>CAVYUS010000001.1:0-613711 GCA_963771775.1 uncultured Actinomycetota bacterium
TCTACACGCTCACGGTCGCCGCCGCCGAGGAGGTCACGGCCTACCTGCGCCAGCGCGGGCACACCGTCGCCTCGTACACCGGCTCGTACGGAGAACGCCGACCGCCAGCAGGCCGAGGACGATCTCCTGGCCAACCGGGTCAAGGCGCTGGTGGCCACGTCCGCGCTGGGCATGGGCTTCGACAAGCCCGACCTCGGCTTCGTCGTGCACCTGGGGTCGCCGTCCTCGCCCATCGCCTACTACCAGCAGGTCGGGCGCGCGGGCCGTGGTGTGGAGCACGCCGAGGTGCTGCTGCTGCCCGGGCAAGGAGGACGAGGCCATCTGGCAGTACTTCGCCTCGGTCGCCTTCCCGCCCGAGGAGCAGGTCCGCCGCACCCTCGACGTCCTCGCCCAGGCCGGCCGGCCGCTGTCGCTGCCCGCCCTGGAGCCGCTGGTGGATCTGCGGCGCACCCGGCTGGAGACCATGCTCAAGGTGCTGGACGTGGACGGGGCGGTGCAAGCGGGTCAAGGGCGGCTGGATCTCGACCGGGCGAGCCGTGGGCGTACGACGCCGAGCGCTACGCCTGGGTCGCGCGGCAGCGCGCGGCCGAGCAGCAGGCGATGCGCGACTACGCGGCGACGACCGGCTGCCGGATGGAGTTCCTGCGGCGGCAGCTGGACGACGAGGAGGCGGCGCCGTGCGGGCGCTGCGACAACTGCGCGGGCGCCGCGGTTCGACCGACAAGGTCTCGGCCGCGGCCCTGGACGCGGCGCGGCGGCGAGCTGGGCCGGCCGGGTGTGGAGGTGGAGCCGCGCAAGATGTGGCCGACGGGGCTGTCCGCGGTGGGCGTCGACCTCAAGGGCCGGATCCCGGCCGGCGAGCAGTGCTCGCACCGGGCGGGCGCTGGGCCGGCTCTCCGACATCGGCTGGGGCAACCGGCTGCGGCCGCTGCTCGCCGCGCAGGCACCGGACGGCCCGGTCCCCGACGATGTGGTCGAGGCCGTCGTGACGGTGCTCGCCGACTGGGCGAAGGGCCCCGGCGGCTGGGCCTCCGGGCGCCCCGGACGCCGCCGCCCGCCGGTCGGTGTCGTCACCGTCGCCTCGCGCCGCAGCCCGCAGTTGGTCCACTCACTCGGCAGCCGCATCGCCGAGGTCGGCCGGATGCCGCTGCTGGGCACGGTCGACCTACACCGGGCGAGGCGGACCTGCGCGTCTCCCGGACCAACAGCGCGCAGCGGGTGAGGGCGCTGCGACGGAGCCTCGACCGTGGCGCCCGCGCTGGCGGCGGCGCTCGCGTCCGCGGGAGGGCCCGGTTCTGCTCGTGGACGACTGCTCCGAGACCGGCTGGACCCTCGCGGTGGCCGCGCGGCTGCTCCGCCGCGCCGGAGCGGAGGGGGTGTTTCCGCTGGTCCTCGCAGTCCAGGCGCTGACGCGCATGCGGCGCTCGCGTCTCGGCGTCGCGCGGAACTGGGCAGGGATATCAGCCGCGCACCGCCAGATAACGGTCGGTCGGCCCCAATTGCTCGTTGCCGCATCCAGGTTCGACAGGAAGAATTGAAGTCCGCTCCCCGCACGGCTCGTCCGTGGTCCGGTAGGGCTCTGCTGCGGTGCGCGCTCCCCCGATTCCGACCTCGCCCGCAGTGTGGGCGCGTAGCCGAAGGGAGGACCGTGACCTTCGGATTCGCTCCGTCCTCCGCGGCATCCATGTCGACGTCAGCCGACTGCCCGCCGCATCCGCCAACCCCCTGGCCCGCATGCTCGAACCCGCGGAGTGGGCCGCCGCGGGCATCCCGCTGCTGCGCAATCCCCGCGAGGTCGTCAGCGGCCTGCACTCCCGGCACCGCCCCGGGCCGGCGACCGCGATCGTGGCCGTCCTCGACCCGGACGAGCGGCTGCGGGCGAGCGCCTCGTTCACCCGTCGCCCGGCCCCGGCCGACGGCTGGATGTTCCGCAACGCGCTGCTCTCACAGCTGCGCCGGGTCATCCCGCACGACCTGCGGCGCCGCACCCCGGTGCGCACCGCGGTGCTGCTCTACTGCCGTGAGGGCGACGCGCGTTGGACGGAGGAGGACGGCGCGTGGATGTGGGGGCTGCGTGACGCCTGCACCCTGCACGGCCTGCGCTGCGGGGCGTACATCACGCTGACCCGTGACGGCTGGCAGGTCCTCGGCGAGGGCCGCGGTGGCCGCCGCCCCAGCGCCGACTCGGCACCGGAGCCCTTCGCCATGTCCGAGTCGCCGCCCCCGATGCCGCGCACCGGCGGCGCGGCCTCGGAGGTCCTGCGGCGCGCGGCGGCTCGCTGAGGACGCCGAACGGATCCGGCACGCGCGGTCGCGCGTACACGTGCGCGAACGACGTCCGCGATACGACGTCCGAGCCCGCGACGTGGCGCCCCGAGGTGAGCGGTCCGACGCGGAGCGCCGCATCCGCGGACGGGTCCGTCCGTCACCGACGTCCGCACGGCCCACGGCCGTCTGGGCTCAGCGGCCGAGGGCCGCGGCGGGCGTCGCCGGCGCAGCGGCCCACCGTGCAGACGCCGCCGCCGGCGTCCTGCCGGGCGCGTGCGGAAGCGGCTCAGACGCCCGCGCCCAGCACCGAGTTGATCCGCTGCGGGTCGCCGCAGACGATCAGCAGGGCACCGGCCCGGCCCAGGGCCAGGGCAGGGCGGCGGCGGCAGCGGCGTCAGGACCGCCGTTGACGGCGACCACGACCACGGGCGCGAGGCGGCACGGCCCGCGACGGCGGCGTCGGCGTAGAAGACGTCGTCGCCCGCGTCGTGCTGCGCCCAGTAGGCGGCTTCACCGAAGGACAGCTCGTGGGCGGCCCACGGGTGCTGTTCGCCGGTGGTGATCACCAGCACGTCGCCGGGGGCACGGCCCGAGTCCAGCAGCAGGTCGACGGCCTCCTCGGCGGCGTCGAGCGCGCCCTCGGCCGAGGCCGGGATCAGCTGGATCTGCGGGGTCGCCGCAGCCGGAGCGGCGGCGGCGGGGGCGGCCGGACCCGACGGTCCGGGCTTGGCCACGGCCACGTCGCGCGGCGTGCGTTGCGCCGGCGGCGCGGGCCGCGGGGGCCCGGGACGGCCGGGACGCGGCGGAGCCGCGGGGCGGGGACCGGGTACGGGGCGAGGGGTCGGCGCGGTGCGGCCGCTGGCCGGAGTGGCGCGGGGACCCTGGGCACTCTCGTGAATCTGAGGCTCCTCGGGAATGAGAGGCATGAGCTGATATCTATCAAACGCTGGTGCGGCTCGCGTCGGCGGGTGGCACATGCGTGCGAGCGGAATCGTCAGAAATCGAAGCCGAGCTGGCCCTCGATCTCCGGAACGCTTCCTTCCGCCCAGACTGCGGACCTTCTTGAGGTGCCGCCACTGGGGCAGCGCATCAAGATACGCCCACGACAACCGGTGGTACGGGGTGGGCCCCCGCTCCTCCAGCGCGGCCTTGTGCACGGGCGACGGATACCCGGCGTTGTCCGCAAAACCGAAGTCTGCATGGTCGATACCCAGTTCGGCCATCATTTTGTCGCGCTGCACCTTGGCGATCACCGAAGCCGCCGCGACCGCCACGCAGGACTGGTCACCCTTGATCACCGTACGGACCCTCCAGGGCGCCCCGAGATAGTCGTGCTTGCCGTCGAGGATCACGGCGTCGGGACGGACCGGCAGGGCCTCCAGGGCGCGACCGCGGCGAGCCGCAGCGCGGCGGTCATCCCCAGGTCGTCGATCTCCTCCGGAGAGGCGTGCCCGAGGGCGTAGGACGTGACCCATGTCCGCAGCACGGCCGGCGAGTTCGGTGCGCCGCTTGACGGTGAGCAGCTTGGAGTCGGTGAGCCCTTCGGGGGGCCGGCGCAGTCCGGTGATCGCCGCGCAGACGGTGACGGGACCGGCCCACGCGCCGCGCCCCACCTCGTCGACACCGGCAATGATCTTCGCTCCGGTCGTGGCGCGAAGGGAGCGCTCGACGGTGTGAGTAGGTGGTTCGTACGGCATGGCGCCCTTAGCGTACGCCGCCCGGAACGGGCGGCGACACCCTGGTTCGCCGAAGCAGACCTCCAGGCCCGCCGGAGCGGTGGCTCAGCCGCCCGTCGGCCGGAGCAGCGGAAGCATCAACTGGTCGATCATCTCCTCGAGATCCCGTCCTTCCATTCGCTGGCGCACATCTTGGAGCGGTACATCATCATCGCCGGGATGGCGTCGAAGACATAGCCGTTCGCCGCGTCGGGCCGCACCTCGCCCCGCTCAATGCCACGGTTGATGACCTCGCGGAGCAGCTCTGATCGTCGGCTCCACGACCCCCTCGAAGATCACGCCGTGAAACCGCTCGGCCTGCGACGCTGTCGCATTCGTGAATCACCGAGCGCAGGGCGAAACCGGGGCGCGAGAACATCGCGTCCCGCGGCCTGCCGACACAGTTCGAGCAGGTCCTCGCGCACGCTCCCGAGGTCGGGCGCCGAGTCGAACCGCGGCAGTCCGGCCCGCAGGGCGTCGGCGACGAGGTCCTCCTTGGACGGCCAGCGCCGGTAGACGGCGGCCTTGCCGGTCTGGGCGCCGGCGGCGACGCCCTCCATCGTGAGGCCGTTCCAGCCGACCGTACTGAGCTGTTCCAGCGCGGCGTCGAGGATCGCGCGTTCGAGCACGGCGCCACGCCGGCGCGGAGGCCGTCTGAGCGGGGGCGGCCGCCCAGCGCGAGGTAACCATCTGTGTGTCTCCAGCGGGCAGGGAAGCGGGATTCCGGGGGCGGGAGAAGCGCCGGCGGTCACAAGGGGGACGGGCCACACGACGACGCCAAGTGAACGCTTGCGTTCACTGTCGGGGAGTCACTACCGTTGACGCGACAGTGAACGCGAGCGTTCACTAATGCACTCGTGGGGGACACATAGTGACAACCTCTCAGTTGATCCAAGACCAGAAGCCGGGAGCGGCCCGCCGGGAGGGGCATCCCGGCATCGCGCTCACCGTCATCGCGGCCTGCCAGCTCATGGTGGTACTCGACGCGACGATCGTGAACATCGCGCTCCCGCACATTCAAGACGCGCTCAAGTTCACCACCACCGACCTCACCTGGGTCCTCAGCGCCTACACGCTCACCTTCGGCGGCCTGCTGCTGCTCGGCGGCCGCGCCGGCGACATCCTCGGCCGCCGCCGGGTCTTCATGACCGGCATCCTGCTGTTCACCCTCGCCTCGCTGCTCGGCGGCTTCGCCCAGGAGCCCTGGCAGTTGCTGGCGGCCCGGGTCCTGCAGGGCGTCGGCGGCGCGATCGCCTCGCCCACCTCGCTCGCGCTCATCACCACCACGTTCCCCGAGGGCCCGGAGCGCAACCGGGCGTTCGGCGTCTTCGCCGCGGTCTCCGCGGGCGGTGGCGCCATCGGCCTGCTCGCCGGCGGCATGCTCACCGAGTGGCTCGACTGGCGCTGGGTGTTCTTCGTCAACGTGCCGATCGGCGTGCTGATCGTGGTGCTCGCGCCGATGTACATCAGCGAGTCCGAACGGCACACCGGCCGCTTCGACATCGCCGGCGCGCTGACCTCGACCGCGGGCATGGCCTCGCTCGTCTACGGCTTCATCCGCGCCGCCGACGACGGCTGGCGGGACAGCCTGACCATCGGCGTCCTTCGGCGCCGCCGTGGTGCTGCTGCTCGCCTTCGCGTTCATCGAGTCGCGGGCCAAGGAGCCGATCACGCCGCTGCGGATGTTCGCCGACCGCAACCGCTCGGGCACGTACGTGATCATGCTGAGCCTGGCCGCGGCGATGTTCGGCATGTTCTTCTTCATCATGCTGTTCGTGCAGAACGTGCTCGGCTACAGCCCGATCGAGTCCGGCCTGGCCTTCCTGCCGGTGACGGTCGTGATCGCGCTCGGCGCGGGCCTGTCGCAGCGGTTCCTGCCGGTCTCGGCCCCAAGCCGTTCATGATCGTCGGGCTCGGCGCTCGCCGGCGATCGGGCTGGCCTGGCAGACCCTCATCAGCACCGACAGCTCGTACGTCAGCGGCGTGCTCGGCCCGATGCT
Source organism: uncultured Actinomycetota bacterium (assembly GCA_963771775.1). GTDB lineage: Bacteria > Actinomycetota > Actinomycetes > Mycobacteriales > Pseudonocardiaceae > Lentzea. The sequence goes on from CAVYUS010000001.1 coordinate 5,984, forward strand.
GCTGTTCGGCTTCGGCATGGGCCTGAACTTCGTCACGCTGACGCTGACCGCGGTCTCCGGCGTCGCCCAGCACGAGGCGGGCGCGGCGTCCGGGCTGCTCAACGCCACGCAGCAGGTGGGCGGTTCGCTCGGCCTGTCGATCCTGATCACGGTCTTCGGCACGGCCAGCAGGGACGAGGCGGAGAAGCAGGTGCCGGAGTTCCTGGCCGAGGGCTCGCCGGAGCAGAAGGCGGAGTTCGCCCAGACGCAGCAGCTGCCCGCGCCGTGGGGGCACGAGGTGCTGGCCCAGGGCATCTCGACGGCCTTCATCGCGGCCGCGGCGATGGCCGTACTCGCCCTGGCCACGGCCTGGTTCGTGATCCGGGTCCGCAAGAGCGACCTGGAGGCCCTCGCCGGCACGGCGGGCCCGGGCCGGCTGACGGCCGGCACCGCGAGTGGCTCGCGGTGGCAGACGGGCGTGGGCACCGGCGGCGGACGCGGGCCCGTCCGCACCCGCCGCGGCCGACCCGTCCGGCGCCGTCGGCGAGGACAGCCGAAGGCCGCCCCGCGCGGCAGCCGCCGCGGCGAAGCACGCGCCATCGCCCAGCACCGAGCAAGACCTCCATGACTCCCCCCCGCACGCCCATGTCATGTGCCGTGCGGGCCCGGACGGCGCGCACAGCGGATGTCACGACAACGCGCAGAGCCGTCACGGAGAGTTCCCAATGGTACACGGAGAGTTCACATGCGCTGCGGAGAAGGTCCGACCAGCAGAGCGACGCCGGCATCCACTCGGGCAGCGCCTCGGTCCGCTCCACCCACTCGGCCGGCGGCGGCCCGCCTTGCCGGAGGCGATCACTCCGCCCACGATCGCGCAGGTCGTGTCCACGTCCCCGCCGACCTGGGCGGTCGTCCAGAAGGCCTGCTCGAAGTCCCCGAGGGCCCGCGCGGCGGACCAGAGGGCGAAGGGCACGGTGTCGTGGGCGCGTCGTCCGCCGCCCGCAGCCCAGGACGGCCGCGACGGTGCCGCGTCGCCGTAGTCGAGCATGTCCCGGGCGCGCCGCAGCCCGGCGCCCACCGCGCTCTTCGGCACCAGGGCGATCACGCCGTCGAGGAGCGCCTCGGGGCTCGGCGGGCCGCCGGGGCGGCGGCCAGCGCGGCGGCGGCGGCGACGGCCATGGCGCCGACCACGGCCTCGCGGTGCTGATGGGTGGGGTAGGCGGAGATCTCGGCCTGGTGGGTCGCCTGCTCCGGGTCGTCCGCGTACCAGGCGCCCAGCGGTGCGATCCGCATCGCGGCGCCGTTGCCCCAGGAGCCCTGGCCCTTGAAGAGCGCGGCGGCCAGCTCGCGCCAGTCGCCGCCCTCCCGGACCAGCCGCAGCAGCCGGTTGACCGCGGGGCCGTAGCCCCGGTCGAAGTCGTGGTGCTCGGCGAAGGAGCGGGCCAGTGCGTCCTGGTCGATGCGGTGGTGGGCGGCCAGGACGGCGACGACGGAGCAGGCCATCTCCGTGTCGTCCGTCCACTGCCAGGGGCCGGGCGGCAGCTCGCGGCGCTTCAGCAGCGGATAGTTCACCGGGCACGAAGAACTGGGAGCCCAGCGCGTCGCCCACCGCCAGTCCGCGCAGGCTGGCCAGGGCGCGGTCCAGGCGCCCGTCGGGAGAGGAATCAGCGGTCATCGCCCTGCCACTCTATCCGGTGATCCCGTACGGCTCCGGGATCTCGCCAGCGTTCGAAGGGCCGGTCAAGGGTGTACTTGCCGTCGTCTCCCGAGAACGAGCATCCGCATCTCGCGCGTTCCCCGGGTTCGACAGCGACTCGAACTCCGCGACCGTCCAGTGGAACCACCGCATGCAGAACAGCCGCATGGCCAGTCCGTGGGTGACCAGCAGCACGTTCGGCGGGTGGTCGGGGTCCTCGAAGCTGCGGAACAGGCTCTCCAGGAAGCCGCCGACCCGGTCGTACACGTCGGCGCCGGACTCGCCCTGGGCGAAGCGGTAGAAGAAGTGGCCGTACGCGTCCCGGTAGGCCTTCTGCAGCCGTACGTCGTCGCGGTCCTGCCAGTTGCCCCAGTCCTGCTCGCGCAGCCGGGGCTCCTCGCGCACCCGTATGAGCTCCGGGTCGAGGTGGAAGGCGCGCAGGGTCTCGTGCGTGCGGCGGTACGGGGAGACGTACACGCTGACGCGCTCGTGGCCGAACACGTCGCGCAGCTGCTTGCCGGTCTCCTCCGCCTGCCGCCGGCCCCGGTCGGTCAGCGCCAGGGCGTGGTCGGGCTCGCGCTCGTACACGGTGTCATCGACATTGCCCGTTGACTCGCCGTGCCGGACAAGGACGATGCGCCGTGGTCGTGCCATGCCAAGACCCTAGATCGGTGAGGGCCGGTCGGAGCACTCGTACGGCCGCCATACGGCGTAGGTCACACAGTTCCTGCACCACAGGTCACACAGGTCGCCGTTTGCCCGATGGAACTCCGTCCTGCCCGCCTGGTCCGGACCCCGTCGCCGCGTGCAGACCGCCGGGCACCCGGATCTCAGACCGTCCAGGTGGGTTCCAGTTCCACGATGTCGCCGGTGAGCGCCGCGATGTCGGCCTCGGTCTGGGCGCGCAGGGCCAGCCGCTCCACGCGCTCGGTGCGGTACTTGCCGTGCTCGGCGGCCGACCGCCACATCGACAGCACCAGGAACTCGTTCCCGGGCGCCTCGCCGAACAGCCCGCGGACCATGCCGGGCGAGCCGGCCATCGCCGGGTTCCAGACCTTCTCCTGCATCAGCGTGAAGTGCTCGGCCCGCTCCTCGTGGACCCGGCAGAGCGCCACCCGGACCAGGTCGGCGTCGGTGAAGCGCGGTTCGAAGCCGGTCTTCACGTCGAAGCGGTAGTCGAAGAGCTTGACCTGGGCGTCCTTGAAGGTGCCCGACTGGGTCGCGGCCAGCCGGTCGTGGGAGCGGGCCATGAAGGAGTCGTAGAAGGCACGGCTCTCCCAGAAGGCGAAGATGTGCGCCACGTCCGGCCGCCCCCGGCTCCAGCCACCCCCCTGTCCCCGAAACCCCGGCTCCCCCAGAAGCCCCGCCCACTTCCGCTGCCCCCGCTCGAAACCGCGGCGGTCCACCACGGTGCAGCGAATCCACTTGACCAGCACCGCGCCATGGTAAGGCCAGGGAGCGTGGCGTCGGTCACGCTCGGGCGGACGCACCTCCACGCGCGCACCCGCGTGCGTGGCAGGATGGACAACCAGTCCTGACCGCCCGGCAGTTCGGGTCGACGGGCGGGTCGGACGGGGAAGGGGAAGTCTGGTGAACGGCCTCAACAAGGGGATCCGCAAGGTCGAGATCGCGCTGAGGTGGGACCCCAGTCCGGCGGGACAGCCGCCCACCGATCTGGACCTCGTCGCCGCGACCTATCCGGCGGACGATCCGTACGGCGATCCCGCCTACGTGGTGCACTTCGACAGCCGCTCCCCCGACGGCACCATCTACCTCAACCGGGACAGCAAGGACGGCAAGGGCTTCGGCTGGGACGAGGTCATGACGCTCGAACTGGACCGGCTCGACGCCCGCTACGCGCGCGTGGTGGTCGGTGTCGTCATCCAGCAGCGCGCCGGCGGACCGGACCTTCGCCAGCGTGCTCAACCCCGGCCTCCGCATCCGTGAGGGCTACACGGACCTGGCCGAGGACGATTTCGGCGACGTCCTCGGCGCCACGGCGGCGACGGTCGCGGAGTTCGTGCGGGACGGTCCGGCGCGTGGACTTCCGCGCCGGCGTCCATGGCTTCGAGGAGGACCCGGCGACGTTCACCACGCGACCATGGGCTGCCCGGCGCGACCGGGTCCCTCGACGGCGGCCGCCCGGAGGCGGAGCAGCCACCGGGCGCGTCCGCAGCGCGACGGCCGGCACCAGGGCGGCCGCGCCGGTCGACCCACCGCGTGATCGCACTCAGGCGTTCAGCGATCAGCTGCAGCCGCTGGTCGAGCCGCAGCCCTCGCAGATGTAGCAGGAGCCGGCCCGCTGCATCTTCGTGCCGCAGGAGAAGCAGAGCGGGGCGTCGGCCTGGATGCCCAGCTGCATCTCCACCAGCTCGGCGCTGGTGTGCGCCTGCTGCGGGGCGGGCTTGGCCGCCTCGGCCTCGGCCTTCGGCGTGGCGACGGCCTTCAGCTCCTGGGCGCGCGGGGCGGACTGGGCCAGGCCCTCGACGTCGACCTCGTCGTCGGAGCGGCTCGTACGAACCGGTCTCCAGGTGGCGCTGACGCTCCTCGGCGGAGTGGATGCCGAGCGCGGAGCGCGTCTCGAAGGGCAGGAAGTCCAGCGCCAGGCGGCGGAAGATGTAGTCGACGATCGACTGCGCCATCCGCACGTCCGGGTCGTCCGTCATGCCGGCCGGCTCGAAGCGCATGTTGGTGAACTTCGAGACGTACGTCTCCAGCGGCACGCCGTACTGGAGGCCGACCGAGACGGCGATGGAGAAGGCGTCCATCATGCCCGCGAGGGTCGAGCCCTGCTTGGACATCTTCAGGAAGACCTCGCCGAGACCGTCGTCCGGGTAGGAGTTGGCGGTCATGTAGCCCTCGGCGCCGCCGACCGTGAAGGACGTGGTGATGCCGGGACGGCCCTTCGGCAGGCGCTTGCGGACCGGGCGGTACTCGACGACCTTCTCGACCGTCCTCGCGGATGGCGCCTCGGCCTTCTCGGTGACCTCGGCCTTCTCCTTCTCCTTCTTCTTGGCGGAGAGGGGCTGGCCGACCTTGCAGTTGTCGCGGTAGATGGCGAGCGCCTTGACGCCCAGCTTCCACGCCTCGAAGTAGATCTCCTCGACCTCCTCGACGGTCGCCGTCTCCGGCATGTTGACCGTCTTGGAGATGCGCGCCGGAGATCCACGGCTGGATCGCGGCCATCATGCGGACGTGGCCCATCGCGGAGATGGAACGCTCGCCCATGGCGCAGTCGAACACCTCGTAGTGCTCGGGCTTGAGGCCGGGGGCGTCGATCACATTGCCGTTCTCGGCGATGTGGGCGACGATCGCCTCGATCTGCTCCTCCTGGTAGCCCAGGCGGCGCAGGGCCTGCGGGACGGTGCCGTTGACGATCTGCATCGAGCCGCCGCCGACCAGCTTCTTGAACTTGACCAGCGCGAGGTCGGGCTCGACACCGGTGGTGTCGCAGGACATCGCCAGACCGATGGTGCCGGTCGGGGCGAGGACGGACGCCTGGGAGTTACGGAAACCGTTCTTCTCGCCGAGGCGCAGCACGTCCTGCCAGGCCTCGGTGGCGGCGGCCCAGACCGGGGTGTCCAGGTCGTCCATGCGGACGGCCTTGGCGTTGGCGTCGGAGTGCTGCTTCATGACGCGCTTGTGGGCGTCGGCGTTGCGGGCGTAGCCGTCGTACGGGCCGACGACCGCGGCCAGTTCGGCGGAGCGCCGGTAGGCCGTGCCGGTCATCAGGGAGGTGATGGCGCCGGCGAGGGCGCGGCCGCCGTCGGAGTCGTACGCGTGGCCGGTGGCCATCAGCAGGGCGCCGAGGTTGGCGTAGCCGATGCCGAGCTGGCGGAAGGCGCGGGTGTTCTCGCCGATCTTCTGGGTCGGGAAGTCCGCGAAGCAGATCGAGATGTCCATCGCGGTGATGACCAGCTCGACGACCTTCTGCGAAGCGCTCGGCCTCGAAGGACTGGTTGCCCTTGCCGTCGTCCTTGAGGAACTTCATCAGGTTCAGCGAGGCGAGGTTGCAGGACGTGTTGTCCAGGTGCATGTACTCGCTGCACGGGTTCGACGCGGTGATCCGGCCGGACTCGGGGCAGGTGTGCCAGTTGTTGATGGTGTCGTCGTACTGGATGCCGGGGTCGGCGCAGGCCCAGGCGGCCTCGGCGATCTTGCGGAAGAGCGCCTTGGCGTCGACCTCCTCGATGACCTCACCGGTCATCCGGCCACGCAGCCCGAACTTGGCTGCCCTGCTCGACCGCGCTTCATGAACTCGTCGTTCACACGGACCGAGTTGTTGGCGTTCTGGTACTGGACGGACGTGATGTCGTCGCCGCCCAGGTCCATGTCGAAGCCCGCGTCGCGCAGGACGCGGATCTTCTCCTCCTCCTTGACCTTGGTCTGGATGAAGTCCTCGATGTCCGGGGTGGTCGACGTCGAGGACGACCATCTTGGCGGCGCGGCGGGTGGCACCACCGGACTTGATGGTTCCGGCGGAGGCGTCGGCGCCGCGCATGAAGGAGACCGGGCCGGAGGCGTTGCCGCCGGAGGAGAGCAGCTCCTTGGAGGAGCGGATCCGGGAGAGGTTCAGGCCGGCGCCGGAGCCGCCCTTGAAGATCATGCCCTCTTCCTTGTACCAGTCGAGGATCGACTCCATGGAGTCGTCGACGGACAGGATGAAGCAGGCGGAGACCTGCTGGGGCTGCGGGGTGCCGACGTTGAACCAGACCGGGCTGTTGAAGCTGAAGATCTGGTGCAGGAGGGCGTACGCCAGCTCGTGCTCGAAGATCTCGGCGTCGGCGGGCGAGGCGAAGTACTTGTGGTCCTCGCCGGCCTTCCGGTACGTCTTCACGATGCGGTCGATCAGCTGCTTGAGGCTGGTCTCGCGCTGCGGGGTGCCCACGGCACCGCGGAAGTACTTGCTGGTGACGATGTTGACCGCGTTCACCGACCAGAAGTCGGGGAACTCGACGCCGCGCTGCTCGAAGTTGACCGAGCCGTCGCGCCAGTTGGTCATGACGACGTCACGACGCTCCCAGGCCACCTCGTCGTAGGGGTGAACCCCGGGAGTGGTGTGGATGCGCTCGACGCGCAGGCCCTTGCTCGCCTTGGCGCCCTTGGCGCGGGAACTCCGTGCCGGACCGCTCGCCGTCTCTGTCATGCCGCCTCCCTGTACGGGCGAAAACGCCCTGAAGTGCCCCGTTGTTCCCGTGGCACGGTGTTCTGTCTGGTGTTGCGGGCACCCACTCACATCGCCCGCAACAGGTCTTCACATCGCCGCCGCCCGGCCGGGCCCGGAACTGCCGTCCGGGTCCGGCCCGCCGGTCAGTCGGCGGCGCCTGCGGGCTCGGGGACCTGTGTCGTCCCTCCGGGCCCGCGGTCGTCTTCCTGGCTCCCCGCAGCCGCGTCCTCGCGGTCGCCGTCGTCCGCGTCGGGGCGTCCCGCCGCTCCCCTCAGTTCCGTGATGGCCGCCTCGAAGTCCTCGAGCGAGTCGAACGCCCGGTAGACGGAGGCGAATCGCAGATAGGCGACGAGATCGAGCTCCTGCAACGGGCCGAGTATGGCCAGCCCCACATCGTGGGTGGTCAGCTCGGCGCTTCCGGTGGCCCGCACCGCCTCCTCGACCCGCTGGCCGAGCTGGGCGAGCGCGTCCTCGGTGACGGGCCGTCCCTGGCACGCCTTGCGAACACCATTGATGATCTTGGTACGACTGAAGGGTTCGGTGACTCCGGACCGCTTGACCACCATGAGCGAGCACGTCTCCACGGTCGTGAAACGACGGGAGCAGTCAGGGCACTGGCGGCGCCTGCGGATCGACGTGCCGTCGTCGGTCGTACGGCTGTCGACGACACGGCTGTCGGGGTGCCTGCAGAAGGGGCAGTGCATGAACTCCAACCCTCCTCACAGCAGACTCAATAGCCTCGCTGGGTCTCTTGCGCCCCACGAAGCAGTCCCAAGCATAGGCGATGACCATGGGCACTGAGACCCGGGGGACCACAACTTGTGGGCTGCTGCTGCAATCCAACCACTAGATGTGGGGATTGGCTCATACATCCACGTCGTACACGCGTGTCGCACGCGTAGGCGCAGGTGAAGCACGACAGGCCGAGCACGCCGGACTCCATCACCCACCGCCACCCCGCCGTTCACGCATGACCCCACGGACCACACCCGCGCGGCCGCATCCGTTCACGCACGGCCGTATCGCTACGGCACATGCGGAGATACCGTGGGCGCCGCGAGGAGGGGGCGTGGGACTCCCGCACAGATGAGGGCAGGTCCCAGGGCAGGGGAATGCCGGATGGCAGACTGGGGCAACAGTCCACGAGGCGATCACCCCGGCGGTGAAGAGTACAACAATGAACCCTTTTGCCCGCCCGGTAACGCGGTAGCCAATACACCCGGACACATGATTGCGGCAGCCCATTCGCGATTTTTCACTCGAACGTGTGTTTGGCGCAACCTTTCGAAACCAACTACCGTTGTCCAGCAGGGAGACCATCGAGAGGGGCCGACGTGACCACCACCGCAGACAGTGCCACCATCACTGCCCAGGACCGCTCCCAGGGCCGACTCGAGCCGGTGCACGCGATGAATGAAGCCACGACCCCGGAGGGGCCCAAGCGCTCCTTGCCGGGACGACCTCCCGGCATCCGGGCGGACAGCTCCGGACTAACCGACCGCCAGCGCCGCGTGATCGAGGTCATCAGGGACTCAGTGCAGCGGCGCGGCTACCCGCCGTCGATGCGCGAGATCGGCCAGGCCGTCGGCCTTTCCAGCACATCCTCGGTCGCACACCAGCTGATGGCACTGGAGCGCAAGGGGTTCCTGCGCCGCGACCCACACCGCCCGCGCGCCTACGAGGTGCGTGGCTCGGACCAGGCCGCGTCCGTGCAGCCCACGGACACCGCGGGCAAGCCGGCCGCGTCGTACGTCCCGCTGGTCGGCCGCATCGCCGCCGGTGGCCCGATCCTCGCCGAGGAGTCCGTCGAGGACGTCTTCCCTCTCCCCCGCCAGCTCGTCGGCGACGGTGAGCTGTTCGTCCTGAAGGTCGTCGGCGACTCGATGATCGAGGCCGCGATCTGCGACGGCGACTGGGTGACCGTCCGCCGCCAGCCGGTCGCGGAGAACGGCGACATCGTGGCCGCGATGCTCGACGGAGAAGCCACCGTCAAGCGCTTCAAGCGCGAGGACGGCCACGTCTGGCTCCTCCCGCACAACGCGGCGTACGAGCCGATCCCCGGCGACGACGCGACCATCCTCGGCAAGGTGGTGGCCGTACTGCGCCGCGTCTGATGCCGCGCACCGCGTCGGGTGGGCCCAGCGGGCCCACCCTCTGACCGGGCCCCGGGACCCCTGCGCCGGTTCCGGGGCCCTGCGCTGTCCGGGTCCGGCGCCCGGGGCCTGTGGCTGAGCAGTGGGGGTCAGCCTGTGGCAAGCCGCCGCGGACCGACCCCCGAGGCTCATCCGTCTTCCGCCTGCTTCGCCGCCGCGTCGATCGACGCAAGCGACTTCCGCACCTGGTTACGGTCCGCCGTGAACCAGAAGTCGGGCATCGACGCCTTCAGATACCCCCCGTACCGGGCCGTCGCGAGACGCTGGTCCAGCACGGCGACCACACCGCGGTCGCCCGAGGCTCGCACGAGGCGGCCGGCACCCTGAGCCATGAGGAGCGCGGCGTGCGTGGCGGCGACCGCCATGAAGCCATTGCCGCCCGCGTCCTCCACTGCCTTCTGGCGGGCGCTCATCAAGGGGTCGTCGGGACGCGGGAACGGGATCTTGTCCATCACCACCAGCTGGCAACTGGGCCCGGGTACGTCCACGCCCTGCCATAGCGACAGTGTGCCGAACAGGCAGGTTTTCGGGTCGGCCGCGAAGTTCTTGATGAGCTCGCCGAGCGTCTCCTCTCCCTGGAGGAGGATCGGGAACTCCGGGATCCGGGAGCGCAGTTCCTCGGCGGCGAGCTGATCGTCGTATCGGTCGCACCTGAGCAGCGTTCTCTCGCCCCCTCTGACGTAAGTCATGAGGGGGCGAACTTGTTTCGCGGTGGTTTCGCAGACGGCGGCAAACAGGGGCAGATTCCCGCTGACGGTGACTGACCAAAAAGATCAAGCCCTGACCGCGTTGCCGCTGGTCAGAGCTTGATTTCGCCCGGCGAAAGGTGGTGCCCCAGGCAGGATTCGAACCTGCGACACACGGTTTAGGAATGTCTGTTTCAACGGCGGGATGCGGCTCTACCAGCATAAACGCTCTGACGCTGACCATGTCACAGCCCTAGAACGGTCACGGTTCTACTACAGTTCGTGTCACGACTCCTGTCACGCCCGGAGCCCTCTCGATCTTGCTCGCGGCCTTCATCCACTGTGGACCAGAGGCCGTGCGACCGACCGGGCGAGTGAGCGCTTCTGATCGGCTCGTAGGCCTCTGGTGACGGAGTACCCGGAGGAACTTAAGTGGAAGGTCCACGGTGAGCGGACCATCTATGACAACCGTTGGATCAAACTCAACCTGGTAGACGTTGAGCCACCGGACGGGAGCAGGTTCGAGCATCACGTGGTGAAGCTCGACCGCGTTGCGGTGGCATTGCTCGTGAATGAGCGAGAGGAAGTTCTGACGCTGTGGCGCTATCGATTCGCGGTCGATCAGTGGGGCTATGAACTGATCGGCGGGTTGGTCGAGGCTGGCGAAGATCCGTCGGCCACGGCCAAGCGCGAGGCAGAGGAAGAAACCGGCTGGCGTCCGATCGGCGAACCCGAGCACATCGTGAACTTCCAGCCGCTTCCTGGAATGGTTGACGCACAGGTTGATGCCTACCTGTGGCGCGACTTCGAGAAGGTCGGCGAGCCTACCGACGGCGAGGAAGCGGCACGGCTCGAATGGGTTGCTGCGGATCGCCTTCTTGGCCTCGTGAAACAGGGCGAAGTGCTGGGCTCCGGGCAGTATTTCGGTGTCTACTACCTAGCTTCACGCAACACCGGAGATTCGCCCGCCGCTAGGTAGTTTCAAGCCGTCCTGCAGGGCGCTCCGTGGTTCACGTGGCGCCCTGCAGGCCATCGGCTGGTCGCGGCCTACATGACAGCGTGGCAGTCGTAACGACGCAGGTAGCTGGTGCGACAATGTCGTAAGGCTTGACTGACGGTTGCATTGGGGCTGGTGATCATGGTTATAGAAGGTGCAGCTCTGTGGCTCGCAGGCAGCGTCATAGCCCCTGACGCATGGACACGCACGTTGAACAAGATTCGGGGCAACCACGCCAGTATCGCGCCCTCATCAACTCGGTCCGTGACGAATCCGGACTAAAGGTCGGCCGAGCGTATAAACGATGGTTTATGGCGAATGGCGTCTGGGAAGATCTCGTCTTAGACACCGGCGATGCGGTCAGAAGGCTCGAAGAGGCGCTGGCGGTCGAATTGAGCAAGCCGAGCATTATCTTGCGGAGAAGGCGTGCTGCGACAGATTCGCAACGTGAGGCCAAAATACTCGTTGCAGTAACGCTTGCAACACTCGTGCAAAGCCTAAGCCCTTCTAGGGCGATCGCCGTGTCTGCTGACCGTATACGTCGAGAAGTATCGAGTGTTCGCCACCTAATAGAGTCTCATAACACGCTTGAGGAAGAGCTGCGAAAGCTGCCGCCGCTCGCACGCGCCAACGTTCGAGAGCTCTATGCGAGAGATGCAACGCAAGCAGTCGGGCTTATTGACCTCTACACGTCGGCCGATAACCCAGCAGACGCATTTAAAGACCTCATCACAAGTCCGCCGGATTGGCTTCGACCTACCGACGGGCGAGCATGGCTATTTATAGCGGAGACTCTGTACAGCTTCAACTGTGAAGCAGAAGCGGCGGCGATATTCGAAAAAATTGCCAAGGAGGGCTGGGACCGATCTCGATGTTTGGTTCGGAGTGCGCTATGTTATGCAGCTCTAGATGACAGGGATCGCGCTACAAGGCTTTTGGATCGCGCAACCGAGTTCGCTCCGGAGCCGAGTTGCCCTGTAGACCTCGCCAGAGCGCTTGTAGCCGAAGATTCGGACAGGGCTCTATCTATCGCGTCCGACCCACTCAATTTCGACGTGATGATCGCAGGATTCCTGTTAAATGCAACAGTGCAATCGAAAGGGATACCTGCCGCGATCGAGGCCTCAAGAGGCTTCGTCCTGAAGCATCCAGAGTACAGCGGCTTTAGGATGACACTAGTCAGACTCACTCTGGAAAACGTCCGGCAGAATGGTGTTGCCTTATCGACGAAAGAGAAGCAAGATCTTCTTGCGGTAGCAGTTGAAGCTAGGGACCTCCGAAGAGAATGGAGAGGGCCTAGTGGAGGTGCGGTGATTCTGGCGTGCGAGGTAGCGCTTACTCAAGGAGATCTCAGCTTCGTTCTAAAGGTGGGAACCATTGCGCCAAAGGGCGAAGCGCTTCCCGCTGAGGTGTCAGCGCCCGAGCTAAAGCGTCTTGTCGCAGAAGCTGCAATCTACTCCGGCGACAACGAACTTACTCAATGCTTGTTAGCCGAGATCATTGAACCATTTGATCGAAAGTTTCTGTTGGCGACTCAGCTTCTGGTAAATGGCGCTGAAAACGCGGCCGTCCTGCGAACGTTTGGTGAGGCTTGGGCGCTATGTCGAAGTGAGGCTGACCGACTGGCGGTATGGCATCACGTTGCTGCGCTGGGTGGCGAGCTGCCTGAACGAGAGGCGTTGGAAGCCCGGGGCGACGTTGTCGGAGCGTTGATTCTTTCGCAGTATGCGGCTGCGACCGGGGACGTGTCACACGCTATTGGCATACTTCGACCTCACAAGAACAAGTCGCCATTTGTTGTTGAACTGCTCGCACGATTGTATCTGAAGGTCGACGATGCTGAGGCGGCCGCGGAAGTTCTTGTCGCAGCGGCCAGTCATTTTGACCATCCGTTGTTCTTGTCAGAGATGGCGGTTATCTGGGCGCAGAGAGGGCAGTTAGACAAGGCTGAAGAACTAGCAGTTCGTGCGCTAGTTTCCCTCACGTGCGACACGCAAGCCCGCGCGACCATGCATGAGATTTTGATTGCAGCGGCGGAACGTCGCGGCACGTGGAGTGAGATGGAAATGCGAGCACGCGCACTCCTGGCCGAAGAAGTAGAGTCGTCAAACGGAAGATGGTGGCTAGTCGGCGCCCTATACAATCAGCGTCAGTTCGACGAAGCATGGAACCAAATTTCCCGCGTACCTGCGCTTGAGCCCAAGGCGCAGATGCAAGCGAGCGTGTGGGTTGATCTGAATGTTCGATACCGTCGTGATCCAGGTCTCGCCGAGCAGATTTTTGCGCTTATGGATAGATTTCCTGACGCCGACTTCATTGGCGCCTGTCTAGGCAGGTACATGCGATGGTCAGTCAGCATTGCCCTGCCGTCAGGTACTGCTGAGGACGGGAGACGCCGAATCGAAAGCTTCATCGAGGCACATCCGGGTCATTCTGCTCTTTCCTCGATATCGATGTCGGATGAAACGACGCCAGATGAATTGGTCGAGCGATTCCGGCCTATGCTTGAGCCGCAAGCTCGGGCCTTGCGTGACTTGACGCGACAAGTCGCGTCAGCGCAAATCCCTTACGGACTCCTGGCGGCGTTTGCTGGCAAGCCGTATGCGATGGTCTACGCTCATCGGGCTGCAGGGTGTCTGCCGATTGAATCCGCTGAGGGCGCAGTAGTTCGACTGGAGCGAGCGGCTGCGATTGAATCATTGCAGGGCGAAGTCGTCGTGGATACGAGCACGTTGGCTACATTCTTTTTTATCCAGTCGATGTGGCCGAACGTCCATCGGAAGTTCAGGCGCATTGTTATTCCTGCTCCGACGAAGAGTGACATCGTAGTGGCGGTCGATGTTGCGGAAATGCCGTCGGACGGCAATATTGGATGGGATGTTGATAATGAGACGATCAGGGTAACTGAAGTTGATCCGACCGCGCAGGAGCGACTTAGGCTCCATACGCGATGGATGAAAAATGTCGCAGATGAAGTCGAATCAGTCGACTGGTCCACTATTCGCAACATGCAAGACATCTTCGAGGACGGCAGTGATTCCCGGTTTCTTCCGTGGCTCGCTGCGATTGATTACGCTCTTGAGTCGAATGTTCCACTGTTTGCAGACGATTGTGTGGTGCGAAGCATCGCGCGGCATCTAGGTGTCCGAACCTTCGGAACGGTCTCTTTTCTGTATGCCTTGGTGCATGATGGATCAATCACTTCAGATGAACTTGCGATCGCTCTAGAGGAGCTTAGGTTTGAAAGATGCGTAGATCTACCGCTCGATGCGCTTGCGATCAGTCACGTAGCCGAGAAGGAGAACTGGGCGCCAGGAGCAGCCGCCTACATTTTTAGCAGGCAAGCCTCTTGGGGCGACCCAATCGCCTTCAAGATGTGGTGCGTGCTTGCTCGAAAGGCATATTCGGCTGCTGCCGATAATCTTCCTGGGTGGCTCTACTGTGCGGTATCGGGTTTCACGGAAGGGAAGCAGCCTAGCCAAATGGCCGTTCAGGGAGCTGCGCTTGCGTGTATGGCCACGCTCATTAGCGGTGGTGATTCCGCGATGTTTTGTCGTCTGCTGTCGAGCGCCAGGGCGGCTCTTGAGGGAAGAGGAGCTCCAGACGTGCTCGCAGTGCTGGTAGGCAAGCTGCGTGAGTTTTTCGATGGGATGCACGGCCCTCAAGTTGCCGGCGCGGTTGTTTTGTCGATCACGTGCGAGCTTGATGACCATGATCGGCAAGTAGCTCGCGAGGTTATATTCGGTTAGCGTGTACGTTCCGTTCCAGGGGAGCGGATTCGGCCTATCCCGGCGAGTGGTGTGGTGTCGACGCACTGCAACTCACGTAATTTCAGTTCGCCCGCCGCCAGATATCTCCAAGTTTGCGAGTCGCTGTCGCTGGCGGTCGGAGCCGATGCGTGACGCAAGCTGTCGGGCCTTGCGTGCATAGGCGAGTGCGTTTCCCGGTCGCCAGCTGCGGCGTACGCGAAGGCGAGATCGACGTACATTCCGGTCTGTCCGCGGATCGCAGAGCTTGGTGTGGAATCGAGCGCCGTTGCGGCGCTTCCAGTTGGTTGATCGCGTCTTGGTCGCCGAGTCGTAGTAGTGCGCTGCCGCGCCACCGGCTGAGGTGCCCTTCGTTCAGCAAGAGAAACGGCATCGCGGGATCAACAGGGTCGGAGGGCATGAGAGAGTTTGCGTCATCGAATGCCCGCAAAGCTCCGTACTGGTCGCCGACGGCGGCTAGGCCCTCGCCGTGTGCTGCGGCGAGCCAGGTTTTCAGCAGTGATGGAGCGCGGTTTTCGGCGACGTACCGCGCGAACTCCAGTAGCTCGACGGCCTTTGGTACTCGCCCATGTCCAGCAGGATGACGGCTTGTTGTGCGGCGGCATGCGCTAGCAGGTGAGGTGAATCAGCTTCGCGCGCCGATACTTTGGCGTCCTCGTGGTACTGCCACGCTTGGAGCTGAGACCCTCGATCAAGTGCGGTCCAGCCGGCGAGCGTTCGCGCATCGGTGAGGATTGCTGCGAGCCGCTCGCGATGGCTGTCGCTCACGCTGAACGTGCGGAAGTTTTCGATCTGGCGGATCAGGCTGTTCAGTTGGTCCAGGACGACTCACTGCGCCGAACGCTTGGTCTGAGCCGCGCAGGTCGTTGACCTGATGTTGGAACATATCGAGCGTTTCGTCGGTCGATACTGCGCGCCACGATAAGCCGTTCTCGAAGCTCTTCGAGCGCTTCGTTCTCCTGCTTCGGTAGGGAAACCAAGTTCTTCGTTGGTTCGGCCGTAGAACTCGCGGAACAGGCGCTGATAGCCGGGCTCGGTCACTTCGACGTGCCCGTTCTCCCAGCGCGACATCATGATGAGCAGCGAATGCTCGGTTGCGTGGGCAGCGCCGGATCTGCGTCGCGCGCGCGAGGAAGTAGCCTGACTACCTGCGCCTGGGTGCGCCCAAGCTCCTCACGGACCCCTTGCAGCTTCGATCAGCGGCGGGTCGCCGCGCTTCCTCGTCGCCACGTCTCCCCGCTTCCCCAACGGCTTGTGACCTGCGGACCTAACTCGTCCTAACACGCGGCGTGTTAGCCGCTGGCAATTATTTCGACCCCCTCTCCGGCTGTCTGCTGTTCCATGACAGCGACACCGAAACCACCAAGCGAACGCGAGCTACGTCCTTTCGAGTCGAGCTCCCGACTCGTCAAGGCGGCTAGCGAGCGTTCCGACCTGGGCGCGAAGGCCGCGAAGTTCCCGAATGATCGTGTTCAGCAACGGGACAAGCGGATCATCGGCCGGTTGGTCGGTCGGATCGGCTCGGGTGGCGTCTTTCCTTGCAGCACCGCAATGAGATGCTGCGGGTGCCAGTCGAGCGCGATCGGACAGCGCTTCGAGCGTTCGCGGGTTTCGCCGCCGCTGGATTCGTCCCTGTTGCATCTCGCGAACGATCGCGAGCGAAACGCCGGATCTCTCGGCAAGTTCCTTTTGCTTCAAAGCCAGCTCGCCGCGCGGGCGTTGATTGCCTCCGCGACCGCCGACCAGTCCTCTGCCACGTACGCCTCCGTGCTCCGCCTCAGCGCCGACGTTAGCGCGCGGGCTTGCGCCTGAAACGCGGATTAGCGCTGACATCAGCGGCGAATCAGCAGGTGAATCAACGCCAATGTCAGCGCCTTCGGAGAAGAAATCAGTCTTTCGAAAGGCATTCAGCTGATGACTACGTACAGGCATGGCGGGGAGCAACCCGCCGATCTTCTACACAGTCGCCGGAAGCCGCACGGATCCTGCGGGTGGACGTGGCGACCATCTACCGGGCGATCCGAGAGGACGCGTTCCCCGCGGTGCGTCTGCGTACCCGCTACGTGGTCCCTGCGCGTGCGGTCGAGGAGATCGTTCGAGCGGGCGTCGGAGTCCGGCGGCGTCGTGGACGTCGCGCGGATGGCCGCCGAGCGCGCGGTCCGCTCGTGAGTTCGAGCAGAAGTCCGGGGGTGCGTGGTGAACCCGGAGAACTACTACGAGGTGATCGCGGCCGAGCTCGACCGCTACGCCAAGGTCCCGGATGACGTGCTGATGGAGATCGTCACCCGTGACGGCACGTGCATGTGGTTGTGGGCCAACGAGGACGGCCCGGAGTGGCAGGGCGAGGAGATCACCGATCGGGAGTTGGCGGCTCGCCTGTGTGAGTCGTGCCCGGTGCGGAGGCTCTGCCTTGAGTGGGAGTTGCGCCTTGCTGGTGAGCACCAGTTCGGCGTGTGCGGCGGACTGACTGGAGAGGACCGACGCGCGCTCTACCTCGTGTGGCGTGCCCGCCGCGACCGGATGAACGAGGACCAGGACGGAGGGCAGTTCCGTGACGATTAACGTGACACCGACGCAACTGCTCGCCGCTCTGGGCGTGGTCGTGGTGCTGCTGTGGATCTGGCGAGCCAGTGCCCGCAGGGCGAAGGCTGCCGCGAACGCAGCGCGTACGGGTGCTCGGTTGCTCTCGCTGACCGGGCGGGTGCTGGTGATGGCCGGCGTCATCGTCGGTGTTCAGTGGGTGGTGATCACGCACCGGGGCGACACCGTGTTGTTGCTCGTGGTGCTGGGGCTGCCCGCGTTGTTCGCCGCGTACACGCTGACCCGTGCACTCACGATCACGTCGTACGACAGTCCGCGTAGCAAGGGTGATCGGCGATGAACGCGATCACTCGGGTTCGGGAAGGGGTGGCCGCCTTCGGGCGGCTGCCCGCCGCCCCGGCGGCGCGAGCAGCTCGCGGCCGACGCGGCGGAGGCGGCAGAGCTGCGGGCGTACGCGACGCATCCGGACGTGGTGGCGCTGCGAGTCGAGCGGGTGCGTGACTGAGGTCGACCGGTTGTGCTGGGCGGGGATCGTGCTCGGTCTCGGGTTCACGATGACCAACGTGCAGAGCTTCGCGGCAGCGGGCACGCCGGCGTGGTCGCTGCCGTGGCTCGCGGCGTGGCTGCTCGATCCGACGGTGTCGCTGGTGCTGCTGGCGATCCTGCGAGCGGAGCAGGTGACCGCGCGGTATCAGGTGCGCACGGGTGCGTGGACGCGTCGGGCGAAGTGGTTCACGCTCGCGGCCACGTACGTGATGAACACCTGGCACTCGTGGGCGGCCGGTTCGGTGTCGGGTGTGGTGCTGCACTCGGTTCCGCCGCTCGTGGTGTTCGTCGCTGCGGAGGCGGTCACCGATCTACGGGACAAGCTGACGGAGGCGGTCACGGCCGCGTTCACCGAGGCGCAGCGACGTACGGCACCGGTCACCGCGGACTTGCCGGCGACGACGACCGTTCAGTGAACCCGCGAAACCCAAGCAGCGCAACAGGAAGCGCACCGGACAGCGGGTGACGTTCGCCGACTACCTGACGGTGGCGCGTGAAGCGTGGACACCTGGTGTCGTGGTGAGTCCGGCGTGGGTCCGTGAGGTCACCAGGTGCTCGCGTGGCCTGTCGTCACGGCTCGCCGCGACGCTCACGGCCGAACTGCAGCGACGCACGACCACATCGGACGGAGGTGACCCGCGATGACCGAGCACGATCGAGAGCTGGCCGGCGTGGACTCCTCCCTGCCGGTGCGGGCGGTGCTCGAAGGCGAGTTCGTGAACGACGTCCCGCCGGTCGAGCGGACGCCGTGGCGTCGGCGGGTCGTGAACTGGTGGCGGCGTTCACCGCGTGTGCCGTTGTGGGCGAAGGATCGCGTTCACGCGGTGCAGGCCGTGAAGGATCTCGTGGTGGCGGTGCTGCGTTCACCGTTCCGGTTCATGGGCGCGGTCGTGCGTGGCCTCGTGGTCGCGGTGCGGTGGTGGCGTTCATGGGTGACCGTGCGGGACTACCGGGAGGCTGCCGAGCAGTCGGAGAAGCTCGCCGACAAGTTCACCGACATCCGGGAGCTGACGTTGTTCCGGTGGAAGGTCACCGGGGCGACCGTGGTCACCGTGGCGGTCGTGGTCGCGGTGCTCGATCTCGTGTACGGGCACCGGGTGCTGTGGATCGCGGCGGCGTCGCGGTCGCCGTGGCGCTGGCGATCCTCGGCAGGCGCAAGGACGGCAGCCCTGGACGTAAGGCGGTGCTCGCCGGTCCGCGCACGCTGACGTGGACGATGGACCCTCAGGTGCTCGTGGACGCGTTCCGGGACGCGAAGCTGATCGGGAAGGACGAGACGCTGCGCCTGGTCGACCGGGCCACGCGCAGGGGTGAGGGATGGGCGGTCACGGTCGACCTGCCCGCCACCCGCAAGGCGGCCGATGTCGTCAAGCACCGGGAAGCCCTCGCGTCCGCGCTCGCGGTGGACGAGATCCAGCTCAGCGTGGAGCGGGTGCGCGGCAACGGCGGGCACGCCGGACGGGTGGCGATGTGGGTGGCCGATGAGGACCCCTACGCCAAGCCGCCCATCCGGACGCCGTTGCTCGGCGGTGCACCGGTGGGACGCGTGGCGGCCGGTGCCGTTCGGCACCGACGCACGCGGACGCCGGATCGACCTGCCGTTGGTGTGGACGTCGGTACTCATCGGCGCGATTCCCAGGCAGGGCAAGACAATGGCCGAACGACTGGCGGCCGCGGGCTTGATCTTGGACCCGCACACGCGGCTGTACGTCGCGGACTTCAAGAACGGCAAGGACTGGAAGGCAGCCGAACAGGTCGCGCACCGGTTCATGTCCGGCGACGACAGCGAGCACGTGCTTGGCGTTCCTGGACTGGCTCGTGGAACTGGTCGCCGACGTCCAGGGCCGCTACCGCAGGATGCAGGATCTGGACGACCTGACGTGCCCGGAGTCGAAGGTGACGCCGGACATGTCGCGTGATCCAGCGCTGGACATGCCGATCACGGCGCTGATCGTGGACGAGGTTCAGATTCCGCTGGAGGACCGTACTCCCGTTGAGGTGCAAGGGAAGAAGCTCACCGCTGGCGAGTACATCGGCGAGCTGCTGACGTGGCTGGCGAAGAAGGCGCCGGCCGCCGGGGTGATCTTGGTGCTCGCGACGCAGCGGCCGGACAGCAAGACCATCCCGTCCAGCCTGCGCGCGGTGCTCGGCTCACGGTTCGCGTTGCGGGTGATGGACTGGCGCGACAGCAACATCATCCTGGGCGAGCAGATGAACACGCGCGGGTACGACTCCAGTCGTCTGCTGCCCTCACACAAGGGCGTTGGCATCCTGCGGCCGGACGGGGAGACCCAGGCGGGTGCGGACGTGCTCGCGCTGACCGTGCGGACGTTCTACATGCCCAACGAGGATTGGAGGGAGATCTGCCAACGCGGGCGAGCGTTGCGCGAGGCGGAAGGAACGCTCACCGGACACGCGGCCGGACAGACAGGCGCAACCGGTGCTCGACCACGCGGCCGTGGCGAAGGCCATCGGTGGCGGTGCACCCGCACCCGCCGACGCCGAACGCGTGGACGAGATCGAGCTGCCCGAACCGCTGGCGTCCGTTGTGGACTACCTCGCCGATGATCTCGGCAGCGACGACGGGCGGGACTTCGTGCCCACGGCCGAACTCGTGGACGCGTTGGGTGTCGAGCCCAAGGGGTTCGGGCTCGACATGGCCGAGTTCGGCTGTAGCCCGACCCGCGACCGCGTGCCCACACAGGACGGAGTGAAGCAGGTACGCGGCTACGCCGTCGCCGACATCCGCGCGGCGATCCAGCGCGCCCGCGACGCCGCAGTGATCGACGCAGAGGTGATCGACGATGACCGCTGACCCGTCACAACCCGTCCCACCGGACCCGTCACCCGTCACACACCCTGTGACGGGTACCAAACCGGTACTCACCAGCGGAAACGGGCCACCGTGACGGGTGTGACGCGTGACGGGTAACCCGTCACAACCACCCGAAAACGGCCGTGTGCCGCGCCATCTCGACACAGGCGCGGCACACGGCCGGACCCGTCACTACGTGATCGTGCGCCGCCGTGGCCGCGACGCGGCACGCTGGTAGTCGTCCACGAGACGTGCCAGAGCGTCCATCCGGTTCCGCCACGGCCCACCGTGTACGGGTGTCAAGCTCGCGGTCTGCGCCTCCCAACGGCTACTACGCCGCCCGGTCACCGACAACATCGGTTCCAGGAACCCCACCACGACCGGAGCGTCAGCGTCGCCCGCCAAGACCCGCCAGCCCGTCCGCGTCGGGTCTGACGAGCGTTCGAGCCGCACGGTGTCCAGGTCCAGCGGAGCGGGCCGCGCCGACTCGCGCGGCGCGGCTCGTTCGCGGCTACGTCTTCCGTGACAGGTTTCGTGACAGCCGGTGCGGGCGGCTTCGTCTCGCCTGGGACGAGCGGGAGCACGGTCGTCACGAGCTGGGCGAGTTCGGCAGCGGCACGCGTGAGCTGACGCGCGGCCTGCTCCGCGTCGCCGTCCGCCAGTACCGCGTGACGCACCTCGGCAGCCGCCGCCTCGACAGCGGCCACGGCCGCCAGCACGTCCGCGTGCCGCGTGGCGAGCCGCGCGCGGCGGGCACGCTGCCGACACGCCGCGTTGTGGTAGCGGGCCGGTCGCCCACGGTTCGCCCCTGCTGGCAACGGCTGTCCGCATCCCGCACACTTCACGGCTCACCACCCCGATTCGTGACTAGTTTCGTGACGTCAGGCCGAGCGTAGCAGACGCCGTCACGAAAAGAGTCACGAATCTGTCGGCGCGCCCGGTCGGTCAGCGCGTGGTGTCCTTGAGGTGCTGCGCGGCCTGTAGAGATCGCTCCGGTCGTCTCGGCGGCCGGGAGCGCACTGCCGACATCAGCCGCTCGAACGTCTCCACGTACGGGCCGCCGCTCAGCCTCGCTCTCCAGCCACATCCCGCCGTGCAGGCAGTCGAGGTACACCACGTCGTCGAACTGCGCCTCACGGAACGACAGCAGCGTGAACGACGTCATCCCCGCGAACGCGCCCAACACTGTCCGGCGCGAGGAACACCCGCACGCCGGGAAGCTGGGCGAACGACGCCAACTGGAACAACTGGTCCGCCATCACCAGCGCACCGCCGACCGGCCGCCGCAACACCGCCTGTCCCAGAACGAGATCCATCCGCAGCGTCGGACCGTGGCCCAACTGGTGCAGCATCTGTGCGCGGTGATCGTCGGGGTAGTGGCGGTGACCCTGCTCGGAGACGGCCTCAACCTGCACGCCTCGAACCGCAGCCGAGTACTCGGGCGTCCAGACCAGCGGGGGCAACACGTCCAGCGCCACCACGCGCACGTAGCTCGCTTCGGCCTCGACTTCGGAGTAGGTCCAGCCGACACAGGACGCAGCGCGCCGCCGGTCAGCGAGGTCGAACGTCCGAGGATCACGTGCGCGCTGCGCACCCCAGAACACCGGTTCCCGCCGCACGTCGTCGATCCCGTAGACCAGGGCAAGCGCCATGACGTCGGCATCGGTGATCGGGACCAACCCGTTCTGCATCATCGATGTCTTGGCCGACGACCACTTCACGCGCTCGGTCACCTCGGCCAGACTCAAGCCGCTTTCCTTGCGCCACAACGCAAGCGCACGCGCAACGGCGCGGTTCTGGAGATTGGACTTGAACCCTTTGGGCATCGTTGGCTGGCTCCGTGTGATGGTGCGATGAGAGGAAGCCGACGCGGCGACGCGTGCCGCGTCGGCTCTCCCTGACCAGCCTCGGATCGGGGGTGAGACGGAGCCCCGGAGGCTGGCGGCTTCAGTCGGTCCTCACGGACCATTGGTCGTTCGGCTGTCGGCAGCCTCAACTGTCGTCGGCTGGTCGGACTGCTCGCGGTCTTTGGCGTGGTTGACCAGAAGTTCCCCGAGCACGATCAGGATCTCGCCGAACTCCTGCTGTCGCTCCGGTGTCAGAGTGCCCATGACGAAGTCGAACATGACGCCCGGCATGAGCTTTGAGATCTTTCCGAACTCAGTGATCAGGTCGGTGTCCTCGGGGCGTCACGACGCGACCCCTTGTGCAAGCTGTGTCTCGTGAAGTCTGTGCCTGCCGACAGGCGCGGGTTGCCTGATCGCGAGGCAACTCCTGTGTGTCCGCCGCGCGTGTCTTTGGCAGTGAGGCCAGAGCGCTCTCCTGCGGACTTTGCGCCCTCTTCCAGGCCGTCCAGCGCCTCCTGAACGTCCTCGTTCGCCCAAGCGGCCTCCTGGGCGGCATTCGCGGCCTCTTCGGCAGCCGCGCGGGCCTGTCTGACGTACTTCCGGCCGAGCACCACCGTGTAGGCGAGTGGCAGCAGCAGCCACACCACGAACAGCACGACTCCTGTTGCGTCCCAGACCATGACCGCCACCGCCCTCCCGAAGTCCGTGACCGCAGACATCAGCCTCTCTGGTGCATGCATCGGGTGTAAATGACCTGGGAGTGCCATCTAGTGCCATTTGGTGACCTACACTCATCAGCGCTGACATCAGTGAGACGGAGAGGTCAGCCGATGGATTCGAAGGATGAGCGGCGGCAGCCACAGACGTTGTTCGGAGAGTTGCTGCGCCAGCGGAGGCAGAGCGCTGAGGAGTTCAGTCAAGAGGCTGAGCGGTTCGCGCGCGAACACGGGCTGAACGCGACGATAAGCTGCGTCACGTTCACCGCTTGGCTTCTGGGCGGCGTGCCGACGGCAGCCCCCTCGGTCTGCCGAGCGCAGCACTTCGCCGACTGCTCGAAGACATGATCAGCGTGCCCGTGGACCGGCTGCTCGAAGCCGTGCTGAGGCACGATACAGTGTTCCGCGGAGACGACCTCGGGTTGCAGGCGCAGGATAGCCGCAGGACGGAACCTTGACATGGAGACTGTCGGGCTTCTCCGGAAGAAGCTCGACATCACCCGCGTGATTGATCGGCGGCTTGGGCGCGTCCGCGTTGCTCGGCGAGCTTCGCGCCCAGATTGATCAGATGGAACGAGCAATGCGCGACGTGCTCAGCCAGCCGATCCGGTCGGGCTTGCCGAAGTGCTCGTTGACGCTTCAGCTCTTGCGGGTTGGCAGTCGCTCGATCAGGGACTCGTCAGCGAATCGTGGGACCACTACAACACGGCTCGAATGGCAGCGCGTGAAGCGCGCTCGCCAGCGTTCGAAGCTTATGCATGTGCGGGACAGGCTGTTGTGTTGCTCGACATTGGCGAGGTGCGGCGGCGGTTGAGCTGACGGACTATGCGCGGACAATCGCAAAAGGCAAGGTTCCTGAACTGCTCTTCGCGTGGCTCACTGCTGGATACGGTGAAGCCTGCGCGGCGAACGGAGAGCACCAAGACGTGTATGCGCGCGTTTGATGAGGCGCTGCGCTCGATGCCAGCCAGAATGCGACAATGCGGAAACGCCGTATCTGGTGTTCGACCCAACTCACCTTGCGCGGTGGCGGGGAAGTGCGCTTGCTCGGCTTGGCGCGCGAGAGAGCCATCGATGATTCTGTCCGATGTCCTGAGCCGACTCGATCCGACGTTCACTCGAGCCGAAACTGCGCTCAGGGTCGACCTCGTGCAGGTGTTCACCGTTACGGGAGACAAAGATGAAGTAGCCGTACACGCGGAGCGTGCACGGTTACTGGCTGCACAGATTGGATCTCAGCGGCAGCGAAAGCGGCTTACTTCGCTGCTCGTTTCTGGCTGAGGCTCACGACATCGGCGATGTCTGGGCTCTTCTCCGGGGCCGAGCACGATAGCGCGTTTGCCGCGACTAACTTTGATGAGTCCGGCTGCTTTGAGTTCGGCAATGGCGCGGTGAGCGGTTCCGGCTTTGACGCCGTAGCGCGCCTGGAGTTCGACGATTGGTTGGGATCGCGTCGCCTGGCTTGAGTGCGCCGCAAGTGATCGCGCCTCGAAGATCCGTGAATATCTGCTGGTAGGGGTGGTCCAGCCGGCGGTTCCAGAGTTCGTCGTGATGGTGCCGGTTTCGGCCATCTTGATCGGAGCTTTTGGCATCCGAGTGCTGAAGTTTCCGGCTGCCCGCTGGTCAGCCTCCGAAACCCATGCGGAGTAAACACGTAGGGTCGTCGCACCTCCGCCGCCGTGTCCCAGGCGTCCGGCGACGGTTCGGACGTCTACACCTGCGGTGATCAGTTCCGTTGCGGAGTAGTGGCGTAGCTCATGGATGTTCATGTCCCAGCCGAGACGCTCGCACATGCGTCGGTATCGTTGCGTGACGGTATTTGGCTTGAGCCACGTCGCTGTGATCGCGGAGCAGGCGAGAAGACTCGCCCGTCTCTGCTTGAGTTCGACTCCGCAGCTTCGCGGCTTCGGACTGTGCGATGCTCGATGTAGGCGCGCAGCAGGGCGACGGTTTCGGGATCCAGCGCGATGCGGCGTTGTTGGTGAGTCTTTGTGTCCTCCTCCCACGTCTCGGTGCCATCCTGTCCGATAGCTGTGTTGATCGGCAGGACGGCGTTGTTCGAGGTCGAGGAGGTCAAGCCGAAGCGCGCAGAGCTCGCCGCGTCGTGCGCCGGTCGTCATCGCGAGCCAAATCAGCATTCCCCACGCAATGTCTTTGAACGCTTCATTGACAATCGCGGCTGCCTGTTCTGGAGTGGGCGGACTCGGATTCGGCTTTGACGGGCTTGGGTGGCTCTGCTTGGCCGATCGGGTTTACCTTGATCCAGCCCCACTTGAAAGCGCGCTTCAGCGCGCCGCTCAGGCAGAAGTGAACTTGACGGAACGAGTTCTTTCCCAGGGGCTTGCACTTCGTGTGGCTTGCAGCCGCGTTTCTCGCAGTCGTGTTCACCCTTGGACTTGTGTTCGAGGAACTTCCTGCCTCCGCAGTGGGAGCGGCACGGTGCGCAGAATCGTGTAAAACGAGTCGATTATTTCGCCGTCCAGCTTGCCACTTGCCGGTCGCCGATAAGCGGTCGGATGTGGTTGTTGATGTACCCCTCGTAGCCCTTGCGGGTGCTGCGCTTGACGTCAAGTCGTTCAGGTAGTTGTCCATGAGCTGATTGACAGTTGCTTTGGTCTTCGGGCTTCGTTGTTCGTTGACTCTCGTTGATAATCTCGTATTGCGTCTTCTCGGCTTCTTTCTGAGCATTCGGGCGCTTTCGGGATCGTCTCGTTCGATGATGTTCTCGCGACCGGTCAGCGGGTCGATACCGGCGTAGACGACCGACCCTCAGCGAGCCGCTGGGGAGGGCCTCGATGCTGCCCGCGCTACGCGCTGCTTGGCGCCTGCCTTGCGGGTGCTCATGGTGCGACCGTACGCCCGCTCGCACCACGAGTCATGTCACACGAACGGGGAGAGATCGACTTCAGTCCCGACTAAAGACTAAGGCCTCTGACCGATATCTGCAGGTCAGAGGCCTTAGTTTCACCCGGCGAAAGGTGGTGCCCCAGGCAGGATTCGAACCTGCGACACACGGTTTAGGAAACCGATGCTCTATCCCCTGAGCTACTAGGGCTGGCACGAGCAGTCTACCGGGGCACCGCCACCGAGTTGACCAGCGCCCCCGCTCACGCACCGTGATGAGCAGGCCGGGGCAGCTGCCGCCGTTGGAGGGAAGTGAGGCAGGCCACCTTCTATGGCCGAGAAACGTCAGGTACGCAGAGGGCGTGAGCAGACCCTGGCCCGACTTCCGTCCTGGTCCCCTTGGAGCCGTCAAGGCGTGGTGGCGGCGGCGGGTGCCCAAGAGTGCCGACGACTTCACGTTCGTGCCGCCGGCCAGTAGTCATCAGCAGGAGTTCGAGTCGCCGTTGCCCAGTGCGGTGTACGGGCTCGACTTCCAGGTCAAGTGCACGGTGGTGTGGCGGCTTGACCTGGCTACGGGGCTGCGGCACAACTCGCCCAAGAATGCGGCCATCCACCACGTTCTGCAGCGGGCCAAGGAGATCAGCGGCAAGGCGATGCTGGTGCACCATGGGGCGTTGCAGGTGCAGTTGGGGGATGAGCTTGCCACTGAGCGGCAGGTGCCTGGGACGCATGTGTGGGCTCGGGCGGAGTCGGTGAAGGTCACCACCAACGAGGGTGACCTGGAGATGGCTCGCAAGCACATCGAGTTGTTGCGGAACTCCACGTTCAAGCTGGCTGAGCGGGATGTCGAGCGGGCGGAGATCCGGTACCTGCGGGACGAGGTGCTGACGGATGTTGGTACGGCCACGATCTGGTGGTTGCAGCGCAACGGGTACCGGGTTGAAGAGGCTGTCCAGCTCTCCAACCACCTTGCGGAGCTGGTCCGGATCGCGCAGCAGCAGCCTGCCAAGCATTGGGCCGAGTCGCTGGTCAGCAGTGTTGAACGGGCGCTGCCGGAGCTTGAGGATCAGCACCGGAGGGATTTGCGGCAGCACCTGGCCAAGGCTTTGGGGGTCTACGGCGGTAGCCGGGTGGCGGCTGAGTTCGCTGACCAGGTCGGGTTGCCTGCGGGGGAGCAGCACACCAACGGGCACGTCTAGGCTGGTGCGGGTGATGGCCGAACTTCGCAGTGTTGCTGTGGTTGCCGGGTTGCGGGCGCTCGCCCGGCTGACGCCCTATGCCGAGCCGGAGCTCATCGGGCTCCGCCACGTTGTCAAGCCTGGAGACGTCTGTGTCGACGTCGGGGCGGCTTTGGGGCTGTACACGGTGACGTTGTCCAGACTGGTTGGTCCACAAGGGACTGTGCACAGCATCGAGCCGTTGGTGTTCGCGCATCCTGCGTTGTCGTATGTGCTGCGACCGCGGGAGGGGCGCAACATCAAGCGGCACTCGGTCGCGCTCGGGACGCAGGAGCAGGGGCGCGAGGTCATGAGCGTGCCGGTGCGGCACGGGAGCCCGGTGACGGGGCGGTCGTTCCTCACGGCGGGGGCCGATGGGCTCGGGTCCAACGAGGAGTTCGACGAGCATCTTGAAGTGGTGGTCAAGACGGACACGCTGGACCACTTCGTCGCGGCGAACGGCATCACCAAGCTCGACTTCGTCAAGGCGGACGTCGAGGGGGCCGAGCTGCGGGTGCTCGAGGGTGCCAAGGAGACCATCGAGCGCTTCAAGCCGGCGTTCCTGCTGGAGATCGAGGAACGGCACGTCGAGCGGTTCGGGTACCAGGCGCGGGACGTGGCCGACTTCCTCGTCGAGCGCGGGTACCGGATGAGCACGTGGAACGGGAGCTCGTGGGTGCCGGCGAGCGGGATCGGCGGCGGAACCAGGAACTACCTGTTCAGGGCATAAAAGGCCTGGAAAAAGTAGAGGACGCCGACCCCTGGGGGTGGATCGGCGTCCTCATCTCGAAGGCCTACATACTGTAGACCTCAAGCTCGTACAGGGAGTATCCGTAACGGGTGCCTCGCTGGGTACCCGTCATTCGGAGGTATCTCGCGTCCTGTACCGCAAACGCTACGACATCATCGCCGCCGTCGCCAGCACTTGTGGAGAAAACGTTCCGCCAGTTGTTGCCGTCGATGGACACCTCGATGCGGTAGCCCTTGCCGTAGCTGGACTCCCAGTGCAACACAGCGCGACCGACTCGTTGCACAGAGCCAAGGTCGACCTGGAGCCACTGGTCGTCGCTCCAGTCGCTGGCCCAGCGTGAGGTCGGGTTGCCGTCCAGCACGTGCCGCGGCGGGAGGGTGTTCCAGCCCGTCTCGTGGGACGACGCGGTCGCGGAACCCGTGGCGGCCAGGTTCGTGACGTTCTGGCCGCGGCGGGACGGGAACTGCACGACCTGCTGGTAGGTCGGGCGGTTCTGCCAGTGGATCTTGTCCTGGGTGATGCCGCCCATGGCGCGGTGGATGATCGTGTCCGCGCACCACTGGTCGCCGGCCGTGCAGTCCGCGTCACCGGGGTAGACCTGGTTGGCGGGCTTGGCGACGGCCTGCGTGAGTGAGTTCACCAGTGCCGTGCGGCAGCCGGACAACGTGCCGCCGCCGCAGTAGGTCTGCGGGAGGGCGCCCTGCACCGGGTCGCCGAGGACCTTGCGCAGGTCCTTGTCGACGTAACCCCACCAGCCGTACTGGAACGAGGAACCCTTGTGCGGCGCGGCACCGTGCGCGTCGGACGGGGACTCGTCCACCTGGATGGCGCTCACCAGGGCGTTGTACAGACCTTCGCCCAGCGTCGGCTGGAACTGGGCCTGGACCAGCAGCGGCCACCAGGCGTCCAGGATCCGGATCGCCTCGGCGTGGCTGTAGGCCTTGCTGCCCTTCGCGGTCTCCTTGCGGAGCGATCCGGAACGCTGCCAGTCCTTCAGCTTCTGCACGACCGGGGCCAGTGCGGCGTCGACCGGAGCGGACTCGATGACCCGCAGCAGTTCCGGCAGCACCTGCTCGGCTCGCAGGTCGGCTACTGCTGCCTCGGCCATCACGCGAGTCAGCGAGGCACGCGTGACCTTCTGGCCGGAGGAAACCAGCGCACGGACTCGATCGTCCAGCAGGTCACCGCGGTGCACGGCGGTGTGGCCGAAGCTGCCGAAGGTGAAGTCCTTCGCCTGCTTGTTGTTCCAGGAGATGTAGTAGTCCTGGTTGATCGAGTTCGGGTGCCCGGCGAACGGCATGTAGGAGGCGACGTTCTCGTTGCCCTCCCAGCCGACCCACTCGAACTCGGCGCGGCCCCACGTCGGCAGGTTCGGATCCACAGTGGACCGGCGCACCGGGTTCAGGCCCGAGTTGAAGTAGGCGGCGTCGCGGGAGTCCACGTAGAGCCAGTTGAACGCGTAGCCGATGTTGTTGGCCGCACGCTGGAAGTCCGTGGCCGAACGGATGGCGCCGGGGTCGTTCAGCTCCTGGAAGCCGATGATCGAGTCGACCTCGTGCATGTAGGTCGAGCGCAACGTCGTGTACGCGACGACCTTGCCGCCGACGGTCGCGCGGCTCGTCACCAGGCCGTACTTGGTCCGGTACATCACCAGCGTGTAGGAACCCGCGGGTGTGCCGTCGGCGACCGTCGGCTTCCAGGCGTTCTTGCGCTCCAGGCGTTCCATCGGGAGGCAGGCGCCGTGGAACAGGTAGTGCTGCGACGCCTTCGTGGCCGGTGAGCCGTTCGGGTTGCACAGCTCGACGGCGTACGTGTCGACGATGTCCTGCCCGGCCGAGGTCGCGCTCCACGAGTAGTCGACACCGCGGCCCAGCTGCACGTACATCGAGACGCCGGCGAACGCGACGCCGCGCGAACGGATGCCAGGACCGTTGAGCTCCTGCAACATCAGCAGCTGCGGCGCGAAGTAACCGGTCTGCGGTCCCCACACGGCGACCGGGTTGCCGGAGTCCGTGTGCGCCCCGGAAACGGCCAGGGCGTTGGACATGCCGTGCTTCTTGTTCAGCAGGTCCGCGGGCAGGACGCCGTCGGAGAAGATGCCCTTGGCCTTCGACAGCTCCTCGGAAGCGGGCACGGAGACCGCGGCACCGGCACCGCCCACCTCGTCGTAGACCATCCGCTCCGGCGTGATGCTGCCGTTGTCCGGCATGGCCAGACCCTGCGGAGACGCCGGTGACGACGCGTACGGGAAGGACTGTCCGTTGTGGAGAGTCAGAACGGCCTCGGGGTCGTTCTGGGCGCGGAAGGCCTGCCACACCTGCTCGCCTGCGGCAGCGCCGTACTTGTTCTGCGCGGCCAGCTTCACCAGCGCCGACTGCACCTCACCGCCACCACCGGCACCGAACAGGCCGCCGACGACAGCGGCGATCGCCACCATGTCGGTCGACTTGAACGGCTGGATGTCGTTCCAGTTGGTGATGGAGTCGGCGTGGCCGGTCAGCACGTACTCGCCGGGGAAGTTCCGCGCCGCCACGGCCTGCGTGAGGTAGGCGTTGATGCCGGAGATGTAGTCGTTGACGTCCGCCAGCGCCTGACGCCCGCGCTCACCGTTCTTCGCGGCAGCGGTTTCGATCTGCTTCTGCAGGTCCGCCTCGGTGTAGGCGATCTGGTTGTAGAAGCTCTGTTCCAGGACGCGGTTGCCGGGAGCGCCACCGGCGTAACCGGTCAGCTGACCGCGGCCGAGGTGACGGAAGATGTCCATCAGCCACAGCCGGTCCTGACCGGCGGCGAAGCCGGCGCCGAACATCGTCCCGGACCGCGTGGTGCCGGTGATGTGGGGCATGCCGATCTTCTTGTCGCGCACGATCGTCACGTCGGCTCGCGGCTTGACGGTGCTTTCGACCTGATCGGACGGCACGCCGAACGACGCGTCGTTGAAGAAGTCGGTCAGTTGGCCGTTCGAGAGACCGCTGTAGCCGGCGACCAGGCCGTCGTACTTGCCGAGCTGGTCGGCCGAGTGCGCGGGCCGGGTGCCGAACGCCTTGTGCCCGAGGATCTCGGCCAGCGTGGCGTTGCCGTTGTTGCCCGGCGGCAGGATGTCGCCGCACTGGCCGAGGCAGTAGTCGTCGGCGGCGAACGCGGCCGCGCGAGTCTCTTGCGCCTGAGCGGGAACGACCGCTGATGGAACGATCAAGAAGGAGGCGGTGACGGCGGCGGTGGCCAGCAGGGACGTCACCGGATTGGCTCTCCGCATGGCGCGAAGCTCCTCTCCGAGGAGGCAGGGGGATATGTGTGATGCAGGTTACTTAGAGGTAGCGCTATCGCGAAAGACCTTCGCGTTTTCCGTTATCTTACCGAAAGAAGCTGTATCGATTCCGAGAAGATCGACCCATTCATACGGGGTGAAACGAGCGGCAGAATCAGTTATCCGAGTTTCTGGTACGCCATTCCAGGGGGTGGGATTTCGGAACTTGGTTACGCAGGGTTCCGATCGCACCGGGCAACTCCTAGGGGCGTGCCTACGCAGCGAAGTCAAAGCGCTATTCCGGTAACTGTGAACGGCGCTCACCATCTCGAAAAACCGTTACCACATGATGAGATAACTGAGAATTAACGTGACCTTCGGCGTGCGTACGCGAAGATCACGCACATGAGGGAGCACGGAACGCCAATGCGGGAGGCGTCGTGATCAAGGTTCTGCTGGCCGACGACGAGGACCTCGTCCGTTCCGGCCTTCGCATGATCCTGAGCAGCGTCGGGGACATCGAAGTCGTTGCCGAATGCGATGACGGGCACCTGGTGGCCGACCTGGCGCGCCAGCACCGTCCTCACGTGGTCCTGCTCGACATCCGGATGCGCACGTCGGACGGACTCGTGGCTTTGCGGAGGCTGCGAACCATGCCGGACCCGCCGAGGGTCTGCATCCTGACCACGTTCGACGTGGACGAATACGTTTCGGAAGCACTGCGGCTCGGCGCGGCGGGCTTCCTTCTCAAGGACACCGAACCGGAACAGCTCGTCAAAGCCGTGCGCGATCTCGCGCGCGGGGGCGCGGTTCTCGACCCCGGTGTGGCGGCCAGAGTTCTCGCGGCCGTCGCCGACGGCGAACGGATGGCCGAACCGGCCCGCCGGCTGCTGCAGAGCCTGTCCGAACGCGAGCGCGAGGTGCTCGTGCTGATCGGCCAGGGCATGTCCAACGCCGAGATCGGCGGCACCCTGCACCTGTCGGAGGCGACGGTGAAGGGTTACGTGTCGTCGGTGCTCGGCAAGATCGGCGCGGTCAACCGCGTGCAGGCCGCGCTGGTGGCCTACCGCGGCGGCCTGATCGCCTAACAGCAGCCGGAAAAAGCCCTAAGTCAGTTCCCCGAGACGATCTCGGGGACCTCGTCGACCGAAGGTTCGACCTCGACCCTGTTCCGGCCGTGCCGCTTGGCGCGGTACAGCGCCATGTCCGCGGCCGCGAACAGCTGGTCCAGCTTGGCCGGTCCCGCCGCGACCCCGATGCTCACCGTCGGGCGGCGGGCCGTGCCGAGCACCATCGTCCAGTCGTGGCCGTCGACGGCCGCGCGGATCCGCTCGGCCACGCTCGGGCCCACGTCCATGTTCGGACCGGTGTCGCCGAGCAGCACCACGAACTCGTCGCCGGCCCAGCGCGCCACCAGGTCGTCCGACCGGCACTCGCGCCGCAGCAGCGCCGCGATCTCCCGCAGCGCCGCGTCACCCGCCGCATGACCCGCGTCGTCGTTCACGCCCTTGAACCAGTCGACGTCGACCAGCACCAGCCACGGCACCCGGCCGCGCGCCGCCGTCGACTCCAGCAATGCCGCAGCGGCGCGCTCCAGCCCGAGCCGGTTCGCGAGGCCCGTCAACGGATCGCGCGCCGCGGCTTCCTGGGCGGCCACCGCGAGGCGTTGTGCCTGGACGGCCACCCGGCGTTGTTCCAGCGCCTGGCCGAGCCCCTCCTGCAACGTCTCCGTGGCTGTCCGCGACGCCGTCATCGACCTGCGCAGCGCCTCGGCCTCGCCCACCGCGTCACCCAGTGCGTGGCAGATGTCCGCAAGCTCCGTGGAGAACCGCAGCAGCAGCGACGTGTCGTTGATGCGTTCGGCGTTGCACACCGCACGAGCGGCGTGTGTGCGCGCTTCGTCGAAGTTGCCCTGCTCGCGCCGTACAACGGCGAGGACCCAGTTGCCGACCGAGATGCCCCACAGGTCGTCGGCGTCCGTCGCCAGCCGCAGGGTCTCCATGCCGATTTCCTCGGCCTTGTCCACCTGCCCGACACCGGCCAGTGAACGGCCATAGGCGCCCATCAGTGCCCGCCGCATGACCTCTTCCTTGACCAGGCCCAGGCCTTCGTCGAGGTACGCCAGCGCTTCCTCGAAGATCGCCGGAGCGGCCGCGGGAGGTCCCGAGCAGGCGCGGAAGTTCAGCGAACCGCCGAGGCGCTGCAGACAGTGGGCCAACGTGTCGGTGTTGCCCGCACGACGAGCCACCTGCACCGACAGCCGCAGCATGTCGAGCGCCGCGCGACGGTTGCCGATGCCCTCCATCAGATAGCCGAGCGACCCCATTGTCTGGGCGACGGCAGGGCTCTCGGCCCGATCGGCGTCGAGGTCGGTCCACCCCTCGGCGGCCAATTCCAGTGCGAGAGGAATACGGCCGAGGCGCCATGCCATGACGGCGCGGTTCACCAGGACGGCCGAGCGCACCCAGCGGTCAGCGCCGGGGGACACCCTGGTGACCACCTCGTCGAAGAGACTGTTCGCCTCCGGCAAACGGCCAGCGTTGAGCAACGCGCGGACCTCTCGGTCCAACCGCGGAATCTGGCCCGCTACCAGCGGATCACGCTGCTCCACCCGTTCACCGACTCCGTTCCGACTCGCCGAGCGGCCTGGACAGGCTACCGGGACGGTCGCGCCCCGTACCGATCGTGGTGCAGGACGTCATCGAGGGGTAGCCGGTTGCGCCAACCGTGACGTTCCAGATCGGGCGTATCGGGCAGGGATTGAACCGGCCCCACGCACAACCACGCCACCGGACGCACCCTCGTGGGGATGTCCAGCAGGCGCCGCAGCACATCTTCCCGGTAGAAACTCACCCAGCCCACACCGAGGCCCTCCTCCGTCGCGGCCAGCCACAGATTCTGGATGGCCAGACACACGGAGTACAGCCCCGCGTCCGAGATCGCGTGCCGGCCGAGCACCGCCGGCGAGCCCCGCTCCGGGTCGTAGGTGACCACGATGCCGAGCGACGACTCCATGACGCCCTCGACCTTGATGCGGGAGAACGTCTCCGCTCGTTCCTGATCGAGCTGAGCTGCGAAGACACTGCGTTCGGCCTGGACGTGGTCGCGGAACGCGCGCCGGGTCGGTTCGTCGCGCACCAGCACGAAATCCCACGGCTGGGAAAGCCCGACGCTGGGTGCCGCGTGGGCCGCGGTCAGCACTCGTCGCAGCACGTCGGAGGGGATTTCCGCGCCGGTGAACTCAGCGCGGGTGTCCCTGCGCCGATGCACTACTTCGTACAGGTTCATTCGACTGATCGTGCCTCACTCGAAAGCACCAACTTCACGCTGGAGAGGTGGCGCACATCTCATCCGAGGCGATAGACCGATTGGATGCGAAGAATGGCAGGTGGTTATGGATCCGCGCTCGGATTCGGGGGCGGAGTCGGCGTGACCACGTTCACGGGCGCTTGGCCGGTGCTCGCTCTCGCGTTGCTCGCGGCGGTTGTTCTGGTCGTTTCCCTGCGCACGACGATCGTCGGCGCGGCGCTCGCGGCACTGCAGTGCTGGGGGCTCTACGCCACGTTCCTGGTCGGCGTACGTGGCGATCTCACCGTCGACGAGCACACGACCTGGGTGCTGGCGATCCTGGTGCAGTGCGCCGTGCTGGCGGTCGTCGCCAGCACGGCGGTGCGCGTTATCGGCCTTGTGACGGGTACGGCAGCAGGGCCATCTCCCGTGCGTTCTTGATGGCCGTGGCGACCTGACGCTGCTGCTGCGGCGTCAGCCCGGTCACCCGGCGGGACCGGATCTTGCCCCGGTCCGAGATGAACTTGCGCAGCAGCGCGACGTCCTTCCAGTCGACGACCTGCACGCCCTCTTTCTTGAGGAGGTTCTGCCTGGGCTTCAGCGGCCTCTTGTTGTCGCGCATCACCAGCTCGCCTTCGACACGCCGGGCAGCTCACCGCGGTGCGCCATCTCGCGGAGCCGGATGCGCGACAGCCCGAACGCCCGGTTGAACGCCCGCGGCCGTCCGTCCACGACGTCCCGGTTGCGCAACCGGGTCGGCGACGCGTCCCGCGGCAGCTTCTGCAGGCCGCGCAACGCTTCCTCGCGCGTCTCCGGGTGCCTCAGCATCTCCTTGAGTTCCGCACGCCGTTCCGCGTAGCGCGCGACGATCTCCCGCCTGCGCAGGTCCGCGACGATCTTCGACTTCTTCGCCATCAGCGCTCTTCCTTGAAGTCGACGTGCTTGCGCGCGACCGGGTCGTACTTGCGCAGCACCATGCGGTCCGGGTCGTTACGCCGGTTCTTGCGCGTCACGTACGTGTAGCCGGTGCCCGCGGTCGACCTCATCTTGATGATCGGCCGGATGTCGTTGCCCTTGGCCATCAGACCTTCACCCCTTGCGCGCGCAGCCGGGCCACGGCGGCCTCGACACCGATCTTGTCGACGGTCTTGATGGCCTTCGTGGACAGCGTGAGCGTCACGAACCGGTTCAGCGACGGCACCCAGTACCGCTTCTGCTGAATGTTCGGGTTCCACCGGCGACGCGTCTTGCGTTGCGAGTGCGAGACGCGGTTGCCGAAGCCGGGCTCGCGGCCCGTCAGCTGGCAGCGCATGCGCAACCTCCGTTGTGATCAAGTTTGAAACGACATTCGTTTTCAACTACGATACCGCACATGGAAACCGTTGTCGTTATGGTGGCGGGGCTGGTGGACCACGACGTCGCGGTGCGGGTGTGGCGGGACCGGCCCGGTTCGGTGCTGGTGCGGCACGTGGCGACGGAAACGTCGGTCCGGCGCTGGGTCGACGGCATCGCGACCGAGATCGACCTGCTGCACGGCTGCGTGTCGTGCACGGTGCGCGAAGACCTGCGCGCGCTGCTGGGCCAGTTCGGCGGCGGCCACACGGTCGTGCTGCACCTGGACCCGTTGCTGGAGCCGGACGCCGTGCGGCGCAACCTCGGCATCGACGTCGAGTGCGTGATCACCGTGCTCGACGCGGCGACCTGGCTCGACGACGCGCTCGGCGACGCGTCCATGGTCAGCGACCAGCGCACGGTGGCGCAGGTCGTCGTCGCGCAGGCCGAGGCCGCGGACGTGCTGGTCCTGCAAGGCGATGCGGACGAGCGAACGCTGGCCGTGCTCGACCGGGTGGCTCCCGGCGCACACCGGTGCACGCCCGACACGGTGGTGGTCCAGCGCGGCACGCGACCGAAGCTGATCCCGCTCACGCCCGAATGCGGTGTCGCGACAGCGGTTTTCACGGCCGACCGGCCGTTTCACCCGGCGCGGCTCAACGCGGCGCTCGACTCGTTGCTCGACGGCACGGTGGTGCGCTCGCGCGGCCGGCTCTGGGTCGCGGACGAACCGGACGTCGCGCTGCACCTGGAATCCGCCGGTGGCGGGATGCGCGTCGGCGAGGGCGGACCTCGCGGAGGTGCCACCACCCAGATCGTGGCGATCACCGTCGGCGAGCCCGACGACATCACGTCGGCGTTCCAAGGGGCGCTGCTGACCGACGACGAACTGTCCTTCGTGGACTCGATCCGAAAGATGGCGATATGAAGCCCGGTATCCACCCCGACTACCACCCGGTGGTCTTCCAGGACGCGTCCACCGGCAAGACGTTCCTGACGCGCTCGACCGCGACCTCGTCGCGGACCGTCGAGTGGGAGGACGGCAACTCCTACCCGCTGCTGGTCGTCGACATCACCGCCGACTCGCACCCGTTCTGGACGGGCACGCAACGACTCGTGGACACCGCCGGCCGGGTCGAGAAGTTCAACCGCCGCTATGGAAAGCGAGAGCGCTGATGGCCGTTCCCAAGCGCAGGACGTCACGCTCGAACACCCGGCACCGCCGCTCGCAGTGGAAGGCCACGGTGCCCGAGCTCGTGCGCGTGCGGACGTTGGACGGCAAGGAGCTTCTTGTGCCGCGCCGGCTCGTCGCCGCGTACAAGCGAGGACTTCTCTAGTGCGGCACTAGGCCAGCTGGGTCGTCCCGTCCGGTGAGTCGCGCCACTGGTCGAAGGGGCGATCCAGCTTCCACCCCGTCCCGTCGTGGTTCAGCACGCGGTTCTCGCACGTGTCCACATTGGACAACGATTCGAACAGCTCGATGCTCCACCCGAACAACCTGCGGCACAGCAACCTGATCGTCAGCCCGTGCGACACGATCAGCACCGTCTTGGGATGCTCTCCGTTCTTGTGCAACTGCACCTCGAGCCCGTCCAGGAACGCCGCCAGCCGGTCGTCCACGTCCGCGCCCGACTCGCCGTTGGGCAGCCGGAAGAAGAAGTGGCCGAACGCGTGCCGCTGGTGCTTGAGCATCTCCTGCTGCACCGGGTCCTGGAGGTTGCCCCAGTCCTGCTCGCGCACCCGAGGTTCGGTGACGATCCGTTCGGCGTCGACGCCGAGCAGCTCGAACGTCCGGCGCGTGCGCGTGTACGGCGAGACGTAGGCCGCGACCGGACCGGCGCCGATCAGGCCGCGAATCGTCGAGCCGGCCGTTCGCGCCTGGCGTTCGCCCAGGTCGGTCAACGGCAGCGCGTGGTCGGGGATGCGGCAGTAGGCGAGCTCGTCGACGTTCCCGAGGCTCTGGCCGTGTCGCAGCAGGATGATCCGCACTCCTCCATCGTGCCCCAGCCGGGCGTCCGGGCCGGGCGTTACAGTGCTCGGCGAGTCGAGGAGGATGGCGTCACATGATCAAGTACATCGCTCTGTACAAGAAGCCCGCGAACCCCGAGGACTTCGACGAGAAGTACTTCGGCACGCACCTGCCGATCGCCGACTCGGTGCCGGGACTCGTGCGCGCCGAGGTCGCCAAGGTGCAGCGCGTGTTCCTGGCCGGGTTCCTCGGTGACACCGAGCTACACCTGATCGCCGAGCTGTACTTCGAGTCCGCGGAATCGATGAAGGCCGCCTTCAAGACGCCCGAGTGGGCCTCGTCGGGCGCCAACCTCGCCGAGATCGGCGGGATGGAGCTGGTGGCGATGTTCAGCGCGGAGGTCGTGGAGCAGTGAAGGCCGTTGTCATCGGTGGCGGCACGATGGGCGCGGGCATCGCGCACCTGCTGCTCGCCAACGGCCACGAGGTCACGCTCGCGGAAGCCGACGCCGAACGCGCCGAACAGGGCCGGCTCGCCGTCAGGCGCTCGCTCGACAAGGCGCAGGAGAAGGGCAAGCTGGCCGACGCCGAGGCGGTGTTCGCGAACCTGAGCACCGGTGACCTGCCGGCGGACGCCGAGCTCGTGATCGAGGCCGTGCCGGAGAACGTGCCGCTCAAGCAGAAGGTGCTGGGCGACGCCGCGGCGAAGTGCCCCAACGCTGTGCTGGCGTCGAACACGTCCTCGCTGTCGATCGCCGAGATCGCCGCGGGACTTCCCGGCGAACGCGTGCTGGGCATGCACTTCTTCAACCCGGTCCCGGTGCAGCAGCTCGTCGAGCTGGTGCACCACGAGGGCGTCGACCCCGCGAACGTGGCCAAGGTGCGAACCTGGGCCGAACAGTGGGGGAAGACCGTCATCGAGGTCCGCGACGCACCGGGCTTCGCGACGTCGAGGCTGGGCGTCGCCGTTGGCATGGAAGCGATTCGCATGCTGGAGGAGGGCGTCGCCTCCGCCGCGGACATCGACACCGGCATGAAGCTCGGTTACCGCTGGCCGATGGGGCCGCTGGAGCTGACCGACCTGGTCGGGCTCGACGTCCGGCTGGCCATCGCCGAGCACCTCGCCGCCGAGCTGGGACCCCGCTTCGAGCCACCGCGGTTGTTGCGGGACAAGGTCGCTCGCGGCGAGCTCGGAAAGAAATCCGGTCAGGGCTTCTTTTCCTGGTAGATAGTTGCCGTGCACATTCGTGAGTACACCGACGACGACCTGGACGCGGTGTTCCGCCTCCGCAGGCTCGCGTTCAACGCGACCGAGCGGCCGGAGCGACTGGTGAAGCCCGGCCTGCACGGGCTGGTCGCGGAACTGGACGGCCGGGTCGCCGGTGTGCTCGGCATCGGCGAGTACGCGCAGTTCTATGGTGGCGCCGCGGTCCCCATGGGCGGGATCGGCGGCGTCGCCGTCGACGGTGCCACGCGCGGTCGTGGCGTGGCGGGCGCGTTGCTCGACGCCGCACTGGTCACGATGCGGGAGCACGGCCAGCCGCTGTCGGTGCTCTACGCGACGGTGCCGACCCTGTACCGGGGTCGCGGCTGGGAGCGCGCCGGGCTCTTCGAGTGGGTCGAACTGCCGATGGACAGGTTGCTCTCGGTCCCGCCTCCGACCGAGCGGATACCGTCCCGACCGGCCGATGAGAGCGATCTCATGGCGCTGCACGACTGCTATCTCGAGGTGGCGCGGACGATCGACGGCATGGCCGACCGCCGTCCGCCGCGGATCGACGTCGCGAAGGTGCTCGAGATGGACCTGGTGAGCGTGCTCCCCGGCCCTAGTGGCGTGGCTCGCAACGTCGGCGGTGAATTCACGCTCGGCAGGACGCCTCGCGGCACCGCCCCCACGCCCCCATACATCCAGTATGAGGACGTGGGGGCAGCACCACGATGCGCCCGTCTGACCGCGAATCCGCACGGCAACATTGCGAGCCACGCCACTAGCGGCCTGCGCGGCTACCTGACGGCCAAGCGCGAGCCCGGCGGCGGCGACCTGGGCCGGCTCAAGGTGTTCGACCTCGTCGGCGTCGACGTCGAGGCCCAGCTGAACCTGCTCGCCTCGCTCCAGTCGTGGGCGGGCACGCTCGACGCGATCGACCTGCGGATCACCGACCCGGCCACGCTCAACCTGCTCGGCGCGACCCCGATGCGGTACTCGGTGTGGACCTCGACCTGGATGCTGCGGGTCGTCGACCTGCCCGCCGCGGTGGCCGCTCGCGGCTGGCCTCGGTTGCCCGACATCGCGGTGGACGTGGAGATCGTCGACCAGCACGCACCGTGGCACGCGGGCAATCAGCGCATCGTCGTCGAGGACGGCGCGGTGCGCGTCGAGCCCGGCGGCACCGGTGCGGTACGGCTGCACGCGCGGGCGCTCGGCCCGTGGTTCTCCGGTGCGCAGAACACGCATGCGTTGCGGCGCGCGGGTTTGCTGGAGGGCGACCCGGCCGACGCGGTGGTGCTGGACCAGCTCACCGGCGCGGCCGGCGTGCCCCGGCTGGCGGACTTCTTCTGATGACCGACGTCTACCACGAGGTCATGCGCACGATCTGGGACCACAATCTGCACTTCGGCCTGTGGACGTCCGAAGAGGACGAGTCGCCCAACCGCGTCGCCGCCGAACGCATGACCGCTCTGCACATCGACAAGCTCGGCGCCCGGTACGGCTGGCGCGTGCTGGACCTGGGCCGGCGCGTCGGCACGTCCGCGTTCCGCCTGGCCGAGGCCTCGCACGCGGACATCGTGTCCGTCTCGGCGTGCGCGGAACACGTCGCTCGCGCCAACTCCCGCGCCGAGGCCCTGTTCGTCGACGACCAGGTTCGGTTCGTGCACGGCGATCCGCGCGAGATGGCGTTCGCCGACGACACGTTCGACGCGGCGTGGGCCGTGGAGACGTTGCCGCACCTGGGAAACCGGGTCGAGGTGCTGCGGGAGATCGCCAGGGTGGTGAAGCCGGCCGGGGTCGTGGTGGTGTCCGACTTCGTGCAGCGGCGACCCGTGCCGCAGGACGTGCTGGACGAGTTGCAGCCGGTGCTGGCCACGTACGACATCGACGGGTTGCCGAGCTTCGCCGGGTATCCGAAGTTGCTGGCTTCGGCCGGTCTGCGGGTGGTCGAGCTGCTGGACCTGAGTACGGAGACCCGCAAGACCGTGCCGCGGATGCGCGCGGGTGCTCGCCGGCACTACGACGCTCTTGTCGCGGCGCACGGCGAAGAGGCGCGGAGGTACCTGGACCAGCTCCTTTCGCCAGTGGCCATTCAGCCCTCGGTGGGCTACGCGCTGGCCGTCGCCAGGGTCTGAATTCGTTGGATCGGCTCCACCAGGACACAATGAACGGATGGTGGGGGACGAGGTCAGGCACGCCTACGGCGACAACATGGGTTGGCGCCTGAAGGGGTATGCCAGGCGGCACAACGGGCCACCGGTCAGCGTGCGGGACCTCTCCCGGGCACAGTTTCTGCAGATCAGGCCACTTTTCGACGCCGAGGACAACCCGTGGCTCGTGGACCTGAACGAGGTCGGTCCCGGAGATCAGGTCGCGCGTCGAGCAGGTGCTCGGCCCGCTGGACCCGGAGCAGGCCTACTACGTCACCGCGCACCCCCTCGACTGGGACAAGGAGCCCGTCCAGGCCGCGCGTGACTTCCTGGACGAACAGTTCCCGTTGGCGACCGCGGCGTTCCTCGGCGGCAGCGTCGCGGCCGGGACGTACACGGCGAACTCGGACCTCGACATCGTCGTGATCGTCGCGAACCTGCCCGGCGCGTACCGGGAGACGCTGGAGCACCGCGGCTGGCCGGTCGAGCTGTTCTGCCACACCGTCGAGTCGCTCTGGGACTTCGTGTCCAGGGACATGAAGGACCGCCGCCCGCCGTTGCTGCACATGTGCGCGGAGGGCTTTCTCATGCTCGACTCCGACGGCACCGGTGAACGCATCCGGGCCGAGGCGCGCGCTCTGCTGGAGGCCGGCCCTCCGCTCGCGACCCTCATCGAGCTGGAAGACCGCCGGTACGCGGTCACGGACATGCTCGAAGACCTCATCAGCGCACGTGACGAGGACGAGATGCTGTTCGTCGCGGTCCGGCTGGTGACCGGAGCGGGTGAACTGGCGCTCGTGCTGCAGAACCGC
This sequence comes from uncultured Actinomycetota bacterium, assembly GCA_963771775.1. Lineage (GTDB taxonomy): Bacteria > Actinomycetota > Actinomycetes > Mycobacteriales > Pseudonocardiaceae > Lentzea. Next base: position 47,710 of record CAVYUS010000001.1, read on the forward strand.
TGGCTGGGCCACGGCAAGTGGCTGATGCGGCGCCTGCGTGAGGCGAACGCGGACGAGTTGGTGGACTCCTACCGTGCGTTGGTGCGTGGCGAGGGCGCCGAGTGGTTCATCCAGGTCGTCGAGCACATCCTGAAGATGGCGGGCGGGCGGCTGGAGGCCGGTTACCGCCGGGAGGCGCCACTCCGGTGACCACGTATTCTCCCTGTTCGTGCTGTTCACCGTCCTGGAGCTGATCGGGATCGCCGTCTTCGCCGCGTCCGGCGCGGTGGCCGCGGTTCGCGCTCGGCTGGACGTCTTCGGCGTGATCGTCCTGGCGCTCACCACCGCGTTGGGCGGCGGCATCATCCGTGATGTGTTGCTGGGCGTGAATCCGCCGACCAGCCTCCGGAGCTGGCCGTACCTCCTGGTCGCCGGCGGCACGGGCCTGATCGTCTTCTGGTTCCACCCGCAGGTCGCGAAGCTCCGTCGTTCGGTGCTGCTGCTGGACGCCGTGGGGCTGGGTCTGTTCGTCACGTCCGGCACCACCACCGCGCTGGCCTTGGGCGCGACCCCGTACGCGGCGTGCCTCATCGGTATGACCACGGGTATCGGCGGTGGCGCGCTGCGTGACCTGCTCCTCCGAGAGATTCCATTGGTCCTGAGGAGAGAGATCTACGCCGTGGCGGCCCTCGCCGGCGCCGTCGTCGTAGCGCTCGGCGACTGGATCAAGCTGCCGAAAGCCCTGGTTACCCTGACCGGTGCGTCAATCATCATCACCATCCGGCTGATTGCCCTCTGGCGGAAGTGGAACGCACCGGTCGCGCGAGGCCTTGAGGGCTGACAGCAACTAACGCCGAACTCACATCCGCTGTTAGGGCCCTTCTCAGGCGGCTCTCAGATCCCTCGGCAAGACTGACCCCCATGCGCATCCTCGTTGTCGATGACGATCGGGCGGTCCGGGAGTCACTCCGCCGTTCGCTCCAGTTCAACGGCTACCAGGTCGAGACTGCCGGAGACGGCATGCAGGCCCTGGAGTCGGTGACTGCCGCCAGGCCGGACGCCATGGTGCTCGACGTGATGATGCCGCGGCTGGACGGCCTCGAGGTGTGCCGCCGGCTCCGCAGCACCGGCGACGACCTGCCGATCCTCGTGCTGACCGCGCGGGACGCGGTGAGCGACCGGGTGTCCGGCCTGGACGCCGGTGCCGACGACTACCTGCCCAAGCCGTTCGCGCTGGAGGAGCTGCTGGCCCGGCTGCGCGCCCTCCTGCGCCGTGCCGCGCACGACGACGACGCCGCCACCCAGTCGGCGGCCGTGCTCAAGTTCGCCGACCTCGAGCTGGACCCGTCCACCAGGGACGTCCGCCGGGGAGACCGTTCCATCAGCCTCACCCGCACCGAGTTCGCGCTGCTCGAGCTCCTGCTGGCGCACCCGCGCCAGGTGCTGACGCGTGGCCGCATTCTGGAGGACGTGTGGGGATACGACTTTCCGACCTCGGGCAACGCACTCGAGGTCTACGTCGGCTACCTGCGCCGCAAGACGGAGGCGGATGGGGAGCCGAGACTCCTGCACACGGTGCGTGGGGTGGGATACGTCCTGCGGGAGACCCCTCCGTGATCGGTGAGCCCCAGGGACGGCTGCAGAGGGCGTCACTGCGGGCCCGGGTCACCTGGCTCGCCGCGTTCTGCGTGGCCGGTGCCGTCGCGCTGGTGTCGTTCGGCGCGTACATGATCGTCCGCAAGAACGTCTACGACGCGCTCGACGAGAGCCTGCGCGAGCGTGCGGTCGCGGTCGTCAACGGTGCCCAGTTCAGCAACGAGCAGGTCCAGAACTACCCGGCCGCGTTCCTCGCGGCCGGTGACGTGCGGATGGGGCTGCTCACCGGGTCGACCGGCTCGCTGCGCTACCCGGCCAACTCCGACGCGCCGCCGAACGCACCCCAGGCACGCGAGGTCGCGCAGGGTCAGCGCGAGGACTACCTGTGGACGGACCACGTGTCCGACACGCGAGCCATCGCCGTGCAGTACCAGAACGGCACCGCGATCGTCATCGCCCAGTCATTGGAGCCGCAACGGGAGACGCTCGCCAAGCTCAGCGTGGTCCTGCTGCTCATCGGCGGTGCCGGCGTGCTGCTCGCGGCCATCGCGGGCACCGCGGTCGCGCGCACCGGTCTGCGGCCGGTGCAGACGGCTGACCGAGGCCACCGAACGGGTCGCGAACACCGGTGACCTGACGCCGATCCCGGTGTCGGGCGACGACGAGCTGGCCAGGTTGACGCACAGCTTCAACTCCATGCTCGGCGCGGTCGCCGAGTCGCAGGAACGACAGCGGCGCCTCGTCGCCGACGCGGGCCACGAGCTGCGCACGCCGTTGACCTCGATGCGCACGAACCTGGAGCTGCTGCTCGCGTCGGAACGCCCGAATTCGCCCACGTTGTCCGATGAGGACAAGGGGGAGATTCACTCCGATGTGCGCGCACAGCTCGATGAACTGACCACACTGATCGGTGACCTGGTCGAACTTGCCCGCGAGGACGCCCCTCAGGTCGTGCACGAACCCGTGGACCTCCACGAGGTGGTAGAACGGGCGATGGACCGCGCGCGCCGCCGTGCGTCGCCCGACGTCACGTTCGATGTGCAGCTGCAGCCGTGGACACTTCTGGGTGATTCGAGTGCTCTAGAGCGCGCGGTGCTGAACCTGCTCGACAACGCGGTCAAGTTCAGTCCCTCGGGCTCGGCGGTGCGGCTGAACCTCCGTCAGGTGGGCGACGGCAGCGCCGTGGTGGAGGTGGCGGACGCGGGCCCTGGCATCGCGGACGCCGATCTACCTCACGTTTTCGAGCGGTTCTACCGTTCGTCCGAGGCGCGGACCCTGCCGGGTTCCGGCCTGGGACTCGCCATCGTCAAGCAGGTGGCGCAACGGCACGGCGGCACGGCCACGGCGGGCAGAGCGCCCGAGGGTGGGGCCCTGTTCACGTTGCGCCTACCCGGACGTCCGTAAGGTGGGCCGTGTGAGTCATCGCGTGAACGACGATTCTTCGTCGACCTGGGAGACGACGCCTCCCTCCGAGGATGGCCCTGCGCGCTCCTCGTCGTCATACGAGTCGTCGAACTCGTATGACGACGAAGCCCCCAGGTTCCGCAAGAAGAAGAAAAAGCAGCCGTTCTGGAAAGAGCTGCTGGTCATCTTCAGCGTTGCGCTGCTGCTGACCGTCGTCATCCAGACGTTCGTCGCGCGCGTGTTCGTCATCCCGTCGGCCTCCATGGAGACGACGCTGCACGGCTGCACGGGCTGCGTGAACGACAAGGTGCTGGTCGAGAAGATCACGTACCTGTTCCGCGATCCCCAGCCCGGCGACGTCATCGTCTTCCGCGGCCCGCCGAACTGGACCGGCGGCAAGCAGCCCCCGGACTTCGTCACCGGCACGCTGCAGGACCTCGGCTCGATGGTGAACCTCTCCGAGCCCAGCGGCACGGACTTCATCAAGCGCGTCATCGCCGTCGGCGGCCAGACCGTCGAGTGCTGCGACGACCAGGGCCGCGTGCTGGTCGACGGCAAGCCGCTCGACGAGCCGTACCTGAACTTCGGTGGCGGCGCGCGCCAGCAGGACACGTTCGAGAAGGTCACCGTCCCCGCGGGCAAGCTGTGGGTGATGGGTGACAACCGCAACAACTCGTCGGACTCGCGCAAGCACGGCGACCCGACGCCGGCCGACGGTGCGATCCCGATCGACAACGTCGTGGGCAAGGCCCGGGTGATCGTCATTCCGGTCGGCCGGTGGGGCACGATCTCCGACTACAACCCGCAGACCGGCGGCAAGTAGGTCTCAGCTTTCGAACGTAAAAGTGCCCCCGAGCCGACTGGCTCGGGGGCACTTTGCACTGCGGGAGATCAGCCCTTCGTTGCGCCCAGCGTGAGGCCGCCGACGAAGTGCCGCTGCAGCACGAAGAACACGACCAGCGTGGGCAACGCGACCAGCAGCGAGCCCGCCGCGATCAGGTTGTTGTCCGTGAAGAACGTGCCCTTGAGGTTCTGCAGCGCCGAGGTGACCGGCATCTTGTCGCCGTCCTGGATCAGCACCAACGCCCACAGGAAGTCGTTGTAGATCCAGGTGAACTCGAGCGTCGCCAGTGCGGCCACCACCGGGCGGCACAGCGGCAGCGTCAGCTGCCAGTACTGCCGGAACACCGACGCGCCGTCGACCCGCGCGGCCTCGGTCAGCTCGTACGGGATCGTCTTCATGTAGTTCGACAGCACGAACGTGCAGAAGCCGGACTGGAAGGCGATGTGGATCAGCACGACACCGATCGGCGAGTCGATCAGCGAACCGCTCTCGCTGATCCACTCCGGCACCTCGATCAGCCGGTACAGCCGCCACAGCGGCGTCACGATCACCTGCTGCGGCAACAGGTTGCCCGCGGTGAAGATCATGAGCAGCAGCAGGTTGAACTTGAAGCTGAACCGGGACACACCGAACGCGATCATCGAGCTGAGCAGCAGCGTGATGATCAGCGCGGGAACGGTGATGAGGAACGTGTTCCAGTAGAAGTGCGGCAGGTTCGCCGACCTCCCACGCCTTCGCGAAGTTGTCGAGCGTGAGCGACTTCGCGATGGAGAAGTAGCCGTTGACCGACGTGTCGTCGTACGTGCGCAGCGAGGCGTAGACCGCCCACAGCAGGGGCGCCAGCGTCATCAGGCACGTCAGGACCAGGAAGACGTGCAACGCGATTCGCGCCGGCGTGATCGGCCTGGTCTTCTTCACCGGCACCGAAGGCCGTTCCAGCGTGGCCGTCACGTCCGGTTCTCCTTGCTGAACACCTGGTACAGGTACGGGATGATGACGCCGAGCGAGATCGTCAGCAGGATCACCGCGACCGCGGAACCGCGGCCGATGCGGCTCGCCTCACCGATGATGTTGTCGGTCACCAGCACCGACAACAGCTCCAACCCGTTACGCCCCTTGTTGATGACGTAGACGATGTCGAACGCGCGCAGCGCCTCGATCACCGTCACGACCGCCACCACGATGTTGACCGGCTTCATCACCGGGAAGGTGACGCGGAAGAACGTCTGGGCCGACGAGGCGCCGTCCAGTGCCGCCGCTTCCTTCAACGCCGGGTCGACCGACTTCAGGCCGGCCAAGTACAGCAGCATGATGTAGCCGGTGTGCCGCCACGCGGCGGCGATGAGCACCGCGTAGAGGTTGATGTCGGAGTCGCCGATCCAGTCGACCGGTTTGTCGCTCAGTCCCAGCAACGAGTTCAGCAGGCCGCCGTCCGGCGTGTAGATCAGCTGCCAGATGAAGCCGATCAGCGCGAGTGACAGCACCATCGGCATGTACAGCGCGCTTTGGTAGATCCGGCTGAACTTGAGCTCGCGGTCGAGCAGCACGGCCAGCAGCAGACCGGCGCAGGTCGGCACGATGAGCAGGAACGCCAGCCAGATCAGGTTGTGCTGAACCGCCGGCCAGAACCGCGGGTACTCGGTGAAGATCTCGACGTAGTTCTCGACGCCGATCCACTCGATGTCCTCGAACCCGCCGATGCCGTTCCACTTGCTGAACGACAGGCCGATCGAGCCCAGGGCCGGGATCCACACGAACAGCACGTGTACGAACGTGGGGATGCCGAGCATGAGCCCCAGCACCAGTTTGTCGGTACCGGCGAGGGCCGTGGCACGCTTTCCACGCCGACGAGGCGGCGACCCGTCGGGGGTCGCCGCCTGCGGCTTCTCTTGCAACGCGGTCACTTGAAAATGTTCTTCGCCTGGTCGGCCATGCCCTTGAGCACGGAGTCGATGTCATCGGGGTTCTTGGTGAACGCGATGAGCCCGTTGGTCGCCGCCTCGCTCGCGAAACCGGGATCGGTGTCGCGGTCGAGGAACTGCGTGATGTGCTTCGCGTTCTTGATGGTGTCCGCCACCTTCTTCTGCAGCGGGCTGTAGCCGGAGGTGTCCGCCTTCTGGTTGGTCGCGACCGCGGTCGGGTCGGCCTTCAGGTAGGCGAGCTGCGGCTCGGCGCTCGACAGGTACTCGAGCAGCTTGAGCGCACCCTCGGGGTTGGCCGGCTTCTTCGCCATCATGTAGCCGTCGATGGGCGCCTCGACCGTGTCGATGCCGTGCTCGGGGTTGATCTCCGGGAACGGGAAGAAGTCCAGGTCGGCCTTGTCCGCGTCGGGGAACTGCTGACCCACGAACGCACCCAGCAGGTACATGCCGGACTTCTTCTGCTGCAACGTCTGCGCGGCCTCCTGCCACTCGCGGCCGAGCGCGTTCTCCTGGTGGAACGGCAGCAGCCGCTTCCAGGTGTCGAAGACGTCCTTGACCTTCTTGTCCTGCCAGTTCTCCTTGCCGGCCAACAGGTCGACGTGGAACTGGTAGCCGTTGATGCGGAAGTTCAGCTGGTCGAACGTGCCCATGAGGGGCCAGCCCTGCTTCCCGGCGGACGCGATCGGGATCAGGCCGTCGGCTTTCATCTTCGTCGAGAGCGCGACGAGCTCGTCGAGCGTCTTCGGGACCGCGTAACCGCGCTCCTGCCACACGCTCTTGCGGTAGAACATGCCCCACGCGTACTGGGTGAACGGCACGAAGTACTGCTTGTTGTCCGAGCCCGTGGACGCCTGCTTGAGCGCGTCGGAGTAGTTGCCGCCGACCTTGCCCCACAGGTCGGTGAGGTCGCCGGTGAGGCCCTGGTTGGCGAAGAACCGCATGCGGTAGCCCGCGAACCAGGCGAGCACGTCGTCCGGCTTGCCCTGCAGGTAGTTGTTGATCTGCTCCTGGTACTGCTCGTGCTGCTTGGTGTTGATCGTGACCGACAGCCCGCCCGAGTTGGCCTCGAAGGCCTTCACGGCGGCCGTGATCGCGTCCTTCGGCACCTGGTCGGACAGGTTGTTGCCGAAGGTGACGACCTTGGAGTCACCGCCGGAGCTCGAGCCGCCGCCGCAGGCAGCCAGACCACCGGTCGCGGCGACGCCCGCCCCGGCCAGCATGATCCGCAGCAAGGCGCGCCGGTCGAGGTTTGGTAGCGGAGAGGAACCAGGCGTGTACCGAACCATCATCGCTCCTACAGGTGACACCCGCTCGTGCGAACCGAACAGGACTCAAACAAAGTTGCGCACAATGTGGTCCCAGTCATACATCCTGTCAAGTCTCGTTACGGAGCTGTTAAACCCGTGCACAGCCGGTACGGGCCCCTCATTTGGCCGCTGTCCCGGTCCCTGTCCCGGTCAACCGCCGAACAGACCCAAACGCAGAGTTGTGTTTGCTTGTGTTGACGTTGGGGGTTGTTGTCGGCCACGCTTGCCGCCGTGACGACTTGGCCGACAGGCATGCAGGGGCTCGGCTGGGGTGCCGACTACAACCCCGAGCAGTGGCCCGAACACGTGTGGGCCGAGGACGTCGAGCTCATGCGGCGAGCCGGCGTGAACCTGGTCAGCGTGGGGATCTTCAGCTGGGCGAAGATCGAGGTCAGCAAGGGCGAGTACCGGTTCGACTGGCTCGACCGCGTGCTGGATCTGCTGCACGCGGGCGGCATCCGCGTCGACCTGGCGACCGCGACCGCCGCGCCTCCTCCGTGGCTCACCACCCAGTACCCCGAGATGCTGCCCGTCCGCGCGGACGGCGTGCGGCTCTCGCACGGCTCACGGCAGGCCTACTGCCCGTCGTCGCCCATCTACCGCGACCGGGCGACGGCGCTGGCGGGCGCGATGGCCGCGCACTACCGCGATCACCCGGCGCTGGCCGCGTGGCACGTCGGCAACGAGTACGGCTGCCACGTCGCCCGTTGCTACTGCGACACGTGCGCCGAGTCGTTCCGCGAGTGGCTGGCCGCCCGCTACACGCTCGACCAGCTCAACGACGCGTGGTCCACGGCGTTCTGGAGCCAGGGCTACTCGGACTGGTCGCAGATCCTGCCGCCGCGCGTCACGCCCACGTACGCGAACCCGGCGCACGTGCTCGACTTCGACCGGTTCAGCGACGAGGCGTTGCTGGAGCAGTACAAGGCCGAGCGCGACGTGCTGCGGATGATCACGCCGGACGTGCCGATCACCACGAACTTCATGGTCACGTGGACGATGGAGGCGCTGGACTACTGGAAGTGGGCGCGCGAGGTCGACTTCGTCTCGAACGACCACTACACCGAGTCCGCCGCGGCGGACCGGCACATCGAGCTCGCGATGTCCGCGGACCTCACCCGCGGGGTGGCGGCCGGCAAGCCGTGGCTGCTGATGGAGCACTCGACGTCCGCGGTCAACTGGCAGCAGCGCAACATCGCCAAGCTGCCGGGGGAGATGCGGCGGCACTCGTTCCAGCACATCGCCCGCGGTGCGGACGGCGCCCTGTTCTTCCAGTGGCGGCAGTCGCGCGGTGGCGGCGAGCGCTACCACTCGGCGATGGTTCCGCACGCCGGCGCCGACACCAAGGTGTACCGCGAGGTGTGTCAGGTCGGCGCCGAACTGGCGAAGGCGTCGGAGCTCATGGGTTCCACTGTGGACGCTTCCGTCGCGGTGCTGTTCGACTGGCAGTCCGGGTGGGCGCTGCGCCAGGACGCGCACCCCACCACGGACTTCGACTACCGCAAGCACGTCTTCGGCTACTACAAGGCGCTGTGGCAGGCCGGGGTGACGGTCGACTTCGTCGCGCCGGGCACCAACCTGTCGGCGTACTCGCTGGTCGTGGTTCCGGCGTTCTACACCGTGTCCGACGCGCACGCGGCGGTGATCGCGGACTACGTCGCCGGTGGCGGTCATGTCGTGGTCTCGTACCTGTCCGGTGTCGCCGACGAGCACACGCGGATCAGGCTCGGTGGCTACCCCGGCGCGTTCCGGGACGTCCTGGGCGTGTGGTCGGAGGAGTTCTTCCCGCTGCGGCAGGAAGAAACCGTCACGCTGACCGACGGCTCGACCGCCTCGCTCTGGACCGAGCACCTGCACTTGCGCAACGCCGAGGTTGTTGCCTCGTATGCCGATGGGCCGTTGCCCGGTGTGCCTGCCGTGACACGCAACGCGTTCGGCAACGGCACCGCCTGGTACGTGGCGTGCGCTCTCGACGAGGGCGGTCTCGGCCGAACGGTGGAAAACGCGCTCTCCGGTGCGGGCGTCGCGGTGACGCGTTCGCCGATCGAGCTTGTCCGGCGCAAGGGCGACGTATCGTGGCTCTTCGCCGTCAACCACACCGACACCGACGCGGAGATCGAAGCGTCCGGTGTCGACGTGTTGTCCGGCACGCAGGTCTCCGGGCGCCTCACCGTGCGAGCCGGGGACGTCGTCGTCCTCAGGGAAGAGGTGTGAGGTGCTGGCACGTCAACGGCAAGCGGTGATTCTCGAGGAGGTCCGGCGGACCGGCGCGGTGCGCGTGAGCGACCTGGTCGTCCGGCTCGGCGTCTCGGACATGACCGTGCGCCGCGACCTCGACGTGCTCGCCTCCCGCGGGCTGGTGGAGAAGGTCTACGGCGGCGCGACGTCCGTCGTCGGGCGCTCCACGGACGAGCCCGGTTTCGAGGCCAAGTCGGTCCGGCAGCTGCCGGAGAAGGAAGCGATCGCGGCACTCGCCGCGGGGCTCGTGCGGCCCGGCACAGCCATCGGCCTGTCGGCGGGAACCACGACATGGACGTTAGCGCGCTTCCTGGACGACATCCCGGACCTGACCGTCGTTACGAATTCAATCCGCGTCGCGGACGTGCTGCAGCAGAGCGGGCGCACCGACCGCACGGTCGTGCTGACCGGTGGCGTGCGCACGCCGTCCGACGCACTGGTCGGCCCGGTTGCCGTGCAGGCACTGCGGTCGCTGCATCTGGACGTGGTGTTCCTGGGCGTGCACGGCATGGCCGAGCGCTCCGGCTTCACCACCCCGAACCTCAACGAGAGTGAAACCGACCGGGCTCTCGTCGACGCCGCCGGTCGCGTGGTCGTGGTCGCGGACCACACGAAGTGGGGCACCGTGGGCATTTCCACGATCGCCGATCTCGACGAGGCACACGTTCTGGTGACCGACGAGGGTCTGCCGGACGACGCACGCGCAATCCTCGCCGAGCAGGTGGGCGAGTTGGTCTTGGCTCATGTACCAGGAAGTGGCGAGGAGTTGGCGTGAGGCGTACCGCGGGAAAACTGGCGGACGGCCGGGAGATCATCTACTTCGACGACAGCGCTGAGACGCCACCGCGGGTAGCGGTGGACACCCGGGATCTGCCCGAGACGCAGCCGATGTCCGAAGTACGGCTGGACCCGTTGACCCGCGAGTGGGTCGCCATGGCGGCGCACCGCCAGACACGTACCTACAAGCCGCCGGCGGATCTGTGCCCGCTGTGCCCGTCGACGCCGGGGCGGCCCACCGAGATTCCCGAGGCCGAGTACGACGTCGTGGTCTTCGAGAACCGGTTCCCGTCGCTGGCGCAGAACGTGCCGGACGTGCCGTCCACTGTGGATGGTGAGCCGCTGTTCGCTCGTGCGCCGGGGCGTGGGCGGTGTGAGGTCGTGTGCTTCACGTCCGACCACAGCAAGTCGTTCGGCGAGCTTTCGGTGTCGCGGGTGCGCACCGTCGTCGACGCGTGGGCGGACCGCGTTGAGTACTTGTCAACGTTGCCAGGCGTGGAGCAGGTCTTCCCGTTCGAGAACCGCGGTGAAGAGATCGGCGTGACGCTGAGCCATCCGCACGGCCAGATCTACGCCTACCCCTTCGTGACGCCGCGCACCGAGCGGATGCTCGAGGCGGCGCTGGAGTACTACGCGGCTCATGGTCGTCCGCTGTTCGGCGATGTGCTGGAGGCCGAGCTACGCGCGGGCGCGCGTGTGATCGAGGAGTCGCCGCACTGGGTGGCCTTCGTGCCCGCCGCCGCGCGCTGGCCCGTCGAGGTCGTGCTGGCTCCTCGCCGTCAGGTGGCGGACCTCGCCGGTCTGTCCTCTGTGGAGCGTGACGACTTCGCTCAGCTCTACCTGAAGGTGCTGCACCGGCTGGACGCGTTGTACGACCGGCCGTTGCCGTACATCGCGGCGTGGCACCAGGCGCCGGTGAACGTCGGCCGCGACGAGCTGTGGCTGCACCTGCAGGTCTTCTCGGTGCTGCGGACCGCGGACAAGCTCAAGTACCTCGCCGGCTCCGAGTCGGGCGAGGCCGTCTGGATCAACGACGTGACGCCGGAGCAGATCGCGGAGCGCCTCCGGGCCCTGCCCGGAACGCACAACTGACTCCCAGGCTGGTTTAAGGGTTCTCTCAGGACGGGCCGCGAGACTATGGCCATGACCGAGAGCAACCAGCCAGCGCAGCAGCCGGACGAGCCCAGCCCCGTCTCGCCGCCGACCGCCGGTCACAGCGACTCCGGCGCGCGGGAGCAGGGCCCGCAGTCGCCGGAACCCGGCCAGCCGGATCCTTTGCAGGGGGGATCCGGCCAGGCCGGGGCTTACTCTTCGGCCCAGCCGCAGGTGCACGCACCTGACGCGGGCCAGGCGCAGCTCGGCGGGTCCGGACCCGGCCAGCAGCTACCTCCAACCGGGTCCGGCCAACTTCCGTTCGGGCACCCGCTGGGCCTGGGAACCACCACCGCCCAGTTCGGCGCCGAACCGCCCACCGGGCCGCCGTCGACCGGCCAGTACTACCTGCCCCCCGGCTACCAGCCGCAGCCCGGTCCGCCGCGTCCCAAGGGCCGTGGCAAGGTCGTGGCCGGCGTCGCGGCGCTCGTGCTGGTGGTGGGCGGCCTGTCCGGTGGCCTCGGCGGCTACCTGGGCTACACGTTCGCGAACGAGAGCACGTCCGTGAGCTCGCTGGACGCGCCCCGCCCGGCCTCCCAGACCAGCAACGCCCCGGCGGGCTCGGTCGAGGAGGTCGCCGCGAAGATGCTGCAGTCCGTCGTGCAGATCCAGGTCGTGACCCGCAGCGGTGCCGGCGAGGGCTCCGGCTTCGTCATCTCCAGCACCGGCGAGATCGTCACGAACAACCACGTCATCGAGGGCGCCGTCAGCGGCGGCGACATCAAGGTCGTGTTCCAGGACGGCAAGACCGCCGCCGCCAAGATCCTCGGCCGCGACCCGAGCTCCGACATCGCCGTCATCAAGGCCGACGGCGTCTCGAACCTCCCGGTCGTGCAGCTCGGCAACTCCGGTGACATGAAGATCGGCCAGGGCGTCGTCGCGATCGGCTCGCCGTTCGAGCTGTCCGGCACCGTCACCTCGGGCATCGTCAGCTCGCTGAACCGCCCGGTCTCCGCGGGTGGCGACGCCCGCAACTCGCAGGCCACGGTGCTCAACGCCATCCAGACCGACGCCGCCATCAACCCGGGCAACTCCGGTGGGCCACTGGTCAACATGCAGGGCCAGGTCGTCGGCATCAACTCGGCGATCTACAGCCCGAACCAGTCCGGTGGCCAGGCCGGTTCCGTCGGCATCGGCTTCGCGATCCCGATGGACCAGGCTCGCCGCACGATCGACGAGATCGTGAAGACCGGCAAGCCCAAGCAGACGGTCCTCGGCGTCGAGGTGAAGGAAGCGCAGGACGGCGGGGCCCAGATCTCGAACATCACCGCCGGTGGTGCCGCGGAGAAGGCGGGCCTGAAGTCCGGCGACATCATCACGAAGTTCGGTGACCGCCGGATCGACAGCTCGGACACTCTCGTGGCCGCCGTCCGCTCCAAGGCGCCCGGCGACAAGGTCACCATCACGCTCTCCGACAACCGGACCGTGGAAGCCACCCTCGGCGGTGTCGAGGTGGGATAGAGGTCGGGGGACGCCTGGTGCCGGCCACCGCCGCCGGTCGGCACCAGGCGTGGCGACCCGGAGGCCGTATCCGCGAGCACCTGCCCCGCGCGCGGATACGGCCTCTTCTTACGTCCTCATGACGCCTGTGGGCCGTGCGGGCGTTCGTGGCTTAGCTTTGGTGATGTGGTGGAACGGGTGCTGGTCGTCGACGACGACACGACGGTGCGGGACGTGGTGCGCCGGTACCTCGAACACGCCGGATACGAGGTCGAGCTCGCCGGGACCGGGGAGCAGGCGCTGCGGTCGATGGCGGCGCACGAGCCGGACATCGTGGTGCTGGACCTGATGTTGCCAGGCATCGACGGGCTCGAGGTGTGCCGGCGGATCCGGGAACGCGGCAGCACGCCCGTCGTCATGCTGACGGCGCTCGGCGAGGAAGAGGACCGCATCGCCGGGCTGCAGATCGGGGCGGACGACTACGTCACGAAACCGTTCAGCCCGCGCGAGCTGGCGTTGCGCGTCTCCTCGGTGCTGCGCCGGGCCAATCGGGCCTACGAGCCGCGGGTGGTCCGGGACGGGAACCTGGTGCTCGACGTGGCCGCGCACACCGCGACCCTCGACGGTGTGCCGTTGCAGCTGACCACCCGCGAGTTCGACCTGCTGGCGTTCTTCATCGGCAACGCCGGGCGGGCGTTCGGCCGGACCGAGCTGCTGGAACGGGTGTGGGGATGGCAGTTCGGGGACCAGTCCACCGTGACCGTCCACGTGCGACGGTTGCGGGAGAAGATCGAGAAGGACCCCGCGAAGCCCAGCCGGCTGAGCACCGTGTGGGGCGTCGGCTACCGGTACGACCCGGATCCGGCCACATGATCTTCGATCGGCTGAGCCGCGTGTCGCTGACCACCGCGATGACCGTCATGGTGATCGTGCCGGTGGTGGCGACCATTGGCGGCGTGCTCGCGGTCAGCGGGTGGATGTTCACCCCGATGATGCAGGCCGCTCTGATCGTGTGCGGGCTGGTCGGCGTGGTCACGGTGCCGTTCTCGATCATGCTCGGCCGGGCGATCGCGCGGCGCAGCGTCTGGGAGCGCGAGGCCGAGGCGGCACGGCGGCAGCTCGTCGCCTGGATCAGCCATGACCTGCGGACACCGCTGGCCGGCATCCGCGCGATGACCGAGGCGCTGGAGGACGGCGTCGTCTCCGAACCGGGCGAGGTGGCGGTCTACGCGAAGCAGATCGCGCACGAGGCCGACCACCTGTCGAAGATGGTGGACGACCTGTTCGAACTGTCCCGGATCACGGCCGGTGCCCTGAAGCTGACGTTGTACGACGTGCGGCTGGCCGACGTGGTCAGCGACGTGGTCGCCGCCTCCCGGCCCGTGGCCGCGCTCAAGGGCGTGCAGCTGCGTGCGGATGCTCGTGAATGGCCGGTCGTGCGAGGTTCCGATCCGGAACTGATGCGTGTCGTGCGAAACCTTGTGTCCAACGCCATCCGGCACACCCCGCAGGGCGGCACGGTGACCGTCCAGGTCGGTGTGGACGGACCAGAAGCGGTCGTGCGAGTGGACGACTCGTGCGGCGGCATACCCGATGACGTGCTGCCTCAGGTGTTCGACGTGGGATTCCGCGGGAGTTCGAGCCGCAATCCCGTCGGCGCCGGACTGGGCCTCGCGATCGCCCGCGGCCTCGTCGACGCGCACCACGGGCGAATCGGTGCGCACAACCACGGTCCTGGCTGCCGCTTCGAAGTCAGACTCCCGCTACGGTGATCGGTATGGAACGCAGCGCGCAGCGCCTTGGCCGCGCTTTGGTCGTGATCGTGGACGACCGGGTGGCGCACGGCGAGCAGGACGACAACTCAGGACCTCTTGTCACCGAACTGCTCGAGGAAGCCGGCTTCATCGTCGACGGCACAGTCGCGGTCGAGGGTGAGGTGGTCGACATCCGCGCCGCGCTCAACACAGCGGTCATCGGCGGCGTCGACCTCGTGGTCACCGTCGGCGGCACCGGTGTGTCGCCCCGCGACGTGACGCCCGACGCCACGCAGGGTGTGCTCGACCGGCCGATTCACGGCATTGCCGAGGCGCTCCGTGCGTCTGGGCTTGCCGCGGGTGCGGTTGATGCGGGCATCTCGCGGGGGTTGGTCGGGGTGTCCGGCAGCACGCTTGTCGTGAACCTGGCCGGGTCTCGGTCCGCGGTTCGGGACGGGATGGCGACGTTGTCGGCGTTGGTGCCGTATGTCATCGAGCAGTTGAGTGGTCTTGACGAAGAGTGAGAAGTCGCAGCCGGCCGACGACGACGCGGTTGCGCGTCGTCGCCGGTTGGCTGAGGTGTTCGGGGATGTGCTGCCGGAGACCACCTCGGACGAGGTTGGTGGTGGTCCGGTTGAGGACCGTGAGGCTTGGTACCGGGAGAATCGGCCGCCGCATCACGGTGGGTAGGTCGGCCGCGGGCCGGCAGACCTGACCTGCTTCCGGCATCTGCAAGTACTACCGACTCTTGATCGAATCGCCCATAACTACCGCCAACTCGGCTTCGCGCCGCCGCGCGCACCGCAAACAGGACCGGCCGCCGCGCCGCGAACGGCGGCGACGGCCGGGGTGGTCAGACCTTTGGTTGACGCAGGTCGGTTGACGACGGCGGCTGCTGGCCCTGTTGCGAGGCCAGCAGGTCGCGGATCTCGATCAGCAGCTCGACGTCGGTGGGCTCGGACGGGCCGGGCTCCTCGCCCTTCTTGCGGCGCTCCTGGATCTTCTGGATCGGCAGCACCAGCACGAAGTACACGACCGCCGCGACGATCGCGAAGTTGATGACCGCGTTGATCAGCGTGCTGAAGTCGATGAAGGTCTTGTCGGTCAGCTCCGGCGTGGCCGTCCGGAGTGAGAAGCCAAGACCCTTGGTCTCTGCGCCGCCCAGAGTGTTGATCAGCGGCTTGATGATGCTCGTGGTGAACGCGGTGACGATGGCGGTGAACGCAGTGCCGATGACCACGGCCACGGCCAGGTCTACGACGTTCCCGCGCATCAGGAAGTCCTTGAATCCCTTAAGCATCAGCGGAGAGTAACGGCTAAGGCATGATCGAGTGACGCCGCGGCCACCCGATTCGCGTTGCGTCTCGGCAACGTCAGGACAACGACTTGCCCTCGGGTCTCGCGAACGGACGCGTCCTCGGCGAGCACTTCGGCTGAAGCGGAGACCACGTCCACCCGGTCGCCCATGCGGATGACGTCCGCGAGGCCCTGGTCAGCCACCCGCACGGCGACTGAAGCGAGGTCCGACGGGCCGGAAACAAGGTCGAAGTCGGTCAGTGGAACGCCTGCACGTGCGGGCGCGGACAGCGTGCGGCCTACCACGTCGCCGGTACCGGAGAACGAACCGGAAATCGGCGCGGGCAGGGACACCAGGCGGATGTCGGAAGACGACAAGGGCGCCCCGGCCGGTAGATCGCGGGCGGCTACGACGGCGGGATGGCCCACGTCGGGCCAGAAGGCCGTTGAGAGGCCTAGTAGAGCCAGGACGAGAGCCGTGAGCCTGCGCGATCGGGGCGAGGGGCGGCGGCGGAGCAGGGAGCGGAAGCGGTCGGCGAAGGTGGTGGAAAGAGCCATGCCCCCGACGGTAAGACCGTCGGGGGCAGGTCAAAGGGGCTCAAGCGCAAGTTGTGGACAACTCGCGATCTTCAGCTGGCCGCGGCCGCCGGAGTGCTCGTCGAAGGCTTCGAGGAAGACTTCGAGTCCGAGGAGGACGTCGAGGCAGCGGGCGTGGACGTGGTCGAGGCAGGGGCCGCCGACGTGCTCTTCGCGGAAGAGCGGCTGTCCGTGCGGTAGAAACCGCTGCCCTTGAACACGACGCCGACGGCGCCGAAGAGCTTGCGCAGCTTGCCCGAGCACTCGGGGCACTCGGTGAGGGAGGCGTCGCTGAACGACTGCACAGCCTCGAACCGGTGCTCACACGCGGTGCAGGCGTACTGGTACGTAGGCACTGGGTTCGCTCCTAGATCTGGCACTCGGGCGTTGTGAGTGCCAACACGATTTTCGCTCAGGACCTTCCCCTAGCGCAAACACCCCAGGTCAAAGTCACAGCCAGCGCAGGCCCACCGAGGGGGTCAGGACGCCGTTCATCCGCACGTCGTGCGGCTCCGCAGGGACCTCGCGGAGCACCTCGGAGTCTCGCACGACGGCCACCAGTGGGGCTTTGACCAGCGACAACGACCGGTCGTAGTGGCCTTGGCCTTTGCCAAGCCGCACCCCGTCCAGCGACACCGCCAGCGCGGGTACGAGCACCAGCGCGGCTCCAGCGATGGCCGAGGCGCCGAGCCGGGGACCGGTGGGCTCCAGCAAGCGGAACGGGGCGGGGACCAGTCCGGCCGGTCCGGTGTGAACTGCCCAGTCGAGTGGCGAGTCGCCCGTCACGATCGGTAGCAGCACCCGGCACCGCAGGCCGTCCAGCCATGTCGCGTCGCCGGGCTCGGAGCCGACCGGCAGGAACGCGCACACCGTTTGATCAGGGTCGACGTCCAGCGCGGCGACGTGAGCGGCCAGCGCGGCCGCCTCCACGGCGCGGTGCTCTGCGGAAACGGCGCGCCGTGCGGCCAGCAACCGTGAACGCAGGGTGGCCTTCCGGTCACGAAGATCGGACGTCATGGTGGGTACTCCCAGGTATGTCGTTAGCATCGCTGCCCATGAGCAGCGCCTTCCACACCGCTATCGTGCCCGCGGCCGGTCTGGGCACCCGTTTCCTCCCCACGACCAAGGCCGTGCCGAAGGAGTTGCTGCCGCTGGTCGACACCCCGGCCATCGAGTACGTGGCCAGGGAGGCCGCCGAGGCGGGAGCGACCAGGCTGGTCATCGTGACCTCGCCGGAGAAGGCGTCGGTCGCCAACTACTTCGACTCCAACCCCGAGCTCGAGCGGACGCTGGCGGCCCGCGGCAAGAGCGACCTGGTCGAGAAGATCCAGCGGGCGCCGAAGCTGATCAAGGCCGAGACGGCGATCCAGAGCGAGGCGCTGGGGCTCGGGCACGCCGTCGGGTGTGCCGAGGGCAACCTGACCGGTGACGACGACGCCGTCGCGGTCCTGCTGCCGGACGACATCATCCTGCCGACCGGTGCCCTCAAGAAGATGGCCGAGGTTCGCGAGGAGAAGGGCGGCAGCGTTCTGCTGGCGTTCGACATCCCGCGCGAGCAGATCTCCGCGTACGGCGTGTTCGACGTTCGTGACATCGGCAGCGACGACGTGAAGCAGGTCGTCGGCATGGTCGAGAAGCCGAAGCCGGAGGACGCGCCGTCGACGTTCGCCGCGGCCGGGCGCTACCTGCTCGACCGCGCGATCTTCGACGCCCTCAAGCGCATCACGCCTGGTGCCGGCGGCGAGCTGCAGCTCACCGATGCCATCGCGCTGCTGATCGCGGAGGGCCACCCCGTGCACGTCGTGGTGCACCGCGGCGGACGACACGATCTCGGCAATCCCGCCGGATTCCTGCGTGCTGCGGTTGACTTCGCACTCAAGACCCCGGAGTACGGACCCGATCTGCGCGAGTGGTTGCGGGAACGCCTCGACAACTCCTGAGCGCGAGGACCAACACATGAGGTCAGTGGACGAGCAACTCGCTCGGGTGATCGCGGCCGCGGTGCGGCCGGCACCCGTGCGGGTGGCGATCTCGGAGTCGCAGGGTCTGCTGTGTGCCGAGGAGGTCGTCGCGGAACGCGCGTTGCCCGGTTTCGACCAGGCGGCGGTGGACGGCTACGCGGTGCGCAGCGTCGACGTGTCCGGCGCGAACTCCAGCCCCGTGCAGTTGCCGGTCGTGGGCGAGATCCCGGCCGGCTCCCGGCAGCCGCGCCGGCTGCAGCCCGGCCAGGCGGTCAAGGTCGCGACCGGTGCGCCGCTGCCGACGCTGGCCGACGCCGTCGTGCCGCTCGGCTACACCGACGGCCACCACGCCAAGGTCACGGTCAGCCGGAGCGTGCCGTCCGCCGGGTTCGTCCGCCGCACCGGCGAGGACGTGCAGACCGGTGACGTCGCCGTCCGCCGCGGTGCATCCATCGGCGCTGCCCAGGTAGGGCTGCTGGCCGCCGTGGGACGCAACAAGGTGCTCGTCCACCCGCGCCCGCGAGTGTCCGTGATCTCGCTCGGCGAGGAGCTCGTCGACGTCGACCGCACGCCCGGACAGGGTCAGGTCTACGACGTGAACTCGTACGCGCTGGCCGCCGCCGCACGTGACGCGGGCGCCGAGGTCAGCCGGGTCGGCATCATGTCCGCCGATCCGCGCCGGCTGCGCGAGGTCGTCGAGGGACGGCTGCTGCTGTCCGAGATCGTCGTCATCGCCGGTGGCGTGGGCGGCGCGATCGGCGACGAGGTCAAGGCGGCCATCGCGGACCTCGGCGACATGGACGTCACCCGCATCGCCATGCACCCCGGCTCCGCGCAGGGCTTCGGCCGGCTCGGGCCGGACGCCGTGCCGACGTTCCTGCTGCCGGCGAACCCGATGAGCGCGCTCGTCGTGTTCGAGGTGCTGGTCAGGCCTCTGATCAGGGCCGCGCTCGGCAAGAAGAACCCGTACCGCCGCGCGGTGTCGGCCCGGCTGCTGTCGCCGCTGTCGTCGGCGAAGGGTCGCCGGGGCTTCCTGCGCGGCCAGCTGCTGCGCGACGCGGACAACGGCGAGTACCTGGTGCAGCCGCTCGGCACGTCCGGGTCACACCTGCTCGCGTCACTGGCCGAGGCCAACTGCCTGATCATGGTCGACGAGGACGTCACCGAGGTCTCGGTCGGCGAAGAGGTGCTGGTCAGCTTCCTCGCACAACGAGGATGAGGTTCTGGGACGAATGAGGTTCGGGGGCGGATGAGCGCGTTCGCCGATCTCGGGAGACACCCCGGCTGGCCGGTCCGGCTGGGGCCCCTTGAGGTGCGCGCCGGAACCGTCGAGCTGCGCGGACCGCGGCTCTTCGACGGTTCCAAGTGGTCCAAGCTCCGCATCCGCGACCGCGCGTACCTGGAGCAGTGGGAGCCCACCGCGCAGGAGGGCTGGGACGAGCGCAACGCGACGCTGTCCTGGCCCGCGCAGTGGTCCTCGCTGCGCGCGATGGCCAGACGCGGCTCGACGCTGCCGTTCATGATCTTGGTGAACGGTGAGGTCGCCGGCCAGATCACCGTCGGCAACATCGTGCGCGGCTCATTGCTGTCCGCCTGGATCGGCTACTGGGTCGCCTCCGATCGGGCGGGCGGCGGCGTCGCAACGGCCGCGGTCGCGTTACTCACGGATCACGCTTTCCGCGACGCTGGTCTGCACCGCCTGGAAGCCACCGTCCGGCCGGAGAACGCCGCCTCGATCCGGGTGCTCACGAAATCCGGTTATCGCGAGGAAGGCCTCTTCAAGCGTTATCTGGATGTTGCCGGCCAATGGCGCGACCACCTCTGCTTCGCTCTGACGACCGAAGACGTCCCGGATGGCCTAGTACGCCGGTTGGTCGCGCGTGGAGACGCCCGTCTTGCCTGATGTTGACGTCCATTTGTTCTAATCGCTTCACCCGAAAGTGGGTGATACACCACACTTTGGTACGCACCGCGTTCGGCGAGCCTCCGAGACTGGTGTGACAGTTGTGACTAGCGTGGTGACAGCACCACGCGTGGGCCCGGGGGAGGTGAACGGGGAATGCCGAGTTCGCTGATCATCGTTGCGCTGGTCGTGGCGTGGCTGGTCGTCCTCGTCCCCATGATGGCCCGCAAGCGCCAGGAGAGTGCGCGCAGCGTGGGGGAGGAGTACGACGCCATGCCCGATGCCGAGTACGACGACATCCACGATCTCGACGACGACTACTTCGACGAGGAGGAGTACGTCGAACGCCCGTTCCGGCGCGGCCGTGGTGGCTACGACCCGGAATCCGCCGCGCTGGTGGCGCAGGCCAAGTACGCGTTCCGCCGCAGAGTCGTGGCCTTCCTGTTGCTCGCGGCAGTGGCGACCGGTGTCGTGGCGGGCGTCTTCTACGCGAAGCTCTGGTACGGACACGCCGCTCTCGACCTCCTGCTCGTGGGGTACCTGACGTACCTGCGCCGGCAGGTGCGGATCGAGGAGGAGATCCGCGGCCGCCGGCTCGCCCGGCTGCAGCAGGTCCGTCGCCGCCGAGCCACTGGTCCGCAGCAGCAGGCGCCCGCCGAGCCGGTCGTGCCGGCCCCGCGTGCCGACGCCGCTGTCGAGTACGCCGAGACGACCGAGGTCGCGGTCGTGGAGGAGCCGGTCAGGCCGGCACTGCCGCCGTTGCCGCGCTTCGAACACCACGTGCGGCCGGGGACGATTCCGGTCGACTCCGACGACGAGGATCCGGTGTTCGTCGAGTTAGACGGACCGGAGTCGCTGCGCTACCGAGGTGCCGTCGGGGCCTAGGGGGGTGGTGAAAACTGCCCTCTCCGGACTGCTATAGTTCTCTCGTAACACCGCAAGGGGCTGTAGCACAGTTGGTAGCGCGTCTCGTTCGCATCGAGAAGGTCAGGGGTTCGATTCCCCTCAGCTCCACCAAAGAACTGGATACACGAACACGCAGAAGGGGCGGAGTCCGATATCGGACTCCGCCCCTTCTGCGTGCACGAACTCACTACAGCGGATCAATGCTGTCGGTCGGACGTGCTAACAGTGTTGCCATGAGCCTGGTGAATCAAGAGGTCCGACGGTCGTGGGATCGGATCGGGGTGTGGTTGCGGTCGCACAGTCAAGAGGAGCGCCGGTCCAGGCCTGCGGCCGACAAGGCGTCTGTTGATGCGGTCGAGCGTGAGATGGGCACGGAACTTCCGGCGGACCTCGTGGCGCTTTGGCGGCTGGAGGGGGCGGACGCGGGCTACTGGCTGCCCCCCGAGGGTGCGGGCGCGCTGGAGGGTCCGGACGAGGCGCTCGACACTCGGGCGATCTTGTTGCAGGTTGCCGAGGAGGAGGATCCCGGCGACCCGATGTGGCCCGACCGGTTCATCCCGGAACTCCTGCCGATCGCGATGAACGGTGGTGGGGACAGCCTCGTCGTCGACCTTCGACCGGGTGAACACCGTGGTGCCGTCTTCTTCTGGGATCACGAAAAGTGGGGGTTGGAAGAGCCGCTGTGGCCCAGCGTGTCCGCGATGCTCGCTGATGTCGCCGATGCCCTGGAAACCGGAGGCCCTGTGCTTGCTTGGCATGCTGCTCGCGGCGGGAGACAACGTCGTTGTGCTCCGATCATCAACGGCTCGAACGAGTTCGAGGGATGGCAGGCCTTGGCTTAGAGCCGCCGCATGGGCTGCCGGCCGTTGTCGGCGGCGCCGTGGGATGGATGCCGCTGCGGCGTCAGGTCCAGCCGGTTGCGGCACCTGTCCGATGTGGACGTAATCCGGTTCGGTGCGATGCTGCCGTCGGTTACCTTGTGCGCGTGAACATCTCTGGGGGATTCAAAGCGGTATTCGTCGCGGCGGCGGCACTCGCCGCCGTCGGCTGTACGCCGGGGGGACAGTCCTCGTCGGACTCGTCGACGCAGGCGAAGTACTTCGACGTCACCGGTTTCGGCAAGCTGAAGCCCGGCATGACCAAGCAGGAAGCGCTCGCCACCGGTGAGCTCGCCGCCGCGCCCGCGGGCAAGTCCGACAACTGCGAGGACTACCGGTACCAGGGCGCACCGGCGCCCGATCCGAAGGAACTCGCCGCGGAAGCGGAGATCGAGCAGAAGTACGAGGCCGCGAAGAAGGCGGCGGACGCGGCCGAAGCAGCCGTCGGACCTGCTCCGGGGGCGAACGCGGGAGCCGCGGACTTCGCTGCCCACGCGGAAAAGCTCGCGGCCTCCGCCGAGGCGAGCAACAAGGTGGTCCAGCTGTCCGTGGAGTCCACGCAGCGCATCGCCGGCCGGGCCGAGGCACGTGAGGCCAACGGCGGCGTGCTGTTCGGCGGGGACAAGATCCGCATGATCCTGCCTCCGCCGGGCGCCACGACGGCCAAGAACATCGGCAAGGACGCCACGGTCGACCAGGTCAAGGCGGCGTACCCGAACCTCGTGCAGAAGGACGACAAGACCTTCGAGGTTCCGGTGCCGGATCAGCAGGGCGCGGTGCTCAGCTTCCACTTCGCCGACGGCAAGCTCGCGACGTTCCTGTTGTTCAACGGGGAAGCCGCGTGCAGCTGACCTGAAACTGCTTGTCGCGCGTCCAGGGCCGCCCGCCCGTAATGTGGGCGGCCCTTTCGCATATATACCGGCCGTAAGTCCCCCACACCCGAAAGGCCGTGCCCAATGAGCGACGTGCCACAGGACAAGGTCACCGTTCTCTCCCCGGAAGTCCTTGCGCAGATGAAGTCGTTCGCGTTGCACGGCGACGAACGGTTGCAGAACAAGCTGCTGTGGAAGTCACCCAGCGGTGACACGATCGTCGGCCTGATCCAGATGGCGCCGGGCGCGCGAGACGTCGGGCACAACCACCCTTCGGCGACGCAGCACACGTGGGTCATCGACGGCACGGTCAGCATCGGCGGGGTCGAGGCAGGGCCGGGTTCTTACGCGGTCGTGCCGCCGGGGGTCGACCACGAGACGATCGCCGGCGACGAGCCGTGCACGATGTTCTACATCTACCAGCCTTTCGCGCCAAAACACGACCACGATCATCACTGATTCCGCACGGCTTTCGTCCGGTGTCCACGCTTGTTCTCCGCTCACCCATCCGTGGGGTGAAGTTCAGTGAGGATCGCGTCGGCGATCAATAGTTTTCTCGCATGAGATCAGTTCTCGGCGCCTTATTACTCTTGGCCGTCACGTCCGGTGGAGCGGCGGCGTCGACCGCGCCGGCTCCGGCCGCGAGGTGCGCGGCCGCCCGCCCGGTCGTCTCCCCGGAGGAGACAGCAGTGGAAGTGCGCGTTCTCACCGGCTGCACGGCCGGTGAGCTCGTCGTCTTCCGGGCCACGTTCACCGCCCGCGCCCACGGTCTCTCGTGCACCGCGGTGTCGGCGGAGCTTGAGCCCGACCCCGCGCCCGTGCCGCAGTGGGTCAGGGCCCGCCTCGAACTGGTCTGCGCACCGGGCGAGAAGGGCCGGCTCGGCTCGCAGGTCACGGTCGACATGCTCGGCCCTAAGGACGCCCGCGTCGCCACCTACGGGTTCGGTGACTCCTTCACGGAGACGAACCCGTCCGCCCGGCACATCTGGACCGTCGAGTTCCTCGCCGGCCTCGGCGACCTGCCGGTGCCGGTCGACCCCGCCGAGAAGGTGTCCAGCGGGTCCGAGGGCGCCGGAAGTTCACGGGTGCAGGCGGACCACGAGGTCTACGACGGCTGAGCGTGCGCGCCGATGCGTCCCGGCGTCTTCGCGGGCGCTGATCAGTCCCGACTGGGACGCTGCGCGCACCCATGTGGTGGCGGAACACCATGTACAGGTTCGGATCCCTCCCGTAGCGAGTTGTTCGCCGGTCGAGGCCCGGCCGCAGCACGAGCTCATGCTGACGACGTCCCTGATCGCCGCGCGTTATCTGAACCGGCAGCGGTACGGCTGACGTTCAACAGGTGTGCGCCGATAAGCGTTGTAGTGGCCTACAGGGCCATGCACCTGCAGGTGGCTCGCACCGCGAGGCAGTGCCGATCTTGGTCTGACCAGGGACTACGTGTGGTGGAGGAGGTGCGACGCGGTGATCAAGGAAAGGGTTGCTGTGGCGTCAACCGCAGACCAATTACGCACCGTAGGCTGTCAGGACGCTTAGGCTGGGGGTGATCGCGGAAGGGGTGGTGTGGGTCGTGGGGCTCGCGGAGTCCTTGCTCACGTGGCTGCACGGCTTCGTGGGTGCCAGTGTCTGCCCCGGTGACTGGGTGTGGACCACCACAGCGCTCGGCGCGGTGCTCGGGTTGTTCCCGACGATCGGGGCGCTGCTGGCCATCACGGTGCGGCGCGTCGTCGGCAACTCCTACGGTGCGGTGACGGGTGCCATCTTCGCCGTGCTCGGCGTCGCCAGCTGTCTGGTGCTGCCGTGGCTGATCATGCGCGGGACGGTGCAGGGCCTGTCGCGGCGCACCATCGCCGGGTCTGCCTCGCTCGACGAGGCCACCTGCTTCGGGACGTTCACGCAGGGGCGTTACCTCGTGGACGGCACCCCGGACCTGATCGGCGTGATCAAGGCGCCCGGTGACCAGGTCGTCTTCCTGATCGCCGCGGGCATCACCGTCGTGCTGGCGCTGCTCTGCCTGCTGTTCGTCATGCTGCAGGCGGGTTCGGCGTTCCGGCTCGGGCCGAACTGGCCGCGGCGGATGTTCTGGCCGCCCTTCCTGGTACTCCTCGCAGCCACGTCGGCATTCCCCGTGACGCTGGTGGGCCATGTGCTGCTCGGGTTTCTGCCGATTGCGGTAATCGGCTCAATCGTCGTGCGCATTTTCGGGTTGACTACCGCCATGCTGAACCGCCCCGGCCGCGACCGGTCCCAGGACCGCAACGCGCAGAACCCGCCGCCGAAGCCGGTGGCGCGCACTCCGCAGCCTCAGATGTCGAAGAACCAGGCGCCTCAGAACCAGCTGCCGCAGAAGAAGACGCCGACCAAGCCGATCACGGCCGCCCAGCAGCAGCCGCCGCCGTACCAGCCGGCGCAGGTGCCGCAGTACCAACCGGCGCCGATGAACCGGCCGATGCGCCCGGTGAACCAGCCGCCGCCTCCGCAGAAGCAGTACCCGCCGACCCGCGTCGCCGAGGTCCTGCCGCAGCCGAAACCGCAGCCCCAGCCGTCGAATCCGGCGGTGCTCGCGGACACCCCCGGCCCGCTGCCGTTCGGTCCCGGCGCCGCCAACGCCGAGGCTCCCGCGCCGGTGCAGAAGTCGGGCAAGGTCTGGAACCCCGGCAACGGCCGGTTCCGCCGCGTCCGCCAGCTCGGCTCCGGCGGCTTCGGCACGGTCTGGCTGGCCGTCGACGAGCAGCTCGACCGCACGGTCGCGGTGAAGCTCGCGCACGCTCCGGACAACGAGGCCGAGCAGCGCATGCTCCGCGAGGCCCGCGCACTGGCCGCGGTCCGGCACCCGAACTGCGTGCGGGTGTTCGACATCGTCCAGGACACGGACGGCCTGGCACTGGTCATGGAGTACATCGAGGGCGCCTCGCTGTCCGAGACGGTCCTGAAGAACGGCCTGATCGACGACAAACTGGCCGCTCGCCTGTGGCTGAACATGGCCGACGCGCTGGCCGCCGCCCACGACCGCGGCGTTCTGCACCGCGACGTGAAGCCGTCCAACGTGATCGTCGACGGCCAGGGCACCGCGCACCTGATCGACTTCGGCATCGCCCGCTCCAAGGGCGACAGCACGCTGACCGCCACCGGCATGATGGTCGGCACCCCGGACTTCCTCGCCCCGGAAACGGCGCGCGGCGAGTCGGCCTCCCCGGCGTCGGACTCCTGGCAGCTGGCCGCCACGGTCTCCTACGCGCTGACCGGCCACCCGCCGCGCGGTTCGAGGGAGAACCCGATCTCGTCCCTGATGGCCGCCGCCCAGGGCGAACCGATCACCAAGCTGCCGCAGAACAGCGCGCACGCCAGGCTCCTGCTCGCGGCGATGGACCCCGAACCGGGCCGTCGCCCGTCGCTGGCTCAGGTGCGGGGTCAGCTGTCGCAGTTCCTCGACCAGGCCGGGATGAGCAAGGAAGGCCCGGTCACGAGGATCATCAGCAAGCCGACGCCGCCACCCACGAAGCACATGCCGATGTAGCGGGTGATGGGGCGGTTCCGCCCCATCACGTCAGTTCAGGGCCTTCGCGAGCATCGGTGCCAGACTCCGGCTGAACTCGCCGTTGAGGTGGTCGATGTCGAAGTAGACGACCACGTTCCCGACCACGGCGTGGCACAGCTTCTCGTCGCAGAAGTGCTCGCTCAGATCGACCACGGAGACGCCGGCGACCTTCGACGTCCGCGCGACCTCCACCAGCGGGTCCACGGGGTGGGCCTTCTCGCGCGCGACGGCGCAGGCTCCCGGGTTCGTCGCGTTCAGGGTCACGCAGTCGGGCGAGCGGACGTCGCCGTTGTAGGGCGGGTCGGCGAGCACGACCACGCGGGCGCCCGCGTCGGACCACTTCTGCCACCGCGGTTCCAGGCCCGCGCGATACTGCTCTGTCTGGCTGCGGCCGCTGCCGTCGTTCACGATCTCCCTGCGCGCGAAGAAGGACGTCAGCACCAGCGCCGGGCGGTCGGCGGCGATCACGCCGGTCATCCGCGTGGTCCACTCGTGGCAGCGGTCCACCTCCTGCGGTGCGGGGGTCGCGCCGCGGAACTCGGTGGTGCGGACGTCGGCGAAGGGGCACCCGCCCAGGTAGGCGATCTTGAGGTGCCATTTGCGCTCGCGGGCCACCTCGAAGACCGTGGACTGCCACTGCTGGGCGTGCGAGTCGCCGATCAGCCAGACCTTCGGCGCGGCGGCGCCGGCGGAGAAGTCGCAGATCGACGTCGTCTGCTTCTCGTCGGCCTTGTTGTCGTCGACCTTCCTGCACTCGGGGGCGTTGCGCCAGTACTCGTTGGCCGGGCCCATCGCGGTGACGCGGGCGCGTCCCAAGGGTTCGAGGCAGCCGTTGCTGCCGACCATGGCTCCTGCGCCGTGGCACGGACTGCTCACGCCTGCCGCCACGTCCCGCTCGGCCTGTGCGACGTGCCGGCCGTAGGTCCAGTGCAGGGCCGTCGAGAGCACTGCGATGACGGCGATGCCGGCCACCATGCCCGCCAACGTCAGTCCGTTGCTCCTGGTCAGCGGACCCCACGACATGCCGCGGTCCTCGATCAGCACCTTCGACAGCCGGGCGAGCACCAGCGACAGCACGAGCAGGCCGAACAGCCACGGCGTGCTGAGCTTGCCCTTGTCCAGCAGACCGCTCAGCGCGAACGGGGCGAGCAGCATCACCGGCCAGTGCCACAAATAGAGCGAGTAGCTGATGTCGCCGACGAACTGGACGGGCCGGGAGGCGGTCACGGCGGTGTGCCACTGCCGGCCGGAGCGCAGGCCCGAGACGATCACCAGGCCGGTGCCGGCAGCGGGGATCAGGGCGAGGTAGCCGGGAAACGGTGTGTGGTGGTCGTAGCCGAACGCCGTCGTGATGATCATCGCCAGGCCGGTGAACGCCGCCAGTTCGGCGGCGGCACGAGGCAGCACCAGGCGCGTGGCGGCCAGTGCCACTCCGGCGCCGATCGCGAACTCCCACACCCGGACCGGCGTGATGAAGTACGCCGCGCTCGGCGAGACGGTCGTGTAGTAGACGCTCAGAGCAAGTGACAGCGCGCCGAGCGCCGCGACGGCCACCACCACCATGCGGCGCCTGCCGAACTTGAACATGCCGAGCAGCAGCAGCGGCCAGAAGAGGTAGAACTGCTCCTCGACCGACAGCGACCAGTAGTGCTGGACGAGGCTCGCGGCCTCGTTCTGGGCCGAGTAGTTCACCGACTTGGCGGCGAGCAGCCAGTTCTCCCAGTAGGAGGCGGCGGCGAAGGCCTCCCAGGCGTTGGCCGCCCAGCGCGGGTACGGCAGCAGCAAGTACGCCATGACGACGCTGAAGCCGAGCACGAGGAACGCCGCGGGCAGCAGCCGCCGGGCGCGCCGCGCGTAGAACTTGACGAGTCGCACCTTGCCGGTGCGGGCAATCTCGCGGTCGAGGTGCGAGGTGATCAGGAACCCGGAGATGACGAAGAAGACGTCGACACCGACGTAGCCGCCAGTCATCGCGTTCGGCCAGAAGTGGTTGACCACCACGGCCAGCACGGCGATCGCGCGCAGCGCCTGGATGTCAGTGCGGAACCCAGGAGACTTCGGCTCGTCGCTGCCGTCAGGTCTTCGGCTGCCGTGCTCTGGACGTGACTCGACAGTCGTGCTCATACGGCGCTGCTCTCCAAGTCAGGGCCCGAGCGACAACAGCGAGTAAGAACGTAAGTCTTTTGAGGGTCACTCGATTGGGTTTGACCGGGCATGCTAGCCCACGTGTCTGGCCCAGGCGTGGCTTGGTAACGCAGAGCACCCCGGCAGATTCCGGTCCGGTTCAACGCCTAGGCGATCCGGGTGAACCCCGCGATCAGGCCGTAACGGTGCTTCACCGTTCAACGACCTAAGCCGTGGTCACCCGGAAAGCTTCGGCATTCGCAGGGATGCCGCGCGAGGAGTGGTGAGGCGTTTCCGCCGATCGCCTCACCACTTCACCTACGCGCACCCGGCCGCAACCGCTTGCGCAGCACCAGGAACGCCCCTGCGGCGGCCATGACCACCAGGCCGACGATCCACACCGGTAAGGGCTTTCCGGCCGGCTCCTCCGACTGCGCCGCCGCGGGTACGGGCGAGGGGTCCGGGGTCGGCTCACCGACCGCCGTGGGCGGTGGTGCGATGGAACCCCAGGGCGACGGCCCGGACGGCTCGCCGTCGACCGAGCGTGGGTCCACGGGCTTGACCAGCAACGTGCCCGGCACGGTCAGCGTGCCGAGCGGGTGGTCCTGGAACACCCCCTGCACGGCGAAGACCTCGTAGCTGCCGACGGGCAGGTTGAACGTCACCGCGTAGTGCGCGGGCTGGCCGAGCGGCACGCCGATGAAGATCCGCTCGCCGGCGTCCGAGCGGAACTTCAGGCCGGTCTTGCCGAGGTCGCCCTCGAACGGGTGGTTGCCGTGCTGCAGCACCCAGTAGCCGATGGTGCTGGCGCCCTTGGGCTCGATCTGCGGCACCGGGTCCAGGTACGTGACCGCCCAGCCGCCCGCATGTGCTGTTGGCGCGCTGATCAGCAGCAACGCGCATATCAAGGCCAGAATCCTCATGGCAGCACTACACCGGGAACCAAAGCGGGGTTCCCGGTGTAGGAAGGGCATCACGGACGAAGCGGTGGCACGGGCGATCGCAGGTGACCAGGCGGCCTATGGCGAGCTGGTCGCCCGCTACACCGCGCTCGCGCACCGGACGGCGTACCTGCTCGGGGCGGGTGCGGACGCCGGTGACGTGGTGCAGGAGGCGTTCGTGAAGGCGTACCGGAAGCTCGACACGTTCAGGCAGGACGCCGACTTCAAGCCGTGGCTGCTGAAGATCGTGGCGAACGAGACCAAGAACCTGCACCGCGGCAGACGGCGCCGCAACCTGATGGAACTCAAGATCGGAGCGATGACCGAGACCGTCGAGTACGACCACCCCGGCTCGACGGTGGACGACTCCCGCGCCAACCTCCTGAAAGCGGTCCAGAGCCTGCCCGAGCACGATCGCCAGGTCGTCACGTGCCGGTATCTGCTGGACCTGAGCGAGGCCGAGACCGCGCAGACGCTCAACCTAGCCAAGGGAACCGTGAAGTCGCGGCTGTCCCGCGCACTGGCCAAGCTGCGTCCGATGCTGGAGGAGGTGGCCCATGAGCGATAACGACGTCGAGGCCGCCCTCCGCGATCTCGGGCGGCAGATCCACGTGCCGGAACCGCCCGATCTCACCGCGAGCGTGCTGACCCGGATCAACGCCCCGCGCCGCCGAAACCGCTGGCTCACCGCACTGCTGGCGGCGCTGACGGCGTTCGCGATCGCCTTCGCGGTGTCACCGGCGGTCCGGGCGGGCGTCCAGAACCTCCTGGAGTTCGCCGGCGTCGAGTTCCGCGCCGAGGCGCCGCAGAGCATCGCGCCTCCGTTGCCCAGTAACGAAATCTCGCTCGACGAGGCCCGAGCGCAGATGCCCTTCGAGATCCACCTGCCACAGGAGCTCGGCACACCGGACAAGATCACCGTCCACGAAGGACGGTTCGTCACCCTGTACTACGGCGACCTGAGGCTCGACCAGTTCGACGGCACCATCCAGTCGACCATCGGAAAACTCCTGGCCGGCAACGGGATCGAGCAGATCGGCGACAAGGTCTGGATCCCGTACCCGCACCGCATCTTCTACATCGACCGCAACGGGGCGTGGCACGACGAAGAACCGCACGGCGCCGGGCAAACCCTGATCTGGCAACGAGATCAGGTCACCATGAGGCTTGAAGGTGACCTGACCAAGGAACGCGCCCTGGAGATCAGCGAAAGCTAGCCGATCGCCTTGGAGATCATCGGCGTGAGCGTCCGGCTGTACGCGTTGTTCAGGTGGTCACCGTCGTAGTAGACGGTCACCTTCCCGATCACCGCGTAACACTGCTTCTGGTCGCAGAAGTACTCGGTGAAGTCGAGCAAGGACACCTGCGGGTTCTTGGTGGAACGAGCCACCTCGGCCACCGGGTCCGTCGGCTGGGCCTCGGCCCGGTCGACCACGCAGTCCTGTGGTGCGGACGGGTTCACCACGACGCAGTCGGTCGAGCGGACGTCCCGGTTCAGCGGTGGGTCGGCGAACACGATGACGCGCGAGCCGGCGTCGGTCCACGTCTTCCACCGCGGTTCCAGGCCCGCGCGGTACTGGTCGGTCTGGCTGCGGCCGCTCTTGTCGTTCACGGCCTCCTTGCGCGCGAAGAACGACATGAAGATCATCGACGGCTTCTCGGCGGTGATCACGTCGGTCATCTGCGCCGTCCAGTCGGTGCAGCGCTTCATCTCGCTCTGCGACTCGTTGCCGCGGTAGCCGACGAACGCGACGTCGGCGAACGGGCAGCCGCCCAGCGTGCTGATGGTGAGCTTCCACTTCTTCTCGCGCGCCAGGTCCAGCAGCGGGGGCAGCCACTGCTCGGCGTGCGAGTCGCCGACCAGCCACACGTTCGGCGCGGAACCGTTGCCGCCGCTGAAGTCGCACGCCCGCGTCGTCGGCCGGTCACCGGCCATGTACTGGTTCGAGGCCCACTTGCAGTCCGCGGGGACGTGCCAGTACTCGTTCGACGGACCCATCGTGGTCACGGTCGCCGGACCGAACGGGTCGGCGCAGTTGTTCGCGGCCACCATCGCACCGGCGCCGTGGCACGGGTCGGTCTTCACCTGGGCCGCTGCCTGCTCGGCCCCGGCGGCGTGCCGGTGGTAGCTCCACTGCAGCCCGCCGGCGAGCACCTCGACGAGCGTGAGGCCGACGATCATCGCCGCGAACGTGCGGGTGGTGCTGTGGCTCAGCCGGGGCCAGGTCTGGGCGCGGTCCTCGACGTACATCTTCGTCAGCCACGCGAGCGCGAACGACACCCCGACCAGCCAGAACAGCCACGGCGTGGTGACCGCGCCCTTGTCCAGCGCGCCGCTCAACGCGAACGGCGCCAGCACGACGACCGGCCAGTGCCACAGGTAGAGCGAGTAGCTGATGTTGCCCACGAACTGCACGGGCGCGGAGGCGGTCACGGCCGTGTGCCACTGACGACCGGGACGCAGGCCCGAGATGATCACCAGGGCGGTGCCGACGGTGGGCACCAGCGCGAGGAAGCCGGGGAACGGCGTCGTGTGGCCGTAGACGAACGCGGACAGCAGGATCATCGCGAAGCCGGCGCCCGCGGCCACCTCGGCGCCGATCCGCGGCAGCACGAGCTTCGTGGCGGCCAGTGCGACGACGCCGCCGATCGCGAACTCCCACACCCGCACCGGGGTGATGAAGTACGCCTCGCTCGGCGACACGATCGTGTAGTAGATGCTGAACGCCAGCGACAGCACGCCGAGGACCGCGATGCCGGGCATCAGGAACCGCCGGCCGCCGAGCTTGACCAGGCCGATCAGCAGCAGCGGCCAGAACAGGTAGAACTGCTCCTCGACCGACAGCGACCAGTAGTGCTGGACCAGGCTCGCGGCCTCGTTCTGCGCCGAGTAGTTCACCGACTTCGCGGCGAGCAGCCAGTTCTCCCAGTAGAACGCGGCCGCGAAGGACTCCCACGCGTTCGCCGTCCACCGCGGGTACGGCAGCAGGAACCACGCCAGCACGATGCTCACGACCAGCACCAGGAACGCCGCGGGCAGCAGCCGGCGAACGCGCCGCGCGTAGAACGTGCCGAGCCGCACCTTGCCGGTGCGGACGAGCTCGCGGTCGAGGTGCGAGGTGATCAGGTAGCCGGAGATGACGAAGAAGACGTCGACGCCGACGTAGCCCCCGGTCATCACGTTCGGCCAGAAGTGGTTGACCACCACGGCCAGCACGGCGATCGCCCGCAGTGCCTGCACGTCGGTCCGGAAGCCGGCGGACGAGGGCTTGCGACCCGTGCCGGGACCGCGCCTGTCCTGCTCCGGGCGTGACTGCATGGTGGTGCTCATACGGCTTTGGATCCCCCTTTTCGCAGGAGGATGCTAACTGATCGTCGCTGGTGGGGAAGGCCTTGTGGGCTTTCCACGCGAGATCCGGGTCACCGCCAGCTCGGCAGCCAGAGCTGCTGCTGCCACATCTCCGGCGTGATCGGATTGCCGTTCAGGATCGGCCACAGCCACACGAAGTTCGCCACCACGAGGCCGACGTACAGGGCCACGACCAGCAGACCGGTACCCCGGCGTTCCGAGCCGGAGGTGCGCCGGCCGAGGATCTCGCCCAGCGCCAGCACGATCATGAGCACCAGGAACGGCGCCATCGGCGTGACGTAGAAGAAGTACATCTGCCGGTCGAGGTTGAGGAACCACGGCAGCAGGCCCGCCAGGTAGGCGACCAGCACGCCGGCGTAGCGCCAGTCCGCCCGGCCGATCGAACGCCAGACCGCCCAGCCGATGACCGGGAACGCGAGCCACCACATCGCGGGCGTGCCGACCAGCATGATCGCGCCGAGGCACGAGGCCGCGCCGCAGCCGGTCGCCGAGTTCTCGTAGTAGTAGAGCATCGGACGCAGGCCCATCGGCCACGTCCACGGCTTCGACTCCCACGGGTGCCGGTTGGTCTCCGAGGTGACCAGCTCGACGTGGAACTTGTAGACGTTCTTGGCGTTGTACCAAAGCGACTGCAGGACGTCCGGGATGTACGCGATGTCCTTGACCTTGCCGCCGACCACGTGCCGGTCGATGCCGGTCTCGCTGGCCATCCACGGGAACCAGGTCGCGACGTACACCAGCACCGGGATCGCGACCAGGCCGCCGAGCGAGGGCAGGACGTCCTTCGCGATCGAGCCGAGCCACGGCGCGTCGACACCGGCTTCCCGGCGCGCCAGGGCGCTCCAGACGACCGTGAGCAGCCCGAACGCGACGATGTACCAGATGCCCGACCACTTGATGCCGCACGCGGCGCCGAGGCACACGCCGGCACCGAAGCGCCACCAGCGGAAGCCCAGCCACGGCCCGTACGGCGAGTTGCCGATGAAGCCTTCGCGCACGGCGACGGCCAGCCGTTCCCGCACCTGTTCCCGGTCCACGACCAGGCAGCCGAACGCCCCGACGGCGAACAGCGCCAGGAAGATGTCGAGCATGCCCATCCGGGACTGCACGTGCGAGACGCCGTCCGCGATGAGCAGCACGCCGGCCAGCGCGCCCAGCAGGTCCGAGCGGGTCAGGCGGCGGGCGATCCGGACGATCAGCAGGATCGTGACCGCGCCGGCGAGCGCGGAGGCGAACCGCCAGCCGATGCCGTCGTAGCCGAACAGGTCCTGGCCGATCGCCATCAGCTGCTTGGCGAGCGGCGGGTGGACGATCAGCTCGTAGCCGGGGTTGTCCTCGTAGCCGCCGTTGCGCAGCACCTGTGCCGACTGCGGCACATAGTGCTTCTCGTCGAAGATCGGCGTGCCCTTGTCCGTCGGGAACCCGAGGTTCCAGAACCGGACGACCGCGCCGATCAGCGTCACGACGATGGTGACGAGCCAGCCGCGCATGCGGTCTCCGGACGGCGGCGGATCGAGCGCTGCCGCACGATCCGTGCGCGGCTCCTCGACGACGACGGGCGCCTCTCCTGGCTGCACGAGGACTGTCACGCCGCCGATCGTAGGGTGAACCGTGTGAGTCCTGTATCCGGTTCAGGCCGCCTTGTTCTGGCCGCCACCCCTCTCGGCGACATTCGTGACGCCTCCGCACGCCTGGTCGAGGCCCTGGAGACGGCGGATGTGATCGCCGCGGAGGACACCCGCCGGCTGCACAGCCTCGCGGCCGCGCTGCAGGTCAAACCGTCCGGACGGGTGATCAGCTTCTACGACCAGGTCGAGCAGTCCCGGCTGCCGGGACTGCTCGAAGCGATGCGCGACGGCCAGACCGTGCTGCTCGTGACGGACGCCGGCATGCCGAGCGTGTCCGATCCCGGCTACCGGCTCGTCGCCGCGTGCGTCGAGGAGGACTTCAAGGTCACCTGCCTGCCCGGTCCGTCCGCCGTGACGACCGCGCTCGCCGTGTCCGGCCTGCCGAGCGACAGGTTCGCCTTCGACGGCTTCCCGCCGCGCAAGTCCGGCGAGCGCAAGCGCTGGTTCGCCCCGCTCGCCACGGAACAACGCACCGTCGTCTTCTTCGAGGCACCCCATCGGCTCGCGGCGACGCTCGCGGACGCCGTCGAGGTGCTGGGCCCGGACCGCGCCGCCGCGGTGTGCCGCGAGCTGACCAAGAAGTACGAAGAGGTCGTGCGCGGGTCGTTGGCCGAACTCGCCGAATGGGCCGTGGAAGGCGCACGCGGCGAGATCACCGTGGTGCTCGGTCCCGCGCCCGTCGAGGACAAGCCGGACCTCGACACGCTCGTCGCCGAGGTGAAGCAGCGGGTCGCCGACGGGGAACGGATGAAGTCGGCCGCCGCCGAGGTCGCGGAGGCGGCCGGGGTCAGCAAGAAGACCCTCTACGACGCCGCGATCAAATCAAGCTGACCTCGCTTGTTGAACGTCCGCACGCCGTAGAACACGCCGACCAGCACCAGCGCCGCGACGGAGATCAGCCCGTACAACATCGAACCGGGGTTGAAGATCGACCGCTCGGCGTCGACGACGTGCGCCAGCGGGTTGATCCGCGACAGCCAGTAGAGCCACTGCGGGCCGTTCGACATCGGCAGCAGCACGCCGGAAAGCAGCATCAACGGCACGATCGACGCCGACAGCACGGATGCGAAGACGTACTCCAGCTTCACCTTCAACGCGATCGCGTACGACACCGACCCGATGGCGACGCCCAGCAACGCCACCAGACCGAGCCCGAGCAGGATCTGCCCCGCCGTGGCCCGGAACCCGAACAGCATCGCGGCGAGCATGATCAGCAGGCTCTGCACGACCAGCAGCACCACGTCCTTGCCGACCCTGCCGACCAGCAGCGCGACCCGGCTGACCGGCGTGACGCGCAGCCGTTCCATCACGCCCGTCCGCACCTCCGGCAGCAGCGAGAACCCCGCGTAGGCGGTGCCGAACAACGCCATCTGCACCAGCAGGCCCGGCACGAACCACTGCCAGCCGGTGTCGCCGAGCAGCGGCCCGAAGAGCCCGAGGTAGAGCAACGGCTGGGCGATCCCGAACACGACCGCGACGGGGTTGCGCAGCACGGGCAGCATCACGCGGACGAAGACGAGCCAGGTGTCACGCAACAGTGTTTTAGAAGGCATTTGCTGGCTCCCTCAAGGAGCGGCCGGTCATGGTCAGGAACACGTCGTCCAGCGTTGGCCGATGGACCTGCACCGAGTGCAGCTCGACGCCGATGTTGTCGAGGTCGCGCAGCAGTCCTGGCAGTGCGCGGTCGCCGTTCGGGATGCGGAAGCTGACCTGCTCGCCGTCGACCACGGCGTTCTCGAACTTCGAGGCGACGACCGAGGCCTGCGGTGTGCCGAGCACGACCAGGTCGCCGGAGACGCGGTTCTTCAGCTCATCGGGTGAACCCTCGCCGACGATGCGAGCCGTGGTCGATCACCAGCAGCCGGTCGCTGAGGAAGTCGGCCTCGTCCAGGTAGTGCGTGGTCAGGAAGACCGTGACGCCGTCGTCCTTGAGCTGCCTGATGTGGTCCCACAGGTTGCGGCGGCTCTGCGGGTCGAGGGCCGTGGACGGCTCGTCCAGGAACAGCAGCCGCGGGTCGTGCAGCAGGCCCATCGCGATGTCGAGCCGGCGCTGCTGGCCGCCGGACAGCGTGATGACCCCGCGCTTCTCCATGCCCAGCAGGTCGAACCGTTCGAGCAGGTCCGCGACCTTGGTGCGGGCCTCGTGCTTGGAAAGCCCGTAGAAGCGGGCCTGGAACTCCAGCTCGTCGGCGACCCGCTGGTCGGCGCCCGCGCCGTTCTTCTGACCGACGTAGCCGATGTTGCGGCGCACGCCCGCCGGGTCCGCCAGCAGGTCGTGCCCGGCGACGATCGCCTCGCCCGCCGTCGGCTGCAGCAGCGTGGTGAGCATGCGCAACGTCGTGGACTTGCCGGCGCCGTTCGGGCCGAGGAACCCGACGAGTTCACCCTCGGCGACGTCGATGTCCACCCCGCGAACCGCGTCCACCGGACCGGTCTTGGTGGTGAACCGGCGCGCGAGACCGCGTGCCTTGATCATGCCTGAACCCCCTCTAGTCAACTTTGACTAGAGGCTAGCGCGGACTAATCAAGTTTGACTAGTCCGTCAGCTCGTAGGCACCGGCCTCTAGGCGTTCGATCAACTCCCGAGTCCAGCGCACCTGGCCTTCGAGGTGGACGAGCCACAGTCGAAAGAGCTCGCTGACGTGCGCGGGCTTGCCCATCTCCGGCATCGACGTGATGCCGTGCCGCGTCGGCGTGAGCTGCCCCTCAAGGCCCGCCAGCCGGTTCTTCAGCAGCACGACCGCCTGCTTGCGCGGGACGAGGTTGATCATCGCCACGCCCGCGGAGACCTCGTCGTTGCCGGCGGTCGCGTCACCCAGCGCGTGGCCGAGCAGGTCGTGCAGCTCGTGCTCACCGGCGGCGGTGATCTTGTAGGTGATGCGGGCGGGGCCCTCGTCGGACTCAGCGGTGCCGACCGGCTCCAGCAGGCCGTCCTTGGCCAGCGACTTCAGTGCGTGGTAGATCGAGCCCGGTTGCACGTTCGCCCAACTGTCCGCCGACCACGACTTCAGCTCGCGGCGCACCACATATCCGTGTGCTTCCCCGACGAGCTTCACGACGCCGAGCACCAGCATCCTGGTCGCGGACAAACCGACCTCCCATGCAGTGAAAAGCGGCTGGCACCGCCTCCGTAGGCTATGTCCATGAGTGCCTCCGTACTGACCGCGGTGGCCTGGCCTTATGCCAACGGCCCCAGGCACATCGGTCACGTCTCCGGTTTCGGTGTCCCGTCCGACGTCTTCTCCCGCTACATGCGTATGTCCGGGAACCGGGTGCTCATGGTCAGCGGCACCGACGAGCACGGCACGCCCATCCAGGTGCAGGCCGAGAAGGAAGGGCTCACCGCCCGCGAGCTCGCCGACAAGTACAACCGCGTCATCGCCGGCGACCTGCAGGGCCTCGGGCTCTCCTACGACCTCTTCACCCGCACGACGACCGGCAACCACTACAAGGTCGTGCAGGACCTGTTCGCCGCGCTCTGGAAGAACGGCTACGTCGTCCCCAAGACGGAGATGGGCGCGATCAGCCCGTCGACCGGCCGGACGCTGCCCGACCGCTACATCGAGGGCACCTGCCCGCACTGCGGTTACGACGGCGCGCGCGGCGACCAGTGCGACAACTGCGGCAACCAGCTGGACCCGTCGGAGCTGATCAACCCGCGCTCGAAGATCAACGGCGAGACGCCGAAGTTCGTCGAGACCGAGCACCTGTTCCTGGACCTGCCCTCGTTCATCGAGTCGCTGGGCAGCTGGATGGGCACGCGGTCGGACTGGCGCCCGAACGTGCTCAACTTCTCGCAGAACCTGATCAAGGACCTGCGGCCGCGCGCGATCACCCGTGACCTCGACTGGGGTGTGCCGATCCCGCTCGACGGGTGGAGCGACCAGCCGATGAAGCGGTTCTACGTGTGGTTCGACGCCGTGATCGGGTACCTGAGCGCGTCGGTGGAGTGGGCGCGTCGTTCCGGCAACCCGGATGCCTGGAAGGAGTTCTGGACGGGTGACGCCCAGGGCTACTACTTCATGGGCAAGGACAACATCGTCTTCCACTCGCTGATCTGGCCGTCGCTGCTGCTGGGCCAGAACGGTGCGGGCGACAAGGGCGGCGAGCCCGGCGCGTTCGGCACGCTGAACCTGCCGACCGAGGTCGTGTCGTCGGAGTTCCTGACGATGAGCGGCTCGAAGTTCTCGACGTCGCGCGGCACGGTCATCTACGTGACCGACTTCCTGCGCGACTTCGGGCCGGACGCGCTGCGGTACTTCATCTCCGTGGCCGGCCCCGAGAACCAGGACACCGACTTCACCTGGGACGAGTTCGTCCGCCGGACGAACTTCGAGCTGGCGAACGAGTGGGGCAACCTGGTCAACCGCTCGGTCTCGATGGCGCACAAGAACGTCGGCGCGATCCCGAAGGCCACCGCGCTGACCGACGCCGACCACGAGCTGCTGCGGCAGTCGCGGGCGGCGTTCGACACGGTCGGCGGGTTCCTGCGCCGCTCGCGGTTCAAGCAGGCGTCCGGCGAGGCGATGCGGGTGATCTCGGCGGCGAACAAGTACCTGTCCGACCAGGAGCCGTGGAAGCTCAAGGACGACCCGGACCGCCGCGACTCGGTGCTGCACACCGCGTTGCAGGTCGTGCAGGACGCGAACACGCTGATGACGCCGTTCCTGCCGCACTCGGCGCAGAAGGTGCACGAGGCGCTGGGCGGCACGGGCGTGTGGGCGGCTCAGCCGGAGATGACCGAGGTTCAGGACCTGGACGTGCCGGAGCGCTCGTACCCGGTGCTGACCGGTGACTACGCCGGTGAGCAGGCCAGGTGGGAGTCGACGCCGATCGAGGTCGGCCGGCCGCTGCAGAAGCCGTCGCCGCTCTTCGCGAAGCTCGACCCGGAGCTGGGCGAGACCGGCCCGGAGTGGGCCCCGATCGTCAAGTGAGCGACAAGCGTGAACGACCGCCGGTGCCGGAGACCCTTCCGGCACCGGTGATCGACGCCCACACGCACCTCGACGCGTGTGGCGCCACCGACCCGGCCGGGGTGGCCGAGATCATGGACCGGGCGAACGCCGCCGGGGTCTCGCACGTGATCACCGTGGCCGACGACCTGGCCGCCGCGCAGTGGGCCGCCGAGGCGTCCACCTGGGACCCGCGGGTCTACGCGGCGGTGGCCGTGCACCCGACGCGCACCGCCTCGTTCGGTGACGCGGAGAAGGCGGAGCTGGAACGGCTGGCCGTGCTGCCGCGCGTGGTGGCGATCGGCGAGACCGGTCTCGACTACTACTGGGACTACTCGCCGCCGGCCGCGCAGCACGAGGCTTTCCGTTGGCACATCGACCTTTCCAAGCGCGTCGGAAAGCCGTTGATGATCCACGACCGGGACGCGCACGAGGACATCCTCAAGGTGCTCGACGCCGAGGGCGCACCGTCCACTGTGGTCTTCCACTGCTTCTCCGGCGATGCCGACTTCGCGCGGCGGTGCGTCGACGCGGGGTACGTGCTGTCGTTCGCGGGTCCGGTGACGTTCAAGAACGCGCGCGCGTTGCGCGAGGCGGCCCAGTTGGTGCCGCAGGATCAGCTGCTCGTGGAGACGGACGCGCCCTTCCTGACGCCCCATCCGTTCCGCGGCCGGGCGAATGAACCCTATTGCGTGAATTACACAGTTAAGGATCTCGCTACTCTGCGTGGCGAAGATCTTTCTGAGCTATGTGCCCAGGTCACCCGTAATGCCCAACGAGTGTTTGGGCTTGGTGACTGAAATGGGGTGTAAGACGAACGGAGCAAAGGGTTCCTCCCCTCATGGGGTGACTGGGGTCACAACATCGGTGGGGGTGTTTGCGCAACGTCCGCGACCCCGTTACTGTCCCGTGACCGTGCCTCCCGGACAGACCCAGTCGGTTCGGAGCACGCCCGCAGTCGGGGCGGGACCGAAGCCAGAAGCGCGAAGAAGCGAGACCACGTAGGAGGAGTTGCCGGGAACCTTCGAGCTCCAACTCGAATGATCACGTCAACGCCAACTGTGCGGTGGCCTTGCGCTTCCGCAATGGAGGTATCGACCCTGATGTCCGGTGGCGACAGAACTGCCGCTCGTTACAACTTCGACGACGACACCGACTGGTTCACGCCGGTCGGGGGTACGGCAGTCGGCCTTGCCGACCCGCACCCGAGCTTTCCCGCAGGTGCGCTGAGCATCTCGCCCGCGGACGTGCTCGAGGTGCTGGGTCCGGACGCCGACGAGCTCCTCGCCACGGCGAACGTCGACGTCGACGAGCTGATCCGGCTCATCAACGCCGAGACCACGATCATGCCGCCCCTCGTCCTCCCGTCGGAGGAAGACGAGGAGCGGGACCCTCAGCTCCTCGTCACGGCCGTCTCGACCTGGAAGCGCCGCTTCCTCAAGGGCGCGGTCGCCGCGGTGCTGGTGTCCATCTCGGGCGGTGGCGTGACCGCGATGGCCATGGACAAGTCCGTGGCGGTCGACATCGACGGCGTCAGCTCGACCGTCCACTCGTACGAGGGCACGGTCGGCGAGGTCCTCGCGGAAGAGGGCATCAAGGTCGGCGAGCACGACGCGCTGTCCCCGTCGCTCAACGCCCCGATCTCCGACGGCGGCAAGATCACGCTCGACCGCGGCCGCCTCGTGAAGATGAGCGTCGACGGCCAGGCCCGCGAGGACTGGGTCCGCTCGATCACCGTCGAGGAAGCCGCGAAGCAGTTCGGCGTCCCCACCGACGGCGCGTGGTTCTCCGCGCCCGGCTCGCAGGACGTGCCGCTGGAAGGCATGAGCCTCGAGGTCAAGACCCTCAAGAACGTCAAGCTGTTCGACGGCGCCAACGCCCCGCGTGAAGTCAAGACCACCGCGGTCAGCGTCGACGAGCTGCTCAAGAGCGAGAACCTCGCGCTCGGCCCGGAGGACGCGGTCGCGTCCGGCACCGACGTCAAGCTGGCCACGGGCGCCGAGGTCTACATCTCCCGCACCGGCGTCACGGTCATCAACGTGAACGAGCCGGTCGCGCCCCCGGTCGAGAAGACCAACGACGCGAACATGAACGCGGGTGAGCAGAAGGTCCTCGACCCCGGCACGCCGGGCGAGCAGACCTCCACCTACCGCGTGACGGTGAAGAACGGCAAGGAGATCTCCCGCGAGAAGATCGGCGGGAAGGTCACCAAGGAGCCGAAGCCCAAGAAGATCGTCGTGGGCACGAAGCCGCTGCCCGACGGCGAGGTCTGGGACCGTCTCGCCAAGTGCGAGGCCGGCGGCAACTGGGCCATCAACACCGGCAACGGCTACTACGGCGGCCTGCAGTTCAACGCGAGCACCTGGCGCGCGTACGGCGGCGCTGCGTTCGCGGAGCTGCCGCACCAGGCCAGCCGCGAGCAGCAGATCGCCATCGCCACCAAGCTGCGCGACGGCCGTGGCGGCACCTACGCCGCGTGGCCGGGCTGCCGCGCGAAGCTCGGCCTGCCGTAAACCCACGCTTCCGCAACCGCA
The DNA here is from genome assembly GCA_963771775.1 of uncultured Actinomycetota bacterium. Classification (GTDB taxonomy): domain Bacteria; phylum Actinomycetota; class Actinomycetes; order Mycobacteriales; family Pseudonocardiaceae; genus Lentzea. The sequence goes on from CAVYUS010000001.1 coordinate 89,602, forward strand.
CGCGGGGCGCTTTCGTACCTTCCTGGTGCGAAAGCGCCCCGCGTGCGTTTCGCGGCTGGCGGAGGCGGGCGTCGCCGTCTGCGAGAATGCTCCGGTGAGCCTGTTGGGACCTGCTGAAGTCCGTCGTCTGGCCGAAGAGCTGGGCATCCGCCCGACGAAGAAACTCGGGCAGAACTTCGTGCACGACCCGAACACGGTCCGCAAGATCGTGGCCGCCGCCGGGCTCGCCGAGGACGACATCGTCCTCGAAGTAGGCCCAGGCCTGGGCTCTCTCACGCTCGCCCTGCTGCCCAGCGCCAAGCAGGTTGTGGCCGTCGAGATCGACCCGCCACTCGCGCACCGCCTTCCGCAGACGGTCCGTGAGATGGACCCCGAGAACGCGGACAAGCTCCACGTCGTCCTCAAGGACGCCATGAAACTCACCCGGCAGGACCTGCCGGCCCAGCCCACCGCGATCGTGGCCAACCTGCCGTACAACATCGCGGTCCCCGTGGTCCTGAACCTGATGAAGGAGTTCCCCAGCCTCGACAAGGGCCTGGTGATGGTCCAGGCCGAGGTGGCGGACCGGATGGCGGCCAAGCCCGGCAGCAAGATCTACGGCGTCCCGAGCGTGAAGCTCGCCTGGTACGCGGACGCGAAGAAGGCCGGCCCGGTGGGCCGCAACGTGTTCTGGCCGGCGCCGAACGTCGACTCCGGCCTGGTGTGGTTCCAGCGCCACGAGCAGCCGTTGTCCACTGTGGATCAGAAGCGGCTGTTCGCGATCATCGACGCCGCGTTCGCGCAGCGCCGCAAGACGCTCAGGGCCGCTCTGAAGGGCTGGGCGGGGAACACCGAGAACATCGACGAGCTGCTCCAGAAGGCGGGCATCGATCCGCAGGTCAGGGGCGAGCAGCTGAGCGTGATCGACTTTATTCGGATCGCCGAGGCCTGACCCGGCGATCCATCGGCCATCAGTGTGATCTGTCGAACGAATCCGAATCTGGCTTGCGCAACCGAACGTCCGTCCGGTTGACTGCTAAGTGCCATCCGGAGCGACTGAGAGACCTGGCTCTACGACGTCGCAGCAACCACCCGCTGGATGCGGGCAGGTGCTAACGCCAGGACCGATGGAGGATCACATGGGTACCACGCGAATGCTGACGCGCCGTCGAGTTGTCGACCAGTGCCGTCGCACCGCCTCTGCCTGTCGTCGCCACCTCGTCTAAAGGCGCCTTCTCCAAGAGTCCTTTGACGCGCCCTCGCCGTACGAGGGGCGCACACACCTGAGCAGAAACCCCGACCGCGCACGTCCGCCACAAGCGGGCAGTGTGCAGTTGCGCGCAGCCGTGGAGCACAAGTGATCACTGTCGAAAACCTCACCAAGTCCTTCCAGGGTGTCAACGCCCTGAACGGCGTGACCCTCGACATCGGGGCGGGCACCGTCCTCGGTGTCGTCGGCCCGAGCGGGGCCGGCAAGTCGACGCTGGCCCGCTGCGTCGCGCTGCTGGAGCGCCCCGACTCGGGTGCGATCCGCGTCGACGGCACGGACATCACCGCGCTGGACGGGTCGGCTCTCCGGGCCGCCCGCAGGCAGATCGGCGTTGTGCCACAAGGGGATTCGCTGCTGCGGCAGCGCACCGCCGCCGGCAACATCGCGCTGCCGCTCGAAAGCGCGGGCGTGCCCGGACCGCAGCGCCGCACCCGCGTGGGCGAGCTGCTGGACCTCGTCGGCCTCACCGACAAGGCCGGCTCCTATCCCGACCAGCTGTCCGGCGGGCAGCGTCAGCGCATCGCCGTGGCGCGCGCCCTCGCCGCGAACCCGAGCGTTCTGCTCGCGGACGAGCCCACCAGTGCGCTCGACCCGGAGACCAGCGGTTCCGTGCTGACGGTTCTGGACCGTGCGCGCGCTGAGCTGGGTGTGACCGTTCTGATCGTCACGCACGACATGGGCGTGGTCCGCAAGATCTGCGATGACGTCGCTGTGCTGGAGCAGGGCCGCGTCGTCGAGCACGGCAAGGTCCTCGACCTGGTCAACGACGCCGCGAGCCGTACCAGCTCCGCCCTGCTGCCCGCCGTCGACCTGAACCCGATCAACGAGAGCAACTACGACCGCGTCGCGGACGTCGTGCTCGTCGGGTTCGCCGCGGTCGGCGCGCTGCTGCCCGAGGCCGCGAGCCGGTTCGGCGTCGAGCTGAACATCGTCGGCGGCGGCCTCACCCGGCTGGGCGAGACGCCGGTCGCGCGGTTCCGCCTCGGCCTGAACGGCGAGCGGTCCGACTCCGCGCTGGAGTGGATCGGCGAGGCCGGTGGCGCGGTGCAGAGGTCCCTGAAGGGTCCGCAGGGAGTAGCTGCGTGAGGTCTGCTACACCCTGGTCCGACGTCGTCGCGTACCTCGTCGAGGCCACCGGGGAAACGCTGTACATGGTCGGCGTCTCCACCGTGATCGCCACAGTTCTCGGAATTCCCGTCGGTGTTTGGCTGCAGCTCACCGCCAAGGGTGGGTTGCGGCCGAACACCACGGTGCACCGCCTCCTGAGCTTCGTCACCGATCTCGGCCGCTCGATGCCGTTCATCGTGCTGCTCGTCGCGCTCACGTCCGTGACGCGTCTGCTCGTCGGCGGCTCCATCGGCAGCACCGCGGTCATCGTGCCGCTGGCGGTGGGAGCGATCCCGTTCGTCGGGCGGCTCGTGCAGAACATCCTGTCCGAGGTGCACGTGACGGTGGTCGAGGCCGCGGTCACGACGGGCGCCTCGACGTTGCGGATCGTGCGCAGTGTGCTGATCCGCGAGTCGCTGCCCGCGCTGATCAACGCCATCGGCATCACCGTGATCGCCCTGATCGGGTACTCCGCGATGGCGGGCGTGATCGGTGGCGGTGGGCTCGGCGACCTCGCGATCCGTGAGGGCTACCAGCGCTTCAACGACCGGATCCTGTGGAGCACCGTGGCGTGGCTCGCCGTGCTCACGACCGTGATCCAGTTCGGTTTCTCGCGTGCCGCTCGTGCGTCCGACCGGCGCCGGCACGCCACCGTCTGACCCACCCGAATTTCTCAAAAGGAACGTAATGCGTATTCGTGCTGCCCTGATCGCGGCCGCCTTGACCGTTTTGTCCGCTTGCTCGTCCGGTAGTGCGTCCTCATCGGACACGCTGAAGGTCGGCGTCTCACCCGTGCCGCACGCGCAGATCCTCAAGTACGTGGCGGACAACCTCGCCGCGCAGAAGGGGCTGAAGATCGAGGTCGTCGAGTTCACCGACTACGTGCAGCCGAACACGGCGCTGGTCGACGGCTCGCTCGACGCGAACTACTTCCAGACCGTCCCCTACCTGGAGACGTTCACCAAGGAGAGCGGCGCCAAGGTCGAGTGGGTCGGGCCGGTCCACGTCGAGCCGCTGGGCCTCTACTCCAAGAAGGTCAAGAAGCTCGACGAGCTGTCGTCCGGCGCCAAGATCGCGCTGGCCAACGACGCCACGAACGAGACCCGCGGTCTCAAGCTGCTGGAGGCCAACGGCCTCATCAAGCTGAAGGCCGTCGACGCGCCGACCGTGCGCGACATCGCGGAGAACCCCAAGAACCTGCAGTTCGTGCCGCTGGAGGCCGCTCAGCTGCCGCGGTCGCTGGAGGACACCGACGCGTCGGTGATCAACGGCAACTACGCGATCGACGCGGGCCTCAAGCCGGCCACCGACGCGCTCGCGCTGGAGAAGGCCGAGGGCAACCCGAACGCGAACGGCCTGGTCACCCGCACCGAGCTCAAGGACGACAAGCGCATCCGCGACCTGGCGGAGCTGCTGGCGTCGCAGCAGGTCAAGGCCTACATCAAGCAGACCTTCAACGGTTCGGTCATCCCGGTGTGAGATCTGCGGTGGCCGGGGGAGGAGTCCGGGACCCCAGAACGCCCGTAGGCTGACATGGTGCTCGCAGTCGTTCCACCCCCGGTCACGGTCCGCGTCCCGGCCAAGGTCAACCTGCACCTGGCCGTCGGCGACGTGCGCCCGGACGGCTATCACGACCTGGTGACCATCTTCCAGGCGCTTTCCCTGGCCGACGAGGTCACGGTCGCGGTCGCCGACGAGCCAGGAGTCGAGGTGCACGGCGAGGGCGCCGACCAAGTGCCCACCGGCGCCTCGAACCTGGCCTGGCGCGCGGTCAGCCTGCTGGCCGCACACGTAGGCAAGGACCCGGACGACCCGAAGGTCCGCGTCGTCATCCGCAAGGCCATCCCGGTCGCGGGCGGCATGGCGGGCGGCAGCGCGGACGCGGCCGCGACCCTCGTGGGCCTGGCTTCGTTGTGGCGGCTGGAGATCAGCCGCGACGAACTGGCCGAACTCGCCGGCAAGCTGGGCGCGGACGTCCCCTTCGCCCTCTACGGCGGCACCGCGCTCGGCACCGGCCGCGGCGAGCGGATCGTGCCGGTGCTGGCGCGCCACCAGTTCCACTGGGTGCTGGCGTTCGACCGCCGTGGACTGTCCACTCCGGACGTGTTCGACGAGCTGGACCGCCTGCGCGTGGAGGGCGACCCGCCGCGCGTCGGTGAGGTCGAGGCGGTGCTGGAGGGGCTGTCCTCCGGAGACCCGCGCCAACTGGCTTTGCTGCTGGGCAACGACCTTCAGGCCGCCGCGGTGTCACTTCGCCCGAACCTGCGCCGCACGTTGCGCGCGGGCGTCGACGCGGGTGCGCTGGCCGGCATCGTGTCCGGTTCCGGGCCCACGACGGCATTCCTGTGCGAGGACGCCGACACGGCGGTGCGCGTGGCCGCCGAACTGGCCGGTGCCGGGGTGTGCCGGACAGTCCGGGTGGCACACGGGCCGGTGCACGGTGCGCGGGTGATCGCGACCGAGGAGCCGAAGCCCACGCCGCCTGAGGTGCACGCGTAACACCGGTGCCGGGCGGTGTCGCTGCCTGAGGCTGGTGAGCAGGGCCTTTGGCCCGCCTAGGTAGCCTGCATCGGGCAGTTTCTTACTAGTCGTGAGGTTTTGATGGCCAACCTGGTCAACCTGGAGTCCGTGTCGAAGTCGTTCGGCGTCCGGCCGCTGCTCGACGGCGTGTCGCTCGGCGTCAACGAGGGCGACCGCATCGGTGTCGTCGGCCTGAACGGCGGTGGCAAGACGACGCTGCTCGAGGTGCTGGCCGGGGTGGAGCCCGCGAACGAGGGCCGGGTGTCGCGGTCGCGTGACCTGCGGATGGCGGTCGTCACGCAGCGCACCGAGCTGCCGGACGGTTCGACCGTGCGCAACGCGGTGATCGACCCGCTCGGCTTCGACGCGGAGCACGAGTGGGCGGCGGACGCGCGGGTTCGGTCCATTTTGGACGGACTGGGGATCACGGCGCTGGGGCTGGACTCCGTGGTTTCCACGATGTCCGGTGGTGAGCGGCGGCGGGTCGTGCTGGCCGCCGCGCTGATCCAGGACCTCGAACTCCTCGTGCTCGACGAGCCGACGAACCACCTGGACGTCGAGGGTGTGCGGTGGCTCGCGGAGCACCTGCTGGCCCGCAAGTGCGCGCTTGTGGTCGTGACACACGACCGGTGGTTCCTCGACACGGTCTGCAACCGCACGTGGGAAGTGCAGCAGGGCAAGGTCGAGCAGTACGAGGGCGGCTACGCGGACTGGATCTACGCCCGCGCCGAGCGGACCCGCCTGGCGGACACGCTGGAGGAGAAGCGGCAGAACCTGGCGCGCAAGGAACTCGCGTGGTTGCGGCGCGGTGCTCCCGCGCGCACCTCGAAGCCGCGGTACCGGATCGAGGCGGCCGAGGCGCTGATCGCGGACGTGCCGGCGCCGCGCGACAACGTCGAGCTGCTCGCGTTCGCCAAGAAGCGCCTGGGCCGCACGGTGATCGAGATCGAGGACGCGACACTGTCCATTCCGGACCGGGTGCTGGTGAAGAACCTGACCTGGCGGATCGCTCCCGGTGAGCGCATCGGTCTGGTCGGTGTCAACGGTTCCGGCAAGACGACGTTGCTCCGGTTGCTGGCGGGAGAGCGCGAAACCGAGACGGGCAAGCGGATCCAGGGCCAGACGGTGAAGATCGCGCACCTCTCGCAGGAGCTGCTCGACCTCAACGGGTCGATGCGCGTGCTGGAGGCGATCGAGGAGATCGCGCGCCGCGTGGTCCTCGGCAAGTACGAGATGTCGGCCTCGCAGCTGGGTGAGCGGTTCGGGTTCTCGGCGCAGAAGCAGTGGACGCCGGTCTCGGACCTGTCCGGTGGTGAGCGGCGGCGGCTGCAGCTGTGCCGGTTGCTGATGGCCGAGCCGAACGTGCTGCTGCTCGACGAGCCGACCAACGACCTGGACATCGACACGTTGCAGCAGCTGGAAGATCTGCTCGACTCGTGGGCGGGCACGCTCGTCGTGATCTCGCACGACCGCTACCTCGTGGAGCGCGTGTGCGACAAGGTCGTGGCGTTGTTCGGCGACGGCGGGCTGACCGACCTGCCCGGTGGCATCGAGGAGTACCTCAAGCGCCGGGACTCGATGCGTGACCGGGAGGCCGCGGCTGCCGCTCCGGCCGGGGGCAAGGCGCCGTCCAACGCCGCCGACCAGCGCGCGGCCCGCAAGGAGCTGGCGCGGCTGGAACGGCGGCTCGAGCAGCTGCACAAGAAGGAAGCCGACCTGCACGCGGCACTCGCCGAGGCCTCGACCGAGCCCGACAGGCTGCTCAAGCTCGACGCCGATCTCCGCGCCGTGCTGGCGGAGGAGTCCGACGTCGAGGCTGCCTGGATGGCCGCGGCCGAGGCGGTCGAGGGCTGAGGTCGTCTGCAAGTACCGCCGACTCGCGGTCGGTAGTACTTGCAGACGTCAGACCAGGGTCAGCGGCCCCGGCGGCGGAGTTCGTTCGCCAGCTGGGGCAGCAGCTCGTCGATGAACGACGTGTCGTAGCCCTGGCCGGAGAGCAGCGAGTAGCTGAAGCGCGCCTTCATGACCTCTTCCGAGCTCGCCCCCAGCATGCCGTCGAGCGCGACGCCGATCTCCTCCAGCATCCGGTCGACCTGCGCGGTGCGGTAGCCGCGCTGGCCGGACGCCGCCTGCGGGATCCGCAGCTGGCGCAGGTCCTTCCACGACTTGACCTGCGGAATGCTGCGCACCGGTCCGGAGAGCTGCTTCTCGAGCTGGCCGAGGAACGCGTCCACCTCGGTCTCGTCGTAACCGCGCCGGCCGATCAGCGGGCGGGAGAACCTGATGTCGCGGATGTCCTTGGAGGTCAGGTTGTCCTGGCCGAGCAGCGTCGCCTCGATCCGGTCGAGGTAGGCGTCCACCTGGGACTCCTGGTAGCCGCGCCGGCCGCGGGGCGGGCGGTGGAACGCGATGTTGCGGATGTCCGCGGCGGTGAACTTCGGTGCCTCGATCGCCTTGGCCCGTTGCCGGCCTTGGAGCTGCGGCTGGTCCTGAGGCTGTGGCTGGCCTTGGGGCTGGCTTGGAGGCTGGCTTTGGGGCAGCGACTGGAGCTGCGGTTTCGGCTGGGGGCGCTGCTGCTGCGGACGTTGCTGTTGCTGGGGCAGCTGCGTCGTCGGCGGTGCCGGGGGAGCCGGCGGCGGCGCCGTTTCGAGCATCAGCACCACGAGGTCGAGGAACGTGTCGACGTCCTCCTCGTCGTAGCCGAACGTGCCGGGCGCTGTCTCGCCGAACACGGCGTCCTGAACCTGCTGTGCGGTGAGGTTGTCCCGGCCGCGCAGGGTGCCCTCGATGCGGTCGAGGAAGGCGTCGATCTGGCCCTCGTGGTACCCGCGTGTGCCCGGTTTGGGCTTGTGGAAGCGCACCGCCGCCACGTCGTCCGGAGAGAGCCGTACAGCGGGTCTGAGCGCCTGTGAGGTGGCGTGCATGCCCTGAGCGGGCGCAGCGGCCTGCTGGCGCTGCGGAGTGGACCGCAGCGTGTCGGCCACGAGTTCCATGAAAACGTTGACCTCGTTCACGTCGTAGCCCGGATCACGTGTCGCCGTGCTGAACTTCACGTTCAGCACGTCCTCGCGCGTGAGGATGTCTTTGCTGCGCATGGTGCCCTCGACCCGGTCGAGAAACGCGTCCACCTCAGCCGCGTTGTACCCGCGCGCGCCCCGAGGGGGTCGGTGGAACGCGACCAGGGCCACGTCCTGCGCGGACAGCAGAGGTGCCGGATGCGCGGGAAGACGATGCTGCGCTCCGGGGCCGCCCCGATCCACCAATGACCTCCTCCTGCACGTACCTGTTACCCGGGAGTATCGCGTTTCGCGTGGCATAACGTTTCGTCCTGTTGGACCAAAGGGCGCCACTACGATCGCGAACATGAGTCAGTTCGTGGATGTGATGCTGGCGACGGCCGCAAACGGCCGGGACAGGGGCATGACGACGGGGGAACCCGCCGCACCTGTTCGCCGGACCTGGGCCGAGGTGCACGAACGCGCCCGGCGGATGGCCGGTGCGCTCGATGTGACGCCGGGCACCGCGATCGCCGTGCTCGCCGCCGAACCTGCCGTGATCGCTCCAGCCGTGCAGGCAGCCTGGCTGTGTGGTGGCAGCGTCACGATGTTGCATCAACCCACACCACGCACCGACCTGGCCGAGTGGGCCGAGGACACGCTGCGGGTGCTCGCCATGATCGACTCCCGGCTGGTCCTGCTCGGCAGCCCGTTCGACGCTCTGGCTGACGTGCTCGACCAGCACGGAATCCCGTACCGCAAGCTCTCCGAACTCGACGGTGAGCCCATCGCTGCTCCTGTTCCCACCCCCGAGGATGCCACCGCACTGCTGCAGTTGACCAGTGGTTCGACCGCGGACCCCAAAGCGGTACGCATCACGCACCGCAATTTGATGTCGAACGCGCTCGGAATGCAGGTCGCGGCCGCGCTGGATCCCGACTCCGACGTCATGGTCTCCTGGCTTCCGTTGTTCCATGACATGGGAATGGTCGGTTTCCTGACCGTGCCGATGCTCTTCGGCCTGGAGTTGGTGAAGGTCACACCTGTCGACTTCCTGTCACGGCCGACCCTGTGGGCGGACCTGATCACGCGGTACCAGGGCACGATCACCGCCGCGCCGAACTTCGCCTACGCGATCGTGGCGCGCCGCCTGGCGTCCTCGTCGGACTCGTTCGACCTGTCCACCCTGCGGCTGGCGCTGAACGGCGCCGAGCCGATCGATCCGGCCGCTGTCGAGGCTTTCGTTTCGGCGGGCGCTCGGTTCGGGCTGCGGCCGGAGTCGATCCTGGCCGCCTACGGGATGGCCGAGACCACTCTGGGTGTCGCTTTCGCGCCGTTGTTCACCGGGTTGTCGGTGGACGTCGTGGACGCCGATGCGGTGGAGGCGGATCGGCGGGCGGTGCCTGCCGCGGAGGGGCGTGGGTTCCCGCTGCTCGGGCCGCCGTTGCCCGGTCTGGAGCTGCGGGTCGTCAATGACTCCGGTGAGGTGCTCGGGGTTCGTGACGTCGGTGAGCTGCAGATCCGCGGCGACGCTGTCACGCCCGGCTACCTGACCGTGAACGGGCCGTTGGCCACACAGGACGCTGAGGGCTGGCTGTCCACCGGTGACATCGGGTACGTGGTGGAGGACGGCCAGGTCGTCGTCTGCGGGCGGCGCAAGGACGTGATCATCATGGGCGGGCGGAACATCTACCCGACCGATGTGGAGCGCGCTGCCTGCTCGGTGGACGGCGTGCGGGCCGGTAACGCGGTGGCTGTGCGGTTGGACGCCGGGACGCAGCGGGAGCGGTTCGCCGTGGTGGTGGAGTCGAAGCTGGCCGGAGATGCCGACGCGGAGAAGGACCTGGTCAAGCAGGTGACGGCGCGGGTGGTCGATGCCGTTGGACTGCGGCCGTTCGCCGTTGTGGTGCAGCCGCCGGGGACGTTGCCGAAGACTCCGTCCGGGAAGCTTCGGCGGTCCGCGGCGGCCGCACTGGTCTAGGCCTGTATCGAAGTCCCGCTCGATGAGAGTCGAGCCTGAGGGGTTCCTGTCGCCTTGCCCCAGGACCCCTCGCGCTATCGCGAACACGGACTTCGATACAGGCCCTAGCAGAGGTCGTCGAGGGCCTCGACGATTTCGCGCAGCTCCCTCGCACTCCTGCGGGGGAGCTTGCACACCATGTGCTCGAGCTGTTCACGGGCCCACAGGGCTTCGACGACATCGTCATCGATATGGGCCTCGTGTTGACGGAGCCATCGCCGGTGGTGCGGATTCCGCACGAACCTCGACCACTCTCGCAGGTACGAGTCGGAGGCGCGGTGGCGGCGCATCTCGGCCAGCAGACGGGTCGAGGCGCCGTCGAAAGGCAGGAGCTTGCCTCTGGGAGGCTCAGGGCGCCTACGCGGCATGGCCCTTTCGGTTGGTCATGCCGTCCATTGTGCCGCTAGTGGAAAGCGTTTTGTGCGGCTTCCAGGCCCTTGGTGACCAGCGCCTCGGCCGCGTCCGCCGCCCGGTCGATCTCCAGCGCGAGCTGCTTGCGCTCCACAGTGGAGAAGTCCTTCAGCACGTAGTCGGCGGGGTCCTGGCGGCCCGACGGACGGTCCACGCCGAACCGGACGCGGTGGTAGTCCTTGGTGCCCAGGGACTTCGTGATGGAGCGGAGTCCGTTGTGGCCGTTGTCGCCGCCGCCGAGCTTCATCCGGATGGCGGCGAACGGGAGGTCCAGCTCGTCGTGGATCACGACGATGGTGGTGGGCTTGAAGAACTTCACGGCGCTCGCGACGGGGCCGCCGGAGAGGTTCATGAAGCTGCGCGGCTTGGCCAGGATCACGCGGTGGCCGTTCAACCGGCCTTCGACGATCTCGGCGCCGGACTTGTGGGCCTTGAACTTGCCGTTCATCCGCGCGGCGAGCTCGTCGAGGACCAGGAAGCCGATGTTGTGGCGGTTGCCCTCGTACTTCGGGCCGGGATTGCCCAGGCCGACAATGAGGGCGAGGTCATCGTCCACGGAACCGCAACTCCTGCTCGAGATCGTCCAGCAACGCGTCCACGGCCGGCACCTGGTACCCCTTGCCCAGCAGGCCGGACGTGGTGCTGAACCGGGTGTTGCGAACCTCGGTGGAGGTCATGGCGCCCCGGCCGTCCAGGTTGGCCGCGGCGCGCGCGAGGAAGGCGTCGACTTCGGCGCGATCGTATCCGGTGCCGGACTTCGGCAGCTTGCGCGCGTAGAGGTCCTCGCCGGTGTTCAGACCCGTCGGCGGCACGATGCCGTTGCGGACCTGGAACTCGAGGAGCTGCAGGACACCGTCGACGCTGAGCGGGTCGTAGCCGTTGGGGACCGAGGCGAACCGGACGGTCCGGATGTGGTCCGGGTCGAGCCGCATCCGGCCGGCCAGCGCGTCGGCGATGATCAGCAGGAACTCGTTCACCTGGCCCGGGTCGTAGCCCTGGCGCTTGCGGCGGAAGGTCTTCGCCCGGATCTCCGTGGGGCGCAGGTATGGGAACGGCGCGCCGCCCCCCTCGTGAGGAGGCGGCGCGCCGTTTGTCCGGCCCGACGTGATGGGGCTCAGCTTTCCTCGGTGGCCTCGGCCGGAGTGGCCTCGTCACCCTCGAGCTGCGCGGCGGACGGCGCCTCGTTGACGGCGACGACGAGCGCGTCGGCGTCACCGGCGAGCGTGGCGCCCTCGGGAAGGGTCAGGTCGCTGGCGTGGATCTGGGTGCCGGCGGCAATGCCCGCGATCGACAGCTCGATCTGGTCGGGGATGTTCAGCGCGTCGGCCTCGATGGTGATGGTGCTGAGGTCCTGCGTCAGCAGCGTGCCCGAGGCGGGCTCGCCGGAGATGACCAGCGGCACCTCCACGGTGACCTTCTCGCCACGCTGGACGAGGAGCAGGTCGACGTGCTCGATGTAGTTCTTGATGGGGTGGGTGGTGACGGTCTTGGTCAGAGCCAGCTCACTCGCGCCATCGAGGGCGAGGGTGAGGACAGCGTTCTGACCATGCTCACGGACAACACGGGCGAACTCGAGCGCCGGCAGGGCCAGGTGCTTCGGGTCGGAACCGTGGCCGTAGAGCACCGCGGGGATCTTGCCGGCGCGACGGGTACGGCGGGCTGCGCCCTTGCCGAATTCAGTGCGCTGCTCAGCGGCGAGACGGACCTCGGACACGGTGGGGTACTCCTTACAAGTCTGGCCTTGTACGTCGGGGCGGTGCACAAGTTTTCAGCGTTGGGGTGGTGGCCAGCGGCGGCGAGCAGCGCGCGGAAATAGAGGTCAACACGCGCGGCATCAAGCCGCCACGTCGATCACGCCGAGCATGCAAGCTCGCCCTCGCCGAGGCAACCCGACCAGTGTAGGTGAGTGGGGGGTGGGGGTGCTAATCGGGGGTGGGGTTTGGGGTGATGGGGTTGTTGACGGCTTGTTCGCGGCTTGTGGGGTGGGGATTGCCTGGGGTCGGCTTGGGAGTGGTCATCTTGTAGGCGCGCGGCTTTGCGATCGGGCGGCCTTGCGATCGGGCGGCCTTGCGGGTGGTCGCTTTGCGGGCGGTGACCTTGGGATCGGGTGACCTTGCGGGCGGGCGGCGTTGCGGGTGGTCACCTTGCAATACCGCGACCTTGCAGGCGGCGACCTTGCAGGCGGCGACCTTGCAGGCGGCGACCTTGCGGGCGGCGACCTTGCGATGCGTGCGTTTCCTGGGGCTCTACCCCAGACCCCGGCAATCTGATCGGGGGACCCCACCACCGGGAGCTTGCGCTCCGGACGGCTCGCCTGCGGCATCGCGTGGGGAGGGACGGCTCGGCTACGCCTTCGCGGATAGCTAAGGGCCCTCCTTGCCGCGAGTGGCTAGGAGGGCCCTGTCTGGCTCAGGTCAGGCGTTGCCGTCGAAGAGCGAGGTGACGGAGCCGTCCTCGAAGACTTCCTGGATCACGCGTGCCAGGAGGGGAGCGATCGAGAGCACGGTCATGTTCGGGAAGCGCTTTTCGGCTGGGATTGGGAGCGTGTCGGTGAACACGACCTCGCGGGCGCCGGAGTTCTGCAGGCGTTCGGTGGCTGGGCCGGAGAGGATGCCGTGGGTGGCGGCGATGACCACGTCGGCGGCGCCCTCGTTGAGGAGCTGCTGTACCGCGCCGGCGATCGTGCCGCCGGTGTCGACCATGTCGTCGATCACGATGCAGAGGCGGCCTTCCACCTTGCCGACCACGCGGTTCGAGACCACCTCGTTGGGGCGGAGGGGGTCGCGGGTCTTGTGGATGAAGGCGATGGGGGTGCCGCCCAGGGTGTCGGCCCACTTTTCGGCCAGCTTGGTGCGGCCTGAGTCGGGGGAGACGACGGTGATCTCGTGGCCCGCGTACTTGCTGCGGATGTGGTCGGCCAGCAGGGGCATGGCCCACAGGTGGTCTACCGGGCCGTCGAAGAAGCCCTGGATCTGGGCGGTGTGCAGGTCCACGGAGACCAGACGGTCGGCGCCTGCGGTCTTGAAGAGGTCAGCGACGAGACGGGCGGAGATGGGCTCGCGGCCGCGGTGCTTCTTGTCCTGGCGGCTGTACGGGTAGAACGGCATGATCACGGTGATGCGCTTGGCCGAGGCGCGCTTCAGGGCGTCGACCATGATCAGTTGTTCCATCAGCCACTGGTTGATGGGCGCGGTGTGCGACTGGATGACGAAGGCGTCGCAGCCGCGGACGGACTCCTCGAAGCGGACGAAGATCTCGCCGTTCGCGAAGTCGTAGGCCTGCTGCGGGGTCACCGTGACGTTGAGGTGCTTCGCGATCTCTTCCGTCAGCTCGGGGTACGCGCGCCCGCCGAAGAGCATCAGGTTCTTCTTCGGTGTGCCGGGCATCTGTGGGTTCACGGTCAGCGCCCCTCCTCTGTCTTCTCGTCATTCTGCTTCGCGAGGGCGGCGGCTGCTGCCTGAGCCGCGGCGGTTCCCTCTCGTCGGCTGACCACCCAGCCTTCGAGGTTGCGCTGCGGGCCTCCGGACACGGCTAGCGCGCCCGGTGGGACGTTGCGGCGCAGGACGGTGCCCGCGCCGGTGTAGGCGCCGTCTCCCACGGTCACCGGGGCCACGAACATGTTGTCCGAGCCGGTGCGGCAGTGGGAGCCGACGATCGTGCGGTGCTTGTTCACGCCGTCGTAGTTGACGGTGACCGAGGCCGCGCCGATGTTGCTGTGATCGCCGATCGTCGCGTCGCCGATGTAGGACAGGTGGGGGACCTTCGAGCCCTCGCCGATCTGCGCGTTCTTGGTCTCGACGAACGTGCCGATCTTGCCCTTCACGCCCAGCGAGGTGCCGGGGCGGAGGTAGGCGAACGGGCCGACGGTGGCGCCTGCGCCGATCACCGAGTCGCTGCCGTGGGTTCGCACGACCGAGGCGGCCTCGCCGATCGTCACGCCGGACAGCGTCGTGTCCGGGCCGACGGTCGCGCGGGCTCCGACCACGGTGCCGGCGCGCAGCTGCACGTTCGGCTCGATCAGGGCGTCCTGGCCTACGGTCACGTCCGCGTCCACCCAGACCGAAGCCGGGTCGATGACGGTCACGCCGGCGCGCATCAGGCCCTCGACGATCCGGCGGTTCATCTCGGCGCCGACGGCGGCGAGCTGCACGCGGTCGTTGATGCCCTCGACCAGCCAGCGGTCGGACGCGATCAGCGCGCCCACGCGCTTGCCGTCGCCGCGGGCGATGCCCAGCACGTCGGTCAGGTAGAGCTCGCCCTGCGCGTTGTCGGTCGACAGTCGCGAGAGGCCGTCGCGCAGCACCGCGGCGTCGAACGCGTACACGCCGGAGTTGATCTCGGTGATCAGCTGCTCGGTCTCGGAGGCGTCCTTCTGCTCCACGATCCGCAGGACCGAGCCGTCCGAGTCGCGCAGGATCCGGCCGTAGCCCACCGGGTTGTCCACCACGGCGGTCAGCACGGTGACGGCGTTGCCGGCGGCGGCGTGCTCGGCGAGCAGTGCGGTGAGGGTCTGGGTGTCGAGCAGCGGCACGTCGCCGTAGCTCACGATCACGGTGCCGCCCAGGTCGTGCGGCAGCTCGGCCAGGCCGCACGAGACCGCGTGCCCGGTGCCCTTCTGCTCGGACTGCACCGCGACGGTGACCTTGCGGCCCAGCGCGCCGGCGAGCGACTCGAGGTGCTCGGTGACCGCTTCACGGCCGTGGCCGACGACGACGGCCAGGTGGTCGGGGTCTGTGCCCGCCGCCGCACGCACCGCGTGTTCGACGAGTGAACGTCCGGCGATCCGGTGCAGCACCTTCGGCGTGGACGACCGCATGCGGGTGCCTTCCCCGGCGGCGAGCACGACAGTGCTGACAGGGCCCTCGAGCATCAATGCTCTCCCTAACAGGCTGGGTGGTTCGAAGTCCGCGACCAGCCTAAGCCTCCGCGGACGGCTCCCCCGCCACGGCCGCGACCTGGCAGCCACCCTGACGCTTGGCCACGTACATCGCCGAGTCGGCCCGGGACAGGGCCTGGTTGGCGGTTTCGCGGGGGCGCAGTGAGATGACGCCGACCGACAGCGTCACGCCCCGGGAGAGGTCGATTGGCAGGCCTGCCACGGCATCCACGGCCCGGCCCAGTGCTGCTTCGGCGGCGTGCAGAGGGGCTCCCGGCAGCAGCACCACGAACTCGTCGCCGCCGTAGCGGGCCACCATGTCGTCGCCTCGCAGTGCCTGCCGGAGTGTGCTGGCAATCACCCGGAGAACATCATCACCGTCAGCATGTGAATGACGGTCGTTCACGCCCTTGAACCCGTCGAGGTCGACCAGCGCGATCGAGAACGGGTCGACCTGACCGGAGATGAGCTCGCCCATCTTGTCGTCGAGCGCCCGGCGGTTCGGCAGTCCGGTCAGCGGGTCCTGCAACGCCTGCTGCGCTATCGCACCGTGCGCGCGCGTCAGCCGTTCGTGCTCCCGGCGGGTCTGCAACGTGGCCACCCGGGACTCGCGCATCGCCCATAGCTCGGCCTCCAGCGCCGAGTTGTACGACTCCAGCGCCGACATCGTGTGCGGGCCGCTGAGGTGCGCGTACTCGCGTTCCAGGGACAGCACGAGCGACGGCTCCGACGTGTCGTGCTCCATCTGCGTGCGCGTGTCGCCGAGCACCTTCAGCGCGTCGTCCAGCCGGTTCGCCTCGACCAGGCACCGGGCCAGCGCGATGGCGACGATGATCAGCTCCCGCGCGTACATCGACAGGCCGCGCAACGACCAGAGCCGATCGAGGTGGTTCTCGTTGGGGTTCGTCAGCGCCTGCGCGGCACCCAGGATCGGCACCTGCTCGGCGGCGGCGAGGTCACGCCGGCCGGGGTGCAGCGACTGCCGGAACGGCACCTCGGCGGCCTCGGCCAGACCGGCGGCGAACGCGAACTGCTCGTGCGCCTGGTCGTGGTGGTTCACGCGTTCGAGGCGCAGTCCCCACCCGATCCGGAGCCGGGTGCGGTTCACCAGGTGCACGTAGATCTGGTGCGGCTGACCGCTCTCCCAGAGCGGGTTGTGCCCGCGGGCCAGCACGTCGTCCGCCATCTCGTAGACGCCGAGCTGGGTCAGCACGAGGGCGATGTCCTGCAACGTCGTGGCCAGCAGCTGGTCCCACGTCCGCTTGTCGAACACCGGATCGATCTCCGGTTCCTCGTCCAGCATCATCGCCAGGGCGGACGCGATCTCGGTCAGCGCCTTGTCCTCGGCGTTGCCCAGCAGGAACCGGCGGCCGCGCAACGCCCGCGCGTCCGCCTCCAGCACGTTCAGGCCGTGTCGGCGGCAGTGGGCGAGCATCTCGTCGAGCTGCGGGTCGGACATGTCGACGAGCCCGGGCGTCACCAGCCGGACCACGGCCGCGGCTCTGAGCAGCTGCGCGACGATGCGGGGCTCACCGCGGCCCTGGGCCTCGGCGAGGATGTGGTCGATCTCCGACGCGGCGTCGAGCTGCGCGGCGAGGTGACTGCTCTGGGCCACGGCGACAAGCTCGCTCGCGCGGCCCACCAGCCACGCGTCGGACATCTCGTGGTGGCGGTGGCCCACGTTGCCCTGCTCGTCGACCGTTTCCTCGGGCAGCTTCACACCTCCCAAAGACCACACACTGCTGTGCCCAACTCTGGCCAGCTCCGCCACCAGGATTCGAACCTGGACCATCTGAACCAAAATCAGAGGTGCTGCCTTTACACCATGGCGGAATGGGCGAACTCGCGCCCGTCCTGCGCACATGTTGTCACGAGACGTCCGGTTCGTGTCCAACCACCACTCATCCGGCTCAGTTCAAGATCACGGCTTCGCGCCGATTGACCTGGTCAGAAAGTCGGCGAGCGCGTCCCGGTACGTGTCGGTCGCCACATTCCATCCCGAAGTGTGGTCGGCGCCGGGGATCTCCACGTACTGCAGCGGCCACCCGAGCCCGGCCGCGGCGGTGGCCAGGTCGCGCGACGACTGGGCCGGCACGGTGCCGTCCGCGGAGCCGTGGAACACCAGCGTCGGCGGCTTGAGCGGGGGCGGGTTGCGGACCAGGTCGAACCGGTCGAAGTCGATGCCGGCGCGCCAGCCGGACACCAGCTCGGCGATCGGCGTCAGCCACGTCGGCACGCCCCGGTTCTGCGCCTGCAGGTTCAGCGTCTGCGTCCAGTTGGTGACGGGGGAGTCGAGCACCACGCCGTTGACCGCGGCCGCGACGCTCGACCGGGCCAGCGTCTGCCCGACGATCGCGCCGCCCATGGACCAGCCGTAGAGGACGACCTTCTGCGCGCCCTGGCCCTGCGCGTACTTGATCGCGGCCTCGACGTCACGCCATTCGGTGTCGCCGAGGTGGTAGAGGCCGTCCGGAGACGCGGGCGCGCCCACATCGTTTCGGTAGCTGATCAGCAGAACGGGCAACCCCGCGCCGTGCAGCTGAGGAACCACCCGGAGCGCTTCTTCACGCGATGCGCCACGCCCGTGCACGGTGATGACCCACGTGTCCCTGTTCGTGGCGGGGACGAGCCACGCGGGCATCTCGCCGAGCTCGGACGGCACCCTGACCTCGCTGTAGACCAGACCCAGCGTCGTCTTCGGGTTGCCTTCGTAGACGTCGGTCTCGATGCGCACCTTGGTGCCCTCGGGCGGTGCGGTGCCCTCCAGCAACGGGCGTTCGACGCGGCCGTCCTTGGTCGTCGCGATGTCGCCGACCTTGGCCGCGCCACCGGGCCAGACGATGCCGAACGTGCCGCGCTGCGTCGTCAGCTTGGACTCGGCGAGCACGATGTTCCGGTCGTCCACGCCGAGCGCCGTCTCCGGGTAGCGCTGCGGCACCTCCTCCGGTTCGAGCAGCTCACCGCTGTAGTACCAGCCGATCCCGCCAAGAGCCACCGTGACCAGCACGAGCAGCACGAGCAACGAGGTCACGGTGATCCGGATGATCTTGCGTCTGGCCATCGTCCGATCATCCCGTGCGCACGTCTCGATTCCATGCGACGCACGGTGATGTTCCTGAGAACTGGCCATGAGTTTCCACGCGGGTCTGGCGGGAGTAGGCGGACCTAACCTACGCTTCCGTAAGTTACGGTTCCGTAGGTAGGACAAATCCCCCAACCCCCAGAGGTATCCGGATGACCACGACGATGGACCCGTCCACAGACCAGGGCCCGAAGCCGTTGTTCGACGGACAGCGCAACAACGCCGAACAACTCGGCGTCTACGTGTTCGTCATCGTTCCTTTCATCGCGTTGCTCGCCGCGATCCCGTTCGCCTGGGGCTGGGGCCTTGGCTGGGTCGACGTGGCGCTCTTCGTCGCCTTCTACTACCTCTCCGGCCTGGGTGTGACGATCGGTTACCACCGGTACTTCACCCACGGTTCCTTCAAGGCCAACCGCGCC
This sequence comes from uncultured Actinomycetota bacterium, assembly GCA_963771775.1. Classification (GTDB taxonomy): domain Bacteria; phylum Actinomycetota; class Actinomycetes; order Mycobacteriales; family Pseudonocardiaceae; genus Lentzea. The sequence continues at coordinate 108,282 of CAVYUS010000001.1, forward strand.
CTCAAGATCGGCCTCGCGATCGCCGGCTCGATGGCGCTGCAGGGCCCGGTCATCGACTGGGTCGCCGACCACCGCCGCCACCACGCGTTCTCGGACCGCGAGGGCGACCCGCACTCGCCGTGGCTCTTCGGCAGCGGCCCCAAGGCGCTCGCCAAGGGTTTCTGGCACTCGCACATGGGCTGGCTGTTCGACCGCGACAAGACCAACCACAAGCGCTTCGCCCCGGACCTGATGGCCGACAAGGACATCGTGTGGGTCGACAAGCACTTCGTGACGTGGACGGTCATCTCGCTGCTCGCGCCCGGCGTCCTCGGCGGCCTGATCACCTGGTCGTTCTGGGGCGGCGTCACCGCGTTCTTCTGGGCCGGCCTGGTCCGCGTCGCGTTCCTGCACCACGTCACGTGGTCGGTGAACTCGATCTGCCACATGGTCGGCGACCGCCCGTTCGCCGCCCGCGACCGCTCCGCCAACGTCTGGGCGCTCGCGATCCTGTCCTTCGGCGAGTCGTGGCACAACCTGCACCACGCCGACCCGACCTCCGCCCGGCACGGCGTGAAGCGCGGCCAGATCGACACCTCGGCCCGTCTGATCTGGCTGTTCGAGAAGTTCGGCTGGGCGACGAACGTGCGCTGGCCCAGCGAGCAGCGGCTGGCCAGGATCAGTGTCAAGAAGTGAGCACCGTAGGCTGACTCGGTGACCAGGGTCCGGATGACAGGCAAGGAACGCCGCGAGCAGCTCCTTGACGTCAGCCGGGCCCTTTTCGCCGAGAAGGGCTTCGAGGCGACCTCCATCGAGGAGATCGCCCACCGCGCCAGCGTCTCCAAGCCCGTTGTGTACGAACACTTCGGCGGCAAGGAAGGCATCTACGCCGTCGTCGTCGACCGCGAGATGCAGCGCCTGATGGACCAGATCATCACGGCCCTGGACGGCAGCAGCCACCCGCGCGAGCTGCTGGAGCACGCCGCCTGCGCGCTGCTCGACTACATCGAAGGCTCGACCGACGGGTTCCGCATCCTGGTGCGCGACTCACCCGTCGCCTCGTCCTCCGGCACGTTCTCCTCGCTGCTCAACGACATCGCCTCGCAGGTCGAGCACATCCTCGGCGTGCACTTCGCCCGGCAGGGCTACGACCGCAAGCTCGCCGCGCTGTACGCGCAGGCGCTGGTCGGGATGGTCGCGCTGACCGGGCAGTGGTGGCTCGAGGTGCGCAAGCCGAAGAAGGACGAGGTGGCCGCCCACCTGGTCAACCTGGCCTGGAACGGCCTGTCCGCGCTGGAGCACAAGCCCAAGCTGCGCATGCCCCGGCCGTGAGCGCCGTTTCCGCGGACCTCACACGGTTCCGGTGAGCCTGAGCAGCTTGTCGTTCGTGCCGTTCGACGTCGTGATGTAGAGCGAACCGTCCGGCGCGGTGCGGGCGGCGCGCAGCCGGCCGTACTTGTCGTTGAGCTCCTCGGGGACGCTGACGTTCTGCACCTTGCCCGCGCCGTCCAGCGTGAACAGCATCAGCTTCGAGCCCTTCAGCGCGGTGATCGCGAGCTTGCCGTTCCAGAACGCCGCCTGGCAGATCGCCTCGGTCGGCGAGCCGGACGACCACACCGCCGGCACCGCGTCCGGGAACCGCTGCAGGTCGGTCATCGGCACGCTCTCGTCGTACCCGCCCTGCGTGCCGCCCTTCGACGGGTCCCAGCCGAAGTTGCCGCCCGCCTTCAGCAGGTTGACCTCGTCGTCGACGCTCGGCCCGTGCTCACTGGAGAACGCCTGGTCGGAGTCCGGCCGGAACACCACGCCCTGCACGTTGCGGTGGCCGTAGCTGTAGATCCGCCGCTCGTTGGCGTTGCTGGAAGTGGCGAACGGGTTGCCCTTCGCGCCCTCGCCGGTCTCGGGATCGATCCGCAGCACCTTGCCGCCCAGGCTGGTGCGGTCCTGCGGGTTGCGGCCCTGCGCGATGTCACCGGTCGCGACGTACATCGAGCCGTCCGGCGCCAGCGTCGGCCGGCACCCGGAGTGGCGGCCGCTCGAGTTCGACGGCATGCCGGTGAGCAGGTCCTTCACCTTCGTGGCCGTGGTGCCGTCGAGGCGGAACGTCACCAGCCGCACGTCGCGCACGGTGTTGTAGCAGGCGGTGAAGCGCCGGCCGTCCGGATGCACGACCAGCCCCATCAGGCCGCCCTCGCCGCGCACCTGCACGTCGGTCAGGTCGATGTCGACGGGCGTGACCTGGCCGTTCTTGACGAGCTTGATCGTTGCCGGCCGTTCGGTGACGAGCATCGCGCCGTCGGGCAGGAAGCCGATGTCCCAGCCGTGCTCGAACCCCGCGGCGACCTCTTCGACCTTCAAACCCTGTGGCGCGGGCGCCTTCGACGGCGCGTTGCCACCCGGTTCGGGCGCCGAGCACGCCGTGAGCACCAGCACCAACCCAGCAACGAGTGCGCGCATGTCCTAACTATGCGTTTGGTGCCGTGGAGGTTCCGTAAGGCTGTCGGTTAGGTTCCCCGTACGGCGCTGCCCGATCTTGGAGGACATCTCAGTTGATCGTCATCACAGGTGCGAGCGACGGCATCGGCGCCGCGGCGGCACGCCAGCTCGTCGCCCGCGGACAGGACGTCGTGCTGGTGGGCCGCTCCAGCGAGAAGACCGCGGCACTGGCGGCCGAACTGGACGTTCCACACCATCTGGCCGACTTCGCCGACCTCTCCCAGGTGCGCGCGCTCGCCGAGGTGCTGCTGAGCCGGTACCCGCGAATCGACGTCCTCGCCAACAACGCCGGCGGCATGATGGGCGAGCGCCGGCTCACCGAGGACGGCTTCGAGGCGACGTTCCAGGTGAACCACCTCGCGCCGTTCTGCCTGACGCAACTGCTGTTACCGGTACTCATCCAGTCCGGCGCGAAGGTGATCCAGACCGCGAGCCGCGCAGCCAGGCGCTTCAGTGAATTCGACCTCGCCGACCTGAACAACGAGGCGGACTACTCACCCCTGCGGGCCTACGGCAACGCCAAGCTGGCGAACATCCTGTTCACCCGCGAACTGCACCGCCGCTACCACGAGGACGGCATCTCGACGGCCGCCTTCCACCCCGGATCCATCGCCAGCAACTTCGGCAACGACAGCACCGGTGTGTTCCGCCTGCTCTACCGCACTCCGCTGCGGCACCTGCTCAAGAGTCCGGACAAGGGCGCGGAAGGCCTGCTCTTCCTCGCGCTGGGCACCCCGGGGGTCACGTTCCGGTCCGGCGACTACTACGAGGAGAACGAGCCGGCTCCCAGCAGCCGCCGGGTGCAGGACGAACTTGCCGAGGAGCTGTGGGATCGCAGCGCCGCGATGCTTTACGCGAGCGGTGTGTTGTAGGGCCGTTCAACGGGCAGGAGTGCGCGCGCCGCATCGAGGTCGTTCGCACGCACCGCAGCGTGGACCTCGTGCGCAAGAGCCGTCACGTCGGTGATGCCGACTGTCCACTCGTGCACGTACTTCTCGACGGCATCGCGCGTCAGACCGATCTGGATGGAACGGTGCGGCAAGGCCTCGTGGCGCAGTCCGCGTTCGGGGTCCCACTGCACCCGCACGGCAGGCTTGCCCTTGATGTTGCTCTCGACCGCGTTCGACACCGCCCAGTCGAACCCCTCGCGGGTGATCCGCACGGCCAGGACGCGTTCCTGACCTTCCTTCCGGGCGTATCCGCAGCGGTACATCATCCAGAGGAACGACGGCTTGATCCACGTCATCCGCTCCATCTTGAACGGCGGCACGAACCGCTGGGCCGCGACGGCCGCGTCCGCGATCGCGGGCGAATAGGCCTGGTAAACCACGATGGACTGATCGTCGTAGTCAGCCCTGATCTCTCTTCTTTCCACGGCATCAGGATCGTCGGGAGGTCAACCGACTTGCGTGGCGCGGTGGCCAACCCGTCGGGCACCCCGACGACAACCCGGAGGTCCCCCGATTGGATGGTGCGGACGGCGCCGTAGCGGGTGCACGGGTTCGACCTCGTGTGGACCGACGTCGAGCAGACCACCATCCGGCACGGCGGTTCCCTGGCCTTCGTGCACTCGGCGGGCGAGATCAGGCAGGCCCTTGCGACCTGGCAGGACGACTGCCGCAGCTACGACGGGGACCCCGTCGGGTACGTCCAGCGCAAGAAAGAGGCAGCGCGCGGCAGCCCTGCGTGACCGTTAGAGCCACCCGTTAAGGGTTCGCCACACGAGCTATGGTGGTTGGCGAGACCCCTCGTCCCAGGCAGGGGTCTGTCTGGCGTTCCGCACTCGACGGGGTTTCTCACATGCCGCTGCTCGGCCTGCTCGATGGTGTCCTGCCCGACAAAGCCCTCCGCTCGTTGATCGACTCCGCCGGCGTGCCCGAGCTGGAGCTGGACGGCCCGCTGGCCGCCCGCCCGCTGGTCACCGCCGCCCTGTCCACCGCGCGACCGGTGCTCGCCGTCACCGCCACCGGCCGGGAGGCCGAGGAGCTGGCGAACGTCGTCCGCGATCTGATCGGCCACGACCAGGTGGTGCTCTTCCCGAGCTGGGAGACGCTGCCGCACGAGCGGCTGTCACCGCGCGCGGACACCGTGGGTGCGCGGCTCGAGATCCTCCGTCGCCTCAAGCATCCCGAGGGCAACCCGCTCAGGGTCGTCGTCACGACCGTCCGCAGCCTCATCCAGCCGATGGCGCCCGGCCTCGGCGACCTCAAGCCGGTGCACCTCAAGACCGGCGAGGAGCAGGACTTCGTCGAGTTGGTCACGCGGCTCGCCGAGAACGCCTACACCCGCGTCGACATGGTCGAGAAGCGTGGCGAGTACGCGACCCGCGGCGGCATCCTCGACATCTTCCCGCCGACCGCCGAGCACCCGTTCCGCGTCGAGTTCTGGGGCGACGAGGTCAGCGAGATCCGGCCGTTCTCGGTGCAGGACCAGCGGTCGCTGCCGGACGAGATCACCGAGTTCGTCGCGCCGCCGTGCCGTGAGCTGCTGCTGACCGACGACGTGAAGCAGCGTGCGGCGGAACTCGCGGAGGAGCACCGGTCCGACGCGCACCTGGCCGAGATGCTGGAGAAGATCTCCGGTGGCATCGCGGTCGAGGGCATGGAGGCGCTGATCCCCGCGCTGTGTCCGGGCGAGCTCCAGCTGCTCACCGACGTGGTCCCCAAGGGCACGCACGTGCTGCTCAACGACCCGGAGAAGATCCGGGCGCGGGCCGCGGACCTGGTGCGGACCGGGCAGGAGTTCCTCGAGGCGTCCTGGATGGCCGCGGCGGGCGGTGGCAAGGCGCCGATCGACCTCGGGCGCAGCGCCTACCAGAGCATCAAGGAGATCTCGGCCACCGCCAAGGCGAACGACCGTCCGTGGTGGACGCTCAGCCAGCTCACCACCGACGCGCCGGACGTCGTGCACCTCGACGTCAAACCGGTCGAGGCCTACCAGGGCGACGTCACACGGGCGTTCGCGGACCTGCGGGCGCACACCGTTTCCGGTGGCGCGGCCGTGCTGGTCGTGCCGGGTGCCGGCACCGCGCAGCGTGCCACGGAACAGCTCAAGGAAGCGGACGTCAGCGCGGTCTGCGTCGAATCTCTTGACGCGGCACCGAAAGCGGCCACCGTCACGGTCGTGCGCGGTGCGTTGGAGGACGGCTTCGTCCTGCCGGACCTCGCGCTGGTCGTGCTCACCGAGACCGATCTGACCGGCGGTCGTGGCGGAACGTCCACGAAGGACATGCGCCGCATGCCGTCGAAGCGGCGCAACGCGGTGGACCCGTTGGCGCTCAAGGCAGGCGACTTCGTGGTGCACGAGCAGCACGGCATCGGCAAGTACGTCGAGATGGTGCAGCGGACGGTCGCCGGCGCCACCCGCGAGTACCTCGTTCTCGAGTACGCGAGCAGCAAACGCGGCCAGCCGGGCGACCGGTTGTTCGTCCCGACCGACCAGCTCGACGAGGTCAGCCGGTACGTCGGCGGCGAGCTGCCGACGCTGAACAAGCTCGGCGGCAGCGACTGGAAGAACACGAAGTCCAAGGCGCGCAAGGCGGTCAAGCAGATCGCGGCCGAGCTGGTGCAGCTCTACGCGGCCCGGCAGTCCGCCCCCGGCCACGCGTTCGCGAGCGACACGCCCTGGCAGCGCGAACTGGAGGACGCGTTCGCGTTCACCGAGACGCAGGACCAGATGGCGGCGATCGACGAGGTCAAGGCCGACATGGAGCGGTCCGTGCCGATGGACCGCGTCATCTGCGGCGACGTCGGCTACGGCAAGACCGAGATCGCGGTCCGCGCGGCGTTCAAGGCGGTGCAGGACGGCAAGCAGGTCGCCGTGCTGGTGCCGACGACGCTGCTCGCCCAGCAGCACCTCAACACGTTCGCCGAGCGCATGCGGCAGTTCCCGGTGACCGTCAAGGGACTCAGCCGGTTCACCGACCCGATGGAGTCCGAGCAGACCCTCGCCGGGCTCGCCGACGGCGGGGTCGACATCGTGATCGGCACGCACCGGCTGTTGCAGAAGACCGTGCGGTACAAGGACCTCGGCCTCGTGATCGTCGACGAGGAGCAGCGGTTCGGCGTGGAGCACAAGGAACACATCAAGGCGCTGCGCACGCACGTCGACGTGCTGACGATGTCCGCCACGCCGATCCCGCGCACGCTGGAGATGTCGCTCGCGGGCATCCGCGAGATGTCGACGATCCTGACGCCGCCGGAGGAACGGCACCCGATCCTCACCTACGTCGGCGGGTACGACGACAAGCAGGTCGGTGCGGCGATCCGGCGCGAGCTGATGCGCGACGGCCAGGTCTTCTACGTGCACAACCGGGTCTCGACGATCGAGAAGGCCGCGAAGCGCATCCGCGAGCTGGTGCCGGAGGCCCGCGTGGTCACCGGGCACGGCCAGATGAACGAGGACAAGCTCGAACACCTCATCCAGGGGTTCTGGGAGCGCGAGTACGACGTGCTCGTCTGCACCACGATCGTCGAGACCGGCCTCGACATCTCCAACGCCAACACGCTGATCGTCGAACGCGGCGACCTGCTCGGCCTGGCCCAGCTGCACCAGCTGCGCGGCCGGGTCGGCCGTGGCCGCGAGCGCGGGTACGCGTACTTCCTGTACCCGCAGGAGACGCCGCTGACCGAGCACGCGCACGACCGGCTCGCGACGATCGCGCAGAACACCGAGCTGGGCGCCGGCATGGCCGTCGCGATGAAGGACCTGGAGATCCGCGGCGCCGGCAACATCCTCGGCGCCGAGCAGTCCGGGCACATCGCGGGCGTCGGCTTCGACCTCTACGTCCGCCTGGTCGGCGAGGCCGTCGAGGCGTTCCGCAAGCACGCGGGAGCGGAGAGCGCCGAAGAGGAGGAGCTCGCCGAGGTCCGCGTCGATCTTCCGGTCGACGCGCACATCCCGCACGATTATGTGCCCGGCGAACGGCTCCGGCTGGAGGCCTACCGCAAGATCGCGGCCGCCTCGGACGAGCCGGCGCTGCAGTCGGTGTGGGACGAGCTCAAGGACCGCTACGGCACGCCACCGGAGCCGGTCGAGCGCCTGCTCGGGGTCGCCCGCCTGCGCCACGCGTGCCGCCGCCACGGGGTCACCGAGGTGATCGCCATGGGGCAGAACGTGCGGTTCGCGAAGCTGGAGCTGCGCGACTCGCAGCTGGTCAGGTTGCGCCGCCTGTTCCCGAAGGCCGTCTACAAGCAGGCCATGGGGACGGTCACCGTGCCTAGGCCGACCGAAGGAGCGGCGGGCGGCCGAATGGGTGCACCACAGCTGCGCGACCAGGAGCTGTTGAACTGGTGCGGTGCGTTCCTCGACTCACTGGCGGGGACTCCCGTGACCCCGGTCACCACGGCGTGAGAGGGTAGATCCTCGTGAGCACTGTTCTGAAGCGTTTCTCGCTGGTCGGTGTGGCTGTGGCACTAGCGGCCACCGGATGCGGCACCGGCCCAGCAAAGGCCGGCTCGGCCGCGATCGTCGGGGACGAGACGGTCAACCTGAAGACCGTCCAGGAGCGCACGGTCACGGTGCTCAAGAAGGAGCCCGCCGCCAAGCAGATGCAGGACCAGGGCAAGCTCGACCAGGTCTCGCGGCTGGTGCTGGCGGACGAGATCACGCACAAGATCGCCGAGTACGCGGGGCAGCGCGAGAACATCACGGTCGACGAGACCAAGGTGTACGACGCGGTGCAGGAGAAGGGCGGGCCCGAGGCGGCCGCCAAGCAGAGCGAGCAGGACGCCACCACGATCTACCGCCGCACCCGCGACGTGCTGATCATGGGTGAGCTGGCCCGCCGCAACCTCTCCACGCTCGAGATCACCATCGACTTCTTCCAGACCAAGGACTCGAAGGAAGCGAAGGAGAAGGCCGCCGAGGTCGCGGCCGACCCCTCGAAGATGTCGAAGTTCATCCAGGAGGCCCCGCGCACGACGGGTGGCCAGCAGGCGTCGGCGACGGGCCAGAAGGTGCGCGTCACCGAGAACCCGTCGCTCGTGCACACCATGCTGTGGGGCGTGCGGCCCGGCACCGTGGTCGCGTTCCCCGCGGACGAGCAGCAGTCCAGCTGGATGGTCGCGATGGTCCAGCAGCGCAACACGGTCGCGGCGACGCCTGGTGAGGACGACCTCGCCGAGCGCATCGACCCGAGGTTGCTCGCCGCGTTCGGCCTGCGGATCGCCCAGTACCTCGCGGCGGACCTGCCGATCGAGGTCAACCCCCGCTACGGCGTGTGGGACGCGACCGACGCCACGGTCGTGCCCAGCGCCGGTGAGAGGGCCGGCTTCGTCGGCGTGCCACAGACCAAGAACAAGTCTTGATCACCGTCGTAGTCCTCAGCGAGCGGCTCGACGCGGTGCTGCCCGCTGCCGCCCTGCCCGCGTTGCGCGCCGCCAAGGCCGTGTACGCGGGCGAGGGCGTCTCCGCGGAGTTCTGGTCGCCCCTGGGGGTCGACGGGCCCGTGCCCGCGGTGCCGGAGGACGGCGCGGTCGTGCTCACCACCGAACCGTCGGCCTATCCCGGCGCCCAGGTGATCACCACGCCGGAGCCGATGGGATCCGCGCTGCTCGACGCCGCCGCCGTGATGCACCGGCTGCGTTCGCCCGGCGGCTGTCCGTGGGACGCGGAGCAGGACCACGAGTCGTTGCGCCAGTACCTGGTCGAGGAGACCTTCGAGCTGCTGGAGGCGATCGAGGACGGCGACCGCGCGGCGATGCGCGAGGAGCTGGGCGACGTCCTGCTCCAGGTGCTGTTCCACGCACGGGTCGCCGCCGAGGACGTCGAAGATCCATTCGACATCGATGCGGTCGCGGCCGAACTGGTCGCCAAGCTCATCGGGCGCCACCCGCACGTGTTCGAGGGCCATGATCCGGCCGTCCACGATGCGACCTCGCAACAACATCGCTGGGAAGAGCTGAAGCAGGTGGAGAAGCGGCGCGAGTCCAGTGTGGACGGTGTCGCGCTCGGTCAGCCGGCGGTGGCCCTGGCCGCGAAACTGGTGCAGCGCACCAAACGCGCCGGGTTCCCGGTCGACCTGCTGCCGGAGGGTGACGACACGGGCACGACGCTGTTCGTCGTCACGGCTCTCGCGAAGCTCGCGGGTGAGGACCCGGAGACGGAGCTTCGTCAGGTGTGCCGCCGTTTCGCCGCGAACGTTCGCGACGCGGAGGCGAAAGCCAGGGCCGAAGGTAGGGAATCTCTTGCCGCGGCGGACTGGCGGCGGTTTTGGCCCTCCTGAAACGGTGAACGTGGGCTAACGTCGATCTCGTGACTTACCTGCGGTATCCGCACCTCTGCGGTGACTTGGTGACGTTCGTGGCCGAGGACGACGTGTGGCTCGCGCCCGTCGACGGAGGAAGGGCCTGGCGCGCGTCCGCGGACCAGGTACCGGCCCGCTCACCGCGAATCTCCCCCGACGGCACGCAGCTCGCGTGGACCAGCTGGATCGACGGTGCCCCCGAGGTGCGGGTGGCGCCTGTGGACGGTGGTCCGGCGCGCCGGTTGACGCACTGGGGCGTGGGCCGCACGGCCGTGTCCGGGTGGATGCCGGACGGCAGAGTGCTCGCCGTGTCCACCACCGGGCAGATGTCGCGCAACCGCAAGCAGGCGCACGCCGTTCCGCTGGACGGCGGACCGGCCGAGGTGCTGCCGTACGGGTGGGTCAACGACGTCTCGTTCGGTCCGGACGGGCAGATCGTCACGTCGTCCAGCTACATGCAGGAACCCGCGAACTGGAAGCGCTATCGGGGCGGCACCGCCGGAAAGCTGTGGGTGGATCTTGCCGGTGACGGCGAGTTCGCCCGGATTCTCGGAGACCTGAAGTCCTCACTCACGAACCCGATGTGGGTGGACGGGCGCATCGCGTTCCTGTCCGACCACGAGGGCGTCGGCAGCGTGTACTCCGTGCTGCCGGACGGCACCGACCTGCGCCGCCACACGGCCGGGGAGTTCTATGCCCGCAACGCTTCCACCGACGGCTCGCGGGTGATCTTCCACCAGGCCGGCGAGCTGTGGCTGCTGGAAGGACTGTCGGACCTGCGCAAGCTCGACATCAAGCTCGGCGGGCCGCGCACCGGCCTGCAACCGCGCCACGTCAAGGCATCCGGGAACATCGAGTCGTTCAGCGTCGACCACACCGGGCGCGCCTCGGTCGTCGAGGTCCGCGGTTCCGTGCACTGGGTGACGCATCGCGATGGTCCGGTCCGCGCGCTGGCCGACCGCTCGGACGTGCGTGCGCGGCTGCCGAAGGTGCTGGGCGAGACCGAGCACGTCGTGTGGGTGACCGATGTCGAGGGCGAGGAGGCCCTGGAGATCGCGCCCGTCGGCGGCGTCGAGCCGGGCAACACCGCTCGCCGCGTCGCTTCCGGTCAGCTCGGGCGCGTGATGTCCCTCGCCGCCGCGCCGGACGGGTCGCGCGTTGCCGTCGCGACGCACGACGGCCGGTTGTTGTTGGTGGACATCGCGTCCGGTGAGGTGCGCGAGGTCGTCTCGGGCGCGAACGCCAACGTGAGCCATCTGGCCTTCTCCCGCGACTCCTCGTGGCTCGCGTGGTCGCATCCGGGCCCGACTCCGTTGCGGCACATCAAGATGGTGAACACCTCTGATCTGTCCGTTGTGGACGTCACGCCGCTGCGGTTCTCCGACTTCGCGCCGACGTTCACCGAGGACGGCAAGTACCTCGCGTTCCTGTCGATCCGCACGTTCGACCCGGTGTACGACTCGCACGTGTTCGACCTGTCGTTCCCGACCGGTTGCCGCCCGCACCTGGTGCCGCTGGCCGCTGCCACGCCGTCGCCGTTCGACCCGATGTACGGCGGCCGCCCGGTCGGTGACGAGGACAAGGACTCCGACGACGAGGACGAGAAGCCGTCCACCACGCGGGTCGACATCGAGGGCCTCGCCGATCGCGTGGTGCCGTTGCCCGTCGCCGCGGCCGACTACGTCGGTCTGAAGGCCGCCCGCGGTGGGTTGCTGTGGCTGCGCCGGCCGTTGCTCGGCGTGCTGGGCGACAACCTGGCGTCGCCGGACGCGCGGCCGCCGCGCACCGTGCTGGAGCGGTACGACTTCACGAAGAAGAAGACCGAGTGCCTGGCGGACAGCGCGGAAGCGTTTGCGGTGTCCGGTGACGGCAAGCGGATGGTCGTCGAGGACCGCGGCGACCTGCGGGTCGTGCCGTCCGACAGCAAGGTCGACGACGACTCCGCCGACTACGTCGAGATCGACCTGGCGCGCGTGCGGCTCGTGATCGACCCGGCCGCGGAGTGGGCGCAGATGTACGCCGAGAACGGTCGGCTCATGCGCGACCACTTCTGGCGCACCGACATGGGCGGCGTCGACTGGCAGGGCGAACTCGACCGCTACCGGCCGCTGGTGGCCGAGGTGGGCAGCCACGACGACCTCGTCGACCTGCTGTGGGAGGTGCAGGGCGAGCTCGGGACCTCCCACGCGTACGTGTGGGGCGAGTCGCCTCGGGTGCCCGCTTCTCGCCGTCAGGGTCTGCTGGGCGCTGACCTCTCTCGCGTTGGCGATTCATGGGTCGTCTCGCGTGTGATCCCCGGCGAGACGTCCGATCCGCACGCTCGTTCGCCGTTGGCCGCACCCGGCGTGGCCGTGCGCGCGGGCGACGCCATCGTGGCCGTGGACGGTCGTCCGGTCGATCTGGCCGGTCCTGGTGCGTTGTTGGTGGGTACCGCGGGCAAGCCCGTGGAGCTGACCGTGCGCCCCGGCGGTGGTGGCGAGCTGCGTCGGGTCGTGGTCGTGCCTCTGGCCGATGAGGAGCCTCTGCGCTACCACGACTGGGTGGCCAACAGGCGCGCGTACACACACTCGCTGTCCGGCGGCCGTGTGGGCTATCTGCACGTGCCGGACATGATGGGCGCCGGTTGGGCCCAGTTGCACCGCGACCTGCGCGTGGAGCTCGCGCGCGAGGCGTTGGTGCTGGACGTCCGCGAGAACGGCGGCGGCCACACCTCCCAGCTCGTGATCGAGAAGCTCGGCCGCAAGGTGATCGGCTGGTCCGTCGCCCGCGGCTACACGCAGTCCGAGAGCTACCCCCAGGACGCGCCCCGCGGCCCGGTCGTGGCGGTGGCCGACGAGTTCGCCGGCTCGGACGGCGACATCGTGAACGTGGCCATCAAGGAACTGGGCATCGGACCGGTCGTCGGGGTCCGAACGTGGGGCGGCGTCATCGGCATCGACATGCTCTACTCGCTCGTCGACGGCACCATGGTCACCCAGCCGAGGTACGCCAGCTTCTTCAAGGGCCACGGGTGGGGCGTGGAGAACTACGGTGTCGACCCCGACATCGAGGTGGTCATGACGCCTGCCGACCGCGTTTCCGGGCGCGACCCGCAGCTGGAGAAGGCCGTTTCGTTGGCTCTGGAAAGCCTTTCATCTTCGCCCGCTGCTCACGCTCCGGAGTTGCCCCCGCTGGTGTAACACCCCATCGTGTGACTAAAGAACTGTGACGGACTGTTCCATGTGGACGATCAACCAGATGGAACAGTTGTCACCGTTCGGGGGTGTGTCCCAGATGAGCCATCGTGATGAGCCGCGCAGCGGTCGCGGGTGCTTCGGAGCCGTAGTCGTCGTGCCGTTCCTGGCGCTCGGCGGCATGTTCGTGCTGATCGCCTTGACCGGGTCGCCGGACGAGGCGCCGCTGGCCGCTCCGCCGCCGTCGTCGCGTCCCACGTCGCAGTGGTGGACCGAGCCGTTCGAGACGGGGTCCACGATGTCGACGGTCACGGAGACCGTGGTGGTGGAGGGGCAGGCTCGGGAGGTTCGGGCGGCTCGGCTGGCCACGCAGACTCGGGTTGCGGTGTCGACTGTTACCGAGACTGTTCGGACTTCTGGGAGTAAGCCGCCGGCTGGGGGGCGGAATGAGCCTCCTGCGGAGGATCCTTTGGAGCCGGTTCCGTCCTCTTCGGACACTTCTTCGCCGGTTGTTACTTCTTCTTCTGTTGTGGTGCCTGCGCCTCCTACGTTGGAGCCGCCGGTTGCGTCTTCGCCGGTTGAGACCAGTGAGCCTGTTACTGAGGTTCCGCCTACGTCTACGCCTCGGGCTGAGGATCCGGTTGTGCCTACGCGTTCCTACTACGCCTGCTGTGCCGCCTTGTGATCGGGCTGAGCCTCCGGTTCCGGAGGAGCCGGTTGAGCCGGGTGGCGAGGTTGTGATCGAGGTTTCTGTGGTGGTGCCGGTTGGCTGGGGTGAGAACGCACAGATGGTTTGTGCAGTGCGGGGTTGGGTGTTTGCCCGTGCCGGTCGCCCCGACTGATCGGCGTTGTCTTCGGGTCGCCTGGCCTGCGGGGCAGTGGGTCTTCCGCTGCCCCGTTTCTGCGTTGGGGGCGCGGGTTGATGGCACGCCTGTTGCTTACGGCGGCTGGCGGTTTCGTAGGTGCCTTGCGCTCAGGTCGGCTCGGCTGCGCCATCGCGGTGGAGGGACGGCTCGCCTCCGGCCTCGCGGTTGAGGGCTAATGGCGTCTGCAAGTACTACCGACCCATGATCGAAGCGCCGCTAACTACCGCCAACTCGGCTGCGCCATCGCGGTGGAGGGACGGCTCGGCTGCGCCGTCGCGTGGGAAGGGGTGGGGGTTACTGGGCGATGCTTGCCCTTGCGTAGGCGTCGGCGCCGCTGAAGACGTTTTGGCCGTACACCACGGAGTTGTTGTAGGCCATCACTGCGGCCCACCAGCCCTGGCCGGTGCCCAGGTCCCTTGCCCCGCCGCCGCAGAGGTAGCGGGCGGCTGCCAGGGCCGCGTCGTCGATGTTCTGGGGGTCGGCGGGCAGGCCGTCGGCTGCTGCGCGTTTTGCCCAGCGGTTCCAGGTGCCGGGGATGAACTGCATTGGGCCCACTGCGCGGTCCCAGGTGGTGTCGCCGTCCAGGCGGCCGCCGTCGGTGTCGCGGATCGCTCGGATGCCGGGGGAGCCGTCCAGGGGGATGCCGACGATCGGGCGGGAGGGGATGCCGTTTTCCTGTAGGCGGGCGCCGTTGATGGTGCCGTGGCGGGACTCGACTCGGCCGATACCGGCCAGGGTTGCCCAGGAGATTCGGCAGGCGGGGGCGTCTCGTTGCATTGCCAGGTCGGCTGCGGCGTAGGCGTGCAGGGCGCGTTGGGGGATGTCGGTTTTTGAGGCGACTCGTGGTTGCCCATTCGGCCAGGGGATTTGTGCCGGTGGCTGGGGCGCTGCCTGGGGATTGGGCGTTGCCGGGGGCTGCGGCGCCTGGTTGGACGTCCTGGATTGGCACCAGGAAGGGGGGTGGGCCCAGCGGGGAGGCGTCGCGGCGGTTCAGGGCGCCCAGGCCCCAGGCGCCGGCGGCTACTACGACGATCAGCAGCAGCACCAGGACGATGCGGCCGAAGATGTTGCCGGCTCGGTTGCGGCGTACGGGGGGCTCCTTCAGCTGCGGCGGGACCACGGGATCCAGGCTACGTGCTCAGCCGGTGGGCAGAGCGGGTGAAGCGTGATGAAAGCGGCACTGTTGGCGGCTGGACATGCAGGTGAGCCTTACCTAAATTCAGGGCGACCTAATTTGTGGAGGCTCGGGATGTTGTTCACCAATGGCTTGATCGGGCTGCGCGAAGGCCTTGAGGCTGCGCTGGTGGTGAGCATCCTGATCGCATTCTTGGTGAAGACCGATCGGCGGTACGCGCTCAAGTGGGTCTGGGTCGGTGTCGCCGTCGCTACGGCGCTGTCCGTGGCGGCGGGGGCGATCATCACCTTCAGTGCTGCCGGCATGACGTTTGAGCAGCAGGAAGCGTTCGGCGGGGGCATGTCGATCATTGCCGTCGCGTTCGTCACCGGAATGATCTTCTGGATGCGCAGGGCGGCCAAGACGATTGCGGCCGAGTTGCGCGGCAAAATGGACGAAGCGCTCAAAATCGGACCAATCGCCATTGTTGCGTGTGGCCTTGTTGTCGGTGGGGCGCGAGGGGCTGGAGACGGCGGTCTTCTTCTATTCCAGCGTGCAGGCTGCCGGTGGTGGCACGACGCAGCCGCTGATCGGGTTCCTCGCCGGGATCGCGGTGGCGGTCGTGCATCGCCGCGCTGCTGTACCAGGGGGCGATCCGGTTCGACCTCGGCAAGTTCTTCACGGTCACGGGTGTGCTGCTCGTGTTCGTGGCCGCCGGGGTGCTCAGCTACGGGATCCACGACCTGCAGGAGGCCGCGATCCTGCCCGGGCTGAACACGCTCGCGTTCGACATCAGCGACATCGTGCCCGAGGACTCCTGGTACGGCGCGCTGCTCAAGGGGTTCTTCAACTACTCGCAGCGGACGTCCGTGCTGCAGGCCATCGCGTGGGTCGCCTACGTGGGGGTTGTCCTGTCCCTGTTCCTCGTTCGGCCGCGCCGCCGCGCCGCCGTGGCCAACTCGATCAATGGAGTGAGCGTGCGCAAGGCAGCTAGTGCATTCTGCGGCTCGCTCGCGGTGCTGGCGGCGTGTAGCAGCAACGACGGCAGCGAGCGGTGCGTGCGGGTTCGATCGCGGTCGAGGCGACCGACGACGCGTGCAAGGTCGCCGAAGACCGAGGCGAGCACCGGCAACGTCACGTTCGAGGTGACCAACAAGGGCACCAAGGTGACCGAGTTCTACCTCTACGCGGAGGGCGACCGGATCCTCGGCGAGGTCGAGAACATCGGGCCGGGGCTGACCCGCAAGCTGATCGTCGAGGTCACCGAGTCCGGCAAGCTGCAGACCGCGTGCAAGCCCGGCATGAAGGGCGACGGCATCCGCGGCGACTTCACGGTCACCGGTGACGAGCAAGAAGTCGACCGACGGCAACGCGTTGCTGGCCGAGGCGACGAAGAGCTACCAGCGCTACGTCAACTCGCAGGCCGACCAGCTGCTGGTGAAGACCGAGGAGTTCGTGGACGCGGTCAAGGCCAAGAAGGTCGACGAGCGCCAAGGCGCTCTTCCCGGTGGCGCGGTCTACTGGGAGCGCATCGAGCCCGTCGCGGAGAGCTTCGGCGACCTCGACCCCAAGATCGACGGCCGCGAGGACGTGATCGAGGAGGGCATGGAGTTCACCGGCTTCCACCGCCTCGAGAAGGACCTGTGGGAGTCGACGGGCTGCAGGCCGACTCGGACAAGATCGCGGACCAGCTGCTGGTCGACGTCAAGGAGATCGTGGCCAAGGCGAAGACGGTCGAGCTGACGCCGTTGCAGCTCGCCAACGGCGCCAAGGAGCTGCTCGACGAGGTCGCCACCGGCAAGATCACCGGCGAGGAGGACCGCTACTCGCACACCGACCTGTGGGACTTCCGGTCCAACGTGGACGGTTCGCAGGCGGCGATCGCGGCGCTGCGGCCGGTCGTGGAGCAGAAGGACGCCGGCGCTGGTGTCCACTCTGGACGCGAAGTTCAAGGCGCTCGACGAGGCTGCTGGAGAAGCACCGCAAGGGTGACGGCTTCAAGCTCTACACCGAGCTGACGCAGGACGAGATCAAGGCGCTGGCCGAGGCCGTCGACGCGCTCGGCGAGCCGGTCAGCAAGGTCGCCGAAGTGGTGTCGGCCAAGTGACGCGGCGTGTCCCGCGCCGCAGGCTGCTCGGGTTCGCGGGCGCCGGTGTGGCGCTCGCGGGCGCGGGTGCCGCGCGGCCGGTGCGCTGGCCGGCCACGTCGTCGCCCGAGGTCGACGAACCTCGCCGGCCGGCGCAGGTGCCGTTCCACGGCGAGCATCCAGGCCGGCATCACCACGCCCGCGCAGGACCGACATGCACTTCGTCGCGCTGGACGTGAAGACGACCAGCCGCGCCGAGCTGGTCGACCTGCTCAAGCAGTGGACGCCGGCCGCGGAACGGATGACGGCCGGCCAGGAGGCGCGCGGAGAACGGCGCGGTCGGTGGCAACGCCGAAGCCCCGCCCAAGGACACCGGCGAGGCGCTCGACCTGCCCGCGTCCGCGCTGACGATCACGATCGGCTTCGGGCCGTCGCTGTTCGACGACAGGTTCGGGCTCGAGGACAAGCGGCCGGAGCGCGCTGATCGACCTGCCGCGCTTCCCGCAGGACGACCTGGACCCGGCGCAGCAACGGGGACATCTGCATCCAGGCCTGCGCGAACGACCCGCAGGTCGCCGTGCACGCCATCCGCAACCTGGTCCGCATCGGCTTCGGCCGGGTCGCGGTCCGCTGGTCGCAGCTCGGGTTCGGCCGCACGTCGTCGACCACGCGCGCGCAGGCGACGCCGCGCAACATGTTCGGGTTCAAGGACGGCACGCGCAACATCAAGGCCGAGGACACCGACCTGCTGCGCGAGCACGTCTGGGTCTCGAAGGAGCGACGGCCCGGACTGGCTCGTCGGCGGCACGTACCTGGTGTCGCGCCGGATCCGCATGCACATCGAGATCTGGGACCGCACGTCGCTCGTCGAGCAGGAGCAGATCGTCGGCCGCAACAAGGGCGAAGGCGCGGCGCTCGGGCAGGCAGAAGGAGTTCGACGAACCCGATCTGCACGTCAAGGGCGCGGGCGGGCATCCGGTGATCGGCGACGATCGCGCACATCCGGCTCGCCTCGCCGGAGTCGCTTGAACGGGGCGCGGATCCTGCGCCGCGGCTACAACTTCACCGACGGCACGGACGGCCTCGGGCACCTCGACGCCGGACTGTTCTTCCTGGCGTTCAACCGCGACTCGCGCAAGCAGTTCGTGCCGATGCAGCAGGCTCTGTCCACAAAGGACGAGATGATGGAGTACATCGAGCACACGAGTTCGGGTCATTCGCAGTGCCACCGGGCTGCGGCCCGGTGGCTACTGTGGTGAAAGCCTCTTCGAAGACTAGGAAGCGGTCTTCATGCTGACGTTGTGCACGGCCATCTGCGGCACGATGTCCGGGAAGAAGATCCGCGCCGAGCACTGACGGCCGCCGCCCGCGGGGACGCCGTAGCAGGTGCGGAGGTCGTCCGAGGCGATCGAGATCGCGGACAGGGTACCGCGGGCGGTGAGCCGCTGGTCGGCGGCGCTGAAGACGGGGCCGCCGCTGTCGCCGTTGCCGCCGGCCGCGCCGCCGCCGTAGTGGTAGGCCATCACGGTGTCGTAGATGGTGCCGAAACCGTTGATGGTGATGGTCATGCCGACCTGGTCGGCACGGATCTGGCAGACGGCGCCGGAGAAGGCACCGGAGGTGCACAGCCACTCACCGGCGAAGGTGCGGGCGGCGCCGACGACGGGCAGGCCGTACTGGACGACCGGGGAGCCGACCGTCTCGTTCTGGATGGAGTCACCGATCCAGGAGTAGGGCTGCGCGCCGGTCGTGGAGAGCGCCTCGGTGTCCCAGCTGACCGACCGGGACTCGACCGAGCCGACGACGGTGGCGTTGCCGGTCTCGAAGTAGGTGCCGGAGTCACCGCAGTGCGCGGCCGTCAGCATCTTGTCGGCACCGGTGCTGTTGCTGGTCACCGCGAAGCCGGAGCTGCACGAGCCCTGGAACGTGCTGCCCGCGTAGTTCTCGATGTACGCGCCGCCCTTGAACGGTGCCTCGTCGAAGAGGCGGGAGGCGGCGGCGAGCTCGACCTGGGAGGCCTCGATGTCGAGCGGGAACGCGCTCTGGATCGTGGACATCGTCGACACGCCACCGGCCTGCTGGACCACGATGCCGCTGCCGTCGAACTTGGCGCCGACGCCGGTGATCGACTTGTTCTCCTTGGCCAGGCGCGCGGCCTCGGCCTTGAGCTCGGCCTCGGAGTACTTCGCCGGGTTCACCTTGACCGTGAAGCCCTGGGCCCTGGCGGTGAGGGCGGTGGCGTGGACCTTCGCGGGCACCTGGCCCTTCCAGTACACCTGCACCGTCTTGCTGCCGGCGTCGAGGTAGATGCCGGCGAAGCCGTCGCCTCTGTCCACCCGCTCGGCGATCTTGCGGAGCTGATCCTGGGTCTTCATCAGCGCGTTGACCTCGGGCGTCAGCGCGGACGGACCGGTCGGTGCGGCGATTGCGGACGTGGTCGACGCCAGCAGCGCCGCGGTGGCGGCGAGTGCTGCCAGTGCGGAAAGTTTCACCATCTTCACTGCGAAAACCCCTCTGTTGCGGCCGTGACGGCACACCAGAAGGAGGGCAGCGCGAACATCGCTGTCAGGATGCAGATCCCCCCAGATCTGATGCGGCCGTCAGACGCTGTTTGCGTCCCCCCACGGTGGCCTCACACAGAACCTAGCCGGTCACGCACCGCGACACATGCGACCAAACGGAGCAACGTGGTGTGAGTATCCTCAAAGGACGGTCAGCGGTCGCGCTCCACGGCGATCCGGGCGCGCACCTCACCGAGCGCCTCCTGGTACTCCGGTGACGGGTTCATCGCGACGGCCATCCGCAGCTGCGCGTGCGCCTCGGTGAGCCGGGCCTGCCGCTGCAGGGTCTTGCCGAGCGCGAACCGCGCGTAGTGGTCGCTCGGATCGAGGTCGAGCACCTTGCGGAACGCCTCCTCCGCCCGGTTCAGCTGAGCGGACCCGAGATAGGCCCGGCCGGCGAGCAGCTGCACGGACGGTGCCTCCCCGGCCTCGGCCAGCACCTGCTTCAGCTCGCGCAGCGCTTCGAGGGGCCTGCGCTGCGCCAGCAACGCCTCCGCCTTCCGGAACGCCTCGAAGGTGCCGTCCGTCATTCGATCAACGTTACCTACCGCCCGCGGGTTCCTCGACTGCCGTCCGGGCGACAGAACTCGAAGGGGTGGCGGTGCCGAGCCAGCACGCGAGGAAACCGAGCACCAGCCCGATCACCACCCCGGTCGTCGGCGCCTGCCCGAGCAACGGCCACGCGATCAACGCCGTCATCGACGGGACCACAGAGGACAGCGTGGTCATCGCCGCCGCACCGCCGTTGCGCACCCCGACGAGGAACAGCGACGCCCCGCCCATCGAGTTCACCAGCACCAGGAACGCCATGGTCAGCCAGAACTGCCGCCAGTCGGTGACCCCGGCGTTCTCGGTCAGCGCCAGCAGCCCCACGACCGGCACCGACACGGCGTGCTGCACCGCGTTGCCGGAGCGGAAGTCGGTGTCCCGGCAGAATTTCTGCTGGTAAACGCCGCCCGCCACGAACCCCAGCATGCCGAGCACGGTGAACGTCGCGCCGGACCCGAACGACCCCAGCCGGCCCCACAGCGCGGCCACCACCGCCGCGACGCCCAACGCCAGCCCGAGCACCTGCTTGAGTCCAATTCGGACACGGAACACCCAGGCGGCCACCACGGCCGTCAGCACCGGCGTGCACGAGATGATCAACGCCGTCACCGACGCCGGCACGCCCATCCGCAGCCCCAGGTAAACGCCGGAGAACTGGCACGCCTGCACGAGCAGCCCCGCCACACAGGTGTGCACGAGCGCACGCCCGCGCGGCCAGCTCGCACTCGTCACGAGGGCCACCAGCGCCATCAACGCGGCAGCGATCGCGAAGCGGATCGTCGTCATCAGGAACGGGGGCGCCACGGCGACGGCGAGCGCGCCCACCGGATAACCGGAGGCCCAGACCAGCACCGTGCCGGCCGCGAAGCCGGGTTTGATCCGCACGGTTCCCAGGACTACCAGGCGGGCCCGCTCAGCACGAGGTCTCGTTCCAGGCCAGGGCCATCCGCCGAACCGCCTCGGTGATGATCTCCGGCGACGTGGCCAGGTTCATCCGCACGAAGCCCGCGCCGCCGGTGCCGAACTCCTTCCCCGAATTCAGCGCCACCCGGCCGGTCTTGAGGAACACCTTGGCCGGGTCGTCGCCGAGGCCCAGGTCGCGGCAGTCCAGCCACGCCAGGTAAGTCCCCTGCCCCGGCCGGTAGCGCACCGCCGGCAGGTGCGAAGCCAGCAGTTCGGCCAGCAGACGGCGGTTGTCGTCCAGTCCGGACAGGACGGCGTCGAGCCAGTCGCCGCCGTCCCGCAGCGCCGCGGTGTGGGCCAGGATCCCGACGTGGCTGGGGCCGTGGCTCACCTCCTCGGGGATGCGCGCGAGGTCGTCGGCCGACTCCGGTCCAGCGATGGCCACGGCGGCCTTCAGCCCGGCCAGGTTCCACGCCTTGGAGGCCGACATCAGCGACAGCGCGTTCTCCCCGCCGGGCACGCTCAGGTACGGCACGAACTGGACGCCCGCCGCCACGATCGGGGCGTGGATCTCGTCCACGACGACCCGCACGCCGTGTGCCCGTGAGAGCCGTGCGACCTCCGCGAGTTCGTCAGCGGTGTGAACCGTGCCGGTCGGGTTGTGCGGGCTGCACAGCAGGTAGACCGCACCACGGCCCGCGCGCACGAACGCCCCTTCCAACGCGGTGAAGTCGATCCGGCCCTCGTTCAGCGGCGCCTCGACGACGGTCCGGCCCATCGAGTTCAGGAACAGGTAGAACGGCGGGTAGACCGGGCAGTTGACGACGACCGGAGCGTCCGGGCCGGAGATCAGTTTGATCATCTCGACGACACCCAGCATCACGTCCGGCACGATCGTCGTCCGCTCCACGACCGGCTCCCAGTCCCAGCGTTTCTTCGCGAACTCGGCGAGCGCCTCCGCGTACGCCGTTCCGGCCGGGTAGCCGGTGTCGCCGAGCGCCACCGCGTCGGTGATCGCCCGCGCGACCGGTTCGGCCGGCAGCACGTCCATCTCGGCCACCCACACGGGCAGCACGTCCTCGGGGTAGTAGCGCCATTTCATGCTCGTGCGCTGCCGCAGTCGGTCCAGCGAGAGCTCACGTAACGGGTTCACACTGGTCATGAGCAAAAGCTAGGGGAACTCGACGGCAAGGTGTTTGCGTTCTTTGCTCATGGACGTCGTAGACCGCAAAATTCTTGCTGAGCTGCAGCGCGACGGACGGATCACCGTCACCGACCTGGCCGCGCGGGTTCAGCTGAGCATCTCGCGCTGCCAGCGACGGTTGCGCGAGCTGGAGCGTGACGGGGTCATCCGCGGCTACCGGGCCGTGGTGGACGCCGCCGCCGTCGGGTTCGGCTTCGAGGCGCTGGTCTTCGCCAAGGTGCGGCTGGACACGATGGCCGAGTTCGACCGCGCGCTGGCGGACGTGCCGAACGTGGTGGAGGCGCAGCGGCTGTTCGGCAGCCCCGACTACCTGCTGCGCGTGGTCACCGCGGACCTCACCTCGTACCAGCGCCTGTACGAGGAGACGCTGGCCAAGCTGCCGGGCGTGCGCGGGCTGACCTCGACGATCGTCATGAAGCAGGTGATCGAGCCGCGTCCGCTGCCGTCTCATCCGTGAGGACGGGTGACGCCCATGAGCGCCACGATGGTGACGCGGTCGTTCGTACAACCTCCGTGGGCCAGAAGCCTACGTTCGTAGTACTCGTTTCCGTCAGTGAGGACGGGAAGCAGGGAATGCACGCGGATCGTTGTGCTGTTGCATGAGCCTGCGCTTCTCACTGATGGGTCCGGTTCGAGCCTGGCGAGATGACGAGGAGATCGACCTGGGACCGCGTCAGCAGCGCGCGGTGCTGGCGGCGTTGCTGCTGAACAACGGCATCCGGCTGAGCAACGACCAGCTGATCGGCATGGTCTGGGACGATCCGACGCCGAGCGCGGTGATGGCGTTGCGGACGTACATGTACAAGATCCGCAAGGCCCTGCCGGAGCTGGACCTGAAGTCGAAGGACGGCGGCTACACCCTGACCGCGGAGATCGGCGACGACTGCCGCGGCGAGCCGCTCGAAGGCCTGAACAGCACCTACTTCGAGGCGCACCGGGTCCGGCTCGGCGACCAGCGGCTCCAGTGCCGCGAGACCTGGCTCGAACGTGAGCTCGATGTTCTTGAGCTGTCGAAGCACGTTGCCGCCTACCCTCTGCGCGAACGTCCGCGTGCGCTGCTGATGTACGCCCTCTACCAAGAGGGCAGGCAGGCGGAGGCGCTCGACCACTACCGCCAGGCGCGCGCACTCCTGAACGAAAAACTCGGCCTCGAACCGGGACCCGAGCTGCGCAAGATCCATGCGCAGATCCTCAACGGCGACCTCACGCTGCCACGCAGGCCCGAGCAGCTGCCGCCGGACATCGCCGACTTCACCGGCCGCGCCACTGAGATCGAGCACGCGCTGCGGACCCTCCCGCGCGCGATCGGCATCACCGGCATGAACGGCAGCGGCAAGACCACGCTGGCCATCCGCATCGGGCACCTCGCCAAGCACCTCTTCCCGGACGGGCAGATCTTCGTCCGCGGCCACGACGTCGCGAACGAGCTGCTGCGCGCTGTCGGCGTCGAGAACCCGGCGGGCGACAAAGCCAGGCTGTGGCGGGAGAAGGCGCGGGGCAAGCGGTTCCTGGTCGTCGTCGACGACCTGGAGGACGCGGCCTCGGTCCGGGACCTGCACGTGCCCGGCACGGCCATGATCCTCACGAGCCTGCGCCGGCTCAACGAGCTGCCCGGCGTGACCTGGCTGAAGATCGCCGGCCTGGCCGAGGCGGAGGCGCGGGAGTTCTTCGGCAAGGTCCTCGACCCGGCCAGGCTCGCCGCCGAGCCGGAGCAGGCCGACGAGGTGCTGGCGCGCATGTCGTACCTGCCGAACCCGATCCGCGTGCTCGGCGGCAAGCTCAGCGCCCGGCCGGACTGGACCGTCGCGATGCTGCTGGCCCAGATGGACCGGGAGACGCGGCTCGGCAGCGCCGTCCCGTCCGACTGCCGGGCCGTGCTGGCGCCGATGGTCAGGGCCGAGGAGCAGCTCAGCGACGAGCAACGGCACCTGCTGCAGTGCTTCGCGCGCAGGGAGTCCGACGTGATCGACGTGTGCGCGGCGGCGGAGATGTCCGGGGTCGAGGCCGGCGCGATCGAGTACGTGCTGGAGGCGTTGGCCGACGTGCACCTGATCGAACCGATGGTGCTCGGCCGGTACCGGCTGCCGCGGTTCGTGCGGATCTACTTCGGGTGGCGCACACCGGTCCTGACCAGCTGATTCATTCGGAATTTATGGCGTGACAACGTGGCGGGGCCAAGTTCGTAGACATGTCAACCAAGGAACTTGAGAACCAGAAGGCACTCGTCACCGGAGCCACGTCCGGCATCGGCCGCGCGATCGCCGTCAAGCTCGCCGAGGCCGGCGCGACGGTCTACGTGACCGGCCGCCGCGCCGAGCTCGGCAAGGAGACCGTCGAACTGATCGAGCAGGCCGGCGGGACCGGCCACTTCATCGTCTCGGACGTCGCGAGCGTCGAGGACGTCCGCAAGCTGGCCCAGGAGGTCGGTGACGTCGACGTGCTCGTGAACAACGCGGGCATCTTCCCGTTCTCGCCCACCGCCGAGCAGTCGCTCGACAGCTACCAGCAGGTGTTCGACGTCAACGTCCGCGGCACCTACTTCCTCACCGCCGCGCTCGTCCCGGCGATGGTCGCCAAGGGCAGGGGCACGATCGTCAACGTCTCCTCGATCGCGGCCGTGATCGGCACCCCGGTCGGTTCCGTCTACAACGCCTCCAAGGCCGCGATGGACGCGCTGACCAGGTCGTGGGCCGTCGAGTTCGGCTCGGCGGGTATCCGGGTCAACTCCGTCGCGCCCGGCCCGATCGCCACCGACGCCGCCGTCCAGGGCGCCGGTGAGCTGTTCGAGACGATCACCGAGCTCACCGCCCTCAAGCGCGTCGGCCAGCCCGAGGAGATCGCGGAGGCGGTCCTGTTCCTCGCCTCCGCGAAGT
Organism: uncultured Actinomycetota bacterium; assembly: GCA_963771775.1. Lineage (GTDB taxonomy): Bacteria > Actinomycetota > Actinomycetes > Mycobacteriales > Pseudonocardiaceae > Lentzea. The sequence continues at coordinate 133,332 of CAVYUS010000001.1, forward strand.
CGAGCTACATCACCGGCGCCGTCCTCACGGCCGACGGCGGCTACGTGGCGAGCTGAGCCAGCAGCGGGGTGAGCGACGAGGGCGACTCGACGTGCACGTTGTGGCCCGCACCGGGGAACATCACCGGCGCGGGCACCAGCTCCTTCAGGTGCTCCTGGGGGCTCATCGGGTCGTGCTCACCCGCCGCCAGCACGACGTCCGCCTGCGCGGCCATGATCAGGCCCGCCATGTCCGGCCGGCCGACGCCGAACGCCTTCATGTCCAGGCTGGGTGCCCAGCCGCCGTCCACTTCGGACACCCCGTGCCGAATCGGCACACCCGCCATCCTGGACGCCCGCTCGACGGCTTCCTCCCTGGTGGCGAACACTTTGCCCGGCCTGGCTGCGATCGACGCGGCCTTCTCCAGCTCCTCGTCGGTCCACTGGACCTTGATCCCGACACCGACGCACGTCGTCACGTGCACGCCGAACCAGCCGCTCGCCAGCGACAGCCCGACCACCCCGCCCAGTGAGTGGCCGACGACCACCGCGGGCTCGCGCGGGATCACGTCCGCCACCGCCGAGGCGAACGAACCGAACGAGTACCGCTCGATCGGCGCGCTGCGGCCGTGACCAGGCAGGTCCGGCACGAGCCAGCTGCCTGGCCACTCGCTGACAACGTCGTTCCACACCTCGCCGGTCGCGCCCAGGCCGTGCAGCAGCACCAGCAGCGGCCCGTTTCCACCACGTTCGAAATGAAGCACGTGACCAGCCTAGGGTCACGAGCCTAGGGCTGGACCCGCCACTGCTGGCAGTTGTTGCCCAGCCAGCTCCACAGCCGAACGTCCGTGCCGTCCGCGGTCCCGCAGTCGGCCATGTCGGCGACCTTGCCACTGCCGGGATTGCGCAGCTGCACCCAGTCGCCGTCCGTCGGGAGGACCGACCAGCGCTGACAGGCGTTGTCCCACCAGGTGTACTGCTGGATGTTGGTGCCGTCAGCGGTGCCGCAGCCGGCGACGTCGAGCGGTTTGTTGCTGCCCTGGTTGACGATCCGGGTGGTGCCGTCGGCGAGCGGCTCGATCCGCCACCGCTGGTTGGCTCCGCCGTGGCAGGTCCAGGAACGGACGTCGGCGCCGTCCGCGGCCGACCAGTCGCTCACTTCGAGGCACTTGCCGGTCGCCCGGTTGACCAGCGTGACGTCGTTCGGCGTGTAGATGAAGCCGATCTTGTCGACCTCGTCGGCGCTGCGGCCGTGGAATCCGGCGATCTGCCAGCCCGCGGGCGCGGTGCGGGTGAAGCAGTCCGAGGTGGTGGAGCCGCCGGCGAGAGTGCGCCCCAGGTTGGTGGTGAACTTCGCGTAGAACACCCGCGTGTGGTTGTTGTGCTTGGCCTGGCAGAGGTACGCGCTGTTCACGTATTCATTGCTGCCCAAGGCGAGTGACGAGTACGAACCGCCCTCCCCGCCGTGGGCGAGCCTCGTGCCGTTGTTGAGCGTCACGCCGACCTGGTCGACACGCTTGCCGCTCCGCAACGAGATCTCGGTGGCCTGGGCACCCCACGCCACCCGGTCGACGTCGTTGAAGTAGTCGCCGTGCGGGCCGCCGACCTGCTCGCTGAACTGGTACGCCGGGTTCGTCGACCAGCTGAACCCGACGCTGAGCGGGTAGTGGTCGGACAGCATCTTGCCGGTGCCGTCCTCCCGGAAGGCGGCGTGGTTGTTCTTGTAGGACGTCGCGTTGAGCGTGACGGCCCGGCTGCCGCGGTACCAGATCTTGTCGACGACCTCGCAGTCGTCGGTGGGGTTGGCGCTGTCGCAGACCAGGGCGTCGCTGCCTTCCGCGGGGGCGTTGCCGCCGCGGGCGAACTGCACCCACGGGTCGGTCAAACCGTTGGCGGCGGCGAAGTTGCGGATCGTGGTGCCGTCGACGGTGCGGGTGTAGCGGGTGTTGGTGTCGCCCATGACCACCACCGCGTTGCCGGCCGAGTGGCTCTGGATGAACGAGCTGAGCTGCGCGAAGTTGGAGGCCCGTGCCGCGAGGTCGCCGCTGTCGCTGCCCGCGTCGGCGTGCAGGTTGTAGAAGTCGACGTAGGTGCCCTCGGCCAGTCGCGTCCGCATGAACGTGAAGCCCTTGGGCGTCAGGCAGTCACCGCTGTTGGCGTCGCAGGCGTTCCACTTGACCCGCTCGAAGTCACCTTCGTCGAAAGCCTTGCCGGACAGCGTGTTGAGGCCACTGCCGAAGGGCACGCCGCCACTGGTCGCGGTGCGGTGCGGGTGGTTGTTCGCCGCGTACAGGTGCGCGTGGTAGTTGAAGTCCTCCTGCACGTGGACGATGTCGTACGGCCCGATTCGTTGCCCGATCGCCGTGGTCGCGGACACGCGGGGAGTCGGCGCACTCGAGATGGCCTCCGGCAGTCCCGCGATGTTGTACGTCAGCGCGTTGAACGTGCCTGACTCCGCAGCGGACGCTATGGGTGTTGTCGGCAGAACCACGATGGCGGCCGAGGCGAGTGTTGCCGCCACGGCGCCAGCCAGTGCTCGTCGCATGATGGGCCCTTCTCTGCGCCCTGAAGCCCTTTCGGGCGAGGTTCACGAGTCATCGCATTGGCATCGGCGGAGGTGGGACACGCCGTTGCTGGCGAGACTGTAAGACTCGCGGTGCCCCGGCCGAAATAGATGGTGAATGAATTTCGCGTTCACCGGCCGAACTCCCCGAGTGGCGTGGTCTGAACGCCTGCGGGCCATCCCCCATCCAGCGGCCGAGCTGTTGTCCCTTCTGGCCGCCACCTTCTTCTGGCACGATTCAGTAGACAGGCGCGGGTGACCGGCTGTGATCCGAAAGGTGTCGGACCCCTGCCGGTCAACTGGCCCAAGTAGGCTCGTCGCGAGACGAGACGCAGGAGAAACAGGGAGCGCAAGTGGCGGTCATCGAGCAAGTCGGAGCACGCGAGATCCTTGACTCGCGCGGCAACCCCACCGTCGAGGTCGAGGTGGCGTTGGACGACGGCACGCTGGAGCGTGCGGCCGTTCCGTCGGGCGCGTCGACCGGTGAGCACGAAGCGGTCGAGCTGCGCGACGGCGACGCCAAGCGATACAACGGCAAGGGTGTCGAGCGTGCGGTGACCGCGGTGCTCGACGAGATCGGCCCCGAGCTGGTCGGCATCGAGGCCGTCGAGCAGCGCGTCGTCGACCAGAAGCTCGTCGACCTGGACGGCACGCCGGACAAGAGCCGCCTCGGCGCGAACGCCATCCTCGGCGTGTCGCTCGCCGTCGCGAAGGCCGCGGCCACGTCGTCCGGCCTGGAGCTGTTCCGTTACGTCGGCGGGCCGAACGCGCACGTGCTGCCGGTGCCGATGCTGAACATCCTCAACGGTGGCTCGCACGCCGACACCGAGGTGGACATCCAGGAGTTCATGATCGCGCCGATCGGCGCGGAGACCTTCCGCGAGGGCCTGCGCTGGGGCACCGAGGTCTACCACGCGCTGAAGTCCGTGCTGAAGAGCAAGGGCCTGGCGACCGGCCTGGGCGACGAGGGCGGGTTCGCGCCGTCGCTGGCCAGCAACCGCGACGCGCTCGACCTGATCCTCGAGGCCATCGAGAAGGCCGGCTACCGGGCGGGCCGCGACATCGCGCTCGCGCTCGACGTGGCCGCCACGGAGTTCTTCTCCGATGGCGCCTACACGTTCGAGAAGAACAAGCGGTCCGCCGAGCAGATGATCGGCTACTACTCCGAGCTGGTCCGCGACTACCCGATGGTGTCGATCGAGGACCCGCTGTCCGAGGACGACTGGGACGGCTGGGTCCAGATGACCGCCGAGCTGGGCGAGAAGGTCCAGATCGTCGGCGACGACCTGTTCGTCACGAACCCGGAGCGCCTGGAGGAGGGCATCTCCCGCCGCGCCGCCAACGCGCTGCTGGTGAAGGTCAACCAGATCGGCACGCTGTCCGAGACGCTGGACGCGGTCTCGCTGGCCACCTCGTACGGCTACAAGTCGATGATGTCGCACCGCTCGGGCGAGACCGAGGACACGACCATCGCCGACCTGGCCGTCGCGACCGGTGCCGGCCAGATCAAGACCGGTGCCCCGGCGCGTGGCGAGCGCACCGCGAAGTACAACCAGCTGCTGCGCATCGAGGAGAGCCTCGGCGACGCCGCGCGCTACGCCGGTGAGCTGGCGTTCCCGCGCTACACGCCGGAGGCCTAGGCAATGGCCGAGCGCGCGCGTCGTCCCCGTCGCCCCCGCGAAGAGCGGGAGGCGCGGCCCGCACGCGCGCGCAAGCCACCTCGTCCGAAGGCGCCTTCGCGTCGTGCGGACGGCACGGGTGGTGCGTTTGGCATGACCGGTACGCGGCGGGCCGCGATGTTCGCGATGGTGCTGTGCGCACTGGCGTTGAGCATCGCGGTCCCGTTGCGGACCTACCTCTCACAGCGCGACGAGTTGCGCGACGTGGGAGCCGAGCAGCAGAAGCTGCGTGAACAGGTCGCTGCCCTGGAGCAGCGGAAGTCGCAGCTCAACGACCCGGGCTACGTGGAGATCGAGGCGCGCAAACGGCTGCACTGGGTGCGGCCGGGCGAGACGCCGTACATCGTCCAACTGCCGGGCGACGAGAAGCGCAACACGGAATCGGAGAGGCCGTCGGGCAAGCCGTCGGCCAACAGCTCGTGGTACGAGGAACTGTGGGAATCGGTGACGCACAAGTAAGTGCTGCTGACCTCGAAATCGTGGCTCAGCAGCTCGGCCGCACGCCGCGCGGAACACGTGCGATCGCCTCGCGGTGCCCTTCCGGGCACCCGAACGTCGTGCAGACGCACCCGAGGCTGCCGGACGGGACCCCGTTCCCGACGATGTTCTACCTGACCTGCCCGAAGCTGAACTCCCTGGTCAGCACGCTGGAGGGCAGCGGGTTGATGAAGGAGCAGACCGAGCGGCTGGCGGTCGAACCCGAGCTGGCGGCGGCCTACCAGCGCGCGCACGAGTCGTACCTGGCGGAACGGGACGCACTCGAGTCGCTGGGCACCCAGGTCACCGCGGGCGGCATGCCGAGCAGAGTCAAATGCCTTCATGTGCACGTAGCCCATGCCCTCGCGAAGGGCCCCGGGGTCAATCCCTTCGGGGACGAGGCGCTGGCACTCTTGGGTGAACAGGGACTGTGGCCGGCCGGAGACTGCACTAAGAGTTAACTGTCAACGGAACCGAACACACGCTTCACTCCGTCTTGGGTACACCTAGGCTTCGGAGTGGGGCAGGGTGGGACAGGTCACCGAGGGGGCGTGCGCCGTAACTAACCGACGGCGTGCCGCGATGACGCACGAGAGGTGAGTATTCGTGGCAATGGCCAAACTGCGCGGACCCGCGACGATGACGCCCAGGCAAAAGGGCTTCGCCGTGGCTGCGCTGGCTGCGATGCTCGCGCCGGTCATGATCGTCGGCACCAAGCTCGTCGACTGGGTCAACCTCTCGAAACACGATGACATCGCTGTCGCCCTCGGCCCCGCCGACGTCTACGGAGCCCTCCGCCTCGACCCCGCCCAGCTGGGCGTGTCCGGCCGTCTGCCGCTGTCCGAGGAACTGAGCGCCGCACTGCTCGCCGACCTCCAGGACGGCGACATCGACGACAACCTCGACAACGACGGCGGCCTGCTCGACGACCTCCCCGGCACCCACGACATCCCGGGCGTCGTCTGGGAGGCCTACCTGCGCGCCGAGGACAAGATGGCCGACCTGGTCCCCAGGTGCAAGATCGACTGGGCCCTGCTCGCCGCCATCGGCAAGGTCGAGTCGGACCACGCGAACAACGGCCGAGTGAACGCCGTCGGCGACGCCACCCCCAAGATCCTCGGCCCGGTCCTGAACGGCATCACCGGCTTTGCCACCGTTCGCGACACCGACGGCGGCCGTCTCGACGGCGACACCGCCTGGGACCGCGCGGTGGGCCCGATGCAGTTCCTCCCGGGCACGTGGGCGACGTTCGGCGCCGACGGCAACGAAGACGGCAACGTCAACCCGAACAACATCTACGACGCCGCTCTGGGCGCGGGCCGCTACCTCTGCGCGGGCGGCGGCGACATGACCAAGCTGAAGGACCGCGCGGACGCCCTCTTCCGCTACAACCCCTCCACGCCGTACGTCCAGAAGGTCATGAAGTGGGCCAAGGAGTACGCCGAAAACCTGGACGCGCTGCCCTCGTTGCCCAACGACGACAACAACCAGCAGAACCCGGCGCCGAACAACCCCGGCAACCCGGGCAACCCGGATCCGAACAACCCGGACCCGAACAACCCGGTGACGACCACCACGACCACCACGACCCCGCCGAACTGCCCGACGACTACCACGTCGACCACTTCGTCCACGACTTCGTCGTCGACGACCACGTCGCCTGCGCCGGGCTGTCCGACGGACCCCACGACTACTACGACGACCACGACCACGACCACGACTACGACGACCACGACGACGACGAGCAAGGCCGAGGAGCCAACTGGTGGCTCATCGAGTCCGGGTGGCTCGTCCAGTCCGGGTGGCTCGTCGTCGGGTGCCTCGTCGACCGGGGGTTCGTCGCAGGGGAGCACGTCGCAGGCAAGCTCGTCGGCGGCGCCGAGTTTGGTAACGAGCGCGCCCAACTAGTCCGGCGTGTCGTGTTGGAACGATTCCAAGCCGTACTTCCTTCGGGGCGATTCGGGCCGAAACGTTGGGGCGAAAGGGCTTCCGGCTCCTAGCTTCTCTTCCATGCCGAAGCGAAACTCAAGCGTGGTCGGCCGCGAGTTCGGCGACGGAGTCCGGCTGGCCATCGAGCAGTCCGGCCTGACCCAGCGCAAGCTGGCGGAGCTGCTCGACTGGCAGGAGGCCAAGGTCTCCGATCTGGTGCAGGGCAAGGGCGGCGTCAGCGAGGTCGACCTGGTGGCGCTGCTCTCCTACTGCCGGGTCCCGCACACCGAGATGCGCCGACTGCTCGCGTTGTTCAGGGAGTCACGCGAGAAGGGCTATCTGCAGTTCATCGAGGATGGCGTTCTGGTGCCGCTGCACACTTTGATCGAGCAGGAGCGGCTCGCCAACAAGATCACCACGTGGTCGTTGACCTATGTCCCCGGTCTTCTGCAGACAGCTGCCTACATCCGCGCCCTGATGGAGAGTTCGCCGATCATCAAGCCCGCGGACGTCGATGACGCGATCAGGCTGAAGCTCGATCGGCAGGCGATCTTCCACCGCAGCCGGGAATTCGTCTTCTACGTGCACGAGAACGCTCTGCGGCTGCCGGTCGGCGGCACGGACGTGATGCAGGCGCAACTGCATCACATCCTGACGATGACTATGCGTCCGTACATCACCGTCAGGGTTGTGCCGGTCGCGATCGGCGCGCACGCCGGAGGTGCGGGATCGTTCGTGAAGCTGGAGTACGAGAAGTTCATGCCAGCTGTCTGGCTCGAGTCTCTCGGGACCGGTCTCTTCCTTGAAGACAAGGACAGCTTGAGCGACTACGACGAGGTGTTGAAGGTGCTCGACCAGCAGGCATTGGACGCTGACCAGTCGCAGGAACTCATCACCAGTCTCTTGCCCTGAACGCCCTCATCGAAGCCACCGACCCACCAGCAGGCTGGAAAATCGCGAGGCGCCGGCGGCGGTACTTGGGCATTGTGAGTGCGTGCGCCCTGACTACCCGCTGAAAACCGACCGCCTGCTCCTCCGCCCCTTCGAAGAGCGCGACCTCGACGACGTCTTCGCCTACCGTTCGCTCCCCGAGGTCAACACCTACCTGTACAGCGAGCCCTACACGCACGAGCAGGCCGCCGAGAACCTGGCGAAGTGGAACAACCAGCACGAGCTCACCGGGGAAGGCCAGTCCTTGGTGCTGGCGGTCGTGCTGCCGGAAGAGGACCGCGTCATCGGCAAGGTTGACCTCAAGTGGCTGAGCGAGCCTCGGGTACGAAGCTCGCGGAGTGGCAGTACGACACCTCTGTTGACAGCAAAGGTGCGCTGAACGGCCGCGGCATGCTCACGTTGTCCCGCAGGTGGGTGGACGGTCAGCCGTATATGCGCAAGGTCAGCGGCTATGACGATGCGGGCCGCCCAACCGGCGAGAAGATCACCATTCCGGCGGCGGCACAGGGCGTGCTCGGCACCACCTACGAGACGGTGATGCTTTACAGCTACACCGGCAAGCTGCGAGACCTGCAGTACAAGAACGCCAATTCCGGCGGCAAGACGATCGTTCCCGGCGAGACCGTGACCACGCTGTACAACGCGTTCGGTTTGCCTGACAGCACCGGGAGCGGTTTGGGCGAATACGTTAGCGCGACGAACTACTCGGCGATGGGCGAGGTGCTTCGAGAGACCTACGACGCTGAGAACAGCCTGAACAACCTGTTGCTGACCAACTCGTACGAGGAGGGCACTCGCAGGCTCGAGCGCACGATCGTGGACCGGGAAACGGCGACGGCGTACCGGATCGCTGACCGCAACTACAGCTACGACGCGGCCGGCAACATCAGGAAGGTCGCCGACACGCCTGAGGGCGGTCCGTCGGACATCCAGTGCTTCGCCTACGACTACCTGCGTCGGATGACCAACGCGTGGACCCCGTCCTCGGGTGATTGCACCGCGCCGAAGTCCGGGTCGGCTTTGGGCGGCGCGGCGCCGTACTGGATGTCGTGGACGTTCGACAAGACCGGTAATCGACTGACTCAGACCAAACATGGGAATGTCGACAGTTCGAGTGCTGACGACACGGTCAACACCTTCACCTATCCGACTGGTCTTGATCAGCCGCACACGGTCTCCAAGGTCAACACGAGTGGCCCGAACGGTACGTCGGAGGACACGTTCGGCTACGACGCCGCGGGCAATACGACATCGCGCAGAATCTCCGGTGACACTCAGACGTTGGAGTATGACGTTGAGGGTCACGTGTCGAAGGTGAGGAACGCCGACGGCAAGGAGTCGACGTACCTCTACGACGCCGACGGCGGCCGGCTGATCGCTCGTGAGCCTTCCGCTACGACGTTGTACGTGTTCGGCCAGGAGGTCCGTCTGGAGACGGGCACTTCGACGCCGTCGTGGACGCGCTATTACAGCCACAACGGTCATGTGGTGGCTCAGCGGAACTCGATTTCTGGCTTGAAGTGGCTGGTGACGGATCATCAGGGCACGGAGATTGCCGCGGTGACTGCTGGGAATCTGGCGGTGGCGTCTCGTCGTCAGACGCCGTTTGGTGAGGCTCGTGGCGGTGTTGCTTCGTGGCCGAACAGGCATGGGTTTGTTGGTGGTACGCAGGAGGAGTCGGGTCTGACGCGGGTGGGTGCGCGTTTGTATGACTCGTCGACGGGGCGGTTCCTGTCTGCGGATCCGGTCATTGACAATAATGATCCGCAGCAGTTGAACGGTTATGCGTACAGCAACAACAGTCCGGTGACGTATTCGGATCCGACTGGCTTGTACTCGAACTGTGGTCCGGATGGGATCAAGTGCGGGTTCAACAATGCGCCACACGACAGTGAACAGTACAAGATCAATGAGCGTCAGAATCCTGGGAGCAAGGTTGGCCGGGCGTTGCAGCAGCAACAGGCGGCGGCTCGTCAGGCGAGGGCTGAGGCGGGGATCAGTGAGGCTGAGTATCAGGATGCGTTGAAGAATGCCCACAGGACGAAGTGGGATGTGATCAAGGATGTCGCCTGGGAGATGCTGAAGGACATCTCCGGGTGGAATGACATCGTCGATTGTTTCACCAAGGGTGATATCTGGGCCTGTGGTGGGCTGGTGATGAACCTGGTGCCGTGGGGCAAGGTCGGCAAGATTCTCGAGGCCGGCTACAAGGCGGTGAAGGCCGTCGTGTCGATGGCCAAGGTGATCGAGAAGGCTCAGGGCCTGCTGCGCCGCGTCGAGAAGACCGCGGCGCGGGCGCAGGAGATCGCGGTGGACGCGATGCGCAAGCTGGGCGGCAAGGGCGCCGGTTGCAACAGCTTCATGCCCGGCACCAAGGTCCTGATGGCCGACGGCTCACAGAAACCGATCGAGCATGTGAAGCTCGGTGATCAAGTCAAGTCGACCGATCCAGCGACGGGCATGTCCGCTCCGCATGTCGTGGTGGGCACGATCATCGGCCAGGGCAAGAAGCATCTGGTGGAGGTCACCGTCGACACCGACGGTGTGAAGGGTGACGCAACAGGCAAGGTGACCGCGACAGACGGGCACCCATTCTGGCTCCCGAAGCAGCAGGCCTGGGCTAGGGCTGATCAGCTCCGAGTTGGCTCAATTCTGCAAACTTCGGAAGACGCCTTGATCGAGGTTATTGCCTTGCGGAAGTGGGTCGCGTCAGAACGGGTCTACAACCTCACGGTTGATAGGGAACATACTTACTACGTGGCTGCCGGTAGCAGTTCCATCTTTGTTCATAACTGCGATGATGACTTTGAGGATTTTGCGCACGGAACAGACCTGGCTTCTGGGCGGAACATTAAAGCAAATGGTTTAAGTGAAGTTGCATCGCGAGAAAATATCTATGGTTCCAAGGCTCCGGGTAGCTTGTTTACTGTGCCCGTTGATCAGTCGGACATACAGGCTGCGCTGGATACCGCGGCTGACTGGGGGAAGCGCCACAGTAGAGGGCAAACCTGTGTCATTGTTTGTAGGCTGCCGCGTGCGGTAGTGTCTGATCTGGAAGGCAGGGGGCTGCTGAGGCGTACGGATATCCCAAATCAGGCAGTATTCCACCCCGATTCCTTCCCTGTAATCAATAAGCATAAATTGGGCTGGTATGGCCCGATCACGTAGAATGGAATCTGATAGTGGCCGATCTTGGACCTTATGAAGGGTTCAGTCTGGGCAAGTCGGGACTTCCGGAACCGACTGCTGTGTTGGGGTGGTGGCGTCGGCGGTGGTTGTTCGAAGCGTCGGATGGGCCACTTCAATCGATCTTGGTGCCGCCTCCAGTGGGTGGCATCGATCCATTCTCTGCGGTCGTCACATCGTCGTGCACTAGCGAAGGAAAGATTGTCATCGACTGCTACACGCGCGATGAAGTGATCTCCGGTGACGCATTGACGTACGTGTCGCTTGTTGCTGCTTGGGTTAATCATAGGAACGGTGGTCGCGAGATCGTGGTAAATGGGGAGCGCGGGCACACTATCCTTCAAATGAGTCGCCTGAATAATCAACTGATCGCTGATCTGGAAAATATTGGATACTGACAAAGGAAGGATCGGTATCCTGCGGGCTATGTACCGACTCAATTCATCTCCTGTCGGTACCATGATCTATGGTGGTTCGATTCAGGGAAGATGTTGATGTTTGAACGTTTTGTCGCGGCGTACCCGGCGGACGGAGGTGACGCGTCGCAGCCCTTCAATGTCGAGCTGCTCAGGCAGGTGTCAGGACTCGCAGAACTGGTCACGCTGGCTGCGGGGTGTACTTTTGGAGACGGCCTCCTCCGCGTGTTCACCGAAGACCAGGCGCGTCGCGCGCAGAGTCTGACGAACGCGATGTTCCCGGAGTGGGCGGTGCGGATCAGGCCGGTCGCGCAAGACTGGCTGAGCCGCCAGTACGTGCTGGATCTGCGCAGGGGCGGCATGCTGCTCCTGGTGGAGCCTGGCTCCGGTGGAGTCTATGAGCTCGAAGAAAGCATCCCGGAGCTGTTCGACCAGCTCATGGTCGACGAGCCGGACACCTTCCTCGCCCTGGATCTGTTCAGGACGTGGCGTGAGGTGCACCCGGAAGCCATACCGGGCGGCAAGTGCGTGGGCTTCAAAACACCGCTGTTCCTCGGCGGTGACGGCGTTGTGGAGAACCTCGAGGTTATTGACGAGGCGGTCTACTGGTCGATCCACGGACAGCTATGGGCCAAGATCAAGGATCTGCCTCCGGGCTCGTCGATCGACGGCGTCCAGATCAGCTGAACGCGGTCCGATCCAGCGATTCGCCGCTGAGGGCGACGACTCCTCGGAGTCGTCGCCCTCAGCTCGCACAGGCGACGTACCGGAAGGACGACGCAGAAGGTGGTTGCGATCTACGTCAACGCCTGCCGCAGTCGAGTACGGCGATATGAAAGAGATAATCCCACTGTCGTGCAGGCCTCGGCTGGTCAACTCAGCATTGTGGAGGCAAGTGATGCGACTGCTTCCGTGAACGTTCGACCAGACTGGTATCTGGTTGACTCAGATCAAACACGGAAGCGTCGACAGTTCGAGTGCTGACGACACGGTCAACACCTTCACCTATCCGACTGGTCTTGATCAGCCGCACACGGTCTCCAAGGTCAACACGAGTGGCCCGAACGGTACGTCGGAGGACACGTTCGGCTACGACGCCGCGGGCAATACGACATCGCGCAGAATCTCCGGTGACACTCAGACGTTGGAGTATGACGTTGAGGGTCACGTGTCGAAGGTGAGGAACGCCGACGGCTACGACGAGCCCTCGGACCGAGCCGACGCCACCGAGACGCCTGACCAACGCCGTGGCCATGGACGAACTGAACGCGGAAGACGACTGGCTCGTGATGGCCGTCTACGAACCGGAAGCCGACAAGGTCATCGGCGACGTCGTCCTCAAGTGGCTCAACGACAAGGACCGCCAGGGCGAGCTCGGCTACATCTTCAACCCGGCGTTCCACGGCAGGGGCCTCGCGCGCGAGGCGTCAGAGGCGATCATGAAGCTCGGCTTCGACGAGCTCGGCCTGCACCGCATCTCGGCGACCTGCGACCCGCGCAACGAGCCGTCGTGGCGGTTGATGGAGCGGCTGGGCATGCGCAGGGAGGCGCACTTCCGCGAGTGCGAGACCCTCGGCGGCGAGTGGGCCGACGTTCTGGTCTACGCCCTGCTCGCTGAGGAGTATCGACGTGCTGCGACCTGACTACCCGCTCCGCACCGAACGCCTGCTCCTGCGTCCCTTCGAAGAAGACGACATCGAAGACGTCCACGCCTACCGCTCCCTCCCCGAAGTCCAGCGCTATCTATACAGCGAGCCGCACACCCTCCAAGACTCGCAGGACGCGCTGACCAAGCAGATCACGCAGACCGAGCTGACCGAGGACGGCCAGGGCATCGTCGTCGCCGTCTACCTGCCCGAACGCGAGCGGGTCATCGGCGAGGTCGGCCTCACCTGGACCAGCCAGGAACACCGCCAGGGCGAGGCCGGCTACATCTTCCATCCGGACTTCCACGGCAAGGGGTACGCCCGCGAAGCCACCGAGGTGATGTTGAAGCTCGGCTTCGAGGACCTCGGCCTGCACCGGATCATCGCCCGGTGCGAGCCTCGCAACGAGCCGTCGTGGCGGCTGATGGAACGATTGGGGTTCCGCCGCGAGGCGCATTTCAGGCACTGCGAGATCTTCAAAGGCGAGTGGGGCGACACGTTCGTCTACGCGCTGCTCGCCGACGAGTGGGAGTGAACATGGCGCGGGTTGCCGCCATCGACTGCGGGACGAACTCGATCCGGCTGCTCGTGGCCGACGTAACGAAGCGGGACGACGGGACCGCGTGGCTGCGGGACGTGCATCGCGAGATGAAGATCGTTCGGCTTGGGCAGGGTGTGGACGCGACCGGGCGTCTCAACCCCGAGGCGATCCAGCGGACCAAGGACGCTCTTCTCGACTACGCGCGCACGATGCAGCGCAAGGGCGTCCAGGTGGCGCGGATGGTTGCGACGAGTGCGACGCGCGATGCGAGCAACCGTGACGACTTCTTCGACATGACCGAGGAGGTGCTCGGGGCGCCCGCCGAGGTGATCACCGGGGACGAGGAGGCGCGGCTGAGCTACCTCGGGGCGGTGGCCGATCTTGACCCGGACGAGGGACCCTTCCTCGTCACCGATCTGGGTGGAGGTTCCACCGAGTTCGTCCTCGGCAGCGGTACGGAGGTCGAGGCGGCGCGGTCGATGGACATCGGTTGCGTGCGGCTGACGGAGCGCTTCATCCGCTCCGATCCGCCCTCGAAGGCCGAAATCGCCGAGGCGGAAGCGTTTGCGCGGGAATCGATCAAAGAGGCGTTCAATGTCGTCCCGGTCGAGAAGACCAAGACGTGGATCGGCGTGGCTGGAACGGTTACGACATTGTCAGCCCTGGTCCAGGGGCTTGAGGTGTACAACAGCGAGGAAATCCACCTGTCCCGCATCACACTTGACAATGTTCACGAAATCACCGACCGTATCCTCTCCATGACGCATGATGAGCGTGCCTCGCTGGGGCCCATGCACCCCGGTCGAGTGGACGTGATCTGCGGTGGAGCAGTGGTTCTGCGTGCGATTGCCGAGGAGCTCTCGAATCGCGCGGGTATCGGCGCGCTCGTGTGCAGTGAGCACGACATCCTCGACGGCATCGCGTTTTCGCTGGTCTAGAGCGGAATTGAGCTCGACTTGAGGTGATCGTGACGAGTTTGTGACCGCTTTCGATGCGCGTACTCCTGGACAGCCCGGTTAACGTCCTCTCACGTTTTGGGAGGTGTACGAGACCTCCCGGGGAGGCGTGCGCTCGCACTAACTGCGGCGACGCCGGGGAAAGGCGGGAGAGACTGATGTCGCGATCACGGGTTGCGTGGGTGGCTGCGCCAATCGCGCTGGCCATGACGCTCAGTGCGTGCGGTGGCGGTGGTGGAGGTTCATCCACTGCCGAGGGCAAGGAAGACCCGAACGGCACGGTGTCGATCTACGGCACCGAGCCCAAGAGCACGCTGTTCCCGGCCAACACGACCGAGGCGGGCGGCGGCAAGATCACCGACGCTCTGTTTGCTCGGCTGGTCGGTTACAAGGCTGAAGACGGCGCCACGTACAACCTGGTGGCTGACTCGATCACCACTAGCGACGCCAAGGTCTACAACATCAAGTTGAAGACCGGCTGGACCTTCCACGACGGCACCCCGGTGACGGCGAAGAGCTTCGTCGACGCCTGGAACTTCGCCGCCTATGCGCCGAACGCGCAGCAGGCCGGGTCGTTCTTCTCGGTCGTCCAGGGCTACAAGGACGTCCACCCGGCCGAGGAGGGCGCGAAGCCGGCCGCGGAGAAGATGTCCGGCCTCGAGGTCGTCTCCGACACCGAGTTCAAGGTCACGCTGGCCGCGCCGAACTCGGTCTTCACGTCGATGCTCGGCTACCAGCCGTTCTCGCCGCTGCCCGAGGCGTTCTTCAAGGACCAGAAGGCGTTCGAGGCCAAGCCGATCGGCAACGGCCCGGTGAAGTTCGTCTCCCGCACGCCGAACGCGCTCATCAAGATGGAGCGCTTCGACGACTACAAGGGCGAAGACAAGGTCAGCTTCAAGACCCTCGACGTCAAGATCTACTCCAGCCAGGAGACCGCGTACCAGGACCTGATCGCGGGCAAGCTGGACTTCATGGAGGCGCTGCCGCCGTCGGCCAAGGTCGGCGAGAAGTACAAGGCAGACCTCGGTGACCAGGTGCTGAACGCGAACCTGCTCAGCCAGAGCACGATCGCCGCGCCGTTCTACATCCCGGCGTTCAAGGACAACGTCAAGCTGCGCCAGGCCATCTCGATGGCCATCAACCGCGAGCAGATCACCAAGACCGTGCTGGCCGGCTCGTACGTGCCGTCCGACGGCTGGGTGTCGCCCGGCATCAACGGTTACGAGAAGGGCGTCTGCGGCGAGTACTGCACGTACAACCCGGAGAAGGCCAAGCAGCTGCTGCAGGAGTCCGGCTTCACCGGCAAGCTGACCATCCAGTCCAACCAGGACGGTGGCCGCAAGGAGCCGCTCGAGGCGGCGTGCAACAGCATCAAGCAGGCGCTGGTTGTTGTTGAGTGCGAGTTCGTCGGTCCCACCAACTTCGGTGCGTTCCGCCAGATCGTCGACGGTGGCCAGCTGACCGGCATGAGCCGTTCCGACTGGTCGGCCGACTACCCGTCGATCGAGAACTTCCTCAACCCGCTGTACCGCACGGGTGGCTCGTCGAACGACTCGCGCTACTCGAACCCCGCGGTCGACAAGCTGCTGGAAGAGGCGGACGGCACCGCCGACCCGCAGGCCGCGATCAAGAAGTACCAGGAAGCTCACAAGCTGATCGCGAAGGACATGCCGTCCATCCCGGTGTGGAACGAGAAGGGCATCGGCGCGCGTTCGAAGAACCTGCTCGCCGCCAAGCTGACCTTCACCCGTGACGCCGAGCTCGCCGCCTTCAAGGTGAAGGCCAAGAGCTGACCGTCTGACCACCTGATCACTGAGCAACAACCCTCCGGCCTCGCGTCCGCCAAGCGTCACGGACGCGGGGCCGGAACGGTGTTCAGGCTCAGGCGCCCCCCACCACGCAAGGAGCCGACCTCATGGGTCGCTATGTGCTGCGCCGTTTGCTGCAGCTGATACCGGTCTTCCTGGGGACCACTTTCCTGATCTACGCCCTGGTCTGGGCGATTCCGCAGGACCCCTTCGCCGGCAAGTGCGGTCAGCGGCCGTGCGATCCGTCCTACATCGCCGAGATGAGCGCGAAGCTCAACCTCAACGACCCGCTGGTCATCCAGTACTTCAAGTACCTCGGAAATCTGCTGATCGGCGACTTCGGCACGACGTTCAACGGCGTCTCCGTCGGCGAGCAGATCTCCACGTCGTGGCCCATCACGCTGAAGATGGGCATCATCGCGCTGATCATCGAAGCGGTCATCGGCATCACCGCCGGTGTGCTGACCGGTCTGCGCAAGCAGGGCTTCCTGGACAACCTCGTTCTGGTCTCGACCCTGTTCCTCATCTCGCTGCCGGTGTTCGTCACCGGTTTCGTGCTGCGCCTCTACCTCGGCCCGCAGGGCTTCGACCTGATGGACACCTCGGTCAGCACCGATCCGACCTTCGGTGAACTGATCTTGCCCGGCTTCGTGCTCGGCAGTCTTTCGATGGCCTACGTGGCAAGACTGACCCGCTCCAGCGTCGTCGAGAACCGGCGCGCCGACTACGTGCGCACGGCGATCGCGAAGGGCCAGCCGCAGACCCGCGTCGTCGGCATCCACCTGCTGCGCAACTCGCTGATCCCGGTGATCACGTTCCTCGGCACCGACCTCGGCGGCCTCATGGGCGGCGCGATCGTCACCGAGGGCGTCTTCAACATCAACGGCATCGGCGGCCTGATCTTCCGCGGCATCCAGGAGAAGGAAGGCGTCATGGTCACGGGCATCGTGACCCTGCTGGTGCTCGTCTACCTGCTGATGAGCCTGCTCGTCGACCTCCTGTACGCCGTTCTCGACCCGAGGATTCGCTATGAGTGACCCAGGATCCGTGTCCGGCGGTGCCGGACTCGAGGCGTCCGCGGCGGCCGGTGTCGACCAGGCCAGCCACCTCGACGACTCGTCGCAGAAGCAGCGCAAGCCCCGTTCGCTCTGGAGCGACGCGTGGGGCGAGCTGCGCGCGCAAGCCGACCTTCGTCATCTCGCTGGTGATCATCGCGATCATCGTGCTGATCGCGATCTGGCCGACGCTGTTCACCTCGGTCGACCCGCGCCACGCCAACCTCGACAAGTCGCTGGCTCCCGCCGTCCGGCGACGCGTGGTTCGGCTACGACCTGCAGGGCTACGACGTCTACGCCCGCGCGATGCACGGTGCCCGCGCGTCGCTGCTCGTCGGGTTGTTCTCGACGATCCTGACGGTGCTGATCGGTGCGACCATCGGCATCATCGCGGGCTACGCGAAGACATGGCTCGACAGCCTGCTGTCCCGGTTCGGCGACATCTTCGCCGGCATCCCGTTCGTGCTCGGCGCGATCGTCATCCTGACCACGCTGAACGCCCCGAACGAGAACCCCGGCCAGGTCCGGATCATCACGCAGGTGGTGCTCTCGATCGCCGTGCTGTCGTGGCCGGTCGCCATGCGCATCATGCGTTCGGCGACGCTGGTGGCGAAGCAGCAGGACTACGTACGCGCCGCACGTGGCCTCGGTGCCTCGCCGCTGCGCATCGTGTTCCGGCACCTGCTGCCGAACACCGTCGCCCCGGTGATGGTGTACGCCACGATCGCGCTGGGTGCCTTCATCGGCGCCGAGGCGACGCTGGCGTTCCTCGGCATCGGCCTGCGTCCGCCGGTCGTGTCGTGGGGCGTGATGATCTCGGAGTCCCGCGACTACTTCCAGGCGGCACCGCACATGCTGCTGTTCCCCGCGGGCTTCGTCACGATCACCGTGCTGGCCTTCGTCATGCTCGGCGACGCCGTGCGCGACGCACTCGATCCCAAGTCCCGATAGGGGAGATCTCGTGACTCAGCCATTGCTGGAGGTCGAGGATCTCCACGTGGAATTCCGCACCCGCGACGGTGTCGCCAAGGTGCTCAACGGCGTTTCGTACCACGTAGCAGCGGGCGAAACCCTTGCGGTGCTGGGTGAGTCCGGCTCCGGCAAGTCCGTGACCGCGCAGACGATCATGGGCATCCTGGACATGCCGCCGGCGTTCATCACCAAGGGCACCATCAAGTTCCGCGGTGAGGACCTGCTCACCCAGTCCGCCGACGCGCGCCGTCAGGTTCGTGGCGAAGGCATCGCCATGATCTTCCAGGACGCGCTCTCGGCCCTGAACCCGGTGTTCACCGTCGGGTTCCAGATCGAGGAGCAGCTCAAGGTCCGCCGCGGAATGTCCAAAGCGGACGCTCGCAAGCGCGCCGTCGAGCTGCTCGACCAGGTCAAGATCCCGAACGCCAAGGGACGGATCTCCGACTACCCGCACCAGTTCTCCGGCGGTATGCGGCAGCGCGCGATGATCGCGATGTCGCTGGCGCTCGACCCGGAGCTGCTGATCGCGGACGAGCCCACCACCGCGCTGGACGTCACCGTGCAGGCCCAGATCATGGACCTGCTCGCGGAGATCCAGAAGGAACGCGACATGGGCATGATCCTGATCACCCACGACCTCGGCGTCGTCGCCGACGTCGCGGACCGGATCTCGGTCATGTACGCGGGCCGCATCGTCGAGCACGCCGACGTGTACGAGCTGTTCCGCGCGCCGGGGCACCCGTACACCGAGTCGCTGCTGGAGTCCCTGCCCAGGCTCGACCAGAAGGGCCAGGAGCTCAAGACGATCAAGGGTCTGCCGCCGTCGCTGACCAACATCCCGCCCGGCTGCCCGTTCAACCCGCGCTGCCCGCGCGCGTTCGACCGGTGTGTCACCGAGGTGCCCGCGGTGCACAATCTGGGAATGGGCCGCACCAGCAGGTGCCACATCGCGGAGGAGGTTGTCGCTCGTGGCTGAGCCAATCCTCGAGGTCGAGAACCTCGTCAAGCACTTCCCGGTCCGCGTCGGCGTGCTGTTCAAGCGCACCGTCGGCCACGTCCAGGCCGTCGACGGCGTCTCGTTCACGCTGAACAAGGGCGAAACCCTTGGCGTGGTGGGCGAATCCGGCTGCGGTAAGTCCACTTTGGCCCAGGTGCTGATGCGCCTGGAGCCGCCGACGTCGGGGGTGGCCCGCTTCGAGGGCCGCGACATGTTCGCGATGAAGGGTGCGGAGCTGCGCAAGCTGCGCCGCGACATCCAGATCGTGCTGCAGGACCCGTACACGTCGCTGAACCCGCGCATGACGGTCGGCGACATCGTCGGTGAGCCCTACGAGATCCACACCGAGGTCGCGCCGAAGGGCGACCGGCAGCGCAAGGTCCAGGAGCTGCTGGAGATCGTCGGCCTCAACCCGGAGCACATCAACCGGTACCCGCACCAGTTCTCCGGCGGTCAGCGCCAGCGCATCGGCATCGCGCGTGCGCTGGCGTTGAAGCCCAAGGTGATCGTGTGCGACGAGCCGGTGTCCGCGCTGGACGTGTCGATCCAGGCGCAGGTCATGAACCTGCTGGGCGAACTGCAGACCGAGATGGGCCTGTCGTACGTGTTCATCGCGCACGACCTGTCGGTGGTCCGCCACCTGTCGGACCGCGTCGCGGTGATGTACCTCGGCAAGATCGTGGAGATCGGCACCGAGGACGACATCTACGAACGCCCGATGCACCCGTACACGCAGGCGCTGCTGTCCGCCGTGCCGGTGCCGGACCCGACCCAGCGCGGCCGGCGCGACGTCATCCGGCTGACCGGTGACGTGCCGTCGCCGATCGACCCGCCGTCGGGCTGCCGGTTCCGCACGCGGTGCTGGAAGGCGCAGGACATCTGCGCGACCGAGGTGCCGGAGCTGGTGTCGCGGGGCGGGGGCCACCCCGCCGCGTGCCACTTCGCCGAGGAGCGCGCGGTCGTCTAGCCCTGTTTCTGACAGCACGCGGGGACCTTTCGTTCGCTTGGAGCGCACGAAAGGTTCCCGCGTGCGTTAACCGTCAGCAGGGGCACTCGGTGTGGTGGCTTGTCGTCACCCATTCGAGGTAGTTGGTTACTAACCAAGTATGTGTAGGGCTGGTTTGCTGCTGCCCTGTTGGCGGTATGCCTGCCCGGTGTGTGATCACTACTTTTCATCGCGTTTGGATCCCATTGCCTGGAGAAGGAATGTCGATGAAGAGGAAGATATTTATTGTCACGTTGGGTGTCATCGGCGCGCTCATTTCCACCGCGATGCCCGCCAGTGCCACCGACAACGGTATTTCCGGAAATCTGCGCAAGGATGTGTGGGTCCACTACGGCACCCAGCGCACGGTGACCGTCGGCGGCACCAACGTCTACATGCGCAAGACCGATGGTCCCGAGCTCGACGTGAAGTGGCGTCGCTGCGCAGGTGGCGCCGAAGGTTCTGCTGTCCGCCTGCAGAACGCCGACCCCACGCCGTACGTCCGGATCGGCTCGAACTTCCGGGCGAGCACCGTTTTCTACCTTTCCGCGAAGTCGCACGGCAGCAATGCCACCGACACCTGGAACGGTAACGTGCGCTGGAACGTGAGCTGACAAATGCGGTTCGTCTGCCTGCTGTTGTTTTCGTGGCGGGGTGCGGAGCCGCTCCTGAGCAGGTCATCGAATATTCGGACGAGGTTCGTTCGCTTTATTCGACGATGAAGTGGCCAACGGATGTCAAGCCGGACCTGGACGCGCTCATCAAGGCGACCGCGCCCGCTGACGGCGAGCAGGGCTTCCCGCACCAGGCGTTGGCGGTCGTCAACACCTGTGCCTGGTACCGCTCGTGGGACGCGGCGGCGTCCCGCGGCGACACGGCGTCCACTTCGTCGGCCCTGGCCGTGATGGAGGACATCGTGACCGGGTACCCGCCGGCGGACGACACAGCAGGCAAACAGTTCGTACGGGACGCGGCCGCGGAGGCCGCGTCCGGCGATCCTGCACTCGTTCGCGACTACGTGGACGCGAACTGCTCGACACCAGGTGGGCCGCTTAGAGCTCACGCAGCTCGTCGAAGGCCCGTGTTGCGGGTGCCTGGTCGAGGAACTGCTTGATCGCGAGCGCGCACTCACGTGGGCTGCTCGTGCTGGTGTCGCACTCGAAGTCGTAGAGCCGGTGCCGATGCACGAGCGGGAACTGGGCCGCGGCCACGCCTGCCGGACGGTCACCGCGGGCCGACTCCCGCCGCGTCAGCTCGTCGAGCGGGCAGTGGACACCGACGAAGACCACGTCGAGGCCCTTGAGCACTTCCAGGCAGTCGTCCAGCGCGCCACGGCTCGCTCAGCACGTGGTCGACCACGACGTCGTTGCCCGCCTGGGCCATCCCGGCCACCGCTCGGTGGAAACCCGCCCGAGTGCGGCGCAGGACCGCGGCCTGCTCGGGCCCGTCGAGCTCGAGGGTTCGCTCCACGGCGCGCAGACCGCTGATGGCGTCCACGCTCAGGTGGAAGTAGGGGGTATCCAGCACCAGGAGCAGCTGCTCGGCGATGCTCGACTTCCCGGAGCTGGACGTGCCGTTGAGGAAGATGACCCGACCGGTCACGGGCGGGCTTGACCAGCTCGGTGATGGACACGCCTGGGGCCACCTCGCGCGTGCCTGTCTCGACGAAGCCGTGCTTGCGGTACAGCCGAAGCGCGGGCTCATCTTGGTGCCGGTGCTGACGATCGTGCGGTCCGCCGGATCGAGCGCGTCGAGGAGCTTGGAGGCGATGCCCCGGCGATGTGCCCGCGGGTGCACGACCAGCCGGCAGATGTCCAGTTCGGACCCCTCGCGGACGAACGCCATCGCGCCGGCGAGACCTTCGTCGTCGTAGAACCCGAGGAACCGGTGGTGTGTCGCCTGGAGATCTTCCTTCGACTCCAGCAGCCCTGGAATGCCGTCGAAGCCGATGAGCTCGGCCTCGACGGCGTACGCCAGCCGTTGCACCGTCCAGAGCTCGTGCAGGACGGTGCCGACTCGGATCCAGTCGAGGATCACGTGTTGGAGGAGTTCCGCACGAAGTCCGCCAGGTCCTCGGACTGCTGGATCCTGCTGGGCTCGTGCACGTACATCATGTGGCCGGCCGGGTAGTAGGCCGACTCGATGTTCGCCGTGCAGCTCGGCCGGGATCTGCCAGGTGCGCGAGCGTGTGCTCGGTCGCGAAGTACGGCGTCGCGCCGTCGTAGCAGCCGAAGGCGACGTGCACCTTGCAGGTGCGGGTTGGCGCGCATCGCCGGCGACAGCTTGTCGGCGACGTTGACGTGCTGGCCCTCGAACTCCTTGTACGACCACGGGTCGCACGCTGCGGTGAGCACCTCGTACGGCAGGTCGTTGCGAGTAGCCGAGCTCGGCGCGCAGGTAGTGGTTGAGCGCCGCCGTGTACGGGCCCGATGATCGCGTCGCATGGACGGGTCGGCGCTGCAGTCGCTCGCGGCCGTAGTCGGCGTCCCAGCCCGGTGAAGCGCGCGTCGAGGCGGCCGACCGTGCGCGCGGCGCGGCGCAGCAGCTCGGTGAAGAACCGGATGTGCTCGATGCGCAGGTCGACCGCGGTCGACGTAGTCCTCGGACAGGCCGGTGAGCCGGGCGAGCGTCGTCGACGTCGTCGGCGCGCTCGTCGGTCGGTCAGCCGGGCGCCGCGCGCGAGGGCGCACGGGTAGTCGCGGCTCGGCGAAGTCCTCGGCCTCGGCGAGCACCTCCTTGAGCGGCCGGTCGCCGTGCAGGCCGTGGTAGTGCGCGATGGCCGCGTACGTGGGCAGGAACAGCGGGTACGGCCGAGGTCGTGGCCCTCGTTGAACTCCAGCGTCTCCGAAGTCGAGCACCGAGGAGATCAGCATCAGCCCGTTGAGGTACATGCCGTACTGCTTCTGCAGGTGCTGGGCCAGCGCCGCCGCCCGCAGCGTGCCGTACGACTCGCCGCAGAGGAACTTCGGCGACATCCACCGGCCGTTGCGCGACGTCCACAGCCGGATGATCTCGCCGACGGAGTCGATGTCGCCGGTGAAGCCGTGGTAGCTGCCTGGGCTTGCTCGCCCTTGACGGCCCGCGAGTAGCCGGTCGACACCGGGTCGATGAACACGAGGTCGGCAGTCGGCCAGCAGCGTCTCGTGGTTGTCGGCCAGCCCGTACGGCGGCGGCGTCAGCGCGCCGACGTCGCCCCTGAGCGACCCGGCGCGGGCCCGAGGAGGCCCAGGTGCAGCCAGACGCTCGCCGATCCGGGCCCACCGTTGAACGCGAACGTCACCGGCCGCGTGAGCGGGTCGGCGCCGTCCAGCGTGTACGCGGTCAGGAACACCTCGGCCTTGGGCTTGTGGCCGTCGAACACGTCGTCCTTGAGCATTTCCTCGCTTGAGCACGATCCGCCCGGTGGTGGCGGTGTAGTTCAGCTCGCGGCCCTTGACGGTGATGCTGTGCTGGGTGGTGACCAGATCGTCGGCGGGAGTCTCTGGCTTCTCTCTTCGGTCTTCTCCTCGGACATGGGAGCAACATTACGGAACTCGACGACCGGATAACCGCCTGTCGGGCGTGCCCGCGCCTGGTCGCGTGGCGCGAGTCCGTCGCGGCCGTGAAACGCGCCGCCTTCCGCTCGGAGACCTACTGGGGCAAACCCGTGCCGGGCTTCGGGCCGCTCGACGCGTCACTGCTGATCGTCGGCCTGGCGCCGGCCGCCCACGGGGCGAACCGGACCGGCCGGATGTTCACCGGCGACCGGTCCGGCGACTTCCTCTACCGCGCGTTGTACGAGGTCGGCCTGGCCTCACAGCCCGAGGCCTGGGCCCTGGACGACGGTTTGGAGCTGTACGGCGTTCGGATCGCCTCGCCGGTGCGTTGTGCGCCGCCCGCGAACAAGCCGACGCCGGAGGAACGGGACCGGTGCTCGCCGTTCCTGCGCGAGGAGCTCGGGCTGCTGACGTCGTTGCGGTCGGTGATCGTGCTCGGGGCGTTCGGGTGGCAGGCGTTCCTGCCGTTGCTGGGGTCGGCTCGGCCCAAGTTCGGGCATGGGGTCGAGGTGGAGATCGGTGGGTTGCGGGTGTTCGGGTGCTACCACGTTTCGCAGCAGAAC
This sequence comes from uncultured Actinomycetota bacterium, assembly GCA_963771775.1. GTDB lineage: Bacteria > Actinomycetota > Actinomycetes > Mycobacteriales > Pseudonocardiaceae > Lentzea. The sequence continues at coordinate 157,570 of CAVYUS010000001.1, forward strand.
ACGTTCACCGGGAAGCTGACCCAGGAGATGCTGCAAAACGTGTTGCGAAGGGCTACGGCCGTGGCCGAGATTCCCTGACCATGGGAGAACGGGCGAACTACGCGATCGTGAACGACCGCGGCTTGGAGCTCTACTACGCGCGCTTTGGCGCGGTTGAACTGCTGCGGGATCTCGCCGTCACGCCTCAGGACGCGGTCGCGTTCGTCCGCAACCAGCAACCCGCCACGCACTGGCTGGACGACATCTTGTGTGAGGGCGCGGTGGTCATCGACACCGTGCGCCAGGTCCTGCTGCTCTTCACCTGGCACCACGACGGCGTGGCCGACCGCGCTCGCCGGCTGGCCGAGATCCGGGCCGCGTGGCCGGACTGGCAGGTCCGGTGGGCGTACGGGGGCATCGAGGACGTGGTGGCCCACCTGCACCGCGACCCGCACACCGTGCGGACCGAGCGGGAGCCGATCGAGTCACTGGAGGGGCCTTTCGCGGAATACCCGCAGGAAGCGACCTGCGTGTTGACGATCCGCGAACCCGTCGGCACGTTGCGTGGCTATTCGGTGCACCACGAGTTCTGCGAACCGTTGTGGGCCGGTCCGAGGCTGCTCGACCTGACGGCACCGCTGACCCCGACACGTGGCCGCGGTGTGTTGTCGGGGGACGACACCGGACCGGATCTGGGAGTGCACCTTGACGTGGCACGGCAGGAGGTCGGCTTCTGGACGGTGGCGCTCGAGCGGCTCCTGGCAGCAGTCGCACCTGTAGTGCCTGAGCTCGCGGTCGTCGAGCTTCATCGTCAGGGCCACCCTCGCAAGTTAGCCAACGGATCAGCACAACGATGCGGAAATGAACGAGCACGTGCCACGCTGACCGGCATGAAGTGGTGGCGGGCCGGAGTGGCGGTGGCGGCGTTGCTGATCGTCGTCGTCGCGGCGCGCGGCACGTCGCCGGTCACGTTCGTCAACCGCGTGGACGATCCGACCGAGCCCGACGGCAGCCCGTTCGGCATCCAGACGCCGGGGGCGCAGCTGCTGCCGGACCTGGTGGCCGTGCCGTTCACGGTGTTCCTGCTGCTTCTCGGCCGGGCTGGTCCTGTTCGGACTCGTCGGCATCATCCTCGCGATCGAGCTGCCCCGGTGGCGCCGGCGTGGCACCCGAGGCGTGGAGATCGAAGGGTTCGAGGTCGCGCAGACGACGAACCTCCAGCGCGTCACGAAGGCGTTGCAGGAGTTCACCGAACATCCGCAACGGCCGCCGCGTGACGCCGTGATCGCCGCCTGGCTCGCGCTCGAAGCCGCCGAGCAGCGCCTGCCGCACCAGACGCCGACGGAGTTCACGGACCGGCTCGGCGTCGACGCGGCGGTGCTCAAGAACCTCTACCAACGTGCCAGGTTCGGGCACGAAGAAGTGACCGCGCAGCAGGCCGGGGAAGCCAAAGAGGAACTCGACCGCATCATCCGGGAGCTCGCGTGAAAACCGTGCTGGCGCTGGGGATCGGCGTGCTCATCGGGGTCACGGTCTGGTGGCTTGGCGCCGATCCGCTGTGGGCGACCGCGCTGGCCGTGCCGCCCGCCGCGTTCGCCGTGCTGGTCACCCGGCTGCCGAGGCCGACGGACGTGGTGTGGAGTGGCGACCCGCCGCCGCCCGGCTCGATCAGCTCCGGGCACGCCAGCACGCTCGCGAGCAGGCTGGCCGAGGCGGCGGAGAACCCGAAGCGGTACGACGAACGGTTCCGCGCCCGGCTTGCCAGGCTGGGGATCGAGGCCGAGCAGATGCCGGACCCGAAGGAACTCGCGGAAAGGCTCAGGAGGGTCGAGTGACCATTGCTGCCAACAACATCGCCGGGGAGGCCAAGGCCGTCCTGGACGAGATCGGCAAGGTCGTGGTCGGCCGCACGCGGACGTTGCGGCTCGCGCTCGCGGCCGTGCTGGCCGGTGGCCACGTGCTGCTGGAGGACGTGCCGGGGCTCGGCAAGACGCTGATCGCGCGGTCGCTCGCGCAGGCGCTCAGCCTCGACTTCCGGCGCCTGCAGTGCACGCCGGACCTGCTGCCCGCGGACGTCACCGGGTCGTTCCTCTACGACCCCGGCAGCCGCGAGTTCGAGTTCCACCACGGGCCCGTGTTCACCGGGCTGCTGCTCGCCGACGAGATCAACCGCACGCCGCCCAAGACGCAGTCGGCGCTGCTGGAGGCCATGCAGGAACGCCAGGTCACGGTCGAGGGCCGCACGTTCGCGCTGCCCAGGCCGTTCCACGTGCTCGCCACCTCGAACCCGGTGGAGTACGAGGGCACCTACCCGTTGCCCGAGGCGCAGCTCGACCGGTTCCTGGTGCGGCTGGACATCGGCTACCCGCCGGTGGAAGAGGAAGTGGAGGTCCTGCGCCGGCGGATCGCGCGCCGGCAGGAAGAGGCCGAGGTGCCGCCGGTGCTCGCGCCGGGACGCCTCGCCGAGCTCCAGCACGAGCTCGAACAGACCACAGTGGACGACGATCTCCTGCGGTACTGCGTGGACCTGGCCGTCGCGACGCGGCAGCACCAGTCCGTGGAGGTCGGCGCCTCGCCACGAGGTGCGCAGGCGCTCGTGCTCGTCGCCCGCGCACTGGCCACTTTGGACGGACGCGGCTACGTGCTGCCCGAGGACGTCAAGGAGTGCGCGGTCGCCGTGCTGGCGCACCGGCTCGTGCTGAAACCCGAGACCTGGACGTCCGGTGTCGGTGGCGTGCAGATCGTCACCGAGCTGCTCGGCAAGGTCCCCGGCCCGCCCAGCTCATGAGCAGGGCCGAGAAGCTTCGTGAGGTGTTCGCCGAGTCGCACGGCGCGCACTGGCACGCCACGGACGCGTACGCGCGGGCGGTGTGGCTCGGGGTCGGGCTCGTCGCCGGCGGCCTGTTCCTGCACCAGGTCGAGCTCATCCTGTTCGGCGTCCCGCTCGTGCTCTCGGTGCTGCTCACGCACAAACCGAAGGGCAAGCCGGCCGTCAGCGTCCGTCCGGTGCCACGAGGTGCGGGTGCCGGCGTCGTGCACACGGTCGCGCACGTCGACGGTGCGGACGCGGAGATCGCGGTGATCAAGCTGCCGGGTGGTCGCAAGGTGGTTCCGGCGCAGTCGCCTGATCTGCCCGTGGAGGTGCGGCGCGACGCGTGGGGCCCTGGCGTCGATCTGCGGTTGGACCACCTGTTCGCCGGTCCGGACGGCATGCACGTCTACGGCCCGATCGTCGGCACCGAGCACGTGCGCACGATCCTGCCGCCGGTCGAGTTCCACCCGTCCGGCCCGCTGCCGCCGCGGCCGGCGGGACTGGTCGGCATCCACCGCTCGCCGCGTGCGGGCGACTCGACGGAGCTGCGCGACATCAGGGCGTTCCAGCCCGGCGACCGGCTCAAGCGCATCGACTGGCGGGTCACCACGCGCACCGGCACGCGTCCACGTCCGCGAGCGGCACGCCGAGGCTGACGCGGAGATCGTGCTGGCCATCGACACCCGGACCGACCTGAGCGCGGACGTCGCCGCGTGGTCGACGCCGCACTACGGCGCCACGACGCGTCCGGACGGCAGCCTGGACCGGGCCGTGCGCCGCGCCGCCTCGATGGCCGCGGGCTACCTGCGGCAGGGCGACCGGGTCGCGTTGATGGATCTGAGCCGCCCGCAGCTCAACGTCCGCTCCGGCGTGGGCAGACGGCACCTGATGCGCATCCGCACGCAGCTCGTCGTGTGTGCGCAGACCGCCGGTTGGGCGTCACGCGTGGCGTTGCGCAAGCTTCCGCACGGGTGCGTGGTCGTGATGCTGTCGCCGTTCCTCGACGACGAGATCGCCGAACTGGCCGTGCAGACGCACAAACACGGTCACGTCGTACTGGCCATCAACACGCTGCCGGCGCCGCTCCAGCCCGACCCGGAGACGCCGTGGGGCGAGGTCGCCGTTGAGCTGATCGCCGCGGAACACCGGCTGCGCCTCAAGCGCATGGCCCAGCACGGGGTGACGGTGACGAACGAATGCTGATGCGTCTCGCGATCGTGCTCGCCGCGCTGCCCGTGGCGCTGATCCTCAACGCCGAGGCCGACTCTCTCGCGCCGCTCGGGATCGTCGCGGTGCTGACGTTGCTCACGGTCCTGATGCCGGCGAGCGTGGCTCCGGCGTTGCTGATGGGCTACGCGGCGCTCGCGATGGCGTTCGCGGACGGGCACCCGTTGCGGCTCGGGGTGCTGCTGATGATTCCCGCGCTGCACCTTGTTCACGTGACGTCCGCACTCGCGGCGGTCGTTCCGGTGAAAACGAAAATCGAGCCCGCGGCGCTGAAAGCACCGGCCCGGCGGTTCGCCATTGTCCAGGCGATCTCATTCGCCGTCGCGGGCTTCGCCGCGTTCATCCCATCAGGGCCCGGTATCGGACTGGTCGAGCTGCTCGGGCTGGGCTCTCTGACGGTCGTGATCGCGGTCGTCGCGCTGAGGGTCTGAATCGGTCCTCTCAGCGAGTTTCCCTCGAAACCGGCTTGCTGCGCAGGTCAGTGGCGGTGGTGTCCGGCATCACCCGGCGATGGCGGTCACAACGGCCCCTTCGGGCGCGCGAAAAAGGGGGTCTCGGTGCCACCATGTACGTATGGCTGCTGTGAAGTCGCAACCCACGCGGATCGTGATTGTCGGCGGTGGGTACGTCGGGATGTACACGGCTCTCGGATTGCAGAAGAAGCTGCGATCCGGTGAGGCGTCGGTCACCGTCATCGACCCGCAGCCGCACATGACCTACCAGCCCTTCCTGCCCGAGGCGGCCGCCGGTTCGATCGAACCGCGCCACGTCGTCGCCCCGCTGCGCAAGGTCCTCAAGCGCTGCCACGTCATCACCGGCCGCGCCACGAAGATCGAGCACGCCCGCAAGGCCGTGACCGTCGAGCTGTCGGACGGCCACGTCGAGGAGATCGAGTACGACGTGCTCGTCTCCGCGCTGGGTGCCATCTCGCGCACGCTCCCGATCCCCGGCCTGGCCGAGGTCGGCATCGGCATGAAGACGATCGGCGAGGCGATCTACGTCCGCAACCACGTGCTCTCGCGCCTCGACCAGGCCGCCAGCACGAACAACGCGGACCTGCGCCAGCGCCTGCTGAACTTCGTCGTGATCGGCGGCGGTTTCGCAGGCATCGAGACGCTCGCCGAGCTCGAGGACATGACGCGGTATGCGCTTCGGTACTACGAGGGCATCAAGCCCGAAGAGATGAACTGGGTCCTCGTCGAGGCCGCCGGGCGGATCATGCCCGAGGTCTCCGCGAAGCTCGGCGCGTGGACCGTCGAGGCGCTGGAGAAGCGCGGCATCAAGATCTACCTCGACACCCGCGTGAAGTCGCTCGAGGGCGGCCACGTCGTGCTCGACGACGGCACGGAGTTCGACTCCGACACCATCATCTGGACCGCCGGCATGAAGGCGAACCCGATGCTGCGCAACACCGACCTCCCGCTCGACGAGCGTGGTCGCGTGCGCTGCACCGCCGCCATGCAGGTCCAGGGCCTCGAAGGCGTGTGGGCCGCCGGTGACTGCTCCGCGGTGCCGGACCTCTCGCGCACCGAGGAGGACCCGACGGCGACGTGCGTGCCGAACGCGCAGCACGCCATCCGTCAGTCGAAGCTGCTCGCGAAGAACATCGTGGCGCAGATGCGGGGCCAGAAGCCGAAGGACTACTTCCACAAGTACCTCGGCTCGGTCGCGGGCCTCGGCCTCTACAAGGGCGTCGCGGACGTGTTCGGCCTGCGCTTCAAGGGCCTGCCCGCGTGGTTCATGCACCGCAGCTACCACGTGATGTTCATGCCGACCGTGAACCGCAAGCTCCGCGTCCTGATGGACTGGACGCAGGCGCTGTTCTACGGCCGCGAGATCGTCGCTCTGGGTCAGATCAACGACCCGAAGTCGGACTTCGACCGCGCCGTGCAGAGCTGATCCTTACTCCCTGTGATCGGCCTGTTGCCCCGAACGTAGTCTCGTTCGGGGCACCCTTATGGCCCAGAGGCGGAACTTGAGCGCCCAATAGGAGTAAAGCTCAGGGGTCTGCCTTGACATTGCGTTACGTGAACCAGAGACTACGGCTGGTGCATCACCTGAATGCGTGATTCGCCGTGTGGGGAGAGAGGTGATCCCGATGTCTCTCGAGGAGCTGGCCGCACAGCTTCGTCGTGGCGAGATCGAGGACCCCGCGTTGGCGCAGTACGCCGCAGAGTACGCGCAGGCGGGGCAGAGTTTCCGCAGCAAGAAGGACGATTGAGCAGGTCAGCTGACGGGCGGGTGCCAGGTGCCCCGTCCGAGGCTGCCAGACCCCTGTTGCTCCAGGGTCAGGACTACCTCTTCCGCTCGCCGCCCAAATGCCTGGACTTCCAGGAACAGGTGCACCGCCTCGGCATGGTCGACGAGGGCGACGGCAATCCCCAGCCCTGTGTGCTCGTACTGGCGCGCGCCGCCGACATGGAGATGAACGAGCTCTCCATCGCACTGGCCGAGCGCGGCATCCGGATGGCCCGCATCGACGCCGACCGCTGCGTCGACCTCCCGCTGTCGGTCTACACCGACCAGCCCCTGATCGAGCTCGACCGCTGGCTGCTGCGCCCCCTGCTGGTCTGGCGCCGCCACTTCGAACTCTCCGCCGTACCCGTGGAGCCAGGAACCCTGGCCGGCGCCTACGCGGTCGACCAGTGGGCCTCAGTGGCCAACTGGCTGTCCTCACGCTCCGACTGGGCTCACGTGAACCCATCGCGCTTCTCGACGCATCTGGACCGTCTGACGCAGCTTTCCGACGCATCAGCCTTCGGGCTACGCATCCCACGCACGGCCGTGACGACCCGTCCAGGCCGTACGCGCCCCGGCGGCGGCCGTTGCATCGTGAAGACCGCAGGACGTCATCTGCTGGAGCCACGCCCCGGCGTGCAACACGGCCTGTTCCCGCGCCCTCTCGAGACCTCGCGCGCCTCCGACGCACCCGAACCCGCGCCCGTGATCGTGCAGGAGTACGTGCCGTCGGACACCGAGCTGCGCGTGTTCGTGGTGGGAGAACGCTGCATCGCCTTCCAGGTCGACAAGCTCGACCCGGCCCAGCTGTGGGTCGACCCCGACGCCGTGCGCGTGACCCCCACTTCGATCTCCACCTCGCTGTCGGACCGTCTGCTGGCACTGACCCGGCACTGGCGCGTCCAGGTAGCGGCGTTCGACCTGCTCGTCACCGGCCGCGACCACGTGTTCCTGGAGATCAACGTCAACTGCGACTGGCGCTGGTTCGAACACCGCGCGGGCGACAACTCCGTCTCCGCCGCCGTGCACGACTGGGTCGCGCTGCGCTTCAAGGAACTGCTCGGAGCGGGGAGGGCGCGCTGATGTTCGGGGCCGTTCGATGCTTAGCCGAATGCTCGCTCTAGTCCAATTCGCTGGGCCAGGCGGGCGAGAAACGACCATCCCGTCACACAGGCGGACGATCAAGGCTTAGGCTCCCCGTCGCCCCCGTAGCCCAATCGGTAGAGGCAGGTCCCTTAAAAGGATCACAGTACGGGTTCGAATCCCGTCGGGGGCACCACCGCTTAACCCTTCTGGCGAAGGTGCTGACCAGCGCAAGCGCTGTCGCATGATGATCTTGTAACTCCGCGTGATGCCCCGGTGGCTCCCGGTCGGCGTCGTGACTCCGGTGTCGATCGTCTCTCGGGCTGGCGCGAGGGGCTTCACCCTGTCGGGTAACACCCGAGTGGGCTACATACGATCTTCTGGTTACTGATCGTGTGAACGGTCGGCGTCTTAGCCGTCGTGAGGGTGGTGGCCCGTTCCCCGTGCGTGAGCTTCTGCGTGCTGTCCTGTTGCTTCAGCCTGAGCGGAGTTCGGAGAACACCCCTGCCATGCAGGAGCGTGGTCGCCTGCTTCGGAGCGACGTAGTGGGCTGGCTGCGTGAACAGTTGCCCGTGCTCAGGCGGGACGCACCGGTCGGGACGGACGACTGGCAGGTAAAGGCGAGTGACGGTGCGGGGAACAAGAACGTGGTTCCGTGGGCTCGGGTGTACTCGGTCGCCCACTCGCCCAAAGCGACCAAAGGCTGGTACGTCGTCTACCTGTTCGGGGCTCAGGGTGACCGCGTCTACCTGTCGTTGATGCAGGGCACCAGCGAGCGGAAGAACGGTGAGTTCAAGCCTCGACCTCTGTCGGGCCTTCGGCAGCGCGCGCAGCGAGCGCGAGACGAGTTGGCGGACCGTTTGCGTGTACGTCCCGACCTGGTGGAAGAGATCAGTCTCAAAGCGCGCAACACGAAGCTCGGGCGGGCGTATGAGGCCGGGACCGTTGCGGCGTTCGAGTACTCGCTGGATGCGTTGCCCTCCGAGGAGGTGCTCAGGAACGACTTGACCTTCCTCGCCTCCGTCCTAAGCCACCTCTACGAGATCGCGCCCTTGGTCGGTCTTGCTGACGACATGGCCCCCGAGATCGCCGACGCACTGGTCGAGGCTGATCGGTCAGCGGGCAGAGCGCGGCGAGGGCAGGGGCTTCGCTTCACAGCGGTGGAACGTGTCGCGATCGAACGTCGGGCCGTTGCGGTGGCCACCGAGTACCTCACCGCAGAGGGGTATGAGGTCACCGATGTGGGAGCCACCGAGTCTTACGACCTCGATGCCCGACGCGCTGGGCAACGGTTGTACGTCGAGGTCAAGGGCACCACGACGGTGTGGACGAGTGCTTCCGAGATCATCGTGACGAAGAACGAGGTCGACCTTCATCTCCGTGAGCACCCGAACAACATGCTGTTGATCGTCAGCGGCATCGTGCTTGATCGTTCTGCCACGCCGCCCACGGCATCAGGCGGAGAGCTTCAAGTCATTCACCCCTGGCGGATCGTGCCGCCGAACCTCACGCCGCTCACTTATCGGTACCTCGTAGGGGATTCCGACGGGTCCTGAGGCTGTAGTCACCAGGTCGGGCGCGCGGTCACGCCGCCGTCGACCACGAGGTTGTGGCCGGTGATGAACGACGCCAGGTCCGAGGCGAGGAAGACGCACGCGTTGCCGATGTCCTCCGGGGTGCCGAGGCGTTCCAGTGGTGCTGCCGCGTGCCACCGAGCCACGCCTTCTGGCCACTCCTCCGAGATGCCCGGACGCGCGATCAGGCCGGGCGACACGGTGTTGACGCGGATGCCGCGCGGGCCGTACTCCAGTGCTGCCGCGCGTGCGTGCATGATCAGGCCCGCCTTCGAGGCGGCGTAGTGGGCGTGGCCCGGCGCCGGCTGGGAGCCTTCGATCGACGCGATGTGCGTGATCGAGCCGCCCGCCGGCAGATACCGGATCGCGGCCTGGGTGACGGCGAACGGGGCCGTCAGGTTCGTGTCCACAACGGACTGCCACTGCTCGGTTGTCATGTCCGGCAACGGTTGGACGGGTTGCACGCCGGCGTTGTTGACCACCGCGTCGAGCCTGCCGTGCCGGGCGAAGGCGTCGTCGACCACACGGCCGCCCAACTTGCGCAGGTCGCCGTCCTCGAAACCGCGGTGGCGCACGACCTGCGCGCCTGCCTGCTCGAACCGCAGTGCGATGCCGGCGCCGATGGTGCCGTCGGTGCCGGTGACCAGCACTACCTTGCCGTTGAGATCGATCACTTGACAATGCCCTCCAGTCGGTCGCGAAGCCACTCGACGATCTCACCTCGGCCGGCGACGAAACCGTCGTGGCCCACGTCCCAAAAAACGCCGCCTGCCTGCTGGACCAGTACGGCGCCGGCCGCGACGTCCCACGGGTGGATGCCGAGGTTTGCCGCCGCGTCCGCGCGGCCCGCTGCCACCCACGCGAGCGACAGCGCGGTCACGTAGACCCGCCGCACGTCCGCGCGCTCCAGCAGTTCGCCCAGCAACGCCATCTCGCCGGAGTATGGGCTGCCGGGCAACGGGATGTCGGTCAGCACCAGCGGTCGTGGGCTGGTGCCGGGTGGGATCACCAGGCCGGTCGAGCGGACCGAGAAGGGGACGTCTAACGCGGCCGTGAACAGCTCGTCGCGGAACGGGTCGAGCACGCAGCCTGCGACCAGCGTGCCGTCGACGGCCACGGCCACCGAGATGCACGACAGCGGGAGGCCGCGCACGAAGTTGCGGGTGCCGTCGATCGGGTCGACGTACCAGGTGATCCGCGCCGACGCGGCCCCGAGCTCCTCGCCGACGACCGCCGAGCCGGGAACTGCCGTCGTCAGCGCCCGCCGCAGGAACGTCTCCACTTCCAGATCAGCCGAGCTGACCTGGTCGAACGTGCCCTTCGGCGCGACGTCGACCGGTCGTTCATGCAGCAGCTTCGCGGCGTCCACACAGGACTGTGCGGCGAGAGCGAGAAGTTCCCCTGGAGTCACGGGCCCATTGTGATCGGTCACAAACACGACCGGATGACTCTGGGCAACGTCCTACTCGCGCGAGTGCCGAATGCCACCACGATGAGCTGACCTGACAACGACGTTGGAGGATCGGGATGCGAATCGTGGCCGGGTTGGCGCTGCTGGCGACGTTGGTCGCTGGAACAACGACCGCGCAGGCGGACACCCTCGACTACGTCGCGCTGGGCGACTCGGCGGCGGCCGGTCCGCTGATCCCGAACCAGGACCCGGCGCTGTGGTGCCTGCGGTCGGACCGCAACTACCCGCAGGTGGCCGCGACGCTGCTCGGAGCGCAGCTCACCGACGTCACGTGCAGCGGAGCGGTCACCGATGATCTCGCCGGGCGGCGGTTCGGCGTCCTGGCTCCTCAGTTCGACGCGCTGGAGCCGAGTACTGACCTCGTGACGGTCACCATCGGTGCCAACGACGTCGGGCTCTTCCAGACCGCGTTGAGCTGCATCAACTTCCTGCCGGAACCGGCGGGCATCTCGTGCGAGGACCGCTACACCGCCGGCGGCACGGATCAGCTCGCCAAAACCGTCGAAGCGTGGGCGCCGGAGTTCGGTGCCGCGCTCGACGAGATCGGGCGTCGCGCACCGCACGCGAAGGTTCTGGTTTCCGGCTACGGCACGTACATCCGTCCTGGTGGCTGTTACCCGCACCAGCCGGTGTGGGGGCGCGACGGTGACTACCTGCAGAGCGTGATGAACCGCATCAGCGCCACCGTCAAGGCCGAGGCGACCAAGCGCGGGGCGACGTACGTGGACTTCGCGGCGGTGACCGTGGGCCACGACGTCTGTGCCGCGCCCGCTGACCGCTACCTGGAGGGCCTGATCCCGACGACGATCGCCGCGCCGTTGCACCCCAACGCGGCCGGCATGAAGGCGTTCGCGGCGGCCGTTGTCAAGGCCGCCAAGTGATCGCGCTACTGCTCGCGACGGGACTCGTTGCGGCTGCCGCCAAGTTGGTTGCAGGTAGCGTGATCAGCAAACGCTTGCGGTTGTCCTGGACTACCGCCAACTGCGACCGGACGGGGTGTGAGAGCGCAAACACCAAGATCGACGTCGCCGGTGGAACGCGCACCACATCCAAGGCCCCGGCGCACACTCCTCGACCCTCCGGCATCGAGCCAGACCCTGGCCCTTCAATCTCCGTAGCGTTCGACCACGTGGCGTTGCGCGAGGTGCTCAACGCGCTGGATCCGCGGAACGCGCGGGCGCCGGACTGCTCGCGGCCGGTCTGGCCACTCGTCGGCGGCTGACCGTGAGCCGGCGATCACGAGCGACCGCCGACCCGACTACCAAGGCTCGTTCGCGCACCGGGTCTTGCCCGGACAGCCACGCAGCAGCTCCACCACCGGCGGCGCGGTGATCCGATCGGGAACGATGTCGCCGGGCCACTGGACCGAGATCGCCATCGACGACGCGTTGTTGTCGTAGTTCTTCTCGATCAGGACGCGGTCCGGGTTCGCGACCGTGACGACGTCGTAGACCCCGGACGGCACGCGCGTGATGTCGAGCCACTGGAACTCGACGTTGTACTTGTAGTCGTCGCCCTGACCGACCGAGATGCCGAAGAACACGTCCAGCGCATCCGGGTTGTGGTGCTCGCACTTGTGCCCGTCGAGCTCGCGGGCCAGCTTGCCGGTGGGCGTGTCGCGGTCACCCGGCAGGTGTCGCAGTGCTCCGGCGTCGACGTTGGTGAAGCGGTCGCCGAGGCAGAAGCCGTTCTTGCGGTCGGTCACGACGGTCTGGCCGGTCGGTGTGCGCAGCTGGAAGTACTCGAAACCCATCAGGTGCCAGTGCTGATGCGCGGCCGCCGGCTCGTAGTAGGACCAGCTCGGCGTGGGGTGCTGGGCTTCGGCGTAGGTCATCGGGACTGGGCCGTCCACAGTGGACTGGATCGCCTGGCGGACGGTCATCGTGGGCTGGGCGGTGCTGTCCCGGTGGGCGTGGACGAGGAAGGGTCCGTCGCCGATGTTGTCCACCGATGTGGTGAACCTCAGCCGGACGGCCTTGATGTCGCCCGCGGTCACGCAGGGACCGCCGGGAGCCGAGGCGTCGGTCACCATGCACACGTCCAAGGCGGTGCATTTGCTGGCGTCCTCGGAATAACCACCTGGACAACCGACCGGAGCCTGTCGCAGATCCGGCAGTGCGGGCGCGGCGGCGTGTGACGAAGCGGTGAGTGCGGTGGCGATGATCACGGCGGTGAGCACTGCGACGGGTCTCTTGAACACCGCCGCACATTAGTGACACCACAACGACTTTGTCGCCGCCGACACCAACACCTCACCCGATCGACTGACGCGCCACGGGAAGCGGTGAGCCGAGATCTAATGTGCGGCCGATGAGAATTGGCGCCATCACGATGGTGTGCGGCACGAGACCCGAACTGATCAAACTCGCCCCGCTCATCCGGCGGTTCGGCGACGACGCCGCGGTCGTCTACACAGGACAGCACTACGACCGGACGATGTACGCGCGCATCCGCGAGGACATCGCGGAACCCGGCAGCTTCGTCGAGCTCGGGCTCGGCGGTGGGCGCAGGGGCGGCCAGCTCGGCAACGCCGTGGCGGCACTGGACGCGCATTTCGCCGAAGATCCACCCGATGTGGTGATTGTGCAAGGGGACACCACCTCCGCTCTCGCCGGTGCGCTGGCGGCCAACGCGAACGACGTGCGCCTGGTCCACGTCGAGGCTGGCCTGCGCAGCTACGACCGGGCGATGCCGGAGGAGCACAACCGGGTCGCCATCGACCACCTCGCCGACCTCTGCTGCGCACCGACGAACCTCAACCGCGCCAACCTGCTCGCCGAGGGTGTCGCGGCCGACCGGATCACGGTCACCGGCAACACCGTGGTGGAAGCGCTGGCGGAAGCGCTGCCCGGTCACGACGAGTCCCTGGCGCTGGTCGCCGCGTACGGTCTGGCCGCCGACGCCTACGTCCTCGCGACCATCCACCGACCGGAGAACGTCGACGTCCGGGAGAACCTCGGGACGATCCTCGGCGAGCTCGCCGCGTTGCCGCTGCCGGTCGTGCTGCCGCTGCACCCCCGTACCGCCAAGCAGGTCGCCGCCTTCGGTCTCGGCCGCCTGCTCGCCGGGCTGCACGTGATCGAACCCCAGTCCTACAAGGACTTCCTGTCGCTGAGCCGCTGGGCGGCGGTGCTCGTGTCCGACTCCGGCGGGGTGCAGGAGGAGGTCAGCGTGCTCAAGCGGCCCGTCGTCGTGGTCCGCCGCAGCACCGAACGGCCCGAGATCGAGGGCACGTTCGGCACGCTCGTGCCGCCCGGCCCCCGAGTGCGGGCCGAGGTGCTCAGGTGGCTGGACGACGTGAGCGGGCACCGCACCCGGCTGGCCGGGATCGCCTCGCCCTACGGAACGGGTTCGCCGTCCGGGCTCATCGAGGCCGCGGTCCGGCGGATGATCGCCGACACCCGGTTCGCCAGCCCGACGCTCGAGTTCCAGCTCGTCACCGACGGGTAGACGTGCGCGGTCGTGGCGAGCAGCAGCGGCGTGCCGGCGATCTCGACCGGCGGCCGCTGCGCGAGGTAACCGGTGGGGTACACCGGTTCCACGAACGGTGCGCGGAAGACGTGCACCTCCTCGACGTCGAGGCTCGGATGCAGTGACCGCAGCTGTTCGGTCCACCTGGCGCCGATGCTGTGCTCGTCCTCCTGGAACAGCGGGGAATCCCGGTCGGTGTAGCGCATCGTGTACACCAGATGCCGCCCATCGACCGGGCCGGTCAGCTGCGTCATCTCGACCACGCCGTCGAAATCGGTGCCCGACCGCAGCACCGGCGTCCAGTAGTGGCCGGACAACGGCTGCCGCAGCACGAACAGCGCGTTGACGACGCCCTGGTACCGCAGGTTCACCTCGGGCAGCAGCGGTGCCAGGTCGGCGTCCGCCACACGCCGCAACGACGGCAGCGGCAGCGTGGACACGACCCGGTCGGCCTCGATCGTCTCGCCGCCGGCGAGTTCCACCTGAGCCCGCGTGCCCAGCGCTCGCAGCACGCGGACCGGTGCGGACGTGCGCACGACACCGCCGTTCGACTCGATGGAGCCGCGCAGGGCGTCGATGATCGTCTTGTAGCCGCCCCGCGGGTAGCCGCGGACGGCGACGTTGCGTTCCCGGCCGAGCCGCTGCCACAGGTACAGCGCGGGCACGTCGCCGAACGCCTCGCCGAACTTCGAGCCGAACAACGGGCCGAAGAGGTCGCGCCAGACCTTGTCGCCGTACAGGCCGCGCAGCCAGTCCTCGGTGCGCAGGTTGTCGAGGTCCCGGCCCTTGCCCAGCCTGCGCAGCAACACCGACACCGCACCGAACCGGACCCGGTCGGCGAGGCTCAGCGCGGTGAAGCGCAGGAGGTCCAGCGCCGAGTTGAACGGGTAGTGGCGGCCGTCGACCACCATGCCCATGCTGGTGCGCTCCCAGCCGACGTCGTCGCGCAGCCCGAGCTCTTCCAGCAGGGCCAGCAGATCGTCGTCGGTGGGCATGACGCAGTGGTAGAAGCGTTCCACCCAGCGGTCGTGCCACGGGAAGAACGTGCCGAGGCCGCCGAGCTGGTCGGTGGCCTCCAGCAGCGTCACGGCCGTGCCCGCATCGGCGAGCCGGTGGGCGACGGACAGACCGCAGATGCCGCCGCCGATCACCACCACGTGCGGAGCCGTCATCACAGCTCCCGGTAGGGCGCCGGGGTGAGCCGGTCGCGGGTCAGCAGCTTGAGGTACTGCACGACGGTCCGGCGCAGCTGCAGCTTGCTGGGGCCGCACTTGCGGTCGTAGCGCAGCTCCAGCGGGATCTCGGTGATCATCGGGTGGCAGTGGCGCAGCTTGAGCAGCAGCTCGACCATGCAGGCGAAGCCGCGTTCCTCGACCAGCCGCTCGCCCCAGTGCTTGCTCGCCCTGGACAGCAGGCTGACCCGGTACGCCCGGAAGCCACTGGTGAAGTCGTGCACGTCGCACACCCGCAGCACGCGGCGGAACAGCACGGCGGCACCGCGGGACAGCATCCGGCGGAACAGCGGGGCCGTCCGGTCGTCGCCGCCGGCCACGAACCGGGAGCAGATCACGACGTCGGCACCGGCCAGGATCTCGTTGCCCAGCTTGACGATGAGCGCGGGATCATGCGTGTCGTCGGCGTCCATGACGACCACGAAGTCGTCCGGTGCCGCGTCGTCCAGGGCCGAGCGCAGTCCTGTTTGGACGGCCTGGCCCAGGCCCAGGTTCACCGGGTGGCGCACCAGCCGGACGTCCAGCCCGCCCACGCCGGCCACGACCTCGGCGGTGCCGTCGGACGAGCCGTCGTCGACCACCCACGTGGTGATCTTCTCGGTGCGGGCGACCTCGGCGATCCGGCGCAGCAGCGCCGGCAGCGAACCTGCCTCGTTGTACGCGGGCAGCACCAGGTGGGCGCGCCCTCGAACCGGCGTCGGAGCCGCCGCGGCGGCTCTCGAACCGGGCGACGGCGAGGTACGCACCTCGCGTCCGTCGACTGTCATGGAGCCCCCATTTCATCGGGTTTCAGAGCGGCGGCGAGAATTATTCGCACGCCCGCCCGTAAATTGCGGGCGGCCCCTGGTTGACTTTCGCTCGGTGGCAGGGGAGCGAACGGCCAAACCGAACCTGGATGTAATTCGAAAGGGGTACGGGTGTTTCTCGAATGGGTGACGACGGGCCGTTCTGCCGTCATTCCCGAGACGTTTTCCGGCCAGATGATCTCGATCGGGTGATCTCTAATGAGACGAAGCGCTGAGGCGGAGACGACCACGGGTCCTCCCCTGGAAGTGTGGTTCGCCGGAGAGATGACCGCGCCGCTGGAGGCCGTGCGGGACGACCCCCGGCCGCGCGGTCTGCTCGGCCGGGTCAACGGGGTGGCGGTGTTGCTCGTCGCGGTCGACGGGCTCGCGTTGCTCGCGATGGCGTCCTACGCCGGCCTGACCGCGGCCGGGGCACTGGCACTCGCCGGCACGTTGCTGGGTGTCCGGGCGAGCGGGCGGATCTACCGCCGGCGCCTCTGGTTGTCGTGGCTGCAGGACCTGCCGCGCTCGCTCGCCACGACGGCGATCGCGTTCGCGGCGGTCAGCGTCGCGGTGCTGGCGGCGGGACTGCCGCCGGCGATGCTGGTGCCGGTGAAAGCCGGGGCGGTGGTGTTCCTGGCGGTGAGCGAGCCGGCGCGGATGGCGGTGTTCGCGTTCGGTCGCTGGTGCCGCCGACGGTTCGGCCGCTGCGACCGGACGATCGTGATCGGCGCCGGCCAGGTCGGCACTGACCTCGCCGAGGTCATGCTGCGCCACCCCGAGTACGGCCTGCGTCCGGTGGGGTTCATCGACCCCGAACCGCCGGGCGACCGGAAGCTACCGGCCGAACTGCTGCGCGAGGACCTGGCCACGGCCATCGAACGGCTCGGCGTCGGCACCGTGGTCATCGCGTTCTCCCACGCGCGTGACTCACCGCTGGTCGACGCGGCCGTCACCGCGCACCGGCTCGGCTGCTCGACGCTCGTGGTGCCGCGCATGTTCGAGCTGCACCAGGACGGTCCCGACGTGGAACGGCTGCGCAGCTATCCGTTGCTGCGCCTGGGCACCGCGCCGACCGGCCGGCCGACCTGGTGGATCAAGCGGGTCGTCGAACGGGCGCTCGCGGCGCTCGCGCTCACCGTGCTGGCGCCGCTCCTCGCGGTGTGCGCGCTGGCGGTGCTGGTGGAGAGCGGCCGGCCGTTCATCTTCAAGCAGGTGCGCGTCGGCATGGACGACCGGAAGTTCGTGATCTACAAGCTGCGCAGCGTCCGGCAGACCGGGGTGGACGACTCGGACGTCCGCTGGTCGGTGGAGGGCGACGCCAGGGTCGGGCCGGTCGGCCGGTTCCTGCGCCGCACCTCGCTCGACGAGCTTCCGCAGTTGTGGAACGTCCTGCGCGGCGACATGTGCATTGTCGGCCCACGACCGGAAAGACCGGGTTTCGTTCGCCAGTTCTCCGCGGTCCACGAACTATACTGGGCCCGCCATCGGGTCCCCACCGGATTGACCGGCCTCGCACAGGTCCACGGATTGAGAGGTGACACCTCGATCGTGGACAGATCTCGGTACGACAACTACTACATCGCGAATTGGTCGCTGTGGCTGGACGTCAAAATCGTTCTGTTGACGGTGGGTGAGCTGTGTTGCCGAAGGAATCGCTGAAAGGCCGGATCCTCGCGCGGGGCCTGGTGGCGCTGCTGGTGTTCACGTCGACCGCGTGCGTCTCCGTGCCGGTCGCCGAGAAGGCCGCCCAGCAGAGCCTCGGGCTCACCGCCGAGCCGGGGCCCTCGGTCGTCCAGGGCCCGGTGCCGAAGCCGCTCGCGCCGTGCGCGTGGTGGTACGGCATCGGGGCGAAGCCGACGTCGCTCCAGCTCAAGTTCGCGGCGGCGCACTACGACCTCGTGGTGCTCAACGCGTGGGAGACGGCGGCGCTGCGGCGGCTTCGGGAGCTGAACCCGAAGGTGAAAGTGCTGGTGTACAAGGACTTCTCCAGCACCCGAAACTATCCGGGAACGGTGGACAACGGCGTCGACGCCAAGTACCTGCCGACCGGACTCGGGTACGTCGCCGCGGAGAAGGCCCACCCCGAGTGGTTCGCCCTCGACAGTCTGGGCCAGCGGATCGAGTGGCAGGGCTTCAAGAAGCACTGGCAGATGACCGTGTGGACCGAGGCCTACCAGAAGGCCTGGACGACCGAGGTCGTCCAGGAGGTCGTCCGCGAAGGGTGGGACGGAGTGCTGGCGGACAACGACTTCAGCTCGCTGAAGTTCTACTCGCCCGCCGTGCTCAAGGGCACCGCCGATGCCGAGGCCACCGACCGCCTGCTGCGCGACGGTTACGACGCGTTCCTCGGCATCGCGGGCGACGAGCTGCACAAGGCCGGGAAGATGCTGGTCCCCAACGTGTCCGAGTCGCACCTGCGGCCGGGACGCTGGACCGCGCACTCCCGTTACGACGGGGCGATGGAGGAGAACTTCAGCCTGCGCGACGACGGCGCCGGCGGTGAGCTGGTCACGTTCCGCGGCAACGAGTGGAAGGAGCTGCGCGCCCAGGCGGCGCTCGGCGAGTCGTGGCTCCTGCTCGTCACCCACACGTCGAGCCCGCGCGAGGAGCGCGTCGGCTACGCCACCGCGGCGCTGCTCGCCGGACCGCACACCTGCTGGAACGGTGCCACGCCGGACTACCGCACCCCGGCCTGGTCCCAGTACCAGGAGGCCGGGCTGGGTGAGGCGGTCGAGATGGCGAACCGGTTGCCCAGCGGGCTGTGGACCCGTCGGTTCACCAAGGGCTGGGTGGCGGTGAACCCCACGGCCAAACCGGTCCAGGTGACGCCACCGGTCGGCCTTGCCGACATCAACGGCGTCGCGGTGACGGGTCCGTTCGAGCTTCCCGGCGCGGACGCCAAGGTGCTGGTCACGCCGAAGAAACCGCCGACCACCACCAAGCCCACGCCGGTTCCGGTTCCGGTCACCTGAGGTTGCGGTACAGCTCCAGATGGCGTTGTGCGCAGACCTCCGGGGTGAAGCGTTCGCGTGCCCGCGCCGCCAGCAGCCGGCCCGTGTGAGCGGGGTCCCGGTCGGCGAAGAGCGCGCGGAGCTGCTTGGCCAGTGAGACCGGGTCGCCGGCGGCGGCGAGGCGGAGCGCGGCTCCCGGCACGGTCAGCATGTCCGCCACCCCACCGGTGTCGGTGGCCACGACCGGTTTTCCGGCCGCCATCGCCTCGGCGATCACCAGCGGCTGCTGTTCCATGGTGGATGGGAGCACCAGGGCGTCGTGCTCGCGCAGCAACTCGGGCACATCGGGCCGGAAGCCCAGGAACTCCACGGGCAGGCCGGTCGCGAGCCGTTCACAGGTCTCGCGCAGCGGGCCATCGCCCACGACCGTGAGCGAGGCGTCCGCGGGCATCACGCTGCGAAGGGCTTCGAGGAGCGTCGGCAAGCCCTTGCGTTCCACCAGAAGGCCGACGAACAGCAGGCGCCGTACCGGTCCGGCGGGCGGTGCGGCGGTACACATGGTGACGCAGTTGTCGACGTGCACCACCCGGTGCGCCGAGACGCGCAGCCGGTCCGGAGGAACCGGCCCATGGCGGGTGCGGGTACCACCGTGCGATCGACGCGGCGCGCGACCAGAGCGTCCGCCGCCAGCACGGTCATGGTGTACGCCGACGGCCTTGGTGCGCGCGGTATGCCGCGGAACCACAGCTCGCCCACGTCGTCCGGCACGCCGTGATAGGTGTGCACGACCGGGATGTCGCCACCGAGCCCGGCGCTCACCAGGCCGCTGCGGCGGTCCTGCGCGTGCACCACGTCCGGCCGCCACGCCCGCAGCGCCGCGCGGGCCCGGCGGCTGCCCCGCAGATCTCCCTTGCGCGGTACCGAGATCTCCTCGTGCCGGCCGTCGATCAGGTCCGCGTCGCGGGCCGGTACCGGGCCGAACACCCTGACCTCGGCCTCGCCGGACGCCTGCAGCGCCGCGGCGAGGTGAACGGTGACGTCGACCGGGCCACCCCGGTCCTGCGTGAGCAGATACGCGACCCTCATCGGGTGCCTCCTTCAGCGACGAGCTTCTCGACGAGCCTGGCGAGCTGATCGGCCGTCCGGCCGCGGTCGAACAACGTCTCCGCCCGCAGGCGTCCGGTGCGGCCTTCCCGGTCCGCGACCGACCGGTCCGCCAGTCGTGCCGCGAGCGCCTGGGCCAGTGCGGAGATGTCGCCACGGGCCACGACCGCACCGGCGGCACCGATGCTCTGGCGCACCCCGTCGACGTCGAACGCGACGACCGAACGTCCACAGGCCATGGCTTCCAACGGCACCAACGCCATGCCTTCCGCTCGCGACGGCAGGACGACCGCGTCCGCCGCCGCGTAAAAGTCCGCGACCTCGTCACTGTGACCCCACCACAGCACGGAGTCGTCCTCCGTCGCCCAGACAGTCCTCATTGGACCGTCGCCGACCAGCACGAGTCGTGCGTCCGGAACCTCGGCGCGCACCGCGGGCCACGCGGCGAGCAGCAGGTCCTGCCCCTTCTGCGGCGCCAGCCTGCCCACGCACACCGCGGTCGGCCGGTCGTCCAGCCCGAGCCGCTGTCGTGCCTCGACGCGATCCGCCGGTCGCAGCCGGATGGTGTCGACGCCGTTGCACACCACCTCGGCCGGCGCGGTGACGCCGGCCGCGCGGCCGGAGGCGAGTTCGTCGTCGCTCACGCACACCAGCTGATGCGTCCACCTGGAGGCGAACGCCTCCCAGCGCCGGCACATCCGCCGCAGCAGCCCGTCCGCGAGCCGGAACGACCACAGGTGCGGCTGAAAGATCGTCGGTGTCCGACCGCGCAGCACGAGCCGGCCGGTCAGCCCGGCTTTCGAGCTGTGCAGATGCACCGCGTCCGGACGCAGCGAGCGCAGCACTGCCCGCAGCCGCACCGCCTCCGCCAGCGAAGCCGGTCCTGGCGAACGGGTCGCCGGCCACGGCTCAGCGGGAATTCCCTCAGCCCGCAGCCGTTCGGGCAGCCAGCCTTCCGGCGGACACACCACGTGGACCGTCCAGCCGCTGTCGCGTTGCGCGACCGCGAGGTCCAGCACCACCTTGGCGACGCCCGCCTCGACCGGCTGCGTCACGTGCACGATCCTCACGACAGGCTCCCGCGTAGTTCCCGCACGGCGTCGCGGTTGATCGGCAAGGCCACCGCCGCGTAGACCGCCAGCAGCACCATGCCGCCGAACAACGCGGCAGGCAGACCTTCCGTCGGCAACAGCCGTGCCACGAGTACGCAGCACACCGAGGCCGCGAGTGGGCCACCGATCGCACGGCCCAGTTCGCGCAGCCGGAACGCGAGTCCGTGCCGCACCAGTACGAACCAGGTGATCGGGACGAGCAGCCACACGATCACCGCCTGTGTCACGGCCACGGCGAGCACACCGTGCCGTGTCGCCACCAGCAGCGCTGTGGCCAGCAAAAGTAGGTGGGTCACTTCGAGTGCGAGGTACCACCGCACGTGCCCGGCCGCCCGCACCACCTGGTACCAGGTGTGGAGCAGGCCGAGGCCGAGGCCGTAGCCGCACAGCACGGCCAGCACCGGTGCCGCGGGCGCCCACCGTTCGCCGAACAGCACCACCCGGTCGGCGAGCAGCGCGGTGACCACGTAGAGGCCACCAGTGATCAACAACGTTGCTTTGGTGAACCGCAGCACCGTCTTCGGTACATCGGTTGTCTGTCCATTTCGGACCAGCTGCGCGCAGACGGGGAGCACGACACCGCCCAGCACGACCGCCACGAGGATGTACGGCATCCAGGCGATCCGGAAGGCGAGGGAGTACACACCCACGGCCGACGTTCCGAGCACGTGCCCGATCGCGAGGTAGTCGACGTTGACCAGCAGCGTGGCGACGACGGCGCCGGGCCCGACGACAGCCGTCCACCGCACCGCTTCCGCCGCGGCGGTCCGGTCCCAGCGCGGCCGCAACCGCATGCCAGCGACCACCGCGAGCACGGGCTGGGCGACGGCGGTGCACAGCAGCCCGACGGCCATCGCCATCGGGCCGAGCTGTGGCGCCAGCACGATCGTGACCACCGCGCCCAGCACCATTCCGCCCGCGTCGGGCAGCATCCGGCGCCGGAAGTCCAGATCGCGGTGCATCAGCGCCATCTGCACGCCACCGATCGCGGTGAACGGCAGGCTGAGCGCGGCGATGCGCAGCAACGACGCCGGGGCGCCGAGAGTGGCCGCGATCGGTTCCGCCGCCAGCAACAGCACCGCGGTGAGCACCAGCCCGCCGCCCGCGCTCAACGTCAGCACGGTGCCGGCGACCGTGCGCGGATCGAGGCTCGTCCGGCTGATCACGTCGTAGACACCGGCGGACTGCACGACCTGGCCGATGTTGACCAGCGCCACCACCAGCGACACCGCGCCGAGGCCGTCCTCGGTGAGCAGCGCCGCGAGGACCAGCGTGACCGCGACCTGGCAGCCCTTGCTGACGACGTTGACCGCGAAGAGCCACAGCGACCCGCGGACCGCCCGCTCGCCGAGCCGGCTCGTCACGCGGGTTTCCTGGAGGCGACGACGACCAGCAGTGCCCAGGCCACGACGATCGCCACACCGTCCACCGTCACGTCGGTGCGGTGCCCGAACAGCCCGACGACCGCGGTGTTCACGAAGTACAGGTGCGCGAACGGAACCGTGAGCGCCAGCACCGCGCAGCCCGCGAGCCGCCAGTCCCGCTCCTGGCGGCGCCGCCAGCACAGCACGGCGACCGTCACCATGGCCGGCACGGCGATCAGCACGTCTCCCGGCTGGTGCACCAGCGCCACGACCAGGCCGACGCACGTGATCAGGTCCGCGATCGCCCGGTTGTCGTCGTCACCGCGGTCCAGCTTCCTGGCGAGCACCGCCGTCACCGCGAGAACTCCCACCAGCGCCACCAGTTCCGCCGCCGGTGGCAGCCAGGCCGTCATGCGGAAGAACACCGCGGGAAGATCCACCCGTTGCGCTGTCATGGAATCCACCGCGCCGTAGCTCGTGCCGCTGGCGTGCGCGAGGTTCGCCGAGATCACGTCGAGGAACCCGCCGATCCCTCCGTCGCGGTACACCAGCAACCCCACCACGGGCAGGCTCGCGATCGCGGCGACGGCCGTGCCACCGACCGCGACCCGCCGGGATCCCCTGGCGAACAACAGGATCGCGAGTGGCAGCCCGAACTGGGGCTTCAGCCACGCCACCGCCAGGCCGAGCGCGGCCAGCTTCGGATTGCTCGACCGCACCAGCAGTGCGGCGGCCACCCCGACCGCGATCAACGGGTTGACCTGACCCACGTACAACTGGGCCTTGCCCACCTGGCTCGTCACCAGCAGCGCGGCGATCACGATCGTCCCCAGCACGAGCGGCAGCCGGGCGCGCCGGGCGGCCAGCAGCCCGAGAACTCCCAGCAGCAGCAAGGAGGCGAGGGTGAACGCGATCGCGCCGATCCGGTACTCGGGCAACGCGAACGGCAGGTGCAGCACCAGGTGATATGGCTGATAGAGGTTGAAGTTCTGGCGCACCGGCCAATGCGCGAACATCGCCACCGGGTCGTACGGGTTGCCACCCGCCAGGAACTCGCGGATCGGGAAGTACGTGGCGTCCCGGAAGTCCTGCAGCCGTTCCTCCGGCAGGTTCGCCTCGGTCGGCGCCGGCACCTCCCACGCCGGTCGCAGCGCTCGTGCGGCACTGAGTGCGCCGATGACGGCTGCGGCGACGGTGATGAGCGTTCGGGTGCGGGGTGCGGTTGTGGTGATCACGTCAGTACCTCCGCCGGAGCGCGGGTGAGGTGGGGCAGGGCGGGGTTGTCGTCGCGCGTGATCACGCCAGCACCACCGCCACCAGCACCGAGGAGGCCGGCAGCACGGCCAGTGCCGCCGTCAGATCACCCTGCTCGGTCTCGGCATCGGCCACCGCGATCACCGCCGTGCCCTCGCCGGGCTCATCCGCCTTGTCCGGCAACGACGCCGCCAGCGCCTCCGCCTGCGCGGTGAGACCGGCGTCCGCGGCGATCACCCGCACCGGGCGGGCCGCCGCGACGCACAGCGCGGTGAGCCGGTCGACCAGACCGGGGTCGTCCTCGCGGACCAGCGCGACGGGATGCCGCACCCCGGCGGCGACGACGGCGGCGCGCACGGCGGTCTCCCCGGCGCGCGGGCGGCGCAGCGAGCGGGCGGCAGCCGTGGCGATGGCGGCCGCGACCGCCGCGGCCAGGGCCAGTCCGGTCGCGAGCCGCCAGTCCGGCGCGACCTTCGTGGTGTCCGGTCGTTCGTCGAGCAGCCGCAGCCGCCCGGCCGGGGCGAGCAGGTTCGCGTCCATCACGGCCTTCGCCACGGCGCTCACGGCGGCGCTCGCCCGGTCGGCGGACGACGCCCGCACGGACAGGCGGGCCAGCCCCGAGGCGGGCACCAGCTCCACGGTCACACCGTCCGCGATCTCGCGCGGCGTGCTGTGCGCCGCCTGCGCGGCCGCGTCCAGCACGGAGGCGCTGTGGACGAGCTGGACGACCGCCGGCATCGCGAGCGCGGCGACCTCGCCGTACTGGGCGGCGGAGTCGGTCTGGGTCACGGGCACGGCGAGCACCGCGACCCGGCTCTCGTACTGCTCGCCGCGCAGTGAGGTCACCGCCAGCACCAGGACGGCGACGACCAGCGCCACCGCCGTCGCTTCCAGCAGCGTGCGCCTGTTCACCGTTGTCCTCCCGCGATGGTTCGCAGCAGCTCGTCGTAGGACTTCATGAAGGTGTGCGGGTCGTGGTCGCGCAGCACGGCGGCACGACCGGCGGCACCGACTGCCGCCTGTGCCTTCGCGTTGAACAGGAACGTCGCCAGCGCCTCGGCGGTCGCGGCGGGATCGCGCCGGGGCACCAGTACCCCGCCGCCGCCCGCGAGCGCCTCCCGCACACCGTCCACATCGGACGCGACGACCGGACGAGCGGCGGCCAGTGACTCCAGCACGGCGATCGGCATGCCCTCCCAGTCGCTGGTGAGCACGGTGACGTCCGAGGCCTCCAGCAGATCGGGCACGTCGCACCGGGAGCCGAGGAAACGCACGCGGTCGTCCACACCGAGCTTGCGCGCCTGGCTTTCGAGCTCAGCGCGCAGGCTGCCGTCGCCGGCCAGCAGCAGAATCGCGCCCGCGACCCGTTCCCACGCCTCCAGCAGGACGTCGTGCCGCTTCTGCGGTTCGAGCCGGGCGGGGCACAACGCCACCGGCACGTCCGGGCCGATGCCGAGTACGCCCCGGACCGCCGCCCGGTCCACCCGCGGGGGCTCGGCGAACACGACGTTGGGGATCACCTCGGCGGTGAGCCCGGCGGTGCGCAACCGGTCCGCGCTCGCGGCGGCCACCGCCACCACGGCACGCGACGTGCGCCGAAGAATCCGCGCGGCACCACCGAGGTCCGCCTCCGCGACACCGTGGAACACCGTGACCACCGGCGTCTTCCTGGCGGCCAGCCGGGAGACCAGGCTCGCGGACACGTTGTGCGCCAGCACCACGTCCGGCTGGAAGCGGCGAACCGCGGCACGGGTCGCAGTGGCCGCACGCACCACACCGGTCGCCTTACGGCGCGCCACCGGCACGTCGAACGTCGGCACGCCCTGCGCTCGCAACGCTTCGGCCCGGTGCCCGCCGCCGCTCGCGACGCCCGACTTCCAGCCGAAGTCACCGCCGGCCCGCGCCATGCCCGCGACGACGGCCTCGGCTCCTCCGGCGCCCATCTCACTGATGACGTGCAGGACACGCATCGGACTCACTCTCCTCGCGGCGCAGGTCGGCCGCGGTCGCGACGGCGACCAGCGACCAGATGGGCAGGTAGTACTGCTCGGACAGGAAGGTCGACGCGACCAGTGCGGCGATCAGCGACGCCTGCGTGGCGAGCATCGGGCGGCGATCGGCACTCGTGCGCAGCACGCGTTCCGTTGCCACGAAAGCCATCGCGACCGCACCGAGGAAACACGCGAGACCGGGCAGGCCGAGCTCGGCACCGATCTCCAGGTAGATGTTGTGCGCGACCGGTGACTGCTCGTCGATCTCGGCGTTGCGGGAGGCCGCCACATACTCGCTGCGAAACCCGCCAGGGCCCACCCCGAGCACCGGGTGGTCGGCCAGCATGCGGGCCGCCGCCTGCCAGCGCAGCTCGCGGGTGTCCACATTGGTCTCGGCGATGAAGGACTTCTCCGCGAGCGCTCGGTCCAGCACCGGGCCCGCGAAGACCACGGTCCCCAACGCGATGACCGCGAGCCCGCCGACAGCCGTGGCCACCGCCCGCATCGACACACCGCGCCGCACCACGAGCCAGGTGACGGCGCCGAGCAGCGCCAGCGCACCACCGCGGGAGAACGTGGCCGCCGCGCCGGCCGCCAGCACCGCGCCCGCTAGGGCCTGTATCGAGGTCCGGCTCGATGAGAGTCGCCCGGCTATCGCGAACACGGACCTCGATACAGGCCCTGGCAGAAGCACGGGCCGGGCCTTGCCGCGGGGCAACGCGATCAGCAACGGCAGCGCCACGACCAGGAAGTAGGCGAGGTCGTTGGGATCCTCCAGCGGCCCGCTCGCCCGTGCCTCGCCGTCGACGACCAGGCTGTGCAACGCGCCGACCGCCGCGAGCACGGCACCGGCGACCGCGGCCCCGAGCACCAGCCGGACCGGCACCTCCCGGGCCACGACGTCCACCAGGACCACCGTGATCACCAGGAACGGCAGGAACCGTTGCGTGTAGTCCAGCGTGAACGGGTCTCCGGCGTGCACGGCGGAAGACGTCAACAGCACCACGGTGAACAGCGCCAGCACGGCGTGCACCGGATGTGGTGCCGGCAGCCGACGTTCCCGTACGCACCGCACGATCCACGTGAGCACCAGCAGACCCGGCGCCACCTTGGCGAGGTGCGGGTGCACGTGCTGCAGTTGGCCTTCGAGCGGGGCCAGCGCGACCGTCGCGCACGCGAGCACGCGCAGCAGCCACGTCATCCGCACAGCTCCGTCCGGCGCTCCGGCATCGACCCCTGCAGCCGCGCGACGTGCGCACCGGTGCCGACGACGTCGAAGTGCCGCCGCAGCGCGGAAAGCACCCAGCCGAGCAACGCGGCCTTCTGCGCGCCGGGCACCGCCATGCCAGGGAAGAACTCCATCCCGGGTGCCTCGGCGCCGCTGAGCACATCGGTGGGGTGCAGCAGCAACGACGGCGAGGTGCCGGTGAGCAGGCACAACCTCAGTGCCGCGCGGAAGTAGCCGCGCGCGAGCCGGGGCGAGATCTGGTGCAGCTGCAACAGGTACGCGCCGTGGATCGGGACGCGCAGCAACGGCATCGTCGTCACCGGCAGCTCCACCAGACCGGTGCCCTGCCAGCGGTACGGAGTGTTCGGCGCGAGCACCTTGCCGAAGCCGCCGAAGAGGTCCTCGGCGCCGCCCTGGGCGGTCCGGTTGTGGTAGGCGCGGGCCAGCGGGCCGATCCACGTCGGCAGCGTGCTCGCGTCGTAGCGGTAACCGCGGGTGGCGAGGATCTCCAGCAGCGCCGGGGTGACGCTGTAGCCGGGACCGCGGAACCCGACCGGCCGCGGCGCTCCCGCGGCCACGATCGCGTCCTCCGCGCGGACCAGCTCCGCCTCCAGATCGGCGGGCGAGTAGCGGTGCAGCCAGGGTTCGTGACCCCACGAGTGGTTCGCCACCTCGTGCCCCGCCGCCGTGATGTCGCTGACGGCCTGGGCGCCGTCGTCGCGTTCGGCGTCGGCTCCCACCACGAAAACCGTTGTGGTGAGCCGGTGTTCGCCGAACACGTCGAGCAGCCGGGGTACGGCCGTGGCGAGGAAGCTGGGCCTGCGCTCCCACTCCGGGTCGCCGTGGGTCTTCAGATAGGCCCACAGGTTGTCCAGGTCGAGCGAGACGCTCGCGGTCCTCATCTCGTCGGCTCCGGCACGGGCGCGGGGGTGCGGGTGGGGGAACCCAGTGCCAGCACGCCGGCCACGACGAGGGTCATCCCGAGCGCGACGGCCCACTCCCAGCCCGGGGTGATCCGGTCGCCGAGCAACGCCAGCCCGATGACGGACGTGAGCACCACGGTCGTCGCGTCCATCGCCGCCGCCGACGACGTGGCGGTGCCGCGTTGCAATGCGACCGCGAGACAGGACTGGCCGACCAGCGCCGCGGCGATCATCAGCCACGTCAACGGGTGCAGCAGCAGGTCGACGACCGACTCGTCCGCGACCGACCGGCTGATGATCGCGACCACCGCGAAGGCGGTGCCGGCGAGCAACGCGATGACGACCGCGTTCCGGTTCTGGGCGGCACGGGAGGCGAACACCACGGCGAGCAGCGGCAGACCGAGCAGAACCAGCCCCGGCAGCGTCGGGATGTCCCGCGCCACCGACGATTCCGAGGCGGCCGCCAGCAGGACGAGCCCCGCGGCCATCATCACCAGCACCGCGATTTCCAACGGCCGGACGCGCCATTTCAGCACCAGCAGGCCGAACACGGTCGCGAGCCCGACCGCGCACGACGATCCCGCCTGCACGAGGTAGAGCGGCAGTGACGCGCGGGCGAGGAAGGCGAACCCGAAGCCACCCACCTGCCCCGCGAATCCGAGCAGGTAGAGCCGGTCCTTGGCCAGTCGGGCGAGCAGCCCGAGCCCGGCGCCCGGCCGGCTGTCCGCCCGCTTCGCGGCGACGGTCTGGGCCACGATGCCCAGGCCGTAGAGAGCGGTGGAGATGGCGAGTTCGGGATATCCGGGCATGCAGAGCCTCCCTCGTTAACGGCTCCGAAGAATACGGACCCGTAATGGCGTTACTCATTAGAGGGATAGGTGTTCACTAATCGCGATAATTGCGCCCGTATAAACACGGAAGTGTGGCGCGATTTGCCCGAACGTGTGAATCAGAGATCGATGACGGTGCCGTCGAGCGGTACCTCGACGCCTGCCTCCCGCAGCTTCGCGGACTCGGGCGAGCCGGGGTCCAGGACCGGGTTGGTGTTGTTGAGGTGCGTGTAGATGCGCCGCACACCGGGGAATCGCCGCAGCTCAGGCAGGCTGTGCGTGATCGGCAGGTGGCCCATCGCGGCCTGGCCGGACGAACTGCCGGTCGCCGAACCCATCTCCGACGCGGCGTAGAAGGTGCCGTCCAGCAGCAGGCACCGCGCGTCGGCCACCACGTCGTCGAAACCCGCGGGCCACGACGCGAGGCAGGGGGCGTAGACCAGCACGCCACCGGTGGCGGGGTCGAAGATCCGGTACGCCACCACCCAGTGTCCGTCCACTGTGGAGGAACGGGCGTACTTCGGGCGTTTGCCGCTGATCGGGATCGCCGTCACGCGCAGACCGCCGGCCAGCTCGAACGACTGGTCCGGCTCGACCTGTCGCCACGCCAGGGGTGCGTAGTCGTCGATCACCGTGCGCAGGTCGAACTGGTCCTTCAACGCGTGCAGCACCGTGCCCGGCGCCCACACCGTCAAGCCCTGGCCGCCCCGCAAGGTGAGCAGCCCCAGCGTGTGGTCGAGCTCCGCGTCGGTGAACAGGGCGCCGCGCAACGGGGTGTCGCGCGGGCCGGGTCCGGGGTTGAGAAAGGAGCACGAAGCAATCTGCGTGCGGATGTCCGGGGAGGCGTTGACGAGCCACCAGTCGGTGCCGTTGCCGCTGATCGCCAGGCAGTCCTGGGTGCGCGCCGGCAACTCACCGGAACGGGCGCGCACGCAGAGAGCGCACGCGCAGTTCCACTGCGGGAAGCCGCCGCCGGCCGTGGTGCCGAGCAGAACCGCTTTCAAGTCATCTTCCTCATGGCCATCGCGGGCACCTCGGACGGCGCCATCTCGGTCGCCAGAATCAGGTCCACAGTGGACCGTTCCGGCGAAAGGGAGCACACCGGGTCGGTGTTCGCGGCGTCACCGGTCAGCTGGAACGCCTGGCACCGGCACCCGCCGAAGTCGATCTCCTTGCGCGGGCAGGACCGGCACGGGTCCTTCATCCACTCGAAGCCGCGGAAGGCGTTGAAGGACGAGGAGTGGTACCAGATGTCGTGCAGGGACGAGTCCCGCACGTTCTCGATCTCCAGCGAGGAGATCACCGTGGCGGCGGGGCAGGGGAGCACGTCGCCGTTGGGTGCCACGGTCAGCTGCCGGGCGCCCCAGCCGTACATGCACGGCTTCGGGTGGGCCTCGTGGTAGTCCGCGATGACGTAGACGATCTCCATGCGGCCGCGCAGCCGTACCTGCGCCGCCGCCACGATCGGATCGGCCACCGCGAGCTGCTCGCGCGTGGGCAGCAGGACGGCGCGGTTGCGCAGCGCCCAGCCGTAGTACTGGGTGTTGGCCAGCTCCAGGCGCTCGGCGCCCATCTCCTCGGCCATCGCGATGATGCCGGCGATGTTGTCGAGGTTCTGCCGGTGCAGCACCGTGTTCACGGTCAGCGGCAAGCCTTCCTCGCGGATGTACGCCGCGGCCTCCACCTTCCGGTCGAACGCCTTGATGCCCGCGATCCGGTCGTTGCCGGCCTTGGTCGCGTCCTGCAGCGAGAGCTGCACGTGGTCGACCCCGCGAGCGGCCAGATCCCGCAACCTGTCCCGGGACAGACCGACTCCCGACGTGACCAGGTTGACGTAACAGCCGAGGCTGTTCGCGTGCACCACCAGCTCGGGCAGATCGGGCCGCAGCAACGGTTCGCCGCCGGACAGGTGGATCTGCAGCGCACCGAGTGAGCGGGCCTGGTCGAACACGCGGCGCCACGACTCGGTGTCCAGCTCGGCGTTGCGGCGCACCAGCTCGACGGGGTTCGAGCAGTAGCCGCACTGCAACGGGCATCGGTGCGTCAGTTCGGCCAGCAGGCCGAACGGTGCCTCAGCCATCGACATCCACCACCCTTCGCTCCACCAGCCGGGCCACCAGCTCGGCGATGTCCTCCGGCTGCACACCCGCGTAGACATCTCCCAGCGACAGCGCGATGTCGCCGACCGAGCGGACGCCATCGCAAAGCGCCACAACAGAAGCAGCGGTCTCGTTCAGGACCAGCACGCCCTCGGGGAACAGCACGACGTGGGACGAGCGGATCTGGTCGTAGGTGCACTTCACGCCGCGCCTGATGTGCGGCACGGCGTCCAGCGCGACGACGGACGTCATGGCCTGCCCTTGCCCGAGTAGTAGTCGACGGCGTCCAGCACGGCCCGCAGCACGTCGCACTTGAACGACAGCGCGGCGACCGCCGCCAGCTGCTGCTCACGCGTGACCGAGTGCTCGACCACGATGTCCAGCGTGGCCCGCCCTTCGCCCGCCACCGCCTGGATGCGGTTGGTGAAGTAGGCGAAGCCCTCCTCGGCGATCCACGGGTACTGCTCCCGCAGCGCCGTCAAACGCTTGCGCATCAACGCACCCGAGAACATCTCGGTGAGTCCGGACGCGATCGCCTCGACCCACGGTTTGGTGCGCGCGAAGTTCACATAGGCATCGACGGCGAACCGCGTGCCGGGCAGCACATGGCGTTCGTCGAGGACCTCTTCCCGTGTCAGCCCAACGGCTTCCGCGAGGCGGATCCAGTTCTCGGCGCCGCCTTCGCCCGGTCGGATGCCGTCGTGCCAGATGATCCGCTCACGCCACTGGCGGCGGATGTCCGGCGACGGGCAGTTGGAGAGGATCGCCGCGTCCTTCTGCGCGATGCAGCGCTGGTAGTACCAGCGGTTCGCGGCCCACGCCTGCAGTTCGTGCTTGCTCAGCCGGCCGGCGTGCATGCGCAGGTGGAACGGGTGGCTGTCCCAGTACCGGGGGGCGAGGGCGCGCAGTTCGGCGGCGAACTCCTCGGGAGGCACGGCAGTCATGGGCGGAAACTCCTCGGTCAACCGGGAAGGACGCGCGGCGAGGCCGGCCGGGGTCCCCGGAAACAGCGGGTACCCCGGCGTGGCGCCGACGTCAGCTGCGGGCTGCGTAGGCGGTGACCTCCATCGGCGTCTCGAAGTCGCGGAAGTCGGGCTTGACCCACTCGCGCTTGACCTCGGGAAGCTTCTGCTCGGTAGCGGTGGCAACAACGTTCATGGCGCAACTCCTCGGGTCGTCTGCCCGCGAGCCCAATGGGCACGCAGGCACTTTCCGTGGCGCGCGGCGGCGAACCACACGGTATGTCGTCCGAGCCGTCAAGGTCTAGACCGTACATAAAGTTACCTAAAGTCATCGGAGGGGTGACCCGATTGGCGGATGCGGACGTGACTACACACCGTGGTTGTATCGGTGAGCCCCCAAGCCCGCGATTCCACCGCGGGCTCGCCGTCGCCGCACGACGCGAAAGTTGGAGGGGTCAGCACAATGAGTGCTCGTCGAAGTGCGTACGTCGGCGTCCTCGCGCTTGCGGTAGGACTTTCCGGTTCCCCGGCGGCGTCCGCGGTGGAGCGCGGCGAAGTCGGCACGATGGCCGTCAAAACGATCGCAAGTGGCCTGAAGCAGGCCTGGAGCATCGACTTCCTGCCGGACGGCACCGGCATCTTCACGCAGAAGGACGCCAAGACCGTCTCCACGATCACCAAGGACGGCAAGGTCACCAAGGTCGGCGACATCCCCGGCATCTCGGTGACCAAGGAAGCGGGTCTGCTGGGCATCGCGGTGTCGCCGGCCTACGCGGCGGACAAGACGCTGTTCCTCTACTACACCACCGGAAGCGACAACCGGATCGCCACGTGGCAGATCGGCGGCGGCGCTCCGAAGCCGATCGTCACCGGCATTCCGCGGGGCTCGCAGTTCCACCACGGCGGCCGCATCAAGTTCGGTCCCGACGGCTTCCTCTACGCCGGCACCGGTGACGGCCAGAACGGCGGCAACGCCCAGAACAAGAACTCCCTGGGCGGCAAGGTCCTCCGCATGACCAAGGACGGCAAGGCCGCGCCGGGCAACCCGTTCAACTCGCTCGTCTACTCCTACGGCCACCGCAACGTGCAGGGCCTGACCTGGGTCGGCAGCCAGCTGTACATCTCGGACATCGGTGCCAGCAAGGTCGACGAGCTCAACAAGATCGACGCCGGCAAGAACTACGGCTGGCCGACGTGCGAGGGCTCCTGCAACACCGGCGGCATGACCAACCCGGTGAAGCAGTGGCCGACCTCGCAGGCCACCCCGTCCGGCCTCACCACCTACAAGGGCATGCTCTACATGGCCTCCCTCAAGGGCGGCACGTTCAAGCTCAACACGAGCGGTGCGGGCGGCAAGATCTACACCAACCTCGGCCGCACCCGTGACGAGGTCGCGGGTCCCGACGGTTCGCTCTGGGTGATCACGCCCGGCGGCATCCACCTCGCCGACGGCAACTGACCCACACCCGAGCTCGGCTACCCGAGGTAGTTGAGAACGCCCCTCGCCTCACTCGCTCGGAGGCGAGGGTTGCCGTCAGACATCCGATGATCGTTGTGCGTCTATTCGGCGTGTGATTGGGTAAACACGCCCTGCAACACGCCGCCGCAGACAATAGACGAGCGGACATGAGCAACAACACGACCGACGACTGAGGGCTCGTGAGTGGTTTCCGTCGCTGTGGCATGTCGCTGTGGCAACGGAAACCACTCACGACCAGTTGCGGGCCGCGGGCATCTTGCGGAGCTGGTCGAGCACCGCCGGGTCCTGTAGCTGCATCCACTGGATCACCTCGGTGTAGGTGGCGCACACCGTTTCCGCCTTGTCGCACACGTACTCGAGGAACTGCTCCATCGCGTTCGAGAACGCCGAACCGTTCCACTCGTTGAAGTGGTTGCCGACCACGATCGGAGCGCGGTTGCCGTTCAACGCGGCCTGGTGCACCGACTTGTACGTGTCGAAGACGATCTGGGTGAACTCGGGCGCGCGCTGCGGTTCGTCCTTGGCGCCGTTGAGCGAGTACCAGAGGTTGAAGTCCATCATCACGACCTGCTTGCCCAGCGCGGGAACCCGCACCTCGGGCATCGGGAACTCGTACAGTCCGTTCTGGACGGACGGCCACTGCACGCCGAGCGCGACCTTGCTGGTGTCGTAGACCAGGCCGTTCGCTGCCATCGCGGGAAAAGCCTGCTCCCAGTTGCCTTCCAGGCACGGCGTCCGTCCACCCCGGACGGCATCGGCGGGCAGCCTGAGCCCGGCGGCCCGCGCCTTGTCCACGATGTTCTTGAACTGGGCGAGCTCCGCGTTCCACGCCGCCTGGTCCCACTTGTCGACCGACGGCTGGGTGCCGCCGGAGCAGAAGTGGCCGTTGTAGTGCGTGCCGATCTCGTGCCCCTCGTCGATCACCTGGTTCAGGTAGCCGATCCTGGCGGTGATGTCCTGCTTGGTGCCACCGAAGGAGATGTCGGAGACGCCGCGCTTGAGTCCGGCCGGCGGCTGGTACTGCAGCTTGTCCTGGTCGGACAGCATGTACACGCCGGACAGCAGGCCGGTGACGTGCGCGCCCTTCTGCTTCGCGATCGGCAGGACCTTGTCCCAGTGCTGCTTGGACACCGCGCCGTCGAAGGAGAACAGCACGAACTGCGGCGGCTTCTCGCCGGGTGCGAGCTTGTGCATCCACGGCTGTTTCTGCAGTTGCTCGGCGGTGGGAGCGGGAACGGTGGGTGTCGGTCCGACGTCCTCGGGGGTGGGCAACCGCGGCGCCATCGGCAGCGGACCGGCTTCCGCCTGGTTCTCCTGCTCCTTGTTCGGACCGAGGGTCATCACCAGTACGAGAGCCAGCGCAAGCGCCACGCCCGTGGTCAACCATCCCCACCGTTTCACACTTAAGGAGACGACTGGTTACCCGAACGGGTTGCGCGGAGGAGCCAACGAGGGCCTGTGTCGAGGTCCATGTTCGCGATAGCCGGGCCTCAAGCTCGACTCTCATCGAACGGGACCTCGATACAGGCCTGGTCACCCAACGGGTTCGGCGATCACCACTCGGTTCGCCTCGTAGCCCTGCTGTCCGCCGATCCAGGTGCCGCCGCAGGTGACCAGTACCAACCGGTGCGGGCCACGTGGTCCGAAGAACTCGACCGCACGGGCGGGCAGCTCTTCCTTGCGGACGGTCTCGATCTGCTTGATGCGGAACCGGAACTCCTTGCCCGCGCTGTCGGCGATCACGACCTCGCGGCCGTTCTGCGCCTGCCACAGCTCGGCGAAGGGGCCCCTGGCGCCCTTCCAGTCGACGTGCCCGGCGAGGACCGTCGCGCCTTCCGCGCCGGCGAGCTCGGTGCCCCACCAGGTGGCCTCACCGATGCCGTCCGGGACGGGCAGCACGCCGTCCTTGACCTCACGGCGCACCAGCGTGGCCGCGCCGCCCGCCGGGAGTCGCACCGAGCCGGGACCGGCCTTGGGCGGAGCGGGCTGCTGGGCCGTGGGTTCGGCGGGCGTGGCGTTGGCCGTGTTGGCGCCGCCGATCAACCCCGTGAAGTCGGTGCCGCGGCCGGTGCTGAGGCTGTCGGCGACCGGCCCCGGTCCGACCACCGGGATCTCGTCCGCGACCGCGCGTCCCGCCAGGACCACGGTCTCGGTCGAGGTGACCAGCACGCTGGTGGCGGCAACGCCCGCCACCAGCACGCCGGTCAGGAAAGCCTCTCGGACTCACTGCCTGCGCCACACCAGCAAGCCTGCCAGCGCCACACCGAGCAGCACCAGGCCGCCCACCGCGAGCATCAGACCGGGACGAAGCTGCGTGTCGAACGACGCGGTCGCGACCGGGGTCTGGCCGTCCGCACCCGCCGGGATCGTGCTCGGCACGACCGGCTTGTTCGGCTTGTTCACCAGTTCCAGCGCGAGCGTCTGACCCGCCGCGACCGTGCCGCACGCGGCCGGCGGCGCCTTCGGGTCGAAGAACTCCTCGTACCCCTTGGGCGCGGCCACCTCGACCAGGCAGATCTCCTGCGGGGTGCGCAGGTCCGGCACGGCCACCGTGCCGTCCGAACCGGTCTGCAGCACCAGCGGCTTGCCGTCCGTGCCGACCAGCGGGGAGTCGTCCTGCTTGAGCGCGGGGCTCGTCTGGTCCTTGGCCGTGACGCGCAGCGCGACACCGGCGATCGACTTCTTGGTCTCGGAGTCGATCTTCGTGATCTTCACGATGCCCGGCGCGGTCTTGGCCTGGCCGTTGGCGGCGGCGTTCAGCTTCTTCTCGCCGCCGGTGGTGACCATGCGCTGCATGTTGTCCGTCTGGATCGGCTGGTGCACGACCGGCCGGTCCGCGGGGGAGTCCGCGACGGCCGCGATCGAGGGCTTCGGGCCGGTGGGGATGATCTTGACGGTGGCCGGGCCGCCGTCCGCGCCCATGGTCGCCGTGCCGCCGGCACTGCCGTCGGCCAGCGTCGCGTCGGTCAGCGTGAAGGTGATCGGAGCGTTCGGCACGCCCTTGGCGTTGGCCTTGACCAGCGACAGCGTCCAGCTGGACTCGGTGCCGATGATCAGCGGCTCCTTCGGCGCGGTGGCGCTGAGCGTCCACGGGCCGCGGTTGGCCTCGGCGTCGGCCTTCATGCGCGCGACGGTGTCCATGACGGCCGGCGGCAGCTTCGCGGCGTAGAAGGGCGCGTCGTAGGCGAGGTACTTCGGGTCGGTCGTGTCGAGCCGCACGGCGCCGTCGGGTGCCGACGTCCAGCTGTGCAGCAGGTGCGCGAGCGCGGCGGACTCGTCCGGCGACTTCGTCGTGGAGTAGCGCAGCAGCAGGTAGGAGATGTTGGCCGCGACATCCGGGGCGAGGTCCTTGCCCGCCTTGGTGCGCAGCGCGTCGCCTTCCTTGTAACCGACGCTGCTGTCCGGCGCGGGCAGGGCGTACTGCACGCACCACACGTGCTTGTCCTGCCAGACGTATGACCCGTGCCACTCACTGCCGGGAGTGGCGTTGGGCTGGAGCCCTGACGCGTTGTGG
Organism: uncultured Actinomycetota bacterium; assembly: GCA_963771775.1. GTDB lineage: Bacteria > Actinomycetota > Actinomycetes > Mycobacteriales > Pseudonocardiaceae > Lentzea. The sequence continues at coordinate 194,257 of CAVYUS010000001.1, forward strand.
CCGATGCCCTTGACGCCGATCGCTGACGCCGTCGTGGGTGTGGTCAGGAGCACGAGCCCCGAAACCACCGCCACGGCGGCCAGACGTTTCCAGCCCATTTTGGATCTTGATCCCCTCTTGACCTGTGGTAACCCCGCGCAAGCCTGGCGGTAGCCCACATCGGGGACAAGCCGCCACGAGGGGGAAGTGTGTCGCTACTGTGCGTGTGAACGTGATCGGAATGTGACCGGGCTTACTCGCTTTGTGTAGGACACGCCGCAACACGCCGTAGTCTCACTACGCTCCGGAGTTAGCGCAGTATTTGCGCTACGTAAGATCGTGTCGCCGGGTAAAGTCGCCTTTACCGACGGGGAACCTGGCACCAAGCGTGCTCGTTGTACCCGTGACGGCGTAAAGCAACGCCCCAGGAGGACCAGGTGCGCTCCAGCAGCAACCCGGCTTTTCGTAACCTGCCGACCGGCGGCGGGTACGGAGGCTACGCAGGCTTCGGCCAGCAAGAGGCCGGCTACCAGCAGGCTCCGCCGCCGCTGACCAGCGAGCGGCCGATGACGATCGACGACGTCGTCACCAAGACGGGCATCACGCTCGCCGTGGTGGCCGCAACGGCCGTCGTCACCTACATCATGCAGGCGTGGGCCCTGCTCTTCCCGGCCGCGATCATCGGCCTCGTGCTCGCGCTGATCATCATGTTCAAGCGCATGCCGAGCCCGCCGCTCGTGATCGCCTACGCAGCCGTCGAAGGCATCTTCCTCGGCGCGTTCAGCGGGATCATCGGCAACATGGTCGACCGCATGACCGGCAACCCGGGCCAGGGTGTCGTGATGATCGGTCAGGCCATCATCGGCACGCTCGGCGTGTTCTTCGGCATGCTGGTGGTCTACAAGACCGGCGCGATCCGCGTGACGCCGAAGTTCACGAAGTGGATCACCGGCGCCCTCATCGGTGTCGGCGTCCTGATGCTGTTCAACCTGATCCTGAGCTTCTTCAACGGTGGCGGTGGCATCGGCATCCGCTCCGGTGGCACGCTCGCGATCATCTTCAGCCTCGTCTGCATCGGCCTCGCGGCGTTCAGCTTCCTGATCGACTTCGACGCCGCGGACCAGGCGATCCGGGCCGGCGTGCCGGCGAAGTTCGCGTGGCAGATCGCGTTCGGTCTCACGGTCACCCTGGTGTGGCTGTACACCGAGATCCTGCGCCTGCTGTCGTACTTCAGCTCGGACTGACGCTTCTGGTGACCTGAGGGGCGTTCCGCTGCGGCGGGGCGCCCCTTCGGCGTTAGCGGCACCGTTGACGCTGTTCTTGAAAGGGAATACGTGGATTCTGCTTACCGGCTCGTCATGGAGCCACCCGCCGTCGACGACTACCTGCGCCTGCGCAAGGAATCCGGCCTGGGCGAACGAACCCGCGAGGAAGCCGAGAACGGCATCACCGGCGCGTGGGCCAGCGCCTGCGTCATTCACGTCGACTCGGGCGAAACCGCGGGCATGGGCCGCGTGATCAGTGATGGCGGCTGGTACTTCCACATCATCGACATGGCGGTGTTGCCGCATCATCAACGCAAAGGCATCGGCGACGCGATCCTGACCGCGTTGCTGAACCACATCGACGACAAAGCGCCGAACGCGAACGTCAACCTGCTCGCCGACCCGCCCGGCCGCCGTCTATACGCACGACACGGTTTCGCGGACACCGCGCCGGCCGTGATCGGAATGCGGCGAACGTAGGCGGACTAAGGCGAACGTAAGCGAACCTAGGCGCGCCAGCGCACATCGGGCAGTTCGGTACCCACCTTGATCAGGCAGGTCGTGCAGAGAGCGCCCATCTGCGCGCGCGACACCCGTTCATCGGGCACCGAGTGTTCGCAGACGGCTTCGTAATAGCTGCGGTCGCCAGAAGTTTGATCAAGAGAGAACGCATGGCATTGCAGGTCATATTCGCTTTGCCACCACACATACGGCATGTCCGACCCTCCTTGCTCATCGGTAGGGACGGACTCACCCTCACCTGATGACGCCACTGTGCGACGATTCATCACATCGGCAGAATGTCGGCAGGCAAGTAGCTCCGTTCGGGTGAAGCGGAGCTACTTGCATGCTTCAATTTGCAGATCTTGAGGGAAAAGGCCAGGTCAGCTGAGTCGCTCGAGCACCATCGCCATGCCCTGGCCGCCACCGACGCACATGGTCTCAAGACCGAACTGCTTGTCGTGGAACTGCAGGGAATTGATCAAGGTCGTGGTGATCCGCGCGCCGGTCATGCCGAACGGGTGGCCGACCGCGATGGCGCCGCCATTCACGTTCAACCGGTCCAGGTCGATTCCGAGGTCCTGGTAGGACGGAATGACCTGGGCCGCGAACGCCTCGTTGATCTCCACGAGGTCGATGTCCGACACGGAGAGACCGGCCAGGGCCAGCGCGCGCTTCGACGCCTCCACCGGGCCGAGGCCCATGATCTCCGGCGACAGGCCGGAGACGCCGGTCGACACGACGCGGGCGAGCGGCGTGATGCCGAGCTCGCGCGCCTTGGTGTCGGACATGATCACCAGAGCGGCGGCGCCGTCGTTGAGCGCGCAGCAGTTGCCGGCGTTGATGCGGCCGTCGGGGCGGAAGACCGGCTTCAGGGAGGACACGGCCTCGTAGGTCACGCCGGCGCGCGGGCCGTCGTCGGTGGAGACGACCGTGCCGTCGGGCAGCGTGACGGGCGTGATCTCGCGCGCCCAGAAGCCGTCGGCGATCGCCTTCTCGGCGAGGTTCTGCGAGCGGACGCCGAACTCGTCCATCTCCCGCCGCGAGATGCCCTTCAGCAGCGCCAGGTTCTCGGCGGTCTGGCCCATCGGGATGTAGATGTCCGGCACGACACCGGAGACCCGCGGGTCGTCCCACGAGGTGGCGCCCGATGCCGCGACGGAGGCCGTGCGCGCCTCCGCCTCACCGAAGAGCGGGTTGCGCGTGTCCGGCCACGAGTCGGAGCTGCCCTTCGCGAACCGCGACACGGCCTCGACGCCGGCCGAGATGAACACGTCGCCCTCGCCCGCCTTGATGGCGTGCAGGGCCATGCGCGTGGTCTGCAGGGAAGAGGCGCAGTACCGGGTGACGGTCGTGCCGGGCAGCGAGTCCTGGCCGAGGAGCACGGCCACCACGCGCGCCATGTTGAAGCCCTGCTCGCCGCCGGGCAGGCCGCAGCCGAGCATCAGGTCGTCGATCTGGGCGGGGTCGAGCTGCGGCACCTTGTCCAGGGCCGCCCGCACCATCTGCGCGGCCAGGTCGTCCGGTCGCACGTCCTTCAGCGAGCCCTTGCCCGCGCGGCCGATGGGGGAACGGGCGGCGGAGACGATCACGGCCTCAGGCATGACGAAACTCCTCGTTGAGAGTCAAGGTTGCCGCCGAGCCTAGTTAACGCCCGCTCACCTCGGCCAGCGCGAGTGACGAGAATTCCGGAACTCACGCGTGTCGCCTTTGCAGCCACCCCGGCAGCCGGGACGGTCGCACCGCGAGCGCCGCCGCCGATCGCAGCGGCAACACCGGTGCCACCCAGCCCGGCCACAGCCCCGCCACCTGGCACAACGGCGCCAGCAGTACCCCGGCCGCCGCCTCGTAGCCGACGGCGCTGGGGTGAAAGCGGTCGGAGCTGAACATGTCGGCGTGCCGCGCCATGAACTCCGGCGCCAGCAGGTTCCCCAGCGACACGGGAACACCGCCGACCCGCGCGACCTCGGCGGTCTGGGCGGCGGCCAGACGCAGGCTGTACTGGCGTCCGACCAGCCGCAACGGTTGCGGGATCGGCCGCACGATCCCGAGGTCGGGGCAGGTGCCCACGACGACACCGCAGCCGACCGCGCGGAGCTTGCGCACCTGCTCGGCCAGCAGCCGGGCGGACTCGCTGACCGCCATCCGCGACGTCACGTCATTAGCGCCGATGATGATCAACGCAACCTGCGGGTGGTCCAGCACGGCCGCGTCGGCCTGCGGCACCAGGTCCCGCGTCGTCGAGCCGCTGATGGCGTAGGTGGTGAGCCGCACCGGCCGTGCCGCTTCCTCGGCCAGTGCCTGCGCCAGCAGCACGCCCGGCATCTGCGAGGGATGCGTCACACCGACACCCACCGCCATCGAGTCGCCGAGCACCGCGAACCGCAGCGGATCGCCACCGTCGTCGGAGTACACGCCGTCCGGCGCCGGCCAGAGGTGCTCCAGCACGCCGATGGCCACCCGAGCACGTCTGCCCTGCTCGTTCAGCAACCCGACCAGCGCGCCCGAGAGCCCTCCGAGTGTCGCCGCGGTCATCGCCGCCGCCCGCAGCGTTCTGAGTCCGATCATCCGCAACACCCCCTTTCCAGGGGAATCGTCGGTACCGCTGATCGAATTAACCTCCGCAGCCACTAGAGCTAGGCTTCGTTTCGCTATCTCGAAGAGTGGGAGTGGGGAGTAGAGCGGTGGAGTACGTCGAGCACGTCGTCGATCTGGTCGGCAACACGCCGCTGGTGAAGCTCAACTCCCTGACCACGGGAATCAAGGCCACGGTGCTGGCCAAGGTCGAGTACCTGAACCCCGGTGGCAGCGTGAAGGACCGCATCGCACTGCGGATGGTCGAGGCGGCGGAGAAGTCCGGCGAACTGCAGCCGGGCGGCACGATCGTGGAGCCCACGTCCGGCAACACGGGCGTCGGCCTGGCCCTGGTCGCCCAGCGCAAGGGCTACAAGTGCGTGTTCGTCTGCCCGGACAAGGTCAGCGAGGACAAGCGCAACGTCCTCAAGGCCTACGGCGCCGAGGTCGTGGTCTGCCCGACCGCCGTCGCGCCCGAGCACCCGGACTCGTACTACAACGTCTCCGACCGGCTGGTTCGCGAGATCCCCGGTGCGTGGAAGCCCAACCAGTACTCGAACCCGGAGAACCCGGCGAGCCACTACCACCAGACCGGCCCCGAGATCTGGCGCCAGACCGCGGGCAAGATCACGCACTTCGTCGCTGGCGTCGGCACCGGCGGCACGATCTCCGGCACCGGCCGTTTCCTCAAGGAAGCCTCGGACGGCGCCGTGCAGGTCATCGGCGCGGACCCCGAGGGTTCCGTGTACTCCGGCGGCACCGGCCGGCCGTACCTGGTCGAGGGTGTCGGCGAGGACTTCTGGCCGGAGGCGTACGACAAGACCATCTGCGACCAGATCGTCGAGGTCTCGGACGCGGACTCGTTCGACATCACCCGCCGCCTCGCCCGCGAGGAGGGCCTGCTGGTCGGCGGCTCCTGCGGCATGGCGGCCGCCGCGGCGCTGCGCATCGCGAAGGACCTGCCCGAAGACGCCGTCGTGGTCGTGATCCTCCCCGACGGTGGCCGCGGTTACCTCTCCAAGGTCTTCAACGACCGCTGGATGGCCTCGTACGGGTTCCTCCCGCCGGACTCGACCGGCGCGACCGTCGGCGACGTGCTGCGCCGAAAGGGCGGCATGCTCCCCGACCTCGTGCACGCGCACCCGAACGAGACCGTGGGTGACGCGGTCGCGATCCTGCGCGAGTTCGGTGTCTCGCAGATGCCGGTCGTGAACGCCGAACCGCCCATCATGGCCGCCGAGGTCGCGGGCGCCGTGAACGAGCGCGACCTGCTGGACGCCCTGTTCACGGGCAAGGCGCAGTTGTCGGACCGGCTCGACAAGCACATGTCGCCGCCGCTGCCCACGCTCGGTGCGGGCGAGCCCGTCGGCATCGCGATGAACGCCCTGTCGCACGCCGACGCGGCGCTCGTGCTGGAGGACGGTAAGCCGGCCGGCGTAGTGACGAGGCAAGACATTCTGGGGTTCTTGGCTGGTCGCTGAGCGTAGAGGCGGGTGCGTCCGATAGCGTGACGCCCCAGATCAACCACGTCATACCCACACACGGCCCAGCCAAGGGGGTTGGAAACCGGATGAACGCTCCGCAGCCGCCAAACCAGTTCGGCGGTCAGCCGCAGGAGCCCAACGCGGACGCAACGCAGATCGTCCCGGGGGGTGGGCAGCCGTCAGCGGCGAACCCCAACCCGGACGCGACGCAGGTCGTCTCGCCTGGTCAGGCTCCTGCCGCACCACAGCCGAACGCGGACGCCACCCAGGTCGTCAGCCCCGGACAGGTGCCGCCATCGGCAACTCCCGGCTCAGGAGGATTCCCCGTGCAGGGTCCCGGCTCCGGCGGTTTCGCCGCCCAGCAACCGCCCCCGTACGGCGCTCCGCAGCAGCCGCCGGCCTACGGCGCACCGCAGCCGCCGCCGCAGCAGCAGTACGGCGCTCCGCAGTCGAACCCGTACGGTCAGCCGCAGCAGCAGCCCTACGGCCAGCCGCAGCAGCCTTACGGTGCGCAGCAGCCGAACCCGTACGGCCAGCCGCAGCAGCAGCCCTACGGCCAGCCCGGTTACGGCGGCCAGCCCGGCTACGGCATGGTTCCGCCGCCGCCCACCGGTTACGCCGAGTGGGGCTCGCGCCTCGTCGGCTACCTGATCGACGTCGCGGCGCCCCGGTCGTCACGCTCATTCTTTACTACGTGGTCGTCGGCATCGCCGTCGGCGCGGACGCACCGGGCCTGGCGCTGCTCGCCATTCCGATCTGGCTGGCCAACCTCGGCTTCATCATCTGGAACACGGTGATCAAGCAGGGCCAGACCGGTCAGTCGATCGGCAAGAAGGTCGCGAAGATCAAGCTGGTCGGCGAGGAGACCATGCAGCCGCTCGGTGGCGGTACGACGTTCGTGCGCCAGCTGTGCCACGTCGTCGATGCCCTGCCGTGCTACGCGGGCTTCTTCGCCCCGCTGTGGGAGCCTAAGAAGCAGACCTGGGCTGACAAGATCATGAAGTACCATCGTGATCAATGCTCCGGAGGTCGGCCGGCCAGTACGGCGGCACCGGCGGCTACCCGCAGCAGCCGGGCACCGGCGGTTACCCGCAGCAGCCGCAGCAGGGCTACGGGCAGCAGCCGCAGCAGGGCTACGGCGGACAGCAGCAGGGTTGGTGAACCCTCAGCAGCCGTACCAGCCCCCGGTCACAGCTCAGTGGCCGGGGGCTGGCCCGTATCCGGGGCCTGGGCCCGCTCGTCCGGCGAGTGGTGGGACAGGCGTCGTGGGCGGCCTGCTGGCCGTCGTGGCCGGTCTGGCGTTGCTGATCGGCATGATCTGGCAGATCGTCGAGATGGGCGGTCTGGTGACGTTCGCGCTGAGCGTGTTCGCCTTCCAGAGCGCGCTCGCGCTGCAGGCCCTCGAAGTGGTGCTGCTGATCGCCGGCGGCGCGCTGCTGTGCCTGCGGGTCGGCGCCGGCCGGTTCCTGATGCTGGCGGGCACCGTGTTCGTGCTCGTCCATCTCGGGCTGACGTTCGCCGAGGTCAACGGCTTCATCACCACCGTCGCGGTCTTCCACGCCGTCGGCCTGCAGGACGTGGCGATGCTCACGATCCTGTTGTCGTTGGCGAGTTCACTGTTTGGACTCCTGCCGTCGACCGCCAGATGGGTGAGTACCCTTCGAACATGAGCACCCCCTACGGCTTCGCGACCAGGGCGATCCACGCCGGTCAGGACCCCGACCCGACCACCGGCGCGGTGAACGTGCCGATCTACGCGACGTCGACGTACGCCCAGGACGGCGTCGGTGGGCTGCGTCAGGGGTTCGAGTACTCGCGCACCGGCAACCCGACCCGCAGGGCGCTGGAGACGGCGCTGGCCTCGCTGGAACGCGGTCGCTTCGGCCGGGCGTTCTCCTCCGGCATGGGCGCGACGGACACGGCACTGCGCGCGTTCCTCAAGCCCGGCGACCACATCGTCATCCCGAACGACGCGTACGGCGGCACGTTCCGGCTGATCGACAAGGTCTTCTCGCAGTGGGGCGATCACGCACTCCCCGGCGCCGGTGTCGGACGTGGACGCGATTCGCGCGGCCATCCGGCCCGAGACCAAGCTGGTGTGGATCGAGACGCCCACGAACCCGCTGCTGAACATCGGTGACATCGCCGCGATCGCCTCGGTCGCGCACGGCGCGGGCGCCAAGCTGGTCGTGGACAACACGTTCGCCTCGCCGGCACTGCAGACGCCGCTGGAGCTGGGCGCGGACGTGGTGCTGCACTCGACGACCAAGTACGTCGGCGGGCACTCGGACGTCGTCGGTGGCGCGCTGATCACCTCGGACGAGGAGATCGACGCCGCGTTCGGGTTCCTGCAGAACGGTGCGGGCGCGGTGCCAGGCCCGTTCGACGCGTTCCTGACGTTGCGCGGCATCAAGACCCTCGAGCTGCGCATGGAGAAGCACTCCGACAACGCCGAGCTGGTCGCCGAGGCGCTGACCAGGCATCCGAAGGTCAAGAAGGTCATCTACCCCGGCCTGGAGTCGCACCCCGGCCACGTCATCGCGGCCAAGCAGATGCGCCGGTTCGGCGGCATGGTGTCGTTCCTGGTCGAGGGCGGCGAGGAGGCGGCGCTGGAGGTCTGCTCGCGGACGAAGCTGTTCACGCTGGCCGAGTCGCTGGGCGGCGTCGAGTCGCTGATCGAGCACCCCGGCAAGATGACGCACGCCTCGACCTCGGGCTCGCTGCTGGAGGTGCCGGCCGACCTGGTGCGTGTCTCGGTGGGCATCGAGTCCGGTGACGACCTGGTGGCCGACCTGCTCGAAGCCCTGGGCTGAGTTCTCGGCGACGCGAAAGGGCGTCTGCAGGTACCGCCAACTTCGAGTTGGTAGTACCTGCAGACGCCCTCAGCGTTTTAAGGCTTCTTCGAGCCGCCGAACCTGTCCATGTTCTCGGCCTCGGCTTCGGGCGCCGCCGGAAGGTCAGCGCCGTTGACGCAGCCACCGACGAACTCGATCGACTCGCCCGAACGGACGAAGCGGCCGGCCTCGTCGCAGCCGGCGTGTGCCACGGTCAAGAACGCCGCTCCGGTCAAAGCCGCAGCCGTGGTCACGGCTCCGACCAGCGGAATCACCGCGGCCACGCGTCGTGCGAATGCCATGCCACCTCCACACGATGTGAGTCCCCCGTAAGGCAGCCTACCGGGGGAACGCCATCAGAGGTTGCCGCGTCGCTCCTGCTCGCGCTCGATCGCCTCGAAAAGGGCCTTGAAGTTGCCCTTGCCGAAGCCCAGCGAGCCGTGCCGCTCGATCAGTTCGTAGAAGACGGTCGGCCGGTCGCCGATCGGCTTGGTGAAGATCTGCAGCAGGTAACCGTCCTCGTCGCGGTCGACCAGGATGCGGTGCTCCTTGAGCACCTCGATCGGCACGCGGACCTCGCCGATCCGGGCCCGCAGCTCCGGGTCGTCGTAGTAGGAGTCCGGCGTCTCCAGGAACTCCACGCCCGCGTCCCGCATGGCCTTGACGGTGCGGATGATCTCGTTGGTCGCCAGCGCGATGTGCTGCACGCCCGCGCCCTCGTAGAACTCGAGGTACTCGTCGATCTGCGACTTCTTCTTCGCGACCGCCGGCTCGTTCAGCGGGAACTTGACCCGGTGGTTGCCGTTCGAGACGACCTTGGACATCAGTGCCGAGTAGTCGGTGGCGATGTCGTCGCCGATGAACTCCGCCATGTTCACGAAGCCCATGACGCGGTTGTACCACTCGACCCAGTAGTCCATCTTGCCGAGCTCGACGTTGCCGACGCAGTGGTCGACGGCCTGGAAGAGGCGCTTCGGCGCACCCTCCGGACGCTTGACGGTCGACTTCCGCGCCACGTAGCCGGGCAGGTACGGGCCGGTGTACTTGGAGCGGTCCACCAGCGTGTGGCGGGTCTCGCCGTAGGTCGCGATGGCCGCGAGACGCACAGTGCCGTGCTCGTCGGAGACGTCGTGCGGCTCCTCCAGGACGGTGGCGCCCTGCTCGCGCGCGTGCTTGATGCACTGGTCGACGTCGCCGACCTCCAGCGCCAGGTCGATCACGCCGTCGCCGTGCTTGCGGTGGTGGTCGAGCAGCGGGGAGCCGGGCTGGACGCCGCCGTGGATCACGAAGCGGGCCGAGCCCGACTTCAGCACGAACGACTTGTGGGAGCGCTGGCCGGTCTCAGGGCCCGCGTAGGCCACGAGGTCCATGCCGAACGCCACCTGATAGAGCCACGCGGTCTGCGTGGCGTTGCCCGCGACGAACACCACGGCGTCCATGGCGCGCACGGGGAAGGGGTCCTTGGTCGCGTCGTAGTCGACCAAGCCCACGAGCTGCCGGAGCTGGTCGTAGCTCACGTCGTCAAGCTGCTGCGTCATGCTTCACAGCATGAGTCGACCCGACAGGGTGAGCAACAGTCGGCGATTTTGCTGCGCAGTTTGTATAGTGATCTGTGCCTTCAGATCAGCAGGGTGAGCACTCTGACCAGCCCGTGGACGAACTGGACGCCCGGCTGCTGTTGCTGCTCACCGACGAACCGCGGCTCGGGGTCCTCGAATGCTCCCGGCGGCTGGGGGTCGCGCGCGGAACCGTGCAGGCACGGCTGGACCGGTTGGTCGGGCGCGGCGTGCTCACCGGGTTCCCGCCGGCGCTGGACCTCGGCGCGATGGGCTACGGGCTGACGGCGTTCGCGGTGGTGGAGATCGCCCAGGGCCGCCGGGCCGAGGTGTGCGAGGGCCTGGCCGCGATCAGCGAGGTGTGCGAGGTGCACGCCACGACCGGTCAGGGCGACCTGTTCGTGCGGATGGTCGCGCGGTCGAACGCCGACCTGCAGCGCGTGGTCGACGAGGTCGTGGACGTCCCTCACGTCCGGCGGCTGTCGACGTCCATCGCCCTGTCGACGCCGGTGCCCCCACGCGTGCGGCCGTTGCTGGAACGCGTGAAGGGGCGGCCACCTCGGTGACCGCCCCTGCGCTCATTTCAGAACAACGTCTGTGGAGTGCCTACCCGGCGTACGGCAGCGCGGTGATCAGCGTGACCTTCTGCTGCTTGCCGTTGGGCAGTTCGTACTGGACGGTCTCGCCGTCCTTGGCGCCGTTCAGAGCCTTGCCCAGCGGTGAAGACGGGGAGTAGACCTCCATCTCGCCGTGCGCACCCTCCTCGCGAGTGGCCAGCAGGAAGGTTTCGGTCTCGTCGTCGCCTTCGTAGCGAATCGTGAGCACCGTGCCCGGCGCCGCGACACCCTTTGTGGTGGGGGCCTCGCCGACCTTCGCGGCCTGGAGCAGCTCGTGCAGCTGGCGGATGCGCGCCTCCTGCTTGCCCTGCTCCTCGCGGGCGGCGTGGTACCCACCGTTCTCGCGGAGGTCACCCTCCTCGCGACGGGCGTTGATCTCGGCAGCCATGACCGGGCGGTACGCGATCAGTTCGTCCAGCTCAGCCTTGAGCCGGTCGTAGGCCTCCTGGGTCAGCCAGGTCACCTGGGTGTCGCTCACGGTCACCAACTCCTCGTCTTGCTCCGGCGTGCACGTGTGCACCGGAAGTTCCCGGGCGCGTGCACCCGGAACGGAAAAACACGGCCCGCGCCGGGGCCGTGCTTGAGCGCCAAGAGTATCACGAAGACAACGTTCAGCGACGGCGATTTGTTCCCCAGCTCGCCGTTTAAACCGCAGATCACCCGCTTGGCCGCTAGCTCGTGGACAAGTAGGGGGGAACCTGGTAGGAGCACCCGAACACTTCGCCGGTGACCGGCGGCTTCGAGGTGCTGAGAGCTGTTGTCTCGACTACGACCGAATTCCCCGGCGGTACCAGAACCTCGCGTCTACCAGCTTCGTCGCCGTCCTTGGAGCGGGCCCGAATGATGCAGACTGCCGGTCGTTCCGGTTGATCGCGGGAAACCTCGAAACTGACCTCTACGCGGTCGTCGCCGAGGATGGTGAACGCCGTCTGCTTGGCTTCGATCGGCTTTGTCCCGAGATTTCGGTAACCGACGAAGGCGACAAGAGCTCCGACCGCAACGGCTACGGTGAGTAATCCCCACCGCATCCATCTGGACAGCGGTCTGCGGGTCTGGCTGCCATAACGTCCCTCGGGGAGCGCGCGCTGTGCCACTTCTCCGCGCCCTCCTCGGCCTCTGGGGAACAATGGTGCCCGGCGTTCAGTTATTGAGTGTCGCAGGACCGTTCACACAGGAGGACCACGGGGGTCATGGCCGAAAAGCTGCGCCTTATGGCAGTGCACGCACATCCCGACGACGAGTCGAGCAAGGGCGCGGCCACGATGGCCCGTTACGTCGCGGAAGGCCACGACGTGATGGTCGTGACCTGTACCGACGGCGGTGCGGGCAGCATTCTCAACCCGGCGATGGACAGGCCGGACGTGCTGGAGAACATCATCGAGGTCCGCCGCGAGGAAATGGCCCGCGCGGCCAAGATCCTCGGCATCCAGCACCGCTGGCTGCCCTACCAGGACTCCGGCCTGCCCGAGGGCGACCCGATGCCGCCGCTGCCAGAGGGCTGCTTCGCCCTCGTGCCGCTGGAGGAGTCGGTGCCCTCGCTGGTCGAGGTCATCCGCGAGTTCCGCCCGCACGTGATCGTCACCTACGACGAGAACGGCGGCTACCCGCACCCGGACCACATCCGCACCCACGAGGTCTCGATGGCCGCCATCGACGCGGCCGCGGACGCCGCGTTCGAGCCGTCGCTGGGCTCGCCCTGGGAGACGCGGAAGGTCTACTACTCGCACGGCTTCTCGCGCGCGAAGCTGATGTCGTTCCACGAGGCGATGGAAGCCCGCGGCATGGAGTCGCCGTACGCCGAGTGGCTCTCGAACTGGGACCCGTCCCGCCCCGACGTCATGGACCGCGTGACCACACAGGTCGAGTGCGCCGAATTCTTCGAGGTCCGCGACGAGGCGCTGAAGGCCCACGCCACCCAGATCGACCCGACGAGCCGGTGGTTCGCCATCCCGCAGGACCTGCAGCGCGAGGTCTGGCCGACCGAGGAGTACGAGCTCGTGCGCTCGCAGGTGGACTCGACGCTGCCGGAGAACGACCTGTTCGCCGGAGTTAAGGTCTAGGGGTGACCCCTTCGCAGGACTTCGACCTCGGCAGCACGGTGGCCATCGTCGCCGTGCAGCAGCCGTCGAACACGAACGACGACAAGGGCGGCCAGGGCGAGGACTTCGGCAAGTCCTCCCCGGTCGGCCTTGTTCTGCTCATCGTCTTCTTCATCGCGGTGTTCTTCCTCGTCAAGTCGATGAACAAGCACCTCAAGCGCGTGCCCGCGTCGTTCGACGAGCCGGCTGAGCCCGCCAAGCCCGCTGAGCCGGAGAGTCCGAAGAAGGACTAGCTCAGCCGCGTGGCGACGACGAACTCGTGCACCGCCTCGCACGCGGGCGGCTGCTCGGGCAGGTCGCTGATCTCCCGCGCCAGCCGCAGCTGCTCGTGCCAGTGCGCGAGGTCCGCCTCCAGCCGTTCGGGAGCCGGCCGCTGCGCCACCCCCGCCAGCGCCCGGTGCTCGCCGAGGATCTTGGCCTCGATCAGCGCGGGCAGGTAGTCCGGCCCGTCGAGCTTCTCCAGCAACGTCGGCAGGTGCGCGTTCACCTCACCGGTGCGCAGAAGGTGCACGCCGGTCAGCAGTGCGCGGAACGTGTAGAGCAGCGGCTTGATCTCGCCGGTTCGTTCGAACAGCCGCCACTGCGTCACCGCGAACCCGCGGTAGTGGTGCCCGTGCCGCGGCGTGAGGCACCCCGCGGCGAGGTCCGCGAGCCTGCGGTGCCCGTCCGTGGTGTGCACGACGAGCGGTGAGAGCAGTTGCTCCAGCACGTAGCCGTTGGGGCGGACCAGCAGGCGGCAGAACTTCTGCACGTCGTGCGTCACGAGGTCGATCTCGACCCCATCGCGCACCCACATCCGCTCCTTCGTCTCCGGCCCGCGCCGCAGCCCGACCACCTCGGCGGCCGGCAGGACGTGCACGCCGCGCAGGTCCACGTCCGAGTCGCGCGACGGGAAGCCGTACAGGTGCGCGCCGGAGACGGTCGCGAAGAGCAGGTCATGCGACTGCTCGGCGACGACCGCGCTCAGATCCGGTACCTCGTAGCTCACAAGTTCCTCCTGCGCACCGACACCAGCCAGTCCCCGACGCGGGCCCGGTCGGGCTCCTCCGGCAGCGGCCCGTTCGCGGACGCCAGCTCGTCACCGAGCCGGTGCGCCCACGCGACCGCGTCGTCCCACGGCAGCTCTTCGTTGCGGATCTTGAGCAGCGAACGGTCCGCTGCTATGTCCAGCTCGCCCGTGCGTACCAGGTGCAAGCCGAGCAACCGTAGCCGCACGACGTGCATGAGTTGTTTGGGCTTGAGGTTGCGGCCCGCGCGCGAGAGCTGCATTTCGGTCGCACGGGTGTACGCGCGCACGGCGTGCTGGGAGAGGAACGCAGGCAGCAGCGCCCGCAGTTCCTCTCCCAGCGGCGTCATGACCTCGATCAATGGGCTGACCAGCGTTTCGAGCACCGTCGGGTTCGACTTCAGCGCCAGCCGGCAAAAGTGCTCGACCTCCCAGCTGAGCTGCTCCGCCGACGGTCCCTCGACCGACGTCGGCGGTTTGTCGAGACGCCAGAACGCCTCCGTGGGCGCGACGAACACGCCCCTTCTGTCCACATCGGATGACGGTGTCGCCAGCCCGTAGGCGTGCGAACCGATCACGGCTTCGAGGATCACAGCTTCTGGGGTCACAGTCTTGGGTCCACCGGCTCGGACTCCAGAGCGAGCACGCCGAAAACGCACTCGTGCACGCGCCACAACGGCTCACCGCGCGCGACACGTTCCAGCGCCTCGATGCCCAGCGCGTACTCGCGGAGAGCGAGCCCGCGCTTGCGGCCGAGACTGCGCTTGCGCAGCCGCGCGAGGTTCGCCGGCTCGGTGTAGTCCGGGCCGTAGATGATCCGCAGGTACTCGCGGCCGCGCACCTTGATGCCGGGCTGCACGCGCGCCGTCAGGTTCGCCAGCGGCTTCACGACCATGCCCTCACCACCGGCCTCGGTCAGCTCCTCCCACCACCGCACACCGGCGGCGGGATCGGCGGTGTCGACCACGAGGTGCCGGGTCTGCTGGAACAGTGTCCGTTCCTGGGGCCCGGCCAACCGGCTCAGCGTCTCCAGGTGCCACAGGTGCGAACGGTCGTGGAACGTCCGCCCCTCCACCGCGAGCAGCTGGAACGGCGCGATCCGCACCCCCTCCAACCCCGAAGTGGGCCAGCAGTACCGCTCGTAGGCGTCACGGTAGGCAGCAGCGTTCGACGCACGCCGAGACGTGCGCGCCAACAGTTCCGCGACGTCGACACCGCGCGAAGCAGCCTCGTCCAGTGCCGAGACAGCCACGGGCAGCGCGCCAAGAGCCGCGGCACCGACCGCCGCGTACTGCTGGCGAATCAGCCCGGAAGCCTTGGCGTTCCACGGCATCAGCTCGGCGTCGAGCAGCAGCCAGTCCGTGTCGAACTCGTCGAACAGTCCGGCACAGGCTTCACGGACGCGGTCCAGAAGTTCGGTGCCGAGCGCGCCGTCGAAGAACGCACGCCCGGTGCGCGTGTAGATCGCGCCACCTTCCTTGCGCACCAACAACACCGCGCGAGAACCCATGTGCTTCTCCTCGCAGATGACCTGCGAGACACCGGCCGCCTGGTACTCCGCGAACGCCTCCGAGGGGTGCTCCAGCACGTCGTCGCGCTGAGAAGTCGCGGTGGGAGCCATCGTCGGCGGCAGGTACAGCAGGTCGTGCGGGTCGATCGCGAACCGGCTCATCACCTCCAGCGCGGAAGCCGACTGCTCGGCCCGGATCGTCACGGCACCCATCAGCGACGTCTCGATCCGGCGCAGGCCTGTGACGTCGCTCAACGCCAGCACGTCCGGCGCACGCTCGACGACCGGAGCGACCAGCGGCCGAACCGGCTCGTACCAGACCTGGTGCGCCTTCACGGAAACGATCTCGCGCTCCGGGTAGCGCAATGCGGTCAGCTTGCCGCCGAACACCACACCCGTGTCGAGGCACATGGTGTTGTTGATCCACTCAGCTTCGGGCGTCGGAGTGTGGCCGTACAACACCATCGCGGTGCCGCGGTACTCCGTCGCCCACGGGTAACGCACCGGGAGGCCGTACTCGTCGGTCTCGCCGGTCGTGTCGCCGTACAGCGCGAAGCTGCGCACACGCGCGGAAGCCCGGCCGTGGTAGCGCTCCGGCAGGCCGGCGTGCGCGACCACGAGCTTGCCGTCGTCGAGCACGTAGTGCGCCACCAGTCCGTCGCAGAACTTCTCGGCCTTGCGGCGGAAGTCCTCGTCCTCGGCGGCGAACTGCGTGAGCGACTCGGCAAGGCCGTGCCGCACCTGCACGTTCTTGCCGCGCAGTGCGCGCACCAGCTTCTGCTCGTGGTTGCCGCAGACGCAGAAGGCGTGGTCGTTCGCGATCATGCCCATCGCCAGCCGCAGCACACCGGGCGTGTCCGGTCCGCGGTCCACGAGGTCGCCGACGAACACGGCTTTGCGCCCAGCAGGCGGAACCGCGTCGACGGCGCGGCCTTCCGCGTCGCGAACCAGCGAATAGCCCAGCTCGGCGAGCAGCTCCTCCAGTTCGGCGCGGCAGCCGTGCACGTCACCGATGACGTCGAACGGCCCGGTCTCGTGCCGCAGGTCGTTGAGCAGCTTCTCGTAGACCACCACGGAGTCGTCCACATCGGACTCCGAGCGCAGCACGTGGACGCGCTTGAAGCCCTCCTTGCCGAGGAACTTCAACGACCGCTGCAACGCCGCCCGGTGCCGCTTCACGACGTGCGCGCCGAAGTCGCGGTCCGGCCGGGAAGCGTTGCGCCGCAGGCACACCTCGGTCGGCGTGTCCAGCACGATCGCGACCGGCAGGACGTTCGCCTTCTTCGCGACCTCGATCAGCTTGGCGCGGTCGGGTGCCTGCACGTTCGTCGCGTCGACGACCGTGACGCGGCCGGCCGCCAGCCGTTTGGCCGCGACGTAGTGCAGCACGTCGAACGCCGCCGCGGACGCCGACTGATCGTTCTCGTCGTCGGCCACGAGCCCGCGGAAGTAGTCGCTCGACAGCACCTGCGTCGGCAGGAAGTGCTTGCGCGCGAACGTGGACTTGCCGGAACCGGAGGCGCCGATCAGCACCACGAGGCACAGGTCAGGGATCTTCAGTTCCATCAGTTCTCGTCCCCCAAACTGAACACGGCCATCTGGGTCGGCGCACCGCGTTCGGCGTCCTCCGGCCCGATCGGCACATAGCGCACGGTGTAGCCACATCGTGCGGAAACACCGTCCGCCCATGCCCGGAACTCGGCGCGCGTCCACTCGAACCGGTGGTCCGAGTGCCGCATCTGGCCGGCCGGCAACGTTTCGAAGAGCGGGTTGTACTCGACGTTCGGCGTCGTCACCAAGACCGTTCCAGGCCGCGCCACGGTGAACACCGAGTGCTCCAACGCGGGCAGGCGCGACGGATCGACGTGCTCGACGACCTCCATCAGCACCGCCGCGTCGTACCCGGCGAGCTCGGTGTCGGCGTAGGTCAAAGCCGACTGCCGCAACGTGATCCGCTCCCGGAGCCGGTCGGACATGGTGTCGAGCCGCAGCTTGCGCGCGGCCTCCTGCAATGCCTTCGCGGACACGTCGACGCCGTGGATCTCGCTGAACTCCGGCTCCTTCACGAGCTCGCGCAGCAACGCGCCGCCACCGCAGCCGAGGTCGAGAACACGCTTCGCCCTGGCCTCCTTCAGCGCCTTGATCACGGCCTCCTTGCGCTGTGCGGCAAGGGAGATCTTCGGCTCGGCGAGCGCGTTGTCCAGCTCCTCCGGTTCGACCTCGTCGACCTCGGCGAGCCGTTCCAGCGCGGACAGCACCAGCGGCCGCCGGCGCACCAGGTACCTGGTGGTGATCAGCTCCTTGTCGGGGTGGCCGGCGAGCCAGCCGTCGCCGGCCTTGAGCAGCTTGTCGACCTCGTCGGCCGCGACCCAGTAGTGCTTGCCGCCGTCGAGCACGGGCAGCAGCACGTAGAGGTGCTTGAGGGCGTCGCTCAGCCTGACGGTGCCGGTGAGCGTGACGTCGCCATAGCGCGAGTCGCCGTGCTCGGTGACCTCGACGGTCCAGCCGAGCGGCGTGAACAGCCGTTCCGCGAGCTGGTGCGGCAAGGCGGGAATGCGGATGACCAGCGGGATCGGCGTCCTGGCCAGCTCGGGGTAGCTGTCGCTGCGGCCGTTCATGGCGGTGCGGAACACGGTGCCGAGCGCGACCGTGAGCAGAGACCCGGCCGCGTAGGGACGGTCGTTGACGTATTGCGTGAGCGTGCTGCCGGGACCTCGCACCAGCGCGATGGGGTCGACCTCGAGCAGGAGGGCGACCGTGCATTCGTCGTGCGTCGCCTTCGGGTAGAAGACGTGCGCGGTACCCGAGCTCGTCGAGAACGACTGGGCCCGGTCCGGGTGTTTGTGCAGCAGGTGACCGAGATCGGTCGCCGGCCGGTGGGTGGTGGTCATGGTGAGCAGCACAAGGTGGAGTCTGATCGAGAGTCGCGGTCCGCGCTGCCCATTTAGTGTGGAAGTCATGACGAACCGGCTCGCCGATGCGACCAGCCCCTACCTGCTGCAGCACGCCGACAACCCGGTCGACTGGTGGCCGTGGTGCCCGGAGGCGTTCGAGGAGGCGCGCCGGCGCGATGTCCCGGTGCTGCTGTCGATCGGCTACGCGGCCTGTCACTGGTGTCACGTGATGGCGCACGAGTCGTTCGAGGATCCTTCCGTCGCAACGGTCCTGAACTCGAACTTCGTCCCGGTGAAGGTCGATCGCGAGGAACGTCCGGACGTCGACGCCGTGTACATGGAGGTCACGCAGGCCATGACCGGCCAGGGCGGCTGGCCGATGACCGTGTTCCTGACGCCGGACGCGCGGCCGTTCCACGCGGGCACCTACTACCCGCCATCGCCGCGGCCGGGCATGCCGTCGTTCTCCCAGCTCATCGAGGCCGTGTCGGCTGCCTGGACGGCGCGGCCGGAGGAGATCCTGGAATCGGCCTCCGTTGTGATGGAGGAGATCTCCCGCCACACGGAGCCATTGCCTCCGTCCGCTGTGGACGCCGACGCGTTGTCCGGTGCGGTCGTGTCGCTGCTGGGCGAGTTCGACCGGCGCAACGGCGGATTCGGTGGTGCGCCGAAGTTCCCGCCGTCGATGGTCGTGGAGTTCCTGCTGCGCCACCACGAACGCACCGGTTCCGTCGAAGCGATGTCGATGGCGACCGTCACGGCCGACGCGATGGCCAACGGCGGCCTGTACGACCAGCTCGGGGGCGGATTCTCGCGGTACAGCGTCGATGCGACGTGGGTCGTGCCGCATTTCGAGAAGATGTTGTACGACAACGCGTTGCTGCTCCGCTTCTACACGCACCTGGCGCGGCTCACGGGTTCTTCGAGGTATGAGCGGGTTGCTCGGGACACCGCTGGCTTTCTGTTGCGGGATCTGCGCACGGCCGAAGGCGGTTTCGCGGCTTCGCTGGACGCGGACACCGAGGGCGTCGAGGGCCTCACCTACGTGTGGTCGTTCGAGGAGCTGGGTTCCTCGGCTGCCGCTTTCGGGGTGACCGCGGAGCCGAACTTCGAGGACGGCAGGTCGACCCTGCGGTTCGTCTCGGAGCCGGGGGAGGACGTGCGCGCTTCGTTGCTGGCCCAGCGGTCCGCACGTCCGCAGCCCGGTCGCGACGACAAGGTGATCGCTGCCTGGAACGGTCTGGCGATCGCGGCGCTGGCCGAGGCGGGAGCGTTCTTCGGTGAGCAGTCGTGGATCGTCGCGGCCTCCGAGGCGGCCACGTTGCTGGCCTCGGTGCACCTGGTCGAGGGCCGGCTGCTGCGCACCTCCAGGGACGGTGTCGCCGGGCCGTCGTTCGGCGTGCTGGAGGACTACGGCTGCCTCGCGGACGGCTTGCTGGCGTTGCACCAGGTCACGGGCTCGATCCGGTGGCTCGACCTCGCGTGCGGCCTGCTGGACACGGCTCTCTCTCGTTTCGCCGTGCCGGACTCTCCGGGCGCCTACTACGACACCGCCGACGACGCCGAGTCCCTGGTGCGCCGCCCGGCCGACTCGACCGACAACGCGTCGCCTTCCGGTGCGTCGTCGCTGGCCTCGGCGTTGCTGACGGCGTCGCTGCTGGCCGGTGCCGATCGTTCTTCCCGCTACCGGGTGGCCGCGGAAGAGGCCGTGACGCGCGCCGGCCTGCTCGCCGCACGGGCACCCCGCTTCGCCGGTCACTGGCTGACCGTGGCAGAGGCGCTGATCTCGGGTCCGCTGCAGGTGGCCGTCGTCGGTGCGGGCAACGATCCGCGCCGTGCGGAGTTGTGGGCTGCTGCGGTCGCACATGTACCTGGAGGCGGCGTCGTCGTGGCCGGAGAACCGTCGTCCGTGCCGTTGCTCGAAGACCGCCCGTTGGTGGACGAGGCCCCCACCGCCTACGTATGCCGCGGCTACGTGTGCGACCGGCCGGTGGTTTCCGTGGATGCCCTGGTCACTTCGCTGTCGGCGAACACCGCTGACTGATTGCAGGCGTAACGTCAGTAATGACGTAATCATGTAATCAGAGGTGGTTGAAGTGGGACGTGGATGGCGAGGAAGAGGCGGCTGGCAACAGGCTGACCTGCCGTCGGCCGACGACGCGGCGGCGTGGTTCGCGGGCAGGCTCCCCGACGGCTGGTTCACCGGCCCGGCCGAGGTGATCGTGGACCGCGAGGAGATCACGGTCATCGGCACGCTGCCTTCGTTGGAAGGCGAGTTCGACGACGCTTCGCGCGCCGCGGCCGAGTCGGGCCGCATCTCCCGGTGGCGCGAGCAGACCCGCGACGAACGCATCGACATCGCGCGCCAGGCCGAACACCGCTACGGCCGCAAGGTGGCCTGGGGCGCCGTTCAGGGCAGCACGCGCGAGCTCTTCACGCACCTCGCGGTGCCGGTGATGACGCGCCTGCGTCAGCCGGAACGCCAGGTGCTCGACACGCTCGTGGCGGCCGGCGTGGCCCGCTCCCGCTCGGACGCCCTGGCGTGGGCGGTCCGCCTGGTGGGCGAGCACGCGGACACCTGGCTCGACGAACTGCGCGATGCGATGTCGCGCGTCGACGATCTCCGTTCGCAGGGCCCGGATCTGACGTAGCCTGCCCGGCGTGCAGCTGACCGACATCGCGGCGTCCGTGGTCCGCGCCGAGCCCGGTGCGTTCGACACCTTCATCTCGACGGCCCAGGGCCGCCCGGCCGACGAACTGCCGGCGGCGGCCCTGGTCCTGTCCGAATCCTCGGACGTGGAGGTGAACCAGCTGCTCGGCAGCCTCCTCTACTACATCGGCGCCACACCGGCATTGGAGCCGTTGGTGGCGCGCGTCGTCGAGGCCTTCGAACGCGGGGCCGCCGACGTCGGCGAGTGGGAGCGCGCGCTCCTGGTCCCCATGCAGGACGAGGACATCCGCGCCGGCCTGCCGTACCGCGCCCGCCTGCTGGCCTGCGTGCCTTCGGATTCCTGGCTGCGCGGCCTGCTGCTCGTGGTGGACCTGGAGCCCCTTCTGGTGCTGCACAGGCCTTCCGGGCTGGGGTTCGAGGTGACGATCGGCGGCATCGGCGACAACTTCCAGCTGCACACTTTGCTGGCGTACCGGCTGATTCCGGACCTGATCCCCGGCGAGCCGCCGTTGCAGTCGTGGGTGGAGGCGGCGTCGGTGGGGCCGGATCTTGAGCCTGCGGGCGGGATTCGTGGCCAGTTCGAGCTGACTGACGCGTTCGGCGAGACGATCTGGAACGAGGGCCGTCCCTCGGAGATCCCGTTGCTGGACGGTCGTCGCGTGGTCGTGCTGGACACGCCGGCTTATGCGCGTTCGTGGAACGCTGGACGGCTGTACCAGATGATGACGCCGATGGTTCAGGTCGACCGCACGCTTCCGTTTGAGGAAGCCGCTTCCTGGCTGGCGAAGGTCGGGCCGTGACGTTTTCCCGGGAAGCCAGGCGGGTTCTCGACCCGTCGCTGCCGCTGGGCACCCGCGTCGTCGGCCTGAGGTGCTGTCTGCGGCACCCAGCCCGAACCAGTTCATGCACGGCGCACGGCGCACAGCGCGAGGCCCGCCCTTCATGCCGTGTGGTTCTGATAGTCGAAGTTCGACGAGGTGCGTGCCTACCTAGGGCGCGGTTCGCTGCGGTGGACGGCACTCAGGACTTTCAGGTCTACGGCGCGCTACGGAGTTCGATGGCGGTCGTAGTCGGCGCCTGAGGTTCGTGGT
Organism: uncultured Actinomycetota bacterium; assembly: GCA_963771775.1. Lineage (GTDB taxonomy): Bacteria > Actinomycetota > Actinomycetes > Mycobacteriales > Pseudonocardiaceae > Lentzea. The sequence continues at coordinate 216,338 of CAVYUS010000001.1, forward strand.
CCACGGGCTGTTGTGTGCCCTTCCAGAGTCCGATAGCGCACCCGAGTGCGACCGTGGTGGCGCCAACGGCAGACACGAGCGTGAACTCCTGTGCGCCCAACGCCACGGAAGTCGCGAGCCCGGACACGGGCATCAGGCCGATGAGCACCCCTGCTCGGCCGGAGCCCAGGCGGTTCACGGAGAAGTACCAGAGCCCGAACGCCAGGGCGGTCACGAGCACGGCCAGCAGCGCGAGCGCGAACGTTTGCCGGGTGTCCGGCACCTGCCAGCCGCCGACGAACGTGCCCAGCACGGCGCCGATCACCGCGGCGAGCAGGCAGGTCCAGGTGGCGACGCCGAGCACGCCGAGGCGGCGGACGACTCCGACGGCGAACAGGGTGAAGCAGACCTCGCCGACCATCGTGAGCAGCGCGAGCACCAGGCCGGGACCGTGCCAGGCGCCGCCGCCGGACAGCACGATCACGCCGGCCGCCACCACCACTGCGCCGACGATGGCCGCGAGAGAGCGGTTGCGCGCTAGTAGTGCCAGTGCGATGGGGGACGCGCCCATCACGGCGGCCACGAAGCCTGGTTCGGCGTATTGCTGGGCGGCGATGAGCAGTGCGTTGAAGCCGAGCATGCCGGATGCGACCACGCCCAGGAGGGGAAGGATGTCGCGCCGCGACGGCATGGGGAGGCGGCGGGCGACCAACAACAACACGGCGGCGCCGAGGGCGTAGCGCATGGCCTGGCCGGTCAGGACCGGGTAGCCCTCGAGCATGCCCGTGATCGGAACTGATGCGCCGACGATCGTTGCCGCTGCTGCTCCGGCGGCCACCGCGAGTTTCATGACTCAGAGCTTTGCTGCGAACTGGTCCAGGTTTAAGCTCCACCTCGATGGTTGCTAACTGGACCACTTTTCGCGAGCTGCTGTTGCCGGGGCATCAGCGGCGCCGTGGCGTGGAGGTCGAGCTGCGCCGGGCGATCCGGGACGGGCGGCTCATCCCCGGCACGCGGTTGCCGTCCAGCCGGGATCTGGCCGACCAGCTCGGGGTCGCGCGCGGGACCGTCACCTCGGCGTACACGCAGCTCGTCGCGGAGGGCTATCTCACCGCTCGCAGAGGTTCGGGGACGATTGTCGCGAGCCTCGGGCCCGCGGGCCCGAGCGGTGTGCCGGAGCCGCCGCAACGGTGGCGGTTCAACCTGCGGCCCGGCCTGCCCGCGTTGAGCGCGTTTCCGCGGGCGGAGTGGGTCGCGGCGCACCGGGCGGCGCTCGCCGAGCTGCCCGACGACGACCTGGCGTACCCGGATCCGGCCGGATTCGTGGGGCTGCGCAAGGAGATCGTCGACTACCTCGCGAGAGTGCGGGCGGTGGTGGCGCGGGACGCGGTGATCACGAACGGTGCGGCGGACGGGTTGCAGCTCACCGCCCGGATGTTGAACGGCAGCATCGCGATCGAGGAGCCGAGCCACTTCGGCGGCGAGGACATGCTGCGGTCACACGGACTCGACACCGTCGCGGTTCCGGTGGACGACAAGGGGATCCGGGTCGACCTTCTGTCCAAAACGGACTGCCGGGCGGTGCTGGTCACTGCCGCGCACCAGTTTCCGCTCGGGGTGGTGCTGCATCCGGAACGGCGGCGGGCGCTGGTGGAGTGGGCCCGGGAGCGCGACGGGTTGATCATCGAGGACGACTACGACGCCGAGCACCGGTACGACCGGCCGGCGTTGGGTGCGTTGCAGGCGTTGGCACCCGAGCACGTGGTGTACCAGGGGACGACCAGCAAGGTGCTGGCGCCGGCGTTGCGCCTCGGGTGGCTGGTGGTGCCGGAGCGGCTGCGCGAGGGCATCGTGAACCGCAAGAAGTACAACGACATGGGGACCGCGACGATCCCTCAGGCCGCGTTCGCGCACATGTTGCGGACGGGCGGCTATGACCGGCACCTGAGGCGTACACGCGCGCTCTATCGGAAGCGGCGTGACGCGTTGTTGGATGCGGTTGCCGAGCACTTGCCGGCGTGGCAGCCCATCGGCGTTGCGGCTGGGTTGCACGTGGTGTTGCGCATGCCGGACGGCACGGATGACCTCGCTCTGAAGAGCAGGCTTGAGGAGCGTGGCGTGCACGTGTGGGCGTTGGCGCAGTACACGCGCACGCCGACGTGGCCCGGGCTGGTGCTGGGCTACGCGTCGCTCACGCCTGACCGCCTGCGGGAGGCGGTCAGGGAGATCGCGAAGGTCGCGGTCGCCTAGGCGTGACCTAGAGGATGTGCTCGCGCTTGGCGCTGACGTCGGCGTCGGCGCCCAGGATGTGTTCGCGCGTGTCGCCGAGGCTGGGAACGCCGACGGTCGTGACGGCGAGCGCGGCGAAGAGCAGTGCGGCAGCAACGATCTTGAATGCCCGCATGATCCGGTAAACCCCCAGGTAGAACGGTCGTCCTGGTCAGCCTAACGTGAGCCTCCAGTAATTGTCAGTGCTCGGGTGCACCATGAACACGTGCTCCTTTCCGAAGTGGTCGACACGTCGGCCGCCGTGGCGGCGACCCGGTCGCGCCTGGCCAAGGTCAAGGCGCTGTCGGCGTTGCTGCGCTCGGCGGCGGGAGACGTCGTGGTCGCGGTGGTGTCGTTCCTCATAGGCACGCCTCGGCAGGGTCGCATCGGCGCGGGCTGGCGCACGGTCGTCGACCTGTCGGTGCCTCCGGTGGCCGCCGCCGAGCTCACGGTGGCCGAGGTCGACGCAGCGCTCGCCGAGGTGGCGGGGACGTCCGGCAAGGGCTCCGCGCAGCGCCGGGTCGACCTGCTGACGGCGCTGTTCGGGCGGGCCACCGAGGCGGAGCAGGACTTCTTACGCCGGTTGCTCACCGGCGAACTGCGGCAGGGCGCGCTGGAAGGCGTGATGCTGGACGCGATCGCCTCGGCCGCCGACGTGCCGGGCGAGACGGTGCGGCGGGCGTTCATGCTGTCCGGCCGATTACCGGAGACGGCGGTGGCCGCGCTGGCCGGCGGTGCGGCGGAGCTGGAGGCGTTCCGGCTGGAGGTCGGGCGTCCGCTGCGGCCGATGCTGGCCTCGCCCGCGGAGTCGCTGGACGAGGCACTGTCCGAGCTCGGCAGCTGCGTTGTGGAGCACAAACTCGACGGTGCGCGCATCCAGGTGCACCGCTCGGGCGACGAGGTCCACATCTACACCCGCACCCTGCGCGAGATCACCAAGACGGTGCCCGAACTGGTCGAGCTCGTGCGCGGTCTGCCGTGCACCTCGGTGGTGCTCGACGGCGAGACCCTGGCGTTGACCGACGAGGGGAGACCGCGCCCGTTCCAGGAGACGATGAGCCGGTTCGGCGCGCAGGACGAGCGTGAGCTGCTCCTGCACCCGTACTTCTTCGACTGCCTGCACCTCGACGGCAAGGACCTGCTCGACGAGCCGTTGCGGGACCGTCTCGCGGCCCTGCGCCAGGTGGCCGGCGAGCACGTCATCCCCGGCGTGCTGGACCCGTCGCCGGAGGAGGCCGCCGAGGTCGTCACGGCAGCGCTGGCCGCGGGCCACGAGGGCGTGCTGGTGAAGTCGCTGGCCTCGCCCTACGCCGCCGGCCGCCGTGGCCGGTCCTGGCAGAAGGTGAAGCCGGTGCACACGCTCGACCTGGTCGTGCTCGGCGTCGAGTGGGGCAGCGGCCGCCGCCGCGGCTGGCTGTCGAACCTGCACCTCGGCGCCCGCGACCCGGACGGCGGCCCGCCGGTGATGGTCGGCAAGACCTTCAAGGGCCTCACCGACGAGCTGCTCAAGTGGCAGACCGAGGCACTGCGGGCCATCGCCACCGAGCAGAACGACTGGGTGGTCATGGTCCGCCCGGAGCTGGTGATCGAGATCGAACTGGACGGCGTGCAGGTCTCCCCGCGCTATCCCGGCGGCGTCGCGCTGCGGTTCGCCCGCGTCGTGCGCTACCGCCCGGACAAGGACCCGTCGGAGGCGACGACGATCGAGGAGGTGAGGGCGCTTCTGCCCACCGCACAACCGAATCCCGAGGCCTGAGGCCGCCGGGTTCGTGGTGTCGTACGACGGTCGCGTGGTCGCTCACCAGGGCGAAGGCGTGGTGGTTCGTGCCGCCATGACGGTCGTTGAACGCCGGGCGGTCGGCGAGTTCGGGCGGTCGGCGAGCACGGCAGTCGGCGACCTTGGGCAGTCAGCGAACTCGGGCGGGGTGATCCTTGGCCAAGACGACCAAGGTCGGTGCGCCAGCGGTTCCAAGCCGCCTGGGTTCGTGTTGCGGGTTCTCCGAAATGCTGTCGAGCCGTGGCCTGAGCAGGCCCCGGTCCGCCTCGAAGCGACGAGCGGACCCGAGCCGGCTTCGGTGATCGGTAGCGAGCACGAGGTGTGGCAGCGCCTGTTCAGCGGCGAAAATTCGGGTGCGGCTCCCCGACGACCGCCAATAGCGTCAACCGCATGCCCGACGCTGCCGCGCTGCTCAGCGCCTTCGACACCCAGGCCCGCTCCGCCGAGTGGCAGGCGTATCCCGACGCCGTGCACGACGCGCCCGTGTTCCGCGTGGCCTGGCCGCACCGCCGAGGGTTCATCGGCGGCCCTCCCGACCTGGGCGTGGCCGGCGCCGAACTGGACGCGCTGATCGCGCGGCAGCGGGACTTCTTCGCCGCCCGCGACCAGGCCGTCGAGTGGAAGACCTGGGGCCACGACCGACCGGCGGACCTGCCGCAACGGCTGACCGCCGCGGGGTTCGTCGACGAGGGCCGGGAGACCGTGCTCATCGGGCTCGCCGCCGAGATGACCGCATCGGTGCAGCTCGACGGCGTCGTCCTGCGCGAGACCAAGGAGGACGCGGACCTGCGGCGGCTGGCGGAGACGGCCACCGAGGTGTTCGGCAAGGACTCCAGCTGGCTCGTCGACTACCTGACCGAGAAGAAGGACGACCCGAACACGATCGTCGTGGTCGCCGAGGCCGACGGCCGGGTGGTGTCGTCCGCGCGCCTGGAGATCGTGCCGGGCACGGAGTTCGGCGGACTGTGGGGTGGCGGCACGCTCGCCGAGTGGCGCGGCAAGGGCATCTACCGGGCACTCGTGGCGCACCGTGCGCGCGTTGCCCTCACACGCGGCGTGAAGTACCTACAGGTCGACGCGACCGAGGACAGCAGGCCGATTCTGGAACGGCTCGGGTTCGTCGTCGTCACCACGACCACCGGTTACGTCTGGAAGCCCTGATGAGGCGCCGGGTCGTCCGGGTGGACGGGCCGGCGCAAGGCTGGTCGAGCGTCGTCGTCGAGTGGCCCGAGGTGAAGTACGACCGGCCGCAGGAGCAGCTCGATCTGATCCGCCAGGTCGGGGGCTGTGGTGGTCCAACTCCGACTGAGCGTGGCCGGTCGGGCACGCAGCGCGGTGTGGCGTAGTCGCTGCTGAGCTGCCCTTTCGAGGCGCGACGCGTACCGTAGAAGCACGTGCGGTTCATCGAAGGGCATCGACCCTCTTACGACCTGACCTACGACGACATCTTCCTCGTTCCCGGCCGCAGTGCCGTGGAGTCGCGGTTCGGCGTCGACCTCTCCACTTCGGACGGCACCGGGGCCACGATCCCGATCGTCGTCGCGAACATGACGGCCGTGGCCGGGCGGCGCATGGCCGAGACCATCGCGCGGCGCGGCGGGCTTGTCGTCATCCCGCAGGACGTGCCGACCGAGGCGGTCGCGGAGATCATTTCGTGGGTCAAGGAGCGGCATCCGGTCTGGGACACCCCGCTGACGCTCACGACGGGCGACGCGGTGGCGGACGCGTGGAACCTGCTGCACAAGCGGGCGCACGGCGCGGTCGTCGTCGTGGACGACGGTGGCAGGCCTCTGGGCGTTGTCGACGAGGCGGCGCTCACGGGCGTTGACCGGTTCGCGCGCCTCGGCGACGTGATGAACACCGACGTGCTCAAGCTGCCGCTGGCCACCAAGCCGCAGGACGTCTTCGACCAGCTCCACCACAGCGCGCACAAGATCGCGCTGGGCGTTGACGGGGACGAGCGGCTCAGCGGTGTGCTGACCGAGCTGACGGCGTTGCGGGCGGAGGTCTACCGGCCTGCCACCGATGACGACGGCCAGCTGCGGATCGCGGCCGCGGTCGGGGTCAACGGCGACGTCCGGGCGAAGGCGGAGGCGTTGCTCAAGGCCGGTGTGGACGTTCTTGTCGTGGACACCGCGCACGGGCACCAGGAGAAGATGATCACCGCGCTCCGGGCGGTCCGGGAGGCGAACCCCGGCGTCCCGATCGCGGCGGGCAACGTCGTCACCGCCGAAGGCGTGCGGGATCTGGTCGAGGCGGGCGCGGACATCATCAAGGTCGGTGTCGGACCGGGCGCCATGTGCACCACGCGCATGATGACCGGCGTTGGCCGGCCGCAGTTCTCGGCGGTCGCGGAGTGTGCGGCCGAGGCCAGGCGGCTCGGCAAGCACGTCTGGGCCGATGGCGGCGTCCGGCACCCGCGCGACGTGGCTCTGGCGCTCGCGGCTGGTGCCAGCAGCGTCATGGTCGGCAGCTGGTTCGCGGGCACCTACGAGTCGCCCGGCGACCTGCAGCGCGACGAGCGCGGAAACCTCTACAAAGAATCCTTCGGTATGGCGTCGAAGCGTGCCGTGACCGCGCGGACGCGCAGCGACAACGCGTTCGACCGGGCCAAGAAGGGGCTGTTCGAGGAAGGCATCTCGACGTCGAAAATGCGGTTGGACCCGGTGCGTCCCAGCGTGGAGGATCTCCTGGACGCGATCACGTCCGGCGTCCGTTCGGCCTGCACGTACGCGGGCGCGAACTCGCTGGAGGAGTTCCACGCCAAGGCCGTGCTCGGCATCCAGTCGGCCGCTGGATTCGCGGAGGGACGGCCGTTGCCAGGGGGATGGTGAGAAATGGACGAAGCGGTCTCGGTAAGAGAACTCCGCAAAGTCTACAAACCAGGACAAAAGCCCGCGGTGGACGGACTGAGCTTCACCGTCCGCCGCGGTGAGGTCTTCGGTCTGCTCGGCCCGAACGGCGCGGGCAAGACGACCACCGTCGGCGTCCTGACCACGCGCGTCCGCCCCACCCAGGGGCAGGCGTTCGTGGAGGGCGTCGACGTGGTCGCCGACTCCAGGCGCGCGCGGCAGCTGCTCGCCGTCGTGCCGCAGCGCAACAACCTCGACCGCTCGCTCAACGCGCGGCAGAACCTGCTGTTCCACGCGGCGTACCACGGCATCGGGCCCACGGAACGCAAACGCCTCGCCGACGACATCCTCGAGCGGATGGGCCTGAAGGACCACGCGAACGCGCTCGTCGACACGTTGTCCGGCGGTCAGGCGCAACGGCTCATGATCGCCCGAGCGCTGATGCACCGCCCGAAGGTGCTGTTCCTCGACGAACCGAGTACCGGCCTCGACCCGCAGGCCAGGCTCTTCGTCCACGAACGCGTCGCCGCACTGCACGCGGAGGGCGTCACGGTCGTGCTGACGACGCACGACATGGACGAGGCCACGAAGCTGTGCGACCGCGTCGGCATCGTCGACCACGGCAAGCTGCTCACGCTGGACACGCCGGTCGAGCTCACGAAGAGCCTGCCCGGCAGCAACACGGTCAGCGTCACGGTGAGCCCGAACGGCCACGACATCGCGAAGATCAGCGCCGGTCTGTCCGAAGTGGACGGCGCGCAGCGGGTCGAGGAGGTCGGCGGCATGTACCGCGTCTACACCGACCTCGACACCGCGATCACCCTGCCCGCCGTGCTCAACGTGCTGCGGGACCTGGACGTCGTCGTCAGCGACGTCGCGATCGGCAAGCCCAGCCTGGAAGACGTCTTCATCCACCTGACCGGCAGGGAGCTGCGGTGAGCCAACTCAGAACGACGCAGCTCCGCACGTTCAACGCGATCCTGTGGCGCGACGTCTTCGTCACGACTCGCGAACTGCCGAGCTTCCTTGCGCAGGTGATCATCCAGCCGTTCTTCATCCTCTTCATCTTCGCGAAGGTGCTGGGGGACATCGGCTACGTCCAGGACGACTTCGCCCAGGTGTTGCTGCCCGGCATCATCGCGATGAACGGGTTCCTCGGCGCGCTGCAGAACACGACGCTGCCGCTGGTGCTCGACTTCTCGTGGACGCGGGAGATCGAGGACCGGCTGCTCGCACCGATCGCCATCCCGCTCGTCGCCGTCGAGAAGATCGTGTTCGGCGCGGTCCGCGGGTTCTTCGCGGCGGTGCTGATGGTGCCGGTCGGGTTCCTGATGCTCGACGTGTCGTGGCCGTGGGAGGGGATTCCCGGCGCGTTGCTGGTGATCGTGCTCGGCTGTCTCGCGGGCGGGGCCGTCGGCCTGGTCATCGGCACGTCGGTGCCGGCGCGGCGGGTCAACGTGATGTTCGCGGTGATCCTGACCCCGTTGCTGTTCACGGGTTCCTCGCAGTTCCCGTGGCGGTCGCTGAGCGATGATCTGCTGTGGTTCAAGGTGATCTGCGCGCTCAACCCGCTGACCTACGTGAGCGAGGGCATGCGCGCGGAACTGGTGCCCGGCGTGCCGCACATCCCGTACCCGGTCACGCTTCTGGTGCTCGTGGTCTCGATCGCCGGGTTCGGTGCGCTTGGGCTGCGCGGCTTCATGAAGCGTGCGCTGGACTAAAAAATCGTGGGTGGTTGTGGCCGTCACAGCGACCACAACCACCCACGACCTCAACTCGCTATGAGGCGTAGTCCTCCAGCATCTCGGTGACGAGTGCCGCGATCGGCGAGCGCTCCGAACGCGTCAGGGTGACGTGCGCGAAGAGCGGGTGGCCCTTCAGCTTCTCGATCACCGCCGCCACGCCGTCGTGCCGGCCCACCCGCAGGTTGTCGCGCTGCGCCACGTCGTGCGTCAGCACCACCCGCGAGTTGCTGCCCAAACGCGACAGCACGGTCAGCAACACGTTGCGCTCCAACGACTGCGCCTCGTCCACGATCACGAAGGAGTCGTGCAGGGAGCGGCCGCGGATGTGGGTGAGCGGCAGGACCTCGAGCATTCCGCGGTCCATCACCTCTTCCACCACCGCCTGGCTCACCAGCGCGCCGAGGGTGTCGAACACCGCCTGCGCCCACGGGCCCATCTTCTCGTTCTCGCTACCAGGCAGGTATCCGAGCTCCTGGCCACCGACCGCGTACAACGGCCGGAACACCACGACCTTGCGGTGCTGCCTGCGTTCCATCACCGCTTCGAGGCCGGCGCACAGCGCCAGCGCCGACTTTCCGGTGCCCGCACGCCCGCCCAGCGAGACGATGCCGACATCGGAGTCGAGCAGCAGATCCAGCGCGATCCGCTGCTCAGAGGACCTTCCGTGCAGTCCGAACGCCTCCCGATCTCCGCGTACCAGCCTGATCTGCTTGTCCGCGGTCACCCGGCCCAGCGCACTCGAAGTGCCTGCCAGCAACCGGACTCCGGTGTGGCAGGGCATTTCCGCGATGTGCGCCAGGTCCTCGTACTGGGTGGGGTCGACGACGTTGTCCTTGAACAGGCTGTCTACCAGCGACTGTGGAACATCCAGATCGGACATTCCCGTCCAGCCCGACAGGGTCACGTCGTGTGCCCGATATTCCTCCGCCTGCAGGCCGACCGATCCGGCCTTGACCCGCAGGGGCATGTCCTTGGTCACCAGGGTGACGTTGCGACCCTCAGCAGCGAGGTTGAGGGAGCAGGCGAGGATTCGGGCGTCGTTGGAGTCCGTTCGGAAACCTGATGGCAACACCTCCGGGTCGGAGTGGTTGAGCTCGACGTGCAAGGTGCCTCCCAGATCTCCTATGGAGATCGGCGAATCGAGGCGACCATGCCGCAAGCGCAGGTCGTCGAGCAGACGCAGGGCCTCCCTCGCGAACCAGCCCAGTTCGGGGTGGTGGCGCTTGCCTTCCAGCTCGCTGATCACCACGAGCGGCAGCACGACCTCGTGCTCCGCGAACCGGGTGGGGGCGAGAGGGTCGGACAGCAGTACCGACGTGTCCAGCACATATGTGGTGATGGCTGGTGCGGCGGACTTGCGCCGGGGGGAGGAACTGCGCGATGAGCCTGAGGTGCGACTCGCGGGACGTCGTGCGTTCACGGCAACTCCCTCACGAACACGGCACCCGCGTCCGCTCCTCGCTGGGCCAGGCACCACCCTGATTGATCGTCTCGCCTTCTCAGGCGGGTCGACCACGAGGGCCGGGTGCCGGCCCCCTCGCGACGTTGTCTGCCACGATCAGGACCTCCCTGCGCGGTCCGCAGTGGTCGCGTCCCGCCGCTTTCGAAGTTACCTGCGGAAGTACCCCGTATGCATGAAGCCACACAGGTGAATCCCAATTCGTCATCTGCCCGCAAACAACCCGAAACGTGACCGCAGACGTGTTTTCGCTGGTCAGATACTGTTCTCCTGGGTGTTGCGGGCAAGCCACGACAGACCGTCCCGCACCTGGGATTCGAGTGAATTCGGTGTGAGGGGCTCGTCGAGAAGTCTCAGATACCGGGAGTCGAGCGACTCGCCGGGGGCGCGGACGTCGAGCCAGGCCCGCACGAGGCGCACTCCTTCGACGTATGTGGTCGTGTACGCGCGCCACAGCGGATCGGCCAGAAAGCGCACCATCTGCCGTGCGCGGCGGTCCGGGACTAGCAGCCACCTACGCAGATGCGCAACCACGTCATCCTGATCCGCACCCCGATCGTGTAGCAGCAGCGCCGCGTCCTGGCGCACCGTGAGCAGGCCGGATGCCGCCGACTCGACCTTTTCGGACAGTTCGCCGTCCATTCGCAACCCGAGGTCGCGGAAGATCTGCTCCGTCCAGAGGCCCCAGCCGGGCCCGATCGCGGCGTGCAGGCCGAGGTCCGCCATGCCCTCGGCCATCAGGCACTGCGGCGTGTTGATCAGGAAGATCGACTGCTCGGCGTGGCCGCGCCTGGCGACCAGGCCGGCCTCCTTGCGGCAGTGCTCGGTGTGGTGGCCCGGATAGGACTCGTGCGCGACCAGGTGCGGCAGGTTCGACATGCGGTGGCCGAGGTCGGCGTTGATCGCGACGCGGGACCGGTAGCCGCCGAGGTAGTAGTTGAAGCCGCTCCACGGCTTGTTCGTGACGATCTGGTACTCGACGATCTCCTGCTCGGGCAGCGCGTACTTCTGGCGCACCCGGTCCCGCAGAGCGCTTGAAATCGCCTGCACGGCCCCCTGGAGCCGCCGTGCGGGCACCTCGTCGGCCGTGCGGTGGGCGGTGAGGCGTTCGGCGAGGGAGCCCGGCCCTGGGAGCAGCACGTCGAGGTTGCGGTGGGCCTGCGCGTACGCGTCCTCGTCGCCAGGACGGATGCGCACCTGGAAGTACTGCTCCACCTCGCCGATGAACGTCATGCGTTCGCCCGCGAGCTTGCGCGCGGTGCACTCCAACGCGGTGAGGTGCGCGTCCAGGAACTGTTTGCGCTGGCTGGTGAGGTCGGAGCCGGGAAGCTCCTGCCTCAGTTGCCGTGCGTGGGACGCCAGCACCTTGGGATCCAGGCGCGGCTCGTTGTCGACCGCGCGGCTCAGCGCCGGGTCACCCGTGAACGAGTCGACGAACCCGGACACGAGGCGCCCGAGCCGCAGCCCCAGCACCAGATATCCGCGCACCAGCTCGTTGGCGTCCATGAGTCGGAGAGCGTAGAGCGTCTACCACAGGGTCTTACTCGCAACCGAATCGTGAATCGAAGACCACCTGATGGGGGAATGTTGTTGATCTTGACGTCACACAATGGGGTCACGCGGGCCGCGAATCGAGATCAATGCCGATACCGTTCCCGCCCGGAGACCCCACCCTCCGGAGATCCCCGAAGACTCCGGAAATGACGGGGATAACCCGACATGAAGGAGAATGACGTGCTGAAGAAGGCTTCTGCCGTAGTCGTTGCCGCAGCCGCGCTGTCCCTGGCTTTCGCTCCCGCCGCCATGGCGGGCGAGGCCGGCGGCCACCACTGGAAGAACGGCCCGCTGCTGGTCCTGCTGAACGGCAACAACCTCAACGGCACCATCGGTGCCTGCGGCAACAACGTCGGTGTGTTCGGTGGCGCGGTGCCGATCAACTCGCCGTCGATCACCGAGACCTGCGCCGCCGGCGGCATCGTCGACGAGGGCTGATCTCTCTCTTTGTTCTGCGTCTGGGGGCGTCATTTTGGCGCCCTCAGATTCTGTTTTACCCGTTCAACCCTTCATGAGGAGAAAAAATCGTGCTGAAGAAGGTTGGCGCCGCTTTCGGTGTGGCCGCCGCGTTCCTTGCCGTTGGCAGCCCCGCGATGGCCACTGAGGGCCACGAGTGGGAGAACGCGCCGCTGCTGGTCGTCGGCAACGCCAACAACCTCAACGGTGTTGTGGGCGTGTGCGGCAACAACGTCGGTGTGTTCGGTGGAGCGGTTCCGATCAACTCGCCCTCCATCACCGAGACCTGTGCCGCCGGCGGCATCGAGGACGGCTCGGAGTGGGGCCACGACGGCGAGTGACTTCGCCGTAGTTGCTTCAAGGGGCGCTCACCTCGCGGTGGGCGCCCCTTTCAGTTCCCGTACCTGCGGTCAGTTGCCGTACCTGCGGTGGCGCTTGGCGTACTCGCGCATCGCCCGCAGGAAGTCCGTGCGCCGGAAGCCGGGCCAGTAGGCCTCGCAGAACCAGAACTCCGAGTGCGCCGACTGCCACAGCATGAAGCCGGAAAGCCGCTGCTCACCGGACGTGCGGATGATCAGGTCCGGATCCGGCTGCCCGGACGTGTAGAGGTGCTCGGCGATGTGGTCGACGTCCAGCACCTCGGCCAGCTCCTCGATGGTGCCGCCACGCTCGGCGTGCGACTGCAGGAGCTTCCGCACGGCGTCCGCGATCTCCTGCCGCCCGCCGTACGCGACCGCGACGTTGACCTGGATGCCGGTGCGGTCCTTGGAACGCGCCGCCGCGTTCGTGAGCCGCTCGGCGTGCTCCTTGGGCAGCATGTCGATCGCGCCGACGTGCCGAACGCGCCAAGGCTTGCCATCCGCGGCCAGCTCGTCGGTGATGTCGGCGATGATGTCCAGCAACGGCGCCAGCTCTTCGGTGGGCCGGTTGAGGTTGTCGGTGCTCAACATCCAGAGCGTGACGACCTGGACTCCGGAGTCACCGCACCACTCGAGCAGCTCGAGGATCTTCCGCGCGCCGGCCCGATGCCCGTGCGCGACATCGTCGAACCCGGCCTCACGAGCCCACCGCCGGTTGCCGTCGAGGACCACGCCGACGTGCTTGGGCACCTGTGTCCCGCTCAACTCGCGCCGGAGAATCCACTCGTAGAAGTGGATAGCGACGTCTTTCACACGGGTGCGGAGTGCCACGTCCGAACAGCGTACGCCGTGCAACGTTCATCACTGAGCCATGGTCGGAAACCTACGCTCGCGTAACCTAGGTCCTCGTGAGCTCTGCGACCGTTCCCCCTCAGCCCGGACTGCGGCCGCGCCTGCGTGGATGGCTGCACCTCTGGTCCTTCATCGCCTCGGTGGCCACCGGCGCCACGTTGATCGCGCTGGCCGCGTCCACAGTGTCCGGCCTGGCGGCCCTGGCCACCTCCGTCTACGGCGCCACCGTGCTCGGCCTCTTCGGCGTTTCCGCGCTGTACCACCGCGTGACGTGGACGTCCGAACGCGTCCGCACCTGGATGAAGCGCCTGGACCACTCGATGATCTTCGTGTTCATCGCCGGCACCTACACCCCGTTCGCGCTGCTGGCGATGGACCCGGGCACCGGACGCGTGGTGCTCTGGGTGGTCTGGATCGGCGCACTCGCCGGCGTGACCCTGAAACTCGCCTGGCCGCACGCGCCGCGGTGGCTCGGGGTGCCCATCTACATCGCGCTCGGGTGGGTAGCGGTGTTCGTCCTGCCCGAGCTGCTGCACCACGCCGGTGTTGCGGCGCTGGTGTTGCTGCTGGTGGGTGGGGCGCTTTACACGGTCGGTGCGGTGTTCTACGCGACTCGGTGGCCGAACCCCTGGCCTTCGGTGTTCGGGTACCACGAGTTCTTCCACGCTGCGACTGTGGTTGCGGCGATCTGCCACTACATCGCCATCTGGCTCGCGATGTACTCCTGACCTGGAGTTTTCGGGTTAGCTGATCTTGTCAGGCCGTCTCCAGGCCTGTGGGGGCACTCGGGACTGAGCACCCCCACGAGAGGGGTCAGCGGCCGCCACGGGCCATGTGCAGCACGTCCAGCGCCGCATCGAGCTGTTCCTCGGTCAGCTTCGACGGCACGTGGCCGCGTTCCAGCACCACCTCGCGGATGGTCTTGCGCTCCTTCAGCGACTGCTTGGCGATCGATGCCGCCTCCTCGTAGCCGATGTAGCGGTTCAGCGGCGTGACGATCGAGGGCGACGACTCGGCGTACTCGCGCATCTGATCCACAGAAGGCTCAGCGCCTACTAGGACCTTGTCGGCCAGAAGGCGGGACACGGCGGCGAGTAGGCGGGACGACTCCAGGACGTTGCGGGCGATCACGGGCAGCATCACGTTCAGCTGGAAGTTGCCCTGGGAGCCGGCGAACGCCACTGCGGCGTCGTTGCCGATCACCTGGGCCACGACCATCATCGTGGCTTCGGAGATGACCGGGTTGACCTTGCCCGGCATGATCGAGGAGCCCGGCTGGAGGTCGGGCAGGGCCAGTTCGCCCAGGCCCGTTCGGGGGCCGGAGCCCAGCCAGCGGAGATCGTTGGCGATTTTGAACAGGGCCACGGCGCAGGCCCGGAGCTGGCCCGAGATCTCGACCACGCCGTCCTGGGTGGCCTGGGCCTCGAAGTGGTCGCGGGCCTCCACCAGCGGCAGGCCGGTCGCCAGAGCGAGCTCGGCGGAGACAGCGGCGCCGAAGCCGTCCGGAGCGTTCAGGCCCGAGCCGACCGCGGTGCCGCCGATGGGGAGTTCGGCCAGGCGCGGCACGGACGACGTGAGCCGTTCCACGGAGTAGCGGACCTGCGACGCCCAGGCGCCGGCTTCCTGGCCCAGCGTCACCGGTACCGCGTCCATCAGGTGGGTGCGGCCGGATTTGACCAGGTCGGACCACTCGGCGGCGCGTGACTCCAGGACGCCCAGCAGGTGTTCCAGGGACGGGATCACGTCGAGGACGACGGCCTCGGTCGCGGCCACGCGCAGGGTCGTGGGGAAGGTGTCGTTGGACGACTGCGAGGCGTTGACGTGGTCGTTCGGGTGGACGTCGCGGCCCAGGGCGCGGGTGGCCAGGGTGGCGATGACCTCGTTGGCGTTCATGTTCGAGGACGTGCCCGAACCTGTCTGGAAGACGTCTACCGGGAAGTGGGCGTCCCACGAGCCGGCGGCGACCTCGTCCGCGGCTGAGGCGATGGCGGCGGCGATGTCGTCCGGCAGGACGCCGAGCTGGGCGTTGACGCGGGCCGCGGCGGCTTTCAGCAGGCCGAGGGCCCTGATCTGGGCGCGTTCGAGGCCTCGACCCGAAATCGGGAAGTTCTCGACCGCGCGTTGGGTTTGGGCGCGCCACAATGCGTCGGCCGGCACGCGGACCTCACCCATCGTGTCGTGCTCGACGCGGTACTCCTGTTCAGACATACCTTCGAGTCTCTATGGTCGATCACAGCACTGCCACCCACCACTGGCAGAAGGGCACCACTCATGGAGCGTGACGTCGACCTCCTCGTCGTGGGCGCAGGTCCCACCGGGTTGTTCGCCGCTTACTACGCAGGCTTCCGGGAACTGAAGGTCGCACTGGTCGACGCGCTGCCCGAACCGGGTGGCCAGGTGACGGCGATGTATCCGGAGAAGATGATTTTCGACGTGGCCGGCTTCCCCGCCGTTCGAGGGCGTGATCTCGTCAACGGGTTGGTGGAGCAGGCCGGGCAGTACAAGCCGACCTATCTGCTCGGCCGGCAGGCACGCACCTGTGAGTCCATTGAGGACGGTTTGCGGATCGGTCTCGCGGACGGCACGTCGATCACCGCGGGCGCGGTGCTGATCACGGCCGGCATGGGCGAGTTCAACCCGCGGCCGCTGCCTGCCGGTGACGGCCGGCTGGGGCGCGGCATGGTGCACTTCGTGCCTGTTCTCAACGAGCACGCGGGGCAGCACGTGGTGATCGTGGGCGGTGGCGACTCGGCGTTCGACTGGGCGCTCGCGCTGCACCCGATCGCGGCCAGTGTCACGATCGTCCACCGCAGGGCCAACTTCCGGGCGCACGCGGCGACCGTGCGGCAGGTCAAGGAGCTCGGCATCCAGATCATCACGGACGCCGAGGTGCTGGAGCTGCGGGGCGAGCCGCTGTCCGAAGTGGACGTCAAGGTCAAGGGTGAGGACGTGAAGACGCTGCCCGCGCAGACGGTCGTGGCGGCGCTGGGGTTCACGGCCGATCTGGGGCCGATCGAGTCGTGGGGGCTGGAACTCGACCACCGCGCGGTCGTCGTCGACACCACGATGAGGACCAAGCTGGACCGGGTCTACGCGGCCGGTGACGTCGCGCAGTACCCCGGCAAGGTCAAGCTCATCGCCACCGGGTTCGGGGAGGCGGCGACGGCGGTCAACAACATCGCGGTCGAGCTCAACCCGAGTGCGCACCTCTTCCCCGGGCACTCCAGCAACGCCGGCTGAGCGGAAGCCGGGCGCGTGTGCCTCACGCGTCCGGCAACGGCGCCGGATCGTGCTTCGCCAGGTGCTGGAAGATGATCGACGTGCGCCAGCCGACGATCTCCTTGCGCTGGCTGAGCCGGTCGACCAGGAACGCGTGCAGGTGCTCGTTGTCCTGCGCGCCCACGTGGATGACGAAGTCGTCGCTGCCCGCCATCACGAACACCGCCGTCACCTCGGGCAGCCCGCCGGCGAAGGTCTTGAAGTTGTCGATGACCGTCCGGCTCAACGGGCGGATCTGCACCGACACCAGCGCCTGCACAGCGCGGTTGAGCGCGGACGGGGCGATGTCGGCGTGGTAGCCGCGGATCACGCCGCGTTCGCGGAGCAGCCGGATGCGTTCGAGGCTCGTCGACGGCGCCACGCCCACCTTGCGCGCGATGTCGCGGTTCGACTGCCGGGCATCGCGCTGCAGTTCCCGCACGATCGCCGAATCAAGTTCGTCCATCTCACTCCCCGGACTCCGCTGCCGAACAACGTTCGGCAGCCCGCTTCTGCAGCTGGCAATCACCCTAACTTCGAGGGCGGAGCATGGCGGAAGTTCGGGAGGAACACAGATGTGGGAACACGAGCGACTGGTCGTCCGCACCGGGAGGCGGTCGGGGATGACCACGATGATCGCGCTGCACTCGACCGAAGCCGGACCGGCGGTCGGTGGGTGCCGGATGAAGCCCTACGACCAGATCACCGACGCCGTCACGGACGTGCTGCGGCTGTCGAAGGCGATGACGCTCAAGTGTGAGGCCGCCGGAATTCCGCACGGTGGAGCCAAAAGCGTCATCGTCGTGGACCGGCCGCTCACGCCGGAGCTGCGCAGGGACGTGCTACTCGACCACGCCGACCTCATCAACGAGTTCGGTGGCGCCTACCGTGCGGGGCCGGACGTCGGCACCGGTCCGGACGACATGCTGGTGCTCAGGGAACTCACCCCGCACGCCTACTGCCTGCCGGAGGAGCACGGCGGTACGGGCTCGTCGAGCGGGCCGACAGCGCGAGGTGTGCTGGCAGCGCTGAAAGCGGCCTCGCAGCACGTTTTCGGAACTCGCGACCTGGCCGGCCGCAAGGTGGTGATCAGCGGGTTCGGCTCGGTGGGTGAGCTGATCGCCAGGGGGCTCGCCGGCGCGGAGGTCGTTGTGTCCGATGTGGATGAAAGCAGGCGCACGGGCGAGTTCGGCTGGGTGCATCCGGATCAGGCGTACCGGGTCGAGGCCGACGTGCTCGTTCCGGCGGCGGTGGGCGGGGTGCTGAGCCCGGAAACCGTGCGGCACCTCGACGTCCGGCTGATCGTGGGCCCCGCGAACAACCAGCTCACCGACGACAGCGTGGCCGGCCTGCTCGCGGAACGCGGCATCGTGTGGGTGCCCGATCACGTCGCCAGTGCGGGCGGGGTGATCTACACACTGGCCAGGGAGGACGACGGCGTCGACCACGAGACGGCACTGACGAGGGTCGACGGGATCGAGGCAACGGTCCACCGGCTCCTGGACGCGCGCCGGTAATACGCCAGCGGCGTGACGGCCGCGGCCCATAAACTGGGGCTGAACGGGTTGCGCGTGTCAGGGGGACGCGCCACGCAACCTTGGGGGGCTTTGTGATTCACGTTTACTGGGCCGACGTCGTGCCGGGAACGCCGTGGTGGGCGGGTCCGGTCACGCGTGCACGACCGCGCACGGTCTACTGGCAGCCGCTGTCCGACCTGGTGGAGAGCCGGGTCGACGCCGAGGTCGACGTGTCGGCCTGGGGCTGCGACGTGCTGGTCGAGCTGACGGTGCCGGACCGGCTGAGTCCCGAGATCGCGGAGCTGCCGGGGTTCACCGTGGCGCAACTCGCCCTGCCGGACGCGCTCAACCGGTCGCGGGACGTCGAACTGGTCGTGGCGGCGCTGGAGGACGGCGTGTACGCCACGGTCGAACGGGTCGCACGCCGGTTGGGAGTCCGCTACGAGCGCGTCAGGGCGGAACCGAAGCGGATCGAGCACCCGTTGCGGCTGAGCACGCTGGCCAGGCGCTTCGGTGGGACGATCGCGCTTGTGTCGCCGCGCACGGCGTCGGACTACTTCATGGCCGCGCTGCCGGTGGAGGAGCTGGACTGGGAGGGCCACGAGGGCTGGCGGGCCGTCCGGGTGAGCCAGGAGACGGCCGGGCGGCCGGTGTCCGATGTGGACTTCAGCGCGGTGGACATCCCCGTGTTGCTGGACAACCTGTCCGCGGATCCCGGCACGGCGCTGATCGTGGCCGGCAAGGAGCTCGAACGGCTCACCGGATGGCTGCCCACCGGCCTCGCGGGTCGCGTCTCGGTGCTGGGACGCGATGATGGATGCTGGTGGGCGGCCATCGGGTGAGGGAGCGAACATGAGCAGGTTGCAGCTGGTCGCGGTGCTGGCCACCGTCACCGCACTCGGCGGCTGTTCGCCCACGTCGACGTGGGCGGTGAAGCTCACGCCCACCGGGCTCCCGCAGTTGATCGACAACGCCTGCGGCTCTCCGAAGGTCGAGTCGGATGCAGATCCAGGCGATCGATGGCGATGAGGTACTGGACGAGAAGGATCCGGTGATCTGGAGGATCGCGTTCCCGCGCCCGACGCAGCTCCGTGAGATCACCGTCGGCCAGAAGCCGGCCGGTGCCGAGGCCGAGATCGCATGGCAGCCTCCGAAGGGCGACCAGAACCTCGCGATGTCCGTGCAGCGGGAGAACGCGGGTACGTCGGACGTCCAGTTCACGCTCGACGGGTTGAAGGACGGAAAAGTCCACTACCAGTTCGAGTACCTGACCGCCGACGAGTTCGCGAAGAAGCGGGTGAGCTGCTAGTGGCGTGGCTCGCCACACCACTAGTAGATCGTTGCGACTAATATTTGGAGTATTGGCGGCGGGCGTGATGCCGGCAGGTGGCGTGTTTCGATCATGAAGATCGCGCTCTCATGGCTGCCGCCTGCGTGGTTGGTGGTAGTTGGGGCGATCAGCAAACGCTTGCGTCGGCAGTTTTCTACCGCCAACTCGCCGTTGACGTTACGTGAGAGCGCGACCATCCGGGCTTTCGACGACAAGCGACCGCCCGGCGGGGCACAACTAAGCCGCAACGCTCTACTAGCCGAAGGCCCTGTTCTGATCAGGCCTTCGGCTAACAGTGCATTGTGGACGGTTACGGCAGCACCTGGACCTTCTCGCCGATCGCCAGGTTGTCGTAGAACACCAGCGAGGCGGCGGAGCTCAGCCGGATGCAGCCGTGCGACTGGACAGCGGTGTCACCCTGGTGGAACGCGATACCGTCGGTGGTGAAGTACACCGCGTTCGGCATCGGGCCGTTGTAGGGGACGCTCCAGTCGTTCTTCACCTTGCGCAGCACGGAGAACATGCCCACCGGGGTCTCGTACCCCGGCTTGCCGTGACTGATCGGCACCGGGCCGTAGCTCGTTTTGCCGTTGAAGACCAGCCACGCCTGGTTCGAGTGCTTCTCCAGGCATGCTCCGTTGTAGACGGTGCATCCCGCCTGGGCCTGCGCGGGTACCGCGAAACCGAGGAGCAGGAGCACCGTCGCGATCAGAACTCGCATCTCTCATCACCCCTCGGTAGTGGAGTAACCACTACCGGGTGACTTGAATCATCGCCTGATGGAAGAACCCGGACCCGCATAGTTGATCATCATGCGACCACCTGAACGGTCTCGCCAATCGAGAGGTTCTGGAAGTAGAACTGCGCGGACGGCGGGTCCAGGTGGATGCAGCCGTGCGACGGCTCGGTCAGCGAGCCCTGGTGGAACGCGATGCCGTTCGCCGTGAAGTAGGTCGACCACGGCATCGGACCGTTGTAGGGGATGCTCCAGTCGTCCTTCACCTTGCGCAGCACCGGGAACTTGCCGACCGGCGTCTCGTAGCCCCTGCGCCCGTGGGTGATCGCCACCGGGCCGTAGGCGATCTTGTCGCCGCGCACGATCCACGTCTGGTTCGTGGAGAGCTGGATGCACGCGCCATCGCTGATGTCGCACGGCGTCGGCTTCACCACGGGCGGCGGCGGAGGCGGAGGCGGCGGAGCCGGCGTGGACGAAGGCCCAGAAGAAGGCACCGATGAAGGCATCGAAGACGAGGGCACCGCAGAAGGCCCAGGAGACGGCACAGACGACGGCGCCGAAGAAGACTCAGACGACGGCGGTGGCGCCGCAGTCTCGGCGTGCACGGCCCCCTGTGCACAACCTGCCACTGACATCAACGCGATAGCTGCGAGCAGCATCCTCATCGCGTACCCCCCTTGTGATCCATCCTTTGCCGAAGTAGACGACCGGTGGATCACTCAGGTTGCAAAGCGAAAGCCCGCCTCCCATAACGAATGGGAGACGGGCCCTCGGAACGCGTTTACCGACTTAGACGGCGCCCGCGTACTGGCTGATCCACGAACGGAAGTACGGGACGTCCACGTAGATCGACGGAGCGGTCGCGCAGGTCGCGCCGCCACCGGAGCGGCTGGTCGCGCCGATGAGCTCCCAGCGGCCACCCACGGACTTCACCTGCGGGCCACCCGAGTCGCCGTAGCAGGCGCCCTTGTTGCCACCGGTGTTGTTGGTGCAGATCTCCGACGCACCGCTGATGCCGCCGCACCGGCTGTCCGTCACGATCGAGGTGTTGAGCTCCTGCAGGGTGATCGGAGCGGAGCCGCAGCCGCGGGTCGGGCAGGTCTGACCCCAGCCGATGATGCGGGTGGCGGTGCCGACCGGGCCGGACGAGGCCGACACGGCGGCCGGCGCCTGGCTGACCGAGGTGGCCAGCTGCAGGAGCGCCAGGTCGGCGGACGGGTGCGTGATGATCCGCGAGCCGCGGGCGGTGGTGCCGCCGCTCGTGCGGTTGGTGGTGCCGATCCGGGCGGTGATCGACGACGCGGACGAGCCCTGGACGCAGTGCTTCGCCGTCACGACCCAGTTGGCCTTGATCAGCGTGCCGCCGCAGAAGTGGCCTCCGCCGCTCTGCAGCGAGACCATCCACGAGTAGACCTGCGTGGCGTTGGTGCCACCGACGATCATCGGCGCCATGTCGCCGTCAGGGGTCGGGGTGGGTGCCGCGGAAGACGTGGCGGCCGAGGCGAGCAGGGCGCCCGCGGCCACGACGAATGCGGAGAACAACGAACGTGCCCTCATCGTTTAGTTCCTTTCCTGAACCCGGCGCAGGGTTGCCGGGGTCAGGACGAAAACTATGGACGAAGGTCACCTGGTGACTAGGGTCACTCGTCTGGTCACTGAGCGTTCACAGTTCACAGGAAATGCGACATTCACGGCAACGGCTGCTGCACGTCCTCGGGCAGATCGAAGTCCACGGAGGCGTATTCGCGCAGCTTGTGCAGGCTGTGGAAGCCGTCGATCATGCGCACGGTGCCGGACTTGGACCGCATGACGATGGACTGCGTGGTGCAGCCACCCGCCCGATAGTGCACGCCGCGCAGAAGGTCACCATCGGTCACGCCCGTGGCGCAGAAGAAGACGTTGTCGCCCGACACGAGGTCGTTCGTGGTGAGCACGCGCGAGAGGTCGTGGCCCGCGCCGATGGCCTTCTCACGCTCCTCGTCGTCCTTGGGCCACAACCGGCCCTGAATCGCACCACCGACGCACTTCAGCGCCGCCGCCGCGATGATGCCCTCAGGCGTGCCGCCGATGCCCACGAGCATGTCCACACCCGAGGTGGGCCGCGCGGCCGCGATCGCGCCCGCCACGTCGCCGTCGGAGATGAAGTGGATGCGGGCACCGGCCTGGCGCACCTCGCGCACGATCTGCTCGTGCCGCGGCCGGTCCAGGATGCACACGTTCACGTCGGACACGTCGCTGTGCTTGGCCTTCGCGACGCGACGGATGTTCTCCGCGAGCGGCGCGGTGATGTCGATGACGTCGGCCGCCTCCGGGCCCACGGCGAGCTTTTCCATGTAGAACACGGCGGACGGGTCGAACATCGCCCCGCGCTCGGCCACGGCCAGCACGGCCAGCGCGTTCGGCATGCCCTTGGCCATCAGCGTGGTGCCGTCGATCGGGTCGACCGCGACGTCGCAGTCCGGGCCCTCGCCGTTGCCGACCTCTTCGCCGTTGAACAGCATGGGCGCTTCGTCCTTCTCGCCCTCGCCGATCACCACGACACCGCGCATCGAGACGGTGTGGATGAGCTTGCGCATCGCGTCGACCGCGGCGCCGTCACCACCGTTCTTGTCGCCGCGACCCACCCACCGGCCGGCGGCCATGGCCGCTGCCTCGGTGACGCGCACGAGCTCCAATGCCAGGTTGCGGTCGGGGGCTTCGCGACGTCGTTCCGCGGGGGTGTTCACCATTGCGCGCCTCCATGCGACTACTCAGCGTGCCGGATTTTGTGATCGGCAGCTGAATCCTTGCACGGGATCACGCCTGCGAAACGTCCTCCTCGACCACAGCGAGAGCTGCATCGATTCGCTCACGTGCACCGGCGAGATGCTGCTCACACGTCTTGGCGAGCGTCTCGCCGCGTTCCCAGAGTGCGAGCGAGTCCTCCAGTGACAGGCCACCGGCCTCCAGCTTGCGGACCACCTCGACCAGCTCGTCACGAGCGGCTTCGTAACCGAGTGAAGTTTCTTCTCGGGTCGTTTCCGAACTCACGCGGATTGGCTCCTCAGACGGCTCAGCACGGTCGCGACGGCCAGGTCGTACCCGACCAGCGCCTCCGCGAACTCCTCGCCGTCACCCTCTCGCACCGCCTCGTCGATGAGCGCCTCGGCCTCCGCGACGCGCCGGTACTGCACCGTCCCGGCGGTGGCCTCGCTCAGATCGTGCAGCGTGAGGATCAGCGTGCGGCGGCTCTTGGTGTCGCAGTCGCCCACCATCGCCGTCCAGCAGTCTGCGGCGGCCCTGTTCGCCGCCTCCGCCTTGCTCCGCAGTCCCGAGGTGCACTTGCCGGCTGCCTCCATGGTCAGGGGCAGGAACACGGCATCACGCATCATCGGTACCTCCCCCTCCCGTGTCGGAATCCGAGCCGGTGACGACGGCTCGCACTGCTCCGTCAACGACGCGGACCCGCAGCTGTGTTCCGCTCGGCGCGTCCGTCACAGAACGCAACACGCCGTCGGGCCCGTCGGGTGTGACGAGTTGCACAACGGCGTATCCGCGGGCCAGCGTGGCGGCTGGTCCGAGGGTCGTCAAGCGGGCTTTCGTCCCGGACAGGTGGACGTCCTCCCTGTCGAGACGTTGCGTGACGGCCCTCCTGGCTTGGTCGCGAAGCCGCCTCACCTCTTCGGCCCTGCGTTCCAGTGGGCCGTACGGATCCGAAAGTACTGGCCGCGAGCGCAGGGCGTCGAGCAGTTTTCGTTCCCGATCGACCCAGCCGTGCAGCGCGCGCCGGCCGCGGTCACGCATCTGGCGGACGCGTTCACTCTCTTCGGCGACATCGGGAACCACCCGTTTGCCCGCGTCGGTCGGCGTCGAGCAGCGGACGTCCGCGACGTGGTCGACGAGCGGGGTGTCCGGCTCGTGCCCGATCGCGGACAGCACCGGCGTGCGGCAGGTGGAGACCGCCCGGCAGAGCGCCTCGTCGGAGAACGGCAGCAGGTCCTCCACGCTGCCGCCGCCGCGGGCGATGATGATCACGTCGCACTCCGGGTCTCTGTCCAGTGTGGACAGTGCGGTCATCACCTGGGTGACCGCCATCGGACCCTGCACGGCGACGTTGATGACCCGGAAATGTGCTGCGGGCCAACGGTTTCGCGCGTTCGTGAGGACATCTCGCTCGGCCGCGGAGGCGCGGCCGGTGATGAGCCCGATCTTGTTCGGCAGGAACGGCGGCCGGCGCTTGCGGCGCGGGTCGAAGAGGCCCTCGGCGTGCAGCAACTTGCGCAGCCGTTCCATGCGGGCGAGCAGCTCGCCGATGCCGACCGCGCGGATCTCGTCGGCGCGCAACGACAGCGTGCCCCGGTTCGGGTAGAAGCTGATCTTCCCGTGCACCACGACCCGGCTGCCCTCGGTCAGCTGGAGCTCGCGCACCAGCCCGGCGTTGCAGGTGATCGACATCGACATGTCGACGCTCGGGTCGCGCAGCGTCAGGAACGCCGTGGAGCTGCGCGCGCTGAGCTGCGTGACCTGGCCCTCGACCCAGAGCTCACCGAGCCGGTTGATCCAGTCGAGCAGCTTGCGCGCGACCGTCCGCACCGGCCACGGGTTCTCCGGCGTGGATTTCCCGTCAGTCACGATTGGGCTTTGACCGTGGCGATCCGGCGGTTCAGCATGCCGACGAACTCCGGCCGGGCGGCGTGCGCCTTCTCATAGCGCAGCAGCTCTTCGAGATCGTCCAGCGACAGGTTGCGCATGCGGGCACGCACCTGGGCGATCGACAGCTCGTCGTACGTCGGCAGGAACTCGGGCACTTCGGCGATCGCGCGCTCTTCTTCTTCCCACGGGTCGTCGCCGACGGGCTCGGTGCTCTCAGCGGTGACCGGCGTCTCGTCCTCGTCGAACGTCGCCCACTCCGGTTCGTCCTCGACCGGCCTCAGTCCGGAGAGGACGTCGTCGCCCTTGATGGCGAGTTCGGTCACATGTTGCTGCACGCGCATGGACAACTGCATTGCTTCGCTGACCACCGTGAGAGGGAGTCCGGCGAGCTGCTGCGGCAGCTTGCGCGCCTGTTCGAGGGCGGTCACCGCGAGTCCGGCTGCGAGTCGGACCGGCAACGGCAGTGGCTTCATGACCACTAGCCTGCCGCAACAGCGCTGAGAATGCCTAGGAACGGCGCTGGGTACCCTGGTGTCATGCCCAAGCGAGTCCTGTTGGCGAAGCCGCGTGGTTACTGTGCGGGCGTTGATCGTGCCGTGGAGACGGTCGAGCTCGCCCTCGAGAAGTACGGCGCACCCGTTTACGTGCGCAAGGAGATCGTCCACAACAAGTACGTCGTGGAGACTCTGTCCGACCGCGGTGCCATCTTCGTCAACGAGACGGACGAGGTTCCTGAGGGCGCACTTGTGGTGTTCTCAGCGCACGGCGTGTCGCCGGCCGTTCACGAGGAGGCGGCCAACCGGTCGCTGCGCACGATCGACGCCACCTGCCCGCTGGTGACCAAAGTCCACAAGGAAGCCGTGCGCTTCGCCAAGGAGGACTACGACATCCTCCTGATCGGTCACGAGGGCCACGAGGAGGTCGAGGGCACCGCCGGTGAGGCGCCGGACCACGTGCAGCTCGTCGACACCGCCGAGGACGCGGCCACGGTCGAGGTGCGCGACCCGAACAAGGTGATCTGGCTGTCCCAGACCACCCTCTCGGTCGACGAGACGATGATCCGCGTCCGTCAGCTCAAGGACCGCTTCCCGGACTTGCAGGACCCGCCGTCCGACGACATCTGCTACGCCACCTCGAACCGCCAGACCGCGGTGAAGACGATGGCGCCGTCGTGCGACCTGGTGCTCGTCGTGGGCTCGAAGAACTCCTCCAACTCGGTCCGGCTGGTCGAGGTGGCGCTGCAGCACGGTGCCAAGGCCTCGTACCTGATCGACTACGCCAAGGAGGTCGACCTGGCGTGGCTCGAGGGCGTCGAGACCGTCGGCGTCACGTCGGGCGCGTCGGTGCCGGACCTGCTGGTGATGGAGCTGCTGAAGTTCCTCGAGACGCACGGCTTCGGTGAGGTCGAGGAGATCACCACGGCGAACGAGCGGATCACGTTCTCGTTGCCGCGTGAGCTCCGCAAGGACCTCGTCCGCTAGCGCCGTGGCCCGGAACCCTGGCCGGTCATTTCGCGGTCAGGGTGCCGCGAGGTGTCCTCCTGAGCGTGAAAGGGCCGCCCAGGTTCCGGGTCGCGGCGCTAGCCACCGAGGGTGCGCAGGGCCTGGTCCACGTCCAGGCCCCACACCTGGATCGCGTCCGCGCCGGCCGACACCAGCGAGGTGCCGTCCGGCCGCCAGGCCACGTGCGTGACGCCACGGCTGTGCCCGCGCAGCGTCGCCCACGCGGCCCGTTCGTGGACGTCCCACACGATCACCGCGCGGTCGGTGCCGCCGCTCGCGAGCCGGGTGCCGTCCGGGCTGAACTCCAGCGCCGTGATCGCGTCGGTGTGCCCGCGCAGCTCGCCGAGCTTGTGCCAGGTGGTGGTGTCCCAGAGCGCGATCAGGCCGTCGTCGCCACCGGTCGCGAGGATCGTGCGGCCCGGGGAGAGCGCGAGCGCGCGCACAGCCGCGGAGTGGGTGCGGGGCAACGCCAGGTTCTGAACCCCGGAGCTGTCGTCGTGGACCTGCACCTCGCCGTCCTCACGGGCGAGGACGAGCTGGTTGTCGAGCCGGCCGAACGAGACCGCGGTGCGCGGGCCGCTGGAGTCGCCGCCGATGAATTTCGGCTCGCTCTTCGGGGCCAGCGACCAGATGGCGTCGGGATCGGCGGAGCCCACCACGACGATCTTGTCCTCGCCGAACGCGACGCCCGTCGTCGAGGACCCGCTGGGGACACTCGGTTCGCTGACCGGTTGCCCGGTCCTGACGTCACGCACCCGGAGCGGGTCGTTGGTGATGACGAGGTCGCGGCTGGGGCTGAAGCGGCCCGGATGGCGCTGGGGCACGCCGGTCTCGACGCGCTGGAGCGTGCGGAGCGTGGTGTCTCGGCGTTCGATGACGCCCGTGTCGTCGAGGGTGAGCACCGAGCCGTTGTTGTCGACGGTGAGAGCGCGGATCGTGTACCCGGCTGTCCGCGGCACGCTGCCTGGCGGCCAGAACCGCAGGGCTCGCGGCGTGAGCACGGCCAGTCCGCCGTCCGGTGCGAACCGTGCGCTGCGGGCGGGCTCGTTGGTCGTGATGGTCGTGATGGCCGTGCCGTGCGCCAGGTCCCAGATGTGCACCCGGCCGTCCTCACCCGCGGAGACGAGCATGGTGCCGTCGGCGCTGAGCGTCATGTTGTTGACGATGCCGGTGTGCGCGGGTGGCGTCGCGACCACCGCGCCGGTCGCGAGATCCCGCACCTGCACCTGGCCCTCGGTGGTGGCGACCACGGCCAGCTTGCCGCCCGGCAGCAGCCGCACCTTGGTGATCTCGCCGGACTGCGCCTGGAGGCCGCCCGTCCGCTGCCGGGTCTCCAGGTCCCACAGTGCGACCGCGCCACCGGTCACCACGGCCAGGACCCGGTTGTCGGCCACGTCGAACGGGCCGGTGATCGGTCCCACCGGCAGCGAGAACCGCACCTTGCGCGTGGCGAGATCCCAGACATCGCCGCCCACGATGAGAGAACGGCCGTCCGCGGTGAAGGCGACACCGCCGCGCGTGCCCTGTTTCTGGAGTACGACCTGCTCGGCGTCCGGTCCTGACCACAGGACGATCCGTCCGTCGTGCAGCACGGCGGCGATCGTGTGGCCGTCCGGTCCGATGGCCCACGAGAAGACGGAGTGATCCATGCTCGGTCGCCATCTGGCGGTCAACGCCAGCGTGGCCGCGTCGTGCACGACCAGTCCTTCCGGACCCATCAGGCCGACGATGTCCTTGCCGAACGCGAAGCTCCACCCGCCGAGGTGGTCGAGCTTGCGGCCACGTGCCGCGGCGGCCGAGCTGAGCACCCGGCTGCGTGCCTCGGCGGTCGGATAGGTGCGGTAGGCCTCAGTAGCTTTGCGGGCGGACTGCGACGGGTCGCTGATGGCCAGCGCCTCCGACGCCGACGCGAGCTGCTGCGACTGCGTGATGAGGCCGAGCCGTTCGACCTCACGGCGCTGCTGCACGGCCAGCCCCGCACTCGCGGCCGTGGCCAGCAGCATGAGCGTCAGGCCGGCCGCGATCCAGCGCAGCCGGCGGGACCGGCGGCGTTCCAGTGCCTTCGAGGCGCCGATGAACTCGCGTTCGGTACCGGTCAGCTCCGGCCTGGTGCGGGCGACCCACTCGGTCGTCTCGGCGAGCCGGGAGGTCCGGTAGAGCGCGTCGGCGTCGCGGCCGAGCTCCTGCCAGAGCCGGGCGGCCTCGGTGAGCCTGCGGTGCGTGCGCAGTCCTTCGCGGTCCTCGTCGAGCCAGGCCCGCAGTCGCGGCCACGACCGGAACAGCGCCTCGTGGGTGACCTCGACGGTGTGCTCGTCGACGGTGATGAGCCGGGTGTCGGCGAGGACGTTCAGGACCTCCTCGCCGACGACCTCGTGGCGCGGGATCGGGCGCTTGGTGCCGTCGGAGCCGAGCCGGAGCAGGAGCTGTTTGGCCAGCCGTTGCTGCTCCTCGTCCAGCTCGTGGAAAGCGGCCTCGGCACTCTGCGCCAGCGCGCCCTGGATGCCGCCGGCGGCTTGGTAGCCGGAGAGCGTGAGGGTGTTGCCGCGCCTTCGGTGCCACGTTTCAAGCAGCGCGTGTGACACGAGGGGGAGCACGCCGCTGCGACCCGCCGCGTCTGCCACGAGGGTCGTCAACAGCGACGTTTCGACCGTGCAGCCCACTGTGGATGCGGGTTGAGTGATGGCGCGGCGTAGCTCGTCCGGCGTCATCGTGCCGAGGAGCACCTGCGCGTCCGTCAGCGCGTCGGCGAGCTTCCGGTACTGGGCGCAGTGCGGGTAGAAGTCCGAGCGGACCGCGATCACCCGGCGGCAGTCGGCGGAGAGCAGCGCCTCCAGGAACGCCGTGCGCTGGACCTCGTCCTCGCAGAGCGTGAAGAGCTCCTCGAACTGGTCGACGACCAGCAGGTCCGGGTTCCTCGCCAGCGCGTCGGCGATCGCCGCGTCCGGGTGGTGGCCGGGCGTGCACACCGCCGCGTTCTCGAACTTCGCTGCGATACCCGCCCTCAGCAGTGACGACTTGCCCTCGCCCGACGCACCGAACACCGCGAGGAACCGCTGTCGCTCCAGACGGTCGAGCAATGTGTGAGTGAGCGCCTCACGGCCGAAGAACCGATCCGCGTCCTCGGTCGTGAACGGGTTCAAGCCCACGTACGGGGCCGGCCCGTCGGTGACCCGGCTCTGGGCCATCGCGACGGCCAGGTCGTGCCAGCGCCGCTCCCAGGCGGACTCGTCACCGTGACACGCCCGCACGTACGCGAGCGTCACGTCGAGGCCCGGCAGCTTCCGGCCGCCCGCCGCGTCAGACAGCGTGGACGCGGAGAAGTGCGCGCGCCGGGAGAGCTCCCGATAGCTCGGCTGACCCGCATTGGTCCGCAGTTGTCGCAGATCCGCGGCGAACAGCAGCAGCGGACTGTCGCCATCGTCCAGCGGACGTTCCCCTCTAGGCATCGCGCTCATGCTGGCAGAGTGGGTGCTGATCAGGCGGTTGTTGTCCGTGATCCGTTGTACGTCGTTCGCGGGGGCGATCGCGGACAACGATCAGCCGAGAGCCTTCAGTGCTTTTTCCACGTCGAGCCGCCACACGAGCAACGCGTCGCTACCGGCAGACACCACGGCACGGCCGTCGGGCATCCACGCGACGTGCGTGACGCCTTGAACGTGGCCCGTCAGGGTCGCCCAGGAACTGCGCGTCCCGAGGTCCCAGACCACGACGTGCTTGTCGTCGCCGCCGCTGGCGAGCCTCGTCGAGTCCGGGCTGAACTCCAGCGCCGCCACCGCACCGGTGTGGCCGCGCAGCTCGCCGGTCTTCTTCCACGTCGAGGTGCCCCACAGCGTGATGAGCCCGTCGTCGCCACCGGTCGCGAGTGTGCGCTTGTCCGGTGAGACGACGAGCGCGTGCACCGGACCCTCATGCACCTTGTCCAGGGCGATGGTGTTCCAGCTCTTGGTGTCGCGAACGGCGATCCGGCCCTCTTCGGTGCCGAGCACCAGCTCGTGGTCGGAGCGGCCGTACGTGACGGCGGACGGCGGACCCTCGTACATGACGGCGATCAGCTCGGACTTCGGTTCCGGACCGATGGTCCACACGATGGACGACCGGTCCCCGCCGACCGACACGAGGTCGCCGTCGCGGGCGAACGCCAGCGACCGGGGCGCTTTCTGGTCCGCCGGCGACTCGGGCACCGTCCGGTCCAACCAGCGACTCGGGCACTTTCTGGCCCGGCTTGATCAGACTGGTCACGAGCTTGCCGCCGGCCACCTCCCGGACCGCGAGCGGTTCCCCGGTGCCACCGGTGGCGAGCAGCTTCCGGTCGTCGCTGAACCTCGCGACGGTGCGCCCGCCGCATCGGTCGCGACCGGCGACGCGACGCAGTCCGGCGTCCCGGCGGTCGATGAAACCGCCGTTGTCGAACGTGAGGATCGTGCCGTCCGGCGCTCGATGGTGAGCGCACGGACCGGATGCCCTGACGTGATCGACACGCTGCCACGGGGGAACAGGCGCAGGTTGTGGTCGGTGAGGACGGCGAGCCGGCCATCGGGACTGAAGGCCAGTGACTGCTTGAGGCGGTCTATCTGGCGCTGATGGGCTTCAGCTCGCGCTGGCGTCCCGCGGCGAGGCTCAGCGCCTGGCTGCGCGCCTCCTGGGTGGGGTAGATCCGGTACGCCTCCAGGGCCTTGCGCGCGGCCTCGTCCGGGTTGCTGCCGACCAGCGCGGCCGAGAGCGCGGCCAGTTGCTGCGACTGCGTGATGTGCAGGAGCCGTTCGACCTCCCTGCGCTGCTGGGACGCGCTGACGGCACTGCCGGTGGCCGCCAGGACGAGGGCGACCAGACCGGCCGCCGCCCAGCGCAGACGCCGGGTGCGGCGCCGGGTCAGGTGCTGCGACGCGGTCAGGAAGGCGTCCTCGGTCCTGGTCAGGACGGGTTCGGTGCGCTTGGCCCATTCGCTCGCCTCGGCCAGCCGCACGGTCCGGTAGAGCGCGCCGGAGTCGCGTTCGAGCTCCTCCCACAGCCGGGAGGCCTCGGTCAGCCGGTGGTGCGTCCGCAGTCCTTCGCGGTCCTCGTCCAGCCAGGTGGCGAGCCGTGGCCACGCGCGGAACAACGCCTCGTGCGTGACCTCGACGGTGTTCTCGCCGACGGTGACGAGACGCGCGTTGGCCAGGACGTCGAGAACCTCGTCACCCATCACCTCGGCGCGGGGGACCGGGCGTTTCGTGCCGTCCGCGCCGAGCCGGAGCAGGAGCTGACGGGCCAGGTGCTGCTGGTCTCCGGTCAACTGGGCGAGGCGGCCTCGGCGCTCTGGGCCAGCGCGCCGTCGATGCCGCCGGCCGCCTCGTAGGCGCTGATGGTGAGGATGTTGCCGCGCTTGCGGTGCCAGGTCTCCAGCAGGGCGTGGTCACCGAGTAGTGCGCGCGGCGGGCGAGTTCCCGATAGGTCGGGCCACCCGCGTCGGCGCGTAGTTGGCGTAGGTCTCCGGCGAACCGCAGCAGCGGGCTGTCGCCTTCGTCGAGCGGACGTTCTCCCCTGGGCATCGAGCTCATGCTGGCAGAGTGCTGCCGTTTTGCCCGACTGTTGTTCCAGGTTCGTTTGTTCGTGGTTCAGGGGGTGGGGACGAACAACCCTCAGCGGTCGTCGCGCGGCGGCCGGGGCCTGCGCTGACCTGCGGGACGTTCGCCGCGGGCGGCGCCTTCCGGACGCGGGCGGCGGGCCGGCGTGCCCTCGGGACGCGGCCGGCGCGCGGGGGCGCCTTCCGGCCGGGGGCGGCGCGGGCGGTCCTCGGCGGGCTCGTCCCGCGCGGACTCGCGGCTCGGCTTGCGAGCGGCGGGCCGGCGCGACTTCAGCTCGGCCTTGGCCTCGCGGACCTCGTCCTTGGTCGGCCGGTTCGGGTCCTTCTGCAGGAAGATCCGCAGGATGCCCAGTGCGACGGTGACGGCGGTGGTGAAGGCCATGACCGGGAAGCTGTCGATCAGCGGCTTGCCCAGGCCGAGGGCCATGTTGGCGAGGCCGCCCTTCTGGACGCCACCGGTGAACAGCACCAGCGTGGGCACCGTGGCGGCCAGGATGAGCGGCGGCTGCACCATCGGCGCGAACAGGCTGCGGCGCTGGACCAGCAGGATGCCGGCCAGTGCGCCGATGAAGAAGACGGCGTTGAACGTCCAGCCGACGGTCTTGCTGGAGTTGATGTCGATGAACGCGCCGATGAACGCCGGGACCAGGGCAGACAGGATCGCGGCCCACCACGGGATGCCCCTGAACGTGCCGAAGATGGCCCGGTAGTTCCACGGAACGGCGTCATACTCCTCGACGTCGTCGTCGAAGGCAGCCGAACGGTCGCGCAGCTCACTCACGACGCACACGGTAGCTGTTCGGTCATTCGGTGTTCGTCAGTCCGCTGCTTTCTCACTCAGAAGCAACCTGTTGGCACGCTCCGTGCGTTCTATGCGGACTGTTCGTCCGCCCTTCGGACCAGCGGCAGGGGCGTGGGGGTGGCGGAGGCGTCCGTCAGCGGCTCCACACTCGCCCGGAAGCCCTCCAGTGCGTCCAGCTCGCGGCGGCGCGCGCTCAGGAATCGCTGCAGGTGGGTGGTGGAGAGGTTGACCGCGTCGATGGCGGTGTCGGCGGCCCGGTTCGCCCGCCCGGCCTGCAGCCGGACCTGCTCCACGTCGTCGGCCAGCGCGCGTTCGGTGACCGCGAACATGGCGCTGGAGGCGATCACGGCGAACCCGGTCGGGCCGCACAGGAAGACCCGGCGGTCGAGCAGCCAGCGCAGCAGCTCGGGGTCGGTGTCCAGGGCGGCCACGACGGCGCCGTCGTTCGGGACGAACATGATCGTTCCGTAGATCGCGTCCGCCCAGCGCTGGTAGCCCTTGCCGGCCAGTTCGGCGGCGCGCGAGCGGATGTTGCGGACGTGCACCCGGAGGGCGTCCTGGCGTTCCTGCGGATCGTCCGTTTCGACCGCTTCGGCCCAGCAGGCCATGGACATCTTCGAGTCGACCGGGACCTGGCGGCCGCCGCCGACGTTCAGGACCATGTCCGGGCGTACGGATCCGCCGCCGGCCACGTCGGTCTGGAGTGTGTAGTGGAGGTTTTCCCTCAGGCCGAGTGCGCGCGCCGTTTCGACGAGCACCTGTTCGCCCAGTTCACCGCGTCCGCTCACGCTTGAGAACGCCACTTCGTAGCGTTGCAGTGCCACCTGTTGTGCGTCGTAGCGCGTGCGTTCGGCCTGGATAGCGTGGAGTGCCTCGTCGGTGCGCCGGACGCTGTCCTGGTACAGGCGCCAGACGAACACCAGCGCCCCGGCGGCGACGAGGGCCAGGACGAGCGAGGCGGTGATGATCACTGCGGTCACGGCACCGATGATGCTCCCTCACGGTTGTTGAACTCGATCGGGTGACACGCCGGGAACCCTCCCGGAGTTTTGTCGGACCTCGTCTCTACGGTTGGGGCCATGCGGATCCTGCACACCTCCGACTGGCACGTGGGGCGTACGTTCCACGGCCGCGACCTGCTCGTGGAGCAGGAGTCGGTGCTGAGCGGCCTCGCTGACCTGGTGTCCTCCGAGAAGGTCGACGTCGTGGTCATCTCCGGCGACCTCTACGACCGGGCGGTGCCCTCGGCGGACGCGGTGTCGCTGTGCGCGCGGGTGCTGATGCGGATCCGTGCCGCCGGGGCGCGGATCGTGATCACGCCGGGCAACCACGACTCGGCGGCGCGGATCGGGGTGTTCGGGGAGTTCGCCGAGGCCGGCGGGCTGCACCTGCGCACGTCGATCTCGTTGCTGGACAAGCCGGTCGAGCTGGCGGACGAGCACGGGCCGGTCGCGGTGTACGGGATTCCGTTCCTGGAGCCGGAGCCTGCGCGGCACGTGCTCGGGGTGGCCGACAAGGGGCACGCTCCCGTGCTGACCGAGGCGATGCGGCGGATCCGGGCCGATCTGGCCGGCCGGGAGGCGCGGTCGGTGGTGCTGGCGCACGCGTTCGTCACCGGTGGGGCGCCGTCGGAGTCGGAGCGCACCATCGCGGTGGGCGGCGTGCAGGACGTGTCGATGCAGGTGTTCGCGGGCGTCGACTACGTGGCGCTGGGGCATCTGCACGGGCCGCAGACGCTGGCGGAGAACCTGCGGTACTCGGGCAGTCCGCTGGCGTACTCGTTCTCCGAGGCGCGGCACCGGAAGTCGGTGTGGCTGGTCGAGCTCGACGCCGGTGGGCTGGTCGGGGTGGAGCGGCGCGACCTGCCGGTGCCGCGGCAGCTCGCGACGCTGACCGGGACGCTGGCCGAGGTGCTGGAGGACCCGGCGCACAAGCCGGTGGAAGACCACTTCCTGTCCGTGGTGCTGACCGACCAGGTGCGGCCGATGGATGCGTTGCGGCAGCTGCAGAAGCGGTTCGAGCACGCGGTGCACGTGGAGTGGCGGCCGGAGCAGGGTCAGCAGCACAACATGACCTACGCGGACCGGGTGCGCGGCCGTTCCGACGAGGAAGTGGCCTGCTGCTTCGTGTCGGACGCGCGGGGATCCGAGCCGACCGAGGCGGAGAAGGCGTTGCTGCGAGAGGCTTTCGCGTCGGTGGCGAGGGAGCAGGAGCAATGAGACTGCACCGCCTGGAGCTGACCGCGTTCGGGCCCTATCCGCGGCCGGAGACCGTCGACTTCGACGCGCTCGGCGCGGACGGCCTGTTCCTGCTGCACGGCGACACGGGAGCGGGCAAGACGACGTTGCTCGACGCGGTGGCGTTCGCCCTGTTCGGCCGCGTGCCGGGCGCGCGCGGCGACGTGAAGAAGCTGCGCTGCGAGTACGCCGACCCCGAGGTGCCGACCGAGGTGTCGCTGGAGCTGACGGTGCAGGCCCGGCGGTTCCGGATCGTGCGCTCGCCGGAGTTCGACCGCCCCAAGAAGCGCGGCGGCGGTTTCACCACGCAGCCCGCGAAGTGCTCGCTGACCTGGCTCGAAGGCTGGGACGGCGAGGGCATCACCCGCATCGACGACGTGGCGCGCGCCGTCGAGGACATGCTCGGCATGTCGTACGAGCAGTTCTTCCAGGTCGTGCTGCTGCCGCAGGGCGAGTTCGCCCGCTTCCTGCGCTCGGACACGGCCGAACGCGAGGTGCTGCTGGAGAAGCTCTTCGGCACCGAGCGCTTCCTGGACGTCGAGAAGTGGTTCCGCGACAAGAGGGTCGTGGCGGGCCGGGTGCTGGAGGAACGCCGCCAGGGCGCGTCCGAACTGGTGCACCGCGTCGCCGAGGCCGCGTCCGAGGAGCCGTCGTTCGAGCCGGGCTGGCTCGAGTCCGTGCTGGACCGGTTGTCCTCGGCGGTCCGGGAATCCGAAGCGCTGTCGGAGGAGACGGCCGGTGTCGCCGACTCGGCGGACGCCCTGCTGGCCCAGGCCCGCGTGCAGGCCGACCAGATCCGCCGGGTGCGCGAGGCACGCGACGTGCTGGCCCGCGTGGAGGCCGCCGACTCGGCGTCGTGGTTCGCCGAACGCGACGCGGCCCGCCGCGCGGTCCCGGTGGAGCTCTCCCACAAGGAGATCGAGAAGCTCCATCAGTCCTACGAGTTCGCGGTGCGCGACGAGACCCGTGCCGCGGAAGCGTTGGCGCGCTTGGGATACACGGGCGACTCCTTGAAGGAGGACGCCGAGCGCCACCGCGAGGAAGCCGGCGGTCTGAGCGAGCTGGCCGCCGAGGCCGAACGCCAGAAAGCCGACGAGCGCAGGCTGTCCGAGCTGAAGCACGCCTCCTACCAGGTAGAGCGCCGCCTGCTGGCCCTGAACGCCGAGCTGGAGGTGCTGCCCGAACGCCTGGCCCAGTGCCGCGCCCAGCTGGACGCGGCCGTCGAAGCCTCCGCTCGCCTGGTGGGCCTGAAGGCGCGCGCGGACGCGGCCGAGGCGTTGCCAGGTGCGGTGAAAGCCTTGGAGCGCACCAAGAACGAGCTGCACCAGGCCATCGACGTCCACCAGAAGGCCAAGGACGTCTTCCAGCAGGTGCGCCAGCAACGCCTGGAGAACATGGCCATCGAACTGGCGGCCGCCCTGAAGCGCGGCAAGCCGTGCGCGGTCTGCGGCTCACCGAGCCATCCCGCGCCGGCCCAGCCGATGCTGGGCGGCGTGGACGCGGCCGACGAGGAAGAAGCCGCCCGCGAGGAACAGTCCACCCTGGACCGCCGCAACGAGGCCGAACGCACCGCCCACGCCGCCGAGCTGCGCATCCAGCAGTGCTGGGAGGCCCTGGGCTCCGACGAGCCGGCCTTCGTCCTGTCCGAGTACCGCACCGCCCTGGAGCTGGCCCGCACCCGGTCCCAGCGCCAGACCGAGTTCGTGGGCCTGGAAGCCAAGACCCGCGACCTGGGCGCGGAGAAGGGCAAGGTCGAACAGGACCTGGTCGGCCTCCGCACCGAACACACCTCGCTCGTCACCGTCGTGGCGCAACGCGGCGCCCGCCTGGAAAAGGCCCGCGGCGACCACGAGGACGTCCTGACCCGCCGCGACCACCTCCTGCGCCTGGCCAAGGCCCTGGTCGAACTGGCCGACCGCCGCACCGCCCGCGACGCCGCCCTCTCCCGAGTGGAGGAACAACAGTCCTCGGTAGCCACCCTGGCCGCCGAAGCAGGCTTCCCGGACGTTCCCTCCGCCCTGGCCGCCGCCCGCCCGGCGATCAAGCTCCAGGCCCTCGACGAACGCATCGCCGCCTGGGAACGCGCCCGCGCCACCGCCCAGTCCACCCTGGAGGAACTGGCCGAGGTCGACCCGGCGACCGAGGTGGACCTGAACGAGGTGACCGCCCAAGCCTCGTCCGCCCGCGCCTCCGCCTCCACGGCCGCCATCCGCCTGAGCCGGGCCCGCGCGGCCTTCGACCGGGTGAGCGAACTGGCCGCCCGCCTGCGAGCGGAACGAAAGTCGCTGGAACCGCTGGAAACCGCCTACGCCGAACTAGCCGCCCTGACCGACGTGATCAACGGCCGCGGCCAGAACTCGAAGAAGATGACCCTGCGCTCCTACATCCTGGCCGCCCGCCTGGAAGAGGTGGCCGTAGCCGCCTCGGCCAGGCTGCACCGGATGAGCCAGGGCCGCTACAGCTTCGTGCACTCCGACTCGGCCGGCGCCCGAGGCACCCGAGGCGGCCTGAACCTGGACGTGCTCGACGACTACTCGGGCCGCTCCCGCCCCGCCAAAACCCTGTCAGGCGGCGAGTCCTTCCTGGCATCGCTGTCACTGGCCCTGGGCCTGGCCGACGTGGTGGCCAACGAAACCGGCGGCGCCCTGCTGGACACGCTGTTCGTGGACGAGGGCTTCGGCACCCTCGACTCGGACACGCTGGACATCGTGATGAACACACTGGACGAGCTACGCGCCGGCGGCCGCGTCGTCGGTCTGGTGTCGCATGTGGAGGAACTGCGGCAGCGAATCCCCACCCGGCTACGAGTCCGCAAGGCCCGCACGGGCTCAACGCTGGAGGTGTCGCTGGGCTGACCTCGCCACGTACGGGTACCGCGTGCCTCGACGAAAAGCGAGGCGAACCGCGTGATGCCCGGCACAGCACCGCGTGTGGCGATGCGAAGCGAGCCGTAGAGACCTTGCCGCGCACGGGTTCGCCGTGTGGCGATGCGTAGCGAGCCGTCCGTACCTAGTCGCGCCGGGTAGCGGTGATGCCCCGTCAGCCACAGGCGATTGGGGCTTGACCTGAGGGGCGAGGTGCTTCCCTCTCGGGCTCGGCCGGTCGCGAAGCTACCGGCCTTTTCCGGCCGTTTCAGCGCCTTGCCAGAGGCTCAAGGTCAAGCCCCAATCGCAATCGTCGCGCAGCGGCGATGACCCCAAAGCCCGGTATGGCCCACGCGCCCACCATCTCAAGGTGACCCGTTGTACGGCAGGCGACCACCCCGCTGGAACGCACCAGTCCGCACGCAACAGCACCACCACGCCCGAAGGGCCCACCCAACCCGACCCGCACGGCCCACCAAGCCCGACCCATCCTCAACCTCTAACCTCAACCAAGTGCTGTCCCACGTGGAAATCACCGCGCGCGTCACGGTCACTCCAGCGGCCCACTTCGGGTGGTCGAACCGGCTGGAATACACGCACGACTGCTTCGTGTGCCGCCGGGTGGGACGGACCGTGGAATTGCATCCCGGCGCGGAGAACGGGCTGTGCATCTCGTCCCAGCAGCGGTTGGAATGGCAGGACGATCTCGATGTCGTCGGTGCGCACCCGGCCCCTATCAGGGTTACTGGCTTCGACGCCGCCGTCGACGGCACCACGCAGCGGTTGCGCTGTCGCGTGTCCTTCTGGTGGTCGCCGTTCTTCGACCTCAAGCGCCCGGACGAGCGTGCCTCCGAGCTGAGCGAGAAGCGGTGGGTCCGGCTGCACTACCGGGTTGGCTGCCACGTCTGTCGGGACGCCGGGGTCGATGATTGGTTCGGGCCGCAGAACTCCCTGCAGACCAACCAGATCTGGCCGGTCACCAGCTCATGCCCACGTTGCGACACAGAACTGGTGACCATCGCCGGCCCTCCAGAGATAAACCTCGTGGCCTAACCCTCGTGGGCCAGCAGCCAGCGCTTGACGTCCAACCCCCACCGGAACCCACCAAGGTTCCCGCCGATCCGGATCACCCGATGGCAGGGCACGAACAGCGCCACCGAGTTCCGCGCACAAGCCGACGCCGCGGCGCGCACCGCAGCCGGCCGCCCGGACAGTTCCGCGTACTCGGTGTACGTGACCGGCTCCCCGGCCCGGACCGTGCGCAGGACGTCCCACGCGTGCTGCATGAACGGACCGGACTTCTGCCGGACCTCCACCGCGTCGATCGAGGTCAGGTCGCCCTCGTGATAGGCGACGACGGCCTTGGTCACGTCGCCCAGGTCCGCCTTCGACGAGATCGACGTCGGCATCAGGGACGCGTGGATCTGGGGCGTGAGCAGGGAGATGTCGGCGGTCCAGCCGCTCGCCAGCACCGCGCCGTCCGCTGCGACGATCGCGGTGAACGGCCCCGCTGGGGTGTCCACAGTGGACGAGTGTG
Source organism: uncultured Actinomycetota bacterium (assembly GCA_963771775.1). Classification (GTDB taxonomy): domain Bacteria; phylum Actinomycetota; class Actinomycetes; order Mycobacteriales; family Pseudonocardiaceae; genus Lentzea. Next base: position 255,617 of record CAVYUS010000001.1, read on the forward strand.
CGACGCTCATGATGTTGCTGCCTTCCTCGTCAGGTGTGCTCCCGCGTAGGAGCGCCACGGCCGCCAGTCGGTGCCGTGGGAAGTCAGGTGTCGCAGGGAAGCCGGGAGCGCCAGCACGTCCGGTGCGCCCAGGACCCGCATGGCCACCTCGTCGGCGACCGATGAGCCGACCAGGGGTGCCATCTCCTCGGTCAGGTCTTCGAACGAGCGGCCCACGTCCACGGCGAGTCTGCCGTTCGCGAGCACCTCGGCGACGGGGTGGTCCCCCGCCGAGTAGAGGTGGGTGAGCGCGCCGTCCGGGACCTGCAGCGGCACGCCGGCGAACGGTGCCACCAGGCGCAGCACGGTCTCGGCGCCGTCGACGCTGCCCGCGACCCGGATGCCGGGCACCTTGCGGACCAGCGGCCCGATCACCGGGTCGGCGCCGAGGAACGTGTCCACCGCGACCGGGTCGGCGTCCAGGTCCAGCAGGCGCCGGATCCGTGAGACGGCCGCGCCCAGGTCACGCACGTCCGCCAGCCGCAGCGAGCAGAGCACGTGGTCGGTGGGGAACGTCAGCCGGACGGTTGCCTCGCCGTGCGGCAGCGACAGCGTTCGCGCATAGGAGTCCGCGGTCACCTCCTCCACACCGGGCAGGGCGTGAGCGCTGAAGTGGCCCAGCAACCCGGCGGAGTCGAACGGCGGGCGGTACGGCAACCGCAGGACGATCCGGCCAGGGGTGCCGACCGGCGCCTTGCCGCGGCCGCGCATGTCGGAGGGCGTCGAGGCGAACACCATGCGGATGGTGTCGTTGAACTGCCGCACCGACGCGAACCCCGCGGCGAACGCGATGTCGGCGAACGACATCTCGGTCGTCTCGATCAGCAACCGGGCGGCGTGCGCGCGGTGGGCGCGGGCGAGTGCCAGTGGTCCGGCGCCCAGTTCGGCGGTCATCACCCTGGTCAGGTGGCGTTCCGAGTAGCCGAGGCGGGTGGCCAGGCCGGTCACGCCGTCGCGTTCCACCACGCCGTCGCTGATCAGCCGCATCGCGCGGGCGGCCAGGTCGGCGCGCAGGTTCCACTCCGGTGAGCCCGGCACGGCGTCCGGCAGGCAGCGGCGGCAGGCGCGAAAACCCGCGGACTGCGCGGCGGCCGCCGTCAGGAAGAACTGGCTGTTGCGGCGCTTCGGGGTCACAGCGGGGCACGACGGCCGGCAGTAGATGCCGGTCGTGCGGACCGCGTGGATGAAGCACCCGTCGAACCGGGCATCACGCGCGGCGCAGACCCGGTAGGCGTGTTCTTCGTCAATGACCATGCCGTCGATCCTGCCAGCGGGAACGGCCGATGGCTCGCGGGAATCAGACATCACCGTGACCTACCGTAGACTCGCTCCTCGTGAGTTTGACCCTCGGTATCGTCGGCCTGCCCAACGTTGGCAAGTCCACCCTGTTCAACGCGCTCACGCGCAACGACGTGCTCGCCGCGAACTACCCGTTCGCGACGATCGAGCCGAACGTGGGCGTCGTGCCGCTGCCGGACGCGCGTCTCACCAAGCTCGCCGAGATCTTCGGTTCCGAGCGCGAGGTGCCCGCGGTGGTGTCGTTCGTCGACATCGCCGGCATCGTCAAGGGCGCGTCGGAGGGTGAGGGCCTGGGCAACAAGTTCCTCGCGAACATCCGCGAAGCGAACGCGATCTGCCAGGTCATCCGCGTCTTCGACGACCCGGACGTCGTGCACGTCGACGGCCGTGTCGACCCGATCGAGCGACATCGAGACGATCAACACCGAGCTGATCCTCGCCGACCTCCAGACCCTCGAGAAGGCCATTCCGAGGATCGAGAAGGAGGCGCGGATGCAGAAGGACCGCCGCCTCGTGCTCGAGAACGCGAACAAGGCCAAGGACATCCTCGACTCCGGCCGCACGCTGTTCTCCGCGCAGTCCGAAGTGGACGGTGAACTGCTGCGCGAGCTCAGCCTGCTCACCACCAAGCCGTTCCTCTACGTCTTCAACGCCGACGAGAGCGTGCTCGGCGACGAGGCCCGCATGAAGGAGCTGCGCGAGCTGGTCGCCCCGGCCGACGCGGTGTTCCTTGACGCGAAGGTCGAGTTCGAGCTGCTGGAACTGGACGAGGAGTCGGCCCTGGAGTTGCTGGAGTCGATCGGCCAGCACGAGCCGGGCCTGCACTCGCTGGCTCGCGCCGGCTTCCACACGCTGGGCTTGCAGACCTACCTCACCGCGGGCCCGAAGGAGGCGCGTGCGTGGACCATTCCGCAGGGCGCCACCGCTCCGCAGGCCGCCGGTGTCATTCACACGGACTTCGAAAAGGGCTTCATCAAGGCCGAGGTCGTGTCGTTCGCCGATCTGGTCGCGGCGGGCTCGAAGGCGGACGCGAAGGCGGCGGGCAAGGTCCGCATGGAGGGCAAGGACTACGTCATGACCGACGGCGACGTGGTCGAGTTCCGCTTCAACGTCTGATCGCCGCAGGTGCCGGGCTCTGACGGTCCGGCGCCTGACGCGATGACGCATTGACGTAATGTTTACGTCACCCTATTGTTGATTCATGCTGTACCCCACGCCTGCTCTCAATGCCGAGGATCGGCGTGTTCTCGGCGAGATCGATGATCTGCGCCGCTCGTTGCGCCTGCAGGTCCGGTCCACTTCGGCGAAGTGGACGGACGGGCTGCGCAAGTTCTTGACCGCCGACGCGGTGGCAGCCTCCAACTCGATCGAGGGTTTCAAGGTGTCCACTGTCGACGTCGAGGACCTGCTGGAGGGCGAGCGGGATGTCGATGTCTCCGAGGAGGATCGCGACGAGACACTTGCCTATCAGCGGATGATGACCTACATCCAGACGCTTCACGACGTCGAGGATTTCCGCTACGGCAAGGAACTCCTCAACGCGCTCCACTGGATGCTGCAGGGGCACCGGCACACCCCGCGCAAGCCGGCCGGGCAATGGCGGCGCGGTGCGGTGTACGTGACGGATGCCCGTGACCCCAGCATCGCGGTGTACACGGCGCCGGACGCGGTCGACGTGCCCTCGTTGATGGGGGAGCTCGTCGAGTGGTTGAACACGGACGACGGCAGTCACCCGCTGGTGCGGGCCGCCATGGCGCACCTGCATCTCGTTTCCATCCATCCGTGGGCGGATGGAAACGGTCGCATGTCCCGGTCACTCCAAACACTCATGATCGCGAGAGAGGGAGAGCTGGCGCCCGAGTTCTCCTCGGTCGAAGCTTGGCTGGGGCGACCTGGCAACACCTGGGAGTACTACCGCGAACTGCAGCACCGAGGGGCCACTTACCGACCGGACCAGGACGTTTCTGATTGGGTCCGGTTCAATCTCACCGCATATCACCAGCAGGCACAGACCGTGCGCAGCCGACTGGACCGTTCGAGTCGGGTGTGGGTTCTGCTCGGCGAGTTCGCCGAGTCCCAGGGGTTGGAGCAGAGGGTCGTGTCGGCGCTGCACGACGTCGCGATGTCGGGACGGGTGCGCCGGACACGCTACGAGCGAGCTGAGGACTTGGGGCTGCAGCGAGCCCAGCGCGACCTCAGGGATCTGGTCGTGACCGGCATCCTGACGCCCGTTGGTCGCACTCGTGCCCGTTTCTACACCGTCGGTTCCGCCTTTCCGTCATCAGCTCTCGAAGCTGCTCGTACACCGCTGACATTGATGGATCCGTACTCGCGCCAACGGTGACGTGGCGGAGTTCCGCTTCAACGTCGGACCTGCTCAGCCCAGTGCGGCCGTGCAGAGCGCGGTCGCGTTCGCCGCTGCCGGATCCATGAAGCCCGGCAGCGGCCGCCCGTAGGCCTCGGCCAGCTCCGGGATGCGGTCCACCGTGATCGTCCATCCGTGCGAGGCCAGCCAGCCGGCGGGATCGGCGGCGGTCGCCACGAACTCCGCGCCCATGCTCCGGATCTTCGCCAACGTGTCGGCCACCACCTCACGGTCGTCGGCCGAGGCGTCCATGTGGTCGAAGGCGAACCGGCTGCCGGGGGCGGACAGCCCGGAGACCGTGTCGAGCAGGCGTTTCTTGTCCTGCTCGTCCAGGTACTGGAGCAGGCCCTCGGCGATCCACGCGGTCGGCGATGAAGCGTCGAACCCGGCGGTGGCCAGTGCGGTGGTCCAGTCGGTGCGCAGGTCGACGGGGACGACGACGCGGGTGCAGCGGGGGACCACGCCTTCAGCGGCTACGAGCTTCTCCTTGAAGCCGAGGAGTTCGGGGAGATCCAGCTCGAACAGACACGTGCCGGGTGGCCAGCTCAGGCGGAACGCGCGGGCGTCCAGGCCGGCGGCCAGCACCACGACCTGTGCTGTGCCGGACGAGAGCAGGAAGCTGTCGTAGAAGCGGGTGCGGACGGCCATGAACTCCGCCGCGCCCGGTGGGGCCGGCGGGATCTCCTGCTCGGCGGCGGCCACCACGGCGGCTGCCAGTGGATCGTCGTGCCAGCGGTCCGGGCGCGCGGCCTCCGTCGCACGCATCGAGGCGACCCACAGCGCAGTCCTGCTCACTCCCCGCATGTCTCGAAGGCTGACATTCAACTGTGTGCGGCGTCGAGCACGGGTCTCAGCCCGCGCACCTAGACTTCCACGTTGTGAGAGCTGAGTACCGGGTGCTGGGCCCGCTGGAGGTGCTGCTCGACGGCGAACCCGTGGCCGTTCCCGCTGGGCGCGGACGGGCACTGCTCGCCACGTTGTTGTTGCGCGCCAACGAGTTTGTTCCTGTCGATGAGCTGGTCGAGCGGATCTGGGACGGCGAGCTGCCCGACGGCGACCGGGCGCACAAGACGTTGCAGATGACGGTCAGCAGGCTGCGGCAGGCGCTGGGCGAGGCGAACTGCGTGCAGACGTCGTCACGCGGCTACTCGGCTGCCGTCTCTCCCGGCCAGCTCGACCTCGACCGGTTCCGAGCGCTGACCGCCCAGAACGAACACCGTGCCGCGCTCGAACTGTGGCGTGGCCCGGTGCTGGCGAACGTCGCGTCCGAGTCGCTGCACCGTGACGACGTGCCGCCGCTGATGGAAGAACAGGTCGTCGCACTGGAGCGCCGCATCGACCAGGACCTGGCCCACGACACCGACCCGCTGGTGCCGGAACTGCGGGCCCTCGTGGGCCGGTACCCGTTGCGCGAGACGTTCTGGGCGCAGCTGATGCTCGCCCTGCACCGGTCCAACCGGCAGGCCGAGGCGCTCGCGGTCTATCAGGAGGTCCGCGACCACCTCGCGGACGAGCTCGGCGTCGATCCGGGGCCGCGGCTGCGCGAGGCGCACGAGCAGGTGCTCAGCGGTGAGGTGCCCACCACCTCGTCGGTGCCCCGTCAGCTTCCGGCCGGCGTCCGACACTTCGTCGGCCGCGCGCACGAGCTGGCGCGCCTGACCGAGATGCTCGCCACCCGGCCGGGCGAACCGGTGCTCATCTCCGCCATCAACGGCATCGGCGGCGTCGGCAAGACGGCGCTCGCGCTGCGGTGGGCGCACCAGGTCGCCGACCGTTTTCCGGACGGTCAGCTCTACGTCGACCTGCGCGGCTTCGACCAGAGGATCGAGCACGTCGCGGCGGCCACCGCGGCGCGGGACTTCCTGCTGGCACTCGGCGTCAAGACGGGCGACATCCCGCAGTCCGAGGACGCGGTGTTCGCCCTGTACCGGTCGGTGCTCGCTGAGCGGCGAGTGCTGCTGGTGCTCGACAACGCCCGTGACGTCGACCAGATCCGGCCGTTGCTGCCTGGTGGAGCCACCAACCTCGTGCTGATCACCAGCCGGAACCAGTTGCGGGGTCTGGTCGCGCGAGAGGGCGTGCGGCCGGTCGCACTCGACGTGCTGGACGAGCAGGGCGGGCTCGACCTGCTGACCGAGCGGATCGGGGCGGCGCGGGTCGCCGCTGAACCCGAAGCGGCCGCGCGGCTGGTCGCACAGTGCGCGGGACTGCCGCTGGCGCTCGGCATCGTCGCCGCCAGAGCCGCGTACGGGGCCTCGCTGACGGCGCTCGCGGCCGAGCTCGAGGCCGAACGGCTCGACGCGCTGGACATCGATGAAACGACTGGTGTGCGCACGGTGTTCTCGTGGTCGCTGCGGTCGCTCGGCGAGGACGCGGCACGGATGTTCGTCCTGCTCGGCCTGCACTTCGGCCCCGATCTCTCTGTTGCCGCGGCGGCCAGTCTCGCCGGTCTGCCCGTCGCCAGGGCCAGCCGTTTGCTGGGTGAGCTCGTCGCCGGCAGCCTCCTCGGCACCACGACGGGCGGCAGGTTCGCGCTGCACGACCTGGTGCGCGACTACGCCGCGGAGCGTGTGGCGGAGCTGCCTGCCGAGACAAGAGCGGAAGCGTTGCGCCGGATGTTCGACTACTACCTGCACACCGCGCATGTCTGCTGGCAGCTTCTGCAGTACAACTCCCCTCCGATCGTGCAGGGGCCACCCGCGCCGGGCGTGGTGCTCGAGCCGGTCCCGGACGCGGACGCGGCCTGGGCCCGGTTCGCGGCTGAACGCCGGGTGCTGCTCACCGCCGTCGAACGGGCGGAGGAGCTGGGCGCGGACGACTTCGTCTGGCGGGTGATGTTCGTGATGCACGGCTACCTCTCGCGAGAGGGCTACAAGCACGAGGTGCTGGCTGGGCATCGCCTCGGGCTCGCGGCGACGGAGCGGCTGGGCGACTTCGACGGGCAGAGCCTGATGCACCGCAGGATCGCGGCGGCCCTCATCGACTTCGACGAGTTCGGTGCCAGCGAGTTCCACCTTCGTGAGGCGATCCGATGTGCTCAACCCGGTGGTGATGTCGCCGCGGAGGCACACCTGCGGCGCGGGCTCGCGTTCACGTACGAGCGTCAGGGCCGCCTGGCGGAGGCGCTGGACGTGTTGGTGGAGATTCATCCGCGCATGGCGGGCCATCCCGACCACTACGAGCTCGGCCGCCACTGCGCCGCACTCGGCCGCGCGCACCACAACGTGGGCGAAGGCACCCGTGCACTCGAGCTCTGCCTGCAGGCCGTCGAGTTGTTCGCCAGGACCGAGTTCAACGGACAGGACGAGGGCCCGGCCGGGAACCTGGAAACCCTGGGTGACATCTATCTCGGCCTGGGGCGGCATGCCGAAGCCATCGACAGCTATGAGCGTGCTCTGCGGGTGTGGCGGTCGATGCGCGGGGCGATCAACTTGTCGGACGGTCTCATCCTGCTGGCCACGGCTCAGATCGCGGCGGGTGAGCCCGAGCGCGCGCGGGACAACCTCACCGAGGCGTTGCACATCCTCGAGAACTCGCTGGAGCGGGAGTTCGAGCAGGAGCGGCGGGCACGGGAACTGCTCGCCTCGATCGCCGAGATGTGAACGATGAGGTTTGTACCGACCTCTGTGGGGTAGTCCAGAGAAGGATTCCCCACCTGGAGGTGTCATGATCGTTCTTGGTCTGATCCTGCTCGTCGTCGGATGGCTGGCCGGTATCAGCATTCTGACGACCATTGGCGTGGTGCTTCTGGTGATCGGCGCGATCCTCGCCGTCCTGGGTGCCGTCGGCAAGCCGATCGGCGGTCGCGCCCACTACTTCTAGAAGCGCGCGCAAACACGCTGTTCCCTAGGAATGGTGAAGGGGGAGTCTCCATTGTGGAGGCTCCCCCTTTTCTTTGCTTTACAACGTGTTCACACGTTGCCCTTGGTGCGAGCGGCAACGGCGAACACTCCGAACGCGACCCCCAGCATGGCCAGAGCGGCGACAGCGGCAACAACAAGATCAACAGACATGACTGGCAAAACTCCCTCTTGCGATCTCTCCCATCCTTATGACGCCGGGATACCCCCGAACGTTGCCTCGGGTAACGTTTTCGGGGTGAAACTCCGTGCTGTGGAAGCGCGTGTGCTCTCCGTAGCACCGTGGCTGCTCGCGTTGTCGGTCGTCGGGCACCTGTTCATGGTCGCGTTCCAGGCGAAGATGACCATGATCGACCTGTTGGTGTATCGCAACGGATCGCCGCACCTGTTCAGCGGTGACCTGTACGAATGGCGGCTCGACCAGTACGCGGACGTGTTCCCGCTGCCGTTCACGTACCCGCCGTTCGCGGCCGCGATCTTCACGCCGATGAGCTGGGTGCCGTGGGAGGCGTCACGGTGGATCTGGCAGCTCATCTGTCTCGGCTGCCTGTACTTCATCGTGCGCACGAGCCTGAAGCTGCTGAAGCGCAGCGACCCGCGCCACGCGATGTTCTGGACCGCGCTGGTGCTGTGGATCGAGCCGGTGCGCACCACGCTCAACTACGGCCAGATCAACCTGGTGCTGGCGGCGATCCTGATCGGCACGCTTGCGAGTGCGCGCAACTGGGTCGGCGGCGCCGGTGTGGGTTTCGCCGCGGGCATCAAGCTCACGCCCGCGATCTCCGGGCTGTACTTCCTGATCCAGCGCCGGTGGATGGCCGCCGTCTGGTCGTTCGTCGCGTTCGTGGCGGTGTACGGCATCGGCTGGGCGATCTCACCGTCGCAGTCGGACAAGTTCTGGTTCCAGCTGCTCGGTGACGCGAGCCGGGTCGGGCCGGTCGGCAGCGCGATCAACCAGTCGATGCGCGGCGCGTTGAGCCGGACGATCGGTGACGACGTCAAGACCGGGCCGTTGTACATCGTGGCCGTGCTGGTCGCCGCGGCGCTGACCTGGTTCGCCGTCAGCAAGACCAAGGACGTGCTGGCGTTGATCGTCAGCGTGCAGATGCTCGGCCTGCTGGTCTCGCCGATCTCGTGGAGCCACCACTGGGTGTGGATGGTGCCCGCCCTCCTGTGGCTGGTCTACGAGGGCGGACACGTCCTGTGCAAGATCACCGCCGGCCTGTGGGTGCTGCTGACCGGCGGCTACCTGATCTCGTTCCTGCTGCTGGCCCAGCCGAACATCTGGGACTTCGCGCGGCCCTGGTACTTCGTGCTGCTCGGCTGGGGCTACCCGGCGGCCGGGATGCTGACGCTGGTCGCGATCGGGCTAGCAACCAGGCGTAAGACGGACGAGCTGCTGCCCCGCGAGGAGAAGGCTGCCGACCCCGAACCCACCGGTGTCGCCGGCTGAGGCCGGCTTCCACGAGTTGCGCGCCTGCACCCAGCCGAGCAGGCCGTCGGCGTCCAGCGCGGTCAGGAGGGCCTCCCAGCCCTTCTGCACGTGCGGCAGGTAGGTGCTCTTGTCGAGGACGCCCGCGTTGATGCCGGCCGCGAACGCGTAGGTGATCATCGCGGTGGCCGCCGAGTCCTTGCCCGTACTGCCCCAGAAGCCGTCGTGGCGCTGCAGGTGCCGCAACGTCTGGGCGCTTTTGCGCAGCGTCTTCATGTAGTCGGCGCGGTACGGGTTGTCGGCGGGCAGCGCCAGGATCGCCTTGGCCAGCCCCTGCACGGCCCAGCCGTTGGTCTGCACGTTCAGGCTCCACAGGCCCGTGACGTCGTTGAACGTCCGCTTCTTCAGACTGCGGTAGGACCGGTACGAGTAGTCGAGCATGTCCTGGTCGAGGTCGCGCACGGCGACCTCGGTGAACGACGGCAGCGACATGGTCAGCGCGTCCGGCGACTTCCAGTAGTCGGTCCGGCCGGTCCGCACCTGGGCGCGCAGGTTGTCCCGCAGCGGCTGCAGGACCTCGGGCTCCGGGTGGAAGAACGAGACGGCCAGGTATGCCTCACCGCTTGCCTGCGGGTCCGGGGCGTACGGGTTCGCCGGGTCGAGGGGCAGCAGGAACTTGTTCGCCTGCACCCACGGCCACGTCTTGTGGTTGCTGATCCCGGTCGTCCGCACCTGCGCGATGTTGCCGGTGTGGAAGTTCGCGTTGGACCAGTTGTTCGCCTTGAGGTCGGTGCCCTTGGTGACCCACGCCGAACTGGCCTTGATCATCGTGTCCGTTACGGCACAAGGTACGGCCTGAGCTGCCGCCGGAGCGATCAGAAGACTGCCTGTCAGCGCCACAACAAACAAAGGTGTGCGCAACCGCATGAGGGTGTTGCCTCTCATTTCCGCGGGCGGCGGCAGCGCACATCTTGACCGAATCAGGCCAGGGCGTCCAGAACTCCGTCGATCTCCTCGGCGAGGGAGACGTCGAGCGCGGTGATTCCTCCCTTGGAATGCGTGCTCAGGCGAAAGGTGAGGCTCTTGTACCTGATGTCGATGTCCGGGTGGTGGTTGTCGTTCTCGGCGATCTCCGCGACCCGGTTCACCACCATGATCGACTGTGCGTAGTTCGAGAACTCCACGGTGCGCACCAGCGCCGCGTCCTGGGCGATCCAGTCGGGCAGCTTGGGCAGCACGTCGTTCAACTGATCGTCGCTCAACAGCTCGGCCATGTCCTGATCGTCCCACTACGTCACGTAAGCTGCGCGTTTGCCACGGGAGTCCGGTGAAGCGCCGGGCTGAGAGGAGGGCTCGCAAGCCCTCGACCGTCCACCTGATCCGGGTCATACCGGCGTAGGGAGAGATTTCAGTGAGAAGGATTTTTGCCGTTGCCGCCGCGTTGGCGCTGACCGGTTGTTCGGCCGGGACGTCGACCGCGCCGCAGACGCACGAGGTCACCTTGGTGACGCACGACTCGTTCGCCGTGAAGCCCGAGGTGATCGAGGAATTCCAGAAGGCGTCCGGCATCACGGTCAAACAGCTCGCCAGTGGTGACGCGGGCGAGCTCACGAACAAGCTGGTGCTCACCAAGTCGAACCCGATCGGCGACGTCGCGTTCGGCGTCGACTCGACGTTCGCCTCGCGGGCGCTGGCCGAGGGTGTGTTCGCCGAGTACGCCTCGCCGGAGGCCGCGAAGGGCGCACAGCGGTACAAGGTCGACGACTCGAACCGGCTGCAGGCCGTGGACGTCGGCGACGTGTGCATCAACATCGACCCGGCCAAGCTCGGCGGCGTCGAGCCCACCTCGTACGAGGACCTCGTCGACCCGAAGTTCAAGGACAAGCTGGTCGTGGAGAACCCGGCCACGTCCTCGCCCGGCCTCGCGTTCCTGCTCGGCACGATCGCGAAGTTCGGCGAGAACGGCTGGCAGGAGTACTGGACCAAGCTCAAGGCCAACGGCGTCAAGGTCGTGAGCGGCTGGGAAGAGGCCTACACCCAGGAGTTCTCGGCCACCAAGGGCGACCGGCCGATCGTCGTCTCCTACGCCTCGTCGCCGTCGGCCGAGGGCGGGAAGACCAAGGCCGTGCTGAGCACCTGCTACCGCCAGGTCGAGTACGCGGGCGTGCTGACCGGGGCCAAGAACTCCGCGGACGCCCAGAAGGTGCTGGACTTCCTGCTGGGCGAGAAGTTCCAGGCCCAGGTCGCCGAGCAGATGTACGTCTACCCGTCGCGTGAGGGTGTCGCGCTGCCCGAGTCGTGGGCCAAGGACGCGCCCCTGCCGACGAACCCGCAGTCGCTGCCGGCGGACAAGGTCAAGGACAACCGCGAGGCGTGGGTCGAGCAGTGGCGCAAGCTCGTGCAGGGCTGACGGACGCCGACGACCGGTCGGTGCCGGGGTCGGCCGGCACCGGGCCGGGTGGCGGCCGGGCGCAGGGCGGCAGCGGATGAGCGGCGACCAGCCACAGGTCGGTACTGAGTTGAGCGGCGGCCAGCCATCGGCTGGCGCTGGGTCGAGTGGTGGCCAGGCGCCAGGCGGCATCGGACCGAGCGGCGGCCAGTCATCGGGCGGCACCGGGCTGAGCGGCGGCCAGCCATCGGGCTGGCACTCGAGGCCGAGTGGCGGCCAGCCATCGGGCGGCATCGGGCCGAGCGGCGGTCTGCCACCGGCCGGGCGAACTGGCGTCGGTCTGCTGACGGCTCGTACCGGGTGGTCGGCCGCGGCGTTGCTGCCGCTGGGCTTCCTGGCGCTGTTCTTCGCGTGGCCGGTGCTGGCGATCCTCACGCTGGGCCTGCGCGAGGGCGGGGTGCTCGACGCGGTGTTCGCCGGGGAGACCTGGGAGCTCGTCGGGTTCACGCTGGGGCAGGCCGCCGCGTCGACGCTGGTGGCGGTGCTCGCCGGGCTGCCGGTGGCGTTCGTGCTGGCGCGGTGCCGGATTCGCGGTCTCGGGCTCGTGCGTGCGGCCGTGATGGTGCCGTTCGTGCTGCCGACCGTGGTGGTGGGCCTGGCGTTCCGGACGTTCTGGCCGGACGGCGGGGTGCTGCCGATCGTGCTGGCGAACGCGTTCTTCAACGTCGCCGTGGTCGCGCGGACCGTTGGCGGGCTGTGGGCGCACACGGATCGGCGCGCCGAGGACGCGGCCCGGGCTCTCGGGGCTTCTCGGCCGCGGGCGTTCCTGTCGGTCGTGCTGCCGGCGTTGGCGCCCGCGATCGGTTCGGCTGCCGCGGTGGTGTTCCTGTTCTGCGCCACCAGTTTCGGTGTCGTGCTGGTGCTGGGCGGGTCGCGGTACCGGACCCTGGAGACCGAGATCTACCTGCGGACGGTCGAGCTGTTCGACCTGTCCGGGGCGGCGGCGCTGTCGTTGCTGCAGTTCCTCGCGGTGCTGGCGGTGCTCGTCCTGGGTGCGCTGGCCCGGCGTCGCCGGGAGACCGCGTTGTCGTTGCGCGGCAGGGAAGAGCTGGCGCGGCGGCCCTCCGGCGGTGAGTGGTACGTCGTTGCCGCCGCCGGTCTTGTCGTGGTCGCCTTGCTGACGCCGGTCGTGGGGCTGGTGACGCGGTCGCTGTCCACTCGGGACGGATGGAGCTTCGCCGGATACGCGGCCCTGGCCACCAGGGGTGACCGCGGCACGCTGGCGGTGACCGGCATCGACGCCGCGGTGAACTCGGTGCGGACGGCGTTCGACGCGACGATGGTGGCGTTGGTGGTCGGGGTGTTCTCGGCGGTCGTGCTGGTCGGGTTGCGGCGGTCCGGTTCGCGGATCGCCGAGGTGCTCGACACCGCGTTGATGCTGCCGTTGGGCGTGTCCGCGGTGACTGTCGGGTTCGGCTATCTGGTCACGATGGACGCGTTGCCGGGCGACTTCCGGACCTCGCCGTTGCTGGTGCCGCTGGCGCAGGCGCTGGTGGTGACGCCGTTGATCGTGCGGATGGTGCTGCCGGTGTTGCGGGCGGTCGACGAACGGCTGCGGCAGGCGGCGGCGACGCTGGGTGCCTCGCCGTTGCGCGTGTGGCGTGAGGTGGACCTGCCGCTGGTCGGGCGGTCGCTGGTGGCGGCGGCCGGGTTCGGGTACGTGGTGGCGCTGGGGGAGTTCGGCGCGACGAGCTTCCTGGCGCGGCCGGACTCGCCGACGTTGCCGGTGGTGATCGCCCGGCTGATGTCGCGGCCGGGGGAGTTGAACAGCCAGATGGCTTATGCGGCGTGCGCGCTGCTGATGGTCGTCACGGTCGGGTGCGTGCTGCTGATCGAGCGGTTGCGCGTGCCGAGCAGCGGGGAGTTCTGATGGCGCTGGAACTGGACTCGATCACCGTCCGCTATGGACAGACGGCCGCGGTGTCGGACGTGTCGCTGACCGTCGCGGACGGCGAGGTCGTCGCGCTGCTCGGGCCGTCCGGGTGCGGGAAGTCGACGTTGCTGCGGACGATCGCGGGGCTGGAGAAGCCCTCTTCCGGCGTGGTCCGGTGGGACTCGTCGGATCTGGCCGGCGTGCCGGTGCATCGGCGGGAGTTCGGGCTGGTGTTCCAGGACGGGCAGCTGTTCCCGCACCGGTCCGTGGCCGGGAACGTGGCTTTCGGGCTGCGGATGCACCGGGTGGACCGGGAGGAGCGGGACAAGAGGGTCGCCGCGTTGCTGGAACTGGTCGGGCTCGACGGGTATGCCGACCGGCGCGTGACGCAGCTGTCCGGCGGGGAGCAGCAGCGAGTGGCGTTGGCGCGGGCGTTGGCGCCTTCACCGCGGTTGCTGCTGCTGGACGAGCCGTTGTCGGCGCTGGACCGGGCGTTGCGGGAGCAGCTCGCGGTCGATCTGGCGCGGTTGCTGCGGGAGGCCGCCACGACCGCGCTGGTCGTGACGCACGACCACGACGAGGCGTTCACGCTGGCCGATCGGGTGGCGATCATGTCGCGCGGCCGGATCGTCCAGGTCGGTCCGCCGGCCGAGGTGTGGTCCTCGCCGGTCGATGTCGAGACCGCGAAGTTCCTGGGGTGCAACAAGTTCGTGCCTGGGTCGTTCGTGGGGGTCTCGGCTGGACGCGTCGGGCTGCGGGCTACGGCGCTGCGGGTGGATCCCGCGGGTGCGCTGGAAGGCACGGTGCTGGAACGGGTGCACCGGCGCGATCACGTGCGGTTGCTCGTGGAGATCGACGGCGAGGAGTACGAGGCCGTCGGGCCGATGACCGAGGTCGGCGACCGGGTGCGGCTCGAAATTGACTTGGACGGCGTTGCTCGTATCGGTTAGCTGTGGGTCCTATGGGATCTCTTGAAGGACGGGTCGCGCTCGTCACGGGCGTGAGCAGGCGACAGGGCATCGGCTACGCGATCGCGCAGCGCTTGGCCGGTTTGGGTGCGGACCTGTTCGTGCAGCACCACGTCGCGCATGACGCCGAACAGCCGTGGGGCGCCGATTCGATCGAGGAAGTGATCGCCGGCATCGACGGGCGGGTCGAGCACCTCGGCGCCGATCTCGCTCTGCCGGACGCGCCGGACGAACTGGTCGCCGCGGCGGTGAAAGCGTATGGGCGCGTCGACATCCTGGTGTGCAATCACGCGCGTAGCGGTTCGGACGGCGCATTGGGTGAGCTGGACGCGGCGATGCTCGACGGGCACTACGCGGTGAACACGCGGTCGGCGATCCTGCTTGCGCAAGCGTTTGCCCGGCAGCACGACGGGGCTCCGGGCGGCCGGGTCGTGTTCATGACGTCCGGTCAGAACCTCGGGCCGATGGTGGGCGAGATCGCCTATGCCGCGTCGAAGGGCGCGTTGGTGGGGATCATGTCGACGTTGTCGCACCAGCTGATCAGGCAGGGGATCACGGTCAACGCCGTGAACCCCGGCCCGGTGGACACCGGCTACGCGACCGAGGAGACCAGGGAGTGGGTGCGGGAGCGGATGCCGCTCGGCCGCTGGGGTCAGCCGGACGATGCCGCCCGGCTGATCTCCTGGCTCTGCACCGACGACGCTGAGTGGATCACCGGTCAGGTGATCAACAGCGAGGGCGGATTTCGTTAGCTGTCCTTGGTGACCAGGCGGATCGCGGCGAGGCCCGTACCGATCAGCAGGTAGCAGCCCGCGAGCAGCGTGCTGTCCCAGATCTGCTCGTACGGGATCGGGTCTCGCATCACGTCGATCAGACCGGGGAAGCCCGTCGTGATCAGGAACGGGTGCAGCCAGTCGAGCGACTGGAACTGCCCCAGCACCTGGAACACGATGATCGTCGTCATCGTCGCGGCCTGCACCACCAGCGGGTGCTCGGTCGTCGACGAGACGGCGAGTGCGACCGCACCGATCGCCACCATCTGGAACGTCACCAGCAGGATGAAGAACGCGATCCGCACGAAGCCCTCTGCCGTTGAGAGGGTCGTGCCGGACAACGTCATCATGCCGTTGGCGCCGAGGAACGCGGTGCCCGAGATGATGCCGACGACCGCCATCAGCGTGACGGCGAGAAGCGACATCGCGGTGAGCCCGAACAGCTTCACGAACAGCAGCCGCACCCGTGAGACCGGTGCGACCAGCAGCCCGCGCAACGTGCCGTGCTGCGCCTCGCCCGCGAGCCCGTCCGCCGCCCAGATCGACGCCACCAGTGGCAGCAACAGGTTGAGCGACAGGAACAGCGTGAAGATGGGCACGACCATGCCGTTGCCCTGGATGATCGCGCCGAGCCCCGGTCCGCCGTCACCCTCGCCGGCGGTCCAGATGCCGAAGCTGATGATGATCGGCACCAGGATCAGCCCGAACAACCCGATGAGGGTCCGCGGCCGGCGCAGCATCCAGCGCACCTCGGAACCCAGCTGACGCGTGATCATCGCGGTCCCCCGTCCAGCGTGTCCACAGCGGACATTCCGCGCTCGGCCTCCTCGGCCTCGGTGAGCCGCGCGAACAGCTCCTCCAGGCCGGTCTTCCAGCGCGTCGCCTCGTAGACCCCGACGCCGGCCTTGACCAGCGTCTCGATCACCTGCGGCGCGGACGTCCCGGCGAGCTCGACGCGCAGCCCCTCACCGAGCGGCCTGGCCGAGATGCGGGCGGTCCGCAGGGCGCTGAGCGCGTCCTCGACGTCCGGCGTGATCACCTGGAGCGCCGATCCGCCCGCCTGCAGCAGCTCGGTCAGTTCTCCTTGGGCCACAACGGTTCCCCGGTGCAGCACGGCGACGTGCGTGCAGGTCGCCTCGACCTCGCTCAGCAGGTGGCTGGAGACGAGGACGGTGCTGCCGGCGGCGTGCAGGTCCGCGATGATCTTGCGGATCTCGCGGGTGCCGGCCGGGTCGAGGCCGTTGGTCGGCTCGTCGAGAACGACGAGCTTGCGCGGCACGAGCAACGCCGCGGCCAGGCCGAGACGTTGCTTCATGCCGAGCGAGTACCCCCGGTACCTGCGGTGGGCCGCCTGAGCGAGCCCGACGCGTTCGACCGCGTCCTCCACCGCCTGCTTGATCTGCTTCTTCGGCAGCAACGGCTCGAACGCGGCACACCTGACGAGGTTCTCCCGCCCGCTGAGGAACGGGTGGAACCCCGGACCCTCGACCAGCGCGCCAACGTGCGGCAGCGCGTGCTCGGCGCCGTCCGGAAGAGGCTTGCCGAGCAGCTCGATCTCCCCCTGGGTGGGGCGCACCAACCCGAGCAGCATCCGGATCGTGGTCGTCTTGCCCGACCCGTTGGGGCCGAGCATGCCGAGCACGGCACCTTCTGGCAGCTCGAGGTCGACGCGGTCCACGGCGACCGTGCTCCCGTACTCCTTGCGCAGACCCTTGGTCCGCGCGGCGAGGGCGGTGGTGGAACCCGCCGTCACCGGCGCGCTGGTCGAGGTGGTCACTTCACCTGTCCGATCGTGTCGAACAGGACCTGCTCGGGAACGGCACCCGCGACAACCCGGCCGTCGTCCGCGATCAGGATCGTGGCGACCTTGGTGTTGAACAGCTTGCCGCTGCCCCAGGAACCGCTGACCTTCTTCGTGAACCGGTCGACCAGACCCTGCGCCTCGGCCGGCACCTGCGTCATGGCCTCCGCGGGAATGCGGGCGCCGACGACGGTGTCCCAGCCGCTGCCGAAGATCTGCGGGTTCTCACCCTGCAGGACCTGCTCCAGGCCTGCGTCGGGCCTCCGGTCGCGCTTCTCCTCCTTGGCCTCCGGGGTGGTGACCTTGGCACCGGCCGGCGGCGTGAACTCGAACAGCTTCGAGTCCTGCGGACCGACGTTGATCTCGCTGAAGCCGACCTGGCCGACCGGCTCGGCGGTGCCGTTGGTCAGCACGGCGACCCGCAGCGGCATCTTGAGCTCGGCGTCGACCGCGATCCGCACCTCGCGGATCAGGGTCTTCTCGCTGGCCTTCGGGGTCAGCACGAGCTCGTAGGCGGCACGGTTCGCGACTCGCGCGGTGCCGTCGACGCTGATGTCGCTGAACTCCTTGGTCAGGCCGACGACCTCCTTGGCCGCGGTGGCCGGGTCGATCGCCTTTTCAGCGGGTTCCTGCCTGGACTCCCTGTCCGGCGAGTCCTTGTGCTCGGACTTCGTGACCTCGTTCTGCTGGGAGTTCCAGGACCACGTGGTCTTGCCGTCGCTGACGATCGTCTGCTCGGACTGACCGTTCGGCAGGGCGAGCCGGAGCTTGCCGTTGCCGTCCGTCCAGATCCTCGCGCTGTGCTTGCCGTCGGACAGCTGCGGGATCTCGGCGATGGCCGGGAGGCCGAGCTTGTTGTTGACCTCCACGGTGCCGCCGAACGCGCCCGGCTTGCTCGTCAGGACCTGCTCGACGAGCGTTTCGGGGGCGATCGTGGGTAGGGATGGTGGCTGGCCTGCGCCTGCGGGCATGGCTAGCAGGCTGAGGCCTGCCGCACCGGTGAGCACACCGGCCGCTGCTGCGGCCAGGGTCACCTTTCGCTTGTTCATTTGGTCCCCTCCTCCAAGGGCTTGTAGTTACAGCTTGGGGTGGGGTTGCTGAGATGGTGCTGAGACTAGTTTGAGCTGGGGGTTTGTGCCTGGGTTTGGGGGTGGTCGCTGGTTCGTGGGTGATCGGGTTGGGGGTGTGGCCTTGCTGTCGGGCGGCCTTGCGGGCGGCGACCTTGCGTTCTGGGGCTCTGCCCCAGACCCCGGCAATCTGATCTGGGGGTCCGCGCCACTGGCGGGTTGATGGCACGCCGGTTGCGTTGGGCGACCGCCGAGAGCTAGCGCTCAGGGACGGCTCGCCTCGGGCCTCGCGGTTGAGGGCTAATGGCGTGTGCAAGTACTACCAACCCATGATCGAACCGCCGCTAACTACCGCCAACTCGGCTTCGCCATCGCGTTTGCTGAGAGTCGGCTGAGATGTTGCGGGCGTGGTGTGGCCGGGGGCGGCATGCTGTGGGTGTGAAGCCTCGAGTGCTGGTCGTGGACGACGAAGTCGGCGTTCGCCGGGCGTTGGAGCGTGGCCTGGCTGCTGAAGGCATGGAGGTCGTTACGGCGGCTGATGGGCCTACGGCGTTGCGGGTGGCGTTGACCGGGGCATTTGATGTCGTGTTGTTGGACATCATGTTGCCTGGGCTGTCCGGGTACCGCGTGTTGCAGCGGATGCGGGCTGATGGGGTGCGGACGCCGGTCTTGATGGTGTCGGCCAAGGATGGGGAGGTCGACCAGGCGGACGGGCTGGACCTGGGGGCTGATGGGTACCTGGTCAAGCCGTTCAGCTTTGTCGTGTTGGTGGCGCAGGTCAGGGCGTTGTTGCGCAGGGGTGGCGGGGCTCGCCGGAAGTTGACGCTGGGGCATCTGGTCATTGACCGGGGGCTGCGGGAGGTCAGTTGGGCCGGGCAGGACGTGTCGTTGAGTCCGCGGGAGTACGCGGTGCTGGACGTGCTGGCTTCCCGGGCTGGGTCGGTGGTCACCAAGGACGAGTTGTTGCGGACGGTGTGGGGGGACGAGCAGGCTGCCACGCGCAATGCTGTCGAGGTGTATGTGGGATACCTCAGGCGGAAGCTGGATGCGGTGGGGGCTGGGGAAGTTGTTCGGACGATTCGGGGGCACGGATATATAGCGTCCACTCCGGACCTTGACAGTGCGCTGGGGAACAAGTGAACCCTCGCCGCTGGTGGTTGCGGCGCACGTTGCGCTTCCGGATCACCGTGGTGGCCACTGGGGTGGCGTTGTTGTGCTTGTTGGCGTTTACCGGATTGGCGCCGGCGTTGATCGGGTTGATTCAGATCACGGCGGTGGACCAGGAGTTGCGGCAGGAGCCGCCTCGGGTGCTGGACGTGTCCGGGGTGCCGGTGGACGGGGGGCCGCCGATTGCGTTGACGGCGCAGGACATTCGGACGTTGAAGTCCGGGGAGCCGGTGCTCAGGATGGAAGGTGCGTCGGCGCATCGGTGGCGGGGGCAGGTGGTGTTCAGCGAGGACGGGTCGCCTCGGCTTGAGGTGTACGGCGACACGTTGCTCGGGTACGAGAACGCCAACACGTTGGGGACGCGGTGGTTGGCGGTGGCGGCGGTGCTCGTCGCCGGGTTGGTGGGGATTGCCACCTGGTTGTCGGTTCGGTCCTCGCTTCGGCCCGTGGAGAGGATGCGGGTCGCGGCTGCGGAGTTGCCGCATGGGGAGCGGTTGCCGGTGCCGCTTGCGCGCGACGAGTTGCAGGCGTTGGCGGAGGCGCTCAATGCGCTGCTTACCAGGAGGGACGAGGCCAGTGATCGGTTGCGTCGGTTCACCGGGGATGCGGCGCATGAGTTGAGGTCGCCGGTGGCTTCGGTGCGGGCGCAGGCCGAGGTTGCGGTGGCGCATCCGGATCCGGACTTCTCCATCGAGGTGCTGGAGTCGGTGGTGGAGGAGTCGATCAGGCTCAGTGCGCTGGTCGATTCGCTGTTGATCCTGGCGCGGGCGGACACGGCGGCGCCGCCTCGGGCCGAGGCGGTGGACCTGGTGCTGGAGGCGGAGGCGGCGATCGGGCGGCTCGACCGGGAGTTGCTGGTGCGGTTGAACGCTCCGCCGTCGGCCTGTCTGGTCGCGGCCACTCGGTCCGAGATCGAGCTGGTGCTGGACAACCTGCTGCGCAATGCCGGGCGGTATGCGTTCTCGACGGTGACGGTCACGTTGATGCCGGTCGGGCGGGACGTGCGGTTGATCGTTGACGATGACGGGCACGGGATTCCCGTTGAGCATCGGACGAAGGTGTTCGACCGGTTCTACCGGGTGGAGGAGGACCGCGGGCGGTCGTCGGGTGGATTTGGGCTCGGGCTCGCGTTGGTGGCGCATCTCGTGCAGCGGCGTGGGGGGTCTGTTAGGGCTGCCGAGTCACCTGCCGGTGGTGCGCGTTTGGAGATCCGCTGGCCGTCCTGGTAGTCAACGCCTGTGCCTGAGTTGCGAGCGTCGGCGCTGGTCGACGCGCCTGTTGCCGCCGTTGCCGGTGCCCTGCTGGAGACTTCGCTGATCAGCGGGTTCGGGGTGAAGGTGGCGGGACCGTTGTTGTGCCTGGGAGATGTGCTCGTCGGGCCGCTCAACGTGCGGCTGACGGTTACCCGTGCGGATTTGTCCGGAGTGTCGGCGGCGGGGGAGTTTCTGGAGCTGCACACGGATCTCGTGGGCACCGGGGCCGGGACGATGGTGATCGACCGCGTGGGCTGGACGACCGTGGGCGGGGTCGTCGGGCGGTTCGCGGACATCACGGTCGGGCGCGGGATGGCGTTGCGGGTGCTGGAGAAGCGGTCGGCGTTGCTGGCCGAACGGTGTCGCGAGCTCGGTGTGGCGAAGGTGGTCGTGGGAGCGGCGATCGTCCGGGATGGACGGTTGCTCGCGCAGCAGCGGTCCTATCCGGAAAGTCATGCGGGGCAGTGGGAGTTGCCCGGCGGGCGGGTGGAGGACGGCGAGAAGCCCGAAGAGGCGCTGGTGCGCGAGTGCGTGGAGGAGCTCGGGGTGCCGGTCGAGGTCGGCGAGCAGGTCGGGCCGGACGTTCCGTTGAAGAAGGACATGGTGCTGCGGGTGTTCGCGGCCGGGCTCGTCGGCGGTGAACCGGAAGCGTTGGAGCACAACGCTGTCCGGTGGCTCACCGCCGACGAGCTGCCTGAGCTGGACTGGCTGCCCGCGGACCGGGTGCTGGTGCCGGTCCTGCAGGAGCTCCTCAGCTGAGTCCGGCGAGACGCAGCGCCCCGGCGAGCCGGTGCTGGGCTCGTTCGCGGGCCCGTTCCGCGCCCGCGGTGCGGACGCGGTCCAGTTCCGCCGGGTCGGCGAGGAGTTCCAGGGTGCGGTCGCGGACCGGGCGGAGCTCCTCGATCACCGCTTCGGCCACGACGTTCTTGAGGTCGGCGAACTTGCTCGTGTAGTCCTCCGGCTCCTTGCCGGTGCAGGAGGTGAGGATCTCGGTCAGGTTCGCGATGCCCTCGGTCGACGACGTGGCGCGGCGGATCTTGCGGCGCACCAGGTCCGGGTCGTCGAGGACGAACACGACGCCCGTCGAGCTCTGCGCCGACTTGTCCATCTTGCGCGACGGGTCGGCCAGGTCCTTGATGCGTGCGCCCACCTTCGGCACCACCGCGGTCGGGACGATGAACGCCTCGCCGTAACCGTTGTTGAAGCGGCGGGCGAGCGCTCGGGCCAGTTCGACGTGCTGCAGCTGGTCCTCGCCGACCGGGACCTCGGCGGTGCCCTGCAGCAGGATGTCCGCGGCCATCAGCACCGGGTAGGTGAGCAGGCTGAGGCGCACCGAGTCGCGGCCGAGCGACTTCTCCTTGAACTGGATCATGCGTGCGGCCTCGCCGTAGGTACAGGTGCACTCCAGCACCCAGTTGAGCGCTCCCAGCTCGCGGATCAGGTCGGACTGCACGCAGGTGCTCTCCGGGGCGATGCCGCTCGCGATCAGCACGGCGAGTTGTTCTCTGGTCATGGATCGCAGTCGTTGCGGATTGTGCGACGACGTCATCGCGTGCAGGTCGCTGATGAAGTACACGTCCTCGGCGGTGCCCTCGCGGGCCCACGTCCGCAGCGCGCCGAGGTAGTTGCCCAGGTGCACCTGGCCGGACGGGGTGATGGCGGAGAGCCGGATCATGACGTTGGTCCCTTCGTACGGGACCGCCCGGACGGAACGCACAAAAAAGCCGCCCGTGTCGGGCGGCCTGCGTTCGCGTCAGTGGTGATGTCTGCGCGCAGTTACTCCGGCCGCCGGTAAGCGGCCCGCCAGGAAGCGTTCAGAGTGCGCACGATCACGAGTATAGGACTACCGTTGAAACATGTTCATCGTGCTGCTGAAGTACGCCGCGCCACTGGAACAGATCGACTACGCCCTCCCCGACCACCGAGCGTGGGTCGAGAAGCAGTACGAGCGAGGTCTGTTCCTCGCCTCGGGGCGTCAGGTGCCGAGGGTCGGCGGCGTGATCATCACGCGGCCCATGCCCCGCGGCAAGCTCGAAGCGCTGCTCGCCACGGACCCGTGGGCCGAGCAGAAACTCGTGAAGTACGAGATCTGCGAGTTCGAGGCGACGCGGACGGCGCCGGAGCTCATGAAGCTGAACGAGGCCGTGCTGCAGGGTTAGGGCCTGTATCGAGGTCCATGTTCGCGATAGCCGGGCCTGAGGCGGCCCCCGGGGCACGGCCGGACGGCCCACATACAACAGCGGTATGCGGGCCGTCCGGCCGCACCGCCAGGAACCACCTCAGGCTCGACTCTCATCGAACGGGACCTCGATACAGGCCCTAGTACTGCTCGGTCAGCCAGGCGATCGCGGCGTCGAGCACGCGATCGCCGGTGTCGCCTGAGCTGGAGACCGGCGTGTCCGGCGCGATCGGCGTGTTGCCGTAGCTGCGGCCGGTGCGATCGGCCATGAGCGCTGTCGTGATCGCGAGCGTCGCTCCGTCCGGCAGCGTGAAGCCCTCGTTGGCCGTCGCGTAGCCGGCGGTCGGTTCGCCGAAGGTGCGGACGTCCCGCGCGCCGAGGAACGAGATCAGCACCGCCTCGCCGGAGCTCGCGGTCCGGCCGTCGACCAGGACGGCCACCGGACGGCCGACCGGTGCGGGGACCTTCAGCCGCCGGAACGAGATCCGCTTGCCGTTGTAGACGTGACCGCGCCGGATGCCCCAGTCGCTCGTGGCGCCGTGCGGGAAGACGAACGTGCCCCTCCTGCCCTCGCCGAGCAGCGGGCGGTCACCGTGAGCATCGGGTGCATGTCGCCGCCCTGGTTGCCGCGCAGGTCGACCACCCAGCCGCTCGGCCCGCTCGTGATCAGGTCGCGCAGCACGTCCAGGCCGGCGGTGGCGTACGCCGTGCCGTTGCGCGAGTCGGTCTGGGGCAGCCGCAACCACGCGGTCGAGCCGACCAGCCGGCCGGTCGGAACCGTGCGTTCCGGTGCCGGGCGCGAGCGGTGGGACCTGATCAGGTGGGTGTGCGGGTTACCCAGCGTGTCGATCACCTGCCGGATCGCCGGATAGGTGTCCTCAGGGCCGCGGGCGGCCGCGGCGGCGAGGTGAGCTTCAGCACGTAAAACGGGCCAATCGGCGTTCGGAGACTCCAGCGAGTGCCGCTGGAGGAGGTCGAGAGCCCTGTCGAGGTACCCGCGAACCGTCCTCAAGCGGCCTTCTTCAAGGCCTTCTTGGCAGCCTTCACCGCCTTCTTCGCCGCCTTCTTGCGGGCCTTGTCACGCTCCTTGAGCAGGAACGGAACCGGACAGCGCTTGCACTGGGGCTTCGACCTGCAGCACTTCTTCTTGAGCTTTTTACCCACTGGTTGCACTCCACTCCGACCGATGTCGCTAGAGTAGGTGAGGCTCACTTCACTAGGCATGCTTGTGTGGTAATGCCGACGCGGCCGGTACTCTGGTGGACGGCCCTGCGCATTGACCTGTCCGGCGCGAGCCCCTCCAACGCCTTCGAAGCTCTAGGAGTTCTGCGTGCCCACGGCCACCGCGCCCGGTCTTCAGACGCGCACTGACCTGCGCAACGTCGCGATCATCGCGCACGTCGACCACGGCAAAACCACGCTGGTCGACGCCATGCTGCGTCAGTCTGGTGCCTTCTCCGCGCGTGCCGAGCTGGTCGACCGGGTCATGGACTCCGGCGAGCTCGAGCGCGAGAAGGGCATCACGATTCTCGCGAAGAACACCGCTGTTCGTCGCCACACCCCCGACGGCGACGTCGTCATCAACGTCGTCGACACCCCCGGCCACGCCGACTTCGGTGGCGAGGTCGAGCGTGCGCTCGCGATGGTCGACGGCGTCGTGCTGCTCGTCGACGCGTCCGAGGGCCCGCTGCCGCAGACGCGCTTCGTGCTGCGCAAGACGCTGGCCGCGGGTCTGCCCGTCATCCTGCTCGTCAACAAGGTCGACCGTCCCGACGCCCGGATCTCCGAGGTCGTCGAAGAGACCCACGACCTGCTGCTCGACCTCGCGACCGAGGTGGGCTCGGACGACTCCGTGCTCGACCTGCCGGTCGTGTTCGCCTCCGCGCGCGCCGGTCGCGCGTCGCTCACCCAGCCCGAGGACGGCGGCCTGCCGGACGAGGAGAACCTGGACACGCTGTTCCAGGTCCTGCTCGACCACATCCCGGCGCCGGTCGTCGAGGCCGACGCCCCGCTCCGCGCGCTGGTGACGAACCTCGACGCCTCGACGTTCCTCGGCCGCATCGCGCTCTGCCGCATCGCCGCGGGCAAGATGCGCAAGGGCGAGATCGTCGCCTGGTGCCGCGAGGACGGCACGACGCAGCGCGTCAAGATCACCGAGCTCCTCATCACCGAGGCGCTCGACCGCGTCCCCGCCGAAGAGGCCAGCGCGGGCGACCTGGTCGCCATCGCCGGCATCGCGGAGATCACCATCGGCGACACGCTCGCCGACGTCGACGACCCGCGTCCGCTGACCCGGATCACCGTCGACGAGCCCGCCATCTCGATGACCGTCGGTGTGAACACCTCGCCGCTCGCCGGTCGCAACGGCGGCACCAAGCTGACCGCGCGCGTGCTCAAGGCCCGGCTCGACGCCGAGCTCGTCGGCAACGTGTCGGTCCGCGTGCTGCCGACCGAGCGTCCCGACACCTGGGAGGTGCAGGGCCGCGGTGAGCTGGCGCTGGCCATCCTGGTCGAGCAGATGCGCCGCGAGGGCTTCGAGCTGACCGTCGGCAAGCCGCAGGTCGTCACGCGGATGGTCGACGGCAAGATCCACGAGCCGTTCGAGCGCCTGACGATCGACGCGCCCGAGGAGCACCTCGGCGCGATCACGCAGCTCCTGGCGAACCGCAAGGGCCGCATGGAGAACATGGCGGGCCACGGCACGGGCCGCATCAAGCTCGACTACGTCGTGCCGTCTCGTGGCCTGATCGGCTTCCGCACCGAGTTCCTGACCGAGACCCGCGGCACCGGCATCGCGAACGCCGTGTCCGAGGGCTACGGCCCGTGGGCGGGCGAGATCCGCACCCGCCACAACGGCTCGCTGGTCGCCGACCGCACCGGCTCGGTCACCGCCTACGCGATGATCCAGCTCGCGGACCGCGGCACGTTCTTCGTCGAGCCGGGCGCGGACGCGTACGAGGGCATGGTCGTGGGCGAGAACCCGCGCTCCGAGGACCTCGACGTCAACGTGTGCCGGGAGAAGAAGCTCACGAACATGCGCACCTCCACCGCCGACGTGATGGAGACGCTGGCCCGCCCGCGCAAGCTGTCGCTCGAAGAGGCGCTGGAGTTCTGCGCCATCGACGAGTGCGTCGAGGTGGCCCCGGAGGTCGTGCGCGTGCGCAAGGTGACGCTGGACGCCAACCTGCGCGGCCGCGAGCGCAGCCGGTTGAAGACGCGCGGCTGACGCTAGTGGCGTGACTCGCAACTAGAACGCAACGCCTGAGGGCGGCTGGGCCACGGCCCAGCCGCCCTTTGTCGTTTCCGTGCCTCCGAGGTGCCCTGTGGTGGCACGGAGGCCGCGCAGTGGGGTCGTGGCGTACCGGCGACGGGCCGAGCCCTCAGCGGCCCGCTCAACCGGCCAAGGCCCGCTGCCCGGCACGGGCGCCGGGTGACGAGACGAAGCGAGCCGAGAAGCGCCGGTGGTGGCGTGAATCGCCCACCACACTTCGGCCGGCGCCGCCACTCGAGCTCACCCGAAAGCGTTTCAAGTGCGCGGAACGTGCCGACCCCAGCCCCGAACCACTCGACCGGGTGAGCCGTACTACTCGGGGGAACGAGCAACCCCGGCCCAAGCCGGAACGTCCCCCAGACGGCCGACCTGACGAAACTGCGGGCTGGGCGAACCACACCACCATCCTTCTGGCAATGTGAGGACCATGAGGCGACTCGGGGGAGTGCTGGCTGCCGCTGTCCTGTGCGGCACCGCGGCGGCGTGTACGAACGCTCCACCTCCGCCCCTGGTCCCGAAGTCCGAGGCGCCGGTCATCACCACGACGGGCCCGAAGGTCACCGAGATCGTGGTCGGCGTGGACGACGTGGCGGGCGGTTACAACCCGCACTCGCTGGCCGCGCAGAGCCCCATCACCACGGCGCTGAGCTCGCTCCTGCTGCCCTCGGTGTTCCGCGCGGGACCGGATGGCGCACCGCAGCTCGACCGGAACCTCATGGTGAGTGCGAAGGTCACCAAGGCCGAGCCGTTCACGGTCACGTACTCGATCCGCAAGGACGCGTCGTGGTCGGACAGCGCGCCGATCGCCGCGGAGGACTTCTCGTACCTGTGGCAGCGGATGCGCAGCGAACCCGGCGTGGTCGACCCGGCGGGATACCGGCTGATCAACAACATCAGCGCGCGCGAGGGCGGCAAGGTCGTCGAGGTGACGTTCGCGAAACCGTTCCCCGGCTGGCGGTCGCTCTTCGCGAACCTGCTGCCGGCGCACCTGCTCAAGGACGCGCCCGGCACCTGGTCGAACGTGCTCGCGACGGGCTTCCCGGCCACCGCCGGGCCGTTCGCGGTCCGGAGCCTGGACGAGCCGCGCGGTGAGGTCATCCTGGAGCGCGGCGACCGGTACTGGGGGGTGCCGACGACGCTGGACCGAGTGGTCATCAGGCGCTCCTCGCGTACCGCGATGATCGAGTCACTGTCCAAAGGGGACAACCAGGCGGCGCTGCTGCGCGCGGACGCGTCCGATGCCAACCTCATCAGGGCGATCCAGGGCGTCACCACGAAACCCGTGCCGCGCAACGAGGTCGCGCAGGTGCTGCTCAGGCCGGCTGGTCAGCTCGCCGAGGTGAAGACGAGAAGGGCGATCGTCGCCGCGCTCGACCGGGACGCGCTCATCGCGTCCGGCACCCAGAACGGTCCCAGCGCGCAGTTCCGCGCCGACTCGTACGTGGTGCCGCCGAGCCGCGCCGGCTACCAGGCGACGATCACGGGCAACACGCTCGACGCCGCCGCCACCGAACAGCTCCTCACCGAGACCGGGTACGCCAAGGACGCGCAGGGGCAGTGGGGGAAGGCCGGCAAGCCGCTCAAGCTGCGGATCGCCGCGCCGGAGAAGACCGAGCCGTACGTCGGCCTCGCGAACCGGATCAGGACCCAGCTCGCCGAGCGGGGGATCGGCTCCGAGGTCGTCACGCCGACCGCCGAGGACCTCTTCAGCAAGCAGCTGCTCGAGAAGGACATCGACATCGCGGTCGTGCCGCGGGTGGACGCCGGCGACTCGGCGGCGGGCCTCGCGAGCGAGTACGGGTGCGTCGGCGACGCACCGGACGGCGGCACGCCCAGCCCGGCCAACCAGGCCGGTTTCTGCGACCGGACGATCCAGGCGGACATCGACGCGGCACTCAACGGCAAGGTCCTGCTGAGCGACGCGCTGGCCCGCGTCGAGCCGCAGATCCGGGCTCAGGCGGTGGCGGTGCCGCTGTTCCAGATAGTCGATCTTCTCGGCGTCCTGCCCGCCTCCGCCGCCGGGGTCGACACCGGGTCGCCGCTCGCGGGTGCGCTCAGCGGTGCACCCGAATGGCGGCGTCTGGACAAGTAGTCAACCCGTGGGAAACCCGTTGCGAACGGGGTTCTGGCGTTGCTACTTTCGGCGGCTATCGTTGACAGAATTCCAGGCGCCCGGTCAACGAACAGTTCCGCCCGGTAATCGGGTCATTGCGCCGTGCAACAACCTGTTTCCATTGGGTCACGATCACCCGGTTGGGTAGTGCGCGTCACCTCAACGGGTTCATACCGTGCTGCCACGATGTGCCGGTTCGGGGCGCGTATGGCACATCTCGGTTTATGGGCGTGTCTGCCGACCAAAGGCCTCGGCCGCCCAGTGCTAGGAGGGCACGTGTCGATGAGGAAGAAAGCACTACCGGCGATCGCGCTGATTTCAGGCGCGGCTCTGGTGCTGAGTGCGTGTGGTGGCGGCGGCGGAACCAACGACGCCGATGGTGGCGACGCCACCATCGCGGAGATGGCATCCGCACGCGGCGAGTCCGCTGACGGCTACACCGCGCCGGAGACGAAGCAGAGCGGCCAGGTCGTCGTGTCGACCGACAAGGCGTTCACTTCGTACAACAACGCGACCGAGGACGCGAACCAGTCGTACAACACGTTCGCGCTGGCGCTTGTGCAGCCGGGTGCGCACATCATCAACGGCAACAACAAGGTCATCCTGAACAAGGACGTCATGGAGTCGGTCGAGGTCACCTCGAAGACTCCGCAGATCGTGACCTGGAAGCTGAAGAAGGGCGTCAGCTGGTCCGACGGCGAGGCCTGGGACTGCGACGACTTCTACCTGGCCTGGTTCACCCAGAGCGACCAGGCGAAGAAGGCGGACGGCACCAAGTACTTCAAGGCGGCCGGCACCACCGGTACCGACCTGATGACCGGTGAGTGCAAGGACGA
The DNA here is from genome assembly GCA_963771775.1 of uncultured Actinomycetota bacterium. Classification (GTDB taxonomy): domain Bacteria; phylum Actinomycetota; class Actinomycetes; order Mycobacteriales; family Pseudonocardiaceae; genus Lentzea. The sequence goes on from CAVYUS010000001.1 coordinate 284,362, forward strand.
CCAGACGTTCGTCGGCACCTTCTCGGCGCCGTACCCGGACTACGAGAGCCTGTTCAACACGGACGTTCTCCCGGCGCACATCCTCGAGAAGAACGCCGGCGTCGCCGACGTCACGAAGCTGACCAAGGACAGCGCGCCGGCCGACCTGGACAAGGTCGCGGCGTTCTGGAACGAGAAGTGGAACGGCTTCACCAAGGAGCTCATGCCCGGCGCGGGCTCGTACGTGCTGACCGGGTTCGAGCCGAACCAGTCGGTGACGCTGGAGCGCAACCCCAAGTGGGTCGGTAAGCCCGGTGGCCCGGAGAAGATCGTCCTGAAGGCGGTCCCGGACCCGATCGCGCAGGCGCAGGCGCTGGAGAACGGCGAGGTCGCCGTCAACTCCATGGCCCAGCCCGACGCGAACGCGGCGACGAAGCTCAAGGGCCTCAAGGCCCAGGGTGTCACGTTCGGCGCGGGCCCCGGCCTGTCGTTCGAGCACCTGGACATCCAGATGAAGCACCCGGTGCTGTCGAAGGAAGAGGTCCGCAAGGCCTTCTTCATGTGCGTCAAGCGCCAGGACATCATCGACAAGCTCATCACCGAGGTTCAGGCCGACGCCAAGCCGCTCGGCAGCCTGGTCTTCTTCCCGAAGGACGAGGGCTACAAGGACGTCTACGCGGACAAGGCCAAGGGTGACCCGGCCGAGTCCAAGAAGATCCTGACCGAGGCCGGCTGGACGCAGGGTGCGGACGGCGTGTTCGCGAAGGACGGCGTGCGCGCCTCCTTCCGGATCAGCCACACCGACATCCCGCGGCGCAAGCAGACCGTCGAGCTGATCCAGGGTCAGTGCAAGGAAGCCGGTATCGAGGTCAAGGACGACACCGACCCGAACTTCCTCGACGAGCGGGTCTCCGCCGGTGACTACGACGTCGCCCTGTTCGCGTGGTCTTCCGCGCCGTTCAAGAGCGGCAAGAAGTCGATCTACGAGACCGGTGGTGGCCAGAACTGGCAGAACCTGTCCGTGCCGAAGGCCGACGAGGCCCTGAAGCAGGCTGTCTCGCAGACGTCGATCGCCGACTCCCTGAAGTACTTCCAGGAAGCCGACGAGGCGCTGGCCGGTGCCTACGGTTCGTTCCCGCTGTTCCAGATGCCGAACATGTGGGCGTTCAAGGGGCTCGACCGCGTGTACTTCCAGAGCTACTACGGCGCGCTGTGGAACGCCAATGAGTGGCAGACCAAGTAATCGCCTAGCCTGAAGTGCGCTACGCCTGACCGGGCGGGGCCGGACCACGTGTCCGGTCCCGCCCGAGCGGGTTTCCCCTAGGAGTTCGTCGTGATCCGCTACATCATCCGTCGACTGCTGATCTCAATACCCATCCTGCTGATCGGCAGCTTCGCCCTTTACGTCCTCGTCGCGTCCGCCGGCAACCCGCTGGCCGAGATGCGATTCCGGCAGGGGGTCACCGAGGCCGACATCAAGGCCGCGGAGGTCGCGCTCGGCTTGGACAAGCCCATCATCGTTCGCTACTGGAACTGGCTCACCGACTTCCTGAGCGGTGACTGGGGCCAGAGCATCGCCCTCGGGCAGGCCAAGACGGCGGTCTTCCCAGCCGTCACCGACGCGCTCTGGACCACCGGTCGTCTCGTTCTCGGTGCCGAACTGCTCGCGCTCGCGCTCGGCATCTCGGTCGGCGTGCTCGCCGCCGTGCGCCAGTACTCGATCTTCGACTACCTCGCGACCAGCACCGCGTTCCTGATGTTCTCGATGCCGATCTTCTGCGTCGCGGTCATCGTCAAGGACTACGGCATCCAGTTCAACAACGTCCTGCAGTCGATGGGGCTGGACCGCTGGCTCACCACCGCGGGTCCGCGACCGGGAGGTTTCACCGGCAGCATCGGTGAGATCATCTTCAAGTACACCGGCACGTTCCTGCTGCCGACCGTCGCGCTGATGCTGATCAGCTTCGCCGCCTACAGCCGGTTCGAGCGGGCCTCCATGCTGGAGATCCTGCACTCGGACTTCGTGCGCACCGCGCGGGCGAAGGGCATCTCGCAGAGCCGGGTGATCTTCCGGCACGCGTTCCGCAACGCGCTCATCCCCGTCGCCACGCTGTTCTCGCTGAACTTCGGTGCCGTGCTCTCCGGCGCGATCATCACCGAGACCGTGTTCGGCTGGTTCGGCATGGGCACGCTGCTGATCAACTCCGTCCGGCAGTTCGACCCACCGATGCTGATGGGCTGGCTCGCGGTCACCGCGACCCTGGTCGTGCTGTTCAACCTGGTTGCCGACATCGTGTACGGCATCCTCGACCCGAGGATTCGCCTTGGCTAACATCAATCTGGCCGAGGGTGGTGTGGTCAACAGCGCACCCCAATCCGACTCGCACGAGTTCGACGCCACCAAGACCCGCACGCAGGGCCAGCTCGTCATGCGGCGTTTCCTGCGCCACCGGCTCGCGATGGCGAGTCTCACGGTGTTCATCTTGCTGGTTCTGTTCGCGTTTGTCGGCCCATTTATCTGGACCTTCGACTACGAGGACGTCTCCAGCAAGTCGTACCTGCCGATGAGCGGCACCCATCCGCTCGGCACCACCCAGGTCGGCAAGGACATGCTGGCGCTGCTCATGCGCGGCACCGGCTACTCACTGCAGATCGCGTTGATCGTGGCCGCGCTGGCGACCGTGATCGGCGTCGTGCTCGGCGCTCTCGCCGGCTACCTGCGCGGGGTCGTCGACACGGCGCTGATGCGCATGGTCGACCTGATGCTGATCATCCCGACCATCGCGGTCGCCGCGATCGTCGTGAAGGGCTTCTCCGGCAGCTGGTACGTCGTCGCGCTGGTGCTCGCCGCGTTCGCGTGGATGTCGATCGCCCGCATCACCCGCGGTGAGACGCTCTCGCTGGCCCAGCGGGAGTTCATCGAGGCGGCACGTGCCTGTGGCGCCAGCACCTCGCGCATCATCTTCAAGCACCTCGTGCCGAACATGATCGGCAGCATCACGGTCAACGCCACACTGGCGATCGCCGCGGCGGTGCTCACCGAGGCCGGGCTGTCGTTCCTGGGGCTGGGCGTCCAGCCCCCGGACACCTCGCTCGGTGTGATCGTGCTCGAGAACTACGGCCAGTTCCTGACCCGGCCGTGGCTGTTCTGGGGTCCGTTCATCGTGCTCGTGTCGCTCTCCCTCGCCGTCAACTTCATCGGTGACGGCATGCGCGACGCGTTCGACCCGAGGCAGACGAAGGTGCGTGCCTGATGACCACTGTTTCCGAACTGTCGGAGGACTTCCTGCCCTCCAGCACCACCGCACCGCTGCTGTCGGTCAAGGACCTGTCGGTCACGTTCCCGACCGATGACGGCGACGTCCGTGCCGTGCGCAACGTCTCGTTCGACCTCAACCCCGGCGACGTGCTGGGCATCGTCGGCGAGTCGGGCTCCGGCAAGTCCGTGTCGTCCATGGCGATCATGGGCCTGCTGCCCAAGAACGCACGCATCGAAGGTTCGATCCGCTACCGCGGCGAAGAGCTCAACGGCCGCACGTACAAGCAGATGCAGCCGTTCCGCAGCAAGCACATCTCGATGATCTTCCAGGACCCGATGACGTCGCTGAACCCCGTGTACACCGTGGGGTGGCAGCTCGCCGAGACCTATCGCGCGCACCACAACGTCTCGAAGAAGGCGGCGTGGGCCAAGGCGATCGAGTCGCTGGAACTGGTCGGCATCCCGCAACCGGACAAGCGCGCGTCCCAGTACCCGCACGAGTTCTCCGGCGGTATGCGGCAGCGCGTGGTGATCGCGATGGCGATCATCAACGACCCCAGCGTGATCATCGCCGACGAGCCGACCACCGCGCTCGACGTGACGGTGCAGGCGCAGATCCTCGACACCATGCTGCGGCTGCAGGCCGAGACCGACGCGGCGATCGTCATGATCACGCACGACCTCGGCGTGGTCGCGGGCATGGTCAACCGCGTGCAGGTGATGTACGGCGGCACCGTGGTCGAGTCCGGCCCGGTGGACGACGTCTTCGAGCGCCCGCGGATGCCGTACACGGTCGGTCTGCTCGGTTCCGTGCCGAACCCGGCCTCGCTGGGCAAGCGGCTCACCCCGATCAAGGGTGCCCCGCCCTCGCTCGTGAACCTGCCGACCGGCTGCGCGTTCTCACCGCGCTGCCCGCTCGTCACCGACGTGTGCCACGAGTGGGAGCCGGAGCTGGACGAGGCCGGCGTGGCGAACCACAAGACGCGTTGCCACCGGTGGGAGCACCTCGCGACCATCGAGCACCCCCAGCGCCTGTTCCTGCACGACGAGATCGGCACGATGGAGAACCCGGCGGTCGTTCGCCGCGGCCAACCCGGACGAGCCACTCGAAGTCGCCGCTGAGCACGTGTCTGTTGATGAGGAGGTCAAGCCGTGACCGCACCACTGCTGGAGGTCACGGACCTCGTCAAGGAATTCCCCGTGCGGGGCAAGGGCATCATCCCGCGCAACACCGGCACGGTGCAGGCCGTGTCCGGGGTGTCGTTCGCGCTGAAGGCCGGTGAGACGCTCGGTCTCGTCGGCGAGTCCGGCTGTGGCAAGTCCACCACCGGACGCGCGATCCTGCAGCTGCACAAGCCGACGTCGGGCTCGGTGAAGTTCGACGGCCGCGAGCTCACGACGATGAGCACCAAGCAGCTGCGCCCGCTCCGCAAGGACATCCAGATCGTCTTCCAGGACCCGTACGCGTCGCTGAACCCCAAGTGGCAGGTCAACGACATCATCTCGGAGCCGTTGGTCATCCACGGCGTCGAAGGTGGCGTACAGCGCCGGGTGAACGAGCTGATGGAGACCGTGGGTCTCAACCCCGAGCACCGCAGCCGCTACCCGCACGAGTTCTCCGGCGGTCAGCGGCAGCGCATCGGCATCGCCCGGGCGCTGGCGTTGAACCCGCGGTTCCTGGTGCTGGACGAGCCGGTGTCCGCACTGGACGTCTCGGTGCAGGCCGGGGTCGTGAACCTGCTGGAGGAACTGCAGGAGCGGCTCGGGCTGGCGTACCTGTTCGTCGCGCACGACCTCTCGGTGGTGCGGCACATCTCGGACCGGGTGGCGGTGATGTACCTCGGCAAGATCATCGAGATGGGTGAGCGCGAGGACATCTACAACAAGCCGATGCACCCGTACACGCAGGCGTTGCTGTCCGCGGTGCCGATGCCGGACCCGAAGAAGGAGCGCCAGCGTCAGCGGATCGTGTTGACCGGTGACGTGCCGTCGCCGGTGAACCCGCCGTCGGGCTGCCGGTTCCGGACCCGGTGCTGGAAGGCGCAGGACATCTGCGCTACCGAAGAACCGAAGCTGGAACTGCGTGGCGGGCCGGACGGCACGCTGTCCGCGTGCCACTTCGCCGAAGAACGTTCGGTCGTCTGACGTGAAGTCCTGAGTGGTTCCGGTCGCTTTGGCGGCCGGAACCACTCACGACGCTGAGGTGCTGGGCAAGGCCACCGCCATGCGTGGCATCGCGAGATCGCGTCGGTCATCCGGTCAACCGCTCACGCCGAATTCGGCGTAGCCCAATTCGGCGTGAGCGATTCGGCCGGATGACCGACTTTCGGCGATCTCGCCGCCCCTCCGTAGGAGGGGCCATGAACACCGCTTTACTCTTTTCCGGTGACGCTGACTGCCCCACCACGGTTGCTCTTCGTGCACGCCCACCCGGACGACGAGAGTCTCTGGACCGGCGGCACCATCGCGCGCTACGCCTCGGCCGGCGCGCACGTCACGGTCATCACCTGCACGCTGGGTGAAGAGGGCGAGATCATCCCGCCCGCGCTGGCGAATCTGGCCGCCGGCGCCGCCGACCAGCTGGGCGGGTACCGCGTCGGCGAGCTGAGATCAGCCTGCGCCGCGCTCGGCGTGACGGACCACAGATTCCTCGGCGGCATCGGGCGCTGGCGTGACTCCGGCATGGTCGACGTGCCGTCCAACGCGCACCAGCGGGCGTTCGTCCAGGGTTCGATCGAGGAGCAGGCCGGTCAGCTCGCCGAGATCCTGCGCGAGGTCAAGCCTCAGGTCGTCGTCAGCTACGACGCGTTCGGCGGCTACGGCCATCCGGACCACATCCGCGCACACGAGATCACCATGGCCGCTTGTGCGCAGGTTTCGGAGGTGGAGCGCGTGTTCTACGCGGTGACCTCCCGGGACGCCACGAAGGCCGGTGTGGCGGCGCTGGAGACCGTGCCGGAGTCCTTCCGGCTGCCTGAGCCCGGCGAGCTGCCGGTCATCCCGGACGAGGACATCACGACCGTGATCGACGTGTCCGAGCACCTGACGGCGAAGCGTCGCGCGTTGCGGGCACACTCGACGCAGGTCAGTGTGTGGGACGACGGGTACGCGTTGTCGAACGGCATCGCGCAGCCGCTGGTCGGCGGCGAGTTCTACGTGCTCGCCAAGGGACCGGCGGAGGGCGCGGCCACAGACTTGTTCGGAGGACTGGGTGAGCGTTAGCTGGCGAGTGATCTTCCTGCTGCTGCTGTGCGTCGAGGCAGCGGTGCTCGCCGTCTTGGAAGCGTTCTTCCTGCCGCTGCGCCTGGACGGCACGTTCCTGCCGAGGCTCGGCGACCTGCCGTTCCCGATCATGATCGTGGTGGCCGCGGTCACGACGCCGGTCCTGGTGTCGTGGGCGGCCGCGCTGTCGGAACGGGTCGTGAGCGCCGCGCTCCCGCTGCTGGTGTGGTTCCTCACGATCTTCACGGTCGGCTACCTGGAGCCGGGCAGCAACGCCGGCACTCCGCTCTTCCTGCTGCAGGACTGGCGCGGGCTGATGCTCGTCGCGGCCGGCGCGCTGCCCGGTGCGGTGGCCGTGGGCGCCGTGATGGCGCGCAACGCGGCCCACCGGCCCGGCCTCTACGAGCCCGCGGGCACCCAGTAGCGGTAGCGGTGGTGCTCGCTGCAGCCGAGCTCCTCGTACAGCCGAATCGCCGGCTTGTTGTGCTCGGCCACCTGAAGCGCGCACGTCGTGGCGCCCTGCCCGAGGCCCCAGCCCGCCAGTTCGCCCATCAGGCGCGTGGCGAGGCCACGGCGGCGGTGTGACGGCCGCACGGCGAGACGGGCGACGTGCAGCAGGTCGTCGACGACCGAGCCGCGCACGGCCGCGATGACGGTCCCGTCCTCTTCCAGGCTCGCGAAGCACACGTTGCCGGTGCCGAGCACGTGCCGTTGGGCGGTGGAGACCTCGGATCCGGCCGTGAGTTCCCACCATCCGGGAAGATCGCGATTTTCGGCTTCGCCGTCGGCGAACTTCTCCAGCGGGCCGGTCATGACCAGTGACTCCGCCCCGCCCGGGTGATCGAGATCCACGTGCCACCCGGCCTGCTCGATCGCCCGTTCGTGCGTGGAACCGATGACGACGTGCGCGGTGGGTTTGATGCCATGATCGCGGGCGAACCCTTCCACGGCAGTCAAGGCCGCCGGAACTCCGATGCCGGGATCTCCGCAGGTCAGTGTGCTGTTGGCGCGGCCGGTGAATCCCGCGGCGGCCCGCATCAACCAGTCTCCGAGCGGGACTTCTGCCAGGACCGGCCATGCTCGCGCGCAGAGTGATTCCAGGTGATCCACGGTGTGCACGCGTTCATCCTGTCCCAGCAGGTGATGCAGGGTGATGTGACGTGCCGCACCTGGTCGATAAGGCAAGCCTGACCGGGTGATACTCGAACGTGCCGCGTACTCTCCGGCTTGCGCGGTGTGGACCAGAGGAAGTTGGAGAGCGCAGTGACCTATGTGATCGCCCAGCCGTGCGTGGATCTGCTCGACAAGGCATGCATCGAAGAGTGCCCCGTCGACTGCATCTACGAAGGCGACCGGATGCTCTACATCCACCCCGACGAGTGTGTGGACTGTGGCGCGTGCGAACCCGTGTGCCCGGTGGAAGCCATCTACTACGAGGACGACGTCCCCGATGAGTGGAAGGACTACACCAAGGCGAACGTGGACTTTTTCAACGAGCTCGGTTCGCCCGGTGGCGCGTCGAAGGTCGGCAAGGTCAGCGCCGACCCGCCGATGATCAAGGAGCTCGAGCCGCAGGCTGAGGGGCACTGACCATTCCGCCCAAGATTCGCCGTGGGCCGGCACTGCCGGACTTCCCGTGGGACTCCCTGGCTGACCATGCCGCCAAGGCGCGCAAGCACCCCGGTGGCGTGGTCGACCTGTCCGTCGGCACACCCGTCGACCCGGTTCCCGCGGTGATCCAGTCCGCGCTGTCGTCGGTCGCCGACATCCCCGGCTACCCGACCACCCACGGCACGCCCGAGCTGCGTGCGGCCTTCGTGGCCGCCGTCGAGCGGCGCTACGGGATCACGGGTCTGTCGCCCGCGGCCGTGCTGCCCACGATCGGCTCCAAGGAGCTCGTGGCGTGGCTGCCGACGCTGCTCGGCGTCGGGCCCGGCGACATCGTGGCCGTGCCCTCCGTGGCGTACCCGACGTACGAGGTCGGTGCGTTGCTGGCCGGTGCCGAGGTCGTTCGGCTCGCGGACGGGGAGTTGCCGCCGGCCGGAACCCGGTTGGTGTGGCTGAACTCGCCGTCGAACCCGACCGGGCGCGTGCTGTCGGCCGAGCAGTTGCGCGACGCCGTCGCCGCGGCTCGCTCCGTCGGCGCGGTCGTCGCGTCGGACGAGTGCTACCTGGCCCTGCCCTGGAACGCCGCACCGGTGTCCGTGCTGCATCCGTCCGTTGTGGACTCTTTCGACGGTGTGCTCGCCGTGCACTCGCTGTCGAAGTCGTCGTCGCTCGCGGGCTACCGGGCCGGGTTCATCACCGGTGACCCGGAGCTGGTCGCGGGTCTGCTGGAGCTGCGCAAGCACGCCGGCATGATCGTGCCGCGGCCGGTGCAGGAAGCGATGCGGGCCGCTCTCGAGGACGACGCGCACGTGGCCGAGCAGCGGGCCCGGTATCTCGCCCGTCGTGCGGTGCTGAAGCCCGCCCTGGAAGCGGCCGGGTTCACCGTGTCGCACTCCGAGGCCGGGCTGTACCTGTGGTCGTCACGGGGCGAGGGTGCCTGGGAGACCATCTCCTGGCTGGCCGACCGGGGCATTCTGGCTGCTCCCGGCACGTTCTACGGGCCCGCCGGCGCGCAGCACGTGCGGATCGCGCTCACCGCGACCGACGAGCGGATCGCCGCGGCCGTGGAACGTCTCAGCGCCTGATTTTCAGGGCTTGAGCGCTGACCACACTCTGCGCGTGAACTGGTTGGGCGGCACCGCGTCCGTCGTGAGCCGGACACTCGTGCTGATCTCCTCGCCGCTCAGGCCGAGGCCCAGCACGAGGTGCCAGTGCAGGTCCCATAGGTCCTGGAACGCGTCCAGTTCCACATCCGCGTCCGCGCTGACGTGAAGCACCGACGGTTCCGCGACCCGTACGACCCGCTCGACCGCGCGCACGTCCCGTGTGTTCGTGCGGAAGCTGAACGCCAGGTCGACCGTTTCGATGTCCAGCCCGTACGTCGCGTACGAGTGGCATCGGTGGTGTGGCAGCGACAGCGGCTGGTTCGTCTCCAGATAGAGATCACCCTCGAACCTCAGCGTCGGCGAGTGCTGGCTGAGGGTGGCGCGGGCGCTGACGAACTCCCAGCCGGGCATGTCCAGCTTGGGCACCAGCAGCTCCAGGATCTCGCCTCTGCGGGCGGATCTGGTGCGTTCACCCGAGCGCCACGGGATTTCGCGGCTGTAGGGCTCCTTCTTCGTGACGAACACGTACGGCGCGTTGTCCGTCTGAAGACTCAGCACGACGACCGTGCGTCCCATCGCCCAGTCGAACGCCACCGTCGTGAGCCCCGGCGCCACACCGTCGAAGTGGCTCTCCACCCGCGGCCACCAGCTCGACAGCTCCTCGGCCTGCGCGCCCTTGACGTACCGGCCCTTCTCGTCGACGCCGACGACCCACATCGCCTCCGACCCGCGCGCGGCGTTGCACAGCGCGGCGATCTGCCTGGCCGCCTTGCCGTGGTCGACCGGCCACTGGGTCTTGAACTCCACGAAGGAGTCCTCCGACTGGGCCCCCTCCAGGGCACGCTCGATCGCGGCGCGAGCGTTGAGCTCGATCCGCTGCTTCAGCACGGGCACCTCCCTGAGATGGCCCTGTTAACGGCACGGGCCCAGGCTGCCTCAGCAGACCGGGCCCCAGACACCGAATTATCGTCCTGGAAGCGGCTTGCTCAGTCGTTGGCGTGCAGCACGGCATTCAGCTCAACGCCGGTGCCCTTTCGCGGTTTCACCCTTACGGTGCCGGTCACGGAGTCCCTGATGAACAGCAGGGACGACTGGCCGGACAGGGTGACGGCCTTGACGACCTCGCCGTCCGGCAGCGTCACCTTCGTGCCCGCGGTCAGGTAGAGGCCCGCCTCCACCACGCAGTCGTCGCCCAGCGAGATGCCCAGGCCGGCGTTCGCGCCCAGCAGGCAGCGTTCGCCCAGCGAGATGACCTGCTTGCCGCCACCGGAGAGGGTGCCCATGATCGAGGCGCCGCCGCCCACGTCCGAGCCGTCGCCCACGACCACGCCGCCGGAGATCCGGCCCTCGACCATGGAGCTGCCGAGGGTGCCGGCGTTGAAGTTCACGAACCCCTCGTGCATGACCGTGGTGCCCGCGGCGAGGTGGGCGCCCAGGCGGACCCGGTCCGCGTCGCCGATGCGCACGCCCGACGGGAGCACGTAGTCGACCATCCTGGGGAACTTGTCGACGCTGAGGACCGTGACCGGGCCCCTTACGCGGAGCCTGATGCGGGTCTGCTCGAAGCCGTCCACGGCGCAGGGGCCGTGGTTCGTCCAGACGACGTTCGTCAGCAGGCCGAACATGCCGTCCAGGTTGGCGCCGTGGGGCTTGATCAGGCGGTGGCTCAGCAGGTGGAGCCTCAGCCAGATGTCGTAGGTGTTCGTGGGGGCGGTGGTCAGGTCGATGGCGACCTTTACGCCGACTACTTCTACGTTGCGTTCCGGGTCTTCGCCCAGGAGTTTGGCGGCTGATTCGCCTAGGGCGGCCGCGATTTCTGCTGAGGAGGCTTGGGTGGTGCCCAGGTCTGACGTGGTGCCTGGGGTGCCTAGGGCAGGGGACGGGTACCAGGTGTCTAGGACGGTGCCGTCCGGGGTCACGGTGGCCAGGCCGATGCCATATGCGGTGCTCACGGGGGTGAGCCTAGACCGGGTGGTTGGGGATCTGTCGGTGGGCGCGGGTTTGCTGGTGGGTCGGGTTGAGGGCCAATGGCGTCTGCAAGTACTACCAACCCATGATCGAACCGCCGCTAACTACCGCCAACTCGGCTCCGCCTTCGCGGTTAGTCAGGTACCTCTGCTGAGAAGTAGAGGGAGCCCAGGTCGCCCCTGGTGGCGATTAGAGCCTCGTTGCACTTCGACTGGCGGGCGTCGGTGGCTGAGATGTTGTCCACCCGTACTTCGGCGCAGCGGTGGGACTCGAATTCGTTCAGCGAGGTCATCAGGCGGGGGAGGGCCTCGCTGACGTCGGGCTGGACGTGCTTGCCCTGTAGGGACTGGTCCAGAGTGCGGGTCATGGTGCTGACGCTGGTGATCCAGGCGGCGCACTCGGCTGGGGTGCCGCTGTGCTGGGAGCCGCAGGGGGCGGCGAAGAGAGTGCGGATTTCGCCGCACTGGCGGGCGCACGCTGCTGGGGACTCGCCGCAGCCGGTGGTCATCAAAAGAAGGGAGATGACCAGGAGTGTGCGTTTGATCACGCGCCGCACCGTATCGGCCGAATGGGGTAGCCGGGAAGTCGGGATGAGTAGGGTGGCGGCGTGTCCGACACCCTTGATCTGCTTGCTGACCCGGTTGAGTTGACGGCTGCGTTGGTTGATGTTCGCAGCGTGTCCGGGGAGGAGGTGGAGATCGCGGACCTGGTGGAGCGGTCGCTGAAGATGCATGCGCCCCACCTGGAGATCACCCGATCGGGTAACGCGGTGCTGGCTCGGACGAACCTTGGCAAGGGGCGGCGGGTGGTGCTTGCCGGGCACCTCGACACCGTGCCGATCAACCGGAACTTTCCCAGTCGTCGTGAAGGCGATGTCCTGCACGGGTGCGGGACTGTGGACATGAAGGGTGGCGACGCGGTGATGCTCGCGATCGCCGCGCGTAGCGAAGAGGCGAGCCACGACCTGACGTTCGTGTTCTACGACTGCGAGGAGATCGAGGCTGAGCGCAACGGGCTCACTCGGATTCAGCGGGAGCTCGTCGAGTGGTTGCAGGGTGATCTGGCGATCGTCTGCGAGCCGTCCAACGGGACGGTTGAGGCTGGGTGTCAGGGCACGATGCGCATCGAGGTCGCGACCACCGGGAAGCGGGCGCACACCGCTCGGGGGTGGATGGGGAAGAACGCCATTCACGGGATGGGTGAGGCGCTGCGGCGGTTGGAGGCCTACGAGCCGCGTCAGCCTGAGATCGACGGCTGCCGGTACCACGAGGGGCTGCAGGCCGTGAAGATCAGCGGTGGGGTCGCCGGGAACGTGGTGCCGGACGAGTGCGTGCTCACGGTCAACCACCGGTTCGCGCCGGATCGCTCGCCGCAGCAGGCTGAGCAGCATCTGCGCGAGGTTTTCGAGGGCTTTGACGTGAAGGTCACGGATGTTGCGGCTGGTGCGCTGCCTGGGCTGCACGCCCCTGCGGCGCAGGAGCTTGTCGCTGCTGCGGGTGGGACGCCGGTGGCGAAGCTCGGGTGGACGGACGTGTCGCGGTTCGCGGCGTTGGGGATGCCTGCGGTGAATTTCGGGCCGGGGGATCCGACGCTGGCGCACACGCAGGAGGAGAACGTCCCGATTCATCAGATCACCGGGTGTTTCGACGTACTTAAGCGATTTCTGCTGGGCTGATCACTAGGATCTCGGTGATGACAGAGGACAAGAACGGCGTGGTGGACGAGCACCCCAATCAGAGGACGCGCGGCCCTGTGGTGCTGCGTCGTGACCGCAGAGACGAGCTCACCACCACGGATCAGCGGTTGCTCGATTCGCGGGGGCCCTCGGACTGGGTGCACACCGACCCGTGGCGGGTGCTGCGGATTCAGGCTGAGTTCGTCGAGGGTTTCGGAGCGCTGGCCGAGGTGCCCAGCGCGGTGACGGTGTTCGGGTCCGCTCGGACCGGGCGGGACCACCCGGAGTACCAGACCGGGCGTGATCTCGGCGCGTCGCTGGCGCAGGCCGGGTTCGCGGTGATCACGGGCGGTGGGCCCGGTGCCATGGAGGCGGTCAACCGCGGGTGCAGTGAGGCCGGCGGGTTCTCGGTCGGGCTCGGCATCGAGCTGCCGTTCGAGCAGGGGCTCAACCCGTGGGTCGACCTCGGGGTGAACTTCCGGTACTTCTTCGTGCGCAAGACGATGTTCATCAAGTACTCGCAGGCGTTCATCTGCCTGCCGGGTGGGTTCGGCACGCTCGACGAGCTGTTCGAGGCGCTGACCCTGGTGCAGACCAAGAAGGTCACCAAGTTCCCGGTGGTGCTCTTCGGCAGGTCGTACTGGCAGGGCCTTTACGACTGGATCAAGGACTCGGTGCTCGAAGGCGGCAAGGTCGGCGAGAAGGATCTCGCGCTGCTGCATCTCACCGACGACATCGAGGACGCGGTGCGCGTGGTCAAGGAAGCGCACCAGGCGTGGGGGGACGCGCACTGATCTGACGTTCGGGCTCGTGTCGCACTGTGGAGGAGTTGTGTCGGCGGATCCCGCCCGGTTGCGGGTCCGCAAGGCGCGCACGACGGCGAGGTGCGGCTACAGCGGACGAACCGGCGTGACGCCCTGCTGGCCTGACGCCAGGAGCTTGTGCCGGACGGCGTCGGCGCCCTGGTTGCGCAGGTCGTCGAACAGGACCACGGCCCGCTGCCACGTGCGGTGGGCTGCGGACACGTCGCCGGCCGCGAGGTGCGTGTCGCCCAGCTTCTCCAGCGTCGAGGCCTGCTCGAAGCGGTCGCCCAGTTCGTCCAGCAGATCGACTGAGCGCTGGTAGGCGTCGATCGCCTGGTCGTGGTCACCGAGGTGGTGATGGATGAGGCCGATGCTGTCCAGGGTGTACGCCTCGCCCTGCCGGTCGTCCAGCCGGCGGTGCAGCACGAGCGCGCGCTCGCAGTGGCCGATCGCTTCCTGGTGCTGCCCGAGCTGGTCCAGGTAGAACCCCACGGCGTTGAGCGCGCTCGCCAGACCGGCCACGTGCCCGGAGGCCTCGAACAACGCCGCCGCGGCGCGGCCGTGCACCAACGCCTCGTCCCACCGCGACCGGCGGTCGAACAGCAGCCCGAGGCCGCGGTGCGCTCGCGCCTCGCCGAGGCCGTCGCCGAGTCGCTGGTACAGCTCCATCGCCGCCAGCATGTGGTGCTGCGCCTCGTCCAACTCGAGCAGCTCGGATCTGGCATGCCCGATCATGTGATGGATGCGGCCCTGCGCGTCGAGGTCGCCGAGTGCACTGGCGGACGCCAAGGCGGTGTGCTGTTGCTCCGCGAACTCCTGCCACCGGCTCGACCTGGCCAGATACATCGCCAGCGCCCACGGCAGCTGCCACGCGTGCACGTGGAACCCGTTGTCGGTCGCCAGCCTGGTCACCGCCGACAGCACCGGTTCCTCGGTCTCGAACCACACCCACGCCCCGGCGTGGATCCACGGCCCCTCAGGCTCCACGCCGGACACCGGCTCGTCGAGCCTGATCCCGTCCCTCAACGGTTGCAGCGCCGTCGACGCGGCGACGGCGGTGTGCGCGTAATGATCGAACACCCTGCGTAGCGCCTGCGCGCGCTCCTCCGGGTCCACCTGCTCCAGCGCGTACGCGCGCAGCAGGTCGTGGAAGGCGAAGCGGCCGGGATGGTGCTCGGTCAGCAGGTGCGCCCTCGTCAGTTCGCCGAGGGCATCGAGGGCGTCGTCGCCGGGCAGGCCCGCGAGGCTCGCCGACGCGCGCCAGGAGATGTCCGGGCCGGGATGCACCCCCAGCAGCCGGAACATCCGCGCGGCCGGTTCGCCCAGGTGCCGGTAGGACCACCAGAACACACTTCGGACGTTCGTCACCGAGTCGCCGGTGTCCAGGGCGTCCAGAGACGTCGTGTCGTCGGCCAGGGCACGCAACGGGAGACTGGGGTTGTCCAGCGCCCGCGCGGACATGATCGCCAGTGCCAGCGGCAACCGGGAGCACCAGGTGATCAGGTCGTCCACGGCGGCGGGATCGGTCGCGACGCGGTCGTGGCCGAGGTGCTCGGCCACCAGCGCCCGCGCCTCGTCGAAGCCGGGTCTGTCCAGGCTGAGCGTCCGAGCGCCCTCGTGGGCGACCAGGCTGGTGAGCCGATTGCGGCTGGTGATCAGGACGTGGCAGCTCGACGTGCCGGGAAGCAGCGGGCGCACCTGGTCGCTGTCGCGCGCGTTGTCCAGCAGCACCAGCACCTTCCGCCCGACCAGCAGGCTGCGGTACAACGCGGCCCGCGCGTCGGGTGACACGGGAACCCGGTCCGGTGGGACGTCGAGCGCGCTGAGGAAGCCGCGGATCACCTCGCTCGGCGCCATCGGCTCGGACGACGGGTCGAAGCCGTGCAGGTTCACGTAGAGCTGGCCGTCCGGAAAACGGTCCGCCACCTGATGTGACCAGTGCACCGCCAGGGTTGTCTTGCCGACGCCCGCGGTGCCGACGATCGTGGAGATCGTCACCGTCGAGGCGTCGTGGGCCAGCTTTGACAGCTGCGCCAGCTCCTGATCGCGTCCGGCGAAGTGAGGCGTGTGCGCGGGCAGTTGCCTAGGCACCAGCCACGAAGAAGTCGTGGCGGCCGCCGGTGTGCTGACCGCGGCCGCCGGTGTGCTGACCGCGGTCAGAGCGGGGTCGGCCCTGAGGATCTGCTGGTGCAACTGCTGCAGCCGGGCGCTGGGGTCGATCCCCAGTTCGCGCGCCAGCAGCGCGCGGACCGACTGGTAGGCGCGCAACGCCTCAGCCTGTTGGCCGGAGTGGTAGAGCGCCAGCATCAGCTGGCCCCACAGGCGTTCCCGCAGTGGGTACTGCCGGGTCAGCGCGAGCAGCTCGCCGACGAGCTCGCCGTGCCGACCGCGCAGCACGTCCGCCTCGATGCGGTTCTCCAGGGTGGCGAGCCGGTGTTCCACGAGCGCGGGGACGAAGTCGCGGTGCAGCACCTCGGAGGGGATCCCGGAAAGCGGGTCGCCCTGCCACAGGTCGAGGGCCGCACTCAGCACCAGGCCGGCCTCGTCCGCGTTCCCCTGGTCCAGCAAGGACTTCCCGCGTCGGGCCAGCCCCTCGAAGCGCCTCAGGTCGAGCGCGTCCCCGGCGGCCTCGATCAGGTAGCCGTCCGAGCGGGTGACGATGATCTCCGGTGCGCCCAGCGACTGGCGCAGGCGCTGCATGTAGGTCTGGACGGTGTTGCGTGCGCGTCCGGACGCGGGGCTGCCCCAGAGGCGCTCCACCAGGACGTCCATCGGAACGACGCGGTTGGCGTCGACGAGCAGGGAGGCCAGCAGCACGCGGAGTTTGGGTGACCCGAGCGGCACGAGCTCGCCGTCGCGGACGATCTCGAGCGGACCGAGGAGCCTGAACTCGAAACGCGATCCCACCCCACGCCTCCGTCGAGTGTCCGGATGAACCCAGACCGCAGTCTACTTTCCTGACGTTCGCGGTTGCGCGGCCGCTGAACTGCTGGTCAGGGGTGAGTTGGGAGAGGGTTCGGGTGACAGTGGCGAAGCTCGGCGCGGTGACCGCACCCCGCACCGCCTCGGAGCACGGACGGTACTGTTCCCACCGGAAACATCGGCGAATCTCCCGGCGAGGTCAACCCACCATGTACGTAGCTGTTTATTGCGGAAGCCTCGCCACCGTTCCCCAGAGCTACGTCGACCTCGCCGCCGAGGTGGGGCGCCAGATCGCCGCGCGCGGGTGGAACCTCGTCTGGGGTGGCGGGCAGACGTCGATGATGGGTGCGGTCGCGCGGGAGGCCAGGGCCGGTGGGGCGAGCACGTTCGGGGTGATCCCGAAGGGCCTCGCCACCAGGGAGATCGCCGACCGCGATTCAACCGAGCTGCACGTCGTCGACACCATGCGCGAGCGCAAGAAGATGATGGACGACCGGGCGGACGCGTTCCTGACGCTGCCCGGCGGCATCGGCACCGCGGAGGAGTTCTTCGAGGTGTGGACGGCCGGGGTGCTCGGCATGCACAGCAAGCCCGTCGTGCTGCTCGACGTCGACGACCACTACAAAGGACTCGTCGACTGGCTGACGCACCTGCGGGACAAGGGGTTCGTGTCGCACAGCGCGTTGAGCTCGCTCGTCGTCACGGACGACGTGTCAGTTGCTCTTGACGCTTGCGTCGGCTAGTCCCTTGGTCTGAGCCAGGATCTGGGTCTCCGGCAGGAGATCCGGCAGCGGCCGGTACGGCGTGACCGTCACCTCGAACCGCTTGCCGGACACCACCCTGCCCTGCCAGGAGCCCGAGATCTCGCCGTCCACGAGCACGGCGCCGCGCCGGCCCAGGACTGCGGAAGATGTCCTTCTGCGCGGCCTTGTCCGGTAGCAGCAGGTCGCGGTCGCGGGCCTGCAGGTACGGGTCGGTCGGCGGCAGCAGGCGGACGTCCGGCGGTTCGGCGTCGGCGATCTCCAGGTCCTCCGGCAGCCACGCCTGCTGACCTTCGACGGACACCTCGACCAGGCCGTTCGGAAGGCCACTGCTTCTTGACCTCGCGGGTGGTCGTGCCGAAGTAACCGGCCACTTCGGACGGTCCGGCCGGGCCGTGCAGCGTCAGGTACCGGTGGATCAGCTCGTCGAAGCCCGCGGTCCTGCGCGGCACACCGGGCCAGCCGTGGATGCGTTCGAACGTCACGGTCTTCTCGTCGGGGATGATCCGCAGACCGGCCGGCAGCGCGCCGAGCCGGAAGATCGGGTCGCTGACGTGCGACGTCTGGCAGCCGCGGCACTCCTCGACGGTCTGCTGAGGGCGCCAACGGGGTCAGCGCCGTGCTGAGATCGCCCTTGGTCATCGGCTTGGTGACGATCGACCGCATCGCCGTGGCGATGTGCCGCAACGACACCAGCATGTCGTCCACCTTCGGGCGCGAGGCACGCGAGAGGGCGTCGGCGTCGCTCCACGGCCACAGCGCGCGGGCGAACGCCTTCAGTTCGCCGGGGCGGTGCAGGTGCGGAGCGCCGCGCACCGACCACGTCAGCGTGAAGTCGTCCACCGCCGGCGCCGTGATCCGGGCGGCCAGACTCAGCAGGGCCGAGCCGGAGGTGTTGTCCTGGATGCCCAGTGCCAACACCGCCAGCTCGGCCGCGTCCGAGATCCGCCGGTCCAGTTCGTGCTGATGGATCCGGTGGAAGAGCACCTGCTGCCGGGTGAGGTCCACCCGGACATTCTTACGCCTTCGGCAAGGTGAGGCTCGACGGTCCGAAGGTGACGGTTGAGCCACGGGTCGACTCGGTGAGGTAACGCGGGTCCACCGTGTCGATCACCAGCGCCAGCCGGTTGCCCGCGCCGACGTTCCACACCGTCGGTTCGAGCTCCACGTCGAGCGTCTGCGTGCGGCCCGCGCCGGTCACCTTGATCGGCTTGTGCGTCACCAGCGAGCCCAGGCCCAGCGGCCCGACCTCGTACAGGTACGCGAACAGCGTGGTGATCTCCGCGCTGGGCGTCACCTGCAGCTTCAGCTTCGGCGTGCCCGCGAGGGTCGCGCCGCTCGGATAACCCGGTCCGCCCCAGACGCCCGCGAGGTTGCGGTCGACGAACGGCAGGGCCACCCCGGTCGGGATGTTCAGGAACCCTTGCAGTGCACCGGAGAGCAGGATCGTGCCGCTGTCGGCGACGGTGCCCCAGCCCGCGTGGATCTTCTTGCCGTCGAGCTGCATCGTGTCGGCGTTGCCCGCCGGCCACGCGCCGAACTTCTTCCAGGTGCCGCCGTTGTTGGGCTTGAGCTGCACCGGCTGTTCGGTGTCGATGCCGTTGGCCGTGCCCTTCACGTAGCGGTCGAACCAGCGGCCGACCGACTCCCAGATCTCGTTGGGCAGACCGGCCGCGCCGAAGAGCTCGGCGGTGGCGTGGTCGCCCGGCGAGAGCATGAGCCGCTTGGGACCGGTGAGCCCGGTGTAGAAGTCCGCGACCTGGCCCGGCGCGAAGATGCCGTCGTTCCAGGCGTTGCCGAGCAGCACCGCGGTGCCGTTGGCGTTGATCTGCGCGATCTTCGAGGCCGCCGACCGTCCCGCGGAGATCGGCACGACCTCCCAGAACCGGCCGTCGCGGTAGGCGTCCTCGGCTTCCTGCAGGACGGGACCGGGGCGCCCGGTGACCTTGCCCGCGGTCAGCAGCAACTCGACGGCCTGCTTGTTCACGGTGCTGTTCGGGTAGAGCGAGCGGGCCAGATCGGTCCACGTGCTCAACGCCGCAGCGGCCTTGATGCGCTTGTCACTCGCCGCCGCCAGCAACGACTGCCCGGCGCCGTAGGAGATCCCGGCGACACCGACCTTGGTGCCGTCGGCTTTCGCGTTGGCGATGGCCCAGTCGATGACCAAGCTGGCGTCTCCGACCGTCTCCGGACCGGCGATGTCGATCTCACCGCCGGAGTCCCAGAAGCCGCGGCTGGTGTAGCTCACCACGACGTAGCCGGACTCCTTGGCGAGCTTGGCCGCCGCGCCGACGTACTCGATGTTCGGAACCGCCCAGCTGGACGGCATGACGAGCAACGGGAAGGGGCCGTTGCCCTGTCCGGTCGGTTCGATGACGAACGCCTTCAGGGCGGTGCCACCGACGCCGGAGATCGACTGATAGGTGATGGCGTGCCCAGGAGCCGCGATGGCAACTGGAGCACCGAGCAGGGATGTGAGGAGTACCAGGACTAAAACAAGTGATCGTCGCACTCTGGTCCTCCTTGACCATGACGTAGATCACACAGGGTTGTTACTCGGGAGTAAAGCAGATTGCTACTCGCGAGTAGCAAGAGGCTGTGAGTCAGGTCACTGTTTACGCTGGGTGGTGTGAACCGATTCCGCGTCAGTGAGCTGCCGAAAGACCGAGTGCTGGTCGTTGCCCATCTGACCAGTGCGGACGCCGTGGAGCAGACCATTGACGACGGCGCCGATGTCGTTGAGTTCGAGGGCGAACTGGAACTGCCGTCGCTCACCGAAACGTTGGATGTCGTGACGATCCCCGCAGGGGATGAGGATTTCACCCTGGCGGCTGCCACAGTGGCTGCGATGTCCGGAGCACGCGCGGTTCGTGCATCCGACGTGCGGCAGGCGAGGAAGGTCGTGGAGATGGTCGCGAGCGTGACGGGAACCCGTCCGCCGGCCCGAGCGGTGCGGGCGCTCGCCTGATGCTGCCCGCGACCGAGGCCTGGTTCGCCACCCACACCTGGCAGCACCCGTCCTGGACGGTGGACGACCTGGTGGCGTTGAAGCGCGGCCGCACGGTGTCCGTGGTGCTGCCCGCGTTGAACGAGGAGGAGACCGTCGGCGACGTCGTCGGCGTGGTCCGGCCGTTGCTCGGAACCCTCGTCGACGAGCTCGTGGTGATGGACTCCGGGTCCACCGACCGGACCGTCGTCGTCGCCGCCGAGGCCGGTGCGCGGGTGGTGCGGCGCGAGGACGTGGTGCCGTGGCTGGAACCGTTGCCCGGCAAGGGTGAGGTGCTGTGGCGGTCGCTGGCCGCGACCTCCGGTGACCTGATCGTCTTCCTGGACTCCGACCTGGTGGACCCGGAGACCGCGTTCGTCACGGCGCTGCTCGGGCCCTTGCTCGCGGACGACGGCGTGCACCTGGTGAAGGGGTTCTACCGGCGGCCGCTGAGGTTGGAGAGCAGCGGTGGCGGACGGGTCACCGAACTGGTGGCGCGGCCGTTGCTGAACACGTTGCGGCCAGAGCTTTCCGGTGTGGTGCAACCGCTCGGCGGCGAGTACGCGGCGACACGGTCCTTTCTGGAGTCGGTCCCGTTCGCGGCCGGGTACGGCGTGGAGATCGGGCTGTTGCTCGACGTGCACCGGATCTACGGGCTGTCCGCGCTGGCACAGGTCAATCTCGGCGTGCGCAAGCACCGCAACCGGTCGCTGTTGCAGCTCGGCGTGATGTCCTCGCAGATCATGGGCACCGCGCTGGCCCGGTGCGGAGTGCCGCTGGAGTCCGGGCCCCTCACACCAGTTCGTGCAGGTCGGTGGCGAGTGGCTACCCGACTCGACCGACGTGGTCGTGGCTGACCGGCCCCCGATGGTGCACGTGATCGAACAGCGCTAGCTGCTCTTCCCGGTGCGTCACGACCAGTGCGGTGCCCTGGCAGTTGTCCAGGACCTTCTTCAGCACTCGGTCGGCCTGCTCGGGGTCGAGGCCTTCCGTGGGTTCGTCCATCAGCAGGACCTCCGGGTTCGCCAGCACCGACCTGGCGAGGACCAGACGCTGGCGCTGGCCGCCGGAGATCTCCTCGCCGCGTTCGCCGACGACCCGGTCCCAGTCGAGGTCCAGCTCGGCGATCTGCGCCGCCCGGTCGAGTTCTTCCTGCGTGGCATCGGGTTTGGCCAGCAGGACGTTGGTGCGGACCGTGGTGTGGAAGACGTGCGCGTCCGCCAGCGCGCCCTTGCTCGGTTCGAGCCGGTGGGCGATGGCGTTGAGCAGCGTGGTCTTGCCCGCCCCACTCGGGCCGACGATCGCCGTCTTGCCTTGCAGGTCAGGTGCTTCGCTGAGGACCGCCGGCTCCGGCTCCTCTACGGGTTCCGGGATCGGCCTGGTCAGGGCGGCGAGCGGGATGGTGATCTCGAACGCCGCGATGGCGGCCATGATGAGCCAGGCGGGCTCGTGCTGGGTGAGCATCAGCAGGGCGGTGCCGAACTGGGCGGCGATCGCGAACGGGGTCAGGTCGCGGATGCGTTCCTTGCGCGACAATGCCTTCGCGGTCTTGGTCGCTGCGGAGAGCTTTTCGTCGAACAAGCCGTAGGCGATCAGTTCTTCTTTGCTGTGGACCAGTTCGGTGGTTTGTTCGGTGAGCTTGGCGCGCAACGGGGTGAGGTCTTCCGGCTTGCGGATGGCGAGCCAGGGAAGCAGGGCGAGGTTGATCAGCAGGCCCGCGACGAGCGGTAGCGAGAAGCCCGAGACGGCGGCGATCACCAGGCCGACGATCGCGGCGGTGATCCACGGCAGGGTCGCGCGGAGCCTGGTGTCGAGGTGCTGGTCGACGTTCGTGACGATGCGGGTGAGCGCCGTGCCGGACGGGATGTGCTTGCGGCGCACCAGGTCGTCGTAGACCCGGCCGCGCAGCTCGACGGCCTCGCCGAGGACCGCCTTGTGGCTGGTCAGGCGTTCCAGGTAGCGGAGGGCGCCCTTGGCGAGCGCCAGCGTGCGGACCGCGACGATCGCCACGGTCAGCGCCTGCATCGGTGGGTGCTCGGCAGCGCGCATGATCAGCCAGGTCGCGGTGGCGGTCAGGCCGACGCCGGCGAGTTCGGCAAGCGTCCCGACGAGGATTGCGAGCTTCATACCGTGACCACCCTGTCGACCTCGTTGAGCAGCGCCGGCCGGTGCGCCACGATCACGGCCGTGCGGCCACGGGTGAACTCCCTGGCCGCTTGGAGGACGAGGGATTCCGTTTCCGCATCGAGGTGTGCGGTCGGTTCGTCCAGCAGGAACAGCCCGGCGTGCTGCCGGTCCAGCGCCTTCGCCAGCGCGACCCGTTGCTGCTCACCGGACGAGAGGTTCGCGGGCACGAGCGTGGGCCGTTGGGGCACCCACGACAGCGCCTCCAGCCAAGCCCTGCGGTCGATCTCGCGCAGGTCTACGCCACCGACCAGCACCCGGCCGTCGTCGGGCCGCACGAACCCCAGCAGCAGTCCGATGATCGTGCTCTTGCCCGCGCCGCTCGGACCGACCAGCGCGATCCGTTCGCCCGGCACGATCCGCAGCGAGAAGTTCCGGAGGCTGCGCACGCTCACGTCCTCGAACACGATCTCCGCCCGCGCCAGATCCGGCGGCGTGACACCGTTCGATTCGGTGTGTGCCGGCACCTTGGCCAGCACCTCACGGCCCTGCGCGCTCGCGTGGTACTGCGCTCCGGCCGCGCGGAGCGGCAGAAACGCTTCGGGGGCAAGGAAAAGCACGAGCAGCGCGGTGTACAGCGGCACGCCGCCGTCGAGCAGCCTGAGTCCGACCGGCACCGCGACCAGCGCCACCGACATCGTGGCCACCAGCTCCAGCACGAACGCCGACAGGAACGCCACCCGCAACGCCGACATCGTCTCGGTCATGTGCTGCGCGGCGAGCTTGCGGACCGTCGTGGACTGAGCCTCGGCCCGGCCGAACGCCCGGAGCGTGCCGATGCCCTTGACCACGTCGAGGAAATGCCCGCCGAGCGTGGCCAGCGCGGTCCACTGACGTGCCGTCCGTTCGCGGGTGTGCGCGCCGACCAGCGCACCGAAGATCGGGATCAACGGCAGCGTCAGCAGGATCGTCAGCGCGGCGGTCAGATCGGCGAACGCCAGCCGGATCACCACGGCGAGCGGCACCACGACGGCGAGGATCTGTTGCGGCAGATACCCGACGACGTACGGCGTCACGTCGTGCACGCCGCGCGTCACCAGCGTGGCGACCTCGCCGGCCTTGGTTCCGGGCGAGCGCAGGAAGGCCTCGCGAAGGCAGACTCGGGTCCGTTCGGCAGCGCGGTGGGCCATGGCGCGATGCACCCACCACACCAGCACCCGCGCGCCGATGACCAGGCACAGCAGGAGAAACCCGGTGCCGCCGCTGAGCACCGACGCCAGGAGCTCCGCCTGGGCCAGGACCAGGAACGGGATCGGGATCAGCGCGAGGAGATGGCGACGATCGACCATTGCAGCAACACCACCAGCGGGATGATCGGGATCGCGACCCACGCGAGCAGGCCGAGCGTGTCGGTGTGCGCCATCAGCCCGGTGACGTCGATCGAGCTGAACGCGAGCGGGATCGGCAGCGCGCAGAGCAACGCGGTCACCGGAAACAGCTGCCGGCGCCGGGTCTGGAACACCCAGCCGTGCAGGGCGAACAGCACCGGCATGACGAAAGCCACCGGCCACGGCGCGTGCAGGAGGTGCGCCAGAAACAGCCCCCAGCCAACGGAAACCATCAACGCGCCGGTGAACACCAGCCACGACCACAACCGCAGCTGCACGCCGGCCATGAACAACACCAACCCGGCCAGGACCAGCGTGAACACCGAATGCGCGCCGGACAGCAGCTCGCCTTCGAGCCGCGGGAACGCCGCGAACAGCACGCCGATCGCGGCGACCAGCCACACCTCGTTGCCCAGGAAGAACGGTGTCATCCGCCGCAAGGTCTCGTCGCTGCGGCGGAACGGCAGCAGCAAGCCGGTGCCGTAGTCGAAGCCCGCCAACGCGAAGTACCCGACGGTCAGCACACCGAGCACGGTCAGCCAAAGCGTTTCCATCACAGGGTCACCACCAACGGCGAGACGGGAGCGGGCGCCACGTCCGGGCCACGACGGACCGCACGTGCGATCAAGGCCCAGTCAACGCACGCCAGCACCACGAACAGGGACGTGAACACGATGAGCGACAACAGGATCTGCGAGGCGTCCACATGGGACACCGCGTCCTCGGTGCGCAACAGGCCGTAGATCAGCCACGGCTGCCGCCCGATCTCGCGGAACAGCCAGCCGAAGATGGCAGCCACGAACGGTAGCGGAATGCCGATCACCATGAGGTACAACGGGAACCGCATCCTGATCACGGCGTCCTTGATCAGCAACGGCAGCGTCAGCCAGCTGACCAGCGTCAGCGTCATCCCGATCAGGATCATGAACCCGAGCGGCGCGCCGATCCACGGCGTCGCCTCGGACTTGCCGGGCTGAAACTTCGCGATGACCGGGAACTGTGCGAACCCGGCCCCGATCAGCGACGGCGTGGCCAGTGCGGTCGTGACCACGCCCAGCCGCAGCGATCGCCGGAAGAAGTCGACCTCGGGCGTGCGCTTGATGAAGTGGTACGCCGACACCCCGGTCATGAACACGCCGCCGACCGTGATGGACGCGAAGATCACGTGCATCAGGGCGCTGTCGAACGTCGGGTTGCTCAGAAGCGCGGAGAAGTCCTCCAGCCGCAACACGTTCCCCTCGACCCGATAGCCGACGGGGTGCTGCAGGAACCCGTTCGCCGCCATGATCCAGAACGCCGACGCGAACGCGGTGAGCGCGGTCAGGTACAGCAGCGCCAGGTGGATCCAGCGGTTGAGCTTGCCCCAGCCGAAGATCCACAGGCCCAGGAACGTGGACTCCAGGAAGAACGCGATCAGCGTCTCCAGTGCGAGCGGCGCCCCGAACACGTCGCCGGCGTAGGTCGCGAGCCCCGACCAGTTCAGGCCGAACTGGAACTCCATGACGATGCCGGTGACGATCCCGAGCGCGTAGTTGATCACGTAGATCCGGCCCCAGAACCGGGTCATCCGCTCGTGCACGGGCGCGCCGGTGATCGTGAAGCGCGTCTGCATGATCACGAGCAGGGTGACCAGGCCCAGCGTGAGCAGCACGAACAGGAAGTGGAACGACGTCGTCGACGCGAACTGGAGTCTGGCGAGGTCTGCTGCGCTCATGAGTAGGGAAGCTATATGTAGACCGGCTACTTATGGAGCGCCGCAGCGCGATATCGGGGACATCTCAGGGCTACCCCGACGGGGCTGTTGGCTGGGCGTCTGCAAGTACCACCGACTTCGTGTTGGCAGTACTTGCACACGCGCCAACTGCCGTCAGCGCAACAGATTTCGCCTGGGAAGCGCCAGGCTGAACGCCGGAAATCAGGGACATCTCAGGGACCGTCCGAGGGCGCGCATTAGTAGAGTCGCTACTCATGAAGCCGGACGCGCTACGTGGTCACCTGGACGCGTTGCTGCTCGCCACGCTCGACGGCAGGCAGTTGCACGGTTACGCGATCATCGAGGCGTTGCAGCAGGGCAGCGGCGGCGCGCTGGACCTCCCGACGGGCACGGTCTACCCGGCGCTGCGGCGGCTGGAGCGGGCCGGCCACGTCACCAGCGACTGGAGCACCGTCGGAGGTCGCAAGCGCCGCACCTACGAGCTCACGCAGGCGGGCCGGCGGGCGCTGCACGCCGAGCGCAGTGCGTGGCGTGAGTTCACGACGGTCATCGACGGTGTGCTGGGAGGTGATGGCAAGTGGGCACAGACGTGATCGAGCGCTACGTGACCGATCTCGGGTCACGGTTGCAGGGCTCGCGCAAGCAGGTCCGCGACCTGCTGACGGAGACCCGCGACAGCCTCGCCGACGCCACCGAGGCCCATCTCGACAGAGGTCTCACCGAACAGGAGGCCGCGCGCCGGGCGGTCGAGGAGTTCGGGCCGGTCCGGGAGATCGCGAACGAGTACCAGGCCGAGCTGGCCGTCGCCTACGGCACGCGGACGCTCGTCTGGCTCGCCATCGTGCTGCCGTTGATGCACATGGCGTGGGAGTACGGCCGCATGCTGCTCGTGGGGCCGTGGCAGGACTTCGGCACGCCGACACCGTCCTGGTACCTGGTCGTCGCCAAGGCGAACGACCTGACCAGCGGCGCCGCGTCCGGCGTCGCGCTCGTGGCGTTGGTGCTGGGCCGGATTCTCGCCCGCAAGTACGACACAAGGCTGCTGGCCAAGCTCGCCGCGTCGATCGCCGTGGTCGCCGTCGCGGTGGTGCTGCTGGGCAATGTCGCGATCATCGCGGCCACCGCGCACGTCGACGTGTCGCGGCTGATGCAGTCGCTGCCGATGAGCGTTGCCAGCCTGATCACCTGGATCGTGATCGTCCGGCTCGGTCTGCTCGCTCGCCGCTGCCTGAGCTGTGCCACGATCGTCGTTTGAATGCTCCCCGCCCTGCATGGGCTGTGTGGGGATTTTCGGCTCAGGCTGCCTGCTCGTCCGGCGGACGAGCAGGTCTTGTGCCTTCATCACCGACCGGGTTCAAACCTGCCCGGACCAGCATCACCGCTGCGGAGTTCTTGTCCCTGGGGGACACGGCTCCGCAGGACGTGCAGGTGTAGGTGCGTTCGGACAGGGGCAAGGCGTGCTTGGTTCTCGCATCGCATGCCGCGCAGTCCATTGTGGTGTGCTTCGGGTCCACCAGCCGCAGATCCCGGCCGTGCTTGCGGGCCATCGCGATCAGCTCGCGCTTGGTGGCGCCGATCGCGGCGTCCGCGGCTTTACGGGCCATCGTGGACTTCGCCAGGAACTTCGGCCGGAAGTCCTCCACCGCGAGCGCGTCATGGTCGCGCACAACCCGCTTGGCCCATTTACGGCCGGTGTCCTGCCGACGCCGGGCGACCTTCTTCTGGATCTTCGCCGCCTGCCGCCTGGCTTTCTGGTAGCCCGCCCGCCAGGCGCAGCACACCGTCACGCAGCCGGAACCCGCGCCGGGTGTAGTTGAGCGTCGGGTCGGCCAGCGACCGCTTCTTGAACCGCGGCATCCCGGCACACCGCCACTGCGGCACCCGCTCCCGCACATCCTTGAGCGCCTTGGCACGCGACGCACCGAAATCCCGGATGACCTGCTGCTGCGCCACCGACGACCCAGCCCGCAACCACACCTGCCCGGCTCGCCAGTCCGTCAGAAGCTTGTCCAACTGCGAAGGCCCGCACGTGCGCGGATCACCGGGACTCGCTGTTGTACCGATGGGTCTCGCGCGACAGCGCGACACACTGGTTCCACACCCACCGGCAACGATCCCACTCCACCAGCAACCCGCGGCGGGCCGACGGCGACAGGCGCAGCCGGTAGGTATACCGGGCCACACTCACCGAATCCGCCACGCAGGCGACCTTACCGAACAGATGTTCGGCACTGTCGGGTGGTCGCGGACATCGCGCCACCCTTCAGTAACGTTGCCAGCATGCTGCGCGCTCGAACCGCCCCGGCTCCGCCGGGCAGCTCGAGCCGGAGTCCGAATTCCTCCCCGGTCTGAAGCAGGGGCATCCTTCGGAGGACATGGTGACCAACGCCCTGATCTACCTGATCGTGATGGTGGCCGTCGCGGCAGTGGTGTTCCTGCTCGCGGCGTTGGTGTTCGGGCGCGGCGAGGAGCTCGCCCCGCTGCCGCCCGGTGCCTCGCCGACGCGACTGCCGGCCGACGACGTCACCCCGGAGGACGTCCGCGAGCTGAAGTTCCAGCAGGTGTTCCGCGGCTACAAGATGACCGAGGTCGACTGGGCGCTGCAACGGCTCGCCACCGAGGTCGAGACCCTGCGGGCCCGCGTCGAGGAGCTAGAGCGTGACCGAGCTTGAGATGTCCGTCCAGGTGGCGGCGCCACCTGCGACGATCTTCGCGGCGATGACGGACTGGGAACGCCAGTCGGAGTGGGTGTTCGGGACGCGGGTCTCGGTCGTGGCGGGCGACGGGCAGTCCGTCGGCAGCGAGATCGACGCCGTCACGTTCGGCGTCTCCGACCGGATGCGGATCACGCGCTGGGACCCGCCGCACGTCGTCGAGGTCGAGCACCTGGGTCGCGTCGTGCGCGGGACGGGCGTGTTCGCCGTGCGCGGCAGCCGTTTCGTGTGGACGGAGCGCCTCGACGTGCCGTTCTTCTACCCGTTGGTGAAGCCGCTGTTCGTGCTGATGCTGCGCCGGTCGCTGCAGCGGTTCGCCCGTTTCGCCGAGGAGTACCGGTGATCTCGCGTTGCCCGTGGGGGAACTCGACCCCGGACTACATCTCCTACCACGACACAGAGTGGGGTGTGGAGCTGCACGGCACGAACGCCCTCTACGAGCGGATGTCGTTGGAGGCGTTCCAATCCGGGCTTTCGTGGATCACGATCCTGCGCAAGCGGCCGGCGTTCCGCGCGGCGTTCGCGGACTTCGATCCCGGGCTGGTGGCGGACTTCGGTCCCGCCGACGTGGAACGGCTGATGGCCGACGCGGGCATCGTCCGGAACCGGATGAAGATCGACGCGGCGATTCACAACGCCCGCGTGATCCTCGATCTGGACGTGGATCTCGACGACCTGCTGTGGTCGTTCTCGCCGGTCGACCACGTGCGCCCGGCGACGATCGCGGACGTTCCCGCGATCACCGCGGAGTCCAAGGCGATGGCCAAGGAACTGAAGCGCCGCGGGTTCAAGTTCCTCGGCCCCACCACTTGCTACGCGCTGATGCAGGCGACCGGGATGGTCGACGACCACATCGCGGAGTGCTTTCGCGCTAAGGCGTGACGGCGATCACGCCACCGTGAAGCCGTCCAGCTCCTCGACCGCGCGGTCCAGCGCAGCCACGACACCGTTGCGCACCATCTCACCGAACACGGGGTCGTCCGCCAGGCTGCGGATGCCCTCGGCCTGTGCGGTGATCCTCGCGCGCACGACGTCCAGGAAGTCCTCTATCCGCCCGGACCAGCCGTAGACGGTCAGGAAGCGGCGGAGCCTGCGTGGGCGCCCAGCGAAGTCGGTGAACCCCTCGGCCTCGACGACGTGCCGCGCGTGCAGCGGCACCCAGCTGAAGGCGGCGAAGGCGAGGTCCCACTCGGCGGTGACCGGCCCGGCGAAGTCCCAGTCGAAGAAACCGGTCAGCCGCCCGTCCCGCCAGGCCGCGTTGTAGGGCGCCGCGTCGTTGTGCCCGACCAGAAGTCCCGGCTCCCACCTGCCCCCGCCTCGCCAGACAGCGTCGTGCGGGGGCGCGAAGTCGGTCACGGCACGGTGGTAGCCACGCAACCACCCGGCGACCTGGTCCAGGGTCTCGTCGGCGTGCACCCACCGCGGCCACGGTCTGCGGCTGCCGACCGTCTCCCCTTCGAGGAACGTCAGGATCTCCCTGCCGTGCTCGTCGATCCCCAGGGCACGCGGTGCGCCGCTGAACCCCTTGTCCCTCAAGTGGTCGAGCAGTGCGTGGACGGTGGGTGTCCACGGGTTCGCGGGTTTGCGGACGGTGTCGCCGACCCGCACCGCTCCGCCGGCGTTGCCGCCGTCGAGTCGTTCCTCCACTAGCGCCCGATGAACTTGGGCGCCCGCTTGTTGACGAACGCGTCCACGGCCTCGCGGTGGTCCTCGGTGGCGCCGCAGTCGGCCTGGGTGCGGCGTTCCGCCTCCAGCGCGTCCTCCAGCGTGCCGTCCGCCGCCGCGGCCAGCGCTTCCTTGATCTTCGCGTAGGCCGTGGTCGGACCGGCGGCCAGGCGAGCGGCGAGCGTGTGCGCGGTGGGCAGCAGCTCGGCGTCCGGCACGACCTGGTTGACCATGCCGACCCGCAACGCCTCCTCGGCGCCGACCGGCTGGGCGAGCAGCATCATCTCCATCGCGCGGCCGTGCCCGATCAGCCGCGGCAGCGTGTACGAGGCACCGGAGTCCGCGGTCAGGCCGACGTTCGCGAACGCCATCAGGAACTTCGCCGAGGCGCCCGCGATGCGCAAGTCCGCGGCGTAGGCGAAGGACGCGCCCGCGCCGGCGGCGCTGCCGTTGACCGCGGCGATCACCGGCTTCGGCATGTCGATCAGCTCGCGCACGATCGGGTTGTAGTGCTTCTCGACGGTGTGCAGCGGCGCGGGATCACCGGCCTGCAGCAGCCCGATGTGCTCCTTGAGGTCCTGGCCCGCGCAGAACGCCCGGCCGGCACCCGTGATCACCACCGCGCGCACCGAGGTGTCGGCCGCCGCCTCCTGCAACGCGCTGAGGAACGTCTCCTTCAGCGCGATGGTGAACGCGTTGAACGCCTCGGGGCGGTTGAACGTGAACGTGCGCACACCATCGGCGTCGTCGACGAGGAGCTCGGACACTCGGGACCTCCATCAAGCAGTGGAAACGTTGCGGACCGGCCGCAGACACTCGTCGACGAACCGACTCGTGCCCGGTGCCAGCCGCAGTGTCTGTTCGTCGAAGAACGTCGCTGCCGCGTGCCCCGGCCAGTCCGGTGGCAACAGTTCAGCAGGAAGACCGGGATCGCGGAACAGGAACTTCCGCCACGCGTGCAGCAGCCGCTGCGAGGCCGCGAACGCCGCCGCGTCGTCGGAATCGTCCACAACGGACACGGCCGGCCGCCAGTGCGCGACGAAGGCGGCGTAGTCCCGGCCCAGCTCGGCCAGGTCCCAGGCCTTCGACGCCAGTTCGACGTCCGCACCGTCGTGTGAACCGTGAAAAGTTCGTGCGAGAACTTCCTCCGCGGCGAGCACGTCGGCCAGTTCGGGGGACGGCCGGGGCGCGATCCACGTCACAGGACCGAGCGCGCCGTAGCCGAGCAGTTGCAGCGAGGAGGCGAGGTGATCACGCGAGTCGCGGCCGGGCATCTCCTCCAGCACCACCACGTGCCAGCGACCGTCCCACGTGGACGGCCCGGTGCGGTAGATGCGGGCGGCGGCCTCGTCCAGCCTGCGTTCCCCGCGAGGTGTCATCGCATAACCAGGCCCGTCGGGCAACCGCACCGGGTGCAGCCAGCCCTGCCGGACCGTCCGGGAAACCGCCGTGCGCACCGCCGGCGCCGCGAAACCCAGGGGCTCCAGCAACCGGACGAGAGCGGCGATGGTGGCGGCGCCACCGCGTTCGCGCAGGTGGCCGCCGTAGACGTCGAAGAGCGCGGAACGGGCTCGCACCTGTTGAGTCTGTCACGCCGCGCCGAAGGGTGCCCAAAGTGTTGCGTAGTCGTCAAATTGGGTGCTGACCAGGAACAAGTCAAGATCGACAACTGTCACCCGAACTCGCCAAAAGATCGGTTCGGTTTCGCCCCTGAGTCGCGATAGGGGAGAATGGAGCAGATCCGGCCTGGCCGGACGGGGAAGATGTTTGACGGAGGGAGCACGCGATGGCGGCCATGAAGCCCCGGACCGGCGACGGTCCCCTCGAGGTCACCAAGGAGGGACGCGGCATTGTCATGCGCGTACCGCTCGAGGGTGGTGGGCGCCTTGTCGTCGAGATGTCGGCGGACGAGGCCAGCGCTCTGGGCGACGCGCTGAAGGCCGCCGCCGGCTGAGACCTCCCGGCGAGAAGTACGTGAAGCCCCGGTTTCCACAGTGGAGACCGGGGCATCGCTTCGTTCGAACTCGCTGCTGTGACCACCTCTGCGGCGCTCGCCAGGGCGTCGTCTGACCGTCGAATTACGGGGCGAAGGCTGCCGGTCACGGCACTAGGTGAGAATGAGCGGTCACAAGTTCATGGGGAGAGGGGTCGGCCGTGCCTTCCACGGTTCCGTCAGTGCCAACCAAGCTCGTGGACGTCGAGGTGGCCATCACCTCGCGCCGCAACGTTCCGACGGTCGTGCTCGCGGCCACCGGACCGGCGCTGGGACCGGGTGGCGACGAGCTCGACACCGCCGAGATCACCGGTAAGGCGGGCGAGACGATCCGTCAGCCCGGCACCGACGTGTGGACGCTCGGTGTCGGCACCGGCACCCTCGGCGATCTTCGTACCGCCGGCGCCTCGCTCGTGCGGGCGCTGAACGGTGACGACGCGCCCAGGTCCGTCGACGTGTTGCTGACGCCGGACTTCGACGCCGACAAGGTGCGCGCGTTCGTGCTCGGCGCGGCGCTCGGCGGCTACCGCTTCAAGGTCACCGCCGAGGACGGCCCGAAGCGGGTCGGCTCGCTGCGGCTGGTCGCCGGTGATCCCGGCTTCGAGGAGGTGCTGACGTCAGCCGCGCTGAAGGCCCACGCGCTGGCCACCGCCACCTCGCTGGCACGCGACCTCGCGAACACGCCGTCCAACGTGAAGGACCCGCGCTGGCTGACGACCACCGCGGCCAGGCTCGCCGAGAAGATCCCCGGCCTGTCCGCCGTCGTGCGCGACGAGAAGTGGCTGGCGCAGCAGGGCTTCGGCGGCGTGCTCGCGGTCGGTGGCGGATCGTCGCGGCCGCCGCGGTTCCTCGAGTTGACCTACGACGGCGGCCAGGGCCCGCACCTGGTGTTCGTCGGCAAGGGCATCACGTTCGACACGGGCGGCATCTCGGTGAAGCCCGCGGACGGCATGCACCTCATGCGCACGGACATGGCCGGCGGTGGTGCGGTGATCTCCGCGCTGATGGCCGTGGCCCGCAGGCAGCTGCCGATCAAGGTCACCGGCCTCGTGCCGTGCGCGGAGAACCACGTCTCGGGCACGGCGTACCGGCCGGGCGACGTCGTGCGGCACTACGGCGGCGCGACGACCGAGGTGCAGAACACCGACGCCGAAGGCCGCATGGTGCTCGCGGACGCGATGGCGTACGCGGTGCAGACCCTGTCGCCGGACCTGGTCGTGGACGTGGCGACGCTGACCGGCGCCATGAAGGTGTCGCTCGGGCTGCGCACGGGTGCGGTGTTCACCGCCTCCGACGACGTGGCCGCCGAGGTGGTCGGTGCGGGCGCGCGGACCGGTGAGAAGTGGTGGCGGATGCCGCTGCTGGAGGAGCACGTCTCGGCCGTCGACAGCGAGATCGCGGACTACCGGCAGTGCCCGCCCGGACCGGGTGGCATCACGGCCGCGCTGTTCCTGCAGAAGTTCGCGGGCGACGTGCCGTGGGCGCACCTGGACATCGCCGGACCGGCCCGTTCGGAGAAGGTGTTCGACGAGGTCGTCGCCGGTGCCACCGGGTTCGGCGCGCGGACACTGGTCGAGCTGGCGGAGAGCTACTCCCGGCAGAAGTAGATACGTGATCTAAATACCGACGATCCGACGATATGAGACGGGGCAGTTCCGGGGCATGATGTGGGCTCTCCCACATCCCCTGGAGCACCCTGTGATCGTTCGTCTGGTCCTCGCCGCCGCGTTGATAGCCGCGGCCTTCACCCCTGCATCGGCGAGTACGCCCTGGTGGGAACCCGTGGCGAGGCCCGCGGTCGACTCCGCAGATCAACGTGACCGGGGAGCCGTTCGGGGGCACCGACGGGCAGGGCCGGGTGCGCGGGTTCGTCGACGCGCACAACCACCTGATGACCGACGAGGCGTTCGGTGGCCGGCTGATCTGCGGGAAGCAGTTCTCCGAGCAGGGTGCGGCGGACGCGCTGAAGGACTGCCCCGAGCACCATCCGGCCGGGCTCGGCGCGATCTTCGAGGCGCTCGTGACGAACGACTTCGACGGCCACGACCCGGTGGGCTGGCCGACGTTCCGGGACTGGCCGTCCTACAAGACCGTCTCGCACCAGCAGAACTACTACGCCTGGCTGGAACGGGCGTGGCGCGGCGGGCAGCGCGTGCTGGTCACCGACCTCACCAGCAACGCCACGCTGTGCGTGATCTACCCGTTCAAGGACAAGCCGTGCGACGAGATGACGTCGGTCCGGCTGCAGGCCAAGCGCACGTACGCGTTGCAGGACTTCGTGGACAAGCAGTTCGGCGGCCCCGGCAAGGGCTGGTTCCGCATCGTCACGTCGTCCGAGCAGGCCAGGGACGTGATCAAGCAGGGCAAGCTCGCCGTGGTGCTGGGCATCGAGACCTCTGAGCTCTTCGGCTGCCGGCAGCTGATCGATCTCCCGCTGTGCGGCAAGGCGGACATCGACCGCGGTCTGGACGAGGTCTACGCGCTCGGCGTGCGCAGCGTGTTCCTGTGCCACAAGTTCGACAACGCGTTGTGCGGCGTCAGGTTCGACTCCGGTGTACAGGGCGGTGTGCTCAACGCCGGCCAGTTCCTGCGCACGGGCACGTGGTGGAAGACCGAGAAGTGCGCCGGCCCGCAGCAGGACAACCCGATCGGCACCGCGCCGGCGAACGCGCTGATCCCGGCCACCGCCGTCGCGCCGAAGTACGACGACGCCAAGCGCTGCAACGTGCGTGGCCTGACGTCACTCGGCGAGTACGCGGTGAAGGGCCTGATGCGGCGGCACATGATGATCGAGATCGACCACATGAGCGTGAAGGCCGCGTCTCGCACGCTGGACCTGGCAGCTCAGGCCCGCTACCCCGGCATCCTGTCGAGCCACAGCTGGATGGACGCGCAGTGGACCGAGAAGGTCTACCAGCTCGGTGGCTTCGTGGCGTCCTACGAGTTCGACGCCGACGGGTTCGTCTCCCAGGCGGCCTCCACGGCAGCGCTGCGCCAGAAGTACGGCGTGGGTCTCGGGTTCGGCAGCGACTTCAACGGCGTGGGCTCGCACCCGGCGCCGCGCACCGGCGTGACCTACCCGTTCCGCAGCTACCCGGACGGTCCGCTGGTCGACCGGCAGCGCACCGGCGACCGCGTGTGGGACATCAACACCGACGGTGGCGCGCACGTCGGCCTGCTGCCGGACTGGGTCGAGCAGGTGCGGCAAGCTCGGCGGTGACCAGCTCGTGCAGGAAATGCTGGGCGGTGCGGAGTCCTATCTGCGGACGTGGTCAGGCACTCAGCGCTGGACCTCGTGAGTCCTGAGGGCGTGGTCGCGGAAGGCACGGACCGCGGGCGGCAGCGGGTGGTCCTTCAGCCACGCCAGCCCGAAGACCCGGCCCGCCCGCGGGGTCAGCGGTAGTTCGCGCAGCCCGGCGGGCGGCGTGGTCTCGGCGTGCGTGAGCAGTGCGACGCCGAGACCCGCCGCCACCAGGCCGCGCACGGTCTCGATCTCCTGGCTCTCGAACGCGATGCGCGGGGTGAACCCGGCGGCGGCGAACATGTCGTCGGTGATCTGCCTCAGGCCGTAACCGTGCTCCAGGACGATGAGCTCCTCGTCCTCCAGATCCCGGATCCGCACGGTCTTCCTGGTGGCCAGCCGGTGCGTGGACGGCACGACGACGATCAGCTCCTGCTCGAACAGGACCACCGACTCGAACTCGGGACCGTCGGGCGGCGGGGCGACCAGGGCGAGGTCGATCTCGCCCTGGCGCAGCTTCTCGACCACGGTGTAGCGGGCGTTCTGGATCAGGCCGAACCGCACGTGCGGGTGCTCGGCGCGGAACCCGCGGACCAGCTCCGGCACCACGGACCGGCCGAGCATGTGCAGGAAGCCCAGGACCACGCGGCCCTTCTCCGGGTCGAGCTCCTCCTCGACCTCGCGCAGGCCCGGTTCCAGCGCGGCCAGTGACCGGGTCGCGGCCTGGGCGAGGAGCCGGCCGGCGCGGGTCAGCCGGACCCGGCGGCCGGTCCTGACCATGATCGGTGCGCCGAGCTGCTCGCCGAGCTCCGCGATCCAGCGGCTGACGGTCGGCTGCGGCAGCCCGACGCGTTCTGCGACGCGAGTCACGTGCTCGTCGGCGGCAAGCGCTTTCAGCACCGCCAGCTTCGGGGCCAGCTCCAATTCATCCACGGATTGATTCTGGCGCATTTCCGTATTGGACGGATGGCTTAGCGTCAAACGCGTGAACAGGTTGACCGCGTCCATCGCCGCATCGGGGCTCGCGTGCTTCGCCTTGCTGTACGCGCCGCAGCCGGTGTTGCCGCAGATCGCCGCGGAGTACGGCCTGGGACCCGGCGGCGCGTCGCTCGCGCTCTCGGCGGCGACGCTCGCTCTCGCGGTCGTCGTCGTGCCGGTGGCGATGCTGTCCGAACGGCTCGGGCGCCGGGCGGTGATCGTGGTCAGCGTCCTGCTGGCGGGGTTGCTGGGCGTCGTGCTGCCGTTCGCGCCGAACTACGAGGTCTTCCTCCTGCTGCGGGTGCTGCAGGGCATCGCCGCGGCCGGGGTGCCCGCGGCGTCGATGGCCTATCTCGCGGACGAGCTGGACAACGGGAAGCTCGGCGCGGCGATGGGCGCCATGATCGCCGGCAACAGCACGGGCGGCATGATCGGCCGGCTGCTGTCCGGCACGACGGTGGACTGGCTGGGCTGGCGCGGGTCGATCCTGCTCACCGGCGTGGTCGGGCTGGCGGCGGCGATGGTCGTGGTGTGCTTCCTGCCCCGCGCCCACGCCGCGCCGAAGCGTGCGCCACGCGGCATGAAGGCGGCGGTGCGGGACCCGGTGCTGGTCTCGTTGTACGTGGTCGCGGCGCTGCTCGTCGGGGCGTTCATCTCGTTCTACAACGTCGCGGGCTTCCAGCTCACCGGTCCGTCGTGGCTGGAGTCGCTGGTGTT
Source organism: uncultured Actinomycetota bacterium (assembly GCA_963771775.1). GTDB lineage: Bacteria > Actinomycetota > Actinomycetes > Mycobacteriales > Pseudonocardiaceae > Lentzea. The sequence goes on from CAVYUS010000001.1 coordinate 321,185, forward strand.
CCTGTTCTACGCGTTCGGCGGCACCTCGGCGGCCTTCGCGGGCCGGCTGGCCGACAGGTTCGGACGTGGGCGCGTGCTGCTCATGTGCATCGGCGTGATGGCGCTCGGGGCGCTCGCGAGCCTGCTGTGGGTGCCGCTGGGCCTGGCGATCGTCACCGCCGGCTTCTTCGCGGCGCACACCTCCGCGAGCGGCTGGGTCGGCGCGCGGGCTCCCGAACACGCCCGCGGCCATGCGTCGGGGCTGTACCTCTGCGGGTTCTACGTGGGCAGCAGCGTCGGCGGCACGGCCGGCAGCACCTCGTACGAGGAGTGGGGCTGGGGAGGCCTGGTGCTGGTGATCCTGGGCTGGCTCGCGTTCGCCGCGATGCTCGTTCAGAACTCCAGGGCGAGCGTGAGGCGCGCGTCGACGGGAGAAACCGGCGTAGCGCCGAGGCGCGGCAGTGCCAGCTTGCCCTCGACCAGGCCGACCGAGACCGAGCGGGTGTCCGCCGGGACCTCGACCACGATCGCGAACGGCAGCGGGCCGCCGTCGTAGCGGGCGCCGACCTGCGGCGCGATCCTGCCGTCCGGCAGCGTCACGGTGATCACGTCCTTGGTCAGGATGCCGCCCGCGGTGTCGGGCAGCTTGCCGGTGGCCTCCAGCCGCACCTCCAGCAGCGCCTTGTCCGGCGCGGAGATCGTGGCCACGTCGTACTGGCCCTCGCCGAGCTTGATCGGGCGCTGCCGGCCGAGTCTGATCCCGGTGACCTTCATGCCGATCTCGAGGTCGCCGAACTTGATCCTCTGCGTGGGCTCCGAGAACTGGGCCGGACCGGCTGCGCGCTTCAACACGGCGGGTGGGTCGTCCGTGCGCGCGCCGGACGGGATCTCGGCGCGCTGCTCCAGCGACTTGGCCCCGAGCGTGCCGAGCGCGATCGTCTCGGCCTTCTCCTGCGGGTCCGGCACGGTGTAGACGACGAAGACCGAGCCGGTGGCCGGCAGCCGGTCGGCGGGCAGCACGTGCCGCTTGCCCGGCACCTCCAGCAGCGAGCTCGGACGGCTGCGGGGCGAACCCCTGCCAGTTCGTGCGGTGGAAACCGCTGTCCGTCTCGTAGTGCTTGTCGACCTTCATCCGGATCACCCGCAGCCGCGAGCCGGTCTCGGCCCGCAGCGTGCCGTCGGCGGTGAACCAGATGTCCGGGTTCGCCCAGCCGGTGATCGCGGTGCCGAGCAGGTCGTCGCGCAGCCTGATGTCAACGTTGCCAAGACCGAGATCGGCGTTCGTGCGCTTGCCGTCGTCGGGCAGCACGGCGAGGAAGTCGCGGCCCGCGGTGAGGTCCTGCTGCTTCGCCGGGTCGAACTGCTTGCCGTCGGTGCGCACCAGGGTTCCGCCGGGCGTGCTGCGGTTGCCGTTCTCCGGCACCTGCGGCGACTGCACCTCGTAGCGGACCTCGTCACCGGTCTTGGTGACTTCCTTCATCGGCACCGGCACCCAGTCGGTGGCGGCGGCGGTTCCCGGTACCTGGACCGGTCCGCACCACAGCCGCTTGTCCACCTCGGACTTCGAGGCCGGTCTTGGCGAACCAGCAGCTGATCGCCGCGGCGCCCGCCCGGGCCACGTAGCCGTAGTCGAGCGTGTAGGCGAGCTGCGCCTCGGCCTGTGCCTGCAGGTCAGGGGCATCGGCGAGCTTCAGGCCGTCGATTGTGAGCGAGACCGCTGTGGGCTGCGCCTTCGGTGCTGTCGCGCATCCCGTGACCGCGAAGAGGACCGTCAGACCCAGCGCAGCACCACGCACAGTTCGCTCGCCCCTCACCAGTTGAAACCAAAAGGTCACTACTGGTTAAAGGCGGCGTTCACACTTTGGGGTTGCCCCGACCGAGTGTGTCTCAAATCACGCTGCGGTAGACCTCGACCGTCTGCTCGGCCATCGCGGACCACGAGAACTCCTGCTCAGCACGCTTGCGTCCGGCGGCCCCGAAACGACGAGCGCGCTCCGGGTCCGCGATCAGCTCGTTGATCGACTGAGCAAGCTCGCGTCGATATGTCGACAAATCCTGCTCGTCGTAGTGGACCAGGAGACCGGTCTCGCCGTGGACGACGACCTCCGGGATGCCGCCGACGTCACTCGCGACGACCGCCGTGCCGCACGCCATCGCCTCCAGGTTCACGATCCCGAGCGGCTCGTAGACCGACGGGCACACGAACACCGTCGCGTGGCTGAGGATCTGCCGCACCTCTGGCTGCGGCAGCATCTGCTGGATCCAGAAGACTCCCGGCCGGGCCGCCGCGAGCTCGCGCACCGCCCGCTCGGTCTCCTCAGCGATCTCCGGCGTGTCCGGCGCGCCGGCGCACAGCACGACCTGCGCGTCCCGGTCGATCTCGTGCGCGGCGGCCACGAGATGGCCGACACCCTTCTGCCGGGTGATCCGGCCGACGAACGCGACGACCGGTTTGCCGGGATCGATGCCGTGCGAGGTGAGCACGTCGGTCTCGGTCACGGGGTGGTACGCCGTCGCGTCGATCCCGTTGCGGACCACGTGCACCTTCGCCGGGTCCAGCGCGGGGTAGGCGTCGAGCACGTCCGTGCGCATGCCCTCGCTCACGGCGATGACCGCGTCCGCGTGTTCGTACGCGGTCCGCTCCGCCCACGACGAGATCCGGTACCCGCCGCCGAGCTGCTCGGCCTTCCACGGACGGCGCGGCTCCAGCGAGTGCGCGGTCACCACGTGCGGGATCCCGTGCAGGAGTTTCGCCAGGTGACCGCCCATGTTGGCGTACCAGGTGTGCGAGTGGACAAGGTTCGCCGCGGACACCGCCGCGGCCATCTCAAGGTCGACCGCGAGGGTCGTGAGGGCCGCGTTCGCCTGCTCCAGGCTGTGCGGCGGGTTGTGGGCCGTGGCGTCTCCGCGAGGTGCACCGAAGCAGTGCACGTCGACGTCGACAAGTTCGCGGAGATGGGGCACGAGGAATCCCACGTGCACACCAGCGCCGCCGTAGACCTCAGGTGGGTACTCCCGCGTCATGAGCGCAACTCGCACGCACCCACCGTAGATCACTGCGGTACTTGTTGGGACAAACCAGTTTGCGTCTGGTTGAAGCTCGATCGCACAGATAGGGTCACATACCGTGAAGGGGCAGCCGCACGTCCTCGGAATTGTGCTTGCCGGTGGTGAAGGCAAGCGCCTGTGGCCACTGACGGCCGACCGCGCGAAACCGGCTGTGCCCTTCGGGGGCAACTACCGGCTGGTCGACTTCGTGCTGTCTAACCTGGTCAACGCGGGGCTCGCGAAGCTCTGCGTGCTGACGCAGTACAAGTCGCACTCACTGGACCGCCACATCTCGACGACGTGGCGCCTGTCCAATGTGCTCGGTCAGTACGTGACACCGGTGCCGGCCCAGCAACGTTTGGGCCCCCGCTGGTACACGGGCAGCGCGGACGCGATCTTCCAGTCGCTGAACCTCGTCCACGACGAGAAGCCCGATCACGTGGTGATCTTCGGTGCCGACCACGTGTACCGGATGGACCCGGGCCAGATGATCTCGCAGCACGTCGAGTCGGGCGCGGCCGTGACCGTCGCCGGAATCCGGGTGCCGCGAACCGAGGCCAAGGCCTTCGGCTGCATCGACTCGGACGCCTCCGGCAAGATCACGCGCTTTCTGGAGAAACCGTCCGAGCCGCCACACGTGCCGGACGACCCCGACGTGACGTTCGCGTCCATGGGCAACTACATGTTCACGACCGAGGCGCTGCTGGACGCGCTGCGCGGGGACGCGTTGAACCCGGACTCCGACCACGACATGGGTGGCGACATCATCCCGATGCTGGTCGATCGGGGTAAGGCGCACGTCTACGACTTCCAGGACAACGAGGTTCCCGGCGCTACCGATCGGGACCGTGGGTACTGGCGTGACGTCGGGACGATCGACGCCTACTACGACGCGCACATGGATTTGGTTTCGGTCCATCCGATTTTCAACCTGTACAACCAGTTGTGGCCGATTCGCACGGCCACGCCGCCGATGCCGCCGGCGAAGTTCATCGCCGGTGGGTCCGCTGAGGACTCGATGGTGGGGCCTGGGTCGATCATCTCCGGGAAGATCCACGGGTCGGTGATCTCGTCCGATGTGATCGTTGAGGTCGGGTCGGTGGTGCAGGGGTCGGTGTTGTTGCCCGGGGTTCGGATCGGCAAGGGTGCTGTGGTTCGGCGGGCGATCCTGGACAAGAACGTTGTTGTGCCGGATGGGGCGTTGATTGGCGTGGATGCTCCTATGGATCGGGAGCGGTACACGGTTTCGGCTGGTGGCGTCACGGTCCTCGGCAAGGGCGTCCGGGCTTACTGACGACGCCGGGACGCTTGCGGATGGTCGGCTTGCGGGCTGCGCGACCTTGCGGGTGGGTCGCCTTGCGGGCGGCGGGTCCTGTTGCGTGCGTTTCCTGGGGCGCTGGCCCCAGACGCCGCGGCAATCTGATCGGGGGACCCCACCACCGGGCCCGGTATGGGTGGACGGCTCGCCTGCGGCCTCGCGGGGGAGGGACGGCTCGGCTCCGCCTTCGCTATCGGGGCGGTGGTCAGGGCTTGCGGGCGGCTACCAGTAGGCCGTCGCCCAGCGGCAGGATCACTGGTACGAGGCGGTCGTCGTCCCGTACGGAGCGGGCGATCTCCCGCATGGCCTGGGTCGAGTCGTCCTGCTGCTTGGGATCTACCACCGCGCCGTGCCACAGGACGTTGTCGAACGCGATCACGCCGCCGGGGCGCAGCATGCGGACGCCGTGTTGCAGGTATTGAGGGTATTCGGGCTTGTAGGCGTCTACGAAGACCAGGTCGTAGGCCGCGTCGGTCAGGCGTGGGAGTACGTCCAGGGCCTGGCCCATGATCAGGCGGGTGCGCGAGGGCGAGATGCCTGCGGCGGTGTAGGCCTCGCGTGCGGCTCGTTGATGTTCGGGGGCCACGTCGATCGAGGTCAGTACGCCTGACTGGGGCATGCCTGCCAGCAGGTAGAGGCCGCTGGTGCCTGCGCCCGTGCCGATCTCGACCACGGCTTTGGCTTGTAGAGCGGTGGTCAGGAACCGCAGTGCGGCTCCTCCACCTGCACCGATGGGCACGCAGCCCAGTTCCTGGCCGCGTGCTCGTGCTGCCAGGTGCACGTCGTCCTCGGGGAGGTACTGCTCGACGTACTCCCGCAGGGCCGATTCCAGGGTCACGGATACGGAGGCTAGCGCCACGCGTGCCCAAAACGGGTGAACGCGGCCCGAACCGAGATTCTCAGGATGCTCTCAGCCCACTCTCACGATCGTTTAAAGAGAGCAGGAGAAGGTATGTAAGCAAGAAGCCAGGCTCTAGTCGGGAACAAGCCGGACCCGTCGCCCGTTGAGCCGCGTAAGGGTCGCCGGGCGGCCCACATGGAGGTGCCGAAACACCTGATGCGCACGCAGTCGAGTTCGCCGGAGGCCGTCGCGCCCATCGAGACGGCCGACTGGACGCCGCCCTCGTGGGACGCAATTGTCCGTGAGCATGCGGACCGGGTCTACCGGCTCGCGTACCGCCTGACCGGCAACCAGCACGATGCCGAGGATCTGACCCAGGAGACGTTCATCCGGGTGTTCAGGTCGCTCGCGTCGTACAAGCCGGGCACTTTCGAGGGGTGGCTGCACCGCATCACCACCAACCTCTTCCTCGACATGGCTCGCCGCCGTAGCCGCGTGCGAATGGAGGCGCTGCCCGAGGACAACGACCGCCTCGAGGGTGACGACCTGTCCCCTGAAGAGATCTACGACGAGAACCACCTTGATCCCGACCTGCAGGCCGCGTTGGACGAGCTCCCGCCGGAGTTCCGTGCCGCTGTGGTCCTGTGTGACGTCGAAGGACTCTCCTACGAGGAGATCGGCGCCACGCTCGGGGTGAAGATGGGTACGGTGAGGAGCAGGATCCATCGGGGCCGCCAGGCTCTGAAGGTCGCCCTGGAACGCCGTCGTCAGGAATCGTTGCTGGAGGACTCTGCATGACCGACCTCCGTGGTTGGGGCCTGCCTGAGCAGCACCTGTTGCCGGATGCCGTGGTCGCGTTCGTGGACGGGGAGCTGTCCTCGGTCGCACACGAGCGGGCCTCGACGCACATTCAGCGTTGTGGCTTCTGCGCCTTCGAGACCTACACCCAGCAGCAGGCGCGCACCGCGGTCCGCGCTGCTGGCGCGCCTACCGCGTCGGCGTCGCTGCTGGACCGGCTCGGCGCCATCCCGCAGGAGGTCGACCTGCCGTCCGCACCGGACGGGCTCGCGATCACCGAGGACGGTCAGTTCGTCGCCGTGCAGCGCACGGACCGGCCCGCGTTCGGCTCAGGCCCTGTGCTGGGGTCGTCCAAGCCGCTGGGCAGTCAAGGTTGGTTCACCGGCCGCCGGGCCCGCCAGGGTGCCGGTGTCGTCGTGAGCGGCATGCTGCTCGGCGCACTCGCGTTCACCTCGCCGGACAACAGTGATGCTCCGGCCTCCCCGACCGCTCCGCAGAATGCGGGCGCGGTGTTCGCCACTACCCCCTGACAGTCATTTCACCGTTCGTCAGGCAGGCTGTAGGTCAACCCTCCAGTAGGAAACACGGGGAGAGATGAGCCAGCAGTCGCCCAACGGCCAGACGCCCACACCCGTTTCCGGAGTGGACGACGGAGCGCATCGCAGGCTCCGGCCACGGCCCCTGGTGCAGCCGCCGGTAGACCCCGCGTACGCCACCGCTTTCGGCCGCCCGGACGGTGTGCCCGGTGCGTTCGCCACGCGCGACGTGCCCATGCGTCCCGTCGAGTCCGCGCCGCCGGCTCCCGAGTCCTTGGTGACCGCGTTCGGCCGCCAGGGCTCCTCTGAACTTCTGCAGCGCCCGCCGCAGCCCGTCGGGGAACCGGATCCGGACATCGACCCGGTGTTCTGGGGCGACAAGCCCGCCGGCGACCCGTGGCGCGACCCGGCCGCCGGTGCCGTGATCGGCCCGCCCGCCGTGGGCGAGGACCCGCCCGGTGAGCCTGAGCGCAAGCCCGAGCCCGGCCCCCAGCTGAGCGTTCCCGAGCTGCTGTTCGGTCGACGCGTGAAGCCGGCCGCGCTGGCGGTGCTGCTGGCCGCCGCACTGCTCGTCGGCTCGCTCGGCGGTCTCGTCGGCTGGCTGATCGGCCGCGCCGGCAACCCGCTGACCGACTCGACGGTGACGCTCGCCGAGGTCACGGAGGGCAAGGAGCGCCCGGCCGGTTCGATCTCGGACCTCGCCAAGCGCGTCACGCCCAGCGTCGTGTCGATCGAGTTCAAGGGCGCCAACGTCGCGGGCGTCGGCTCCGGCGTCGTCATCGACGGCGGCGGCTACATCCTGACCAACGACCACGTGGTCGCCCCCGCCACCCAGGACTCCTCGGCCAAGCTCAGCGCCATCTTCACCGACGGCACCCGCGCCGCCGCCCGCGTGGTCGGCCGCGACCCCAAGACCGACCTCGCGGTCATCAAGGTCGAGGTCACGAACCCGACGGTCGTGCAGTTCGGCAACTCCGACGAGCTCCAGGTCGGCGACTCGGTGATCGCCATCGGCTCGCCGCTGCAGCTGTCGAACACGGTCACCGAGGGCATCGTCTCCGCGCTGCACCGGCCCGTGACGGCGGCGGGCGAGAACGGCGGCCCGCAGGTCACCTACGACGCGATCCAGACCGACGCGGCCATCAACCCCGGTAACTCCGGCGGCGCGCTGGTGGACTCGCGCGGCGCTCTCATCGGCATCAACTCGTCGATCCGCACCGAGACCGGCGGGTCGGTCGGCCTGGGCTTCGCGATCTCCGGCAACCAGGCCCGCAAGATCAGCCAGGAGCTGATCCGCAGCGGTTCGGTGAAGCACGCGGACATGAACGTCAACGTGAAGTCCGTGTCCGCGGAGACCTCCGAGGGTGCTCAGGTGCAGAACGTGCCCGCCGGTGGCGCGGCCGCGGCCGCGGGCATCCAGGAGGGCGACGTGATCACGAAGGTCGGCAACCGCATGGTTCGCAACGCCGCCGAGCTCGTCGTGGCCGTCCGAGAGCACGAGATCGGCCAGACCGTTCAGGTGGTGTTGGCCCGGCAGGGCCGAGAGCTCAAACTTGACGTGACCTTGAAGTCCGACTGAGAAGTAGGCTGAGACCTGTGTTCGACAGCATCGGATGGGTAGAGATCCTCATCATCGTCGTCGCGGGTCTCTTCGTCCTGGGGCCCGAACGGCTGCCGTCCGCGGCCGCGTGGCTGGGCAAGACGGTCCGCTCGGTCCGTGAGTACGCCACGGGTGCCCGCGAACAGCTCAAGCAGGAGATGGGGCCGGAGTTCGAGTCGCTCCGCAAGCCCCTGGAGGACCTGCGGGAGCTGCGCAACTTCAACCCCAAGCAGGCGGTCACCAAGCACCTGTTCGACGACCCCGAGCCCTCCAAGGCCAACGGGTATCCGACGCCGCCCACTGCTTCCGCGCCGGAGCAGCGGCCGCTCGCACCCGGTGAGCGCCCGCCGTTCGACCCCGACGCCACCTGAGTTGTCCACAGATCGCCGAGCGGTGGCTTGACAGCCCGCTTCTGGCGATAGCGTCACACGTATTGGGCGGCTAGGTCCCCCTGGTGGGGAGGGCTGTTCGCCGCGCGCGATTTCGCTCGATCAGCGCCCGGCGCTCGATCAGCGCCCGGCGGGAGTGACGTTCAGCAGACGGCCGGCCAGGCCGCGCGACCGGACCGACAGCTTCGTCGCCATCTCGGTGAGCACCTTGGCGGCGGCCGAGTCCGGCACCGACATGACGATCGGCGTGCCCGTGTCCCCGTGCTCGCGCAGCCTCGGGTCCAGCGGCACCTGCCCGAGCAGCGGCACGTCGGAACCCACGGTCCGGGTCAGCGACTCCGCGACGGCCTGACCGCCACCTGAGCCGAAGACCTCCATGCGCGAGCCGTCGGGCATCTCCATCCACGACATGTTCTCGATGACCCCGGCGACCCGCTGACGGGTCTGCAGGGCGATCGACCCGGCCCGCTCCGCCACCTCGGCGGCGGCCTGCTGCGGCGTGGTGACGACCAGGATCTCGGCGTTCGGGACCAGCTGGGCCACGGAGATCGCGACGTCACCGGTGCCCGGCGGCAGGTCGAGCAGCAGCACGTCCAGGTCGCCCCAGAACACGTCCGCGAGGAACTGCTGCAGCGCGCGGTGGAGCATCGGCCCGCGCCACACCACGGGCGTGTTGCCCGGCGTGAACATGCCGATCGAGATGACCTTCACGCCGTGCGCGGACGGCGGCATGATCATCTTTTCGACCTGGGTGGGGCGGCCGTCCGCGCCGAGCATGCGGGGGATCGAGTGGCCGTAGATGTCCGCGTCGACGATGCCGACCGACAGGCCACGAGCGGCCATCGCCACGGCCAGGTTGACCGTCACCGACGACTTGCCGACGCCGCCCTTGCCGGACGCGACGCAGTACACCCGCGTCATCGAGCCCGGCTGGGCGAACGGGATGACCGGCTCCTCGGAGCCGCCGCGCAGCGACTTGCGCAGTTCGGTGCGCTGCTGGTCGCTCATGACGTCCAGGTCGACGCGCACGGAGGAGACGCCGTCGAGCTCGGAGACCGCGGCGGTGACGTCCTTGGTGATCTTGTCCCGCATCGGGCAGCCGGCGACGGTCAGGAAGATCCCGACCACGACGGCACCGTCCGAGCCCACCTCGACGTCCTTGACCATGCCGATTTCGGTGATCGGACGGCGGATTTCGGGGTCCTGCACACCGGCGAGCGCCTTGCGGACGTCCTCGACGGTGGGGAGGGGCTGGGTGGTGGTCACACCAGCCATGCTACGTCCGGCCCACGCCTGTCCTACCGGCCGGTCACTTTGTCGACAGGCCCAGGTCGTAGCCGTGTCGGAGCTGTCCGTAACATCGACGTCCGTGCCGGAATCGGGTAGTTCCCGGTTGCCCACCCGTGTCGAGCTCGGGGTGTGGCGATCGTTTCTCCGCGCGCATGCACGGATCACGAGGGTCCTTGAGGCCGAACTGATTGCTGAGCAGCGCCTTTCGCTCGCGGCGTACGACGTGCTGGTCCAACTGGCCGAGTCGCCTTCCATGCGCATGCGCATGACCGAACTGGCCGACGCCGTCCTGCTGTCCCGATCCGGCGTGACCCGCCTGGTGGACCGCCTGGAACGCGCCGGCCTCGTAGGACGGGAACGTGCCGACGGTGACGGACGCGGCATCGTGGCCGTGCTCACACCGCTCGGTGCAGAACGTCTCCGCAGCGCGTCCGCCACTCATCTGGCGGGCGTGGCAGAGCACTTCGGGGAGAGCTTCGGGGCAGGTGAGCTCGAAGCCTTCGGCCGCACGTGCGATCGACTGGCAGCGGACGACGTGTTCCCGTGATCACGGTCGTGGGACTTGTGCACGTCGAGGCTGGCCGCCTCCTCGTTGTGCGCTCACGCAACAAGAAGGCCTTCTACCTGCCCGGTGGCAAGATCGAGCCTGGTGAGAGCCTTGCCGACGCCCTGCGCCGGGAGGTTCTGGAGGAGCTCGGGGTCGAGCTGGGCACTCCGGAGGTCCTGAAGCGCTATGTCGCTCCCGCATACGGGGAGGGGGAGGGCGCGATGGTCGACATGACCTGTTTCACGGCTTCGTTGCTCGGCACACCGCAGCCGGGCGGTGAGATCGCCGAGCTGACGTACGTGAACCGGGATGAGTACCGATCGCACGTCGAGACGGCGCCGGCGATCCACGAGGTGCTGGCGGACCTGGTCGCGAATGGACAGATCAGGACGTGACGCGGCGCACAACCGTCACGGCCGGACCTTCCTGGTGTTGTTCTGCTCCTTCGCCAGCTTCTCCAGTTCACCCCGGATGAAGTCGCGCGTCGCCACCTCACCCACCGCCAGCCGCAACGCGGCCAGTTCCCGCGCCAGGTACTCGGTGTCCGCCTTGGTCTGTGCCGCCCGCGCCCGGTCCTCCTCCAGCGACACCCGGTCCCGGTCGTCCTGCCGGTTCTGCGCGAGCAGGATCAGCGGCGCGGCGTAGGCGGCCTGCGTCGAGAACGCCAGGTTCAGCAGGATGAACGGGTACGGGTCCCACCGCAGCGACACGGCGACGAGGTTCACCGTGATCCAGGCGAGGACGAGCAGCGTCTGCCAGAACAGGAACTTGCCCGTGCCGAGGAAGCGCGCGAGCCGTTCGGAAAGCTGACCGAACGTGTCGGGGTCGATCGACAGGCGGAAGCCGCGGGGTTCGCGCGGCTGGTCGAGTCTGCGCCGTGGCAGCAGTTCAGGCATGGTTCAGTCCCGTCTCGCGCCAGTTGGCCGGCAGCAGGTGGTCCAGCACGTCGTCCACCGTGACCGCGCCGAGGAGGTGTTCCGACTCGTCCGTCACCGGGGCGCACACCAGGTTGTACGTCGCGAAGTAGCGCGTCACGTCGCTCAGCGACGCGTCCGGCGGCAGGCGCGCCATGTCCGTGTCGAGCACGCCGGCGACCAGGTCGAACGGTGGTTCGCGCAGCAGCCGTTGGATGTGCACGCAGCCGAGGTAACGGCCGGTCGGCGTTGCGGAGGGGGAACGGCAGACGAAGACCATCGACGCCAGTGCCGGCGTCAGGTCCGGGTTTCGCACTCGTGCCAACGCTTCCGCGATCGTCGCGTCCGGCGTGAGGATGATCGGCTCCGGTGTCATCAGACCGCCGGCGGTGTCGAAGTTGTACTTCAGCAGACGCCGGACCGGTTCGGACTCCTCCGGCTCCATCAGGTCGAGCAGGCGGTCCTTGGTCACCTCGGACAGCTCGGCCAGCAGGTCCGCCGCGTCGTCCGGGTTCATCGCCTCCAGGATGTCGGCGGCGCGTTCTTCGTCCAGGTGCGACAGGACGTCCTTCTGGTCCTCTTCGGACAGTTCCTCGATGACGTCCGCGAGCCGTTCGTCGTCCAGTGCGTCGGCGACCTCGTAACGGCGCTTGGCCGGCAGCTCGTGCAACGCGTTCGCCACGTCCGCCGCGCGCATGCCCTCGAACACCGCGACCAGCTGCTGTGCGCCCTGCGGCTGGCCCGCGATCTCGTTCACGCTCAGGCCGCCGATGTCCTCCCACCGGAACACCTGCGTCGCGCCCTTGAAGCCGAACCGGCCGGTGCGCTGCCGGACGGCCACCTTGACCATCCGCCAGTCGCGAGTGCGGGTGAGTTCCATCGCGGCGTCCACGACGACCGCGCTGCCGCCGTCCTCGAGCTCGATCTTGGCGTCGAGCACCTCGCCGATCACCAGCACCTCGTTGACGCGCTGGTGGAACGGCCGGAGGTTCACCGATCCGGTCGCGAGCGTCACGGCGTTCGGCTCGATCGAGGTCAGTCGCAGCATCGGCACGAAGATCCGCCGGCGGGTCGCCAGCTCGATCACCATGCCGAGCACGCGCGGTGGCTGCCGGTCGATGCGGAGGCTGATCACGACGTCACGGGCCTTGCCGATGGGTTCGCCGTCGGGGCCGAAGACGGGAAGTCCGGCCAGCTGAGCGATGTAGACCCGGTTCACAGCAACCACAACGACCAGGCTAGATCAGGTTCTGGCGGCCCACCCGGCGATCTCGGCGAGGTTGGCCGCAAAGTCCTCCAAGTCCTCTTCCAGGCACCAGGTCCAGTTCGCGACCGCCCGGCAGAGCGTCCAGTCCCGCGCCTTCGGCACGTCCAGCTCGGCGGCGTCGCAGATCGTGAGGAAGCGGTCGGTCAGCCCTTTGCGGCCGTCGAGCTCGTCGAACCTGTTCCACAGCAACGGAATCACGCTGTACTCGGGATCGCCGGCCAGCGGTTTCGGATCGATCATCAACCACGGCTCGCGATCGCCGCGCAGCACGTTCTCGTAGTGCAGGTCCTCGTTCACCAGGGTGGTGCCCATGGTCCTGTTGTCGGCAATGTCACGTGCGGCGTCGAGCAGTTTGCGCGGTATCGCCGGGTGATCGCGCACCTCGCCCTGGAACCTGCGGATCTCCGCGGGTGCCTGCAGGTCGCGGTGCCGGCGCAGCAGCCCGCAGATCACCCCGACCGCCTTGTCGATCGGCTCGTCGTCGAGCGAGCGCGTGTGGTCGAGGCGTTCGAGCAGCAGCGCGCCGAGCTCCTCGTCGTAGTCGAGCAGCCGAACGGTGCCCTCGCCGTTGTAGAGCTTCAACGCCAGCGGTTCGTTCTCGGTCTCCTCGCCGACCCAGGTGATCTTGAGGGCGGCCGGGTGCCCGTCGGCCTGGCGGACCGGGAGCACGATGGCGCAGAACCCGTTCAACAGCGGCCCGTCCGGGGTGAGCCGCCACCGGGAGCACGCCTTCGTGGCGAGCTTCGGCAGCGATGCCACCCACTCGTCCGACCGCTCACCAAGAGCTTTTCCGAAGCCTTCCGGAACAGTGATCATGCGCTGAACTCCAAGCGGTACACGGCTTCCCACTCCGGTTCGGTGTTGAGCCGCGCGGAGTTCAGCGCCTGCGTCGTCTCCTCGTCTGGCTCGGCCAGATGTGCGACGGCCTGAGCGTCGATGAGGTGCGAATGGGTGCTGGGCGAGCGCACGGTGACGGTGACCTGGGCCTGGTCGGTCAGGCCGGGCACCTGTTGTTCGCTGCCGCCGGTGATGACCCAGAGCGCGTCCGCACGCCAATGCGCGTGCACGAGACGGGGTTCGTGGCCGGGTGAGGTGATCCACACGGCGGCCGCTTTCCGGAGTGCCGCGTCCAGGATTCGAGTGATCTCCACCGGTTCAGCCTGCCAGGCTTTGTGAGACCGGACTCAGCGAATATGCGCCCGGAGATGATGCGTGCCACTGTGGCGCTCATAGTTACCGGCCGGTACAAGGAGGTACTCCAGTGGTCGACCAGCAGCGTCCCCGTCGCTCGTGTCTGGCGGTCCCCGGCTCGAGCCAGAAGATGATCGACAAGGCGCGCACGCTGCCGGCGGACCAGGTGTTCCTGGACCTGGAAGACGCCTGCGCGCCGCTGGCCAAGCCCGACGCCCGCAAGACCATCGTCGCCTCGCTCAACGAGGGCGGCTGGGGCAACAAGGCCCGCGTCGTCCGCGTCAACGACTGGACGACGGAGTGGACCTACCGCGACGTCACCGAGGTCGTCGAGGGCGCGGGCGCGAACCTCGACTGCATCATGCTGCCGAAGGTCCAGACGGCCGAGCAGATCGTCGCGCTCGACTTCCTGATCACCCAGATCGAGAAGACGATGGGCTACGAGGTCGGCAAGATCGGCATCGAGGCGCAGATCGAGAACGCGCTCGGCCTGAACAACGTCAACGCGATCGCCACCGCGTCCCCGCGCGTCGAGACGATCATCTTCGGCCCGGCGGACTTCATGGCGTCGATCAACATGAAGTCGCTCGTGGTCGGTGAGCAGCCGCCCGGCTACGACGTCGGCGACGCCTACCACTACATCCTGATGCGGATCCTGATGGCCGCGCGGGCCCACGACAAGCAGGCCATCGACGGCCCGTACCTGCAGATTCGCGACGTCGAGGGCTACAAGCGCGTGGCCGGACGTTCGGCGGCGCTCGGCTTCGACGGCAAGTGGGTGCTGCACCCCGGCCAGATCGACGCGGCCAACGAGGTCTACAGCCCGAAGCAGGACGACTACGACCACGCCGAGAACATCCTGGACGCGTACGAGTACTTCACGTCCGAGGCGGGCGGTAAGCGCGGCGCCGTGATGCTCGGCGACGAGATGATCGACGAGGCGTCCCGCAAGATGGCGCTCGTGATCTCCGGCAAGGGGCGCGCCGCGGGCATGGCGCGGTCGAACGTCTGGTCTCCGCCGGAGGACTGACTTCCGTTACGGATTGTGTGCTACTTCACCCTGAATGTAACTGGACGTGTTCGACCGTCACAGGTTGCATTCAAAACGGGTGAAGTGGCGCACAATCCGTTACTGAAGTTTGCGGTTCGGCCCCGGGGTGGGGTGCATGCTCATGGCATGTCACGTTCCAGTAACGGCAAGGCCGGTAGACGGCTGCGGCTCTTCAAGCGCCGCGAGGACGACCTGCTCGAGCGCAGCTTCCGCAGCTGCCCGGGATGCGCCACCGACGTGCACGTGTTCGCCGATGTCTGCCGCCACTGCGGCGACTCCCTGGAAATCGTCCTCGCGAGCTGAGTTTCGCCCAGCCGGTCAGCGATAGCCGTTGTTGACCGCCACGACAATCGCGAGAACGTAGAACGCCAGGAGAGCCACATAGCCGACGATGACGACGTAGCCGACGATGACGCCGGCGAGCGCCATCCCGTGGCCCTCCTCCTCGCCCCGCTTGATCTTCCCCAGTGCGATGTGGCCGAAGATGATGCCGACGATCGACGTCACGCCACAGGTCGCGAAGCCCACGAGCGACAGCACCAAAGCCAGGATCGCGTTCGTCTGCGACTTCGGCACGGGCGGCGGGTAGCCGTAGCCGTACATGGGCTGCTGCTGGCCGTAGGGGCCGGGCTGGCCGTATTGCGGCGCCTGGCCGTACGGGTCAGCCTGGTTGCTTCGGGCTGTACGGGTCTTAAGTCATCGCGATCCCCCTAGATGTGTGGTCGGGGATCTTAAGGTCCTGCTGCTCGGTTCGTCGCGTGTGGGTGCGCGATTCCACTAGTCAGGCATGCTGTTTCGGTACAGCGAGCGTGACGGTGTTGCGGAGAGCACACCCCGGTCGCAAACGGGCGTTAACCGGTTCATACTCGCCGGTAACCAAAGCCTTGGAAGGGAAGTGCGATGGCGCGCCTCGCCCAGACCGCGGGTCTCACGGACATCCAGGAAGAAATCCTCGCGACCGTTCGCACGTTCGTCGACAAGGAGATCATTCCGCACGCCCAGACGCTGGAGCACGGCGACACGTACCCCGCCGACATCGTCGAGGGCATGAAGGAGATGGGCCTCTTCGGCCTGACGATCCCTGAGGAGTACGGCGGCCTCGGCGAGTCTCTGCTGACCTACGCGCTCGTCGTCGAGCAGATCGCGCGCGGCTGGATGAGCGTCTCCGGCGTCATCAACACGCACTTCATCGTGGCGCACATGCTCAAGCAGCACGGCACGCCCGAGCAGAAGCAGAAGTACCTGCCGCGCATGGCGACCGGCGAGGTGCGCGGGTCGTTCTCCATGTCCGAGCCCGAGCTGGGCTCCGACGTCGCGGCGATCCGCACGCGCGCTGTTCGCGGCGAGTCGGGCTACACCATCAACGGCCAGAAGATGTGGCTGACCAACGGCGGCACGTCGAACCTGACCGCGGTGCTGGTCAAGACCGACGAGGGCGCCGAGAAGCCGCACCAGAACCTCACGGCGTTCCTGGTCGAGAAGCCGGAGGGCTACGGCGAGGTCCTGCCCGGCCTCACGATCCCCGGCAAGATCGACAAGATGGGCTACAAGGGCGTCGACACCACCGAGATGGTGTTCGACGGCTTCGAGATCGCCGCGGACCAGGTGCTGGGCGGTGTCACGGGCCAGGGCTTCCGGCACATGATGGACGGCGTCGAGGTCGGCCGCGTGAACGTCGCCGCCCGCGCGTGCGGCATCTCGATCCGCGCCTTCGAGCTCGCCATCGAGTACGCCCAGCAGCGCAGGACGTTCGGCAAGGCCATCGCCGAGCACCAGGCCATCGCCTTCAAGCTCGCCGAGATGGCCACCAAGGTCGAGGCGGCGCACCTGATGATGGTCAACGCCGCGCGCCTGAAGGACTCGGGCCAGCGCAACGACGTCGAGGCCGGCATGGCCAAGCTCATCGCCTCCGAGTACTGCGCCGAGGTGACGCAGGAGTCGTTCCGCATCCACGGCGGCTACGGCTACTCGAAGGAGTACGAGATCGAGCGCCTGATGCGCGAGGCGCCGTTCCTGCTGATCGGCGAGGGCACCTCGGAGATCCAGAAGACGATCATCTCCCGGGGCCTGCTGCGCGACTACCAGTCCCGCGGCTAGTGCCGTTTGAGTTCGTCCGTTAGGGGTCACTCTTTCACGAGAGTGGCCCCTAACGGTTTTCGCTTGGGAGTCATAGGGTCTCGCTCACCTTGAGCGCAGATCTGACACTCCCGAGACCTGTGTCGCCGCCGCACGTGGTCCGCCTGGAGCTGGACACGTTCCCGGACGTCGACCGCCCAGCGCTGGCCACGTGGTTCGGAACGCTCTTCACCGACCTGCTGGCACCCCTGTGCCCGGCGTCGGTGGAGGAGCTCGTCTCCGTCGCCCGCGACTACATTCCATCCGACACAACGCCATGGGGCCCACCGGGTTACGCCCGCCTGCTGCTCTCATCGGGTGACTTCACCCTTTCGGCGTGGGACGCGGCCCTCGCGGACCTGCCGTCCTTCCTGCGCGTGCAACTCGTCCAGCTCGACTCCCAGGGACTGCCCCTGGTCGACGACGGCTGGTGCGCGGAAATCCTGCTGAAGGACGACCCCGCCTTCCCGCACCAGATCGTGGTCTCCGCCTCCCGGACGCTCTTCGGCGGCTGGATTTCCCATGCGCTCCAACAGGATTGGCTGTCCACGTTCCGATCGGGAGCCTCGTTGACCCGCGCGTGCGGCGGTTGGATCACTTTGGACCGCGTCGGCGTGCGGACCGCGCACGAGGTCTCCGCCGGCGTGGGCATCGACGAGGCGTTGTTCATGGCCGCGGAACTGTCGCGCGGCCCGCACTGGGCAACCCTGCTCGGCCCGCGCCAGGTAGCCACTTTGGGCGGTGTGCAACAGGTTTGCGCCGACGCCCCGTGCCATTCGGTCTCGGATCTCGGCGGCGGCCGAATCCTCCTGCAGCTGACCGAACACCTCGACGACGTGCCGGCGGACGCCCTTCAGGAGCTGACGAAGTTCCTCAAGCCAGTGCTGCACTGACCCTGCGGACTCAGGTCAACGCTGGGACGCTGTCGTCCGTGAGGCCATCACCGAAGACCGACGTGCTCGTAGCCGTGGACACCGCCCTGCGTCCAACGGGCTTCGTCCGGCGCGGCCACGCCTGGCTGCAGGACCGCGGCGACGGCGTGTCCGGCTGGCTCGGGTTCGGCGTCGCGGGCTCCCTGGACCTCACCCCGCTGGTCGGCGTCTGCTTCCAGCGGTACGACGAGGCCTGCCGCGCGCTCGGCGTCGGCATCCCCGGCACGCCCGTGGTGTCCATGCCGGTCGGTCACCTGATGGGGGAGAAGCCCGTCTGGCGGTGGACGTTCACGCCGGGAGCAGACCACGCGGCGGTCGCTTCGTCGCTGGTGGACGCCGTTCGCAAGCACGGTCTGCCGTACATCGACAAGCACGCCGGGTGGGACGCGCTGGCCCGTGAGCTCGTCGGCAGGCCGGAGTCGTTGCTGGACTTCGAGCGGGCGCGGAAACTCGCGATCATCCACGCGCTCAACGGCAACCCCGGCGCTGCTGGTGAGGTGCTGAAGCGGGAACGGGAGCGGGTGGCGGACAGCGTGGACGTGTACGCGCGGTCGTACCGGGCGTTCGCGCACCGGTTCGAGCTGGCGTTCCCCGGCTGACCAGGTCCGAATGCGCGCCGGGTGCGCTGATCCCGGCAAAACACCCGTAGGCGTCTCGGCGCGCCGGACCGCCCCCTGGCAGGATGGAACGATCAGCGCGTCGCGACAGAGGTGGTCCCTGTGACGAGTCCGTTCGCCAACCCGAACCGGCCCGGCGTCCCGCCCCGCCTGCCCACCCCGCCGACGGGGTGGCCGATCGGCTCGTACGCCACGTACGAGGAGGCGCAGCGTGCGGTCGACTTCCTTGCGCTCGAAGACTTCCCGGTGCAGGACGTCACGATCGTCGGCGTCGACCTCATGCTCGTGGAACGGGTCACGGGCAAGCTGAGCTGGGGCCGGGTGCTGGCCACCGGTGCGGCGAGCGGTGCGTGGTTCGGTCTGTTCGTCGGCCTGTTGCTCACGCTCTTCAGTCCCGAACCCGGCGTCACGGTCGGGCCGGTGCTGACCGGTCTGATCACCGGTGTGTTCTTCGGGCTCGTGTTCGCGGCGGTCGGGTACGGGTCGGCGCGCGGCAAGCGGGACTTCCAGTCGGCGAGTCAGCTGGTCGCGGGGCGGTATGACGTGCTCTGTCACCCGAAGTCGGCCGAGAAGGGCCGTGACCTGCTCGCCAAGCTCGCGATGCGGCCGGTGAACCCCAGCAGTTGAGCCAAGAAGAAGTCCATTGGTTCTGAATCGTTGCTTCCCTTGGTTGCGGCTCCTGATCACCGGGCCTAGGTTCGGTTGACCGGTCCGCCCGGTGCGGCCGGTGGCACGACGAGGTGCCGGGCGCAATAACGGTCTGGCTCCTCCGTGTAGTCGGGAAGGAGGCAGGGCCGATGGGTGCGACACGGCGCTATCGACTCGCCGCAGGGTTGGGGACCGCATTGCTCGCGGCATCAACTCTCACGGCGTGCGGGTCGGGCAGCCGGCGGCATCACCGTCAACGTCTACAAGTACAACCAGGAGAACTTCCAGGCCATCGTCGACAGCTGCAACGCGAAGGCCGGGGGACGCTACAAGATCGTCTACAACAAGCTGCCGCGTGAGGCGGACGGTCAGCGCGAACAGATGGTGCGCAGACTCGCTGCCGAGGACGACAGCATGGACGTTCTCGCGCTCGACGTCACGTGGACAGCGGAGCTCGCGAAGGCGGGCTGGCTCAAGGAGTTCACCGGTTCGGTCAAGTCGCAGGTGGAGAGCGGGACACTGCAGACACCGCTCGACACGGCCACTTACGAGGGCAAGCTCTACGGCGCCCCGGACAACACGAACGTTCAACTTCTCTGGTATCGCTCCGACCTCGTGCCCACGCCGCCGAAGACGTGGGACGAGATGATCTCCATGGCCGAGGCGCTGGTGGCGGAAGGGAAGCCCGGCCTGATCGCGGGACAGGGCAAGCAGTACGAGGGGCTCGTCGTGCTGTTCAACACCCTCGTCAACTCCAACGGCGGCAAGATCCTGGACGAGAACGGCACCAAGGCGATCGTCGACGCCAAGGCCGTGGAAGCGTTGGGTGCGTTGAAGAAGCTCGCCACATCCAAGGCGATCGACCCGTCGTTCTCCAACTCCACGGAGGACCCCGCCCGCCTGCTGATGGAGTCGGGCAAGGCGGCGTTCGAGCTCAACTGGCCGTACGTCTACGCGTCCGCGCAGAAGAAGCCGGACTTCGCGAAGGACTTCAAGTGGGCGCCCTATCCCGCGTTCGGCGGTGAGTCGGCGAAGGTCACCGTCGGTGGCATCAACTACGCCGTCAGCAACTACACCACGCACGCGGACGAGTCGTTCGACGCCGTGTTGTGTCTGCGCGGCGCGGAAAGCCAGAAACTCGCCGCCCTCAAGGACGGTGTGCCGCCGACCATCGAAGCCGTCTACGACGAGCCTGAAATGGTCGAGGCGTACCCGATGAAGGAAGCGACATCCTGGAGACGCTCAAGACCGCGAGCTCCAGGCCGCGAGACGCCGGCGTACCAGAACGTCTCCACGGTCATCTCCACGATCCTGTCGCCGCCCGCGAACATCGATCCGCAGGCGACGGCCGACCGGTTGCGTCAGGAGCTGCAGGACGCACTCGACTCCAAGGGGGTGCTGCCGTGAGTCACGCTGCGACAGAAGACGCGGTGCAGGCTGGTGGGACAGCCGAGAAACCCGTTGCCCCCAAGAAGAAAGTCGTGCTGAGCGAAGGAAAGCGGGCTGAGCGCAAGCTCGGCTGGCTGCTCTGCGCGCCGGCCGCGCTCACCATGATCGCGGTGACCGGCTGGCCGATCCTCTACTCGGTCCTGTTGTCGATGCAGCGGTTCG
Organism: uncultured Actinomycetota bacterium; assembly: GCA_963771775.1. Lineage (GTDB taxonomy): Bacteria > Actinomycetota > Actinomycetes > Mycobacteriales > Pseudonocardiaceae > Lentzea. The sequence continues at coordinate 341,877 of CAVYUS010000001.1, forward strand.
ACCTGAAGTTCCCGGACCGCACCGAGTGGATCTGGTTCGACAACTACATCACGGTGCTCAGCAGTCCGTACTGGTGGAACGCGGTGTGGGTGACGGTGTTGCTCACCGTTGTCACGGTCGCCGTCGAGTTGGTGCTGGGCATGTCGCTCGCGCTGATCATGCACCGCGCACTGGTCGGTCGCGGCATCGTGCGGACGACGTCGCTGATCCCGTACGGCATCGTCACGGTCGTGGCCGCGTTCTCCTGGCGCTTCGCCTGGACGCCCGGTACCGGCTATCTCGCCGAAGCTCTCGGCGGGGATCCGGTGCTGACCGAGAAGATCCCGGCGCTGATGGTCGTGGGTCTCGCGGAGATCTGGAAGACCACGCCGTTCATGGCCCTGCTGCTGATGGCGGGTCTCGCACTCGTGCCGGACGACCTGCTCAAGGCCGCCGCGATGGACGGCGCGGGCGCGTGGCAGCGGTTCATCAGGATCACGGTGCCGATCATGAAGCCGGCGATCCTGGTGGCGTTGCTGTTCCGCACGCTGGACGCGTTCCGCATCTTCGACAACCTCTTCGTGCTCACCGCGGGTTCGCAGGGCACGTCGTCGGTGTCGATGCTGACCTACAACAACCTCATCAAGGGCTTGAACCTCGGTATCGGATCGACGATGTCGGTGCTGATCTTCCTGATGGTGGCGCTGATCGCGTTCATCTTCATCAAGCTCTTCGGAACAGCTGCTCCCGGCAGCGACGACGGGGGGAAGCGCTGATGGCAGGCATCGGTGGAGCCGAGACCACCGGCAAGAAGGTCGGCTGGGGTCTGCTCAACACGGTCGTGGTGATCTACGCGCTGATCCCGGTGCTGTGGATCGCCTCGCTGTCGTTCAAGTCGCCCGCGACGCTGGCGGACGGCAACTTCATTCCCCGTGAATGGAGCCTGGAGAACTACAAGAACATCTTCGCGACGTCGGAGTTCACCAGGGCGCTGATCAACTCGATCGGCATCGCGATCATCGCCACCACGATCGCGGTGGTGTTCGGCACGATGGCCGCCTACGCCATCGCCAGGCTGGCTTTCCCCGGCAAGAACCTGCTGGTCGGCGTCTCGCTGCTGATCGCGATGTTCCCGCAGGTCTCGCTGGTGTCCCCGCTGTTCGAGATCGAGCGCTCGCTCGGCCTCTTCGACACGTGGCCCGGCCTGATCCTGCCGTACATCACGTTCGCGCTGCCGCTCGCGATCTACACCCTGTCGGCGTTCTTCCGCGAGATCCCCTGGGAGCTCGAGAAGGCGGCCAAGATGGACGGTGCGACGCCGGGGCAGGCGTTCCGTCGCGTCATCGCGCCGCTGGCCGCGCCGGGTGTGTTCACGACGGCGATCCTGGTGTTCATCTTCTGCTGGAACGACTTCCTGTTCGCGATCTCGCTCACCTCGACCGAGCAGTCGCGGACCGTGCCGGTGGCGCTGTCGTTCTTCACCGGCAGCTCGCAGTTCGAGGACCCGGCCGGGTCGATCGCGGCAGCCGCCGTGGTCATCACCATCCCGATCATCCTCTTCGTGTTGTTCTTCCAGCGCCGGATCGTCGCCGGCCTGACCTCCGGCGCCGTCAAGGGGTGAGTTGACCAATGGCAGAGATCGTTCTGGACAAGGTGACCAAGAGGTACCCCGACGGCGCGCTGGCCGTGCAGGAGGTCAACCTCGAGATCGAGGACGGCGAGTTCATCATCCTGGTCGGGCCGTCCGGCTGCGGGAAGTCCACCACCCTCAACATGATCGCGGGTCTGGAGGACATCACCGAGGGCGAGCTGCGCATCGCCGGGCAGCGCGTCAACGAGAAGGCGCCCAAGGACCGCGACATCGCGATGGTGTTCCAGTCCTACGCGCTCTACCCGCACATGACGGTGAAGGAGAACATGGCCTTCCCGTTGCGGCTGGCCAAGGTCGACAACGCGACGGTCGAGCGCAAGGTCAACGAGGCCGCGGAGATCCTGGATCTCACGCAGCACCTGGATCGCAGGCCCGCCAACCTGTCCGGTGGTCAGCGGCAGCGGGTGGCGATGGGCCGCGCGATCGTGCGCAGCCCCAAGGCGTTCCTCATGGACGAACCACTGTCCAACCTGGACGCCAAGCTGCGCGTGCAGATGCGCACCTCGGTGTCGCGCCTGCAGAAGCAGCTCGGCACCACCACCGTGTACGTGACGCACGACCAGACCGAGGCGATGACCCTCGGCGACCGGGTCGTGGTCATGCGCGGCGGCATCGTGCAGCAGATCGGCGCGCCGCAGTTCCTCTACGAGCAGCCGGCGAACCTGTTCGTCGCGGGCTTCATCGGCTCCCCGTCGATGAACTTCGTGCCGGCGTCGCTGGAGGACGGCTCGTTGCGTTCGGTGCTCGGCGACGTCACGCTGACCGACCGCATCCGCCAGTTGCTGGAGGGTGCGGACGCTCCGCGCGAGGTGATCATGGGCGTCCGCCCCGAGCACTTCGAGGACGCGTCGCTGGTCGAGGCGGCGGCGTTGTCGGCGGGTGGCAGGTTCACCTCGCAGGTGGACGTGCTGGAGTCGATGGGTTCGGACAAGTACGCCTACTTCAACCTCACGGGCGAGCAGGCGGCGTCGGCGGAGCTCCAGGAGCTCGCGGCGGACGCGGGGTCGGACGACGTGCCGGGTGACGGCATCTCGCTCGTCACGCGCCTGTCGTCGGCCTCCGGTGCGGTCGAGGGAGCCTCGTCGGAGATCTGGTTCGACGCGGACAAGGTGCAGCTCTTCGACCCGTCCACGGGCAGGAACCTGACCTACACGGAGCGGTGAATTCTTGATTTCCGGGGCCGCCTTCCTCACGCTGGGAAGGCGGCCCTACTCTTTGTCACTCGATCGGATTAGGGCTAAAGGCCCTGGTCCGGTGCCGATTAGTAGAGCCCATCGGTCCGGCCGAACTCTGTTCGCCATTGGGCGCTCGGCAGCTACGTCTCATCGAAACATCTTCTTCATCCCTCCGTTTTGTCCGCACGCTTGTCGAAGGCGGATGCATCCCCGGGACCACAGGGGGGTCGGGATACCGCCGAGGAACGAAAGAGAGCGTGCGATGGGGATCCTGGATGGAAAAGCGGTCGTCATAACGGGCGCGGGCCGAGGACTCGGTGAGGCCTACGCGATGCACGCGGCACTCGCGGGCGCATCGGTGGTGGTCAACGACAACGACGGTGACCTCGCAGAAAGGGTCGCGGAGCACATCCGGGCCTACGGCGCGCGCGCGGTCGCCTCGACACACACCGTCGCGGACCCGAGCGAAGCGGCCAAGATCGTCGAGCTGTGCGTCGACGAATTCGGCCGCATCGACGGCCTGGTGAACAACGCCGGCCTGAACTACGAGGCCGTGCCGTGGGAGGACGACCCCGAGACGATCAGGGAAGTCGTCGAGGTGAACGTCCTCGGTGTCATCTATGTCGGAATTGCGGCTATGCGGGCGATGCGCTCCTTCGGTGGCGGATCCATCATCAACATTTCGTCGGGCGCGTCGTTCGGTCAGCGCAAACTCGCGACCTATTCGGCGACCAAGGGCGCCGTCGCGTCGTTGAGCTACTCCTGGGCGCTCGACCTCGAGGCGGAAGGCATCCGCGTGAACGCCGTCTGCCCCGTCGCGCACACGCGGATGGTGTGGAAGTCGGAGCGTTCCCTGCGCGCCATCCCGGCCGACCGCACGCCCGGCAAGGTGGCGCCGCTGGTGCTGTTCCTGCTCTCGGACCGGGCCGAGGGCATCACCGGGCAGGTCATCCGGTGCAACGGCCGTCAGCTCCACATCGTGGGGCAGCCGTACTTCAAACAGCCGATTCTGGAGAGCGACAACTGGGACACCGCTTCGGTGGAGCGGGCGTTCACGGGCGTGCTGCAGGCCCACCTCGAACCGTACGGGTTGGAGAAGAGGATGCCTCCCCGGCTCCGTGCGCTGGTGGAGCCTTCGCAGACCGCCTAGCGTAGTGGACAAAAGTGTTGCCAACCGATCGTCGGTTGGCGACACTTTTGTCCATGGTCGGCACACTGGCGAACACGTTCACCACAGCTCAGGCGCTCAGCAGCGGCATGCACCGCCGGGAGTTGTACGGCCTGCGTGACGACGGCACTCTGATCGAGCTGTCTCGCGGCGTGTTCCGCTGGGCGAACGCCCCGGCGCCGACGTTCCCCGATCTGCTGGCCGTGTCCAGGCGGGTGCCGATCGCCATCGTGTGCTGTGTGTCGGCGGCGGCTGTGTACGACCTGACCGACGAGATACCCGTCGCTGTCCAGTTCGCAGTGCCACGCCGGCACCGTCCACCGCGGATCGACTATCCGCCGACAGAGGTGTTCCGCTTCACCTCCGAGAAGTTCGAGCTGGGAGTTTCCTCGGTGGAGGCCGCCCCAGGCGAGCTCGTTCGCATCTACAACAGGGAAAGGACAGTCGCCGATCTCATGCGGCTCAGGAACAGGCTGGGAGAACCACTCGCACTCGCGGCGTTGCGCCGATATCTGCGGGGCAGGGACGCGCGACCACGCGATCTGCTGGCTATGGCCCGCGAACTCAACATCCTCGGCCCTGTGCGAACCGCGATGGACGCGGTGACGGCCGAGTGAACCGACCCACGAAGGACACCCCGGCAGGGCGTGCGTATCTGGATCTTCAGAACCAGGCTCGCCGGGACAAGCGGTCCACCCAGGAACTGCTGACGCTCTACGTGCTGGAGCGCTGGCTCGCCCGCCTTGCCGAGTCGCCACACGCGGGCAAGTTCGTCCTCAAGGGCGGTGTGCTGCTCGCGGTGTTCGAAGCGCGTCGTCCCACCGTTGATGCTGATCTGCTCGCGAGGAACCTGCCCAACGACGAGGCATCGGTCGTCGCTCGGGTGATCGAGGTCGCCGAGTTCGCGATCGAACCCGACGACGGCGTTCGGTTTCTGACCGGCACCACGGCCGCGCGGACGATCCGTGACGACGACCTGTACTCCGGTGTCCGGGTCGGCATGGACTGCGAGCTGTCGACGGCGAAGGTCAAGCTCTGGCTCGACGTCAACTTCGGCGACCCGGTCACGCCGGCGCCTCGTGCTCTCGAGTTGCCGTCGCAACGGCCAGGAGTTCCGAGCGTGCCGGTACTCGGCTATCCGATCGAAACGGTGCTGGCCGAGAAGGCGAGCACGGCGATCGCTCTCGGTGACACCAGCACACGAGTGCGCGACTATGCAGATCTCTACACCCTCACAGGCCGGCAGACCCTGTCGTACGCGTCAGTTCGCGCCGCGTTGGAGGCGACGTCGAACCATCGTGGCGTCGAACTTCAGCCGCTTTCGACAGTGCTATGGGAGTTCGTGTCGTTGCGTGAGGCTTCCTATCGCGCGTTCAGGCGGCGGCTTGGCACGGATGGCGTGCACCTGCCCGACAGTTTCGGTGACGTCGTGGCCGCGGTGATCGAGTTCGTGGATCCGCTGGCCGGGGGAGACCTCCGCGAAGCCTGGAACCCGGACGTCCGCAAGTGGGTGTGAGCCTTCACCGCCAGGCCGGGTACGAGGGCGCGACCTCGGCGTAGCGCTCGCTCCAGCCGGACAGGTCGCGTTCGGTCAGCAGGTGGCTGTTCAGGTGACGTTTCCGCACGTCACACGGATGGCTGCGGAAATTGTCAGACCCTCCTGTCACCATCGAAACATGGCCGAACGTAAACCAAGAGTCACCGACTGGCGACTCATCGTGCAGTCCCGGTTGGACCGGGTCCGCGCGGATCTGGCTGCGCTCGGACCGTCGGATCCGGTCGATCCCGAGGGCGACGTGTGGCGGCGCACGGCCGAGGAGCAGGCGGCGGTGGTGGACGCGATGCTCAGCGACCGGGAGCCGTGGTGGCGCATGGTGCCGTCGTGGTGGTCTGGCTGGTACATCGAACGGGCGTGGCGCGCGCTGCACGAGGCCGAGGTGGCCACGATCTCGGCGGAGCGCGGGTTTCTGGGGCGGTTGCCGGGGTTGCAGGCGCGGGTGGCGCAGTACCTGGACGAGGACGATCCGCGCCGCCGGGCCCTGGAATCGTTGCGGCCGGGGGAGTTCGCGCCGGCCGTGGAGCGGGCGATCGTGGTGGACGCGCTGCGGGCGGCGTACGACAACTCGGACTTCGCGCACGCCGGGTCGCGGGCGTTGCGCAACAAGCTGATCGCGGCGTCGCTGGTGCTGTTCGTGATCAACACGGTGCTGGGGGTCGTCGGCATCGTGAAGCCGGGAATCATCCCGTTGTGCGTCGACCCCAAGGAGAACGCGCTGCCGACGGTGTGTCCCGGCGGCACCGCCAAGGCATCGGGTGTGGACGTGTGGCTGGTGCAGGTGCTCGGGTCGTTCGGCGCGGTGCTGGCCGCGGTGGTGCTGCTCTTACGTCGCCGGCCTTCGCTCTCGCCGTACGTGATGATCGGGTACCAGGCACTCATCAAGATCATGCTCGGGGCGGCGCTGGCGGTGGTCGGGATTCTGGCGCTGGGCGCCGGGGTGACGAGCGGGTTGATCGGGATTCCCTCCGCCGCCGCGTTGTTGCTGTGGGCGGTGATCTTCGGTTACGCGCAGCAGATCGGGACTCGGTTGCTCGACAAGTACACGGATGAGGTGCTGGACCAGGCCCGGCCGTTGCCGGACCAGGACAGCCCGCGCGTGGTACCGCGCTAGCGGCTTTGTCGCGCTCAACAGAAGCTGCCTGCGGGACGTCTTGGTGGCAGGCGAGGTTGAGCGGGGGGACGCGATGGGTGTGTCGGAACGCATTGCCGCACGGGTGCGCGAGGACTTCCGTTCCGAGGACGTCGAGGAGGCGTTGCGCGAGCTGGCCACCGCCTACGACGGTCAGGGCAGCGACCGGATGCAGGCGGCGGTGGTGCTGAGGGCCGAGGGTGATCTGAAGCAGCTGAAGCGAGATGTCCGGGAGAGCCACATCGATTTCCGCGACGTCCTCATGTACAGCGGGATGGAGCACGGCAACTGGCCGGAGGTGCTGGAGCGCGAGTTTCCGGTGCCGGACGAACGTGGTCGGCCGAAGGTCGTGTCGGCGCGCGTTGTCGCGCGGGTGCGGAAGGACTTCCGGGCCAAGGAGGTCGAGGAGGCGTTGCGTGAGCTGGCCACGACCTACAGCCGTGGGCAGGCCTGGAACCGGATGCAGGCGGCGGTGGTCCTGAAGGCGGCTGGTGACCTCAGGCGGCTCAAGCGCGATGTCCGGGAGAGCCACAACGACTTCCGCGGCGTGCTCATGGGCAGTGGGATGGAGAACGGTGACTGGCCGGAGGTGCTGGAGCGGGAGTTTCCGGAGCCGGACGGGCGCAGGCGTCGCTAACCGTTGCCGCCCCGCCCGTGCGACTGGCCCGAGTTGCGGAGCGCGACTTCCCCGAGCCAGGACAGCCGCAACCGCCGCTAACCGCGGTGGCCCCGCCCATGCGACTGGGTTTCCTCGCGTACGGCGTTGATGACGTCGGCATCCCACCGGTGCGTGCGGATGAGCCGGTATCGCTCAGCCGCGACCCACATGTACGCCTCGGTCTCCGTGCGGTCGCCGATCATGTCGGCCTGGCGCAGCATCGCGACCACCGGTTTGTACTCCTCGCCGTACCAGCGGCGCGCGATCTCGCCGCGGTCGAGGAACTGGCCCGTGTCCTGCATGACGCGGAAGCCCCACGCCTCGACGTGCTCGCCCAGCTCGGCGTAGTCCCACGGGTCGGAGAGGACGACGGCGGCGCGTGACTCGCCGGTCAGGGGCACGCGTTCCAGGAAGAGGCGGCGGTAGTCCTTCACGATCAGGTCGCCGCGGTACCGGATGCCGGCCGAGTTGATGCGCGTGATCACCTGCGTCACGTAGGCGTCGATGGTGGTGAGCCCGAGCGCGTGGGCCACGGACACCCGGTGGTGGCCGTCGATGATGAAGTGCAGCTCGCCGATCCGGTAGACCTCGATCGGCGGGCACGTTCTCGCCTCGGCGGGCGGCCAGGGCCAGGCGTTGCCAGCGCTCGCGGACGCGGCCGGAGGTCGGGCGGAAGCGGCGGTCGAAGTCGCGGGTGCGGTCGACGCTGCCCACGATCGAGTCCAGCCGGATGGAGTGCAGGCCCAGGCGCTTCTCCGACATCATGCCCAGCGCCTCCACGACCTCGTGGAACGGCAGCATGATGTTCACGTCGTCGGGCTCGCGGCGCAGCCAGGCCGCCAGGCGCGACATCACCTGGCGGCGGCGGACGCGGATGAAGTCGTTCTCGGCGTCGGCCAACGGAAAGCCGGTGTCACGTCTCATCGCGGAACCCCCGAGGCAGACACGTCCATCACCTTGTACCCGACCACGTTGACCACGCGCGTGTCGCCGAGCTGCCGGTCGGGCCGCGGCACGCCGTGCGGGTGGATGTGGCCGTGCAGCATGAACGGGGGTCGCAGCCGCGAGACCAGGCCACGAAAGCACTCGAAGCCTCGGTGCGGTGCGTCCGGTTCGTCGCCGCAGTCCAACGGCGGCGAGTGGGTCAGCAGCACGTCCACGCCACGTCCGTCCCGCAGCCTGCGCCACCCGGCCAGCCGGGACACCCGGCGGGCACGGCGGGTCTGCTGCCGTTCCGTCCACTGGTTCGGGCCCTTGTTGTAGCGGATCGAACCACCGAGACCGGCGATGCGCAGCCCGGCGACGTCGACCACGCGTTCGTCCGCGTTCACCGCACCGGTTGGACCTGGCCAGCGCACCGGGACGCCCGCCTTGGTCCAGAGGCCGCGCACGTTCGAGTAGCCGGAGAGGTCGACGTCGTGGTTGCCCGGCACGAACACGAGCGGTCTGTCCAGGGCGTTGGCGAGAAACTCCAGGTAGTCGAAGGGGAGGTCGCCGGCCGCGACGATCAGGTCCACCTCGTGCTGGTGGATCTGCGACGTCCACAGCTGCTCGACTACCTCGTCTGCCACCGCCAGAATCCTGGGCATTCCAGCAGCTTAATAAGCCGTTGTCCGGATGACGCGGGACAGCGCTGCCACTAGCGTCAATGCTGTGCTTGCCGAGCTGTTCGCCGCGGCCGCCCACGGATGCCGCGACCGCAGTCCGCTGACCCAGCGACTACTCACCGACGCCGCCGACGACCTCCGGCAGGGCGGCGTCACCGCCAGGATCATGGCGGGCGCCGAACGCGACCGGGAGGGCACCGTGCCCGGGCTGCGGTTCGCGGGCGCCGTGCACCGGCTCGTGCTCGAAGGGCGAGCGCCGGGGCTCGCGAAGCACTACCCGTCCGTCGGCGGCCAGCCGAACCTCCCCACGCTGTGGGAGGACGCGCTGCCGGCCCTCAACGAGTACTCGGCCCTGCTGAGGCATCGCATCGGCGCGACGGTCGTGCAGACCAACGAACCCGGCCGCAGCGCGCCCCTGTACGGCGGCCTGCTGGTGGCCGCGCAGGAGGCGGCGAAGGCGGCCGGGCGGCACGTGCCGTTCTGCGTGCGGCTGCTGGAGGTCGGCGCCAGCGGTGGGCTCAACCTGCGCCCGCACCACGTCGGCTACCGGCTCGACGACGGCACGGTGCTCGGCGACCCGGACGGCCTGCTCACCCTCGACGCGCAGTGGACCGGCCGGCCACCCGCCGACCTCGGTCACCGGTTGCGCGTCGTCGGCCGCGCCGGCTGCGACCTCAACCCGGTCGACGTGTCCACTGAGGACGGTCGGCTGCACCTGAGCTCGTTCGTCTGGGCGGACCAGCTCGACCGGTGGAACCGCCTGCGTGACGCGCTCGACCTCGCCGCGGTCGACCCGGTGAAGGTGGACCAGGCCGCGGGACCGGAATGGCTCGCGAATCAGCTCGCCCGGGTCGAACGCGACGTGCTCACCGTCGTGTGGCATTCCGTGGTGTGGCAGTACGTTTCGCCCGCCGACCGGGCGATGGGCCGGGCGGTGCTCGCCGACGCGGCCGCGAAGGCGACGCCCACGACCCCGTTGGCGCTGCTGGTGTTCGAGCCGCGCCGGGAGATCGACTACCGGTTCGCGCTGATGCTCAAGCTGTGGCCGGCCGGGATCTCGCTGTCGCTCGGCGTCGGCGAGGGGCACGGCATCCCGTTCACCTGGGACGTCACCCCCTGGGAGTGAGCACCGCGTTCACCACGTACCGGCCGTCCCGCTCCTCGACGGGCAGCCGGTACTCCGACCGCGCGCCGGCGCGCGTGTACTCGACGACGACGGCGCCGTCGCGGTAGACACCGCGTTCCACCTGTGCCGCGGCGAAGTACTCGGTCGTCGACTTCGCGATGTCCTCACCGCCGACCGCGAGCAACGGCTGCAGCTTGTGGAAGTCGTGTGCCCGCAAGGCGTTCGTGACGTCGGTGGTGAGCTGCTCCGGTGACGAGGCTCCGGGTTCCGGCCAGCTCGCGATGGCGATGACCACCATCACGAGCCAGCAGATCGGGAAGACCAGCAGCCAGAACCTGAGGTTCGTCAGCCGCTCGCGCACGTCAGGGCGTTCCCGAGATCAGCACGAACACGGTGGTGATCCAGCAGAGCAGGAACGCGAGGATCCAGAAGCGGATGTTGGTGAGGATTCTGGTCATGACAGGGCCTCTCTACAACGAGCAAAGCGAGCGAAACCGGGACCTACAGCCAGCGATTTCGACGCAATATTCGGTAGAGCGTGAGGCAGGCGATGAGGACCAGGCTCATCACCAGGGGATAGCCGAACTTCCACTTCAGCTCGGGCATGTAGTCGAAGTTCATGCCGTACACGCCGACGACCATGGTGGGCACGGAGATGATCGCGACCCACGAGGTGATCTTGCGCATGTCGGTGTTCTGCTGCAGCGTGATCTTCGCGAGCGTCGCGTCGACCAGCGTGGTCAGCAGCTCGTCGAACGCGGTGACGCGCTCGGAGACCTCGGTGAGGTGGTCGTCGACGTCGCGGAAGAACGCCCGCACCTGCTCGGGGATGAGCGGCGTGTAGCCCTCCGCCAAGCGGCGCAACGGGTTCGCGAGCGGCATCACCGCGCGGCGCAGCTCCACCACCTCGCGCTTGAACATGTAGATCTGCTCCGCGCTCACCTGTGAGCGGGGCGCGAAGACCCGTTCCTCCATGCGGTCGATGTCGTCCTCGATGTGGTCGGTGACCTCGAGGTAGTTGTCCACCACCTGGTCGGCGATCGCGTGCATCACCGCGGCCGGGCCGATCTCCAGCCGCTCCGGGTCGGCCTCCAGCACGTGGCGCAGCTTGGACAGCCCGGAATGGTTGCCGTGCCGCACGGTGATGACGAAGTCCTTGCCGAGGAACACCATGATCTCGCCGGACTCGACGATCTCGTTGGCGGTGTCAGGGGACTCGTTGGTCACGTAGCGGACGGTCTTGAAGACCATGAAGAGCGTGTTGTCGTACCGCTCCAGCTTCGGGCGCTGGTGCGCGTGCACCGCGTCCTCGACCGCGAGCTCGTGCAGCCCGAACGTCTCGGCGATGCCCTCGATCTGCTCGGCGTCCGGCTCGTGCAGGCCGATCCACACGAAGCCGTCCTTGCGCCTGCTCACTTCCTTGACGGCGTCGGTGTGCGTCCAGCGACCGGGCAAGCGCTTGCCGTCGACGTAGACCGCGCAGTCGACCACGTAGTGCGACAGGGGCACGGGAACGTGCCCTGCCGAGGGGCGCTGGGCGCCTCGGCCGCGGATCGAGGGCAGGCTGGGCATGGTGAGTTCCTCCAGGTACACACGCCGGCGTGAAGTGCGAAAGCACGACGGGCGCCTCGACCGGGAGCTCAGGCGAACTAGATGGATCTAGAAAGCCACCTCGGTGAGGACGCGCTTGGTACTGGCAGGGTGGGGGTCCTTGCTCATTTAGGGGTCCTCACCTCCTCGGGGCGAAGGGCACGGGTGGTGGAGAAACTCACACACCGGTTGCCGAGGGTACTCCCCCTGGTCTCAGACTGTCTCCCCACCTGGGACAGATCTCGATCACACGTCAGCTGGAGGCGCGGTGCAGTTCGGTCGGTACTACGAGGAGTTCGAGGTCGGAGCGGTCTACAAGCACTGGCCGGGCAAGACGGTCACCGAGTACGACGACCACCTGTTCTGCCTGCTCACGATGAATCACCACCCGCTTCACATGGACGTGAACTACGCGGAGAAGACGACGGACTTCGGCAAGAACGTCGTCGTCGGCAACTACATCTACTCGCTGCTGCTCGGCATGTCCGTGCCGGACGTCTCGGGCAAGGCGATCGCCAATCTGGAGATCGAGTCGCTGCGGCACGTGAAGCCGACGTTCCACGGTGACACGATCTACGGCGAGACCGAGGTGCTCGACAAGACGCCGTCCAAGTCGAAGGACGACCGCGGCATCGTCTACGTCGAGACCCGCGGCTACAAGCAGGACGGCACCGTCGTCTGCATCTTCCGCCGCAAGGTCATGGTGCCGAAGAAGTCGTACGGTGACGCTCGCGGTGGCGAGCAGCCGGGACGTCCCGAACCTGTTATCGGATGATTTTGGGGTAGTGAAGTGACTTCTCTGGATCTGGCACAGCAGCGTCTGCGCGCGTTCGCCGAGGAGGCTCAGGGCATCTCGCCCCTGTACGAGCACCTCGCGTCGCGTGCCGCCCAGGATCCGGAGGTCGCCGGCCTGCTGACCGCCGCCAGCGAGGACAACGCCACGGGCGAGCTCCTGCTGGCGGCGGCGCACCGGCTGGTGCAGGCCGAGCCGTTCCACCAGCTCTCGAACTACTATCCGTCGCTGGGCGGGACCTACGGCGCGGACGAGAGCACCTGGCCGTTGTTCCGCGACTTCGTGCTGGAGCGCGCCGAACGTATGCGTCGGCTCGTCGGCTCGCAGGTGATCCAGACGAACGAGGTGCGGCGCGCGGCCCTGCTCTACCCGGCCGTCGTGGCCGCGGCGAAGCAGGCGGGCGGGCCGATCGGGCTGATCGAGGCCGCCACGACCGCGGGCCTGCTGCTCGGGCTCGACCAGTACTCGTACCGCTACCAGACCGCGGAGGCGGGCCAGCTCGTCGCCGGGCCCACCAAGGCCGCGCTGGGCCTGCACTGCGCGCTGGAGCTCGCACCGGGGGCGGTGCTGCCGAAGCTGCCCAAAACGGTCAAGGTGGCCGCGAAGGCGGGCATCGGGGTCGTTCCCGCGGATCTGGCGGACGAGGACGCGTACGCCTGGTTGGAGGCGTGTGTGTGGGCCGACCAACCGGAACGGCTGCGTCTGTTCGGGGTGGCGTGCGGAGTGCTGCGCAAGAACCCGCCACGCCTGGTCGCCGGCGATCCGGTCGAGGATCTCGCGAAGGCGGCCGATCCGATCGACGCGCCACTCGTCGTCATCACGAGCGGGTCCGGACTGGACCTCGTGCCTGCTTTGTCGGCTTTGGGCCGGCCTGTCTGGTGGGCCGCCCACGAGGGCGGTGAGCTGCGGCTCATCCGGGTAAGTGACTCGGCGGTCGAGACAACCACGCTGGCGACCACCGAGGCCCACGGGCAACGTCTCGTTTGGCGGTGAGGGTCCGCCCCGATCGCGTGAACCGTGATCAGGCCCTGGGCAGGCAGTTCCACTCGGAGAGCGCTTCCACGAGGCCGTCCGTGGTCGGAAGTGTGGCCAAGGTCGCACTGTCGACCCAAGCGGCATCCGATGCGTCGTCGCCCGCTCGGAGCAAACCCGATGTGACCTGGCATTCGTAGTCGAAGATCAAAAATGCCCCGTTCGGGGCCGGTCGCTCGACGCTGCCGACGAGGCGGCCGGCGGTGACGGAGAGTCCGGTTTCCTCGAAGACTTCCCTAGTCACGGCAGCCTCGTCCGTCTCATTCGCCTCCACCCGTCCCCCTGGTATTGACCACAGGCCCTCACCTGGTGCGTTGAGGCGTCGCACGAGCAGTAGTCGCCCGTTCGAGTCATGCACGATGCCGCCGACGCAACGGATCGTGCGCTCACTGCTGGCCGTCACGAACACGTAGCGTAGTCACCCCGGAACGGCGGTGCAGTCCACTACCCCGGCTGCGGTACAAATCTCCCAAGGCGCTGAATCGTCCTGTACAACGGTCACGAACGGCGCCAAACGGGTGCGAACGCGGACGGGGTGGACACCGTGAACCTGAAGAAGATCCTCACTTTCGCCGGCATCGCCTTGCTGCTCTTCTTCCTCATCGCGGAGCCCCAGCAGGCCGCCCAACTTGTGCAGAACATTCTCAACTCGCTGCGAACTGCGGCTGAGGCCCTGATCACCTTCGTGCGACAATTGTTCTAGTTCACCCGGCCCTCCGGGCGAGCAGGAACAAGGGCACTGGCTGGGATCGGGAAGGGCTGGTAGCGCATGTTCGCACCACGTGATCCAGACGACTACCTGCTGTCGAGCGAGCGTCGGGTCATCCGGGTGCGCAGGCACTGGACCTCCCTGATCTGGGACGTGCTCGAAGCGGCGGCGCTGCTCGCCGGCTTCATGATGATCTCGTCCCTGCTCCCCGGTGACGCGGGCGTGATCCAGAACGTCCTGTGGTACGGCGGACTGGTCGTACTGCTGCGGCTCTCCTACTTCATCATCGAGTGGTGGGTCGAGCGGGTCGTCGTCACCGACAAGAGGTTCATGCTGACCTCGGGCGTCTTCGACATCAAGGTCGCGATGATGCCCGTCACCAAGGTCACCGACCTCACCTACGAGCGCACCGTGGGCGGCCGCATGTTCGGCTACGGCACGCTGATCGTGGAGTCGGCAGGTCAGATCCAGGCCCTGAACCGCCTGGAGTTCCTGCCGGATCCCGAACGGGTCTACGACGCCATCTCGGAGCTGACCTTCGGCGACAAGAAGGCGCAGTCCGAGCGCTTCTCGATGATCAAGGCGCAGCGGGCCGCGCGCGGCAAGAAGATGGTCCCGTAACGCGGCTCGTGCACCACGTCGTCCACACTGGACGACGTGGTCATCGATCTGCACACCCATTCGACCGAGTCCGACGGCACCGACAGCCCTGCCGAACTGGTGAGGGCGGCGGCGCGAGCCGGCCTCGACACGGTGGCGATCACCGACCACGACACCGCTGCCGGATGGGCGGAGGCCGCGGCCGCGCTACCTCCTGGCCTGCGCCTCGTGCGCGGAGCCGAGCTCTCGTGCGAGTGCCCTGACGGCTACGGGCGCACCATCACCGTTCATCTGCTGGCGTACCTGTACGACCCGACGCACGCCGGGTTGATGGTCGAGCAGTCGCGGTTGCGCCAGGAGCGGCGGCAGCGGTTGCAGAAGATGGCCGAGATGATGCGCGACGACGGCTTCCCGATCGACCCCGTCGACCTGATGGAGCGACTGCCGTTCGACGCGCCGGCCGGACGCCCGCACCTCGCGCAGGCCTTGATCCGGGCCGGGGTGGTGGCGTCGGTGGACGAGGCGTTCGCGACGTTCCTGACCGGCGGCCAGTACTACGTGGGGCGGACGGACACGCCCGTCGAGCACGCGATCGAGATGATCGCCGAGGCCGGTGGCGTCACCGTGCTGGCGCATCCGTTCGCACACTCACGCGGACCCGTCGTGTCTCCGGCCGTCGTGCGCTCGTTGGCATCGGTTGGCCTGGGCGGGGTCGAGGTGGACCATCCGGACCACGACGCTCCCACCCGTGCCTCGTTGCGTTCGCTGGCCGACGAACTGGGCTTGATCGTCACCGGGTCGAGTGACTACCACGGTACGAACAAGACGGTGCGGCTCGGCGCGGAGACGACGGCGCCGGAGATGCTGGATGCTCTGGCCGAGCGGGCGACGGGCAGCAAGATCCTCGTGGGATAGGCGGGTGCTCTCGGTGTTCAACGTGCGGCTCTTCATCGAAGCCACGATCACGCTGCTGGTGATCATGGATCCGCCGGGCACCGTGCCCGTGTTCCTGAGCCTGGTCGGCCGGAAGTCACGCGAGCAGCGCAAGCGCGCGGCGCGGCAGGGCGTGCTGGTGTCGTTCCTGGTGATCACGCTGTTCGCGGTCGCGGGAAACTCGATCCTGGCGTACATGCACATCGGCATCCCCGCCCTGCAGGGCGCGGGCGGGTTGCTGCTGTTGCTGATCGCCCTGGACCTGCTGACCGGCAAGGGCGCGACGAACCATCCCGAGGTCGAGGACGTGAACATCGCCCTGGTGCCGCTGGGAACGCCGCTGCTGGCCGGCCCCGGTGCCATCGCCGCGACGATCGTGTTCGTGCGACAGGCGGACGGGTGGGGCTCCTACTTCGCGCTGGCCGCGGCGATCGTGGCCGTGCACCTGATCCTGCTGGGGACGCTGCGGTCCGCCGGCCTGCTGATCAAGGTGTTCAAGGAGAGCGGGATCCTGCTCATGGCCAAGATCGCCGGTCTGCTGCTGGCCGCGATCGCCGTGCAGCTGGTCGCGTCGTCCGTGCAGGGCTTCATCACTTCCGGGGTCTAGCGCTACTTCCGGGGGTTAGCGCTCGATGTGCGCGGTGTCCCCGTCGATGATGATGGGGCGCTCGATCAGGCTCGGGTTCGCGACCATGTGCGCGATCCACTTGGCGCGGTCGTGTTCGAGGTCCTTGGGGTACGCGGGTTCCTTGGTTCGCGCGATCTCCCACGGTTGCTTGTTCAGGAGCTTGAGCACGTGGTCGAGCTCCGCCTCGGTCGGGACGTGGTCGAGGTAGCGGCGTTCGGTGTACTCGGTGCCCTCGTCGTCGAGCCGTTGCTTGGCGGCGCGGCTCTTGGAACAGCGCGGGTTGTGCCAGATCTCCATGGGGTTCATTTTCTGTCAGAGGTCCTGAGTAACTTGGGCCGGGTGGAACAGCTCGGCTTCGACTTCGGTACCCAGCCCAAGCGGCTGGTGCGCGTCACGCCCGCGAAGCTCTCGACGTGGACGGACTGCCCGCGCCGCTTCCGGATGACGTACCTCGACCGCCCCTCGCCACCGCGGGGCGGCGCCTGGGCGCACAACACGCTGGGCGCGGTCGTGCACAACGCCCTCAAGGCGCTGTTCGACCTGCCGGCCGAGCGCCGCACCCCGGAGCAGGCCGTGGCGCTGGTGAACCGGCAGTGGAAGTCCGAGGGCTTCCGCGACGTCGACCAGGCCGCCGAGTACCGGGCCCGAGCCTGCGGCTGGGTGCACGACTACGTGACTGAGCTGGACGTCTCCTTCGAACCGCTGGGCGTGGAGCGCTGGGTCTCCTCGCCGACCGAGCACATCGTCGCCGAGGGCCGCGTCGACCGCATCGACTACCGCGACGGCGAACTGGTGATCGTCGACTACAAGACCGGCCGCCACGTGCTGACGTCCGACGACGCGCGCGGCTCGCAGGCGCTGGCCCTGTACGCGCTGGCGGCCCGCCGGACCTTGCGCAAGCCGTGCCGCCGGGTGGAGCTGCACCACCTGCCGTCCGGGTCGGTCGCCGTCTGGGAGCACACCGAGGAGTCGCTCGGGCGGCACGTGCGCCGGGCCGAGGAGGCCGCGGACGAGATCGACCTGGCTTCGTCGACGCTGAAGGCGGGTGGGGACCAGGAGATCCTGTTCCCGCCGCAGACCGGCCGGCAGTGCCAGTGGTGCGACTTCCGGCGCAGCTGTCCGGAGGGGCAGGCGGCGGCTCCGGCGATCGAGCCCTGGTCGCTGTTGGCTCCGTAGCCCGAGGGGAGTGCCGTCGCGGGGGTGGCGACTGGTGGTCGCTGTCGGGTCTGACCCACGAGCAGTCGGCCCTCCCGGCCCCGTAGGGTGACGGGAGTGGAAGTCGAAGCGAAGCGGCAGTCGCGGACCTACGGAATCCTGCGTGCTGTGAGCGGTGTGCTCGCGGTGGGCATGGTGCTGCTCGCCCTGGGGAACATCGGCGTCCAGTTCTACGCGAACTCCCGCGATCTGCCGGGACCAGGCGGATTGTCGGTCACCGCGCACGTCGTGGCCGCGCTGGCCGCCATCGCCGGGCAGATCGTGGCCGACCGGTACGCGGACTGGCGGGCTCCGGTGTCGTCACTG
This sequence comes from uncultured Actinomycetota bacterium, assembly GCA_963771775.1. GTDB lineage: Bacteria > Actinomycetota > Actinomycetes > Mycobacteriales > Pseudonocardiaceae > Lentzea. Next base: position 359,734 of record CAVYUS010000001.1, read on the forward strand.
GGGGTGCTGGTCGTGGCCGGCGCGACCCTGTGGACCTTCTGGTGGGCCTAGGGCCTGTATCGAAGTCCGTGTTCGCGATAGCCGGGCCTGAGGCGGCCCCTGGGGGCACGGCCGACAGGCCCACATACAACAGCGGTATGCGGGCCTGTCGGCCGCACCGCCAGGAACCACCTCAGGCTCGACTCTCATCGAGCGGGACTTCGATACAGGCCCTAGCCCCAATGCCGGTCGTTCAAGGCATTGCGGCTGAGCAGGTGCCTTGCCGCAGACTTTGGGGTGGAGCAGGCGGTGTGTCTGACCGCACTGTGGTCGACGCGGCCGCCGAAGCCCGGCCATGGGAACGCTCTCACGGCTGCGAACAGCCCGGTTGGTAGTAGTTATGCGCTCGATGATCATGAGTTGGTAGTACTTGCACACACCCAACCAACCATGAGAGCGCGAACATCTAGATCAGCATCGCCTCTGGAATGCGCGACACGCGGCTTGTCGAGAGCCACAGCCTGCGCATACCCCCTAAACGACCGGCATTGGGCCTAGCCCCGCAAGGCCCTGCAAGGCCCCGCAAACGGCGACCTTCGCCGCGTCGCCCGGCGTTCCGCCTGGGACCTTCTGGCGTCTGCCCAGCGTCTCGCGTCCCGCCAAGGCCTCGTCGGCGCCAGGGCCGCGTCGCTCCGGATCAACCCTTTGCGCAGCGCGGACATCAGTGCCTGGGACCGGTTCGAGGCGCCGAGCTTCTCGTAGAGGCGCGACACGTACGTCTTGGCCGTGGACGGGCTCACGTACAGGGTGCGCGCGATCGTCGGGATGGACTCGCCGTCCCGCAGCAGTGCCAGCACCTCGCGCTCGCGAGGGCTCAACGCCAGCCGCGCGGTCGTCGACTGCCGGCGTGCCATGGCCGTTGCCAGCGCCAGCAGGTTGGTGCCGAGCAGGGTGACGCCGGCGATGGTCACGATCGCGATCAGGGCGACCATGAGGCCGTACTCGACGGCTGTGGCGCCGCGGTCGTCGTCCTTGCGCTGGGGCGCGATGCGGGTGAGGAACGTGGTCACGTGGCTGAGGAAGCTGAGCATGGCGGTCTCCTGGGGCGAAAGATCCGACTTGGGACGCCGCAACTCTGCGTGAGGTGGAATCGGCGCGGTATCGGGCGAAGAGGCGTAACGAAAGTGCACTTCGGGGGACAATGTCGGTCGATCGGGGGACACGCTGTCGGCTTCCCGGCCAGACTTGTCGCCGTCACGTTCCGTTGACATCGCGCACGACCTACCGTCGCCGCATGACACTTCTCTGGGCGGTCGGCGGCGCGGTGGGCGGACTCGCCTCTGGTGTCGCGCTGCGCCAGTTGGTCAACCGGTTCACGCGCACCGGCATCGCGCTGCCGCTCGTGTCCGCGGCGGTGCTGGCCGCGCTCGCGACCAAGTTCGCCGGCTCGGCGGAGGTGCTCGCGTTCGCCTGCCTCGGCGCGGTCGGGGTCGCGCTCGCGTTCATCGACACGGCCGTGCGCCGGCTGCCGGACGTGCTGACGCTGCCCGCGTGTCCGGCGGTGCTGGTCCTGCTGACCGTCGCCGCGCTCACCGGCGGCACGATCGGCGCGCTCGGCCGGGCCGTGCTCGGTGGGCTCCTGCTCGCGTTCGTCTACCGCGTGCTCGAGTTCCTCAACCCCGCCGGGATGGGCTACGGCGACGTGAAGCTGTCCGGCGTGATCGGGATGGCGCTTGCCTGGCTCGGGTGGCCGGTGCTGCTGCTCGGTGCCGCGCTGGCGTTCGTCCTGTCGGCCGTCGTGTCGCTGGTCCTGTTGCTGCTGCGCAGGGTCACGCTCAAGAGCGCGCTGCCGTTCGGGCCGTTCATGTTGCTCGGAGCGTTCACCGCGGTGCTGCTGAGCTGAAGAACATTCGTACTTCCGCTGCGCCCGATCCGGCATCTACAGTGTGCTCGCGATCCGCTTGGGGAGGCGGGTGCGAAAGCTGGGGGAAATCCGATGGTGCAGGGGGATGTCGTTGGCGCGCGCCGAGAATCGGTCGCGTTGCCGGTTCCGGTGCTGCTGGTGGTCGCGGGGTTCGCCGCGGCCGTCGTCGCGCAGGGCGGGTACTACCTGCCGGGGCGGGTGCTGTCCGGGCTGCTGATCGGCATCGCCGTCGTGCTCGCCCGCCCGAAGCCGAACCTCGTTGCGGTACTTGGCGGAGCGTTCGCGTTGTGGGCGGCGGTGCGCGGGCTGCTGGAAGGTGACGTGCTGGCGGCGATGCCGGCGGTCGCCGCGGTCGCGGTGTTCGTGGGTGCCGCTCTCGTTGTGGCGCAGGCTGATCAGGCGGAACGGGAGCTGCTCGCCACGGTTCTGGCCGGCGTCGGCGCGCTGATCGGGTTCACCGGATGGGTGGCTGTGGTGTTCCGTATGCCGTCGTGGACGACGACATCGGAAGGGCTGTTGCGGGCCGCGTCCACGCTGACCTATCCCAACGCCGCCGCGGCGGTGATGGCCGCGGCAGCGGTGCTCTCGCTGGTCTTCAAGCCGAGCGCGGTCACCACGGCGACTGGTTTCCTGCTGTGCGTGGGAGTCGGCGCCACGATGAGCCGGGCCGGCGTGATCGCGCTGGCGGCCGGGTTGCTGGTGCTCTGTGTGTTCTGGGGTTTCAAGAGGACCGTCATCGCCGCCGTGCCGACGTTGCTCGGCGCGGTTGTCGCGGTGGGGGCGCTGCTGCCGTCGATGCGGGCGGACGGCGAACCGCAGTACCTCGTCGCGGTTGCCGGACTGGTCGTGGGTGCCTTGGTGGCGTTCGGCCTGCCCAGGCTGAAGGAGTCCGCGGTGCTGGTCACGATGCTGCTGACCGCCTGCTGTGCGGTGGCGGCTGCCGGGTTCGCCGGCCGCCTGGCCTCGCGGGTCACGTTCAGCTCACCTGACCGCAGCGGGGCAACCGGAGCGGCGCTGGAACAGGTCTCCCGGACGCCCCTGCTGGGAGTCGGTCCGGGAAATGGATCTTTTTACTTCGACGGAGGCAACGCAGGCACCCGTGTCATGCGTTACGTGCACAACGAGTACCTGCAGGTGCTCGTGGAACTGGGGGCTGTCGGGCTGCTGCTGGTGCTGGGGGTCGTTGCCGCCGTGCTGATCGCTTTGTGGCGAGGGCGCGGGACTTCGTTGTGGGCAGGGGCGATGGCGGCTGTCGTCGCCGTGCTGGTGCACAGCGGCTTCGACTTCCTGTGGCATCTGCCCGTGGTGCTCATCGTCGCCGGCGTCGCGGCCGGTCTGGGGTTTCCGTCCACAACGGACGGAAGAATTGAGGGGACAGCAGCATGAGGAAGTTTTCCGGGGGAAAGACGTTGGCGGTCGTGGCCGTCGCGGGTGGCGCGATCCTCGCGTCCATCGCACCGGTCATGGCGGAGGTAAGTGCGCAGTCGCCTTCGGCGGCGCTGGTCAGAGTCGAGTCGCCGGCGAAGCTGAAGGCGCTCGGCGCGGCGGTCGAGGTCGATGTGACCTACTCGTGCCCGGTGAGCCAGTCGCAGGCCTACGTGTACCTGAGCGTCACCCAGAACGTGGGAATCGGCATCGCTTCTGGCAGCGCTTCCAAGAGCGTCACCTGCACCGGTGGGTTCCAGACCGTCAAGGTCAGCGTGACGGCGCAGAACTGGGCGTTCAACGTGATCAGCCCCGCGTTCGCGAAGGCCGACCTGAGCGCATGGCCGCACTCCGCGACCGACGAGCGTCAGATCAAGATCGGCTTCTGAGGTGAGACCGCCTGGCTGGCTTCGGGTTACGAGGTCAGCCAGGCCCGCCACGTCGGCAGCAGCGTGGCGATGAGCTCGTGCGGTGCCTCGGTGTTCGGCGAGTGCATCACGCCGGGCAGCACCGCGAAGTCCGCGTCCAGCCGCTCCGCCATGTCGCGCTGGGCGGCCGGGGTCCACGCGTCGTCGGCGTCGCCGCACAGCACGAGGCACGGGATGCCACCGGAACGCAGCGCGCGGGCCAGCTTGGCCACCTGGTCCGGTTCGTAGCGCAGGCCGTTGCTCATGCCGAGCAACGCCGCGGCCTGCGACTTCAGGAACCGGTTGCGGTAGAAGTCCTTCAGCTCCTGCGGCAGCGCGACCCACGCCGGGTTCTGCGCGGACCGCAGTTCGTTCAGCTTCTGGGTGCCCTCGACGCCCTGCTCGGCCAGCACGTGCTCGCCGACCTCCAGCACCGTGCGGCGCTCGCCCGCGGGCAGCTCGGACGGGCCGGACGACATCAGCGTGAGGCCCGCGATCGGGGCGCCCGCGAACACCGCGGCCCGGGACACCAGACCGCCGTAGGAATGGCCGAGCAGCAGCACGCGACGGCCGTCGGCGGTGATCTTCTCGATCAGTTCGGCCAGCACCGACCCCAGCGGAGCGGGGCGGTAGAGCGCCTCGTCGTCCGGGCCGGCGGAGTCCTGCTGGCCCGGCAGGTCGATGGCGAGAACCTCGAAGCCCGCGTCCGCGATCGGGTCGATCATCGGCGCGAAGTCCTCTTTGGACCCCGTGTACCCCGGCACCAGCAGCGCCGTCGTGCGCAAGGCGTCGTCGCCCACCGCGGGCGCACGCAGCGCCGCGATCGTGCCGTAGCGGCCCGGCAGGTCGACACGTTGCGCCCGGTGCGGGCTGATCTGCGAGTACACGAGGGGAACTATCGCAGCGCGACCAGCGTTTCGCCACGCTGCTCGAGGACAACGGGACCGGCTGTGGCCAGTTGCACAGGGCCGGTGTGGTCGCCGCGGTTCACCCGGATCGTGCCCACGACCTGGCCCGTGGCCTGCTCGTACACCCGCAGGCCGTCCTTCACCGGGATGACCGCGCGACCCGCGAGCGTCGTGCCGGCGCCCAGCGTGCCCTCGGCCGTCCACAGTGGAGTGAGCGTGTCGAGCGACAGCGCGACCGTCCTGGAACCGCTGAACCAGAAGATGTTCGTCCTGGTGGTGAAGCCGCGCGACACGTGGTTCGGCGGATCCGCGAAGTCGGCCGCCGGCACGTCGATCGGCACCTCGGTGACCACCGAACCGTTCTCCGCGTCGAACACCATCAGCCGGCTCGGGTTCGGCATCGCCACCGCAACGAGCTTCTCCGTCACGGCTACGACCTGCGCGTTCTTGCCGCCGATCACGGACGCTCGCGAACACCTTCGGGTCGTCGGACTTGTCCGGGTTCGGCTTGATCACCGAGATCCGGTCGGAGGCGTCGTCGGGGCAGCGCTCGATCATCGCGAACCTGCCGGACGTGACGGCCACCGAGCCGTACGTGCAGCCGGCCCGCGGCTGCTTGTTCGGGTTCACGATCGCCCGCAGGCCGCCGTACTCGAGCGAGCGCACCAGGTCGTCGCGCCGGTAGACCTCGACGAACTTCGAGCCGGTCGTGATCAGGTGCGAGCCCTCGTTGAGCAGGGCCGTGCCGGGCTCGGCGTCGCCGTTGCGCTGCGCCCGCCGCTCGCCGGTGATGCCGTCGAGCGAGGTGAGCTCGGAGCAGTTGGTGCCCTTGGAGTAGAGAGCCATCGCGCGGCCCCAGGCCGTGCTCACCACGCACAGCGGAAGATCGCGTTTGTACGTCCACCTGACGTCACCGGTCAGCGGGTCGCGCCCGTTGACCTCGCCGCCGTCGCCGGTCACGACCGTCGACGGCTTCTCCTCGCCCGTGTCCTTCGCCGCGGTCTGCACGATCACGGGCGACTGCGACGCGCCACTCTTCGCGCGCCAGACCTCGGCGAGCGACGGAGGGAGCGCGACCACCTCGGGCAGCTGCTCCCACGAGGACGGCCCGGTGACCGACGTCGTGGCACGAGCATCGCTGAACGCCCAGGTCAGCACGGCCGCGACGAGCGAGACGACCGCGATCAGCGCGATCGCGACGAAGTCGGCGCGGGTGCGCCAGGACCGGGCGGGCGGACGTTCCTCGACGGGCTCACGCTCGTGCGCGGGCTCGTCGAGGACGTCCTCGATGTCGGTGACGTCGGAACCGGTGGACGACATGTGATCAGTCTGCCGAAGGAGAGGCCTGTTCGGCAGAGCTTCGGCGACGCCGGCGCCTGCGGGGCTTGTCCGACCCGGACGTCTCGGCGTCCGCCGCCGGTGCCTCAGCCGAGACCTCGGCACCCTCCACGGGCACACCGGACCGGCTGCGCGTGCGGCTGCGGTTGCTCTTCGGCCTGGTCGGGGTCTCCTCGCCGGACTCCGGCGCCGTCTGCTCACCGTTCGAGGACCCGCCGGTCCGGGTGCCGGTGCGGCGGCGCTTGCGCGGCGCCTTGCGGTCCAGCTTCTCCTCCGGCTCCGAGTCGAGGCCCTCGCGGGTGCGGTGGCTCAGCGGCAGCCGGCCCGTGGAACCGGACGGGATGCCCAGGTCCGCGAACAGGTGGTCCGAGGTGGAGTAGGTCTCCATCGGGTCCGGCTGGCCCAGGTTGAGCAGCTCGTTGACCGACTTCCAGCGCGCGGTCTCGTCCCAGTCGACGAACGTGACGGCGACGCCTTCGCGTCCGGCCCGGCCCGTGCGGCCGATGCGGTGGACGTAGGTCTTCTCGTCCTCGGGGCACTGGTAGTTGATGACGTGCGTCACGTCGTCGATGTCGATGCCGCGGGCCGCGACGTCGGTGGCCACCAGCACGTCGACCTTGCCGCTGCGGAACGCCCGCAGCGCCTTCTCGCGCGCGCCCTGCCCCAGGTCGCCGTGCACGGCGGCCGCGGCGAACCCACGCTCGGTCAGGTCGTCGGCGACCTTCTGCGCGGTCCGCTTGGTGCGGGCGAAGATCATCGACAGGCCGCGGTCGCGCGCCTGCAGCACGCGGGCGAGCATCTCCGGCTTGTCCATCGAGTGCGCCCGGTAGACGAACTGCGCGGTGCGCTCGTGCGTCTGGCCGGCGTCGTTCTCCTCGGCGCGGATGTGCGTCGGCTGGTTCAGGAACGTGCGGGCCAGCGTGATGATCGGGCCCGGCATGGTCGCCGAGAACAGCATGGTCTGGCGCTGGTCCGGCACCATCATGAGGATGCGCTCGATGTCGGGCAGGAAGCCGAGGTCGAGCATCTCGTCGGCCTCGTCCAGCACCAGCGCGCGGACCTTGCCGAGCACCAGGTGGCGCTGTTCGGCCAGGTCGAGCAGGCGGCCGGGCGTGCCGACGACGACGTCGACGCCCTTGCGCAGCTCCGCGATCTGCTGCTCGTACGGGCGGCCGCCGTAGATCGCGGTCACCCGCGCACCGAGGTGCTTCGCGGCGTCCTTGAGGTCGTGCGTGACCTGGAGACACAGCTCACGGGTGGGGACCACCACAAGTGCCTGTGGGGTGCCGTCGCCGGGCGTGTCGAGGCGGTGCAGCAGCGGCACGCCGAACCCGAGGGTCTTGCCGGTGCCGGTGCGGGCCTGGCCGATGAGGTCGTCACCGGCGAGAGCGATGGGGAGCGTCAGCTCCTGGATGGCGAACGTGCGGACGATGCCGGCCTCGCCGAGCGCCTTGACGATCTCGTCACGCACTCCCAGCTCGGCGAACGTGGGGGAGTCGGCTTCCACCGGGGCGTCTGCCAGCAGCGGGTGCGACGGGTCTTCCTCGGGAACGCCGGCCTCGCTGTGTTCCAGCAGGATCGGGTCCAGATGTGCTTCTACTTCAGCGGTCAGGGTGATCAGCCTCTCTCGTACCAAGCGCGTACGAGCCCTGGCCGGGCCTCTCGACCGCGCTCTGTGATCAGCAGCGGGAAAGGTGTACGCGCACCATTTCTGCGCCTGCCCAAGGGAAAAGACTGGGTCTCAGCGTGGTCGTCACACTCGTCACGCCGGGCGTCTGGGGCCATTCTACCTGGCAAGACTCATTTGACCACCTACTGCGGTGATTCCGATCTTCACCGACCGTTCGCGACGCTCGGCAGGACCGTCCGCACGCCTCGATCCGAGGACGTGCGGGCGGCGGCGTGACGATCGGCCCGAACGTGGCGATCGGCAGGTGGGTGTCGGCCTCGCCGCACTAGGCTTCGTCACCATGGGTGTTGCGGAGGGTGTTGTCGATCTTCTCGGAGCGCTCGCATATGGCGAGCTCTCGGCCTTCGACCGGATGACGGAGGACTCGCGCTCGGCGCCGACCTTGGCGGGGCGCGCGGCGCTGGCGCAGATGGCCGCCGCGGAGATCGGTCACTTCACGCAGTTGCAGAAGTTCCTGGCGGCCGAAGGGCTCGCCGTCGAGGACGCGATGGCGCCGTTCGTGCAGGGCTTCGACGCCTTCCACGAGTCGACCAGCCCCAAGTCGTGGCTCGAGTCGCTGGTGAAGGCGTACGTGGGCGACGGCCTGGCCGCCGACTTCTACCGCGAGATCGCCGAGTGGCTGGACGAGCCGACCAAGGAACTGGTGCTCGCGGTGCTCGCCGACACGGGTCACTCCGCGTTCGCTGAGCGCGAAGTTCTGGCCGCCGTCGAGTCTGATCCGCGGGTGCGCGACCGGCTCGCGTTGTGGGGCCGCCGGCTGCTCGGCGAGGCGTTGACGCAGGCCCAGTACGTGGTGGCGGAGCGGGACGGGCTCTCCGAGCTCATCGTGCGGGGGTCGGGAGACCTGGCCGGGATCGGCCAGCTGTTCCGCCGGCTCCAGCAGTCGCACGCGCGGCGCATGACGCAGCTGGGTCTGGGCTAGGTAGGCTCGCCATCAGATTTTCTCTTTATGAGCACGGAGGTCAGCGTGGAGGTCAGGATCGGCGTCGCGGACAGCCCGCGGGAACTCGTCGTGACCAGTGAGCTCAACCCGTCCGAGGTTGAGGCTCTGGTGGCGGACGCGGTGTCCGGTAAGTCCGGCGTGCTGACGCTGGTGGACGCCAAGGGTGCGCGGTTCGTCGTGCCCGCTGGCCGCGTCGCGTACGTGGAGATCGGCCCGCAGGACTCGCGCAAGGTCGGGTTCGGAGCCTGAAGTACTTGATGTGAGAAAGCCCCGGTCGCTCTGACCGGGGCTTTTCTCGTTTCTCCTCAGTTCTCGGCTGGTTCCTCGATCTTGTACGGCGGGGTGGAGATGCCACCGACCCGGTAGCGGCCCCACGGATCGGGGTCCGTGAGCGCGCCCTCCGCCTGCCCGGTGGGGGTGCGCAGCAGTGCACTGCGGGCGCCGCCCTCGACCCTGCTCGTGACCTCGTCGTTCGCCTTGATCCGGCCGTACCAGTGGTAGCGGCCGTCGATCGGCTGGAAGTAGCCGCGCAGCTCGACCTCGACGGGCACCTCCTCGGTGCCGAAGATCAGGGTGGCCGCGCCGGTGAAGCCCTCTTCGTCGTGCTCGCTCATCAATCCACCAATCGGAGTGGGGTGAGTGGCCGTGCCGGGTCGACCTGAACGCCGGCCGAGCGCAGCAGCCCGTCGATGGCGTGCCAGATGATCGTGGCGAGGTAGTCGCTGAGGTTCGCGCGGGACATGGTCTGGCGTTCGAGCCACCAGTCACCCGCGTTCTGCACCATGCCGACGAGCGCGTGCGCCCACGGCTCGGCGCCGCCGGAGTCCATCTCGAACGCGCGCAGGTAGTCGCCGAGGATCCGCGCGAGTGCGGTGGCGATGAGGTTCTTGTCCTCGGCCACGACGTCCTTCTCGACCGGGCGGTCCACAAAGGACCCCTTGACGACGAACCGGTAGAGGTTCGGGTTCTCCTCGATCACCGACAGGTAGGCGTCGACGATCCCTTCGATGCGGGCGCGGATCGGGCCGTCCTGGGCGATGGCCGGGCCCATCCGGTCCATCAGCAGCTCGGTGGCCTTCTGCCCGACCGCGAGGTACAGGTCCGACTTGTCGGTGAAGTGCCGGTACAGCACGGGCTTGCTGACGCCCGCCTCCGCGGCGACGTCCTCCATGCCGACGTCCGGGCCCTTCTTGGCCACGACGGCGATCGTGGCTTCCACGAACTCCGCCCGGCGCTGCTCGCGATGCCCCTTCCAGCGCTCGCGTCGCGCGTCCGGCCTCTTGACAGTGCGTGCCATGTGACGCACGCTACCAGAAGTAACCGTTACCTCAAGTAACACTTACCGGGGAGGGCAACCGATGAGGGTCGCCGATCGGGAGAAGACGGCGGAAAGGCTGCTGAAGTCGTCCGCGGAGAAGTTCTACGACCCGGAGGTGGACATCGACTGGTCCGCACCGCTGGTGGACGGCCTCTTCTACATCCCTGAACAGCGCATTTCTCTCTACGGCACACCGCTCTACGAAACGCTGACCCACGAGCAGCGCATCGAGCTCTCCAAGCACGAGCTGGCATCGATCGCGTCGGTCGGCCTGTGGTTCGAGCTGCTGCTCATGCAGATGCTGGTCAAGGTCGTCTACAACTCCGACCCGACCACGCGGCACGCCCAGTACGCGCTGACCGAGGTGGCGGACGAGTGCCGCCACTCGACGATGTTCGCGCGCCTGGTCGAACGCATCGGCTGCCCGGCCTACGGGCCGGTGCGCTCGACTCACCGGCTCGGCAAGCTGCTGCCGACCATCGGCTACGGCCCCGCGATGTACGGCTCGATCCTGGTCGCCGAGGAGATCCTCGACCGGCTGCAGCGCGAGGCGATGAACGACGACACCGTCCAGCCGATCGTGCGGATGGTGAACCGCATCCACGTGCTGGAGGAGGCTCGGCACGTGCGGTTCGCGCGCGAGGAGCTGCTTCGGGGGATGTCCTCGTTGCGTGCGTTCGAGCTGCCGTACCAGAAGTGGCTGGTCGGGTACGTGTCGATGATGATCACGAGGGCGATCATCAACCCGGCGGTGTATGCCGCGGTTGGGCTGGATGTTCGTGAGGCGCATCGGCAGGCGCTGGGCAACCCGCGGTTCCGGGAGACCATTCGCTGGTCGGGGGAACGGATCATGTCGTTCCTGGAAGAGGCTGGACTCATCGGAAGGCCGGGGATGCGCTCATGGCGTCGCTCGTTCTTGATCGGCTGAACGTCGTCACTTCGGAGTCCACGTCTGGGGCCACGTCTGGGTCCACTTCGGACGCCACGGCTGTGCTGCTGCATGGATGGACCATGGACCTCACTACGTGGGACCGCGTCGCTGCTTCGTTGCCTGGGCGCGTGGTTCGGTACGACGTTCGCGGGCATGGTCGGTCTGCTGAGGCTGGCGCTCCGACGCTCGCTGAACTGGCCGACGATCTGGCCGCTGTCCTGGAGGAGTACGTCCCCACCGGGCGGATCGTTTTGGCCGGGCATTCGTTGGGTGGCATGACGATCATGGCGTTGGCTGAGTCGCGGCCTGAGTTGTTCTCGCGGGTTTCTGGGGTGGCGTTGGTGGCCACTTCGTGTGGGGACCTGCCTGGGGTGAGCGGGGTGGAGCGGCTTGCTGGGCGGTGGCTTGGGCGCCGGGCGAAGGTTGGGTTCGGGCGGGTGATCGCGCCTGGGATGCGGGTGACCTTCGGGCGGGGGGCTCGGTGGGCTGATGTTCGGGCTGCTGCGGTGATGGCTGGGAACACGTCCGGGAGTGCGTTCGTCGGGGTTCGGGAGGAGTTGACCCGGCATCAGCGGCGGGAGGCGTTGGCGGTGCTGGTGGACATCCCGACTGTGGTTATGGCTGGGTCTTGGGATCTGTTGACGCCTATGCGGCATTCGCGGGTGTTGGCTGAGGCGTTGCCGGCTGCGGAGTTTGTGATTTTTCCGAAGAGTGGGCACATGTTGCCGTTGGAGCGGTCGGAGGATGTTGGGCGGCGGATTGCTGCGTTGATGTGAGGGGGCGCGGACGCGGTTTGTGGGTGGGTCGCCTTGCGGGCCGCGACCTTGCGGGTGGTCGCCTTGCGGGCGGCGGGTTCTGTTGCGTGCGTTTTTCTGGGGCTCTGCCCCAGACCCCGGCAATCTGATCTGGGGATCCGCGCCACTGGCGGGTTGATGGCACGCCTGTCGCGTTGGGCGGCTGCCTGTTTCGTAGGTGCTTGCGTTGACGGGACCCCACCGCCGGGAGCTTGCGCTCCGGACGGCTCGCCTTCGGCCTCGCGGTGGGAGGACGCCTCGCCTTCGGCTTTGGCCTTCGGTGTGGTCGTGGCATGCAAAAGGGCCCGCTCTCGCGGGCCCTTTGCGTGTGGGTCAGTGTTGTAGTGGGAAGCCGCCGCCGATGCCTCGCCATGCGAGGTTTGAGATCAGTGCCACGGCGTCTTCCTTTGGCACCTTGCGGTTGTCTGCCAGCCAGGCGCGGGCGGTGACCTGTGACAAACCGACCAGGCCCACGGCCAATAGGCGGGCGCGTTCTGGGTCCAGGCCCGCGTCAGCGGTGATGGTGTCGGTGATCGCGTCCACCGAGTCGGTCGTGGCGCGTTCCACGGCTTCCTGCACAGCAGGCTCGGAGCGCAGGTCGGACTCGAAGACCATGCGGAAGGCCTGGCCCTCGCCGTCCACGAAGTCGTAGAAGGCGGCCACGGCGGCGTTCACGCGCTGCTTGTTCTCGGTGGAGGAGGCGATGGCGGTGCGGACACGGCCCACCAGCTCGTCCACATGGGACTCGAGCAGAGCCATGTACAGCTCTAGTTTGCCTGGGAAGTGCTGGTACAGGACGGGTTTGGACACGCCTGCGCGTTCGGCGATCTCGTCCATCGCTGCGGCGTGATAGCCGTTCGTGACGAACACGTCCTGCGCTGCCGCTAGCAGTTGCGCGCGGCGGGCGGTGCGCGGCAGACGAACGCCCCTGCCTGCGGGGGCGCTCTGCGCCGTCTCCGTCATGGTGCCTCCAGCACGAGTATCGGCCGTCGGTAAGGGGTTGCCTGACCGAGGCGTGAGCGCAACCTTACTCGCTAGTAGCCCACATCCGGGAACCATCTGGGCCTTCTTTCCCGCATCCTGGTCTGGTGAGCTCCCTGATCCCTGCCCCGCTGTCCACGGTCGAACTGCCGCCGCTTGATACCTCTCAGGCGCCGTGGCCTGGCGAGTTTCACCAGGTCGACGACCATGAGGTGCATGTCAGGGTGACGCCCGGGGACGGGCCGCCGGCGGTCTACGTGCATGGGCTTGGCGGGTCCGCCACGAACTGGACGGACCTCTCCGCGCAGCTGCGTGAGCATGTCAGCGGGTACTCGATCGACCTGCCGGGGTTCGGGCGGTCGGAGCCGATTCCGGGGTACGACTTCAGTCTTGCCACGCACGCTCGCACGGTCATCAAGTACCTGGAGACGCTTGGTGGGCCGGTGCACCTCTTCGGCAACTCGATGGGGGGCGCGATCTCGCTGATTGTTGCCGCTACCAGGCCGGATCTGGTGAGGACGCTCACACTCGTCTCGCCGGCGGTGCCTGACCTGCGGCCGCGGCTGGACCGCATGTCGGACCCGCGGATGGCGCTTGCCGTGTTGCCGCTCATCGGGGCCAAGGTGCGGCGTGAGCTGGCCAAGCTGACTGCGCACGAGCGCACCAAGCAGATGCTCGACCTGTGCTTTGCCGATCCGAGCGTGGTGCCCGACCACCGGATCGAGGAGTCGATCAGGGAGAACGAGGAACGTGCTCGGCAGCAGTGGGCGGGGAAGGCGCTCAACCGCAGCACGTTCGGGCTGATGCAGAGCTGGCTCATGCCGGGGCCGAAGTCGCTCTGGCGGCTGTTGCCGCTGGTCAAGGCGCCCACGCTGGTCATCTGGGGTGAGCACGACCGGCTGGTCAGCGTCCGGAAGGGGCCGCGGACCGCCCGGTCGCTGCCCAAGGGACGACTCCTGGTGCTTCCCCGCACGGGGCATGTCGCCCAAATAGAGCGACCGGCCACCGTTGCCAGGGCGGTGCTGGGGATGTGGGAGGCGGTCGACCGACACACATGGTGATGAACAACGGCCATACGGGTGGTGTGGGACCCTGGACGACGTGAATCGCGCCCCCGAGCGAGGACGTACTGATCCGCCCGCTGACCGCTACCGTCGTGGCGCGCGCCGGACCAGCGCCGAACCGCTTGCCGCTGCCTGGGAGCCGGAGGGCACCGGGCGGCATCAGCGGCCGAAGAAGCGCGGCGGGATGAAGAAGCTCGCCGCCAACTACGGATGGCGCATCTACGCGATCCCGGTGCTGCTCGTGCTGACCGCGCTTGTGGTGCTCGACACCGTTCAGCCGAAGTCCCCCGCGGCCGGTGGTTCGACCGGTGCGCCGTCCGACGTGGTCACCACGACGCAGGAGGCGCCCGCGACCGAGGTGCAGGCGCAGAAGCCCAAGCTCGACGTCCCCACTGCCGAACTGCCGCCCGGCCCCGCGTTCTCCGAGGACGGGGTCGGCACGTTCAAGGCTGTGGGCGGCAGCGGCCCGCGGCTCGGTGAGGCGAACGCGCCGAAGTTCCGCAAGTACGCGATCGCCATCGAGGACGGTGTGAAGCCGGCCGACTACAACGACGACGCGGCCGCGTTCGGGCGCACGATCGACGGGTTCCTGTCCGACCCGCGCAGCTGGATCGGCACCAAGACGGTCGCTCTGCAGCGGGTCGAGGCGAACCAGAACCCGGACTTCACCATCATCCTGACCAGCACGAAGACGACGCACGCGATCTGCGGCAAGGAGATCCCGTTCGAGACGTCCTGCTGGGACAAGGACACCAGGCGCGTCATCATCAACACCGCCCGCTGGGTGCGCGGCGCGATGGCGTACGGCAACGATCTGGCCGGCTACCGCAACTACGTGATCAACCACGAGGTCGGTCACGCGCTCGGCAACGGGCACGCGGCCTGTGCCGAGAACGGCGCCCCGGCCCCGGTGATGATGCAGCAGACGTTCGGCGTCGCGAACAACTTCGTGTCGCAGCTCAACGCCGGTCTCGACGTGGTGCCCGCCGACGGCAAGGTCTGCACCACCAACGCCTTTCCCGCTGGCTGAGACGACTTTCCAAGAAGGAAGAGTCGAGGCAGGGTAGATGTTGTCTCGTATACAGAGACATGCAGTCGTCGAGGAGGACCAGATGGCGCTTCCGCCGCTCGTTGAGCCAGCCGCGGAGCTGACCAAAGAAGAAGTCGCGCGCTACAGCCGGCACCTGATCATCCCGGACGTCGGGGTGGACGGGCAGAAGCGGCTGAAGAACGCGAAGGTGCTCGTCGTCGGCGCGGGAGGCCTGGGCAGCCCGGCACTGCTGTACCTGGCCGCGGCCGGGGTCGGCACGCTCGGCGTCGTCGACTTCGACGTCGTGGACGAGTCGAACCTGCAGCGTCAGGTCATCCACGGTCAGTCCGACATCGGTCGCCCGAAGGCCGAGTCCGCTCGCGACTCGGTCGCCGAGATCAACCCGTTCGTCAAGGTCGTGCTGCACCAGACGCACCTGAACTCCGAGAACGCGCTGGAGATCTTCCGCGACTACGACCTGATCCTCGACGGCACGGACAACTTCGCCACGCGCTACCTGGTGAACGACGCCGCGGTGCTGTCGGGCAAGCCGTACGTCTGGGGCTCGATCTTCCGGTTCGAGGGCCAGGTCAGCGTCTTCTGGGAGGACGCCCCGAACGGCCAGGGCCTGAACTACCGCGACCTCTACCCGGAGCCGCCGCCTCCCGGCATGGTCCCGTCGTGCGCCGAGGGTGGCGTGCTGGGCGTGCTGTGCGCGTCCATCGGCTCGATCATGGTCACCGAGGCGATCAAGCTGCTCACCGGCATCGGTGACACGCTGCTGGGCCGCCTGATGGTCTACGACGCGCTGGAGATGTCGTACCGGACGATCAAGATCCGCAAGGACCCGGAGTCGCCGAAGATCACGGAGCTGATCGACTACGAGGCGTTCTGCGGGGTCGTGTCCACGGACGCGCAGCAGGCCGCCGCGGGCAACACGATCACGCCGCTCGAGCTCAAGCACAAGCAGGAGTCCGGCGAGGACTTCGTGCTGGTGGACGTGCGCGAGCCGCACGAGTTCGAGATCGTGCGGATCCCCGGCTCGATCCTGATCCCGAAGGACAAGATCCTGTCCGGCGAGGCGTTCTCCGAGCTTCCGCAGGACAAGCCGCTGGTGCTGCACTGCAAGTCCGGCGCTCGTTCGGCCGAGGCTCTGGCCGCGCTGCACAAGGCGGGCTTCAAGGACGCCGTGCACGTCGGTGGCGGTGTCCTGGCGTGGGCCCGCGAGGTCGACCCGTCGCTCCCGACGTACTGATCACCTGTGGGTGTCTGCAAGTACCACCAACGGCCTAGCCGGTGGTACTTGCAGACGCTCCAAGCACTGGGCCGTCTGGGTGGTGGGATGAATCACGGCGTGTCGTGGTCCACCACCCGGACGGTCTAGCCAGGTAGCGTGCCGAGCCGTGACCCGCACCCCCGAACCGCCCCCAGCGCACGTGCGTGCGGCGTTCGGGGCACGTGACGCCGAGCCAGAGCTCATCGACGGTGGCCCCGCGTGGCACTGCGGCGATGCCACGATCCGCCCGGCCCCCAAACCCGCCGAAGCCACCTGGATCGCCAAGACCCTCGACGGTCTGGACGTGCCGAACCTGCGCATCGGCAGACCGCTGCGTTCCACGGACGGCAGATACGTCGTCGGCGGCTGGTCCGCGACGAAGTTCCTGGCCGGTCGCGCCGAGGCCCGCCACGACGAGGTCATCGCCGTCGCGCAACGCCTGCACCAGGCCACGGCCGAGCTCGCGAAACCCCGGTTCCTCGACTCCCGCACGGACGTCTTCGCCGTCGCCGACCGGTTGGCGTGGGGCGAGGAGGACGTGCCGCTCGACGCCGACCTCGGTGGCCGGCTGTTCGAGCTGCTCAAGGAGATGCGCAAGCCGCTCAACCTGACCCCTCAGGTCGTGCACGGCGATCTCTTCGGCAACGTGCTGTTCGCGGGCAACGCGCCGCCCGCCGTCATCGACTTCACCGCGTACTGGCGCCCGACCGAGTGGGCCGCCGCCGTGGTCGCGGTGGACGCCGTCGCGTGGGGTGGCGCGGACCCCGGTCTGTTCAAGCGCTGGAGCCATCTTCAGGAGTGGACGCAGGCGCTCGTGCGCGCCACATTGTTCCGTTTGGCGGTACACGCGCTTCATCCGTTGTCAACGTCACAGTCGTTTTCGGGCTTGGAACGCGCAGCTCACCACGTCACAGCAATGCTCTGAGCAGACAACTTTCCAGGTTCGAAACATTGCGGAGCGCCGCGTTAACGCGAGCTTCTTAGCGTCAGCCGGGTGACCCATTGCCCTTACTGCGCGCTGCAGTGCTCTATGAGCGTCATCGACGGCCAGGTGGCCCCTGGTCCCGGTGGGCTGTGCCAGAAGGGCTGGACGGCGGGGGAACTGCTGCGCCATCCCGGCCGGCTGACCACGCCGCTGATCCACGGGGAGCCGGCCAGCTGGGACGAGGCGCTGGACTTCGTGGCGGCGCGGCTCCGTACGTACGAGCCCGACGAGATCGCCGTGTTCGGCGGTGGCGGGCTGACCAACGAGAAGGCGTACCTGCTCGGCAAGTTCGCCAGGGTCGCGCTGAAGACCTCGCAGATCGACTACAACGGCCGGTTCTGCATGTCGTCGGCCGCCGCGGCGGGGAACAAGGCCTTCGGGCTCGACCGCGGCATGCCGTTCCCGCTGACCGACCTGAAGTCCGCCGACACGATTCTGCTGGCCGGCTCGAACCCGGCCGAGACCATGCCGCCCTTCCTGCGCCACCTGGAGGGCGCACGGCTGATCGTCATCGACCCGCGCCGCACGGCCACCGCCGAGCGCGCGACGCTGCACCTGCAGCCCGCGCCGGGCACGGACCTGGCGCTGGCGCTGGGGCTGCTGCACACGGCGGTCATCGAGGGCGTGATCGACAAGGAGTACGTCTCCGAGCGCACCACCGGCTTCGACGACGCCTGGCGCATCGCCGCGCAGTGGTGGCCGGAGCACACCGAACGCGTCACCGGCGTTTCCGCCGCTGACCAGCGCGCCGCCGTGCACATGCTGGCCGGCCGCTCGTTCATCCTCACCGGCCGCGGCACCGAACAGCACGCCACCGGCACCGACAACGTCTCGGCGTGGATCAACCTGGCGCTCGCGCTGGGACTGCCCGGCCGCGTCGGTTCCGGTTACGGCTGCCTGACCGGGCAGGGCAACGGCCAGGGCGGCCGTGAGCACGGCCAGAAGGCCGACCAGCTGCCCGGTTACCGCAAGCTCGACGATCCCGTCGCGCGGCAGCACATCATGGAGGTCTGGGGCGTCGACTGGCTGCCCGGACCCGGCCGCAGCGCGTACGAACTGCTCGATGCCGACGACCTCAAGTCGATGCTGGTGTTCGGCAGCAACCCGGTCGTGTCGGCGCCGAGGGCATCCGGTGTGGCCGAGCGGTTGAAGGCGCTGGACCTGTTGGTGGTGGCGGACTTCGTCATGTCCGAGACCGCCGCGATGGCGGACGTCGTGTTCCCGGTGACGCAGTGGGCCGAGGAAGACGGCACGATGACCAACCTCGAAGGCCGGATCATCAGGCGCCGCAAGGCGCTCGACCCGCCGGCCGGGGTGCGCAGCGACCTGCACCTCATCCACGGACTGGCCGCGCGACTCGGTTGCGCGGAGAAGTTCCTGACCGAGCCGAAGGAAGTGTTCGAGGAGCTGCGCAAGGCGTCCGCCGGTGGTCTCGCCGACTACTCCGGCGTCACGTACGAACGGCTCGACGCCGAGCAGTTGCACTGGCCGGTGCCTTCCGTCGAACATCCCGGCACACCAAGGCTTTTCCTCGACCGGTTCGCGCATCCAGACGGACTGGCGAAGTTCATCGCGGTCGACCACCGCGGCCCGGCCGAACCGCCGGACGACGAGTTCCCGTTGCAGGCCACCACTGGGCGGGTCCTGCAGCACTACCAGTCGGGTGCGCAGACGCGGCGGATCGGCGAGCTGATGAAGGCCGTTCCCGAGATGTACGTGGAAATGCACCCGGACACGGCCATGCGGGCGGGGCTCACGCCGAACGAGCCCGCGTACGTCGTGTCCAGGAGGGGCCGGGTCTCGGCGACCGTGCGGTGCGTGTCGAGCATGCGCGCCGACGTGGTGTTCCTGCCGTTCCACTTCCCCGGTGAGGGGCGGGCGAACCTGCTCACCAACCCCGCGCTCGATCCCACGAGCCGGATGCCCGAGTTCAAGGTCTGCGCTGTGCGATTGGAGCGGGCATGAGGCGAGTCGTCATCGTTGGCTACGGCATGGCAGGCGCGCGGCTGGCGGATGAGCTGCGGCGCAGGGACAGCGACCTCTCCATCACGGTCATCGGGGCCGAACCGCACGCCGCGTACAACCGCGTGCTGCTCTCGACCGTGGTCGCCGGGAGCATGACGCCGGCGTCGACCCGGTTGCACGATGACAAGTGGGCGGCCGAGCACCGCGTGGACCTGCGGGTGGGGCGGGAAGTCAGCGAGATCGATCGCGCGAACCGCACCATCACCGTCAGCGCGGCGGACGACTCGGACGAGTCCATCCCGTACGACGCACTGGTCCTCGCCACCGGCAGCACCCCCTGGGTTCCGCCCGCCGAAGGCCTGCTGGAGGACGGCAAGCTCGCCTCCGGCGTCGTCGCCTTCCGCACGCTCGACGACTGCGCCGAGATCGAAGCCAAAGCGCACAAGGGCGCGCCCGTCGTCGTCCTCGGCGGCGGCCTCCTCGGCATCGAGGCCGCCAGGGGTCTGGCCGGCCGAGGCTGCCTCGTCACCGTCGTCCACCCGGTCGGCCACCTCATGGAACGCCAGCTCGACGCCGGCGCCGGTGGTGTCCTCGCCCGCACACTGGGCAAGCTCGGCATCGAGTTCCGCCTCAACTCGTTCGCCGCCAAGTACCTGCCCGGCGACGGCCTGATCCTCGACGACGGCACGCACGTCCCCGCCGAACTCGTGGTCGTCTCCGCGGGCGTTCGCGCCGAAACCTCGCTGGCCGTCAAGGCAGGCCTGGAGGTCGACCGCGGCATCGTCATCGACGACGCCCTGCGCACCAGCGATCCGCGCATCCACGCCATCGGTGACTGCGCGCAGCACCCCGGCACGGTCTCCGGCCTCGTGCAACCCGCCTGGGACCAGGCGGCGGTGCTCGCCGACCGCCTGACCGGCACCAACCCGGCCTCCCGCTACCGCGGTACTTCCGTTGTGACGCGGTTGAAAGCACGTGACGTGGATCTCGCGGCGCTGGGTGACGTGCACACCGACGTGGACTGCCCGGACTCCGAAGTCCTGTGCTTCCAAGAACCCTCGCGCGGTCGCTACGCGAAGCTCGTCCTGCGTGATGACCGCGTGACAGGTGCGATCGTCCTGGGCGCACCAGATGCCGCCGCCACGATCACCCAGCTCTACGACCGCGGCATCCCCGCTCCGACAGACCGGCTGGCGTTGCTGCTGGGCCGTGCTCTGCCCGCCGAGGCGGCGAGCCCGGCGGATCTCCCGTCCAGTGCGGTGATCTGCCGGTGCAACACCGTCTCCAAGGGACAGATCGTGTCGGCCTGGCGTTCGGGCGCGGAATCGTTGCCCCAGCTCGCCGAAGCGACCCGGGCGACCACGGGCTGTGGTGGTTGCAAGGACGCAGTGTGCGGATTGCTCGACTGGCTCGGGGCCTCACAGCCGCAGTCAGCTTGATGTGAGGCGGAGTTGCCTCCGCCGTCATCGTCTGGAACCACTCGGTAAACGAAGGGTTCTTAGGTTCTTCGCAGTCGCCGAACCCCCGTGTGGAGGATGTTCATGAGCTGGATCGACCACTGGGAGCCGGAGAAGCCCGAGTTCTGGGAGTCCACCGGCAAGCGGATCGCCCGCAAGAACCTGGCGTTCTCCATCTTCGCGGAGAACCTCGGCTTCAGCGTCTGGGTGCTGATGAGCATCGTGGTCGTGAGCCTCGGCTCCGTCGGATTCAACTTCAGCGTCGGGCAGCAGTTCTGGTTGTTGATCGTCCCGAACCTGATCGGTGCGATCCTGCGGGTGCCCTACACGTTCGCGGTGCCGAAGTTCGGTGGCCGGCTGTGGACGACGATCAGCGCCGGACTGCTGCTGATCCCGTGCACGATGCTCATCTTCGCGGTCACCACGCCGGGCACGCCGTACTGGTTCTTCCTGCTGACCTCGGCCGCGATGGGCCTTGGTGGAGGCAACTTCTCGTCGTCGATGGCGAACATCTCGTTCTTCTACCCGGAGGGCAAGAAGGGCCTGGCGCTCGGCATGAACGCCGCGGGCGGCAACCTCGGTGTCGCCGTCACGCAGCTGATCGTGCCGGTCGTCATCACCATCGGCACCGGGATCAACCTCGCCTACGCCGCGCTGATCTGGATGCCGTTCATCGTCGTCGCCACGCTCTGCGCCTGGTTCTTCATGGACAGCCTCACGCAGGCCAAGCCGGACGGCACGTCGTACAAGCTGGCGATGTCCAACAAGCACACCTGGGTGATGTCGTTCCTCTACATCGGCACGTTCGGGTCGTTCATCGGGTACTCGTTCGCGTTCCCGTCGCTGATCAAGATCAGCTTCGTGGACTACAAGGGCTGGGTGGCGCTCGCGTTCCTCGGCGCGCTGATCGGCTCGATCTCCCGTCCGGCCGGCGGCTGGCTGGCCGACCGGGTCGGCGGCGCGAAGGTGACGCTCTGGACGTTCGTCGGCCTCGGCGTGGGCACGATCGGTGTCATGACCAGCGTCGACATGAAGAGCTTCCCGCTGTTCTTCAGCTCGTTCATCCTGCTGTTCGTGCTGGCCGGTGTCGGCAACGGCTCGACGTACCGGATGATCCCGGCGATCTTCAAGACGCAGTCGGACGACGACAAGTCGGCGAAGCGGCAGGCCGCCGCGGTGGTCGGCATCGCGGGCGCGATCGGTGCGGCCGGTGGCGTGCTGGTGAACCTCGTCTTCAAGTTCTCGCTGGAGGGCTCGAAGACGCTGACGCCCGCGCTGATCGCGATTCTCGTGTTCTACGGCCTCTGCCTCGGCACGACGTGGTGGTTCTACCTCCGTCGCAACGTGTTGGCGACGCGACCCAGCCTCGCCTACGCCGGCGTGTGACGCACACCGCAGTGAGCTGCGAAGAGAGTTTCCTTTAACACCCGCGAAATATTGCGGACCTTGGGATGACACGCCGCCCGATGAGCATAGCGGGCGGAAGGAGTGATGCGGACATGACGCGGACCCTGGTTGTGATCGGCAACGGTATGGTCGGCCACCGGCTCGTGGATGCTCTGAGCGGATCCTCCTGGCGGATCGTGGTCTTCGGCGAGGAGTCACGCCCCGCCTACGACCGGGTGGCGCTGTCGTCCTATGTGGATACGTGGAGCTCCGCGGACCTGGAGCTGGCGCCGTTGTCCGGCGCGGAGATCCGGCTGGGCGAGAAGGCCGTCTCGGTCGACCGCGAGCGCCGGATCGTCGTGGGCGCCTCGGGTGTCGAGGTGTCGTACGACGCGTTGGTGCTGGCCACCGGATCGGTGCCGTTCGTGCCGCCGGTGCCCGGCCGCGATCTGCCCGGTTGCCACGTGTACCGGACGATCGACGACCTCGACGACATCCGGGCGACCATCGCGGCCGCCGACCGGCCCGGCCGGCATTCCGGCATGGTGCTCGGCGGCGGTCTGCTCGGGCTGGAGGCCGCGAACGCGTTGCGCGGCATGGGAGTCTCTCCGCACGTCGTGGAGCTGGCGCCGCGGCTGATGCCGATCCAGGTCGACGACGGCGGTGCCGGGCTGCTGAAGCGGCTGGTCGAGAAGCTCGACCTGACCGTGCACACCGGCACGTCGGCCTCCTCGATCGAGCGCGACGGGACGCGGTTGATCGCCAAGCTGGCCAACGGAGTCGAGCTCGACCTCGACGTCGTGGTGTTCAGTGCCGGCATCCGGCCGCGCACCGACCTCGACCTGGGGCTGGAGCTGGGCCCGCGCGGCGGTTACCTCGTCGACGCCGCCTGCCGGACCTCTGATCCGCACGTGTACGCGATCGGTGAGTGCGCTTCCGTCGAAGGCATGACGTACGGCCTCGTGGCTCCCGGTTACGCGATGGCCGAGCTGGTCGCGGACCAGCTCAACGGTGGCACCAAGGTGTTCCCCGGTGCCGACCTGTCGACGAAGCTGAAGCTGCTCGGTGTGGACGTGGCGTCGTTCGGTGACGCGCACGCCCAGACCGAAGGGGCGCTGGAAGTCGTCGTCAACAACGCGGTCGCCGGTACCTACAGCAAGCTCGTGGTGTCGGACGACGCCCGCACGCTGCTGGGTGGCGTGCTGGTCGGTGACGCTTCGGCCTATCTCTCGCTGCGACCGTTGGTCGGCAAGGAAGTTCCGGCGGCTCTGCTGCAGCCGGGTGCGGCCGTGGACGTGGAAATGCCCGCGGACGCGCAGGTCTGCTCCTGTCACGCGGTGACCAAGCAGACGGTCACCGACGCGATCCAGGCCGGTATCGCCTGCGACGTCGCGGAACTGAAGGCGTGCACCAAGGCCGGCACGGGTTGTGGTTCCTGCGTGCCGATGCTGAAGAAGCTGCTGACCGAGTGCGGTGTCGAGCAGTCCAAGGCGCTGTGCGAGCACTTCACGTACTCGCGGGCGGAGCTGTTCGAGATCGCCCGCGCGACCCAGGTCACGACGTTCACCGCGTTGATCGAGAAGCACGGCAGCGGACGTGGCTGTGACATCTGCAAGCCCGCCGTGGCCTCGATCCTGGCGTCCCTGAACAACGGGCACATCCTCGGCGAGACCCAGGTCTCGTTGCAGGACACCAACGACAGGTTCCTGGCGAACCTGCAGCGCAACGGCACGTACTCGGTCGTGCCGCGCATCCCCGGCGGCGAGATCACGCCGGAGAAGCTGATCGTCATCGGCGAGGTGGCCCGCGACTACGGTCTCTACACGAAGATCACCGGCGGTCAGCGCATCGACCTGTTCGGCGCGACCGTCGACCAGCTGCCGGAGATCTGGCGGCGGCTCGTCGACGCGGGCTTCGAGTCCGGGCACGCGTACGGCAAGGCGTTGCGCACCGTGAAGTCCTGCGTCGGCACGACCTGGTGCCGTTACGGCGTCCAGGACTCCGTGGGTCTGGCGATCGAGCTGGAGCTGCGCTACCGGGGTCTGCGGTCGCCGCACAAGCTCAAGTCGGCGGTCTCGGGTTGTGCGCGTGAATGCGCCGAGGCCCGCAGCAAGGACTTCGGCATCATCGCCACCGAGAACGGCTGGAACCTCTACGTCGCCGGCAACGGCGGCTTCACGCCCCGGCACGCCGACCTGCTGGTGTCCGATGTGGACACCGAGACGCTGATCAAGGTGATCGACCGGTTCCTGATGTTCTACATCCGCACGGCGGACCGGCTGCAGCGCACCGCGGCGTGGCTGGAGGGCCTCGACGGCGGTCTCGACCACCTGCGCGAGGTCATCGTCGACGACAAGCTCGGCATCTGCGACGACCTGGAAGCCGCGATGGCGGCACACGTCGACGACTACGCCGACGAATGGCGCGGTGTGCTCGAGGACCCGGAGAAGCTGTCGCGCTTCACGTCGTTCGTCAACGCGCCCGGCGCACCCGACCCCTCGATCACGTTCCGCGCGGAACGTGGTCAGCGCGTTCCCGTCCAGCTCGGCATTCCGGAGGTCGTCAGGTGACCGTGGTCTGTGAGTTCAGCCTGTTGCGCCCCGAGCAGGGCGTCGCCGCGTTGCTGCCGAACGGTTCGCAGGTGGCGGTGTTCCTGACCGCCGACGGCTCGTTGCACGCGTTGGACAACATCGACCCGTTCAGCGGCGCCGCCGTTCTCTCACGTGGCATCCTCGGCGACCGCGGCGGCGTTCCCGTCGTGGTGTCGCCGGTCTACAAGCAGGCGTTCGAGCTGGCGACCGGCAAGTGCCTCGACGAGCCGTCCGTCTCGGTCGCGGTGCACCCGGTGCGCGTGCGTGACGGTGTCGTGGAGCTGACATGACCGAACCGCTGGCGGGCTTCACCATCGGCGTCACCGCGGCCCGCCGCGCCGACGAGCTCATCGCTCTGCTGGAACGCAAAGGTGCCTCCGTCATCCACGGTCCGGCGATCCGGATCGTGCCGCTGCCCGATGACGCCGAACTGGTCGACGCCACCAGGCGGCTGCTCGCCGAGCCGATCGACGTCGTCGTCGCCACGACCGCGATCGGTTTCCGCGGGTGGTTCGAAGCCGCCGAGGGGTGGGGCCTGGCCAGCCGCCTGCACCGAGCGCTCTCGACCGCCGTGGTGCTGCCACGCGGTCCGAAGGCCAAGGGCGCGGTGCGGGCGGCCGGACTGGTCGAGACCTGGTCTCCGACGTCCGAGTCGAACGCCGAGCTGCTGCAGTACCTGCTGCGGATGGGCGTCTCCGGCAAGCGCGTCGCCGTCCAGCTGCACGGCGAACCGTTGCTGGACTTCGTGAACACGTTGCGCGCGGCCGGTGCCGACGTCGTCGAGATCCCCGTGTACCGCTGGGAACCGCCGGCCGACCCGGCGCCGTTGCAGCGGTTGATCGAATCGGTGCTGGCCGGGCAGGTGGACGCGTTGACGTTCACCAGCGCTCCGGCTGCTTCTTCGGTGCTGCGGACAGGCGGCTCGCCGCTGGTCTCGGTGCTGCGCCGCGATGTTCTGGTGGTCGGGGTCGGCGCGATCACCGCCGGACCGTTGGTGGCGGCCGGAATCCCGGTGGTGCAGCCCGCTCGGTCGCGGATCGGGTCGATGGTGCGGGAACTGGCCGTCGAGCTGCCCGCGCGTGCCACCCGGCTGCGGATCGCCTCCCGTGACATGGAGATGCGCGCGCAGGCCGTGGTGATCGACGGCGAGCTGCGTCCGGTCGCGCCGGGCCCGATGGCGGTGCTGCGGACGCTCGTCGCTGCTCGCGGCCGTGTTGTTTCGCGGCAGGATCTGTTGGCTGCCTTGCCTTCTGGTGGTGAGGAGCACGCGGTCGAGACGGCGATCGGACGGTTGCGGACGGCTCTCGGGGCGCCGCAGATGGTGTGCACGGTTGTCAAACGCGGTTACCGCCTGGCGATGGAGCCCGCATGAAGCTTGTGTTGGCGTTTCACGGCACGCGCGATCCGCGCGGTGCCGAGGTGTGCTCGGAGATCGCTGATCTCGTGCGGCCTTCCGTGGACGTGCCGGTCGAGGTTGCTTACGCCGATGTGCGACAGCCCGACGTTCGTTCGGTTGTGGACGGTCCGTGTGTGGTCGTGCCGGTGTTCCTGGCGGCCGGCTATCACGTTCGCGTGGACATTCCCGAGCAGATCGGCCCGCGCCCGGACGTCGTGCTGACGCCGCCGCTCGGGCTGGACGCCGTGCCCGCGGTGCGGGACCGGTTGCTGGAGGCGGGATTCCGCCGGGGTGACGCGCTGGTGCTGGCCGCCGCCGGGTCCTCCGACCCGCGGGCGCTCGCGTCGGTGCGCCGGGCCGCGACTTTGCTGGGCGCTTCGGCGGTGGGCTACGTGGCGACCGCGACGCCCCGCGTGCCCGACGTCGTCGCCGGGCTGCGGGGGCGGGGGCGCCGCGTGGCCGTCGCTTCGTGGCTCCTGGCACCAGGGACATTCCACGGGTCGCTGGCCGAGTGCGGTGCGGACGTCGTGTCCGCGCCGATCGGGGCGCATCCTCTTGTGGTCGATGTGTTGCTGCGCAGGTACTACGAGGCTCGGGCCGGGTTGCTGCAGTCAGCATGAGGGCGGAGTTGATCCGGTCTCAATGGAAGTGTTCCATCGGACGGTCGACCTTCGGTCGTGCCCTTCGGGCTGGCGGGTCGGATTGGGTGGGCTGGCGCGGGTTCCAGCGGAGGGGTCGCCGATGCGGGTCGGTCACCTTGCGTCGTGGGTCGCGTAGGCCATACCGGGCATTGGGGTCATCGCCGCTGCGCGACGAATGCGATTGGGGCTTGACCTTGAGCCTCTGGCGAGGCGCTGAGACGGCCGGAAAAGGCCGGTAGCTTCGCGACCGGCCGTGCCCGAGAGGGGAGCACCTCGCCCCCTCAAGGTCAAGCCCCAATCGCCTGTGGCCGACGGGGCATCATCGCTGCTCATGAGCGGCTAGGTACGCACGGCTCGCCACCTGGTCCGCAGCTCGTCGGATGTCGGCGACGGTCCGCTGAAGCCGGTGGGCGCGCTCTTACCTCGGCCTGGCGCCAAGTTGGCTGCAGGTAGCGTGATCAGCAAACGCTTGCGTTTGTCCTGGACTACCGCCAACTGTGGACGGACAGGCTGTGAGAGCGCGAACACAAAGATCGACATCGATCGTGCGACACACACCACGTCCAAGCCCCGGCACTCCTCGATCCACCGGCATCGAGCCGGACCCTGGCCCTTCAATCTCAGTACGCATCGCCACACGCGCTACCCATGCGCGGCATCAGGCGGCTCGGCTCGCTTCGCATCGCCACACGTGGCGCTGTGCCGTCGCTGCTACCAGAGGCCTGGCACCTCTTCGGTTTCCTTGCGCGCGTCTTCCCAGCGGTACTCGCGCAGGTTGATCTTGCCGTCCAGGTTCGGCACGCCCTCCTCGTGCAGCATCTGCAGCTGGGTGTCGCGCAGATGCGGCGCGCAGGTGCCGTCGGCCTTCAGCACGCGTTGCCACGGCAGGTCGTGCCCGTCCTCGTTGAGGATCCGGCCGACCAGCCGTGGCGACGGCGCCTTGGCGAGATCGGCGATGTCGCCGTAGGTGGCGACACGGCCGCGGGGGATGGCCTTGATGAAGTCGCGCACCCGCTCGTGGATGTCCTCGTCCATCAGACCAGCTTAGCTAGCGACCTCGGGCCGCTAGATGCTCTTGGACCACTGAGCGACGGCGGAGTGGTACTCGGGAGCGTTCGGGGCGTAGTTGATGGAGTGGCCGTAGCCGTTGAGGACGAAGGTGTCGTACCGCGGTGCCTTGGGGAAGAACTGGCCCTCGTCGGCCTTCAGGGCGGCGGCGGAGGAGCAGTCGCTGCCCATCAGGGGGAGGCCCGAGCTGCAGAAGTGCGTGTCGTTGCCCACGACGGTCAGCACCGGGACGGTGATGTTGCGGGAGATCGGGATGATCACGGTGTTGAGCAGGATGGTGTCCACGGCCTCGGTGACCGCGAAGACGTCCTTCGTGGACTCGTCGAACGAGATCGCGCCGGAGACCAGGGGGCCCGGCTTGTGGAACGAGTTGTAGCGGGTGTTCGGCATGGTGGTGAGGTAGCCGAGGTCCAGGCCGGCCGGGAACATGTTGGCCAGCACGGGGACGACGGTCACGTAGTTCATCTTGTGCGTGAAGCCGGTGACGAGCACGCCGTCGACGTCCTGGTAGGTGCCTGCCTCGATCATGGCCATCGCGGAGCCGATGGAGTGGCCGGCGACGATGACCTTGGCGAAGCGCGGCTTCAGGGTTTTGATGACCTGGTGGACGGCGCTTGCCTGGGTGGAGGCGGTGACCAGGGCGCTGAGCGGCTTGGAGCTCTTGCCGGTGCCCAGGCGGTCCAGTGCGAGGGTGGCGATGCCCGCGGCGTTCTGCGAGCGGGTGTAGGAGCGGGAGCCGGGTTCGTAGCCGATGTCCCAGTACGTGTTGTCGTAGGTGCCGCCGGGGATGAGGACCTGGACGGTGCGCGCGCCGGTGGGGGCGCAGAGCCTGCCGTACATGGTTTCCTGGGACATCACCAACGGTGTGAGGCCGACGGAGACTGGGGTGCGGACGTCCGAGCAGGTGACTGCCGCAGAGGCGACTCCTGGGGCGACTCCTGGGACGACCGTGATTCCGGTGGCGAGCAGTGCCGCGGCGCACAACCGGCGGAAACGCATGGGGGAACGACCTCCAACTAGTTGCGGGGGACGGCCTTCATCAGCAGGCCGTCGGGGTACGGCGCGGACGTGAACTTCACGCGCGCCGGACGGGTGGGCACGAGACGCCAGCGCCTCGCGACGGTCGCGAGGGTGATGACGATCTCGGTCTGGGCGAAGGTGTTGCCGAGGCACTGGCGGTTGCCGCCGCCGAACGGGATGAAGGCGCCGCGTGGCAGGCCGGCGGTGAACTCCGGGGTCCAGCGGTCGGGGTCGAAGCGCAGCGGTGAGGAGAAGTAGCGCTCGTCGTGGTGCAGGGCGTGCGGGCTGACGATCACCTCGGCGCCGGGCGGGAGCAGGACGTCGCCGAGCTGGACGTCCACCAGGGTCCGGCGCATCACGAACCAGATCGGGTACTTCCGCAGGACCTCCTGCACGATCTGCCCCGTGTAGGCCAGCGACGGCACGTCGGCGATGCTCACCTGGCGGTCGCCGACCACGGAGTCGATCTCGGCGTGCAGGCGGCGTTCGATCTCGGGGTTCTGCCCGACCTCGTACAGGGCCCAGGCCAGTGCGATCGCGGTGGTCTCGATACCGGCGGTCAGCAGCGTCAGGACCTCGTCGTAGGTCTGCTGGTCGGTCATGCCCACGCCGTCTTCCTGGGCGAGCAGCAGCATCGAGATCATGTCGCCGTGGTCGACGCCGTCGGCGCGCCACGAGTCGATCACCTGCAGCACCACGGCTTTCATGCGCGCGATGGCCGCGTCGAATTCGCGGTTGCCTGGAATCGGCAGCTTCTCGACGAACGAGGGCGACAGGGCGCGGATCATGCCCTGCTGGATGACCGTGAAGATGGAGCGGCGGACCTCCGCGACGGCGCGTTTTCCGATCTCCGTCGAGAAAAGCGCCTCGCCGACGATCGTGACCGCGAGCTCCTGCATGTCGTTCTCGACGACGCGGACCTCGCCGGGTCGCCACTGTTCGACCAACGCCGAAGCGGCGCGGGCCATCGTCGCGGCGTAGGCCTCGATCCGTTCCCGGTGGAACGCGGGCTGCATCATCCGCCGCTGCCGCAGGTGGAACTCGCCGTTCGACAGCAGCAGGCCGGTTCCCAGGTACGGCTGGAACTTGTCGAACATCGCGCCCTTGCGGAACTTCGATCCCTGGGCGACCAGGACCTCGTGGGTCAGCGCGGCGTCGGAGACGAAGTACGCGTGCAGCGGACCGAGGTCCAGGCGCACCACGTCACCGTGCTCGTGCAGCGCGTCGGTGAACTTGGCGCGCTGGGTGAGCATTGCCGGGGTGTGCCCGAGTAATGGCCAGCGGTGGGGAGCCACCGGGACGGGCATCCAGGCTCCAGGTGAGTTAAGCCGAATGGGGACGGACCACCCTAGGGGCCGTTTGGGGGAGTACGACAGTGCCTGAACGGGTGGTTCCGTGCCACTCCAATGGTGCAGTCGACGACGCTCGTGGGTGACTAAGCTCGTGCGTCTTCCCCCGAACAGCCACGCAAACCTAAGAGGTGCTTCCCGTGGCAGAGACCCAGGACTGGGTTCCTCTCGGCATCGACACCAACGTGCCGAGCATGGCGCGCGTCTACGACTACATCCTCGGTGGCGCGCACAACTTCGCGGCTGACCGGCAGGTCGGCTCGCAGATCGAGAAGCTCGTGCCGGGCCTCCCCAGCGTCGCCCGGCTCAACCGGCGGTTCCTCGGCCGCGCGGTGAACTTCCTGATGGACCAGGGCATTCGCCAGTTCCTCGACATCGGCTCCGGCATCCCGACGGTCGCGAACGTGCACGAGGTGGCCCAGGACCGCGATCCGGCCGCCCGGATCGTCTACGTCGACAAGGACCCCGTCGCCGTCGCGCACAGTCAGCTGATGCTGTCCGGCAACGAGAACGCCGGCATCGTGCACGCCGACATGCGCGACCCGGACGCGGTGCTGGCGAGTCCCGAGGTCCAGCGGCTGCTGCGCTTCGACGAGCCGGTCGGCCTGTTGATGCTGCTCATGATGCACTGGGTGCCGGACGACGACGATCCCGGCAAGCTCGTGGCCACCTACCGCGACGCACTGCCGGCCGGCAGCTTCCTCGTGATGACGCACGTCGCCAAGGACCAGATCGACGAGAGCGTCGACCAGGCCGCGGAGGTGGTGAACCGCAGCAAGAGCGCGGACCAGATGCACATGCGCACGCACGAGCAGGTCAGCGTGCTGTTCGACGGGTTCGAGCTGGTCGAGCCCGGCCTCGTCGGCTGCGGTGAGTGGCGGCCCGACGGTCCGGGGGACATCGCGGACGAGGCGGGCATGAACATGTTCCTGTACGCCGGGGTCGGTCGTAAGGGCTGAAACCACCCTGTAGTGTCAGAGGTTCACACTGTTGGCGCAACGGACGCCGACTGCCGGTAGGTAAACTCCCGGACACTCTTCAACCCATACAGGGCAACGGGAATGACGAATCCGAACCGAGCACCCGATGCCGCTCCACCACCGGACACCGCCGCCGTCCGTGCGCGAGAAGCCTTGGCGCGCAAGTGGAGCTACCTGCTCAGCAGCGTCGTGATGGTCGCGCTGAGTAGAGACGAGCTGGACGCTGAACTGGGCGCCCAGCTCGACGCATTGTGCGCGGCGCTGCACAGCGAACCGTTCGACCCTGCTCCTTTCGAGGAGGTCGGCGAACGGCTCGTCGCTCTGGGCTACGTCAACGAGCCCGGCTTCCGCCGCACCGTCGACGTGCTCGGCAAGGGCTTGCTGGCGCTGGAGGAGTTCCGTGCCGTCGAGCACTACGCCGTCCGGGTCGTCGGTGGCATCGGCGCGCTCGCGTGCGGGTTCACCGCGGCACGTGCGCGGGTGATCCTGGATCAGCAGGAGAGCATGCAGCGCTCGCTGCTGAAGGCCGCGCACGACGCGCAACGGGACCAGCGGCAGAGCGAGGCGAAGTTCGCGGGCATCGCGTCCTCGTCGACGAACGGCATCCTGATCATCGGGCTCGACGGGCGACTGGCCTGGGGCAACGACTCGATCGGCGTGATCATCGGACGTCCGCCGGAACCGGGCACGAGGCTCGTGGAGCTGATCGCGCCGGGCTCGATCGCGGTGTTCCGCGAGATGATGGAACGGGTGCTCGCCGAACGCGCCGAGTTCGAGCGCGAACCGATGCAGCTCATGCGCGGCGACGGCGACCTCGCGAAGGTGACGCTGACAGCGTCCCTGCTCAGGGACGACGAAGGCAAGCCGAGCCACGTGCTCGTCATGGCCGACGACGACACGGAACTCGCGTTGCTGCAAGGAGAACTGCGCAGGCAGTCGCTGCACGACGTGCTGACCGCGCTGCCGAACCGGCAGTTCTTCACCACGCACCTGGAGACCGTGCTGCGCCGGGCCGATCCCGAGCTCGGCGTGACGGTGTTCCACCTCGACCTCGACGCGTTCGGCCTGGTCTGCAACAGCCTCGGCGGACGGGTCGGCGAGCAGCTGCTCCAGCACGTGGCGCGCCGGCTGCGGGCGTTGATGTCCCGCGAGCAGGCGATGGTCGCGCGGTTCGACGGTGACGAGTTCGGCATCGTGGTGGAGAACTCCGCCACCACACCGGACATCGCGACCACGATGGCCGCCATCAACGCCGACCTTGCCGAACCGATCTTCGTGGACGACCACGGGCTCGCTGTCTCGGTGAGCGCCGGCGTGGTTCACCGGCCCTCGCCCGACGTCGATCCGGTCGAGCTGCTGCGCATGGCGGATCTGGCGTTGCGGCAGGCCAAGAAGGACCAGCGCGGTCAGTGGGAGTTGTTCCACGGCAACCAGGACACCGAGCGCAGGCGCGACCACGCACTTGCCGTCGTGATGCCGGGAGCGTGGGAACAGGGCGACATCGGCGTGTGCTACCAGCCTGTTCGCGTGCTCGCGACCGGTGATCTGGCGGGCGTCGAGGCGGTGCTGCACTGGGATCTCTCGGACCGGTGCGCCGAACTCGCGGACCAGACCGGGCTGATCCTGCCGATGGGCGAGTGGCTGATCAGGATCGCGGCCGGCCAGGCGCAGTGGTGGCGCCAGCGCGGTGAGCTCGACGAGCAGTTCGGCGTCCGGCTCACCCGGCACCAGGCGACCGACGGGGATCTGGTGGCACGCCTGGCGAAGGTGTTCGAGGAGACCGGGATGCCGCCCGAGCGGCTGACGCTGACCATGCCGGTCGGCGTGCTGGACGTGGCCGGCGCGGCGGAGAACCTGAGCACGCTGGCGGACATGGGAGTCCGGATCGCGCTCGACGAGTTCGGGCTCGGGCCGCGGGATCTGGCCTGGCTCTCGGAGCTGCCGATCGTGTCCGTGTCGGTGTCGGAGGATCTCGTGCGGCGCCGGGACGCGCGTTCCGCCGCGTTGATCCCGGCCGTGCACGAGATGGGTGTGAACCTCTGCGTGGGCGGCATCGAGACCGCCGAGCAGGCGAAGTGGTGGACGGAAGCGGGCGCCGACCTCGGGATCGGCGCCTACTTCGGTGTCCCGCGGGACGCGGGCGACTTCCTGAAGAAACTGCGTTAGACGCTGGGTTAGACGCTGCGCTGCCACGCGATGACCGCCGCGTGGTACTCGGACGAGTTCGGCGCGAAGTTGAAGCAGTGGCCGTAGCCGTTGAGGACGAACGCGTCCACCCGTGGTGCCTGCGAGTAGAACGGCCTCTCGGACGCGGCCAGCGCCTCGGCGGACGAGCAGTCGGAGCCGAGCGGCGGGGTGCCGCAGAAGTGGTCTCGCCGCCGCCTGGGCGCTCATCACCGGCGCGGTGATGCCGCGGCTGGCCGGGATCACGATGTTGTTCATGATGATGGTGGTGATGGCCTCGCCCGCCGCGAACACGTCCTTTGTGGACTCTTCGTAGTCCACCACGGCGGGGACCAGGGTGCCCGGCTTGTGGAAGGTGTCGTAGCGGGTTCCCGGCGCCGAGGTCAGGTAGCCGGGGTCGAGGCCGAGCCGGCTCAGGCGCGGATCGAGGGTCACCGGGATCATGTTGGCCAGTCCGGGCAGCACACTGACGTAGGTTCAACTGGTTGGTCAGGCCGGTGACCAGTACGCCGTCGACGTCGCGGTACGTGGCGGCCTCGACGATCGCGACCCCCGAGCCGACGGAGTGGCCGCCGACGAGCACCTTCTGGAACCGGGGGCGCAGGCTCCCGATCACCTGGTGCACCGCTTCCGCCTGGCTCGAGATGTTGACGAGCAGGCTCAGCGGTTTGCTGCTGCGGCCGGTGCCGATCCGGTCCACCGTCATGGTGGCGATGCCCGCGGCGTTCATCGCCTGCCGCACCGAACGGACCTCGGGCTGGACCGGGATGTCCCAGTACGAGGCCCCGGTGTACGTGCCACCGGGAACGAGGACCTGGACGGTCGTCGCCCCCTGCGGGACGCACAACCTGCCGTACATGGTCTGCTGGGTGAGCGCGAAGCGCACCGGTGTGTACACGTCCTGACAGCCGGCTTCGACCGCGTTCGCCGAAGTGGGCACAGGGACGAGCAATGCGAGCGATACGGCGGCACAGAGCCGACGGAGACGCATCGGGAGACAACCTCCAACTAGCGGGGAACGGCCTTCATCATCAGGCCGACGGGGTAGGCGGCAGTGGTGACCTTGGTGCGCACCGGCCGGTCGGGGACCAGTCGGTAGCGAGCGCAGACGGTCGCCACCGCGATGACGATCTCGGTCAGCGCGAAGTGGTTTCCGATGCACTGATGGATGCCGCCGCCGAACGGGACGAACGCGCCTTTCGGCAGCAGCCGGACGCGATCGGGCGTCCAGCGGTCCGGGTCGAAGCGGTCGGGTTCGGCGAAATGCGCGGGGTCGTGGTGCATCGCGTGCGGACTGATGATCACCTCGGCGCCGGGCTCCAGACGGACGCCCCCGAGGTCGACCACCTCGGCGGCACGGCGCATGAGGAGCCAGAGCGGGTACTTCCGCAGGACCTCGTTCGCGACCTGGCCCGCGTAGGTCAGCTTCGGCACGTCGTCGAACGTCACCGGACGCCCGGCCAGCACCTCGTCGATCTCGGCCTGCACCCGCTTTTCGACCTCGGGGTTCGCGGCGATCTCGTGGAAGATCCATGCCAGCGCCAGCGCGGTGGTCTCGATTCCCGCGGTCAGCAGCGTGATGACCTCGTCGAACACCTGCTGGTCGGTCATCGGCTCGCCGGTCTCGGCGTCCCTGGCGAGCATCAGCATCGACAGCAGGTCGCCATGGTCGGTGCCGTCGGCCCGCCAGCTCGCGATGACCTCCTGCACGATCGCGCGCATCCGGGTGATCGCGGCGTCGAACTCGCGGTTGGCCGGGATGGGCAGCTTCTCGACGAATCCCGGCGAGAGCGCGCGCACGATTCCGTTCTTGACGATCACGAACACCGACCGGCGGGCCTCGTCGACCGCGCGCTTGCCGATCTTGGTGGAGAACAGCGCCTCGCCGACGATCGTGACGGCGAGGCTTTGCATGTCCGCCTCCATCTGCCGCACCTCGCCCGGCCGCCATCCCTCCACCAGTTCCCGCGTCGCGCGGACCATGGTGTTCGC
Organism: uncultured Actinomycetota bacterium; assembly: GCA_963771775.1. GTDB lineage: Bacteria > Actinomycetota > Actinomycetes > Mycobacteriales > Pseudonocardiaceae > Lentzea. The sequence continues at coordinate 394,756 of CAVYUS010000001.1, forward strand.
GTAGCCCGCGATCCGGTCTCGAAGGAACGCCGGCTGCATCATCCGGCGCTGGCGCAGGTGAAAGGCTCCGCTGGACATAGCGAGCCCGTCGCCCATGAACGGGCGGAACTTGTCGAAAATCCGGCCTTTGTGGAACTTCGGTGCATCGGTTACCAGCACCTGGTGCATCAACTGGGGACTGGTGACGAAAAAAGTTCGCATTGGGCCGAGATAGACCTCGACGAGGTCACCCTGACCTCGTAAATTCGTGGTGAACTCGAATCTCTTCCGCAGTAATGGCAGGGAGTGTCCGAGAAATGGCAACCTGCCGGGCGCCACCGGGACGGACATCATCGCTCCTCGCGAGTGGAAAGAGATGGACAACAATAGGAGTCATTCGGCCGAGCTTGACAGTGCCCGATCGGGTGACATGCGTTCACGCCGACGGCTCAGTGGTGCATGCGTTGCGACGTGGCTACGCTTGTCCGTCCATAACCCGAAGAGGTGGTCGTCGTGCCTGTCGAGCGGAACTGGGTTCCGCAGAGCGTGGACGTGTCGGTGCCGAGCTCGGCTCGGATTTACGACTACATGCTGGGCGGTGCGCACAATTTCGCGGTGGATCGCGAGATGGGCGCCAAGGTCGAGCGCCTGATGCCGCACGCGCGCAGTGCCGCCAGGAGTCAGCCGGGCGTTCCTCGGCCGCGCGGTGCGGTTCATGGTCGACCAGGGAGTGCGCCAGTTCCTGGACATCGGTTCGGGCATCCCGACCGTGGCCAACGTGCACGAGGTCGCGCAGGCGGAGGCGCCTGAATGCCGTGTGCTGTACGTCGACCGCGATCCGGTGGCTGTCGCGCACAGCGAGCTGATCCTCGCGGACAACGACCGCACCGGCGTGCTCCAGGCCGACATCCGCGATCCGGAGAGCATTCTGGACAGCCCCGAGGCTCACCGGCTGCTGAACTTCGACGAGCCGATCGGCCTGCTGGTGTTGTTCATGATGCACTGGGTACCGACTGAGGCGGACCCGTGGGGCTTGATGAAGCACTACCGTGCGGCGGTGCCCAGCGGAAGCTACCTCGCGATCACGCACTTCACTCACGGCGACGAAGGCGCCGCCGCCACGGCCGCACGGCTGAACCAGGCGGGCGGGGACCAGGTCACCCCGCGCAGCCGGGACGAGATCGCCGCCTTGTTCGGTGAGTTCGAGCTGGTGGAACCAGGTCTCGTCGGATTCGCCGAATGGCGGCCGTCCGGGCCGGGCGACATCTCCGACGATCCGGCGATGAACAGGCTTGCGTACGGCGGCGTCGGCCGTAAGCCATAGAAAAACTCGATCGAGCGATGCTGATTCACGCGGTCGGCCGCAAATAGACTGACAGCGAGTGGGTAGACTGCCGGGCAATCTGAGCCCCGTAACGAGGCAGCCCCGAATGCCGATCCCGAGTCGAATATCAGACGTCCCGTCATCGCCCCAGGACAACGTCCGGGCGCGGATGACGCTTGCCCGGAAATGGTCATATCTTCTGCTCGGCACCGTGGCGATTCCAATGGGCAGCGAAGAACTCGAGCGGGAACTGAGCGGCCGGCTCGACGCGTTGTGCGCGACACTGCACATGGAATCATTCGACACCGCTCCGGTTGAGCGCGCGGGCGCGGATCTGGCGGCGCTGGGGTACCTGGGGCGGCACGGACTGAGGTGCACCGCGGAGGTGCTCGGCAAAGGGTTGCTCGCGCTGCCTGAATTCCAGCCGGTCGAGCGGTACGCGGAACGGATCGCGCTCGCGATGGGCGCACTCGGGTGTGGCTTCACCGGGGCCAACACCGAATCCGTGCTGACGCAGCAGGAAAGCATGCAGAGGTCGTTGCTCAAGGCGGTGCGCGACGCCAACTGGAACCTCAAGGAGAGCGAGGCCCGCTTCAACGAGGTGGTCACGTCGTCGGCCAGCGGTGTGCTGATCGTCGACCTCGACGGGCGGCTACTCAAGGTGAACGCGGCCGTCGGCGACATCCTCGGGCACACCCCGGACGAGCTCACCGGCACTCCGCTGCTCGACCTCATCGCGCCCGGCTTCGGGGAGATGCTGCAGGAGGCGCTGGCCGACCTGGTCGACGGCACCGCGGAACGGATCAGGCAGTCGCAGCGGATGCTCCGCAAGGACGGTGAGGCGGCGCGGCTGACGCTGACCGCGTCGCTGCTGCGAGGTGCCAACGACGAGCCCAACCACTTCGTCGTCGTGGTGGAGGACGGCACCGAGCTGGAACTGCTGCAGAGCGAGCTCAAGCGGCAGGCGCTGCACGACGCGCTGACCGGGCTGCCGAACCGCCAGTACTTCACCACCCAGCTGGAGATCGCGCTGCGCAAGGCCGATCCCGAGCACGGCATCACGATCTTCCACCTCGACCTCGACGCGTTCGGCATGGTGTGCGACAGCTTCGGCGGCCGGGTCGCCGAGCGGTTGCTCCAGCACGTCGCGCAGCGGCTGAAGGTGTTGCTGGCAGGGGAGAAGGCCATGATCGCCCGCTTCGGCGGCGACGAGTTCGGCATCCTCGTGGAGAACACGGCGACCACGCCCGGCATCGGCACGATCATGAAGAGCATCAACGGCGAGCTGCTCGAACCGACCTATGTGGACGGTAACGGGCTGGCGGTGTCGGTGAGCGCGGGCGTGGTGCACCGGCCGGGTAACGGCACCGAGCCGGCCGACGCTGCTGCGCGCGGCCGAACGAGCGTTGCGCAGGGCCAAGACGGGCCGCCGCGGGCAGTGGGAGCTGTTCCACCCCGATCAGGACGCCGAGGACCGCCGGGACGACGCGCTGGCCGTGGAAATGCCGGCTGCGTGGGAGAACGGTCGAGATCACCGTGCGGTACCGGCCGGTCGTCGAGCTGGCCGGTGGTGCGGTCAGCGGTGTGGAAGCGTCGCTGTACTGGGACCGGCCGGGTCTCGGTGCCCTGGACCACGACCGGTGCGCGGGCCTGGCCGAGGCGACCGGGCTGGTGCTGCCACTGGGCGAATGGCTGCTGCGGACCGCCGGCGGTCAGTCGGTGTGGTGGCGGCAGCGCGGGCAGTTCAGCCCTCCGCTGGCCGTGCGGCTCACCGCGCACCAGTCGTCCGACGCAGACCTGGTCTCGCGGGTGGTGGGGGCGCTCGAGCAGACCGGGCTGGCGGCCGACCAGGTGATGGTCAGCATGCCCGGCGGGGTGCTGCCGATGGCCGACGCGGCCGACAACCTAGTCGTGCTCGCCGGTCTGGGCGTCCAGACGGCGATCGACGACTTCGGGCTGGGGCCGCTGGGCTTCGGCCTGCTCGCGTCAGACCTGCCGGTGCAGGCCGTGCGTGTGGCGCGCGGACTGGTGGAGACCCGATCTCCTTATGTGGCGGCGTTGCTGCCGCTGGTGCGCGAGCAGGGCGTGGCCGTCGCGGTCGACGGGATCGACAGCGCGGAGCAGGCCGTGTGGTGGCGCGACGCGGGTGCGCATTTCGCCACCGGCGACCATTTCGGCGTGGCAGGCACGGCGGGCGACTTCCTGAAGAGGCTGGAACCCCGGTGACCGGACGGGGTCGGGGTCACGTCCGGTCACCGGAGAAGTCTGCTACCCAGTGAACTTGGCCAGGGCCTTGGTGAATTCGTAGGTTTGCTGGTTGATGCCGCTGCATGAGGAGCTCATTGCCCCGCAGTTACCGCGGTCCCGGTTCACCGCCCAGAACGACACTCGGGACAGGTGCTTCGAGTTCGCCCACGTCACGATGTCGCGGAAGTTCTGCGGGGTGACGGTTTCGCCGGTGTCGGTCTTGCCGTTCATCGACGAGAGGCCACTGCGCCGGTACGCCGCGTCGTCGGTGAGGCCGAACGTCGACTTGACGTGGTTCTTCAGGCCGTCGACCGCGCTCTTGGTGTAGGCGAACATGTCGCCGCCGCTGCCCCAGTCGAACGGCATGACGGCCCAGGTGTCGATCGGCGCGGCGAGCTCCTTGGCGCGGGTGATCAGGCGCTTGCCCCAGGAGTTCGGGCCGGTGCGGTCGGTCGGCATGGTGATGACCGTCTTCACGCCGGGGTTCTTCTGTTTGACGATCTTCAACGCACCGAGCACGCGGTCCTGCGTGGCGTTGTTCTCGAACTCGGCGGCCTCGATGTCGATGTCGATCGCCTTGAGCGCGTAGGCGTCGATGACCTTCTGGTAGGCGCCGGCGAGCGCGGTCGCCGAGGTGCAGAACTGGCCGAGCTTGTTGCCGGACCAGCCGCCGATCGACGGCACCGCGTCGCCACCGGCCGCGCGGATGTTGTTGATCAGGGTCTTGTCCGGCCCGGTCAGCGAGCGGTTGCCGTCCCACTTCGGGTTGCAGGTACCGTCGCTGAGGATGAACGCGAGGGTGAACGACCTGATGCCCGTCTGCTGCATGACCGTGGCGGGGTTGGGCTGGCCACCCCACTGGTAGAGGTACGGGGCGGCGAGCACGGGGTTGACGGCCGCCTGCGCGGTCGTGGGCAGCATGATCGCCGCGCACGTGGCAGCGACAGCGCCGACGAGGAACCGCTTCATCTCGTCCTCCAAGACTGCTCGGTCCAGGGCGGCGGAGCTGGCAGTGAGGGGGCTCACAATGTCTTCAAAAATGGACTAGACCACCACTATCTGTCAAGAAGGTAGTCGAAAACCGGGTGGTGCTCCGATCGGCGGGCATGACTGATCTTGTCGGTGCAGCGTGGTGAAATCGGGACGTGGCACTTCCACCCCAGCTGGTCCGCCGGAAGCCGGAGACGCGCCCGCGTCCCCGGTGGGACGAGGCTGCCCAGCGGGTCTTCGCGCATCCAGGTGGGTTCCTGCGGGTCCTGGGCGGTCCCGGCACCGGCAAGACGACGTTGCTCGCGGAACTGGCCGCGCACGTCGTGCTGGAGCAGGGCGCCGATCCGGAGAACGTGCTGGTGCTGACCGCGAACCGGCGCGCCTCTGTGGCGTTGCGCGCGCACATCACGCGGTTGTTGACCGGCCGGTTGTCGACGATCCGCGAGCCGTTGGTGCGGACCGTGCACTCCTATGCGTTCGCGGTGCTGCGCAACCAGGCGGTGCTGCTCGGCGAGCCGCCGCCGCGGTTGCTGTCCGGGCCGGACCAGGACGCGATGGTGCGCGATCTGCTGGCCGGTGACGTCGAGCTGGGTGCGCTGAAGTGGCCCGAGCGGTTGCGGCCCGCGCTGGAGCTGCCGGGGTTCGCGCACGAGCTGCGGGATCTGCTGCTGAGGGCCGCTGAGCGCGGCCTGGGGCCAGAGGATCTGGCCGAGCTCGGCGAGGAGCACGGGCGCGACGAGTGGGTGGCGGCCGGACTGTTCGGGCAGCAGTACGAGGCGGTGAACCTGCTGTCCGGGATGGACTCCGCGACGGCGTTCGCGCCCGCCTACGACGCGGCAGAGCTGGTGTCGTCCGCGTACGCCGCGTTCCTGAACGACGAGGAGCTGCTGTTCAACGAACGGCGGCGGGTGCGCTATCTGCTCGTTGACGACGTGCAGCACCTCGACCCGATGCAGTACTCGCTGATCAGCTCGCTCGGTTCGGGGGCGCTGCGGTTCGTGCTGGCGGGCGACCCGGACCAGGCGATCTTCACGTTCCGCGGCGCGGACCCGGAGATCCTGCGCGACGTGCCGGGCGAGACGGTGGTGCTCTCGCAGTCACACCGGATGACGCCGGAGGTCCGCGACGCGGTGGCGCGGCTGGCTGCCCGGCTGCCGGGTGCGTCGCCCAGCCGTTCGGTGCTGCCGGCCGAGGGCGAGGGGTCGGTGCAGGTGCGGCTGCTCGCGTCGTCCGCGCAGGAGGCGACGTGGGTGGCGGACCAGCTGCGGCGGTCGCATCTGGCCGATGAGGTGCCGTGGTCGCAGATGGCCGTGGTGGTGCGGTCGGCGACGTTGGCGTTGCCCGTGCTGCAGCGCGCTCTGCTGGCCGCCGGTGTGCCGGTGGCGGTGCCGTCGGACGAGTTGCCGTTGGCGCAGCAGCCTTCCGTGCGGTCGTTGCTGGCTCTGGTTCGTGCTGCCGCAGTGCCCGGCTCTCTCGACGAGGACACGGCCGCGATGCTGATGTCGTCTTCGTACGGTGGCGCGGATCCGTTGGCGCTCCGCCGGTTGCGCCGTGGTCTGCGGCGGCTGGAGATGGCCGCGGGGGGCGACCGGCCGAGCGGCGAGCTGCTGGTCGAGGTGCTGGAGTCCGGTGACCGGCTGGCGGCCCTGGAGGACGTGGAGTCGTTGCCCGCCCGCCGGATCTCGCACCTGCTGGCGTTGGCGCGCACGGCGATCGAAGCCGGGAAGTCGGTCGAGGTCGTGCTGTGGGACCTGTGGACGGCGACCGGTCTGCAGGACCGGTGGGTGGCGCAGTCGGCCCGCCGCGGCATGCCGGGCATGCAGGCGGACCGCGATCTCGACGCGATCGTGGCCCTGTTCGAGGCGGCCGCGAAGTACGTCGACCGCCTGCCGGGGTCGAGCGTCGCCGGTTTCGCGGACTACCTGGAATCACAACGAATCGTCGGCGACTCGCTGGCCGCCTCCGCTCCCGTCGGCGAGGCGGTGACGGTGCTGACCGCGCACTCCGCCGCCGGCCGCGAGTGGGAGGTCGTCGCGGTGCCGGGCGTGCAGGAGGGCAGCTGGCCCGACCTGCGGCTGCGCGGCACGGTCCTGGGCGTCGAACGCATGGTGGACGTGCTGGCCGGTATGGAGCCGTCGGTGTCCGCGGTGGCACCGATCCTGGCCGAGGAACGACGCCTGCTGCTGGTCGCCGCGTCACGCGCGCGCTCGAAACTGCTGATCAGCGCGGTGCGGGGCGAGGACGAGCAGCCGTCACGCTTCCTGGACGAGATCGAGTCGTCCTCCGAGGACGAACGCAAACTCCACCGCCCCCAGCGCGGCCTGGTCCTGGGCGAGCTGGTCGGCGAGCTCCGCCGCGTGGTGTGCTCGGACTCGGAACCTCCCGAGCGGCGCGCGCGAGCCGCCACCCAGCTGGCCCGGCTGGCCGAGGCCAACGTGCCGGGCGCGCACCCGGAATCCTGGTACGGCGTGGCTCCCGTGACCACCGATACTCCACTGTGGACGGAGGAGCAGAAGGTCAGCGTGACCCCGTCGACCATCGAGGTGATCACCAAGTGCCCGCTGCGCTGGGTCGTCGAACGGCACGGCGGCCAGGATCCCGCCGAGCTGGCGTCGGTGACCGGCACCCTGGTCCACGCCCTGGCCCAGGCCGCCGCCTCCGGAGCCGACTCCGCTCAGCTGCGCCTGAAGCTGGACGAGGCGTGGGCGGCGGTGGACGCCGGCGCCCCGTGGTTCTCCCGCCGCGAACGCCTGCGCGTGGAACGGATGCTGGACACGTTCCTCGCCTGGCTGACCATGAGCCGCAGCCAGCTCACCCAGGTCGCCGTCGAGGAGGAGATGGTCGTCGAGGTCCCCAAGCGCGACGGCGGCCCGTTCCTGCAGGTGCGCGGCCGCGTCGACCGCCTGGAACACGACCAGGACGGCCGCCCGGTCGTGATCGACATCAAGACCGGCAAGAACCCGGTGTCCCGCGACGCCTCGCAGGAACACCCCCAGCTCGCGGTCTACCAGCTGGCCACGTCGCTCGGCGGCTTCACCCACATCGGCCTGGGATCCGAGCCCGGCGGCGCCCGCCTGCTGTACGTGGCGAAGGAGGACAAGAAGACCGGCGCGGTCGAACGCTCCCAGGCACCGCTCGACGAACAGGGCGTCCGGGCGTGGCTGGAGGTGGTGCAGGGGGCCGCGGAGTCCGTGCTGGGTCCGAACTACACGGCGAAGGAGAACGCGGACTGCGACCGCTGCCCCGCGCGCACGACCTGCCCGGTCCACCCGTCCGGGCGACAGGTGAGCGAGTAGGTGGCTGTTGACCTGCACGTTTCGTGAGCTCGAACGGTCGGCGAACACACCGGGCCGGGTGGTGCGGGCGCGGGTGGGCCGGGTAGGAAGATGTGCGGGTGACGTTGTTCAGCACCTGTGACCGCACTGCCGCCCTGCGCGCTGTGCGGCGCCTCGTCGTGTGCGGGCAACGCGTCGGTGCCGTGCACCGTGGTGTTGACCGACTGGGTGTCGGTGGCGAGCACCGTGGTGTTGACGGACCGCGTGTCGGTGGCGGGCTGCGTGTCGTGCGCGGGCAGTGCGTCGGTGGCGGGCATCGTCGTGTTGGCTGGCAGCGTGACGTGCGCTGGCAGCGTGTTGTTATTGGGCTGTGTGTCGCACGGGGACAGCGTGTCGTGCGCGAGTTGTGTGTTGTGTGCGGGTTGCGCGTCGTTCGCGGGCGCCGTGCCGTTGACGGGCGCCGTGCCGTGTGCGGGTTGCGTGCCGTTGACGGGCACCGCGTTGCTGGCGGGCTGGTCACCCGATGACCGTCAGTCCCTTCGAGATCGCCGAAGCGCTCGGGCTCAACAAACCGACCCCGGAGCAGGCCGAGGTCATCGCCGCACCGGCCCAGCCCGCGCTGGTCGTGGCGGGTGCGGGCGCCGGCAAGACCGAGACCATGGCCGCGCGCGTGGTGTGGCTGGTGGCGAACGGGCTGGTGCTGCCGGACCGGGTGCTGGGCCTGACGTTCACGCGCAAGGCGGCGCGGCAGCTCGCGGATCGGGTCCGCGCGCGGCTCCGGCGGCTGGCCGGGTCGAGCCTGCTCGACGACCTCGATCCCAGTGGCGAGCGCAAGATGGCGGTGCTGACCGGCGAGCCGGTGGTGCTGACGTACCACGCCTATGCCGGGCGACTGGTGACCGAGCACGGGCTGCGGCTGCCGGTCGAGCCGGGTGTGCGGTTGCTGACCCAGACGGCGTCCTGGCAGCTCGCGCACCGGGTGGTGTCGACGTGGGCCAAGGACCTCGACACGGACAAGGTGCCCGCGACGATCACCGGGTACCTGCTGTCACTCGCGGGCGAACTGGGCGAGCACCTGGTGACGCCCGAGGCGCTCGAAGCGCACACGGCCGAGTTCTGCGCGCTGGTCGAAAACGCGCCGCGGGCACCGCGGCAGCGGGACGCGTTGCCGGAGAAGCTGAAGGAAGTCGTTGCGGCGCAACGGCTCCGGATCGCGCTCCTGCCGCTCCTCGATGCCTACCAGCAGCGGAAGAGGAAAGAGGCGGCGCTCGACTTCGCCGACCAGATGTCGCTGGCCGCGCAGCTCGCCGGGTTCAAGGAGGTCGCGGAGGGCGAGCGGGAGCGGTACGGCGCGGTGTTGCTGGACGAGTACCAGGACACCGGGCATGCGCAGCGGGTTCTCCTGCGCAGCCTCTTCGGCGCCGGCGAGCCGATGCCGGTGACGTCGGTGGGCGACCCGGCGCAGGCGATCTACGGCTGGCGCGGTGCGTCCGCCGCGAACCTGCCGCGCTTCGCCGACGACTTCCCGCCGACCCGGAAGTTCGGGCTGCTGACCAGTTTCCGCAACCCGCCGGAGGTCCTGGAGCTGGCGAACGCGGTGTCGTTGCCGTTGCGAGAAGCCGGGCTGGAGGTCGAGGAGCTGAGAGCCCGCAACGGTGCCGGGCCGGGCGACGTGCGGCTGGCGCTACACGCGGACATCCGGCAGGAGCTGGACTGGCTGGCGGACAACGTTGCGGCGCAATGGGAAGCGCACCTCGACGCGGAGGGTGTGCCGCCGACCGCGGCCGTTCTCGTGCGGCGCCGGTCGGACATGGCGGCGATCGCGGCGGCGCTGCGGGAGCGCGGCCTGCCCGTGGAGGTCGTCGGGCTCGGCGGGTTGGTGGACGAGCCTGAGGTGCGGGATCTGGTGTCCGCGTTGAGGGTGCTCGTGGATCCGTTGGCGGGCACGGCGGCGGCTCGGCTGCTGACGGGTTCGCGCTGGCGGCTGGCGGCGGTCGACCTGGCGGCGCTCTGGAGCCGGGCGCGGGACCTGGCGGGGGTGCAGAGCCGTCAGTCCGTTGTGGACGATCCGCTGCTGGTGATCGCGGACGCGTTGCCCGGCGAGCACGCGGAACAGGCCGGGCTGGCCGACGCGCTGGACGACCCCGGCGATCCGGACGCCTACTCGACGGACGGCTACCGGCGGATCCGAAGGCTTGGCGGCGAGCTGGCGGCGTTGCGGCGCAGGCTGGACCAGCCGTTGCCGGAACTGGTGGCGGACGTCGAACGCACGCTGCTGCTGGACATCGAGTCGATGTCACGGCCGGGCATGGTCGGCCGCGCGCACCTCGACGCTTTCGCCGACGTCGTAACGGATTTCGCGGCGGCGAGCCCGTCCGCGACGCTGCCGTCGCTGCTCGACTACCTCTACACGGCCGAGCACGCCGAGGACGGGCTGGAGCCCGGCGAGGTCGAGGTCTCCGAGGACCGCGTGCAGATCCTGACCGTCCACTCCGCGAAGGGCCTGGAGTGGCGCATCGTCGCGCTGCCGCACCTCGTCCGGGACGTCTTCCCCGGCCGCAAGAAGTCGTCGTGCTGGCTGAAGTCCGTGACGGAGCTGCCCGCCTCGCTGCGCGGTGACTCCCAGGACCTGCCGGTGCTGCGGCTGTCCGCGGGGTACAACCGCAAGGAGGTCGACGAGGCGCTGACCGTCCACGCCGAGGAGTTCGAGGAGCGGCGGCTGGTCGAGGAGCGGCGGCTGTTCTACGTCGGCGTGACGCGGGCCGAGCACACCCTGTTCATGTCGGGCCACTGGTGGGCGGAAGCCGGCGACAAGCCCAAGGGCCCGTCGGTGTTCCTGCGGGACATGCACGAGGTCATGCAGCGCGAGAACCCGCCCGGCGACATCAGCGTGTGGGCCGACGAGCCCGAGGTGGACACCCCGAACCCGCTGGCCGAGGACGTGAAGATCTCGCAGTGGCCCGCGGACCCGCTCGGCAAGCGCCGCGACGCCGTGGTCGAGGGCGCCGAACTGGTGCTGGCCGCCCTGGACGCCCTGCGCACCGCCCCGCCCGAGCCGCTGCCGCTGATCTTCGAGGAGGCCGGGCAGCCGGTCGTCGTGGACGAGGACTACCCGCCCCCCGACGAGCCGCCGGACGAGGACTTCCCGCCGGAGCCCGAACCGCTGCCGGACGACGTCGTGCCCGACGACCCGGAGATGCCGGAGGACGACGACCCGGACGGCTGGGCGAGCGACGTCGACGTGCTGCTGGCCGAACGCGCGGCGTCGATGAACCGCCGCGAGCAGGTAGTGCTGCCCGAGCACCTGTCGGTCAGCCAACTGGTCGAGCTCGCCAAGGACCCGGACCTGCTGGCCCGCCGCCTGCGCCGCCCACTGCCGTTCCCGCCGAACCCACTGGCGCGCCGAGGCACCGCGTTCCACACCTGGCTGGAGGCGAGGTTCGGCGCCACCCGGCTGCTGGACCTGGACGAACTACCCGGCGCGGGCGACGCCGACGCCGCCCCGGACGCCGACCTGGAACGCCTGAAGGAGTCGTTCCTGAACAGCGCGTGGGCGGAGCGGACGCCACACGACGTCGAGGTGCCGTTCGAGGCGGAGTTCGACGGGATCTCGGTGCGCGGGCGGATGGACGCCGTCTACCGGGACCCGGACGGCTGGACCGTCGTCGACTGGAAGACCGGCGCGGTGCCGGACCCGGACGCGCTGCCGGCCCTGTCGGTGCAGCTCGCGGCGTACCGGCTGGCGTGGGCGGCGCTGGTGGGGGAGCCGCTGGAACGGGTGCGGGCCGCGTTCCACTACGTGCGGCACGACCACACGTTGCGGCCGGCGGATCTGTTGGACGAGGAAGGCCTGAAGGACCTGATCAGGTCGGTGGAGTCATGAGCGATCCGGTCGGTGGATCTGCTCGGGCGAGGAAGGTATGAACGACCGAGATCCCGTCGAGCTCCGCCTCGGCATTGCCGACACGGCGCTGGACGAGGAAGGCCTGACCGACCGCTGGACGACGAAAGCCTGGCCCCGATCCGGTCGAGGAACTCATGATCGAACCGGCCAGCCAGCTCATGATCGCGAGTTATCCACAGATTGCGGCTCTCTGACCTGCGGTTATCTCAGGCCGGGTAACCTGTGGATAGCCGGGAACCCAAACCACATCTCAATCGTTGCGACATGAGGAAGCGCGCGGGGGCAGCGGGCGGAGTGTCAGACGTCGGCCGGGGCGTGCGAGACCTTCAGGACCCGTTCGTAGAGCACCTCGAGCAGCCACCGTCCGAAGAGGGACGGCCCGAACTCGGGCGACCGGTCCTCCGGCGGCACCATCAGGTCGGCGGACGTGTCGTCGGCGACCACGACGCCGATGCCGTAGTAGTCCAGCTCGATGTAGGACCAGGCCTGTGACTCGCCGGTGCGCGGCAGCATCACCGCACACGGCGCGAGGGTCAGCAGGGTGCCGCACGACTGGAGGGCGCGGTCCGTCGTCGACTCGCTGACCAGGACGCCCACGAGTTCCACGGCTGCTACCGGGAGCTGGTCGTGGGCCTCGGGCTCGAACCAGGAGCGGAACCAGGACGGGTCGTCGCGCGGCGGCCAGCCGTTCTGGGTTCTCCACTCGTGGACCTCGGGCAGCAAACGCACCACCGCGGAGACCTGCTGGCCGAGTACGGCGACGTCGGGAACGACGACTCCGTCCCAGCCGAGCGCGGTCGCGGCGCGTTCGAGAAGCGTTTGCACAGGGCGCATCCTAGAGTTCCTCGCGCGAGAAATGACAGCGTTTGCGGGATACTTGGTTAAGGATTACCCAGTGTGGTCATGGGGATGACTTCGCCACTTTCCAGGCCCATGCGACGAGCGGGATCTGCAGCGGCAGGCGGCCGTACGCGATGGCCTTCGCTTTCGGGGATTTGTCCCGGAAATCACGAGCCATTTTCACGTTTGCCGGGAATACCGCGACGAAGAACGCGGCGGTGGCGAGCGAGCCCAGGCGGCGGGTGCGCGGGGCCGCTACGGCGGTGGCGAGGGCCAGTTCGGCCGCGCCGGACACGTACGTCCACTGCCTGGGGGTGCCGGGCAGGGCGCGCGGGACGATCGCGTCGTAGTACTTCGGCCTGGTGAAGTGGGTGACTCCCGCCAGGCCGAGCAGTGCGGCCAGCGCCAGCGCCGACCGCGTTCGGGAACGGTTCGGTTCCATCCCGTCACCCTGTCATGCCTACGCCGCGTAGGCGAGATCGGGCTGGCCTATTCTCCACGAGCGTGGCAGGTGATTCTCCTCATCCAGAGCGCGCCGCGGTGGCCGCGCTGACGGACTCCTTCGTGACCGGACTCTGCGAGTGGATCAAGATTCCCTCGATCGGTGTCGACCCCGCGCATCGCGCTGACGTGCAGAGATCCGCCGAGTGGCTGGCCGGTCGGCTCCGCGAGGACGGCTGGCCGGAGATCGAGGTCTGGGACCACGGGCCGGCGCTTCCGGCCGTCTACGCCTGCTGGCCGGCCGAGGATCCCGCCGCGCCGACCGTGCTCGTCTACGGTCACCACGACGTGCAGCCCGTGGATCCGGTCGAGCGCTGGCACCATCCGCCCTTCGAGCCTGTGATCAGCGGCGATGTGCTGTACGGCCGCGGGGCGAGCGATGACAAGGGGCAGGTCGCCATGCACCTGCTCGCCGTGCGGGCCCATCTGTCCGCAACCGGACAGAATGCGCCGAGCGTCACGTTGAAACTGTTCATCGAAGGTGAGGAGGAATCAGGTTCTCCGCACCTCCGAAAGCTTCTCGAAGATCACAAGGGCGACCTTGAATGCGATCTTGTCGTGTTCACCGATACGGCACTGCACGAGCGTGATGCGCCAACGGTGAACACCGGCCAACGCGGCGTTCTCGGCGGTGAGATCACGTTCTTCGGCGGCACCGATGACGTCCATTCCGGGCGTGCGGGCGGCGCGATCCCGAACCCGGCGACGGCGCTCGCGAAACTGCTCGCCGCGCTGCACGACGACGACGGCCGGATCCAGCTCCCGGGCTTCTACGCCGACGTCCGGGAACCGTCGGCGCAGGAACGCGAGGACTACGCCGCGCTGCCGTTCGACGAGCAGAAGTGGTTGGCGCACAACGGTGGCGGAGCGCAGGCGCTCAGCGGCGAGCCCGGCTACACGACGCTCGAACGCATCTGGGTCCGGCCGACCGCCGAGGTCAACGGCATCAGCAGCGGCTACACCGGACCCGGCCTGAAGACGATCATCCCGGCGACCGCCACGGCGAAGGTCAGCTTCCGGCTCGTGCCCGACCAGCTGCCCGAGAACGTGGCCGACCAGCTGCGGGAGTTCGTCGCGAAGCACACGCCGGCCGGCATCCGTGCGGAGGTCAACTTCCGCGGGACCGGGGTGCCGCCGTACGCGATCAGCCCCGACGACCCGGCCAACGAGACCGTGAAGCAGGCGCTGGAGCTGGCGTTCGACCAGCCCGTTCGGTTCGCGCGGGCCGGTGGATCGGGGCCCGCGGCGGTGCTGCAGGCGTGGCTCGGGGTGCCCCTCGTCTACCTCGGCGCGACCTTGCCGGATGATCGCGTCCACGCGCCGAACGAGCGCGTGGTAGTTCCGTTGCTCCTCAAAGGTGCGGAAGCGGCGGCTCACCTGTGGCGGATGCTTGCCCGAGCGGATATCGCGAAGAGGTTGACTCGATGAGCCTGTCTGACGAAGCGTCGCACTCGCTCGTCGGTGTGATCAGGATGCCGGACTCGGTGGAGAGCCCGGTTCGCGCGATCCTCAAACGTGTCGTCGGTGCGATGGGCGCTCTGCTGCTCGCCGTGCTGATCGTCTACTTGGACCGTGACGGCTACCGCGACGTCAACGAGGACGGCGTCTCCCTGCTCGACTCCTTCTACTACGCGACGGTGTCACTCTCGACGACCGGCTACGGCGACATCACACCTGCTTCGTCGTCAGCCCGGCTGATCAACGTCCTGGTCATCACACCGTTGCGGGTGCTGTTCCTGATCGTGCTGGTCGGCACGACACTCGAAGTTCTCACCGAGCGCTCTCGGCAGGCGTTGCGCATTCAGAAGTGGAGGCGGATCGTGCGGGACCACGTTGTGGTCGTCGGCTACGGCACGAAGGGGCGTTCGGCGGTCGCGGCACTGCTCGGCGACGGTGTCGAGCCCGGTTCGATCGTCGTCGTGGACACCGTGCAGGAGTCGCTTGACGCCGCGTCCGCCATCGGACTCGTGACGGTTCATGGTTCCGGTACGCGCAACGACGTGCTGAGGGTCGCCGGTGCGGCCCGAGCGCGCGCGATTGTCGTTGCACCGAACCGGGACGACACGGCGGTGCTGGTGACACTCACCGCCCGTGAGCTCGCACCCAAGGCGCAGATCGTGGCGTCGGTGCGAGAGCGGGAGAACGAGCACCTGCTGAAGCAGTCCGGTGCCGACTCGGTGGTCGTGTCGTCGGAAACGGCGGGCCGGCTGCTCGGCATGGCCACGGCGACGCCGTCCGTGGTCGCGATGGTGGAGGACCTGCTCACGCCCGACGCGGGCCTCGCGATCGCCGAGCGCGACGTCGAGCGCAGCGAGATCGGCGGGTCGCCGCGGCACCTGTCCGACATCGTGCTGGGCGTGGTGCGAGGCAAGACGCTGTACCGCGTCGACGCCCCGGAGGCGGACGCGATCGAGCCGGGCGACCGGCTGCTTTACGTCAAGAAGGTGACCCCGGCCGGGGAGTAGGCAGAATCGCCGGCGCTCGTAGTGGCGCGTAGCGGAAGAGGAACGCGTAGAAGCCGCCCGCCAGCGCTGCCAGGCACAACAGCAGCGCGGTGAGGCGGCTCGCGACCGGTGGGCCGACCGGGACCGACTCGGCGGACTGCACCATGTCGCCACTTGTCAGCACGACCTCGACGGTCTCGCCCTTGCGGTGTCCGCAACCGTCCAGTTTGGCCTGCTTCTTGGAGCCGTCGGCATCCCACTCGACGGTGTCCATGCCCTGACCGCAAGCGCCGGACTCCACGACGGTCGCGGACACCCGTCTTATCGGGTCTTGGGCGCCCAGGACCTTCAACGGCACCAAAAGGGCGATCGCGACACCGATCCCGACCAGTCCGACGACCAGCAGGATGAACACCCATCTGTCCGGGCTTCGCGGAACCGCCACCCTGCGATGTTCGCAGACGCGGCGGCCCGCGTGGAGCCCAGGTTTATTTCGGTAGCTGACGCAGCTTCTCGACCTTGATGGTCTTGCCGTCGCTCACGGTTCCGGCCACGGCCACGACGTCGCCGTTCTTCGGCTTCTCGGTCACCGCGGACAGGTCGAGCGGCGTCTGCAGGCCGTCGAGCTGGATCAACGTGGCGTTGTTGCCGTTGGCGTCCTTGATCGTGCCCTGCTCCTGGGCCTTCGCCAGCGCCACGTTCAGCGCCTTGCCGTCCTTCACGCGGACGGTCACGCGCTGGTCGGCCTTGAGCCCGTTGAGGTCGCCGCCACGCAGCTTCGTCGTGCCGTCAGTGGTCAACGACACCTCGCCGCCGTCGTCCTTGGTGATCGTGAGCTTGCCGGTCTCGACCGACTTGACCCGTCCGACGACGAGCGTGCTGTCCTTCAGCTTCACCTTGTCGGGACGGCCGGGCTTGCCTGGGCCACCGGGGTGGCGCTCCGCGAATGCCGCGGGCGGGCCATCGGGGTTGTCGGCTGCCGCCGCGACCGCGATGCCGCCGACGGTGAGCCCGGCCGCCGCGACGATGGCGCCGGCCCACGCTGATTTCTTCGACATGGTCGTAGCGTGCGCGCGCAATCTGAGCGCGAGCTGAAGGCGAGTCGCCCGAAGTCCCGATGATCAGCAGAATGGGGAGGTGTCCGCCAGGGTGTTGGTGATCGAGGACGCCGAGGCGATCGGCGCCGCGGTGTCGTCCGCGCTGCGTGAGTCGGGTTTCGAGGTGCAGCACCGCCTGGACGGGCGCCAGCTGGAGAACGATCTCGGCCGCTTCCGCCCCGACCTCGTCGTGCTCGACGTGATGTTGCCCGGCCGCGACGGCTTCGCGCTGCTCGAGGTGATTCGGCGGTCCTCCGGCGCCGGCGTGGTGATGCTGACCGCGCGTGACGGGGTGCCGGACCGGTTGCGCGGCTTGTCCGGCGGCGCCGACGACTACGTGGGCAAGCCGTTCGTGCTGGCCGAACTGGTCGCGCGGGTGTCCGCGGTGCTGCGCCGGCTCGGCCGGACGCCGTCGACGGTGCAGGTCGGCGACCTGGTCGTGGACGCGGACGCGGGCGTCGTGATGCGCGCCGACCAGCCGATCGAGCTGACGGCCACCGAACTGCGGTTGCTCGTGTACCTGGCCGCCCAGCGTGGGCGCGTGGTGTCGAAAACGCAGATCTTGACGGCCGTGTGGGGCTACGAGGACTACGACCCGAACCTGGTCGAGGTCCACGTCAGCGCGGTGCGTCGCAAGCTCGAAGAACACGGCGCACGGCTCGTGCACACCGTGCGTGGCCTTGGGTACGTGCTGCGGGCCGAAGAATGAACCTCCGCACCGTCTCGCTGCGGCGCCGGGTGGCCGTCTCGGTGGTGCTGGTGCTGTTCCTCGTGCTCGTGGCGCTGGTGATCTCGGTCGACCGGACGTTCGCGGGACAGTCCTCAAGGGACGTCGACGGGGTGCTGAGCCAGGCCGAGGCCCGCGCGGCGTCGCTGCTGATGACCGGCATGCCGCCGCGCGACGTCGTGGACCTGCTCTCGAAGCGGAACCTCCACGTCACGGTCGAGGTGCCGAACGGCCGCGCGTTCGGCAAGGCTCCCGACGAGGGGCCGTTCCAGCGCAAGGCCCGCACCATCAGGGGCAACAAGTTCGTGTTCTACGCCGACACGGAGGCGATCTCCCAGGCCCAGGCGCGGCTGCGCAAGCTGCTGCTGATGCTGGGACTCGGCGCCATCGTGATCACCGGCGTGCTGATGATCTGGGTGGTCCGGCGGGCGTTGGCACCGCTGGACGCCATGACGTCGCTGGCGCAGGCCATCGCCGCCGGTCAACGAGGTGGACGGCTCAACCCGGCCCGCACCGACACCGAGCTGGGCCGGACCGCGGCCGCCTTCGACGGGATGCTCGACTCGCTGGAGGGTTCCGAACAGCGGACCCGGCGGTTCGTCGCTGACGCGGCGCACGAGTTGCGCACGCCGATCACCGGCGTGCAGGCGGTGGCCGAGGCGCTCGTGCAGGCGCCGGTCGACTCGCCTGATCGGGACCAGATGTCGTTCCTGCTGGTGCGGGAGGCTCGGCGGGCCGGGCGGCTGGTCGACGACCTGCTGGCGCTGGCTCAGCTCGATGCCGGGTACGAGATGCAGCGCGAGTCGGTCGATCTGCTGGGGCTGGCTGAGGCTGAGGTGGCTCGGACTCGGTTTGTGGCGCCTGACTTCGACATCGCGGCCGAGGGGGTTTCGGTTGTGGTTGTTGGGGATGGGCAGCGGTTGGCTCAGGTGCTCGTGAACCTTGTCGACAACGCTCGGCAGGCTAGTGGGCCGGATGGGGTTGTTCGGATTCGGGTTGATCTGACCGGGTTCACGGTGAGCGACAACGGGCCTGGGGTGCCGGTGGCTGATCGGGAGCGGATCTTTGATCGGCTGGTTCGGTTGGATGATGCTCGGGATCGGCGGTCTGGGGGGTCTGGGTTGGGGCTCGCCATTGCTCGGGGGGTGGTTCGGGCTCATGGTGGGGAATTGACCTGTGAGCCGTCGTCCGAGGGTGCTGTTTTCCGGGTCGTGCTGCCGTCAGCCGCGGATAACCAGTCGCCTGGGTGAGCTGGGGTTTGGTTCGATCGTCCGGTGGACGTTGTCGTGCAGTTGGTGCGGACCTCGTGGACCAAGCGGTCGCGGGGTGGGGCTGAGGCTGCTCGGCGGAATGCTGTGCCGGTGGCGTTTCCGTTGGTTGGCGGTCGGGCCGGGGTGCATGAGGTTCTTGTCCGGGAATCGGACGGGTTTGAGCCGGAGTTTCTGCCGGTGCGGGCTGACCTTGCTACTGACGACGTCTCGTTGAAGGAGGAGGACGGGCGGCTTCGGGTTTTGGTCAATGACAATCCCCGCGGTGCGCCTCGGCGTCATCGGCGGGTGCCGGCGGTTCGGATTGCGCCCGGCGAGTGGGTTCGGTGGCAGATCAACCAGCGGTTTGTCGGCTGTTGCAGTGGGGAATGGCGGTATCAGCTGATGACGCTCAACGTTGCGTATGGCTCGGGGGTTGATCTGGAGTCGTTCTTTGGTACGCCTATGCGGTTTGTGGATGAGCGGGAGAGCTTGTTCTAGCGGATGGGTCGCCTTGCGGGTCGCGGATTTTGTGGGTGGTTGGGTTGCGTGCGGCGGGTTCTGTTGCGTTTGGGGTGGCGGGACCCCACCACCGGGCCCGGTATGGCAGGACGGCTCGGCTGCGCCATCGCGTGGGGAGGGACGGCTCGCCTGCGGCGTTGCGGGTTAGGCCACTGCTGGGGCGGGGGCTGCGAAGGTGTTGCAGGCTGTTGTCGAGTTTGATTTGAAGCCTGCTGATGCCCATTTGGCTTGGTTTGTTGCTGAGCCATGGGCGTTGTCTTCGGGCTTTTCCTCGATTGCGTACTGGAAGTCGTCCTGGGCCTGTCGGGCCAGCGGGGCGGAGACTGAGCCTCGGCCGGACGCGCTGGTCAGGAACATTCCGGCGAAGCAGTTCGCCTGTAGTTCCAGGCGGCGGGACATTTCGAGGCCTGCCGGGGTTTTCTCGCCCGCGTCGGTGATTTTCAGGTCCGCTGCGCGGAGTAGGCCGGTCAGGGCTTGGACGTGGTGGCCGTACTCGTGGGACAGCGTCGCCAGGTGGGTGGCTGGGGCGTCGCCGCCGCCGTTGTCGCGTAGGCGGGTGGTGGGCATGTAGATGGTGCGGTTGCGGCCGCAGTAGTAGGCGACGGCGTGTTCGGATTCTGGGGCTGCGCCGCACGGACCGTCTTGCAGGGTGGGGGAGGCGTCCAGGGTTGGCTTCTCGAAGGGCATGTTCGCGGTCTTCAGGAGGGGGCCCCAGGCGGAGTCCAGGCATTCCACGCCTGCGGCGTAGTAGGCGGCTAGTTGTTTGTCCGAGACGCCGAAGGGTGGCAGTTGGCACGTCACCGGGGTCAGCGAGGCCGGTGTGATGAGGATGGGGTGGTCTGCCAGGCGGTAGACGGCGCGCGGGCGTACCGGGGTTGAAGGCTCGGTGGTGGAGGGGGACGGGGCTGGGCGGGAGCTGGCCAGGGCGTGGCCTGTGACGACTCTGGGGCGGCTCAGTTGGCCGATTCCCAGGACGAACGCGACTACCAGCACGAACACGCCCGCGAGCATGACCGGGTTGTTCTTTGCCGGTTGGGTCACGTTGGTCCCTTCTAGGAGACGGCGCCGGCGTCTGCTGCCCACGTGTTGCAGGCGGACGCCTGGTTCGTCTTGTAGCCCTTGTCCACCCAGCTCGCGTTGTTCTGCGGGGTGCCGTGGTCCTTCGTCGGGTAGATGTCGTAGTCACCGCGGTTGCCTGCGTCGGACAGCCCTACCCGGATGACGTCTATCGGCACCGCGCCGTGCGACAACGGGGCCAGTGTCATGCCGCCGAAGCAGGTGGCCTGCAGCTCCATCCGGCGGTTCAGGTCGAGTCCCTTCGGAGTATCCCACCCGCCCGCTTCGTACTGCGCGCGGTCCGAGGCTTTCAGCATTCCGGTCAGCCACTGGATGTGGTGGCCGTACTCGTGGGCGAGTTGGCCCAGGTACTTGCCGGGGTGGTTCGGGTTGTTCGGGTTGCGTTCGGCGGCATAGGCGTTGGCGGTCCAGTAGATGCCGCCCTGGCAGTAGCGCGCGGTCGAGTCCGGGCGGACGGTGCCGCACGGGTACTGCATGGTCTCGGTGACGACGTGCAGCTCAACGGGCTGGTACGGGAGGTTGGCGGCGCTCAGGGCCGGCTTCCACATGCCCTCGATGCACGGCAGGGCGGCGCGCAGGTAGCGGTCCTGGCCGGCCGGGGAGTAGTCCATGGCGGGCAGGGCGCAGCCGGGCATCGTGTTCGCGCCGATGTTCGACTTCAGGAACGGGTGGTCGGCCAGCGTGTAGACGGCCTTCGGGGCCGCGGGGGCCGCCGAGGTGGCCGGGGCACGCGATGCCGACGGGCGCGATGGGGACGTCGTCGTGGTCGTGGCGTCCGTTGTCGTTGTGTAGGAGTACGTCGGGCTGTATGTCGTGTAGTTCGAGTAGCCCGCGTCCTTGACGTTGCTGTTCATGGCTGCGGCGAACACGCCGACCGTGCCTAGGCCGAGGATGACGACGCCGCCGAGGATCAGCGCCACCACCAGGCCGTTGCTCTTGCGGCGTGGCGGCATTGCCGGGTACGGCGCGTAACCGGGCTGGTGGCCGCCGGGAGGTTGGCCCCACATCGGCTGCGGTGGCGGCATGACCATGCCCGGAGGGGGTGGCGGCGGGCCGTACTGGCCCGGCGGCGGTCCCATCGGGGGTGGCGGGCCGTACTGCTGCTGGGGTGGTGGCGGGCCGTACTGCGGTGGTGGGCCCTGCGGCGGACGCTGCTGCCCCAGTGGTGCGGGCAGCGGCGGCGGGCCGACCGGGCGTGGTGGCGGCCAGTTGCCCGGTGGCGGTGGTTGCGTCATCGCCTGAGGTCCCCCCAATGGTCAACCTGGGTCGGGTACGAGCATAGGCGGACCGGAGTCGCACGTTCCCCGACCGGGTTAACGCGTCCAGTCCACGTCACTGGGACGCGCGGGCCGGGGGATCGGTTCACGAGACGTCCCCCGAGCTCGCGGCCCAGGTGTTGCAGGCGTTCGCCTTGTTCTGCTTGTGGCCGTGCATCACCCAACGCTCGTTGTTCGGCTGACTGCCGTGGTCTGGCGTGCGGTTGTAGTCGCCGCGTTTGCCCGCGTCGCTCAGACCGGTGTTCACCACGTCCATCGGCACGACGTTCTTGTGCGAGAACGGTGCCAGCGTCATGCCGCCGAAGCAGGTGGCCTGCAGCTCCAGCCTGCGGTTGAGCTCGAGTCCCTTGGGCGTGTCCCAGCCACCGACGTCGTACTGGGCCTGGTCGGCGGCGCGCATCAGGCCCGACAGCCACTGGATGTGGTGGCCGTACTCGTGGCTGAGCTGACCGAGGTAGACGCCGGGGTGCCGGACCGTCGTGCCGCCCTCGTTCGCGTAGTAGCCGCCCGGCCAGTAGATGACACCGCGGCAGAACATCGCGGTCTCCTTGGTCGTGTGCTCACCGCACGGCGTCTGCGTCGTGCCGGTGAACACCTGCAGCTCGACCGCCTGGTAGGGCAGGTTCGCCCGCTTCATCGCGGGCTGCCACGCCCTCTCGATGCACGGCAGCGCCGCCGAGAGGAACCGCTCCTCGCCCGCCGGGCTGTACTCCATCGCCGGCAACGGGCACGCGTCGAAGTCGTTCGCGCCGATCCCGGCCGTGAAGATCGGGTGGTCCTCCAGCTTGTAGATCGCCTTCGGACCGGCCGGGGCCGACGGCGTGGTGGAGGTTCGCGTTGACGAGGTGCGCGTTGACGTCGTCGTTGTGGTCGTGGTCGTCGTCGTAGTAGTTGCGTAGGTGTACGGGCTGTACGTCGTGTAGTTCGAGTAGCCCGCGTCTTTCACCTTGCTGTTCAAGGTCGCGGCGAACACGCCGACCGCGCCGAGGCCGAGGACCACCACGCCGCCCAGCACCAGCGCCAGGATCGGGCCGTTGCTGCTCTTGCGGTGCGGCGGCAGCACCGGATACGGCGCGTAACCGCCGGGAGGGGGCGGGCCCCAGGACGGTTGCGGCGGTGGCATCACCGGACGTGGCGGCGGCAACGGTGCGTAACCCGGAGGCGGCATCGGAGGACGCATCTGCGGTGGCGGCGGACCCATCGGGCGCATGCCTGGCGGTGGTCCCTGAGCTGGGCGGGGAGGCATCGGCGGCCCGTACGGCCGTGGTGCGGGCACGGGCGGTGGGCCTACCGGGCGTGGTGGCGGCCAATTGCCCGGCGGTGGTTGCGTCATCGCCGAAAATCCCCCAGATGGCGTCTGTTCGAAAGTGCGCCAGAGCATATGAGGACTCCGCTATTGTCCGCAGCCGTGTTGAAGAACTGGGGAGCGGCGATCTTCGCAGCCGCCGCGCTGACCTCCGCCGTGACCGTTGGCACGGCTGCCGGCGCGCTCGCACAGCCGCTTCCCGGGACGGTCAGCACCGAGGTGCGGATGAAGCTGGAGCGCGACTCCAAGCTCTCCATCACCGAGACCGTCCACGTGCCGGACGGCAAGACGGTCAACCGGACCGTCCCTTTGCGACTCGCCGTCGGCAACGACCTCGAGCGCCAGTACCAGGTCGTCGACGCCAAGGTCGAGGGCAACGGCTCGGCGACCGTCGGCGACGACAGCTTCAGCGTCCGGTTCGAGGGCGGCCAGGCCACGCTGACCTACACGGTCGTCGGCGCGGTCGCCCCGGTCGGTGACGCGCTGGAGGTCCGCTGGCAGGTCGCGGGCGGCTGGGACACCGAGCTGGACAAGGTCGCCGTCACGTTCTCCGCACCCGACTCGCCGACGTCGGTCAACTGCCTCGCCGGCCCGGTCGGGTCGTCGCAGCCGTGCACCAGCGCCGACCTCGCGGACGGCAAGGGCGTGCGCGCGCAGGAGATCAAGCTCGGCGCGGGCGAACGCGTCGACGTCGCGATCGGACTGTCCGCCGGTGTCGTGCCGCCGAACGCGGTGGTGGTCGAGCAGTCCGGCCTGGCCGCGGCGTTCGCGCTGACCCCGGCCAGCGGTGCCGCGCTCGGCGGGCTGCTGCTCCTGCTGCTCGGCGGCGTCGCGCTGCTCTGGTACCTGCGCGGCCGGGACGCGGCGGCGCTCGCCAGCGAGGTCGGCGCGGTCTCCGTGCTGGTGCGCGACCAGGGCGGCCGGGTCGCGTTCGCCTCGCCCGACGGCGTGCTGCCCGGCCAGGTCGGCACGGTCGTCGACGAGCACGTGGACGTCGTCGACGTGACCGCCACGGTCATCGACCTCGCCGTGCGCAACTACCTGTGGATCGCCGAGGTGCGCCAGGAGGACGGTTTCAGCCACGACTGGCAGATCGTCCGCCGCAACCCGGCCGACGACTCGCTGTCCGGTTACGAGAAGGCCGTCTACGCCACCCTGCTGCCCGAGGGGGTGGACGCGGTGACCGTGTCCGAACTGCGCGGCCGCCGGATCGACCTCGCCGGAGTCCGCGAGCGGCTCTACGCGGACGTGGTGGAGAAGCGCTGGTTCGTCCGCCGCCCGGACGCCGAGCGCAGCCTGTTCTGGTGGGTCGGCATCGTGATCGCCGTGCTCGGCGTGGCCGCCACGGTCGTGCTGGCGCTGACGATCGGCAACGCGCTGTTCGGACTCGCCGTCGCGGTCGGTGGTGTCGCGCTCGCGTTCGGTGCGCGGTCGATGCCAGCGCGGACCAAGCGCGGCAGCGAGCTGCTGGAGCACGTTCGCGGGCTGCGCGGTTACCTCCACGCGGTGACGCCGCAGGACGTGCCGGAGGCCGACCGCGAGCTCGTGTTCTCCCGTTCGCTGCCGTACGCGGTGGTGCTCGGTGAGACCGAGCGGTGGCTCACCACGTTCGGTCAGCAGGACCTCTATTGGTACGGCAACTCGGGAACCAGCACAGACTTCCGGCGCAGCTTTCCGGCGTTCCTGGGGGCGCTCGACGGGGTGCTCGCCCAGGCGGGCCACCTGCGATCGCTCCGGGCGCCGAACCCGTAGGCTGGCGCACATGGCCTCACCCGAACTGCACAGGTTCACGTTGCCCAACGGCCTGCGGGTGGTGCTCGCCCCCGACGCCAGCGCACCGGTCGTCGGCGTCAGCGTGCACTACGACGTCGGCTTCCGCTCCGAGCCCGAGGGGCGCACCGGTTTCGCGCACCTCTTCGAACATCTGATGTTCCAGGGCAGCGAGAGCCTCGAAAAGCTGGCTCACTTCCGACACGTGCAGTCGTCGGGTGGCACGTTCAACGGGTCCACGCACCCGGACTACACCGACTACTACCAGGTGCTGCCCTCGGCGGCGCTGGAGCGGGCGCTGTTCCTCGAGGCGGACCGCATGCGCGCGCCGAAGATCACCGAGGAGAACCTCCGCAACCAGATCGACGTGGTGAAGGAGGAGATCCGGCTCAACGTGCTGAACCGCCCGTACGGCGGGTTCCCCTGGATCCTGCTGCCGCCGGTGCTGTTCAAGACGTTCGCCAACGCGCACAACGGCTACGGCGACTTCGTCGACCTGGAGAGCGCGAAGGTCGACGACTGCGCGGAGTTCTTCGACACCTACTACTGCCCGGCGAACGCGGTGCTGACGGTCGCCGGCGACCTCGACGTCGAGACCACGAAGACGTTGGTGGAGAAGCACTTCGGCGACGTGCCCGCGCGGCCCAAGCCGGAGCGCCCGTCGTTCGCGGAGCCCGCCCCGCAGGGCGAGGTGCGCTACGAGCACAGCGACGCGCTGGCCCCGCTGCCCGCGATCGCGATCGGCTACCGCGTGCCGGACCCGGTCACCGACATCGACGGCTACCTCGCGTACCTGGTGCTCGCCGGTGTGCTGACCGACGGCGACAGCTCGCGCCTGCAGCAGCGCCTGGTGCACCGCGAAGGCATCGTGATCGACCTGAACGCCGGCTGCGGCCTGTTCGGCCCGCTGGAGGCCCGCGACCCGGACACGTTCAGCATCACCGCGATCCACACCGCCGAGGTCCCGGCCGAGCAGGTCGTCGCGGCGATCGACGAGGAACTGGCGAAGCTCGCGCAGGAGCCGCCGTCGGCCGAGGAGCTGGCGAAGGTGACCGCCCGCTGGGTGTCGACCATGCACAAGGAGCACGACCGGCTCACGAACCGCACGCTGGGCCTCGGCTCGGCGGAGCTGCTGTTCGGCCGCGCCGAGCTGATCTACGAACTGCCCGAGCGGATCGCGTCGGTGACCGTGGACGAGGTGTCCGCGGCCGCCAAGGCGCTGCGTCCCGACGCTCGCGCCCTTCTTCTCGTCAATCCCTCCGGAGGAGCCCAGTGACTGCCTCTACTTCCCCTCCGGGGATCAAGACCTACCGGTCAGCCGAGGAGATCGGACGCACCGACGTCGGTCCGCGTCCGCTGCCGGAGCTGGGTGCCCAGCAGGCAACGGCTGAGCTGTCCACTGTGGACAGCACGCTGCCGAACGGCCTGCGCGTCATCGCGGTGCGCCGCGCGACGGTGCCGATGGTCGAGGTGCGGCTGCGGGTTCCGTTCGCGGACCCGGCCGGCACCAGCGCCGGTTCCCAGCACGCCGCGGTGGCCGAGATCCTCGCGAACACCGTGCTGACGGGCACCGCCACGCGTTCGCGCGTGCAGATCGACACCGAGCTGGCACTGGTCGGCGGCGAGCTCGACGCCGTGGTCGACCCGGAGCGGCTGAGCTTCACCGGCAACGCCCTGGCCAGCGGCCTCGGCACCGTGCTGGAGGTGCTGGCCGACGTCCTGACCAACGCCTCGTACCCGGAGGACGAGGTGGAGCGCGAGCGCGGCCGCCTCGTCGAGCGCATCACGATCGCCCGGTCGCAGCCGAGCGTCATCGCGCGTGAGGCCCTGCAGAAGGTCCTGTACGGCGATCACCCGTACGCGAAGGAGATGCCGGAGGCCGACGAGGTCGGCACCGTCACCCGCGACGCCGTGGTGGCGTTGCACGGCAAGGCTTTGCTGCCGCGCGGCGCGGTCCTGGTCGTCGTCGGCGATGTCGAGCCGGCGCAGGCGGTGGCCCAGATCGGCGAGGCGCTGGCGGCGTGGCAGGGCGACGGCGAGGCAGTTCAGCTGCCGCCGCTGCCGAAGGTGTCCGGTGGTGACGTGGTGCTCGTGCACCGGGCCGGTGCCGTGCAGTCGCAGATCCGCCTTGCCGCCCAGGCGATCCCGCGTACCGACGAGCGCTACCCGGCGCTGCAGCTCGCGAACCTGGTCTACGGCGGGTTCTTCTCGTCGCGACTGGTCGAGAACATCCGCGAGGACAAGGGCTACACCTACAGCGCCCGCTCGCACCCCGAGTTCACCGTGCACGGCGCGACGCTGATGGTCGACGCCGACACGGCCTCGGACGTGACGGCGGCGGCGCTGCTGGAGACCCGCTACGAACTGGCGCGCCTCGGCATGGTTCCGCCGTCGCAGTCCGAAGTGGACGTCGCCCGCAACTACGCGATCGGCACGCTGCTCACCAGCACGTCCTCGCAGTCGGGCCTCGCGTCGTTCGTCGTGAACATCGTCGCGCTGGGCCTCGGCATCGACTGGCTGGTGGCGCACCCGCAGCGCCTGCAGGCCGTCACGGCGGAGCAGGTGGCCGCGGCCGCGCTGGAGTTCTTCGCGCCGGGCAACTTCACCGGCGTGCTGGTCGGTGACGCCGAGCAGCTCGCGCCGAAGCTCACAGCGCTGGGCGGGGTCAAGGTCAAGTGAGCTTCGATCTAGTCGGTCTGCCCGCGCTGTCGCGGTCCACGATCGACCGGGGCGAGCCGTTGCGCGGCGACGACGAGAAGCTCGCCGCGCTCTGGCCCAAGGCCCGGATGATCGTCGTGGACACCCGCGGCCGCACGCTGGTCGCCGATCGCGGCACACGGCTGGCCGACCGGTCCGCCGTGGAGTTCGGCGATCTGCCACCGGTGAACGCCGTCCTGCTCGGCGAGCAGGACGGCGTGGCCTGGTTCGCCGTGCTGATGCCCGCCGAGGAGGGCGAGGCGCTGCCGCCCAGCCGGGCCTGGGGACCGCCGGATCTCACGGACGAACCGCAGTGGCTCGACCTGCGTCAGGCCGGTGCGACCCTGGACGACACGTCGGCCGGCTTGTTCACGACCGCCGCCGCGTTGTTCCAGTGGCATCGGCTCGGCAAGTACTGCGCCAAGTGCGGCGCGCGAACGGTGCTGGCGAAGTCGGGCTGGATCTCGGTCTGTTCCGGCTGCGGGCGCGAGGAGTATCCGCGGACCGACTCCGCGGTGATCTGCCTCGTGCACGACGGGGCGGACCAGGTGCTCGTCGCGCGCGGGCCGGAGTGGCCGGAAGGCCGGTTCTCCGTGCTGGCCGGGTTCGTCGAGTCCGGTGAGTCGCTGGAAGCCTGTGTGGCGCGGGAGATCCTCGAAGAGGTCGGCATCGCCGTCCGGGACATCCGGTACCTCGGCTCCCAGCCGTGGCCGTTCCCGCGGTCGCTGATGATCGGGTTCGAGGCGGTGGCCGATCCCTCGGAGCCGTTGCTGCTCGCCGACGGAGAGATCGCCGAAGCCAAGTGGGTCTCCCAGGCGGACGTGCGAAAGGCGATCGAGGTCCCGGGGAGTGTTCCGGGGCTCGGGCTGGCCGGTGGTGCGTCGATCGCGTTCCGGATGCTGCAGAGCTGGGCGGCGGCAGACGGCGGGTGACCCGCCGTCCGTTCAGCTGATTCGACGGCGCTGTCCGGTTGCGCCGAACAGCCTCTTCCGGTGTGGTCTAGGCACGCAGACCACACCTTCAGGGAGGGGGGCTCGTGAACAACTCCGAGCTTGAAGCGCGCAACGCGGCGTTGCGCGGCCAGGTCGACTCGATGCTGGCCAACCTCGAACGGCAGACCGCCCAGCTGAAAGAGGCGCAGGCCGAGGCGATGGCCAAGGTGGGCCGCGCGACCTCGCAGGACGGCCTGGTCGAGGTCACGGTCAACGCCGGCGGCATCGTCACCGCCGTCACGTTCGCGCCGGCCGCGTTCGACCGCAGCACGCCCGAGAAGCTGGGCCAAAGCGTCGTGGCGACGATCCAGAAGGCCGCCCTCTCGGCGCGCGAACAGGCCGACGCCGCGCTCGCGCCCTACCAGGAGGGCATCCCCGACCTGCCGGACCTGTTCCCGGGCATGCCGTCGCTCAAGGACCTCATCCCGACCCCGCCGCCCGTCCCGCAGTCGCAACCACCGTCGCAACCACAGTCACAGCCGCAGCGCGGTGACGACG
Source organism: uncultured Actinomycetota bacterium (assembly GCA_963771775.1). Classification (GTDB taxonomy): domain Bacteria; phylum Actinomycetota; class Actinomycetes; order Mycobacteriales; family Pseudonocardiaceae; genus Lentzea. Next base: position 423,470 of record CAVYUS010000001.1, read on the forward strand.
ACGAGCCGCCGGAGTCCTTCATGGACCGCCGAGGGAGCCAGTGGTGACCGGCTTCGAGGTAGACCCGACGGCGCTGCGCTCGGCCTCGCCGAAGTTCTCGGCGGCGGGCGACAAGCTGCAGACCGCGTGGGAGACGTTGCGCGGCGTGCTCGACGCGAACAACGGCTGCTGGGGCAACGACGAGGCCGGTCAGGAGTTCAGCAAGTCCTACCTGCCGATTGCGGACCTGGCGCGGCAGGCGTTCCCCATGCTCACCGAGGGCATCCACTCGATCCGCAAAGCACTGGACGCCTCCGCCGACACCTGGGAGAGCGTCGACCAGGCCGGTGCCAAGTCGCTCGGAGGGAAGTGAGCCGTGGGGATCGAGATCCCAGGCGCCGTCCAGTGGCTCACGCCGATCGTTGTCGGGGCCTCGTGGCCGGAGGGCGACGAGACCAGGCTGTGGGCCATGCGGGACGCGTGGAACGCGGCCGCGAAGGCAGTCGAGGAGGTGCTCGGCGACGGCAACAACGCGTCGACGGCCGCACTGGGCTGCATGAGCGGGCAGACCGCGGAGAAGTTCGAGGAGTACTGGAAGTCCTACACCGAGGGCGACGCCTACCTGGTCAACCTGAAACAGATCTGCACCGACCTCGCGGCGGGGTGTGACAAGGCGGCGCTGGGCATCGAGTACACGAAGCTCAGCATCATCGCCGCGCTGATCATCCTCGCGGCGCAGATCGCGGCGATGATCGCCTCGGCGGTGGCCTCCTTCGGAGCGTCGACGGCGGGCATCCCGATCGCGCAGACGGCGACCCGCTTCTCCGTCCAGTTGCTCTTCCAGCAGCTGATCAGGCAGATCGCCATCAACCTGGCGATGAACGTGGGCACCGACCTGGCCGTCCAGGCTTTCCAGGCGGTCTTCAGCGAGCGGAAGTCGTGGGACGCCGGCAAGACGCTCGACGCGGGTATCGCGGGTGTGGCAGGCGGTATCGCGGGCGGACTGGTCGGTACCGGCGGCGCCGTGCTCGGCAACGCGTCGAAGACCTTCGCGCAGGCCGCCGGACGTGGCGCGGTGGAAGGCGCCATCGCCGGCGCCGGTGGCAACGTGCTGACCAATCTCGCGCACGGCAAGGTCGAGGCGAAGGACTTCGGCTCGGCGCTCCTGTCCGGTGGTGTCTCCGGCAGCGTCGGCGGTGCGATCGGCGGTACGCAGAACAGGGGCGACGGTCTCTCCCAGACCTGGGAGACGGGGAGGTCACCGGACGGCCAGTACACCGCGGGGGCGAACACGCAGGGCCACGCCTTCCAGACTCCCGACGGGTCGACCGTGCGTGCCAACACCGGGACCGATCCGAATCCGTACGAGGGCAACCGGGTGGTCGAGGGGACGAAGGACGTTCTCGGCCAGATCGGGCCGAACAACGTCAACGACCCGACCGACAGCGACTACCGGGTGAAGACCTCGGCGAACCCGCCGCGGATGGTCGGGCACCTCGACCTGCCCGACCCGCCGCCACCGAAGAAGTAGGGCTCAGCGCCAGGGCTGCCAGCCGTGGATCGGGGCGTGATCCGGACGGGTCTCGCCCCAGTTCCGGCTTCCCGGCGGCAGCATGTTGTGCTCGGCGAGCTGCATCCGCCCGCGCACCCGCCACCAGTCGGCCAGCAGCCCCGCGGTCAGCAGCACCGTGGTCACGACTCCGATCCACACGTTGACCCCGGTAGTCGCGACGAGGATGAACATCCAGGCGAAGTTGCCGGTGATGGACGCGGCGAACAGCCGCCACCCGATGGCGGTGGTCGTGAGGGAGGTCGCGGCGATCCCGGTCGATCGCCGCATGGCCCAATGGCGCAGCGCGCGCCATTCTCCACGTCATCTGGGTGGGCGGCACCGGCGACCCCTGGCCGATCGGATCAGCTCGGCGAGCTCGCCGGCCTGGGTCACCGGCATGAGCCATTGCTGGGGTCGCGCCACCAGACGCAGCGTCGGAGCGTTTCCGACGCGCGTCTTGTAGCCACCACCGGGCAGCGGCCACGTCTCCGGGTGTGGCGATGTGCCCGGTTGCACCAGCGTGAGGTCGCCGAGCCACATCGCCTGCGTGAGGACCTTGCCGCCTTGCTCCGAGCCCAGCCTGAACACCAGGCGATCCCGCTCCACGTACAACGACGCGCCGCTGCGCAGCGGCACCCGCACCTGGACGTCGCGGCCGAGGTCGGCACCCAGCCGGAACATCCGTCCGCCGAGGCGGCCCAGTGTCGGGCACAGCACCAGAAGAACGGGTATCCAGAGGTAACCGCCCTTGCCGATCAACCAGAGCACGCTGATGGGCACCGAGAGGAACGCCAACCGGCCCCAGAGCCAGGGCACGTTGCGGTTCAGCACCCACACCACGCCCGCGACCAGCGGGGCCGCGAGCAGGAGCCGTGGCACCTCGGGGGTGGTGATCAGCGCGAGCTCGGGCAGCACGACGGTTCCGGTCAGCGCGAGCGCCGCGCCGACCAGCCAGCGCACCGCGAGCGACGGCCCGGTGAGTGAGACCGCGGGTCCCTCCACTGGTGTGGTGGGCACGCCATCGGGTCGTGGAGCCTCACCGGCTTCGGAGTCGCGGTTGTCCGTGATGACAGCGGCCGACGGCGCGTCGGACAGGCTTGGCACCCGTGACCGCACCAGCGAGACGAACTTCTGCGGGTTCTCGACCGGCAGTACCTGATCGCCGGTGGTGGTCCGCAGCACCACCACGTCACCTTGCGGAACGGGAAGGGCGCGACCATCGTCCAGCGTGATCCAAGGTGCCTCGCCACGCACCGCCTGCCGCATCCGACGCCGATCAGATCGCTGAACCCGTACGTCAGGACGGGGATCTTGCCGGCGGTGCCCGCGATGATCTCCAGGCCGCTGTCGGTGACCTCGATCGTGTCGATGTACCGGCCTGGCTTGAAGTCGGCGCGCAACTCGAACAGCACCTTGTTCGGCGCGCGTTTCGACGCCAGGTGCGTCAGGTACGTCGCAACGAACGGGATCCCGATCATGATCGGCATGTTGACAGCCGGGGACTTGCTGCCGACGAGGAAAACGGCGGTGATCGCGATCGCGGTCGACACACCCAACGCGACGAGTGGCCAGTGGTGCGGCTTCATTCGCCCATCTTGGCGAGGATCGCCCCGCCGAACGCCTGCGAACACGCTCATCGCGGGCCGATCCAGGAGATGTAGCCATCCGGGCGAACGGTGGCTTCGTGGCCGTCCAGCGCGATGCTGGTGCCCTTGCCGTCGGACAGGTCCAGGCCGGCGACGAAGGTTCCGGCCAGTGGGTGTGCGCAGCCGGTTTCGTAGCGGATGTCGGCGCCCTGGACCATCGCGGAGATGCGGCGTTTGACGTCTGGCAGGTCCAGCAGGTCGTCGAAGAGCGCGTAGAGCTCCCGTGCCTGCGGGTCTGGCCGGGTCAGCGCTACCTGGGCCATGGTGTTGCGCAGGACGCGGGCGGCCACCGGGTGGCGTTCGGCGGTGTAGGTGTCGATGAGGGCGGAGTCGCCGGTGGCCAGCTTCCAGCCCAGGTTGAGGGCGTCCTGCAGGCCCAGGTTCAGGCCCTGGCCGCCGAACGGGGAGTGCACGTGGGCGGCGTCGCCGGCCAGCAGGACGTTGTGGTGGCGGTAGGTGGTGGCCTGACGGGTGTTGTCGGTCCAGACGGTCGCAGTGTGGACGGCGGTGATGCGGACGTCGCGGCCGCTCACCCGGCGGAGGCTGGCTTCCAGGATTTCCCTGGTGACATCGCGGGTTGCGGGCGGTCCGGCGTACTCGATCATCATGATGCGGCCCTTGAGCGGGCCGGAAGCGAAGACGCCGGTGGGGGTGTGGTTCCAGCCTCGGGGAAGGTCGCCCTCCAGGTCGACGACGGCCTGGTAGCCGGTGAGGCTCGGGCCGGTGCCGGGGAAGTCGATGCCGGCCAGTTTGCGGACGGTGCTGCGGCCGCCGTCGCAGCCGACGACGTAGTCGGAGCCCAGGTCGAGGGTGGTCACGTCCACGCCGCGGCGGATGGTGACGCCCAGTTCCCGGGCGCGGGTTTCCAGCAGGCGTTCCAGGGCCTGCTGGCTCAGCATCACCAGGTCCTGACCGTCCAGTTTGAACAGTCCGGCGAAGTGGCCGGTGCTGCGGCGGTACCAGGCGAGGCGCGCTGTCTCGGCCTCGCTGGCGGCGGTGACGGCGGGACCCAGGCCGCGCATGGCGAGCATGTCGAAGGTGCGGCCGCTGATCATGTGGGCCTTGATGGTGCCGGCCTGGGTGGTGAGGCGTTCCAGCACGGTGGTGCGGACGCCGTGAAGGGCCAGTTCGCAGGCGAGCAGGAGGCCGACGGGGCCTGCGCCCACCACGGTGACGTCCCCAGAAGTTTTCATGGACAACATTTGATGATGAAAATGTCGCGGTGTCAAACCTGATTTAGGATGGGCCGGTGACGGAGCCGATCTACTCGTGGCTGTACGTGCAGCAGGGCGTCGACGCGGTGAAGGCCGCCATGGGGCAGCGAATGGAGGCTGATGCCGGGTGCTCGCTGCTGGAGCACGTGGCGCTGTACCAGCTGCACCACAACGGTGGGCGGTTGAAGATGCTCGAACTCGCCGAGCTGCTGGACGTGAGCCCGTCCGGGGTCACGCGTCTGGTCGAACGGCTGGTCAAGCGCGGTTGGGTGACGCGTGAGCAGCCACCGGACAACCGGCGGCTGGTCTTCGCGGTGCTGACGGACGAGGGTTAGAAGGCGTGTCTCGGCACCACGGCACGGGTGTACCGGGCGTCGCTGGCCGAGGAGTTCACCGGGTTGCTGAACGAGCGCGATCTCGCTGACCTGCGGCGGATCGGGCGCAAACTGCTCGAAGGGCACGGGCGGTGGGACGTGAAGCGGTTCGCCCCGTCAGAGGAGTGACGGCAGGACGTGCTCCTCGGTGACCATCAGGCCGGTCGTGGCCATCGTCTCGGCCAGGTCGGGGTCCCAGGTCGCGGTCTCCGGACGGGCGTTCAACGTCGGCAGTTCGACGCCGCGCGCGATCAGCGTGGCCACGGCTTCGCGGTAGTCGCTCGCCGACATCCGCCACGGTGTGCCGCCGGTCCAGGCCAGTACCTCGTTGGCGACGCGGATGCCGTCCGGCGTGAAGTCGTTGTGGCACTGGACTTCTCTGCCGTCCAGGTGGTGCTTCGCCTGCGGGGTCAGGCCGTTCGGGAGCACCAGCAACGGGCCGGGCACACCGGATTCGAGCAGTCGCGGGCTGCGCACGACGGTGATCTCTTGAGCCTCAAGTGTGTCGTTCAGAGTCAGGTAACCCTGCGAGGTGAGGACGGGGTTGCTGTAGGCATCCGGCAGGACACCGACTCGCTCCCAGTCGGTGCCGGCGAGTGCCAGCGCCTTCTGCACGATGCGGGTGAGCGGGCGGCCCTCGTCGAGATCGTTGCCCGCCAAGGCGAAGCGGGTCGTCCACCGGCGCGGCTCGTTGCTCAGACCGGCGAGAATCGACGCGGCCTGGTTCGCGAGCATCGGCAGCGCGGGCTGCGGGATCTTGCCGTACTTCCGCACGTGCTCGATCCACTCGGCGGCCCAAGAAGCCTGCAAGAGCCCGTGCTCGCGCAACGCGAACTTCAGGACGGCGTCGGCCGTCGACGCTTCCTTGGTGGTGGACATGCCGACCGGTGTGCCGTGCACGGATTCCAGGACTTCGGGCAGCGTGCGACCGTGGGCGCGGACGTGTTCGTCCAGGCGTGCCAGCGAGATCTGGCGGCGGGCCGGGTGGTCGATCGGCTTGCGCAGCAGTTCGCCCAGGACGGTCGCGGTGCGGGCGTCCTCGATGCGGAAGCTGAACGCCGAACGGCCGCCGCCCTCCAGCGTCTCGCGGGCGAGGCGCCAGAACTCCGCGAGCTCGGGTTCGTCCATGTTCACGGGTCGACCCGATCCAGCGCCGCGCCGTCCCACGTGGTCTGCGTGCACGCGACGCCACGGCCGTTCTTGGGCCGCAGCACGTCGAAGATGTGCATGCGCGGGATCTTGTCCGACACGCCCCAGCCGCTCGGCCAGGTGATCACCCAGTCCATGTCGAGGTCCACCAGCAGACCCAGCATGCGGGCGATGGTCGGGTCGTCGAGACGTTCGAAGGCCTCGTCGAGCAGCACCAGGCGCAGCGGGTCGAACTCGTCGCTGACCGCGTCGTAGAAGCTCGCGGCGGCCGCGAACAGCGTCACGTACGAGATCAGGCGGGTCTCGCCGGACGAGAGCTGCCGCAGCCGCCGTTCGCGCGGGTTGCCGTCGGGGCCGGTGTCGGCGACGGTCACCGTGAACTGGTGCCACGTGCGGTAGTCGAGCGCCCGCGACAGGATCTCCGCGTAGCCGCCGGAGTGCGTGTCGCGCTCGTTCTCGATCCGCTCGGTGAAGACGCGGCGCAGGACGGCGTCCTGCTCGGGCGTGCGTTCGCCGAACGGGAGCCGCACGAGCGCAAGCGCTTGCCGCGTCTGGTCGTCGAGGGCACTGGACGACTTCCACGCCAGCTTCACGTGCACGCCCTGGCTGGAACGGGCCTGGCCGAGGACCTCGTTCATGCGCTTGGTGAGATTCTCGGCGACGGTGATCTGACCGCGCAGCCACTCGGCGAGGTCGCGGATCAGGTAGTCGGCGAAGATGCTCTGGTACCGCTCGTCGAGGAACCCGCGCTGCTCGGCCAGTTTGGTGGTGACCTGACGGGCGGCCACGGCGACGGGCTTCGCGCCCTCCTCGCCGGTCACCGTCACGGTCAGCAGGCCGGCGTGCTGCTCGGCGGCGATGTCGTGGCTGCCGGCCAGCGAGGTCTGCAACGCCTGCAGCTTGGCGATCACGGTGGCCTCGGTGCCGCCGCGGCGGTCGCCGGTCGCGGCGATCAACGCGCGGACCGAGGCCTCGTCCGGCGAACCGTCCTCGGCGGGGAACGCGGCCGCGATCAGACCCGGTGCGCGCACCGTCGCCGCGAAGTTCCCGGAGGCGCGGTCCAGCGCTTCCGAAGCATCGGTGACCTGCGTGGAGTTGCTCTCCAGCAACGCTTCCAGCTTCGCGGCCTGCTCGCGCGCGGTCGTGATGCTCTCGCGCACGCCCTTGAGGTCCTCGCGCATCTTCTTGCGCGACTTCTCCAGTTGCGTGAGCTGCTCGCTGATCTCCTTGGCCTCACCGCCGACCGCGTCGGTCAGCTCGGCCAGCGTGCCGGCCTGGGCCGCGTAGTCGATGCACCGGGCGTCGGCGTCGGTCTCCGCGGTCTGCCGGTCGGCGACGGCCTCGTGGTAACGGTGTGAGGCGTCGGTGAGGTCGGAAATCGTGCCCTGGCAACGCCTGCGCACCGCGTCACCGAGCAGGTCGGCCGTGCGCTGGGCGTCCGACGCCGAGGCCTGGGCCTGGCGCAGCGCCTCGCTGTCCGAGGGCAGCCCGGCGTCGCCCGCCTGCCTGGTCAGTTCGGAACGGGCGGCTTCCAGACGGGCGTTGGCGTTCTCCAACGCGTCGCGCAGCTCGAACGTGCGCTGCTGAGCCCGTGCCGCGGACTCCTCGGCGGCCTGCACGCGGCTGTGCTTCGCGATCAGTTCGCCCTCGCCGGGGAACGCCGCGACGTGCGCCTCCCAGGTGGCGACGTGCTCGTGGGCGCGGGCCAGCTCGTCCTCGGCGGTGCCGAGCTGGGCGCGCAGGTCGGCGAGCTCCTCTTCCAGGGCCGCGATTCGGCGCCCTCGCGCGGCTTCCCGTGCGCCCGCGCCGATGAACTCGGCCTCCGGCTTGGTCCAGCGGCCGGTCAGCACGCCGGTGCGCCAGTCGCCGGTGGTGGTCATGTCCTCCAGCGACACCGCGCGCAGCAGGTCGGCGACGAGCGACTCGGGAACCGGTGAGCCCTCGACCGCCGGCACCAGGTAGTCGGCCAGCGAGGGACCGTCGGCGGCCGCGCGCGGGACGGCCAGGACGTCGTTCAGGTCGCCGCCGTGCGGACTCACCCAGGCGTCGAGCAGCCCGCTCGCCTGCAGCGCCGCTTCCAGCCCGGCCCGTTCCGCGCCGGTCAGCGAGGCAGCGAAGTCCACCAGCCGGTAGAACGGTGCGCCCGTCGAGGCGTCGCGGCCGGCGGACACGTACTGGCCCGGCACCGGCACCCGCTCGTTGCCCGAGCGCAGGCCGACCAGTTCCTCGTCCAGCGTGTCGAGCCGGGTGCGCAGTTCGGTGCGCTGCTGCGTGAACGCGTGCGCCGCGTCGCGCGCGGCCTGAACCAGTGGCCCGACCCATTCGCGGGCGGTGGTGCTCAACGTCTTCGCGGCCGCCGGGTCGGTGGTCTGCGGCAGCTTCAGCGCCTCGGCGGGGCGTTCGTCGAGCAGCGGGCCGCTGGAGGTCCACACCTCGACCTGCTCCAGCCAGGTCTGCACGACCTCGGCCAGCTCCTGCAGTTCCTGGTTGCGCAACGAGGTCGACTCGGTCGCGCCGAGCTGCGCGTCACGGGCCTTCTGCCGCAACGACTCCACCTCGCGCTGCTGCGAGTCCAGCTGCAGCGCCTGCTCGTGCAACGACAACGCGAGCGCACCCCGTTGGCGCGCAAGGGAAGCGATGCCGGAGGTCTGGTCGATGACGGACGCCAGCGCGGCCAGCACGTCCTCGGTCGCGGCGGCGGGCGGCACGCGGCGTTCGATCGGCAGCGGACCTGCTTCGGGATCCGGCTTGGCGCGCACGGAGTCCGTGGTCACCGAGGCCTCGGCGGCCGGCACCTGCGGCACGTCCGGCGCGAGGTCGGAGTCCATGCCCGCGAGGCGCAGGTTCTCGCGCAGCGGGTCGCTCAACGCGTCGGCCGCCTGGAGATCTTCGGCGAGACGACGAAGCAGGCGCAGCACGTTGTCGACGGACGCGTCTTCCTGGGCGCGCTGGCGGTGTGCCGTCTCCAGGGCGGCGACCGCGGAGGAACGCTTCTCCGCCACCAGGTTCTCGCGCGTCTTGAGGTCCTGCAGGTCGCGGAACGCGGGCAGTTCCTTCAGCGCGGCGATGGTCTCCTCGGCCTGCTGCTCGCCGGTCTCCATGTCGACAAGTGCCTGCTCGGACGACCCGCGCTCCACCCGCGTGAGGTCCAGCTCCTGCGTGAGCTTCGCCTGCTCGCGCCGCAGCTTCGTCACCGACTTCTCGGCCGCGTCCAGCCGTTCGGAGGCGCTGCGCAGGCCGCCGAACGCGTAGTCGCTGTAGGTCTTGAGGAACGTGCTGAGCGCACTGTCCGCAGAGGACAGTCGAACGATGTTCTCGCGGATCGACTCCAGGTCGTCGAACGACGTCGCGAGCTGCTCGACCATCACCTGGTCCAGCGGCGGCAGGGCGTCGGACAGGATCTGCTCCAGCTGCCCTTCCAGCACCTTCAGGCCGACGTCCGGGTTGCGCAGCGTCCGCTGGAGGTGCAGCAGGTCGCCGTAGCGCGCGGCCGGCACGCCGTAGACGGTCTCGGCGACCTTCGCGCGGAACGCCGGCTCCTCGAACATGCAGTCCGCGCCGATCAGGTCCCGCAGCTGTGCCGGGCCGTGCGGCACCCGTTCGGCGCCCGCGAGCTGCAGTTCCGCGCCGACGCGCATGGGCGTGACGAACCGCCACGAGTCCGTGATCGCCTGCGAGGTCTTCGACGCCTTAACGCCGAGTCCGCAAGTGAGGTACTCGTTTCCGGTGTGGTCGGCGGCTTCGCGGATCAGCTCGACCCACGCGTAGCCGATGCGGTTCGGGCCGCCGTCGTAGTCGTCCAGCATCAGGCGCCGGATGCTGACCGTGTCGAAGCCCTTCGAGCCGAGCTGGCGCAGGTCGCCGTCCAGGCACAGCGGCAGCAGCAGCTCCAGCGTGCGGGACTTGCCGGAACCGTTGGTGCCCTGGAAGATCGCGCGGCCACCGGAGAAGTCGAACGTCTGCTCGGTGTACTGCCAGATGTTGACCACGCCGCCGCGGTGCAGCCGCCACCTGCTCATGAAACATTCTCCTCGTCGAACAGGGACCAGCTCGGTACTTCAGGCACCGCAACGGGTTGTTCCGGTTGTTCTCGTTCCGGGTCGCCGTCCGGGGACGGCAGCCAGCGGTGCGCGGCCGCGCTGATGGACCAGCCTTCGTCGCACTGCACGGCCAATCCCATGCGGCGCAGGAGTTCCGTCACCTCGGCGACCAGTCGGCCGAGGTCGTCGGTGAACTGCTTCGACCACGCCGCAGGGTAGTCCTCGACCAGTTGCGCGCAGACCTCGCGGAGGCGTTCCACCGTGACGACGTGCCGCGCGGGTGCGTCCTCTTCCTCGTCGTCGAGAAGGTCGGGCAGGGCGAGCAACGTGATGCGCGCGACCGTCGAGACGCCGGGGAACGACAGGTCGGTCAGGAAGTCCTCGGGGTCGGCGGCGAGCACGCCCTCGACCCGGCACTCGGTGTAGAGGCCGAACGCCTGCTCCAGCAACGCGGTTTCCTTGCGCTGGTTGCGGCGCAGCCACTCCGACTGTTCGTCCGGCAGGTCCGCGTAGAGCACCAGCGGCGTCTCGACGAGCTTGCGCCGCACGGCGTGCTCGATGCCGCGCGGACCGGGGCGGGCGGCCAGTTCGATCAGGCGTCCGGGGGTCTCCGCCTCGCCGACCGGGCCGGTGACGAGCTGGCCCAGCAGGTCGGTGTCGATCGTGATCAGCGCTTCCTGCGGGAGCATGTCCTGCGCGACCGAACCCTCGGTCTCCTGCAGCACGCCGAGGGAGACGAGGTGGCGCAACGCGGCGGTGAGGGCGCGCCGTTCGGTGACGTCGTCCGGTGCGTCGATGCCCGCTTCCACCGCGGCGGAACGGATGTCCGCCACCAGCCGGCTGAGCAGCGTCTGCCGGCCGATGCCGGTGAGGACCGCGAGCGTGAGCGCCAGGTAGGCGTACCCGCGCGGGGACATGCTGAGCACCCCGCGGGTGTCGTCGCGGCCGGGGCCGGACTTGTAGAGGCGCGCGAACCGGCGTTCCACGACCAGGCGGTAGCCGAGCAGGCCCGCGAACAGGTCCTGCAGCACCACGCGGTGCCGGAAGACGAGGCTGAGCAGCTCGCCGTCCGGGCCGTCCTGGCGCAGGAGCGGCCTGCGCAGCAGCGTTCGCGCGCACCGCACCACGTTGGCGGCGTCGATGTCGGAGAGGTTGTCGAAGTGGTTCATTGCTTCAGTGCCACCGTCGCGTCGTGCAGGGTGAGCGTCCCGGCAGCGGACTTGATCTGCGTCGTCGTGCCGTGGGCGATTTCGAGTTTGAGGCCGCGCACGGGGTCGCTGGCCGATCCGCTGTCCTGCGGCGAGTCGCGCTGGGCCATCGCGAGCGTGAGCAACTCGCAGAACACCTCCAACGCGCCGTGCGTCAGCGTGGCGTTCTCCAGGTCTCCGGCGGCCTTGGTCAGTTCCGCGACGTGCCGGGCGCGGATCTCATCGGCCTCACGGGCCTCGGCCAGCAGTGACTGCTCCATCATCGGGTCGTCGAGGATGCGTGAAGGCCGGCCGCGGGCGCCTCGGTCACCCCGGCTGCGGACGCTGACCGTCACGTCGCAGACCGGGCCGTCGCGCCACGGCGTGCGCTCGTTGTCCGAGTCGTGTTCCGGCGCGGGGGAGAGGTGGCGGGCGCTGTAGAGGCCGAACGCCGCCGCGTAGATCTCGTGCGCCTCCTCGCGGCTGGAGTTGTCGAACCAGCCCGCGAGCTTCAGCAGTTCGGCCCGGCGTCCCGGGAGCAGGCCGCCGCCGGAGGTCGCGCGCTTCACGCTGGCCAGGAGGCTGCCGATCGCGCGGGCCGTCGCTTCGCGCAGCGCCGTGACCTGGCTCGGGCGGCCGGGGCGGTCGACGAACCAGTCCGTCAGCTCCTGCCAGTCCTCCGGCGTGCGGCCGCGGGCGCGTTCGACGCTCGCACCGAGGTCCGTGCTCAGCAGGCGCAGAAGCTCGGCGCGGGCCCTCGTGAACCCGGCCAGGGCTTCGGCGATCGGCGGCGTGTACTTCAGGACGTCCTCGACGACCCGCTGGATGTACTCGACCAGGAGGTTCCGGAAGCCCGCGATCTCGTCCGGTGCGAGGTGGTTCCGCGTGACTACCTGGCCGAGGTAGGCGTAGAAGTCGCGGACCGTCGCCGCCAGCTCGGCGTGCTGCAGGAACAGCGTGGTGACACGTTCGGCCAGGAGCTCCTTGGTCTTGTCGCCTTCGTTGAGCAGGGCGACGGACAGCGATCCGCCCAGCTCGTTGAGGCCGCGTTCGATGGCGGGCAGCAGCTCGCGGGAGACCTCGCGGGCACCTTCCGGGACTCGCAGCAGCTCGTCGACGTCGCGCTGGACCCGGACGGCGAGCTTGGAGACCTGGTAGCGGACGCTGCCGTGCTGGAACTCGGCGATGCTGGCCGCGACCACCTCACGGCGGCCCTGGACCAGGTTGCCCCACTCGACCAGCTGCTTGAGCCGGTTGATGACGTTCTCGATGCGGCTCTCGCCCGGCTCTACCCGGCCCTCGCGCTCCTGCCCGGCCAAAGCCCCGGCGACCTCGCCCGCGGACAGGTCCGCGAGCAGCGTGGAGGTGAACAGCCGCATGATCGCCAGGTACGTGCGCTGATGGTCGCGCGCGTCCAGATAGGCGTACAGCTTCAGCCGCTTGTGCTCCACGACCGGCCACCCTAATGCGCGCGCTCGGGTGGCGCGGCGCTACCGTGCCTACGTCGACCTGGGGAGGATGCCGTGGGTGCGGGGCGCGCGTTGGGGTTGTTGCTGGGCGTGGCGGCGGACGCGGTCCTCGGTGACCCGCGCCGATTTCACCCGGTAGCGGCATTCGGTACCTCTGCCGCGGCCCTCGAGAAGCGCGTTTACGCGGATTCGCAGGCCGCCGGCATCGCCTATTCGGCCGTCCTGGTGGGCGGCACCGTCGCGGCCGGCGTGGTGGTCGAACGGCTGGCCCGTCGTCACTGGCTGGCGCAGACGCTGACCACGGCGCTGGCGACCTGGACCGTGCTCGGCGGCCGTTCGCTGGCCGACGAGGGCACCGCGATGGGACGCGAGCTGGCCGACGGTGATCTTGCCGCCGCCCGTGCCCGGCTGCCTCACCTCTGCGGCCGTGACGCGTCCCGGCTGGACACGCTCGGCATGGCGCGCGCGACCGTGGAGTCCGTGGCCGAGAACACCTCGGACGCCGTGGTGGCGCCGCTGGTGTGGGGCGCGGTGTTCGGCGTGCCCGGCCTGGTGGGCTACCGCGCGGCGAACACGCTGGACGCGATGGTCGGCCACAAGTCCCCGCGCTACCTGCGGTTCGGCTGGGCCTCGGCCCGGTTGGACGACCTGCTGAACCTGCTGCCCGCACGCCTGGCGGCGGTGCTGACCGTCGGCGGCGCCCCGGTGGTCGGCGGCTCGGCCACGCAGGCGCTGGAAACCTGGCGCCGCGACGCCTCAGCGCACCCGTCGCCGAACGCCGGCCAGGTCGAAGCGGCCTTCGCGGGCGCCCTGGAGATCAGGCTGGGCGGCCGCACCGTGTACTCGCACGGCGTCGAGGAACGCCCGGTGCTGGGCCACGGCCGCAACCCGGACTCAGGTCACGTGACGCGTGCCGTGGAGCTGTCCCGCGTCGTCGGGTTTTCCGCCGCCCTCGTCAGCGCCTTCGTCGCTCTCTTCCGCAAGTAGCTCGGCGATCGACTTCCGCTTCTTGGTGCCCTCGTACAGGACACCACCCGGCTTGGCCTCGCGAATCGTGAAGTACAACCACCCGCCGACCGCCATCACCCCGAACGCGATCCACTGCAGCGCGTAGGAGAAGAACGGCCCGGCCTCCAGCCGGGGCAGGGGCAACGTGTCGAGCGCCCCCGGCTGGTTCTCGATGAGCTGGTAGTAGCCGGGCTCGATCTGCGGCCCGACCGCCTTGTTGTTGATCGAGTAGATCTGCCGCCGCCCGTCCTGGTCGAACGCGGGCTGCTCGTTCGACTCGTTCGGCCTCGCGAGCCCGATGACCGTGACCTCGTCGGTGGGCGGCGCATCGAAGTTCGGCGGCTTGATGCCGTTGACCGGCCGCACGTACCCGCGGTCGACGAGGACGGTCTGACCGCCGCTGGTCTTGAACGGCGTGATGACCTCGAACGCCGCCTCACCCTGAACCGTCCGCAGCCTCGCCAGCGCCTCCAGTTCGGGCAGGTAGCGACCCTTGAGCTCGACCTTCTGCCACTCGTCGTGCCGCGCGCCGAACGGCACCGGGTCGCTCTTCAGCGACTTGGTGATGGCCGAGTTCTGCGCCTGGCGCTCACCGTTGCGGCCGAACTGCCACGGGGACAGGAAGTAGACGCAGGCGCCCGCGAACACCCAGACGGCCAGGGTCAGCGCCAGCCAGCCCGGCTTGAGGAGGAACTTGAACCGCACGTTCTCACGGTAGATGCGTGAGCTGGACCTCGTGGAACTGGGTCACGAACCCCTCACCCTCCGGGCTCGCCGCCATGATCCCGACCTTCACCTCGACCTGCGGCGGGAAGTACGCCTTGCGCAGCACCTTCGTCGGCTCCTCGCCGTCGAGGCCGTACCGAACCCACACCGCGTCACCCTTGCGTTCGGCGCTGATGGTGAACCGCTCGAACTCCGGCGTGAGCGCGAGATTCCAGTCCGAGAACCCACGCGTGACGACGGTGCTGGCCTGACGCACCCCGTCGAACACCTCGACCCCGGCCTTGATCCAGTTCTCACCGTCGATGAGGAGCCCGATGCCGGCGTGGTCGTACTGCGCCGCGTACTCGCCGCTGAACGTCGCCGTGATGGTGAAGTCGCCGGTCAGACTCGTGCCGTAGAGGTGGCCGTTGTCCTTGATGATGCCGTTGCCGGTGAGGCGCCAGAAGTCGGAACGGGGATCGGCGTGCACGGTCAGGGGAGCGGCCGACCACTTCGCCGGCTCGTTGAGCCACGTCCACCCAGTGAGGTCCATACCTCTCATCCTTGCAAAACCACATGTGCCGCGGCCAAGGCTTTTGATCGATGTCCGCCGCCGAACGCGGGCGCGCCGACGAGGTGCAGTGCGGCCCGAAGGTCACGGCCGCCTGAAGATTTGGCGCGCGCCCTTACAGCTGCTCGCGGACCCACGCGATCAGCCCCGGCATCGCCGCCTCGACCAGCACCAGCACCTCGTCGAACCCAGCGCGGTCGCCGTAGTACGGATCCGGCACGTCCACCCCGTCGGCATCCGGATCGAACGAGCGCAGCAACCGGACGCGATCAGGGTCCACCATCCGGCGCAACGCCCGCAGGTGGCCGGAGTCGAGGGCCACCAGCAGATCGGCGTCCAGGTGCAGATCAGAGACCTGCGCGGCGACGTGGTCGGTCGGATATCCGTTGTCCGCCAACGTCTTCAGCGCACGCGGGTCGGCCGGGTCGCCGGCGTGCCAGCCGCCGGTGCCGGCGCTGGACACCTCGACGAGCGAGGACAGTCCTTCGCGGGTCAGCCATTCCCGGAAGACGAGCGCTGCCATGGGGGACCGGCAGATGTTGCCGGTGCAGACGAAGGCGACGTGGACCCGCATGTCGCGCAGCCTAAGGGATCCGGTCACGGAAACCGTCTCACCGGGGTCGTTCGCGCACCCTGGGTGACAGCGGCGCGGGAACCCCCGCGACCTGCACGGTTCCGAACATGGCCGGCACGGTGCACCAGTACGCTCAGGGCGCGATGTAGGCCGCATCTCTGCTGGAACAAGATGCGACCTGCTGGAACAAGATGCGACGAGCCGTGGTCGCATGCTCGTGCTCGACCGAAACCAGGAGACGACGGCGCAAAGCGTGCCCACCGGCCAGGTGGTCGCCCGCACCACGGCGAACACGTTGCCGGTCAAGAAGGTCAAAGAAGGTCAAGAAGGTCGCTGGACGACCATCGCCGCACGGTAACGCTCAACCGCTGTCGCAAGATGTACGGACAAACGACATGGAGGCCGCCCATGCAGACAGGTACCGACGTGCCCCCGCAACGGGAGATCATCGGGTGTACCGACGCCCTTGGGCGCCGTCGTGCGTTCGAGGTGTACCTCAACGAGAAGGGGCGCGTCTGCTTCCGCACCCCGCCCGGCGAGTCTGCCCAGCTCGACGCGTTCCAGCTGGACGAGCTCATCAGCCACCTCACCGAACTCCGCCGCTACATGCAGTGACGCGCCGGTCTGCGCCCCTCGCCTAGAATCTCGGCGATGACCAGCCCAGACCTGCGCCACCACGGTGACGTCGACGCCGCACCAGGCCTCGCTGACTTCGCCGTCAACGTGCGGGTGCCGCGCCCGCCCGATTGGCTGCGCGACCGGCTGGCTGCGGCGCTCGACGGTCTTGGCGGTTATCCCTCGAAACAGGCTGAAGAGCGCGCCCGTGCGGCCGTCGCACGCCGGCACGGGCGCTCTCCTGACGAGGTTCTGCTGCTCAACGGTGCCGCCGAGGGCTTCGCGCTGCTGCCGAAGCTCGCGCCGCGCCGGGCCGCGGTCGTGCACCCCGGCTTCACCGAGCCCGAGGTGGCCCTTCGCGACGCCGGGATTCCGGTCGAGCGCGTGCTGCTCGACGGCGACTTCACGCTGCGGGAGTTCGCTGCGGACGTCGATCTCACCGTCATCGGCAACCCGACGAACCCGACCTCGGTGCTGCACCAGGCCGCCGTCCTCAAGACCCTGCCCGGCAAGCTCGTCGTGGACGAGGCGTTCATGGACGCGGTGCCCGGCGAACCGGAGTCGCTGGCGCACGACGAGGACGTCCTCGTGCTGCGCAGTCTCACCAAGACCTGGGGCCTCGCGGGCCTGCGGGCCGGCTACTTCCTCGGTGATCCGGAGACTCTCCAACGCCTGGCGCACGGCCGCCCGCACTGGCCCGTCGGCAGCCTGACGCTGGAAGCGATCACGGCGTGCTGTGAACCGGAAGCGCTCGAAGAGTCCGAACGGCTCGCAAAAGAAGCCGCGGAGCACGCCGCACACGCGGTACGGCAACTCGCAGACCTGGTCGTGGTGCCGCCACGAGCGCCGTTCCTGCTGCTCAGGGTGCCGGAAGGAACGCGAGAGGCGTTGCGGCACAAGGGGATCGCGGCCCGCAGGTGCGACACGTTCCCCGGCCTCGACGACACGTACCTGCGGGTGGCGATCCGGCCGCCGGAGGAGTTCGCGGTGCTGGTCGACGCGCTGCGGGTAGTGATGGAGGAACTGGCGTGAAGCTCGCCGACGTGATCGCGGTGCTGGAGTCCGCGTATCCGCCGAAGACCGCGGAGAAGTGGGACGCGGTGGGCCTGGTCTGCGGTGATCCCGAGGAAGAGGTCACCAGGATCCTCGTCTGCGTGGACCCGGCGCGGTCCACTGTGGAGGAAGCGGTCGAACGGGGCGCGCAGCTCGTGCTCGCCCATCACCCGCTGCTTCTCAAAGGCGTCAACGGAGTTCCGGCCAACGACCCCAAGGGTGCGTTGGTGCACAAGCTGATTCGGAACCGAGCCGCCTTGTATTGCGCGCACACCAACGCGGACAGCGCGCTCCCAGGTGTGTCGGACGCGCTCGCGGAGGCCATCGGACTCACGATCACCGGGCCGCTCGACGCGTCGCCCCGGACCGCGATGGACGTGCTGACGACGTACGTGCCGGTCTCGAACGCGGAGCAGGTCCTGAAGGCGCTGACCGACGCGGGTGCGCAAGTGATCGGAGAGCTGAGCCGGCCCAAGAACACCCGCCTGGAACTCGTCCTGCCGCGCGCCCGCCGCGAAGCCGTGATCAGCGCGCTCAAAGCGGCTCACCCGGACGAAGAGTTCACCCTGCACGAGCTCGCGGACCTGCCGGGCGACACCGGTCTGGGCCGGATCGGCGAGCTGGCGGAAGCCGAGCCGCTCCGGGTCTTCGCACAACGGGTCGCGGACGCGCTGCCCGCGACGGTGCAGGGCGTGCGGGCCGCCGGCGACCCGGAATGCCTGGTCAAACGGGTCGCGGTGTGCGGTGGCGCGGGCGACAGCTTCCTCGGTGCCGTCAAGCGCGCGGGCGTCGACGCCTACGTGACGGCCGACCTGCGGCACCACCCGGCGAGCGAGCACATCGAAGCCGGGGGACCGGCGCTGGTGGACGTGGCGCACTGGGCCAGTGAGTGGCCGTGGTGCGAGCAGGCGGCGGCGATCCTGCGCGAGGCCTTCGGCGGTAGGGTCGACGTACTCGTCTCCACCCGCCGGACCGATCCGTGGACCGTCGGTGCGACGAGCACAGCAGCAGGAGGACATGCGTGAAAGCCGATCCCGCAGTGCAGCGCAGGCTGCTCGACCTGGCCGAGGTCGACGCCGAACTGTCGCGTGTCACCCACCGGCGCCGCACGTTGCCGGAGATCGCGGAGATCGCGGAGGCTGAGAAGCAGGCACGCGCGAAGCAGGACGCGCTGGTCAACATCGAGACGATGCTCACCGATCTCGACCGCGACGTGAAGCGCCAGGAAACCGAGATCGACCAGGTCCGCGCCCGTGGCGAGCGCGACCGCAAGCTGATGCAGTCCGGTTCGGTCGGCGCCAAGCAGCTCACCGACCTCGAGCACGAGCTGGCCACGTTGCAGCGCCGCCAGGGCGTCCTGGAGGACGACCTGCTGGAGCTGATGGAACGCCGCGAGGCCGTCGAGGCGGACGTGTCGTTCGCGCGCGTCGAGCTCGACAAGTCGCGCGAGACCCTGGAGGACGCCGCGCGGCGCCGTGACCACGCGCTGGCCGATCTGGAGTCGGTGGAGACGCGGCGGACCGCGGACCGCGCGGTGATGGTGAAGGGCTTCCCGGAAGACCTGCTGAAGGCCTACGACCGGCAGCGCGAGCAGCGCGGGATCGGTGCGGCCCTGATCCAGTCCCGCCGCTGCGGCGCGTGCCGGATCGAGCTGGACCGCAACGCGGTGTCGAAGCTCAAGGACGCTGCGTCCGACGAGATCGTGCGGTGTGACGAGTGCGGCGCGATCCTCGTCCGCACCACGGATTCGGGCCTGTGACGTCGAGGGCTTGAGTCCGGCGGAAACCGGGTTCGAGCCCTCGCCAGATCAGCCGCACACCGCCGCCCGAGGCGATTTCTTCCTATCGGGCCCCCTGGCAGGTACGCCGGCCAGCCGGGTTCGCTGTGCAGTTCGTGATCTTGTGCAGCAGCTCACGTGCCGCGCCCCCTTGCTATCTGCGTATTCCACATGCATGCTCACCGCGAGTTTCAATGGATCGCGGGTTGTCGGGGGGCACGCGCGAACGCCTGGGGGCACCACCATGACTCGCGCTTCGAGAGCGCGCGGCTTTGGTCTGCGCATATTCCTGATCACGGCGGCGATGGCGCTGCCTGGTCTGCACATTCCGGCCGCTGTGGCCGCACCTGACTGCGTTGACGCACAACAGACCGCGCAAGCCGCCACCGACATGGCGAAGCGCTGCGGCCGGCGGGTGGAGATCCTCTCCCTGCGGTCGGAGAACGCGCAGACGTTCGCGAAGCCCCAGGGCGGTTACACGGAGGAACAGTCGGCCGAGCCCCGCTTCGCCCGTCAGCCCGACGGTTCGCTGGCCCGCATCGACACCACCCTGCGCGCCACCGGCAAGACGGTCACGCCGGCCGCCGCCGCACTGCCGGTCGAGTTCTCCGCCGGTGGCACCGGGCCCGCGGCGAAGCTGCGGGACGGTGACCGCGAGCTCTCGATCACCTGGCCGTTCGGGCCGCTGCCCAAGCCGGTGCTGTCCGGCGCGGATGCCATCTACCCCGAGGTGCTGCCCGGCGTCGACCTGAAGCTGACGGCGTCGCCGCAGGGCTTCGCCCAGGTCCTGGTGGTGAAGAACCGCGAGGCGGCCAGCACCCCAAGCTCGCCAAGGTCACCTTCGGGTTCGCGACGAAGGGCGTCACGGCGCAGACCGCCGGTGGTGGCCTGGAGGCGAAGGACGCGGCCGGCAAGGTCGTCTTCGCCTCGCCCACGCCGGTGATGTGGGACTCCGGCCAGGAGAACGTGCCGCACGTCGGCGTGATCTCGAAGTCGTCGGCGCAAGCCAAGAAGAAGCGCCAGGCGACGATGCCGGTGACCGCCGCCAACGGCGAGCTGACCGTCACCCCCGACGCCGCGCTGCTGGGCGACGCCCAGTACCCGGTCATGATCGACCCGTCGTGGTCGGGCCGGCTGTCCGGCAACGCGTGGACCCTGGTCTCCAGCAAGAGCGGGCACGAGAACAGCGCGTTCTGGCAGGGCCGCAACAACCAGGGCGTGGACTACCTCAGTGACACGGGCACCTACGGCGCCGCCGGAACCGGTCGCATCTGCGACAGCGTCTCGTCGTCCGGCGCGTGCCTGAGCGCGCAGTACAACGTTCGCTCGTACTTCCGGATGGACACCTCGGGGGTCAAGGGCAAGATCATCACCGGTGCGTCGTTCCGCATCGAGCAGAAGTGGTCGTTCACCTGCAACCCCAACTCCAACGCGACGGTGCGGGTCACCGACGGGATCGGTACCGGCACCACCTGGAACAGCCAGCCCGGTTGGTGGTGGGACAACAAGTGGGCGTCGACCGTCGGCGCCAACCGCAAGGTCGGTTCGGCGCACAGCTGTGCCGGGCCGGGTGACGTCGAGTTCCCCTTCACCAACGGGGTCCAGTACGCGGCAGAGAACAACTTGAACGACATCACCATGGTGCTGGGCGTCGACGAGGGCACCGTCAGTTCCTGGAAGCGCTTCAACGCCGGCTCCGCGGTGCTCGCCATCGACTACAACTCGATCCCGAACACGCCGGACCAGCTCACCGTGGACGGCAAGGGCTGCGCGACCGGCGCCGCCCGCCCGGTGGTGCCGACCGCGACGCCGACGATCCGCGCCAGGGTCAGTGACCCCGACCCCGCGGACACCATGAACTCCCGCTTCGAGTGCCGGCGCATCCGCGACAACGGGTCCTCCGGCCCGGTCGCGCACGTCGACCACTACCCGTGGGCCAACGGCACCACCGCCGAGCACACGATCGAGCAGGCGGCCGGCCTGAACTCGGCGTGATCGAGTGGTCGGACACCATCGTCGGCACCGCTGACTACGACAACGACGGCCGTCCGGACGTGCTGGTCCGCGACCTCGACGGTTACCTGTACCTGTTGCCGACCGAGGAGACCCCCGGCGGCTGAGGGTCCGGTGCCCGCGTGGAGATCGGCATCGGCTGGGGCGGGTACACGATCGCGGGTGTCGCCGACTGGGACAACGACGGCAAGAAGGACATCGTCGCTCGTGAGGACAGCACCGGCCTGCTGTGGCTCTACCCCGGTGAGGGCAAG
Organism: uncultured Actinomycetota bacterium; assembly: GCA_963771775.1. Lineage (GTDB taxonomy): Bacteria > Actinomycetota > Actinomycetes > Mycobacteriales > Pseudonocardiaceae > Lentzea. The sequence continues at coordinate 444,650 of CAVYUS010000001.1, forward strand.
CGCGCCCGTCGAGCCAGGCGAGGGTGCAGCTCGGCCCGAACTGGAACGGCTACACGTTCGCGGGTCTGGCCGACTACGACCGCGACGGCAAGGTGGACCTGATCACCAGGGACGTCGAGAACGGGCTCTGCCTGTACCCCGGTGAGGGCGGGCGTTACCGTTCAGTCAGCAGCGCGCGTTCATCGGCAACGGCTGGGGCGGGTTCACCTTCTCGGTGTCGTCGACCAGACCGGTGACGGCAAGCCGGACATCATCGCCGAGTACGGCAGCGTGATGTGCCTGTACCCCGGCAGCGGAGCGCGTACGCCCTACACCGGCAGCCCCGGTCGCTACAAATCGGCAACGGCTGGCGGGTGCCGAGGCGCGGACCATCGCGGACTTCAACTGGGACGGCGTGCCGGACATCGTCGCCAAGGTGCCGTGGTCGCCCGACTACTGGCTCTACCCCGGCGCGCTGAGTACCCCCGGCGGCGGCCAGTGGCGCATCGCGGGTCGCGGCATCACCACCGGCAACTACCAGTACCGCGTGACGGCCGGAGACTGGCAGCGGTGGGGCACCGCGTCCGGCTGGTGTGAGTTCAGCGTCGACGTCACCGCGCCCGACGCGCCGTCGTTGGGCTCGTCTGTTTACAAGACAACGGGTTGTCCGGCCGAGGGCTGTGGCTCGCTCGGTATCGCGGACACGTTCACGTTCGCCAGCACGTCCACCGATGTCGTGAAATACCGTTGGGGTTTCACGGATCCGCCGTCGATGACGGTCAACGCCGGTACTCCGATCCGCTGGACGCCGCCGTCGGACGGCGCGAAGACGCTGTTCGTGGAAGCGGTCGACAAGGCCGGGCTTCGACGCGCAAGACGTTCCAGTTCAAGGTCGCGGGCGCGAAGCCCAACGAAGCGTCCTGGTTCAACGGTGACGATCCCTCGTTCGACGGCACCGGCAACGGCCATGACCTCGACGTGACCGGTCTCGACCCGGCCCGTGCCGGTCGCACGGTCGGCGGGCAGACGGCTGTCGGTTTCGACGGCACGAAGACCGCGACGACCGCCAAGGTCGTGGACACGAGGAAGGGCTTCTCGGTCTCCGCCTGGGTTCGCCTGACCAACGACACGGCGAGCCGCACCGTGGTGAGCCAGCAGGGTTCGGCCACCTCGGCGTTCCGGCTCGGCTAGACTCCTCATCGCACAAGTGGACGTTCTCCCTGGCGGAGACCGACGCCGCGAACGCCGAGCAGAAGACCGCTGTCCTCCGACGCTGCCGCGGTGGCTGGTGTGTGGACGCATCTGACCGGCACGTACGACAGCGTCGAGGGCGAGGTCCGGCTGTACGTGGACGGCGCGCTGCAGCGGGTGACCGCGAGAGTGGACGACGGGCTTCAACGCCGCCGGCCAGCTGTGGATCGGCAAGGCGTGGCACGGAGAGCTGGGCGAGGTCCGTGCGTGGAACCGCGCGATCACCCCGCAGGAGTCGCTGACCATGGCCGACCCCACCGCAGGCGAGCGGCGTGGGGGAGTGGAAGTTCAACGAGGGCAGCGGTTCCATCGCGCGTGACTCCTCGCCGTTCGGCCGCGACCTCACCCTGAACCTCGCCGGCGGCGCCAAGTGGGGCCTGGGCGTGGCGGGTGCCGGCGGCCTGGAGCTCAACGGCACCAACAGCTCCGCGAGCACCAGCGAGGCTGTGCTGAACACCGACCAGTCGTTCACGGTCGACGTGTGGGCCAAGATCAACGACACCGGCACGCCCCGCACCGTCGTGGTGCAGCGCAGACCGTCCACTCTGGATACGTTCACGCTGAAGTACGACGGCGCGAAGTGGAGCGCCGAGATGCCGAACGCGTCGTCGAACCCGTCGACGTGGTGGCGCGCCAAGGCCGATGCCGTGGCGAACAAGTGGACGCACCTCGTGGCCGTGTACGACGCCAACGCGCGTACTTTGAAGCTGACCGTCGGCTACCAGGACAGCCCGGACACGCTGAAGAGCACGGTGACCGGCGTCGTCGGCTGGAACTCCACCGGTGTCCTGTCCGTCGGCCGCAGCAGTGCGGGTGAGTTCTTCAACGGCAACGTCGACGAGCTCAAGGTGCTGCAGGGCGTGCTGGCTCCCGCCGCGCTGCCCATGACGCCGCGTACCGGTTCGTCGATCTCCGGCGACGCCAACGACGAGATCATCTCCGTGGACGCCGACGGCAACGTCCGCGCGTTCCTGAACGTGGGCGGCGGCTACCCGTACGGCGCGCAGCACATCGGCTCGGGCTGGTCGCCCGACCGGACCTGGTTCGCCGACATCGACGGTGACGGCAAGTCCGAGATCGTCGGCGTCGATGCGGACGGCAGGATCAAGGCGTTCCAGAACGTCAACGGCATGAACGGGTTCCCGATCATCGACCCGATCGTCATCGGGCGGCGTCTGGCGAGACGAAGCGGATCAGGTTCGCCGACATCGACGGTGACGGCCGTGCGGACCGGGTCTCCCTCGACACCGACGGCCGGGTTCGCGTGTACCGCAACCTGTTCGGGATGAACGACCGCGGCCAGTCCACGGCGTTCTCGGCCACGCCGGTGATCGTGAAGGTCACGAGGCCGCCCCGGAAGCGATCCGGTTCGGGGACATCGACGGTGACGGCAAGGCCGAGTTGATCGAGGTCAACGCCGACGAGCGGCTGACCGTGTCCGCCTACCGCAACCTCAGCGGCCTCGGCTACGGCAGCTACGACACCTCGCAGGAGATCGGCTCGGGCTGGCGCCGGACGAACACGTGGTTCGCCGACGTGACCGGTGACGGCAAGGCCGAGATCGTCGAGGTCCACCCGGACAGCTCGGTCTGGTCCTGGACCAACTACCACGGCCTGACCTCGTTCCCGTACAACGGAGCAGTGCAGGTCGGCTACGGATGGTCCGAGCCCGTCCGCGTGTTCTTCAGCTGACCCGGCCCTTCCACCTCATTCCGGAGTTGTGTCATGCCCACAGCCCTGCCCAGACGCGGACTGGCCGTCGCACTCGTGGCGTCGCTCGTGTCCAGCATCCTCACCATCGCGCCCTTCAGTTGGCGGCGCCCTACAAACCGCCCGCACCGCAGAAAGAGCGGGTGATCGCGGGCAGAAGAACGCCGTAGCCAAGAACGAGGACGTCCGCACCGGCAAGGCCTTCAACGGCAGCACGCCGGTGTGGCCCAAGGCGGGTGTGACCGAGGTCGATCTCGGCGCGGTGTCGGCGAAGGTCGCCGACACCCCGCTGTCGGTGGCGGCGGCCGACGCCGCCACCACGGCCCGCGCCACAAAGCCCAAGGTCAAGATCGAGACGTTCGACCGGGACAGAACCCGCAAGGCCGGTGTGGAAGGCCTGCTCTTCAAGGTCTCCGGCGGATCGGCGAAGGTCGAGGTCGACTACTCGTCCTTCCGCTGGGCCTATGGCGGCGACTGGGCCTCCCGGCTTCGGCTGGTCGAGCTGCCCGAATGCGCACTGACCACCCCGGGCATGCCCGAATGCGCGGCGAAGTCCGTGCCGTCGCGCAACGACACGGCCAAGGGCAAGGTGACGGCGACCCAGGCAAGCCCTGCTGCCACCACGTTCATGGCGTTGACCTCCGGTACGTCCAGCGGCTCGGGCAATTACTCGGCGACCAGCCTCTCGCCGTCGGCGACCTGGTCGGCCGGCGGCAACACCGGCGACTTCGCCTGGTCCTACCCGATGCGGGTGCCGCCGGCGCTCGGCGGGCCGACGCCGTCGGTCGCGCTGGCTACTCGTCGGCGAGCGTGGACGGGCGGATGGCGGCGTCGAACAACCAGCCGTCCTGGATCGGCGAGGGCTTCGAGCTCGGCGCGGCTTCGTCGAGCGCCGGTACATCAGCTGTGCCGAGGACATGGGCAACGGGGCCAACAACACGAACAAGACCGGCGACCTGTGCTGGGGCACCGACAACGCGGCCCTGTCGCTCGCGGGCCACGCCGGCGAGCTGATCAAGGACCGCAGCGAACCGCTGGCACCTGCGCAACGACGACGGCTCGCGCGTCGAGCGCAGGACCGGCGCGGCCAACGGCGACAACAACGGCGAGTACTGGGTGGTCACCACCCCCGACGGCACGCAGTACTGGTTCGGCCGCGGCTGCGCAGTCGGTGCTCAACGTCGCCGGTCGTTCGGCAACCACGCCAACGAGCCTGTGCCGCCACCGCGTCACGGACTCGTTCTGCACGCAGGCCTGGCGCTGGAACCTCGACTACGTCGTCGACCCGCACGGCAACACCATGTCGTACTGGTACGACAAGGAGACCAACAAGTACGCGCGCAACAACACCGAGACCGACCACGCGCCGTACGACCGGGCGGCTGGCTTGAAGCGGATCGACTACGGCACGCGCAGCGACCGCACCGAGACCGCGCCGATGCAGGTCGTCTTCGAACTGGCCGACCGTTGCCTGGCCGACTGCGGCACCAAGAACGCCCACTGGCCGGACACTCCCTGGGACCAGGAGTGCACGGCCAGCCCGTGCCGCACCGGTTCCCCGACGTTCTGGACCACCAAGCGCCTGGCCTCCGTGACCACGCAAGGTCGGCGGCAGCCCGGTCGAGCGGTGGACGTTCGAGCCACACGTTCCCCGACCCCGGCGACGGCACCCGCGCCGGCCTGTGGCTGGACGGATCTCCCACGTCGGCCTGGTCGGCGGGACGACCACCGTGCCGGACGTCAAGTTCGCCGGCTCCAGCTGACCAACCGCGTCGACACGCACTACGACCATCGCGGCGATGAACTGGTGGCGGCTCAAGATCATCCACACCGAGACCGGCGGCAAGATCGACGTCACCTACTCCGACCAGGACTGCGTCGCCGGCTCCCGCGTGCCGAACCCGAACGCGTGCAGACAACAACCTGCGCTGCTACCCGGTGAGGTGGACGCCGGCGGGCTACACCGACCCGATCCGACTGCTTCCACAAGTACGTCGTCACAACGTCACCGAGACCGACCTCACCGGTGGCGCTCGCCGCGGGTCCTCACCCAGTACGACTACCTCGGCGGCCCGGCCTGGCACTACACCGACGACGACGGCATGATCAAGGCCGAGGACAAGACCTGGTCGGTCTGGCGCGGCTACGGCGGGTCCGGACGACAAGGGCGACGCCGGCGAGCAGACCCACACCGAGACCCGGTACTTCCGCGGCATGCACGGCGACAAGCTGCCGTCCGGCACCCGCAACGTGACCATGCCCGCGATCGCGGTCGGCAACGTTCCCGCGCACGACGAGGACGCGTTCGCCGGCATGCCCCGCGAGGCGATCACCTACAACGGGCCCGGCGGCGCGGAGGTGTCCGCGACCGTCAACGAGCCCTGGCAGCTCCGCCGACCGCCACCCGCACCATCAACGGCGACACGGTCAACGCGCGGTTCACCGACATCGCCGCCAAGCACACCCGGACCGCGCTCGACGGCGGCCGCGGCACCGCACGACCAGCACGGTGACCACATTCGACGCCTACGGCATGCCGACCCGGATCGACGACCCGGCGACGACGCGGTCACCGGCGACGAGAAGTGCACGATGACCGACTACGCCCGCAACACGCGGCCTGGTTGATCACCACGGTGTCCCGTGAGCGCGGATTCCCCGTCGACTGCGCCAAGGCGGAGGCCGGCACCGGCCTGCCCGACGCCGACATCAGCGAGGACGCCGGACGTCCTACGACGGCCAGGACTTCGGGCCGCGCCGACCAGGGCGACGTCACCAGGACCGAGAGCTGAAGTCGTACGTCAACGGTCGGCCACCTACCTGACCGCCACGACTCGGACTACGACGCCTACGGCCGGATCACGACGCTGATCGACCTCAAGGGAACGACCACGACGGCCTACACCCCGGCCGCGGCGGCCCGGTCACGCAGACCGTCGTGACCAACCCGCTGGCTGGCACACCACGACCACCGTGCAGCCGGCCTGGGGCCTGCCGCTGTCCACTGACCGAACCAACGGCGGACCGAGCTCGCCTACGACGGGCTCGGCCGGCCACCGCGGTGTGGCAGCCGGGCCGCGACAAGAACCGCAGCCGCCGAACAAGACGTTCTCGTATCTGCAACGACCACCGGCCCACCGCGGTGACCACGTCGGTCAACGCCGGCTGGCCGGTACATCACGCGATCAAGCTCTACGACAGCCTGCTGCGGGTCGGCAGACCCAGAAGCCCGAGCCCCGGCACGGCCGCGCGCCGTCGTCACCGACACCTACTACGACTCGGCCGGCCGGGCGGTGCAGGCGCACGACCCCTACCTGGCCAACGTCGCGCCGGGCACCGACCCTTCCTGCCCACGGACACCATCCCGTCGCCGTGGTGACCACTACGACGGGGCCGGACGGAGATCGCCGAGATCCTCAAGGTGACGCGCCCCCCGCCAGCCCCGGCGGCGAGAAGTGGCCGCACCACCACGGCCTACGGCGGCGACCGCACCGACATCACCCCGCCCACCGGCGGCATCCACCTCCACCATCATCGACGCGCTCGGCCGCAAGACCGAGCGCCGCCACTACCACGCAGGTGTCGCCGCCGGCAGTCCGCCGGCTACGACACCACGACGTACAGATACGACGCCAAAGACCGGATGATCGAGGTCGAGACGCGACCGGCAACAAGTGGACCTACGAGTACGACCTGCGCGGGCCGCCAGAGCCGACGACCCGGACAAGGGCACACCACCTCCGTCTACGACGACGCCGGTCAGCTCTGTCCACCACCGACGCCCGCGGCAAGACGCTCGCCTACACCTACGACACGCTCGGCCGCAAGACGAGCATGCGGGACGGCGGCGACCGGGCCATGCGCGCCGAGTGGATCTACGACACGCTGTCCACGGCACCACGGTCAAGGGCCAGCTGGTCAAGACCATCGCTACGTGGGGCGGCCAGTACATCAAGGAGCACATCGGCTACACCGCCGACTACCAGCCGACGGCGACAAGTACACGATCCCCGCGGGCGAGACCGGGCCGGCGGCACATACGACTACGTCTACACGTACAACCAGGACGGCTCGCTGGCCACCACGCGGCTGCCCGCGGTGGGTGACCTCCGCAGGAGACCCTGGCACGGCTACAACGCCCCGGGCCAGCCCACGACGCTGAAGAGCCGGTACGGCACCAGGCGCAGACGGACCTCGTGACCGGCACCGAGTACACGAGCTTCGGCGAGCTGGGCGTGCCCTGCGCAACAACGGCGGAGCACCGTCGACATCACGCGCACCTACGACCGGCACCCGCCGGCTCGCCCAGATCTGGACCACCGGCAGACCGCGCCCACCACTGTCGCCGACGTGCGGTACACCTACGACACGGCCGGCAACGTCACCAAGGTCGCCGACCGTCAGTCGCGACACCCAGTGCTTCCGGACCGACCACCTGCGCCGGCTCACCGAGGCGTGGACCCCGGCGAACGGCGACTGCGCGGCCGGAGCCGACGCGCCGGCCTCGGCGGCCCGCGAAGTACTGGCACACCAGTACCTACGACACCGTCGGCAACCGCACGGGGCTGGTGGAGCACGGCACCGCGCCGGCGAGCGGACCACCGACTACACCGCCGGCGGCGGCAAACACGGCTGCGAGCACGACGTCCACCGACAACACCGGCACCACGACCGCGTCGTACGGCTACGACGGCGCCGGCAACATGATCAAGCGGCCCACCCCGTCCGGCGGACGCAGACGATGACCTGGGACCCCGAGGGTCACCTGGCCACCAGCCGACGGTACGGGCACCACGTCGTACGTCTACGACGTCGACGGCAACCGACTGATCGGACCCGACCGGCAAGACGCTCTACCTGCCGGGGCAGGAGCTGCGCTACACGACGCACCGGGGCCAAGAAGTGCACCCGGTACTACACCCATGCCGACCAGACCATCGCCATGCGCACCTCGACGGGCCTCATCTGGCTCACCGGCGACCACCACGGCACCGCCCAGATCGCCATCAACGCGTCGAGCCAGGTGTCGCAGCCGGCGACCGCCGTTCGGCGAGATCCGCGGCAGCGCGGGCACCTGGCCGGCCACGCTGGACAAGGGCTTCGTCGGCGGCACCAACGACCACACCGGTCTGACCCACCTGGGCGCGCGCGAGTACGACCCGGCGATCGGGCGGTTCATCTCCGTCGACCCGGTGATCGACACCGCCGATCCGCAGCAGATGCACGGCTACGCGTACGCCAACAACAACCCGATCACCCAGTGACCCGGACGGCAAGTGGTCGATCGGCGGCGCGTTCCGCTCGGTGGGCAACGCCATCGGTGGTGCCGCCAAGGCGGTCGGCAACACCGTGAAGACCGCCGTGGTCAACACGGTGAAGGCCATCAAGGAGGACCCGCTCAAGTTCGTGACCGGCGTGGTGGTCGGTGCGGCCGCCGCCATCGCGGTGGGTGCCGTGTGCGCCACCGGTGTCGGCTGCCTCCTGCTCGCGGGTGCGGTCGCGGGTGCGGCCGCGGCGGGCGCCGAGTACGGCACCGATGTCGCCCGCGGACGCAAGGAGTTCAGCGTCGGCGAGCTCGGCAAGGAGATGGCGGTCGGTGCCGTCGTCGGTGTGGCCACCGCCGGTGTCGGCGTGATCGGCGGCAAGGTGCTCAGCAAGGCCCGCCAGTCCATGCGCAAGGGCGGCGACAAGGTGGCCGACGACGCGGCCGCCAACGCACCACCCGCCAAGCGCAAGGACCCGTGCGCCGGCAGCTTCGCCCCGGCCACGCCGGTGCTGCTGGCTGACGGCTCCACCAAGCCGATCGGTGAGGTCGTGCCGGGCGACGCGGTGGTCGCCACCAACCCGCAGTCCGGTGTCACGACCGCCGAGACGGTCGAGAAGGTCCACGACAACGCGGACTTCGACCTGACCGACCTGGAAGTGCTGGTCAACGGTCAGGCCGAGGACATCGAGACCACGTGGACGCACCCGTTCTGGGACGCCACCGACGGCCGGTGGGTCTTCGCCGCCCAGCTCGTCGCCGGCCACGAGTTGCAGTCGGCCGACGGCAGCCCGATCATCGTTCGCGCTGTCCACAACCACGTGGGCAACGAGTCGATGCGTGACCTCACGGTCGCGAACGTCCACACCTACTACGTCGTCACCGCAGAGGTGCCGTTCTCGTGCACAACTGCGGCCGACGAGGTCGACGTGTACCACTACACCGACAAGAAGGGGTATAACGCCATCACCTCTGGTTCTCCTCACGTGATCAAGGCGAGCGACGCCTGGATCGACGCGAAGAGGCTCAAGATCAAGGCTGCGTGGTTCTCCCCCTTTAAGACCCAAGGCGATCTCGAACTGGAAGGGGACCCTTGGTGTGACCAAGGCGAAGCACGAGTACCTGATCGCGTTCAAGATGTCGAAATCGACGTTCAAGCAATTGCCCGGTGGTCGTGGAAACCACGTCTGGTACACGCCCCACGATCTCGTCGTACCGCGGACAAGCGTGACGTACAGCGGACCTACGAAGAACTTCCAGGATGGACTGATGATCACCGGGTACGACACGGTCTTCCTTGCCGCCGCGCCGGTGGACTCGGCGATCCGCGACCTCCTCGACGAGGTGGCGGCCCGCTGGCCGGAGATGCTCGTCCTGACCGCGGAAGGTGACGAGGACGGCGACTTCCGCCCGTGGTCCGAGGCAAGGCCCTCAGTGCCGAGTGACGAGGAACTGGATCTCCGTCGCCAAGGACACGGCGATGGTCTCCTTCTGGGACGAGAACGGGTACGAGCTGACGGCGGAAGGCGACGGTCCGTTCACGATCCTCTACCAGCCCATGGAGAGGACGTCCCTGCCGGTCAGTGCGCTGGAGGATCCGTACTCGCGTTCCGGGGGCGCGGGGTTCGACCCGTACGAGGTGCGGCTGCTCGGCTCCTCGTTCAGTCTCGTCACCGTGGTCACGCCGGACGACACCGACGAGCCGTTCTCCCGGTCGGTGATCGAGGGACTCGCGGCCGTGCTGGCTGTGAGGTAGCGACAAGTCGACAAAGGGGCCGGACGCTCGCGATGAGCGTCCGGCCCCTTTGTCGCGTTCAGGTACGGAGTGGTTCGCCCGATCACCACGCGTGCCCGTGAGCTGACCGTCCGAGTTCCGGTATTTCGGCCCGGTGATTCGGGTCGTCTGCGGCGAGCGCCGGTGCCGCCGGCGTGTTCGGCTGGCTCATCGGCAAGTTTCAGGAGGTTGGTCATGTCCGGTCTGCTGGTCAAGAGTTTCAACGCACCCGAGGAGTCCCGCCCCTTCGAACAGAACACGGGCCATCTGGACCTCATCAACTCCGAAGCCGGCGCGGTCGGCCGGGCCGTGTTCGAGCCGGGCTGGCACTGGGCCGAGCACGTGAAGCCCATCGCCGGGACCGACAGCTGCCAGGTGGCGCACAAGGGCTACTGCGTGTCCGGCCGGATGAAGATCGTCATGGACGACGGCGAAGAGGCGGAGATCGGCGCGGGCGACTTCATGATCGCCGCGCCGGGTCTCGACGCGTGGACGGTCGGCGAGGGGACGGCGTCATGGTCGACTGGCAGGGATGGACGACTACGCCAAGCGGTGACACTGAGCGAAAGGGCTGGAATGTCTCTGACATTCCAGCCCGTTGACGCCCGGACTCGGCCTGTGCCGGGCTCCAGACTCGCCTCAGCTCAGCACTCGACAGCCCGTGTCATTGCCCAGCCCGTCGAGGCCACACAGATGAGTCGCGCCGACCTGGTCCGTGAAGAAGATTCCCGTCTCCCCGTTCCAGAACTTCCCGATCGTGGCGCCGCTGCCGTAGCGAGTCTCGCCGACCCGCACCCAGGGCGAGAACTCGTCGGTCGAGCCGACCTGCCTGCTGCGGTACACGTACCCGTCAGCGGCGCGGATCACGACGTCCGAGCCTTCCCGGTCCTCGTCGAACGCGGCGGCCGGCGGAAGGGTGGTCTTCGGGCTGTTCAGGGAAGCCCATCAAGGTTCCCGAACCCGTTGGTCACGACCTGGCCGTCCGGGTTCGTGGCGAAGAGCCGGGTGCCCCGCCGCGGATCCCGCGCGCTCACCAGGTGATTGCCCGCGATCGAGCCACCCCGGTTGAGGAACCTGTTGTTCACCGGGTTGTTCGCGTAGTGCTGGTACACGGCCGCGCCGACGCCCTGGCGGATCGTCAGCTGGGCGCCTCGGATGATCGAGCTGGCGTGGGTGAGCATCGGACGGCCGCTCAGCTCGCTGCCACCGAGGTTCTCCCACGGGGAGAACTCGCCGCCGAAGGAGACCTGCCCGCGGTACCGCAGTTGTCCCCCGGACACTCCGTAATCCCAACGGCGTCGTTCTGCTCATACGAGACCATGGTGACGCCGGAGGGTCTCCCGCCCAGGTCCTGGAACGCCTTCCAGGGGCCGGCGGCGGATTCCTTGTTGGTGAAGTAAACCCGGCCACTTTTGACCGCGGCGAGTGACACGCGACCGTCAGCGTGGCCGACGACGGCCACCGGCAGTTGCGCGAAACCGGTCGTTCCCGTCACCACGGTGTCTCGATAACCACCCGTGCCGGACTTGGCTCGCTGGATCACCTTTCCGTTGAGGACGAAGAAGTGCTGGTACTCATCGGTGGATGTCTGGATGACCGCCGGTGGCTCCGGATTCACGGCGGCGGTGGCCGTTGTAGTGGTGGCGGCCAATCCGACGGCCACCGTGACCGCGATGAGCGTTGATCTCATGTGATCCTCTCTGGGCATCCGAAGTGCTTGGGAAGCCTTCCGGTCGCCGCTTCTCCACGGCTTCCGTTCGGCTACCATCAGGTCCGGTTCGCCGGATCGGCCGGGAGATCAGGCGTCGATGACGCGGGCGTCGAACGTCCAGCTCTGCTCCGAGCGGCCGGACACGGTCCATTGCACGATCTTGGCGCCGTTCTCGGTGCTGCCGCCGCCGGAAACCGACGCGACCTTGCCGTTCTTGTGGTTGATCAGCAGGCCGTCCGAGGCTCTCCACATCTGCTCGAACGCGCCGTTGCAGCTCCACTGCACGAGCTCGCGGCCGTTGACGGTGTCGCCCTGGTGGGCCACCGAGAGGCACTTGCCGCTCTTGCGGTTCTTGAGCTGGTCACCGACCCGGTACCAGAGCTGCTCGCCCTTGTCGTTGCACGTCCACTGCACGATCTTGGCGCCGTTCTCGGTGCTACCGCCGCCCGCGACGGACATGCACTTGCCGCTCTTGTGGTTCACCAGGTTGTAGTAGGTCGCCGCGGAGCGGGCGGGGTGATCGCGGCGGCGATCGCGACACCGGCGACACCAACGAGAACCGTTCTGGCCAAGCGAATCATCGGACTCCCAGCTTCATGGTCGGGCGGGTGTGACCCGCGTCGACAAGTTAGGAGCCGGCGCTGACACGGCGCTGACAGGTGACGGCGATCATCCAGGAAGGCAGGCCTGGAAACCTCGCGCGGCTCTGTCGGGGACCTCGGAGTCAACCTGAGGTACGAAAAGCAGAAGAGGCCGTCCGTGAGGACGACCTCTTCTGTCGTGTCCGAGGACGATCTTGCTCGCTAAGCACACGCCTCGTCTAGGTAGGCCATCCACGGCGCACCCGTCCTAGCCATCCCGAAGTTGTCAGCGTTCGGGACGGCCGAACGGGACGGCCTGAACTGGGCTCCTGGCTGGGGGGTCGCTGAACAGCGTTCGATGGGACGGGGATGGACTCCCGTCCCATGGTTGCTCAAGGCCCCGGTCTGGCCCCCGCGCACGTCGTGCTGGCGGGACGGGACAGGTGACACAGCGCCGGTTCCATAGCTGCGAGGTGCAGCGCGATCGTGGCGGAGGTCCGCCCGCTCATGACTGTCAGACCTCCGCTGTACCGTGCAGGTTGGGTCACTCTGGGGCATCCGAGCATGTGCGTTCGTGACGCAGCCGCACAGATTGGACGGTAGCAGTGGGGGATCGAAACTATAGTGAATCCACGAGGAGCGCTCTCTTTGCAGTAAGTCTATCGTGCTACTTTCCCGGCTGCGGGCAGCCCACTGTCACAATTCTTGACGACGGTACTAAGAAAAACGTGCAAATTGCCCACATTCGGGCCGTCCATGCGAACGGTCCGCGTTACAATCCACCCGGTTTGCCAGCCGTAACGCTGGAGGAGCGGAATAGCTTCTCCAATCTAATCTTGCTGTGCGATCTGCATCATGGAAAGGTCGACAAAAAGGCCAATGAGGGCCAGTATCCGGTGGATCTTCTTGTGACATGGAAGGTGGAAGCTGAGAGGATCTCAGGTCGAAGATTGACGGCCTTGATCGGCTGACTGAAGAGCGCCTAGAGCAGATGCTGACATTGGCCGCAAGGGATATCAAGCGGGAAATCGGGTCCGCGATTGACAAGCTGAGCCAAGTCAGTCGCGGGGCTGCGGGAGATACTTCGTGCCTTGTTTGCTCAGTTAGAGCGAAGCTACTTGGATCCCGATGCGGTCGCGACGCTCGATTCAGCTTCTTACCGGCTGGGTCACCTACAGGATGGGGCCACCGCCTGTACTCAGCTTCGGTGCAGCTGGGAAACATTGAGAACGGTGCAAGCAAGCTGTTGGAAGCTGCGTACCTTTTAGGGGGATTGAACGATGCCTCGGCTCGGCTTGAAGAGTTCGCGCTCGAGGATTCTCGCGCATGCTTCACCAGACGCCTGCGATGCCGCGCGTGCCAGATATTGCCGGTCAGATAGAGGAAAGTCAGCTTGCGACGTCGTGCTCTCGCGGATAGATCGGAAAGTTGCATCGATCGACTTCGGCGATCCACCTATCATCGTGAATGACGAACAGCGTTGGAAATATGCGTTGTGGGGATTCTTTGCAGGTGTAATGGCGGTCATGATCACCGTAGCGATCCTTGCCTACAGCGGAAAAGTCTGATCGCTGGTGAAGCTGTCAACTGATGGCGTGTTTTCTGGGTTGCACCGAGTCGCGGGTGGCCGGCATGTCGGGCTGACATCTGTACCGGGCGTGGAGCTGATGACGCCTAAATTTCGGTCGTCCTTACTACCGCTTCGATGCTCGATCGACATATTCCGTCGCGTACCTCCGCATTGTGTCATCAAATGATGATACGCCGCCACACCATCCGTCTATGTCGCTTGTGTTAGTGAAGAGGAATAGCTCGCTGCTCTTTGTTGGCACCAGCATTGCCTGTCCGGGGCCTGATAGATCAAAGCTTCGGTCATACGACTTCCCATAGTAGTAGGAAGCCCACTCCTGTTCGTTTCGAAAAAGCACGGTAAAACGCTCATCTGGCCCCATTTCTATCATCTTTGCGTCGGTGACGCCGGGTCGATATTCGATGACGCTGAACGGACGACCTATGTATTGGCCGATGAATTTCTCGTCCTCCTTCAGGCGTTGTGGTGGCGGCGTCGTTTCTGAGGGAATCCCTCTGTGAAAACTTGACGAGTCGACCTTCGGTGCTAAGAAACAGATGCGGAAATATCTCCCATCCGGTGCAGGCCACTTCAAGTTTGGGGAACATCGTCGCTCTCTTCTTGGCGTACACAAATTTCGTACGAGGCAGCTTGATGCTTGTGAAAAAGTTTCGAATCCCGGTGCCGATCGCGTCGATGCGGCGTACGGCTCCGGCGCTTCCGTCTGGCCGGTATGTGCTCAAAAATTTCTCCCTGGCCACCTTTACATCGAGTCGGTCCGAACCCCACTTATGGAGGCTGCGCTCAAAATCAGATGTCATTCTGTAGTCCTCTATCTCGCTCAAGGCTTCGGCGTGAGTATGTTGAAGGATTTGACAGTTCGGCGACAGGCGGCATGGAATTGGTCCATTGCGGCTAGCCTTGCCGCGGCCCTTCCACTTTGCCTGCCTAGGTCGCAACGTCGGCTTCCGCCGATTACCTACGAGCACTCTTTCCTGGGTTTAGCTGAAGCCTCGCGGCACATTAGTTTTCGGAGATCGTCGTAAGCCGCGTTGTAGCGGTCCAAGTTAAGATGAATAGATAGATGGAGGTGCCAGCGCAGCGACAGCGTTGCCCCGCTATCTCGAAATACACTGTAAAGGCGTTCAGCTGCGGCATATCCCTCATAGCATAAATATAGGCCTGATTGAACCTACTTTGGAAATCGGAGCGGTATTTGTTCTGTTCTTCAGCCTCCTGTAGCGTTGCGGAGTAGATTTTTCTTTCGTTCGCCGGGTCTGCGTAGAACTCCGATTTTCGGCCTTGAAATCCAGCGACATAGTCGCTGAACAATGCTGCCGAGTCCAGTAAAGTTGCATAGATCTCGCCGCGCTTCTTTCGAGCTTCCTCGCTGCGAGCGGGAGCATCAGATGCAGCTTGCTGCTGACTAATGGCGGCTCCGAGAGTGGCTTTGGCGCTCATTTGCGCTGCGTAGATCGTAAATATTCCTGCTATCAAGACTGCTGTCAGCGTCATGATCGCTGGTTGCGAATGAGTCCACTTGTGGCCAATTGTTTGCTTTCGCGACACTGATTTTATGGTTAGTCGTAATCGCTTACCTTCTGTTCGACGCTTCTTTTGGTCATCTAGCCTCGACATACCTGGTCGAGGCGTAAGGCGCCGACCTCGGCTGCGAACTACTGGTGACTTGCTCACGACATAACCCCCTGCCTTACCGGTCCTCGTCGGTGTTCTCAACGATCTTCGCTTCCATGGGGTCTGTTACATGTGCAAGCCCGCCTTGCGGCAGATTTTTAGTCGACGATTTGAATCCACGCAATTCGCAATTGGGCGTCATTGCCGGTGCTTGCGATTTGGCGAAACTGGCCACCGAGTGTGACGACTTCCATGCGTGCCACGGTGGACCTCAATCGGTCGATTGTTCCACGCTCGACCTTGGTCTCGGTGCCGTAAGCGAGAACGTAGGTCCTTGGGTGCTTGAAGAGGTCTAGAAATTCGGTCTCGGCCAGATTGGTGCGCCCGTTGCGCTGCAGCGCAGCATGATGGCGTTTCAATCGAGTCAAGTCGCCAAGCCGCAACTCGTTCTCGATGATGTTCACTGAGTTGATTATCTGGGATCTGACGTCGCGAACTTTGACGTCGAAGTCGCGTTTCACATGGATGATGTAGGTGTGATCACCGATGCAGCTGAGGGTGTCGAACAGTTCGACGTTGTCAGTAAGTACTCGGTCGCCATTAATGACCAAGTCTCCGGTGACTGAATCTTCGTTGTACTCGCCTTCGTTCTTTGTCTTCTGCCATGGAGACAAGCCAGCCTCAGAAGCGGGAACGTCAAGAGCTTCAATCAGTCTGAGGAAGTCCTTGGTCACAAGGTCGATATAGCTCTCATCAACCTTCGTACCACCGGCCGGCGAGGACGAAGTAGGTGTGCTCTTCGTAGCAGATCTCGCCGTGGAGATGTTCAAGGAGGGTTCCGTGCGTTCCAATTTCCAGGCCGTCGTCGAAAGCACTGCGATCTGATCATGATCGATGTCAGCAGTGATTGAGTGCCCTCCTGTGGCCAAGTTAGGTCGCCAAGAATGTCGGCAAGATCCGGCCTGCGGTCCCCCTTGTACACCTCGTTTTGTCTATGGCTAACGGTGTACAAGTTCGCGTTAGCGTAGAGGGAGGCATCGGCGTTGGTGACAGCAATATTTTGCATAATCGTGTTCGACTACGAGCTTCCGCTCCAGGTGATCATTGAGGCGAGTTGATCAGATCTTTGCTTTTGCGTGGGTTAAGTACCTTGATCGAGTCGAGGATCGCCCATTCGTCGTCGTCAGGCAGCGCGTGACTCTGCAGTCTCTGCTAGCCATCGAACTAGAGCGATCAGCTTATCCAGGCTGTCGACGCGCGGGCCGAACTTTATGGCGCTCGGAGACATCCAGTCGCATCTTGTTCTTGTTGCCGAATACTTCTCGCAAACACGGGAGTGTGAGGATCGTAGGTCGGACCTGTCCGCCTAGGGCTGTCCAGACGTTTTGTAGAGACTCCGTGTAAGTAATGCGCGAGGGTCGCGGAAGTTGACATCGCTCACCACGGGTGCTGCCTGATATCTGGCTAGAGCGAGCGCGTTTTACCTCAGGTTCGGCTATTCGGCGTGCGACATGGATAGGAAAAGATACATCGATGAATCGCTCGAATACGACTGCAGAATGTCCGCCGGTGTGGGCGTATAGATCATCTTTTATTGCCACGAAGCCGACGAAGTGATTCGATCGCTCTGACACCTTTGTTATTTCGATGCCTGATGGCTCATAGAATGGAACCAGAAACTTTCTCGCGAACGAGTTGTCCCGTTGCGAAAGACAGTCAACTTGGCACTCATCGAATTCCGCGCTTCCCTCTGGAACGTAAGTCGTAACTCCCTTATTGGAGTTGTAGTGATCCGACTATTCTTTGAGGGACGGTCGGTGATCGCTGCGTTCTCGCCGAAGAAGGCCCGCGCGGCGTCTACGTCGATACGATAGATAGGCGGGTAGAGTCCGTTCTTGCTCGCCATGTGCAACCTCGATCAACTGGATCGAGCTGACGGGCCTCAGCTTCGATCGATCTAAGGATCGCGACTGCGGCGCCTCACGTTACGTCCATTCCCGCACTGGTCCTCGTTGCTGTCACGAGGCTGACGTGCGGTCACCCGTTTGGCGGCGTTAACGCCCATCGCCCTATGTCCGGAAGGTGATCTCCGACGACTGTCTTCGTGTGGTTGGAACCTCACGCCCACCTGCATGGACGGCATGATCGACAGAAGCGGGAGTGGGTGGCGTACTGGCTGACCTCGATGCCGCCGTATCGAGCGTTCTAGCCAGGCGAGGAAGAGGGTCACGGCAGGCACCCGTTTGGCGGCTGGGTGCCGTGTTCAGAGCGCAGCAGCGACCCGCCAATCGATCTGAGGCGGAGGAACAGCGCGCGGCGGCGAGCGCCGAACTGAAAGGGCTGCCCGCGCCTTCAACACTCACGGCCGCTGAAGTCCAAGCGAGGCTCGACGGGCTCGACGACGTGACGACGATCATCACGGAAGGGAAGCCGGAAAGGCTCGCCAAGCTCTATGAAGACCTCGGCGTCGAACTCAGGTACGACATAGCAAAAGAGGCCGTCTATGCGACGACCTCTCCGCGTGTGTTTAACGTCCGTGTCCGAGGACGAAGTCGCACACTATTCACCCATGTAGCCCTACCTGGACACGGTTGCGGACCGCCCGTCCCCGTTCAGGTATGAGGCCCGTCCCACAGCGGTTGCTCGCGGGACGGGCCTCACATCGTCGGACTTGGGGAGCTGCCTGCGTAAACCAGAACATCGGGAGGCAGGACATGCTAGGCGGCACCTTGTCCCGACGGCTGCTCCCCCTCGCGTACAGGCGACGACAGAGGCATAGGCGGAGAACTGCACAGGTGCCCTGCAGGAAAAAGCCGGGAGGATGCGGGGAACGACGTCCCCGCATCCTCCGCACAGAACGAACAGACTTACTCGTTGTCGTCTGCGGTCCACTTGTTCAGCGCCTTGGCCATCTTTTCGAGTTGCAGGATCGGCTCATCGGTCAGCGGCTGGGGCAGTTTGGCGGGTGACAGGGCCATCTTTGCGGAGCGTGCTGAAGGTTTCGAAGGCGACGTGCGCGTCGTTGATCTTGCTGCTGAGTTCGGTAAAGGCGTCGTCCTCTGTGGAAGCGGCTGTCTTGTTGTATCGCCCTTGAACGGCGACGCGCACTGCGAGACGCAGTCGGGCGTCACGGCTGCTGATCGTGGCCTTGGGGTCCTCGAACGGCACGATGGTGGTCGACCCGTCCTGCACCTGGACTCCTTGCAGCGGCAGGTCGGCGCGGTTGCGCTTGATGTTCTCCGCCAGGAGACGTAGGCCCCAGGGGAACGTGGTCAGCTTGTCGACGATGTTGCTGACCGCGGACCGGTCGATGGCCTCGTTGACTTCTCCCTCGGTGGAACCCTTGGGCTGGTCAATCCGCCACCGACAACGAGCGCGAACATACCGAGGACGCCCAGCAGCCGGGCGGACTCGCCTGGTTTTCCGGTGGCGATCTCGTCTTCGTCGAGGGCCAGTTCAAGCGAGGCCTGCAGAAGCTTGTCGACAGACTCGTCGGTGTTGATTGCCTTGCTCACCCAAGGCTGGTCGACCAAGGCCTGCCAGACACACCCGGAGTTCAATGCGGTGCGGCACCGCTCGAGTTCATCCGTCGGCATCGCGGCGCCGATGAGGAACGCAACGCGAGCTCGCTGACGACCGCTGAACGCTGCCTGAGATCGACCCTCTTCTTGCCGTGTTTCTCGCGGATCACCCGGTTCAAGTCGACGTGATGACGGGAGCACAGCTCCGTGATCCTCATGGCGCGCAGGTTGCGCAGCGTGGGGTCAGGCTCTTGCCGCTTCATCAGCGCGGCGCCATCGTCGTGGCCGATCAACAGGTCAGCATCGTTGGCGCGAGGTAGCCGCCTGGCGCTGCCGCGAAGACGATTTCCTCGGCGAGCACCGCGTTCTGGGCGCCGATGTCGAAAGTCTTCACGCCGACGTTCATCCGAACTAGCAGGGACCGCACCGCGGAGGCGAACCGGCTCATCCCGGACGGCTCGTCGTCGTCCTCGTAACCGACGATCACCTGCACCGGGGCGGTGAGAGCGTTGAGGGCACGCACGGCCTTGTTGCGTTCCCTCAGGTCCTGCGGCTTCCCGGTTTCAGGCAGGATAAGGCGGCTTTCGTTCGCCTTGATGATCTTCCTGGTCAGATCGCGTCGTTCCGTCAGCGTGCAGTTCATCAACATTGACGGCGTCAGCTTGTACCGCGTCTTCAGGTCGTAGTGCATGCGCAGCCGCTGTGGCAGCCACATCGGGTCGATCCAGACCTGGTTGTAGGCACTGGCGAGGCGGCTGTTGCCGTCGACCGTCACCTCCTCCACGTCAGGGGTGCCGTCGGTGTAGCGGAGAGTGACGAAGACCGAAGTCAGTGGGCGGTGGATGATGTCCGGGCCGATGTCTTCCTGAGGGTTCTTCTCCCAGACAGCCTGGCAGTTGCGGTCGGTCGCTTCGAGCAACGTGCTCTTCGTGGACTTGTACACGAGCTGTGCGTGCTCGCCATCGGATTGCGCCATCGGCACCGCGATGTGACCCACCGAGCGACCGGACTCGTCGTGCGTCTTGGCCGAGAACTCCGGGTCGGCGGCATAGATCAACACGGACCCGAGTCGGTCGTTGCTCGGCGTGGGGGAGAGCATCGGTACGAACTGTCGGCACTCGACGATCGTCAGCCAGCCTGAGTTGGCACGGTGGCGCGTGACGTGGAAGTCGTCGAGGTCCACACAGGACATGGCGAGGCGCAGGCACGTTTGTTCGTCGAGACTCACGGCTGCGCGACTGGCCAGCGCCGCTGCGCTCTTGGCCGCGGCACGCGGATCCACGACGCGAAGGGTGTGCTCCTGGCCCTTTGCTGAACGAACGACGGGAATGACCCGCAACGGCGGGACACCTGCTTCGTCTTGACCAGCGTCGGCAGGGGCTACTTTGCCGGCGAGAGCAGGGGGAATCTTGGACACAGGAAAACTCCTTGGGGCAACCCGAAAACCGCGTGCAGCGGAGCCATCGGGGCCCACGCACTCGCTGTGACTGCCGGGGACACTCGGTGCCCGGAGCTTCGGCGACACCCCCGTGGTCCCGTATCGCGACAGTTCCGAGGACTGTCATCTGCTCTGTCAGGGCCGCAGCGCGGACAGAGAGGCGATACGTCGCGTTGGAGATGACGTGCCGCAGAGCGTAGCAGCGCCAGCGCCGAAGTTTCGCGCGTCCCGCGGCGCTGGTCGAGGCGATCAACGAGGCGCAGGCCGAGCGGCTCGCGTCACGAGCGGCCCTGGACAACGTCCCAGCACCGGCGGAGGTGGACGTCGCCGAGATCTGTGCGGCGATCGACTTGATGGGAGACGTCAGTGCGGCGCTGAGAGGTCATGCGCCGACGAGACTCGAAGAGTTGTACGAAGCGATAGACCTGCAAGTTCGGTACAAGCAAAACCCCCACGAAGCTGATGTCTCCATCAACCCCGTGGGGGTGAATAACGCTCGTGTCCGAGGGGGGACTTGAACCCCCACGCCCTTTCGGGCACTAGCACCTCAAGCTAGCGCGTCTGCCATTCCGCCACCCAGACTGATGGAGTCATCGTATAGCACCGCCCAGCAGGCTCCGAACGCGGGGATAGGATCGCCCGTGTGAAGGTCATCGTCGAGGCTGACGGCGGGTCGAGGGGCAACCCCGGACCTGCCGGTTACGGGGCCGTGGTCCGCGACAAGCTCACCGGCGAGACGCTGGCCGAGCGCAAGGGGTTCATCGGCGTCGCCACCAACAACGTGGCCGAGTACCAGGGGCTGATCGCCGGGCTCCGGGCCGCCTGGGAGCTCAACGCCGAGACCGTCGACGTGCGGATGGACTCCAAGCTCGTCGTCGAGCAGATGTCCGGGCGCTGGAAGATCAAGCACCCCTCGATGCAGCCGCTCGCGCTCGAAGCGCGGACGCTGGCGCAGAACTTCAAGGCCGTCGCCTACGAGTGGATCCCGCGCGAGCGCAACAAGCAGGCCGACCGCCTGGCCAACGAGGCGATGGACGGGGCCACGGAGAAGCCGGACCAGAAGCGGAACCAGAAGCCGGACAAGGCCACGGAGGAGCCGGACCACAAGAAGGAAGGCGACAAGCAGCCGCACTGGAGTGGCGCCGCCGGTGAACCCACCCGGCTGATCCTGCTGCGGCACGGCCAGACCAAGCTGTCCGTCGAACGCCGCTACTCGGGGCGGGGCGATCACCAGCTCACGGAGCTCGGCCTGGAGCAGGCCACCAAAGCCGCCCAGCGTCTCTCCAAAGTGGACGACATCGCGGCGATCATCTCGTCACCGCTGCAGCGCGCCGTTCAGACCGCGGAGAAGCTCGGCCGGACGACTGGCCTTGAGGTCACCATTCACCAGGGGCTGATCGAGACCGACTTCGGCGCCTGGGAGGGGCTGACGTTCGCGGAGGCCGCGCGGCAGGACCCGGAGGTTCATCGGCGCTGGCTCGGCGACACGAGCGTCAAGCCGCCGGAGGGTGAGAGCTTCGACGAGGTTCACGCGAGGGTGCGGAAGGCGCGCACCGAGATCATCGCGAGGTATGGCGGCAAGACGTTGGTGGTGGTCAGTCACGTCACGCCGATCAAGACGCTGCTGCGGCAGGCGTTGGACGTGGGGCCGCAGTTCCTGTTCCGGATGCACCTCGACCTCACGGGCGTGTCGATTGCCGAGTTCTACCCGGACGGGCATGCGTCCGTGAAGCTCATCAACGACACCTCACACCTCAGCTGACAACCGAGCCCACGAGGATGTGCACGAAGACGCCGGACAGGCCGTAGGTGCTGACGCCTGCGACTGCCGGGCCGGCCCCGTTGCTGCCGGCCAGCGTCATCGGCCGGACCAAGGCGCCCTATCCCGTGACGCACGATCCGGCGTACGACCGGATGATCGGTGACCAGGCACGTGATCTGCTGGCGACGCCGGCCGCGCCCGTCTGGTCGCTGCTGGCTCCCGAACGGCTCCGCGGCACGGTTGGGCCGCACCGACGCCGCGACCCGCGCGGGCATCGACTTCGCGCTGAACCTCGACCTCTGGCTGCGTGGTCTCAGCTGACCTTGCGCAGGCGTGGGGTCAGGGCCTGCGTGAAGCGGTCGGCGGCCGCGTCCAACGCCGCCAGCGAGGCAGCCGACCCCACGTTCTGGTCCAGCACGAACTCGCCGCGCACCACCTGGTCCGCGCCCTTCGCCGCGAGCAGCGGGTGCAGGGCGTAGTCCATGGCCACCAGGAAGCCCTGGCTGCCGCCCGTCGCCAACGGCAGCACGGCGCGGCCGCGCAGGGCTTTCTTCGGCAACAGGTCGAGCAGGGTTTTGACGAGACCGCTGTAGGCGGCGCGGTACACCGGGGAGGCCACCACCAGGCCGTCCGCAGCCAGCACGCCGCTCACGGCGGCGGCGATCTCGGGATCGCGCAGATCCTCGTTGAGCAGCGACAACGTGGGCAGCGCGCGCACGTTCAGCAACGTCACGTGGTGGCCGGCTGCCTCGAACAAGGCGGACATGTGCGACACGACGAGGCCGGTGGGCGCGGTGGGGGACGGTGCGCCGGAGATGATCAGCAGATCGGGCATGGCTGCTCCCTGAGGTGCGCGGATGAGAGAAAGCGCGCTCAGCGGAGACAACACAGGCTGGCTGCCACGCGGCCGTAGTCGACGTGGCGACGTCGGGTCATGGGTGTGAGTCAAGCAACGTCCGGGCCAGTGAACAACCGGTCTCAGTCGCTGGGATATCCTGGTGGACGCGGATGAGTCGGCAGGGCGGCCGCGGCAGCCGGTGTCAATGGCACTGGCGGTCGAGGAAAGTCCGGACTCCACAGGGCAGGGTGGTTGTTAACGGCAACCAGGGGCGACCCTCGGGACAGTGCCACAGAAAACAGACCGCCCCGGCGCGAGCCGGGGTAAGGGTGAAACGGTGGTGTAAGAGACCACCAGCGCCCCAGGTGACTGGGGCGGCTAGGTAAACCCCACCCGGAGCAAGGCCAAGAGGGGCGCGCAAGCGTCTGCGCGAGCGTTTGAGGGCGGCCCGCCCGATGCTCGCGGGTAGGCTGCTAGAGCCTGCCGGCAACGGTAGGTCGAGATGGATGGCCGCCGACTGGGACGTGAGTCCCATGAACAGGATCCGGCTTACATGCCGGCTCATCCGCCTGTACTCATGGGACATGCTCTCCCATCTGGAATGCGCTCGCTGCGGCCTGCGCCACGACGCCGACGTGGTGCAGAACCTGTGCCACGACTGCGCGTCGCCGCTCCTGGCCCGCTACGACCTGACGAAGGTCGGGCGGCCCACCCAGGCGAACAGCCTCTGGCGCTACCGCGACGTCCTCCCGGTGCGCGATCCCGATCCGGCCTTCAGTCTCGGTGAGGGCATGACCCCGCTCGTGCCGCTGCCCGCGCTGAGCCGGGAGCTGGACGCGAACATCCTCATGAAGGACGAGTCGCTCATCCCGACCGGCTCGTTCAAGGCCCGCGGGGCGGCCGTCGGTGTGGCCAGGGCCAGGGAGCTCGGCATCAGGGGCATCAAGATGCCGACCAACGGCAACGCGGGCGCGGCCTGGGCCCTGTACGCGGCCCGCGCCGGTCTCCGCAGCGTCATCGCCATGCCCGAGGACGCCCCGTTGATCACCCGCGAGGAGGTGGAGGCGAGCGGCGCCGAGCTGCGGATCGTGCCCGGAACGATCGCCGACGCCGCCAAGGCCATCAAGGACGTCGATCTCTTCGACGCCTCCACGCTCAAGGAGCCCTATCGCATCGAGGGTAAGAAGACGATGGGCTACGAGATCGTCGAGCAGCTCGGCTGGCGGGTGCCGGACGTGATCATCTACCCGACCGGCGGCGGCGTCGGGCTGATCGGGATTCACAAGGCGCTCAACGAGATGCGCGAGCTCGGCTGGATCACCGGACCGCTGCCGCGCCTCGTCGCCGTCCAGTCCACCGGTTGCGCGCCGATCGTCCGGGCGTTCGACGCGAAAGCGGCGGAGTCGGCCTTCTGGGAGAACGCCTACACCGGCGCGTTCGGCATCAACGTGCCGAAACCGTTGGGGGACTTCATCATCCTCCAGGCCATCAGTGAAACCAATGGCACCGCCGTGGCGATCGACGACGAACAGATCTTCGCCGACCGCGCCGAGTGCGCGCGCCGAGAAGGCGTGTTCCTGTGCCCGGAGGGTGCCGCCACGATCAGCGCGGTCAGGGTACTCCGGCAGAACGGCTGGCTCAGCGCGGACGACGAGGTGGTGGTGCTGAACACCGGTGCCGGCATCAAGTACCCAGGTGTCCGCCTCTAGGTATTCGCAAAGTCCAAGGGCGTTACAGAATTTCGGCCGTTCGAGTGGTGCAGCAGTCCCAACAGGCCACCCTCGGTATCACCGTCCAAAACGCCAAATCCTCCTGTCAGACGGCCGGCCCCTGCAGCCGGTCGTCCCCAAGGGAGGGAAGAGACATGCAACGCAAGCTGACCGTGGTGCTGGCCCTGTCCAGCCTCGTCACCGCGGGAGCGGTCGGGGTCGCGACGGCCGACTCCACCGAGCTCCCCGTCTACGGGGTGAAGAGCACCGGCCTCGACCAGGAACAGGCTCAGAAGCTGCAGAGGGCGTTCGGCCTCAAAGAGGTCCAAAGATCCGAGTACGGCGCGGTTTCCTTCGCGGACGAGCAGCGGTACCAGCACCTGCCGACCGTCGACAAAGGACAGGGCAGACCGGACGAGGACGGCAACGCGACCACGCAGACCGGGCTCGACACCGAGGCCATCAAGCGCATCAAGACGATCCCGGCGGACGAGGCGGCCAAGCGCGCACAGGAAGGCCTCAGGGCCGCCGGTGTGTTGCCGGCGAACGCGACGCCCTCCGCGCAGCACACGACGTTCGAGCTGTCGGATGCCAACGGGCGCAACGCACTCACGGCGAACCTCGACACGAGCGTGTCGTACACGTTCCAGCTGGACGGCATTCCGCTGGAAGGCGAGGGCGCGAACATCCGCGTCGCCTTCGACGCCCAGGGCGTGACGGCGGTCAGCCACGCCACCCGTGAGCTCGCCAAGGTGGGCACCGCGAAGGTGCACGACCTGGCGACCGGCGCGGAGATCTGCCAGAAGTACCTTGGCGCGCAAGTGAAGCCGGACGTCAGCTACGTCTACGCGGCACCGGCACTGGACGCCAAGGTCGACAAGATCGAGCCGTCGTTCCGCTGCGCCGGCCGCAACGCCGACGGTGGCGCCCCGCAGGCCATCACCCTGCCCGCGGTCGTCGGAGCCGAGCTGCCGCAGCCCGGTCCCGGCCAGGAGCCCAGGCCCGACGCGCAGTTCAAGATCCAGGCCGGCGGCACCCAGGTCGGCAGCGAGGGCACCGGGGTCTGCTCCGGCCTGCCCAACACCGCGGCCAACATCGGCACGTTCAACACCGAGGCGAGCAACCACGGCATCGCCCGCGACTTCAGCTGGCTCGACGGCAACGCGTGGGAGAGCGACTTCAAGGACCCGATGTTCGCCGGCGGTAACGACACCAACTGGGCCGACGACGTCGACCTCACCTACTGGCAGGGCCACGGCTCTGGCACCGGCTTCTACTTCACCGGCTGCTCCAACCACAACGACACGAAGCTCGCCAACACCGAGGCGCGCTGGGGCAACAACGACGTCGAGTGGATGAGCCTGTTCACCTGCCTGATCCTCGAGGACAACACCGGCGGCCAGACGTGGGCGCAGCGCTGGGGCCAGGCCTTCCGCGGCCTGCACCAGATCAACAGCTTCACCACGGTCAGCTACAACTCCGCCAGCCACGGCGGCAAGTTCGGTCACTACATGTGGCGCTCGCCGTTCCTGTGGTGGAACCACCCGATGAAGGTCCGCGACGCGTGGGCGCAGGCCAGCATCGACACCCAGCCCGCCTCCGTGCGCTGGGCGACCATGGGCCCCGTCACCTCGACGGGTGCGCTGGGCAATTTCAACGACTACTTCTGGGGCAAGGGTTCGGGGACCGGCCCCGACTACGCCTCCACCGGCCTGTTCTGGCGGATCTCCGGCTCCTCCTGACCGGCTAGCCGAGGTCCCGCACCCGCAGCCGGGCCATCCCGAGTGAGGTGAGCAGGACGGCCACCGCCGCGATCCCGAGCAGGGGCGCGGCGGTGAGCTGTTCCCCGGTCAGCACCCGAGGCAGGAAGTGGAACGGCGACACCAGGTTCGCCACGTTGTAGCCGATGCCCAGCGACGGACCGACGATCTCGCCGAACATGTTGACGACCAGCCACACCACGAACGAGATCGCCGCGGCTGCGCGGGGCACGAAGCCCACGGCGAGCATCGCCACCGCACCCACGACCAGCGCGGCCGGCACCTGGAGCAACGCCGCGGTCAGCACGCGGAGGTCGCCACGGCCGGCCGCGAGCCCAGCGACGGTCATCATCGCGAAGGTCCCCGCCACCGCCACGAGCAGGTGCCCGGCAGCCCACCGCATCCGGCCGACAGCCGTGGACAGCAGCAGCTCCGCCCGCCCGGACACCTCGTCGGCCCGCAGCCGCAGCATCACGAGCACGGGGAACAACGCCGCCGCCCCGCCCATGCTGATCATGATCATCCACAGCAACGTGTCCCCGAGCTCGCCCGTGCCGTAGCGCCGCAGAAACTCGCCCATCACCGGCGAAGAGCCGTCGAGCGTGCCGCGCATGCCCGTCGCGACGGCGCCCATGGTGGCTCCGGCCAGCGCGAACGCCGTCACCCACCCGATCAGCTGGGTCCGATGCACCCGCCACGGCACGTTGACGTCGCCACCAGGCCGGCCCGGCCGCGCGGGCACCACGCCCGCCCCGAAGTCACGGTGCCGGCTCAACCGGAACGCGACGAAGGCCAGCACGGCGGTGGCAGCGAGCGGCAGGACGAGCACCCAGCCCGAAACCAGTGCCAGGTGGCTCCAGCCGTTGGGGGAGAACCAGCGGGCCCACAGCACGCCGCTGCCGTCCGCCGCGAACCGCACCCCGTAGGTCACGCCCAGCACGCCGCACGCGATCAGGTGAGCTGTCGAGGAACGCTCGGTGAGCTGAGCGGCCACCCCCGCCACGGCCGCGAACACCAGTCCGGGCGCGGCCACCGCGAGCCCGAACCGCGGCCCGCCGATCAGCGCCACGAGCACGCCGACCAGCAGCGCGGCACCCATCGCCAGGCCCAGTGCGGACGCGAGCGGCGCGTACCGGGAGACCGGTGTCGCGCGCAGCAGTTCCTGACGGCCGGACTCCTCCTCGGCCCTGGTGTGCCGCAGCACGACCAGGATCGTCATCAGGCCGGTCAGCGTGAACGCGATGTCGCCGATCTTCCACAGGATGAGCCCGTGCAGCGTCGGCGCGGTGAGCTGCCCGGTGAACGCGGTCAGCGCCGGGTTGCCCGCCACGTCACGCGCGAAGGAGAGGGCGGCCTCCGGGGTGGGGAACATGCGGCTGTACTGGCCGGTGACGCTCAGGACCACGCCCGCGATGAGCATGATCCAGCCGGGTAACACCACACGGTCACGGCGCAGCAGGAATCGAAGCATTCTTCAGAAGCTACACATTCTTCACAAACTTGTGAAGACTCAGCGGTTGGCCGGCCGTCCGGAAGGCATCCGCAGCACCGGCCGGAACGGCTCGCCCGCGTTGTAGAGCTCCTCCAACTCGGTCACATAGGCCAGCACGGCCGGGTTGACGATGTCGGCCAGCGACCGCACCCCGGACTGAGGTTCATAGGACGCGAGGTACGTGGCCGCCGCACGCGCGCGCTCGAGCACGGACCTGTCGAAGTTGATCGTCCGCTGGACCCGGCGCCGGGTTTGCGCGCCCTCACCGGTAGGCTGATCCACGCCTGGAGCACTAGGGGAGGCTGTGATTCCGTCCACACTTCCGTCCGGCACGAGGTCAGGTTCGAGCATGGGCGAATCTCCTCGGAGTCGTCGCTCCGGCCCACGCCCGCAGTGCCACTCAGAGGGGTCGCGAACCGGCCGTTCAGGGCATTCACATGAGTGGACACGTGCGCATGTTTAAAGCGCGCGCACACTGTGTGACCAGGGCGTTCGCAGTCGGGTGAACCTTGTCGGCTACGGAGAGAATCTTGAGCCCGGTGTTCCCCACTGACGTCTCCTCAGTGATGATGTGTCGGCCAGATTAGACGTAATTCCTCCCAGAGGGAACGGCCAGATGATCTACAGCCAGCTCCACTTGCTTCACACGTCGTGACGAACTCGTGTTCTACTCGTAGCGCAAGCCCGAGCGCACTCTGGAGTACCTGATGACCGCCATGGACCTGGTGACACTCGCTCAGCAGCAGCCGACGGTGCCGGGCACAAGCAACGTCCGTGACTGGATCCTGAACAACATCGTCCCGCTGTTGCTCCTGACCGTCGCGCTACTGCTGCTCTGGCTGGGTGGTGGCAAAGGCGACAACGCGGGTGTCATGCGTCGCCTCGGTGGAGTGATCGTCGCGCTGGCCATCATCGGCCTCGCGGTCACGACCGACGCGGGCGCGAACATCGGCAAGTGGCTCGCCGGCTTGTTCGTCGGAGGCTGATCCGTGCGGGTCCGCACTGACGACGAGGTCTACCGGGTCGACGCCGTCTGGCTCGGTCCGCCCAAAGCGACCTTTCCCTGGCGCGCGCGATACGTCGCGTGGGGCGTCGGGATCGTCGTTTTCCTCGTCGTACTCACGATCGAACGGCAGATGGGCGTCGGGTTCGGGTTCTTCTCGACCGCGTGGGCCCTCGTCGCGACGATCATCCTCACTCGCTTCATCACCCAGCGGATCAGCCATGAACGGCCGCTCACGGCCGTCATGTCGATGTGGGTCCGCGAGCTCACCGCACCTCGAGAGCGCACGGCAAGCGCCGGCGGAGCGGCCAGTGCCGCCCGGATCCGGGTCAGTCCGCAGCGGCCTCGTCCCAAGTTGAGCAAGAAACAACGGGCGAGACAGCAGGCCCAGCACCGCCGGACGTCAGCCAGCCGTAAGAAGGAGGTTCGCGGTGTTCGGACGCCGGCGAGACCGTGACCGTCGCTCTGCCCAGCACATCGCCCAGCACGCTGCCTCGGACCCGCGCGAGCGCGAGCGGGCGGCCTACTCCCAGCGCGGCCGCCGCCTGCCCGGCGAGCAGGCCGTGCCGAACTACACGCCGTCGATCGCGGCCCGCAGCATCGACGGCCACCTGCTGCGCACCGGCCAGGAGGTCTACGCCTGGTACCGGCTCGCGCCGCAACGCTGGTCGTTCCGCAGCGACTCGCAGCGCCAGGACCTGATCGCCGCGATCGCCGGGCAGTACGCCGAGCTGCAGGGCCGGTGGATGCACCTGCGGGTGACCACGCGGCCGTACCCGATCCGCATGTGGGCCGAGGCGCACGTGCACAACGCCGTCAAGCGCCTGCCGGACACGGCCGGCACGCTGTCGTTCGACGACTACATGATCGGCGAGCAGCAGCAGCTCATGGGCCGCTCGATGGCGGAGAAAGAGGTCTACCTGGGCGTCCAGGTGCAGACCCGCAACATGATGGACCGCGCCGTCGAACGCGCGGCGCCCGTGCTGCGCAAGGTCTTCCCGGACGCCGTCGACGCCGAGCTGGTCGCGCTGGACTCCGAGGTCGAGCACCTCGACCAGGTGATCGGGTCCGCGGGTCTCGAAGGCCGTCCCGCGACGGCCGAGGAGATGTCCTGGCTGATGCACCGGTCGTGCTCGCTGGGCCTGCCCGCGCCGCGCAACCTGCCCGCCGTGCCGGGTGCCGCGTGGGAGCCGGAGGACCTGGCGTCCTTCACCGACGCCGCGGACTTCCACCAGGAGCCGTACTCGCCGACAGTGACCGTGCGCGGCCGCACCGGCTCGAACGCGGGCATCAAGCGGCATGTCGCCGTGCTCACCGTCGGGCTGATGCACGGCCTGCAGATCCCCGAGGTCGACGACCCGTGGGTGCAGCGTGCCGACCGGCTGCCGGCTTCGGTCGAGTGGTCCGCACGCATCTACGTGCGCAAGCCCGAGGAAGTGTCGGGTGAGCTGTCGCGCCAGATGAGCAAGGTGCGCTCGCAGGTCCGCCACTACACCGACGAGCACGAGCTGGACCCGCCGCAGTCGCTGGCCCGCCAGGCCGGTCGCGTGCTGGAGATCGACGACGAGATGACGTCGGGCTTCACCGCGCTGGGCACCCGGGTGCGTAGCTGGTGGCGCCTCGCGGTGTCCGGCCCGACCGAGCGCGACGCGCTCCGGCTCGCCCAGTCGCTGCTGGAGCTCTACAAGCCGAAGGTCGCGATCGAGCACCCCGAGGCCCAGTTCGCGATCGCCCGCGAGTTCATCCCCGGCGAACCGCTGTCGAACGGCGCGTACCTGCGCCGCGGCAGCGTGTTGTGGGCGGCTTCGGCGGTTCCGACGGCGACGGCCGAGGTCGGTGACCGCCGCGGGATTCTGCTGGGCGAGACCGTCACGGCCACCCGCCGCCCGGTCGCGTGGGACCCGTGGATGGCGCAGGAGCTGCGTGACGCCTCAGGTCTGACGGCGATGGTCGCGGGCCTGGGTGCCGGTAAGTCGTTCCTCGGCGGCGGCATCGTCTACAAGACGCTGCGGGCCGGCGCGCACTGGACGCTGCTCGACCCGTCCGGTCCGCTCGCGGCGCTGTGTGAGCTGCCGGAGCTGCGGCCGTACGCGCGGCCGATCAACCTGCTCAACGCCCAGCCCGGCATCCTCAACCCGTACCGGGTGGTCGCCGAGCCGCTGATCGAGCACTTCCTCGACGAGGACGACCCCGAACGGGCGTGGCGGCGCGAGAAGGCACTGGCCGCGGCGACCCGTCGCCGGCTGGTGCTGGACGTGCTCACCGGTCTGCTGCCGTACGAGGTCGCCCGGCTGCCCCAGACGCGCATCACGCTGCTGCGTGCCGTCCGCACGGTCGGTGGCCGCTTCGACGCGCACCCCGGCCTCGTCTTCGAGGCGCTGCGGCGTGATGCGTCCGAGCATCACGAGCACGCCGTCGTCGTCGCGGACTTCCTCGACGAGATGCGTGAGCGCATGTCGTTGCTCATCCCCGAGGAGAACCACGACCCGTACAACGAGGTGCGCGACGACCGGCTCACCGTCCTCACCATGGCGGGCCTGAACCTGCCCAAGGACGGCACTGGCCGCGAGCACTGGACGGACGCGGAGTCGCTCGGCGTCGAGATGCTGAACCTCGCCGCCTGGCTCACCCAGCGCTCGATCTACGAGAAGCCGAAGGACCAGCGCAAGGGCGTCTGGATCGACGAGGCGTTCTTCCTCTCGGAGGTCCCGACCGGTCGCGTGCTGATGAACCGCTTCGCGCGTGACTCGCGAAAGTGGAACGTCCGCGTGCTGCTGTCGTCCCAGATCCCCGCGGACTTCCTGAAGATCCAGGGCTTCGTGACGCTGCTCGACTCGGTCTTCGTCGGCCGGCTCGACGACGACTCCGCCCAGGCGGATGCGTTGCGACTGCTCAAGGTTCCGATCGGCGCCGGGTACGAGCAGGTGATCGCGTCGCTCGGCCGGCGTCCCGGTGGCGAGCGCACGGCGACCGAACGCGACCGCGCGCCGCGGCAGTTCATCTTCGGCGACGGTGCCGGTGGCGTCGAGCGGATCCGCATCGACTTCAACGGCCCGCACCTCGAGCACCTGCGCAACGCGCTCGACACGACGCCGGACGCCAAGCGCGACCGCGAAGCCCTGCCGTCGGGCGAGGAGGACCAGGTGTCAGAGCCACAGGCCGCCTACGTGCCGGACGAGATGGACGACGAACTGGCCGCGGATCTCGAACTAGGACTTACGGAGGAAGAGGCCCAGCTTGTGGGCCACGGTGACGGCCCGAACCGCCACCGGGACGGCGCCGCATGACGGCGCTGACGATCGTGCTCGCGATCGCCGCCTTGCTGTGGGCAAGGCGGCGGTTCGCGCTGCGCACGTCAGCGCGAGCCAGGTCGGTCGGCCTCGTGGCGGCCATCCTGGCTCTGCAGGTGGTACTGGGTGCCCCGATGGCGCACGCCCAATCCTGTGGCGAGGTACCAAATCCGGAACGTCCCGGCGCGGGCATGGTCGGCGCGCTCGACCCGCCGGTCGGCAACGGCCTGCCCGGCTCGCCGTACCTCGAGTACGGCTACGCGGGCATGGTCTGGCACAACTACCAGGCCAAGTGCGGCGTCCTGCCGGACGCCAACGCGACGCTCGACACCTGGGCCGGCAACGAGCTCTTCAGCATCGGCAAGAACATCGTCGGTGCCACGAACGCCCTGCACTACACGGTGATGGGCCGCGGCCTGCTGGTGCCGCTGGACGACGCCGTGAAGAACGGCGTGCAGAAGGTCTACGACAACGTCTACCTGCGCTGGTTCGGTCTGGTGGCGCTGATCCTGGCGATCCTGATGTTCCGCCAGATCTGGACCGGCGACTTCGCCACGATCTCCAAACGCGGGCTCTGGGCGCTGGCCGCGATGTGGCTGGCGACCTCGACACTCGCGCTACCGCAGTTCTACAACCTCCTCGACAACACGCTGGTGTCCAAGACATCGGAGATCCAAGCGGGGTTCATCGAGGCGCCTGAGGAACAAGGCACACTTCACGTACTGCCAACGAAACTCCACGACGCGGTCGTCTACCAGAGCTGGCTGCGCGGAGCGTTCGGCACACCTGAGGCCCCGCAGGCCGCCGAGTACGGCCCGCGGATCCTGAAGGCGCAGGCGTGGACCACGGCCGAGATCGCCGAGCACAAGGACGCCGACCAGGCGGCCCTGGAGGCGAAGAAGAACGAGTGGAAGGCGCTGGAGGGCCAGCTCGGCACCGCGAAGGGCTACTTCGACGGCACCGACGGCAGCCGCACCGGCGCTGGTTTCCTGGCGCTGCTGCAGTCCATCGCGTTCTCGCTGTTCCAGCTGTTCGCGAAGGCCGCGGTGCTGCTGGCCCAGCTGCTGCTGCGCATCCTCACGCTCGCCGGACCGTTGATCGGTCTCGTCGCGCTGCTGCACCACGACCTGTTGCGCAAGGTCGCGCGCGCGGCCGCCGTGACGGTGTTCAACGTGCTGGTGCTCGCGGTTCTCGCGGGTGTGCACGCGTTGCTGCTGCAGGCGATCTTCAACGCGACCGGGCTTTCGTTGCTCACCAGGACGTTGCTGGGACTGATGCTCACCTTGGTGTGCTTCGTGATCGGCAAACCGTTGCGCCGCATGTGGCAGATGGTCGAGATGTCGGTCGGCTCGGCGAGCAACGTGCTGCCGATGAGCGGTGGCGTCTGGTCGAAGATGATGGGCCGCAAGAAGAACACGGGCCCGACGCCGCAGGACGAGTTCTGGGACTCCGTGCGGGAGAACGACCCCAACGGCGAAGAGGTCCCGCAGCGCGGCCGCGGCCGGGTTCGCCCGGAGGCCTCCAGCCCGGTCATGGCGACCGCACAGCGCCTCGACCGCGACGCGCGGCAACCCGGCCAGATCAGCAGCGGCGGGGACGGCTACGGCGTGCGGGCCGGCGCGCTGCCATCGGGTTCAGGGCCGGCGGCGCTGCCGGTCGGCCGGTCGCGCGTGGTGGACAGCCCGACGGTCACCGACCGGCAGTGGGACCGGGTCGACGACGCGGTGCTCGTGCCGTCGCGGTCCAACGGCTACCAGGGTCCGGTGCAGGAACCTCGCAGGGCCGAGACAGAAGTGGTGGCAGGACGTCAGGTGCACGTGATCTACCGGCCGTCGCGCGGTTTCGAAGTCCGGGACAACTGAGGTGACTGTTCTCTGGGAGAGGGGGACGTAGATGCCGATCCGTACCAACCGCGGTCGTGCCGCGGTCTATCGCAGGCTGTGGGGCTGGCCGCTGCGTTCCCCGCGGCACCTGGTCGCGTCGATCATCATCTTCGCGCTGCTGGTGGTCGCGATGGGCGTGGTCGTCCCGAAGCTGCTCGACCGCAAGCCCGCCGCGCCCGTTGCCACGGGCCCGTCGACGTCGGTGCAGCCGAACCAGGTCGGCCAGCTGCCGTCGAGCGGCGTCTCGTTGCCGACGAAGCTGCCGCCGCCCACGAACGCCGCGTCGGCGGCTCCTCCTGCGCCCGACGCGCAGCTGGTCGCCGAGCTGTGGGCCGAGAACTGGATCAAGCCGCCGCCGGACAACGACGTCAACAAGTGGCTCGCGCAGCTCCGTCCGTACACGACGGAGGAGTTCCTCGCGCAGATGGCGACTATCGACCCGAAGAACGTGCCGGACAGGATCACGCAGAAGGTGACGCCGAAGCGGTCGACTGTGTCGTCGGCGGACTTCGAGGTGGGCACGGACGTCGGCAAGGTCGTCATCACGTTGATCAAGCTCTCGCCGACGAACGAGTGGCGGGTCAACGGTTACACGAAGGCGGACTGACCCATGCGATGGATGCTGCTGGTCGGGGCCCTCGCCACGGTCGTCGTGATCGCGGTGGCGACGTCGGGCGTGACGCAGGTGGTCAGCAACTCCACGAATCCGGTGGTGGGCGCCAACTTCATGCGGATGGGGTGCACCGCCTCGATCGGGCCGTGGGACGCGGGTGGCGGCGACAAGGGCCGTTACGATGCGTCGCGGCTGAACGACGAGCAGCGCAACATCGTCGCGCGCATCATCTCCATCGGCCAGGAGCGCAAGCTGCCGCCGCTGGCCTGGCAGGTCGCGATCCAGGCGGGCATGACCGAGTCGGGTCTGCGTCCGCTGAACTACGGCGACCGCGACTCGCTCGGGATCTTCCAGATGCGGCCGTCGATGGGCTGGGGAACGCCCGCCGAGGTGACCGACCCGCACGTACGCGATCAACAAGTTCTACGACGTGCTGCTGAAGGTGCCGGACTGGGAGAACAGGCGTCCCGGTGACTCGGCACAGGCGGTGGAGCGGTCGGCGTTCCCGGACCGCTACCACAACTGGGAGGCCATGGCGGCCTTCCTGCTCGGCGAACTGGGCCAGATCGCCGACCCGGCCGGCTGCGGCGCGGGCGCGGGCCAGTTCCTGCTGGCGTCGAACGCGGCGGGTGTCGCCATCGAGTTCACCAAGCAACAGCTGGGCGAGCCGTACCTGTGGGGCGGCAACGGCCCGGACGCGTGGGACTGCTCCGGCATCCTCGTGAAGGCGTTCGCGGCGGCCAACGTGCGGATCCCGCGCGTCGCGAACGATCAGT
This sequence comes from uncultured Actinomycetota bacterium, assembly GCA_963771775.1. Classification (GTDB taxonomy): domain Bacteria; phylum Actinomycetota; class Actinomycetes; order Mycobacteriales; family Pseudonocardiaceae; genus Lentzea. Next base: position 480,209 of record CAVYUS010000001.1, read on the forward strand.
ACGAGAAGGGCGGCGCGCACCTCGCGGTCCGCGAAGCCCAGGCAGGCGACCTGCTCTTCTGGGCCTACAACACGGCAGACCCCCGATCGGTGCACCACGTGGGCATGTATCTCGGCAACGACGAGTACATCCATGCCCCCCAAACGGGTGATGTCGTGAAGATCAGCAAGATCAACTGGAATTATCACGAGCTGATGCCGCTGGCCGTCCGGCCGGGCGTGTAGATCGCGGGGAGGCGCTGCATGTTCAACCACGACCCCATCCCGAGGCCTTCCGGACCGCCCGCGTCGAGCACACCAGTGCGCGACTACATGGCGGCCGGAGCACCAGGCGTCACACCGGACTACGTGGTGGTCCCGCGTGCGCTGGCCGAGGCGATGCCGTTGCCGTGGCAGCAGCACATGACGCACCTGCTGGCCGAGTTCCACCGCACCTACGGCCACCTGAAGTGGCCGGTCTACCGCGTCGTGCCCTCGCGCTACGAGAAGCTCGCGGACCTCGACGAGGAGCAGCTGGCCGAGGTCGGGGCGATCATGGAGATCGACTCCGACGGCTCCCTGGTCTACCGCGACCGGTCCGGCCGCAAGATCGAGAACGCCGAGGACCGGACCGTCCTGGTCTCATGTTTGGATCCGATCCCGTCGGAGTACGCCAACGCCAACCAGTCGACACCGCCGCGGGGATTCCCGGCGCCTTTGGGAGGCGAACGCGTATGAGCGACAAGAGCGGTTGGTACTACTGCCTGACCCACCAGACGGTGGAGCAGGGCAAGGGTTGCAAGGGTGGAGACCGCATGGGGCCGTACCCGGACGCGGCCACGGCGGCTCGTGCGCTGGAGATCGCTCGTGAGCGCACCAAGGCCGCGGACGAGTCGGAGAAGAAGTGGCGCGGCGAGGACGAAGACTGACGGCTCTACTCTGTGCGGGTGGCTTCATTGGTGATCCGCACTGGTAGTGCAGACCTGGACTTCGACGGCATCCGCACCGAGTTCGGGCTGCGGACTTCGTTCCCCGCTCCCGTGCTCGCCGAGGCCGAGGCGGCGGTCTCCAAGTCGTTCGGAGACCGCCCCGACCTCACCTCGATTCCGCTGGTGACGATCGACCCGCCAGGCGCCAAGGACCTGGACCAGGCCCTCTGCCTGGAACGGACGTCGACCGGCTTCGTCGTGCACTACGCGATCGCCGATCTCGGCGCCTTCGTGACGCCTGGCGGTGCGCTGGACACCGAGGTCCGGCAGCGCGGTCAGACCAACTACCTGCCTGACGGCAACGTGCCGCTGCATCCGACCTTGCTGTCCGAGGGCGCGGCCTCTCTCTTGCCCGGGGTCGTGCGGCCCGCGGTGCTGTGGACGTTCACTTGTTCGGCTGAAGGTGTGCCCACAGCCGTTGAGGTGCGACGGGCGTTGGTGCGGTCTCAGGCCCAGTTCGACTACGCGTCGGTGCAGGAGTCGTTCGACGCCGGCAACCCGCATCCGTCCGTGGCGGCGTTGGCCGAGTTCGGGCCGTTGCGCCGGGAACTCGCGAAGCAGCGCGGCGCGATCGAGCTGCAGTTGCCCGAGCAGGAGATCGAGCCCGACGGTGAGGGCTGGCAGCTGGTCACCCGGCCGCGTGCAGCCGTGGACTCGTGGAACGCCGAGATCTCGCTGATGACCGGCATGGCCGCCGCTTCGATCATGCTGGAGGCCCGCGTCGGCATCCTGCGCACGCTGCCCGAGCCGGACGCCGCGGCGGTTGCCGCGCTGCGGAAGTCCGCCGCGGCGCTGCGGGTGCCGTGGCCCGCGAAGGTGTCGCCGGGTGCGTTCCTGGCCGGGCTGGATGCTTCCCGGCCGGAGTCGTTGGCGCTGTTCACGGACGCCACACGGCTGTTGCGCGGTGCGGGGTACACGGCGTTCTCAGGCGCTGTTCCTGAGGTGACCACTCACGCAGGCGTGGCCGCGCCGTACACACACGTGACCGCGCCTCTTCGTCGGCTCGTGGACCGCTTCGCCACTGAGGTGTGCCTGGCGGTTTCGGCCGGTGCTTCGCTGCCCGAGTGGCTGGCCGAGGCGTTGCCGCAGCTTCCGTCGCTGATGGGAGCGTCGGACTCGGTGGCGTCGAAGGTCGAGCGGGCGTCGTTGGACCAGGTCGAGGCGTGGGTGCTGGCCGGCCGGGTGGGGCAGGAGTTCGAGGCCGTGGTGCTGCGGGCGGGTGACAACGAGGCCGAGGTGTTCGTGTCGGCGCCGCCGGTGCTGGCCAAGTGCGCTGGGAAGCGGCTGCCGGAGGGGGAGCGGATTCGGGTGCGGTTGGTGGAGGCGGATCCGGGGCAGCGGCGGGTGCGGTTCGAGAAGGCCTGAGCCAGGCTGGTGCCGGCGTCCCCAGGGCTCCGGTAACTGTGGGGTTCGGGCGTCTGCAAGTACTGCCAACACATGATCGAATCGCCGCTGACTACACCCAACCTGGTCGCATCGTCCCGAGGCTGTGCGTCGGGTTGGTGGTACCTGCAGACGCCATCAGCAACCAGGTGGACGTGGGTGGCTGACTTTGCCGGAGTCCTGCACCCCGAGGCCTGAGCCTGCTCGCGCAGACGTGCCTGAACTCTGTGCGCGCTCGCGCAGGCGTCCCCGGGGCCTGTGCACGCTCGTGGAGGCGTTCCCGGAGCCTGGGCATGCTCGCGCAGGCGTCCCCCTGGATTCGGGAGCCCCCGCGACCCAACGTACTCGGCGGGTCTGACACTCCCGGCGGCCCGGAGAGTCCCCTGAAGAGCGGCCCGCAGAGCCCCTGAACAGTGGCCTGACGAGCCACTGAAGAGCCCACTGCAGAGCCGCTGAGGAGCCCGTGAAGAGCCCAAGGTCACGTTGCCCAGCCCCCACATAGCGGCCCGTGTGAAGATGCAGGGGTGACTGAGATTCGTGACCTCACCGTCGGCGTCCTGGGCGGCACCGGAGCCCAGGGCAAGGGCCTCGCGATCCGCTGGGCCAAGGCGGGCCTCAAGGTGATCATCGGCTCCCGCAGTGCCGAGCGGGCCGAGCTGGCGGCCAAGGAGATCGTCGGGGTCGCGGGCGGCGACGTGCGGGGCGCGGACAACGCCGACTGCGCGGCCGACTCGGACATCGTGCTGGTCGCGGTTCCGTGGGACGGGCACGGCGACCTGCTGGCCTCGCTGCGGGACCAGCTCGCCGGCAAGATCGTCATCGACTGCGTCAACCCGCTCGGGTTCGACAAGCAGGGGCCGTTCGCGCTGCCGGTCACGGAGGGCAGTGCGGCCCAGCAGGCCGAGTTGCTGCTGCCGGAGTCGCGTGTCACGGCCGCGTTCCACCACGTGTCCGCCGTGCTGCTCGCCGACCTGAATGTGTCCGAAGTGGACATGGATGTGCTGGTGCTGGGCGACGATCGCGAAGCCACTGACACGGTTCGGGAGCTGGCCGAGCTGGTTCCCGGCTTCCGCGGCGTCTACGGCGGCCGGCTGCGCAACGCCCACCAGGTCGAGGCGTTCACGGCGAACCTCATCGCGGTCAACCGCCGCTACAAGACCCACGCCGGCCTGAAGATCACGGGAGTCTGATGCTGCCCGTCGACGACCTCGGTGAGCCGGTGGTGCTCGACCGGCCGGAACGCGTGGTCAGTCTGGTGCCGTCCATCACCGAGGCCGTCGCGGTCAGCGTGCCGTCCTTCCTGGCCGGCGCGACGGACTACTGCACGCATCCGTCCGATTTGGACGTTCCGCGCGTCGGCGGCTCCAAGTACCCCGACGTCGACAAGGTTCTCGCGCTCAACCCGGAACTCGTCATCGCGAACTCCGAGGAGAACCGCGCCGAGGACGTCGACCGGTTGCGCGCCAACGGTGTCCAGGTCTGGGTGACCGAGGCGCCGCAGACCGTGCCGATGGCGTTGAAATCGCTCAGAAGGCTCTTCGGCACGGCCTGGGACCTCGAACCGGACTGGCTCGTCCAGGCCGAAAACCTCTGGCGCGAGACGAAACCGGCCGAGCTGACCGCGTTGATCCCGGTCTGGCGCAGGCCGTGGGTCGTCGTCGGACGCGACACGTTCGCCACCGATGTGCTGCGGCGGCTGGGCGTCGAGAACGTCTACGCCTCGCACGAGGAGCGGTATCCGCGGCCGAGCCTGGACGAGCTGAACGCGCGACGCCCGGACCTGGTGATCCTGCCCGACGAGCCATACGTCTTCACCCACGAGGACGGTCCGGAAAGTTTCCCCGGCCTGCCCTACGTCCTGGTCAACGGCAGGCACCTCACCTGGTACGGCCCCTCTCTGGTCGAGGCGCGGGCAAGCCTCGGACGAGCCCTCGGCTACGGCCGGAGTTGACACCGTTCGGCCCATTCCAAGGCGTCGATCAACTGCCACTGTTTGCCCCATGGGGAAACTAGCCGCGATCATCGCGACAGCCGCCGCCGTCACCGCTCTCACCGCAGTCCCGGCGCAGGCCGAACCGATCGTCGTCTACCAACTCGCCGGCACCAGCCGCTGCCTGGCCGACTCCGGCACCAACATCGTGTTCAAGCCCTGCAACGAGCAGTCCGCCGAACAGCAATGGATCGTCCCGGTCAGCGACGCAGACCGGCCGCGCAACATGGCCACCCGCAAGTGCCTCGCCGCGACGAGCGCCGGCGACGTCCTGGGCCAGACCTGCACCGGTGGCGCCAGTCAGAGCTGGCGCCGCACGCCCAACACCAGCACGTCCTTCCAGTTCCGCAACCTCGGCGCCGGCAAGTGCCTCACCGCCCAGATCGCCCTTGCCGCGTGCACCACGTCGAGCCCGCGCTGGAACGGCCTGCGTTAGGCCGTGTCCTCACCGAACGCGATCGGTCGCCGCCAGCAGAGCGGCCAGGATGCCGGGCTCGTCGTAGGCGTGCCCGGCATCCGGCACCAGCACCAGTTCCGACCCAGGCCAGGCCTTGTGCAGGTCCCAGGCGGACACCGCGGGAGTGGCGATGTCGTACCGCCCCTGCACGATCACGCCGGGAATGTCCTTCAAGAGCGCGGCATCCCGGATCAGCTGCCCCTCCTCGAACCACCCGTCGTTCACGAAGTAGTGGTTCTCGATCCGCGCGAACGCCAGCGCGTAAGCAGGTTCCGCGAAGTCGGCGACCAGCTCCGGCCGGGGCAGCAGGGTCACCGTCGCGCCCTCCCAGGTGCTCCACGCGACCGCCGCCGGCCCGTGCACCGCCGGGTCGGGATCGGCCAGCAGCTTCGCGTACAGCTCGACCGGATCGCCGTCGAGACCCTGCAACGGTGCCATGAACTTCTCCCACAGGTCGGGGAAGAGGTTCGCCGCCCCGCCGCGGTAGTACCAGTCCACTTCGGACGATCGCAGGGTGAAGATGCCGCGCAGCACCAGTTCGGAAACGCGGGAGGGATGCTTCTGGGCGTAGGCCAGCGCCAGGGTCGAACCCCAGGAACCGCCGAACACCTGCCACCGTGTGATGCCCAGCGACTCCCGCAGCCGTTCGATGTCGGCGACCAGGTGCCAGGTCGTGTTCAGCGAGAGGTCGGCGGTCTCCGAGGCGTGCGGGGTCGACCGCCCACAGCCGCGCTGGTCGAACAGGACGATCCGGTAGGCGGCGGGGTCGAACAGGCGGCGGTGCGACGGCGAGCAGCCGCCGCCGGGACCGCCGTGCAGGAAGACGACGGGCTTGCCGGTCGGGTTGCCGCACTCCTCCCAGTACACGAGGTTGCCGTCGCCGGTGTCCAGGTGGCCTGACGCGTGGGGCTCGATCTCCGGGTACATGGGCCTATCGTCGAGGATATGGCGCAGTTCACGAAGGAGACCTCGACCACGGGGGCGTTCGTCCGGCAGCCCAACCGCTTCACCGCACGGCCGGAGCCGGAACCCGGCCGCTACCGGCTCGTCGTCAGCCTCGCCTGTCCGTGGGCGCACCGCGCGGTCATCGTCCGCAAGCTCCTGAAGCTCGAGGACGCGATCTCGCTGGCCGTCGTCGACCCGATCCGGGACGAGCGGGGCTGGCGCTTCGCCGGCACCGATCCGGTCCTGCACATCGACTTCCTCAAAGAAGCCTACGAACGGGCCGACCCCGGCTACGAGGGCCGCGTCACCGTGCCGTCGATCGTCGACACCACCACCGGCGAGGTCGTCACGAACGACTACCCGCAGATCACGCTGGACTTCAGCACCCGGTGGCGCCCGGAGAGCACGCTCTACCCGGAGCACCTGCGGGAGGAGATCGACGCCTGGATCGAGCCGATCTTCCGCAACGTCAACAACGGCGTCTACAAGGCCGGTTTCGCCTCGTCACAGGAGGCCTACGAAGAGGCGTACACCAACCTGTTCGCCGAGCTCGACCGCCTCGAAGACCACCTCGGGACACACGCTTACCTGGTGGGCGAGCAGCTCACCGAGGCCGACATCAGGCTCTGGACCACGCTGGTCCGGTTCGACGCGGTCTACCACGGCCATTTCAAGTGCAACCGGAACAAGCTGACCGAGATGCCGAACCTGTGGGCGTACGCGAAGCGCCTCTATGCGCAGTTCGGGGACACGGTCGACTGGGACCACATCAAGCGCCACTACTACGTGACGCACCACGAGATCAATCCGACCGGGATCGTGCCGGCGGGCCCAGACCCGGAGGTCTGGACCCGCTAGGACGAACGATCAGTGGAAGGTGTGCTCGGGGCCGGGGAACTGGTGCCCGCGCACCTCGTTGGCGAACTCGCTGGCCGCGCCGAGCATGATGTTGCCGATGTCCGCGTAGCGCTTGACGAACCTGGGCGCCTTGCCGCGGTTCAGGCCCATCATGTCCTGCCAGACGAGCACCTGGGCGTCGGTGTCCGGACCGGCGCCGATGCCGACGGTCGGGATGACCAGGTCGTGCGTGATCTGCTTCGCGACCTCGGCGGTGACCATCTCCAGCACGACCGCGAACGCGCCCGCCTCCTGCACGGCGATCGCGTCGTGGAGCACCACGTCGTGGTTCTCGTGGCGGCCCTGCACGCGGTAGCCGCCGAGCTGGTGCTCGGACTGCGGGGTGAAGCCGATGTGCGCCATGACCGGGATGCCCGCGGCCGTGATCGCGCGGATGTGCGGCGCGAAATAGGCGCCACCCTCCAGCTTGACCGCGTGCGCCCGGCCTTCCTTCATGAACCGCACCGCGGTTGCCACGGCCTGCTCGACCGACACCTGGTAGGAGCCGAACGGCAGGTCAGCGACCACGAGAGAACGCTTGACCGAGCGCGATACCGCGCCTACCAGCGGCACCAGCTCGTCCACCGTGACCGGCAGCGAGGTGTCGTACCCGTAGACGGTGTTCGAAGCGGAGTCGCCGACCAGCAGGACGGGGATGCCGGCCTCGTCGAAGATCGAGGCGGTGAACGTGTCGTACGCCGTGAGCATGGGCCACGGCTCGCCGCGTTCCTTCATCTCACGCAGGTGATGAACGCGAACCCTCTTGGCGGGGGCCTTCTGGCCCGCTCCGTTGCCGTAGGGCGCGGAAACTTCGGCATTGGTCATCGTCGACCGTTCCTTTCCTCGAGGCCCACGTCGGTGGGTCCCCGGGCGCTTGTGCACGGTTGCCGAACACCAGGGTGACACCGTTAGCCGGAAACCGGGATGCGGATGCGGTTACCGTCACATGTGTGGGATCACGAATCACCGAACTCGCACTGGACTGCACCGATCCGGAACGCCTCGCCACCTTCTGGAGCGAGGTGCTCGGCTACGAGATCCTCGATCGCGAGGACGACTGCGTGCAGATCGGACCCCCGGACCGCCGGATGACGTTGCTCTTCATCCGCGATCCCAGCCCCAAGCTGCAGAAACTTCGCCTGCACATCGACGTGAACGCCACCGACCGCGACCAGGAGGCCGAGCTGGCCCGGCTGGTGGCTCTCGGCGCGAGGCACACCGACATCGGTCAGGGCGACGTGAGCTGGTACGTGCTCACCGATCCGGAGGGCAACGAGTTCTGCCTGCTCAAGGAGCGGGTCGAGCCCTGAGAACATCCCGGACGGCCATCACGACGGCGTCCGGCCGGTCCATCTGAATCATGTGCCGACTGCCGGGCACCGGCACGTTGCGTCCCCACGGCACGAGGGCGGCCAACGACTGGTGCTCCGGCCAGATCCTGCGTCCGGCCGTGAGCACGAGAAACGGCACTTCGGGCAGCTCACGACGTTGCCGCAGGCGTTCCAGGGTCGCGACCTGACCGGGGTAGGACGCGAGCTCCCACAGCACCGCCCGGCCGACGCCTGGCCGCCGGTAGACGAGTTCGACCAGGTCAGCGGGCGCCGGATCGGTGACCCCCAGGGTCGCGGTCGCGGTCAGCAGGTTGCGGAACGAGTGCCCGAACCGGCGGGTGAGGCGGGCGCCGAGCCAGCGGCTGCCGAACGCCCGCATTCCCTGCGCGAGGACCGCCGACAGGTCGAACGGCGCCCCGGAGCCCGGCGCCTCGGTGTCCGGATCCAGCAGCACGATCCCGTCGACCCGGTGCGGCCGCAGCCGGGCGTAGGCCTCGACGTGCAGCGCCGCCATCGAGTGCCCGACCAGGATCGCCTTGGGGACCCCGCGCAGCACCGCGTCGAGCACGGCCACCTCACGCGCCAGCGACGGCCCGCGGCGTGCGGGGCCGCTCATCCCGAGGCCGGGCCGGTCGAACACGATCACCCGAGCGAGTGGTTCCAGCAGCCGCGCGGTCCGGTCCCAGTCGAACCAGGCCCCGCCCAGACCTGAGCTGAGCACGACGACGGGCCGGTCGACACGCCCGGTGGAGGCGACGTGCACCCGTCCGGCCGAGGAGGGGATCATGGCCATCATCTGCCGACCTCTGGAGTGGATGTGGCACCGGCCTGGAAGTGGAAGACCGCGGGCGCGATCGCGACGATCGTCCAAGTGGCCGGAGCGATGTCACTGCTCCGGGTGATCCTGCCCGAGGACAGCTGGTTCACCGGTGTCGCCGACATCGTCGGGTTCTTCTTCGGCCTGCCCATCGACGGAAACCTCTTCATCGCGCTGGTGTTCTTCGTGCTGGGCGCGGCACTGCGCAGGCACAAGCGGGCGGCGCTGGGGGCGCTGCTGCTCTTCCAGGTGACTGGCCTGCTGTCGGTCGTGTCCATCATGGTCATCTTGGCCGTCGCACCTGAAGAAGTCCTGCAGGGCGACGACGAAGTGGGCTACTGGGTGTTCCTCGGGGCCGGGTGTCGCGACCTCGGTCGCTGTTCGTGTCGCTGCTGTGGGTGGTGCGGTCGGCGTTCCCGGCGCGACTGGCGCGCGGTGCGTGGCGGCAAGCGCTTGCGTCGTTCGTGCTGGGCATGATCACGCTGGTGCTGGTCGGCTGGGGCCTCACGGAGGTCTTCCCCGGCGCGCTGCGGCGAGCAGCTCGACAAGCTCGCGTGGGCGGCGAACCAGGCGACGGGTGAGGTCGTCCGGCTGGGCCGGCTCGACATCCCCGAGGGCCCGCAGTGGCTGAGCGTCGCTGCTCAGCCTGGGCGGCACACTCGTCGCGATTCGCGGCATGTACCTGTTCTTCCGCGGTGTCCGCACCCAGAACGTGATCACGCCGGAGCAGGAGCTGGACGTGCGCCGCCTGCTCGCGGCCGAGGGCGAGCCGGACTCGCTGGGCTACTTCGCGACCCGGCGCGACAAGAGCGTGGTGTTCGCGGCGTCCGGCCGGGCCGCGCTGACCTACCGGGTGATCGGCGGCGTCACGCTGGCGTCCGCGGACCCGATCGGTGACGAGGAGGCGTGGCCGGAGGCCGTGCTGGCCTGGCTGGCCGAGGCCCGCACGTACGGCTGGATGCCGGGCGTGCTCGGCGCGTCCGAACGCGGTGCGCAGGTGTACTCGGACGCCGGGCTCAAGGCGCTGGAGATCGGCGACGAGGCGATCCTGGACGTGCGCGAGTTCAACCTCGCCGGTCCGGAACGGCGCGGGCTGCGCCAGGCGGTGTCGCGGGTCGAACGCGCCGGGTACACCACGCGGGTCCGCCGGCACAGCGAGATCGCGCCGGACGAGATGTCGTCCATTCTGGACCGCGCGGAGGAGTGGCGCGGCGCCGAGACCGAGCGCGGGTTCTCGATGGCGCTGGGGCGCCTGGGAGATCCGAGCGACGGCCGGTGCGTGATGGTCGAGGCCTATGACGCTTCGGGTGCGCTGAGGGGCCTGCTGTCGTTCGTGCCGTGGGGCCGTCGCGGTGTCTCGCTGGACCTGATGCGGCGGGACCGGGCGGCGGAGAACGGCCTGAACGAGTACATGGTCGCCCAGCTCGCCGCGGCCGCCGGACATCTCGGCGTGCAGCGGATCTCGTTGAACTTCGCGATGTTCCGCGCGGTGTTCGAGGAGGGCGAGAAGATCGGCGCGGGCCCGGTGCTGCGGGCGTGGCGGCGGGTGCTGTCGCTGGCGTCGCGGTTCTTCCAGCTGGAGTCGCTGTACCGGTCGAACGCCAAGTACCTGCCGGACTGGGAGCCGCGGTTCCTCTGCTACCAGCGGTCGCGGTCGTTGCCGCGGGTCAGCATCGCCGCCGGTGTGGCGGAGGGGTTCGTGCCGTCGCTGCGGTCGTTGCGCAAGCGGGCGTTGCAGAAGACCGACGTGAGCGACGAGTTCGCCGCCAAGGTCGCCGAGATCGACGCGATCCGGGTCGAGCCGAAGACGGTGCGCCGGCCGGAGCAGGTCCGGGTGCGGATCGCGAAGGTCGAACGGCTGGTGGCCGCCGGTGTCGATCCGTACCCGGTGGGCTTCGACCGCACGGATCTCCTCGCCGCGGCCAGGGAACGCTTCGGCGAGGACGTCTCGGTCACCGGCCGCGTGGTGGCGCTGCGGGAGATGGGCAAGCTGTGCTTCGCGCGGCTGCGGGACTTCAGCGGCGAGATCCAGCTGATGCTGTCCGTCGACTCGCTCGGCGACGCACTGGCGTCGTGGAAGTCGGACGTCGACCTCGGCGACCACGTCGGCGTGACCGGGCAGGTCATCAAGTCCGACCATGGCGAGATCTCCGTGCTGGCCGACACCTGGACGATGACCGCGAAATGCCTGCACCCGTTGCCGGACAAGCGGAAGGGCTTCACCGACCCGGAAGCGCGCGTGCGCCAGCGCTACCTGGATCTCGTGGTGAACCAGGACTCGGCGGCACTGCTGAAGCTGCGCAGCGACGTCATCCGCAGCGTGCGCGAGTTCCTGCATTCCCGCGAGTACCTCGAAGTCGAGACGCCGATGCTGCAGGCGGTGCACGGCGGAGCGAACGCCCGGCCGTTCGTCACCCACATCAACGCCTACGACATGCGGATGTACCTGCGGATCGCGCCGGAGCTGTACCTGAAACGGCTGTGCGTCGCGGGCGTGGACCGGGTGTTCGAGCTGAACCGCAACTTCCGCAACGAGGGCGCGGACGCCACGCACAACCCCGAGTTCACCATGCTGGAGGCCTATCAGTCCTATGCGGACTATCAGGTGATGCTGGACATGGTGCGCTCGTTGATCCAGCACGCGGCTCGCACGGCGTTCGGGGAGGAGGTGGCGGTGCGGCCGGAGGGTTCGTTCGACATCTCGGGTGAGTGGCCGGTGATTCCGGTCTACACGGCGGTTTCCTCCGCTTTGGGCGCCACCGTCACGCCGGACACGTCCGTCTCCGAGCTGCGTTCGCTGCTTTCCGCTCGTGACGTCGAGATCAACGACGACTGGGACCACGGTCAGCTGGTGCTGGAGGCCTACGACTCGTTCGTCGAACCGGTGACCGTCGGGCCGACCTTCTACATCGACTTCCCGACCTCGGTGTCACCGCTGACCCGGCAGCACCGGGTCGATCCGCGACTGGCGGAGCGGTGGGACCTGGTCGCGTTCGGCGCGGAGATCGGTACGGCCTACTCGGAGCTGACCGACCCGCTGGAGCAGCGGCGACGGCTGGAGGCGCAGTCGTTGAAGGCCGCTTCCGGTGACGTCGAGGCGATGGAGCTGGACGAGGACTTCCTGCGGGCGCTGGAACACGGCATGCCGCCTACGGGCGGGCTCGGCATGGGGGTGGACCGGTTGCTGATGATGCTGACCGGCACGTCGATCCGGCAGACCGTGCTGTTCCCGTTCGTCCGTCCGACCTGATTGGCTCAGTGATCCAGGTACGCGAGGACGGCCTGCACACGTCGATCTCCAGCGCCGTCCTCGCTGTTGAGACCAAGCTTCAGAAACACATTGCCGATGTGCTTGTGCACGGCACCAGAGCTGACGACCAGCCGTTCGCCGATGGCCGCGTTGGACAGCCCCTGCGCCATCAGGCTGAGCACCTCGCGCTCGCGCGGTGAGAGCACACCGAGCGCGTCGTCCGCCTTGCGCTGCACCAGCAACTGCGACACCACCTCGGGGTCCAGCGCCGTACCGCCCGCGGCCACCCGGTGCAGCGAATCGAGGAAGTCCGCGACCTTGCCGACCCGTTCCTTGAGCAGATAGCCGATGCCACCGTTGGTGCCGGCGAGCAGTTCATGCGCGTAGCTCTGCTCCACCCACGCCGACAGCACCAGCACGGCCAGCTTCGGGTGCCTCCGCCGTGCTTCCACCGCGGCTTTGAGCCCCTCGTCGGTGAACGTCGGTGGCATCCGCACGTCGACCACGGCGATGTCCGGCTCGTGCTCGGCGACGGCCACGAGGAAGTCGTCCGGGTTGTCCGTGGCCGCTGCCACATCCAGGCCTTCGTTGCGCAACAACAACGTCAGGCCCTCGCGGAGAAGAGCGTCGTCTTCGGCGATCACGATTCGCATGGTCACCGTCCCATTGGTAGCACGACGGTGAGCACGGTCGGGCCACCCTCCGGACTGCTCACGGTCGCGGTGCCGTCCAGCGCCTCGACCCGGCCGCGAATGCCGTCCAGTCCCGTTCCCCGCTGCTCGTCCGCGCCGCCCCGGCCGTCGTCGTGGACCACGACGACGAGCTGGAAGTCCTGCACCGCAAGGCTCACCCACGCCTGCGAGGCACCGCTGTGCTTGGCCACGTTGGTGAGCGCCTCGGCCACCGCGAAGTAGGCGGCCGCCTCCACCGCCGCCGGCATCCGGCCGAGATGGTCGGCCGCCAGCGCGCACGGCACCGGGCACCGCGCGGCCAGTGACTTGATCGCGCCGTCCAGCCCCAGGTCGTCCAGCACGGGGGGATGGATGCTCCGGACGACGTCGCGCAGTTCCGTCAACGCGTCGCCTGCCGCGTCCTGTGCCCTGAGCAACGCCTGGAGCGCGTTCTCCGGGTTGTGGACCAGCGTCCGTTCCGCGATGCCGAGCATCATCACCACGCCGACCAGCTTGTTCTGCGTCCCGTCGTGCAGGTTCCGCTCGATGCGCCGCAACTCGGCCCCGTGCGCCTGCAACGCCGCCGCACGGGTCGCGACGACCTCGGCCAGCCGCGTCTCCAACGAAGCTCGCGGCGGTGCCAGCAACGTTTTCGCCAAGCTCGCGTCCAGTGCGGCCAGGCGCGGCGCCTGAGTCAGGAGCAGTGTGAGCACGATCGCGATCGGCACGCTCAGGAACGCACTCGCCCACGAGTCGACGTGGATGCCGAACGAGTTGTCCATCCCGCCGTGGATCGTCCACCAGAACAGTGGCACCAACGGCTGCTGCACCAGCGCGCCCGCGATGCCGATGGCGGCCGCCCCGAACACCGTGCCGAAGAAGGCGTGCGTGACCAGCCACATCCCGTCGCGCCGGCTGGCTGGATCGGCCAGCACCCGCTGCGCCCGGTGCAGCCACGGTCCGGTGAGTGGCTCGGGCGACGGCACCTCGACACCCGTGAGACGGGCCAGCCGCCTCCGGTCGAGGTCCACGATCCGGCGCATCAGCGGCGCGGTGATCGGCAGCAGCGGCAGCACGACCACGGACAGCACCAGCACCCCGAGCGCGAGCCACGACGCGATGGCCGTCAGTAGCCCGGTCGCCAGGTAGAACAGTGCCGCCCAGATCCGCTTCATGTGCGGAAACGTAGCGATCGGCCCGTGCGCCGCGCGGTAGAGCAGACTCCACTTCCGCAGGTGGAGCAGGCTCAGCCCTCGCGCCACCCGCTGGTGATCGGCAGCCTGCGGTCGCGTCCGAACGCCTTGTTCGAGATCTTCGTGCCCGGCGGGTACTGCCGGCGCTTGTACTCGGCCTTGTCGACCATCCGCAGCACCCGGTCGACCAGCTCCGGCTCGAACCCGGCCGCCAGCAGGTCGTCGTAGCCGCGGTCGCCCTCGACGTAGTCGTCGAGCAGGTCGTCGAGCAGCTCGTAGTCCGGCAGCGAGTCGCTGTCGACCTGGCCGGGCCGCAGCTCGGCCGACGGCGGCTTGGTGATCGAGTTCTCCGGGATGGGCGGCACCTCGCCGCGCTTCTCCGCCTCGGCGTTGCGCCAGCGCGCCAGGCTGAAGACCAGGGTCTTGAACACGTCCTTGATGGGGGCGTAGCCGCCGACCGCGTCACCGTAGATCGTCGAGTAGCCGACGGCGAGCTCCGACTTGTTGCCGGTGGCCAGGACAAGGTGGCCGTGCTGGTTGGACAACGCCATCAGCAGCATGCCCCGGCATCGCGCCTGGATGTTCTCCTCGGCCAGACCGGTCAGCTTCAGCTGTTCGACGTACGTCGACACCATGTCCGCGATCGGCTCGGTCGTGAAGTGCAACCCGGTCCGCACAGCCAGGTCGGAGGCGTCCGAACGGGAGTGCTCGGACGAGTACGACGAAGGCATCGACACGCAGTACACGGAGTCTGCGCCAAGAGCATCGACCGCCAAAGCAGCCACAACGGCAGAGTCGATGCCACCGGACAGACCGAGCACAACGGACCGGAAACCGTTCTTGTGCACGTAGTCGCGCAGGCCGGTGACCAGCGCGTGCCACACCTCTGCCTCATCGGACAGAGGCTCGAACACGCGCGGTGCGGGCAGCGGTTCGTAGGCGGGCACGGCGTCCGAGAGGAACACGCGGCGCACGTAGAAGTCGCCGATCTGCCCCTGCTCGAACGAGGAGCCGCCGGGCAGGTCGAAGTCCACCAGCATGAGGTGCTCGACGAACTGCGGTGAGCGGCCGATCAGCTGACCATCCGCGGCCACCACGAGGGAGTCGCCGTCGAACACCAGCTCGTCCTGGCCGCCGACCAGGTTGCAGTAGGCGAGCGGCGCACCGGCCTCGGCGGCGCGGCGGACGACGAGCGGCAGCCGCTGGTCGTCCTTCTTGCGTTCGTAGGGGGAGGCGTTCGGCGAGACCACCAGGTCCACCCCGGCGTCACCGAGGGCGGTGATCGGGCCGCCGTCCTGCCACAGGTCCTCGCAGATCACCATGCCGACCTCGACACCGTTGATCCGCACGACGTCCAGTGAGGAGCCGGGCTTGAAGTAGCGCCGCTCGTCGAACACGCCGTAGTTCGGCAGGTGGTGCTTGCACTGACGGGCCACGACCCGCCCGCCGTGCAGCACGGCCGCGGCGTTGCGCGGGCCAACGGAGTCGTGCTCCAGGTACCCGACGAACGCGGCGATGTCGCCCAGCCCGGCCTCGTCCAGCGCGCCGGCCAGCCGTTCCAGCGCCTCGGCGGAAGCGCGCGCGAAGGACGTGCGGATCGCCAGGTCCTCGACCGGGTAGCCGGTCAGCACCATCTCGGGGAACACGACGAGGTGCGCGCCGCCTTCACGGGCCTTGCGCGTCCACTCCACGACCAACGACGCATTGCCGGAAAGGTCGCCAACAGTGGCGTTGACCTGGGCGAGCGCGATGCGAAGCTGCGGCATGCGCTCATCATCTCCCATACCATCGGGCTGTGGTCCGACTCTTGAGCGTGTTGCTCGTCATTCCGCTGCTCGCGTCCTGCACGTCGATCATCGGGGGGAATGCCAAGCCCGGCGTGTCCTTCGAGAAACCCGGCCCGGCCGGGACCGTCCCGGCGGGGCTGGAGCAGTTCTACGGCCAGCAGCTCGCCTGGCAGGACTGCGCGCCGTTCGCCACGACCGGGTCGAGCAGGCAGGCCTACGGGAGCAAGCGCGACGTCGAGTGCACCCGCCTGCAGGTTCCGCTCGACTACGCCAAGCCGGCCGGTGACACGATCACCATCGGCGTCCTGAGGTACAAGGCGACCGGTCAGAAGATCGGGTCGTTGTTGATCAATCCCGGCGGTCCGGGAGCCTCCGGCATGGCGGCCGCCGGGGGCATGGTCGCGGACTACCGCAAGACCGAGCTCGCGAAGCGGTTCGACTTGATCGGGTTCGATCCGCGGGGCATCGGCGCGAGCGTGCCGGCGGTCCAATGCCTCACCGGACCGGAGCGCGACGCGGAGCGTTTGGACCTCGATGTGGACACCAGTCCCGCCGGAATCACCCAAACGGAGCAAGAGAACAAGGCATATGCCGAGAAGTGTGCCGCCGGTACAAAATTCGGGGCATCAATGCTCGCCAACTTGGGCACGCGGGACGTAGTTAAGGACATGGATGTCCTACGTTCCGCGCTCGGCGATGCCAAGCTGAGCTACGTCGGCTACTCCTATGGCACCCGCATAGGCACGGAGTACGCCGAGACCTTCCCCCAGAACGTGCGCGCACTTGTCCTCGACGGCGCAGTCGACCCCACCCAGGACCAGCTCGCATCGCTGGTCGCCCAGGCCGCCGGCTTCCAGAAGGCGTTCGACGAGTTCGTGAAGTGGTGCCGGGAGAAGGGCGACTGCCCTCTCGGTGACGACGCGAACACGAGCTTTCGCCAGCTCACGACCCCGTTGATCCAGAAGCCGATCGACGTGGGCAACCGGAAGCTGTCCTACAACGACGCGACCACCGCCGCGATCCAGGCGCTGTACTCCGAGCAGCTCTGGCCTCTGTTGCAACGTGGCCTCACCGAGCTGAAGGACGGCCGTGGCGCCGTGCTGCTGTCTTTGGCCGACGTGTACTTCGACCGCGATGACCAGGGCAACTACTCGACCATCACGGACGCGTTCGGCGCCGTGCACTGCGTCGACGACCCACGGCTGACGGACAAGAACGCGCTGCTGGAGACCGCCAAGCAGTACAAGGCGGCGGCACCGTTCCTCGACGACGGCAACCCGCCGGGCGCCGCGCTCGACTCCTGCGCGTTCTGGCCGGCCCCGGTGTCCGCGCGGACCGGCCCGCCCAAGGCCGACGGCATCCCACCGCTGCTGGTCATCTCGACGACCGGTGACCCCGCCACGCCGTACGAGGCGGGCGTGAACCTGGCCAAGGCGCTCAACTCGCGACTGCTCACCTACGAAGGCGTGCAACACACGATCTTCCTCCAGGGTCAGCCGTGCGTGGACCAGGCCGGCGTGCGGTACCTGATCGACCAGACGTTGCCCGCTGACGGAACCCGGTGCGCCTAATGACGAAGAGGCGATCCCGAGTCACGGCAGCATTGTTCGCCTTGATCGTCTTGCTCGGCACGTCCACGTCCTACGCGCGCATCGACGGCTCGCCCGTCGCCGCGCGCAAGGGCCTCGCGCGCTTCTACGAGCAGGTGTTGTCATGGAGTGCGTGCCAGCCCTTTGCGACCGATGCGAAGAGCAAGGGCTTGTTCGAGCGCGAGGGCATCCAGTGCGCGCGCATGCAGGTCCCGCTCGACTACGAGAACCCGGACGCGGGGACGATCACCGTCGGACTGTTACGCCGACCCGCCGCCGAACAGCAGCGGAGGGTCGGTTCTCTGGTGGTGAACCCCGGCGGTCCGGGTGGTTCGGGCATGACGCACGTCGCGAACATGCAGCCGAACAACCCGGTCGGCAAGCGGTTCGACGTGGTGGGTTTCGACCCGCGTGGCGTCGGGGCGAGCCAGCCCCGCGTGCAGTGCCTGACCGACGCGGAACGGGACGCGCAACGGTTGCGGCCCAAGGGTGAGAACGCGAGCCAGACCGAGCAGGAGAACAAGTACTTCGTCGACCGGTGCGCGGAACGCAGCGGCCTCGACCTGTTGCGCAACGTCGGCACCCGTGACGTCGCGCGGGATGTCGACGTGCTGCGCGGTGCGTTGCGGGAGGAGAAGCTGACCTACCTCGGTTACTCCTACGGCACGCGCATCGGCACGTTGTACGCGGAGATGTATCCGCGCAACGTCCGCGCGATGGTGCTTGACGGTGCGGTGGCCGTCGACGGCGACAAGGTAGACGCGGCAGCACGGCAGGCACAGGGCTTCGAGCAGGCGTTCCAGCGGTTCGCGGCCTGGTGCGCCCAGCGTGATTGTCCTATCGGGACGGACAAGAACGCGGCCGAGTCGAAGTACCGGCAGATGATCGAGCCGCTGAAGAAGGCCCCGATGCAGGTCGGCGAGCGCAAGCTGTCCCACTCGGACGCGAACACCGCCATCATCCAGGCGATGTACACGGACCGGCTGTGGGAGACGGCGCTCAAGGGTCTGCAGGAGCTGCGGCAGAACCGCGGAACCACCCTGCTGCAGCTCGCCGACCAGTACCTCGGTCGCGCCCAGGACGGCTCCTACTCGCGCATCCAGGACGCGTTCGTCGCGATCAGGTGCGTCGACGAACCGCCGGTGAAGGATCGCGCGACCCTCGAATCCAACCGTCGGAGGCTGTTGGAGATCCTGGGCAACGACACGGTTCCCAGCGACGAGACCGCGCTCGGCCCGTGCGCGTTCTGGCCGGCCCCGCACACGTCGGAACCGCATCCGCCGAACGTGAACGGACTGCCGCAGGTGCTGGTGGTCTCCACGACCGGTGACCCGGCGACGCCGTATCAGTCCGGCGTGGACCTCGCGGCCGCGCTCGGCGCACGGTTGCTGACGTACAACGGAAACCAGCACACGGCGTTCCTGGCCGGCATCGGCTGTGTGGACGGCGTGGGCACGAACTACCTGGTGGACTTGAGACTGCCGGAAACGGACTCGGTGTGCTGACGGGAGGGTAGTAGGACCGAACCCAGCGCTCCGAGCGCGCAGATGACGGCCGTGATCAGGAAGATCTCGTGGTACTCGGTGAGCAGTGCCTCGGTGAGCCCACGCTGGTACTCGGCCATCTGACGCTCGAACTCGGCCTTCTCGACGCCGAACGGCAGCGGCGTGTTCAAGCCTGCCGTGAGCTCGCGGAACCGGTGGAGTCCCCACGCGGACAACGCCGCCACGCCCACGAGCATGCCCGTCATGCGTGCGACGACGACGAACGCCGACGCAACGCCGTGCCTGATCGGAGGCACGACACGCAGCACAGCACCGGACAACGGCGCGATGACCAGGCCAAGCCCGAAACCGGCGATGGCCAGGTCGCGCGTGAGCACGAGCCCGGACACGTCAGCGGGCCACTGCGCGATGAACACGTACGACGCCGACGCGATCGCGAGCCCACCGAAGGACACCCAGCGGTCGCCGAAGCGTGAAGCCAGGAATCCACCCAGGACAGCGCCGATCGGCAACGCGATCAGGAAGCGGGCGAGGAGGGCTGCCGCCGCCGCGGAGTCCCGGCGCAACACGGTCTGCGCGAACAGTTCCACGTCGACCAGCGTCACCATCAACGCAGCACCGGCCGCCAGCGACACCCCGAGCACGGCCCAGAACGGCCGCCACTGCACACCCTCGGGGTCGATCAACCGCGCAGCAGCACGGCGTTCCCACAAGAAGAAGGCGGCCAGCACCACAACAGACGCACCGAGGACCGGCCAACCCCAGGACGGCAGCACCGACTCTTCAGGCGTCGGGTTGTAGAGCGCCACCACCAGCAGCGACAACGCCAACGCCAACAAAGCGCCGCCAACGAAGTCGATCCGCACCTCTCGCCGTGTGTTCGGCACGGTCCGTTGCACGATCACCATCGCGATGACCGCCAACGGGACGTTCACCCAGAACACCCACCGCCAGCTCTGCGGTTCCCACGCTTCGAACAACGGCAACGCGTTGAACAGCGACGCAACGCCGATGCCGTACAGCGTGCCGAGGACAGACCCCAGCTCCTGTGCCGCACCCACCGCTCCCAAGGCCGTGGATCGCCGGTGCGCCTCCCACAGGTCGGCGACCAAAGCCATCGTGACCGGCAGCAACGCACCACCGGCCAGGCCCTGGACGACCCGGCCCGCGACCAGCAACGGCACATCGGCGGCCAGCGCCGTGATCACCGAGCCGACCAGGAACCCGAGCAGCGACACCTGCAGCACGAACCGGCGGCCGAGCCGGTCCGACAGCTGCCCGAGCAACGGCATGCCCGCCACGTATCCGAGCAGGTAGCCGGTGACGATCGGGGTCGCCTCCTGCAGCTGGTTCACCGCGATGCCGAGGTCGCGCACCATGTCCGTGAGGACGCCGACGACGACGTACGCGTCGAGCGCTCCCAACAGGACGGCCGCGCCGGACGCGGCGAGGGCTACTTTTCGCATTACGCGGGTGCCGTGACCGTGACGGGCTTGTCGAAGTCCGTCAGTCCGATGTCGACCTTCTGACCGCCGGGCAGCTCGAACAGCGCGCTCTTGAGCTTGTTGTCCTTGTCGATCGAGAACGTCGCCTTCACGTCGGCGGAGATGCCCGGCACGAGACCGGCCGCGACGTCCTTGGGCACCGTCGCCTCGACCACCGACACGTCACCGGACGACTTGGTCTTCGCGTCCTTCGAGCTGGCGAGCACCTTCGCCACGCCCTTGTCCGGGTTCAGGATCGCGGACGGGTCGTAGACCTGGCCCGCGAACGCCGCCGGCAGCTTGGTGAACCCGCCGGTCGGGCCCTTGAAGTGCAGGTTTCCCCCGGTCAGGACGTACTCGATGGACAGCAGCTGGCCGGCGAACGTGACCTTCGCGGTGCCTTTGGAGTCACCCGCGGAGGTGAGGTCGCCGTCGGCCTCCTTCACCGGGACGTCCGGGAGCTCGCCGTCCACCTTGATGGTGAAGTGGACGGTCTTGACCGAGCGCATCGACTCGGCCGACTTCGAGAGCAACGTCGCACCATCGGGGAGATCTCCACCGGACGTGCAGCTCGTGAGCAGGGCGAGTGCGCAAACCAACAACCAACGGGCGGACATGCGTTGATCGTAGAGAGTCGGGAGCCCTTAAGCTGCGCTCTATGGACCGCCAGCAGGAGTTCGTGCTCCGCACGCTCGAGGAACGCGACATCCGGTTCGTCCGGCTCTGGTTCACGGACGTCCTGGGCTTCTTGAAGTCCGTGGCGGTCGCGCCCGCCGAGCTCGAGGGTGCTTTCAGCGAGGGCATCGGCTTCGACGGCTCCGCGATCGAGGGCTTCGCCCGCGTGTACGAGTCGGACATGGTCGCGAAGCCGGACCCCTCGACGTTCCAGGTGCTGCCGTGGCAGACGCCGGACGGCAGCAACTACTCGGCGCGCATGTACTGCGACATCACCATGCCGGACGGTTCCCCGTCGTGGGCCGACCCGCGGCACGTGCTGCGCCGCACGCTGTCGAAGGCGAGCGAGGCCGGGTTCACCTGCTACGTGCACCCCGAGATCGAGTTCTTCCTGCTCAAGGGCCTGCCCGCGGACGGAAGCGAGCCCGAGCCCGCGGACAACGGCGGGTTCTTCGACCAGACCTCGCACGAGACCGCCACGCACTTCCGCCGCCACGCCATCGAGGCGCTGGAGGCGATGGGCATCTCCGTCGAGTTCAGCCACCACGAGGGCGCGCCCGGCCAGCAGGAGATCGACCTGCGCTACGCCGACGCGCTGACCATGGCGGACAACGTCATGACGTTCCGCTACGTGGTGAAGGAGGTCGCGATCACGCAGGGCGTGCGCGCCTCGTTCATGCCCAAGCCGTTCTCCGACCAGCCGGGGTCGGGCATGCACACGCACTTCTCCCTGTTCGAGGGCGACCGCAACGCGTTCTACGACGAGGAAGACCCGTACCAGCTCTCCGACATCGGCAAGCAGTTCGTCGCGGGCATCCTCAAGCACGCGCGCGAGATCTCCGGCGTCACGAACCAGTGGGTCAACTCGTACAAGCGGCTGATCGTCGGCGGTGAGGCACCCACGGCCGTGTGCTGGGGTCACGCGAACCGTTCCGCGTTGGTTCGTGTGCCGATGTACTCGCCCGGTAAGTCGTCGTCGCGCCGCGTCGAAGTCCGTTCGGTGGACTCCGCGTGCAACCCGTACCTCGCCTACTCGGTGATCCTGGCCGCCGGCCTCAAGGGCATCGAGAAGGGCTACGAGCTGCCGCCGCCCGCCGAGGACGACGTGTGGTCGCTGACCGACCGCGAACGCCGGGCCGCCGGGTACGCGAACCTGCCGCAGAACCTCGGTGAGGCGCTCACCGAGATGGAGAACTCGGAGCTGCTGCCCGAGGCGCTGGGCGAGCACGTCTACGACTTCTTCCTGCGCAACAAGAGGACGGAGTGGGACGCATACCGCCGTAGCGTCACCCCGTACGAGTTGCGCACTCTCCTTCCCGTGCTGTGAGGCCGATACGTTGCTCTCCGTGACAGAGGTACCCGAGTTCCAGCCGACGATCTGCGCCTGCACGGTCGCGACGGCGGCCGAACTGCCCGCCGTGAAGGTCCTGTCCAGCTCGTTCCTCGCGGAGCACCCCGAGGGCAGGTTCGTCGCGCTGGTCGTCGACGCCCAGCCAGAGCATTCGGGACCGGGGCTGATCACGCCGCTCGACATCGGCGTGTCCGAGATCGAGCTGCACGTGCTGGCCACCGCGCACGACGCCGCCGAGCTGAAGGCCGCGATGCTGCCCCGGCTGCTGGAGGCGTTGCTGCAGCAGGGCATGCCGGTGCTGTACCTCGACCCGTGGGTGCAGGTGCACGGGTCGGTCACGAAGCTCGTGCTGGAGGCGTTGCGCAACGCACCGGTGGTGCTGCTGCCACGCACGTTGCGGCCGCTGCCGGACGACGGACTGCAGCCGGGGCCACCCGAGCTGCACGAGTTCGGCGCGTTCGACCCCGGTTTCGTCGCGGTCGGCGAGGGCGCGGAGCCCTACCTGAACTCGCTGGACATGCCGGCGATCGTGCCGCACCACGTGCTGCGCGAGGGCCGGCTCGGGCTGTCGGTGTGGAACGTGGCCGACCGGCCGCTGCACCGCACCGAGTCCGGCTCGCTGGCCGTCGTCGGCCAGGACCTCCTGACGGTGAACTTCCGCGGCTTCGACCCGCGGCGCCCGTGGCTGCTGTCCGCCGATTTCGCGGACCGGCCGCGCGTGCTGCTGTCCGAGCACCCGGTGGTCGCCGACCTGTGCACGGCCTACCGCGCTGAGCTGGTGCGATGTGGCTGGAGCGTGCAGCCGGTGCCGTACCGGTTCGGGACGCTGATCGACGGCACGGTGATCCCGTCCGAGCTGCGGGCCGACTACCGAGCCGCGGCACCGACGCCGACACCGGCGTTCGGTGAAGACGGTGGTGGTGGGTTCCTCGTCTGGGCGTGTGAGCAGACCGAGCACGGTGGCACGCGTTGGGCAGACGCCGTCTGGCGTGCCGACGAGGCGTTGCAACTGCAGTTCCCGGCACCCTTCGGTGCCGACGCGGACGCGTGGCGCGAGTGGTGTGCCGTGGTGGGCGTGGCTTCCGGACGGTTGCCCGTGCCCGCCGTGCCGCAGCCACGGGAAGAGGGTCCGGCTCTGCTGGATCAGCTCGGTGTCGCTGTCATCGGCAGTGGGCCGCTGACCGAACTGATGCTTGCCGCGGCGCGTGCGTCCGGGCTGCCGATGTCGACGTCCGCCGGCTATCCCGTGGTGGTGCGCACTTCTCCGGACGAGGAAGTGCCGGACGGACGGTTCGTCGTCGAAGTGGCGTTGGACGCGACTTCGGCCGACGACCGCACGGGCGTGAACGAGCTGTGGCTGTCGTCCGACCTGTCGCGTGCTGCCGCGGAACGCATCGGCGGGCCCATCGTGCGCGTGGTGCCCGTGCCGGTGAAGGACGTCGGCGCGCGTGAGCACTCGTCTGGCGATGTGGTGGTGTTCGCGGCGATAGCGGACCACTCTCTCGACCGGGCCGGAAACGTGCTGGGTGCGGTGTCGGCGTTCTTGAGCGCCTTCCCGGACCGGGTGGACGTCGAGCTGCGGATCGCGGTGGTCGGTGCGGTCGAATACCCTGAAGCCGCCGAGCGGCTGCGCCTGGCCACGGCCTCTGACCAGCGGATCTCGTTGGTCGAGGACGAGGACGCGTGTCTGACCGCGGACGCCGTGGTGTCGCTGCACCGCGGTGGCGCGGACGACCGGATCGCGCTGCGCCTGGCCGAACTCGCCGTGCGGGAGATTCCCGTCGTTGCGTCCGACCACGGTGCCGTGGCCGAGCTGTTCGGCAAGACGGCGGTTCTCGTGCCGTGTCATCAGGGTGCCGAACCCGATGTGCAGGCGGCCTCGCGGTTGCTGCGCTCGCTGGCCGACGACCTGCCGACCGCGGTGGCACTGGGTGCCGCCGGACGTGAACGAGTGCTG
Organism: uncultured Actinomycetota bacterium; assembly: GCA_963771775.1. Classification (GTDB taxonomy): domain Bacteria; phylum Actinomycetota; class Actinomycetes; order Mycobacteriales; family Pseudonocardiaceae; genus Lentzea. The sequence goes on from CAVYUS010000001.1 coordinate 504,458, forward strand.
GCGGTGCGGTCGATCGCACGGGTGGGCGAGCTCGTCCGTGAACGCGTCGAGCACGCGTACCGGGGATGGCGGGCACGCCGGCCGAAGCCGAAGCCCGAGGTCGACCCGATGCTGGCGTTGCAGTCGGCGAAGCACGCGTTACTACGCCAGCCCAACATAGACACCGCGCACCGCACGCCGATGGCGCCCGCGTTGCGCAAGATCGTGTTGCGCGCGTTGGACCACTACGACAACCACATGCGTCAGGTGCTGCACACCCTGGTCGATGGGGTCGAGCGCACGGTGGCCGAACTGGTCGACCGGCAGGACGCACTCAAGGCGGGCGTCGGCGCCGGCGAGCTGGAGCTGCTGCGCGCCGAGGTCGAGCAGGTCGCCGAACGGCAGTCGCACTTCGGTGACCAGCTGGTCGGCGTCGACGACGGGGTCGTGCGCGTGCGCGCGGACATGGCCGGTCAGGGCCGCCGGCTGCGGGAGATCGAGGACGCGGTCGTCACCGAGGCGGCCAAGCGCGCCAAGGCCAACGACGTGCTGGCCGAGCGGATCGACAAGCTGACCATGGCGCTGGACCGCACGCTGGACCGGATCGACACGCTGGAGTCGAAGGTCGTCGAGGTCTTCCGCGAGCGGGACACCCGGCTGGACGCCGCGATCCGGGCCGCGAACCAGGCACAACAGACCGCGGACGCGTTGCGTCGCGTGGTGGTTCGTCAGCACGAGGGCGCTGGTGACGCACCTGAAGTGCGCAGTTCCCTGGTGTTGTGCGACGCGGGCATGATGCGGCTGCCTTCCGACGACGCGTTCATGCTGCCGCTGTTGTCGTCCAACGGCGTGTGGGAGCCGGAACTCGCCGAACTGCTCGACTCGGTGCTCGAACCGGACGGGATCTTCCTCGATGTCGGTGCCTACATCGGATACCACTCGATCAGGATGTTGTCGCGACTCGGCCTGATGGGCGCCGTGGTCGCCGTCGAGCCGGATCCTTCGGCGGCGGCGTTGCTGCGGCACAACGTGGCGGCGAACCTGCCCGCCGCGGTGGCCGAGCGGCTGACCGTGATCGAGGGTGCCGCGTGGGAGAGCACGGGTGAGCTGGCGACCGCACCGACGTTGACCGGTGGGGTCTCGGTGTCGCCGCTGGCCGAGGACGCGGGTGCGGACGTTGCCCGGGTTCGCGCGGTGCGGCTGGACAAGGAGATCGAAGAGATCGCCTTGGTGAAGGGCATGAAGCTTTCCGTTGTTCGCGTCGACACGCCTGGACGGGGACACCGCGCGCTCGCGGGGCTCGTCCGGTTGTTGCGCCGCGACCGGCCGCACGTGTTCCTCGAGTTCTCCGCGACGGCGACCGCCGAACTCGGTGACGATCCGGTGACGGTGCTCAAGGAGTTCGGCGTCTGGGGCTACGAGCTGGTGCCGTTGCTGACCGGCCAGGTGGCCGCGCCGGAGCAGATCGTCATGGCGATGGAGGGTCTTCGGTCCATCAGTTTGTGGCTGCGACCGCGCCCGGTCGGGGCCAAGCCGGCTGCTCCCGCGCCCTCCGTTCCGATCAAACAGCCCGCTGACCAGGCGATTTGACATAGATCCTCCCCGTGAGTAACTTTCTCCAAGTCGCAAGCGAGACCCCGGAACGAGCGGTTGACACCGCGGATCGGGCCGGGTAAAGTCTCACGGCGTCAAACCCCCAGAAGTAAATGAACGGCCTACCGTGCTGTCCGGGATCTGAAAATGACCCCGATTTGACACCGGAAAAGCCACTCAGATAACTTCTGAACCAAGCAACAAACTGAATGCGAAGCGAGTTTCACGCGGAGCCGGAAAGACCGAAACGGCCGATTTGACAAAGCGAAAACGAACTGAGCTAAGCTTTCAACACAAGCCCCGAGAGAAAGTCTCCGGAAACGGAGATTGGAACCGGTGAGCGCGTGTTCTTTGAGAACTCAACAGCGTGCCGAAACACAGCCAGTAATATATGAATTACCTCCTCGTCGAGGTAGTTCCTTTGAGATGATAGATGCCAGACATATTCCGTCTGGAGCGATCAACACAATCCTTATTGGAGAGTTTGATCCTGGCTCAGGACGAACGCTGGCGGCGTGCTTAACACATGCAAGTCGAGCGGTAAGGCCCTTCGGGGTACACGAGCGGCGAACGGGTGAGTAACACGTGGGTAACCTGCCCTGTACTCTGGGATAAGCCTTGGAAACGAGGTCTAATACCGGATATGACCACTGATCGCATGATCGGTGGTGGAAAGTTCCGGCGGTATGGGATGGACCCGCGGCCTATCAGCTTGTTGGTGGGGTAATGGCCTACCAAGGCGACGACGGGTAGCCGGCCTGAGAGGGTGACCGGCCACACTGGGACTGAGACACGGCCCAGACTCCTACGGGAGGCAGCAGTGGGGAATATTGCACAATGGGCGAAAGCCTGATGCAGCGACGCCGCGTGAGGGATGACGGCCTTCGGGTTGTAAACCTCTTTCAGCAGGGACGAAGCGCAAGTGACGGTACCTGCAGAAGAAGCACCGGCTAACTACGTGCCAGCAGCCGCGGTAATACGTAGGGTGCGAGCGTTGTCCGGAATTATTGGGCGTAAAGAGCTCGTAGGCGGTTTGTCGCGTCGGCCGTGAAAACTTGGGGCTTAACCCCAAGCTTGCGGTCGATACGGGCAGACTTGAGTTCGGCAGGGGAGACTGGAATTCCTGGTGTAGCGGTGAAATGCGCAGATATCAGGAGGAACACCGGTGGCGAAGGCGGGTCTCTGGGCCGACACTGACGCTGAGGAGCGAAAGCGTGGGGAGCGAACAGGATTAGATACCCTGGTAGTCCACGCCGTAAACGGTGGGTGCTAGGTGTGGGGGGCTTCCACGCCCTCTGTGCCGCAGCTAACGCATTAAGCACCCCGCCTGGGGAGTACGGCCGCAAGGCTAAAACTCAAAGGAATTGACGGGGGCCCGCACAAGCGGCGGAGCATGTGGATTAATTCGATGCAACGCGAAGAACCTTACCTGGGCTTGACATGGACTAGAAAGCTCTAGAGATAGAGCCTCCCTTGTGGCTGGTTCACAGGTGGTGCATGGCTGTCGTCAGCTCGTGTCGTGAGATGTTGGGTTAAGTCCCGCAACGAGCGCAACCCTCGTTCCATGTTGCCAGCGGGTAATGCCGGGGACTCATGGGAGACTGCCGGGGTCAACTCGGAGGAAGGTGGGGATGACGTCAAGTCATCATGCCCCTTATGTCCAGGGCTTCACACATGCTACAATGGCCGGTACAAAGGGCTGCTAAGCCGTGAGGTGGAGCGAATCCCATAAAGCCGGTCTCAGTTCGGATCGGGGTCTGCAACTCGACCCCGTGAAGTCGGAGTCGCTAGTAATCGCAGATCAGCAACGCTGCGGTGAATACGTTCCCGGGCCTTGTACACACCGCCCGTCACGTCACGAAAGTCGGTAACACCCGAAGCCCGTGGCTCAACCCGCAAGGGGGAGAGCGGTCGAAGGTGGGACTGGCGATTGGGACGAAGTCGTAACAAGGTAGCCGTACCGGAAGGTGCGGCTGGATCACCTCCTTTCTAAGGAGCATCTCGTTGCTGATCTGAGCGAACGTCTCAGCAGCAACGCAGACCCACGCCAGCACTTGATGCTGGGTGGTGCTCATTAGTGGATGCTGGCTGGCTAGACGTTCGGTTGCCGCGACAGTGAGTACTGCAGGCTTGCCTGCGTGGAAAGGTCGTCGCGGGGGCTGGATGAACGGATCGGTACGCTGTTGGGTCCTGAGAGAACACGCAAGTGTCTTTCGGTGATCGGCCTCTTGCCGCGGATGAACCGCCTGCTTCTCTGGAAGCCGGCAGGCATCGTGCAGTAGTGCGAGTGGATCTGATTGTTCTTTGAGAACTGCACAGTGGATGCGAGCATCTTTGTAGCAAGTTAGTAAGGGCATACGGTGGATGTCTTGGCACCAGGAGCCGATGAAGGACGTAGGAGACTGCGAAAAGTCTAGGGGAGCTGTCAACCGAGCTGAGATCCTAGAATTTCCGAATGGGGAAACCCGGCCCCAGTCATGTGGGGTCACCCATACCTGAACACATAGGGTATGTGGAGGGAACGCGGGGAAGTGAAACATCTCAGTACCCGCAGGAAGAGAAAACAACCGTGATTCCGTGAGTAGTGGCGAGCGAAAGCGGATGAGGCTAAACCGCGTCTGTGTGATACCCGGCAGGGGTTGCATTCGCGGGGTCGTGGGACCTCTTGGTCAGTTCTGCCGAACTGGCAACGAGTCAGAAAATGCTGTGGTTAGAGGAATGCGTCTGGAAAGCGTGAGCGTAGAGGGTGAAACTCCCGTACTCGAAAACCTGGCATCTCGTTAGAGTGTTCCCAAGTAGCAGCGTACTCGTGAAATTCGCTGTGAATCTGGCGGGACCACCCGCTAAGCCTAAATACTCCCTGGTGACCGATAGCGGACTAGTACCGTGAGGGAAAGATGAAAAGTACCCCGGGAGGGGAGTGAAATAGTACCTGAAACCGTGTGCCTACAATCCGTCGGAGCCTTTAGGGGTGACGGCGTGCCTTTTGAAGAATGAGCCTGCGAGTTAGTGCTACGTGGCGAGGTTAACCCGTGTGGGGTAGCCGTAGCGAAAGCGAGTCTGAATAGGGCGCTTGAGTCGCGTGGTCTAGACCCGAAGCGGTGTGATCTAGCCATGGCCAGGGTGAAGCGCGGGTAAGACCGCGTGGAGGCCCGAACCCACCAGGGTTGAAAACCTGGGGGATGAGCTGTGGTTAGGGGTGAAAGGCCAATCAAACACCGTGATAGCTGGTTCTCCCCGAAATGCATTTAGGTGCAGCGTCGTGTGTTTCACCACGGGGGTAGAGCACTGGATGGTCTAGGGGGCCTACAAGCTTACCGAAATCAACCAAACTCCGAATACCGTGGTGTGAGAGCGCGGCAGTGAGACTGCGGGGGATAAGCTTCGTAGTCGAGAGGGAAACAGCCCAGAACGCCAGCTAAGGTCCCTAAGTGTGTGCTAAGTGGGAAAGGATGTGGGGTCGCACAGACAGCCAGGAGGTTGGCTTAGAAGCAGCCACCCTTTAAAGAGTGCGTAATAGCTCACTGGTCAAGTGGTCCTGCGCCGACAATGTAGCGGGGCTTAAGCACACCACCGAAGCTGTGTCATTTCAGCGCTTAAGCTGGGATGGGTAGGGGAGCGTCGTGTAGCGGTTGAAGCGGCGGAGTAATCCAGCCGTGGACGCTATGCGAGTGAGAATGCAGGCATGAGTAGCGAAAGACGAGTGAGAAACTCGTCCGCCGGATGACCAAGGGTTCCTGGGCCAGGCTAATCCGCCCAGGGTAAGTCGGGACCTAAGGCGAGGCCGACAGGCGTAGTCGATGGACAACGGGTTGATATTCCCGTACCCGTGTGAACGCGCCCATGATGAACCTTGTGATACTAACCGCCCGAAGCCCTCCGACGATCCTTCGGGATCTAGGGGCAAGTGGAGCGCGGGACCTGAACTTGTAGTAGTCAAGCGATGGGGTGACGCAGGAGGGTAGCTCCGCCAGTGAGTGGTAGTACTGGTGCAAGCGTGTAGGCCGAAGCTGTAGGCAAATCCGCAGTTCATATAGGCTGAGACGTGATGCGTAGCCGATTGAGGCGAAGTAGAGTGATCCCATGCTGCCGAGAAAAGCCTCTAGCGAGCTTTCACGCGGCCCGTACCCCAAACCGACACAGGTGGTCAGGTAGAGAATACCAAGGCGATCGGGCGAACTGTGGTTAAGGAACTCGGCAAAATGCCCCCGTAACTTCGGGAGAAGGGGGGCCGTAGCGCTTGAAGCCTCTTGCAGGCTAGGGCGAGACGGCCGCAGAGACCAGCGAGAAGCGACTGTTTACTAAAAACACAGGTCCATGCGAAGTCGCAAGACGATGTATATGGACTGACGCCTGCCCGGTGCTGGAACGTTAAGGGGACCGGTTAGTCCTTCGGGGCGAAGCTGAGAACTTAAGCGCCAGTAAACGGCGGTGGTAACTATAACCATCCTAAGGTAGCGAAATTCCTTGTCGGGTAAGTTCCGACCTGCACGAATGGCGTAACGACTTCTCGACTGTCTCAACCACAGGCCCGGCGAAATTGCATTACGAGTAAAGATGCTCGTTACGCGCGGCAGGACGGAAAGACCCCGGGACCTTTACTATAGCTTGGTATTGGTGTTCGATTCGGCTTGTGTAGGATAGGTGGGAGACTGTGAAGCGGCCACGCCAGTGGTTGTGGAGTCATCGTTGAAATACCACTCTGGTCGTATTGGATGTCTAACCTCGGTCCGTGATCCGGATCAGGGACAGTGCCTGGTGGGTAGTTTAACTGGGGCGGTTGCCTCCCAAAGAGTAACGGAGGCGCTCAAAGGTTCCCTCAGCCTGGTTGGCAATCAGGTGTCGAGTGCAAGTGCACAAGGGAGCTTGACTGTGAGACTGACGGGTCGAGCAGGGACGAAAGTCGGAACTAGTGATCCGGCCATGGCTTGTGGAAGCGTGGTCGCTCAACGGATAAAAGGTACCCCGGGGATAACAGGCTGATCTTGCCCAAGAGTCCATATCGACGGCATGGTTTGGCACCTCGATGTCGGCTCGTCGCATCCTGGGGCTGGAGTAGGTCCCAAGGGTTGGGCTGTTCGCCCATTAAAGCGGTACGCGAGCTGGGTTTAGAACGTCGTGAGACAGTTCGGTCCCTATCCGCCGCGCGCGTAGGATACTTGAGGAAGGCTGTCCCTAGTACGAGAGGACCGGGACGGACGGACCGCTGGTGTGCCAGTTGTTCTGCCAAGAGCATTGCTGGTTGGCTACGTTCGGAAGGGATAACCGCTGAAGGCATCTAAGCGGGAAGCTCTGTTCCAAGATGAGGTATCCCACTCTTCGTGAGTTAAGGCCCCCAGCTAGACCACTGGGTTGATAGGCCAGAGGTGGAAGACCGGTAACGGTTGGAGCTGACTGGTACTAATAGGCCGAGGACTTGTTACAAAGACGCTACGCATCCACTGTGCGGTTCTGGAAGAACAACCAGAACCGATCGCGACCCGCTGTCGGGGTTGCTGGTTGAATTCCATAGTGTTTCGGTGGTTATAGCGTTGGGGAAACACCCGGTCCCATTCCGAACCCGGTAGTTAAGCCCTTCTGCGCCGATGGTACTGCACTGGTTACGGTGTGGGAGAGTAGGTCGCCGCCGAACTTAATTTGAGAAGACCCCTGCGGGTCGAGCGTTCACACGCTCCCCGCAGGGGTTTTTTCGTTTGCGTGGCCTGGTCTCATGTAGTCATGGACGCGGTCGTGCACCCAGATCTGGCGTCGTTCGACGCCGTAGCGCACGATCGGCTCGCAGCCGACCCGGTGCGCAACACCATCGCACTCACCTCGCTCGACCGCGCACGCCGGCTTCCCGATCCCGCGCGAAAGCCGATCCTGGTCACCTTCCACGACGGCGGCGAGCTCGTCGGCTCCGTCATCCGGACACCGCCCTGGTCGATCCAGGCCGCGGACCTGCCACCCGAAGCGGTGAATCTCGCGGTGTCGGTGCTTCGCGAGATCGACCCGGACGTCACCGGGGTCACCGGCCCCAAGGAACTGTCCGAGGCATTCGCGACCGCCTGGGGTGAGGAGTTCCACCCGACGCTGGCCAGCAGGCTGTACCGACTGGGCACCCTGGCCCCGCCGGCCGTTCCCGGCTCCGGCCGGATGGCGACCGAAGACGACGCCGACGTCCTCGGTACCTGGCTGGAGGAGTTCCGGAGCGAAGCCGTCCCCGGCGCGCCGGAGACCACACCGGGCGCCGAGATGGTGCGCAGCTCGTTGCAGCTGGGCAACGGCCATGCCGTCTGGGAGGCGAACGGCACGCTGGTCGCCTGGGCGCAGGGCAGCATCCCGCACGCCGGCATGACCCGGATCGGTCCGGTCTACACACCACCCGAGCACCGCCGGCACGGCTACGGCGCCGCCGCTTCCTCCGTGATCAGCCAGTGGGCCATGGACCGGGGCGCCACGGACGTCCTGCTCTTCGCGGATCTCACCAACCCGATCTCCAACTCGATCTACCAGCGCATCGGCTTCCAGCCGCTCACCGACTGGAAGGAGTTCTCGTGGAAGCGTTAGTCCACAGCGACATCCACGACTTCCTGGCGACCGCGGGCGCTTTTCTGAACGCCGACCCGGTGAACCACAGCGTGCACCTGACCACACTGGACGCCGCACTGCGCGGTCAACGCGAGCCCGTCACGCTGATCTCGTTGCACGAAGGCGGAAACGTCGTCGGCGCGGTGACGCAGATGAAGGGCCGCCCGCTGCACGTCGCCGCCATGCCGCCGGCCGCGGCTCCGATCGTGGTCGACCTCCTGCGGGAGCGAGCGGACATCGACGAGATCACCGGACCACTGGACCGGGTCGACGCGTTCCGCGCGCTGTGGCGGGACGGCGGTAGTGAGAGTTTCCGGCTGCGGATCTACCGGCTGGACGACCTGGTCGTACCGGACGTGGCAGGAGAGTCCCGGCTCGCCACGGCCGCCGACGACGACCTGATCACCGACTGGTGGGTCGCGTTCGTGGCGGAGCTGGACGGTCTGCACCGGGAGGAGGCCGAGCGGCGCGCGATGGACAGCCGGGGCATGTCGGCCGGGCACATGTTGTGGCTCGTCGACGGCGTTGCGGTGTCGTGGGCGGCGAGCACGACACCGGCGGGCGGGGTGTCGCGGGTCGGCCCGGTCTACACGCCTCCCGAGCACCGGCGGCACGGTTACGCGGCCGGGGTCACGGCGGCGATCAGCCAGTGGGCCTACGACGCGGGCGCGGAGCACGTCGTGCTCGCCGCGGACCTGGCCAACCCGACCTCGAACTCCGTCTACCAGGGCATCGGGTTCCGGCACGTCTCGGACTGGACCGAGTTCAACTGGAAGTAGTTCAACCGGAAGTAGCGGGCTGGTCGAACAGCGCGGCATCCACTGGGCGGTTCCGCACGTGGGACGAGAACACCAGCGAAGTCGTCGTGTCGCCGTAGCGCTGCATCACCTCGACCAGTTCCTCGAGCTCGATCATCGACCGGCACACCACCCGCAGCAGCCAGCAGTCGTCGCCGGTCACGTGGTCCGCGTCCCGGATCTGCGGCAGCATCAGCACGTGCGACCGGAACCGGGGCGTGTCGAGCGACCGCACCCGGACCCGGACGATGGACTCGATCGGCAGGCCGAGCCGGCCGGGCGACACCACCGCGGTGTACCCGGTGATCACGCCCAGCGACTCCAGCCGGCGCACTCGCTCGGTGACGGCGGGCGCGGACAGCGAGACCTCGCGGGCCAGGGCGGTGAACGACATCCGCCCGTCCTGCTGCAGCAGCGTCAGGATCTTCCAGTCCACCGAGTCCAGTTCCACCTGGAAATCATAGGCAGAACGTGGTCAACGCCTGGAGTTCCGCCTGTGCTCGTCCGGCCAGGTCAAGAAGGATCTGAGCCATGACGAACGCACTGCGCTTCCCCGCCGCCGACCCGCAGGCGGCGGCCGCCTTCTTCGCCGCCGAGCTGTCCTTCGAGGCAGACCCCGACGACGTCCACCGCGATCTGCGGGCGGGCGACACCGCGGGCTACGTCCTGGTCGAGACGCGGGCTCCCGAGGCGTTCGCCCAGGCCCGCATCCCCGGCGCGATCAACCTGCCCTACCGGGACCTGCCCGCCGACCTCGACCTCGATCCTGATCTGGTCTACATCTGCTACTGCGAGAGCTTCCAGTGCAACGCGGCGACCAAGGGCGCGCTGGAACTCGCGCGGCGGGGGTTCCGGGTGAAGAGGCTCGCCGGGGGCATCACGGCCTGGCGGGAGGCGGGCTACCCGGTCGAGTCGGATGATCTGCCGCTCGCGAGTGTTTCTAAGGTCGCGTGTCATTGCTAAGTGAAGCCGACATAGGCTCACAACCGTGACTGTTCCGCGTTTGCTCGTCCTGCAGCCCTCGCAGTCAGACCCGCTGGCCAAGCTGGGTGACTGGCTGGAGGCTGACGGCATCGAGCTGCATCTCGTGTCGCTGCAGGACGAGCCCGCGCCGGCGGACCTCGACGGCTACCAGGGCGTCGTCTGCCTCGGTGGCGAGATGGGTGCGCTCGACGACCTCGAGCACCCGTGGCTCGCCGACGTGCGCCGGCTGCTCTCCAGCGCCGTGTCGCGGAACCTTCCGGTGCTCGCGATCTGTCTCGGCGCGCAGTTGCTGGCGGCGGCCACCGGCGGGCAGGTGCGGCGCGGGCCGCAGGGGCCGGAGGTCGGCGTACTGCTGGTGGCGAAACGGGATGTCGCCGGCAGGGACCCGTTGTTCGCGGATCTGCCCTTTACGCCCGACGTGCTGCAGTTCCACGTCGACGAGGTGCACGTGCTGCCGCCGAGCGCGGAACATCTCGCCGCGTCGCCGAAATATCCGCACCAGGCGTTCCGGGTCGGCGCCAGCGCCTACGGCCTGCAGTTCCACATCGAGACCACTCCGGAAATCGTCCTGAACTGGGCGGCGAAAGACCCTGACTCGGCGGCGTGCGCGCGGCCGCAGCACTTCGATCCCGACTTCCTCGCCGAGGCGCACCGCGACTTCGAGGAGGTGTGGCAGCCGTTCGTCGCCCGATTCGCGAAGCTGGTGCGGGGAGAACTGTCGCCCGCGGGGTGTTTGGGCACACAACTTCCCTTGGTGTGACGTTACTTTCGTAGGTTATGGGGCATCCTGACTCCCCGGTACCGTCTCTCCTGAGCACCTTGTTCGATCCAGCCGGAGGATCAGTGTGGATCCCGCTCTTGTAGTGATCATCGTCGTAGTCACTGCTCTCATCTTCGACTTCACCAACGGGTTCCACGACACGGCCAACGCCATGGCCACCTCCATCGCCACCGGTGCGCTCAAGCCCCGTACGGCGGTCGCGCTGTCGGCGGTGCTCAACCTCGTCGGCGCCTTTCTCTCCGTAGAGGTGGCCAAGACCATCTCCGGCGGCATCGTCGACGACGCCAAGATCACGCCCGCGATCATCTTCGGCGGGCTGATCGGCGCGATCATGTGGAACCTCGTCACCTGGTACGCGGGCCTGCCGTCGAGCTCGTCGCACGCGCTGTTCGGCGGGCTGATCGGTGCCGCGTGGGTCTCGTCCGGGGCGGACGCCATCCACTTCGCCAAGGTCCTCGACAAGGTGCTCGTGCCCGCGATCGTCGCACCGCTGGTGGCGGGCCTGGTCGCGGCCGCGGCCACGATCGTCGTCTACCGGCTCAAGAAGGCCGCCGACCCACGCGTCTCGCACACCGGCTTCAAGGTCGGCCAGGTCGCGTCCGCGTCGCTGGTCTCGCTCGCGCACGGCACGAACGACGCGCAGAAGACGATGGGCATCATCACGCTCGCGCTGATCACGTCCGGCTCGCTCGCCCCCGGTTCGGGACCGCCCACCTGGGTGATCATCAGCGCCGGCATCGCGATCGCGCTCGGCACGTACCTCGGCGGCTGGCGCATCACGCACACGCTCGGCCGCGGTCTCACGACCATCGAGCCGGCGCAGGGCTTCGCGGCGCAGACCTCGACCGCCGCCGCGATCCTCGCGTCGTCGCACCTCGGGTTCGCGCTGTCCACCACGCACGTCGCGTCCGGCGGCATCATGGGCTCCGGCCTCGGCCGCGACCGCCGCGGCGTCAAGTGGGGCACCATGGGCAAGATGGCCGCCGGGTGGCTGCTCACGCTGCCGGCCGCGGGCATCGTCGGCGCGATCGCCGGCAAGTGGGCGTCCAGCGGCACCAGCGGGGTCATCGGTGTCGCCGTGATCGGTGCCGTGGTCGCGATCGGCATCTGGATCCTGTCGCGGCGTGAGCCGATCAAGCCCGAGCACATCGTCGACGAGGTGGCCGCGCAGGCCGAGCTGCACAAGGTGGCGGCGTGAAAGTCGACTTCACGGCTCTTCTGACCGTTTTCGGGGCCACGCTGCTCACGACGCTGGTCGTCGTGACGCTGTTCGTGGTCGGCATCCGGGCGTTGTCGGTGGACAAGAAGGCCCCCGCGTACGCGAGCTTCGCGGGTTGCGTCGCGGTCGTGCTCTACGGGCTGTCCCTGATCGTCTTCTGACCCCTCCGGCGACTAGTGCCGTGACCGGCAGCCTTTGCCCCGTATTCGGCGGTCAGACGGGTGCATCGCGGTGCCGGCCCCACGTCCTCGTACTGGTTGTACGGGGGCGTGGGGCCGGCACCGCGAGGTGCCCTGCTGAGCGTCGAAGACGCGGTGAATGTTGCCGGTCATGGCACTAGGTTGGCTCCTGATGAGCGAACCTGTTCGTACCGGGTCACCAGCCAGATTCGGACTTGTCGAGCCGCGCAGCGAGGAAGTGCTGCGCGGTCTCGGTCTGTGGGCTGACCGCCGTCCCGCCGACGGCTCCGAGCCGGTGCTCGCCGCGCTCTCCCGCTGCCCCGACCCCGACCTCGCGTTGCGCGGGCTGGAACGCCTGCACGACGCCGCCGACTGGCCGGCGCTCTCGGCCGCGGTGCACGAGGACGTCGTGGTGCGCGGACGTCTGCTCGCCGTGCTCGGTTCGTCGACCGCGCTGTCGGACTTCCTCGTCGCGAACCCCGAGCGGTGGCGTTCGCTCACCGACGAGGTCGACGTGTCGTCGTTGCCGGACGGTGTCCTGCGCACCGAGTACCGGACGAAGCTGCTGCTCGTCGCCGCGAACGACCTGGCGCACGTCGTCGAGCCGACGCTGCCCTACGTCCCGTACGACACGGTGGCCGCGCAACTGTCCGATCTCGCGGTGTCTGCCTTGCGAACGTCACTGAAGCTCGCCTCGGAACGCGTCAACGGTGCCGACCGGTGCCGGCTCGCGGTGATCGCCATGGGCAAGTGCGGCGCGAACGAGCTGAACTACGTGAGCGACGTCGACGTCGTGTTCGTCGCCGAGGGCGAGCTGAACGTGGCGACGCGGCTCGCCAGCACGTTGATGCAGATCGCGGGCCAGTCGTGCTTCGAGGTCGACGCGGCGCTGCGGCCGGAGGGCAAGGCGGGCGCGCTGGTGCGCACGCTCGACGGCCACGCGTCCTACTACCGGAAGTGGGCGCGGACCTGGGAGTTCCAGGCGCTGCTGAAGGCGCGTCCGGTGGCGGGCGACGCCGAGCTGGGGCAGGCCTACCTCGACGTCGTGCGGCCGTACGTGTGGACGGCGGCCGAGCGGGAGAACTTCGTCGAGGACGTGCAGGCGATGCGCCGCCGCGTCGAGGACCACGTGCCTTCCGGGCTCGCCGAACGGGAGCTGAAGCTCGGCCGCGGCGGTCTGCGCGACGTCGAGTTCGCGGTGCAGCTGCTGCAGCTCGTGCACGGCCGCTCCGACGAGGACCTGCGCATCCAGGCGACCACCGCCGCGCTGGCCGCGCTCGGCACCGGCGGTTACGTCGGGCGCAACGACGCGGCGGACTTCGGGCGGTCGTACCGGTTCCTGCGCACGCTGGAGCACCGCCTGCAGCTTCAGCGGTTGCTGCGCACGCACCTCTTCCCGGCCGACGACGACCTCACGGCGTTGCGCTGGCTGGCGCGTTCGGTCGGCCTGGCCGCGGACGGGCAGCGGTCGGAGGGCCAGGTGCTGCTCGCGGAGTTCCGCAAGCACGCCAACCAGGTCCGGCGGCTGCACGAGAAGCTGTTCTACCGGCCGCTGCTGCAGTCCGTGGCGGGCGTGCCGACCGAGGCGTTGCGGCTCACCACGAAGGAGGCCGTCGCCCGGCTCGCCGCGTTGGGCTACACCTCGCCCGACGGCGCGTTGCGGCACATCCAGGCGTTGACGCACGGCGTCTCCCGGCGGGCTCGCATCCAGGGCGCTTTACTGCCGGTGCTGCTCGACCTCTTCGCTCTTACGCCGGACGCGGACGGCGGGCTGCTCGCGTACCGGAAGGTGTCCGAGGCGCTCGCGGAAACCCCCTGGTACCTGCGGTTGCTGCGGGACGAGGGCGCGGTCGTCGAACGGCTCGCGGTGCTGCTCGGCACCTCCCGGCTCGTGCCGGAGCTGCTGATGCGGGCGCCGGAGGTGTTGCGGCTGCTCGCGGACACCGACGCGTTGGTCGGCCGTGATCCGCATTCGGTCGGGAACCCGTTGCGCAGTGCGGTGTCCCGCTATGGCGAGCTGCCGCGTGCCGTCACGGCGGCGCGGTCGTTGCGGCGCCACGAGCTGCTGCGCATCGCGGCCGCGGACCTGCTCGGGTTCATGCCGCTGGAGACGGTGTGCGTCTCGCTGTCCGAGGTGTGGAGCGCGGTGCTGCAGAGCGCGCTGGACGCCGGTGTTCGTGCGGCTGGGGAACCGCTGGCCGCGTTGTCCGTGATCGGCATGGGCCGGCTCGGCGGGCACGAGCTCGGGTACGGCTCGGACGCGGACGTGCTGTTCGTGTGCCGGCCGTTCGAGGGCGTGTCCGACGCCGAGGCGGCGAAGTGGGCCAGCGGCATCGTGGAGAGGATCCGGCGGCTGCTCGGCGCGTCGTCGCAGGACCCGCCGCTGCAGGTCGACGCGGATCTGCGGCCGGAGGGCCGGCAGGGACCGCTGGTGCGGACGCTGGACTCGTTCCGCGCGTACTACCGGCAGTGGGCGGAGATCTGGGAGAAGCAGGCGCTGCTGCGTGCCCGATTCATCGCGGGTGACGAAGCTCTCGGGGCCGATTTCGAGGCGTTGATCGAGCCGTTGCGCTATCCGGCCGCCGGGCTCGACACGGCGTCGGTGCGGGAGATCCGGCGGATCAAGGCGCGGGTCGACGCGGAACGGCTGCCGCGCGGTGCCGACCCGAGCACGCACACCAAGCTCGGCCGCGGCGGGCTCGCCGACGTCGAGTGGACCGTGCAGTTGTTGCAGCTCCAGCACTCCGGCGCGGTACCTGGCCTGCGCACACCGTCCACAATGGCCGCGATGGCCGCCGCGGTCGAGGCCGGGTTGCTGGCTTCCGACGACGCCGCGGCGCTGACGGCCGCCTGGAACCTCGCGACGCACGCGCGCAACGCCGTGACGTTGGTGCGGGGCAAGGCCTCCGACCAGCTGCCGACGTCCGGGCGCGATCTCGTCGCCGTCGCGTCGGTGATGGGGTACCCGCCAGGTGGCGATCCGGGTGAGTTTCTGGAGGAGTATCGCCGGACCACCCGCCGCGCACGTGCAGTAGCCGAGCGAGTCTTCTACGGTGAGGAACTGTGAAAGCGATCGCGTTCAGCCAGTTCGGTGACCCTGAGGTCATGTCGTTGCAGGAGCTGCCCGATCCGCTGCTCGGACCGGACCAGGTCCTGGTGGAGGTCAAGGCGGCCGGCGTCAACCCGGTCGACTTCAAGATCAGAGCTGGATACCTGCAGGGGCTGCTGCCGCACCACCTGCCGTTGATCCCCGGCTGGGACGTCGCCGGCGTGATTCGTGCGGTCGGCATCGGCGTGCAGGGCTGGAAGGCGGGCGACGAGGTGCTCGCCTACGCCCGCAAGGACCACGTGCAGTTCGGTACCTACGCCGAACTGATCGCCGTGCCGGACCGGATGATCGCCCGCAAACCGTCCTCCGTGGACTTCGTGACCGCGGGTGCGTTGCCGCTGGCCGGTTTGACCGCGCTGCAGTCGTTGGTGGCGGTCGACACCGGCGCCGGCGACACGGTGCTGGTGCACGCCGCCGCGGGTGGTGTCGGCCACCTGCAGGTACAGCTCGCGCGTGAGCTCGGCGCCAAGCGGGTGATCGGTACGGCGTCGCCGCGCAACCACGACTTCGTCCGGTCGCTCGGAGCGGAGCCGGTGCCGTACGGCGACGCGCTGGTCGACGCCGTGGCCGAGCTGGTGGGCGGCGACGGCAAGGTCGACGTGGTGATCGACAACGTCGGCGGGCTCGCGTTCGACCAGTCGCTTCAGCTGGTGCGCGACCGTGCGCAGATGACGTCCATTGTGGACGGGCCACGGGCGCTGGAGAACGGTGTGGTCAACACCTGGGCGCGGCCGAACGCGGCACAGACCCAGTGGCTGGTCGACCGGGTGGCGGGCGGGTCACTGCGCGTCGAGGTGCAGCAGACGTTCCCGCTGGCCGAGGCGGTGAAGGCGCACAAGTTGCTCGAAGGCGGGCACGTGCGCGGCAAGGTCGTGCTGACAGTGTGAATCCGTGGCCTGAATCTTCATTCTGAATATTCAGGTTCGGGGGCGCTCCTGCTGGGGCGCCCCCTCATTCTGAACTGCTCAGTCCTCGTCGGCTTCGGGGTCCACCGCCGGAGCGCTGGTGTAAACCTCGATCACCCACTCCTCCTCCAACGTGTCAGCGTCTTCGGAGTCCGGCACGAGCCGGTTGTAGACGCGGACACCGAGGTCGAGCACGTCAGCGGCCTGAACCGCCTCGAGCGCCTCGGCGGCAGAGTCGACGATGTGGGTGGTGAGCAGCTGAGGAGCCGTGAATTCGGCGACATCTTGGGACACGCGCGGACCCTAGCGCATTGACGTTTCACTCAATCGAGATGAGACTGGCTGGGCTCGCGGGGGAGCGGTTGTAGTTTGCCACGGGGGTCTAAGCAGAGGAAGCCATGCAGCATCGTCGGGTCACGCGCCGAGGTAAGACGCTGATCGCCATCGCGGGCGTTGCTGCCGGGGTCTTGGCGTTACTCGGTGTGATTCAGTTTGCACTCAGCGGTGACAATCCCGCTGCCCAACCCAAGACACCTGGCACCACGACCACGTCGAACGGTGTCGAAACCCCGGACGGCGCACTGGAAACCACCGAGCCGTCGGCCGAGGTCAAGGTCGGGACGGGCTCGTTCAAGCAGCAACGCGGCATGCTCACCGTCGAGGTGACGCGCGTGGAATCAGCGAACGGGCGCGTCAAACTCTTCGTGACGGCCACGAACGCCTCCCAGGGCCGCATGGTCCTCCCCGTGAACGGCATAGCGGTCCTGGACGATCTGAAGCGCACCTACGCGGCCTCGAGCAGCAAGTGGGACGGCCTGGTCACCCAGGGCACCACGACCTCGGGCACCGTGATCCTCGACGAGAAGGTCGGCACGGGTGTGAACTCGCTCACTCTGACGTTCTCGTCGATCTCCGGCCAGTTCGCCCCGACCGGCGCTTCCGTCTCAGTGAGTGGGATCCCGCTGCCGAAGTGATTGATCGGCCGCGGATGGGTACGCCTCCCTCGTGTCCAACACTTGGGAGGTACCGATGGCTCAACGCGGAAGTGATCAGCACGGCTTCGCCCGCGACGACGAACTGAAGCGCGAACTGGCGAACGAGCTGCGCGCTCAGGGCCCGACCCGCGCCGAGTCGTGGCGGGAGCCGGAGATGCCGCAGCCGGACGAAAACCAGGAGCCCGAGGACCGCTAGCTGCCTAGTGTGGTCCCCGTGAAGTTCCTCTTCTTCTGGGGCCATCAGCCCGAGCGCGACGGCAGCATCGGCAAGGGCTGCCTGTCGCAGTGGTGGCCCTGCACGTTCGTCGTAGACGGCGTTTCCTTCGCCTCCGCCGAGCACTACATGATGTGGCGCAAGGCCTTGCTGTTCGACGATCAGGCCATGGCCTCGAAGGTGCTCGCCGCCTCGTCGCCCGCTGAGGCGAAGGCGTTGGGCCGCCAGGTGTCCGGCTACGTCGACGCCTCGTGGGAGGCTTCGCGGCTGGAGATCGTGATCGAGGGCAACCTGGCGAAGTTCGGCCAGGACCCCGCGCTGCGAACGTTCCTGCTGGGCACGGGTTCCCGGGTACTGGTCGAGGCCAGCCCGCAGGACCGCGTGTGGGGCATCGGCCTGGTCGCATCGGACCCGCGCGCGTCGGACCCGTCGTCCTGGCTGGGCCTGAACCTGCTGGGCGAGGCGCTGATGGAGGTCCGCTCTAGGCTTTCAGCATGAGGTAGGTCGTGAGTGCCGTCAGCGAGATTCCACAAGGGACCAGTCCTTTCCGGACCAGGTCGCGAACCTCGTTGAGCGGCACCCACTCCACCCTCGCCGCCTCGGCCGGGTCAGGCTCACCGGTCCTGACCGCTCCCGTGCCGACGAAGATGTGCGTGACGTGGGAGCTGATCCCGTTCAACGGGTTGAAGGTGATGAGCGGCTCGACCGCGCTGACCAGGTAGCCGGTCTCCTCCTCGGTCTCCCGAATCGCCGCGGTCGCCGCGTCCTCACCTTCCTCACACCTCCCCGCCGGGATCTCCCAGCCCCACAACTGGGTGGTGAAGCGGTGGCGCCACATCAGCAGCACTTTGTCGTTCTCCACGACCAGCACACCCGTCGACGGATACGGCAACCGCACGACGTGATGCTCGAACCGTTCGGCGTTCGGGATCTCCACGTCGTCGAGGTCGACGCTCATCCACTCCGACTCGTAAATCCGGCGGGTGCCGTGCACCATCCACTCAGTCACGGTCCAGCTCTACCACGTTCGCGCGCATCGAATATCGGGCGAAAGCTAGCCTGAGGCATGTTCAGCTACTCAGGGCCGGCCCGGCTCGTCTACCCCGACGGCAACGCGGTCGAGCTGGATCGGGTGGACCTGATCGAGACGGTGAACGACGCAGGGCTCTGGCAGCTGTCCGGTGCCGGAACCGCCATGACGGAGCTGACCGGTGGTGAGGCCCGGATCAAGCTGCCGACCGGAGGCGAAGCCGACGTCCTGGTCTCGAACGTCCGGGTCAGCGAGGGGATGAACGGGGTGTCGTCCACCGTGACCCTGCTCGGTACCTAGTGCCGCGACAGGCCGAAGGCCCGGCGGGAAATCCCGCCGGGCCTTCAGTGCGAGCTCAGCCGATCACACGTCGTAGGTTTGTCGGTGGTCGGTGGTGAGCTGCGGTTCGCGCTATCGCACCTAGTCTGACCTGCTGGTTTATTCTTGACGTTTGTGGTCGTTGACCAACGCTGATCCACGTCCGACGGCCTGGAGACGGCCTGATCTTGGCTGGATCGACGCACCTGGCTGCAACGACTGATGAAACAACGCCCTGAGCTGTGCGATATGGCTGGTATCCGGGTGGAGGCCATGTCGTGGACAACAGATCGCCTGGATGCGTTGCGGGGCTCTTCGTATTGGCCGTCGGGCCGCTCGCAGGTGGGCTGATGTCCCACGCCTTGATCACGACTTACGGACTCTCGGACCTCTTTGAGCTGCCGATCATCCTGGTTGTTTGTGGCCTGGTGACCGTAGCTGCCCTAACCGTCGACATGCGGCCGAAGCGGCCGAGGCGCTGAGCCGATGGATCGATGGCAAGGCGGCGTAGCCGTCGCGGCAGTCGATCGCCGTGCCCAGCTTGATCAGCTTGACCACTGTGCGATCGTCCCGGCTGATGTTCGCTGGTAGCTCGTGGTGCTTGTCCGCTGTCGGCGGTGCGCTGCCATGCCACCGCGAGGGACCGCGCCGCCGTGGCCGGCGGGCGGAGCGAAGCGGGAGCCCGACGTGCCCGGATGGATGCGGGCCCCGCTGGGAGGCGACTGGCCCGCCGCGCGCCGCCGACGGCGGCGCCTTGATCCAATAAAGCTGAATTCAGCAGTGCTCATGGCGGGCATCTGTCGTGTTGGAGCCGCCGAAATTCGCAGGACTGACCCGCCACCGGCGCGTCATCATGCACTTATGCGCGTCACATATGACCACGAGGCCGACGCGGCCTACATCTACTTCACTGATGCTGAGCTTGCGCCTGGCCGGGACACGGTGATCCTGGACATGCCACCGGGGGTGCAGGCGATGGTGAACATGGACTGGAAGGACGGCAAGATCGTCGGAGTAGAGGTTATCGGAGCGGCAGCGTTGCTCCATTCAGACCTTCTCGCACAGGCGACGTTGCCAGGCCGAAGGTAGCGGCTACGGCAACAGGTTGACGCCGTCGTGCGCACGGGTCTGCGTGTCTGCTTCAAACGCGTCGGCGACGCGCACGGCGTAGGCAGGTGCCATCGCTTCGTGTACTTCGTCCAACGTCATCCACCGAATTTCCGTGGCCTCGTCGGTCGCACGGCTCGGCTCGTCCAGTGGCGTGCAGCGGAAAACGAGCGCGACGATCCCGCGCTTCATGTTCTTGTAGACGCCGGTGAGGTGGTCGACACGGACCGCAATCCCTGTCTCCTCAAGGACTTCACGACGCGCGCCGTCCTCGAAGGTCTCCGACATTTCGAGCACGCCACCGGGCGGTTCCCAGTGGCCGTTGTCGCGGCGGCGAATGACAAGAACCTTGCCCTCGTCATTGATGACGATTCCGGCGACGCTTACCGAATGGCGCGGTGTCTCAGTCATTGCCTGCACTTTCCCTCGTCGGCCGAGTATGGGAAACTGAACTCGTCTAGTCGTCTGTAGGAGTGGGTGACCATGCTCGATCTAGGAACTATAGACAGGTCCAGTGATCGGCCGCCGTACCGTCAGATTGCGGACATCCTGCGCGAGCACGTCGATCGCGGACGTCTGGCTCCTGGTGAGCAACTCCCTTCCGAGGCGACGCTGATCGACCACTTCGGGGTTGCCCGGATGACGGTCCGCGAAGCGATCAAGGAACTGAGAACCGAAGGTCTCGTTGTCGCCCAGCACGGCAAGGGTGTGTTTGTGCGCTCAGCGCCCCCGGTGCGGCGACTGGCCTCCGATCGGTTCGCGCGTCGGCACCGCAAGGAAGGCAAGTCCGCGTTCATCGCTGAGGCCGAAGCATCCGGCCACGTGCCGAGCGTCGATCAGATCCGCGTGACGAACGAGGTGGCCTCGGCAGAGGTGGCCGAACGCCTCAACCTCAAGCCACGGGAACGTGTCATCGTCCGGTCGAGGCGCTACCTGACTGACGGTCGGCCGGTGGAGACGGCAACGTCGTACATCCCCGAGTCGATCGCCAAGGGCACGCCGATCGCCGAGGTCAACACCGGCCCTGGCGGCATCTACGGCCGGATCGAGGACGCGGGTCACGAGCTGGCGCGCTTCACGGAAGAGGTGTCAGCGCGGATGCCGACGCCGGCCGAACGCAAGGCGCTGGAGATCGGCGCAGGTATCCCGGTCATGACGTTGGTGCGCACGGCGTACGACACGAACGGCGTCCCGGTCGAGGTGTGCGACACGGTGAAGATCGCGCACTCCTTCGTCCTGGAGTACGACGTCCCGGCGCAGTAGGCGCACTTGCAAAAGCGAACAATCGGGAGGACTGATTGAACTCCTCTAGACGACTAGCTAACCTGAACTTGTCTAGAGGACTAGGTGAGCTAAGTCCCGAGAAGTCGGGCAACGACAGAAGAGGTGCACAACATGGCTATCCCCGCTGGTCACAGGTTCCCGATCACGTTCGACGAGTTGTTCCCGCAGGGCTTCTACGTCATCTCGGTGGACCGGGCGAACGACTACGTGGAAGGCGGCAAGAGCAAGCCCGCCGTCTGCAAGCTGACGGGTCGTCCGGTGTGGACGGTGCAGGGCACGGACCCGTCCGCGAAGGGCAAGAACACCGGTCAGGTCGTGAAGATCGCGGCCGACTACCAGCCGGTTCCGCCTGAGACGTTGGCGGGCACGCCGTTCCGCCCGGCGATCTTCCACGGGCTGAAGGTCACGCCCTACGTGCGGGACGGCTGGGTCAGCTACACGGTCTGGGCTGACGAGATGGTCTCGCCGCAGGCCGTGAACCGTGGCAGCAAGGCGGCCTCGCAGAAGCCCGACACGTCGTCCGCTGCGGCGTGAGGGGACCTGATGATGCAGGGCATTTTCACGGTCACGCGCAGAGTCCACGGTCGAGGTCGTGCGCTGGCCCGACTCGGACTTCCTCGCGCTGCGGCTGACCTTCGGTGGTGCGCGCATCGCGATCGGTGCTGCGGACGAAGTTGATCCGGCTGTGCTCGCGGCCTACATGCGCAAGTTGGCCAACAACGCCATCGCGCTGTCGTCGTCGCTGGGCAAGGGAAGCGAGCTACAGGGACGGCACTCGCTGTTTGATTCGAACGAGCCTGACGCAGGGAGGCTGTGATGGCTGTGGCTGAGCAGAACCTGACCTGGGCACGGGTCGAACAAGTGCAGTCACTGAGCGAGGCACATGACCTGTTGCCTCGGTTGATGCCGCGCAAGAACCCCACTCCTGCCGAGCTGCGGCGGTTCCACGAGAAGAGCGCGGCGATCTACCGGCGAGTGGCCGAGCTGGACCGAGGCCACCACCACGAAGCGCTGTACTGGGCTGAACGTGAGGCCCAGCGGGCACAGGAACTGGGCGGGGCCTGATCCAAGGCTGCCAACAACTGAATACCTGTTGGTGTGTCGCACGGGAAACAGTCGAAAGTCTTGGCGGGCCTCGACTGCTTCCCGGCGACGTACCGACTCGATCTGCCATGCATTCGTTGGGACACAAGGAGATTCGAGTCATGCAGAGGGTATCGCCACACGCATGTACCGCGTCAAGCGGAACCGATCGACCGTCCGGGTGGAAGCTGCCGAACGGCCGGCGTTGCCAGGTTTGCCACCGGTTCGGGATCTACGCGCCCGGCCAGATCAAGTGCTGTGCCTGCCTCGGCTGGCTGCCGCTCATCTTCGTCACGGTCATCGTCGTGAACGGCGGTGAGGCGTGATGTCCGGGAACAGGTGGGTTGACCCGGCTCCGTTCGAGGGTGTCCGGCCGCGTCTGCCGTGGTGGTTCTTCCTGCCTCGGTGGGTCAAGGTCGTGTCGCTGCCGTTCGTCCTGGCGTTCCTGGTGGTCTGGGTTGCTGTGCGGCTGGTGGTTCTTGCCGCTCACTATCCGGTGGCCGTCGTCGTCGGCAGCACGCTCTACCTGGTTCACGTCCACTGCGGACTGTGGGCTTTGGTGATTGTCGTGCTGACCGTCGTCGGCGGGCTCGTGATCTGGGCAGGACTTCACCGCCCGTCGTTCGTGCGGCACGCATGGCTTCGGTTCCTGACGGAGTGGCGGCGGGCAACGGTCTACGTGCCGCAGTGGCGCACGGTGACGCGGCTCGCCGAACTCACGAAAGACAGGCGCGGAAAGGAGTACCGCCCGAAGCTGCGGCGCGTGCGCTCCGAGGGCTGGCGGGACAAGGTTCGTGTGCGGATGATCCCCGCGCAGTCTCCAGAGCAGTGGGAAGCACGGCGAGACAACCTGGCCCACTCCTTCAACGCCAAGTCATGCCGGGTCCGCGTGCTGAAGCCTCGGCTACTCGAACTCGACTTCATCCACTCGGACCCACTCGCCCGGCCGATCCCGGCGCCTGCGCTGTCTGCGGACGCGGTGGCCACGAACCTCAAGGGCGTCGTGGTCGGCAAGACGGAGACCGGCCGGCCGTGGCTGCTTGCGCCTCCTCGGCTCTCAACTCCTCGTCGTCGGCGTTCCCGGCGCGGGCAAGGGCTCGGTGCTGTGGTCGATCGTGTGGCAGCTCGCCCCGGCCATCCGGGCTGGCCTCGTGCGCCTCGTCGGCATCGATCCCAAGGGCGGCATGGAACTCGGGCAGTGCCCGGACGCCTTCGCCAAGGTCGTCTACGACAACGGT
Source organism: uncultured Actinomycetota bacterium (assembly GCA_963771775.1). Taxonomy (GTDB): domain Bacteria; phylum Actinomycetota; class Actinomycetes; order Mycobacteriales; family Pseudonocardiaceae; genus Lentzea. Next base: position 527,843 of record CAVYUS010000001.1, read on the forward strand.
CTTGCGGCTGTGGAACTCCTGGAGGAGATCGCCGCAGAGGTCAAGGAGACGGGCCTCGCGCTACAGGGGCATCCGGCGTCTTTGGACGCGCTCGATCCGGTGAGCCGTTCACGGTCTTGATCGTGGACGAACTCGCGGACGTCATCGCCTACCAGACGGACAAGAACCTCCGGGACCGTGCCACTCGGGCAGTCCAGACGATCACCTCGCAGGGACGCGCTCCGGGGTTCGCGGTCGTCGCACTCGTCCAGGACCCGCGCAAGGAGATCGTCGGCTTCCGGCACCTGTTCACCACCCGCGTTGCGTTGCGCCTCGATGAGCCGGTGCAGGTGGACATGGTCCTGGGCGACGGTGTTCGTCAGCGTGGCGCGGCGGCTCACGAGATCAGCGAGAACACGCCCGGTGTGGCGTGGGTCAAGCAGGACGGACGCAGGGAACCGGAGACGGGCTCGTGCCTTCCACATCACTGACGCGGATCTGGTCGAGCTCGCGCGTGTTCCTGACCGCAGGGGACGCCTCGGTCCACGAGCTCACCGGACGAACAGACGGCGCAGGAAGGGAGGCGGCGTGATGGCCGAATCGCACTCCACGACAGACACAACCGGCGTCGTTCCTGCTGTGCCCCTTGATGTTGCGGGCATGACGTCGGCCGAACGTGCTCGGCTGCCGCTCAGCCTTGACGTGATCAAGGCGGCGGCTGAGCAGCACGGCGTGTGCACCCGGCCTGTGATGCGTGAGGTCGTCGACCTGGACACCGGGGAGGTCCGGATCGTCGCGGTGCGCTGCAACTCCACACAGGCGAGCAAGTGCCCGGCCTGCGCGGACCGCAACCGCCGCTCCCGCATGGCCCAGTGCCGCGAGGGATGGCACCTCGACCACGAACCCGTCGCCGAACGCGAGGCGCCGACGCCCGATCAGGTCGCGCTCGTCACCTACCGCTCGGACCTGACGGCTGAGTACCGCAAGGCTGCGGCTGAAGGTGCTGTTGACCAGGTCGATGATCTGCGCGAAGCGATCCGAGAAGCTGACGCTGACCTGCGTAGGGAGGGAGTCCGCGGGAACCTTCCCGCCGTCGAACGGCCGGCCAAAACGGCGCCGATCCGCTCGACTCGTCGGCGGCAGGATGCGCCGAACCTGCCTCGGCGCAAGGTCGACAAGCGCACGGTCGGCAGGGAGTTCGCGGGCAAGTACCGCCCGTCCACGTTCGTCACGCTCACCCTCGACACCTACGGCAAGGTGCGCGACGACGGCACGCCGGTCGACCCGGGCACGTACGACTACCGCCGTGCCGCTCGGGACGCGGTGCACTTCGCGTCGCTGGTGGACCGGTGGTGGCAGAACCTTCGCCGGGTCGTCGGGTTCGACGTCGCAGTACTTCGGCACGGTCGAGCCTCAGAAGCGGATCACCCCACACGCGCACTTCGCCGTCAGGGGCTCGATCCCGCATCAGGTCGTCCGCGATGTCACGGCGGCTACCTACCTCCAGGTGTGGTGGCCCAACCACGACGAGATCAAGTACAGCGGCGACCGGATGCCCGTCTGGGACATGCGCGCCAAGGGCTTCGTGGACCCTGACACCAACCTGCCGCTGACCTCGTGGGCGGACGCGGTGGCAGATCTCGACGCTCCGGCGCACGTGGCGGAGTTCGGACCGCAGGTGCACTCCAAGGGCATCCTGGGCGGTACCGAGGAAGCTGGGCGGCACATCGGCTACCTGACCAAGTACCTCGTGAAGTCCATCGCTGAGGTGGTGCACGCGGACGACTCGGCTCGGGTCTCCGAACACGCTGGCCGCCTGGCCGCCGAGTTGGCCGTCACGCCGTGCTCGGATCGGTGTGCGGTGTGGCTGATCTACGGCGTGCAGCCCAAGGGCACGAACTTCCGGATGACTCCGGGGCGCTGCCGCTCCAAGGCACACCGGCAGGGAAACGCTCGGCCTGCCCGGTCGTCGGGTGCTCGTGTCGCGGCGGTGGTCGGGGAAGACCCTCGCCGAACACAAGTCCGATCGCGCTGCCTTCGTGAAGGAGGCGCTCGCCGCTGCGGGCATCGCCAGGGAGGAGCAGACCGACCGGACGCGGCTTGATGTGGTCGCCCGTGCGGGCCGGTGATCCACACGTTCCCGGCCGGGCGGAACTGCTCATGCAGATGATCGCCCAACGGCTCAAGTGGCGAGCTGAGTACGAGCACGCGCAAGCAGTCATAGCCGCGTTGCCTCGGCCTGCGCCCGATGTTTCAGCAACTCCAGTAATGGCTGCCTGATCTGGGGGGATCACATGTCGAACGTCGAACCGCTATGGACAGTGGAAGACCTCTCGGCCTTCCTAGGGGTGCCCGTGCACACGATTCGTGGGTGGCGGACCAAGAACTACGGTCCGCCAGCGCGAAGGGTCGGAAAACACCTCCGGTGGGACCCGGCCAAGGTGCGCGAGTGGTTCAACAGCGCTGACGCGGCCTGACAGAACTCGAATTCGAACAAGGGGAGAAGACTGTCATGGGCCACATCCAAGATCGCTGGTGGACCGTCAAGGACGGTGTCCGAGAGAAGACCTCCTTGTACGGCAAGGGACTGCGCTACAAGGTCCGTATCCCATTGCCGGGAGGTGGCGAGCGCACGAAGTCGTTTCCGGATCGCCAGAAGACTGCGGCGGAAGCCTTCATGCACGAGATGGAGAACGATAAGAACAAGGGGACGTACCTCGACCCTGACGCGGGGAAGATCGCGTTCAGGAAGTACGCGGAGGAACACTGGCTCGATGGGCAGACGTTCGACGAGTCGACGCGAGAGCAGGTCGAGTTTCGGCTCAAGCTCCACGTGTTTCCGTACTTCGGTGACGATGAGTTGCGGGTGATCTTGCCGTCCACGATTCAGTCGTGGGATCGGAAGCTTCAGAAGAAGGGACTTGCGGAGACGTACCGTCGGACGATCTTCGCCAACGTTTCAGCAATCCTCACGGCTGCGGTGGATGACGAGCGCATCCGCAAGAACCCGTGCAACGCCAAGTCTGTGACCAAGCCTCGTGGCGAGTATCCGAAGATCGTTCCGTGGACGCCTGAACGGGTGCGCGCGGTTCGGTCCGAGATCGGGGAGCGGTACCGCGTTGGTGTCGATCTCGGTGCGAGTGCTGGGCTTCGGCAGGGGGAGGTCTTCGGCTTCTCGTCGGACGACGTGGACGAATCGGAGGGTGTCATCCACGTCGTCCGGCAGATCAAGATCGTGCGTGGCAAGATGATCTTTGCTCCGCCGAAGCACGGGAAGACTCGGGATGTACCTCTGGCCGGCAGCCTGGGGAAGTCGATCGACGCCCACATTCAGATGTTCGAGCCGCTTCCGATCACGCTGCCGTGGGGGACTCCTGCCGGCAAGCCTGTGACGGTGCCGCTGATGATCTATACGCGAGAGTCGAAGCAAATCTACCGACACTCGTTCAACCACCATGTGTGGAAGCCCGCGCTTGTGGAGGCCGGGGTGGTCAGCCCTGGACGCGCAGAAGGTTTCCATGCGCTACGGCACTTCTATTCTTCGCTATTGCTTGATGGAGGCGTAAGTATTCGTGCACTTGCAGAGTATTTGGGTCATGCTGATCCAGCGTTTACGCTTCGCGTCTACACTCATCTAATGCCATCAAGTCACGATCGAACGCGTCTGGTAATTGAGCAGTGCTTCGGGGGCAGTGTGGGTCGGCAGGCTTAGATCAAGTGCTATTTCCATATTGCCTTGGTGGCAATCATCGTTATTGCTGCGACCACGATGCCGGTGGCTGTTACCCACACTGTGATGCGGTGTCGAGCCTGGAGTGGGGCTTCCTTGCGCAGCTCTTCCAGTGAGCTTGGGATAATTACTGCATAGCTGGGAGGTGATTTACGGTTTAGATATTCGGTGTAGCAAATAAAAGCAATCATGATTGCTATCAGCGCGAATTGGGTGATCGTGCGGGGGGTGATTGGTATCTGCGGAAAGGGGGTGGCGGGAGTGCTTTCGTTGCCAAACATTAGGGAGCCAAACAAAAGCCCGAGAATAAAGCTCATTGCGGCGACGATGAGTCCTCGCGTCTTCGGCTTGAGCTCCCGTATGCCACTATACTTATGGACATCTTCGGGCGGTTGCGTCGTCTGCCTGTTCCGTGCCCACATGCGGTATACAGCCTCGCATGCTTCGTTGTCTCCAACCGCAATTGCTTGCCTGTTTGACAGCAATACCTGTACGTTGGGGGAGACGACAACCAGACCCCTTAGTTCGACGTCCGACAATTGGTGCATGTCGGCAGGGTTGTCGAAGTGGCCGCCGTCGAACCGGATTACAACGCCCTCGTCCTCGCTTAGATCGTGCTTTAACACGTCGAGAAGAGCGTTGAGGTCATCGATGGTCACTCGTATCCTGCCGAGCGAGAGTCTGGTGGCGACCTCCTGCTGCGGAGAAGTCCGTGTTCTGCTTATTGCCATCAGTTCTCTTCCTGAGTACTGGCTGTGAGGGCTGATGAGTGCTTATCCGCGTCATGCTGCGCGGCGTTACGAGATGGCAGCTTCTTAGCACAATGGCCGAGGGCCGGGCGACTGAGACAGTCACCCGGCCCTCGGCCTTGGTCGATCAGGCGGCCTCTCCACGCTGGACGGCCTGGAGACGGCCTGGCTGGGAGCTTCAACCGGCGAAACGCCAGGTCAAAGCCCCGCGCCGATCACACGTCGTAGTACAGCGCGAACTCGTAGGGGTTCGGGCGCAGACGCAGCGGGTCGATCTCCTGCTCACGCTTGAACGAGATCCAGGTGTCGATCACGTCCGGGGTGAACACGCCGCCCTCGAGCAGGAACTCGTGGTCGGCCTCCAGGTTGTCCAGCACGGCGTCGAGGGTCGCGGGGACCTGCTTGACGTCGCGAGCCTCCTCGGGCGGGAGCTCGTAGAGGTCCTTGTCGATCGGGGCCGGCGGCTCGATCTTGTTCTTCACGCCGTCGAGGCCGGCCATGACCATCGCCGAGAAGGCGAGGTACGGGTTGCCGGACGAGTCGGGGCAGCGGAACTCGATGCGCTTGGCCTTCGGGTTGTTGCCCGTGATCGGGATGCGGACGCACGCCGAGCGGTTGCGCTGGGAGTAGACCAGCGAGACCGGGGCCTCGTAGCCGGGGACCAGGCGGTGGTAGGAGTTCACCGTCGGGTTGGTGAAGGCCAGCAGCGACGGGGCGTGGTGCAGGATGCCGCCGATGTAGTGGCGGGCGATGTCGGACAGGCCCGCGTAGCCGCTCTCGTCGTGGAACAGCGGCGCGCCGTCCTTCCACAGCGACTGGTGCGTGTGCATGCCCGAGCCGTTGTCGCCGAAGAGGGGCTTCGGCATGAAGGTGACGGTCTTGCCGGCCTGCCACGCGGTGTTCTTGATGATGTACTTGAACAGCATCAGGTCGTCGGCGGCGTGCAGCAGCGTGTTGAACTTGTAGTTGATCTCCGCCTGGCCCGCGGTGCCGACCTCGTGGTGGGCGCGCTCGACCTCGAAGCCCTGGGCCTGCATGTTCAGGACCATCTTGTCGCGGAGGTCCGCGTAGTGGTCCGTCGGCGTGACGGGGAAGTAGCCGCCCTTGTACTTGACCTTGTAGCCGAGGTTGCCGCCCTCTTCCTCGCGGCCGGTGTTCCACCAGCCGGATTCGGAGTCGATCTTGTGGAACGACCCGTTCGCGGTGGTGTCGAACTGGATCGAGTCGAAGATGTAGAACTCGGCCTCGGAGCCGAAGTACGCGGTGTCGGCGATGCCGGACTCGGTGATGTACTGCTCGGCCTTGCGCGCGATGTTGCGCGGGTCGCGGCTGTACGCCTCACGCGTGAACGGGTCGTGCACGAAGAAGTTGACGATCAGCGTCTTCTCAATGCGGAACGGGTCCAGGCGCGCCGTGAAGAGGTCGGGCAGCAGGAGCATGTCCGACTCGTGGATCGACTGGAAGCCACGCACCGAGGAGCCGTCGAAGGCGAGACCCTCTTCGATCGCGTCCGCGTCGAACGCCTTGGCCGGCAGCGTGAAGTGCTGCATCACGCCGGGCAGGTCGCTGAACCGGACGTCGACGAACTTCACGCCCTCGTCGGAGATGAACTTCAGCACCTCGTCGGAATTTTTGAACACCCTCGTCGACTCCTTGACTATGGAATACGGCTGGTCATCGCGAGCGACCGTATGCGGGCGGTGTTGCCCGGTGGTCACTCGGATGTTTCGCCAGTGTTAACGGGGCCGCTCAACGGGGCAAGGCGGCCCGCCGGTCCTCACCCGTTGAGCACGGCTTTACTCTGGTGGAGTGAGCAGGTGGACCGGTTCGTGGCTGTCAGGACCCCGCTCGGTGCTCGAGCCGGGTGATGAGTCGAACGACGGCGCGCAGCAGCGCTGGCGTGGCGAGCGGCACGGCTTCCCGCAGAAGGGGCCGGGCTCCATCGCCTCGATCGGCCGGCGCACGTTCGCCATCCTGGTCGACTTCCTGCTGTCCGCGGGTGTCGCGGCCCTCTTCACCCGGCCTGACCTGCCGCGCAACTGGAGTTTGCTGGCCTGGTTCGTCATCACGGTGGTCGCGGTCGCGTACTTCGGGTTCACGCCGGGCCACGCGTTGCTCGGGCTGCGGGTGGCGCGGATCGACGGCAAGACGTTCGTGCACCTGCCCCGCGCGCTGCTGCGCACGGTCCTGATCTTCCCGCTGATCCCGGCCCTGGTCTGGGACGCGGACGGGCGGTGCCTGCACGACAAGGCGGCGGGCACCGTCGTCATCAAGGTCCGCTAGCTCCCGGACCAGCTAGCCCAGGACCAGCCAGCTCAGGACGAGACGCGAAGAGGCCCGCCGCAACGAGTGCGGCGGGCCTCTTCGCGTGCTGGGAGCCTGGTCAGCGGCGACGCATCGCGCGCTGGACGTTGCGCATCTTCGCGCCCTGCGGCAGCGGGCCCTTGGGCAGCGCGGCACCGCGGCTCGCCAGCGCGGCGAGGCGGGTGTCGAGCGACTCGACCTGGGCGTTCGTGATGTTGCGCGGCAGCTTCATGAGCTTGGACTGCAGCTTCTTGAGCGGGACCTGGCCCTCTTCGCTGCCGATGATGAAGTCGTAGATCGGCGTCTCGCCGATGACGCGCGCGATGCGCTTCTTCTCCTGCGCGAGGAGCGGCTTCACGCGGTGCGGCGCACCTTCGGCCACCAGGATCACGCCCGGACGGCCGAGCACGCGGTGCACGGCGTCGAGCTGCGTGGTGCCCGCGACGGCGGGGGTGACCCGCCAGCGGCCACGGAGGTTCTCCAGGGCCCACGCGGCGGCACCTGGCTGACCGTCGGCCTTGCGGAAGACGTTGCTCTGCACGCGGCGGCCGAAGATGATCACGGCCAGCAGCGCGCCGAGCGCGACGCCCAGCGGCACGGTCATCCAGACCGCGTTGAACACCAGGCCCAGGACCACGGCGATCGCCGTGACGCCGAGCAGCGCCCCCAGCATCAGCGGGATGAGCGCCTTGTCCTCGCGGCGCTGCATCTTGAACGCCTCGAAGATCTGCTTGCGCTTCTCGCGTGATGCCGCGCGGCGAACCTTCGCCGCTTCCTTGGCAGCCGCCTTGTCCTGCTTACCAGCCATACCCACCAGGATACGGCGCGCTGCCAACAGACATGCATCGGCCATCTGGGAGACTGCCGGGCATGGACGCGTTGCTGGAGGGTCTTGATCCGGAACAGCGCGCAGCGGTGGAAGCACCGCGCGGCCCGGTCTGCGTACTCGCGGGTGCCGGCACCGGAAAAACTCGCACCATCACCCATCGCATTGCCTACCTGTGTCAACGCGGCCACGTCGCACCGTCGCAGGTCCTCGCCGTCACGTTCACCAAACGCGCTGCGGGGGAGATGCGCACCCGGCTGCGTTCGCTCGACGTGCAGGGCGCACAGGCCGTGACGTTCCACGCCGCCGCCTCACGCCAGCTGCGCTACTTCTGGCCGCGCGTCATCGGCGGTCCGCGCTGGGAGCTCATCGACCAGAAGATCCGGGTCATCGCCCGCGCCGCGGCCCGGCTGGGGATGCCGACCGAGGCGGACGCACTGCGCGACCTCACCAGCGAGATCGAGTGGGCCAAGTCGTCGCTGCTGACGCCGGAGGACTACCCGGCCGCCGCCGCGCGGGCCGCCCGTGACATCCCGGCGCCCGCTGAGCAGATCATGAAGCTCTACACGATGTACGAGCAGCTCAAGAACGAAGCGCAGGTGCTCGACTTCGACGACCTCCTCCTGCACACCGCCGCCGCGCTGGAGGACAACCTGGAGGTCGCGCAGGAGTTCCGCGACCGCTACCGCTGTTTCGTGGTCGACGAGTACCAGGACGTGACGCCACTGCAGCAGCGCGTGCTCGACTCGTGGCTCGGCGGCCGCGACGACCTGACGGTGGTCGGCGACGCGAACCAGACCATCTACTCGTTCGCGGGCGCCTCGCCGCAGCCGCTGCTCAACTTCGGACGCCGGTTCCCCGAGGCCGCCGTCGTGCGGCTGGAGCGCGACTACCGGTCGACGCCCCAGGTCGTGGAGCTGGCCAACGACGTGATCAAGTGGGCGCGCGGCCGTCCCGCCGGGTCGCGGCTGAAGCTCGTCGGGCAGCGGCCGGACGGGCCGGCGCCGCGGTTCCACGAGTTCGACGACGAGCCGGCCGAGGCGGACGCGGTCGCGCGGCGCATCAAGACGTTGCTCGACGAGGGGGTCGCGGCGTCCGAGATCGCGATCCTCTACCGCGTCAACGCGCAGTCAGAGGTGTACGAGCAGGCGCTCGCCTCGCTCGGCATCCCGTACCTGGTGCGCGGCGGCGAGCGGTTCTTCGATCGCCCCGAGGTCCGCCAGGCGATGATCACGCTGCGCTCGACGGGCGAGGCCGACGGCAGCCTGCCCGAGATCGTCCGGGCCGCGCTGGGCCGCGTCGGGCTGACCGACGAGCCGCCGACGGGTGGCTCCGCACGTGAGCGCTGGGAGTCGTTGCTCGCGCTGGTGGAGCTGGCCGAGGAGTTCGTCGCCTCGGTGCCCGATGCCGATCTGCCGCGGTTCTGCGTGGAACTGGACATGCGGGCCGAGGCGCAGCACCCGCCGACGGTCGAGGGCGTCACTCTCGCGTCGCTACACGCGTCGAAGGGCCTGGAGTGGGACGCCGTGTTCCTCGTCGGCCTGGTCGAGGGCACGATGCCGATCCAGTACGCCGACGGTGACGACGCGAAGATCGAAGAAGAGCGCCGCCTTCTATATGTAGGCGTCACCCGCGCGCGTGAGCACCTCTGGCTGTCGTGGGCGTTGTCGCGCGCGGCGGGCGGGCGCAAGTACCGCCGCCGGTCACGCTTCCTCTACGGCCTGGTGCCCGAGAACCACCCGGCCGCACGCGTATCTGCCGGCGCGCAGCGGCCTCCCTTGATGAAGAAGGAAAAGCCGACCTGCCGGATGTGCGCCGCGACGCTGGTCGAGGCGCAGGCCGTCAAGCTCGGTCGCTGCACGTCCTGCCCGTCCGATGTGGACGAGGAGCTGCTCGCGTCGCTGCGTCAGTGGCGGTCGGACCGGGCGCGGGAGCTGAAGGTGCCCGCGTACGTGGTCTTCACCGACGCCACGCTCATGGCGATCGCGGAGCAGCGACCCACGGATTCGGCCGGACTTGTGGCGATCTCGGGCATCGGTGCCTCCAAGCTTGATAAGTTCGGTGACGATGTGTTGGGCCTGGTCCGAGCCGGTGTCGGGTACTCCGCCACCTGATCGGGACAAGTTTTGTTAAATAGGTTGCGAGCCCCTGGGACGGGGTCATAACCTGCTCATGCCGGGTCCGGAGGACCCGTCTGGGGAAGAAGAACTACTAGTAGCTCTCTACAGCAGAGCTTTCGGAGGAGGTGGCCCGTTGTGAAGATCACCAACATCTCGCGCGCGCTCGGCCTCCCCGTGTCCGAGGGCATCTGCATGCCCGCAATCGCCCAGGCCGCGTGGCAGAACTCTGCCCACAAGCCAGTGGCGTTGCTGGGTCGCGAACGAGGCACCGGCCTGCTCAGCGAGCAGCCGATCGTTCTGCCGGCCGTCGATGACGTTCCTAACTACACGACTGCGCTGTCCGCGCATCAAGTGAGAAGGCTCCTGCCGACCCCATAGAGGGTCGAAGGACCACCAGGCTCACGAAAGCCGCGGACTCGTACAGAGTCCGCGGCTTTCGTGTTTTTGCAGTACCCCACACAAGGAGAAAACCCAGATGTTGACCGCGACTGTCCCGCTTACCGGCGAGACACTTCCGGACCTCGCGGACGGGCTTGACCTGCCCTGCCGCACCCACAACCCCGACCTCTGGTTCGGCGACGCGCCGGCCGACCTCGAGAAGGCGAAGGCCTTCTGCGAGACCTGCCCGGTTCTCGCCGAGTGCCTCGCGGGCGCGCTCGCCCGGCACGAGCCATGGGGTGTCTGGGGTGGAGAGATCTTCGAGCGCGGTGTGGTCATCGCGCGGAAGCGGCCTCGTGGCCGTCCGCGCAAGGACGCTGCGGCAGTTGTCACCACGAGCAAGACGGAGGCGGCCGCGTGAACGCCGTGCAGATCAACCACAACGCAAAGCCCACCTACCTGAACGAGGGTCTGACCCACATGTCTCTGCAAGAAGAACTTGTGCGAATACGAATACAAGAAGCCCAGAGGTTCGCTGAAGAGCAACGCCTGGCGAACCGCCTCGCGTCAGCGCAACGTTGGCGCAGGTTGTCGCGATGGGCGGGACGCAGAGCGGCTCGCTTCGACCTCTGACAGTCACGAGCTAAGGCCGTCATCCACGAGAAGGTGGATGGCGGCCTCGGCCGTTTCTCCGTACCGTCCTTCTTGTGCCGCACCACACCCACGACGGAATCGACTGGTCATCCCGCCTAGGCGGGATGAGGCGCTACGGCGCGCTGCAGGCCGAAGCACTCGCTGCGGTGGCGCGCAGACTCGTCGCCCCGCTGCCCGACTCGCCGGTCGTCATGGACGTGGGCTGCGGCGCGGGCGCCATGAGCGTGCCGTTGGTGTCAGCCTTGCGCGAGCACGGCGGTGGCGTTCTCGTGCTCGTCGACGCGACCCCCGAACTCCTCGACGCAGCCTGCGCCGCCGCACGCGCCGAAGGCGACGGCGTCGTGTCGGTGAAGCCGGTGCTGGCCGACCTGGTCACGGAGGATCCGCTGTCCTTCGCCGGACCGGTCGAGCTGATCTGGGGCTCGCGGGTGATCCATCACCTCCCTGACCAGCTGCGCGGCGTGCGCCGCCTGGTGTCCGCGCTTGCTCCCGGCGGCTGGCTGGCCCTGGCCGAAGGCGGCCTGGAAACCCGCTTCCTGCCCTGGGACCTCGGCGTCGGCGAACCAGGCCTGCTGGACCGCATGGCCGCGGCCCGCGCCGAGTGGTTCGCGGGGATGCGCGAGAACATGACCGGCTCCGTCCGCCTACCGGTCGGCTGGAACGTCGCGCTCGCCGACGCGGGCCTGGGCGAGATCAGCGCCTTCAGCTTCGTCGTCGACCACCCGGCCCCGGCCAAGCAACCGGTCCGCGAATGGGCCGTCGACCGCCTGACCTGGCTGTCCGAGATCACCGGCGCGCACCTGCACGCCGCCGACCGCAGCGCATTGCGCCGGCTGCTGAACCCCTCCGACTCCGAGTACGTCGGCGCCCGCGAGGACGTGTTCCTGCTGGAAACCGACACCGTGCACCTCGGCCGTCGCCGATGACGGCGTGCACGGCGTGCCACAGATGACGGCGTGGTGCCACAGATGACGGCGTGCCACAGATGTGGGCGGCTGCGTTCCTCCGTTTCCGACCTCGAGTTTCTGGCCTGGTCTTCGGAGCGGACCGGTGGAGCTGTCCGCTGGTTGTGTCACGTGTGCTCGAAGACGCACGTGCGGGACATCGAGGGCAAGCTGCCTGACGAGTACTGGCGCTGATTCGCCGCTGGAGTTTGGGCTGGTGGTGGGGTCGGGACTTCGCTGTTGGCGTTGGTTCGTCGTTGGGCAGGGCTCGTAGCTGGGGTGGGACTGCGCTGTTGGCGCAGATCGCCGCTGGAACTGGACTCGTGGCTGGCCGGGACTTTGTCGCTGGCGGGGCTTTGTCGCGGGCGTTGATGGGTCGCTGAAGTTGGACTCGTGGCTGGACCGGGCTCGTGCTGGTGCCGGCTCGTCGCTGGTGTGGCTGCTCTGAAGTCGCGGCCTGAGCAGCGTCGCCAACCCGCGACCGGATTGCTGCGGCGAGGTTCGTCCTGCTGATCAGGCAGGGGCGTTGCTCGCGTGTGGATGGTCAGGTTGGTGTGGGCTCGGGCGCGTTCGCCAGATTCAGCCAGGTCAGGCCACGCGTCACCCGCGCCAGCAGGCCAAGCCAGGCCAGGTCGTGCGAGGTCGGTCGTGCCAGGTCAGGTGAGGTCGGGACGGGACGGCGCGGTTCGCCAGGCCGAGGCCTGGCCGGGTCAGGTCGGCGCGGGCGCGGTTCGCCGGCCCCCACTCACCTCAGCCTCCGGGTACAGAAGGCATAAGGCCTGTCTGACCAGCGCCGTTCCCCGCCGGCTACACCGCCCCAACTCCTCATACAGATCGTCCGGCGTGCACAGCCGCGCATCCACGACGGCGTCGAGGATCGCCACGACCGTGTGCGGGTTCGTCTCCCGGCGCGCCAGGTCGAGCGTCGCCCTGGCCGGGGCGGCCAGCCGAAGGCCGTGGCGTTCGACCACGTCCGGCGGCCGGTTCGTGCGTTCGCAGAGAATCCAGGGATGTGCTCTTCGCTCGTTCTTTCCCGCGAGCACGTGAATGTGCCGGGGAAGCACAAGTACGGCCCCTTGTTGCGAGAGCGCGTCGGCTCCTGTGATCACGGAATGGGGACCGGCGAAGGAAAGGACGGCTTGCAACCGATCTCGCCTGGTCGGCGGTGACGGCTTCTGCAGGATCACGCCTGGCAGCAGCTGCTGCCAGGGGCCGACGGGGGTGCAGTGGCGCGAGATCTCGCGGTGGGAGATTCCGGATTTGCGCAGTTCAGCGGTGGTTGCGATGGGAGGCATGGGTTCATCTTGGCCCACGGTCGAAGCCTTAAATCGGGCTCAGCGCCAACCTGTGGATAACTCGGCCAACGTTCACTCGGACGAGTTACTCTTCGAATCCCGGCTGCCAGCGCGACACGATTTCGCGTGCGGTCACATGGGCGTCCAACTGGCAGAGAATGCCCGTCGCGCCCATTGTCACGCGGTGAATCAACAGGTACTGCGGTGGCAGGTTCAGCGAACGGCCCGTTTGTGAGTCCGGGCTGCGCAGGTCGCCCACGCGTTCCGCCTGTGACTGCAGCCAGCGGCGGGTGAAGTGGAACGACTCGGCGCGCAGCGGTTCCACGAACGGCGACAGGTAGCCGAGGACGTCGTCGCCGTTCAGTTCCATGCCCTCGCGGATGAAGTTCTCGGCGCGCAGCAGGTCCACCAGGTCGGCGGAGCGGCCGTCCAGGGCCAGCCTGGTCATGCGGCCCAGGGTCTTCGGCAGGCCGTCGGGCAGCCTGGCCACGGCACCGAAGTCGAGCACGCGCAGGCGGCCGTCCTCGCCCAGCATGAAGTTGCCGGGGTGCGGATCGGCGTGCAGCAGGCCCGAGCGTGACGGGGCGGAGAAGTGGAACTCGGCCAGCAGCTGGCCGGCCAGGTCGCGTTCGTCGACGGAGCCTTCGCGGATGATCGTCGACAGCGGTGTGCCGGACGTCCACTCGGTCACCATGACCTTGGGCGACGAGGCGACCACCCGAGGCACGACCACGTGCGGGTCGTCCTCGAAGGCCTTGGCGAACGTGCGCTGGTTCGCGGACTCGTCGCGGTAGTCGAGTTCCTCCAGGTACCGGTCGCGCAGCTCCTCCAGCAGCGGGCGCACGTCGGTGCCGGGCATGATCGCCTGCAGCAGGCGCGAGAACCGCAGCAGCTGCTTCAGGTCGGCACGCAGCGCCTCGTCCGCGCCGGGGTACTGGACCTTCACCGCGACGTCGCGGCCGTCGTGCCACACGGCGCGGTGCACCTGGCCGATGGACGCCGATGCGGCCGGGTCGTCGTCGAACGTCTTGAAGCGCTTCGCCCAGGACGCACCCAGCTGTTCGGCGAGCACGCGGTGGGTGGTGCGGGCGGGCATCGGCGGGGCCGCGGTCTGCAGCTTGGTCAGCGCCTCGCGGTACGGGGCCGCCAACTCGTCCGGGACCGCCGCCTCGAACACGCTCAGCGCCTGGCCGAACTTCATGGCCCCGCCCTTGAGCTGACCGAGCACCGCGAAGACCTGTTCGGCCGTCTTGGCCGTCACCTCGGCGTTGACCTCGTCGGCCGCGCGTCCGGTCAGTCGCTTCCCCCAGCCGCCCACCACCCGGCCGGCCACCCCGATCGGGAGGCTCGCCAGCTTGGCGGTGCGCTGCACTGCCTTGCGCGGAATTTCGGTCACTCGACCATGTTATGTGCGGAGCACTGACAGTCAGGGTGCGGATACCAGCTACGCCTCTCAGCAACACCTGTCATCAGGTCGAGCTCGACAGTGGCGTTCAACACCGGCGGCGGAGCCTGGTCGGGGTTGCGGAGGTAGGTCAGCGACTCCAGGACCTGGGCCACGGCCAGCGCCGCCGTTCCCGACGCGAACAGCACGTCCGACGAGGCCGGTTTGCCGGCCAGCTGCGCCGCGATGCCGGGCCAGGCCGGATCTTGGTCGGAGCGGTGCAGGTCCGCGCAGTTGAGGCAGCTCGTGCGACCGGGCAGGACGAGGGGGCCGACGATGCCAACGCCCTCACGCACGCGCACGGCCAGATGAGGTGTGCGGGATGCCATCAGCCCGTTCACGAGGACCGGATCGGGGACGAGCGTCGCGGCGAGCACCGCCAGTTCGGCGTTGTGAGCGAGCCGAACGCCCGATTCAGCCAGCAGCGAAGTAATTGCGAGAGCGAGGTGGCCGGCTCCGTGGACGGCGGCCGTCGTGCCCTGCACGGGGGAGCTCGTCTCCAGCAGACCCGCCTCGTCAAGGGACACGAGCACGTCGGTCAGCTGGGCCGGGTCTTCACCACGTTTTCTGAGTCTTTCACCCAGTTCAGTGACGGTGTGGCGGCCGTCGAGGATGAGCAGCTCGTCGACCAGGGCCTCGGACAGCTCGTCGATCACCACGGCGTGTTTCGGGTCGGTTCCGACCTGCACCACACCGGGGCCGCGGCGCACCACGGCGAGTCCCCGCCGCACCCTCGGTCTTGTGTCCACAACGGAAAGACTGGCAGGGGGCGGAGCCCCCTGCCAGCGCAAACGTCAGACCTTGGCCTTGCCGAGGATCCGCGTCATCTTCGTACCGCACACTGGGCAGGTGCCCTTGGCCATGCGCCGGCCGTTGGTCTCCTCGACCTTGCCGTCGAAGTCACGCTTCTCGCGGCACTTGACGCAGTAGCCGTTGTAGGTCTCGGCCACAGCCCCTCCCTTGCAGTTGTGAGTGCGGACACACTCGGGGACCTTGGCGCGACGGTACCTCTGCGAGGCGACGAAACCGCGCATGTTCATCCTGCGCGTGTCCAGCCGCCGTTCGGTGGAACTTCACCCGCCGGGTGCGCTGCTGCCGCCGGTTGGGGGCCGAAAATTGTCGGTGGCGCCGATTACGGTGACTCCATGGCCGAACCGCGGGTGGAGGTGCGGCGGAGCCCCCGGCGCCGCCGCATGGTCAGCGCGTACCGGGAGGGCGACACAGTGGTCGTCCTTCTGCCGGCACGGATGACCAAGGGGGAAGAGAAGCACTGGGTGGCGGAGATGTTGAGCCGCCTCCAGCGCAGTGAGACGCGCAGGCGATCGCCTGCGCGAACGTCGGACGAAGCGCTGATGACGCGCTGCGCCGAACTGTCGGCGCGCTACCTGGACTCGCTCGCCGATCCCGTCAGCGTGCGCTGGGTGCCGCCGATGCGTACGAGGTGGGCGTCGTGCACGCCGACCGAGGGCACGATCCGGGTGTCGGAGCGCCTGCGTGACGTGCCGCCGTGGGTGCTCGACTACGTGCTGGTGCACGAACTCGCGCACCTGCTGGTGCCAGGGCACGGCAAGGACTTCTGGGAGTGGGTGCACCGCTACCCGAAGACCGAACGGGCCATGGGCTATCTGGAGGGTCTCTCGGCCGCCGCAGGCCTGGGGATCACCGAGGACTGAGCGGCCAGAACGCGACGCGCCCGGCGGGGAAGTCCTCGCCGGGCGCGTCGTTCAGGAGCTGATCAGCCCTCTTCGGGCTTACCACCCTCTTCGGGCTTGCTGCTGTCCTCAGGCTTTCGACCCGCTTCGGGCTTGCCGCCGTCCTCGCGCATAGTGCGCTCCAACTCGGCGATCGGGTCCTCGAGGGCCTTGCGGGTGTTGGCCAGGCGCTCGGCGAACTCCAGCGGGTCGTCGAGGTCCTCGGCGGTCGGGACGAGCTCGGCGTGCTCCCACACGCTGTCGCGGACCTCGACGCCGTGCTGGTCGCCGACGAGCTTCCACAGGGCCGAGGCGGCGCGCAGGCGGCGCGGGCGCAGTTCGAGGCCCACGAGCGTGGCGAAGGTCTGCTCGGCCGGGCCTCCGGAGGCGCGGCGGCGGCGCAGGGTCTCGCGCAGCGCGGGGGCGCCGGGCAGGCGGTCGGCGACGGCGGCGTCGACCACCACGTCGACCCAGCCCTCGACCAGTGCCAGCAGCGTCTCCAGGCGGGTGAGCGCCGCCTTCTGCTCGGGCGTGGTCTGCGGTTCGAGCACCCCGGAGCTCATGGCCTCCTCGATGGAGGCCGGGTTCGACGGGTCGATCTGGCCGGCGAGCTGCTCCAGGGCGGAGGTGTCGACCTTGATGCCCTTCGCGAACTCCTCGACGGTGTCGAGCAGGCGCTGCCGCAGCCACGGCACATGCGTGAAGAGACGCTGGTGGGCGGCCTCCCGGGCGGCGAGGAACACCATCACCTCGGAGGCGGGGCGCTCCAGGCCCTCGGTGAACTTCTCGATGTTCGCGGGCAGCAGCGCGGCGGTGCCCTCGGGACCGAGCGGCAGGCCGACGTCGGTCGAGGTGAGGACCTCGGCGCCGAGCTGTCCCAGCGCGGTGCCGAGCTGGGAGCCGAACGCCATGCCGCCCATCTGGCCGAGCATCGACAGCAACGGCCCGGCGGCCTGCTTCGCCTCGGCGGGCATCGCCTCGACCCACGCGCCGGACATGCGCTGCGCGACCGGGTCGCACAGGCGCTGCCAGGTCGGGATGGTGCGCTCGATCCAGTCGCGCGCGGTCCACGCCTGCGTGGTGCGGGTGCCCGCGGGCAGCGAGGTGACCGGGTCCAGCCACATCTCGGCCAGGTGCACGGCGTCGGTCACCGCGCTCGACTGGTCGGCGGCGAACCCGATGGTGGTCGTCGTCGAGGACAGCTGCTGGAACGCGACCTGCTTCGCCAGGTCGTAGTTCACCGGCCCGCTCGACGTCCCCGCGTTGCTCAGCATCGCGCCCAGCTGGCTCAGCATGTTGCCCAGCTGGCTGAAGTCGAACGGGTTGTCGCCAGGCTTCCCGTCCTTGTCGTCTGGGTTGTGCTGGCTGAACCCGAACGGCACGTCACTCATGCCTCTACCGTACGCGGATCCACATGGTCGTACGCTGTTCAGCCGTGAGTGAAACCGTCACGACCGCACCCGCTCCCGCGCCCCCGCCGAGGGAGCGCGGACTGACCCGCCGGACGTGGACGCTGATCGTCAGCTTCCTAGTGGTGGCGGCACTCGGACTGCTCGGCGGTTTCGCCAGAGTCCCGTACGTCGCGCTGGGCCCCGGCCCCACCTACGACGTGCTCGGCAAGGTCAAGGACACCGACGTAGTCGCGGTGGACGGCCAGAACACCTTCCCCACCAACGGGACCCTGCGCATGACGACGGTCTCGCTCACCGACGACGTCTCGCTCTTCGGCGCGCTCGGCCTGTGGCTGTCCGGCCGCTACGCGCTGGCGCCGCGCGAGGAGTTCTTCAAGCCCGGCGAGTCGGAGGAGGAGGTGCAGCGCAACAACGAGCTGGCGTTCAGCGAGTCGCAGACCTCCGCCGAGGTCGCCGCACTGCACTACCTCGGCTATCCGGGCAAGGTGATCGCGAACCAGGTCACCAAGGGCAGCCCCGCGGACAACGTCATCCCGCTCGGCGCCCGCATCATCTCGGTCAACGGCAAGCAGGTGCAGAGCGCCGCCGACGTGAGCTCGGCCCTGGAGAACACCAGGCCCGGCGACCGCATCGCGGTGGCCTACGAGAAGGACGGCACCTCGAACTCGACCCAGCTCACCCTCGGCACCCGCGAGGACGGCCGTCCGGCGGGTTTCATCGGCATCTCGCCGGTCGACCGCTCCGACGTGCCGTTCAAGATCAAGATCAGCCTGTCCGACGTCGGTGGCCCGTCCGCCGGCCTGATCTTCGCGCTGGCGATCGTCGACAAGCTGACGCCGGGCGAGCTCAACGGCGGCAAGGCGATCGCGGGCACCGGTGAGATCGCGGGTGACGGCACGGTGAAGCCCATCGGCGGCATCGCGTTCAAGATGGTCGCCGCGAAGGAGGCCGGCGCGTCGGCGTTCCTCGTGCCCGCGGCCAACTGCCAGGACGCGAAGCAGCAGGCTCCCGAGGACCTGAAGCTGATCAGGGTCGAGAACCTCAAGGACGCGGTGACCTCACTCGAGGCGCTCAACGCCGGCAAGGACACGCCCGCCTGCTGACGGCCGGCGCCCGCTCACCGAAATCCACGCGGGGGCCCCGCGTACCTCAGGTCGGGTACGCGGGGCCCCCGCGTGAGTTTTCGGGGCCGGGTTGTGCCAGCCTGGGAGGCGTGACGACTAGGGCCGCAGCGTGGCGAGCAGGGCGTCGGTGAGGTTGGGCGCCAGCTCGGGGTGCTCGACGACCTCCTCTGGCACCTCGGCCGTTCCGCGCAGCCTCAGCACGCACGAGACCGAGCCGTCCCGCAGCACGGCGGCGACCAGGCGGGCCTCGCGCCGCGCCGGGTGTTCGGCGGCGAACCTGCGGGCGGCCTCGTCGTCGAGCTCACCGTGGTGCAGCTCCGTCTCCGCCTCGGGCGGCAGGACGACGATCTCCTGGGCCAGGGCGCAGCCGGTGACGGCCGGGGGCCATTCGATGCCCCCCAGCGCGTCGCCCAGGTCGCCCACCAGCTCGTCCTGGGCGATCGGGGTCAGCGGGGAGGCTTCCGGGTCCAGCTGGGCCCGTAGCTCCGGTTGCTGCTCGATCAGGTCTGAGGTGGCCACGAGGGCGAACAGTTGGGGCGGCTGCTCCCAGCCGCCTGCTCCTACGAACTGCTCTACCTCGCGGGCGACCGTCGGGAGGATGAGCGCTGGCGTTTCACTCGCTGACACGCGTGTCATCGTAAGACTGCGGCCTGAACGGGAACCCAGGGCGTCGTCCGTAGAGTTGGACTAAACGTACGTAACGAAATACCGCGATCCAGGAGCGTGCCTCGTGGCCACACGGCCTCCGGTCGGACTGCCGAAACTGTCCCGACGTAGCCGAATACTGCTCATCGTAGGTGTTGTGCTCCTGTTCGGTCTCATCACGGGATCACGGCTGCTCGAGACCTACGTGAACTGGCTGTGGTTCGGCGAGGTGAAATTCCGCGACGTCTACAGCACGGTGCTGCTCACCCGGTTGGGGCTGTTCGTGGCCGTCGGGGCCGTGGTCGGCGGCATCGTCGGGCTCAACCTCTGGCTCGCCTACCGGGCCCGCCCGGTGTTCGTGCCGGTGTCCGGGCCCGATGACCCGGTGGCCCGCTACCGCACCGTCGTGATGGGGCGGATGCGGTTGTTCTCGATCGGCATCCCGGTGTTCGTCGGGCTGATCGCGGGTGCGTCGGCGCAGAACGACTGGCAGCAGATCCAGCTGTTCCTCAACGGCCAGCCGTTCGGGGTCACCGATCCGCAGTTCGGGCACGACATCGGCTTCTACGCGTTCACGCTGCCGTTCTACGAGTGGCTGCTGTCGTGGTTGTTCATCACGGTCGCGGTGTCGTTCATCGGCGCGGTGATCTCGCACTACCTGTTCGGCGGCATCCGGCTCGCCGGCCGCGGCGGGCAGCTGTCCGGTCCGGCACGGCTGCACCTGGCGCTCATCGCGGGCACGTTCGTGCTGCTGAAGGCCGTCGCGTACTTCTTCGACCGGTACACGCTGCTGCTGCACGAGAACGAGAAGTTCGTCGGCGCGAGCTACACCGACCTCAACGCGGTGCTGCCGGCCAAGCTGATCCTGCTGTGCATCGCGGTGTTCTGCGCGGTCGCGTTCTTCGCGGGCGCGTTCATGCGCAACGTGCAGCTGCCCGCCATCGCGACCGTCCTGCTGGTGCTGTCGAGCGTGCTCGTCGGCGCGGCGTGGCCGGCGGTGCTGGAGCAGTTCTCGGTGAAGCCGAACGCCATCCAGAAGGAAGCCCAGTCGATCGAGCGGAACATCGCGGCGACCAGGCAGTCGTTCGGACTGACGCCGGACAAGGTCGAGACGAAGCCCTACGAGGGCAAGCAGAACATCCAGAACGACCAGATCAAGACCGCCGACGCGGGGACGCTGGGCAACATCCGCCTGCTCGACCCCGCCGTGCTCGCGCGGACCTTCACGCAGTTCCAGCAGCTGCGGCCGTTCTACGGCTTCCCGAACAAGCTCGACGTCGACCGGTACACACTGGACGGAAAGCTGCGCGACTACATCGTCGCGGTGCGCGAGCTGAAGCTCGACAGCCTGCCCGAGGGGCAGCGTGACTGGATCAACCAGCATCTCATCTACACGCACGGCAACGGCCTCGTCTACGCCGAGGCGAACAAGGTGAACGCGGTTGCCGACCAGACCAACGGCGGCTACCCGGACTTCAAAACCAGTGAGGTCGGCTCCAACGGCGAGGTCCGCAACGCTCAGAACGGCATCGAGGTCGACCAGCCGCGCACGTACTACGGCGAGCTCTTCGGCGCGAACGACTACTCGATCGTCGGCGGCCGCCCGCAGGGTTCGGCGGCCGAGTACGACACCGACTCCAAGGCGTACACCTACACCGGTGCCGGCGGTGTCCCGATCGGCGGCCTGCTCAACAAGCTCGCCTTCGCCGCGCACTACGGCGAGCGGAACATTCTCTTCAACCAGTCGATCGCGGACGAGTCGAAGATTCTGTTCAACCGCACGCCGCGCGATCGCGTGCAGGCCGTCGCGCCGTGGCTCACCGTGGACAGCGACCCGTACCCGGCCGTCGTGAACGGCAAGATCACGTGGATCGTCGACGGCTACACCACGCTCGACAACTACCCGTACGCGCAGCGCACCCAGCTGGGCGACGCGACGAACGACTCGCTCACCGCGGACGGCGTCGTCATCTCGCAGGTCAACAAGCCCGTCAACTACATCCGCAACTCGGTCAAGGCCACTGTGGACGCCTACGACGGCACGGTGAGCCTGTACTCGATCGACGACAAGGACCCGGTCCTCAAGGCGTGGATGGGCGTCTTCCCCGGCACGGTCAAGCCGGGCAGCGACATCAGCCCGGAGCTGCGTCAGCACTTCCGCTACCCCGAGGACCTGTTCAAGGTGCAGCGGCAGATCCTGTCGAAGTACCACGTCTCGTCGCCGTCGGACTTCTACTCCGGTGTCGGCTACTGGGCGGCACCGCAGGACCCGACGGTCGACAACGTGACGACGGCCGAGGCGCAGCAGTCCGAGGCACGCAAGCGCCGCGAGGCGCAGCCGCCGTTCTACGTGCTGGCCGGTGACCCGAACGACGCGAGCAAGGTCCGGTTCCAGCTGACCAGCCCACTCGTCCGGGAGAACCGGGAGTTCATGGCGTCCTACGTCTCAGCGGGGTCCGACCCGGACAACTACGGGAAGCTCAGCGTCCTTCAGCTGAACACGGACGCCAAGGGCCCGCAGCAGATCCAGACGCAGTTCCTCACGTCCGACAACGTCAGTCGTGAACTCAACCTGCTGGCACAGCAGAAGACGACGGTCGTCTACGGCAACCTGCTGACACTGCCGGTGGGCGGCGCGATGCTCTACGTCGAGCCCGTCTACATCGAGCGAGCGTCCAACAACACGTCGTATCCGCAGCTGTCCAAGGTGCTTGTCTGGTACGGCGACCGGGTCGGCTACGCGTCCACGCTGAACGAGGCGCTGGAACAGGTGCTCACTGGCGCTGGATCCGTTGTGCCGCCGCCGAGCGACAACAACGGCAACGGTCAGACCTCGACATCGCCGTCGACGACGACGCCGCCGGCCAACGGCTCGCTGAGCCCTGACCTGCAGAAGGCGATCAACGACATCGACGCGGCGCTGGCCGAGATCTCGAAGGCGCAGCAGAACAGCGACTTCGCCGCGCTCGGCCAGGCGTACCAGAAGCTGTCGGACGCATCGAAGAGGTTCAAGCAGTTCAACACCGGGGCACCGGCTCCGCCGGCCCAGTCATCGGTGGTTCCATCGCCGACGCCATCGGGCTGACCACCCGATTTGCATTATCTGCTCCACCCCGCGTAAGGTTCTATTCATACCGACGCGGGGTGGAGCAGCTCGGTAGCTCGCTGGGCTCATAACCCAGAGGTCGCAGGTTCAAATCCTGTCCCCGCTACAAAGCTGGGAGAGCCCTGTCCGCGGAGATCGCGGACAGGGCTTTTTCGCATTTCATTGGGGGCCGAGCCCCCAAACCCCCACGCCGGCGGGCTCCGCCCCCGGACCCCCGTAGCGTGGCGCTTCGCGCCTACGCTGATCTCCAGCCCCAACTCTTCTGTTTGAGTCTCTGAGCTGCGGAAACTGGGTTTAGTGGGGGGTGGTAAAAAGGGGTTTCTGGAGGGTGTATAGTTCTCCTTACAACAGCAAGACAGCAAGACAAGCTAGAAGCGGCGCGGGGTGGAGCAGCTCGGTAGCTCGCTGGGCTCATAACCCAGAGGTCGCAGGTTCAAATCCTGTCCCCGCTACTAGAAGCAAAAGGCCGGAGCCTAGGGCTCCGGCCTTTTGTGTGTTGGTGATGGCGTGTTGAGCCATCGGTGTGTTTCAGGTCATGTTCTCGGCCCAGTACTGGGCGCACAGCATGCTGGAGCAGATTCGGCCCTGGCCGTTGACGGTGCGGTGCTTGCGGATCTGTTTGCCGCACACCATGCACTCGTCCTTGCCGGCCTGCTCCGGGATGCCGCCCGTCATCCACGCCACCGTGTGCGCTGCCACCTTCTTGTGGTCCAGCCACTTGATGTTCTTCATCGTCCCCGACCTCCGTGGTGTCGCCCGCCTGCTGGCAATGATCATCTTCCCAGTCCTGAGGGCGGAAGAAAGAGGCCTGCGTGGACATCACCAGGTCGTGCGACGAAGGGACACGTCCGTCCATTCGGGTGGCTTCGGCCGGTGAGGTTCGTTCGGCCGATCGAGTGAGAACGGGTGACTTTCGTTTCTACGAAAGGATTTTCCATCCGGGATGGACACGGACGGTCAAGCGGCCAAACGCGTGAGTCCGAGAAACTGCCGGTGACTCAGCGAGACTTTTCGTTGCTCCGCATGGCCCATCAGACTAGCCCGGTGATCAGCCACTGTGGACAGAACGGCTGACCATTGTGGACAGCTTCCCCCAGACGTGGGAACGTTGTCGTTGTGTCAGACCTGAATGCGACCGCAGCCGCCCTGCTCGGGCTGCTGCACGACGGACCCAAGACCGGTGGCCAGTTGGTGGCGGAGGCAGGAGACCGCTTCGGCGCGTTCTTCAGTGTCACCCGTAGCCAGGTGTACCGCGAGCTGCCCGCGCTGGCTGATCAAGGCCTGCTGCGACTCGGCAAGCAAGGGCCGCGCTCAAGCCAGCAGTACGTGCTCACCGCGGCGGGCAAGAAGGCCTTCAAGAACTGGCTGCTGTCCGAGCCGGGCCCGGACCACCTGCGCAGCCCGCTCATCCTGCGCCTGGTGCACGCCGGCTCGCTGACCGCGAAGCAGCGCGAGGCCCTGATCACGACCGCACGCTCGTCGTACGGTCAGGAGCAGGAGAGCGCGAAGAGTGCGGCCAAGACGGCGGAGGACCCCTACGCGAAGGCGGTGGCCGAGTTCGGCCTGGCCCACGCGAAGGCGGTGCTCAAGCTGCTCGACGCCATTCCCACGGCCTGAGCCTGAGGTTGGGGCGTCCGCAAGTACCGCCAACATGCGGGTTGGCGGTACTTGCGGACGCCGCTACCACACGTCAGCGAACACCGGTCGCGAACCGTGACCGGTGCTGGCGTAATCTTTTGTCGTGAACTTGGACGTCGAAGCAGACATCAAGGACCTCTCCGCCACCCTTTCCAGCATCGAGGCGGTGATGGACCTCGATGGCCTGCGCGCCCAGGTCGCGGACCTGAACGAGCAGGCGGCCCGCCCCGACCTCTGGGACGACCAGGAGAAGGCGCAGAAGGTCACCAGCCAGCTCTCCCACAAGCAGGGCGAGCTGCGCCGCATCACGGGCCTGCGTGAGCGCCTCGAAGACCTCCCGCTGCTCTACGAGCTCGCCGAAGAGGCCGAGGACGCGGACGCACAGGCCGACGCGGACAACGACCGCCTGAAGCTGCGCGACGAGATCGCGAGCCTGGAAGTGCGCACCCTGCTGTCGGGTGAGTACGACGAGCGCAACGCGCTGATCACGATCCGCGCCGAGGCCGGTGGCGTCGACGCCGCGGACTTCGCCGAGATGCTGCTGCGCATGTACTCGCGCTGGGCCGAGCGCCACAACTACGGCGTCGAGGTCTTCGACACCTCCTACGCCGAAGAGGCTGGCATCAAGTCCGCCACGTTCCGCATCACCGCGCCGTACGCCTACGGCACGCTGAGCGTCGAGCAGGGCACGCACCGCCTCGTGCGCATTTCGCCGTTCGACAACCAGGGCCGCCGCCAGACGTCGTTCGCCGGCGTCGAGGTCGTGCCCGTCGTCGAGCAGACCGACCACGTCGAGATCGACGAGAAGGACCTGCGCGTCGACGTCTACCGCTCGTCGGGCCCCGGCGGCCAGGGCGTCAACACCACCGACTCGGCGGTGCGCCTCACGCACATCCCGACCGGCATCGTGGTGTCCTGCCAGAACGAGCGCTCGCAGCTGCAGAACAAGGCCACGGCCATGAACGTCCTGCAGGCGAAGCTGCTCGAGCGCCGCCGGCAGGAGGAGCAGGCCAAGATGGACGCGCTGAAGGACTCCGGCTCCAGCTGGGGCAACCAGATGCGCTCCTACGTCCTGCACCCGTACCAGATGGTCAAGGACCTGCGGAACAACCACGAGGTCGGCAACCCGTCGGCGGTGCTGGACGGGGAGATCGACGACTTCCTCGAGGCCGGTATCCGGTGGCGCAAGCAGTCCCAGCAGTAAGCGAGTTCAGAGCGCTCGTCCACGAGGCCGCCCGCCGCACCGGCGGGCTGGTGGTCGCGTTCGTCGTTGCTGACAGCGCGACGCCGAACTTCCACCAGGGCACCATCACCTACCGTGACCGCACGGTCGCGGTGCTGTGCTCACGGGACGACGGCTCGGTCACGGTGGCCGAGTCATACACCGAGCCCATGGTGGCGCCCGTGTTCGTGGACGAGCCGGAGCTGGTGGCGGTGCTGGCCCAGTTCCAGGGCTTCCGGGTCCTCACGAAGCTCGAGGCCGACCAGCCGTTCGACCCTGCCGTCTGCCCCGGTGCCGACCCCCGTGACGTGCGGTACTGGCAGCCGGAGACGGTCGGATCCGCCCTCTTCAACCACTGGGACTGACCGCCGTTCCGGCGGCGAAGTTAACCGGAACGGGGGCTTTACCCGGGCCATGGGTAGACTCGCGCCTCGTGATTCGTCTCGAACACGTTTCCAAGGTCTACAAGACCTCCACGCGTCCTGCGCTCGACGACGTGTCCGTCGAGATGGAGAAGGGCGAGTTCGTCTTCCTGATCGGGCCTTCGGGGTCCGGCAAGTCGACGTTCCTGCGCCTGCTGCTGCGCGAAGAGGTGCCGACCAGGGGACGCGTCTACGTCTCCAACTTCGACGTGGCCAAGATGTCGCGGCGCAGGGTCCCCCGGTTGCGCCAGTCCATCGGCTGCGTGTTCCAGGACTTCCGTCTGCTGCCGACGAAGACGGTCGCCGAGAACGTGGCGTTCGCCCTCGAGGTCATCGGCAAGCCGAAGAACACCATCGTCAAGGTGGTGCCGGAGGTGCTGCAGCTGGTCGGCCTGGACGGCAAGGAGGACCGGTTCCCGACCGAGCTGTCGGGTGGTGAGCAGCAGCGTGTCGCGATCGCCCGTGCGTTCGTGAACCGGCCGCTGGTGCTGATCGCCGACGAGCCGACGGGAAACCTGGACCCCGACACGAGCCAGGACATCATGCTGCTGCTGGAGCGGATCAACCGCACCGGCACGACGGTCATCATGGCCACCCACGACCACGGCATCGTCGACTCGATGCGCCGCCGTGTGGTGGAGCTGGCGTTCGGCAAGGTCGTCCGTGATGACGCGCGCGGCGTTTACGGCGTTGGCCGTTAAGCGCTCCTAACCCCCGACCCCCAAGGAACCCCGCCCCCGATGCGTACCAGCTTCGTGTTCAGCGAGGTCGTCACCGGACTTCGCCGGAACGTCACGATGACGATCGCGATGATCCTCACGACCGCCATCTCGCTCGGGCTGCTCGGCGGTGGCCTGCTCGTCGTCCGCATGGTCGACAAGATGCAGGCCAACTACGCGGGCAAGCTCGAGGTCTCCGTGCTGCTGACGAACGATGTCAGCGCCAACGACAAGGACTGCACCCAGCAGCCGTGCGCGGGCCTGCGCTCCCAGCTCGAGCAGACCTCCGGCGTCGAGACCGTGGTGTTCCAGAACCGCGATGAGGGCTTCGAGCGCTTCAAGAAGATCTTCGAGGCCCAGCCGGAGCTGCTCAAGCTCGCGCGGCCAGAGGCGATTCCGGCGACGTTCCGCGTCAAGCTGGAGGACCCGGAGCGCACCGACGTCATCAAGCAGGCGTTCGAGGGCAAGGCCGGCGTCAAGGGCATCGACGACCAGGGCAAGTTCCTCGAGCGCTTCTTCGACGGCCTCAACGGCGCCCGTGACGTCACGCTCATCCTGGCGCTCATCCAGGCGTTCGCCGCGTTGCTGCTGATCTCGAACACCATCCAGGTGTCCGCGTTCACCCGGCGCGTCGAGGTCGGCATCATGCGACTGGTGGGCGCGACCCGCTGGTACACGCAGCTGCCGTTCCTCATCGAGGCGGTCGTCGCCGGCATCATCGGCGCGGTCACCGCGGTGGTCGGCCTGGTGCTCGCCAAGGCGTTCTTCATCGACCGGATCACCAGAAACCTGACGGAGTCGGGCATCATCCCGCCGATCGGGTACCTGGACATCCTGCTCGTGTCGCCGTGGCTGTTCCTCGTCGCGATCGTCATCTCGGCGACCACCGGCTACGTCACGCTGCGTCTCTACGTGCGGCTTTAACGGCTGGCACTACCACGTAGAGTTGTCGCCATGGTCAAGGAACGCGGGCAGAAGGTCATCGCGTCGAACCGCAAGGCTCGGCACGACTGGGCCATTCTGGACACCTACGAGGCTGGCATTCAGCTCGTCGGCACCGAGGTGAAGAGCCTGCGCATGGGACGGGCGTCCCTCGTGGACGCCTTCGCCCAGGTCGACGACGGCGAGATCTGGCTGCACGCGCTGCACATCCCGGAGTACGTCGCGGGCACCTGGACGAACCACGAGGTCCGGCGCAAGCGCAAGCTCCTGCTGCACAAGGCGGAGATCGAACGGCTGATCGGCAAGACCAAGGAGTCCGGTCTGTCGCTCGTCCCGCTGCAGATGTACTTCAAGGACGGCTACGTCAAGATCGAGCTCGCGCTCGCCAAGGGCAAGAAGTCCTACGACAAGCGGCAGGACATCGCCAAGCGCGATGCGAACCGTGAGATCGCCAAGGCACACGGGCGGGCGCTCAAGGGCCGATACTGATGGCGTTGGTGGACATCCACGTCCACTTCATGCCGCAGAACGTCCTGGACAAGGTCTGGACCTACTTCGACCGCGTGCGCGAGTCCGGGGTCGACTGGTACATCCACTACCGCACTGACGAGGACGCCCGGCTCACCGCACTGCGGGAGCTGGGCGTTGTCGCGTTCGCCCCGCTGGTCTACCCGCACCGGCCGGGGATGGCGGAGTGGCTGAACGACTGGGCGACCGACTTCGCCGCACGTGTCCCCGAGGCGGTGCCGACGGGCACGTTCTACGCGGAACCGGGTGCCGAGGCCTACGTGCGCAAGGCGTTGGAGGCAGGCGCGCGGTGCTTCAAGTCGCACGTCCAGGTCGGCGGCTACGACCCCGGCGACGAGCTGCTGGACGGCGTCTGGGGCCAGCTCGCCGAGGCCGGTGTGCCGGTGGTCGTGCACTGCGGTGACGGTCCGATGCCGGGTGAGTTCACCGGGCTCGGCGTCTTCGAACGGGTGCTGCTCCGCCACCCGGCGCTGACCGCGGTCATCGCGCACGCCGGGATGCCGGACTACTCAGGCGCGCTCGATCTGGTCGAGCGCTACGCCAACGTGCACATCGACACCACGATGGTCGGCGTCCCGTTCAGCGAGCAGATGGTGCCGCTGCCGGAGGACTGGCGTTCGCGGATCGCCGGGATGACCGACCGGATCGTGCTGGGCAGCGACTTCCCGAACATCCCGTACCCGTACGAGGTGCAGCTCGACGCCATCCGGTCGTGGGGCCTGGACGCCGCCGCCGAGCAGGCGATCCTGCACGACAACGGCGCCCGCCTGCTTCAGCTGTCCAGATAGGCGAGCACGGCGCGCACGCGACGGTGCTCGGAGTTCGACGGCTCCAGGCCGAGCTTCGCGAAGATGTTGCCGACGTGCTTCTCCACGGCGCCGTCGGACACCACGAGCGTGCCGGCGATGGCCGTGTTGGACAGTCCCTGTGCCATCAGCCCGAGCACCTCGCGTTCGCGGGGCGTCAACGAGTCGACGGGGCTCCTCTTGCTGCGCACCATGAGCTGCGTGATCACCTCGTGGTCGATGCTCGTGCCGCCGTCGGCGACCCGCCGCAACGCGTCGACGAACTCGGAGACGTCCGCGACCCGCTCCTTGAGCAGGTAGCCGACCCCGCTGGCACCGCCCGCGAGGAGCTCCACGGCGTACCGCTCCTCGACGTACTGCGACAACACCAGCACCGGCAGACCGGGATACCGCCGGCGTGCCTCGATCGCGGCACGCAGGCCCTCGTCCGTGAACGTCGGCGGCATCCGCACGTCCACCACGCACAGATCCGGTTTGTGCTCCGTCACGGCGTCCAGCAACGCGTCGCCGTTCTCCACGGCGGCAACGGTTTCGATGCCCACATCGGCAAGCAGCCGCTGCACGCCCTCTCTCAGCAGCACCGAGTCCTCGGCGATCACCACGCGCACGGCAACTCCGCTCGAATAACGGTCGGCCCACCGGTGGGGCTGACGACGACAACCACACCGTCGATCGTGGCGGCCCGGTCCGCCAGGCCGGCGAGCCCGCCGCCCGGCTTCAGCTCGGCGCCGCCCTGACCGTTGTCGGTGATCTCGACCAGCACGCCCGTCTCCACCCGGTTCACCTTGACGGTCGCCTTGGTGGCCTGGGAGTGCTTGGTGATGTTCGTGAGCGCCTCGCCGACGGTGAAGTACGCGGCGCTCTCCACCGATGTCGGCGGCCGGGGCTCCACGTTCACCTGCAGCTCGACCTCGATCGGGACGCGCGCGGCCAGTGCCGAGAGTGCGGCGTCGAGACCGCGGTCGCCGAGCACGGACGGATAGATGCCCCTGGCCAGGTCGCGCAGTTCCTTGATGGCGAGCTTCGCGTCCGCGTGCGCCTCCGCGATGAGCTCGGCCGCGCCCTCCGGGTCGCTGTCCATTTTGGACTTCGCCCGGCCCAGCCCCATCGCCACCGCGACGAGCCGCTGCTGCGCGCCGTCGTGCAGATCGCGTTCGATGCGCCGGCGCTCCGCCTCGGCCGCCTCGACCCCGCGCGCCCGGCTGGACTGCAGCCGCTCCGCCTCGATCGCGAGCTCGTCGGCCCGCGTCGGCCCGAGCATGCCGCGCGCGAACCTGCCGTGCACCGAGCCCATCCACCTCGTACCCAGCACCACGAACGGGAGCAGCGCCAACCCGATCCCGGCGATCGGCAGCGCCGACACGAACGAGTCGATCGTCCACGAGTCGCCCACGACGACCGCGAACGGCGCCGTCTCGATCCAGAACGGCACCCCGATGAGCGCCGCCACCACGGCCACCATCGTGATGACGGCGACGAACTCCATGATGCCCACCGGCAGCAGCAGCGCCAGGTAGCCGAAGTCACGCCACGTCGCCGGGTCGGTGAATCGTTGCTTCCAGCGCTGCCAGAGCGTGCCTTCGATCTGCACCCGGTACGGCCTGGGGATGTCCGTGCGCAACGCCGTCCTGACCCACGCCCGTTCGACCGCGGCACCCCCGCGCATGACGTTCATCGCGAGCCACAGGATCGGGATGCCGACCCAGACGATGGACGTCGCCAGCCCGACGACCATGAGCACGAAGACGAGGGTGAACCAGAAGATGCCGGTCACCAGGTTGGTCAGCAGGTAGAACCCGGCTGCGAGCGCGTTCGGTTTCCTCATGCCGTCCATCGTGTCGTTCCCGCTGGTCAGAGACCATCTGGCCAGCTAGTCGGCTGGAGGTGGGGACAGCCCTACCTGCCTCGGGAAGAAGTCGTTGGCCCCGGTCGTTATGCTATGCGTACCACTACAAGGGGGTGAACGGTTTCGACTGTGGACGTTGATTCAGGGGAAGCGTGCCGGTGCAGGCGAGAGACCACCGTTAAGCGTCATCGCAAACCAATAAGCGCCACGTCTAACGACAAGCGCGCGTTCGCTCTCGCCGCCTGAGGCGAGTAGCAACGCTGTCGGCCTAGGAGCGCCTTCGGCCTAGTCTCCGGCATCAGCTAGAGGGCTTACCTGCAGTCTCGGTCGCGGAGACTGTTCGGGAAACTCACAGCGACTGGGCCTGTCACACCAGCTCGTTCGCATGACTGGTGGGGCCAAGCAGAGACAGAGCGGACTGCGCACGGAGAAGCCCTGATGAGCCGCCATAGGACCCGGGTTCGATTCCCGGCACCTCCACTCGGCCGGAGGCTGCTCGCGCCCCTTCGGGGCGCTCGCCGCCTCTCGTTCCGGGTGTTTATCTGGGGGGCGACCCCCAGGCCCCCGAGGCTTGGGCGCTTTGCGCCCTCGCTGGTGGTTGTACGGCGGGTGCTCTTCGGAGCGCTCGCCGTTTTCCTTTCCAGGGGGCCTCTGGGGCGATGCCCAGGCGCTGAGCCTGGCGCGTTGTGCTTCGCGGGTGGTTTGTACGGCGAGGGCTGACTACTTGCGCCTGCCTCTAGTAGAGCGTTGCGGCTTAGTTGTGCCCCGCCGGGCGGTCGCTTGTCGTCGAAAGCCCGGATGGTCGCGCTCTCACGTAACGTCAACGGCGAGTTGGCGGTAGAAAACTGCCGACGCAAGCGTTTGCTGATCGCCCCAACTACCACCAACCACGCAGGCGGCAGCCATGAGAGCGCGATCTTCATGATCGAAACACGGCCACCTGCCGGCATCACGCCCGCCGCCAATACTCCAAATATTAGTCGCAACGATCTACTAGGCCTCAAGCAGGGTGATGTGGGTGGACAGGGCCTTTAGGAAGTCTGTGGCGTTGAAGGCGCTGCCTGCTGACGCGACGCCCTTGGCTTGGGAGCGGCCGGTCAGGAGGCGGTCTGCGGCCTCTACGGCTAGAGGGGCGCTTACCGCGTAGATGTCGCGGCCGGTCGCGGTCAGGCGGCGTTCCTCGGTGCCTCGCCGCACTACGACGTTCACCTCGAACGATTCTTCCTCCTGTCGGGCAGTGCCGCTGGCCAGGCCAGATGCCGCGTCTGAGGCCATGTAGGTGGTTACGTTTGGGATCTTTAGGTGGCTTGGCACGGTCACGATGTCGGCCATGCTGAACTCGCCGATTACTGGGCGGGGGCCGGTGGCGAACTGCCACTCTGAGACGGGCAGGGGGTTGTCGTGGTACTCCAGGGCGCCTCCGGCGAAGCGCACTCGGCGACCGCCTCGCCGTTCTCCGGAGATCCTGCCTGCTTCCAGCGTGCCGGCGGTGGGCTGCCAGCCGCTCAGGCCGTAGGCGATGTGGGCCTCGTCGGCGGTGGTCCAGTCGCCCATCGCGGCGGTCACCAGCAGGTCGCCCAGGCCGCCGAAGAACGCCATCGCGGGCACGACCGGGACCGAGGCGCCGCGGGCGAACGTGTCGGCGTTGGCCTCGATCTCGGCGGCCACGTCCACGTACGGGATGCCCACGCGTTCGGCGGCGGCGATCAGCGGCAGAGCGGTCACCGCGAACGGGCCGGCTGTGTTGATCACCGCGTCGGCGCCGGCCAGTGCCCGGTCCAGGGCGGCCGGGTCGTCCGCCGTTGCCTGGGCACGCCCGAACGGCAGCGGCTCGAAACCGCGCTTTTCCAGTTCTGCCACGACAAAGCGGCCCGTGTGTCCGGAAGCGCCGTAAACCGCGATCTTGTGTCCCATGTGGACCATTCAAGTCGCGACGCCGGGAACGGGCTAGTGTCTGGAACGACATGATGCGTACAGTTTCGGACATGCTCGCGTTCGCTGTGACCGACGGGATGCTGCACTTCGAGCTGACCGCGACCTACGAGATCTTCACCGCCCCGCAGCTCGACTACCGCGTGGTCGTCTGCGGTAACGCGCCGGTGCGCGTCGGCAGGTTCACGCTGGAGCCGGACCTGGGCCTTGACCAGCTCAAACGCGCCGGCACGGTGATCGTGCCGGCGCTCGCCGACGTGGACGAGCCGATCGACGACGACCTGGTCGCGGCGATCCGGGCGGCGCACGGCGAGGGCGCGCGGATCGTCTCGTTGTGCACGGGTGCGTTCGTGCTGGCGGAAGCGGGACTGCTCGACGGACTGAGGGCGACCACGCACTGGGCGCACACCGACGTGCTGGCCGACCGTTATCCGCGGGTGGAGGTCGATCCGGACGTCCTCTACGTCGACAACGGGCAGGTGCTGACGAGCGCGGGCAAGGCGGCGGCGATCGACCTGAGCCTGCACCTGATCCGCGCCGATCACGGCACCGCCGCGGCCAACACCGCCGCTCGCCGGCTGGTCGTGCCGCCGCACCGGGACGGCGGGCAGGCGCAGTTCGTGCTCGCGCCGGTGCCGTCCGAGGAAGGCCATCCGCTGACCGAGCTGTTCGGCTGGGCGCTGGCGCGGCTGGACCGGACCATCACCGTCGAGGACATGGCCCGGCAGGCGAACATGAGCTCGCGGCACCTGGCGCGGCTGTTCCGGGTGGTGACGGGCACGACGCCGTTGCAGTGGCTGCACACCCAGCGGATCCGGCGGGCGCAGGAACTGCTGGAGATGACCGACAACAGCGTGGACCACATCGCCTCGGTGTCCGGCATGGGCACGGCGACGACGCTGCGCCGGCACTTCCACCGGACGGTCGGTGTGCCGCCGGACACGTACCGCCGCACGTTCCGCCCGGTTGGTGGCGGATAGGGACTGATCAGGGCGTTATGTTGACCTGATGAGCAACGGACAGCGCTTCGGGGCGCGCGTGTTGCGGCGCAAGCCGATCGACCAGCTGACCCACCCCGGCAGCGGGCTGCACCGCAGCCTCGGTGTCGGCCACCTCACGATGATCAGCATCGGCGCCACGCTGGGCACCGGGATCTTCGTCGTGCTGGGCGAGGCGGTGCCGCTCGCCGGTCCCGCCATCGTGGTGTCGTTCGTGCTGGCCGGTATCACCGCGTTGTTCTCCGCGCTGTCGTACGCCGAGCTCGCGGGTCTCATCCCGGCGTCCGGCTCCTCGTACTCCTACACCTACGCCACGCTCGGCGAGATCGTCGCGTGGGTCTGCGGCTGGTGCCTGGTCCTCGAGTACGGCGTCTCGGTCGCGGCGGTCGCGGTCGGATGGGGGCAGTACGTCAACGAGCTGCTGCACCTCGTGACAGGGCTGCGGATTCCGGACGTGCTCAGCCAGCCGCCGGGCGCCGGCGGCATCATCAACATCCCGGCCGTGCTGGTCGTGGTCATCTCGATGCTGGTGCTGCTGGGCGGTGCCAAGGGCAGCGCTCGCACGAACACGATCCTGGTGTGGGTGAAGATCGGCGCGCTGCTGATGTTCTGCGCGGTCGCGTTCACCGCGTTCCGGGCGGGCAACCTGCAGCCGCTGTTCCCGCTGGGGCTCGCGGGGATGAGTGCCGGTGCGGCCACGTTGTTCTTCTCCTACATCGGGTTCGACGCGGCGTCGACCGCGGGCGAGGAGGCCAAGAACCCGCAGCGCGACCTGCCGCGCGCCATCATCCTGTCGCTGTCAGAAAGTATAGTGCCCGGCTAGCCCGGCCGGAGGGTCAGTCGACGAGCAGGTCGGCGAGCATCCCGGCCTGGTCGGCGGCGAGCGTCTCGACGTAGCCGCCGAGCAGCATGCTGCCGACGAAGACCTGCGGCAGGGACTTCATGCCGGTCCGGGCGACGAGCTCCTCGTAGGCGTCCGTGCCTTCCTGCACCATGACCTTCTCGTATGGGATCTCACGAACGTTGAGCAGGTTCTCCACCGAATGACACAGCGTGCAGATCTCGTCGCTGTAGACGGTGACCGGGCGCATCGTCAGTCGACCAGCAGGTCGTCGAGCATGCCGTTGACCGCGGCCGCCTGGACCTCCTGGGCGCTGCCGAGCGGGATGACGCCGATGAACGCCTGGGGCAGCTTCATCGAGCCGGCGCGCTCGCCGAGCGCGTGGTGTTCGGGCGAGTCGAGCGTGACCAGCGTCTCCTCGTACGGGATGTTGCGCTCCTCGAGCAACTCCCGCAGCGAGGCGCTGAACCCGCAGCCCTCTTTCGTGTAGATCTGCATCGTTCTCATGTGCTGCAGATTCTAATGCCCGGCTCCGTCAAGACCGAAGCGGTCGTCCTGCGCACGCTGCGCTACGGCGAGGCCGATCGGATCCTGCATCTGTACACCCCGCACCGCGGCCGGGTCGCCGCGATCGCCAAGGGCGTGCGCCGCGCCAAGAGCCGGTTCGGCGGCCGCCTCGAGCCCTACTTTCGCCTGCAAATGGTGCTCTACGAGGGCCGCAGCGACCTGCTCACGGTGACGAGCGCGGACACCGTCACGGGCCATCCGCACCTGCGCGAGCACGGCCCCGCGCTCGACAGCGCGGCGCGCGCGTGCGACGCCGTCGCGCGCCTGTTCGAGACGAGCGATCCGCATCCTGGCGTGTTCGCGCTGCTGTGCAACGAGCTGGCGCTGCTCGACGCCGACGCCGGGCCAGGCGACGCACGCCAACCAGCTCGCGTTTCGCCTCAAGCTGCTGCTCGCCGCCGGCCTCGCGCCGCAGCTCGCGGCCTGCGCGTCGTGCGGCGAGGCCGACCACCTGGCGGCGTTCTCCGGCGCCGCCGGCGGCGTCGTCTGCAGCGCCTGCGAGGCGACCGGCTTCGTGCTCGGAGAGGAGGCGCACACGTTCATGACCGGCGCGCTGGGCTCCGCGCTGGCCGACGTGCCGGCCGCCGGCGAGCTCGCGCTGCGCCAGGCCGAGCGCGCGATCGCCGAGACCGTCGAGCATCACGGCCACGTCCGCTGGCGCGCGGCGGTTCCCGGGGCCCGCCGGCGGCTGTAGGATCGCGCGCCATGGGAGTAGCTCCAGCCGGCACGAAGTGGGTGTACGACTTCGCCGAGGGCTCACGCGAGATGCGCAACCTCCTCGGCGGCAAGGGCGCGAACGTCGCCGAGATGACGCGCATCCTGGGCGCCGACCGCGTCCCCGCGGGGTTCACGATCACGACCGAGGCCTGCGTCGCCTACATGGAGCACGGCCAATCCGTGCCCGACGGGATGGACGGCCAGGTCGACGAGGCGCTCGCCCGCCTGGAGGAGACGGCCGGCAAGACGCTCGGCGACCCCGACGACCCGCTGCTCGTCTCCGTGCGCAGCGGCGCGCGCGAGTCGATGCCCGGCATGCTCGACACGGTCCTCAACCTCGGCCTCAACGACCGCTCCGTCGAGGGCCTGGCCAAGCAAGACCGGCAACGAGCGCTTCGCGTGGGACTCCTACCGGCGCTTCGTGCAGATGTTCGGCAACGTCGTGCGCGACATCCCGGGCGAGCGCTTCGAGCAGGCGATCAAGGAGGCCAAGGCCGGAGCACGGCGTCACGCTCGACACCGAGCTCGACGTCGACGCGCTGCAGGCGCTCACCGCGCGCTTTCGCGAGATCTTCCAGGAGGCCACCGGGGAGGAGTTCCCGCAGGAGCCGCGCGACCAGCTCGAGCAGGCGATCCGCGCGGTCTTCGACTCGTGGACCGGCGACCGCGCCGTCACCTACCGGCGCATCAACCGCATCCCCGACGACTGGGGCACGGCGGTCAACGTCCAGCAGATGGTGTTCGGCAACAAGGGCGACACCTCGGGCTCCGGCGTGGCGTTCAGCCGCGACGAGGTGACCGGCGCACCCGAGCCGTCCGGCGACTTCCTGGTGAACGCCCAGGGTGAGGACGTCGTGTCCGGCGTGCGCAACACGCAGGACATCGCCGACCTGCGCGACGTCATGCCCGAGGCGCACGCGACGCTGATGGAGATCCTGCGCACGCTCGAGGCGCACTACAA
Source organism: uncultured Actinomycetota bacterium (assembly GCA_963771775.1). Classification (GTDB taxonomy): domain Bacteria; phylum Actinomycetota; class Actinomycetes; order Mycobacteriales; family Pseudonocardiaceae; genus Lentzea. Next base: position 564,383 of record CAVYUS010000001.1, read on the forward strand.
GGACATGCAGGACACGGAGTTCACCATCGAGGAGGGGCGTCTGTACATGCTGCAGACGCGCAACGCCAAGCGCCCCGCGCAGGCCGCGGTGCGCTTCGCCTGCGACGTCGTCGACGAGGGCCTGCTGACGAAGGCCGAGGCGATCGCGACGATCGACTGCGAGAAGCTCGAGGCGCTGCTGCACCCGACGTTCGACCCGACGGTCGAGTACGCGATCCTCGCCAAGGGCGTCGCGGCGTCGCCGGGCGCGGCGAAGGGCGAGATCGTCTTCAGCGCGCCCGACGCCGTCGCCGCCGCGGCCGAGGGCCGCGACGTCATCCTCGTGCGCCCGTTCACCGAGGCCGAGGACGTCGCCGGCTTCGACGCCGCGCGCGGGATCCTCACCGCCGAGGGCGGCAAGGCCAGCCACGCGGCGCTCGTCGCGCGCGGCATGGGCCGCCCGGCCGTCACCGGCGCCAGCAGCCTCGACATCGACCTGAACCTCAAGGAGCTGCGCGTCGGCGAGACGCGTGCTGTGCGAGGGCGACTGCATCGCGATCGACGGCACCACCGGGCAGGTCACGATCGACGACGTGCCGCTCGTCGAGCCGCAGATGGACGAGCACTTCGAGCGCGTGCTGGGCTGGTGCGACGAGCTGCGCCGGCTCGGCGTGCGCGCCAACGCCGACACGCCCGAGGACGCGGGCAAGGCGCGCGAGTTCGGCGCCGAGGGCATCGGCCTGTGCCGCACCGAGCACATGTTCATGGCCGCCGACCGCCAGCCGAAGATGCGCGAGATGATCCTCGCGGACACGATCGAGGAGCGCCGCGCCGCGCTCGACGCGCTGCTGCCGCTGCAGCAGCAGGACTTCGAGGAGATCCTCGAGGCGATGGACGGGCTGCCGGTCACGATCCGCCTGCTCGACCCGCCGCTGCACGAGTTCCTGCCCGACGCGCACAAGACCGAGGTCGAGGTCGAGCGCGCGCGGGCCGAGGGCTCCGACGATCTCGCGGATCTCGAGCACACGCTCAAGAGCGTGCTCGCGCTGCACGAGGTCAACCCGATGCTCGGCACCCGCGGCTGTCGCCTGGCGATCCTGCACCCCGAGATCTACGAGATGCAGGTGCGCGCGATCATGCGCGCGCAGTGCGCGGTCACCGAGCGCCTCGGTCACCCGCCGCGGCTGGAGGTGATGGTCCCGCTCATCGACTACGAGCGCGAGCTGGAGATCATCGAGGAGCTCATCTTCCGCGTCGCCGAGGAGGAGGGCGTCGCGCGCGAGCACTACCTCGTCGGCACGATGATCGAGCTGCCGCGCGCGTGCTTTCTCGCCGACACGATCGCCGACCCACGCCGACTTCTTCTCCTTCGGCACGAACGACCTCACCCAGACCGCGCTCGGCTTCAGCCGCGACGACATCGAGGGCAAGATCCTCGCGCCGTACATCGAGAGCAAGATCTTCGACCGCTCGCCGTTCGAGACGCTCGACACGCCGGGCGTCGGGCAGCTCGTGCGGATGGGCGCCTGGCTGGGCCGCAAGACGAAGCCCGAGCTGAAGCTCGGCGTCTGCGGCGAGCACGGCGGCGACCCCGACTCGATCGACTTCTTCCACAACTCCGGCCTGAACTACGTGTCCTGCTCGCCGTTTCGCGTGCCGGTCGCGCGCGTGGCCGCGGCGCAGGCAGCGATCCGCCGCGGCGACGACGGCGGCTGGTGACGCCCGCCGACGCGTAGCCGCGGCCGGCCGGTCAGTCGACGTGCAGGACGGCCTTGCCGGCGACGCGGCGCTCGAGCAGCGCCGCGATCGCCGGACCGGGCTCGCGCCACGAACCCTCGAGGTCGATCTGCGTGTCCAGCTCGCCGGCGGCGACGAGCGCGGCGAGCCGCGCGAGGTCGCTGCCGCCGGTGCCGGTGCGCTCGATCTCCTCGAAGACGAACAGGCCGTGCAGCGTCGCGCCGGGAGCGCGGCCGAACAGCGTCCGCGCCGGGAAGCTGACCGGCTCGGGGTCGCTCGAGGCGAACGAGACGACGACGCCGCGCCCGGCGACGAGCCCCATGCGCCGCGCCGAGCGTCGCGCCGCCGACACCCTCGATCACCGCGTCATAGCTCCCCGTCGCCCGAGAGATCGAAGACGACCTCCGCCGCGCCGAGCTCGCGCAGGCCGCGGGCGCGCTCGGCGTTGCGCGAGACCGCGGTCACGCGCGCGCCCGCGCGCGAGGCGAGCTGCACGGCGAAGCGCCCGACGCCGCCGCTGGCGCCGGTGACGAGCACGCGCTTGCCGAGCACGAAGCCGCAGATCTCCAGCGCGCGCAGCGCGGTGACGCCGGCCACCGGCAGCGTCGCGGCCTGCGCGAAGCTCACCTCGTCGGGCAGCTCGGCGAGGTTCGCCGTCGCCACCGCGACGCGCTCGGCCCACGCGCCGTTGCGCACGATCCCGACGACGCGCGCGCCCGCCGGCGGGCCGCTGCCGTCGGCGGCGGCCTGCTGCACGACGCCCGCGACGTCCCAGCCCGGCACCGACCCGGGCGGCCGGTCGGGCAGCTGGCGCGACTCGCCGCGGTTCAGCGAGAACGCCCTGCACCGCCACGAGCGCCTGCGACGGCAGCGGCTCGGGGTCGGCGACCTCGGCGAGCACGACGTGGGGCGGCTCCTGCGTCGACGGTCAGGGCGAGCACCGCCGCAGCCTAACGCGCGCCGGCGCGGGCCAGGCCCGTGCCGTTGGCCGCGGCTGCGAGAATCGACGCATGGACGCCGCCACCGCACCGGGCACCGTCGCGCAGCGCTTCGCCGCGCGCCGCCGCGCCTGGGAGGAGGAGCAGCTCTCGCCGCTGGCGGCGCGCTCCTACCCGGCCCAGCGCGCCGTCGCCGAGGCGGACTGCGCGCTGCGCACCCCGCTGCAGCGCGACCGCGACCGGATCGTGCACTGCAAGGCGTTCCGGCGCCTGAAGCACAAGACCCAGGTCTTCGTCGCGCCGGAGGGCGACCACTACCGCACGCGGATGACGCACACGCTCGAGGTGACGCAGATCGCGCGCACCGTGGCGCGCGCGCTCGCGCTCAACGAGGACCTCGTCGAGGCGATCGGGCTCGGCCACGACCTCGGCCACCCGCCGTTCGGGCACATCGGCGAGGCGATCCTCGACGCCTGCCTGGCGGAGCGCTTCGGCGGCGGCTTTCGCCACTACGAGCACTCGCTGCGCGTCGTCGACGTGCTCGAGCCGACGCCCAAGCGCGACGACGTCGCCCGCGCCGCCGGCCTGAACCTGTGCATGAGCGTGAGGGACGGGATCGCCTGCCATTCCGGCCGCGCGCCGCTGCCGGCGACGCTCGAGGGCCGGATCGTGCGGATCGTCGACCGCGTCGCCTACATCAACCACGACATCGACGACGCGCTGCGCGCCGGCGTGCTCGACGAGGCCGAGCTGCCCGCCGAGCCGATCGCCGTGCTCGGCGAGACCGGCTCGGCGCGGATCGACGCGCTCGTCCACGACCTCGTCGAGACCTCCGAGGCCGCGGGCGACATCGTCCAGGGCGAGGCGATCGGCGCGGCGATGGCCGAGCTGCGCGAGTTCATGTTCGAGCGCGTCTACCTCGGGGACGCGGCGCGGCGCGAGCACTCGCGGATCGAGCGCGTGCTGCGCACGCTCTTCGAGCACTACGCCTCCGATCCGGCGCTCGTGCCCGACGGCGGCGGCGCGCCCGGCGCCGACCACGCCCAGCGCGTGACCGACTACCTCGCCGGCATGACCGATCGCTACGCCGTGCGCGCGTTCGAGGCGCTCAGCGTGCCGACGTCGTTCGCGCTCTGAGAGCGGCGCGCGCCGTGGCCCTCTACACGAACGACTCCAAGGAGCGCGTGCGCGACGCCGTCGACATGGTCGACCTCGTCTCCTCGCGCGTGGAGCTCAAGCGCGCCGGCGCCAACCGCCTCACCGGCCTGTGCCCGTTTCACGACGAGCGCACCCCGTCGTTCGGGATCAACCCGGCCGAGAAGGTCTACCACTGCTTCGGCTGCCAGGCCTCGGGCGACGCGTTCACGTTCGTCATGGAGACCGAGGGCGTGGACTTCAAGGGCGCGCTGGAGCACCTCGCCGACCGCTACAAGGTCACGCTCGAGCTCGAGGACGAGGACCCGCAGGCGGCCGAGCAGCGCAAGCGGCGCGAGCGGCTGCTCGAGCTGCTCGAGCGCACCGCGACGTACTACGTGCGCCAGCTCTGGGAGTCGCAGGAGGCGGCCAAGGCGCGCGAGTACCTCGCCGGGCGCGGGCTGCAGGAGGCGCACGCTGCGCGAGTTTCGCGTCGGCTACGCGCCCGAGCGCCTGGGACACCGTGCTCAACGCCTCGCGCCGCGCCGGGCTTCGGCAACCGCGAGCTCTACGACGCCGGCCTGGCCCAGCGGTCGCAGTCCAGCGGGCGCATCTACGACCGCTTCCGCTCGCAGATCATCTTCCCGCTCGCCGACGCGCGCGGCCGCGTGCGCGGCTTCGCCGGGCGCACGATGGGCGGCGACGCGAACGACCGCCGCCCGAAGTACGTCAACAGCCCCGAGAGCGAGCTGTTTCACAAGGGCACGCACGCTGTTCGCCGCCGATCTCGCCCGCGCGCCCGCGGCCAAGGCGCAGAGCGTCGTCGCCGCCGAGGGCTACACCGACGTCATCGCGATGCACCAGGCCGGGCGTGCGCAACGCGGTCGCGATCATGGGCACCGCGCTGACCGAGGACCAGATCGGCGAGCTCGCGCGGCTCGCGCCGGAGGTCAAGCTCGCGCTCGACGCCGACAGCGCCGGCAAGGAGGCGATGCTGCGCGCCGCGCAGATCGCCGCGAGGCGCAAGCCGCCGCTGCGCCTGCGCGTGGTGGCGCTGCCCGCCGGCGAGGACCCCGCCGACCTCGTCCAGCGCGCAGGGCGGCGAGGAGATCCAGCGGCTCGTCGACGAGTCCGTGCCGTTCGTGCGCTTCCGCGTCCTGCGCGCGCTGCGAGACGGGCAACCTGGCCGACGCCGAGGGCCGCGACCGGGTGCTCCGCGAGCTGCGCGACGTGCTTCTCGCTGCTCGGTCCCAGCGCCGAGCGCGAGGAGCTGCGCGCGGATCGCGGCCGATCGCGCCTCGATCTGACGCCCGAGCTGCTCGAGCGAGCCTTGCCGCGGGGCAGCGGAGCGGCGCCGCCGCCGCCGGCGGCGGCGCGCGACCCGGCGCATCGCGAGCGCGCGATGGCGGCGTCGCGCGAGGCGCCGGCGCCGGCACGGCGGCGCTCGGCCGCCGCGACCCGACCGAGCGCTCGTTTCTCGCGCTGTGCATCGCGCTGCCCGAGCTCGGCGGCCCGGCGCTCGCCGAGCTCGATCCCGAGGCCGATCTCACCTCGGACGTGGCGCGGCGCGCGGTCGCGCACCTGCGCACGCACCTGCGCTCGACCGACCGAGGGGCTCGACGAGCTCTACGACGCCGAGCTCGTCGCGCTCGATCCGCGAGCTGGCCGTCCGCGCCACCGCGATGACGTCCGCCTCGCGCCGCGACTTCGAGATCGAGCGCCTGCAGCTCGCGCTCGCCCGCTCGGTCGCGAGATCGCCGCCGCGCGCGCCGGCGGCGCCGCGATCGAGGAGCTCGCCGCGCGCCGCGGCGAGCTGCGCGCGCGCCTCGACGCCCTCATGGAGCAGGTGTGAAGCGGCCCTGGCCGAGCGGGTGGTGGGGTTCTCGCAGCGCTCGTTCAGCGCCCGCGACGTCGCATGAGAAGCCGGTGCAGCGCTTCACCGACGGCGTCGAGGCTGCGCTGCTGCACACGGCGTCGAGGTCGTCGTCGCGGCTGTCGCGCTGGGGGTAGCCGGCGTCGGTGACATCGATCGCCGGCAGCCCGCGCTGCGCGAACGGGGTGTGACCGCTGACGACCGGCTTCTTCGTCTCCGTCGAAGGGAACAGGGAGCCCACACCCACGTCGTACGCGGCGCGCCGCAACTCGCTCCACAGTCCGGCCTCCGAACCACGCTCACGTGAAAAGCGCACACCGCGGCGCGCGGCGATGTGATCGAGCACGATCACCGCGCTGAGCTTGTCGCCGTGGCGTGCCGCATACGCGACGGAGCCGCGCAGACCGCACGAGAGAAACGGCTTGCATCCGGCCGGCTCCTCTTCACCGTCGAAGAGCGCGAAGCGCAGCGCACGAGCGTTGCGCGGCCGCGGCGCTTTGGCGAACGCCCGCGCGAGGGTGATCACCGCCGCCGTGCCGGCGGCGCCGTCGTTCGCCCCCACGAAACCGCGCGGCCTGGCCTCGACGTCATAGTGAGCGGCGACGAGGACCGCGGGCAGACGGCCCGGGATGCTGCCCACCACGTTGCGCAGCCCGGGGTGCTGGGGCACCGATTCGAAGCGACCTCGCGGCATCAGCGCGCGCAGTCGATTGGCCAAGCGGTGAAGGGGCTTGGACCCTGCCGGGCGCCACCCGTAATCCTTCACCTGCTCGCGCAGCAGACCGAAGGCGCGTCCACCATCGAAGAGCTCGGTGCTGGCCCGCGGCGCGGTTGACGGGGGCGGCGGCTTGTCTGTCTCCTCGCGCTGCTTGCCGCAGCCCTGTAGACCGCCCGCGAGCAGGAGCGCCACACCCAGGACCAACATCGTCGTCGTCCGCCGCGACACGGGGCGGACGGGCTTGACCACCACCGTCACGATCCGAGTCCGGCGAAGCGGCAGTTCGCCTCGAGGAGCATGCCGACAGCGTAGCCCCGGGACCGACGAGGCGCGGCAGGCGGCACGCTAAGCTCGACCGTGAGGGACTGGGAAACGCAGCGTCTACGCGCCAACTCGACATGCGCACCGCACCTTTCGGGGCTCGGGAGGGGCATGTACCGTCGGCGGCGAATGTGAAGATGGTGATCTCGATGGCAAGGAAGCTCAGAACAGCAGGGACGGCAGCGGTGCTCGGGATGGCGCTATTCGGCGTGGCGGCCGCAACCGCCGGCGCCCAGGAACTGACGCCCGCCAATCCGGTACCGCCAACACCGCCGACGACGCCGGCGCCGGCGCCGGCACCGGCGACCGACGCCCCGCTCGAACCGGTCCCCGGCAACGTCGCCGATCCGGTCGAGGCGCTGACCAAGCCGGGTGACCGCGCGATGCTCTCCGACGAGTTGAGCATCACGCGCTGGTCTCACCCGCAGGACCAATCGAAGATCCGCACGCTTCCCAGCGCGTCCGCGCCCGCCATCGGGCGCCTGCGCTTCCTGACCGAGGATGGTCTCGCCGAGGTGTACATCGCGCTCGACGCCCGCGTGGACGCCGCGAAGCGAGCGTGGCTGCGCATCCGCGTGCCGGGTCGGCCGAACGGCCGCACGGGGTGGGTTCGGCGCGAGGCGCTGGGTGACCTGCTGGTGGTCCGTACCCGGCTGGTCATCGCGCGCACCGCGCTGCGGGCCACGCTGTACAAGAGCAGCACGCCGATCTGGACCGCGCGCATCGGCATCGGCAAGGCGGGGACACCGACACCCCTTGGCGTCTTCTACATCCGCGAGCGCCTGCGCGGCTCGGGCGGGACGTACGGACCGTGGGCCTTTGGCACGAGTGCCTACTCGGCGCTCTCGGACTGGCCCGGCGGGGGCGTCGTGGGGATTCACGGCACCAATCAACCGGGTCTGATCCCGGGCCGGCCGTCGCACGGGTGCGTCCGCATGCGCAACGACAAGATCCGCGCGCTCGCGCGTCTGATGCCGATCGGCACGCCCGTTCACGTCGTTCGCTGAGCCCCGGGGCCGCGCTCATCGCGGAGCGTGAGCAGCCTGCCCAGCGCCTCAGGCGGATCGAGGCACTGTGGCGTTTTCAGGCCAGGACTTGCAGATTGTCTGCATTGGGGGCTACTGTTGCGGGCCAATGGGGCGCGGGGCGTCCCGTGTCGCCGGGGAGCAGGGAGCCGGAACGGGAAGCGGACGGTGCAGCACCAGGTACGGACAACCAGCAGCCGCGGGCATCGGGGCCCGGGGAAGAACGAGGCATCGGAATGAGCCAGACGTCGCGGCCACGCATGGCCGCTCTTGCAGTGTTGACGATGTGCGTCGGCTTCTTGGTTGCTGCGGCGCCGGCTGCGGCGAACACGGCGCTGTCGCCGCCGGCGACGTTTCCGTCGAGCGTGACGGTCGGCGACACGGACGTTCCGGCGATGCTGACGATCATCAACACCTCGACGGCGCCGGAGAGCGCCGGCAACGTGACGTTGACGGACATTCAGCTGGTGCCCAGTTGCGGGACGTCGTTCGGCGCTGCGCCGGACAACGATTGTCCGGCCGGCTTCATCGATCCCGGGGTGTTCGCTCTGAGCGCGACCGGTACGGGCGTGAGCGGGCCGTGTGCCGGTCAGACCTTCAACATCGTGCAGAACTCGGCGACGGGTCAGGTCACGTTCATCCCAATCGGTCCCGATGTCGTCCTGACGCCTCCGGGGACGGCGAACGACAGGTGCGAGATCGCGTTTACGTTCGACGTGGTCGGGCTTCCCGACATCGACGCGTCGGGGGCCCCTGGTCTTCAGACGAACACGCTGACGTTCGCGGCGGGCATCGCGGCGGTCAACGGCACGCCGGGCACGGGTACGTCGGCGGGGGTCGTGACGGTGTTCCCGGCGCCGGAGATTCAGATCGTCAAGTCGGTGACGCCCGCGAGCCTGCCCGAGCCGGGTGGGGATTTCACGTATGACCTGGTGATCACGAACACGGGTCCGACGAGCATCACGATCGACAGCCTGATGGACGATGTGTACGGCAATCTGGGCGACCCCGGGAACGCCGCGGTTCAGCCGAGCACGTGTGATGAGTTGATCGGCGATGTGCTGGCGGCCAACGGTGGCAGCACGACGTGTACGTTCGTGGGGACGTTCACGGGTGTCGCCGGCGATACGGAGATCGACACGGTCACCGTCATCGGCACCGACGAGAACGGCAACGAGGCGACCGACGAGGATGACGCCATTGTGACGATCGTGCCGGCGCCGGAGATTCAGATCGTCAAGTCCGTGACGCCGGCGAGCCTGCCCGAGCCGGGTGGGGATTTCACGTATGACTTGGTGATCTCGAACCCGGGTCCGATCGCGATCGCGATCACGAGCCTGACCGATGATGTGTACGGCAACCTGCTGAACCCGGCGAACCCGGCCGTGCAGCCGAGCACGTGTGATGAGCTGGCCGGCGATGTGCTGGCGGCCAACGGTGGCAGCACGACGTGTACGTTCGTGGGGACGTTCACGGGTGTCGCCGGTGATACGGAGATCGATACGGTCACGGTCATCGGCACCGACGTCAACGGCAACACGGCGACCGACGAGGACGATGCGATCGTGACGATCGTGCCGGCGCCGGAGATTCAGATCGTCAAGTCGGTGACGCCGGCGAGCCTGCCCGAGCCGGGTGGGGATTTCACGTATGACTTGGTGATCTCGAACCCGGGTCCGATCGCGATCGCGATCACGAGCCTGACCGATGATGTGTACGGCAACCTGCTGAACCCGGCGAACCCGGCCGTGCAGCCGAGCACGTGTGATGAGCTGGCCGGCGATGTGCTGGCGGCCAACGGTGGCAGCACGACGTGTACGTTCGTGGGCACCTTCACGGGTGTGGCCGGTGATACGGAGATCGATACGGTCACGGTCATCGGCACCGACGTCAACGGCAACACGGCGACCGACGAGGACGATGCGGTCGTGACGATCGTGCCGGCGCCGGAGATTCAGATCGTCAAGTCGGTGACGCCGGCGAGCCTGCCCGAGCCGGGTGGGGACTTCACGTATGACCTGGTGATCACGAACCCGGGTCCGATCGCAATCGCGATCACGAGCCTGACCGATGATGTGTACGGCAACCTGCTGAACCCGGCGAACCCGGCCGTGCAGCCGAGCACGTGTGATGAATTGGCCGGCGATGTGCTGGCGGCCAACGGTGGCAGCACGACGTGTACGTTCGTGGGCACCTTCACGGGTGTCGCCGGCGATACGGAGATCGACACGGTCACCGTCATCGGCACCGACGAGAACGGCAACACGGCGACCGACGAGGACGATGCGATCGTGACGATCGTGCCGGCGCCGGAGATTCAGATCGTCAAGTCCGTGACGCCGTTGAGCCGTCCGGAGCCGGGTGGGGACTTCACGTATGACCTGGTGATCACGAACCCGGGTCCGATCGCGATCGCGATCACGAGCTTGACCGATGATGTGTACGGCAACCTGCTCGATCCGGCGAACCCGGCCGTGCAGCCGAGCACGTGTGATGAATTGGCCGGCGATGTGCTGGCGGCCAACGGTGGCAGCACGACGTGTACGTTCGTGGGGACGTTCACGGGTGTCGCGGGCGATACGGAGATCGATACGGTCACGGTCATCGGCACCGACGTCAACGGCAACACGGCGACGGACGAGGACGACGCGATTGTGACGATCGTGCCGGCGCCGGAGATTCAGATCGTCAAGACGGTGACGCCGCTGAGCCTGCACGAGCCGGTAAGGGATTTCACGAATGACATGGTGATCTCGAACCCGAGTCCGATCAACGATCGCGATCACGAGCCTGACCGATGATGTGTACGGCAACCTGCTGAACCCGGCGAACCCGGCCGTGCAGCCGAGCACGTGTGATGAGCTGGCCGGCGATGTGCTGGCGGCCAACGGTGGCAGCACGACGTGTACGTTCGTGGGCACCTTCACCGGTGTCGCCGGCGACACGCAGATCGATATGGTCACGGTCATCGGCACCGACGTCAACGGCAACACGGCGACCGACGAGGACGATGCGATTGTGACGATCGTGCCGGCGCCGGAGATTCAGATCGTCAAGTCGGTGACGCCGGTCGAGCCGTGCCCGAGCCGGGTCGGGACTTCACGTATGACTTGGTGATCACGAACCCGGGTCCGATCGCAATCGCGATCACGAGCCTGACCGATGATGTGTACGGCAACCTGCTCGAACCCGGCGAACCCGGCCGTGCAGCCGAGCACGTGTGATGAACTGGCCGGCGATGTGCTGGCGGCCAACGGTGGCAGCACGACGTGTACGTTCGTGGGCACCTTCACGGGTGTCGCCGGCGATACGGAGATCGACACGGTCACCGTCATCGGCACCGACGCAACGGCAACACGGCGACCGACAAGGACGATGCGATCGTGACGATCGTGCCGGCGCCGGAGATTCAGATCGTCAAGTCCGTGACGCCGTTGAGCCGTCCGGAGCCGGGTGGCGACTTCACGTATGACCTGGTGATCACGAACCCGGGTCCGATCGCGATCGCGATCACGAGCTTGACCGATGATGTGTACGGCAACCTGCTCGATCCGGCGAACCCGGCCGTGCAGCCGAGCACGTGTGATGAATTGGCCGGCGATGTGCTGGCGGCCAACGGTGGCAGCACGACGTGTACGTTCGTGGGCACGTTCACGGGTGTCGCGGGCGATACGGAGATCGACACGGTCACGGTCATCGGCACCGACATCAACGGCAACACGGCGACGGACGAGGACGACGCGATCGTGACGATCGTGCCGGCGCCGGAGATTCAGATCGTCAAGTCGGTGACGCCGGCGAGCCTGCCCGAGCCGGGTGGGGACTTCACGTATGACCTGGTGATCTCGAACCCGGGTCCGATCGACATCGTGATCACGAGCCTCGTCGACGACGTCTACGGCGATCTGGGCGATCCGGCCAATGCCGCGGTTCAGCCGAGCACGTGTGACGAGCTGATCGGGGACACGCTGACGGCCAACGGTGGGAGCACGACGTGTACGTTCGTGGGGACGTTCACAGGTGTGGCCGGTGATACGGAGATCGACACGGTCACGGTCATCGGCACCGACGTCAACGGCAACACGGCGACCGACGAGGACGATGCGGTCGTGACGATCGTGCCGGCGCCGGAGATTCAGATCGTCAAGTCCGTGACGCCGGTGAGCCGTGCCGGAGCCGGGTGGGGACTTCACGTATGACCTGGTGATCACCAACCCGGGTCCGATCGCGATCGCGATCACGAGCTTGACCGATGATGTGTACGGCAACCTGCTCGATCCGGCGAACCCGGCCGTGCAGCCGAGCACGTGTGATGAGCTGGCCGGCGATGTGCTGGCGGCCAACGGTGGCAGCACGACGTGTACGTTCGTGGGGACGTTCACGGGTGTCGCCGGTGATACGGAGATCGATACGGTCACGGTCATCGGCACCGACGTCAACGGCAACACGGCGACCGACGAGGACGATGCGATCGTGACGATCGTGCCGGCGCCGGAGATTCAGATCGTCAAGTCGGTGACGCCGTTGAGCCGTCCGGAGCCGGGTGGCGATTTCACGTATGACCTGGTGATCTCGAACCCGGGTCCGATCGCGATCGCGATCACGAGCCTGACCGATGATGTGTACGGCAACCTGCTCGATCCGGCGAACCCGGACGTGCAGCCGAGCACCTGTGATGAATTGGCCGGCGATGTGCTGGCGGCCAACGGTGGCAGCACGACGTGTACGTTCGTGGGCACCTTCACGGGTGTCGCAGGCGATACGGAGATCGACACGGTCACGGTCATCGGCACCGACATCAACGGCAACACGGCGACCGACGACGATGACGCGGTCGTCACGCTGCTGCCGGCGCCGGACATCGAGATCGTCAAGTCGGTGACGCCACTGAGCCGTCCGGAGCCGGGTGGGGACTTCACGTATGACCTGGTGATCACCAACCCGGGTCCGATCGACATCGTGATCACGAGCCTCGTCGACGACGTCTACGGCGATCTCGGCGATCCGGCCAATGCCGCGGTCCAGCCGAGTACATGTGACGAGTTGATCGGCGATACGCTGACAGCCGGTGGCGGCAGCACGACCTGCACGTTCGTCGGCACGTTCACGGGCGTTGCGGGCGATACCGAGATCGACACGGTGACGGTCATCGGTACCGACGTCAACGGCAACACGGCGACCGACGAGGACGATGCGATCGTGACGATCGTGCCGGCGCCGGAGATTCAGATCGTGAAGTCGGTGACGCCGTTGAGCCGCCGGAGCCGGGTGGGGACTTCACGTATGACCTGGTGATCACCAACCCGGGTCCGATCGCGATCGCGATCACGAGCTTGACCGATGATGTGTACGGCGATCTGCTCGATCCGGCGAACCCGGACGTGCAGCCGAGCACGCTGCGATGAGCTGGCCGGCGACGTGCTGGCGGCCAACGGTGGCAGCACGACGTGTACGTTCGTGGGGACGTTCACGGGTGTGGCCGGTCGATACGGAGATCGACACGGTCACGGTCATCGGCACCGACGTCAACGGCAACACGGCGACGGACGAGGACGACGCGGTCGTGACGATCACACCGATGCCGGACATCGAGATCGTGAAGTCGGTGACGCCGTTGAGCCGTCCGGAGCCGGGTGGGGACTTCACGTATGACCTGGTGATCACGAATCCGGGTCCGATCGCGATCGCGATCACGAGCTTGACCGACGATGTGTACGGCAACCTGCTCGATCCGGCGAACCCGGACGTGCAGCCGAGCACCTGTGATGAGCTGGCCGGCGATGTGCTGGCGGCCAACGGTGGCAGCACGACGTGTACGTTCGTGGGGACGTTCACGGGTGTGGCCGGCGACACGGAGATCGACACGGTCACGGTCATCGGCACCGACGTCAACGGCAACACGGCGACCGACGAGGACGATGCGATTGTGACGATCGCGCCGGCGCCGGAGATCCAGATCGTCAAGTCGGTGACGCCGGCGAGCCTGCCCGAGCCGGGTGGCGACTTCACGTATGACCTCGTCATCTCGAACCCGGGTCCGATCGACATCGTGATCACGAGCCTCGTCGACGACGTCTACGGCGATCTGGGCGATCCCGGCGAATGCCGATGGTTCAGCCGAGCACGTGTGACGAGCTCGATCGGCGACACGCTGACTGCCAACGGCGGCAGCACGACCTGCACGTTCGTCGGCACATTCACCGGCACCGCCGGCCAGTCGGAGACCGACACGGTCACCGTCATCGGCACCGACATCAACGGCAACACGGCGACCGACGAGGACGACGCGGTCGTGACGCTGCTGCCGGCGCCGGACATCGAGATCGTCAAGTCGGTGACGCCGGCCAGCCGTCCGGTGCCGGGCGGGGACTTCACGTTCGACCTCGTGATCACGAACCCCGGTCCCGATCGACATCGTCATCACGAGCCTTGATGACGACGTCTACGGCGACCTCGGCAACCCCGCGAACCCGGACGTGACGGCGAACACGTGCGACGAGCTCATCGGCGACACGTTGGTCGCGGGTACCGGTAGCGCAACGTGCTCGTTCGTGGGGACGTTTACGGGTGTGGCTGGGCAGTCGGAGACAGATACGGTGACGGTGATCGGTACCGATGTGAACGGCAATACGGCGACCGATGAGGATGATGCGGTGGTGACGATCACGCCGGTGCCGGATGTCGAGATCGTCAAGTCGGTGACGCCGGCGAGCTTGCCGCAGCCGGGTGGTGACTTCACGTATGACCTGGTGATCACGAACCCGGGTCCGATCGCGATCACGATCACGAGTTTGATGGATGATGTGTATGGCGATCTGGGTAATCCCGCGAACGCGGCGGTTCAGCCGAGTACGTGTGATGAGCTGATCGGCGACTCGTTGGCGGCCAATGGTGGCAGCACGACGTGTACGTTCGTCGGGGAGTTCACGGGTGTGTCTGGGGATTCGGAGACCGATACGGTGACGGTGGTCGGTACCGATGCGAATGGCAATACGGCGACCGATGCGGATGACGCGACGGTGACGCTGACGCCGCCGGCGCCGCCGCAGGTGCAGATCGTCAAGACGGCGACGCCGACGAGTCAGATCGCGCCGGGTGGGCCGTTTACGTTCAACTTGGTGGTCTCGAATCCGGGTCCGATCGCGATCGTGATCACGAGCCTCAATGACGATGTCTATGGCAACCTGGGCGATTCGGCGAACCCGGAGGTGACGGAGAACACGTGTGATGATCTGATCGGTGACACGTTGGCGGCCGGTGGCGGCAGCGCGAGCTGTTCGTTTGTGGGGTCGTTTACGGGTGTGGCGGGCGATTCGGAGACCGATACGGTCACGGTCGTCGGTACCGATGCGAACAACAACACGGCGACCGACAGTGATGACGCGGTCGTGACGTTGACGCCGCGTCCGGTGCCGGTGATCGAGGTCACGAAGACCGTTTCGCCGGCGAGCCTGCCGGTGCCGGGCGGGGACTTTACGTTCACCGTGCAGGTGCATAACCCGAGCACGACGCATTCGATCACGATCACGAGCCTGACCGACAACATCTATGGCAATCTGGCCACGCGGCCGGGCAGCACGTGCGGCGCGTTGATCGGCGATGTGCTGGCGCCGGGTGCGACGAGCGAGCCGTGCACGTTCACGGGGACGTTCATGGGGGCGGCCGGGGACGCGGAGACCGACACGGTGACGGTCGTCGGCACCAACGAGAACGGCGATACGGCGACCGATACCGATCAGGCCACGGTCACGCTGACGCCACCGCCGCCGCCGCCGCCGCCGCCACCGCCACCGCCGCCGCCGCCGCCGCCACCACCGCCGGTGGCTGAGGTCGCCGCCGTGGTGCCGCCTGTGGCGCCGGGTACGGCGCGGGTGACGGGGCCGACGGGGTGTCCGCCGCAGAACTTCAGCGTGATCGTCAGCGGCAGCAAGATCCGCCGCGTGGTGTTCTATCTGGACGGCAAGCGCGTCAAGACGCTGCTGCGGCCCAACAGCGGCAGCCGCTTCGTGCTGCCCGTCCGGCTGGGGACGTTGCGCCCGGGCACCCATCGCGTGCTGGCGATCACGTCGTTCACGGCGGCCAGCAAGACCCCGCAGCGCGTCCTGCGCCGCGTGTTCCAGCGCTGTGGGCGCAAGGCCGCCGCGCCGCGCTTCACCGGTTAGGCCCCACGCCGCACGACGTATCGGCCACGCCGTCGCGGGCCAACCGCCCGCGACGACGTGCCGCGCCGGCCCCCGCCGCCCGTCGGGCGCTGGGCCGGCTCGAGGCGACGTTCGTTGCGCCGGCCTGGCCCGGTTTGAGAGCGGCGAACACGGGTATAGGGGCGCCAGCTTGCGTGAGATCTCGCGCCCAAAGCTTGCGCTTTATGTCCGGTTAGAGCTACTGTGGGGTGTCGCGGGACGCGCTCCGCGGGACGCGGAGATCCTTCGGCGCCATTTGAAAGCGTGGAGCGAGTGAAGCAAACGGTACGGACAACCAGCAGCCACGGGCAATCGGGGCCCGAGCGAATCTCAGAGCGAGGCATCGGAATGAGTCAGACGTCGCGGCCACGCATGGCCGCTCTTGCAGTGTTGACGATGTGCGTCGGCTTCTTGGTTGCTGCGGCGCCGGCTGCGGCGAACACGGCGCTGTCGCCGCCGGCGACGTTTCCGTCGAGCGTGACGGTCGGCGACACGGATGTTCCGGCGATGCTGACGATCATCAACACCTCGACGCCGCCGGAGAGCGCCGGCAACGTGACGTTGACGGACATTCAGCTGGTGCCCAGTTGCGGGACGTCGTTCGGCGTTGCGCCGGACAACGATTGTCCGGCCGGCTTGAGCGATCCCGGGGTGTTCGCCCTGAGCGCGACCGGTACGGGCGTGAGCGGGCCGTGTGCCGGCCAGACCTTCAACATCGTGCAGAACTCGGCGACGGGTCAGGTCACGTTCATCCCGGTCGGTCCCGATGTCGTCCTGACGCCTCCGGGGACGGCGAACGACACGTGCGAGATCGCGTTTACGTTCGACGTGGTCGGGCTTCCCGACATCGACGCGTCGGGGGCCCCTGGTCTTCAGACGAACACGCTGACGTTCGCGGCGGGCATCGCGGCGGTCAACGGCACGCCGGGCACGGGTACGTCGGCGGGGGTCGTGACGGTGTTCCCGCAGCCGGAGATTCAGATCGTCAAGTCGGTGACGCCCGCGAGCCTGCCCGAGCCGGGTGGGGACTTCACGTATGACCTGGTGATCACGAACCCGGGTCCGACCGCGATCACGATCACGAGCTTGACCGATGATGTGTACGGCAACCTGCTCGATCCGGCGAACCCGGACGTGCAGCCGAGCACGTGTGATGAGCTGGCCGGCGATGTGCTGGCGGCCAACGGCGGCAGCACGACGTGTACGTTCGTGGGCACCTTCACGGGTGTCGCCGGCGATACGGAGATCGACACGGTCACGGTCATCGGCACCGACGAGAACGGCAACACGGCGACCGACGAGGACGATGCGATTGTGACGATCGTGCCGGCGCCGGACATCGAGATCGTGAAGTCCGTGACCCCGTTGAGCCGTCCGGAGCCGGGTGGCGACTTCACGTATGACCTGGTGATCACGAACCCGGGTCCGATCGCGATCGCGATCACGAGCTTGACCGATGATGTGTACGGCAACCTGCTCGATCCGGCGAACCCGGCCGTGCAGCCGAGCACGTGTGATGAATTGGCCGGCGATGTGCTGGCGGCCAACGGTGGCAGCACGACGTGTACGTTCGTGGGCACGTTCACGGGTGTCGCGGGCGATACGGAGATCGATACGGTCACGGTCATCGGCACCGACATCAACGGCAACACGGCGACGGACGAGGACGATGCGATCGTGACGATCGTGCCCACGCCGGAGATTCAGATCGTGAAGTCGGTGACGCCGGCGAGCCTGCCCGAGCCGGGTGGGGACTTCACGTATGACCTGGTGATCTCGAACCCGGGTCCGATCGACATCGTGATCACGAGCCTCGTCGACGACGTCTACGGCGATCTGGGCGATCCGGCCAATGCCGCGGTTCAGCCGAGCACGTGTGACGAGCTGATCGGGGACACGCTGACGGCCAACGGTGGGAGCACGACGTGTACGTTCGTGGGGACGTTTACGGGTGTGGCCGGTGATACGGAGATCGACACGGTCACGGTCATCGGCACCGACGTCAACGGCAACACGGCGACCGACGAGGACGATGCGGTCGTGACGATCGTGCCGGCGCCGGAGATTCAGATCGTCAAGTCGGTGACGCCGGCGAGCCTGCCCGAGCCGGGTGGGGACTTCACGTATGACCTGGTGATCACCAACCCGGGTCCGATCGCGATCGCGATCACGAGCCTGACCGATGATGTGTACGGCGACCTGCTCGATCCGGCGAACCCGGACGTGCAGCCGAGCACCTGTGATGAGCTGGCCGGCGATGTGCTGGCGGCCAACGGTGGCAGCACGACGTGTACGTTCGTCGGCACATTCACCGGCACCGCCGGCCAGTCGGAGATCGACACGGTCACCGTCATCGGTACCGACGTCAACGGCAACACGGCGACCGACGAGGACGATGCGATCGTGACGATCGTGCCGGCGCCGGAGATTCAGATCGTCAAGTCCGTGACCCCGTTGAGTCGTCCGGAGCCGGGTGGGGACTTCACGTATGACCTGGTGATCACGAACCCGGGTCCGATCGCGATCACGATCACGAGCCTTGACCGACGATGTGTACGGCAACCTGCTCAATCCGGCGAACCCGGCCGTGCAGCCGAGCACCTGTGATGAGCTGGCCGGCGATGTGCTGGCGGCCAACGGTGGCAGCACGACGTGTACGTTCGTGGGCACCTTCACGGGTGTCGCGGGCGATACGGAGATCGACACGGTCACGGTCATCGGCACGGACGTCAACGGCAACACGGCGACCGACGAGGACGACGCGATTGTGACGATCACGCCGTTGCCGGACATCGAGATCGTCAAGTCGGTGACGCCGGCGAGCCGTCCGCAGCCGGGTGGTGACTTCACGTATGACCTGGTGATCACGAACCCGGGTCCGATCGCGATCACGATCACGAGTTTGATGGATGATGTGTATGGCGATCTGGGTGATCCCGCGAACGCGGCGGTTCAGCCGAGTACGTGTGATGAGCTGATCGGCGACTCGTTGGCGGCCAATGGTGGCAGCACGACGTGTACGTTCGTCGGGGAGTTCACGGGTGTGTCTGGGGATTCGGAGACCGATACGGTGACGGTGGTCGGTACCGATGCGAATGGCAATACGGCGACCGATGCGGATGACGCGACGGTGACGCTGACGCCGCCGGCGCCGCCGCAGGTGCAGATCGTCAAGACGGCGACGCCGACGAGTCAGATCGCGCCGGGTGGGCCGTTTACGTTCAACTTGGTGGTCTCGAATCCGGGTCCGATCGCGATCGTGATCACGAGCCTCAATGACGATGTCTATGGCAACCTGGGCGATTCGGCGAACCCGGAGGTGACGGAGAACACGTGTGATGATCTGATCGGTGACACGTTGGCGGCCGGTGGCGGCAGCGCGAGCTGTTCGTTTGTGGGGTCGTTTACGGGTGTGGCGGGCGATTCGGAGACCGATACGGTCACGGTCGTCGGTACCGATGCGAACAACAACACGGCGACCGACAGTGATGACGCGGTCGTGACGTTGACGCCGCGTCCGGTGCCGGTGATCGAGGTCACGAAGACCGTTTCGCCGGCGAGCCTGCCGGTGCCGGGCGGGGACTTTACGTTCACCGTGCAGGTGCATAACCCGAGCACGACGCATTCGATCACGATCACGAGCCTGACCGACAACATCTATGGCAATCTGGCCACGCGGCCGGGCAGCACGTGCGGCGCGTTGATCGGCGATGTGCTGGCGCCGGGTGCGACGAGCGAGCCGTGCACGTTCACGGGGACGTTCATGGGGGCGGCCGGGGACGCGGAGACCGACACGGTCACGGTCGTCGGCACCAACGAGAACGGCGATACGGCGACCGATACCGATCAGGCCACGGTCACGCTGACGCCACCGCCGCCGCCGCCACCGCCGCCGCCACCACCGCCGCCGCCGCCGCCGCCGCCACCACCGCCGGTGGCTGAGGTCGCCGCCGTGGTGCCGCCTGTGGCGCCGGGTACGGCGCGGGTGACGGGGCCGACGGGGTGTCCGCCGCAGAACTTCAGCGTGATCGTCAGCGGCAGCAAGATCCGCCGCGTGGTGTTCTACCTGGACGGCAAGCGCGTCAAGACGCTGCTGCGGCCCAACAGCGGCAGCCGCTTCGTGCTGCCCGTCCGGCTGGGGACGTTGCGCCCGGGCACCCATCGCGTGCTGGCGATCACGTCGTTCACGGCGGCCAGCAAGACCCCGCAGCGCGTCCTGCGCCGCGTGTTCCAGCGCTGTGGGCGCAAGGCCGCCGCGCCGCGCTTCACCGGTTAGGCCCCACGCCGCACGACGTATCGGCCACGCCGTCGCGGGCCAACCGCCCGCGACGGCCCGGCCGACGCGCCCGGCGCTGACGCCCTTGCGCCCGGGCGCTGACGCCCTTGCGCCCCCGGCGCTGACGCCCTCGCGGGCGGGCGCCGGCTGTCAGCCCTTGCGGTTCATCCGGGCAGGGGGCTACTGTGTGGGTCGTGGACGGCAGCGCCGGGGACGCGCTGCGGTGCACCAGCGGGGGGCGTGCAGTCAGTTCACATCTGGTAGGGGTAGCGGCTACCGAGCGATCGGGGCCCGAGCGCAATCTTAGAGCGAGGCATCGGAAATGAGTCAGCATCCGCGGCGCAGGTGGGCCGTTCTTGCAGTGTGTACGACGTTCGTGGGACTCCTGGTCGGCGCTGCGCCGGCCGCCGCGAACACCGCATTGTCGCCGCCGGCGACCTTCCCGTCGAGCGTCACGATCGGTGCTACCAACGTCCCGGCGGCAATCCGGATCTCGAACGAGTCGACGGCGCCCGAGAACGGCGGATCCGTGACGCTGACGGACATCAAGCTGGTCCCGTCGTGCGGTACCCCGTTCGGAGCAGCGCCGGCCAACGATTGTCCTGCCGGATTCACCGATCCCGGCGTCTTCTCCCTGAGCCCCACCGGGACCGGCATCTCCGGCTCGTGCACGGGCCAGACGTTCAACATCGTGGCCGCGTCGGCCTCCGGCCAGGTCACTTTCGTCCCGGTCGGCCCTCCTGTCGTCCTCACGGTGCCCGGCACCGCGAACGACCGATGCGAGATCTCGTTCACGTTCAACGTGTTGAAGATCCCGACGCGCGACGCGTCCGTGAACCCTGGCTTCCAGACGAACACCCTGACCTTCGCGTCCGGCATTTCGGCAGTGAACAACGTCCCCGGATCGGGGACGTCGTCGGGGCTGATCTCGATCATTCCGCCCCCCGACATCGAGATCGTGAAGTCGGCCGCGCCGGGCAGCCGCCCGCAGCCGGGTGGAGACTTCACGTTCGACCTCGTGGTGTCGAACCCCGGTCCGACGGTGATCTCGATCACGAGCTTGATCGACGACATCTACGGCAACCTCGGCGATCCCGCCAATCCCAACGTGAGCAACAACACGTGCGATGAGCTGATCGGTGATGCGCTGGCGGCCGGGGGCGGGAGCACGACCTGCTCGTTCGTCGGATCGTTTACCGGCGTGGCCGGGAATTCGGAGACCGACACGGTCACGGTCGTGGGAACCGACGTCAACAACAACACCGCGACGGACGCCGATGACGCGACCGTGACGATCACCGCGCCGCTGCCGCAGATCGTCGTGACGAAGCTGGTCAGCCCCGGGAGCCTGGCGGAGCCGGGCGGGGTCTTCACGTTCACGGTCCAGGTCAGCAACCCGAGCGGGGTCAGCACGGTCACGATCACGAGCCTGACCGACAGCATCTATGGCGATCTGGCCACACGGGCGGGTAGCACGTGCGGCTCGCTGATCGGCGTCACGCTGGCACCAGGCGCGACGAGCGCACCCTGCACGTTCACGGGAACGTTCACCGGGTCGTCGGGGGCGTCGGAGACCGACACGGTGACGGTCATCGGCACCGGCCCCAACGGGGATACCACGACGGACACCGATCAGGCGACCGTGACGTTGACCCCGCCGGGGACGCCGCCAGGACCGGGGACCGGCCCGCCGCCGCCCCCGGCTCAGCAGGTGGCAGCCACGGGTGGTTCGGCCCGCATCGCGGGGCCCTCGGGCTGCCCGTCGCGGCCGTTCAGCGTCATCGTGAGCGGCAGCAAGATCCGCCGCGTCGTGTTCTATCTCGACGGCAAGCGCGTGAAGGCGCTGAACCGGCCCAATAGCGGTCGCCGGTTCGTGCTGCAGATCAGGCCGGGAACGCTGCGCACGGGTACGCACCGGGTCCTCGCGGTCACGTCGTTCACGACCGCCAGCAAGACCAAGCAGCGTACGCTGCGGCGCGTGTTCCAGAAGTGCGGGCGCAACATCGTCGCTCCGCGGTTCACCGCCTAAGGGTCAGACCGCAGGCCTGTCGCGTCGCGCGGCAGGCCTGTGCGCCGCTCCTGAGCGCCGAGCGCCCGCATACGAGCACGTGCGGGCGCCCGACGCAGAGCGGCGTGCGCCGGCCGTGCCGGCGGCCAGCGAACGGCGCGGGCGTGACCCTGCGCGATCTCGCTACGCTTCGACGCGTCGGTCGGGGGTAGCTCAATCGGCAGAGCATTCGGCTGTTAACCGAAGGGTTGTGGGTTCGAGTCCCACCCCCCGAGTTCGCGGAGGCCGTAGCGCGATGCCCGTTATCCGGGCCGCCCGCTACGGTCTCGCGTGTGCTCGGTCGCGGACGGTATCGGCGGACGTCTCGCACGACCGTCCGGCTGCTGCCCGGGCTGCTCGTGCTCGGGCTCATGCTCGCCCTGGGCGCGCCGGTGGCCAGCGCCGCCGTGACCGTCGGCGATGCCGAGGTCGGCGAGTCCAATGGCGTCGCGAGTGCGACGTTCACGGTCACGCGCACGACGGGTCTGCTCGCCGGCCCCGCAACGGTCCATTTCTCCACGGCCGACGGCTCGGCACGGGCACCCGGCGACTACGCGGCGATCGCGGGCGATCTGCAGTTCGGCAGCGCCCCGCTCGGCGGCACCCAGGTGCAGACGGTCCCCGTCGCGGTCGAGGGCGACGCGCTCGACGAGCCGGCCGAGACGTTTCGCCTCGTCCTCTCGGGCTCGGCCGAGATCGGCGACGCCGACGGCGTCGCGACGATCGCCGACGACGATCCGCCGCCGGTCATCGGCGTGGCCGACGCGGCCGCGGCCGCCGAGGGCGACAGCGCGAGCTTCACCATCGCGCTGAGCGCGCCAAGCGGTCGCGATGTCTCGGTCGGCGTTCGCGACGGCCGACGCCGACGCGATCGACGGCGAGGACTACACCGCGCTCAGCGGCACGGTCGTCATCCCCGCGGGCGCCACGACCGCTACGGTCGGCGTTGCGCTCGTCGACGACGCCGCCGAGGAGCCCGACGAGCGCTTCGAGTTGCACATCGGCTCGCCGGCCGCGGCGACGCTCGGTCAGGCGATCGCGAGCGCGACGATCGTCGACAACGACGATCCGCCGGCCGCGTCGCCGCCGCCGGCGTCACCGGCCGGCGAGACGCCGGCGTCAGCGCCCGCTGCGTCTGGAGGGGCCACCGATGCCACGGCATCGGGTCCGAACTCGTCGCCACGTCAGCTCGGGCTGTCCAGTCCGCGACTGCGCCGCCCGGCGACCGTGCTCGTCACGGTCGCCTGCCCACGCGACGCGAGCCGGTGCAGCGGGCGCGTGACGATCTTCAGCCGCGCCAATCCACGCTCGAGGATCAAGGCACTGCGCCAGGAGCGCCGGCTCGGCCTGCGGAACTTCACGCTGGTCTCCGGCACGGCACGGACGCTGACGATCGCGCTCGCGAGAAGCGACCGCGTGCTGCTCAGGCGCACCGGCCGCATGCTCGTCCGCGCCTACGCCGTCACGTCAGACGGCAGCGGGCGCAGCGGTGTGCGGCGCGTCAACGGCACGCTCATCGCCCGCACGAGCCACTCCTGACGCTCCGACCGGCCCGCCCCGCGAAGTCCTCGACGAGGTCGGCGGCGCGCACGGCTCCGTCGTGGCGCTGCGCCCAGGCCTGCAGGCCGCGGGCGCCCTCGCGCAACGCCGGCCGGGCGAGCGCGCGGCCGACGGCGAGCGCGAGCCCGCGCGCGCCCACGAAGGCGCCCGGGCAGCCGCACGCCGACGCCCGCCCAGTCCACGCGCGCGGCGTTCTCGTTCATGTCGCCGGCGGCCGGCACGATCACGACCGCGCAGCCACTCGCCAGCGCGCGCGCCACGGTGCCGTGCCCGCCGTGGCAGACGACGAGATCGCAGGCCGGCATCGCGCGCGCGTAGGAGACCCAGTCGACGAGCCGGACGTTGGGCGGCACCGCCAGTGCCGGCCGGGATCTGCCGGTTCGCCGACGCGAGCACGCGCACCGGCAGGCCGGCGAGGCCCTCCAGCGCGGCGCGCAGCAGCGTCTGTCCGGGATCCTGCGAGGTCGACGGCGCGATCAGCACGAGCGGCTCCGCGCCCGGCGGGCGGCGCGACGTCCGGCGCCGGCGGCTCCCACATGAGCGGGCCGACGACGTGCGTGCCCGGCGGGCCACGCCCGCGGGTACTCGAGCTGGGGGAACGTCGCGACGAGCGTCAGCGCCTCGCTGATCCCGCCGTGGACGCGCTCCAGCGCCGGCAGCCCGAGCCGCCGGCGCGTCTCGTTGAGCTGACGCGCGGCCCAGCTGCAGCCCGTGGCGCAGCAGCGGGTCGGCGCCGCGCCACAGCGCGCGGCCGGCCCGCGTGCGCGGCAGCCGCGCGCCGCAGGAGTACGGAGCGCTGCCGTCCGGCATGCGCGGGTCGAGGTGGGGGATGACCGTGCCGACCGGCACGCCCTCGAGCTCGCCGGCCAGCGCCGGCGCGAGCGTGAGGATGTCGGAGATGACGACGTCCGGCGCCACGTCGCGCACGAGCGCGACGGTCTCGCGCGTCGCACGCTCGACCGCCTGGTAGGGCGTCAGCGGCCGCTCGCGGGTGGGGAAGACGTGGTACTCCGGCGCGGCCGCGAAGGCCATCCCCTCGCGCTCGACGTCGTGCCTGCCAGCGCCGCCAGGTCTGCAGCGTGACGGCGTGCCCGCGGCGCGCGAGCTCGCGGCCGAGCGCGATCATCGGGAACGCGTGCCCGGGGTCGCCGAACGCGCCGAGCAGGATCCGCTGCGCGGCCTCGCCGTCGGATCAGGCCGCCAGCTCCGCGATGAGGCGCAGCTGCTCGAGGCGGTCGCCCTTCGTGAACGCCAGCGGGCTGACGCCGAGCGTGCCGACGCCGGCGTCGCGGTAGACCGCCAGGCGCTCGCGGACGTGATCGGGCGGGCCGCACAGCGAGACCGTGTCGATGAGCTCGTCCGACAGGCGCGCCATCGCCTCGGTGCGCTTGCCGTCGAGGTAGAGGTCCTGCACGTCGCGCGCCTCGTCCTCGAAGCCGTAGCGCTGCACGAGCGCGTTGTAGAAGTTCTTCTCGCGCGAGCCCATGCCGCCGACGTAGAGGGCGATGAACGGGCGCATCGCGTCGCGCGCGGCGGCGAGGTCGTCGGTGACGAAGACGTTGACCTGCGGCGCGACGTCGAAGCCCTCCAGCGAGCGGCCGCTGCGCGCCGCGCCCTCCTCGAGCAGCGGGCGGAACTCCGCGACGTGCTCGGGCGAGAACAGCGTCGGGATCCAGCCGTCGGCGATCTCGCCGGCCAGGCGCGTGTTGTTGGGCCCGATCGCGGCGAGGTAGATCGGGATCTGCTCCTGGACCGGCGCGATCGTGAGCTTCAGCGCCTTGCCGGGCCCGTCGGGCAGCGGCAGCGTCAGCGTCTCGCCGTCGAACACGAGGCGCTCGCGGGCGAGCGCCTTGCGCACGACGGCGACGTACTCGCGCGTGCGCTGGATCTGGCGCGCGAAGCGCTGGCCGTGCCAGCCCTCGGCGACCTGCGGGCCCGAGGAGCCGATCCCGAGCAGCATCCGCCCGCCGGAGAGCTGGTCGATCGTCGCCGCGGTCATCGCCGTCATCGCCGGGCTGCGCGCCGGCATCTGGAAGATCGCCGAGCCGAGCTTGATCGTCGACGTCAGGCCCGGCCAGCCAGCCGAGGATCGTCGCGGCGTCCGAGCCGTAGGCCTCGGCCGCCCAGACGGAGTCATAGCCCAGCCGCTCGGCCTCCTGGACGATCTCGCGCTGGTCGTCGGAGGAGAGGCCCAGACCCCAGTATCCGATGTGCACGCCGAGCTTCACTTCTGCAAGATCCCTTTCAGCGACAGGAGTTCGGTTGCCGTACAAGACGGCCTGACATACGGTGGCCGAGCCCCGACGACAGGAGAGAACCCTATGGCAACGCCCCGCGAACAAGCCCGTGCAGAACTTCGACGGTCCATCGACGTCCTGCCCGAGCGCACTCGCAAGGCGATGCTGCACGGTCTCGGCAACAACACCGTGATCACCGGCGCGTTCGCCGCCTCCAAGGCCAGGGCGCCTGCCCGATGATGGTCGCCCACCGCGAGGGCGGGCGCACGTCGTGCTGCACGTTCCCCGAGGCGTGGGACAAGTTCACCGGCGTCTACGGGCGCCACATCGTCCGCGAGGCGACGCCGTACGAGGTCCAGATCCTCTGCGAGGAGATCGAGGCCAGCCTCGTGCCGCTGCCCAACGTGCTCTCCGACGCGATCGCCGAGCACCAGGCGATCGTCGAGGCGCGCCGCCAGGAGGCCGAGGTCGCCGCGCAGCAGCCGCCGCTCGTCGAGCGTCGCAGGAGGCCGGCCGCGCCGCGCCGCAAGCGCCGCCTGCGCATCACCGGCGGGCACCTCGACCTCAGCGAGGCGATCGACGAGCACAAGTCGGCCGCCCGCACGCCGCAAGAGCCGCGAGGCCGACGACCTCGGGATCGACTGGCTCTTCGAGGAGACGCTCGTGCTGCCCGACGACTTCGGCACGGAGCCGGCCGCCGAGCCCGAGGCTCCCCGCCGGCGAGTTCGACTTCGACGCCGCCGAGGCGCAGCTCACGCGCTGACGCCGACCGCTCTGGGGCGCCGCCGGTCGTCCCGCACGTGGCGGCCGGTGTGCAGTGCTACGTCGAGCGACCCGCCGCCGGGCCGCTCGAAGAGGATCTCCGGGACGACGCAGCCCGGGCGTCAGCGACAGCAGCATCGCCACGGCGGCGACGATGTCCGACGTCTGGATCATCTCCTCGGCCGGCGATCTGGTCCTTGACGAAGTCGGTCATCGGCGTGTCGACGAAGCCCGGGCACAGCGCGGTCGACTTGATGCCCAGCCCGCTGAGCTCCTGGTTCATCGCCTGCGTGAAGCCGACGACGCCGAACTTCGTCGCCGAGTAGACGCTCAGCCAGGCCTGGCCCTGCTTGCCGGCGATCGACGCGGTGTTGACGACGAGCGCGTTGCGATGCTCGGCGCCGGCGGCGGTCAGCATCGCCAGCGACTCGCGGTAGAAGAGCGGGATCGAGCGCAGGTTCGTCGCGAGCTGGAGGTCGATGCTGCTTGGTCGTCGAGCTCGCCGATCGGCGCGCCGATGCCGACGCCGGCGTTGTTCATGAGCACGTCGAGGCGCCCGTAGGCGTCGCGGTGGGCGGCGACGGCGCGCGACCACGTCGGCCTCGTCTCCGACGTCCGCGGCGACGCGCTGGACCTCCAGCCCCTCGTCGCGCAGCTGCTCGTAGGCGGCCTCGAGCTTCTCCGGGCGGCGGGCGACGAGCGTCACCGCGTGGCCCTGCTCGCCGAGCATGCGCGCGACGGCGAGCCCGATCCCGCTCGAGGCTCCGGTCACGATCGCTGCTCGTGCGCTCTCCATCGGCGCTATCCAATCATGCGAGCGCCTAGCATCCCGCTCCGATGGCTCGCCTGCTCCTCTCGTGGCTGGCGGCTGGCCGTCGTGCTGTCGGCGTGCGGTGTCCTCGGTTCGGACGATGACGGCGGCGCGGCGCCCGCTCCACCGCAACCGCCCGCCGCCGCCCCCGCGGACTTCCCGTCGGCGACCGGCAAGACGCTCGACGAGCTCATCGCCGACCTGCCGCACGGCGCGATCCTCAACGTCTCGAGCTTCAAGAGCCAGCGGCCGGGGCGCAACCGGCTGGGCTTCGCGATCGTCGACCGCGCCAACAAGCAGATCGACGTCTCCGCGGTCGCCGTCTACACCGCCAAGCGCGACGGCTCGCAGCTGCGCGGGCCGTTCGCCGCGCGCAAGGAGTCGCTCGACGTCGACACGCGCTATCGCAGCGCGCAGACGGCGTCCGACCTCGCCAGCGGCGACACGTTCTACGTCGCCGACGCCGTCTACGGCTCGAGCGGCCCGCACGTCGCGATCGGGCTCGTGCGGCTCGACGGCCGGCTCGTCGTCGCCGAGTCGGTCGGCGCGCTCCCGGTCGGGGAGAAGGGCGGGCCGCCGCAGGTCGGCGAGCGCGCGATCAAGGTCCACACCGAGACGGCGCCGACGTCGGCGGCGACCTGACGAAGCTCTCGACGCGGATCCCGCCGCCGCCCAAGATGCTCGACACCGACTTCGCCGACGTCGTCGGCAAGAAGCCCGTCGTGCTGCTGTTCGCGACGCCGGCGCTGTGCGCAGTCGCGCACGTGCGGTCCGGTCGTCGACATCGCCGAGCAGGTGCGCGCCCAGAACGGCAAGGGCGTGACGTTCATCCAGCAGGAGATCTACCAGGACAACGATCCCGGCAAGCCCTACCGCCAGCAGGTGCTGGCGTGGCGGCTGCCGACCGAGCCCTGGGCGTTCGTCGTCGACCGCCGCGGCAAGGTCGCGGCGCGCTTCGAGGGCGTGTTCTCCGTCGGCGAGCTCGCCCGCGCCGTCGAGCGCGTGAAGTAAGCGGACGCGCGGCCCGTCGCGGCGGTCTGGCGCGGACGCTCCGACGGCGGCTCGGTCGCTCGGGGTGTGTCGGATCACCCTCGCCCGCCGAGGCTAACCGACTCCCCCGCGCCGCGGGCGTGGTTGTATCCTTGGGCCCGGAGTTCTGGTCGATCCGCCCATAAATCGATGCCCGCCAGCGACGCGCTCCTCACCGATCTGTACTGCCTGACGATGGCGGCCGACTACGTGCACGAGGGGACGGCGGACGACCTCGTCACGTTCGAGCTGTCGGCGCGCAGCGACCGGGCGCTGACCGTCGCGGGCGTCGACGAGGCGCTCACCTTCCTCGCGGGCCTGCGCTTCAGCCCCGCCGACCTGCGCTGGCTCGCCGGCCACGATCGCGCCACGTTCGACGAGCCGGTGCTGGCGCGCCTGCGCGACCTGCGCTTCGGCGCCAGCGTGTGGGCCGACGCGGGAGGGCACGATCGTGCCCGGCCGCGACGCCGCTGCTGCGCCTGAGCGCGACGCGCCTGGAGGCGACGCTCGTCGAATCGCCGCTGCTGGCGGCGATGAACTACGCCGTCCGCGTCGCCACGAACGCGACCGAGATCGTGCGCGCCGCCGCCGGCCGGCCCGTGTGGGACTTCTCGATGCGCCGCCTCGACGGACTCGGCGCCGCCCACAGCGCCGCCCGAGCCGCCTATCTCGCCGGGTTCGCCGGCACCGCCACCACGGCGGCCGCGCGCGACCTGGGCATCCCGGCGACCGGCACGATGGCGCATGCGAAGGTCATGGCGCGCGGGCGCGCCGGCGAGACGCGATGTCTTCTGCGATCAGCTGCGCGCGCGCCCGGCGGGCGCGACGCTGCTCGTCGACACGTACGACACGCTCGAGGGCGTGCGCCGGGCGATCGCGGCCCAGCGCGCTGACCGGCGGGCGCCTGAAGGCGATCCGGATCGACTCGGGCGACCACGACGCGCTGGCGCGGGGCGCGCGCGAGCTGCTCGACGCGGCCGGGCTGATCGCGACGCAGATCATCCTCACCGGCGATCTCGACGCCGGGCGCATCGGCGCGCTTCGTCGCGGCGGGCGTGCCGGCCGGACATCTTCGGCGTCGGCTCGCAGCTGCGCGGGGGCGAGCCGCTCAGCGCCGTCTACAAGCTCGTCGAGCAGCCCGCGGAGTCCGAACCGGCGCTGCGCTACACGATGAAGCTCTCGCCGGGCAAGGTCAACGACCCCGGCGCGCACCAGGTCACCCGCCGCGACGACGGCACGCACGTGCTGCATCTCGCCGACGAGGCGCCCGCGGGCACCGCGCTCCTGCGCGAGGTGATGCGCGACGGCGCGCGCACCGACGCGGGCGCCCGACCTCGAGGCCGACCGCGTGCACGCCGCCGCCGAGCGCGCGCGGGTGACGCGCGGCGGGACTGGCCCCGCTGGAGCGCTCGCCGCGCCTGCTCGCCCTGCGCGCGCGCCTGGCGGCGGCGGCCGACGCGCGAGTTCCCGACGAAGGAGACGAGCCCGTCATGCGCTCGCAGACCGCCCTCATCGCCGTCGACGTCCAGCACGACTTCCTGCCCGGCGGCGCGCTCGGGGTGGCCGGGGGCAGACGCCGTCGTCGCGCCGCTGCTGCGCGCCGCGCGCGATGTCGCGCTCGTCGTCAAGACGCGCGACGCCCATCCCGCGGGACACTGCTCGTTCGTCGCGCAGGGCGGGACGTGGCCGCCGCACTGCGTCGTGGGCACCCACGGCGCCGAGCTGCATCCCGCGATCGCGGCCCTGCCCGGCCCGGTGATCGACAAGGCCACGGCGCTCGAGCCCGACTCCTACTCGGGCTTTGACGGCACCGGCCTGGCGGACCTGTTGCGCGACGCCGGCATCACGCACCTCCTCGTCGGCGGGCTGGCGACGGACTACTGCGTGAAGGTGACCGTGCTGCACGCGCTCGCCGCCGGCTTCGACGTGACGGTGCTGTGCGACGCGATCGCCGCCGTCGACGTCGAGGCGGGCGACGGCGAGCGCGCGCTGCGCGAGATGGCGGGCGCGGGCGCGCGGGTGGGGCAGCGCTGGGTCGACCGGCCACCGGGGTCACCGTGGTCGCCCGGGGCGACGGGGGCAGCGGGGGCTGCGCCAGAGGCTCATGGGGCCACGCTGGCGCGGCGCCACGGCCGGCGCAGGGCGATGGGGCAGGGAGGACTCGAACCTCCGTCTAACCGATTATGAGTCGGCTGCTCTGACCAACTGAGCTACTGCCCCGCAGGCGGGACGGTACCTCGCGCGCCAACGCTACGGGTAGCGCGGCATAATCCTGGGCACAACGGTGGCAATCCGAGCTAGACCAAGGACGACATGGGCTTCTTTCTGCGCAGGATGGTTGGAGACAAGGCTGATTCGCTGACCCGCGATCAGCTCGAAGAGGTTGCCGAGGGCGCCCTCGCGATGCAGGAGCAACTCGGTCGCGACGTCCTCTCGCTCGTCGAGATGATGGGGATGCCGGAGTCGCACGCCGAGAAGGACCAGCGCGTCATGCGCGCTCGCACGACCGTAAAGCGCCTCGGGATCTGAGCTGATCGCCCGGCGCCCGGCGGCGGCGGGGCTGGCGGTCGCGGCGACCGCGGTGCTGCTCGCCACGCTCGCCGGCTGCGGCGGCGGCTCCGGCGACGACGGCTCCGGCGCGGCCGCGACCGGCAGCGCGGCTGCGGCAGCCGCGGCCCAGGCCGAGGCGGCCCGCACGCCGGCGCTCTGCGGCGCGCGCCCGCGCGTCCGGGTCACCGGCCGCGTCACGGCGCCCGCCGCGACCGAGCTGTCGGGACTCGTCGTCTCGACCGGGCGCCGCGACGTCCTGTGGAGCCTCAACGACTCCGGCAACCCCGCGAGCCTGCTCGCGCTTCACGACCGCCGGGCGCAGCGTCGCCGACGGCCACAGTAGAGGGCGCGCAGAACACCGACTGGGAGGACATCGCCGCCGGCCGCCGCGGCACGCTGCTCGTCGGGGACATCGGCGACAACCTCGCGCGCGCGGCCGTCGATCTCCGTGCTCAAGGTGCCCGAGCCCGCCGCCGGCGCGGTCGCCGTCGCGCCGACGGCCCGCTACGAGCTGCGCTACCCCGACGGTCCGCGCGACGCCGAGGCGCTGCTGTTCGATCGCTCCAACGGCTCGCTCGTGATCGTCTCCAAGAGCTTCGGCCCGGCCGGCGGCATCTACGTCACCCGGCGACCGTCGGCGCGGTCCGTCACGACGCTGCGGCGCGCGGGCGCGATCATGCTCGACGAGGGGGAGGCGGTCACCGCCGGCGACGTCTCGGCCGACGGGCGCACGATCGTGCTGCGCACGTACGACCGGGCGTTCGCGTGGCGCCGGCGGACGGGGGAGACGGTCGCCGCCGCGCTGCGCCGGCGGCCCTGCGTGGTCGACGTCGACCTGCTGCGCGAGGGCCAGGGCGAGACGCTTGCGCTGACGCGGGACGGGCGGGCTTTCTACACGGTGCCCGAAGGCCCGCGGCCGCAGTTGCGCCGGTACGAATCGAGCGCCGGGGTGTCTTGATTATGAATCCATGTTTGGGCGTCGTACACGCGGGAACCCCTCTCTTCGAACCCGCCGAGAGCTGGTTCGGTCCATATCCCCCGCCGCCCCTCCCCTCTCGGCTTCGCGCGCTCGGTGTGACCCCACCGGGCGCGCTTCGTTTAACAGGCCGATCGAGCGCAGTTCGCCGCGGCGCAAAGGAGATGGGACGCAGGCCGTCGAAACAGGCTGTCGTCCATGAAGCGATCCGCGACGCCCACGACGACTCCCGAGTCGCTCTCCACGTACATCCAAGCCCGCTTCGACGACTTCTCGCGTTCGCAGAAGGATGTCGCGCAGTACATCGTCGACCATCTCGACGAGGTCGCCTTCCAGACCGCCGAGGAGCTCGCCCGCCGCGCGAACACCTCCTCGAGCACGGTCGTGCGCTTCTCGCAGGCGCTCGGCTTCGAGGGCTATCCCGAGCTGCAGCACTCCGCTCGCGAGGAGTACCGCCGCCGCCACGCCAAGGCGCCGGTCAGCAACGGGCCCAGCCACGCCGCGCCGCTCTTCTCGCTCGATCAGAACGAGTTCGAGACGATGCTCGCCGCCGACCACGTCAACGTCGAGGACACCGCGCGCAAGGTCTCGCGCAGCGAGATCGAGGCGGCCGTCGAGGCGATCGCCACGACGCCGCGTCTGCTCGTCGCCGGCACCGACCAGATGGCGTTCTTCGCCTCCTACCTGCGCCACCTGCTCATGCTGCTCGACCTGCGCGCCGAGATCGTCGCCAGCCCGTCGCAGGAGGCGCTCGGCCGCCTGAGCCGGATCGATGACGAGACGCTCGTCATCGGGCTGTCCGCCGGCCGCCCGCATCCCCTCGTCGTGCGCGCGATGAAGCTCGCCCGCCACCGCAAGGCGCGCACGATGGCGATCACCGACGCGACGCTCTCCGAGGTCGCCAAGCTCGCGCAGATCCGTCTGTACTACTCCTCCAACAGCCCGGCCTACGTGCGCTCGCACACCGCGCTGCTCAGCATGGTCCAGGCCCTCGCCTACGGCGTCTACGCCCGCGACGCCGACGACTACGCCGACCGGATCAAGGCCTTCAAGCTCAAGTAGCTCGCGCTCGGCGCGGTGGGGCGGCGGTGTGTGTGGCGCGGCGTGGCCGCGTGGGCGGGTGAGCGGGCACCCTCGCGCGTCGCGCGCTGACATGCTGGTGCGATGGCGGTAGAGCCCGATCAGTGGTCGCGCTGGCTGCGCGAGCGCCGCGACGCCGGCAACGAGCGCCAGCGCGCGGCGATCGTCGACATGCTCGGGCCGGTCCGTGAGCGCGTGCTCGGCGCCGCCGAGCCGCTGGAGGGCGCAACGCTGCTCGACGTCGGCACGGGCGACGGGCTGATCGGGGTGGAGGCCCTGGCGCGCGTCGGCGCGCAGGGCACGGTGATCTTCTCCGACATCTCCGACGCGCTGCTGGCGCACGCCCACGACGCGGTGGCCGCGCAGGGGCTGCTCGAGCGCGCGCGCTTCGTCTCCACCCAGGCCGAGGACCTCGCCGAGATCGCCGACGGCTCGGTCGACGTCGTCACGACGCGATCGGTGCTCATCTACGTCGCCGACAAGGCGGCGGCGCTGGCGGCCATGTACCGGGTCCTGCGGCCGGGCGGGCGGATCTCGATCTTCGAGCCGATCAACCGGCTCATGTATCCCGAGGCGCCCGACCGCTTCTGGGGCTACGACGTCAGCGCGGTGAGCGAGCTCGCCGACCGGGTCAAGCGCAGCTACCGCGAGATCTCCGATCCGGCGGCCGCGACGATGCTCGACTTCGACGACCGCGACCTCGTCCGCCTCGCCGAGGCGGCCGGCTTCGCGCGCATCCACCTCGAATGCCACATCGACGTCGAAGTCCACGCCGCGATGCACGCGATCAGCATCGAGGCGCTGCTCGACAGCGCCCCCAACCCGCTCGCGCCGACGGCGCGCGAGAGCATCGCCGCGGCGCTCACGCCCGCCGAGCAGGAAACGTTCGTCGGCCATCTGGAGCGCGCCGTCGAGGCGGGTGACCGGCTGCGCCGCTCGGCGGTGGCGTATCTGGTGGCGAGCAAGCCGGGCTGACGCGCTCCCGCCGGCTCGGAGCGCATCCTTCGTTCGGGCTAAGGTCCGCGCTTCGTGAGCATCCTCGAGGAACGCAACGTCCGCGCGGCACCGGATGCTGACGAGGCGGGGGACGCAACCCACCCTGTGGAGAGCGGGCGGCCCGCGGTCGCGCCCGTCGTCGCGGAGTCGGCACCGTGGCAGATGCTGCTCGCCGGTCCCGTGGTGGCGCTCGTCTCGCTCGTCGCCGCCGTACTCGTCACGGACGCCGCGGGCCTGCCGCTGCGCGACCCCGATCACGTCGCGGGGCGGCGACTGTTGCTCGTCCTCGCCCTTGTCGCGGTGCTCGTCGTGCTCGACGTCGTGGTCCGCGCCGCTCGCCGGTCGGGCACGCTGCGCCCGTCGGTGGCAGCGATGGGGGCGGTCCGGCGCGAGCGCTGGCGCCTGGGCCGCGGCCTTGCCGTCGGCAGCGCGCTGATCAGCTTCTACCTGACGTACCTCGCCTATCGCAACCTCAAGAGCGTCGTTCCGCTGCTGCGGCCGGAGCAGTTCGACGGCCAGCTGGCCGACCTGGACCGATCCCTGTTCCTCGGCCAGGATCCGGCGGCGCTGATGCACGCCCTCATGGGCACCGGATTCGCCGCGCATGTGATGT
The DNA here is from genome assembly GCA_963771775.1 of uncultured Actinomycetota bacterium. Classification (GTDB taxonomy): domain Bacteria; phylum Actinomycetota; class Actinomycetes; order Mycobacteriales; family Pseudonocardiaceae; genus Lentzea. The sequence continues at coordinate 599,225 of CAVYUS010000001.1, forward strand.
CCGCGGGATACATGCTGTTCTTCGCATTCATCCCCGTGACGCTCGCGGGAGCGCTCGTCTTCTCGCGCGACCTGCGAGCGGGCCTGTTCTACACGACGGCACAGTCGATCAACTGGCTGCTGGGGGCGGGCAGCTACTTCCTCCTGCCGTCGGTGGGACCGATCTACGCCGACCCCGCCGCCTTCGCCGATCTGCCGGTCACCGGCGTGGGGCGGCTGCAGGAGCTTCTGCTCGACCAGCGCCTGCAGTTTCTGTGGGACCCGGCCGGCGGCACCGCGCAGAGCATCGCGGCGTTCTCGTCCCTGCACGTCTCGATCTTCTTCACCGGCGTCCTGGCGGTCCATCTGCTGCGGCTGAACCGGCGCGTCAAGATCGCGGCATGGCTGCTGCTCGCGGTCACGCTCTCGTCGACGGTCTACCTGGGCTGGCACTACGTCGTCGACGACATCGCCGGCCTGCTGCTCGCGGCGATCGCGGTCGCGCTGGCGTGTGTGCTGACCGGCTTCAAGCTGCGCCGCGAGCCACGGAGCCCCGCGGCGATCGCACCGGACGTGATGGCGGCGCGGCTGCCGCCGCCGGTACCGCGCTCGGTTCGCCGGCGCGAGATGCTGGCGGGTCCGGCGGTGGCCGTCGCCGCGATGATCGCCGGGGTGGTGGCGACCGACGCGGTGGGCCTTCCGCTGCGCGACCCCGATCACGTCGCTGCGCTGTATCTGGCCCTGGTCGGGGGCGGCACGCTGATGCTCGTCGGGCTCGACGTCGTTGTCCGTGCCGCCTATCGCTCAGGCTGCTTTGCGCCGTCATGGCCCGATATGGGGCGCGTGCGGCGCGAGCGCTGGACCCTGCGCGCGGGCGTCGCCGCCGGCGGCGCGCTGGTCGGCTTCTACGCGACGTACCTCGCCTATCGCAACCTCAAGAGCGTCGTTCCCCTGCTCAGGCCCGACGAGCTCTTCGACCGTCAGTTGGCGCTGCTCGATCGCGACCTGTTCTGGGGCCACGATCCCGCCGCGCTGTTGCACAGCCTGCTGGGGACGGGCGTCTCCACGCACCTCCTGTCGACGGCGTACGTGGCGTTCATCGTCTTCCTTCCGCTGACGATCGGCCTCGCCCTCGTCTTCAGCCGCGACCTGCAGACGGGCCTCTTCTATACGACGGCTCAGTCGATCAACTGGATGCTCGGCATCGGCAGCTACTTTCTGCTGCCCTCGCTCGGCCCGATCTACTTCGACCCCGGCGCGTTCGCGGCGCTGCCGGCATCAGACGTGACCTATCTGCAGGGGGTGCTGCTCGACCAGCGGACCGCCTTCATGGCCGATCCGGCGTCGGCCACGCCGCAGAGCATCGCGGGGTTCGCGTCCCTGCACGTCTCGATGAGCTTCACGGCGGCGCTCGCAGCGCACCTGCTGGGGCTCGGGCGACGCCTGCGGATCGCGTTGTGGATCTGGTTCGCCGTGACCGTGATCGGCACGATCCACCTCGGATGGCATTACGTGCTCGACGACGTCGGCGGCGTCGTCCTCGGAGCGGTCGCGCTCGCGCTCGCGCGGGCGTGCACCGGCATCGACCTCCGCGCCGCGCGCGAGCGCAGCGCAGAAGCGGAGCTTGACCGAAGGGCGGTGCGGTATCTGAGAACCGGGCGTCTCTGACGGCGGTTGGCGCGCGCCGTCGCTCGGGCTCCAAGCGGTCGTCGCGGCGGCGCGGCCGACAACGCCGACGCCCGGGACCGGCGGCGGGGGCGGCTAGAATCGGTCTCGTGCGCGACGAAGCGACCTTCCTGGTCAAGGCCGGTCTGGCGGAGATGCTCAAGGGCGGCGTCATCATGGACGTCGTCGATGCCGAGCAGGCGCAGATCGCCGAGGCCGCGGGAGCCGCGGCCGTCATGGCGCTCGAGCGCGTGCCGGCCGACATCCGCCGCGACGGCGGCGTGGCGCGGATGTCCGATCCGGCGATGATCAAGTCGATTCAGACCGCGGTGACGATCCCCGTCATGGCGAAGGCGCGCATCGGCCACATCGCCGAGGCGCAGGTGCTCGAGGCGCTCGAGGTCGACTACATCGACGAGTCCGAGGTGCTGACGCCCGCCGACGAGCACAACCACATCGACAAGTGGGACTTCTCGATCCCCTTCGTGTGCGGCGCGACGAACCTCGGCGAGGCGCTGCGGCGCATCGGCGAGGGCGCGGCGATGATCCGCTCCAAGGGCGAGGCCGGCACCGGCGACATCGTCGAGGCCGTGCGCCACATGCGCGCGATCCGCGCGGAGATCCGCCGCCTGGGCACGCTCGACGAGACCGAGCTGCCGACCGCCGCCAAGGAGCTCGGCGCGCCGCTTGACCTCGTCCGCGCCGTCGCCCACGAGGGCGGCCTGCCGGTCGTGCTCTTCTGCGCGGGCGGCATCGCGACGCCCGCCGACGCCTCGCTCATGATGCAGCTCGGCGCCGAGGGGCTCTTCGTCGGCTCGGGGATCTTCAAGTCCTCCGATCCCGAGCGCCGCGCGCGGGCGATCGTCGAGGCGTGCACGCACTTCGCCGACCCGGCGCGGGTCGCCCGCGCCTCCGAGGGCCTCGGCGCGGCGATGGACTCGCTCGAGTCGCGCGGGCTCGGCGACGATCAGCTGCTCGCCCAGCGCGGCTGGTAACGGGCGATGGCGCTGGTCGGCGTCCTCGCCCTGCAGGGCGGCTTTGCCGCGCATACGCGCATGCTGCGCTCGCTCGGCGCCGAGGTGCGCGAGGTGCGCGTGCCGGAGGATCTCGACGGGCTCGACGGCCTGATCATCCCGGGCGGCGAGTCGACGACGATGACGCTCGGCATCGAGCGCGAGGGGCTCGCCGAGCCGCTGCGGGCGTTCGACCGGCCCGTGTTCGGCACGTGCGCGGGGCTGATCATGCTCGACCGCGACCACCTGGGGGTCATGGACATCGAGGCGCGGCGCAACGCGTTCGGGCGCCAGGTGCGCTCCTTCGAGGCCGATCTGGACTTCGCCGAGCTCGAGGGGCCGCCGCTGCGCGCGGTGTTCATCCGCGCGCCGTGGATCGCCGACCACGGTGACGGCGTCGAGATTTTGGCGTCGGTCGATGGGCACGCCGTCGCGGCGCGGCAGGGCGACGTGCTCGCGGTCTCCTTTCATCCCGAGCTCGGCGGCGACACGCGGCTGCACGAGCGCTTCCTGGCGAGCTGCAACGGGGCGCGCGGCTGAGAGGTGTCGGACCGGTCTGGCGGGCGACGAGTCTGTGCACTTCGTGCCGGCGTTCGTTGTGAGCGTCGTCGAACGGCATCGCTGAGAGTGGCCCGCGTTTTCCCGCGCGTTCATCGATGCTCGGCGACGGCGCGGTCAGTGTCACTGATAGGCGTGATGGCGTATTTTCGACTCGTCATACCGAGTTCAATTCGCCGATCAGCCGCGCATCGCATCGAGCGACGTGCCGACTCGGAGCAGCGTGGTCGCATTTTCATGCTGTCGCTCCGGCACGTCGTAGCCGCACCGACCAACGCCACGCGCCGCGCATGACGCGAACCGACAGCGCGTAGGCTGCGCCCGTGGCGTCCTGGAGCGCGATCGAGGCCGAGGCCCCCGAGCTGACCGCGCTCGCGCGCGAGTTCCTCGACGCGTTCGTGCACAAGACGCTCGCGACGCTGCGCCGCGACGGCGCGCCGCGGATCAGCGGCAGCGAGGTGATCTTCGCCGACGGCGAGCTGTGGCTGGGCAGCATGTGGCAGTCGCTGAAGGCGCGCGACCTGCAGCGCGACCCGCGCTTCGCCCTGCACAGCGGCTCGCCGGATCCGGAGGCGGGCTGGCGCGGCGACGCGAAGGTCGCCGGCCGCGTGGAGGAGAGCCTCGACGAGGAGCTGCGCACGCGGATCTTCGGCGGCAAGGGCGGGCCGGGACCGGCGCACCTGTTTCGCTGCGACGTCAGCGAGGTCGTCGTCGTCTCGCTGCCCGACCCGCCGGAGTTCCTCGTCATCGAGGCCTGGCACGAGGGGCGGGGCGTGACGCGCCGCGAGCGGCGGTGACGAGGACTCTCACGGCACGACCATCGCCGATCACGGCTTGAACGGAAGCTCTCCTCGTCGATCCGGATGAACGGCGTGAGGAAGTGGTTGGCCGCGCCGGAGACGAGCACGTCACCGTCGAAGGTGACGGTCCCGGTCGCCGTGGCGGCACGCTCCCGTGCGGGTGGTCTTCGAGAAGCCGAAGCCGTGCGACGTCTCCACGCTCGACTCGACAGGCCCCGTGGCCCGTCCAGGTCACGTCGATCGTGACGTCGTGGGTGACGCCGAAGATGTCGCGCACCATGAACGCGCCGGTGACGTGGACGCTCTTGAGGTTCGGGCTGCTCGTGTAGCTCACGGGGCGCCGATGGCGCCCCAGCTGTACGACGTGCCGTCGGGGCAGACGGCCAGGTACTGCACGCGAGCGGTCGGCTCCTCGTCCGCCGTGTCGGGCGACTCGAAGTCGTAGGTGCTCTGCACGAGCAGCCGTGCCTGGACGACGAGCCGTCCTCGCACGCGTGCGCGACCGACCAGTTCGCGTCGGCGGTCTCCTCGAAGAAGTACTCGCGCTCGGACGCGGCCGACGCCGGCGCCGGCAGCGCCAGCGCGCCGAGGACGAGCAGCGCCAGCACGATGTACCTGCGTGAAATGTGTGCCATACGGCGCAGTCTCGTCCGGCCGAGGTCGCGCCAGCAATTGGACCTTCGTCGCATCGAGCGTCGCACCTCAGTCGGGCAGCACCCACACGTCCTTGCCGCCGCCGCCCTGCGCGCAGTTGACGACGAGCTCGCCCGCGCCCTTCGCGAAGCGGCTCAGGCCGCCCGGCAGGACGCGCCCGCCGACGACGAACGGGCGCAGGTCGACGTGGCGCGGCTCGAGGCGGCCGTCGATGACCGTCGGGTGCGTCGACAGGGCGACCGGCTCCTGGGCGATCCAGGCGCTCGGGTCCGCCTCGATCTCGGCGCGCAGCTTCGACAGCTCGTCCTCGCGAGGCGCGCGGGCCGAGCACGACGCCCTCGCCGCCCGCGCCGTCGCGCGGCTTGACGACGAGCTCGTCGAGGCGCTCGAGCGCCTCCGCGCGCTGCTCGTCGACGGCGAGGTCCCACGCCGGCACGGAGCGCAGCAGCGGCGCCTCGCCGCAGTAGAAGCGCACGAGCCGCTCGACGTAGACGTACGTGCGCTTGTCGTCGGCGATGCCGGTCCCGAAGGCGTTGACCACCCGCACCGCGCCGCTGCGCAGCGGCTCGAGCAGCAGCGACCCGAGCGTCGGTGAGCCGCCCGTCGTCGCCGCGCAGGCGGTCCTCGTTCGTGCGCCGCCAGACGACGTCCACGGGCGATCCGTCCGTCGCGCAGCACGACGCGGCCGTCGCGCTCGGCGAGGTCGTCGATGCCGACGAGCGGCCAGCCGGTCAGGCGCGCGAGCTGCTCGAGCTCCCACCACACGATGTTGCCGGGCTCGCGGCCGAGGATCACGACGGCGCCGTCGCCGGCCAGCTCGAGCAGCGCCGTCGCGCAGCGCGTCCTCGAAGGACCGCGGCCGCGGCGCGCCCGGCAGCGCCGCCGCGAAGAGCCGCCGCGCCGCGACGGCGAACGTCATGAGCGTCGGCGTGCGCACGTTGTCCTCGAGCACGCGCAGCTCGCCGCTCGCGTCGCGCACGATGTCGGGGCCGGCGACCGCGATGCGCGGCCCGCGCTGCGGCAGCGCCGCGACCTCGTCCTCGAACCACGCGCAGCGATCGAGCAGGTCGGCCGGCACGACGCCCGCGCGAAACGCCTCGCGCGCGCCGAACGCATCGGCGACGAATGCCTCCAGCGCGCGGATGCGCTGCGCCAGGCCGGCCTCCAGCCGCGCCCACTCCGCGGCCGCGAACACGCGCGGGACGGCGTCGACGGCGAGCGGATGCGCGCCGTCGTCGGCGCCGTGGACGACGCCGTCGCGCTCCACGCCCGCCGCGATCATCTCGGCGGCGGCCGCCGGCGACGCCGCCTCGAGCGCGGCGAGGACGCCGTCGTAGCCGGGCGGGCGGCGCCGTCGGCGCCGAACGCCTCGTCGATCGCGCCACCGGTCGGCTCGTAACCGGACGGTCTCAGCGGTCCGCCGCCTGCAGCCGGCGATCGATCTCCTTGATCACGGTGACGCGATTGCGGTTCGCGCGACTCGTAGAGGCGCGCCACGGCCAGCGCCTCCGGGCTGGCGGCCGCGAGCCGATCGTTGACCTCCTTGGCGGTCAGGCTGCCGTAGCCCTTCCACGGCTCGCCGATGCGGATCTGCGCGCCGGCGCCGTCGGCGGCGCCGGCATCGGCGGACTCGGCGACGAGGACTGCCTCGCGGTCGACATGCTCCTCGGCTCGCTCCGCGTGCGCGGCGGGTCGCGGCGGAGGCGGTCGGCGCGGGCTCGGACTCGTGCGCGGGCTCAGGCGTGCGCGAAGGCGCGCGGGCCGCGCGGTGGCGCCGCGCGAGGCTGGGTCGACGACGGCCGCGTGGAGACCGGCGGCAGGCGGTTCCCACGACTCGCTGCGGCTGTTCGAGCGGCCTTCGAAAGCCATGTCGGCGACCTGGCGGATGGCCGACAGCGCGAGCGAGCCGGTACGGCGCGCGACGGTGAGCGAGATCTCCGCGACGCGGCTGAGCTGGTCGAGTGCTGGCATGCGCCTTCGCTACCCGCCCGGGGGGCCGCGAAAGCGCTTACACGACGAGCCCGTGGCGGACCGTGTTCTCGGTCACGACGCGGGGCTCGACGAAGTGCAGCAGGTAGTCGGGCCCGCCGGCCTTCGTCCCGGTTCCCGACAGCCGATTGCCGCCGAACGGCTGGCGGCCCGACCATCGCGCCCGTCGTCGAGCGGTTGACGTAGAGGTTGCCGACCGGGGAGCGGGCGATGACGTGGGCGACGGTGCGCGGGTTGCGGCAGAACAGCCCGCCCGTCAGCGCGACCGGCAGGGCGTCGACGCGATCGCAGGCCTCGTCGACGTCGCGGACGGGCTCGACCGTCAGCAGCGGCCCGAAGATCTCCTCGCGCAGCAGCGGCGAGTCCGGCGGCAGGCCCGTCGCGACGACCGGCGCGACGTACCAGCCCTCTGCCGGGACGTCGCTCATCCCCGTCGAGATCTCCCCGGTGCGCGCGGCGAGATCGGCATAGCGGCGCACGCGCTCCTGGGCCTCGCGCTCGACGACCGCGGGCACATCGGTGCCGAAGTCGTCGGCCGGCCCGACCTGCAGGCCGGCGACGGCGCCCGCCAGCCGCTCGACGAGCGCGTCGTGCAGCGCCTCGTGGACGAGCACCCGCGCGGCGGCCGAGCACTTCTGCCCCGCGTAGTCGAACGCCGACTCGACGATCGCCGGGATCGCCTCGTCGAGGTCGGCGTCGGAGTCGACGATGATGCAGTTCTTGCCGCCCATCTCGGCGACGACGCGGGTGAGCTGGCGCGCCCCCTCCGGGACGTCGGCCGCCGTGCGCAGCAACTCGAGCCCGACGGCGCCCGAGCCGGTGAACGCGATCGTCGCGACATCCGGGTGGGCGGCGAGCGCGGCGCCTGCCTCGCCGGCGCCGGGCAGCAGCGCGATCGCGCCGGCCGGCACGCCGCCGGCGCGCAGCGCCTCGACGACGCGCAGCCCGCAGCCGGGCGCCTGTTCGGCGGGCTTGAGCACGACCGTGTTGCCGGTCGCCAGCGCCGCGGCGGCCATCCCGGTCGGAATCGCGAGCGGGAAGTTCCACGGCGCGATCACCGCGCACACGCCGCGCGGGGCGTAGCGCAGCTCGTTGCGCTCGCCGGGGACCTGCAGCAGCTCGGGCCCGTCACCGCCCTGCAGCTCGATCGCGGCGCGGGCGTAGAACTCGAGGAAGTCGATCGCCTCGCAGACGTCGGCATCGGCCTCGGGCCAGGGCTTCGCACATTCGCGCACGGCCAGCGCGGCGAGCGACGCCCGCCGCTCGCGCATCCACGCGGCGGCCCGCAGCAGCGCGGCGGCCCGCTCGGCGACCGGGGTCGCGGCCCACGCGGCGAACGCGCCGCGCGCCGCGACGACGGCGGCGGCCGCCTCCTCGGGCGGTCGCGCTGGCGGCGAGCGCAACGACGCGTTCGGGCCGGCCCGGGGTCGGTCGAGACGAGCTCGTCGCCCTCGCGGCGCTCGTCGCCGATCCAGACCGGCACGCGCAGGGGCAGGCGCAGCTCGCCCATGCCGACCGCGAGCTTCGCGCGCTCCGTGACGCGGCGCAGCTCGAGCACCGGCTCGTTGCGAAACGGCGGCAGGCCGCCGGTCATCGCGCCGCCGTCTCCGGGGCGGCGAGGAGCTGCTCGAGCGGCACGCCGTGGGCCTGGTCGGCGAGGAAGCTGTCGTTGGCCGTGTTCTCGAGCAGACGGCGCACGAGGTAGGCCATCCCGGCGACGAGATCGCCGACCGGGCAGTAGGCGCGCACGCGCAGCCCGCTGGACGCGAGCGCGTGGCCGAGGTCGTCGCCGAGACCCCGCAGTACCTGAAACTCGACGTCGCCCGGGTCCCCGCCCAGCATCCGGTTGCGGGCGATCGCGTGGGAGACCGAGCGCAGGTTGTGCGACGCGATCGCCACGCGCACGAGCGGGCGCGCCTCGAGCAACCGCGTCGTGAGCGCCTCGAAGTTCGCATCGCAGTCGGCCTTGCGCTCGAAGACCGGCACGCTCCAGCCGTGCTGGCGCGCCTCGACCACCTCGTGATCCCAGTACGCGCCCTTCACGAGCCGGACGACGACCGGCTGCGCGCGCGGGGTCCGCCGGGCCCATTCGAGGATCGTGTCCAGCGTCGCCTGCGAATCGCGCAGGTAGGCCTGCAGCACGACGACCGCGCTCGGGCCGTCGGCGAACTCCGGCTCGGCGAGCAGGTCGAGGACGAGCTCGAGCACCGCCTCGCGGGAGTCCAGCGACTCCATGTCGATGTGCAGGTGCGCCCCGAGCTCGTGCGCCCGGCGCAGCAACGCCCGCAGGCGCGGCGCGGCGTCGCGCTGCCCGCGTTCGGGGGCCTCCGGGCGCAGCAGGGGGGTGAGCGCCGACACCTTCACCGACAGGTTCGCGCGCGGCAAGGGCCCGATCGCGTCTCGTTCGAGGCGCGGGTTCTCGTCGAGCCGGTCGTAGGCGCCGGCCAGCGTCCGCAGCGCCTCGTCGCAGCGCGCGGCGTAGCGGTCGGCCTCGGCGGCGGTGACCGTCGCCTCGCCGAGCAGGTCGACGGAGGCGGCGATCCCGTCGCGCCACAGCCGGCGCAGCGTGGGCAGCGCCGCCCGTGGGTCCTCGCCGACGATGAAGCGGTGCGCCATGTGGCGGACACCGGCCGCGCCGGCGGCGCCGAGCGCCGCGCGACCCGCCCGCGTGTTGCCCATCCTCATCGCGGCGCGCAGCGACGGCGGGCTCTCGCCGACCTCGTCGAGGAAGCCCGTGAGGTGCGACGCGAGGTCGTCGAGCGAGCGGCAGGCGGGCACGACGTCGACGAAGCGAAAGAGCGCGGCGCGCAGCTCGTCGTCCTGGGCGGCGAGGTCCATCGCTCGGTCGTCGAGCGCCTTGAGCGGGTGGCCGCGATGGGAGGGAAACGCGTCGTGCAGCGCGCGGCCGACTCGCCGGATCTCAGGCTCGAGCGACGCGGGCGCGTCCGCGCTGCGATCGGTCATGGGCTACGGCGCGGCGGGCTCGGGCGGCGGGGCGAGATCGGGAACGTCCGTCGCGTCGGCTGCCGGCGGGAGCTGCTCGGAACCGGTCGCGCCGGTGCCGGCGTCGATCTGCTTCTGTGCCGCTGTCGCGCTGCGGCGCCGGCTTCGTGACGGGGTTGTTGGGGCTCACGGCCGGACTCGCCGGGGGTGGGGAGGCCGCCGCGGGCGGCGGCGAGGCGGCCGCCGGCGTGCCCGACGGCCGCGAGCTCTCCGCGTTGGCCTCCTGCTTCCTCGTCGCCCCGGGTTCGCGCTCTCCGCGGGCCCGCGCCTTGGCGGTCTCGACGGCGTCGGCGCTGGCGTCCTTGGCTCCGGGGACGACGACGACCTCGGGCTTGGTCGTGTCGTCCGGCGTGGCGGCGGGCACCGCGACGCTCGGGCTCGACGCCGGATCGTTGCCGCCGAACACGCCCGACACGTACAGCGCCGCCAGCAGGGCGAGCACGATGAGGACGATCGGCAGCACGACGGCCAGGCGCAGCCCGGGACGTGACCGCGCGGTCCGTTCGGGCGCGGCGCCCGGGATGGGCGCCATCGGCGGCTCTGGGCCATCCGGTTGCTCGCGCGGCCCGCGCGCGGGCGGAGCCGGCGGCGCAGGCGCGCCAGCAGCGCGCCGGCGCGCGCCCGGCGTTGCGCCCGGCGGCGTCGCCGGGCTTGGGCGGCCTCGGCCTCGGCCTCGGCATAGGCGGCGGCATCCTCGGCGAGCTCCGGCTCGACCATGCCGGCCGCCGCGAAATGCTCCGTCGGCTGATCGAGCGGCACGGGGGGCGGCGCGGCGCCGGAGTCGGCGGCGCGAGCGCTTCCGTTCGGCGACGGTGCGGCCGCCTCCGGCGGCGGCGCGGGCGGCACCGCGGCGATGAGCGCCTCGACGATCTGTGCGGTCAGCGCCGGGTCGACGGTCTTCTCGGGCGGGTCGCGGTAGGCCCGCTCGGCGGCCTTGAAGCGCGCCACCGGCGCGCGGCACGCCCAGCACTGCTCGAGGTGGGCCTCCAGGCGCTGGAGGTCGGCGACGGCGATCGTCTTCTCCGCGCGCGCGGCGAGCAGGACCGGCACGTCGGCGCAGTCGACCTGGCGCGGTGATGTCCGCGCGGGCGGCGGCGGACGTGCGGGTCGCGCTGATCAGCAGCGCCTCCGGGTTCAGCGTCGTCGTGTCGCCCGCCGCGACGACCGCGACGCGGAAACGCGCGAACGCGTCGGCGGCGGCGGCGCCGGCATCGGCCTCGCCCGCGACATGGCGGCAATAGGCCACGACCGAGGGTCCGCGCACGGCGCAGAGCGCCGCGAGCGCGGCGGGATCTCCCTCGCGCACACCGGTGGGTGTGACTGTTGCGCGGACACGTACATGCAGGCTAGCGCCAGCGGCCGATGGCGGAGACGTTGAAATCCCCGCCCACGGCCGTTTCGAGGGCCGCCGGCGCGCTCGCCGGCGACGCCGATCGCGCCGCGGGCTCTACAGTCGGGCGATCATGCGGCTGCTGTTCGTCCTTGACCAGTGGCCGGAGCTGTCGGAGACGTTCGTCGTCAACGAGCTGCAGGCGCTGCGCCGCCTCGGCCACGACGTGCGCGTCCAGGCCGCCCAGCCGGCGGCGCACGCCAACCCCGAGGCGCCGGATGACATCGACGTCCACGTCCTCGCCCGCGACGACCGCGCGCGCGGCGTGCGCGACCTGCTCTGGCTCCTGCGGCGCCGCCCGCTGGCGTGCGCGCGCGACCTCGCTCGCCGGCGGCGCTGGGGCGCGCGAGGAGTGGGCGCGGCCGCTGCGCGCGCTGGCTCCGGGCGCGCGGCGCATCATCGAGCGCGGCGACGAGCACCTGCACGCGCACTTCGCCGCGGGCGCGGCGCTGGATGCGATGCGCCTCGCGCGCGCTCACCGGGCGCACGTTCAGCGTCACCGCGCACGCCTACGACATCTTCCTGACGCCGCGCAACCTGCGCGAGAAGCTCGCGGGCGCGGACGCGGTCTTCACCGGCTGTGACTACAACGTCGAGTACCTGCGCCGCACGCGTGCCGCGAGGCGAACCTGCACAAGATCGTCATGGGCGTCGACGTCGCGGCGTTCGAGCGCGGCGCGCCGCTGCCGCAGGGTCGCACGGTGCTGGCGATCGGCCGCCTCGTCGAGAAGAAGGGCTTCGACGTGCTGCTCGACGCGCTCGCGCAGCTGCCCGACGTGCGGCTGCGGATCGTCGGCGACGGCCCGCTGCGCGCGCAGCTCGAGGCGCAGGCCGAGCGCTGCGACGGGCGCGTCGAGCTGCTCGGCAGCCGCGCGCCGGCCGAGGTGCGCGCCGAGCTCGAGCGGGCCGACGTGCTGGCGATGCCGTGCGTCGTGGCCCGCGACGGCGACCGCGACTCGATGCCGGTCGTCGTCAAGGAGGCGATGGCGATGGGGCTGCTCGTCGTCGCCAGCGACGAGGTCGGGCTGCCCGAGTGCGTGCTTGCGCCGTGGGGCTTCCTCGCGCCGCCCGGCGACGCCGATGCGCTCGCGGAGCAGCTGCGCGCGGCGCTCGCGCTCGACGCGCGGCGCAGCGGCGCCGGGCCGGGCCGCGGCGCGCGAATGGGTGCGGGCGAACACCGACGTCGACGGCGAGACGGCGCGGATGGCGGCCGTGATCGAGGGGCTGCCGCGGCCGCGATAATCGTCTAGGGCTGCGGCCGCGGCCTGCGGGCTGGCGGCGCGGGCGGCGGCGAGCACCCGCAGCCGCGGGCTGAGCCCGATCGTCCGCCAGCCGGCGTCCATCGCCCAGCGCTGCTCGCGGCGTCGCCTCCGGCGGATAGAAGCCGCGGCCGACCACGAGCACGTCGAAGCCGCCGTGGCGCAGCGCCTCCTGGAAGCGCGGCGCGCTGCGGTACGGGGTCAGGAAGCCGTCGACGAACTCGCCGACGTACTCGACGTCGTTGCCGATCCGCGTTCCGAAGGCGGGCCAGACCGGCGACAGGCCGCCGACCGACCAGTCGCTCGCCAGGCCGATGCGCTTGCCCTCCGGCGCGACGCGCAGCAGCGTGTCGACGCGCGCGATCGATGCCGCGGTAGCGCCCGTCGTTGATCGCGCCCTCGATGCGGTGCGCGGCGGCGAGGCCGGCGAGCGCGGCCGCGACGGCGGCCGCGCCGACTACGAGGCGCCGCGCGCGCAGGCGCCAGAGCAGCCACGCGGCGCCGGCGAGCGCCACCGAGGACAACCGCGGCGAGCGCGGGGTCGCGCAGGCCGAGCGACCTCGTAGCCGCGGTAGGCGCCGGTCAGCGCGGTGGCGGCGAGCGCCGCCTCGGTCACGAGGCCGGCGACCCGCGGCAGGCGCCCGGCGAGCCAGGCGACGACCGGCACGGCGATGAGCAGCGCCGGCACCGCGTAGCGCGTGTTGCCGTGCGCGAGCGACGGGTCGCCGCGCAGGCCGAGCGCGGTGGCGGGCGTGACGGTGTACAGCAGCGCGAGCGCCACGGCGGCGGCGGCGAGCGACGAGCACGCGTACGTCGGGTGCGCGCCCGCGCCGCCGGGCAAGCAGGACGCGCGAGCGCCAGCGCGACGCCGCAGACGATCGGCGCGACGCCGAGGCCCTCGACGATCTCGCCCGCGAGCTGGCGCAGGACGTCCGCGTCGCCCGCGTAGTCGGCGATCGCGAAGCCGGCCTGATCGCGGATGACGTCGGGCGGCGCGTCGAAGATCGTCAGCCCGAGCGGGGCGACGTTGAGCGGGAAGACCGGGTTGTCGGAGAGCAGCGAGGTTGCGCGCAGCCAGGGCAGGGTGCCGAGCAGCGAGAGGCCGCCGAGCAGCGACGCCGTCGCGGAGGCGACGGCGGCGGCCGCGCCGCCCGACGCGCGACGAGCCGCGCCGCGACCCAGATCACCCCGACGACGGCGACCGAGCTGACGCCGTACCACTTCGTGCCGGCGGCGATGGCGAGCGCGACGCCGGCCAGGACGAGGTCCGAGCGGCGCGCCGAGCGGGCGTGGCGCAGGAGGAAGAGGACGCCGCAGGCGAACGTCGCCCACATGAGCGAGTCGGGCAGCGCGCGGGGGATCGTCGCGATTCCCACGACGGGCAGCGAGACGACGACGGCGGCAGCGAGCACGGACGCCGCGTGGGACGCCCGCAGCTCCCGCGCGACGGCAAACACCGCGACCGCGGTCGCCGCGAGAAAGAACGTGATCGGCAGGCGCACGAGGAAGTCGTTGTGCCAGGGCAGCACGGTGCTGAGCAGGACGACGTCACCGTTGTTGGGGTAGTTGCCGTGCGCCAGCAGCGGCACGAACTGGTCGATGTGCCACATCGATCCGTTCTGGATCCAGCGGCCGACGTTCGGCAGGTGGAAGGTCAGCGGATCGACGCCGACGAGCTCGTCGCCGGCCCAGCGGCCGAGGTCGGCGAGCGCGGCGACCGCCGCGAAGGCGCCGGCGAGCGCGGCGAGCGCCGACGAGGCCTGGCTGCTGGGGGGCGTGACGGGTCGGGTCGGGCTCGGATCGGGCTCGGGTGCGAAGGGCTCGACCTCGGCGGGTCTGACCAGCGTCGCGAGCCCCACCGCGACCAGCGCCGCCGCGACGACGGTCCCGCGCGTGAGGACCCCGAGCATGAGCGGCACGAGGTGCACGCCGATGAGGGTCGCGGTGCCCACGACGAGGCTCGCCAGCGCGAGCTCGAGGCGATCGAGGTGCCTGAGCCGGCGATGGACGACCAGCGCCGTCGCTACGCCGACGAGGGCCAGCACGAGCGCGAACAGCGCGCTGCCGGCGAGAAAGTCCTGCAGGGGCATGAGGGCGCGGAGGCTAGACGACGGTCGCAACGGCGGAGCGCGGCAGCCGACCCGGCTGCGGTATGACATCGACATCGGTTTCGCCGTG
>CAVYUS010000002.1:0-30537 GCA_963771775.1 uncultured Actinomycetota bacterium
GCACCTGGGCGTAGTCCCGGCTCACCGCCGACACGACGTCGCGCAACGCGGGCGGCACATGAGTGACGATGCTCAGATCGGGTGCCGTGGCGACGACTGCGGCGCCCGCCCGGCGCAGGTCCGCGACCGCGTCAGGTGAACGCACTGGAGCGGAGAGTCCTTTGTAGACCAAGCTGGCAGTGTCAGAGCCACGCGCTGAAGTCAGTGCTGGACCGCGCCGACGAGTCGTAGGTTGGTCAACGAGTACGAACCTGCGGCAGCGTGATGCGCAGGTCAGGCTGCTCGGCCGGGTTTTGGCACCCCACAGGGCTCCGGCCACTCCGACACGTTGACGTGCTGAGGATCGGACCAAGCGCACTGCGACACCCACGACACGACCACCTCCGCGGACCTGGCCACATGTTCATATCGCTGAAACCAACGTGGTGCCCGCGCTGCCATAGTGTCTCGTCATCCTCGACGAGATTGATCCTTTCATCGGAACGGCTGCCACCTCACTGCCTGCGGCGCAGGGGCTGGCGGCCACTTGGTGGTGGCCGAAAGCGCAGGTCGGCAACACCCACCCCGGCGCGACGTCCCCGCTCGGCATGGTGTCCGCCTGCGCCTACTCCGGTGCCTATCCGACCGGATACGGCCTCTACATGAAGAACACCGAGGGTCAGCCGGAGGAGATGTTCGACCGGCTGCAGGCGTCCGGTTTCACCCACTTCCAACAGTCCGGTACCGGTGCGATACGCAAGTACTACAACTACGTGCGGGTGACCCCGATGGTGCAGCAGCTGGACGTCCTCGGCGAGGCCTGGCCGCTGCACGACGAGACCGCTGAAGCCGGGTACTACGCGGCTACTCTCGACACCGGCATTCGATGTGAGGTCACTGTCGGCGCCAAGGTCGCCGTCCACCGATACGTCTTTCCCGCGCATCGCAGCGCACGGGTCGTCGTCGACCTGTCCTGCGGCGGGCTGGCCATCGACCTCGGCCGCACAGTGCCGCTGCGGGCGCATGTGGAAAGCCTTGGCAACGGCTGCGCCCAGGGAACGGTGGTCGTCGAAGGCGTGCCGCTGTCGGTGTACATCAAGGTCGACAGTCCGGGCTGGCGGCAGATGCTCTGGCATGACCGTCGGCTGATCGAGGGTGGCACGCGGCTCGACTTCGACCGCATCAGGCAGACCACGCTGCGCCCGTTCGGGATGCTCTACATGGGCCCCACCACCGCCGGGCAGAGCGTCGAGATCCAGATCGGATTCTCTCTGCGCGGCTGTGAACAGGCCAGGGAGAACCTGTATCGCGAATGCGGTGACGGGGCGCCGGCGTTCGACGTCGTCCGGTCGCGGACCAAGGCCCGGTGGCGCGACCACGTGGGCCGGGTGGAGGTCGAGGGCGGGTCACCCGCCAGGCGGCAGGTGTTCGCGACGGCCCTGTACCACTCGCTGATCAAGCCGTGCTTCGCCGACGACGAGAGCCCGTTCTGGCCGTCCTCCGGGCCCTTCGTGTTCGACATCTGCACGATGTGGGACATCTACAAGACCCAGCTTCCGTTGCTCATGGCCATCTGCCCGGACCGGGCGGTCGATCTCCTGGAGTCACTGATCCGGGTCTGTGAGGAGGAAGGCAACTTCCCCATCGGATATCGGATGGCTCGCGGCGCGGACAGGTTCTTCCGGCAGGCGAGCGCGCTGGTCCACACCGCGCTGGCCGACGTGCACGCCCTCGGCCTCGGCGACCTGGATTGGACCTGGGCGCTGGTGCACATGTACGACGACCTGCGCCGGATGTACGGCGAAGACTTCTACGAGCACGGCGTCGTGCACCCGATCTCGCACACGCTCGACCTCGCCTACGCCTGTCACTGCACCTCCGGCGTCGCCCGGACCCTGAACGACGTCCAGCTCGCCGACGACCTCGACGCGCGAAGCCGCCTGTGGTCCAACGCGTTCGACCCGGACACCGGCCTGCTTCTCGACTCGTCGTTCTACGAGGGCGGCAAATGGAACTACTCGTTCCGGCTGCTGCACGACATGGCCGCGAGAATCGCGATGGTCGGTGGGAACGAAGCTTTCGTCAGCACACTCGACGCGTTCTTCGGCTACGGCGCCCCGCGTGTGGTGCAGCCCGGCAAGCGGCCCGGCTCGGCGGAGATGGCGGCCGGCTACCTGCTGAACCGGTTTGAGGGGCTGAACAACGAGCCGGACATGGAAGCGCCGTGGTCCTACCATTACGCGGCTCGGCCGGACCGCACAGCCGAGATCGTGCACGCGGCGCTGACCTGGCAGTTCGGCACCGGTCCCGGCGGCCTGCCGGGCAATGACGACTCGGGCGGGCTGAGTTCCTGGTACGTGTGGGCCTCGCTCGGTCTGTTTCCGGTCGCCGGGCAGAACCTGTTCCTCGTCAACGCGCCTGCCTTCAGCCACGCCACTCTGCACCTCGGGGACCGCGACTTCGTCATCGAGACGCGTGGCCACCGCGAGACGTCCATCAGTTCCGACGGGTTGGACGCGGACCCGCCGCCGCAGTACGTGCAGTCCGCCCGGCTGGACGGCAAACCACTGGATGCGGCGCATCTGCGCGCATCCGACGTCCACGCCGGCGGCCGGCTGCTGCTCGAACTCGGCCCGCACCCCTCGGAGTGGGGACGCAAGATCCTGCCGCCATCAGTGTCCGATCCGCTCGGAAAGGGGGCTCGCACATGAGCAGGCCAAGCCGCCGTCTCGTCATCGTGGTCCGGGCCGACCCAGTCATCTGCGGTCACTCCGGAGAAGCCCGCAACCTGGCCGAGGTCGCGCTCACCCGCGGCTTCGACGACGTCCGGCTGCTGACCTGGCCGATACCGGTGCTCCAGGCGGCAGGACTGCCGCTCAAGCCGCTGGATCGGATCATGCCCTACAGCGAAGGCATCACCGTGGAGCGGCCCGAGCCGGTCGGCGACTACCGGGTGCCCGATGGCCGATACCTGGCCGGGCTGACGGGACGCCTGGTCGAACTGCTCGCCGAGCCGGTCCCGACCACATGCGTATCGATGTACCTCGCTCCCCACGACGCCGTGGTACGCGACGCCGTCGACGCGGCACGCGCGGCCGGCTACGCACCTGACGTCCACACCATCGCGAAGGCGGTCGGCTCGGACGTCACCAACGTGATTCGCTCGTGCCTGCACGAGAGGCGATTCGGGGCAGCCGTGGTCCAGTTCACCCGGTTCCTCGCCAACGACCAGGTGATCGCCGTGTCGGAGTACACCAGGCAGGAGATCATTGCCTGCGCAGAGGCCATCGACACGCACTGCGGCACCCGGTTCGCCCGCCAGTGCGTGCGCCGGATATCGGTCAGCTACCCGCCGATCGACAGCTCGGCATACCTCGACCTCGATCCGGCGCTCGTGGACACCGCCCTGAAGCGACGCGGCCTGGAACGCGACGGGTACGTGTTGTTCCTGTCCCGGGTGACACGGGCCAAAGGCATCTACGACCTGGTGGACGCGTTCGCCCAGTGCCAGGCGCAGTCACGGCTGAAGCTCGTGGTCGCCGGTAACGGCCCCGAACTGGAGCACGTCCAGGCGATCACTCGGCACAACGACCGGATCCTCTTCCTCACCGACGTGGTGGACGAGGAAAAGCCGCTGCTGATGAACGGCTGCGCCGTATACGCGCTGCCGACCAAGCCCGAACCGGACTTCGTCGAGACCTTCGGCATCGCGCTGACCGAGAAGATGCTCGCAGGCGGCGGGCCAGTGATCACGACCACCACCGGAGGCGTCGGCGAAGCGGTGGGCGGGACGGCGATCCTCGTCGAGGCCGGGAACACCACCCACATCGCCGCCGCGATCGACCGGGTGGTGCTCGACATGTCAGCCGAGGAACGGCAACTCATGGCGGACCGAGCACGCGAGTACGCCCTGGCTTTCGACCGTGTCCGGGTGTTCGACAGCCTCTTCGCCACGTCCAACCCGGCTGTCGTCCTAACGGGATGAACCCGTGTGTCCCCCGGCAGCCTCGATGGCAAGCTGAACCACGTCCTGTGGACGTTCCACCGGTGCGCGGCGTCGGAGGCGAGGAGCGGCCACCGGATCCTGAGGCGTCGTTCGCGGCGTTGGTGTTCAAGGTGAACGCCACCGCCACGGGACGGTTGACCTACGTGCGCGTCTACTCGGGCACCCTCCACAAGGGAGAGACGGTCCTGGTGGGCGGCCGGACCGAGCGCATCGGCCGGATCCTGCGGGTGCAGGCCGACCGGCACACGCCGGTCGACCAGGCGACCGCGGGCGACATCGTGGCGGTGGTGGGGCTGAAGACGGCTCGCACCGGGGCGACCCTTTGCGCGCCAACGGCTCCGCTGCTCCTCGAACCGCCGGTGTCCGCCGACCCGGTCGTCTCGGTGTCCGTGGAGGCGCGTGCCACGGCGGACAACGGCCGGCTGATGGAGGCCTTGGCGCACCTGGTCGACGAGGACCCGTCGCTGCAGGTGACGACGGATCCCGAGACCGGGCAGACGGTGCTGTCTGGGCTGGGCGAGCTGCATCTGGAGGTGGCGGTGAAGAAGGCGAGCACGAACCACCGCCTGGAGATCGCGATGGGACGACCGAAAGTCGCCTACCGCGAAACCTTGGGCACGGGTGTGACGGGTTTTGTGTACCGGCATGTGAAGCAGGACGGAGGTGCGGGCCAGTTCGCCCACATCGTCATCAGCACCGAACCGCTGGAGACCGGTTTCGAGTTCCGATCGGCGGTCACCGGCGGGCGGGTGCCGCAGGAGTTCGTCCGCGCGGTCGAACAGGGCTGCCGGGACGCGCTGGCCGAGGGACCGCTCGGTCACCCGGTGACCGGGCTGCGGGTGACGCTGACCGACGGGTCCACGCACGTCAAGGACTCCTCGAGATGGCGTTCCGCACGGCCGGCCGGCTCGGGCTGCGTGCCGCGCTGAAGGCCGGCGTGATGACGCTGCTCGAACCGATCGCCGAGGTCACGGTCACGGTGCCGGACGAGTACATCGGCGGTGTGCTCGGTGATCTGGCCGCCCGGCGCGGCCGGATCGAGGGCTCGGTGGCCAAGGCCGGCACCACGGTGATCACGGCCGGTGTGCCGCTGGCGGAGATGTTCGGCTACGTGACCAGGTCGCGCAGCCGGACCCAGGGGCGCGGCACGTTCACCAGCCGCCCCACCGGTTACGCGCCGGCATAGGTGACGCGGGCCCGCTCTCCCCAATCGAATCCGGCAGGGGAGAGCGGGCCTGTGCCATGCTCGGGGAGGTGTCGACCCTGGCTGTCATGTCGTTCAACCTGAGATACGCCTCGGCCGCCGAGCCGAACTCGTGGGCGGTCAGGCGCCCGGTGCTGGCCCAGCTCCTGCTGAACGAGCTACCGGCCGTGCTCGGCACGCAGGAGGGCCTCTACGGCCAGCTCGAAGACATCTCGCACGACCTGCCGGACCACTACGACCGGATCGGGCTCGGCCGGGCGGGCGGCAGCCACGACGAGTTCATGGCCATCTTCTTCGACCGGCTCAGGCTGGTGCCGCTGGAGTTCGACCACCACTGGCTGTCCGCCACACCGAACGTCGTGGGCTCGCGGTCGTGGGGCAACAACGTGATCCGCATGGTCACGTGGATCCGGTTCGCCGACCGTGCGACGGGCCGGCAGTTCGTGGTCGTCAACACGCACTTCGACCACGAGTCGGAGAACTCGCGGCTGCGCAGCGCCGAGTTCGTGCGCGACCGGCTCAACGCCCTGACCCTGCCGATCGTGCTCACCGGCGACTTCAACGCCGCGGCCGCCTCTCCCACCTACGCCATTCTGACGAGCGGCGCCACGCTGACCGACTCGTGGCTCGCGGGCACCCGGACCACGCCCGCGTACGGCACCTTCCACGGCTACCGCCCGCTGGTCCCGGACGGCCCGCGCATCGACTGGATCCTCACCCGCGGCGTCCAGGTCGTCGCCGCCGCGATCAACACCTACCACCAGGGCGGCCAGTTCCCGTCCGACCACCTCCCGGTGCAGGCGCTGATCAGGCTGGTGCCCACTCCGGCGGAAGGTCGTGCGGACAGGTAGCCGCGCCGCCCGCCCGAGCTCGCCGCAGGTCGAGATAGGGCCCGGCGATCTGCTCGCGTGGCACCGGGCCGAGCGCCAGCACGGCGTCACCCGCGGCCAGCACCTGACGCCGCATCCGGTTGTGGTCGACGGCATCGGGCCCGAACGACGGCGCCCAGAGCGTCCACGGGCCGGAGATCATCGCCATGGTCGGGACCAGGTGCGAGTGGAAGTGCGTGCCGATACCGCCGAACGAGCACTGCGGCGGGGCCCGGCCCGGCACCGGGGGATCGCTGCCGGGCAAGACGAAGGTGCGGTCCACGGCCCGGCCGGCCACCGCCGTCGCAGCCGCTTGAGCGAGGACGGGGCTGCCGGCGAACCACCCGGAGGGTTCCGCGGCGCCCGTCGGCGCAAGGGCGCCTTCGCTGGGCAGGAACTCCCGCGTGCCCAGGTGTTCCAGCACGAACGCGAACGCCACCGAGCCCGAGTCGTACTCGGCGTCGAGGGCACGCGCCCGGAACTCGCTGCCCTCCGCCGGGCGGTGCAGGTGCCCGGTCGCGAAGACGAACTCGATGGTGCGCGGCCGGCAGCGCATCGGCAGCCGGGAGAGGTGCTCGGCCAGGGCGAGCAGCGCCACGGTGCCGTTCTCCTGCACCCATCCCACGCCGTCGGTGTTGGTGTCGATGACGATCCGCTCGCTGCTCAGGCCGGGCAGCGTGGCGATCAGCGACCGGGTGGCCGCCGGTGATCGACCTGCCAGCACGCCGATGGTCGTGCGTGAGCCGACCTGGAGCTTGCGGGCCGCGTCGGCACCGACGAACACGCCGGGCACGCGGTAGTGCGTACCGAGGTGCGGATCCCAGTAGCCGCGCACCTGTGCGTGCGGAAACGGAAACGCCACAACCACTCCGGCGGCACCGGCGGTTCCGGCGTCGACCATGTCCTGGTGCAGCAGTGGTTCCGCGAGGTAGCCGCGGTCCAGCGCGGGAAAGTCGCGCAGCACGACCTTGCCCCGCGCGTTGGCGGCGGTGATGGGCGTACCCGGCGGCAGCGAGATCAGCGTGCCGGACCGCAGACCCGGTGCGGCGTAGGGAACCGGGCTCGCGACCGGCACCACACCGCCGGAGAGCAGGAGGCCGGGACCAGGGTGCCAGCGCTGGATCGAGAAGCTCTCGGACCGCACGGACACGCCGGGCAGCCGCGTCATCCGCCGTTCCAGCCAGTCGATCAGCCGCCGATGGGCCGGACTGCCGGTGGACCGCAGCCCGAACCCGGCCACCGTCGCGTTCAAGGCCCGCAACGTGGCGGCGGAGGCGAACGTCTCGTCGATCACGGTCGGGCACTCGCGGTCGGAAGCGGTGGCCGGAGTGGTCAGCACACCACCGAGAATCGTTACGACACCTATGAATCCTAGCCATCTGGCAGGGCGCACGACGCTCACTGTGACCGTTGCGAGGTCGCCTCACAATCCGCTGTCCAGGTACCGGTGTCATCTGTGAACGAGGAATGGTTCAACCAATTTCCGCTACCTTCCGCGAGATGCGCCTGACTTCGACGCTCGGCCGCGTGGCGGTGACCGCGTACGCGCTGATGTTCCTGTTCGGCTCCACGGCGGTCGCGAACGCCTCCCACGGCAACGAGTGCAGAACCCCGTCCATCGACCGGTTGCAGCAGTGGCTCGCCAGTGGGGAGGGTGCGACCGAGCCCGCGACTGGCAGCATCCTTGTCCCCAGGGGCCGCCAAGACCACACCGCCAAGATCAAGTTTCTGGCGAACGACTGGGCCGTCATGGTCGTGTGGCTCGGCAACAGGTTCGAGGCACAGGCGGACCTGTCGCGCTCGCGCGGTTTCTGGATGACCTACCGGGCGACCGACGATCTCTACGTCCAGCTGCGGCCCGCGTCGCACTGGAGCGGTGGCGACAAGTGGGTCACCAAGGTGCCGTCCACGAGCGGCAGAGTCGTCAAGCGGTTCTTCGGCTTCCGGCCTGACAACTGGACAACTTTGCCCGAGCTGGGCAAGCCCGCCTATCCGCTCGCCGATGCTCTCGACGACGCCCGTGGCCTGGTGTTTGTCGGAAAGACGCCAAATGACCTGGAGTTCCGCGGCCTGCGCGTCGACGGCTACCGGCCACCTTGCGTCTACTGACAGCCGCAGCGCCGAACAGGTAGCTTCCGCCAGCGTGAGAGCGCTCTCGATCTGCCTGGCCGCTGTCCTCACCGTCTCGCTGGCGACTCCCGTGAGCGCGGCGGTGCGGGACGACACCCGGTACGTCGACCCGCTGATCGGCTCGGCGGGCGGCGGCAACACCTATCCGGGCGCCGTCCGTCCGTTCGGGATGATCTCGTGGAGTCCGACGACGACCCGCGGCGACCAGACGAACACGGGCGCCGCCAACGGTTATGCCTACGACGCCACCCGAGTGCGCGGCTTCAGCCTCACGCACGTCAACGGTGCGGGCTGTCATCCCGGCGCGGCGGGGGACATCCCGATCATGCCGCACGTCGGCGCGATCGCCTCGTCGCCGACCGCGGACACCAAGGACCAGATCTATGCCGGCGACTTCACCCACGCCGACGAGATCGCGGAACCGGGCCGCTACCGGGTCGGCCTCAAGTCGGGCGCCAGGGCGGATCTGTCCGTGACGACCCGCGCGGGCATCGGCGAGTTCACTTTCCCGTCGGACGCAACGGGTTCGCTGCTGTTTCGCACCTCGAACTCGCTCAACGGCAGTGAGGACGCCGAGATCACCATCGACCCGGTGGCGAACACCGTCTCGGGCTCGGTGCTCACCGGCGCGTTCTGCGGCCGGCGCGCGAACGGCGGCGTGAACAACCAGAAGACCTACTACCGCCTGTACTTCACCGCCTCGTTCGACCGTCCGATCACCGCCCACGGCACCTGGGTCGACAGCGAGCTGAGGCCGGGCACCACGTCCGCGTCCGGTGGCGAGGGCTACCTGACCGGGAGTGCCCGGGCCGGCAAGGGTTCCGGCGGTTATGTGTCCTTTGCGGACAGCCGGGTCCGGACGCGCGTCGGCATCTCCTACACCAGCCTTGACGCCGCCAAACGCAACCTCGCGGCGGAGATCCCGAAGCGCGCCACCGTCGAGTCGGTCGCGACGCAGGCCCGCGCCGCCTGGGCGAAGCAGCTCGGCGCGGTCGAGATCGACGGTGGAACCTCCGACGAGCGCACCATCTTCTACACCGCGCTGTACCACTCGTTCCTGCAGCCCAACGTGACCAGCGACGTCGAGGGCACCTACCTCGGCAGTGACCGGTCGGTCCACCGGCTCGCACCCGGCCAGCGGGTCCAGTACGGCAACTTCTCCGGCTGGGACCAGTACCGCGCCCACACTCAGCTGCTGGCGCTGCTGGAACCACGGGTGGCGAGCGACTACGCCCAGTCGTTGCTGAACCTCGCCCGCCAGAACGGCGGCGTCTGGGACCGCTGGGTGCACGTCAACGGCCCGACGCACGTCATGACCGGCGACCCGTCCGCTCCGGCGATCGCGGGCATGTACGCCATGGGCGCCAAGGACTTCGACGTGCGCGTGGCGTTCGACTCGCTGCTGCGCCAGGCCACCGTCCCGCATCCCGACGGCCTGTCGGACAAGGGGTGTCCCGGTCAGTGTGAGGGCCAGCGCCCGAACCTCGCCGAGTACCTGCGCCTCGGCTACGCGCCGCACGGCAGCTGCCACTGCTGGGGCGGCGCCGCCGAGACCCTGGAAGACGCCGTGGCCGACCAGGCGCTGGCCGATCTGGCCGCAAGACTCGGCCGTCCCAGCGCGGAGCTGAAGGCTCGCGCGGGCTGGTGGCGCAACACCTTCAACCCTGCCACGGGCTACCAGCAGGCCCGGCGCGCGGACGGCACGTGGGTGACCCCGTTCAACCCCGCCTCCGACCAGGGCTTCGCGCAGGGGAGCAGCGCCACCTACACCTGGATGGTCCCGCACGACGCGGCCGGCCTGGCCGAGGCGATGGGTGGTTCCGTCACGGCCGCGACCAGGCTCGACGCGTTCTTCCACCGCGCCGACGGCTCGTGGGCCACCGGCGGCGACCCGTTGCGCTACGACCCGACGAACGAGCCCGGCATCCACACCCCGTGGCTGTACAACGAGCTGGGCCGCCCGCATCAGACCCAGGAAACCGTCCGGGCGATGGCACGGCTCGTCTACCGGACCGGTCCGTCCGGCCTGCCCGGCAACGACGACCTGGGCACGATGTCGGCCTGGTACGTCTTCGCCGCGCTCGGCCTGTACCCGCGGACACCGAGCAGCGCCGAGCTGCACGTGTCGAGCCCGATGTTCCCCAAGGCCCGGATTCCCGGACGCCACCTCACGATCCTGGCGCCCGGTGCCCCGAACATCTACGTGCGGAACGTGCGCTGGAACGGCCACCAGGTGGACCAGCCGTGGCTGCCCGAGTCCTTCGTGCGGCGCGGCGGTGTCCTGAGGGTGTCTTTAAGTGGGTCTCCAGCCGCAATCAGGAACTAGTCGGTTCCGCGAATCCTTCCGTGCGACCTGGAATTGTTTCCTCGTGAAATCCACCGAGTTGCCCTGATTGGACCGTTCGGGTCAGTCCGGTGGGCACATCAGCCGATTTTGTTCGGGTGACACCAAATTCTCTGCGTTTGACGAAATCGCGGAGTACCGTCGGTGGTTGCCGAATAAGGCACGGGGGATGGGGGTCTCACGGTGGTGCCTGTATCCAGGCGTAGGGGTGGCTTGGCGCGGGAATTTTTCCGGCCGGTCGCGTGGCAGAAGTGGAAGCTCCTCGGCTATCTGGGGATGCTCGTCTTCTCGATCATCTTCGGATCGTCGTATTCCGGTTCTTTCGAGGTGCCGGTCAAGCTCTTCTTCATTGTTTTCGGAGCACTTCAGTTCATTGGCATCTTCGGGTTGATGCACGAGTCCGCGCACGGGCATCTCGCGGCGAACAGGAAGGTCAACCGGGCGCTGGGCGAGGCGATGTCGGTCATCGTCGGCACGTCCTACCCCGGTTACCGGGCCGCACATCTCACCCACCACGCCAGGTTCCGGACGGAGGCCGACCCGCAGGAGGTGATCTACCCGAAGCGGTCGGCCGCCGCCACGATGGCGCTGCTCACGGTCGCCTCGGTCGTCGGCGCGCCGTTCTTCCTGCTCGTCCGGGCGCCGATGATCGCGTTGAAGCACACCGACGTGTTCCGCGCGCTGTGGGGGCCGATCGCGGCGGTGGCGCTCTACGTCGTGCTCAGCCAGGTCCTGCCGGGGCCGCAGTGGCAGTTCCTGCTGTTCACGCTGCTGGCGGGGTCGGTGCTGGGCAGCCTCAACGACATGGTCTACCACCAGGGTCTGGTGGCTTCGAACACCTTGCAGGCCTGTACGTCGTTCGACTGCGACGTCTTCGGCCAGCTGTTCCTCAGCGGCGCGAACCGGCACGCCGAGCACCACGCGTACCCGGACGTGCCCGGACCGCGGCTGGTCGAGGTGGCCAAGGTGCTGCGTGACGACTTCCACGAGCGCGGGGTGCCCTACGAGCGCAGTTTCACCGTCGCCTACCTCAAGCGGTTCTTCACCAATCCGCTGTTCCTGCCGCTGCCCGAGCAGAACGAGCGCACCGAACCGGCCGGGGCCGGGAGGTGACCGCGCCACCGCGGATGATCTCCGCCAAGCTGGGCGTGCTGGGCACGGGTGTCGCGCTGCCGGGGCCTCCGGTGTCGAACGACGACATGGTGCGGTTCATGGCACTGGGCGCCGGCGCGCACCGCTCCCGGTTCGTCGGCAAGATCGCCGATCAGCTCGGCGTCCAGCAGCGGTTCCTGGCGCGCGACCGGCTCGCGACCCGTGAGGTGCCGCGCGCAGGCGACACCAACCCGGAACTGTGCGCACGCGCGGTGCGGGCCGCGCTCGACCAGGCCGGACTCGACGTCGGCGACCTGGACCTGCTGATCGGGCACACGACCTCGCCGCACACGTTGCTGCCGCCGAACGTCTCCTGGGTCGCCGACGAGCTCGGCTACCCCGGTCACTACCTGGAACTGCGGCAGGCGTGCACCGGGTTCGCCAACGCGTTGATGATCGCGAGCTCGATGCTGACCTCCGGCGCGGCGACCCGCGTGTGCGTCGTCGGCAGCGAGACGGGCTCGGTGCTGTTCGATCCCGAGGAGGCGCGGTCGGATCGCGGCCAGCTGGTCAACGCGGCGCAGATGGGTGACGGCGCGGGTGCTGTCGTGCTGTCCCGCCACGAGAGCGGGCCCTATCTGACGCACGTCTACTTCGGCTCGCTCGGACTGGGTAAACCATCGGCGTTCAGCCTGCTCACGGGTGGTTCGGGCAAGCCGGCGGGACCCCTGGGCTTCGTCAACGACTACAACCTGGCCCGTGCGGAGGGCATCGACCTGTTCCGCGCCGGATTCGCGGCGCTGAAGTCGGCCGGCCTGGACGAGCCCCAGGTCACGCGTTACCTGACGCACCAGGCGAACGGCCGGATGGGCGAGGTGCTCGCCCCCGTGCTCGGCATCCCGGAGAAGAAGTTCCACATCTGCGCGACCGACTACGGCAACACCGGGTCGGCGTCGACGTGGATCGGGCTGCACAGCGTGCGCGAGCAGCACCTGCTGCGGCCGGGCGAGGTGCTCGGCGTGCTCGGTGCCGAGGCGACCAAGTTCCTGTACGGCGGCTTCGCGTACGTGGAGGGATCATGCGGCTGAGCCTGATGTTCTTCGCGGGCGCGCTGCATCCGGACGCCTCCGAGCAGTACCGGACCGTGCTGGAGCTGGCCGAGTTCGCCGACCGCAACGGGCTGCACGGCATCTGGCTGCCGGAACGCCACTTCTCCACGTTCGGCTCGCCGTTCCCGAACCCGGTGCCGCTGCTGGCCGCCGTCGCCGCGCGCACGACGCGGCTGACGTTGCGGTCGGGCAGCATGGTCGCGCCGCTGCACGATCCGTTGCGGATGGCCGAGGACCTGGCCGTGCTCGACAACCTCTGCGACGGCCGGCTGGAGGCCGGGTTCGCGTCCGGCTGGTCACCGGTGGACTTCGCCTTCTTCCCCGATCGCTACGAACGGCGCCATGCCGCGCTGTTCGAGTTGATCGACCAGGTGCAGGGGCTGTGGCGGGGCGGACTGCACGCGGCCGTGTCCGGCACCGGCGAGGCCGTGCGGGTGCGCGCGTTGCCGCGTCCGGTGCAGGCGGAGCTCCCGGTGTGGATCGCCGCCTCGCAGAGCATCGACACGTTCCGTTCCGCCGGCCGGCGCGGCGAGGGCGTGCTGACCCACGTGCTGGACGGCAACCTGCGGAAACTGGAGGAGAACCTCACCGCCTACCGCGCTGAGCTCTCCGGCGGCGGGCGGGTCGCGCTGATGCTGCACACCTACCTCGGCGCGAACCGGGACGAGGTGATCGAGGTCGTCCGCGATCCCTACCGCGAGTACCTCAAGAGCATCACACCGTTGGCGCGCGGACTCGCCACGGCCCGCAAACGCGGTGTCGACCTCGACCGGATGACCGCACGGCACATCGACGAGTTCGCCAACGCGCACTTCCAGCGCGCGCTCGACGGTCGTTCGCTGATCGGCACCGTCGAGGACGCGCGCACGACGCTCAAGACCGCGCGTGACCTCGGCGTCGACGAGATCGCGTGCCTCGTGGACTTCGGGCTGCGCGGCGAACGGGTCCGCGCGCAGCTGCCGTTCCTCGCCGAGCTCAACGAGCTCGTCAACGACTCTGGGGGCAATCGATGACCGAGGACCACGTCCGGATCCTGGGCCTGCAGTGGGAGAAGACCGACCCGTTCGAGCCGTTGCCGGGGGTGTACCCGGACACGGAGTGGATCGTGCTGTCGCACGGCCGGAGCCGCACCGCGGACAGCCTGACGGAGGTACTTCCCTCCGCGCGGAGGGTCGCGGCGTTCGACGACGTGACCGCCGGGCCCGACCAGCGGTTCGTGTACTTCGTGGACGAGACCGAGCCGGACCTGTCGTGGGACTGGGCGCATGACACTCTCCGCCTCTGCCAGCAGGTCGCGGCACGGCCTGGTGCCCGGCTGTGGATCGTCACGCGGACCGGGCTGCACGGCCCCGGCACCCGTGCGGTCGTCCGGCCCGAACACGACTTCGCCTGGGCGCTGGGCCGCTGCTACGCCGCCGAACACCCGGACCGCTGGGGCGGACTCGTCGACCTCGACGTCGACGACCCGGACACGGCCGGCCGGATGCTGGCGGACTTCCTGCTCTCCGGTTCCGAGGAGGACGAGGTCCTGCTGCGCGACGACGGCCCGCTCGTCGCCCGGATGCGCGCCTCGCAACTGCCACCTGCCGCGAGCGGCGGCGGTCTGTCGGCCGACCGGCTGCACGTGATCAGCGGTGGGGTGCTGGGCCTGAGCTTCGAGGTCGCCCGCTCGCTGGTCCACCAGGGCGCCGAACGCCTGCTGATCCTCGGCCACAGCCCGCTCGACGCCGACCGCGAGCGCAATCTCCGGCTGTTGGGGAGCAGTTGCCAGGTGCGGTACGAGGTGCTGGACGTCGGCGATCCGGCGGCGGTCCGCGGGCTCACCGAACGGCTGCGTGACGAGCGGATCGGTGGCGTGTTCCACCTCGCCTCGCAGTGGCGGCTCGACGGGAAGTCCTGCGTGTCATCCCTGATGACGGCCACCCGTGAACAGACGCGGGTGTTGCTCGGGGCGAAGGCGAACGGCGCCCTGCTGCTCGGCGAGCTGGCCGAGGAGCTGCGGGCCGAGGCAATGATGCTGTTCTCGTCCGCGGCCGCCACCCTCGGCTCACCCGGACAGGCCGGCTATGCGGCGGCGAACGCGGTGCTCGACGGCGTGGCCCGGCGGCTGCACCGGGGCCACGTGCGCGCGGTCAGCATCGCGTGGGGCCCGATCGGCGAGGTGGGCTTCGGGGCGACCGAGGATGGCGCGCACCTGCACGAGGTGTGGGAACGGCTCGGGTTGCTGCGGCTGAGCGTCGACGAGGTGCTCGCCGTCGCGGACAGGGCGCTGGCGCGGGACGAGCCGAACCTGACCGTCGTCGCCTGGGCGGAGTCGGCGGACTTCCTGACGTGGGCCGGTGGGCGGCCCGTGCTGGAGCCGCTCGCCGACGAGCGGCCACAGGGCCTGTCCCTGGCAGGACTCGACGCGCAACCGGACGACGAACGCGTCGGATTCATCACCGAAGTCATGCGTGTGCACCTCGCGCAGGTGCTGTCGTGCGCGCCGCAGGACGTCGATCCGCACATGCCCTTCGAACAGATGGAGATCGACTCTCTCATCGCCCTCGAGATGTTGTTCGTCGTCGAGCGCGAGTTCGCCCTCCGCCTCGGCCTGGACGAGTTGCTGCTCGGCATGAGCAACAACCTCCTGACCATGGCCGGCCATCTCGACCGCCGCCTCAGGGAGGTCACCCGATGAAGAACGTCCATGTCAGCGGACTCGGCGTGCTGACCCAGGCAGGGTCGAGCCTGAAGGAGTTCTGGGAGAGCCTGGTCGAACCGTCGCCGTCCTTCGCTCCACCGACGAACTGCCCGGTGTCGGTGCCGGTGGCCCAGATCCACACGACGGACTGGATCACCGAGTCCGCCGTCTCGAACGCCGCGCTGGTCGACCGGTCGGCGCTGCTGGCGGTCGCGGCGGCGGGCAACGCGCTGGACGACGCCGGCCTGGAGCACGGCTGTTTCGATCCGGGCCGGGTCGCGGTGATCGTCGGCGTCGGCGCACCCGGCATCGCGACGCTCGACGAGCAGTACGAGCTGCTCTACCGGCAGCGCCGGACGAAGCTGACCCCGCTGACCGTGCCGAAGATGATGGCCAGCGCCGCGCCGAGCTGGATCAGCATGACGTTCGGCTTCCACGGGCCCGCCTTCTCGGTGGCCAGCGCCTGCGCGTCGGCCACGCACGCGATCGGGATCGGCGCGCAGCTGGTCGAGTCGGGGATGGTCGACGTCGCCGTGTGTGGCGGCACCGAGGCGTGCCTGGTCGAAGGCTCGCTGCGGGCGTGGGACGCCATCGGGGTGATGGCGGCCGACACCTGCCGCCCGTTCTCCGCCGGCCGCACCGGGATGGTGCTGGCCGAGGGGTCCGGGATGCTCGTGCTCGAGTCGTCCTCGCACGCCGCGGCGAGGGGTTTCACGCCGCGGGCCCGGCTGGCCGGTTCCGGGTGGAGCGCGGACGCCGGGCACCTCACCAGGCCTGCCTCCGTGGGCATGGCGGCGGCGATGACCAAGGCGCTCAGGTCGGCCGGGGTGGCGCCTGGCGACATCGACTACATCAACGCGCACGGCACGGGCACGGTCGCGAACGATTCGGCGGAGACCGCCGCGCTCAAGACCGTTTTCGGCGCGGACTCGGTCCCGGTCCTGTCCTCGACGAAGGGCACCACCGGGCACGCGCTCGGCGCGTCCGGCGGAATCGAGGCGGTGGCCGCACTTCTCGCTCTCGAACACGGCGTCGCCCCGCCCACCGCGAACTTCGACGGGCCCGATCCGGAATGCGACCTGGACTGCGTGCCGAACACCGCGCGAGAACACCGCAGCCGCGTGGTGATGTCGAACTCGTTCGCTTTCGGGGGGCTCAACGCGTCACTCGTGTTCGAGCGCTGACGCAGCGTTCGAAATAGTTGGGGGAAACATCATGGCATTCACGATTTCCGCGGTGGCGACCGTGCTCGGCTATTTCGTGTCGGGCGGAATCACCTGGACCTTTCTGGAATGGCTGCTGCACGGTCAGCTGTTCCACTCGCGCAAGCTGCGCAACCCGTTCGCGAAGGAGCACGCGCTGCACCACGCGGATCCGCTGCACATGGTCGGCTGGCTGCGCAAACTGCTCGGGGTCTTCTTCGTGACCGGCACGCTGATCGCGATCCTGCGGCTGATGTCCGGCCAGTTCGAGGCGGCGGCGTTCCCGCTCGGGCTCGGTGTCGGGTACATCGCCTACGAGTCGATCCACCGCATCATCCACCTGCGGGCGCCGCGCACGGCGTACGGGCGGTGGTTGCGGATGCAGCACGTCCAGCACCACTTCCACACACCGCGGCGCAACTTCGGCGTCACCTCGGCGGTGTGGGACCGCGTCTTCGGCACCCATGCGCCGTTCACCCTGCCGCTGGCGGTACCGGAACGCCTGGCCATGCCGTGGCTGCTGGACCCCTCGACCGGGAAGATCGCCGACGAGTTCGCGCAGGACTACGTGCTCGTGCGGCGCGTGCGGGACGGCGCCGACCGTTGAGCTGGGTCCCCGTGGTCAGGGTCGCGGGTCTGGCCTACATCGCGTACCTGCTGGTGTCCGGCGGGCCCGTGCTGTTCCGCCTCGTCCTCGCGGCCACGGCGCTGGTCGTCGTCCTGACGTGTCACCGCCGGCCGGTGTTCGCGCTGTTCGCGAGCCCGTTCCTGGTGCAACTGCTGGTCTACGACCGGCAGCGGGTGCTCTCGCCGGCGGTCACCGGGCACACCGTCGACGTCACCGGGCCGTTGAACTGGGAGCTGGCCTGGTTCGGCGTGCCGGGTCCGCACGGCCCGGTGACGCCGGCCGAGTGGTTCCAGAGCCACACGACGCCGGTGCTCGACGTCCTGTGCGGGTTCGTCTACCTCGGGTTCATGGCCGGGTTCGTGCTGATCGCCGCCTGGTGGACGTTCAAGCAGAAGCGCTCACAGGCGTGGGTGGTCATGTGGGCGCTGCTGTCGTTGCACGTCATCGGCTACACGATCCACATGCTGCACCCGACGGCGCCGCCGTGGTACGTCCTGGAGTACGGCACCGGGCCGGCCGTGATCGACGCACCGCCGGACGCGGCGGGAGGGCTGCGGCTGGACCGGTTGCTGGGGGTCTCGTGGTTCTCGGGGCAGTACAAGGCGAGTTCCAGCGTGTTCGGCGCGCTGCCGTCACTCCACGTTGGACAGACGTTCCTGGCGGTGCTGTTCGCGTGGCGGTTCCGCTCGTTGCGGGTGGTGACGTCCGTCTTCTTCGGACTCGTCCTGCTCTCCTCGGTCTACCTCAACCACCACTACCTCGTGGACGGGCTGACCGGCATGGCCGCCGCGGGTGTGGTGTTCGCCGCCACCGTCCACATCAGCCGGTGGTCGGCTCGGCGGCGCGCACCCGTTTCCGGGCCGGCGTCCACCAGTTGAGCTCGCCCAGCACCGCCATCGTGGCCGGGACGAGCAGGCAGCGCACCACCGTCGCGTCCACGGCGATCGCGACCGCGAGGCCGACGCCGAACATCTTGATCGTCGGGTCGCCGCTCGGCACGAACGCCAGGAAGACGCCGACCATGATCGCCGCAGCGGCGGTGATCACCCGGCCGGTGCCGACCAGGCCCTCGCGCACCGAGCTCAGGTTGTCGCCGGTCAGCTTCCAGCGCCGCTGGACGTCGCTGAGCAGGAACACCTCGTAGTCCATCGACAGGCCGAACAGCAGCGCGAAGAGCATCAGCGGCACGAAGCTCGGAATCGGCACCGGACCGGAGAGCCCGATCCACGTGACGCCCCAGCCCCAGCTGAACACCGCCACCAGCACGCCGTAGGCGGCGCCGACGGAGATGAAGTCCATGACCGCCGCCTTGATCGCGAGCAGCGGGGCGCGGAACGCCATCAGCAGCACCACGACCGACAACAGCAGCACGACGGCGATCACGAGCGGCAACGTGCCGGTGACCCGGTCGGCGAGGTCCACCCTGGCGGCGACGTTGCCGCCGACGTGCACGGTCATGTCCGGCACTGCCAGGTTTCGCAGGCGGTGCACCAGATCGGCGGTCGCCGGGTCGCCGCCCGAGGTCGTGGCGATCACCTGGACCGTGACGACGTCGCCGCCCAGCGTCGGCGGTCCGACGAGGTCCACGCCGGGCTGGTCCCGCACTGCCTCGGCCAGTGCGTCGGGCCGGGGGTCCTGGCGGCTGGTAAGCGGTGTTTCCACCCGGCCGAGCACGGTGATCGGGGTACCCGTGCCGGGTCCGAACGCCGCCGAGAGGGCGTCGTTCGCCTGGCGCACGGCGGTGGACTCCGGCGAGGAACCGGCGTCGAGCTGGCCGAGTCGCAGGTCCAGCGCCGGAGCGGCGAGCAGCGCCAGCAGCACGAGCGCGAGTCCGCCCGCCAGCCACGGCCGGCGCGTGACGCGGTCGGCCTGGCGTGCCCAGAAGCCGCTCGTGCGCCTGTTGAGCAGTTTGTTGGTCCGTGCGAGACGGTGCCCGGCCAGTGAGGTCAACGCCGGCAGCAGGGTGAGTGCGGCCAGCACGGCGAACGCGACGGCGATTCCGCACGTCCAGGCCAGCGTCTGCAGCAATGGCACTCCGGTCAGGCCCAGCCCGGCCAGCGCGACCGCCACCGTCACCCCGGCGAACACCACCGCCGTGCCGGAGTCGGCCGCGGCCTGTTCGATCGCGTCGGGCACCGTGGCGCCCTCGCGGGCGAGCGTGCGGAACCGGTTGAGCAGGAACAACGAGTAGTCGATGCCGACACCGAGGCCGACCATGAGCGCGAGCGTCGACGCCTGCGCCGGCATCGAGGTGAGGTTTCCGGCCAGTCCCACGGTTTCCAGCGTCGCCACCACCGACATCGCCGAGACCAGCAGTGGCAGCACGGCGCCGAGCAGGCCGCCGAGGGCGAAGAACAGGATGACCGCGGCCAGGATCAGGCCGAAGTACTCGTTGCCCGTCGTGCCCGATCCGTCGAGCACCTGGGCGAACCCGCCGCCTGGCAGCACCCTGAGTCCGGCGTCGGTGGCGGGCCCGGCCGCGGCCACGACGGTGCGCGCCATGGGTTTGGTCAGCTCGGCCCGGCGGACGTCCATACCGACGGTGAACCAGCCGGTGCGGCCGTCCTCGGACAGCGACCCCTCCTTCGCGGAGGGTTGCTTCACCGTCGTGACGTGCTCGGCCTTCTGCAGGGAGGCCGCCGTCGCCTGCACCACGCCGTCGTCGAGCCGTCCGTTCTCCGCCACCACGATCACGAGTCCCGAGGTGAGCGGGGCGTCCTGCGACCTGGTCAGGTCACGCACGACCTGGGAGTCGGTGCCCGGCAGGCTCACGTCGTTGTCCGTCGGCGTGCCGATCATCCGCGCGGCCGTCACCAGCGCGACGACCAGCAGCAGCCACGCGCTGATCACGACGAATCGGTGCCGCGCGCTCGCCCGGCTCACCGCCGCCACGCCGCGCGAGGCTCGTCCGTTGTGCCCACTGCTCATCCGAGAATCCCCCAAGCCTCACCGCAAGGGCGGGCGATGTGAAGTGATTTTTCCGCCGCTGCGCACGAACCGGCGCGGCGCGACCCGCGCGAGCCAGGCAAGTCCTTTGTGGACCGTTCCCGGCACCGAGATCGCCCTGCCCCTGGCCGCGGCACGCAGGCCGTCGCGAGCAACGCGTCGTGGGTCGAGCCAGAGGCTGTCGCGGGCCGCGACCGTGATCCCGGACCGCTGGTGGAACTCCGTGCGCACAAGTCCAGGGCACACCACGGTCACCTGTACACCGGTACCTTTGAGCTCGGCGGCCAGGCTCTCGCTGAACGCGATCACCCACGACTTGGCCGCCGAGTACGTTCCTCCCGCGACCCAGCCCGCGATGCTGGCCACGTTGATGATCGTGCCGGAACCGCGGTCGCGCATCGTCTGCCCGGCCGCGTGGCTGAGGACGAGCACCGCGCGGCACAGCACGTCGAGCAGAGCCTCTTCGTCCGCCTGTTCGTTGTCCAGAAACCATTGTTCGAGCCCGAAACCGGCGTTGTTGACCAGCACGTCGACGGTCGCCGCCCGTTCCGCGACCCGGGTCACGTCAGCGCGCACGGACAGATCCGCGACGACGGCCTCGGCCTCGACGCCGTACTGCCCGGACAACTCGCCGCAGACCCGCGCGAGTCGTTCGGCTTCTGGGGAGACGAGTAGAAGGTCGTGGCCGCGGCTGCCGAGCTCACGAGCGAACTCCAGCCCGATTCCCGAGCTGGCACCGGTGACCATCGCGGTGGTCATGCCTTGCGTGCCCTCGCGACGGCGGTACCGCCGCGGCCGAGCAGCCTTCGCGGCGCCAGGCGTGCGGCGACCACAACTCCCTTGTACAGTCCGGGAATCGAGAGAACCTTGCCCCGTTCGGCGTCACGCAGACAGGTGCGCACGACCTGGCGCGCGTCGAGCCAGGCCCGGCTTGGGACAGCGTCCGCCGGAATCCCCGCGCGCTCGTGGAACTCGGTGCGGACGGGACCGGGGCACAACGCGGTGACACTCACACCGGACGGCGCCAGCTCGCCGGCCAGCGCCTCGCTGAACGTGGTGACCCACGCCTTGGCCGCCGAGTACGACCCGGTCGGCAGCCAGCCCGCCACGCTGGAGACGTTGATGATCCGCCCACCGCCGCGTTCCTTCATGCCCCGCCCCGCGGCGTGACAGAGGGCGAGCACGGACCGGCACAGTACCTCGAACATCTCTTCCTCGGCGGTGAGGTCGTTGTCCAGGAACCGTTCCCGCAGTCCGAATCCGGCGTTGTTGACGAGCACGTCGACGGACGAGGCCCGCGCGGCGACCCGGTCCACGTCGTCCCGGCGGGCGAGATCGGCGACCAGCACCTCGGTCGCGACGCCGTCCGCGGCGAACTCGGCGGCCACCTCACGCAGCCGCGTTTCGGTTCGCGCGACGAGCACGAGCGAATGGCCGCGAGTGGCCAGCTGACGGACGAATTCGAGCCCCAGACCAGCCGTGGCACCCGTGACAAGAGCGGTTGGCATTCCTGAAGGCTAGCGACGCCGCCGTTCTTTTCGTGGTCGTTCTTCATATTCCACGCTGCTCAGAATCAACGTCCGTTCGGAGCACCGATTCTTCCCTGCCAGGCCGTCGCCGCGCGGAAATCACGACCAGCACGACGGCGGTCAGTCCCACGATCAGCGAGGTCCAGATGTTCAGTCGCAACCCCAGAATGTGGTTCGCCTCGTCCACGCGCAACGCCTCGATCCACAACCGCCCGGCCGTGTAGAGCGCGACGTACAACCCGAACGCCCGGCCGTGGCCCATCCGGAACCGGCGGTCCGCCCAGATCACCACGGCCGCCACCCCGAAGTCCCACAGCAACTCGTAGAGGAACGCCGGGTGGAACGTCCCCAGCACCACGGGCGCGCCGTCCGACCCGACGACCGCCCGGCCCAGGCCCTGGTCCCACTCGTAGATCCGCAACGCCCATGGCAGATCGGTCGGCCCGCCGTAGACCTCGTTGTTGAACCAGTTGCCCAACCGCCCGATACCCTGCGCCAACGCGATTCCGGGAGCAGCCGCGTCGGCCATCGGGGGCAGCCTGATACCGGCCCGCCGGGCACCGATCAGCGCGCCGACCGCCCCGAGCGCGATCGCGCCCCAGACGCCCATCCCGCCTTCCCAGATGTACAACGCCCGGACCGGGTCACCGCCCGGCCCGAAGTACGGCTGCCAGGAGGTGGCGACGTGGTAAAGCCTGCCGCCGACGATGCCGAACGGCACCGCCCACGTCGCGATCTCCCCGACCGCGCCCGGTTTGCCGCCGCGCCGGACCCACCGCCGTTCGGTCAGCCACACCGCCACCAGAATGCCCGCGATGATGCAGATGGCGTACGCGCGCAACGGAATCGGCCCAATGTGCCAGACACCCTGGGTCGGGCTCGGAATGGTGGCGAGAAATGCGGCTGACTCTTCCCCCAGAATCATCGCAACAGCATAGCTCGTGGGTTCCGGAACTCTGCAGTCGCCGCTGAGTCGTGGTGATTGTGAGTCATTGCTTGGACGGCACGATCGCGAGCATTCCTGCGGACAAGGTGACCGAGGCGGGCATCCGGCTGATCAGCACCGGCCGTTGGGAACGCCCAGGTGGACCACCTTGGTCGTGGTCATCTCGTCGAGCAGCTCGGGACCGTAGCCGAACCCGGTGCCGGACGCGCCCCGCGGCTGGGCCGCACCACCCGGTGCGGCGCCGAACACGGAGTTGATCTTCACGGTGCCGACCGGCAGGGCCCGCCAGGCGCGCTGGGCGTGGTCCATCGAGCTGGTCAGAACGGTCGCGGCGAGCCCGTAGTCACCGGAGCACGCCTCGGCCAGGCCTTCGTCGAACGACGACACCAGCTGCACCGGGGCGACCGGGCCGAACGTCTCCTCGCACATGATCCGCATGGCCGGGGCGCAGTCGGTGAGCACCGTCGCCGGGTAGTAGGCGCCAGGGCCGGAGGGAATCTCGCCGCCGACAAGTGCCCGCGCTCCGGCCGCCACCGCGTCGGACACGTGGGAATGCACGAGAGAACGGTGCCGGGTGTCGACCAGCGGCTGGGGATCGGTGTTCCACTCGCGAGCCCGTGCGCACAACGCTTCCAGGAACGCTGCGGCGATCGTCTTGTGCAGGTAGATCCGTTCGACGGACGTGCACAGCTGGCCCGCGTTGGTGAACGCGCCGAGCGCGGCCTGTGCCGCCGCCCATTTCGGGTCCACGTCGTCGTCGATCAGCAACGGGTCGTTGCCGCCGTTCTCCAGCAACAGTTTCGCGGAGGACGTCCGCGCGATCTCGCGACCTGTCGCGGTGCTGCCCACGTGCGCGACGAGATCGACATCCGAACGGACCAGTTCGGCGCCGACCGGACCGTCGCCGACCAACGTCCGAAGCACACCCTCGGGGAAGCACGGCCGCAGGACGGTGTCGAGCAGCAGTCCCGTGTGCGGGCAGCGTTCGCTCGGCTTGTGCACCACGACGTTGCCGGTGACCAGAGCGGCACCCAGCAGTCCGCACGCCACCGCCACCGGATCGTTCCACGGCGTCAGCGCCACGATGACGCCACGGGGTTCGGGCACCATGAAGTCGACCGCCGTGCCGAGCAGTGACCGTCCACGATGGACTGGACCGAGCTCGGCGTACTGCTCCAGTGTCGCCACGCCCGCCAGCACGCTCTCGCGGGCCGAGGCGAACGGCCGTCCCGTCTCGGTCTCCACCACCGTCGCCACGTCGTTCGCCCGCGCCCGCAACGACGACGCCGCCGCCCGGACCGCGGCGCCGCGGTCCGCCGCCGGGAGCGCCGCCCACGCCGGCTGGGCGGACCGGGCCGAGGACAGCGCCGCCGTCACGTCGGCGTCGGTGGCGGCGGGAAGCCACCCGACCAGCTGCGAGTCGCGCGGGCTGTGGACGTCGATGGCGTGCATGGCGGTCATGCCAGCCGGGTACCCATCGGCGCACGTCGAAACCTTGGAGGAGCCATGCCCGGACGGCTGGAAATGCCCAGCACGGTGGCACGTTCGCCGAAGCAGGCGCAGCGGACGTGGATCAAGGCGTACGACTCGGCCGTTGAGACGTACGGCGAAGGCGAACGGGCGCACCGGGAGAAGGGATCCTCCGATCACCAGGCGAGCAACCGCGAGTTCGCGCGGGCACGATCGTGAAGGTCGTCATCACCGGCGCTACCGGCAACGTCGGCACCGCCCTGCTGCGCAGGCTCGCCGAGGAGCCCGACATCGAGGTGCACGGCATCTCGCGCCGCCCGCCCGCGGACGGGCCGCCCTACCAGGGGCTGGAGTGGACGCCGATCGACATCGGCCAGGCCGGCGCGGAGGAGGTGCTGGACGTCGCGTTCGAGAAGGCGGACGCGGTGATCCACCTCGCCTGGCTCATTCAGCCCTCCCACGACCACCGCGAGCTGTACCGGACGAACGTGGCGGGATCCGCCCGCGTCTTCGGCGCCGCAGCGGCCGCGGAAGTGCCGCACGTGGTCTACCTGTCCTCGGTCGGCGCGTATTCGCCCGGCCGCAAGGATCAGCGCGTCGACGAGTCGTGGCTGGTCCGGGGTGTGACGTCGTCCTTCTACAGCAGGCACAAGGCCGCCGTGGAACACATGCTGGACCAGTTCGAGGACCGGTTCCTGGTGTCCAGGTTGCGGCCTGGCCTGATCCTGCAGCCCGACGCCGGCTCCGAGATCCGCGACTACTTCCTCGGGGGTCTCGTGCCGAAAGCCCTGTTCCGGCACAAGATCCCGCTGCTGCCGTTGCCGCGGAACATGGTTCTTCAGTTCGTTCACGCGGATGACGTCGCCGATGCGTTGGTGCGCATACTCAAGCAGCGTCCGCACGGGCCGATGAACCTGGTTGCCGAACCGGTTGTCACTCCCCGTGTGCTCGCGGAGTTGCTCGGTGGCCGGCACGTGCCCATCCCGTCGTGGCTGATGCGCTCGATAGCGAACGTGACCTGGCACCTCAGGTTGCAGCCCACGCCACCGGGCTGGGTCGACCTGGCGCTGGCATCGCCGCTGCTGGACGCGTCACGGGCCCGCACCGAACTGGGCTGGCAGCCGCGCCACGACTCGCACGAGACACTTCGGGCGCTCGTGCGGGGCATCGGCCAGGGAGACGGCGTCGGCGCCAGTCCCGTTCTGTGACGGTGCTGCACAACGAGAAGCAGTCCCGGCCGTAGGACCGCAGTTGGTTCCCGAGCGGGTGAATTGGGTAGTTGTCCTGCATGAACGGCGAGGACGAACTGGACGAGGAGTCCCTGCACGACACCGAGCTCCTGCCGACCAGGGCGCCGAACCCGGTCGTCATCGCGGCCAGCGTCACGGCACGAGGTGGCGCGCTGTGGTTACCGGTCGCCGGGCTGCTGGCATTGTGCGGCAAACGAAGGACCGCGAAACGCGCGCTTCTCGCCGCCACCCTCGGTCACCTGGTGAGCCTGGTCGTGCACCGCAAGAGGCCCCCGGTCGCGAACATGCCCGCGCGGCGGGCACTACCCGAGCACCCCGACTCGTCGTCGTTCCCCTCGAAGCACGCGGTGACGGCCGCCGCGTTCGGCACTGCCACCGCGCTGGAGGACCGCGAGGCCGCGATCTTCGTGACCCCGCTGGTCCTCCTTGTGGCCTACAGCCGCCTGCGCCCCCGCGTGCACTGGCCCACGGACGTGCTGGGCGGCCTGCTGATCGGGTCGCTCGTGGCGCTGGCTCAGGCCGGAATCGGCCGCTCCGCCAAGGCCAGGGCGACGGCGTGGAGG
Source organism: uncultured Actinomycetota bacterium (assembly GCA_963771775.1). GTDB lineage: Bacteria > Actinomycetota > Actinomycetes > Mycobacteriales > Pseudonocardiaceae > Lentzea. The sequence continues at coordinate 25,951 of CAVYUS010000002.1, forward strand.
TTGGCCGCCATCGTGCGACCGGTGTTCTCCGGCCACTCGTGACCCTCGCCGGTCTCCGCCAAGCCCGCCGCGATCTCGCTGATCACGTGATGCCCACGTCGGCGCCACCGCCCGCCGGCGCGACCGCGACCGCCTTGCCGATACCGGAGTCAGAGCCGGTCACCACCGCATTGAGTGCTGTCATGAGACGCGAGTACCGACGGGTGTGACCGGCATGCGGAGCCCGAAGTGGTTCAGCGACCTGGGCAGCGGCGAGCTCAGCCAGGGGAACGTGAGGTGGTCGCCGAGCGCGTCGAGCATCGTGCCCGCGGCGGCCAGCACGAGGTCACGACCGGGGCAGCCGCCGGGACCGCCGCTGAACGGCACGATCGCCGGGTCGCGCGGGCCGTCCCAGATCTCCGGCGCGTACTCGTCGGCGTACGGCAGCCGGTCCGGGTCGCGGTGGAAGAACGGCGTGAACACGACGAACTCCGTGTTCGCCGGCAACCAGGTCCCGTGCCACCTGGTGGGTTTCGTGCTCTCGCGCAGGATCACGGGCGTGGTGGGCCACAGGCGTGCCGATTCGAGCACACCGTTGGGGCCGCGTGCGCCGATGGCCAGGCCACGCATGGTCACGATGCCGGCGGCGTCGAACGCGAACAGCCAGTGCGGCACCTGGCCGGCGGTGTCGTCCGGATAGGCGGCCAGGCTGCCCTGCTCGTGCCGTGCCAGGTGTTCGCCGAGCCGGCGCTGGAACCGTTCGCGCAGCTCACCCTGCTTCGGGTGCAGGAACGCCCAGTTCGCGTTCTGCCGCAACGCCTTGAGGTCGTCGGTGAGCTGGTCGTCGTCGCGGGCGTGCTCCCCGAGCACGATCCGCCGGGCGACGCGCCACCAGGCCTGGCTGAACGCGTCCCAGGTGAGTTCGCCGGTGCTCATCGCGTGCCGGGTGAGCAGGTCGGCCTCGTCGCGCACGATCGCCTCGACCGGCAGGTTCTCCGGCCGCAGCGCGCGTTCGTTGAGCTCGCGCCGTCGTTCGCGCGACTCGCCCTCCGAGATCAGCACGCCGTGCGGCTGGAAGTGTTTCAGCGCTGCCTTCTTCTCCTTGGTCGCCAGCGCGAACGGCTCCGGCGACTCGGCGAGCAGCCGGCTCACGTCGGCGGGGTCGACGAGCATCGCGAGGCTGCGCCCGGTGATCCGCAGCCGCACCGGCTCGGGTCCGTACCGGTCGCGCAGGTGCCGCATGGTGTCGATCGCGGTCGCATCGGACTGGATCTTCTCCGACACGGCCAGCACGCCTGGCCGGCGGACGACGACGCCTTTCGCGAGCGTGGGCAGCAGCACGGTCGCGAGCACTCGGGCGGTGTCGAGTCGTGAAGTGATCGCCATACCGTTCGGCTACCCGGCCTCAGCGGGGTGTGAACCGTTCTGACCGGGGGTATTCGCGAACCAGCGCGAACCAGGAGGTCGTGATGCCAGCGGGATCGAACGCGAAACGCGAACGTCAGTACGAGCACATCAAGGACTCCGCCCAGAGCCGCGGCGCCTCGTCCAAGCGGGCGAAGGAGATCGCCGCTCGCACGGTCAACAAGAACCGTGCCCAGGCCGGTGAGTCCAAGACCGCGAGCCGGTCGTCCATAAAGGACATGTCGCCGCAGAAGCGCGGCGGACAGCGGTCACACTCCGGCTCCGAAGGGCCGACCCGTGACCAGCTCTACAACGAGGCCAGGCAGCGCAACATCAAGGGCCGCTCCAAGATGACGAAGAAGGAGCTCGCCAAAGCGCTGGGGCACTGAGTGGAGGACAAGAGCTCCGCCCTCACCATCCTCACCACCGAGCACTACACGTTGCAGATGGTGCGCACCGCGACGATCACCGACGCGTCCAGCCGGGCGGGCCACCTGCTCACCACGATCTCGGCGTCGATGATCGCCCTCGGGTTCGTGGCCCAGGTGGTGGAGCCGAAGGTGCTGCTGACCCTGATGCTGGTGATCTTCACCAGCCTGTTCCTGATCGGCCTCGCGACGCTCTTCCGCACGGTCGAGCTCGGCATCGAGGACGTGCAGGCAGGCCTGGGGATCAACCGGATCCGGCATATCTACGGCGATCTCGAACCGTCCACGAAGGACGCTTTCGTCCGCCAGGTCCACGACGACACCGTCGGCATCGAGGCGGACTCCGGTCAGACCGGCTGGCGCAAGGCGAGGCGCCCGCGGCTGATCGGCACCGCGCTCTCCGTGGCAGGCCTCGTGAACCTCGTCAACGGCCTCGTCGCGGGCACCGTCGCCGGCGCGGCGTCGGGGTTGCTGAACGCGGGTCTGATCTGGTCGATCGTGATCGGGTTCGTGGTCGCGATCGCCGTGATCAGCGCGTTCGGCGTGGCGCTCGCCAGGATCGGCCGCCGCGGGGTGGCGTTCATCAGCACCCGTTATCCCAGGAACTAGCGCCGTGACCGGCAACCTTCGCCGCGTCTTCCGGCACCCGTCTGACCGTCGAAATACGGGGCAAAGGCTGCCGGTCACGGCACTGAAAGGAGAATCGCCGTGCAGTACGACGTCGTCGACCTGATCATGCAGGACCACCGCGAGGTGGAGCGCCTGTTCGACGAGCTGAAGAACCACCCGGAGAAACGGCCACTGCTGACCCCGGTGCTGTGCGGGCTGCTCGTCGCCCACAGCCGAGCCGAGGAGGCCGAGGTCTACCCGGTCGCCAAGGAAGCGGCGGGCGAGAGTGACGAGGTCGCGCACAGCCAGGAGGAGCACGCCGAGGCCGAGCGGCTGCTCGCCAAGCTCCTGGACTGCGAGTACGACTCCCCGCAGTACGACCAGATGCTGAAGAAGGTCGTCGACTCGATCACCCACCACGTGGAGGAAGAGGAGAAGACCGTCCTGCCCGGCATGCGCCGGCGGCTGGCCGCGCAACGCCGCCACGAGCTCGGTGAGGCGTTCGCCCGCAGCCGCGCGGACCACCTCGGCGAGCTGCCCGGCCAGGCCACCCGCGAGGAACTGCTCCAGCAGGCGAAGAACCTGGGGCTGGCCAACGCGGCGAGCATGACCAAGGAACAGCTCAGGCGCGAGCTGCAGAAGGCCGGCTCCTAGACCTCAGCGTCGTGAGTGCTTTCCGTTGCCAGAGCGACGGAAAGCACTCACTATCGGCGTGGCCCGAAGTCGCGGGACGACGGCACCAGTGCGGCCAGAGCGGGTGCGGCGAAGCAGATCACCGAGCAGACGAGCAGCACCGGGGCCGCTCCGAACGTCGAGATCGCCGGTGCGATGAGCGCCAGGCCGATCGGCGCCAGGCCGTAGGACAGCAGGAAGTCCAAAGAGGACACCCGCGCGAGCTTCGAGGGCTCGACCTCGCGCTGCGTCGCGGTGAACCACGGCACGTTGAACAGATCGATGCCGAGCCCGCCGACCGCGTAGACGGCGATCACGACGAACGGGTGCACCGGCAGTAGCAGGACCAGCGGCGCGAACCCGTACAGCGCAAGGCCGAAGAGCCCGGTCCACCCGGCGGCGCGCGGCCGCCACCGGGCCATCAGCACCGCGCCGGCCAGTGCGCCGAGCGTGAAGGCGGTCAGGGCGCCCGCGAGGACGGCTTCGGTGCCGTAACGGTCGCGGCTGACCAGGGGGAGTATCACGCCGGTCGCCGAGTAACCGGTGGCGATCACCGCCGACAGCGCCGCCAGGCCCGCCAGGAACCACGGATGCCTGCGGGCTTCGCGCACGCCGTCCAGGAACTCGGTCACGAACCCCGCACCGCTCGGGGGCGCCACCCGTCCGGAACCGGCGGGGGGCATCAGGGCCACCACGAGCCACAACGCGCCGATCCCCAGCAGAAGTACCGGTGTGCTCACCACGAGTGCGAGCAACGCCGTCAAACCGGGCACCACCAGGGTCGTCACCCGGATCGACAGGGTCAGCGCCGCGTTGGCCTCCTGCCGCCGGCCCTCGGCGACCACCTCGGCGGTCAGCGCCGCGAACGCGGGACGGCACGCGCCCTGGCCCGCACCCATCGCCGCGGCCGCGACCGCCGCGAGAACCAGCGAGTCGCCCATGTACACGGCCAGCACCGGTGCGGCGGCCGCGGAGGTCAGGCCGGACCACAGGACGACCTGGCGGCGGGCGTAGCGGTCGGCCAGCACGCCGCTGATCGGGACCGCGGCGAGGAAACCGGCGGTACGTGCGGCGAGCAGGATGCCCAGTTCGACGGCGGTCAGCGAGCGGGAGAGCACCGCCAGGCCCAGCACGAACGGGAGCGCCCAGGTCGCGATGCCCGACGTCGTGGTCGCCGTCCAGAGGCGGAGGAACTGGGTGTTGCGCAGCACCGAGGGGCTGCGCACGGTGTCGTGGGCCACGCGCTCGACCTTTCCAGGGCATTGATGTGAAGTTGACTGTCGCAGCGGCGGCCGAGGCTCCGGTGAGTCTCGCGATCCTGATCGTCTCGCTCGTACTCACCGTCCGTACAGGCGTGGTCACGAGTTGGCCATAGATTGGCCGGTCCGCCTGCGCGCGCCTCGGGCCGTCCTGACCCGTAACCGACCGGGCCTACCAGCGATAACCAGGCATGGACGATCCCCGGTTGGTCGCGGTCACCGGCGCCACGGGTCGC
>CAVYUS010000003.1:0-22215 GCA_963771775.1 uncultured Actinomycetota bacterium
TCCCGACTCCCGGCACCGACGTTCTTTACACGCTCGACGCCGATTTCGACCGCGGCGCGATGCAGGACGTCAATCACGACGCTCCCGGAAACAACCAGCTCCAGCTCGACCGCTCCACCGTCTTCTTCCCCTATGTCAACGTCGCGGCCTCGGCGCGCGGCACGATGGTCCGCATCGACGTCGACACCGGCCAGATCGTCGGCGAGTGGGTGTCCGCCCCGGACGGGCGCGGGCGCAACCCGTCCCGCACGACGGTCGACAAGTTCGGCAGCACGTGGCTGTCCAACCGGGACGAGGCCGCGGGCGGCCGTGGCTCGGTGACCCGCATCGCCGTGATCCAGGGCGGCACCCGCGTCAACGCGGACGGCACGCCCAACCCGGCCGGCGACTACCTCAAGGGACCGTTCGCCTACAACAGGTGCGAGGACCGGGACCAGGACGGGCTGATCGCGACGAGCCGCGGCCTCGGCGACATCCGGCCGTGGACCAACGCGGGCGGCGCGAACGACAACGGCGGCGTCACCACCGCCGCCGACGAGTGCATCATCAACTACACGCGAGTCACCGGCAGCAACACCCGCACGGTCGCCGTGAACGCCCAGAACGAGCTCTGGACGGGCGGGCAGGACCTCGACCACGAGCTGCTCGGCGCGAACGGCCAGACCACCGGCACGCAGTTCAACGTCGGCTGCGGTGGCTACGGCGGTCTCATCGACAAGGCGGGCACGCTGTGGTCGGCCCGCAACTTCGGCCTGCTGCGCTACGACCCGGCCGCCGCCACGCACCAGTGCCTCGACGGGACACACGGCGACTACGGCCTGGGCATGGACCCAGTCACCGGCGAGATCTGGCACACGAACCTCGGCGGCAACCGGGTCGCCAAGCTGGCGCCGGACGGCACCGTGCTCGGTGCGTTCCAGCACGGCAACCAGTACGCCCAGGGCGTCGCGGTCGACCGCGACGGCAACGTGTGGGTCGCCCACTCGCTCAACGGTGCCACCACCGTGGGCCACCTGCGCACCGACGGCACCTACGTCGGCAACGTGCCGTTGCCCGGCGGCGTCGGCCCCACCGGCGTCGCGATCGACAGCAACGGCAAGGTGTGGGTCACCAACATCAGCACCAGCAACGCCCAGCGCATCGACCCGGACGCCGGGCCGGTCGGCGGTGGCGGGCACCAGGTCGGAGCGGTGGACCTCACCGTCGACCTCGGTGCGGGCGCCGGTCCGTACAACTACAGCGACATGACCGGATCCGTGCTGGGTGAGATCACCGCCCCGCAGGGCACGTGGACCGTCGTGCAGGACGGCGGCCAGGCCGGCCGGCCGTGGGGCACGGTCACGTGGAACACCGAGGCCCAGGGCAGCGTGCCGCCCGGCACCTCCATCACCGTCGAGGCCCGCACCGCCGACACCGAGGCGGGACTCGCCGGTCAGACGTTCACCGCCGTGGCCAACGGGGTCACGTTCGCGCGGACCGGACGCTTCATCGAGGTCCGCGCGACCCTGACGGCGAACGCGGCGGGAGACAGCCCGGTGCTGTCCGATCTGAGGATCAAGTCGTCGGAGCGCACCGGCGTCTTCTCCTGTCAGGCCACCGCGCTCAACCTCGCCGGGATCATCTCGACCAGGGCGAACCCGCCCGACGTGCCGTGCGTGGACGATCACGAGACCCTGGCGAACGTCCAGCTGTCGGCCGGCATCCTCACCGTGCGCGCCACCGCACTCGACGCGCGGACCAACCAGGAGCCGGACTCCCTGACCGGCACGGCTCCCGCCACCACGGACCTCGCGGAGGCACGGGCCCGCATCGAGCAGACCCGCGTCACGAGCGGACTGCTCACGATCGAGATCGGCGTGATCGAGTCGAACGCCTCGGTCACCTGCGTATCGGGCACCGGAGGCCTGGTACCGCAGTTCTCGGGTTCCTCGACGATCGCCCATCTGAAGATCAACGGCGTGACGGTCGCGGTCGGCAGCGCCCCGCTGACCATCCCGCTGCTGATCGGGTCGATCCGGCTCAACAGCACCACCACCACGCCGACGAGCGTGGTGCAGCGGGCGGTCGTGGTGGACACGCCGCTGACCGACGTGGTGCTCGGTGAGGCGAAGGCCAACGTGGAGGCCAAGCCCGGCCACCCCGGTGGCTCACCCTGCCGGGTCTGATGTCCGAAGCCAGGGGCACGGGTTCGTCAACCCGTGCCCCTGGGCCGTACACCGACCATTACCGTTGTCCGCTCAGCACTTCACCCAGTAGTTCGGTGCGGTCTGGCGGACACTGCTGGTGGTGTAGGTGTTCCACAAGCCGAGCAACTGGTTCGAGCCCGTCGCGTAGGTCTGTCCCAAAAGGACATACGCCCGCCCGGCGGCCGCGTGCGCGTAGTTGCTCGCGGTGACGCACTCCGGCACCGGCTGCGTCGTAGTCGTCGTCGTCGTCGTCGTGGTCGTGGTCGGCGGGGTGGTCGTGGGTCCGCCACCGGTCAACGCCTTGACCATGTTCACGACGGCGGTCATCTGCGGGCCGGTTTTGAGCGCGTACTGGGCGGACTGGTAACCCCACCAATCCCAGCAGCCACGCGGGTTTCCGGTCATCGTGGTGGCCTGCGGGTAGAGCACGATCATGTTGTTGGTGTCGGCATACTCGTTGAGATAACCCTTGTCCATCAGCGCGTTGCCGACCAGACCGAAGTACTGGTAGCAGCCGTGCAGCGTCACCATCAACTTGCAGGGCCCGCCCTCACAGGCTCGCGGTACATATGCGAAACCCTCCCGGCCCATGCTCACCGAGGCCGGGCTGCCACCAGGTACGTACTGCCCCTGGTCGAACTGGACGAGCTTGCCGGACAACGTCGGCGCGGCCGCGTTCACCTGACCGAACAAGTGTCCCAGCATTTCTTTGACCGGATCGGCGGTCCCGCACTTGTTGACATACGGCGACGACGTGGAGCCGCAACTGTTCGGACCGATCGGGCTGACCCAGGCGTGCCCGGCCGCGGTGGTGTTGTGGTAGGCTACCCGCGCGCCGAAATCGCGGTAGTAGGTGGCGAGATCGTCGTTCACCGCCTGGTCGACCGTCTGATCGGCAACGCCGTGGAACAGCCAAACCGGGTCGCCGGACAGGTTTTCCGGCGCATCGACCGTGCCCGCCGCCGCCCGGCTCCTCGTCAGCTGCTCCAGCTCGGCCGGCGTCCTGCGCTTCTGGGTGGTGTCCATGCACGCGTACAGGGCGGTGTTCAGGCTGTTCTGGGCGCAGTCGTAGGCGCCCGCCGAGAAGATGCCCGCACCCTGGAACAGACCGGAATACGCGACGTGGAGCTGGTTGGCCAGGTAACCGCCGGACGACAGTCCGCTGACGTAGGTGCCGGTGATGTCGTACCTGTCGAGGCTGCCGGGTTGCGGTGCCGGGACCGCCGCCATCGACAACGACAGGGAGGTCGCGGCCAGGCCGGTGGCCGCCGCGAGTGCCAGGAAAACGTTCCTCAATCGCATGTTCTCGCCTCCGTCATTGCAGGCAGAAGAGCACGAGGCTATGAGAACGAAATGGGAACCACCACGTGTGCGGTCGATACCTCGCACCGCGGTCGAGCGTTGTGCGGCACCATTGCTCTGCCCGGCGAAGGTGGATACGGTGCGGCCTGAGTTGTGCCTGAACGGAACAGAAGTAGAGCAGCCGCACGGTGTGCCGCTACCGTCCCGGGTGTGGAAAAGCGATTGTTCGCGCTGACGTTCGCGCTGGTCATCGGCACCACCCTCCTCGTCGGCATCGGCAGGAACGATGCCGGCGAAGCGGCCGGCGGCGGGAAGACCCTGATCCGCGGCGCGTCCATGGTGCTCACGATGGACGATTCCCTCGGCACGCTGGAAAACGCCGACGTGCTGATCGACGGCGACCGCATCGCCGCGGTCGGCCGCGGGTTGTCCGCCGGAGCCGCCAGGGTGATCGACGGCCGGAACAAGATCGTGCTGCCCGGATTCGTGGACCTGCACACGCACCTGTGGCAGTCCCTGATCCGGGGCTGTGCCACGGACAAGGAGCTCAACGGCTGGCTCGGCGGCTGCGTCCTGCCGTTGCAGGGCTCCCCGGTGAACGGCGCCGACGCCTATGCCGGCGCCCGCCTGTCGACCCTGGACGCGATCTCCACCGGCGTGACCACGGTGACGGACTGGTCCCACGCCTACAACGCGGACTTCGCCCGCGGCAACCTGCGCGCGCTGGCCGACTCCGGGCAACGGTTCGTGTTCGCCTTCATGGCCGGCACGGACAGCTGGATCGCCCCGGAGGTCCGCCGCGTGAAGAAGGACGTGATCGACCGGAACCCGTTGGCACACCTGATGATCGGCACCCACCCGGCGAGCTGGAACGTGGCCGGCGTCGAAGCGTCGCAGCAGCTGGCGCAGGAGCTGGGTGTTCCGCTGAACGTGCACCTGCTGGAGTCCAAAGCGGACCCGGCCACCGACCAGATGGGAGTGCTGCGGCGAGCCGGCGCCCTGCGCCCGGGGTTGCTGGCCAACCACGTGGTCCACGCGACCGACGCGGAACTGGACGAGCTCGCCGCGCACGACGTCCGCGTCGCACACAACCCGCTCTCCAACATGCGCCTGGCATCCGGCATCGCGAAGGTGCCGGACATGAAGGCTCGCGACATGAAGGTCGGCATCGGCCTGGACGGCGGCACGAACGACACGTCCGACATGTTCAACGACATGCGCGCGGCAGTCGGCCTGCAACGCGCACAGTCCGCGGATCCCGCCCGCTACCCCACGCCGGCCGACGTGCTGCGGATGGCGACCCTGGGCGGAGCGGAAGCGCTGGGGCTGGAGCGGGAGATCGGTTCGCTGACCCCGGGCAAGAAGGCGGATCTCCAGGTCGTCGACACCCAGGCGCTGAACTTCGCCCCCAGGGTGGACTGGTCCAGCCAGCTGGTCTTCAACACCCAGCCGGTGAACGTCCAATGGGTGTTCGTGAACGGTGTCGCGTTGAAGAAGGAGGGAAAGGTGGTGGGAGACACGGACCGCGTGATCGCGGACGCGCAGGCGGCAGCGGACCGGGTGCGGAAGTATCTGGGCCGATGAGCACCGGCGGTCCTTCCGTCACGTTCGGCAGTGGTGCGGCGATGTCGTGGGTGAAGGAGGCGTGGTGGCGAATACGTTGAAGTCGCGGAGGGCTCGGTTCTGGTCCGGGTTCGTGCTGATCGGTGCGGTCGTGGGGCTGGTGGTCGTGCTCCAGTCGTCGGCCGAGCAGCGGTCCTGGGCCAGTGCCGAGGGAACCGTGCAGGAGCGGCTGAAGTCGGGCAAGAGCGTCTCGGTCAAGGTCGAGTACCCGCTGCCGGACGGCACGTCGCAGGTCGCGACCCTGTCGGAGAACGGACCGGCCCGGCACCCCGGCGAGCGCGTGACGGTCCGCTACGACCTGGAGAACGGCCGGGTCGTCGACGCCGCCCTGGCCGACAACGACGAGGCGCACTGGGTGGTGGGCATCATGCTCGGCGTCGTGATCCTCGGTGCGCTCGTCACGAACCTCCTCACGTGGGTACCCAGGCCGAAAGTCGAGTGACCCGAACCGCCGCCGGTCACGGCTCGACGGCCGGGCAGGTGCTGCCCCCGGCCGGAATCGTCAGGTCGAGCAGGTAGTTGTCGACGCCGCCGCGGGTGCAGGCGCTACGCGGGTAGGCGACGTGGCCCCATCCCTCGTACGTCAGCAGCGCGGTGTTGCGGGGCGCCTGCCGGTGGACGCTGACCGCCCAGGCGTACGGGGTCACCGGATCATGTCGCGCGCTGAGCACCAGGATCTTCGGTGCGTGGCGGATGTCCAGGCGATGGGGCGGGTTGGCGGGCGGTCCGGCGATGCCGGCGCACGCGGTGGCCTCGTCGTGGCCGATGAAGCTGCCGCGCATGATCGGTGAGCGGCGGAGCTCCTCGGCCCGCAGCCGCGAGTACTCCTGGAAGTTCTTGATGCGCAACGAGAAGTCCTGGCAGACCGTCGCCAGCCGGACCGACTCGTAGTTCGGTTCGAAGGACAGCGCCGGCCGGGACGCCGTGCCGGCGATCAGGTCCGCGGCCCAGGGCCAGTCCGGGCCGCCCAGCGCCCGGTACACGGAGTCGATCAGCCGTTGCCGGCCGAACGGTTCACCGTCGGCGCGGACGAGTGCGGCCTCCCAGGCTGTGAAGACGTCCTGTCCGTGCAGGACGCAGGAGGCCGTGCGATCGCACCAGCGGGCGAACTGGACGAACGAGTCGTCCACGGCCGCGGCCCGGTCACCCAGGAAGCGCCGGGAGTCCGCGCTGTGGTCGACGACGCTGTCGAGCACCATCGCGCGAACCCGGTGGCCGAACTTCTCGGCGTACAGCTGACCGAGCACCGTGCCGTAGGACAGACCGAGGTAGCTGATCTTCCGTTCGCCCAGCGCCCGCCGGGCCGCGTCCATGTCCCGCGCGACGGCGGCGCTGTCGGCGTGGTCGAAGATCGGCCCGCTGCGCCCGCGGCACTTCTCGATCACCTGCCGGTTGGACCCCAGCAGCGCGGTGAACTCGGTCGCGTCGGCGGGATAGCTCGGCTCGTCCGGGATGAGGTCGGCGCAGCGGATCGCCGAGCTGTTCCCGGTACCCCGCGAGTCGATGCCGACGATGTCGAACCGGGCCCGAAGCTCCGGGCCGAACAGGCCGGAGAGCGCGAACTGTGCCGCCGAACCACCAGGCCCGCCGGGGTCGACCAGGAGCACGCCCAGCCGGCGCGCCGGATCGGTGGCGGGGTGGCGCGCCACCGCGAGGTCGATGCGCCGGCCCCACGGCCTGTTCCAGTCCAGCGGCACACTCAACGTCCCGCACTCGCCGTCCGGGTTGTCCGGGCACGGCGCCCAGGCGATGGACCGCACCGGTCCGGCGTTCGCCGCGCCCGCACAGAGCACCAGGATCATGGCAGTCACCAGCGTCGCCAGTGTTTTCTTCATCGCCCGCACAGTTCGCAACTCTTTCAGACGATCGCAACCGGGTTACAGCAGACCGGAATTCCATTGTGCGGCAATGTAATTGGCTGTCGTAACACTCGTTTGCCGGGCGTAGATACCCAAGTGTCACCGCGCGCCCATGCGCTTGGGAGGCACCGTGCGGGTATTCATCTCTTACGCCCAGGAAGACCGCCCGCAGGCGGAACACCTGAAGCAGCGGCTGCTGGATCTGGGGCACACCCCCTGGTCCGACTCCGGGCTGCACGGCGGTCAGGCCTGGTGGGACGAGATCCTGCACAGGATCCGCGAGTGCGACGCCCTGCTGTTGCTGATCTCGCCGTCGTTCCTGGCGTCACAGGCCTGCCTGCTCGAACGGCAGTACGCGACTCTCCTCGGCAAGCACCTGGTGCCGGTCATGGTGGCACCGGTGCCGCACCACATCCTGCCGAGCGAGCTCGCACCGCTGCAGATCGTCAACTACGTGCAGGCCGGCGAGGCAGCGGCGTACGCGCTCGCCAAAGCGGCCGCGACCATCCGGACGGCCCGGCAGCTACCGCACCCGCTACCCCCTGCCCCGCCCGTTCCACTGTCCTATCTGAACAGTCTGCGCGACCGGATGAGCCGCCCGGCGCTGACCATGGACGAGCAGCTGGAGATCGTCGAGGTGCTGAGTCGCGGGACGCGGGCCGAGGACTCCGAGGAGCGCCGGGCCGCCCGCGAACTGCTGGAGATGTTCTGCCGTCGCACCGATCTCTACGAGTCGGCGTCGCGCCGCGCACACGAACGCCTGGCGCACGGTCCGGTTCCGCTGCTTCCACCGCCTCCACCCCAGCAGGCCGCGGCTCACGCACGTCGTGGCGGGACACCGCCCGTCGTCAAGGCACTCGCCTGGATCGGCGCGATCTTCGTCGCCCTCGTCGTCCTGATCTGGCTGCTGATACCCAGCGAACCGCAGTGCTACTACGACGCCTTCGGCTACTTGCAGTGCAGCTGAAGTGCCCGGCCCAAGGCAGGCCGGGCACTTCCGGTCGTCCGAGCCGGATCACTAGCCGAAGTTCACGTCACTGCACCACATGTAGGCCTGGTCGAGGTGGGAGGCCTGCCAGATCGTGAACACGATGTGGTGTCCGGTGTAGCCGGAGGTCTGGACGTTGAACTTGATGTCCTTGGCCGGGGCGAACCTGCCGGTCTGCGTGATGAAGTCCAGGTTGTTCCAGCCGAGACTCTGGGTGGTCGGGTCGAACCCGTTCTTGCTGACGTAGACCCGGATGTAGTCGGCACCGTGGCTGGCCTGGTCGTACAGGTGCATCGCGAAGTTGCTGCCCACGCTGGTGGTCTTCCACCGGCCAGGCGTGTTCAGCGAGTTGTTGCGTGCCAGCGCGTTGCTGCAGAGCTGCCCGTTGGGCGTCGCTCCCTGGTAGTTGCCGCGAAGGCCGTCCCGCAGTGCGCTCATCCAGTTCCACATGGTGTCGGCGTTGGCCTGGAAAGCCTGGTAGCACATGGGGTCCTGCTCACGCATGGCAGGATTCGTGTGCTGGCTTCCCCAGGTTTTCCAGCACTGGTAGGCGCGGGTGGCGGGACTGATGATGGTGCCGTGCGCCGAGGCCGGCGCGGTCCAGAGGATCGTGCAGGCCAGCATGCCGATGATCACTGCGATGCTGCGCATACGCATGAATGAGTCTCCATTCTCCGATGAGCCAACAGCAGCAGCGGCGGAATGGGAGCGCTCCCAGAACATCTATCCTACATTTAACGCAGCGAAATCACAATGACACATTGAGTGATCACTTGGTACTCCAGCCGTAGATCGTTATGGCTACTCGAGGGCTGCTTCTTGCCATGTCCGGGACCGCCACGCCGGCAAGATCACTGCCTACGGCTGGAGTATCAGGAACGGACCCGGTCCGCGGGCACGGTCCAGCCGGTGGAGCGGATCCACTCGGCCAGGTCCCAGGTGGTCGGCTCGATCGCCTTCACTGCCGCGAGGTCTGACGGGTATTCGGACGCCTTGGCGAACTGGCGGAACATCGCCTTGTCGAGGTCGTTGCCGAGGACGCTCAGTGGCAGGGCCTCGTAGCGTGACGGTAGCCCGGCGCGCGCGCCGAACGCGGCGGCGATCTGGGGGCCCGTCGGCTCGTCGCCGATGACCTCGATGGCTCCGCCGGGCACGTCCGCGGTGTCGAGCAGGATCGCGGCGGCGACCTGGCCGATGTCCTTGATCGAGATCATCTTCAGGGCGATGTCGTCCGGCAGCGGCAGCCTCAGCACGATCGTTCCGTCCTCCAGGCTCGGCGCCATCACGGTCGCGAAGTTCTCCATGAAGGCGGTCGGGCGAACCATCGTGGCCCTCAGGCCGGAAAGCTTCAGGTATTCCTCGATCCGGTGCTTCGAGTCGTGGTGCGGCACGCCCGTTTCACGATCCGCCCCGCTGACCGAGTTGAACACGACGTGTGGCACGCGCGCCGCGGCCGCCGCATCGACGAGGGCGGTGCCCACCCGGACCTCCTCCTCGATCTCCTCAAGGCTGTTCGCCTCCGGGGTCATGAAGTAGAACGCATCGACCGTCTCCAGCGCGGCGACCGTTGACGCCGGGTCGTCGATCCGGACGGTCGCCAGCTCGACGCCTCGGGCGGCCAGCGCCTGCGCTCGATCGGACTTGGGGGTGCGGACGAGGGCCCGCACCCGCGCTCCTCGGGCCAGGAGCGCGTCGACGACCGCCCCGCCCTGCTGTCCCGTCGCACCGAAGACCGCGATCGCACCGTTTTCCCGCGTGGCCATGCCGTCACCTCTCGCTAGGGAATGGCATGAACCCTAGCTAGTTCATGCCATGAACAATACTAGTTCATGGCATGAACTGATGCAAGGCATGAGGGCACCTAGCAGACCGTCGCCTCTAACGTTTGGGATTGAGGTGGCGGAGTCGGGTGCGGGCGTCGTCGGTGGTGAAGTGCCAGTCGGCCTGACGCTGGCCGGCGTTGGTGGCGTGCCGCCAGGCGGTGAGTTCGGTGTTGAGTGTGTCGAGGTCGGCGATGCGGCGGTCGAGGCATTGGCGGACCAGTGTGGACAGTTCGATCTCGGCGATGTTGAGCCAGGATCCGTGCGGCCTCGGGGTGTGTCCAGCGTGACTGTTGGTGGGACCTGGGTGGTGTGTTGCACCTGCCGTAGCGGCATGTGCTGTTCTTGGAGGCACTACAGCTCGAAAGGCTCCGTTTGCGATGCACCTCTCCTTCACGCCTCCCCGCCACGTCAAAATCGGTGATGCTGCCGCCTTCGCCGGCACAACCCCACGCGCCATCCGCCATTACCATCAGATCGGTCTGCTTCCTGAGCCCGAGCGCGGAGGGGACGACCGCCGCCGCTACGGCTACGACGACATGATCCGCCTGCTGTGGATCCGCAAGATGGCAGAGGCCGGCATCAGGCTCGACGACATGCGGGCGGCGTTCGACGAAACCCAGGACATCGAGGAAAGCCTGGGCGAACTGGAGAAAACCCTGGCCGCTCAGGAGGCCGAAATCAGACGTCAACGCGAGGCCGTTCAGCGCCTGCGGGCCGTGGGCAGTCCACTGGGGCTACTTTCGGATCTGGTGACGGACCGGCTCAGCCATCTGCCTCCTGGCGCGCTGCGCCGCTCCGATGTGGACGCCCTGCTGGTCACGGAACGGATCTTCGGCCCGCTGGGCGCCGCTGTCCAGGCCAGCACGTTCATCGTGCTGGCCACCCACCCCGACCTGCGGGCTGAGCACGACCGTCTCGACGCGGCCGAGGCGGCCCTCGATGAGGGCGTCGAGCCCGATGACCCGCGTGTCGAAGAACTTGCCACACAGCGATACGCCCACTACAAGGCCCTAGAACAGGTCGGCGAGGCTGCCGGGCTGGACAAGGCCGAGGAGAAGCTCTTCGAGATCTACGACAACCTGGACGAGGAGCACGAAACGCAGATGAGCGCCTTCGAAGCGTTCACCAAGATGCCGTATGACTTCTCTCCCGCTCGGTTGCGCTGCATGGAGCGCACGGGACAACTCCTGGGTCAGGACCCCGCGGACAGCTGATGCCCGTGCAGGGCACCGACGTCGCGTCCCTCCACGAGGCCTTCGACCCGGCCACCGCGTTCGCCCTGGCCCAGCGCCTGGAGATCCACCACACCCCAAACACGGATCCTGGCTCAACATCGCCGGGATCGAACTGTCCACAGTGGCCTGCCAACGCCTCGACCACCGCATCGCCGACCTCGACACACTCAACACCGACGACGCCCGCACCCGACTCCGCCACCTCTATCCCAAACGTTAGAGGCGACGGTCTACCAGGAGGACTGCGCGGTATGTCAGGACGAGGTGGACGCCGAGACGCCCGACGCGTCCACGATGGCGGTGGCCAGGCGTTCGAGGTCGCGCTGGTCGTCGGCGTCGAGGTTCTCCGCGACGTCGGGCAGGCGCTTGGTGGTCTCGGCGAACACCGCCTCGGCGAGTACCTTCCCCGTGGGCGTCACGCTGAGCATGATGACCCGCCGGTCCTGCTCTGAACTCGCCCGGCTGACCAGGTGGCGCCGCTCGGTGCGATCGACGAGCTGGCTCAACGCGTTCTTGGTCATGCCGAGCGCGGCGGCGAGGTACGACATCTGCCGCGGCTCGTCCTTGACCGCGCACAGCAGCGTGGCCTGCAAGGAAGTCAGGTCGTACTCGGCGCAGATCTGCGCGTACCTCCGCTGGATCAGGACCGAGAGCCAGAAGAGCTTGTCGCCGTAGTCCACGCCCGCCGCCCCTCGTCTGGTGCCGAACACCCAGTCTACCGACGCCGACCGGCTTGCCCGACCGTCCAACTGACGGTGAAATCCGCCTTGCCTGGCCTGGAGCGCCGCGACCCTCCGCGAAGTCCTCGGCGCCCGGCAAGGGCCTGGCCGGACTCGATGAGCACCAGGTCCGCCACTGGACCTCCTGGCAACGCTGGACGGTGTTCGCGACGCTCGCCCACGCCCTGCTCGCCGTGCCTGCCCCGGGGCCTGGTCCACCTGGCGCCGATGCCACCAACACTGAGCCCGCACCGGCCACTACCGACGCCAAAGAGCAACACTTCACTCGCCGCAACGATCTACGGCTGGAGTATTGGGCCGACTCGCTGGTGGGTTTACCGCGACGGCGACGCGGCGTTGGACACCGGAGCGGTGAGCATGCCGACGACCAGATCGACCAGTTCCGCGGCCGAGTGCGGATCGCCCGGCGGGAGGTCGCCCGCACTCACGGCCCGTTCGCGGTCGGCGAGCAGGGCGAACAGCACGGTGGGAAGGACACGCAACCGGCGGCGCCTGAGCGCGGGCGACAAGTCCTTCAGCGCGCGGTCGAGACGCATGATGATCAGCCGGACCGCGGCCCGTCCCGATCGGTCGAGGTTGGTGTCCGCGGCCAGCGCGGGATGGGTGCGGACCCGATCGAGGAACCGGGCGTAGTGGGTCGCCCCGTGTTCGTAAGGAACGGTCAGCATCGGCATCACCAGTGCGGAAACCAGCGCCCGGACGTCATCCGGTTCGCCGGCCGCCTCGCTCTCGGCGAGCAACTCGAGGCGATGCTGCTCCAGGTCGGCGATGCGGTACTCGGCGACGGCGTCGATCAGCCCGTCCCGGCCGCCGAAGTGGTACTGGACCGCGGAGTTGTTGCGCTGCCCCGCGGCCGTCGCGATGTCGCGCAACGGCACCTCGGGGCCGTGCTCGGCGATCAGTCGCTCGGCGGCGACGATGATCCGCTCTCGGGCGTCCGCGCTGGCCACCGCACTACGTTAACACACGAACAAGCATCCAGCTCTTGACTTTTAAGCACTGCAGCTTAACAGTGGCCGGGTGGTCACAGACATGTTCGGGTTGCCCGGCGCGGTGGCGGTGGTCACCGGCGCGGGCCGCGGTATCGGTGCGGCGTCGGCGATAGCACTCGCCGAAGCGGGCGCGAACGTGGTGATCAGCGCGCGCACCGCGGAGCAGCTGGCGGAGGTCGCGGGCAGGATCGAGGCGCTGGGGCGCCAGGCCGTCGTCGTTCCGGCGGATCTGTCCGATGTGGACGCTGTGGCCGCACTGGCACACACGGCCGTCGAACGGTTCGGGCGGCTGGACGTGGTGGTGAACAACGTCGGCGGCACCCTGCCGAACACGTTCCTGACGACGACGCCGGACTTCCTGGAAGACGCCTTCCACTTCAACGTCACCACCGCACACGCGCTGACCCAGGCGGCGGTCCCGCTCATGCTCGACAGCGGTGGCGGATCGGTGGTCAACATCGCCTCCGTGATGGGCCGGCTCGCCGGTCGCGGTTTCCTGGCCTACGGCACGGCGAAAGCGGCCCTGACCCACTACACGCACCTGGCCGCAGTGGACCTCGCGCCGCGGATCAGGGTCAACGCGATCGACGTCGGCTCGGTCCACACGTCGGCACTGGACGTGGTCGCCCGCGACGAGAAGATCAGGACCTCGATGGAACAGGCGACGCCGCTGCGCCGGCTGGGACACCCCGACGAGGTCGCGGCCGCCGTGCTGTTCCTGGCGTCACGGGCATCCGGCTACACCACGGGATCCGTGCTGCGGGTCGACGGCGGGATCGGCGCGCCCAACCTCGACTTCAACCTTCCTGATCTCTGAGTCCGATTCTCTGGGCGAATCTCTGGGCCTGGCAACCGAAGGAGACACAGGTGGCGTATCGCGTGGTGCAGTGGAGCACCGGCAACGTCGGCAAGTGGGCGTTGCGGGGCATCATCGACCATCCCGCCCTGGAACTGGCGGGCGTGTGGGTGTCCAACCCCGCCAAGAAGGGTTGCGACGCGGGAGAACTGGCCGGAGTGGACCCGCTCGGCCTCAGCGCGACCACGGACGCCGATCAGCTGATCGCGGCGAAACCCGACTGCGTGGTCTACACGGCGATGGCCGACAACCGGCTGACCGAGGCGATCGACGACCTGTGCCGGTTGCTGCGGGCGGGAATCAACGTGGTGGCCAGCGGCCCGGTGTTCCTGTCCTACCCCGAGGGCACCGTGCCACCCGAGCTGATCGAGCCCATCCGCCAGGCCGCGGCCGAGGGCGGAAGTTCGCTGTGGGTCAACGGAATCGACCCCGGCTGGGCCAACGACTGGTTGCCCCTGCTGCTGTCCGGCACCTGTCAGCGCATCGACCAGATCCGCTGCTCGGAGATCACCGACTACTCCACCTACGACAACCCGTTGGTGCTGTTCGACATCATGGGCTTCGGCACACCCCTCGACCACACTCCCCTGCTGCTGCAACCCGGAGTGCTCTCACTCGCCTGGGGCAGCGTGGTCCGTCAACTGGCCGCCGCCCTGGACGTGCCGCTGGACTCGGTCGTCGAACACTACGAGCGTTTCCCCGCACCAGAACCGTTTCCGGCCGCGGGCCGCACGATCGCCGAGGGCACCATGGCCGCACTGCGGTTCACCGTCAGCGGCATGATCGCGGACCAGCCGGTGCTCGTGCTCGAACACGTCACCAGGCTGCGGGCGGACCTCGCGCCGGACTGGCCGCAACCGGCCGGCACGGGCTGCTACCGCGTGGAGATCACCGGCGAGCCCAACTACGTGCTGGACCTGCGACTCGTCGGCGGCGACGGCGACCACAACACGGCGGGCGTGGCCTCCACCGCCATGCGTCTGGTCAACGCCGTTCCCGCCGTGGTGGAGGCCCCGCCCGGCCTGCTCACCGCACTCGACCTGCCCCTGACCACCGGACGCGGGCTCGTGACGATCCCCGGCACGAAAGTCGGCTAATCGCAATGCCGGTCGTTTAAGGGGTATGCGCAGGCTGTGGCCCTCGACGAGCCGCGTGTCGTGCATTCCAGAGGCGACGCTGATCGAGATGTTCGCGCTCTCATTGCTGGTTGGGTGTGCGCAAGTACTACCAACTCATGATCATCGAGCGCACAACTACTACCAACCGGGCTGTTCACAGCCGTGAGAGCGTTCCCACAACCGGGCTTGGCGGCCGCGCCGACCACAGTGCGGTCAGACACCGCCCGCTCCACCCCAAAGTCTGCGGCAAGACACCTGACCAGCCGCAACGACCTAACCGACCGGCATTGCGGCTAGTTGGCGCCGCGCCCCAGCTGACTGGGCCGGTAGGCGACCTTGCGAGCGCGCATGACCTCGCCCAGCGGGCGATGCTCCACCACCGCGTTCCAGGGATCGAACTTCGCGGCCTCCACCTGGGCCGCGAAGTCCTCGTCGGGCTCCTGCCGGCCGATCACCAGTCGTGCCACGGTCTGGTACGGCGAGTCCCAGACCACCGCGGCGTCCTCGATCGGCGTCCGCGTCTCGTCGAGGAAGAACTGCACCTGCACCTCGTAGACGAGTGGGGCTTGGGCGAGGCGGCCGTAGATGTCTGCTGACCAGTCGTCGGCGGCCTGCGGGTTGATCTGGTCCGACGCGGCCCGTACCCGGACGCGGACCGCGTAGGGACCGTACGAGATCGGGGCCGCGCTGAAGAAGTCCTCGGTGGCGAACCCGCTGAACGGCTTGTTCAGCGCGCCGTGCACCTCTTTGAGATTGCCGAGCAGCCGCGGCGATGTGAGCAGGGCGCGCAGGATGCCGGCCAGGCCGCCACCACCGGCGGTGGTGATCTTGCTGAACTCCTTGCTGGTCGACGAGCTGAACCTCTCGTGGTTGATCAGCACGAAGTCCTGACTGGCTGCCCGGCCGCCGAACACGGACTCGCCGTCGACCCCGAGCACCTTGAACGCGAACCCCCGGATGTCCGGCTTGCGGTCAGGCGCCCGGTCGAACCCTCCGTTGGACAGCCGCACCCACACCTCGTAGCTCGCCTCGGCGGCGAAGATGCCGTGCCTGGCCTCGTCCGGGAGATCGGCGGGCACTTCGAGGGTGGCCCGGAGTGCTGGACGCTGCTTGCGGTGCAGTGCGCGGCCGGTGCCGAACCGCGCGGACTTGCGTTGCTGCATCTGAACGAACAGCTCCGCCTGGTCGCGGTGCCGCTGTTCCTCGTCCGGTGCGACGACTTCTTGCCAGCGCGTGCTCGGTACCGTCATGAACTGCCCGCCTGTCAGATGTTGGTGCTGTTGGGGATCAGGGACGGCCGCAGGTACTCGTACGGCATGGCCCTGCGCCGGTTCCTGGCGATGATCTCGTCCTCGATGCTGGTGAGGCCGGCCAGGAAGCGCTGGTGCCCGGCGGTCACCGGGGTGTTGCGGAAGTCGTCCTCGTAGTCGCCGAGGACGGTGTGGTGGATGGAGCCGAGGAAGTTCATCACGCAGAACTGCTGCACGGCGACGTCCAGCGGCGGCAGGTTGTCGAGCCAGTCGGTCTCGGTGTGGCCCTTGCCGGTCGGCTCCGGCGTGTAGCCCGCCAGCGGGTTGGCCGGCAGGAAGGCCATGTGGTCCTTCTGCGCGAAGTTCACCGCGGCGTGCTGCGGACCCGCCGTCCAGATCACCATGGTCAAGATGTCGGCCAGGTCGTCGAGGTCGGCGATCTGACCGGGGGTGGCGCCGAAATCGCGGACCTGACCGCCCTGCGGTGAGGCGACTTCGGCCGCCCACGCCTGCAGTTCGTGGTCGGTCCGGACGTCGGCGTCGCTGCGGTAGTAGGCCGCGACGAAGTCGCCGACCCACTGCGAGATCGCCTGCCACACCAGCAGACCGTCGTCGCGGTACGGGAAATGCGGCAGCTCACGGCTCCCGGCGGTGCCGGACGCGGCGAGTGTGGCCGGCAGGTAGTTGTCGCGGAACGACCGGTTCGCCCGGTGCTTGGCCAGCCACGGGTAGGTGCTGGCCAGGTCGGATCCGATCAGGTACTCGACCGCCTTGCCCGGCTGGATCAGCAGCTCGACCGCGAGCTTGTTGATCGAGAAGGTGCCCTCGAAGTGCCGCTTCAGCAGCACCGCGACCGGGTGGTTGACCGCGAGGTTGCGCACCGCGGCGAGCAGCACGGGCTCGCTCATCAGGTGCGTGAAACCCAGGTGGGTCAACACCTCGTGGTAGGTGTTGTGCGCGGAGAGCACGCAGTTCTTGGCGAGCTTCCAGGAGTAGCCGTCGGCCGGGGTGTAGATGTCGCGGCCGGCCGGGTCCTGGCCGCACTGGATCGCGAACGGCCGCAGCGGCCCACCCCGGCGGGGCACGCAGAACGCGGCCATCGGCGCGTACATGTACTTCGGGGCCTGCGGGTGCTTGCCGTTGTCCAGTTCGGACATCGCCTCGTAGTCCACCCAGTACACCCGGCCCGCCGCGATGGCGGATGCGAGGTCGTCGCCCGCGAACTCGGGCAACGCGGTGAGGTGCGCGGAGGTGACCGGGAACTTGCCGGGGACGGCGGTCATCCGGTGCAGGCGGGTCGGGTCCGGCCCGGCGACAAAGCATTCGGCGAAGTACTCGTCCGTCTCAAATCGCTCGACGATCGACGGCGGCTGCGTCAATGCGAAAACTTCTCGGAAGTCCTGCAGGCTCTTTTGTCTCATATCGCCCGCTGTGCCGCCCGGGACAGGCATGAAGTAGTCGACGATTCCGGCCATGTCATCGGCCCTGATCATCGCCGCCAGCCGCAGTGGCGCCAGCGGCTGGAGCTCGTGGACGAAATTCCATCTGCCTCTGCGCTTGAGCAGCCGCAGGTTCATCCGGAGCTTTTCCTGCGCCTCCAGCGACTTGACCTGCCATCGCGTCGCCGGACCATCCTCATCCCTCGTACCTGCGGCGACCGGGAACCCCATGGTCATGTTGTACCGGTATGCGGCCCGTACCGCGGCCACCTGCTCAGCCCGTTCATCGCGACTGTCGTGCTGCGAAATGAGATACTCCACAACGAACCCCTCCACTCGACCCACGCGGTCAATCCCGGCGACATGCGGAAACCCTCATGGGATTTCGACGAGGATCGAGTGGAGATCGTCAACTCATCCCGGCCGCCATCATGCCACGAGCCAGGAAAAGCGCGGTGCGAGCTTCGTTCATACGCGTGAATGCGGCTACGCCGGAATCGGCTACAGGCGACTCGCCAGGTTCGCCGCCGCCGTCCGGACCGTACCGGCCACGTCCTGCTGCCGCGCCTCGACACCGCCCACGAACACCTTCTCGATATTGCCGGGGTGCGCCGCCGTGACGAGGGCCGCGACCGGATCCTGGGTACCGACGAGGTTGATGTCGTTCGCCCGCAGCACCACCAGGTCCGCGTGCTTGCCCACGCCGAGCGACCCGATCCGGTCCGCCATGCCGATCGCCGCGGCACCCTCGATGGTCGCCATCCGCAGGACATCGGCGGGAGTCACGTGCACACCCTCGGTCGAATGAGCCGACATCAGGGTGGCGCGCATGACCGAGAACATGTCCCCGGCCACCGCCGTCACCGTGTCCGTGGCGAGACCGGTCAGCACGCCCAGCCCGCGCGTGCGGCCCACCATCGGCCCGCCGTGGCCCATCAACGCCTCCAGCGCGGGCGCGATCGACACCCCCGCACCGGCCTCGGCGACCAGCTTGAGTTCGTCGTCCGGCAGTCCGTTGCCGTGCACGAACGTGATCTCCGAGTGCAGCAGGCCGCGGTCCCTCAGTGCCGACATCGGCTTTTCCTGCCCGGCGACGTGCACCATCACCCGCAGGCCGAGTGAGCGGGCGAGCCGCCACGTCTCCTCGACGACGGCGATGTCCGAGAACGACGGTCCGAGCGGTGCCAGCGCGACCTCGACCACCCCGCCGGCCAGCCCCGCGCCACGCGTCACGTCCTCGGCCACCATGGCCTCCGCGGCCACGGCCTGCCCGTACCCGAACATCGCCCGCACACCCGACTCGCGCAGCCCCCGCACCGCCGCCTCGGCGTGCTCGAAGGTCGGCGAGAACGAGTAGTCCGCCACCGTGGTGATCCCGGACGCGAGGCATTCCAGCCCACCGGCGAGGTTGCCGATCGCCAGGTCCTGCGGCGTGAGCACCCGCTGGGCCGGCCACAGCAACTTCTCCAGGTACTCCCCCAGCGTCATGTCGGCGCAGAACGACCGCAGCAGCCCCTGCCACAGGTGCCGGTGCGTGTCGACGAAGCCCGGCACCACGATCCGGTCCGTGCAGTCGATCACCGTCTCCGCGGTCAGCCCCGTCCCCACGGCGGCGATCCGGCCGTCCGAGACCAGCACGTCCGTACCCGGCCGCACCGACACCGGGTCGGTGTCGATCACTAACGCGTTGCGCAGCACCAGATCCACAACATCCCCCTCAACTGAAAGCTTTCTTAAAAGCTATCACGTTGTGCAATACCCTCTGACCTGTGACGGATCGGGTAGTGGAACTGATGACCAAGTGGCAGGCCGAGCTGCCGGAAGCCCTCGTCCCCAGCACGGAGTTCGGCAAGCGCGTGATCCTGCTGGCCGCCGCCCTCGGCGAGGCGACCAGGGTCACGGTGACCGGGTTCGACCTGACCGGCGCGGACTTCGACGTGCTCGCCGCCCTGCGCCGCAACGGCAAGCCCTACCGCCTCAAGGCGAACGAGCTCAGCCGCGCGCTGCTGCTGTCGACCGGCGGCACCAGCAACGTGGTGAACCGGCTCGTGAGCCGTGGCCTGGTCGAGCGCGAACCCGACCAGACCGATGGACGCAGCACCTACGTACGCCTCACGTCACGCGGCAAGTCACTGGCCGAAGAAGTCACTCTCGCGAACACCAAGGCACACGAGAAAGTCCTCGCCGCCATTCCGGACGAACTGCTGGAGCGGGCCACGGCAACGATGCGCGAGGTGTACGAGCACCTCCCGGAGTAGGGCACTGTCCGTTGTGGACGACATCGGCCCGGCGACACGGCGAATCAGCCCGCGACGGACAGTGACTACCGCTACCGTGGGCCGGTGCTCACAGCGTGGGGGCTGACCAAGGCCTATGAGGGTCGCAGGGTCGTTGATCAGGTGGGCTTCGAGCTCCAGCCCGGCACCGTGACGGCCTTCCTCGGGCCCAACGGCGCCGGCAAGTCGACGACCCTGCGCATGATCACCGGACTGACCCGGCCGGACCACGGTCAGGCGATGATCGCGGGCCGTCCGTTCACCGCCTGGCCCAACCCGTCGCACGTGGCCGGAGTGCTCCTCGACGCGGCCGCCGTCCACCCCGGCCGCAGCGGACGGGGCCACCTGCGCATGGCCGCGACCCTGGCCGGCGTGCCCGGCCGCCGGGCGGACGAGGTGCTGGAGATGCTGGGCCTGGCCGACGCGGCCAGCCGCAAGATCGGCAAGTACAGCCTCGGCATGCGCCAGCGCCTGGGCATCGCGCATGCCCTGCTCACCAACCCACCGCTGCTGGTGCTCGACGAGCCCATCAACGGCCTCGACCCGGAGGGCATCCGCGCGGTGCGCAACCTGTTGCGGGGACACGCCTCCCGAGGTGGCACCGTGCTGCTGTCCAGCCACGTGCTGTCCGAAGTGGACCAGACCGCCGACCGGGTGCTGGTGATCGGCAACGGCCGCATCGTCGCCGACGGTCCGCTGGCCGAGCCTGACCACCTCCTCCCGTTCGCTGGTGCGCGCCAAGGACATGAACCGCCTGGCCGAGTCCCTGCAGCAGCGGCGGCATCGCGATCGCGCCCGCGCCGGACGGCTTCATCGCCGCGCACGCGCCGGTCGAGCAGGTCTCGGCGGTCACGTTCGCCGCGGGCATCCCGCTGCTGGGACTGCGCGAGGAGCAGATGAGCCTGGAAGACCTGTTCTTCCGTCTCACCGGAGGAGGTAGGGCATGATCCACGGCCACCCGCCTCAGGGCGCCACCGTCCACCATGGACAGCCCGGCGTTCCTGGACAGCCCGGCCCGTACAACGGCCGGCCCGCCACCGCTGCCCACGGCCAGTGGGCGGCTCGCGCGGCCCGGCGCTCACCGTTCTGGCGGCTGGTGGCGGTCGAGGCGCGCAAGCTCGTCGGCACCCGGTCGGACAAGCTCGTGCTGGCCTTCTCCCCGATCTTCCTGGTCGGCCTGATGATGCTGTTCACGCTCACGCAGTCGAACCTGTCGAGTGCGGGCAAGCAGATCGGGCCGCTGCTGATCGTGGTCCAGCTCGGCCTGCTGCTGGTCTTCGCGACCGTGATCAAGCTGGTCGCGGGCGAGTGGCAGTACAAGAGCGTGCAGCCCACGCTGCTGGTGCAGCCCTCCCGCATGCGCTACTTCCTGGCCCAGGGCACGGTTCTCGCCGGCGTGTGGCTGGTGTGCACGCTGTTCACGTTCATCGTGTTCCCGATCCTGATCAAGACCGCCGCGGACGGGAACAACCACAACTACCTGCTCGGCATGCGACCGGGCTGGGTGCTCGGCGTGACCATGCTGGCCACCGCGCTGGTCCTGCTCACCGCGCTGATCGTCTCGCTGCTCGTCCCGAACACGGGCGGCTCGCTGACGGTGTTCTTCATCGTGGTGCCGATGCTCGCCGTCGCCCGGCTCAGCCTGCCGGAGGTCTTCGGCCTGATCTACCCGCTCGAACCCGCCTGGCACCTGGCGGGACTCGGCACCGGCTGGGCGCAGACCATCTCCGCCTCGGTCCTCTGGCTCGGCCTGCTCGGCTTCTCCCTGTTCCGGCTCCAGCGGCGCGACGCCGGCTGATCCGCCGCGCTCAGCGGGCCCGGCTGCCGCCGTTCTCGTCGATCAGGGGCAGCACCTTCTCCGCCGCCTCCCTGGCCCTGGGGCAGAAGTCCCGCATGGCCCGGTCGATCGGCTGGTCGACGTCCTGGTTGCGCAGCGCGACGGCCTCGTCGAAGCCCATCGAGGCCTCGACCTCGAACGGCCGCTCGGCGCCGGTGTCCACCGTGACCGTGCAGGACTCGTTCACCTCACCGGTGATCACGGTGGTCGCGTAGTAGCGGTCCAGCAGGATCGACCGCTGGAAGTAGTGGCCGGTGACGCGATCCCCGTTCCAGACGTCGACGAAGTGCTGGGCCTTCGACTTCCGCGCGGCGCCGGGGCTGAACAGCTCGATGGAGAGGGTGCCCCAGTCCTCCTGCACGTGGCAGCCGCCCGCGGTACCGGTGTTGGGCTTCTTCCCAGGCCGAGCAGCGACTGGAGGTTCGACGGCAGGGTCTCGCACGTGTTGTCGAAGACCTCCGGCCGAGCCAGGTTGAAGTCGAGGTTGTCGTAGGCGATCGCCTGCGGGTCCAGCTTCGGCCCCGGCGAGGCCATCGGCGGCTCCGGCGGCGCGGTGCAGGCCGTGAGCGCCGCGATGGCGACCAGGAGTGCGGTGAAGCGAGTCGCGCGCGTGCCCATGCGGGTAGTTCAGCACATCCGGGATCTCCGGGCCGATTCGGGCAGCGCCCCAACGCCGTCCGCGAACAGGTCG
>CAVYUS010000004.1:0-1263367 GCA_963771775.1 uncultured Actinomycetota bacterium
TCCGCCGGTCCGATCTGGACGTCGTCGGCCGGCCGCCAGTCCGGTGGCAGGTCGACACCGGTCCTCTCGACCAGGTAGGCGAACTCACCCGCGGACAGCATCAGCCGGTGCGGTGCCGGGGTCACGCGGGCACGCCCTGGCCGCGCAGGTAGTCGCCGGCCTCAAGCCACGCCTTGTCGCCGTGCGGCGGCAGGTTGTCGGGGCCCCACTTCCAGCCGGTCCACGGTGGCTGGGGTGGTTGCGGTGGCTGGCCTCCGCCGAAGCCGAGTGCGTCGGCGACGCCGTTCGCGATGTCCTTCACGGCGTCGTCGAACGCGTCGACAGCCCGGTTGAAGGTGTCGATGGCGCTGGTGAACCAGCCGGTGACGGCCTCGGCGATGCGCTTGATCGCGGCGATCATCTCGCGGACCTCCTGCGCGTGCCTGCGCAGCGCCGCGGCCGCTCCGTCCAGGCCTTCCGCGGCCTGGAACAGCTTGCGCCGGTCACCCTCGACGGTCTCGCGGCACCGATCGGCCGCCACGGACTTCCACTGCATCGTCCGCGCCTTGTCGTTCATCTCGGTGCCGCGCGTGCGAACCGACTCGGCGCGCTTCTCGATCTCGCCCGCGATGCGGTCCAGCTCGTCCGGATTTCCGTACACCCCTAGCCCCGTTCACTCGCAGTGAGCGAACCACAACAGGCAGCAAGCTCGCAGCGCGTACCGGGAAAGATGCGCGGAACTACTCAGCGGCCGGGGTCCAGCTCGCCGGCCTCCGAACGTGGCCCGTGCTTCGGTGAATGAGCACCGCGCACCCCCGCCGTGGATCTTGGCAGGGGTGCGCGGTGCGTGCCGGGCGAACTCAGATCTTGGCCGCGGCCCTCCCGACGGCCTCGATCAGCCACCCGGCGTCCGCGGCCGTCATGACGGCAGGCGGGGTGAAGCTCACCGTCCGGCCGCGGAAGTCAGCGAGCACTCGCGAACGCAGCAGCTCGCCGGTGAACACGTCGGCGGCGCGCTTGTCCGGCAGTTCGACGCCGAGCAGCAGGCCGCGGCCCGAGGCGTGGGCCTTGCCGGCGACGACGGCGCGGAAGCCCCGCAGCAGTTCGTCGCCCAGGACCGCGGCCCGTTCGACCATGCCCTCGGCGGCGGTGACGCGCAGACAGGCGTTCACGGCGGCGGAGGCCAGCGGTGACACGGTCTCCAGGCCGCGCCACAGGGGCACCTCGACCTCGGCCGTGGCGACGACCGCCGCGATGGGCAGCACTCCGCCGGAGAGGCCCTCGCCCACCAGCATGATGTCCGGCGTCACGCCGTCGAGGTCGACGCCCCACCACACGCCGAGACGTCCCAGACCGGTCCGGGTTTCGTCGACGACCAGCAGCGCGCCGTTCTCGCGGCAGACCTCGGCGACCGCACGCAGGTAGCCGGACGGCGGGAACGAGATGCCGCGCACCGGTTCGACCATCACGCACGCGGGTGGGCCGGAGGCGAGGGTGGCGCGCAACGAGTCGATGCCGCCGAACGGGACGTCGCCGCTGGTCAGCACTCGTGGTCGGCCGTTGGCCTGTGCCAGCGCCACGGCGAACTGGGCGGCCTCGGAGGCGGAGGGGAAGGTGTGGATGTGGTCGAGGCCGTTGGGCGTGACCAGGTCGAGCATCAGGCGGTCCAGCAGGGACGGGTGGCGGACCTGGCCCACCACGGCCTGCACGACCGCCGGGTGCGCGTGGCCGAGCAGAGGTACTCCGTAACCACCGCAGTCCAGGTATTCGACGCGGTGGGGGTCTACCACCCGGGCGCCTCGGGCGGCGCAGCCGGTCAGCTGTTCGGTAACCATTGCGGGGAACCTTTCCTGGGCAGCGGCCAGCGGCCGCTCTCGGCTGGACGTCGAGGCGGACCGGGTTCCCTAGTAGTCATTCGGATTCGGAGGCACGTTGGTTCGCCCGAGGCATAGGCTTTCTTTCGTGCGGACCGAAATCACCGACCTCGACCAGCTGCGGGCAGAGCCTGACCTGCGCAAAGCCGTCATCATCGGGCTCGACCTGACTCGCGAGGACGTGCGCGTTCCGTTGGACGGCGCGCTGCTGCTCGGCTGCGCCCTCAGCGAGACGATGCAGCGACGGGCCGAGGCCGCGGGGGCGCTGATCTTCCCGGTGATCCCGGACGTGCCCTACGAGGTGTACCGGGCGAAGCTCTACACGCCGGCCGAGCTGTTCGCGGGCTTCGACCCGGCCAGCCCCCGGTCGTACGCGAACACCCCGGACGCGGTGATCTACCGGCACAGCAGGCAGCAGGGCCACCACCCGGACCCGCTGCACGCGCTGTCCGAACGCCTGCACGACCACTCGATCACGGAGGCGCTCGACGAGGCGCTGACCGGGTCGCCGGTCGCGGTGATGGGCGGCCACGCCCTGGCCCGCGACTCGGAGGGCTACCGCAACGCCGTCGAGCTGGGTGCGGCACTGGGCCGGGCCGGCTTCACGGTGCTGACCGGCGGCGGGCCCGGCGCGATGGAGGCGGTGCCGCTGGGCGTCCGGCTCGGCGAGGCCGACAAGGAGGTCCTCGACGCGATCGCGACGGCGCCGTCGTTCGGTCAGGACGACGAGTCGATCGGCCGCTGGCTGGCGGCGTTCCCGGAGATCCGCAGATTCGAGAAGCCGCGCACGATCGGCATCCCGACCTGGTTCTACGGCCACGAGCCGCCCAACCCGGCCTGCGAGCTGCACGCGAAGTACTTCGCGAACTCGGTGCGCGAGGAAGGCCTGCTGACCGTGGCGACCGGCGGCATCGTCTACACGCCGGGCAAGGCGGGCACGGTCCAGGAGGTCTTCCAGGACTTCACGCAGAACTACTACTGCAGCGTCGGCCCGGCCGCCCCCATGGTGTTCCTGGGCAAGGCGTTCTGGAACGACGAGGTCCCGGCCGCGCCGCTGGTGCGAAAGCTCGCGGCGGGCCGGGAGGCCGAACAGTGGATCCTCGTCACCGACGATGTCGATGAAGCGGTCGAGCTACTGGTGAAGTACCAGGCTTAGCGGCTCACTGGAAGGACCACTCCTGGGTGTAGACCTCCGGGTCGGCGCCCGTGCTGCGGTTCCACACGCCCTGCAGGCCCCTCAGGCTGCTGTCCTCGTAGTAGTTCTTGTTGCAGGTCGCCCAGCTGCCGGCCTCGTGGCTGTTGACGCAGCGGCCGTAGCGGTAGAGAGACCCGTTGCGGTAGTTCGCCCACTCCACGACGGCCGACTTGTGGTCGGCCTTGCGGTCCTGGACCCACCACTTGTCGCCGCCCCGCTCGTAGCAGACCCGGACGTCGACCTTCGCGTCCGCGCACACGGCGCTTCCCGGCGGCGTGCCGCCCTGGGTCCCGTAGTTGATCTCGTAGTCGATGGCGAGTGCGGTGCCCGGCACCAGAACGCTGACGGCCGCGGCCGACACCATCGAGAAAGCGACGATTGCCTTGCGCATGCGGTGTTTCCCTTCATCGGTTAAGGGTTTCCGCCTCGAAGCAGGCGGACGTGAGTGGGCTCAGCCG
Source organism: uncultured Actinomycetota bacterium (assembly GCA_963771775.1). Taxonomy (GTDB): domain Bacteria; phylum Actinomycetota; class Actinomycetes; order Mycobacteriales; family Pseudonocardiaceae; genus Lentzea. The sequence goes on from CAVYUS010000004.1 coordinate 3,507, forward strand.
ATCGAGCTGAGCGGAACGGCGAAGATCGCTCGCCGGTCGATGAACGTGCTGCGGTCCTCGGTCCAGGCGTGCTCGGCGACGGTCCAGAGCTTTCCGGCGGTCTCGTTCGCGCCGTGCTCGTGGTAGAGGTCCTCGCCACCGATGGCCCAGCTGCTGGAGTCCGTGGTGCCACCGACCGAACCGGAGTGCATCCAGCTGTGGTTCCGGTTGGAGCTGCGGCCGAGGTAGTAGCGGCCCTTCCAGGTCTGGACGCCCTGGATGTTGCTGCGCGGCATGGTCACCACGTCCTGCGGGACGGCCTTGCCGTTGGTCAGCACGGGCTGCCGGGTCGAGGCGTCGACCTGGTACCTGGCCACACGACCGCCGTCGACAGCGGCGTCGGTGCTGCGTTCGTCGCGGTATTCGCCGACGACGAGCGTGTCCGGGGTCGTGCTGCGGTCAAGCGACAACGACGAGAAGCACAGCCACGTGGCGCTGGGCACGCACTTTTCGGCGGTGTGCGCGAGGCTGCCGGTAAGTGGCGACCTGAGGCAGCACGTACTTGTAGCTGTGGGCGTAGTAGTTGCTGCCGCTCTTGCCGATGCTGTCCTGTGCGTCGGACACCTCCAGGAGGCGATCCATGTCGAACACCCGCAGACCAACCTTGGTGTCGGCCACGTACAGGAGGTTGTTCAGCCAGGCGATCCCACCGGCATGGATCGGCACGGCCTTGTAGTCCGGGGTCGTCGTCTTCGTCGGCTCGACCAGCAACACGTGCCGGTACTTACGGTTCTTCATGTCGACGAACGAGATCCGCACGCCCTTGTTCGGCGCCGACTTGTCGTAGTACCAACTGACGAGCAGCACTCGGTTGTCGCCCCAGAGGCCGTCCTTGTCCGCGTCCGCGGAACCGGTGACACCCTGCGGAATCCAGTAGTCGACCTTGCTGTCGCCCGGGTCCCAGCAGAACTTCTCACTGCTGCGCAGGATCTGATCGGACGGCAGCGGGTAGTCCGTTCGGTTGTAGTTCTCCGGAAGCGCCTGCTGCTGCGCGCTGTTGCAGGACGCGATGTCCCGGTTGGCGTCACCCAGCAGAGCGGCGACCGACGTGGTGGTGCCCACGGCGGTCTGCAGCTTCTGCGCGTACGACTCCAGACTCCAGTCGGGAGTCAACGCGAAGGCACCCGTTGGGCGGCTGTGGATTAGTTCGTCTGCCGCCTCTTGGGCCTGTACGGGCAACGCCGCGCTCAGCGCACCCGTCAAAGCCACTAGAAGTGCTGTGCGCCAGCGTCTGGTCATCATCACTCCCTGCTCAAGCCTGATTTCGTTGCGCCACCAGGTTTAGAGGGGGTTGAGTTGATCAGGCAGTGCCGCAGGCGGTTTTCAATCAACTCAGATCAACTGGAGTCCGAGTGGGTAGACGAGAGCGGCCGATCGATCCCGAGGACGGCCCGGTCCAGCGGTTCGCGTGGGAACTGCGGCAACTGCGGGAGAAGGCCGGCGCACCGAACTACCGGACGCTCGCCCAACGCGCGCACTACTCCGCCACCGCGCTGTCGCAGGCTGCTGCGGGAGAACAGCTTCCGTCGCTTTCGGTCGCACTCGCGTACGTCCAAGCGTGCGAAGGCGATGTGACCCAATGGGAGCAGCGCTGGCGTGAGGCCGCCAAAGGCGAGGACGACTCGACGCCGTACCTCGGGCTGACGGCGTTCGGGATCGGTGACGCCGACCGGTTCTTCGGCCGCAGCGCCCTCGCCGCCGACCTCGTCGGCCGCATTCGAAGACAACGCGTCGTCGGTGTGTTCGGGCCGTCCGGGTCGGGCAAGTCCTCGTTGATCCACGCCGGGGTGCTGCCCGCGCTGACCGACTGGACGGTACTCACCGCGACGCCGACGACCTGGCGCGGCGGCCAGGCCGACCTCGTGGTGATCGACCAGTTCGAGGAGCTGTTCACGCACTTCGACAGCGCGGTCGACCGGGAGGCGTTCGTCGCGTCACTGCTGGACGGCGACAAGCGCGTGCTGCTGGCTGTGCGGGCCGACTTCCTCGGCCACTGCGCCACGGTGCCCGCGCTGGTCGAAGCGTTGCGCGACGCCCAGGTGCTGGTCGGGCCGATGACCGACGACGAGCTGCGCGCGGCCGTCGAGCAACCGGCGGAGCGGGCCGGACTGAAGGTGCAGCCGGAGATGCTCGCCGCCGCGCTGGCCGACGTCCGCGGCCAGTCCGGCGCGTTGCCGCTCCTCTCGCACGCCCTGCTGGAGACCTGGCGAAGACGGGAGCGCGGCCGGCTGACGCTCGACGCATACCGGGACAGCGGCGGAGTCACCGCTGCCGTTGCCATCACAGCCGAGAACACGTACGCCGAACTGTCCGCGCGAGGACAGGCCGTCGCGCGCGCTGTGTTGCTTCGGCTCGTGCAGACCCATGACGACGTGAACGACCTACGGCGCCGCGCCCCTCTCGACGAGGTGATGGCAGCGGGCCGACCGACCGACACCGCGCACGTCGTGAACGTGCTGGCGAACGCACGGCTGATAGTGGTCGCAGACGGCGTGGTCGAACTAGCCCACGAAGCGCTCGTGCGCGCATGGCCGCGGCTCCGGCAGTGGATCGACGACGACCGCGAGTCGTTGCGACTGCACCGCGACTTCACCACGGCAGCGGCGGCCTGGCAGTCGACCGGCCGTGACCCCGACCTGCTCTACCGCGGCGTGCGGCTCGCTTCGATGCGTGAGCTGGCCGGGCGAATCGAGTGGGCGGTGGCGTCCAACGAACTGGAGCGCGAGTTCCTGCAGGCCGCGGTCGACGAGGAGAACGCGTCGCGCGAGACGGTGCACCGGCACGCCCGTCGGCTGCGCACGCTCGTGAAAGCACTGGCCGCGTTGACCGTGGCGTGCCTCGCGGTGACGTCGGTGGCCGTGGTGCAACGCCGCACCGCCGTGCGGGAACGTCAGGTCGCCGAGTCGCGGCAGATCGCCGTACAGGCTCAGGACCTCAGCGCGTCGTGGCCAGACGCCGCGGGGCTGCTCGCCGTCGAGGCCTACCGCACCTCGGCGACGGCCGAAGCACGCGGCGCGTTGCTCAGCACCGCCGCCTACAAGCCGGCGCGGACGGTCTTGAAGGACCATCGCGGACCAGTGCGGGCGGTCGCGTTCAACGCCGACAGCACGTTGCTCGCCACCGCGGGCGATGACCATTCCGTGCTGCTGCGATCGACTACTTCGGTCGCTTCGCCGGCGGTTCTGTCCCAGCACAACGGTGCCGTGCAAGCACTTGCGTTCCAGCCTGGCGGCCCTGTGCTCGTGTCAGCGGGTGACGACCGACGGATCGTTCTCTGGGACACGCGAACCCATCTGCCGTTGCGCACCATCACTCTCGATGCGGGCGTGCGGGCGTTGGTGTTCACGGCGGACGGCAAGACCGCCGCAGTCGCGACGGCCGACGGCGTCATCTCGTTGTGGCGCACGGACGAATGGACGCGGACGAGCACCGTCGTGCACGAACTCGGCGAGGTCAACGCACTCGCGCTGAGCGGATCTGTGCTCGCTGTCGGCGGTAAGAACGGCACGTTGGTGGTGGAGAACGGTATTCCGCGCACGTTCACCGATCACGACGCCGCCGTGCGCACGGTCGCGTTGAGCCCCGACGGCCGCACTCTCGCGTCCGGCGGTGACGACCATCAGGTCGTGCTGCGCGTGCTCGCGACCGGCGAGACTTCCGGGCTCCGCAGGCACGTCGGCGCGGTGCGTTCGGTGCAGTTCGACGCCTCCGGCACCAAGGTCGTGTCGACCAGCGACGACGGCAGCATCCGCTGGTGGACGGTGCCCGACGGCGGCTGGCTGACCGGGTTGATCAGCCGCACGCACCCGTTCTTCGCGGCGGCGCTCAGCCCGGACGGCGCGTGGTTCGCCGCAGGAGGCGACGAGAGCGTGAGTCTCTGGAACCTGCCGCTGCCGCCGTTGACCGGGCACACCAGCCCTCCGGACGGCATCGCGCTCTCCCCGGACGGCGCGGTGCTGGCCACCGGCGGGCGCGACCGGATGATCCTGCTGTGGGACCGCGCGGGCAAGCAGATCGGGCGCATCGACGTCCCCGCCCACGTGACCGCGCTGGCGTTCCGTTCCGCCGACCTCGTCGTCGCCGCCGACATGCGCGGCGTGCTGACGTTGTGGCAGACCAACGGCCAGGCGGTGCGCACGTGGCAGGGCCACCGCGGCCCGATCAAGAGCCTGGTGGTGGCCGGCGACCGGGCGGTGACCGGTGGCGAGGACGCCGCGGTCGTGCTGTGGGACCTGGCTTCCGACAGACTCGGCACACCGTTGCCGACCGGCCACTCCGGCCCGGTGAACACCGTGGCGTTCCTCGGCGACGTGGTGGCCTCCGGCGGCGCGGACGGCCGGGTGCTGCGGTGGTCGGGTGACCAGGTCGAGGTCGTCCGGGACGCGGGACCGGCGGTGAAGTCGATCGCCGCGGTGCCAGGTGCCGGTCTCGTCGTGGGTGACGCAGGCGGCGAGGTCGCGCTGTGGGCTGCCAACGGCAAGGCGCGCACACTCGTCACCGGCCGAGGCGCGGTCGGAGCGGTCGCGGTCAGCCGGGACGGCACGACCGTGGCAGCGGCGGCGAACGACAGCCTGATCACGTTGTGGCAGGTCGCCGACGGCGCCCAGGTCGCGACGCTGACCGGGCACACCGGTCCGGTCAACGCCGTGCTGTTCGACGCCGACGGCGACCTCACGTCCTCCGGCCCCGACCCGCGCGTGATCAGGTGGGACCTCGACCCCGACCAGGTGATCAGCAGGCTGTGCGCGGCCGGATGTGGCTAGGTCTTGCGCAGCAAAGCGGCCGCCTTGCGCTCCACATGTGCGCGGCCGTAGCGCCGAATCAGCGCGGTGTAGAACAGCGGTGGTCCGACTGAGGACCACCGCTCGCGCCGCTCGTCGGAGAGCAGGAGCCTGATCACCGGTTCCACCTCGAACCGCTCGAACTCGAGCAGGTCGTGCTCCCACTTGTCCGGCACGCCGCGGGTCCGTCGGTCGAGCAGATCAGCGCCGGTGACGTCGTGCAGGAAGGCGACGAACAACGCGCCCCACTGCTGGCGGTGGGTGTCGATGGTGAACGACAGCAGCTCCAGGTGGTACTCGGTCTCGTCGAGCGACAGTTCCTCCGCGAGCCCGCGACGCATCACGTCGTAGAGATTCGGTGCGCTGCGACCGCGTGAGTCGAGCTGCCGCGACAGCGCCTCGTTCGCCGACGAGCTCCACGTGCCCGGCTGCGAGCCGACATCGGCGGCGCGGCGGTGGACGGCCAGCAGGTTGTCCGCGGTGACCACCGCGACGTTGGTGCCGAAACTGCTGCACATGAAGTCCGGCGCGTCGACCGGCCGGGTCCCGTTCAGATAGCGGGACCGAGGTGTGGTCCCGTCGGCGAACTCGCGGTCGAGCTGCTGGGTCGCGAGAAAGGTGTAGTAGTCGGAGTGCCGCAGCCGCAGGCACACCTCCGGCGCCTCGTCGCGTGGCGTGCGGCTGATCGTGAAACCGCTGACGGCGTAGTTCGGGCCGTTCCAGAAGGACGGCTCGCCGGCCGCCCGCTTCCGTTCCTGCTCAGCGGCGATCTCGTCACGCCAGGCGACCATCTCGTCGGGGACCTGGACGTCGACCGGGTCGACGATGATGCGCACGGACTGCTCGTTGATCACCTGCTCACCATCGCCCTCGACGACGAGCATCGGGCAGACCAACGGCCCGAGCCGGAACTCCTCGCGTCGCTCCGGCAGCGCGCCGCGGGACACCATCCGGCTCATCCGCTTGGCGACCCGCAACCTGCGGTCTTTGAGGTAGTCCTCGAAGAAGACGCTGAACATCAGCCCGAGGACCGCGCCGACGACCAAACCGGTGGCTCCTGAACTCAGCTCCACGTCAGCGCGCCAGGTCGGTGAGCACCTCGGCGCCCGGCAGCTTCGCCAGCACGTCGCCGGGCACGAGGATCTTGCTGCCCCGGATGCCGCTGCCGATCACGAGCTCCGGGGCGGCGGCCACCTCGGGCGACAGCAGGACCGGCCAGTCCGCGGGCAGGCCGATCGGCGTGATGCCGCCGTACTCCATGCCGGTCAACGACACGGCGTCGTCCATCGGCGCGAACGACGCCTTGCGCGCGTCGAGCCGCCTGCGGATGACACCGTTCACGTCCGCGCGCATGGTCGCCATGACCATGCAGGCTGCATAACGGAGTTCGCCGCCGCGCTTACCCGCGACGACGACGCAGTTGGCGGAGGCGTCGAGGGGCGAGCCGTAGTGCGCGCAGAACTCGGCGGTGTCCGCGAGCGACGGGTCGATCACGGCGACGGCGAGGCGATCGGCGTCCGGGAGGGTCTTCAACACGGTCGCCACGGTCTCGGAGACGAGGTCGAGGCGAGACAGCACAGGGACGGGTTCCAACGATCCAGCGATGGTCCACACCCGAACCATCCTGCCAGCGAGTTCGCGTCGGTCGTCCGGTCACCCGCTCGTGCCGAAATCGGCGGAGCCCATTTCGGTGCGAGCGAGTCGGCCGGACGACCGACTTGAAGGCGAACTCGCCGCCATCTGCGAAGCAGGGGCCATCAGACACTGTTTGACCTTGACGCTGCGTCAACCCTTACCCTCGAAATCAAGCGCGAAGGGGGAACCGGAAATGGCCTGGTCGATCGCCCAGGTGGCCCGGATGTCGAAGGTGACGTCCAGGACGCTGCGGCACTACGACTCGATCGGGCTGCTGACACCGGCCTGGGTCGGTGACAACGGCTACCGCTACTACGAGAAGGAACAGGTGCACCGCCTGCAGCAGATCCTGCTGCTCCGCGACCTGGGCCTGGGCCTCGACGTGGTGGCGGACATGTTGAGCGGCACCGACCAGCTGACCGTCCTGCGCAACCACCACCGGTGGCTGCAAGAAGAGCGACAACGGCTGGACCGGCTCGCCAACACCGTCGCGCGCACGATCGAAGAACTGGAAGGAGGGGACGAGGTGAAGATGGAAGAGCTGTTCGACGGCTTCGACGCCGCCAAGCAGAAGGAGCACGAGGCTCAGCTGGTCGACCGCTTCGGCGACGGCGTCAAGAAGCACATCGCCAGCAGCAAGAAGCGCTGGCAGGGTGCCACGAAGGCGGACGCCGACCGGTTCCTGCAGGAGTGGCAGGACATCGTCACGCGGGCGACGGAGCTGTTCACGGCCGGTGTCGCGGCCGACGCGCCCGAGACGCAGGAGCTGATCGACCGGCACTACCGGTGGATCAGCCTCAGCTGGACGCCCAACCGGGAGTCCTACTCGGGACTCGCGGACCTGTACCTCGAAGACGAGTTCAGGTCACAGCTGGACGCCCAGGCCGAGGGCACGGCTGAGTGGTCGAACGCTGCGATGAAGCACTACGCGCAAACACAGTTGTAGGCGCATTGCTTTTCTAGGCGAAGCTTTTCTAGGCGAATGGCACAGTGGGAGCTGCAGATCCCGCTCTGCTTTTTCAATCCAGCCCGAACGCCTTCAAGGCCGCGCGGTTGAACGCCGGCAGGTCGTCGGGATTGCGCGACGTCACGAGCGTCCACCCGTTCATGTCGCACACCCGGACCTCCTGGTCCTCCCAGTCACCGCCCGCGTTGCGGATGTCGGTCTGCAGGCTGGGGAACGACGTCAGCATCTTGCCGCGCACCACGTTGGCCTCGACCAGCAGCCACGGCCCGTGGCAGATCGCCGCGATCGGCTTCCCGCGCGAGGTCAGCTCCTTGACCAGCTGCACGGCGTCGTCGTCCATGCGCAGGAAGTCCGCGTTGGCCACACCACCGGGGATGACCGCGCCGTCGTAGTCGTCGGCGTTCGCGTCGGCGTAGGTGGTGTCGACCGGGAACGCGTCGGCGGGCGTGAGGTGGTTGAAGCCGCGGACCTCACCGAGCTTCGGCGCGAGCAGGCGCGGTACTCCGCCGGCCTTCTCGACGTGCGACCACGGGTCGGTGAGCTCGACCTGCTCGATACCTTCCGTGTCGACCAGGAATGCGATCTTCTTCTGTTCAGCCATGCACTTCGGCTACCCGGCGAAGAAGTCGACCAACCTCCGCCGCACCTCGGCGCGGTGCGTGATCATCGGCGACGGCGAGTCCACCAGCCACAACTCGCCCTGAGGGAACGCCGCGGCCGTGGCCTTGGCCACCTCCTCGGGATGCAGCGGGTCGTCCACAGCCCCGATGACCAGCACCGGAGCCGAAACCGCCGCCAGCACCGAGGCGTCGGCCACCGCTACTTGGCCAGGAAGTTCCGATGCCGCCCCAGCCAACCGCCCCAACGCCGCGCGCCGCTCGGCCACGTACTCGGGCGGCCCCACGGTCAGGTCGGCGAGCTGCTGCAGCGTGAACGCCGGACGCGGCTGGTCCAGCACGGCGGGCAGGAGCAGCGCCACCCGTTGAAAACGATCGGGCGACGTGGCCAGCAGGCGGACCAGCGCCCCAGCGCCCAGGGACACCCCGACCGCGAAGTCGGCGGGAACGGTCCCGAGATCGGCCGCGATCCGGCCGTAGTCCCAGTACCCGGCGGGTGCGTCGGGCGCGGCGCCGTGCGAGGGCAGGGTCACCACCACTCGGGTGCCGGGCAGCCCGGAGGCGGGGATCCGCGCCTCACCGGGCGTGGCACCGAGCCCGTGCGCCACCAGGGTGACGGGCGAGCCGGAGCCGTATGAACTGGTGATCACCAGCGTGGGCCGCGCTGCACCTCGATCAGTCTCGGTCGCACGTCGACCATGTAGACGATCACCGCGACCAGGCCGGCGAGCCAGAAGATCGAGCCGAACGTGCCCGGCTCGAACAGCAACAACGCCGCCGCCCCACCACCGGTGATGCCGAGCCACGCGGGCTTGGTCGAACGCTCGGCCGCGCTGTACGCCTCCACCCGCTGACCCAGCGCGTGGATGAACGCGAACAGCCCGATGATCGTGAAGGCCGAGTCGGCGAAGAAGTACACGATCTGGTCGAGGAACTCCAGCGTAAACGCAGTCGGAACACTGAACACGCACCCAGACTACGTGCCGGTACGCCGAGAGGGGAGCAGGCCGGTCGGCCTGCTCCCCTCTCGGAGACGTTCAGCGACTCACTTGGTGGTGTTCGTCGTGGTCGTCTTCTTGGCAGCGGTGGTGCCAGTGGTGCGGGTGGTCGTCGCCGGCTTGCGCGGCGCGGTGCGGTTCGCGGTCTTGCGGGCGGTGCTGCGAACCTCGTGCGCGGCCTCGCCACCGGCCTCGACGATCTCCTCGGCCAGCTTCTCGGCGCCCTCTTCGACCTCGTGGGCGACCTTCTCGCCGATCGAACGGGTGCGGCGGGTGACCTTGCCGAGCACGTCGTCAGCGATCTCGCGGGCGTCGGCGGCAGCGGACTCGGCGCGCTTCTGCGCGGCCTCGACAGCGTGCTCGACCTGCTCCACGGCCTGCTTGACCTGCGGCTGGGCCTTGATCTGCTCCAGCGTCTGCTCGCCCTGCTCGGCGAGGTAGGTGTAGAGGTTCACCGCGGAGGCGGTGTAGGCGTCGACCAGCTTCTTGAGCTCGGCCGGCTGCAGCTTGTCGCGCAGGTCCTTGAGCTCGGTGGGCAGGTCCTGGGCCTGGGTGCGGGCCTCGTCGGCACGCTCCTTGGCCTTGCTGAGGGCCTCGACGACCGCCTTGGCGGCGAGGTCACCGGCACCGAGCGCGGCGAGCAGCGCCTGGCGTGCGGCGTGGGCGCCCTGCTCGGCGGCCTTGCGAACGTCGTCCTGGGTGAGCTTCGGCATGGAGATCAGTCCTCCTTGTTCTTGGCGGAGTTCTCCCGCCTGAAAGATTCATAAACATCGAGCAGCACTTGCTTCTGTCGCTCGGTCAGCTCGGTCGCGGCGACGATGGCGTCCGCCAGCGCACCGCCCTCGCGTTGCTGGAGGATCCCGGCCTCGACGTAGAGCACCTCGGCCGAGATGCGCAGCCCCTTGGCGATCTGCTGCAGGATCTCCGCGCTGGGCTTGCGCAGTCCCCTCTCGATCTGACTGAGGTAGGGATTCGAGACACCCGCCTGCTTCGCCAACTCCCGCAACGAGATCTTCGCGGTGTTGCGTTGCTCGCGGATGTACTCACCGATGTTGCGGCCGAGGTCCGCGACTGCTTTGTCGATGGACTTGTCCACTGTTCCTGCTCCCGTTCCTCGTGCCACCAACAACGTTAGCGGGGGGTGCTAGCTCTTGCAAGCACCCTGCTAGCAATCGCTGCGTGTGCTCCGCCACAGGGATACCGTGGAGGGGACATGGACGACGCCGGAGCCCTGCGAGCCGAGCTGGCGGACCACCTGCTTGGCGGCGACGTGCTGCACGATTCCAAGTGGCTCAAGGCTTTCCGGTCCGTGCCGAGGCACGAGTTCCTGCCGAGGTTCTACCGCCAGCTGCACAACGGTGACTGGGAGCGCGTCACCGCCAGGCACCCGGACTGGCTGAAACTCGTCTACGCCGACCGGGTGTGGGTTACCCAGTTCGACGGCGACGACACGGTGACCGGCGGCACACCGACCTGCTCGTCGAGCATGCCCACGATCATGGCGATCATGCTGGAGGCGCTCGACGTCCACACCGGACACTCGGTGCTCGAGGTGGGCACCGGGACGGGCTACAACGCGGCTCTTCTGTGCCACGTCGTGGGTTCCGCGAACGTGACGACGATCGACGTCGACCCGAACATCTCCGGCCGGGCGAGAGAACGCCTGCGCGACAACGGCTTCACCCCGACGTGCGTCGCGGGTGACGGCGCGCTCGGGCATCCGGAACGCGCGCCGTACGACCGCGTGCTCGCCACCTGCTCCGTCGCGACCATCCCGCTCGCCTGGCTGGAGCAGACGAGACCCGGTGGCCTCGTCGTCACCACGCTGCACCGCCCCATCGGCGCCGGCCTGGTGCGGATCGTGTCGAACGGCGACGGCACCGGCGAGGGCCAGGTCCTGGTCGAGGACGGCCGCTTCATGCCGTTGCGCGCACATGCCCGGCCGCCCGCTCTGGCCGGTGCGGGTTCCTACGAACGACGCGCCACCACGCTGCCGCTGGACACCGTGATCAACCCGGGCAGCCCGTTCGAGTTCTTCGCCGGCATCGCGCTGCGGGACGTGGTCGCCGGTCAGGACTGGCTCGCCCATCCGGACGGTTCCTGGGTGCACCACCACGGTTCGCACGTCGACCAGGGCGGCCCGCAGCGGCTCTGGGACACCGCCGAGCAGGCCATCGTCAGGTGGCACGACCTCGGCAAACCCCGCCGGCACCACTTCGGCGTCGAGATCGGCCCCGAAGGACAGTTCCTCACCCTGAAAGATCTCAGGTGGCATCTGTGATCAGGAACGAACGTCACGACACGGGTCACTGAATCGAACCCGGGCGGATGCGGTGCGTCATGATGCGCGCATGTCCAGATTCCGTCAGCAGGCGCTGCTGACCGGCTGCGTGCTGACCGCGTTGCTCACGGCCGCAGGTCTGTTCGTGACCGGCACACGGCATCAACCCGCACGTGTGGCTGATCGTCCTCGCGGTGGCGTTCCTGGGCTTGCTGGCTTTACTCGACCCGTGGGTGCGGCGCAGGCACAACGCCGAGCTGAGCTCGGACGAGCACCTCGACGCCGCGTGCCGGGCACTCGCCGTCGGCCTGCAGTCGCAGTGGAACGAGGAGGTGCGCTCGCGCGGCCTCACCGATCCGGACGTGCTCGAACTGCACTGGACCGCGGCCGAGCTGGACGTGAGCGACGAGCCGGACGCGCCGCCGGGACGCAGTGACGCGGTGGTGGGCGCGTTCGAACGCCAGATCAACCGCAGGATGGTGATCCTCGGCGAGGCGGGCACCGGCAAGACCACCGTCGCGATGCTGCTGACGTGCGGCCTGCTGGACCGCTACGACGGCGGCATGGTGCCGGTGCTGCTGCCGCTCTCGACGTGGAACCCGGCGGTCGAGGACATCCGCACGTGGCTGACGCGCAGGCTGTACGAGGACCACCCGGCGCTGCGCAACACCGAGCTGTACGGCAGCTACGCCGGCGACCTGCTGGTCGAGCAGCACCGGGTGCTGCCCGTGCTGGACGGCCTCGACGACATCCCCGCCCACCAGCGCGCGGACGCGTTGGCGCGGATCGCGAAGGCGTTCCCGGCGAAACGGCCGTTGGTGCTGACCTGCCGCACGGCCGAGTACGACCAGGCCGTGCACGCGGCCGGCCCGCTGCCGGGCGCGGACGTCGTCGAACTCGCTCCCCTCGACCTGGAGGAGGTCGCCGCCTACCTGCGGGCCAGCGCGGACAGCGTCGGCGCGGCGCGGTGGGAGCCGGTGTTCATCCACCTGCGCGAGGAGCCGGACGGCCGGCTCGCGGACGCGTTGTGCACGCCGCTGACGATGTGGCTGGCCAGCATGGTCTACACGGACGGCGAGGCGGAGCCGACCGAACTGCTGGACCGCGGCCGGTTCCCGGACGCACGGGCCATCTCGGACCACCTGTGCGACGAACTGGTGTCGCGGGCGTTCGGCAACCGGGCCGCCGCGCACCACGCGAAGGCGACGCAGGTCTGGCCGCGGGACCGGGCCCGCCGGTGGCTCGAGTTCCTCGCGCACGAGATGCGCGACCGGGACATCCGCGAGCTGGCCTGGTGGGAGCTGCGCCGGTCGGTCGGCAACACGTGGCTCGCGCTGCTCGGCGCGCTGGTGCTGGGCGCGATCGGCGGGTTCGGGGTCGCCTGGCTGATGGCGTACTCGATCACGCCGTCGCTCGCCCCGATCACCGGTCTGGTCGCGGGCATCGCCGTCGGTGCGGCCGCGCTCACCGCCTCGCAGGAGCGCAAAGCCAAGCCACGCCTGGGCATCTGGCGCAGTCTGCTGCTCGTTCCCGGCGTGCTCGGACTCGCCGCCGGGCTCGTTTTCGGTGCCCTGTACGGACTTTCCGCCGGCCTCGTGGTCGGGCTCGGGCTGGCCGTGGCCGTCGCGCTGCGGTTCGCGTTGTCGAGCTCGGCCGAGCTGTCCCAGGCTTCCAGTCCTCAGTGGACGATGGCGCGCGACCGGATCGCGGTGTGGACCGGGTCGCTGGTGCTGGCCGTGGTGTTCGGTTCCGCCGCGGCACTGGTGTTCGGCCCCGGCCAGACCGGCATGGTCGGGCTGGGTCTCGCGTCCGGGCTGATGCTCGGGTTCGCGCTGGCGGTGCTGCACCTGCGCTGGTGGTGGTTCACCGTCGCACGGATCTGGCTGGCCATGCGCGGCAAGCTGCCGTGGGAGCTGATGGTCTTCCTGGAGGACTCACGCAAGCTGGGCGTGCTCTGCCGGGCGGGAGCCTGCTACCAGTTCCGGCACGGACTGGTGCAGGACCGCCTGGCAGAGCACGAGGTGACTACTCGGTCCGCAACCCAAGTGCTCCGGTCGCCCTTCTCAGCGAAGGCAACGTCAGAGCAGTGACCGCGAACGTCAGCCCCACGACGATGCCGGTGATCAGGCCGATACCGGCCCAGTCGTAGGCGACCTCGGCGTTGAACACCCGCATCACCAGCACGCCCAGCACGATGCCGGTGGCCAGTGACACGACCGTGGAGATCGCGAGCGGCAGGGCGTTCTGCCACAGCAACGACCGGGCCAGCGTGCCGCGCGGCACTCCGCTCGCCGCCATCACGGCGAGCGGCCTGCGCCGTTCCCGCACCTGCTCCAGCGCCACGACCAGCAACGACGCGGCACCGACCAGCAAAGTCAGCAACGAGCCGGCGAGCAGCGCACGGCGGATCACGCCGAACACCCGTTCCATCTCGTTGGTGTCGTCCTGGCCGACGAAGTAGGTGTGCACCTGCCACGGGCGCTGCCTCGCCAGGGCGTTGCGCGCGTGCTCGGCGGCATCAGGCGAGGCCGGGTCGAGCTCGGCGATGAACTCGGATTGGCGCGCCACGAGACCGTGGGTGGCGGCCGCGGCCGGGGTGAGGAAGAGACCGGACTGCTTGCCGTCGGCCATCTCCAGCGACGGCACCGTCCACTTCTCGTTCGAGGGCTTGAGCGTCAGCACGTCACCGGCCTGCACGGACGCCTGCCCTTGGGCGGGCACGACGTAGGCCTTGCCGTCCGTGCAGTTCGGGATGGTCGCCTGCGACCTCAGCTTCAGCGCCTGCACACGGCGCAATGGTGGCGACGACGTAGTCGCCGTTCAGCTGTCCGAAGGTCTGGTCGAGCCGGTGGACGGCGAGCACTCCAGCGCTCTTCTCCAGCGAAGCCATGACTCTGTTCGCGTCGGCGTCCCGACCGGCGTTGACGGTCAGGTAGCTGAAGGACGCCTGTTTCTTCTCCTTGGTCCGCACTTCCTGCTCGACGCCGGCCAGCATCATCTGCACCGTCACCGTGCCCGCGAGGACGACCGCGACGCCGCCGACGACGCGCGCCGCCGTGCCGCTGTCGAGCTGCAACCGCCGCACGGCGAGCTGCAGCGCGGGCGTGCGGCCCCGCATCTGGAACACCACACGCTCCACCAGCCAGGGCAGCACCACCGGGATGCCGAGCATCAGCAGCACGATGCCGGACACCACCGGCCACTCGTCCGGCTTCCCCGTCGGGCTGGTCCTGCCGAACTGGCTGGCCAGCAACGCCACCCCCGCCGCCACGGGCACGAGCCGCCACCACAACCGGCGCCGCACCGGCTTCTGGTCGCGCACCACGCCGAGCGGTTCGATGATCGTGCGGCGCATCGCCACGAGTGACGTGACCACCGCGAGCACCGGCACCGCCAGCACCACGGTGAGCGTCAGCGCGGGCGTCGGCATGACGTCGCTGGGGATAGGCGGTCAGCTGCTGGATGCTGATCCGGTCGACGAACGGCCGGATCGCGAAGAAGATCCCGAAGCCGACCACGAGCCCGGCCAGCGCACCGACCAGCGACTCCCCGGACGCGATCAGCCGCACCCGGCTCGCGGCCGCGCCGACCAGCCGCAACGCCGCGAGCCTGCGGTCACGCTGGGCCGCGGCGAGCCGGGTGGCGACGCCGACGAACACCAGCACCGGGAACAGCAGCACCACCACGCCGACGAGACTGAGCATCCACAGCAGCGGATCGAGCCCGCCGCCGTCGTGCGCCACGCCCCAGCCATGGACGGTGTTGTTGCCCGGTGACTCCTCGATCGCGGAGTCACCGGCGTAAAAGAGCAGTTCACCGGGGTTCAGCAGACCAGTCTGGCTGATCGTGCCGACGATCTTCTGCGGGAAGCGCGGCTTCAGCAGCTCGCCGCCCGGTGCCGCCAACAGGTCGGCGACTGCGGGTGACACGAAGATCTCCCCGTCGCCGGGCACCCGGTCGATGCCCGGTGGCACGGGCGCATCCGGCCTGAGCGCCTTGAGGTAGGAGCCGAGGATGTAGTCGGAGCGGAACGGGTGGCTGTGCTGCTCGATCAGCAACGGTGCCGGTCCGGTGCCCTGGGACACCGGGTTGCGCGCCTCATTCCGGTCGTGGCGGGCGTCCATCACGTTCGGCAGCGACGCGGCGAACAGCAGCAACGCGACGCCGAGGCCGATGCCGGCACCTTGGAGCGCGAGCCTCACCCAGGACTTCCGGCTGCCCCCGACGGCCAGCCGGACACCCAGGGCGAGGTCGCCGATGACGCTGTTCATCGAGCGAACTCCACGTCACGCGAGCGGCCGTCGCGCACCACGACCTCACGGTCGGAGTAGGCGGCGACGCGCGGTTCGTGCGTGACCAGCACGACGGCGGCTCCCGTTTCGCGGGCCGCGGTCGTGAGCAGGTGCATGACGCGCTCGCCGTTGAGCGAGTCGAGTGCGCCGGTCGGTTCGTCGGCGAAGATCACCTTCGGGCCGGTGACGAGCGCACGGGCCACAGCGACGCGCTGGCCCTGACCGCCGGAGGTCTCGCCGGGACGCTGGTCGGCGACGCCGTCGACCTCCAGCCGGGCGAGCCAGTCGTTCGCGGCGCGTTCGGCGTCCCTGCGCTTCATCCCGCTCAGGCGCAGCGGCAGCGCCACGTTCTCCAGGCAGGTGAGCTCCGGAACGAGCTGGCCGAACTGGAAGACGAACCCGAACTCGGTGCGGCGAAGCTCGCTGCGTGCGCTGTCGTTCATAGCCGTCAGGTCGCGGTCGCGGTAATGCACCGTGCCCTGGTCGGGCGGCAGGATGCCGGCGAGGCAATGCAGCAGGGTGGACTTGCCGGAGCCGGACGGCCCCATGACCGCCACGACCTCGCCCTCGCGGATGCTGATGCCCGCGCCGTCGAGCGCGTTCGTCTTGCCGAACGACTTGATCAGGCCCTCGGCCCTCAACAGGGTCATCGCTTGACCTCCTCGGCCAGCTGGTCGATCCGGGCCGCGGTCAGTTCGAGCCACCGCAGGTCGGCTTCGAGGTGGAACAGGGCGAAGTCGCAGATGAGCTGGTCGGCGAGGTCGCCGGTGGTCTTGCGCCGGGTGAGCACGCGCATGGTGTCGAGGTGCGCCGAGCGTTGCGTGTCGAGCACCTCGGTGGCGCTGCGGCCGGACAGCAGAGCCAGCACCACCTTCGCGTAAAGCGTGTTCTGGAGGTACGGCTCCGGCTTCTCCGGCGTGCTGAGCCAGCGTTCTACATCAGTGACGCCGGCGTCCGTGATCGCGTACCGCTTGCGCTCCGGGCCGTCGCCCGCCTCCACGCCCGCCTCGCTCACGAAGCCGTTCTTCAGCAGCCTCGACAGGGTCGAGTACACCTGTCCGTAGTGCAGTGGACGGTCATGACCGAAGCGCTCGTCATACGCGCGCTTCAGGTCGTATCCGTGCCGTGGACCGCCCTCTAGCAGCCCCAACAGTGCGTGTCCGATCGACATGCGGAGGACTATACACACGATGTATACACCGGGTGTATTCATCGATGTCCTGACGCGCGCCCGCTGTGACGCCTACAGTGGTGGGGTGACTGGGCTGACTGTCGGCTGGGATCACGACGTCGAGCTGCTGCTCGACTTCCTGAACACTCGACACGTACTGAACAGTGAAGCCTCCTGGCGCGCTTGGGTGACCGAGCGCGGCCTCGGGCGGAGCGGGGAAATCGCACAGGCGCGCGCGGCGCGGGCAGCACTGCGTTCGTCCATCGAAGGGTCTTCCGGGCCTCAGACGACGGCGGGTGTCGTTCGCATCGAG
This sequence comes from uncultured Actinomycetota bacterium, assembly GCA_963771775.1. Taxonomy (GTDB): domain Bacteria; phylum Actinomycetota; class Actinomycetes; order Mycobacteriales; family Pseudonocardiaceae; genus Lentzea. The sequence continues at coordinate 20,601 of CAVYUS010000004.1, forward strand.
CTGACCGACGGCGTGCCGATGCTCGCCAGCTCGGACGCGCTCGGTGCGGTACTGGCCGCGTCCGCCCGCCTGGCGGTGCTGGGCTCCTGGGAGCGTTTCAAGATCTGCCCGGCCGAGGACTGCCTGCGCGCGTTCTTCGACAGGTCCCGCAACCGCTCGCGCACCTGGTGCTCGATGCAGGTCTGCGGCAACCGCGAGAAGGCCCGCACGTTCCGAAAACGCTCCAGAGCTCAGAACACGACGCTGGCGACGGTGTAGATCACCAGACCGGCGAGCGCGCCGACCACGGTGCCGTTGATCCGGATGAACTGCAGGTCCCGGCCGACCTGCAGTTCGATCTTGCGCGAGGTCTCCTCCGCGTCCCAGCGCTCGACCGTGTCCGTGATCAGCGTGGTGATCTCGGCGCGGTAGTTCTGCACGACGTAGCCGGCGGCCTGCTCCAGCCAGCCGTCGACCTTGGCGCGCAGGTCCGCGTCGGTCGTCAGGTTCGTGCCGAGCGTGATCAGCCCCTGCGTGACGCGCTTGCGCAGCTCGCTGGACGGATCCTCGGCGGCGTCGATCAGCATCTTCTTGGCCGTGCCCCAGGCACTGCTGATGAGCTTCTGGACGTCCGGGTGGTTGATCACCTGCTGCTTGACCTGCTCGGCGCGCTGCATGGTCACCGGCTCGGTCTGCATGTCCGAGGAGAACTCGAGCAGGAAGTGGTCCACCGCGAGGCGCATCGGGTGGTTGACGTCGGTCTTCACCGCCCAGGCGAAGTTGACCAGCTCGGCGTACACCCGGTCACCGAGCAGCGAGTCGACGAACTTGGGCGACCACGTCGGCGCACGGTCCGTGACGATCAGCGTCACCTTGTCGTAGTTGTCGCGCACCCACTCGTACGCGCGGTCGCACATCAGGTCGACCAGCTTGTGGTGCGCGCCGTCCGTGAGCACCTGGTTGAGCAGCTTGCCCAGCGGCGGCCCCCAGGGCTTCTCGGTGACCCGCTTGACGATCGCGTGCTCCAGGACCGCCTGGACCTCCTCGTCCTTCAGGACCGTGATGGCGCCCTTGATGACGTTCGCGAGCTCGTTGGTGATGCGTTCGGCGTTCTCCGGCTGCTTGACCCAGGCGCCGGCGCGTTCGGCGATGCCCGCGCGCTTGAGCTTGTCCTGGACCACCGCCGGGCTCAGGAAGTTGACGCCCACGAAGTCGCCGAGCGTCTTGCCGAACATGTTCTTGCGGGTGGGGATGATCGCGGTGTGCGGAATCGGCAGCCCCAGCGGCCGTTTGAACAGCGCCGTGACCGCGAACCAGTCCGCGAGCGCGCCGACCATGCCGGCCTCCGCCGCGGCCCGGACGTAGCCGACCCAGGCACCCTCGAACGCGTGCGTGCCGAAGAAGATGATCGTCGCGCCGACGAGGAAGCTCGTGGCGACGAGTTTCATCCGGCGTAGCTCGGTGCGCTTCTGCTGGTCAGCGGCCGTCAGTTGCTCCACAAGCACATTGTCCGTGAAGATCCTGCGTTGTGCGGGTACCAGCGCTAGTCCCTCGATTGCAGCCGTTCACGTCGACGATCTTCGCGGAGATGACGGCGCTGGCCGTGCGGCACGACGCGGTGAACCTCGGTCAGGGCTTCCCCGACACCGACGGTCCCGCCTCGATGCTCACGGCCGCTCAGTCCGCCATCGCGGCCGGCCTGAACCAGTACCCGCCCGGTCCGGGCATGCCGGTGCTGCGCGGGGCGATCGCCGCGCACCGCTCCCGGTACGGCCTGTCCTACGACCCGGACACCGAGATCCTGGTGACCGTCGGTGCCACCGAGGCGATCGCGGCCTCGTTGCTGGCCCTGGTCGAGGCCGGCGACGAGGTGATCCTCATCGAGCCGTACTACGACTCGTACGCCGCGTCCGTGGCCATGGCCGGTGCCACGCGCGTGACCGTCGGTCTGCGTGAGGACGCCTCTGGCCGCCTTGCGCTCGACGTGGACGCCCTGCGTGCCGCTATTTCGCCGCGCACTCGGGCCATCCTGGTCAACTCGCCGCACAACCCGACCGGGACCGTGTTCCGGCTGGAGGAGCTGCAGGCCATCGCGGCGCTGTGCGTCGAGCACGACCTGCTGGCGATCACCGACGAGGTGTACGAGCACCTGGTGTTCGACGGCCTGACCCACATTCCGCTGGCCTCGCTGCCGGGGATGGCTCCTCGCACGCTGTCGATCTCCGGTGCGGGCAAGACGTTCAACTGCACCGGCTGGAAGATCGGCTGGGTGTGCGGGCCCGCTGCCCTGGTTTCGGCCGTGCGCGCCGCCAAGCAGTTCATGACCTTCGTGGGTGGCGCGCCGTTCCAGCCCGCCGTGGCCCATGCGTTGACCGCCGAACTGGACTGGGTCGACGGCCTGCGCGACTCGTTGGCCTCGAAGCGTGCTCGGTTGGCCGAGGGTCTGCGCGCGGCCGGTTTCGAGGTGCGTTCCTCGGAGGGCACGTACTTCATCTGCGCCGACGTCCGGCCGCTCGGTTACACCGACGGTCTTGCGCTGTGCCGGGATCTGCCCGCCCGGATCGGGGTCGCCGCGGTGCCGGTCCAGGTGTTCACCGACCGGCCCGCGGACTGGCAGCACCTCATCCGGTTCGCGTTCTGCAAGCAGGACGCGGTGATCGACGAAGCGGTGGAACGCCTCCACAAGCTCTAGACGAGTAAGTCCTAAGTCCGGGCAGTGTCTGGAGACGGACGAAGGGTGCTGTCCGTTCTTGCTGCGTCTGCCTGAGTCCGCCGGCGGAGGGAGTCTTTGATCTCGCTGAGCCTGGCCGCTGTGGCAGGGGTCCACTCCGCTTGTTGCCGGCTGGCACGCAGGGCGTCGTCGATCTCGTCGAGTTTGGCGGCGGACACCGCGCCTGCCCGCTCCATCAGGTCTTCCCGGCGCAAGGTGGTCAGCCAGGTACACGGGGTAGAACCCGGCCACGGAAACCCGAACCGCAGCACGCCGTCAAAGGGCAGTCCTTCCTGGACGCCGACTGCGACTTCGATTCCCAGGCCGGAGATGCCGGTATCCGCCGGGGCGACAACCTGCATCGCCCGGAGGCCGGATGGATCTTCCTCGGACAGCAGCACGACAGGCCGTCGCTCGTCGAACTCGGCCCACCAGACCTCGCCTCGCCGCATCTGTCCTCCTGGTTCTCCAGCCGTCGAGCGTAATGCCGGCGGTCGGGGGCCGGGGCGGAGACGGTCGCGGCCACCGTTGATCATCGTGAGTTGTGTGGACCAACGAAGTGCTGGGCCAGGTCACACGTAGGTCACCAAATCAGTGAGACCCACTGGTTGTCCACAGGTGTGGATGAGTTCCTCCACAACTGTGGACAACCCACTTTCGGGTGAGTTGTGGAGCCTTGACGCCGGAGTTCGACTCCAAATGGCATGGACTCGAACACTGAGCTGCTTGCCGCCTGGCGCTCCGGCCGGTCCGGCTGGGACGCCCTCGTCGAACGCTACTCGCGGGTGGTCTGGTCGGTGCCCAGATCGTTCCGCCTGAGCCACGCCGACGCCGCCGACGTCTACCAGTGCACCTGGCTCTGCCTGGCCGAACACCTGACTCGCATCCGTCAACCCGAGCATCTCGGCCCCTGGCTGGTCCGTACCGCCACCCGGCAAAGCATCGCCGTCGTGCGAGCGCGCGGCCGTGAGGTGCCGTGCGATCTCTGGGAGCCGGAGTCGCCCCTTCCGGCGCCGGACGAGGTCGCCATCACCAACGATCGCGGGCGTCGGCTGTGGTCCGCACTGATGACGTTGGACGAGCGCTGCCAGCGTCTGCTGCGGATCGCTGCCCACAGCCCCGAACTGAGTTATGCACAGGTTGCCGAGGCCCTGGGGATGAAGGTGGGGAGCGTTGGCCAGACCCGGACCCGCTGCCTCGCGGTGCTGCGCCGGAAGCTGGAGGCACTCCGATGAGGGACGCACTGCTCGACGAGATCGCCGACCTGTTCGCGACGGACGTTCCGCCGCCTGCCGTGGCACCGCGCCCGACCGGCCTCGAACCGATGGCGGTCGTCGACGAACCGGTCCGCGGCCCCTCCCGCCAACTCGTGTTCCACGTCGGCGCCGGCCGCATGTACCTGCAGCTAGATCCCGCACTGACCGGCATCCGCCTGACCGGTGTGCTTGATGACAAGGCCGGCTCCGTCGAAGTCCGCACCCCCACCTCGACGCAAGCACTCCTCCCGGACGCCGAGGGCTGGTTCCGCGCCGACGTCCCGCCCGGCCCGCTGTGCGTCACCGTCCCCGAACTGGAGCTCACCACGGGCTGGTTCGTCGCATGAGCGCCAGCGCCGATCCGCACGGCCACCATCGCGACGACCGAGGTTCGCGGCACGAAGCCGCAACGGGCCGATGCCCTGCACGACCTGAGCATCGCCCACGTCGAACTCGGCCACCTCGACGTCGCCGCCCGGTTCGCCCAGCGCGGGCTGCGGCTGACCGGCGAGGCCCGGTTCCACCTCACGCTCGCGTGGATCGACCTGGACCGCGGCCGCCGCAAGCACAGCCTCCGGCACCTGGATCTCGCCACGCCGCACCTGCGCGGGCGGGAGCTGGCGAGAGCGAGATGCCTGCGCGGACTGCACCTGTGCCAGTCAGCCGAGCCGCGGCTGGCGATCGCCGAGCTGACCTCGGTCATCCGGGAGCTGCGCCGGTACGGCGACGAGCGGTGGCTCGCCAACGCTCTCATCGGCCGGGGCATCGCGCGTTGCCACGCGACGAAGCTGACCGAGGCCGAAGCCGACTTCACCGCCGCGCAGACGTTGCTGCAGGCCATCGGTGAGCCCGGACGTGCGGCGATGTGCCTGCACAACCGGGGGTTCGTGGCGATGCTCGCCGGCGATCTGCCGCTCGCGCTGCGGCGGTACGAGGACGCGGCGAAGGCGGGGCTCGACTCGACGAGCCGGCCGGAGGCGCTCGTCGACCGGGCCGAGGCGCTGCTCGCCGCCGGCCTGACCGCGGAGGCGCGGCGGGTGCTGACACCCGCGCTGGAGCTGCTCCGGCGGTGCAACCGGCAGGTGCCGGAGCTGGCGGTGCTCAGTGCGCGCTGTGCGTTGCGCGACGGAGATCCCGCGCCCGCGCTCCGGCTCGGGGGCCCGGACGTCGAGTTCCTGCTTGCCGCCGGTGAACTGGACGCTGTTGCGGCGCACCGGTTTCGCGGGCCGGTGCAGACGCGGGCGCTCGGCTGGCTCGCGCAGGCCCGCAGATCGGACCGGCGTGGTGCGCTGGCGGCGTGCCGCGCGGGGCTCAAGCTCCTCGACGAACACCACGGTGACTGGCCACGGCGCGAGCTGGCCGGGCATGCGCTGGGGCTGGCGCGTACTGCGCGCGAGGTGCTGCACTGGTCGGAGCAGCATCGTGCGTCCTGCTCGGTGTCGTTGCCTCCCAGCGATCCCGAGCTCGCGCGGGCACTCACGAACCTGCGGCGGGCGAGAGCGTTCGGGCTGCCGTTGGAAGGACGGGAGCGGGACGTCCGAAGGCTGACCCTCGCCTCCGCACAACGCGCGCGGCACGGCGTGGTCCCGCCGCCCGGACTGCCGTTGATCAGCTTCATCGTCCACGAAGGACAGATGGTCGCGGTCACGCTGATCAACGGACGGGCCCGCATGCGCGTGGTGCCCGAGCCCGCCGAGCTCGTTCGTACCGCGAAACTCGCACTGCGGGCCGGCCGAGCCGTCACGACGGATCTCCTGCCAGAAGCCGAAGAGGTCGTCGTGATCCCGGACGGCGTGCTCCACTCGATGCCGTGGGCGGCGCTCGGCCAGCGCGTCCACGTCTTGCCTTCGTTGCGACACTGGCGTCCAACAGGTGCAGGTGGCCACCGGGCGTGGGTTTCCGGTCCTCGGTTGCAGCGCGATGAAGTGACCGCACTGCAACGGAAACACGGCGGATCAGCCCTCAGATCCACAGTGGATGAAACGCTGCGTGGCCTCGAAGGCGCCGGCGTCGCACACATCGCCGCGCACGGCCACGTTCACCCCGACAACCCGCTCTTCTCCTACCTGGAACTGGGAGACGGGCCGCTCTACGGCTACGACATCGCGCGCATCGAGAGCCCGCCCGAGATCGTCGTCCTGTCCGCGTGCGAGTCGGGACTTGCCCGCGCGTTCCTCGACACCGGAACGCGGGCGGTACTCGCCAGCGTGCTTCCGGTGCCCGACGCGCAGGTCAGCGAGGCGATGGCCGAGGTGCATCGGCTCATCGAGCACCCGGTCGAAGCCGCGCGGGCCGTCGCACACCTCGGCTTCAGCTGTTACGGCACCGGCACCAGGGTCGCGGCGTGCAGGGCGGCGGCGAAGGACGTGCCCGTGCACAGCGACTGGGTGGAGCCGACGGTGGCCGGCACGTCCACGCCGGAAGCGACCACGTTGACCCACGGGCCATGACCCGAGAACGGCGCGTCGGCTCCCACGGCCGTGACGGAGGAAAGCGCGGCCGGCCACCAGGGGCGGGAGGAACCGCCGTTGCCCGCGGCGGCGACCACGTTGGTGCCGCAGGAAGCCAGCACCGGCGGGCATTCGTCGTTGAACGAATAGGTGCCGGAGGCGACCAGGACGACGGGCAGGTCGCGGCAGGCGCGCAGGGCGGCGGCGAGGGCCAGATCGTCACCGAAACCGGTGGCGCACAAGACCGGGAAGGGCCGCACCGAGGCGCCGTGGTGACGGAGCACGCCGGCGACCAAGGAGCCGTGCGGGGCATCGAGAGGGGTGTCCAGCAACGCCACCGTGCCTTCACCGAGGAGCTCGGGGATGCGTCCTCCCACCACCGGGCGGGAGGTGCCGATCATGATCGGACAGGCGAGGTGGACGTGGTTCGGGGCCGCACCCACCTCACGCGCGATCTCGACGACGCGGTCGCGTTCGGCAGCCTTCACGTACATGCGCAGGACGCCCGAAGCGATCTCCTCGTGGGAGTAGACGCCTCGCAAGCGCTTGCGCACAGTGGGTGCGTCGGCGGGAAGGACCACCAGTTCGCCCGAACGGACCAAACATTCGTTTGGGCCTTCAGGATCATGCACCAGCACCGGGCCGAGCGCGCTGAACGCGTGATCGACCAGCTCAGAGAGGCTGTTGACCTGCTTTGGCGCGTCCACATCGGACACCATCCCCCGCCGCGACACGGTCCACAGGGGAGCAAGGCACAACATCACTCGATCCGATGACGATACTGACGGTGTTCATGCCTGTTCAGGGCAACCCGGACAGCCGTACGAGAACGCCCTTCCGAGTGTTTTGCGCCGAGTTGGTTCGCAAAGTCACTCACCAGTGCTAGACATAGCTCAACGTCGACCTCCGACGGCGCTGTGACGTTGGCGGTGACCTGAACGGTGGACGGGCGGTGATCCTGTGGCTGGTGGCGGAGTTGGCGCATTGCTGCTGCGGGCTGCCGCGCTCGGCGGACTGACCGCCGCCGCCTGGCTGCTGAGCGGGACGCAGGCGTCCGCCAGCCAGGAGGAACCGCCGACGATCGAGATCGCCGTCGATGCGCCCCAGGACGTGGCCCGGTTGCTCGAGGATCCGGCCGGATGGGCCAAAGCCTTCACCGCCGCCGTGATCGAGCAGCACCAGCCGGCCAAGTTCATACCGGCACCCGTCGTGACCAAGCCGCGGGAACCGGAACCCGAGGAAGAACCCGCTGACGAGGGCCCGGTCCGCGACTTCACCGGCGGCACGCAGGGCACCACCCGCTCCGGCACGGTCTCCAACCAGGCGCCGCCTGAAGTGATTCAGGCGAAGGCCCAGGTCCGCGCTGCCAGGCTGGCCGCGAAGGCCGCTGCCGAGCTGCCGCCCCCGCCGCCACCCGCGCCGCCCGTCGTGTCGGCCTCCCGGATCGTGCCGCTGCTGCCGGAGATTCCGGTGCGGAACGTCACGAAGACCGAGCCGGCGCCGGTGAGCGACCTCACCTGGACCACCCCCGGACCGGACGCGCCGCTGCCCTCGCCGCAGCAGGCCCCGGTGACCGCGACGGCCTCCGCGTCGTCCGGCCACACCGACAACTCCGGCGGCACGCGCGGCGTGCTCGCCGTTCTGACGTCGCACAACTCGCTGTTCCCGCCGGCCACGTGGTCGGTCGAGGAACGCCGCGACGGTCGTTCACCCGGCAGCCTTCCCGGCCTGCCGAGCACGTCACCCGACTGAGTAACGCGGGACATCTCTGCCCTCTGCGCGATTTGTGACCGTCTCGTTCCGTCGCGCCAGTAACTCCTTCTGACATTTCCCGTTGTACGCAACGAACCCAGTCTTCCTGACCTGCCAACCGCGCCCTGGCAGGTCGGGTCTGGTCCGAGTGCCGCACTGCCCCTGCAGTTCTCGGACCACACGGGAAAACCTGCGGACGGGGGACGCCAATCCCTGGGACGTCCCCCTCCGCAGGTCAACCGGTGGCAAGTTCGTCGGCCCGGTCTCCCCCGCTGCGGGAGACCGGGCCGACGTGTCTCACGCGACCGGCACGGAAAGCTCGGCATCCGCCGGAAACCCGGTTCCTGCAACAGATGTAGCCACCACACCCAAACGGCGGATCGCGTCGCGCAGCACTTCGGCCGACTGCGTGTACGGCACTCGGAGCATCTGCTCGCAGCCACCGTGTACCGCGAACCGGGGGCCAGGCACGAGCCGCAGGCCGTGGTTCTGGGCCACGACAGCGATCCGGGTGCTCACCGGGCCGTCGAGCGCACACCAGATGCCCAGCCCGCCGGACGGCACCTCGAAACTCCACTGTGGACAATGCTGGCGCAACGCCGCGACCGCCACGTCCCGTTGCTCCAGTGCTTCCACCCGTCGTTGCCGCAGAACGGTTTCCGGCGACTCCAGCAACGACGCCAGCACGAGCTGCTCGAACACCGGCGTGCCCAGATCGATCGCCGCCCTGGTCGACAGCAGCCGGTGCACGATCTCCGCGGACGCCCTGATCCAGCCGATCCGCAGTCCGCCCCAGTGCGACTTGCTCGCGGATCCCAGCGACACCACCGAATCCCCGCCGAACGAGGCCATCGGCAACGGCGCCGGCGAGTCGTCCAGCGCGAGCTCGACCAGGGTCTCGTCGACGACCAGCGGCGTACGGGCCCTGCGCAACACGGCGGTAAGCGCTTCCCGTCCCTCGGACGACATCCGCAGCCCGGTCGGGTTCTGGAAGTCCGGGATCAGGTAGGCCAACCGGGGGCCCGCCTGCCGCAGCGCCGCCTCGAACCCGTCCAGGTCCCAGCCGTCGTGCAGCATCGGAACCGGTACCGGAATCCCATAGGACGCCCGCACCGCCTCCAGCGCGTTGGGGTAGCTCGGTTGCTCCACCAGGACGCGGTCGCCTGGCCCGACGAACAACCGCAGCACCAACGCCCACGCGTGCTGCGCGCCGGACGTGACCACGATCTGATCAGGCGAGGTCGGCAGCCCGCGCGACCCGTACCGGTCCGCGATCCGTTGCCGCAGCGCCAGCAATCCGCGTTCGTCGTAGCCGTGCGACGCGAGCTGCTCCGGCATCTGGGCCATCGCGGCCTCCATCGCCGACCGCACCGACGGCAGCGCGGGCGGCGCGGCCCGCGAGAGATCGATCAACGTGTCGTCGCCGCCCGTGATGCCGCCGCCGACGCCGGCCGGTCCGTTGATCCACGACCCGGCTCCGCGCCGCGACTCCACCAGTCCCTCGGACCGCAGCTGGTCCAGCGCGGCGGTGATCGTCGTCCGGCTCACCGGCAACGCCTCGGTGAGCTCGCGCTCGGACGGCAGCCGGGTGCCGACGGGCAACCGGCCGTCGGAGACCAGCAGCCGGACCGCCGCGGCGAGATCGGCCGAACCCTGCCGGGTGCCACCCCTGCGCCACGACCCGAGCAGTCGCGCGAGCCGAGTTCCGGATATACGTCCACCTGGTGGGAGCATGAGGCCAATTATCGCGAATTGGCTATGGATTACCAGGCCAATCAGCACTCAGTATGGCCACATGGCCACCTTGACCGCACTCCACCAGCTCCCCGTGAGGATCGCTCCCACCCGTCGCCTCGCCCAGCTCTTCGCCGGTCTGTGGCTTTATGGCGCCAGCATGGCCATGCAGATCCGGGCCACGCTCGGCCTCGATCCGTGGGACGTGCTCCACGAGGGCCTGACCAGACGCACCGGACTGAGCTTCGGCGCGATCGTCGCCATCACCGGCGTGCTGGTGCTGCTCGCCTGGATCCCGCTGAAGCAGAAGCCCGGCATCGGCACCATCGCCAACGTGATCGTCATCGCCGTGGCCGTCGACGTGACGCTCTGGATGATGCCCGCACCACAGGAACTTCTGCCGCGGATCGTGTTGCTCGTCCTTGGCATCGTGCTGAACGCCGTGGCGTTCGCCGCCTATGTCGGCTCACGGCTCGGACCGGGCCCGCGCGACGGCATGGTCACGGGATTCTGCCGTCGCACGGGCACTTCGCTACGCGTGGTCCGTACGGTCGTCGAACTGCTCGTGCTCGGCACCGGCTGGCTGCTCGGCGGCACGGTCGGCATCGGCACGATCCTCTACGCGCTGGGCATCGGCCCGCTGACCCAGCTGTTCCTGCCCGCGCTCACCTGGCGCGAGCGCTCGCGGCCCGCTTCCTGATCTCGGCGTAGGTGACCCCGCGCTCGGTCAGCACCTCGGCCACAATTCCCTTGCCCTGCAACAGAGCCAGCACGATGTGCTCGTTGCCCAGGTAGTTGTGGCCGAGGTCGCGGGACTCGCACAGGCTGTTCTCCAGCGCCTTCTTGAACGCGGGTTCCAGCGGCATCCCGAACCACCGCCGGCGCGGTCCCGGCCGCAGCACCCCGGTACCGAGCGACTGCTCGACCGAGTCGATCACGTGGTCGAGGTCGATGCCCAGGCCCCGCAACGCTTCCTCGTCGGCCTTGGTGAGCCCGCCCTTGCGCCGGTAGTCCCGGAACGCCGTCTCCAGCTCGTCGCGTGGCAGGTCGAAACCGGCCAGCACCGACGAGTCGAGCAACGCCAGCAGCAGGTGCTCCACGCCGACTTCGGGCGCGTGGACCTGTTCCGCGCCCCGCACCGCGGCCTTGACGGCCTCGCGGGCTTCCTTGGTGAATCGCTCCGCGATCATCATCGCCCCCCGTGCTTCTTGTGGACCGCCTGGCGGGACACCCCGAGTTCCGCCGCGATGTCCTGCCACGACCAGCCCTGCGCCCGCGCACTGCGGACCTGGGCGGCCTCCAGATGTTCCAGCAGTCGCCGCAGCGCGGTGACGGCCCGCAACCCGACCTTCGGGTCGCGGTCCCCAGCCGCTGTGGCGAGATCCGTCGCTTCAGTCATGCTGTCAACGTACGTTGACAATCGGAATCCGTCAACCGACGTTGACACGTACGGTGGGTTCGTGAAGATCGAAACCGCTGAGCAGGGGGCTCCGGGACGAGTCACCGAGGACCGGATCAGGGTCCTGCCGAACGCCGTCGTGGTGCTCGACGGCGTCACCTCCCGCACCAGACCCCCGGACCGCAACGGCGGTTGGTATTCAACCCAACTGGCCGACGAGCTGGCTCGGCTGATCAACGACACCGACCCGCTGCAGGACGTGCTGGCTACCGCGATCACCAACCTCGTCGCCGAACACGATCTCGTGCTCGGCGACTCGCCTTCCGCCACCGCGGCGATCGTGCGGTGGACCGAGCAGCGGATCGACGCGCTCGTCCTGTGCGACACCCCGGTCATCGCGTTCGGACAGACGACGCAGGTGCTCGAAGACACCCGCCTGCAGGACCTGCGACCGGACCCGGACATCCTGGCGCGGAAGAACAAGCCCGGCGGTTACTGGGTCGCTGAGGCCGATCCCCAAGCAGGACACCAGGCTCTGACCGCGAGCTGGCCGCGTTCGGAGATCGGGACAGTGATCATCGCCACCGACGGTGTCTCATGTGGAGTGTCCGAGTACGGGCTCTTCGGGTGGGAGGACCTCGTCCGGCTCCCGTTGGGCGAAGTGCTCGACCGAATCCGGGAAGCGGAACTCGGTGATTCGGAGCACGTGCGTTGGCCCCGCTACAAAACGCACGACGACCAGGCGATCGCCCGCATCACCACGTAACGAAAGAAGCCCCGCAGCACGCTGCGAGGCTTCTTCGAAGAGGGATGGCCAGGGGCGGGGTCGAACCGCCGACCTACCGCTTTTCAGGCGGTCGCTCGTACCAACTGAGCTACCTGGCCATGAAACAAAACTGAGCGACCCAGACGAGACTCGAACTCGCGACCTTCGCCGTGACAGGGCGACGCGCTAACCAACTGCGCCACTGGGCCTTGCTCTTGCAGATCTAACCGTACCCTACATTACTGCGTGCCCCCAACGGGATTCGAACCCGCGCGACCGCCTTGAAAGGGCGGGATCCTAGGCCGCTAGATGATGGGGACTAGCTGGTCTCTGGAAGCATCGTAAGCATATGGCATAGGTACGCGCACCTCCAAAACGGGGGTCCCACTTATGCCTTGACCTGCTCAAACCACCATCCGCACCGGTGTACCCGAAACATCAAATGCCTGTTCACGGGCCGACAGCCCCATCCATCGGGTTTTGTGATCCAGGCAACTTCCAGCCCGGAGCGGCGACGGACGGCAGCACGCACCCGAGAACTTCACGGATGCGGGCGGGGAAGTCGGCGCACCCGGTGGTCGCCGAGGAGATCAACCGGGCACCGAGAGCGGCCCCGCACAACATCCGCGCCACCGCCTCCGGGTCGACGCCCTCGCGGAGATCACCGCGCTCGCCGGCCTCGGCCACGTAGGACGCGATCAGCTTCTCCCACATGACATGGGCGCTCGGGCACCCCCGGATACCCGATCTCGCGATCGGCGTTGAGCCGGACGCCGGCCCGCAGGACCACATCCGAGGCCATCCGGTCGGCCGACTCGGCGAACATGCCGTGCAGCGTGCTCAGCGGATCGAGCCCGAGCCCCCGCCAGGTCTCCCGCATCCGCGCCCAGTAGTCGCTCTGATGCTCGATCAGCGCGCGGGCGACCGCGTCCTTGGAGGGGAAGTGGAAGTAGAACGCGCCCTTGGTCAGCCCGGTGCGCGCGAGCACGGCGGTCAGCGACGTGCGGTCGTAGCCCAGCCGGTCGAACTCCATCGCCGCGGCGTGGAGGATCGCCTCGCGGGTCGCGTACGCCCGGTCCTGCTGGGGCATGGGTAGAGGTTAGCCGTTGCCGCGAAAGAGACCCGTGGGTATGTTTCGGGATGCGGCCCTGTTCCGGGACGCGCTCCGGGGGGTGCGCGTCATGAACAGGGCCGCCTCCGCGTTCGCATCACGTCACCGCTGGGCCGGCGGAGCGCCCCCGTCCTCGCCTGGTGAGAGACCCAGCATGTCGAGCAACATGCGGCAGTCCTCGGTGCCCAGGGCACTTCGCGCCACCGCCAGCCGCGCCCGATGAACCTGTTCGTCGGAGATCCGCGATGGTTCTCCGCTGCGCTGGGCCGGCACGTTCGGCCCGCCCTGTCGTGACGCGCCGTCGTCCTGTGTCCACAGGAACTTGCGCACTTCCAGTGACCCGCTCATGAGTGCCCTCCCCGACTTGAGGTTGGCGCGAGGCTAAGCGACCTGGGACAACGGCCGCAGCCCCCCGCAGAGTGATTCCACCGCCACCCAGCGTTACTTTGTGTACTGGTGTGCTGGTTGTCCCGTGGGGAAGCCGCCAGGGGAAGATGGCCTGATGACTGATCCCACGCCGGAGCCTTCCCCCGATGCAGAGCCGCAAAACGCCGCGCAGATACCGGACGAGCAGCCTGCGCCCGGTCCGGGTGACGTGCCGCCGGGGGTCGATCCGCAACGAGATCCTGAAGGCCCTCAGCGGCATCAACCTGGACGCCATCGACGCCGACATCGAGTCCGCGTTCGGCTCCAGGATGGCCGAGCTCGACAAGATGCTCGAAGGTCTCGACGATCTGGTCAACAAGATCGAAAAGGACATCCAGAACCTGGACCAGCCGAAACCTGACGGTCCTCAGTAGACCGGTTACCCCAGGGGGGTATGATCGGTGTCCCGAAGAGAGGATGGGATCCCGATGTCCGTCACCGCCACCTACACCGTCACCGGCATGACCTGCGGCCACTGCGTCAGCTCCGTCAAGGAGGAGCTGTCCGAGGTCGCCGGCGTCACGGGCGTCGACGTCGTCCTGGAGTCCGGTGCCGTCACCGTGACCAGTGACCGCGAGCTCGAGCGTGCCGACGTCGTCGCCGCCGTCACCGAGGCCGGGTACCAGGTCGCCTGATGACCACGACCGAGCCTCGCCACGTCGAGCTCAGCATCAGCGGCATGACGTGCGCCTCCTGTGCGCGGCGCATCGAACGCAAGCTGAACAAGCTGGACGGCGTCTCCGCCACGGTGAACTACGCGACCGAGAAGGCCAGCGTTCAGTTCCCGGACGGCCTCCAGGTCGATGACCTGGTGTCGACCGTGCGCGCGGCGGGCTACGACGCCGAGGAGCCTCGGGGTTCGGTTCCCGATGACGACGAGGCCGGTGAGCTGCGGCTCCGGGTCACCCTGGCCGCCGCGCTCGGCGTGCCGGTGATCGCGTTCTCGATGATCCCGGCCTGGCAGTTCCCCGTCTGGCAGTGGGTCTCGCTGGCGTTGGCGAGCGTGGTCGTGTGGGTGTGCGGCTGGCCGTTCCACCGCGCGGCCCTCGTCAACGCACGGCACGGCGCCAGCACGATGGACACCCTCGTGTCGATGGGCGTCACGGTCTCGTACCTGTGGTCGCTCTACGCCTTGGTGTTCGGCGAGGCCGGGACGATCGGCATGCGGCACGAGTTCAGCCTCCTGCCGCGGCCCACCACCTCGGGCGACATCTACCTCGAGGTCGCGGTGGGCGTCACCGTGTTCCTGCTGCTCGGCCGCTGGCTGGAGGCCCGGTCCAAGCGCAGCGCCGGTGCGGCCCTGCGGTCACTGCTCGCATTGGGCGCCAAAGACGTCTCCGTGCTGCGTGACGGCGTGGAGACCCGCGTTCCCATCGCCGCGCTCCGGGTCGGCGAACGGTTCGTGGTCCGTCCGGGTGAGCGGATCGCCACGGACGGCCTAGTGATCGAGGGCAGCTCGGCCGTGGACCGCTCGATGGTCACCGGAGAATCGGTGCCGGTCGAGGTCGGAGCCGGCGATTGTGTGGTCGGCGGGACGGTCAACGCGGGCGGCCGGCTGGTCGTCGAGGCGTCGTCGGTCGGTTCGGACACCCAGCTCGCACGCATGGCCCGGCTCGTCGAACAGGCGCAGGCGGGCAAGGCCGAGGTGCAGCGACTGGCGGACCGGGTGTCCGCCGTGTTCGTGCCGGTCGTCGTTCTGATCGCGCTGGCGGCGTTCGGCGCGTGGCTGCTGGCCGGCCGGCCGCTGGAGTTCGCGGTGACGACCGCCGTCGCGGTGCTCGTGATCGCGTGTCCATGTGCCCTGGGGCTGGCGACGCCGACGGCGTTGCTCGTGGGCACCGGGCGCGGCGCCCAGCTCGGGATCCTGGTGAAGGGCCCCGAGGTGCTGGAGTCGACGCGGCGCGTGGACACCGTGGTGCTGGACAAGACCGGCACCGTCACGACAGGGCGGCTGACGCTGGTCGACGTGCTCCCCGCGGACGGCGTGACGCGCGACGAGGTGCTGCGGTACGCGGCGGCCGTCGAGAACGCCTCCGAACACCCGATCGCCGCCGCGATCGTGCGCGAGGTGCCGGAGTTGCTGCCCGTGTCGGACTTCGTTTCCACGGATGGCATCGGTGTCAGCGGCGTGGTCGAAGGCCGGCGCGTCGCCGTCGGACGGTTGCGGAACGTGTCGCCGTCGGCGGAATTGACTGAGGCCGCAGTTGCACACCGCGATCGCACGGTCGTCGCGGTTTCCTTTGATGACAAGGTTGTCGGTCTCCTCGCCGTCTCGGACGTCGTGAAACCCACGTCCGCGCAAGCGATCCGCGAACTGAAGGCGCTCGGCCTGCGCCCGGTGCTGCTGACCGGCGACAACGCCGCCGTGGCCGCCGCCGTCGCCGCCGAGGTCGGGAATCGACGAGGTCATCGCCGACGTCCTGCCCGCCGGCAAAGTCGAAGCGGTGCGGAATCTCCAGCGACAGGGCCGAGTTGTGGCGATGGTCGGAGACGGCGTGAACGACGCGCCCGCCCTCGCCGCCGCGGATCTGGGGCTGGCCATGGGAACCGGCACCGACGTCGCGATCGAGGCGAGCGACCTGACCCTCGTGCGCGGCGACCTGCGCGTGGCGGCGGACGCCATTCGGTTGTCCCGCAAGACTTTGGGCACGATCAAGGGGAACCTCTTCTGGGCGTTCGCCTACAACGTCGCTGGACTCCCGCTCGCGGCACTGGGCTTGCTGAACCCCATGATCGCGGGGGCCGCGATGGCGTTCAGCAGCGTGTTCGTTGTTACCAACAGCTTGCGACTACGGGGATTCCGTCCATCGGCAACTTAAGAATCTCCGCTACAACCACTCCCCAGAAGCCTTGTGCGCGTGCAACAATCCGATTGCTGACACACCCCCGGTCAGCGCCTGTGGAGATCCCCTCCGGCCCCCGCGTTCCTCCCCCTGGCGCGGGGGCCTCCCACTTCCCGCAGGCTGCTCGGCTTGCGCCTCGCCGCCCGCGGGATGCGGGGTGTTTTCTGGGGGCCGAGCCCCCAGACCCCAGCCGGGCGGGCTTCGCCCCCCGGACCCCCAGGCCTGTCTCGCCCCGGCCCGCCGTCCTGCCTCTCGGCCCGCGTCTCCCCGGCCCCGTCCTGTCTGTCCCCGGCACCGGCCTGTCTCTTCCTGGCCCACGCGGGGACCCCGTGTGTCGTCCAAGCGCACGAAAGCTCCCCGCGTGCCCTTCCCGGTATTGCTTTGCCTTGGCCGGCCTTGGCGTTGGGGGAGGTCTACTCACGGTGGACCAATGCTTTGCTGGGCCACACCTTGGGGTGACTCAGGTCACAGGGGTTTGGGTTCCGTAGCCGAACCGTTATCGTGTCCCGGTGCCTATCGGATCGCTTGGACGCTCCAAGTCCGGCCGCCATCGTCCTGCGGATGAACCGCTGGAGACGCTGCCCGACGAGGAGCTGACGTCATACCTGGCTGCTCTGGCCCCGGACTCGGACAACGAGACCACCGCATCGGGCTTCGGCAACGCGCAGGTGTACCAACTGCGGCTGCAGCTGATGGCCAACGAGCAGCTGAAGGAGCTCGCTGCGGAGCGCCAGACCTCTCCGCAGGCGCTCGCCCAGGAGTGGGTCATGCAGCGGCTCGAGTGGGAAGCGCGGCAGCGAGGTCACTAAGCCGGCTCAGCCCGCCCCCTCCGTCAACACGAAGAAGGACCCTCGGCCGAGCCCGGCCGAGGGTCCTTCTTCGTGAGAATCAGAATCAGACTGCGGAATCAGACAGCGCGGACGTTCTGCGCCTGCGGCCCCTTGGTGCCCTGACCGACCTCGAACTCCACGCGCTGGTTCTCCTCCAGGGTCCGGAAGCCCTGACCCTGGATCTCCGAGTAGTGGACGAAGACGTCAGCGCCGCCGTTGTCCTGGGCGATGAAGCCAAAGCCCTTCTCGGAGTTGAACCACTTGACAGTGCCCTGTGCCATGTACCTGCCTCCATCGCAGGAAAGCTTGGGGCTGCACCGTGCAACCCCGGCCGTCCCGGGGGCGTTCAGCTCGCTCGGTGAGAGCGCACAGCACGCCCGCGTGTCGTTCCGCGAGCGTGTGAAGCACGAACACAGAAACCACGGCCTGCGCGGATCAGCCTAACGTGTGATGCGTCATAGCACTACTGGTCATTACCGGCCAGTTGCGTGCCTCAATAGGGGTAAAGCCGCTGGTCCAGGCGGGTGATCGCGTTCTCCCAAGCAAGGTGTAGGCGAGCCGTGCGCAACGTGCGGGCGAGCCGCGCGTCTTCTGAGCATTGATCAGGGGATCTTGGGGGAGAGCACGTGTTCCGGCCACTGTTGTTCGCAGTTCTGTTGGGGTTGACCGCCTGTAGCGCCACACCGGGCGCTGGGCCTGACGGCGGGTCACCCGCTGTTCCAGCTGTGCAGGAGAAGGCGAAGGCGGCGCTGACCGTGACGCCCGCGTCGGGTGAGGGGATCAGCCCGGCGGGGCCGTTTCAGGTTGGTGTGACTGGAGGTTCGCTGACCGCCGTAGCACTGACCGGAGCGGACAGCCGGGTGGTCAAGGGGGAGCTGACCGCGGACAGGTGGGTCGCCACCGAGGATCTGGGCTACGACAAGGCCTACACGTGGTCCGGTTCAGCGAAGGGCGAGGACGGCGCGGACGTGCCGGTCTCCGGTTCGTTCCGCACGGTCAAGCCGCAGCGGCTCACCAGCGCGAAGATGAACGTCGGCGACCACGAGACCTACGGCGTCGCGATGCCGGTGAAGGTGACCTTCAGCGCGCCGGTCGCGGACAAGGCCGCGGTGCAGAAGGCCATGACCGTCAAGACTTCCGTGCCGACCGAGGGCGCGTGGGCCTGGCTGACCGACAAGGAAGCGCACTGGCGGCCGCGGGAGTACTGGAAGCCGTCGACCGAGGTTTCCGTTGACGTCAACGTCTACGGCGTGGCGTTCGGAGGCGGTGCTTACGGCTCCAACGACCTGCACGCGCAGTTCAAGATCGCCGATCGGGCTCTGGTGGCCAAGGCGAACACGCAGACCCACCGGTTCGAGATCTACCGCGACGGCACGCTGCTGCACGACTTGCCGGCCTCGTACGGCATGGAGCACATCCCGCAGGCGGTCACCCGCAACGGGATTCACGTGGTGCAGCAGAAGGAAGCCAGGCGGCCGATGTCGAGCGACTTCTTCAACTACCACGACGTCTGGGTCACCTGGGCGGTGCTGATCTCCCAGAACGGCGAGTTCGTGCACGAGAACAACGAGCACGATCCCCAGCCAGGGCAAGGAGAACGTCTCGCACGGCTGCGCGAACCTGTCGGGCGCCAACGCGAAGATCTTCTACGACCTGACGATGATCGGTGACCCGGTCGAGGTCGTGGGGTCGTCGATTCCACTGCAGGCCACGGACGGCGACTACTACGACTGGGCGTTCGACTGGGCGGCCTGGACCGCCAAGTCCGCGGCCACGACCTAGGGTCGCGGCGCTAGCTCTTCTCGGTGATCTGCGGCGGCGCTGGGATCTCGTAGCCCGACGGGCCCACGTTCCGTTCCAGCGCCCGCTTCCACTCACCGCTCGAAATCATCTTCTCGATGGCCTCGTTGACCGCGTCCCGGCTCTTGTTGTCGCCCTTCGGCACGCCGATGCCGTAGCGCTCCTTGGAGAACGGCTTGCCGACCAGCTTCAGCAGCTCGGGGTTCTCGGCCGCGAACCCGGCCAGGATGACCTCGTCGGTGCTGACGGCGTCGACGTTGCCCGCCATCAGCGCGATCACGCAGTCGGAGTACTGGCCGTACTCGATCAGCTGCACGCCCTGGGAGTAGTCGCTCTTGACCTTCTGCGCGGACGTGGAGCCCTTGACCGAGCACAGCTTGCGGCCGTTCAGGGTCTCGGGACCCTGGATGGCCGTCTCGGTGAAGCGGACCAGCAGGCCCTGGCCGGTCTCGAAGTACGGGCCGGCGAACGCCACCTTCTCCTTGCGGGCGTCGGTGATCGAGTAGGTGGCGATGATCAGGTCCGCGTCACCGTTCTCCAGCATCGACTCGCGGACCGCGCCACGGGCCTCCTTGAAGGTGATGCCGGACTCCTCCACGCCGAGCTCGTTCGCCACGTACCTGGCGACCTCCACGTCGAAGCCGACGTAGCGGCCGTCGAGGCGCTTCAGGCTCAGGCCGGGCTGGTCGTAGCGGATGCCGACGGTGAGCTTGCCCGAGTCGGCACGTCCGATGACTGTGCTCGTGTCACCGCTCCCACAGGCGGTGACGAGCACCGCTACGGCAGTGAGGAGCGCGGCACGACGGATCACGACAGACCTTCCGGAGGGTTGTTCAAGATTCGTGCGCAATGCTACGGACCTGCGGCGATGATCGACTGTGATGTGTGACAACTACGGGAGCTTGGCCTTGCGAGGTGTCACATGCCTGCCTTCACGGGCGATCGCCCGGCGGAGGTGGTCCGGCGGGACCAACCAGCGGATCCCGGACGGGATCAGCAGCGCCGTTCGGCGCAGCATCCGCAGCCAAAGGGTCGCGTTGCGGTACGGAGTGTGACCGTGCAACTCCAGTGCCCACTCGGGTAGCACCGAGTATGCGACGTGTCCCACCAGCACCTTGTAGACCGGCATGACGTGTCGCAGGACACCCTGCGTAGCCGGTCCGTGCAGGAAGTCGTAGATCAACTCGGAGTCCGGGGTCCTCCGCAGGACCGGCCGGACCGCCTCGAAATACTCCTTCATCTCACGCCGCGAGCCCGGCACTTCGTCGGCGTGCAGGCCCACCAAAGTGGCCGCGAACCGTTGCTCCGCGTAGTACCGGTCCTTTTGCCGGTCTGTTAACCCATAACCGGCGCGATCCAGCACCGTCTCGAAGCTGTAGACCTCCGAGCAATGCACCCAGAGCAGCAGCTCCGGCTCGTCGATCCGGAACGTCCGGCCGTCCACGACCGCCCGCAGTCCGCGATGGGTGGCGCGAACGCGGGCCGCGGCGGCGGAGATGGCCTCGTCGGTGCCGTAGACGCCCAGGCCGACGAAGTCCGCGGTGCGCCGCAGCCGTCCGAACGGGTCGGTCTTGAAGTTCGAGTTCTGCACGACCCCCGCGACGGCCCTCGGGTGCAGCGACTGCAGGTAGAGGCTGGATATTCCCGCGATCCACATCATCGGGTCGGCGTACATCTGCCAGCTCACGGAGTGCGGATTGTTCGGATCGGGCATGCGAGCATCCTGCCGCGTCGCGATGATGAGGACCATGGACCTGGACCAGGCAAGGGAAGTGCTGCGCAGCCAGCACCGCGCGGTGTTCTGCGCGTTGAAGTCGGACGGCACGCCGGCCATGTCGCCGGTGCTCGTCGCGTTGGACGACAACGGTGACGTGCTCGTCTCGACGCGAGCGACGGCGTACAAGACCAAGCAAGTCAAGCGCGATCCGAACGTCTGGCTGTGCGTGCTGCCGGACAGCTTCTTCGGGCGGTGGATCCAGATCACCGGAACGGCGACGGTCGTGCCGTTGCCCGAGGCGATGGATCTGCTGGTCAAGTACTACCGGACGATCTCCGGCGAGCATGACGACTGGAACGACTACCGGTCCGCGATGCAGCGTGAGCAACGGGTCGTTCTGCGCATTTCTCTGACCGGTGCGGGGCCGGACCGGACAGGGTGAGCCCAAACCGGTAACACCGTTAGCGGGCGCAACGATTCCACGGGGACGGCGGCGACCGGGCAGGCGGAACCTGGGGAGCGAAAGCGATGACTGGTGTCAGACGCCGCGGCTACTTTGCAGCCGCGGTGGCAGTGATGGGCGCTGCCCTGCTCACGGCGTTACTGGCGGCTCCATCGGACAAACCGGTGGACATCCGCCTCGTGGCCCCGCCGCCCCCTGCTCCCGAGACCGTCACCGCGTCCGCCACCACGTCCGTCTCCGCCGTCGGTCCTGTGGCGCTCACCACGTCCGTACCGCTGCCGCCTCCGGCACCCGCCAAACCACTGCCGCGGCAGAAGCCCGCGCAGACCTCCTCGGCTTCCGCGTCATCACGGCCACGCGGCCTGGCCGACCTGTTGCGCTGCGACCAGCGGCTCTTCGAGGACTTCGAGGGCTTCGACCTCGACCGGTGCCTGGAGTGGCCGTTCGACGACGACGAACTGTGCGACTTCCTGAAGGACCACAAGCTGAAGCCGATCGAGGTACGCGAGCTCGACCTGGACTGTGACTAGTTTTCGGGACTAGGCCTTCAGCTCCCGCAACCTGCGCGAGGTTCGCCTCCGCTCGCGTGCCGAGCAGCTGGGCTTCACCGAGGTAGTGGTCGTCGATCAACGCCTCCACCTCGGCGTCGTTCATCGCCGGCACGATCCTGGCCGCCATCCGGTTCATGTTGCGATAGCTGCCCTGCAACAGGAACGAGCCACCGCTCGCCGCCGACGCGATGTACTCCCGGTTGACCTTGAGCACGACCTCCTGGACCCGCCGCAGCTTCCGGACCACCGACAGCAGCCGGTCGAGCTCGACGGTGTCGTGCTCGTGCCGAACGCTCTCGCCGTTCGCCAGGCGCACCAGCGGTTCCACGTCGACGCCGTTGAGCGTCGGGTTCGACGAGGACGCGTTTTCCAGGTAGCTCAACGCGAAGAGGGCTTCGCGACCGGACAGCACGTCGCCGAGGTTCCACACGTCCGCGCGGTTCGCGAGCATGTCCGGAACCCGGAAGGCACGGCCCGTCTCGGTGTACGGGTTGCCGGCCATCGACACCGCGAAGCGCTTGCCCCGCAGGTCGAACGTCCGGGTCTGGCCGTCCCACACGCCGTCGATCCGTCGTTGTGCGTCGCACAGCGAGATGAACTTCTGCAGCAGCTCAGGTGATGTGTGCTGGATGTCGTCGAGGTGCAGCAGAACGTTGCTGCCCAGGGCGAACGCGAAGTTGATCCGCTCGACCTCCTGGCGCGCCGTGGCGTTCGGTGCCTCCTCCGGGTCGAGCGAGGTGACGCCGCTGCCCAGCGCCGGGCCGTTGACCTTGACGAACACCATGCCGAGCCGGTTCGCGACGTACTCCATGAGCGTCGTCTTGCCGTAGCCGGGCGGGGAGATCAGCATCAGCAGGCCGGTGCCGTCGTTCAGCTGCTTCGCGAGGTTGTCGCCGATCAGCGGCAGGTACACCTCGTTCAGCAACCTGTTGCGCACGAACGTGTTCAGCACCGCCGGCCGGTAGTCGTCCAGCCTGAGCCGCTTGCGTTCCTCGGTCAGCAGCTCGTCGCGTTGCCGCTGGTAGGCGCGGAACGCCGGAACCTGCTCGGCATTGAAGGCGCGCAGCCTGGTCAGGGTCTCGTCGAGGCGGAGTTCCAGTGCCTGGCTCTCGATCCGCGGATGGGTGCCGAGCAGGCCGGTGACGGTCTCGATCAGTGCGGCGCTGGAGTCGTAGCGCGGCAGGTCGGTGAGGAGAACCGCGACCACCTCGGGGAACTCCGGGCAGTCCTCGTCGCCGAGGAACCCCTGGAGCCACGCCTCGATCAGGTCGCGGTCGCGCAGTTCCTCGGTGACCACAGCACGGAACCTGTCGATCACCGCGCGGGCGGCCTTGCTGGTGACGAACCCCTTCGGCTCGGCGGCGAGCTCCTCGAACAGGTACTCGGCGGCCAGGCCGTCGATGCCGAACGACGCGGTCAGCTCCGCAATCCCGTGCGTGCCACCGAAGATAGTGCGCGCGCGGGCCAGTGACTCGGCCTTGCGCGTCCACTCGGCACGCTGCTCGGCCGGCTGCTCCGACCAGAAGATCTGGGCCTGGGCGCGGATGTCCGGCGGGTACCTCAACAGTCCGGCGCCGGCATGCAACCGTTGCAGGACAGCGAGAATCCTGGTGGCGTCGTGGTCGTGCACGCCCTTCTCGTAGCCCTCGTCGTAGCGTTCCGCAGCCGCGTCCGCCACGTCCGTGCGGCCTTCGGCGAGCAGACACCCGGCCAGGTGCTCCGACCGGTACACGTCCCGCGTCTCCGAGACCAGCAGCTGGTCCCAGAACGGGCGCGTTCGCGCGAACGCCGGATCGGCGACCTCACTGCGGTAGTCGGTGCCGGTGACCGCGTAGAACAGCCGGCCGTCACGCGGCACGAGCGTGAGGTTCATCGGCTCGGTCATCACCGGGAAGCGATGCCGTCCGAGCACGATCGACGCACCGTCGTACAGATCGGCCCGGTCGCGTAGTGCCCGGCCGCCCTCTTGCCGGGCGTCGCGCAGACTCGCGTCGAGCTCGTCGGCCCGCACGTCGCCGAGCTTGCGCAGCTCCTCCGCGACGTTGCGGACCTTGGCGACCATCGGGTCGCCCGCGAAGTAGGTGTTGATCTCGTCGGCCGAGGTGAGCTTGCCGATGCGACGACTGATCGTTCCCAGCACACGTTCGGCCGACTGCACGAGCCGGTCGGCTTTGCGCGCACGTTCGTCGAGCAACGTCTGCTTGCGCGCGGAGAACGCCTCGTAGACGTCCGTGCGCTTGGCGCCGATCTGGGTCAGGAAGTCGTCGAACTCGCCGAACCGCGACTCGAGGTTCTCCAGCTGCAGCAACAACCTGCCGAGCTGGTCGTCGCAGCGCTGCGGGCTGTCCGCGACCGACAGCGCACCGGTGATGGCCTGGCCGAGCAGTGCGAACTCGGCGGCGAACTCGGCGCGGCCCTCCGTCGCCGCGAGCCGGCTCCTGCGACCGTCCACAGTGGCCCGGGCCCGGTTCACCGCGGCCAGCACCTCGCCGATGCTCGCCAGGATCGCCGTGCGGGTGGTCGTGTCCGCGGCGTCGAGCGTGCTGACGACCTCGGTCAGCACCTCCAGGCCGGTCTGCTGTTGTTCCAGCCGTTCACGCAGCGGCTTGGCCTCGGCGGCGGTCGCGAACTCCGTGGCCGCGATCCGGTCGATCTCCTCGTGGTACTGGACGAAGGCGTTCTCGCCGCTGAGGAACGCGACCGCGCGGCGAGCCGACGCGCCCAGTTCCTCGACCAGTTCGGCTTCGCGCCGGTCGATCTCCGCCAGGTCGACGTACTTCAGGTCCTTGAGGGTGATCAGGCGGCCCTGGGCGGACCGCAGATCGGCGAGCAGCCGGACCCACTCGTCGGCGTTGCGCGGTGCGGCCGACCTGGCGAGCCTGACCAGCGAGGCGAGCTTGTCGCCTGCCTGCGCCAGCTGCTGGGCCGCGTGCTCGGTGAGCGTGCGGACGGCCTCGAACTCGTCGAGCACCTGCTCGGCCGTGGCGCGCACGGCCAGCACGTCTTCCCTGAGCCCGAGCTCAGCCAGCCAGTGCACGCTGTCGATCACCCTGGTGCACAGGGCGATCAGGCCCTCGAACACCGGCGCGCTCGGCGTCATCTCGGCGGCCATCCTGGTCACGCTCAGGCAGTCGGAGATGCCGCGAACCAGCTCGGCGTTGCCGATGCGGGCCAGGGGACCGGCCTGCTCCGGCAGCACCTCGTCCGCCAGGAACGGCGTGCGCCACACCTGCATCGGGTGCACGCGCACGGCTTCGTCGCCGGTCTCCCGGAAGATCACCAGCGTGCCGTCGGCGAAGAGCGAGTAGCCGTGGCAGACCAGCGGGGTGGCGACCTCCTTGCGGATCACGTTGTAGGGCAGCAACAGACTGCGGCCCTCGCGGCGGGCGTGGAAGACGTACAGCACGTCCTCGCCGTTCGCGGACCTGATGACCCGCTCGAACTCCAGGTCGTCGGTGTCGACGTCGAACGTCTTGTCCGCGCCCGTGACCAGGTAGTAGCCGCCGGGGAAGATGATCCCCTGGTCCTCCGGCAGCCGCTGGCAGGCCTGGCCGATGCCGTCCAGCCGCGCCACGGCCTTGGTACGCGTGTTGAAGACCAGGTGCCGCGCCACGGTTTCCTTGTACGGAAGGATCCGGAGCAGGATCAGCGGGCCGACCCTGGCGTAGTGGATCTCGGCGTCGGCAAGGCTCTGCAACGGTTCGTCGACCGGCTCCTGGTAGACGCCTTCGCCGGTCTCGGTGTTGTTCTCGATCTTGACGGTCAGCGTGCCGCCGACCGTCTCGACGAACACCTCGTTCTCGATGGCGATGTGCGGGTGCCGGCCGAGCACGTGCTGCTCGCGGGTCGTCTCGACCCACGCGAAGTCGTGCGAGGGCGGGAAGACGTGGTCGCGTTCGCCGCGGTTGTCGACGTACGTCACCGCGCCGTCGACCGCGATGTCCCAGCGCAGCACGCGGATGTCCTCGATCCGCGCGCCGGTCTGGAACACCGCGAGCAGCCGTGACTCGACGATCCGCAGCTGGAGCAGGCGCGTGTCCCGGTAGTACCGGTACAGCTCGGCGAAGTCGTTGCGGAACCTGGGGTCCTGCAGGAACGACGCCTCGACCGTGCCGAAGTCCCGGCCGAGCACCGCGAAGACGTCGTTGACCGACGTCTCGGGCTTGAGGCCCATGAAGACGTTGTAGCCGAACAGCAGCACGTCGCCGAGCGCCACGATGTCGCGCGGCACGCAGTTGTTCTCGGTGCGGATCCGTTCCGTCGCGACGAGTTCCAGCGCCGTGCTGCCGAACGTCTCGACGCGCTGGGCGTTCAGCGCCTCGGTGCTCCCCGCGAGCCCGGTGGCCTGTTCGGCCAGCCGGGCCCGGAGCACCTCATAGGCGCCGGCGTCGAGCCCAGAGGTGGAGGTGGACACAGCGGTCATGCGGGCTGGCCGTTGTTCTTGGCCATCTGGGTCAGCGCGAGCGCGGCGGCAAGGTTCTGCGCGTCACCCGTGGTGAACGAGCTGAGGATCTTGGTCAGGTCCTCCGGGAAGTTCGCCGACCCGTCCATCCACTTGGCGCCCAACGCCTGCACGACGTCGGAGTTGCCGACGAACCCGTCGACCTGCTTGCCCGCGGTGATCGCGTTGGCGATCTTGTCGAAGAAGATCGTGTCGCCACCGATGATGTCGATGTCGGCCTTCTCCAGCCCGGCCGCGAGCACCATGGCCTGCGCCTCGGCGATCTGACGCTGCACGTCGATGCCCTTGAGCCGGATCTCCTTCTCCGCCTCCAGCCGCAGGCGGTACTCCTCGTGCTCGCGGGTCGCGCTGTCGAGCGCGGACATCGCCTCCGCCTTGTGCGACAGGCCTTCCGCCTCGCCCTTCAGCCGCTCCCTGATGCCGTCGGCGTCGGCGAGCGCCTTCTCGCGGTCGACCACTGCCTCGGCGCGGCCGAGCGCCTCGGACGCGGCGGCGTCGCGTTCCTTGACCAGCGCGTCCGCCAGACCCTTCGCGGCGGCCTCGGCCTGCGTGCCCTCCGCGAGCCGGATCTTGGCGCGGGTGTCCAGCTCGGCGGCCTGGTTGCGCGCCTCGGCGAGCACGACCTCCTCGCGGGCCTTGTGCTGCGCGGCCTGTTCGGCGGCCTCGGCGGCCTTGATGTCCTTGACCAGCGACTGCTGTGCCTCGGCCTCCGCCATGATCACGATCTGCTGGCGCTCGCGCTCGGCCTCCTCGACCGCACGCAGGCGCTTGATGTTCTCCTCCTGCTCGGCCACGGTCTTCTCGACCGCGACCCGCTCGCGGACCAGGTCGGCGATGGCGCGGCGCTCGTGCTCGAGCTCCTTTTCCTTCTCGATCGTGCGCAGCGCGGTCTCGCGTTCGCGCGCGATGACCTCCAGCATGCGGTCCTTCTCGATGCGCTCGGTCTCGACGGCGATCACGCGCTCGCGGTTCTTCTCCGCCACGGCGATCTCGCGAGCCTTGTTCTCGGTCTGGATGCCGAGCTGTTCCTCGGTGCGGATGAAGGCGGTGTTGGCCTTGAGGCGTTCCTCGGCCTGGACCTTCTGGGTCTCCGCCTCCTGGTGCGCGCGGGCGGTCTCGATCTCGCGCTTCTGCTTGATCTCCGCGTCGGCCTGGCGCCGTTCGAGCTCGAGGATCGCCTCACGCGCACTGACGTTCTGGCGCGTGATCTCCTTCTCCTCGTTGCGGGTGAACTCGTTCGTCTTGACGTGCTCGATCGCGGTCAGCTCGGTGATCTTGCGGATGCCCTGCGCGTCCAGGATGTTCGCCGGGTCGAGCTGCTTGAGCGGCGTCTGCTCCAGGTAGTCGATCGCCGCGTCCTCCAGGCTGTAGCCGTTGAGGTCGGTGCCGATGACCTGGATGATCCGGTCGCGGAACTCGTCGCGGTGGGTGTAAAGATCCACGAAGTCGAGCTGCTTGCCGACGGTCTTGAGCGCCTCGGAGAACTTGGCGTTGAACAGCTCCTGCAGCGTGCCCTCGTGGCTCGCACGCTCGGTGCCGATCGCCTGCGCCACCTTGATGACGTCCTCGACGGTCTTGTTGACCCGCACGAAGAACGTGATGCGGATGTCCGCGCGGATGTTGTCCTTGCAGATCAGGCCCTCGTTGCCGGCCCTGCGGATCTCGATGGTCTTCACCGAGATGTCCATCATCTCGCATCTGTGCAGCACGGGCAGCACGACCGTGCCGGTGAAGGTCACGTCGACCTTGCGCATCTTCGAGACGATGAGCGCCTTGCCCTGCTCGCACTTCTTGAACAACCTGCTCAGCGTGATCGTCATCAAGACCAGCACAACGACGATCACGCCGATCAGCACGAGCAAGCCCGTTGAAATCGCACCCATGTCAGCCCCCTGTGGTGATGTCCACGACCCAGAAGAACTCGCCTTCTGCGTCGTAGTCGAAGATCAGCGCGGTCTGTCCCGCGTTCAGTTCTGTGCTCTGGGCCGCCCGCACCTGGACGACCGCCGTTCCCCCGTCGTCGGCGGTGACCTCGGCCTGCCCGTAGTGCTCGGTGACCCTGGTCGTCCGGACGATCGCGGTGCGGCCCACGAAGTCGTTGCGGGACGCGGGTTTCTCCGGTTTGGTCCAGCTCTTGATCGGGATCAGCACGATCTTCGTGACGAACGCGCCCACGAGCAGCGAGCCGGCGAGGATGGCGTACCGGAGCGAGCCCTCCGGCGTGAGCACCGTGCCGACCAGCGCGGCGAACCACGTGATCACGACGAACAACGAGATGGAGATCGGGAGCACCGGCGCGTGGAGGTGGTCCATGCCGACCAACGCCGCGGTGAGCCAGTACGCCAGCACCACGAGCACCAGCAGACTGAACAGCACAGTCGGAAACGCCACCGCAGCAGCAAAGAACTCGGTCATCATCGCCCCCTCTCGCCATTCTGATGCGCCGAGGGGCGAATCCGTTGCACTTTCGGGAATGATCGATGCAAATCGATGGTTGCTCCGATCATGGACATCGGGGTGCAGGGACTCAACATCGGGGAAGTGTCCGGACCGGACGAGACGCGCAGGCTCGCCCAACTGGCCGAGTCCCTGGGCTATTCGTCGTGGTGGGCGTCGGATCACGTCGTGCTGCCTTCGCCGCGCGTCGACCCGTCGCCGTCGGAGCCGGACACCGTGATCGTCGATCCGCTGGTGTCGCTGAGCTTCGTCGCGGCCGTCACGTCGACGCTGCGGCTCGCGACCGGCATCGTGATCCTGCCGCAGCGCAACCCGTTGGTGCTCGCGAAGCAGGCGGCGTCGCTGGACGCGTTGAGCGGCGGGCGGTTCACGCTGGGTGTTGCGGCCGGTTACTTGGAGCCAGAAATGACCGCGGTGGGTGTGTCCTTTGGGGACCGCGGGCAGCGGACCGACGAGTACATCGACGCGATGAACGCGCTTTGGTACTCGGAGGCGCCGACGTTCTCCGGCAAGTTCGTGTCGTTCTCCGACGTGGACGCCTATCCCCGGCCCTCGAACCTCCGTGTGGTCGTCGGCGGACACAGCCCGGCCGCGTTTCGGCGGGCGGTCAACCGTGCGCACGGCTGGTTCGGCATCGGCACGCCCGCTGACATCCGCGGTCATCTGGCTCGCATGCCTGAGCGCCCGGCGGACTTCCGCATCTCGGTGTCGGCCCAGGTCCCGCTGTCCGCCTCGGTGGTCCGGGAGTACGAGGACCTCGGCGTGGACGAACTGGTGATCTACCCGCCGACGTTCGGCGCGTCGGTGGACGAGGTGCTGGAGAAGAACGCGGAGTTCGCCCGCTAACGTGGTGGCCGTGATTCCCGTCGTCGTGCTGGCCGGCTTTCTGGGGGCCGGCAAGACCACCCTGCTCAACCACCTGCTGCGCACGTCCGGCGGCACCCGCATCGGCGTGGTGGTGAACGACTTCGGCAAGATCAACATCGACGCGTTCGCGGTGTCGGCCCAGGTCGACTCGATGGTGTCGCTGTCGAACGGCTGCCTGTGCTGCGCGGTCGACGGCACCGAGCTCGACGGAATGCTCACCCGCCTGGCCTCCGCGGACCTGGACGTCATCGTGATCGAGGCGTCCGGACTCGCGGAGCCGGCGGCGATGGTCCGGATGGTGCTGCAGGCGCCCGGGGTCTCCTACGGCGGGTTGATCTACGTGGTCGACGCGGTGGAGTACGCCGAGGTGCCGCATCTGGACCGCGACCTCGCGCTGGCCGACCTGGTGGTGCTGAACAAGGCCGACCGGGTGTCCACGTTGCCATCGTTGCCCTGTTCGGTGCCGGTGCTTCCCGTGTCGTACGGGCAGATCGACCCGGCGTTGCTGTTCGAGGTGCGTCCGCCCGACCTGGGACCGCGACAGCTGTCGTTCGACGACCTGGACGACCACTCCACGCACGCGCACGCCTCCTACGACAGCGTGACGTTCGAGTCCCCGGACCCGATGCATCCCAAGCTGTTCATGGACTTCCTCCGGGAACGACCGCCCGGCCTGTTCCGCACCAAGGGTTTCGTCCGGTTCTCGCGCGGCACGTTCATGCTGCACACCGTCGGCGCGTACGTCTCGTTCACGCGAGTCGACGACGCCCCGACGCAGCTGGTGCTGATCGGGGCGGGCATCGATCCGGATTCGTTGACAGACTGGCTGATGGCGTGTGTCGCGGACGAACCGGTCAGCGAGCAGGACATGCTGCACGTGCTCCGGTACGCCCGCGACTGATCACTTCTGGCAGAGCGCCGTGTCGATCACGTCGAACATCTGCTGATACGTCTTGGCCGGATCACTCATGGTGCCGGGCAACGCGGTGAGCGTGATCGCCGCGGTCCGCCCGCTGTCCGTCGCGGCGCCGAGTGAGGCCCAGCCGTGGATCGTGCCGCCGTGCCCCCAGTGCACGCCACCACAGCTCAGCTTGGTGCTCTCCAGCCCAAGCCCGTAGGCGGCCTTGTCATCGATCGGGACCGTCCGGCGCATCTCGTCGAGCTGCCTCCGTTCCAGCAGGCCACCCTTGAGCAGGGTCTTATAGAACTTGGCGACGTCCGCGGGCGTGGAGATCAGCGTGCCGGCCGCCCAGGCCGACGACGGGTCGAGCTCGGTCGCGTCGACCACCTTCGACGCCGGGTCCAGCAGGTCACTCCGCGCATAACCGCGGGCGTGCCGACCCTGGATCATCCGATCGCCCTGGCTCGGCCAGTACGTGTCCTGCAGCCGCGCCCGTTCGATGACGTGCTTCCGGACCTCCTCCGCGACCGGGCGACCGGTGACCTTCTGGATCATCAGCCCGGCGACGACGTAGTTCGTGTTGCTGTAGCTGTACTTCTCGCCCGGCTGGAACTGCGGTTTCTGGTTCAGCCCGACCTCCAGCAACTCGTGCGGCTCGAAGTACCGGTCCCGGACGTCGCCGATCTTCGCGACACCGAGCGCTATCGCGTAGTCCGGCAAACCGCTGGTGTGCTGCAGCGTCTGACGAACAGTGACACGCTGGTCCTTGACCTGCGGCACGTACTTCGAGACCGGCCCGTCCAGCTCAACCTTGTTCTCCGCGACCAGCTGCAGAACCCGGACCGCCACGAACGACTTGGTGATGCTGCCGACCCGCACCCGTCCGTTGAGCGGCGCGTTGCCCTCCGCGTAGTTCCGCCCGTTGGCATGAACCTCGACCCCAGGCGTGCCGTCCTTGACGATCTGGTCGAGCTGCTGAGCAATCGGCGTGATGAGCGTGAGCGCGGTAGCCACCGCCATGAGCTTCACTTCGCACCACACAGCGCACTGTCCACAGTGGCCAGAACCGCGTCGTGCGCCTTGCCCGCTTCCTCCGGCGTGTCCTGGAACGTGCCGGGCAACGCCGTGACCGCAACCGAGAACGCCCTACCGTTGTCCGCGACACCACCACGCGTCTCGAACCCGGGAATGTCACCACCGTGGCCCCAATACCTGCCACCACACGACAACGGCGAACTGGCAACACCAAGCCCGTACTCAGCACCAGGCCACATCTCACCCTTGGTGTCGACGGTCTTGCGCATCTCGTTCAGTTCCTTCTGCGGCAACAGATCACCCTTGAACAGCGCGCGGTAGAAGGTGTTGAGATCCTTCGTCGACGAGACAAGCTGCCCAGCCGCCCACCCCCACGACGGATCCATCTCGGTCACGTCCTCGACACCGTTGCCAGTCCTGGCATATCCACGCGGGTGCTTACCCCTGATGCCCTGCTCCCCAACACCGGGCCAGTAGGTGTCCTTGAGCTTCAGCCGCTGCAGAATCCGCTGCTCGACGTTCTCCGCGACCGGCCGCCCGGTCATCTTCTGGATCAGCAGCCCCAGCAACACGTAGTTCGTGTTGCTGTACTTGAACCTCTCGCCCGGCTCGTTGGTCGGCGGATGCGCGTTGCCGATGTCCAGCAACTCGCGCGGCTCGAAGTACCGATGCCGCAGGTCCTCGAACTTCTCCAACCCCATGTGCTGCGTGTAGTTCGCGAGCCCACTGGTGTGGTTGAGGAGCTGCCGAACCGTGATCCGGTCATCCTTGATCGCGCCCGGCAGATACCTGTTGATCGGCGCGTCCAGCTCGACCTTGTTCTCCGCAACAAGCTGCATGACCACGGTGGCAACGAACGCCTTGGTGTTCGACCCCGCGCGAACCTGCCCATCCTTGGGCACGGGAACCCGTTTGTTCAGCTCAGCCGTGCCCGCAGTGAACGACGACGTCCTACCGTTGGGCGCCGTGACCGTGGCAAGCGCCGCCGGGAACTCCTTGGCCAGCCCATCAAGGTTCTTCTGAACCACGTCCACCGGCGCGGCCATAGCCGTTCCACTGCACAGCATGGCCGCCGCCAACACTCCTACCAGCGTCTTCTTCATCTTCTGCCTCCCCTTGTGCCGATGGGGAAACACTCGCAGTTTCGCGGTTCCGGCCGCAGTCACGCACGCTGCCGTTGATCAGGTGGAGCAGGCTCTACCTCAGTACCGAACGCTGCTCTGAAGCAACGGCGGATACACCGCAGACACCTCGTCGGCGATCTCCGCGACCACCTCGATGACCGTGAACTCGTCCTCGGTCGGCGGCGTGACAAACCTGGCCCGCTCCGAGTCGCTGACCTGCGCATTCCTCCGATGCTTGCCGGACAGGGGTGCGCCGATCCCAGTCGTGCATCCAGTAGAGGTCGAGGTAGTCGGTGTTCAGGCGCCGAAGGGTCTCGTCGAGCCGGTTCCTGATCGCCTTCCTGCCGGCCCCACCACCGTTCGGATCGCCGGGGTGCATGTTGCCGAAGAACATGGACGCGAGCACCACCCGATCGCGGTTTCCCCGGCTCCCAAAGAAGTCGCCGACGATCTTCTCCGATTGCCCCGTTGGTGTAGAAGTTGGCGGTGTCGATGACGTTCCCGCCAAGGGCGAACGGGCTGACCCTCAGGCCAGAACGGCCCAGCGTTTCGTAGTGGTCGAGCGGCATCGTCTTGGCTCTTTGGTTGTCTTGCTGACGCCTCCAATCACAGCTTTGGGGTGGGTCCGCGGTACACCGATCCGCCTTCGCTCTTGCCTGATCCTCCCGCCCTGGTGGTCGGCTGGCGCTGGCTGGTGCGTCAACCGTGAGGTTGGCAACCCGGAGGACATGCGGCGGGTGAGATCGGTAGGCTGTCCCGGCGAGGGCTGCTAGCTCAATTGGCAGAGCAGGAGACTTTTAATCTTCGGGTTCAGGGTTCGAGTCCCTGGCGGCCCACCAAACCCCCAGGTCACAGGCCTGGGGGTTTCGCGTTTCAAGATCACTGCCCACACTTTTGCCACGCTTTACTGCCGCTGACTCTCAAGCTGCGGCGTCCGGCGGTTCGTCCTGGTCTGGCCTCTCTCGAAGCGCCCTGCTTGCCAGCGCGCCCTCAGGCGTCAGCAGCCTCCGATCCACCGCCTTGCGGCCGAAGTAGATGTCCTGCGTCATCGACGGCCGAGCGTGGCCGAGCTGGTCCGCGACCAGCCGCGCAGAGAGCCCCGCCTCATCGAGGATGGTCGCCGCCGTCTTCCGGAAGACGTGCGAGGTCACCCAGGCGAACTCGTCCCCGCCCGAGCCTTGCGGAGGTCCCTCCGGGTGTTGGACGGGTCACGCAGCCCGCCGAGGCTGTCGGGAAGACCGGCCCGTTCGGGAAGCTGCGTGGCCGCACGCCGCCGCTTCAGCATGTCGAGCGCCCACCGAGGCAGCGGAAGCGTGCGCTCGCCAGCCTCCGTCTTGGTCGACTTCCGGATCAGCCCGACGCCCTTGACCCTGATGACCGTGTAGTTCACGGCGACCGTGCCCGCCTCGAAGTCGACGTCTTCCCAGTAGACCGCCAGCGCCTCACCGATGCGGACGCCCGTGGCCATCATGAAGCGCGACAGGTCGGGAAGGTCCCGCTTCACGGCCTTCGGGTCGGACTCCAGCATCTCCAGCCAGAGGAGCCGTTCTTCCAGCGTGAGCGCCCTGCGGGCTCTTCTTGCGCCCAGCCTCCAGCCGATCCGTCTCCCGGACCGGGTTGGTGTCCAGCGCCTTGTCCCGCACGGCGATCCGCAGGGCCCCGGAGATCACCGAGCGCGCCGTCTTGGCCGTGTCGACGCTGACCGACCGCCACAACGCCTCAGGAACGCGTCGATCCGCGCCACGGTCATCTCACGAATCCGCAGCTCACCGAGGCCAGGCAGCACGTGCCGATCCATGATGCTGCGGTAGGTGTCGACGCTGCCGGCGACCGCTTGCCGGCATCGGCGAGCGCCTGGAACTTGCCGAACCACAGGTCCACAGCTTCCTTGAACCGGCTGTCAGGCGTCAGCGAGTCGCCGGCAGGACCCTTCCGCTCGGCGAGCGCCTTCTTGAGGCTCCGCTCGGCCGCAGCCTTGGTCTTCCCGCGCCGCTCCACCGGCCGCGTCTTGCCGTCGTAGTCGCGGATAGTTCGTCGTGGCACGCCAGCCTGAATCCGTTTCGATAGCAACGAATCGCGCCGTAGGTGCCGATGTCGAGAGGTGGCCGTGCCATCAGGCAGCCTCCTCAAGCAGGTGCTCGAACCAGCTCCGCACCTCGGACGGCAGGTACCGCAGGTGCTTCCCCAAGCGCCGTGCGGGCGGGCCGTAGTTCTTCGTCCGCCAGCCGTAGAGCGTGTGGACCGGGACGTTCAGGTAGGCCGCAACGTCGCTGACTGTCCACAGTGGCTCAAACTGCGTGTGCGTCCATGATGTTCTCCCCCTTGATCAAGCAGCTTGCGGAGTTGCCGAACTCCCTGGCGGTCCGGCTGATGCGAGCAGCGCGGCCGTGTATTCGGCCTTCCACCTGCGGCGCTCTGCGACGGCGCTCAGCAGCAGGTGAGCCCGTGGCGGCACGTTCGGGTCACCGGGCTGGACGTTGTTCCAGACGAGGCGTTGCGGCTGGTCCTCGGGCTTGATCCCGACGTCGGCGAGCAGTTGCCGAACGAATGCCTTCCGGTCGTGCTTGTGGTCCGCGAGCGACTTCCCCGACCACTTCCGCGACACCAGGACCCGCCGCCCAGCAACGCCGAGCGTGGTCCGCTTGTGCGCCTTGCCCTTGCACTTCCCCGGCACCGTCGACAGCCGAGCCCCACGAGGCTGGACGCCGTACAGCAGCCACAGCCGCGCATTGCGGCGAGCAGGGCGTCACGGCCAGCTCAGCGCAGAGACGTTCGGCGTGGTCTTCCTGCCGAGCCGTCTGCGCCTCGAAGCACTCGTTGATGCTCTTGGTGAGGTACTTCGTCAGGTAGCCGATGTGACGGCCGGCTTCCTCGGTGCCGCCGAGGATGCCCTTGGAGTGCACCTGCACCCCGAACCGCGCGACGTGCGCCGGACGCTCGACCTCGTCGAGCGCTTCTTCCCAGGTAGGCAAGGCCCTTCGCGTCTGCGGATCAACGAAGCCCTTGGCCCGCACGTCCCAGACCGGCAGGTTGTCGCCGCTGTACTTGATCTCGTCGTGCGCAGGCCACCAGACCTGGTGGTAGGTGGCCTCAGCGACCGCCCGCAGCTCTGCGCGGGAGATGCTTCCCCGGACCGCCGCGTGCCAGTGCGGAGCGAGCCGCCGCTGTGGCTCGACGGCGAGAAGTACTGGACCTCCCAGCCGACGCAGCGCCGGAGGTTCTGCACGAACCGGTCGAGCAGCGCCGCGAAGTGCACCGCGTCCCGAGCCGCCCGCCGGTAGTCGTACCTCGACGGATCGACAGGCGTGCCGTCGCTGCGCACCTTGCCGTAGCTGTCGAGCGTCAGCGTGAGGAACGTCGAGGGCTGGTACTTGCCGCCGAAGACCTTGCCAACGGTGCGCTTGCTGACCGGCCGCCGAGGCAGGTTCGGAGCATCCTGGCGCCGCCTGGTCGACCGCTTCCGCGCAGCCTTGAGCGGGACTTCCAGAGAGGGGAGTGAGCCGCGGACTCCGAGTTGCCGAAGTTCTGCGTCGACCTCCGCGACCTCCTCCCGCACTTCCTCCGCGCCGACCTCGTCGCCCTCATCGAGGGCCAGGCGGAAGGCCTTGACCAGGTCAGCCCGGTACTCAGTCAGCTCCCGCTGATCGTTGCTCGGGGCGTTCGGCGTGAAGTCCGGTTCGTCGGTCAGGTGCCACCCCTCGCGGCACTGCGCCATCCGCAGACGCCGGTTCTTCTCCGCGCAGGTCGGGCAGACACTCGCGACCGTCGAGCCGCACGGCACGGGCACGATGTCCACGCGTCCGGTGTCGAGGTCGATCCGTTCCTTGGCCAACGGACGGACACAGACGCCGTGTTCCTCTGCGACGGCCCGAGCGACGTCGAGCGCGGCCGGCTGCTTCATCCGCTCCGAGCGGTTCAGGTACTCGGTCATGCCGCCGCACTCCCCTCGGACCGCTCAGGGAACTCGTGCACGGTGGCCGGGGCGAGGTAGACGGCCAGCTCGACCAGGTCCGCGTCCGTGACGTGGAAGGCCCGGCCCGCTCGGGTTCGCGCTGCCCGTCTTCCTTGAGCCAGGCGACACCGGGCGTGTTCTCGCTGATCTCGTGAGCAGCCGCGCCGCGTTGCCGAACGCCGTCACCCAGGACCATGTCCACCTGCACCGGCTCGTCGAGGCGCAGCGCCACACGGGTCGTGAACAGGTGCCGGAAGGCGACGACTTCCTTGCGCGGGTCCTGGACCAGGCCGACGACGGCGTAGCCAGGAGCACGGCCCTGCGAGGTGATCGTCTGGACAGCGCGGGTGGCGCGTTCACGGAGGTTCCTGTCCGGCTGGTAGGCGATCAGGTCCGCCAGCTCATCCACGATCAGGACCGTGAACGGCTCACCCGTGTTGCGCGCCCAGAGCCGCCGAATGCCCCGGTAACGAGAGGCACGCTCCTT
This sequence comes from uncultured Actinomycetota bacterium, assembly GCA_963771775.1. Taxonomy (GTDB): domain Bacteria; phylum Actinomycetota; class Actinomycetes; order Mycobacteriales; family Pseudonocardiaceae; genus Lentzea. The sequence continues at coordinate 57,673 of CAVYUS010000004.1, forward strand.
GACCTCTGCGGCGATTTCTTCAAGCAGGGCAACAGCTTCCGGCCCGTTGTCGTAGATGACCTTCTCGAACGCGTCCGGGCACTGGCCCAGCTCCATCCCGCCCTTGGGATCGATCCCGACGAGGCGGACCATGCCGGCTTTGATGGCCGGGGCGAGCTGCCAGACGATCGACCACAGCACCGAGCCCTTACCCGCGCCAGGCACGCCGACCACGAGGACCTGCGAGCCGAGCAGCTTCAGCCGCCAGGGCTTCCCGGTCTCGGTACGGCCGACGACCACGCGCTTGAGGTCAACCTCTCCGGCGTCGGCGAGCTGCGGCACGACCACCGGACGCGACAGCGGGTCAGCGTGGATGAAGTCGAGCTCAAGCACGCGCGGCTTGAGCACCCGCACCCGGCAGGACCGGGCGTTGAACGAGTGCGCCAGGTTGTCCCGACGCGCTTCCCACTGCTCCGGAGACTGCGCCGGGATCATCCGCACGCGGACCTTGTCCCGCCAACCCTCGGACCGGACGCGGCGCAGCTTCGGGAGGTACTCCTTCCCGCGGACTTCCTTCGCAAGCTCGGCGAGCCGCATCACGGTGCGCCATTGCGGCACGTAGACCGTGAGCCGCCGCCACTCGGTCAGCAGCCGGTACCAGCCGTGCCGCAGGAACGAGGCCCGATCGAGGCCGTACCAGACGGTCAGGGCACACACGAGCGACAGCAGGGCCAGGACCAGCGGCGACAGGCCGAACTGCCGATAGGCGACGTAGCCGCCGAGGCCGAGCGTCACCGCAACCGGGTAGTGGACGGCCAGCATCGCGAGCTTCACGGCCAGGCGGACCGTCAGCCACACCAGCGCGAACGGCGCGAGCACGAGCTTGACCCAACCGGGAAGCCATACCCACCAAGGAACCTGCGGACGTGCGCCCTCGAACGGCGCGGGGTCGATCCAACGGTTGCCCCTCATCGCGCACCGCCCGCGCACGCGACGCACTGGAAGACACTGCCGACGCTCGGAATGCGTCCAACCGGCACGAACGCTTCCGTACCCGTGGAGCACTGCGCCTTGCAGGTCAGGCACTCGAAGCCCTCAGCCTGTGCGGCCGTGAGTTCCATCGTCTCCAGGGTGCCGCCGTCGAGCATCACGGCGTAGGTGGAAACGGTCTGCTTGCTGGAGATCATCCGATCCCACAGCAGTTGCTTTGTGGCCCCGTCTAGCGCACGGATGCGCTCAGGCTCTACGCTCATCGTTGTTCACTCCTGAGTTGGGTGGACAACGCAGGAGCGGCGAGGTTGGTAGCCGGGTTCCGCTCCTGCGTCTCACGTTCTCTTTGCACCGCAACAAGACGTGCGGCATCGCCACGTGACCCAGCAGAGTCACGCGCTCTGTCCAAACAGGACTTATTTAGCTCTTGCGGAGCTGGATCGCCTCGCCCTTCTCGCGCTCACGGGTCGCCCAGTACATGGCCTCGTGGTGGTGACTGCGGTCCGTCTCCGCGACGCGCGCGTAGATAGCGGCCGAGCGCAGGTAGTAGTCCTTCAGGACATCGGGCTTGGACTTCGGGTCAGGGAGCAGCTTGCTCAGTACGTCGTGTGCTTCGCTCAGCGTCCTGACCTGCTCAGCCAGGCCCCAATGCATGGCCTCAACCGCGGACATCGGGTCTCCCTCCGCAAGGGCGTGACGCCCCTCCTGACTGCCGAGGTGATCCGCCAGCTTGGACGCCTCACGCGACAGCTCCCGACAGAACCGCATCAGCACGTCCGACCCGCCGGGGAACGGCGGAAGCTGGATCGCGATGTTGACCGGGTCCAGGTAGATGACCAGCGCCGGAACCTGCGGCGTCACTCGAACCATCGCCGCAGCAGCGTCACGCCCAGGCGTACAGGTGGCGTTGAAGCCCATCACTGCCCACCTTCCTGCCGAGCAGCCGACGCCTGAAGCGCCTTCCATCCCTCGTCCAGGACCTCCCGCAGCCGGGGCACCGCATCGCGGTCGACCACGAGCACCACGGGGAACGCCTTGCCGAACCGCAGCTCGACCCGGTCAGCGAACGGCATCGCGAGGGGACGCATCGGAAGATCGGCGGTCACGTGGACCCGCACCATGTCCGGCATTACGCCGCCTTGGCGGCAGGCTTGCTGACGGCCGGCTTCATGCCGGAGGCCCGCAGGCTGTAGCCCAGCTTCGCGCGGCACCGGTGACGCTCACCGGCGTGCGTGGCGCGGCAGCCCTTGTCATCGATCCACGGCGTGACCGTCAGCCCCTCGAAGACCACCGGCCGCACGTCCGTACCGGGGATCGCCTCCGGCGGCACCGGCTGGTGAGGCGCGGAGATCTTCACCGTGACCACCGCGTCCGTCTTGCGCTCGGCCGCCTGGTCGATCACCAGCACCGACCACACGAGGAGACCGGTCTCCTTGTCCTTCTCCTGCTCCACCGGCAGGCCCTTCGCCCGCTCATCGGCGGACTGGAACTTCAGCACCGGTTCCACGCCCATGACGAGCGCGCCCCTCGGGAACACGAAGTCATGACCCGCCGGGAGCCTGCTCCCACCTGTGATCGCCATCGTCTTGCTCCTGTCGTCTGTGCCGCCTGACCTGCTGTCAGCCGTTCTCGACACCTACGACTTTCGGCGAAACACGAGGACGCAAGCACCGCATAGCGGGATATCTGAGGACGTCTCTGTTACGTTGAAGACGTCCCTAGTCATCCCTCGGGAGGGCAGATGGCCAACGACCGCCTACGCGAAGCGTTGCTACGCAACGGCTTGAGCCTCGACCACGTGGCCAGGCGACCGGCGTCGACCCGAAGACCGTCGAGCGCTGGATCACCAGGGACGCATCCCGTACCCGCGCCACCGCAACGCCATCGCGTCGATGGTCCGCGAGACCGAGAACTACCTCTGGCCCGACGCGGTAGCCGCGGAACGCAAGGCCGAGATCGCCGAGTCCGAGGTCGTCAAGGTCTACCCGCACCGCAACAACATCCCCGCGGACCTGTGGGACCGGCTGCTCAGCGACGCCACCGAGCACATCGAGGTCCTGGTCACTCGCGGCACTGTTCCTGGTCGAGCGGCCGATGTTCGCGAAGGAGCTGCGCGCGAAGGCCGAGAACGGCGCGAAGGTCCGGCTGCTGTTCGGCGACCCGGCCAGCCGCGAGGCATCCCGCGCGGCCGAGGAGGAGCATCGGCAAGGGCACCGTGGCCGCGCGCATCCGCAACGCGCTGGCGTTCTACCGGCCGCTGGTCGACGTGCCCGAACATCGAGATCCGGCTCCACAAGACCACGCTCTACAACTCGATCTTCCGCTTCGACGACGAGATGATCGTCAACACCCACGTCTACGGCTTCCCCGGCGCCCACGCCCCGCGCTGCACCTGCGCCGGCTCTCCGCCGGCGACCTGTTCGAGACCTACTCCGAGAGCTTCGAGACCGTCTGGACCTCCGCCAAGCGCACCACGTTCTAAGGAGCCGCACCATGGCCCGCACCGACCACTACCACGACCCGAACGCCCCCAAGGCGAACAACATCGTCGTAGCCGTGACCGCGTTCGTCCAGGACGAGCCGGCCGGCTGCTGATGATCCGCCGCACCGACAACGACCTGTACTCCATCCCCGGCGGCGCGCAGGAAGTCGGCGAGACCCTCGGCCAAGCCGTCAACGCGAGGTCAAGGAGGAGACCGGCATCGACGTCGAGCTCACCGGCATCATCGGCGTCTACTCCGACCCCGACCACGTCATCGCGTACACCGACGGCGAGGTCCGGCAGGAGTTCTCGATCTGCTTCCGCGCGCGGCCGATCGGCGGCGAGCTGCGCACGAGCGACGAGTCGAGCGAAGTCCTCTGGGTCAGCCGCGCGCAGACCTGGACGCGCTGAACATCCACCCGTCGATCCGACTACGGATCGATCACGGGTTCGAGAACCGCTCGACGCCTTACTTCGCGTGTAGTCGATCCCCGCAGCTCCGCAGTCGCTGCCTCCGTGCGCTCGACCGCGGCGACCAACTCAGGCCTCGCCTGCCGAATGAAGAAGGTCACCAGATCCTCCGGCCCGTACCGCTTCTGAATCTCCTTGATCCGATCATCGCACGTTAGTAGCATCACCATCCGGCGACGTGGTCATGTCCGCCCACCACAACGCGTCCCGGAGCGGGGTCTTCTCGTCCACCCACTGTGCCAACTCAGCCGACAAGCCTCGCAACTCTGCCTCGCGGTACGCGCATGAATGATGAGCCACAAGAGCACAAATCCTCGCAGGGAAGCCCATCTTCTTGAGGTAGCCAGCACCATCCAGCGCATGAAAGCCAGACACGACGGCCGCAGGTGAGTAACCAACATCATGCAGGACAGCAGCCGCACGTAAGGTATCCGCGTCCTCCCGGAAAAGACTTCCGGCAAGCTCCGCTTTGTACAGCACTCCCTGAACATGCCTCCAGCGGCGTGGCAAGGTGCCAGACAGCACCTCCTCCGCCAGCACACATGCACGGTCCACCAAGTCATCCATACCGACAGAGTAACGATTTGAGCCCACGACCGACACGATCGAGGCAGGTAAACCCGATCGGACGTCATGACATACCGTGTCTCACGATCTAGAATGTCTGCCACCAGAAGGGTAGACAACGATGGACGGTGAACAGTCAAAGTTCGAAGCTAGTGCATCAGCGCTTGGGTATGCGTACCAATTTAGATATGCGCTCCTGCGCGCGCTGGAGCAGATCAAGTACAGCTTGGACTGGACGATCGCCATCGAAGCCGCCGATGACGTCGAAGTTTCGGGCGCCAGTAGAGAACTTCGACAGCTGAAGCTGCGGCAACCAGGAACAACCCTCGGAGACTCTGACCCAGACCTCTGGAAAACCATTCGAATTTGGTCAGAGGGGTATCAAGCGAAGTCGATCGACCCGACTTCAACGAAGCTCTATCTGATGACGACTGCCAGCGTATCGACTGACTCCATCGGGATGCTGCTGAGCGCAGATGAGTCCGTTCGCGATATCGCTACAGCGCAGACCAAGCTAGACGCGGTCTCAATATCTTCCAAAAACAAGAAAAACAAATCTGCGTACGACGCCTATCGCCTGCTAGGCAAAGAACAGAAGACCGCACTTCTCCAGGCAATCTACGTGTTACCGCAGGGTGACGACATCGAAGGCGTGCGAACGAAGATTCAGCAAGCCATACGGGTCGGTCTGCGCCCACAGCATCTCATACCGGTATTGGAACGCCTTGAAGGATGGTGGTTCCAGCAGTGCATCGAGGTAATGAGCAAAACGAAGCCCGCAATCGACGCAGCGGATCTTGACAGCTTCGTAGCTGATGTCAGAGATCGATTCGGACCGACTGCCCTGCCGATCGATCACGACATTCTAAATGCCGATACTCCCGACATCGCAGAGTTTTCAGACAGAACCTTCTACCAACAGATGGTGCTCACCGAGATAAACTCTTACCGCATGCAGGTAGCAGTTCGAGAGTATCTCCGTGCTGTCACTCAGCGCACACGTTGGTCTCGCATCAACGTTCTTCATCCAGGAGAACTAGAGAACTACGAACGAAAACTCACTGAAGAGTGGAGGATCGTCTTCGAGCGACTCAAAGACGACCTAGGCCCTGAGGCAGCCGAGGAAGAGAAAATACGCCTGGCGAAGAGGATTTACAGCTGGGCCGAAGATGCGAATCTTCCACCAATTCGCGAGAACTGCACCGAGGGATTCGTCATCCGCGGCACTTTTCAGATGTTGGCGGACAGTCAGCAGGTTGGATGGCACCCGGAGTACGCGGCACGACTGCTTGCCCTTCTCGAGCCCACGGGAGCAGGCAATGCGTAAATCGATCGTCGGTCGTGCGCGTGAAGATGTCGCGCTCTATAATCCTGCTTTTCTTGCGCTTCTCTTTAGACGTTGCCTAGATGGGTACTTTCAAGAGCACAAGGAGGGGCTACCTCTTCTGCTGGGGCATCTTGGCGTTTCAATGGCGCTCACTGACGCCGTTCGATCTTCGCTGACGATGCGGGTAAATACGAAGCTGAGCACTTGGATCTCACGGAGCCCTCGAGCAAGCGCGCAGATCGCCGAATCTGCTAGATCGTTCAGCCCGTATATAAATGAGTCGTTGATCTTCGCCCTCAACTACGACGTAGTGCGGCCAGAAAGCGGTCTTTTCATAGCAGGGGACTCAGGCCCGCAAGCAGCGATTCGAGGAGGCTCACAGGAAGTCATCGACTGCCAGCGCGCCGCCAACTACCTCGGTCGCTGGTTCGCAGTGAGCGGATCTAGCGCAACCGTTTCAGCTCTTCTAGGGGTGAAGCCATGAGCATCCAAGTTCGCGCAATTCACCTCTATTCGAAAGACGCCGATATTCGAACCATCGAGTTCAAGGTCGGTCAGCTTAACGTAATCACCGGAGCCTCCAAGACCGGAAAGAGCTCCGTTCTAGACATAATTGACTATTGTCTTGCCAGCTCAGGCTGCTCGATCCCAACGGGCACAATACGCGACAACGTAGTTATGTTTGCTCTAGAGCTTGCAACGGAGCAAGGCACTGTAGTCACGGCACGGAGGCCGCCTGGCGAGCGGCAAGAAGACCACCACGACTATGTATGTGGGTTTCCGCGACACAACAAGCACACCCCCGAGACTGGCCGATCTCGAACCGAACTCAGACGTCCGCGGAGCGCGAACCTTCCTCAGCGGGATTGCAGGGATCGAGGAGAACCTAACCGACCCCGGAGAGGGCAGCAGAGAGCGCTTCACAGCCACCATCAGGCATGCGCTGTACTTTGTTCTCCAGGCACAAGAAGAGATTGCGAACCCTGAGCTACTCTTTCACTCACAGGGAGAGCAGTTCATCCCTCAATCCATTCGCGATGTTCTTCCGTACTTCTTGGGCGTAGTAGACCCGGAATATATTGTCAAACAGGCAGAGCTACGGGTCGCCGAGCGTCGATTGCGCGCCTTGAGAAGGTCTCAGTCCGACTACCAGTTCGAGCCTGAAGTCACTCCGAGAATGAGCGCCCTCATTCGAGAGGCCCAATCCGTCGGTCTTGCTTCACGCATGACTGAGATTCCATCAGGTTTTCCCGAAGCTATCGCCTTTCTGACGGAGGTCACACGCGCCGAGTCCTCTACTCCCACTGAGGAGACAGGAGAGGATTCCGTCGGGCAGCTTGAGGAGCTGTTCTCTGAACGCGCACAGCTTCGCGACGAATTTGGGCTCGTGAGGTCCGAGAGCACCAATCTACGAAATCTACTTTCAGCGCATTTCGGTTTCAATGAGCAGGTCGCAGAGCACGGCGCAAGGCTCCGCTCCGTTGAGCTTCTTCGAATCAGCGACGGTGGCGCCATAGATCAGAATCGCTGCCCAGTATGCGCTTCTGAGCTAGCGGATCCGACTACGAGCGTTGCTGACATATTGAGCCAACTTCACGACGTAGAGCGAGAGATTGGACAAGTACGACAAAACGTACCTGGAATTCAAACTGTAATCGCGGAGAACGAGGACCGAATCCGCGACATCGATGACCGCCTACGCAGAAATCAGCAGCAAATCGACGCAGTAGTTGCTTCCCAGGATCTTTTGCAGCGATCCCGCGACGAAGCTATTCAGCGAGCCGTGATTCGCGGTCGGATCAGCCTCTATCTCGAAGGCGCTTCTCAGGCGGTTGACACCAATATCTTGACGGATGAAATCAACAGCCTTATTGCAACCATCGAGGTTCTACAGTTCGAGATCGACGCAGAGCAAGTGCAAGATCGACTGGCCAGCGCGGTCTCAAGAATATCCACAGAACTTCACCGGCTTGCTCAGCAAATCGAGCTTGAACACTCTGATTCGCCGGTTCGATTGGACACAAAACGACTAACTGTTGTCTTTGACACACCAAGCGGTCCGCGCGAACTTAACCAGATTGGCAGCGGAGAAAACTGGCTCGGCTACCACGTTGCCACCTTGGTAGCCATGCACCGCTTCTTCATCCAACAACAGCGGCCTGTTCCTAGGCTTCTTGTGCTAGACCAGCCGTCACAGGTCTACTTTCCGCCAGATCGTCGGCCCGATGATGCCGAGATGGCCGACGAGGACCGTGCTGCTCTGTCCAAGATGCTCGGTATTGTCAGGGACCTCATCGAGGAGGCTGATGGCGCTTTCCAGGCTATCGTGCTCGATCACGCTGATCTCGACACGGATTGGTTTCAAAATGCCGTTGTCGAGCGATGGCGCGACGGAAAGAAGCTTGTCCCCGTCGACTGGATCGAAGGCAACTAGCAGCCAGCTGCCGAATTGCGCTCTACGGGATCAAGGCGCCGCCTCAGGCGGCGCGTGCGGTCTGGCGCTGCGCCAGCATCCATCCCGGCACTCCCGGCATCCGCTTCGCTGCGCCGGTCGGCCAGGCGGCGCTGCGCGCCGGATCTCAAACGTCAGCTGACCCCGGTTGCCCGATCCGAGCCTAGGTTCGTCCCCGGCTCCCAACGAGCGCCAGCGCCGTCACCACATGCCGGCGGTGCCCGGCGCTCGACTGCCGCGACGGCTGCGCCGCCTTGCCACCGATCAGGCCCTGACGAAGCGGGCGGTGCCAAACTCGATCTTTGTTGCTTTAGCGGTAATGGCTACTCCTTGGCTCGCGATACAGCGATTAACGCCGCCTGAGCAGGGGAGTTTCGCGTGGACTACTGCGTCTGTGGGGAAACAGCTGAAGCGCGCTGCGTTGGGTGCGGGTGTGCTGTGTGCCGGTCCTGTCGGTCCCGGAACCCGACCGCAGCTAGGTTGCTGGCTGGCAACGTGGGCCTCGGTTCCCGGCAGGTTGCAGCATGTACCGCCTGCGCGCGGGAGGTGTTGCGCCAGGCCCGCTCAAAGGCTTTAGCGCAGGTGCTCCAAGCGCCTGCAGGGCTTACACAAGTGCTCAAGGCGCTGGAATCCCATGCTCTTACCGAAGAGGGGGATAGACGCAGCGATCGCGCGATAGTCGAGACAGGCACTCCGTCTTTCGGCGACTGTCAGCGCGCTGGCGTGGTTTTTTCCACCAACCGTGCCTACCTGGAAGCGCTCCACCTAATTCGCACATCCACGCCAAAAGCTGGGCCGCCAACCCACTACGTCGTCCTGCATGCCGATGTGAACCCGAGGTTCAGCCTCAAGGTGCGATACGAGAATTTCGACATCGGCTCGTTTCAGGGGTGGATAATCGCGGCCGACTCGTCGACGAGCAGCGACTTCCCCTCCTCGCTTCCGGCTCTGGTTCGGGCGGACGGCGCATTTCTTCCGTTGCCTAGATTCCAAACCAGATCAGAGAGCACGTTCTTTAATACCATCAGCGAGGTCACCATCAGCCGTGATCCGAAGCCGGACCGCCCATCGACGATGAGAAAATTGAACCCGGACATTCGGGCCACAGTCAACACCTCACAGGTTGTGCGGAGCGATGTCGAACGGGCCAAGGCACTGCTTGTTCAGCACCTTGCGAAGGGGAGCACTTCAAACGACGTAGAACTCACGACAGAGTCCGTGGAACACAGCATGTTCTTAGCGTTGTTCAGGCTGTACAAGGAATGCTTCAGTTAGTTCCCAGTGGGCACGGACCGATGACTGAGGTCAGCATCGGGCGGGCGGCAGGCTAGTAGGCGGATCCAGAAGGATCAAGATCAACCCACACTTAACTCTCACAAAACGACGACAAGTGTCGAGAAGCGACTGTCCACAGTGCTCAGATCAAGACCGCATCCGCGCAGGTAGTGAGCACTGTCGAGGAAGATCGACGAACAACGCCAAGCGAAGGCTCTTACTCTTCGGGTTCAGGGTTCGAGTCCCTGGCGGCCCACCAAACCCCCAGGTCACAGGCCTGGGGGTTTCGCTTTGCAAGATCACTGGCACACCTTTGGCACGCTTTACTCGGCCGGATCGGTGGCCACTCGCTCGGTGCCCGCGCACGCGTTCGTCGCAGGCAACCCGGCTGCGGCGAAGGGCTGGGTCTGCGCGTGCGGCGCCCGGCTCTCGGACGACCACACGCGCCTTGACTGCGGTGCCCGACACAAGGGAGACGCCGCACGGTCTGAAAGCCGTCTGACAAGGAACTGAGGCCCCGACGCCAGCTGTTGGGGGCCTCAGTCGTATCAACCCTTGCTGTACATCGATGTGAGGTAGTCGCCCGACTTCACGAGCGTCTCCGACGCCCGACGGGGGTTGAACACCACCACAGTGCTCGCCTTCGTGCGGACTTTCGTCTGGTCCGGTATCGGGATGCGCTCGTCCGTTTCAAATGGACAGCCGGCCTCTGTCAGCGCCGCCAGCACCTCCTCGCGTTCAAAGGTGGACGGCGTGCCATCGAGTCGCGGCCACAACGCGGCGGGGGCGTGGAAGACGTCGCCCGGCATGACGTTCACTTTGATGTCGTCCACGACACCGTCCGCCATCCCCAGGGACAGGCTGCCCCACCGGTACGGATAGCCCGTCGCGTCCGGCCGCATCCGGTACATCGGACGCGGCTGCCCCGGTCCCAGCAGGTCTTCCGCTTCGGAGAGGGGCATGCCGACCCGGACCGCACCGATCCGGCCGGTCGCCGCGAACTCCAGCAGGAAGTCCATCACCAGTTCACCCCATCACACGGCGGTCTGCTCGGGCCAGAACTCGACGTTGACCTTGGTCGCCTGGCCCACTGGCGCGCCTTCCGGTTCGATCTTGATGTTCTCGACGCGCACCAGGCTGCGCCCACGTCGATGGCCACTGGGCTAGCCTCATTCGGGGGAGGCGCGGTGGACGCGATCAGCAGATACCTCGATCTCGTGGACGAGGTCATCCGGCGAGACCCCGCCCAGCGGGAAGGCCAGGCGCACTACTAGAGCGTCGCGGCTTAGTTGTGCCCCGCCGGGCGGTCGCTTGTCGTCGAAAGCCCGGATGGTCGCGCTCTCACGTAACGTCAACGGCGAGTTGGCGGTAGAAAACTGCCGACGCAAGCGTTTGCTGATCGCCCCAACTACCACCAACCACGCAGGCGGCAGCCATGAGAGCGCGATCTTCATGATCGAAACACGGCCACCTGCCGGCATCACGCCCGCCGCCAATACTCCAAATATTAGTCGCAACGATCTACTACAACGCTTTGCGGATCGGTTGGCCTCATCTTGAAGCGCAGGTGCTCGGCACCGACCGAGACTGCTTCAGCTCAGACAAGGAGTTACCCGAGTTGCTCGCATAGATCGACCAGGTCCTGCCGCATGAGGAGCAGCACCCCGACGTGCCGGCATGAACCGCGGACTCCGAGTTGCCGAAGTTCTGCGTCGACGTCCGCGACCTCCTCCTGAACCTCTTCCGCGCCAACCTCGCGCGGGTGGGCAGACGGCCCGCGCAACATCGAGCGCGGCCGGCTACTTCATGCGCTCCGAGCGGTTCAGGTACTTCGTCATTTCGCCACCTCCGCAGTGCACGCGCGAACTTCGCCATGATCGGCGCGTGCGAGTCCAGACTGATTCAGCACGTTCGGCCACCCCGCAGCGAGGAACACCCGCTCCGCTAGCTGCCTCATGCCGCCATCCCCTCAGCCCTCCTTGAGCAGGCGACACCGGGCGTGTTCTCGCTGAGCTCGCGAGCCGCCGCGCCGCAATGCCGAACGCCGTCGCCCAGGACCATGTCGACCTGCGCCGGTTCGTCGAGCCGAAGCGCCATACGCGTCGTGAAGGGGTGTCGGCAAGCTTTGGCGGGCTTACTCCCTGACGCGTCAAGCAACGGCAGAGCAGGTGCAATTTCGCCGTGCGTGGCCGAGGTACCCGTCGCTGCGACGAGCGGAAATCGGGTGCAGGCATGGCTTTTCAGTGAGTAAGGTGCGCGGGACCAGGGGGGTGCGGCATGACGAAGCTGAACCAGATCATCGCGGTGGAGAAGGGTGTCAAGGGTGGCACGCTTCGGGACCTCACCGACGCGCATCACGCGTTGCAGAAGCCCGCGTTGCTGGCCGGTATCTCCCGGACGTACCAGCCGAAGGACGAGGACGGCGAGGTGTTGCCGCCGGAGTCCACTCGCGTGCAGGTCAAGGCTGAGGATGTGCTGCGGAAGACTGCCGGCGTGCTGACCCGGCTCTTCGACGTCACGGCGACCAAGGACTGGGCCAACTGCGTCGCGAAGGCTGACGTCGTGGTCGACGGGCAGGCGTTGCTTCGCGACGTGCCCGTGTCGTACCTGCTCTTCCTCGAGAAGCAGCTGACCGACCTGCACACCTTCGTGAAGAAGCTGCCGGTGCTGGACGCGGCCGAGGACTGGAACTTCGACGAGTCCGCTGACTACTGGCGCACCGAGCAGGTTCGGACCATTCGCACCAAGAAGGTGCCGCGCAACCACGTCAAGGCCGAGGCCACGGAGAAGCACCCGGCGCAGGTCGAGGTGTACTACGAGGACATTCCGGTCGGGTTACTGGACCACGGTGAAGTTCTCCGGTGCGCTGCCGGCCCGGCGGGTCAACGAACTGCATCGACCGGGTGGAGAAGCTTCAGCACGCGGTGAAGTTCGCCCGGGAGGAGGCCAACAACCTGGAGATCACCGACCAGCGGGTCGGTGAGGTGGTCTTCGGCTACCTGTTTCGGTAGCGTCAAAGACTCCCCCGCTGGAGCGCGGGGGTGCGCTCCCGTTGAGGAGCGTGAAAGCTGAAACTGAAATGTCAGCCTGAACGACTCGGTCACAAGTGGGGGTTCGAATCCCTCTCCCGGCACCATCGCGCCGGGATAGCCCAAATGGCAGAGGCAGCCGGGATCAAGCTCAGACTCTCGCTCCAGGTTCAGCATTTCCGCCGAACGCCAGATCGCCCGAGAACGGACAAGACTCGCCGAGGTGCAGGTTCGAATCCTGCTGGCCGCTTCACCATGCGGCCGTAGCTCAACGGAAGAGCGCGGCGACCTAAGGACTGATCCGACTCTTAAACGTCGCTGGTGTGCGCAAATGGGCGGCCAAACGGGGCCCTGGACTGGACATGTCCGGGGCCCCACCCGCGCGATCAGGCGACGGGTGCCCACCGGGCGGATCGTGATCTCAGGGCTTGCGACCCACAGCGCCTGCGATGCAGTACGACACGGGCGGAAGCGGCGTGATGCGCGGGCCGTCCGGCCACCACTCCGCGCACAGCGTCAGGCCCGGATCGACCAGTTCGAGACCGGCCATCATGCCCTCGATCTCGTCACGGGTGCGGAAACGGCCGGTGCCCATCGGGCTGTGCAGGAACGTCTCCTCCATGCGGCGGGCGAGATCGCTGTGCGCCTCCGTCTGCGGATCGAGGAAGTGGCTTAGTGCCACATAGGAACCGGACGGCAGCGCATCGATGTACACGCGCATGATCTCTTGCGGAGTGACCTCACCGTCGTAGTGGTGCAGCGTCCCGAGCTGGAAGAACGCGACCGGCTCCGAGAAGTCGATGTGCTTGCGCACGACCGGGTCCTCGAGGATTTCCTTCGGGTTGAAGATGTTCGCGGCCGAGAAGTGCGTCCGGTCGTTCTCCTCGAGCAGGGCCCGGCCGTGAGCGAGCACCACGGGATCGTTGTCGACGTACACCACGCGCGCTTCCGGCTGGATCCGTTGCACCACCTGATGGGTGTTCTCCGCTGTCGGCAGGCCCGATCCGCAGTCGAGGTACTGGGTGATGCCCGTCTGGCTCGCGATGAAGCGGGCGGCGCGGATCAGGAAGTTGCGGTTGTCGAACGCGAGAGTCTGCGCTTCCGGTGCCACCTGCTGCACCCGCCGAAGCACTTCACGGTCGACCTCGTAGTTGTCCTTGCCGTTGAGGAAGGCGTCGTAAACCCTGGCGATACTCGCCTTGGTCGAGTCGATGTAGACGGGTACATCGCTATCGGGCATCACGAACCTCACATAACGTAGGCGCGGCATGGTGTTCTGTGCCATAGATCAGACCACACTGCCCCAAGTGCACGCACATGGACCGAACACGCGGACGCACCCCGGTTGCACGTAGAGTGATCAACCTTGCGCGGCCCGGCCGCTGGCAACCGCTTTTCGAGTGGATTATCTCGCCCGTACTGGCGCGTTCGAGGGCCGGAACGCTAAGGAGGAGCCCTGATGACTGACGACTCCTACTCCTCGGCGAACGTCCGGCCCGGTGGCCCGACGGCGCTGCGCATCGTGCTCGGCGCTCAGTTGCGAAGGCTCCGCGAGGCGGCGGAAATCTCGCGCGGCGAGGCGGGCTTCGCCATTCGCGGGTCCGAGTCGAAGATCAGTAGGCTGGAGCTCGGCCGCGTTGGGCTGAAGGAGCGCGACGTCGCTGACCTGCTCACCATGTACGGGGTGACAGCACAGGCGGATCGGGACCTGTTCCTCGAGATGGTCGGCCACTCGAACCAGCCGGGCTGGTGGCATCGCTATACCGATCTGATGCCGGACTGGTTCCACGACTACGTGGGTCTCGAAGAGGCCGCGGCGAGAATTCTCACCTACGAGCTGCAGTTCGTGCCCGGCTTGTTGCAGACAGAGGACTACGCCAGGGCGATCGCGAGCCGCGGTCGCCCGGAACTCGCGGACAAGGCGGTCGAGGAGCGCGTCGCCCTGCGCATGCGCAGGCAGAAGATCCTGGCCCGGCCGGGCGCGCCCCGGCTGTGGGCAGTGATCGACGAATCGGTGCTGTATCGGCCGATCGGCGGCGTGGCGGTGTTGCGCGCTCAGCTCGAACACCTGCTGGCCGTCACCAAACAGAAGCACATCACCCTCCAGGTCCTGCCGTACTCCCTGAGCGGCTATGCGGCCGAGACGTCGTTCGCCACGCTGCGGTTCGACGAGCCGGAACTGCCGGACATCGTCTACATCGAGCACGGTGGCGGCGCCCTGTATCTCGACCGGAGCAAGGAACTCGAGCTGTACGGCCGGATGTTCGACCGGCTGACCGTCGACGCCCACCCGCCTGACCGCACTCGCAACGTGCTGACCAAGCGTCTCGCCGAGTTGTAACTCCGCCTCGGCCGAGCAGCCGTGCATCTGCACGTGCATTTACCCGTGCGTGTACCTCTGCTACCGTGCGTGCACGACCAAATGCACGTGCAGATGCACCGTCCCTTGGGGAGGAGGTGTGGCCATGAGGGATGAGATCGGCAGCGGGATTTCAGCTGCCCTCCTGACCACGGCGACCTGGCGGAAAAGCACGCACAGCGGCGCGAACGGCAACTGTATGGAACTCGCCCAGCTTGACGGCGGCCAGATTGCTGTGCGGAATTCCCGCTTCCCGGACGGACCCGCCCTGGTGCTCACCCTCGCTGAGGTCGCAGCCTTCCTGGCAGGTGCGAAGGACGGTGAGTTCGATGACTTCGTCGCGTGACTCGACAGCAAACACCACGGTCCGGCTGAACGCGCTGATCCTGCGTGGTTTTCAGTTCCTCTACCCACGTGACCACAAGGGCGAGCTCGCCGCAGTCGTGGGCGTCCGCGCTCACGACAACGTCATCGACATCGTGCGGCTGCACGACGAGGACGACGCTGTCGCGACGCGAATGCCTGCGGACGAGGTCAACGTGCTGGTGCCGACGCGGTACTCGTGGCAGCGCACCGGCCCCGCCAATCGCGTGCTCGAGGAACTGCTCGAACTGCCCGACGACCGCATCGCCTGATCCACGACGCCGGTCGGCCGAACTCACGACGGCTCAGTCGTCGGTGGGCTCAGCAGCCGCGGGAGCCCGGCTCGGCAGCATGGCCGCGACCACGATCGTTGCCACGGCGAGAACGGTTGCGACCACGAAGGCCAGCTTCATTCCGCTCAACTGTGCCGACGCGGTGGTGGCGCCGCCTGCGACCAGTTGGCTGGCGCGTGCGGACATCACGGTCACCACGAGCGCGGTGCCCAGTGCGGCCGCCACCTGCTGCAGCGTGCCCAGGATCGAGCTGCCGTGCGGGTACATGTGCGGCGGGAGGGCTCCCATGCCGAGGGTGAAGATGGGGGTGAACATCGCTGCCAGGCTCACCATCAGCAGTGCGTGCAGGCCCAGCACCTGCCAGTACGGCATTGACGTGGAGATCTGGGTGTAGCCGGCGAGGGCGAGAACCATGCCGATCGAGCCGGGCAGCACCAGCGGGCGGCCGCCGAGGCGGTCGTACAGCCTTCCCACGGTCGGGCCGAGCAGGCCCATGGCCAGGCCGCCTGGCATCAGCAGCAGGCCGGTCTGCAGTGGGGTGAGGCCTCGCAGGTTCTGCAGGTAGAGCGGCAGCAGGATCATCGAGCCGAGCATCGCCAGGAAGGCGATGCACATGAGGGTCAACGCCAGTGCGAAGGTACGGACGCCGAGGGTTCGCAGGTCCATCAGCGGGGCGCCGGTGCGTTGCAGTTTGAGCTGGCGGAGTACGAAGATCGCGATGGTGGCGGCGCCGGCGAGCACGATGCCGATGGTGGGGCCCAGGTGGGCGTCGCCTTCGCCGAACAGGCTCAGGCCGTAGACCAGGCCGCCGAAGCCCAGGGTTGCCAGGGCCGCGCTCAGCCAGTCGATGGAGCCGGTCTGGGGTTCGCCGATGTTCTCCAGGTGGCGCAGGCCGAAGTAGGTCACGGCGCCCGCGATCGGCAGCACGGCCACGAACAGCAGGCGCCAGGAGCCCAGTTGCAGGATCAGGCCGGACACGGCTGGGCCCAGCGCGGGGGCCACGGAGATCGACAGCGTCACGTTGCCCATCACCCGGCCTCGGTCCTGCTCGGGTACGACGGTCATCAGCGTGGTCATCAGCAGCGGCATCATCACGGCCGTGCCCGCTGCCTGCACGATTCGGCCGAGCAGCAGCACTGCGTAGGACGGCGCGGCTGCGGAGATGGCGGTTCCTGCCAGGAACACGCCCATCGCGATCGCGTAGCCCTGGCGGGTGGTGACTCGCTGCAGGAACCAGCCGGTGACCGGGATCACGGCGGCCATGGTGAGCATGAAGGCGGTGGACACCCACTGCGCGGCCTGCTCGGTGACGTGCAACGACTCCATCAGACGCGGGATCGCGTTGATCATGAGCGTTTCGTTGAGGATCACGACGAACGTGGCCAGCACCAGCAGGCGCACCACCACTGGTGTTCGGCCCGCTTGTGCGGTCGACCGGTCTTGAATCGCAGCAGGCATGTCAGGACCCTCACTAGGTTGCTGGCGCAGTTGTCGCGTCGCGGCCAAGGCCGCCGGCATCACCTTTTGTGACACCGGTAGAGACCGGCAGGTCTGACAGAACTCATCGGTCGGCCCGAGTGTTCCCCATCGCTGCGCCTGTCTCACCCGAT
Organism: uncultured Actinomycetota bacterium; assembly: GCA_963771775.1. Taxonomy (GTDB): domain Bacteria; phylum Actinomycetota; class Actinomycetes; order Mycobacteriales; family Pseudonocardiaceae; genus Lentzea. The sequence continues at coordinate 74,870 of CAVYUS010000004.1, forward strand.
TTTCGCCGTGGGCGGACCGGGTGCTTGTCCGTCTACCCACTCGTCGAACGGCGAGGGCGCGAATCGACACACGTCCGCAAAGATCTTCGGCTGGGCCATCAGGCGGCGGGGAGATTCGTCAATGCGCGGACACCCAGGGCCATGCGGGCTAACGTGCTGGCCGTGATCTTTCTTCGGATTGTCCGGGTTGTCCTCATCGTGCTCGGCATCGGTGCGGCCGCCCTCGGGATCATCTTGATCGCTGTTGAGGCCAAGCTGACGGGTGGGCCGATCACGGCTTCGTGGAGTTGCACGAACAGCGGGAGCGGGACCAGTGCTCGGATGACCTGCAAGACCGACTCGGCCACCTACTACGGGCCGGGCGGGATGGTCGACACCATCAGCTTTCTGGGGCTCACGATCGGTGGCGTCGCGTTGATCGGCGCGGCGGCCGCCATCGGGCAGTTCGATCGGACTCGGATCACCGCGCCGCCCGCGCAGCGGCTGGGGATGGTGCCTGCCGGGCCTCCACGGCGCGGGGGGCCTCAGATGCCGCCGCCGGGGCATGGGCACGCTCAAACCTGGTGACGAGAGCGGGGTCTCAGTTGACGACGGTGATGGCCACGTTGCCTCGCTTGTGGCCCGCGTCGACGTAGCGGTGTGCCTCGGCTATCTCTGCCAGCGGATAGGTGCGGTCCACGACTACACGCAGCTTGCCCTCCTCGACCAGTGAGCTGATGACGGACAGGAGCGCGCGCTTGTTCACCGACATGCCGACGACGACGCGCTTGCTGCCACGCAGTCTCGTCCACAGCGCCCGGAAGTTGTTCGTGAAGCCCGTGGTGGGGATGTACTTGCCGCCGGCACGCAGGGAATGGCGGGACTTGCCGAACGAGGACTTGGTGACCGTGTCGAAGACGACGTCGTAGGAGTCCAGGTCGGCGGTGAAGTCGCGCGCCGTGTAGTCGATGACCTCGTCGGCGCCCAGTGACTTCACCAGGTCGACGTTCGACGGGCCGCAGACTGCGATGACCTCGGCCCCGAGGTGTTTGGCCAGTTGGACGGCATAGGTACCGATGCTGCCGGAGGCGCCGTTGACCAGGACCCGGTGGCCCGGACGCACCTTCGCCTTGTCGCGCAGGAAGAACAGGGCGGTGGAGGCACCGTCGACGGCCGCGGCCGCCTCGGCAAAGGTCAGGGAGGGCGGTTTCAGGGCCAGGGAGCCCGTGGCGGCGAGGCGGACGTATTCCGCGTGGCCGCCTACGGCGAAGCCCGTGAAGCCGAAGACCTCGTCGCCTGGCTGGAAGCTGGTCACGGCGGAGCCGGTGGAGTCGATTACGCCGGCTACTTCCAGGCCCAGGGTGCGGAGTGCGGCGCGGGGGCGGCGCAGGCCCAGGATCACGCGCCCCCACAACGGTTCGCCGCGGCGCATCGCGCATTCGGCCGAGGTGACCGTGGTGGCGTGGACCTTGATCAGGACGTCGCCCGGGCGGAGTGCCGGGACTGGTTTGTCGACCACCTGGACGACGTCGGGCGGGCCGAACTTCGTGTGCACGGCGGCTCTCATGCGATGACGGTAGGTACCAACCGGCCTGTTGTCGTGGCACGGATCTGGGAATCAGGGAGAAAGCAGGGTGACCACTTAGGGGTCTCGGGTCGTGGTGATCATGGGGCTGACCCCACCATCCAGGTTCCGGGAAGCACCATGGTTTGAGGTGCCGGGCGCCGACCGGCTTCACGGCATGAGAACTGCAGTTGTCACGATCGTTGCCGCCGTCGCGGTGGGCATCAGTGCGGTACCTGCGGCCGCGACGAGTCTGCCGCCGCCCAACGACACCGCGCTGCGGGCCGCCATCAGTGGGTTGCCCGACCGGGAGACGACCGGGGCGCTGGTCAGGATCACCGGATCGGCTGGGGCCTGGGCTGGGGTTTCGGGGGTGTCCGACGTCCGCACCGGCGCGCCGGTGCGGACAGATGGGCGCTTTCGGGTTGGCAGCATCACCAAGGTCTTCACCGGTGTGATGGTGTTGCAGCTGGCGCAGGAGCGGCGGATCGACCTCAACGCGCCGGTCCAGCGGTACCTGCCTGGAGTGTTGCCGGCCGACTACCCGCCGGTTCCGGTGGCCACGCTGCTTGATCACACGTCCGGGCTGCCGTCGGTGGACATTCCGGGGTTCTACGACCCGAAGTGGATTCTCGAGCACCGGTTCGACCACTGGAGCCCGCGGCGGGTGCTGGACACGGCTGTGCGGCATCCCATCGACTTCCATCCAGGCACTGCGCAGAAGTACACGAACACCTCCTACGTCGTGGCCGGGATGATCGTCGAGCAGGTGACCGGGCGGCCATATTCGCGGAACCTGCGCGATCGGATCACCGGTCCGCTGGGGCTGTGCGACACCTATTACCCGGAGAACGACCCGAAGCTGCCCAATGCGGCGGCGCGCGGTTATCTCGAGGTGGATGGTGAGCTCGTCGACGTCACCGAGATGAACCAGTCGATCCCTGGTGCGGCCGGGGCGATCGTCTCCACGGCGAAGGACCTGGACGGGTTCATCACCGGTTTGTTCCGCGGGCGGCTGCTGGGGCGCGAGATGATGACGCGGCTCTTCACCATTCCGACCGTGTCGATGTCCGACGGCAGCGGGCCGGCCATCTACAGCCAGGGCCTGATGAAGGTCTCGATGAACGGGCTGGAGGTGTGGGGGAAGACCGGCAGCCGTTACGGGTACTCGAGTGGCATCTTCGCGACGCGGGGCCTGGAGCGGAAGCTGGCCTACTCGGTCAACCCGACGGTGAAGTCGCCGGACGGTCAGCCGCTGATCGTCCGGAGGATCGCCGCCGCGGCGGCGAGCTGAGTCGGACCCTGGTCCGAGTCGGACATGAGGTTTCCCGGCCCGGGCTAGGGGCGCTCGCGGTCCTCAGCACGTTTGGATGAGGCGAACGGCCAGACGAACCAAAGGCCGGTGAAGACGACGAAAGCCAGTGCTCCCACCAGAATGGCCGGCCAGCCGCCGAGGATCACCTCGGCCAGCAGCAGAACGGTGCCGGTCATGGCCAGTGAGAGGAAGGCCAGGCCGATGAGAGCGAACGTGTTGCCCGACGAGACCACGTCCTCGCGGCGGCCCTGCCGGAACAGGACGCGGTGCCAGGCGGCGGGGGCGGTGAGGAAGGCGACGGCGACCGCGGCGCAAAGGACCGTGATGAGGTGGGTCACGCGGATGTACATGTCGGTCGAGGCGTACTTCTCGGTGAACGCGATGGAGAGCAGGAAGCCGAACAGGATCTGCACGCCTGCCTGAGCCACGCGAAGCTCCTGCAGCAGCTCGTTGACGTTGCGGGTGAGTCTGCGCTGGTCGGACTCCTCGGCTTCGCTCACGTCACCGACATACCCGCCGTCAGCCGGTTGAAACGCCGGCCGGTCCTACAAATGGCGGAGTGGCGCCGGGACCACTATGCAGTAGACCCATGAAGACGTTTGCAGCCGCGGCGGCCGTCGCTTTCCTGTTCACCGGAACCGCGCAGGCGGCCGAGCCGGCGAAAGTGGCCTACACGTTCGGAAAGTTCGAGACCTACAGCGCCACGGCGAAGGCTGTCACGTACGACCAGGCCAAGGTTCCCCAGAAAGCCGGGGTGACCGTGGTTTCGGTGCCGACGATCGGCGGTGGCACGACGGTTCTGTTGAAGCTGACCGGATTGCTGCCGCATCGGGCGTACGGGGCGCACGTGCACGTGAAGAAGTGCGGTGCGGCGCCGGCCGATTCCGGGCCGCACTTCCAGCACGTGGTGGACCCGGTGCAGCCATCGGTCGATCCGGCGTATGCCAACCCGCACAACGAGATCTGGCTCGACATCCACACCGACGGCAACGGGTTCGCGTACACGCGATCCACTGTGGACTGGCAGTTCACGGAACGGCATGCGCAGTCGGTGGTGCTGCACAACGAACACACGCACACGAAGCCGGGTGAGGCAGGTACCGCCGGGCCCCGACTCGGCTGCGTGAACGTGACGTTCTAGCGGTTGATGACAAAGAAGTCAGTGACGAACGCGACCGGGTCGCCCGCGGTGTTGCGGCCGACCCAGGTCGGGTAGACACCGTCACCCCAACCGGTCGAGAACGCCACGATGTTGAGCCCGGACTCACGATCGGTGACGCTGGCCGGGCCACGACCGCCACCCACCGCGTCGAGGGCGTCGATGAGGTCGCAGTTGCCCGCGTCGTCGTCGTTGGCCAGCCGGTCCAGCGCGGGAGCGGCGGCGAGGTCGAAGAACGCGCCGGTGCTCGACTTCACGCCGTAGCCGAAGGACGGCATCTCCGGCAGCATCGGCACGTGCTCGCCCGGCACCACGGCCGGACGCCACGAGTACGCGGGCTCGTCCCGCACCGTCAGCTTCGCGGCGGCCACGCGGTAGCCCTGCCGCAGGTCCGGCACGCCGTCGCCGTCGATCCACGAGACCAGCGAGACCGACACCGGATAGGTGCCCGGCTCGACCGTCTCGGTGAACGCCTCGGCGTCCTCCGGCCACAGCACGAACGGGTCGGCTGCGACGAGCCTGCCGGTGGGCAGCGAGAGTTCGCCCACCTCCTGCACGTTGACGACCTGCTGTTCGCCGCCGCCGGTCGGCTTGCCGACCGGTCCGTCGACGAAGAACCGCTCGAACCCGGTTCTGATCAGTTCCCTCGCCCCCACGCCTCGATCACCTCTCGGGGGCATGTTCGCAGAAGGCCCGCGGACCCGATCGGGGCACACCCGTTCGCCGAACGAGAAGTGCCCACGAGGCACCCGTCGAAGGTGTCACGCTGAGGTCATGGGGACGATCGAAGTGGTGCTGGGCGACATCACGAACGAGGACGTCGACGCGGTGGTCACGGCCGCGAACGAGTCGTTGCTGGGCGGCGGCGGAGTCGACGGGGCGATCCACCGCAAGGCCGGGCCACGGCTCGCGGAGGCCGGGGCGAAGCCGGCGCCGTGCGCACCGGGCAAGGCGGTCGCGACGCCCGCGTTCGGCCTGGCGCCGATCAAGCACGTGATCCACACCGTGGGGCCGGTCTGGGAGGGCGGCGAACAGGGCGAGGACCTGGTGCTGACGAGCTGCTACGTCGAGTCGCTGCTGCTGGCGGAGGAACTCGAACTGGAGAGCATCGCGTTCCCCGCCATCGCGACCGGGAACTATGGCTTCCCCACCGAACTGGCCGCGGAGGTCGCGGCCCTCACGATCCGCTCACTGGCGATCATCGACCGGATCCGGCTGGTGGCGTTCGACCAGGAGACCTACCTGGCACTGCGCACCCACCTCGCAAAACCGGTCGAGGTGTGGTGTCCGGCGTGCGGGGCGAAAGGGGTCCCGATCGCGTACGGCGCGTGGAACGACCGCAACATGGCAGCGAGGGACGCCGGGCTGGTGACGCTTGGCGGCTGTTTGAGGGGTGACGACTATCCGCAGTGGGAGTGCACCGTGGACACCGAACACCTGTGGACCAACGGAGAACGTGACGAACGTCGCCACCAGGTAGCGGTCCTGGACGCGTTGGCGGTCCCGTTCGGCGAAGATCGCGGCAGGTCAGTGCCGTAACCTGAAGGGCGTGCCCGTTCCCGCGACCCTGAAGATCGGCCCGTTCGCCGTCGACCCGCCCGTCGTGCTGGCCCCCATGGCCGGCATCACCAACGTGGCGTTCCGGCAGCTGTGCCGTCAGTACGGGGCCGGGCTGTACGTCTGCGAGATGATCACCGCGCGCGCACTCGTCGAGCGCGACGCGATGACCATGCACATGATCACTTTCGACGAGGGTGAGAACCCGCGGTCGATGCAGCTCTACGGCGTCGACCCGACGCAACGTCGGCGAAGCCACCAGGATGATCGTCGACGAGAACCTCGCCGACCACATGGACATGAACTTCGGCTGCCCGGTGCCCAAGGTGACGCGCAAGGGCGGCGGGGCGGCGCTGCCGTACAAGCGGGAGCTGTTCCGGCAGATCGTGCGGGCCGCGGTGCGCAACGCCGGGGACATGCCGGTCACCGTGAAGTTCCGCATCGGCATCGACGAGGACCACCTGACGTACCTCGACGCCGGCCGTATCGCGCAGGACGAGGGTGCACAGGCCGTGGCGCTGCACGCGCGCACGGCGTCCCAGCGTTACTCCGGCAAGGCCGACTGGAGCGCCATCGCCCGACTGAAGGAGGCCGTGACCAGCATTCCGGTGCTGGGCAACGGCGACATCTTCAGCGCCCAGGACGCGCTCGACATGGTCGCTGCGACCGGTTGCGACGGCGTGGTCGTCGGGCGCGGGTGCCTGGGCAGGCCGTGGCTGTTCCGCGACCTGCAGGCGGCGTTTCGCGGCGAGCCGATCCCGGCCGGCCCGAACCTGGGCGAGGTCGCGGAGGTCCTGCGCACGCACGCCCGGCTCCTCGCGGCCCACGACGGCGAGCACAAGGGTCTGCGTGACCTGCGCAAACACATGGCCTGGTACTGGCACGGGTTCCCGGTCGGCGGCGACACGCGGCGGGCGTTCGCGATGGTGTCGAGCCTGCAGGAGCTCGACGACCTGGTCGGGCAGCTCGACCCGACCGTGCCGTTCCCCGAGAACGCCGAGGGGCCGCGCGGCCGGCAGGGGTCGTCGGCGAAGGTGGTGCTCCCCGAGGGGTGGCTGGACGACCCCGAGGACGCGACGGTTCCCTGCGGTGCGGACGTGATGCACTCCGGTGGCTGAACGCGTCGCGGTCCTGCTCGCCTCGCTCGCACTCCTCGCGGGCTGCACCGGCCCGGTCCGGGGCACGGCGCGCCCGGTCCAGCTGTCCGACGGCGACCGCACGAAGTTCAAGGAGTTCTACGGCCGGCTCAACAAGGCGGGCGACGAGGGCGCGTCCCGGCAGCAGGAGCTGTTGAAGGACACCCAGCACCCCGACTTCCGGCAGAAGACGTGTGACCTGCGGGGCGCCACCATCAAGGTCGAACCGACCTGGTCAACGCTTCGCGTGGACGCCGACTGGGCTCCCCCGGGCGAGAAGGCGCACCCGCGTGGGCACGTCTACGTCGTCGCGGTCACGGTCACGCTGCGCCAGGAGGACCAGGTGATCGGCAGCCAGATCGGATCCCTGCACGTCGTAATGCTGGACGACCAGGTGTACGGGTTCGCGCCCTGCCTCGGTGGCTGAGCGACGTGTTGATCACTTTCGCTCACTAGTTCGGAGCAGCCGACGGTCAACCGGACGGGGGAAATCCCACCCCCACCCGTCCTTCTCGCTCAAGCGCCGCCTCTTAGGAGACGACACCTGGCAGGTAAGGAGGTGACCGCGATGACCGCGCTGCGACCCGAAATCGCAGAAATCCAGCCGGCCGACGTCAGCGTCGAGGGGCAGGGTTCCGGGCTGGTGGGGCTGCACGAGTCCATCGCGACGTTGCTCGCCTCCCGCGGCCAGTGGCGCCAGGCGTACCAGCACCTGCGGTCCGCGCTCGACCTCGTGTACGCCGACCAGGACGAGGCGCCGCAGGTGCCCGAGCAGCTGCGCCGCGAGGTCGACCGGCTGCGCCGGGAGCACGCGGAGGCCCGCGAGCAGAGCCTGCGCGACAGCCTCACCGACTCCTACAACCGCCGCTACCTCGACCAGCGGCTGCTGGGCCTGCTCACCGAGCACGGTGCGTGCCGGCACGGGCTCGCCATCGCGTTGATCGACCTCGACTGGTTCAAGCAGGTCAACGACACCTTCGGCCATCTCCTCGGCGACCGAGTCCTGCAGCGCGTGGTGGAACTGCTGCAGCAGGGCCTGCCCGAGGGCGCCTTCTGCGCCCGTTACGGCGGCGAGGAGTTCGTGCTCGTTCTGCCGCGCGTGGACGCGTCCACAGCCGTGGGTGTGGCCGAGTCCGTACGAGAACGTGTCGAGCGTCACCCGTGGGAGAAGATCGCGCCGGGGCTGCGCGTGACGGTCAGCGTGGGTCTGGCCTACGAACCAGCGGCCGACGAGGCTCCCGAACGCCCGGCGGTCAGCGCCGAGCAGCAACTGCTGCGGGCCGACAGCCTGCTGTACACGGCCAAGCAGTCGGGGCGCAACGCGGTGGCGTACCGTGCCGATGGCCGGGTGCGTCTCGCCGGAGCCGCGGCCGGACGGCGGGCTATCACCGAGACACGTGTTCTCGGTTACTACTGAGTGAGCCAGCTCACCCGTTCAGGGCAAGCCGACTGCGCGTAATCGCGTATTGATCGCAGACGTATCACCCGGAGTGGTCGTCAGAAGTCGACTACATCCGTAGTATCGCGGGCGCAACTGACACGCCCGGTGATGCAACCCTTGTGTCCCGGTCGTCGTCACTTCGTAATGACGAACCGCTAAAGCTTCTGACCCAGAAGGGAGATTGGGTGCCCGACGACCCCCGACGTGGCGGCCCCTCTTCCCGTGGTGATCAGGATCCCCAGCACGACCAGCCGACCGGCCGTAGACGTCGCTCGATGGAAGGCTCTGGGGGCCTGAGCGTCTCGGACCTCATCGAGCAGCACAGCAGGACGAACATCCCCCGACCCGTCCCGCCAGGCTCGCCCGAAGAACCCACGACCGGCAGGCGTGCCCTGCCCGATGCCCCGGCGACCGGCAGGCGTGCGCTGCCCGACCCGCAGCCACCGCAGCAACAGCCACAGCAACACCCGCAGCAGCCTCCTCGCCCCGGCGTGGACCCGCGGCAGCAGCCGCCCGCCGCCCCCCGCTCAGCACCAGGGGAGCAGACGGGCACGCGCCCGCGGCCGCCGATGGCCGACCAGGCCCGCCCGCAGAACTTCACCGGTGACCAGACGGGCAGGCGGCGCAGGCCGGACGTCCCGGCTGAGCCGAACAGCGCCCCTCGCCCGCCCGCCGCGGAGCAGACCGGCACCCGGCCGCGGCCGACCGGCGAGCAGACCGGCACGGCCCAGGCCTCCCCAGAACGGCGGCTACCCGCCTCCCGGCGAACAGACCGGGCAGCGTCCGCGGCCCGACGCGACGGGAATGCAGCGCCGCCCGGTACCCGGCGATCCGAACGGAGCGCCCCGGCGCCCCGAGGCGGACGCGACCGGCACGAGGCGACGTCCCGCGCCCGGCGAGATGGGCCCGAACGGCGCACCGCCGCGCAGGCCCGCACCGGGAGAGATGCCGACGCCCAACGGCGTCGGACGGCCCCCGGCACCTGACGCACCGCCGTCCGGCGGCATCCAGCGGATCCCCGTGCCCGATGCCCCGTCGTCGAACGGCATCCCCAGGCTCTCCGCACCTGATTCGCCGCCGTCGAACGGCATCCCGCGGATCCAGGCACCTGATTCGCCGCCGTCCAACGGCATCCCGCGGATCCAGGCACCCGACTCACCGCCGTCCAACGGCATCCCGAGGCTCTCGGCACCCGACGCACCGCCCAGCGGCATGGCGCGGCCGCCGGCACCCGGCGACCAGCGCCGCATGCCGCCGGCCGACGCACCTACGCCGAACGGCGGTCCCCGGCGTCCCGCGCCGGGTGCGCCGCCGGAGGGCGGCACGCTGCGCAGGCCGATGCCGGACGCCAACGGCGCGCCACCGCGCAGGCTCGCGCCCGGCGACGCGCCGTCCTCGAACGGCATCCCGCGTCCCTCCGCGCCCGGCGGGACTCCGGACGGTCCCGACGCCGGTGCCCCGCGCCGGTTGCTGCCCGGTGAGGCACCGTCCTCGACCAGCGTTCCGCGTTCTCCCGCCCCGAACGAGGGGCCGGATGCGACCGGTCGCCGGCCCATGCCCCCGAACGGGGACCTGACCGGCCGGCAGCCCATGCCGCCGCGCGCCGAGTCGAGCGGTCCCCGGCCGATGCCCCCGCGGGCGGAGTCGAGCGGTCCCCGCCCGGCCCCCAGCCCCATCTCCAACCGGCTCGGCGTGCCACCCGGTGCCCCGGTCGAGGAGCCCAAGGCCGACGGCCCCGGTCCCGAGGCGACCCAGATCGCCCCGGCCGCCGGTGTCGCCAAGATCGAGACCCGCGACGAGATCGACCCGATGAGCCTCACCACCGAGATGGAGGCCATCGGCGACGAGGTGAAGAAGCGTCGCGAGGTCGACCACACGCTCGCACGGTTCTCCGCGGTGCACGACGAACTGCTCGAGCAGGAGCGTCAGCGCAAGGAACGCCGCTCCAAGCTCATGCCGTGGGTCAAGGACGGCGACGACGAGGACGAGGAGGCGACCCAGTTCGCCGACCCCGTCGTGCTCGGCTTGGAGGAAGAGGCCGAGCGCGTCACCGGACGCACGCCCCAGCAGCGCAAGCTGATGCGCGGCGCCAAGGTCGGGGCGATCGCCGCCGCGGCCGTCGTGTTCGCGTCGACCGGCCTCGGCTGGGCCGCGGCGAAGTGGACCGACGCGCAGATCCCGCAGATCGACGCGCTCGGCGGCAACTCGCAGGCCGTGCAGCAGGCCGAGAAGCAGCTCGGCGACGAGAACTTCCTGCTGGTCGGCTCGGACACCAGGGCCGGCGCGAAGCCGGAGGACAACGTCGGGACCCAGGCCAAGGAGGGTGGCGCGCGGTCGGACGTGATCATGCTCGCGCACATCCCGGCCGACCGGAAGCGCATGGTCGTCGTGTCACTGCCGCGCGACGTGCGGGTGGACCGGCCGGCGTGCCGCAGCTGGAACCCGGACAACGGTGAGTACGGCGGTCCGCTGGCACCGGAGAAGTCGGTGATGGCGAACAGCATCTACAACGACGGCGGACCCGAGTGCGTCGCCAACATGATGACCCAGCTGTCCGGCCTGAAGATCAACCACTTCGTGAGCATCGACTTCATCGGCTTCCGCGAGATGTCGACGGCGATCGGCGGCGTGCAGATCTGCACGCCCACGAAGATCGTCGACGAGAAGCTGGGCGTCATCCTCGACAAGCCGGGCAAGCACACCCTGCAGGGCGACCAGGCGCTGCAGTACGTGCGTGCCCGCACGGTCATCGGCGACGGCGGCACGGACTTCGACCGCATCAAGCGGCAGCAGCAGTTCCTGTCCGCGATGCTGCGCCAGGCGTTGTCGAACGAGGTGCTGCTGAGCCCGACCAAGCTCAACAACTTCATCACCGCGCTCGCGAAGTCCACCGTCGGCGACAACATCGACGTGGCTTCCCTGCTGGAGCTCGCGAACTCCTTGCAGAGCCTCGAAGCCGGCCGCGTCTCGTTCGTGACGATGCCGCACTGGACCGACGACAACAAGCTGAAGGACAACCCGGACGACAACATCGAGCGGCTGAGGGACGACGAGGTCAAGACGTTGTTCCAGACGATCATCGATGGAACGCCGCTGCCGCAGGAGAAGCCCGCGGAGTCGAAGCCGGGCGAGCAGAACAACACACCGTCCCAGCCCGGCACCTTGATCAACCCCGCCGACATCAGGGTCCAGGTGCTCAACGGCGACCCCTCCAACGGTGGTGCGGCGGGCCGCACGGTGACCGAGTTGCAGAAGCACGGCTTCAAGGTCTCCGTGGTCGGTGACGCGCCGGCGGCCCAGAAGACCACCATCAAGTTCGCGAAGGGCCAGGAGAACAGGGCGGCGACGCTGAAGGCCGCCATCCCCACGGCCGACCTGGTCGAGGCACCCGAGATGGGCGGCGCCGTCCTGCTGACGATCGGCGCGAACTTCGACGACAAGGTCGTGGCACCGCAGGCCGGCACCCAGGCCGGTACCCAGGCGGGCAACCAGGGTCAGGGCCAGGCGGCCACCGATCTGAACGTGGTGAACGCGGCGCAGGACCCCTGCGCGAAGTGATTCGCCTGGGGTTCACCTCGGGTTCATCCTGGCATGTCGCTGCCGGGATGGTCGGGACGTAGGCTGAGCCCATGCGCGAGGCCTACCATGACCAGCTACAACAGCTCGCTGAACAACTGGCCGAGATGACCGGAATGGTCGCCGAGGCGATGGAGAACGCGACCACCGCCCTGCTGCAGGCCGACCTCGGCCTCGCGGAGCAGGTCATCAGCGGGGACCAGAAGGTCGACGACGTCCGCTCCAGCATCGAGGAGCAGTCGTACGCCCTGCTCGCGCTGCAGGCGCCGGTCGCGACCGACCTGCGCACCGTGCTCGCGGTGATCCACGCGGCCGAAAGCGTCGAGCGCATGGGCGATCTGGCCCTGCACGTGGCCAAGGCGGCCCGGCGCCGGCACCCGGCGAACGCACTCCCCGAGGACGTGCAGCCGTACTTCACCGAGATGGGCCGCATCGCGGTCAAACTCGCGAACGAGGCCGCGGAGATCATCCGCGAGAAGGACGTCGAGCGTGCGCGAAACCTCGAGGACGAGGACGACGCGATGGACGACATCCACCGCCACCTGTTCTCGGTGATCATGGACAAGGAGTGGCAGCACGGCGTCGCGAGCGCGGTCGACGTGACGCTGCTCGGCCGCTTCTACGAGCGCTACGGCGACCACGCCGTGTCGGTCGCCAAGCGCACGGTCTTCGTCGTCACCGGCCGGATGCCCGGCTACGGTGGCGACGAGAACCTCTGACAAATTACGTGCGGAACTGCCCATCGCGCTCAGCTTCGAGCTCCGGATCGGCGTAGGCCTCGGAGAACTCGGCGAGCACGGTGGGCAGTTCTTCGTCCCACGCCGCCCGCGCCTCGTCGCGCGGCAGATCCCGTGCGTCGACGGTGAAGTACGCCCACGCCCGCGCGATCTCGGGCAGCAGAGCCAGATCCGCGTCGGAGACGTGCACCCGCGCGGCCACGTTCAGGATCAGCGCGCCGGTGAGCGACGCCGGCCCGTACTCGACCGGGTCCCGGCCCTGCTCGACCGCCGCGGCCGCGACGATGCGCGCGAACGCCCGTGCGGCCTCGACGTCCGCCAGTCCGTGCTCGGTTGCCAGGAACGCCTCCACCGCCTCATCCGTCCTTTCCGGACGGACGGCAGGAATCTCGTAGTCGTTGGGCACCAACGACTTCGCGCGGGACTCGGCCAACGCCATCAGCTGGATCGGGTGCCGGACCTCTTCGGAGTCGAGCAGACCGGACTCGGCCTCCTCGTCGGGCTCCTCGCCCCAGAACATCTCGATGTCCGGCCACACCCGGTCGTACGCCTGAGCGGCGCTCAACGGCGTCATCGCGTCGCGGAACGCACCAGGCGTCGACTCGATCATGTCCTGCAGCAACGCGACAGTGCCCTCGTCCGGCGTCGCGAACAGCTCGATCGCGGTGGCGCCCAGCACCGGCTGCCGCATGAACAGCACGGTCTCCAGCAACCCGGCCCGTTCCTGGGTGATCGCGACGACTTCGACGTCTCCCAGCAGGTTCGTGACGAGGAACGCCTCGCGGAACGCGAACGAAGCTCCCGGCACGAACCACTCCGGCGAGGCAATGCCCTGTGCCGCAAGCTCTTCCGCCGCTTCGGAGGCCTCGGGTTCGGACTCGACACCGGACAGCGCGCGCAACGCCGTCAACGCCGCCGTGTCTCCGGCGGCACGCACCCCGGCGACCAGCTTGGTGTACTCCGAGGCGAAGGCCTCGGCAGGTTCGGGGAAGCGCCAGGACCCCAGCCACAGCGAGGCCACGACCTCACTGGCCCACGCGTCGGCGAGCAGCCAGGACTCCGAACGCAGCGCGGCCGCCGACTCGAGCAGCGCCCCGTACGGGGAGGGCCGCTCCGGCCGGCGGCCGGGTGCCTTGCCTTGCTTCTTCTTGCGGGACTTGCTCTGCGGGCTCACCCGCCAGAACTTAGCCGAAACGACCGGAGATGTAGTCCTCGGTCGCCTTCTGCGACGGGTTGGAGAAGATCTTCTCCGTGTCGTCGACCTCGATCAGCTGGCCGGGCTGACCGACACCGAGCAGGTTGAAGAACGCGGTCTGGTCCGACACCCGCGCGGCCTGCTGCATGTTGTGAGTCACGATGACGATCGTGTACTCCTTCTTCAGCTCCGTGATCAGGTCCTCGATCGCCAGCGTGGAGATCGGGTCCAGGGCGGAGCAGGGCTCGTCCATCAGCAGGACGTCCGGCTGCACCGCGATGGCACGCGCGATGCACAGACGCTGCTGCTGACCACCGGAGAGGCCGCCGCCCGGCTTGTCGAGGCGGTCCTTGACCTCGTTCCACAGGTTGGCGCCGCGCAGCGAGCGCTCCGCCACCTCGTCGAGCTGCTTCTTGTTCTTCACGCCCGCGAGCTTCAGGCCGGCCACCACGTTGTCGCGAATGGACATCGTGGGGAACGGGTTCGGGCGCTGGAACACCATGCCGATGGTGCGGCGCACCTCGACCGGGTCCACATTGGACGCGTAGATGTCCTCGCCGTCCAGCAGCACCTTGCCTTCGACGCGCGCGCCCGGGATCACCTCGTGCATGCGGTTCAGCGACCGCAGCACGGTCGACTTGCCGCAGCCGGACGGGCCGATGAACGCGGTGACGTTACGCGGCGGTACGGCCAGGTTCACGCTGTTCACCGCGTGGAACTTGCCGTAGTAGATGTTCAGGTCCTTGATGTCAAAGCGCTTGGCCATCGGTCTTCCGCCGCTTCACTTGGTCTTGATCGCGGAGAACCGCGAGATCAGGGTCGCCACGAGGTTGAAGAACATGATGAGGAGGATGAGCGTGAGCGCGGCGCCCCACACCCGCAACTGGCCCGCCTCTTCGGGGTTCAGCAGCTCGTTGTAGATCAACAGTGGCAGCGAGGCCATGTTGCCGCTGAAGATGTCGAAGTTGATCGACCTGCTGTAGCCCACCAGCACGAGCACGGGCGCGGTCTCGCCCATCACCCTGGCCATCGCGAGCATGACACCGGTGACGATGCCCGACAACGCGGTCGGCAGCACGATCTTCACGATCGTCTTCCACTTCGGCACGCCCAGCGCGTACGAGGCCTCGCGCAGTTCGTCCGGCACCAGGCGCAGCATCTCCTCGGTGGAGCGGACGACGACCGGCAGCATCAGCAGCACGAGTGCGAGTGACACGGCGAACGCGCTCGTCTCGGCGCCGAACGTGGTGACCCACAGCGCGAACACGAACAGCGCGGCGACGATCGACGGCACACCGGACAGGATGTCGACCATGAAGGTCGTGATCCTGGCGAAGCGGCTGTTGTTGCCGTACTCGACGAGGTAGACGGCGGTGAGGATGCCGATCGGCACCGCGATCACCGCGCACACGAGCGCCTGCACGATCGAGCCGTACAGCGCGTGGTAGACGCCGCCGGCGAACTGCTCGGGCAGCACGCCCTTGAGCGACTTGAACCACCAGTCGCTGTTCACGAGTGCGCGGTAGCCGTTGCTGACCACGGTGAACAGCAGCCACACCAGCGGAATCACCGCGACGGCGAACGCGAGACCCATCAGGGTCATCGCGAGGTAGTTCTTGAACTGCCTGGCACCACTGATCTTCTGGAACGCAGGCGCCTGCGCGGGCCTGTTGGGATCGGTCAGCGTGGCCGTCACGACGCCTTCGCCTTTCCTCGGCCCGCGACGTAGCGCGCGAGGGCGTTCACGGCGAACGTGAACACGAACAGGACCAGACCGGCGGCGATGTACGCGCCGGTGGACAACGGCTCGCTGAACTCCGGCGCCGCCGATGCGATCTTCGACGCGAACGTGTAGCCGCCGTCGAAGAAGCTGAACGTCGACGAGCTCGTCGCGGACCGCAGAATGATCAGCACCGCGACCGTCTCACCGAGAGCGCGGCCGAGACCGAGCATCGAACCGGCGATGTAACCGCTGCGCCCGAACGGCAGCACGGTCGTCCGGATCATCTCCCAGCGGGTCGCGCCGAGTGCCAGCGCGCCCTCGATCTGCATCACCGGCGTCTGGCGGAACACCTCGCGGCTGACCGCGGTGATGATCGGCAGGATCATGATCGAGAGAACGATGCCTGCGGTGAAGATGTTGCCACCGCCGGAAAGCGAGACGTTGCCGTCCGAGAAGAGCGGAATCCACGCCAGGTTCTCGTTGAGGAACGTGGCGACCGGCTCCAGCGCCGGGCCGAGCACCTTGGCGCCCCACAGGCCGAAGACGATCGACGGCACGGCGGCGAGGAGGTCGATGACGTACGCGAACGGCCGGGCGAACTTCGGCTGCAGGTAGTGCGTGAGGAACAGCGCGATCCCCATCGCGAGCGGCATCGCGATCGCGAGCGCCAGCAGCGATGACAGGACGGTCACCACGAGCAGGTCGCGGATGCCGAACCGGAGGTTCCCGACCTCGCCGGTCGCCCACTCCGGGCTCGTGAAGAAGTTGATGTTGTTCGCGTTCAGCGACGGAACTGCCTGGATCAGCAGGAACAGGCCGATCAACACGATCGAGACCACGATCGCGAAACTCGAGCCCGCGGTCATCGAACGGAAAATGCCGTCGCCTCGGCGACGGCCCGTGGCCCTGGCAGGCGGCGAACTGCCGGTGACGTTGTCGGTCGTCATAGCGCCAATCATCCGTGGTCGGCCGGGAGCGGCCACTCGTGGTGGTCCGCTCCCGGCAGGGTCCGCTACCTACTGATCAACTTCAGGCGATCGCCTTGATGGCGGTCAGCAGCTTCTCCTGGAACGCCGGCGGCACCGGGGAGTAACCGGCCTCCTCGAGGCCCTTCTGGCCGTCGGTCACGGCGACCGTGAGGAACGCCTTGACGGCCTTGCCGGTCTCGGCGTCGGCGTACTTGGAGCAGACGATCTCGTACGCGGCCAGCACCAGCGGGTAGGCGCCGGCGGTCTCGGTCGCGTAGATCGACTTCAGGTCGAGGACGAGGTCGTTGCCCTCACCCTTGATCTTCACGCCCTCGATGGCCTTGCCCGCGCTCGCGACGGTCAGCTCGACGGGGTCCTTGCCGCCCGAGTTGACGATCTTGGCGATCTGCAGCTTGTTGGCCTTGGCGAACGACCACTCGTTGTAGGTGATGGCGCCCTTGGTGCTCTTCACCGCGGCCGAGGTGCCCTCGTTGCCCTTGGCGCCCTCACCGACACCGCCGGCGAACGCCTTGCCCGCACCCTTGGTCCAGGTGCCCTTGGACGCGGCGTCCAGGTACTTCTGGAAGTTGTCAGTGGTGCCGGACTCGTCCGAGCGGAAGATCACGACGATCTTGTCGGCGGGCAGCTGCTTGCCGCTGTTCAGCGCAGCGATGGCGGGGTCGTTCCAGGTGGTGACCGCACCGCTGAAGATCTTCGCGAGGGTGGCGGCGTCGAAGACGAGACCGTCGGCGCCCGCCACGTTGTAGGTGATCGCGATCGGGCCGAACACGGCGGGGAGGTTCCACGCCGGGCTGCCGTCGCAGCGGGTCTTGGCCGCCTCGACCTCGCCCTTCTCCGCGTTCAGCACCGAGTCGGAGCCGCCGAAGTCGGTCTGCTTGCCGTTGAACTCCTTGACGCCGGCGCCGGAGCCGTTGGAGTTGTAGTCGAGGCTCTGGCCGTCGCAAGCCGCCTCGTAAGCGGTGACGAAACGGGTCATGGCGTTCGCCTGCGCGGACGAGCCACTCGCCTTGAGCTTGGCCTTGCCGCCGCATTCGACCTGCGACGCGGCATTGGTCGCTCCGTTGGTCGAGCCGCCCGCGCCGGTGTTGTCGTCGCTGCCACACGCGCTGAGCAGAAGCGCGCCGGCCGCGACGAGGCCGAGCACGGCGCCGTGCCGCTGGATCTTCACTCTGAGTCCTCCACCTTGCGGGAGCGTTAGCGATTTCGCGACGGACGTCGCCGCTCGCTACGGAAGGTAGGTAGCCAGAATGGACAACCCCCCTAGACGAGGTGAACGAGAGGTGAACACCCAACGGGAAGTGACGAGTCGCACGGCCGACTGGGTGACGTCGTGACCTGCGCGTATGCGGTTCGTGACGCTTCGTTCACTACCGGGCGTACTGGACGTCGGCGTCCCAGAGCGTGAAGCCGAGCCTGGTGTACACCCGCACCGCCGCCGCGTTGTCCGACTCCACGTACAGCATGACCTCCTTGACCTGCTGTTCTTGCAGGTGCCGGAGACCGGCGAGGGTCAGCGCGCGGCCGAGCCCGCCGCCCTGGCTGTCCGGGTCGACGCCCACCACGTACACCTCGCCCAGTTCGGGCGTGTGCACCTTGGTCCAGTGGAAGCCGACGAGCCGGTCCTCGGCGTCGAACGCGAGCAGGAACCCGGCCGGGTCGAACCAGTCCTCTTCTTCCTTGGCGCGGACGTCCTCGATGGACATGGAGCCCTGCTCGGGGTGCCAGTCGAACGCGCGGTGGTTCACGTAGACGACCGCGGCCTCGTCCTTGCCGGGGACGAACGCGCGGATGGTGACGCCTTCGGGGAGCTTCGGCTCCGGCAGGTCGTTCTCCACCCGCAGGCGCATGCGCAGCAGCTCGCGCACCTTCTGGAAGCCGAGCTTGCGGGCGAGGTTGTCGGCGTCCGGGTGGCCACCGTGTGCCCAGATCCGCAGGTTCTCCTGCGGGAGCGCGTTGACGAGCTCCACGCCGACGCCCTGATGGCGGTACTTCGGGTGCACGGCGAACTCGGCGACCTTGTTTCCGCCCGAGTCACCCAGCAAGTCCACGTGCGCGTAGCCCGCGAGCTCCGCGTCGACGTGGGCGAGCAGGTGCCGGCTGCCCTTGGCGCCCGGCCGCATCCGTAACCGGACGGCCTCGCCCACCGGAGCAACGCCATCGGTGGCCTCGGCCGCCGTCAGCAGCTGCCGCACCTCGGCAGCCTGCTCGGTCGTCAGCTCGTCATTCCAGCTCAGTTGCGCCACACAGGCGAACCTACCGCGCGATCAAATCCTCATCCAGGACACGGACGGAGTCGGGGATGTCCACCTCGGACGGACGGCGTGACGATCCGGGACGCGGCGGGCGGACGAACTTGTAGCCCACGTTGCGAACGGTGCCGATCAACGCCTCGTGCTCGGGGCCGAGCTTGGCGCGCAGCCGTCGCACGTGGACGTCGACTGTGCGGGTGCCACCGAAGAAGTCGTAGCCCCAGACCTCCTGCAGCAGCTGCGCGCGGGTGAACACCCGGCCGGCGTGCTGCGCGAGGTACTTGAGCAGCTCGAACTCCTTGTAGGTGAGGTCGAGCGGGCGGCCCTTGAGCCGCGCGGTGTAGGTCGCCTCGTCGATGACCAGGTCACCGAGCTGCAGCGCGCCGTCGCCACCGGGCTGGGTCGCACCGCGGCGCGAACGGACCAGGCGCAGGCGGGCATCGACCTCGGCCGGGCCGGAGTTCGGCAGCAGGATCTCGTCGACCGACCAGTCGGAGTTGACCGCGACCAGGCCGCCCTCGGTGACCACGGCCACCACGGGCACGTCGACACCGGAGGAGTCGAGCAGCCGGCACAGCGAGCGCGCACCGACGAGGTCCGTGCGCGCGTCGATCAACACGATGTCGTGGGGACCCGCTTCGAGAAGCGCGGAGACCTCAGGTCGGAGAGGGCGTACAGCGTGGGGAAGCAGAGCCAGCGCCGGCAGAACAGCCTCGGGGTCGGGGTCTGTCGTCAGCAGCAGCACGTCGATGCTCATCGGGGTGCCCTCCTCATCGGCCGTGGTCAGGTCACCTGCACCAAACCAGCGGCGTACGGTGACCGGGCCCCGTTGCCTGCGGATGACGGAGACAATACCGGTGCAACCCGAGAAAGTCCCAGGTCATGAAGTCGTGCTCACAGTTGTTTCCACAAGCGTCATGCCTGTTACATCCATGTCACATGACGGCGTAGGCCTGCACGGAGTCCACTACAAGGGCGACAGCGACCTCGCTTTCGTTGTGGGACATGGGTTCACGAACAACGTGCAGAAGCCGTACGTGGCACGAGTGCTCTCCCGGCTCGCCTCTCACGCGGGCGTCGTCGCGTTCGACTTCCGCGGCCACGGACGCTCCGAGGGACGGTCGACGGTCGGCCAGGACGAGATCCACGACATAGAGGCAGCCGTCCGCACCGCTCTCGACCTCGGCTACCGCAAGGTCGCCACCGTCGGGTTCTCGATGGGCGCCTCGATCGTCATCCGGCATGCGGCACTGCGCAAATCCATGGGGCTGACCAGGCCAGACTTCGTCATTTCCGTGAGTTCCCCAGCGCGGTGGTGGTCCCGCGAGACCGCGCCGATGCGGCGGGTGCACTGGTTGCTGGAGCAGCCGCACGGCAAACTCGCGGCCCGGGCGATGGGGGTTCGGCTCGGCGAGAGCTGGGTACAACCGCCGGAGAGTCCGCTGGAGGTGGTGGCGCGCATCACGCCGACCCCACTGCTGCTCGTGCACGGTGACCTGGACCACTATTTCGGTCCGGAGCACGCCATGTCACTGCACCGCGCGTCCTTGGGACATGCCGAGTTGTGGATCGAGCCTGGCATGCGGCACGCGGAATCAGCCACGACTCCAGACCTGGTAGACCGGATGGCGGCATGGATCGCCGCCGAAATTGAGCAGTGAAGCCGAGGACGAGGAATGACTGCAGGGTTTTCCGGACAGGCACCGACCCGCGCCAAGCCGAAGAAGAAGTCGCGGCGCGGCAAGTTCCTCGTCATCACGGTGCTCGTGCTGGGCGTGCTGCTCGTGGCGGCCGACTTCGCACTGGCGGCGGCCGGCGAGTACCAGATCGCCCAGCGCATGCGGGAGAAACTGCAGCTCAACGAGGACCCGTCGGTGCGGATCAACGGGTTCCCGTTCATCCTGCAGGCGGTCCGCGGTGACTACCAGCACGTGAAGATCGAAGCGAACGGCGTGCCGGTCAAGGACGAGCAGCAGGGCGTCGACCTGCGCGACCTCGACGTCACGGCCGACCTCCGGCACACCCGCGTCGAACTGGCGGACCTGCTCGCCGGCAACGTCTCCAAGGCGACCATCGACCAGGTCGACGGCAGCATCAAGATCAAGGCACTGGACCTGAACCGGCTCGCCGACCAGGTCACGCCGTTCGACAAGCTCTCGATCGAACCCGACAACCGCGTCGCGACCCCGACGCCGACCACGTCCGGCACCCCGAAGACGACCGCGGCGATCAAGCTCTCCGGCCAGACCAACGTCGCGGGCAAGAGCGTCGTCGTCACCGCGTACGGCCAGATCGCCCTGGTCAGCGGCGCCATCCAGATCAACATCGACGACATCGAGCTGGACGACACCTCGCTCAAGCAGCTCATCCCACAGCTGCGCCAGGCCCTCGCCATCAAGATCGACCCAGGCGCGCTCCCGTTCGGTGCGACGCCTACCGCCGTTGAGGTGGAGAGCGGTGCGTTCAAGCTGAGTGGTGTCGTCACGGATGTACCGTTGGTCCAGCGATGACAGGTGTGTGGGCGCTGGTGGGCGCACTGGCCGTGGCCGGTGCGATCGGCGTGCTGCTCAAGGTCCGCGAGGGCCGAATCTCCACAAAGGACTCCGCGACCGACCTGCCCGCCCCCGTGCGCGACCTGCTCGCGCCGGGCGTGACCCTGGTCCAGCTGTCCACCACGTTCTGCGCTCCGTGCCGGCACGCGAAGGTGATCCTGCGCGACCTGGCCGACCGCACGACCGGCCTCACCCACGCCGAACTGGACGTGACGAACCTGCCGGACGTCGCCGCTCAACTCGGTGTCATGCGCACACCCACAACGCTGGCGCTGACCGCCGACGGCACCGAAGTCCTGCGAGTCGGTGGCGTGCCGAAACGCGACACTTTGCTGGCCGCGCTCCAACCACATCTGGACCGTTCCCGGGCCTAGGCCGTGTCCTGCAAGTCTCGTCCGCGATAGTCGCGTCCGAGGGGTTCGCACGTGACTCTCATCGAACGGACTCACAGGACACGGCCTAATCCGGTCGAGTGAACCTGCACTGTTCCACCAGATGGACATACCTCCCGGACCGAGGGATTGAGGGCTACCCTCGCTGGCATGACCTTGCTGCTCACGAAGCGACGCGCGGTTGACCTGTGCCGCGTGCGCAGCAGCCTGTGTCGCACGACGAGCTGATTGGGCCGCTTGACGCCCAACAGCTACCTCTGACGGACTGATTTCCCCTCGTCCGAATGTCCGGAGGTCGTCGTGCCCAAAGACTCCCCAGTAGACCCGCGCGGACCGCGCTTCTCCGCCTGGATGACCACCGTCGTCCTGGCCATCGTGCTCCTCACCGGCTGGTGGCGACTCCTCGCCGCCCAGACGGTGCTGTTCGCGATGTGCGCGTTCATCTCCCTGAAGCTGAACCCGTGGGGTCACGTCTACCGCTACGCGATCCAGCCGCACATCACCCCGACCACCGAACGCGAAGAAGCCGCCCCACTGCGCTTCGCCCAGGGCGTCGGCTTCGTGTTCGCGCTGATCGGCACCATCGGTTACGCGTCTGGGTTCACCACCGTCGGCATGGTGGCAACCGGTTTAGCACTGATCGCGGCGCTGCTCAACGCAGCCTTCGGTCTGTGCCTCGGGTGCGAGATGTACCTGGTCATCCGCCGGTACGCACCCACCCTCGCTCGTCCGCAATAAAAACTCGCACTGAACACCTTTAACGGGAGCAACTTCGATGAGCCGTGAAAACGTGCTGGTCTCGGCAGCCTGGTCCGAGGAGAACCTCCAGACGCCCGGCGTGGTGTTCGCGGAGGTCGACGAGGACACCACCGCGTACGAGGGCGGCCACATCCCCGGTGCCGTCCGGATCGACTGGAAGACCGAACTGCAGGACCAGGTCCGCCGAGACTTCGTCGACCGCGAGGGCTTCGAGAAGCTGCTCTCCGCCAAGGGCATCTCCAACGACGACCAGGTGATCCTCTACGGCGGCAACAACAACTGGTTCGCCGCCTACGCCTACTGGTACTTCAAGCTCTACGGCCACACCAACGTCAAGCTCCTCGACGGCGGCCGCAAGAAGTGGGAGCTCGACGGCCGCCCCCTGGACAAGGACGAGGTCACCCGCGAGGCAACCTCCTACAAAGCCCAGGAGCAGGACCTCTCGATCCGCGCCTTCCGCGACGAGGTCGTCGACGCCATCGGCAACAAGAACCTCGTGGACGTCCGCTCCCCTGACGAGTTCTCCGGCAAGCTCCTCGCCCCGGCCCACCTCCCGCAGGAGCAGGCCCAGCGCGCAGGCCACATCCCCTCGGCCGTGAACGTGCCGTGGAGCAAGGCCGCGAACGAGGACGGCACCTTCAAGTCCGACGAAGAACTCCGCGAGATCTACGCCGACGCAGGCTTCGACGGCTCGCGCAAGACCATCGCCTACTGCCGCATCGGCGAGCGCTCCTCGCACACCTGGTTCGCCCTGCGCGAGCTGCTCGGCCACGAAGACGTGAAGAACTACGACGGCTCGTGGACGGAATACGGCTCGCTGGTCGGCGTGCCGATCGAACTCGGTACCGGCAAGGAGGCCTGACCATCATGAGCGACACCTGCGGCGCCCCCGTTCAGGGCGGCACGATCGAAGCAACCACCACGGAGACCGTGCTCCAGGGCAAGGTAATCGCAGACGGCACCCCCGTAGGCGGCGCCTACGTCCGCCTGCTGGACTCGACCGGCGAGTTCACCGCCGAGGTCGTCTCCTCCCCAGAGGGCGACTTCCGCTTCTTCGCGGCCCCCGGCAGCTGGACCGTCCGAGCCCTCTCCCGCACCGGCAACGGCCAGGCCGACGTCTCGGCCGAGGGCCCGGGCATCCACGCGGTAGAAATCGCAGTCGCCTGACCAAGTAGCTACACCGAACGACCCCGGCGGTGCCTCACCGCCGGGGTCTTCCCATCTCATCGCGAAGTCGAAGACGAGTTGGCGGTAGGTAGCGGCGGTTCGATCATGGGTTGGTAGTACTTGCACACGCCATTAGCCCTCAACCGCGAGGCCGGAGGCGAGCCGTCCCTCCACCGCGAAGTCGAAGTCGAGCCGTCCCTGAGCGCAAGCTCCCGGCGGTGGGGACCTCACACCGCCAAACGCAAGCACCTACGAAACCGGCAGCCGCCCAACGCAACCGGCGTGCCATCAACCCGCCAGTGGCGCGGACCCCCAGATCAGATTGCCGGGGTCTGGGGCAGCGCCCCAGAAAAACTCTCGCAACGCAAGCTCGCCGCCCGCAAGGCGACCCACCCGCAAGGTCGCGGTCCGCAGCCCCAACCACCCACAAACTCGCGCCACGGCCGGTGTCCTCCACCACCACAACTCTGCACGTCAAACCAAGAGAGATATCCTCCCCTGGTGGAACACATCTTCACCGGACTACTGGTGCTCGTGACAATCGCTGTCATGTGGTTCGCGGGCTACGTCGTATACCGCCTCTACTCAGACCAGCGATGACCACTCCAGACACCCCCGCTCCCGGCAACGGCACCGCAGCCCCCGGCAGCGGCGACGAGGCAATCCGCCTGGCCGAAGAACGAGCCGCGGCAACCCGAGCCCGCAACCTCCCCCAGTTCGACGACATGCCGATCCAGGGCGACACCGCAAACCTGCGCGAAGGCGCAAACCTGCACGACGCCCTGCTGAGCGTCCTCCCACTGGTAGGCGTCTGGCGCGGCGAGGGCGAGATCGTCTACCCGACGATCGAGGGCCCGTTCCGCTTCGGCCAGCAGATCACCTTCGCCCACGACGGCCGCCCGTTCCTGGTCTACGAGGCGCGGTCGTGGCTGCTCAACGAGGCCGGCGAGGTCATCCGCCCGGCCGCGCGCGAGCAGGGTTTCTGGCGCCCGCAGGCCGATGACACCATCGAGATGCTGCTCACGCACAACACCGGCATCGTCGAGCTGTACTACGGCAAGCCGCGTACCCAGACGTCGTGGGAGTTCGCGACGGACGCCGTCGTCCGCTCGGCGTCGGCCAAGGAAGTCCTGGGCGCGCAGCGCCTGTACGGGATCGTCAGCGGTGACCTCGCGTACGTCGAGGAGCGCGCCATGGTCGGTCAGCCGATGCAGCCGCACGCGTCCGCGCATCTCAAGCGCGTCGTCGGCTAGGTGCGGCGCGGCCGGCACCCGAACGGGTGCCGACACGCAAACTCGGGTCGTGGGATTGTTCAACAATCCCACGATTCCCCGTAGCATGGGTGCATGCTGCTCCGGCGCTGCGGAACCGATGCGCTCCTGGTCGAGGTCGACTCACTGACCGAGGTGGCGGCGGTACGCGCGGCACTCCACGGAATGCCCGGGATCGAGGAGCTCGTCCCCGCCGCCAGAACCGTGCTGGTCAAGGGCGCGCTGCCGCAGGTCAGAGAGGCCCTCAACGGCATCGACCTGACCAAGGTGCCCATCACCCACCCCCGCGAGATCACGATCCCGGTCGAATACGACGGCCCGGACCTCCAGCTGGTCGCGGACACCGCGGGCATCACGCCGGACGAGGTCGTCAAGCTCCACACCGAGGCCGTCTACGAGGTCGCGTTCTGCGGCTTCGCACCAGGCTTCGCGTACCTCACCGGCCTGCCGCCCACCCTCCAGCAGCCCAGGCTCGACTCCCCGCGCACGAAGGTCCCGACCGGCAGCGTCGGCATCGCGGGCGAGTTCACCGCCGCCTACCCCAGGTCCACCCCGGGCGGCTGGCGCCTGATCGGCCGCACCGAGATCACCCTGTTCGACCCGTCGGCCGAGATCCCGGCCGTGCTCGCGCCCGGCGACGAGGTCAGGTTCGTGGTCGCGTGAGCACGAGAACCGTCACCGTCCTCCGCACCGGCCCGCAGGCCCTGGTCCAGGACCTCGGCCGGCCCGGCAACGCCCACCTCGGCGTTCCCCCGTCCGGCGCCGTCGACCCGGACTCGATCAAGCTGGCCAACCGCCTCGTCGGCAACCCGGAGACCGCGGCCGGCCTGGAGCTCCTGCTCGGCGGCCTCACCCTCCGCGCCAACACCAGCTGCACGGTCGCCGTGACCGGCCCCGCGGTCGAGCTCCGGCGCGACGACCGGCTCGTCGACTCCCACCATCCGATCCACCTCCCCGCGAACGCCACGCTGGAGATCGGGACACCGGACACCGGCCTGCGCAACTACCTGGCGATCTCCGGCGGCATCGACGTGCCCGCGGAGCTCGGCAGCCGTTCCACCGACCTGCTCTCCGGGATCGGTCCGGCACCGTTGCGCGACAACGACGTCCTCCACCTCGGCATACCCGGCCCGGCAGCCGGCGCCGATGTGGTGCCGCCACACCGGGCCCCCGCAGAACTCCACCTGCCCATCCGGCTCGGCCCGCGCGACGACTGGTTCGACGACGCGGAAACCCAGCTGCGGCAAGGGGCGTGGACGGTGTCGGACCGGAGCAACCGGGTCGGCACCAGGCTCTGCGGCACCAAACTGAATCGTCGTGACGGTGAGATTCCCAGCGAGGGCATGATCACCGGCGCGGTCCAGGTGCCGCCGGACGGGCAGCCGGTGATCTTCCTGAACGACCACCCGACGACGGGTGGCTATCCGGTCATCGGCGTCGTCGATCGTGATCACCTGCGGTTTCTCGGGCAGGCCAGGCCGGGGACGAGCGTCAGGTTCCGCCCGATCGGCTGAGACCCGCGGCGTTGACGCAGTGGTCCAGACCAAATACGGTTACCGTCAGGCCGCCGCGGACCTCTACCAATCTGGAGTTCCGCATGCGCCGAATCCCTGCCCTGCTAGCAGCTTTGGTCGCGGTACTGGCCCTGGTGGTCCCTGCACAGGCCGCCACCGGCATCACCGCGACCTTCTCCCGCACCGGCACCACCGGCAAGTTCGTGGTGGCCAACGCGAGCACCGCCGCGCTCAACGGCTGGTCGATCAAGTTCGACCTGCCGGCCGGCGTGACGGTCGGCAACGCCCAGAACGCGACAACCGTCCAGAACGGCACGAGAGTGACGCTCACTCCGGCCTACTACATCAACAACCTCCCCGCCGGGCGCAACACCGAGCCCTACAGCCCGACGTTCACGTTGAGCACCGGGGCCGACCCGACCGCCTGCACGATCAACAACATGGCCTGCGACGGCAGCGGTGACCCCGCACCGGCACCGACGGGACTCACCGCCGACTACTCGGTGGCCGGCGGCACCGCGAAGTTCATCGTGCGCAACCACACCACCGCCGCGGTGAACGACTGGTCGATCGTCTTCACGTTGCCCAGCGGTGTGACCGTCGGCAACGGCCAGAACGGCACGGTCTCCCAGAGCGGCAACCAGGTCACGGTCACCCCTGCCCACTACAACAAGACCGTGGCCGCGGGTGGCAGCACCGAGCCCTACAGCCCGACGTTCTCGATCAGCTCGAACGTCGACCCGGTGACCTGCCGGATCAACAACGCGAACTGCGACGGCGCCGCGGACACTCCGCCCAGCGCCCCAACGGGTCTCGCCTCGCCGACGAAGACCACCCGCACGGTGACCCTGCAATGGAACGGTTCCACCGCGGGCTCCCTGCCGATCGCCGGCTACGAGATCTACAACGGGGGTTCACTGGCCACGACGTCCACCACGACGTCCGCGATCGTCACCGGCCTGAACCCGAACAGCGCGTACACGTTCACGGCGAAAGCCAAGGACACCAAGGGAACCCTGTCCGCGGCGAGCAATGCGCTGAGCGTCACGACCAACAACCCCGCCGACGACACGACGCCACCGACCGCGCCGGGCAACCTGCGCGCCACGGCGAAGGACGCGGGCAGCATCTCGTTGGCCTGGAACGCTTCCACCGACAACCGCGGGGTGGCGAACTACGACGTCTACGTCGGCACGACCGTGAAGATGACGGTTTCTGGCACCACGGCAACGGTTTCCGGCCTCGCGCCGTCCACGAGCTACACGTTCACCGTGCGAGCGCGCGACATCTACGACAACCTGTCCGCGCCGAGCAACGCGCTGACCGACAGCACCAGCGACATCGTCGGCGGGTACGCCCGTGTCGGCTACTTCGTGCAGTGGGGCATCTACGGACGCCAGTACTTCGTGAAGGACATGGACGCCGCGAAGCTGACCCACGTCAACTACGCGTTCGGCAACATCGACCCGGTCAACCTGACGTGTCTGCACGGCGTCACGAAGGGCACCACGCCGAACCCGCAGGACCCGAACCAGGGTGACGGCGCGGGTGACGCGGAAGCCGACTACAGCAGGCCGATGAGCGCGGCGCAGTCCGTCGACGGTGTCGCCGACACGGGCTGGGAACCGTTGCGCGGCAACTACAACCAGCTCAAGAAGCTCAAGGCGAGGTACCCGAACCTGAAGGTCCTGATCTCGCTGGGCGGCTGGACGTACTCGAAGTACTTCTCCGACGTCGCGGCCACCGACGCGGCGCGCAAGAAGTTCGTGTCGTCGTGCCTGGACGTCTACCTCAAGGGCAACCTGCCCGTGTACAACGGCGCCGGCGGTCCCGGCACCGCAGCCGGCATCTTCGACGGCTTCGACCTCGACTGGGAGTGGCCGGGCGCGGAAGGCCACGCGGGCAACCACTTCGGCCCGCAGGACAAGGTCAACAACACCCTGTTGATCGAGGAGTTCCGCCGGCAGATGGACGCGTACAGCAGCACGACCGGCAAGCGCTACCAGCTCACCGCGTTCACCCCGGCCGACCCGGCCAAGATCGCGGCGGGCTGGGAACTGGGACGGGTCGCGCAGTCGATGGACATCTTCAACGTCCAGGGCTACGACTTCCACGGCTCCGGCAGCGACAACTCGTGGGAGCCGAACCGGACCGGCCACCAGGGCAACCTCTACCCCGACCCGGACGACCCGTACCCGTTCAAGTTCAGCGTGGAGAACACGGTGAACGAGTACCTCAACGCCGGAGTACCGTCCGCGCAAGATCACGCTCGGGCTCGCGTTCTACGGCCGCGGCTGGCAGAACGTGACCAACGGCGGCAAGAACGGTGAGTGGCAGGCCGCCGGTGGCGCGGCACCTGGCCAGTTCCCGGAGGAGTCGGGCACGCGCGGGTACGCCAACCTCGTCGCGTCCGTGCCGAACTGCACCGTCCACCACGACGAAGTGGCCGTGGCGACGTCCTGCTACACCGGCAACCAGTGGTGGACCTTCGACGACACGTGGTCGATCCAGCGCAAGACCGCGTGGCTCAAGTCGAAGAACCTGCTGGGCGCGATGTTCTGGGAGATGTCGGGTGACCGCGGCCCGTTGCTGGCCGCGGTCGACGCCGGACTCACGTCTAACGGACTCAGTACTCGGACTCGTACAGGCCCTGCAGCTCGGTCAGCAGGGCCGACGAGTCGGGCAGCTGCTTGCCGTCCAGCGTGTTCACCCGCGTGATCTTGCGGACGCTGGACGCGAGGAACACGCCCTCGGCGTCGTAGAGCTCGCCGGTCTGGATCGGCTCCACGAGCACGGTCCAGCCGGCGCGCTCGGCGGCGCGGAACAACGCGTACTGCGTCGTGCCGGGCAGGATGCCGAGCTTCGACGGCGGCGTCACGAGCGTCTTGCCGCGCACCAGGATCACGGTCGAGGTCGGGCCTTCCAGCACCGAACCGCTCGACGTCGTGAAGATGACCTCGACGGCGCCGCGGCGCTCGGCCTCGCGGATCGCGGCCATGTTGATCGCGTACGACAGCGACTTGGCGCCCAGCAGCAACCACGGCGCGCGGTCGGCGAGGTCCGGCTCGATGCCGCGGTCCAGCGTCACCGCGGCGAGGCCCTCGGCGCGCTGCTTCAGCACCTTCGGGCCGATCTCCATGCCGAGCGCGAAACCGGTGCCCGTGCCGTCGCCGCCCTCGACGCCGCGGGTGTAGACGAGCTTGAGGGCGAACTCCTTGCCGCCGGTCCAGTTGCCGATGACGAGCTCGACCGCGCGCTCGAACTCCGCACGCGGCGGTGCCGGCATGTCGAGCATGGCGGCGGACCGGTCCAGCCGGTCCAGGTGCGGCGTGAGTTCGCGGGGTTTCCCGTCGACCACGAGGATCGTTTCGAACACACCGTCACCGCGCATGAGTCCGAGGTCATCGACGCGGATCTGCGGCGAGTCGGGGTCAGCGAGGGTTCCGTCGAGCAGTGCCAGCACGCGCATGAGCCGAGCCTACTGGGCAAACATTGCTGGTGTGGAGACCGCAAGAGGCCTGCGCAAAACGCTGCACGACCGCGGCATGCGAATGACGCCGCAGCGCCAGCTCGTGCTGGACGCGGTCAGGGCCCTGGGTCACTCGACCCCGGAGCAGATCTGTCAGCGCGTCCAGCAGACGGCGCCGACGGTGAACATCACGACCATCTACCGCACGCTCGACCTGCTGGACCGGCTCGGGCTGGTGCGGCACACGCACCTCGGGCACGGCGCGCCGAGCTACTCGGTGGATGAGCATCAGCACGTGCACCTGGTGTGCCACGTCTGCGGCCGGATCGACGAGATCCCGTGTGAGCTGCTCGACCCGCTGGTCGGAACATTGCGCGAGCGCCACGGGTTCGAACTTGATGCAAGCCATCTCGCGCTGTCCGGCACTTGCCGAGACTGTTTGAAGCAGGAGCAGGAGACCGAGTGACCCTCCCCGGAGCCGTCCCGCCGCCCGACGATTCCATCGACGCAGGTGTCGCCTGGCACTACGGCGACCCGTTCGCCGAGCAGCGTTCCGCCGCCCGTTCGGTCGTGGTCGTGGACCGCTCCAACCGCGGGATCATCGCGGTGCCGGGCGCGGACCGCCTGACCTGGCTGCACACGCTGACCAGCCAGCACTTCGAGCAGCTCGGCGAGAACGCGGCCACCGAGGCGCTGGTCCTGGACGCGCAGGGCCGGCTCGAGCACCACATGGTCGTCGCGAACGCGGGCGGCACGGTGTTCCTGGACGTGGAGAAGGTCGACGACCTGCTCGCGTACCTGACGAAGATGGTCTTCTGGTCCAAGGTCGAGCCGCGCGACGCCACCGCCGAGTTCGCGCTGCTGTCGGTAGTCGGGCCGGACGCGGTCGCGTTGCTGGAGAAGCTGGACGTCCCGGTGCCGAGCGCGGTCGAGCCGCTGGGCGACGGGTTCGTGCGCCGGACGTCGTGGCCTGGTCAGAGCTCTTTCGACCTGCTGGTGCCGCGCGCCGAGCTGGCCTCGTGGTGGCAGCGGATCACCGACGCGGGCGCGCGCCCGGCGGGCAGCTTCGCGTTCGAGGCGTTGCGGGTCGAGTCGCTGCAAGCCGCGGCTCGGGGTCGACACCGACGAGCGCACGATCCCGCACGAGGTCAACCTGATCGACCCCGCCGTGCACCTGAACAAGGGCTGCTACCGCGGTCAGGAGACGGTCGCCAAGGTCCACAACGTGGGCCGCCCGCCGCGCCGGATGCTCCTACTCCACCTGGATGGTTCTGCGGACGGACAGCCGGAGACCGGCGACCCGGTGACCCTGGACGGGCGCACGGTCGGCCGGCTGGGCAGCGTGGTGCTGCACCACGAGCTGGGCCCGATCGCCTTGGCGCTGGTCAAGCGGTCCGTGCCGATCGAGTCGGACCTCCTCGTGGGGACTCCCGAGCGTGAGGTTCAGGCGCGGATCGACCCCGATTCGGTGCCGCCGGACACCCCTGGTCTTGGCCGGGAAGCCGTTCGCAACCTCAGGGGCTGAGCCCTAGAGTTCTGGGACATGTCCCAGGGCACGCTGATCACTGTCGCTCCCACCGGAGCCGAACACGCGAAAGCCGACGTCCCGCAGCTTCCGGTCACCCTGGAAGAGCTGGTCTCGACGGCGCAGACCTGCGAGCAGGTCGGCGCGGCGATGATCCACGTCCACATTCGCGGCGCGGATGCCAAGCCGTCGCTGGACGCGGGTCTTCTCAAAGCCACCGTCGAGGCCCTGCGCGAGCAGACCAGTCTCGTCGTCCAGCTGTCCACCGGCGGGTCGGTGCACGACCCCGAGTCGGACCGGCTGCGCGTGCTCGACGCGATGCCGGACTCGGCGTCCTGCACGATGGGCACTGTCAACTTCGGTGACGACGTGTTCATGAACCGCTGGGAGTTCATCGTCGCCCTGCACAAGGGCATGCAGGAACGCGGCATCGTCCCGGAGTACGAGATCTTCGACATCGGCCAGCTCGCGTCGCTGAAGCGGCTGCTGGACCAGCACGGGCTGCCCGCGGGCGGCCACGTGCACGTCGACTTCGTGATGGGCGTGCCCGGCGGCATGCCCGGCGACGCCGCCACGCTGGTCGCCGCAGTCCACGCTCTGCCGGATGGGGCAACGTTCTCCGCCACCGGGATCGGCCGGACCTCGCTGCCGGTGATGTTCACCGCACTGGGTGCGGGTGGCCACCTCCGAGTGGGTATGGAAGACACGATCAGTTACTCACGGGGCGTGCCGGTCCGGGACAACGCACAGCTCGTAGCACGTGCCGCGGGCCTGGCCAAGATCGCGCAACGACCTGCTTTGACGCCAGATGAGACGCGAAAGCTCTTGGGCGTGCACATTTGAGACAACTTTGGTGCATGGGATGTGTTGGCGGGTGAGGAGGATCTACCGCAGGATGGACACGTGATCGAGGTGCGTCCTGGCGGGCGCCGCCGAATCGACCGGGTGCTCGCCCCCGACTACACAGAGGGCGTCGAGCAGCGCCCGCTCGTCGAGGTGCGCGAACTCCGCGACGAGGCAGCGCAGGAAGAGACCGACCTGTCCTACCTGCGGCGGCTGCTACACGCGCGGATCGACATCGTGCGCGCGGAGCAGGAACGCCGCAGCTCCGGCGGCTCGGCGGTGGTCGAGCAGCTGGCGACGATCCTCTCCACCAATGCCGTGGGGCCGGCTACCGGTCTCGGCAGATATCAGACCCATGAGCCATCACGTGCTGATGCGCATCAACGGCACGTCGAGGCGCTCGTCTCGGACGTCGACTTGTCCGACGTGAGCTCACTGGACGACTCGAAGCTCGGCGAGGCGCTGGAGACGTTCATCTCCGAGGAAGCCTCGGTGTCGGTGCGGCGGCGTGAGGTGCAGATCGTCGTCGACAAGCTCAACGGCGAGATCGCGTCGCGCTACCAGTGCGGGAGTGCGTCGGTGGACGAGCTGCTGGCGGCCGAGCGCGGACACCACCGTCCCAAGAACTGAGACGGTCGTTCCACTTTCTGGATGCCAGACCTAGCGTGCCCTCATGGGGTATCGCTGGGTCGTGCTGTCCATCGGGGCGTTGGCGCAGGGCACGAACGCGGCGGTTTTCCTCGGTCTGCCCGCGATCAGCCCGCAGCTGCAGCAGCACTTCTCACTGACATTGCCCCAGGTGGGGCTGCTTCTCGGTGCCGTCAACCTCGGCACGATGATCGCTCTTGTGCCGTGGGGTGTCATCGCGGACCGTCGCGGTGAACGTCTCGTCATGACCATCGGCGGCCTCGGCGCCGCCGGCTGCCTGCTGTCCGTGGCGCTGGGCAACGCCTGGGTGGCCGGTCTCGCCCTGCTCGCCGCGGGGGTCTTCGGGGCCAGCATCAACGCCGCCAGTGGCCGGGCGGTGATGTCGTGGTTCAGCAGCGGGAACCGCGGGTTCGCCATGGGCGTGCGCCAGACGGCGACCCCGCTCGGAGCCGCTCTCACCGCGGCGTTCCTGCCCGGTGTCGCCATCTCGTCCGGGGTGCCGGCGGCGTTCGTGGCACTGGCGGGCGTGACGGCGTTCGTGGCGCTCGCCGTGGCCCTGCTGGTGCGGGAGCCGCCCGGCGCGGTCCGGGGGAGCTCGGACCACGGCCTGGTACTCAGGGACCCGAAGCTGCTGCGGCTGTCGCTCGCGAGCGGCCTGCTCGTGGTGCCCCAGTTCACCGCCACCGCCCTGCTGGTGCCCCTGCTGCACGAACACCGCGGCATGACCGTGACGGGCGCCGCGGCCGTCTTCGGCGTCGCGCAGGCGCTCGGCGGCGCGGGCCGGCTGGCCGTCGGGGTGTGGTCGGACCGGGTACGCAACCGGGTCGGGCCGCTGAAGATCGTCTCGGTGGTCACCGCGGCCGGGTTCGTGCTGGTCGCGGTGCTGGACCAGGCGCCGCTGCCACTGCTGGTCGCGGTCCTGGTGCCGGCGAGCGTGCTGGCGCTGTGCTGGAACGGCCTGGCGGTCACCGAAGCCGGTGAGCTCGCGCCGGAAGGCCGCAGCGCGACCGCGATCGCCATGCAGAACTCCGCGAACTACTTCAGCGCCGCGCTCACGCCGTTCATCGCGAGCTTCGTCGCGGTGCAGGTGGCGTGGCCCGCGGCGATGCTGCTGGCCGCAGTCGCCGCCGTGGTCGCGCGGGTACTGCTTCAGCCGTGGCGTTCCCTGCGGGCCAGCTCGCCCCAGAACTCGCGCAGCGCCTCGTAGCGCAGCGCCACCTCTTCGGCGTCATCGCGTTCCAGCGCGTCGACGATGGCGTTCACGTCGGCCGCCGAGCTGTCCTCCAGCAGGTCCTTGTCCTCCAGCAGCTGCACGAGGCCGCCGTAGTCGAGCTCGACGGCCGAGTGCGGGTGGAAGTGCTCCAGCCACCGGCCGGTGTCGGCGAGGATCTTCGCGGGCCCCTCGTCGCCCAGAGCGGCCTTCACGACCTTCAGGGCACGCGCCACCCTCCGCCGTGCGTCCGCCATCGCCACCCGCCACGACACCTGCCGTTCCGGGTCGTCCTGGGCGCTCGCCAGCACGACGCGACGCTGAGCCGGGTCGACCATGGAGAACCACGGCAGCGGCACCGTCCAGGTGGTGGAGATGGTGTGCACCGCGCCACCCGAGAGTTCGGCCATCACGGCGGACGCGCGCGACCGGACCGTTTCCGGGGCGATGTTGAGGGCGGCGTCCTGCAGGATCGGCGGCGACGAGGCCAGGAACCCCACCAGAGCGGCCGCCGAGCGGGCCCGGAGGTCGAGCGGGCAGACCAGGGGTCCTGGGCCGACCCGCGCGGCGTCGGAGGTCGGAACCTCGGCGGGACTGATCGTCATCACGTCGAAGGACGACTCGCCCGGAAGCAGCTTCTTGGACAACTGTGATCGCAACCACAGCTCCCGTTCCCGGTCGCCTACCTCCGCACGGGGGACAGGGCCGGTTTCCAGGGCTTTCTTGACCTTGTCTGCCAACGGTGCGTCCAACGCCGATAACGGTTCGTACACCCTGAGGTAGGCGACGAACGGTCTGGGCACGTGTGCATCCTTCCACGCGAGGGCGGCCGCGAGATTTGGCGGTACGTGTCACGCCTACCGCGTCGCGAGGAACCCCATCGGCACGGTACGGTAGTTACCAGGAACTAGTTGTCGAGACGAGTGGGGCCGCCGTTCCCCCGGCCGCCCCCGTCCCTGTGCGAGGGGGTCGAGCCATGGGGCGCGGCCGAGCTAAGGCCAAGCAGACGAAGGTCGCCAGGGAGCTCAAGTACAGCTCTCATGAGACCGACTTCGCTGCGCTGCAGCGCGAGCTGTCTGGTGACGAAAGGTCGCCGAACGGGAGTGGTGGTGCCGAAGTGCCCCACGACGACCCGTACGACGACTACGACGACTACCGTCGCTGAATCCAGCCTTCAGAGTCCAAGGGTTGGGCAACCGGATCATCGGTGCCCAGCCCTTGAACTCTGAGGGCTCCTTCAGAACGCCCTGGCGTACTGCCCAGGCGCCTTGACCTCCACACCCAGCTGCTGCGCCGCGCGCAGCGGCCAGTACGGGTCGCGGAGCAACTCGCGCGCAAGCAACACCAGGTCGGCGTCACCGTCCGTCAAAATCTGTTCGGCCTGATTCGCCTCGGTGATCAGGCCGACCGCACCCGTGGGCACGTCTGCCTTGCGTCGCACCGCCTCGGCGAGCGGCACCTGGTAGCCGGGCCCGATCGGGATTTCCGCCTGCGCGGTGTTGCCACCGCTGGACACGTCGATCAGGTCCGCACCCGCGGCCTTGAGCGCCTGTGCCAGCACAACGCTGTCGTCGGCAGTCCAGCCGTTGTCAACCCAGTCGGTGCCCGAGATGCGCACGAACACGGGCACGTCCGGGCCGACCGCTGCCCTCACGGCGGCGGTGACCTCGACGGGCACGGCGATGCGTTCTTCAGTGCTGCCCTCGTTCGTGAGCGGCGAGTAGTACTCGTGGAGCAGGTAGCCGTGGGCCGCGTGGATTTCGAGCACCTCGAAACCGGCCTCGACGGCCCTGAGCGCTCCGTCGACGAACGCCTTGACGATCGCGTTGTGGCTGGTGAGCTTCTCCGGCTGGTTCCCGCCGGGGAACGGCTCGGTGGTCGGCGCGACCGGCACCCAGTCACCGATCGCCTTGCGGCCGGCGTGCGCGAGCTGAATGCCGGGGACCGCGCCTTGCTCCTTGATGAACGCGGTGATCCGCTGCCAGGCCTCGACCTGCTCGTCGTTCCAGATGCCGACGTCCTGCGGCGAGATCCGGCCGCGTGCCTCGACGGCGGTGGCTTCGGCGATGACCAGGCCCGCACCGCCGACCGCACGGCTGCCCAGGT
This sequence comes from uncultured Actinomycetota bacterium, assembly GCA_963771775.1. Classification (GTDB taxonomy): domain Bacteria; phylum Actinomycetota; class Actinomycetes; order Mycobacteriales; family Pseudonocardiaceae; genus Lentzea. The sequence goes on from CAVYUS010000004.1 coordinate 110,946, forward strand.
GCACGAGGTGCCAGTCGTTCGGTACGCCGTCGGTTGCCGAGTACTGGCACATCGGGCTGACCGCGATGCGGTTGGGCAGCGTGACCGAGCGCAGGGTCAGCGGGGAGAAGAGCAAGCTCACGGGAAGGCTCCTTGAACGTTCGTATGCCTACGAACCGTCCAAGGAGCTGATGGCGGCGTGTTGTTCCCGGATGTGAGGTTTCTCAGTCACTGGGCGGTGACGCAGCGGTACGAGGGTGGGCCGGGTTCACCGGTCAGCCCAGGTAGCGGACCTGCTTGGCCTTGCCGTCCAGCACGTCCCCGCGAGCGGCCACGATCTCCGGCCGATGCGACGTCTCCGGCACGCCGACCTCCCACCACGCTCCAGCCTCCGTCCACGACGACGGATGTGTGCGGATCACCACAACGGCCGGGCGGCGTTCGGCCACCGCCACCTCGCGGGCCTTGCGGTAGGCGCCCTCCAACTCACCCAGCGAGTCGACGGAGAACACCGCGCAGCCCATCGCGGCCGCGTGGCCGGCGAAGTCCGTGCGGGGTGGTTCGGCGTGGTCGGTGCGGCAGTCGGCGTAGAGGTTGTTGAAGCCCGCGCCGCCCTGGCCGGTCTGCAGGCGGTGGATCACCGCGTAGCCGTCGTTGTCGCAGACGACGGCCACGAAGCCGTGGCCCGCGAAGGCCGCCGAGAAGAGTTCGGAGTTCAGCATCAGGTACGAGCCGTCGCCCAGCAGGGTGGTGACCACGCCCTCGGTGTGCGCGATGGCGGCGCCCCAGGCACCGGCCAGTTCGTAGCCCATGCAGGAGAAGCCGTACTCGACGTCCATTGTGGACTCGCCGGTGGCTCGCCAGCCGCCGATCAGCTCACCGGGCATTCCGCCGGATGCCGTCAGCACGTAGTCGCGAGGGCCGCTGACGTCGTTCACGACGCCGACCACCTGGGCGTAGGTCGGCAGGCCGTCGGAAGGCTCGCGCAGGCCGGTGATGTGCCGGTCCCACTTCGCCCGTTCCGTCTGGGCACGGCGGGCCCAGTCCGGTGCGGCCTGCCAGGAACCGAGTGCGTCGGTGAGTTCGCGCAGACCCTCGTCGGCGTCCGCGACCAGGGCGAACGAGCCGTGCTTCACGGCGTCGAAGCGGGCGGCGTTCAACGAGATCATCCGCACGTCGGGCGAGAAGACGGTCCAGGACGCCGTGGTGAAGTCCTGCAGGCGGGTGCCGACGGCGATCACCAGGTCGGCTTCTCCGGCCAGGACGTTCGCCGACGTCGAACCGGTGATGCCCAGCGGACCGGCGTGCAGCGGGTGCTCGTGCGGGACCAGGGTGCGGCCGGCGGTGGTCTCGGTGATCGGGATGCCGTGCTGCTCGGCGAACCGCAGGGCGCGGCCGGCGGCACCGGAGTAGCGGACGCCGCCGCCCAGGACCAGCAACGGGCGGGAAGCCGAACGGATCGCGCGAGCGGCCTCGGCCAGGGCCTGGAGGTCGGGGCGCAGGCGCAACGGCCGGTGGACGACCTCCGCGAACAGCGAGTCCGGGAAGTCGTAGGACTCGGCCTGGACGTCCTGCGGCAGAGCCAGCGTCACGGGACCGCAGTCGGCCGGGTCGGTCAGGACGCGGGCGACCTGCGGGAGCGTCGACAGCAGTTGCTCGGGGCGGGTGATGCGGTCGAAGTAGCGGCTGACCGCGCGGAACGCGTCGTTCACCGTCGCGGTCGGGTCGTGGAAGTGCTCGACCTGCTGCAGCACGGGATCGGGCGCGCGGCCGGTGAAGGTGTCGCCCGGCAGCAGCAGGAGAGGCAGGCGGTTCGCGTGGGCGACGCCGGCCGCGGTGACCATGTTCAGGGCGCCGGGGCCGATCGACGACGTGGCGACGCCGACCTGGCGGCGGTGGGTGGCCTTGCCGATGCCGACCGCGGCCAGCGCCATGCCCTGCTCGTTGTGGCCGCGCCACACCGGGATCCGGTCGCGGACCTCCTCCAGCGCGTTGCCCAGGCCGAGGACGTTGCCGTGCCCGAAGATCGCGAACACGCCGGGGAACAGCGGCGCCCGCGAGCCGTCGAGGAGTTCCGTTCGCTGCGCCAGCATCCACCTGACCAGAGCCTGCGCGGTCGTGAGCTTCACTTCACTCGCCCCTCAGCAGTCGTGACCGGGCAGCGCGGGTCGAGCTCCTGTGTCGCCCAGCTGTCCCGGATCCAGGTGTGCGCCGGGTCGTCGCAGAACGCCATCGAACGCTCGGCGGCCGGTCCGGCCAGCACGTTCAGGTAGTACATGGGGTAACCCGGCGCCGCGACGCACGGACCGTGGTAGCCGCGCGGGATCAGGAACACGTCGCCGTCCCGCACGGTCACGTCCTCGTCGATCGTGCCGTCGTCGGTGTACGTGCGGTGGAAGCCGAAGCCGGTGCGAGAAGGCGTCACGCCGTCCCGGTCGGCGATGCGGAAGTAGTAGATCTCCTCGTTGTTCACCTCACACGGCTCCGAGGAGTCGTGCTTGTGCGGCGGGTACGAGGACCAGTTGCCGTCCGGGGTGATCAGCTCGCACGCGTTGAGCTTGTCCGCGTGGTCCCACACACCGGGGACGCCGAAGTTCGTGACCTGACGGGTGGCGTTGCCGGCACCCCGCGCCTCGACCGGAACCGCGTCGGCCGGACCGTACTTCGGCGTCAACCGCCTGGTGCACCGCGCCATCGGCAGAGCGACCTCGCAGCCGTCCACAGTGGACAGCACGACCGAGGCGTCGCGTGGCACGTAGGCGAAGTCCGTGACACGGGTGAACACCGAGTCACGGCCCTGCAGCTCGAACCGCACGCCGTCGACCTCGACCGCGAGCGAACCCGCGAGCGGCAGCACGAACGCCTCGAACTCGCCGGTCTCGACCGTGCGCGATCCACCTGCCTCGATCCGCAGCACGCGCAGACCGGTGTAGGCCCAGCCCGCGTCCTCCGGCGTCAGTGAGATCACGTCGGAAGCGGTGGTGAGCGTCCCGTGTGGACGGTGCAAGGTCATACCGTGATTCCCTTTGCAGTACGAAGGATTTCGGCGGCAGCGGCAACGGCGGCGGCGACATCGCCGTCCGGCGGGTAGAGCAACGCACGGCCGACGACCAGGCCGCGCACGGTCGGGTGGCGCAGCGAGCGGCCCCACGACGCGAGGTCGTCCTCCGGCTTTTCGGACGGCACACCACCGAGCACCAGCGCGGGCAACGCGGTGGTGTCCAGCACGATGTCCGGTTCCTCCGGAGCGGGCAGCTTCAGCCACGTGTAGGCGGAGGTCGCGCCCAGCCCGGCGGCAACGGCCGAAGCACGCGACAACGCGGCGGAATCCTTCTGCAGCACCAGCTTGTCGTTGTGATCACGCTTGTACGGCAACGGTTCGACCATCGCCATCAGCCCGTGCTCGGCGAGCTCGGTGACGGCCCGCGCGCAGCCTTCCAAGGTCGGGATCGTGCCGGGATCCGAGTCGACCAGGCGCAGCAGCATCTTGCCGCCGTCCAGGCCGAACGTCGCGATCGACGCCGCGTCGTACGCGGTGAACCGGTCGTCGATCTCCCAGTCCGCACCGGCCAGGCCGCCGCGGTTCATCGAGCCGATGACCACGCGCTCGTTCAGGCCGTCCAGCAGCAGCAGGTCCTCGATCACGTCCGGCGTGCCGAGCACACCGTCGACGTCGGGATTCGCCAGCGCGGTCAGCAAACGGGCCAGCAACGAGCGCCGATCGGCCATCGCCATCGGGTCGCCGCCGACGCCGAGAGCACCGCGCGCCGGGTGGTCCGCCGCGACCAGGAACAGCGTGGACTTGCCGTTCAGCAACGAGTTGCGGCGCTTGCGCGACTGGTAGGCCCGTCTGATCGAGCCCGGATCCTCAGCCCGCCGCCACAACAGCTCGCGCCACTGCCCATCGGTGATCACAGCAGCTCCTCGATCTCTTTCTGGTCGGGCATCGCGTCCGCGCAGGCCAGCCGGGACGCCACGATCGCGCCGGCCGCGTTGGCGTAGCGGGCGATCTTCACCGGGTCCCAGCCGGAAAGCAGGCCGTGCACCACAGAACCGCCGAACGCGTCACCGGCACCCAGCCCGCAGACGACCTCGACCGGGTTCGGCTCGACCGTCCACCGGCCTTCCGGCGTGGCCACGAGCACGCCCTCGGCACCCTTCTTGATCAGCGCCAGCGACAGGCCGCGTTGCAGCAACCGGTCAGCGGCCTCGTCCGGATCGGACGTGCCGACCGCGACCTCGACCTCGGTCCGGTTTCCGACGGCGACCGTGACGTGGTCGAGCATCCAGCCGATCTCCGCACGAGCCGTCTTGACGTCCGGCCAGAACATCGGCCGGTAGTCCAGGTCCAGCACGGTGTGCGCACGACGGCCCCGGTTCGCCAGCATCATCCGCTGCGATCCGCGGGCCGGTTCGGCGGAAACCCCGGTGCCGGTGACCCACAGCAACGGCACGTCGCGCACCACGTCCCACGGCACATCGTCCTCGTCCAGCGTCAGGTCGGGCGCGATCGGCAGCCGGTAGAACAGCAGCGGCGGGTCCGCGGGCGGGTTGAGCTCGCAGAACACCACCGGCGTCAGCAGATCCGGCGAGGTGCCGACGTGTTCCGACGACACCCCGAAGCCTTCCAGCGCCTGCGCGAACGTAGGTGCCGAAGCCGTCCGGCCCGACCTTGGTGAGCACCCCGGCCCTGCGCCCCAGCCGGGCGGCGGCGACCGCGACGTTGGTCGCGGTGCCGCCGAGCGACTTGGCGAAGGTGCTGACCTGGGCCAGGGGCACCCCGGACTGCTCGGGATAGAGGTCGACACCGACCCGGCCGACGGTCAGCACTTCGAGAGACGTCACGCCTCGACTCCTCGCAGTTCGTGCGCGAGTGCCTCGAGTTCGGCACCACCGGCCATCTGGCGCGTCAGCTCCCCGATGTCGATCTCCGACTTCTCGTAGCTGCCGAGCGCACGGCCGCGCTTGAGCAGCAGGAACCGGTTGCCGACCGGGTAGGCGTGGTGCGGGTTGTGCGTGATCAGCACGACGCCGAGGCCACGATCACGGGCCTGGGCCACGTACTTCAGCACCACACCGGCCTGCTTCACGCCGAGCGCCGCGGTCGGTTCGTCGAGGATCAGCACCTTGGCGCCGAAGTGCACGGCACGGGCGATGGCGACGCACTGGCGTTCACCACCGGACAGCGTGCCGACCGGCTGCTCCACGTCCCGCAGGTCGATGCCCATGTCGGACAACGCCTTCTTGGTGACGTCCCGGCCCTTCTTGCGGTCCAGGAACCCGAACTTCGTCGTCGGCTCCGAACCGAGGAAGAAGTTGCGCCACACCGACATCAGCGGCACGACCGCGAGATCCTGGTACACCGTCGCGATGCCGTGGTCCAGCGCCTCGCGCGGCGAGGAGAACTTGATCTCCTGGCCCTCGACCTTGAACGTGCCCTGGTCGTGCTGGTGGACGCCGGCCAGGATCTTGATCAACGTCGACTTGCCCGCACCGTTGTCGCCGAGCACGCAGGTGACCTCGCCCGCGTTGACCACAGTGGACACATCGCGCAGTGCGATGACGCTGCCGTAGGTCTTGCCGATGTTCTCGGTCTCGATGAGTGTCGTCATCGCCGCACCCTTTCCGCTCGACGGCGCAGGACGTTGTTCACCAGCACGGCGGCCAGGAGCATCACGCCGAGGAACAGCTTGAACCAGTCGCTGTCCCAGCCCGCGTAGACGATGCCCTGCCGGGCCATGCCGAAGATCAGCGCGCCGATCGCCGCACCGAGCGCGGAGCCGAAGCCACCGGTGAGCAGGCAGCCGCCGATCACCGCGGCGATGATGAACTCGAACTCCAGGCCGATGCCCTGGTTCGCCTGCGCGCTCGCGAACCGCAGGATGTTCATCGAGCCGACCAGCCACGCGGCGAACGCGGTCGTCATGAACAGCAACACCTTCGTGCGCCGCACCGGCACACCGACCCCGCGCGAGCTGTGCGCGGAGCCGCCGACCGCGAAGATCCAGTTGCCGAACTTGGTGCGCACCAGCACCGCCGACGCGACGATGGTGAAGAGCAGGAACCAGAGCACCGAGATGTAGAACGACTGGCCGCCGATCTGGAACGTCGACGCGAAGAGGAACCCGGCCGACTCGTAGCCGGCCGCCTCCCGCATCCCCGTCACCTGAACGCTGCCGGTGACCAGGCGGGTCACGCCGAGGTTGAGGCCCTGCAACGCGAAGAACGTGCCCAGCGTGACGATGAAGCTCGGCAGGCCCGTGCGCATCACGAGCCAGCCGTTCAACGCGCCGACGCTCAACGCGAACGCCAGCGAGATCAGCAACGCCAGCCAGACGTTCACGCCCAGCTGGGTGGAGAGGATGGCCGTGACGAGCGCGGTCGACGCGGTCATGACACCGGCGGAGAGGTCGAACTCGCCGCCGATCATGAGCAGCGCCACCGCCACCGCCATGATGCCGAGCGTGGAGGCGTCGTCCAGCCAGTTGGCCGCGCCACCCAGGCTGAGGAACTGCTCGGTGACCACGGAGAAGAACAGGAACACCAGCAGTGCGCCGAGCATGGCGCCGATCTCCGGACGCACGACCAGCTGGTCGAGCAGTCTCGGCTTGCTCACCCGTTCATCGGCAACCGGTGGTGCTTTGGCCGTCACGGTCATCTCTCCGATTCCTCCTCAGCCTCAGCGCTTGCCGTTCTTGGCGTACTCCGCGACCTTGTCCACATTGGACTTGTCGACGAAGCCGGGACCGGTCAGCACGGGCTTGCCGCCGCCGAGCGTGTTGGCGTTGTCGCGGAAGAGCTTCAGCATCACGATCGGCAGGTAGCCCTGCTCGTACTGCTGCTGGTCGACGGCGAAGAGCACCTCGCCGGCCTTGATCGAGTTGACCACGTCGGCGTTCAGGTCGAACGTCGCGACCTGCGCCTTCGAGCCCGCGCCCTTGGCCGCGCTGGCCGCGTTCACGGCGACCTGCGGGTTCAGCGCCAGCACGCCGTCGATCGAGGTGTCGGACTGCAGCTTGCCCTTGATGCGGGCCTCGATGTCGGTCGGGTTGCTGATGTCGACCTGGAGGTTCTCCACCGCGCCGCCGAAGCCGGAGCGGGCGCCGTCGCAGCGCTGGTTGAGGCCCGTGTTGCCGGCCTCGTGGATCACGCAGAGCAGCTTGGTCTTGCCCGCGGCCTTGAGCTTCTTGCCGGCTTCCTCACCGGCGATCGACTCCTCCTGGCCGACGTGGGCCAGTGCCTTGAACTCGACGCTCTTCGCGCTGCCCGAGTTGATCGTGATCACCGGGATGCCCGCGCTGACCGCGGCCTCGATCGACGTCTTGAGCGCGTCCGGGTTCGCCATCGACACCACGATGCCGCCGACCTTCTGCGACACGGCGTTGTCGATCAGCTTCGCCTGGGCGCCGGGGTCGCCGTCGGAGTTGTACGTGACGCCGACGCCGAGCTGCTTGCCCGCGTCCTCGGCACCGACCTTCACCACGCTCCAGAACGCGTCACCGGCGGTGCCGTGCGTGATGACGGCGACCTTGAGGTCTCCGGTGGCCGGCGCGCTGTTGTTCTGCGTGTTCTGGGTGTTCGTTCCAGCGGGACCGCTACAGGCGGCGAGTAGAGCAACACCGGCGAGAGCAACGCCCGCGCGGATGACCAGACGAGACTTCATCGTCTCCAGTCCCTTCAGAGGATCTTGCCGAGGTGCGCGAGGCTGCGCGCGGTGTCCTTCAGTGGCTTGTCCACCGGACTTCCGTCCTTGAGCTGGGTGTCCTGCTCAAGGACGAACCAACCGGTGTAGCCCGCCTCCTGGACGAGCTTCACCAGCGCTTCCACGTCCACGTCGCCGTCCCCGAGCGGCACGTAGATGCCCTGTTCAACGGCATCGGTGTAACTGAGCTCGCCGCTGCGCACCTTCGCCGCGATCGCGTCACGCACGTCCTTGAGGTGCACGTGACCGATCCGGTCCGGGTAGCGGCGCGCCAGCTCGACCGGGTCCGTGCCACCGATGAGCAGGTGGCCGGTGTCCAGGCAGAGCTGGAGATCGGAGTCCGCGAGGAACCGGTCGACCTCCGCCTCCCGCTCGACGTGGGTGCCCACGTGCGGGTGCAGCACGGTGCTCAGACCGTGCTCGGCGGCGATCTCGCGGATCTTCGCGCAGGTGCCGACGAGGGTGTTCCACTCGTCGTCGGTCAGCTTGGGCGTCTCGTCGTACCCGTCCAGCCCGGTCGCGGCGGCGAGCACCAGCACCTCGGCGCCACCGGCCTTGAGGATCGCGGCCACCCGGTCGGCTTCGTCCAGAGTGGACTGCACGTCCGTGTGCAGCGTGACCGCGAGGAAGCCGCCGACCAGCGTGAGCTCGTGGCCCGCGAGCAGCGTCTTCAACGCTTCGGGGTCCGCGGGCAGGTAGTCGGGCGGGCCGAGTTCGGTGGCGGTCAGTCCCAGCGGAGTTCATTTCGGCGAGAACCGTGTCGGCCGGGAGCACGTTGCCCCAGCCGGGAACCTCGCACACGCCCCAGGAGATCGGTGCCCCAGCGATCTTCGCCATGCCTAGTTCCCCTCGATCCTCACTGGTGCGCCGGTGCGGCGCGACTGCTCACAAGCTTCAGCCAGGCGGAGGCTGATCAAACTCTCCCGCGCCGGCGACGGGTTCGCGACTTCGCCCGCGATGACGTGCGACGAACAGCGACATCTCGTTGACGTACGCGCGGTGGAACCGCTCGGGGAAACCGGGGTAGGCGTCCGGTCCGGCCACGTGGCCGCCGGGCTCCAGCGAGTTCAGCGGCGTACGCGGGTCGACGCCCGCGACCAGCGAGTCCTTGCTGCCCAGCACCTCGATGCGGTGGTCGTAGCCGACCGGGTCGTGGCGTCCACCGGCGAGCGTGGCGTGCGCGCCACCCGCGAACTTCAGCATGACCACGGCGTTGTCGACGTCGTCGGCGTCCGCAAACGCTTGGTGCACGAGCACCGAGCCACTCGCGTAGACCTCGACGACCGGCTCGCCGACCAGCCACGGCACGCAGTCCAGGTCGTGGATCAGCAGGTCGCGGAAGATGCCGCCGGACGCCGGCAGGTAGGAGAAGTCCGGCGGGTTGGCGTCGTTGCCGACCGCCCGGACCAGGTAGATGTCGCCGACCTCGCCCGCGCGGATGCGGCGGTGGAGCTCGTAGACGGCCGGGTCGAACCGGCGCTGGAAGCCGACGAGCACCTCGACGCCGGACTTCTCGACGTCCTCGACCAGCGCGGTCATCTCGGCGAGGTCGCTCGCGATCGGCTTCTCGCACAGCGTGGGGACGCCCCTGGCGATCGACGCGCGGAGCATCTCCGGGTGGGTGTTGGTCGGCGTGGCGAGCAGGATGCCGTCGACGTCGCCCAGCAGCGTGTCGAGGTCGTCCACGGCCTTGGTCCCGGCCAGTTCAGCCGACGCCTGCGCGGCGCGACCGGGCACCGGGTCGAAGAGGAGCACCTCGTCGACTCGATCCAGTGCGGCGAGGTTGGTCGCGTGCATGGTGCCGATCCTGCCGACACCCGCTACTCCGATCCGCATCGCAGGTTTCCCCTGTTCGTGGCCGTGATGGATTAGAGCGCTCTATTGGTTGGAGCGCTCTAATGCTGTAGCTTGCGTCACACGGGTGTCAAGGGCGGGTTTCCGGCTCGTGACGTGAGGGGAGGTGATTCCGGTGGTCAGACCCACTATGGAAGACGTCGCATTGAGGGCAGGCGTGTCCCGCGCACTGGTGTCACTGGTGATGCGCGGTTCACCCAAGGTGAGCGAGCTGCGACGCACCGCTGTCCTGAAGGCCGCGGAGGAGCTGGGGTACTCGCCGCACGCCATGGCCAGGTCGCTGGCCTCGCGCACGTCGACGGTGCTCGGCGTGATGGTGTCCGACCTGCACAACGCGTTCTTCGCCGAGGTCGTGGACGGCATCGACGAGGTGGCGCGCGAGCAGGGGTTCGACATCATCATCAACACCGGCGGCCGCTCACCCGCGCGTGAACGCCGCGCTCTGGAATCGCTGCTGTCCTTCCGCCCGGCCGGGCTGATCCTGCTGTCGCCCGTCGTGCCCGCGACCGCTATCGGCAAGGCCGCGGAACAACTTCCGATCGTGCTCGTGGCGCGGTCGTCGCGGGTGTCCACTGTGGACACCATCAACGACGACGGCGAGCAGGGCGCGCGACTGGCGGTCGACCACCTGGTCTCGTTGGGGCACCAGCGCATTGCGCATTTAGACGGCGGTGAAGGCACTCAGGCCGGACCTCGTCGACGTGGCTACATCACCGCGATGGAAGCGCACGGATCTCGAAGCCGCAGGTCGTGTCCTCCGAGTACACCGACGCTGCCGGTGCGCGCGCCATTCGCTCGTTGATCTCGGAGGATGCCCTGCCCACGGCCATCCTGTCCTGCAACGACTTCAACGCCGTCGGCGCCATCTCGGCTCTTGAGGACGCCGGGCTACGCGTGCCTCAGGACGTTTCCGTTGTCGGGTACGACAACACCTCTCTGGCGGCTCTTCGCCACATTTCCCTGACCACCATCGACCAACCGCGTGCCGAGTTCGGCCGGCTGGCGGCTCTCGCGCTGCTGCAACGGGTTCGCGACGAACGCACCGAACCCGTCCGCCACCTGTTGAACCCGTCCCTCGTCGTTCGCACCACGACAGCTCCCCCAGGAGGACCGCGTTGAGCACCATCCCCCACTGGATCGACGGCGCCCGCACCACGGGGGTGTCGTCCCGCACGTCCGACGTCTTCAACCCCGCGACCGGCGAGGTGGCGGCCCAGGTCGTGCTCGCCGAGCAGGCCGACGTCGACCTCGCGGTGTCGTCCTCGCTGAAGGCCGCCCAGTCCTGGTCCGAGTCGTCGCTGTCGACGCGTTCGCGGATCCTGTTCGCCTACCGCCACGCGCTGCACGAGGCACGCCACGAACTGGCCGAGATCATCACGTCCGAGCACGGCAAGGTGCTCTCCGACGCGGCCGGTGAGGTGCAGCGCGGGCTCGAGGTCGTCGAGTTCGCGTGCGGCATCCCGCAGCTGCTGAAGGGCGAGCACTCCGAGCAGGTCTCGCGCGGCGTCGACGCGTACTCGCTGCGCCAGCCGCTCGGCGTGGTCGCGGGCATCACGCCGTTCAACTTCCCCGTGATGGTGCCGATGTGGATGTTCCCCATCGCCATCGCGACCGGGAACACGTTCGTCCTCAAGCCTTCCGAGCGCGACCCGTCCGCGTCGCTCCGGCTGGCCCAGCTGTTCCAGGAGGCCGGCCTGCCCGACGGCGTGCTGAACGTCCTGCAGGGCGACGCCTTCGCGGTGAACGCGCTGCTCGACCACCCGGACGTGGCCGCGGCCTCGTTCGTGGGCTCGACGCCGATCGCGAAGCACGTCTACACGCGCGGCACCGCGGCCGGCAAGCGCGTGCAGGCCCTGGGCGGCGCCAAGAACCACATGGTCGTGCTCCCGGACGCCGACCTCGACGTGGCCGCCGACGCCGCTGTTTCGGCCGGTTACGGCTCCGCCGGCGAGCGTTGCATGGCCATCTCGGTGGTCGTGGCCGTGGGTGCGACGGGTGACGCGCTCGTCGAGAAGATCGCCTCGCGAACCCGCGACCTGCACCCGTCGGTGCTGCCGGGCACCAACCCGGACGCCCAGATGGGCCCGCTGGTCACCGGCGTGCACCGGGACAAGGTCCGCTCCTATGTGGACGCCGGTGAGGCCGCTGGCGCCTCGCTGGTCGTCGATGGACGCGGCTATGCGCCGGAGGGTGCGGAGAACGGCTTCTGGCTCGCCCCGACGCTGTTCGACCACGTCACCCGCGACATGACGATCTACACCGACGAGATCTTCGGCCCGGTACTGGCGGTCGTGCGCGTCGACACGTTCGAGGACGCTCTGGAACTGGTGAACGCCAACCAGTACGGCAACGGCACCGCCATCTACACCGGTGACGGCCTCGCCGCCCGCGAGTACCAGCGGCGCGTGCACGTCGGCATGGTCGGCATCAACGTGCCGATCCCCGTGCCGATGGCCTACTACTCGTTCGGCGGCTGGAAAGACTCGCTGTTCGGCGACACCCACGTGCACGGCGCCGAGGGCGTGAAGTTCTACACCCGCGCCAAGGCGATCACGGCGCGGTGGCCGCAGCAGCACGGCGTGAACCTGGGCTTCCCGACCCACGGCTGATCCGACACGAAAGCCCCCGCCGTGAGGCGGGGGCTTTCGCACGCGGTCAGGTCAAGCGTCGACCTTCTCGCGTTCGGGAGCCGGAGCCGCGGGGGGAGTCGGCTTCGGCAGGAGCTTGCGGATCAGCGGGAAGAAGACGATCAGCAGGACGATGACGTAGACGATGATCGACATCGGCGTGTTCACCAGGCCGGTCAGCGAGCCGTCGGAGAGCTGCAGCGAGCGGCGCATCTGCTGTTCCGCGGCCGGGCCGAGGATCACGCCGATGATCGCGGGCAGCACGGGCAGGCCGTAGCGCCGCATCGCGAAGCCCAGGACGCCGATCACGAACATCAGCAGCAGGTCGAAGATGTCCGCGTTCACCGCGTAGGCGCCCACCGACGCGAAGAACAGGATGCCCGCGTAGAGGTACGGCCGCGGGATGCGCAGCAGCTTCGCCCACAACGGAGCCAGCGGCAGGTTCAGCAACAGCAGCAGCGTCAGGCCGATGAACAGCGACGCGATCAGCGCCCACACCAGGCCGGACTCGCGCTGGAACAGCAGCGGGCCCGGCTGGATGCCGTACTGCTGGAACGCCGCGAGCATCACGGCCGCGGTCGCCGTCGTCGGCAGGCCCAGCGTCAGCATCGTGACCAGGGTGCCCGCCGCGGAGGCGGAGGCCGTGGACTCCGGGCCCGCGACGCCCTCGATCGCGCCCTTGCCGAACTCGTCCTTGTGCTTGGAGAGCCGCTTCTCCGTCACGTACGACAGGAACGTCGGGATCTCCGCGCCACCGGCCGGGATCGCGCCGAACGGGAACCCGATCACCGGTCCGCGCAGCCACGGCTTCCAGGTGCGCTTCAGATCCTTGCGCGACAGCCACGGACGGCCGACCGGGATCGGCTCGAACGGCTTGCGCCGCAGGTGGGCCGCGACCCACAGGGCCTCGCCGACCGCGAACAGCGCCACCGCGACCACGACGATGTCGATGCCGTCGGCCAGGTGCAGCGAGCCGAACGTGAGCCGCTGCTGGCCGGTCATCTCGTCGAGCCCGACCAGACCCAGCGTCAGGCCGATGAGCAGTGACGCCACGCCGCGGATCCGGGAGGCACCCAGCACCGACGTGACCGCGATGAACGCCAGGACCATGATCGCGAACAGGTCCGGCGCGCCGATGTCGACGGCGTGCTTGGCGACGAACGGGGCCAGCAGGACGATCAGCATCGTGCCGATGATGCCGCCGATGAAGTGGCCGATGGCGGCCGCGGCAAGCGCTTGCGCACCACGGCCCTTGCGGGCCATGGGATTGCCTTCGAACGCCGTGACGACCGCGGCGCTCTCACCCGGTGTGTTCAGCAGGATCGACGTGGTCGAGCCGCCGAACATGCCGCCGTAGTAGATGCCGGCGAACATGATGAACGCGCCGGTCGGTTCCATGCCGTAGGTGACGGGCAGCAGCAGGGCCACCGCCATCGCCGGGCCGATGCCCGGCAGGACGCCGATCGCGGTGCCGAGCAGCACGCCGATCGCGGCGAACATCAGGTGTGTCGGCGTCAGCGCGGTCGCGAAGCCGTCGAGCAGTTGTTCCACCTAGAACACCTCCATCAACGGGCCACCGGGGAGCGGGACGCCGAGCAGGTTGTTGAACACCAGGAAGGTCACGATGGCCAGGCCGGCCGCGATCAGCGGGTCGCGGACGTAGGCGCGGCTGCCGAGCGCGTAGGACGCGCCCCAGAACAGGATCGCGCCGGAGATCGGGAAGCCGACCACGCCGATCAGCGCGGCGTTCGCGAGGAAGGCGCCGCACAGCAGCAGAACCGTGCGCCAGTCGGCGGGTGCGGACAGGTCGACGTCCTCGCCGCCCTCGGCCTCGCCGCGGCCGCCGCGCAGCACGTCACGGGCGAGCAGCGCCGCGACGATCAGCAGCAGCGAGCCGACGAGGATCGGTACCGCCTTCGGGCCGACCGGGCCGCGCTGGGCGAAGTCGGTGGGGATGCGCAGCGCGTCGGTGAGCACCAGCACGCCGAGCACGACCAGCAGGGCGCAGATGCCCAGCTCGGAGTGGTCGCGGAGCCAGCTCCTGCGCTCCGGTTTCGTCACGGTCGTCATGCCAGCCCCAAGTCCTTGAGCACCGTTGCCACCCGCTTGTTCTCGTTTTCCAGGAAGGTCCTGAACTCGTCTCCCGGTGCGAACGCGTCGGTCCAGCCGTTGCGCTGCAACGCCTCCGCCCACTGCGGCGTCTTCTGCAGCCGCGCGAACAGGTCGACCAGCTTGTCGCGGTCGGTCTGCGTGATGCCCGGCGGCGCGACGATGCCGCGCCAGTTGGTGAACTCGACGTCCACCCCGGACTGCTGCAGCGTCGGGGCTTCGATGCCCTCGATGCGGTTCTTGCTGGTCACCGCCAGCACGCGCAGGGTGCCCGCCTTGATCTGGTCGCGGTACTCGCCGACCCCCGAGACGCCGAACGCCAGCTTGCCGCCGAGCACCGACGCGAGCAGCTCGCCGCCGCCGTCGTACTGGATGTAGTTGACGTCCTTCGGCTGCAGCCCCACCGCCTTGGCCATCAGCATCGGCGCCAGGTGGTCAGGTCCGCCGGGCGCCGAACCGCCGCCGACGGTCACCGTGCCGGGGCTGGCCTTCCACGCCTCCATGAGCTGCTGGATCGACGTGTACGGCGAGTCCTTCGCGACCACGACGATGTCCGGTTCCTCGATCAGCTTCGCGATCGGGGTCGTGTCGAGCAGCGAGTTCGGCGCCTTGTTCGTGTACACCGCGCCCACGACGCCCAGACCCATCGACATGATCAGCTTGCCGTTGCCGCGCTCGCCGACCGTGCGACCGAGTCCGACCGTGCCGCCGGCGCCGGGGAGGTTGAACACCTCGGCGTTGCGCAGCAGGTCCGCGTCCTCCATGGCCTTGGCCGCCGTGCGCGCCGTGATGTCGTAGCCGCCGCCCGGAGCGTTCGGCACCAGCACCCGCAACGCCCGAATCTGGCTGCCCTCGCTGCTGTCCGCACCCGGCGTCAGCAGCGGTGGCACCAGCAGGACGGCGAGCAACGCCGTCGCCACCGCCACCCACACCTTCACCGACACTGTGATCCCCGCCTCTCATCCGCGTGGTTCGTCATGTTGCTCTGGTGTAAACCTTGATGTCGCTCTTGCGCATCTAAGGTTTCTTTCGGTCTTTCTGGTCACGGGAGGTCTCATGCGTCGCCGCCGCTCCCTGGCCAGCCAGCTCCTAGTGTGGCAACTCGTTGTCGTCACGTTGCTACTGTGCGCGGTCGGCGCGCTGACGGTCGTTCAGACAGGCAGCAACTTTCGCTCGAACGAGGAACGGCGGATGCTGTCCGTCGCGGAGAACGTCGCGGCCACGAACGTCGTGCAGACGTCGATGGGCAACTGGCGGATCCTGGCCGCGCCCGCCGAGACGGCGCGGAGCCTGTCCGGCGCCTCCTACGTGCTGATCGTCGACCGCCGGCGGATCGTGATCGCCTCGCCGGACCCCGCCCAGATCGGGTCCACTCTGGACACTCCGACGACCGCACTCGACGGCAAGGCCTGGGTCGGCACGGTCGGCGACTCGATCGAGGCGCACGTGCCGGTCTTCGACGAGCAGACCCGCAAGGTCAACGGGATGGTCGTCGCCGGCGCGGTGGAGCCTGGGCTCTTCGCCGGCGCGCTGGACCAGCCGGAGGACGTGCTGCGCTACCTCGCCATCGCGCTGCTCATCGGCGTCACCGGCTCGTTGTTGCTGGCCAGACGGGTGAAGAACCAGACGCTCGGGCTGGAGCCGCACGAGATCACCGCACTGGTCGAGAACCGCGAAGCGTTGCTGCACGGCATCAGGGAAGGCGTCGTCGGGCTCGACGCACAGGACCGGATCACGCTGGTCAACGACCACGCGCGCGACCTGCTCGCGTTGCCGGAGGACGCGGTGGGCCGGTCGGTCGAGGAACTGGAGCTGAACGACCGGCTGCGCGACCTGCTGACCGGGCGCGCGACCGGTGTCGACCAGCTGGTGCTGCGGCAGGGGGTCGTGCTCACGCTGAACCGCATGCCGATCGAAGGCGCGGGTGCGGTCGTGACGTTGCGAGATCGCACCGAACTGCTTGCGCTGCAACATGAACTCGATGCTTCGCAGCACGCGACGGACACCCTGCGGGCGCAGGCGCACGAGTTCGCGAACCGCCTGCACACCATCGCCGGGCTGATCGCGCTGAAGGAGTACGACGAGGTCACCAACTACATTCACCAGATCAGCTCGGCACAGGACCAGTGGCGGGCCGAGGTCAGCTCGAGCATCGGCGATCCCGCCGTGGCCGCGTTGCTGATCGCCAAGGCGTCGCTCGCCGCCGAACGCGGCACGGCGCTGCGGATGGGCCCGGACAGCGTGCTGGGCCGCGTGGACGAGGCGCTGTCCGCGGATCTGGTGATGGTGCTGGGAAATCTCGTCGACAACGCGTTGGACGCGCTGAGCTCGCTCAGCACGAACGGCGCGGCCAAGTGGATCGAGGTGGGTGTGATGCAGATGGACGACGAGGTCCAGGTCGTGGTGCGCGACTCCGGTCCCGGAGTGGCACCGGAACTGGCGGAAGAGGTGTTCCGGCACGGGTTCACGACCAAGGCGGCATCGCACGGCGAACGCGGCATCGGGCTCGCGCTGATCAGGCGGGCGTGTCTGCGGCGCGGCGGTTCGGTGAGCGTGTCGGGCTCCGTCTTCACCGCAAGGCTGCCCTGGTGATCCGGGTGCTCGTCGTCGACGACGACTTCATGGTGGCCAAGGTGCACAGCGGCTACGTCGCACGCACCGAGGGTTTCGAGGTGGTCGGGGTCGCGCACACCGGCGGTGACGCGTTGCGGCTGGCGGCCTCGTTGCAGCCGGACCTCGTGCTGCTCGACATCTACCTGCCCGACCAGAGCGGGCTGGAAGTGCTGAAGTCGTTGCGCGCCAAGGTGGATGTGGACGTCATCGTGATCACCGCGGCGACCGACGTCGACACCGTGCGCGGTGCGATGCGCGGCGGTGTGCTGCACTACCTGATCAAGCCGTTCGACTACGCGGCGCTGCGTGATCAGCTCGCGCACTTCGCTTCGTTGCACGAGAAGCTGCATCGGCTCGGTTCGGCCGGGCAGGCGGACGTGGACCAGGTGTTCGGCGCTCGGCCGACCTCGAAGCCGTTGCTGCCCAAGGGTTTGACGCCGGAGACCGCACGGCTCGTGGAGAACGCGCTGCGCTCGCACCCGGAAGGGCTTTCGGCCTCGGAGTGTGCGTCGTCGACCGGTGTCGCTCGGGTGAGCGCACGGCGGTACCTGGAGCACTTCGTGTCGATCGGACGGGCGGAAGTGCGGTTGCGCTACGGCGGAACCGGGCGGCCAGAACGGATCTACGCGTTAGTGCTGTGACCGGCAGCCTTTGCCCCGCATTCGGCGGTCAGACGGGTGCATCGCGGTGCCGGCCACGTCCTCATCCTGGTTGGATTCGGGCGTGGGGCCGGTGCCCGAGGCGCCCTGCTGAGCGTCGAAGGCGCGGTGAAGGTTGCCGGTCACAGCGCTAGTCCCAGGAGCCTGAACGGCCGCGACCACGTTTCGTGTCCGCGCGGCGCTTCTTGGACGCGATGCGGCGTTCCTGCGAACCCTTCGTGGGCTTCGTCGGCCTGCGCTTCGGCGGCGGTGGCGCGGCGGCCGCGCGCAGGATCGCGGTGAGGCGTTCGCGTGCGGCGGCGCGGTTCTGCAGCTGCGCGCGGTGCTCGGAGGCGGCGATCGTGAGCACGCCGTCGACCAGGCGGCCCTCCAGCCGGTCGAGCATCCTGCTCTTGAGGTGCGCGGGGATCGACGGCGAGGCAGCCAGGTCGAACGAGAGCTCCACGCGGCTGTCCGCCGTGTTCACTCCCTGCCCGCCCGGCCCACCTGACCTGGAAAAACGTTCGCGCAACTCGGACGCCGGCAGCACCAGCGTCCGAGTCACGGTCACGTCGTTCATGCCTTCAGGTTAGAAGGTGAAGCCCGGCAATGTCGCGATCTTTATCAGCGCCTCCTGGTCGAGCACGGGCGCGGGCCTCGTCATCGGGGTGTCCTTGTCCCAGTACGGCTGGGCGGGCAGGTTGGAGCGGAACTCGCCGACGTTGACGATCATGATCGGTGATGTACGTGCCGTCGGGCCGGTGCGCCTGCACGTCGAACGCATGTGTGCCGTTCTGCTTGCCGATGAGGGTGGACCGCACCTTGATGCCGTTGACCTCCCGCATCTCGCAGGGCGCGACCTCCGGTGGGGAGCAGGTGCCGATGTCAGCGCCGGGAGCGTGGTCCAGCGAGATCGCCAGCGCGCTCGTGCCTTCGGCGTCATTCAGCAGTGCCGCGGCATAACGGCGGCCGTCGCGCTCGAAGAACTCCAGTGCCTTCGCCTGCGCCCCCGGTACGTCCTGCGCGGTCACCCCCGCGGGCAGGATGCGGGCCTGGCGCAGTATCTCGGTCAGCACGGCGTTGCGGTCGTACTGGGCGTTCGCCGTGCTCGGTGCCGCGGCCTGCTGCGGCCTGGCGAGGTAGATCACCGAGCCGAACGCGACCAGCACCACCGCGGCCAGCGCGGTCGCGATGGACGTCCGCCGGCGCGCCAGCCGCGTCTTGCCCTTCCGGATCACCTCGGAGGTGTAGATCCTCGACGCCGGCTCGTCCACGAGCAGTTCGCGCAACGCGGCGAGCCCCTTGGAAGCCTGACTCTTCACCGTGCCCTCCGTCCTGCCGAGGAGGCGGGCGGTCTCGGTGACGCTCAGGTCCTCCCAGTACCGCAGCACGACGACGGCGCGTTGCCCTGGTGGCAACGCGCCGAGCGCCTCGCGCAGGTCGTAGTCGGCCGCATGATCGGACACCGCGCGTTCGGGCACGGCGTCGACGGACCGTTCACGCTGGAAGAACCCGCGCCTGCTCTCGTCGATCGCGGTGCGCACGAGCACCTTGCGGGCATACGCGTCGACGCTGTCCCTGCGCACGCGCGACCAGGCCACGTACAGCTTGGTCAACGCGGTCTGGACGATGTCCTCGGCGCGATGCCAGTCGCCGCACAGCAGGTACGCCGTGCGACGCATGACGAGAGCGCGTGCGTCGACGAACTCCCCGAACTCGCGGTCGCGATCCAAATCCCCTCCTCGGTCACCGCTTAGTACGGGCGGCGACCGCGGGAGGTTGCCTCAGAACCTCGGGTGATCGCCGACGAGCTCGGCGCCGCCGGTCTCGGACCTGGTGATCTCGCCGAGCACCCACGCCGGGACGTGGCGCGCGGTCAGCACGGCCAGCGCGCGGTCGACGTCCTCGGGAGCGACGACGGCGACCATGCCGACGCCCATGTTGAACGCCTTCTCCATCTCCACCCGCTCGACGCGGCCGCGCTGGGCGATGAGCTGGAACACCGCGGACGGCGTCCAGGCGCCCCGGTCGAGACGGGCGTGCAGGCCCTCCGGCAGCACGCGGGCCAGGTTCGCGGCCAGGCCACCGCCGGTGACGTGGGAAAACCCGCGGACCTCGGTCTCGGCGATCAGCGCGAGGCAGTCCTTGGCGTAGATCTTGGTCGGCTCCAGCAGCTCCTCGCCGAGGGTGCGGCCGAACTCCTCGACGTGCCCTTCGAGCGGCATGCGCGCGATCTCCAGCAGCACGTGCCGGGCGAGCGAGTAGCCGTTGGAGTGCAGGCCGGACGAGCCCATCGCGATCACGACGTCGCCGTCGCGGACCCGGTCGGGGCCGAGCAGCTTGGAGTGCTCGACCACGCCGACGCCGGTGCCGGAGATGTCGTAGTCGTCGTCGCCCATCAGGCCGGGGTGCTCGGCCGTCTCGCCGCCGAGCAGCGCGCAGCCGGCCTGGACACAGCCCTCGGCGATGCCCTTGACCAGTGCCGCGATCTTGTCCGGCACGACCTTGCCGACCGCGATGTAGTCCTGCATGAACAGCGGCTCGGCACCGCACACGACCAGGTCGTCCACGACCATGGCGACCAGGTCGATGCCCACGGTGTCGTGCTTGTCGAGCGCCTGCGCGATCGCGATCTTGGTGCCCACGCCGTCGGTCGACGACGCGAGGATCGGCTCCTTCCAGCGGTCGAGCTTGAGCTGGAAGAGACCCGCGAAGCCACCGATACCACCGAGCACCTCGGGCCGATGCGCCTTGGCCGCCCACGGCTTGAGCTTCTCCACCGCCTCGTCACCTGCGGCGATACTGACTCCGGCGGCGGCGTAGGTGGCCTTGGCGCTGTCGGTCACGTCAACTTCTTCCACTTGTTCTGGGAGGCTCAGGGACGGCCCCGAATTAAGGGCGTCGGAGTGCGTCCTCGGCACCATAGCCGGTGGCCAGGACGGGAGCGGCTGACCCCGCCACGCCCTTCAGACCCTCGAGCAGGTGCTTGCCGATGAGCGCGTCCGGCGGCAACTCGATCGGGTACTCGCCGTCGAAGCACGCCGAGCACAGCCGCGTCTTGGGCTGCTCGGTCGCGGCGACGAGCTGTTCGAGCGACACGTACCCGAGCGAGTCGGCGCCGACCGAGCGCCGGATGCCGTCGTCGTCGAGTCCGTTCGCGATGAGCTCCGCCCGTGACGCGAAGTCGATGCCGTAGAAGCACGGCCACTTGACCGGCGGCGACGCGATCCGCACGTGCACCTCGAGCGCACCGGCCTCGCGCAGCATGCGGACGAGCGCGCGCTGCGTGTTGCCGCGCACGATCGAGTCGTCCACGACGACCAGCCGCTTGCCGCGGATGATGTCGCGCAACGGGTTCAGCTTCAGCCGGATGCCCAGCTGGCGGATGGTCTGCGACGGCTGGATGAACGTGCGGCCGACGTAGGCGTTCTTGACCAGACCGGTGCCGTACGGAATGCCGCTGGCCTGCGCGTACCCGATCGCGGCCGGCGTGCCGGACTCCGGCACCGGGATCACCAGGTCGGCCTCGACCGGATGCTCCTTGGCGAGCCGCCGCCCGATCTCGACGCGCGTGGCGTGCACGGACCGTCCGGAGATCGTCGTGTCCGGCCGCGCCAGGTAGACGTACTCGAAGATGCAGCCCTTGGGCTCGGGGGTCGCGAACCGGGTGGACCGCAGCCCGTCACCGTCGATCGCGATCAGCTCACCGGGCTCGACCTCACGCACGAAGCTCGCGCCCACGATGTCGAGCGCCGCGGTCTCGCTCGCGACGACCCAGCCCCGTTCGAGCCGTCCGAGCACCAGCGGACGCACACCGTGCGGGTCACGCGCCGCGTAGAGCGTCGACTCGTCGGAGAAGGTCAGGCAGTAGGCGCCCTTGACCGTGGGAAGCAGCTCCAGCGCGGCCTGCTCGATGCCCTTGTCGGCCGCCGCGTGGGCGAGCAGGCCGCAGAGGATGTCCGAGTCGGTCGTCGCACCGTTGCGCTCGACGATGCCGAGCGCCTTGGCCTTGTCGAGCAGCTCGGCGGTGTTCACCAGGTTGCCGTTGTGACCGAGGCTGAGCCCCGACCCGGCAGCGGTGGTGCGGAACGTCGGCTGCGCGTTCTCCCAGGTCGTGGACCCGGTGGTGGAGTAACGGCAGTGCCCGACGGCCACATGGCCCTTGAGGCTCTGCAGGACCTGCTCGTCGAACACCTGGCTGACGAGCCCGAGGTCCTTGAAGACGACGACCTGCGATCCGTCACCGACCGAGATGCCAGCCGCCTCCTGACCGCGGTGCTGCAGGGCGTAGAGCCCGTAGTACGTCATCTTGGAGACGTCTTCACCGGGAGCCCAGACGCCGAAGACGCCGCACTCCTCACGAGGATCCGGATCGGGCTGGGACTGGTCGGCGACCACCGAGTTGGCTCCCTCACGACGGGGCTGGCTGCTTCCCGAGTGTAAGTGGAGCGGGGGCCTATCCACCCCCTTCGCACCCCCGGTGAGGTGACGAAACTCATGCCTTCCGGCACAGAAACAGCTCTGTTTGGATCGAGTCGGCCTGAAGTGACCCGATCGTGCGCCGCCGTCAGGCCTTCTTGCACCCGCTGAGCTCGGTCTCGATGGAGTTGGTCTGCACGGCACCCATCGTGTGCTGTTTCGCGGTGCAGATGACCTCGTCACCGACCTTGATGTCGCCGGAGACCTTGTCCTGGGGCACACCCGACCCAGTGAAGTTCTTCCGTTCCAGAGCGTCCTGAGGCATCTCGCCGATCAGGTCCAGGTGCACCCACATCGTGCCCGGTTGATCCGGATGTCCCTTCAGCTCCTCCAACTCTGTGACCTTGACCCGTAGTTCGGCCTGCCAATCGGAGGCACAACCGGCCAGCGCGAAGCAGCCGAGCAGGACAACGACGATCTTGCGCATCAAGCCTTCCTGCACCCGCTGAGCTCCGTCTCGATCATGTTGGTCTGGATGCCGGCCGGCTGGTGCTGCTTCGCGATGCAGATGACCTCGTCGCCGACCTTGACCTCTCCCTCGATCTCCTTCAGTTCGACCCCCGTGCCACTGAAGTTGCGGTCGTCCGGTGCGTCCTTGGGCATCGAACCGACCAGATCCAGCGACGCCGTCTTTTCCACCGGGTCGCCCGGAAGGGTCTGCTGGTCGTAGATCCGGGTGACCTTGAGCCGCACCTCGCTCTGCCAGTCGGAGGCACAACCGGCCAGCACCAGGCAGCCGAGCAGAGCAGCGGCGATCTTGCGCATCAGTGGCCCTTCCCGACCTGGAGCACCTGCAGCAGCTGTGAGTCGCCGGACGCGGTGTTGATGGTCATCCGGTTCCACAGCCAGTAGTAGAGCAACTCGGCCTCGCCGCTGACGGAGGCGTCGCCCTCCTCGCCGGGAGCGGCCGCGCGCACCTCGGGCACCTCACCAGCACTGAAGGCGACGTGCCACGACTCAGGCACGTCGGCCGGCCGCACCACGGCAACGCCAGAAGCCGTGTTGGGCACGTCGCTGTCGAGCTTCGCCGCGACGATCGTGGTGAGCACCTCGTCGATGCCGTCGGCCGCGAGATCCGGGCTCGTCGGGACGAGCTGGCGCAGCGTCGCCTGCACGTCGAAGCGCCGCAACGTCATCTCGTGCGCGATCCGCCGGTGCCACACCCAGGCGAGATCCGGGGCGGCAGGTGAGAACGTCCACACAGGCCGGTTGCCCGGCACTGCGGACATGATCTCATTCGCTGCGGTGAGTTGAAGATCGAGGTACTCCAACGGGGTCAGGGTGCCCGGCACGGGCGGCGGTCCCATCTGGACCCGGCTGCCGGTGCGCAGGTAGCCCGTCGCGGTCTCCAGGAACCGGGCGACGTGCACCACGAGGTCCTGCAGTGTCCACCCGACACGGGTCGACACGTCCGTGGCGAGGTCGGCGTCGCCGACCGCCTTGCGGAACATGTCTGCCTGCTCAGCGAACACTTCGGTCCAGCGCCGCGCCGTCCATCCTGTCTGCACCATGCGCGACATCGTGCCCGAAACGGATCTCACATGCGGGTGGAACCGGTCATGATGTGTCTGCGTCGCAGGATCAAGGACCAACTGTGGGGGTGGCGATGTTCGGCGTTGAGCCCGAACTGCTGCGCAACGCGTCAAAGGAGTTCGGCAACGGCTCCGACGCGGTGCGCGAGGCGGCGGAGATGATGTCGATGCTCAAGCTCGACGCCGGGGCGCTCGGCGAAGTCGACGCGGCCGCCGAGTTCGCCGACGCGCTGTCGAAGTTCGTCGGCACGCACGCGCAGGACCTTCAGCGCGGTTCCGCCTGGATCACCGATGCCGCGGAAGGTCTCGTGTCGAACGCCGACGCCTACCAGCGCACGGACGACGACCACGCCGCGTCGTTGACGAAGCTCTTCCAGGGACTTGGGGGCGGCAAGTGAGCTACACGGACCCGGAGAGCCTGTACGGCAAGCTCGCGGCAGGCGACGCAGGACGGATCGCCGCGGCCGCCGACCCGATCACCGGCGCCATCAGCGCGGTCGGCCGGGCGGGCGAGTCGGTCGCCAACGGCGGCAAGACCGCAGTCAGCAACTGGACCGGCGACGACGGCGACGAAGTTCACGGCACGCGCCGAACTCTCCGCCACCGCGGCGAAAGCCGCCGGTGAGAGGCTCGGTGCGGGCGCCGAGATCGTCCAGGCCGCCTCCAAGGCCTACGGCCAGATGCGCACCTCCGCCGACCAGGCGATCAGCGTGTGGCGCAGTCGCCCTCCCGGCATGGACGAGGAGCAGACGCGCACGCTCGCGAACCAGGTCAACGACTCGCTGAGCAAGGTCAAGTCGGGTTACGAGAACGTCCTGCGCAACTACGCCGGGGCACTCACCAAGATCCCGCCGGGCTTCGAGCAGTCCGCGCGAACGGACTGCGGCTGGGGCCGTGCCGCACAGGGTGCCGGCGGGCCGCAGGTGCCGCAGCCCGGTACCGACCCGAAGGCCGTCGCCGAGTGGTGGAAGTCGCTGACGCCTGAGCAGCAGCAGGCGTTGCTGCGCGACCGGTTCCAGGAGCTCGGCAAGCTGCGCGGCCTGCCGTCGGACGTGCTCGACCAGGCGAACCGCCACCGCATCAAGGACGACCTCAACAAGGCGAACGCCACGATCGACCAGTCCACCAAGGCGATCAACGAGCGGGCCGCACAGCTCGGGCTGAACCCGAACGACGAGGCCGCGCTGCGCAACAGCAACGACCCACAGTTGGCGAAGCTGCTGGACGAGCGGCTCGCCGCCACGAACATCAGGGACAACTGCAACAAGGCCAACCACAGTCTGGAAGGGGCCGACAAGGAGTCGCAGGCCAAGTTCAACGAGCCCTCCCGTGTCATGGCGTGGGACCCCACCGGACCGCGTGGCGACGCGCAGATGGCGATCGCGTTCGGTAACCCGGACACCGCCAAGAACCTCGCGGTGTGCGTGCCCGGCACCGGCTCCGACGTGGGCAGCCTTCAGCACCGGCCAGGCGGCCAACCTGCGCGCGGAGATGGGCGGCGGTCCGGACAACGCCACCATCCAGTGGCTCGGCTACGACGCGCCCGGCTGGTCGCCCGGCGAGGTGGACAACCCCGCTCAGGCGCGTGAGGGTGGCCAGAACCTGGTCAAGGACGTCGACGGCTACCGCGCCGCCGGTCCCGAGGGTCAGCACCTGACGGTGATCGGCCACAGCTACGGCAGCGCCACCGTCGGCTACGCAGGCATGAACGGTCTGAAGGCGGACGACATCGCGTTCGTCGGCTCGCCCGGCGTCGGCGCCTCGAACGTCAACCAGCTCTCCGCAGGCCCCGGCCACGTGTACGTCGGTGGTACCGAGCACGACCCGGTCGTGCAGGGCACCAGCTCGAACTGGTTCACCGAGGACGGTTCGTCCACCGGCCCGTACGACAAGGAGTTCGGCGGCACGCACTTCGGCACCACCGAGTCGAAGGGCATCAAGGAAGCGCACTCCGCCTACTACGACGAGGACAGCGAGTCGCTGGACAACCTCGGCAAGATCGCGACTGGCCGAGGCGGCGAGGTCAGCAGCGACCCCTGGTACGACCGGCCGACCTCGCCGAACCTGCCCGGCTCCGACCTGCCCGTGGTCGGCCCGGTGCTCGACTGGGGCAGCGGGGTGGTCAAGGAAGGCGTCGACATCGCGGGCGACGTCTACCAGGGCGGCAAGCAGGTGGCCGGCGACATCGGGCGCGGTGACTGGGGTTCCGCGGGCGGCCACGCCTGGGACACCGCCAAGGAGGTCGGCAGCGACGCGCTCGACGCCACCGTCGACACCGTCGGCAAGACCGCCGAGCTCGGGCGCGACGTCTACGAGGGTGGCCAGGCCGTCGTCGAAGGCGGTGTCGACATGGCGAAGGACGCCGGCAACGCGGTCAAGGACGGCGCGAAGTCGGCCTACGACAACACGATCGGCCGGATCTTTTAGTGGCGTGACTCGCAACGTTGCCGTGCGAATTCGCGGTCAGACGGGCGCATCGTGGTGCCGCCCCACGTCCTCATACTGGACGTATGGGGGCGTGGGGGGCGGTGCCGCGAGGTGTCCTGCTGAGCGTGAATTCACCGCCGACGTTGCGAGTCACGCCACTAGTAGATCGTTGCGACTAATATTTGGAGTATTGGCGGCGGGCGTGATGCCGGCAGGTGGCCGTGTTTCGATCATGAAGATCGCGCTCTCATGGCTGCCGCCTGCGTGGTTGGTGGTAGTTGGGGCGATCAGCAAACGCTTGCGTCGGCAGTTTTCTACCGCCAACTCGCCGTTGACGTTACGTGAGAGCGCGACCATCCGGGCTTTCGACGACAAGCGACCGCCCGGCGGGGCACAACTAAGCCGCAACGCTCTACTAGAAACGGACGACCGGGAGCAGGCTGGAGAGGTCGGCTCGGGTGCCCGAAGCGGTGACCCGAGCCCCGTCCAGCGCGTCGGCCCAGGCCAGGCCGCCGGTGGCCAGTTCGAGCCACGTGCGGGCGTCGGTCTCGATGACGTTCGGGGGCGTGCCGCGGGTGTGGCGCGGGCCTTCGACGCACTGCACGGCGGCGAACGGCGGGACGCGCACCTCGACGCTGCGGCCCGGTGCGATCTGTTCCAGCGTGCGCAGGCTCAGCCGGACGGCGGCGGCCAGGGCAGGACGTTCTGGCTGGTCAGCCTCGCCTCGCAGCCAGGGGAGGATGGCCTCGACCGCGGCGCGCATCGCGGCGGGGTCGACGGGCTTGGCTGGCACGTCCCCCACATTAGCGAAGTGACAGCGGGCGTTCCGGAGCTGTTGGTATATGTGGGCGGTGATCAGGAACATCGCCGTGGTCGGTCCGGGGCCGGCGACCAGGGAACGGCTGAGGGCGGCGCTCGCGGCCGCGCCGGACATGGCCGTCTACCGGATCGGGCGGGGCGCTGACCCGTTGCCGGTCGCGGCCAGTTTCGATCCCGCGGACCCGCCTGGCTGCCGGAGCCTGCTCGACTGGTTCGAGCGGGGGGCGCCGTCCGGTGCGGTGTTGCTGGTGGACGACTGGGCGTTGTGCTTCGAGCAGGACCCCGCGCTCGATCAGGTCGTGGAGTGGATCGCGGCGTTCGGGCCCGCGCGGGGCGTGCAGGTCGTCGTGACGGCGCGGAAGTGGGGCGATCTGCCCGAACGGCTGCGGCGGCACCTGCACGGCGAGCCGACGGACTTCCTTGCGCTGCACGGCATCGACGACGACCTCAACGACATGTGGGAGCGGGACGATCTGCGGGCGGCCGCTGGTGTCGACGACCGCGGCTGGCCCGTCCACGTCCAGGTCGAGGTGGGCAGCGCGGTGCATCACGGTACGCCGCAACAGTTGCAGAGCCTGCTGCTCGGGCTGATGGCCACGCACTCGGCGAACTACCTGCAGTACGTCCTGATCGACGGCAACGGCACGGGGGTCTTCGACGATCTGGCGATCGCGCCCCAGGTCGCGCACACGATGACGCCGGCGGCGAGCGAGGCGATGGTGCTTCGGCTGCTGGAGGCGTTGGCCGGGGAGCTCAGCCGGCGCCAGGAGACCGTGCACAAGGGCTTCCGGAACCTCGCCGACTACCGGGAGGCGCTGCGCAACGGCGCGCCGCTCGAGCCGATCGCCGACCTGCTGATCTGCGTGGACGGCGCCGACACGGTGTTCGCCAGGGAGCCGCGGTTCCGCGACCTGCTGCTGACCGCCATGCGCGCCGGCCGGGTGCTGGGCCTGCACGTCGTCTACTCCGGGGGTGTGCCACAGACCCCGTACGAGCTGCCGGAGTGGCCGGCCGCGACGCCCACCTATGATCTGGCCGAGATGCTGGAACTGCTGCCGAACGTGCCGGGCGCCGGAATCGCCTACGAGCTGATGCTGCCGCCGCTGGGCTACGACGGGAAATCCGTGACGCTGGACATGCTGCC
Organism: uncultured Actinomycetota bacterium; assembly: GCA_963771775.1. GTDB lineage: Bacteria > Actinomycetota > Actinomycetes > Mycobacteriales > Pseudonocardiaceae > Lentzea. The sequence continues at coordinate 138,869 of CAVYUS010000004.1, forward strand.
GCCCGGCGCGGTCGGGCTGATCGACAAGCCGTTCGAGCATCGCCGCGACGTCCTCGTTCCCGAGTTCACGCAGGAACTCCGCCACGGCGCCATCGTCGGCGCGCCCGGCTCCGGCAAGTCCACCGCCCTGCGCACGCTGGCCACGGCCCTCGGCGACCTCAGCGCGTACCAGTTGCTCGACGGCCCCGGCGAACGGCTCGACCCGCAACGGCACATCGTCGTCACCGCGCGCACCTGGGACCAGGTACCGCAGTTCATCAAGGACAGCCTGGGGTTCGGCATCGAACTGCGCCTGGACGACCCGAGCACCTCGCTCGTAGACCCGAGCGCGGCCGCCCACGTGCCCACCGAGCCCGGCATCGGGCTTTCCGTGCGCGACAAGCTCTCCGTGCAGATCGCGCTGCCGTGAACCAGCAGATCTACCGCATCGGCCGCGGTGCCCCGGCCGGCCCGGTCAACGTCTCGTTCGACCCCGCCGACCACCGCCGCTGCCAGAACCTGCTGGCGTGGTTCGAACGCGGCGGCGAGCCGGGCGCGACGCTGCTGATCGACAACTGGAAGCTGTGCGCGGAAAGCGATCCCGGCCTCGCCGAGTCGGTCCGGTGGATCGTCTCGACCGCGCGCGGCGTCCAGGTGATCATCACCGCGGGCTCGTCGAACGACGTTCCGGAGCACCTGCGATCGTTGGTACGGCTGGACTTCCTCGCTCTGCACGGCCTCGGTGGCTTCACCAAAGCGGAAGCGTGGCAGGGCGAGTGGCGGTCCGTTCCGATCGGCGTCGACCAGGACGGTCACGCGGTCGTCGTCGAGCTCACCGGCTCCGACGGGCAGTACCGCAGGGGTGCGCACCTCTGCGTGTCCGCACCGGAAGCCTTCCGCAGCCTGGTACTGGGCGTGATGACGACCCACTCGCCCAAGTTGTTCCAGGCGGTGTTCATCGACGCCCACGACACGAACACGTTCAGCGGGCTGGACGCGGCACCACACGTGCACTCTCACTATCGCGGCGTGGCAACAGATCCCGCGCTGATCAAGCAGATCGCCGAGACTCTGCAGGCCGAGTCGGAACGCCGGCTGGAGCTGGTCGGCAACACCTGGACGATCTTCCACCACCGCGACTTCGACCAGGTCCTGCCGCAACTCCTGATCTGCGTCAACGGCCTGGACGACATCCTCTCCGCCGAACCGGGGTTCGGCACCGCGCTCGCGACCGTCGCCGGGGACGTCGGTAAGTCCGGAATGCAACTACTGCTCGACAGTCCGCACGACCTGGCGCCGCACGACGTTCCCGGCTGCACCGTGCCCGCGAACCTCGACGACCTGGCCATGATGTTGCCTCGGCTGATGCACCAAACCGACGCCGTTCCGGATTTCCGGTCACTGCACGGAATCCCCGACGGCTTCGACCGGCAGCACATCTGGCGGGTGCGCGGGCTGCACCGGCAGTACCGAGTCGCGGTCGGGACCGACGAGTACAGCCGGCCGATCGAGCTCGACATCAAGTCGGGCAGCCTGCAGGACGGCATGGGGCCGCACGGCGAGGTGGTCGGGCCGACCGAGCGCCGGGCCGAGCTCATCCGCGCGGTGTTGCTCGGCCAGATGCTGTGGCATTCGCCGGACGACCTCCAGGTCATCCTCATCGACTTCCACGGCACGGGCGTGTTCGCCGGGCTCGAAAGCGCGCCACACGTCTACGGGTCATACCGCGTCACCCCGGCCAACGCGGACCGGATCCTCGACGCGCTGCGCGGTGAGCAGGAGCGGCGCACCAACGTGCTCGTGGGCGGCGGCAACTACCGAACCACCTGGGACTACCGCCAAGCACGCGTCAACGGTGCCCCGCTCGACCCGCTGCCGGAGGTGCTCGTCTGCATCGACGGTGTGCGCGGCCTCGTCGACCGGCACCCGGAGTTCCTCGACGTCCTGGTGGCCTTCGGGCGGCTGGGGCGCAGCTACGGCCAGCACCTGCTGCTGTCCGACACAGCCCCGGCAGCCGATCTGAAGAGCTTCCTCACGTACCACTTCGAACTCGCCGACGAAGGCTGGGCACGGCGCATCGGCAGGTCGGTGGAGCCCTTCACCCTCCCGGCCGACCTCAACGAGACCACGAGGTCACTGCCGCACGCGATGCGTCAGGTCGAAGCGCTGTGCGACCAGCTCCTACCGCCGCCGCCGCACGAGTGGCCCGACGTCACCCTCGACCAGTTCGACGTGATCACGCCGGAGCACAGAACGGTGCCGGTGGGTCTGCGCGACAACCCGTTCGAGCACCGGGTCGACGGGTTCTGGGCGAACTTCTCGCAGGGCGGGCACGGTGCGATCGTCGGCAAGCCCGGCTCCGGCCGCACGACGGCGCTGCGGACCCTCGCCGCGTCGATCACCAGAACCTTCGGTTCCACCAACGGTTTCCACCTGGAGGACGGCCCGTTGTACGGCCGCCCCGACGCACAGCAGGTCGTCGTGACGGCGTCGACCTGGGCCGAGGTGCCACAGTTCATCCGGGACAACCTGGCCTGGGGCGTCGAACTGAAGCTCGCGGAGCCCGCCGGGTCGATCGTGGACGAACGCCGGCAGGCGAACCTCCCCGATCGACCGGGCACGGGCCTCTGCGTGCACCTGAAGCAGCAGGTGCGGATCGCTACGTCATGACCGACGCAACTTCCGTTGCGCGTCATAGAGGTTGCGCGGGGTGACCTCGGTCGTGCCGTAGAGCTCCAGGCGGGAGTTCAGCGCACCGGTGAAGTCCGGCTTGTCGATCTGGCCGAAGTCGCGGACCTCGGAGATGGCGACGGTGGCGCTGCACGGTGCTACCTGGTCGATGCGGACGTTGCCGGCGCGTTGGTTCACCACGGTGACGTTCCAGTGCGCGAAGCGGGCGCCGTACAACGGGCCCGCGTTCGCGCTGCCGCCGTGCGCGCCGACGTTGTTGATGGTGATCTCGGTGCGCACGTTGCCGAACGGGAGGCCGCGGTGGGTGTCGAAGACGTCGTGGTCCATCCGGCCGCGGGTCCAGACGTTGCCGCAGGACAGGCCTTCCACGTTGAGGCCGTGGTTGCCGGCGCCCGCCTGCGAGGGTTCGGAGGGGGCCTCGATCACGAACCCGTCGGTCAGGTTGTCGTGGGACTGCTCGCGAACCGCGTACGCGTGGTGGTGGCCGCGGCCGGAGACGCGCGTGTTCAGCAGCGAGATGCCCTTGGCGGACACCAGGAGGAAGCCGTTGTCGACGTCCTGGACGTGCACGTCGTCGGCCCAGCAGTCCCACGCGCACTGGAACGCGACGCCGTTGTGGCCCTTGTCCTGCAGGTGCTTCGGGGTCGGCACCTTGAACATCTCGATCTTGATGCCCTCGACGCCCGCACCGGTGACGACCGGGGCCATCGTGGTCAGGCGCGGCTTCCACTCCGGGCGGATCTCCAGCGGCAGCGGTTGCGCGAGCTTGACCCTGTTGCCGCGCACCCACTCCACGCGCACCGGCCACAGGAACGGGAAGTACGACAGGAGCTTGTCCTTGTCGTCCCACCTGTACGTGGCTGTGCCGGGGATGTCGCCGCACATGTGCTTGGGCAGCGAGTACTCGGAGTCGTCCAGGCGCAGCAGTACGCGCTGGCCGGCCCGCAGCCTCCGTCCATTCTCGACGGTGACGACGAACGAACCACGTGCCGCAGCACCGGAAACGGCGGTCAGGGTCTCGCCCTGCTCCAGCTCGTTGCCGGTCCACCCCTCGAACGGCCACTTCCTGGCCTTGATCGCGTCCACCAGCGGCCGATAGCGGTCGCGGTGACACACCCACACCAGGCCGCCCGACCAGCTCCACGCCGAGTTCTCCGAGCCGTAGCGGCTGCGGTTGATGCCGACGATCTCCTCCAGCGAACGGGTCGCGTGGAAGGTCGTCTTCGCGCTGCCGGCACCGCGCAGCACCACGTTGTCGTAACCGATGCGGATGATGTCGTCGATCCGGTAGCGGCCCGGCGGCACGAAAACGGTGCCACCACCCAGTTTGCCCACGAACTCGATCGCCCGGTTGATCGCGGCCGAGGCGTCCGCGGAGCCGTCGCGGCGCGCGCCGAAGAAGAGCACGTTGGCGAGCACGGGGCGGCGGGCGGGCCGCTCACCCGTCCGATAGCCGGCGTAGGCGACGTTCGGAATCTGCGGGTGGTTGTACGGGTTGGCAGCGAACTCCTGCCACAGCGCGGTGGAGGACGCGGCGGTCGCCGTCCCCGTCAGCGCTGGCGTTCCGACCAGGGCAACCCCGGTAGCCAGCAGGAATCGCCGTCTGTCGATGTTCATTTCGCCGTCTCCAAGGGGACACGGCGGCGGTGGTCAGATCAAACCAGACATCAGTCGCTTGCGGAACGAACCGCTTCGGCGATGAGCTCGTCGACCTGGTGCATGAGCCTGCGCCCGTCGGTCGGCGTGAACGTGCTCCATGGCGGCTGACCGTTCGACGCGCGGCGTTGCTGCAGGTAGCGGCCGTTCTCGGTGTCGAAGAACGCGACCACGCGCTCAGGCCGGCACCGCTTGCCGTACTTGTCGCGGGCGGCGGCACCGAAGTTTCCGGTGTGCACGAGGCCGGTGAACATCGTCACCAGCGCCTTCGCGTCGTCCTCCCGCAGGCCGATGCCCCGGAACGCGGCCTCCATCGACTTCGGCGAGCCGTCGGTGCCGCTGATCGCCTTCTCGATGTCCGCGCTCGGCAGCGTCACCGAGAGGCCGGTGCCAGCGGGGTGCTGCGGCAGCACGGACAGCACCGCGGAGGCGAGCCCGGAGCCCGCCCACGGCTGGAAGGTCAGCTGGTCGTCGCGCAACGTCGCCAGCGCGCCGTGGTCGCCGTTCGCGACGGCGAGGACGCGCAGGCTGTGCCCGATCCAGAGGCGGCCGTCCGCCTCCCGCTCCGGCTTGACGAACATGCGCAGCAGTCCGTCCAGTTCGGACGACAGCCCGCGCGAGTTGCCCAGGCGACGCTGGTCGAGCTGCTGGTGGACGCGGTTCTCCAGCGCGATGCGCTCGTCCCGCGTCTTGCCTGGTGACGGGACCTTGAGCACGAGCGGCATGGGACCGACGTTCAGCCGCTCCCACACCACGTCGAACTCCTCGGCGGAGAGGGTGATCGGCTCCCTCTCCACCGGTCCGCCGAACAAGCTCACTCCGTGGAGCCACCGATGACGGGCGGCGCGACCATGCGGTCGTCGCCGAACACGTCGTCGGTTTCGACGAGGTAGTCGGCCGCCTTGTGCTCGAGGTCGTCCTCGCCCTCGCCCTTCTGGCCCTGCGCGCCACCGGCACCCATGCCGGCACCCGCGCCGCCCTTGCCGGCCGCGCCGCCGGAGCCCATGGCACCGCCGCGCATCCCGTCGGGACCCGCGCCCATGCCGGGCAGGCCGCCGGGCTTCATGCCGCTGCCCTGGCCGGACGTGCCGAGCGATCCGGACATCGGGCCGAACGCCTTGCCACCACCGAGCTGACCACCGCGAACGTTGCCGGAGCCACCACCGCGAACGTTGCCGGAACCACCGCCGGGCACGCCCGTGTTCGGCCGGGTGAACACGGGTCCACCAGGCGTCGGGGTCGGCTGCGGCGTCGGCTGCGGGAGGCTCGTCGGCGGCGGGGTGGGCGTCGGCGCCGGTGGCGGCGTCGGCTGCGTCCACGACACGTGCGTGTCGTTGCCGGGCGGCGTCCACGCCTGCGAAACCTGCGGCTGGGCCGGCGGCGACGTCCACGAGGGCGTGGTCGTACCGGTGTTGGCGGCCGGCGAGTACGGGCCGGTCGAGGTGTAGCCGGCACGGGTGCTGCCGGTGCCCGTGTCGGCGGGCGGCGGCGTGTCGATCACGACCTGCGGCGGCTGCGGGAACTCACCGAGCGTCGAGCTGTTCCAGCGGCTGTCGGACTGGTAGTCCTCCATGACCTTGACGGCCTGCGCGGCCGCGTTGTCCTGCGCCGCCTCCTGCCGCTCGTGGTCGACCTGCTGGCTGATGACGTGCGCCATGCCGATGCCGCCGGTCAGGCCGCCGAGGACGTAGTCCCCGACACCGGGCGCCTCGGTCGTGACCTTCTTGGGCTCCGGCATCTTCTTGCGCGCGTCGGCGATGAACTCGCCCTGCAGGCGCGCGGAGCTCTCCATCGTGGTCGCGCCCTGCTCGGCGAAACCGGCCCACTGGGCCAGCGGCGACAACGCGCCGGAGGCGGCGTCGGCGGCGTCGGACTCCCAGCCCGCGCCCATCTTCGCCAGGCCGGTGTGCAGGTCCTCGTCGATCTGGGCGAGCGTGGCCGCGATCTGCTTCCAGCTGCGCTCGACCGGAATCGAGGCGCTGACGCCGGGGCCTGAGTTGATCATCTTGTACAGCTCGGGGTGGTCATACCCCTGATAGCGGTGGTCGGTCATCGGTCAGTCCCCCTCTCAGTCCCGGTCTCGCAGGTGCTTGCCCCACATGGCTGTGTTGTCGCCCTCGACCTGGCGGTACTGCTCCTCGATCATCTTCAGCTGGTCGATCACGCCGACGAGCTGCGCGCGGTAGAACTTCAGCGCCGCGAGGGCCTTGCCAGAGGTCTGTTCGTTGAACGCCTTCGACGTCTCGCTGCTGATCGGGTCCTCTGCCCACGGCCTCGTGGGCAGATCCTCCGCAACCGGCGCGATCTTGGCGTCGAACTCGTCGAGCGCACGCTGGAAAGCCGCCCGCGCCTGTGGAATGGCGTGTGGCTCGACCTTCAGGCTGCGCTGCCCGAACTCAGGCGGCAGCGACGTGCTGCCTCCACCGTCCGCGAGATACACGGCACACCCTCCTCAGTACGGCCCTCAGGGAATGGACCGTGTGTGCATTTGGAACGACTTTAGCTCTGATGCATGACGCGAGTGACCGGTTCCCGGTACAAGGCGCGTAGTTCTACTCAACTCTCATTTGGTCGCGAGAACGGCACCCACGGCGTTCGCGAGCTTCTTCGCCTGCTCGCACGCTCCATCCACAGTGGCCTTGTCCTCTCCGAACCCGGCAATCGCGGTGACCAGCAACAACTGTCCGTCGTGCGCGTCGAGGTAGACCTCGCAGCCCGGGCCCCCACCGACCGACTCTCGCTGGGTGAGGTAGCCGGGATAACCGGCGACCTGGAGCGACGTGAGCTTGGCCTCACCCGTCGTCCGCTTCAGCCGGTCAACGCCGCCGTTGACGATCGTGTAGATCGACGACGAGTACGTGCGGTCCTCGTAGTTGTGGCTGCACGACTTGCTGCCCTCGCCGTACTCCGCGAGCGGCTCGCGCGGGTTCACGAGGCGGATGCCGAGGGCCGTCTTCACCTCGGGCGTGATCAGCGAGCAGGGGTCGAGGGTCTTCAGGTCGACGGCCTTGGGCCTGTCCACCGGAGCGGTCCCGGCCGAAGTTCCGGTCGTCGGCGCCGCGCCGGTCTGGCCCCCCGCGGAGGGCGATCCCGGTTCGGTCGAAGAACACCCGGTCAGGACCGCTGCCAGCACGAACGGGACGGCAAGTCGAAGCATGAAGGCCAAAATAGCTGATCGGTGCGCACGGAGTGTGGCGAACGATGTGTCACGCGTCACCCGTAAGGCGCATTGCCGGTTACCTCACAAAAAGGAAACCTTCTTTACGATACCCCGAAGCGCCGCCGCCCCGATGCGTCGAGGAGCGACATGCTGCGCAACCGACCACTACCGGCACTGGTCGTGGCGGCGATGGGCCTGGCCTTGCTCGTGCCAGGTTCCACGGCCAACGCGGGACCCGTACCCGGCACGGGAGCGGCGCTGAAGGTGGCCGCCGGCCCGGGCACCGCCTCCACCGTGCCCGACTGGCGCATGCAGAGCAGCGCCAAGGCCACCCAGGCCGGTGACGTGATCTCCGGACCCACCTATTCGGACTCCGGCTGGATGACCGTGCCGGCGAGATCCACCGTCATGGCCGGTCTGGTCGCCAACAACAGGTACCCGGACGTCCGGTACTCGGAGAACCTCAAACAGGCCAACCCCAACGACTTCAAGGTCGGCTGGTGGTACCGCAAGGTCTTCAGCGCGGACCCGCAGCCGGGCGTCAACACGTTCCTCAAGCTCAAGGGCGGCATCATCGCCCGCGGCGAGATCTGGCTGAACGGCAAGAAGGTCGCCGGCACGGACAAGGTCGTCGGCGCCTACCCCACGCACGAGTTCGACGTGACCTCGTTGCTGCGCAAGGGCGACAACGCGATCGCGATCAAGGCGTCCCCGTCCGACCCGCAGAACGACCTGCTGATCCACTTCATCGACTGGGCGCAGCTGCCGCCCGACCGCAACCAGGGCATCTTCCGCGACGTCACGTTCGAGCCGAGCGGCCCGGTGTCACTGCGCAACCTGCGCGTCGACTCCGACCTGCCACTGCCGAGCCTGAGCAGCGCGAAGATCACCACGAAGGTCGACGCGCGCAACAACACCGGCCAGGCGGTCAACGCCGAGGTCACCGCGACGGTCGCGGGTCAGGTGTTCAAACAGCAGGTGCAGCTGAACGCGAACCAGACCAAGACCGTGACGTTCAGCCAGGACCTGCAGAACCCGCAGGTGTGGTGGCCGTTCCAGATGGGCGCGCAACCGCTCTACCTGGCCACGCTCGCCGCGAACGTCGGCACCACCGAGTCCGACACCGCGAAGACGACGTTCGGCGTCCGCGAGGTCACGTCGAACATCCGCGGCAGCGGCCGGCAGTTCACGATCAACGGCAAGCCGTTCCTCGTGCGCGGCGGCGGCTGGGCGTCGGACCTGTTCCTGCGCACCGACGTCCGCTACATCGAGGACCAGCTCGACCTGGTCAAGGCGATGGGCATGAACACCATCCGGCTGGAGGGCAAGCCGGAGAACGACGAGCTCTACGACCTGGCCGACCGCAGGGGCATCATGCTGCTGACCGGCTGGGAGTGCTGCTCGAAGTGGGAGAAGTACGACTCGTTCGACGCCGAGGACAACCGCGTCGCCGGCGAGTCCGCGGAGAGCGAGGCCAAGCGCATCCGCAACCACCCGAGCATGATCGGCTTCATGATCGGCTCGGACGCCGCTCCCGGCGCGGGCCTGGAGAAGATCTACCTCGACGCGCTGAAGCGGGCCGAGTGGAACCTGCCGGTCATCTCGTCGGCGAAGAACATCAGCTCGCCGCAGCTCGGCAACCCCGGCATGAAGATGGACGGCCCGTACTGGTGGGAGCCGCCGGTCTACTGGTTCAACAAGCAGAAGGGCGGCGCGGCCGGGTTCGCGTCCGAGATCGGGCCCGGCGCGACGATCCCGGAGCTGGACGAGCTGAAGAAGTTCCTGTCCCAGGGCGAGATCGACAAGCTGACGAACTACAACGCGACGCAGTACCACCTGTCGCCGTCGTCGACGTTCAACAAGCTCACCTTCTGGGGCACCGCGCTCGACAACCGCTACGGCAAGCCTTCGAACGTCGAAGACTTCGTCCGCAAGGCGCAGCTCGCGAACTACGAGACGAACCGCTCGCAGTTCGAGGCGTTCGGCGACAACTTCAACGACGCCAGCAACCCGTCCACGGGCGTCATCTACTGGATGCTCAACAACGCGTGGCCGACGCTGTACTGGCACCTGTACGACTACTACCTCGCCACGGCGGGTTCGTACTTCGGCGCCAAGACGGGTCTGCGTCCGTTGCACGCCCAGTACTCCTACGACGACAAGTCGCTGGCCGTCATGAACACGAGCTTGCAGGACTCGAACAACCTGAAGCTCCAGGTCACGTTGTTCAACCTGGACGGCACGCAGAAGGCCGACGAGACACGCAACGTGAGCTCGAAGGCCAACAGCCCCACCAAGGTCGGGTCGCTGCCGCAACCGTCCGGGCTGTCGACCACATACTTCGCGCGCCTGCTGCTCAAGGACGCGGCCGGCAACGTGCTCGACCGCAACGTCTACTGGCTGTCCACCAAGGCCGACACGCTGAACTACGGCGGCTCCACCTGGTACCACACGCCGCAGTCCGGCTACGCGGATCTCAAGGGCCTCAACACGTTGAAGCCCGGCACGGTGTCCTCGACCGTGTCGACCGCGCCGGTGGGCGACGACAAGCAGGTCACCACGGTGACGATGAAGAACACCGGCAGCAGCGTGGCGTTCTTCGTGCGGGCGTCGTTGCGCAAGGGCCAGGGCGGCGCCGAGGTGCTACCAACACAGTGGAGCGACAACTACGTGACGCTGTGGCCGGGCGAGACCCTCACGCTCAAGGCCGAGTACCGGTCCTCGTCGTTGGGTTCCGCGCAGCCCGTTGTGGAGATCTCCGGCCACAACGTCGCGAAGAAGTCGTTTAGCTAAAGGTCTCCGCGCAGGAGGCTGTCGATGTCCTCAGGCGGGCCAGGGCGGGCGAAGAACCAGCCCTGGCCCGTGTCACATCCCAGCCTCAACAACCGTGCGGCCTGAGCAGGTGTCTCCACGCCCTCGGCCGTGACGCCCAACGACAACGCGTGCGCGAGCTGCACCAGCGTCGCGACGATCTGCGAGTCGACCGGGTCTTCCTCGTTCTCGGCTCGCAGCCCCTCCATGAACGAGCCGGCGATCTTCAGCTCGTGCACGGGCAGGTGCTTCAGGTAGGCGAGGTTCGAGTAGCCGGTGCCGAAGTCGTCGATCGCGATGCGCACACCCATGTCGCACAACGCCCGCAGCGCCTCCAGCGGCTCGTCCGCGGTGCCCATGATCGCCGACTCGGTCAGTTCCAGCTGCAGGTGGTGCGGCGGCAGCGCGCATTCGTCGAGGATCCGCTTGACGTCCCGGACCAGCTCGGGATCACGGGACTGACGCACCGCGAGGTTCACCGACACGAACGGCGCCGCGTCGCCGAACTCCACCAGCCAGCGCCGGGCCTCCTCGCACGCCTTGCGCAGCACCCACCGTCCTAACGGGACGATCAGGCCGGTCTCCTCGGCGAGCTCGATGAACCGGTCCGGCGCCAGCCGCCCGAACTCCGGGTGCTGCCAGCGGACCAGTGCCTCGACGCCGACGACGGTGGAGTCCTCCAGCCGCACCAGCGGCTGGTACTCGACGTAGAACTCGCCGCGTTCCAAAGCCCGCGGCATCGTGGCGGACAACGTGAACCTGGCGACCTCGCGGGCGTTGCGCTCCGGGTCGTACAACGCCCAGCGCGCCTTGCCGTCCGCCTTCGCCCAGTACAGCGTGATGTCCGCGTCGCGCATCAGGTCCGCGGAGGTCGTGCCGCCCAGCCGCCGTTCGACGATGCCGATCGACGCCGACACCGACAGCTCGTGCCCGGCGATGCGGATCGGCGCCTCCAGCTCGGTCAGCACCCGGTCCGCGACATCCACGATGTCCTGCTCGCCGGTCGAGCCCTCGACCAGGATCACGAACTCGTCGCCGCCCATGCGCGCGACCAGCTTGCCCTCGCCGGAGACCGAGTGGTCGAGTCTCCGGCCGACCTCGACCAGCAGCTGGTCGCCGACGTCGTGGCCGAGCGAGTCGTTGATGACCTTGAAGCCGTCCAGGTCCAGGTAGCAGAGGCCGGCCCGCTGGTGCCTGCCGCGGTTGGTGAACACCCGGCCGAGCCGTTCCAGGAACAGCGCCCGGTTCGGCAGCCCGGTCAGCGGGTCGTGCAGTGCCTGGTAGCGCAGCCGGTTCTGCAGCAGGTGGCGGTCGGTGACGTCCTCGATCATCGCCACCTGGTACTGCGGCTCGCCGTGATCGTCGCGGACCAGCGACAACGTGAGGTGCGTCCACACCTGCTCGCCGTCGGCCCGGTGGAAGCGCTTCTCGGCCCGGTAGTGGTCGCACTCGCCCGCGATGAGCTGGTCGTAGAGGCGCCACACGCTGCCCGCGTCCTCGGGGTGCATGAGGTCGCGCACGTTGTACTGGCGCATCTCCTCGACGCTGAACCCGAGCATGTCCTGCAGCGCCTGGTTGACGTCCAGTATCCGGCCGTCGATGTCCGCTATGCCGATGCCGATCGCGGCCTCGGTGAACATCGCGCGGAACCGCGCCTCGGAGGCCCGCAGCATCGCCTCGGCCTGGTCACGCGCGTCCAGGACGGCCGCCCTGATCGCCTCCTGCTCGGCGAGCGTGCGTTCCCGCAGTGCGCGGGCGTACCCGGCCGCCAGCGCGCCCTGCAGGGCGGCGAGGCGGGACTGCAGGCGGTCGTCACCGGGGGAGCCCAGCTCGACCAGGAGGTCGTCGCCGAGGAGCTGGATCGTGCGGCCCAGCGTGTCCGTGCCGGTGAAGTGCGCGTCGACCAGCCGGGAGCCGATCTCGTAGCCGGGCGCCGTGCGGAACGGGCTCGCGAACAGCGCCTCGACGAGCATCCCGGTGAGATCGTGCAGGTGCTGCGCGACCTCGGCGCGGGTCATCGGCACGTAGCTCGACCCGATCACCGCCGTCGCCCAGCTGCGCGCGAACGACGCGGCACCGGCCAGCACGGCCGGTTCCAGAGGTGAGTGGTCGTCACGCACCCGGTGGTCAACCCGTTCGGTCATCTGTTCGGCCCTAACGCCACGTACGCGCAGCATACGGCCGGTCGCCGTGTGCAGTCACCTCTACGCCTTCCGGCCTACAGCTCCGAACCCCGGGAACGTCGCTCCCGACGCCTCCAGATCGTCCGGCGACTCCGGGTGCCAGGCGGGCAGCCGCGCCACACCCGGTTCGACCAGCTCGAACCCCTGGAACAGGCGAGTGATCTCGGCCTTGTTTCGGTAGGTCATCTGGGTGACGCTGCGGTTGTAGTTGGCTCGCGCGGCGTGGAGGGACCCCGTCTCCTCATCGGCTTCGTAGCCGGCGTGGGAGACCGCGAGGAAACTGCCCGGAGCAAGCCGGTCGCGGTAGCTCGCCGATGATCCCCACCGGATCGTCCTCGTCCGACACGAAGTGCAGCAGCGCGATCATCAGCACGCCGACCGGCTCGTCGAAGTCCAGCTGCTCGCCGACCTCGGCGGAGGTCAGCACGTTCTTGGCGTCGCGCACGTCGGCGTGCAGCACGCTCACGCGGTCGTTGCCGCTGAGCAGGGCCCGGCCGTGCGCGACGGCGACCGGGTCCACGTCGACGTAGACGATCCGGGCGGCCGGGTCGGTCCCCTGGGCGATCTCGTGCACGTTGCCGACGGTCGGAATGCCGGAACCGAGGTCGAGGAACTGCCGGACGCCCTGCCCGAGCAGATAACGCACGGCCCGGCGCAGGAACGCGCGGTTGTTCAGGACGATGTTGCGCAGCTCCGGCAAGTGCTCGAGGGTCTTCTGCGCGGCCGCCCGGTCGACGGCGAAGTTGTGCGCGCCGCCCAGCCAGTAGTCGTAGACCCTCGCCACGCTCGGCCGTTCCAGATCGATGTCGCCCGGCGCCCAGTTCGGCCGTTCCACCCGCTCACCCCATCCGCGTCCAGACCAGTTCCCGCCCATCATGCACCGCCCGCTTGGCAGAATGCCGACCTCGTGAGGTTCAAGTGGGGAAACCGCCGCCAGAAAAGTTTGCTGCTGACGACCGTGCTCGCATCGCTCGGCGCGTTTCTGCTGGTCGGCGGCATACTGCTGCTCGTGGACCCCGGCGCGCCGAAACACGAGGCGATCAAGACCGGTGGTCTCGCGGGTGGCGCGATCGTCGCCCTCTACGCGTTGTGGCTCAACGACCGACGACGCAAGGTGGAGGAAGCCCGTCAGGAGCTCGAGCGCCAGCGCATCGAGCACGACAGGTCCCGGGTGGCCGATGATCGGTTCGCGCGCGCCGTGGAGCTGCTGGGGCACGAGGCGGAACAGGTGCGAGTGGGTGCGATGCACGCGCTCGCCGGCCTCGCGAAGTCCCGGCCGGAATACACCCAGACCGTGCTGGACATCCTCTGCGCCTACCTGCGCAGGCCGTTCAAGCGCAGTGAACCGCTGGAGGACTTCGACGAGCTGGACGAGATCGAGCTGGAGGTCCGGCTCACCTCGCAACGGCTGATCGAGGACCTGCTGCCGCGCGTCGACGAGAAGGACCCGGTCCGCTACGACCTCAACCTCACCAAGGCGCACCTCGAGTACTTCGACCTGTCGTACCGGCAGGTCGGCGACCTGGTTCTGCGGGTCACGCGGCTGAACGAGTCCAACGCGTTCCACCACATGGTGATCCACGGCGACGTGTTCCTCACCGAGGCCGAGTCGAAGGGCCGGCTGCTACATGCACCACACCGAGTTTCGCGGCAAGGCGTGGTTCAGCCGGTTCGAGGCGCAGGGGCTCGCGGTGTTCACCGAGTCGAAGTTCCTGGGCGACACCAAGTTCGCCGGATCGCAGTGGTCGGACGTGAAGGCGGACGGCTGTACGTTCGCGGCGGAACCCGATCTGCCGGAAGCGTGGAGGAACTGACGTGCGCTGGTTTGCCGCGGTGTTGCTCGCCGCGATCGTGACGGCGGGAACCGGCTACGCGCTGCACCTCGCCAACGCCCCCGCCATCGACCTGGTCAAGACCGCAGGAGTGGCGGGCGGTGCCATCGTCGCCCTGTACGCGTTGTGGCTCAACGACCGGAAGCACTTCCTGGAGAGCGAGAAGGTCGCCGACGAACGGTTCGCGCGCTCGGTCGAGCTGCTGGGCAACGAGGCCGACCAGGTGCGGGTGGGCGCGATGCACGCGTTGACGTGGCTGGCGAAGTCGACGCCGCGTTACCGGCAGACCGTGATCGACGTGCTGTGCGCGTATCTGCGCCGGCCCTTCGAGCACCCCGCCCACAAGGCCAAGCCGGAGGACCCGGACCAGGACTTCAGCTCGGAGGTGTCGCAGGAAACCCGGTTGGAGCAACAGGTTCGGCTGACCGCGCAACGGCTGATCAAGGACACGCTGTCGTGGGGCAGGAAACGCAAGCACGAGCACTACAACCTGGATCTGACCGGCGCGCACCTGGAGTACTTCTCGCTGGACGGCAGGTACATCAACCGTTTCGTCGCCCGGCGCGCGCAGTTCTACGGCATCACGAACCTGCGCAACATCAACGTGAAGCGCGTGGCGCTGTTCTCCGGCGGCAAGTTCCACGGCCGACTGCAGCTGGCAGGCGCGAAGTTCCGGCACGGGGTCTCGTTCCAGGAAGTCACCTTCGCCGGTGAGGTGGAGCTCAGCAACGACAGCGACGGCGTCTCCGAGGTCGCGAACTTCTTCCACCCGTCCAACGAACCTCCCGCACACCAGACCGGTGTGATGAAGGTGCTGGAGGAGACCGAGTTCCGCGAGCCCGCGACCGGCTGGCCGCTAACCGGCAGCACGGAGGCGGCCGGACTTGGCCTCCGCGACCATGTCCAGCAGGACGCTCGCGGCGGCGCTGACGGTGTTGCCGGTGACGACCACGGTCTCGGCAACGGGCACGTCCCCGCGAAGGCCGAGGAAGTGCGCCCTGGTGGCCTTGACAGCGAAGGACTGCGGGACTAGCGCGACACCGAGCCCGAAGCCGACGAAGTCCAGGAGCGAGTGCACGTCGTTGACCTCGACGGCGACGTGCCGCTCCACACCGGCTGCGGCGAGCGTGCGGTCGACCTCGTCACGCGTGCCCCAGTCGGCGTTGAAGTCCACGAACGACTGGCCGGCTAGCTCGGCCAGTTCGACGGATTCCCTGGTGGCGAAGGGACTTTCCGGCGCGCACGCGAGCACCAGCGGTTCACTGGCCAAAGTGGACACCCGCAGGTCGTCCGCGATCTTCGGCTGGCGCGTCACGAACGCGAGGTCGAGCCGGCCCGCACGCACCTCCTCGACCAGCTCGGCGTTGCCGGACTGCCGCATCCTGATCTCCACGCCGGGGTGGAGCTCGTGGAACCGCGCCAGCACCGCGGGCAGGTGCACCACGTGCAGGCACTGCAGGCTGCCGACGGACAACGTGCCGCGCAGCAGCCCCTGCACCGCGGCGACCGCGTCCCGCGCCGACTCGATGGTGCCGAGCGCGCGGCGGGCTTCGGGCAGCAGGGCGCGGCCCGCCTGGGTCAGCTCGACCTGGCGGGTGGTGCGCAGGAACAGCGGTGCGCCCAGCTCAACCTCCAGCGCACGGATCGACGCCGAAAGGCCCGACTGGGAGACGTGCATCCGGCGCGCGGCCCTGGTGAAGTGGCTTTCGTCGGCGACAGCGACGAAGTACTCCAGCTGTCTGAGTTCCACGATTCATCACCGCTAGCGCTCAATGAGATCACTTCTTTGCGTTGGACAGCTTAATGCAGAGGGTCCAGAGTGGTAGCCATGCAGAAGCGTCGTATCGGAGAAGTCGAGGTCAGCGCCATCGGGCTGGGCGGCATGCCCATCTCGATCCAGGGCCGGCCCGACCGCGCCCAGGCAGTCCAGACCATCCACGCCGCGCTCGACGCAGGCGTGACGTTCATCGACACCGCCGACGCGTACTCGCTCGACGACAGCGACTTCGGGCACAACGAGGAGCTGATCGCGGAAGGGTTGCGCGGCCGGTCCGAGGAGGTGTTCGTCGCGACCAAGGGTGGTCACACCCGCGTGCCGGGCGGCGGCTGGGCCCTCGACGGACGTCCCGAGTACCTGCGCAAGGCCGTCGACGGGTCGTTGCGGCGGCTCGGTGTCGACCAGATCTTCCTGTACCAGTTCCACCGGCCGGATCCGAGCGTGCCGATCGCCGAGTCGGTCGGCACGCTGAAGGAGCTGCTGGACAACGGCAAGATCCGCTACGCGGGCGTCTCGAACTTCAACCCGGACGAGATCAACCTGGCCAAGGACATCCTGGACGGACGACTCGCGGCCGTGCAGAACCAGTTCTCACCGTCGTTCCGGTCGAGCGAGCCCGAACTGGAACTGTGCGCGAAGCTCGGCATCGCGTTCCTGCCGTGGAGTCCGTTCGGCGGCATCAGCAAGGCAGGCGCGCTGAGCGGTCCGTTCAAGGAGGTCGGCGACGCGCACGGCGTGAGCCCGCACCAGGTCTGTCTCGCGTGGATGCTGGCGAAGTCCGAAGTGGTAGTCCCCATTCCGGGTGCATCTCGACCGGCGAGCATCTCCGATTCCGCCGCGGCCACCCACCTGGAGTTGACCGGCGAGGAGCTGACCCGCCTGGACGGGTGACCCCGGTGGCAAACTAGGACAAATGGTCGCACGATCTAGTCCATGCGGACCTTGATCAGCATCGTGGCGATCGTCGCCGGCCTGACGCCGGCTCCCGCGTCCGCGGCGCCCTTGCCCGAGGGCTCCGCGGACAACTTCGCGGGTTCCCAGATCCTCAAGCACGAAGGCAGTGGCGACTTCCGGGGCGATTTCCGGGGCAGCTTCCGAACACCGGAGTCGCCACCGACCGACGGCAAAGTCCCGGGCATGGACGTGAGCAGCCACCAGGGCGACGTGAACTGGAAGTCCTCTTGGGACAAAGGCGCCCGGTTCGCCTACGCCAAGGCGACCGAGGGCGTCCACTACCGGAACCCGAAGTTCAACCAGCAGTACGGCGGTTCCTTCGACATCGGCATGATCCGCGGCGCGTACCACTTCGCGCTGCCGGACCGGTCCGACGGCGCGAAGCAGGCGAACTTCTTCGTCGACAACGGCGGCGGGTGGTCACCGGACGGCAAGACGCTGCCGCCGGCGCTGGACATGGAGTACAACCCGTACGGCGAGACCTGCTACAACCTGAACCAGGCCGCGATGACCGCGTGGGTGAAGGCGTTCAGCGACAAGGTCTTCGAGCGCACCAAGCGGCATCCGGCCATCTACACGTCCACGAGTTGGTGGAACAAGTGCGTCGGCGGCTCGGTGAAGTTCGGCGACAACAACCCGCTCTGGATCGCCCACTACAACTCGAAGCTCGGGCCGTTGCCGCTCGGGTTCGAGTTCCACACGATCTGGCAGTGGCAGGCGACCGGGCTCTTCCCCGGCGACCAGAACCTGTTCAACGGCAAGTTCGACCAGCTGCAACGAATCGCCGCAAGCTGACCGCTTCTGACGGCACGCGGGGCCCTCCCGTACTACAGAAGAGTACGAAAGCTCCCCGCGTGCACTCGAAACGTCAGTCGAACAGGGCCGGGAGGGTGCCCTCCCAGGCTTCGCGGAGCTCGTCGAGCGGGAGCTGACCGAGGTCCTGGATCTCCAGCGCGCCGGCCTCCGGGTCCACGACGCCGACCTTGCGCCACGGCAGAGCGCGCGCGGTGCACATGTCGGTGAAGCGCTGCTCCTCGGTGCGCGGCACGGCGACCAGCACGCGGCCGGACGACTCGCTGAACAGCTCGGTGAACAGGTCGCCGTCCAGGAAGACCCGCGCACCCGTCTCACCGATCAGGCACGTCTCGACCAGCGCCTGGGCCAGACCGCCCTCGGCGAGGTCGTGCGCGGCGGAGATCATGCCGTCACGGGAACCCGCGACGAGGACCTCGCCGAGCAGCTTCTCGCGCCGCAGGTCGACCTTCGGCGGCAGACCGCCGAGGTGGCCGTGGACGTGGTGCGCCCACTCCGACCCGCCGAACTCGGCGTGCGTCTCGCCGAGCAGCAGCAGCGTCTCGCCGGCCTCGGCCCCGATCCCGGTGGGGATGCGGCGCCGCACGTCGTCGATCACGCCGAGCACGCCCACGACCGGCGTCGGCAGGATCGCCGTGGAGCCGGTCTGGTTGTAGAAGCTGACGTTGCCGCCGGTGACCGGGATGCCCAGCTCCACACAGCCGTCCGCGAGGCCCTTCACGGCCTGCTCGAACTGCCACATGACACCGGGGTCCTCGGGCGAGCCGAAGTTGAGGCAGTTCGTGACGGCGACCGGCGTGGCACCGGTGGCCGAGACGTTGCGGTAAGCCTCGGCCAGCGCGAGCTGCGCGCCCTGGTACGGGTCGAGCTTGGTGTAGCGGCCGTTGCAGTCCGTCGAGAGAGCGACACCGCGGTGCGTCTCCTCGTCGATCCGGATCATGCCGCCGTCGCTGGGCTGCGCCAGGACCGTGCCACCGCGCACGTACCGGTCGTACTGGTCGGTGACCCACTTCTTGGAGGCCAGGTTGGGGCTGGCCGCCATGGTCTTGATCAGTGCGAGGACGTCTTCCGGCCGGTCGAGCGAGTCAGGCGTGTTCGCCTGCAGCTCGTCCTGGTCGGCGGGGCGCTGGATCGGCCGGTGGTAGACCGGGCCCTCGTGGGCGACGGTGCGCGGCGGCACGTCCACGACGACCTCGTCGTGATACGTGATGACCAGGTGGTCCCCGTCCGTCACCTCACCGATCTCGGTGGCGATGACGTCCCACTTCTCGCAGATCTCCATGAACGCGTCGACGTTGGCCGGCTCGACCACCGCGCACATGCGTTCCTGGGACTCGCTGGAGAGGATCTCCGCCGGCGTCATGCCCGTGGCGCGCAGCGGAACCCGCTCGAGCCACACGTGCATGCCACCGTCACCCGCGGACGCCAGCTCGCTCGTCGCGCAGGACAGGCCCGCACCGCCGAGGTCCTGGATGCCGACGACGATGCGCTTCTGGAAGAGCTCCAGCGAGCACTCGATCAGCACCTTCTCGGTGAACGGGTCGCCGACCTGCACCGCCGGCAGCTTCTTGCGCTTGCCGGCGCTGTCGTCGAACGTCTCGCTCGCGAGCACCGACACGCCACCGATGCCGTCGAGGCCGGTGCGCGCGCCGTAGAGGATGACCTTGTTGCCGGTGCCCGACGCGTGCGCGAGGTGCAGGTCCTCGACCCGCATCGCGCCGACGCACAGGGCGTTGACCAGCGGGTTGCCCTGGTAGGACTCGTCGAACACGACCTCGCCGCCGATGTTCGGCAGGCCGAGGCAGTTCCCGTAGCCACCGACACCCGCGACGATGCCCGGCAGAACGCGGCGCGTGTCCACGGCGTCCGGCTTGCCGAAGCGCAGCGGGTCCATGACCGCGAGCGGCCGCGCACCCATCGCGAGGATGTCGCGCACGATGCCGCCCACACCCGTCGCCGCACCCTGGTAGGGCTCGACGTAGGACGGGTGGTTGTGGCTCTCGGCCTTGAACGTGACCGCCCAGCCGTCACCGATGTCGACGACGCCGGCGTTCTCGCCGATGCCCGCGAGCATCTTGCTGCGCATCTCGTCGGTCGTGGTGTCGCTGAAGTACTTCAGGTGCACCTTGGACGACTTGTAGGAGCAGTGCTCGCTCCACATGACCGAGTACATCGCGAGCTCGGCGTCCGTGGGACGGCGGCCGAGGATCTCCTTGATGCGCGCGTACTCGTCGTCCTTCAGGCCCAGCTCCTTGTAGGGCTGCTCCTGGTCGGGCGTGCTTTCCGCGTTCTTCACGGTGTCGGTGTTGACCATTTTGGGCGTCATGCCGTTACCACCGAATCGAGCAAGGAGAGGAACATGCCCAGACCGTCGTCGGTCGGGCCGGTGAGCGCGTCGATGGCGTGCTCGGGGTGCGGCATGAGGCCGACGACGTTGCCCCTGGCGTTCGTGATGCCCGCGATGTTGTCGCGGCTGCCGTTGGGGTTCTCGCCGACGTACCGGAAGACGACCCGGCCCTCGCCCTCGAGCTCCTTCAGCGTCTCCTCGCCTGCCTGGTAGCCGCCCTCGCCCGACTTCAGCGGCACGAGGATCTCGGCGCCCTGGTCGTAGCGGGTGGTCCACGCGGTCGAGTTGTTCTCGACCTTCAGCCACTGGTCGCGGCACACGAAGTGCAGCTTGTGGTTGCGGACCAGCGCGCCCGGCAGCAGGTGCGCCTCGGCGAGGATCTGGAAGCCGTTGCAGATGCCCAGAACGGGCATTCCCTTGTTCGCGGCCTCGATCACTTCCTGCATGACCGGCGCGAACCGCGCGATGGCGCCGCACCGCAGATAGTCGCCGTACGAGAACCCACCGGGAACGATGACCGCGTCAACGCCCTTGAGGTCGTGGTCGCCGTGCCACAACGGCACGGCCTCCCCGTCGGCATACTTCACGGCACGCTGTGCGTCGACGTCGTCGAGCGTGCCGGGGAAGGTGATGACACCGACCCTCATGCCTCGACCCTGCGCACGGTCCAGTCCTCGATCACGGGATTGGCGAGGAAGGTCTCAGCGATCTTGGCGAGCGTGGCGTCGTCGACATCGTCGGCGACCTCCAGCTCGAAGTGCTTGCCCTGGCGGACGGCGGTGATGCCGTCAAAGCCGAGGCGCGGCAGCGCGTTGGCCACCGCCTGGCCTTGGGGGTCGAGAATTTCGGGCTTCGGCATGACGTCGACGACGACTCGGGCCACGACAGACTGCTCCCGGGTTTGAGGGGCTGGCGGTACTCCGGGAGCCTACCTGACCTGGGCGTTCATCAACTCGACAGGTGGGCGGAGGCACATCTTCACCCAACCAGGCGGCCATCAGACGGATCCGAACGATACTGCATGGGGTCCATACCCACTGGCTATTTCGCCCAAAGCGAGACCGGTGGCAGTCCGGTCCGCCACGACGGATGCTGGAGATCATGAAGATCCTGGTGCTCGGCGGAACCGTGTTCCTCAGCAAGGCCATCACGGCGGAGGCCGTCCGTCGCGGCCACGACGTGGTGTGCGCTGCTCGTGGCGCGTCCGGTGGCGTGCCGGAAGGTGCCCGCCTGATAGCGGTGGACAGAAACAAACCGGGGGCGTTCGACCAGCTGGCCGGCGAGCGGTTCGACTCGGTGATCGACGTGTCGAAGTACTCGGTGAACTGGGTGCGCGACGCGTTGGAGGCGTTCGGGCCCACCACGCCGCACTGGACGTTCGTGTCGAGCATCTCGGTCTACGCCGACCACGCGACGGGCAGCGACGAGCTGCTGCCGCCGGTCGAGGACGACCCGGCCGCGGAGTTCTCGTCGGAGCGGTACGGCAGCGTCAAGGTGGCCAGTGAGAACTCCGTGCGAGAAGCGGTCGGGGGCCGCGAGTTCATCGTCCGGGCCGGACTGATCACGGGGCCGGACGACCCGTCGGACCGGTTCGGGTACTGGCCGGCGCGCCTCAGTCAGGGTGGGCGGGTGGTCGTGCCGGACGCTCCTGACCTCGGTTTTCAGCACATCGACGCGCGGGATCTGGCGGAGTGGATCGTGCTGGCCGCGGAAGAACGCATCCTGGGCACCTATGACTCGATCGGGCCGGCGATGCCGTTCCAGATGGCCATCGGGGAGATCGCCGGGGCAGTGGCGCCGCAGGGCACGCAGCTGGTGACGCGTGGCGGCGGAGGTGCTGGAAGGGCTGGAGATCAACCCGTGGGGCGGGCCGCGGTCGTTGCCGCTGTGGTTGCCGCAGGACTTCGCGAAGATGACCAGCCGGGATGTCAGCCGCGGCGCTGGCGAACGGGCTGAAGCAGCAGGCCGCTCGCCGAGACCGCGCTCGACTCGCTGGAGTTCGAGCGCGGCCTCGGGCTGGACCGGCCTCGCAAGGCCGGGCTGTCGCCGGCCGAGGAGGCGGAGATCCTTACCGCAGTGGGTTGATCAGAGCAGGGAGTTGATCTGCGCGGCGACGAGGTCGATGCGCACGCCCTGGTTCGGGCAGCCACCGAAGTGGTGCAGCCCGATCACCTTGTGCGTGCGCCTCGACAACACCGGTGAGCCGGACGAGCCGCCCTCGGTGTCGCACATGTAGCTGATGTCGGACTGCGACGAGCTGCCGTTGACCCGCACCGCGCGCACGATGCAGTAGCCGCCGCCGTTGTTGTTGTCGCGCAACGACAACTTCTTGAGCTTCCCGGCCGGGTGGCCGATGACGTACATCTCTTCACCCACGGCCGGAACGCGCGCGTCCAGTTCGAGGTAGCCGAACGAGCTGATGGCCGCGAAGTTGTTCACGGTGAAGAGGGTGTAGTCGAGACCGGCGTTGGTCTTGAGGACCTGCGCCGCCAGCACCTTCGTCGTCGGCGCCGAAGCGGTGCCGCCGCAGGTCGGGCACTGGTAGTTGAACCACACCTCGATGCCGGAGGTGCTGGTGAAGCAGTGGTTGTTGGTCAGCATGCGGTTGTTGGGGCCGACCCGCCACGCGGTGCACAGCGAGCTGCCGTTGCGCAGCAGCTTCGCGACGGACGCCGTCTTCCCGAACTCGGTCGGGTTGCTGGACTGGTAGCAGACCGCGTCCTTGTAGTCGTTCGTGCCGCAGATGCTCTGCACGGACGGCTGCGCGGACATCTCGGCCTCGGTGTAGCCGCGCGTGATTCTGTCGATCCGCACCCGGCTGAGTGCGTTCTTCACCGTCACGACGGCCTTCGAGCCGGTGATCGACATGGCCCAGAAGCCGGAGTCGTCGATCGTGGCCGTCAGCGAGGACTTCAGGTCCCGCGTGTACGTGTACTTCTCGGTGCCGTCAGGGTTCGACACCGTGAGCACGTCACCGGGCAGGATCCGGAGGTCGGTGAAGTGGATCTTCACGTAACCGGAGCCGGGCCGGTCGATCACGGTTGAGCGGTTGTTGCCACCCACGCGGACCGAGAGCGATTCCTCGGTGCCGATTTCCTGACTCTGCGGCGCCTGAGCCTGAGCAGGTAAAAGGGTGGTGGTTGCAGGGACGACGGACGTCATCGGCAGGGCGAGCGCCAGTGCCGTGAGGAGTTGCAGGGTTTTCCTCATGCTTTTTGATACTTCCGACGTCACCTGACCGTGTCAGCCCGCCAAACGTCGGTAATGGAGGCATTCAGTGCAAGTTGTCCATTTCGGTCATGCCTGCGTACTTCTCGACACGGGAACCACCCGCATCCTGATCGACCCCGGCACCTTCTCCAGCGGCTTCGAGGACGTGCAGGACCTGGACGCGGTGCTGATCACGCATCAGCACTCCGATCACATCGACGCCGAGAAGCTGCCCGCACTGCTCGCCGCCAACCCGCGCGCGCAGCTGGTCGTGGACGAGGGCACGGCACCGAGCGTCGAGAATCCGACCGTCGCACGGCCCGGTGACGTGCTGAAGGTCGGCGACACGACCGTCAAGGTCGTCGGCGGGCAGCACGCGATGATCCACCAGGACATCCCGATCGTGCCGAACACCGGGTACGTGATCGGGGACGGCGCGTTCTACCACCCCGGCGACTCGCTGTTCGTGCCCGACGAGAACGTCGACGTGCTCGGCCTGCCCGCGGGCGCGCCGTGGATGCGCCTCGGTGAGGCCGTCGACTTCATGCGCGCCGTGCAGCCGCGCACCGCCGTGCCGATCCACGAGGGAACGCTCTCGAAGCCGCCGATGGCCTACCGGCTCTTCGACATGCTCAAGCCCGAGGGCACCGAGGTCAGGCCGCTGCCTCGTGGCGAGGAGACGGCAGTTTGACGTAGGTCGTCGGCGCGGCGTCGTGGGCGAGTGCGATGTCCACGGCGTCGAGCACGGCCTGCCGGGCCCCAGGCCGGAGCAGGTCGCGCGCATCGACGGTGATCCGGGTCAGCCCGCCACGGCGCGCGGACCTGGCGGCCGCGTAGACCAGCGCCAGCGACCGCAGCTCACCGAAACTGGTGCGTTCGGTCAGCGCGTGCAGGCGGCCCAAAGTCGCCAGCCCGCTGCCGACCTCACGGACGGCGTGCGCGTCGGCGCAGCGGTTGAACTTGTGCTTGGCCAGCGCGATCAACGTCCCCTGCGACGCCACACAACGCCGAGGCGCGAACGTGTCGGCATTGAGCCCGATTGCGTCCATCTGCAGACGCGCGCCCATCAACAACAACCCGGCTTCATAGGCCGGCAGGCGCCGTTGACCGAGACCGTGCAGCACGACGGCGTCGCCGAGCGAGGCGCGCTGCCGCACCCATTCCTGCGCCTTGCCGAGCTCGCGAGGTACTACGAGCAGCGACAACGGCACCTGCCGCGGATCAAGCGCCGCGGCGAGATCAGCGCATCGGTCGAGTGTCTGCGGACCGATGCCGGACAAGGAGACCACGAGCTGTGAGTGCACGGTTCGAGTGCGCCATGCCGTGGTGACATCCGCGTGAAACCGGCGCTAACTCACGCGAGCCAGTCGGCGAAAGACCGGCCAGTAAGCCGCTCGTAGGCCTCGACGTACCGCTGCCGGGTGGCCTCGACGACGTCCGCGGGCAACGGGGGCGGCGGCGTGTCGCTCTTCCGATCCCACCCGGAGGCGGCCGAGGTCAGCCAGTCCCGCACGTACTGCTTGTCGAACGACGGCTGCACGCGGCCCGGCTCGTAGCCCTCGGCCGGCCAGTACCGCGACGAGTCCGGCGTGAACACCTCGTCGGCCAGGATCAGCTCGCCCGCAGCGTCCAGCCCGAACTCGAACTTCGTGTCCGCCAGGATCAGGCCGCGGGTCAACGCGTACGCGCGCGCCTCGCGGTACAGCTCGATCGTCCGGTCACGCAGCTTGGACGCCAGTTCGACGCCGTGCTTGGCCGCGATGACGTCGAACGACACGTTCTCGTCGTGCGCGCCGATCTCGGCCTTCGACGCGGGCGTGAAGATCGGCGGGTCGAGCTCGGTGGCCTCGACCAGGCCCGCCGGCAGCTCGATCCCGCACACCGCGCCGGTCGCCTGGTAGTCGGCCATGCCGGAGCCCGTCAGGTACCCGCGCGCCACGCACTCGACGTCGATCATCTCGAGCTTGCGCACCAGCAACGCCCGGCCGCGGACCTCGGCGGGAATCCGCGGGTCGTCGTAGCCGACCAGGTGGTTCGGGGCGAGCCGCTCGAACCAGAACACGCTCATCGCGGTGAGCACGCGCCCCTTGTCGGGGATCTCGGTGCTCAGGATGTGGTCTTACGCCGAGATCCGGTCGGACGCGACGAACAGCAGCAGCTCGTCGTCGACGTCGTACAGATCGCGAACCTTGCCGCGGGCGACGTGCTGGTAGTCAGCGAGCGTTGGCACGCTGGTCAGCCTACGTGCACGTGTCCCGGAAATCCGATGCACACCCCTTCACCCCTACAGATCAAGCTCGAAGAGCCTTAAGGTGCACCCCGTGCTCACCCGAAAGGCGCTATGGATCCCGGCATTGGCCAGCGCGGGACTGCTCATCGTGCTGGTCGTCGCAGGCTGGGGCAGCGATGCCGGTCCCGTCTCGGCGCCGGCTGACTCCTCGGTCAGCGTGAGCACGCCCCGGTCGGTCTCCATCGTGCCGACGCCGGAGGTCGCCGACATCACGGTCAAGACGACGACGACCACCACGACGACGACCACGACCACCACCACGAGGCCGGCACCGCCGCCCGTGCAGGCGCCGCCACCCGTGGTGCGGCCCACGACGACGACGGAGCCTCCGCAGCAGGGCCTGTTCGTCCGGGAGGGCGCGTCCTGCCGGCCGGAGGGCGCGATCGGCCTCAGCCCTCGGGGTGAGCCGCTGATCTGTCGCAAGGACGGCACCCGCAGCGAGCGGCTGCGCTGGCAGAAGCCCTAGGAAGCGTCGGAAGCCCACTCCAGCACGTCGATCTTGTCGCCGACCGCCACGGTGCCCGTGCGCACGACGGCCGACTTCATCCCGAAGGTCACGCCGCCGTCGGGGTCACGGCGATAGGTGGCGAGCGACCGGATCGGCTCCGGGCCGGAACGCAGACCGGTCTCCTGGTCCACCATCGGCACGGCACACCGCACGCAGTCCTTGGCGTAGGCCAGTTCCACGTTGCCGATCACCGCGCGCCGCACCCGGTCCTCGGTGTGCGGTTCGGGCCAGCCGGACACGACCACGTTGGGGCGGAACCGGTTCATCGGCACCGGCTCGGCGCCGCGTTCCAGGATCCGCTCGTTCAGTCCATCCAATGAGGACAGCGAGATCATCAGCAGCGCGTTGCCGTCGGCGAACCCGACGAGCCCGGTGGTCTCCCCGGTCGACTCCCGGTGCAGGTCGGGCGGCGTCCGCATCAACCGCACCGGCTTGCCGAGTGCGTCCGAGAAGTACTCGGCCGCGGCGTCGCCCTGGTCGATCCCGGAGCCGTGCCACGTGTGCAGGACCACCGGAACTCGTGGCCCTTCAACGACTACCGGGAACGACTCACCGCCGACGACCAGCGCAGAGTCCACCAGCGACGGACCCAGTGTTGGACGCAGCGCGGCCATCGCCGGGAACTTCCGCTGCGACAGGAACACCCCGTCCACGTCGACCAGCATCATCATCCGGTCGCCCCGCAGCCCGGTGCGGTCGACGGCCGAGGACGCGACGGAGTACCCGCCGCAGCCCTTGATCGGATACACGATCAGATCGGAAACGATCACAGGATGGGCTCCGGAACGTACGCCGGGTACTTCGAGATCACGTCCTCAACCTGCGCGACCAAGGCTGCCACCTGCGCCGACGCCACGCCGGTGAAGGACAGCCGGTCGGCCAGCAGCGCGTCGAGCGCGGCCCGGTCCAGCGGCAGCCGCGCGTCGGCGGCCAGCCGGTCCAGCAGGTCGTTCTCGGCGAGGCCCTGCTCGCGCATCGCCAGCGCGACGGCCACGGCGTTCTCCTTGATGGCCTCGTGCGCGGTCTCCCGGCCGACACCCGCGCGCACGGCCGCCATCAGCACCTTCGTCGTGCCGAGGAACGGCAGGTAGCGGTCCAGCTCGCGGGCGACCACGGCCGGGTAGGCGCCGAACTCGTCCAGCACCGTCAGGAACGTCTCCAGCAGCCCGTCGAATGCGAAGAACGCGTCCGGCAGCGCGACCCGGCGGACCACCGAGCACGACACGTCGCCCTCGTTCCACTGGTCGCCGGCCAGCTCGCCGACCATCGACAGGTAGCCGCGCAGGATCACCGCGAAGCCGTTCACGCGCTCGCAGGAGCGGGTGTTCATCTTGTGCGGCATCGCGCTGGAGCCGACCTGACCGGGCTTGAAGCCCTCGGTCACCAGCTCGTGGCCCGCCATCAGCCGGATGGTCTTCGCCATCGACGACGGGGAGGCCGCGAGCTGCACCAGCGTCGACACCACGTCGAAGTCGAGCGAGCGCGGGTACACCTGGCCGACGCTCGTGAGCACGCGTTCGAAGCCCAGGTGACCGGCGACCGTGCGCTCCAGCTCGTCGAGCTTCTCGGGCGAGCCGAGCAGGTCGAGCATGTCCTGCGCCGTGCCGACCGGGCCCTTGATGCCGCGCAGCGGGTAGCGCGCGATCAGCTCGTCCAGCCGCCCGAACGCCGCCAGCAGCTCGTCCGCCGCGGTCGCGAACCGCTTGCCCAGCGTCGTGGCCTGCGCCGCCACGTTGTGCGAGCGACCGGCCATCACCAGGTCGGTGTGCTCGGCCGCGAGCCGCGCCAACCGGCCGAGGACCGCCGCGACCTTGCTCCGGACCAGCTCCAGCGACCGCAGCACCTGCAGCTGCTCGACGTTCTCGGTCAGGTCGCGCGAGGTCATGCCCTTGTGGACCTGCTCGTGGCCGGCGAGCGCGTTGAACTCCTCGATGCGCGCCTTCACGTCGTGCCGCGTCACCCGTTCACGGGCGGCGATCGACTCCAGGTCGACCTGCTCCAGCACACGCTCGTAGTCCGCGACCGCGGTCGCCGGCACGTCGATGCCCGCGGCGGCCTGGGCGCGCAGCACCGCCAGCCACAGCTGGCGCTCCAGCACGATCTTGTGCTCGGCCGACCAGAGCGTCGCGAGCGACGTGGAGGCGTAGCGACCTGCGAGGACGTTGGCGATGCGCGGCTTGCTCACGGCGCCAGATTAGTGCACACAGGACTCACTCCCAGCGCACCGCCGGGTCCGTGACCAGCGTTGTGAGCACCCCCACGCGCACCGGCACGGTCTGCCGCAGACCGCTGCCCGTCGCAGGGTTGTAGTTGTAGCTGGCGATCCGCACGTAGTACCCGCTCTCGAACTTGCGCACCACCTCCGACCGCGAGATGTCCGGGCCTCCGTCGGTGAACTCGGCCTCGCTGACGACCGTCCCGTCCTTCTGCCGCACGTCCTCGCACGTGACGGCGCCGGAGCAGAAGTTCTGCTTGGAGAACTCGCCCTTGATGCCTTCCACCCGCAGCGCGGTCGGTCCGATGGGGTCGGTCAGGAACACGTACCCGGACAGCTCGGGGTCGGCCGGTATCCGGGGCGGTGCCGACGACGGGTACGCGTAGTTGCTGAACCTGCCGTCGCGGAGGTTCGCGTAGACCTCCTTCAGGTTCGGGTCGGCCAGCGCGAGCCGTTCCATCAGCTTTTCCCCGATGCGCTCGGCCCGCTTCTCCGCCGCCTCGGTCGGGGGCGCCGACGAGCTCGGCTGGCCGTCCGCACCCAGCTGGTTGTCCCGGTCGCGGGGCAGCAGGCCGGGCAGCGCGAACGACGCCACCACGATCATCGCCGTAGCCACGCCCACAGTGACCAGCGCTCGACGACGACTTTTTTTCTGTTCAACCCGCCTGATCAGCGTGTCGGGGTCGAAGTCAAGCGGCGGCTCGTCCCACACGGCCAGCAGCATGCCCTCACGGATCTCCTGCTCACTCACGACGCGACCCTCCCCGAACTGCTGTCGAGCTTCTCCACGATGGTGCGCAGCGTCGCGAGGCCACGCGCCGTCTGGCTCTTCACTGTTCCCTCGGTGCACCCCATGGCCACCGCCACCTCGGCGACCGACAGGTCCTCGAAGTACCGCAGCACGAGCACGGCCCGTTGCCTCGGCGGGACCTGCAACAACGCGGTGTGCACCAGCTCCCGCGCCCACAGCTTCGCGCTGGTGGTGTCGGGATCGACCGTGGCATCGGCGGCGTCCGGCAGCTCCCCGTCGCGCTGCTCGGCTCTGCGCCACGGCCTGCGCTTCTCGTCCAGCCAGGTGCGCAGCAGCACCTTGCGGGCGTAAGCGATCCGGTTGTCCAGGTCCTTGATGCGCTTCCACGCCAAGTACATCTTCATCAGGCTCGACTGCATCAGGTCTTCGGCTGTGTGCCAGTCGCCACAAAAGAGGTAGGCCGTGCGTCGCAGTGACGCGGCATTGGCTGCCGCGAACTCGCGAAAGCCCTGTTCATCGGCCTTACGCATGCTTTCCCCTCTCGCGTCCTCAATCAGGGGAACGCGTCAGCGGAACGTGAGGTTGCATCAGTCCTGACGCGAAAGGGCCTTTCGGAGCATCCTGGCCGCCACCCCGCGCGGATCCGACTTCAGCTCGATGAACGAGTTGACCACCGAACCGTCCACCAGGGCGATCAGCTCCTCGACCCGGTCCTGCGTGATGTCACGCCCGGAGCGGGTGAAGATGTCGGCGATCAGCTCGTGCAGCGCCGAGGACAGCGTGCGCATCAACGGTCGCAGGTACGGGCGCCGGCCGGTCGCCACCAGGCGTTCGTAGCGCAGCAGCATCGTCTCGGTGTCGGTGACGTTCTCGCCGACCAGCAGGTCGAGGATCAGCTCCACCAGCACGTCGTCGTCCGTCAGCCGGTCCGAGATCTCCGCCAGCCGCTGCCGGCAGCTCGCCAGCTCGCCGCTGCCGTGGAACTCCACCGCCGCGGTGATCAGCTCGTCCAGCGAGTCGAAGTAGTACGTGGTGGACGCGAGCGGCAGACCAGCGCGTTCGGCGACCGCACGGTGCCTGATCGCGTCGAACCCGCCCTCCACGAGCAGTGCGGACGCGGCCTCGACGAGCGCCTGCCTCCTGCGTTCGCCTTTGGGCGTTGCTGCCGTCATAGTCGTGCCAGGGTACTGGGCGGTCGCTCAGAACCCCGGGGCCAGTGCGGCCGCGAGCCGCTGGGCCTGGCCCTTGAGCTCGCCGTCGCCCTGGGTGAACACGTAGACGTCCTGCCCCTTCTCCGACCTGACCTTCGCCGCGCCCGCCGGCGCCTCGAAGGGATCCGGCGTGACGATCGCCGTGATCGTCAGGCCGTCGATCTTGAACGCGGCCGAGCGGGACAGGGGCGAGCAGCTCAGGGAGGGGACTTCAGCGAAGTCCGGTGAGACCGAAAGCTCTCCGGCGAGGGCGACGGCGAGCTCTCGGTCCACCGCTGCGCAGCCCTGCACTGCGCTTACACCGGCACTGGGGCCGGTGCTTCCCGGCGTGGACGCGTCCCCCTGCGTGGACGCGTCGCCAGGGAAGTTCTTGTTGGCCGGCGGTTGCGCCGGGGCGATCTGCGGAGTCTGCGGCGATTCTGCCGTGTAGTCGCGCTGCTGCCCAGATCCTTCGGACGACAAGCTGGCTTTGTTTTCTCGGTCGAACAAACCGATACCCGCCACGGCGCCGCCGAAACCGAGCACCACGACCAGCGTGGTGCCGGCGGCGATCGAGTTGCGCCTGCGGAGCGTGGCGCGTCGCGAAGCCGTTCGGACGTCGCCCGCGTCGAAGGACGGCGGTGGAGCGTCGTGTGCCGCGTCGCGGAACAGGTCCGCGAGCTTCTGCTCGTCCATCACGTCCTCCTCTCGCTCTTGTTCACGACGCCGGTCGCAGGTCGTCGATGGCGTCCCCGAGAGCTTCCCGCAACGCGGTCAGCCCGCGGGCGGTCTGACTCTTCACAGTTCCTTCCGAGCACTTCAGCACGTCGGCCGTGCCGGTGACGTCGAGGCCCTCGAGGAACCTCAGCACGAGCACCGCCCGTTGCCGGGGAGGGACTCTGCGCAGGCCTTTCATCAACGCGTCACGCGTCGCGACCGTCTCGCCGATCTCCCCGTCCTGGGTCGGGGACTCCGGCAGCTCGTCGGTGAACTTCTCGCGCCGCCACGGACGGCGGGACTCGTCGATCACCGCGCGCACGACGGTGCGCCGGACGTAGGCGTCAAGAGCCTGCTTGTCCCGGATCTTCCGCCACCTCCTGTGCACCGCTACGAACGCTGTCTGCGCGAAGTCGTCAGCGCGGTGCCAGTCGCCGCACAGCAGGTATGCCGTTCGGCGCACAGCCTCACGGCGAGCCACGAAATACTCCGCGAACTCCTGCTCGTCGCGCTGATCCACGCGGACTGCTCTCCGCTCGTTCTTCGAGTTGCACTTACGGGACGGAAGCTGAGGCAACAACGGTTGCACGAACCACCGGCGAGAGCTACATCACCCCCTCGGTCGTTCACCGGATGTGATGTGATCGGCGTCGTGACCCCCATCGACCTGCGCTCGGACACCGTCACCCAGCCGGATGAGCAGATGCGCCGCGCGATGGCGTCGGCCGAGGTCGGCGACGACGTGCTGGACCACGACCCGACCATGGCCGCGCTGGAGGAACGCGTCGCCGCGTTGCTCGGGCTCGAAGCCGCCTTGTGGGTTCCCTCCGGCTCCATGGGCAACCTCATCGCGCTGTTCCTGCATTTGGATCGCGGTGACCGGTTCCTGGCTCCTCTCGGCGCGCACGTGCTGGACGCCGAACTCGGGACCGCCGCCTGGCTGGCCGGTGGGATGCCGCACGCGCTCCCGGTCATGTCCCCGCAGGCCGTGGTGGCGGCCGGTGGCGGCGAGTCTCCCTACTACGGGCTTCGCACCACGTTGTTGTGCCTGGAGAACACGCACAACGCTTCCGGTGGCACCTTGACCACGCCTGATGAGCACGCCCTGCTGGTGTCCGCCGCCCGGTCGATCGGGCTGTCCGTGCACCTGGACGGCGCCCGGTTGTGGAACGCGTCGGTGGCTCTCGGGGTGCCGCTTGCTGCTCTGACGGCGGGTGCGGACACCGTTCAGGTGTGCCTGTCCAAGGGCCTGGGCGCGCCGGTCGGGTCTGTCGTGGCCGGCTCCCGGTCTTTCGTGGTCGAAGCTCGGCGCGTTCGGAAGATGCTCGGCGGCGGGGTCCGGCAGGGCGGCGTGCTGGCCGCCGCCGGTCTGGTCGCCCTTGATCGAATTTCGCGGCTCGCGGACGACCACGCCAATGCCGTTGCTCTGGCCGACGGGCTGCGGTCGCTGGGGTGGGAGGTTCCTACGCCCCCGACGAACATCGTGCTGGCTGCCGTTCCGGACCTGGACAAGACGCTGGGTTCGTTGCGGGAGGTCGGGGTTTTCGCCAGTCCGATGTCCGGCAAGGTTCGGTTCGTGACGCACGGCGACGTGGACTCGTCCGACATCGCTGAAGTGCTTCGCCGGCTACGAGAGGACGCCTGAGATGCGCTGGATCGTGTTCGACTTCGGCGAGGTCATCAGCCAGCGCAATCCCGCTCTGCCCGCGCTGGCTTCTCGGCTCGGCGTGTCGCTGGACCAGTTCGAAGAGGTGTACTGGGACCGCGACGCTTACGACCGCGGCGGGTCGGATGCCGCGTACTGGTCGTTGATCGGTTCTTCGCTGGGGCAGACCTTCGACGCCGCGGCGGTACGCGAGCTGACCGCTCTGGACAACGCCGGCTGGTTGGACGACCCGGTAGCGGAAA
The DNA here is from genome assembly GCA_963771775.1 of uncultured Actinomycetota bacterium. Lineage (GTDB taxonomy): Bacteria > Actinomycetota > Actinomycetes > Mycobacteriales > Pseudonocardiaceae > Lentzea. The sequence goes on from CAVYUS010000004.1 coordinate 171,861, forward strand.
CCGTTGCGCTGATTGATGATCTGGACTCCGCGGGCATTCCGCTGGCGCTGCTGTCGAACGCGCCGCTGACGTTCGCGCGGCTGGCCGAGAAGGTGCCGTGGGCCAAGCACTTCCAGCACCTGATCTTCTCCGGCGACCTCGGCTACGCGAAGCCGGACGTGGCGATCTGGGAGCACCTGTGCTCGGTGCTGGGCACCGCTCCCGCGGACCTGATCTTCTTCGACGACCGGGTGCCGAACGTGGAAGGCGCCCAGGCCTTCGGAATCGACGCGCGGCTGTGGACGTCAGCCGCTGCTGCGCGACTTGAGCTCCGCGCGGAGTTCGGCGATCTCGGCGCGTAGGTTCCGCAACTCCTGCGCGGTCTCGAGCTCGGCTTCCTCGACGCCGCGCAGCTTCTCCACGAGCCAGCTGGCGATCGTGCCGGTGATGACACCGAGCAACGCGATGCCGCCGACCATGAGCAGCCCGGCCACCATCCGGCCTTCACCCGTGACCGGATAACGATCTCCGTACCCGACCGTCGACATCGTCGTGAGCGTCCACCACAACGCATCGCCGAATGTCGTGATACTCGCGTTTTCCGCATGCCTTTCCGCGTCCAGCACCGCGAGGCTCGAGCAGAACGCCACCAGAATCGTGACGCCGGCGACGTAGATGCTCACCTTCTGCCGGATCTTGTGCTGAAACTTCTTGTTCAGCAACGTGATCACGGTGATGAGCCGCAACACCCTGAGCTGCCGCACCATCGGCAGCACGACCGCCGCGAGGTCGAACACGTGCGTCTTCAGGAACTGGATCTTGTTGGTGGCCAGCTTGAACCTGGTCGCGTAGTCGGCCGCGAACACCGCCCAGATCAGCCACAACACGATCTCGAGCGCCAGGTGCATACGCCCGTGATCATCGAAGACCTGCCACGCGTACACGACGAGAAACAGCACGGCGAGCGCCGTCAGCGGCCACTCGACCTTTCGTTCCCACGTCTCGAGGCGGGCCTCGTTGGACTGCAACACCGCTTCATGGTGATTGCTTCTTCCGCATATGACCAGTGGCTAGCGTCGCGATTTTATGGCGCCGTATGCCGCCGTGCCTGCAAGGAGTAGTCCTCCAATCACAGCGAGCCAGAACAGGCCTTTCACGACGGCTCCGACGACGGCCAGCACGATCCAGATCGCTACCAGCCAGCCGATGATCGTCCACATTCCGGTTGCCTCCCCCTGCGTGGTTCCTACCCTTGCAACGTTCCGGTCGCGTGCTTTGTTGCGCGCTGCGGGTTCGGTTGCGCTTGTTGCGGCTCCCCGGTCGCGGTTCGCACTCTCAGAGCCAGGCTTTGAGGCGCCGCAACGCCTCCTCCATGTCCTGCGTGGCCCCAGCGAACGACATCCGCACGAAGTGATGCCCATCCACCGGATCGAAGTCGATGCCAGGCACGATCGCGACCCCGGTGTCGTCCAGCAACCGCCGGCAAAACCCCATCGAGTCATCCGTCAGGTGCCTGACGTCCGCGTACACGTAGAACGCCCCATCCGCCGGCGCCAGCCTGTCGATGCCGAGGTTCGTCAGCCCCTCAAGCAACAGATCCCGGTTCACCTTGTACCGCTTGAGGTGCTGCGCGGTCTCCGCGTACGCCTCCTCGCTGAACGCCTCCACCGCCGCGAACTGCGCCAAAGCCGGCGGGCAAAGCGTGAAATTGCCCGTCAAGCAGTCCACCGCCCGCCGAAGCCGCTCCGGCAGCAACATCCACCCCAGCCGCCACCCCGTCATCGCGAAAGCCTTCGAAAACGAGTTCACGACAATCGCATCCCGCGACGTCTCCCACGCACACCGCAACGGCTCCCCGTAGCTGATCCCGTGGTAGATCTCGTCGCTGATCAGCTGCACCCCGTTGTCCGCGCACCACCGCGCGATGGGCCCGACGTCCACCATGGTCCCGGTGGGATTGGCCGGGCTCGCCACGATCACACCCTTGAGCCCCGGATCGAGCATCTCCACCGTGGGCTGAAACCGCGTCTCCGGCCCACACGGCAACTCGACAACCTCACACCCCAACGCCTTCAGGATGTTGCGGTAGGCGGGATACCCCGGCCGAGCCAGCGCGACCCGATCCCCGGCGTCGAACGCGGCCAGGAACGCCAACGTGAACGCCCCCGACGACCCGGTCGTCACCACCACGTCGTCGGCCGCAACGTCCACTCCGTACTGCCGCCGGTAGTGCCCCGCGATGGCCCCGCGCAACTCGGGAATCCCCAACTGCTCGGTGTACCCCAGCGCGTGCTCGCTCAGCGCGCGCACCGCGGCCTCGCGCACAGGGCGCGGCGCCGGGCTCGACGGCTGCCCGGCGGCCAAGGAGATCACGTCCCCATGGGTCCGCTGCCGGTGCGCGGCGGCAGAGAGCACGTCCATGACATGGAAGGGCGGGACGTCGGCGCGGGCAGCCACGGTCAGCATGCCGCCAGGCTAGCTCCCCTTCACCTTGGCAGGCCCTGACATCCAGGGGCTCCCCTTCACCTCGGCAGGTCGCGACGTCGAGGGGCTCCCCTTCACCCCGGCAGGTCCCGACTTTCGGGAGCTCCCCTTCACCTCGGCAGACCCCGACATCGAAGGCTTCGCTTCACCTTGGCAGGCCCCCGGCATCGAGGGGCTCCTCTTCGCCTTGGCGGGTCCCGGCATCGAAGGGCTCGCCACAGCACGCGGCGCACGGCACGCGGCTCTTCGCGGCGGCGTGGTTTTCTCCCGCAGTATTCCCCCGCGCGCGTGTCCGGCCTTGCCTGGCGCCGTGCTCGTTCGTCACCCGGCCCAGCACCTTCTCGGTCCGTTCCGCCCTTCGCCTTCGGCCGCAACCCCCGCGCTTCCGTATATGCGGGAGAAACTGCAACAGTGTTTCAGGACATTCCCTACCCGAGCGGGTGTGGATAACTGAAACCCGGCACATTTCCGTCACGGAAGACAGACGAAAAAGTGCCGGGTTCCGGACAAAGCTCACTCGAACGAGTGAGGGCTCAGTAGCCCTGGTAACCGCCACCCTGGGACATCGCCTTCAGGCCGGGGTGGCCTTCGAAGCCGCCGTAGCGCGAGAACGTGTAGCGGACGCCGGCGACGATGTTGTCGACCGGGTTCCAGATGTCGTCGTGGCCGGGCAGCTTGTGGGCGTTGAAGGTCGAGTCGATGCACTGCATCAGGCCCTTGGACGGCGTGCCCTTCTGGGCGTTGGAGTCCCAGAGGTTGATGGCGTGCGGGTTGCCGCTGGACTCCTTCTCGATGATCTTCCAGATCTCGTCGATGTTGTCCTCGGTGACCGGGATGCCGTTGGCCTGCAGAATCTTGATGGCCTCGCGGATCCACTCCTGGACGTTGCCGGGAGGCGGGCTGCCCGACGGCGGACCGCCGCTGGAACCCAGGCCGCCCATGCCGCCACCTCCACCGCCGCCTCCGCCACCCGAGGCGCCGCCACCGCCTGAAGCGCCGCCACCCGAAGCGCCTCCGCCGCCGCCACTTCCGTGATCGGACGTGGCGGGCTTCGGTTGCGGGGCGGCCGAGGACGTTGAGGTCGAGTCGTCCGGTGGCGGGGTCGCGGCCCACTCGATCGGCTTGCCGGGGGCGGGAGCGAAGGTCTGGGTGTTCGGGTCCTCAATGGACGAGAACTTCGGGGCCAGCGCGCCAGGGCGGCCCTTGAGCGTGCCGGCGGCGGTGTTCACGGCGTTTTCCGCTTGGGAGATCACGGGTTTCGCGTCGCCGGTCGCTTCGGCGCAGAGGCCGCGGATGGCGCTGTCGACGTCTTCCTGGGGCTGGTTGCGGAGTTGCTGGCGCAGCTGGCGGGCGCGGCTCAGCAGGTCTTCGCAGATGCGGCTCATCGACGACTTGGCGGTTTCCAACGCGTTCGCGGCCGCCTCCAGGTCGGCCGCGGCGCCGTTGAGGGCCTCCGTCATCGAGGTGCCGCACTTCATGAGGTTGCCCATGTAGGCGACGAAGGCGTCCGCCGACTTGCCCTCCCAGGCGCCGTCGAGCCGGCTCACGGATCGCTGCATGACGTTCGTCTGGTCGCCGCACTTGCCCGCCGCCTGCTTCCAGCGGTTCGCGATGTCGCGCACTGCCTGTGGCTGGGCGGTCTCGATCTTGTCGGCGAGCGCGGCCAGTTCGGCGCCGCCCGGCAGTGCCGCGACCTCGTCCATCGCGCTCACGTCACACCGCCTTCATCGAGTTCTCGTTGGCTTCCTCGACGCCTTCCACATTGCTCTGGATCGCGTCGAGCGCGCTCTCGACCTTGCGCAGCACCTTCTCCGCCGCCTCGAACTCCTGGGTGCCCGCCTGATCCATTGCGGTCACCGCGCCCGAGATCGCGCCGGAAGCGCCGAGTTTTCCGAAAATGTCCGGATTTCCGTACTGATTGGAAAAGCCGTCACCGATCGCGCCGAATTGTCCGGCCTGGCTGCTCACGGTTGTTCGGCACTGTTCCATGGCTTCGCTGTTGAACTTCGCCACAGCCATGCGCCTACCCCCTCGTGTCCACTCGACGACTTTAGAACGAATTGCGCCGAGCAGGGCGGCGATTCGTCTATTCAGCGCCGGTCGGGTGATACCCACGACCGCGAGGTGATCCGAGGGGCCGCGATCACACCTCTTGCAGCAGCTCCCAGATGGAACTGGCCAGTCGCGCGTTGTCGACCGGCGTGATGGTGCACCACCTGCGCCCGTCGCTGCTCGGCTTGAGCTGGCGGAGATAACGGCCGTTGTGCGTGTCGTGGAAAGAGACGACGCGTCCGGCGCGCTGACCGTTGCGCTGCACACCGAACTGCCCGCGCGTGGACGTGCCGTCGAGCATGCCGGCGAGCTCCTGCGCGTCACCGAGCCGCATGCCCTGCCGTTCCAGCATGGTGATCAACCGCTGCGCGTCCTGCCCGACGTCCTTGGCCGCGGCCACGAGGTCGTCGTACGGCAGGCTGATCGACCGCCCGAACCCGGCCGGCATCTCGCCGGCGACGGACACCGCCGCCTCGGCGAGAGCGGTCCCGCGGGCCTCGATCAACCACATCTCGTCGCGATCCTGCACCGCCAGGATCGCCTCGTCCCCGATCGAGGCGGCGAGCCCGCTGATCTGCCGGTCCGCCCAGATCCACAGGTCGATCGACACCTGCGGGTTGGCGAGCAGGGCGAACCCGTCCGCGAGCTCGGGCACGACCCGGCCGTTGCCGGCCAGGCCGCGTGCCTCCAGCGACTCCCAGGCCCGCTTCACCACCTCAGCCTTCTCGGTGTGGGTGACGGAGGGAATCCGCGTGTCGAGCGCGACGTGCGCGGCCGGGAGGCGTTGCGCCTCCCAGACCACGGCGAACTCCACTGTGGACAGAACCACAGAACCTGGTGAGCTCAAGGGATCTACTTGTCCTTCGGGTCTTCGCCGATGACGGACTGCACCACCATGCGGTCGTCACCGAACATCTCGTCGGAGTCGACGCCGTACTTGCGCACGTGCTCGCCGTCCTCCTCGCCCTCTCCCTTGGCCGCACTGGCCGCGGGCGACATGAGCGAACCAGAACCCTTGCCGCCAACACCACCCTTGCCCGCCGCCGAGGCACCGGGCCTGTTCGCATCGGCCCCAACGCCGGCCGCCGTACCGGGCGCGATCGCACCCTTGCCGGCCGCACCGGTGCCACCAGCGCCGGCACCACCACCGGGCGCGCCAGGACCACCGGCGCCGGCCTTGCCGCCACCGATCGTGCTGGGCGCACCCTTCGGTCCGGTGGGCGCGATGGGAGTCTTCGGCGCCTGGCTCGGCCCACGACCGCCACCAACGACCTGCGCTCCACGAGCGGCACCCGTTGCGCCGGCCAGACCGCTTGCCGCGGCGGCCGCGGCGGTCAGGCCGATCGACGGGGCGATGATCGGCTTGGGCAGGCCGGGGCCCGCCGCGATGGGGCCGGGCGTGCCGGTGCCGGGGATGACGCCCGTCGCGCTGCCGGGGATGCCCGGGGTCGGGCCGACCGGGACACCGGGTGCGCCCGGGCTGCCGGGCGTGCCGGTGAAGCCGGGGCCTCCGGGGATGCCGGGCGCGCCCATCTGGGGCGTACCGACCTGGGGGCCGACCGGGGTCACAACGGCAGCACTCGAGACGGTGATGTCCGGGGCCTTGTCAGGAGCGCGGAAACCGTCCAGCGCACCCTGGCTGTTCGAGACGTAGCCGCTCATGCTGTCGATGGCTTGCTGGCGAGCCCGGTTGGTCTCCTCGACCTCCTTGGCGTGGTCGGTCTCGATGCCGACGAGACCGACGACCTTGTCCCCGAAGTTCTGCTCCGTGTCGCCACGCAGGGACTGCGCTTCGGGCGTGCTGTGGCGAGCGTGACTGGTGCTGTCACCCTGCTGTGCGATCGCGTCGGAGTTCTGCCCGGAGGTCTGGCTCGCGTCGTCGATGCCCTTGGCGACCACGTCCGTCTTCTCTTGGCCCTTCTCGCCGGCCGCGCCACCCCAGTCGATCTTCAGCTCCTTGAGCTGGTCGCGGATGGTCTGATCCACGGACTCCAGGGTGTTCGCAAGATCGCGCAGCGCTGCGGACGCCTCGCCGAACTTCGAGGCGACCGTGGTGCCCGAGAGCTTCTGGACCTCGGCCGCGAGCTGCGCGTTGGACCAACCGTCGAAGTTCCAGTCAGTGAGCTGCCGATATCCCGACATGGCTCCCCCTCACTTCAATGTCTTGAGCGTCGCGAGCGCCAGACCAGCGGCTTTCTCAGCCTTCCCGCAGAGCACGGACTGGTCCTTTTCCTTGGCCGAGGTCGGGATGTAACTGACCATCAACTGCTGGCCGTCAGCGACGTCGATCGCGACGGAGCAGTCGAAGCCGGAGCCACCCTTCAGCTCGATCTCGACAGCGCCGAAGTCGGCAACGTTGATCACCTTCGTGGAAACGTTGCCGCCCTGGAACCAGTAGTCGGCACCGTTGTGCGTCACAGCACCGATCGCGTAGGTGAAGCTGTCCTCACCACGGTAATGGCAGCTGGGCGACTGTGCGCCATCTACCAGATCGAGCTTCTCCGGCTTGGCTGCAACCGCGTCGACCTGCTTCATCTGCTCTGCGGTCAGCAGCTTGCAGGTATCCACCGAATCCAGCTTGAGACTCATCGGACGTGCAGGCAGCTTGTTCCCGGAGTCATTGCCGGAAGACGCGGTCGACTGCGGAACGGGGGTTGGGTTGCCCGTCTCGCCACCGGTCGTACAGGCCGACAGGGTCGCCGCGACGAAGATCACGGCAGCTAGTTTGGAAATACGCATGGTCACGCTTTCGGCCTGAACGTCGTCGAGATGTCTTCGTCGGTCAAGCCGTACTGCTCTGCCGACGCCTTCAACTGGTCGGAAAGGCTCTTCAAGGCGTCCTTGTAGAGCTTGATCCGGTTGGCGTACGAGTCGTCGTGAAATACCAGTCGATCGTTCCAGGCGCTGACCACATCAGAGGTGACCTGGCCGTCCGTGGCAACGATCCGGAGCTTGGGCACGGTACGTGCGTATTCCTCGTCAAGAAGCAGCCACTGGTCGTGGATGACCTTGCCAGCCTTCAGGACGGTGTCCTTGTCCACGTGGAACTGCTGGGTCGACGGACCCGACGACATTCTGTCCAAGATCGACGATGCTGCCTTGAACGCGCCGACCGCGGCCCCAAACGCGCCACCGGCCACACCCGCGACGGCACTGAGAGCGGCATCCGCCCCCGCGCTCTCCTGTGTCACGACGTCCTACCCCCGTACGGTTGGTAACGGTTCGGTCCCGCTTCGCAGGCTACCAACGCCTGCGTAAGACGTACCTGTAGTTGGACGAAGACCACCCCTCGTTGGTTCCACGTCACTCTCAGTTTCGCTTCCCAGCGAAGGGACGCCCCGCGACCAACTCACCGACAAGGCGATCGGATCGGGCACAGGAAGTCGGGTGCGACCCCGACGGCGGCCCTAGCGTTGGGGACGTGCTGGAACGACTCAACCAGGCCATGGCCCACATCGAGGAGCACCTCGACCAAGAGGTGGAGGTGAAGCACCTCGCCCGGATCGCGGGGACGAGTGAGTACCACCTCAGAAGGATGTTCAGTGCGCTCGCCGGCATTCCGCTGAGTGAGTACATCAGGCGTCGCAGGCTCACGAAGGCTGCCAACGAAGTCCTCAGTGGACAGGACTCGTTGCTCGACATCGCTGTCCGGTGGGGTTATGGGTCCAACGAGGCGTTCGCGCGGGCCTTCAAGGCCATGCACGGGGCCGGGCCGCAGGAGGCGCGCAGTCGGCACACGTCGTTGCAGTCGCAGCAGATTCTCACGTTCAAGCTGGTTGTCGAGGGGAGTACGAGCATGGAGTACCGGATTGTCGAACGGGAAGAGTTCCGGGTGGTCGGCAAGGGGACGCGGGTGCCGTTGGTGCACCTGGGGATGAACCCCGCGATCGTGGACTTCATCAAGGGCGTCGGTATGCCGACGCTGGAGCGGATGAAGGCGTTGAGTGACGGGGAGCCGGGCGGGCTGGTGGCGCTCACCAGCAACCAGGAGGGCAACGAGGAGGGGGATCACCTCGACTACTTCCACGGGGTGGTCACGACCCAGGATGCTCCAGAAGGCCTCAACACCATGACGGTGCCCAAGAACACGTGGGCGGTGTTCAAGAGCGAGGGGCCGTATCCGGAGACGATTCAGTACATGTGGCGGGACGTTTACACGCAGTGGTTCCCGTCGAACAGCTACCAGAGCGTCGAAGGGCCGTCGATGTTGCAGACGCAGATCAACGGTGACACGGCGACTGCGGAGTTGTGGATTCCGGTCACCAGCTGAGGGCGAGACGTTCGATCACGTCTCGAAGCTCCAACGAAGCGAGCCACGGATCCGGGATCACGCCCGAGCCGTCACGGGCGCCGAGGATGTTGCCGCAGATCGAACCGGTCGAGTCGCTGTCGCCTGAGTGGTTGACGGCGACAAGCAAAGCGGAAGAAAAATCAGGCGCCACCAGGGCGGCGTGCAGGCCGATGGCCAGGGCTTCCTCGCCCACCCAGCCGCCGCCGAGTTCCGACTCGATCTCCTCCGGGGTCAACGGGCCCAGGCCGATCACCTTGTCCAGCAACGTGGTCTGCTCTTCGTGGCCCTCCCAGCGGACCAGTTCGGCGCGGGAAACCCCCACCGCCGACCGCAGATCCGCACCGTCCAGCAGCATTCGGATGATCACTGCCAGCACTCCTGCGGACAGGTAGCCGCTGGGATGGTGGTGTGTCAGCCGTGCCGTCTCCGCCGCCAGGGTGAAGACCTCGCGCACGTCGCGGGACCACACGGCGACGGGGGCGGCGCGCATCACGCCGCCGCAGCCCTTCGAGTCGTTCTTCTCGTCCGGGTACTTCAACGCGTTGATGCACGTGTGGCCGGGCGCGCGCCTTGAGTGCAGGCGCTCGTCCGCCATCAACAAGCCGTCGGAAGCCACCAGAGGTCCGCCCTGGGTGTGCAGCCAACGGCCGTAGGCGGCACGCACAGCCAGGAGCGGGTCGATCGAGTACTGCCGCGCGAGCAGCAGGCCTTCCAACGTGAACAGCACCATCTGGGTGTCGTCGGTGATCTCCAGCGACGGCAGGTCGACGACGCCGGCCGGGCCGTACTTCCGGCGGATCACGTCGATCGACGAGAACTCGATCGGTGCGCCGAGGCCGTCGCCGACGGCCCCGCCCAGGAGACAGCCGACCAGGCTCACGGCACCGTGATCTTGCCGTCGACCGCCTTCAGGGCGATGTCCGTGCGGTGGTGGGAGCCGGTGAGGTGGATGTCCGCGACCTTCTTGTAGGCGCGGTCGCGGGCCTTGGACAGCGACTTGCCGGTGCCCACGACGGACAGCACGCGGCCGCCGGCGGAGACCACGGCGCCGTCGTCGCGGCGGCGGGTGCCGGCGTGCAGGACGCCGTCGGACTCGGAGCCGGTGATCACGTCGCCGGTGCGCGGGCGGCCGGGGTAGCCCTCGGCGGCCAGCACGATGGTGACGGCGTAGCCGTTCTCCCACTCCAACGCAGGCAGTTCGGCCAGCGAGCCGGTGGAGGCGGCCAGGAAGAGTTCGGTGATCGGCGACTTCAGCAGGGCGAGCACCGACTGGGTCTCCGGGTCACCGAAGCGGCAGTTGAACTCGATCACCTGCACGCCGGACGACGTCAGCGCCAGGCCGGCGTACAGCAGCCCGACGAACGGCGTCTCCCGAGCACGCAGCTCGTCGACGACCGGCTGCACGCACCGCGCAACGATCTCGTCGACCAGGCCCTCCGGCGCCCAGGGCAGTGGCGCGTAGGCACCCATGCCGCCGGTGTTCGGGCCGTGATCCCCGTCACCCACGCGCTTGAAGTCCTGTGCCGGGAGCAGCGGAACCACGGAGACGCCGTCGGTGACGCAGAACAGCGACACCTCCGGTCCGTCCAGGAAGGACTCCAGCAGCACCGGGTGCCCGCCGTCGAGCAACGTCATCGCGTGAGCACGAGCCAAAGCCAGGTCCGAGGTCACGACGACGCCCTTGCCCGCGGCGAGACCGTCGTCCTTCACCACCCAGGTCGGGCCGAAGCGGCCCAGGGCGGCATCCAGGCGGGCCGGGTTGTCCACGACCTCGCTGTGGGCGGTCGGCACCCCCGCCGCGTTCATGACGTCCTTCGCGAACGCCTTGGAGCCCTCGATCCGGGCCGCCGCCTTCGACGGCCCGAAGCACGGGATGCCGAGCTCGCGGACCGCGTCGGCGGCCCCGACGACCAGCGGTTGTTCGGGGCCGATGACCACGAGGTCGGCCTTCCACTCCTTCGCGAGGGAGGCGACGGACGAGGCGTCGTCGACGTCCACGCCGTAGCTCTCGGAATGTCCCGCGATGCCGGCGTTGCCCGGCGCGCACGCCAAAGCAGTCAGCTGCGGATCGCGTGACAACGCGAGGACAAGGGCATGCTCACGGGCTCCAGACCCGATGACCAGGACGCGCACGATGCCCGAGCCTAGTTCAGCCGAGTGCCTGCTTCGCCCCAGGGTGCAGCGGAACGGGGTCGGACGCCGAAGCCTTGTCCTTGGAGATGTCCTTCACGGCCGGGTGGACCTTCTCCAGGTCAGCCTTCTTGTCGAAGATCAGCTTGGTCACGGCGCACGCGTTGTTCGCCGCGAAGTCCTCGCGCACGAGCAGCAGGTTCGGCACGACGATGGTCGGCACCTCGGCCAGGCCGTAGGTCGCGGCCGGGATCGGCGCCGTGTCGTACACCGGGCTGATCTTCTTCATCTCCGGCAGCAGCGGCGTGATGTCGATGAACTTCACCTTGTCCTTGAGCGACGTGGTGATGTCCGTGATCTGCGGCGTCGGCAGGCCGCCGGACCAGATCAGGCCGTCGATGCTGCCGTCCTTGATGCCGTCCGCGGTCTTGGTCAGGTCGAGCCGCTGGGCCGAGACGTCGGAGTCGATGTTCAGACCCGCGGTCTTCAGCAGCCGGCCGGCGATCACCTCGGTGCCCGACTTCGGCGACCCGGTGGAGATCCGCTTGCCCTTCATGTCGGCCACGGAGTTGATCCCGGAGTCGGCCCGGACGAGCACCTGCGTGTAGTTCGGGTAGAGCCGCGTCAACGCCGCGATCTTCTGCTTCTGCCCGTTGAACGCACCCGTGCCGTTCACCGCGTCGGCGGCCGTGTCGGCCAGCGAGAACGCGATGTCGTAGCTGCCGGCGACGAGTTGCTGGATGTTCTGCACGGACGCACCGGTCTCCGCGGAGGAGGCCTTCAGCTTCGAGTTGTCGCTGATCAGCTTCGCCAGACCACCGCCGACCACGAAGTACACGCCGCCGGAGTTGCCGGTCGCGATGGTGATCCGGCCGTCCGACGCCTCGCACGAGGCCCCACCACCCGACGCGTCCGGCGTCGTCGGTGTCCGCTTGCCACCACATCCAGAAGCCGCCAGCGCGACCGCGACCAGACCGATCGCGAACTTACGCAGCATCACGAACCCTCCTCCGAGTCACCACGTGGACCGCCACGGCGACGACCAGGAACCCGATCCCGATCGCGATCGTCAGCGGTTGCAGGTAAAGCAGGCACAACGCCGCCGGCACGCACAGCAGGCGCTCCGGCAGCCGCGCCGGACCGAACAGCCAGCCTCCGGTCAGCACGGCAAGAGCGGCCACCCCCAGCGCGGACGCGGCGAACGTCCACACCGAGTCGAGCAACGACCCGCGCAGCAGCAGGCCGGACCCCTGGTCGGTCAGCACGAAGGCCAGCGGCACCAGGAACGCGGGCAGCGTGTACTTCCACGTCTGCCACATCGTCTTCATGACATCGCCGCCGGTCAGGGCCGCGGCGGCCACCGCGGCCAGCGCCGTCGGCGGCGTCACCTCGGACAGCACCGCGTAGTAGAAGATGAACATCGCGGTCTCGGCGGGCTCGACGCCCAGCGTGATCAACGCGGGCCCGATGACGACCCACGAGATGATGAACGACGCCGTCACCGGCACCGCGAGCCCGAGCACGGACACCGCCACGGCCGCGAGCACCGCCGTCAGCATGAGCACGACGGCCGGCTCCGAGGTGAACACCGACGCGAGGTTCACCAGGGACCCCGCAAGCGCCAGCCCCAGCCCGGTCTTGGTGATCGTCGACGTGATCACGCCCGCCGCCGCGCAGACCGCGATCACCGGGAACGCCGAGCGCACACCGGTCGACAACGAGTCCGCGATCAGCCGCGGCCAGTCGCGCCGGTGGTTGACCAACGCGAACAGCGCGGCCACCCCGGTCGCGTAGACGACCGCCTTGTAGACGGGGATGTCCAGCGCCAGGAAGACGATGATGATCCCGAGCGACAGGAAGTGGTACCAGCCGAGCTTCAGCACGTCCCAGAACCGCGGCGCGTCCACGTCGACCGGTTTGGCGCCGAACCGCCGCGCGTCCGCCTCGACGGCGAGCGCGATGCCCAGGTAGTAGAGCAGCGTCGGGATGATCGCCCAGATCAGCACCGACAGGTACGACACGTCCAGGTACTCGGCGATGATGAACGCCGCCGCGCCCAGGGTCGGCGGCGACAGGATCGCCCCGATGCCCGACGCGGCCAGCAGACCACCGGCGTTCTCCTTGGGATAGCCGGCCTTCTTCAGCATCGGCCACGTGACGGCACCCAGCGACACGGTCGTCGCGGTACCGGACCCGGACACCGTGCCCAGCAGGAAACCCGCCGTCGCCGCGGTGCGTCCGGGCGCCGTGCGGGACTTCCGGAACGCCGCGAAGCTGATGTCGACGAAGAACTTGCCGGCGCCCGAGGCGTTCAGCACCGCGCCGTAGATCGTGAACAGCACGATGTAGGTGGCGGCCACGTCCAGCGGCGTCCCGTAGAACCCGCTGGAGTCGTTGAAGAAACCGTTGATGATCTGCGGGAAGTCCACGCCGGAGTGCGAGATGTCCCACGCCGGCGGCAGGAAACCGCCGTAGTACGCGTAGCCGATGAACGCGACGCACACCGCCGGCAGCACCCACCCGGTCGTGCGCCGGCATGCCTCCAGGATCAGCACCAGCAGCACCGAACCGGCGACCACGTCAAGGGTGGTGAGCTGCCCCTGCCGGTTCAGGAACTCGTCGTAGCCCCCGAACAGCGGGTACGCGCCGGCCACGAACGCCAGCGCCGCCAGGACCCAGTCGATGATCTTCGGGGCGTGCCCCTTGCCGTACGACAGGAACACCAGCGGCAGCGTCACCGCCAGGAAGATGATCAGGTAGTACTGGCTGCCCTTGCTGAACGGGAAGAACACCTGCTTCAGCACCAGCAGGGCGATCAGCAGACCGGCGATCCAGAGCGCGCGCTCCCAGCGAGGGGAGAGCGCGCGCGACGGCATCTCCTCGTCGTGCTCCGCCACGATGCGGGCGAGGTCCGGGTTGGCCACGCTCGAACCGTACTGTGGGGGCCGTCACAGGGGCAGTGGATCAATCCAAAGGGAGTGCAAAGAGTTCAGACGATCGCACTGTCCACATAGCACCAGCGCCAGTCCTCGCCCGGCTCGAACGAGCGCATGACCGGATGCTGGGACGAGCGGTAATGCGCGGTCGCGTGCCTGCCGGGACTCGAGTCGCAGCACGCCACGTGCCCGCAGCTCAGGCACATCCGCAGGTGAGCCCAGTTGCGCTCACCCTCGGCCAGGCACTCGGCACAGCCCTCGGCCGACTCCGGCGCCACGTTCTGGGGCAGCGCTCCCACATGCGAACAGGTCATGGGTTCCATCCTGACGGAAGATGGGCCCATGCACGGGCCGGAACTTCTGCTGCTGTTGCTCGGGGCGCTGATCGTCACGTCGATCGCCCGCAGGTTGAACTGGTCGGCGCCACTGGTGCTGGTCGCGGTCGGCCTGGTCGTGTCGTACCTCCCCGGTGTGCCCGAGTTCGAGCTCGATCCGCACCTGATCCTGGTGCTGGTCCTGCCGCCGCTGCTCTACAGCGCGGCGCTGGACAGCTCCTACCTCAACATCCGGGCGAACCTGCGGCCGATCGGACTGCTCGCGGTCGGGCTGGTGCTGTTCACGACGTTCGCCGTCGGCATCACCGCGAGCCTGGTCTTCCCGGACCTGCCGTTCGCCGCGGCGCTCGTGCTGGGCGCGGTCGTGGCGCCGCCGGACGCGGTCGCGGCGGTCGCGATCGGGCGCAAGCTCGGTCTGCAGCGCCGGGTGATGACGTTGCTGGTCGGTGAGAGCCTCATCAACGACGCCACGGCGCTCACGGCGTTCAAGGTCGCCACAGCTGCCGCGGCCGGCGCGGCGATGCACCCGGCCGAAAGCGTCTGGAAGTTCCTGTACATCACGGCGGGCGGCATCGCGGTCGGTCTCGTCGTCGGCGTGGCGGTCCGGTTCCTGCGCAAACGACTCTGCGAGGGCGTGCTGGAAAGCGCGCTGGGCCTGCTCGTGCCGTTCGGTGCCTATCTGCTCGCCGAGGAGGGCCTGCACGCCTTCGGCATCCAGTTCTCCGGTGTTCTCGCAGTCGTCGTCGCCGGCCTCTACGTCGGCCACCATTCGCCGCGCGGCACCTACTCGACCCGGCTGCAGGACGCGGCCGTGTGGCGCTCGGCGGACGTGCTGCTGGAGTCGTTCGTCTTCGCGCTCATCGGGCTGCAGGTGTCGACGATCGTCAGCGACGTCGACCTCAACGCCGGACTGCTGCTGGGCGCGGCGGCGGTGGTGCTGGCGACGATCGTGGCGCGGTTCGTGTGGATGTACCCGGCCGCGTACATCCCGATCTTCCTGTCCGAACGCCTGCGAGAACGCGAGGGGATGCCGCACCTGGGCCAGGTCACCGTGATCAGCTGGGCCGGCATGCGCGGCGTGGTCACCCTCGCGGCCGCGGCGGCGATCCCGCCGGACGTGCCGGGCCGGGACGTCATCGTGTTCTGCGCCTTCGTCGTGACGATCAGCACACTGCTCCTGCAGGGCACGACGCTGCCGTGGCTGATCAACAAGATCGGTTTCGAGGGCGACGACGAGCGCAAGGACGCGCTGGCCGAGGCGCAGGTGCAGCACCGGGCCGCGCAGGCCGCGGTCGACCGGCTGGACCAGGAGATCGAGGACGTGCCCGAGCACGTGCGCGACCAGCTGCGATCGCTGGCCGAGCACCGGGGCAACGCCGCCTGGGAACGGCTCGGGCGCCAGGAGGAGGAGAGCCCGGCCGCCGCGTACCGGAGGCTGCGCGCGGTCATGCTCAAGGCCGAGCGCGACGAGTTCATCAAGGCCAGGGACAAGGGCGAGATCGACGACGAGGTGCTGTTTCGGGTGCTGCGCGAGCTCGACCTGGAAGAAGCAGCCCTGTCTCGTGAGTAACCGTTCACCTGCTTTTCGTGTTGCGATGCTTGGGTGCGCTCTCAACACGAACTGGGAGGTCGAACGATGTTTCCCAAAAGACATCGGACCCGCGGTCTCGCCGCCGTAGTCCTCGTTTTCGCCGGTGCGGTGGTGGCATCCCTGCCCTCCGCGTCGGCACACGACGACAAGGGCCCGATCGTGATCGGGCACCGCGGCGCGTCGGCTTACCGGCCCGAGCACACGCTCGCCGCCTACGAGCTCGCCGCCCGCATGGGCGCCGACTACGTCGAACCGGACCTGGTGTCCACGAAGGACGGCAAGCTCGTCGCCCGGCACGAGAACGAGATCGGTGGCACCACCGACGTCTCGACCAGGCCGCAGTTCACCGACCGCCAGAAGACCAAGGTCATCGACGGCACGCCGGTCACCGGCTGGTTCACCGAGGACTTCACGCTCGCCGAGCTGAAGACGTTGCGCGCCAAGGAACGCATCCCGGCGATCCGCCCGCGCAACACGCTCTACGACGGCCGTTTCGAGGTGCCGACACTGCAGGAGGTCATCGACCTCACGAAGCGCCTGTCCCGCGAGCTCGACCGCGAGATCGGCATCTACCCGGAGACCAAGCACCCGACGTATTTCAAGTCGATCGGCCTCGCCCTGGAGCCGAAGCTCGTCGACACGTTGAACCGCAACGGTCTCAACCGCCGCAGTGCCAAGGTCTTCGTGCAGTCGTTCGAGGTGGGCAACCTCAAGGAGCTCAAGAAGCACCTCCGCGTTCCGCTGGTGCAGCTGATCAACGCTTCGGGTGCGCCGTACGACTTCGTCGCGAGCGGTGACAAGCGCACCTACAGCGACCTGATCACCCCGACCGGGCTGAAGGAGGTCGCGACCTACGCGAGCGGCATCGGCCCGACGAAGGACCGGATCATCCCGCGCGACGCCGCCGGTTTCCTGCAGCAGCCGACGACGCTGGTGCAGGACGCCCACAAGGCACGCCTGATCGTGCACTCCTGGACGTTCCGCAACGAGAACTCGTTCCTGCCCGCGGACTTCCGCTCCTCGGCCGACCCGGCCGCGTACGGCCGGGCCTTCGAGGAGTACGACCTGTTCTTCAAGCAGGGCATCGACGGCGTGTTCGCGGACAACCCCGACACGGCCGTAGAAGCCAAGGTCAAGCGCTAGCCAGTGCGAGCGTGCGGTCCCCGTCGAGCAACCCGCGTTGCTTCAGCAGGGGCCGCACGCCTTCGCCGAACCAGTAGGCCTCTTCCAGGTGCGGGTAACCGGAGAGGACGAACTCGCTGATCCCGATGGAGTGGTACTCCTCGATGAGATCGGCGACTTCCTCGTGTGAGCCGACGAGAGCTGTACCCGCACCACCGCGCACCAGCCCGACGCCCGCCCACAGTCCCGGATAGATCTCCAGACCGCGCACGCCACGGCTGAGGTCGCCGCCGTGCAGCGCGACCATCCGTCGCTGCCCAACGGACTCCGACTTCCGCAGCTGGTCCTGCGCCTTCGCCACCGACGCCGGGTCCAGCGCGTCGAGCAACCGCGAAGCCGACGCCCACGCCTCCGCCGACGTGTCACGGCTGATCGTGTGCAGCCGGATGCCGAATCGGATCGGCCGGTCCGTGAGCGCCCGCACCCGAGCGATCTTCGCGGCCACGTCCTGCGGCGGCTCGCCCCAGGTCAGGTACACGTCCGCCCGCGCGGCCGCCACCGGCAACGCGGCGTCGGAGGAACCACCGAAGTAGATCGGCGGCACCGGGTCCGGCGCGGCCAGCACGGTCGCGTCCTGGACCTGGTAGTGCTTGCCCTGGAACGAATACGGTTCTCCGGTCCAGATCCCGCGGACGATCTGGAGGAACTCGTCGGTGCGCGAGTAGCGCTGGTCCTTGTCGAGCCAGTCGCCGAACCGTTGCTGCTCAACGGAGTCACCACCGGTCACGACGTTCAGCAGCAACCGGCCGCGCGAGATCCGCTGGTAGGTCGAGGCCATCTGCGCGGCCAGCGTCGGTGACAGCACGCCGGGCCGGAACGCCACCAGGAACTTCAGCGTCGTGGTCTGGCTGATCAACGCGGCCGTGGTGAGCCACGCGTCCTCGCACCACGTGCCGGTCGGCGTGAGCACCCCGGTGAACCCGACCTGCTCGGCCGTGCGCGCGATCTGCGCCAGGTAGTCGATGTCCGGCTCACGGCGTGCCCGCGGCCGACGTGCGGTCTGCGCGTGGAAGTGCTCCACGACCGTGCGTCCGTCCCCGGACGTCGGCAGGAACCAGTGCAGCGTGATGCTCATGCCAGATCTCCCTGGAACCTCGGGTCGACGAACTTCGCGAAGTCGACCTTGCCCGGCAACGTCTTTTCCTCGGTGAACGTGTCCGCGAGCTCCTGCTGCGACCTGATCAACGCGTCGTCGATCTTCACCGGCAGGTCGCCGTTGCGCTGCACCGCGGCGAGCGCGACCTCGTACTTGAGGCCCGTCTCCGCCGCCCACGCCTTCGCCCACTCCTCGCGGTGCGAGTCGGCCCAGCGCTGCGCCTTGTAGTAGCGGACCAGGTACTCCTTGATCGCCGGGTCCTTCCCCTTGCCGTCCAAGGCCTTGCGGCCCGCGACCTGGAAGCCGTACCCGTTCGACTTCCCGGCGCCGGTGGTCAGCACGCGCGCCTTGGCCTCCTGCTGCGCCTGCGCGGTGTAGGGGTCCCAGACCGCCCACGCGTCGACCCGGCCCTGCGTGAACGCGCTGTAGGCGTCCGAGGGCTGCAGGAAGTTCAGCGTCACGTCCTTGGTCGTCAGACCGTTCGCGCGCAACGTGAGCAGCACCTGGCCGTGCGCCGAACTGCCCTTGGCGACCGCGATGTTCTTGCCCTTCAACTCCACGACCGTGCGCAGCGGCGAGTTCTCGGGCACCAGGATCGCGTCGGCCTCGACCTCGCCCTTCGAAGCACCGACCGCGGCGATCTTGGCGTTCGCGGCGGCGGCGAAGATCGGCGGTGTGTTGCCGACCCCGCCGAGGTCGATCGCACCCGCGGAGGCGGCCTCCAGCAGCGGCGGGCCGGAGGTGAACGTCGACCACTCGATCTTGTACGGGAAGTCGTTCAGCAGGCCGGCGGCGGTGAGCAGCGCCTTCGCGCCGCCCTTCTGGTCGCCGACCTTGAGCACGACCTCGCCCTGGGGTGTGTCCGCCGTGGCCGCGCATCCGGTCGTGAACAAGATCGCGGCGAACAGGCTAAGCAGCTGTTTCAACATCCACTCCCAGGTCGGCGAGCACGCGGACGCGTTGCTCCACAACGGAGGCCCGGCGACGCGGGCGGGGCAGGTCGACGTGGTGCGTGGCGACGATCCGGCCCTCGTCGAGCACGAGGATCCGGTCGGCCAGCAGCAACGCCTCGTCGACGTCGTGCGTGACGAGCAGGACGGCGGGCCGGTGCCGCTCCCACAGGTCTTCCACCAGGTGGTGCATGGCGAGCCTGGTCAACGCGTCCAGCGCGCCGAACGGTTCGTCCAGCAGCAGCAAATCGGGTTCGCGCACCAACGCTCGCGCAAGCGAAACCCGTTGTGCCTCACCGCCGGACAACGTCAGCGGCCACGCGTCGGCGTGATCGGCCAGCCGCACTTCTTCCAGCGCCTTCAAGGCGATCGCGCGCCCGTCCGGCTTGTGCAGGCCCAACGAGATGTTGCGCCAGACCTTGCGCCACGGCAGGAGCCTCGGCTGCTGGAACGCGATCGACACGGCGCCAGACACCCGTGCCTCCCCGGAGATCTCCTGGTCCAGGCCCGCCAGGATGCGCAGGAGCGTCGACTTCCCGCAGCCGCTGCGGCCGAGCAGTGCCACGAACTCGCCGGGCGCGATCTCCAGGTCGACGTCGTCCAGGATCGTCCGGGCACCGAAGGCCTTGCGCAGGCCACGAACGCTCACCGGGTTCGCCATCGCAGCACTCTCCTTTCCAGCAGGCGCACCAGCGCGTCGGTCGTGAGACCGAGCAGCGCGTAGACCACGAGGCCGACGACCACGACGTCGGTGCGGAGGAACTCACGGGCGTTGTTGATCAGAAAGCCGAGGCCGGCGTCGGCGTTGATCTGCTCGCCGACGATCAGCGACAGCCAGGCGGTGCCGAGCGCGATCCGCAGGCCGACCAGGGTTTGCGGCACGGCGGACGGCAGCACGACGTGCACGATCCGTTCGAAGCGGCTGTACCCGAGCGCTCTCGCGGCCTCGACCAGGCCGGGATCGGTCTGCCGGATGCCGGCGTGCAGGTTGAGGTAGAGCGGGAACGCGACACCGGCGGCGACCAGCGCGAGCTTGGGTTCCTCGCCGATGCCGAACCAGAGGATGAACAGCGGGATCAGGCCGAGGTGCGGGAGCGTCCGCAGCATCTGGACAGGCGGGTCCAACAATGTCTCGCCCCAGCGGGAAAGACCGGAAACAAGACCCAGTGCGACACCGGCCACGCCACCGATGAGAAACCCGAAGAAGACCCGGGTAATGGAGACCGCGAATGCTTCGACCAATTGGCCGTCGGCGACGAGTTCACCGGCCGACTGCGCGACGGTGATCGGTGAGGCCAGCTTGTCCGGCGACAGCAGGCCCGTTGAACTGGCCGTCTGCCACAGCAGGACCAGCGCCACCGGACTGATCCAGCGCAGTGGCAGCTTCAGTTTTCGCGGCGCGGCGGATTTCAGCCGCGCGTTTTCCGGCCGCGCGGCCACACCTGCAACGGACAAGGTCATAGGCAGGGAGTACAGGCGAACTCAAGGCGTGAGTCAATGACGCCCAAATCGTGAAAATGCGTCGGACAGGGAGGTTTTCGCTCCAACAGCCGAGTGACATCCCCCGGTCCGCCAGCGACCATTTGGCCATGATCCAGGGGGAGAGACCGAGGGTGCCGTCGGGCACCACGCTGAGGTTCGCGTCGCTGGTGCTGCTGGCCGTCGCGACCACGTTGCAGATCTTCGGTCATTACGGGGCGGTGTGGCCGGCGGCCACAGCGCTCGACAACGCCCGGTGCCAGGTGCGGTCGGGGCTCTACCTGACCTCCACGCACCAGGTCGATCCCGATGAGTCCAAATGGGACGGTTATCGGGCGTGCATGGCGACGTTCCTCGGTGCTCGCGCACTGTGGCTCGCCGGCGGTCTCGTGCTGCTCGCCGCGATCGCGCTGCTGATCTACCTGGTGCAGCCGTCGTGGCGCATCCGACGGCGCGGGCTCGTGCCGGTGCCGGAGGAGCTGCACGAACCACTCGCCGCGCTGGTGGCGGAAGCAGGACTGACCAAGCCGCCGACGTTCCTGCTCGACCCGACCGCGGTGCGGGCCGGCGGCGTGGCGTTCGGCCACCACCGGCGCAAGTACGTCGCGCTGAACGCCGGGATGCTCGCGCTGCGCCGGAGCGATCCGGTGGCGTTCCGCGCGATCGTGCTGCACGAGCTCGCCCACGTCCGGGCGGACGTGACGGTCACCTACGCGACGCTGGCGATCTGGCGGGCTTTCGTCATCGCGGTCCTGCTGCCATACACGCTCACGCTGGTCAACCCGATGTTGTTGTCCCGCACACCGTGGAAGCTGCCGCTGATCGGCCTGCCGTCGAGCTCGATCACGATCGGCCTGACGTGGCGGCTCGCGCTCATGACGCTGCTGGTGTTCCTCGCCAGGATCGCGGTGCTGCGGGCCCGCGAGAAGTACGCGGACGCTCTCGTCGCGCGATGGACGGACGATCCTGCGCCGTACCGCACGCTGCCGCCCACCAGCCGGTACCGCCGCTGGTTCGGCTACCACCCGGCCCCGGCGACCAGGACGGCGGTCATGCGCGACCCGGACTCCCTGCTGCGTCCCGGTTTCTGGGAGGTGCTCGGGTGTGCGGTCGCCGTGCAGATCGCGTGGTGGCACGCGGTCGGCGGCCTGCGCGACCTGACCTGGTACCGCGAGGGCAACGAGTCGTTCGTGGTCATGCGGGTCGGGTGGATGATCGCGATCGCCGCGCTGATCGGACTGGTCGCCTGGCGGGGAGCGGCGTTCGGGCCGAAGCGCGGCACGTTCGCGTTGCCAGGACTCGCCATCGGACTCGGACTGGCGCTGGGCGACCGCCTGGACGCGCAGAACCTCAACCCCATCACTGTGCCGGTCGTGATCGCTGCACTGGTGCTGATCGGCACCACGACTCTCGTCACGGTGTGGGCCGGCTACTGCGCCACGTTGGTGCGCAACCGTTGGCACGGCTGGTTCCTCGGCCTGTCCACGGCCGTGCTGACGTACACGCTGCTCGGGTGGTTCACGGAGGTGCGGCTGGCGTCCTCGTTGTGGGCCAACGTCATGGGTCCGGTGTTCGACCTGCTCGGCACCTACACGCCGGCCACTGCGGACGACGTGGCGCTGAAGACGGTGGCGTTCGCGTTCCTGTGGAACTTCAACCGGGTGCTGACCGTCGTGGCGCTCGTGCTGGTGTGGCTGGTGCCGCTGGTGCTGCGCCGGGAGTTCCCCCGGTTCGCCGCGCTCGCGGGTGCGGCCGGCGGTGTCCTGGCGGCCGCGGCGGTGGTGCTGGTCGCTTCGGCCGGGTCACCGTTGGTCGCAACGGCGTGGCAGGTCGTGGCCGTGGTCGTCGTGCAACTCGTCGTGACGCTGGCGGTGGCGCGCCGGGTGGACCGCGTCGGTGCGCTGTTCACCGCGTGGCTCATCGGGCTGGTCGCGACGGCGGCCATCTGGCTGACCCACCTGCAGGACGGTGCGGTCGACAGCGTGCTGGCCCTGCGCCCGCACCAGGTGCTGCCCGTACTGGGCACGCTGGTGGCCCTGCTGGGCGGATTCGGCCGTCCGAGCGGGCAGCTCGCCCGGCCGTGGCCGGTGGTCGCGCTCGCCGTGGTGAGCGTGGGCGCGTCGATGTGGTGGCCGAAAGCGACACCGACGGCGGCTCCGCTGCAACCGCCCGCGCCGCAGCAGGTCGACGTGAACACCGACGAGGCGGTGAACACGTGGACCTACGGCGGCGGCTGGGACCGCCTGATGGCCGTGGTGCGCGCCAACGAGCAGGTGTTCGTCGGAGTGCGGGCGAGCGATCCGGCTGCCATCGCGGTGGGCTGCGAGAGGCTCGTTCCCGTGCTGCGGGAGGAGTTCCCCGCGCCACCGGACGAGCGGCTCGCCACGGCGTGGCAGGGCGGTCTGGTGGCGCTGGAGAACGGCGCGCGGTCGTGCCTGGTCGTGTTCCGCGACAGCGGACCGGACGACGGCTCGATGGCCCGCGAGTTCGGCAAGGGCCTCGAACAGCTGAAGGTCATGCGGACCGAGCTGCTCGAGGCCCAGCAGCGAACGATCAGCTGAGCACGTCGTGGCGGACGATCGTCTGGTCGCGGCCGGGGCCGACACCGATCGCCGACACGCGGGCGCCGATGATGCTCTCCAGGTACTCGACGTAGGCCCTGGCGTTGGCCGGCAGCTCGTCGAACGTCCGGCAGTGCGAGATGTCCTCGAACCAGCCCGGCAGCTCCTCGTAGACCGGCACGGCGTGGTGGACGTCGGTCTGCGTCATCGGCATCTCGTCGACGCGGCGGCCGTCCACTTCGTACGCGACGCAGACCGGCACCGTCTCCAGGCCGGACAGCACGTCCAGCTTGGTGAGGAAGTAGTCGGTGATGCCGTTGACGCGCGAGGCGTACCGGGCGATCACGGCGTCGAACCAGCCGGTGCGCCGCGAACGGCCGGTGGTGACACCGAACTCACCGCCCTGCTTGCGCAGGTACTCGCCCATGGTCGTCGTTCAGCTCGGTCGGGAACGGACCGGAGCCGACGCGGGTCGTGTAGGCCTTCAGGATGCCGATCACGGTGCTGATGCGGGTCGGGCCGACACCGGAGCCGACCGTCGCGCCACCACGACGTCGGGTTCGACGACGTGACGAACGGGTAGGTGCCGTGGTCGACGTCGAGCAGGGTGCCCTGCGAGCCCTCCAGCACCACGATCTCGTCGCGGTCCAGCGCCTGGTTGAGCAGCAGGCGGGTGTCCGCGATGCGGTGCACGAAGTGCTGACCGCGCTCCAGCACCTGGTCGACGACCTGGTCGGGGTCGAGCGCCTTGCGGTTGTAGACCTTGACCAGCACCTGGTTCTTGAAGTCCAGGGCCGCCTCGACCTTCTGCCGGAGGATCTTCTCGTCCAGCAGGTCCTGCACGCGCACGCCGACGCGGGCGAGCTTGTCCTGGTAGGCGGGCCCGATGCCGCGGCCGGTGGTGCCGATCTTCGCCTTGCCCAGGTACCGCTCGGTCACCTTGTCGATGGCCACGTGGTACGGCATGATCAAGTGCGCGTCCGACGAGATCAGCAGACCGCTGGTGTCGACGCCCTTCTCCTCAAGCCCCGCGAGCTCCTCGAGCAGGACGCCGGGGTCGACCACGACACCGTTGCCGATGACGTTCTTCACACCGGGCGTGAGGATGCCCGACGGGATCAGGTGCAGGGCGAACTTCTGGCCGTCCGGGAGGACCACGGTGTGACCCGCGTTGTTGCCGCCCTGGTAGCGGACGATCCATTGGACACGCTCACCGAGGATGTCGGTGGCCTTGCCCTTGCCCTCATCGCCCCACTGGGCACCGATCAGCACGACGGCCGGCATGTGAAACTCCAAGCGCTTGGACTGGTTCAAAGCGAATGCCGGTAAGCGAGGGTAGACCAGGAGATGACCGTGCGCGGAATCGTGTTGGCCTGCGGAAACACGCAGTTGCCAATGATCACTGAACGTGACGACGTGCAGGTCGTGCCCGCACGTCCCGGCAAGGACCACGTCGACCGGCATCTGGACGCCGAACGGCTCATCGTGGCAGGCACCGACGCCGACCTCGCCGCCGTCGGGGTTCGGTTGCTGCGCAAGGAAAAGCTCGGTTCGATCACGCTCGGCTACGTGCCCGTCGGACCGTCCGCCTTCGCCGCGCTGTGGGGCCTTTCGGCGGATCCCGCACGGGCCCTGGACATCGCGTTGAACGGTGACGTAGATCCCGTTCCGTTCGTGCGCGACGACGTCGGCGGCGTGCTGATGGGGCTCGGCGTGTTGTCGCCGGTACGTGGCGTTGGTTACAGCGACGCGGACAACGTGCTGCGCGGCCAGGCGACCCGGATCGAGTGCACGCCCGACCCCGACGGCGGCTTGGGCCTCGTGGTCCGAATCGTTAACAAACGCCTCATCGGTTCGAAGGTGCGGGAGAGCCGGCCGCGCGCGTTCCAGCTCGGCTGTCTGCCCACGACCGCCGTTCTGGATGGTCACAAGCATCCGCGGCCGGTCGACAAGTGGACCTGGTACCGGCACACCGAGGACCTGAGGCTCGTTCGAGGTGTCTAGTTCTGTGCTTGTCGTTCACTTGAGTGTCACCCAAAGGCATTGCCTAATTCCATAATGTGACTAAGGGTGGTCCCGAAACTTCCAACAAGGAAGGCCGGGATGATGTCAAAAGTTAACCGAACCATTGGTGTTTCAGTCGCCACGATGGCGCTCGCCATTGGTTTTGTTTCCCCTGCACTCGCGACACCCCCAGGAATCCCCGCCACCACCGCCGACGCCAAAGCCAAGCTGGCCGGGCTCACCGTGCGCGCGGACGGCCCGATGACTGGCTACTCGCGCGACAAGTTCCCTCACTGGAGCGCCAAGGAGGGCGCCTGCAACACCCGCGAGTTCGTGCTCAAGCGCGACGGCGCCAACGTGGTGACCGACTCCCAGTGCCGGGCCACCTCAGGCAGCTGGTTCTCGCCGTACGACGGCGCGACGTGGACGGCGGCGTCGGACATCGACATCGACCACGTTGTGGCTCTGGCGGCCGCCTGGAGGTCAGGAGCGTCGTCCTGGACGACGGACAAGCGCGAGAAGTTCGCCAACGACACGACCGGCCCACAGCTGATCGCGGTGACCGACAACGTGAACCAGGCCAAGGGCGACCAGACCCCGGCCACCTGGAAGCCTCCGCTGAAGTCGTACTACTGCACTTACGCCAAGATGTGGGTAGGCACGAAGGCAAAGTGGGAACTCAGTGTGAACCAGCCAGAAAAGGACGCGTTGACGAGCATGCTCGGTACCTGCTGATGACGACACTCTCCTCGCTTTTCGTGGCGGGCCCCGGCGGCGTGATGACCGACGAGGTCGGCGTCGTCACGGGAGACCTGGAACTGTGTACGGAGCTTTCCGACGACGGAAAACTGCGCGCGCTGGTCCGCTATGAAGGCGCGGAAGAGTGGTACGCCATCACGGGCGGTTCGTGTGCCCTGACCGATCCTCGCGATCACGAGCAGGTGCACTCGCTGCTGCTGGGTCTGCTGAACCGGCCGGAGGGCTGAGGGGCGGCAACGCCTCCATCGCCTCGCTCCGGCTGAGCCCGGTGGCCTGCAGCAGGTCCACGGCAACGCTGCGGATCTGCGCCAGCACGACCTTGGACGAGAACCCGTCCCCGCCGAGCCGCCGCGCGGTGAGATGCCGCGCGGCGTCCCGGACGGCTTCACGCGTCTGCTTGGGCGTCTCGCCCTTCTCCAGCTCGCCCTTGAGGCAGTCGACGGCGTCCGCATACTCCTTCAGGACGTCCGGCACACCGTCGGGGATCTGCTCCTCCGCCTTGAGCGCGGCCATGATCCGGCGCGCCAGCACACGGGTGTTGCGGATCGCGTAGTCCACCGGACCGGCCGCGGTCTGGTACCTGCTGAGCTCGTCCTTGGACCGCCAGCGGATGGGTGCGATCCGCGCGATCTCCGACCCGGTCTGCAGCGCCGCCTTGTAGTCGTCGATCGTGGCCTGACTGGTCCGCAGCTCCGCGAGCACCCCGGCCGCCTTCACCGCGTCGTTCTCGGTCAGCGCCCCGGCGAGGTTCCGCAGGGCACCGCTGAGTGTGTTCGTGAGCGCCTTCAGCTGCCGTTGGGCCACGGTCACCGGGTTCGCGGGCAGCAACGCCGCCACGGCGAGCCCGACCAGGCCACCGGTCAGCGCGTCGATCATGCGGTCGAACCCGCCACCCGCGCTCGGCGGCAGCAGCGTCGCGACCAGCACCGCGCTGCTGCCGGCCTGCAACGCGATCACCGAACCGCCGTCGAGCAGCACGGCGCCGGACATGGCCAGGCCGACGACGAGCGCGATCTGCCACGGTCCGGAGCCGATCCAGCTGATCAGCGCGTCACCGACACCGACGCCGACACTCACACCGACGACGAGCTCACCGACGCGCCGCAGTCGTTGCCCCAGCGAAACTCCGAGGCAGACGACCGCGGCGATCGGCGCGAAGAACGGGTGCTGGTGTCCGATCACGAGGGTCGCCACGACCCAGGCGAGACCGGCGGACAGAGCACTTTGGACGATCGGCAGCGCGGCCCCGCGCCACCGCGTCAATCCGCGCCCCACCGCTTCCCGGACGGCACCCACAGCTCACCCCTACTCGCTCGTGTCCGCCGTCAGTCTTGGTTCAACGGCCACCAGGCACAACCTGCGGGTACGCGGATTGGATGCCTGGTGCGCGCAGCGTCACACGAGCGGCAAGGCCGGATCAGGTCAGGCCGAGCGCGGAAGGCGCCTTCGGGTCCGACTCGGCGAGGAACTTGGAGCAGCGCTCCCACTCCTCGTCCTCCCCGATCTCACGGGCGGCCCTGGCGAGCGCGCCCAGTGCGCGCAGGAAGCCCTGGTTCGGCCGGTGGTCCCACGGCACCGGGCCGAAGCCCTTCCAGCCGGAACGACGCAGCTGGTCGAGGCCGCGGTGGTAGCCGGTGCGGGCGTAGGCGTAGGCGGCGACGGGGTCGCCGGCGTGCAGGGCGCGCTCGGCGAGCAGTGCCCAGGCCTCGGAGAAGTCCGGGTAGGCCCGGACGATCTTGCCGGGATCGGTGCCGCCATCCGCGGCGGCCTGGGCCTCAGGGCGCTCGGGAAGCCGGGTCGGTTCTGGCCCGAGGAGGTTTTCATGCATGCGGTCCATCGTGCCCCACGACAGCGCGTCAGGAGAGGAACACCCTCATGACCGCGGCCACAACGGCCAGCAGCAGAGCGGTCACGAGCACCCCGGCGACGATCTTCTTGCTCATGGCCGAGCATGGTGCCGCGCCGGGCCGGTCGGAGCAACGACGCTCACCCGATCGTGCATACGAATCGGAAACATCAGGGTAAATCCAGGGTGGGGCGGCCTTCCTGTCCACAGACGGCCACCTCATGATGGGCGCATGATTCAGGGGGTAAGGCAGTTCCGGGACCAGTACTGGGAGCGGGGCACGCCCGGCAGAGAGACACCGGCGGCGCTCACGCAGCGGCTCTACCAGTTGTGGCTCGTGGGCCTGTTGCTCAAACTGCTCGGGTCGTCGTGGGACGTCTCGTGGCACTTCAAGTGGTTGCGCGACGATCTGGCACCGCCGCACCTGATCAACACGGTGGGCACGGTGATCGTGGTCGGGCTGACGTTGTTCCACACGTTCACCGGCTACGGCGTCGACCGGCTGACGCTGCGGCTGATGCAGGTCGGGTGCGGGATCTTCCTGGTCGCACTGCCGATCGACATCATCAACCACCGGATCAACGGCCTCGACATCACGTCGTGGAGCGGGTCGCACGCGCTGCTCTACCTGGGCACGGCGATCATGCTGGCCGGCGCGATCCGCGGGTGGCTGAAGTACTTCCCCGCAGGCACGATGCGGACGTTCGGCCTGGTCGCGCTGTGGTTGTTCTTCCTGGAGAACGTCTGGTTCCCCAACCAGCACCAGGAGTACGGCGTGCGCGCGCTGCAGGCCTACGACAACGGCAGTCCCGAGGCGGAGCCGATCCTGATTCAGTTCGCCGCGGACCAGCTCGGCGTCCCGGTCGGCCGGGAGGCGGTCGTCAACTTCGCGCTGCCCATCGCGGACTGGGTCTACCCGGTCTGGGGCCTCATCGCCGCGGCCATCGTGCTGGTCGTCGCCCGGCGCACGATCGACAAGCCCTGGGCCGCCACGGCCGTCGCCGGTGGGTATGTCGCGTACCGGTGCCTGATCTGGCCGTTGCTCGCGGGCATCGACTTCCCGAAGTCCGCGGTGCCGCTGTTCCTGATCGTCGTCGGCCTCGCGATCGACGCGGCGCACGCGGTCAGGATGCCCACGCCGGCCGCGGCCGTGCTGGGTTCGGCGGCCGTCACGACGGTCGGGTACGTCGGCATCTGGTTCCAGCAGGAGTACCTGTGGGGGCCGCCCATCTCGTTCTCGTCGGCGGCGGTGACCGCGGTGCTGCTGGCGGTGCTGTGGACGGTCGGCGACATGGTGGTCCACCGGCCGGAGACGCAGCTGATCGCCTCCCGCCTGAAACTCGGCTAGACGCCAAACGCACGCGGGGACCTTTCGTACCCTTGTCGAGTACGGAAGGTCCCCGCGTGCGTCAGAAACGTACGTCGGAAACGTGCGTCAGCCCGCGATCATGCGGCCCGACGACTTCAGGTGCTCGCACGCCTGGGCGATGCGGGCGGCCATGGCCTGCTCGGCTGCCTTGAGGTAGCTGCGCGGGTCGTAGGCCTTCTTGTTGCCGACCTCGCCGTCGATCTTCAGCACACCGTCGTAGTTCGCGAACATGTGCGCCGCGATCGGGCGGGTGAAGGCGTACTGCGTGTCCGTGTCGATGTTCATCTTGATGACGCCGTACGACACGGCCTCGTGGATCTCCTCGAGCAGCGAGCCGGAGCCGCCGTGGAAGACCAGGTCGAACGGCTTCGAGCCGGCCGGCAGGCCGAGCTTCTCCGCCGCGACGTCCTGACCCTGCTTGAGGATCTCCGGACGCAGCTTCACGTTGCCCGGCTTGTAGACGCCGTGCACGTTGCCGAACGTCGCGGCGAGAAGGTAGCGGCCCTTCTCACCCGCGCCGAGCGCGTCGACGGTCTTCAGGTAGTCGTCCGCCGTCGTGTAGAGCTTGTCGTTGATCTCGTTGTCGACGCCGTCCTCCTCGCCACCGACGACACCGACCTCGATCTCGAGGACGATCTTCGCCTTGGCGGAGAGGTCGAGCAGCTCACTCGCGATCTGGAGGTTCTCGTCCAGAGCGACGGCCGAGCCGTCCCACATGTGCGACTGGAAGAGCGGGTTGCCGCCCTTGTCGACCCGCTCCTGGCTGATGGCGATGAGCGGACGCACGTACCCGTCGAGCTTGTCCTTCGGGCAGTGGTCGGTGTGCAGCGCGATGTTCACCGGGTACTTCGCGGCGACCACGTGCGCGAACTCGGCGAGCGCGACAGCGCCGGTCACCATGTCCTTGACCTTGGTGCCCGAGGCGAACTCGGCACCACCGGTCGAGACCTGGATGATGCCGTCGCTCTCGGCCTCGGCGAATCCGCGCAGAGCCGCGTTGAGAGTCTCCGAAGACGTGACGTTGATCGCGGGGTAGGCGAACTCGTTCGCCTTGGCCCGGTCAAGCATCTCCGCGTAGACCTCGGGAGTTGCGATGGGCATCGGTCGTCCTCCTCAGGTGCCCTGAACGCCGTATCAACCGCATCCTACGAGGCGGTGTCACGGGGCCGACGCGGCGCCCGACTCGGCGTCATGATCGTTCAAGAAGTGAAACACGCCTGATGGGGGCTACTGGCCGGTACGACCGATCCCAGCCGGTGAGTTCTCGCGCAGGCGCGCGGAGGCACCGACTACCGTCGGATCATGGGGATCCTGAGCACCACTGACCTGAACGTGTCTCGCCTTTGCCTGGGTGGCAACGTTTTCGGCTGGACCGCCGACGAGGACCAGTCGTTCGCCGTGCTCGACGGCTACACCGCGGCGGGCGGGAACTTCCTCGACACCGCCGACGTGTACTCGCAGTGGGCCGAGGGCAACTCCGGCGGTGAGTCGGAGTCGATCATCGGCAGGTGGCTGGCCGGGCGCGACCGCGACCAGATCGTGCTGGCCACGAAGGTCGGCATGCTGACCGGCTTCGACAACCAGAAGCGCAGCACCGTCCTGACCGCCGCCGAACGCTCGCTGAAGCGGCTCGGCGTCGACCACATCGACCTCTACTACAACCACCTCGACGACGCCGACACACCGCTCGAGGAGACGCTCGCCGCCTACGACCAGCTCGTCCGCGACGGCAAGGTCCGCTACATCGCCGCGTCGAACTTCTCGGCCGGACGACTGGCGAAGGCGCTGGAGATCCAGGAGCGCGAGGGCTTCGCGCGGTTCGTGGCGCTGCAGCCCGAGTACAACCTGGTCAGCCGCACCGAGTTCGAGGGTGACCTGCAGAAGGTCGTCGCGGACCACGGGCTCGCGACGGTGCCGTTCTGGTCGCTCGCCAAGGGCTTCCTGACCGGCAAGTACCGGCCGGGCGTCGAGGTCGAGAGCGTCCGGGCCAAGGCCGCCTCCAAGTACCTCGACGAGCACGGCCTGCAGGTGCTGGAGGTGCTCGACGAACTGGCCGAGACGCACGCGACCACGGTGGCGTCGGTCGCTCTGGCGTGGCTCGCGCAGCAGCCGACGGTGGCCGCGCCGATCGCGTCCGCGCGGACGTTGGAGCAGCTCAGCGACCTGGTGCCGGTGCTGTCACTCGAGCTGACGCAGGCCGAGGTGGACCGCCTCAGCGCAATTTAACTTGCCAGTAGCTTACCGAGAGTAGGTTGCGTTACCGTGGCGGCATGGACGTCACGGGCAAGGTGGTACTGATCACCGGCGCGGCCAGAGGCATCGGCGCCGAGGTGGCGAGGCAACTGGCCGCGCGCGGGGCTCGGCTCGCGCTCGTCGGGCTTGAGAAAGCCCAGCTCGAAGAGGTCGCCGCGCAGACCGGCGGCAGGGCGTGGGAAGCCGATGTCACCGACTGGGACGCGCTCGAACGCGTCACGAACGAGGTCGCCGCGCACTTCGGCGGCATCGACGTCGTGGTGGCGAACGCGGGCATCGCGGCCACCGGGTTCGTGCGGTCGATGGACCCGAAGGCGTTCGAACGCGTCATCGAGGTCAACCTGCTCGGCGTGTGGCGCACGGTTCGCACGGCGCTGCCGCACCTGATCAAGAGCCGTGGCTACTGCCTCGTCGTGTCGTCGCTGGCGGCGATCGTGCACATCCCCGGCAACGCGGCCTACTCGGCGGCCAAGGCGGGCTGTGAGGCGTTCGCGGACAGCCTGCGCGCCGAGGTCCGGCACCTGGGCGTGGGCGTCGGCACGGCCTACTTCTCGTGGATCTCCACGGACATGGTCAACAGCGCCGACGAGCACCCGGTGTTCGGCAAGCTCCGGCAGGGCATGCCGGGCCTGGCCGGCAAGAAGTACCCGGTACGCAACGTCGGCAGGGCCGTCGTGCGGGGCATCGAGAAGCGGTCGAAGGCGGTCCACGTCCCCGGCTGGGTGGGCGCTTTGAAGATCTTCCGCGCGTTCACGCCGATGGTCGTGGACCGCCAGGCGGTCGAGGAGGTGGCCGACGCCGACCGGCTGATGGCCGCGAACGACACGTCAGGACTGGTCGGGCCGGGCGGTCAGGCAGCTAGGGCCTGCATCGAACGGGACCTCGATACAGGCCCTAGTCGGTGAGCCACGAGCCGAGGAGCGCGTTCCACACGCGGATCTCCCACTTCGTGATCACGTTCGCCGGCGTGTACGGGTCAGCGGAGATGATCTCCTTCAACGAGGCCTCGTCCGCGGCTTCGTAAATGATCAACGCGCCGGTGTCGTCCGCGTACGGACCTGCGGCGAGGACCACGCCTTTCTCGGCGAGGGAGGCGATGTACTCGCGGTGCGCGGGACGCACGGCGAGGCGCTTCTCCCGGTCGGGACCGAACACCAATTCGACTGCAAAGCGGGCCATGCGACCACCGTAGCGACGGTGACCGGTACCGTCCTACCTTGTGGTTGGCGAAGAAACCCCGCGCACCGTGCAGGACACCCTGACCAACCTGCGAATCAAGGACGGCGTCGCAGGACCTCCGGCAGGGCCGCTCACGCTCGAAGACCTGTACAAGCAGCACCGCATGCGCCTGGTCAGGCTCGCGTTGCTGCTCGTCGACGAGCCGTCGACGGCCGAGGACGTGGTGCAGGAGGCGTTCGCCGGGCTGCACCGCAACTGGAAGGGCCTGCGCGACGCACAGGCCGCTGTGGGCTACCTCCGCACGGCCGTGGTCAACGGTTCGCGCAGCGTGCTGCGGCGGCGCAAGACGGCCCGCGACTACACCCCGCCGCACGTGGCGAACGCGCGGTCGGCCGAGTCG
The DNA here is from genome assembly GCA_963771775.1 of uncultured Actinomycetota bacterium. GTDB lineage: Bacteria > Actinomycetota > Actinomycetes > Mycobacteriales > Pseudonocardiaceae > Lentzea. The sequence goes on from CAVYUS010000004.1 coordinate 204,737, forward strand.
CTCGCGATGCTGACGGCGGAGCACCAGGCCGTGGTCAAGGCGTTGCAGCAGCTGCCGCCGCGTCAGCGCGAGGTACTCGTGCTGCGCTACTACGGCGACCTGTCGGAGGCCGAGATCGCCGAGGCCACCGGCATCTCCAAGGGCACCGTGAAGTCGACGGCTTCGCGCGCACTCGACGCCCTGCAGAAGATCATGGCGGGCTGACCGAAGGCCGTTTTGCCCGGTGAGAGCGTTTCACCGAGTAGGAACACGCGCCCAATCCGGTACTTGGTATAGACCAATAGGGCTTCGATGCCGCAGGATCAGTCCTCGTGGCACGCAGACACGTGGTCGCCGTCGACATCGGTGGCACCGAAACCAAGGCGGCGCTGGTCGCCGGCACCTCCGACGCGGTGGCGGCGGAGAAGCACGCTCGCCGGGCGACTCCCGGCGAGTTGGAGCCGCTCCTCGGGGTGATCGCCGAGCTCGTCGACGAGCTCAGGCAAGCCTGCGAGCACCGGATCGACGCCGTCGGGGTCGTGGCGCCGGGCATTGTGGACGAGGCCAGTGGCGTCGGCGTGTACACGACGAACCTGCCGTGGAGCGAGTTCCCGTTCAGCACCGTCCTCACCGAACGGCTGGGCGTCCCGGTCGCGTTCGGCCACGACGTGCGCGCCGCGGGCCTGGCCGAGTGCCGCATGGGTGCCGCGAAGGACCTGCGCAACGCGGTGATCATGCCCATCGGCACCGGAATCGCCGGTGCGTTGCTGGTGGATGGGAAGATCTTCAGCGGCGACGGTTACGCGGGCGAGATCGGCCACGTGAACGTCGGCCACGGCGTGCCTTGCGCCTGTGGCCAGATCGGCTGCGTGGAGACGGTCGCGTCCTCCGCGGCCATCGCCCGCCGGTACACCGCACGTACCGGCACCCCCGTCAACGGCGCCGCCGAAGTCGCCCGCAGGGTGCAGGACGGGGAGCAGGACGCTGTCGCCGTGTGGCACGAGGCCGTGGATGCGCTCGCCAGGGGGATCCTGGTGTTGGCGACGCTGCTCGGTCCGGAGGCGGTGGTGCTCGGTGGAGGACTCGCACTGGCAGGAGACCTGCTGGTGGAACCGTTGCGGGAAAGGCTGGACGGCCTGATCGCCTTCCAGCGCCGACCGGAGCTGCGGCTCGCGGCGCTCGGCGACGAGGCTGGTTTCCTCGGCGCGGCGCTGCTGGCCATCGACATGCTGGAGGCGTCATGAGCACGTGGGGTGGAGCTGTCGACGTGACCCTGACCGGTGGTCGGGTCGTCACGCCGGACAGGGTGCTCGAGAACGGGTGGATCAGCGTCCGGGACGGCCGGATCGCGGCGGTCGGTGACGGCGTCGCGCCCGAGGGTCCGACGACCGACGTCAGCGGTTGCACGATCGTGCCGGGGTTCGTCGACATCCACTGCCACGGCGGCGGCGGTGACGCGTTCACCAGCAAGGACCCGCTGAAGGTCCGCAAGGCGGCGGCCGCCCACCGCAGGCACGGCACGACGACGCTGCTCGCCTCGCTGGTCTCCCGCCCGGTGCCGGAGCTGGCCGACCAGGTCTCCGCGCTGGCCGAGCTGGTCCAGGAGGGCGTGGTCGCGGGCATCCACCTGGAGGGCCCGTTCCTGTCCGCCGCCCGCTGCGGCGCGCACGACCCGGCGATCCTGTGCCCGCCGGAGCACACCGCGGTGACGAAGCTGCTCGACGCGGGCAAGGGCACCGTCCGGATGATCACCATCGCGCCCGAGCTGGAGGGCGCGGTGTCCGCCGTCCGGCAGCTCGTGGACGCGGGCGTCCTCGCCGCGATCGGTCACACCGACGCGACCGAGGCGCAGGTCCGCCCGGCCGTCGACGCCGGCGCGACGGTCGCGACGCACCTGTTCAACGGCATGCGCCCGCTGCACCACCGCGAGCCCGGCCCGATCGGCGCGCTGCTGGACGACGACCGCGTCACCGTCGAACTCATCTGCGACCTCGTGCACCTGCACCCGACCGCGGTCCGCCTGGCCGCACGCCACGCCGGCCTCAGGCGCACCGTCCTGATCACCGACGCCATCGCGGCCGCCGGTGTCGGCGACGGCGTGTACGACGTGGGCGGGCTCGAAGTTCGCGTGGTCGACGGCGTTCCGACGCTGGCCGGTGGCGCTGCGCTGGCCGGCAGCACACTGACGATGGACATGGCGTTCCGCAACGCCGTGAACTCCTGCGGTCTGTCACTCGTGGAGGCCGCCTACGCCTCCGCGACCCGCGGCGCCGAGCTGCTCGGGCTCGACACCGGCAAGCTGCAGGCGGGTTGTGCGGCGGACCTCGTGGTGCTGGATGCAGAATTGAAGCCCAGGGACGTGATGGACAAGGGCGAGTGGGTCAAGGACTGAGGACATGGCAGACGATTCGGAACGGCTGGTGACCGACGCGCTGCGCGCCCAGGCGACCAGCACGAACGCCGGATTTGTCGTGCCTGCCCCGATTTCCGTCGACCGCCCCTCGTCGATGTCCGTGTGGTGGGTGCTGGGTCTGGCGCTGCTGTTGGGCCTGGCAGCGGGCACGGTGGCCGCAGTGATCACGCTCAGCTGACCTGTACCGTTGTCGCCGTGACGATTGCATTGGGCCCTGACTGGCTGGACCCCACCGTTCTGCTGAACGGGCTCGGCCCGTACATGCTCATCGGGTTGTGCCTCATCATCTTCGCGGAGTGCGGGCTCCTCGTCGGTTTCTTCCTGCCCGGCGACTCGCTGCTGTTCACGGCGGGTCTCTTCGTCGCGGCAGGCACCATCGACACCCCGCTCTGGCTCGTCTGCGTGCTGCTGACGGTGTGCGCGTTCGCCGGCAACGTCGTCGGCTACTACATCGGCCAGAAGGCCGGTCCCGCGCTGTTCAGCAAGCCTGAGTCGAAGATCTTCAAGAAGGAGTACGTCGACAAGACGCAGGAGTTCTTCGACAAGTACGGGGCGCGCGCCATCGTCCTCGCGCGGTTCGTGCCGATCGTCCGGACGTTCATCACGGCCATGGCCGGCGTCGGCAAGATGGACCCGAAGAAGTACTTCACGTACTCCGCGATCGGCGGCGTGGCCTGGGCCGCGGGTCTGACGATCCTGGGCTACTTCCTCGGCCAGGTCTCGTTCATCAAGAACAACCTCGAGATCACGCTGCTCGCCATCGTCTTCCTGTCGATCGTGCCGATCATCATCGAGGTGATCAAGGCGCGCCGCGAGAAGAAGTCGCTGGTGCAGGAAGAGGCCGACGACATCACCCAGGTCATGCAGGCGCACCTGCAGGACGACTCGACACAGATCATCCCCCGCGTCGAACGCTGACCCGGCACAGAGGCCCGTCTCACGGCGGGCCTTTTTGCTGACGAAATTCAAATACAGAGTTGTACTGTATTTATATGGTGGCGGCTGAACGAAGTGCTGGGCGTCCCAGGGACCCCGAGGCGGACACCGCGATCCTGACGGCCGCCTTCGAGCTGTTCCTGGAACGCGGCCTCGACGGCACGTCGATCGAGCAGGTGGCCAAGCGCGCCGGGGTGACCCGCGCGACGGTCTACCGCCGGTTCGCCACCAAGGAGGAACTGCTGTTCAGCGTGATCGAACTGCCGCGCACCGTCGCGGCACTCGATCCGGACCGGATGGCCGCCGCGCCGCCGGAGGAGACGCTGAAGGCGTGGGCGGCCCTGATGTCGGCCCCGCAGTCGGTTCAGCTGCTGCGCGACCGGTTGTCCGCGCTGGGAGTGGAGATCGAGTGGAACACGCCGATCTCGGCGGTCTCCGGCTGGGACTGGCTCGTCGGCTGCGACGGCGCGCATTCGGCCGTGCGGAAGATGGCGGGGATCGCGTTCGAGGGCGAGCCGGTGATGGAGAACTTCCTCCTGCGGGACGTCTACGGGGAGTGGGACCTCGACCGCGAGTCGATCCACCTGTACGTCGACGGGTCGTCGATCACGAGCGTGTTCCCGTTGCCCGGCGGTGTCTGGCGAGTGATGTCACCGAACGGCGAGCGGTGGACACCGGGCCCGATCGAGCAGGTGGAGTGGGAGTCGACGTTCCGCATCCACCGGCGGCAGGCGCAGACGTACCGGCGGGGGAACATCCTGCTGGCCGGGGACGCCGCGCACATCAACAGCCCACTGGGCGGTCAGGGCATGAACACCGGGCTCGGCGACGCCGACAACCTCGCCTGGAAGCTCGCACTGGTGGTGCGCGGCAAGGCTTCCGAGAGGTTGCTCGACACCTACGAGGCCGAACGTCGTCCTGTCGGGGCACAGGTGCTCGCCTCGACCACGCCCGCGACCCGGCTGGTGATGAGCTCCGGCGTGGTGACCAGGACCGTACGGGACCGGGTGTTGTGGCCGGCGCTGAAGCTTCCGGTCGTGCAACGGAAGCTCGTGCGGTTCACCTCGCAACTCGACGTGAAGTACTCCGGACCGCTGGCGGCCGGGCGGCGCGGGGGCGAGCGCGTGCCGGCGTTCGCGCGAGTCGGCAGGTGGGTGCTGGCGGGGCCCGGCACGTGCCTGGAGGTGGCACGAGAGCGGCTCGGGGACGTCGTGCACCATGAACGCGCCGGCGACACGCTGCTGGTGCGCCCTGACGGGCACCTGGCGTGGCGCGGTCCGTCGAACCCGGAAAGGCTTGCCGCGTGGCTGAACGAAGTGCTGGGCGTCCCCGCGACCCCGAGGCGGACAACGCGATCCTGAGCGCGGCTTTCGAGTTGTTCCTGGAACGCGGCCTCGACGGCACGTCGATCGAGCAGGTGGCCCGGCGCGCGGGCGTGACCCGTGCGACGGTCTACCGCCGTTTCGCCACCAAGGAAGACCTGCTGTTCAGCGTCATCGAACTGCCGCGCGAGGTCGCGGCGCTCGATCCGGCGCGCATCCTCGTCGCGCCGCCGGAGGAGACGATCAGGGGCTGGGCCGCGCTGCTGTCCACTCCCGCGTCGGTCCAGCTGCTGCGCCGGATCGTGGGCGCGTCGGCGGACAACTTCGAACTGATGAAACGGTACTGGGAGTTGTTCATCGCGCCGCGCCGGGCGGCGTTGAAGGAGATGCTGCGTCCCGGTCTTCCGCCCGGCACCGACCTCGACATCGTGCTGGACATGGTGGGAGGTGCGCTTTTCTACCACTCGCTGACCAATCCGAAGCAGAGCACGGCGGCGGAGCTGGAGGCGTACCTGACGTCGTTGTTGCGGCACACCGGATATCGGGTTTGAGTCTCACGTAACGTCAAGGTGTTGGTTGAACGGCATGACTGACACCACTCGACGTGAAGTGCTGGGCTGGCTGGCCGGACTCGGTGCGGCAGCGGGCATGGGCCTGCTCGCACCGGGAAGCGAGCGCCTCCGCGCATCACGTGGCAGCGTCACCGCGCTGCGCGGCGTCACCCTCGCCGACTCGGCCGGCATCCGCTCCAACGCCACGATCGTGCTGGCGGACAACAGGATTCTCGCGGTCGGCTCGTGCGACCTGCCGTTACCCCACGGGTCACGGTGCTGGACCTGGCCGGCAAGTTCGTCATCCCCGGCCTGTGGGACATGCACGTGCACGGCGCGTACCTGGACCGGATCACGTTGCCGCTGTGCCTGGTCAACGGCGTGACCGGGATCCGCGAGATGTGGGGCTTCCCGCCGATCTACGAGCTGCGCGCCCGGATCGAGCGCGGCGAGGTGTTCGGGCCGCGGCTCATCGTCGGCAGCACGATCATCGACGGACCGCACTCCACGCTGCCGGCTGCGTTGATCGTCAGCACCCCGGACGAGGGGCGGCAGGCGGTGCGGGACGCCAAGGCCCAGGGTGCGGACTTCGTGAAGGTCTACTCGTACCTGGACCGGGCGACGCTCGCGGCCATCGCGGACGAGAGCTTTAGGCAGGACATCACGTTCGCCGGGCACTGCTCGAACCACGTGGCGCTGGGCGACGCGAGTGACCTGGGGCAGCGCACGTTCGAGCACATGTACGGCCTGCCGCTCGCGACCAGCACGCGGGAAACCGAGCTGCGCCAAGCGATCGCGGACCTGCCGCTCGACCCGGCCAACTCGTTCGCGTGGTTCCGGCAGGTGCTGGAGTTCGAACGCCAGGCCGTCGCTGAAGCACAGCCGCACCAAGGCGGTGCAGCTGGCGAAACGGTTGCGGCGCAACGGCTCCGCGCTGTGCCCGACGATGGTCGCGATGCGCGTGTACGCCAGCCCGGCGGACCGGTTCGCGAACGACCCGCGGATGAAGTACATGCCGGCGTTCTACCGGGACCTCTGGCGGGACAGCCTGAAGAACTGGGCTCCGGTGACGCCGCAGGAGATCCGGCAGCAGGCCGAGTTCCTCAAGCGCCGCATGGAACAGGTCGCCGAGATGCACGACCACGGCGTGGAGGTGCTGCTCGGCACGGACGCCGGCAACCCGTACGTGTTCTCCGGCTTCTCGGTGCACGACGAGCTGGAACTGCTGGTCGAGGCGGGCCTGTCTCCGGTGGCAGCGCTGAAGGCCGGCACTCGCGGCGCCAGGATCGAAGCAGGCGCCGCGGCGAACCTCGTCGTGCTGGACGGCAACCCGTTCAACGACATCCGCAACACGCAACGGATCCACACCGTGCTGACCCGCGGCCGGGTGCTCGGGCCGGCCGAACGGCAGCAGATGCTCGCGGAGGTGGAGAAGGCTGCCCAGGAGCCATTTCCTCCTGTCCAGACGGCGTGCTGCTGACCGCGAACTCACACGGCGACGTTGCGAGCCACGCCATGCCACTAAGCACCTGGCCAGAAGTCTTGTCCGGAACCTCAGGCGACTCGTTGCTGCCGGCGTCAGCAAGTACCACCAACTCAACATCAACAGGCGTTTTTCTACTACCAACAGGGCGTTTCGGGCCCGGGCACCTGGTGCCGGTGCTGCGGGATGTGGAACAGGTCATGGGTGTAGTTGACGGCGATTCGATCAAGAGTTGGTGGTACTTGCAGACGTATCGGGCTGGACGCCGAACCGCTCCGCGAGTAACGGACAGGACTTCGGGCAGCCTGCTTAGAGGCTGAACATCGAGCCCGGGTTGAACAGGTTCTCCGGGTCCAGCGCGCGTTTGATGTCGCGGTGGACCCGGAGGCCGACCGGGCCGATCTCCTTCGCGAGCCACTCCCGCTTGATCTTGCCGATGCCGTGCTCGCCGGTGACCGTGCCGCCCAGGGCCAGGCCGACGGCGAGGATGTCGTCGAACGCCTTCTGGGCGCGGACGAACTGGTCGGCGTCGGAGGGGTCGTAGACGATCGTCGGGTGCATGTTGCCGTCGCCCGCGTGGCCGACGACGGCGATCTTGAGGTCGACGTCCTTGGCGATGTCCTCGCAGCCCTGGATCAGCTCGGCGATGCGGGTTCGCGGCACGCACACGTCGTCGGTCAGCCAGGAGCCGTAGATCTCCAGCGCGGTCAGCACGGCACGGCGCGCGGTCAGCAGGTCGCGGCCCTCGTTCACGTCCTCGGTGGCGTAGACGAGGTCCGCCTCGGAACAGATCGCCTCGATCTGCTGCAGCTCGTGGCGGGCCTGCTCGCCGCCCGCGTCGGTCTGGCAGATCAGCAACGCCGCGCAGCCGGGGCCGGCCCCGAGTTCGGTGTGCAGGTACTGCTCGACGGCCTCGATCGAGGTGCGGTCCATGATCTCCATCAACGACGGCACCAGGCCCTCGCGGACGATCCGGCTGACCGCGGCGCCCGCCGCGGCGGTGCTGCCGAACGCGGCGACCAGCGTGGCCGGGGCCTGCGGGAGAGGTTTCAGCGCGAGGGTGGCCTTGGTGATCACGCCCAGCGTGCCCTCGGAGCCGATGAAGAGCTTGGTGAGGTCGTAGCCCGCGACGCCCTTGACCGTGCGGCGGCCGGTGCGCAGCACCTCGCCGTCGGCCAGCACGACCTCCAGCCCCAGCACCGAGTCGGTGGTCACGCCGTACTTCACGCAGCACAGGCCGCCCGCGTTGGTGGAGAGGTTGCCGCCGATCGTGCACCAGTCGTAGCTGCTCGGGTCCGGTGGGTAGAACAGGCCGTTCTTCTCCACCGCGCCGCGCAGGTCGAGGTTGACCACGCCCGGTTCGACGACGGCGAGACGGTTGTCGGCGTCGATCTCGATGATCGCGTCCATCTTGGTCGTGACCAGCACGACGCAGCCGTCGATGGCGTTCGCGGCGCCGGAGAGGCCGCTGCCGGCACCGCGCGGCACGATCGGGACCCGGTGCCGTGCGCAGGCCCGGACGACGGCCTGGACCTGTTCGGTGTCGAGCGGGAACACCACCGCCAGCGGGCTGCCGTGCGGCGCCAACGGCATCATGTCGCGCTGGTAGCCGGCGGTGACATCGGCGTCGGTCAGAACGGCGAAATCCCCGAGCGCGGTGCGGAGTTCGGCGAGCAGCGTCTCCATGTGCACCACGCTAGCGGCACTCGACTGGTTCACTCGAAAGTGAACTCAAGAAGCTTCCAGTGGGGGTGGTTCATGTGGTGACTGTGTGTGCTCAATCCAGATTTCGTCATCCCGTTAGACCGATGTCGCCGCGCCGCCGGCTCGGCACAACGTAGGCTGGCTCACCGTGGCGCATGCTTTTGCCTCGTTGGAGACCGCAGGTCCGGTGGCCGTGTGGCTGATCGTGCTGAGCTTCATCTTCTTCGAGTGCGCATTCATCTTCGGGCTGTTCCTGCCCGGTGACTCGCTGCTGTTCGCGGCCGGGGTGATCCTCGCGCAGCACAACAGCGAGTTGTCGGCCTGGGCGCTCTCGGTCGTGGCACTGATCGTGGCCGTCGTCGGAAACCAGATCGGGTACTACATCGGCAGGCACACCGGCACCCGCGTGCTCGCGCGCAAGGGCGGCAAGGTGCTGAACCGGCAGAACCTGAAACGGGCCGGCGACTTCCTCGACCGGCGCGGGTTCTGGGCGGTCGTGCTGGCCCGCTGGCTGCCGTGGATCCGCACGCTGGCGCCGATGATCGCCGGTGCCGCGCGGATGGACATCCGCCGGTTCACGCTGGCCACGACCATCGGGGCCATCGCGTGGGTGCCGACGCTGGTGCTGGCCGGGTACTACGGCGCGGGCATCCTGCAGCAGCTGCCGTGGCTGGAGACCGCCGCGCTGGTCATCAGCGTCGCGTTCTTCCTCGGCGGCACCGGGTGGGGCATCTGGCGCTACCGCCAGGAGATGCAGAAGCCGATCGACGACACCAGCGAGAACCTCGAGCACCTCACCGAGCACCACGCGAACTGACTCATCACCGGAACGGCCGAATTCGGTCCGAATCCAGCGACAAATCGCATGAACAGTGCCAGCCTGTCCTTTCCCACAAAAGGGCGGGGAGGCCTGTCATGCGATTACTGGGTTCATTTGCCGTCTTAATTGCGCTGTTCAGCGCAGTAACACCGGCACAAGCCGAAGCGATGCCGCAGTGCGGCCAGGTCATCACGCAGAACTTCACACTGATGGGCGATTGGGGCTGCGGCAACGGCCCCGCCTCATAGTCGGTACCAATGGGTTGAAAATCAACCTCAATGGACACACCCTGAGTGGCACTCCCGCGCTCAGCATGACCGGCGTCGACGGCACCACGATCCGTAACGGCACCATCCCCAGCAACATCGTCGCGGACAACGCGACCAACACGAGGTTCATCGACTCGACCGTCGGCAACTGGAACGGAACCTACTTCTGGAATGGCACGACGTCCGTGACGTTCCTGCGCAGCAGGGTCGACGCGTGGAGGCTCTTCTGCGGCGCAGAGTGCCGGCTCCTGCACAGCAGCTTCACCATTGACCAGATCGGCGCGGACCACGTCGTCGTCCAGGGCGACCAGGGGCAGACCAACCTGATCAACTTCGTCGGCGCCGTCGAGGCCGACATCGTCAACACCAAGCTGGCCGCCTTCTCGATCGGCGGGTCCGAGCGGCTGACCGTCCGCGACAGCGAACTGGACGGGTTCGAGGTGCTGGCGAGCGGCCGGCTCGAACTGCTGCGCAACACGTTCAGCGGCGGCAACTGGCTCGGCGTCCACCGGCCGGTCAACGGCGTCATCCGCGGCAACAGGTTCGAGAAGATGCGTTCCGCCGGCCTGTTCGTTGACCCGAAGGAAGCGCTCACCGGCCCGTTGGTGATCGAACGCAACACCTTCGCCGAAAACGTCGGCGACGGCCTGCGGATCAATGTTCCTATTCCACTCGACATCACCGTGCGCAAGAACGTCAGCGAGAACAACGGTCAATACGGAATGTGGGCGCACCGGGCACCGTGAAAGACGGCGGCAAGAACGTCTCGACCAACGACCCGCTCGGCTGCTTCACCATCGTCTGTTCCTAAAGCACCTCGGTGATCAGCAGGTCCGCTGATCCCTTCGACGAGTTCACCATCAACGCGTTGACGTGGTCCGTGCCGTGCAGCACCCGCTCCTCCGCCTCCGACAAGGTGCGCCCGTACCGCAGGTGGCGGTCGATCAGGCGCTGCACGCGCACGTCCTCGTCGATGAACAGGAACCACGCCTCGTCCAGGATGATCCGGACGCGCTTCCACTTGTCGTAGTTGAGCAGCAGGTAGTTGCCCTCGGTGACGACCAGCGGGACGTCCGGGTGCACCGGCACCGCGCAGGCGACCGGTTCCTCGATGTCGCGGCGGAACTCCGGCGCGTAGATCATGTCCGGGCCGCACGCCTTGATCCGGCCGAGCAGGTCGACGTAGCCCGGGATGTCGAACGTGTCCGGCGCTCCCTTGCGTTCGACCAGCCGCAGCCGTTCCAGCTCGCTCTGCGCGAGGTGGAAGCCGTCCATCTCGACGAGCACCGCCTGGCCGTCGAGCGCCTCGACGAGCCGGCGCGCGAGTGTCGACTTGCCCGATCCGGGTGCGCCGCCGATCCCGAGGATCTTGCGCTCGCCCAGATCGGTGAGCGCTTTGGCCCGCTCTAGCAGCTCTTCGAACCTGACCTGCTGTCCTGCCACCGTGCCAGCCTCTCAAACCAGTCCCCGACCACGCCGACGCGAACGGCGGCCGCCTCCGACGCGAAGCCGATGGCGGCGACCGGTTCGGTCCCCGACGCCAGCGCATGGGCATATGCGCCGTGCCAGACGTCACCGGCTCCGTTCGTGTCCTTCACCTGCACCGCGGGAACGGGCTGCGCTCCGGTCGAACCGTCGCGTGACCAGGTCACCGGCGCCGCACCGTGCGTGCGAATCACGAGAGGCACCCCGTACGAGTGCACCTCGGCCTCCGACAGCTCGAACCCCGAAGCGCAGGCGGCCACGTCCACCAGCGGCAACAGGTGATCGAGGACAGGTTTCCAGCTCCCGGCGTCGAGCACCACAGGCAATCCCAGCGCTTTCGCCCGCCGGGCCACCGGGAGCACCAGGCCGTCGTGGTGACCGTCGACCAGCACGACGTCGACGCCGGCCAGCAGGACGTCCAGGTCCGGGGCGGTGACCGGCACCGAGGCGTTGCGGGAGACGACCGTGCGCTCACCGTCAGCGGTCGCGGACGACGACCATGCTGACCGGCGTGGTCGCGGGCACGGCGGTCACGGTCACCGGAGCCAGCGACGCCCGCACGAAATCACCCAGTGCGTCCGCGCCCAACGCGGTGAGCAGTGCCGATGATCCGCCGAGTGCCGCGACCGCACGGGCCGCGTTCGCCGCCGGGCCACCGGGCGCCAGTACGGCGTCCAGCGACCTGATCTTCTGGCCGGGCACCGGGAAGTCGTCCACCCGTTGGGTCACGTCGAGAGTTGTGAGCCCGACACACAGCACGGCTGCCATCTGGGCTTCCTCCAAACGGGTAAGGTCCCGGCCATGGTCACCATGCGGGATGTCGCGGCTCTCGCGGGGGTCTCCATCACCACGGTGTCACACGTGATCAACGAGACCAGGCCGGTCGCGGGAGACACGCGCGAGCGCGTCCAGAAGGCGATCGACGAAACCGGGTACACGGGTGACGCCATCGCGCGATCGCTGGTCATGGGCGGCACCAAGTCGCTGGGCCTCGCGGTGTCGCTGGTCTCCCACCCGTACTTCGCCGAGCTGATCGCCGCCATCGAGTCCGAAGCGACAAGATGCGGCTACTCGCTCGTGCTGATCGACACCAGGGACACCCCCGAATCCGAGCAGACCGCGGTCAGGATGCTGCGCTCACGCCGGGTCGACGGACTGCTGCTGACACCCTCGGCCGGCGGCGGGAGCCTGGTGCTGCCGGAGCTCAAGCGGCTGGGCATTCCCACCGTGCTGGTGGACCGGCTGACCATGGCCAAGGACATCGACCAGGTCGGGCCGGAGAACGTGCAGGCGACCTCGGGTCTGGTGCGGCACCTCGCCGAACTGGGGCACCGCCGGATCGGCATCCTCTGCGGCAAGACGGGTGTGGCGACGACCGAGGAACGCATCCTCGGCTACCGGCTCGGTCTCGGCCGCGCCGGCCTGAAGTGGGACGAGGCGCTGGTGTCGCAGAGCGGCTGGCTCGCGCCGCTGCTCGACCAGGACGACCCGGCGACCGCGGTCGTGGCCGCCGACCACCTGGTGACGATCGGGATGCTGCACGAGGCCCGCGCCCGCGGACTGAAGCTCGGCACCGACCTCGCGGTCGTGTCCTACGACGAGGTCGAGTGGGCGACGCTGATCGAGCCGCCGCTCACCACGCTGGCCCAGCCGGTCGAGGAGATCGGGCGGACCGCGGTGAAGCTGCTGCTCTCGCGGATCGGCGACCCGACCAAGCCGCCGGAGACCATCCGGCTCTCGCCCTCGCTGATGCACCGGCAGTCCTGCGGATGCTGATCCCCGGCCTCGTCTCCGTGACGTTCCGGCAGCTGTCGGTCGAGAAGATCGGCGAGCTGGCAACGGAATGCGGTCTGCAGGCCGTGGAGTGGGGCGCCGACGTGCACGTGCCGCCCGGCGACTTCGCGGCGGCCCGGCGAGCGCTCGACACCGGTCTGAAGGTGGCCGCGTACGGGTCGTACTACCGCGCGGGGGTGACGGACCGGGGCGAGCTGGCCGCGATCCTGGAGACCGCCGCCGAACTGGACGCGCCGTTCGTGCGGGTCTGGGCCGGAACCACCGGGTCGGCCGAGTGCCCTGACCGCGGGCCGGTGATCGAGGCCCTGCAGCACGCCGTCGAGCACGCCGACGCGATGGGCACGCGGATCGCGTTGGAGTACCACCGGAACACGTTGACGGACACGCTGGATTCCACGGTGCAGCTGCTGGACGAGGTCGACGGCGTGGTGTCGTACTGGCAGCCGTTCGGGGGTCAGGACGTGTTCTCCGCCGTGCACGAGGTGCGGACGCTGGAACCGGTGACCGCACACGTCTTCTCGTGGGGTCCCGGCGGTTACCAGGACCGGCTGCCGCTCTCCGCGCGCCGCGACCTGTGGAAGCCGGTGCTGTCCGAACTGGCGCGCGACGGCATCGACCGCAACGTGTTGCTGGAGTTCGTGGCCGACGACGATCCCGAACGGTTCCGCGAGGACGCCAAGACGCTGCTGAGCTACCTCAAGTAGGTCAGGCCTGGACGTCGAGGCCGTGCCGTTCAAGTAGCGCCGCCGACTCCAGGCACATCCAGCCACCGAGCTGGACGGACAGGTCGCGGCCCTCGCGCTCGTCCGCCGGGACCGTCCACTCCGGACCGAACAGCGGCCCGCTCACCGCCATCACGCGGTTGAGCCAGGCCGACTCGGCCGACAGGACCACCAGTTCCCTGGCCAGGTCCGCGGTCTCCGCGCGATCCGGGTCGAGCTCGGGGATCGTCAGCGCGGCCTGGGCCAGGTAGCGCGTGAGGATGCCCGCGAACAGTCCGCCGTCACCACCGCCCTGCCCCCTGATCACGCCGTTGACGGCCAGGTCGTCGTGCACCGCGGTGATCGTGCGGGCGGCCCGGTCGAGCCACTTCTCCTGCTGGCCGTGCCGGGCCAGCTCGACGCACGCGCCGATCAGCACTCCTTGGCAGTACGTGTAGATGTTCTTCTCGATCTCCCGCACCTCGCCGTTGGGGTGGACGTGCAGGCCGTCCCACGCGAGACCGCTGCCGGGGTCGACGAGGTTGTCCTCGACCCAGTCCACGATGGACCGTGCGCGGGCGAGGTCGGTGCGGTCGTCGCGGCGGGCCAGGAAGATCGCGGCCGGGCCGTTGGCGGGCACGTTCTTGAAGTCGTCCTTGCGCTTCCACCAGATGCCGCCGCCGGCGTGGTCGGTCCAGCCGTCCCGCAACCGTTCCGCGATGGCGTCCAGCGCCTTGGGTTTGGCGACACCGACCTCGGTCTCGGCGCGCTGCAGCGCGAGCCCGAGCCACGCGATGTCGTCGTAGAAGTCGTTGGTCCAGCCGAGGAGGTTGCGCACCCGGATGCCCCGCACCACCTTGACGATCGCGGCCTTGCGCAGCACGTTGGGCGAGCGCAGGTAGCCGTCGATCAGGCAGTCGAGCAGGTGCGCCTGCCACCAGTAGTTGAAGCTGGTGTGCAGCTTGTCCCGCAGACGCGGGGGCCACGCACCGGCCCCGAGCAGCGTGCCCGGTACGCCCCAGACCCGGCGCAGGTGCCGGGAGTACACCGCCCGCTCGGCGACGCCGGCTCGCGCCGCCAGCAGTTTCGCGATCACCACTTGGTCATCGTGCGGGCTTGACCGATCAAGAAGCTCGGTGAATCACCCAGTGGTAGAGGCCCATCGCCACGGAAGTTGTCAGGTTGTAACTGCTGACCCGCTCCCGCATGGGCAATCTGACGATCCTGGTGGCCTTCGCGCGGACCTCCGGCGAGAGCCCGTGCCGCTCCGAGCCGAACGCCAGGACGGCGTCGTCGGGGATCGGTCCGGCCAGGAGATCACCGTCGGCGTCGAACGCGATCAGCTCGCCCGCGAAGTCCAGGGTCGTGGCCCGGGCGACCGGGAGGGCGAAGTGCAGGCCCGCCGAGCCGCGCAGGACGTTGGGGTGCCAGGGATCCACGTCGCCGGTCGACAGCACGCCGCCCGCGTCCAGGCCGGCCGCCACCCGGATGGTGGCGCCGAAGTTGCCCAGGTTGCGGGGGTTGTCGAGCAGGACGACCGGGGTGCCGCGGTCGAACGGCAGGGCCGGGCGTTCGGCGAACCCCGCCACGCCGGTCGGATGGGTGCGGCCGACCCGCCTCAGGAAGGTCGCCTGGTCCACCTCCGTGGCCTCCGAGAAGGCCCCGACCAGGTCGGGCGCGTGCGACTCGGCGAGCTTGACCGCGTCACCCAGGTTCGTGGTGAGCAGCGGCTGCACGTCCGCGCCGAAGCGCAACGCGTGCTTAACGGTGTGAAAGCCTTCGAGCAGCACGCGCGCCAGCGTAGAACCCGACCCACGAGAAGATCACGATCGACCCCAGCACGAGCTGCACCATCATCGACGCGCTCTCCGGATACCAGACGCCGTCGATGTAGTAGTCGATGAACCCGGTGCCCAGCGGCCGCATCCCGGCCTGCGCCCGGAAGAACTCCTCCGCGGTCGTCAGCGGGCACGTCACCGGCATCGACAGACTGAGGATCGCCCACGCCCCGATCACCAGATGCGGGTAGATCAGGCTGCGCCAGCGCCACGCCATAAAACCGCCGACCAGCAGGAACGCCAGCACGGCGAAGTGCAACACCATGACCGCTTCGGCAAGCATCCTGGCCATTCGCACCACCCCGTCCTCCAGACTAGGACGGGGTGACTCGAACCGCTCTCGATAAAACCTCAGGCGAGCCCGAGATCGTTCAGGTCGAGCAGGTACCGGTACTGCAGACCCTCGGCCTCGATGGCCTCCTTGGCCCCCGTACCCCGGTCGACCACGGTCGCGACACCGACGACATCGGCACCGTGCTCACGCAGCGCGGTGACGGCCGTCAGCACCGAACTACCGGTGGTGGAGGTGTCCTCGACGGCGAGCACGCGCTGGCCCCGCACGTCGATGCCCTCGATCTGCCGCTGCATCCCATGTGCCTTGTTCGCCTTGCGCACGACGAAAGCGTCGAGCACATCACCGGCGATCGCGGCGGAGTGCATCATCGCGTAGGCCACGGGGTCCGCGCCGAGCGTGAGACCGCCCACAGCGACGAAGTCCCAGTCACTGGTGAGCTGCCGCAGCAGCTTGCCGATCAACGGGGCCGCCGCGTGGTGCAGCGTCGCCCGCCGCAGATCGACGTAGTAGTCGGCTTCCTTGCCGCTGGAAAGGGTCACCTTGCCGTGCACCACGGCCAATTCGCTCACCAGACGGGCGAGTTCCGACTTCGCGTTCGCGTCCAAGACCACTTCAGTTCGCACGGGTCCGTAGCCTCGCACACGCGGGCGTCCCGTGCCGCATACCCTGCATCACCGTGAGCACCCTCTTCGTCGAACAGCCCTGGACGGCTGTGAGCCTGTTGTTCCGCCCGCACTACCAGGTGGAGGTGTTCGACGAACACGACGTGCCGTTCGCGGTGGTCCGGGAGCGGAGCGGGCCGGGGCTGCAGCGTCCGTTGCGCCACACCGGGTTCTCCGGCTGGACGACGTTCGACCTCGACGTCGTGACACCGCACGGCCAGCCGATCATGCACATCGGCAAGGGGTTCGGACGGCGTCCCCACGTGCGCGTCAGCTCGCCGCAGGGGCAGCTGATCGGGACGATCAAGACGCACGGCGCCTGGCGTCAGTCGTTGCACGACGCAACCGGTCAGCAGCTGTGCTTCTTCGGTGACATCGCTCGCATCGAGACCGGCGGGCGCGCCAAGCGCAACGGCAGGCGCGTCCGCCGGGACGTCGTGCGGATCAACCCTGGTGTCGCCGAGCCACTGGGTTCACTGGCGACCGCCTGCGCGGTCGCCTTCGACGTCGTTCGCGGCACCGGGACCAGGCACGTGAGCAGCGGCGGCGTGGACTGGCCGGCCTGACTACCAGGCGTCCTGGCGGAAGTGGTTCGGGCCGTCGTCCTCGTCGTCGTCATCGCGGCGCGCACGAGGCGGCCGCTGAGCCGCCGGGTTGCCCGAGGTGATGATGTCGTCGATGTCCTGGCCCTCCTCGAGCGCGTGATAGGCGCGTTGGAGATCGGGCACGCCGACGGCGAGTGCCTTCTGCACACCCTCGTCGTTCAACGCCCGGCCCGCGGCGACGTCGGCCCAGGACATCTCGCCGGACTCGACCCGCCGCTGGAGGTCCTTGAGCTCCTTCGGCGCGCCCGGCGTCTTCGCGAACCGTTCGATCTCGGCGAGGTCCTGCTCGGAGAGTCCACGCGAGCGCCGCTGCACCTGCGACGCGGCCGTCGCGACCTTCCCGAGGTCGTCGATCCGGGAGTCCACGTCGGAGAACAACGCCTGCAGCCGCGCCTGGTCGTACGGAAACGTCACTGCTGACCACCACCACTGGGAGCCGGAGCGGGCGCACCAGAGCCTGCACCCGAGCCGGCGCCGCTACCCGAACCGGAGCCATAACGGCCCGAGGCCGCGGAACCGGCCTTGCCGAGACCGTAGGCACCGAGGCCGACACCGATCGCACCGGACTTCGCGGCGGACTTGCCGTTGTCGAACTTCTGCTTGCCGTCCTGCACGCCGTCGACCACGTCGAGGAAGTCGTTGACATCCTTGACGTCCTTGAGCTTCATCAGCGCCGTGCCCATCGCCACGATGCCGTCGACCATGCCCTTGACACCCTCGATCAGCGTCATGATCGACTGGATGATCTTGCGGATCGCGTCGACGATCTGGATCGCGTCGTAGACCATCCACACCGCGCGGCCCCAGCCGACGACCGGGATGACCGCGGTCATCGCGGCTTCGAGCAGCATCGTGCAGAGCTTGTCGAGCAGGAACAGGGCGACCTTCGTGGCGGACCGGCACGCGTTCGCCATGGACTGGAACTTGTTGCCGATGATCCGGGCGACCTGGGAGTCCGCCTCGATCGCGATGACCCACATGGTGTCCATGCGCCGCTCGAACGCCTGCGCGGCGTCGCCGTTCCAGTGCGGGTTGAGCTGGCCGACGCCGTCACCGACGTTGTGCCGCACGGAGTCCAGCGCCTTGGCGACCTGGTCCCACGCGTTGGCGTTGGCGTCGATCTTCTCGAAGTCGCCGACCAGCGGGGTGATCAGCGCCTCGATCAGGTTCTCGCCGGTGACCTTCTCGTAGATCCAGTTGACGCCCTGCAGCTTCCAGCCGGCAGCTTCCATCAGCTCCTTGGTGCTCTGCCGGCCGGGGCGGTCCTCGGCCGCCGCGTTGAGCGCGACCGACGGGTCCTGCACGTCCGCGTACGCGGTCATCGGCCACCTCCAGCGCTCTGCATCAGCGCAACGCCGTGCAGGTCGACCTTCTCGTAGGTGTCTGCGGTCTTCTTGAGCGCGCCGGAGTCCTTGAGCATCATCTTGTTCGCGAAGTCCAGCGTCTCCCCGTAGAGGCTCGCGACACCGGTCACGACGGGGTGCAGCAACGTCAGCAGGCCGGTGAACCCGCTGGTGTCACCGCCCTTGGAGATCGCGTGGTCCTTGATGGTCAGGAAGTGCTGGGCGTTGCGGTCCAGCAGCTCGCTGTACCCGCGCAGCTCGTCCGGCACGACATGGAACTGTTCACTCACGGCCGATCCGACGCACCGTTCGGCCGAACGGTTCCACTCAGGTGCGTCCGCGGCCACCAACGAAGCGAGAAGCCATCTTGCGCACCAACGCCCTCGGCAGCACCTTCGTCAGGCTCACGATCGCCTTGTACTGGGCGCCGGGGATCGACAGCACCTTGCCGCGGCGCAGGTCGCGCAGTCCCTCGTGGACCAGCCGGTCGGCGTCGATGTAGAGCCAGTTCGGCGTCGTGGACATGTCGATGTTCGCGCGCTGGTGGAACTCGGTCTTCACGAAACCGGGGCACAGCGCCATGATCCGCACGCCCGCGTGGCCGACCGCGAGCGACATGCCCTCGGAGAACGACGTGACCCACGCCTTGTCCGCGCTGTAGCTGGTGCCGCGGCCGGGCAGGAAGCTGGCCACGCTGGACACGTTGATCACGTCACCCTTGCCGCGGGCCATCATGCCGGGCAGCGCGGCCCTGGTCAGGCGCATCACCGTGGCGACGTTGACGTCCAGCTGGGCCTGCAGCTTCTCGACGTCGGCCTCGAAGAACTCGCCGGTGTTGGCGAAGCCCGCGTTGTTGACGAGCAGGTCGACGGGCGACTCGGCGAGGCGTGCCTCGACCTTGGCGCGGTCGGCTTGGTCGCTGAGGTCGGCGGGCAGGACGTCGACGTGCACGCCGTGGCGATCCTGCAGCTGCTTCGCCAGTTCCTCCAGTGCGGACGCGGTGCGCGCGACCAGCACGAGGTCATATCCCTCGGCGGCGAGCCTGCGGGCGAAGGCGGCCCCGATCCCGACGGTCGATCCGGTCACCAGTGCAGTGGGCATGCCATCGCACGTTAGTCGGACTTCCGCCGGGTTCGAAGCAGGCCGATGATCACACTTCGCACACGGCGCTAGATGTGATGCGGATCACAAAAGACTAGGTCTGCTTTCGACCGAACGACGGCCGGTAGACCTCGCCACCCTCGTCCTCGGTGTCCGCGGCGGGCTCCTCCTGGTCGGAGGGGTCCGGGTCGAACGGGTCGATGACGTCCGCGAGCTCACCGATGTCGCGCAGCAGCCGTTCCAGGCGCGCGGGCGACGAGTTCGGCGGCGCGGCGGCGAGCACCCAGTCGTTCTCCATCCAGACGACCGTGACGTCGCCACCGATCTCCTCGGCGGCGTCGATCAGGTCCGGCGTGATGATCTTGCGCGCGGCCGGGACGTCCGTCACGAACGCGTACCGCGAACCGACCGGTCCGAGCAGGTCCGGCATCGGCATCTTGTCGTTGTCGCGCTGGAACGGGACCGTCGACAGCCACAGTTCGATCACCACCGACAACGCCCGCCGGCAGCGCACGCCGACCAGCACGGAGTTGACCTTGCCGCCGGTCTCGTGGTCGAGCACGTAGACCTGCCGTCGCCCGTCCGCGGTGAAGGTGGACCCCGCGACGACGTCACGGGCGAGCCCGGTGCCGTAGTACGCGATGGCGCCCGCTTCCCAGCGTGTCGGCAGCACGTGGTCTGTTTCCTCGAACTGCCAGCCCCGCAGGGCAGCCCAACGGCGCCGTTCACGATTACGCGCGGTTCGTTGCGCCCGGTCGGTCGCGAGCAGGGCAAACCCCGCCACGCCCGCCACCGCGGCGACGGTGAACCAGACCCACGCCGGTATGCCCACAACTGAAGCGTAGTGGGTCCGCACCCCAGAACGAAGATCACTTCCGCGCGTCGTGACCCCGGCACGAAGTTTCGGCTCGCCGCAGGGCGCCGGGGTCAGGCCGGTTGGAACAGCTCCACCGGGTTGCCGGCCGGGTCGTCGAGCACGATCTGCTGCCCGCCGGGTCCTCGCACGACGTCGCTGCGGAACCGGACGCCCAGCCCGCGCAGGCGCTCGACCTCCGCCTCGATGTCGTCGACGATCAGGTGGATGCGGTTCCAGCCGCCGGGACCCGGCGTGGTGCCGTCGGGCATCGGCCGGCCGGCTGAGCTGGTCGGGCCGCTGAGCAGCAGGCGCAGGTTGCCGCGGACGACGTCGGCGAACGCCGGCGCGAAGCTGGTGCGCACGGTGAAGCCGAAGTTCTTCGTGTAGAAGGCGAGCGCGGCATCCACGTCGTCGACGAGGTAGCGCACGCTGACGAGGTTCGCCAGATCGGTGGTCATGTCAGACCTCCTGAGGGACGGGCAGGAAACGGATGCGGCCGCCGAGTTCGGCGGCGGTGCCCCGGAACGCGTCGATGCCGCCTGCCTGAGCCGGATCGGCGATGCTCCAGTGGATCAGCCGCGGGCGGCCGGGAAAGCTCGGCAGCACCTCGCGGACCCGGTCGCACAGGCTGACCACGAGGTCGAACCTGTTGCGGCGCACGGTGTCCAGATGAGTGGGTTCGTGCTCAAGAGTGATGCCGTACTCGGCGACCGCGGCGATGGCGTTGGGATGCAAGGCCTTCGGCTGGCTGCCGGCACTCATGACCTCGACGCCGTCGCCGGTCCGGTGCCGCAGCAGGGCCTCGGCCATCGGTGACCGGCCGCTGTTTCCCGTGCAGACGAACAACACCTTCGCACCACTCGGGACGGCAGGAGGGCCGGTGGTCAGGCTCGGGTGCAGGGCGGCGCCGGAACCGGTCCAGGCTTCGGCGCAGCGCTCCAGGTCCAGGTGGTAGTAGCTGTCGCGGCCGTCGAAGCTGCTGCGCCGGGCCGTCACGAGGCCGGCCTCGCGGAGCTGCCTGAGGTGGTACGAGACCAGGTTCTGCGGCTGGCCGACCGCGGCCACCAGTTCACGAACCCGCCGGTCGCCGTCGGCCAGCTCACGCGCGAGCCGCCAGCGCAGCGGGTCCGCCATCAACCGCAGGAACAGCGGCAACGTCTCGGACACGGTTCGACGATACATCAATCCAGCTTGATGCACTTGTTCAGCGCGGAACGACCACGACCTGGTCAGCGTCCTCGTAGACGATCAGGCCCGGGTCATCGGACTCCAGCCGCCGCCACGCCACGGCGTGCGCGTCGAGGATCGCCAGGTAGCCCGTCACCCGGTCGATCAGGCGCGGTGACGTGACCTTGAACCACGCCCTCGCACCCGGCCGCAGATACACCTCAGGGTCGACGTCGGACGGGTTGGTGAAGTTCGCGTCGTACCAGTCGTTGCCGGCGCGGCGAAACGACTCCTGCTCGGCGGAGAGCCGGCCGTCCTTGCCCAGCCCGTTCACCAGACCGAAGACACCGGGAAAGCGGCCCTGCCGATTCGGCAGGGCCGCTTCGAACCGCACGTAGGTCACGCGCTGCGGCCCACGATCAGACCCGAGTTGTCGTCCAGCACGTCGACCCGGACGTTGTCGCCGTCCCGGACCTCGCCGGACAGCAGCTCCTTCGCCAGCTGGTCACCGATCGCCGACTGCACCAGCCGGCGCAACGGCCGAGCCCCGTACACCGGGTCGAACCCGTTGAGCGCCAACCAGTCCCGGGCCGACGCGGTGACGTCCAGCGTCAGCCGGCGCGCGGCCAGCCGATCCGCCAGCCGAGTGATCTGGATGTCCACAATGGACGTCAGCTCCTCGGTGGCGAGCGCGTGGAACACCACGACGTCGTCGAGCCGGTTCAGGAACTCCGGCTTGAAGTGCCGCTGCACCACCGCAAGCACGGCGTCCTTGCGTTCGCGCTCGGTCAGCGAGGGGTTGGCGATGACGGTGGAACCCAGGTTCGACGTCAGCACCAGGATCGTGTTGCGGAAGTCGACGGTCCGGCCCTGGCCATCGGTCAGCCGGCCGTCGTCGAGCACCTGCAACAGCACGTCGAACACGTCCGGGTGCGCCTTCTCGACCTCGTCCAGCAGCACCACGGAGTACGGCCGGCGGCGCACCGACTCGGTCAGCTGGCCACCCTGGTCGTAGCCGACGTAGCCGGGAGGCGCACCGACCAGGCGGGCCACCGAGTGCTTCTCGGAGTACTCGCTCATGTCGATGCGGATCATCGCCCGCTCGTCGTCGAACAGGAACGCCGCCAGCGCCTTGGCCAGCTCCGTCTTGCCCACGCCGGTGGGCCCGAGGAACAGGAACGAGCCGGTCGGCCGGTCCGGGTCGGCGACGCCGGCCCGGCTGCGGCGCACCGCGTCCGACACCACGCGCACGGCCTCGCCCTGGCCGACGACCCGGCGGGCGAGCTCGTCCTCCATCCGCAGCAGCTTGGCGGTCTCGCCTTCCAGCAGCCTTCCGGCCGGAATGCCGGTCCACGCCGCGACCACGTCCGCGACGTCGTCCGGGCCGACCTCCTCCTTCAGCATCGCGTCGTCGTGCGTGGACTCCGCGGCTGCCTCCAGTTCCTTCTCCAGCGCCGGAATCCGGCCGTAGCGCAGCTCGGCGGCCCGGCCGAGGTCACCGTCGCGCTCGGCCCGTTCGGACTCGCCGCGCAACGACTCCAGCTGCTCCTTCAGGCCGCGCACGCGGTCGATGGAGCCCTTCTCGTTCTGCCACCTGGCCGTCAGCGCCGACAGTTCCTCGCGCTTCTCCGCCAGCTCGGCGCGCAACGCGGAGAGCCGTTCCAGCGACGCCGCGTCGGACTCCTTGGCCAGCGCCATCTCCTCGATCTCAAGGCGGCGCACGGCCCGTTCGACGGTGTCGATCTCGACCGGCCGTGAGTCGATCTCCATGCGCAGCCGGGACGCGGCCTCGTCGACGAGGTCGATCGCCTTGTCCGGCAGGAAGCGCGCGGTGATGTAGCGGTCGGAAAGCGTTGCGGCGGCGACTAGAGCGGCGTCCGTGATGCGCACACCGTGGTGCACCTCGTAGCGCTCCTTGAGCCCGCGCAGGATGCCGACCGAGTCCTCCACCGAGGGCTCGCCGACCAGCACCTGCTGGAAGCGGCGTTCCAGGGCGGCGTCCTTCTCGATGTGCTGGCGGTACTCGTCCAGGGTCGTGGCACCGACCATGCGCAGCTCGCCGCGGGCCAGCATCGGCTTGATCATGTTGCCGGCGTCCATGGCGCTCTCACCGGTCGCACCCGCACCGACGATCGTGTGCAGCTCGTCGATGAACGTGATGACCTGCCCGGCCGAGTCGGTGATCTCCTTCAGGACGGCCTTGAGCCGCTCCTCGAACTCACCGCGGTACTTGGCGCCCGCGACCATCGAGCCGAGGTCGAGAGCCACGACCTTCTTACCGCGCAACGACTCCGGCACGTCGCCGGCCACCACGCGCTGCGCCAGCCCCTCGACGATCGCCGTCTTGCCGACGCCGGGCTCACCGATCAGCACCGGGTTGTTCTTGGTGCGCCGGGACAGCACCTGCACGACCCGGCGGATCTCGGCGTCGCGGCCGATCACCGGGTCGAGCTCGCCCTTGCGGGCACGTTCGGTCAGGTCGACGCCGTACTTCTCCAGCGCCTTGTAGGTGCCCTCGGGGTCGGGCGACGTGACGCGCGCCGAACCGCGCACGCGAGCGAAGGCCTCCGTCAGCGCATCCGGCGTCGCACCGTGCCGGCGCAACAGGTCGGCCACCTGACCGCCGTGCTGCGCGAGCCCGACGAGCAGGTGCTCGGTGGACACGTACTCGTCACCCATCTCGGTGGCGAGCTCCTGCGCCTTGCTCAGCACCCGCACGGCGTCGCGCGAGAACTGCGGCGCGGAGACGGTCGTGCCCGAGGCGCTGGGCAATCCGCGGGAGAGCGTCTCCAGCTCCTTGCGCACGAGCGTCGGGTCGGCGCCCACCGCGGAGAGCAACGGCGCGGTCAACCCGTCCGTCTGCGCCAGCAGCGCGCTGAGCAGGTGCACGGACCCCACGTCCGGGTTCCCGTTGAGCGTGGCGGCCTGCACCGCCGCGGACACCGCCTGCTGCGTCTTGGTCGTCGGGTTGAAAGCGTCCATTCCTCCACCTCGTGGTCAGCCTTCAGCATGGCCCATCATCCCGCACAACGTCAGAAAAGTTGAGTGTGTTCCGCTCAACTATGCGAACGTGACGGCCATCCCGAAATTCGCGCGTCAGCTGACCCCGGTTACGCGAGGATCGGCCCCATGACGTCAATCATCCACAACATCACCGTCGACGCCCGCGACTCCTACGCGATCACCTCGTGGTGGAGCCAGGTCCTCGGCCTGCCGGTGCACCCGGACGACAACCCCGGCGACGACGAATGCCTGATCGAGCTGCCGAGCGGCATCCGCTACCTCTTCATCAACGTCCCCGAGGGCAAGTCAGTGAAGAACCGCCTCCACATCTGCCTGGAGCCGTCCGACTCGACCCGCGACCAGGAGGTCGTGCGTCTACAGGGCCTCGGCGCGACGATCTACGAGGATCATCGCACTCCCGTGGGCACCGGCTGGGTCACCATGCGCGACCCCGAGGGCAACGAGTTCTGTGTTGAACGCAGCGCAGCCGAACGCGCCGCGACCTCCTGATCCCCGTCACTCGAAAGCACCAACAGCTTGTCCACAGCGGATGTCGAGTTGTCCACAATCCGCTGTTCAGTATCCACAGGTGAATCAAGCTCAGTGGCGACCGTCTGTGCACCAGAACCCGTTGGGGTGACGTCCACCGAATCCCGCAACGGCTGTTCCTTGATCAGCAGCACGGCGATCACCGTGAAGACCGCGAGACCGGCGGCGATGAGGAACAACTCACCCATCGCGTCGCCGTAGGAGTCCCGCACGGCTGGGGAGAGGGAGCCACGGTCGAGCGTCTTCGTGCTCACGTGGGCCGCCAGCACCGCCCCGAGCACCGAGACGCCGGCCGTCCCGCCCAGCGACCGCAGGAACGTGGCCGTGGAGCTGGCCGCGCCCAGATCCGCCATGCCGACCCCGTTCTGCACGGCCAGCACGAGGTTCTGCATGGTCAGCCCCACCCCGACGCCGACGAGCGCCAGATAGGCGCCCATGAGCACGAGGTTCGTGCGGTGGTCGATCGTGCCGAGCAGCGCCAGCCCGATGACCAGCGAGAACGCGCCCCAGACCAGGTAGCTCTTCCACCTGCCGCTCCTGGCGATGAGCTGCCCGCTGACCGTGCTCGAAATGCTCAGCCCCAGCACCAACGGCACCGTGAGCAGCCCTGCCTTCGTAGGCGAGAACCCGCGCGCGATCTGGAAGTACTGCCCCATGAACACCGAAGCCCCGAACATCGCCGTGCCAACCGCGACGCCCCCGAACATCGCCAGCACCACGGTCCGGTTCTTGAACAGGTGCAGCGGGATGACCGGCGACGACGCCCGCCGCTCGACGAAGTAGGCACCGATGATGGCCAGCAGCGCGCCACCCACGTAGAGGGCGCTCTCCTTACTGACCCAGTCGAAGTTCTTGCCCGCGAACGACACCCACATCAACACCAGGCTCACGCCGCCGGTGATGAGGGTGGCGCCGAGATAGTCGATCTTCACGCGCTGCTTGTTGGTGGGCAGGTGCAGCGTCTTGTGCAACACGGCCAGCGCCACGAGCGCCAACGGCACGCAGACGAAGAAGCACCAGCGCCAGCCGGGCCAGTCGACCAGGAACCCGCCCACCAGCGGCCCGCCGACGGTGCCCGCGGAGATCACCATGCCGGTATAACCGCTGTACCGGCCGCGCTCACGCGGACTGAGCAATGCGCCGACCACGACCTGCCCGAGCGCCTGCACACCACCCATGCCCAGGCCCTGGACCACCCGGAACGCGATGAGCTGCTCCATGTTCTGACTCAGCCCGGACAGCACCGAGCCGATGACGAACACCACGATGCCCACCTGCAGCAGCATCTTCTTGTCGAACAGGTCGGCGAGCTTGCCCCACAGCGGCGTGCTGGCGGTCGACGCGAGCAGCATCGCCGTGATGACCCACGTGTACTGGGTCTGCGTGCCCTTGAGCTCGGCCAGGATCGTCGGGAGAGCGTTCGAGACGATGGTGGAGCTGAGGATGGCGACGAGCAGCGCCACCCAGATCCCGGACAGCGCTTCGAGGATCTCCCGATGCGACGTGGGCCGGTTCAGAGCGAACACCTCCAGCAGTTAGTTGATGACATACAACTATATCTGGAGATAGTTAGCTACGGCAATTATTCTGGCTGCCTGCTGGGTCACACCCCGCGGTGACGCGGGGACCCCACGTACTCGCCTGGTGTACGAAAGGTCCCCGCGTGCGGTCAAGGCGCGCTCTTGTCCGCCTTGGCCCCGAAGAAGTCGCCGCCCTTGCGCTTGACGTCGTCAGTGCCCCAGTCGCGGATCCGGTCGACCGGGATCATCCGGGGGATGTGCTTGCGGCAGTGGATGTAGGCCTCCTGAACCTCCACCACCACCCACCGCTCCACCTTCTTGTCCTCGGTGGAGAACTCCTCCTTCGGCACGATCCGGGCGCGACCGTTCACGTGCAGCCCGATCAGATCGTCCGCGAAGTCGACCATCAGGATCCCGACGTGCGGGTTCTCCATGATGTTGCCCAGGGACGCCATCACACCGTTGCCGCGGTACTCGGGGTACGCGACGGTCCGGGAGTCGATCACCCGGATGAACCCCGCCGGCCCGGCCCGCAGGGTCGAGTCGCACTCCCCGTCGGCATCGGCGGTAGAGATGAAAGCCATCTCCATCCGGCCCACGAACTCGGCCATCGCGGGGTTCAGGTGGTCCAGCACCTGGTCGTCGTAGAAGCGGCTGGCGCGTTCGGACGTCTCCAGGGCACATTGGAGGAAGTGCTCACCTCGTGAGCCAGGTTGGTCGACACGGTCCGGTGAGGTGGTTTCAGTCAGCTCAGGCAGGGACACGCGCCCAACCGTCGCACGCAAGCACGCAAGCCGGTACAGACGGGCCCCCACATTCACACTGTTGCGGGAACAACCAGTTGCGTACGGTAATCAGACTTCGCTCGAAGGTGGCATCAAGGAGTCAAACCCACCAATCAGGGGTTACTGTCCACCCTGTCGGGGGACGGATGCTTGACGAGGACGACAGCGCCTTGCTGGCGCCAATGAGATTGTGGAGACTGCGCGCGGACCATGACTGCGAACGCTGTGCTGAGCCCCATCCCTACCCCGCCCCACCGAGAACCCCCTCCTGGTGTCACCGCGATGGTGCGGATGATCAGGGAGAGCTTCGCGGTGGTGGAGCCGCACTCCGAAGAAGTGGCGAAGTTCTTCTACGGAATGCTCTTCTCGCTCTCGCCTGCCACACGCGAGATGTTCCCCGCGAACATGGAGGTGCAGCGCAGCCGCCTGCTGCGCGCTCTCGTGCACGTGGTGCAGATGGTCGACCGCCCGGACGACCTCATCCCCTTCCTCCGCCAACTGGGGCGTGACCACCGCAAGTTCGGTGTCATCAACGTCCACTACGAGGCAGTAGGCACCGCACTGCTGTCCGCGGTGAAGAAGTTCGCCGGTGCCGCCTGGACGCCGAAGGTCGAGATGGCGTGGGCCGAGGCCTACACGATCATGGCCCGCGCGATGCAGGAGGCGGCCGACGCCGACACCGGCCCCGCGTACTGGCACGCGACGGTGCTGGAGCACCAGCGCGTGTCGTGGGACCTGGCCGTCGTGCGGCTGCAGCCCGACCACCCGGTCAACTACCGGGCCGGTCAGTACGTCAGCGTGGAGACACCACAGCGCAAGCGCCTGTGGCGGTACTACTCGCCGGCGAACGCACCGCGTGAAGACGGCATCATCGAGTTCCACATCCGGTCCGTCGACGGCGGCTGGGTGTCACGCTCGGTGGTCGGTCACACACAGGCCGGCGACACCTGGCGGATCGGACCGCCGATGGGACGCCTGTCGGTCGATCGATCGTCCGGCTCGGACATCCTGATGGTGGCCGGTGGCACGGGCGTGGCGCCGATGCACGCGATCATCGACGAGATGGCGCAGTACGGCGACAACCCCCGCGTGCACCTGTTCTACGGCGGCCGCACCCGCGAGGACCTCTACGACCTCGACAACCTGCAACGCATCGCGACCACGAACCCGTGGCTCACGGTCGTGCCGGTACTCGAGTCGGACCCCGGCGTGCGCGGCGTGGAACAGGGCAGCCTGGCCGACGTGGTGACCCGCTACGGAGCCTGGGAGGACCGAGACGTCCTGGTCTGCGGCAGCCCAGCCATGATCAGGTCGACGGTGTCCCGCATGCTGGTGGCCGGAACGCCACTGGACCGGATCAAGTACGACCCGTTCACGCTGGACTAAACTCGGCACGTCCGCGACTGGCGTGCCGAGGGTGGAAGTGACCACCGGGAAGCGACGGCCGAGCGCACCGAACGCCTGGGTGCCCGGCGTTGGAGTCGCGCTGTGCTCGCAGAGACAGATCCCACCGTGTTCGCTTTGATCAACGCAGAGGCCGACCGCCAGGCCTCGAAACTGCGCATGATCGCGTCCGAGAACGACGTGTCGGCCGCCGTGCTTGAAGCAACAGGCTCGGTGCTGACCAACAAGTACTCCGAGGGCTACCCCGGCAAGCGCTACTACGAGGGCCAGCAGATCATCGACCAGGTCGAACAGCTGGCAATCGACCGCGCCCGCGCCCTGTTCGGCGTGGACCACGCAAACGTCCAACCGCTGTCCGGCGCACCGGCCAACCTGGCCGTGTACCTGGCCTTCCTACAGCCCGGCGACACCGTGATGGGCATGTCGCTCCCGATGGGCGGCCACCTCACCCACGGCTGGAGCGTGTCCGCCACCGGCAAGTGGTTCCGCGCAGTGCAATACGACGTCCGCAAGGACACCGGCGTAGTGGACATGGACGAAGTCCGCACCCTGGCCCTCGCCGAACGCCCGCGCGTCATCTTCTGCGGCGGCACGGCAATCCCGCGCACGATCGACTTCCCGGCGTTCGCCTCCATCGCCCAAGAGATCGACGCCATCCTGGTAGCCGACATCGCCCACATCGCAGGCCTGGTGGCAGGCGGCGCACACCCGTCCCCAGTAGGACACGCCCCGGTAATCACCACAACCACACACAAAACCCTGCGAGGCCCTCGCGGCGCCATGATCCTGTGCGACGCCGAACACGCCCGCGCAATCGACCGCGCAGTGTTCCCCGGCCTGCAGGGCGGCCCCCACGACCACACCACCGCCGCAATCGCCGTGGCACTGCACGAGGCCGCACAACCAGAGTTCCGCGAGTACGCCCACACAATCGTCGCAAACGCCCGCGCCCTGGCAGACGCCCTGCTGGACCGCGGCTTCGACCTGGTCTCCGGCGGCACGGACAACCACCTGATCCTGATCGACCTGACCTCAAAGGCGATCGCAGGCAAGCCCGCAGCCCAAGCACTGGACCGAGCAGGCATCGAACTGAACTACAACGCCGTGCCCTACGACCCGCGCAAGCCCTTCGACCCGTCCGGCATCCGCCTGGGCACCGCCGGAATCACGACGCGCGGCCTGAAGCCAGGCCAAATGCCACTGATCGCAGACTGGATCGACCGAACAATCGCCGCCCACGACAACACCCAGGCAATCGCCCGAATCGCCGCCGAGGTCGAAGAACTTCTAAGCACCCTCTAGCCCAACGCGATGGCGCCGAGTTGGCGGTAGTTAGCGGCGGTTCGATCATGGGTTGGTAGTACTTGCACACGCCATTAGCCCTCAACCGCGAGGCCGGAGGCGAGCCGTCCCTGAGCGCAAGCTCTCGGCGGTGGGGTCCCGCCGCCAACGCAAGCACCTACGAAACCGGCGGCCGCTGTAAGCAACAGGCGTGCCATCAACCCGCTCGTGGCGCGGACCCCCAGATCAGATGCCGGGGTCTGGGGCAGCGCCCCAGAAAACTCTCGCAACGCAAGCTCGCCGCCCGCAAGACGACCCACCCACAAGGTCGCGCGATCGCAAGCTGACGCAGGCGTCCCCCCGATCCGGGAACCCCTACAACTCAACCTACTCACAACCCCCGACAAGATCACTTGCGCGGCTTGGGCTTCCAAACGACCAACGCAGTCTCCTGCCGAATCGGCACCAAATCCCGCCGATAGGAAGCATGCACCGCAGCAGCCGTGGAGTCGGCCGCCGCCAACGCCTGAGCCAGCTCGTGCGTCAGCTCGGTGATCTGCGCGCGCAGCGCATCAACCTGGTTCTCCAGCTCAATGATCCGCTTGATCCCGGCAAGGTTGACCCCTTCCTCCTGGGACAACCGCTGAACCTCCCGCAGCAACACGATGTCGCGCATCGAGTACCGACGCCCGCCACCGGAAGTCCGCCCGGGAGAAACCAGCCCCATCCGGTCGTACGACCGCAACGTCTGGGCATGCAGACCGGACAACTGCGCCGCCACCGAGATCACGAAGAACGGCGTGTCCTCATCGGTCCCGGGAGGAAACGGAAAACCCACCAGAACTCACCGCCCTTCAAGCAGCGCGTTCAGATCTCCACGCGGATCATGGTCAGCAGTGACGTCCGCATACGCTTCGAGTGCCTTGCGCGCCTCGGACGAGAGGTTGTTCGGCACCGCGACCTCCAGGGTGATCAGGAGATCGCCGGCGGTGCCGTCCCGCTTCGTGATCCCCTTGCCCCGCGCCCGCAGCACCCGCCCGGAGGCGGTGCCGGCGGGCACCTTCAAGGTCACCTTGCCGTCCAGCGTGGGCACGGTCAACGTCGCGCCCAGCGCCAGTTCGGAGAAAGTCATGGGCGCGGTCAGCGTCAGGTCGTTGCCCTGGCGGCCGAACACGCTGTGCGGGTTCACGTGCACTCGCACGAAAAGATCGCCGGACGGTCCGCCGTTGCGGCCGGGTTCTCCTTGTCCGGCAAGGCGAATCCGCTGGCCATCGTCCACACCGGACGGGATGCGCACGGTCAGCGTGCGGGTCCGGGTGCTCACGCCGTCGCCGCCGCACTCGGGGCACGGGTCGTCGATGATCCGGCCGGTGCCGCGGCAGTCGCGGCACGGCTCGCTGAACGCGAACGCGCCCTGCGAGCGGGTCACCAATCCGGATCCCGAGCAGGTCGCACAGACGTGCGGCATGGTGCCCGGCTTGGCGCCGGTGCCGCTGCAGGTCGTGCAGGCCGCGGGAGACGAGAGGCGCAGCGGCACGGTCGCCCCGCGCACCGCCTCCGTGAAGTCGATGCGGACGTCGGTCTCGACGTCCTCGCCGCGGCGCGGGCGGGTGGGCGAGCCGGCGCCCGCGCCGCCGCGCCGGTTGAACAGGCCGCCCAGCAGGTCGCCGAGTCCGCCGCCACCGGTGCCCTGGGCCGCGCGGCCGAACAGGTCGTTGACGTCGAAGCCACCGCCACCGCCGCCGAAGCCGCCGGGGAAGCTGCCGCCCGCGAACAGGCGGCGTGCCTCGTCGTACTGCTTGCGCTTGGCCGGGTCCGACAGCACGCCATAGGCCTCGGAGACCGACTTGAAGCGGGCCTCGGCCTTGGCGTCACCGGGGTTCGCATCGGGGTGCAGCTCGCGGGCCAGCTTGCGGTACGACTTCTTGATCTCGTCCGCGGACGATTCAGAGGTGACGCCCAGCTCGCGGTAGAAGTCCTTCTCGATCCAGTCCCTCGCACTCACCGGACGCCGCCTCCTCTCGTCAGTTCTCTACGGTTCTAGTTCTCTTCGGCGACAGGCGCCGGGGCAGGCTCGTGGTCGGTCACCGCGACGAGCGCGGGCCGGACGAGCTTGTCGCCGAACGTGTAGCCGCGGCGCAGGACGGCGGTGACCGTCGGTCCGTCGACGTCCGGGGACGTGCTGTGCTGCACGGCCTCGTGCACCGACGGGTCGAACGCCTCGCCCTCGTGCGCGAACGGCTCCAGGCCGGTCTTCGCCAGCGTGGACACGAGCTTGTCCGCCACCGCCTTGAACGCACCGGTCAGGTCGCCGTGTGTGGCGGCCCGCTCGATGTCGTCCAGCACGGAGACCAGCTCGCCGACCACGGACGCCTTCGCGTTGTTGATCACCGCTTCGCGGTCGCGTTCCACCCGCTTGCGGTAGTTCGCGTACTCGGCGGTGAGCCGCTGGAGGTCGGCGGTGCGCTCGTCGAGCTGGGACTTCAGCTCGGCGGCCACCTCGTCCACGATCTCCGCAACGACCGGGATGTCTTCGGTCGGAGCAGCGCCTTCCTCGACGGTAGCGTCGTGGGCCGGCACCCGGATCTCACCCGTGTCGGGGTCGATCCGGCGCCGGTCGGTCACGACTACCTGAGGCTGCTCCTCGTCAGGGGCGGCATGCCTCGGTTCGGTCACTTCTTCTCGTCCTCATCCACGATCTCGGCGTCGACGACGTCGTCCTGGCCGGCCTTGGCACCGGCGCCCGCGGCACCCGGCGCGTCCGCACCAGGGGCCTCGGCACCGGCGGCACCCGGCGCGTTGGCGTAGATCGCCTGGCCGATGGCCTGGGACTCGGTCGCGAGCTTCTCGACCGCCGTCTTGATGGCGTTGATGTCGGTGCCCTTGAGCGCTTCGTTCGCCTCGGCGACGGCGGCGTTGACCTTGTCCTTGATCTCGGCCGGGAGCTTGTCGTCGTTCTCCTTGACGACCTTCTCCGTCTGGTAGACGAGCGTCTCGGCCTGGTTGCGGACCTCGACCTCCTCGCGGCGGCGCTTGTCCTCCTCCGCGTGGGCCTCGGCGTCCTTGACCATGCGGTCGATGTCGTCCTTCGGCAGCGCGGAGCCACCGGTGATCGTCATCGACTGCTCCTTGCCGGTGCCCAGGTCCTTCGCCGACACGTGGACGATGCCGTTCGCGTCGATGTCGAAGGTGACCTCGATCTGCGGCACGCCACGCGGGGCGGGCGGCAGGCCGGTCAGCTCGAACATGCCGAGCTTCTTGTTGTGCGACGCGATCTCGCGCTCGCCCTGGAAGACCTGGATCTGCACGGACGGCTGGCTGTCGTCGGCCGTCGTGAAGGTCTCGGAGCGCTTCGTCGGGATCGTCGTGTTGCGCTCGATCAGCTTGGTCATGACGCCGCCCTTGGTCTCGATGCCGAGGGACAGCGGGGTGACGTCGAGCAGCAGGACGTCCTTGACCTCGCCCTTGAGGACACCGGCCTGAAGGGCGGCGCCGACGGCGACGACCTCGTCCGGGTTCACGCCCTTGTTGGGCTCCCGGCCGCCGGTCAGCTCCTTGACGAGCTCCGCGACGGCGGGCATGCGGGTCGAGCCACCGACGAGCACGACGTGGTCGATGTCGCCGACGGAGACGCCGGCGTCCTTGATCACGTTGTTGAACGGCGCGCGGGTGCGCTCCAGCAGGTCGTTCGTGATGCGCTGGAACTCGGCGCGCGACAGCGTCTCGTCGAGGAACAGCGGGTTCTTGTCACCGTCGACCGTGATGTACGGCAGGTTGATGGAGGCCTGCGCCGAGCTCGACAGCTCGATCTTGGCCTTCTCCGCAGCCTCGCGAATGCGCTGCAGGGCCATCTTGTCCTTGGTCAGGTCGATGCCGTTGGCCTGCTTGAAGCGGTCGACCAGCCAGTCGACGACGCGCTGGTCCCAGTCGTCGCCACCGAGGTGGTTGTCACCGGAGGTCGCGCGGACCTCGACGACGCCGTCGCCGAGCTCGAGCAGCGAGACGTCGAACGTGCCGCCACCGAGGTCGAAGACCAGGATGGTCTGTTCCTTCTCGCCCTTGTCGAGGCCGTAGGCCAGCGCGGCGGAGGTCGGCTCGTTGACGATGCGGAGCACGTTGAGGCCCGCGATCTGGCCGGCCTCCTTGGTGGCCTGGCGCTGCGCGTCCTCGAAGTAGGCGGGGACGGTGATCACCGCGTCGGTGATCTCCTCGCCCAGGTACGCCTCGGCGTCGCGCTTGAGCTTCATCAGCACGCGCGCGCTGATCTCCTGCGAGGTGTACTTCTTGCCGTCGACCTCGTCGGTCTGCCAGTTCGTGCCGACGTGGCGCTTGACCGAGCGAATGGTGCGATCGACGTTCGTGACCGCCTGGTTCTTCGCGGGCTGACCCACGAGAACCTCGCCGTTCTTGGCGAACGCGACGATGGACGGGGTCGTCCTGGAGCCCTCCGAGTTGGCGATGACCGTCGGCTCACCGCCTTCGAGGACTGCGACGACCGAGTTGGTCGTCCCAAGGTCGATGCCGACTGCACGCGCCATTGGAGTTCCTTCCGCTAGTACTTGTTGAGCGTTGCTGGCTCAAGTTTGCCATCCGGCCCAACGTTGAGCCTACCCGACTCAAGCTTTATGACTGACCCAACGGCCGCCGCACTCTGGTTGTTCCCCCACAACGCGTCGAGGACCACCCGTTGTGGCGTGGTCCTCGACACATTCCCCCTGGCTGTGGGCGCTCAGACGCTCAGTACCTTCACGTTTCCCGACCCCGTGGTGAGGTTGAGCTCGTTCTGCGCGCCCGGGTCCGTCCGCACGTCGATCCTGCGGTCGCCCCTGTCCGTGTCGCCGGTGACCTTGAACGGGCTGCTGCCCGGCACCCGCACGGTGATGTCGCCGGACCCGGTGTCGACGCGGGCGGTCCTGGCCGACAGGAACGTCAGATCGACGTCGCCGGAGGCGGCGTCCGCGGTCACGTCGGTGTCGATCGCCGTACCCCTGATGTCACCGGAGCTCGTGCTGACCAGCACCTTGCCCTTCAGCTGGTCCAGGAACATGTCACCGGACACCAGCTTCGCGGTGACCGTGCCCTTCACCGCGGTCGCGCGGAAGTCGCCGGACCCGGTGTTGAGCTTGACGTCGCCCGCGATGTCCCGGACGGTGATGTTGCCGGAACCCGCCTGGTAGTCGACGGACGCGACTCCCTCGATGATCGCGTCACCGGAACCGACGTTCTCGCCCCGCACGGTGATGGCCGGGTCGCGCAAGGCGATGTCGTAGTCGATCGAGCAGTTGTTGCCGCAGTCCTCCAGCACCAGGGCGTTGCCCTCGATCCGGTGCGACAGGCCCGTCGGCCGGTTGTCCTTGGCGTGCTCGATCCTGCGGTGGATCTTCGTCTCGCTCAGGCCCTGCTGGTACCTGATCGAGATGTCCCCCGAGCCGGTGCGCACCCGCACCGACGTGATCTCCTCCGCGACGACGTGGTCGTCCGCGAACTCGTGCTTCACGATGCGAATGCCACAGGCCGTGAGCACAGCCCCCATCAGCAACGCCACCAACGCCGTCCTCAGCATGAGCACAAAAGTAGAGGTGACAGCGCTCAGCTACACGGCAGTCAGCCCCCGAAGGCGGGGTGGGGTTGTCCCTACCGTGCTCAGACCAGGTCTTCGAGGACCGCGCGCAACGCCGGCGCGGTGCGTGCGGGGTCGTTCAGGAACCGCGTCGAGGCCAGCACGTGCGCCGGCGCGATCCGTTCCCACAGCAGGCCGTCGACGGGCACCTCGGCGATGTGCAGCTCCACGCTCTGCGCCCACCTGCCGATCCGCGACTCGATGCCGCGCAGCACGTCACCGATCGGCAGCGCAGCAGGGCTCTGCACCCGGTGCAGCTCCTCGATGCCGGTCTTCAGCGCCATCACGGCGGCGTGGCAGGCGGGCCGGGTCAGCAGGGCCTCCGCGTTCTCCGGCTGGGCCGGCTCGGCGCCACGGGTGCACGCCTCCAGCGCGTCCGTCCACCAGCCCGGCCATTCGCGGGTCACCGCGGCGCGGTCGACGCCGGCGGGCACCAGCACCGGCAGCGACGGCACGAGCCCCGGCACGTGGAACTCGGTGTCGACCGACAGCGCCAGGCTGTCGCGCACATAAAGCGCGGAGAGGAGCCCGAGGCTCACTCCGTGGCCGATGCCCGACACCTCTCGCGCGAACTTCATGAGCTCATTGTTCCTTCGCCGTCGCGGTGGAATCGTCGCGAGCGCGGATCAAGAAGGACACAATTGGCTCCAGCTCGTCCTCGTTCGGCGCAACATCGGCCAGCAGGCCCTGGATCAGCAGCCCGTCGACGGCCGCGAGGAACGCGCGGAACGCGATCGGATCCCGCGGCCGCACCGCGTCCACGGCTAGGTCGAGCCACCGGCGGGCGGCGGGCTTCAGCTCGGGACGGCGGCCGGCCAGCAGGTACAGCTCGTACTCGGCAAGCGTGCGGCCACGGTTCTCGTTGACGGCCTTCGCCATGCTCGTCGCGATCTCGCGGGCCGTGCCTCCACTCGCGACGATCTGGAGCATGTCGTCGCACAGCTCGTCCGCGACCCACAGCAGCGTGGCGATCAACAGGTCGTCGAGCGTCGCGAAGTAGTAGGTGGGCGCCGTCGTCGGCACGCCTGCTTCACGGGCGACGCTGCGATGCGTCACGCCGGCGACGCCCTCGCGTTCGATGACCCTCAGCGTGGCCTCGACGATGGCGCGGCGCTTCTTCTCGCCGCGCGCCTTCCGTCCGTCAACAATCCGGCCCTCAACGTTCTGGCCATCAACGACCGGTGCAGTCAGTGCGTCCTCCCGAGTTCGAGCGTCACCACGCCTCCGATGATCAACGCCAGCCCGATGACCATCGTGGGGTTGAGGGTCTCGCCCAGGAACTTCCAGCCGATCACCGCAACGGCCGCCACGCCGATGGCGGACCACACGGCGTAGGCGACGCCCACAGGCATACCCAACTTCAACGCGCGCGAAAGCGCCGTGAAGGCGATCACGTAACCAACGACGACCACGGCTGACGGCCACGGTTTGCTGAAGCCCTCGGACAGCTTCAACGACACGGTGGCGGCGATCTCTCCCACGATCGCCGCAGCGAGATACAGGTACAGCACGGCGACCTCCGGATGCGCTCGCAGAACTACCTGAACGATTGTTCCACAAGTTTTTCGCCCCAGTCCGGTTTCTTTACCGGTACGTGAGGAGACACCGGCCACGTCCAAGTGGTTACCCACGAGTAACGTGGCCTAGAATCCCGCCATGACCCTCCAGCTGGTTCTCGGACTCGTCGCCGTGGCGGTGAGCGTCGTCGCCTGGGGCGTGTTCGTCGCCGCCGTGCTGAAGCAGATCAAGATCATTCGGCTCGGCCAGCCGGACGGCACCCGCATGGGCCCGTTCGTGCCGCGCATGAAGACGATGATCGTCGAGTTCGTCGCGCACACCAGAATGGCGAAGTTCCGCTCGGTCGCCCCGTGGCACTGGATGGTGATGTGGGGCTTCCTCATCGGCTCCGCGGTGCTGTTCGAGGCCTACGGCGAGGTGTTCGACCCGCACTTCCACTGGCCGATCATCGGCACGTGGTCGGTCTGGCTGCTGCTGATCGAACTGCTGGGTCTCGGCACGGTCGTCGGCGGTGTGGCCCTGGCGGTCATCCGCCAGCGCAACCACCCGCGCCGCGCCGACCGGGTCTCCCGGTTCCAGGGCTCCGACTTCAAGGCCGCGTACTTCGTCGAGGCCGTCGTGATCATCGAGGGCGTCGGCATCCTGATGGTCAAGGCGTTCAAGCAGTCGAGCGGCCTGGAGGTCGCCCCGCTGTGGACGTCGTTCGTGACGCAGCCGCTCGCGCAGATCCTGCCCGCCGCGCCCATCTGGGTGTCGGTGATGGCGCTGGTCAAGCTGCTGAGCGGCATGATCTGGCTGATCGTGGTCGGCCGGAACCTCACGATGGGCGTTGCCTGGCACCGGTTCTCGGCGTTCTTCAACATCTACTTCAAGCGCGAGGACGACGGTGGCGTCGCGCTGGGCGCGCTGAAGCCGATGATGTCCGGCGGCAAGGTCCTGGACCTGGAGGAGGCCGACCCGGACAAGGACATCTTCGGCGTCGGCAAGGTCGAGGACTTCACCTGGAAGGGCTGTCTCGACTTCTCCACCTGCACCGAGTGCGGCCGTTGCCAGTCGCAGTGCCCCGCCTGGAACACCGGCAAGCCGTTGTCCCCCAAGCTGGTCATCACGCAGCTGCGCGACCACATGTACGCCAAGGCGCCGTACCTGCTCGCCGGCGGCTCGCGCGACATGGCCGGTGACGAGGTCGGCCTGACCGAGGACAAGTACGAGGACTACAAGAAGCGCCTCGAAGGCATCGACGTGCTGGCGATGGCCGAGTCCGAGCGCCCGCTGATCGGCGGCCCCGACGAACTCGGCGTCATCGACCCCGAGGTGCTGTGGTCGTGCACGACCTGCGGCGCCTGCGTCGAGCAGTGCCCGGTCGACATCGAGCACGTCGACCACATCGTCGACATGCGCCGCTACCAGGTCCTGATCGAGTCGAACTTCCCGACCGAGCTCGGCGGGATGTTCAAGAACCTGGAGAACAAGGGCAACCCCTGGGGCCAGAACGCCAAGGACCGCCTGGCGTGGACCGAGGGCCTCGACTTCGAGGTGCCGGTGTTCGACGGTGAGCTGGGCGACTCCGAGTACCTGTTCTGGGTCGGCTGCGCCGGCGCGTTCGAGGACCGCGCGAAGAAGACCACCCGCGCCGTCGCCGAGCTGCTGCACACCGCGGGCGTGAAGTTCACGGTGCTCGGCCCGGAGGAGACCTGCACCGGCGACCCGGCCCGCCGCGCCGGCAACGAGTTCCTCTTCCAGATGCTCGCGCAGCAGAACGTCGAGGTGCTCAACTCGGTCTTCGAGGACCGGCCCACCGGTCAAGCGCAAGATCGTCGTGACGTGTGCGCACTGCTTCAACACGCTCGCGAACGAGTACCCGCAGGTGGGCGGCACGTTCGAGGTCGTGCACCACACGCAGCTGCTCAACAAGCTGGTGCGCGAACGCCGCCTGGTGCCGGTCGCGCCGGTCACCGAGGACGTCACCTACCACGACCCGTGCTACCTGGGCCGGCACAACAAGATCTACGAAGCACCGCGTGAGCTCATCGGCGCGTCCGGCGCGACGCTGCGCGAGATGCCGCGCCACGAGGAACGCTCCATGTGCTGCGGTGCCGGTGGCGCCCGCATGTGGATGGAGGAGCGGATCGGCAAGCGCATCAACGTCGACCGCGTCGACGAGGCGCTCTCGACCGCACCGTCGAAGATCGCGACCGGCTGCCCGTTCTGCCGCGTGATGCTGACGGACGGCGTGACCGCGCGTCAGTCCGACGGCCTGGCCGGTGCGCACGTCGAGGTCGTCGACGTGGCGCAGATGCTGCTGGAGTCCGTGAAGCGCGGCCAGCCGGCCCCGGTCGCGGAAGACGCGACCACGTAGGGGATGACGTGAGAAAGCCCTCGGTCCGGTGTGGACCGAGGGCTTTTCTCGTCGGTGGGTCAGTCCTTGTCGGTGATCTTGTCGTAGACCACGTTCAGCACCCAGCCGGTCAGGGCGACGATGATCGCGCCCCAGAACGCCGGCCAGAAGCCGTCGACGCGGAACGGCAGGTCCAGCTGCTCGGCGAGCCATCCGGAGAGCATGAACAGCAACGCGTTCACGACGAGCCCGATCAGGCCCAGCGTGAGCAGGTAGAACAGGCAGCCGAAGAACTTCACGAGCGGCTTCACGACCGCGTTCACCAGGCCGAAGATCACCGCGACGCCGAGCAGCGTGAGGATTCTCGAGCCGGTGGTGCCCTCGCCCAGGTCGATACCGGGAAGCGCGGTCGAGACCCAGACCGCCACGGCGGTCAGCAGCACATGCACCAAGATGCCCATGCCGCAGACTAACCGTGGCGGGTCCTAAGTGGTCAGGAGCGTCGGCGGCGCGCCACCAGGAACACACCCGCACCGGCCGCGAGCAGCAGTCCGCCGAGGGCGATGAAGCCCAGCGGCGAGGCACCCGTCGACGCGAGACCGGAGTTGCCGGCCTTCGCCACGGCCGGAACCGTGGTGGTGGTGGTGGTCGGCGGCGCGGTCGTCTCCGACGGTGAGGTCGGCGCGGCGGTGCTCTTCTCCACGACCTTGATCAGCTTCTTCGTGGACAAGCCCTGGTTCTTGCGGTCGACGTCCTTGAACGCACCGACGAACGGTCGCGCGAACGGGTAGATCTCCTCGAGCTCCGTGCTGGTGAGCTCGAGCTTCATGGCAACGGTGAGCGACTCGCCGGGCAGCACCTTCGCCACCGTCTCGAAGTCGACGAGGCTGCCGGTGACGTTGTCGCTGCGCGAGAGGAGCTTCGCCTCGGCGTCGCCGATGTTGAGCATGACGACCGACAGCTTGCCGGGCACGTCACCCTTGTTGACCAGCTTGACCTTGACGTCGATCTGGTCGCCGACGGTGTAGGTGTCCTTGGCCGGGCTGATCGAGACGTCCTCGACGGCGGCGTCGGCCTTGGGCTCGAAGTAGCGCAGGTCGATCCGCGCGTGCCGCTCACCGAGCGGCCGGCCCTTGCCGGTCACCCAGTCGATGTCGAACGCACGCAACGGCTTGGCCAGCGCCAGGCCCTGCTTCGAGAGGTCCGGAGCGGTGATGATGTAGTCGCCGAGCGGCAGGTCGACGTTGAAGGAACCGTCAGCCGCGACCGACGTCTCCACCTTGACCTGCTCCCGCGGCTCGGTGCCCGCCTCGCCGGTGACCAGCACTCGGCCGTCGTGCGTCTTCTCCTCGGCCTGCTTCACGCCGTCACCGTTGGCGTCGACGAAGCTGAAGCCCTCGATGAAGGCGCCCCACAGCGGAAAGTCGAGAGTCATGTCCTTGTCGGTCGCCCGTGC
This sequence comes from uncultured Actinomycetota bacterium, assembly GCA_963771775.1. GTDB lineage: Bacteria > Actinomycetota > Actinomycetes > Mycobacteriales > Pseudonocardiaceae > Lentzea. The sequence goes on from CAVYUS010000004.1 coordinate 245,535, forward strand.
GTAGTACGGGGTCGTGAAGCCGACCATGGGCTTGCTGGTCACGAGGTAGCGCGGCCCCTTGGGCAGCGTGACCCGGTACCGGCCGTTCGCGTCAGCCGCGACGTCAGCGACCTTCTCACGGGTAGAAATGATCTCCACCCAGACACCGGCTCCGGTCGCGCGGGTGGTCTCGCCCATGGTCGAACGACTGGTTCCCGTTGCGGTCGAGGAATGTCACGCCCTCGACGGTGATCGTCTCGTCCTGTGCGAAGGCGGGAGCGCCTGCCGCGGTCAGGGCGAGAGCAGCCGTCATCGCGACGACGAAGAGCTTCTTCACTTGTCCCCCAGGATGCGATTACTCCATCTGGGTAATCGCATCCCGGGGGCCCAAGTGTTGCGTGATACCGGTCACGCCTCGTTGACGATGATCGGCCCGATGTACCGGTTGTCATCCGTGTCGTCTTCGCCCCACTTGCTCTCCTGGACGAAGACGTTCATGGCCTGGAAGCCGGGCTTCGCGAGCTCGGCGCGGATCTCGACCTCGACGCTCTGGCCCGGCTGCAGCGGCTCCGTCACCACGTAACCGTCACCAGAGCGCCTGATGTGGCCGCTTTCGGACAACATCTTGTCCGCCCACTGCCCGAACCTGAACCACGGCTGCTCCGCCAGCTCGCCGCGGTTGGTGAGGATGAACTTGGCGGTCACGACGTCGCCGACCACGTAGGAGAGCTTGTCGGGCGTCCAGGTGAAGCTGTCGACCGAGAACGCACCGTTCGGGTCGACGTACCGGATGTCGTAGTGCCGGGGCTGCGTGGTGTCCTGGATGAGCACCCACTGCTCGCGGTCCCACTGGCTGAGGATCGCGTAGCCCTGCGCCGAGTTGTCGGCCGCGACGAACTTGTGGTGGCCGATGGACAGGTCCTGGACGGCGAACCGGCCGTCGGTGTCCTGCACGAGCTCCTCGCCCCGGAAGGTGCCTGCCTTCAGCGTGATCTCACCCGCGTCCCGCACGCCGTTACGGTTCACGTCCGCGTAGGCCTGCCCGACGAGCGTGCCACCACGGATGCCGAAGTCGAAGGTTCCGCCCTCGGTGCGGAACCGGACAGGTTCCGTGGTGGCGCTGTAGTAGCCGTAGTTGAGGCTGTCCAGGCGGTACTCGGGCCCCGCCGGCAGTGTGACGGCGTAGCGACCGTCCGCGTCGGAGTCGACGCGGGCGATCTCTCGACCGGTGACGGCGTCGGTGACCTTGAGCGCGGGAGCATCGGCCCGCACCGGCTCGTCACCGTCCCGAACGCCATTGCTGTTGCGGTCGAACCAGACCAGGCCGTCGAACCGGATCTGGTCCTGCTGCGCGACGGCTGTCCCCGTGGCCCCCGTGAGCGCGAGGCCGGCGGTCAGCGCAGCCGCGACGTACTTCTTCACCTGTGTGTCCCCCTTGGTGCTGATCACTATCAACACCAATGAACACGCTCCGGCTTGCAGATCACTTTCACGACATCGCCCGTCACTCCGACAGCGGATAGCCACCCATGTCGCACCCCTCCCTCTCGCGCAGCATTTAGCACGATATCGGATAGTACGAGTTCGTAGCAATTAGTCCTTGCTGCCGAGCGCGAGCCTCGTGCGACGGTGCGCTGGACCGAGCTCGCCCGAGAGCACCTCCATCACCTGGCGGAGCAGGTCGCGCAGGTGCTCCAGGTCGCCGCCGGGCAGCGCGGTGAACAGTTCCCGCTCCCGTTCGGCCTGACCGGCGACGATCCGCAGGAAGATCTCGCGGCCGGCGTCGGTGAGCGTGGCGGGCAGCGAGCGGCGGTCGCTCGGATCGAGCTCGCGGACGACGAGTCCGGCCTTCTCCAGCCGGTCGAGGCGGCTCGTGATCGTGGTGGCGGGGCTCAGCGTGCCGTTCGCGAGCTGCTTGGGCGTGAGGCGATGCGGCGGCCCGATCCAAAAAAGCCGGGCGAGGATCTCGTAGTCGGCGCGATTCAGCCCGTGCGGCGCGGCGATCTCCGTGGCGAGGAAGTCGAGGTACTTGCTGATCTGGTGCACCCGGTCGACCACGCCTTCGACCACCGGATCGATCGCCGGAACCATGGCCCTCCACGACTCGACCTCGGCATCGGTGTCGTCCGCACCACGCTTGCCCATTTCACGATGGTAGTTGCGCCGACATGCAGAACGGCCCGCGTCTCTCCCGGACGCGGGCCGTTCCGTCTTACCCCCTGGTGATCAGCGTCCCCCCGGAGCAGATCCCAGCCTTAAGACACCCCAGGGCGGGTAGATGTTGCCCTCCCCCGCGAATGTCACTCGAATGCAGTAACGATCACGCGTTCTGACGGCGACGAGCGCTGTAGACCGCCAGGCCGCCGAGGGCCAGCGCACCCAGGCCGATCGCGCCCGCGGCGACGGGGTCGACGCCGGTGTTCGCCAGGCCGGCCGTCTTCTTGACCTCGGGAGTCTTGGTGTTCGGGGCGTCGTTGTGGGGAACGGCCGCGGCCACCGCGCTGATCTTGCGGGTGAGCACGTTGTTGGCCGGGTCGACGTCCGGGAAGCCACCCTCGACACCGGTGGTGTAGCCGTCGGCGTTCCACTTGATCTCGCCGCCGGTGAACGCCTTCTCCACCACGACCCTGGCGCCCAGGAACTCGACCAGGCCGGGCGCCTGCCACGGACCGAACGGCAGCCGCACCTGCTGGCCGTTGACGGTCGCCTTCGGCGAGAGACCGCCGACCGGCGCGAGGATACGCAGGCCCTCCGGCAGGGTCAGCGTTCCGGTGAGGCCCTGCGGCGCGTTGCCGTTGGCCACGACCGAGCCGTAGACCTCGAAGACGTCGCCCACCTTGAAGGTGTCGTTGTTCGTGACGCCACCGTGGTCGATGAGCACCTGAACCGCCTTCAGGTCGGGCCGGAACTTCAGGAACCCGGCGTCGACGCCCTTGACCTGCTCGCCCTTGCCGACCTTGACCGGCTGCGAGGCCTTGCTGACCCAGTCGAACTTCGAGTCGCCGTGCGGCTTGGTCAGCACGTTCGGGTCGCCCGTCTGGTTCTCGGCACGAAGCGTGTACTCACCGGCCGGCACGTTGTCGAAGCAGTAGCCGCCGTCCGCACCGGACTTGACGGCGCGGTCGAGCTTCTCCGCGTAGATCTGCCGACCGGCCAGCGGTCCCTCGCCGGACTGACGCTTGCCGTCCTCGTTGGTGTCCATCCACGCGACACCACAGATCGAGCCGCCGCGGACGCCGAAGTTGACCGTGGGTGCGTCGGTCGCCGTGATCTCCGCCTGCACCGTGGACGGCGTGGTGTTGCCGAGCTTCGGGTCGACGTAGCTGACCTCGTACTTACCGAGGGGCGCGCGCTTGACCGTCCAGACGCCGTAGTTGTTGGTCGAGGACGGCTCGCTCGTCCCGCCCGGCCCCTTGACCGTGACGTTGACATCTCTGATGCCCGGCTCGTTTTCCTGCTTCACGCCATCGCCGTTGTAGTCGTTGAACACGTAACCGCCGATGTGCCCGGTCGTCGGCTGGTCCTCCTGCGCGAACGCGGTACCGGCCAGTGCGAGCGGCACGGCGACCAGCGAGGTCGCGACGGTGAAGGCTGCTGCGCGAATCTTGAAGCTCATTTCCTGCCCCCAGGATTGTTTGCAGCACAAATACGGCTGCGCATTTCTTTGTGGATTTGCCCGTCCGCTCCAGCGGCCGGTCGCTATAGAAGTCGTTTGAGGGGCGGTCGCGGTTGCCACCCGAGATGGAACCGTGATTTTCGCCGGTCAGCGCCCTCGCGTCGATGCGGTGCGTACGCGCGCGGCGGCCTAGGGTGATCTCCATGAGCGAGAAGTCGCCGGGCTCGGGTGAAAGCACACTCACGGTAGTCCTGGCCCTGTTGGTGAATCTGGCGATCGCGGTCATGAAGGCCATCGCGGGCGTTTTGACCGGTTCGGCAGCAATCCTCTCCGAAGCCGCGCACTCGGTGGCCGACACGTTCACCGAGGCGCTCCTGCTGACCGCGCTGCGCCGCTCGGACCGCCCAGCCGACCGCCGCCACCCGTTCGGCTACGGCAAGGAGCGCTACTTCTGGTCCCTGCTGGCCGCCGTCTCGATCTTCGCCTCGGGCGCGATGTTCGCGTTCTACGAAGGCTTCCGCACGGTCTTCGGCGAGCCGGAGGCGCAAACCCGGCCGTTGGTCGGCTACATCGTGCTCGGCCTGGCCTTCGCGCTGGAGTCGGTGTCGTGGACGCAGGCGTTCCGGCAGGTCCGCTCGGAGGCCGCCGCGCACGGCCACGGGTTCTGGGACTTCCTTCGGACGTCCGACGACCCGACCGTGAAGACGGTGTTCCTGGAGGACTCCGCCGCCCTCATCGGCCTGGTGCTGGCCTTCTCCGGCCTCGGCCTGCACCAGCTGACCGGTTCGTCACTGTGGGACGGCCTCGCGTCGCTCGCGATCGGACTGTTGCTGGCGCTGGTGGCCTACATCCTGGCGCGCACCAACCGCGGCCTGCTCATCGGACGGCAGGCGGACCCGGTGATGGTGAAGGCGATCTGGCACCGGCTCGGCGAAGTACCCGAGGTCGAGGCCGTGGTGGACGTGCTGACCATGCTGATCGGCACCGACCGCGTCCTGCTGTGCGCGCGACTCGACTTCACCGACACGTTGACGGCCTTCGAGCTGGAGAACGCGTGCGTGCGCGTCTCAGCCGAGCTGCGCTCCTCGTTCCCGGACCTCGACGAGATCTTCCTGGAACCCGTGCCACGAACCGATCCCGACCTGCGCCGCCGCGTGCTGGAGCGCTACGGGGACCTGAGCTAGCGTCGCGTGTCCGTGCGGTGGAAGTTGAGGTAGGCGCGGCTCGGAGTAGGCCCGCGCTGCCCCTGATACCGGCTGCCGGCCTGCTTCGAGCCATACGGGTGCTCCGCCGGACTGGACAGCTTGAACAGGCACAGTTGCCCGATCTTCATGCCGGGGTGCAACGTGATCGGCAGGTTCGCGACGTTGGACAGCTCCAGCGTGATGTGGCCGGAGAAGCCGGGGTCGATGAAGCCCGCCGTCGAGTGGGTGAGCAGACCAAGCCGCCCGAGGCTGGACTTGCCTTCCAGCCGCCCGGCCAGGTCGTCCGGCAGCGTGACCATCTCGTACGTAGAGCCCAGCACGAACTCGCCGGGATGCAGCACGAACGGCTCGCCCTCCTCAGCCTCGATGAGGCTCGTCAGGTCGTCCTGCTGCTGGGCCGGGTCGATGTGGGTGTAGCGGGTGTTGTTGAAGACCCGGAAGTACCGGTCAAGCCGCACGTCGAAGCTCGACGGCTGAAGCATCTCGACGTCGAACGGGTCGAGCACGAGCCGGCCCGACTCGACCTCTTTGCGCAGATCCTGGTCACTCAGCAGCACCCGGACAGGCTAACCCAGGCTTGTGTATGATCGACGACGCACCACTCGCGGGTGTAGTTCATTGGTAGAACGACAGCTTCCCAAGCTGTAGAGGCGGGTTCGATTCCCGTCACCCGCTCCACTGGAAGGCCCTGGCAGAGTCACTTCCGACTCGCCAGGGCCTTCGCTTTTCGATCTTGCGAGTGCGGGTGTGTGCTGTTGGCCGACCAAGCGCAGCACACCAGCTTGTCCGTGGAGTCGAGCTGCTGGACTTTGTCGTTCAAACGACAAGCGTGGGACACTCGGAGAACCGGACGAGCCGGAAGTGAGGTGAACGCGTGACCGCAGCGACCGATCTCGCGCACCCCATCGGCCCGCATACCCGTTGAGGAATGGCGTGCCGCCGAACACCCTGACGACGGGTCGAGGCTTGAACTGATCTGGGGTTACTACCATGTGTCTCCACCAACGGCGGCCCCCACCAGTTCGCCCTGGGCGCTCTCTACCGGGCCCTCTGGCAGGCGGTCGAGGGTAACGACAGATTGCATGCTGTCACCGGGGTAGGCATCGAGATCTCCACCGCCATCCGCACCGCGCTGATCCCTGACGTCGCTCTGCTGAACACATTGCCCACAACGGTGAGTTTTCCGGCATCGGCCCTGATCCTCGCGGTCGAGATCTGGTCACCAGGCAACAGCACTCACGAACGAGACACCAAGGTTGCCGGGTACGCGATCGCAGGTGTGCCGTACCTGTGGACCGTGGAGCTCAACAACGTTCGCCGGACCGCGAAGGTCCACGCCTACGAACTGGTGGGCGGTGTCTATCGAGACCGGACACCCGCGACTCCCGACGACGAAGACAGCCGAATCACGCTCCCTGGGCCTGTCGAGGTCGTTGTGGACCTGGCTCATCTGACTCCGTGATCGCGCGAGCGCTTCAACCAGTCTTCGGCCGTGCTTTCCGCGCGCTATAAGCCCTGGTCAACAGAGGTACACCACGGTCACTCATGACCGAGCGCAGGTCAGTGCCTCCACCTCGCCTGGGGCCCCAGACCGTCGACCGCTGACAGGCGGATCTGAGTAGACGTACTGATGCTCACCGGGCCGGTGCTTGGTCAACATCAGCACGTGAGGGATTCGGTTCTGCGATACACGGTCAGCCCGCTGCTCGGGGCGTTGCTGGGCGCGGGGCTACGGGCAGCTCTGCAGCGCTGACCTCGGCTACCTGTCCATGGCGATCACCTTGCTCTGGCCCATTTCGGCGACGGCGACCTGGATCTTGGGCTACTACGTCCTCAAGTGGGCGCGGGTGGGGCGTCCGGGGGCTACCGCGGGCTGGGGCGTGTGCATCTTCATGGGGCTGACGCTCATCGTCCTCCAAGGCGGGCGGAAGCCCGGTTGGTGGCTGGCGCTGGTCGGCGTGGTGGCGTTCTCCATCGGTGCGGTGTTCGCCGATTGACCTGACCACGCCGGTTGTGCCCTTCACGGCCGGCGCGGGTGAACAAACGGCTTGTGGCCGGTCGATAGGTTCGCGGCGTGACTGTTTCCCAACGCGGGTTGCTGCGCTGGCAGTTCGAGCTGACGTGGTCGCTGTTCGAGTACCACCTGGACCTGCTCCAAGAAGCCGACATCCCCTGGGAACCCCAGAGCGCCCACGTCTTCACGATGCGCCACAACGGCACGGCGTGGGAGCGGGACTGGCCGACGCCCGAGCAGGAGTCCGCCGGTGTCGCCACGATCGGCTGGCTGACATGGCACATCGGCTGGTGGTGGACGGCGGCGATCGACCACGTGGGGAAGCAGGAGTCGCGTGAAGTCGCGTGGCCGGGACCGGACAAAGCGATCGGCTGGCTGCGTGGGCTGAAGGTCGAGTGGCTCGAGACGCTCGACGGCGCCGACCTCGACGCGAAGACCACGTTCCCGTGGCCGGACGGCGACATGACGGTGGCGCACACGGTGGCGTGGGTGAACGCGGAGTTGATGAAGAACGTGGCCGAGATCGGGCAGTTGAGGCGGCTAGTCGACCGGTAGGCCCCACGGCCGGCGGTCCAGCTCCGCCCAGCCCCCGCCGCGGGCCAGCGCAGCGCGCACACCGGCCACGTGGTCGGCGAACGATGCGAGGTCGCCGTGCAGCAGTTCGGCGCGCTCCACGTCCAACGGATGGGTGTCGTCGTGCCACAGGTCCACGGGGAAGGACGCCACGAACGCCATCGACTGGAGCAGTTGCAGCAACGCGACTGACGGGCGCGGGGATTCGGCTAGGTAGTCCGCGCGGATCGACTCGCAGGTGGCCAGGAGTTCGCGGACCTGACGGATGGCGTCGGCCGGGGTGCCGTTCCACGACGGGTCGGGCCACACGCGGTCGGCGAGCTCCAGCCAGAGGCGCCACCCCATGGCCAGTTCCGCGTCATCTGCAGGAAACCACGTACCCATGCGTTCCACTGTGCATGCGCGGGTGCGCATGAGTCTCGTGACGATGACGCACGCCACGGCCAACCGAAGAGTGATGTGTGCGTCTTGATGCGCATGAGGCGTGTGTGGCAGGGCCTGAACGTGCTGCTGAGCCTGGCCATCGGACTAATGGTTGGCGCGCTGCTGACGTCGTGGGTCCTCGTCCTGCGCGCGCTCAACCACGAGCACTTCGGGCAGCCGACGTTCTGGACGCATGTCGTCGGGCGCGGGTACATGTTGCCGGTCATCGCGCTTGCGGTGGTGTTGTTCAGCCCGCAGCCGGTCATGCACACGGTGGGGCTGGTTGTGGGGATGACCGTGGTCTTTCAGCTGTCGACGGGCGAGTGGCGGGAATCTGACTGGCACTTCCCGGTGCTCGCGGCGGCGACCTTGGTCGGGTGCGCCGCCGCGAGACTGGGCAGGAACTACGCCCTGACCTTCTCCGGTTCCGTCTCGTCGGAGTTGAGCGAGTCGAGCAGTACGTCACGCTCGCGGGACGGCTCCTTCTTCAGGAAGCCGATCGACAGGTAGAGGACCAGCGAGAGCAGCAGCGGCCACGACACGAGCACGCCCTTGGTGACCCACGCGGCCTTGTTCATCTGCTCGATGTACAGGAACGCCCACATGCCGAGGCCGCCGACCACCGAGGCGATCGCCGCGGTCGAACCGACCTTGCGGAACCACGGCAGCAGGCCGAGCATCAGCGGGATCGCGATCGGGCCCATTGTGGCGGCGACCAGGTCGACCACCACCTTGAGCACGAAGCCCTGGCCTCCCGAGGCGATCGCGATGATCATGCTGACGCCGATGAAGGTGAACGTCGTGATGCGGGCCAGCTTCAGCTGGTTGTCCGCGGAGAACGTCTTCACCTTCTTCCAGAGGTGGGGCAGCATGTCGCGGTTGATGACGGCGGCGATGACGTTCGCGTCCGACGAGACCATGGCCATGGTGTGCGAGAAGAAGCCTGCCAGGACCAGGCCGATCATGCCTGCGGGCAGCATCTGCTTGCCCATCTCGATGTAAGCGTTTTCCGCCTGGGCGCCCTCGAGGCCCGGCACGATCAGCGGTGCGGCCCACATCGGGAAGAACAGCACGAGCGGCCACACCAGCCACAGCGCGGACGACAGCAGTGCCGAGCGCTTGGCCGCGAAGCCGGACGGAGCAGCCATGTAGCGCTGCGCCAGGTTCCACATGCCGCCGTTGTACTCCAGCGTCTTGATCAGGAAGAGCGCCATGAGGAACGTCGACGTGTACGGGCCCGCCAGCGGGTCGCTGTGGCTCTCCGGGAGCTTGTCCCAGATCGTCACGGGGAAGTCCCAGCCGAGGGTGCTGGCGACGGCGAACAGCATCGCGAAGCCCGCGGCCGCCTGGATGATGAACTGACCGAAGTCGGTGAGCGCGTCGGCCCAGAGGCCACCGAGCACCGAGTAGATCATCGTGACGACACCGATGATGATGATGCCCCAGGTGATCGGGACACCCGCGAAGCCGCGGAGCAGGATCGAGACGGCCGCCCACTTGGCGGCGATGTCGACGACCTTGAGCAGGGCGCCCGCGTAGGCCATGACCTGCTGGGTGGGCACGTTGTAGCGCTTGGCCAGGTACTCGAGCGGCGACTTGACGTCGTGCTTCGCGCGCAACCGGTTCCACCGCGGCGCGAACAGGAACGCGCCGATGCCGACGCCGATGCCGATGGTCAGTGACCACCACACGTAGACCGTCAGGCCGAGCCGGTACGCCTCGGAGGCGAACGCGACGAACATGACCGCGCTGTAGCCCGACATGTGGTGCGAGATGCCGGACAACCACCACGGCATCTTGCCGCCCGCCGTGAAGAAGTCGGCGATGTTGTGGACTCGCCCGCGCGACCAGAGCCCGATCGCGACCATCACGAAGAAATAGCCGACAACCACGACCCAATCGAGGGTGCCCATGTGACCTCCTTGCGTGCACACACGTGTGCCCGCGAGCGCACCAGGCCTCATGGCGGCGGGAACCTGGCACATCCGCACGGGATATGTGACGTAGGTCTTACGAGACTGTTGCCCGTGGGCGGAAGACCTTCGGCGGTCTTGAATCACATTCGTGACCCTTGTTCATACACATGAACCTGCTATTCCGCGTCACACGTCCGAGGGAACGACGTCCTACCTCCGGAAGCACGAACGGAGGTGCTGATGCTCCAGACCGGCCGGCCTGCCCCCGGTGTCGCGCTGATCGACCCCGTCCCGCTCTACCGCGAGGGCCTGTCCGCTCTGATCAGGCGGACCCCTGGCCTGCGGTGGCTCGGCTCGACGGGCGATCTGCACGCCGCCGTTCGCCTGCAGGAACGACTACGCCCGGACGTGCTGCTCGTCGACTCCGTGCTTGACCCGGTCGGGCACCTCGCCCGCCTGCTGGTCGAACGCGATCCGAACCTGATGGTCATCGGACTGGTCCGCGACGCCCACTCACACGCGAATTACGTGACGAGCGTGCTGGAGGCCGGGGTGCGAGGCGTCGTGCCGCGGTCCGCCCAGCCCGAACAGATCGTGCGGGTGATCGCCGAGACGTTCCGGTCGCGCGGCTACGTCCACCCCGACCTGCGCCCCAAGGAACGGCCGACGCTGACCCGGCGCGAGTACGAGGTGCTGACGCTCATCGCGGACGGGCTGGAGAACCAGCAGGTCGCCGACGAGCTGATCGTGTCCGTGGAGACCGTGCGGACCCACGTGAAGGGCATCCTGCGCAAGCTGAGTGCGCACGACCGGACGCACGCGGTGTCGCTCGCCTATCGGTCAGGACTACTGATGGGCAGCCCAGCCGTGTTCGAGTAGCCCGAACACCTCGTCGGCGGCCCGCTCGAAGATCACGTCGCGCGCTTCCAGGGCGAACCGGGCCAGCGCGGCGTGCCTGACGTCGTCCGATGGAAGCCCTCCAACGCCGAACTGCTGGACCTGCACACGGGCTGGCACCCCGATCTCGCGGCGTTCCGCACCGGCGAGCGTCGGGACCAACCTCGCCATGGTCGACGCGGCCGAACTGCCCTCGCGATCGCCGAGCGAGGTGTCCGAGCGGGGGTACAGGCCTACGAATCGGTCATGTTGCCCCGCTCGATCGACGCACAGGAGCGCACGAACGCAGGACTGCCGGCCATGGTTTCCGAACGCCCGATACGCGTCTGACCGGCTCTCATGCCCGATTCAGGCCGCCAGGAGGACTGTCTTGTTCGCCACCAGTGGGTGGTCGGCCTTGCCGGGGTTACCGTCGGGTAATACTCTGTTGTTACCGGTCAGTAGGCGACGCCGCCGCGACCCTGAGGAGTGAGCTGACGAGATGGGCCACTACAAGAGCAACGTCCGAGACCTCGAGTTCAACCTGTTCGAGGTCTTCAACGTGCAGGACCACCTCGGCAAGGGGCCGTTCGAGCAGTCCGACGAGGACACCGCGCGCGGCGTGCTGGCCGAGCTGAAGAACCTGTCGGAGGGTCCGGTCGCGGAATCCTTCGTCGATGCCGACCGCAACCCGCCGACGTTCGACCCGGCGACGCACACGGCCACGCTGCCGGAGTCGCTGAAGAAGTCGTACCAGGCGGTGTGGGACGGCGAGTGGTACCGCCTGTTCCTGCCGAACGAGCTGGGCGGCTACGGCACTCCGCCGTCGGTCATCTGGGCCGCGTCCGAGATGCTGCTGGGCGCCAACCCGGCGGTCTACATGTACCTGGCGGGTCCGAGCTTCGCGACGGTCGTCTACAACAACGGCACCGACCGCGACAAGCACTGGGCCAACCTGATGATCGACCGCGGCTGGGGCGCCACGATGGTGCTGACCGAGCCGGACGCCGGTTCGGACGTCGGTGCCGGTCGCACCAAGGCGATCAAGCAGGCCGACGGCACCTGGCACATCGACGGCGTGAAGCGCTTCATCACGTCCGCCGACCAGGACATGACCGAGAACATCATGCACCTGGTGCTGGCGCGTCCCGAGGGCGAAGGCGTCGAGTCGAGGCCGGGCACCAAGGGCCTGTCGCTGTTCCTCGTGCCGAAGTTCCACTTCGACGCCGAGACCGGTGAGCTGGGCGAGCGCAACGGCGCCTTCGTGACCAACGTCGAGCACAAGATGGGCCTCAAGGCGTCCACCACGTGCGAGCTGACGTTCGGTCAGCACGGCGTTCCGGCCCAGGGCTGGCTGCTGGGCGAGGTGCACAACGGCATCGCGCAGATGTTCGAGGTCATCGAGTACGCCCGCATGATGGTCGGCACCAAGGCCATCGCGACGCTGTCGACCGGTTACCTGAACGCGCTGTCGTACGCCAAGGAGCGCGTGCAGAGCGCCGACCTGACGCGCATGACGGACAAGACCGCCCCGCGCGTCACCATCACCAACCACCCGGACGTGCGCCGCAGCCTGATGCTGCAGAAGGCGTACTCCGAGGGCCTGCGCGCGGTGTACCTGTACACCGCCACGTTCCAGGACAAGGTGATGCTCGGCGGCGACGACGCCAAGCTCGCGGCCGCGGTCAACGACCTGCTGCTGCCGATCGTCAAGGGCGTCGGCTCGGAGCGCGCGTACGAGCAGCTGGCGCAGTCGCTGCAGACGCTGGGCGGCTCGGGCTTCCTGCAGGAGTACCCGATCGAGCAGTACATCCGCGACTCGAAGATCGACTCGCTGTACGAGGGCACCACGGCCATCCAGTCGCTGGACTTCTTCTTCCGGAAGATCATCCGCGACAAGGGCCAGGCGCTCGCGTTCATCAACGGCGAGATCCAGAAGTTCCTCGACAACGAGGGCGGCAACGGTCGCCTGAAGGAGGAGCGCGCTCTTCTGAAGCAGGGCTTGGAAGACCTGCAGGGCATGCTCGGCGCCCTGGTCGGCTTCCTGACCACGTCGCAGGAGGACGTCCGCAACCTCTACAAGGTCGGCCAGAACTCGGTCCGCCTGCTGATGACCGCGGGTGACGTGCTCATCGGCTGGCTGCTGCTGCGTCAGGCCGAGGTCGCGCTGGAGAAGCTCGGTGGTGCGCCGTCCGCCAAGGACAAGGCGTTCTACGAGGGCAAGGTCGCCGTGGCGTCGTTCTTCGCGAAGAGCGTGCTGCCGGAGCTCACCGCCCGCCGCAAGATCGCCGAGAACACGGACAACGCGCTGATGGACATCGACGAGAGCGTCTTCTAAGACGCCTCAAGGACAACGGGTCCTCGCACCTCCTGCCCGAGGTGCGAGGACCCGTTTCTCATTCCTTCAAAGCCCTTGCGGCGACGAAGCAGTAGACGCCGAACGCGGCGATGCCGATCGCGACGGCGGCCAGCAGGAACATGCCGTAAGGCTGTGCTGCCAACGTGTGCAGCGCCTTGTCCATGCCGCCGGACTGCTTCGGATCCGCGGTGATCGCAGCGAGTCCGACCAGGACACCGATCACGCCGTACGCGAAACCCTTGCCGATCCAGCCGATCCGGCCGACGGGTTCGATCCACGACGGTGCGCGGCTCATGTCGAGGTCCTTCTCGAAGGACTTCTTGAATCCTTTGTAGGCGATCACGCCGGCGGTGACCAGCACGCCGATCGCGACCGCACCGACGATCAGCTGGCCGCCCGGCCACGCGAGCACCTGCGCGGTCAGCTCCTGCTGCTGCTCGGTCTGGTTGCCGGAACTGCCGCTCGTCGCGTATTTGAAGGCACCCAACGCAATGGCGCTGGCGGTGATAGCGCGTGCAAGAGAGCCGATGCGCTTCGAGATCCGTTTGCGCTTCTTACCGATGTACGTATAGCCGACGCACGCCAGGATCACTTGCCAGAGTGCGAAGAACACCAGGCCGATGCCGACCGTCCACAACAGCCAGGCGCCGTTCTTCGCGAGCTCGCTCAGAGCGCCCTTCGAGTCCGTCTGCTCGGCACTCGTGCCGAACGCGACCTGGAGCGCGAGCCACGCGACGAGCACGTGGACGGCTCCGTACACAACCATTCCCACCCGCCCCAGCACCTGCACGACGGGATGTCTTCGCGCCTCATGCGCAACAGTGGCCACGAACGGGTGAATACCCACGCGTGGCCACTGCAAATCTCTTTGGGAATCTGAAGCTTGCTCAGCCGCCTGGCGGTGGCTCACAGATGATCTTGAACTGCGGGTCGTAGCGGACCGTGCGCGACTCGCTGCGGGACTGGCCGTTGCGGCGGTCAGTGATCGTGCGGGTGTCCGTCACCGAGAAGCCCGGGACACCGTTGCTCGGCGCGCACCCGGCCTTGTTGACCTTCTTCTCCTGCGGCTGGGTGGGGTTGAAGTCGCCACTGGTGGAGCCGGCGACGTCGTAGTTCTTGGTGCCCCACAGGACGATCTTGATCGAGCTCGGCGTCCAGATCGTCTGGATCGCGACGCCCGTGTCGTCCGGGTTCGTGAACGCGATGTCGATCAGGCTGTTGCCCGCGCCGTCCATGAACACGGTGGCCTCGCGGCCCTTCGGGTACCGCGTGATCCAGTAGCTGTGCTCCCTGTGGCCCGCGTCCTTCATGCCCGCGTAGTAGTACGCGTTGTAGAGCGTGGTCGCGAACTGCGAGATGCCGCCGCCGACCGCCTTGCCGGGGATGCCGTTCTCGATGATGCCCGCCTCGACGTAGCCCTGCGCGGTGCCGCGAGGACCGGTGTGCTTGTTGAGGCTGAACGTCTCCTTGGGCTTCACGATCGCGCCGTTGACCTTCTCGGCCACGACACGGATGTTGGTGCCCGACGCGGGGACGAAGCCACCGGTCTGGAACTCGCCGATGACCTCCTTGATGCCCATCTTGTTCGCCTGCTCGGTGGTGACCTTCGCGGGCGTGTGCTTGTACTCGAACTTGATCTCGCGCGCGTCGGACTTCTTCAGCGTGTCGAAGTAGGGCTGCAGGTTCTTGTCCCAGTCGAGGTCGAGGCCGTCCACCGACTCCTTGACGGTCGGCCTGCCGCCCTCGAAGACGATCTGGGCGTCCTTGCCCTGCTTGACCGTGTCCTTGAGCTGCGGACCGGCGATCTCGACGAGCTTGTCCTTGTTCGGCTTGACGTTCAGCGCACCGCCGTCGCCGGGCTCGAAGGCCAGCGTGGCGCCGACCTGCTCGGGCGTGAGGTTCGCGTCCTTGCCCTCGCCCTTGATCTTGACCGGCCCGGAGACGGCCGTCTTGACGACCTCGTTGAGCGCCTTCTCGACGCCCTCCTTGGTCGTCTTGACCGGGGTGAAGTCCATCGGGACCTCGACCGCGCCACCGGAGGCCCAGTTCGTGACGACGGCGCCGACGGCCTCCTCGGCCTTCAGCTTCTGGCCGTCGTGCGGCTCGACGGCGACGGGGTTCGCGCCCTCGAACTTGATGGTGCCCTCGATCGGGTCGTGGTCGAGCTTGGGCCGCATCGCCTCGAGCGCGCCGGACACCTTCGCGTCGTCCGCCTTCGTCGCGACACCGACCTCGCGGCTGGTGAAGAACGAGGTGACGCGGGTGATCGGGCTGAGCGGCTGGCTGCCCGCACGGTCGACGGTGCCGGCCCAGTCGAGCTCGAGCCCCGCCGCCTTGGGGTCGAGTTCGGCGTTGACGTCACCGGCCTTGAGCGCGACCGGCTTGCTCAGCCGCGGGCCGATCTCGTCGCGCAGCTTCTTCTCGGCCTCGTCGTGCCCGAGCCCGCCGACCTCGACCCCCGCGACGGTCACGCCGCGCGGCACGTTGCCGCTGGAGACGAGCATGTCGAGCCCGTAGAGCAGGCCGAACGCGCCGACGACGGCCGCGGCCACGATCAGGGCCTTCTTCTTGGTGTTCTTCGGCTCCGCCTCGTCCTCACCCGGTTCGATCATCACGGGTCCGTAGACACCGGAGTCCTCCGGCTGCGGCAGCGGCGGCGTCACCGGTCGCATGTACTCGGTGGCGTCCTCACCGGCGGGGAAGCCGACACCGGGCACCGCCGCGGTGATGGTCGGCTCGTTGTCCGGCTCCTCGATCGGCCAGGCGTCGGTAGGACCGACGGCGACAGGCCCGGCCACGTTCACCGGCGCCATCTTGGTCGTCTGCTCGGAGGCGGTGTCCCCAGGGTTCACCGCGGCATCGCTCTTGTCTTGTCAGCGTCGTACGGCACAGCTCTCCCCGTTGCCCTGTCTCCTGAGGCGGCATATGTGTGTAGCTAGAACCCACGGCTCATAGGTACAGACCAGTACCGTGCTCGGTGAGCTCGCTGGCCACCGCGTGCAGATCGCGTTCCCTCATCACGAGATACGTGGCGCCCTGCACCTCGACCTCAAGTTGATCTTCCGGGTTGAACATCACCCGGTCGCCGACCTTCACGTGTCGCACGCTGGTACCGACCCCGAACACATCGCCCCACGCCAACCGCTTCGCCATCTGGGCCGTAGCGGGGATCACGATGCCACCGCTGGACCGCCGCTCGCCATCCTCCGGCGAGATGCGCACCATGACACGGTCGTACAGCATCTGGATCTCTAGCTTGACATCAGGCACCAGCAGAGTCTACGTGCCCTGCGGAGGCGCCTCGTCCATGCCGCCCATGAGCAACGGCAACCGGGTAGGTGCATCGGCAACAACTCGAACCGGCACCCCCCAGTCCTGCCTGGTCAGACGACAGACCGGGTGTTCGTCGGCAGGATCGTCACTGCAACTGGCCGCCTGCGCCACGACATGCAACACGCCGTTCGTGACCTGATCGTTGACCCGCAACACCCGTACCAGTTCGGTACCGGCCCCAGCGCCCGCCAAGATCAGGTTTTCGGGCGAGCCGGTGATCTCCAGCCGGGTCGAAGGGCCGTACCTTTCGTCTAGTTTTGTGCCCGTCGGCGGGGTGAAGATGACCGCGAGCTCGACCTGCCCGGCGGCGATGTCGGTACTCGGCCGCTTGACCTCGTGGGCCTCGCCGTCGATCTTGGTGGCGGCCGCGGAGAATCGTTCGAGCCGGTGCGCCGCGCTCGCGACGACCACGAGCTCGTCATCGATCAGCAGCGCGTCCGACGGCTCGGCGATGTCCGTCGCGATGGTGGTCAGCGCGTTCGTCTCGGGGTCGTAGCGCCTGATCGCGTTGTTGTAGGTGTCCGAGATGGCCAGTGACCGGTCTTTGAGGACCGTGACGCCGAGCGGGTGCTGCAGCAGGGCTTCCGCCGCGTCGCCGTCCTTGTGGCCGAACGCGAACAGGCCCTTGCCGATCACGGTGTGGACCTCACCGTTCTCCAGGTAGCGGAGCGCACTCGTCTCGGAGTCGACCATCCAGAGCCGTGCGCCGTCCGCGGCCAGGCCCGAGGTCTGCGCGAAGAACGCTCCCGCCGCTGGTCCGTCGTTGATGCCTTCGACGGTGGTGCCGGCGAGGCGGCTGAGTTCTTTTGTGTCGGGGTCGTAGAAGCCCAGCGTGTGGTTGCCGGCCATGGCGATGGCCACGCCACCGTTCCACCACGCGACGTCCCACGGGCTGGTCAGGTCGATCTTGTCCGCCGGACCGTCCGTCTCACCGTCACGCCACTGCTCGCCGGTGCCCGCGAGCGTCGTGACCTCGCCGGTTTCCAGGTCGAGACCCCTGAGCAGGTGGTTGACCGTGTCCGCGATGACCACGTCGTAGCCGTGGGTGTTGGGAACGATCGCGAGGCCGGCGGGTTCGGAGAAGCTCGGATTCCTGCCGTCCTGCCTGCCGCGCTCGCCGGTGCCGATGCGGCGGATGACCGTCTCGCCGTCCGCTTCCAGCTCCACGATGCTGTGGTGGGCGGAGTCGCTGACCAGGATCGTGTTGCCCGGCGTGACGATCGCCTTGGCCGGGAAGCGGAGCGTCGTGTTCTGCGGCTCCGGCGCCACGTACGGACCGTTGCCGCGATGCAGCGTGCCCTTGGCGTCGTGCTCCTCGACGAGCTCCTTGATGATCGTGTCGAGGGCTTCGACGTGGCCCTCGCCCGCAGCGACGTGCACCACGTAGCCCTCGGGGTCGATCAGGACGAGCGTCGGCCACGCCTTGACCGCGTAGTTCTGCCAGGTGGTCAGCTCCGGGTCGTCGAGAACCGGGTGATGCACCTCGTACCGCTCAACCGCGGCTTTGAGCGCTTCGGCGTCGGCCTCGTGGACGAACTTCGGCGAGTGGACGCCGATGGTGACCAGGACGTCCTCGTGCTTGTGTTCCAGCGGCCGCAGTTCGTCGAGGACGTGCAGGCAGTTGATGCAGCAGAAGGTCCAGAAGTCGAGGAGCACGATCTTGCCGCGCAGGTCCTTGAGGCTGACCTGTTCGCCGCCGGTGTTGAGCCAGCCGCGTCCTACCAGTTCAGGGGCTCGGACACGGGCACGGCGCTTCGCAGTCGTCACGACCGTATCCAACACGGTGGGACAGGGCGTCCATTCCGCTGTCCATCATGTGGGCGCGACTCCGCGTCATCGAGCGGCAGGTCGTCAGGGCTTTCGTTTTGTTCGTTTTATCGACCTAGGATGGACACATGACAGCTGCGGCCAACGAGCGGACGGTACTGCCGCCGGCCAGGCCTGAGAGCCTCTCCGGCTGGGTGGCCGCGCTGGCACGCATTCGCGGTGAGACCGCCGTACTCGTCGGTCCGGACGGGGCCCACCTCGAACTCCCACCGGAGGTCTTCGAGGTCCTGCGCCAGGTGGTTCTCGCCATGTCCCAAGGCCTGGCCATCACGGTCGCGCCGCAACACACCATCCTGACGACGAGCGAAGCCGCACACCTGCTCGGTGTCTCGCGGCCCACCCTCGTCCGTCTCCTCGAAGCAGGCCAGATCCCGTACGAGCAGCCCAACCGTCATCGCCGCGTTCGCCTGGCAGACCTCCTCGCCTATCAGGAACGAACGCAACGAGCGCGCGCCGCGGGGCTGGACGAGATGGTTCGACAGGGCGAGGAGGACGGTCTGTACGACCTTCCTCTCGACGTTCCGTTCGAACGGCTGCCCACTGACGACAGGTGATCCTTGCTTCCCGTCTTCTTCGACACCTGCGTGCTGCTCAAGCCGTATCTCTGCGACACGATCCTGACCGTCGCGGAGTCCGGGATCTACCGGCAGGTCGGGCATCGGCTGGACCAGATGACCCGGCATTTCCCCGACGCCGAGATCACCGACTACGAGCAGCTGATCGACTCGATGACGAACGACCCGAAGGATCGACATGTCCTCGCCGCAGCGGTGCGCGCGGGCGCCGAGGTGCTCGTCACCGAGAACCTCAAAGACTTCCCCGAACCGGCTGCCGCGCCCTATGGCGTGACCGTCCTGCACCAGGACGAGTTCCTGCTGGACCAGCTCGATCTGGCACCTGAAGTGATGCACGAGGCGTTGCGGCGCCAAGTGTCGCGCTACCGCCGAGCGCCCAGGTCGGTGGATGACCTGCTGGACGTGTTGGGCAACGAGGGCCACGGCTGCCCTGGCTTCGCGGAAGCGTGCCGAGGCGAACGCTGGCCAAGCCCCTGGAAACCCTGAACTGGACGTCCCGGAGTCGAGCAGCGCGACTTCGATGGAGCAGAACTCGCCAGTAGCCAGGACAATGGACGGCAACCGCCCGTCTGAACCTTTGCGCCCTCGTTGGCGTAGAGGACGCCGGGAGGTGCGTGATGGCGGAATACCTGGTGATCGGTGCGGGGCCGGCTGGTCTGCAGATGGGGCGCTTGCTGCACCGGGCGGGCCGTGACTACGTGATCGTCGAGGCCGGGCCGGAGCCGGCGGGGTTCTTCCGCGAGTTTCCCCGGCATCGGGTGCTCTCGACGGACGACAACTCGCTGTTCGACGGGGTGCCCTTCTCGCGGTACAGCAAGAGGTCCTTTCCCAACGCGGACGATCTGGTGCGGTATCTGGAGGACTTCGCGCGGCCGTTGAACGTTCGCTACAACACGCGGGTCACGCAGGTCGAGCAGGCGCGGCACGTCATCATCGCTACTGGCAAGAAGCCTTATGTGCCGGGCATTCCGGGCATTGAGCATGCTGAGACGTATGGCAGTGCCAGCACTGATCCGACGGAGTACGCGGGCAAGCGGGTGCTCATCATCGGGCGGGGGCGTAGTGCGTTCGAGACGGCGGACAACATCGCGACCACAGCGCGGCTCGTACACACGGTGGGGCGGGTGGTGCGGAAGATCGCCAAGGTGGGCAACGAGTTCACGGCGGTCATCGACGATACCGGGGAGTTGCGGTACGACAAGGTGATCGTGTGCGCCGGCTTCCGGCGGGACACCACGCTCGACGTTCCGCAGGCGCACGTGGTGGGTGGCGACTCGATCAGGGCGATCCGGCATTCGGCGCGGGCGTTGCACCGGACGCTCGAGGCTGAGCATCACGGGGTGCCGTGGCCGCACCGGAAGGTGCGCAACCGGCCTGACTCGTTGGCCGCGACCGTTGCCAGCAGAGCGAAACAGATTCCCGAGGGGCTGGCGGACGTTGTTGTGCCTCAAGGGCAGCACGCGCTGCTCTACGACGAGATGCCCACCAGCAGGCGCAACGGGTTCGTCGTCACGAGTACGCAGATCCGGCACTACCGCAAGAACGAGCTGATCGCGGTCGAGTGCCGGCTGCACCGCAAGCCGCTGGAGAGGTTCTTCTCGCTGCAGCTTGCGGTGCCGAGCATCGCTTAGACCGGCAGCGTGCGTGCGAGGAAGGCGGCGGTCAGGTCCCAGGCCCGGCCGGCGGCGTCCTCGTCGTACCAGGGGGCCAGGTGGTTGAGGAACGCGTGGCCCGCGGCCTCCAGGTGGATCTCGGCGCCCTCGTGCGTCTCGACCGCGTCCACGACCTTCTGGTACCCGGTGATGAACGCGTCCTCGGTGCCGAAGTGGAACAGGATCGGGCAGGACACCTCGTCCAGGGAGCTGATCTGGTCCGGCACGCCGGAGCCGTAGAACGACACGGCGGTGTCCGGGTCAGCGGCGGCGGCCGCGGCGTAGGCCAGGGTGCCGCCGAGGCAGAAGCCGAGCACGCCCACGCCGCCGGTGACCTCGGGCAGGCCGCGCAGGTAGGACACGGACGCGACGACGTCCTGGACGGCGAGCGGGAAGTCGAACTGCCCGACGACCTCCATCGACTTCGCGATGCCGGCCTCGTCGTGCTCACCCACCCAGCCCGGCTGGAAGCGGTGGAACAGCTCGGGGACGGCGACGACGTAGCCGAGCGCGGCCAGCTTCTCCGCGATGCCCCGCAGGTGGGCGTCCAGGCCGAAGATCTCCTGGATCAGCACAATGCCGGGACCCGTGCCCGACGCGGGGAGCCAGACCGGCAGCGGCATGTCGTTAACTCGATGGGTCATGCCTTGATCCTGCCCGATGGCCGGGAGGAGCCGAGTACCTCTCCGCCGGATGATGGACCGCCGGCGGGCGCATGAAGACTTGTACGTCCTACGAGCCAGGTTCGGGCGCATTCTCCGGCCGAAAAGAAGCCTTGTCCGCTGCGACAGCGAACAAGGCTTCGTCATTCCGCTCGTCGACACAATGCGCCTGCCACCAGGACAGGAACGAGGTTTCAGGCGGCCGGCCCCGAAGATCCGGCCGGACCAGTGTTCAACAGAAACTTGGAAATCTTCGCGGCGTTTCTTGCAAGCGCATGCAAGAATGTCCGAGTGTGAACGGAGTGGATGTCGCCCGAGCCCTTGGCGGCGACATCCACCCCGTCACGTTCGGAGCGTGGCTTCGGCGTTGGCCGGCGCCTTATCGGCCGGTCAGGCTGCCCTTGACGGCCGCGTCCTGCTGGTAGACCGGAGCGTTGCTGCAGGCGTTGTAGTCAGAGCCCAGCAGACCACCCTGCTGCCACGGAGCGGGGCACGGAACGTTCACGTTGACCAGCGGCGCACCGACAGTGCCGACGAGCTGGTTGATCGACCCGTTGTTGTACACCGGAGCGGCAGCGGTCTGACCGAAGCCCGTCGGCTGGTCCGCCCAGGTCCGCTCCGTGCCGATGAGGTCACCGGCCACCGGCGCGCTCTGCTGGAAGACCGCGGCGTTGTTGCAGGCGTTGTAGTCAGCGCCGGCCACGCCACCCTGGTTCCACGGCGCCGGGCACGGGATGTTCACGTTGACCAGCGGCGCACCGACAGTGCCGACGAGCTGGTTGATCGAGCCCTCGTTGTACACCGGAGCGGCGGCGGTCTGACCGAAGCCCGTGTTGCGGGCGTCGGCCTCGCCACCTCCCAGGTCACCGCCCACCGGCGCGTCCTGCTGGTAGACCGGAGCGTTGTTGCAGGCGTTGTAGTCGGAGCCGGCCACGCCACCCTGCTGCCACGGAGCGGGGCACGGGATGTTCACGTTGACCAGCGGCGCACCGACAGTGCCGACGAGCTGGTCGATCGACCCGTTGTTGTACACCGGAGCGGCCGCGACCTGGCTGAAGTCAGACGGCGCCACATCCTCCTCACCCGCGGAGGCGACAGCGGATGACGCCAGAACGGCACCGATCGTGAGGGTGGCTGCAACGGTCCCGAAGACCGTCCGACGCAGGTTGTCCATATTGAACATGGGAACTTCTCCGCTTTCCTACAAGATGGGGGACCGCTCAGACAGCTTCCTGCCCAGGACCGGGTAGGAATGCGCGGTGAATCGAGTGCCGTCACATTAGCGCCGTCTCGCCCTGTCGCAAGTGGACAGACGCACTTTCGCCGCCTTCTTCACCTGAAAGTGTTCAGGTTCAACGTGTGAGCACTCGACAGCACGGGTATCTCGGGAGGTTTCCCGGCGAGAATCACAAAATTGACCCCTGCACGGGATCGGCAGGCGTCGTTTGGTCTCCATTGCGGCGAGCCGTGCATGTTCCGTAAGTGCCCACAGGTCCGTTCGAGCTGCGGAAAAGCCTTCGTGCGTGCGACACCCCTGCCCGATAATCGGCCGATGATCAGACTGATCGCGACCGACCTCGACGGCACGCTGCTCCAGCCCGGTGGGGTGCTGAGCGACCGCACTCGCGCGACGCTCAACGCCGTCGGCGCGGACGTCGTGGTCGTCACCGCACGGCCGCCGCGGTTCGTACAGGACCTGGAGCTGACCGGGACCGCGATCTGCTCGAACGGCGCGATGATCTACGACCTGACGAACCGCGAGGTCACCCACGCCCAAACGGTGCCGCTCGACGTGGTCCGCAAGGTGTCCGAGGCGCTGGCCGGCGTGATCCCGAACGTCGGCATCGCGGTCGAGACCGGGCTGGAAGTGCTGTCAGAGCCCGGCTTCCAGGGGTTCGGGCCGAAGAATCCACACCGGACACTCGAACTGCTCGACCACGTCCTCGAGGAGGCGCACCAGGTCGTGCAGATGCTCGCCTGGGCGCCGGACGCCGAGAGCGACCACCTGATGGAGATCGCGCGGGAGGCGGTCGGGCAGCACGTGATGGTCACGCACTCCGGCGGGCTGGGGCTCCTGGAGATCAGCCCGCCCGGTGTGTCGAAGGCCGCGACGCTCGAATCCCTGTGCAACACCAGGGGAATCGCCAAGGACGAGGTGATCGCGTTCGGTGACATGCCGAACGATCTGTCGGTGCTCGGCTGGGCCGGCACCGCGTACGCGATGGGCAACGCGCACCCGCTCGTCAAGAAGGCCTGTACCAACCACGCGCCGCCGAACACCGAGGACGGCGTCGCCCAGATCCTCGAACAGCTCTTCCGGCTCTAACGGCCTCTAACGGCGCGGCACCGAGGTGGGTCCGGCCACCTCGGCACCAAGCTCCGTCACCCGCCGCCGCAGCTCGCGGTCGGCGGTCACCACGGTCACGGGTCGTCCGGCGCCCTCAGAACGCACCACCTCGACGATCGTGTCGTCGCCATCGCCCGGGGCCGCGACCACTCGGACGTCGTCAATGCTGGAAACGTTGCGCGCCTTGCCTTCGACCACCAGGACGACCTCCTCGTCCCGGCCGCGCAACGCGTCGCGGAGGCGTTCGGCCGCGGCTGCCCGGTCGCGCCACCACCCGTCGGGCACCGATCCCACGACGTTGGCTGCATCGACCACGAGCAACGGCTTCACGTTCCCAGCGTGCCTCAGCCCCGGCGCGCCCGCAGTGCGTCCAGCGAGTCCGGGTCCGGACCGGCGTCCAAAGCCACGACCGGAGCGGAAACCCCAGCCCACCGCTGCAGCGCGGCCGTTGCCGCGGCACGCTCCTTCTCCGGCAGCTTCGCGATGTTGGCGCCGTGGTTGCCACCCGGCACCGCGAACGACAGCGAGTCACGCGTGCCCGGACCGAGGCGGAACGGTTCCGCGCTCCACGGGTCGTTCTGGCCGTTCACGAACAGCAGCCGCGACCCCTGGTAACGCACCCAGGAATCCACGTCACGCATCGCGTGGCGGTCGAAGCGCGGGAACTTGATCTCGGCCGGCACCATCGAGCGCGGCACCGAGACACCGGGATAGCGCAGCAGGTCGCGCACCGCCGACTCGTCCGCCTCCGGCCAGCCGAGCTGCGTTCCGGCCTGGAAGTAGTACGGCGAATAGGGCGCGACGCCCGCGTCGGTGTAGAAGTCCCAGCCGACGGTCTTGTCCATGAACGTCCACAGGTCGTCCACCGAAGCACCCGCACCCGGCACCAGCGCGCATTGGTCCTGCGTGCCGTACTGCCAGAACGTGAACGGCGTGTCCAGCACCAGGATCTCCAACGCCCGGTGCGCACTGCCGAACTGCTTGTACGTGTAGCCCTTGGCTTCCAGGCGAGAGACGATCTCGTCGCGGTGCTGCAGGATCTGCCGCTGCACGCCTTCGAGCCGCCGGTTGCACGTCGGGTCGTTGCCGACGTTGCGGATGAACTCGCCGTAGATGTCACGGTCGTTCACCACGTCGTTCGGCGCGACGTACGCGATGGTCGCGTCGACGTCACGCGGGAAGAACCGGCGGTGGTAGATCGACGTCATGCCGCCCTTGCTGGCACCCGTCGACAGCCACTTCGTGCGGTAGATCCTCTTGAACGCCTGCACGATCCGGTGGTGGTCGTTGGCCGCCTGCCAGATGTTCAGATCGTCCCAGTCCGTCGGCGTGGGCCGCGAGGGCGTGAAGAACCGCTGCTCCACGCTGAGCTGGTTGCCGTCGACGAGCCGGGCGGGCTCGGAGGGGTTGATCGTGCCGGGCAGGCCGTAGCCGGTGGTGTGCAGCACCATCGGCTTGGCTTCCGCCTTGTGCAGCAACGAGAAGCGCTGCTCGAACTTCGTGCCGCGCGGCTTGCGGTGGTCCGCGGGCTGCTGGATGCCGAGCACGAACGTCCTGGCGGTGCCGGACGTCCCTTCGCTGATGATCCGGACGCCGGGCAGCGCGGCGATCCGGTCCTTGATGTCGGGGGCGGCGGATGCGACCGAGGCGACTGCCATGACCTGTGTCGCGGCCAGGCCGAACGCCAACAGGGAGCGTGCGAGTCTGTTCACCTGGCCAAGCTATTGAGCGCGGCGCCCCGACGGACCGGCCGATCGTCGCTATTCGAAGCTGGCGTAGTAAGACGCCGCCATGTCCTTGTCGCCGTGGCCACGGGTCACCGCACGATTGAGGCGAGCGGCCGCGGCCTGTGCCACGTCAAGTCGAATGCCGGCGCGCACCGCGGCCTCGTTCACGAGCGTCGCGTCCTTCAACGCGTTCTGCACGGAGAACGCCGGCTCGAAGGACTTCGCCATGATCGAGGTGCCCTTCATCTGCAGGTACGCGCAGTCCATCGCGCCACCGGAAACCGCCTCCAGGAACAGCTTCGGGTCGAGCCCGGACGACTCGGCCAGCGCCACGGCCTCCCCGACGGCCGCCGTCAGTGCGAGCACCCAGCTGTTCGCGACGAGCTTCAGCCTCGTCGACGCCCCGGCTTCACCGACCCACATCGTGCGGGCGCCGATCACGTCGAAGACCGGCTGGACGCGGTCGCGCAGTTCCGCGGCACCCGAAGCGAGCACGACGAGCTTGCCCTCGGCGGCGGGCTTCGTGCTGCCGAGCACGGGCGCGTCGACGAACTCCAGCCCGAGCGAGCGGGCGAGCGCGATGTGGTCGTCCGTCGCTTCGACACCGACCGTGGAGGCCTGGATCCACACCGCGTCGTGCGGCAACGAGGAAGCGGCGTCCTGCATGGTCGCGGTGACGGTGGGGCCGTCGTTGAGCATCGTCAGCACGATCTCCACGCCGTCGACGGCGGCGGCGGGCGAGTCGGCGACGGTCGCGCCGTGAGCGGCGAGTGGTTCGGCCTTGGCTCGCGTGCGGTTCCAGACCCGGACGTCGTGTTGGGAATGCCTAGCGAGGCAGGCTGCGATGGGGGCACCCATGAGGCCGGTGCCGAGCACGGCGATCTCCATGCCCCCAGCAAACAAGAAACCTCGCGGTGCTGCCAGGTCGGGGGTCCGACAGCACCGCGAGGTACAACCGTGAGATCGGTACACGGTCATGCGTTGTTACACGGCCAGCATACTGTGGCCTGGATCACGTTTAACAGAATGAAACCCCTGGCGCGCGGGAGGTGCGCCAGGGGTTCCCGTTCGGGGAGGCACTCGTGACCGGGCGCGGTCGAACGAGTGCCGGGTCCTCGAGTCAGCGCAGAGTCGTGATCTGAGCCTGGGCGATGGCCATCAGCTCGGTGCGCATGGCCGGGGTGGTGGCCATGTCGATCGCGCGAGCCACGGCCTTCCGGTTGCGCGCGTCGGCACGGCGGGCGCGGAGCTTCGCTGCGAAGTTCATCTCGGTCTGCACTTCCCTCTCGGAGGTCTGTTGGGCTGGTGACTTAAGTATGCACCTTCAGACCCACAAACGCACGCGATTGTCCGGTGAGGTGGGGCACACGCCGATGAATCATCGGTTGACAACGTGAACTGCCGGACAACACTGGTCAGTCCTCGCGGCCGAGCAGGAACCTCCCGAAGTGCGGCACCGTGAAGGCGATCTGACCCCGCTCCGCGCTGTAGACCAGGCCTTTCTTGATGAGCGAGTCCCGCGCGGGCGACAGCGACGAGGGCTTGCGGCCGAGATGGTCGGCCACCTGGGCGGTGTTGACGCCCGCGTCCTTTCCGTCGGTCAGCTCGGCCATCGACCGGAGATACTCGCGTTCAGCAGGCGTCGCACGCTCGTATCGGGAGCCGAAGAAGCCCACGGCGAGCTCCGCGTCGGCCTCCGGAGCAGCCACGGAGACGTCCAGCGCGCTGATCGGGTCGGCCGGCGCCGAGTCCCAGGCAGCCTTGCCGTAGGCCTGGATGAAGTACGGGTAACCCCCGGAAGCGTCGAAGAGCGCGTCCAGTGCCTCGTCGGTGATGCCGGCGTCCTCCCGTTCGATCGGGGCCAGCACCGCGCGGTCGGCGTCCTCGCGGCTGAGCCGGTCGATCCGCACGTACCGGAAGAGTCGTTCCGAGTACGACTTGCTGGCCGACAGCACCGCCGGAAGGTGCGGCAGGCCGGCGCCGACGACGACGAGAGGTGCGCCGATCTGCGACAACTCGTGGCACGCCGCGCACAACGCACTGATGTCGTCCGGCTTGAGATCCTGCATCTCGTCGATGAGCAGCGCGACGCCCGTGCCGACGTCCTGCGCCAGCTCTGCGACGTCGGTGAACAGCTCGACCAGGTCGATCTCGATGTCACCGGAGTCCGCGCGCCCGCTCGCCGCCGGCACGTCGATGCCGGGCTGCCAGCGGTCCCGCAGCCTGGCGCCGTCCGGGGCCGCTCTCAGCGCGAACGCCTTCAGCACCCCGAGGATCGCCTCGACCCGGTCCGGTGCGCGGTGCCGGAGCGCGAGATCCCGGATCGCCCGGTGCAGTGCGGCGGACAACGGCCGCCGGAGATCCGCGTCCGGCCGGGCCTCGACCTTGCCCGCACCCCAGCCGCGTTTCACCGCCATCGACCGCAACTCGCCGAGCAGCACGGTCTTGCCGACGCCGCGCAGTCCCGTCAGCACGAGGCTGCGTTCAGGCCGGCCGCGGGCCACGCGTTCGAGCACCACCTCGAACGCACCGACCTCTTTGTCCCGGCCGGCGAGCTCAGGAGGCCGCTGGCCTGCACCGGGAGCGAACGGATTGCGCACCGGGTCCATGGCTCGCACCGTATCGGCGTTTCTAGTGCGGGCCGTAGAGACGCGCAGACGAAGTTCGAATGGATCCGTATTCGACTTTCTAGTGTTTGAGCAATACGACTGAATAGTTGCGGATGGACCGGTGCACCGGTTGGCTGGGCGACGTGGCTGAAGTCGTGACGAAGGGGACCGGCGAGGTCGAGCGGACCGCCGACCGCGCCCAGGTGGACGTGACGTTCGAGGCGCTCGGCGCCGAGCGCTCCGAGGCGGTGAGCATCCTCAATCAGCGCATCTCCGCCGTCGAGCCGCTGCTCGAGGAGTTCGAGGTGCGCTCGCGGCAGCTGTCCGTGCACGACAACTGGGACAACAACCAGCGGGTCGGCAGCCGTGCGACCCAGCAGTACGTGATCTGGGTGCAGGACCTGGACCGGCTCGACGGGCTGCTCGCCGAACTCGTGCAGGCCGAGCCGTCCTGGGTCAACGGCCCGTCGTGGACGCTCGTCGACGACACCGAAGCCATCCGCGAGGCGCAGAAGGAAGCCGTCGCCGATGCGTTTCGTCGCGCCGAGGGCTACGCGTCCGCGCTGGGGCGGCGGCTCGGGCCGTTGCTGCGGATCGGTGACACCGACGGCGGGGGTTACTCGCCCAGGATGATGAGCGGGGCGGCGAACTTCGAGATGGCGGGGGCGGCCGGGATGGTCGACCAGTTGAACCTCAAGGCGCAGCAGATCACCGTGTCCGCGTCCTGCACGGCTGCCTGGTCGTTGCTCGACTAGAGCCGGAACTTCCCTAGTGCCGTGGGTCCGTCCGTGAGCTCGCGAAGAAGTTCTACGCCGCCGTGCAACCGTAGTCCTGAAGACTGACTACGAACTGGCTTGCAAGGACACCATCGCGGCGTGCACGGCGGCTGCGTCGCGGTCGTCCGGTCTGGCCTTGCGCCAGGACTCCAGCCACACGTCACGACGTGCGGCAGCCGCGGCCAGGGTCAGCAGGACGTACGAGCGGCGTTCCCACTCCCGCGCCGAGGCCATCGCGTCCGCAGCAGGTCGCCACTCGTCGCGGAGGGCGGCGACGAGCGCGCGGGCCAGCACCGGATCTTTCTCGGGATCAACCTGCAGTTCCAGCATCAGCCCCCCGGCACCGCGCCACTGCGGCGCAGAGATTCTGCATGAAAAATCAACCTTTTGCGCAGCCTATTGGGCGGCGGCACGCCAGAAATGACGCATGATGTCCGGCGGCGTGGGGCTGGTCATGGCGGTGCGGGTGAGCAGGATCGTGATCAGGTTCTGCGACGGGACGACGTGCGCGGCGGCGCCGGAACCGCCGACCCAGCCGTAGCGGCCCCGGACGTTCCACGGGTCGATCTCGGCGACGTCGACGCTGCCGCCGAAGCCCCAGCCCTGTCCCTCCAGGAAGATGTGCGCGGCCTCGCGCTCCGCCGCCGACGTCGTGTCGGTCGCCAGCTGCGGCAGCAGGTCACTGGAGAGCAGGTGGCGGTTGAACGCCAGCAGATCATCCACAGTGGACTCCAGGCCGCCGGCACCGGACGGGAAGACGGTGCTGGTGAAGCTGGTGTTCGTCATGCCGAGAGGTGCGTGGACGCGTTCGGCGAGGAAGTCCGGGAGTGAGCCCGTGACGCGGTGGATCAGCACGCCGAGAACGTCCGACGCGGTGTTGTAGAGCCAGCCGTCGCCCGGCTGGTGCAACAGGGGGACCTCGGCGAGCTGCTTCAGCCACTCGTCCGGGGTCGGCAGGTTCGCACGGCCGTGCACGTGGCCGGCCTCGAAGAGCTTCTGGGTGGCGGGCAACGAGAAGTCCGCGGTGAAGCCCCAGCCGGAACGGAACGCCTGCAGGTGCCGGACGGTGATCGGCCTCGTCGCGGGCACGACGTCGTCGATCTGGCTGTCCGGCGTGCGGACGACCACCGGCTCGGCCAGTTCCGGCAACCAGTTCGCGATCGGGTCGTCGAGCGCGATCTCGCCGTCCCGCACCAGCAGCATCGCCGCGGCCGCGATGATCGGCTTGGTCACCGAGGCGATCGGGAACACCGACTCGCGGGTGGCCTCGCCGATCGCCGCGAACTCGACGTCGTCACCTCGGGCGATGAGCGCGACCGCGGTGGGCACGGTCTCGCGGTGAGCCTCCAGCACTGCCTGCAGCGTCATGTCGCCATCCTCCGCCTGATCGGGTTCGGATGTGCTGACCTGGACAGGCCGCGAAACTCATCGTTCCAGGATCGCCGTGATGCCCTGACCGCCGGCCGCGCAGATCGAGACGAACCCGCGCCCGCCGCCCTTCTGGTGCAGCAGCTTGGCGAGCGTCGCGACGATGCGGGCGCCGGTCGCCGCGAACGGGTGGCCAGCCGCGAGCGAGGAGCCGTTGACGTTCAGCTTGGTCCGGTCGATCTCGCCGAGGTCGGTCTCCCAGGCCTGCAACGTGGCGAGCACCTGCGACGCGAACGCCTCGTGCACCTCGTAGAAATCGAACTCCTGCAGCTTGAGACCGGCCTTGCCGAGCATTCGCGGTGCGGCGTGCACCGGGGCCATGAGCAGACCCTCGTCGCCGTGCACGTAGTCGACGGCGGCGGTCTCGGCGAAGGTCAGGTAGGCCAGCACCGGGAGGCTGCGTTCGCGGGCCCACTCCTCGGTGGCGAGCAGGACCGCGGAGGCGCCGTCGGAGAGCGGGGTGGAGTTGCCGGCGGTCATCGTGTCGCCGAAGACCGGCTTGAGCTTCGCGAGCTTCTCGGCGGTGCTGTCCGGGCGGAGGTTCTGGTCGCGGGTCAGGCCGAGGTACGGGGTGACGAGGTCGTCGAAGAAGCCCTCGTCGTAGGCGCGGGCGAGGTTCTGGTGGCTGCGGGCGGTGAGCTCGTCCTGGTCCTCGCGGGTGACGCCGTACTTCGCGGCGGTGATGGCCGCGTGTTCGCCCATCGACATGCCGGTGCGCGGTTCGCCGTTGCGCGGCAGGTGCGGCACGACGTGGCTGGGGCGCAGTTTGGTGAGCAGGCTGACCTTGCGGGTGCGGTTGAACTCCAGCAGGAGCTTGCGGAAGTTCTCGTTCACGCCGATCGGGGCGTCGCTCGTGGTGTCGACGCCGCCGGCGATGCCCGCGTCGATCTGCCCGAGCGCGATCTTGTTCGCGACGGCGATGATCGCCTGCAGGCCGGTGCCGCACGCCTGTTGGAGGTCGTACGCGGGTGTCTCGGGGCTGAGCTTGCTGCCCAGGACCGACTCGCGGACGAGGTTGAAGTCGCGCGAGTGCTTGAGCACGGCGCCCGCGACCACCTCGCCGAGGCGGACGCCCTGCAGGCCGAAGCGGCTGACCAGACCGTCGAGCACCGCGGTGAACATGTCCTGGTTCGACGCGGAGGCGTACGGGCCGTTCGAGCGGGCGAACGGGATGCGGTTGCCGCCGATGATCGCTACTCGCATCCCGCCATACTACCTACTAGCGGGTAGACTTACTAGCGAGTAGGTTATGTGACGTGGACAGGTACCAGAAGTTCGCCTCTTCAGGGCTGGGACGCCAGCTCGTGCGCAGGCTCGGCCTGCCGAACCCGTATCCACTCCGTCGCGACGCCGCGCTCGCCACACCCGTTCTGGTCGGTGGCGCGAGTCGGCTCCCCTTTCTGAAACAGCTCGAAACAGGTCCTGCCCCCTATGGCGCCCTGGTGTTCGACGCGTCCGATGTCGCGTCCGTCGCCGACCTGCGGCAGCTGCACGACTTCTTCCACCCGGTGATCACCGAACTCGGACCGTGCGGGCGCGTGGTCGTCGTCGGGCGGTCGCCGGACTCCGTGGCGCAGCGCGCGTTGGAGGGCTTCGTCCGGTCGGTCGGCAAGGAGCTGCGGCGAGGCGGCACGTCGAACCTCGTTTATGTTGCGGACGGCGCGGAGGACGGCGTCGAGTCGACGCTGCGGTTCCTGCTGTCCGGCCGGTCGGCCTACGTGTCCGGGCAGGTCATCCACGTTTCCGGCGAGGCTTCCACCGGCACGCTGGAAGGCAAGGTCGCACTGGTCACCGGTGCTTCGCGCGGGATCGGCGCGGCGATCGCCACGACGTTGGGGCGCGATGGCGCGCACGTCGTGTGCCTGGACGTCCCGGCGGCCGGCGACGAGCTGTCGAAGGTGGCGAACTCCGTCGGCGGTTCGGCGTTGCAGCTCGACATCACCGGCGATCCGGCTCGGTTGACCTCGTATCTGCTGGAACGGCACGGCGGCGTGGACATCGTCGTGCACAACGCGGGGATCACTCGCGACAAGACGCTGGCACGCATGGATTCCTCGAAGTGGGACGCGGTGCTGGAGGTCAACCTCGGGTGCCAGGAGCGGATCAACGCGGCGCTGCTCGAAGGCGACGTGCTGCGCTCCGGCGGGCGGATCGTCGGGGTGTCGTCGATCGCCGGCATCGCGGGCAACGTCGGCCAGACCAACTACGCCACCTCGAAGGCCGGCGTGATCGGGATGGTGCGGACGATGGCCCCGGTGCTGGCTGCTCGTGGCGCCACGATCAACGCGGTCGCGCCGGGGTTCATCGAGACCAAGATGACCGCGGCCGTGCCGTTGATGACGCGTGAGGTCGGACGGCGGATGAACAGCCTCTCGCAGGGCGGCCTGCCGTCGGACGTCGCGGAGACCGTCGCGTGGTTCGCGTCGCCGGGTTCCGGTGGCGTGACCGGCAACGTGGTGCGGGTGTGCGGCCAGATGCTGCTGGGGGCCTGATGCTGCTGCGCGCCGCCCTGACGTCGTTCCGGCGCGGGGAAGCCCTTGCCGCGGAGCCGGTTTCGGCGACTCTCGACGCCTCGTTGAAGCATCTGACGGCCTACAACGCGGTGTGCGGGTTCGCGTTACGCGACGCACTGCCGTTGACCTACCCGCACGTGCTGGGCTTTCCGCTGCAGATGAAGCTGATGACGGGCGCGGGCTTCCCGTTCCCGTTGCCGGGCCTGGTGCACGTCGGGAACCGGATCACCCAGTCGCGGCCGCTGAAGCTGTGCGAACCGCTGGAGATCACGGTGTCCGCGCGCGATCTGCGCCCACACCCGCAGGGCACCCAGGTCGACGTGGTGACGTCGGTTTCCGGTGTCTGGGAAGGGGTTTCGACCTACCTGCGGCGCTCCGGCACCGGATCCTCGGCCGGCGAGGAGTTCCGGCGACCGACCGGGTCGGCGGTGTGGCGGGTGCCCGGCGACATCGGACGGCGCTACGGCGCGGCGTCCGGTGACCGGAACCCGATTCACCTGTACCCGTTGAGCGCCAAGCTGTTCGGGTTCAAGCGGGCGATCGCGCACGGGATGTGGACGAAGGCCCGCTGCGTGGCCGCGCTCGAAGGCCGCCTGCCCGAGGCGGTGACCGTGGACGTGCGGTTCAAGAAGCCGCTGCTGATCCCGGGACGCGTCGAGTTCTCGGCGCACGAGACCGGACGCGGCTGGGAGTTCGCGGTGTGGGGCAAGGGACCCCACCTGATCGGCTCGGCCCAGGACCCAGGGTCTGTTTCATAGGTCTCGTTCGATGAGAGGCGCGGCTGAGGTGGTTCCTGGCGGTGCGGCCGAAAGGCCCGCATACCGCTGTTGTATGTGGGCCTTTCGGCCGTGCCCCCAGGGGCCGCCTCAGCCCCGGCTATCGCGAACACGGACCTATGAAACAGACCCTAGCGCCGTGACGGTGGATGCCAGACGTTGCCGTCGACGAGGTCGCCGAAGCCCATCCAGACGAGGTTCATAAGGCGCGCGGCGACGACGCCGGCGGGTTCCTCGGGGTGGTCGAGCCACCACTCCGCGAGCGACTCGCCGGCCCCGACGAGCGCGGCGGCCAGTGACTCGGCCTCGAGCTTGGTCGCCGGCGCTTTCGTCGACTGGGTGAGCAGCGCGGCGACCAGCGACACCGCCCGGCCGCGCATGTCCATGAGCTCGGCGGCGAACGGCCCGCCCTGGGTGGACGCCTGCCGGTGCAGCACCAGCCAGCTCGCCCGGTTCTCGCCGACGAACCCGAAGAAGGCTCTGAGCCCGCTCCACAGCTGCACGTCGGGTTCCTGGTCGGGCTCGACACCGGTCGCGATGGCCTCCATCATCCGGGTGGCCTCACGCCGGATGCAGGTCGCGAACAGCTCCTCCTTCGAGCCGAGGTAGGCGTAGAGCATGGGCTTGGAGATGCCCGCGACCTCGGAGATCTCGTCCATCGACGCCGCATGGAAGCCGAGCCGCGAGAACACGTCGACGGCGGCATCCATGATCTGCCGCTCACGCACCGCGCGTGGCAAGCGCTTGGCTCGACCTTCTGTGCGCATCATTACCCCTCGGTTCGGATCCGCAAGATTATCCGATCGGCTTGCCGCTCTATCTACTCGCCAGTAGTCTTACTCGTGAGTAGGTAACAGGAGGTGTGTCCATGACGCTCGACCTCACCACCGAGGCGATCGCGAAGCTCAGCCCGGCCGAGCTGATCAGCACTTTGCAGGAGATCTCGCCGGACGACCCGGCGCTCGCCGACGTGAACATCGACGTCATCGCTCGTGGTATCGACCCGAAGAAGCTGGGCAAGGACGACTTCGCCGCTCTGCTGAACGCGCTGGGCAAGCTCGCCGACGGTGGCGCCGACCTCGACCTCGCCAAGATGGACCCGTCGAACTTCGCGCGAATCATCTCGCGCGCCTCGAAGGACCAGATCGAGGGCGTCGTGGCGGACGCCGCGCTGCGCACGCGCGTGCTGGACGAGGTGTTCCGCCGCATGGAGGTCCACTTCCGCGCGGACCGCGCCGGCGCGACCAGGGCCGTCGTGCACTTCCACGTGCTCGAGGACGTCTACGAGGCGATCATCGAGAACGCCACCTGCGTGATCAACAAGGGCGTGACGCGCGAGGCCCGCGCCATCGTGATGCTGACCCCCGCCGACTTCCTGAAGCTCGCCACCGGCAACGCCTCCGCCCCCGTGCTGTTCATGACGGGCAAGCTGAAGGTCAAGGGCGACCTCGGGTTCGCGGCCGGGTTCATGAGCCTGTTCAACATTCCCAAGGCCTAGGAGAGTTCCCGTGGGTGGCTTCTCACTCGAGCTGAACGAAGACCAGACCGACCTGCGCGACTGGGTGCACGGTTTCGCCCGTGACGTGATCAGGCCAGCGGCCTCCGAGTGGGACGAGCGCGAGGAAACGCCGTGGCCGGTGATCCAGGAGGCGGCGAAGATCGGCCTCTACGGCTTCGAGTCGCTCGCGACCTGGTTCGCCGACCCCATCGGGCTCTCGCTGCCGATCGCGACCGAGGAACTGTTCTGGGGCGACGCCGGCATCGCGCTGGCGTTGATGGGCACCGGTCTCGCGGTCGCCGGGATCTTCGCCGGCGGTGAGCCCGAGCAGCTGGCCGAGTGGGTGCCGGAGTGCTTCGGCGACGAGTCGGACCCGAAGCTCGCCGCCTTCTGCGCCTCCGAGCCCCAGGCCGGTTCGGACGTCGCCGGCTACCGCACGCGCGCCCGTTACGACGAGGCCACCGACGAGTGGGTGCTCAACGGCCAGAAGGCCTGGGCCACCAACGGCGGCATCGCGAACGTGCACGTCGTGACCGCCGTGGTCGACTCCTCGCTGGGCGCACGCGGCCAGGCCGGGTTCATCGTCCCGCCGGGCACGCCGGGGTTGTCGTCGCCGGGCAAGATCAAGAAGCACGGCATGCGCGCCTCGCACACGGCCGACGTGTTCCTGGACGACGTGCGGGTGCCCGGCCGCTGCGTGCTGGGCGGCCGCGAACGCCTGGAAGCCCGCCTGGCCCGCGCCCGCGAGGGCCTGAAGGCCGGCGGACAGGCCGCGATGGCGACCTTCGAGACCACGCGCCCCACCGTCGGCGCCATGGCGGTGGGCGTCGCCCGCGCCGCGTACGACTACGCGCTGGAGTACGCGAAGGACCGCGAGGCGTTCGGCCGCAAGATCATCGAGAACCAGTCGATCGCCTTCGACCTCGCGAACATGCGGATGGAGATCGACGCGTCGCGGCTGCTGGTGTGGCGCGCGGCGTGGATGGGGCGCAACAACGTGCCGTTCACCGCGGGTGAGGGTTCGATGTCGAAGCTCAAGGCGTCCGAGGTGTCGGTGTGGGCGACCGAGCGGGCGATCCACATCCTCGGTGGGGCCGGGTACACGCGGGACCACCCGGTGGAGCGGATGCACCGGGACGCCAAGATCTTCACCATTTTCGAGGGGACCAGCGAGATTCAGCGGCTGGTGGTGTCCCGCATGATCTCGGGCATGCAGATCAAGTGAGATGAGGGTACGGCGGAGCGCGCCTGCCGGCCGCACTGAGGCCGCGCGCAACTCCAGGTACGAGCCGGCGAGAGGCCGACCAGGGCCCCGGCGACCGGTGCCAGCGCCGGGACGAGCGGGGTGAGCACGGCGGTCCAGTCGCGGGCGATGGCCACGGAAAGCGAGACGAACACGACAAAGCTGTGCCGATCATGCCGCCCAGCAAGCCGAGCAGGGTGCTTTCGACCAGGAACTGGCCGGCGATGTGTCTGCGGCGGGCGCCCAGTGCGCGGCGCAGGCCGATCTCGTTGCGGCGTTCCAGGACGGCTACCAGCGAGGTGTTGGCGATGCCGATCGCGCCGACCACCACGGCCACGACGGCGACCGAGAGCAGGACGCTGTTCACGCTGCCCTCCACCGTGCGGCGCAACGAGGTCGGGTCCAGGGCGGCGGTCGCGCGGAACGACTGCGGGGCGTCCGGGCGCAGGGCCAGCGGGGTTTGGCGGCTGACCACCTGGCTGGCGCCGAGGGAGGTTTTGACGATCATGCTGGCCGCGTCGGCGCCGCGCGGTGGGCCCCACAGTTCGCGGGCGGTCGAGGCGGGGACGACCAGGCCCAGTGCCAGTTGGGGCAGGCGCTCGGTGTCGTCGACTATGCCGATCGCGTCAGCGCCTCGTCCGTTGAGAACACCTCGCTGGTTGGCCACGCTCGTGATACCGAGGATCTCGCACTTCTCGGCGCAGGACGGTCAGCTTCGGTGGTGAATCTGAGTGGAAGCGTTGAAAGTGGACGTGCAGCTTCGGCGCCACCGGCGATCGGCCCTGGGTCGCGGCGTAGAGCGTCAGTGGATGCGACTCGGGTTCAAAGGGAGGCTGTCGCGGGCGTCACCCACCACACGCCGGCGGCTTCGACGCCGTTGAGGCGGCCGATGCGTTGGTCGGCGTCGTCGGGAAAGCTCGTGGTGGTGCCGTTCGCGATGTCGGTGACGGTCACCTGGGTGGCGTTGAGCAGGTTGAACTGGGCGGTGATCTGGCTGCTCGCGGTGTCGGAGAGGCCGATGATCGCGACGAACGAGCCGATGCCGAGGACGGTGCCGAGCATGGTGAGCAGCGAGCGGCCCGGTCGTTGCGACATGCCGGCGAGTGCCTCGCCCACGAGGTCCGCGAGCCTCATCCTGGACCCGGTCACGACTCGCGGACCTCACCGTCGCGAATGGACAGCCGGCGTTCTCCGCCCGCCGCAACGGTTTCGTCGTGGCTGATGACGATCACGGTCAGGCCCTCGGCGTGCAGCTGGGCGAGCAGGTCGACGATGCCGGCGGCCGTGCGGCTGTCCAGGTTGCCGGTGGGTTCGTCGCAGAGCAGCACCGACGGCTGGGCGGCCAGGGCGCGGGCGATGGCGACGCGCTGGCGTTCGCCGCCGGAGAGTTCGGTCGGCAGGGCGTGGGCGCGGTGCGCGAGGCCTACGCGGTCCAGTGCGTGACGGCGTGTTCGTGGCGTCGACGCCGTGACCAGCCCTGGTAGATGCCGGCGAGCATCACGTTCTCCGTGGCCGAGCGGTACGGCATCAGGTGGAACGACTGGAAGATGAACCTGATGTGCGCGGCCCGCAGCGAGGCGAGTGCGTCGTCTCGCATGTCCGATGTGGACACTCCGCCGACCATCAGCTCGCCCTCGGTCGGGCGGTCGAGCAGGCCGATCAGGTTGAGCAGGGTCGACTTGCCCGAACCGGACGGGCCGCTGATCGTGACGTAGTCGCCGCGGTTCACAGCGAGGTCGGTCTGGCGCAGTGCGGAGACTGGTGGTGGTCCGGGATAGGTCATGCCCACGCGCCGTAGTTCGACCACGGGCGGCTCGTTCTGCCACGCCCTGGTTTGCTGCGACGTCGGTGTGGTCTCGACGCGGGCAGATGGTCGTCCCTGCCCCGGTTTCGTGCTGCGGCGCCTCGGCCATGGGCAGATAGCTCGTCCTTACATCGGCTCCCTTTCTCTGCGGCACCTCGAGCACGGACGGCTCGCCATCCTGCCCAGGCCCCTGGTATGCGGCGATGACTCCACCACCGCGGTGCCGATCACACCTGCGCACGGGCCGCCAGCGCGCGGCCGGCTGCGGGGTGATCTCCACGAAGCCGTTGCCACATTGCCCGCGACCACGG
The DNA here is from genome assembly GCA_963771775.1 of uncultured Actinomycetota bacterium. GTDB lineage: Bacteria > Actinomycetota > Actinomycetes > Mycobacteriales > Pseudonocardiaceae > Lentzea. Next base: position 283,577 of record CAVYUS010000004.1, read on the forward strand.
AAACCGTTCGGGATCGCGCCGTTCTCGTGCACCTGCACGTAACGGCCGCCGTCGGCGCGCGCGAAGATCGCCGATGCGGGCACGGTGAGCACCGGGCCACGCGGTGCCGAACACCGTCAGCGCGACCTGGACCTGCTGGCTCACCGTGAGGGCGTTCAGGGCCTCGACGGGCGCAGCGTCACCGGCACGTACGCGGCACGTTGCGGCGTTGCCAGAACGGGTTTCGGCTGGACGGGCGCTCCGACGTCGCTCACCAGGGCGACGTGCGGGCGGCCGACGGCGTCGACGATCCTGGCGGTCATCCCGGCGGCGACCTTGGCGCGCTGCGACGCGGGCAGCTTGGCGCGCACCACGGGGTGCCGACGGCCAGCGACAGCACCAGAGATCCTCGGCACCTGGCCGACCGCACCGCCCACCGCCGTGACGGTCGCGGGTAGCTGGGAGACGAACGCGATCTCGGCGGCCGGCACCTTGGCCACGTTCTCGGCCCGCAGCCGGCGCGACTCCGCATCGGCCTGGTCGAGTGCCTGTTTCGCCGCGGCCTGCTGGTCGGGTGCGGCGGCCGCCAGCTCGCGGCGTTTCTGGTCGGCGGGATCGGCCGCTGCCTGCACCGCCTGCGGACCACCGGACGTGAGCGCCGGGTAGCCGAGCTTGCGGTAGAACCTGTCGACGGCGGACGCGGTGCCGGCGCCGTAGGTTACGGCGCGGCCACCGCCGCTGCCGAACCGAGTGCCGCGAGGCCGCGCTGCAGCTGGGCGACGTCGTCCCCGGTCCCGCCGACGGCGAGGTCGCGGTAGCTGGGTGTCGTGCCGGCCAGCACGAACACCGGCCGGCCGGACAGTTCCAGCACCTGACCGCCGGACTCGACCCGCGTGCCCGGCCCGGCCGGGATCTTCGTGATCATGCCCGGCGGACCGGCGGCGGCGGGGTGTTGGCGGTGAACACCGACGCGTTCACGACCTCGCCGCGTGCCGTGAGGGTCTGGCTGACCACCCGGTTCTCCACCGGCGCGGTGAGCACCGACGGCGGTGGCGGTGCTGCGTCGGCCGCCACCTGCGCCGGCGACTTGATCAGCGTGGCCGCCCACAGGCCACCCGCGGTGACCACCGCGGCCACGACGATCACGACCGCGACGATCCGCCGGCGCGGTGGGCCGGTGTGGACGGGTCGGTGCGGCGAAGCCGAAGATTCCGCATGACGAGTCCGATCACGGTCCTTTCGCGATGATCTCGCGTGCCTTCGTGACGCGGGCGGTGTTGCGGGTGGAGAGCTCCGCCAGTGCCGCGGCGTTGCGTTCCACGAAGACGCGCTGGTACTCGGATTCCACGTACAGCCAGACCGCCGCGTAGTTCGTCTGCTGCTTGCAGTCGACGTCGGCGGTGGCGGTGGCGATCTCCTCCGCGCTCACCGGCTGCGGCCACTTCTTGCTCTGCGCCTGCTGTGGCGAGGGGTAAGTGAACCCCTTGTCGTTCATGCAAGCGCTCGACGCGGCGGTCGGCCGCGGCCCCTTCTCGTGCGCGCACGTCTTACCGCGGGCCTCGGTCGACAGCCGGACGGGCAGGTCGATGTCGGCGTTGCCCATGACCTCCCGGTCGATGGCGCTGATCGCCTCGACGCAGCCGCCCGATCCCTTGCCAGGGACGGCGCCGTCGTAGGTCACGGTGCGTCATCGCCACGGCCGCTGTTGCACTTGTCGTTCATCGTCCGGCTGAACGTCCACACTCGAGCTGGTTCGGCTCCCCACCGTCGCATGGTGGACGAGCCGTCCGCGCTGAGCCGGACCCGCGCGGCGGAGAACGGGGTCTCGGCGTGCACGCGTGACGTGGCCGTACTTGCCGCCACAGCCCTCGTACTGCGTGCTGGTGGACTACGGCGTGGCGCCGCGGGACCTTGAGGCCACGCCTCAGGCTGGGCGTCCGATCTGCACCGCGCTGGAGCAGTTCGGCGGCTTCGGTACCAGGCTGGTACCTCCAGCTGCATTGTGATCGCACCCCGATCCGCCGAGCAGGGCAAAGCCGGTACGTGACGATCGGGGGCGCCACGTCGCCGGTTCGTGCGGTTCTCGGTTGCGAATTCGACGAACAACCGGAAATGAGCAGCACCGCGAGGAGCAAGGAAAACAGGCGGGCCGGTGGCCCGGACGAATCCGGGCCACCGACCTACCTCCCAGTTTGATCAGCACACTCCGAGTCTGTGTGATCAGGAGGCAAGGACGCGGTTAGACGTCGGTAAATCGACTACTGACGGTCGCCGTTGGCGAAGTGGTGCCACAACGGTGCCGGGGTACCCCAGCCCGAGGGTGTTGTTGGGCTTGAGCCTCGGTTCGGTGCGCACGCGCACATCGCTAGCGTCGTAGTCACCGCGAACGCCCGCTGACGCGGCCCCGCGGTCACCCCCACGAGAAGCGCACCCACCGCAGCTGCGGCGGCGACGCCTTTCAGCATTGCCTTCATATTCCACCCCTCATCGAATACTGATCAGAATCCGGGGGAATGCAGCCGCCGATGGATACGGCAAATCAGCCGTTCGGCGACGATGCACGAACAGCGAGCATGCTTGTTCTTCCCCGAAGAGCCGGTCCCCTAATCCGACTCGATCAGCATTCTTTCCACCTGGTCCGCGATCACGATACCGCCATCCGCGCGAATCCGTATTCCATGCAACAGATGCGAACAGCTTCTTCACATTCCATGATCATCGAATAGCCGACGCTGTGTGAGCGCGTTGTAACGCGGCGTCCCGCTGCTCCGATCAGCCCAGTAGATCGGCGTTAGGGGGATCGAGATGCTCCCGAATGTGTACGTCCTGGCCGCCGCGGTCCTCGCCGGTGCCGCGGGCAGCGCCTACGTCGTGACGGTCGCGGACCGTCCGAAACCGGTCGTCGTCAGCCACGTCGTGCGCGTGCTCGACGGCGAGACGGTCGAGGTGCGCGACGGTGATCGCGTCACGAGGCTCAAGCTCGTCAACGTGGACGCGCCCGGCGCGAACGAGTGCCTGCACCAGGAAGCGGTGGCCAGGCTCAGCGAACTGTTGCCACAGGGCGCACCGATCACCGTCGTCCAAGATGGACAGTTCGCCGCTTTGTCCACACCGGACGGAACGCTGGTCAACGTCGCATTGATCAGCGCGGGACTGGCCGTACCCGCGGTCGACGGCGGGCACTACCTCGACAAGGCGAGGGCGGCGCACCATTCCGCCGCGCAGCAGCACAAGGGACTGCACTCACCCGAGGTGCCGTGCACGTTGCCCGGCCAGGTGCGGGCGATCACGGAGGCCGCGGCGGTGGTCGAGGCCCAGCCACTCAAGGCGAGCAAGACCGAGCTGACGGTCGCGGCGGACACGGCCAGGACCGCGATCGGACTGGTGGACCAGCTGGCCAAGCCCGGCGGTCTCACGTGGGACGCGGTGGCGCCGGTGGACCAGACGGTGCTGCTCGCCAAGGTCACCAAGGCGGTGCCGACGCTGTACCGCAAGGAGGCCGAGCTGCGCAAAGTCGTGAAGGGCTTGAGATGACGGCCCGCCGTTCCCCTGCGCCGGCGGGCCGCTCACACCATCTCGTTTTGCGGTTATAGGACGGTAAACGTCCAGGTTGGACATATCCTCCCGAGCCATGAAGCTGTTGCCGCTGCAGTGGGCCGCGATCGCGCTGGTCGTGCTCGACGCGATCGTCGTCGGGTCGACGATGCTGGGCGTGCCGGTGCTCGCCGCGTGGTGGAACTTCGCGCTGGTGCTGGCGTCCGCGGCACTCCTGTTGGTGCTGCTGGTGCGGTCCGGAGGCACGCTTCAGGTGAACGGCCTCAAGACCGCGTTCCGCTACCTGAGTGAGTCGATGCCGACGTGGGCCATCGTCCTGGCCGCGGTCGCGTTCTACGGCGGCTGGCTCGTCGCAATGGTCACCATGGCCACCGGGAGTCCGGCGGGCGACCTCAAGTACGAGAACGGCCAGTACACGAGCTCTCAGCGCAACGTCGTCAAGGTGCTCACCAGGGAGCAGTACGTCGCGGCACAGGCAGCGAACCAGCGCATCTTCGGCTCCATCGCACTCGCACTGGCCGGTGGCGTGCTCGGGTTCGCCGGAGTGGCCCGGCGGATCAAGGAGACCAGCTAGAGCGGTAGCGGCAGAACGGTTTCCACGCGCTTGAGCTCGCGGCGGTGCACGGCGAGCAGCACGACGTCGTCGGCGCGCCGGAAGTGCAGCACCACGAAGTTCGGGTGCGGCGGGTCCTGGTCGACGATCAGCTCGACCCGGCCCTCCTCCTGACTGAAGACGATCCGCTCGTTCCAGATGATCTTCGTAGGGCCGAAGAACAGCTCGCCCTCCTGCCACGCACCGTCCAGGAAGACGTCGCCGTCGCCACGTGAGTTGTCGTCCCCGCCGGGCCCGAAGGCCTCACCGAGCACGCCCCCGAGCAGTTCGAACAATGCCGACACGATGATCCCCCTTCGTTGCAACAGGAACGAGTTGGGCGCCCAACTGGTTCCCGTGCGGCAAAGGCTTATCCGAACGGCTGTCCGGCGGCGCGCAGCCAGGCGCGCTCCCGCGAGTGGTCCGGCATGGCGGGCCACCCGTTGATCTTCGCGATCAGCACCCAGTACCGCTCGGCACGCGGGTCCGCGAAGTCGGAGAACGTGCGCAGCCGCTCGACGACGCGTTCGTCGTTCGGCACGCCCAGCGCCTCCGCCCAGTTGGCGTTCACGCGGCCGACGACCGCGCGAGCCTCCTCGGACTCCGGCGCGATGCCGGCTTCGAGAGCCGCGCGCGCCTGGGCGATCGCGAAGTTGAACGCCTCCATCTGGTTGTCATTCGGCGGGCCCATGTCCGCGCCACCCCGGCGGCGTTCCTCGTGCTGCTGGGACATCCGCTTGATCGACGCGCGGAAGTCCGGGTCCTGCACGAGCTTCGCGAGCTCGACCCACGCCTCCAGCTGTTCCGTCGTCGGGTCGTCCGGCAGCTCGATCCGTACGGACCGCATGTGCTGCTCGAACTGCGGATCCAGCTCGTACGGGCCGAACACCTCCTCGAAGAAGTCGTCGAGGATGCGCTGGCGCTCCTCGTCCGACATGCGGGCCAGTTCGTTCATCAGTTCCATCTCCCCTCCCTTGGCGACGGCGCGCAAGACGGCGCGGCGCAACCGCAACGTCTTCATCTGCGCGTCGATCGCATCTGCATGAGCACGCGCCACGTCGGTCATCGACACCTCGCGGGCGAGAACCCGTCCGGCGGTCGGCAGATCCACACCCAGGTCGCGAAGGGTGCGGACGAGTTTGAGCTTGGCGACCGCCTCACTGTCGTACGTCCGGTAGCCGCCGACCGTTCTGGACGTGGGCGGGATGAGGCCCTGGTCGGAGTAGAACCGGATCGTCCGGACGGTGAGGCCGGTCATCCTGGCCAGCTCGCCGATCTGGTAGCGCGTCACGGGGACAACTCTGCAGTCTCCAGTAGCTGGAGGGTCAAACCCCGACTACCCGATCGTGTCGGCGGAGCCGATCATTACGCTCCGGAATCTGTGAGCTACTGGGCGTACATCGATGCGAGCGGATGATCGGATTGAAGCCGAGTCACCTGAAGAAGGTGCACTGGTACGAAGAGCCATCACCACGCCGTGCAAAGCTGGTCGCTGAGATCGCGGACTTCCAGTCGCTACATCAGGTCGTGGTGCGGCGACCATGAGAGCCAGGAACGGCGACGGCGGCAGTGTCTCGAGGTTGTGCTGCGCGAACTCGACATCGCGGGCGTCGCCCAGGTCGTCATCGAGGCACGGGAGAACAAGCAGTGGTCAGCACGTTCTCGCACTTCAAGACGTTCAGACGGTGCTCACCATCGGGTGATGCGCAGCATCGCATCCATAGTTTCCGCTGTCGGCGCTCTGCGGAGCGTGCGGAAGTGAGGCTGGGAAGATCCTGCGGATAGTGGGGTCCCGGCCTCGCGGCTTTTCTGGGGCCTGAGCAGCGAAGAGCCCTCGCACCGAACGGTGCGAGGGCTCTTCGGTGAGCTACCTCAGTAGGTCATCGCGATGCCCGGCTCGGCCAGCAGTGCGCCGACGTCGGCCAGGAACTGCGAACCCTGCTGGCCGTCGACCACGCGGTGGTCGAACGACAAAGCGAGCTGGCAGATCTTGCGGATCTTGATCTCGCCGTCGACCACCCACGGCATGTCGCGGATCGCGCCGAGCGCGAGGATCGCGGACTCACCGGGGTTGAGGATCGGTGTGCCGGTGTCGACGCCGAAGACGCCGACGTTGGTGATCGTGATCGTGCCGTTCATCATGTCGGCCGGCGAGGTCTTGCCGTTGCGGGCGACGGTGGCGAGCTCGTCCAGTGCTACCGCGAGTTCCTTGAGGGACATGCGGTCGGCGTCGCGGACCTTCGGCACCACCAGGCCGCGCGGCGTTGCGGCCGCGATGCCCAGGTGGACGTAGTCCTTGTAGACGATCTCGTTCGCAGCGGCGTCCCACGTCGCGTTGACGTCCGGGGTGCGACGCGCGGCCAGGATGACGGCCTTGGCGCAGAACGCCAGTGGCGTCAGCTTCACGTCGCGGAACTCTCGCGCGTTCTTGAGCTTCGCACGCAGTTCCATCATCGGCGTGACGTCCACCGTCAGGAACTCGGTGACGTGCGGGGCGGTGAACGCGCTGTCCACCATCGCCTGCGCGGTCGCCTTGCGGACGCCCTTGATCGGCACCCGGCGTTCGCGCGAGCCGTTGTCCACAAAGGACGTCGGGGTGGCGGCGGCCGGTGCGACCACCGCGTTTTCGACGTCCGAGCGGGTGATCACGCCGTTGGGGCCGGAGCCCGACAGCGCGTACAGGTCGACGCCCAGGTCCTTGGCCAGCTTGCGCACCGGCGGCTTGGCCAGCGGCACGTAACCACCGGGAGCCGACGCCGGAGCCGGAGCAGCGACAGGTGCCGCAACCGGAGCAGGAGCAGGAGTCGGAGCGACGACCGCGGCGGGCGTGATCGAAGCGGCGGCGGGCTGAGCGACGGCCGGGGCGTCCTTGCGTGCGCGACGCTTGGCCGCACCGGACTTCGGGCCGTAGCCGACGAGCGTCGCGATGCGCCCGCCCGGCATCTCCTCGCCGATCTTGCCGGACGAGGTGCCGTTGGATTCGGCGGCGGCCGGAGCCGGCGCGACGGGTGCGGCCGCGCCACCGGGGTCGGTGTCGATCGTGATGATCGGGACGCCCACCTCGACGGTCTGGCCGGGCTCCGCGAGCAGCTCGGTCACGACGCCGGCCCACGGGCACGGCAGCTCGACGGCGGCCTTGGCCGTCTCGATCTCGACGATGATCTGGTTGACCTTGACGGTGTCACCCGGCTTGACGTGCCAGGTGAGGATCTCGGCCTCGGTCAGCCCCTCGGCCGTGTCCGGCAGGGGGAATTGCTTGTACTGCGGCATTTCCGGAGTTCCCCTTACCAGGCGAGCGAGCGGTCGACGGCGTGCAGCACCCGGTCGAGGTCGGGGAGGAACTCCTCCTCGAGCTTCGAGGGCGGGTACGGGGTGTCGAAACCGGTCACCCGCAGCACCGGTGCCTGCAAGGAGTAGAAGCACTCCTGCTGGACCTTGGCTGCAATCTCGCTGGCGATCGAGGACTCGGACGGCGCCTCGGACACGACGACCAGCCGGCCGGTGCGGCGCACCGACTCGAACACGGGCGCGAGGTCCAGCGGCGACAGCGTGCGCAGGTCGATGACCTCCAGCGAGGTGCCGTCCTCGGCGGCCGCGTTGGCGGCGTCCATCGAAGTCCGGACCATCGGGCCGTAGGCGACGAGAGTCGCGTCAGTACCGGGACGCAGCACGCGCGAGGCGAACAGCGGGCCGGGCTGCGCGGTCGTGTCGACCTCGCCCTTTTCGTAGTAACGGCGCTTGGGCTCGAAGAACAGCACCGGGTCGTCGCAGTCGATCGCCTGCTGGATCATCCAGTACGCGTCGGCCGGGTTCGAGCACGAGACGACCTTGAGGCCGGCGGTGTGCGCGAAGTACGACTCGGGCGACTCCGAGTGGTGCTCGACGGCACCGATGCCGCCACCGAACGGCACGCGGATCACGATGGGCATCTTGATCTTGCCCTGCGTGCGGTAGTGCAGCTTCGCCACCTGCGACACGATCTGGTCGAAGCCGGGGAAGATGAAGCCGTCGAACTGGATCTCGCACACCGGGCGGTAGCCGCGGATCGCGAGGCCGACGGCGGTGCCGATGATGCCGGACTCCGCGAGCGGCGTGTCGAGCACGCGCTGCTCACCGAAGTCCTTCTGCAGACCGTCGGTGATCCGGAAGACACCACCGAGCTTGCCGATGTCCTCGCCCATCATGATGACCTTGGGGTTGGCTTCCATCGAAGCCCGCAGACCCATGTTCAAGGCCTTGGAGATCGTGAGCGTCTGCACCGGGGACGCCGGAGCGGCGGTCGACGAACGGTCCATGGTCGGAGCAGCCATCAGTGCTCACCTCCAGCAAAACCCGAGACGTAGTCGAGGAATTCGTCGCGCTGCGCGTCGAGGTTGGGGTTCCCCTCCGCGTACACGTTGCTGAAGATCCGTTCCGCGGGCGGATCGGGCATGTTCGTGCAGAACTCGCGCAGCTCCTCGCCCAGTGCGTCGGCATCGGCCTCGACACTCTCGAAGAACGCGGCGTCCGCCCACTGCTGGCGGACCAGGTAGACCTTCACGCGCTCGATCGGGTCCTTGAGCTTCCACATCTCCAGCTCGTCCGACAGCCGGTAGCGCGTCGGGTCGTCGGAGGTGGTGTGCGCGTCCATCCGGTAGGTGAACGCCTCGATCAGGATCGGGCCGTTGCCGTGCCGGCACTCGTCCAGCGCCCACTTCGTCACGGCGAGCGTGGCGAGCACGTCGTTGCCGTCGACCCGGATGCCGGGGAAGCCGTAGCCGCGGGCGCGCTGGTACAGCGGCAGGCGCGACTGGCGCTCGGTGGGCTCGGAGATGGCCCACTGGTTGTTCTGGCAGAAGAAGACCAGCGGCGCGTCGTAGACCGCCGCCCACACGAAGCCCTCGTGCACGTCGCCCTGGGAGGTCGCGCCATCGCCGAAGAAGCACATCGTGGCTTCGCCGTCGTCGTCGCCGACCTTGCCGTCGAACTTCTGGCCCATCGCGTACCCGGCCGCGTTGAGGACCTGGTTGCCGATGACGATGGTGTACGGGTGGAACCGCTTCTCCATCGGGTCCCACGTGCCCTGGTCGGTGCCGCGGAAGATGCCGAGCAGCTCCGTGGGGTTGATGCCACGGGTCCACGCGATGCCGTGCTCGCGGTAGCTCGGGAACGCCATGTCGGTCGGACGCATCGCGCGGCCGGAGCCGATCTGCGCGGCCTCCTGGCCGAGCAGCGGCACCCAGATGCCGAGCTGGCCCTTGCGCTGCAACGCGTTCGCTTCGCGGTCGACCCGGCGGATCAGGACCATGTCGCGGTACAGGCCGCGCAGCTCCTCCGGCGAGATGTCGATGTCGAAGTCGGGGTGCGTCACCCGCTCACCCTCGGGGGTGAGGAGCTGCACCAGGTCGGCGCCGCCCTCGTCTGTTGCTCGCAAGCCTGCGATCACCTGTTCCGCTGTCGGTTTTGCGGCAGTGGCGGCCGGCGCTGCGTCCGGCTCAGGGTGCGTCCATTGCTCGGGGGACGACATGCGCCTTCTCCTCTGTCTTCTCCGACCGCCTGGTCGCTCGTGACGACCTCGTGCGGCGACGTCGGCGGTCGCCGCCAACCCTGTGGGGCCGGAGGCAGCCGTCGACGGTGACGGTGGCTTACGACCACATCCTGACACGGCCTCACCCGACTTGGTGAGACCCGTCCCACTTCGTAACACACGGGTCAACGTTCTGATCAGGGACAACAGTCGGAGGTTCGACCTTTTGACCTCCGACTAGGCCGTCCGACTACCGGACGCCACTGTCCCGGTTACCGATCGTTAACTTAACTGGAGGGCTCCTGACAAGAGCCTATGGACGCGAGCAGAGGCGGAGTCGTGACAGGATCGAGAGGTGGACCGCTCAGTTGTGACCAGCACCGTCAGGACGCTTTGGGACGACGACATCGTCCCGAGCCTGTCTCAGCTCGTCGCCGTGCCGGCGATCTCGCCCGCGTTCGATCCCGCCTGGGAGGAACACGGCGAACTGGCCGCCGCGATCGAGCACGTACGCGCCTGGATCGAGTCACGCGGGCTGCCCGACGTGACGCTGGAGGTCGTCCAACTGGCGGGACGCACGCCGCTCCTGGTGGTGGACGTGCCCGCGACCGGTAACTCGGGCGACGACACGGTGTTGCTTTACGGACACCTCGACAAGCAGCCGCCGGTGGCCAACTGGAGCGAAGGACTGGGGCCGTGGACCCCGGTGCTGCGTGACGGACGTCTCTACGGACGCGGCGCCGCCGATGACGGCTATTCCGGATATGCCGCAATTGCCGCGATCGAGGCCGTACGCGCGGCCGGCGGCTCGCACGCCCGTTGCGTGGTGCTGCTGGAGACCGGCGAGGAGTCGGGTTCGCCCGACCTGCCCGCCTACCTGGAGCACCTGTCGCCCCGCCTGGGCCGCGTCTCGCTGGTGGTCTGCCTCGACTCCGGCGGCTCCGACTACGAGCGCATGTGGCTGACCACGTCGCTGCGCGGGTTGGTGCAGGTCACGATGACCGTGCGGGTGCTGGAGGGCGGTCTGCACTCGGGCATGGCGTCCGGCATGGTGCCGTCGTCGTTCCGCATCGCACGCATGCTGCTGGACCGGCTGGAGGACTCCGCGACCGGCGAGATCCTCATCCCGGAGATGCACGTCGACATCCCGTCGCACCGCATGGCCGAGGTCCGCGAGGCCGTCGAGGCCGCACCGGGCGCGCTGTGGGGCCCCGTGCCGCGGGTCGGCGACCTGCAGCCGATGTCGTCCGACGAGGTCGAGCAGGCGCTCGGCACCGGCTGGCGGCCCACCCTGTCCGTCACCGGCGCGGACGGCCTGCCGTCGCCGGACGACGCGGGCAACGTGCTGCGGCCGTTCACCTCGCTGGTGCTCTCGTTCCGGCTGCCGCCGACGTCCCCGTCCGCCGCCGCGCTGGCCGCGGTCCAGGAACGGCTGACCACCGACGTGCCCTACAACGCGACCGTGGAGCTCTCCCGCGTCGAGTCCGCCGACGGCTGGAACGCGCCGGAGCTGGCGCCGTGGCTGTCGGCCGCGCTGGACGACGCCGGCAAGGAGGTCTTCGGCTCGCCGTGGCGGACCGTGTCGCTGGGCGGCTCGATCCCGTTCATGGGGCTGCTGCACGAGGCGTACCCGGAGGCGCAGTTCCTGGTCACGGGTGCCGTCGGGCCGGACTCCAACTGTCACGTACCGGACGAGTGGCTGCACCTGGCGCACGCCGCCCGGATCACCGAGGCGGTCGCCCTGGTCCTCGACTCGCACTCCAAGCAGTCACCCAGTGCGACCGACTAATACTTTCTGTAGCTCTCAGGTACTCTAAGGCGCACTGGTTTAGAGTACCTGAGAGTGGGACGGCGCATGGATGCCTCGAACCTGTCATCCCTCATCGAACGGTTCAGGCGAGCCGGCGGCGAACTGAGCGATGTCGAGGCGAAAGCGGCCGTAGGGGGCCTGCCGAAGTGCATCGTCGAGACCCTGTCCGCGTTCGCCAACTCCAACGGCGGACTGCTGGTGCTGGGACTCGATGAGCGCGACGGATTCACCGTGGTCGAACTGCCCAGTCCGGCCAAGCTGCGCGACGACCTGGTCGCGGCGGCAAGCGACCGCCTCGAACCTCCGCTGCGAATCGCGACCGACATCGTCGAGATCGACGGACGAGCGCTGGTAGTCGCGGAAGTCGATCCGGTCCCTTCCGACCACCGTCCTTGCTATGTCGAGGCCAAAGGGATCGCGACAGGTTCCTACGTGCGCGTCGGTGACGGCGACCGCCGCATGACCCAGGCCGAGATCGGCCTGGCGATCGCCAACCGAGGCCAGCCTCGCTACGACCTCGAGCCGATCCGCGAGGCAGGGATCGAGGCACTCGACCAGGCCGCACTGGCCCGCACCATCGAACGTGTTCGGCTTACCTCGCGCGCATTCCGTGACATCGACGAGCGCACGGCATTGGAGCGCCTTCATGTGCTCGTCCGAGACGATCAAGGCGAACTGGCACCGTCGCTCGGTGGCCTGCTCACCTTCGGTGTTTATCCACAGCAGTACTTCCCTCAGCTCACGGTCTCCGTCGTTGTGTACGGCAGCGATGACAACGGCCCCAGGTTCGAGGACAACCCCGTCATCCGAGGCACGATTCCCGACCTGGTCGCCGAAACGCTCGCCGTGCTGCGCCGACACATGCGGGTACGTGGCTATGTCGACTCGTCCGGCCGGCACGAACGCCTCGACTACCCCCTGAACGCAGTCCGTGAGGCTGTCGTGAACGCGGTCCTTCACCGCGACTACAGCCCGGTGACACGTGGCACCCAGGTTCAGGTCGAGCTCCATCCCGACCGGCTGCTCGTGCGCAGTCCCGGCGGGCTGTTCGGTCCTGTCGTACTCGAGGATCTGGGCGCGGAGGGAGTGACGTCGTCCCGCAACTCCTTCCTCGCCGCACTGCTCGCCGACACGTACCTGCCGGGTAGCGACCGGCTTGTCGCAGAGAACCGAGCGTCCGGCGTACCCGCGATGATCCGTGAGCTGCGCAAGTCCGGGATGGACCGGCCGGTCTTCGGCAACTTCCCGAACCGGTTCGAGGTCGAGTTCAGCAGTTCCGAACTACTCGATCCGACGACTCGTGAATGGCTCGACGACCTGCGCGAGCCTGGACTCACCCAACTGCACGAACTCGCGCTGGCGACCATGCACCACCAACACCTCGTCAGCAACGCCGTGCTCCGCGAGTTCGGTGCGAGTCACAGCGAGGCGACCGCGGTCCTGCGTGACCTCGTCAACAGAGGACTGGCCGTGCGCACAGGAGGTCGCAGGTGGGCGACCTACGCGCTGGACGAGAAGCCAAGGCCAGTGGCCAACGACCCTGTCGCCGCCGCGCTGCGGACGCGGGGTTCGGCGCAGGCAGGCGAGTTGATGAAAACCACTGGCTTCTCCCGGCCGACCGTCCTGGCTCGGCTTGGCGAGCTGACGCAGGAAGGCCTGGTCCGGGCAGAAGGTGCACCCAACAGCCCCAAACGGAGGTACCTGTGGACAGATGTTTAGTGAGGAATGACTCAGACCTGACCTGGACGCAACCGGCCGTCGGATCCCGTATCCCACACTGGAGCGATGGGCGAACATGCGGAACGGGCGCGTCTCGCGGAGTCGGACAACCCGACTTCGCCGTGGCGGCTGTGGGGGCCGTACCTCTCGGGTCGCCAGTGGGGCACGGTCCGCGAGGACTACTCGCCGGAGGGTGACGCGTGGGCGTCGTTCCCGTTCGACCACGCCCGTGCGCGCGCCTATCGCTGGGGCGAGGACGGCATCGCGGGCATCTGCGACGTGCACGGCTTCATGAACTTCGCCCTCGCCCTGTGGAACGGCAACGACCCGATCCTCAAGGAGCGGTACTTCGGCCTCACCAACAACGAGGGCAACCACGGTGAGGACGTCAAGGAGCACTGGTGGGTGACCGACGGGACGCCCACCCACTCCTGGATGCAGGTGCTCTACCGCTACCCGCAGAAGGAGTTCCCCTACGGCCAGCTGCGGGAGATGGCCCGCAACGCCGGCCGGGAGAACCGGGAGCCCGAGCTCGCCGACACCGGGGTGCTCGACGAGAACCGGTTCTTCGACGTCCAGGTCACCTACGCGAAGGCCGACACCGACGACATCTGCGTCGAGATCAGGGCGACCAACCAGGGGCCCGCGGACGCGCCGCTGCACCTGTTGCCGCAGCTGTGGTTTCGCAACACCTGGGCGTGGGGTCGCGACCAGCGGCCGTGCCAGCTGGTGGCGAGCACGACCACCGGGCGCAAGGTCACCGCGGACCACGGCAACCTCGGCCGGTACACGCTGCACCTGGACGACTCGCCGTCGATGCTCATGACGGACAACGAGAGCAACGAGATGTCGCTCTTCGGGGCCGAGCGCAACCCGTCGCCGTGGACCAAGGACGGCATCTGCAACTACGTCGTGCACGGGTCCACGTCGACCTGTCAGGTGGTCGGACCGGACGACGCGGGCGCGGCGGGCACGAAGTTCGCGGCCTGGTACTCGTTCGACCCGGTCGAGCCGGGCGAGACGGTGACGATCCGGCTGCGGCTCGTGGGCGGCGACGGGCACCTGGACCCGTTCGGGCCGAGCTTCGAAGAGACCATGCAGGCCCGCAAACTGGAAGCCGACGAGTTCCACGACGCCATCGCGCCGGAGGCGGGGCCGGAGCAGAAGCACGTGCTGCGGCGGTCGCTGGCCGGTCTGATGTGGACGAAGCAGCACTACCGGTTCCGGACGCGCGACTGGCTCGACGGCGACCCGACCAAGCCGGAGGCACCGTCGAGCAGGCGCACGCCCGAGGCGCGCAACGTGCACTGGCGGCACCTCGACGTGGCCGACGTGATCTCCATGCCGGACGAGTGGGAGTACCCCTGGTTCGCGGCGTGGGACCTCGCCTTCCACACCATCCCGTTCACGCTCGTCGATCCGGCGTTCGCGAAGGAGCAGCTGCTGCTGTTCTGCCGCGAGTGGATGATGCATCCGAACGGCCAGATTCCCGCGTACGAATGGGAGTTCGGCGACGTGAACCCGCCCGTGCACGCGTGGGCGGCGCTGCAGGTCTACCGCGCCGACGGCAGCAGGGACCGGCAGTTCCTGGCGAAGATCTTCCACAAGCTGCTGCTGAACTTCTCGTGGTGGGTCAACCGCAAGGACGCCGACGGCAGCTACCTGTTCGAGGGCGGGTTCCTCGGCATGGACAACATCGGGCCGGTCAACAGGTCCGAGCCGATGCTGGGCGAGTGGCGGCTGGAGCAGTCCGACGCCACCTCGTGGATGGCCGCGTACAGCCTGCACCTCATGCAGATCGCGCTGGAGCTGGCGCGCGACGACGAGTCCTATGAGGACGTCGCGACCAAGTTCGTCGAGCACTTCCTGTCGATCGCGGAGGCGTTCACGCACTTCGGTTCGTCCGGCAGCGGCATCTGGCACGAGGAGGACGGCTTCTGCTACGACCGGGTCTCGCGCCGCCGCCCCGACGGGTCGGTCGAGTCCGAGCCGGTCCGGGTGCGGTCGATGGTCGGCCTGATCCCGCTGCTCGCGTCCGCCGTGCTCGAACCGTGGGTGCTCGAGGAGCTGCACGGGTTCACCAGACGGCTGGACCACCTGCTCAAGCGCCGGCCGGAGCTGCGGCAGTTCATCACGTTCCACTACGAGCGCGGCGCGTTCGTGTCGCTGCTGGACGAGCATCGGCTGCGCCGGGTGCTGCACCGGATGCTCGACGAGCACGAGTTCCTTTCGCCGCACGGGATTCGTTCGTTGAGTGCGGCCCACCGCGAGGGGCTCGAGGTCAACGTCGCCGGCCAGGACCACCGGATGGGCTACGAGCCCGGCGAGTCGAACACCCCGATGTTCGGCGGCAACTCGAACTGGCGCGGCCCGATCTGGTTGCCCACCAACGCACTGCTCGTCGAGGCACTGCGCACGGTCTGCGCGTTCCACGACGGCGCGTTCCAGATCGAGATGCCGACGCACTCCGGTCGCTGGGTCACGGCCGGCCAGGTGGCGGACGACCTCTCCGACCGGCTGATCGGGCTGTTCATGCTCGACCACGACGGGCGCCGGCCGTCCGACGGCAAGCGGATCGAGGCCTCCGAGTCGCCGCTGTGGCGCCGGCACGTCACGTTCAGCGAGTACTTCGACGGCGACACGGGCGAAGGGCTCGGCGCCACCCACCAGACCGGCTGGACCGCGCTCGTCGCCGGGCTGCTGACCGACCGATCCCGCTGACCTGCGGCCCTCGTGATCAAATCCTGATCAAATGGATCGTTGCAGGTCGTTACCATTCGAGTGCAATACGTGAAGATGTTGTGTGATGTAGACCAATGCGCACAACAATTTGTGGCCGATGGCGTCATTTCACGCAAAATTGTTGCAACGGAGTGGCCTGTAACACGCACGTGCTGTCCACCACGTCACCCGAGTGGCAGGATCCCGTTCACTCGTCCGCGACAGTTACGAGGAGTGACGCAGTGGCTCGTCGAACCAGGCACGTGCTCGCCCTGCTGCCCGCAGCCGCCCTTGCGCTGACCGCGCTCGCAGGCTGTGCGACGAGCACCAACAGCGGCAGTGGCACCAGTGACAGCGGGGTGAAGCTGGTCAAGGATGGCAAGCTGGTCACCTGCACCCACCTGTCCTACAAGCCCTTCCAGTACAGCGAAGGCGACAAGACGGTCGGCTTCGACGTCGACCTCGTCGACCTGGTCGCCAAGAAGCTGAACGTGCAGCAGGAGATCCTCGACACCGCGTTCGAGGGCATCCAGAACGGCCAGAGCCTCAACGTCGGTGACTGCGACGTCGCCGCCGCGGCGATGACCATCACCGACGAGCGCAAGAAGGCGCTCGACTTCTCCGACTCGTACTTCGACGCCGAGCAGGCGCTGCTGGTGAAGAAGGGCACGGGGTACAAGGACCTGTCCGCGCTCAAGGGCAAGAAGCTCGGCGTGCAGCAGTCCACCACCGGTGAGATCTACGCCAACGAGAACAAGGACAAGTTCGGCTACGAGGTCGTCCAGTTCGAGGACCTCACGCTGCAGGAGACCGCGGTCCGCACCGGCGCCATCGACGCCGCGATCAACGACAACGGCCCGCTGTACGACTACGCCAAGGAGTTCCCGGACACCGAGGTGACCACGGAGTTCCCGACCGGCGACAAGTACGGCATCGGCGTCAAGAAGGACAACAAGGCCCTGCTCGACGTCGTCAACCAGGTGTTGAAGGACGCGAAGAGCAGCGGCGACTACGACAAGATCTACGAGAAGTGGTTCGGCAAGAAGCCGGCATCGAAGTAGGCGGCTTGCAACGGGGTCGGCAGCGCGCCTGCCGGCCCCGTCTCTACGTTCGGACCAACTTGCTAGGAGCCCCCCACATGGCGCTGTCCAAGCGAAAGCGCGCCACGTACTTCAGGTACGCCCAGTACGGACTGCTGGTGCTGATCGCACTGGTGGTGGCGTTCACCGCGAACTGGTCGGAGATCCTCCACACCTTCTTCGACCTGAAGACCGCGGGACAGATGTTCCCCGAGCTCATCACGGTCGCGCTGAAGAACACGATCGTCTACACCATCTTCGGGTTCGCGCTCGCTCTGCTGCTCGGCCTTCTGCTGGCGCTGATGAAGCTGTCCTCGGTGGCGCCGAACCGATGGATCGCCACCGCCTACATCGAGTTCTTCCGCGGCGTTCCGGCCCTGCTCGTGTTCCTCGCGTTCACCGTGGCCGTGCCGCTCGCGTTCCAGATCAAGTTCGACATCTACTCCACGGTGATGCTGGCGCTCGGCCTCGTCGGCGCGGCCTACATCGCGGAGACGGTCCGCGCGGGCATCCAGGCGGTGCCGAAGGGCCAGATCGAGGCGGCGCGGTCGCTGGGCATGTCGCAGAGTCGCGCGATGATCACGGTCGTGATCCCGCAGGCGTTCCGGATCATCCTGCCGCCGCTCACCAACGAGCTGATCCTGCTCACCAAGGACTCGTCGCTGGTCTACATCATCGGCCTGGCGCGCGACGAGTACGAGCTCCTCAAGTTCGGCCGCGAGTTCCTGAGCCGCAGCCCCACGCTGACGCCGATCCTGGTCATCGGCCTGGCCTACCTGATCATCACGCTGCCGCTCGGCTATCTGTCGCGGTACCTGGAGCGCCGCACCGGCGGGAAGAAGGTGTCGGTCCTGTGAGCGAGATCTGCGTCGAGATCACCGGCCTGAAGAAGTCGTTCGGCACGCTGGACGTGCTCAAGGGCATCGACCTCACGGTCAACCGGGGTGACGTGGTCTGCATCATCGGCCCGTCCGGTTCCGGCAAGTCGACCCTGCTGCGCTGCGTGAACCTGCTGGAGGAGCCCAACGGCGGCAAGGTCGTCGTCAACGGCGTCGAGCTCACCGACCTCGACGTCGACATCGACCGGGCGCGCACGAAGATCGGCATGGTCTTCCAGTCCTTCAACCTGTTCACGCACCTGACCGTGCTGAACAACCTCACCGTGGCGCAGCGCAAGGTGCTCAAGCGCGGGGAGAAGGAAGCGCAGGAGATCGCGCTGCGCAACCTGGAGCGCGTGGGCCTGAGCGAGAAGGCCAACGCGATGCCCGCGCAGCTCTCCGGCGGTCAGCAGCAGCGTGCGGCGATCGCCCGCGCGCTGTCGATGGACCCCGAGGTGATGCTGTTCGACGAGCCGACCTCGGCACTCGACCCCGAGCTCGTCGGTGACGTGCTCGGCGTGATGCGCCAGCTCGCCGACGAGGGCATGACCATGCTGGTCGTGACGCACGAGATGCAGTTCGCCCGTGAGGTCGCCGACAAGGTGATCTTCATGGACGGCGGCTACATCGTCGAGGAGGGCCCGGCGGCCGAGGTGATCGGCAACCCGCAGGAGCCGCGTACCCAGGAGTTCCTGGCCAGGGTGCTCGACCCGACGCACGCCGGTCCCCGCGACCCGGAGTAAGTCGGCTGACACGGTCCCACGGCCGGTCGTGTTGATCTCGCTCAGCCAGAAGGCGGCGATCAGCGCGGCCGGTTCGTTCGCATTAGGACTCCGGCACCGTTGTCGGGCAAACCGCCGTTAACGGCAACACTCGCCAGTCACACTGTCGGGGTGGCGACGCGGAACAGGATCCCTGCGGCAGACGTCCTACGCGGGTTGGGAGAGAGCGACAACAACACCGGAAGCGGGTGGCGGCTGCCCCGGCGCAAGCCGAGTACCCCGCCGGTCATCCGCGTGGTGGATCGCGTGGTCACCGACGTGCTGGACCTGCGCGCGGTCGAGGTGCCGTACGTGCTCGAGTTCGAGCGCTGCCGGTTCGAGGAGTCGCCGGACCTGCGGCAGGCGAACCTCGCCGGCATCTCGTTCACCGACTGCGAGCTGCCGGGCCTGCAGGCGCGCAACCTCCGCAGCAGCAACGACGTCTCGTTGCTCGGCTGCACGGTCACCGGCCTGGTCGACCTGACCGACGCCGACATCGCGGGCTCGGTTCTCTTGCGTGACAGCAGGTTCAGCGTTCCCGGCGAGCTGTGCGTGCACGGCGACCGGCTGACCGTCGCGGGCGCGCTGCTCGGGTTCGGCATCCACACCGAGGGCGAGATGCGGTTCGCGGGCGCGCACATCGGCGGCAACGTCAACCTCGGCAGCGCGGTGCTGCAGAACGCCAACGGTTTCACGTTGAACGGCAACGGCATGCAGGTCGGCGGCAACCTGCTCGGCGCGTTCACCTCGCACGGCATCGTGTTCCTGTCCAACGCGCGGATCAGCTCCACGCTGTCGTTGAGCCGCGCCATGCTCTCGCGCGGTGACGCGTTCGAGGAGACCACGGACCCGCACGCCGACCCGTCCGCGACGCTGATCCTCGACCGGGTGGACGTGTCCGGTGACCTGGAGCTGGACCGCGGCTTCACCAGCGCGGGCACGGTCCGCGCGGTGAACGCGCGCATCGGCGGCACGCTGGCGATGGCCGACGCCACGCTGGACGCGGTCTCGCCGCCCGCCGTCGGCAACGACCCGACCGGTTCGGGGCGGGCGTTGCACATCGACGGCGCGGAGATCGGCGGCGACGTGGTCGGGCGAGGTGTGCGGATCAAGGGCCAGCTGCGCATGGTCGACACCCACGTGCGCGGCAGCATCACGATCGAGCGGGCCACTGTGGACAATCCGCAGGCGGACGCCGTGCTGGCCAACCGGTCGCAGGTCGGCAGCAACTTCGTGGTGCGCGAGTCGGACGTCTCCGGCGGCCTGGAGCTGCGCGGCATCACCGTCGGCGCGAACCTCGACCTGCGCGGCAGCCGGCTCACCCAGCCGGGCACGTACCGGCACCAGCCGCGCGAGAAGCCGTCGCTCGACATCGGCGGCGCCACGATCGGGCGCGACCTCATCTGCGCGCGCGGCGAGAAGGAGTTCGTCGCGCACGGCGGCGTGCGGTGCCGGCGCGCGACCATCGGCCGCATGGCGAACTTCAACGGCGCGGTGCTCGGCTACAAGCTGGACAGCCACGCGTTGAACGCGATGGGCATGCAGGTCCAGGAGCTGATGCTGAACGTCGTGTCGCCGCCGAAGGGCCTGGTGACGCTGCGGCAGGCGCGCTGCACGTCGTTGGACGACAACGAGAACTTCTGGAACGCCACCGGCTTCATCGACCTCGACGACTTCCGCTACGACTCGCTCGCCTACCCGATCGACCTGCGCGACGACGACGAGGTCGAGCAACGGCTGCGCTGGCTGCGGCACGCGATGCGACGCAGCTATCGCCCGCGCCCGTACGACCAGTTCGCCGAGATGCTGACCGCGTCCGGCAACGAGGAGCACGCTTCCACGGTCCTGATCGAGAAGCAGCGGCTGCGGTATCGGGCGGTCGCCGAGGGCATGCGGTTCTTCGGCCCGTTGGTGCTGCTGTGGAGCTTCCTGCAGCGCTCGATGGTCGGCTACGGCTACCGCCCGGCGCGCGCGTTGGGGTGGCTGATCGCGGCCTGGATGCTGGGCAGCATCTGGTTCCAGTTCAAGGGCCCGCTGGTGCCGATCAACGCCGACGACCACCTGCCCTGGAACGCGTGGCTCTTCACCATCGACCTGGTGGTGCCGATCGTCGACTTCGGCAACAAGAACCGCTGGCAGACGCCGGGCACGTCGCAGTGGATCGCGTCGGGGCTGATCGTGACGGGATGGATCCTGGCGACCACCGTGGCGGCCGGTCTCACGCGCATGCTCAAGAGATAGCGGCCGCACTCGCCACCATCGGGGTATTTCGTCTGGTCCTGAACGATGGTGCGATCGTCGGGTGATCGCCGCCGAGTCCACCGAGCTCTTCGTCGGACCTCGGACCTCGCTGCTGCAGGTGGTGCGGCTGACCTCGCCGATGCTGGCGGGGCCGGTGTACGCGCACGTCTCCGGGCCGGGTCTGCACGCGCCGCGGCACGGTGGCGCCCTGGTCTCGGGTCCGTTCGGCTTCGAGGTCGGCGTCGACGTCTCCGAGCACTCCCCTGGTGACGTCGTGCCCGCTCAGGCCGTCGTCCGGTCCTCCTCCGGCGAGCATGTGTGCGCGTTCTCGATGGTCGTGGGCTCGCCGGGCTGGACCGTGCACCTGGTGGGGCACGTGCCGGCAGATGCGCCGTTCTCGGCGCTGCGGGCACATCTCGACCTGGCGCTGACCGATCCCGCCTACCGGTTCGCCGTGACGTCGGTGGAGTTGCTGCAGCCGTACTGGGACACGTTCCCGGAGCACCGCTCGCTGTGGTTGCGGCTGATCTCCGAAGGACGGGTGGAGCTGGTCGGCTCTCCGTCCAATGTGGTCGGTGTCGCCCCGTTGCTCTCGGTGCTGCCGCCGGGTTCCTCGTTGACGGCCTCGTCGCTGGGGGAGGCGGAGCGGTCGGTGTACTCGTCGTTCCTGGGGCTGCGGTCCGCGGCTGGTTCGCCGCACATGATGTTGCCGATCGGGTCGGCGACGTCCGGACCTTCTCCGTGGGTGACCGCGATCCACCACGACTGGAGCGCGCGCTACACCTGGCCGCGGATGGTGTGCTCGTTGCCGCGCGACTACTACGTGCGCGGTTCCGTGCCGGTGCCTCCTGCTCCGGCGGATGACTCTGCTGCCGCGGTGTTCGCGTCGCACGCGGCTCGGTTGACCGGAGCGGCTTATCCCGACGCCGCTCTGGCCCGTGCTCGGGTGGCGCACCCTCGGGAGACCTACGACCTGCACTCGTCGGTGCTCTCCCGGTCGCTGGCGGCATTGACGTCCACAGTGGACTCGTCCGTGGTCGTGTGGAACCCGTTGCCCACGTCTTGCAGCGACATGGTTTCCGTTCATCTGCCGTCCGCCCGGAACGTGCACGTGGCTTCCGACGGGGCCGCGTTGCCGACGTTGGTCGACGGGGCGACCGTGACCTTCCTGGCCCGGGACGTGCCGGCGGTCGGGTGGCGGACCTTCGCGCTGGTCGAGGACGACACCGACCACGGGTGGAAGCAGGGCTACGGCACCGAGATCGCGTCCACGCACTTCGAGTTGTCGTGCGATCCCGTTGCGTCCCTGGTGGCGGTCGACGGGCCCGTGCTGGAACCTCCCGCGCTGGAGGGGCCGGTGACGGTCTGGCACAGCGAGGTCGGCGAGAAGATGGTCGGCTCCTCGACTGTCACGTTGTGGCACGAGGTGCCGCATCTGGGGCCTTCGCCGCTGGTGGGCGTGCTGGGATCGCGGACTCCATCGGTTGGCTCGCTGCCTGCCGTCTCGCCACGGCTGTCGGTGGCCGGGCCGCCGCTCGGACCTGTTGCGCCGGACGTCACGCCGGTGTTCGCGCGGTACTGGCTGCACGAGCCGGCGCCGCTGGGCGGGCTCGCGGCGAACGTGCGGCTGGAGGTGCTCAGCCCGACGCGGCTGCGGGTGGTCGTCGTGTCGGACGGTGCCGAGTTCTCCGGCGCCGTCCGGCTGTCGCTGCCCGGCGGCTGGTCGGCTTCCTGGGACTCGGTGCCGGTGACGGTGCCCGCGGGCGGCTACACGTCGTTGGACGTGCGGTTGGTGCCTCCGCTCACGCCTGGCTGCTATCCGGTGCGGGCGACGCTGGAGGGGCTGCCGTTCGAGGTCTTCGACGTCGTACTGCTCACCGTGCCGGAGTGGGACGACGAGGATCCCGTCGAGGTGCTGTGGGTGGCTTCTTCGCCGTCGGTGGTGTCGGTGGCTCCCGGCGAGTCCGCGCGGCTGCGGGTCTGGGTGGCGTCCGGCGCGCACGGCGACCTGCCGGTGCGGGCGTGGGTGCTGTCGCCGCGTCCGTCGTGGGAGCTCGTCGGGCCGTTCAGCGTCGGCGGCGTAGTGCCGGGGCAGGGTCGATTGCCGCTCGACTTCACGGTCTCGGCGCCTGCGTGGACCACGCCCGGTTCATGGTCGGCGACGGTGCGGGTGGCGGCCGGAGAGCTGGTCAGGACCACTCCCGTGATCCGCCTCGAAGTCACTGGTTAGCATTGCTCATCGTGACTGATCTGGTGCTGGCACTGGACTTCGGCGGCACCAAGATCGCTGCCGGCCTGGTGGACTCCGCAGGCTCCGTGCTGCGTTCGTCGCGGGTGCCCACTCCCGCCGCTGATCCTTGGGACGCAGTCCTTTCCGTGGTGTCGACGGTGGTCGGCGACACGGTCGTCGCCGGCGTCGGCATCGCCTCGGCCGGCCCCGTGGACGCCGCGCGCGGCACCGTCTCGCCGATCAACGTGCCCTCGTGGCAGAACTTCCCGCTGCGCGCCGCCGTGGCCGAGCTGTTCCCCGGCGTGCGGGTCGAACTGGCCGGCGACGGCGTGTGCATGGCGCTGGGCGAGCACTGGCGCGGAGCCGGGCAGGGCAGCACGTTCATGGTCGGGCTGGTCGTGTCGACCGGTGTCGGCGGCGGGCTGGTGTTCGGCGGGCGGCCCTTCGGCGGGCGGACCGGGAACGCCGGGCACATCGGCCACATCGTGGTCGAGCCTGATGGCGAGTCCTGCACCTGTGGTGGTCGTGGGTGCGCCGAGACCGTGGCGGGCGGACCCCGGATGGTGGCGTGGGCACGGCGCGCCGGGATGGCAGGCGCCGGACGACGCCGATGCCGCCGTGCTGGCCGCCGCGGCGCTGGCCGGGGACGAGATCCCGCAGGCCGCGTTCGAGCGCGCTGGTCAGGCGGTGGGGATGGCCATCGCCGGGGCTGCCGCGGTGTGCGATCTGGACGTCGCGGTCATCGGGGGCGGGGTGGCTCAGGCCGGTGAGCTGCTGTTCGCGCCGGTGCGGCGGGCGTTGAAGACCTATGCCGGGTTGTCGTACCTGGCTGGGCTTGAGGTGCGGGCGGCGGAGTTGGGTGGCGAGGCCGGGCTGGTGGGCGCGGCGGCGCTGGTGCGCTAGAGCTGCGGCTGGGCTGGTGAACGCGGCCGGGCCGGGCCGGGCCGGGCCGGACGACTGGGCTGGGCTGGGCGGCACGGCCTGACTCGGCGGCACGGCTGTACCTCGTAGGCGGGGTCGGACTGGCAGGTGCGGCTGAGCTGGACGGCGTGGGGGACTGGGCGACACGACCGGACCTCGTGGGCTAGGCCGGACTGGGCGGCGCGACTCGGCACCAAGAGCGGCCGCCGCGGGTGAGGCCGGACTGGGCGGCGCGGCTGCGCTGGGCAGCTGGGCTGGGCCTCGTGGGTGAGGTCGGACTGGCGGGTGCGGCGGCGCTGGTCGCTAACCCCCAGCGCCGTCGCCCGTTTTCAGAACCAGTGCAGGCAGTGCGGCGCGCGCTCGGTGCGGAAGAGGGCGTCTGCTCGGGCGGCCGCGCCTGGTCGAGCCTTGACGTGGCCGGCGCGCACGAGGGTGCTCGGGGCGGTGCCGCCCAGGTAGATCGATCCCAGGTCGCGCACGTCCAGTGACAGGTCCGGCTCCTGGTCCGTCGCGATGCACTCGGCCTTGCCTGCCTGGACGGTCAGCAGGTAGCGGCCGTGTTCGCCTAGGAAGGGGTCGTCGACGTCCAGGACCAGGTCGCCGTCGGCGGGCCAGGCACGGGCGGTCAAGGCTCGCGGGATGTCCAGCAGGCGCACCCACAGCCATTCCGTGTCGTGGCTGACCTGGGCGGCGTTGAAGTCGGTTAGCTGCCAGCGCAGTGGGTGGTCGGGCGGGACGTGCTTGAAGGCGACCTCGGTGACCAGGTCGTGTTCGAGCACGAACCTGGCCAGGGCCGTCCAGACGGCGTCGTCGGTGGCGATGGTCTCGTCGACGGTCAGGGTGCCGCCGTCCAACGAGTAGCTGGCGTACCCGTCCGGCCGGCCGGAGATGTCGCGGTGGACGGCCACGTAGCGCGGTGCGGCCGAGATCGGTGGCTGGCCCGCGCCTGCGGCCCACCAGCGAGCCGGCCGGGACAGGGCGCCGGGCTGGGCTCGGCGGTACCGGTCGTAGACGTCTTCGAGGATTTCGCCGCACCGGTCGCGGCGCAGCAGTTCGATCGAGCCCGAGCCGGTGCCGCCGGCCCGAGAGGCGGTGAAGGTGCCGGGGCCGCGCGGCACGGTCAGGCGACGGGTGTAGGTGGCCGGTCCGTAGCCGAACCTGCCGTAGATCGGGGCCTCGGTGGCCAGCAGCACGGAGACGAACTCACCGCGGGCTCGTACGTCGGCGAGTTGGTGCCGCATCATCGCGGAGAGCACGCCCTGGCGCCGGTGCGTGGGCAGAACGCCTACAGCGGACACCCCTGCGGCCGGCACGACGATCTCGCCGGGCAGCGTGAGCTCGAAGGAGTACGCGCAGGCGGAACCGACGGGCTGGCCGTCCGGTGTCACGGCGAGCAGGCAGCGGTCCAGCTCCAGCGCCGACCACAGGGGCCCGCCGGTCGGGGTCTCCGGGAAACGCCCGAACGCGCCGTGCAGGACGTCGGCGAAGAGGACCTGGTCGGTCGTGGAACGGATCTCCATTGCCGCAGTCGACCGGCAACCCGCGCCGTGATCAAGCGAATTAGGCCGCGCGGCGAGTGTGGTGCAGCGGCGACTCCGCGCCCACGTCGTGATCAAGCCACTCAGACGGCCCGGCGAGTGCGGCGCAACGGCGACTCCACGCCCCACGCCGTGATCACGCGATTCAGATCGCGCGACGGGTGCGGCGCAACGGCGACCCCACACCCCGCCCCGTGACCACGCGATTCAGACCGCGCGGCGAGTGTGGTGCAGCAGCAACTCCACGCGCCCACGCCGTGATCACGCCGTTCAGAGGGCCCGGCGCGTGTGGCACACGGCGACTCCACGCCCCACGCCGTGATCACGCCACTCAGACCGCGCGGCGAGTGCGGTGCAACGGCGACTCCACGCCCCACGCCGGAATCACGCCACTCAGACCGCGCGGCGAGTGCGGTGCAACGGCGACTCCACGCCCCGCGTGGTGATCAAGCCACTTAGACCGCGTGGCGGGTGTGGCGTAGCGGTGACTCCACGCGCGACACCGGCACGCCGGCTGCTTCCACGGCCGCGCGAACGGTGCGGGCTATCTCCACGGCGTTCGGGGTGTCGCCGTGGACGCAGATCGAGTCGGCCTGGATTCGGACTGGGCGGCCGTTGACGCTGCGCACCCAGCCCTCGGTGGCTAGCAGCACGCAGCGGGCGGCGATCTCGGCCGGGTCGCGCAGGACGGCTCCTGGCTCGCCGCGCGGGACCAGGGTGCCTGCTGCGGTGTAGGCGCGGTCGGCGAAGGCCTCGTGCCAGACGCGGAGGCCGGCCACGGAGGCTCGCTTCAGCCAGACGGCGCCGGGTGGGCCCAGCACCGCCAGCGACGGATCGAACAGGCGGATCGCGTCCACCACGGCGTCGGCCTGGGGCTCGTGGCGGACCAGGGTGTTGTAGAGGGCGCCGTGCGGCTTGACGTAGGAGACGCGGGTTCCGGCGGCTCGTGCGAAGGCGGACAGTGCGCCCAGTTGGGCCAGCACCTCGTTGGTCAGGGTGTCCGGGGCGACGTCGATGAAGCGGCGGCCGAAGCCGGTTAGGTCGTTGTAGCCGACGTGAGCGCCGATCGCGACCCCGGCGTCGACGGCCATGGCGCAGACGTCGCGCATGGTGTCGGCGTCGCCGGCGTGGTAGCCGCAGGCGACGTTTGCGCTGGTGACAACGTCGAGCAACGCCTTGTCGTCGCCCAGCGTCCAGTGGCCGAAGCCCTCGCCGAGGTCAGCGTTCAGGTCCATGGTCGCCTCCAACGCACGCCGTTTTGTGGGATTGTGGGATTGTTGAACGATTTGACGATACTGCAATGGAACGATCCTGCAAATAGACTGGTGCGGTGACCGAGACATGGGTGTCGACGCTGGCGCAGGGCAAGGCCGACCTGGAGCGCGCGAGCACCGCGCAGAAGGTCGCGGACATGCTGCGCGAGCGGGTGCTCGACGGCGAACTGGCGCCGGGGCTGCGGCTCAGCGAGGAAGCGATCGGCGGCGCGCTCGGGGTCAGCCGCAACACGCTGCGCGAGGCATTCCGGTTGCTCACGCGAGACCGGTTGCTGGTCCACGAACACAGCCGCGGCGTGTTCGTGCGCAGGCCGAGCGGTGACGACGTGCGCGACCTCTACGCCGCGCGGCGGGTGATCGAATGCGGTTCGCTGCGACTGTGGAACAACGTCACCGAGGCGCAGCGCGAGGCGGTGCGGACGCCCGTCCTGAAGGCCGTCGCCAAGGCCGAGAAGAACGACTGGACCAAGGCCGGCCAGGCGAACATCCAGTTCCACCGCGGCATCGTCGGACTCGCGGGCAGTACCCGGCTCAGCGACGAGTCCGACCGGCTCTTCGCCGAACTCATGCTCGCCTTCCGGGTGGCGCAGGAGATCAACGACTTCTACCAGACGTACGTTCCGTGGAATCGTCGGATCGTAGAATTGTTGAACAATGGAGCGGTGGACGAGGCCGTCGACCAGCTCCTGGAGTACTTCGACGCGGCTGAAGAGGACCTCGTCGCCCGCCTGGAGACGCATTAGTCCAAAGGGAACGTTAAGCAGAGTGCAACGATTCCGATCACGAGGCTGACGGTACGTCTCATCAGGCCTAACATCCGCGCAACACCGCGTACACGGAGGGCCACCATGCCGTCGGATCACAAGACCGGCTTGCGCTGGAGCAACTGGAACCTGCTGCTGATACTTCCGCTGCTCATGCTCATCACGCCGTGGTTCAACACGGACGAGCCCCGACTCTTCGGGCTCCCGTTCTTCTACTGGTTCCAGTTCGCGTTCGTGCCACTCGGCGTGCTGTGCGTCGGCCTCGTCTACATCAAGACCAAGGACGAGCCCGTCGTCACCGGCAAGCCCGACAAGCTCGGCGTCGACGACCTGGACGAGGGAGCTAACTGATGCAGTGGACCGAGCTGATCGTCTTCAGCGCCCTCTTCCTGCTCGTCACGGTCATGGGCTTCGTCGCGGCGAAGTGGCAGAAGGGCGACACCCTCGAGCACCTCGACGAGTGGGGTCTCGGCGGCCGCAAGTTCGGCAGCTGGATCACGTGGTTCCTGGTCGGCGGTGACCTCTACACCGCCTACACGTTCGTGGCGGTGCCGGCGCTGATGTTCGGTGCGGGCGCGATGGGGTTCTTCGCGCTGCCCTACACGGTGATTCTCTACCCGATCGTGTTCCTGCCGCTGGTCCGCATGTGGTCGGTCAGCCGGGTGCACGGTTACGTCACGCCCGCCGACTTCGTGAAGGGCCGCTACGGCTCGCACTGGCTGGCGCTGCTCATCGCGATCACCGGCATCTTCGCGACCATGCCGTACATCGCGCTGCAGCTGGTCGGCCTCGAAGCCGTGCTGCGCAGCATGGGCCTCAACGGCAGCGGCATCCTCGGGCACGCGCCGCTGTTCGTCGCGTTCGTGATCCTCGCGGTCTACACGTACCAGTCCGGCCTGCGGGCGCCCGCGCTGATCGCGTTCGTCAAGGACATCCTGATCTACATCGTCATCCTCGTGGCGATCGTCTACCTGCCGGCCAAGTTCGGCGGCTGGGGCGAGATCTTCAACGACGCTGACGCCAAGTTCAAGGCCACTCCCGCGGCGACCGACGGCATCCTGCTCAACGCCAACAACCAGCTGCAGTACGCGACGCTGGCGCTCGGCTCCGCACTCGCGCTGTTCATCTACCCGCACTCGCTGACCGGCATCCTGGCCAGCCGCGGGCGCAACGTGATCAAGCGCAACATGGTCGCGCTGCCGGCGTACTCGCTGGTGCTCGGCCTGCTGGCGCTGCTCGGCTACGTCGCGATCAGCGCGGGCACCAAGCCGATCGTGAACCAGGCGACCGGCCGGCCCGACACCAACACGATCGTGCCGGAGCTCTTCGGCGCGAACTTCCCGTCGTGGTTCGCGGGCATCGCGTTCGCGGCCATCGGCATCGGCGCACTGGTGCCGGCGGCGATCATGTCGATCGCGGCGGCAAACCTGTGGACGCGCAACGTCTACAAGGAGTACGTGAAGAAGAACGCCACGCCGGCGGAGGAGGCCAAGCAGGCCAAGCTCGCCAGCGCTGGTCGTCAAGTTCGGCGCGGTCGCGTTCATCGTGTTCATCGACCCGCAGTTCTCGATCGACCTGCAGCTCATCGGCGGCGTGATCATTCTGCAGACGCTGCCGGCCGTCGCCATCGCGCTCTACACCCGCTGGTTCCACGTCTGGGGACTCGTCGCGGGCTGGTTCGCGGGCATGGGCTACGGGATGTACCTGCTGTACCTCATCCCCAGCGCCGACAAGTCCCGCCTGCACTTCGGCGGTTCGGCGTTGCCGCTCAGCAAGCTGTCGATCTTCGGCTGGCACCCGTTCGGCGCCTCCACGATGACGATCTACGTCGGCATCATCGCGCTGGCGGTGAACCTGATCTTCGCCGTGATCGTCACGCTGATCGCCAAGAAGGCCAAGGTCTTCAACGGCACCGACCAGACCGACCCGTCCGACTACCACGTCGACGAGGACAGTCCGCGCGTGAAGCCGATCGCGGCCCACTGAGACACGTCCGTTAACGGTAAGGGCCACCCGTCGGTTTCGACGGGTGGCCCTTACCGTTGAGATCAACGTGTGAAAACCATCGCCGGACTGGTCGGACTGACCGCCCTCGCACTCGCCGTGGCGCCTGGTGTCGCCCACGCGCAGGACGCGAACTGCTACGACACCAACGCCCCGCTCACCGTCGAGGAACAGCGGCTCGACGACACGCTCGTCGCCGGTGGTCCCGCCGTCGGTCCCGCACTGGTGCAGCTCGCCGGGTTCGACGGCCGGGTCACGGACTTCACCGCCAAGCTCTGCCGGCAGGCCGCCGCCACGCAGGCACGGCAGTTCGTCGAACGCGAAGGCAACGCGCTCTGGAAGGCCGCGGTCGCCCGCGCCCAGAGCAGCAAGCCGCTTGCGCACGACGCCTACGACGACCGCCCGCTCTACTGGGCGAGGCTCCAGCTCAGCACGGCACTTCGCCAGTGGCAGCCGCGCTTCGCCTTCGCGCCCAACGACCGTGTGAAGCTGATCCAGCAGTTCGACTGGGCGTCGCGCGGGCTGAGCGACGCGGCGTTCCCGGCGAGGCCCGGCGTGCGCAGGGTCGCCGTCACCGGCTTCGACCCGTTCCAGCTCACCGGAACGAACGTGCGCCGCGCGAACCCGGCGGGCGCGGCGGCGCTGCAACTCGACGGGCGTGAGATCACCACCCCGACCGGCAAGGTCGTGCTGCAGGCCGCGGTGCTGCCGGTGCTGTGGGGCGGGTTCGACGAGGGGGTCGTCGAGCAGTTCTACGGATCCGCCCTGGCGCAGCGGCCCGACGCGTTCGTGACGGTCTCCCAGGGCCGGCCGGGTCGCTTCGACATCGAGCGGTGGGCGGCGCGCTGGCGTGGCGGGTTCGCGGACAACAACAACGTCGGCTCGTACGGCAGCGTGCCGAACGCCGTCGGCTGGCCGCAGCCCGCGAACGAGTTCATCGAGACCTCGCTGCCGCACCAGAAGATGATCGACGCGGGCACCGGGCCGTTCCCGGTGGCGCTGAACCGGGGCTTCTGCGAGTGGGTCGTGGTCGGCTCCCGGCAGGAGTGCCGCACGGACGAGCCGACGCCGGGCCGGGTCGCGGCCTCCGGTGGCGGTGGTGACTACCTCTCCAACGAGAGCATGTACCGGGCCAACCGCCTCCGGATCGGTTACGGCGCAACGAATGTCGCCGGTGGACACCTGCACACACCGGTGCTCGGGCAGCCCGCCGACCCGGCCGCGTTGACAGATGCGGCGTTCGAAAGTCAGCGTCGCGACATCGCCGATCAGGTGAAGGCCCTAGTCTCTGTGCTGTGACTCGTGTGCGGCTGGCGGTGGCAGTTGTCCTGAGCGCGGGGGCCTTGTCCGCCTGCGCCATCCAGGTCGGAGGGCAGGCCGTGCCAGGGCCGATGCCCTCCACGTCCTCCGCCTCCGCCCCCACGCTGCCCAAGGTCGGGCAGTGCATGAACGCCAACGACCTCAAAGCCCTGCAGTGCGCGGACTCGCACGAGGCCGAGATCATGAGCGTCGGCGATCTCAACGGCCTGCCCTCGGCCTACCCGGACACGCAGACGCTGCGCAAGGCCGCGCTGCCGCCGTGCCGTCAGGTGCTCACGGACTACCTGGGCAGTGGTGACGCGGACTCGACGCGCCTGCGCGTCTGGGCGTTCTGGCCGAACGAGCAGGGCTGGAAGGACGGCCAGCGCTGGCGGCTGTGCTCCGTCGTGGAGATCAGCCCCGACGAGAAGCCACTGGCGCGCAAGGGTTCGCTGAAGGGCGTCCTCGGCGGGAACGGCTTCACGACGTTCCAGACCTGCACCCAGGGCTCGCCGTCCAAGGACCAGGAGGTCAAGGTCGTCGCGTGCACCACGACGTCGCACCTGGCCGAGGCGGTACCGGCCGGTGTCGTGTCGCTCGGCAAGTCCAGCGACCCCGCTCCGTCCAAGGAGCAGATGAACGCCCTCGCGAACGACAAGTGCACCAAGGCCGTGCACGACTATCTGGGTTCGTCCAAGCGCACGGACGTGTTCCCGGCGTGGCGGAATCCGGGCTCTCAGGCCTGGTCAGAGGGTTGGACGAACGCCATCTGCTACGCGGAGGCCACCAAGGCCTTCGGTGGCACCCTCTTCGGCATCCGAGACAACCCGCTCCCGAACTGAACCGGCGAGCACGACCATCAGCACGGCGGCCAGGGACAGCACCAGCATCGCGATTCCTGCGATCCCCACGGCACACCTCCCTTTCCGTCCCGTAGTGACGATCTTTGTGATCGCCCTCACATATAGGACGTACCCGGAGGGGCTGGGGTTCACTCCTGAACCAAGACCATTTTGAGCAGTCCCCAGGGCTGTCCCCAAGATTGTGCACAGCTATCCACAACCTGTGCACAGAGCAATCCACATCTGTGGACAACTTCGTCTCAAGTGGACGGAGAGCTGGGGAAAGTCAGAGGTAGGTCATACACAGGGCCACGCCGGCGGCAGCGCCGATCGCCACCCCGAGGACGAACACGAGGGCGTAGCGCCACCACGGCGTGCGGGCCGGCGGAGCGGGCGGCACCGGGTAGTAGCGCACGATGCCCTTGGTCGGGCCGACCTCGACATCGCGCTTCGAGCCGTCGTAGTGGAGTCCGCCAAGGAACCCCTCGTCCTGCATCACACGTTCAGTGATACCCCACCAAGGCGACCCAGTCACTCTCCGCACCTGCTTGAAATGCACGCGGGGCCCTTTCGTACACATGGAGAGTACGAAAGGGCCCCGCGTGAGGTCAGGATCAGCCCAGGCGCTGCTTCAGGGCGGCCAGCTCGTCGCGGAGCGTGGTCGGCACCTTCTCGCCGATCTTGTCGAACCACTCCTCGACCAGCGGGAGCTCGGCACGCCACTCGTCGGCGTTGAACTCCAGCGAGGCCTCGATGTCCGCACGCGACGCGTCCAGGCCCTCGAGGTCGAGGTCCGCGGCCGTCGGCACGTGACCGATGGGGGTCTCGGTGGCGGCGGCCTTGCCCTCGATGCGCTCGATGGCCCACTTCAGCACGCGCGAGTTCTCGCCGAATCCAGGCCACAGGAAGCGCTTGTCGTCGCCGCGACGGAACCAGTTGACGTAGAAGATCTTCGGCAGCTTGTCGGCGTTGGCGCGCTTGCCGAGGTCGACCCAGTGCTGGAAGTAGTCACCGGCGTTGTAGCCGATGAACGGCAGCATCGCCATCGGGTCGCGACGCACGACGCCGGTCTTGCCGACCGCGGCGGCCGTGGTCTCCGACGACAGCGTGGCGCCCATGTAGACACCGTGCTGCCAGTCACGCGACTCGGTGACCAGCGGGACGGTCGTGGCGCGACGACCACCGAAGAAGATCGCCGAGATCGGCACGCCCTTGGGGTCGTCCCACTCCGGCGCCTTGATGTCGCACTGCTCGATCGGCGTGCAGTAGCGCGAGTTCGGGTGCGCCGCCAGCTCGTCGCCGTCCGGCGTCCAGTCCTGGTGCTTCCACGAGGTGAGGTGGGCCGGCGGCTCGCCGATGCCCTCCCACCAGATGTCGCCGTCGTCGGTCAGCGCGACGTTCGTGAACAGCGAGTTGCCCTTGGCGATGGTGCGCATCGCGTTCGGGTTGGTGTGGTAGTCGGTGCCGGGCGCGACGCCGAAGAAGCCGTTCTCCGGGTTCACCGCGTACAGGCGGCCGTCCTCACCGAAGCGCATCCAGGCGATGTCGTCGCCGAGCGTCTCGACCTTCCAGCCGGGGATGGTCGGCTCGAGCATCGCGAGGTTCGTCTTGCCGCAGGCCGACGGGAACGCGGCCGCGATGTAGTACGCCTTGTTCTCCGGCGAGGTGAGCTTGAGGATCAGCATGTGCTCGGCGAGCCAGCCCTCGTCGCGCGCCATGACGCTCGCGATGCGCAGCGAGTAGCACTTCTTGCCGAGCAGCGCGTTGCCGCCGTAGCCGGAGCCGAAGCTCCAGATCTCGCGGCTCTCCGGGAAGTGCGAGATGTACTTCGTGTCGTTGCACGGCCACTGCACGTCCTGCTGGCCGTGCTCGAGCGGCGCGCCCAGCGAGTGCAGCGCCGGCACGAAGTCCGCGTCGTCACCGAAGACCGCGAGGGCCTTGGTGCCCATGCGGGTCATGATGTGCATCGAGACGACGACGTACTCCGAGTCCGTGATCTCGACGCCCAGCATCGGCTTCTCCGCGTCGAGCGGGCCCATGCAGAACGGGATCACGTACATCGTGCGGCCACGCATGCAGCCCCGGTAGAGCTCGGTCATGATGGCCTTCATCTCGGAAGGTTCCATCCAGTTGTTCGTCGCGCCCGCGTCTTCCTCGCGCACCGAACAGATGTAGGTGCGCTCCTCGACCCGTGCGACGTCACTGGGGTCCGAGGCGGCCCAGAACGAGTTCTGCTTCTTCTTCAGCGGCACGAACGTGCCGGCGTCGACGAGCTTCTGCGTGAGGCGGTCCCATTCGTCCTGGGACCCGTCAGCCCAAACAACCTCATCGGGGCAGGTCAGCTCTGCGACTTCCTGAACCCATGCGAGCAAGCGCGCGTGGTTGGTAGGTGCGTGTTCGAGACCGGGAATGGTCACTGCCGTCATCTCGTCTCGTCTCCTGACTGAACGCCTCGGCCGCCCGAGGACGTAGCTGGCCCGGTTGGGGACTTCGTCGTCCTCGGGAATAGCTCCAGACGCCCGGTGGCGCCGGGCGTGCGTGAAGGGGATGGATCGAGGTTAGCCCGGTTAATGGCAGGTAACGCACCCCCAGCCTGAGGCTTCTCTCACAAAACCGATTCTGGAATCGATTCAGCACTCGGACGGCGTTAAGGCGCGCTTGAGGTGGGAAAAACACAAGAGGCCCCGGTGCGGTTCTCACCACACCGGGGCCTGTGACCTGCGCTTCAGTTTGGGCTGATCCACTGCCCGGTGGTGGAATCGATTCGGACGACGCCGTCGAACCGTTCCTCCTCGAGCCAGTCGTCCGAGTCGTCCAAAATGCCGCTCTTGCTGTCCGTCACGTACCGGCCGTCGGCCTCGATGTGGCCGTGCTCGACCTCGACCCAGTCGTCACCGCGGTGTTCCGACATCGTGACCTCGCCGGATCGTGTGACCTCGGTCGCCACGTCGGCCTTGCCGTCGCTGTTCTTGTCCGTGAACAGCCAGGTGTCACCGTCGTCATCGCGCACGACCGCGGTGTCCGCCTTGCCGTCGCCGTCGGTGTCCTCGGTGGCCTGCCCGACCTTTCGCTCACCTTCGTCGGTGGCCACGACAATCGACTGCTGCGAAGAAGAATTCGTTTTTTGTTGTTGAGTGTCGTTCGGGTCCACGGCAACCCACTCGCCCGAATTCTCCTCGAACCGCGCCTGGCTCAGGAGATTGCCGTCCTTGTCGAACGTGGTCATCAGATCGGCATCGCCGTCACCGTTGCTGTCGGTGAACGCGAGGTGGCCACCGTCGTCCGTCTCGACCACGGCGGAGTCGTTCACGCCGTCGGCGTCGAGGTCGAAGGTGACGTCGGCGGTGTACTCCTCATCCTCGACGGTGACCTTCAGCTCGGCGTCGGCCGCACCGTTCTCGTCGATGTACACCGGGACACACCTCCTGCGCTCTTGCGTACCGGTATGACCCACGTTAGGCCGGTTCGGTTCCCTCGCCAACCTCCCGGCGCTCCGGACGCGAGCCGATCAGCAGCAGACACAGCGTGGTGACACCGGCCACCAGCCCCGCGAGGAGCAGCATCGGGGACAACCCGGGCGGGCTCTGCTCCGGTGCCGCGGCGACTGCGACGGCGCTGGTCGTCGTGGTGGCCAATGGTTCTGAGGGCGCTGCCGACGCTGACGTCGCCGGCGGGGCGGGTTCCTGGGCGACCGGTTGCGGCACCGGCGGTGGCGGTGGTGCCTCGGTCGTTTCCTGAGCGAGCACGACGATCCGCGCCCGCATGTCCGGGTGCACCGAGCAGATGTAGTCGAACGTGCCCGGCTGGGTGAACGTGAAGCTCCACGACTGCCCCTGGGCGAGCATCGGCGAACGGAACGTGCCGCCCGCGACGTCGTGCGACGCCTGGTCCTGGTTCGTCCACGTGACGACATCGCCCACGCGCACCGTCATCGAAGCGGGCATGTACGCGTACTGCGCGATCGGGATCGGGTGTGTCTCAGCGGCAGACGCCGTGCTGACGGCGAAGGTCAGCACGGCGAGCGCGGCCAGGACAACGCCGGCCAGGCCGCGCATCATCAGCAGACCGCCTGGTTGAACGCCGGGTCGAGCATCTGCTCCAGCAGCACGGTGTGCGCCTTGATGTAGTTGTCGAACGCCAGCGCGTCCTGCACCTGCTGCAACGGCGACGTCTGCAGATGCGCGGCCTTCACGTGCGCGATGAACGGCGCCAGCACTTCACCGGCGAGCGATGAGTCGAGTGCCGGGTCGAGCATCTGTTCCAGGAGAACGGTGTGCGCCTTGAGGTAGTTGTCGAGCGCCAGAGCGTCCTGCGTCTGTTGCAGCAGTGACGTCTCCAGGTGCGCCGCCTTCACGTGCGCGATGAACGGCGCCAGGGCTTCCTTCGTGACGCACGACGGCGTTCCGGTGGGCGGTGCCGTCGTGGGGGTGGGATGCGTGGTCGGGTGACCGGTCGGTGGCGTCGTGGTGGACGGGGTGGTGGTGGACGGCGGCGTGCTCGTGGGTGGTGTCGTGCCACCGTTCACCGTGATGGACGCCTTCATGTCCGGGTGGATCGAGCAGTAGTACGAGTACGAGCCCGCCTTCGTGAAGGTGAAGGTGAAGGTCTGGCCCTGCTGCAGGGTGGGCGAGGTGAACTTCTCCGGCCCGGCCGTCACGACCACGTTGTGGGGCGCGGAGTCGTGGTTCGTCCAGGTGACGGTGTCGCCGACGGCGATCGTCAACGCGGCCGGCTGGTACTTGTAGCCCATGATCTCGACGCTGGTCGCCTGCTGGGCCGCCGGCGCCGCCTCGCCCTGCTGGGCGGCGAGATCGACACCGACCGGAGCTGCCTGTCCCGGGCCCACCAGGCTCAGGCACAGTGCCGTTCCGGCTATGCCGAGTGCCGCGACCAGCACGGCGAACCGGTTTCCTTTGTCCACAATGGACTCCCTTGCTTCAACGGGTCAGCGACCTGGACCGGCCGTGACGAGAAAGGCGGCCACACCGA
Source organism: uncultured Actinomycetota bacterium (assembly GCA_963771775.1). Taxonomy (GTDB): domain Bacteria; phylum Actinomycetota; class Actinomycetes; order Mycobacteriales; family Pseudonocardiaceae; genus Lentzea. Next base: position 320,279 of record CAVYUS010000004.1, read on the forward strand.
GCACGACGACGGCGAGAACCGCCTCGGCGGTGACCGAGAGCGCGAGCCCACGGGTGGTCGCGGCGACCCGCAGTCGCCGATCAACCCAGGTCTTGCTCGCGAATCCGAACAGCAACAGCCCCGCGAAGAGCGCGAGCTTGAATAGCAGGAGCTGTCCGTAACCGGTGTGCAGCAACGCGGTCACCGAACCGACGATGCGCCACGCCAGCAACGCGCCCATCACCGTGAGCACCGCCACGGAGACCATCGCCAGCCGTGAGTAGCGCGGCAGCACCGCCGCCAGCACGTCCCGGTCACGGCCGGGCAGCACGGCGAGGAGCAGCACCAGCAGCCCACCGATCCAGAGACAGACCACCAGCAGATGGGCGAAGACGACCGCCTGACTCCAGCCGGGCAGGTCGAGGACGTGGCCCGTCATCCCGTTGGTGCGCACGATCCCGAGCGCCACCGCTCCCGCGCCGACCCGCCACGACAACGACCGCACGGCTCGCCCGCCACGCCGGGTCAGATCGGCGAGCACGACCAGTGCGAGCAGCCACAACAGCGCGCGGGCGAACCACACCCGGCCGAACGGGGTGTCGAACAGCGGCGCCAGCACGGCCGGATCGAACGCGGCGGACGCGGGCCGGCCGGCCACCCAGGCGGCGTCGAGGCCGAGGCTCGCGACCGTGCCCAGGAACCCGCACAGCCAGCCGAACGCGATCAGCCGCCTGCCTCGCGCGGTGTCCGCGCCGTCGGGCCACAGGAAAGCGAGGAAAGCCGTGCCGCCGATGAAGAGCGTCGTGCCGAGGTAGTCGAACGACCTGGCGAACAGGAACCACGACTTCGCCGCCTCCGTCATGGCGTGTCCAGCAGTGCCGTGACGCGGTTCGTCTTCTCGTCCACGACCAGCGCGCACGTCGAGCCGAGCAGGTCGTCGAGCAGCTTGCCCAGGTCGGTCAACCCGCCCAGGTCACCGAGCAGCGGGAGTTCCAGAACGGAGGACTGCTCGGCCTTCTTCGTCCCGGCCGGCAGTTCGGTCACGACCGGCAACTCCTCCAGCAACGGCAGCTTGCCGAGTTGCCGCAGGAGCTTCGTGATCGCGCCCGCGTCACAGGGCTCGCCCGGCGGGGTGGTCGTCGGAGGCTTCGTCGGGGGTCGTGTCGTTGTGGGCGGGACAGTCGGGTGCGGGTGCTGCGGCGCCGGAACGTGCGGTCCGGCCGGCCCGTGCGGGACCGGGGCGGGGTTGTGCGCCACCGGCTGCGGCACGTTGTGCGCGGGTTGCTGCGCCGGTTGCGGTCGCGTTGTGGTCGTCGACGGTGCGTGCGAGTTCGGATGACTGGCGGCGTTCGGCGTCTGCGGGATGCGGCCGATGCCCGACGCGAACCCGAGCACGACGACCACGGTGCCCACCAGGGTCGCGCCGACCACCTGGTCTCGCTGCAACTTCATATCGAGCAGCGAAGCAGTTTGCCGTTACCGAGAATTCCCGTTCAATGACGAAATTGTGAACTAACCCTCGAACTCAATTCACAACGGTCGTGCCGACCCGGAAATACCAATTTAAGTTTCCCGAACAACAAGGCTCTGACCAGGCAAAATGAGGACCACTCGATTAACTTGAGTCGATCACACGGGTGAATTGAAGATTGACCCGTATCTCGGCGGCGCGACGTTCGTTGACCACTTTTCGGCAGCTACATCCGGTCGCGCACGGACCTGATCCGGCCGAGCAGCTCCTCGGCCTTCGACCGGCCCGACTCCACCTCGGCGAGCTGCCGGGTCACGGACTGCAGCTCGCGACCGCGCTCGCCGGCCTCCATCCGCAACGCCCGGTCGACCTCGCGCAGCTCCGCCTCGATCGCCTCGATGCGCTTGGCCAGGGCCTCGTCCAGCGCCAGCGAGAGGGCCTGCTCGGCCTCGATCAGCTGCTCGGCGGCGAGCTGGTCCACTGTGGAGCGCGCGTCGGCGATGGCGTCCGAGAGCCACTGCTTGACGTGCTGTTTCTCGGCGGTGTGCGTGCGGGTGCGAGCCATCCACCAGCCGGCGCCGAGGCCCAGGGCGATGGTCACCGGGAGCACGATCGGGTTCAGCACCGCGATGCCGAGGCCGGCCAGCGGCATGACGGCGAGCTTGCCGGCGCCGAGACCGCCGGAGACGCCCATGAACACCAGCAGCTTGTCCTCGGCTGTCGGTGGACGCTTTTCCTTGGGGCGCAACACGATCGGAGGCTGCTCGCCGCGGGCGAACTGACCGCGGATCAGGGTCAGCTCGTCGCTGCTGAACAACGTGGCGAGGACGGCGTCGGCGACCTGGGAGAGGCGCACCGACAGTGCGGTGGAGATCCGGCCGGAGACGACCTGCAGAGCCGTGTCGACCTGCTGGGGCAGCTGGGCGAGCGCGGCCCGGTCCGCGGAGTCGATGGCCTGGCGGTACCAGGTCTGCAGGTCGCGCATCTGCCGCGAGATCTCGTGGGAGTTCTCGACGCGGGCACGCTGGATCTCGCCACGCAGACGGACTTGCCAGCCCCGGGTCGACGAGCGGCGTTCGGTCTGCAGCTCCTCACGGCGGGCACGCAGCAAAGCGGCCTCGTCCTCGCCCACGGACAGGGCGCGCTTCTCGTGTTCCAGGCGAATCACGAGCTCGTCGAGGACTGTCGAGAGCGCGCGCAGGGCGTTGGCCTCGGCCAGCATCCCGGCCCGCCCGGCGACCAGCTCCTGCAGCGTGGTCTGCAGGCCGGAGATCCCGGAGCGTTCGCGGAGCATGGCGGCCGCGTCCGGGTTCGGGGCCTGGCCGGCCATGTCGAACATGCGGGAGGACACCGGGTAGAAGGTGGCCTCGGCGAACCGCGGGGCGTGTTCGGCCAGCAGCGCCCGGTCGGCGTCCAGGACCTGGCGCCAGCCGCGGTACTGGTCGGTCTTGGTCAGGGCGAAGACGACGGTTTCGACGCGGTCGCCGACGCGCTTCAGGAAGTCCAGCTCACCGCGCGTGAACGGGGCCGAGGCGTCGACGACGAAGACCAGGGCGGTGGCCGAGGTGACGGCTTCCAGGGCCAGTTCGCCGTGCACGGACTCCAGGCCGCCGACGCCCGGAGTGTCCACAACGGACATGCGTTCCAGCAACGGGATCGGCGCGTCGACCTCGACGTAGCGCGGGGGCAGCTCGCCCTCCGGCAGGTCGTGCGCCGCGGAGACCCAGTTGATCAACGCGGGCAGCGGGAAGCTGACCGGCGCGAGCAGGCCGGGGTAGCAGGCGCGGGCGGCCCAGGACGGGCCGTGCTGGAAGACGAGGTAGGTCGAGGTGGCCACGTCGGCGTCGACCGGCGACAGGCCCGGGGTTGCCAGCAGTGCGTTGACCAGCGAGGACTTGCCGCGGTTCGTCTCGCCGACGATCACGACGGAGGAGACCTCGGGAACCGCGCGGCGGGCGACCCAGTCGGCCATCGCCGGATCGAGCTCGCGCACGAGAGAGACGAGACGTTCACGCGTCTGCCGGACTGTCTGGGAGAGGTTGCTCATCGCGCCGTGTAGACCGTCACGATCGGAGCCCGCAGAATCCGCCCGCGGTCACAGAACCCGGGGACCTCGGTCTCGGCGACCAGGCCCTGCAACGACACGTCGTCCGTCGGCACTGCACCACCTGCCTCGTGCTGCGACGGGTCGAACCGCTGGCCGTCGGCGCGCACCGCCACCACCCCGATGGACGACAGGCCTTCCTCGATGCGTTCGACCACGCCGGAACTCGCGCGGTCCAGCGCGTACAGGCACAGCTGGACCAGTGCGCGGCGTTCCGCCAGCGCCTGGTCGAGCAGCTCGTCGGCAATGGTCTCCACACCGTCGTCCGACGCCAGATCGGTCGGATCGGTTCCGTTCACGCTCATCGGTGCCCCCCAGCACGTAGTTGCTGCCAGATGAGGAAATACGCCCGGTGGACGACATGCGCCACTCGAGCCTGCGCCGGCGTCGCGCCGAACGACGCGTACGAACGCCACCAGCCGGCCCGTTCCAGCGCGTAGGCGACCAGGTCCGGCCGCGGCCGGCCGGTCAGGCCCAGCTGCCCCGGCACGTCCGGGGTGCTGCCCACCCGCAGCACCTCCTCTTCCAGGTCCGCCGGCAACGTGACCGCGCCGGACGACACCAGCGTCAACGCCTCCAGCAGCCGCAGCTGGTGGGCTTCCGGCCGGGCCAGCAGCACCTCGATCGCGTCATGCACGCGCTGCCGTTCGCCGGGCTCGCCCGCGGCCAGCGACGTGACCGACGCCAGCGCGGCCGCCGCCTTGATGCCGTCGGCGCGCGCCCGGAACACCGCGTCCAGGCGGCCGCGGACGGCGGCGAACCCCGAGGCGTCGAACAGCACCTGCCGCAACGCACCCGCCGTCAGCCCGGGCTCGGCGTCCAGGGCCTCCAGCGCGCGGCCGATCCCGTACAGGTCGAGCTTCTCCAGCAACCGCGAGCGCACGCCCGCGGCGACATCGCACTCCCACGACGTGAAGAGGTCACCGGAGATCAGCATCATCGTGCGGGTGTCCGCGTCCAGAGCCGCCAGCGCCCGCAACGCCTCCGCGTCGGCCGACGTGAACTCACCGGTCTCCGCGGACTCGGCGAGCAGGCTGATCACCGGCAGCACGTCCGCCACACGCGGCTTCAGCAGCTGGGCCTGCTTCGACGCCAGGATCTCCGCGGCCCGCCAGACCTCGCCGTCCGACCCCTCGACCGTTTCCGGCGCGACGGCGTCGACCTTGTTCAGGGCGGCGATCGCGTTGACCGGCCCGGCCTCGCGAGATGCGGTCGCGGCGGTGAAGGCGGCGATGGTCGAGTGGTCGTCCGCGCGCACGCCCTGCGTCACGACGTAAAGGACCGCCTCGGCACCCGCGACCGCGTTGCGCGACACCGGGTCCAGCAGCTCTTCGGTGCGTGCGACCGATGCGGCGTCGAGCGAACCGAGGCCCGGCGTGTCGATGACGGTGAAGTCGCGCAGCACCGCGTTCGTCAGGTACGCCTCGATGTGCGAAACGCCCTCCACACCAAGTGAAGCGGGAATCATGCCGTTCGCGTCGAACGGCAGCACCTGACGGCGGCCGTCCTGAAGTACCACTTCAATGCGGTCGACCGTGCCGTACTGATAGCGCGTGACCAGCCGGGTGCACTCGCCGATGTCCGTGGGCGCGACCCGGCGGCCGATCAACGCGTTCACCAGCGTGGACTTGCCGGACTTGATCCGGCCGGCGACCGCGACCTGCAGCGGCGCGTGCAACCGGCGCAGCACTTCCTGGAATCCGGCGGCCGTCCGCTGGGACACCTGTGGCTGCAGGGCAACACACAGATTGGCCACCGCCGCACAAAGCGGACCGGCCAGTTGTTGTCCCTGCAACGCCGTCACGGGCACTGATCGTGCCACGGTTTGTGCGCGTGCGTGCGCGGGTAGCCACAGTGCATGGGTGACAGCTACGTGACGTTCCTAGTGCTGGGGATCGTCCTGGTCGTGGTCGACGGCCAGCTGATCTACCGCAGCGGCAAGGGATATCTGAAGCGCGCTGCGTACGACGACGAGCAGGCCGGCGGCATGATGAAGCTGACGGCCGTCCTGTTCCACCTCGTTGTGCTCGGGCTGCTGGCACTGGTGTCGATCGTCGACATCGAGACCGGTGATCCGGTGAAGAACGTGGTCGTGAAGCTGGGTGTGGTGCTGTTGCTCCTGGCACTCGCGCACGGCGTCACGATGGCGATCCTGTCCAGGATTCGGGATCGCCAGATGCAGCAGCAGCTCGCGGACCAGATGGCCGAGGAGCACCGCATCTACGAGGAACGGCAAGAGGAACGCCACGCGCACGTGACCGAACCACGACCCGCACCGAAGATCGAGTCGCCTCACTCGACGTAACAAGCGCGAACGGCGTCGAGCGCCTCCCCCTCGCTCACGCCGAGAGATCGAGCGACGGCGACGAACTCCGCAGCAGCGGCGGACAGCGGATTCGGTGCGTACGAGGGCAGGGCGGCCACCACGGTGCCCTGCCTTCGTCCTGTCGTGAGCACGCCTTCGGTCTCCAGCTCGCGGTACGCCCGCGCCACCGTGCCCGCGGCGAGCCCGAGGTCCGCGGCGAGCTGGCGGATCGTCGGCAGCCGCGAGCCGACCGGGAGGACGTCACCGCTGATCAACCGCACCAGCTGGTCGCGAACCTGACGCCACGGCGCGACGCCGCTCTCGACGTCGACGACGATTCGGGGAGCGCTCACTGGTTGATCTTCGTCTGCCGGGGTTTGGTGTTGGCGATCGCGATCCACACGAGAATCCCGACGAACCCGTACTTCCCCGGCACCAGCGCCCAGGCCACCGCCGCCCCGAGCCCGGCCGACACGTGCACACTGCGGGTGCGCAACGCCATGTCGACGCGCTGGTCCCCGACGGCAGGCCGGGCGACGGCCGCCCAGGTGATCACCGCGACCACGACCGCGGACACCACGAGCCACAAGACCCGTTGCCACTGCTGCTCGATGCCGAGGTGGATCATGACGCCGAGGACGATCACGACGTACACGAGCAGCACGACCTTCGACGCGATATCAGCGAGCCCACGCGGGGTGAGCGACGCCACCCGCTGGGCACTTCGAGGCGGCCGCAACGCGATCAACTCGGCGAGCAGCGCGCCGCCGAGCACGATGATCACGATGCGGGTCAGCTCGTCGCCGAAGTCCGGACCGAGCCCGCCCGCCAGGTAGATCCACGGGTACAGCAGCCGACGCTTCCGCAGGTATCGCACGGCGTCCGTGACCTGCGCCTCCGTGGGATCGGCCACCTCCCACTTCTTCAGCAGACGCTTGCCCGTCGACGGCGTCGGCCAGAGCATCATCGTCAGCACCAGGCCGATGCCGACCACGTACACACCTGTCCAGCCCCACTCGCCCATCGTCCCCCCGAACTTTGTATCAACGCCTCGACACAATAACTCACACTGAAGTCGTACGGAGCGTCATTCCGTGGCGCGACGCGCGGAAGTTCGACTCGCACCTAACCTTGTGCGGTGCGGCGGTTCAGCCTGTGGATGAAGGCTCATCCGGCGTTCGGGGACTCCCTGATCGCTGGGCTCTTGGCGATCTTCGACCTCGGTTTCGGGGTCGCCACGGTGTCCCAGGAGGTGTCGTTCGCCGCCTACCTCGCCACCTGCCTGCTGCTGCTCGGTCCGCTGCCGTTCCGCCGCTACCACCCGCTCGGCGCGAGCTACCTGATGCTCGGCGGCGGGTTCCTGCAGCTGTTCACGCACGGTGGCATCGACGGCGGCATGCCGGCGCGGATGGCCGACTTCGCGCTGGCCATAGCGCTGTACACGATGGTCGCGTACGTGGGCCGCAAGCAGGCGTTGATCTACACGGGCTGGCTGGTCGCCGGCACGCTGCTGTGGGCGATCTTCCAGGTCGGCGAGCTGCAGGCCGTGTTCCTGGTGTTCATGGTCTTCGTGATCTTCGGCTTCAGCTGGGCCATGGGCGAGTTCGTCGGCGCCCGCCGCGCCTACCAGGGCGAGCTGGAGCAGCGGCTCAAGCTGCTCGAGACCGAACGCGACCAGCAGGCCAAGCTCGCGGTCGGCGAGGAACGCTCCCGTATCGCCCGCGAACTGCACGATGTGGTCGCGCACGCGGTGAGCGTGATGATCGTCCACGCGGACGGCGCGGCCTACACGATCAGGTCGCAGCCGGAGGTCGCGGAGAACGCCGTCCGCACCATCGCGGACACCGGCCGTCAGGCGCTGACCGAGATGAGGCGGCTGCTGGGCGTGCTGCGCAGCGACGACGCCGAGACTCAGTGGGCCCCGCAACCGGACGCACGAGGCGTGGTCGAACTCGCGGAGAACACCCGCGCGGCCGGTGTGCCGGTCCGCCTGGAGATCACCGGTGACGTGGACGACCTCCCCGTCGGCGTGGGCCTGAGCGTCTACCGGATCGTGCAGGAAGCGCTCACGAACGTCATCAAGCACGCCGGCAGTGGCACGACCGCGATCGTCCGGCTGGCGCGCACGCCGGAGGATCTCCGGCTGGAAGTTCTGGACAACGGTTTCGGCACGCCGCACGACGTGGTCAAGGTGTCGGGCGGCAACGGGCTTATCGGTATGAGGGAAAGGACCGCGGTGCTGGGCGGTGAGTTCGAGGCAGGCCCCAACCCCGGTGGGGGCTGGCGCGTGCGCGCGACTTTCCCGCTGGCCGCATAGGGTGATCGAGTGATTCGGGTGCTGCTGGTCGACGACCAGGAACTCATGCGCATGGGCTTTCGCATGGTGCTGGGTGCGCAGGAGGACATCGACGTCGTCGGCGAGGCCGCCGACGGCCTCGACGCGGTGCAGATGGCCGACAAGCTGCGTCCCGACGTCGTGCTGATGGACGTGCGCATGCCCGTGCTGGACGGCGTGGAGGCGACCAAGCGCATCACCGAGGCCGACACGGCCAAGGTGCTGGTCATGACCACGTTCGACATGGACGAGTACGCGCTGTCGGCACTGCGCAACGGCGCCAGCGGGTTCCTGCTGAAGGACACGCCGCCGTCCGATCTGGTGTCGGCTCTGCGCGCGGTGGCGTCCGGCGACGCCGTGGTCTCGCCGTCGGTCACCAAGCGGTTGCTGGGCCGGTTCCTCGGTGACGGCGGCGGTGAGCTGCGCGACGCCGCCGTGCTGGACGTGCTCACCGAGCGGGAGCGCGAGGTGCTCGTGCTCATCGCGAAGGGGCTGTCCAACACGGAGCTCGCCCGCAAGCTGTTCCTGTCCGAGGCCACGGTGAAGACGCACGTGGGCCGGATTCTGGCGAAGCTGGAGCTGCGAGACCGGGTGCAGGCCGTGGTGCTGGCCTACGAGACCGGTCTCGTCCGCCCCGGCGACGCCTAGCGGTACTTCGACGCGTCCACCGTGGACCGATCCACGCCGGGCTTCACCACCTCGTCGTCCCAGCGGCCCCAGTCGGGCTGTGAGCCGTCGAGATCGGTGAACCCGTACTCGCGCATCAGCCGCCACGACGACAGGCACTGACCGGCGAACCTCTCGCGGCCGGAGTCGGCGGCCAGGTGCGCCAACCCGCGACCGAGGTAGTGCGGGGTCTCGGACAGCGCGTAGTCAGGCACCTTCTCGATCGCATCCCGCCAGTTCGCCTCGGTGACCCCGAACGACTCCAGCATCTGCTCGGACCGCAGGAACCCCGGCGTGGCCGACACCGCCGTCACGTTCGGAACGTCCTTGAGATCCCTCGCGAGGACGTCTCCGAACCGTGCGCACGGACGACTTCACCGCGTCGTAGGTCAGGTTCACGTAGTAGGGCTTGCCGTCCTCGCCGTCGGTCACCTCCACGACGAGCCCGTCCTCGGACCGCACAACGAGCGGCATGAGCTTGTGGATCGCCACGAGGTGCGTCTCGACGCCGTTGCGCCACATCCGCAGCTGCTTGTCGAGGTCGTGCTCCCAGAACTTGCCCCACTCGACGAGGTTCTCGCCGCCCCACGCGTTGTCGATGAAGATGTCGAGCCTGTCGATCTTCGCGGCGAGAGCGTCCACATCGGATGGATCGGTGAGGTCGCAGCGGACCGCGATCCCCTTGCCACCGGCGGCGTCCACGAGCTCGGCGGTCTCCTCGATCGTCTCCGACCGCCCGACCTCGGATTGCTGCGTCCGCGTGGTGCGGCCGGCGACGAACACCGTCGCCCCCGCTGCCCCCAGCTCCACGGCGATCGCCCGTCCCGCACCGCGCGTGGCGCCGGTGACGACCGCGACCTTCCCGCTCAGATCGGGATTACTTCTTGTCGACACGGCGAGTTCCCCTTCCCTCGTGCCAGGAGAGGACGATCATCCCGTCGCCCTCGACGGTGAGCTGCACGACCTCGGTGACGTCGAACCGGAACAGGTCGATCTCGTCCGGCTTCGGCTGCCACCCCGTGCGGTCGAACAATTCCTGCAGATAGACGTCCTTGTCCGTCCAGAACTCCGCGGTGCCGCTGATCTTCGCGTCGCCCGCCTCCGTCATCGAGGCCACCGTGGTGGTGCAGTGCAGCGCGAACCTCGGGTCGCGCCGCAGGTCCTTCGACTTCAACGAGTCCGGCATCATGCCCGCCCACAGTTCGCCGCGGGCGAAGTCCGGTTCCACACCGCTGATCCGCGGTGAGCCGTCCTTGCGCAGCGTCGCGATCAACGCGTGCCGGTCCGCGGCGAACCTGCCCTGCACGAACGCGGCCATGTCGGGTTGTTCGGCCGCGAACTCCGCCCAGGTAGCCATCAGCGCATCCCCTTCAGCACCAGATCGATGTCCTCTTCCGTACGTGCCAGCAGGTCTCCCCGTGGCCGGATCGACCAGTCCATCGAGATCCCGTACACCAGCGCGGCCAGCACGCGAGCCGCGTTGGGCGGCAGGCCTTCCGCCGCGCACAGGACCTCCAGCTCCGACTCGAGCACCGCGTAGTGCCGAGCCAGCAACGCTCTCAGTTCGGGATCGATGAGATCGACGCCCAGTTGCGCGAGGTTGTTCGTCGCCACCACCGGGTCCGCCAGCCGGTCGAACCACGTCAGCAACGCCTCGCGGACGGTGCCGGCCACGCGCATCCGGCGGGCGACCTCCTCGGTGCCCGCTCTGGTCAGCGCCTGCAGCAGGCCGCTCTTCGACCCGAACCTCTTCGCCACCGCGCCGACCGAGACACCGGCCTGCGCCGCCACGTCCGCGACCGTGAACTCCGGTCCGCGCCGGTCGATGACCGCCGCGGTCGCGTTCAGGATCTGCTCGTCGGTGATGGTGCGAGGTCGTGCCACCGCATTAGTGAACCACAATTCACTAACCTTCGCATAGGCTTGCGACAGTGAACTGGAGACCGCGCCTGGTCGCGTTGGACATCGACGGAACCCTGACCCCTGTCGGCTCGAACGACATCTCACCCGCCGTGCAAGCCGCCGTCACGCGCGTGACCGAACACGGCGCCAAGGTCGTGCTGTGCACCGGCCGCAGCCTGATCGGCACCACCCCGGTCGCCCCGCAGCTGCCCGCCTCGCTGGCGGTGTGCTCGAACGGCGCGGTGTGGTGGGACCCGGCGACGAACGAGGTCCTCAAGCACACGACGTTCGATCCCGGTCCGACGATCAAGACGCTGCAGGCGCTGTTGCCCGGCACGGTGTTCGCGGTCGAGCAGACCGGTGTCGGCAACCTGTCGCTCGGCCGGTTCCTGCCGGGCGACCTGTGGGGCGTGACGACCGAGGCGGGATTCGACGAGATCGCCGCGACGCCGACGGCCCGGCTGGTCATGCGCTGGCTCGACCACACCCCCGCCGAGCTGGCGTTCGCCGTGCGGGAGCTGGAACTGCCGGGCGTCTCGTGGCACGTCGACCACACCGAACCGTGGCTGACCGCGGTGCCGGAAGGCGTCACGAAGGGTTCGGCGCTGGAGGAGTTGCGCCACGAGCTCGGCATCGGCGCGCAGGACACGCTCGCGATCGGCGACGGGTCCAACGACATCCAGATGCTGCAGTGGGCCGCGTGCGGGATCGCGATGGGTCAGGCGCCGGCGCGGGTGCAGGCGGCGGCCGACGCGGTCACCGGCACCGTGGTCGAGGACGGCGTGGTGCAGGCGCTGGCACGGTTCTTCCCCGCGTGAGAACAGGCGCACCGGCGGCTGTTCTCACGCGCGGGTGTCGTCAGTCGGAGACGTTCATCTTGGCGACGACCTTGTCGATCTTCACCCGGACGACCATCTCGCCGGGCACGCCGTTGCGTTCGGCGTAGTGGTCGGCCTGGTCGTCGCCCATGTAGCGGGCCGCCGTGCGGCCCGCCCAGTACTTCAGCTGATCAGGGTCCTCGTCGACCTGCGCCTGGCCGGTGATCGTGACGAAGTTGAACGGCGGCGTCTCGTCGTCGAAGCACAGGGCCACCCGGCCGTCACGCAGGATCGACTTGCCCTTGATCGTGTCGCGCGCGGTCAGGAACACGAGGTCAGGGCCGTCGAGATCGACCCACACCGGGGCGATGTGCGGCGAGCCGTCCTTGCGGGTCACGGCGAGTTTGCCGGTGCGGGCGGGCTTGGCCAGCACGAACTCGCGCCACCAGCCTTCGGGAGCTTCCGTATATCCCATGTGGCTCATTCAACTACGACTCAGGTAGCGGTACCGGACGACTGAAGTTGACGGTGGTCGCAGACTGCTGGGCGATGTGGCCTACCCCCTCGGAGCAGCAGAGTTGTCCCCAACACCGAGAGGGGAAGCCACATGATCGAGGCAATCGGCCTCACCAAGAGATACGGCAGGTTGGTCGCGGTCGACGACCTGTCGTTCACCGTCCAGGCTGGACGGGTGACCGGGTTCCTCGGTCCGAACGGCGCCGGCAAGTCCACCACCATGCGCATGATCCTGGGGCTCGACCGTCCGACGGCAGGCCGCGTGCTGATCGACGGAAAGCCCTACGCCGAACTGCACCGTCCACTGCGGACGGTCGGCGCGCTGCTCGACGCCAAGTGGGTGCACCCCAACCGGTCGGCGCGGGCGCACCTGCGCTGGCTCGCCAAGTCCAACGGGCTGCCGAACAGGCGCGTGGACGAGGTGCTGGAGTCGGTCGGCCTCACTCAGGTCGCCGGCAAGAACGCGGGCGGGTTCTCGCTCGGCATGTCGCAGCGACTGGGGATCGCCGCGGCACTGCTCGGCGACCCGCGGGTGCTGCTCTTCGACGAGCCGGTCAACGGCCTGGACCCCGAGGGCATCCTCTGGATCCGCACGTTCATGCAGAACCTCGCCGCCGAGGGCCGCACGGTCCTGGTGTCGAGCCACCTGCTGTCCGAGATGGCGCTGACGGCCAGTGACCTCGTGGTGATCGGCAAGGGAAAGCTGATCTCGCAGAGCAGCACCGCCGAGTTCATCGACCGCTCGACCGGCAACTCCGTCCTGGTGCGCAGCCCGCAGCTCTTCAAGCTCGGCCCGCTGTTGGTCGACAAGGGATTCACGGTTCGTGACGGCGCGGACGGGGCATTGTCCGTATCGGGTGCGACCAGTGACCAGATCGGTGACATCGCGGCAGCGAACGGTGTGGTCCTGCACGAACTGAGCCCGCAACGTGGTTCGCTCGAAGAGGCGTTCATGCAGCTGACCGGAGATGCTGTCGAGTACCACGCAGAGATCGGGAAGTGAGACCAATGACCCTCTTGGCAGTTGAGAGAATCAAGCTCTTCTCGACCCGCTCGCCGTACTGGTGCACGGCACTCGCCGTGATCCTGGGCGCCGGTCTCACCGCGATCATCGCGGGCACGACCGACAACGGCCAGATGTCCATCGGCCTCACCCAGTTCGGCAGCAGCCAGCTCGCGCTGTCCGTGGTGCTGGTGATGGCGGCGCTCGCGGTCACGACCGAGTACCGCTTCAGCACGATCCGCGCCACGTTCCTCGCGGTGCCGAACCGGACGTCCGCGCTGGTCGCCAAGACCGTCGTGGTCGCGTTCATCGCCGGTGTGCTGGGCGAGATCATCGCGTTCGGCTCGTGGGGCCTCGCCAAGCTGCTGTCGCCCGCCTCTGACCTGGCGATCAACACGGGTGCGGAGTGGCGGCACGTCGCGGGCGTCGGCCTGCTCTTCGCGATCGGCTCGATCCTCGCGATCGCGGTCGGCATCCTGGTCCGCCAGACCGCCGGTGCCGTAGCCATCCTGCTCGTCTGGAACATGCTGCTCGAGGACCTGATCGGGATCATCCCCAAGGTCGGCGACGACATCCAGGCGTGGCTGCCGTTCCAGAACGCCCGCCACTTCCTCGCACTCGGCGGCACCGATCCGGCCGAGTCACCGGCGGCCGCCGTCGCCTTCAAGCTGAGCCAGTGGGGATCGCTCGGCTACTTCGCCGGCATCGCGGTCGCGCTGCTGGTGGTCGCACTGTTCGTCGCCAAGCGGCGGGACGCGTGACCAGTTCCGAATAAGGGGGAGCGGGACCTGGGTCATCCATCGGGGGATGACCCAGGTCCCGGTCAGTTCTTCGAGCGAACCGGGAGAGGCCATGATCGAAGCAGTGCGGTTGCGCAAGCACTACGGCCGGACTAAGGCCGTCGACGACCTGTCGTTCACCGTCCGGCCCGGTCGCGTGACCGGGTTCCTCGGACCGAACGGCGCCGGCAAGTCCACGACCATGCGGATGATCCTCGGCCTCGACACTCCCACCGGTGGCGACGTCACGATCGACGGGCAGCACTATGCCCAACTCAAGCAACCGTTGCGCAAGGTCGGCGCGCTGCTCGACGCGAAGTGGGTGCATCCCAACCGGTCCGCCCGCGCGCATCTGAAGTGGCTGGCCGTCTCCAACAAGATCCCGGTCAGCCGGGTCGGCGAGGTGCTGGAGATCGTCGGCCTCACCGAGGTCGCGCACAAGAACGCGGGCGGCTTCTCGCTCGGCATGTCCCAGCGGCTCGGCATCGCGGGCGCGCTGCTCGGCGACCCCGAGGTGCTGCTGTTCGACGAGCCGGTCAACGGGCTCGACCCCGAGGGGATCCTCTGGATCCGGCAGTTCATGCACCGGCTCGCGGACGAGGGCCGCACGGTGTTCGTGTCGAGCCACCTGCTCTCGGAGATGGCGCAGACCGCGCAGGACCTCATCGTGATCGGCAAGGGTCAACTGATCTCGCAGACCACCACCGAGCAGTTCATCTCCGACGCCACCCAGGACCACGTCCGGGTGCGGTCACCGCATTCGGCGAAGCTGCGCGAGATCCTCGCCGCCGAGGCGACGGTCACCGACGACGCGGTGGACGGAGCCCTGGTGGTGCACGGACTTCCGGCGCCGCGCATCGGTGAGCTCGCGGCGGAGAACCAGGTCGTGCTGCACGAGCTCAGCCCTCAGCGCGGGTCGCTGGAGGAGGCCTTCATGCAGCTCACCAAGGAGTCGGTGGAGTATCACGCGCACTGACCGGCGCTGGTCGCCGTGACCTGATGGCGGGCAACGCGATCAGCAGCCCCGACAGCAACGCGGTCCCGCCCGTCACCGCGCCGAGGAACGGCAGCTTGTCCCTTGTGTCGACGGCCGGCTGCACGCGATGTTGTTGCGCGACCGCGGCCGGTGTCGTCGGCGTGGCCGACGGCTTCGGTGGCGGCAGCAGCGGATTGCGTTCCACCGGCGGGAGCTGTGCGGTGAGCGCGCCCATCGGGTCGACCATGCCGAACCCGGTCGTGTCGTCGCGGCCGGGCTCCGCCATGTCCTTCGCGGTCCTGATCAACGCGTTGACGACGTCCTTGGCCGGCATCTGCGGATGCCTGGCGCGGATCAGCGCCGCGACCCCCGACACGATCGCCGCCGCCGCACTGGTTCCGTCCATCTCGGCGTAACCGCTGGCGTAGACACCTTCCGGCGCGGCGGTGACGATGCCTTCCGCCGGCGCCGCGAGCACGGTGTCCGAACCGACGTTGGACGACTTCCACGGCTTGCCCTCGCGGTTGGTGCCCGCGACCGCGACCACGCCGCCGATGTTGGCCGGCGCCGAGACCTCCCTGCCCTCGTTGCCGGTGGCGGCGACGAGGACGACGTCCTTCTCGATCGCGTAGTTCACGGCCTTGACCAGGCTCGGCGTCATCGAGCTGGAGAAGCCCAGCGACATGTTGATGACCTTGGCGCCGTGGTCGGCGGCCCACCTGATGCTCTCGGCGACGACGTCGAGCGAGAACTGCTCCTTCTCGGCGCTCGCGACCGGGAGGATCCGCGCGCCGGGCGCGATGCCGAGCGCGCCGCCGCCACGACCGGTCGCGGCGATGATCCCGGCCATCCCGGTGCCGTGACCGTCCGTGTCGGTCGTACCGTCCGTGCCCTTGGAGCTGCCGAAGCCCATGCCCGGTAAGACGCGGCCGGCGAGGTCGGGGTGCTGGGCGTCCACCCCGGAGTCGATCACCGCGACGATGACGCCGTCACCACGTGCCTGATCCTGCGCCGAGTAGATGTCGAGGGCGTCGAGATGCCACTCCTGCTCCTCGATGGTCTGCCCGGCGAGCAGCAACGGCAGCGCGACGGCGAGCGCGGACAGCAGGGGCACGACCCCTACATCGTGTTTCCACGCCGTCATGCAACGTGCCTGGGGTCACACTGTGAGTAAGAGGCCTGTTAACAAGCCGTGAAAAGGCGCATTCTGGACATCACCGGCGTTTGGATTCGAGTTCAATTGGGCTATCCCGGTGCCGGAGGTGGCCAGTGGTCCGTGTTGAAGCAATGCTCGGTCTTGAGTGGGCGGATGCCCTCGAAGCTCCGAACTTCCCCGTGCTCGCCGTCACACCGGCGGAAGCTCGCCGTTCCTGGGTGAACCACGCCGACGACAAGAAGGTCCTCGCGTTGTACCGGTCGGTGCGATCCGCGGACGAAACAGCGCCCGCGCCGTGGTGGCTGCGCGCGCTGGACCGCGGCAAGCTCCGCTCCCGTGCCGAAGGTCACGCCGTCGAGGACGCGGTGACCGAGATCCTGTCGGCCCGTCCCGGCTGGGTCTTCGTGCCGTGGGTCGACCTCGGCGAGGTCGGGTACTGGGAGTTCGTGCCGTCCGAGAGCGGTGTCTACGGTCCGGCCACTCCGACGACCGTGCAGTTCACCGCGTCGCACAGCGGCTGGATCCACCTGGTTCCGGCGCACCGCGGGCCCGGTCGGCCCCAGCCCATCGACTTCACCGTCGCCGACCTCCGTGCGCAGATCGAGGACATCGAGCTGATTGCTTAGTGCCCCGACCACTAACCCTCATCGGCGGATTCGCGTGCTCAGACGGGTGCATCACGGTGCCGTGCCCAGTACCCGAAGCCGCCGGTGAGGATTGTGGTCGGGGCACTAAACTCTCGGGTCGTGACCAGGCCCGAGTTCCCCCGTTCCATCGTCAGCTTCGTCCAGCGCGGCGAGCGCATGACCGTGGGACAGGAGCGCGCCTGGGACACGTACTGGGAGAAGATGGGCGACGACGTGAAGGCGCTGCCCGATGGGCCGCTCGACTTCACGTCGTGGTTCGGCCGGTCCGCGCCCGTGCTGCTGGAGATCGGGTCCGGCATGGGCGAGACGACCTCCCAGCTCGTGGCGGCGGCGCCCGAGCTGAACTACGTGGCCGCCGAGGTCTACAAGCCCGGCCTGGCCCAGCTGCTGCTGCGCGCCGAGCACCTCGGCGGGCTCGACAACCTGCGCGTGCTGCGCGGTGACGCCGTCGACCTGCTGACCGACCACGTCCTGCCCGCGTCGTTGCACGGCGTGCGGATCTTCTTCCCGGACCCGTGGCCGAAGAAGAAGCACCACAAGCGACGGCTGGTGCAGCCGGAGTTCGTGTCGCTGCTCGCTTCGAGGCTGGAGCCCGGTGGCGTGCTGCACCTCGCGACCGACTGGGAGAACTACGCGGACCAGATGCTCGCGGTGTGCTCCGGCGAGCGGTTGCTGACCAACATGTACGACGGCTGGGCGCCTCGGCCGGACTGGCGACCGGTCACGAAGTTCGAGCAGCGCGCGGTGAACGAGGGCCGTGTCTCGCACGATCTGATGTTCCGCCGGAACGAAGTTGCCGCCGACCTCACCTGATCGAGGTCTCAAGGCCGGGCATTCGCCACTGCGGGTCGAGCTTTCACTCGATGGAGTGGCGGGTGTTGATCACCCGAAATGCCCCGAGTGGCAGTGACGCGTGAAGCAGTTCCGGCCTTAGCGTCTCGCTCCGTGACCCCCGACGTCCTCCCCGTTGCGGAGGAGTTCGTCCGCATGTTCCACGCGGCGCACTCCGACGCAGGCTCGCTGTCCGCCCGCATCGCCCAGGTGCGCGCCGAGATCACCGAGACCGGAACCTACCGCCACACCACCAACGAACTCGCGTACGGCGCGCGGATCGCGTTGCGAGATTCTGGTTGGTGCACCTCGGGTGTGCCGTGGCGGCGACTGAAAGTCCGAGACCTGCGCGGTTATCGCAACGCCGCCGCGGTCGCGGGCGAATGCGTCGAGCATCTGCGGCTCGCCACGAACAACGGCGAGATCCGGCCGCTCGTCACGGTTTTCGCGCCGGACGCACCGGGCTCGCCCGGACCGGTCATCTGGAACGAGCAGCTGATCCGGTACGCCGGATACTCCGACGGGCTGGGCGACCGCCGGTACACCCAGTTCACCGAAACCATGCAGGGCATGGGATGGCGGCCGCCGGCGCGGCGTTCGCGCTTCGACCTGCTGCCGCTGGTGGTGGAGACCGAGCACGAGGGATCGCGGCTGTTCACGCTGCCGTCCGAGATCGTGCACGAGGTTCCGCTGGAGCACCCGAGCCTGCCGTGGTTCGGCGAGATGGGCCTGCGCTGGCACGCGGTTCCGGTCATCTCGAACATGCGGCTGTCGATCGGCGGCGTGCACTACCCCGCGGCGCCGTTCAACTCGTGGTTCGTGGGTGCCGAAATCGGTACCCGTTCACTGGCTGAGGAAGGCGCGTACGGCGTGGCGCGCGAGGTCGCCGACGCGCTGGGTTTGGACACTTCGTCCGAACGCACGCTGTGGCGGGACCTGGCCACCGTTCACCTGAACGCAGCCGTGCTGCACTCGTTCGACAAGGCTTCCGTCACCATCACGGACCACCACGCGGAAGCACTGCACCGCCTCGCGTGGTTGCGCTCCCGCCAACGTCCTTCCGCGGCCAGGCCCGCGTTTCGCCTGGACCCGGCCGCCGCGGCCCGTGCCCGCGTCGGTGCGCCGGCTCGTTTCACCGCCGCGTTGGACGAGACCCGTCCTCAACCGACCAGCAGGCTGGCCGAACTGCTTCGCCAGCAACATTCCCTGACCAGCGTCTGACTTCCCCATCACACGCTGGTACCCAGTACCTCTGTGGCTACTTCTGGGAATCGATCATGACGCCCGACAGGGCCATGAGCGCAAGGACCAACAGGCCGACCACCGCGGCGGCCCACGTGAACACGACTGACAACATGGCGTCCTCCATTCCCCGACTTTCGCTACTCCAGAGTCCGTTACCGCGTCGTCATCCGGCATCCGCCGGGAGGGTATTTCCGCAGGTCGCCCTATCAGCCTTATGGCTGACCCGGTAGCCATACCCCGGTCGGACGCGGTGTAGCTCTTTCGGCTTTACCGTGTACCGCGTGGAGAGCACGGACTTGAACTGGCGGTTGCTCGCCAAACGCCAGTGGCCGCTGGCGCTCTCGCTCACCGGCATCGCCATCGCGGAAGCCGGGTCGATCAGCACCGGGCTCGGCTGGTGGCAGGTCCCCGGCGTGCTGGTCATCTGCGTGATCGCGGTGCTGGCTCCGCGTCGGCCGTTCGACGCGACGCTGGCACTGGCGTTCGCGATCGTCTGCGTGGCGATCTACATGTGGGCGCTCGGCGTCGCTATCGAGCCGCACTTCTTCGTCAGCGGTGCCAACGTGTCGATGACCGGGGCAGCGATGGCGACCATCTCAGTCCTCGTGCGGGAGGACTCCCGCACGCGTGCGGTGATCGGCACGGCGCTGGTGCTGGCCGCGATGACGACCACCGAGGTCCTCGGGTGGCCGATCGTCGCGCGGTTCGAGTACCGGGAGTGGACACCGGACCTCACGTCCTACCTGTTCGGCGCGGTACTGCTGCTCGTCCTGTCGGTGGGCAGCGGGCTGTACTTCCGGGCACGGGACAACGAACGAGCGTCCCAGTTGGCCGCTTCCATTGCGGCGGCCCAGAACTCCGAACGGATGGCGTTGGCGCGCGAACTGCACGACGTGGTCGCGCACTACGTGACTGCGATTGTCGTGCACGCCCAGGCAGGTCAGATCAACCGTGACGCCGCGGAGCAGGTGCTGCCGACGATCGAGACGTCCGGCTACGAGGCGCTGACCGCGATGCGGCGACTGGTCGGGACCTTGCGGGACGGCGAATCCCCCGGTCCGGCCGCGTCTTCGTCGCTGGTGGACGACGTGCGCGCACTGGCAACGGAATCCGGGCTGCCCGTGGAGCTTTCGTTCGATCTGCAGGACGCGGTGCCGCAGGAGCTGGCCCGCTCGGTGCTCAGGCTGGTGCAGGAGTCGCTGACCAACACCCAGAAGCACGCTGTCGCGGTGTCCTCAGTGGACGCGTCACTGTCCTCAAGGGATGGTGTGCTGTTCCTGGCGGTTTCCGATGACGGAATCGCTTCCGGCGTTCCCGTTGGCGGCTCGGGAGGTTACGGCCTCGTGGGCATGCGCGAACGCACGGAGTTGTTGGGCGGCAAGTTCTCCGCAGGCCGACGCGAACCGACTGGTTGGACGGTCCGCGCCGAACTGCCGATTGCTTAGCTCTTTGGCTCAGCGCTCGTCGCGGATGACGTCGAACTCCTGCGTCATCTCGACATCGCTGAACTGGTCGTCGTTCTGAGGGTCGATGTCGGCCACTGATGCCTCCGCATGATCACGCCCGGTCCCGTGCGGATGTGATCATGCCAACTCAGCGCCGGGTGGGCGGCTTGGGGGTGGCGGGCTTCTGCGCGCGCCGGAAGTCTCCACTGGACGTGCACGGCTTCTTCGACATGATCATGTGACGTCGTCCCCGCGGTTCTGGTTGCGTCCGGATGCACAAAAGGCCCGCCGGTTCATGCTCGGCGGGCCCTTTGGTCAGGGGCAGGTTTGTGGTCGGGGCGGACCCTGGGGGTCGGCCCGCACCCGACGGAGACAGGGTGCCCACCTTTCCGGGACCTACACCTGCTTGTGACCGGCATCACAATGGCAGGATTCTCCGCATGTCACTGCGCCTGCATGCCCCGGTGGTCCTGCCCTGCGACTCGTCCTGCTCCGTGTTGCGGGACGCCGTCGTCGACGTGGTGGACGGCCGGATCGCTTATGTGGGCGAACTTGCCACCGCGCCTTCCTTCGACGGCGAGGTTCGTTCGTTGTCCGGGATCCTGCTGCCCGGCCTGGTGAACACCCACGCGCACAGCCCGATGACGGTGCTGCGCGGGCTGGGCAGCGACCTGCCGCTGCTGCGCTGGCTGCAGGAGCAGATGTGGCCCAACGAGGCACAGATGACCGCGGCCGACGTCGGCACGGGCATGCTGCTCGGCGCCGTGGAGATGCTGCGGCACGGCGTCACCACCTCGGCCGAGATGTACTTCCACGGGCCTGAACTGGTCTCGTCCGTGCTCGCCGCCGGGTCACGCGTGGTGTTCGGCGGGGCGATCCTCGACGTGCCGGGGATGTCGTGGCGCTCGCTGACCGACGAGATCTCGTCCTGGATCGACGCCGACGGACTGCGGTTCGGTCCCGGCGAGCGGGTGGAGCTGGGTTACGGGCCGCACTCCGCCTACACGCTGTCGCCTGCTCAGCTCACCGCCATCGCCGAGGAGGCGCGGGCTCGCGGGGCGCTGTTCATGGTGCACGTCGCCGAGTCGCCGTTCGAGGACGAGGCGCAGCGGGCCGAGTTCGGGTCGGTGCCCGCGTTGCTGAAGGCCTCGGACGTGCTGGGCGGGCGCGTGCTGTCCGCGCACTCCGTGCATCTGTCCGATGACGACATCGCGCTGTACGCGTCCTTCGGTGTCGGCGTGGCGCACTGTCCCGGATCGAACGCGAAGCTCGCGTCCGGCATCGCGCGGGTGCCGGAGCTGCTGGCCGCCGGCGTTTCGGTCGGGCTGGGCACGGACGGTCCGGCGTCCAACGACGACCTGGACCTGTTCGAGGAGGCTCGCCTGGCCGGGCTGTTCGCTCGGGTGTCCAAGATGGACGCGACCGTGCTCGGTGCGGCGCAGGCGTTGCTGATGGCCACCCGAGGCGGGGCCGCGGCGCTGGGTCGCGACGACATCGGCGCGCTGGAGGCCGGGCGCTGGGGCGATGTCGTGCACATCGACGCCGATGACCCCGCCTTCGCCACCGGGCTGGACGCGCCCGACCCACAGCTGCTGGCGAACCTGGTCTGGGCTTCCGGCGCCCGGCGGGTCACCGACGTGTGGGTGGCCGGTGAGCACGTCGTGGCTGGTGGGGAGTCCACTCGGGTGGACCGGCAGGAGGCTCAGGCCGGCGTCACCGCGGTCGCCCGGCGACTGCGGAGCGTCAACCTCTGACCAGGTTGTTGATTGTCCGGTGGACAACTCAGCGAGGCTGTGGACGGATGACGAGCTCGGTGATGTGCGCGTCCGAGGTCGCCAGCACGGCGGCGGCCACGGCGCGGCCCACCGAGGCCGGGTCCAGGTACTGCGTGGCGTCGTACTCGCCACCCTCCTGACGCCGGACCTCGCGCTGCATCGGCGTGTCGGTCCGGCCGGGGAACACCGAGGTCACCCGCAGTGCGGGCTCGTCGGCGCGCAGGGCGTCGGCATAGGCGCGCAGGGCGAACTTGGAGGCCGCGTAGACGCCCCAGCCCGGGTTGGCGCGCAGGCCGGCGCCCGAGTTGATCAGGACGACCTGGCCGGACGCGGCACGGAGCTGGGGCAGCAGCAGACGGGTGAGCTCGGCGACGGCGACGACGTTCAGCTCCAGGGTCTGGCGCCAGACGTCGACGGACGCCTCGGCCAGCGGGCCCAGCAGGGCGACGCCGGCGCTGTGCACGACCACGTCCAGGCGGCGGATGTTGGTCGTGTCCGCCGAGTCGAGGTTCCTGAGGTCGAACGGCCAGGCCTGGGCGCCGGGAAGTTCCGCTGCCAGCAGGGACAGGGACGTTTCGTCGCGTCCACCTAGCAGGAGATCGTGAGTTGGCGCCAGACTGCGGGCGATGGCCGAGCCGATGCCGCTGGATGCCCCGGTGACCAGGGCGACCGGACGAGCTGAGTGCAGTGGTGACTCCGCTGGGGAGCTCACGTCGTCACGCATAGGGGGAACTTTAGCGTGCCTAAGAAGTTGATCCTGCCGTTCCTGTGCCTGCTCTACTTCGTCAACTACCTCGATCGCGTCAACATCGGGTTCGCGGGGCCGAACGGCATGTCCGAGGAACTGAAGCTCTCGGCGACGGTGTTCGGGTTCGCGTCCGGGGTGTTCTTCATCGGCTATCTGCTGCTGGAGGTGCCCAGCAACCTGGCCCTGCACAAGTTCGGGGCGCGCAAGTGGATCGCCCGGATCATGATCAGCTGGGGAATCGTCGCCACTGCCATGGCGTTCGTGCCCAACGGGACGGTGCTGATCGCGCTGCGGTTCCTGCTGGGTGTGGCGGAGGCCGGGTTCTTCCCCGGGATCATCCTGTACCTGACGTACTGGTTCCCGGAGCGGGAGCGAGCGCGGATCGTCGCGCTGTTCATGGTGGCGGTGCCGATCTCGACCGCACTCGGGGCGACGTTCAGCGGGCTGCTGATCCAGTGGACCGACTGGCGCACGATGTTCCTGATCGAGGGGCTGCCGGCGATCGGGCTGGCGTTCGTGACGTGGTTCTGGTTGCCGGACAAGCCCTCGGAAGCCGTTGAAGAGCCGCAGAAGGAGCACTGGCCGCTCAAGAAGGCCCTCACGCATCCGCGAGTTCTGGCGTTGAGCTTCGTGTACTTCGGGATCGTGTACGGGTTGTACACGCTGGGGTTCTTCCTGCCGACGATCATCAAGGGACTGGCGCCGGGGGCGAACATCGTCGAGCGCGGGCTGATCAACGCGATCCCGTACGTCCTCGGCGCGATCGCCATGATCCTGTGGGCCAGGCATGGAGACCGCACCGGGGAACGGAAGTGGCACGTTGCCGCGCCGATGTTGCTCGGCGGAGCGGCCATCCCCGTCGCGCTCTACCTCGAGAACCCCATCGCGGCGATGGTCGCGGTCTCGGTCTGCGCGATCGGTGTTTGTGCCGCTCTGCCCACGTTCTGGGCGCTTCCCACGAGTTTTCTGGGCGGTACGGCTGCTGCGGGCGGAATTGCGTTGATCAACTCGCTGGGCAACTTGAGCGGGTTCGCCGCGCCCTACGTCACCGGGTGGCTGCACGATCTCACCGGGACGCAGAAGACCGGCCTCTGGGTCGTCGGCATCACGATGATCAGCGCGGCCGTGGTGGCGCTGGTTCAGCGAGCGGGTACGGAAAAGGTGTAGAGCGCCTCGTAGTGCACGGAGGTCTGGGCGCCTTCAGTGCATCCGCCTGCCGGTGCGAGGCCGCCCTTGGCGGCGAGGCGCTGCACGTAACTGACGCCGGCGAACACGCCCGTGCCCCTGGTCGACTTGGCCTTCAGCAGGAGCTCGGGAACCGCTCCGGCGACATCGTTCCTGGCGCCGTCGACCGGGGCGGCCTCGACAGCGCTTCCGTCTACTGTGGACACCCAGAGCGGACCGCGGGAGTGCAGTCCGACCGCCCGGCCAAGGCGGTCAGCCAGGGTGGCGGCGGGCTCCAGGCCCTTCCACGCTCCTGCCGTGCAGGTGTAGGTCTGCACACCCTTGGCGTAGAACTTCGCGACCATCTTGTTGCCGGGCGGAACCTGAACCGCGGGTGCGACCCTCGCGTCAGATGCGTCCATGGCGGCCGGTGTTGGTGCGGCAGTGGAGCCGGCGCCACCCAGGGCGACGCCTAATAGAGCTGTGGCAACTAACACGAGCCCAGCACGATTCATGACTCACTCCTATGTGGACAGACAGTGCGACGTGTCTTCGTTGTCCGCAGTGCAGCCGTCAGGGAATACGGCCTGACGACTGCACCGGTTCAAACGACTTCAAGGAGTGAGCAGGCGGGCACTGTCAGCCGCAGATGCGGCGACGGTCCTTGCGCCACACAACGGCAACAGACGGACGCGGCTGCGAGGTGCCACCGTCCGGCCAGTGCGACTGCGGGTTGTTCGCCGTCGCACCGTCGATCTCACCGGGGTGCTGCACGGACACCAGGACGAAGTCGTCCGTGATGACCGGGCCGCACGCCTCGGCACCCTTCGGCACCGTGAGGAACTGCTTCACGTAACCGCGGCGGCGACCCTCGACCGGCACCGCGAAGATGCCGTCGTTGGACTTCAGGGCGTTGCCGTCGGTGGAGATCCACAGGTTGCCCTGCGAGTCGAACGCGACGTTGTCCGGGCAGGAGATCGGGCTGACCTGCGACTTGTCGTAGCCGCCGAAGTACGTGTCCGGCGACTTCGGGTCACCGCAGACCAGCAGCAGCTTCCAGGAGAACGTCAGCGCCGTGTTGTCGCTGCGGCGCTCCTCGATCTCCAGCACGTGGCCGTGCTTGTTGTTGACGCGCGGCGCGACCTCGGTGGCGCCTTCCTTGCCGGGCTTCACACCGCGGTCGGTGTTGTTGGTCAGCGCGGCGTAGATGCGGCGGCTCTTGAGCGACGGCTCGACGTCCTCGGGGCGGTCCATCTTCGTGGCGCTCACCTTGTCGGCGGCCAGGCGCGTGAAGACGTACACCTCCTCGGCGGTGAAGCCCGGGACGAACGACTTGTCGTTGTGCGCCAGCGGGATCCACTTGCCCGAACCGTCGAACTCGCCGTCGGCGGGCAGCTTGCCGGTGCCGTCGATCTCGGCGACCGGGCTGTCGCCGGTGAACTGCGCGACGTAGAGCGTGCCGGAGTCGAGCAGCCGCTTGTTGTGCTCGCGGGCGCGCTTCGAGTCGCCCTTCTGGTAGCAGCCGTCGGTGACGAACTTGTACATGTAGTCGAAGCGCTCGTCGTCACCCATGTACGCGACGACCCGGCCGTCGCGGGCGACGATGACGTTCGCGCCCTCGTGCTTGAAGCGGCCGAGCGCGGTGTGCTTGACCGGCGTCGACGTCGGGTCGAGCGGGTCGATCTCGACGATGTAGCCGAAGCGGTTGGCCTCGTTCGGCTCCTGCGCGAGGTCGAAGCGCTTGTCGAAGTTCTCCCACTTGCGCAGCGAAGCCTTGCCGGAGAAGCCGTAACGGCCGAGCTTGGCCTTCGTGTCGGCGTCGGTGACCAGGTCCGCGTTCGCGAAGTACTGGTTGAAGTTCTCCTCGCCGGACAGGATCGTGCCCCACGGCGTGACGCCGCCGGCGCAGTTGTTCTGCGTGCCGAGGACCTTCTTGCCGGACGGGTCGGCCGAGGTCTTGAGGAACTTCGAGCCGGCGGCCGGGCCACGCACCTCGAACGGCGTGGTCAGCGTGATGCGGCGGTTGTAGCGCTTCTTGTCCTTGGACACCACGAGCTTGCCGGAGCGGTGGTCCCGCTCGACCTGCACGACCGACAGGCCGTGCGCGGCCCACGCGATCTTGACCTGCTCCTCGGTCGGGTTGGCCGAGGTCCAGGTCCTTGAACATCGAGTCTTCGGTCGTGTACTCGTGGTTGCTCACCATGAGCCAGCGGTCCCAGCCCGGCAGCGGCACGAGCCCGCAGAAGTCGTTGTTGTAACCGAACTGCTTCGCCTGCGGCCGCGGCGGTCTGGTTGTCGAAGTCGAACTTCGGCGCGTCGTGCGTGACGGCGTCGCCCCAGCGGATGACGACGTCGGTCTGGTAGCCCTTCGGCACCACGACTTCGTCGAGGGTGTTGGGCGCCACCGCTTCGAAGTTGAGGCCGTCGCGGTCGTGGCCGAACCTGAGGTCCAGGTCGACGTCGAGATCGGCGTGCGCCGGGGCAGCCGCGGCGGCACCGGAGAACGCGAGCGCACCGGCGCCGGCGGCCGCGACGACCGCACCGGCCTTCAGCATGCCGCGGCGGCTCACGACCTCCTTGACGACGTCGCCGAAGTACGCGTTCTGCGATGGTGTTGGGCGCGTCGTGCGCACAGGCGTTGCCGCAGCGGAACTCGCAGGTGACCGCCTGGCGCCCGAGCGGATGGTTCATCGGGAGCAGAGGCAGCAGGCGCCGGCCCCGATCGGTGGATGAGGACACGCAGGCCTCCGAGATCGGTCAGTGTGGGAACTGGCCGAACCTAAGAGCCCAACGAGTTCGCCCGCTGTCCACAAGATGAACGGCGGGCGAACTCGTACTACTCCCGAACGATCACAGCACGCAGGGTGATCAACCGATTTCACCCAGCTGACGACGGCCCTTGCGCCACACCGCGACGACCGACGGACGGGGCCGCGAGGTGCCCCGGTCCGGCCAGTTGGAGACGGGCTTGTCGGCACTCGCGCCGTCCACCTCACCGGGGTGCTGGACGCACACGGTGATCACCCGCTCGCCGATGATCGGACCACACGTCTCACCGCCGCGCGGCACCGTGAGGAACAGCTTGAGGTGACCTCGCTCCGGCCCTTCCAGCGGCACGCCGTAGAGGCCGTCGTTCAACCCGTCCAGCTTGCCGTCGGCGTCCGTGGAGATCCACAGGTTGCCGTGCCGGTCGAACGCCACGTTGTCCGGACTGGAGATCGGACTCACCTGCGACTTGTCGTAGCCGCCGAAGTAGGTGTTGGGGTCCTCCGGGAAGCCGCACACCATGAACAGGCCCCAGTTGAACGTCAGCGCGAGCGCGTCGCTCCTGCGTTCGGTCAGCTCCAGTACCTGCCCGTGCCGGTTGTTCACGCGCGGGTTCGGCTCGGTCGCGCCTTCCTTGCCCGGGGTGACGCCGCGCTCGACGTTGTTGCTGAGCGCGCAGTACACCGTGCCGGTGCGCGGGTGGCACTGGATGTCCTCGGGGCGGTCCATCTTGGTGGCGCCGACCTTGTCCGCCGCGATGCGCGTGAAGACGTACACCTCTTCGGCGGTCATACCGGGCACAAAGGACTTGTTGCCCGCCGCCAGCGGGATCCACTCGCCGGTGCCGTCGAACTTCCCGTCGCTGGGCAGCTTTCCGGTGCCGTCGATCTCGGACACCGGGCTGTCGCCCTTGAACCGCGCGACGTAGAGCGTGCCGTCGTCGAGCAGCGTCATGTTGTGGCGGCGCGCGGCCTTGCTGTTGCCGCGCTTCATCTTGCCGTTCGAGATGTACTTGTAGATGTACTCGAACCGCTCGTCGTCACCGGAGTACGCGACCACCCGGCCGTCGTCGGCGATGCGGATGTTCGCGGTCTCGTGCTTGAACCGGCCGAGGTGCGTGTGCTTGATCGGCGTGGAGTCCGGGTCGTTCGGGTCGAGCTCGATGACCCAGCCGAACCTGTTGGCCTCGTTGGGTTCCTGCGCGAGGTCCCACCGCTTGTCGAAGCGCTCCCACTTGCGCGTGGTCGCGTTGCCGGTGACGCCGTAGCGGGTCAGCCTCGGGTCGTTGCGGCCGGCGGCGTTGGCGAAGTACTGGTTGAAGTTCTCCTCGCCGGACAGGATCGTGCCCCACGGCGTGACGCCGCCCGCGCAGTTGTTGATCGTGCCGAGAACTTTCTTGCCCGTTGGGTCAACGGAGGTCTTCAGCAGATCGCTGCCCGCCGCCGGACCGCGCACCTCGAACGGCGTGTGCAGCGTGATGCGGCGGTTGTACTTGCTGAACTTCGCCTTGTAGTGGCCGGAGAACAGCGAGCGCTTGATCATGAACACCGACAGGCCGTGCGCGGCCCAGCCGATCTTCACCTGCTCCTCGGTGGGGTTGTTCGGGTCGTAGCCGCGGAACATGAACGGCTCGCTGGTGTACTCGTGGTTCGTGACCATGATTCCGGTCAGGTCCAGCGGGTCCAGCGGCAGGATCGCGGCGAAGTCGCAGTTGAAGCCGAACTGCTTGGCCTGCTTCGCGGCGGTCTGGTTGTCGAAGTCGAACTCGGGGACGCCGGGGAAGAGCGGATCGCCCCAGCGGATCACGATCCCCTGCTCGTAGCCCTCGGGGACGACGACCTCGTCCTTGGTGTTGACCTGGACGGGCTTGAAGTCGAGTCCCTTCGGCGGCCGGTGCCGCTGAGCTTCGGGCTCAGCGGCGGTGGCGGTCGCGGGCAGTGCGACCGAGGCGGTGGCGGCGACCACGGCACCGGCTTTGAGCGCGGTGCGACGGCTGATCAGGTCGCCGAAGTAGGGGTTGCCGGAGGTGTTCGGGACGTCGTGGAAGCACGCGTCTCCACAGCGGTACTCGCAGGTAACCGCCGCTCTGCCGATTCGGTGGTTGACGAGAGGCAGAGGGATCATGGTGGTGGCCTCCTACGGTCGGTGCGGGAACCGGGACCGACCGTAGTTCACCTTCCGTTAACCGACCAGCGCCGATGTACGGTTCGATGGTGGATGCGGTGATCTTCGACCTCGACGGCGTGCTGATCGACTCCGAGCAGGTGTGGGACGAGGTGCGCCAGGAGTTCGCGTTGTCGCACGGTGGCGTGTGGACTCCCGAGGCGACGCGCGCGATGCAGGGCATGTCGACGCCGGAGTGGGGCGCGTACCTGGTGTCTGCCGTCGGGGTGTCGTTGTCCCCTTCAGAGGCTTCGGCCGGTGTCATCGCGGAGATGGAGAAGGCCTACGCCGCGCACCTTCCCGTGATCCCTGGTGCCGTGGAGGCGGTTCGTGCCGTGGCCGAGCGCTTTCCGGTGGCCATCGCATCGTCGGCACCGGCCGTGCTGATCAAGGTGTTCCTCGACGTGACCGGACTGCCGGTCCCCGTCGCCGTGTCGTCCGAGGAGTGCGCCGCGGGCAAACCGTCGCCCGACGTGTACCTGCTGGCGGCTGGGCGGCTCGGGGTCGCGGCTGCTTCCTGTTATGCCGTCGAGGACTCCACGAACGGGCTGCGCGCCGCACTGGCGGCCGGGATGACCGTGCTCGCCGTGCCGAACCCGCACTTCCCGCCTGCTCCGGAAGTGCTGGATCAGGTGACGGTGCTGTCCTCGATCGCCGACCTGCCGGGTGCGCTGACGTAGCTGATCGCGGCCATTCCGAGCGCGATGCAGGTGCAGGCGATGCCGCCCTTCGGCCAGTAGATGTGGCTGTCGAGGAACAGGAAGCTGCCGGTGAGTAGAAGCGCAGCTCCTGGAATTGCCTTGAGCCTGTGCTTGAGCAGCGCGCACACGGCGATCGCGACGCTGGCCGCGAAGAAGCACCACGCGCCGACGTAACCGAGCTGGACGCCGATGTCGAACACCGGCTGGTCGCCGCTGATGCGGCCGCCGTTCGCGATCGTCATCGCGCCGCCGCCGATGCCGGCCAGCGCGTCGAGTGCGCCGTAGAAGACGACGTAACCGAACGCGGCCAGGCGGCCTGCGTAGCGCACCGGTTTCGGGGTGTCTTCGAGCAGAACCCATTGCGCGGCACCAAGCAGCGGGAAGACAACCGCCAGGATGATGTGCATGTCGCGCCACCACTGGGCGGTCGAGGCGTCCAGGTAGTGCGGGTGGCTGAGGCCGATGCCGGCAAGGATCAGGCCGGGGAGGGCTACGAGCAGGGTGCGCACCGGACCGAACCTAGCGGTGATCACCACGTCTCGGGCTAGACTCGCCCACTTTCAGGTGATTCGAACCAGCGAGTCGAACCTGTGTTCGATAGAATGTGGCCGTGGTGAACCGGCGCGAACAGGCGGCGCTGCTGCTCGCACGCCGCGACAGCGAGCGCGGCTGGGCCGACGCCACGAACGCCGTCGAAGAAGCCGGCTCCGCTCTGTCGGTGCTGGAGTCACTGCTCACCCCGGACCAGCCCACGCTGGACCACGTCTCTCCTGACGTGGCCGGTCGACTCGAACTGGTCGAACAGGAGATCGGGTCCTGGGCCGACGAGGGCATCAACCTGGTCACCGTGCTCGACGAGCAGTACCCGGTCCAGTTGCTGATGGTGCATCAGCGACCTCCTTTCCTGACCCGCAAGGGATTTTTCGACCCAGCCGACCAGTTCGGCGTCGCCGTCGTCGGCAGCAGGCACGCGACCGCACGCGGGCTCCACATCACCCGCGAGATCGCGACGACACTGACCAAGCACGACATCACGGTCTTCAGCGGCCTGGCCTCAGGTGTCGACACAGCGGCGCACCGGGCCGTGGTGGACGCCGGCGGACGGACGGTGTCGGTGGTCGGCACGGGTCTGCGGCGCTGCTACCCGGCGGAGAACGCCGAGCTGCAGCAGGAGATCGCGCGGACGGGCGCCGTGGTGTCCCAGTTCCGGCCCGACGCCGGTCCGGCGAAGCACCACTTCCCGATGCGCAACGCGGTGATGAGCGGTTGCAGCGGGGCGACTGTCGTGGTGGAGGCCGGCGAACACAGCGGTACCCGGATCCAGGCACGGCTCGCGCTGGAGCACGGCCGGCACGTCTTCCTGCTGCCCGAGGTCGTGTCGGGCACGACGTGGGGCCACGAGATGGCGCAGCGGCCGAACACGACGATCCTGGAAGGCCCCGGCCACCTGTTGCGCGTGCTGGACGAACTGCGCGCCGGAGTCCCGGACCTGATCGACCTCTGACGTGAGCCCGCTCAGCCGCATCCTCGAGCGGTACCTCAACATCCTCGTCCCGCCGCCTGCGCTCGGACCGAACGCGTGTCACGTGTCGCCGCCCCACCGACGGGTACTTGCGCTGTCCGCAGTGCAACAAGCACTTCCGTGCGTTCGCCGCGGAGCTGGCCGACGAGGTCGTGATCATCTCGATGGCGGTCCATGACGGGCAGCCGGCCCACGCACTGGCGAAGTACAAGAACGGCGAGCGACCTGAGATGCGCAAGCAGTTCACCGACGAGTTGGCATATTGAGCACCACGAGCGAGAACACACGACTTCTGCGACCGGACGAGTACTTCGTCCAATCCGACGTTGCTGCCAAGCGCGTACTGCTCATCGATGATCAGTGGACGTCCGGCGCGAGTCTTCGGTCGTCGGCCATCGCGCTCAAACGCGCGGGAGCGGCGCGGGTCGCAGGTCTGGTCATCGGGCGACGAGTCGGCTCTGGGCCGTCTGACAGGTTCGACTGGGACGTCTGTCCTCTCTGCCAGCAGGACTGATGCTGAGCACCAGAACCGGCTGCGGGTCACTCCCGCCGCGCGCGATCTGTCCCTAGCCTCGCGCTCATGACGCAACGAGTTGCTGTGGTCACCGGCACCGCGCAGGGCATGGGCCTGCGGATCGCGGACGTGCTGCGCGAGGACGGGTTCGCCGTCGTCGGCTTCGACCTTCAAGAGAGCAAGGACGGGTTCGTCGGCAACGTCGCGAGCGCCGCGGACGTCGCGAAGTTGACCGAGCACGTCATGAGCACTCATCAGCGGGTGGACGTGCTGGTCAACAACGCGGGGATCGCGGGCATCGTGCCGTTCGAGGAGACGACGCTCGAGCAGTGGGAGCGGGTCATGGCGGTCAACCTGACCGGGCCGTTCCTGCTCACGCAGGCGCTGGGCAAGATCATGCTCGCCCAGGGAACGGGCAGCGTCGTCAACATCGCGTCGGTCGCCGGGCTGCAGGGGGTGGCGGACCGGGCGGCCTACAACACGACGAAGCACGGGCTCATCGGGATGACCCGCACGCTCGCCGTCGAGTGGGGCGGGCGGGGGATCCGGGTCAACGCGGTGTGCCCGGGGTGGGTCAAGACCGAGATGGACGTCGAGTCGCAGGCCGGGGGCTACTACGTCGACGACGACATCACGAACCACGTGCCGATGGGCAGGTTCGCCAGCCCGGACGACATCGCGCAGGCGGTGCGGTTCCTGGCGAGCGACAACGCGCGGTACATCAACGGGGTGGCGCTGCCGGTCGACGGTGGGTGGACCGCGGACGGCAGCTGGCAGAAGCTGCGGCTTTCGAAGCGATAGACCGAAGGGCCGCTCTCCGAGGAGAGCGGCCCACCACGTCACGCCTCGCCGCGGATGAAGGCCTCGACGGCCTCGTGCGCCTCGGAGTCCGAGTACTGCACGGGCGGGGACTTCATGAAGTACGACGACGCCGAGAGGATCGGGCCGCCGATGCCGCGGTCCAGGGCGATCTTCGCCGCACGGACCGCGTCGATGATGATGCCCGCGGAGTTCGGGGAGTCCCAGACCTCCAGCTTGTACTCGAGGTTCAGCGGCACGTCGCCGAACGCGCGGCCCTCCAGGCGCACGTAGGCCCACTTGCGGTCGTCGAGCCACGCCACGTAGTCCGACGGGCCGATGTGGACGTTGTCCTTGCCGATGTCGCGGGACAGCTGGGACGTCACGGACTGGGTCTTGGAGACCTTCTTGGACTCCAGGCGCTCCAGTTCCTTCATGTTCAGGAAGTCCATGTTGCCGCCCACGTTCAGCTGCATGGTGCGGTCGAGCTGGACGCCCCGGTCCTCGAAGAGCTTCGCCAGCACGCGGTGCGTGATGGTGGCGCCCACCTGGGACTTGATGTCGTCACCCACGATCGGCACGCCGGCCGCGCGGAACTTCTCCGCCCACTCCGGGTCCGATGCGATGAAGACGGGCAGGGCGTTGACGAACGCCACACCGGCGTCGATGGCGCACTGCGCGTAGAAGCGGTCGGCATCCTCGGAGCCCACGGGCAGGTACGACACCAGCACGTCGACCTCGGCCTCGCGCAGTGCCGCGACGACGTCGACCGGCTCGAAGTCGGACTCCTCGATCGTCTGCCGGTAGAACTTCCCGAGACCGTCGTAGGTGTGCCCGCGCTGCACGACGACGCCCAGCGGCGGCACGTCGGCGATCTTGATCGTGTTGTTCTCGCTGGCCAGGATCGCCTCGGCGAGGTCGACGCCGACCTTCTTGGCGTCCACGTCGAACGCGGCGACGAACTCGACGTCGCGCACGTGGTAGTCACCGAACTGCACGTGCATCAGACCGGGCACTCGGGTGCCCGGGTCGGCGTCCCGGTAGAAGTGGACGCCCTGCACCAGCGACGCCGCGCAGTTGCCAACCCCGACGATGGCGACGCGAACGGTGCGGCGGTTTCCGCCCATTGCCCAGTCCTCCTTGATCAACGGTGAGTACTACTCGTCCTGCTCGGACTGTTCGTGCGCGATGAGCTCGTTGAGCCACCGCACCTCGCGTTCCGTGCTCTCCAGCCCCATGCGGTGCAGCTCACGGGTGTAGCGGTCGATCTGCTCGCCCCGCTTCGTGAGCCGCTCGCGAAGTCCCTCCCGGCGTTCCTCGACACACCGTCGCCGCCCCTCCAGGATGCGCATCCTGATCTCGGCCGGTGTGCGGGAGAAGAAGGCCAGGTGGACCCCGAACGAGTCGTCGTCCCAGGTCTGCGGACCCGCGTTGGCGAGGAGCTCGTCGAACCTCTCCTTACCTTCCGGGGTCAGCTTGTAGACCTTGCGTGCCCGACGTCCCCAAGAAAGAGCCGACTCCTCCGGCCCTTCCTCCACGATCAGGCCCGCACGTTGGAGTCGCCGCAAAGTTGGGTACAGCGATCCGTAGGAGAACGCGCGAAACGCTCCGAGCAGGTCATGCAAGCGCTTGCGCAGCTCGTAGCCGTGCATGGGCGCCTCGTGCAGCAGGCCGAGCAGCGCGAACTCGAACACGAGTCACCTCCTCGCACCTGCACCGATAGGTGAGGTGATTATATCGCCGCGATACATCGTTGGTCCCCCTACATTGTGGGATGTGGCACACGGTGATACCCCCCGGGGTGCGCTGCCCTGAACGGCCCATCATGGGAAAGCGGCCGGCACGTACTCTGGTCACGTGTTGACCCAACGGCAGGTGGTGGACTACTCGCTGCAGCGGCGTGCGCTGCTGGCGGAGGTCTACTCTGGCCGCACGGGCACCATGGAGGTCTGCGACGCGTCTCCGTACCTGCTGCGAGCTGCGAAGTTCCACGGTACGCAGACACAAGTGCCTTGTCCGGTGTGCCGCAAGGAGCCACTTACGAACGTGTCTTGGGTCTACGGTGACGAGCTCAAGCACGCGACCGGCTCGGCCCGTACAGCTGAAGAACTGGTGAAGATGGCAACCCTCTTCGACGAGTTCACCGTGTACGTGGTTGAAGTCTGTCGCACATGCAGTTGGAACCACCTGGTGCAGTCATACGTCCTGGGGAAGCGTGGGCTGGAAAAGCCACGCAGGAGGACTGCGGCGGAATGATCCACAGGTGACACTGCTCCGAACGAAGTACGACCACCGAACCGCGTGTTGATGCACGCCGGTCTGGGAGGCCTTTTCACGTGAACGACCAGCATGATGACCGGCAGCGCGGAGGCGAGCCGCAGTGGCCGACCGGGGACGACCCGGACGGCGGCGGCACGAGGCGTGATGTCCCGAATCAGCCACGACCGGGCACTCCACCCGGTGGTTTCGCGCGCCCTCCCCAGGGTGGCACGCCACCTGGTGGATTCCCACAGCAACAGCCACCACGCCGCCCGAACGGACCACCCCCCGGTCCGCAGGGCGGTCCCGGCCGTCCCGTGAACGCTCCCGGCGGCCCACAGGGTGGACTGGGCGGACCCGGCGGCAACCGTCCGCCGACGCCTCCCGGCGGCATGCCCATGGCACCGCCGCCGTCCGGCAACCGTCCGCCGACGCCTCCCGGTGGCATGCCGATGGCACCGCCGCCCGGCGCCCGGCGCCCCGGCGGCCCTCAGGGTGGCCCTGGTGGTCCCGGTGGACCGGCCGGCCCCGGCCGTGCCGGCATGCCCCCGCGCCCCGGTCAGGAGCCGACCACGCAGCTGCCTCCGGTCAACCGACCGGCCTCGCAGCGCGAGCCCGACCTGCTGACGCACCGTGAGCCCGCTGACGAGTTCCTGCTCGCCGAAGGCGTCGATGACGACGACGAGTACTACGACGACGAGCCGGAACTCACCGAGGAGGAGGAGCGCCTCCTGCGCAAGAAGAAGATCTGGAAGCGCGTCCGGATCGGTGCGTTCGTCGCGCTCGGCCTGATGATCCTCGGCCCGGTGCTCGCGGTCGCGATCGCGTACCCGCTGGTCGACTGGCCGCGGCCGGAGCAGATCGCCCTCGACCAGAACAAGACCATCACGCTGCAGTACTCCGACGGCACCGACATGACCAAGCTGACGTCACCCGGTGAGAACCGGACGATGCTGACGTACGAGGAGATTCCCGAGACCGTCAAGCAAGCGGTGATGGCGGCCGAGGACAAGGACTTCTACGACAACCCCGGCTTCGACGTCAAGGCCATCGTGCGCGCCGTCTGGATCCAGGTGACCGGCGGCAACAGTGGTGGTTCCGGTCTGACGCAGCAGTACATCAAGAAGGCGACCGGCAAAGAGGACGCGACTTACACCCGTAAGTTCACCGAGCTCGTCAAGGCCTACAAGATGAGCAACGAATCGAACCACAACACGATCCTCACGGCGTATCTGAACACGGTGTACTTCGGTCGTGGCGCGAACGGCTTCAAGGCCGCGGCGCAGGTCTACTACAAGAAGGAAATGAAGGAACTCACTCCTTCCGAGGCGGCGCTGATCGCGGCGATGATCCAGACGCCCTCCTGGTCCGAGGACAAGGCGCACTCGCAGAAGCAGTGGAAGTACGTGATGGGCCAGATGCTCCAGAAGAACTGGATCGACCAGGCCTACTACGACGCGCAGCAGTGGCCGCAGCCACTGTCGTTCGCCGAGACCCAGCCGAAGTCCCTCGAGGGTCCGCGCGGCCTGATCGTCGACCAGATCGAGGAGGCCCTGGAGGCCGAGCGGACCGGTGTCACGTTCGAGCAGGCGCAGAAGACCGGCGTCACCATCCAGACGACGATCGACCCGAAGATGCAGACCGCGGCCGAGGAGGCCGTGGATGACGTCATGATCAAGGGTGGCCAGCCGGAGAATTTGAAGACCTCGCTGACCGCGGTCGACCCCACGTCGGGCGCGGTGCGCGCGTACTGGGGCGGTCGTGATGGCCGACGCACCTTCGACTACGCCAAGGGCACCCTGCAGGAACCCGGCTCGTCCTTCAAGCCGTTCGACCTGGTCGCCGCGCTCAAGGACGGCAAGGGCATCGGCACGACCTACGACGGCTCGTCGCCCCGCGAGTTCGGCGTTGACGGCAGCAAGAAAATCAAGATCCGCAACGCGACCGCCGCCCCCAACTGCCAGAAGGACTGTCCGGTCAAGGAAGCGATGATCCTGTCGTTGAACACCGTGTTCTACGACATGGTCCTCGACGTCGGCATCAGGCCGACCGTGGACGCCGCACACGCGGCCGGCATCCCGGACGAGGTCAACCTGAACGACGGTCAGGGTGTGCGGAAGTTGCTGGTCGGTGAGGGCGGGGGAACCCCGAACGCCGGTATCGCGCTGGGCGGTGACCAGGCGGCCGTCCGGCCGTTCGACATGGCGTCGGCGTACGCGACGTTCGCCGCACGCGGTGTCTACCGCCCGCCGTTCTTCATCTTGAAGATCACCGGGCCGAACGGCGACGTGATCTACCAGCACACGGACAAGCCGATCTCGGCGTTCGACCCGGATCAGACGAAGAGCCAGGACATCGCCGACAACGTCACCGAAGTGCTGAAGGAGATCCCGAAGCGCTCGTCGATCCCCTGTGGCCAGCAACGGGAGTGCGCCGGCAAGACCGGTACGCACGAACTCGACCCGGCCGTGGCGCCGGGCGGCAAGTTCGGCCTGAACTCCAAGGCCTGGATGGTTGGTTACACGCCGTCGATCTCCGCGTCGGTGTGGATCGGCCGCAACGAAGGCAACCAGCCGATCATGGACAAGTCCGGCGCCAACATCTCTGGCGCCGGTCTGCCGGGCAAGATCTGGCAGACGTTCATGAACAAGGCGCTGGCCGGCTCGCCGCCGGAGAAGTTCGCGAAGGCCAAGCCGCTCAACCAGTTCACCCCGCCGGCGAAGTCGGTCGCGCCGTCGTCGCCGCCGCCGTCGACGGAGCCGACGAAGCCGACGGACACGAACCCGCCGAAGACGTCGGACACCAAGCCGCCGAAGACGACGGACCCGTGCATTCCGAACCTCACCTGCCCGCCGACCGGTGATCCCGATCCGTCGAACCCCGGTGTGCCGACACGGCGAAATACGGGTGGCGACGGCGGATAGCCCAGCAAAAGGGGGCCTGGTGCAACACGGCGGTTTCAAAGGATCGTTGCAACACCGCCGTGGTTCAGGTGGCGAGTAGATCACGCAAAACGCTCGGCTGGGTTGTCCCAGCCGAGCGTTTTGCGTAGGCGACCGAAGTGGAAGGTCCGGTTCGGCCTGAGTTGGCGTTCATGTCGTCAGCGCGTCACACCCAGCGGTGCGAGGACGCCTGATCGTTGCACGGCAGAGCGCCGCACCAGTTGTCCACGTTCGAGTAGTACGTTCCCTGCGGAACGAACCAGATCATCTCGACATAGTTCGGGTGGCGGAACGACTGGATGTCATCGGGAGCGCCCACGTAGCCGTTGTTCCAGACGGAGGTGGCGATGTTGTCGAGGTAGTAGCCGATGCAACAACCCACCCAACATTGGTTGTCGCTGTAGTTGGTGTCGTTGCCCTCGAACTTCGAGATGCACCCCTTCCAGTTGGCGTCGATCATGAGGCAGTAGTTGCCCTGACCGCAGTGGTCCCTCATGTCGCCGAAGGCAGCCGACGCGGGCTGCGCCATACCGACCAGCACCAACGGAAAAACAAAGCTGAACGCCACGAACAGGCGCGCTAACTTCTTCATCCACTTCCCCCAGATCATCTTCTGACGAAATCGACTCGTCGCTCAGCGACAAGTGACCTCAGTGCTTGCCCGACAGGATTTCCTTGGCCTTGCGCACCTGCTCGTCGACGCGAGTCTGGTGCTCCTTCAACGCATCAGCGTTGTCCACGATGAGACGTTTCTGGCAGGCGGTGCGTACCGCCACCCAGTTTCTGTTGACATCGTGCTTCTTGCGGCAAGCGACGGAGCCGGCGAGGTGGTCGAGGTAGCCGATCGAACCGCCCTGCCGGCACCGGTCGTCGGCATAGTTGGAGTTGGCATCGCTGCCTTTGAAGATCGCGACGCACAGCGTCCCGTTGGCGTCACCCATAACGCAGTAGTTGCCCTGACCGCAGCAGTCTCGCTGATCGCCGAACGCGGCCGGCGCGAGCTGTGCCGCGCCGAACATCACCAACAGAACAACAAAGCAGAACGCCGCGTGAACTTCTTCATTCACCTCACCCAGATCACCGGTCAGAAGCCACAGATGGGCAGCACGAACAAGCCGATCCCTGAAGATCGACTCTTTCACCGAGGACCCAGAAGTTGATCAGATGTGCGTGAACGAAACGCCCATGTATGCCCCCCAGCACAGAATGGCCCCTCCGAACGAGGACCGCACTCAGCACCATACGAAGACGGGGAGTTCCTGTCCAGTGGCGCTTGTTCACATCGTCAACTGTCTCCTTGACACCACATCAGGCGGGCTGTTAGACCACCTCAGGAGCCGAGCGGGAACGGGGGGCACCGAAAGAGGCTCGCCGTCACCCGACTGGCGTATTCGAATTTTCGGCAAAAATTGAAGACGTAAGCCCTGGGGGGATTAATGCGCTTACCGAAGGTAAGATCGCAGGGAAGAGTCCTGCGCAAAAAACCCGCGACCACCGCGGCGGCCGTCGTTGCCGCTCTGCTGGTCACCACGGTCCAACCGGCCTTGGCCGCGCCTGACAAATCAGTCGGCCAGGCACCGCGGCCGGCGACCGCGGCGAGCACCGAACCGGAGTCCGTTCCGCAGAACAAGCGGACCGAGGTGATCGGCAAAGACTGGCAGAAGTCCACCGACATCGCGTGGACCACCACCGGCGACGC
The DNA here is from genome assembly GCA_963771775.1 of uncultured Actinomycetota bacterium. GTDB lineage: Bacteria > Actinomycetota > Actinomycetes > Mycobacteriales > Pseudonocardiaceae > Lentzea. The sequence goes on from CAVYUS010000004.1 coordinate 359,508, forward strand.
CACCGGATTCCATGTGCTCGCGGCTCGCGCGAATGACGGCTATGCCTGGCGCACCATCACATCGCTGGCAGAGGCCGGGTTCGAGGCGGACCAGTGGATCGGTAACGCGTGTGCAACCGCTTCGGGCAAGAAGCTCGTGGTCACCTATGCGCCGCGGACGTTCACCAACAAGGTAGAGCTGTTCGAACGCGGCGGCTTCACCGCGACCGTCGACCTGGAGACCGGCGCCGTCAAGAAGCTCCCGGTGCACAGCACCCTCGCCTACTACAGCCCCGGCTGTGGCAACGGTGAAAGCGCGGTGATCACCCAGCTCGCGACGGAGTCGAAGGGCAAAACGCGGCTGTTCCAGGTCGACGCGGCGGCGGCGACCCTGGCCAGCCCGATCGAGGTCTCCGGTCAGGTGACGTCGGCGATTCCGACGAAGAACGGCATCGTCGCCGCCGACGACGGCAGGCTGATCACCGTGGACGCGAAGGGGGCCGCCCGTCATCTCGCCAAGACGTCCTCGCTGCCCTTCTACCTGCGAACAGACTCCGACGGCGGTGTCGTCTTCCTGGACACCGAAGGTGAGACGTCGCTCGTGCGGCGGATCGACCGCGTCACCAAGAACGTTCCGGTCAGCACCCTCGCCAAGGGGCCGCTGACCGAGCTCGGCCTGACCGCGAGCGCCAACGGCAAGGTGTTCATCACCGGCAAGGCCGACAAGATCGAGAAGCTCCCGGCCAGTGTGGCCCGTGCCGACGTGCCGAAGGAAAGCACGATGTCTGCGCAGGGGCAGCTCGCGGTGACCAAGGTGCAGCGCGCCAAAACGCAGGAGCAGAGCACTCCGGCGGACGCGCAACCAGTGCGCGTCGAGGCGAAAGTCGCGGCGACCGGCAAGGACGCGGCGTTCACCGTGCTGCCCGAAGCCGAGTCGGAGGGCGGTCTGGAGCCGAGCCCTCAGCTCCCCGCTGCGAACGGTGAGATGAAGGCGGCTGGATCGCCGAACAGCCCGCTCGACGACGAGTCGGTGTGCGCGATCCCCCGCAACGACGCGAACACTCAGGTCTACCAACCGACTCCCCGGCAGGTCGAGTGGGCCGTGGACTACGCCGTGACGAACGGGCTGTACATCCAGCGCGAGGCGAACTGGAAGAACTCCGGCATGACCACCGCGTGGAAGCCGCAGGAGATGTTCCCGCCGATCCCCCTCGAAGGCGGGGGCAGCGTTCCCCCTCAGGTGATGCTCGCCATCCTCGCCCAGGAGTCCAACCTCTGGCAGGCCTCGCGGTTCACGATGCCCGGTGTGAGCGGCAACCCGTTGATCGGCAACTTCTACGGCGTCAGCCTCTACGACGGCAACACCGACAACGACTGGGACATCGACTGGCGCCACGCCGACTGCGGCTACGGCATCACGCAGATCACCGACGGCATGCGCAAGGCAGGACGCGAAAAGCCCGGTGAGACCGCGCTGCCCGCCCACATGCAACGAGCGGCCGCCGTCGATTTCGCCACCAACATCGCGGCAGGCCTGCGCATCCTGCAGGACAAGTGGAACCAGACCCGCCGGGTTGGTATGAAGGTCAACGACGGTGACCCGCAGTGGCTGGAGAACTGGTACTTCGCGGTGTGGGCCTACAACTCGGGGTTCAAGCCGCAGAACGGCACCGGACCGTGGGGCCTCGGCTGGGCCAACAACGCGGCGAATCCGAACTACCCGCGCAACCGCGCACCATTCCTGGAGAACGGGTACCACGACGCGGCGAACCCGCAGCTCTGGTCGTACCCCGAAAAGATCATGGGATGGGCCGGCCATCCGATCGAGGCCGTGGTGTCGCCCGGCGTCGTCGCCTCCGGCTACGCGTACACGTGGTGGAACAACGTCGACTACCGCCGCAAGGTCAAGCCGGACAACTTCCTCTTCTGCGTGAAGACGTTGAACGACTGCGACGAGAACTCGTCCTTCACGCCGGACAAGCCGGACGACACCAGCACGCCGGAGGACGAGAGCACGATCGGTGAACCGGTGGGCCCGTGCGGCCACCGCGACGCCCAGGGCTACTACGACCTGAAGTGCTGGTGGCACCACTCCGCCGCCTGGAAGGCGGATTGCACCGAACAGTGCGGTTACGCAACCAACAGGTTCCGCGATCCGGATGTCGCCTATCAGCCCGACGGGACCAGCTACCCGCCGAACTGCTTGCCGATCGGCCTGACCGGAGCGCTGGTCGTCGACGACACCGATGCGGCAGCGACGAGGTCCTGCACCAGGCAGCCGAACTCGGGTTCGTTCAACCTGCAGTTTGGCAGCGACGCACAGGGCAGATACGCGTCGAAGATCGACTTCCACCAGATCGGCGCGGGCTTCAACGGTCACTTCTGGTTCGCCCACGCCTGGCGGGACAACCCGGAAACCCAGAAGCTGAAGGTCACCGGAACCTGGACGCTGAACCGGCCGATCAGCGGCTGGTGGCGCGTGCTGGTCCACGTACCGGATCACGGCGCGCACACGCAGCGGGCCAAGTACGAGATCAACACCGGCCCCAGCACCCAGCGCAAGGAACGGGTGATCCTGCAGCGGACCGAGTCGAACAAGTGGGTGTCGCTGGGCGCCATGCAGTTCTCCGGGGCACCTTCGGTGTCGTTGTCGAACTTCGGGACCAACCACAGGGGTGGGTTCGAGGACGTGGCATGGGACGCGGTCGCATTCCAGCCGCTGAACCAGAAGCCACAGATGATCGTCTCCATGGGTGACTCGTACTCATCGGGTGAGGGCAGCGGAGGCAACGCCGCCTACTACCGCGAGACGAACATCGACGGGGCCCAACCCGAATGGCGAAACGCCTGCCACCGCTCGCAGCACGCGTGGTCGAGGCAGGGCAAACCCGCCGCGTTCGGCGGGCGGACCATCGGCGAGGTCGCGGACAACTACGGCGATTCCAGGCTGGACTACCAGCTCATCGCCTGTTCCGGCGCGAGAACGGAACACCTGAAACCGGGTGTGCTCGGGCAGTACGGCGAAGTCGCCCAACTGGACCGCGGGTTCGTCAACGAGGACACCGACGTGGTGACGCTCTCGATCGGCGGCAACGACGCCCAGTTCACACCCGTGCTCAGGACGTGCGTGCTGTGGCGCGTGTGCAAGGACCGCGAGACGAGCGAGGTCGGTCCCGGCCCGATGAAGGACTCCGTGCCTAAGTTGATCAAGGAGAAGGTGATCCCCAACGTGCGGGACACCATCAGGGCCGTGCACGCCAAGGCACCCAGGGCGAAGATCGTGCTCATGGGGTATCCGAGGTTGGTCGAACAGGGCCCGGTGTGCACGGTTCCGGGGGACAATCCCACGTGGCTGGGGGAGGTCGGCGCCCTGCTGAGGGACGAGTACAAGCTCCTGGAGCTGCGAATGAACAGCGAGGACAACATCCCGGTGACCTTCGCCGATCCGATCGCCAAGTTCAGCGGCATGGGTGCGTGCGGAAGCCCCGAGCGGATCAACCAGACGAAGGGCAAGGAAACCGACGGCGACGACGGCACCTGGTTGCCGGTCGGGCTGGAGAGCTTCCACCCGACCAGGGAAGGACACGCGTTGTACGGCGAGGTGTTCACCGAAACACTGAGGAAGATCGGTCTGTGACCACTCGCATCGTTCTCACCGTCGTGCTGGCCGCGCTCGCGGCCGGCACGACGGCGTGCGGCCCCTCGCCCACGGAGATCTCCTTCGAACGGGCCACCGAGCAGGTCCGCGCGCAGGCCGCGAAACTACGTGACTCCATCAGCCACGCGGTCGCCGACGGCAAGAACGAAACGCAGATCGTCCTTCCGCTCACGCCGGACCAGGAGCTCGGCAGAAGGCAGGCCGGGGACGGCTTCGAGATCGACGCGGTGCTCTACGACCACGCCGAGGCCGGGGGAGGCGGGACCTATCAAAGGGCGATCGTGCGTCTGTGCGTGCGGTACACGACACACCAACGCCCCAGCCCGAAGGTCGACCTGTCGGATCTCGACTGCCCGCCAGAACTGCCGGACACGGTTGACGGTTATGGACAGATCGACCGAACCGTGCGACTGCAGGACTGAAACGAACGAAGAAAACATCGATCGGCTGCGATCGCCGCACCCGAACCCACGCCGAACGTCGAGGCGGAGCGTGTCAAGCCCGCCGGCCCGCGCGGTCACGCCGCAGCAGCGGACCGAAGTGCTCGGGCGTGACTGGCTCGACCAGACGGCCGTCCTCACCCAGGGCCGTTGCTGTTGCTGTGCTGGCGTTCTGACCGGTTCTTCCCGCCCAACACCAGCGCAACGCGGATCCGGACACGCTCTACAACGTGCTCGTGCAGTGGACCGGGTGGCCGGGCTTCGATCCCGGACTGCAGCAGGGCCAGCCGCCGACGGTGCTGAACACGGTGAGCTCGGTGCTGTTCCTCGCGTGCTGCGCCGGTATCGCCTATGTCGCGCTGAGCCCGCCGACGAGGCCCGGCTCGCGCAGCTCGGGTTCCTCGTCGCGGCGGCGTTCCTGCTGACGAACAAGGTGCGGAGCCCGCAGTACTCGCTGTGGCTGGTGCCGCTGGCCGTGCTGGCGTTGCCGCGCTGGAAGCCGCCGCCGGCGATGATTACCGGAGTCGAACGCCGGACGCGGTCGAGCATGCATTTCTTGTCCGACATGACTTCGGTCGCCTGGCGCACCTGTTGGTCGACGCCGACCTGGTGCTGCTTGAGCGCATCGGCGTTGTCGACGATGAGCCGGTCCCGTACGCGGCCGTACCGCCACCGAGATGCCGTTCACGTCGTGCTCCTTGCGGCAGGCGACATCGGCGCGCGCCGTGGCGATCTCTTCCGGCGAGGCATCGCACCACCGAACTTCTTCTCGCTGTCGGGCCCCATGGTCGGCGTAGTGGCAGCCCGCGTCCTTCATACAGGCGCTCGACTCGCCCCATATGTCCGTCTACCCGCTGTCCGCCTCAGCCAGCTTGGTCGACCCGCTCGACAAGGCGATCATGAAGTTCTCGTCACCGGGCTCTGCCCGTACTTTGCGCCGGAAGACCAAGGATCCGTTGAGCCTCGCCCAGACAGCCCCATCGGGCACATCGCTCCCCTTCGGAGCTTCGCCTGACGGCCGTCAGCATGCGTCATGTCCTCCGGCCAGGGTTTCGTTTCTTCCCGATCCTGCTCGGCCTTGCGAACGGACCGAGCTCTCCGGATCGGAGCAGCCGAACGTCTCCATCTCTGCGTCATCGACGACACCATCACATGGCCCCGCACCTGGTCCGGCCCACGGTCGGGCAACTCCATCTCGAAGCCGAACCGGCGCAGGCACATCCGCACCACCAGATCCTTCTCCTCGTACGGTTGCCCGGCGCTCCGGCGAAACCCGCAAACCATCCAGCGGGAACTTGACGTCCGCGTCGACCTGGACCACCGGAACCGGCTGATAGGGGCTGAGGCCGTGTATCAGGTCGCGGTCCAGCCGGCTGTGCCGAACACGCCGCGATCACGAACAAACTCGCCCCGATCACCACCGCATCCAGATGGTTCCTGGCCATTTCTCTCCCCCCAGAAGATCCAGGCTGAAGCGGGCCGACTCGCGCCAACTTCGACCTGGGCCGAATGTCACTACTGCGAGTGCGTCAATATCCACCGATGAGAAGACGCCTGGTCGTTGCACGGAAAGCACGACAAGTCGTTGATGTTCAGTAGTATGTTCCCTGTGGAACGACCAGATCATTTCCACGTAGTCGGTGCCGGAACGACTGGATGTCATTGGGCGAGCCGGAGAACCGTTGTTGTAGACCGAGGTGGTGCGGTCGTCGAGCTGGTATCCGATCGGCCCGTCGTAGCAGCCGTCGTCGGAGAGTTGGCGTCGTTGCCCGGCAGCAGGCGATGCACCCCCGCCAGCTGGCGTCACCCACGACATAGAAGGGACTGTGATCGCAGCCGTCCCTCAGGTCACGAAAAGCGCGGCCGACGCGGGTGAGCCATACCAACCATCACCAACGGCAAAACAAAGGCGAATGCCGCAGCCAACGCGCGAAATATTTCAATTCATTTCCCCAAGTCATTTCTGGTGATCGCGCGAGAGGCAGCACGAAGAAGCCGGTCCCGAGAGATCGACACCATCGCGAGGACCAAAGATGATCAGGTGCGCTCTGAACGAAATGTCGAAGTACGCCCCCCAGCGCAAAGGACCCTCCAACCGAGGATCGAACGAGACCATACCAAGCCGAAGGCGGTCTTGTCCAGGAGGCGGGCATGACCGTTGACATCACAGCCTCCCAGGCCACAGACCATTGGCAGGCGCTACACCGATGCCGTTACTCCTCGCGGACATGACTGCGGCGCCAGAACCCTCCGGGGCCTCCTGGATCATTTCGCGCAGTGACGTTCCGCCACTGGAGATCCAGGACCAGAAATTATCGCCGTCGATGGCCGGTAAGCGGATCGACGGGTAAGACGCCCTAGACCTGGGCGAGTCAGTACGGCAGATCGACCACTGAAGGTCGGCTTGACGCCACGTTGGGTAACAGGTTAAATCCTCCCGGGCGGGCAACCTGGGGGTGCCTCCTGCTCATTGGGGGTGTACTCGGCACGTCTACGCCTGGCCGTTCTGTGCAGTCGTGTTTCGAACGGGCCAACGGGGGCGCAGAAGCCCGGCAAAGCTCACTGCGCGTGCCTTTCGACACAAGAACTCGCACATCAAAGCCGTTGACGGCACGCCTTCAACGGTGCATTTGCTCTGCCCAAAAACAACCGACCGCGCAGGACGTGGATGTCTCCGTGGAGTCCGCCACCCACACAGGGTGGTTATTACTGCTCGTCCTTAACGGGAACAAGGGGAAGTTCATGCCAACACGTCGCCCGAGATGGGCGCGCGTGGCAATGACGGCTGCTCTGACAGCCTCGTTGCTCGCCAATGCGACCGCCGGGCCGGCGCTGTCCGCGCCGGAGGCCGGAACGGCCATCGCCAGCGTCGATGAGGTCTCGCCGAAGTGGTGGGAAGGTGACGACTTCGTCGTCGCGGGTCGCGGCGACACCAACGGGTATCACGTCCTGATCGGTCGGGAGAACCGGAAGTACGCCTTCACACCGCTCGCCAGCATCCAGCCGGGCGGCTACGACGGTGACCAATGGCTCGGCTACACGTGTGTCACCGGCGACCGGTCCGATGTCGTAGTTTCGGCGCTACCACGCGGTGCGGTGAACCGTCCCGCACTGCGCGACCGAGGCGCGTCCGTCTACGCGATCAAGATCGCGGACGGCTCGGTCCGGCCGCTCGCCAGGGGTGTCGCGTTCAAGCAGCACGCGGTCGGCTGCGGCACCGGCGACCAGGTCGCGATGCTGCGCCACCTGGAGGTCGATCAGGCGAAAACCGAACTGCTCCGCGGTTCCGCGAGCACGAAGGTGGAGCCGGTCGCCACCGTGAACGCGCAGCTGACCTGGGCGGTGCCCAATGGGCCCGACCGGGTAATGGCGTTGCGCGGCAACGACGTCGTGACCGTCAGCAGGAAGGAACAGGCGCCGAAGCTGGTCGGCAAGGCGCAGGGCCAGGCGTTCAAGCTGCTGGCGGCTGCCAACGACCAGGCCGATCTCCTGGTCCTGAAGGACAAGCAGGTCGCGGTCGAGCACCTGGCCGGGGGCAGGCTCTCGGAGATCGGCCGTGGTGCCGTGGCAAGGCGGCGCTGCTCCAGGCGGTCGGCGGAACCAACGTCTCCTTCGGGCTTGCGAATGGCAATCCCCAGGTGCGCAACCTCGCTCAGCCGGTGGTGCCCAAGAACGCCGAGGAGAAGGGGAGCCCTTCCCACGAGTCGCCGCCACAAACGGTCAGTACCAAGGGCAAGATCGTGCTGGCCCCGACGAAGGCGAAAGCCGGGAAGCCGAGCGCGGATGAGACCGCGCCCGCCGTGACCAAGCGGCTGTTCAAGGCCGACTCCGGGCAGATGGTGCAAGGCTCCTCCCCAGAGGGGCAGGCGGCGACCACCTTCACCGAGATGCCCGCCTCCGACCAGATGCGGGCGGCCGCGCAGACGCCCAGCTGCGCGGTGCCCCGCAAGAACGACCCGCATGGCCTACGGCCCGACCAACAACCAGGTCAGCTGGGCAGTCGAGATGGCCACGCGTGGCGCGTTGAAGGGGCCGAACGCCCGCCCGGCGAACCACCGCGGTAGCGGCCTGCCGGGGTACAGCCCGAGCGTCGACTTCGAACTGGCGCCGATCAAGCCGTCAGGTGGCAGCGTGCCTCCGGCGATCATGAACGGGGTGCTCGCCCAGGAGAGCGCCTATCGGCAGGCTTCACGTCGCACTCTGCCCGGTTCCGGCGGCAACTCCGTGGTGAGCGACTACTACGGTGCGCACGGCGGCATCGACTCGATCAACTACGCGACTCCGACTGCGGCTACGGCATCTCGCAGGTCACCACCGGCATGCGTGCGACGGACACCTCCATCTCGGCCAACGGCAAGGCGAAGGTCGCGATCGACTACGCCGAGAACATCGTGGCCGGCATGGGGATCCTGATCGACAAATGGAACCAGCTCTACACCGCGGGGATCAGGATCAACGACAGCAACCCGCAGTACGCGGAGAACTGGTACCTCGCCCTGTGGGCGTACAACTCCGGCATTCAGCCCGGCCCGCAGTTCGGCAACACGACCGGCTGCACACCGGGCCCCACCTGCACGGACCAGTTCGGCAACTGGGGGCTCGGGTGGACGAACGACCCCCGCAACGCGACTATCCGCCGGCTCGTGACGTGTTCCTCCGGCAGTCCTATGCGGACGCTGAGCACCCGGCGGACTGGCCGTACCAGGAACGGATCCTCGGCTGGGCCGAAACCCCCATCAAGAACTTCAAGGGCGAGGACGCGTACCGGCCGCTGGAACCGGTGGCCGGCAACGGACACGCGGTGACGTATCCGGACTGGAAGTCGTTCTGCAACTCCAGCAACAGTTGCGATCCCAACCAGAACGCCGAGGGTCAGGGCTGCCTGCGCGCGGACTTCCGCTGCTGGTGGCACGCGTCGGCGACGCCGAACAACTGTCAGACGAACTGCGCCAAGTCGCCGTACGCGCATCCGGCCGATTCGAGAGAGCCGGCCGGTGAGAACCCGTGGGCCCCGGCCTGCGACTCGAACCTCGGCTCGAAGGCGATCATCGTCAACAACCTGAACAACCCGGCCCAGAACGCGTTCTGCGGCAGCAGGAACTGGAACACGTCGGGAACGTTCAACTACGCCGTCGGCACGAACGCCGGCGGTGACCCCGTCGGCGCCATCGACCTCCATCAGGTGGCGACCGGGTTCGGCGCGCACAACTACTTCGCGGGCAATGCGCTGGCGAACGACCCGCAGCACCTCGTCACCGGCACGTGGACGCCGAACAACCTGCCCGCGGGCGCCTACCTGATCCGTGCGCACATCCCGGTGGCCGGCGCGTCGGCCGAGTCGGCGGTGTACCGGGTCACCACCCAGAACGGCGAGGTCAAGTCCAGGACAACAACCAGCACGAGCACACCAACCACTCGAAGACGCTCGGTGTCTTCAACTCGGTGCGAACGCCAAGGTCGTGCTGAACAACGTCACCGAGCGGGACACCTCCGGTGGGGTCGGCACGGTGTCGTGGGACGCCGTGGCGTTCGTTCCGGCGCCGGGCAGGTACGGAGCACACAGTCGAGGCATTCGCGGTGTTCGACGAGGACACCAACATCGACACGGCGCCTCCGGCGAGTTGGGTCGCAGAACGCATGGAGAGCAGGCAGACCCTCTACGACTGGGGAACCCAGGTGCCCGCTGCGATTCTCGGCAAGCCCGCGTGCACCTCGTCGCCCAACTCGGGCTGCACGACGCAGAGCGTCCGCAACGCGTCGCAGGCGTGGCGGGACCAGGTGGTCGCTGCGGGCATGGATCCGGTGAACCACCCGGACGGCAACTCGATCACCACGTGGATGGCGTTCGCCAACGACTACCGGGACCGGCCCACGTCGTTGACGAAGCCCGCCAAGTACGGCACCGACCGCGACATCCACAAGATCCGCTCGAAGGCCACCGTCTCCTACGTGGTCGACGACGTGGGGAAGATCATCGAGGGCAGCGCGGACGCGAGCTACGACCACGAGACCGGTGACACCCACCTTGCGAAGTTCATGACGGACTTCTTCGCCGCGATGCAGACCGACTACGGCATCCGGCCCCCGGACATGTCCTACTCCGCCAGGGACCTGAACGTGCACAACCACCAGGTCACGCGGGTGGAACCCAACAGGACCGGCAGGACGCACGGCCGCGCGTACGCGGCGGGCGGCACTCCGTCGGAGGTTGTCGACTACAACGGCAACCCCGTTGTCGGTCCCGGTGGCACCTGCGCGACCGGCCGTTACATCTCCGGTGGTTCGAAGGGCTTCCGCAGTTTCCTGGAGAGCGACGCCGCGGCAGCGGAGTCCGACCGGGTGGTGGGAACAGATCAAGAACGACCCGAGGGTGCCCGACGAGGTGCAGAACCAGGCAGAGGAGATCTTCGAGGTCTTCCTCGACCAGGAGGACCTCGTCACGGGGGCCGAGGGCTCGCCGTTCAACGGAGCGCCGCCGCTGTGGCAGGAGCTGAACTTCAAGGTCTGTGTCGACGGGTCGATCCGCCGGATGGGTCCGGTGTGGACGATGCCGATCCTGGCGTCCAGCCAATATGCCGGACGACTACCTGTACTTCGACAACCGGCAGATCAACAACGACGGCAGCCGGAGCACCGTGGTGGGGCCGGTCAAGAAGGGCAACTTCTACAACTTCAGCAAGGGTCTTTGGGAAGACAGCCCGTTCAGCTCGTGCGTCGCGCCAGGTGATCCGCTGGACGGCCGCGGGAACCCGTGGAACATCCAGGCCACGGATTCGGCGGGTGTGAACCCGTCCCAGGTGTTCTATGCGGCCGGCCGGGATGGATCGCCCGCAACCGAATACACACCCTGACCGACTCGACGTGGAGAACCGATGTTCCTCGGACTGCTGCTCGCCGCACTGATCCCCGTAGTGCTGACGCTGCTGGCGTTGGTGCGGTGGCGCGACCGCCGGCGGCAGATCGGTTACCTGGTTCTCCACGTCGTGGTGTCCGGATCGATCTTCGGGCTGATGTGGCTGAACGACCCCAGGGCCTTCTCGTTCCTGCTCCCGCTGGTCCTGCCTGGAGTCGCGGTCGCACTGGTCAGGATGTTCTTCGTGCTGACCGAGCGGCCCGCGACGACTCGCTCCACCGAAGGAAGGGGAAGAAATGAGGCCACAGTTGCACAGACAACGTCACAAAGGATTACTTGCCACACTCGTATGACTGCTGCCAACGGTGTCTTGACGTCGCCGTATGCAGCCGGTTCAATCACTTGCGACAGAGAGACTTGGGGAGGTCCTCTGCTCACGGGGCCGCCGGCCCACGGGGGATGCTCGGCGAATTTTATGCCGGGAACTTGCTGATCGGTTAGTACCGAAGCCGGACTTGGGGGACGACCACCTGCCAGCTCGCTGATCATTTTCAGACACAAGGCCCAATACTTCGATGTCTGTCGGCGTGATTTCGCATGCCAGTACAGGCCTGTTTGTGCTGCCGAAAAACCATTGGGGGGTAAATGTTGCACTCGAACCATGCGCGAAGACGAGCGGTCATCGCCTTCTGCGCGACGACAGCGTTACTTGCGTCGTTGACGACCCAGGCATCCGCAAAACCTGTTCCCGTTGTTCCTTCCGATCCGGACGCGGTGTCGACGTCCGGGAAGCCGGCCGCACCACCCGTCGAGCCGCCTCTCGTCCCGGCTGAGAAACGACGGGATCTGCTGGGTCAGGGCTGGCAGCAGTCCGGGGACAGGCTGTGGACCACGTCTGGTGATGCCACCGGTCTGCACGTGATGGTGGCCGAGGCCAAGACCGGCTACTCGTGGCGCACCGTCGCGACGCTGGGCAACGCCGCTGTTGAGACCGACAAGTGGATCGGCAACGCGTGCGTCACCGGTTCCGGCGACAAGGCCGTCGTCGTCTACGCACCGCGGAACTTCACCAACAAGGAGAAGCTGTTCTCGCGCGGCGGTTTCACCGCAGTCGTCAACCTGACCTCCGGTGAGGTGAAGCAACTCCCGGTCCGGACGTCACTCGCGTACTTCAACCCCGGCTGCGGCACCGGCGAGACCGTCGCACTCACCCAGAGCGGCGAAGAGGACCTCGGCAAGACCGCGCTGCTCACCGTCAATGCGAGCAACGGCACGCTGAGCAAGCGCACCGAACTCGAGGGACAGCTCACTTCAGCGGTCCCGATCAAGGACGGCTTCGCGGTCGCCGGCGGTTCGGGTGTGCTGAAGGTCAGCGCCGAGGGCAAGAAGGAGCGTCTGGCCCTGACCAAGGGCACGCCGTCCCACCTGCGCCCGGACGCGGAGGGAGGCGTCGTCTTCCTCTCGCACGACGCCAAGAAGGTCGCCGTCCAACGAGCGACGGGCGTGGGCAAGCCGGTCTCGACCCTGGCCACCGGAGACCAGGGCAAGATCGGCCTCACCTCGACCTCCGCGGGCAAGGTCTTCATCACGGGAACTCCGGCGAAGGTCGAGTCGCTGCCGTCGTCCGTGCGCAAGATCGATGTTCCGGTCGGCACCGCCGTCTCCACGAAGGCGGAAGCCGCGTTGACGGGACTCAAGCCGACCGGAGCGCCGATGAAGTCGGAGCCCCAGGCGTGGCACATCAAGGCCAAGAGCCTGGTCACCGGCCGCGATCTGGGGTTCACCATCAACCCCGCGGACGCGCTGACGCCCCGTCAGGTCGAGCCCGGCTACACCTGCGCCGTTCCTCGCAACGACCCGAAGTTCCAGGTGATCCAGCCGAAGCCCAAGCAGGTGGAGTGGGCGGTCGACATGGCGATCTACGGCTACCTGAACGTCCAGCGCGAGGCGAACTGGCGGGGTTACGGTCTGCCCTCCTACACGCCGCAGGGCCTCTTCCCCAGGGAAGGCGTCCGCGGCGGCGGTGCCGTGCCCGCGCAGATGATGCTCGGGATCATCGGCCAGGAGTCGAACATGTGGCAGGCAAGCAGGTTCGCACTGCCCGGTGAGAGCGGCAGCCCGTTGATCGGCAACTACTACGGCGTGGACGTCTACGACGCCAATCCCGGCAACGACTGGGACGTCAACTTCGCCGAGGCCGACTGCGGCTACGGCGTCACGCAGATGACCGACGGCGGCGACGGCCGGGTTTCCCGCGGGAGGGCGAGACGCTGCTCGACAACACCAGGCAGGTCGCGATCGCCACCGACTACGCGGCAAACGTCGCCGCAGGCCTGCAGTTGCTGCGAAGAAGTGGAAGCAGATCTACGACGCGGGCATGAAGGTGCACGACGGTGACCCGGCCAACATCGAGAACTGGTTCTTCGCGGCCTCGGCGTACAACTCGGGCTACCACCAGCCGGGCAAGCCGCACACCAACGGCGCGTATGGGCTCGGCTGGGGCAACAACCCCGCCAACCCGCGCTACGACCCGAACCGCGGCTCCTTCGGCGAGGATCCGCGCGACTTCGCGCGGCCACAGTTCTGGTCGTATCCGGAGAAGGTCATGGGATTCGCCGCGAACACCCCGTGGGGGTTCGAGGACGGAACACCGAGGTGCCCTTCTTCCGCGCCGCGGTGTGGAACGGTGGTGACGGTTCCGCTGACGAGGAAGGCACTGGTGCCTACAACCGCCGCCACGTGAAGCCGGACAGGCACACCTTCTGCAACACCAACAACGACTGCGTGCCCGGCGGCCGGTAGTCCCGAACGACCCGCTGGTCGATGACGACCCGGCAGCCGACACCGGCCCATGCGCCCACAAGAACGACGTGGGCCAGTACGACCTCCGTTGCTGGTGGCACACCTCCACCGGGTGGAAGCCGGACAACTGTGCGGAGACCTGCGGCTTCGAGTTCGTCCGCTACGACTACCCGGAGTTCGCGGCGGAACCGGCGAACGGCACCAGTTTCGCGCCGTTCTGCGGCAAGAAGACGCTGCGCAACCCCGCCGGTGCCTTCATCGTCGACCATCAGGTCACCTCGTACCGCTCCTGCCCGACGGTCGCGCCCAGCGAGCCACAAGAAGAGAAACAGCGGAACTACGACCCGGGAACCGTCACGTTCCAGACCGACGGCAGCAGGCAGGCTGGGCGGATCTGCACCAGCTCGGCACCGGCTACAACACGCACACCTGGTTCTCCACACGAAGATGACGAGCACGCTCGACGCCAAGGCCGAGGTTCGTGCCGAGTGGACGCTCAACGTCCCGCATCGCAGCAGGATGGAGGTGTTCGCGTTCATTCCCGCGCACGGCAGGGTGAAGGCGATGAAGGCCACCTATCTGGTCCACACCGCGACCGGTGTGAAGACCGCGGAGGTCGACCAGAGCAGGTTCAAGAACGAGTGGGCATCGCTCGGCACCTGGGACTTCGTGGGTAGCCCGAAGGTCACGCTGAGCAACGTCCAGAACTACGTGATCGTGAACCAGATGATCGTCTTCGACGCGCTCGCGTTCCTCCCGGTCGACAGCTTCCGGGTGAGCGGAGACCGGACCACGCCCATCCGGAACATGCAGACGGACATGTGCCTGACGCCAACGGACACGTGGAGCGAGCGGCCCACGGTGGTGCAGAGGCCATGTCTGCACGACACGAACAGCAAAAACCTCAGCGATCACTGGTTGGTGAAGCGCAATGGTTCGGTCACGATCCGTCTACCCAACGGGAACACCTACGGCGTCACAGCCTGGAACATCAGACACAGAGCGACAGGAAAATGCCTGGCGATCAAGGACAACAGTGGTGCCGTCGGCGCTGTGACGGAACTGCGAAGTTGCGACGACTCGACCAGGTTCATCACCGACGACAAGCTTGATGAGTTCCCGAACATCAAGGACGTCAAGCTGACGACGGTGCGCAACGACGGAGCGATCCACCCGGCGGGTGACTCGTACGCCGACGGCACGCCGATCGTTCTGGGCAGCTACGCGGACGACCAGCCCACGCCTCCGTTCGCCTTGTGGCGCTTGTAGTCCGATGCGAATCCTCATCGCGCTGGCGTTACTGGCCGACACGCACTCCTGGGCAGCACAGCTGAACCTGGAACAGGCGTGGACGGTCTCACGGGGAGACGGGGTGACCGTCGGTGTCGTCGACACCGGCGTCAACTCCGATCGCCCCGAGCTCGCCGGTGCGGTGCTGGCCGGTGCCGAGTTCCCCGAACTCGGCACCGGCACGCGCGACGATCGCGGGCACGGCACCGACGTGGCGGCGTTGGTGATCGGCGTGGCTCCGGCGGCGAAGATCCTGCCGGTCAAGCTGAACGGCAACAACGCCGAGGCCAATGCCGCCATCCGGTGGGCGGTCGATCACGGTGCCCGCGTGCTGAACCTGTCACTCGGCAGTTCAGCGAAAGGAACGTTCGACGAAAGTCTCCGCTATGCCGCAGAACGCGACGTAGTGGTGGTGGCCGCGGCAGGAAACGCCGGAACCGACCGCGGAGTCACGGCTCCGGCCAACGGTCCCGGGGTGATCGCTGTGTCCGCTGTGGACGGACAGGGACGCTTTGCGCCCGACGTCAGCGTCGAGGGGCCGGAGGTGACGCTGGCCGCACCTGGTGTCGAGGTGACGCCGGCAAGCGGCTCGGGCACCAGTTTCGCAGCCGCGATCGTGTCCGGCGCAGCGGCACTCGTCCGGGCCACACATCCGGGCCTGTCCGCTCCGGAGGTGGTCGACCTGCTCACTTCCACCGCAAAGGACACCGGATCGCCTGGCCGTGATCCGCAGTACGGACACGGCATCGTCGATCCCGCACGAGCTGTGAGCACGACGCCCCCGTCAACCGCGTGGCAGCTCGTGTGGTGGCTGTGCGCCGGCGCACTTGCAGTCATCGGATTCGGCTTGCTCATCCACCGTTCACTTGTCAACAGCGGAAAGCCTGGGGGACGGACATGAAGAAGCACCTCGTCAGAGCGGCCGCTGCGCTGGTAGCCACCGCTGCGCTGACTACGGCCCTTGCCACGCCGGCGTCGGCCTACACCCGTGAGGCGTGCCGCAACATCGGCAACGGTGACGTCTGCATCAAGCTTGAGAACATCAACAACAGCTCCAACCGCGCCGACATCACCGTCTGGTTCAGCAAGCACGCGGGTGACCCGGTCGTCGTCCGGCTCGCCCATTTCCCCGGTGACGGCATCGATGAGGGTGCGTTCACGATCTACGCGGGTCAGGTCCGCGGCTACAAGTGGAACAACGTCTATCTGAGCACCTACAACGGCTGGACGGGTGCGCTTCGACAGGGTGGCGCCCCCAACTGGTCGGTCGTCATCAACGGCGGCACCGCCTACCGCTGGTAGTCGCTCGAACCGAAACCAGAGACCGGGGAGTCATGCGCCACTTGAAATTGGCGCGGGGCCTTGCCCTGCGCAAAAAACCAAGAAGAACCGGGACGGCACTGGCGGCCGTGCTCATGCTCACGACGGCCCAACCGGCCACGGCCGAACCTGAGACACCAGCCGCGAACGACGTCAGGCAGGACCAGTCGCTCTCGCAGACCATCGACCCGGCCAAGCGAGGTGAGGTGCTCGGTGCCGGGTGGCGGCAGTCGAAGGACCTCGCCTGGACCACCAGCGGGGACGGCGACGGTTTCCACGTGCTGGTCGCCGACGCGGCGAGCGGCTACACCTGGCGCACCGCGGCGACGTTGTCCGAGGCGGGTTTCGACTCGGACCAGTGGATCGGCAACGCCTGCGTGACCGAGTCCGGTGATCGCGCGGTCGTGGTCTACGCACCGCGCATCTTCACCAACAAGGAGAACTTCGCCGGGCGAGGTGCGTTCACCGCCCTCGTCGACCTGCGCACCGGAGCGGTCACCAAGCTGCCGATCCGGTCCAGCCTCGCCTACTTCAACCCAGGCTGCGGCACGGGCGAGACCGCGGTGGTGACGCAGGAAGGCGAGGACATCGGCAAGACCAGGCTGACGAAGGTCGACGCGGGGGCCGCCAGGCTCGGGCAGCAGATCGAGGTGACGGGGCAGGTCACCTCGGCCGTGCCCACCACCGCCGGCATCGTCGCCTCGGCCGGCCACTCGCTGGTCAAGATCGACGACAAGGGCACCCGTACGCACGTCGCCAGGACGACCGGATCGGCGTTCAACATCCGCGCCGACGCCGACGGCGGAGTCGTGTTCCTCGAACGACTCGGCGAGCAGGTCAGGGCACGGCGAGCACTTCCCGCGCAGCCCTCCGCAAAGGTGACAACGCTCGCCACCGGTGCGCTGAAGGACCTCGGCGTGACGGCGGGCAAGGCGGGCAAGGTCTTCCTCACCGGCAAGGCCGACTCGGTGGCCGCGCTGCCGGGCTCGGTCAAGAAGGTCGACGTGGCAAGGGATTCCATCCTGTCCACCGAGGGCTTCGCCGCGATCGAGAAGTTCGAGCGTGCCGAGACGCCGGAGCTGAAGTCCGACCCCGCCGCGGTGCAGCGGGCCAAGGTGCAGATGAAGGTCATCGGCACCGGCAAGAGTGTCGGGTTCACCATCGACCCGGCCGCCGTTGTCAGCAAGCAGTCGGCCTCCGGGAGGGCGACGCACCCCTCGCTGGCGAACGTAACCGGTGTGCAAGCCTCCGCCACCGATCTCACCAATCCGGTGGACGAGGAGCGAACCTGTTCGATGCCCCGGGGCCACGCCGGCCAGATGCCGACGCAGCCCACACCGCAGCAGGCCGAATGGGCGGCGGACCGGGCGGTGCTCGGCAAGCTGGAGGAAACCGATGGCGCACAACGGATGTTCCCACCGGTCAGCCTGATCGACGCGCAGCCGGGGCACCGAGTACCGCCACAGATCCTGCTCGGGATCATGGCGCAGGAGTCGAACCTGTGGCAGGCGGCCAGGTTCGCGCTGCCTGGGGTGTCGGCCAATCCGCTGATCGGCAACTACTTCGGTCTGAAGGTCTACAACAGGGACGGCAGCGACGACTGGGAGATCTCCTGGAAGGACGCCGACTGCGGGTACGGCATCACGCAGATGACCGACGGCATGCGGATGGCTGGCAGGTCGGACGGCAAGCCGACGCTGCCGCCGGACCAGCAGACCGCGATCGCACTCGACCACAAGACCAACATCACGGCCGGCCTTCAGTTGCTGCAGGCGAAGTGGAACCAGACGAAGGCCGCCGGCCTGATCGTCAACAACGGCAACCCGCGCAAGATCGAGAACTGGTTCTTCGCGGTGTGGGCCTACAACTCCGGTTTCAACATGAACAACCACGACGGTCAGCCGTGGGGCGTGGGATGGACGAACAACCCGATCAACCCGCGTTATCCGGAGAACCGGCTGCCGTTCCTGGAGTACTACCAGTCCGACGCGAAGAACCCGCAGAACTGGCCGTACCCGGAGAAGATCATGGGATGGGCCGCGCACTCGATCGGCACGCAGTCCGGTCCCGGTTTCGCGCCGGCGTGGTGGAACACCGTGGACTACCGGGTCAAGGTGAAGCCTCCGATCGACCAGTTCTGCCGTCCGGAGAACAACTGCTATCCGGAGCAGAAGTGGGTGCCCGACGACCCGTCGGTGCTGCCCAAGCCGGGCGACGACCCGGAACCGGCCGGTCCCTGCGACCACAAGAACCCGGCGACCGGCAAACGGGACCTGAAGTGCTGGTGGCACTCCCCGTCGACGTGGAAGTCCGACTGCGAGGTGTCCTGCGGCAACTGGAACTTCACCTACGACGACACGGACGTCTCTCCCGGCTGGGGCAGCAACTACCCGCCGAAGTGCACCCGAGCCCCGCTTCCGGTGGACGCACTGATCGTCGACAACCTCGACGCACAAGCTCCGGCCTTGCCCGCGAAGTGGGCTGATCTCGGTCGGAGGTGTGCGAGGGACTGGCAGAACCAGGGCAGCTTCGGCCTCCAGTTCGCCTCACCGGCCGCGAAGATCGACTTCCACCAGATCGGCGCGGCCTTCGACAACCACTTCTACTTCGCGCACACCCGCAGGGACGACACCGCGGGAGGGTTCGCCAAGGTCACCGGGACGTGGACGTTGAACAGGACGCTCGGCTGGGCGCGCGTTCTCGTGCACCTGCCCGACCACGGCGCCCACACCCAGCAGGCGAAGTACGAGATCGACCTCGGCAACGGCCAGACGCGGACGCGGTACATCTCGCAGGGAACCGAGGAGAACAGGTGGGTGTCGCTCGGCGTCTACCAGTTCGCCGGAACGCCGAAGGTCAGGCTGAGCTCGGCCACCCAGGAGGGCGAGGGCACCGACGACATCGCCTGGGACGCGATCGCCTTCCAGCCGTTGCCGGGCAAGCCCAAGCACATCGTCGCCGCTCTCGGCGACTCCTACTCGTCGGGTGAGGGAGCCGGCAGCTACTACCGGGAGACCGACAACAACCACGGCAAGCAGGAGTGGAACGCGTGCCGGCGCAGCAGGGACGCGTGGCCGCGCAAGTTCACCCTGCCTGGCGTGAGCGGGAACGTCGGAAGCGCGTCGGACGCCCTCTCGGCCGACGTGGAACTGGGCTTCGTCGCCTGTTCCGGAGCGGTGACCTGGCAAATCGACGGCGGCCCCACCGGGAGATCCATCCCGACGTCGTGGCTCGAACCGGCCGAGTACCAGAAGGGCGAGGGACAGTTCCGGCACATCAGGCAACTGGACAGCGGTGTGCTCACTGACGACACCACGCTCGTCACGCTCTCGATCGGCGGCAACGACGCCGGGTTCGGCAGCATCGTCGTCGAATGCCTGGTCTCGCCCTTCGGATGCGATCCGGAAGTGGTGAAGAACGTCTACAAGGGGAAGGTCAACGACCTGCAGGCACGGATTCGGGAGGTGCTCACGCGAGTTCGTGACAAGGCACGAAACGCGAAGATCGTCCTGATGGGATATCCCGAGCTGCTCAGCACGACCAGGACCTGCATAGCCGCGATCAAACCCGCTGAAACCGCGGCGCTGGCAGAACTCGCGCAACACATGAACCAGAAGCTGGGCGAAACGGTGAACAGCCTCGGCGCCCAGTTCAGCTTCGCCGACCCACGAGGCCGTTTCAGCGGTCGCGCCGCCTGTGACCAGAACCCGGCGATCCACGACCTGGTGCTCGGCCCGCAAGGCGAAGGCGACTACCACGTCGGGGACAAACCCGGATTCTGTCTCGTCGTGGATTCCGGCTGCGCCAGCCGGGTATCCCTGCACCCGACCGCCGCGGGAACCGACCTCTATCGAAGGGTGTTGGAGGACAAGCTCCAGGAGATAAACTACGGACGATGACCGAGGACGATTTCGCCAAACCCATCGGAGCCAGGTCGAAACCCTGGCTCCGATGGGGCTGCGTGACTTTTTACGTCGTGCTCCTCGCCGCAGTGGCCATCGTCGGGGTCAGCGTGTACCTGATGCTGAGGAAAGCGAACCCGGGCAACCAGGTGACTCTCCAGGTGGAGACGATCAAGAGCAGTCTCCAGGCCGCGGCGGACGACGGCGTGCTGACCGACGAGGAGATCATGCGAATCACCTCAAGGGACAGCGGCGGGGACCCGAAGGTGCGTAACGAGAACACGCAGATCTCCTTCGACACCCCTGTCAACGCCGTCACCAGCACACCTTTTGGATCGTCAGGCAAGACGAGCTGCTACACCTTCACGATCACCGTGCCGTTGTCGCGGTCCAGCACCGTGACGGCCACCGAGCTCGTTTCGTGCCAATAGTTCCAGAAATCAGAAAATGTCGGATCTGATGTACTTCAGACGTGGGTTTGCTGTGCTTTTATCGGCTTTTCGGAATTCAGTGCGATGGAGACCGGCACGTCATGCCTGAACATCGGCAACGGTGACGTCTGCATCCGTGTCGGCGACACTGGCTGGTGGCCAAGGCTTCGGCGATGGGGCCCGGTGCGAACCCGCACCGGGCTCCTTCGCTTTGGTCTCGAGGATGTTGACCACGCCGAAACGGTCTTGGCCGTAACATCCGCGACGTGCCCAGCAGCCCTGCCGAGCTTCCCGCCGAGGACACCGACTCACTCACGCACGAGGAGCGGGTCGCCCCCACCTGGACCGAGTCGCTCGCGCGCACCCTGAGCAGACCGTTCGGCGGTCCGCTCGGTGAGCACGCGCTGGTCGGCCGGCACTGGTTCTGGACGGCGCTGCGGGTGATCCTGCTGCTCGCCGTGCTGACGTTGCTGGCGGGGTGGGTGCAGAAGTCGCCGTGCATCCAGCAGTACGTCGACGACAAGGGTGTCGTGCAGCTGGACTGGCGGGGCAGCAAGCAGTTCACCGCGCTCTGCTACTCCGACACCGTGCCGCTCTACACCGCGGAACGGCTCGACCAGCGCGGCGCCTTCCCGTACATCACCTCGTGGAAGGACGACGAGGGCAAGCCGACCGAGCACGTCCGGTACATGGAGTACCCGGTGGTCACCGGGCTCTTCCAGTGGCTCAACGCGCGGGTGGCGCAGGGACTCGTGGCGCTGGTGCCCGGCCTGCCCATGACGGTGATCGTGTACTTCAACGTCACGGCGTTCTGGCTGGCGGTCGCGTGGCTGGTGACGGTGTTCTCGGTGGCGCGGATCGCCCGGCGCCGGATGTGGGACGCGGCGATCGTCGCGGTGTCGCCGTTGGTCGTCGTGCACGCGTTCACGAACTTCGACACGATCGCGACGGCGTTCGCCACGGCCGGTCTGCTGGCGTGGGCGCGGAAGAAACCCGTGCTCGCCGGTGTGCTGATCGGGCTCGGTGGCGCGGCGAAGCTGTATCCGTTGTTCCTGCTCGGGCCCTTGCTTCTGCTCTGTTGGCGTTCTGACCGGTTGAAGGCGGGGCTCACCACCACCGCATCGGCCATCGGGGCGTGGCTGCTCGTCAACGCGCCGATCGCGTTGAACCCGGCATCGCACATCGGGTGGAAGGAGTTCTTCCGCCTCAACACCGAGCGCAACGCGGATCCGGACACGCTCTACAACGTGCTCGTGCAGTGGACCGGGTGGCAGGGCTTCGATCCCGGACTGCAGCAGGGCCAGCCGCCGACGGTGCTGAACACGGTGAGCTCGGTGCTGTTCCTCGCGTGCTGCGCCGGTATCGCCTACGTCGCGCTGAGTGCGCCGACGAGGCCGCGGCTCGCGCAGCTCGGGTTCCTCGTCGTGGCGGCGTTCCTGCTGACGAACAAGGTGTGGAGCCCGCAGTACTCGCTGTGGCTGGTGCCGCTGGCCGTGCTGGCGTTGCCGCGCTGGAAGCTGCTGCTGGCGTGGATGGCGGTCGATGCGCTCGTGTGGGCGCCGCGGATGTACTTCTACCTCGGCACGGAGAACAAGGGCCTGCCGATCGACTGGTTCCTCGGCGCCGTGCTGCTGCGGGACGCGGCCGTCGTTCTGTTGTGCGTGATCATCCTGAAGGAGATCTACCACCCGGAGCGCGACCTCGTGCGCCAGGCCGGCGAAGACGACCCGCTGGCGGGCGTCATGACCGATGCGCCGGACCGGCGGATCATCACACCCGCACGAGGCGAGCCGTCACATCGGATGCGACCTCGTGCGGGCGCAGACGATCACCGGAGTCGAACGCCGGACGCGGTCTGAGCACGTCACTTCTTGTCCGACACGACTTCGGTCGCCTTGCGTACCTGTTGGTCGACGTGGACCTGGTGCTGCTTGAGCGCATCGGCGTTGTCCGCGATGAGCCGGTTCTGATACGCGGTCCGCACCGCCACCCAGATGCCGTTCACGTCGTGCTTCTTGCGGCAGGCGACATCGGCGCGTGCCGTGGCGATCTCTTCCGGTGAGGCATCGTCACCACCGAACTTCTTCTCGCTGTTGGGGCCCCACGGGTTGGCGTAGTGGTAGCCCGCGTCCTTCATACAGGCGCTCCACTTGCCCCAGACGTCCGTCAACCTGCTGTCCGCCTCAGCCAGCTTGGTCGACCTGCTCGACAAGGCGATCACGAAGTTCTCGTCACCGGGCTTGCCCGTACTTTGCGCCGGAAGACCAAGGATCCGTTGAGCCTCGCCCATACAGCCCCCATCGGGAACATCGCTCCCCTTCGGAGCTTTCGCCTCACGGCCGCTCAGCACGGCGATCATGTCCTCCGGCCAGGGTTTCTGCTCCTTCCTGATCTGCTCGGCCTTGCGAACGGACTCGAGCGTCTCCGGATCGGAGTAGCCGAACGTCGCCACCTCCGCGTCATCGACGACACCGATCACACGGCCCCGCACCTGGTCCGGCTCACGGTCGGGCAACTCCATCTCGAAGCCGAACCGGCGCAGGCACTTCTGCACCACCAGATCCTGCCCCTTCCGAATGGTTGCCCGGCGCTCCGGCGAGATCTGGTAACCATCGAGCGGGAACTTGACGTCCGCGTCGACCTGGACCACCGGAACCGGCCCCAGAGAGGGCTCAGGCCGTGTATCAGGTCGCGGTCCAGCCGGCTGTGCCGAACACGCCGCGATCACGAACAAACCCGCCCCGATCACCACCGCATTCAGATGGTTCCTGGCCATTTCTCTCCCCCCAGAAGATCCAGGCCGAAGCGGGCCGACTCCGCGCCCACTTCGACCTGGACTGACATGTCACTACTGCGAGTGCGTCACACCCACCGATGAGAAGACGCCTGGTCGTTGCACGGCAAAGCACCGCACCAGCCATCTACATTCGAGTAGTAGTATCCCGTCGGAACGAACCAGATCATTTCCACGTAGTTCGGGCGCCGGAACGACTGGATGTCGTCGGGCGCGCCCGGGTTACCGTTGTTGTAGACAGAGGTGACCTGATTGTCAAGGGCGTTGTGGTATTCGATCGGGCCGTCGTAGCAGCTGTTGTCGGAATAGTTGGCGTCGTTGCCCGGGAACGGCGCGATGCACCCCCGCCAGTTGGCGTGGATCATGACACAGTAGGCGCCGCCATAACAATGGTCCCTCAGGTCGCCGAAAACCGCCGACGCGGGCTGCGCCGTACCAACCATCACCAACGGCAAAACAAAGGTGAATGCCGCAGCCAAGCGAGCAAGCTTCTTCAATTCATTCCCCCAGGTCACTCGTCGGTTACTCACGCGACGGGCAGCACGAAGAAGCCGATCCGAAAGATCGACAGCATCGCGTGGATCAAGTTGATCAGATGTGTCCGAGCGAAATGTTCAGGCACGCCCCCCAGCGCAAAGATCCTCCAGTCGAAGATCGTGCTTGACTTTACGAAGCCGAGGCGGTCTTGTCCAGTGGCTGAACCTTTCCCGCCGTTGACATCGCAGTTCCGATCACACCCGCACGAGGCGAGCCATTGCACCGAATGCGGCGCCGTTCGGATGTAGATGATCACCTGAGTCGAACTCCGGACGCAGTCTGAGCGGATCGGCCGGGTCGCGCACGACCGCGTCGAAGTCGATCGCGTCGGGGAAGGTGGCGCGGATCCACGCGTTCACCCGCTGACGCTGCTGTTCCCTCTGCTCGGTCCAGTTGATCCAGCCGCGCCACGGTGTGAGCGTGCCGACGAGCACCTGCACGCCCTCGTTCCGGCACCGCAGCACAACGGTGCGGATGCCCGCGATGACGCTCTCCGCGCTGACGCCGAACTGGATGTCGTTGATGCCGCCCAGCAACACGGCCTTGCGCACCTGGTCGCTGTACAGCACGTCCCGGTAGACGCGCGTGACCATCGGGGCGGGGCCGGTCAGCACGCCGTTGCCGTTGATGCCCGCGTTCAGCACGGCGTAGTCGCTCTGAACCAGGGACGGCCAGGCGCCCTCGTAGTAGCCCTCGGTGATCGAGTCGCCGAACATCACCACCGCGCCCGGTGCGGTGAAGCCCGCGACCTCGACCGCCGAGACAAGGCAGATGTGCATGCGTGTCGACGTGATGGTGCGGTGTGCGCGCGCGTGGCATGGCGTACCGGCCGGTGTGTACGTGTTGATGTCCAGCGTCGTGGTGACCCTCAGTTGCACGGCGTCGCTATAGACCTCGTCGCGCGGCCTGATCGTGACGCTGGTGGAGCCGCCGAACCTCAACTGCCGCGTCTCGCCGTTCGCGGCGACGGTGACCTGCTCGACGCGGACCGGCTTGATCCCCAGCAGGTTCGACAGGCGCACCCGGACGGACGTGCCGCCCGCGGTCAGGTCGATCGTGGTCCGGACGGTCCGGTCCGGCACCACCGTGAACTGGGTGGGCACGGCCTGCCACACGGGCAGCCAGGACACCGCCTGGGCCCGCTCGTGCGGCCCGGCGGCGCCCAGGACCAGCAGCAACAGCACCACGAGGACGGTCACCCTCATGTGATCAAGGATGCCCCGCCGCGCTGCCGATCGCTGTGACCGGTGTCACGATGACCTCAATGGAGCAACGTCAGGAGGGGACATGACCGCGACGATCGACCACAAGCCGGCCGAACGGCACATGCACACACACGGCCCCGGATGCGGACACGACGCCGTGGTACACGCCGACCACGTCGACTACGTGCACGACGGACATATGCACCACGAGCACAGCACGGCTGATGGCGTGCACTACGACGAGTGCACAAGGTGCTCGTGCGGCAACTGCGGTGACTTCTGCGCGGCCTGCGACTGCACCGACTGCACGTGCGAGACCTGCAACCACAACGTCTGCCAGTGCTCAGACTGCAGCGACGCGTGCGCGAACTGCACCTGTGCGAGCTGCTCGTGCGCTACGTGTGAGCACGCCGCCTGATGGCTGACCGGGCCGAACCGTCGATCTCGGCGTCCTCGGTCACGTCGCGTGCCTTGAGGAACGCCACGAACAGCGCCACCAGCAGGGCCGCGCGGCCCCACACGCCGATCATCACGGCCTGCGCGGAGAAGCTGTCGTAGATCCCGGCCGGCTGACCGAACTCGATGGCCCAGAACCAGCGGAAGATCCCGATGCCCATCGCCAGGTCGACGACGAAGTAGCTGTAGGCCCACATCAGCGGCACGCGCAGGAGCACGAGCATCGGCACCAGCCACAGCGTGTACTGCGGTGAGTGGACCTTGTGCAGCAACATGAAGCCGCACAGCATCGCCCCGGACACCGCGATCCACGGGTAGCTGCCCTCGCGCCGGTACCGCAGCCAGCCGTAACCGGCCGCGATCGCGAACGAGAGCAGGATCGTGATCGGCGAGATGACGCTGACCAGCGACTGCATCGCGTCGTCGCCGATGAACGGTCGCAGTCCCCAGTACCAGATCGAGTTCGTCGTGATGTCGACCCGGCGCAGCTGCTGGAACTCGAACGACGCGAGCCAGCCGTCCGCTCCGGCCACCGCGAACGGCAGGTTGACCAGCACGACCGTGACGATCGACGCGAGACCGACCTTGATCGCACCCGCGATGTCGGCCTTCTTGCCGGCGGCCTGGAGTCTGGCCGGCAGCTCCTGGCCGCGCCAGCCGCCGGTGGCGACGTAGAGCATCAGCGGCAGCACGAAGATCGCCGGGTAGACCTTGAACGCGAACCCGAGCCCGAGCAGCACCGCCGCGACGGTGGCTCTCTCGACGAGCGGCCGGTTCCAGCGGTGCACCACGTAGACCGCGGCCACCGAGCACAGCACGACCGGCAGGTCCCAGTTGTGGACGCGTACAGGACCAGCGGTGGACCGATCGCCCACAGCAGCGCGCGCCATCGGGCGAGCTTGCCCAGCATCCAGCCTGTGAGCAGGCCGAACGGCGCCATCAGCAGCGAGGAGAAGAGCAGGTACTCCGCGTCGTTGTGCGCGAAGATCGCGCCCGCCCAGATGAGCAGGCCGGTGAGCACCGGGTATTCGACCGAGCCGCCGACCAGGATGCCCTTGTCGTTGATGCCGCCGTCGACGTACGGGAAGACGTGCCGGTCGATGTCGCGCCCGATCCAGAGGTGCTGGATGTCGGAGTAGCAGACCTCCTGCTTGTTGCGCTCGTCGTAGTCGGGCTGCGTGCGGCCCCACTGGTCGAACGCCGGACCGGTGCAGCGGTCCTTGTTGATGAAGCCCAGCAGCAGCGTGAGCCCGCACAACAGCACGAGCACGGCGGCGGCCGGCTTGCCGAAGCGGGTCACGAAACGCCCGGCATCGCCACGCTCGGGCGTCACGCTCACCACCTCGTGCACGGTCTTCACCGGCCGGCGCGGTCGCGCAGGAACGCGATGTCGTCGGCCTGACCCTCGTCCGGTGTCTCCACCACGACGGGGCATCCTGCGCTCGCGGCGACGGCCACGAGCTGATCGGCGTCGATCGTGCCAGTCTTGATGTTGTCGTGCCGGTCGCGCGAGGAACCGAACTCGTCGCGGGAGCTGTTGAGGTGCACCAGGTCGATCCGGCCGGTGATCGCCTTCACCCGTTCGACGATGCCGACCAGGTCCTCACCGGCGGCGAACGCGTGGCAGGTGTCGAGGCAGAAGCCCGCACCGAACTCGCCGACCGCGTCCCAGAGCATCTTGAGGGAGTCGAAGGTGCGGGCCATGGCGTTGTCGCCGCCCGCGGTGTTCTCGATCAGGACCGGCACGGCGAAACCGCCCTCGGCCACCTGCCGCTCGAAGAACTTGCGCCAGTTCGCGAAGCCCTCCGCCGGGTCCTCGCCCTTCGTGACGTGCCCGCCGTGCACGATCAGGCCCTTCGCGCCCACGGTCGCGGCGGCCTCCGCGTGCTGGATCACGTTCTTCCTGCTGGGAATCCGGATCTTGTTGTTCAGCGACGCAATGTTGATCATGTACGGGGCGTGGACGAACACCTCGAGATCGGCGGCGAGCAGCGCGTCGGTCTGCGGGTGGGGTTTGGGCTTCTTCCACCCCTGGGGATCCGACAGGAAGAACTGGACGACCTCGGCACCGCGTTCGGCCGCGGCGCCGACCGGGTCGTCGTCGCGAACATGGGCCCCGATGCGCATGAGCAGGAGGGTAGTCGGCGTCCATAACGCCATCGCAGCCGCCGCCGATAGGAGTAATTGCGAAAACTGGGGATGGTCTGCGTCACGACCAGGACCTACGGTCGTTACTTGAGAGTAGGAAAGGGGTTCACATGCGACTGCTGAGCGTCACCGCCGCGACGCTGCTCGCGCTGTCCTCCGCCTCCGTCGGCCTCACCACCGCCACGGCGGCCGAGCCCATCGTGGTGGGCAGTTGCGCCACAGCGGTGCAGGGCACCCCCGGAACCCCGGTCTCTCTCAGCCCCAACGCGGTGCTCCAGCCCGTGACGGACCTCGTGCGCGCCGTGCCGCTGCTCGGCCCTCCGCTCGTCGAGCCGTTCCAGAAGTCGTTCGCGCAGCTCAAGCCCATGCCGATCGGCGTGGTGCAGGTCGGCACGACGACCATCAGCGGTGCCACGATCGCGAACACCGTCGTGGCCGAACTGCAGAAGATCCCGTTGCTCGGGCCGATCCTCGGGACGCTCAACTCCACCGTGCGCACCACGCTGACCAGCGGCTGCCAGGTGGTCGTGACGGGCGTGAACCAGGTCGCCGCGCCGGTCCAGGACGGCGCCAAGGCCGTCGCGGACGCCTCGCAGCAGGCCGTCGGGCCGCCCGGCGCGCAGAAACCGCCTGGTCAGCCTCAGCCGCAGCCGGGCACGCCGCCCGGTGAGCCGGGCACGAACCCCGGCACCCCCGGCTCGCCGCAGGGCGTGCCGATCACCCGTGACGTCCCGCTCTACTCGCTCGGCACGAACTTCGGCCGGGTGCCGCTGTTCACCTACGGCTCGCTGCCGTTCGCGATGCCCGGCCTGTACTCGCCGTCGCCCGGCGTCCGGTACGGCTCGCAGGTGCCGCGCGCGTCGAACGGCAACGGCTACGACGGCGACCCGGTGCAGGCCGCCGGCCGCGCGCAGGCACTGCCCAGGCTGGGCGGTCCCGGCGGCGTCGGCGCTCCGCTGCTGGTCGCGGTGCTGCTGCTGGCCTGCGTGACGGGTGCGCTGGTGCGGACCTGGGTGCTTCGCCGCACCCCTGCGTAGTCGCCGACCGCGCTCGTTACCCTTCTTCAGTTGCTGACGCGACGACCCTCCTGCCACGGAAAGCCCGTGGCCGCGAGTCCACAGGAGGTGAGTGGTCCTCATGCGTCATTACGAAGTGATGGTCATCCTCGACCCCAGTCTCGACGAGCGCACGATCGCGCCGTCTCTCGACACGTTCCTGAACGTCATCAAGACGTCCGGTGGCAACGTCGAGAAGGTCGAAGTTTGGGGCAAGCGCCGGTTGAGCTTCGAGATCAACAAGAACAGCGAGGGCATCTACGCGGTGCTCGACCTGTCCTCGACGCCTGACGCGGTGAAGGAACTGGACCGCCAGCTCGGTCTGCAGGAGACGGTGCTCCGGACGAAGGTCATCCGCCGCGAGCCCGCCAAGGTCGCCAAGTTGGCCGCCAAGGCCGCGGCCAAGGCGGACGCCAAGTCGGTCAAGTCGGCGGCCAAGGCCGCGGCCAGGGCCTGACGAACCTCGACTAGGGGAGCTCCCAAGACATGGCTGGCGAGACGACGATCACGGTGGTCGGAAACCTGACTGCCGACCCTGAACTCCGCTTCACCCAGTCCGGGGCGGCGGTGGCCAGCTTCACGGTCGCCTCCACCCCCCGCACGTTCGACAAGACGTCGGGCGAGTGGAAGGACGGCGAAGCGCTGTTCCTGCGGTGCAACGTGTGGCGGCAGGTCGCCGAGAACGTGGCCGAGTCGCTCACCCGCGGTTCACGAGTGCTCGTCTCCGGACGGTTGCGCCAGCGTTCCTTCGAAACGAAGGAAGGCGAGAAGCGCACTGTCGTGGAGCTTGAGGTCGACGAGATCGGCCCCTCGCTGCGCTACGCGACCGCGAAGGTCAACAAGGTCAGCCGTGGAGACGGCGGCGGTGGCGGCGGCTTCGGCGGCGGCGGCGGTCAGCAGTCTCGTGGCGGCGGTGGCGCACCGGCAGACGACCCGTGGGGTTCCGCCCCGCCGGCCGGCTCTGCGGGCGGCTTCGCCGACGAGCCCCCCTTCTAGACCGACTGCACCGGTCATCCAGTACTTCATTCACCGCGTATCCAGGAGTTAGAGACACATGGCCAAGCCGCCTGTGCGCAAGCCCAAGAAGAAGGTTTGCGCCTTCTGCAAGGACAAGAGCGCGTCCCTGATCGACTACAAGGACACGACGCTGCTGCGGAAGTTCATCTCGGACCGCGGCAAGATCCGTGCCCGCCGCGTCACCGGCAACTGCTCGCAGCACCAGCGCGACGTCGCTGTTGCCGTGAAGAACGCCCGTGAGATGGCCCTGCTGCCCTACACCTCGACCGCTCGCTAAGAGAAGGAGACATTGCGATGAAGCTCATCCTCACCGCTGACGTTTCCGGCCTTGGCGCGCCCGGCGACATCGTCGAGGTCAAGGACGGCTACGGCCGCAACTACCTGCTCCCGCGCGGTCTCGCGATCGTCGCGACCCGCGGTGCGCAGAAGCAGATCCAGGTCATCCAGCGCGCGCAGGACACCCGCCGCGTGCGCGACCTGGACCACGCCAAGGAGATCAAGGCCAAGCTCGAGGGCCTTGGTGGCGTGACGCTGACCGCGAAGGCTGCGGCCGGCTCGAACAAGCTGTTCGGCTCGATCACCACCGCCGACGTGGCGGCGGCCGTGAAGAAGTCCGCGGGCGGTCTCGTCCTGGACAAGCGCGCGATCGAGCTGCCGGGTCACATCAAGACCACCGGCAAGCACTCGGTCACCGTTCGCCTGCACCCCGAGGTCACGATCGCGCTGCCGGTCAACGTAACTTCGGGCGAGTAGCGACGGCTGCTCGCTGCTGACGCAGCTTCGCCGTCGCTCGTCCTCCGGTGTCTGTTGCGGGGGCGACCCCGCAGACCCCGCGGGGATGAGTGCGCGGCGAAGTAGGTCCGCTGAGTTTTGAGCGCACGCGGGGAGCTTTCGTGCACTACAAGCGCACGAGAGGGCCCCGCGTGTAAGCCGAAGGCGCGACCCGGCACTCGTTGGTGGGGTTCGCCTACGGTTCGGTTTGCTGAAGCGCCGCCCGCCCGGAATGCTCCGGGTGGGTGGCGCTTTCGCTCGTTTGCCGTAGCGCCACCTGTTCGGCGACCTGTGGATAACCCGCACGTTTAGCGACGGCGCGACACGCCGAAGAAGGCGTTTTTCGCGACACGCCGAGGCTGTGGCGCACAACTTTTTCCACAACTTGTGCACAGCCCCTGAGCTGCGGTTATTTCTGTCACTCCACCGGTTGTCCCCAGGTTGTCCCCAGCGTCCTAACCCCTGTGGGCACCCATCCACAGGTTGTCCCCCACCTGTCCACAGGACGATCCACACGCCGGTTTGCTTGCTCCGGACGGGTCCCTCTAGCGTCGCAGCTCGGGCGATGGTCATCGCACAGCGTGGCCGCCCGGAATTGTCGGTGCCGCGCGGTACAACTAGGGCCTGTATCAAAAAGGTCCTGACGGGCATGGGCACCGGCTCTCAACTCTTCGCAGGGGTGATTTGGCAGTGGCGCTGGTGGACGACCGGGGTATGGCGGAACCCGGATTCGAGCGTCAGCCGCCACAGGACCTCGCCGCCGAACAGTCGGTGCTGGGCGGCATGCTGCTGTCCAAGGACGCGATCGCGGACGTCATCGAGGCGCTCGCGCCGAACGACTTCTACCGGCCCGCGCACCAGGCGATCTACGACTGCATCCTCGACCTGTACGGCCGCGGCGAGCCCGCCGACCCGATCACGATCTCGGCCGAGCTCGAACGGCGCGGCGAACTGCTGCGCGTGGGTGGCGCGCCGTACCTGCACACGTTGATCGCGACGGTGCCGACGGCGGCGAACGCGGGTTACTACGCGGAGATCGTGGCCGAGAAGGCCGTGCTGCGTCGTCTGGTCGAGGCCGGCACGCGCATCGTGCAGCTCGGTTACAACGGTGCCGAGGGCGCGGACGTCGACGAGGTGGTCGACCGGGCGCAGGCCGCGATCTACGAGGTCACCGACCGCCGTACGTCCGAGGACTACGTGGCGCTGGAGGATCTGCTCCAGCCGACCATGGACGAGATCGACGCGATCGCCTCGCGCGGCGGTACCTCGCTGGGCATCCCGACCGGCTTCGCCGACCTCGACGAGCTGACGAACGGCCTGCACGGCGGCCAGATGATCATCGTTGCGGCGCGACCGGGTGTCGGCAAGGCGCTCGCGCTGGACACCCCGCTGCCCACGCCGTCCGGCTGGACGACGATGGGCTCGGTCGCGGCCGGCGACTTCCTGATCGGCGCCGACGGCCGCCCCACGCGCGTGGTCGCCACGACCGAGGTGATGACCGGCCGCCCGTGTTTCGAGGTCGCCTTCTCCGACGGCACGGTGATCGTGGCCGACGCCGAGCACCAGTGGCTGACGGAGTCGTGCAGCGAGACCGGTGGCTTCTGGGCGATCCGCACGACGAAGCAGCTGTTCGAGCGCGTCGGCCTGTGCCGCCAGTTCATCCGCATGTCGGCGGCCTGGGACCTGCCCGCCGCGGCACTGCCCCTGTCGCCGTCCGCCGTGGGCAAGTTCCTGTCGGGCCTGGGCGATCTGGAGCTGACGGACGACGAGCAGCGCGCGGCCAAGAAGCTCGGCCTGGCCGATGAGCCGCACATCCCGCTCGTGTACCTGCGTGCGTCGCGGGAGCAGCGCGCCGAGCTGCTGGCGGCGTTGACCGTCGACGGCCGGTTCGCGCGCCTGCGCCGTGACGTGGACGAGCTGGTCGCCGGTCTGGGCCAGCACGACCAGGTGGAGATCGTGGCGGTGCGCCCGATCGCGTCCGTGCCGGTGCGCTGCGTCGAGGTCGACAACCACGACCACCTGTACCTCGCGGGCGAGACGATGATCCCGACCCACAACTCGACGCTGGGCCTCGACTTCGCCCGCTCGTGCTCGGTGAAGCACGGCATGACCAGCGCCATCTTCAGCCTGGAGATGAGCCGCACCGAGATCGTCATGCGCATGCTCTCCGCCGAGGCCCGCATCCGCCTCGGCGACATGCGCGGCGGCAAGATGAGCGACGACGACTGGACCCGCCTGGCCCGCCGCATGAGCGAGATCAGCGAGGCGCCGCTGTTCGTCGACGACAGCGCGAACCTCACGATGATGGAGATCCGCGCCAAGGCCCGCCGCCTCAAGCAGCGCCACGACCTCAAGCTCGTGGTCGTCGACTACCTCCAGCTGATGTCGTCCGGCAAGCGGACCGAGTCCCGTCAGCAGGAGGTCTCGGAGTTCTCGCGATCGCTCAAGCTGATCGCCAAGGAGCTCGACGTCCCGGTCATCGCGATCTCCCAGCTGAACCGAGGTCCGGAACAGCGCACCGACAAGCGCCCGATGCTGTCCGACCTCCGTGAGTCCGGCTCGCTGGAACAGGACGCCGACATGGTCATCCTGATCAACCGCCCGGACGCCTGGGAGCGCGACGACCCGCGCGCCGGTGAGGCCGACCTGATCATCGCCAAGCACCGTGCCGGCCCGACCGCCACCATCACCGTGGCGCACCAGCTGCACTACAGCCGCTTCGCCGACCTGGCCCAGGGCTGAGCCGATCGGCTGTTCGGTCGCGGGCCCGAGAGAAAATGATCTGCGCCTCGGCGACCGGCCCGGTTATCGTCACGTCCGTGCACCCCGACGACGATCAAGCCTTTCTCGCGCACGTCACGGACCGGCTCGCGGGCCTGCCGGATGTCGAGGCTGTCGCTTTGGGGGGCTCACGGGCCAAAGGCACGCATCGACCCGACAGCGACTGGGATTTCGCCATCTACTACCGAGGCGGATTCTCCCCCGAGAGCCTGCGAGCCCTCGGCTGGCCAGGGGAGATCTCCGAGATCGGCGGGTGGGGCGGCGGCGTGTTCAACGGCGGAGCGTGGCTCCAGGTCGGCAACCGGCCCATCGACGTGCACTACCGCGATCTCGACGACGTCGAGCATCAGCTTGCCGAAGCCCGCCAGGGCCGGTTCGGCGTCGAACAGCTCATGTTCCACCTGGCCGGCATTCCGACCTATCTGGTCGTCGCCGAACTGGCCGTCAACCAGGTGCTCCACGGGGACCTTCCGAACCCTGAATACCCTGAGGCGCTGCGGCGCCAAGCACTTGCGCAGTGGTGGGGCATGGCCCAGCTCACCCTCAGCTATGCCCGCGCCGCCCATGCCGAGCACGGACACCTCACCGAGAGCGCCGGGGCGATCGCCACCGCCGCCTGCCAGGCGGCGCACGCGGTGATGGCAGCGCGGGGACAGTGGGTCACCAACGAGAAGACGCTGCTCGACTGCGCGGGGCTGCGGAGTATCGACGGCATCCTGGCCAACCTGTCTCCCCAACCACAAGCACTCACCCATGCCTTCGACGAAACGACGTCTTTGCTGAAGCGGGCAGTCGAAACGTCGTGACAGGCTTGCTGTTCGCAGACGTCCGTACGTCAGTGGCGCACTTCAACCGCGTTCATGTGAGCCTGCCGGCGCGTGGCACGGGGTCGCGGTGGGCAACTCACCCCGGAGGAATGCGGCAGGTGGGACGCCCATGAGTCGGCGGAACTCACCGGTCAGATGTGATTGGTCGTAGTAGCCGACATCGGCCGCGAGGTCGGCCCACGGCCGGACCCGAGCGTGGGCGAGCACCGTTCGTACCCGATCAATCCGGGCGAAGTGTTTGGGCGACAGGCCGACGCCATCGGCGAAGAGATTGCGCAGGTGGCGTTCGCTGACGTGCAGCCGCCGCGCGGCCGCTGCCACACCTTCGGGGGCAGGGCCGGCACCGGCGGACAGCAACATGATCGCTTCACGCACGAGCTCGTCTCGTCGCAGATCGCCTTGTGCACCTGTCGGAGGCTCGTGGACGAGGAGTTGGGCGAGCAACCCGTCGCCTGAACCCGAGGCGTGGTCGGCCAACTCACGAGCGAGTCGGTCGGCGGGCTCACCCCAGAAAGCTCTGAGGGGCAGGATCTTGTCGACGAGTTCATGGGCGGGACGGCCGAGCAGGCGCCGGGTCTGGCCGGCGTGGAGCCTGGCCCTGACACACCACGGTCCCGATTGGCCCACGTGGTACAGGGCTCGGGTGCGTGGTCCCATGACCACGAGCTCATTGCGGTGACCGGGCACCGTGCGCAGGACCAGCGTGGTGGCGTGGTCCGGTTCGTCGAGCACCGTCTTCCCATGGCCATGATCGTTCACCGTCGCGACGCTGATCTCGGAGATCCACGCTCGCAGGCCCGCCGGGACCTCGACGTCGCGCTCGTCCACACCCATGACGTCACAGTAAGCGCGTCCGGCGCGGCAGCACGTGCCGAAACTTCCAAGCCGGCGGGACGACCGCCGTGACAGCGTCGCCGCCATGATCCTGATCACCGGTGCCACCGGCACCATCGGTAGCCATCTCCTGCGCCAGTTGATTTCCCGTGGTGAGGCGGTCCGCGCCATGGCCCGCAACCCTGGCGTCCTGCGGGCCGAACCTGGCGTTGATCTCGTCCGGGCGGATTTCGACGACCCCGCTTCGCTGGCGGCGGCGGTGGCCGATGTGCGGGCGGTGTTCCTGCTCACCGCGCCCACCTCACCCACCCCGTGTCACGACCTGGCCATGCTGGAAACCGCACGGTCAGCGGGAGTGACCACCATCGTGAAGCTGTCGGCGATCGGCACCGGCGAGACGATCGGCGACAACCAGACGGTCGGGGCCTGGCATCTGCAGGCCGAGCAGGCCGTGCGGTCCAGCGGCATGGCCTGGACCCTGCTGCGACCCTCCAGCTTCGCCTCGAACGTCCTGCGATTCGCGCACATGATCAACGCCGGGCATCCCGTCCCCAACATGACCGGCACAGCCACCCAGGGCGTCATCGACCCACGCGATGTGGCCGCCGTCGCCGCCGAGGCACTGACCACGCCAGGTCATGCCGAACGGACCTATACCCTGACCGGTCCGGAACTGCTCAGCGTCCCCGAGCAGGCCGCCATCCTGGAATCCGTACTGGACCGCCCCGTCACCACGGTCGATCTTCCCCTCGACATCGCCCGTGAGCAGATGCTGCGACACGGCACCGGCCAAGCGGCCGCGGACGCCGCGATCACCGGAATGACCTGGGCTCGAGCGGGGCACAACGCCATTCTGACCGAGGAGGTGCGCCGGATTCTGGGACGCCCGGCCACCGCCTTCGCCACCTGGGTCCGCGACCACCAGGACGCATTCCGGCCGGCTCCGTGAGCAGCTGCTGAATACTGCCCGGCATGGCACGTTTCTCGCACGTCATCACGCTCGAGTCAGTTCCGCGCCGCTGGTTCGACCAGTGTGTGGCGATGACGCACGAGACCTTCGCGAGCCTGCGGCCTGAGGGCGACGGCCTCATCACCGAGGACGGCCGCACGGTCTCCGCCGTCAAGCTGGTCGAGGGACGGCACGCAACTCCCGGCGCGCGGTACGCCCTGGGCGACGGCTCCGGGACCGTGGTGGTCAGCGCGTGGAACCCGAGGACCGAGACTGCCATCAAGGTCGAGATCGACGACGAGATGCACATCGCCTTCGACGGGACACTGCAACCCAGCCGGCTGAACGCCGGCGGAGTGATGGTGCTCAAGCAGTACAAGCGCCTGTCCGGGCTTTCGTGGAACGGCGTGGCGGAGCTGGACCGGTGGTGGGCGGGCGGCCGCGGTGCCGCGCCGATCACGGCGAGTGCCAAGCACATGTTCGCGGTCGCACGGGCGACGATCTCGCAGCGGCCGGCCGCCGACGGCCGGTGGGCGATCCAGGTGGTGGTCAAGCTGCGTGGGCGCACCGTCTTCTGGCCGTTAGTGACGCTGGGACTGTTGTTCGCCAAAGGCAAGATGCAGAAGTCGTTCGCGGAAGCTCTCGGCACCTTCGCGGCGCAGTGGAACGAAGAGATTCCGCCGTTGCTGCGGAAGAGCTCCGACGAACTGCGCGCCATGCTGATCGACGCGATTGCCGACGAGTCCACAGAGTCCGAAGAAACCGAAGAGACCGCGTAGGCGGGTCCTGGAAAGATCGTCTGCATGTCGCCATGGGGAGGAGACCCGACATGATCAGGCCCGCCGAACACCGCGACGTACCCGCGTTGATCCGGCTGCGCCTGGTCAACGCCGAACGGCACGTCGAGCTCGCGCCGGACCTCTTCCGGCTGCCGGACGTCGACGCGGTGCGGAGGTACTTCGAGCAGGTCTGGGCTTCCGGGCTGATCTCGGTCGCCGAGGTCGACGGCGAGGTGGCAGGCATGGCGGAGGTGGTCCTGCTGGCCGACCCGCCCGAGCACCAGATCCTGGTGCCACGCCGCAGTGCCGACATCCACACCGTGGTCCTGGACGGTCATCGCGGCCGCGGCATCGGCGCTGCTCTGGTGGCGGCGGCGGAACGCGTTGCCGCACGTCACGGCGCCACGATCACCTTCGCGAACATCTTCGCCACGAACGAGCGCGCTGTCGCGTTCTACTCGGCCGCCGGTTTCGGCCCGCGCGGAATTCTGCTGAGCAAGCCGTGCGACTGACGGTTCTCGGCAGCTGCGGCGCCTACCCGGAGCCGGGCCGGGCGTGCAGCGGTTTCGCCGTCGAGGAGGCGGGCTACCGGCTGGCGCTGGATCTGGGGTACGGCACGTTGCCGCGGTTGCAGGAGCTGTGGCCGGCTGGGCCGGACGCCGTGGTGATCACTCACGAGCACCCTGATCACTGCGCTGACCTGCACGCACTCTTTCGCATCCAGCTCTACGGGCGGCGCGGCCGGATGCCGTTGTACTGCCCGCCGGGCGTGCTGGACCGCCTGCAGGGCCTCGAACCCGAGGTGTCGCTGCTCGAGGTCTTCGACGTCTTCGAGCTGCCGGGGGCCTGGGAGGTCGGTCCGTTCGCGCTGACCGGCGTCGACCTGCCGCACTTCGTCCCGAACGCGGGCATTCGGCTGGAGGCGTCGAAGGTTCTGGCGTACACCGGCGACACCGGCCCGGCACCGGCCCTGGCGGTGCTGGGTCGTGACGCGGACCTGTTCATCGTCGAGGCGACCGACCGTCCTGGTGACACCTCGGGCCTGCTGATGACGTCCGCCGCGGCCGGTTCGTGGGCGCGGCAGGCCGGCGCCAAACGCCTGATGCTCACGCATTTCTGGCCGGGCAACGACCGCGCGGCAGCCGTCGCCGCCGCCGGCGACACGTTCCCCGGTCCCGTGGTTGCCGCCTCGGAAGGCGACGTCCACACACTTCACTGACGTCAGGCCACGTTGACGGATGCCGTCTGTCAGCCTAGCCTGACAAACGTGGACGAGCTCACGCGTCAGATCAACTCCGTCGAACCCGCCGTCAGCCTCCGTGCCGTCGGGGCGTTGCGCCGCCTCGCCGAGCAGGTCGAGGCGGCCTCCGTGGCCAGGGCCAGGGAGCAGGGCTGGTCGTGGGAACAGATCGGCGACGCGCTGGGCATGTCCCGCCAGTCGGTGCACGCCAAGTACAGGGGGACACCATGAAGCAACTCGCGAAGCAGGTCAGAGCCCGCGTGATCATGGCGGCGCAGGCGGAGGCCCAACGGCGCGGCGACCGCCGCCTCTCCACCGAGCACCTGCTGCTCGGCGTACTGCACGAACCGGCCGCCGTCTCGGTGCTGGGTGTGGACGCCGCCGCCGCCCGAGCCGGGCTGGACGCCATGGACCGCGCGGCGCTGGCCGCGATCGGCATCAACACCGGCGAGTTCGATTCAAACGTCGTGCCCGCCGCGACCAAACGCCCGCCGCTGACCACGGCCGCACGCGCCACCCTGCTCCGCGCGATCAAGCCCACGCCCCGTGGCAAGGCCGTCCACCCGACCGCCGAACAGTTCGTGCTGGCCCTGCTCTCGTGCGCGCGACCGGACCCGGCCGCCGACCTGCTGGCCCACCTCGGCGTCGACACCGATGCCGTCCGCGCCCGCCTGTCATGAACCGCCTGCTGTACTGCGGTGTCGTCGCGGGCCCGCTGTTCGTGCTGACGTTCCTGGTCAACGGCGCGTTCGTTGACGGCTACTCGCCCTTACGACATCCCGTCAGCTCGTTGCAGCTGGCCGGCTGGGTCCAGTCCGCGAACTTCATCGTCGTCGGCTCGCTGGTGATCGCGTTCGCCATCGGACTGCGCGGTGTCGGCTTCTGGGGTCCGCTGCTGATCGGTCTGGTGGGCTTCGGCCTGCTGGGTTCCGGCGTCTTCGTGACCGACCCGGTCAGCGGCTTCCCGCCGGGAAGCCCCCCACTGACGGAATACACCTGGCACGGTCTGGTGCACGACCTGTTCGCGATCCCGACCTTCGTGGGCTGGCCGATCGCCTGCTTCGTGCTGGCCCGCCGCTTCCGGCGGTGGTACTCCATCGCGTCGGGGGTGGCGTTCGCGATGACCTTCGTGCTGACCAACGCCGCGTTCGCCCAGACGCCGGGTCTGGTGGAGATCGGTGGTCTGCTCCAACGGCTGACGATCATCATCGGCTTCACCTGGCTGGCGGTCTTCGGCGCGGCAATGCTGGTCAACCGTCGTGACCTCGGCTAGACACGATCTGTGCTGCACGACCCGCTCACGGGCCTGCCCGGCCACGCGCTGCTGCTCGATCGCCTGGAGCAGTCGCTGATCCGCGCCCGCACCCGCGGCACTCTCGTCACGCTGGTCCTGATCACGGCCCCGGACTCCCTGCTGGACGCGGCCCGCGTCCTGCGCGAAGGGCTGCGCCCGGACTTCACGGTGGCCCGCTACCGCGACGCCGTGCTGGCGGTCCTCGCCGAACACGACTTCGGTGACGGCTCGCCGATCGCTTCCCTGGCCAGGCAGCTGGTCGGCGACAGTCCGCAGATCCACTGGGTGACGAGCGACGGCGACACGGCCCCGGACGACGTCATCGCGACCGCCGAAAACCGCTGAAACCGGGTGCGGACGGCACTGAGCCCCGGCGACACCGTCGTGTCGCCGGGGCTCAGCTTCTTACCGGAGGGAGGGTGTTACATCCTGCGGGGTGTTACAGCGAGCCGGTCACGCGCTCGAACACGTTGGCCGGGTCGATCAGGGCGATCGCCGGAGCGCTCACCGGCAGCTGCGGGAGCGAACGCTCCTGCGCCAGCTTCTGCGTCGGGTTCAGGTTCAGACCCGAGAGGGAGGCCGGGCCGTCCAACGGCAGCGCGGGGAGCGAGCGCTCGGTGGGCAGTGCGGGCAGCTGCACCGGGATGGGCAGTGCCGGCGCGGTCACCGGGAGGGACGGCAGGGAGCGCGCGGTGGCACCCGCGGGGAGCAGACCCTGGGCCGTCTCCAGCACCTGGCCCAGGGGCAGGCCCTGGACGTTCGGGCTGAGGCTGGCAACGCCACCGTTCACCGGCAGGGCGGAGCGCTCCTGCGCGAGAGCCGGCAGCTGCGAGACGGGCAGCTGCGACACGGGCAGCTGGCCCGCCATCGCGGTCAGGCCCGAGGTGCTGGGCAGGCTGTTCACCGGCAGCTGGTCGATGCCGTGGAACGCCGGAACCTCGTTGGCCTTCAGCAGACCGTCGACGCCCTTGGGGAGCTCGAGGCCCTTGAGCTGCGAGGCACGCAGGGTGCCGGTGTCCTCACCGGTGAGCTGCGTGTCGTCGCTCGCGCCCAGGGTGGTCGCCTGGCCGAGGACCTCGACGGGGATGCGCCTGACGTAGGCCGCGGCCTCGACCGGGACGGTCATCTCGCGGGCGGTCAGCGGTCCGCTGCCGTCCGTCTCCATGGTGCCGCCGGCCTGCGTGTGGGATGCCTTGTCGGTGACCGTGGACGCCTGGCCGGCGGCCGCGATCGCGTTCGCGTAGACGCCGGCGATGGCGTTCGCGGGCACGTGGATCAGGTTGCCGGACACCGAGGCGTCCTCGGCCGTGGAGGTCGAGTCGCCGCCCGCCACGACGTTGGTGAAGGTGTCCGAGTCGGCGTTGGTGATGCCCGCGGCCGACACGGAGTTGCCGGGAACCGTCACGAACGGGGTGGCCTGCGCGCCGATCAGGTTGGCCGCGACCGAGCCGCCGTCACCGTTGCTGTCGACGTCGCCGCCGGCGACCGAGCTGAGGTCGTTGGTGGCCTTGGAGTCGACGTTGCTGCCGCCACCGACCGCCCAGCCCATGACCTGCGTGCCGGAGGAGACCGGAGCCGAGATGACGTTGCCCGTGATCGAGCCGTCTTCACCGGTGGTGGTGGCGTCGCCACCCGCCTGCATGTCCGTGGCGTTGGCGGAGTCGATGGCGTTGTTGCCGACGAGCGTGGCACCCGTGCCGAAGACCTGGGCCGGCGTCGAGGTCGGCGCCTGGACGATGTTGCCGGAGACCGAGCTCTTCTTGCCGGTGGCGGCCGGGTCGCCGCCCGCGGTGACCGAGGTGTCGTTCGCCGTGTCCGACTTGGTGTTGCCCACCAGGCCGGCCGTGGTGCCGAAGACCTGCGCGGCAGCGGCGGTCGGCGCGGTCACGATGTTGCTCGAGACCGTGCCGTTGTCGTCGACGGTGTTGGGGACGCCGCTGGAGCGGACGTCCTTGGTCTCGTCGGTCGACCCGGTCGCGGTGCCGGCAGCGGCGGCCGCGAGGCCGTAGGTCTCCACCGGCGCGGCGAACGGGGTGTTGACGACGTTGCCGGAACCGACCGAGTCGTTGCCCAGCGTGCCGCTGTCCCCACCACTGGTGGAGGTCACGTCGTTCACGCAGGTGCCGGCGGCCTGGCCGCCACCCGCGGCACCGTTGCCGCACACGTCCACGGCC
Source organism: uncultured Actinomycetota bacterium (assembly GCA_963771775.1). Classification (GTDB taxonomy): domain Bacteria; phylum Actinomycetota; class Actinomycetes; order Mycobacteriales; family Pseudonocardiaceae; genus Lentzea. The sequence continues at coordinate 401,044 of CAVYUS010000004.1, forward strand.
GTGGCCGGGGGCACGGAGGCGAGGTTGCCGGACAGCACGGAGTTGTCGCCGTTGCTGAAGGTGTCCGAGCCCGCCGTCGTGCTGGACTCGTTGATGTGGTCGGTGAGCGCGTTGCCGATGACAGCCGCACCGTTGCCACCCACGGACGCGGGGAGCGCGATGGGGACGTCGGCGACGTTGCCCGCGGCCGTGGCACCTTCACCGCTGGTGTAGGTCTGGCCACCGGTCGTCGACTCGTTCGTGGTGGCGCTCGTGGCGTCCGCGTTGCCGCCCCCGGCAGCAGCGTTGTCGTCGACCGTGATCGGGCCGGCGAGCATCGGCTGGGCGACGTTGCCGGAAAGCGTGGAGGCGTCGCCGGCCGTCTTCACCCACGCCGGGATGTCGTTCTTGTCGTCCCCGCGCTCGCTGCCGCGCTCCTCGCCGGCGGTGGCGGTGCCGGTCTGCGTCGAGTCGGTGGCGGTGTTCGCGACACCGGCGACCGAGTTGCCGTTGACCTCGACCAGCGGGGCCAGTGGAATGGCGCCGACGTTGCCCGAGAGCGAGCCGCCCTCGCCGGAGGTCTGGTGCTCGCCGTACGCCTTCGCGGTCGTGTCGGCGGTCGAGGCCGTCTCGGCGATACCGGCGCCACCCACCGCGTTACCGGTGATCTGGAACGGCGTGGCCCACTGTCCGGAGACGATGTTTCCGGAAGCGGCGCCCTTTTCGCCGGACGTGACGCGGTCACCACCGGTGGTGGTGTTCTGCGTCGAGGTCGTGTTCGCGGCGGCGTTGCCACCGGCGGCGATCGCGTTGCCGGTGATCTGGAACGGCGCCACCCAGTCGGCGATGACGATGTTGCCCGCGAGGGCCTGGCCCGCACCGTCGGTGATGACGGTCGTGTCGCGGTGCGTTTCCTGCGTGCAGTCGCCGGCCGCCTCAGCGTCACCGAGGACCGCGATCGCGTTGCCGCAGATCATGATCGGCACATCGACGTGTGCCTGAACCGTGTTGCCGCGGAAGATGCCCTGCAGGGCGGTGCCCTGCACGCGGTCGGCGGCCTGCTTGATCAGCGGGTGCACGGCCGGAGCGGCCGTGCGAGTGGGCACCGCGCTGGTGACGCGGTCCGTGCTGATCGTGCGCTCGACCTTCGGGACGTTCAGGCTCTTGACGGGGGTGCCCAGGTTGTTCTGGTCCACCTTCATCGGAACCGAAACGCCAACGTCAACCGGCGACGGAGCTGCGTCGGGGTTGACGTTCTCCTGGGCAGAAGCGATGCCCGTACCGAGCATCAGCAAACCACCAGTGACAAACGCGGACTGAATACCGCGCTTCGCCCAGGTCTGCATTGGGTCTCCTTCCAAATTCCCCTGGGATCAGGGGGGTTCATGGGGTGGGCCGGACGCGAGGTGCGTCTCACCGGGGGAAGAGCGCGCGGTGATCGACCGAAAGGAGCGCAAGAAAAAAGCGCGACGGTCGAATTTCGAACAGCCAGGGGAGAAGGGCTGTCGCGAACCGCGCGCTGAAATCAGTCGGGGTTGGTACCGGGCTGCTTGCCCAGCGTCACGGTGACCTCGTCGGTGGACGGCGCGAGAGCGCTCGTCGTCGACGTGCCGTGAGTGCCGGACGCAGCCAGAGCAGCAGACTTGCTGCCGCTGGCAGAACCAGAACCGTCCGAGCAGGAGGTGCAGTGCACCGGCGCGGGGGCCGGCACAGGCAGCTTCGGGGACGGGTCGGCGGGGAGAGACGGGTGCTCTTCGGAGAGCACCAGGAAGTGGTGCGTCTCCAGCAATGCCGTCCACGTGGCACCGGACGGACCGGTGAACTGCGGGACCACCTGCGAGGCCGGCGACTGTCCGGGCTCGGAAGCGGGAATCTCCCAGTACGTCACGTCCATCGCCCGCGAGGTCGCGGGGGTCTGGGGGGTGACGACGTTCGTGACCCGCGGCAGGACCTGGTAGGCGATCTGAGCGATCGCCTCCTGGACCTGAACCTCGGGCAGAGCGGCGCGAGCCTTCTGCTGCTCGGCGCGCAGCGTTTCGTCGAGCTTGTCGACGGCCTTGGCAGCGGGAACGACGACCGGCAGCTTCTCGTCAACAGAGACGATCTTGGTGACGACGTCGAACTGCTGCGTGTCGCCAGCCGCATTGGCCGACGACGTGGTGAGCGCCCAAGCGATGGCCGTACCCGCGACAGCTCCACCGACGGCGAGCAGCGCTCGGGTGGCGAACCGGCGAATGCCGTTCGCTCCCGTCTTCGCTCGCTGACCGGCAGAGGACAACGCGGGAACCTCGCTTCTCGTGACACTCAAGGGTTTCGCCGACGACCAAGGTTGATCAAGTCGACGTTGGCGACAATGCCAGTCGCACCACCCCGAACGCACGCTTAGCGCGGTTGGTTAGCTACATCGTGTGACGAACACAGCGTGCAAGTCGATCTCACGCGCCGTGATCGCCGCACGTCACCCCATTCAAGATCAAACTCGCTTGAGCACCCGCGCCGCACCGGCCGCCGCCGTCGACGCGAGCACCCAGCCGACCGCGACGAGCAGCGACGAGATCCACTGCGAGGCGCCGGTGAACTGCCACTTCCCGTCGTGGCCGAAGTCGATGATGGGGATCAGCAGGTCGAGGGCGAGGAGCGAGGCGTTCCACACCGGGTCCTCGTCCTTGTTGAGCTTGACCATCGGGTGCCAGTTGAACCACAGGGCGCCGAACAGCCAGAACACGCCGAGCCAGCAGATCGCGAGCCACGGCCGGTAGCCGTAACCGACCGTCCACCGCTGCACCCCGCCCCAGACCCGCCCGGCGCGGCCGAGCTCGGAGAAGCGGCGGCGTTGCTTCTCCAGCTGGACCTTCTGCGCGAGCTCCTCCTCACCGCCCTGCTGGTAGGTGGCGGCGAGCTGCTCGTACGGTCCTGGCGCGAAGTCGGGCTGCACCTTGAGCAGCCACTGCAGCCGGGTGTGGACCGACACGTCGGGGTCGGCGGTGATGCCCTCGAACGTGAAGTCGTCCACGGCGACGCCACCCTCGGCGTCCCACAGACCGGGTCCGTCGGTCACCGAGACCGCCTTGAGCCGGCTGAGCACGACCTTGCCCTTGGGCTGCTGGCCCGCGGGAATGTGCAGGCGGAACTGGTGCACGGTGAGGCCGTAAGCGTTGAGCGCGATGTCCGCGGCGGTCGAACCGAGGTGCGAGTCGCTGAACGTCGCCATCTTGCCGACCTCGCCCAGCCGGATCCGGACGCCGCCGACCGCGGTGAACCCGCGGCTGCAGAGGAGGTCCTTGCCGATCGTGATGGCGCGGGCGTCGAGCGACGGTTTCTGCGTGCCGTTGCCGCGCAGCCGCGGCAGCGTCAGCACGGCACCGGAGCAGTCGAGGGTGGAGCCGATGTTCGCGTTCTGCAGCCGGATCGAGCCCTTGGCCTTCAGGTCGCGCAGGAAGAGCGTGCCGCCGATCTGGAGCCGGTCGGCGAACAGCACGTCGATGCCCGGCCCGTGCAGCGCGACGCCGGACATGCTGGCGCTGCCCTGGATCTGCGCGTTCGACAGCCGGACCTGGCCGTAGGTCTGCAACGGGAGCGAGCGGACGCCGGCGCCGTTGATCGCGCTGCGGGCCTCGACGTCGCCGCGGACCTGCATGCCGTCCGCGTGCAGGGCGACCGGGATGCGGTTCGTGACGTCGCCGGCGAGCTCCTCGGCGATGTCGCGCGGCCCGATCACCGCCCCCGACAGGCGCAGGTACCCGCCGATGATGGCGTTCGGCAGCCGGACCGTGCCGGTGCTGGTGAACCCGTCGTCCAGCTCGACGTTGCCCTCGACCCGGATGCGGTCGGCCACCAGCGTCGCCGCCTCGTCGGCCAGCCCGTGCGGCAGGACGAGCACCTGGTTGTCGACGCGGTGGGTGGAGTTCAGCCGGGCACCGGTGAACTCGAGGTTCCCGCCGACCTTGGCACCGTCGAGCAGCACCCGGCCGTCCGCGGTGAAGCGGCCGCCCTCGGCGTTGCAGAAGATGTTGCCGGCGACCACGATCCCGGACGCCTCCAGCGCGTCACGGCCGACGTTGATCAGCCGCGCACCGCCGAGGTGGACGCTGCCACCGATCGCGGCGCCGCGCAGCCGCACCTCGCCGTTGGCGCGCATCGCGATGGCCTGGACGGATCCGCTCACCCGGAGCCGGGCGCCGAGGAACGCGTGGTCGGTGCTGCTGCGCAGGACCGAACCGGCCAGGCGGAGCGTGCCGTCGACCGCGGCGTCGGTGAGATCGACGATGCCGGTGCAGGTGAAGCCGGCTTCGAGCACGAGGTCGCTGAACACCCGGAGGTTGCGGCCCTGCAGACCGGGGACACGGGTGCCGCGCAGCCGCAGTCCGATGAGGCGGGCCATTCTGAGGTCGAGCGGTTCGTCGAACGTGCAGTGCGTGAGGTCGATGACCCGCGTGACGCGCGTGCCCTCGAGCTCGAACTTCCCGGTGATGCGCGCGTTGTGCAGGCGCAGCGCGGGTAACCCCTTGCGCGGCACCCGGTACAGGCCGGTCAGCAACCCGGTGAGCACCTCGCCGCGCACGCTCTGCCCGGTCAGGTCGAACTCGGTGCCGCCCGCATAGGCCCCGGCGACCTGGCGTTCGACGTCGGTCAAGTCTTCCGGCTTGATCACTTTCGTCCTCCCCTGACGAACGGATCATCCCCATCAGGTTCCGCATTGGCCAGGGTCCGAACAGTTAACGTGAGGCACGTGAGCGCACCCGAGTCGGAGATCAGCAGCCGCGTTCCCCTGTTGCTGCGAGTGAGTGCCGCGCTGAGCTGGCGGTTCGTCGTTGTGGTGGCCGCGTTGTACGTGGTCGCGTACGTGCTGGGCTTCCTCGCGACGATCGTGATCCCCGTCGCAATCGCCCTGTTGCTCGCCGCCCTGCTCTCACCCGGCGTCTCGAAGCTCGTCGACTGGCGGGTCCCGCGCGGCGTGGCCGTGACCGTGATGATGATCATCGGCGTCGGCGTGCTCGGCGGCGTGCTGACGTTCGTCATCAGCGAGTTCTCCCGCGGTCTGCCCGAACTCCAGTCGCAGGTGGCCGCGTCGCTCGACACGATCCAGAAGTGGCTGAAGGACGGGCCCGCGCACCTGTCCGACGCGCAGCTGCAGAACTACCTCAACGAGATCGTGAAGACGATCAAGGAGAACCAGGCCGAGATCACGTCCGGCGCCCTGACGACCGCCGCGACCGTGGGCGAGGCGCTGACCGGGCTGCTGCTGGCACTGTTCACGCTCATCTTCTTCCTGCACGACGGCGACGGCATCTGGCGCTTCGTGACGCGCGCGGTGCCTCGCGACGTGCGTCAGCGTGTCGACGTGGCGGGGCGGCGCGGGTTCAGCTCTCTCGTTTCTTATGTGCGCGCCACGGCCGTGGTCGCGATCGTGGACGCCGTCGGTGTCGGTATCGGTCTGGCGGTCATCGGCGTACCGCTGGTGGTGCCACTGTCGGCGTTGGTGTTCCTCGGCGCGTTCATCCCCATCATCGGTGCGGTGTTCACCGGTGCCGTGGCGGTGTTGATCGCTTTGGTGACCAACGGGCCCATCGCCTCGTTGGTCGTTCTCGCGGTGCTCATCGGCGTCATGCAGTTGGAGTCGCACGTGCTTCAGCCGCTGTTGTTGGGGCGTGCGGTCAAGCTGCACCCGCTGGCTGTGGTGCTCGCTATCGCGGGTGGGTTGGTCGTGGGTGGGATTGCCGGGGCGTTGCTCGCGGTGCCGTTGCTGGCGGTGCTGAACTCCGGGATCCGGTCGCTGGTGTCGGATGCGGACGCGGTGCAGAACCCGGAGCAGGTGGATGTGCTGAATCCGCAGGACACGGCGCCGAAGGACGACACGAGCAAGCGGGTCGAAGAGCTCTAGTGTCCTGAGTCGTTAGTTCGACAACAGCCTCTGTCCTGGCTCTGATGGCGTCTGCAAGTACCACCGACTCTTGATCGAATCGTCTCTGGCTACTACCAACTGCTCGGCCGCGTCCTCGGCTCAGACGCCGCCGATGCCGCAGTTGGTAGCAGAAAAACGCTTGATGATCTTGGGTTGGTGGTACTTGCACGACTCTGTTGGCGAATTGCTGGCGGTGCCTGGTCGTGATCTTGAGGCTAAGGTTCTCGGGCATGGTGCTGCGTCCAGAGTCGTTGGTGTCGATCCCTGAGGAGACTGTGCGGGTCGCGCGGGCCGCGCATCGCAGGGGCAGTCTGTGTATGCGGATCCGCGACGAGCTCGGCCCGATCTTCGCGGATGAGTCGTTCGCGGGGCTGTTCTCGCGGCGAGGACAGCCCGCGGCCTCGCCCGCTCGGCTGGCCATGGTGCTGGTGCTGCAGTTCGTGGAAGGACTCAACGACCGTCAGGCCGCCGACCAGGTCCGGTCGCGGCTGGACTGGAAATACGCGCTCGGGCTGGAACTGACCGATCCGGGGTTCGACTTCTCGCTGCTCTCAGAGTTCCGGGACCGCCTGATCGCCGGGACGGCCGAACAGCACTTGCTCGACACGCTGCTGACCCGGCTGAGGGAGAAAGAGCTGCTCAAACCGGGTGGCAAGGCTCGCACGGACTCCACTCACGTGCTGGCGGCGGTGCGGCTGCTCAACCGGCTGGAGAATCTGGGCGAGACGATGCGGGCGGCGCTGGACGCGGTGGCCGGTGCGGCCCCGGACTGGCTGCGGTCGTGGGTGCCCGGTGACTGGTTCGACCGCTACGGCCCCCGCCTGGATTCCTACCGGCTGCCCAAACCCGAGACCACACGCCGTGAGCTGGCCGCCCAGATCGGCGCCGACGGGTGGCGGCTGCTGACCACGATCCGCGGCGACGCGGATCTGGCCTGGCTGGCCCGGCTGCCCGAGGTCGAGGTGCTGCGCCGGACCTGGGTCCAGCAGTTCTACCTCGACACGAAGGGCCGGATCCGGCCGCGGGACCCGAAAGACCAGGGCCTGCCCCCGGCCCGGCGGCGGCTGGACTCCCCGCACGACCCCGAGGCCCGCACCGCCGCCAAACGCGACACCCTCTGGTCCGGGTATCGCGCACACCTGACCGAGACCTGCGATCCCGGCAGCCCGCACGTGATCACCCACGTGGGCACCACCCCGGCACCGGTCAGCGACCTGGAGATGACCGGGCCCATCCAAGACGACCTGGCCGCCCGTGATCTGCTGCCCGCCACGCACATCGTCGACGGCGGCTACGTCGACGGCGGCACCCTCACCACCAGCCACACCAAGCATCACATCGAGCTACTCGGCCCGGTCCGCCCCGACACCAGCCGGCAAGCCAAAGCCGGCAAGGGATTCGACCTCGCCGGCTTCGGCATCGACTGGGATCAGCAGGCCGCGACCTGCCCACGCGGCGTCACCTCCACCGGCTGGACCGAACACACCCGCCCCACCGGCTACACCGAGATCCACATCCGGTTCCCCCGCGCCGCCTGCACACCCTGCCCGGCCCGCCCCGACTGCACCCGCGCGAAAACCATGCCACGGCAACTGGTCCTGCGTCCCCGCGCCGAGCACGAGGCAATCACCCACACCCGACAGCAACAGAACACACCCGAGTGGAAACTCCGCTACAACCCACGCGCCGGAGTCGAAGGCACCATCTCCCAAGCCGTCCGGGCGTTCGGGCTACGCCGCACCCGCTACATCGGACTGGCCAAAACCCATCTGCAGCACATCCTCACCGCGATCGCGATCAACCTCACCCGCCTCAACGCCTGGCTACTCGATCAACCCCACGGCACCACCCGGACCACCCGATTCCAGGCCCTACAGACCGCCGCCTGACGAGATCAACAATTCGCCAACAGAGTCCTTGCACACGCCGATCACGAGCGAGCGGGTCGAAGAGCGCTCTAGGCCATCGACACCAGGTTGCGGCCGTACGCCTTCGCCGCCAGCAACGCCGCATCCGCCGCCACCAGCAGGTCCGGCAGCTCATACCCGAACCGCGTAGTGGTGGACACCCCGATCGACACGGTCAGACCGCGCAACTCACGCGGCTTGCCGTCGGTCGCCATCGTGGGCACGCGCAGAGCGGCCACGGCCTTGCGCACCCGTTCCGCCACCGACTCGGCCTCGTCGGCGGTGGCCTCGGGCAGCAGCACGACGAACTCCTCACCTCCGAACCGGCCGACGAGATCGCCTCGGCCGACCGTGGCGCGCAGCAGCAGGGAGATCGCGGCCAGGGCGGCGTCGCCGGCCAGGTGGCCCACCTCGTCGTTGACCCGCTTGAAGTGGTCGAGGTCGAGGAGCATCACGGCCATCGGGCGGGCGCGGGTGGAGCCCTTGGTCAGTTCGTAGCGGGCGCGGCTGTCCCAGTGCACGGCGTTGGCGAGGCCGGTTTTGGCATCGCGCTGGGCGGAGCGGCGCCATTGCGGGAGTTGGGCGGCGCGTTCCAGCAGGAGCAGGGACGGGCCGGCGATCAGGGCGTGGACGGCGTTGTTCTCGGCGACGCAGCCCATCAGGCCGCCGATCGACACCGCCACGATGCCGAGGATGACGTCGATGGGTTCGCCGACGTTCTCCTCGAAGGTCGCGGACGGGCGGCGCAGCTTCAGGCCCCAGGCGATCAGGGCGGCGCGCAGGGTCAGCAGCACGGCGGCGCCGGCCACCATGATCAGCAGGTTCGCGTGCGGGTGCGTCCAGCCGAGGAGGTAGCGGGTGGCGAAGACGGCGAGCGCGGTGGCGCTCAGGGTGAACATCCAGCGGTGCGTCTCCGGGCGTTGCGCCAGCAGGCAGTGCAGGGCGGGGCCGAAGAGGAGCAGTACCAGGAGGTTCGGGGGCAGGGCGAGGATGCCCGCCGTCAGGTAGGAGAGGTGGGCGGCCCACGGGTTGCGCTCGGTCTCGCCCATGCGGTGGCTGTAGATGGAGCTGCCGATGATCACGGCGCCCGCTGTGCCCGCGATGGCGGCGAAACGGCCGATTTCGGACGGTGACGGGGTGGGCGTGGAGACGATCGCGTAGGTGACGACGGCCAGTGCGGCCACGTCGATGATCAACCAGTAGCAGAGCGCGGGCCGCCGCAAAGTCCACACCGGCCATCCCCGCACAGCATCGACCTCCCCCGAACCCGGGAAGCGTCGCACATTCCTCCGTTCGGCAGAAGACGGCCACCTGGGGGTTAGCCAGCACACGTTCACGCGGCAGGATGGTGCCCGAAAGGAGCACAGAGTGCGCAAACTGCCTGCCGAACGTGTGACGAAGGTGATCGACGACCCGGCCACGCCGCTGTGGCGCGGGACGATCGCGCTACGCATAGTCACATTCCTCTTCGCGGCGGCCAACGTGATCGCGAACCAATCCGGTTACGTCCGGCCCTGGCTCGCGTGGGCCACGCTCGGCGTGATGGCGCTGTGGTCCGTCTTCACGAGCCGCGCGTACAGCGTCACGTGGGGCAGGCGGTGGCCGATCGTGCTCGCCGACCTGGCCGTGACCTGCGGACTCATGTCGCTGTCCACCCTGATCATGTCGGATCACCAGCTGCTGATGCTGAACGTCCCGTTGATCACCACGATCTGGGCGTGTGTGCCCGCGGTCGCGCTCGGCGCGCTGGGCGGATCGCTGGCCGGGTTCGCGGGCGGGCTGACGGTCGGCCTCTTCACCTACCTGTCCAAGGGTCTGCCGGACCTCGACCTGCTGCGTGACGTGGTGCTGCTGGCCGGCGCCGGCATGGTCGTCGGAATGGCGTCGGCGACCGCACGGCGTTCGGCGGTGCGGCTCGCGCAGGCGTTGCGCGCCGAAGCGGCGACGGCGGAACGGGAACGGCTCGCGCGGTCGATCCACGACAGCGTCCTGCAGGTGCTCGCCCGCGTGCGCAAGCGTGGGCTGGAGGTCGGTGGCGAGGCCGCGGAGCTGGCGAAACTCGCCGGCGAACAGGAGGTCGCGCTGCGGAACCTGGTGGCCGCCGCTCCTACCGACTCCACTGTGGACGGCGAGATCGACCTGCGCCCCGGCCTGCAGCTCCTTGCCACGCCGCGGATCCAGGTGTCCACACCGGCCACCCAGGTGATGCTCGCGGCACCGGCGGCGGGCGAGCTCACCTCGCTCGTCCGTGAAGCACTGTCCAACGTGGACAAGCACGCCGGTGAGGACGCGCGGGCGTGGGTGCTGCTGGAGGATCTCGGGGAAGAAATCGTGTTGAGCGTCCGGGACGATGGTCCGGGCATCCCGGACGGCCGCATCGCCTCCGCCGCGGCGGAGGGCAGGATGGGGATCGAGAAGTCGATCAAAGGCCGGGTGGAATCGCTCGGCGGCACGCTGGAGCTCCAGACCGGGCCGGGGGAGGGCACGGAATGGGAGGTTCGGGTGTTCAGGAAGGGGGCGGCAGGATGACGGTCACGGTGATGGTGGTCGACGACCACCCGATGTGGCGCGAGGGCGTCGCACGTGACTTGGCGGAGCGCGGCTTCGAGATCGTGGCGACCGCGGGCGACGCGGCTTCGGCCGTGCGCATCGCGAAGGCCGTGCGCCCGAACGTGGTGCTGATGGACCTGAACCTGGGCGAGCTGTCCGGCGTCGACGCCACGCTGCTGATCACCGGCGAACTGCCGGAGACGCGGGTGCTGGTGCTGTCCGCGTCCGGCGAGCACGACGACGTGCTGCAGGCCGTGAAGGCCGGCGCGTCGGGTTACCTGGTGAAGTCGGCCTCCGCGGACGAACTGGTCGAGGCCGTGTCCCGCACCGCCGCCGGCGACGCCGTGTTCACCGCGGGTCTCGCCGGCCTGGTCCTGGGCGAGTACCGGCGGATGGCCGCCGCGCCGGACGACTCGGACGAGAAGCCACAGCTCACCGAACGGGAGACCGAGGTGCTGCGACTGGTGGCGAAAGGCCTGACCGCCCGCCAGATCGCGAACCGCCTGGTGATCTCCCACCGCACGGTCGAGAACCACGTGCAGTCGACCCTGCGCAAACTGCAACTGCACAACCGGGTGGAGCTGGCGCGTTATGCAATCGAGCACGGTCTCGACGCCGAACCGGAGGCAGAGAAATGACAGACCCCAGAGACTTACGCGTGTCCGACGCGGAACGTGAGCACGTCGTCAGCCTGCTGAACAAGGCGGTGGGCCGCGGCATGATCACGCTCGACGAGTTCACGACGCGGACGGACACCGCACTCGGCGCCGTGACCAGGGCAGATCTGAACGTGGTGCTGGCCGATCTGCCCGGCATGGTCAACAACGAGCTCGCGCACGCACGCACCGAGCTGAAGAACACGATGAGCACCACGACCCGCAAGGGCCACTGGGTCGTGCCGCAGGAGCTCGTCATCCGCAACACGCTCGGCACCACGAACCTCGACTTCACCGCCGCCGACGTGCCACCGATCGTCAACGTCGACCTGGACGTGTCGCTGGGCACGGTGAAGCTCCTGCTGCCCGCGGGGTCATCGGTCAACTCCGACGCCGTCGAGATCACCGCGGGCGAGATCAAGGACAAGGTCCACAACTCCGTCGGCAACCCGCACTTCCAGCTCAAGGGCTCGGTGCGTGGCGGAACCGTGGTGATCAAGCGGAAGCGCTGATCTGCGGCGGTACCCCTGGGCGCGCAGGATCGGGACATGTGGTGTCTTGTGACCGGTGCGACCGGGTACCTCGGCGGGCGGCTCGTACCCAGGCTGCTGGCCGAAGGTCACCAGGTGCGGTGCCTGGTGCGATCGCCCGAGAAGCTGCGCGACGTCCCGTGGGCTGCTGACGTCGAGATCGTGCGCGGAGACGTGCTCGGCGATCTCGACGAGGCTGTGCGGGACGTCGAGGTCGTCTACTACCTGGTGCATTCGTTGCACTCGAAGAACTTCGCGGACGCCGACCGGAAGGCCGCGGAGAACACTGCTCGGGCAGCCGAACGCGCCGGCGTGCAGCGGATCGTCTACCTGGGCGGGCTGCATCCGGACGGCACCGAGCTGTCACCACACCTGGCCTCGCGCAAGGAGGTCGGGGAGGTCTTCCTGCGGTCACCGGTGCCGGCGGTGGTGCTGCAGGCCGCGGTCATCATCGGCTCGGGGTCGGCGAGCTTCGAGATGCTGCGGTACCTGACCGAACGGCTGCCGGTCATGGTCACGCCGCGCTGGGTGCACAACCGGATCCAGCCGATCGCGGTCCGGGACGTGCTGCGGTACCTGGTGGACGCGGCCGGCCTGGACGAGAACCGGACGTTCGACATCGGCGGGCCGGAGGTGCTGACGTACCTGGCGATGATGCTCCGGTACGCCGAGGTCGCGGGCCTGCCCAAACGGCGGGTGCTGCCGGTGCCGCTGCTGACGCCGGGCCTGTCCTCGCACTGGGTCAACCTCGTCACGCCCGTCCCGCGGTCGATCGCGAGGCCGCTGATCGAGTCGCTGGTGCACGAGGTGGTGTGCCACGAGAACGACATCCGGGAGCTGCTGCCGGGCGAGAACCTCGGCTACGACGAGGCCGTCGGGCTCGCGCTGGCCAAGATCCGGGAGGCCGAGGTGGAGACCCGCTGGTCGGGAGCCTCCACGCCGGGCGCGCCGAGTGACCCGCTGCCGACCGACCCCGGCTGGTCCGGCGGTTCCGTCTACACCGACGAGCGCGAACGCCACACCAAGCGCGACCCCGGAACGCCTGTGGGAGGTCGTCGAGGGCATCGGCGGCGAACGCGGCTGGTACTCGTTTCCGCTGGCCTGGGCCATCAGGGGGTGGCTGGACCGGCTGGTCGGCGGCGTCGGTCTGCGGCGTGGACGACGTGATCCGCAGCGGTTGTACGTGGGTGAGGCGCTCGACTGCTGGCGGGTCGAGGAGATCGAACGAGGACGGCTGCATGCAGGCTGCGGGCCGAGATGAAGGTGCCTGGCAAGGCATGGCTGGAGCTTCGAGTGGCGGGCAACGAGGGGTACGGGTCCACTTACCGCCAACGCGCCGTGTTCGTGCCGAAAGGGCTCGCCGGGCACCTCTACTGGGCGGTGGTCTGGCCGTTCCACGGCGTGGTGTTCGGCGGCATGGTGCGCAACATCGCCAATGAAGCTGAGCTGCACAAGAACTTCAGAAAGTCCTGATGGACTGCACAAGCAGCAAAGGGTGAGACTTCCCGCATGAAGGCTCTCGTCAAGGTCGCCGCTGGGCCTGGCCTCGAACTGACCGACGTCCCGGACCCGACTCCGGGTCCCACCGACGTCGTGGTGAGAGTGCTGCGTACCGGCATCTGCGGCACCGATCTGCACATCGACTCGTGGGACGACTGGGCGGCGCAGAACATCAAGGCGCCGCTGGTTCTCGGGCACGAGTTCGTCGGCGAGGTCGTCGAAACCGGCGCCGCGGTGACCGGCGTCAAGACAGGCGACCTGGTCAGCGGTGAGGGCCATCTGGTCTGCGGGACGTGCCGCAACTGCAAGGCCGGACGCAGGCATCTGTGCGCCAACACGCGTGGGCTCGGCGTGCACTCCAACGGTGCGTTCGCGCAGTACGTCGTGTTGCCCGAGCAGAACGCGTGGGTGCACCGCACGGCCGTTGACCTGGATGTGGCCGCGATCTTCGACCCGTTCGGCAACGCCGTGCACACCGCGCTGAGCTTCCCCGTCATCGGCGAGGACGTGATCATCACGGGTGCCGGGCCGATCGGGATCATGGCGGCCGCTGTCGCCAAGCACGCGGGGGCGCGCAACGTCGTGATCACCGACATCTCCGAGCACCGGCTGGACCTCGCGCGCAAGGTCGGCGTCGACCTCGCGGTCAACGTCGCCGAGAAGACGATCGAGCAGGCCCAGCAGGAACTCGGCATGGCCGAGGGCTTCGACGTCGGCATGGAGATGTCCGGCAAGCCGGTCGCGCTCCAGAGCATGATCGCGAACATGGCGCACGGCGGTCGCATCGCGATGCTGGGGCTGCCCGCGGAGGAGTTCCCCGTCGACTGGAGCAGCGTCGTGCTGAAGATGCTGCACATCAAGGGGATCTACGGCCGCGAGATGTTCGAGACCTGGTACTCGATGACCGTGCTGTTGCAGCGCGGCCTCGACCTCGCGCCGGTGATCACGCACCGGTACGACTACACACAGCACGCGGAGGCGTTCGCCACCGCGCGCGAAGGCAAGTGCGGCAAGGTCATCCTCGACTGGACGGGAGCCTGATGTACGGCGAGCTGAAGAACGATCTCCGCAGGGGCATCGACGAGATCAGGGCCGCCGGGCTCTACAAGGCCGAGCGCGTGATCGGCACCCCGCAGAACGCCTCCGTCCGGGTCGGTAAAGGCGACGAGGTGCTCAACTTCTGCGCCAACAACTACCTCGGGCTCGCCGACCACCCGCGCCTGATCGAGGCCGCCAAGAGCGCCCTCGACGAGTGGGGCTTCGGCATGGCGTCCGTGCGGTTCATCTGCGGCACTCAGGAGCCGCACAAGGAACTCGAACGCAAGCTCAGTGAGTTCCTCGGCACGGAGGACACGATCCTCTACAGCTCGTGCTTCGACGCGAACGGCGGCCTGTTCGAGACGCTGCTCGGCGCCGAGGACGCGATCATCTCCGACGAGCTGAACCACGCGTCGATCATCGACGGCGTGCGCCTGTCGAAGGCGAAGCAGGTTCCGCTACAAGAACCGCGACATGGACGACCTGGAGCGTCAGCTCAAGGACTCCGCCGACGCGCGCTACCGGCTGATCGCGACCGACGGCGTGTTCTCGATGGACGGCTACCTGGCGCCGCTCGACGAGATCTGCGACCTGGCCGAGCGCTACAACGCCCTGGTCATGGTCGACGACTCGCACGCCGTCGGCTTCACCGGACCGACCGGGCGCGGCACGCCGGAGCTGTTCGGCGTGCAGGACCGGGTCGACATCGTGACCGGCACCCTCGGCAAGGCGCTCGGCGGCGCGTCCGGCGGTTACACGTCGGGTCGCGCGGAGATCGTCGAGATGCTGCGCCAGCGCTCGCGCCCGTACCTGTTCTCGAACTCGCTCGCGCCGTCGATCACGGCGGCCGCGATCGCCACGCTGGACCTGCTCACCAGCTCGTCCGACCTGCTCACCCGGCTGCGGGAGAACACCGAGCTGTTCCGCCGCCGCATGACGGAGGAGGGCTTCGACCTGCTGCCCGGCGAGCACCCGATCATCCCGGTGATGATCGGCGACGCGGCCGAGGCGGGCCGGCTGGCCGACCTCCTGCTGGAGCAGGGCATCTACGTGATCGGCTTCTCGTACCCGGTGGTGCCGCACGGCAAGGCGCGGATCCGCACGCAGATGTCGGCCGCGCATTCCACGGAGGACGTGAACCGGGCGGTCGACGCGTTCGTCGCCGCTCGCGCCAAGATGTGAGCCACATCACTACGCCGTAAGAATCGGCACGGTCGGCGCACTACCTCGTGAAGAGGGAGGGGGCGATCGTGGAGGACTTCTCAGCTGTCTACCGCGAGTGTTACCCGCGGGTGCTCGCCTATGCCGCGAGCCACGCGGGTGCCCAACGAGCGGAAGACATCACGAGCGAGACCTTCACGATCGCCTGGCGCAAGCTCGACCAGATGCCGTCGAACGCGCTGCCGTGGCTGCTCGGCATCGCCCGCAACCTCGTCCTGGCCGCCCGCCGGCAGACCTGGCACGACGAGATCGACGACGTGCCGGTGACCGACGACTTCGTGCGCGTCGTGGAGCTGCGGGCGGCGTTGGCCACCCTGTCCGACGCGGACCAGGAGGTGCTCACGCTTATCGCGTGGCACGGGCTGCCGGCGGCTGAGGCCGCACAGGTGCTCGGTTGCACGACGGCGACGTTCTTCGTGCGACTGCATCGCGCGCGAGGACGGTTGCGTGACGCTCTCTCGACGCCGACCAACGACCGTGCGAGGGAGTCATGGAAGACCTCCTGAAAGACCTGGCCATGGCCAAGCCGCCCGCGCCCGAGGTCGACCACGCCCGGATGGAACGCGATCTGGCGCGCATCCTCGAGTTGCCCAGGCAACGGTCCGGCAGGACGCAGTTGTTCAAGCGGTTCGCTCCTTTGCTGGTCGCGGCCGGGGTGATCGCGCTCGTGGTCGTGCTGCTGCCCCAGCCCACTCAGCCCGCGCAACCCGGCGCGCCTGCGCGGTGGTGGCACATGTTGACGCAGCAGCGGTCGCTGATGGTCGTCGGCGACCCGGCGAACCCGTACCGCGTGTACTTCAACTCCAAGACCGAGCAATGGCTGTCGGCCAACAGTCAGGTCACGACCGTCCAGAAGGACGGCACGGTGGAGCCTTTCTCGGTGGACGACGAGGCCAAGTGGGAGGCGGCGGGCAAGCCGGCGACGGCACCTCAGGTCGGTGGGAGCTACTCGGTGCGCATCGGCCCGATGAAGCCGGCCGTGCAGAAGACCGACGTCTCCGGCTTCCAGATGTCCGTGCACAGTTGGGCGCGGCTCGACTCGTTCGACTCGCTGCCCACGGATCCGGTGGAGCTGAAGAAGACGCTGGAAGCCCTCACCGAGGAGAAAACCCCCTATCGAATCGCGACCCTCGCGATGGGGCTGATGACGTCGAACGTGCGCGGCGATCAGCGGCAGGCGGCACTCGACCTGCTCAAGACGCTTGACGGAGTGCGCTTCCTCGACCGAGTGATGTTGCGGAACGGCACCTTCGGCATCGGCGTGGCGATCGCCGCGCCGCCGGCGTTCCAGTTCTCCGGCGTCGAGACCCAGCTGCTGATCAACCCGGAGACCGGCCTGCCGACCGTCAAGCGGGACGTGCTCACCACGCCTCAGTACGGCCTGCCCGCGCAGATGCCCATCTCGGAGGAGGAGTACCTCCTGCTGGAGAAGGTGACCATCGAGCCGATCGTGCCTCAGGACGTCGCCGTGAACGGCGAAGTGGAATCCCCCATCATTGAGCGGTGATCGACCCTCGACGGCTCCGCGTACTGCGCGCACTTGCCGACCACGGCACGGTGACGGCCGCGGCCGTCGCGCTGCACCTCACGCCGTCGGCGGTGTCGCAGCAGCTGGCGGCGTTGGAGTCCGAGGCCGGGCATCCGTTGCTTCTACGCAAGGGCCGGCGGGTGTCGCTGACCCCGGCCGGCGAGCTGCTCGTCGCGCACGCCCACGTCGTCGCGGCGGAACTGGAACGCGCACAGGCCACTTTGGACGCTCTCGCCGCCGGCACGTCCGGCCGGATCGCGGTCGCCGCCTTCGCCTCGGCGATCACGCAGGTGGTGGCACCCGCGCTGGCGGCGTTGCGGGAACGGTCGATCGAGCTGTCCGTGCGGGATGCCGAGGGGCACGAGAGCGTGCGGCTGTTGCTGGACGGCGAGATCGACGTGGCGATCACCGAGGAGCACCGGACCACCGAGCGCTTCACCCGCTTTCCGCTCTACACCGAACCGTTCGACGTCGTGCTGCCACCGGGGCATGCCCTGACCGGGCCGGTGGACCTGGCGGCGCTGGCCGACGAGGACTGGGTGGTGACGTTGCCCGGCAACCCGTTGCGCGATGTCGTGGAGATGGCGTGCGCGCAGGCCGGGTTCGCGCCGCGGATCCGGCACACCTCTGACGACTTCCGAGCCATTCAGGCGTTGGTGGCGGCCGGGGCCGGTGTCGCGTTGGCTCCGCGCAATGCCGTGCGTGGGGTACCGGTCGCCGGTGTGGCGCCATTGCGTCGAGTGGTTGCGGCTGTGCGCAAAGGATCAGAAGAACACCCATTGATTCGCGCGGTGCTCGACGAACTTCAAAGGTAGGACTTGTACCGCCTCCAAAAACTACTTCCTTCAGGGATATTCGGGCGGAAACGATGGAGCGAAGGGGAAGCCGCACTCCTAGCTTCAACGCCATGCCACGACGAAAGTCCAGTGTGGTCGGACGGGAGTTCGGCGAGGGCGTCCGGCGCGCCATCGAGCAGACCCGGCTGACCCATCGCAAGCTCGCCGAGGAACTCGGCTGGGACGAAGCCAAGCTCTCCGACCTGGTGCGGGGCAAGGGCGGTGTCGACGAGGGCGACCTGAAGCAGCTGCTCGGGTACTGCCGTGTCCCGCCCGCCGAAGTCCGTCATCTGCTCGCGCTGTTCCACGAGACGCGCGAGAACGGGTACCTCAAGATTCCCGAGGATGGGCTACCTGGTCAGGTGCGCCGTCCTGGTCGACCAGGAACGCCTCGCCAACGCGATCACCGTCTGGTCGATGAATCTGATCCCCGGCCAACTCCAGACCGCTGACTACATGCGTGCCCTCATCGAAGGAGCAGCCCGAACGAAGTCGATCGACTACGAGAAAGTCATCGCCGCCAAGCTCGCGCGCCGCGAAGCTCTTCCACTGGAGCCGCACATTCGTGTTCTTCATCCACGAACAGGCTCTGCGCCTACCGGTGGGGGGCTCAGACGTGATGAAGGACCAGTACCTCCACCTTTTGGCGATGGCGCAGCGCACCTACATCACCTGCGAGTCGTGCCGACCGCCATCGGCGCGCACGCAGGAACATCCGGATCGTTCATCCAGCTCGGCTACGAGAAGTTCGAGCCGGTCATCTTCCTCGAGGGCAAGAACTCCGGCCTCTTCCTCGAAGACACGCGATCGCTCGCCACCTACTCCGACGTGCTGAAGCTGCTCGACGCAGCAGGCGCTGGATGCGGAAGAATCGAAGGAGCTGATCACCAGCATCCTGATCTGAGGAGGCGTTCCGCATGTCGAGCTGGCGCAAGAGCACCTACAGCGCAGACTCGAGCGACTGCGTCGAGGTCGGTCGTGGCATCGGCGTCCGGGACAGCAAAGCGCCGACCACGCACCTGCCCGTGTCGGACAAGGCGTGGTCGGCGTTCCTCGGACTAGTGCGGGGCGCGAGCCGCTAGCTTCGCCGTCGCCGGGTCACCCGCCGCCAGCGCACCACGAGCGGCGAGCTGGCAGATGTCCATGCTGGACGTGGCGAGCTTCGCGCCGACATCCGCGAGAGCCGTGTGGTTCATCGACAACGACGTCACGCCCATGCCGATGAGCACGCACGCCAGCAAGCGGGTCGGCGGCAGCCTCACCGCAGACGCCGATCGGCTTGCCTGCTGCCGTGGCCGCCTCGCCGACCTGGGCGATCAGGCGCAGCAACGCCGGCTGCCACGGGTCGTTCAGGGCCGCGACCCCGCCGAGCTGGCGGTCGGCGGCGAAGACGTACTGGGCCAGGTCGTTGGTGCCGATCGAGATGAAGTCGACGACCTGCAGGATCTCGCGGGCGGACAGCGCGGCCGACGGGACCTCGACCATCACGCCGGCGCGGGCGATACCGGCCTGGCGGGCGCGGGCGACGAACCACGAGGCCTCGGCGGCGGTGGCGACCATCGGCGCCATGACCGACACGTCGGCGCCGGACGAGGCAGCCGCGGCGGCGATGGCCTGGAGCTGGCGGTCGAGGACTTCGGGGCGGTCGAAGGCGACGCGCAGGCCGCGGACGCCCAGGGCCGGGTTGGGCTCGGGGTCCGGGTTCAGAAACGCCAGCGGTTTGTCGGCCCCGGCGTCCAGGGTGCGCACGACCACCGGTTTGCCCTTGAACGGCGCCAGCACCGCCTCATAAGCCGCAGTCTGTTCAGCAACGGTCGGCTCCTCCGAGGCGTCGAGGAAGCAGAACTCGGTGCGGAAGAGGCCGACACCCTCGGCACCCGCGGCGGCAGCGGCCGCCGCGTCCGCGGGCGATCCGACGTTGCCGAGGACCTTCACCCGATGGCCGTCCTTGAGGACGCCGACGCCGTTCCACGTGGCCTTCTTGCCAGTGCCGGCGGCACGGACCTTGCCGTCGGACTCGCGGACGTGGCCGGTGTCGCCGTCGACCTCCAGCGCAGTCGCGTCCATCGCCAGGATGCCGCGGCACGCGACGACAGCCGGGATGCCGAGAGACCGCGCGAGGATCGCCGTGTGCGAGGTGGGGCCGCCCTCCTCGGTGACCAGGGCGAGGACCTTCGACGGGTCGAGGCCGGCGGTGTCGGCAGGGGCGAGATCGCGCGCTACCAGCACAGACGGCGAGGTCAGGTCGGGTACGCCGGGAGCGGGCAGCCCCAGCAGTTCGGCCACCACCCGGTCGCGGACGTCCTGGACGTCGCGGGCGCGTTCGGCCATGTAGCCGCCGGCGGCCTGCAGCGCGTTCACGAACTTCTGCGCGGCCTGGTGCACCGCGCGGGCGGCCGGCAGCGACTCGTTGATGACGAGCTTTTCGGCGGACTTGATCAGGGCGGGGTCGCCGGCCATCGCGGCCGTCGTCTCCAGAACCGCGCGGGCTTCACCCTCGACGGTCTTCGCGCGCTCCATCAGGCGCTGCGCCACGACCTCGGTGGCCGGCCGGATCGCCGCCGCTTCCGTTGTCGGATCCGCAGGTCGCGGGCCCAACGGGGGTTCAGGCAGGGACTCTGCCACCCGCACCACCGGACCCGAAGCCCGGCCACTGCTCACACCGACACCGCTCAGCCGCGCGCTCGACATGGTCTAGACCATACCCTTCCACCGGAAAGCGGGACCACATCAGTGTGACCAATTCAGCGGCGGAATGCGGAAAGCAGCTGAGCTCGTCGTCGTGGCGTAACGCAACAGAGCGTCTCCGTCGGTCATCCGGTACATGGTGTTCACAAATGTTTTCAGTTCGCGCTGGTAGGAGATGAAGAGCAGACCCTCGGCGTAGTTGTAGGACCGGCGGAGCATCAGCCCGGCGCCGGCCATCAGCGGGTGCGCGCGCCGGACGTGCGCGTCGGCCGGGATGACGTACTCACCGTCCGGAGTCTTGGCCGACAGGTCGACCTCCTCGCCGCCGGACAGCGGCACGGCGTCGTGCTTGCGCCGCCCGAAGACACGTTCCTGATCGGCCACGGGCATGGCGGCGAAGGCGGCGATGTCGAGCTTCATCCGGCGCACGACCGCGATGGTCGACCCGTCCGGCAGCCAGACCTCGTCGTCGAACTCCTGCGGCGTCTTCGGCACGACGATGCCGTCCTTGAAGCCGAGCATGTTCGTGCTGTCGGAGTGGCAGAACCCCTGCTCACGCCACCGCAACCGGCCGTCGGGCCGCAGCCGGGACGCCGCGTCGCGCACTGCGGCCGGGTCGTCGCCGCAGATCTGCACGAACAGCTTCCCGCCCAGGTCCTGCGGCCGGACGGCGTCACCAGGGAACTCCGGCAGGCCGTCGACTCCGTGCCCGTACGTCACCGTGACCGATGAGCTGACCTGCACAGACGGCATCGCGACGGCATCCCACACGGAGATGTCCGCGTGCAGCTGCTGCGGGGTCGCGATGCCGGGCTGTCGTTCCGAGGAACCACAGCCGCCGAGTAGTCCGATGGCCGCAGCGCCGTACAACAGACGGCGGCGCGAGAGTGGGCTCACAGGGGCAGTGTGTCAGTAGGCCGAACGGCGCAGTACGGTGACCGGCTGTGCGCGCTCCGTACACGCTTTCTGCACTGTTCCTGGTCGCCGGTTGCTCGTCGGCGGCGCATCCGAAGCTCGGGCCCATGATCGACGTGCCCGCGCAGCTCGGCTCCATCCAAGCTGCCGTGGACGCGGCTCAGGAGGGCGCGACGATCGTCGTGTCACCCGGCGTCTACAAGGAGTCCGTGCAGGTCAGGACCAAGGGCCTCACGATCAGGGGCACCCAGCGCGGCAGCGTGATCATCGACGGGGAGGTCAAGCGCGCCAACGGGTTCGTGGTCACCGCGCCGGACGTGTCCATCCAGAACCTGACGGTCCGCAACCACACGCTGAACGGCGTGCTGGTCACCGGCCTGAGCGAGAACGGCGGGATGGGCCGCGGCAGCAACGGCTACACCAAACTGGACACCCAGAAGTTCCCGCCGGTGCAGGGGTTCCGGGTCTCGTACGTGACGGCCAGCAACAACGCGCTGTACGGGATCTACGCGTTCGACGCCCAGCACGGCGTGATCGAGCAGAGCTACGCGAGCGGCAGTGCCGACTCCGGGTTCTACGTCGGCCAGTGCAAGCCGTGCGACATCGTCGTGCGCGGCAACGTCGCCGAGCGCAACGCCGTCGGTTACGAGGGCACGAACGCGTCCGGCCGGATGTACGTGCTGGGCAACAGGTTCAGCGGCAACCGCGTCGGCATGACCTCGAACTCCGACTACCAGGAGGCGTTCGTGCCGCAGGAGGACGCGGTGTTCGCCGGCAACCTCGTCTCGGACAACGCCGAGGCGCTCTCGCCCGCGCAGGCCGACGGCGCGTTCGGGCTCGGGGTGGGCATCGCGGGCGGCACGAGGAACCTGGTGACCCGCAACCTGATCACCGGCAACCCCGGTACCGGCGTCGCGTTCGCGTCCAGTGAGGACCTCGCGCCGCTGGACAACCGCTTCGAGGGCAACGTGATCACCGGAAACGGTCTGGACGTGCTGTACGCGGCCTCGAAACGCGCGCCCGGCCGGAACAACTGCGTCGAGGGCCGCTGCTACGACGGCGTCGGCGTGCCGCTGCCGAAACCGGCCGCACCGCGCGGGATCCCGTTCAACCAGGTCGCCGCACCACCAAGGCAACCGGAGATGCCGAGTGATCCGTTGCCCGACAAGGCCCCGAACGCCGACAAGTACGCGGTGCCGACCGAAGAGCTGTTCCGCGACCGGGCGGCGGTGCGGTCGTGAAGAAGACGATCGCTCTCTTGTTGCTGCTCGCGGCCTGCAGCTCGACGCCGGACCCGCGGTCGTTGACGATCCCCGAGGCAGAACGCCTGGCGCTGGTCCGGTTCACGAACTACACCACCGGTATCAGTGCGTTCACCGCGTCCGTGCCGTCGCCCGGCGGCAAGCTCGTGCTCGACGGCCGGGTCGACTTCGTGAACCACCTCGGCTACGCGGGCATGCGCACGGACGGCCGCGACGACCAGTCCTCCCAGGGCCTGGTGCAGTGGAACCTCGGGCGGATGGCGTTCGCGATGTCGCCGTCCACCAGGGCGGTCGACCCGGTGCCGGTCGTCGACTGGCAGGTCAGGGATCTGCAGGAACGCGGCTCCGAACTGGACGGCGCGTTGCGGCTGCTGGTGAACCTCGGTTCGGACCGGCCGGAGAACGCCCAGCTGGTGTTGCAGAGCTCGGCGCGCTGGCTGCGTTCGGAACGGATCGGCGACACGACCGTCGACGTCTTCGAGGGCCCGAAGCAGAAGGACGCGGCGCAGGCCCGGCTGCGCTACTGGCTCGACTCCGACGGCAAGCTCCGCCGGCTGGAAGCCAAGCTGGGCGACCAGGAGGAGCTCGCCGTCTTCGACTTCACCGGTTCGAGTGAAGCCGTGCAGGTCATCGCGCCGCTAGCGCGCTGACCTCGGCGGCGGTCGGGTACGAGGGCTGCGCACCGGCCTTCGTGACGGAGAGGGCGGCGACCCGCACGGCGTACTTCGCGGCCTGGACGATGTTGTCGCCCTCGGCCAGCCGCGCGGACAACGCACCCGCGAAGGCGTCGCCGGCACCGGTCGTGTCGACGACCTCGTCGACCTTTACCGCCGGTACCTCGACGATTCCGGCCTGTGCCACCACGGCCACGCCACGCGAGCCCAGCGTGACGATCGCGGAGGTGGGACCGAGCTTGAGCAGATCACGCCAGTCCGACACGAGCTGCGCGGCCTCGTGCTCGTTCACGATGAGCACGTTGAGCTGCCGGAGCGTCTCCGCGGGCAGCTCGGCGACCGGCGACAGGTTCAGCACCGGCCGGACACCCGCGCGAGCAGCGACGTCGATCGCGTGGATCACCGTCTCCAGCGGCACTTCCAGCGAACACGTCAGGACACGCACGCCGTCGAACGACAAAGCGTCCACATCGGACGATGAGACGTCCGCGTTGGCGCCGGGGGAAACCACGATGGAGTTCTCGCCGTCCGGCGTCACGGTGATGTACGCGATGCCGGTCGGACGCTCGGAGGTCTTCACGAGCGCCGAGCCGACACCGGACGACTCCAGGGACGACCGCAGCAGCGAGCCGTACCCGTCATTTCCAACAGCACCAACGAGTGCGACGGAAGCACCGACGCGAGCGGCGGCAACGGCGGTGTTCGCGCCCTTGCCGCCGGGCAGCACAACGGTGTCGCCGCCGAGCACGGTCTCACCGCCGCCGGGCCGCCTGCCGACCTCGACCACGAGGTCGGCGTTGGCGGACCCGAGGACAAGCAGAGTGTTCGTCACTTCGTGAACTCTGCCACGTTCTGCTTCGTGATGACCTTGACCTCGACGTCCACGACCTGCTGGACGGGCTCGCCCTTGGCGGCCTTGACCGCCTGCTCGACGGCCTTGCCGCCGAGCAGCTTCGGCTGCTGCGCCACGGTGGCGGCGAGCGAGCCGTCCTGGATCGCCTTCAGGCCGTCCGGCGTGCCGTCGAAGCCGACGACCATGACGTCCTTGCCGGCGCGGGCGCCGAGTGCCTTGATCGCGCCGAGCGCCATCTCGTCGTTCTCGGCGAAGATGCCCTTGAGGTTCGGGTGACCCTGCAACAGGTTCGTGGTCTCGTTGAGGGCCTTGGCGCGGTCGAAGTCCGCGACGGCGGTGGCGACGACCTTGATGTTGCCGCTGTTCAGGCCCTGCTCGAAGCCCTGGCCGCGGTCACGGGACGCCGACGCGCCGGAGATGCCCTTGAGGTGCGCGACCTCACCGGACGTGGCGCGGCCGAGCTCGATGGCCGCGAGGCTGCCGCCCGACACGTTGTTCGAGGCGACCTCGGCGGCGACCCTGCCCTCGACCGAGCGGTCGACCGAGATCAGCGGGATGTTCGCCATCTCGGCGGCCTTGGCGGCGGGCGCGGACTGCTTGGAGTCGACCGGGTTCAGGATGATCGCCTTGACGCCCTGGGTGACGCAGCGTCTGCACCTGGTTGACCTGGTTCGTCGCGTCGTTCTGCGCGTCGACCACGGTCAGCTTGGCACCGAGCTGGTCGGCCATCGCCTGCGCGCCCTGCTGCAGTTCCACGAAGAACGGGTTGTTCAAAGTGGACACCGCGAGGCCGATGGTGAGGCTGCTTCCGGACGCTCCCGTACCGCTGCACCCGGTCGCGAGCAAGGCGGCTGCACCCAGCGTCAGCGCGATCCGTCGGGTCACCTTCATTGGTGTGTTCCTTACCTGTTGCGGGATATCTCAGCGACGGCGAAGTGAGTCGAGCAACGCGGCGAGAGCAATCACCGCGCCGATGACGACCTGCTGCCAGAACGGCGGCACTTGCAGCAGGTTGAGGCCGTTGCGCAGGACGGCGAGCACAAGTGCACCGACCAACGTTCCGGTGGCGCGGCCAACGCCACCGGACAACGACGCACCACCGATGACAACCGCGGCGATGGCGTCGAGCTCGTAGCCGACCGCTGCCTGCGGACCGGCGGACCCGAGCCGGCCCGCGAGCACGAGGCCCGCGGCAGCGGCGAACAGGCCGGAAAGGGCGTAGATCCAGAGCTTCTGGCGGCGGACGTCGATGCCGCTGAGCTTGGCCGCCTCCTCGTTGCCGCCGATCGCGTACATGCGACGGCCGAGGTTGGTGCGCGTGAGAATCAGGCCGGTGATGCCGAAGAACGCCAGCATCAGCAGCAGTGGCAACGGGAGCATCGGCGTGAGGTTCGAGCCGAGGAACGTGACCATCGCGTCGGTCTCGTGCGGCTGGCCTTCCGAGAACACCAGCGTGAGACCGCGGGCGACGCTCAGCATGGCCAGCGTCGCGATGAACGGCGGCAGCTTGCCGTAGCTGATCAGCGCGCCGTTCACGAGACCTGCCAACGCTCCCACCAGGAGCCCGACCGGTCCGGCCGTGAGTGCGCCGACCATGGCGGCCAGCGCGGCGATGCTGCCGACCGAGAGGTCGATGCCGCCGGCGACGACCACGAACGTCATGCCGAACGCCATGATCGCGATGACCGCGGCCTGGACGCCGACGTTGAGCAGGTTCTGCGTGGTGAGGAACGCCGGCTGCATGACCGCGATCACCAGGGCGAGGACGAGCAGCCCCGCCAGAGCGCCGTTTTCGCTGGCATAGCGTCGGATGCTGATCGTGCTCATGCTGAGATCTCCTGCACGGCGAGTGCCATTACCTGGTCCTGGGTCGCGCCCTTCGGCAGCTCACCGGCCACGCGGCCGTGCGCCATCACGACGACGCGGTCGCTCATCCCGATCACCTCGGGCAGATCGCTCGACACGAGCAGCACGGCCCGGCCTTGCGCGGTCATGCGGTTGATGAGCTCGTAGATCTCGACCTTGGCGCCGACGTCTACGCCGCGGGTGGGCTCGTCGAGGATCAGCACCCTGGGGTCGGCCAGCAGCCACTTGCCGATGACGACCTTCTGCTGGTTGCCGCCCGACAGTTCCTTCACCGGCTGCTCGACGCGGCCCTTGATCCGGAGCTTGCCCGCGATGTCGCGGAGCCTTGACTGGTCGCGGTTCGCCAGCGTCACCAGTTCGAGGTTCCGGCCGACGGTCGCGGTGAGGACCAGGCCCTGGCCCTTGCGGTCCTCCGGCACCAGGCCGAGGCCCGCCTTGATCGCGGCCTGGACGTTGTGGCGCGGCAACGGCTTTCCGTCGACCGCGACCGTGCCGTAGTCGTAGTCGTCCACGCCGAACGCGGCCCGCGCGACCTCGGTGCGACCGGCGCCGACCAGGCCGGCGATGCCGACGACCTCGCCCGCGTGGACCTCGATGTTGATGTCGCGGAACACGCCGCGCCGGGTGAGGTTCGAGATGCTCAGCAACGGCTTGCCGGGGCGCTGCCGTGCGCGCGGGTACTGCTCCTCGATCGGACGGCCGACCATCAGCTCGATCATGTGCTGGGTGGTCGCCTTCGGCCCGAGGACGCCGACCGAACGGCCGTCGCGCAGGACCGTGATGCGGTCGGCGATGCGCTGGATCTCGTCGAGGTGGTGGGTGATGAAGACGAGTCCGACGCCGTTCTGGCGCAGCTGAGCCATGATCTGCAGCAGCCGGTCGGTCTCGGTGTCGGTGAGGACCGCGGTCGGCTCGTCGAGGATCAGCACGCCGGCGTTCTTGTCGAGCGCGCGGGCGATCTCGATCATCTGTTGCTGGGCGATGCCGAGGTCGCGGACCTTGGCGTTCGGGTCGACGTCGAGGCCGACCCGGTCGAGCAGCTTCGGTGCCCGGCGGCGCATCTCGGCCCGGTCGACGAAGCCGAACTTCTTCGGCAGCCGGTTGAGGAACAGGTTCTCGGCGACGCTCAGTTCGGGGACGAGCGCGAGCTCCTGGTGGATGACGGCGAGGCTGGCGCTGCCCTCGATGGTGCCCGCGTCGTGGCTGTGGATGCCCGCGAGGACTTTGACCAAAGTGGACTTTCCGGCGCCGTTCTCGCCGAGCAGGACGTGGACCTCGCCCGCGTTGATGTCGAGGTCGACGCCGTCCAGCGCCTTGGTGGCACCGAACTGCTTGGTGATGCCGCGGGCGGAGATCAGGGTCGTCTTCTGGTTCTGCTTCTGGGTTTTCTTCTGGATGCTCACAGCTCGGCCTCCCCGAGCGAGCCGCGCAGCACGAGCTTCGCGGTCAGGCGGACGTCGTCGGGCTGCCGGCCGTCGATCAGGGCGAGCAGACTGCGGGCGGCCTCGCGACCCATCTCCACGGTCGGCTGGGCGATGACCGTGATCGGCGGGTCGAGCAGCGGGAACCACGGCTGGTCGTCGAACACCGCGAAGGCGATGTCGTGCGGGATCTGCAGGCCGCGGGCCCTGATCTCGCCGAGCGCGCCGAGGCCCATCAGGTTGTCCATCGCGACCAGCGCGGTGACGCCCTCGTCGATCAGCTTCGCGGCGGCCTGGCTGCCGCTCTCCTGCCGGAAGTCGCCGTGGACGACCTGCGCGAGGCCGCCGAGGACGCCGATGAGCACGTCGCTGCGTTCTCTCCCAGTGGAGGTGTTCGGCGGACCCGCGATCACGCCGATGCGCGTGTGGCCGGCGCCGACGAGCCGCCGGGCGAGCGCGGTCAATGCCTCGCTGCCGTCGGCGCGGACGACGGGGCATGTTGCGCCCCGGACCGTCCGGTCGAGCAGGACGAGCGGAACGCCGCCTGCGCTCACTTCGCGAACCAGACCGGGGTCGTCGGTCGCGGGGCACAGCAGGAGGCCGTCCACCCGGCGGTCGAGCAGGGTGCGCACGTACGTCGCTTCCTGCTCGGCGCTCTCGTCGGCGTTCCCGATCACGACGCAGTAGCCGTGTGACCGGGCTTCGTCCTCGACCGCGCGAGCGATCTCGGCGAAGAACGGGTTCAGCAGATCGCTGATGACCAGACCGAGGGTCTGGGTGCTGGTGGTGCGGAGGGATCGCGCCAGGGCGTTCGGCCGGTAACCGAGCTCCTCGATCGCCGCGAGCACCCGTTCCCGGGTCTCGGGCGTCGGCGCGGAATGGCCGTTGAGCACGCGCGACACGGTCGCCGTGGATACGCCGGCGTGCTGCGCGACGTCCTTCATGGTCGTCACGGGGCAGAAGTTAATCGATTACACACCTATCCAGTCAAGTGGATGAGTAGGTGTACGGATGTCACTGGGCGTGGTCTGCCTCACCCTGATCACATGGACGGACAGGATCGCCTCGGCTACGAGCAGCGCCTCGCGCTGGAACTCGCGGCCATCGGCCAGCGGCTGACGATGATCAGCTCGGAGATGCGGGACCAGCAGGGGGCCGTCGCGGTCGCCCCGCCCATCGCCGCACCTCCCGTCGAGGCTCCGGAGGAGGCACGGCCGCGCCCTCGTCCGCTTGAGCACGAGATCGGGCTGCCGACGCCGGGCGCGCCAGTTTCGGCGCCGCTGCCGACGTCGGCCGCGCCGGTCTCGGTGCCGCTGCCGCCCCTGCCCGAGCCGTTCCCGACGCCGCCGCTCGGGGTGCCCCAGCAGGGCATGCCGCAGCAGGGGGTGCCCCAGCACCACGGAATGCCGCAGCACGGCATGCCCCAGCAACAGGGGATGCCCCAGCAACAGAACCCCTGGTCGCAGCAGGCCGCCGCGTCCGCTCAGCAGCCGATGCCTCAGGGCCATTGGCCGCAGGCGCAGCAGCAGTGGCCCGCACCCCCGCCGCCGCGCGAGACGTTGTTCGAGAAGCTCGGCAAGGACGGTGCCGGCTCGAAGCTGCTGGCCTGGGTCGGTGGCGCGATCACCGTGCTCGGCTTCGTGCTGCTGCTGATCCTCGCGATCCAGCGCGGCTGGCTCGGCCCGATGCCGCGTGTGGTCGGTGGCGCGGTCTTCAGCGGTGCGCTGGTCGGCATCGGCATGTGGCTGCACCGCAACCCGGCCGGGCGTACCGGGGCGTTCGCGCTCGCCGCCACCGGTTTCGCGGGCCTCTACCTCGACGTCATCGCCGCCACCAGCCTCTACGGATACCTGCCGGAAGGCGTGGGCCTCGTCGTCGGGCTCGGGGTCGCGGCCGCCGGTGTCGTGCTGGCCCTGCGCTGGGAGTCGCAAGCGCTCGCGGTCGGCGTTGTCGCAGCGTGCGCCATCTGCTCGCCGATCTTGACCGAGGGCTTCACGGTGCTGCTGGTCGGCTTCCTGCTGGTGCTCAAGATGGCCAGCACGCCAGTCCAGATCCAGCGCAACTGGCCGGGTCTCGCGATCGCCGGCGGCTTCCCGCCGATCTTCGCCTCGCTGCTCACCACCGCGAACGCCATCCCACGCTCCTACGAGTGGAGCGTGATCGGCGTCGCCGCCGCGGCCACCGTCGTCGGCATCGCGGTCGCGCTGCTGACGATCCGCAAGCGCCCGGACGACATCGTCGCGATCGCGCTGGTCGCGGGTTCGGCGCTGCCGTCGATGTTCGCGACGACGCTGCTCGAGAAGACCTCCGCGTCCATCCTCGCCGGCGCGGTCGCCGCGGTGCTGCTGGCGATCTGGATGGTGCCGGACCTGCCACGGGCGTTCACGACGGCGGCCGGTGCGACGGGCATGCTCGCGTTGTTCCAGACCACGGTGATCGCGCTCGACGGCAACATCCGCACCGCGATCGTGCTGGCCGAGGCGGTGCTGCTGGCGTTCCTCGCGGCCCGGCTCACCAACCGGAGCGCGCTGGTCGGCTCGATCGCCTTCGGCGCCGTCGGCTTCCTGATGACGATCGGGCAGGCCGTCCCGATCACGTGGCTGCTCAACGAGCCCTTCTACTTCAACGTCGCCAGGTCGGGGGACTACGCCGCGGGCCTCGTCACGGCCGTGGTGCTCGGCGTGTTCGCTATCGCCGCGCCGTGGGCGGCCCTGCGGATGCAGGTGCTGCGGGAGCCGGCGAGGCACCCGTTCCCGTGGATCCTCGCCGGGCTCGTGCTGCTGTACGGCGCGGCGGGTGCGGTGCTGTGCGCGGCGCTGCTGGTGTCGCCGGACGAGAGCGGATTCCTCTTCGGACACTCGCTGGTCACCGTGTCCTGGACGATCGCCGCATTGTTCTTGCTGGTCAAGGGAATCAACAACAAGGCGCTGCGGATCTCCGGCCTCATCCTGGTCGGTGCCGCCGTGCTGAAGCTGGTCACGTTCGACCTGGCCGCTTTGGACGGTGTCGCCCGCGTGCTGGCGTTCCTCGGCGCCGGCCTGGTCCTGCTCACCGCCGGCACCCGTTACGCCAAGTTGGTGGCCAGCGCACAGAACGCCGTCGCAGGCGACGGTCGTACTACAACCGGGCAAACATTTCCCTCTACCGAGTGACGGAAGTGGATCGAAAGCACCCAGAAGTGGTCCCATCGAGCGTATGGCAAAGCCACGCCTCGTGGCCGCGGTCCTTGCGCTCTCAGCGGCCATCGCGGCGATGGGTGTCGAGCAGCGGCACGACCTCACGACTATCTCTGCAACGTCAGCCCCGCGTGCGTACGTGGTCGGCAAGACCGGGCTCGTCCAGGTCGTCGACACTACGAGCGGTGCTGTGCTGGCGCACGCCGACACGGCGGGACGTGCGACGGGTGTCGCCGTCTCGCCGGACGGGCAGCGCATCTACGTCGTGAACGGCTGGACCGGCGTGATCACCGAGGTCGACCCGCACACCGGCGCGATCCTCAACCGGCTCTTCACCCAGGTCCAGCTCGCGCACGCCGCGATGCGCCCGGACGGCCAACGCCTGTACGTCTCGGCCAGCGGCAGCGTGGCGGTGGTGGATCCGGTGAACTTCCGGCTGGTCGCCGCGGTCAAGGTGCCGGGCCAGCCGCAGGGCCTGGCGGTCCACCCGGACAACAAGATCCTCTACGTGGCGAACGCCCAGGACGGCACGGTCGGCCTGGTCGACACGGCGACGGCGTTCCAGACGTCGACGGTGCAGGTCGGCGGGATGCCGCAGCACCTGGCGATCTCGCCGGACGGCAAGCGGCTCTACGTGAGCAGCATGCGGCTCGGCGAGAAGACGCCGGGCACGCTCTCGGTGATCGACACGACCACGAACAAGGTCGTCGGCACGGTGAGCGTCGGCAGGGGAGCGGGCAGCGTCGCCGTCACGCCGGACGGCCGGACCGTCTACCTGGCACTGACGAAGGAGAGCTCGGTCGCGGTCATCGACGCGGCGACCATGACGTTGCGCGAACGCTTGCCCATCAACGCACCAGCCGTCGCCATCGCACCGGGTGACCCGAGGGTGTTCCTCGCGACCGGCACGACGACGACGGTGCTGGACAGTTCGAACGCGGTGCTCGCGACCTACCGGATGAAGTCGGGCGAACTGGAGGAGGCGAGGCCGCGCCAGTTCGACGCGGCCATGATCGCCTTCCCTCCCGGTCAGCCGACCGCGACGGGCTGGCGCGCCTCTTCGCGGTCGTCGTCCACCGGCTCGTCGTGAAGCGCGAGGCGCTCCTGGATTCGCTTGAGCGGGCCGGGCGCCCACCACGCGGCGTTGCCGAGCAGCTTGAGCACGGCCGGCACGAGCAGCATCCGGACCACGGTGGCGTCCAGCGCCAGCGCCAGGATCATGCCGACGCCGACGAACCGCATCATCGCGACCTGCGAGAACGCGAACGCACCGGTCACCACGATCAGCAGCAGCGCGGCTGAGGTGATCACCCGGCCGGTCTTGGCGAGACCGGTCGAGACGGCCTCCTCGGTCGTCGCGCCCTGACCGCGGGCCTCGACCATCCGGGAGAGCAGGAAGACCTCGTAGTCCGTCGACAGCCCGAACACGATGGCCGCCATCAGCACGACGATGCCGGACTCGAGCGGCCCCGGCGTGACGCCGAGCAGGTCGGCTCCGTGGCCCTCCTGGAAGATCCACACCAGCACGCCGAACGTCGCGGACAACGACAGCGCGCTCATCAGCACGGCCTTGATCGGCAGCACGACCGAGCCGAACGCCAGGAACATCAGGATCAGCGTCGCCCCGACCAGCAGCATGACCATCAACGGCAGCCCGTCGGCGATGGCGGCGAGCGAGTCGCTGACGATGGCGGTGTTGCCGCCGACCAGCACCTCGGCGTTCGGCGGCGGCGCGATCGCACGGACGTCCTTCAACGCCTGCTTCGACTCGTCGCTCAGCGCGTCCTGCTCCAGGCCGGCGGACGCGGACGTCACGCCCTTGTCGGCGCCGAGCGGCTGGACCTCGCCAACGCCCTTGATGTCCTTGACCTTGCCCAGGTACTCCTGGACCGCGGCCTGGTCACCACCCTTGACGACGATCTTGAAGCCGGTGTTGGAGAGCGCCGAGAAGTTCTGGTTGATGTTCTCGGTGGCCACCCGCACGGTGTTGCCCTCCGGCAGCACCTTCTCGGTGACCTGGCCGAACTGCACACCGAGGAACGGCGTCCCGAGCGCGACGAGCACCCCGATGATCGGCACCGCGAACAGCACCGGCCGCTTCATGACCTTGCCGCTGAGCCGGCGCCAGCCGCGCTCGCTCGGCTCCCGCTTGCGCCACGGCATGGCGAGCTTGTCGACCCGGTGGCCGAGCACGCCGAGCAACGCGGGCAGCAGCGTGACCGAGACCAGCGCCGCGATCGCGACCGCGGCCATGCCGCCGTACGCGAGGGACTTCAGGAAGCCGTGCGGGAAGATCATGAGCCCGGCGAGCGCGATGACCAGCAGCGTCGCGCTGAACATCACCGTCCGGCCGGCGCTCGCGACGGTCCGGCCGACAGCCTGTTCGGTGGTGCGCCCCGCGGCGAGCTCCTCGCGGAACCGGCCGACCATGAAGAGGCCGTAGTCGATCGCCATGCCCAGACCGAGCAGCGACGCGACGTTGACCGCGAACGAGTTGACCTCGGTGTAGATGGCGATCGCGTGCAGCACGCCGAGCGCGCCCATGATCGCGAGAC
This sequence comes from uncultured Actinomycetota bacterium, assembly GCA_963771775.1. Taxonomy (GTDB): domain Bacteria; phylum Actinomycetota; class Actinomycetes; order Mycobacteriales; family Pseudonocardiaceae; genus Lentzea. The sequence goes on from CAVYUS010000004.1 coordinate 434,101, forward strand.
CACCGACGGCGACGGGGAGGCTGGCGGCGACGAGACCGCCGAAGATGATCACGAGCAGCAGCAGGACCAGCGGCAGCGAGAACATCTCGGCGCGCGTCAGGTCTTCCTGCGACATGTCGTTGATGGCCTTCTGGGTGGGCACGAGCCCACCGACCTGCTGAGTGAACCCGTCGATCTTGAGCTGCGACTCGATTTCGGCGAACTGCTTCTGCTGCTCGTTCGAGTCACCGCTGGTCAGCGTGATGGCGACGAGCGCCTGCTGCTTGTCGTCGGACGGCACGGGCCCGACGGTCTTGAGCACGTCGTCCTTGGGAAAGCCGCTGATGTGGTCGGCGACCTTCTTGAGCTCGAGCGGGTTCGCGAAGTCGCCGCGGTAGATGACGATGACGTCACCGTTCTGCCGCCCGAACGCCTCCTCGGCCACCTTGTCGGCGCGCGCCGCCTCGCTGCTCGGGGCCTCGTAACCACCCTGGCTGAGCTTGTCGAACACGCCGACGCCCCACACACCACCGAGCACGGTGAGCAGTACGGTCGCGACCAACACCACCCACCGGCGGCGATATGCGATTGATCCCCACTTCGCGAACATCGACGACGGCCTCCTGGGTTACCGTGCTGTGAATCCCGTGAACTCTTGTAAACACCGTTCACTGAAAACCGTACGGGGCCGTGGGCGGGGTCTACAACCCGATGGAGTGACATATGACCGAGGCCACTCGCCGAGAGCGGCTCCGTGCGGAGACAGAGCGTGAGATTCGGCAGGCGGCCCGCGCCCTTTTGGTGGAACGCGGCCGCGATGCGGTGACCCTGCGTGCCATCGCGCGGGAACTCGGCATCACCGCGCCGGCGCTGTACCGCTACTACGACTCGCACGACGCGTTGTTGCGGCAGCTCTGTGACGACATCTGCGGGGACATGGCGGCAGCGCTCTACGCCGACCTCGCCGCGGACACCTCAGGAGAGGTGAACTGCCAGGTCAGGGCGGTGTGCCACAGCTTCCGCCGCTGGGCGCTGGGTCATCCGCAGGAGTTCGCGCTGGTCTTCGCCTCGCCGCGCGACCCGCTGGGCGCCGACCAGTTCGGGTCCGTGTTCCTGGCGCTGGCCGGTCGGCTGATCGCGTCGAACCTGGTGGCCAAGCACGTGGACGACCCGGTGCCGACGGCGCTGCACGAGGACCTGGCTCGGTTTCAACAGGTCCTGGTGGACGCGGTCGAGCAGCACGACGTGTCGGTCGAGGGAGACGTGCTCAACCTGGGCGCGATCTACCACATCGTGCAGTCGTGGGTGCGCCTCTACGGGCACGTGGCGCTGGAGGTGTTCGGGCGGTTCCCGTTCGCGGTGAGCAACCCGGAGCCGATGTTCGACAGCATGATCGACCAGGTGCTGTCGGACATCGGCTTCGGGGACAGTGTTTGATCGCCGCTCCTCCGGAGACGGCGGCGAGGTCGCCGGGAAGTCGGCCATCCGCCCGACTCCTTCTCGACGAATTGGGCTCCGCCGAATTCGCCGAGAAGGGGTGACCGGACGACCGACGCGACCTCGCGCTACAGGACGACGTTCACCAGGCGGCCGGGGACGACGATCACCTTGCGGGGCTCGCCCGTGATCAGCTCGGCGATCTTCTCCTCGGCCAGTGCCGCGGCCTTGATCTCCTCCTGCGACGCGGACGCGGAGACCACGACGCGCGAGCGGACCTTGCCGTTGACCTGGATCGGGTACTCGACGGTGTCCTCGATCAGGTACTGCTCGTCGGCCTTGGGGAACGGACCGTGCGCCAGCGTGCCGTCGTTGCCCAGCTTCGCCCACAGCTCCTCGGCCACGTGCGGGGCCTGCGGAGCCAGCATCAGCACCATGGGCTCGGCCAGTGCGCGGGGCGTGCCGGCCGAGTAGTGCTTGGTGACGAAGTTGTTCAGCTCGATCAGCTTCGCGCCCGCCGTGTTGTAGCGCAGGTTCGCGTAGTCGTCGTGGACGCCGGCGATGGTCTTGTGCAGCAGGCGCAGCGACTCGACGGACGGCTCCTCGTCGGTGACCCGCAGGCTGCCGTCGGTCTCGTCGACCAGGTTGCGCCACAGCCGCTGCAGGAACCGTTGTGCGCCAACGACGTCCTTGGTCGCCCACGGACGTGACACTTCCATCGGGCCCATGGACATCTCGTAGAACCGGAAGGTGTCCGCGCCGTACGTCTCGCACATCTCGTCCGGCGTGACGACGTTCTTCAGGCTCTTGCCCATCTTCCCGTACTCACGACGGACTTCTTCGCCCTCGTAGAAGAACTTGCCGTCCTTCTCGACGACCTTGTCCGCGAATACGTGGACATCACGCTGGTCCCGGTACGCGTACGCCTGGATGTAGCCCTGGTTGAACAGGCGGCGGTACGGCTCGTCGCCGGACAGGTGGCCCAGGTCGAACAGCACCTTCTGCCAGAAGCGCGAGTACAGCAGGTGCAGAACTGCATGTTCCACGCCGCCGATGTACAGGTCGACGCCGCCGGGGTCGGTCGGGCCGTGCTCGGCCGTGCGCGGGCCCAGCCAGTACTTCTCGTTCTCCGGGTTGACGAACCGCTCCGTCTCGACCGGGTCGACGTAACGCAGCTGGTACCAGCACGAACCCGCCCAGTTCGGCATGGTGTTCGTGTCACGGCGGTACGTCTTGACGCCGTCGCCCAGGTCCAGCTCGACGGTCGTCCACTCGGTCGCGCGCGACAGCGGCGGCGACGGCTCGGTGTCCGCGTCCTCCGGCTCGAACGTGCGCGGGGAGTAGTCGTCGACCTCGGGCAGCTCGATCGGCAGCATCGACTCGGGCAGCGCGATGGCGGTGCCGGCCTCGTCGTAGACGACCGGGAACGGCTCGCCCCAGTAGCGCTGGCGGCTGAACAGCCAGTCGCGCAGCTTGAACTGGACGGTGCCGTGACCGTGGCCGTTCTCCTCCAGCCAGCCGATCATCGTCTTCTTGGCGTCGTCGATCGCCATGCCGTCCAGGAACCCACTGTTCACCGCCGGTCCGTCGCCGGTGAAGGCCTCGCCCTCGAAGCCCTCGGACGGCTGGACCGTGCGGATGATCGGCAGGTCGAACTTCTTCGCGAAGTCCCAGTCGCGCTGGTCCTGGCCGGGCACGGCCATGATCGCGCCGGTGCCGTAGCCCATCAGCACGTAGTCGGCGATGTAGACGGGGATCTGCTGACCGTTCACCGGGTTCGTCGCGTACGCACCGATGAAGACGCCGGTCTTGTCCTTGTTCTCCTGACGGTCCAGTTCGGACTTCAGGGACGCGGCACGTCGGTACGCCGCGATGTCTGCCACGCGATCGGGCGTCGCAATCTGGTCCACCAGCTCGTGTTCCGGTGCCAGGACCATGTAGGTCGCGCCGAACAACGTGTCCGGGCGCGTCGTGAAGACCTCAATGCACTCGTCTCCCACCGCGAATCGGACCCGGGCGCCATGCGAGCGCCCGATCCAGTTGCGCTGCATGGCCTTCACCTTGTCCGGCCAGTCCAGCCGGTCCAAGTCGTCGATCAGCCGGTCCGAGTACGCGGTGATGCGCATCATCCACTGGCGCAGGCTTTTCCTGAACACCGGGAAGTTGCCACGCTCACTGCGACCGTCCGCGGTGACCTCTTCGTTCGCCAGCACAGTACCCAGTCCGGGACACCAGTTGACGGGCGCCTCCGACATGTAGGCCAGCCGGAAATCGCCCAAGATCCTTTGCTGGTCGGCAAAAGACAGCTCAGACCACTGTTGACCATCAGGCGTCGCACGCTCGCCGGAGGCGAATTGTGCGATCAGCTCGGCGATCGGACGCGCCGTGCCCGCGTCGGCGTCGTACCAGGAGTTGAAGATCTGCAGGAAGATCCACTGTGTCCACTTGTAGTACTCGGGGTCGATCGTCGAGATGCGACGCCGCTCGTCGTGGCCCAGGCCCAGCCGGCGGATCTGGCGCAGGTACGTGTTGATGTTGTCTTCGGTGGTCTTGCGCGGGTGCTGACCGGTCTGCACCGCGTACTGCTCCGCGGGCAGGCCGAACGCGTCGAAGCCCATCGTGTGCAGGACGTTGCGGCCGTTCATGCGGTGGTAGCGCGCGAACACGTCCGTGCCGATGAAGCCCAGCGGGTGCCCGACGTGCAGGCCGGCACCGCTCGGGTACGGGAACATGTCCTGCACGAACAGCTTGTCGTCCGGGACGTCACCCTTGAGCGCACCGACGGGGTTGGGAGCGTGGTAGGTGCCGTGGTCCTCCCAGTACGCCTGCCACCGCTTCTCGATCTGGTTCGCCAGCTCCGCCGTGTAGCGGTAGGCGGGGATCTCCGCCGCGTCCGTGCTCATCTCAACGTCCCTCTCAACATCGTTCCTGCCCCTGACATGACGAAACCCCCCAGCCCAGAAAGGGCATGGAGGGCGGCCGCGCCGACCGTCTTGCGATCAGGTCGTCGCGGCTAGATAAGGAGCAGGCGGGCCGTGCTCATGTCGTCAACGGTATCAGCGCACCGCAAGCACGCTGCACCGGGCGGTGGCGCCGAGCACATCTGGCCGGGGTGACTGCGAGGTCAACGGCGGTTCCGTCTTACCCTCATGGGGTGAACATCGTGCTGTCGGTCGTCCTGGGTGTGCTCGGCGTCGCTCTCGGCGCGGTCGGTCTGCTGGGTCTGCAGGGCAGGCTGCGCCGCAACCGGTTCGTCGGGGTGCGCACGGCGGCGGCGCTGCGCGACGAGGAGACGTTCACGCTGGCCAACCGCGTCGCCGGCGTGCCGAACGTCGCGGCCGGAGTGGTGGCGATCGTGTCGGGCGCGATGTCGTTCGTCATGGCCGACCTGGCCGTCACCGCTGGGATCATCGGACTGGTCGGCGCGCTCGCGATCGCCGTGGCCGGTGGCCTGGTGGGGCACCGCGCGGCCGAGGCACTGCCGGAGCAGGTCTTGCCCAAGGGCTGCGGTGGCTGCGCCTGCGGTGGCGGCGGTTGCTCGCCGCTCGCCGGTCTGTAACCCGACGTTTCACGTGAATCAGTTCAGCCGGACGTCGGTCGGATAGGTCGACAGCAGCGACAGCGGCATGCCCTGCCGGCGCAGCACCCGGCCCCACAGGTCGACCTTGGCCCCGACGAGCACGTCGTCGGCCAGTCCGGTCACCACGATCCAGTCGCCGCGCTCGATCTCGCCGTCGAGCTGCCCCTCGCCCCAGCCCGCGTAGCCGGCGAACACCCGCAGGCCGCGGACCAGCGGCATGAGGTCGTCCGGTTCGGCGTCGAGGTCGATCAACGCCACCGGCCCCTGCACACCGACCAGGCCTTCCACCACCTCCGGATCGGTACCCGGTTTCAACGCCGCCAGGCACAGCGCGGTCTTCTGCTCGACCGGACCGCCGATGTAGATGCACTGCGGCTTCGTGACGTGAGGACCCCACGGCGGCAGCACGTCATGCACCGCCACCTCGGAGGGGCGGTTCAACACGACTCCGAGGGTTCCCTCAGGACGCTGGTCGATGATGTAGACGACCGTGCGCTTGAAGTTCGGGTCGTTCAGGCTCGGGGCGGCAACCAACAGGGAGCCTGGCTCGACCTCGGCATCGGGACGCACGTCACCATGAAATCATCCGTGATCGCTGGAACAACTCAGGGCCGCGCCCCGTTAGACTCAAGTGTCGGATGTCTTTGTGTCCCCCGGGCTCAACAGACAACTGCCTTTGCGGAATACCGTCCGGCTGGAGCCGCTCAGTGCACCGCGCCGTGAGGCGACCTGGCATCCGATCCAGGGGAGCCGGACCGAGAGGTCCGGCTTTCGTGGTTTTCACCACTACGCGCCTAGAGTGCAACGGTGACAACGCTTGCGGTGGAGAAGCACCACTTGGGATCACGCCGGTTCCTCGGCATCCCCGAGTTCCGCAGGCTTCTCGCCACCCGGCTCGCCTCACAGTGGGGTGACGGCCTCTTCCAGGCAGGGCTCGCCGGCGCCGTCCTCTTCAACCCCGAACGCCAGGCCGATCCCGCCGCCATCGCCGCCGGGTTCGCGGTCCTCCTGCTGCCGTACTCGCTCGTCGGGCCGTTCACCGGCGCGCTGCTCGACCGCTGGGACCGCAAGAAGGTCATCCTCGTTGCGAACCTCACGCGCGCCGCGTTCGTCCTGCTCACCGCGCTCGCGGTCGGGGCGGGCCTGAGCGGGCTGCCGCTCTACGTCTCCGCGCTCGTCGTCATGGGCATCGGCCGGTTCGTCGGGTCCGGACTGTCCGCGTCGCTGCCGCACGTCGTCGACGAGGACCACCTCGTCGAGGCGAACGCGCTGGCCACGACGGCCGGGGCGATCACCTCCGTGTTCGGTGCGGCCTGCGCGATCGGGTTCCGCGCGATCCTCGGCGCCGGGGACGGCGGCTCGGCCTGGAGCACCAGCATCGCCGTCGTAGGCATGCTGACCAGCGCGTTCATCGCCAGCCGATTCAAGGCGGGGGTGCTCGGGCCGGACGAGGTCGACGAGCCGCACAACGCGGTCAAGGCCGTCGCCCGCGGTCTGGTGGACGGCGCGAAGGCCACCTGGCACACCCCGAGCGTCACGGCCGGACTGGCGGCACTGCTCGCGCACCGCGCCGCGTTCGGCATCAGCCTGATGGTCACGCTGCTGCTGATGCGCTACAGCCTGGAGGACGTCGGCTTCCTCAAGGCGGGCATCGGCGGGCTCGGCGAGGTCGCCGTCGCCGGTGGCGCCGGAATCCTGCTCGCCGGCATCCTCACCGACCGGATCGTCGACCGGTTCGGCACCAGGACCACGATCGTCGGCGCGCTGCTCCTCACCGCCGTGGCACAGGTCGGGCTCGGGCTCCCGATGACGCTGGTGACGATCCTGTGCGCCGGCTTCGTGATCATCTTCGCCGGTCAGGTCGTCAAGCTGTGCGTGGACACCGCGGTGCAGCACGACGTCGGCGACGAGGTGCGCGGCCGGGTGTTCGCCCTGTACGACACCCTCTTCAACGTCACGCAGGTCACCGCGGTGTCCATCACGGCGACGGTGATCCCCCTGGACGGACGTTCGCCCGGCCTCATCCTCGTCGCCGCGAGCCTGTACCTGGTCGGACTGGCCGGCTACCTGCTGCTATCGCGGAAACGGCAGGTTCAACATGCCGGCCTCGTGCGCGAAGACGACGGCAGCCACCCGATCGGGTAGATCCAGTCGCCGCAGGATGTCGGCCACCTCGTCGGCCACCCGCTGCTGGCTGATGCCGAGCACGCGCGCGATCTCGTGGTCCGCGTGACCACGCGCGAGACACCTCAGCACGGCCCGTTGGTCGTCGGTCAGCTCATCCAGGTCGTGTACCCGTGGAGCTGAAGAAAGACCCCAAGCAAACATCTGCACCACCCCCGTGCGCTCCCCTAGCGCACTACCCATGGTGCCGCCCCGCGCTGTCAGTTCGCTAACGCGGGGATTTCATCCACTCACGATGAGTTACGACGCGGGCGGTGTCAGGCCCTGTTCGCGCGCCCAGTCGAGCAACGCCGCCTCGGCCTCGTCGCGGTCCAGCGGCCCCCGGTCGAGGCGCAGCTCCTTGAGGAACTTCCACGCGGCACCGACCTGCGGACCCGGCGGCAACCCGAGCAGCTTCATGATCTCGTTGCCGTCGAGGTCCGGACGCACGCGCGCGAGGTCTTCCTCGGCCGCGATGCGCGCGATGCGTTCCTCGAGAGAGTCGTAGGTCCGCCGCAGCAGGTTCGCCTTGCGCTTGTTGCGGGTCGTGCAGTCGGCGCGGACGAGCTTGTGCAGCCGCGTCAGCTGGTCGCCGGCGTCCGTCACGTAGCGGCGCACGGCCGAGTCGGTCCACTCGCCGTTGCCGTAGCCGTGGAACCGCAGGTGCAGGAAGACCAGCTTCGAGACGTCCTCGGTGATCTCCTTCGAGTACCGCAACGCCCGCAAGCGCTTGCGGACCATCTTCGCGCCCACGACCTCGTGGTGGTGGAACGAGACGCCGCCACCCGACTCGAACTTGCGGGTGGGCGGTTTGCCGATGTCGTGCAGGAGCGCGGCGATCCGCAACACCAGATCGGGTGATTGATCAACATCTTCAAGATCAATTGCCTGTTCCAGCACAACCAGCGAGTGGTCGAAGACGTCCTTGTGCTGATGATGTTCGTCGATTTCCAGCTTCATGGCCGTGAGCTCGGGCAGCACGATGTCGGCCAGCCCGGTCTCCACCATGAGCTCGATGCCGCGGCGCGGGTGCGCGCCGCACAGGAGCTTCGAGAGCTCGACCTGCACACGCTCCGGCGTGATGCGGGTGAGTTGGCCTGCCATCGAACGCATCGCCTCGATCACCCGCGGCGCGGCGGTGAAGCCCAGCTGGGAGACGAACCGCGCGGCCCGGAGCATGCGCAGCGGGTCGTCGCCGAACGACTCCTGCGGGGTCGCCGGCGTGTCCAGCACGCCGTCGCGGGCGGCCTGAAGGCCTCCGGTCGGGTCGACGAACTGACTGGCGGCGATGTCGAACGCCATGGCGTTGACCGTGAAGTCGCGGCGGACCAGGTCGCCGTCGATGTTGTCGCCGAACGTCACCTCGGGGTTGCGGGTGACGCCGTCGTAGGAGTCCGCGCGGAAGGTCGTGATCTCGATGATCTCGCCCTTCTTGGACGCACCGACCGTGCCGAACGCGATCCCCGTGTCCCATTGAGCATCGGACCAACCGGACAAAATGCCTTGAATCTCAGCGGGACGTGCGTCCGTGGTGAAGTCGAAATCGTTCGTAGGACGCCCCAGCACGGCGTCGCGCACACTGCCACCCACGAGGTAGAGGCGCTTGCCCTCGGCTGCGAACCGGGCGGCGAGTTCGGCGACGACTGGAGTGATGGCGGGCTCTTCCACCATCGCATTCTGCTGGAGCGATCGAGACACGAGAAACCAGCGTACTTAACGTTCGTAAGTACGATCGGCCGTATGCCCCCGTCTGCCGCACGAACCGGAGGTTCCAAACCGGGGCGCCGCAAGCGGCGCCGGGGCCGGAGGCTGAAGACTGTCGCCGAGACATCGGCGGGCGGGCTGGTGCTCGACGACGAGCAGCGGGCCGCGGTGATCGGCAGACTTGACCGGCGCGGCCGGTTGCTGTGGTCTTTGCCGAAGGGTCACATCGAGGCAGGCGAGACCGCGGAACAGACCGCGGTGCGCGAGGTCGCCGAGGAGACCGGTATTCATAGCAGGGTGCTGCGCCCGTTGGGGTCGATCGACTACTGGTTCGTCGCTGACGACCGCCGGGTGCACAAGACGGTTCACCACTTCCTCCTCGAAGCGCTGGGGGGAGAGCTTTCCGACGAAGACGTGGAGGTCACCGAGGTGGCGTGGGTGCCACTCGGCGAACTGGACGAGCGACTGGCCTATGCCGATGAGCGCCGTCTGGTCCGCCGAGCCGCGGAACTGCTCGCCGACCGCTGCCGGAACGGGGCGGAGTCGGCGTGAGCCTGAAGAAGCTCGTCTGCACAGCTGCGGTCGCCGCGTTCCTGGTGACTGTGACGCCGCCCGCGGGCGCCGTCGAACAGTCCCAGCAGGACGAGGTCGACGCGCTGCCCTTCATGCCGGCGCCCGCCACCCAGGTGTGGGCGACCAGACCCTCTCGGCCCAGCCCGGCCAGCAGGAGCCGCAGTTCCTGCGGCTCGACATCGGCCAGCTGACCCCCCGGTTCGTGACCAGCGACTCTCCCGCGACGGTCACGATCACCGGCAAGATCGTCAACGTCGGCGACCGCAAGGTGTCCGACATCGTCCTGCGCCTGGAGCGCGGCGAGGCGCTCGACTCCGAGGACGACCTGCGCAAGGCGCTGCGGGAACCGGCGGCCGCCGAGTTCGTCCAGCCCAAGTTCACCGAGGTCGCGGACGAGCTCCAGCCCGGCCAGCAGAAGGACTTCACGCTCGAGGTGCCGTTGCGCGGTTCCGCGCCCACCTCGCTCGCGGTCGAGCAGCCCGGCATCTACCCGATCCTCGCGAACATCAACGGCCGGCCGGACTACGGCGGCCAGGCGCGGCTCGCGGCGTTGTCGACGCTGCTGCCCGTGCTCGGCGTGCCCGGCGGGGAGACGAAGGGCAAGCCGGGCGCACCGGCGAAGCTCACCGTCCTGTGGCCCGTCGCGGACCGGCCACGGCTGGTCCGGCTCGGTGGTGAGGGCCAGTCGGAGCTGATCGACGACGAGCTCGCGACGTCGTTGTCGGCGACCGGCCGGCTGTACGGCGTGTTGCAGGCCTATGAGCAGGCGATCGGGTCGATGAGCACCGCCATGTGCCTGGCCATCGATCCCGACTTGCTGCGCACCGTCCAGGCGATGAGCACGGGTTACACGGTGCGTGGTGGCGCCGCGGGCAGGGGCAAGGCCGAGGCGAAGCTGTGGCTCGACCGGCTCAAGCTCGCCGTGACGGGCCGGTGCGTCGTGGCACTGCCGTATGCCGACGCCGACCTCGTGGCGTTGAACAGGGCGAAGCTCGGCAACATGCGCAAGCTCGCGCTGACCGACGGCCCCAAGCTCATCCAGCAGATCCTGTCCGTGCAGCCGCTGCCCGACCTGGTGTGGCCGGAGGACGGCGTCCTGGACCAGGGCACGTTCGACGAGCTGGCCACCCCGCAGGCGGAGCCGAAGTACGCGGGCATGAAGTCGGTACTGCTCGACCCGTCCGGTCTGGCCGACGCGCAGGGCACCGGACCGGTCGGCATCGGCGGTCCGAACCCGGTGACCGCCGTGCAGATCGACTCGATGGTCTCGGACGCGCTGCAGGGCAGCGACTCCCGGCCGCGCACGCTCTCCGGTGTGACCACGCCGGTCGAGAGCCAGCCGGTGTCCGTCCAGAACGCGCTGGCCGTGCTGGTGTTCCGGGCCGGCTGGCAGGGCGACGGCCGCAACGTGCTGGTCACGCCGCCGCGCCGGTGGAACGCGCCGCTCTCGGAGATGACCGAGTTCCTGACCACCGCCCAGAAGCTGCTCAACACCGGCTACGCGGCCCAGTCCGGGCTGGGACAGCTGACCGAGGCCGTGCCGACGGTGACGACCGCCAAGGTCTCCTACCCGCCGGAGGCCGGCGCGCGGGAGATCTCGGCCACCATCTCCGACTCCGTGACCCTGCAGAGCGCCGAGCTGAACGGCCTGGTCGCGGCCATGCAGCAGGAGGACAGCGAGCACGCGGCCCCCGCCGACCTGGCCGACCCGCTGTGGTTCGGCCTGCTGCGCGCGATGTCCGGCGCGTGGCGGTCGGACGAGCAGGGCGCCAGGTCCGCGGCGAACATCAGCCGGGGCGAGATCAACTCGCTGACCGGCATGGTGGGCGTCACGCCGCCGGCCAGCCCGATCCTGCTCGGCTCCGGTGACAGCCCGATCCCCGTCACGATCACGAACAAGCTCGACGTCCGCGTCACCGTCCGGATCGTCCTGGCCGACACGCCGGGCATCCGCAAGCTCGACCTCGCTGACCAGGTACTTCCCGCCCGCGGCGAGCGCGTCGTGCGGGTGCCGGTCGAGGTGCTGCGCTCCGGCCGGTTCCCGGTCAACGTCCGGCTGACCACTCCCGAAGGCGTGCCGCTCGGTGACACTGTCAAGCTGGAGGTGTCGTCGTCCGCCTACGGCACCATCACGGTGATCATCACCGTGATCGCCGGCGATCGCGCTCGTCCTGCTTTCCGGACGACGCATCTACAAGCGGGTCCGCGCTCGCAACGGCGAGGGTGGCGGCGACGCACCGTCCATCGAGAACGTGACACCGGAGAAGTCGAGCGCGTGAGCGAGACAGCCCTGACCACCGAACCAGAGCAGCAGAAGCAGGCACCGTCGGTCGCCAGGGCGAGCGGCTCGATGGCGATCGCGACGATCGTCAGCCGGGTCACCGGCCTGCTGTCGAAGGTGCTGCTGATCGCGGTCATCGGCGGCGACCTCCTGAACACCTCGTACCAGGCCGCCACCACGCTGCCCACGATGATCAACGAGCTGCTCCTCGGCGGCATCCTGACCAGCGTGGCGATCCCGCTGCTGGTCCGTGCCGAGAAGGAGGACGGCGACGGCGGTGAGTCGTACGCCCAGTGGCTGATCAGCATGGGCACGGCGATTCTCGGTGTCGGCACGCTCGTGGCCGTGGCATGTGCGCCGCTGCTGACCGACGCCTTCATCGCGGACTCCGACGAGGCCAACCCGGCGCTGGTCACGGCGTTCGCGTACCTCGTGCTGCCGGGCATCGTCTTCTACGGCCTGACCGCGCTCCTTGGCGCGGTTCTCAACGCCCGGCACGTGTTCGGCGCACCCACCTGGGCGCCGGTGCTCAACAACGTCGTCGTCATCGTGGTGCTGGGCGTCTACGCGATGCTGCCCGGCGAGATCACGCTCAACCCGGTCCGGATGACCGACATCCACATCCTGGTGCTCGGCCTCGGTACCGCGCTCGGCGTGGCGGTCCAGGCGTTCGTGTTGTTCCCCGCGCTCAAGAAGACCGGCTTCCGGTTCAAGTGGCGGTTCGGCTGGGACTCGCGGCTGTCCGAGTTCGGTGGCCTGGCGTTCTGGGTGCTGCTCTACGTCGCGCTCGGCTTCGTCAGCATGATGATCCTCACGAACGTGGCGACGAACTCGAGGACCGCGCTGGTGGCGTTCAACTACCAGTGGCTGATCGCCCAGGTGCCGTACGGCGTGCTCGGTGTCTCGCTGCTCACCGCGCTGATGCCGAAGATGAGCCGGGCGGCCGCGAACAACGACAACGACGCGATCGTGCGCGACCTGCTGTTCGGCAACCGCATGTCGACGATCTTGCTGATGCCGTTCAGCGCGCTGATGACGGTGTCGGGTGTGGCGATCGGCCTGGCCGCGTTCGCTTGGGGAGAAGCCGGACCCGAGTCCGGCACCCGGATCGGCCTGGCGCTCGCGCTCTCCGCGTTCGGCCTGGTGCCGTACGCGGTCACGCTGCTGCAGCTGCGCGTGTTCTACGCGATGAAGGACGCTCGCACGCCGACGTTGATCCAGGCGTTGATCGTGGCGGTCCGCATTGCGCTGCTGTACCTGTTCCTCGCGGTGTCCGAGCCGGAGCAGCTCGCTGTCGGCGTGTCGCTCGCGATGTCGTTGAGCTTCGTCTTCGGCGCGGTCGTCGGTCAGGTCTGGCTGCGGATCCGCCTTGGCCGGCTGCGGACCGGCTACACCATCTGGACCGTCTGCCTCACCGTCGTGGCGTCCTCGCTGGCGTTCGCGGTCGCCAAGGGGGTGAACCTGCTGGTCCAGAACCTGTTCGGATTCTCGAACGTGGTTGTAGCCGCTTGGTTCGAGGTCATTGTGGTGACGTTGGTCGGTCTGCCGCTCGCGTTCGGCCTTTTGGCCGCATTCCGGGTACCCGAGATGAAGCCGGCGATCGACAAGATCAACCGTTTGGTACGGCGGCGGTGACTCCGGCCGGTGACCGTCGTCCCGTACCCTCGTGTCCGTGAGTAGCGGAGTTCACGCCGCCCTGGTTGCCGGCGGCGTCATCGGCAATGGCCGCTACCGGCTGCTCGCGAGATCCGGAGCCGACGAGCGGTCGAACGCCGAACTGTGGCGAGCCCGCGACGGTCAGCTCAACCGCGACGTCGCGCTGACCGTGCTGCTGGGCGATCTCGCGGACAACGACGCGGCCGGCCGGGCCCGCCGAACGGTCGAACGCGCGATGCACGCGTCGTCGTTCACGCACCCCGGTGTGTCCAGGGTGATCGACGTGCTGACGCCCGGCACCGGCATCCGCCCGGACGAGGGCATCCTCGGCATGGTCGTCGCCGAGTGGACCCAGGGCACCGACCTGATGGACCTGATCGCGGAGGGCCCGCTGCCCGCCGGCGCCGCGACCCGCCTGCTCGAACCGCTGGGCGCCGCCATCGAGGGCGCCCACCACGCGGGCCTCGTGCTGGGCGCCGACCACCCGCAGCGCATCCGCGTCACCTCGGACGGCCGCCTGCGCCTCGCGTTCCCCGGCCCCCGCCCGGACGCGATCGCGCGCGACGACGTCAAGGGCCTCGGCGCGATCCTGTACCTGCTGCTCACCGGCCGGTGGGCGCTGCCGGGCGGCCCTGGTGGCGTGCCGGTCGCCCCGACCGGGCCGGACGGTTCCGTCGTGGCACCGAACGCACTGCACCCGTACCTGCCGCACGAGCTGTCGTCCGTCGCGGTCCGGTCGCTGGAAGACACCTCGGTGGGCGGCATCCGCACGTCCGCGGCGATCCTGCAGGTCCTCAACCAGATCGCGGCCGAAGAGGCCGAGACCGCCATGATCCCCGCCGTGTCGGTCACGCGATGACGACGAGCAGGTCGTGTGGACGACGCAGCGCCCGAGGCACGACAAGCAGCACAAGAAGAAGCTGTGGATCAGCGTCGGCGTGCTCGCCCTGGCCACGCTGGCCGTGATCGTGTGGCTGAGCGTGCAGATCGTCGGGTTCTTCAGCGACGAGCCGTCCAAGGGCGGCGGCCCGACCGTGGTGATCAACCAGCCGGGTTCGAACGGCCAGACCGTGCCCGCCCCAGCGCCCGCCGGCCCGGTGCAGCCGGGGTCGATCGGCGTCTACGACGTGACGAACCAGCCGGACAACGCGAACCAGGCGAGCCGGGCGGTCGACAACAACGTCAGCACGTTCTGGCGGACCGACAACTACTTCCAGCAGTTCCCGACCATGAAGCCGGGCCTCGGCCTGATGGGCTCGTTCGCCGAACCGGTGCGGCTGGCGTCGATCACCATCACCTCGCCGAGCAAGATGACCCACGTCGAGATCAGGGTGGCGTCCTCGCCGGACGCGCCGCTGGAGGAGACCAAGATCATCGGGGTCGCGGACCTGTCGGACGGGCAGACGCAGATCCAGCTGAACGAGCACGAGCCGACCTCGCACGTCCTGATCTGGATCACCCAGCTGTCGAACACCGGCTCTGGGAAGAACCAGACGGAAATCCGCGAAGTCCTCTACACGCGGGCCCAGTAGACGCGCAGTAAGGGAACGCGGGGGCCCCAGGTTTCCCTGTGGGTAACGCGGGGCCCCCGCGTTCCCGTCGGGCAGTGAGCCTGATCGGGTGAGGCATGATCAGGCTCGCTATCCTCCCAGCGTGACCGCCGCAGCCAGCTCGGACGCCGATCTCATCTCGGCCCACGCCGCAGGTGACCCCTACGCGTTCTCGGAGCTGGTCAAACGGCACCGCGACCGGATGTGGGCGGTAGCGCTGCGCACGCTGCGTGACCCCGAGGAGGCCGCGGACGCGCTCCAGGAGGCGTTCATCTCGGCCTTCCGTGCCGCGTCGTCGTTCCGCGCGGAGTCACAGGTCACCACCTGGCTTCACCGGATCGTGGTCAACGCGTGCCTCGACCGGTTGAGGCGGCGACAAACAAGACCGACAGTCCCGCTACCCGAGGCCGGTCCCGGCGAACCGGTCGCTCCCCGTGACGCGATGAGCGACCGCGAGACCAAGTTGATCGTGCAGCAGGCACTGATGGAGCTGCCGGAGGAGCAGCGCGCTCCCATCGTGCTCGTCGACGTCGAGGGCTACTCGGTGGCCGAGACGGCGAAGATGCTCGGCATCGCCGAGGGCACGGTCAAGAGCCGCTGTGCGCGAGGTCGCGCCAAGCTCGCCAAAGTTCTCGGGCACCTCAGGAACCGAATCGCAGATGCGAACGTCCCAGCTGACGGTGTGAATGTGCAAGAGCAACGTCAGTGGGAGGGTCGATGACCGGCATGGAGCGCGTGCCGATGGGTCCGCCGTGGTCTGTTGACCTCATCGCGGACCTGCACGCGGGCGTGCTGCCCCCTGAGGTCGCCGCACAGCTGCGTCCACGGGTCGAGGCGGACGCTGACGCCAGGGAAATCCTCGCGGCGCTGGACGCCACGCTGGAGGACCTGCACACGTTGCCGCCGATCCCGATGCCCGACCATGTGGCGGCACGGATCGACGCCGCCCTCGCCGCCGAGGCCCGTCCCGCGGCGCCGGTCGTGTCACTGGACGAGGCCCGCAGGCGCCGCAACCGCAGGCTCGGCATGGGCGGTGGCGTGCTGGTCGCGGCCGCCGCCGCGTTCGGCGTCGTGCTGGCCGTGACGCCGGGCACCCAGCCGCCCGCGAACGACGCCCAGCCCGCGCCGACGACGTCGTCGTCCAACGCGGCCGAGGCACCGCCGCTCGCCCTGAAGCGCGACGAACTGGGCTCAGCGGTCGGTGAGGTCCTCAAGGCGCAGAACTACGGCCCGCTGGAGAACTCGAGCCGCCTCGCGGGCTGCCTGCAGGGCGGCGGCATCATCAGCTCGGGCAACCCGCTCGGCATCAGCCCGATCAACCTCGAGGGCAAGGACGCCGTGATGGCGATCCTGCCCGCCGGTCTCGGCGAGATCCGCCTGGTCGTGCTGGACCCGAAGACCTGCGGTCCGGACAAACCAGAGGGCGTTCTGGCGGACACCACCATCAAGCGCAGGTAGCGGCTCAAGTCAAAGCCGAGGTAGTCGCGGAAGTCACGGAATTAGCTGCACCTACGATCCGTTGAGCCAGACAGACGACGAGATCGAGGAGTTGCTGGGGCCGTGAGCGTGCGCAACGTGATCATCATCGGATCGGGGCCTGCGGGCTACACCGCGGCGGTCTACGCCGCCCGTGCGCAGCTGGCGCCCCTGGTCTTCGAAGGCTCGCAGTACGGCGGCGCCCTGATGACGACCACCGAGGTGGAGAACTACCCCGGTTTCCGCGACGGCATCATGGGCCCGGAGCTCATGGAGCAGATGCGTGAGCAGGCGCAGCGCTTCGGTGCCGAGCTGCGGGCCGAGGACGTCGAGTCCGTCGACCTCACCGGCGAGGTCAAGAAGGTCGTCGCGAACGGCGTCGAGTACGAGGCCAGGGCGGTCATCCTCGCGATGGGTGCCGCTGCTCGTTACCTGAACATCCCCGGTGAGCAGGAGCTGCTCGGCCGCGGTGTGTCGGCGTGTGCGACGTGCGACGGCTTCTTCTTCCGCGACCACGACATCGCGGTAGTCGGTGGCGGTGACACGGCGATGGAGGAAGCGACGTTCCTCACCCGCTTCGCCAAGTCGGTCACGGTCATCCACCGCCGCGAGGAGTTCCGCGCCTCGAAGGTCATGCTCGAACGCGCCCGCGCCAACGAGAAGATCAAGTGGCAGCTGAACACGCAGGTCACCGACGTGCTGGGTAACGGCACGGTGTCGAGCATCAAGGTCAGGGACACCCAGACCGGTGCCGAGTCCGAGATGCCCGTCACCGGCTTCTTCCTGGCGATCGGCCACGACCCGCGCTCGGCGCTGGTCAAGGGCCAGATCGACCTGGACGAGGAGGGCTACGTCGTGACCAAGGGCAAGACCTCCTACACGAACCTCGACGGCGTGTTCGCGGCCGGCGACCTCGTCGACCACGAATACCGCCAGGCCATCACCGCCGCCGGGTCCGGTTGCAGCGCTGCGATCGACGCGGAACGGTGGCTCGCCGAACGCGGCGAGGAGCACGCCGAGATCGCTGCCGAAGCGGTCGGCGGCGGCTACGGCTCGTCTCACTGAATTTTCACTGCTAGTTGGGAGAGAACATGGCAGGCGCCACCGTCACGGTGACCGACAAGTCGTTCGCGGACGACGTGCTGACCAGCGAGAAGCCCGTTCTGGTCGACTTCTGGGCGACCTGGTGCGGCCCGTGCAAGATGGTTGCGCCGGTGCTGGAGGAGATCGCGGCCGAGCACGGCGACAAGCTCACCGTCGCCAAGGTCGACATCGACGCGAACCCGTCGATCGCCCGTGACTACCAGATCATGTCCGTGCCCACCCTGATCCTGTTCCAGGGCGGCCGGCCGGTGAAGCAGATCGTCGGCGCGAAGCCCAAGGCGGCGCTGCTGAACGACCTGCAGGACGTCATCGGCTGATCATCCAGTCAATTATTCGCGTGCAACGCGCAACGTGGCCCGCCCGTCTATCGATAAGACGGGCGGGCCACGTTTTCAGGTACCTCGAACGTGATCCAGAAGCCACTGTGAGTAGCCCTGCATCGATCACTAAGCGCAGCAGGGCACAATGAGGGCTTCCCACCTACCGCGCCGACGAGTTCGGCGCCCTAGTCGAGCGAGGGTGCATGCAGCTGCTCCGCCGCGGGGACGTCGGAAGTGATGTTGCCGAGATCCGGTCGACCCTGACCAGGCT
Organism: uncultured Actinomycetota bacterium; assembly: GCA_963771775.1. Taxonomy (GTDB): domain Bacteria; phylum Actinomycetota; class Actinomycetes; order Mycobacteriales; family Pseudonocardiaceae; genus Lentzea. The sequence continues at coordinate 452,195 of CAVYUS010000004.1, forward strand.
CGCGATGCTTCCGCCGACCGACCCCCAGGCGCCGCCGGTGTTCGACCAGCAGGTCGAGCACGCCGTGCGAGCGTTCCAGCAGCAGCGGGGGCTGATCATCGACGGCATCGTCGGCCCGGCGACCTATCGCGCGATGCGCGACGCGACGTTCTCGCTCGGCGACCGTCCGCTCGCCTTCCTGATGTCGCAGCCGACCACCGGCGACGACGTGCTGATGCTGCAGGAACGCATGCTGGAGCTCGGCTACGACGCCGGCCGCGCGAACGGCGTGTTCGGTCAGCAGACCGAGAAGGCCCTGAAGAACTTCCAGCGCGACTACGGCCTGATCGTCGACGGCATGTGCGGCCCAGACACCGTGCGCGCGTTGCGCCAGCTCCAGCCGAAGGTCCGCGGTGGCCGTCCGCGAGCTGCTGCGCGAGCAGGAGCAGGTCCGCGTGTCGGGTTCCCGGCTGTCCGGCAAGCGGATCGTCATCGACCCCGGTCACGGCGGCCAGGACCGCGGCGTGGTCGTGGACGGCGTCTCCGAGGCCGACCTGATGCTCGACCTCGCGCGCCGGCTGGAAGGCAAGATGGCCGCCACCGGCATGGAGGCACTGCTCACGCGTGGTCCGGCGAACTGCCCGGACGAGGCGGAGCGCGCCCGGTTCGCCAACGAGGCCGGCGCCGACCTGATCCTGTCGCTGCACGCCGACGGCAACTCGTCGGCGCACGCGCAGGGCGTGGCGACGTTCCACTACGGCACCGGCAACGGCACGTCGTCCACCGTGGGCGAGGCGCTGGCCGGGTTCATCCAGCGCGAGGTCGCCGCCCGCACGTCGATGCGGAACTGCGGTACCCACCCGAAGACCTGGGACCTGCTGCGGCTCACCCGCTGCACGGCCGTGCGGGTCGAGGTGGGCTACCTGACGAATCCCGAGGACCGCGCGCGGCTGGCCACGCCCGGTTTCCGCGACATCGTGGCCGAGGGCATCCTCGTGGCCGTGAAGCGGCTCTACCTGCTCGGCAAGGACGACCAGCCGACGGGCACCTTCACGTTCAACGATCTGCTGCGGTACGAGATGTCGAAGAGCTGATCTTCCGCACGAAAAAGGCCCCCGGTTCGCCGGGGGCCTTTTTGCTGGTCAGACGGGGCGGAAGCTCGGTTCCGCGGTGGAGACGGTGACGCTGTTGAGGAGACGCTCCAGGGCGGCCTCGACGTCTTCCTTCCACGTGATGGCGCTGCGCAGCTCCAGGCGCAACCGGGGCCAGCGTGGGTGCGGCCGCACGGTCTTGAAGCCGACGCTCGTGAGGAAGTCCGCGGGCGTGACGCAACTGCGTTCTTCCTCGCCCGGCCGCATGTCGCCGAACGCCTCAACGGCCTTCACGCCACGACGCGTCAGATCCTTCGCCACGGCCTGTACGAGCACGCGCGCGAGTCCTCCCCCTCGGAACTCCGGGAGAACCTCCAGCGACGTCATGAGGACCGCGTCCGGGCTCACCGGAGATGTGGGGAACGCCGCACTGCGCGGCACAGCGGCCGGTGGTGCGTAGAAAACCGAACCCGCGGGAATGCCATCGCAGTAGATGATGCGGCCGCACGAGCCCCATTCGAGCAGGACGCTGGAGACCCAGGCTTCCTTTTCGAACTCGGTGTCGCCGTATTCCTCAGCCTGTTCGCGCAGGTGAGGGGCCACTTCCCAGAAAACGCACGTCCTGCTGTGCTTGGAGAGATGCTCCAGGTTGTCCAGCGTGACGCCCACGACGCGACGGGACACCCCGACCTCCACCCGTTAACACCACACAGTGAACCCATACGAGGGTAGACGGATGTGACGGAACCGGGAAGGTACGTGCCCTGAACGGGACGACGGTTACACTCGCTCGGGACGTTTCCCTTTCAGGAGTCCCTCATGACGATGCCCGGACAGCCCTCAAAGCAGGGCCCCAGAAGCCTTGACCCCCACATGCGTCGCTACGCAGCGCGCACGGCAGGGATGACGGCATCGGAGATCCGGGCACTCTTCGCCGTGGCGTCCCGGCCAGAGGTCGTCTCGCTGGCCGGTGGCATGCCGCACCTGGCCGCGCTGCCCCTGGAGTCGCTGTCGGCCGAGATCGGCCAGCTCGTCGCCACCGAAGGCCTCGTGGCGCTGCAGTACGGCTCGGCACACGGTGTTCCGATGCTGCGTGAGCAGATCTGCGACGTCATGGCGATGGAAGGCATCAACGGCCACCCGGACGATGTGGTGGTGACCGTCGGCTCGCAGATGGGCCTCGACATGGTCACCCGGATCTTCTGCGACCCCGGTGACGTGGTGATCGCCGAGGGGCCTTCTTATGTCGGCGCTCTCGGGTCGTTCACGGCGTACCAGGCTCATGTCGTGCACGTCGCGATGGACGCTGACGGCCTGGTGCCATCGCTGCTGCGAGAGGCGCTGGAGGCCTGCAAGCGCGCGGGTCAGCGGGTCAAGTTCCTCTACACGATCCCGAACTTCCACAACCCGGCCGGCGTGACGCTGGCGGTGTCCCGGCGGGCCGAGATCCTCGAGATCTGCCGCACCTACGGCGTGCTGGTGGTCGAGGACAACCCGTACGGGCTGCTCGGGTTCGACGGCCAGACGTACCCGGCGCTGCGGTCCATGGACCCGGACAACGTCGTGTACCTCGGGTCGTTCTCGAAGACGTTCGCCGCCGGTCTGCGGGTCGGCTGGGTGCTGGCGCCGCACGCGGTGCGCGAGAAGCTGGTGCTGGCGGCCGAGTCGGCCACGCTGTGCCCGCCGACGCTGAACCAGATGATCGTGTCGCGCTACCTGTCCACCCAGGACTGGAAGGGCCAGATCAAGACGTACCGCGAGGCCTACCGGGAACGCCGGGACGCGGCGATCTCGGCGCTCGAGCAGCACATGCCGCAAGGTTCCACGTGGAACATTCCCGACGGCGGCTTCTACGTCTGGGTCACGGTGCCCGAGGGCATCGACACCAAGGCGATGCTGCCCAGGGCCGTGACGGCCCGCGTGGCCTACGCGTCCGGCACCGGCTTCTACGCGGACGGCTTCGGTTCTCGCCAGCTGAGGATCTCGTACTGCTACCCGACCCCGGAGCGCATCCGCGAGGGCATCCGCCGGCTGGCGAACGTCCTCGAGGAAGAGGCGCAGCTGCACGCGACGTTCGGGGCGACGCCGGGCCGTCAGCTGTCCGGTCCGCAGACCCCGTCGCCCGACACCGCCTGATCCTTGGAGTTTTGCTGTGGCTGACCGCATGGTCGCTGTGCTGTCCGGTGGGCTCTCCCACGAACGCGAGGTCTCACTCCGCTCCGGCCGCCGGTTGTCGGCCGCCCTGCGGTCGGTGGGCCTGATCGTGGAGGAGTGGGACGCCGACGCCTCGTTCCTGACTCGCCTGAACGACCACCGGCCGGACGCCGTCGTGGTCGCGCTGCACGGCGGCGAGGGCGAGAACGGATCGGTGCAGGCGATCCTGGAGATGTTCGGCGTGCCGTACGTGGGCACCGACTCGCGGGCCTGCCGTCGCGCGTGGGACAAGCCGACCGCGAAGGCCGAGCTGGCGCGAGCCGGCCTGACGACGCCCGAGTGGATCGTCCTGCCGCACGCGACGTTCCGGGAGCTGGGTGCGACGCCCGTGCTGGACGCGATGGTGTCGACGCTCGGGCTGCCGCTGATGCTGAAGCCGGACCAGGGTGGCTCGGCTCTCGGCGCCCAGGTCGTCCGGAACGCCGCGGACCTGCCGGCCGCGATGGTCGGTTGCCTGGCGTACGGCGACACCGTCCTGGCCGAGCAGTTCATCGCCGGGGTCGAGGTCGCCGTCACGGTGATCGACGGACCCGACGGACCCACCGCGCTGCCGGCGGTCGAGATCGTGCCGGAGACCGGCGTGTACGACTACACCGCTCGCTACACCGCGGGGCTGACCGACTTCCACGCACCGGCTCGGCTGGACGCTGCGTCGGCCAAGGCGGTGGGGGAGCTGGCGGTGGCGGCGCACCGGTTGCTCGGGCTGCGGGACGTCTCGCGGACCGACGCGGTCGTGGCCGAGGACGGCACCGTCTACTTCCTCGAAGTGAACGTGTCGCCCGGACTGACCGAGACCTCGTTGCTGCCGATGGCTGTCGAGGCGGCGGGGCAGTCGTTGGGCGAGATCTACGCCGGCCTCGTCGAGCGCGCCGTCGCTCGCTGAGTTCCGGAGCAGCACGGCCTCGTCCGCGACGCCATTCACTGCCAGATCGACCGCGTGAAGTGATCGACAAATAGGTGACGCCCCGTAGCTTTTCAGCTGCGGGGCGTCATCGTCACCGTGACATAAGGCCCGTGGGTGATCCTATGGGCCTACTCCGATGTCTGAATTGTCGTATTTGGGCTGATCATCCCGACGATGCGTTCAAGATCGTCAACTGACCCGAACTCGACGACGATCCGGCCTTTTCGCTGCCCGAGTTCGACCTTCACGCGGGTGTCGAAGTTGTCGGAGAGGCGCTCGGCGAGCTCCTGCAGTCCCGGCGCGTGCATCTGCTTGCGGGGAGCCGGCTTGGCCTTGGCCGGCTTCTCGTTCTTGGCGAGCGTCACCGCTTCCTCGGTCGCGCGGACCGACATGCCCTCCGCGATGATCTTGGCGGCGAGATCCTCCTGCGCGCCGGCGTCGTCGAGACCGAGCAACGCACGCGCGTGACCCGCGCTCAGAACGCCCGCCGCCACCCGTCGCTGGACGGGGAGGGGCAGCTTCAGAAGGCGGATGGTGTTCGTGACGACCGGGCGGCTGCGGCCGATCCGGTCCGCGAGCTCCTCGTGCGTGACGCCGAACTCCTCCAGCAGCTGCTGGTAGGCCGACGCTTCTTCGAGCGGGTTGAGCTGGACGCGGTGGATGTTCTCCAGCAACGCGTCGCGCAGCATCACGTCGTCGGCGGTCTGCCGCACGATCGCCGGGATCGTCTTGAGCCCCGCCTGCTGCGTCGCCCGCCACCGCCGCTCGCCCATGACGAGCTCGTAGATGTCACCGCCGAGCTCGCGCACGACGATCGGCTGCATGAGCCCGAACTCCTTGATGGAGAACGACAGCTCGTTGATCGCGTCCGGGTCGAACACCTGGCGCGGCTGCTTCGGGTTGGTCTTGATCGCGGTGACCGCGATCTCCCGGTAGACCGCTCCCGCGATCTCACCGGTCGGCTGGCTCTTCGTCCCGTTGCCCGTCACCGCCGGCCGGATGGCACTGGGCGCACCGGGCGGAGGCCCCTGGGGAATGAGTGCGGCCAGGCCGCGCCCGAGTCCGCCCTTGCGCTGCTCCGTCATGCGCCCTCCTTCTTGGCCCCACGCACGGCGATCTCCTTGGCGGCGTCGAGGTAGCTCATCGACCCGCGCGAGCCCGGGTCGTAGGTCAGCACCGTCTGACCGAATCCTGGTGCCTCGGAGACCTTCACGCTGCGCGGAATGACCGTCTTCAGCACCGTGTCGCCGAAGTGCCCGCGCACCTCGCTCGTCACCTGGTCCGCGAGCTTGGTGCGGCCGTCGTACATCGTGAGGAGGATCGTGGAGATGTCGAGGTCCGGGTTCAGGTGCTGCTTCACGAGCTCGATGTTGCGCAGCAGCTGGCTCAGTCCCTCCAGCGCGTAGTACTCGCACTGGATCGGGATCAGCGCCTCCTGGGCCGCGACCATCGCGTTGACGGTCAGCAGGCCGAGGCTCGGCGGGCAGTCGATGAAGACGTAGTCCGGGTCGATCGCGTCGAGCGCCTCGGGGGAGAGCGCCTCCTTGAGCCGCGACTCGCGGGCCACCATCGACACGAGCTCGATCTCGGCGCCGGCGAGGTCGATCGTCGCCGGCACGCAGAACAGGTTCGGCGACGTCGGGCTGACCTGAGCCGCCTCGGCGATGGAGATCTCGCCGATGAGCACCTCGTACACGGAGGGCGTGCCGGAGCGGTGCTCGACCGCGAGCGCCGTGCTGGCGTTGCCCTGTGGGTCGAGGTCGATCACGAGCGTCTTGAGCCCGTGGATGGCCAGCGCGGCGGCAAGGTTCACCGTGCTGGTGGTCTTGCCGACGCCACCCTTCTGGTTGGCGACGGTGATCACCCGGCGATGCGTCGGGCGGGGGAGCAGGGACTCGTCGGGGTGCAGCACGCTTGCCGCACGAGCCGCCTCTTCTGCAATCGGGGTCCACACCACGGCGCTGTCATCTCCGTTGTTGGTCGGCTTCGGCTTTGACTTCGGCTGGGGCTGAGCCTGTTGAGTCTGGGGTGGGGCTTCGGTTTCACGTGGAACATCGGCTGCTTGGAACTCCGGGTACACGCTCACCGATCCCTCCTGGTCTGGCGCTCGACGATCAGCACCGTCGTCGGCACCTCGAGTACGTCCGCTCCCACGACGACGACCTTGCCGTAGCCGCCCCCAGCACGTTCCACGGCAATCCAGTCGCGGTCGAGCTCTTCCTGCGCACGCTCGCCCTTGAGCGCCACCATCCGCCCGCCACCCTTGAGGAGCGGAAGGCACCACCGCGCGAGCTTCTCCAACGGAGCCACCGCCCGGGCGGTCGCCACGTCGCAGTTCTTCAACTGCGCGCGGATCGGCCCTTCCTCAGCTCGCCCCCGGAGGACGGTCACGTTGCCGAGGTCGAGCCTCTCTTTGACTTCCTCGAGCCAGGCGATCCTGCGCGCCATCGGCTCCAGCAACGTGATCCTCAGATCGGGCCGCGCGATGGCGAGCGGAACGCCCGGCAAGCCCGCTCCCGAGCCTACGTCGACAACGCGCGCGTTCGGTCCGATCAGCTCCTCGACCACCGCCGAGTTGAGCACGTGCCGATCCCAAATCTTGTCGACCTCGCGAGGACCGATGAGTCCGCGCTCGACGCCGTGCTCCGTGAGGAGCCGGACAAACTCGGCGGCACGGTCAACGTGCTCACCGAAGACGAGCTTCGCGTTGTCGGGCAACTCCCCGGCCATGTTCTCCGTCCGTGACGTTTCACGTGAAACCACGCGGCGGCGACGTACACGTACCGGCGGCCGCTGGAAAAGCTGGCGAATGCCAGGGCACCATCATGACGGATCGACCGTGCGCTCTGCCAAATCCTGAGCGCCGTTTCACGTGAAACTTGGGGGAAAGTTGCGTCCGATCATCTACACCGTCTCTCATCCGGGTCCCGGACTGGTTTCCACGATGGCTCACCCACCGGGCGGCGACTTGCTGGCGCCCTACGTTCAGGGTCTCCGTCGGCTCGGCGTCGACGTCCTCGTGTCCGCTCAGACGGACGATGAACGCGTTGAGTGCGACCTGATCGAGCAGGCGGCCGTTGTGGCTGCCGCCGGGGTGGAGTTCGTGTGCGTGCCGATCGAGGATCGGACTGCGCCGCTCGGGGATGCGGTGGGGGAGCCGCTTGCTTCGCTCTACGCGCGGTACCGGGCGGGGGCGCATGTGGTGTTCCACTGCTGGGCCGGGATTGGGCGGTCTTCGTTGTTGGCTGCTGTGTTGCTGGGGATGGATGGGGTGGAGCCTGAGTCGGCTTGGCGGTTGATCTCGGCGGCTCGGGGGTTTCCGGTTCCGGACACGGGGGAGCAGGAGGCTTGGTTGGACGAGTGGTGGAGTGGGCGGGGTGGGCAGGGCGGGACGGTCGGTTTCACGTGGAACAGTGAGGCTGCGGTGGTGCTGGGGCGGCCGTGCGGGCGGACGGTTGGCCCTTCGGGCGGCGGTGGTCCGGTTGCGGTGGGCTGGTCGCGTTCCAGCGGGGTGGTCACCTGCCGTGCGACTGGTCGCCTTGCGGTGGTGGCGGCGTAGGCCATACCGGGCTTTGGGGTCATCGCCGCTGCGCGACGATTGCGATTGGGGCTTGACCTTGAGCCTCTGGCAAGGCGCCGAAACGGCCGGAAAAGGCCGGTAGCTTCGCGACCGGCCGAGCCCGAGAGGGAAACACCTCGCCCCTCAAGGTCAAGCCCCAATCGCCTGTGGCTGACGGGGCATCACAGCTGCTCATGAGCGGCTAGGTCGCACGGCTCGCTTCGCATCGCCACACTGGGAACCCATGCGCGGCTAGGTACGGACGGCTCGCTTCGCATCGCCACACGCGGTGCCGTGCCAGGCATCAGGCGGTCCGGCTCGCTTCGCTTCACCGCGATTCAAGGGCATATCGCGTCTTGTCGACTTGTCGCCACGTCGCTCCACTCATCTGCGTCCGCGCGCCAGCCCATGCCGATGCCCGTGCCGTGCCCGCGTCCGTGCCCATGTCCGGCAAGGCGTCGTCTCGGCTCCGTGCTCTCGGCAAGGCGCCGCCGTCTCCGGCTCCCGGCTCCCGGCTCCGGCTCCCGGCTCCCGGCTCCCGGCTCCCGGCAAAGCAAACGGCCCCCGGTTCCACGTGGAACCGGGGGCCGCAAGCGGTGGAAGCGTCGTCAGGGCTTCGGGAAGATGATGACCCGACGCTGCGGCTCTTCGCCTTCGCTCTCGCTGTGCACTCCCGTGATCGCCGCGACCGAGTCGTGGACGACCTTGCGCTCGAAAGGCGTCATGGGGTGCAGGCGCGCCCGCTCGCCTGAGGCGAGCACCTTCTCTGCGGTCGAGCGGCCGAGCTCGGCCAGTTCGGCGCGGCGGCCGGCTCGCCACCCGGCGATGTCCAGCATCAGGCGGGAGCGGACGCCCGTCTCCTGCTGCACGGCCAGGCGGGTGAGTTCCTGAAGGGACTCCAGGACGTTGCCGCGGGGGCCCACGAGCTTGGACAGGTCCTCGCCGCCGTCGATGCTGACGATGGCCCGGCCGCTTTCGACGTCCAGGTCGATGTCGCCGTCGTAGTCGAGCAGGTCGAGCAGGCGCTCGAGGTAGTCACCTGCGATGTCGCCTTCCTTGACGAGCAGGTCCTCGGTCTTGCTCTGCGACTGCGGCTCGGCCTCGTCTGACGACGACGCCTCCACGTCGGTCGCCTGCAAGGTCTCCGACACGATGTCTCCTCTCCGGGGCAAACGCCCGAAATCAGCGGCGCTTCTTGCTGCCCGGCTTCTTGCTGGTGGATCGACCTGGGGTCAGGCCGGGGATCTCGGTGTTGGAGCCGGTGGTGCCGGCGTCCGACGAAGGAGTCGTAGAAGGGCCGCCGGGGCCCGCGGTCGGCATGCGCTTGACGCCGTTCGCCGGCTTCGCGCCCGGTGCGGGCTTCTTCGGGTTGACCGGCTTCGCGCCCGGCTTCGGGGCGAGGGCCTGACGGGTCTCGACGACGGTGGCCTTCTTGGTTTCTTCCTCGGAGTCGATCCGCTTGTAGACGATGTGCTGCTGGCCGAGGGTCCAGGCGTTGTTGGACAGCCAGTACAGCAGGATCGCGACGGGGAAGAAGAAGCCACCCGCGAGGACGCCCAGCGGGAAGATGTAGAGCGTCAGCTTGTTCATGATGGCCGTCTGCGGGTTGTCCAGCGCGGCCGGGTTCTGCCGGGCGACCGAGTGGCGGGACGTGAAGTGGGTCGCGATGGACGCCACGATCATCAGCGGCACCGACAGCAGGATGACGTTCAGGCGTTCGGTGCCGTACTGGGCCAGCTGGTCCGAGGGCATCGTGATGAACGTCGACAGGTTCGTGCCGAAGAGCTTCGCCTGGACGAACGAGTCGACGCCCGCCTTGTCGAAGAAGTAGACCTCGCCCCAGCCTGGCTTGAACGAGCGCAGCACGTGGAACAGACCGATGAACACCGGGATCTGGACCAGCATCGGGAGGCAGCCGCCGAGGGGGTTCACGCCGTGCTCGGACTGCAGCTTCTGCATCTCCTGCGCCTGGCGCTGGCGGTCGTTCGGGTACTTCTTCTTGATCTTCTGCATCTCCGGCGCGAACTCCTGCATCTTTCGCATGGAGCGCACCTGGCCGACGAACGGCTTGTAGAGGATGGCGCGGAGGGTGAAGACCAGGAAGATCACAGCCAGTGCCCAGGCGAAGCCGCTCGACTCACCGAAGACCTTGCCGAAGACCCAGTGCCAACACCACAAGATGAAGGACACCGGGTAGTAGATGAAGTTGAGCACGGAGCTACTCCTCGGTGGATACGTCGGGGACCTGCCGCCTCGGCGGAACGGGGTCCAGGCCTCCAGGGTGCCAGGGTCCGCAGCGCAGCAACCGGCGGATGGTCAGCCAGGTTCCTCGAAGCGCACCGTGGACGGTCAGCGCTTCCACCGCGTACGCGCTGCAGCTCGGGTAGAAGCGGCAGGTCGGCGGTAGCAGCGGTGAGATGAAGCGCCGGTAGAAGTGCACCGGCAGGAGCGCGACCTTCGCGGCCAACGTGGTCATCGCAGCACCTTGCGCAGGGCAGAAGAGAAGTCGGCGGCCAGCTCCGTACTGGAAGCATCCGCCGCTGGAGCCAACGCGCGCACGACGACGAGAGTTCCCGGTGGCAGATCGGCCAGAGCAGAACGCACGACGTGACGAAGCCGGCGGGAAACGCGGTGGCGGACCACCGAGTTGCCAACGGTTTTGCTCACGACGAAGCCCACCTTGGACGAATCCAAGGTGGGCGCGTCAGGTATCAGGGCGTGGACGACCAACCGGGGTCGTCCGGCACGGCGGCCTCTGCGGACCACCAGGCCGAAGTCCTGGCTGCGGGTGAGCCGGGCGGCCGGTGGTAGCACGACGACGCTGCGCTTACCAGCCGCGGTCAGGCGGACAGAGTGGCACGGCCCTTGCTGCGGCGCGCGGCCAGAATGGCGCGGCCGGCGCGGGTCCGCATGCGCAGCCGGAAGCCGTGCGTCTTCGCGCGGCGGCGGTTGTTGGGCTGAAAGGTGCGCTTACCCTTGCTCACGGTTGGTTCTCCCGGTGCTTCACTGCCTACTAAGCCTGGTGGTCGTCCCCAACGAGCTAGTGGACGTAAGGCGCGACAAAGGCGCCCGTCGCAAGCGGGAGACTCATACGAGGGTACGCACGCCCGGGTGTCACGACCAAATCGGGGTGGCCGAAGCCACGTCTTGTGAGGCGTGGCGACCCTTGTTACCGTTTCCTGCCTCGCGCATGCCGGGCCTGGCGTGGGAGCCGCCACCCGCCCGAGACGCTGAACGCACAACACACCTTTTAGTGCACAGTTGTGGATAACTCTGTGGATACCTCTATTCTCCGTGTCCACACGTGGAGTCACAGACTCTTGGTGGAGGGGAGGGGAGCGCGGAGTGTCGAACCAGCAGGTCGATCTTGGTCTCGTGTGGGCCGAGGTGGTGCAGGAGCTCGCCGCGAGCCACCTGTCCCCTCAGCAGCGCGCGTGGATGAGGGTCACCCGTCCGATCGGTCTGCTGGACGGGACCGCACTGCTCGCGGCTCCGAGTGACTTCGCGAAAGAGGCGATCGAACGCGCACTGCGCGACCCGATCACCGCCGCACTGTCCCGCCGGCTCGGTCGCACGGTGTCCCTGGCGGTGAAGGTCGACTCGCCGGAACCGACGAGTCCGCCCACCACGCCGATCCCGGTGCACGGCATCCCCAACGGTGACGCGCCTGTTCTGGGCGAAGATCCGGCGGGTGCGACAGTCGTCGACACAACAGAAGGAAACGACTCGGACGAGGTCGACGAAGCCGGCGACGCGCTCGCCACCGTCACCGAGATCTGGCCGACCTTCAACACCGCGAACACGGCCGCGGGCGCGACGCCCAACGGGGCCATGCCGTTCACCCGGCCGGCCAACCCGTCTCCGTCGCAGACCCGGCTGAACGAGAAGTACAACTTCGACACGTTCGTCATCGGCGCCTCGAACCGGTTCGCGCACGCCGCCGCCGTCGCGGTGGCCGAAGCTCCCGCCCGGGCGTACAACCCGCTCTTCATCTGGGGCGAGAGCGGCCTCGGCAAGACGCACCTGCTGCACGCCGTCGGGCACTACGCCCAGCGCCTGTTCCCCGGCATGCGCGTGCGGTACGTGTCGACCGAGGAGTTCACCAACGACTTCATCAACTCACTGCGTGACGACCGCAAGGTCGCCTTCCAGCGCCGGTACCGGGACATCGACGTCCTGCTCGTGGACGACATCCAGTTCCTCGAGGGCAAGGAAGGCACGCAGGAGGAGTTCTTCCACACGTTCAACACGCTCCACAACACGAACAAGCAGATCGTGGTGTCGAGCGACCGGCCGCCCAAGCGACTGGAGACGCTGGAAGACCGCCTGCGCACGCGGTTCGAGTGGGGTCTGATCACGGACATCCAGCCGCCCGAGCTCGAGACCCGGATCGCGATCCTCCGCAAGAAGGCGGCGCAGGACCGGCTCGCGGCCCCGGCCGACGTGCTGGAGTTCATCGCCTCCCGAATAGAACGCAACATCCGCGAGCTCGAGGGCGCGCTCATCCGCGTCACGGCGTTCGCGTCGCTCAATCGCCAGCCCGTCGACATCCAGCTCGCCGAGATCGTGTTGCGCGACCTGATCCCCGACTCGCACGCGCCGGAGATCACCGCGCCGATGATCATGGCGGTCACCGCCGAGTTCTTCGGGGTGTCGATCGACGACCTGTGCGGCCCGGGTAAGACGAAGGCGCTCGCACAGGCGCGGCAGATCTCGATGTACCTGTGCCGGGAGCTGACTGACCTGTCGCTGCCGAAGATCGGTCAGACGTTCGGCGGCCGCGACCACACGACCGTGATGCACGCGGACAAGAAGATCCGCAAGGAGATGGCCGAGCGCCGGCGGATCTACGACCAGGTGCAGGAACTGACGTCGCGGATCAAGCAGCGCGCCCGCCACACGCCCTGATCCAACCCGGGTAGCAACGAGGGGTCCTCCGACGCGGAGGGCCCCTTTTTCGTTCGCACGCAACGGGACCCAGGGGCGACGCATCGGTCCGTGTCGTCCCACCCACCACCACGCGCCACGCACGCACCCGGGTACCCGAGTCCTGCTCGGCCACGCGGCGAGGCTTTCTGTTCACCCGCTGCACTCGAAGGGGTGGGGACAACCAGAAAAGTTTGAGACCCAGGCCACGATCTGGCCACAGAAGCCTGTTGAACACCCGGGTACAACTGCCCCGCACCCGGGGACGCACCCGGGGACAACTGTGGACGATCTGTGGATCGAGAGGTGTGCACAACCAGCTGTCCCCGGGTGCGCCGATCTGTCCCCGGGTGCCGTCCCCCTGTAGTCCACATGGCTGGACGGGTCCTCACCTGCGCGTTCAACACCAGTCCACACAATCCACAGCCCTTACTGTTACTGCTGTTTGATCTCTTCTAGAAGAACTTCAAAAGCAAAACAGCGGGGGATGGTTCCCGGGGATCGGTGCCTGGCCCCGAAGTGACGGGAAGGGCCAGGACGCTCTAACGTGGTTGCTCCGCACCTCGGGTCAGCTGAGGTCGAGGCTCCCTAACCCCCACTGGCACGTTGTCGTGGTTGGGCTTGTCGACTGTCGAGGAAAGGACGCCTCATGAAGATCCGCGTCGAACGCGACGGCCTGGCCGACGCTGTCGCCTGGGTCGCTCGCAGCCTTCCGTCCCGTCCGCCGGTTCCGGTACTGGGCGGCGTGCTGCTGGATGCGGAGTCGGACGACTCGCTGACGGTCTCCGGGTTCGACTACGAGGTCTCCGCTCAGGTCGGCGTCCCGGCCACGATCGCCGACGGTGGCCGCGCACTGGTCTCCGGGCGTCTGCTCGCCGACATCACCAAGGCGCTGCCGAACCACCCGGTCGAGATCGCGGTCGACGGGGCTCGGATGATGATCAGCTGTGGCAGCGCCAGGTTCAGCCTCCCGACGATGCCGGTCGAGGACTATCCCGCGCTGCCGTCGATGCCGCAGCTGATCGGTGAGCTTCCCGGCGAGGTCTTCGGTGAGGCCGTCTCCCAGGTCGCCGTCGCGGCCGGCAAGGACGACACGCTCCCGATGCTGACCGGCGTCCGCGTCGAGATCGGCGAGGGCAAGCTGACCCTCGTCGCCACCGACCGGTTCCGGCTCGCGATGCGCGAGTTCCCGTGGGAGCCGGACGCCACCCTCGGCGAGGTCGCGGTGCTCGTCCCGGCCCGCACGCTCGGCGACGCGGCCAAGACGCTCGGCGCGAACGGCGGCAAGGTCGAGATGTCCCTCGCCGCGAACGACGGTCTGCTCGGCCTGTCCGGTTCCGGCAAGCGGACCACGACCCGGCTGCTCGACGCGGACTTCCCGAAGTACCGCCAGTTGCTGCCGAGCGAGCACTCGGCCGCGGCGATCATCGACATCGACGCGCTGCAGCAGGCGATCAAGCGCGTCTCGCTCGTCGCCGAGCGGGGCACGCAGGTGCGCCTCGAGTTCGTCGACGGCGGTCTGCGCCTGTCGGCCGGCGGTGACGACGAGGGTTCGGCCGAGGAAGAGCTTCCCGTCGAGTACACCGGCGACGCGGTCACGATCGCGTTCAACCCCGGGTACCTGCTCGACGGTCTGGGCGCAGTGCGCACCCAGAAGGTCCACCTGTCCTTCACCACACCCAGCCGACCGGCACTGCTCAAGCCGGTGGACCAGGATGGGAACGTGGCGCCGGGCTACCTGTACCTCCTGATGCCCGTCCGCCTTCCTGGCTGAGCAACAACTTTTCTTAGGGGAGAACACCGTGCAGCTCGGACTCGTCGGCCTCGGCAAGATGGGTTTCAACATGCGCGAGCGGGTGCGCCGGGCCGGTCACGAGGTGATCGGCTACGACCGCAACCCGGAGGTCAGCGACTCGGAGTCGTTGGCGGACATGGTGTCCAAGCTCGAGGCACCGCGCGTCGTGTGGGTGATGGTGCCCGCGGGTGAGATCACCAGGAACACGGTGAACGAGCTCAGCGGCCTGCTGCAGCCCGGCGACCTCGTGATCGACGGCGGCAACTCCAAGTTCACCGACGACCGCATCCACGCGGACCTGTTGGCGGAGAAGGAGATCGGCTACCTCGACTGCGGCGTGTCCGGCGGTGTGTGGGGTCTCGACAACGGCTACGCGCTGATGGTCGGTGGCGACGCCGCGCACGTCGAGCAGGCGATGCCGGTCTTCGACGCACTGCGTCCGGAAGGCCCGCGCGAAGAAGGTTTCGCGCACGCGGGCAAGGTCGGCGCCGGCCACTACTCGAAGATGGTGCACAACGGCATCGAGTACGGCCTGATGCAGGCGTACGCCGAGGGCTTCGAGTTGCTCGACAAGACCGACGTCGTGGACAACGTGCCCGCGGTGATCTCGGCGTGGCAGCGCGGAACCGTTGTGCGGTCGTGGCTTCTCGACCTGCTGGTGCGCGCGCTCGAGTCGGACCCGGAGCTCGACGATCTTCGCGGTTACGTCGAGGACTCGGGCGAGGGTCGGTGGACCGTGGAGGAAGGCATCAACAACGCGGTGCCGCTCCCGGTCATCTCCGCCGCGCTCTTCGCCAGGTTCCAGTCACGGCAGGACGACTCGCCGGCGATGCGCGCGGTGGCCGCACTGCGCAACCAGTTCGGTGGCCACTCGGTTCAGAAGGCCTGAGGTCAGGTTGCACGTCAGACACCTCCAGGTCAGCGACTTCCGTTCGTGGGAGCTCGCCGACCTGGAGTTCGAGCCCGGCGTCTCGGTGCTCGTCGGGCGCAACGGCCAGGGCAAGACGAACCTGGTCGAGGCGATCGGGTACGTGGCGACGCTGGGTTCGCACCGCGTCGCCACTGACGCGCCGTTGATCCGACACGGCGCACCACGCGCTGTTGTGCGGGCAGCCGTGGTCAACGACGACCGCGAGCTGCTCGTGGAGCTTGAGATCACGGCGGGCAAGTCGAACCGGGCACGGATCAACCGCGGCCCGGTGCCGCGTCCGCGCGATGTGCTCGGGATCCTGCGCACTGTGTTGTTCGCACCGGAGGACCTCTCTCTTGTGCGCGGCGATCCGGGCGACCGGCGGCGGTTCCTCGACGAGACGCTGGTGTTGCGCGCACCGAGGTTCGCCGGCGTTCGCAGCGACTACGACCGTGTCCTGAAGCAGCGCAGCGCGTTGTTGAAGACGGTGAAGCACAGCAGATCGGCGGACGTCTCGACGCTCGACGTCTGGGACGGGCACCTGGCCAAGCACGGCGCGGAGCTCCTGGCCGCGCGGATGAAGCTCGTCCGGGACATGGCGGACCACGTGACGGCGGCGTACGCGGAGGTCGCCCCGGAGTCTCGGCCGGCGCTCATCTCGTACAAGTCGAGTGTCGGCGAACTCCCGGAGGACCGGGAGAGCATCGAGGATCTGTTGCTCGCCGAGCTCGACCGGGTGCGACGGCAGGAGATCGAACGTGGCGTGTGCCTCGTCGGTCCGCACCGCGACGACCTCGAACTGACGTTGGGCGAACTGCCCGCGAAGGGGTACGCCAGTCACGGAGAGTCATGGTCGTTCGCGCTCGCTCTGCGACTCGGCGGGTACGAGTTGATGCGTGTCGACGGCATCGAACCGGTGCTTGTGCTGGACGATGTGTTCGCGGAGCTCGACCGCGGCCGCCGGCAGCAGCTGGCGAAGGTCGCGGGCGCCGCCGAGCAGGTGCTGATCACCGCCGCGGTGGCGGAGGACGTGCCCGACGAGCTGATCGGTGCCCGGTTCGAAGTGAGCGGCGGGGAGGTCCGGCGTGTCTGACTCTGATCCCCAAGATGTAGCTCGATCGGGTGTGTCCGGCCACACATCTGGGGACAAGTCTGTGGATGGTGTGGATAACTCCGTCACAAAACCGGACTTGTCCACAGGTTCATTCACACCTGAGGGTGAACCACTCAAGGGTTCTGACCTCGCACGGGCCGCTTTGGAGGCCGCGAAGGCCAGCGCCAAGGCTCGTGGCCGGACCCCCGGCAGCAAGTCGAAGGGCCGTCCCGTCGCCCGCCGCCGACGTCGCTGGTCCGGTCCCGGCCCGGACGACCGAGACCCCCAGCCGCTCGGCCGGATCGCGTCCAGGATCGCCGCCGACCGCGGCTGGGTGGAGCAACTCCAGGGTGGCCAGGTCTTCGGTCGTTGGGCAAAATTAGTAGGTGAGGACGTCGCCGAGCACGCGAAACCCATCGCTCTCAGTGACGGGGAACTGACGGTCCAGGCATCGTCGACGGCATGGGCCACTCAGCTGCGCCTGCTGCAGCGCGACCTGATCAAGCGGATCGCCGCGGGTGTCGGCCACGGCGTCGTCAAACGGCTCAAGATCAAGGGCCCGGACGCTCCAAGCTGGCGACACGGCCCCAGGCACGCGCCAGGGCGCGGTCCGCGTGACACCTACGGGTGAGGTCCTGTCAAGGGCTCAGCGGCCGTTCTGCGGCTCAATGAGTGTTCACCAGCGGATTTGAACCCCCATGTCAGCCGTCCGCACCCCTCTTACCCTGCTTGAGGGCGCCTGAGACCGAATCAACGGTGTCCTTGGCCCCTTTCTGTCGGGGTGGCCCGGTAGAATCGCAGGAGCGTCACCAATCAACGTGCGGGCCGGCCCCGCATCAGTCGAGGAGACTCCAGGCCCGTGTCAGCAAAGAAGAATGAGTACGGCGCGTCCTCGATCACTGTCCTCGAAGGCCTCGAGGCAGTGCGCAAGAGGCCGGGTATGTACATCGGCTCGACCGGCGAGCGCGGTCTGCACCACCTGGTCCAGGAGGTTGTGGACAACTCGGTCGACGAGGCGATGGCCGGCTATGCGACGAAGGTCGACGTCACTCTGCTGGCCAACGGCGGCGTCCGGGTGATCGACGACGGTCGTGGCATCCCGATCGACATCCACCCCGTCGAGGGCGTGCCGACCGTCGAGGTCGTCATGACCAAGCTGCACGCGGGCGGCAAGTTCGACAGCGACTCCTACGCGGTGTCCGGCGGTCTGCACGGCGTCGGCATCTCCGTGGTGAACGCGCTGTCCACCGCCGTCGACCTGGAGATCAGGCGCCAGGGTCACGTCTGGACCCAGCGCTACGAGTCCTCCAAGCCCGCGCACGAGCTGCGCCAGGGCGAGGCGACCGTCGGAGACCGGCACCACCACCACGTTCTGGGCCGACCCGGAGATCTTCGAGACCACGACGTACAACGTCGAGACGATCGCGCGCCGCCTGCAGGAGATGGCGTTCCTCAACAAGGGGATCACGATCATCCTGCGCGACGAGCGCGTCTCGGAGGAGGACGAGGAAGCCGACGCCGAGGGCCACAAGGCCGCGGTGAAGGAGCGCCTCTACCACTACCCCGGTGGTCTGGAGGACTTCGTCCGCCACATCAACCACACGCGCGACGCGGTGCACCAGAAGGTGATCGCGTTCGAGGCGAAGGGTGAGGACCTCGAGGTCGAGGTCGCGATGCAGTGGAACACGGGCTACACGCCGTCGGTCTACACGTTCGCGAACACGATCAACACGCACGAGGGCGGTACCCACGAAGAGGGCTTCCGCGCGGCGCTGACCCGTGTCGTCAACGAGTACGCGCGCGAGAAGAAGCTGCTCAAGGAGAAGGACACCAACCTCACCGGTGACGACATCCGCGAGGGTCTCGCGGCGATCATCTCGGTGAAGTTGAAGGAGCCCCAGTTCGAGGGCCAGACGAAGACCAAGCTGGGCAACAGCGAGGCGAAGTCGTTCGTGCAGAAGTCGACGAACGAGCACCTGGCCGACTGGTTCGAGCGGCACCCCAACGAGGCGAAGACGATCGTCACCAAGGCGGTCTCGTCGGCGCAGGCCCGCATGGCCGCCCGCAAGGCCCGTGAGCTGGTCCGCCGCAAGGGCGCGCTGGACATCGGCGGCCTGCCCGGCAAGCTGAAGGACTGCCGCTCCACCAACCCGGAGGAGTGCGAGCTCTACGTCGTCGAGGGTGACTCGGCGGGTGGCTCGGCCAAAGAAGGCCGGGACTCCATGTACCAGGCGATCCTGCCGATCCGCGGCAAGATCATCAACGTGGAGAAGGCGCGCATCGACCGCGTGCTGAAGAACAACGAGGTCCAGAGCATCATCACGGCTCTGGGCACCAGCATCCACGACGAGTTCGACCTGTCGAAGCTGCGCTATCACAAGATCATCATGATGGCGGACGCCGACGTCGACGGTCAGCACATCCGCACGCTGCTGCTGACGCTGCTGTTCCGCTTCATGCAGCCGCTCATCGAGCACGGCCACGTGTACCTCGCGCAGCCGCCGCTCTACAAGATCAAGTGGCAGCGCATCGAGCCGGAGTACGCCTACTCCGACCGCGAGCGCGACGGCCTGATCAAGGAAGGTCTCGCGGCGGGCAAGAAGCTCGGCAAGGAAGACAACATCCAGCGCTACAAGGGTCTCGGCGAGATGAACGCCGAGGAGCTGTGGGAGACCACGATGGACCCGGCGAACCGGGTGCTGCTCCAGGTGACCATGGACGACGCCGCCACCGCCGACGAGCTGTTCAGCGTGCTCATGGGCGAGGACGTCGAGGCGCGCCGTTCGTTCATCACGCGCAACGCCAAGGGAGTTCGGTTCCTTGATGTCTGATCTTGTCCGTCTCGCCTGTGGTGGTACTGGTAGCGGCCGCGAAGCGCGGTCACCGGAAAGGAACGACCAGCCGTGACCGAGACGACCCTGCCTCCGCCGCAGCACGACCGCGTCGAGCCGGTCGAAATCCAGCAGGAAATGCAGAACTCGTACATCAACTACGCGATGAGCGTCATCGTCGGTCGCGCGTTGCCGGACGTGCGCGACGGCCTGAAGCCGGTGCACATCCGCGTGCTCTACTCGATGTTCGACTCCGGCTTCCGGCCCGACCGCGGCTACAACAAGTGCGCGCGCGTCGTCGGCGACGTGATGGGCAACTACCACCCGCACGGTGACTCGTCGATCTACGACGCGCTCGTGCGGCTCGCCCAGCCGTGGGCCCTGCGGTACCCGCTGATCGACGGCCAGGGCAACTTCGGCTCGCCGGGCAACGACCCGGCCGCCGCGATGCGCTACACCGAGTGCCGCCTCACCCCGCTGGCCATGCAGATGCTGGCGGACATCGAGGAAGAGACCGTCGACTTCCGCGGCAACTACGACGGCCGCATCGAGGAGCCGACGGTCCTGCCGTCGCGCATCCCGAACCTGCTGATCAACGGCAGCTCGGGCATCGCGGTCGGCATGGCGACGAACATCCCGCCGCACAACCTCCGCGAGGTCGCGGCCGGCGTGGTGTGGGCGCTCGACAACTGGGAGGCCTCCGACGAGGAGACCCTCGAGGCCATGATCGAGCGGATCAAGGGTCCGGACTTCCCGACGTACGGCCAGATCCTCGGCAACTCGGGCATCCAGGACGCGTACCGCACCGGTCGCGGCTCGGTGAAGATGCGTGCCGTCATCGAGATCGACGAGGACGCCAAGGGCCGCACGATCCTGGTCGTCACCGAGCTGCCGTACCAGGTCAACCCGGACAACCTGGTCGAGAACATCGCCGCGCTCGTGCGCGACGCCAAGCTCACCGGCATCGCGAACATCGCCGACGAGTCGAACAGCCGTCGCGGCATGCGCATCGTGGTCACGCTCAAGCGCGACGCGGTGGCGAAGGTCGTGCTGAACAACCTCTACAAGCACACCCAGCTGCAGTACTCGTTCGGTGTGAACATGCTGGCGCTGGTCGACGGCGTGCCGCGCACGCTGCGGATCGACCAGATGATCCGGCACTACGTGAAGCACCAGATCGACGTGATCGTCCGGCGGACGAAGTTCCGCCTGCGCAAGGCCGAGGAACGCGCCCACATCCTGCGTGGTCTGGTCAAGGCGCTCGACCACCTCGACGAGGTGATCGCGTTGATCCGCCGGTCGCAGACCCCGGACATCGCGCGCACGGGCCTGATGGAGCTCCTCGACGTCGACGAGATCCAGGCCAACGCGATCCTCGAGATGCAGCTCCGCCGCCTCGCCGCACTGGAACGCCAGAAGATCATCGACCAGTTGGCCGAGATCGAGATCGAGATCGCCGACCTGCAGGACATCCTCGCGAAGCCCGAGCGGCAGCGCCAGATCGTGCGCGACGAGCTCATGGCGATCGTGGACAAGCACGGCGACGACCGCCGCACGAAGATCATTCCGTTCGACGGCGACGTGTCCATGGAGGACCTGATCGCGGTCGAGGACGTGGTCGTCACGATCACTCGCACCGGTTACGCCAAGCGCACGAAGACCGACCTCTACCGGGCGCAGAAGCGCGGCGGCAAGGGCGTGCAGGGCGCACAGCTCAAGCAGGACGACATCGTCCAGCACTTCTTCGTGTGCTCGACGCACGACTGGATCCTGTTCTTCACGAACAAGGGCCGCGTGTACCGCGCGAAGGCGTACGAGCTGCCCGAGGCCAACCGCAACGCACGCGGTCAGCACGTCGCGAACCTCCTCGCGTTCCAGCCGGAGGAGGAGATCGCGCAGGTCATCCAGATCCCGAACTACGAGGTCTCGCCGTACCTCGTGCTCGCCACGCGCAAGGGTCTGGTGAAGAAGTCGAAGCTGTCCGACTTCGACTCCAACCGATCGGGTGGACTTATCGGTATCAACCTGCGCGACGACGACGAGCTGGTCGGCGCCGTGCTCTGCTCGGCCGACGACGACCTGCTGATGGTCTCGACGGACGGCCAGTCGATCCGCTTCCACGCGACCGACGACGTGCTGCGCCCGATGGGTCGTGCGACGTCAGGCGTGCAGGGCATGCGGTTCAACGCGGAGGACGAGCTGCTCTCGGTCGGCGTCGTGCAGGAAGGCCTCTTCGTTTTGGTCGCGACCGACGGCGGGTACTCGAAGCGCACGCCGATCGAGGACTACCCGGTCCAGGGGCGTGGTGGCAAGGGTGTGCTGACCATTCAGCACGACCGCCGACGTGGCAGGCTGGTGGGCGCGCTCATCGTCGACGTCGACGACGAGCTCTACGCCATCACCTCGAGCGGCGGGGTCATCAGGACCCGGGCCGAGCAGGTGCGCAAGGCTGGACGGCAGACGAAGGGCGTGCGGCTGATGAACCTCGGCGAAAGCACCACTTTGATCGCCGTCGCACGCAACGCGGACGAGCCCAGCGACGTCATCATCGGTGAGACGTCTGTTGCGGAGGACTCTGCCGCCGACCAGGCCGTCACCCCCACCGACTCGGCTGAGTAGTCGGACTTGCTAGCGAGAGGCTAAGGACAGCTCGTGACTCCACCCGAGAACCGCGAAGGCCGGGACGCGGACAAGACCGCGGTCATCACGAAGCCGACTCCGCAGAACACCGCGGAGAAGGCCGAGGCGGCCGCGCCGGAGGCCTCCGGTTCCTCGGGTGGGAACGCGCAGGACGCCACGAAGCCGGTGGCGGCCGAGAAGGCGGGGAAGGCGGCCGAGGCCGCCGCACCTGCAGCTCCTGAGGCTCCCGCCAAGCCGGCTGCCACGCCGGCTGCTCCGGCTCCTGGCAAACCGGCTGCTGCTCCGGCTCCGGCTCCGCCAAGTCGGCGGCCGCTGCCACTCCGGCTCCGGCTCCGGCCGTCGGCGGCCACTCCGGCTCCGGCTGCCGCTGCGCCCGCCGCTGCCAAGCCGGCTGCGCCCGCCGCTGCTCCGGCTGCCGCCGCTGTTCCGGCGGAGCAGAAGACGGTCTCGATCGACACGCCTGCCGCCGAGCCGGTGGCACCGGTCGCGGCCGTCGCCGAGGAGCCGGTCGTCGTCTCCGTGCCGCCGCCCTGGCAGCGCGTGACGAACGACACGGAGGCCACTCAGGACGCGTACGTGGCTCCGGAGGCTCCGCCCATCCCGTCGGCCGGACCGGCTTTCCCGTCGACCGACCCGGACACCGTCAAGGTGCAGAAGCCGGTCGTCACCGGCTCGGCCGTGCCGGTGGGCCTGGGCAGCAGCCGCACGTCGGTGAACCTCGGCAGCGGAGGCGGCGGCCCGCCCGGCTGCCTCCACGCCGTCGGCCCGCCGCCCCGGCCGCGGCCCGCGGCGCGCGTCGCTGCAGGTGAAGCGCGTCGACCCGTGGTCGGTGCTGAAGCTCGCCCTGGTGCTGGGCGTGGCGCTGTTCTTCGTCTGGCTCGTGGCGGTCGGCGTGCTCTACGGCGTCCTGCACGGCATGGGCGTCTGGGACAAGATCAACAGCACCGCGAACGACCTGCTCCAGGCCAACGAGCCGGGCGAACCGTTGATCAGCGCCGGCCGCGTGTTCGGCGTCTCGGCGATCATCGGCGCGGTCAACATCGTGCTGTTCACCGCCCTCGCGACCGTTGGTGCGTTCGTCTACAACGTGTCCGCGGACTTGGCTGGTGGCTTGGAACTCACCCTCTCTGAGAGGGAGTGACCCCGATTTTGGAGCGACGAGGACGATCCTGTAAGGTCTTCCTCGTCGCCCTCCAAGGGGGGCTACAAGATCGAGGGCCTATAGCTCAGGCGGTTAGAGCGCTTCACTGATAATGAAGAGGTCGGAGGTTCAAGTCCTCCTAGGCCCACTCGATTCGGCGGATGTCTATGTCGGCGGAATGCGCCTGACCAGTGCCGAATCATCGTCTTTCTTCTGGGGGCCAAGCCCCCAGACCCCCTGCCGGGGGCGAGCCCCCGGACCCCCATCACACTCACACAGTCGTCGCTGTGGTGCTGTAGCGTGATGGGGTCGTGCGTTATACGGTCTTGGGAGGGATTCGAAGTGGCTAAGAAGATCATCGCACTCGTCGTGGTTGCCGGTGCGGTCCTGTTCTTCGTCAAGCGCAGCCGTTCGGCGAAGGCCGACGCGGACCTGTGGCGCGAGGCCACCGCTCCCACCGACTGATCTGACGGGCGGCCTGCCGCCCCCGGATCTTGGGGACGTAGCTCAATTGGCAGAGCACCGCCTTTGCAAGGCGGGGGTTAGGGGTTCGATTCCCCTCGTCTCCATTAGGGCCTAGGGCCGAGGTATGTCTGCGGAAAGCGCAGACATACCTCGGCCCTAAGTGTCTTCTGGGGGCCGAGCCCCCAGACCCCAGCCGGCGGGCTCCGCCCCCGGACCCCCGGCCGGCTCGGCGCTTTGCGCCATCGCGGCCCATTCGGAACCTCAGCCGGCCTGTCTTCGGCGTTGGCGGCCCAATCTGCCGAGTGAGCTTCATAGTTCGTTGTTGGAATGCAGAAGCCCTGTTCGTCCGCTGGCGAACAGGGCTTCTGGGCGTTCGGGGTCAGGCGTTGGAGAGGGACTTCTTTGAGCTCTTGCGGAGTTGGTCGATGCTCCACGCGCCGGCGCCCATGAACGCCAGCAGCAGGAACGACCACGAGTACATCGCCGCGAGCTCGCCGCCGTTGGCCATCGGGAGCAGGCCGCGCGGCTGGTGCACCACGAAGTAGGCGTAGGCCATGGCGCCGGAGCAGAGCAGCGCGGCCCAGCGCGTCCACAGCCCGATCAGGATGAGGCCGCCGCCGACCAACTCGATGACGCTCATCGGGCCGCCGGGCCAGGAGAGCAGGTCGAAGCCCTTGGCCATCTTTTGGATGCCGTGGATCAGGAAGAACAGCCCGATTACTATCCGGAACAGGGCCAGTGCTTGCTCACGTCGTTGCTCCAGGAACTGCATGATCAGGGGTCCTTCCGGGCAGGGGCAAAGAAGTTGAACAATCACATAGTGTGCCGGTTGAGGCTGCTTCGTGATCTGGTTGACTGTTGCCCCTATGAAACGAGCACTGTTGCTGCCCCTGCTCGGCGTCCTCGCCGCGTGCGGCACTGATGTCGCCCAGAACGTGCCGGTTCCCACGACCCAGCCGCAGCAGGTCACCACTGTGACCAGCGCGGCTGCGGCGGTACCGCCCGCGCCCCAGCCCGCGAAGGACGGCACCTGCCCGTACCTGGCGACGAGCTTCGTGGCCGAGGCGAACGGGCAGCGGGTACCCAAAGTGAAACTGTCAACGGACGAGCCCCACCCGGCGTGCTTTTTCTACGCCACCGCGACTGAGGTTCAGTTGACCGTGCGCGTCTACGTGGGCGACGAGCGAGTCGCCAAGATGATCGTGAACGAGGCGGCGCCGGACGGTTCACAGCCCGCGAACGCGCCCACCGGGTGGAGCGGCGGCTACGTGAGCAACGACAGCGGCGTCGTCTACGCCGTGGCGAAGAGCGACGCCGCTGTGGTCGTGACCAGCAATCAGAAACAGTCGATCAAGGCCCGTCGCATCGCCGAAGAGGCGATCAAGGGCCTGCAGGTCTGAGCTACTTCACTGGTTCCTTCTGGGTGGGCACCTGCCCGTTGAGGACGGGCTCCGGCATCGGGGCCTGCTCCTCGTCGTGCAGGTGGACCTCCTCCGGCCGGCGCGTCAACGCGATGTAGCCGGCCACCATGCCCGCGACCAGGATCCCGACCACCCAAGGCCACTTGCGGCGCTGCGGTGCCTCGGCACCGATGTTCGCCGCGGCCTTGCGGATCTCCTTGGCGCGTGACTTGGCGTCCTTGCGCGCGTGCTTGGCCGCCTTCTTGACTTCCTTGCGTACCTCTTCGGCCTTGCTCATGAGGTCGGCGCGCGTCTTCGCGCTCTTCTTGGCGAGGCGCTTGCGAGAGCGGCGGGTCTGCTTCTCCCAGTCCTCTGCCTTGCCCATGAGCTGGTCGGCCCGGTCAACGAGCACGCCGCGAACCTGGTCAGCCGTGATGCCACGCTCCGCGAGCTTCACCTCAGCGGCGTGACCAGCGCGAACGACACCTTGACGCGCGGCCTTCAGACCGGTGCCGACAGCCTTGCCAACGTTCTCGCCGGCACGGGTCATGACGTCCACCTCGTCCATTCTGTGCTCCACACGTTGTCGTCCGGTTATGTCATAGAGGTACCCATCGTGCCCCTTTCTGAACATGGTCGCCCGTGGATGGCACGATGGGGTGGTGGCTGACAGCAACGAATCCTTCGTCGGGACCAAGGTGACGGCGACCCTGCACACCACGCAGGGCGACATCCGCATCAACCTGTTCCCCGACCACGCCCCCAAGACGGTGGCGAACTTCGTCGGGCTCGCCGAGGGCACGAAGAACTACACCGAGGCGAACGCGAGTGGTTCGAAGGCGGGTCCGTTCTACGACGGCACGCTGTTCCACCGCGTCATCGCGGGCTTCATGCTCCAGACCGGTGACCCGACCGGCACCGGCCGCGGTGGCCCCGGCTACCGCTTCGCCGACGAGTTCAACCCGGAACTCCAGTTCAACCGTCCCTACCTGCTCGCGATGGCGAACGCCGGGCCCAACACCAACGGCTCGCAGTTCTTCGTCACGGTCGCGCCGACGACGTGGCTGAACTTCAAGCACACGATCTTCGGTGAGGTCGCGGACGAGGAGTCTCGTCAGGTCGTCGACGCAATCGGCGGCACCGCGACCGGTGCGGGCGACCGTCCCGTCAACGACATCAAGATCGAGCGGATCACGATCGAACGCGCGTGAGCGATGCACTTGTGCCACCGGAAGGGCCGATCGGAGCGGAGCCGGAGACACCGGTCTGCGCACGTCATACCGATCGGCCTACCCGGCTGCGCTGCACCAGGTGTGACCGTCCGGCGTGTCCGGACTGTCTGCACGACGCCTCGGTCGGCAAGCACTGCGTCGACTGCGTGAACGAGGGCCAGCGTTCCGTTCGCCGCTCGCGCACGCTCGTGGGCGCCGAGGACTCGGGCGGACGCGTGATCATCACGCCGATCCTCATCGTCCTCAACGTGCTGGCCTACGTGGTCACCGTCGTGCAGTCGGGCAGCGTGCAGAACAACGACAACTCGGACTTCTTCACGTCGTTGTCGATGATCCCGGCGTTCGCCGCCGAAGGTGAGTGGTGGCGGTTCCTGACCTCGGGGTTCCTGCACTTCGGCCTGCTGCACCTGGCGTTGAACATGGCCGTGCTCTACATCGTGGGCAACCACATGGAGCCCGAGCTCGGCAGGATGCGCTTCATCGGCGTCTACTTCCTGTCGCTGCTCGGTGGCAGCGCCGCGGCGTTCTACTTCGGCACGGTGTGCCAGAACCTCGCGGGAGCCTCCGGGGCGGTCTTCGGCCTGATGGGCGCGTTGCTCGTGGTCTGGCGGCGCAAGAAGCGGGACATCTCCACGATCGTCGTGGTCGTGGTGATCAACCTGGTGTCGAACTTCTTCACCAACGCCTCGCTGCTCGGACACCTCGGCGGGTTCATCGTCGGCGGCCTGCTGACGCTCGCCATGGTCAAGGCACCACGCGAGACCCGCCAGATCTACACGACCGTCGCGGTGATGCTCACGGTTCTGTTGCTCGTGGGCATGTTCGCGCTCCGCATCACGCAGCTCGACACCCCGGCAGAGGTCTTCCTGGAGATGGCCCGAACCTGCCGCTGAACAATTAGGGCCGGAGCGCGTGCAGCACTCCGGCGACTTCTTCGGGATCGGCGCCGAGGTCCAGTTTCGTGAGCACCACGAGACGGTCGTCGGCGTCGAGTTCCAATGTCTGCTGTTCCCGGCCGAGCCGGCGGGTGTGCTGCAGCTTGACCTTCACCTCGTGCCACGGCAGGTGCGTCGTGCTCGCGAACCCGCGCACGGCGAGCCCGCTCTCGTCCGCCGTCAGGCGCGGCCGGGCGATCGATCGCGAAGGCCGCGAAGTAGCTGACCAGCAACGTTGCCAGTCCGATGAGGAGACGGCCCGCGTTGTCGTCGGCGAAGAACGCGGCGACGGCGAGCAGGGCGGCGAGTACCCACGCGACCGCGACGAGCGGGGCGGGGGTCGACCAGGTGCGAGTCACACTGTCGAGTGTCCCGCATGAAAATGTGGACAACTGAACGGCTCGGCATGAGGCGAAACCGGCGCTTGTGCAAATGCGCGCAAAGTTGTCCACAGGACTTGTCCCCAATG
Source organism: uncultured Actinomycetota bacterium (assembly GCA_963771775.1). GTDB lineage: Bacteria > Actinomycetota > Actinomycetes > Mycobacteriales > Pseudonocardiaceae > Lentzea. Next base: position 479,779 of record CAVYUS010000004.1, read on the forward strand.
GGGATGACTTACAGCCGTGTGCTTCGGTGACGCTCGGATGAACCAGGTGAACCGCACGCGAACAAAGGTCGGCCCGGACGTGTGACGTCCGGGCCGACCTCTACGAACGGTGACTTGCTGAGCTTCGGGTGTGGCTAGCGCCAGCGCATCGTCATCAGCAGACCGATGATCATCAGCGCGAAGCCGATCGCGAAGTTCCACGCCCCCAGTTCGAGCATGAACGGGATCTTCTCGGCCGCGATGTAGTTGACGACCAGCCACGCGAGACCCAGCAGCATGAAGCCGAGCATGATGACGACGTAGACCGGGTGAGACGGTCCCGCTGCCTTGACCTTGACCGGCGTGCGGCGGTCAGTGGGTGCGGTGTAGACCGCCTTCTTCCGGACCTTCGACTTGGGCATGCTGTCCTCGCCTGACGTGGAATCCGTGAGTGACGCAAGTTTACGTGCACTACTCAGGGAACACGTTAACGTAGCGGCGGTGGTGAGCGAACCACCTGGCAGAACGCAGTTGTTTTCAGTTCACAGTCCGCGCGGAGGTTCTCAGGTGAACTCGGGACCGCAGCAGCCGCCTCCGAGGCGCCCTGCTCCCCGTCGTGATGACCTGGAGCAAGTGTGGACCACACCTGCGCCCAGCCCGGTGCCGCCACCCGACGCGACCCAGTTCACCAGCGCCTTCTCCGGCAGCCTGCCTCCAGCGGGCGCCCCGCCGCGCCGTCCCGGACCGCCGCCCGGCACTCCGCAGGGTCCGCCTCCCGGTACGCCGCCGCGCGGAATGCCGCCGCAGGGACCTCGGCCTCGGGCCCGCCGCCTCAGGGCCGCCTCCTGGAACGCCGGCGCGCGGAATGCCGCCCCAAGGGCCACCGCCGCAGGGACCAACGCCGCCACCGGGAACTCCGGCACGCGGCTTTTCTCCGCCGGGACCCCTGCTCGCGGCATGCCCCAGGGTCCGCCGCCACGTCCTCGTCCTCGCCCGGTCGATCCGCCCACCGAGGTGATCCCGCGCGTCGAGGACTACGACGACGATTACTACGACGACGAAGAAGAAGACGAGTACTACGACGACAAGCCCGCTCCGCCGCCGGACAGCCTCGCGCGCAAGGCGGTGCGCGGCGTCGGTGAAGCCCTCATCACCATGGGCCTCGTCGTGCTGCTGTTCGTCGTCTACGAGGTCTACGTGACCGACCTGCTCTCCGCGGAAAAGCAGGAGGACGCCACCGCCGCGCTCGACTCCGAGTGGAGCTCGAACGTCGTGACGCCACCGCCGGCCGACCCGAACCGCCAGTCGAAGCTGAACCTCATCGAGGGCAAGGCCTTCGCGAAGATGTACATCCCGGTCTTCGGCAACGACTGGAAGTTCTCCGTCGTCGAGGGCACCACCGACAAGCACCTCGAGATCGGCCCCGGCCACTACAAGGACACCGCCCAGCCAGGCGAAGCCGGCAACGTCTCCATCGCCGGCCACCGCGTGGGCAAGGGCGCCCCGTTCAACGACCTCGACCTGCTCGAGTCCTGCAACGCCATCGTCGTGCAGACCCAGACCCAGTGGTTCGTCTACCGCGTCCTGCCGATGACCAGCGAGGTCGCCGGCTGGGCCGCGAACCCGAAGTCGAAGCAGCCGACCTGCGCCGGCGTGGCCCCGCCCTCCACCACCTTCGGCGACGCCTACGCCAAGACCGTGGGCCAGGAGATCGTGGTGCCGACCCAGGGCGAGGTCATCGCCCCGATCCCGCACCAGGTGAACGCCACCGTGCCGGTCGACAAGCAGGCCCGCCTGCTCACCCTCACGACCTGCCACCCGCGCTTCTCCGACAGGCAGCGCCTGATCGTGCACGCCATCGAGACCAAGAGCTACCCGGTGAACGGCGACTTCGTGCCGCCCGAGATGACGGAGGGCTGATGTACGGCTGGATCTGGCGCCACCTGCCGGGCCCGCTGTTCCTGCGGATCATCGAGGCGGTCGTGCTCGTGCTCGCCATCGTGGGGCTGCTGATGTTCGTCGTGTTCCCGTGGGCGGAGCCGAAGCTGCCGTTCAACAACGTCACCACCCAGTGACCAGCTGATCCAGGCCACCCGGACGGGTGACGTTCGGCCGCGAACACAACCTCGATCCCGCTGTTCGTGCAGCTCAGCGAGTGGAGCGAGGTAGCGTTGCGGTAGGGGCCACCGAGTTGTCCACAGGATTTCGGAAGCCGCGGGAACCGATCAGCCGCCGTTCACGTTGCGTATGAGGAAGCGCGCGGGGACAGCACGGGCTCGGCGGAGATTCGCACAGCTCGGTCTATCGGACGCGAACTCGGCGTCGCGGCAGTTGTGCCCAGCAGTTGAGGCCACAGCTCGACGTCCACGGCCTGGCTCCGAGTTGGTCGTCGGCGAGCCGAAGCCGCCACCGCGCCCGGCCGACAGCTGGCCGAGGCCGCCGCCCCCACCCACCTGACCGAAAAGCTGAAGCCACCACCGCGCCCACCGCGGTGGCGGCTCCATAGAGGAACGGCGGTCAGCCGTTCGAGATAGAAGTCATCTCCTCGCGGGAGACGACCTTCACGCGCTCACGGCCCTGCGTGGCACCCAACGCGATCTCGTGGAGGTCGAGCTTTCCCCAGCCCTCGTTCGTCACGAACGGCACGCCGCGCTGCTCGAGGAACTGCACGATCGCGTCGGGCGAGGAAGCCGTGGCGAGGGGGAGTGAGGCGGCGTCCTCCAGCAGGCTGGTGATGGTTTCCAGCGCGTCGCCCTTGGTGTGGCCGATGAGGCCGATCGGGCCGCGCTTGATCCAGCCGGTCGTGTAGACGCCGGGGATGGGCACCTCGTCGAGGTCGAGCACGCGGCCGGCGAGGTGCGGGATCGTGCCGGACACGTGGTCGAACGGGATGTCGACCAGGTGTGTCGAGAGGTAGCCGACGGCGCGGTACACGGCCTGGACGTCCCAGTCGGTGAAGACGCCGGTGCCGCGGACGTTGCCGTCGCCGGTCAGTTCCTGGGTCTCGGTGCGCAGGCCGGTCACGCTGGATGAACCGAGCACCTCGACCGGTGCCTCCAGGAAGTGCAGGTGCAGGCGGCGGGGGCGGGTGCCCACGTCGCGGATCGCCCACTCCTGGAGGGTCTTCACGATCATCTCGACCTGCTTGTTGGTCCGGATCGCGGCCATCGAGGCCTCGTCGAACTCGATGCCCTCGGCGTGGACGATCACCTCGACGTTGGGCGAGTGGTCGAGCTCGCGCAGTTCCAGTGGCGTGAACTTCGCCTGGGCCGGGCCGCGGCGGCCGAACACGTGCACGTCGGTGACCGGCGAGGCGGCCAGGCCCTCGTACACGTTTGCCGGGATTTCGGTCACCAGCAGTTCGTCGGCGGTCTTGGCCAGCACGCGCGCCACGTCCAGGGCGACGTTGCCCACGCCCAGGACGGCGACCGAGGTGGCGGTCAGTGGCCAGGTGCGCGGCACGTCGGGGTGACCGTCGTACCAGGACACGAAGTCCGCGGCGCCGTAGCTGCCGGGCAGGTCGATGCCGGGGATGTCGAGAGAACGGTCGGCGGCGGCACCCGTGGAGAAGATGACGGCGTCGTAGAACTGGCGCAGGTCGTCGAGCTTGATGTCGACGCCGTACTCGACGTTGCCGAAGAAGCGCACCGACGGCCGGTCGAGCACCTTCTGCAGGGCTCCGACGATGCCCTTGATGCGCGGGTGGTCGGGTGCCACGCCGTAGCGGACGAGGCCGTAGGGCGCCGGCAGCTTCTCGAAGAGGTCGATCCGCACGTCGACGTCGGACTTGGTCAGGATGTCGGCCGCGTAGACGCCGGCCGGACCAGCGCCGACGACCGCGACGCGCAAGGAGCGACTCATGACACCTATTTTAGGGTAGCCTTACCTCATCCCAGACGAGAGCTAACTCACTCGACGCGACCGACTAGGCTTTGTCCATGCGCGTGCTCGTGGTCGACAACTACGACAGCTTCGTCTACAACCTCGTCCAGTACCTCGCTCAGCTTGGTGCGGAGTGCGTCGTGCGGCGCAACGACGAGGTGGACCTCGACGAGATCGACAACGTCGACGGTGTGCTCGTGAGCCCTGGCCCCGGTACGCCGGAGCGGGCGGGCGCGAGCATCGACGTCATCAAGAAGTGTGCGGACATCGGTAAGCCGGTCTTCGGCGTGTGCCTCGGCCACCAGGCCATCGGCGTGGTGTGGGGCGGCACGGTCGACCGCGCGCCCGAGTTGCTGCACGGCAAGACGAGCATCGTCTTCCACGAGGGCAAGGGTGTGCTCGACGGTGTGCCGCAGCCGTTCATCGCGACGCGCTACCACTCGCTGACGGTGCTGCCGGAGACCGTTCCCGCGGAGTTCGAGGTCACCGGCAAGACCGAGACCGGCATCGTGATGGCCATGCGCCACCGGGAGCTTCCGGTCGAGGGTGTGCAGTTCCACCCCGAGTCGGTGCTCACCGACGGCGGCCACCGGATGCTCGCGAACTGGCTGAAGGTCTGCGGGTTCGAGGTTCCCGAGGCGACGGTCATGCAGCTGGAGACCGGCATGCGCACGCTCGCCGCGGCCGCGCGCCAGTAACAGCAAAGCGAAAGGGCGGCTCCCGGAAGTCCGGGAGCCGCCCTTTCGGCAACGTGAGGTCAGTTCGTCGGGATGACGCTGAACTTGCCGAGGGTGATCGTCACCGTTGAGCCCCTGCTGAACGGCGAACCCTTCGCCGGGTTCTGCGTGATCACCTTCTCGTTCTGAGCCTGGTTGGTGGTCGCCTGCTGGTCGACGTTCAGGTTGCCGCTCCAGCCCAGCGACCGCAGCTTGTTCTCGACTTCCTTCTGCGTCATGCCGGTCAGGTCCGGCATCTCGAACTGGTTGCCGCGCGAGACCCGCAGCGTCACCGAGGTGTCCTTGGCCGCCTTGCTGTTGCCGGTCGGCGTCTGCGAGATGACCTGGTTCTCCGGCTTGGCGCTGTCCACCTGCTCGACGTTGACCTTGAAGCCGGAGCCTTCCAGCGTCTGGCGGGCATCGGCGAGGTCGTCACCGACGACGTTCGGCACGTTCAGCTTCTCCGGTGCCTTGCCGAGCTGGATGGTGATCGTGCCACCCTTCTTCAGCTTCAGCCCGACCTCGGGGTTCTGCGCCGCGACCTTGCCCTCGAGCTTCGGGTCGGTGACCTCGACGCCGTCCTGCGCCTGCACGACCTTGAAGCCGTTCGGGTCCTTGTCGAGGATGGCCTGGGCGTCCTGCGGGGACCTGCCCTTCAGGTCCGGCACGGTGCCCTCACCGGCGGGCGCGCCGACGAAGATCGTGACCTGCGAACCCTTCTGCACCTGGGTGCCGTCGGTCGGGTTCGTCCTGATCACCTTGGAGATCTGGTCGGACGTGCACGGGGCGGCCGCGCCGTTCGGGCCAGGCTCGCAGGCGACTTCCTCCTGCAGGGGTGACAGGCCGGCCTTCGTCACCTTCTCCTTGGCGTCCAACGGGCTCAGGCCGACGATCGACGGCACGGGGACCTTGTCGGACCCCTCGTTGCTGGTGTTCATGATGTTGTTGGTGATCCACGCGGCAAGACCGAGCACGGCCACGCACAGGATGACCACCAGCGTGATCATGATGGCCTTCTTGCGCTTGGCCCGGCGCTCGTCCTCTTCGTCGGCGATCGGGTCGTAGTCGTCCTGTTCCGGCTCCGACTTCAACGCCGCCGGACGGTGCCGGCCGCCACCGGACATCACCTGCGTGCGCGGGGAGCGCGCCTGCTCGTTCATCACGGCGGTGCGGTCTTCGGCCGTCATCACGGCCGGCGCGGACGGACGCTGGCCCGAGAGCACGCGCACCAGGTCGGACCGCATCTCCGCGGCCGACTGGTAGCGGTTCGCCGGACCCTTCGACATCGCCTTCAGCACGATCGCGTCGAGCTGCGGCGACACCTTCGGGTTCAGCTGCGACGGTGCCTTCGGGTCTTCCCGCACGTGCTGGTACGCGACCGCGACGGGGGAGTCACCGGTGAACGGAGGCTCGCCGGTCAGCAGTTCGAACAGCACGCAGCCGGCGGCGTAGACGTCGGAACGGCCGTCGACGGACTCACCGCGCGCCTGCTCCGGCGACAGGTACTGGGCCGTGCCGATCACCGCGGAGGTCTGGGTGACCGCGGCCTGACCGTCGTGCAGGGCACGGGCGATGCCGAAGTCCATCACCTTCACGGCGCCGGACTTCGTGATCATCACGTTGGCCGGCTTCACGTCGCGGTGGACGATGCCGTGCCGGTGGCTGAAGTCGAGCGCGGCCGAGACGTCGGCCATGACCTCCATCGCGCGCTTGCCCGACAGCGGGCCCTGCGTCTTCACTATGTCGCGCAGCGTCCGGCCGTCGACGAACTCCATCACGATGTACGGCAGCGGGCCGTACTCGGTCTGCGTCTCGCCGGTGTCGTACACCGCGACGATGGCTGGGTGGTTCAGCGCGGCCGAGTTCTGGGCCTCGCGCTTGAACCTTTCCTGGAACTGGGCGTCACGGGCGAGGTCTGCGCGCAGCACCTTGATCGCCACGTCTCTGCCGAGGCGGACATCCCGCCCCTTGTGGACCTCGGACATGCCGCCGTACCCGAGGGTCTCACCCAGTTCGTAGCGGTTTGAGAGCAGTCGTGGAGTGCTCATCGGTGCTTCGTCCCGCTCCTCGTCGACGGTGTTCCCAACTCGGTTCTCGTCTTGCTCATGGCGCGCACGTCACCTTCACCTGCGAGCCGGCCGGCACCTCGCCAGTCGGCGCGATGGCGGTGACCCGGCACTTCTTCAGGTCGCCCGGCGAAGTGCCCTGCGGGCTCTGCACCCTTGGCTCCAACCCGTGGTCGATCAGATCGGTCCTGACCTCGTCGCCGGACCGACCGATGTAGTCGTCCTCGTCGACTTGCTTGGCCGGGTTGCCCGGTATCCGGTCGGCTGAGTCGGGCTTCGACTGACCGTTCGCCGGCGCGCTCGCACCGGCCGAGCTGGAGGAGGTCGGCTGACCACCCTGTCCGTTGTTCTGGTTCACAGTCAGCTTCCACAGGACGACCAGGCCGAGCACCAGCAGCACGGTCACCAAGAAAGCGACCATAACCCACACCACCGTCCGGTTTCTTCCGGGCGGCGTGGGCCTGGGCGCGAAAGTGCCGGTCTGGTGCGCCGGTTGCATGCGGGGATGGGTCGGGAGCCGTACCGGTCCCGTCTGGTGTTGCGGCATCGGCGGCGGTACCGGCAACGGCTGGGAGGCCTGCGGCGGTGGTGGCAGCTGTTGAACCTGTTGGGGCATCACCTGCTGCGGTGCCACCTGCTGTGGAATCGGGGGCATCGTGAACCCGGACGGTGTCGGCAGCGGCTGGCCCACCCGCACCGCGCTGACCGCCGCGGCGAACTCGCCGCCGGTCCGGTAGCGCTGCCGGGGATCCTTCACCAGCGTCGCCTCGATCAACGTCCGAGCGCCCGGTGGCACGTCCGGCGGCAACGGCGGCGCGATGTCGCGGATGTGCATCATCGCGACGGTCACCGCGTTGTCCGACAGGAAGGGCCGGTGTCCCGCAAGGCATTCGTAGCCACACACTGCCAACGAGTAAACGTCGCTCGCCGGTTCGGCCTCGCCGCCAAGAGCCTGCTCTGGAGCGATGTAGTGCGCGGTGCCCATGACCATTCCGGATCGCGTCACGGGTGCCGCGTCCACGGCCTTCGCGATGCCGAAGTCGGTGATCTTCACCTTGCCCGACGGCGTCACCATGATGTTGCCCGGCTTCACGTCGCGGTGCACGAGCCCGCGTTCGTGGGCCGCCTGCAACGCGTTTCCGGTCTGCTCCAGCAGATCGAGCGTCACCTCGGCACTGAGCCGGCCGCGCGAGATGATCGTCGCGAGCGGCTCGCCCTCGACGAGCTCCATCACGAGGTAAGCGGTGTCCTCCGGCCCGTCCGTGACGGACGCGGTCTCGCCGTAGTCGTGCACCGACGCGATGCCGGGGTGGTTGAGCGACGCCGTCATCCGCGCCTCGACGCGGAAGCGGTGCAGGAACTCGGGATCACCGGAGAGCTCGGCCTTGAGCACCTTCACGGCGACCTTGCGGTCGAGCCGCTGGTCCGCGCCTTCCCAGACCTCGCCCATGCCGCCGACCGCGATCCGCCTGGTGAGGCGGTAGCGGTCGGCGAGGAGCTGGCCCGTGGTCAGCATCAGCGACCCGCCAGGTACGCGTTCATGACGGCACGGCCGATCGGCGCGGCGACCTTGCCGCCGGTCGCGCCCAGACCGCGGTCGCCACCGTTCTCCACGATGACCGCGATCGCGATCTCCGGCTTCTGCGCGGGTGCGAACGCGATGTACCAGGCGTGCGGCGGCTGGGTCTGCTGCTGGGTGCCGCCGACCTCCGCGGTTCCGGTCTTCGACGCCACCTGGACGTTCGACAGCCTGCCCTCGCCGCCGGTGTTGACCTCAGACTGGATCATCATGTCGCGCAGCACGTTCGCGTTCGCCGCGCTCATGGCGACCTCGAGCTGGTCGGGATCGGTCTCGTCGCCGATCGTCTTCAGGTCCGGGCCGAGCACCTTCGACACCAGGTACGGCTGCATCCGCTTGCCGCCGTTGGCGATCGTCGCCGCGACCATCGCGTTCTCCAGCGGCGTCACGCGCACGTCGCGCTGGCCGATGCCGCTCTGGTAGAGCGCCGCCTCGTCCTGGATCGCGCCCAGGCTCGACGTCTCGACCGCCAGTGGCACCAGGAGATCGTTGTCGTTGAAGCCGAACTTGTCCGACTGCGCCGTCAGCTTGGTCTTGCCGACCTGCGCCGCCATCTCACCGAACGCCGTGTTGCACGACTTGGCGAGCGCGGTCTCCATCGACACCGTCTCGCCGGGGCCGCAGGGCTGGCCGTTGAAGTTCGGGAACGGGGCGTTGGACGTGCCGGGCAGGTTGATCGTGCCCTTGGCGGTGTACTGCGCGTCCTTGGTCTTGCCGTCGGCGAGTGCCGCGGCCGCCACGATGACCTTGTACGTCGAGCCGGGCGGGTAGAGGCCCTGCGTCGCGCGGTTGATCAGCGGCCTGCCGTTGCCCTCGGCGGTCAGTTGCTTCCACGCCGCCTCCTGCTCGTCCGAGTCGTGGCTCGCCAGGCGGTTCGGGTCGTAGGACGGCGTGCTCACCATCGCGAGGATCTCGCCGGTGCCCGGCTTCATCGCGACGACCGAGCCGGTGAAGCCCTTCGCGGTCAGCTGGTCGTACGCGACCTGCTGCACCTTCGCGTCGAGCGTGAGCTGCACGTTGCCGCCGACCGGGTCGCGGCCGGTGATCAGCGCGGAGACCCGGCGCGCGAACAGCCGGTCGTCCGAGCCGTTCAGCAGGTCGTTCTCCGTGCGTTCCAGGCCCGTCGTGCCGTACGTGACGGACAGGTAGCCGACCGCCTGCGCGTAGACCGGACCGTTGTTGTAGACGCGCAGGTACCGGAGACGGTCCGTCGTCTCCTTGACGTCCGCGATCACCGTGCCGTCGGCGACCGTGATCAGGCCGCGCTTGCGGGCGTACTCGTCGAGCAGCACGCGCTTGTTGAGCGGGCTCTTGCGCCACTCGTCGGCGTTGATCACCTGCACCCAGGTCGCGTTGCCCAGGAGCAGCACGATCATCACCATCATGGCCATGCCGACGCGGCGGAGCGGTGTGTTCATTTGGGACGCTCCACCATCACAGTGTGCTGGTCGGCGATAGCCGGTTGTTGCGGTTTCGGTTTAACAGCACGTTGCGGAGCCCTTGCCGCGGCCGAAATCCGCAGCAGCAACGCGACCAGGATGTAGTTCGCGAGCAGCGACGAACCGCCGTAGGACAGGAACGGCGCGGTGATACCCGTCATCGGGATCAGCTTGGTGACACCGCCGACGACGATGAACACCTGGAAACACACCGCGAACGCGAGACCGCCGCCGAGCAGCTTGCCGAAGCTGTCGCGCACGGCGATGGCGCCGCGCAGGCCGCGCAACGCGAAGATCATGTAGACCAGCAGCACCGCCGCGAGGCCGACGAACCCGAGCTCCTCGCCGATCACGGCGGTGATGAAGTCGGAGTTCGCCTCGGGGATCATCTCCGGGCGGCCGGCACCGAGACCGGCACCACCGATGCCGCCGGTCGCGAGACCGAACAGCGACTGCGAGATCTGGTAGCCGCCGCCGTACACCACGTCGTAGCGCGCGATCGGGTCGTCCCAGTTCGCCACGCGCTGCTTGACGTGATCGAAGAGCTTCCACGCGATGACCGCGCCGCCGGAGAACAGGCCGAGACCGAGCACGACCCACGCCGCGCGTTCGGTGGCGATGTAGAGCAGCACGAGCACGATGCCGAAGAACAGCAGCGAGGAGCCGAGGTCCTTCTGCAGCACCATGACCGCGACCGTGACACCCCACGCCGCGAACAGCGGGCCGAGGTCGCGGGCGCGAGGCAGGTCCATGCCGAGGAACCGGCGGCCGGCGGTCGTGAAGAGGTCCCGCTTCGACACCAGGAACGCGGCGAAGAAGACCATCAGCAGGATCTTGGCGAACTCACCCGGCTGCAGGGAGAACGGTCCGATGCGCAGCCAGATCTTCGCGCCGTTGATCTCCGGTGCGATGAAGCCCGGCAGCACACCGGGCAGCAGCAGCGCGACCAGTCCGGCGAGGCCGAACGTGTAGCCGAACCGCGCCAGCGCACGGTGGTCGGTCAGGAACTTCAGCGTGGCCGCGAACAGCAGCAACCCGATCGCGGTCCAGATGACCTGCTTGAACGCGACCGGTTCCCACACCGAGCCGTCCGGGAACTTGAAGCCCTCCAGGGCGAGGTCGATCCGGTGGATCATCACCAGGCCGAGCCCGTTGAGCAGCGCGACGCACGGCAGGATCGCCGGGTCCGCGTACGGCGCCCACCTGCGAACCGCGAGGTGGGCACAGGCGAAGAGGCCGAGGTATGCGAGACCGAGGTAGAGGATCCTCAGGCTCAGCGACCGTTCCTGGTTCAGCTCGACCAGGATCAGTGCCAGCGTCACGAGTCCGGCAGCGAACGAGAGCATCACCAGTTCGGTGCCGCGGCGCGTGGGCGCTCGCAATCCTGGTGACGTGCTGGTCGCCACCGATGCGCCTGGTGAGCCTTCCCCGGTGGGGACGGGCGAGCCCATCAACTACGGACCCTCCCGGCATTCCACGCCAGGCTTCTGCTGGGACGCGGTGAGCGAAGGCTCGCTCGCACCGGTCTCCGGCGTGCCGGGCGTGCTGGTCGAACCGTTCGCCGGCGGCGTCGGACTGGTCGGCGAGGTCGACGTCGACGAGGTGTCCTTGCACAACGGCAGCCTGTACTCGGTGCGCAGCAACCTGACCGCGGCGCGAGCACCGTCCAGGCCGTTGTCGCTGCGAATGCCCGTGGTGATGGTCTTGCGACCGGCTTCCTGCAGGTCCTTCAGCGTGACCTCGGTGCAGCCCGTCGATCCGGGCGGGCACGAGCCCTCGACCACGGACGACAGCTTGAAGCCGAGCACGGTGCCGTTGAGACCGCGGAAGATCGCGACCTTCCCGTCATCGGTGGCGCCGACGTAGAACTGGGTGTTGAGCCACAGCTTGCCGCCGACCGCCACGACACCGGTCAGCAGGAGCAGCACGAAGACGATCACGAACGCCTTGATCGTGTTCTTCTTCTTGCGCCTCGGGTCCTGCGGTGGCGGCGGGGGTGCCTCCATGCGCTGCTGCATCGGCTGGCGCTGCTGCGTGAGTGCGCTCGCCCGTGAAGCCGCGGAGTCCGGCGGAGTGTTGTGCTCCTCGCTGCCGTCACCGGCCGCACCACCGACGATCGGGTAGTCGTCGCCGAAGTCGACGTCCTCGACGTCCGCCACGATCACCGTGACGTTGTCGGGGCCGCCGCCCTTGAGCGCGAGCTCGATCATCCGGTCGGCGCAGGCCTGCGGGTCCGGGATGCGGATCGCCTCGTCGAGGGTCTCCTGCGTGACGACGCCGGACAGACCGTCCGAGCAGAGCAGGAATCGGTCGCCGGCGCGTGCCTCGCGAACGGTCAGGCTCGGCTCGAAGTCGTGACCCGTGAGCGCACGCAGCAGCAGTGACCGCTGCGGATGGGTCGCGGCCTCGTCCGGCGTGATCCGGCCCTCGTCGATCAACGACTGGACGAACGTGTCGTCGTGCGTGATCTGCGCGAACATGCCCTCCCTCAGGAGGTACGCGCGCGAGTCGCCGATGTGCACGAGACCGAGCCGGTTGCCCGCGAACAGGATGGCCGTGAGCGTGGTGCCCATGCCTTCCAGGTCCGGGTCGCTCGTCACGAGCTCGGAGATGGCGCCGTTGCCACTCGCGACCGCGTCGCGCAGCTTGCCGAGGAGGTCGTCGCCGGGCTCGTCGTCGTCGACGTGGGCCAGCGAGGCGATGACCACCTTGCTCGCGACTTCACCGGCGGCGTGGCCACCCATGCCGTCGGCTACTGCGAGCAGGCGGGGGCCCGCGTACACGGAGTCCTGGTTGTTGTTGCGAACCAGGCCCCTGTCGCTGCGGGCCGCGTATCGAAGAACCAAGGTCATGAGCGCAGCTCGATCACCGTTTTGCCAATGCGGATCGGGGTGCCGAGCGGTACGCGCAGGGGTGCGGTGACCTTGGCTCGGTCTAGGTAGGTGCCGTTCGTGGAACCGAGGTCTTCCACGTACCAGTCGGTTCCGCGCATGGACAGCCTCGCATGCCTGGTCGACGCGAAATCGTCGTCCAGGACGAGCGTGGAGTCGTCAGCGCGGCCGATCAGGATCGGCCTGCCGTCGAGCGAGATGCGGGTGCCGGTCAGCGCTCCGTGGGTGACCACGAGCTGACGCGGCGCCTTGCTTCCCCTCGCCGACTTCTCGGACCTCCGGAATCCGGGCAGACCTGATGCCCGAAGCCCTGAGGCTGCGTAGAGATCAGAGCGGACCACACGTAGGGCGGCCAGCACAAAGAGCCAGAGGAGCACGAGAAAGCCCGCTCTGGTCAGCTGCATCACCAGCTCTGGCACCGGTTGTAACCGCTCCTGCCTTGAGTTGCTTACCGACGCCCGTATCGACCTCAGCCCGCGGTGCGGAAGACCAGTGACGAGTGGCCGATGCGGACGACGTCGCCCTCCGCGAGCTGCCAAGTCTGCACTGGCGTGCCGTTCACCGTGGTGCCGTTGGTCGAACCGAGATCAGCGAGCATCGCATTCTGCCCGTCCCAGGAAATTTCCAGGTGGCGCCTGGAGACTCCGGTGTCCGGGAGGCGGAAGTCGGCTTCCTGCCCACGACCTACGACGTTTCCACCCTGCTTGAGGTTGTACGTCCGGTTGGATCCGTCGTCGAGGTGCAGTGTCGCGTTGAGCTGGCGGTTGGCGCCCTGGGTGGCCGGCGGGGCGTATCCGCCCTGGCCATAGGCCTGGTCGTAGCCTGCCTGCTGGCCGTAGCCCTGGTCGTAGCCGCCTTGCTGCTGCTGGCCGTAACCCTGGTCATAGCCCTGCTGCTGCTGGCCGTAGCCCTGGTCGTAGCCGCCTTGCTGCTGCTGGCCATAGCCCTGGTCATAGCCCTGCTGCTGCTGGCCGCCGCCGTAACCCTGGTCGTAGCCCTGCTGCTGGCCGTAGCCCTGCTGCTGGCCGCCATAGCCCTGGTCGTAGCCCTGCTGCTGCTGGCCTTGGCCCTGGTCATAGCCCTGCTGGCCGTAGCCCTGCTGCTGGCCGTAACCCTGGTCGTAGCCCTGCTGCTGCTGGCCGTAGCCCTGGTCGTAGCCGCCTTGCTGCTGCTGGCCGTAGCCCTGCTGCTGCTGGCCGTAACCCTGGTCGTAGCCGCCCTGCTGACCATAAGGGTCCTGGCCGGGCTGGCCCTGTCCTTGTCCGTAGCCGGGTGGCTGGCTCATGGATCGGTCTCCTGCGGTGCGAGGTGGTGCTGACCGTCGGCTGGCCGCTTTCACGTCGGGGTCGACGGACGAGCTGGTTCGGAATTGTCCGGTGTGCAGCGCCTCGGAGCGCTCCAGGGAGACTACGACGTCACCATAGGTATCCCATCCGGACTCGGCCAGGTGCTCTCGCAGGCCCTCTGCGAGTAGCTGGGTGATGCGTAGTTCATCCTGCTCATCGCCCGCAAGACGTTCGTGGTCTTGAGGTCCGAGCAACACGACGTAGTGGTTGGGGGCTAGCAGTCTGCCACCCGCGAGTTCACGGATGTTGCTGTCACCCTCCCGTTGCAGCGCCTGTGCCACCTCTTGGGGCACCACGCTGCCGCCGAACACGCGCGCGAAGGTGTTGCCGACCAGACCCTCGAGCTTGCGCTCGAAGCGTTGCAGGCCCACGTCAGCTCCTTCCACTCGGACCGGCTCCTGTATGGATCGTATCCGGGTACGACCGGGCCTACAGGGGCGATTAGGAACCCGTTCTGATCGCGTGCTAGTGTTTCCAACGTCTCCAGGGGCAAGTGGCGGAATGGCAGACGCGCACGGTTCAGGTCCGTGTGTCCGAAAGGACGTGGGGGTTCAACTCCCCCCTTGCCCATCGGAAGAGCTGGGAGAGCCCTGTTCGCGGAAATCGCGAACAGGGCTCTTCTTATGCGTGTTTTCTGGGGGCCGAGCCCCCAGACCCCAGCCGGGGGCTCCGCCCCCGGACCCCCGTGCCGGTGCGGTGGGTGTGGTCACAATTGAAGATCAAATCAGTGACGTCTGTCACTCGTTCGGGGGGTCGGCATGTGGGCGATTGCGGCGGCGGACTTCGGCTGCGGAGCTGGAACTTGTGGAGCTTCCTGAGCCCTGGCCGGGCCCGAGCGAGCTCAAGGTCCGGTTGTTCGCTGCGAGCGTGAACCCGTTCGACCGCAAAGTCGTCGACGGGATGCTGCGGGGAAGTGCCGAGCACGTGTTCCCGATGGTTCCGGGAACTGATGGGGCCGGAGAGATCGTTGGTTCCGGAGAGAAGATTTTCGGCACCTTCTTCCACCGTCCGGTCGGCATCGGCACCTATGCCGAGTACGTCACAGTTCCGGCCGGGAACGCGTTGGCGCCGTTGCCGGAAGACCTCGATCCCGCCGTCGCCGCCGCATTGCCGACCGCGGGCATGACCGCGTTGCAGTTGGTCGAGTCGCTCGGTTCCGCGGAATCGGTGCTGATCGTCGGTCCTCGGGGTGGCGTCGGGTCGTTCGCCGTGCAGATCGCCCGCGCGGCCGGCAAGCGGGTCATCCCGATCGGGCGCGGAGATTCTTTGGTCGAGGCCGACGCGCTCATCGATCTCGTGAGCGCCGACCGTTCGTCGTTCGAGGCGAACGCGCGTTACGCGCCGTTGGCTTTCAACACCAACTACGTCTCCAGTGATCCGGCCCAGAACTTCGGCATGAACGGGTCGCGAGAAACGCTTGTTCGGCTGGCGACGATGGTGCAGGCAGGGGATCTCTCGGTACCGATCGCCCGCCGCGTGCCGCTACGCGAGGCGACCGACGTTTTCGCAGGTCACGGGCCTGGCAAAACCGTGATCATCATGTAGGTGGTCGTTCTGGCGCGGTGAACGGTCGGCGGACGGTGACCGGCGCCGCTCACCGGCAAATTGCTTCCACGCCTGAGAGACCCACTCTGATCAGCACTTATGGTGCGTCCATCCGGATTAACGTCACCCAGACGGCAGCACCGTAGGACCGAACTCCCCGCGCCACTCTTCGACCGGTCACCGACCGGTCGGCGCCGTCGATCGCAACAGGCTCTGCGACCTGCAGAAGGGCCGCGCGCTTACTGCTAAGCCTTATGCAGAGCACGAGTCGAATCGCGGCGGATCCCCCGCCGCGGCTGGCGAGGAGGCACTGGCGTGAGCAGCACCCCAGCAAGGATCGCGGCACTCGACAGCGCAAGTGGACTGTCGACGACCGCGGTCCCGGTTCCGGAACTGCCCGCGTCCGTCGAGGAGCTGGCTGCCGCTGCGGCGATCCGCCTCGGCTGGCACGGCGTGGTTCTCCCCGAAATGGTTCTGATGGGCCGCAAGGTCGTCGTCGTGGCCGAACTCCTGGCCGACGCCCACGCCGAGCGCGTGTGTGTGGGTGCGGGTCCCGAGGCCGACAAGACCACGGTTTCCACGTGGGTGTGGCCGGAGATGGAAGGCCGCGTTCCGCCGACCGCCGTCCGTATCGTCGGCGTCCTGGCCGTGGCCCGCCACTGGCGCACCGCCCTCGCGTCCGCAGTCCCCTTCGCCCGCTACGGCAACGCCGCGGTCGTTCTCCCGGACTCGGTCGCCTTCACCAACGACTACCTGACGAACTGCCTGCCCCGCGTGCGCCGCTACGGCGTCTCGGTGCTGCTCGCCGACCAGGAGAAGGACCTCTCCGTCGACGTCACCGGCCGCCAGGAGATCGCGCCCGCCGAGGACACCGCCATCACCCGCTGGGTCAACGAGCTCGTCTACGAGCAGGTGCTCGCCACCGCTTCCTGATCTACGGTCGGGGTATGCGAGTAGTCATAGCCGGCGGACACGGGCAGATCGCGTTGCTTCTCGAGCAGCAGCTGGCCACCCGTGGAGACGCGGCAACCGCGCTGGTCCGCAATCCCGATCACTTCGCTGATGTGCAGAAAGCCGGAGCTGTTCCGGTGTTGTGCGACCTGGAGTCAGACACCGTCGACTCGGTCGCTGAGTATTTGAACGGTGCTGATGCGGCGGTGTTCGCCGCCGGTGCCGGGGCCGGCTCAGGAGCCGCCCGCAAGGACACTGTGGACTTCGGCGCTGCTGCGTTGTTCGCCTCGGCTGCTGTTTTGGCCGGGGTGCGGCGGTTCGTCCAGGTGTCGAGCGTTGGGATCGAGGCTGCTGATTCGCCTTCTGTGGACCCGGAGTTCGCGGTCTATCTGAAGGCTAAGAGGCTGGCTGAGGAAGATCTCAAGTCGCGTGATCTGGATTGGACGATTCTGCGACCTGGGGCGTTGGTTAACGATGCGCCTACTGGGTTGGTTGCGTTGGCGGCGGATCGGTTGCCTCGAGGGGCGGTTACTCGGGCGGATGTTGCTGCTGTGTTGGCGGAGTTGCTTGTTGCGCCTGGGACTGTTGGGAAGACGTTGGAGTTGACCAACGGGGAGACGCCGGTTGTCGAGGCGGTTCGGGCGGTTCTTTGAGGGTGGCTTGCGGGTGGTGCCTTGCAGGCGCGACCTTGCGGGTGGGTCACCTTGCGGGCGCGAGTTTGCGGGTCGCGGCCTTGCGGGGTGGTCGCCTTGCGGGCGGCGAGCTTGCGTTGCGTGCGTTTTTCAGTGCGACTCGTGACGGGACCCCACCGCCGGGAGCTTGTGCTCAGGACGGATCGGGCCTTCGGCCCTCGATCTGGTGGCTAGCCCAGAACCCTGTCCAGGTACGGGTTTGTGAAGGTTCGGTTGGGGTCTACTTCGTTTCGTACGCGCAGGAAGTCGTCGAAGTGCGGGTACAGGGGGCGCAGGTCGTCGGCCGTCAGGTCGTGCATCTTGCCCCAGTGTGGGCGTCCGCCTACGGACGCTGCGATGCTCGCGTAGGCGTCGAAGAACGCCTTGTATTGCATGCCTAGGGCTTGGTGCATCGAGATGTACGCGGTGTCTCGGCCGGAGGCGGTGGACAGCCAGATGTCGTCGGCCTGGGCCACTCGTACTTCGCACGGCACGATCAACGCGTCTCGGTCGCCCAGTTTGTTGGCCACCGCGCGGAGTTCGGCGATCACGTCCATCAGCGTTTCGCGCGGGACGGAGAACTCGGTCTCCACGAAGCGCACTCGCCGGGGCGTCACGAAGACGTTGTGCGAGTAGTCGGAGTAGGTGCGCTCGGTGATCAGCGAGCCGCAGAGCTCGTTGAGTTTCCTGGTGTGGCGCGGGAACGACTTGGCCACCTTGCACACCGCGCCGAAGGCGGCGTTTTCCATGACCTCGTACTCCCACAGTTGGCGCGCGCGGGAGAGTGGGCGGGCGGGCTCTGGGATTCGGTTGTTGCGCTTGAGGATCACTCGGTCGGAGTGGGTGAACCAGTGGAACTCCACGTGGTCCTCGACCGCGCACAGGTCGTCGAACTGTTCCAGGATCGCGTCCAGCCGGCCCGGGGTTTCGATGGCCTGCAGGACGAAGGAGGGCACGCATCTCAGCGTCAGGGTGCTGATGATGCCCAGGGCGCCCAGGCCCACGCGGGCGGCGTTGAAGAGATCGGGGCGTTCGGTGCGGGAGCAGGTGGTTACGGAGCCGTCGGCCAGCACCAGTTCGAGAGACTCGATGGCGGTGGCCAGCACGCCCAGTTTCGCGCCCGTGCCGTGGGTTGAGGTGGAGACGGCGCCCGCTACGGTCTGGGCGTCGATGTCGCCCAGGTTCGGCATTGCCAGGCCCAGGCGGTGCAGGTCGGCGTTGAACTGGCGGAGCGGGGTGCCGGAGCGGACGGTCACCAGGCCGGTTTCCGTGTCCGCGCGCACGATGCCCGTCCAACGGTCCAGGTCCATCGCTGCTTCGGGCGCTACCGCGATGTCGTTGAACGAGTGACCGCTGCCCCGCGCGCGGACGCGACCGCCGGACACGACCGCTGCTGCGATCTCATCCGTGCTTGCGGGGTGGACGACGCGCGTAGGGGTGCACGAAGCCGTCCGAGCCCAGTTCGTCCACACACGGACCTCCACGAGAGTGTGACCTGCGAGCAAACGTAGGTGAAAGCTCTTCACGTTTCAAGGGTTCAGGACGTACCGTCAGTGACATGCGCAGAAACCGACTCGACGCCGCGACGAGGGATCTCGATCCTCCGTTCGCGATCGTCGACCTGGACGCCTTCGACCACAACGCGGCGGACCTCGCCCGTCGCGCTGCCGGTCATCCGATCCGGGTCGCGAGCAAGTCGATTCGGGTGCGCGAACTGGTGAGCCGGGCACTTGAGCGGCCCGGTTACGCCGGGGTGATGTGCTACTCGCTGGCCGAGGCGTTGTGGCTGTCCGAGCAGAACGTCAGCGAGGACCTGCTGGTCGCCTACCCGACCGCAGACCGTGCGTCGTTGCAGAAGCTTGCCGCCAACGAAATCGCACGTCAACGCGTCACGCTCATGGTCGACTCGACCGAGCACCTGGACTTCGTGGACGCGGCGGTCGGTCCGCACGCGGACATCAGGGTCTGCCTGGAGCTGGACGTGTCGTGGCGGCCGTTGCCCGGCGTCCACATCGGGCCGCGCCGTTCGTCGATCCACACGCCTTTGCAGGCCAAGGTCCTCGCCGCCAAGGTCGTCCGCAGGCAGGGCTTCAAGCTCGTCGGCGTCATGGCGTACGAGGGGCAGATCGCCGGTCTCGGCGACAACCCGCCCGGTCAGCCGCTGCGGGCGCTCGGAATCAGGCTCATCCAGTCCAAGTCCGGACCCGAGCTGATCGCGCGGCGCACGGCGGTCGTCTCCGCGATCCGGCAGGTCACGGACCTGGAGTTCGTCAACGGCGGCGGCACCGGCAGCCTTGAGCTGACCAGCTCCGACCCGTCGGTCACCGAGCTCGCGGCGGGCAGTGGGCTCTTCGGGCCGACCCTCTTCGACGGCTACCAGTCGTTCAAGCCGGAACCCGCGGCGCTTTTCGCGTTGTCCGTGGTCCGCAAGCCGACCAAGCGCACCGCAACGCTCTTCGCCGGCGGCTACATCGCGTCCGGCACGCCGACCCCCGACCGTCAGCCCTCCCCGTACCTGCCGGAGGGGCTGAAGACGCTCGGCCTCGAAGGCGCGGGCGAGGTGCAGACCCCGGTCACCGGCAAGGCGGCGGAGCACCTGAAGATCGGTGACCGCGTCTGGATGCGGCACGCCAAGGCAGGCGAGCTGTTCGAGCGGTTCGACGAGGTGCACCTGGTGCGTGGCGAGTCCATCGAACGCACCGTGCCCACGTACCGCGGTGAGCGGCACAACTTCGGCTGAGCGGCAGGCCTGCCGTGCTCCGTGGTCAGCGGAGGCCCAGCCGCGAACTGACCGAGGCGTGGCGCAGGCCCTAGGCGGGCAGGCGCGACGACAGGTAGCCCCTGACCAGCGCCCTCGCTTCGGTCAGGATCGCCTGATCGCCGGTCGGGCTCTTGCGGAACGCCATCTTCATCACGGCGTCGGCCGCCTCCACGGCGATCGCGATCGGCATCTGGACCTCGCCCATCGGGATGCCGAAGTTCTCCGAGATCAGCTCGGAGATCTTGTCGGAGATGACGGCGTTGTTGTCGCGGCGGTCGTCGAGCAGGCGCATGTCCACGACGTCACCGAAGTGCAGCTTCCCGAACGCGGGGATGTCGCGATGCATCGTCACGTAGACGTCGAACACCGAGTCGACGGCGTCCCACCAGTGCACGAGCGTCGCCTGCTCGAGCCGTTCGGTGATGCCCTGGGAGAACCTGTCGACGTTGCGCAGGGTCAGCGCCTGCACGACGGCTCTCTTGTCCGGGAAGAACTGGTAGAGCGAGCCGACCGCGACACCGGCTCTCTCCGCGATCAACGTCGTGGTCACCCCGTCGTAGCCCACTTCGTCGATGAGCGTTGCGCAAGCCTCGAGCATTCGCTCTACTCTCTTCGCGCTGCGCTGCTGGACGGGCTGACGGCGGAGCGGGGTGGTGCTCGTCACGGCGACTCCCAGTGGTTCGGGGACTTCCATCTTGCCTGTTGTACGGCGTCTTCACTTCCTTGAAGCTGTCAACACGCCTACGATCCGAACAAGTTTCACATTTTTGGAGGATCGATGAGCGACTTCCTCTGGGGAGTCTCGACGTCCGCGTTCCAGATCGAGGGCGCGTTCGGTGCCGGCGGTCGAGGTCCCTCGGTGTGGGACAACTTCGCTCCGGTACACGAGAACCACAACGCCAGCGTTGCATGCGACCATTACCACCGGTGGCGCGAGGACGTTGCGCTGATGACCCAACTCGGGGTCAACGCGTACCGGTTCTCGATCGCATGGCCGCGCATCCAGCCCTCCGGCAAGGGACCCGGCAACGCCGAGGGGCTCGACTTCTACGACCGGCTGGTCGACGCGCTCGTCGAGGTCGGCATCGCACCGGTCGCGACGCTCTACCACTGGGACACGCCGGCCGAACTGGAAGCGGAGGGCGGTTGGCTCAACCGCGACATCGCCGACCGGTTCGCCGACTACACCTCACTGGTCGCGGAACGTCTCGCCGACCGGGTCAAGATGTGGATCCCGATCAACGAGCCCGCGATGGTGACGTTGCAGGGCTATGCGATCGGTGAACACGCACCGGGCAAGGCGTTGCTCTTCGACGCGTTGCCGACCGCCCACCACCTGAACCTCGCGCACGGCCGTGCGGTCGAGGTGCTCCGGTCGTTCAACGCGCAGTCGGTCGGTACGGCGAACAACCACACGCCCGCCTGGCCTGCCACGCCCGCCGACCAGCCCGCGGCCGACGCCTACAGCGAAATCCACAACTGGTTGTACTCGGACCCGATGCTGTCGGGCCGATATCCGGACGCAGTCGCCGGTCTCCTGCCGATCCAGGACGGTGACCTGGAGACGATCCACCAGCCGCTCGACTTCTACGGCGTGAACTACTACAACCCGACGCGGGTGAAGCTCCCGTCCGAGGGCAACCCGCTGCCGTTCGAGCTGGTGGAGATCGACGAGTACCCGCGCACCGGCTTCGGCTGGCCGGTCGTGCCGTCCGGGCTGGCGGAGATGATCACCCAGCTCCGCGAGCGCTACCCGAATCTGCCGCCCGTGTACGTGACCGAGAGCGGCTGCAGCTTCCCGCAGGAGGTCGAGGACGCCGACCGGGTCTCCTACCTCGACGGACACCTCAAGGCGGCGCTGGAAAGCGATGTCGCCGGGTACTTCGTCTGGTCCCTGCTCGACAACTTCGAGTGGGAGGCCGGCTACTCGCAGCGCTTCGGCCTGGTGCACGTCGACTTCGAGACGCAGCGCCGCACGCCGCGCGACTCCTTCCACTGGTACAGAAGGGTGATCAGCGGTGAGTGAGACGTTGACCGAGCCGGTCGCCCCGGTTCGCAGAGGCTGGATGGCCTGGCTCTTCGTCGCGAACCTCGGGCTGTGGCTCGCGGTCTACGCGCCGATCCAGATCCTGTTGCCACAGCAGGCCGAACTGCTGGACAAGGCGAACAAGACGTTCGTGTTCGGCGTCGTCACCGGTGTCGGCGCGTTCGTGGCGATGGTGGGGGTGCCGCTCATCGGCTTCCTGTCCGACCGCACGACCTCGCGCTTCGGCCGTCGTCATCCGTGGACGCTGATCGGGTCGGTTCGTCGCGGCTGCCGGCCTCGCGGTTCTCGCCGGCGCGGACTCGGTCTTGGTCATGACGATCGGCTGGTGCCTGGTGCAGGCGGGGGTCAGCGGCATGCTCGCCGCGCTGACCGCCGCCGTGCCGGACCGGGTGCCCGTCGTGCAACGGGCGCAAGGTCGGCGGGCTGTTCGGCATCAGCCAGATGCTCGGCACCGTGCTGGGCGCGGTTGTCGTCACGGAGTTGGTCACCGACCTGAAGGCCGGCTACCTGGCCTGTGCGGTGATCGTGCTGGCCGGAGCGTTGTTCTTCGTGCTGAGGACGCCGGACACGCAGTTGACCGTGAAGCCGGTGCGGCCGACGTTCTGGATCTCACCCCGTGAGCACCCCGACTTCGCGTGGGCGTGGATCGGGCACTTCATGCTCAACGTCGGCAACGCGTTCGGCACGCTGTACCTGTAGTTCTTTCTGACCGACGAGGTGCACCACCCGTCTCCCGACCAGGGCCTGCTGCAGTTGATGGCCCTCTACGGGGTGGCGCTCACCGCAGGAGCGGTGCTGTTCGGCGCACGAAGTGATCGTTCTGGCCGTCGGAAGCCGTATGTGTACGGCGCGTCGGCTGTCATGGCGTTGGCGGCGTTGTTTTGGTGGTGTCGCCGACGTGGCCGGTCGCACTGGTCGCCTCCCCGTTGCTCGGCTTCGGTTTCGGTACCTACCTGGCCGTCGCGATCGCGCTGCTCACCCAGGTGTTGCCGACCGCGTCCGATCGGGCGAAGGATCTGGGCGTGATCAACGTCGCCAACGCGTTGCCGCAGGTCATCGCCCCCTTGCTGACCGCCGTGATCTTTCGCGAACCTTGGTGGTTACCGCGGTCTGTTCGCGGCGTCGGCGTTGGCAACGGCGCTGGCGGCAGTGTTGATGAGTCGAGTGCGATCGGTGGTCTGATGCAGGTCTCGGGCAAGAAGGTTCTGGTCACGGGGGCGTCCCAGGGGATCGGCGCGGAGGCCGCGTTCCGGTTCGCGGCCCACGGCGCGCACGTCCACCTTGTGGCCAGAAGCGCCGAACTGCTCGATTTGCAGGTCAAACGGATCATCGAGTTCGGCGGCTCGGCGTCCGCGCACGTGGCCGACTTGTCGGACGCCGAGCAGATTCACGCGCTCGCCCAGGAGGTTCCCGCGCCTGACGTGCTCGTGAACAACGCCGGTGTCGGTCGCTGGTTGTTCCTGGACGACACGTCGGCCGACGAGCTGCAGACGATGACGGCGGTGCCCTACCTGGCGGCGTTGCTGCTGACCAGGGAGTACCTGGGCGCCATGCGTTCTCGTGGCTCCGGCTGGATCGTCAACGTGAACTCGCCGGTGTCACGGCTGCCGATTCCCGGCTGCGTGGGATACCAGTCGTCGCGGTGGGCGCTTCGCGGTCTGACCGCTTCGCTGCGGCTTGACCTGCGCGGAACCGGCGTGGGGATCAGCGAAGTGGTGCCGGGCAAGGTGTCCAGCGCGTACTTCACGAACAACCCCGGTGCGGAGGAACGGATCCCGGCGATCGCCCGGCTGATCCCCACGGTGACGCCGGAGCAGTGCGCGAAGGCGATCGTGGACGCCGTCGAGAAGGAACGTGCCGAGCATCTGTTCCCGTGGCAGCTCAAGGCGTTCGAGATCTCGGGCCGGCTGCTTCCCGGCCTGACCTCGTACCTGACCTGGAAGACGGGCACGCACCGCTGACTGTCGGTGCTGCTGAGTACGTTGAAACGCAGGGGTTCCCAGCTCGGGGGGACCCCTGCGTCAGCGTGCGGACAGCGTGAAAAGGGCATGAAAACGGCCCTTGCCTGCGCGGGAGGTGCAGACAAGGGCCGTGGCTGGTAACCGCGGACCGGTGCCGGTCGGGGAGGGAAGGTGCACGTCACCGGCCCGCGGGAATCTGTGGAGTTGTAAAAGCTGACCGGGGTCCGCGATGTCGCGGTCGGGGGTTCGCACATCGCGGACCACCGGTCAGTAGGCGGTTTGCAGACCTGGTCGTGTCGGGGGGACGCCAGGTCAGTCGCAAACGCCCGTTAGTGGGCTCGAGCCACCGCGCGCCGGGTCCGGGTGACAGGAGGGGTCACCGGAGCTTCGCGCAGGTGGCGAGCCGGGCGCGGGGCGAGTCCGCCCGCGACCAGGTGTTCGTACGCGGCGCGCCACACCGAGCAAGGTGACTTCTGCTGGCGCCAACGGCCGGAGCACTCAGGGCAGTTGCCCTTCTCGTCCGGCTCGTGCGCTGCCAGCAGAGCACGCCATCCCTCGGTCAGCCGAGGGAGCTCGGATCGAGCCACCGACAGGAGGGACGGGGCGTCAGCACGGCTCGCCAGCTCTGTGAGCAGGTCGAGGCGTTCCCACACAGCGTTGCGAAGAACCTGTCCGAGGATCGCGTCCATCGAAACGTCACCGTCACCTTTCCGCCTGGTCGGCGGCTTCGCGTAGCGCAGCCCTGAGCTGTACGAGCTGGTCGTGGGACAAGACTGCCGTCTCCCCGGGAGGTCCGACCAGAACCACTTGGCCCTGAACGACCTTCACGGTGAGCTGGCGGTCCCGGTCGACCACGTCGCCGCAGCTGATCTGCCACGTCCGACGTTGCCCGGTCATGCCGCGCCATGTGGATTCGGTGTCACCCGTCTCCACAATGGAGGTCGAGCCCGGGGAGGAGCTGTCCACGATTGGTCGTTCCTCTCCGTGCTCACTCGCTTACCGGAATCTAGATTGCGATGATTCATGCCGGAACGGGACGTCACAGCGCTGACCGGTGGAAGTCTTACGGTGAGCGGTAAGTGGTGTTCGGCAGAGCCGATCAGCTATGCCGAAGAGGACTTCTCGACTCGGGGACCTGCCCCTAGTCTGCCGATGACGCCCAACGGACTGTGAGGGTGCGCGATGAACACCATGAGTTCCCAGGGCTCTCCGATCCCCACTGACGTGTGGGACCAGCAGGAGATGCGGGACGCACTGGCCCGCCGCGAGATCAGCTCGGTTTACCGGCTGCTCCGACGGCACGGTGTGTCCCAGCGCCAGATCGCGGCGCTCACTGGCCAATCGCAGTCCGAGGTCTCAGAGATCCTCAAGGGACGCCAGGTGATGGCGTACGACGTCCTGACGAGGATCGCCTGCGGCTTGGGTGTCCCACGTGGATACATGGGTCTCGCCTATGACGAGACAACGGCAGTGAGGGTGGCCGCAACCGCGGACTCACCCCATCCTGAGGAGGACGAGTCGGTGAAGCGTCGGAAGTTCCTCGCGCACGCCGCCGCCGTGACAGTGGGCGCGGCCGTGTTCGGAGCGGACTCCGGGTCGTGGGTTTCACACCCCACACAGACTCCGGCTCCGGGACGCATCGGCATGACCGATGTGCGCCAGGTCGAAGCGGCGACGCGGGCTCTGCGTGCCCTGGACTACCAGTACGGCGGCGGTTCCTGCCGTGACGCGGTGGTCGCCCAGCTGTCGTGGGGCCAGCAGATGCTCGGCGCCAACTCCACGGAAGTCGTCCGCCAGCGCCTCTACGTCGCGCTCGCCGACCTGCACAACCTCGCCGGCTGGACGTCGTTCGACACGGGTCTGATGGACTCGGCCCGCAACCACTTCGGCCAGGCCCTCGACCTCGCCAAGCAGGGCGAGAACGAGGCCCTGATGGCGAACATCCTGTACCGCATGGGCCGCGTCTACCTGCACCAGAACGCTCCGGACGACGCGCTGAAGGTCTTCCAGCTGGGTCAGCTGGCCGCGCAGAACTCCGGTTCCGAGCTGGCGGTGGGCATCCTGTGCGCCAACGAGGCCTGGGCCTACGCGAAGATGGGTTCCGACGAGCAGGCGCTCAAGCTGCTCGGCCGGGCGCGTGACGAGTTCTCCCGCGCGAACGTCACCGATGCCCCTGCCTGGGCCAAGTTCTTCAACGAGATCGACCTCTCGTCCATGATCGGCACGGTGCACACGGAGCTGGCGCAGACGGTGGACACCAAGTACACGCGGACCGCGATCCCGGCGCTGTCCAAGGCGATCAACAACTTTGGTGACGAGTACGCGCGCAGCCGTTCGTTCAACCTCACCTCGATGGCGATCAACCACCTGCTCGAGGGCGACATCGACCACGGCGCCAAGATCGGTCGCCAGGCCGTCGACCTGTCGGAAAGCCTCAAGTCGGTGCGCACGAAGCAGCGGATGGAGCCGCTTCGCCAGGAGGCCGACAAGCGCCGCAACAACCCGGAGGCTCGCGAGCTCGCCGACCGCGTCGCC
The DNA here is from genome assembly GCA_963771775.1 of uncultured Actinomycetota bacterium. Lineage (GTDB taxonomy): Bacteria > Actinomycetota > Actinomycetes > Mycobacteriales > Pseudonocardiaceae > Lentzea. The sequence goes on from CAVYUS010000004.1 coordinate 506,148, forward strand.
CGCTTCACCGGAGCGGACACGGCCGCCTGAGGGCCAATCTCGTTTGGGTCGCATAGCATCACTTTTGGATGGCGTGGGACACGAACCGGTAACGCCAGGACCTTCGCACACGAATGCAGCATCGACGGGCGAGAAATCCGCGCCTAAGGTGCGGCAGGTCGGGGCGAAGGACGAGGTGCGGCGCGTGAGCCTTACTCGGAGGTGGCGTTCCAAGAGAGCGCTGCGGTCCGCGCAGTTGCTCGACGAGGTGGTGGACACCCAGTTGCCGCTGCTGGCGGGGTTCGACGAGGAGCGACGGCGGAAGTCCGCGGACTACCTCGCGGAGCTCGTGGCGCTGGCGCAGGACTACCGCTTCTACGCGAACGGCTGGATCGACAGCCGCGAGCTCGACCGCCGCGGTCAGCGGACGATGAACCGGCTGGCGCGCATGCGCGAGGAATCTTCGGCGCGACTGATCATCGATTAGGCCATTCGTGCGCAGCTCGTCGCGCCGATCGGACCACTCGCCGCAACTGCGGATGTTTCACGTTGAACATTCGCCACATCCTCACCAGGGCACGGTCCCGTCGTAGTCGAACAGGCCGCCGGTCGGACCGTCGTCGGGCAGGGTGGCCAGTTTGATCGCGATCCTGGCGCCCTCTGCGGGTGTGTCGGTCCCCTGGAAGCCGTTGAGGTCGGTCGCCACGTAACCGGGGCACGCACCGTTGACCTTGATGTTCTCCAGTTCCTTGGCGTACTGGACGGTGATCGCGTTCAGGTACGACTTCGACGGCGAGTAGGTTCCGCTGACCCCGCCGAGGCCCCTGCCCGGTGTGCTCTGCAGAGTCAGCGACGCGACGTGGCTCGACAGGTTCACGATTCGCGGCCTCAGCGAGCGGCTCAGCAGCGGCAACAGCGCGTTGGTGACCCGGACGACGCCGATCACGTTCGTCTCCACCACCGCTCTGATGCTCTCCGGCGTGGCGGTCGACGGCTGGTCCGGCCACCCTCCGGCGATCGCGGCGTTGTTGACCAGCACATCGAGCCGGCCGAACCGCTCCTCGAACAGTGCTCCTGCTTTGGTGACGCTGTCGTCGTCGGTCACGTCCAACGGCACGAAGAACGCGGCAACACCCTCCGCGCGCAGTTTCGTCGCCGCTTCCTCGCCGCGTTGCGAGTCCCGCGCCCCGACCCCCACGCTCATCCCCAGTGCGCCGAGCCCCGCCGCAATCTCGTACCCGATGCCCTTGTTCGCGCCGGTGACCAGCGCAATCGTCTGTTCGCTCATGAATGTGATCGTGGTCGGCGGCGTCGCCGGAACCAACATCACTTCGGTCTGGCAGTGATACCCAGCCGGTATCGATACGGTGGTGACGTGGAGACGCGAGAGCTGCGGTACTTCGTCGCGGTCGCGGAAGAACTGCACTTCGGGCGTGCCGCCGACCGTCTCGGGATTGCCCAGCCACCGTTGTCGCGGACGATCGCCCAGCTCGAACGTCGGCTCGGTGTCGCGTTGCTGACCCGCACCAGCCGGAAGGTCGTGCTCACCGAAGCGGGCGCGGTGCTGCTCGCTGAGGGAAGGGCGATCCTCGGTGCGGTCGCCGCGGCGGAGCGGCGTACCCGCAACGTCGAGAGGCCTTCGCTGGTGCTGGCCGCCAAGGCAGGTGGTTCCAGCGAACTGCTGGCGAAGTTGCTCGACGCCTACGCCGCCGAACCCGGTGCGGTCGCCGTCGACCTGCTGTTGTGCGAGGCCCACACCCGGCAACCGCTGCTCGACGGCCGGGCCGACGTGGCGCTCCTGCACGAACCGTTCGACTCGACCGAGGGGCTCGACGTCGAGGCTCTGCGCACCGAGAGTCAGTTCGCGATCCTGTCGACCTCGCATCCACTGGCCGGTGCGGCGCAGTTGCGGATGGCGGACGTCATCGATCTGCCGGAACTCGCGCGCTGGCCAGAGCCCGACGGCACCTACCTGGATGGCCCTGGCGTGGAGGTGCACAACCTGACGCAGCTGTTCCAGATGATCGCGCTCGGTCGTGCCGTCGCGGTCATGCCGGAAGTCGTCCGCACGGGCCTGCTCGAAGGCCTGGCCGCGATACCGGTGGTGGACGCGCCGAAGGTGACGACGGTGATCGCGTGGCCGCCGCACAGCAGGTCGCGCGCTGTTGCCGACCTGGTGCGCGTGGCGACGGGGTTCAGCTGACCGGAGCGCGGCTCAGGACGACCGCGAGACCGAACGCGACGCCCATGACGGTCACCTCCAGCACGGCCCACTGCACGATCGCGGTGACCTTGTGCTGTGCGATCTTCGGCAGCAACCGCCACCGGATGTGCGCCCCGAGGACGGCGATCGCCACGGCACACACCGCCTTGCCGATGAACAGCAGCCCGTAACCGGTCGTGAACATCGACTGCGGGAACGGGACGACCGGGTTGAGGATCAGCTCCAGCAGCCCGTTGAACAGGCCCGTCACCGTCACGACGACCAGGCTGATGGTCGCGATCTTCGAGAACTTCGGCAGCGCGGCGGCCAGCAGTCCCTTGCGGAAGGCGACCAGCCCGATCAACGCGCCGAGCCCGCCCGTCCACGCCGCGGCGCCCAGCACGTGCAGCTCCATGGAGACCATCGAGTAGTCGTGGTACTGCCAGTTCGAGGCGTGGCCGGTCACCGGGATCGGCAGCAGCCCGAACATCGAGATGAGAATCCGCAGCTCAGCGGGTACGGACTCGCCGCTGCGCACGGCCATCACGCCGACTACCAGGTAGATGAACGCACAGGCCGCGCTGAACAGCAGGCCCTTCCCGGCGCCGACGTTCGCGATGTAGTCGACGGCGTTGCCGATGCTGACGTCGCTGCCCGGTCGCAGCTCGGCGGCCTGGAGCACGATCGCCACCAGCGCCGCGACCACCCAGACGGCCGCGGCGACGACCGCGGCCGGCCGGGCGATGCGCATGACCGGTTCGGTGTGCGTGGGCCGGTCGAAGCCGAGCAGCTTCGGCAGGATCGACAGCCCGACGACGATGGTCGCCGAGACGTCGAGCAGCATCCTGGTGACCGGCAGGCCGTACCGGACCGCCGCCCCTGCGTTCACGACCCCGGCGACCACGACAGGTGGTGCCAGCACGAGGCCGAGCGCGATGCCCGCGAGTGCGCCGAAGACGAGCCCGGCGAGCACGCGGTAGTGGGTGGGGGCGGTGGTCCGGACGTCGCTCATGCCTTGGTGCCTCCGCCGCGCAGGGCGAAGAACACGCCGCCGCCGAGCAGCACCACGGCTCCGACGATCCACACCCAGATGGGCAGACCGTCGGACGGTTGGTTGTCCATCAGGTCGTTTGCCTCGACCACGCGGGGCGAGCCCGTGCCGTCCTTGGTCAGCGTGAACGTCAGCTCGCCGGACACCGGGTGGCCGTCCGCGGAGAGGATCCGGTAGCCGATCTTGTACTGCCCGGCCTTGCCGAGCGCGCCGACCTTCGCGGAGACCGCGTTGTCCTTGATCGTCGGATCGCCCGCGACCTCGTAGCGACCGCCGCTCGCGTCGACGACCGAGATCGTGTTGATGCCCTCGCCGCCCTGCACGTCCTGGTCGAACGTCAGCGTGACCGACGACGGACCGGCTTCCAGCGAGGACTTGTCCTTCGGGTCACTGCTGATCAGAGCGTTGTGCGCCGCCGCGGGGGCGGCCGTGACGAGCACGGCCGCACCAGCGATCAGGCACGCGATGAGTGCGCGCTTCATGCCTTGCGCCTCGAACGCAGGATCGCGCCGACGCCGAAGCCCAGGCCGAGCGCGCCGACGGCCAGACCGGCGCCACCGAGGTAGCGGGCGGTCTTGTCGGAACCGGCAGCCGACGCCTCGTGCGTGTCGGTGCTGGTTGCGGCATTCTGGGTGGCCGCCTGGCCGTGGCTGCCGTGATCGTCGGCGCCGGCCTTCTTCGGGGCGAGCTTCAATGCGGGCGCCGGGTGCTCCGGCTCCTTGCCGTCGGCACCGGCCGCCTGTGCCCAGTCCACGACCTCGCCGCTCTCGTACGTTTGCTTGGTCGGCAGGAGGAGCGCGTCCTTCTCCGGCAGCGTGCCGAGTGCGACGAAGAACTCCTGGTACTCGTTGATTCCGATCTTCACGCCGGGCTCGGCGGTCCAGGTGATCGTCTTGAACGCCTCGGTGATCTCCTTGCCCGCGATGGTCACGGGCTTGTCGAGCTTGCCCTTCACGGCCTCGGCCTTCCAACCGGCGAGCGGCTTGGTGCGCACCGACGTGAGCGGGGTGTCCTGCGGCAGCGTCACCTCGATCTTGGTGGTGCCGGCGTTGTCCCGCTCGTTCGGCACGCGGAACGCGAACGTCGCGCGGCCGCCCTGGGTGAACTCCGACGGCTGGGCGCTGACGTGCGCGGATGCAACGGTCGGGGTGCCGAGGACGGCGATTCCGGCAACGGCGAGAACGGCGAGCGTGCGCACGCCAAATCGATTTGTCGACATGAAGTTGTGGCTCCTGATTGCCAAAGGGGTTTGGGGATTTGGGTGATCAGGAACCACAGGGCGGGCCACGCCGCCCATGTGCACGACTCAGTTCGACGGCGTAGGTGCGCTGTACGTGAGGCGTGCTGGTGAACATCCGCGCCGGCGAGACAGCCGGCAACGGCGTGAGCCTGCGGGGGATCAGGCGAGTGACGGCGGCGAACAGCCTGAACAGGGCGTTCTCCGCGTGGAACAGCAACAGGCCGGTCAGCGTGGCGGCCACGAGGTGCGCCACGAACATCTGCCCGGTGAGCGTGTTCGCGTGCCCGTGGTTGACCCAGGTCAGCAGCAGGTGCTGCGCGAGCTGAGCCGTGCCGAGACCGGCGATGACCGAGAGCTTCCCGGTGCGCTTGTCGGCGAGGCTCGCCGCGGCGAACGCGATGAGCACGACCAGCGGCAACGCGTGGATGAACTCCGACAGCTCTCCGCCACCCAGCCCGTGGGCGGCGATCGTGAGCGTTGCAGAGGTCAGCGCAAGCGCAGCACCACGCAGGGTGCGCAACTCACTCGACCGTGTGCTCACCGGCGTGAGGGTAATCGGAGGAGTTTCCCGGAGTCCATGAGTGGGTATCTGGGGCCGCATGACCGTTCAATGCGACAGGCCGGGCCGTACCGACCGGGTTGTGTTCGGTGTTGCCGCAGGTCTCACGCTTGCATTCGTGACCTGGGGAATCATCGGCACAGACTCGTTGGCGGCCGCTTCCAAGGCCGCGCTCGCCTGGATCATCCAGCATCTGGGTTGGGCTTTTGTGATCTCGGCCTCCGGGTTCGTGGTCTTCGCCCTCTGGCTCGCGTTCAGCCGCTACGGCAAGATCCCTCTCGGCCGGGACGACGAGAAACCCGAGTTCAAGACCGTCTCGTGGGTCGCGATGATGTTCAGCGCCGGCATGGGCATCGGGCTCATGTTCTACGGCGTCAACGAGCCGCTGACCCACTTCGTGAAGCCGCCGCCCGGCACAGATCGCGATCCCCTCGAAACCGCGATGGCCACCACGCTCTTCCACTGGACGCTGCACCCGTGGGCCATCTACGCCATCGTCGGCATCGCCATCGCGTACAGCAGCTTCCGCCGCGGCAGGTCTTCGCTGATCAGCTCCGCGTTCGCACCGCTGCTGGGGCGTCGGGCGGCGTCCGGCTGGGGACGTGCGATCGACGTGATGGCGATCTTCGCGACCCTGTTCGGCTCGGCCGCCTCCCTCGGTCTCGGTGCCCTGCAGATCGGGAGCGGGCTGGAGGCCGCCGGGTGGGCCGGCGACGTCGGCAAGGGCGTGCTGGTCGCGATCATCGCGATCCTGACCGTGGCGTTCGTCGCGTCCGCCGTCTCGGGGGTCGCGAAGGGCATCCAGTGGCTGTCGAACATCAACATGGTGCTGGCCGTGGTCCTGGCGCTGTTCGTGTTCGTGGTCGGGCCGACCGTGTTCATCCTGAACCTGCTGCCGACCGCGCTGGGCGACTACTTCCGCGAGCTCGCGAACATGGCGGGCCGGACCGCCGCCTCCGGTGGAGACGCCACGGAGACGTGGCTGTCCGGGTGGACGATCTTCTACTGGGCGTGGTGGATCTCGTGGACGCCGTTCGTCGGCATGTTCATCGCGCGGATCTCGCGTGGCCGCACGATCAAGCAGTTCGTGGCCGGCGTGATCCTGGTGCCGTCCGCGGTGTCGCTGGTGTGGTTCGCGATCCTGGGCGGGACGGCGATCTTCCAGCAGCGCAACGGTGTCGACCTCGCAGGTCAGTCGTCGCCGGAGTCACAGCTCTTCGCACTGCTCGACCAGTTCCCGCTCGCGGGAATCGCCGGTGTCGTGGTCATGGTGCTGGTGGCGATCTTCTTCGTGTCCGGTGCGGACGCTGCCTCGATCGTGATGGGAACGCTCTCCCAGCAGGGCACGATCCAGCCGAAGAAGCCGGTGGTGATCTTCTGGGGCGTGCTGACCGGTGCCGTCGCCGCGGTGATGTTGCTGGTCGGCGGGTCGAACGCGCTGACAGGGTTGCAGAACCTGACGATCATCGCGGCCCTGCCGTTCATGGTCGTGATGATCGGTCTTTGCGTGTCGCTGGCGAAGGACCTGCGCTCCGACCCGATGATCAGGCGTGAGGAGCGGGTCGCCGAGGTGATGGAGGAGGTCACCGCGCATCTCGACCCGGGGCAGGTGGTCGAGGAGGCCGCGGTCCGCGCCGTGGCCGAGGTGACCGGGCGGACCCCGGACGTCAGCGCACGTTCAGGCGCCTGAGCAGCTCCTGCTCCAATACGTCCAGATCAGTCGCGACGGCCCGGTGCGCAGCCTTGCGCCGGGCCGTCGGCATCCGCTCGGACGCCCGCACCGCCGCCAGCAGCTGCGCCAGCCGTGCTTCGGTCTTCGAGACCCAGGAGGAGTCGGAAGCGCGCAAACCCTCCAAAGCCTCCGAAAAGCCGACAATCCGAGCGTGTAGCCGAGCACCGAACCCGGAGTACTTGCCGATGTCGGCGACGTCGACACCGAGGCGGCGGGCGCGATAGCGGTCGTACTGCTCGCTCAGCATCCCGGCACCGCGGGCGATCACCGGGGCAAGGACCGGAATGAGTGCGGGCGCCACCACCTTCGCCACTCCGACCAGGTTCTTGGCCCTTTTGGGCGTGATCAGCGACCGTGCCTTGCGCGCCATTCGGGTACTCCTCCTCAGTCGGATAAAACTTACTGCCCAGGTTGCTGGCACATGAGGTCGGCGCGCGACATACCCTTCAACCGTGACTTCCCAGGTGCAGCTAGACGCCGGCGTGGTCACTCGTTGTCGGCGGCGGGTGCACCTCGAAAACGATCCGGAGATGCGCGACGCTCCCAAGGCGGCGCTGGATCCGGCATCGGAACAACGGAAAGCGGACGCGACGAACCACCGTCGTGCGGTGGCGGACGCGCTCGGCAGAATCGTCGGCTCGAACCTCTTCGAGGTGCCGTACGGGCCGGACGTGCGCAGCGCGGACCGGGAACGGGTCACGCTCGCCGCGATGGAGATGGGCGCGCAGTACATCTGGGGCGCCGCACTTCCGCGTGATCCCCGTGGCGGCCGGCGCGGTGGCATCGACCTGCTGGTGAAGGACAGCACCGGGTACGTGCCGGTGCTCGTGGTCCGGCACAAGATCACCGATCCCGGCCAGGGCGCGCGCACGAGTCCGTTGAACACGCCGTTGCCCGGTGGCAGCCGCACGGACCCGCACCGCAAGGTCCGGCCCCAGCCGCGCGACCAGCTGCGCCTGGCCCACGCGCAACGCCAGCTCCAGGCCGCGGGGTACGCGACGAATGGCCGCGCGACCGGTGGCGTGATCGGCATGGACGCGGACGTGGTGCTGTGGCACGACCTGGAAGCCCCGACGTGGCCCGGTGGCCGCAACGCGCTGGCCGAGTACGACGCGAGGTTCAGCGATCGGCTGGCCGTGGCGCTCGCCGCCGTGAACCAGAAGGACCCGCTCGCCCGGCCGTCGCGGATCGTCGACTGCAAGACGTGCCCGTGGTGGCCGACGTGCGACCTCGACCTGAAGCAGGGCCGGGACGTCTCGCTCGTCGTGCGCGGCGAGGACGCGGTGGCGCTGCGCAAGGCCGGCCTGTCCACTGTGGACCAGCTCGCCGAGCTCGACCCGCTGGCGGAAGGCCCGATCCAGCTCGTCGGCATGCCGTTCGGGGACGCCGTCGTGCTGGCGCGTGCCTGGCTGCGGGACCTGACGCTGGTCCGGCGCGTGCCCGAGATGAACGTGCCGCGCGCGGACGTCGAGGTCGACGTCGACATGGAGAGCTTCGGCGACCTCGGCGCGTACATGTGGGGCTGCCTGCTGTCCGGAAAGGACATCGACGAGGAACACGGCTACCGCGCGTTCGTGACGTGGGATCCGCTGCCGTGCGACGACGAGGCCCGCTCGTTCGCCGAGTTCTGGACCTGGCTGACCGGCATCCGGCTGCGGGCGAAAGCGCGCGGGCTGTCGTTCCGCGCCTACTGCTACAACGAGCTCGCGGAGAACCGCTGGCTGCTGGCCTCGGCGGAACGGTTCGCCGGCAAGCCGGGCATCCCGACCATCGCCCAGGTCAAGGAGTTCATCGGCTCGGACTCCTGGGTGGACCTGTTCGGGATCGTCCGCGAGCAGTTCCTGTGTGCGCACGGCAAGGGCCTGAAGATCATCGCGCCGGCCGCGGGGTTCCGGTGGCGGGATCCGGAGGCGGGCGGCGAGAACTCCATGCGCTGGTACCGGTCCGCGGTCGGGATGAGCGGTGACGTGCTCGACACCGAGCAACGGCAGCGGCTGCTCGAGTACAACGAGGACGACGTCCGGGCCACCCACCGCCTGCGCGAGTGGATGACCTCGGACGCCATGTCACGTCTGCCGTTCGCAGGAGATCTCTAGTCGTGAATGCTTTCCGTCGCTAGAGCGACGGAAAGCATTCACGGGCCTTCCTAGCGCGGTGCCATGCGGAGAGCGCCGTCCATGCGGATGACCTCGCCGTTCAGGTAGTCGTGGTCGATCAGCGACAACGCCAGCTGCGCGTACTCGGCCGGCTGCGCGAGGCGCTTCGGGAACGGCACGCCGGCGGCGAGGCCCGCGCGGAACTCGTCGGAGACCGTGGCGAGCATCGGGGTGTCGACGATGCCGGGCGCGATGGTCAGCACGCGGATGCCGACGGACGACAGGTCACGCGCGGCCGGGAGGGTCATGCCGACGACGCCGCCCTTGGACGAGGCGTAGGCGACCTGGCCGATCTGGCCGTCGAACGCGGCGATCGAGGCGGTGTTGATGATGACGCCGCGGGCGCCGTGCTCGAGCTCCTCGGTCTTGCCCATCGCGGCCGCGGCCAGGCGCAGGACGTTGAAGGTGCCGATCAGGTTGATCTCGATGACCTTGCGGTACAGGTCGAGGTCGTGCGGGCCGGTCTTGCCGACGGTCCTGGTCGACGGGCCGATGCCCGCGCAGTTGACCGTGATGCGCAGCGGGTTGCCCGAACCGGCTGCGGTGTCCACGGCCGCGGCGACCTGCTCGGCCGAGGTGACGTCCGCCGCCAGGTAGGTCACGCCGTCGACGGCCTCGGCCTTCTCGATGGCGCTGGGCAGGTCGAGCGCGAACACCTGCGCTCCACGCGCCGCCAGCGCACGTGCGGTCGCGCCGCCGAGGCCGGATGCGCCACCGGTGACGATGGCCGCGGTACCCGAGATCTCCATGCCTTCATCCTCCTCGAAGCGAACTGCTCGCGAGGAGGTTAACGGTCGTTACCTCGTGATCAACGGTCGGACCAGTGGAGCAGCGCCACCAGAGGTACCGCCGCCAGCAGTGCGAGGCCGATGAAGATCGTTGCGATCATCAGAAGTCCCATGCCATGAACTGTGCCGTTCGACGGTGTTCGAAACATCGGCCGCGCCGGTAGACCTCTGGTAGGAGATCTGTCACTGCCGGCTACATCGAAAGTCGTACGGAGTTCGCCCCACGGCCAACTGGGGATGTCAGGGTCACCCGCATGTTCGCGCGTCGGATCGCGGTCGTAGGCACCGGCTACGTGGGGTTGACCACGGGAGCCTGCCTCGCATCTCTCGGACACCGCGTGGTCTGTGCGGATGTCGATTCGCTCAAGGTGGCTCGGCTGCGCGCCGGCCAGGTCGACATCCTCGAACCCGGACTCGCCGAGCTCGTCGTCGAGGGCCAGGCGGCCGGGCGGCTGGAGTTCGTGGTCGGGGCGGCCAATGCGGTGGCTGAGGCCGAGGTCGTGTTCTTCTGCCTGCCGACGCCGATGGGCGTGGGCGGGGCGGCCGACCTGAGTGCCGTCGAGTCGGTGGCGCACGAGATCAGCGACATGCTGCCGTACGGGACGGTCGTCGTCACCAAGTCCACGGTGCCGGTGGGGACGTCTGGACGCGTGCGCGCGCTGCTCGGGCGTGAGGACGTGGCGGTCGTGTCGAACCCGGAGTTCCTGCGTGAGGGAACGGCCGTGCGCGACTTCCTGCACCCGGACCGGATCGTGGTCGGCTCGGACTCGCCGTCCGCCGCGGAACGAGTCGCCGCGCTGTTCGCGAGGCTCGGTGCGCCGACCGTGCTGATGGACGCCGCCAGCGCCGAGATGGTCAAGTACGCCGCGAACTGCTTCCTCGCGATGAAGCTCTCGTACGTCAACTCGGTCGCCGAGCTGTGCGAACTGCTGGGCGCCGACATCGACTCGGTAGCCGAGGGCATGGGGTACGACAAGCGGATCGGGCAGGCGTTCCTGCGGCCGGGGCCGGGCTGGGGCGGTTCGTGTCTGCCGAAGGACACGCACGCGATGGTGCAGATCGCTGAGGCGGTCGGTGTCGACTTCGGCCTGATCCGCTCGACGATCGAGGCCAACGTCCGCGCGCAGCTGCGGGTGGTCGACAAAGTTCGGGTCGCCTGCGGTGGGTCGTTGGCCGGCGTGCGGATCGGCGTGCTGGGGCTCGCGTTCAAGGCCGGTACGAACGACCTGCGCGACTCGCCGGCGCTCGCCGTCGCGGAGCAGCTGGTGCTCGAAGGTGCCGAGCTGACGGCGTTCGACCCGGAGGTCGCCGAGCCGGTCGCCGGAATGCTGCTGGTCGACGACCCGTACCAGGCGGTCAAGGGTGCTGAGGCGGTCGTGCTGCTGACCGACTGGCCGGTGTTCCGCACGCTCGACTGGGTGCGGATCGCCGAGCTGATGGACGGCCACGTCGTGGTCGACTCCCGCAACCACCTGGACGCCGACGCGCTTTCGCGAGCCGGGCTGCTCCATTCGGGTGTGGGGCGTGCGTCACTCGGAGTCACGCAATTTAGTTAGCGTCGCATACCTTTATGGGGTGTTCACCACGCGCCCCGAACTCGTCGGGACCTTCGGCATGGTCGGCTCGACCCACTGGCTCGCCTCGTCGGCGGCCATGGCAGTGCTGGAGGACGGCGGCAACGCCTTCGACGCCGCGGTCACCGCCGGATTCGTCCTTCAGGTGGTGGAACCGCACCTCAACGGCCCCGGCGGTGAGGTCCCGATCATTTTCGCGGCCGCCGGATCCGCTCCGCGCGTGCTGTGCGGCCAGGGCGTGGCACCGGCCGGCGCGTCGATCGAGCACTACACGTCGCTGGGTCTCGAACTGGTGCCGGGCAGCGGTCTGCTGGCCGCGACCGTGCCGGGCGCCTGGGACGGATGGCTCACTCTCCTGCGCGACCACGGCACCAAGTCGTTGCGCGAAGTGCTGGATCGCGCGATCGGCTATGCGCGCGACGGCTTCCCGCTCCTGGCCCGTGCCGTCGACACCATCGAGATGGTTTCCGACCTGTTCCGCGACCACTGGACGACGTCCGCCGCGCAGTGGATGCCCGGCGGTGTGCTGCCTGCCCGTGGTGGCCGCTTCCGCAACCCGAAGCTCGCCGACACCTGGGAGTGGCTGCTCGCCGCTGCCGAGGCCGCGGGTTCGAACCGCGAGGCGCAGATCGAGGCCGCGCGCCGGGCGTGGTCGCAGGGTTTCGTGGCCGCCCAGATCGACGAGTTCTGCCGTTCGTCGTTCCGCGACGACTCCGGCCGTGACCACGCGGGTGTGCTGACCGGTGCCGACATGGCGTCGTGGGAGGCGTCCTACGAAGACGCCGTCACCGTCGACTTCGGCCCGTGGTCACTGGTGAAGGCCGGCGCGTGGACTCAGGGACCCGTTCTGGCGCAGCAGCTCCGGCTGCTGGAGGGCTACGACCTGTCCTATGTGGACGGCAAGCCCACCGCGGAGACCGTGCACGTGGCGGTCGAGGCCGCCAAGCTCGCGTTCGCCGACCGTGAAGCCTGGTACGGCGACGTCGACGACGTCCCGCTGGACATGCTGCTCTCTCGCTCCTACGCCGATGAACGCCGCGCGCTGATCTCGGATTCGGCTTCCTACGAGCTGCGACCGGGTTCGCCCGACGGCCGGGAACCGGTGCTGCCCCAGCACATCATCGGCGGCCCGGCGGTCCTGGTCGCGGACCCGACCGGCGCGACCGGCGAACCGACCGTGGCCCGCACCGGCGTGACGCGCGGCGACACCGTGCACGTGGACGTCGTGGACCGCTGGGGCAACATGGTCTCCGCGACCCCGTCCGGCGGCTGGCTGCAGTCGTCGCCGACGATCCCGTCGCTCGGCTTCTGCCTGGGCAGCCGTGCCCAGATGTTCTGGCTGGACAAGGATCTGCCGAACTCGCTGGCTCCCGGCAAGCGCCCGCGGACCACCCTGTCGCCGTCGATGGCACTGCGCGACGGCGTGCCGGCGCTGGCGTTCGGCACGCCCGGCGGCGACCAGCAGGACCAGTGGCAGCTCGGCTTCTGGCTGGCGCACATGGCGGGCCTGAACCTGCAGGAGGCGATCGACTCGCCGATGTGGCACTCGAACGCGTTCCCGAGCTCGTTCTACCCGCGCGCCTGGACCCCGGGCGAACTCGTCATCGAGTCTCGCGTCGGCGCGGACGTCCTGGCTGCGTTGCGTGCGCGTGGCCACCAGGTCGTGGACGCGGGCGAGTGGACTCTGGGCCGGATGTCCGCCGTGGCAAAGGATCCTGCAGATGCTTCTGGTGGCGGACTCCTGCGCGCCGGTGCTAATCCACGCGGCGCGCAGGGTTATGCCGTCGGCCGTTAGTCGCCGATGACCTGAGTGCCGTCGTGGATCATTTCCACGTTGCCACCGAAGTTGTGCAGCGTGCTGATGCCCGCGCTCTCACCGAGCTCGCTCACCTTGCCGACCGCGTCGACCTGCGGCAGTTCCGGCGTGGGCAGCGGGCCCGCGCTCGCGGTGCCCGCCATTGCGGCGACAGCGCCCGCGGCGATACCGGCGGACGCGAAGATCTTCTTGAGGCTCAAGGCGTTTCGCTCCGTTGGAAAGTGGAACGGCGCCCGATTCGAGGGGGAGGGAATCGGGCGCCGCCCCGGCCAGGAGGTGCTGGGCGGATCAGATGGCGACGTGCGCGAGGCCGCTCCACGGGCCCTGCGGCTCGTTGAGGCCGAGCAGCGTGGCGGCGGGAACACCGTTGCCGCCGACGTCGACGTTCTCGACGATCGCGGTGACGTCCGCGTCCTGCGCGTTGATGGCCTGGACCTTGCCGGCCACGTCTTCCGTGTTGACGGACGCGAGCGAGCCCGCGGTCGCAACGTCTCCCAGCTGACCACCGATGTCGGGCTGCGTGTTCGCGAGGACGTCCGCGGTGTCGGCGTGCGCGGTGCCACCCAGGCCGAGCAGTACGGCGGTGCTGCCGAGGGCAACGGCGGCCCCCGCGACGGTCTTCCTGAGGTTCATAGGCGCGAAAGTGTCGCACCAGGCCCCTCTACATCAAGCTGCGTAACTCAGGCGGGGGAACTTCTTCATCCCTTGAGGGGACTCCACTCCAATCCGACTGCACAAACACGCGTCTTGTGCCGCCACACCGTGATCGCGAAAGTGCCCGCTTTCGTTTCGGTCCGTTCCAGGAAGTCGCAGGCGCACTCCAGCGTGTACCGGCGGCGCCAGTCGTCGCCTTTCCTTATGTACCAACCGTGGTCGACGACCTCCTCCACCTGCTCGAGGTCCAGGGCACCGCTGGGGGATCGGCGGTGGTACTCGATGCGGTGGAAGTGGTCCATGCAACGGACGGTCCTCAGCAGACCTGAAAGGTGGGAATCCCAGTTTTCGGATCTTGCCCGTAACGTTTGGGCCGTGGCTGAACCCACGTTCCGGCAGAGGCGTCTAGTAGATCGTTGCGACTAATACTTGGAGTATTGGCGGCGGGCGTGATGCCGGCAGGTGGCCGTGTTTCGATCATGAAGATCGCGCTCTCATGGCTGCCGCCTGCGTGGTTGGTGGTAGTTGGGGCGATCAGCAAACGCTTGCGTCGGCAGTTTTCTACCGCCAACTCGCCGTTGACGTTACGTGAGAGCGCGACCATCCGGGCTTTCGACGACAAGCGACCGCCCGGCGGGGCACAACTAAGCCGCAACGCTCTACTAGGCGAGGCACTCCAACTGCTGCGCGAGCGTGCCGGGATGAGCCAGAAGGAAGCCGCCGACCGCATCAGTTACAACGTCCAGAAGCTGAGCCGCATCGAGAACGGTCAGGTACCCGACCTCCACGCGTTGCGCGCGATGCTCGACATCTACGGCGTGATCGGTGACGAAGAGACGCCGTACATCAAGATGTGGGAACTGGCCAGGGAAGGAGGCTGGTGGCGCGCTTACGATCTTGACGGGTACGGCTACCTACCCTTGAGTACGACGCTTGGCGCGTCCGGGAATTTCAGCTCGGATACATCCCGGGACAACTGCAGACCGTGCGCTACATGCGAGCGTTGTTCGCAGGCTCGGCGACGCAGCGATCCAAGAAGAAGACCGAGAACGACGTCGCCATACGCGTACGTCGCCAACAGCGCCTGGTCGGCGACAACCCGCTCGTCTACCACGCCATCATCTCGGAGGCTGCACTCCGGCAAGCTGATCGTGAGCAACTCCTGCATCTCGCCGAGGCGGGTCGGCGGCCGAACGTGACCATCCAGATCCTGCTCGAATCAGCAGGTCTGCACGACGGACAGAGTGGACCGTTCGCGGTGTTGGACATGCCGTTCACCGGCGATCCGCAGGTTCTCTACATCGAGCACATGGGCGGTGTCCACCTTGTGGCGGAAGAGCAGTCGCAGTGCCGCTGCCCATGACGCAAACTGTGTCGAAATTGCTCTGAACGGATCAATGGCGCGCGTGCGCGACTCCAAGAACCGGACAAAATCGGTCATCGCCGTGCCCGAATGGGCAGCGTTCATCAACGCCATCAAGCGCGGCGACTTGCAGAACTAGGCGATCGCGCCCGGTGGCAGCTTCAACTTGAATGGCAACGTCGTGACGACGGCCAAATCCGAAGCGGTCGCCTTCATCAACGTGGGCGCGTTGCGAGCACCGGGTTCCGGCAGGTCCAGCAACCGGTCCACCGCCTCGACCAGCGGTCCCTCGTAGATCCAGACGGCCTGGGCCGGCCGGGCTGAGTCGCGCACCGCGGGCAGCCGGCCCGCGCGGGCCTCGGTCTCCGACCAGAACAGGATCGAGTCGATGAAGCCTCTGCGCTGCTTGAACGCCATGATGCGGTCGAGCTGCCCGGCGTCGTCCCTCAGGTGGAGGAACTGAAAGCCACTCTCGCGCAGCTCGATGACCTTGTTCAGTGCGTGGTCCATGGCGCACCTACCCCTGTGAGGTCCCCAACGGGTGACGTTCAGTCATACGACCCGAAAGGATCGTACGGTAAGTCAACGTTCGTCCGTAAGACGTAGTCCGAATGTGTATCTCAATTGGTGGACGTATCGTGGCTTAGGGTAATCAGTAGCGTTCTTGTTGGGGGAAACGGCCAGGACGGCCGCTACGGTTCGCGTCAGGAACGCCAAACCGCCCAATGTGACTAATGTCACGCTGATCCACATGTGTCGCCTCCGAGTGGTGACCTACACCCGTAGTAGACGTGTAGCACTCGCCGCCGGTTGCAAGATGCACCGACGCGCCTTCTTAACAGAGTGCCGCGGGAGCCTTAACAGCGGGCCGGTGCGAGAGAGGTCACGAGGGCCCGAATCGGGCCTCAGAGCCGCCACCGCTGTGCGACGATCGGCCCGGCACTGTTCGCGCTGATCAAGGGCGGTTTTGGGGATGTTCGTTCGCCGGGTTGCGGTGGTTGGCGCCGGGTACGTCGGGCTCACGTCGGCCGCCTGTCTCGCGTCGTTGGGGCACCACGTCGTGTGCGCGGACATCGACGAGAAGAAGGTCGAGCAGCTCAAGAACGCGCAGGTCTCCATCTTCGAGCCCGGGTTGCCGGAGCTGGTCCAGGAGGGTATGGCCGCCGGACGGCTGGAGTTCGTCGTCGGTGTGCGCAACGCCGTGCAGGACGCCGAGGTCGTCTTCCTCTGCGTGCCGACGCCGATGGGTGAGGGTGGCGCGGCCGACCTCAGAGCGGTCGAGGCCGCCGTCAAGGACATGAAGGACCTGCTCGCGCCCGGCACGGTCGTGGTCAACAAGTCGACGGTCCCGGTCGGCACCGCGGCCCGCGTCCTCGAACTCATCGGCCGCGACGACGTCTTCGTCGCCAGCAACCCGGAGTTCCTCCGCGAGGGCAGTGCGGTCAGGGACTTCATGCACCCGGACCGGATCGTCGTCGGCAGCGACGCCCAGAACGCCGCGGAACGGGTCAGCGCCCTCTACGCCCGCCTCGGCGCGCCCACCGTCCTCATGGACGCGGCCAGCGCCGAGCTGGTGAAGTACAGCGCCAACTGCTTCCTCGCGATGAAGCTCAGCTACGTCAACGCCATGGCCGAGCTGTGCGAGCGGCTCGGCGCGGACATCGCGAACGTCACCGAGGGCATGGGCTTCGACCAGCGCATCGGGCAGTCGTTCCTGCAGCCGGGGCCGGGCTGGGGCGGTTCGTGCCTGCCGAAGGACACGCACGCGCTGCTGCAGATCGCCGAGGCGGCCGGGCACGAGTTCGAGCTGCTCCAAGCCACGATCAACACCAACGAGCGGCAGAGCAAGCTGATCATCCGCAAGATCGCCGACGCGGTGGGCGGCCTGAAGGGCAAGAAGCTCGGGCTGCTCGGCCTCGCGTTCAAGGCGGGCACGAACGACCTGAGGGATTCCCCGGCGTTGAAGATCGCCGGTCTCCTGAAGGCCGAGGGTGCCGAGCTCGTCGCGTACGACCCGGCCATCCCGGCCGCGGTCGAGGGCGTCACGGACGACGTCACGGTGGTCGACGACGTGCAGCAGGCGGCGAAGGACGCCAACGCGCTCGTCGTGCTGACCGAGTGGCCTCAGTTCCGTTCGCTGGACTGGGCGGCGCTCGCCGGGACGATGACCGGGCAGGTCGTGGTGGACACCCGCAACCTGCTCGACATCGACGTCCTGGGTCGCGCCGGCCTCACGTCACACGGCGTCGGCCGGTAGAACACTTTCCTGGAACCACTCGATCGTCCGCACCAGACCCGCGCGCAGATCGACGTCGGGCTCCCAGCCCAGCAACGACTGCGCGCGGGTGATGTCCGGCTTGCGCTGCGTCGGGTCGTCGGTCGGCAGGTCCGAGTACTCCAGGCTGACCGACACCCCGGTCAGGTCGCCGACGATCTGCGCCAGCTCCAGGACGGTGATCTCCTGCGGGTTGCCGAGGTTCACCGGGCCGAACTCGCCGCGCTGGTCGGCGAGCGCGAAGATGCCGCGGACCAGGTCGCCCACGTAGCAGAAGCTGCGGGTCTGCTTGCCCGTGCCGTAGACGGTCAACGGCTTGCCGCTCAACGCCTGGTGCACGAAGTTCGACACCACGCGGCCGTCCGTCGAATGCAGGCGCGGGCCGTAGGTGTTGAAGATGCGCACGATGCCGACGTCGAGCAGGCCCATGCGGTGGTACGCGCCGAGCATGGCCTCGGCGTAGCGCTTCGACTCGTCGTAGACGCTGCGCGGGCCGATCGGGTTGACGTTGCCCCAGTACTCCTCGGGCTGCGGGTGCACCTGCGGCTCGCCGTAGACCTCGCTGGTCGACGCCTGGATCAGGCGCGCGCCCTTCTCGATCGCCATCTCGGCGACCTTCTTCATCCCCGTCGAGCCGACCTCCAGCGTCTCCAGCGGACGTTCGAGGAACTTCGGCGGTGACGCCGGCGAGGCGAAGTTCAGCACCAGGTCGACCGGGCCCTCGACGGTCCAGTCGCCGCAGATGTCCGCCTCGATGAACTCGAAGCGCGGTTCGTCGGCGAACCGGGTGACGTTCTCCGTGAGCCCGGAGGAGAAGTCGTCCACCACCACAACGGACCAGCCGCGGTCGAGCACCGCGTCTACCAGGTGCGATCCGATGAACCCCGCACCGCCGGTAACCACTGCACGCATGGCGTGAACCAACTCCTCCCCCAGGACAAGACACGAACGAGTGAAACCTAGGCTACGAAACGGCCGGGCCTAGGCGTTTTGCGCCTCCCAGTTGCTGAGCCACACGTCACGCGCCTCACGTTCGGCACGGATCGACGACAGCCAATCACCGAGGGTGTCGTCCTGCAGTTCGAGCGCACCGGACATCAGGCGTGGGCAGCTCTCCCGGACGGCGTCGAAGCCGGCGTCCTGCGAGATGTTCGTGAGGCTGAGCATGGAGGTTGCCGACTGCCGGTACCTGCCGACGATCGTCTGCACGTGCGCCGCGTGCCCGCCGCTTTCCGCGACACGGCACCACAGCTCGTAGTCCTCCCACCCGTGCAGACGGCGGTCGAGCGTGTAGCCCTCGAGCTTCCTCAGCGTCTGGGTCCGGAGCAGCGCCATCGCGTCGATGTAGTTGCCGTAACGCAGCCGCCACGGCTCCCACGGCCACACGCCCATCAGGCCGACCGGGCCCGTGGAGTCGAACCGCTGGAGCACGCCGTACGCGAACGAGGCCTCGGGGTCGGCGTCCATGGCGTCGACCAGGCGCTCCAGGCCGGTCGGCACGATCGCGTTGTCCGAGTCGAGCACGAACACGAGCTCGCCCCGCGCGTGCCGGAACGCCTCGTTGCGCGACCGCGGCAGGCCGCGGTTCACCGGGTGGCGCACCAGCGTCATCGGGATGTGCGGGCTGCGGTCCATCCAGCGGCGCACGGTCTCGTTCGAGCCGTCGTTGGAGCAGTCGTCGACGACGATGATCTCCAGGTCGCGGTAGCTGCCGCACGCGGCGGACTCCAGCGCCTCCACGACGTACGGCTCGTGGTTGTACAGCGCCATGATCACTGAGACACGTGGTGTGCTGCGGTCCCAGGCGGGCGTCCGCTGGTCGATCACCGGCGTCGGGTCGATCTCCGGGTCCGTCGAGACGCGCCGGCGCAGGTCGATGATGTCGAGCCGGATCTCGCGGAGTGCCTGGCGCATCGCGTCGACGCCGTCGGTGTCGCGCTCCCACGCCGGCGTGACCTTCTGCCGGAACGGCTTCGAGCGGCTCGGGCCGAGCCGCAGCCGGTGGCCGTCGGTGGTCCTGCGCAGGTCCTGCGCCACCGAGACCAGCTTCTCGACGCCGACGGAGAACGGGTTCTCCTTGATCAGCTCGTAGGCGTTGCGGCGCAACGTCCTGAGCCGGTCCGGGTCATCCAGCAACGACGCCAGCGCGTGCGGCATGGTGGACAGCGCCGAGAACACGAGGTGCTCGTTGTGCTCGAACGGCTCGGTGTGCAGCGAGGTCTCGGACAGCATCACCGCACCGCAGTGGGCGGCCTCGGCGGCGCGCAGCCACTCGAAGTACGGCTCGTCCGCCTGGTGCACGTTGACGAGGACCTTGGTGTCCGCCAGCAGTTCCCGCTTGCGGTCGCCGGTGACGAACGCCGCGTGGTCGCCGGTGTTCGGCGCCGCGTTGTCGGACAGGATCAGCCTGCTGCGGCGTGACCAGAGCTGCCGGCCGATCTTCGCGAGCGCGTGCTCACGGCGGGGCGTCGCGCAGCCCATGAACAGGATGTCCATGTCACGGTCAGCGTCGGCGTCGAACTTGTCCCAGGTCGGCGTCCAGCCGAACTGCAGGTGCTCCGCCTCGATGCCCTGCGCCTGGTAGCGCTTCACCGACAGCGTGCTGAAGTCGAACACCGCGCCGAGCTTGTGTCCGTAGTGGACGTTCGTGTCGAAGTGCGACGACGAGGGCTGCTCGGCGGTGATGCCGATGCAGCGCTTGGCGACCCGCGGGTCGTCCAGGAACTGGCCGCCCTCCAGCACCGCGTACTCGTGCGTGGGCAGCAGGACGAACACGTCGTCGGGCTCGGTGTCCACAACGGACGTCACGACGTCGGCCGGCACGCCGAGCCGGGTGGCCTCGTCGACGATCGCCTCGGCCAGCTCGTGGAAGAACGCGTTCTGGAACCGCGACTGGACTACGCGCAGACGCAACTCAGGCATTGCGGCCGCCCTTGATCACGCCAGTCGCCTTGCGCAGCGGTGCGGTGAACCGCCACGACGTGGAGCGCTCGAGGTCGTCGATCCGGTCCTGCAGCGTCGTGCGCCAGTGCAGGTGCTGACGGATCTCCTCGTCCAGGCGGCGGCTGAGGCGGTCGTTGTCGCGCGCGTACTCGGCGAGCAACGTCGTCGTCTCGTCCAGCGCGGTGAGGCGCTCGGCCGCCTTGGTGAGCTCGATGTACTCGTTCTTGAGGTCGTGCAGCTCCTGCGCGGCGACGTACTCGCGGCGGCGGGTCTCGTCGAGCTCGGCCAGCGCCTTCGCCATCGCGTCCTCAAGGCCCGTCGCGACCGACTCGGCGCGCTCGCGGGCCTCCTTCTGCTCCTGGGCGAACTTCAGGCTGCGCTCCAGCTGCTCGGTCGCCGAGTCGCCGCCGGAGACGAGGTCCTTCAGCGGGTGCGTCGCCGTTCCACCGGCGGACTTGACCCGCGCGACCGCGGTGATGGCGGCCTTGAGCTGGTCGACCAGCGTGTCCTCGGAGTAGTGCTTCTCGACCCATTCGCGGTACGAGCGGCGCTCCTCGACGCTCGGCTCCGCGGCCAGGATCGCGGCGGTCTTCTCGACGATCGCGAGCAGGTCGCCGTCGTCCACCGAGTGCGCGCCGGGCGCCTCGAACAGCTCGACACCGCCACCGGCGACGTAGCCGACGACCGCGCAGCCGGCGGCGAGCGCCTCCACGACGGGCAGGCCGAAGCCCTCGTCGCGGCCCAGCGCGATGAACACCGAGGCGTCGGCGAGCTGGTTCGCGGCCTCCTGCTCGGACACGCCGTCGACCCAGGCGAGCTCGACGCCGTTGAAGCGCTTGTCGTTGCGGAACAGCGCCTTGAGCACCCGCGCGTCACGCAGGCGCTTGCGCGGCATGAGCACGATCTTGCGCTTGCGCTCCTCGGCGAACCGGAAGAGCTGCGTGTCGATCGCGTACGTCACCTGGTGCACCTTGAGCTTGGGGTGCACGGCCTTCAGCGTGTTCACGCTGACGTTCGAGGCGGTCCACACGTGCGGCGCCGGTGCCCAGCCCGGGTAGTCGTCCTCGCCGGCCCAGTGGTCGAACGTGTAGAAGTGGTTCTGGTTGAAGATCACCTTGCGGACGCCGGGTGCCGGGTCGATCCCCGGCATCACCATCACCTCGGGCAGCACCAGCACGTCCTGCGGGCTGAGCTCCAGCGTCTCGCCGTACACGACGGGCGCCGCCGAGGAGAACCACTCGGGCTTGAAGTCGCTGCTCAGCTGCCAGATCTTCGCATCGGCGCCAAGGCGCTGGGCGAGCTCGGCGTGCCGGTAGATGGCGCGCACGCCACCGGACGGCTGCTCGAAATCCGGCGCTACGTAGACGACCTGGCGGGTCATGGTCGACATCAATCCCCTCGTGGGTCTGGCATAGCCTGTCGCCGTCGAACGGAGGACAAGCGGTGACGATCCTGGTTACCGGCGGTGCGGGCTATGTCGGCTCGCACGTCGTGAACGCGCTGGCCGATGCCGGACGTGGCGTCGTTGTGGTGGACAACATGCGCACGGGTTCGCCCGCGGCCGTACGTTCCGGCATCCCCGTACACATTATCGACGTAACCGATTCCGTGAAGCTGGAACAGGTCATTCGGGATCACGGTGTGACGGCCTGCATTCACCTCGCGGGCCTGAAGAACCCCGGCGAGTCGGTGGCCGACCCCGGTCTGTACTTCCACAACAACGCCACCGGCACGCTGTCCGTGCTGAACGCCCTGGTCAGCACGGGTGTTCGTGATCTGGTGTTCTCGTCTTCGTGCTCGGTCTACGGCGCCGCGGAGACGTTGCCGATCACCGAGGACAGCCCGTTGGCGCCGATCAGCCCGTACGGCCACAGCAAGCTCGTGGGCGAGCGGATGATCGAGGCGTTCGGGAAGGCGCACGGCCTGCGCTGGATGGCGTTGCGCTACTTCAACGCGGCCGGTGCGGCGCTCGACGGCAGCATCGGCGAGGACTGGGGCCCGACGCACAACCTGGTGCCGCTGCTCGCGAAGGCGGCGCTCGGTGCTCGGCCGCCGGTGACGTTGTTCGGCAGCGACTACCCGACCGAGGACGGCACCGCGGTTCGCGACTACACGCACGTGGTGGACCTGGCCGAGGCACACGTCCTGGCGCTGGGACATCTGCAGGCCGGTGGTTCGTCGGCCGCGCTGAACCTGGGTACCGGCACCGGCTACTCGGTGCTGCAGGTCGTGAAGGGGCTGGAGCAGGTCGCGGGCCGGCCGTTGCCGGTGACCTTCGGCGACCGGAGGCCGGGGGACCCGCCCGTGGTGTGGGCGGATCCGGCCCGTGCCTTCGACGTGCTCGGCTGGCGTGCCAGGCTCGGTCTTCCCGAGATCCTCGCCACCGCGTGGCAGTGGCACGCCAGGTCTCACTTGATGGGGTAGTTCTTGGCGACGGCGGCGACGACCTTGGTGATGCCGCCCTCCATCGACTCCTTCGTCTTGCCGCGCACCTCAAGGCGAACGAGGGTGTCCTTGGACGCGTAGAAGATGCGCGTGTCGAACGGCGCCTCGGGAACGTCGGTGGCCTTCTCGTGCAGCATCGCCGGCAGGTCCTGCGGACCCGTCGTCGCACCGAAGCCCCAGGACTTCTGCTTCTCCATCAGCGGTTCGAGCGCCGCCTTCGCCGCGGCCTCGTCCGAGCACTTGAAGACGTGGATCTGGGTGACCCAGTCGTCGGCGTAGGTCACCTGGGACATGCCGTCCTCGGCACCGCACGTCGTCATGAGCGCGGCCTCGTCCGGGCTGAACTGCGTGCGCTCCTTCGAAGCCTGCTCAACGGTCGTCTTGCCGCTGTTGGCCTCGTCGACCTTGCCCGGCAGCGTGTTGCCCGGCAGCTTCGGCCCGGCGCTCGACGACGTGGTCGGCGGGTTCGTCTGGCTGTTGGCGATCGGCGTCTCGGTGGACGGCTTGCTGCCCGACGTGAACCACCAGATGCCGCCACCGATGAGCGCGAGCACCAGCACGACACCGACGATCGCGAAGACACGACCCTTGCCGCCGCCACCGGACTCGTCGAACACCTCGGGCCCGTGGCTCCAGCTCGGCGAGGGCTGGTTGATCGAGTCGAAGTCACCGCCGACCCAAGGCGGCGGCGCGGCCTGCTGCTGGTGCTGCTGCTGACCCCAACCGCCCTGCTGCTGCACCGGCGCCACGAACTGCGTCCGGTCCGCGTCGGCCGGCGGCCGACCGGCGACGACCTGGGTGGCGTCGGGGTTGTGCGGCTGCTGTTGCTGCGGCGGCGCACCCTGCACGTTGACGACCTGCGTGCGGTCCGCGGTGCTGGGCGACTGCTGCGTGTTGGGCGGTTGCTGCGTGCTGGGCGGCTGCGCCTCCCACTTGAAGGGCGGGGCGAATGGACCGCTCTGTGGATTCTGGGCGGGCCCTCCACCGGCCGACCCGGAGAGGACCTCGTCCCGGCGGCGACGGTAGTCGTCCGCCGAGATCCGACCAGAGGCGAGTTCGTTGTCGAGCTTCTGCAGCTCGTCTTGCCAGGTCACCCCTGGCACCCCCTTCCGCGCGAACATGAGACTCGGACATTGTGCCCGTGCGCTGTAAGGCCTTCGTGCGGGCCTCACAAGTCGTGACCTGGTTGTGGCGCGAAGCACCGTTGTATTGACCGCATGGCGCGGTTCGGGCGCTACAAACCGCAGTTCACGGGTGCTTACTGCGCCGTGCGGAGGTCCTCTTAGTACATTCGTCCCAGCCCGTGTTCACGGATCGGGTTCTGTCGCCATCATTCCCGCCCGATCATCGGACCGCTGGGTGCAGGACGGCTGTTTCCGCCTCTGCTCAGGCTGGACGGCCACACCGAGGCCATTCCGACCTGCCGTGCTCGCGACCTTCTTGGCGTTGATCGGCACCTCGACCAGCTGGCGCCGGGTGCGTCGAAGTCGATCAGCCTGAAGGGACGCGTTTACGAGTACCAGGGCGACTCGAAGTTCAAACTGCGGGTCGACGCCAAGGGACGACGTCGATCCGGACAACGGGGTCGTGCCGGCGGAGCTGCCGATGTTCGCGCCCACGAAGACGGGCCACGGCGTTCGTGAGGCTTGTTGGTTGTAGTTGAGGTGATCTGACAACGATGTCATCGGCACTTCTCTACTACCAACTCGCTGTGGCGAGAGGGTGAGAGCGTTTCCATCGCCGGTGTCGAGGCGTCGCGCCGGCGAACGCGGTCTGGTACCCGTCGGAGCGTCCATTTTCACCCTGACCAAGGCTCGCGAACTGCATGAACCCGGTAGCCAAGTGGCATGGGGGCCGGGCCGGTATCGCGAGACGATCACCGATGCCGACGGCGGGTTCGTCTTCGCCGAGTTCGAGGTCGCTGTGTGGGAGGTCAACTTCGCCGCCTGCCCGGCGGCTGGGTGATCGGCTACGACGACGAGCAGCTCCCGATCGACGGCGGTGATTCCACTTCGGACCTGCGCTATCAGGCCGTGCGCCCGCCGAACTAGCAGAAGATCAGTCCACACGGCCGCGTGGTCGTGGTCGTCGTCGGCCGCGGCGGCGTGGTCGTGGTGGTGACGACGGGCGGTTTGGTCGTCGTCGTAACCTGAGTGATCGTCGTAGTTGTTGTTGTCGTAGTTGTTGTCGCAGAAGAAGATGACGGCGCTGACGACGAGCTGGAGACCACTGTCAGTGACGGTGGCTGAGTCTCCGTTGGCATCAACGAAGGCGTGTTGATGAGCGAGACGCGGGCCGGATTGTCGTCCGGCGACCGGGTCGGACCGCCCGAGGCGAGCGATCCGACATGCGGCGCGAGCACGTAAAACGCGGCGACGACAGCGCCCAGGAGCGCACCGGTAGCGAGCCGGCCGGGTCCGCTCATCGACGCCAACACCCGGATTGCCTATCTCGTTCACTCGATTGGGTCAAGCAGAACGATGGTTTTCTACTCAGCTAAACCTTGGTGACCGTCACGCCGACCACGCCCTGTGACAGCGGGGCGATCGCCTTGAAGGCGCGCGGGGTCAGGTCGACGCAGCGGCCGGTGATGAACGGGCCGCGGTCGTTGATCCGGATGGTGACGGTTTTGCCGTTGGAACGGTTCTTCACCTTCACCTTGGTGCCGAACGGCAGCGTTTTGTGAGCACCGGTCAGCTTGTTCGGGTCGAAGCGCTCGCCGCTGGCCGTCGTGCCGCCACCGTCGTAGTAGGACGCCTTGCAGGTCTCGGCCGAGGCCACGGGGGAGAAGAGCACAGCGGAGGCGGCGAGTGAGGCCAGCGTGATGCCGACCGCCGCGAGAGTCTTTGCCATGCCGACAGGAACTCACCCGGCGGCAAAGACACGCCTAACGCGCGCCTAACCGGGGAACTGCTCGGCCGCGGAGACCAGCAGCCGCCAGTCGCCGTCGGGCAACGTCCGCAGCCGGTCCAGCACGACCGACAACCGGTCACGCAACGTGGGGTGATCGGCCCAGAAGGACGGATCTACTCTCAGTAGAGCCGCGAGCAGGTCGCCGCGGTACAGCGCCACCGACCGCAGCGGGTCGGACTCGACGTGTTCGAGCGCGAGCGGCGCCGTCACGCCGAGTGCCACCTGGTGCGTGACCAGCAGGTGCAGTGACGTGGGCGTCAGCTCTCCCACCGGGAGGTCGCGCAGGGCGCACAGGTCCCGGTACAGCTGGGTGGACGACCGGTCGGGTCTCAGCCAGTCGTCGTCGCTCAGGTGCGCGAGCGTTCTGTCGCGGTCCACGCACCCATGGTCCCTGTCCCAGGAAGACTTAGCGGGCGGACTGAGGCAACGGTTCGGCATTGGGTGACTGCCAACCGACCCGAACGAGCACCTCGCCCTCGTGCAGCATCGCCTGCGAAGCCAGGCCCCACACGGTCGAAGCCAGCAGCACGGCGCTCACGGCTTCACCCACACGCAGCCAGTCGTTGCCGATCATCCGGACCAACGCGCCGTTGCGCCGCGCCACCAGTTCCATGTCGCATTGCTCGCCGCGTGCCGCGTGCAGCAGCCACGTCAGTGCGGAGTCCGGCACGTCGTCCCGCAGGTACGGCCGTGGGTCCGCACGGCGCAATGAGATCGCCGCAGCAGAGGCGACCTCACAAGAGAACGGATCCAGCTCCCAGCGCGGGTGCACCGATGCGATCTGTCCGTCGGAACCGTTGCGCAGCACGTGGCAGTCCCAGCCCATGGCCGAGAAAGCGACCCGCATGTGGTGCAGTACGGCACCACATGCGAGCAACGCCGTTTGGTCGGTGCGCGCCGTCAGGAGCTCAAGGCACTCGTTGCCCATTCGCCATCGCCACGGCGGCACGATGCCGAACGAAGGTGCCCGCGCCGCGAGCTTCAGCACTTCCTCGACCGATTCCGCGTCGGGTGTGCGCGTGCTGGTCCTCATAGAGCCACGTTGCTCCCCACCGGTTGCGCCAGGACTGCGTCACGGCTGCGCGAGTTGGGCCGCCGCGATCACGTCACCCACGCTCATTGCCACGCCACGGGCGAACTCGGCGGCATAAGCCTCTTCACCCAACGCCTGCAGGCACAACGCCACGCACTGGTCGTGTGAGGCGGCGAAGTTCGCCGACCCGAACAGCGGCAACCCGACCGACCGCCACACCCGGTCCGCCCCACCCAGCAGCAGCGCCGCGTGCGTCGGAGACCCGGTGACGACCGAGATCAGCGCGAGCAGCTCCACCGACACCGCGATCCCCAGCAGGTCGTCGAACGTCTCCTTGATGAGCAACGAGGAAGTCGCCAGCTCACGGGCCTCGACGACGTCACCGCGTCCCATCGCGACGAATGCCAGGACGTACAACGCGTACGCGCGCGCCCACAGTTCACCGTGCTCCTCACACACGGCCCGTGCCTCGGCACAGAGCGCCGCCGCCCGGTCCAGCTCGCCGCCGAACGCCACGGTGATCGCCAACGCCACCCGCGCCATGATCACGTTGCTGTCCAGGTGTCCCAGCTCGGCGTGCAGCCGTTCGGCCTCGGTCAGCAGCGACGCACCGAGCGCCAGGTCGTCGTCGAACACCGCCGCCGCGCCCTGCACGTAGATCGCGTAGACGTCGGCGTCCGCGTCGTCCAGCAGCGCGGCCTCGGTCCGGCAGGCGGTCAGCAGCGCCGGTACCGCGGCGGTGTTGCCCTGCAAGGTCGCCACGTACCCGGTGACCCACAGCGCCTTGCAGCGCGCCCGCGACGGCTCGGTCTCCAGCGACAACGCCCAGTTCAACCAGTGCCGTCCCTCGGCGAACCGCCCGCAGCCGACCCAGTAGAACCACAGCGTCGCCGCCAGTCGCAGCCCCGCGTCGGCCTCACCCGCGGTCGTCAGCGAGTACTCCAGCGCCGCCCGCAGGTTGCCGCTCTCGGTCGTCATCCAGCCGACGGTCGCGGCCTGCCGCGGCGTGAACCAGGCCCGTTCGCCCTGCTCGGCGATCCCGGCGTACCAGTCGCGATGCCTCATGCGCAGCCGTGGCTCTTCATCGCTCGCACGCAACCGCGTCTGCCCGTACTGGCGCATGGTCTCCAACAGCCGATAGCGCGCCACGCCGGCGTGTTCTTCGCGCTGCAGGACGGACTTGTCGACGAGTCCGTCGACCGCGTCGAACATGAAGTCCGCGGTCAGCGCGTCGTCCGAGCACACCGCCTCGGCCGCCGCGAGGTCGAAACTGCCCGCGAAGACCGATGCCCGCGCCCACAGCAGCTGCTCTCGCGGTGAGCAGAGGTCGAAGCTCCAGTCCATGGTCGCGAGCAGGGTCTGGTGCTGCGGCAACGCGGTCCGCCAGCCGTCGGTCAGTACCCGGAACCGGTCGTCCAGGCGTTCCAGTAGCTGCGCCGGCGTCAGTGCGCGCACCCGCAACGCCGCCATCTCGATCGCCAGCGGAATCCCGTCCAGCCGCCGGCACAGGTCGGTCACTGCCTGCTCGTTCGCCCCCGTGATGACGAACGAGCCAGGCACGGCCGCATTGGCTCGTTGGGCGAACAGCGTCGCCGCCGGATACGGCACGGACAACGGCGAAACAGAGAGCACCTGCTCGCCATAGACGCGAAGAGCGCGCCTCGACGTTGCGATCACACGCAACCGAGGGGCGACCCGCAGCAGCGTGTCGACCAGGACCGCGCAGTGGTCGACGACGTGCTCGCAGTTGTCCAGCACCAGCAACGTGTCCCGGTCCGCCAGGAACTCGGTGAGCACGGTCAGCTGCCCGCGCCCGGTCTGGTCGACCACGCCCAGCGCCTCGGCCACGGTGTGCGGCACCAGCGCCCGGTCGCGCAACGCCGCCAGCTCCACCAGCCACACGCCGTCCGGCGGCTGCTCGCCGCGGGCCACGTGCACCGCGAGCCGGGTCTTGCCCACCCCGCCGACGCCGATCAACGTGACCAGCCGGTGCTGCCTGATCAGGTCGGTGACGTGGTCGGTCTCCGGGCGGTCGACGAAGCTCGACCGGTCGGCCGGCAGGTTGCCGCGCACCGGGGCCGCCACCCGTTCGGCCAGGTCGAGGCGTGGATCGGCGGTCAGCACCGCCTGCTCCAGGTCGCGCAGCCGGGTGCCGGGCTCGATGCCCAGTTCGCCGACCAGCACGCCGCGCGCCCGCTGGAACGCGGCCAGCGACTCCGCCTGCCGGCCGCAGCGGTAGAGCGCGATCATCAGCTGCTCCCACAGCCGTTCGCGGAACGGGTGCTGCTCGACCATCGAGTTGACCAGCGGCGCCACCGCGGCGTGCTCCCCGAGCGCCAGCGAGGCCTCCATCAGGTCCTCGGTCGCGTCCATGCGCAGTTCGGTGAGCCGCGCCGACTCCTGCCGGGTCCACTCGCCGGGGCGGCAGTCCGCGAGCGGGTCACCCGTCCACAACGCCAGCGCCTCACGCAGCTGCCGTGCCGACTGCGCCGGGTCGTCGCTCTGCCGTGCTGCTGCGACGAGCGCCTCGAACCGTGCGACGTCAACGGTGTCCGCAGACGCGTTCAGGACGTAACCCGGCTCGCGGGTGGTGATCAGCTCACCCAGCCCGGCGTCGCGGATCTGACCCCGCAGCCGCGCGAGCAGGCTGTGCAGGGTCTTCGTCGCGGAGGCCGGCGCCTGGTCCGCCCAGAGCGCGTCCATGAGAGCGCTCCTCGGCACCGTCTCGCCCGGTTTGAGGGCGAGGCGGGCCACGAGGGTCCGTTGTCCCGCGCTGCTGAGCTGAACTGCTCCGTTCGGGCCGGTGAGTTCGAGCGGTCCGAGCAGCCGGATGATCACGTGAATTTCGTCCTGTCGTCAGCCCCCGACAAAGGCTGGAACCGGGTCAAGATACTGCAATGGAATTCGACCCGAGAATCAACGCCCAGCGCGTGACCGCATACGCCGACCTGCGTGCCGTGCTGGCTGATCCGGTGACGTTCTCCTCCCGGAACATGACAGGTCCGCAGGTCGCGGCCGTGGCGGAGATGCTGCCGCCGGAGCAGCGGCGATTGCTGGAATTGATGTCCTCGCTCAACGCGGCGGACGGCACCAGGCACGCCCGAATTCGTGCCGCAGCGAATCAGAAATTCACTCCAACGGCCGTGTGCCAAATGGCTGACACAATTCGTTCACGCGCTCGGACACTCCTCGACGAACTGCCGGAAGAGGCTGACTTCGTGAGCGAGTTCGCCGCGCCGTTCGCGTTGGGCGTCGTCGGAGACGTGCTCGGCGTGCCCGAGCGGGACTTCCCGCTGTTCCGCGAGTTCGTGGCACCGGTGCTGGAGCTGACCAGCGGCGAGGAGGTGAGCGAGCGGGTCCTCGGGTCGTACTTCGCCGGGATGAACGAGTTCTGCGCCTACTTCGGCCGCTCGGACGCGTTCAAGGGCGGGCAGCTGTCCGAGCAGGAACGGCTCTCGCTGTGCCTCGCGGTCGTGGTGGCGGGCACCGACTCCACGACGAACCTGCTGTCCAGCACCCTGTTGCGGCTGGATCGCCGCGAACGACGGCTGGGCGGCGTGGTGGAGGAGGTGGTGCGGCTCGACGCGCCGTTCATCGGCTTCTTCCGCACGGCGACCTGTCCGGCGGTGCTGGGCGGGGCGAAGATCGCCGACGGCGAGCACCTGTTCCTCGACTACGCGGCGGGCAACCGCGACCCGCGGGTGTTCACCGCGGACTTCGACCCCGGCCGCCCGTCCGTGCCGGCGCATCTGGGCTTCGGGCACGGGCCGCACTACTGCCTGGGCGCCGGGCTTGCCCGGCTGGAGGGCCGGATCGTCGCCGAAGAGCTGCTCGACCGGTCGTTCGAGGTGGTCGAGCAGCCCGGCGACGTGCGCTACCGCAGGCACCTGATCAGTCACGGGCCCGCGGAGCTGCGGTTCAGACCAGGGCGGCGTCCAGCGTGATGTTCTCGACGGCCGCGAGCGCCTTGGAGACCGGGCAGTTCGCCTTGGCGCCCTCGGCCGCCGCCTTGAAGTCCTCGTCGGACAGACCAGGCACGTTGGCGCGCACGGTCAGGTGGATGGCGATGATGCCCTGGCCGGCCTGGAACTGGACCTCGGCCTTGGTGTCGATCGTGGTGGGCGGCGTGCCCGCACCGGTCAGGCCGTGCGAGAGCGCCATCGAGAAGCAGGAGGAGTGCGCCGCCGCGATGAGCTCCTCGGGGCTGGTCTTGCCACCGGCCTCCTCGGCGCGCGCCTTCCAGTCGATCTCGAAGCTGCCGCTCTTGGACGTGTCGAGGCTGACGTTTCCCTTGCCCTCGACGAGAGAGCCTTCCCAGTGCGCGTTTGCCGTCTGAGTGATGGCCATGATCTCCAGGTCCTTGTCGAACGTGCTCGATCAGGTTGATGCGAGCGGACAGGAACCACCTTTCCACGGCAGGCCTCAGAGATCACCCCGAGAACTGCGGAAGGAACTGGAACAGTCGCCTCATGAACGTCGTGCTGCCGCCACGGGTCCGTGCCGGAGATCGGGTTCGGCTGGTGTCGCCCGCCAGCTACCCGAGTGAAGAACAGCTCGCCGAGTCCGTGCGGACGCTGGAGAGCTGGGGGCTGGTGGTCGACGTCGGGAAGCACGCGCTGGACCGCCACGGGTACATGGCCGGCCGGGACGAGGACCGCCTCGCGGACCTCAACGAGGCGTATCGCGTTCCCGGCGTGCGCGCGTTGTTCGCCACACGGGGCGGTGCGGGCGCGTACCGGATCGCCGACGACGTCGACTTCGACGCGGTGCGCGCGGATCCGAAGCCGCTCATCGGGTTCAGCGACATCACCAACCTGCATCTCGCGCTCTGGCGGGAGTGCCGGGTGGCCGGAGTCCACGGGTTCCTGGCCGGCGCCCGCTCGGCCGAGGCGACGCGGCGGCTGGTGATGGCGAGCGAGCCCACCGTCCTGCACCGGGACCCGGACGCGCTCACCGCGGCCGTCCGATTCGGCGGGGTCGCCACGGGTCACCTCGTCGGCGGCCATCTGGGCACGATCGCCTGGTCCGTCGGTGCCGGGCTGCCCAGCTTGGACGGCGCGATCCTGTTCCTGGAAGCCCCGCGCGCCGTCGGCCTGGGCCACGTCGACCGGCACCTGACCCAATTGATGCGATCCGGCTCACTGCGCGGTCTGCGGGGCGTCGCACTCGGCCGCTTCCCGGGCTTCGAGGGCTTCATCGACCGCGACTGGACCGTGGTCGACGTGCTTCAGGACCGCCTGGAGGCATTGGGAGTGCCGGTCATCGGCGGCATCGACGTCGGTCACGGCGACGATCCGCTGTCCACCCCGCTGGGCCCAATCGCCGAACTGAACGTGGACGCGGGCACCCTGACCGTGGGCCCCGCAGTCCACTGAACACTGCGGCGGATCGGCAGCCGCACAACTGTCAACTGCGGGGGGTTTGGGGGGTCGTCCCCCCAACATGATGGCGAAACGAAAAACGGCTCATGCTCTCCATGAGCATGAGCCGCCTTGAGTGGAGCGGATGACGAGACTCGAACTCGCGACCCTCACCTTGGCAAGGTGATGCGCTACCAACTGCGCTACATCCGCACTGCCTTACGGATAAGAACTATACAACAGCGTTAAACCGCGTCTCGACCGGGGGGTTGCAGACCGGCCAACAGTTGATCTACCTCGTCCAACTGCTCCTTCGGCCAGCGCCACTCCCACAACGCCCGCACCTTGGGCAGCACGTCGACACGGCAACCAGGCCGCGACCTCGTCGCGCTGGTCCCAGTCGTCGAACACGTGCTCGTAGAAACTGACCAAAGCCGCGTTCTCGAGGAACTGCTCGGGCTGGTGGAAGCACCAGTGCGCGAACCCGTACGCGCGCCGCAGCACGTCGTCGTCCTGCTCGCGGTGCGCCTCCGCCGCCAGCTGGGACAGCTCGGAGAAGAAGACGTGGCAGGACCACTCCTCGGTTTCGGCGACAGCCCGAAGTTCCGGCACCAGGGCCGAAGCGCGTTCCCGCCAGTCCACCACGGGCGTGACGATAGTCGCTGGATCTTCTTCCGCCGACGCCCCGACGCCCACCTGTGACCGTCTCGTCACCGAAAGCGTTGCGCTGATCAGCCCACGCCGATCGGATGGTCTTGTATATCGACCTGTTCTCATCGAGGTGCAGGTCTGGCCCCTTGTGGCATGTTCAAGCCTGTGATGGTCGACGAGAACGAGGTCGACCGGGACCTGCTCGCCAGGGTGCGCGAGGGAGACGACTCGGCCTACGGCGAACTGTTCTCCCGGCACGCGGACGCGATCCGCCGCTTCTCATTCAGGCACGTCCGCGAGGCGGCCGAAGCTGACGACCTCACCGCTGAGGCGTTCTTCCGCATGCTGCAGGCGATTCGGCGGGGCAGTGGTCCGACGGACCACGTCCGCACGTATCTGCTGACCGTCGCGCGTCGCGTTGCCTGGGAGTGGAGCGGTCGTCGTCGCGACGTCCCGGTGGAGGACGAGGAGCTCAGCCGACGCGTCGAGCCGGTCGCGGACAACGCGAACAGCCGCGCCGAGCACAACCTCATCTCCAGAGCCTTCTCGAGCCTGCCCGAGCGCTGGCGGGTCGTGCTGTGGCGGGTCGAGGTGGAGGGCGAGCGTCCCGCCACCGTGGCCCCGCACTTCGGTCTGTCGCCGAACGCCATGTCCGCGCTGGCCCGGCGTGCTCGCGAGGGTCTGCGCGCCGCCTACCTGCAGGCGCACCTGGCCGCGGACGACGGGCGTTCGTCGTGCGCGGCGATCCGGTCCAAGCTCGGCACCTACACCGCCGGCGGGGTCCAGGGCGTGGAGGAGCGGCGGATCCGCGCCCACCTGGACACCTGTTCGTCCTGCGCGCAGCTGCACGCCGAGCTGAACGAGGTCTGCGCGACGCTGCGCGCCAACGCGGCGTTCCTGATCGTGCCGTCCACGCTCGGGCTGGCGTTCGCCGGAAAGGTCCTGTTCACGAAGGCGAAGCTGGCCTTCGCCGCGGCGAGCGTGGCCACCATCGGCCTGTTCGGGACGATGAGCGCGGTCTTCAACGGCGGGGACGGCGTCGCGGTGCTGCAGCCGGACCAGAATCCGGCGGTGATCGCCATGGTCCCGTCCGGTTCGGCCAGCGCGGGCCACAGCCAGGAGCTCGTGGTCGCGCAGCCGCCTCCCGTGCGCAACGAGAAGCCGCGCGAGAACGTGATCAACCCCGCTGGTGGGCAGCGGCAGGAGACCGTGCAGAAGACGCACTCCTCGGCGCCACCCACGGAGGACCGGCGGCAGCCACCGGCGGAGCGCGCGTTGCCGATCGTCGAGTCGTCGGCCGCGTCTTCTGACGTGGTCACCACGGCGCCCACGTCTCGTGACATCAATTCGCTGAACACGCCTTCCTCACCGTCGGAATCGCCGTCCACGCCCTGCACGACTCCGCAGACCACGGTCACGACGGTCACGCTCTACCCGTCCTTGCCGAACCAGCCGAACTGACGGTGACGATCAAGCTCCACCGAGTTCACCCACTAGGCTCACCTCACGACGGGTACGGTTTGTCCAAGACCGACCGAGCGTGGGAGACGGGTACATGACGCGGCTGGTGCGCGGTGCCGACGGGCGGATGTGGACGGTCCACAGCCGCATCGAGTGGCGAAACCCGGAGGAGTCCGACGACTTCGAGCACGACGTCAGTGGTGGCATCCTGCCCGGCATCATGATGGCCGGGATGCTGCTCGTGATGACGGTCGTGCTGGTCGCGTGGACGCCTGAGCAGGTGATCGTGCCCGCATGGCTGATCCTCGCGCTGATCTTCCTGTTCGCCTTCTTCCCGGTCCGGTGGGCGCTGCGCCGTCCGCACACGCTGGTCGCGGAGAGCAAGGCCACGGCCGACGAGTTGCCGCCCGAGCGGTGGATCGGGTCGGTCCGGGGCCCGATGGCGGTGCGTCAGGAGGCGTCGCGGGTGGCTCGGACCATCGAGATGCACTCGCTGCCGGACGTCGAGGGCCCGCTGCAGCCGGTCGACTGATGCGACACTGGACCGGTGCCCGAGCTACCTGAGGTAGAAGCACTGGTTCACCACCTGCGTGAACACGCCGTCGGCCGCACCGTGCACCGCGTCGACGTGGCGTCACTGCAGGTGCTGAAGACCTTCGACCCGCCGTGGACCGCACTGCACGGCCAGGAGGTCGTGGGCGCGCATCGGCACGGCAAGCACCTCGACCTGGAGGTCGCGGACGGCCTGCACCTGGTCGTTCACCTCGCCAGGGCCGGCTGGCTGCGCTGGGCCGACACCATGTCCGCGCCGCCGCCCAAGCAGGGCCGCGGGCCGCTGGCGTTGCGCGTGCACCTCGGACCGCCTGGGCAGGGGCCCGGGTTCGACCTGACCGAGGCAGGCACGAAGAAGGGGCTCGCGGCGTGGATCGTCCGCGACCCGAAGTCCATCGCGAGCGTTGCCAGGCTGGGGCCGGACGCGCTGGGCATCACCCGCACGCAGCTCGAGGACCTGCTGGACCGGCGGACCGAGCGGCTGAAGACGGCGCTCACCGACCAGAGCCTGCTGGCGGGCATCGGCAACGCCTACTCTGACGAAATCATGCACGCGGCCCGGTTGTCGCCCTACGCCACGGCCGGGAAGCTCAACGCCGAGCAACTGGACCACCTCCACGTTGCCATGATCAGCACGCTGACCGACGCGGTCGCGCGATCGGTCGGTCAGGAAACGGCCCGGCTCAAGGGCGAGAAGCGGTCCGGGCTGAGGGTGCACGCCCGCACCGGGCTGCCGTGCCCGGTCTGCGGCGACACGGTTCGCGAGGTCTCGTTCGCGGACAAGGCGTTCCAGTACTGCCCGACGTGCCAGACCGGGGGCAAGCCGCTGGCCGACCGCCGCCTGTCCCGGCTGCTCAAATAACCACCGCTTAACCGGCCGCGCCCAGGCTGGGCGCATGACACGTCTTCGGAAGGCCATTGCCATCACGGTGGCTGCTGCTGCGGCGCTCATCGTGGCGCCGATGAACGCCAACGCCGCTGAGTACGGGTGCACCGGCTCGCTGATCGACACCTACAAGGTCATGTCGAAGGTGCCGAACCACCTCAGCACCATCCGGCTCTACTACAACTCGAGCACCGGCTACAACTGTGCGGCCAACGTGAAGACCGCGTACTACTCGCAGTTCAAGCACGAGGCCAGCATCTCCATGTACAACCAGGACTTCCGCGAGGACGACAACAACCGGCCCGGCTACAACAACGACTTCGACGCCGGCAAGTTCCAGTACTACGCCGGCCCGGTCAAGGTGTACGCCAAGGGCAAGTGCGTCACCATCCGTGCCATCACCTACTACTACGACGAGATGGCCATCAAGGACGCCCCCAAAGTCCATTGCGGTTGATCACTGGGTGACGATCAGGACCTCCAGGGTGCGAGGGCCGTGGACGCCCTCCACCCTGTTGAGCTCGATGTCGCTGGTCGCCGACGGGCCGCTGATGAACGTCAGCGGCCGCGTCGGTTCCAGTCGTGCCAACGCTTCCGGTACCGACGCGGCGATCTGGTCCGCCCGCACGACGCACAGGTGGTAGTCCGGCAGGAGCGTCAACGCACGCCGTCCTTGCGCCTCGCTGCCGTCGAGCACGATCGTGCCGGTGTCCGCGATCGCGACCGCGCATCCGGTCAGCACGCCGTCCGCCTGATCGAGCTCCTCGATCGACAACGGCTCGTGCAACCACTCGACGCCGTCGATCAGCCACTCGGCCGGTAGACCGGACGGTGCCACGATTCGCTTGCCCTGCAACGAGGTCAGCGCCTCGGGCACGCTGGCGACGGTGTGCACGATCGCGCGGTAGTCAGCGACCCGTTCAGCGAACAGCTCGACGCCGCCCTGGCTCGTCTTGTTGTAGCCGCGGACGACGGGTTGAGCCGCCGGGACCTTGGCGTTCCGGATCCGCTGGAGGATCTCCTCGCGTGCACTAGCCACGGTTCTTCCTCCACCAGGTTCGGAACGATTCGGCCGGGGGAGCGGGCACATCCCGTGAGGACGTCCACTTCGAACCCGGCCACGGCAGCGACGTGATCCGCCCGTCCCGCGCGAGGAACCGGGCCAGGGAACCGGCTTTCTGCGCCTTCTCGTACCGGGAGGCCGATGCGAAGATCCACGCGGCGGCCGCCATCGCGACCGACTCGGCGGTGCGTCCCTTGGCTTCCACGACCTCGGCCCGCAGGTGCGTCAGCACCGACGGGATGTCGATGCGCACCGGGCAGACCTCGAAGCAGGCGCCACAAAGTGAAGAGGCGAAAGGAAGAGACGCGGCCTGCGGGTCGTGCAGGTCGCCGACCAGCTGCGGCGTCAGGATCGCGCCGATCGGGCCGGGGTAGACCGAGCCGTACGACTGGCCGCCGGTCCGTTCGTAGACCGGGCAGACGTTCAGGCACGCGGAGCACCGGATGCAGCGCAACGCCTGGCGGCCGACGGAGTCGGTGAGGGTCGCGGTGCGGCCGTTGTCGATCAGCACCAGGTGGAACTTCTGCGGGCCGTCGCCGGGCGTCACGCCGGTCCACACGCTCGTGTACGGGTTCATCCGTTCCGCTGTGGACGACCGCGGCAGCAGCTGCAGGAAGACTTCGAGGTCCTGCCACGTCGGGACGAGCTTCTCGATGCCCATCACGGTGATCAGGGTCTCCGGCAGGGTCAGGCACATCCGGCCGTTGCCCTCGGACTCCAGCACGACGATCGACCCGGTGTCGGCCACGGCGAAGTTCGCGCCGGACACCGCCACCTTGGTCGTGAGGAACTTCTGCCGCAGGTAGACCCGGGCCGCCTCGGCCAGGTCGGCCGGCTCGTCCGACACCTCGACACCCATGCGGCGCTGGAAGATCTCGCGGATCTCCGACCGGTTGCGGTGGATCGCGGGCACCAGGATGTGCGACGGCCGGTCGTCGCCGAGCTGCACGATCAGCTCGGCCAGGTCGGTCTCGATCGCCTGCACGCCACCGGCTTCGAGGGCCTCGTTGAGCCCGATCTCGGCGGTGGCCATCGACTTGACCTTGACGACCTCGGTGGCGTTCTCAGCTCGGCAGAGGTCGAGCACGATCTGGTTCGCCTCTTCGGCGTCCCGTGCCCAGTGGACGACGCCGCCTCGTGCCGTGACGGTCTCTTCGAGCTGGACGAGCAAGGTTTCGAGGCGCGCCAGGACGTCGTCCTTGATCTGCTCGCCGGCGACCCTGAGCTGCTCCCAGTCGGTCATCTCGGCGACGGCGGCCTCGCGGCGACCGCGGATGGTGCCGGTCGCCTTGCGCAGGTTCTGCCGCAGCTGGGTGTCGTTCAGGGCTGCTTTGGCGGCCTTCGGGAACGTCGGGCTGCCCAGCCACGTCACGGGGTTGCGCGCCACGGGTCCTCCTCCGTCGAAGCCAGGATCTCCGCCAGGTGCACCGGCCGGACGCCCGTGCGCAGCCGCGACAGGCCACCGCCGATGTGCATGAGGCAGGAGTTGTCACCGGCGCACAGCACCTCGGCGCCGGTGTCGAGCACGCACCGCATCTTGTCCGCGAGCATCGCCGTCGACGTCTCGGCGTTCTTGATCGCGAACGTGCCACCGAAGCCGCAGCACTGCGTCGAGTCCGGCAACTCCACCAGATCGAGTGCCTTGACCGCCCGGAGCAGCGCCAGCGGCTTGTCGCCGACGCCCAGCATGCGCAGCGAGTGACACGTGGGGTGGTAGGTGACCCGGTGGGGGAACCACGCCCCCACATCCGTCACGCCCAGCACGTCGACCAGGAACTCCGCGAGCTCGAAAGTCCGCGGCGGAGCGACACCGAGCGTGGGATGAACCTCCCGGACCATGCCCGCACACGACCCGGATGGCGCAACGACGTGGTCATAGTCCTGAAAGACCTCGGTGTACTTGCGCGCCAGCGGCTTCGCCTGCTCCCGATAGCCGGTGTTGAAGTGCATCTGCCCACAGCACGTCTGGTCGAGCGGGAAGTCCACCGAACAGCCGAGCCGCTCCAGCAGTCGAACCACGGCGCGCGCGGTCGACGGGAAGAACGTGTCGGTCAGGCAGGTTGCGAACAGAGCCACTTTCACGCGCACACCCTCTCCCCAAATTCATCGGATGTCTACCCGGTTCGGTGGACCGTACGGGGGTACGCCGGGCGCGCCTCTTGCTATCCAAGCCGCCCACAGCAGAGCATGGTGCCCGTGGGCGACCTGTTGACCGAGCGCGCTGTGCTCGGCGTCATCGCGACCCTGGCTGTTCTGGGCCTCTTCGTGATGCTGTGCCGCGCTCGACGTGTCAGCACCTCCGTCGAGGATGCTGTGATGGACATGCTCGACCGCATGTCCAGAGCGTCGAGCGACCTCCGCGCGGGCCTGACCGAGGAGGCCGCGAACAAGGCGACGCCGCACCTGCGCGAGATGCTGCGGTGCGTCGCGGTCGCCATCACCGACGAAGAGGGCACCGTCCTGTCGTGGGACGGCGGCGCGAACGACCACTACGAGTACCTCCGCGACACGGTCGCCCGTGCCATCAACAACTGCCACAAGGAACACGTCGACCACCGCAAACTCGGCTGCGAGCTGCAGGGCCCGTGCTCCCTGCACAGCGTTGTTGTCGTTCCGCTGGTTGTCGAGGGCGACGTGGCCGGCACCCTGATCGTCGTCTCCGGCGTCGCCTCGAAGCGCCAGATCCGCATGGCCGAGGAGACCGCCCGGTTCGTCTCGACCCAGCTGGAGCTCGAGGTCGTCCAGAAGCAGCGCCAGGCGCTGGCTCAGGCCGAGGTCAAGGCCCTGCGAGCGCAGATCTCGCCGCACTTCGTCTACAACGCCCTGAACACCATCTCGTCGTTGATCCGCACGGACCCGGCACACGCCCGTGAGCTGCTGCAGGAGTTCGCCGAGTTCACCCGCTACTCGTTCCGCACGGACGGCCTGTTCACGACGCTGGCCGACGAGCTGACGAACATCCACCGCTACCTGACGATCGAGCAGGCCCGCTACGGCTCGCGCCTGAGCGTCCGCCTCCGCATCGCCCCGGAGGTCCTGCAGGTCGTCCTGCCGTTCCTGGTCCTGCAGCCGCTGGTCGAGAACGCGGTCCGGCACGGCCTGGCCAAGAAGCCCGGCGGCGGCATGCTCACCATCACCGCCGAGGACAACGGCAGCGAGGCCCTGATCAGCGTCGAGGACGACGGCGTCGGCATGGACCCGGACCGCCTCGACGACATCAAGGACGCCCACCAGACCGGCGCGCACGTCGGCATCGGCAACATCAACGACCGCATGCGCACCGTGTTCGGTGCCGAGTACGCCCTGGTCGTGGAGACCGCGCCGAACGCGGGCACCAAGGTGATCCTCAAGGTCCCGAAGTTCGCGCGGAACGTGCTGCCGAACCTGAACATCGGCTCGCAGATGACGGACGAGCCGATGACGAACGAGCAGCCCGCGATCCGCGCCTGACTTCGGGCCCGTGAGCGAGTAACGCATCGACGGTGAGGTCCGAAGGTCCGTGTGTTCGGCCGGGTGCGCCGGTCGTTCAGCGGCGATCAAGAGGTGACACCGTGTCTGATGAGTCCCAGACCGCGTCCGATGAGCCCCAGGTAAGTCCGGAAGTCGGCCCGTTCGAGCCGTACGTGTCGAAGACGACAGGTCCTGGGACAGGCCCGAGCTGGTCGGAACCGTATGCGGCGGCGTCGCTGCGTCGCATCCGCGCATCCGCGACGATCGAGGAAGCAGGCGTGCAGGCGACGACCGAAGCGGTGATCCTGCTGCATTCGATCCGTCGCATCCTGATGTGGATGTTGGTCATCATCCCGGCCATCGCCGCAGCTCTGATCATCGTGCTGGTCGCCGTGAGCGAGTCCGCCGAACCGGCGCCGTGCACCTCGATCTACTCCTGCCGGTGAGGGTCCCGCGCGGAGCAGCCTCGCTCGCCTGAAGTTTTGCGTTCAACCATCCTCAACTCGGGCGTTGAACGTGCCGATTGTGGTGTTGACCAATGAACAGCCGGCACTCCCTCAGGTCGAGGCCGGCCGCGAGTTAAGGGCAACATCAATTGCAGGAACAACAGGCACCCGAGCGCGTCCGCGTCTGCATCAAGTGCACCGCGAAGGGTTACTCCAGCTGCAGGTGCTGAGCTGCACCGCAGGTCAGCGTGCTGCGACTGCCAAGGTCGTGATCAGCACGACGGCGCACACGCTCCAGCTCACCCACATCCAGTAGATGTGCATGGGCGTTGGTCCGGCGGCGTTTTGCCTGCCCCGGTCGTCCCACCACTC
Organism: uncultured Actinomycetota bacterium; assembly: GCA_963771775.1. Lineage (GTDB taxonomy): Bacteria > Actinomycetota > Actinomycetes > Mycobacteriales > Pseudonocardiaceae > Lentzea. Next base: position 547,113 of record CAVYUS010000004.1, read on the forward strand.
GACATAGCGCTCGAGCCAGCGGATCGGGTTGAACGTCACGCGCCGACTCTAACGCGGCTTTACGTGTTCCAGGTCACGCGGGAGCAACCGACAGCGCAGTTGGGCTCCCGCGTGCCCCGGAAACGCACGTACTGTCGAGTACATGAGCGTCACGGACAGGATCGCGGCCCGGCTTCCGAGGGTCATGGATCGGGGTGAGAGGCCGCCGGTGGTCGCGGCGCTGCGGCTGCACGGGGTGATCACCCCGCAGTCCTCGCCGGTCGCCCGCAACACGATCAGCCTCCAGAACATGGAGTCGGCCATCAACCGGGCGTTCGACAACGAGCGGCTGATCGCCGTGGCGCTGCTCATCAACTCGCCCGGCGGCGCGCCGACCCAGTCCGCGCTCATCGCCGAGCGGATCCGCGAGCTCGCCACGAAGAAGCACGTGCCGGTGCTCGCGTTCTGCGAGGACGTCGCGGCGTCGGGTGGCTACTGGCTCGCGTGCGCCGGCGACGAGATCTACGCGCACGGCACCTCTCTCGTGGGCTCTATCGGCGTGGTCAGCGCGAGCTTCGGGCTCGACGGCCTGCTGGAGAAGGCCGGCGTCGAGCGCCGCGTCTACACGGCCGGCGAGAACAAGGTGCGGCTCGACCCGTTCCAGGCCGAGAAGCCGGAGGACGTCGAGTGGCTGAAGGGGCTGCACGCCGATCTGCACGAGCAGTTCAAGGCGTGGGTGAAGGAGCGCAGGAACAACAAGCTCAAGGCCGACGACGACGAGCTCTTCAACGGTGAGATCTGGACCGGGACCAAGGCCGTCGAACTCGGTCTCGTGGACGGCATCGGGACCATCCGGTCGGTCCTCAGCAAGCGCTTCCCGGACGCCGAGGTCACCGTCGTCGAGCCGCGCAAGCCGTTGCTCGCCAAGCTCGGACTGGCCGGCACATCCACCCGATCGGGCGATCTCGTGACGCAGGTGCTCGCGAGCATCGAGGAACGTGCGCGCTGGTCCCGATTCGGGCTGTGAGCATCAGTTCGGTTTCACCGGGCGTGTCGAGTCATTGACTGACGTAGACATGACCGCACATTGATGGGCAAGATGCCCGACACAGTGAGTACCCAAGACAACGCCGGTCTCCTCGTCCTCGCAGTCGACGACGAGGCGCCTGGCCTGAGCGAGATCAAGTTCCTGCTGGAGAGCAGCCCTCACATCCGGCGCGTCCTCACGGCGTTCGACGCCGCCGAGGCACTGCGCATCCTGAGGGGTGACTACGAGCAGGAGGTCATGGCGCGAACCAAGGCCGGCCTTCCGCCGGTCGACGCGGTGTTCGCGGACATCAACATGCCCGGGTTGTCCGGCATGGATCTCGCACGGGTGCTCAGCGCGTTCCGGTATCCGCCCGCGCTCGTCTTCGTGACGGGGGTCGAGGAGCGCGACGCGCTCGTCACGGCGTTCGACGTCGGCGCGCTCGACTTCATCAACAAGCCGATCAACGAAGAGCGCGTGCTGAAGGCGATCTCCCGGGTCGCCGACCGCGTGGGCCGCACGGCAGCGCCGTCCCCCGCCACGGGCGCCGCGCAGATGGCCCAGACCGAACCGAGCGACGACGAGGTCATCCCCGTCGAGCTCGGCGGCACCATCAAGCTCGTGCCGCGCGCGACCGTGCGCTACGTCGAGGCGCAGGGTGACTACGCCCGCCTGCACACCCAGGACGGCAGCCACCTGGTGCGCATCCCGTTGGCACAGCTGGAAGAACGCTGGGCCAATGCCGGGTTCGTGCGCATCCACCGGTCGTACCTGGTGGCGCTGCCGCTGGTGAGCGAGCTGCGGATGACGGCGAACGGCTACGCGGTCGTGATCGGCACCGGTGACGGCGCCAAGGAACTGCCGGTCAGCCGCCGGCACACCAAGGAGCTCAAGGAACGCATCGTCCGACCGCCGAAGAGCGGCTGGTGAGCCGGCACGACGCGGGGAAGCCCGAGGAGGCCGCCCGGGAGGCCTGGCTCGGTGAGCAGGCCCGCAAACCACGCCGGCGCCGGGTGGTGCTCGCGGACTCGACCAAGGCCCGCGGCAAGGCGCTGCGCACGATCATCGAACTGGAGGAGCAGACCAGCGTCGGCGAGAAGCTGGTCCGCGACCTCATCCGCCAGCAGCTGAGGTCGGCGTTCGGGCTGGCGTTCATCGTGCTGATCGGCATGTGCCTGTTCCCGATCGCCTTCTATCTCTTCCCGGCGATCGGGGATCTGCAGATCCTCGGCATCGGCATCCCCTGGCTCGTGCTCGGTCTCGTGCCCTTCCCACTGCTTTACGCCGTGGGGTGGGTCTTTCGCAGGCAGGCCGAACGGCACGAGCGCGACTTCGTGAACATGGTCGACCGCTGACGTGAATGCCACCTCCATCTGGAGCCTTGCCGCGATCTCCGCCGTCGCGGCGGTGACGTTCCTGCTCGGCTATGTCGGGTCCCGCAAGGCGAACACCACCCCGGACTTCCTGGTGGCGCGCCGCGCGATCCCCGCCACCCGCAACGCCGCCGCGATCTCCGGTGAGTACCTGTCCGCGGCGTCGTTCCTCGGCGTGGCCGGGCTCGTGCTCAAGGACGGCATCGACGCGCTCTGGTACCCGATCGGCTTCACCGCCGGGTATCTCGCACTGCTGCTGTTCGTGGCCGCACCGCTGAGGCGGTCCGGCGCCTACACGTTGCCGGACTTCGCCGAGGCCCGGCTGGGATCGGTGAACGTGCGGCACTTCAGCACGTTCTTCGTGGTGTGCATCGGCGTGCTGTACCTGGTGCCGCAGCTGCAGTCGGCCGGCCTGACGCTGACCACGATCACCGGGCTGCCCGCGTGGTTCGGCGGGTTGATCGTCACGGTCATCGTGGTGGTGAACGTGCTGGGCGGCGGCATGCGCGCGATCACGCTCGTCCAGGCGTTCCAGTACTGGGGCAAGCTCTTCGCGATCGCCGCGCCCACGTTCGTGCTCTTCGTGGTGTTCCTCGCCTCGCCGGACCGCGGCACGCAGCCGATCAGCGACGGCGGCGTGGTGCGCTTCCCGCAGGCCGAGAAGATCACCGTGGCCGAGCAGGCGATCAAGGTCCGGGTCGACGAGCCGCTGACGTTGAAGGTGTACGGCCACATCGACGACCGCGCGGCGGACGGGGCGGTGTTCTGGGGCCGCGGCGTCTACGAGCTGAGCCCCGGTACGACGATGGAGTTCACCGCGGGCAGCCCGGTGCCGGTGGTCGAGGGCTCACCGACGAACAACCACGACTGGCTGCGCCCGCAGACCGGCGGCATCTCCGAACTGCTCAAGACGTACTCGCTGATCTTCGCGACGTTCCTCGGCACGATGGGCCTGCCGCACGTCCTGGTCCGCTTCTACACCAACCCGGACGGCAAGGCGGCCCGTCGCACGGCGCTGCACGTCCTGTACCTGCTCGGCCTCTTCTACATCTTCCCGACGGTGCTGGGCGTGCTCTCCCGGCTCTACCTGCCGCAGTTGCTGGTGAGCGGGAAGACCGACGCCGCGGTGCTGATGCTGCCCGGCACGATGGTGCCGAACCTGGGTGGTCAGATCCTCGGCGCGATCGTCGCCGCGGGCGCGTTCGCCGCGTTCCTGTCGACCTCCTCCGGACTCGTCGTGTCGGTCGCCGGGGTGGTCTCGACGGACATCATGCCGGGCAAGGTTCGTGACTTCCGGTGGGCAACGGTGTTCACCGGAGCTCGTCGCGATCGGCCTCGCGCTGCTGCTTCCACGCTCCGATGCGTCACTGACCGTGGCCATGTCGTTCGCACTGGCCGCGTCGACCTTCTGCCCGCTGCTGGTGCTCGGCATCTGGTGGCGCGGACTCACCTGGGTGGGTGCCGTGTGCGGCCTCGTCGTCGGTGGCGGCATGGTGATCACCGCTCAGGTGATCAGCGTCGTCAGCTCCTACACCGGCCGCTGGGCGCCCACCGTCCTCACCCAACCAGCGCTGATCACGGTTCCGATCGCGTTCCTGACGATGATCGTCGTCAGCAAGGCGACCCGCAGACGCGTGCCGCCGGACGTCAACCAGATCCTGCTGCGACTGCACGCCCCGGACCCGCTCGGTTTCATCCGCGACCGCGACATCGCCCGCTTCGGCACGGCCGAGGAGAAGGCCCGGATGGCCGAAGACAAGCACAGGGGAGCTGGTCGAATACGGTGAGTAGCCAGCGTTTCTAATGGGTGAAAATTGGTCACTCGAATCGGTGAACGGTGATTGCTGTCACTGTGAGTGCTACTCGTCTACGCATACTGACCGTTCGTCGCTTCACCCGACTGCTTGGCGCAACGGCCCATACGGGGCCTTACCTGAGTGACTCAAGTCTCCATACGGTCTTGCACCAAGAACAGGACCGCACCTGGAGGCTTGACGTGCCCGTCACGTTGCTGACACCTACGACATATACCGCGAGGAGGGGACTGTGAGCACCGTTGAGCACACCCCGAGCGAACCCGACGCGCAGAAGTGGGTCGACGTACAAGCAAGTGATGACTTCGCGGAGCTGAAGCACCGGCTACGCAAGTTCGTGTTCCCGGTCACCGGGCTGTTCCTCACCTGGTACCTGCTGTACGTGCTGCTCGCGGACTACGCGCACGGCTTCATGTCCACCAAGGTGTTCGGCAACATCAACGTCGGGCTCATCTTCGGTCTGCTGCAGTTCGTGTCCACCTTCGTGATCACGACGCTGTACGTGCGGCACGCCAACAAGAACCTCGACCCGCTGGCGGAGAAGCTCCGCAACGAGATCGAGGGAGACGGCAAGTGAACGAGTCCAGCCCGATCCTCAACATCAGCATCTTCGGCGTCTTCGTCCTGATCACGCTGTTCGTGGTCATCCGGGCGAGCCGCAACACGAAGACCGCTGCCGACTACCTGGCCGCCGGTCGCGCGTTCACCGGCCCCCAGAACGGCATCGCGATCGCCGGCGACTACCTCTCCGCCGCGTCGTTCCTCGGCATCGCGGGCGCCATCGCGCTCAACGGCTACGACGGCTTCCTGTACTCGATCGGCTTCCTGGTGGCGTGGCTCATCGCGCTGCTCCTGGTCGCCGAGCTGCTGCGCAACACCGGCAAGTACACGATGGGCGACGTGCTGAGCTTCCGGATGCGCCAGCGTCCGGTGCGCGCCGCCGCCGCCACGTCGACGATGGCCGTCTCGTTCTTCTACCTGCTGGCCCAGATGGCCGGTGCCGGTGGTCTCGTCGCCCTGCTGCTCGGCATCACGGGCTCGGGTGGCCAGGCTCTCGTCATCGCCGTGGTCGGCGCCCTGATGATCGCCTACGTCCTCATCGGCGGCATGAAGGGCACCACCTGGGTGCAGATCATCAAGGCGGTCCTGCTGATCGCCGGTGCCGCGATCATGACCTTCTGGGTGCTCGGCAAGTACGGCTTCAACCTCTCCACGCTGCTCGGCGCCGCGGTCGACAACGCGCCCAAGGCCGGCGAGAAGCTGCTCGGCCCCGGCCTCGCCTACGGCAAGAACGGCACCACGAAGCTGGACTTCCTGTCGCTGGCGCTGGCCCTGGTGCTCGGTACCGCGGGTCTGCCGCACATCCTGATGCGCTTCTACACCGTGCCGACCGCGAAGGAAGCCCGTCGCTCGGTCGTGTGGGCCATCTGGCTGATCGGCATCTTCTACCTGTTCACGCTGGTCCTCGGCTACGGCGCCGGTGCGCTGGTCGGCCCGGACAAGATCAACGGGGCGCCCGGCAAGGCGAACTCGGCGGCTCCGCTGCTCGCGCTGGAGCTCGGCGGCCCGATCCTGCTCGGCCTGATCGCGGCGGTGGCGTTCGCGACGATCCTCGCGGTCGTGGCGGGTCTGACGATCACGGCGTCGGCGTCGTTCGCACACGACATCTACGCCAACATCATCAAGAAGGGCGAGGCCGAGGACAAGGACTCCGAGGTCAAGGTCGCCCGCCTCACCGCGATCGTGATCGGCCTCGTGTCCATCGGCGGCGGCATCGTCGCCAACGGCCAGAACATCGCGTTCCTCGTGGCGCTGGCGTTCGCGGTCGCGGCATCGGCGAACCTGCCGACGATCCTCTACTCGCTGTTCTGGAAGAGGTTCAACACCTCGGGCGCGCTGTGGAGCATCTACGGCGGTCTGATCGTGACGATCACGCTGATCATCCTGTCGCCCGCCGTCTCCGGCCAGCCGACGTCGATGTTCAAGAACGCCGACTTCGCGCTCTTCCCGCTGTCGAACCCCGGCATCGTGTCGATCCCGGTCGCGTTCCTGCTCGGCTACGTCGGCACGATCCTCTCGAAGGAGAAGGCCGACTCGGTCAAGCAGGCCGAGATGGAGGTCCGCTCCCTCACCGGTGCGGGCGCCGAGAAGGCCATCGCGCACTAACCTGCTCCAGTTGAAACGGGCCGTCCCCTCGGGGGCGGCCCGTTTTCGCGTTCGTGCAACCCTGCCGGTGCTGGGCGCGTATTGAACGCGAACGCAGCACAAAGCATGGGGGAACCGAAGTGCGACGGGACGAGGAGTTCTCGGAGTTCTTCACGAGCAGATTCGACTGGGCCCGGCGCACGGCGTACGCGTTGTGCGGCGACTGGTCGGAGGCGGAAGAGCTCGCGCAGAACGCATTCGTGAAGGCGTACGCGAAGTGGCCGAGCATCAGGCGCGAGACCGCCGAGGGTTACGTCCGCACGATCGTGACGCGGCTGTTCCTCGACAGCAGGCGCCGCGGCCGTGACCGCGAACGCCCGGTCGCCGAACTGCCGGAACTCGGCGTCGGCGGCGGTTTCGACGATCCGGACCAGCGGCTGCACGCGGCGTTGCGGCAGGTTGCCGCCGAAGCAGCGTGCCGCGCTCGTGCTGCGGTACGTCCACGACCTGTCGATCGAACAGACGGCCGCTGAGCTGGGTTGTTCGGTGGGCAACGTGAAAAGTCAGACAGCCAGAGGCTTGGCGACGCTCCGCGAGGCGTACGGCGAGCCGGTCAACTCGGAGAGGGCCTGATGAAGATCGAAGACGAGCTGCGCGGAGCTCTCGACGTCCCGGCACCGCCGTCCAGTACGACGCTGGAGGAGGTGCTGAAGCTCGGCCGGCGCCGGGTGCTCGTCCAGCGCGCGGGTGCCTTCCTCGGTGTGGCCGCGGTCGTCGTCGGGGTCGGCTTCGGCGCCGTCTCGCTGAACGCCGCTCCGCCGCCCGCACCGGCCGACGGACCCGAACCCGACTACGGCCCCGCCGTGGTGGTGCACACGATGACCTGGGCGCGGGTCAACACGCCGCCACAGCAGCCGTACGGAACGTGGACACCCGCCTCCACCGCTCCGCCGCCGCCCGACCGGCCGATCCTGCAGCTGCCCGAGTGCGACATGCGGCAGGGAAAGCTGGAGCTGGCGACGCCGCTCGGCGCCGAGCGACTGCCCGACGCCTTCCTCACCAAGTGGGTCGCCTCGGTGCGGCAGCAGTTGCCCGAGATGCGGGTCAGCGAGGTGACGCCGGGCCTCGGCAACCCCGCGTACCGGGTCGACCTGACCGACCTGCGCGGTACCGGCAGCGTCGAGCTCACCGCGGGCAGGTTCACCGGGACGCCGCAGCAGTACGCCGACGACAAGCCTGTGGGAGACCGGCGACTGCGAGCCGCCGTACCGCGAGGTGCTTCGCGACGGCACGATCGTGCAGCTGCACAGCGTGCACGTGTTCGAGCCGTTCCAGACGCTCGCAGCAGGTCATGAACGTGTACCGGCCGGACGGCCTCGTGTACCAGCTGAGGCTCACGAACTTCGGCAGCAAGGACAGCCGGCCGGATCCGAAGCAGCCGGACAGCCTGGGAGCGGATCGGCGCGGGCCGGCCGACCCTGCCGCTGACCGACGAGCAGTTCTCGAGGCTCGGGCCCACCATCGCGGGGTTGGCCTGAGGTGGACCCGTGCCGGAGGCTCACGTCCGTGCAACCTCCGGCATGGGAACATCTACGGCGTGACTGTTCCAAGCGTGGAGATCGCCGACGTTCCCGCCGAGCTGCCTGAGGGCGCCGTCCTGCTGGACGTGCGCGAGCAGGACGAGTGGGACGCAGGCCACGCGCCTGGCGCGCTGCACATCCCGATGAGCGAGATCGGCGCCCGCCTCGACGAGGTGCCGAACGACACCCAGCTCTACGTCGTGTGCCGCGCCGGTGGCCGCTCCGCCCGCGTCACCCAGTACCTCAACGAGAACGGCTGGGAAGCCGTCAACGTCGAGGGTGGCATGCAGCACTGGGAGGCGGCCGGTCGTCCGCTCGACGGTGGCACGGACGGCATGGAACCCGAGGTCATCTGATCGTGCACCCGCTGCAGCCGATGCGCGTGGACTGGGTGGCGACCCCGCCACCCGGTGCGTACCCGCAGCCCGCGCACCGGAAGCAGCGGCTGTCCTACGGCGGCCCGCCGACCTACCCGGTCCCGCCGCGCTGGGGCTTTCCGCTGCTCGCGTGGCGCTGGCCGACCGCCGTTCCCGGCACCACCGAGCCGTCCGACTCGGTCGACGGCGTGCGCCGGTTGGGCAGGACCGCGCAGAACTCCTTGTGGCTGCTCGGCTTCGTCGCCGTGTGGGCGTCGATGTCCGAGGTCTGGCGGTACGTGCTGGTGGCGTTGAGCCGCTTCGGCGCGCTCTCGGCGAGCCTGGTCAGCGCCTCGGACGCGATGGTGGTGTCCTCGTCGGCGATCATGTTCGTCGGCTGCCTGCTGTCGCTGGTCCTCACGCTGATGTGGGTGCGGCGCACGCGGAACGTGGCGTCGACCCTCGTGGGCTACGGGCCGTCCCGCTCGGACCGGGCCGCCTTCGCCGGGCTGATCGTGCCCGGCATGAACCTCGTCGTACCCGGCTCGGTGCTCGCCGAGCTCGAACACGCGGTGGCCCGCCGCCCCGCCGACGAACGCCCGCGGCCGTCGAAGCTCCTGCGCTGGTGGTGGGGCTTCTGGGCCGGCTCGGGGCTGATGTTCGTGATCACCGTCCTGTGGTCGTTCCGCGACAGCACCCAGGCGCTGGCCGACGGGGTGCTGCTGCACGCGTTCGGCGATCTGGTGCTGGCCGGCGTCGCGGTGACGACGGCGTTGCTGGTCCGCCGGATCACCACGCTGCTGCTGCCGGTCGACGCCGCGTCCGTGCGGCTGATGCGCGTCGTCGAGGTGAAGGACGCCCCCGAACCGCCGCTGCGCGCCTTCCGCGCGTCCGGCTCACCGCGTTGATCTGTTCACCCTGATTTGTGCTGCAGGCCCTTCCCGGGCTCGTGCGTGAGTGCCAGGTTGGGTGGATGCGGACACTCATCGGGGCTCTGGTGATCGCAATGGCCACACCAGGGATCGCGGACGCGCACCACCATCGGGACTTCGACCTCCAGGCACACCGCGGCGGCATCGGCCTGACCGTGGAGAGCACGCTCAAGGCGTTCGGCAAGGCCCTGGAACTCGGCGTCACGACCCTCGAACTCGACCTCCAGATCACCAGGGACGGCCGCGAGGTCATCACCCACGACCGCAGGACGAACCCGGCCAAGTGCCTCGACACCGCGCCCGCGTTCCCCGGCGACCCCGACTTCCCGTACGCGGGCAAGTACGTGAAGGACCTGACGTTCGCCCAGGTCCGCACCCTCGACTGCGGCAGCACCAGGTGGTCGCAGTACCCGGACCAGGAACTGGCGCCCGGCGCCCGCATGCCCACCCTGGCCGAGCTGTTCGACCTGGCCCGCCGGCACCGCGCGTGGGGCATCCGCTTCAACATCGAGACCAAGGTCGAGGCCGCGGCCCCGCACGAGACCGCGCCGCGCGAGCAGTTCGTGCAGCGCGCCGTCCGCGAGATCCGCCGCTCGGGCTTCCTGCCCAACGTGACCGTCCAGTCCTTCGACTGGGGCACGCTGATGCGGCTGCGCGAGGTCGAACCCCGCATCCCGCTGGTGGCGCTGACCCAGCCGGAGTTCCTGCGGCCCGGCTCGCCGTGGACCGGTGGGCTGAACCTGGACGACTTCGGTGGCAGCGTGGCTCGTGCGGTGAAGAGCTTCGGCGCGAAGGCCCTCTCCCCGGTGCACGGCAACCCGCAGGGCGGCAAGGTCGGTGACCCCGGCTACGTCCCGTTCACCACTCGCGAACTGGTGGCTGACGCGCATCGCCACGGGCTCAAGGTGATCCCGTGGACGGTGAACGACCCGGCCACGATGCACAAGCTGATCGACGACGGCGTGGACGGGATCATCACCGACTACCCGGACCGGCTGCGGAACGTCTTGAAGGAGCGCGGTTTCAAGCTCCCGCGCAAGTATCACCGGTTCGGCTGATTGCGGTAACCCTTGGGCGCCGAGCCCCGAAGTTTCTGTCATGGCACAGGACTTGGGACCGGTGAGCGATCCGCTGAAGATGCTGATCGAGGCACTGAAGGCGTTCCTGTCACCGGGCACGACCACGTTGGTGGCCGGCGCGGTCGTGGTGCTGGTGTTGTTCAAGTACTTCGGGGTGGGCAAGCAGATCGTCGCGCTCTGCCGGTGGCTGACCACGCGAACGGACAAGCGCCGGGTAGGCCGGCGGGCGCGGTTCGCCGACCACATCGAGAGCCAGATGCGGTGGCTCGGGCACAAGGAGGAGTGGCGCGACCACCGCTACGCCGAACTGGAGGCGGAGCTGGAGATCACCGGCAGACAGCGCGTGTGGTTCCTGCGCCGCACACCGTTGAACTCGCTCAAGCGCGTGCCGTCGTTGTCGAAAGCGCTGGAGGAGTGCGAAGACCGGATCGTGCTGCTCGAAGGAGAACCGGGCGCGGGCAAGAGCGTGGCGATGCGGCACCTCACGCAACGCATGGCGGCCAAGGCGATGCGCCGGCCGAGCGAGCACAGCGTCATCCCGATCTACGTGAACCTCAAGACGTTCGAACCCGCCGGCGTGCCGACCGCCGCGGACCTCCGCACGTTCGTGATCGGCACGGTGAACGCGGCACGCGACCGGGACATCGAGCAGTTCCTGGAGGAGGAGTTCGACCGCGGGATGCAGGAGGGCACGTGGCTCTTCCTGTTCGACTCCTTCGACGAGATCCCGGAGATCCTCAGCGCCACCTCGGCGAACGAGGCGATCGAGGCCTACGCCGGTGCCGTGCACGACTTCCTGCACGGCATGAAAGCCTGCCGCGGCGTCGTCGCGAGCCGGGAGTTCCGCGGCCCCGGCCGGGCATCGTGGCCGACGTTCCGCGTGGTCCCGTTGTCGGAGCAGCGAAAGCGGCTGCTCATCGAGAAGTCCGACCTGCCGCGTGCCATCGAGCACCAGCTGCTCGTCGAGCTGCCGAACGCCGAGGTGAGCGTGCAGCAGATGTCGGGCAATCCGCTGTTCCTCGGCCTGTTGTGCGAGCACATGAGGCAGGGCAACGACTTTCCGACCAACGTCCACGCCGTGCTGGAGACCTACATCGGCCACCGCCTCGTCCGTGACACCGAGTTCCTGCGCGGCAACTTCGACGTCAGCAGCGAGGACGTGCGCGTGGTGGCCGAGGAGCTCGCCTTCCTGATCGCGTCCCGCCAGTCGCTGGGCCTCGACGTTCCCAAGGCACAGGCCGTGCGGTTGCTGGTGGAAAGCCTGCGCCTGCCGTCGGCGCATCTGGCTCGCTCGCTGGACGCCCTGATCTACACCAAGATCGCGCGGACCGGTGACGACGAGGGCAGCGTGACGTTCTCGCACCGGCGGCTGCAGGAGTACTTCGCCACCTGCGTGGTGATCAAGGAACCGGACCGGGTCTCGGCCCGAACGCTGCTCACCAGTGGCAGGTGGCGTGAGACGGCGGTGACGATCCTGCAGACGCAACGTGCCGATCACGCTGCCAGCCTGATGGAGGAAGCCGTCCGGTTGCTGCCGTCCGAGGTACCCGGCATGACCGGCCGCGGCTACGACTGGCCGCCAGGACTCCTCTACCTGCTGGGAATTCTCGCGGAAGGTGGCGCCTCGGTACCGAAGGTCGACCTGTTGCTGGAGGAGGCCTGGGACGAAGGTGTGTTGCTCGATCGCAAGGCGGTGCTGGAGGTCTGCTCGGTCGCGGATCCCGAGACGTGCAGGCAGTTGCTCGCCCAAGGGTTCGCGAGCAGAAGCGAATGGTTGCGGCAGGAGGCGTTCCAGCAGATGCGGCGGGTGCCGAAACTCGCTCCCAAGCTGGAGGACCAGATCCGGCAGATGCTGCTCGATCGCAGTGTGGGCGGGAAGTTGCGCCGGGAACGCCGTGCCGTGCGGGCACAACTGCGGAGGTTGCCGAAACCCGAGGATCTACGAGCGGGTGCTTCGGCTGTTGGTGGCAGGCCCTTTCCTGCACGTGGTCGCAGTTGCTGCTGCTCGGCCTTCTGACGCTGGTCCCGTTGAGCGGCAGTTCTGCGGGTGACGCTGGTTCTTGCGGTCTTCGCGTGCAACTCTGCTGGTCTATCCGATCGTCAGGCTGTTCTTCTGTTCGCCCACGACTTCGACGTCGAGGTTGCAGGAGGTCGCTACCTTCGCTCAGCGAGTTCCACGACCAGCATGGTGCTGTTGCTGATGTTGTGTCATGGACGCGATGATGCTCTTGGCCGTCCTGCTGGCCGTGCATGCGGGTGAGTGTGCTGTGGTTCGTGGCGATCGCGGTCGGCGACCTGATCGTCCTTCTTGCTCCCCGTGGTCTTGCTGAGCACAGCCAAGCGTGGTGAGGGTCATGTGTTCAGGAACCTGAACACGATGCTCCGATCATCCGACGACACTTGTCGTCCGTTCATCGGGCTGTGTCACAGGCGTCTGCTCGGGACCATAGCGTGCCGCGTTGCCTGTTGACACGTCCTCATCGACTACCTCGGCCTCAAGGCGATCGTTGGTCTGGTGATTGGACTCGTCTTCGGGATCGGCCTGATCTGGTTGATCGGCTGGGCAGTGCGCCTGGTGGTGGGTCATCGCAGTACAGCGCCGTCAGATCGCTGCGTTCAAGAGGCAGCTCGACCGCGAGTCATTCTCGCTCGAGACGTTGCGCCGCTGTGTCTTCGACGCCAGAACGCCCTACGCGGTGAACGCGATTCTCGTGGAGATGCACCGGCGTGACGTCAGGTGGCCGGGCGAGGTCATGGCGTTCCTGGACGACCTGGCGATCGCGCTGGAGAAGGGCGATCACGACCTGGTCGATCTGCCCCAGCAGGTGCGGAAGCGGGAGTGGGTCGCCAGCCCGGAGGTGCTCGACCAGTTGTGCATTCTTGTGTCCGCGCAACGGAAGAAGGCCGAAGCTAGTCCGCGCTGAGCGACAACGAGTGCAGCCCGCGGATCACGAACTCCGCCCGCCGGTTCGGTTCCTGCGCCAGCACCGCCTTGGGGAGCTTGCGGTGCAACGAGGACAGCGCCGCCTCCACCTCGATCCGGGCCAGCGGCGCCCCGAGGCAGTAGTGGATGCCCATCCCGAACCCGAGGTGCTGGTTCTTCTCCCGCCCGATGTCCAGCACGTCCGGGTTCTCGAAGACCAGCGGATCCCGCGCGGCCGCACCGAGCAGGGCGGCGATCTTCGTACCCGGCTCGACGACGTGCCCGGCGATCTCGACGCGTTCGGTGGCGGTGCGTTCGAAGAGCTGCAACGGCGAGTCGTACCGGATGAGTTCCTCGACGGCGGTGGGCATCAGCTCCGGCGAGAGCCGCTCCCACTGCGAGCGGTGCTGCATGAGGGCGAAGACGCCGTTGCCGATCACGTTGACGGTGGCCTCGTGGCCGGCCATCAGCAGCAGCACGGCGGTGGCGACAAGTTCGTCCTCGGTCAGCCGTGCGCCGTCGGTGTCGGTGACGGCGACGAGGTCGGAGACGAGGTCCGAACCCGGCGACACGCGGCGCAGGGCGATCAGCTCGCGCAGGTAGGCGACGAACTCGCGGGCGGCGCGTTCTGCGGTGTCCTGCTGCTCGGGCGGCAGGCCGTACTCGTACATCTTCACGATGGCGTTCGACCACGGCTGCAGGAGGTACCGGTCGGAGTGGGGCACGCCCAGCAGTTCGGCGATCACCTCGACCGGCAGCGGTGCGGCGACGTGGGCGAGCAGGTCGGCCTGACCGACGTCGGCGATCTTCGCGACCAGTTCGTCGACCAGGCGGTCGGCCAGGTCGGCGACCCACGGGCGGAGGCGTTCGACGTGGCCGCGGCCGAACGCGGCGGCGACCAGGCGGCGCAGCCGGGTGTGGGTGGGCGGCTCGTTCTCCAGCAGCGAGTTGCGGTGCAGGAGGTTGAAGGCCATGAACTGCTCGACCGGCGCCACGTCCGACCAGATCCGGCCGAGCGAGCGGTGCCGCAGCACCGCCGAGCACGCGGCGTGCGAGACGGCCATCGCGACGCCCATGCCCTCGTGGTGGTGCACCTCACCGGCCTCGCGCAGGGCGGCGAACGCCGGGTACGGATCGGCGATGAACGCGGGGTCTCGCTGGTCGAACGTCACAAGGCGGGACGGTAAGTCGCGATCGCGGTTTCGTCCACGTCCATTTGATTGATGCCTCAAATTGTTGCGCAGGAACTATCGTTCGGGTGTGCAGCAGCCAGCAGTCGTCGCGCACCGCGGTGCGTCCACTGACCGTCCCGAGCACACCATCGGAGCCTACGAACTCGCGCTGAAGGAACGCGCGGACGGGCTCGAGTGCGACATCCGCCTTTCGCGTGACGGCGAGATCGTGTGTGTGCACGACCGCACGCTCGCCCGGACGTCGAACGGCCGTGGCACGGTCAGTGCTCTCACGCTCGCCGAACTCCAGACGTACGACTACGGCAGCTGGCACCGCCATGGTCAGCCGGCCGGGCTGCTGGTGCTGGACGAGCTGCTGGAGCTGGTCAAGGGCACGAACGTGGAGCTGTTCGTCGAGACCAAGCACCCGGTGCGGTACCGCAACGAGGTCGAACGCAAGCTCGTCGAGGCGTTGAAGAGGCACAAGCTGGACGCCCAGATCGTCATGATGTCGTTCTCGCCGACGGCGGTGAAGGCGTTCCGTGAGCTGACGCCGGACATCCGCACGGTGCTGCTGCTCGACCGGTTCGGGCGCTACAAGTCGGGTGCACTGCCGTCGTTCGCCAACTACACCGGGCCGGGCGTGCACCTGCTGCGCAGCGACCCCGAGTACGTCGATCGGGCGCGCCGGGCCGGTCACGAGACCTACGTCTGGACCGTGGACAGTCCCGAGGACATCGCGCTGTGCCGTGACCTGGGGGTCCGCTACGTCGCGACGAACGCCCCGGCGAACACCCGCCGCCTGCTGACAGCTAATTTGGCGACCTGACAAGCCTGAGCACGAGGAGGGCCAAGGTGGCCAAGCGGACCGCGGTCAAGGACGCACCCAAGGACGGGATCAACCCGAAGCAGCCCTGCCCGTGTGGGTCCGGCAAGCGCTACAAGGCCTGCCACGGGGCGCCCGGCGGCGCGACGGACGTGATCGTGTCCCGGCCGTTCGAGGGCCTGGCCGCCGAGTGCGAGCTGATCGCGCTGCGCGAGTTCGTGCCGTCCGCGACGGTGAAGCTGCCGGTCAAGGACGGCCGTGAGGTCACGCTGGCCACGGTGCTGCCGATGGCCGCCGCCGGCCTGATCCGCGGCGACGACGTGCCGTTCGTGGGTCTGCAGGTGCAGACGCGATCCGGTGACATCAGCCGCGACCTGGCGCGGGCGCTGCTGTGGGCGCAGCAGGCCGGCACCGGCGACGTGCTGCCGGTCGTCGGACCGGACAACGGCGAGAACCCCGGCCGTCTGCAGGACCTGCTGGACGCCGCCGCCGAGATCACGCCGGAGCTGCACGCGGACTTCGTGTGGTGGATGCCGGAGGGCACCGAGCCCGCCGGTGAAGTCGCCCTCTCTCTTGAACGCGCGAACGCCGCGATCCTGCCGACCGAGCGTCTCGACGCCGCTGGCGTGAAGGCCGCGTACTGGGTCGACGCGGGCGACAAGGCACACCTGCGCTGGGTCCGTCCGGAGCCGGAGGAGAAGCTGGTGCCCGCGATGGCGCGCCTGGCCGCCCGCGGCGAGCTCGACCTGGGCGAGGGCTCCCGGTACGCCGGTTCGTTCCGCGCGCACGGCCTGCTGGTGCCGGTGTGGGACCTCGACCGCGAGATGCACGCCCGCGAGTGGGCCGAGCCGGCCGAGGCGCTGGGCAAGCGCTTGCTGGAGGCGCTGGCCTCCGACGAGCCGCTGACCGACGCCGAGCGCCGTGCCCGTGACGGCCTGCGCGGCCGGCAGATCACGCTGCGCTGATCTAGTGGCGAGCCACACTACTAGGCCACCCATCCACAGGTTGTCCACAACGTTGTCCACAAGGAGCTGTGGATAGGTGCTGCTGCACATCATCTCGAAGGCCGGCTGGGCGCAGGCTCAGCCGGCCGGTTTCCTCTCGCCCGCGCCAGGCGAGGACTTCGTGCACTGCTCCGATCGGGGCGTCGTGCACGTGACGGCGGGCAAGTTCTTCCACGGACAGCCCGAACTGCTGCTGCTCGTGATCGACCCGAAGCTGCTCGGCGTGCCGGTCCGCTGGGAGTCCGTGCCGGACTCGCCGCTGTGGTTCCCGCACGTCTACGGACCGATTCCGGTCGACGCGGTCGTCGAGGTCCACGCCTTTCCGTGCCAGGACGACGGTTCCTTCGTTCTACCGGAAGCCGTTGCCGTTCTGTGATTTAGTGACGGCAACCGTTCCGCGCACTTCGGCGTGAACGTCCCGGAGCCAAGTTGCTGCTTCGGGAGGGGGGCGTGCCGTGACGGCGGCGCTGCAACTTGAGTTGTCCGCCGGCAGCGGCGGAGAAAGAGCGGAAGCCGTGGGGGACTTCGCGGAGTTCGTGCGCATGTCGATGCCCGGACTCCTGCGTTACGGGCATGCGCTGACCGGAAATCCGCACGATGCGGCCGACCTGGTGCAGGCCGTGCTGGAGAAGGTCGGCGCACGCTGGGTGGCCGTGCAGCGAAAGGGCGACGACCCGCTCGCGTACGTACGCCGGGCAATGGCGAACACACACATCAGCATCTGGCGCCGGCGGCGTCGCGAGAACCTCGTGGCGGACTTTCCGGACAGCGGCGCGGAAGCACCGGAGCTGACCAGACTCGAGAACGAACCGCTGTGGCAGGCACTGCGCAATCTGCCGCCGCGGCAGCGTGCCGTGATCGTGCTGCGGTACTACGAGAACCTCTCCGAGGCCGAGATCGCCCACGCGCTCGGGATCTCGTGCGGCACGGTGAAAAGCCAGACCAGCAAGGCGATGGCGAGTCTTCGGACCCGCCTGGGAAAGGACTGACCGGTGGACGACGACCTCGACGACGAGCTGCGGAGGCTCTTCAGCGACGATCGGCTGGACGTCCACGTGCCGTCGGACGCCACCGAAGCCGTGGTTCGTGGTGCCGGTCGCCGCCGACGCCGCCGGTCCGCCGTGGCCAGCGCCTTCGCCGTAGTGACGCTCGTCGGTGCGGGGGTCGCTCTGACGCAGATCCGGCCACCCGCGGACAACACGGCGGAGGAACTGCTGCCGACCTCGTCGTCGACCGCCTCGGCCACCTCGACCCCACAGTCGCCGAGCACGGTCTACCTGACCGAGACCAAGATCGTCGAAGCGCCGGTGTCCGGCAACCCCAACAACCCCGACAAGCCGGGCAACACCGCGAACCCGACCAAGCCGCGCACCACCACCCCGCCGCCCGCGCCACCGGCGGAGGCCGGCGGGCTGGGCAAACTCATCCTCGGGATGTCCGAGGCCGACGCGCTGAAGACCGGGTCGCTCATCGAGCCCAGCTCGACCACCGATCCGGACGCGAAGTGCAAGGCCTACTCGACGAACGACGTGCCCGACTCCGACGCCGTGATCATCTCGATGGCGAAGGGGCTCGTGCGGATCACGATGCCGAGCTACGCCAAGACGGGCAGGAACATCACCGTCGGCTCGAAGATCGCCGATGTGAAAACCGCCTACCCGACCGCCACTCAAAGCGGTTCCACCTACCTCGTCCAAATGGCGGCCACGCCCAAATGGACCTACGTATTCGAGACCGACGGAACTGCGGTGACAACGATGCGCCAGCGTTTGGCCGACAGCGACTGTCAATAATTTGATCTTGCTGAAGTCCCGCCGCTCATGGGGGTGCGGCGGGACTTCGGCATCCCTATTCGGCGAGCCCGCGGCCGTGACTTCTTTGTGACAACGAACCTTGCAACCCTCTTGTGGTCGTGACGTCCTATGGGTGTCTCGAAACAAAAGATGCCTGGGGGGCACCGAAATGAAGAACTCGATCAAGATCGCTTTTGTCGCCGTCATCGGAATCGCCGGAATCGCCGCGTGCACCTCCGCGCCGGAACAGCACAACGCGGTGTCCGTGCCCACGACGCAGACGCCGACCTCGGCGCCGTCTTCGGTGCCGTCCGACCCGTTGGCGCCACCGGTGGTCACCGCGGTCGTGACGGAGACGGTGACCATCCCGCCCAAGCCGCAGGCGGTCACGAAGGTCGACAACCGGATCGGGTACGGCGCTCTCAAGCTGGGGATGACGCTGGAAGAGGCGCGGGCCACCGGCCTCACCAACGCGACCTACGGCACCATCCCCGGCTGCGCGTCCGACAGCACGGTCGCGGTCTCGAAGAAGTACGGCGTCGTCCGGATCACGCTGCCCAAGGACGCCAAGACGTCCGCGGGAATCGGTGTCGGCTCGGACTACGCCGCGGTGAAGAAGGCGTACCCGAACGCGACGGAATACCGCGCCGGCTACGAGGCGGACCTCGGTGACTACTGGTACGACTTCGAGGGATCCTCCTCGACCAGGTACTTCAAGGACACCGACAAGGTGCACACGATCAAGCTCGCCGGCAACAATGCGGGCGAATCCGAGTGTGACATGTTGCAGCTCTGAGGTACTTCCGGAAACGTCGTACCCGCCCCGCTGGGGGTGGGGCGGGTACGGCCCCGAATCGCAACAACCGACCATTCTTCTGGGGGAAGAAATGAACCGCTCGATCGTGCTCGTCACCGCTGCCGCCGCTCTCGGTCTGGCCGCCTGCACGTCCACACCCGCGCCGGAGAACAACGCCGCCACCACGCCGACCACGCCGTCCACGCCGTCCAGCGGCCCGCTGTCCCCCGTCGTCACCCAGACGGTGACCGAGACCGTCACGGTCCCGCCGGCCAAGCCGGTGATCGACTCGTTCGGCTACGGCAAGCTCAAGCTCGGCATGACGCGCCAGCAGGCGATGGACGCCAAGCTGATCGGCCCCATCAAGAGCGGCAAGCCGACCGACATCTGCACGCCCCACGACATCGTCGGCACCGACCAGGGCGCCTGGGTGTCCACGAAGCAAGGTGTCGCGTCCATCGTCTTCACGCCGGCGATGACGTCCGACGGTGTTGGGGTCGGAGCGACCGAGGCCAAGCTCAAGGCCGAGTACACCAATCTGAAGCCGACCGGACCGAACTACTCCTACAGCGCCGATGCCGACAACAACCCGGCCGCCTCGTTCGTCTTCCGGGTGGAGCAGGGCAAGGTCACCGCGGCCTTCCTCGCCCTCAGGAGCCAGGAGTGTCACAACTAATCGAAAAAATCTTGGCCGGCCGTGTCGAGTAGCTCCGATCGGCTCCGTCCCCGTGGTGAAAGTGACCAAGATGGGTCACGACACCACTGAGGGAGACACCCAAGATGGCCAAGTACCTGCTGCTCAAGCACTACCGCGGCGCTCCGAACGCGGTGAACGACGTCCCCATGGACCAGTGGACGCCCGAGGAGATCTCCGCGCACGTGCAGTACATGCGGGACTTCGCGGACAAGCTCAGCGCGTCCGGTGAGTTCGTCGACAGCCAGGCGCTCGCCCAGGAGGGGACGTTCGTCCGGTTCGACGGCGAGGGCCGGCCGCCGGTCACCGACGGCCCGTTCGCCGAGACGAAGGACCTGATCGCCGGCTGGATGGTGATCGACGTCGACAGCTACGAGCGGGCACTCGAACTGGCCGGGGAGCTGTCGGCGGCTCCGGGGGCGGGTGGCAAGCCGATCCACGAGTGGCTGGAGCTGCGTCCGTTCTACGGCAACGCTCCGACGATCACGGAGTGACGTGGACGAGCAACTGCTCAGAAGCCTCACCCCGAGCGTGCTCGGAATCCTCGTCCGCCGCGGAGCCGACTTCGCGGCGGCCGAGGACGCCGTGCAGGACGCGTTGCTGGAGGCGGTCCGCGTCTGGCCGGACGACCCGCCGCGGGACCCGAAGGGCTGGCTGGTCACGGCGGCCTGGCGCAAGTTCCTCGACGCGACCCGGTCGGAGATCGCCCGGCGCCGGCGTGAGGACGCCGTCGACGCCGAACCGGAGCCCGGACCGGCGGCCGCGGCCGACGACACGCTGCAGCTCTACTTCCTGTGCGCGCACCCGTCGCTGACGCCGTCGTCGGCGGTCGCGCTCACCCTCCGGGCCGTCGGCGGCCTGACCACCCGCCAGATCGCCCAGGCCTACCTGGTGCCCGAGGCGACCATGGCGCAACGCATCAGCCGCGCCAAGAAGACCGTCGGCGACGTGCGGTTCGACCAGCCCGGCGATGTGGCGACCGTGCTGCGCGTCCTCTACCTGGTCTTCAACGAGGGCTACTCGGGCGACGTCGACCTCGCCGCCGAGGCGATCCGGCTCACCCGGCAGCTCGCGGCGGCGATCGACCATCCTGAGGTGGCCGGCCTGCTCGCCCTCATGCTGCTGCACCACGCCCGGCGCGCCGGGCGGACCGCTGCCGGCGGCCGCCTGGTGCCGCTCGCCGAACAGGACCGCGGCCGCTGGGACACGACCTTGATCGCCGAAGGCGTCGAGATCCTGCAGGCGGCGCTGGTCCGCGACCAGCTGGGCGAGTTCCAGGCCCAGGCCGCCATCGCGGCACTGCACGCCGACGCGCCGAGGGCCGAGGAGACCGACTGGGTGCAGATCGTCGAGTGGTACGACGAGCTCGCGGCGTTGACCGGCAGCCCGGTCGTCCGGCTCAACCGCGCGGTGGCCGTGGGGGAGGCCGACGGGCCGCGCGCCGGGTTGAAAGCACTCGCGGAACTGGATGAGTCATTGCCCCGCTACACGGCAGTGGCGGCTTATCTCCACGAGCGCGACGGGAATCTTCAAACGGCGGCGACGATGTATGCCGAGGCCGCCCAGAAAGCGCCGAACCTGGCTGAGCGCGAATATCTCACCCGTCAGGCCGCCCGGCTCAATGCGTTGCGGTGACAACAAAGAAGACCCGCCTCCCCGAAACGGGTGAGGCGGGCCGATGTTCAGGCACTCAATCGTGCGAAGAGAAAACTACACGGTGCCACCGGCGGCGGTGGGGGCACCAGCGTCGCCGCCCGTGTCGCCCACGGTCTCGCGGGTCAGGAACGTCTCGACGTAGAACATGTTGCCGTCCGCGCGGTCCATGATGGTCAGCAGCGTCTTCATCGAGGAGACCTCCTCGACCTGCTCCTTCAGGAACCACTGCATGAACTGCTCGCCGATGTAGTCGCCCTCCTCGCGGGCGGCCTTGGCCAGCGCCACGATCTGGTCCGTGACCTGCTGCTCCTGGCGCAGGGCCAGGTCCACGAGGTCACGCGGCGCCTTGAACTCGTTCAGCGGCGCGACGGTGCCGGGAACGGCGACCGGGATGTCGTTGTCCATGAGGAACTGCACGATCATCATCGCGTGGTTGCGCTCTTCCAGAGCCTGCTTGTAGAAGTGCGACGCGAGGCGCGGAAGGTCCTCGTTGTCGAACCACACGGCGAGTGCGATGTACTGCTGTGAAGCGGAGAACTCGTTGCCGACCTGAGTCTGCAGGAGGTCGTGGAACTTCGACTTCTTGGGCAGGATCTTCTTCACGTTCGAGGCCATGCGGAGTACGTTAACTCAAAACGGTGACACCCGCATTGCAGGAAAAGCTAACCTTTGTTTGGAAAGGTGAACCAAACAAAGGTTAGGCATTCCTAAGGATCACACCAGTGGTGCGCGATCAATCGGGCAGGACATGCACCGGGGCCCGCCGCGGCCGGAGCCCAGTTCGGAACCGGCGATCCGCAGCACCTCGACGCCGGCGTCCTCCAGGCGCGCGTTCGTCTCGACGTTGCGCTCGTACGCCACGACGAGACCGGGGCCGACCGCCAGCGTGTTGTTGCCGTCGTCCCACTGCTCGCGCTCGGCCGTTACCGTGTCCAGACCGGTGTCGATCACGCGCAGCCGCTCGATGCCCATCGCCTCGGCCGCCGCCTCCAGGAACGGCACCGGGCCGTCCACGCGCACGCCGCCGTCGCCGTCCAACCGCAGCGGGTAGGCGGTCAGCGTGTGGCGGATCGCCGGGTACATCACCACGGCGTCGCGGTCGACCATCGTGCAGACGGTGTCGAGGTGCATCGTGGCGCGTTCCTGCTCGATCGGCACCGCCAGCACCGTGTGTGCGAGACCGTCCGCGAGCGCGGAACGGGCGAACGACTCCGCGCCCGCCGGGGTGGTGCGCTCGCCGACGCCGATCGCGATGACGCCCGGCGCGAGCAGCAGCACGTCGCCGCCCTCCAGCGGTGCCGAGTGGGCGCCGTACGCGCGGCCCGTGCGGCGGAAGCGCGGGTGGTAGGCGTAGATCAGGTCCGTGAGCGTCGTCTCGCGGTCGCGGGCGGGCAGCGCGAGCGACGTGATGGCCACGCGGTCGCCGACCCACACCGACGAGTCGCGGGTGAAGAGCAGGTTCGGCAGCGGGTCGACGGCGAAGTCGATCGGGAGGTGCATCTTGCGCACCAGCGACGCGCCTTCGGCGGCCGGCATCTCCTCGAACGTCATGCCGGTCATCAGCACCTGCGCGAGCTGCGGTGCGTCCAGCGACGTGAGATGGCTGCGCAGCGCGTCGGCGAGGTCGATGCCCAGGCGGCGCTCGTTGACGGCGCTGTGGATGCCCGCGATGCGCGCGCGGTTGTCCTCCAGCGCCTGCACCAGCACGTCGGCCAGCAGCAGGACCTCGACGCCCTTCGAGGTCAGGGTCGCGGCGAACGCGTCGTGCTCCTCCTGGGCCCGGCCGACCCACGGCACGCCGTCGAAGAGCAGCTGGTCGTTGTTGCGCGGCGTGAGCCTCTTGAGCTCGTTGCCCGGCCGGTGCAGCAGCACTGTGCGCAGCGGGCCGACCTCGCTGTCCACGCGGGGTGCGGCGGCCGGGAGTGCTTCGGTCTCAGCGATCGTGTGCGCAGTCACCGGACGAGCGTAACCCTGAACAGCACAAATCGCTGCTGGCGAGCCCAAAATCGCAACAAATGACGGGTGTTTTTGGATTTCACCGTCGAATCATTAGGGCAACCAGCTGACTTTGCCTCGCAACATTGTGTAGCCGACGAAGGCGACCACATCGAGGATCGTGTGGGCGATCACCAACGGCCACAACCGCTTCGTGCGCTGCCAGTAGAACCCGAACACCAGGCCCATGACCAGGTTGCCGACGAACCCGCCGAAGCCCTGGTAGAGGTGGTACGAGCCGCGCAACACGGCCGCGGCGAGCAGTGCCGTGTACTGCCGCCACCCGAGTTGTTCCAGCCGCGTGATCAGGTACCCGACGACGAGCACCTCCTCGGCCCACGCGTTGCCGGCGGCGGCCAGGATCAGCGCGACGCTCATCCACCAGGCGTTGTCCAAAGTGGACGGCTGGACGGCGAGGTTCAGCCCGAGCGCCCACGCGGCGAAGTAGAACGCGAGACCGGGGATGCCGATGATCGCGGCCAGCCCGAGCGCGCCGAGCGAGTCCGCGAGCTTGCGGGAGCCGTCGAGCCCGATGACCTTGAGCTTGATCCCGGTGCGCCACAACAGGTACAGCCCGATGCCGCCCCACGCGGCGAGCTGCAGCACGCCGAGCAGCTGTGCCACCAGGTCCAACAGGTCGGCGCGCGCCTGCGGGACGTTGATCGCGACGGACTGCTGGTTGAGCGGCGTCGGCTGCAGCAGGCTGTCGATCAGCCGGACGAGGCTGCGCAGCCCGGACAGGCCGAGCGTCATGCTGAAGACGATCAGCAGCTCGAGCTGGTAACCGCGCTTCTCTTCGGCGGGGATCAAGGTCACCCGGACGACGCTACCGCCGTCCTGGATCACCGCTGGGCCAGGAACGGGCAGCCCATCAGCCGCCGCAGCTCGGCGGCGAGTTCCGTCGGCGTGCTGACCGGCTTGGAGAACGCGATCCGCACGTCGTGGTCGTCGCATTCCGCCTCGACCCGCAGCCGCAGCCCGAACCGGTCGAGCCCGAGCGGCCGCACGTGGCCGTTCCGCAGCTCCTCCGGCAGGTGCCGCGCGAGCTGGCCGACGACGTCGCGGTGCGCGGCCTCCAGGTGGCGCAGCCAGTTGTCCTCGTTGCGGCAGAACGGGTCCGGCGTCGCGCTGGTGAACTGCTCCGGCCGGATCGACGACGTGCCCTCGGCGTCCGCGATCACCATCGACGCGGGTGTGAGCCTCAGCACCGAAGCGCCGTGGCCCGCGTCCAGCAGCCGGTGGTCCGGTCGCACGTCGGCGACCGCGAGGATCTCGTCGCGCGCCTCCTGACCGTCCAGCGCGGCGACCCACCCGGTGAGCCACAGCAGGCCGCGGATGGGCTCGCGCAACGGCACCGGCGCCTGGTCGGCGATCTCCAGCATCGCCGTCACCTCGGCGCGCGGGGTCTGCCACAGCTGCCCGACCAGCGGGTGTTCGTCGGGCAGCAGCAAGATCGTGGTGCCGCACGGGTGCACGTGGTGGAACAACGGGCTGGTGCGGGAACCGGCCTGGGGAAGCAGTGCGGCGTGACCACCGCGCGCCGCGATCGTCCGGGCGCGTTCCGCGGCATGCGGCGCCGGCGGGCGCTTGGTCTGGGTGTCGGTCACCGCTCCACCTCCTGAAGGTTAGGCAAGCCTAACTTAGCTTCACTCGTCCTGGGAAGCGTCACCTGTACGGTGGACAGGTGGTCGTGCCCAACAAGCCGTCCACCGAGGTGACGGCGCTCGATGACCAGTGGACCCGGCACTGCTTCGACCGGTCGAGCCGGCGTGCCCTGATGTGGACCGTTCTGGCCGGCGCGGCCTTCGTGCTCCAGTTCGTGCTGGTACTTGTGTGGTCATGGTCATCGCCGGTGGCGCTGTTCCTGCTGTTCTTCGCCGCGGTCGTCCTCTGGACGGTCACGCGGCGGCGGCCGGTGCGTTTACCGGAGGGCGAACCGTGGCATTTCGCCCATGTGCAGTGGGAAGGAGGGCGTCTGGTCGTGCTGAGTTCGCCGCCGTTTTCGCTGACTGTCCGCGTTGGTCCTCTGCTGCGCGGGCGCATCGCACGCCATAGACGCGTGTGGTTCGTGCCGCCGGATTCCGCGGGAAACACCGTCGTGACGTTCCGCGGGGTACCGCAGCTGATTCCGGCGCGTGTGAACAAATGACGATGATCGAGACCTGGAGTGACACCTGCCTCGCGCGGGCGGATCGCCGCGCCGTCGGGCACATCTTCTTCGCGCTCGCCGTCCTCGGGGTCGTGCTGGTGATCGGCTGGGTGTGGCTCTCCGTGCTGTCCGTACCCGTGGTGCTGGAGCTGGCCGCTCCCGGGCTGCGGCACTTCTTCCAGCGGCGTGGCACCCAGCAGCTGATCGAGCGGTTTCCGTGGCGGCAGGTGTCGGTGAGCTTCGTGGCCGGCCGGCGCATCGGGCGCCAGGCCTATCTGCGGGTCGAGGGGTCGGAGAACAACCTGCGGCTGCCGGAGCTGCCGGAACGGGCGCGGGTGCTGGTGCGGCACACGGGACGGGTGTGGGTCGCCGGGCCGGACGAACGAGGCCGCGTGGTGGCGATGACGCGAGGACTTGCGTTCCTGGTGCGCGGACGGGTCGTGGAGCGCTAACGGCCCGTTGCGATGCCCTCGGACTCCGCCCACTGCGTGAGGTCGTCCTTGCGCAACGCCGCGGCCAGCAGTTCGGGGAACTTGTCCGGCGTGCAGGCGAAGGCGGGTGCGCCGAGGGCGGAGAGCTTCGCCGCGAGCTCGTGGTCGTAGGCGGGCGTGCCGGAGTCGCTGAGCGCCAGCAGGTTGACCACCGTGACGCCGCTCGCGACCAGTTCGCGCACCCGGCGCTGCAGTTCGGCCTCCGAACCGCCCTCGTAGAGGTCGCTGATGATCACGATGACCGTGTCCGTCGGCCGCCGGACCTGGGTCTGCGCGTAGGCGACCGCGCGGTTGATGTCCGTTCCGCCGCCGAGCTGGGCCGAGAACAGCAGGTCGACCGGGTCGCTGAGCTGGTCGGTCAGGTCCGCGACCTCGGTGTCGAACACGACGAGCCTCGTCGTGATCGAGCGGATGGACGCGAGGGCCGAGCCGAGCACCGCCGCGTGCACCAGCGAGTCCGCCATCGAGCCGGACTGGTCGACGAGCAGGATCACGTCCCGCATCGCCGCCGCCCGGCTGCGCCTGCGGTGGCCGATCAGGTTCTCGACGATCACGGTTTTGTGCTGTGGCTGGTAGTTCTTCAGGTTCGCCTTGATCGTCGACGCCCAGTCGACATCGGGCAGCTGCGGCCTGCGGGTGCGCCTCGACCGGTCGACGGCGCCGCGGACGGCCTCGACGAGCCGGTCCGTCAGGCGCTTCTCGATGTCCTCGACCACCTTGCGCACCACGGCTTTCGCGGTGTCGCGGGTGCGGGCCGGGATGGCGCGGGAGAGTTGCAGCAGGGTGCTGACGAGGTGCACGTCCGGTTCGACGGACTCCAGCAGCTCTGGTTCGAGCAGCAACTGCTTGAGGCCGAGCTTCTCGACCGCGTCGCGTTGCATCACCTGGACGACGGAGGTGGGGAAGTACTTGCGGACGTCGCCCAGCCACCGGTGCAGTTGCGGGGAGCTGGCACCGAGGCCGGCACCACGGTCGTTGCCGCCGCCGTAGAGGCCCGTTAGCGCGCCATCACGTCGTTGGTCGTCCTCGCCGAGTTCCGCAACGTCTTCCGCGCTGGGACCTAAGAGGAGTCTCCAACGCCTGAGCCGCTCTTCAGTCACTTGAGCGCTGCCGCAACTTCTTCGGCCGCGCGCACGACGTGAGGGCCGACGATGTCTGCGTCGAGCCTCTCCAGCGCTACAACGCCAACGGACGCTCGTAGGCCGGAGACGCCGCGGACGGGTGCCGCGACGCCGTACGCGTTCGGCTGCAGCTCGCCTGTGGACACCACCCAGCCGTCCACCTGCTGCGAGATCGCCTTGCCCGCTGCCCCGCGGTGCACCGGATGGCGGGAACCCACCCGGTACGCCACGTGGAAAGCGGTCCACGACGGTTCGACGACAGCGACGGCCTGCGCCTCGGAGCCGTCCGCGACGGTGAGGTGCGCGGTCGCGCCGACCTTCTCGGCGAGCTCGCGCAACGCCGGGTTCGCGGCCATCCGCAGCTGTGGCAGCACGTTCGACGCAAGCCTCAGCACGCCGAGACCGAGCCGGACCTTCGAACCCTCCCGGCGCACGAGCCCGCGCGCCTGCAGCGGCACCAGAAGCCGGTAGACGGCGGCTCTGGAGGCGCCGATGGCCGTGGCGAGCTCGGAGATCGACGGTGCCTCCGACTCGGCCTCCGCGACAGCCTGAAGGAGCGCCAGACCCCGTTCCAGGGTCAGCGAGCTCTCCTTCGTCGCTCCGACCATCACGCTCTCCGAACTGTGCCCACCACCTCGGCGAGACCGACCACGGAGCCACCCTCGCCGGGGGCCGTGGCGGTCAGCCTGACCGTGTCGCCGTCCTCCAGGAAGGTCCTCGTGGAACCGTCGTCGAGTTTGAACGGTTCTTTGCCGCCCCAGCTCAGCTCGAGGAACGAGCCGCGCTCGTCCTTCTCCGGTCCCGAGACCGTGCCGGAGGCGAACAGATCACCTGGGCGAACCGTAGCCCCGTTCACCGTCATGTGGGCGAGTTGTTGCACAAACGACCACGACATCTCCCTGAACGGGGGGCGCGCGACGATCGTGTCGTTCAGCTCGACCGTGATGGTGATGTCGAGGCCCCACGGCTGATCACAGGTCAGGTAGTCGTGCAGCTTGTTCGGCAGTGGCGGCGTCGGGACGCGTGCAACTGAGAACGCTTCGAGCGGCGTGATCCAGGCACCGATCGACGTGGCGAACGACTTGGCCAGGAACGGGCCGAGCGGCTGGTACTCCCAGGCCTGGATGTCGCGCGCCGACCAGTCGTTGACCAGCGCGACGCCGAAGACGTGCTCGGCCGCGCGGGACGTGGAGAGGTTGGCCGCCTTCGGGCCGCCGCAGACGAACCCGACCTCGGCCTCGATGTCGAGGCGCTCGGACGGGCCGAACTTCGGGCCCTCGGTGCCGCGGCGCTGGCCGTTCGGGCGGACGATCTCGGTGCCGGAGACGTACACCGTGCCCGCGCGGCCGTGGTAGCCGATCGGGAGGTGCGTCCAGTTCGGCGTGAGCGCGTCGCCGTCGGGGCGGAACATCTTGCCGACGTTCTCCGCGTGGTGCCGGCTCGAGTAGAAGTCCACGTAGTCGCCGACCGTGAACGGCAGCCTCGCGGACTCGATGCTCGTGAGCTCGGCGCCCTTCGGTGCGGAGGTCGCCGTGACGATCTCCTTGAGCTTGGCCCGCAGCCCGCTCCAGACCGGCCGGCCCGCCGCGAGCAGCGGGTCCAGCGAGTCACCCTGGACGAACTCGCTGCACTTGCCCAGCGCGAGGCTCTTCAGGAGCAACGCCTGGTCGCCGACGCGGACGGCGACACCCCCGTCGACGACGCCGTAGGGGAGGGTCTGCGGTCCGAACGGCTGGTCCTCGGAGAAGTTCGGGTCGCTGATCCAGCTCACAGCAGTCCAAGCCCCTCGAGGTCGGCGACAGGTTCGGAGAGCGAGCACGAGCCGTAGCTCGCGAAGACACCGCGCACGGCGTGCGCGGCCTGGTCGCTGAGCGCCTTGGCCTCGGCGGTGAGCGCCTCGGCGTCGGTGCTCGCCAGTGCCTCGCGGACGTCGCGGCCGCTCAGCGAGCGGGCCGTGGCGACCAGGAGGTTCAGGAAGCCGTGGTGGGTGAAGTTCTGCTCGTCGGTGTAGCGGACGGCCTTGTGCAGACCGGCGGTGGCCTTGAACGCGACCCCGCCGCCGCTGACGACGGACAGGAAGTCCGCCACCTCGTCGACGCTCGGGAAGTTCTCCTGGCTGAGACCACCGCAGCGGAGCTTGGGCCAGCTGCCGTGCTCGATGACGCGGCGGATGCCGTCGAGCCATTCGGCCCCGCCGCGGCGGGGCTCGACGACGCGGATGACGTCCTCGGGCACGAACTCCGACACGCGCTCGAGCCACACCTCGTCCACATCGGACGGTGCGGGCATCTCGACCATGCGCAGCGCCAGCAGCTCGCTTCTCGACTCGACGATCGACACGGCCTTCGGCACGCCGCCGAGGCCGGTGTCGATCACGAGGCTCAGCGCGACCGGCTTCGGTGGCTTGAGTTTGATGAGTTCGGTGATCAGCTCGGCGAGACGGGAGGCCGGGCACAGGAAAAGTCCCATGACACCGGACCACTCGCCGACTCGTCCGTCGAGGTGCCCGCGCACCGCGTCGGGCATCGCCGCGCTCCCCGGAGGGAACAGTGCGGCATCGTCCACAAGCCTCGCGAGCAGGGGCGGAGTACCGCGCGGACCGGGCGCACGGAGTTCGACAGCGCTTGACACGGCTGACACGCTAGCCGGGTACCGCTAACTGAACAAAGATGTCCGATAGTCGAACGCCTCCGGAGACGTCATGGCCTACTACCGCCAGGTCGGGGAGATCCCCCGAAAGCGCCACACCCAGTTCCGCAAACCGGACGGTGGCCTCTACGCGGAAGAGCTGATGGGGGTCGAGGGGTTCTCGGCGGATTCGGCCCTGCTCTACCACCGGTACCTGCCCACGGCGATCGTGAACGCGGAGACGGTGAAGGACGAGCGCGGGCCGGCCGCACCGAACCTGCCGTTGAAGCCGCGGCACTTCAAGACCACCGATCTGACCTGGGCTTCTGATGAGGTCGACGCCGTCACGGGGCGTCGGAAGCTGTTCGGGAATCCGGACGTGACCATTGGTTTCGTGGTCGCATCCGTGCCTTCTCCGTTGTACCGCAACGCTTTCGGTGACGAGCTGCTGTACGTGCAGGGCGGTTCGGGGGTAATCGAGACGATCTACGGCGCTCTCGCGGTCGGTGACGGCGACTACGTCGTGATCCCGACTTCGTGCACGTACCGGGTCGTGCCTTCGTCGCCGATGTCGTTGCTCGTGCTGGAGGCGACCGGGCACATCGGGCCGCCTCGTCGCTACCTGTCGAAGGCCGGCCAGTTCCTGGAGCACTCGCCGTACTGCGAGCGTGACATCCGCGGGCCTTCCGAGCCGTTGCTCGTCGAGGGCGAGGACGTCGATGTGCTCGTGCGTCATCGCGCGGGGCTCACCCGCTTCACGTACGCGAACCACCCGTTCGACGTCGTCGGCTGGGACGGCCACCTCTACCCGTGGGCGTTCAACATTCGCGACTTCGAACCGATCACCGGCCGCGTGCACCAGCCGCCGCCCGTGCACCAGACGTTCGAGGGCCCGAACTTCGTCGTGTGCTCGTTCTGCCCGCGCAAGGTCGACTACCACCCGCTGGCCGTGCCGGTGCCGTACAACCACGCGAACGTCGACTCCGACGAGCTGATGTTCTACGTGGGCGGCAACTACGAGGCGCGCAAGGGTTCCGGCATCGGCATCGGCTCGATGTCGCTGCACCCGTCCGGCTGCACGCACGGCCCGCAGCCCGGTGCGGTGGAAGCGTCGCTGGGCGTGGACTACTTCGACGAGACCGCGGTCATGGTCGACACGTTCCGCCCGCTGGAGCTCGGCGAGGCGGCCGAAGCCTGTGAGGACCCGGCATATGCGTGGTCGTGGGCCCGTCGCGGTCCGGCCTGATTTTCTGTCGGGGGTCCTCGCTAGTTTGGTTCCGTGAGGACACGAGCCGTTCCGATGCGCTGGCAGGGCCTGGGCAAGGCCCTGCCGGTGCTGTGGGGCCTCTACAAGGGCTCCGGCTCAGTGCCGTACCGCGTGTGCGTGGACCTCGCCGCCGGCTCGGCGAAGTGCACCTGCCCGTCGCGCCGGTTCCCCTGCAAACACGCCATCAGCCTGCAGGAGCTCGACCTGCCCGACGCCGCACCGCCGGAATGGGTCTCCGAGTGGACCGAGCGCCGAGCCGCCCGTGAGCTCGACACCTCGCCCGAGGCCGTAGCGCGCCGGGCCCGAGCCCGCGAGAAGACCGCGGCCAACCGCGCCGCCGCCATGTCCTCGGGCATCGACGGCCTGCGCGACTGGCTCCTCGACGTGGCCTCCGCCGGCGTGGCCTCCCTGCCCGGCCGCCCGGCGTCGTGGTGGCAGGCCTTCACCGCCCGCATGATCGACGCCCAGGTCCCCGGCGTCGCCGCCGCGGTGGCCGAGATCCAGGACCTGGTCGCCCGCTCCGGCCCGAGGTGGACCTCCGACGTCGCCGACCGCCTGGGCGGCCTGCACCTGCTCTGCCAGGTCCAGCCGCGCTCCCGTCTGGGCGTGACCGTCCCCGAGGAAACCGTCCGGGCCACCCCCGGCATCAGCGACCGCTGGGTTGCCCTCCTACGCCTGGAAACCGACGACGGCCGGGTCCGCACCGTCCGCCAGTGGTGCTGGGGCCGTCAGACGGCCCGCTGGGTGGTGGCAATCCGCCACTCCGCGGTAGGCGCCCCGGTGCCGTTGCTGCCACCCGGCCTGGAGTCGTCGGCCTTGGTCCACCCCTACCCGGGTTCCGATCGCGTGGCCCTGGGCGAACTGGCCGGCTCCCGCGCGCCAGACCCGGTGCCGGCACCACCGTCGTGGCGCACCGCCCTGGCCTCCCTGGAACCGATGCTGATCGCCGACCCGTGGCAACGCCTCTTCCCGCTCGGCTGCGCCTCGGTCCGCCTCTGCGGCGGCTTCCTGGTGGACGCGACCGGGCACGGCCTGCCGGTCCGCGACGACACCGGCCTGGACATGGCCCTGGCGCTGACCGGCGGTGTCCCTTTCGACGCCTGGGGGCTGTGGGACGGCCACGCGCTCCGGGTCGGCGCCATCAGCCTCGACGGCACCCTGGAGGTGGTCGCGTGACCTTCTCGCGCCCACCTCAGGCCCGGTCCGCCGCCGGGTCCACGGGGCCACGGGTCCACGGCGTCGTCACCGTGGCCGGACCTTCGGGACTCGCCGGGCGTCGCACGGCCGGCTTCACCGCCGAGGCCGGTGCTTCGCGACCCGCCCACCCTGCGCTCCGCCTCGCCGCCGAGCCCGCCTGTCCGTGGCCCGCCTGGCGTGGTGCTTCCGGTCCGCCGGCTCGTCTGCTGCCCGCCCGCCTTTGCCCACCTGCTCGCAACCCGCCCACTTGCGGCCCGCCCACCGTGACGCTTCCGGTTCGCCCGCCCGCCTCGCGTCCGTCTGCTCGCAGTCCGTCCACCGCAGCGCCTCTGGCCCGCCCGCTCGTCTGCTGCCCGCCGACCGTGACGTCTCCGCGCCAGACGTCACCGCCGCCGCACCCGCCCTCCCGGCACCCGCCCTCCCGGCACCCACCCGAACCGCGGAGGTGCCGGCATGAAGGCCGAGTGGTCCCAAACCGTCCAGGACCTCCTGATCGGCACCACGCGAGGCGGCGGCTCCCCAACCGACCTGCTCTCCTCCTGCGCCGCCCTGGGCGTGGCCGCGTTCGGCGCCACCCTGCCGCCCGAGGTCGCCGCAGACCCACTGCCACTCGCCCCGGCCGAGCCCGCGGCACTCCCACGCCCAGCCGCCCGAGCGGTCCTCGAAGCGATCATGAGCCTCGACGACGAGGTCCTGCTCACCGAGTGGTGCGCCCTGGCCAAGGCGAACAACGTCGTCGCCGAACACCGCATGCTCCCCGCCCTGCTGGCGATGGGCACCGCCCGTCCGGGCCTGCGCGCCGCCGTGGTCGAGGTCCTCGGCACCCGAGGCCGCTGGCTCGCGAACACCCGCCAGGGCTGGGCCTGGGCGTCCGGCAGCACACCGCTGGTCGACGAGGTGCCGCTCGCGGAGATCCTCGACCTCCCGAGCGCGCAACGAGTCCGGGCCCTGCGCCGCAAACGCAGGGCAGACCCGGCGGGCGTGGGCGCGTTCATCGCCGCCGAGTTCGACGCCTCCCGCCGCTCGGCCGACCGCCAGGTCCTGATCAGCGCCCTCGAAACCGCCCTCGGCCCGGCCGACGAAGCGCTCCTGGAAACAGCGCTGGACGACCGGGCCGCGACCGTCCACGACGAGGCCCTCCGGCTGCTGCGCCGGCTCCCGGCCTCAGCCCTGAGAACGCGCGCCGCCGACCGCCTCGGCCAGGGCCTGCAGCCGACCAGGGACGGGTTCGACGTCCAGGACCTCTGGACCGCGCAACCCGACGCGGCCGAGCAACGCGACCTGATGCGGGACGGCTCGGAAAAGGGGACCGCGGGCCGGATCCGGGCCGCGGCCGCCAGCGTCGCGCCCTCCTACTGGACCACTCGCCTCGACACGAACGACAAAGGCGCGGCCGACGTCCTGCGCCGGGGCCCCTGGGCGGGCGCGCTGCTGCGCGGCATCGCGGACCAGCTGGCAGCGGCGGTCGATCCTCGGCCCTGGGCGGTGGCGGCCGCCGAGACCCTCACGGGCATGGAACAGCTGGAGATGCTGGCCGGCCTGCCCGCCTCGGTGGCCGAGCAGGCCGTGGTCGCCGTCTCCGTGAACTGGCACTACGACCTCCTCGACCACGCCTGCGCCCAGCTCCCCGCCCCGTGGTCGCCCGAGACCACCCGCGCGCTCATGCACCGCTACGCCGCGCTGCCGGACCCGCGCTGGCGCTCCGGTCGCCCGCCGTCGGTGCTGCTGGCCCGTGGCGACGCCGACCTGCTCGGCGCCCACTGGGAAGGGCTCACCCGGCGCTGGCCGGAGAACTCCCTGGAGCTGGAAGTCCTCCGCCTGCGCATCCGCCTGCGCGAGTCGTTCGCCCCGCAGGCCGACCCCGCGGACGATCCGCGGTGACCGGACCACCACACTTCGAGCCAAGGCAACGCATCCAGGAGGCCCAGTGACCGCCGTGCTCAGGCCGACGGCCGAACAGCAGTACGCCGCCGAGCTGGCAGCCGTCGCGGCCCAGGACGACCGGCAGCGGCCGCCCAACTGGAACATGTCGCCGCAGGCCGTGGTCACCTACGTGCTGGGCGGCACGCTGCCCGACGGCACCGTGATCAGCCCGAAGTACGTCGGGTCGCGCCGCCTCGTCGAGGTCGCCGTGGGCACGCTGGTCACCGACCGGGCGCTGCTGCTCGTCGGCGTGCCGGGCACCGCGAAGTCGTGGCTGTCCGAACACCTCGCGGCGGCCGTCAGCGGCGACTCGACGCTCGTCGTCCAGGGCACCGCCGGCACCAGCGAGGACCAGGTCCGGTACGGCTGGAACTACGCCCGTCTCATCGCCGAGGGGCCCAGCGAGAACGCCCTCGTGCCCAGCCCGGTCCTGCGGGGCATGCAGAGCGGCGCGGTCGTGCGGGTCGAAGAGCTGACCCGCATGCCGTCCGAGGTGCAGGACTCGTTCATCACGATCCTCAGCGAGAAGTCGCTGCCGGTCCCGGAGCTGAACACGCAGGTCCAGGCGGTGCCGGGCTTCACGGTCATCGCCACGGCCAACGACCGCGACCGCGGCGTGAACCAGATGTCGTCGGCGCTCGCGCGGCGCTTCAACACCGTCGTGCTGCCGCCGCCCGCGACCGAGGACGCCGAGGTCGAGATCGTCATCACCCGCGCCCAGCAGCTCGGCAAGGCGCTGCAGCTGCCCGCCGAACCGCCCGCGCTCGAGGAGGTGCGCCGGGTGGTGCGGATCTTCCGGGAGCTGCGCAACGGTTCCACTGTGGACGGTCGCACGCAGCTGAAGAAGCCGAGCGGCAGCCTGTCCACGGCGGAGGCGATCTCGGTCATCGCGAACGGAATGGCGCTCGCCGGCCACTTCGGCGACGGCCGGCTGGGCGCGGACGAGCTCGCGAGCGGGCTCATCGGTTCCGTCATCAAGGACCGGGTGTCGGACGCGAACGTGTGGCAGGAGTACCTGGAGACGGTGCTGAAGGAGCGGTCCGAGTGGCGTGATCTCTACCGGGCCTGCCTGGACGCCAGCGGTGACTGAGCCAGGCGCGGAGCCGATCCTGCTCGGCATCCGGCACCACGGTCCCGGCTCGGCCCGGATGGTCAAGCGAGCGCTCGAACAGACGCGGCCGAAGCTCATCCTCATCGAGGGACCACCAGAGGCCGACGCACTACTCGAACACGTCCACGCGCTCACACCGCCGGTAGCGATCCTGCTGCACGACGAGGCAAGTCCCGGAGGACGCCGCCTTCTGGCCGTTCGCCGAGTTCTCCCCGGAGTGGCAAGCACTGCTGCACGCCAACGAGAACGACGCGACGGCACGCTTCTTCGACCTGCCGGCCGCGAGCTCGATCGGCGACGACAGCCCGAGCGGCCACGTCGACCCCATCGGACTGCTCGCCGAGGCCGCGGGGTTCGACGACCCGGAACGCTGGTGGGAGGACGTCGTCGAGCACAGCGCGACCGACCCGCTCGACCTCGCGAACGCCATCGCCGAGGCCATGGTCGCGGTCCGGAGTGAGTTCGAGGACCAGGTCGGCGAACGCACGCTGCGCAGAGAAGCGTTCATGCGCCAGACGATCCGCAAGGCGCGCAAGGAGACCGACGGCCCGATAGTCGTGGTCTGCGGTGCCTGGCACGTGCCGGCCCTGCTGACCAAGCCGACCGTCGCGCACGACACCGCGCTGCTGAAAGGCCTGCGGCGCCGCAAGATCTCCGGCACCTGGGTCCCGTGGAGCCACGGCCAGCTCGCCGCCGAGTCGGGCTACGGCGCCGGCGTCGACTCGCCGGGTTGGTACGCGCACCTCTGGCAGCACCAGGCCGACGTCGTCCCGCGCTGGTTCGCGAAGGCCGCCGCTGTCCTGCGGGCGGAAGACCTCCCGGCCTCCACGGCCAGCGCGGTGGAGGCCGTTCGGCTGGCGGAAACCCTTGCCGCGCTGAGAGACCGTCCGAGCGCGGGCCTGAGCGAGGTGAGCGAAGCGGCGCTGGCGGTTCTCTGCGGCGGCGACGAGGTCCCGCTCCAGCTCGTTCACCGCAAGCTCGTCGTGGGCGAACGCCTGGGCGAGGTCGGCGAAGCCGTCCCGCGCTCACCGCTGGCCGCGGATCTCCAACGCCTGCAACGCAAACTCCGTCTCCCGGCGGATGTTCAGCCCAAGCAGCTCAAGCTGGACCTCCGCAAGGACACCGACCGCGAACGCTCGAAGCTCCTGCAACGGCTGGAGGTCCTCGGCGTCGGGTGGGGCAAGCCGGACCGTTCGAACTCGCTCGGCACGTTCGCCGAGGTCTGGCAGCTGCGCTGGGACCCGATCTTCGCGGTGTCCGTGGCGGTGGCCGCCCGCCACGGCACCACCGTCCACACGGCAGCCG
Organism: uncultured Actinomycetota bacterium; assembly: GCA_963771775.1. GTDB lineage: Bacteria > Actinomycetota > Actinomycetes > Mycobacteriales > Pseudonocardiaceae > Lentzea. The sequence continues at coordinate 583,449 of CAVYUS010000004.1, forward strand.
GGAACGTCCTCACCCAGGCCGCGGCGGACGCGACCCGCGTGGCCGAGGCCGCCGCCATCCTGAACAAGGCCGTCGGCTGCGAGCTCCCGGCCGCCGTCGTCGAGGCCCGCAACGCCCTGGACCGCTGCGCGGCCAGGGCCACCGACGCCCTGGAACTGCTCGCCGCCCTCCCGGACCTGGCCAGAACGGTCCGCTACGGCTCGGTCCGCGGCACCGACCCGGAACTGCTGCGGGTGGCCCTGCACGGCCTGCTCACCCGAGGCGCGGTGGGCCTCTCGCTCGCCTGCCGCAACGTCGACGACGAGACCGCCGAACACGCGCTGTCCGTGGTGGACGGCGCCCACGAGGCCACCCGCCTGGCCGCCGACGAGGACCACCAGAGCACCTGGTGGCGAGCCCTCCACGCGCTCGTCAAGGCAGAAGCCCACGGCCTGCCCACCGGCCGGGCCACCCGCCTGCTGTGGGAGGCGGGGGAACTGACCAGCGACGACGTGGCCGCCCGCCTGCACCGCTCGGTCGCCACCGCCTTCGTGGCCGGCTTCCTGCGCGGTTCCGCGACCCTGCTGGCCGCGGACCCCCGCCTCTTCGGCCTCATCGACGAGTGGCTGACGGGCCTGCGCGGCGCGGCGTTCGACGACGCCCTGCCCCTGCTCCGCCGCGCCGTCACCGACTTCTCGCCCGCCGAGCGGCGCCTGCTCGGCGAACGCGTCGTCGCAGGTCCGACCCCTCAACCGGCCTCCGACGACGAGTGGGACCTGGAGATCGCCGAACGCCTCGCCGCCCACGTCCGGAGCTTGCTGGCCTGAGTTTGGCGATCAACGAATCCGCCGACCCCAGCACCGTGACCGCACCGGACGAGGAACGCCTCGACGAGTCCCAGCAGCTCATCGACGAGGCCAAGAAGATCGCCCGCGACCTCCGCGAGGAGGTCCCGGACACCGGCCAGGAGCCTCCAGAAGAGGAAGGCTCGCCGGCGAACTAGACCGACCAGGGCGGCGTGATCGTCGTCCCGTCGGGCAGCGTGCCCTTGATCCCCACCGACGTCGCCACCAGGACCCGGGCGGGCCCTCCCGTCAGCGACAGTTCGGTGTCCGGCTGCACCACGATCGCGTCCCCGGCCGCGGCCGTGTGCCCCTGGATCGTCACCGACCCGGACAGCACGTAGAAGACCTCTTCCCTGGACACCGTGTGCGGCTTTCCGTCGCCACCTTCGGGCACGTCCACCGTCCACAGCGCGATCTCGGTGCTCCCGCGCGACGGCACGGCCAACGGCCGGAACTCGAACCCGCCGAACTCGTGCAGCTCCGCGGAATCCCCCGTAACCAACAAGGCAACCTCCAAAGTAGTCAACCTGGTTGTCTAACCTTAGAATAAGGTCAACCAGGTTGTCTACTAGGAGTTCGAAAATGGAACCGGTGCCGATGCTGCTGGCCATGACGTACCGCGCCATGGGCGACCAGTTCCACGACCGCCTCGCCCAGATCGGCCTGGAGCCGCTCCGGCCGGCCCACGGCTACGTCTTCCGCTTCCTCAAGGCGAAGCGCGCCACCACCGTCGACATCGGCCAGCACCTCGGCGTCACCAAGCAGGCCGCCGCGAAGATCGTCAACGAGCTGGACGAGTGGGGCTACGTGCTCCGCGAACCGCACCCGACGGACAAGCGCGCCCAGTACGTCGCGCTGACCACGAAGGGTCGCGACTACCTGAAGTTCGCCGACAACCTGTGGTCGGACCTGGAGCAGGAGATGGCCGAGGCGATCGGCCCGGACACCGTCGGCACGATCAAGGCCGGTCTCGCCGCGTACCTGCAGCACGTGCACGGCGACGACCAGCCAGGAATTCGCCCGGTCTGGTGAGCGCGATGTCCGAATTGTTCCCAATTGAGGGTCAGCGGACTGTGTCACGCTGACTCGATGATCGCGTTGCCCGACTGGGCACATCTGTTCACCGTCGACGAATACCTGCGGCTAGGCGAAACCGAAGTCGGCTACACGGAGCTGGTGGAAGGCCGACTGATCATGACGCCGAATCCCGGGCTCGCACACCAGCGTGCCCTCAGTAGGTTGATGTTCCAGCTGCATCCGCAACTGCCTGGCGAGTTCGAGGCGGTACACGCTCTCGATGTCGACCTGGAACTGTCTCCCGCGGACCAGCCCGGGTTCTCGCGGAGGCCCGACCTCATCGTGATGCCGAGGTCCGCCGGCGAACGGCTTAGCCGTGATGGTGGCGTGCCGCGAGCCTGCGACGTACTGGTCGTCGTCGAAATCGTGTCACCGGAATCACGCCGTACAGACGACGTGATCAAGCGTGCTGAATATGCGGATGCCGGTGTCCCGCACTACTGGACGATCGACCTTGAAGGGCTGGGCGGAAAGCTTGAGGTCGACGACCCGTTCAAAGCCGTCATCGACCTCGATGAACTCCTGAATCTCTAGAACACCTGCCACAGCGCCACCAGGCAGAACCCGGCGAACAGCACCCCGGCCACCCGCTGAATCCAGTGCGTCGGCAACCGCCCGGCCAGCTTCCGCCCCACCAGCACCGCGAGCCCGGCCACCGCGACCAGAGCGAGCCACGCCCCGAGCCCGACCCAGAACGGCGTTCCGTACCGAGCCGTGATCCCAGCGGTCGCGAGCTGCGAAGCGTCACCCCACTCGGCCGCGAACAGCACGCCGAACGACGTCAGGGCCGCCCGCCAGAACGGCACGTCGGCACGCGTCCCGGTTTCGTCGGCAGAGTCGGAGTCACGCGAGAACCCCTCGCGCAACAGCAGGAACGCGCCGATGCCGAAGAGTGCGGCGACCACGCCGGACACCACGCGGTCCGGCAGCAAGGTCAGCGCGGACCCGAACGCCGCTGCCACCACGCTCTGCACGGCGAAGGCCAGCACGACGCCCGTGAACACCGGCCAGGCGCGGTAGCGCGTGGTCAGCACCAGGGTCGCGACCATGGTCTTGTCCGGGAGCTCGACGAGGAACACCACGGCGAAGGCGGTGATGAACGCGAGCAGTGAGGTGGCCAAGAGAGATCCTCCACGTCCGACTACGGACCCGGACGGAGGCGCAACAGACCCCGACCGGGCATGCTGCAACCCGGCCGGAGGTCTCGTTCGCCCGCACAAGGCGGGTGTGGGACCGGATCCACTCGAAGGCGGATCAGTATGTCGATCTCCACGCCGACGACCCCAAGATGCAGGGCCGAACGGGAACTACTCCCCTCTGGCACCCAGCATCCTACCGAAGGAATGACACTCGAACGGCGTGACCTCGCGCACGGGACCTTGGTCCCGACCTGGAACGGGACCGTCGTACCTCAAACCGAGCAAGATCGGGAACTACGCTCGTAGACGTGGACGTACTCGAACTTGCGCGGTGGCAGTTCGGCATCACCACCGTCTATCACTTCCTGATGGTGCCGCTGACGATCGGCCTTTCCCTGCTGGTAGCCGGGATGCAGACCGCGTGGGTGCGCACTGGCAACGAGCGCTACTACAAGATGACGAAGTTCTGGGGGAAGCTCCTCCTGATCAACTTCGCCATGGGTGTCGTCACCGGCATCGTGCAGGAGTTCCAGTTCGGCATGGCCTGGAGCGCCTACTCGCGGTTCGTCGGCGACGTGTTCGGTGCGCCGCTCGCGATGGAGGGGATCGTCGCCTTCTTCGTCGAGTCGACGTTCCTGGGCCTCTGGATCTTCGGCTGGGACAAGCTGCCGAAGAAGGTCCACCTCGCCTGCGCGTGGGCGTTCTCGCTCGCCACCATGGCCAGCGCGTACTTCATCCTCGCCGCCAACTCGTGGATGCAGCACCCGGTCGGCATCGAGCTGCACGAAGGCCGGCCGCGGCTGACCTCGATCTGGGCCGTGCTGACCAACAACACGACGCTCGCGGCCTTCCCGCACACGATCGCCGGCGCGTTCGCGGTGTCCGGCGCGTTCCTCGTGGGCATCGCCGCCTGGCACCTGCATCGGAAGTCGCAGGAAGAACGCGTCTGGCGCAGCTCGCTCAAGCTCGGCACCTGGGTCGGCGTGGTCGCGTTCAGTGCGCTGGCGATCACCGGGGACCTGCAGGGCAAGCTGATGTTCGAGCAGCAGCCGATGAAGATGGCTGCCGCGGAAGCGTTGTGCCACACCGAACAGCCCGCCAGCTTCAGCATCTTCGCGATCGGCGACGTCACCCGGCCCGACTGCGAGAACGTCAAGAGCATCACGGTGCCGGCACTGCTGAGCTTCTTGGCGCACAACGACTTCACCAGCGAGGTCAAGGGCATTCAGGACCTCGTCCCGCTGTACCAGGAGAAGTACGGCACGAACTACCCGGTGGACCCGCGGCTCGGTGAGCTCAGCGGCAAGCCGATCGACTACGTGCCCGCGCTTCCGGTGACGTACTGGGGTTTCCGGTTGATGATCGGGTTCGGTGGTATCGCGGCCGGTCTGGGTGTCTTCATGCTCTGGTTGACCCGCAAGAACCGGACGCCCACCGGATGGTGGTTCCCGGCTCTCGGCCTCGCCGGCATCGCGACGCCCTTCCTGGCCAACAGCGCCGGCTGGATCTTCACCGAGATGGGCAGGCAGCCGTTCGTGGTGGTGCCCAATCCGTCCGGTGTGGACGGTGTGTGGATGTTCACCGCGCAGGCCGTCTCGAACAGCACCCCCGGCGAGATCCTGACCTCGCTGATCGCACTCACAACGGTCTACAGCGTGCTCGCGGTGATCGAGTTCTACCTGATCCGCAAGTACGTGAGAAGCGGTGTCGAAGGCGTGTTGCCCCAGAAGACCGACGACGGCGCCCTGGCGTTCGCGTACTAGGGGAGAAGCGACGTGGAAACGCTCTGGTTCGTGCTCATCGCCCTGCTGTGGCTGGGCTACCTGTTCCTCGAAGGTTTCGACTTCGGCGTCGGCATGCTGCTGCCCGTGCTCGGGCGCGACAACGCGCGAACGCCGAGTCATGATCAACACCATCGGGCCGGTCTGGGACGGCAACGAGGTGTGGCTCATCGTCGCGATCGGTGCCACGTTCGCGGCCTTCCCCGGCTGGTATGCGGCGCTGTTGAGCGCCGCGTACCTGCCACTAACGTTGTTCCTGATCGCGTTGATCGGGCGCGGTGTCGCGTTCGACTACCGCGGCAAGGTCGACAACCCGCGCTGGCGCAGGGCCTGGGACTTCACGATCGTCGCCGGCTCGTGGATCGCCACGCTCTGCGTCGGCCTGCTGATCTCGACGACGGTGCTGGGCCTGCCGATCGACGCGAACGGCGACCGCGTCGGCTCGGCCTTCGCGGCGATCCGGCTCGACACAGTCGTTGGCGCGTTTGCCTTCGCGGGTTACGCGCTGGTGCACGGCGCCGTGTTCACCGCTCTGAAGACCGAGGGCGAGATCCGCGAACGGGCCCGCCGGGTCGGGCTCATGCTGGCGCCGGTCGCGCTCCTGCCGTTGATCGCGCTGCTCGCGATCGTGGGCGGCTTGTGGGCGGGCGTGGTCGTGCTGCTGCTCGCCGCCGCGATGTGGCGGTTGCTCGCGAACCGCGAGGGTCAGTCGTTCGCGTTGATGGGGCTCGCGATCGCGGCCAGTGTCGCGATCCTGTTCGGCACGCTCTACCCGGACGTCCTGCCGTCGACGCTGAACGACGCCTGGTCGCTCACGGTCGCGAACAGCGCCTCCAGTCCGTACACGCTGCAGGTGATCACGTGGGTCGCCGGGTTCGGCACGCCCGCCGTGCTCGTCTACCAGGGCTGGACCTACTGGGTGTTCCGCAAGCGCATCGGCGTCAAGCACATCCCCGCGGCGCACTGAGATGAGAAGAGGCCCGCTGGGAGCACTGCCCCAGCTCTCCAGGAACGCCAGGCGCGCCCTCGTCGGGGTGGGCGCGCTGGCGTTCCTCAACGCCCTGGCGCTCGTCGCCCAGGCCGTCGCGCTGGCGTCGGTCATCACCACTCGCGAAGGCCTTCCCCTTCTGGCCGTGGCGATCCTCGCGCGCGCAGGACTTTCGTGGGCGACGGAAAGCGCCGCCGCCCGTGCTGCCGCGGGCGCCAAGGAAGAGCTGCGGACCCAGCTGCTGGCCAAGTCGTTCGACCGCGGCCCGGCGTGGATCGCCGACCGCGGCACGGCCGAGCTGTCGGTGCTCGCGACCAAGGGCCTGGACGCGCTCGACGCGTACTTCACCCGCTATCTGCCCGCGCTGGTCACCGCCGTGATCGTGCCGCCGCTGGTCGGCGCGTGGATCCTCTTCACGGACTGGCCGTCGGCGGTCCTGATCGCGGTCACCGTGCCGCTGATCCCGGTCTTCGCCGCGTTGATCGGCTGGTACACCGAGAAGCGCGTCAAGAAGGCCGCGGACGTCACCGAGCTCCTCTCGGCCCAGCTCCTGGAGCTGCTGCGCGCCCTCCCGGTCCTGACCGTCTTCGGTCGCGCGAAGCAGCAGGCCAAGGCCGTGCGCCAAATCGGCGACCAGCACAGCAAGGCCACGATGGGCACGCTCAAGATCGCGTTCCTGTCGGCGCTGGTCCTGGAGATCGCCGCCTCGCTGTCGGTCGCGCTGATCGCGGTGGGCGTCGGCGTCCGACTAGTGCACGGCGACATGACCCTGATGACCGCGCTGGTCGTGCTGATCCTCGCCCCGGAGTGCTACCTGCCGCTGCGCGCGGCCGGCGCCGCCCACCACGCCAGCGAGGACGGCCTGGAAGCCGTCCGCCGAGTAGACGAGGTCGTTGCCGGTTCGCACGCGGGGCCCTTGCGTGCGCCAGGAGAGTACGAAAGCTCCCCGCGTGCACTCAGCGGACACGTTCGGGTCGAGAACCTGAGGGTGTTGCGGAGGGGTGGATTTGCGCCGGACGGGGTCAGCTTTGAAGTGAGGCCCGGCGAGATCTATCGGCTTGAGGGGGCGAGCGGCGCGGGGAAGTCGACGACGTTCGCGGTGCTCCTGGGGTTCCTGGAGCCGACGGACGGGACTGTCGAAGTTCAGGGCGACATCGCTTACGTGCCGCAGAAACCGGCGTTCGCGGCCGCCACGCCGCGCGCCGAGCTGGAGCTCACGGTTCCGGACGCGGACGACATCGAGGAGATCGCGCACGAGGTCGTCGCGACCCATCTGCTCGATCGCCGCATCACGGATCTCTCGACCGGCGAACGGCAACGCATCGCAGTCGCGCGCGCCCTGCTGAGGGTTCGCCACGGCGCGACGGTGCTGCTGCTCGACGAGCCGACCGCCCACCTCGACCCGGTGACAAGTCGAAAAATCGACAAAGCGATCAAGAGAGCTAGCGCTACCGCAGCCGTCATCCTCGCCTCGCACCGCGAGAAGGAAGCGACGGAGGAGGAGACGTTCGCCAAGGTCGTCACCGAGGAGACGCAGCAGGAACGCCCGAAGCGCCTGCCGATCCCGCTCAAGGGTGCCGCGCTGGGCGTGCTCGCGACCATGGCCGGCATCGCGCTGACCGCACTGGCCGCGCACCTGATCGCCCGTGCCGCCGAGATGCCGCCGATCCTGACGTTGTCGGTGCTGGTCGTGGGCGTGCGGACGTTCGCGCTGAGCAAGGGCGTGCTGCGCTACGTCGAGCGCCTGGTCACGCACCACGAGGCGTTCAAGCTCGCCACGAACCTCCGCGCCGAGCTGTGGTTGCGGCTGGTCCGCACACAGCGCCGCGACGGCCTGCAGCGGCTCGTCGAGGACACCGACACGGTGCGCGACCTGGTGCCCCGCGTTCTGGTGCCACCGGTCGTCGCCATCGGCGCGGGGATCGCGACCACGATCCTGTTCGCGTTCATCGACCCCGCCGCCGCTCTGACGCTCGGCGGCCTGATCCTCGCGGCGGGCCTCGCCGCCCCGGCCGTCGCGGTCTGGACCGAACGGCGGGCCAGCACGAAGCTCGCCAGGGGCCGCCGCAAGGTCGCCCGCGACACGATCAACGCACTCGCCGCCGCACCGGATCTCATCGCGCACGACGCCCACCACCGCCTGTTGGCGCAGCTCCACGCCAAGGACGTCGAACTTGCCGGGGAGACCCGCAAGCAAGCGTTTGGCACGGGCGCTGCCACGGCGATCGTCCTGCTCGCGACCGGTGCGGCGGCCCTCGTCTGCGCCATCACCGGCAACCCGGTGCTCGGCCTGGTCCCGCTCGCGCTCGCCGAACCGCTGGCCGCGCTGCCGCTCGCCGCCCAGCAGCGGAAGGCTCTCCGGGAAGCCAGCGCCAGGCTCCAGTTCGACGCTCCGGAACGTCCGGAGGCGCCGAAGGGCAAGCGCATCCGGCTGGAGAACGTCGACGTCCGCTGGCCCGGCGCGACCGAGCCGACGCTCACCGACCTCCACCTCACCATCGAGCCCGGCACGCACGTCGCGATCGTCGGTCCGTCCGGCAGCGGCAAGTCGACGCTGTTCGCGCTGCTCCTGGGCTTCCTCCAGCCGGAGCGCGGCATCGCGGAACTGCCCAGGGCGACCTGGTGCCCGCAGGAGCCGATGCTGGTCAGCACGACCGTCCGGGAGAACCTGCGCATGTCCGGCCCGCACGACGACGAGCAACTGAAGGAAGCGCTCCGGACGGCATGCCTGCCGGAGTGGACGGACCGCCTGGACACGGTGATCCGCCCCGACCAGGTCTCCGGCGGCGAGGCGCAACGGCTCGCGCTGGCCAGGGCGTTGCTGCACGACGCCGACGTGGTGCTGCTCGACGAACCCACCGCGCACCTGGACGAGCCGACCGCGCGCAAGCTCCTGGCGCGGCTCAGGCAGGACGGCAGGACGGTTCTGCACATCACCCACCGCCCGGACGAGGCGGCGAGGGCGGACCTCGTGCTGGACCTCGGCACGCCCGCATACCGTTGAGGACCATGGACCCCTCCCTGGCGCGGCGCGTGCTCGTCGCGTCGACCGAGATCACGTCGGCGGCGCTGGAAGACCCGGAGAACGTGCTGCGGCTCGTGGTGGAGGCGGCCGCGGAGATCGCGGACGCCGACCTCGGGCTGGCCATGCTCGCCACGGCCGAGGACGACGGCTCGCTCACGGTCGAGGCGTCCAGCGGCGAACCGATCGTCGCCACGCTCAGCCCGCGCAGTGCCGCCGCGAAGGCCGCGCGGACCGGGATCCCGGTGATGGCCGACGACGTGACGAGCGACCCGCGCACGGCTCCGTACGTTCCTCAGGCGCTGCGGGGCTACGGACCGTTCGCGGTGGCACCGTTCGGCACCTCGGATCGCAAGATCGGCGCGCTGACCGTCTACCGCAGGCGCGACAAGCCGCCGTTCACGCAGGAGACGGTGGACGTCCTGACGGCGTTCGCCGCTCAGGCAGGCCTCGCGGTCGTGCTCGCCGAGGGCTTCACCGCACGGCAGCGGGTCGCGGTCTACGAGGAACGCGAACGGATCGCCCGCGACCTGCACGACGTGATCATCCAGCGGCTCTACGGCGCCGGCGTGCAGCTCAGCCTGCTCGAACGCCGGCTCGGCAAGAAGCTCGACGCGGGCCAGCGCGCCCGGATCGAGGAGGCCGTCGACCTCGTCGACGAGACGATCGCCGAGGTGCGCGCGACCGTCCGCAAGCTGCGCAACACCGACCCCGCCGACTCCGCCGACCTGCACGACTCGATCAAGGCCGAGGCCCGCACGGCCGGTGAGCTGCTCGGGTTCTCGCCGCGCCTGCACGTGGCCGGCGACCTGGCGAACGTGCCGCGCCGGCACGCCGACGACGCGCGGGCGGCTCTCCGAGAGGCGTTGTCGAACGTCGTGCGCCACTCAGGCGCCACACACGTCCAGATCGACGTACGGCGCGATGAGAAGCATCTGCTGCTGCGCGTCGCGGACAACGGGTGCGGTATCCCGTCCGGCGTGACTCAGCGCGGACTGCGCCATCTCGCCGAACGGGCGAAGGCCGCGAGCGGTGACTTCCGCGTCGTGAGCTCGCCGAACGGGACGACGCTCACCTGGTCCGTCCCCGTTTAGCCACCCACGCGGCGGCCTGCGTCCGGCGTTCCATGCCGAGCTTGGCGAGCACTGACGTCACGTAGTTCTTCACGGTCTTCTCCGCGAGGAACAGCCGTTCGCCGATCTGCCGGTTCGTCAGGCCCTCGCCGATCAGCTCCAGCACCCGTTGTTCCTGGTCGGTGAGGCCGACCGGCGCCGGGTTGCGCATCCGTTCGAGCACGCGGGCCGTCGTGGCCGGGTCGAGCAGGGACCGTCCAGCCGCGACCTCGCGCACCGCCGTGACGACGTCCTGCCCGCGCACCTGCTTGAGCAGATAGCCCGACGCACCGGCCATGATGGCGCCGACGAGCGCTTCCTCGTCGTCGAACGCAGTCAGCACCAGGCAGCGGATGCCCAGGTCACGCAGCGATCGGCACAGGTCGACGCCACTGCCGTCGGGCAGCTGGACGTCCACGACGGCCACGTCGGGCGGGGTCGCCCGCGCACGTGTCACCGCCTCGTCCACCGACCCGGCCTCGGCGATCACCGAGATGTCCGCCTCGTCGTCCAGCATCTCGCGCAGTCCTCTGCGCACGACTTCATGGTCATCCACCAGCAAAACGCGCACAGGCACGAATCCACCGTACGTCGAATGGCTGTTCACGAGTAAGCCTCGTATTGGCACAGTTCTTGGCATGGCAGAAGGCTCGGTACGACCGGTCGAGGAAGCAGATCGCATAGTTGTCGCCCGGCTGGTACTCGAGCTGTGGGGAGCACACACCGCCGTCGCGCACGGCGAAGTGTTCTTCCCGGCGAGTCTGCCGGGTTTCCTCGTGGAGAAGCAGGGCCAGGTGCTGGGTTTGCTGACCTACACAGTGGCGAACCACCAGCTGGAGATCGTGACCATCGACGCGCTGCGGCGGGGCCGCGGTGTCGGTACCGCGCTGGTCGACGCCGCGGTTCGTCAGGCGCGCACACTCGGCTGCACTCGGGTGCGTCTGACCACGACGAACGACAACCTCGACGCTGTTCGGTTCTATCAGCGCCGAGGGTTCAAGCTGACCGCTCTGAGACCGGACGCGGTCCGCGAGGCACGCAAGCTCAAGCCGGAGATCCCCACGGTGGGGGAGTTCGGTATCCCCATCACAGATGAGATCGACCTGGAACGATGGGTAGCTCCACGGCAGTAGTCCACAGGAATCCACAACCTGTCCACAAGGTTGTGCACAGGTTGCTCACACGTGGAGCGGGTTGAACGCCTCGTCCCACGCGGCGGCCACCTGATGCGCGCACGTCGAGGGCGCGACGCCTCCCACACCGGTGCCGAGTCCCGGCATCGCGATGGTGTGGACGGCGTCGCGCACCGGCGTGCCGTCCTCCAGCCGTCCCGTGAGCCAGAGCAGCAGGACTGCGCGGGCGGCCAGGTACGGGTGCACGGTGTCGATCGGCAGCCGCTCGCCGGGCCGGCTCATGGTCGGCGCGCTGATCAGCCAGGCCGGTTCGGTCTCGCCGGTGGCCACGATCTGCGCGTCGCCCACCGGAAGCTCACCGCCGTGCAACGCCAGGACCGCACTGCGGACGTTGTTCTCGACCTGGGGGAACGCCGTGGCGTAGACGGCGTCGATGCCGCCGCGCATCCAGCCCTGCGAGTTCGCCGGGCTGACGATCGCCTGCGCGTGGATGTCCAGCACGGACCCGCGATGCACCCGCACGCCGGCGCGTCCGTTCGCGACCGCGAGCCAGGCGTTCGCCATCGGTTCGTCGACCGCGCACAACACGAGTTCAGGCGCTAGAGCGGGCACGCCTCAAGCATTCCAGTTCGAACGGCCCTGGCGGAACCCAGGTTTGGCCGCTGACACACCCGTGATTTGCGCCTCCAGTGCGGCACTAGTCTGATGTGATGCCGCGCATTGCGTACTTCGGACCACAGGGGACCTTCACCGAGCAGGCAGCGATCCGGTTCGGCACAGACCTGGTCCCGGTGGAGACGATCCAGCTCGCCATCGCCGCGGTGCGCAAGGGCGAGACCGAGTTCGCGTGCGTGCCGATCGAGAACTCCGTCGAGGGCGCCGTGCCCGCGACGCTGGACGCCCTCGTGCGCGACGAGCCGGTCGTCGCGGTGGCCGAGACCGTGCTGGACGTCCGGTTCAGCGTCCTGGTCCGGCCGGGCACCACGAAGATCCGCACCATCGCCTCGCACCCGCACGCGCTCGCCCAGGTTCGCGAGTGGATCGCGGCCGAACTGCCCGGCACCACCTCGATCGCCACCTCCTCGACCGCGGCCGCCGCTGCCGCCGTGGAGCGCGGCGAGTTCGACGCGGCCGTGACCGCTCCGGTGGCCATCGACCACTACGCGCTGCAGGAGTACGCCGTCGACATCCTCGACGTCGCCGACGCCCGCACCCGCTTCCTGCTGCTGCGCCAACCGGGCGAGCTGCCTGAGCCGACCGGCGCCGACCGCACCAGCGTCGTCGTGACCACCCCGAACCGCGTCGGCGTGCTGTCGGAGCTGCTGACCGAGCTGGCGTTGCGTGGCATCAATCTCACCGGCCTCGAATCGCGTCCCCAAAAGGGCAAACTGGGGACGTACCGCTTCTACATCGACGTTGAGGGGCACATCGCAGAGCCGAGGATCGGTGACGCGCTGGCCGCGCTGCACCGACACTCGCGCGAGATCCGGTTCCTCGGGTCCTTCCCGAAGGCCGACCATGAGCCCGTTGAGGCTCACAACGACGAGTTCGCCGCAGCAGCCGCTTGGGTCGATGCTGTCAGAAAGGGCGAACGCGGGTGAGGTTGCTGCTGGTCAGGCACGGTGAGACGGCGTCGAACATCGAACGCAAGCTGGACACGGCGATGCCCGGTCCTCCGCTCACCGAACTGGGCCTCAAGCAGGCCCGCGAGCTGGCCGACACGCTCGCCACCGAGGACATCTCGGCCGTCTACGCCAGCATCGGCCTGCGTGCCCAGCAGACCGCAGCGCCGACCGCCGAGCGCCTAGGCCTGCCCGTCCAGATCCTCGCGGGCGTCCACGAGATCCAGGTCGGCTCCCTGGAGGGCCGCAACGACACCGAGGCCTACAAGACCTACCTGGACACCGTGATCAAGTGGGCCGAGGGCGCTCTGGACGTCGCGTTCCCCGGCGGTGGTGAGACCGGGCAGCAGGTGCTGGACCGGTTCCTCGGCGCCGTCGAGTCGATCCGCCAGGACGGCACCGTCATGGTCGTGACGCACGGTGGCGCGGGCCGCATGGGGGCGTTGGCGCTGGCGTCGAACGTGCCGGTGGAACTGGCCGAGAACCTGCTGCCGAACACCGGCGTCGTCGTGCTGGAGACCGAGGGCGACGGCTGGGTGTGCCGCTCCTGGGCGGGCGTCGAGGTCTGAAGCCGGCCCTTTCACGAGGCCGCAAGTACCGTGAAAGCGCTTTCCGGACTCTTGGTCGTGCATCCAGTTCAACGACCAGGAGACGGGGACATGGCGAACATCAAGAAGGCCGGACTCGCGGCCGCAGGCACTGTGCTGGCGTTCGGCGCCCTCCTCGGGGGCACGCCGGCGAGTGCGGCGCCCGCCGAGACGAGCGACATCGAGATCATGGCCACGTGCGGCAAGACCTACGACGTGTACGTCGGGCCGACGAGCAACCGGCGGGGCGAGTCCCACTACAGCATCAGCTGCAGCGGCGGGAAGTCCACGGCGGCGGGATGGCTGAAGGACACCAGGGCGGACGGCAAGTGCATCCAGGTCAAGGTGGTCTGGCCGGACAACGGCGACACCCTGTACAGCAAGAAGGCCTGTCCCGACGGTGACATCAAGTACTTCAACCTGACCGGCAAGGGCAAGATCGAGGTCTACACGATGACGGTCTGAGTCAGGCGACGACGAGAGGCGGCAGCACCCCGGAGTGCTGCCGCCTCTCCGCTGTCACGGCCAGACGATCAGGCGGCGCCGAGCACCTGGCGGTGCAGCTCACGCAGCCCCGGTCCCGGCTCCAGACCCAGTTCGGACACCAGCGCGTGGCGTGCCCGGCGGTAGACGTCCAGCGCCTCCGACCGGCGACCGGCGCGGTACAGCGCCGTCATCAGCAGCTCGTGCAGCCGTTCCCGCAGCGGATGTTCCCTGGCCAGACCGGACAGCTCACCGATGACGGCCTCGTGCAGGCCGCAGGCCAGCTCCGCCTGGTGCAGCGACTCGATCGCGGCGAGGCGGTGTTCCGCCAGTCGCCGCGCCCAGTCGGCCAGCACCGGCACCTCGACATCCGCGAACGGCTCGCCCCACCACAGTGCCATCGCCTCCCGCAGCAACCCGATCGCGCGCTGCGGCTGCCGGTCCGCCGCCGCCGTCCCCGCATCGACCAGCGCCGCGAACCGTTGCGCGTCGATCTCCTCCGGCCGCGCCCGCAGCCGGTAGCCCGCGACTCCGAACGACAACCGATCCGGCTCACCGAGCACCGCACGCAGCCGATGCACGTGCAGTTGCAGTCTCTGCGGCGCCCGCGGGTCGCGCTGATCTCCCCACATCGCGTCCGTCAGCACGTCCACCGGCACCGGCCGCCCCGCGCGTGCCAGCAGCACGCCGAGCAGCACCCGCCGCAACCGGCCGGCCAGCACCTCCACCCGGTCACCGTGCCGGACCTCCACCGGTCCCAACACCCGGAACTTCATCCCCCACCCCCCGTGGCTCGGCGCCGTCGCGCCGTCACGGTCCATCCGATCGCCCCGCACCGGCCGGGACTGTCAGGCGTTCGCCGGACATCGCTGGACGGGGGCTAAGGCCTGTATCGAAGTCTCGTTCGATGAGAGTCGGCCCGGCTGTCGCGAACACGGACTTCGATACAGGCCCTAACCCCAGCCCAGTTCGTGCAGCTTGTCGTCGTCGATCCCGAAGTGGTGGGCGATCTCGTGGACCACGGTGATGATCACTTCCTCGACCACGTCCTCCTCCGAGTCGCAGATGTCGAGGATCGCGTCGCGGTAGACGAAGATGTGGTCCGGCAGCGCGCCGCCGTAGTCGGTGTTGCGCTCGGTCAGCGCGATGCCCTGGTAGAGACCCAGCAGTGACGGTTCGTCGGGGTGGCGGTCCTCGACGAGCACGACCACGTTGTTCATGGCCTGCGTGAACCGGGGCGGGACCAGGTCGAGCGCCTCCTCGACCAGCTCGTCGAAACGAGCGCGCGTCATCTCGACGGTCATCGGTTCTCGGAGGTCGGGGTCGGCTGGCTCGACGAGGGCTTGTCGGGCTTGCCGGAGTCCGAGGGCTCGGTGCTGCCCGACGGCTTGCCGGTCTCGGAGTGCAGCGGGGCGCCGGTCGGTTCGGCCTGGGGCTTGACCGACGTGGTCTGCGGCGGGTTCTTGGTGGTCAGCGGGGCGCCGTTGGGGTTGCGGACGCTGTCCTTCCACGCCACGAGCTTCTCGCCCTCGGGCAGGGCGGCGATCTTGCAGTTCGCCCGGCGGGAGCCGACCGCCCAGCTCTCCTCCGCGCGGGTGTCGTAGCTGATGATCAGGCCCTTGGCCTTCAGGTCGGCGCCGCCGGTGTACTCGTTGGCGATCGGCCCGCAGTGCTCGCTCATCAGCTTTTCCTGCTGTTCGAGCGGGATGAACGGGCCTTCGGGGTGCTGGACGGTGCCGACGATCTCGAACGCGTGCGGCTGGGCGCACTCGATGGGGTCACCGATGGTGTTGTTCTCGCCGAGCGCGATGCAGACGCCGGGGTCGTAGACGTTCGACTGGTCCTGGCCCTTGGCGGTGCCGTACGACGGCAGCGCGGCGCCGGACGGTGCGGCGACCTGCAGGCCGCAGCGCAACTGGCGGTCACCGTCGGCCCAGCGCTTCTCGCTCGTGTTGAGCGAGCTGACGCCGTACTTGCCCTTCGGGTCGAGCTTGCCGGACATGTACGTGGTGGCGGCCTGGGCGCAGTGCTCCTGGGAAATTTTTTCCCAGGTCTCCGGGTTCGGGAACGGAGCTTCCTTCGGATACGCGCCGGCGATGTCCGCGGTGCCGGTCACCTCGAACTTGTGGGCAGCCGAGCAGTCGACCTTCTGCGCGTCGGAGAGATCGGCCTTTTCCCAGTTCAGGCAGTCGCCGGCGACTGCCTGATAGGCCGCGTTGACCAGGTCGCGCTTGTTGCTGAGGGGACCGCCGGCGAACACGGAGGTGAACGCGGACAACATCAACAGGGCGAAGGCGCCCACGAACGCGCCGACCATCACAAGCCGCGTGTCGCGGATGTGACCTGATCGACTCAACCAACCGGCGCTCGGAGACATCTCATCCATGATGCCCGTGCTGTGTGAGACGGCTGTGGGCCGGGTTGGGTGGAGTGTTGCTATTAGGACACTCGTCACTCAAACGGCCCTGTTTCGGCCGCGTCGCTCGGTACCTTGCCCGCGGGAGTGGTGATGACTGACAACAACCTGCCAGGATCTGGCCAGCCGACGCCCCAGCCGGGGCGACCGTCGGGACCGCCCGGCCAGCCACAACAGCCGTACCAGCAGCTGCCGCCACAGGCGCCGGTGCCCATGCCTGGACCGAACCAGCCGGGACCGCCGCCGGTGAAGGGCAGCATGCGCCAGCAGCAACGGGGTCAGACGCAGCCGCGTCAGGCGACCGTTGCCGAACAGCGCGCGCGTGCCGCCGCACTGAAGGCGCAGCAGGAACGGTTCGCCGCCGAGTCGGCCGCGTTCGAGAAGCGCCGCAAGACGCGCAAGCGCCTGCTCATCGGTGGCGGTGTCACCGTGGGCGTGGTCGCGCTGGTCGCGATCTGGTACGCGGCTGCCAGCCCGAAGAACGTCACTGCGCAGTGCACCGACCAGAACAACGTGATCGTCGACGACGACTACTGCTCGGACAGCTACTACCGCAGTCACGGCGGGCACAGCAGCGGCGGCTTCATCTACATCGGGAGCAGCTCGTACCGCTACAACTACGGCGGTTCGGGCACGGTCGGCCAGAAGGCGGTCGGTGGCAGCTACACGGTCCCCAAGGGCGCGAACGTCACGACCAAGTCGGGCACGTCGGTCCAGCGCGGCGGCTTCGGCGTGAGCAGCGGCTCCTCCAGCAGCGGAGGCTGAGCAGTTGCGTCGTGAAACCTCGCAACCGCGGCCGAACTGGCAGCGCACGGTCTCGGACCAGGGGTTGGTCTTCGGCCTGCCCGCGAAGTACGCGAACGGCTCGGACCGTCCTTACTGGGACGAGTCCGTGCACTACGTGTTCGAGATGAGCGACATCCTGTCGCTCGAAGCCGACGTCGAACTGCTCCACTCCATGTGCCTCGACGCGGTGGACAACGTGGTGCTGACCGAGCGCTACCGCGACTTCGGCATCCCCGAGTGGGTGTGGCCGCACATCGCCGAGTCGTGGCGCCGTCGCGACCCGCACCTGTACGGCCGCTTCGACCTGCGCTACGACGGCAAGAGCCCGGCGAAGCTGCTGGAGTACAACGCGGACACGCCCACGTCGCTGCTCGAAGCCGCGGTACATCCAGTGGACCTGGAAGACCGACGTGTTCCCCGACGACGACCAGTGGAACTCGCTGCACGAGCAGCTGGTCGCGCGGTGGACGGAGATCGGTGCCAAGCTGCCCTCCAGCGAGGTGCACTTCAGCTGGTCGGGCGCCGACCCGTCCGGCGAGGACCACCTCACCGCCGCCTGCCTGCAGCAGACGGCCGCCGAGGCCGGCCTGAACACGGTGGGCATCGCGATCGAGGACATCGGCTGGGACACGCTGCTCAACCGGTTCGTCGACCTCGAAGAGTCCCCGATGAGCACCACGTTCAAGCTCTACCCGTGGGAGTGGGTGGTGGAGGAGCAGTTCGGCCGGCACGCCGTCGAATCGCTGCCCGGCACCCTGTGGATCGAGCCGCTGTGGAAGATGCTGCTCTCCAACAAGGCACTGCTCGCGATCCTGTGGGAGATGTACCCCGGCCACCCCAACCTGCTCCCGGCGTACCTGAACGACCCCGGCATGCTCACCGAGTACGTGCGCAAGCCGCTGCTCGGCCGTGAGGGGTCGAACATCCAGATCGTCGCTCCTGGTTACGAAACGCAGACCGGTGGCGTGTACGGCAAAGAGGGTTTCGTCTACCAGCTGTTCGATCCGCTTCCGGACTTCGACGGCTACCGCCCCGCGTTGGGCGCCTGGGTCGTGGGCGACACGTCCGCCGGCCTCGGCATCCGGGAAACAGTCGGTCTCGTGACCGACGATGGCGCGGCGTTCGTGCCGCATCGAATTGTTGAATGATCTCCGAAAGGGAACAGCTCATGACCACGCTGCTCGCGTTGGACCCCGGCTTCGGCTCGGCCATCGGCCGGGGCATCGGCGCGATCGCGCTGTACGCCGTCGTCGGTCTGGTCCTCATGGTGTTCGGCTTCTACGCGATCGACTGGACGACCCCGGGCAAGCTGTCCGCTCTCGTCCGCAACGGCGCCCCGAACGCCGTGATCGTCACGGCCTCCGGCCTCGTCTCGATGGCGCTGATCGTGGTCGTGGCCATCTACACCTCGGCGGGCAAGCTCGACGAGGGCCTGCTCTCCTCCCTGATCTACGGCCTGCTCGGCATCATCGTGCAGGTGGCGGCCGTTCGGCTGCTGGAGTGGGTGACCCGCCTCGACATCGGTGCGCTGATCGAGTCTGACCGCTTCGCCCCGGCCTCCGTCGTCGTGGCCTCGGCGCACGTGGCACTCGGCCTCGTGGTGGCGGTCGCGATCATCTAGTCGTACGCCTCGTCAAGGGACCCGGTGCTCACGTGGCGCCGGGTCCCTTTGCGTTCGGTCGGTCCCGGTTCTGCGAGAACCCGTGCAACCCGAGCGCGATCGCGATCAGACCCAAGATGGTGCCGATGATCGGCCACTCGTACTTGACGCCTTTGCGCTTCGTCTGGGTGAACACGTCGGCCGCGCCGATGTCGAACGCCCGCACGCTGTCGCCCTGCTTCCACGACGTGTGCAACGGATCGTCCATGCGCACGGGCTTGTTGATCACCTTGCGGTCGTCGCTGGTGAACGTGCCGGTGCGGGAGAGACAGTAGGTTTTGGCGCGGCAGTCGGGTACGTCGCCGATGACGTAGTAGCCGGGGGATTCCGTCGCCATCACGCGTGGCAGCTCCAGTCCGCAGAAGATCAGCAACGCACTGCCGGCAACGACTACGGCCCACGCGACCACCGGGTTCTGCAGCCACTCGTTGACCGCCGCACGCCTCATGCCGCTCCAACGCCGCGCCACGGCCATTCGTTGAGCCGCCCGAACCTGATATCCGGATGAAGTGCTGATGAGCCGGGGACTACCCTTTTCAGGGTGATTGACCTCAAGGTGTTGCGCGAGAACCCGGAGATCGTGCGCGCTTCGCAGCGTGCCCGCGGTGAGGACGAGGGAGTCGTCGACTCCCTGCTGTCGGCGGACGAGCGCCGGCGTTCCGCGATCTCCCGTGCGGACACCCTGCGCGCCGAGCAGCGGGTGTTCGGCAAGGAGGTCGGCAAGGCCAAGGGCGAGGAGAAGACCGCCCTGCTCGTCAAGGCGAAGGACCTGGCCGCCGAGGTCAAGGCCGCCGAGGCCGAGCAGAACGCCACCGCCGAAGAGGTCAACGCGCTCCTGGCCAAGATCCCGAACCTGGTGCACCCGGACGCGCCGGTCGGCGGCGAGGACGACTTCGTGGTCGTCAAGACCGTCGGTGAGCCGCGCGAGTTCGACTTCGAGCCGCAGGACCACCTCGATCTGGGCACCAAGCTCGGTGCGATCGACATGGAGCGCGGCGCGAAGGTCGCCGGCAGCAGGTTCTACTTCCTCAAGGGCGTCGGCGCGCAGCTCGAGCTCGCGCTGCTCAACATGGCGGCGCAGCAGGCGACGGCCAACGGGTTCCAGCTCATGATCACGCCGACGCTGGTGCGGCCGGAGATCATGGCGGGCACCGGGTTCCTGGGCGCGCACTCGAGCGAGATCTACCACCTGCCCAACGACGACCTGTACCTCGTCGGCACGTCGGAGGTGCCGCTCGCGGGTTACCACGCGGACGAGATCCTCGACGGCGAGAAGCGGTACGCGGGCTGGTCGTCGTGCTACCGGCGCGAGGCCGGGTCGTACGGCAAGGACACCCGCGGCATCATCCGCGTGCACCAGTTCAACAAGGTCGAGATGTTCTCCTACGTGAAGCCCGAGGACGCCGAGGCGGAGCACGCCCGGCTGCTCGGGTGGGAGGAGGAGATGCTCGCCAAGATCGAGGTGCCCTACCGCGTCATCGACACGGCGACCGGTGACCTCGGCATGTCGGCGTACCGCAAGTTCGACTGCGAGGCGTGGGTGCCGACGCAGCAGAAGTACCGCGAGCTGACCTCGACGTCGAACTGCACGACGTTCCAGGCACGCCGGCTGAACGTGCGCTACCGGGACGAGAACGGCAAGTCGCAGATCGCGGCCACGCTGAACGGCACGCTGGCGACCACGCGGTGGATCGTGGCGATCCTGGAGAACCACCAGAACGCCGACGGCTCCGTGACCGTTCCCGAGGCCATGCGGCCGTTCATGGGCGGCCTTGAAGTTCTCAGGTGAGTGAGGCGATGTGGCGCGCGATCTCCAGCGCGCTCGTCGCCGCGGGGGAGGGCGCGTTCAGGACGTGCACCTGACGGGGTGCCGACTCGATGAGGAAGTCGTCGACCAGCGACCCGTCGGGGAGCATGGCCTGAGCGCGCACACCGCTCTCCGCACGCACCAGGTCGTCCTCGGTCACCGCGGGCACCAGCCGTGCCAGCGACGCGGCGAACCGGCGCCGCGACAACGACCGCAGCACCTCGTCCATCCCGGTCCTGGCGAACTTCCGCGCGAGCCGCCACGTGCCGGGGAACCGGGCGACGTCGACGACATCGCCGATCGACACGTCGCTCCACCGGTAACCCTCACGCCGCAACGCCAGCACGGCGTTGGGCCCGCAGTGCACCGACCCGTCGAGCATCCGGGTGAGGTGCACGCCGAGGAACGGCAGCGTCGGGTCCGGCACCGGGTAGATCAGTCCGCGCACCAGTGACGTCCGCCGGAGCTCGTAGTACTCCCCGCGGAACGGCACGATCCGGGCCGACGGCCGCAGACCCGCGAGCCGCGCGATCCGGTCGCTCTGCAGGCCGGCGCAGTTCACCAGCACATCGCCGCGCACGACACCCTGAGGCGTCGCCACCTCCACCGCGGACCCGGCCGTCCGGATGGCCAATGCGGGGGACTGCAGCCGCAGGTCGTGCCCGTCCAGCAAGCGGACCAGGGCGTCACACACACCGGCATACGAGATGATCCCCGTGCTCTCCACGCGCAGAGCGGCCACGCAGGCCACCTCGGGCTCGTAGTCGCGGGCCTCGGCAGCGGAGATCAGCTTCGCGGGCACCCCGTTGGCCTCAGCGCGCGAGGCCAACGCATGCAGCCGTGGCAGCTCGTCCTCTGAAGTGGCGACCACGAGCTTGCCGCACACATCGACAGGAACGTCGTGCTCACGCGCGAAGGCGACCATCGACGCGTTGCCGGCGACGGACATCCGCGCCTTCAAGGACCCCGGCTTGTAGTACAGCCCGGCGTGCACGACGTTCGAGTTGTGGCCGGTCTGGTGGGCGCCCCAGTGCTTCTCCTTCTCCAGCACCGTGACGCGATCACCGCGCGAAGCCAGCTCGGCGGCCACCGCGAGCCCCACGATTCCGCCACCGATCACCACAACAGTGCGCACAGTGACGAAATCTAGCTCAGCGTCCTGCCGTTACAGGTGCCGATCCAGCGTGGGCAGCACGTCCGCCGCGATGTCCTCCACGACCTGCTCGCTGCCCGCGTAGACGCCGTCGTGCCGGGGCCAGTGCGACACCACGTCGGTGAAGCCCAGCTCAGCGGCCCTGCCCACGGCGTCGGCGAAGCACTCCACGCTCGACAGCGAGTACACCGGCGACGAGTCGAGGTTCAGGTAGCGGTGCACCCGCGACGTGCGGCCCTGCGTGGCCAACGTCTCAGTGAACTGTTCCGCGAGCTGACCGACGCCACTCCACCATGCCTCGTGGTCGTCGGTCGGCGGGCCGGTCGTGACCCATCCCGAGCCGAACCGGGCGGCGACCGCCATCGCCTTCGGGCCGTTCGCGGCGACCACGAACGGCAGCCGTGGCCGCTGCACACAGCCGGGCGCGTTGCGGGCCTCCTCCGCCGAGAAGAACTCGCCGTGCCACGTCGTCTTGTCCTTGATCAGCAACTGGTCGAGCAGCTCGACGAACTCGCCGAACCTGGCCGTTCGGTCGCGGGGCAGCAACGGCTTCGCGCCCTGCGCGACTGTGTCGTAGCCGTCGCCGCCACCTGCGCCGACGCCCAGCGTGAACCGGCCGTCGGACACGTCGTCGATCGTCAGCAGCTCCCGCGCGAACGGCACCGGGTGGCGGAAGTTCGGGCTCGCCACGAAGGTCCCGAGTCTGATGCGTGAGGTGACGAGGGCGGCAGCTGTCAGGGTGGGGACAGCGCCGAACCAGGGACCGTCGACCAGGGTGCGCCAGCCGAGGTGGTCGTAGGTCCACGCGTGGTGGAAGCCGTACTCCTCGGCCGCGCGCCACTTGGGTTCGGCGATCCACCATCGGTGTTCGGGGAGAATCACGATTCCAGCGCGCACGGACGTACGGTAACCAGCTGTTCAGCTGCCTACGAACTTGGACCGGATAGTTGAGAAGGCAAGATGACGGTGTGGAACAGCCGCGCCTGGTCGCCTCCGACGTCGATGGAACCCTGCTCAACCCTCAGGAGAGCGTGAGCGCACGTACTGCGGCAGTGGTCGCGCGCGTGCTCGCCGCAGGTGTGCCGTTCGTGCTCGCCACCGGCAGGCCGCCGCGCTGGATCCCGAGGATCGCCGCCGAGGCCGGTCTCGACGGGCTCGCCGTCTGCGCGAACGGTGCGGTGCTCTACGACATCGGCCGCGACGAGATCGTCTGGGCGCGCACACTCAGCCCGGTGCAGTTGCACGACATCGTCGACGCCATCGACAGCGTGCTGGACGACTGCACGTACGCGGTCGAACTCGTCGGCACCCCGCAGGACGAGCGGACGTTCGTCGCCGAGCTCAGCTACACCCACCCGTGGCCGGAGGGCCCGCACAGCGGTCTGACCCGCGCCGAGACGCTCGGCTTCCCCGCGACGAAGCTGCTGGTCCGGCACCGCAACATGACCAGCGCCGAGATGACGTCCGCGATCAGCGAGGTCCTGCACGGCGAGGTCGACCTCACCTTCTCCACGAACAGCGGCCTGATCGAGGCCTCGGTGCACGGTGTCACGAAGGCGTCCGGGCTCGCCGACGTCGCGGAGCGGCTCGGCGTCGAGCGCGAGCACGTGATCGCGTTCGGGGACATGCCGAACGACGTGGAGATGCTGACCTGGGCGGGGCACGGCGTGGCGATGGCCAACGGTCACGAGGACGCGCGAGCCGTCGCGAACGAGATCACCGGCCCGAACGCCGAGGACGGCGTCGCGATGGTGCTCGAACGCTGGTTCTGAGCCACGGATACCCTGTGGCGCATTCCGGCACATCTGACTCGAAGAGGTTTCCGTGCGTGCACTCGTGACCGGCGGCGCCGGTTTCATCGGCTCCACCCTGGTCGACCGCCTGCTGCGTGACGGGCACGAGGTCCACGTCGTCGACGACCTGCGCCGCGGCACCCGCACCGCGCCGGCCGATCCCGCGCACGCCGACCGGTACTCCTTCACGCAGCTCGACATCGCGAACCCCGAGCTCGCGGACGTGGTCACCGGGTTCGAGCCCGAGGTGGTCTTCCACCTCGCCGCGCAGATCGACGTGCGGGTCAGCGTCGCGGACCCGATCCTCGACGCCCAGCAGAACGTCATCGGCACGATCAACGTCGCCGAGGCCGCGCGCAAGGCCGGCACCCGCAAGATCTGCTTCGCGTCCTCGGGCGGTTCGATCTACGGCACGCCGGACGTGCTGCCGGTCTCCGAGGCCGTGCCGATCAACCCGAAGTCGCCGTACGCGGCGAGCAAGGTCTCCGGCGAGGTGTACCTGAACACCTACCGCCAGCTGTACGGCCTGGAGTGCACGCACCTCGCGCTCGCGAACGTCTACGGCCCGCGCCAGGACCCGCACGGCGAGGCCGGCGTGGTGGCGATCTTCGCGAACGCCCTGCTCGCGGGGAAGCCGACCAAGCTCTTCGGCGACGGTGGTAACACCCGCGACTACGTCTTCGTCGAGGACGTGGTGGCCGCGTTCGTGGCGGCCTCCGGTGAGAACGGTGGCGGCCAGCGCTACAACATCGGCACCGGCGAGCAGGTCTCGGACAAGGACCTGCACAGCCTGGTCGCCGCGGCGGCGGGCGCCCAGGACACCCCGGAGTACGCCCCCGCGCGGCTCGGCGACCTGCGGGCCTCCGCGCTGGACGCGTCGAAGGCGGCACGCGACCTCGGGTGGGTGCCCGAGGTCGACATCAAGACCGGTGCGGAGCGCACCGTGGAGTACTTCCGCAACGCCTGATCAACGTCATCGGCCCCGTCCTTCGGTGAAGGACGGGGCCGATGTGCGTCTGCGGTCAGGCTGTGGTCAGGCCGCGGTCTTCTCGGAGTCCGTCGCCGGCGCCTCCGCGCTGCGGATCGCGATCGCCCTGGCGAGCCGGGCGTAGCGCAGCTCCAGCTCCTTGAAGCGCAGGTACGTGTTGATCGTCGCGAAGCCGAACGCGACGACCAGGCCGTAGAGCATGAGGTCGGTACCACGGCCGACGCCCACGATCTCGGCGAGGCGCGAGACCTCTTGCGGCCGGACGACCGCGACCACCGCGAGGAGCATGAACAGCACGAAGCCGATCTTGACTCCGGCTGCCGTCTTGGTCGTGCCGTGGTGGCGCAGGAAGAGCACCAGCAGCAGGACGACGGCGACGATGAGCAGGAACTGAATCAGCATGGTCAGCGCCTCGAACTGGTCTTGAGTGCGGAGTCGAAAAGGATGTTCACACCGTTGATGAGCGACTGGCCCTTGGACATCGAGTACTCGGTGTAGAGGATCTCCACCTGCTCCTCGGTGACGCGCCAGTCCTTGCGGGCGATCATCTCGACGATCTCGGACGCGTGGCCCATGCCGTTGAGCGTGATCGTCATCTCGTCGGCGACCTTCTTGTTGAACACCCGCAGACCGTTGTGCGCGTCGGAGAGCTTGAGCTTGCGCAGCCGCGGGCTGATCGCGACGACGGTCTTCAGCACCACGCGCTTGATCAGCGGGATGTGCGAGTCGTCGCCCTTGAAGCGGGTGCCGACGATGATGTCGACCGGCTCCGCACGCAGGCGCTCCAGCATCTTGAGCACGTCGTGCACCTGGTGCTGCCCGTCGGCGTCGAAGGTCACGAAGTACTCGGCGCCAGGCTGGCTGCGCGCGTACTCGATGCCGGTCTGCAGTGCCGCACCCTGGCCCAGGTTGACCGGATGCTGGACCAGATGCGCACCTGACGCGCGAATCGCGTCGGCCGAGCCGTCCCGGCTACCGTCGTCGATGCACACGATGTTCGGAAACGTCTCGAGCGCGTGGCGCACGACGTCTCCGATGACCTGTGCCTCGTTGTAGACCGGTACGACCAGCCAAACGTCAGACTGGTCCGCCACTGGTGCCTCCAGGCAAGTGAATTTCGGGGGGACAGAGGGTAAGGCTAGCGCGAGTGCTCGGCAGACCCGCCGCCAGCCAGCATTCCGGTGAACTTCGCGACCGCCGCATCCCAGTTGAAGTTCTGCCTGGTGGTCTCCCTGAGCTTGGCCGCCTTGGCCGTCCGCTCCGGGTCCCGCACGGCCGCTTCGAGCGCGTTCGCGAGTGCCGGGACGTCGCGCGCGGGCACCAACCGGCCGGTCACGCCGTCGGTGATGATCTCCGCGGTGCCGCCGACGTCGGTGGCCACGATGTTGCAGCCGATCGCCGCCGCCTCCAGCACCGTGGTGGGCAGGCCCTCGGTCCAGCTCGGGTTCACGAACACGGTGCCGCGCGCCATCTCGGCGAGCGCGGTGTCGTGGTCGACCGCGCCGACGAACTCGACGAACTCGCCCAGGTTCAGCGTCTGCGTCAGCGTCCGCAGTTCGGCCGCGTTCGGGCCGTCACCGAGCAGCCGCAGCCGCAGCGGCAGGCCGCGCCGATGTACCTCGGCGGTCGCGTTCAGCAGGTCCGCGACGCCCTTGCCGTTGATGAGACGGCCGACGTAGCAGACCGTCGGCGGCTCCTCGACCGGCTGCGCCACCAGGTCGTCCGGCAGCTCGATGCCGCGGTGCAGCACGGTGGCCTCACGCCCGGCGAGATCACGCACGAACTTGCCCGCGGAGCCCGAAACCGACACCACGTCGTCCGCCCAGCGCAGCACCGGCTGGCTGGTCAGCGCGTCCACCATGAACGCGACGAAGCGCACGAACCAGTTGCCGCTCTGCACCGGGCTGGACCCGTGCTCGACGTGCAGCCGGCGCAGCTTGGCGCGCTTGGCGAACAGCGACGCCCACACGTGCGGCCAGTAGAACCGGGTGTGCGTCATCAGCACGCTGTCCGGCCCGCACTCCGCGCGCAGCCTCTTGGTGAAGCCGAGGTTCGGCAGCGGGTAGTGCGAGATGATCTCGAACCCCGGCCAGCGCACCACCTTCCAGCGGTCACTGAGGTGCTCGGTGCCCGCCGGCGCGCCGATCGCGGAGGTGAAGACGGTGATCCGCAAGTCCGGGTTCGCCTCTAGGAGGCGGCGGTGCAGTTCGTGGGCGTAGGCCTCCACGCCGCCTTTGTGCGGCGGGTAGTAGGCCGGCATGTCGACCAGGTGCACGGCGCAGACCTTAGGCCTTGTCGCCGTGGCGAAGGACGCCGCCCCACGCGAGCAACGCCGCGATGAGCCACGCGATGGTCATGCCCAGCGCCACGCCGATCACACCGAGCCAGAGGCCGAGCGACGCCACCAGCGCCAGCTCGGTCACGAACTGCACGGTCCGCACGCGCGGCCCGAGCCACGCCCGGCCGCTCGCCTTGGCCGCCACCATCGCGGTCTGCGCGGTGGCCAGCAGGAACGCGTACGTGAGCAGCAGCAGCACGACCGGGCGCAGGCCATCCCACGGCGTGCCCAGCGCGGTCGTCATGAAGCCGGCGGGCGCGATCAGGACGGCCCCGGCGGCGACCGCGCTCGACGATCGCGGCCAGCCCGGACACCAGCATCGGCGCGCGCACGACCTCGCGCGGCGTGCGGCCGGCGAGGTGCGCGAGCAGTGAGTTGCTGATGCCGATGAACAGCACGGTCAGTGCGGTGACCGGCACCAGCGCCTTGCGCAGCAGGCCCAGGCCGTCCAGACCGGTCACGATGGCCGTGACGCCGAACGTCGCCCAGGTGCCCGCGGTCAGGTAGATCGCGTCGATCAGGAAGCCCGGCAGCAGGTCCCGCCGGTCGCGCAGCCAGTCCCGCACGGCGCCGAACGAGAACGGCGTGCCCGTGAGAGCCACCGCGACCAGTGCCATCGGGACGCAGGCCAGCGCCCACAGCAGGTACGTGCCGGACGCGTTCAGCTCGCCGGCCAGGACCGTCGTGCCGACCGCGGCCAGGAACAGCAGCAGCCACGACGCGTCCAGCCAGAGCGCGCGCATCGGCTTCTGCTTCGCGTAGTTCACGTACCGCGAGTGGTCCAGCACGGCGGTGAACGGCGACGCGAACGCCTGGATCAGCAGCAACGTGCGCGCCGGTCCGCTGACGAACAGCGCGACGACCAGGCAGCCGATGCCGATCGCCACCCCCAGCAGCAACGAGGCCGAGGCCGCGCCGCGCACACCCCGCGTGTCGTTCGACGAGACCGTCTTGGCGACCAGCAGCGGTTCCGCGCCGATCGCGCGGCCGAGGTACCACTGTCCGATCTGCACGATCGCGATCAGGGAGAACACGCCGAACTCGGCGTCGGTCGACACGGGCGCGGCGACGAGCTGCACGGCGAACGTGATCGCGCTGAAGACCAGCTGGTCCAGCGCGACGGCGGACTGGGCGATCCCCGTCGACACCATGCGCTTGACGGCGCCGAACCGTGTCTGGCCGGAAGGGGTGGGAGCTGCCGTGGTCACGGTGTCGGAAGGCCCTCTCGGACGGGTGGGGAGGCTCCCCTACTGTACGGCTATGACTTCGCCCGTCTCCGTGGTGATTCCGAGTGCGCCCAAGAACTCGTTCCTCGAAGAGACGCTGCTCTCGGTGGCCGCGCAGACCCACCAGGAGTGGGAGGTCGTGCTCGTCCTCGACGGCGAGTGCGAACAGAACCGGGCGGCGGCCGAGGTGCTCGGCGACCGCGTCCAGGTGCATCTCACGCCCGCGCCGCGCAGTGGTCCCGCGGTCGGCCGCAACATCGGGCTGGAGTCCGCCAAGCACGACCTGGTGGCGTTCCTCGACGCGGACGACCTGTGCACGCCGGACCGCCTCGCCCGGCAGGTCCAGGTGCTCACCGAGCAGCCGGACCTGGGGCTCGTCGGCGCGTGGGCGCACAAGATCGACCCCGAGGGCAACCGGGTCGGCGAGCTGCACTCGGTCACCGGCCGCGGCGAGGTGGCCCGCACGATGCTGCTGTTCAACCCGCTGATCACGTCGACGATCGTGGTGCGCAAGCAGCTCGCGGCCGAGGTCGGCGGCTTCGACCCGCGGCTCGTCCGGCTCGAGGACTACGACCTGTGGCTGCGGCTGCTCGCCAAGGCCGACGGCGACGTGCTCGGCGAGGAGCTGCTCGGCTACCGCGTGCACCCCACCCAGTACTCGCGCGGCGGGCTGCTCGGCCCGGCCACCAAGCTGCTGTACCGCAGCAAGCAGGCCGTGGCGCGGCGGATCGGCGTCAGCGGCGTCGCCACCGCGGCCAGGCACGCGGCCTGGATGGGTGTGCAGATCGCCAACCGGCGCTGGTGATCAGGGAGCCGTGGGGACCTGGTCCAGCCGGACCTTGTAGATCTTGACCTGGTCGTTGCGGTAGACCAGCTCCAGCGCCTTGACCTTGTCCAGGTCGCGCATGCCGGGCGCGCGCTCGATGCCAGGCGCCGCGAAGCCCCAGCCCTCGAAGACGTAGGTGACCTTCAGCCGCTCGACGATGTCGCGGACGTCCCGGTCCGAGTCGATCTTGTTGAACGACTTGAACAGCTCCGCCCGGTCCGCACCGACGACCTTCGGCTCGGCCACGCCGTTCAGCGCGTGCCCGAACACCGGGTGCACGTTCTCCAGCGCCCACATCCACGCGGAGCCGTCCGCCGCGTCGTTCATGACGAGGTCGTCCTTGCCGACGAGCGCCGGAAGCCGGTCCATCGCGGCCTTCTCGTCGTTCGTGACGGTCGGCGGGCCGTTGTACGCGCCGGCGATGCGCTGCACGTTGCGTGCGCGGTAGAAGCCGTCGGTCAGCACGAACAGCAGGCCCACGACGGCGACCGCGGCGGCCAGCCGGAACCACACCTTGTCGCCGACCGGGAAGCGGCGGAACAACGCGACCAGGCCGTCACGCGCGACCAGGATGCCGTTGCCGGCGAGCACGGTCATGGCGACGACCACGATCGCGGCGAACCGCCAGCGGTCGTTCCACCAGAACCCGGTGAGCATCGCGACGAGCGGGCCCTTGTACGACGTGGTCATCACGAACAGGCCGGAGAAGACCAGGCCGCCCGCGAGCCACCAGTACATCGGCTTCAGGTTCTTGATCCCGACGACACCGAGGATCATCAGCGCGACCAGCCACCACTGCGGCCGGTGCGCCTCGTGGCCCAGGAAGAACAGCTGGCCGAGCGCGTCCGCCGCGTTCGCGTGCAGGGGCCATTCGAACGTGCCGCTCGACGCCGTGCCCGCCATGCCGATCAGCTGCGGCACGGCGTTGACGCCCGCGACCGCACCGGTGACGAGTAGCAGGCCGATCTCGACCAGCGGCACCTTGCGCGCCTGGATCCAGCGCTGCACCAGGTAGCAGGTACCGAAGATCATGCCGGTGAGCGTCACGCTCGGGTGCAGCGAGACGAGGCCGCAGAAGCCGAGCGCGGCCGGCAGCACCAGCGCCCAGCCGCGCCGGTTCAGCATCGTGATGAACAGCGCCAGGAACGCGGGCATCAGCGCGAGACCCGTGCCGAACGGCCAGATCGGGCCGAAGAACTCGAGGTCGTACGGGAAGGCGGAGAACAGGGCGGCGGCCAGCGCGGCCGAGGCGGCCAGCAGCGGACGGCCACCGCTCACCCGGACGACGGCCGCGATGCTCAGCGCGAGCAGGCCCGCGAGCACGGCGGCCATCGAGTTCAGCACAACGGTGATCGGCGCGCCCGTGATGCCGAGCGCGGTCGCGGCCACCACGTGGAAACCGTTGGGGTAGAAGAAGCCCGTGTTCGCGAAGTCGTTGATGTTGCGCAGCGCCGACGGGTTCGACTGACCCGTCTCCTCGATGAACCGCACCGCGTTGGCGTGGAACATCGCGTCCCAGAACTGGTGCACGTCCGTGAGGCTGTGCGTCGCACGTGCCGTGATGAACACGCCGATCACCGTGGCGGCCAGCACGGCCCCCGCGATGCCCGCGTGCTGCCACAACTGCCACGGCACGAGCTTGCTCTCGGTGTCCGCCCAGCGGCGGGTCAGCAGCCGCACGCCCAGAACCACCAGCGCGATCAGCGCGGTGGCGAGCAGCATGGTCCAGATCGACCACCCGCCGAGCAGCACCGGGATGACCTGCTCGGACACCGCCACGACGCCGTACGTCAGCAACGGTGCGGTCGCCGCCAGGACCCATCCGCGCAGACCCGCGGCCAGGCCGATCAGCAGACCGGGAACCAGCAACAGGGGCAGCAGGACGCCCAACACGCCAACCTGGGCACTCATCGGGTTTGCCTTTCAGTAACCCGCTGAGCACGCGGGACGAAACCCACTGTATTCGCCGAGCCGATCAGACCTTTTCCGGCACCCGATCGCTGACGGGCTCGACCGGCGGCGGCGACACGGTCAGCGGGGCGAGCGGGGTGTCGACCATGCGCCGCATCTTCTTACGCGACGGCTCCTCGACGAACCGCCACATCAGGTAGCCGGCCACACAGACGATCACCGGTAGCACCGGCACCAGCAGGTGGAACGCGAGCTGACCGCCGCCGAGCACACCCGGCCACACGGCCTGTGCCTTCCAGACCACCTCGATGATCAGCATGTGCACGAGGTAGACGCTGTACGAGTAGTGCCCGCCGGTCACCACCGGCTGGTACGACAGCAAGCGCGCCGGGCCACCACTGGCCAGCGCCAGCGCGAGCAGCAGCGGCGGGAACAGGAAGACCACCAGCACGGCGGCGTTCGGCCGGTCGATCGCGTGCGAGCCGTACATGATGGCGACCAGGCCGGCGAACAGCAGGTACGACCAGACCGTGCCCAGCCGGTCGGTCTTGCGGGTGCGCGGGATGCGGCGCAGGACCAGGCACATCAGGCTGCCTGCGACGAACGCGCCGAGCAGACGCATCATCCACGTGTAGTCGATGCCGTACAGCCCGCCGCCGGCCGCCGTGAAGATCACGACGGGGAACACGGCCACGAAGGCGAGCACCATCAGCTGGCGATTGCGGGCCACCCGGCCGATCCGGGCGAGCAGCAACACGAGGAAGGGAAACAGGCAGTAGACGAACCACTCGGCGCTCACCGACCAGGCCGGGCCGTTCCAGGTCAGCCGGTCCGCGTCGGGTGAGGTCCACAGCACGACCATGAACAGCTGGCGCAGGTAGCTGATCACCGTGAACTCGTCGGGCGCCACCGGGTCGTTGCTGCCGATGGCGAGCAACCCGCCGTGCCACAGCGCCGCGATGTTCAGCGTCACGAAGTAGACCGGCCACACCCGGGAAAGCCGGGCCCAGAAGAACATCCGGGTCTTCGCCCGGTCGATCTTGTGGCCCATCTTGTCGACGTAGTTGAGCGTCAGCACGAACCCGCTCAATCCGAAGAACAGGTCCACGCCCAGGTCGCCGTTGTGCAGGATCGGCCAGAGGACCTTCGCCACGCCGGGGTACTCGCTGGCGATGCCGCCGCGCAGGTGGAACAGCACGACCCACAGCGCCGCGACGATGCGCAGGCCGGTCAGGGGCAGGATCTCACCGCGAGCGGACACGAACTTCGGGCTGACGCCGTTGGCCGGTGACGACATGGCGCTGAGGGTACTGGCCACGACTTACGCCGGATTCGGCACGGGCAGCGGTACCTGTTCGACCGCCGGCGGCTCGATCACCTGGGCGTTCTTCTTCGCGGCGGTGCGCCGGTCGAGCCGGGCGACGAGCTTGCGGCCGACCTCGATCATCGGTTGCTCCACCCAGCGGAAGAGCAGGTCGGCGATCATGATCGCGACCACGGTGACCACGAACGCGGTGAACGTCCGCTCGATGCGGAACATCGGGAACGTCGCCATCACGAACATGGCCGCGAACTGCTGCACCAGGTACAGCGAGTAGGAGCGCTCACCGAGGAACTTCATCGGGCGCGTGCTGAAGAACTTCACCAGCGGTCCGTCACCGAGCAGGCTCGGCAGCAGCAGGCACATGACCAGCCCGTACGAGATGACCGACGACGTGTCGGTGCCGGTGAGCCCGACCTGCTGCACCGCGGAGAACTGGACGATGATCAACAGTGGCAGGAAGACGAAGCCCAGCCACGGCCTGGTCAGGCCGCGCAGCACAGCGAAGCCCTTCGGGTCGTGCAGCACGATCGCCAGCACGCAGCCCATCAGGATGACGATGTAGGACGAGGTGCCGTAGGTGTAGAACGGCACGGTCATCGCGGCGACGAGCAGTGCGATCGCGCCGAACGCGACCCCGAGGCGCCGGCGCAGGGGGACGACACCCGCGGCGAACGCGAGCAGCGGCCACACGAGGTAGAACTTCTGCTCGATGGCCAGCGTCCACGAGTGACCGAAGATGTGCCCGTAGGCGATGTACTCGTTGTTGAACGTCGCGTAGTACGGCAGCACCTCGGCCAGCGCGGCCACCTGCCACTCGTCG
Source organism: uncultured Actinomycetota bacterium (assembly GCA_963771775.1). Classification (GTDB taxonomy): domain Bacteria; phylum Actinomycetota; class Actinomycetes; order Mycobacteriales; family Pseudonocardiaceae; genus Lentzea. Next base: position 616,265 of record CAVYUS010000004.1, read on the forward strand.
CGCCAGTAGTAGAGCAACGCCGTCGCGCCGAGAACCACGTAGTAGACGGGCATCAGCCGGAAGATGCGGCGCAGGTAGAAGTTGCGCACCGACGCACGGCCCCGGCGGCTCTCTTCACGCAGTGCCAGGGTCGTGATGAGGAAGCCGGAGAGCACGAAGAACAGCTGCACGCCGAGCCAGCCGCCCACCGGGTACCAGGTCTTGCCGCCGTAGTGGTGGAACACGACCATCACCGCGGCGACGGCGCGCAGGCCGTCGAGCGCGGGGAATCTTCGAAGAGCCAGGTAGCCGTCGTGCGTGAGCTGAGACATGAGCGTCCTCGGGCGTGAGTGCAGGGGTCTGCGGCTCGACCACATCGGACGCTGGATGTCGGCACGACGGAGAGCGCAGGGCGACCGCGTTTCGTAGCGGACTGAGGGAGGATGCCATCCACTACCGGGTTATCCCGAGGGTATGGCTGTGATTTCGGCAACCTGGAGCTACGGACGCTGGCCCGAACGGGTTAGTTCGATGCTTGCGCAGGGCTCCACTCGGGTCCCCGGTACCATCGGCTTCGCTCGGCTCCCCATTCTGCGGTGAGCGCCGATCGACCCCACCCGAGAGACGTGACGGACAAGCCAAGAAACCAGAAACCGACCGCTGTGTTCGAGGTACTCGACGACAGCGGCGTCGGCCTGAGCGACGGCGAAGCTCTCCTCGATGACCGGGAACGCCGCCTCGTCGAGGGCGCCGCCAACTTCTACGCGCTGGCAGGGCCGGGTCAGACCTTCCGTCTGACTGTCCTTCGCGGACCGGCGGGCACCATGCCCGCGCTGACCGACGAAGAGCGCACCACGATCGAGTGGGAGGACGACCGCGAGGTCGTCGGTTCGCTGGTCGTGCGCAGCCTCGTGCACACCACCTCCGACCATTCGCCGTCGGACGGCCTGGTGGACATCGCCGTCGACATCGGCGGTCAGCCGCAGTCGATCACGGCGTACCACCAGCTGACCGGCGTGCTGGGCAAGGCCCGCAAGGCCGTGCGGTTCCTCGCACCCGTGCAGTTCGACGCGCTGCGTCAGTTCCGCACGGACATGGTCGAGCGCAAGGGCCGTGACGTGCCGCGCAAGGCGCCGGTGCGGCTGACCCGCGGTGCGACGGCGACCCCGCACGGCGACGCGCCCGCGATCCTGTTCGGCCTGCACTGGCTGGAGCTGGGTGGTGCCGAGCGCTGGGCGATCGACACGATCCGCCTCGCCAAGGAGGCCGGCTGCACGCCGATCGTGATCACCGACCGCGACTCGGCGCACGAGTGGATCACTCGCCCCGAGCTCGAGGGCGCGCTGATCGTGCCGCTCACGGTGCCGCTCGACCCGAAGCAGGAGTCGGCGTTCCTCAACGGCCTGCTGTCGACGTTCGACGTGCGTGGCATCCACCTGCACCACTGCACGTGGCTCTACGACAAGCTGCCGTGGATCAGGTCGATCCGCCCGGACATCCCGGTCGTCGACTCGCTGCACGTGCTCGAATGGCGCACCGGCGGGTTCGTCGACATCTCGGTGCGGCTGTCGAACATGATCGACCAGCACCACGTCATCTCGCCGCAGCTGCGTGACTACCTGATCGGCAAGCACGGGCTGGAGGCCGACAAGGTCGTCCTGGCCACGCTCGCGGGTCTCACCACCGGCGACATCGGTGTGGGTGGGGACGAGAGCGTCGAGAGCAACCCGTTCACCGTCGCGTTCGTCGGCAGGTTCACCCAGCAGAAGCGGCCGTACCTGTTCATGCAGCTGGCCGCCGAGCTGAAGAAGGCCTCGCCGCGCGAGGTCCGGTTCATCATGCATGGCCACGGTGAGCTGGCCGCCGAGGTGCACAGCCTGCGCAACCGCACCGGTCTCGCGGACGTGATGGAGCTGCGTGGTCCCGACCACCCGGTGAGCGACACGTTCCGCGACGCGGACGTGCTCGTCATCTCATCGGACAACGAAGGCCTCACCCTGACGTCCTTCGAAGCGACGGCGGCGGGCGTGCCCGTCGTGTCGGCGGACGTCGGCTCGCAGGCTTCGCTGATCGCCGACGACCTGCTGTGCCCGCGGCACCCGTACCCGTTCGTCCAGGCCGCCGCGGCCCGGATCCGCACCATGATGACCTCTCCCGAACAGCGCAAGACCTGGCTCGACGAGCAGGCTGCGAAGGCCGGTGCCTTCGCGAAACTGCCGCGTGCCGAGGACTGGACGCGTGACCTCTACCAAGGATGGCTCAAGTGAGCACTGTCGCCGCCGTTGTCGTCACTTACAACCGCAAGGACAAGCTCACAACGGTCCTCGACCACGTCCTCGCGCAGACCCGCAGGCCGGAGTGGATCGTTGTCGTCGACAACGCCTCGACCGACGGCACTGACCAGGTGCTCAAGGAGTACGAGCAGATCGACGGCGTCGTCGTCGTGGCGCTCAACGAGAACACCGGTGGCGCGGGCGGCTTCGCGACCGGCATGAACAAGAGCTACGAGCTCGGCGCGGACTTCATCTGGATCATGGATGACGACTGCTACGCGAACTCGGACGCGCTCGAGGAGCTGCTCAACGGGCACTCCAAGGCCGAAGAGGCCATGGGCATGCCGCTCCCGTACGCGTGCTCGCTGGTCAAGTGGGTCGACGGCAACATCTGCGAGATGAACAACCCGGGCACCACCTGGGACTGGGGCAAGCTGATCGCGAAGGGCCAGGAGAACGTCCTGGTCACGCACTGCTCGTTCGTCTCGGTGCTGTTCCCGCGCTGGGCGCTGACGAAGTTCGGCCTGCCGCTCACGGAGTACTTCATCTGGTTCGACGACCAGGAGTACACCCTGCGCATCACCAAGGCCGGCCCCGGCGTGCAGGTGCTGCGCAGCGTCGTCGTGCACGACCTCGGCGTGAACCGCGGGGTGAACTTCGGTGACGCGAACGCGTCGAACCTGTGGAAGTTCGAATACGGCGCCCGCAACGAGTCGTCTTTCCGCCTGCACCACGAGAACCCGGTGTCCTGGCTGAAGTTCCTCGCCCGCCTGGTGCAGGGCCTCGGTCACGGCAACGTGCCGTGGTCCATCCGGATCAAGCTGTTCCGCAAGGTGATCGAAGGCATCGCGTTCAACCCGAAGCCGAAGATGCCGCGCTCGGTTCTCTAGGTCCTGTTGCACAGGCCCGTGTCCGCGACCTGTGCAACAGAACCTCCCGAGATCAATTCTTGCAAGGGCCCCTCGGCGAATTCACCGCCGAGGGGCCCTTGTAATCTGCAGGCGTGAACTTCGCGGGTTATGACCTGATTGTCGTCGGATCTGGTTTCTACGGCCTCACCGTCGCCGAGCGCGCCGCCAGCACACTGGACAAGCGCGTGCTGGTGATCGACCGGCGCGACCACATCGGTGGCAACGCCTACTCCGAACAGGAGCCGGAGACCGGCATCGAGGTGCACCGCTACGGCGCGCACCTGTTCCACACGTCGAACAAGCGCGTGTGGGACTACGTCAACCAGTTCACCGAGTTCACCGGCTACCAGCACCGCGTCTTCGCCATGCACGCCGGCCAGGCCTACCAGTTCCCGATGGGTCTCGGCCTGCTCTCCCAGTTCGTCGGCCGCTACATGTCGCCGGAGGACGCCAAGGCGTGGGTCGCGGAGCAGGCCGCCGAGATCGACTCCAAGGACGCGAAGAACCTCGAGGAAAAGGCGATCTCCCTGGTCGGCCGGCCTCTGTACGAGGCGTTCATCAGGGACTACACCGCGAAGCAGTGGCAGACGGACCCGAAGGAGCTGCCCGCCGCGGTCATCGCGCGCCTCCCGGTCCGCTACAACTTCGACAACCGCTACTTCAACGACACCTACGAGGGTCTGCCGAAGGACGGCTACACCGCGTGGCTCGAGAAGATGGCGGACCACCCGAACATCGATGTCGCGCTGTCCACGGACTTCTTCGACATCCGCGAGGAGATCCCGGCGGGCACCCCGGTCGTCTACACCGGCGCGCTCGACCGCTACTTCGACTACTCCGAGGGCTGGCTCGGCTGGCGCACGCTCGACTTCGAGCGGGAAGTCCTGCCGATCGGCGACTTCCAGGGCACGCCGGTCATGAACTACAACGACGCGGACGTCCCGTTCACCCGCATCCACGAGTTCCGCCACTTCCACCCGGAGCGCTCCTACCCGTCGGACAAGACGGTCATCGTCCGCGAGTTCTCCCGTGCCGCGGAGAAGGACGACGAGCCGTACTACCCGATCAACACGGCCGAGGACCGCGAGAAGCTCGAGCGCTACCGCGAGCTCGCGAAGGCGGAGGCCGCGCAGCGCAACGTGATCTTCGGTGGCCGCCTCGGCACCTACAAGTACCTCGACATGCACATGGCCATCGGCTCCGCGCTGACCGTGTTCGAGAACAAGATCGCGCCGTTCTTCACCGACGGCAAGCCGCTCAACGGCTCGCTCGACGACTGATCAAGATGTGGTGAGAGGCCCGGTCAGGTATCCCTGACCGGGCCTTTCAGCGTTTCGGCTTTCGATCACGTCGTCGGGATGAACCGCCACTTCTGCAGGTTGTGCGCGTTGGCGTTGTAGTAGGCCTGCCGCACGTAGTTGCCGGCGCTCGTCGGCGCAGTCAGCCGCATGTCGGAGTGCGCGAACACCAGCTCGTAGGTGTCGTCCGGCTGCTTGATGATCCGCAACGCCTGGTTGGCGTTGCCGGTGCAGCTCCACTGCGTGACGTGGTGACCGTTGCTCTGGCTGAAGTTCGGCACATCAAGGCACCTCCCGGAGTGCTGCGGCGCGATCTCCCAGCCGCGCGGGGTCGCGCTCATCTGGAACTTCATGTTCGCCGAACCGCCCTGATACCACGTGATCAGCTCGGCCCCGTTGTGTGTCCAGGCGTTGAGGATCGCGAGCTCCTGGCCCGTGGCCACGTTCCGGATCTTGAACTTGCCCCCGACGTACGGGTCGGTGCGAGGGTTGTCGACGTACGGCTGGGGCAGCGGCTCGATGAACCCCTCGCGCCAGCTCTGGTCGATGGGGTACTGCCTGCTCATCCAGTCCCGATAGTGCTGGCCGAACCACTCGTGCGGTTCACACGGCGTGCCTGGACCCGTCTTGCAGATGTCGTAGTCGTGTCGCACGAACGACTGGAAGAGCTCGGTCTTGGCCGCGATCTCCGCGTTCGCCAGGTTCGGGCCCGCCTCGGAGATCGAGTAGTCGCGGTACGCCCTGACCGGCGGCCCGCCCTGTCGTCCGTCCAGCGACCACCGGACCAGCCGGGCCGCCGCGATGTGGTCTTTGTGGAAGTTCTCCGAGCGGTGGTCGGCGAGAGGATCGCCCGCGTGGATTTCGGTCGGCAGGAAATCGGCGACGACGTGGCGCAGGAAGTCGCCGAGCTCGCCCCGGTTGAACGTCTGCGCCGGGTTTTCGTCGCCTGCCCGAGTGGTGACCGTCTGATCCTCCGCGTACAGCCACCACAACGAGTCACCAGGTGCTGTCGCTGCGTCCGAGATGCGTAACTCGATGACGGAGATTTTCTCGTTGAGCGTCCACTGAGTGGCCCGCTTGGTGTCGGCGAAATAGGTCGACGAAGTCCAATTCGCGGGGTCTTCACCCGCAGCTTCGGCATACGCTTCGCGCACCCCGAGCTCGCGTTCCTTCATGTATTGCTCGTCACTCATCGGCCTGCCGTTGGGGTAGTCCGAAGCGACGAGGAAAACGGTCTGGACGCACTTGCCCTGCTGGATGTCGTTGATCAGGTCGGGGCTGAGGAACAGCAGGTCGTCGTCGTGATGGGCGACGATGTTGAGGACGCGCTGCGCGCACTCGTTCTGGGCCATTGCGTGAATTGGCGTCAGGCTGAAACCGGCAGCCAGAACTGACGCCACGGCAAGCGCCGTGCGCGTTCTCGTCATTTTGTTGTGTTCCCCCCAAGTCAAGCGCTTGTTGTCATCTCACAAGCGACCCCGAGGGTGAGTGTTGCTCAGCTGGATTGCCTAGGACTATCCGCCGAAAAGAGCAACTATGGCGATATTTCTCGATTGGACCGGGTGGCTCTTGACGCGGCGAAACGGCCCGATCACCCTCCGGTGAATCGGGCCGTCGCTTTCACTCGCACAACTCAGCCGGTCGTGATCAGCAGCTTCGTGCCGACATCATTGGCCGTGTTGGTGTCGGTCGAGCCGAAGAGGCCCTTCATGACCTCGAACCTGACCTCGCCGTCGATCGGCTTCTCCACGACCACGCGGGCACCGACCCACTCCGGGTGCATGCGGCGCGGTGTAGAAGTAGCCGGTGACCTTGCCGGCGGGCTCGGTCTCGTAGTACTTCGGCATGCCGCCGAGCCGCTCGATGACGCGCAGGCCGTCGGGCAGCGTGAGCTGGCCGCCGAACTGGTCGTAGACGTTGCCGGCGATGTGCGTGGAGCCGTAGATGTCGATCACGTCGCCGACCTTGGGGGTCGGGTTGCTGATGGTGAGCTGCCAGACCTTCGTGTCGACTTTGGCGGTGGCGAAGGCGCTGTTGACGTTCTTCACCTTTTGACCGGGATTCAGCTTGATCGGCACCCAGAGCTTGCCGTCGTCCCCGCGGAAGTTCTCCGTCGCCGACCCAGCCCTGCCCCCAGCCGGCGCGGTCCGTGGAGTTGACCAGGTAGCTGCCCGGCGCGAGGCCGGTGAACTTGTAGCGGCCGTCGGCGTCCGACTGCACGACCTTGTCGGTGCCTTCGATGAGCAGGTAGTGGCCGGCGATCCCCGGTTCGCCGGCGTCGCGGACGCGGTTGTCGTTCAGGTCGTGCCACACGACGCCGGAGATGGAGCCGGTGTCGGCCGCGGTGGCCTGGCCGGCGAGTGCGAGTGGTGCGGCGGCGGCCAGTGCGAGAGCTGCCAGCCGCGTTGCGATCTTCATCGTTCCCCCCAGGAACTCTGGTTGTCTTGGTGCGACGTGGAGAACTCTGCCCGGCCGACCTGGAAGAAACCTGCAAGAACTCGTGCAGGTCGATGACCAGTCCTTACACGACAAAGCGGACCCGGCTCACCCCCAAGGGAGCCGGGTCCGCTGCCAGCCGGTGATGCGTCAGCTGGTGGTCAGGGTCTTCGTCTCGACGTCGTTGGCCAGGTTCGTGTCGGTGCTGCGGAACAGGCCCTTCCACGCCTCGAACTTGATCTCGGCGCCGTTCAGCGGCTGCTCGACGACGACGCGGGCACCGACCCACTCGGGCAGGCCGCTGGGCTTGCGGTCGTAGAAGTAGCCGGTGACCTTGCCGGCGGGCTCGGTCTCGTAGTACTTCGGCATGCCGCCCAGCCGCTCGACGACGCGCAGGCCGGTCGGCAGCGTGAGCTGGCCGCCGAACTGGTCGTACACGTTGCCGTTGTGGACGGTGGAGCCGACGATGTCGATCACGTCGCCGACCTTCGGGTTCGGGTTGCTGACGAAGAGCTGGTTGACCTTGGTGTCGACGACGGCGTTGACGAAGCCGCTCTCGACCAGCCCGTACCGCTGACCGGCCTCCAGCTGGATCGGGCTCGTCCGCTTGCCGGTGGCCTGGTTGAAGGTCGAGCTGAAGCCCGCGCGGCTCCACCCCTGGCCGTGCGAGAGCGAGCGGTCAGCCGAGCCGACGACGTAGCTGCCCGCCGCGAGGCCGGTGATCTCGTAGAAGCCGTCGGCGCCCGTCTGCGCGGCCTTGCTGGTGCCGTCGATGTACATCCAGTGCCCGGCGATCGGAGCCTCGCCGACCTCACGAACGCCGTCGTTGTCCGCGTCGTTCCACACGAAGCCGTAGATCGAGCCCGTGTCGGCTGCCTGAGCCGGGCCGGCGAGGGCGAGCGGGGCGGCGACGGCGAGAGCGAAAGCGGCGAGTCGCATGGTGTTCTTCATGTCGGTGTCCCCCCAAGGACTTTGGTTTGTCTCGGTTTGTCGTGGTCTCGACATGGAGAACTCTGACGGGGGCACCTCCAAGAAACCTCCAAGCGGCCTGCAAGTGTCCTGCAGGCGGCCTGAACAGGCGTTTTACCCCTTGATGCCGGTCTCCGTCACGCCGCGGACGAGCAGCCGCTGCAGGGCCGCGAAGACGATGACCAGCGGGGTGATCGAGATGGCGGCGGCGAGGAACAACTGGACGACGTCCATCGACTGCGCCGTGAGGAACGTCGACAGCGCCACCTGCACCGTCCACGAGTCCTGGTCCTGCGCGATCACCAGCGGCCAGAGGAACTGGTTCCAGCTGGTCACGAACGCGATGACGCCGAGCGCGGCGAAGAACCCCTTGGAGTTCGGCACGACCACCCGCCAGTACGTGCCCCAGTGCCCGAGCCCGTCGATCCGCGCCGCTTCCTCCAGTTCCCGCGGGAAGTTCAGGAAGTACTGCCGGAACAGGAACGCGGTGAACCCGCTGAACAGGCCCGGGATCACCAGCCCGCGCAGGTCGGAGACCCAGCCCAGGGTCGAGACGACCACGAACGTCGGCACGAACGTGACCGCCGCCGGGATCATCAGCGTGGCGATGACCAGGTACAGCACCAGGTTCGCGTACCGGTAGGGGATGCGCGCGAGCCCGTACCCGGCAAGCCCGCAGAGCAGCAGCTGCCCCGCCGTCTGCAGGACCGCGACGAGGAACGAGTTGAGCATGCTGCGGACCATCGGCACGGCCGGGTTGGCGAAGAGCTCGGCGAAGTTCTCCCACCGGATCTCGCTCGGCCAGAACGTCCAGGTCGGCGCGGTGATCTCCTGCTCGGTCGCCAAACCGTTGCGCAGCACCAGGTAGAACGGCACCAGGAACAGCACCGCGGCCATCGAGAGCGCCAGGTACCGGACGGCCTTCATCGCGTGATCACCCTGCCCTGCACCAGCGTCACGCCCGCGATGAGCAGCGTGAGGATCACCGCGCCCGCGCTGCCGTGCCCGAAGTCCTGCCCGCCGGAACCCAGCGCCGTGTAGTAGAGGTAGATCAACGGCGGCCGCGCGAACGGCGGGTAGCCGCGGTCGGTGCCCAGCACGTTGTAGAACTCGTCGAACGCCTGGTACGCCGCGATGAGCAGCAACAGCAGCACGGCGACCGACGTCGTGCGCAGCTGCGGCAGCGTGATGTAGCGCAGCGTCTGCCAGCCAGGCTTGGCGCCGTCGATCCACGCGGCCTCGTAGAGGTGCCGCGGGATCCGCTGCAGCCCGGCGATGAAAAGGATCATGTAGAACCCCAGCTGCAGCCAGAGTCGCAGCGTCACGAGCACGAGCCAGTACCAGGGCGGCGACGTCGACACCGTCCACGCCACCGGCTCGGCGCCGAACCACCCCAGCACCGTGTTCGCGAGCCCGAAGCGCACCCCGTTGAAGATCGAGAGCTTCCACACCAGCGACGCCACGACGTACGAGCACGCCGTCGGCAGGAAGAACACCGACCGGAAGAACGCCTGCATGAAGGTGATCTGGCTGACCAGCAACGCGAGTGCCAGGGCGAGCACGAACGTCAACGGCACGATGAAGGCCGCGAACACGCTGAACGTGCCGAGGCTGCGCAGGAACGGCCCGTCGGTCAGCATGTCGGCGTAGTTGCGCAGCCCGACGAACTCGGTGGGCGTCACCGTGTTGCGGGCGTCGAAGAACGACAGCAGCAGGCTCCACCCGATCGGCACGTACACGAACACGAGCAGGCCGATCGCGAACGGCCCGACGAACAGCCAGAAGGCGCGTTCCAGATGACTGTGTTTCATTTCGCGGGCTTCATCCGTACAGGCGCTTCAGCTCGTCCCGCGCCTTCTGCGCCGCACCCTTGATCTCGGCGTCGGCGGGAGCGCCATCGCGGACGACCCGCGACACCGCGTCGTTGAACGCCGTGCGCATCACCGAGGTCCAGTCCGGCGGGTTGGAGGCCTTCGCGTTCTCCTGCACGAACTTCACCGCGTCCGCGGCCTGACCGGACTGCAACTTCGACGCCTTCGCCGCGATGCTCTTGCGCGGCGGGATGTGGAAGCCGTAGCCGAGGTTGAAGTCCTCCTGGTACTCGGTCCGCTCGATCCACAGCCACCGCACGAACTCCTTGGCCTCGTCGACCCGCTTCGACTTGGCGTTGACCATCGCCCCGAACGCGCCGACCGGCACGCTCGGTTTGCCGTCGCCGGTGAGCTTCGGGAACGGCAGCACCCCGAAGTCGTCGCCCAGCGCCTTCTGGATCGCCGGCACCGCCCACAGCCCGGTCCACTGCATGGCGACGAGTCCCTGCGTGAACGCGTCCGGCTCCGCCCAGTCCTGCACCGCGCCGAGCAGCAGGCCGCCGCCGGTGTAGAGCTCGCGCAGCTTGCCGATCGCCTGCGCCGCAAGGGGATCGTCGAACCCGACCTGGTGGTCGCGCACGTAGTCGAGCCCGGCCGACCACAGCGCGGGCCCGCCCAGCACTCCGCCGCCACCGTCGTTGCCGGCGAACAGGCCCTTGACCCCGCCCTTGGTGAGCCGCTTCGAGGCCTCGATCAGCTCATCCACAGTGGACGGTGGCGCGATCCCGGCCTGGTCGAGGAAGCTCCTGCGGTAGAACAACATCTGCATGTCGACCGCCTGCGGGACCCCGTAGATCTTCCCGTCAACGGTGTGCGTCGCGAGAATCGACTCGGAGAAATCGCTCTTGGCGTCGCCGAAGACGTCGTCGAGCGGCACGAGCTGACCCGCCCGGACCGAGCTGATCTGCGGGGTGGACTCGAAGACGTCCGGTCCGTCGCCGGACAGCAGGCTCGTCGCGAGCTTGGAGTCGTAGTCGCCGGGGTTCCACTGCACGTCGACCGGGATCTTCGAATACGCCTTGGCGTATCTCTCCACGGCCTGCTGCACGCCGGGTTCGCCGTAGGCGTGGTACCACTGCTTCAGGGCCTGGCCGGAGCCGCCCCTGCCGGTGTTGGAACCGCACGCGGCCAGCAGCGCGCTCGCGCCTGCCAAGGACAGAAGTCTGCGTCGGGAGATCACCCATCCCGTCTTACTCCGATCACCTCGGGTGCGCGAGCGGTTACTCGAAGTGTGCGACGACGACGTTGGAGAAGTTCACGACGTACTCGCGCCCGTCCGGTCCCGCGATCGGCTGGGTGTGGCCGTTGCGGACGATCTGGGTCAACCTCTGCGAGAGGTCGTCCTTCGTCTCGTCGGTGACCGTGAGGGTGATCGGGTTCGGGTTTGCGGCGAGGAACAGCACGAGTTTGCTCATGTGGTCAGCAAACCGTGTTCCAGGACACGATCAGAGGGCGGTTTCGCCAGCAGCGATTCCGCCCTCGGCAGATCGCGTCACTTGCGGAAGAAGCGCTCCCGCTGACCGAGGCGCACGAGCTTCAGCCACTCGACGAACGCCTTCGGGTCCCGCTTCACCGCGAGGAAGTACAGGCCGAACCGGAACACCTCAAGGGCGCCCAGCTTGCGCATACCCGGCTGCGACAGCAGGTACCCGCGGTTGCGGTAGGTGTAGTACCGCTTGATCTGGTTCTCCGGGTCCTGCGCGTGGAACCGGCCGCCCAGCATCGGCTTGAACTCGTCGGAGCCGTCCGGGTGCACGTACGCGACCCGCAGCGACGTGCCGAACGGCAGGCCGGAGCGGACGAGCCGGCGGTGGATCTCCACCTCGTCGCCGCGGAAGAACAGCCGGTAGTCCGGCACGCCGACGACGTCCAGCGTCGACGCCCGGAACAGCGCGCCGTTGAACAGCGAGGCGATGCCCGGCAGGAAGTCCGTGCCGAGCTCGGCCGCGGAGCGCTTCCACGTGAGGCCACGCCGCAGCGGGAACGCCAGCTTGTCCGGGCTCTCGATGTTCGTGACGACCGGGGAGATCTCGGCGAGCTTGCGCCGGTCCGCCTCTTCGAGCAGCACGGCCAGCACGTTCTCGTCGGCCGGGCGGCCGTCGTCGTCGGCCAGCCACACCCAGTCCGCACCCAGCGAGAGCGCGTGCAGGATGCCCAGCGCGAAGCCGCCGGCGCCACCGAGGTTGCGGTGCGACGGCAGGTAGGTCGTGGGGAGCGGGCACTGCTCCACGAGGTCGTCGACCGGCTGGTCAGGGCCGTTGTCGACGACCACCAGGTGGTCGGGGACCCTGGTCTGGCTCGCCAGCGACTTGAGCGAGGAGGCCAGCAGCTCCCGGCGATGGCGGGTGACCACCACCGCCACGACGGAGCCCTTGGGCAGTGCCTGGAGAGTCACGGTCTATTCGCCGCCATTTCCACTGAGGACGGGGGAGGAGTAGCCGAGCCGGGCGATCTGTTCCGGGCTCATCCGCTCGAAGGGGTCGTGGCCCTTGTACGCGGTGAGCACCTCGCGCAGACCGCCGTGCTGCTTGACGCGGCCTTCGTCCATCCAGATCGCGGAGTCGCAGAAGTCCAGCAGCGTCTCGTCGGAGTGGTTCGCGAACACCAGCAGGCCGGACCGCTTCACGAGGTCCTTCAGGCGTTCGCGGGCCTTGGCCATGAACGCCGCGTCGACCGCGCCGATGCCCTCGTCGAGCAGCAGGATCTCGGGGTCGATGGAGGTGACCACGCCGAGCGCGAGCCGCACCCGCATACCCGTGGAGTACGTGCGCAGCGGCATCGACAGGTAGTCGCCGAGCTCGGTGAACTCCGCGATGTCGTCGACCCGCTTCTCCATCTCCTTGCGGGACATGCCCAGGAAGAGGCCGCGGATCATGATGTTCTCGTACCCGGAGATCTCCGGGTCCATGCCGACGCCGAGGTCGAAGACCGGCGCGACCTTGCCGACGATGCGCTGGCTGCCGCGGGTCGGCTCGTAGATGCCCGCGAGCAGCCGCAGCAGCGTCGACTTGCCGGCGCCGTTGTGGCCGACCAGGCCGACCCGGTCACCTTCCTTGAGCGACAGCGTGATGTCGTGCAGCGCCTCGATGATCGGGACGCGGCCCTCAGAGCCGATCTTGCCGCCGACCTTGCCGAGCGCGAGCTTCTTCAGCGACCTCGACTTGGCGTCGAAGATCGGGAAGTCGACCGATGCGTTCCAGACGTTGATGCTGACCATGGTTGCCGACCTCCTTTAGACCCAGTACGAGACGCGAGCGCGCCAGTTGCGCAGCGCGATGAGTGCGAGACGCCCAGCCGACGACGGTGATGGCCGCCGACGATGGCCCAGTGGTGCCAGTCGATGACGTGGCCGAGCAACGGTGCGCGGACGATCTCCAGGTAGTGGTAGACCGGGTTCAGCTCGGCGATCAGCATCGCGCCAGCTGCCCTGGCCGTCGGTGACCTTGTTGAGCACACCCGCGTGCCAGACGATCGGCGTCATGAAGAACACCAGGTTGATGAAGCTGTGCACGACCGGCGGGATGTCGCGGAACCGGGTGCTGATGATGCCGAACAGCAGCGAGATCCACACGCCGTTGATCGCCAGCAGGGCGAAGCCCGGGATCGCCAGCAGGATCTCCCAGCTCGACGCCCGGCTTGAGCTCCGGGTCGTTGTTCATCACGTACGGGTTGCTGAGCGTCGAGAAGAAGATCGCCAGCACGACCACGTAGACGACGAGGTTGTGCGCGAAGAACAGGGTCTGCCGCCACACCAGCCGCAGCACGTGCACCGTGATCGGCGCCGGGAGGTGCTTGATGAGCCCCTCGTTGGCGATGAAGACCTCTGTGCCTTCGTTCACACAGCCGAGGATGAAGCCCCAGATGACGAAGCCGACGGTCACGTACGGCAGGAACGTCGCGATGTCTTCCTGGAACAGCTGCGAGTACAGCAGGCCGAGGGCCAGCGCTGTGGTACCCATCGAAATGGTGATCCACAGCGGCCCGATGACCGACCGGCGGTAGCGCTGCTTGATGTCCTGCCAGCCCAGATGGCCCCACAGCTCACGGTGCTTCCAGGCCGTCGTGATGTCCTCGAAGGCGCGGCCGAACGTCCTGGAGTTCGCGGCGGGGGGTGCCTCAGGATGGTCGAGCGTACTGGTGGCTTGCACGAGGACTGAGCGTACCGGCGAGGCCTTGACGACCTCGCCCCCGGTCGGTCACGACGAGGTCAACGTCCGGATTCGGACGGAACCTCTTGAATCTTCACGATCACCTGTTCGTGATCGACCGAATACCCCTCGTAGCTGAACTTGATGCCGGTCTCGGCGACGTACTCCATCCAGGCCTTGTGCTCGTGGTCGCGCCAGCCCTGGTAGTTGAAGTACTCGTCGAACAGCACGATCGAGCCGGCCCGCAGCCGCGGTCCGACGTGTTCCAGCACCGTCTTGGTCGACGAGTACAGGTCGCAGTCGACGTGCAGGAACGCGACGGAGCCGGGGTGCTCGGCCACGAAGCCGGGCACGGTGTCGTCGAACCAGCCGGCGATGAGCTCGGCCCCCGGCACGTCCGGCAGCTGGTCGACGCCGAACGCGCCCGCGTCGAACCCGGTGCGCCAGTCCTCCGGCAGTCCGGTGAAGGAGTCGAAGCCGTAGATCTCGCGTCCCTCCGTCGCCGCGGAGATGATCTTCAGCGTCGTGCCGGTGTAGACACCGAACTCCAGCACCATGCCGTCGATCTCCAGCAACGACAGCGCGTGGTGCAGCGTCGCGTGCGGGTCCGGGAACGTCGGCGCGGTCGGCATGCGCTCCACCGCGAACTTGGCACTGTCCGCCGCGGCGTCTCTTTCGGCTGCGAACAGCAGGTCGCGGCGCTGGCGGTGCTCGTAGTTGGCGGTGAGCTCGGCGATGCGGTCGCCCTGGTAGCGCACAGCCTCGTTGAGCTGGTGCTGGAGGTCGTCGATGCGCCCCTGCTGAACCTGGTGGTAGGGGCGGATCGCGTCTTCGACCGCCCGCATCAGCTTGTCGCGGAGGGCCTTGCGGAAGTAACCGGGCGCGAGGCTCCGGCGGACACGGTCGAGCACTTTCGACTCTCCTCACCACTCAGCTGTGCGCCGCATGGTAGGCCCACGAGGGAGTCAGAGGTACTGGCCCGTCCCCTTGCCGCCGACGGTCCCTTCGTGGGCGTCTCCGCTGCCGGCCGGAAGCGCCCGGCCGCGCATCTGCTCCAGCTGGGCGCGGGCGGCCATCTGCTGGGCGAACAGCGCGGTCTGGATGCCGTGGAACAGGCCCTCCAGCCAGCCGACGAGCTGAGCCTGCGCGATCCGCAGCTCGGCGTCGGAAGGCGTGCCCTCCTCGGTGAACGGCAGCGAAAGCCGCTCCAGCTCCTCGCGCAGCTCCGGCGCCAGGCCGTCCTCGAGCTCCTCGATCGACCGCTTGTGAATCTCCTTGAGGCGGTTGCGGCTCGCCTCGTCCAGCGGCGCCGCCCGCACCTCCTCAAGCAGCTGCTTGATCATCGTGCCGATCCGCATGACCTTGGCCGGCTGTTCGACCATGTCGGTGATGTCGCCGTCCTGGCCGCCGACGATGATGACTGGCTGCTCCTGGTTCATGGTCTCCATCCTGGCCTCTTGGCGTTGTTCGAACTTAGCCGGGTGGGGGCTGACGAACACGAGGTTTGCCTTCATACGTACGGTGTGTGGCATGGCGTTCGACGTCGCACGGGTACGAGGGCTCTTCCCCGCGCTCGGCGACGGCTGGGTCCACCTTGACGCACCGGCCGGCATGCAGGTGCCCGAACAGGTCGCCACCGCCGTCTCCACCGCGCTGCGCGCCCCGGTTTCCGGCCCGGGCGGCATTTTCCCTGCCTCCCAACGCGCCGAAGCCATCGTGGACGCCGCTCGCAGGTCCGTCGCGGACCTCGTCGGCGGCGATCCGGCGGGTGTCGTGCTCGGCCCGTCGTCCGCGGTGTTGTTGCAGCGCCTCGCGGACGCGATGACCGACGACTGGTTCATGGGCGACGAGGTCCTCGTGTCCAGGCTGGACCATCCCGCGAACATCGCGCCGTGGCTGCGCGCTACCCAGCGCACCGGCAGTGCGGTCAAATGGGCGGAAGTCGACATCGAGACCTGCGAGCTGCCGAGCTGGCAGTATGACGAGCTGGTCACCGACCGCACCAAGCTCATCGCCATCACCGCGGCGTCCGGTGTCGTCGGCACCCGCCCGGACCTCGCCAAGATCTCCTCGGTGGCCCGGCAGCACGGTTCGCTGGTGGTCGTGGACGCCTCTTCGGCCGCGCCGTTCGTGCCGTTGGACATCGTTGGCATGGGTGCCGATGTCGTGGCACTTTCCGCTGGCCAGTGGGGCGGCCCGCCGGTCGGCGCGCTGGTGTTCCGCGACCCGTCGGTGCTGGAGAGGTTGCCGTCCTGCTCGGTGGACCCGACCGCCCGCGGCCCCGAGCGGCTCGAACTCGGCCCGCACGCCTACCCGATGCTCGCCGGCCTCGTCGCGTCCGTGGAGTACCTCGCGGAGCTCGACGACGCCGCGTCGGGCACGCGCCGTGAGCGTCTCGTCACATCGTTGGGATCCGTGAAGGCGTACCAGGCCGGGCTGCTCGCTAATCTCATCAACGAACTGCGTTCGCTGCGCCACGTGATGGTGATCGGCGACGCCATGCGCAGGGTTCCCGCGCTGGCGTTCACGATCGCCGGGGTCAAGGCGGAGGACGGCGTCGAACACCTCGCCTCGCGAGGCGTCTGCGCGTTCGCCGACCCCGGCCAGTACGGGGTGTTCTCGGTGCTCGGCGTCGGCGAGGTCGGCGGCGCCATCCGCGTCGGCCTGGCGCACTACACGAACGCGGTCGAGGTGGACGACCTGGTCCGGGCGGTGTCCGAACTGGGCTAGTAGATCGTTGCGACTAATATTTGGAGTATTGGCGGCGGGCGTGATGCCGGCAGGTGGCCGTGTTTCGATCATGAAGATCGCGCTCTCATGGCTGCCGCCTGCGTGGTTGGTGGTAGTTGGGGCGATCAGCAAACGCTTGCGTCGGCAGTTTTCTACCGCCAACTCGCCGTTGACGTTACGTGAGAGCGCGACCATCCGGGCTTTCGACGACAAGCGACCGCCCGGCGGGGCACAACTAAGCCGCAACGCTCTACTAGTGGTGCGGCTCGCAACGTTGGCGGTGAATTCGCGCTCAGCAGGACGCCTCGCGGCACCGCGTCCAGTATGAGGACGTGGGGGCGGCACCACGATGCGTCCGTCTGACCGCGAATTCGCACGGCAACGTTGCGAGCCACACCACTAAGGACTGGGGAGATTCTTTCTTGGACGACTCGCTGGCTCGCGAGCTCGCCGATCTCTCGGCCCTCCAGCGGCTCGGCTCGCTGAACACGGAGTACCTGCCGGCGACGTCCGACGAACTGCGGCCGGCGGCTCTCGTGGCGGTGATGGACGAGATCGTGCTCGGCGCCCGGACCGTTCTGGTGGAACTGGGCTGCGGCTCGTCCTCGGTCCTGCTGGCGCGGTTGCTGTCGCAGCGCGGCTTCGGGCATCTGCTGTCGATCGAGCACGACGAGCGCACGGCTGCTTTCGTCGCGTCCCAACTGCGACGCGAAGGTCTGGGTTCCGTTGCCCGCGTTGTGCACGCGCCGTTGTCGCGTCATCCGGCGGCGTTGTCGCGGCACGGCCAGTGGTACTCGCCCCAGCAGGTGCACGACGAGGTGCTCGGGTACGTCGAGCGGTTCGGTCTGGTCGACCTGCTGCTGGTCGACGGGCCGGGGTTCGGCGACTCGCGTTATCCGGCGTTGCCCGTGCTGCGGGCGGTGCTGGCACCTGGTGCCACCGTGCTGGCGGACGACGTCGACCGGCCCGACGAACAGGCCGTGCTGGCGCGGTGGTCCGAGGAGTTCGGCATGGAGTTCCGCACGGCTCCCCGGACCTCGCTGGGCGCCGCTACCGCTACCGCTCTCGCGTGAGCAGGACCTTCCCGAACACGTCGCTCTCCTCCAGCAGCCGGTGCGCCCGCGCCGCGTCCGACATCGGCACGACCTCGCCGACGATCGGCTTGACCGCGCCGCTCTCCACCAACGGCCACAGGTACTCCCGGACCTGCGCCACGATCGCGCCCTTGCTCTCGATGCTTCGGCCGCGCAGACCGGTGGCCATCACCGAGGCTCGTTTGCCGAGCAGCTTGCCGATGGGTAGCTCGCCCTTCACGCCGCCCTGCATGCCGATGATCATCAACCGGCCGTCCGGCGCCAGCACGTCGATGTTGCGGGGGAGGTAGGAGGCGCCCATGTTGTCGAGGATGACGTCGGCCTGCTTGACCTCGGCCACGAAGTCCTGGGTCTTGTAGTTGACCGTGACGTCCGCGCCGAGCTCCGCGCACTTGCGCAGTCGTTCGTCGGAGCCGGCCGTGACCGCGACGGTCGCGCCGAGCGCCTTGGCGACCTGGATCGCGTGCGTGCCGATACCGCCCGCGCCGCCGTGCACGAGGAACGTCTCACCGAGCTTCAACCGGCCGTCCATCACGACGTTCGACCACACCGTGCACGCCACCTCGGGCAGCGCGGCCGCCGTCACGACGTCGACGCCCGCGGGCACCGGCAGGACCTGCGGTGCCGGCACGACGACCTTCTCCGCGTAGCCGCCGCCCGCGAGCAGCGCGCACACCTCGTCGCCGACGTTCCACCCGGTCACGCCCTCGCCGAGCGCGGCGATCGTGCCGGAGCACTCCAGCCCGATGATGTCCGACGCACCGGGCGGCGGCGGGTAGAAGCCCTGGCGCTGCAGGAGATCCGCGCGGTTGACCGCACTCGCGGCGACGTCGATCAGCACCTCGCCCGGTCCTGGCACGGGATCGGGGACCTCGGTCCACACGAGCACGTCCGGGCCGCCGGGTTCGCGAACAGTGATGGCATGCATACAGTCGACCGTAATACCGTTCGACAGCCCCGGCACCATCGGAACATGGACGCCTGGCCGTTGCGGCACCTGGTTCTGCGCACACCCCGGCTGGAGTTGCGCCCCGATGACGACGAGGGGCTGTTCGAGCTCGTCGAGGTGGCGAAGGAAGGTGTGCACGATCCGGCGGAGATGCCGTTCTACGTGCCGTGGACCGATCAACTCACAGAAGACGACGGGCTCAGCATGGTCCAGTTCTTCTGGGGCATGCGCGCGAAGCTCCGCGTGGACGACTGGGCGATCACGTTCCTGATCCGCCACGAGGGCAAGGTGATCGGGGTCCAGGAGATCGGCGCGCGTGACTTCGGCGTGCTGCGCGAGGTGAACACGGGTTCGTGGCTCGGCCGCAAGCACCACGGCCAGGGTTTTGGCACCGAGGTGCGGATCGCCGTGCTGCAGCTCGCGTTCGACCACCTGGGCGCCCGCATCGCTCGATCGGCCGCGTGGGAGGGCAACCACGCGTCGAACCGGGTCAGCGAGAAGCTCGGCTACGTCCACGACGGCACCGTTCGCATCGCCCCGCGCGGAGAGCCGCTGGACCACGTGCGACTGCGGCTGGACGCGGAGAACTTCGTGCGCCCGGAATGGAACACGGTTGTCGAGGGCCTAGCGGAGTGTGTTCGGCTGATCACCAGCTGAACTCCCGCCGACCGAGGGATTGTGTCCCAGGTCTCCGCTTGTGAGGGTTCATCGAATCCCGAACGAAGGGGAACGTTCATGTCTGGCAGATCCAAGCTGGCGACGATGCTGGCAATCACAGCACTCGTCGCGGCCCCCACCGCCACCGCATCCGCCGCAACTGAACCAGCAGGCCCCGCGCTCGCCAAGAAGCTCGCCAAGAAGGTGACCACCGAGGGCGTCAACCGGCACCTGATCGCCTTCCAGCGGCTCGCCGACCGCAACGGCGGCAACCGTGCCGCCCTGACGCCCGGCTACGACGCGAGCGTCGACTACGTCGCGAACAAGCTCCGCGGCGAGGGCTTCATCGTGAGCACGCCGACGTTCGACTTCGACATCATGGTCACCGACGCCGAACTGGCTCGCGTCGACGGCGTGAACTACCAGGCGCTGATCATGACCGAGTCGCCGCAGACCCCGGTCGGCGGCGTCACCGGTCCGCTGCGCGTCGTCCCGGAGGACGCCACCACGGGCTGTGAGGCCACCGACTTCGCCGGCCAGGACTTCACCGGCTCGGTCGCCCTGATCCGCCGCGGCGGCTGCACGTTCGAGCAGAAGCACCTCAACGCGTTCGCCGCGGGCGCCATCGCCGTGCTGGTCTCGAACAACATCGCCGGTCCGCTGGCCAACGTCACGCTGACCAACCCCGGCAAGATCCCGACCGGCGGCGTCTCGCAGGCCGACGGCACCACGCTGGCCGGCAAGGCCGGTTCCGCCATCACCGTCGACATGCGGTTCCACACCGAGGTCCGCACCCAGCGCAACGTCATCGCGCAGACCAAGACCGGCCGCACCAACAACGTCGTGATGGCGGGTGCGCACCTCGACAGCGTCGAGACCGGCCCTGGCATCAATGACAACGGTTCCGGCTCGGCAGGTCTGCTGGAGACCGCGCTGCAGCTGGGTTCGCGCCCGAAGGTCGACAACGCCATCCGGTTCGCCTGGTGGGGTGCCGAGGAGCGCGGCCTCATCGGTTCGACCGAGTACGTGCAGTCGCTGACCTTCGAGCAGCAGCTGGACATCGCCCTGTACCTGAACTTCGACATGATCGGTTCGCCGAACGCCGCGTACTTCATCTACGACGGCGACAACTCCGACGGTGTGGGCGCGGGCCCGGGTCCGTTCGGTTCGGCGCAGATCGAGAAGGCCTTCGCCGACTACTTCGCGGCCAAGGGCGTGCCCACCGAGGGCACCGACTTCTCCGGTCGTTCCGACTACGGCGAGTTCATCGCGCAGGGCATCCCGGCCGGTGGCCTGTTCACCGGCGCCGAGGGCGTCAAGACCGCGGCCCAGGCAGCCAAGTGGGGCGGCACGGCAGGTGTCGCCTACGACCCGTGCTACCACTCGAAGTGCGACAACCTCGGCAACCTCGACCGCACGGCACTTGGCCGCAACTCCGGGGCTCTCGCGTTCGTGACCGCTGCCTACGGTGTGTCCACTGAGGACGTCAACGGTGTGCCGCCGCGCTCCAAGCGCGCCGATGCCCGTTCGTCGGCACAGATGAAGATCGCCTCGCACGACGACCACTCGCACGCGGCCGTCGCGTAGTTCAACGAAAACAGGGCCCTCTCCTTCGCGGAGGGGGCCCTGTTTTGTTGGCTGCTCAGCCCAGGTTGTTCGTGTCGAAGGTGTTGCAGCGAGCCGGATCGCCGGTCTGCAACCCGGTCGTGAACCACTTCTGCCGCTGCGCCGAGCTGCCGTGGCTGAACTTGGTCGTGTCGACCCGTCCGCCGCCGAGCTCGCTCTGGATGAAGTCGTCACCGATGCGCGAGGCCGCGTCCAGGGCCGCGGTCACGTCCTCCTGGGTGATGTTCGTGATGAGGGGCTGACCGTTGGCGGACGGCGTCGTCGTCGCGGCCTTGCCCCAGGCACCCGCGTAGCAGTCGGCCTGCAGCTCCAGGCGGACCGAGTCGGAGGTCGGGCCGGTGCGCGAGCTGACCCGGTCCGAGGTGCCGAGCAGGTTCTGCACGTGGTGGCCGTACTCGTGGGCGAGCACGTAGGCCTCGACGAACGGGCCGCCGGTCGCGCCGAACTTGGTGCGCAGCTCGTTGAAGAAGTCCAGGTCGATGTACACCTGGGAGTCCGCGGGGCAGTAGAACGGGCCGACCGCGGAGGTGGCGTTGCCGCAGCGGGTGCTCACGCTGTTGCGGAAGAAGTTGGTCTTGGTGACCTGGTAGGTGTTGCCGGAGCGGGCGAACTGGTCGCTCCAGAACGCCTGGATCGAGTTGATCGTGGCCACGACCCGGCAGTCGCTGTCGCGGTTCGCGTCGGCGCCGGTCTTGCACTTCTCGGCCAGCTGACCCGACTCGACCTGGGTGTTCTGGCCCAGCCCCTCGAGCCCGCCCGCGGGCAGCTGGATGCCGGTGAACTGCTGGATCAGGAAGTAGACGATGAGGCCGACCACGCCGAGGCCGCCACCGACACCGGCGACCCGGCCGCCGACGCCCCGTTGGTCCGACACCTGCGAGAGGTCGAGATCCGCGCCTTCGTTGAACTGCACCGCGTTCCTCCTACCAAGGACCCGTTGTGCGGCACACGATAAGGCACAAAAGAAGCCTCGGTGCGGGAGCCCGACGTCGGGGCACCGCACCGAGGCTTAACCATTTGGAAGTGACGACTACGGCCCACGAGAGTTGGCGTGGCGCTCAGCCGGTGACGCCATGAGACGAAACCGAAGCCGAGCTCAACAGCGTCGAAGTGCGCCGAGCGACGCCGATGGCGCCTGGGCACCCGAAACCCCGTGTCCGTTGCTACACAGTCGCGACCGGACCGTTCACGTCCGATCCACCCGCGGGGATGCAACTGACCGCGTTTCGCCACAGCGAGGAGATACCTGCACAGCACCACCTACCCCTTCTGGGCGTGGCCTCCGGCGGTTCAGATCTTCACCTTCCGGTTGCCAGCTCGTTATCGACTATGCGCTTGATCAGCCCATATCTCAACACCTCACCCGAAACCTGAATTGGTGAAGTACGGACGGGTGACCTGCGGAGATCGACAGTGCAGACAGCAATCGCCCGGCAAGTGGACACTTGCCGGGCGATTGCGGAAAGACGATCAGAGGGGTCGATCAGGCCTTCGTGACGCGGCGCGCACCGCGGCGGGCCATGACGCCCGCGGCCATCAGGCCCATGCCCGCCAGCAGGAACTCCAGCGGGTCGGCGCCGGTCTTCGACAGGTTCGGGATCGCGGACACCTGGCGCGCGGCCTTGTCGCCGGTCTGCGGGGTGCCGGCACCCGAGTCGTCACCGGTGTTGCCACCGCCGGAGTTGTTGTCACCGTTGTTGCCGCCACCGGGGTTGCCGTTGCCGGGGTTCTCGCCCGGCTGCTCCGGCTGCTCGGGCTGCGGCTGCTCGGGCTGCTCCGGCTGCTCCGGCTCTTCGGGCTGCGGCTCCTCGGGCACGTCGGTCTTGCCGCAGTCACCGGTCGCGGTGCCGAGCACGGCCGCGCTGGTGCCGCAGACGGTCACCGGGGCCTCGATGGTGCCGTTGGCCGGCTCCGGCCTGGTCGCGCCACAGCTGCCGTCACCACCGCCGGCGACGCCGACCGAGTTGCCGCACACCGTGACCGGCGCGGAGACGAGGGCGCTGTCGGCCATCGTGCGCTGGGAGGCGGTCGCCGGGGCCTCGTCACAGGTGGCGTCGCTGGTGCCGAGGACGTTGATCGCGTTGCCGCAGACCTTGACGGGCACGCTCACCAGGTTGCCGACGCGGACTTCCTCGTCGACGTTGATCGGCAGTGGGATGGCCTGGGCCCAGCCGGCGGTGGCGACCAGGAGGCCGCCGGTCAGCAGGGCCGCGGACATGGTCCTGTTCAGGTTCTTGCGCATGGCTGTTGGTTCTCCCTGGAGTGGAATGGCTGATCCCGGTGCTTGGCTGCAGGGCACGGGATCAGTCAGGTGAGAACGTCGGTTCCTCCGCCCGCACGGTGCGCGGCACGTCTTCCTGTTCGGTGCTGACGAGAGATGTCGTGGTGGTGGGCGGACGCGCCGCGTTCGGCAGCGTGCCCGCCGGGATCTGACCGCCGCTCGCCTGTCCTGCGCCGCTCTGCGGGAGCGTGCCGGTGATCGGCGGCTCGGCCTGCGGTCGCGGCTGCTGAGGTACGGGCGCGGGGTTCGTGGGTCGCGTCGTCGGCGGCGTGTGCAGCTTCGGCTGCTCGACCTCGGCCGGTGCCTCCAGCGCTGTCACCGGTGCCGGAGAAGTCGGTGTTCGCTGGGTGCTCTGCTGGGGTGCGACCGGCGTATCGGTGCGCGGCTTCGGAGCGGGTGGAACGGGCGGCGCTTCCGGTTGGTCCGGAACGAGTCCCGTGCCGATCCGCACGCCGACATCGACCACAGGGAGCTTGATCTCGGCCTGAAGCCGGTCGATCTCGACCTTGACGTCGGCGTTCGCCTGCCCTGCGCTGCCCAGCAACCAGGCACCGGTCACCAGACCGGCGAGCAGCAGGAACCGACGCAACCACGACATCGGCCCCAACCTTAGATCAAATGGAGCAACTCGACACAGCGAAAAGGCCATTTCGCCGACATTCGTCGCCGAAATGGCCTTTTCGCGCGTTCTGCGGCTACGGGAGATCGGTGACCGTGATGCGATCGGTCGCCGGCGGACCCTGGTTCGGGTGCGCCTTCAGATAGGCGGAGAACGCGTCCAGGTCGATGCCGCCGCCGGTGATGTTCGTTCCCTTGGTGAACTCGGGGAAGTCGTCACCGCCGCCCTGCAGGAAGCTGTTGATCGTCACGCGGTAGCTCGCGGCCGGGTCGAGCGCGGCGCCGTTGAGGGTGACGCCGGAGATCCTCGATCCGAACGGTGCCTTCGCCGACCAGCTGTACTTCAGGCCCGACGAGGGCTGCAGCACGAACGTCCGCTTCGCGCTGAACTGCTGCTCCAGCACGGTCTTGATCTGCTCGCCGGTCAGCGAGACCGTCTGCAGGATGTTGCCGAACGGCTGCACCGGAACGCCTCGCCGTAGGTGACCACACCGTCGCCTTCGCCAGCTTCCGGGCTGCTGGCGTAGGTGAGATTGTCGCGCACGCCACCGGGGTTCATCAGCGCGAGCACCGCGCCGTTGCCCTTGGTGGCCTCCAGCTGCGAGTCGGCGATCAGGTTGCCGAGCGGCGATTCACCGGCGGCGTTCGACTGCCTCACGATGTCCGCGCTGATCGTGCCGATCGGCACGTTCGCGATCGGACCGGACTTCGTGCTTGGCCAGGTCGATCACCGCCTGGATCGCCGGGTCCGGTGCGACCGTGCGCGTGACGATCTTGTTGTCGGCCTTCGTCTCGCCGCGGATGACGTCGCGCGTCCGCCGGTCGATCTTGAGGTCGACGACGCTCAGCTCACGCCCGAACGCCAGACCCTCGATGAACGGCCGCGGGTTGCCGGCCGGGTCCTTGACCACGCAGTTGTAGTGCTGGTGGCTGTGGCCGGAGAAGACCGCGTCGATCTTCGGGCTGACGTTGGTCGCGATGTAGCTGCCGGGGTTGTTCGCCGCCACGTTGCACGCGTTCGGCCCACCGGTCGGCGCCGTGACCTGGTCACCCTGGTGCACGAGCAGGACGATCGACTTCACGCCGATGGCGTCGAGGAAGTTGGCGTACTTGTTGGCCGCCTTGACCTCGTCACCGAACTTGATGTCCTTGATGCCGTTCGGGTCGACCAGAATCGGCACGTCCTTGAGCGGCATGCCGATGAACCCGATCGGAATGCCGTCGCGGAACTCCACCCAGAACGGCGGCAGCGCCGGCAGCCCGGTCTTGGCGTGCGTCACGTTGGCACCGAGGATCGGGAACTTGGCACCCTCGTACTTGTCGCGGAACTGGCACCCGTCCGTCGGGTGGCACCCGCCGCGCTGCATGCGCAGCAGCTCCTTGTAGCCCTCGTCGAACTCGTGGTTGCCCGCCGCGGTCGTGTCCATGCCGACCCGGTTGAGCACCTCGATCGTGGGCTCGTCGTGGAACAACGCCGACACGATCGGACTCGCGCCGATCAGGTCACCCTGCCCGACGATGACCGAGTTCCTGACCTCCTTCTGGAGGTTCTTGATGTGCGTCGCGTTGAAAGCGGCACCACCAGCGTCAACAGTCGTTCCGTCCGCGAGCACGACCCGCCCCGAAGACCCGGTGGGCGGCTCGATGTTGCCGTGCAGGTCGTTGATCCCGATCAGGCGCACGTCAACCGTGCCCCGACCGCGCAGTGACTGGACATCGGCCTGAGCAGGCCCGGTCGCACTGATGACAGTGGCCGCGGCGGCGGTGATCGCCAGAACGGAAAGCCGTCTGAACGAACTCATGGGTGAAAGCCTCTCCGGCAAGGCGTGGTTAACGCGCGTGTACAAGCGCGAGAGTCTGCCTCCCGAACGCGGGGTTTACCAGAGCAATGACTCGATCGTCATCCTCAGGTCTAGCCTTGTTCGCGTGACACCAAGTGAGCAGGAGCCACGCTGGCTCGACGAGGGCGAGATGCGGGCGTGGCGCACCTACGTGAACGGTTCCTCGATGCTCATGGACCGCCTGCACCGAGAGCTGCAAGACACCCACGGAGTGTCACTGGCAGACTACGAAATCCTCGTGCGCCTGTCCGAACAGCCCAACCACCGCATGCGCATGACGCAACTGGCCGAAGACGTGGCCTCCTCCAAATCACGCGTCTCCCACCAGGTAGCCCGCATGGAAAAGGCCGGCCTGGTCACCCGCCGCGAATGCACCGAAGACGGCCGCGGCGTCCTGGCCGAACTCACCCCCAAGGGCATGGCCCAACTGGTCGAGGCAGCCCCAACCCACCTGCGCGGCGTCCGCGCCCACATCGTCGACCTGCTCACCCCCGAGGAGGGCGAGGTGCTGGCCAAGGTGTTCGACCGGGTCATGACACACCTGCGGGAGTCGAACGGCTAGGCTTCTCGCTCGGCGCCGTTGGCGTCTTGGAAGCGTGGCAGAGCGGCCGAATGCACCCGCCTTGAAAGCGGGAGACGGGCAACCGTCCGGGGGTTCAAATCCCTCCGCTTCCGCAGTTCAGAGGGGGTGTGACCGGCCGTTCAGGCTGGTCACACCCCCTCTGGTGTAGCAACGGGTGTAGCAACGATTTCAGCCCAGCTCGTCCGTGAGCCGCTTCAAGGCCTCCCGCTTGCCCTCAAGGGAGACAGCCTCGTAGATCATCATCGACATTCACTGGTCTCGGTGTCGGGCTGCTCGATCACACATTGCTTGGACTCCTTTAGCGAGTGGTCGCACAACTGGACACGCAGCTCATTTCTAGTAGGCCAATCATGCAGTACTGATGTCGCGATGTCGTCGAGCCAGCGTATCAACCCGGCGGTTCTGCACCCTCTAAAGGAGGCGTTGCGGCTGACCTACTGGTACAAGGACGATCTGCGAGCTTTCCTTAACGCCTCCCTTGGGGATCGCACACTCGTTGCGCGCCTCGACTGGACTGCGTACAAGCGGACCATCGTCGCCCAGCTCGTCGACACGCTGGCATCCGATCAGCACAAGTACTTCGACCTACTTCTGAATCTGATCTTGACGGTGGCGGACGTTGAAGACCCCAGTCATTTGAAGCGACTCAGTGACGGCAAGAAGAAGTACGATGATGCCGTCGAGGCGCTCGGCTCTCTGCGCAAGCAGATCGAGCCCTATCGAGTGCTGCGAAGCGACCAGGCTGAAGCTCAGCGACGACGCGAGGCCGAGCAAGCTCGCGTTGAGAACGCCCGAGCCATCGCAGACAAGCTTGAAGAGCTGAAGCTGCTCTTCTACTCGATCATGAGCGAGGATCGACAGAAGCGCGGATACTCCCTTGAGAAACTGTTGAATGATCTCTTTGCGTTGTATGACATTGACGCCAAGGGCTCTTTTCGGATCCAGGGCGAGCAGATTGATGGTGCCTTTACTTTTCAGAGCAATGAATACCTGCTCGAAGCTAAATGGCGACAGGAACTGACTCCACTTAGTGATCTTGACGCGTTTGCCGGGAAGGTGCGGCGCAAGCTTGACAACACCCTTGGCGTATTCCTGTCGATGAGCGGTTTTCAGCCAAACGCCCTGCACCTGAGCGGGCAGGGCGGAAGGCCGACCTTGCTGCTGATGGATGGCTCCGATCTGACGATGGCACTCGAAGGTCGAATCGCGTTTCCTGATCTTTTGGCACGGAAGCGTCAGCATGCGTCTCAAACAGGCGAGATCTTCCTGCGTGCAGTTGATCTGCTCGCCTAGCAGCGCTTCTCAGCTCAGTTCGTCGGTGAGCCGCTTCAGGGCCTCCCTCTTGTCTTCAAGGGAGACGGCCGCGTAGATCATCATCGTCACCTCGATGTTCGAGTGGCCGACGATGTCCCGGACGATGTGCGGCGGCACGCCAAGCCTGAGCAGCAGCGTCACGCACGAATGCCGGATGTCGTGGAAGCGCACGTTATCGAGGCCGGCGCGCTTCCGGATCGGGTACCAGCTTGACCGGAGGTAGGTCGGATCGATCGGCCCGCCGATGACCGTCGTGAAGATCAACCCTGACTCCTCCCACCTGTCGCCGGCTGCCTCCGCTTCGTCGTCCTGGAGGTCCCAGTGGTCGACGAGCGCCCAGGCGACGAGGAGCGGCAGCGGCATGACCCGCTCTGACCGGTCCGTCTTCGGCGGGACGAACACGAGCTTGGTGCCGACCCGCTGAAGGGTCTGGCGGATCTGCAACGTCGGGAAGTGCTGCTCCGCGCAGTCTTCGCAGAAGTCGTCCCCGTGTTCCGCGCACGGCTCGTCCCACTTGTCCCAGTCGATGTCCTTCCACTCAAGGCCGAGCAGCTCACCCCGCCGCATTCCGAGGTAGAGCGCCAGGACGTACAGCGCCTTCAGTCGATCGTTTTCCGCCGCCTTGAGGAGCGCCTTTGCCTGATCAGCGGCCAGGCCCCGATTCACGTCATACCGAGGTGACCTGACCTGAACGAGCCTGGCGACGTTGCGCGGCACGACCTCCTCCCGCATTGCGTGCGCCAGCGCATTCCGCAGAACAGCGTGGATCTGCTGAACGGTCCGGTCGGAAAGGACCGTCTTGCAGCACTCCCCCTTGGCGCAGCAACGCCGAGCATCCTTCGGCCGGTTGGCATCGATCTTCTCCGCGCAGCACCGGCAGTCGTTCCGGAGCCGCATGATGAACGTCCGGACGTCCTGCGCCGACAACCGATGGAGCTTCTTCGTCCCGAGGTTGGGCACCAGGTGCCGCCGCACGACCACGCCGTATCCCTCAACCGTCCGAGGCCTCTTCGTCGCGGCCACGGTGGACAGCCAGTACTTGAGATAGCTCTCCAGCGTCCACGTCTCCGCAGCTACCGGGATGCCGGCATCGGAGTCCGCGATCTTCTTCCTGAGCTTCTTCCAGGCCTCCGACTCCGTGGTTGCCGAAACAGTGACGCGCTTGCGATGCCCGGTCGTGGTGAGCACGTAGGCCGCGCCGATCCACATCCCGTCTTTGCGCTGGTAGACCGAGCCCTCACCGTTGGACCGCTTGCCCCCGGCCATCACGCAGCCTCCGCGATCAGCCGAGACAGGTACGCCTGCACCGACGAGGCCGGAACCCGACGACTCCCGCCGATCTTGACGGACACCAGCTCCCCAGCCCTGATCAAGTCGAACACCTTCGTCCGCCCCACCCGAAGGGCCCGAGCGACTTCCTCAACGCGGTACGCGATGTCGTTCATGTCTTCCCCCTTGGTTGATCAGGCCGCTGTTGCCGAAAGATCTGGAGGCCCAGCCGCGAGCAGTGCGCGGTCGTACTCGGCCTTCCACGTCACGCGTTGAGCGATCGCATGCATGAGCAGGTGAGCCCGTGGCGGCACGTTCGGATCACCAGGCCGGACCTTGTGCCAGACGAGCCGCGCCGGGTCCTTCTCCGGCTTCTCGATCCCCACGGCCTTGAGCGCCTGGACCACGAAGCGCTTCCGGTCGGCCTTGTGGTCCGCGAGCGTCTTCCCCGACCACTTGCGGGACACCAGAACCCGCCGCCCAGGCAGCCCGAGCGTGGCCCGTCGGTGAGCCCGTCCCTTGCACCGTCCGGCCGTCATCCGCGAGTTCGCTCCGCGAGGCTGGACGCCGTAGAGAAGCCAGTTCGCGCACCGGTCCGAGCACGGCGTGACGGCCAGCTCGTCCGCCAGGCGGTCCGCATGCCGGCGTTGCCGTTCGGTGTCCTGCTCGACCACCTCACCGATGGACTTCGTGAGGTACTTCGTCAGGTAGCCGATGTGCCGCCCAGCTTCCTCAGAGCCGCCGAGGATGCCTTTGGAGTGGACCTGGCGACCGAACTTCGCGACGTGCGCCGGTTCCTCGACCTCCGCGTCTTCCCAGGTGGTCAAGGCCCTTCCGGTGTCAGGGTCGATGAACGCCTTGGTGTTGCTGTCCCAGACCGGCAGCTGGTCGACGTAGACGCGTTCGTCGTGGTTGGGCCACCACACCTGGTGGTAGGTAGCCGCCGTGACCAGCCGAATGACCTCGTGAGGGATCGAACCGCGGAGCGCCGCGTGCAGGTGCGGAGCAGCGCGTTTCTGCGGTTCGACCGTGGCGAAGTACTGCACGTCCCAGCCAGCCACCCGCCGGAGGTTCTGCCACCACCGGTCAACGAGGGACGCGAAGTGCACGGCATCCCTTGCAGCACGGCGGTAGTCGTAGCTGTCCGGATCGACCGGCGTGCCGTCGTCGCGAACCTTGCCGTAGGTGTCGAGGGTGAGCGTGACGAACATCGAGGGACGGAAGGCTCCCGCGAACTCCCGTCCAACCGTCCGCTTCTCCACGCGCCGCCGAGGCAGGTCCGGCGCATCCTGCCGACGCTTCGTCGAGCGCTTCACGGGCCGCTTGCCGGGGTCATCCGGCGAGGGCAGGCGACCACGGACGCCGAGTTGCCGAAGTTCTTCGTCGACGCTGTGGATCTCCTCCCGCAGCTCGTCAGCCTCCGCCGAGTTGCCCTCCTCCTTGAAGGCCTTCATGAGGTCAGCGCGGTAATCCAGCAGCTCCGTCTGGTCCTTTGTGGGCGGTTCCGGGGTGAAGTCGGGCTCCACCTCCATGTGCCAGCCCTCGCGGCACTGAGCCATCCGCAGAGCCTTGGCCTTCTTCGCGCAGGGCTTGCAGACGCTCTCGACCGTCGAGCCGCACGGCACCGCGACGTAGCGGACCTCGTAGGACTCGTGGTCTTCGACTTCCATCGTGAACGGCCGGACGCACACGCCGTGCTGCTCAGCGGCAGCCTTGGTGACGTCGAGCGCGGCAGGCTGCCTCATCCGCTCCGCGCGGGTCTGGCCTGCAACATCGCCGGGGAACGTGGTGACGTTCGTGCTCATGCCGCCTCCCTCTGGTCGTGGCTTCCGGGGAACTCGTGAACGGTCGCCGGGGCGAGGAACAGCCCGAGCTCGACCAGGTCCGCGTCCGTCACGTGGAAGGCCCGAGCCCGGTCCGGTTCGCGCTGCCCGTCTTCCTTGAGCCAGGCGACGCCGGGCGTGTTCTCGCTGATCTCGTGAGCCGCCGCACCGCGTTGCCGGACGCCGTCGCCCAAGACCATGTCCACCTGGATCGGCTCGTCGAGGCGCAGCGCCACGCGGGTCGTGAACAGGTGCCGGAAGCTCACGATCTCCTTGCGCGGGTCCTGCACCAGGGCCACCGTCGCGACACCGGGAGCGCGTCCCTGCGAGCTGATCGTCTGGACCGCACGAGATGCACGCTCCCGGAGCTGCTTGTCCTGCTGGTAGGCGATCAGGTCCGCCAGCTCGTCGACCACCAGGACCGTGAACGGCTCACCAGCGCTACGCGTCCACAGACGACGAACGCCCCGGTACCTCGAAGCGCGAGCCTTGACCTCCGCCGCGATCTCTTCCAGCAGCTCGACCGCGTCCGGCCCGTTGTCGTAGACGACCTTGTCGAAGGCGTCCGGACACTGGCCCAGCTCCATCCCGCCCTTGGGATCGATGCCGACGAGACGAACCAGGCCGGCACGAATCGCGGGGGCGAGCTGCCAGACGATCGACCAGAGCACCGAGCCCTTGCCCGCGCCGGGCACGCCGACCACGAGGACCTGCGAACCGAGCAGCTTGAGCCGCCACGGCTTACCGGTCTCCGTCCGCCCGACCACCAGCTTCTTGAGGTCGACGTCCGCGGAGTCATCGAGCCGCGGGACGGCCACCGGTCGGGCGAGCGGGTCAGCGTGGATGAAGTCGAGTTCGAGCAGCCGAGGCTTCAGCACCCGCACCCGGCAGGACCGAGCGTTGAAGGAGTGCGCCAGGTTGTCCCGACGCGCTTCCCACTGCTCTGGAGACTGCGCCGGGATCATCCGCACCCGGACCTTGTCCCGCCAGCCCTCAGCACGGACGCGCCGTAGAGCGGGCCGGTACTCCTTGCCCCGGTGTTCCTTGGCGAGGTCCGCCAGCCGCATCACGGTGCGCCACTTCGGCACGTAGACCGTGGCTCGCCGCCATTCGGTGACGACGCGGTACCAGCAATGCCGCAGGTACGACCGCCGATGAAGCCCGTACCAGACCAGCAGCCCAGCAACGAGCGTGAGCAGCGCCAGCACGAGCGGCGAGAGCCCGAACCTTCGGTACGCGGCGAGCCCGAGGACAGCCACGCCGGCCGCGACCGGGTAGCGCAGCCCGACGAGGACCAGGCGGACGCCGAGCCACACCGCGAACCCCGTCAGCACGAACGGTGCGGCAATGACCTTCGCCCACCGGGGAAGCCATATCCACCAGGGAAAGCGAGGCCGAGCACCCTCGAACGGAGCCGGATCAACCCACTTCGTCCCGCTCATCGCGCACCGCCTGAGCACGCGACGCACTCAAAGACGGTGCCCACACTCGGGATCAGGCCGACCGGCCGGAACGCTCCCTGACCGGTGCTGCACTGACGCTTGCAGGTCAGGCATTCAAGACCTTCGGCCTGCGCCTGAGTGAGGTCGAGGCTGACGAGTTCCCCGCTCTCAAGCATCACGGCGAACGTCGACACGGTCTGCTTGCTGGCGATCAGCCGATCCCAGCGTTGTTGTTTCAGGGCCTTGTCTGGCGCACAGGTGCGCCCAGGCTCTACGCTCATCGTTGTTCACTCCCACGTTGGAGGGACAAGCGCAGGAGCGGCATGGTTGGTAGCCGGTTTCCGCTTCTGCGCCTACGTTTCCCTTGCACCGCAAGAAGACATGCGGCATCGCCACGTGACCCCGCAAGATCACGCGTTCTGTCTAAACAGGACTAGTTAGGCCTTCGTCGACCTCTTGCCGCCAAGCTCCCGGTCGATCGCTTCGGCCTTCTCGCGCTCACGGGTGGCCCAGTAGAGGGCTTCGTGGTGGTGCGCCCGATCGACCTCAGCGATCCGCGCGTACACAGCCGCGGAACGGACGTAGAAGTCCCGCATCACCTTGGGCGCGGAGTTCGGCGCAGGCATCAGCTTGCCCACGACGTCGTGCGCCTCCATCAGCGTGCGAGCCTCCTGCGCAGGCACCCACTGCTCCGGCTTCGACATGCTCATTCCTCGTCCTGATCAGCCAGTGCCGCACGCGATTCCTCGACCCGCGCCCGGCGTTCGAACTCCTCAGCCGCAATGGAGCAGGCATGCCGAGCCCACAAGGGCACCGCCAGATCGGCGGCCAAGATCCGCCATGCCTGCGCCACTGCCGAATAACCAAGAGCAAGACGGACCACCGCCCGTGCATCACCGATGCTGGAAGCGGCGAACAGCGCCGCCGTCTGCTCCGCGTACGCGGTGTTCCAGCGGGCGACCGCCTCACGCGACGGCCGCGCCACCGTCAGGCCGCCGTCTTCTGCTCGCTCTGGCCCTGCTGACCCGCAGGCTTGCTCTCGCGCTTCGGCGGAGTTCCGACCTGGAGCGAGGCGATGCCCGTGGCCCGGATGGTGAAGCCCTGGTACTTGAACCGGTCACCCATGACGCGGGGCTCGACCGTCAGCCCCTCGAACGCGACCGGTCGCACCTCAACGCCGGGCATGACCTGCACGGCCTGCGGCGGGACGGGCTGAACGTCCGCGAGCACAGTGATCGTGACCGAGGCGTCCCGCTCCTTCTCCGCCGACGGGTCGGTGACGACGACCTTCCACTGCCGCTTGCCCGAACGTTCGTCGATCTTCTGCTTGGCCTGCTTACCGCGGGCCTTGTCCTCCTGGCTCATGTACTCCATGTCCGGAGCGACCTCACCGACCATCAGCGCGCCCATCGGAAAGACCTGGTCAAACGCCGCTTCGAAGCGCGTGCCGTACGGAACTGCCATGACAACCTCCGTAGCTTGCTAGGTCGCCTGTCCGACCTAGACAAGTTACAAGCTAGCTAGGTTGTCTAGCCAAGTCAAGAAGAGTGCAGACCGAGCTAGCTCACTAGGCGGGCTAGACAACATCGAGCAACCCTTGGAAACTGTGCGTGCACAGTGCATTTGCGTACCTGTGCACGCAGCCGCCGTGCAGCCAATGCACGGTGCAAGCAGTAGAGGAGGAGCGATGGCACTGGACCCGGACGACCCGCGCCCGCCATATGTGCAGGTGGCGAACGCTCTGCGGGCCGCCATCCTGACCAAGGTCTTCAAGGCAGGCGACAAGCTGCCATCGCGCGCCGAGCTGGCGAAGAAGTACGAAGTCGCGCCGATGACCGTGCAGAACGCGCTGCGCGAGCTGCGCGACGAAGGCCTGATCGTCTCCCGACAGGGCAGCGGCGTCTTCGTCCGCGAGCGCACCGAACGCCCGGTAGGCCTGCGACCACACATCGAGCGCGCCTTCGACGCCGAGCACGTCTCCATCGACTTCTCCGGCTTCTCCGGCGAGACCCTGCAAGGCGTCATGCAGGAGCCACTGGACAAGATCCGAATCGGCCGGCTGACCCCGGCTTCGATCAACATCCGGATGCTCGTCCCGGACACGTCTCAGCCGTGGGCGATCCCATGCCAGGTCGAGGACTTGCAGGACAGCCCAGGCTTCCGCAAGCGCATGGACGAGATCATGCGCCGCCACACCCTCGCGATCGTCGACAACGTCCAGGAACTCGGAGACCTTGGCCTGGTCAAGGACGTCTCCGTCGAGATCAAGGTCCACCGGGCGGCACCGTTGTTCAAGCTCTACCTGCTCAACAACGAGGAAGCCTTCTTCGGCTTCTACCCGGTTCGTGAGCACGTGATCCGCTTCGACGGCGAACCCAAGCCGATCTACGACCTGGTGGGCAAGGAAGCCATCCTCTTCCACCACAGCGTCACCGACGACGACACCAGCACTGGCAGCCAGTACGTCGAACAAGCCCGCATGTGGTTCGACTCGATGTGGAACACCGTCTCGACGGAGTACCAGCGGTGACCAACCATGTGCCCATCGATGATCCTGCAGCTCTGCGGGACGTATCTATGCGAAGCGGAAGCTCTTTTGCTCGACTTCGACGGTCCCATCTGTTCGGTTTTCGCAGGGCTTCCTGCGCCCGCAGTAGCGGAACAACTTCGCGAAATCCTCACCGAAGCTGGACACGCTGATCTGCCTTCTGATGTGCAGAAGAGTGACGATCCGTTCGACGTATTCAGCTTCGCCGCTACGATCGGGAGCAATGAAGCGCGCTACACCGAGGCTGCATTGCGAGCCCATGAAGTTGAGGCAATCGCAAGCGCCGAGCCAACCTAGGGGCGCATGACTTCATTCGCACGTGGCACGCCAGTGGTCGGAAGCTGGCGATTGTCAGCAACAACAGTGCCGCCGCCGTTGAGGCATATCTTCAGCTCCACCGACTAGCCCCGTACGTGCACTTCGTGTCCGCGCGCACTGAGCCTGATCCGTTGCTCTTGAAGCCCAACCCGCATCTCCTGCTTCAAGCTAGCGAAGCGCTCGATACCGAAGTTGCGAAGTGTGCACTAATCGGTGACTCGCTGACTGATATTCTTGCCGCTCAGAACGCGAAAACATCCGTCATCGGCTACGCGAATAAGCGCGGCAAAGTCGAGATATTCGCAGCGGAGCGACCGCGAGTAATCACCACTAGCATACAACTACTGCAGTCTATTATGTCGTCACAGTAACCACGGACCGGATTTGGTTCGCGACCTCCACGCAACTACGCTTGTCCCTTCCTGGTCATCCCGAGAGCGACGCGGAAAAGATCCGGCACCCGGTACCTTCGAATCTCATCATGAGTGCCCTCGTAGATGGCCAAAAGCCCTACTTCAAGGGCCAAGTCAAGTTCCTCCGCCGCTGTTTCGTTAGCGCGCTGCACATCAAGCGCATCCAGGGGCGTCCGTCCTATTTCCCTCAGTGTCTCAATCAGAGGAACAAGTTCGGGAAACTCTTCTATGAGAGCGGCAAGTGCCTCGTCGCTGACTGCATCCAAGCTCGGCACCAAGGCTCTCGGGCGAAGGATACTACGGTCATAGCTATTCTTGGCTTCCTCCCGTCGCTCCCATTCGACAGCCTGATGGAACAGTTGCGATAGCGCCCTAGGACCATGGTCGCCCTGGCCATCAGAAAGTCGATTCCAGACCCAATTTCGAGTAAATGTCGTCTTGCCGCCCTTCATGCGCTCTCCTACGAGGAGATTCCACCCTTGGCGGACTTCATCTTCACTCCAGCTGTCAACATTGGTTACAACACCAGACGCAGTCAGAAGTTCTCGGTAACCTGGACTCCGACTTGCTTGCTTTAGTGCGGTCTTGAAGTAGTCATCAGGGTCTCGCCATGTCAATTGAA
Organism: uncultured Actinomycetota bacterium; assembly: GCA_963771775.1. GTDB lineage: Bacteria > Actinomycetota > Actinomycetes > Mycobacteriales > Pseudonocardiaceae > Lentzea. The sequence continues at coordinate 652,278 of CAVYUS010000004.1, forward strand.
CGTAACGGCCGTATAGGTGGCTCTTGTTCTCGAATCGGAGCTGTTGCCAGATGTCGAATCGCAACATCACCTTAAATGGAAGGTTCGTTAGGCGAGACTCGACCTCCGTGAGGAACGTCAGAAGTCCGGTGACTGCTCGACTACGCCGCTTCCGACCCTCGCTGTCGTTCCCAAAACCGGTATCAAGTCCGTCGAAAAGCAAGAAGGCCGGACTATCTCGCTTTCGATCGATATCCTGAAGCCACCGGACAGCGGTCAAGCTAGCCGCCGGCTTGCTCATCATCGCAGTTAGAGTCTCGACAACTTCAAGTTCACCGTATACACCATCAAAGACCGAATAATCGAGATCAAATCGATCAGGCGGTGCTATTTCATCGCGGTTGGACAAGTAGGTCGCGAGAGCGCAGTAGCATGCCCAGAAGGTAGGCCAGTTGTCCAGCGAACTAAAACTTCCTTCAACAAGGGCGAACCCGTCAGCCCCCAGCGCCCAGTGGATTCGGTCGCGGAATGGATATGGGCAAAACACGGGAATCGGACGTTTTTGTTCCGGGCTACGTTCCAGGAGCCAGCGGAATACAGCTGTCTTTCCGGTTCCCTTGCGACCGATCACTAGCGGGTAGCGTTCTTCCATTGCTTGCAGCGACACGCGAGTTTGAACGTAATCGTCAAAGAAACTGTCTTGATGTTCGGCGGTGCCAGTCGAGAAGTCCAGTTCTTTCAGGACTTGCTTCTTATCGGCCATCGTCGAAGAAATTTCTGTCATCTTAGAAGGCAACAATTGCTCAAGCCAGTCAGCAACTGGTCCATAAACTGGATCGTGCGGCGATGGATCATCGACCAAGTCACGGAAAGCGACGTCTGCAGAGTACGAAACGACGTGCATTAGTTCATCTGCGGCAAGCGGGCCTAGGTCAGTTCGTGACAGATTCGCCTTGACCATCCACTCGTCGATCCACTCTGCCGCACGGCTACGAACAGCAGCAGCCGATGGTCCTGGAGGCACAGGACTGATAAGGAACCGCGGTTCAGGCGCCAGGTGAAGTTCTTCGGTCGAGCGTCGAGACTTCGCGTTCAACAAACTGTGGACAAGAAGCTCTGTTCCGCGACGAGCTTGTGGATGCGGAAAGAAACAGACGACTGCTAGATCGGAGGCGTCAAAGAGCAAGGGAGCGCTTACCGGCGATATACCTGTCCGAGAATCGACCAGAATCACATCCGGGGAAATTGTGGACGACTTTGCTAGATCGAGAAGCTTGTGTAGCGGGTTATTGGTTTCCCGGTACCATGCCTCAGGATCAAGCAGCCTCAACCTCTCCGCATATGCAACACCGAGCTTGCCCGCAGGAAGGCAATAAAGTTCGTCCTGTTTCAGACACGCGCTCTATATGGTCTCTAATATCCTCGTGATCGCCCTGCTCTAGCGCCAAAAGCAGAGCCAATTGAACCTTTGTCCTCCGACGGTTCTCGCAACCCGAACAGGAACGACAGTCCCGGTGCTTCGAAGTCCATGTCGATACAGAGGACTCGATGACCACGTGCACCGAGCACTCTTGCCGCTGCCGCGAGCGCGGTCGACCTTCCAACCCCACCGCGAAGGCTGTAGAAAGTGACTACGGCAGGCGTCTCAACCTCGCGATCAAGGTCACTTGCGAACAATACTTGCTCTTGATTCGACGTTTTTCGAAGCGCTTCTGGCCACGATGGAAGATCCTCTGGATCTTCAATAAACGGAGGCCCGTACCATTCTTCTTCGGTGGGTGTTAGGAACTCGAATGTTCCACGTATCGAGGAGAGGTTTTGAAGAAGTATCTTTTTGCGCTCATCGTCGGTTAGGCCTTGCAGCAGTTCATGCACTACGCGTATGGCGAACCCGCCGAACTGGTCAGGGGCGACGTACGACGCGTGCGTCTACCAGCCCGCCGCCTGCCGCATTTCGTTCTACAGTCTGACGGACCTCAGCGGTGCTCAACGGTGTAGGTGCCATTGCTTAGCGCCTCCCTCTCGCGCCGCGAGTACTTCGCATTCGCGTAGATATCATACTCGCAAGATCTCGTGCGCCTTCAAGAAGCTCTTTTGCTCCGTGACCTGGCGGCAGTGCCGCCGAATACCTCATCGAGGTAGTCCAGGTTTCCATGAAGGCGCGCCTATGTCCTTGTAAATCACGGCTTCGGAGGCCGGCGCTATCCCAAAGATTCTGGAGATTATGCCCCTCGCCGCCGCTCCTTGGAAAGGGCTTCCCCATTTTAGAAAGCAGCGCCTTCAAGCGGCATTCCACAACGTAGCCGGCTAGATAGACCGCACCGCAGAGGTGGTTGTTGATCTCAAGGGTTTTCGCTTCGCCAGCGCGAGCCTTGGCCGCATCCTCGAACAACCCTGCCTCCAACGGTGAGCACAGTGGATCTGTACCCTATCTCGCGCTCTGAGCGTTGAGGCGAAGAGCCGAGCGGGCGTGTCCTGCTTGTGAGTGAGATCGATGGCCGCCCCAAAACCGTTTCGCTATGCCGCATTTGCGTGCTGCCGAACTTGGCTCTATGGGATCAAGGCGCGCCGCCGTCGGCGGCGCGCACGGGGCCTGTCACGTTGGCACCGGCTCCCCATCCATCCCGGCACGCCGGGCTCCCGCTTCGCTCCGCCCGTCGGCCGTGCGGCGCGGCCGGCGTCCATCCACGGCAGCGCGCCGCCGACGGCGACACCCAGGAGCTCCCAGCACCCAGGCGTCAGGACGATCGCGCGATCCAAGACCTGACCAAGCCGGGCACGGCGATCGACGCCCGCCAACGCTCCGCGTCATCGGCCACCGGACATGCCAAAGCCGCCCCACCGAGGACCAGCGGGACGGGACAGCCACAAGGCAAGCCACCAGGACGAGGTGTAGCGACGGGTGTAGCAACGGTCCGGGACGGGTTGGGACGGGACAGCACCCCTGACCAGGCAACACCGACAACCGCGGACTAGCCCGAACAAGCCTGGACAGCCAGATGCAGCCTTGAAAGCGGGAGACGGGCAACCGTCCGGGGGTTCAAATCCCTCCGCTTCCGCCAAAAGTTCGTTATTCACACCCACAGCAACCAACTGGTTGCTGTGGGTCGTTTCATGTCCAGGCTCATCAAACATGCTGGTCAGCACCTGTCCAGGCGTCCGGGGCATCGGCATGGCGAAGCCATCGCCGCCCAGGGACGACGAGTCCTGCTCTGGCGCGTCCTCGTATGGCTCGGCGTCGTCCATAACCTCTGACGTTCCCTGGGCGACCTGCCCGTGGCCGCCAGTGAGTAGCAACCTGGCGAACGGTTCGGTCAGGTCGTAGCGCTCCACTTCCCCGTCACGGTCGATGTACAGCTTGGTGAACAGCCCTTGGTTCAGCAGGCGGCGGATCGCCGGAGTGGCCTCGGCGTAGTACGCCGCACAGTTGCCACTCATGTACAGCGCATCCCGAAGATTGCGCTCCACTTCCTCTCGTGACATCTCCGCGGCCTTGAGCTGGCTCTCGGCGACGAAGATATCGCGGGTCAAGCGGTCCATCTCGACCTTCAACAGGTCCTGCGGCACTACACCGGCGTAGTGAGCTTGTAGCAGTTTCTGTCGCTGGCCGCGCGCATCATCCAGGATGCGGCCAGGCCCCAGTCGAGACACGGCCTGCCATCCCACTCCCGCGGATTTCGAGCGCGCTGCACGCTGTTGTAGGCCAGCTCCCGCTGTATGGGATCGGCCTTCAGGATCATGGCGAGGGTGAGCAGGTCGGCCTCAGAGATCGGGCTGACCGCGTTCAAGATCATGGACATCTTGGCCGCCGACCAGCCACCCGCAGCCGCCAACGCCGTATTGGTCATGTCGTCTGCGTCATGACGCCAGGCTTGCAACGCCCGGCTCACTGCCCGGCGGTCAAGGTTGGCCTGGTCGTTGGGAAAGGCGCACATGTCTCGGTAGCTCTGGTTCCTTTGTGAATGCTCATGACGCTGTTCCGTGGCAACGGATTCAAGCGAGACGGCGCAGCCCGGCAAGTACGCGCGCGAGCACTCCAGGATCACGCTCAACCCAGAAGGCTTTGATGGGCGCGTCGATGGCTTGCGGTGCGCGGTGCGGCAGCTCTGGCCGGCATGGGCTGACCTGGCGGTTCAGCGACTCGGCCACGCTGACGGCTCCGGCGTGGTGCCCGTGGTGCCGCGGCATCGCTGCCGTCACTGCTTGTGCTGCGTCGTACTGCTCGGTGAGTTCCGCCAGCGGCACGAAGGTGCAGCCACGAAGTTCGCGGATGAGCGCTGACGCGACTACCCAACGGATGTCCGGGTCGTCGTAGGCAAGGTTCACGTCCTCGACTGCCACAGGGCCGAACACGCCCCTCCGGTAGAGCGCTCCGCGGACACCGGCGACCTCGAACTGGCGGACGCGAATAGCCGCAGCTCCCCGCCGCAGTGCCGGGCACAACCGCAGGGACAGCGCAACGCACGGCACGCAGACAGGCGGCTCGGTACAGCCCATGCCATCAGGCCAGTTGGGCCAGTCGTTCCGGTAGTCGCGCAGCAGCCACAGCACCCCGTCGTCGTTCTGGTCGGCGGGTTCAGCGCACACCTGACACAGCAGCTTCCGCATAGCCCGCCGCTGCCTGAGCGGATGCACCTTGCCGAACTCCGGCTTGCCAACACCGTGGCGTACGCCAGGCCTCAGCCAGAGCACGCCGTGCGCGTCCCGGTCGCCCAGCAGCTCGTTCGCGTAGCCGACGCCGCAGCCGGGACGTTCCACGACGCGGGAGGGAATCTCTTGCTCTGCATTCCAACTGGTGATGTACGGGGCGATGATGTGGCTCACTGCTCCTCGCCCCCATAGACGGCCAACAGACGGGAGGCAGTCCCGCGGATGCGGGAGGTGAGAACTCGTCTGATGCCTGGTCGCTCGGACAGGTGGTCAAGCGTCGGCATCACCACGGCGTACGAGTCTGCGAAACACAGGACGTCGACCAGCGCCGTGAACCCAAGCCGGGCGGTCACGTCCCCGTGCACGCCCCGGTCTATGAACACCGCGCCGAGCATTAGCTCCTGCGCAGCACAGAACGCCCCGATTTCCTTGCGCTGCAAGGCAATCTCGATTTCGTCCGGCTTCTCCATGCGGATGTAGCCGTAGACGGTCTTTGCTTTGTCGCCTGAAGGCTCGTTCGCTGCTACGGATGCGGGCATCACTGGAGTGCTCCCCATAGGTCGCCGTCGATGGGTGGCACCCAACGCCGGGAACGGTTGCGCTGCGGAGCGATCGCTGTCGGGGGCAGTCTCTCCGCAGCACAGGGGCAGAGACCGTTCGTCCAACGCTGGGTGCCTGGGAACGAGCCTGGTCATGTCCCGCTCTACGCGATGTGCGAAGACCACATGATCGTTATGCGCCATGCGCATGATGGAAGTCGTCCAAATCGCCTAACGTGGCTAGGCTGTCGCGAAGCGTTACTTGAGGTACGACTGGAGATCAGGCCCATGGCTGCTGACGGTGGCGTTCGACGCTGTGCCTGTGGCACACGGCTTGCGCGCGACAACCGCGGCCTCCAGTGCAACGCATGCAAGAAGAAGGCGCGTGACCTGGCGGTCAGCCCGCCCGCCGTGCCGCCCGACTTCTGGCAGACGGCGGAGTTGCGCGATGCGTTCGACGCCTGCGACATGGGCGCCGTGGTCCGGGCCTACCGGACGCACCCGTTCCATGGCCGTGCTATCTCCCAAGAGCTTGCGGCTCGGTGGCTTGGCGTCTCGCAGACTCGGCTGAGCCGGATCGAGAACGGAGAGGGTGTCTCCGACCTCTCGCGCCTTATGCGGTGGGCGCATGTCCTCGGGATGCCGCACGACCTACTGTGGTTTCGAATGCCGGGGTCTTCGCCGACAGCGGCCAAGGACCGACAGACCCGCCCGCCTGAAGGCGTAAGCCGTCCTGCTTCCGGAGATCCTGGCAGTACCCCCGGTGGAACGGTCAGCGATGAGCACCCATCGGGTGAACTCGCCGCCGTTGAACAGGACACCATGCCGCTTAGCCGCCGCTCACTACTTCTCCATGGCGTTGCCGCCACCACCTTGCCGGGCTTGAATGCCGACGAGGCCGAGCACATCGCCAAGGCGCTCAAGAACGCCCGGCGCTACTCGGACGCCGAGATTGTCGCTTCGTTCAAGCGCCAGCTCGACGCCTGCAAGGCTGACGACGGCATGCTCGGTTCGCACCGAACCCTGCCGACCGTGCTCGGCATGTTGGGCGCGATCAAGGTAACTGCACAGGACGCCAAGCCCGAGGTTCGGCGTGCCCTGTTTGCCGTTGGCGCACGTGGTGCGGAGTTCGCCGGGTGGCTGTGCCGCGATCTCCACGACCAGGATCGCGCGACGTTCTGGCACGACCGCGCAACCGAGTGGGCGCAGCTCTCTGGCGACCTCCCGATGCAGGGATACGTCCTACTCAAGAAGGCCCAGACCGCCTATGACGACCGCGACGCGGTCAACGTGCTCGGCTTCGCCGAAGCAGCGCAATCCGGCCCGTGCCGCTTGCCGCCGAAGCGTTCGCGCTGAAGTGGCCCAGCAAGAAGCGCGTGGGCTGGCCGTTGCTCGGCAATTACCATGATTGAGGTCGAGCAGAAGCTTGAGCTGTCGCGCGAGTACCTGAGCCGTGCTGCGGGACTGACTGAAGACAGCGACCTCGCCACGCACTACAGCTCGTCTTCCCTCACGCTCCAAACGGCCAGCTGCTACATCGAGGCCGGCAAGCCTCTACGTGCAGCGATGCTGTACGGCGAGATCCTGAGTGCGGGCGTGCTCTCGACGCGCGACCAGGGCTACTTCCTCGCCCGGCGCGCGTCGGCGCTGGCCTTGTCCGGCGAGCCGGACGATGCCGCGACCGTTGGCCTTCAAGCCGCGGATCTGGCGGCGGCGACCAACTCGGCGCGCACCAGGCGCGAGATCGGCCGTACCGTCGCCACCTTGCAGCCGTGGGCCAGCCGTGCCAGCGCCACGAGCGCTCCGCGAAGCGCTCGCCACCTGACTTACGCAGTCACCCAGTCGCACACCGTCTCGATGACGAGGCGTTGCCACGCCTGACTTTGCGGGTTGGCGTACTCCGGATCGTCGTGCACGGCAAAGCCGTGCTGCGCACCCTCGATCTCGACCAACCGGTGCTCAGCGCGGATTTGCTGATCCGCGGCTCTTGAGACATCCACCGGAACGAACGTGTCCTCCGTGCCGTGGACGAGCAGCGCCGGTGCGGTGATCTTGTCCAGCACCTCGAGGGGCCGAATCCAGAACACCTCGTTCAGGAACGCTCGGCCCTGCTTGACGGTTGGCGAGTGCGCGATGAAGCCCTGCTCGGCAAGCTGCCGACCATCTCGTCGTTGAGGCGGTCGCCTTCCCAGTACGGCTTCTGCTCGATGTACCGGTTCTTGTAGTTGAGCTGGGGGTTGAGCAGCACGAGCCGGTCCAGTTCGGCCGGCCGCGTTCCCGCGTAGTAGGCGGCAAGGCCTCCGCCGAAGCTCGTTCCGAGCAGGCTGCCCTTCGTTGCGCCGGTCACTTCACGAATATGTTGCAGGGCAACGGAAATATCGTTGAGGTGTCCGGCTAGCGTGGCGTCCTGCTGTGCGCCGTCGCTCTCGCCGTGGCCGCGGAGGTCGTGGCGGAGTGCGGCAACACCTGTCTCGGCAAGACCAATCGCCAGCCTCGTGAAGAAGCCTCCCTCGTTACGGGTGACGCCGCCGCCGTGGACCAACACGATGGACCGATCCTCGGCGCGTCCGGGGTGACAAGCGTTCCGCGCAGTTGGAGGCCATCAAGGGTGCGGAGCGTCGTCTCGGTGCTGCTGACAGGCATCTTGGCTCCTGCTCCTCTAGGGCAGAGTGATGATTCCAGAGTGCGCTGTTCAAACGGTCTAGCCAGCAATACTTGGGAGTCGCGTGCTGCTGCTGATCTTCATCACGTCTCTCCAACGCCAGTCCCCAGCGGAAACATCACCCGTTCGGATGAAGTGAAGTGTTGCATCGATGCCATGGTCGAGCTCCCATGAAGCGTGACCGACCGCAAAGTTGCACGTCGATGGCCATAAGTCCGGCATACATGAGCAATATTCAGGTTTCAGGTTACGCGAACATTTGTTCTATACCTTAATGCAACAATCACAGTGGGTAACAGTCGCCCCGCCCTTCTCGATACTTAAGCAACTGGATGGCCGTCCTGTTAGCTTCAGCCGATATCGCACGCAGCAAGTGCCCTGTCGGTCGGTTTCCGTGCGTGCAAAAAATATGCAAACACCTTCGCCTGAGTTAAAGTAAAGGCGGAGTTATAAAGGAATCGCGGGAAGCCAGCTGTGGAGGCAGTGACGAATACATCAACTGATGTCGACAATTTGGCTAGGTCTGTCGGATCAGATGTACCACAGAAGGCCTCCCTTCCTCTCTTCTTCCTGCATTCTCTTGAAGTAGAGAACTTCAGGGCGATCAAAGCTGTGAAGTTCACCTTCCAACCTGGCTTGAATGTCATCATCGGCGCGAATAACGCTGCCAAGAGTGCGGTCATAGATGCACTACGCGTGATCTATAGCCTAGGCACCTTCGAAAAGAAGGAAGACCTAATCCGGCTTCGACCTGTCGACGTGTTTTCGGATGGTCCGACAACCCCTCCTCGGACGATCTCCTTCACGGCAACCTTCTACGGGAACATAGCCGCAAAGCTACCCGCTCAGTTCTACGAGCTGCTGTGCTCAACTGAAACCCCTGACCTCGGTGACGAGAGCAACAAATACGCTGTTTTTCGCCTTCGCTACAGTGTCGACTTTGAGTATAGCGACCTCAAGGGAAAGTACGAGCACGTGCGAAGCGAGCTGAGGGGCGGTAACTCACTAACCAATCCTGTTCCCCACGATGTTCTGGACTCGATGTGTGCCATCTATCTTGCTCCACTTCGAGATCTGGTCAACGATCGTGTCCGCGTGGGCGCTGAGATCGAACGACTCATACAGAGTCACACCCCCAAAGACAAGGTAGATCAGCGAAAGAACATCCCGGCGGAGCTCAAAGCACAAGTCCTGAAGCTCGTTGAAGACGTAACCGACAATAAGCACAACGCGGCCGCTGGCCGAAATCTTGCCCAGTACGCCAAGCCTTACGAAATTGGCAGCGACTCTCTTAGCTTTGTGCCATCGGGTATCTCTGAAGACTTGTTCCGAAACATGCTTCCGATCTTCGAACACTCCTTGCATGGTCAAGGAAAGTTACCTCTGGGAAGTAATGGTCTTGGAATCAATCAACTGATCTATGCCAGCATCGTGCTGTCTCGCCGCGGAAGCTCGCAGGTAGACGATCATGTGCGCAAATTCTTCCTGATCGAGGAGCCCGAAGCGCACCTGCACCCCCAGCTGCAGGACTCGTTCTTCCACGCACTCAATCAGATCACAGATCATCAGATCTTCGTCACCTCGCACTCGCCGACTATCACCGCAAAGACCGACATCGACAAGATCACCGTCATGCGCCGTGATGACAAGACGGGCACCGCTCATCGGCTCCATCTGGCAGAAGCGTTCAAGGATCTTGACGACGACAAGAAGTACTTGCACAAGTTCTTGGATGTCACGCGATCGCAATTGCTATTCGCTAAGGGTGCTGTCTTCGTCGAAGGCGTTACAGAGGCCCTTCTCATGCAACGGTTTTCAGAGATTATTGGCCTGAGCCTTCGCGATCGCGGGATTGAAGTCGTTGTGATCGACTCCTGTCATGGCTTTGACCATTTCCGGCCGCTCTTTGACAGGGGTGATGGAGCGTATTACAGAGCGGTCTTCATTACAGATGGCGATGAGGACCCGCGGAGCGTGGCCACCGACGAGCAAATTAAAGAAGACCACGTTAGTCAGCTTGACCAAGGTATGGCAACGGCGGGAAGCACAGCTACTGCGACCGGATACGGCACCTTCGAGTTTGGCTTGCTTATAGCCTCTGTAATCAATGGCGGAAACGGCGCGATGCAAGAGACGCTCGGGAAAGCCCTTGCCCGCGCTGCACCCTCCGCGGTCACAGGTGCCAATAAGCAAGCTGAGTTTGTTCTCGACTTCATGAACTTTAGCGAGCCGAGTGTCTCGTATCGGAAGATGAAGGAAAACTCGAAGGGTACTTTTCTGGAGGACGAAGAGTGGGAATCAACCTGGCACACCAACAGCTACTTTAAAGAAGCGAAGTCAGACTTCGCCTTCCACCTATATGAGCTCTTGGCTGGCATGCCTTTGGATGCAGCTGCGAAGTCCTTCAATGTGCCGAAGTATATCCGCGACGCCATTGAGTTTGTCGTTGGCGGAAGCAGTGACAGCGTGAGGTCAACAGATGCCGCTGACGCCTGAGCAAAGAAGCTCCCTGTGGGAACCGAATGGTTCCCTTTTCCGGGGCCATCGCATCGTCTCGGCACGTCCAGGAACCGGTAAGACAACAACCGTCACCGAGTACTGCATTGACCTCGCCTCTGACTGGTCGGTGCGCTATTCAAAATGGCAGGGAATGGCGGTTGTCTCATACACCAACGTTGCAAAGGACGAACTCGAAGCGAAGATACGCACTCTCGGCAAGGCAAACTGCCTCCTGTCGTCCCCGCACTTCGTTGGCACCATTGATGCGTTTCTCAATCAGTATGTTTTCCTGCCGTTCGGAGCTTCCTACATGGGCTACTCGGACGGTCGCCCAAAACTCGTGGGTGAGCCATACAGGCAGTGGGGTTCAATAAATCTCTCAAAAGGCGGGTCACAGTCGGGAGCTTTTAGTGCGTTGTTCTTCGACTGCTACAGCCTCGACATAGGTGGGATACCTGTGCGAGCAGGCGCCCGCCCGCTAATCAAAAATGGCACTCCCGTAAAGGTAGTGGACGTCTCAGAGAACAATTCACCTAAGATTCTCAAGATGAAGCACCGCATCTGGGCGGCCGGCTACGCGCTACAATGCGACGCCAACTTCATCGCTTATGCAACACTGATTGAGTCCGCTAGCCTCACTCAGTCGCTCATTGAACGTTTCCCGGTACTTATCATTGATGAGGCGCAAGACCTGACTCAGGTGCAACACGCAATCGTGGATCACCTCAAGAGTTCTGGCCAGAAACATATTCTTCTCGTTGGTGACGAGTACCAGGCAATATATGAGTGGAACACTGCCAAACCTCAACTCTTTGTCGACAAGACTCAGGCCGCTGTCTGGAACCCCAAGACAGTATCTGCGACCTTTCGATGTGGCGAACCAGTCTGTGATGTGCTGACGAACATGGCGTCAGATGGAAACAAGGTTACTCCGGCAAGCGGCGCCCGTAACGCTACATATCGCGATCCTGTCCAGGTGGTCGCGTATGAGAAGGACTCCGAGTCAGAGGACATTAAGGCAGCCATCGACGATCTCGCCAAGCGACTGACAGATAAGCGTGCTCACGATGGAAACGCTTCCGATCTCAAGGCTCTAGCAGTACTCGGTCGATCGAAGCAACATGTCGCCGCATTGCAGGCGCTTTTCACGGATAAGACGGCGCGACCTGGAAGGCCGATCGAATGGGGTTACGCCCTCACAAAGGACTACTTGCGTGTTGTAAACGCCCTACTTAGGCAAGACTGGCATGAAGCGATCAGCGCCTACGAAACACTGATGTATAACTCATCAGACTTCGCCTCGAAGAATGAGATGCGAAGGGAGTTGAGCGTCGCGTGGGGCGCAAGTAGCGACAGTCTGGCATACAGGGGCATTCTGTTCGCCGACCTGGAGAAGCTCGTAGCTGCACTTCCGCATGCCGGCACCGATATGGCGGTATCGGAATGTGGCGTGTGCTGCGACGTTCGTCTTAGGGGTATCAATCCCTCGATAATGCAGGAGGTCAAGACCGACTGCGCAAGCTTCAGATCTTCAGTGAAGCGCGATCAAGACACACTGCTGTCAGCGTTGTTTATGGGCAGAAATGAGCGAGTCGCGGTTGACCATCCAGATTTCCCATCTGTGAGACTCGTCTTCTCTACAGTTCACGGGGTCAAGGGCGAGACCTACGACGGCGTGCTCTTCTACAGCAAAGCGAGGACCAGTGCCTGCGGTTGCGCTGGCAGATCAACGACTCAGTGGAACAAGATTCTTACACATCCGCTAGTTGAATGTGAGCTGAAGCGCATAGCCTACGTTGCACTTTCCAGGGCTGCGCACCTTCTGCACATTTCGGCGCCAGCTGGCAGTGAGGCGGCGTGGCGTTTGCTAACCGAGCCTTCTAGTAAAGGAGTTGGGTCACAGTGAGCCTGCCAGTTCGGCACTATCGCGAACCCTACGAAGGACTGGAGGCTCAACTCCAGGAGCTTAAGGGCATGGTCAAGATAGTTCCGCCATTGATTGCCACAGACAGGCAGAATCGGTGGGATGAAATCGGTGAGCGGCCGAGTGACGGCGAAGAAGAGCACATCGACGTCTACGAGTCCGAGGCTGGCCCCGAAGAGGGATACGGGTTCGCGGATTACAGCAGAACATTATATTCGACCGCCATAGTCACCGCGTGGGAGCTCTTCCACTTCTACATGGCGCGACAACTGTCCGAGACTACTGTACATCGATATGATTTGAGTGAGCATCCCGTGCTAGCGCGGCTTGTTGACGACGAGCGTCGTTCCTGGGATCGTCGGTTCGATAAGATCAAGAGTCGATACAACGAGTTCTTGAGCATAAACGTGTCCAGCGTGCCGCATTGGCAGGAAGTTGAGCATGTACGAGAGTTGAGGAATGCGCTTGTTCATAACCTCGGCCAATACACGTTGGGCTATCTGCGAAAAAAAGGCGCTCGACGCCCTTCGGGCGATGACCTGAACCTGTTTGTACGCCACAAGACGGATGAAGATCTTGTTGACAGTGAAAACATACCGCTCGATGAGGCCTTCGCGCTTCAGGTGATTGACAATCTTCTTTCCGCAGCAGCAGAGGTCAAGCGGGCTGTGCATATGACACGCACCAGCTAGGTAGCTTTGAGCGCCTAGTTGAAGCAGGTTCCAGAAAGCGCTGGAACAGTGGGCCTCACTGTCAAGCGCCACGTCGCGTACCACGGCACAAGGCTGGTCCCATGCACGCAAATGCTGCACCGTGCGCACTGAGAGCTCTTCGGAAGTAACTCTTCCACCGGTGTTCATCCGCTGTGTCGTTGCTGGACGTTGATCACCCCTTGCTACTGTCTCGCAAGAAGGAATACGGATTTGGGAGGCAGGCAGCAATGGCACAGAGGGTCCTTGTGCAGTTCGTCGATGACCTCGACGGGACTACGGCAGAGGACGCTGAAACAGTCAGCTTCTCTCTTGACGGCGTGCAGTACGAGATTGATCTTCGGGCCGAGAACGCCGCCAAGCTTCGTGACGGCCTGGCCGACTTCGTGGCCAATGCTCCAGGGCCGGCGGCCGTGCCAAGCGCCGTACCTCCGCTGGCAGCCGCGGAGTCGTTGGTGAGACCCGGACCAAGGAGCAGACCAAGGCCATCCGTGAGTGGGCACGCCGGAACGGCCACGAGCTGTCCGACCGCGGGCGTATCCCGACCAACGTCATCGACGAGTTTGAGAAGGCCCATCGGTGAGCCGGACATGACACAGCCGGGCTACCCCATCGATGGGCGATCGGACGCTCAGCGCGCCCGAGCTGCCGCCGACATCCTTGGCGATGTTGAGTACACCGCAGCTCGGGTGATCGCGCGTCTCACAGGTGAGCGGGTCTACCTGTACGACGACAACAGCCAAGACGGCATGCCAGACATCCGCATTGAGCACGACGACGGTCGAATCTCGTATGCCGAGGTTGTCGTCGACATCGAGCACCACTATGCCGAGACAACATCGAGGCTGCGCGCGATGGGCAACGGGCTTCCGCGTGAGATTCGGGTGCCTGAACTAGATCGGCTCTGGTTTCTCGGCCTGTCCGGTCGAGCCAAGCTTGCAACACTCGACACCCAGCTCTCGGCCGTCCTTCATTCATTGGAGCAGTCCGGCGAAGGATTTCAAATCGCTGGCGGCAATGATCTTGCCACCAGCGGCAATCCTAACCTTCGTCGCCTGCACACACTCGGCGTAGCCGACGTTTCATCGCGCCTACCACAAGCGACGGACACCGAGGAAGACTCTGGACGCGTTCTGATGTTCGCCGAGGGTACCAGCGGGCCAGCCACGCTCGATTGGCCTGCGTTCATCGACTGGATCGATGACCTACTGCTTTCAAAGAAGGTTGAGTCTAAACGCAAGAAGCTTGCTCGGACGGGAACACCTGAACGTCATCTATTCTTGGGCACGTCCTACACGAGCAGTTGGGCTGGGTTCCACTCGTTGAGCCTTGACTACATCGCCGTGCCAGACATACCACCTAGCCTGCCTGAAGAGATCACTCACCTATGGCTGATGAACGTTCAAACTCCGGGGCGATGCCTCGTTTGGCACCCACGCCTAGGTTGGTGTGATACCCGAAAGCATTGGAAGACTGAATAACGTTGAATAGAGGTGTCGCTGGCCAACTGTGGCGCAAGTGGCACGCTCCAAAAAGCCAAACATCACTCCGCTTGAAGGTGGCCGTGAAGGCCATGCGGGACTTACATCGGTCGGTTATTCATCTTTCCGCTAGTGCTATCGACACGGGCGACATGGAATTGCTACTCCAATCAGGTTGTTCTCCAAGATCAGCGGAGCGGCAGGAGTTTTCATCAGATACGTTCCAGTAACGATTGGCAATCGAGGAGGCCTGCGGCATGTCGCGAGGAATTGAGCGCAGGGACGTTAAGGCGCAGCTGGCGCGTGCTGGGCTCGCTCTCGCTGTCTCTCAGCGATATCCACAACTTTCTGTTGAAGCGTGCCTGGGCATCGAGGCAATATTGCTTGAGCAGATATCGAATGCGATTGCGAGCGGCCAGCAACTCGGGATACTGGAGGAACGTCCCGACGGATCTGTTTCCATCTCGGTATTCGTTATTGACGAGGTCGTTGAGCAAGTAACGAACGCGAGGTGAACCCATGTCTGATCGAGCAAAGCGTGGAGTCACCCTTCGTTTCGAAGCCTCACAAGAAGCGGGTGTCTGCGCAAACGGACGAGTGTCGATTCTAACTTACGTCCTTGACCACATAGCGACCGTAAGAGAGCTTGGTGGCGCGCCCGCTAAAGAAGAGGGTAACGAGGACGCCGACGACTCGGAGAGTGATTTAGTTGGCGCGACCAGCCTAGCGCCCATACCATTCACCATCGAAGTGCACCTCCCGGCTGGCTACGGTCCTTTATATCCGGATTCACACTCCGATAAGGATGTGCTGGGTAGTCTGACGAAGAGCTACGATGCTGTACGGAAGGATCTTGTTCGCTGCTCCCACAGTGTGCAATTGGCTTCGTGGGCAGTCTTGGTTTTCCTGCTGTTTGGCGGATATTTGGTTGTTACCGGTTCGGACCCCACTGCGCAGCTAACTACTGGGGTCTTTTCGGCTCTGTCAGTCATACTGACAGGGTATCTTCGAAAGACGCTCATTGTCAGCAAGGACGGCGCTGCGGCTCGACTTGCCGTACAAGACAAGCAGTTTGCATTGCTACATAAACGCCTGCATGACGCGAACAGGCGTGATGCTGCAGCCTAACAAGCGGGCCTGTTGCGATACCTAGTAGTGCAATGCTGATCCGTCGCGTGATCCATTTGAAGTAACTCGACCGCCACGAGGACTGGACCAGCCGCGCTGCCAAGCACATGAAGATCAAGTACGGCGACGCGGCCTGACCCCAGCCCGGCTACCTCCTGCGCTGGGACTTGGGCGTCGCTTGCTCGTCCCCACGCAGCTGTGCAGCAAGATCCAGCACTCGCCTCACCTTGGGTTCAGGGTTTGCAAACACCCTGATGAGGTCCGCAACACGAGCAGGGGCGGCGCACCACTCGGTGCACCGCCCCTGCTCAATCAATGCAATAGGGAGAAACCTCCCGATCAGCGGCGCGCAACCACCAGCAACCGATGGCTGCCGACCTGGAACGCGCCCCGATCGGTATCGCCGTACAACTCGACCGACGCATACCCCGCGGATTGCAGCATCCGAGTCAGCTCACCCGCCGTGTAAACGTGCTGAATACAAGATGACCGCTGCACTCGCTCCCCCTCCGTGAAGGTGAAGTCGATCAGCAACCGCCCCCCGGCCACGTCGTACCGATTCATGGCGATCATGTCGACGCCACCCGCCGACATGCGCAACTCGCCCGGCAACGCAGGCAACAACGTCTCGGCCGCGCACCCGTAGTCGATTACCAGCACCGGTGCGGCGGCGGCCAGGTCGGCCAGGAACCGTTGCGAGCCGGCGTGGTCGAGGTAGCCGAAGCTGTTGCCCATGCAGATGGCCAGGTCGGCCACCAGCCCGAACGACGCCAGCCCGGCAAGGTCGCCCTGCCGGAAGTCGAGCGACGGAGCCGACGAGCGGGCGTGCGCGATGGCGTCGGACGAGATGTCCAGGCCGGTCACCTGGTAGCCGCGTGAAGCCAGTTCGATGCTGTGCCTGCCGCTGCCGCACGGCACGTCGAGCACGCGTGCGCCTGGGGAGACGAAGCCGGTCACGAAGTCGATCTCGGCAGCGGTCTGCGACGGTTGGACGGCACCTCGCCAGAAGTTGTTGGCGAGGTCGGTGAAGAAAGTGGTGTACCAAGTCAAGGTTGATGCTCCTGGTGATCGCGAACGGAATCAGCGATGTGTCACCGGGCATGGCAGAGCGCGCGCCCGGTGGATCCGGGGGTGCTCATGGCATCGACCTGTCTCGTGTGTGCGCCAGAAGGCTTCACTCAACCACAGCGGAGCCGTGGCCAGAAAGCGATTTAGGAGCGGGGCGTCGAGAAGCGGATCATGTTGCCCGACGGGTCGCGGAACGCGCAGTCGCGGACGCCGTAGAACTGGTCGATCGGCTCCTGCATGACCTCCGCGCCGGCCGCGCGGACCTGCTCGAACTTCGCGTCCACGTCGTCGATCTCGAAGATGATGCCCTGCAGCGATCCCTTGGCCAGCAACGCGTTCAGCGCCTCGTAGTCGGTCGGCGGGACGGGCGGGCCGATGCGCGAGAGGCCGATCTCGATGTCCGGCTGGTCTGCGGGGCCGACGGTGAGCCAGCGGTAGTCCTCGACCGACTCGTCGGTGCGGACCTCGAGGCCGATGACGTCGCGGTAGAACTTCAGCGCGGCGTCCTGGTCGTGGACGAAGAGGAACGTGTGCGAGAGCTTCATGGCACAAGACCTTAGGAAGGGCGACGGCCCGACGCTTCTCGAAACCTGCTTGGTCGCGTGAGGCCCTTGAGCTGACATCCCGGTACGGCGGCCAGCGACGAATGCGAACGGGCCCGGTAGGCGGACGGGGTCTCGCCGACGAGCTCGGTGAACCGGGCGGAGAACGAGCCGAGCGACGTGCAGCCGACCTCCATGCAGACTTCGGTCACGGAGAGAGCCCCAAGCCGCAGCAACGCCTTGGCGCGCTCGATCCGCCGGGTCATCAGGTAGCCGTACGGGGTCTCGCCGTAGGCCGCGCGGAACTGGCGGGCGAAGTGCGAGGGCGACATCAGGGCGGCGCGGGCCATCGCGGGCACGTCGAGCGGCCGGGCGTACTCGCGGTCCATCAGGTCGCGTGCCCGGCGCAGGTGCGCGAGGTCCTCCGGCGTCACCACAACAGCATGCCATCGGGGTGGACAGACCTCGCCGCGCTTTGCTCACGCTTTTCCTCGAACGCAGGTTGCCCGCGGTTCCAAAAAATCTTGAAATTGACCGAAATCGGGCCGTTGATCTGCAAATACTTCCCTGACTGAGGAATTCTGCGGTACTTTCCGAACGCCTGCAGGCGCGTGTGGGGGCTCGCGCAGGCAGGCGACAACATCATGGGGATCTAGTGGGGGATCCATTGTCCGAGAAGTCGGTCGGCCGTGCGCTGCGCACGATCGCTGTCCTGAGCACGGTGGCCTTGTTGGTGGGCGGCGGGCCGGCGTTGGCTCAAGACGACCCCGCGAGCGTGTCGCCGACCGAGACGTCGACTCCCACCTCCACGCCGCCGCCGAGCAGCGAACCCGCACCAGCACCCGCGCCGGCACCCGCGCAGAAGGTAGAGCAGCAGCCCAGCGTGTCCGGCGTCCTGTACGCCGACGCGAACCGCAACGGGCAGCAGGATCCCGGCGAGACGATCTCCGGCGGCAAGGTCGAGATCTTCGGCGGCGACGACAGTTCCAAGCACCAGACGACCAGCGACGCGGACGGCAGGTTCAGCTTCAGCGGCCTCGCGCCCGGCATCTACCACCCGTCCTACGAGCTCGTCGACGGCTGGGTCGTGCACCGCACGAACCACCTGGGCGACCCGGTGACCGTCGACCGCGAACGAGACGGCCGAGCTGACGGCGCGCGCCGAGCGGCCCTACTCCGAGCAGCTCAAGGCCACCGCGGTGCTCGACCGTGACGACTACCGGTACCCGGCGACCGCGAAGATCACGCTGAGCCTCACCAACACCACCGACCGCGAGATCAAGAACGTCCAGGCCGCGTGTGACCGCGGCGTGTCCGCCGAAGCGCTCGGTCGTGGCGCCGGCTGGACCACGTTGACCAGCACCGGCGTCACACTCGCCGCCGGCCAGCAGTACACGGTCACGATCGACGAGGACCTCCCGCAGGCCGGCCGGGCGCAGGGCCGCGTCCGGCTCGACTGCGACTTCGCTCCACAGGCCGACTGGAACAAGGACGGCCCGGCCGCCCGCGACCAGGCGACCGTGAGCGGTGGCAGCGGCGGCTACACGATGGTGCTCGGCGAGGACCGCGACGGAGACCTCCGCATCGACGCCGGCGAGGCCGCGCGGAACGCGAAGGTCCTCCTGCTGCGCCCGCAGAACGGCGAGCAGGTCGCCGAGGGTACGAGCGACGCGACCGGCAAGATCGAGTTCACCGGCCTGCCCGTCGGCGACTACCGCGCGGTGTTACTCGGCTCGTGGGCGTTCACCGACGCCGCCGGTGCCACGGTGCGCATCACCGCGGAGGGCGGCTTCGGTTACCACTTCCTGAAGTACGCGAGTCCCGCGAACCTGCGCGTCAGCGCCAAGTTCGCCAAGTCGACCTACCGAGTCGCACGAGACCGTGCACTTCGACGTGACCGTCAAAAACATCGGCGGTCAGACGGCGGAACGCGTCCAGCTGCCTGGGTTCTGGGAGGTCAGGGTCCCCGACGAGCAGTTCGGCGAGGTCGGGCGGAACGGTCCCGGCATCCAGCTCCCCGCCGGTGAGTCCCGCACCTTCAGCTTCTCGGGCAAGATCCGCAGCCTCCACGACGGCAAGCTGCGCCTCTTCTGCGAGGTCGACTTCCTCGGCGAGCCGAACCCGACCAACAGCTACTCCTTCGCCACTGTCGACGTCGTGCAGACCACCGGTGACGTCACCGGCGTCGTCTACACCGACAAGAACCGCAACGGACAGCAGGATCCGGGCGAGGCCGCGCCTGCCAGCGAAGTACAGCTCAACGGTGGCGCCCCCGACGGGTACCTGAGGGCCACGACCGACGCCGACGGCCGCTTTTCGCTCGCGGGCATCCCAACGGGCAACTACTACGTCTCGTACACGCTGGCAGGCGGGTGGATCGTGCGCATCGAGCGCGGCAACCCGCAGGTCCGGGTGGAACCAGGGGCGACGCTGCAGCTCACCGCACGTGCCGAACGACCGGACAGCGAGATCCTCACCGCGAGCGTGACGCTCGACAAGACCAACTACGTCGTCGGCGAGGAAGCCAGGATGACGGTCAAGGTCAAGAACAACGACGACCGGCCGATCAAGGGACTACAGATCGGGTGCAACGGCAACGGCGACCCGAACGACCTCGGTGGCGGTGCCGATGACGTGCCCGGCTGGGAAGAGTTGAGCCACCGGGGCGAGGGGCTGACGCTCGCTCCCGGCGAGACGAGGACCTTTGTCGCCGTCGAGAAGGTGCCCGCCGCCGCGGCCCGCTTCCGCAGGGTCGAGGTGCTCTGCGAACTCGCGCGGAACATCGGCTACAACTTCGACGGCCCGCGCGGCTACGACTGGGCCACCGTGCCCGGTGGATTCGGCACGGTCGAAGGCCCGCTCTACCACGACCGCAACAAGAACTTCAGCGTCGATGCCGGCGAGGCCATCGCCGGCACCCGCATCGTGCTGCGCACTCACCGAGAGAACGGGGCCAACGTCGTCGAGACGGTCTCGGACGCCAACGGCAAGGTCCGCTTCGAGAACGTTCCGCCTGGCAACTGGTGGGCGTGGGTCGACGGGCCGTGGAAGTTCGAAGGGGAGTACGGCGGTCACCTGGAAAGCCAGGCCGGGTTTCTGTCGGACGTGGGGTTCTCGGTGGTGCCGGGTCCGCCACCGCCCACACCTGTCCCAGACCCCGGCCCTGACAGCGAACCCGACGACACCGAGGGCGGCGGTGCGAAGGCCCTCGCGAGGACCGGTGCCAGCGTGCTCGGTCTCGGCCTCGTCGCCGCACTGCTGGTCGCGTTCGGCATCGGCGCTCGCGTTGCCGGTCGCCGGAAAACCACTTGATCGACTGGACGGCCGTGATGCTGAGAACGCCTTCCCGGAACACGATCGTGGCCCTGAGCGCCGCGGTACTGCTGGCACTCAGCGGTACCTCCGCCGCGGCACTGGCCCAGGACGACCCGACGAGCACCTCGCCGGTACCGGTCGAGACGTCGACACCACCGCCGTCGAGCTCCGAACCACCGCCACCGCCGCGCAACGAACCGGAACCCTCCGCCCGTCAAGGAAACCCGCGTGTCCGGCGTCCTGTACGGCGACAAGAACCGCGACGACAAACAGGACCCTGGTGAGCAGATCGAGGGCGGTGTGGTCACCTTGGTCCCGGAAGCCGACCTCAACCGCAAGACGTACAAGGCGACGAGCGCGGCGGACGGCACGTTCAGCTTCATCAACATCCCGCCTGGCATCTACAAACCGCAGTACGAACTGCCCGGCGGCTGGGCGGTGCACGTCGAGGATTTCCCCAAGTTCCACCTCAGCGTCGGCCGGCCGATCGAGTTGGTGGTGCGCGCCGAACGGCAGTACTCGGAGCAACTGACGGTCACCGCGTCGCTCGACCGCGACAACTACCGGTATCCGGCGACCGTGACGGTCACGGTGACCCTGACCAATACCTCGGACCGCGTGCTCAGGAATGTCGGGTACTCGTGCGACAGCGCAGCCTTCGATCACGGACTCGGTCGCACACGGAGGTGGGGGGAGGTGTTCGAGGCGACCGGCGTCACGCTGGCCGCTGGTGAGTCGCGCACGTTCACGATCGACGAAGCCCTCCCGGAAGGTTCCCGCAAACAGGGCGCCGTCCTGCTCGACTGCCGCTTCGGACCGTGGGCCCCCCTGAACCACGACGGCCCGGTCGTGCGCAGAACGGCGGCGGTGAGCGGTACTGCCGGCGGCTACACGATGGTGCTCGGCGAGGACCGCAACGGAGACGCCCGCATCGACGGCGACGAGACCGTCCGGAACACGAAGATCGTTCTGCTGAACCCGAAGACCGGCGTCGAGGTCACCTCGGGCACCAGCGGCGCGGACGGCAGGATCGAGTTCGCCGGGCTGTCGGTCGGGGAGTACCGCGCGGTGGTCGTCGGGCCGTGGACGTTCACCGATGCCGGCGCGAGCCTGGTGCGCGTGGTCGAAGGGGGCGAGTTCGGCTATCGGTTCCTGAAGCGGGCGAGTCCCGCGAGCCTGCGCAGCACGGTGAAGTTCGACAAGGAGCGCTACGAGTCGCACGAGACGGCGCGCTTCGACCTGACCATCACGAACGTCGGTGGTCAGCCCGCCGAACGTGTCCGCCTGCTCTACGACGTCGACGGGGTCAACGTTCCCGCAGAGCTGTGGGGTGACCTCAGGCGGAACGGCCCCGGCGTCCAGATTCCCGCTGGTGAGTCCCGCACGTTCAGCCTCTCAGGCCATATCAGGACCTTCACCCACGGCTGGTTGAGGCTGCACGGCAGCCTCAACTACGTCGGCAGATCGGCCGCCGATCCGAGCGGCTACTTCGAAACCCTGGTCGAGGTCGTGATGACGACCGGTGACGTCGAGGGCGTCGTCTACGTGGACCGGAACCGCAACGGTCAGCAAGATCCGGGAGAGATCGCTCCCGGCACCAGGGTCGTGTTCGAAGGCGGTGATCCCTGGGTCAGCCTGGCCGTCGAGGCGGACGCCAACGGCCGGTTCTCGTTCCCGGACGTTCCGTCGGGCAACTACCAGGCCACGTACACAGTGGCCGGCGGGTGGATCGTGCACGCCCCGCCAGGTGAACAGTGGATCCGGGTGGAGCCGGGTCCGGTCGTGCAGCTGACCGCGCGGGCGGAGCGGCCCTACGACGAGATGCTCAAGGCGACCGTGGAGCTCGACAAGATCAAGTACGCCCTCGGTGAGGAAGCCAAGATCGCGATCACGCTGACGAACAAGAGCGACAGCGCGATCAGCGGGATCCAGGCGGACTGCACCCGTGAGGTCGTCTGGGACTACTACCTCGGCTACCGGCTGGACAGCCGTGACCTCGAAGGCTGGGGCGACCTGCTTCCGCCAGACCCTGGCGTGACGCTCGGCCCGAAGGAGACGAAGACCTTCTTCGTCACCGAGGAGATGCCCCCTGGGACGAGCATCTTCAACAAGGTGGTCGCCGACTGCTACTTCGCGCCGAACGCCATGCGCAACACCGACGGGGCGCGCGGCAAGGACTGGGCGCGCGTGGACGGTGCGGCAGGCGACCTCAAGGCCACACTCGCCCACGACCGCAACAAGAACTACATGGTGGATCCCGGCGAAGCCATCGCCAACACGCGCCTCGTGCTGCGCACTCACCCGGAGAACGGCGCCGACGTCGTCGAGGCGGTCTCGGACGCCGACGGCAACGCGCGCTTCGAGAACATTCCGGCAGGCCAGTTCTGGGCTTGGGTCGACGGGCCGTGGAAGTTCGAAGGCGACAACGGCCGTGTGGTCATCTTCGGCGGGGAGGGGCTGACGAGGCCCCTCTTCGTGGTGCCGGGTCCGCGGCCATCGCCTGAGAACGACGGCGGCACCGGGGGAGGCGGAACGCGGGACGCGCTCGCCAAGACCGGCGCCAGCGTGCTCGGGCTGGGCGTGGTCGCCGCGTTGCTGGTGGCGTTCGGCATCGGTGCCCGGGTCGCCGGTCGCCGCAGATCTGCTTGATCTTTTTGGGGGATCCGTTGTCCGAGAAGCCGGTCAGCCGCACGATCGCGGCTCTGAGCACGGCGGCACTGCTGGCGTTCGGCGGGACGTCCGCCGCGGCGTTGGCGCAGGAGGCCCCGGCGAGCACGCCGCCGATGCCGACAGAGACATCGGCACCCGGTTCCACACCGGCACCGCCGCCGAGCACCGAGCCGGCGGCGCAGCCACCCGCGCCGCCGCCCCAGCAGAAGCAGGAGCCCGAGCAGAAGCCCAGCGTGTCCGGCGTCCTGTACGCCGACAAGAACGGCAACGGCAAGCAGGATCCTGACGAGGCGATCCCCGACGGCAAGGTCAGCCTCTTGGCCGGCGGCAACGCTTCGGCGCACGAGGCGACCAGCGACGCGGACGGCAGGTTCAGTTTCCGCGACCTCGTGCCGGGCAAGTACCAGCCGACCTACGAGTTGCCCGACGGCTGGGTCGTGCACCGCTCCGACGGCGAGTCGTTGATGATCACTGCGAACACGACGGCTGAGTTGACCGCACGTGCCGAGCGGCCGTACTGGGAGCAGTTGACGGCCACCGCGTCGCTCGACGAGGACAACTACCGCCACCCGGCGACCGCGACGACCACGTTGACGCTGACCAACACGACCGACCGGGAGATCAGCGGTGTCCAGGCGGGGTGTGACCGCCGGGGTGACCGGAGCGCGCTCGGCCGCGGTCCCGGCTGGGCAGCGCTGATCAACGAGGGCGTCACGCTCGCTGCCGGCGAGCAGCGCACGCTCAAGATCGTCGACGAGCTCCCGCAGGCCACCCGAGAACACGGGGTCGCCACGCTCGACTGCGACTTCGCGCCGCACGCCCGTTGGAACACCGATGGCCCGGACGTGCACGACCACGCGACGGTGACCGGCTCCGGCAGCTACACGATGGTGATCGGCGTGGACGGCAACGCCGACCTTCGCATCGACGGGAACGAGGCCGTCAAGAACACGAAGGTCGTCCTGCTGCGTCCGACGACCGGTGAGAAGGCCGCCGAAGGCACGAGCGGCGCGGACGGCAAGATCGAGTTCGTCGACCTGCCGGTCGGCGTCTATCGCGCCGTGGTCCTCGGATCGTGGTCGTTCACCGATGCCGGTGGCGCCGACGTGCGCATCACCGGCGGGAGCGACTTCGGCTACCGGTTCCTCAAGCAGGCGATGCCCGCAGAGCTGCGCGCCACGATGAAGTTCGACAAGTCGCGGTACGAGTCGCACGAGACAGTGCGCGTCGAACTGACCATCACGAACATCGGTGGCCAAACCGCCGAGCGCGTCCGGATGGTCGCTCCGCCCCACAACCTGAGGATCCCCGACGAGCAGTGGGGCGACTTCAGGTCGTACCGTCCCGGCCTCCAGATCCCTGCCGGTGAGTCCCGCACGCTCAGCGTTTCCGGCACCATCCAGCAACTCGACGGCGGCAAGCTGCAGCTCAGCGGGGAGATCGACTACATCGGCCGGCCCGAGGGCGGCGACCGGAGCGACTACTTCGCCGAGGCGGAGGTCGTCACGACGTTCGGCGATGTCACCGGCGTCGTCTACGCGGACAAGAACCGCAACGGGCAACTGGATCCAGGTGAGGCGGCTGCGGGAGCCCTGGTGGACTTCTTCGGAGGCGCACCGCACACGTACTTGAGCGCCACCGCTGACACCGATGGCCGCTTCTCGTTCAAGGGCATTCCGTCGGGCAGCTACTGGATCCACTACAGCCTGGCCGACGGGTGGCTCGTGCACCGCGAGGGTGACGATCTGGACATCCGGGTGGAACCCGGCAAGCCCGTGCACCTCGACGGACGGGCGGAGCGGCCGTACTACGAGTTGCTCAAGGCGACCGCGGTGCTCGACAAGATCCGCTACGGCATCGGCGAGGAAGCCAAGTTCACGGTCACGCTGAAGAACACGACCAACCGGGTGATCAGCGGGATCATGGCGGCGTGCAACCGGAGCGACAAACCGGGCCAACTCGGCGGAGCCATGGGCGACTCTGTCGTCAGCGGATGGGACGAGCTGAGGCCGATCGGCAAGGGGATGACGATCAGTCCCGGTGAGACGAGAACCGTCGTCGCCACCGAGAAGGTGCCCGTCGGCGCCAGCTTGTTCAGCAGGGTCGAGATCGACTGCGACTTCGCGCCGAACCCCGCGTACAACATCGACGGCCCGCGCGGCTACGACTGGGCCGCCACGCCCGGTGGGGTCGGCTCGCTGAAGGGGACGCTCGCCCACGACCGCAACAAGAACGAGAAGGTGGATCCCGGCGAGGCGATCGCCAACGCGCGGGTCGTGTTGCGCACCCACCGCGAGAACGGCGCCAACATCGTCGAGACGGTTTCGGACGCCAACGGGAACGTGCGCTTCGACAGCGTTCCTCCCGGCTACTGGTGGGCGTGGGTCGACGGGCCGTGGCGGTTCGAGGGGGAATGGGGCGGCAACGTGGAGGTCACCTCGGGCTGGGAGTCGGACTACCAGTTCTTCGTGGTGCCCGGTCCGTGGACTCCGCCCGGTGATGGTGGTGGCAGCGACAACGGCACGGACGACGGCGGCGAAGGTGGTGGCGGCACGCAGAAGGCGCTCGCCAGGACCGGTGCCAGCGTGCTCGGGCTGGGCGTGGTGGCCGGGTTGCTGGTGGCGTTCGGCATCGGTGCTCGCATCGCTGGTCGCCGTAAGACCTGAGGCAACGGTTTCGTGACCTGGTGAGACTTCCGGAAGACCGCACACTGAGGTACTTTCCGGACGTCTTGCGGACGCGTGCGGGGGCGCGACGTCTCGGACTGTCGACATCTGGGGCTCGGGGGATCCGTTGTTCAGGAGATCGGTCAGTTCTGCCTGCGCAGCTTCGGGGTCTTGATCATCGCCGCGTGACACCAGCGGCCATCAGGCCGCCCGAACAATGCTTGTTACACAACTCTGCTGGGGGAAGTGAATGTCCGAGAGATCAGTCCGCCATGGCCTGCTGAGATTCGGGGCCATGACCATCGCCGCCGTGCTGGCGTTCGGTGGCACGGCCACCGCCTTCGCACAGGACGACCCGACGAGCACGCCGGTTCCGACGGAGACGTCGCCGGCGCAGCCGCCCGCGCCGCAGCCGGAGCCCGCGCCGCCGTCGTCCACCGATCCGGCCCCGACGCCGACCTCGGAAAGCCCGGTGCCGCCGTCGTCGTCGGCAATTCCGGTGCCGACGCCGGACCAGGTCCCGCCGGCCGAGCCCCAGACCGCGGCTCCGAAGCAGGTCGAGCCGGAGCAGGCCGCGAAGCAGGAACAGCAGGCGGCCTCACCGGATCTCAAGGTCAGCGTCAAGTTCGACAAGCGCGAGTACGCGAACGGTGAGCCGCTCAGCATCACCGTGACCGTGCGCAACGCCGGTGACGCGGCGGCGAACCAGGTCCGGTTCGCCAGCGAACCGTGGTTGATGTACCTGACCAGCGGCGTGGACCAGCTCATTTCGCGCCCGACCCTCGCACCTGGCGAGTCGAAGACGTTCAAGCTGGGCGGGGTACCGCAGCATTACGGCGGTGAGCGCCTCGCATACACGCTGCGTGCCTACGTCGAGGGTGCGACCGATCCGACGCCGAACGACAACATGTCGCGCGACGAAACGACCGTTGTGCTGAACGTGGGCCGAGTGACCGGCCGGCTGTTCCAGGACAAGGACGGCGACGGGGCCGTGGACGAGGACGAGGTCCTGCCCAACAGGCGGGTCAAGCTGACTGGTGGTCCCGCCTGGTACCCGGCCTGGGAGTCCTACAGCAGTAGTTCCGGGCATTTCATCACCGCCGACGTCCCCGCCGGCACGTACCAGGCCTTCATCACGGGCGGTGGTGGCGACGGCGAGGCGTTGAAGCCCGGTCAGTTCATCGTGGTGAAGCCGGGCGGGCACACCGAGATCGACCTGCAGGTCGTGCCCGCGTTGTCGCGGTCGCTGAAGGTCGTCGGCTATTCGTTCGACAAGCCGGAGTACCGCAAGGGCGATCGGATCGCCGTCAGCGTCACGTTGCTGAACACCGGCACCGCGCCCCTGAACAAGGTGGTCGCGGTCTGCGACCCGGAGAACGACCCCACGACGCTCGACGGCACCGGCGATGGCTGGGCCGAGGTGTCCCCTGACGGCGAGGGCCTCTCGATCGCCGTGGGCCAGGCCAAGACCTTCACCGTCACCGACGTCGTGCCGGACGCCGCCCACATCGCCGGCAAGGTCTACTTCGCGTGCGCCTTCAGCAACGACGGACGCAACGCCGGCGGCTATGGCCTGGGCGCCGGCAACCCCGGTCTCACCGCGGGAGCCAATGTCGTCGGTGCCTTCGGCAACGTGAAGGGCCACCTGTCCGGCGGTGCCAGCGGTGAGAACCCGGTCAAGATCGTCGCGATCAACCCGGCGAACAACCGGGTGCTGAAGACCAACACCTACTACAGCTACACCTGGTCGATGCAGGACCTGCCCCAGGGCCCGGTCGTGCTGAAGGTCGTCGGCCGGTGGCAGTTCGAGGACGGCGGCACGGAGAAGATCGTCGACATCGTCGGTGGTCAGGAAGTCACGCTGGACCTCGCCGTCAAGTCGGGTCCCGAGGTCAAGGACCCGTCGGTCGAAGCCCCGGACACGAAGCTCTCCGTCACCTTCGACAAGCAGACCTACGACATCGGCGACCCCGTCCAGATGACGATCAAGGTCGAGAACGCCGGCACCGGAACCCAGCCCGTACCCAGCTGGCTCAACGACGCGCTACATCGACGGGCAGCCGTACTTCGACTACCCGCACGCTGCGCAAGTTCCTGGACACGCGGTTCAGCCTGTGGCCGGGGGAGAGCCGGCAGATCACCCTCTCCGGCACGATCCCCGACCGCGGCTCGAACTACCCGAACGACAAGGTCCGCTACCAGTTGGAGCTCGCCAACGGCTGGTGCTGCGACCCGAACCCAGGCAACAACACGGTGGAGGCCTCAGCCGACGTCACCTGGGCCAAGGGCTCGGCGACGGTCACCGTGTACGGCGACCGCAACCTGAACGGACAGCTGGACGCGGGCGAGGAGCTCGACGGCCGCCAGGTGAACGTCGGCGGTGGCAAGCCGTACCTCAACTACCCGGGCACCACCGACGCTTCCGGCAAGATCAGGCTCTCCGGCCTCGCCGCGGGCGACTACCAGGCTTCCTACCGGCAACGCCCAGGAGTCCGGCTGGTTGCCGGCGGACAGCAGCGGCACGTCGTTCGTGGTGAACCCCGGCGACGAGGGCACCGCGCTGGTCCGGCTGGTCCGGCCGCTGTCCGACGAGCTGAAGGCGTCGATCAAGTTCGACCAGTCCTCGTACGAGCCGGGCGCGAGGCTCGGGCTCACCGCGTCGATCACGAACGACTCAGCGAAGCCTCTGCAGGTCAAGGCCGACTGCGGTACCAGCAGCAGCTCCTGGCCGAGCCTCGGCAACGACCGTCCCGAGTGGGGCGATCTGGCCGTGGACGGCAAGGGCGTGCTCGTTGCCCCCGGTGCCACGGCGGACTACCACGTCGACGCGGTGATGCCCGCGACGGCGCCGGACTACGGATTCGTCACCGTCGGTTGCTCGTTCGGGCCGGAGCGGTCGCAGGGCAATCCCTGGGCGACGCGCGAATGCCAAGGTGCCTGGTGTCAAGCAGACCTTCCGCGGTCTCGTGGTGACCGGCGAGTACTCCGACCAGAAGCCGGTGCCGAACGTGAAGCTCGTGCTGCTCGACCCGGAGACGAACCAGCCGATGGCCCGCACCACCACGGATGCGGAGGGCAACTGGGTGATCCCGGATCTGCAGGTCGGCGTGTACACGCCGCTCGTGGTCGGCCCGTGGAAGGTCCGGCAGTTCGGCTCCGACGGCCTGCCCTTCGGCAACTTCCGCGGCCACGACTACCCGGCGTGGGTCTGGGTCGATCCGGGTCCCGAGGTCGCTGACCCGGATGGCGCCGGATCCGGTGGGGGTGGTGGCGCCGGCAGCGAGTTGTTGCCGGTGAAGAACAGCAGTGCGCTCGCGAATACGGGCGTCAGCGTGCTCGGGCTCCTGCTGTTCGGTGTGCTGCTCGTGATGGCCGGTGCCGCGATGCGGCGCAAGACCGCGTAACGACTGAAGATCCACCAACAGGGCCGGCACTCACACCGAGTGCCGGCCCTGTTGTCATCAGCGCCACACTTCGCTGGTCCGAACGGAGTGTTAGCGTCGCTAACCATTGGGTAAGGGGGTGGGCATGACGGTCTGGGAAGCCATCGCGGTGGTCATCGCGGGTGTGTTCGCCGGCGGCATCAACACCGTCGTCGGCAGCGGCACGCTCGTGACGTTCCCCGTGCTCCTCGCCGTCGGTTACCCGCCCGTCGTCGCCAACGTCTCCAACAGCCTCGGGCTCGTTCCCGGCTCGCTGTCCGGTGCCTGGGGTTACCGCGAGGAGCTCAAGGGGCAGAAGTCCCGCATCGCCCGGTTGCTCCCGGCCTCGATCCTCGGCGGCATCGTCGGCGCGATTCTGCTGGTGACGTTGCCGGCCAAGGCGTTCACCGCGATCGTGCCGGTGCTGATCGTCATCGCGCTGGTGCTCGTGCTCATCCAGCCGTGGCTCAACCGCAAACTCGCGCACAAGCAAAGCCAGAACGACGGTGGCGTGCTGCTGTGGCTCGGTGTCTTCGCCGCCGGCATCTACGGCGGCTACTTCGGGGCCGCGCAGGGCGTGCTGGTCATGGGGATCATGGGCGTGCTCGTGAACGAGCACCTGCAGCGGATGAACGCGCTGAAGAACGTGCTGACCGCGTTCGTGAACCTGGTCGCCGGTGTGCTGTTCATCTTCATCGCCGACGTGGCGTGGCTGGCCGTGTTGCTGCTGGCCGTCGGGTCCGTGGTCGGCGGCCAGATCGGCGCGAAGATCGGCCGCAAACTCCCACCCGCCGTGTTGCGCGGCGTCATCGTGGTGGTGGGAGTCGCGGCGATCGTTCAGCTGCTCATGAAGTGAACGCCTAAGAGACGAACGCCCGTGCGGCGGCCAGGAAGGCGTCGTTCTCGTCCGGTTCGCCGATCGTCACGCGGGCACCTTCGCCCACGAACGCACGCACGACCACCTTGTGCGCCAGGCAGTGCTCGTTGAACGCGGCGGTGCGTTCGCCCAGCGGCAGCCACACGAAGTTCGCCTGGGTCACCGGCACCTCGTAGCCCATCGCGAGCAGTTCGCCGCGCACTCGGGTCCGTTCCGCCACGATCGCGCGGCAGCGGACCATCAGCTCGTCCTCGGCGTCCAGCGAGGCCATCGCGGCGACCTGCGCGAGCGCGTTCACGGAGAACGGCACGTAGACCTTGCGCAGCACCTCGGCGACGGCCGGCGGTGCGACCGCGTAGCCGATCCGCAGGCCCGCGAGGCCGTACGCCTTCGAGAACGTCCGCAGCACCGCCACGTTGTCGCGGCCCGCGGCCCACTGCTGCTTCGCGAGCTCGACGCCGTCCGGGATGTGCGCGTCGTCGACGAACTCCTTGTAGGCCTCGTCCAGCACCACGAGCACGTCGGAGGGCACGCGATCGATGAACGCCTCGATCTCCTCGGTGCGCAGCGCGGTACCCGTCGGGTTGTTCGGGTTGCACACGAAGACCATGCGCGTGTTCGGGGTGATCGCGGCGAGCATCGCGTCCAGGTCGTGCACGTGCTCGTCGTTCAGCGGGACCCGGATCTGCTTGGCGCCCGCCACGTGCGTGACGATCGGGTAGGCCTCGAACGACCGCCACGCGAACAGCACCTCGTCGTTCTCGGTGCAGGTCGCCTGGACGAGCTGCTGGCACAGGGTCACCGAGCCGCAGCCGATCGCCAGGTGGTCGGCGGGGACGCCGAGCTTGTCGGCGAGCCGCGCGGTGAGTTCAGTGCAGCCCGAATCCGGGTACCTGTTGATGGCGGTGGCCGCGTCGGCGATCGCCTTGACGACGCTCGGGAGCGGTCCGGCGGACACCTCGTTGCTCGCGAGCTTGATGGCGCCGGGGATGGTCCTGCCGGGCACGTAGGACGGCAGGGACGCCAGGTCAGCACGGGTTCGCACGGTCATGCACCCGATCCTCGCATTCGTCCGTCCGATTGGTCACGTTGACTTGGGTTCACCCCGGCGTGGAAGGGTAAGAAACATGACCACTACCCGCATCGAGACGCTTTCCCTCACCGACGGCCGTGAGCTGCGGGTGACGATCGCCGAACCCGACAGCGTCGTGCGCGGCGGTCTCGTGGTGCTGCACGAGGCTCGGGGCATCACCGAAGGGGTCCGCACGCTCGTAAGCAGCCTGGCCGCGGAGGGCTGGCTCGCCATCGCACCGCATCTCTACGATGCGGACCGGGTGCACGGCGACGACATCAGGGAGCAGGTCAGCAAGCTTTCGGGGGACCGTCTGCTGGAGGACACCGACGTCGCGTTCGTGTGGCTCGGGCAGCAGGGCGTGAGCGCGGACCGGATGGGCGTGGTCGGGTTCGACATCGGTGGCACGGTCGCGATGGTGGTCGCCGCGAGCCGCACGATCGGAGCAGCCGTCACGGTGCAGGGGCCCGGCATTCTCGAGCCGCTCTCGGACGGTCTGCCGGCGCTGGTGGACGTGGCCGGCGACCTGTCCTGCCCGTGGCTCGGCATCTATCGAGACGACGACTCCGAAGAAGTGAGCAAGCTTCGGGATGCTGTGATCAGCTCGGAGACCGCGTCCGATGTGGTT
Source organism: uncultured Actinomycetota bacterium (assembly GCA_963771775.1). Taxonomy (GTDB): domain Bacteria; phylum Actinomycetota; class Actinomycetes; order Mycobacteriales; family Pseudonocardiaceae; genus Lentzea. Next base: position 684,110 of record CAVYUS010000004.1, read on the forward strand.
CGTTTTGACGTTTCCAGTGACGAAGCATGGGCTCGTGCGCTCAACTGGTTCGACGCACACATGAGGTAAGGGTCTTTACGGCGGATTGGAACCGAACCGTACTCCAGGTACATCTAAGGGATGCTTCGGACGGCTGACTGGGTGTAGCTGTGAGTAACACTCAGTGCTGCGACGACGAGTAAGGCAGTGCAGGGGGTTTGGAATGGCTGAAGGCACTGGGACCGGGACTGAGACGCCCGCGGTCACGACGGCGACCACGCCGGTGACCGCGGAGCAGCTAGCCGCGGCTAAACCCGCGCTCCAGCACGCGATGCTGGTCGACAAGGTGGTGGCGACCGACGCCGCCGCCAAGCTCGACAAGGCGGCGGACAGCGGGAAACTGACGCTCGACGAGGATGCGGCCGATGCGTTGATCAAGGCGGTCGACACCGCTCGCGACCAGGTGATGGACCTCTGGAAGCGGACGAGCGACCAGCTGGCCACGCCGTTGCAGTTCGGTGAGAACCCGGTCGCCAAGGCGATCAGCGCGCGGTTTTCCGAGCTCGCCGTCGGTGAGGAGTCGGGTGCCGCGAAGGCATTGCTGGACCTCTTCAAGGTGCTCGACGACATCAGCAACGCGTTGAGCAAGAACCGCGACAACACCCGCAACGCGGACGACAATGCCCAGCAGGCCATCAAGAACGCCGGGGGGCCCTGGTGAGTCAGAGATCGAACGACGGCAAAGACGACAACGACAAGGACGACCAGTACGACCGCGGCGACCTGCACGAGCCGCGCGACTGGATGGTCTACACGCACGAAGCGCTCTACAACATGGTCCACAACGGCGTGAACCTCGCCGGTGCGCAGGCCGCCGCGACGAACTGGCAGAAGATCAGCGAGGACATCTCCGGTGTCCGGTCGAGCCTGCTCAAGGCCGTCGAGGACTCCTCGGTCGGCTGGGACAGCGAGTCGGCCAGGCTCGCTCGTGACGGTCTGACCGAGGTCACGAACTGGGTCGACGACACGGCGACATACGCGCAGAAGGTCTCGTCCGCGATCATCACCGAGACGACCAACGTCGAAGCCGCGCGCTCCGCGATGCCGCCGCCGCCCAAGCCCGTCGAGGCGCCGGCGCCCACGCCGGCAACGGTGCTGCGGCCGGCCCTGCAAGACCGGTTGACGATGATGGACTCGGCAGCGGCCATGGTCGGCGTCGAGACCGATCACGCGGCCGAACTTCGCAGGCCCAGCCTCGCGACCAGCAGCTTCAGCGGCTTCGAGGCCCTCGGCACCAGCCCGGTCCAGTCGCTGGCAGCCAACGACGCCTCGCACCGCCTCGCGGCGGACGTGATGGCGGCGTTCCAGCGCAACTCGGCCGCGGTCGACCAGACCGTGCCGACGCAGTTCACGCCTCCGGTGAACCCGGTCAACCCGAACCCGGTCCTGGGCGGCGGCGACGCCGCCGGCCGCACGCCGACTCCGGACGGCGGTGCCGGTGGTGGCGCCGGTGCCCCGGTCACGGCCGGCTCGGGGCAGGACCGAGGCACCACGAACGCGTCTTCGCGCGGTCTCGGCGGTGGCTCCGGCGGCCGCGGTGGTGGCGGTGGTTTCGGCGGCGGCATGGCCGGCCGCTTCTCGTCGAACTCCGGTAACCAGGGCGGTGCCGGAGGTGGCGGTGGCGCTGGTGGCGGCGGTGCTTCCGGTGGCTCGGCCGGTGTGGGCGAGCGCGGCGGTGCCGGTGCGGCCGCGGCGGCTGCCTCCGCGGCGACCGGTAACCAGACCAGGGCGTTCCAGAACCCGCTCGCGATGGGTGCCGCGCCGATGGCGGCCGGTGCTCCCGCGGCCGGCGGTGGCCGTTCCGACGAGCGCGAGCACAAGACCGCGAGCTACCTGGAAGAGGACGACAACGTCTTCGGCCTGGACCGCAAGGCGGCCCCGCCGGTGATCGGTCAGTGAGCGAACGCCAGTACACGGTCAGCTCGCAGGAGTTCTTCCTGCTGTGGCAAGCCGTGCACGGCGAGGACCGCGTCGTGCCGCTCGGCACGCCCCACGTCGGGGCCACCCGAGCGGCGCGGCAGCGCCTCGTCGAAGAAAGCTCGCAGACGCTCTACGCCCGCGGCCTCGGCACCGTGCACCGCCCCGATCCCGACCTGCGGGCGTTGGTCAGCGGCCTCGGCGAGTTCGACCGCGCCCTGGAGATCGCGTACTTCAAGGGCACGGAACTGGCCCGCGGCATCGCGTGCGCGGGCTGGAGCGGTGCGTTCGGCGCGCGGGTGAACGGCGACGTGCACCTGCGCGAGTTCCGCCCGACCTCACTGGCCTCGGCCACGGTGTCATCGTTGCCAGGCCTCGCGCCGGGCAACGGCCGCGCCGTGAACGTGCGCTGGGACGACTACCTGCGTGCCGGCGAGGCAGGCGAGCGCGAGGGCGTGCAGGCGTTCCTGGAAGTGCTGCGCGACGCCCACATCCGCGAGCCGGAAGCCCACACGCTGATGCGCATCGTCACGTCGCGCATCGGCGGCGGCGAGCTGGGCCTGACCGCCCGCAACCGCGACGGCGTCCCGCGCCCGACCGGCCGTTCGGTGTCCTGGCTCGACACCAGGGAGGGCCGCTACCTGCTCCGCAGGCAGGACGACTGGCTCGTCCTGGCCCCGGCCGACGCAGCCCGCCTGACCAGCGCGGTAGACGAACTGCTGGCGGCCGGGTAGTCCCACACCCGTGGCCGTGGTCATGTCTGTGAACTCCACATGGACGTGTTGAAGTCCACCGGCTAGACATGTGGGCATGACCGACACCGACGTCGAACTGCTGTGGCGCCCGGACCCCACGAGGGACAACGGGATGACCGCCTTCCGGACGTGGCTCGCCGGCCGCGGCCACGACTTCCCCGACTACGAGTCGCTGTGGGAGTGGTCCGTCTCCGACCTCGAGGGGTTCTGGGGCGCCATAGCTTCGTATTTCGACGTCCGGTTCCACTCGCCGTACTCGCAGGTGCTCGCGTCTGCCGAGATGCCGGGCGCCTCGTGGTTCGCCGGCAGCACGCTGAACTACGCCGAGCACGCGCTGCGTCGTGGCGCCGACGACGACCTGGCCGTGATCTTCCACCGCGAGGACGGCCTCGTGTCCTCGCTGACGTTCGGTGCCCTGCGTTCGCGCGTGGCCGCTTTCCGGGCCGCATTGGCGTCTCTGGGCGTCTCCGCCGGCGATCGGGTGGTCGCACTCGTCCCGAACGCCCCCGAGGCCCTGATCGCCTTCCTGGCGGCCGCCTCCCTGGGCGCCACGTGGTCGTCCTGCTCCCCGGACTTCGGCGCGAGAGCCGTCGCCGACCGCTTCACCCAGATCTCGCCGACCGTCTTCGTCGCCGTCTCCGGCTACGTCTACAACGGACGGTCCTTCGACTGCCGCCCGGTCGTCGAGGAGATCCGCTCCCAGCTTCCGGGTCTGCGCGCCACGGTTCTGATCGACTACCTGGACAACGGCGCTTCCCTCCCGGACACGCTGTCGTTCTCGGAGTTGCTGTCCTCGTTCGACGGCGCCGAGCTGGAGTTCACGCCGGTCCCGTTCGACCACCCGCTGTGGGTGCTCTACTCGTCCGGCACGACGGGCCTGCCCAAGGGCATCGTCCAGGGCCACGGCGGCATCGTCCTGGAACACCTGAAGATGCTGGGCCTGCACAGCGACCTCGGCCCCGGCGACCGCTTCTTCTGGTTCACCACCACCGGCTGGATGATGTGGAACTTCCTGGTCGGCGGCCTGCTGGTGGGCACGACGATCGTGCTCTACGACGGCAGCCCGGCCTACCCGTCGCTGAACACGTTGTGGCACTTGGCCGAACAACACCGCGTCACCTACTTCGGCACCTCCGCCCCGTACGTCCAGTCGTGCCTGAAGGAGGGCCTCGACCCCTCCACCCGCTACGACCTGACGGGCCTGCGCGTCGTCGGCTCCACCGGCGCACCCCTTACGCCAGAAGGCTTCCGCTGGATCGCCTCCGCCGTGGGCAAGGACATCCAGATCGCCTCGGTCTCCGGCGGCACCGACCTCTGCACCGCCTTCGTGGCCGCCTCCCCGGACCGCCCCGTCTGGCTGGGCGAACTCTCCTGCCGAGCCCTGGGCGCCGCCGTCTACGCGTTCGACGAGTCCGGCGCCCCACTGGACGACGCAGTGGGCGAGCTGGTGATCACCGCACCGATGCCGTCGATGCCGGTCTTCTTCTGGGACGACTCCGACGGCTCACGTCTGCGCGACGCGTACTTCGACACATATCCCGGAATCTGGCGCCACGGCGACTGGATCCGCATCACCCCGCGCGGCTCCGCGGTGATCTACGGCCGCTCCGACTCGACCCTGAACCGCGGCGGCGTCCGCATGGGCACCTCGGAGTTCTACCGCGTCGTCGAGTCGATCCCCGGCATCGCCGACTCCCTGGTGATCGACACGTCCGGCGTCACCGAAGGCGAACTGCTCTGCTTCGTGGTGCTCGACGGCGTCTCGCTGGCAGACGTAGAACCGTTGCTGCGCAAGGAACTGCGCACATCACTCTCACCCCGCCACGTGCCGAACCGCATCGTGGCCGTGGCCGAAATCCCGCGCACCCTGAACGGCAAGAAGTGCGAGGTCCCGGTGAAGAAGATCCTCGCCGGCGCCGACCCCGAGACGGCCGTCAGCCGCGGTGCGTTGCGCAATCCCGAGTCGCTCCAACCGTTCCTGGAACTCGCCTCGGGATGATCTAGGTCACTCCCGCTCGCGCGAACAGGCGTTTAACGCCCCTCTTGATCCCTCTGCGTGGGGTCTGACCAGCACGTTCTGGGGTTCGAGGGGGGCGTTTTGCAACTCTGTTGAGGACCTGTGTAACCTATGTGTCGTGGCCAAGGATGGTCCCGGGAGGCTTCGCCTAGTCTGGTCTATGGCGCCGCACTGCTAATGCGGTTTGGGGTAACCCCCCATCCCGGGTTCAAATCCCGGAGCCTCCGCAAGGCCGAGCCTCTTGAGGATCGGTTATAATTGAATACCTGCGCTCGTAGCTCAACGGATAGAGCATCTGACTACGGATCAGAAGGTTACAGGTTCGAATCCTGTCGAGCGCGCAAGATCGCCGGAGCCCCTTGTTTGCGGAATGCGCAAACAAGGGGCTCTTTCGGTGTTTTGTGGGGGGTGGGGGCCAAGCCCCCACACCCCAGCCGGCGGGCTCCGCCCCCGGACCCCCAGTCCGTGTGGTGCGTTGCGCCTGCACAGCCTCTGTCCGGACTTGTCCGGGTTCGTGCGAAACCGGCCTCGAACGTCGGCGCTGCTGCTGGAATCCTCAGCGTGATCATCAAGAAGTTCGCTGCCGCACTGGCGGCCATCTCCGTCGCATTCGTCGCTCCCGCCACGGCGCAGGCGGCGGGACTGGGCTCCTTCAGCAACTGCGCGGGTTCGTGTTTCACGCTCGGCACCCACGGCGACCTCACCTGGCACAACCGGACGGTCAGCGTGCACGGCTGGGTGCACGACACTGGGCCTGGTTGGACGCAGGCTGTGTTCATGGCGGTCCAGGACGGCCACCAGGTCGGGTTGATCGAGACCCGCACGGCCGACGACCAGAACGCCCGGCTCGGAAAGGATCGTGAGTTCAGCTTCGGCATGGGGGACACGACGAGGCCCGGCGGGCTCGACGAGATCTGGGTCAACCTCTGCTGGGAGAGCAGCTGCAACGGCTGGAAGGTCTTCGAACGACCGTAGGACGAGGGCGGCCCGCGGACTGCGCGGGCCACCACTTCTACTGGTGACGGGCCGTGGAAGCAATCGATTCCACAGTGGTTGATCTGCGAAAGCCGGTTAGAGAACCGGACCGACCGGTCGTCGTTCCACGCACGCCGTTCGGCGCGTCCAGCGCCCACTCATCGACGTGACTGACCGCTCAGTGAGCGCGTTTGGCCACACTCGAACGTATGACGAATCTGGCGGGCAAGGCCGTGGTCATCACCGGTGCCGGGCAAGGGCTGGGGCGCGCGTTCGCCGTGCACGCGGCCGCCGCCGGGGCCGCCGTGGTCATCAACGACGTCGACGAGCCGCTCGCGAACCAGGTCGCCGACCTCATCACGCTCAAGGGCGGCAGGGCGGTCGTCAGCGCCGGACCCGTCCAGGATCCGGTGCAGGCCGAGGCCATGGTCGACACCTGCACCGCGGCGTTCGGGCGGATCGACGGGCTCGTCAACAACGCCGGCATCCGGTACCAGGCCGCCATCGGCCAGGACGAGCCGAGCAGGATTCGAGAGCTCATCGAGATCAACGTCCTCGGCACGCTCTACTGCACCAACGCGGCCGTGCAGAGCATGCGGCGCGGCTCGATCGTCAACCTCGGCTCGGTCGCCATGGTCGGGCAGCCGACGGCGCTCGCCTACAGCGCTTCCAAGGGGGCCGTCGCGTCGTTCACCGCCGGTGCGGCGGCGGAGCTGCAGGAAAGAGGGATCCGGGTCAACGCCGTGTGCCCGATCGCGTGGACGCAGATGTCGGCCGCGGACACGAAAGCGACCACCCCGAGTGCGCCGCCGGACACGATCGCGCCGCTGGTCACGTACCTGCTCAGCGACCGGGCGGCGAAGATCACCGGGCAGCTCATCCGGTTCGCCAAGGGGCGGTTGCACGTCATGGGGCAGACGGCGCCGAAGGAACCCATCATCGAGCAGGACGAGTGGGACATCGACGCCATCGCCGAAGCCTTCGAACGGCAGCTCGTGCCCGAGGACCCCGCGTGGGTGAGATGGGGGCGGTGACCCTGCGGAACGTGACAAAGTGGCTGTGTGGACCAGCGGGAGATCATGCAGCGGGCGCTCGGCGTCCTGACGCTCACCTACGACGCCGATGCCGGTGAGACGAAGAGCGACTACCTGCGCACGGCCATGAAGTCGTTGCAGGAAGGCGTGTTCAGCTACGAGGTCAAGGTCGACGGCGAGCCGAACGAGGCCGGCGCCCAGGCCCTCAAGCAGGCGATGGACCAGGTGTTGTCGCAGTTCGGCTGGTTCACCGCGGGACTGCTCTACGCGTTCCACGGGGTCGCGCAGGCGTACGAGAACGACTGCGAGGAGGCCGACGTGCAGGACGTGCTGAAGCAGCTCGCGCTCAGGCTCGCTGACTGAGTTCCGCGCGGACACCGTCGGAGAACGGCGTCCACGCCTCGACCGCCCACGGTCCGAAGCGCAGATCCGTCAACGCGACGCACGCGGCGGAGATCTCCGGGTCGACCCACAGGAACGTGCCGGACTGCCCGAAGTGGCCGAACGTGCGCGGCGAGTGGGAAAGGCCGGTCCAGTGCGGTGACTTGCCGTCGCGGATCTCGAAGCCGAGGCCCCAGTCGTTCGGCTTCTGCATGCCGTAACCGGGCAGCACGCCGTTCAGGCCGGGAAAGACGACCGACGTCGCCTCGCGCACCAGTTCCGCGGAAACCAGCTTCGGCGACAGCAGTTCGAGAGCGAACAGCGCCAGATCGCCAGCACAGGATTCGGCCCCGGCACCCGCCGAACCGACCAGCGCCGAGGAATTCATCCCCAACGGCGCGAACACGGCCTCGTGCAGGTACGTGGCGAACGGCATCTCGCAAGCCGAACCCACGAACGAAGCCAGCACGTCGAAGCCCGCGTTCGAGTAGATCCGGCGCGTTCCCGGAGCGGCCTGCACCTCGGGCTTGTCGAACGCGTACCCGGCCGTGTGCGCGATCAGGTGCCGCACGGTGGCGCCTTCCGGACCCGGCCGGCTGGTCCCACTCGACCGCGCCCTCCTCGACGGCCACGAGCACCGCGTAGGACGTGAGCAGCTTCGTCACCGACGCGAGCGGGAACACGCGCTGCTGATCACCCAGTTCCCCGACGACGGTCCCTGAGGACACGACGGCCACCGCCACGTTGTCGACCGGCCAGGACGCCGCCGCTTCCACGCTCCGCATGGGACAGACGTTAACGTTCGGGGGTGACAGTCCGGGAACTGATCGTCCTGGGAACGGCCAGCCAGGTTCCCACGCGCCAGCGCAACCACAACGGCTATCTGCTGAGGTGGGACGGCGAGGGCTTCCTCTTCGACCCCGGCGACGGCAGCCAGCGGCAGCTCCTGCGGTCCGGCGCGGCTGCGAGCGACATCACCCGGATCTGCCTCACCCACTTCCACGGCGACCACTGCCTGGGCGTGCCCGGCATCATCCAGCGGCTCAGCCTCGACCGCGTCCCGCACACCGTGCACGCGCACTTCCCGAGAAGCGGCGCCCACTTCTTCGAACGCCTCCGGTACGCGAGCGCCTTCTACGACGCCGCGGACATCAAGGAGGAGCCGGTGGACGCGGACGGCCTGGTCGCCGAGGGCAGGTTCGGCCGGCTGGAGGCGTACCGGCTGGACCACGGCATCGACAGCTTCGGCTACCGGCTGATCGAACCGGACGGGCACCGCATGCTCCCCGAGAAGCTCAAGGAGCACGGCATCCAGGGGCCCGCGGTCCGCGTCCTGCAGCAGCAGGGCGAGCTCGACGGCGTGAAGCTCGAAGACGTCAGCGAACCCCGCAAAGGCCAGCGGTTCGCGTTCGTCATGGACACCCGGATGTGCGACAACATCTACGAGCTCGCCGATCAGGCCGACCTACTGGTGATCGAGTCGACCTACCTCGCCCGCGACACGAAGCTCGCCGGCGACCACGGCCACCTCACCGCCCAGCAGGCCGCCCGCGTCGCGCAGGAGACCGGTGTCCGCAAGCTCGTCCTGACGCACTTCTCCCAGCGCTACGACGATCCCGCCGAGTTCCACGCCGAGGCGGCTCAGGAGTTCGGCGGCGAGATCGTCATCGCGAAGGATCTGGACCGGGTGCTGGTGCCGAAGCGAGCCACTGGTCCCTGACGATCTCCGTCAGCGACGAGTGCGCGGGCTCCCAGCCCAACGCGCGCAGCCTCGACACGTCCGCCCGCTGGAACCGCACCTCACCGGGATGCGCCGGCCGCCACGTCACGTCCACGGACCGGCCGGTCACCTCGGTGACGGCCGACAGAACGTCCTTCACGGACGCAGCCGTGGCCCCGACGTTGTAGACGGCTGATGTGCCCACGGAGCAGGCCTCCAGCGCCACGACGAACGCAGCAGCGACGTCGCGCACGTGCACGAAGTCGCGCACGGCCGTGCCATCGCCATAGACCTCCATGCCGGGCACCTGGCCGGCCGCGGCAGCCACTGCTCGGGTGATCACCCGACTGGTGTCGGCGTCACCACCTCCAGCGACGTTGAAAAGACGCAGAGTGGTCGCCCCGATCCGCCCGGACCGCGCCGCCCACGCCACGAGGTCCTCCGCGGCCGCCTTGGTGGCCGCGTACGGAGAAGAAGGTTCCCGAAAAGATTCCTCAGCCAGCGGAACGTCCGACGGCCGGTAGACCATGCCAGTCGACGCGAGCAGGAATCGCTGACCCCGCAACGCCTTCAGCAGATTCAGCGTCCCGCCCACGTTCGTCTCGTAGTACGAAACTGGATCTTCGAACGACTCGCGGACCCGCGCGGCACCGGCCAGGTGGATGACGGCGTCGGCGTCCACTGAGCCGAACGGCTCGGAGAGGCGCTGACGGGAAACAACCGGTTCATGCCCGTGAACCTGCAGCTCACGCACTACGGCGCGGCCCACATAGCCAGTGGCACCAGTCACTAGAACTCGCACAGGTTGACCCTAAAGGTCCACCAGAGTTGCGCCGATAACACACGAGTGAGTTACCCCCATCGCGCTGTGCACACAAGCATCGCCGGACTCCTGCACGACGTCGCCGTGCACGAGTTCAAGCGGCAGGAGTTCCTTCGCAACGTCGCCGAGATCGTGGGAGCCGCACCCGCGCCCGGTCCCGCCGAGCTGACCGTGCCGATGCCGGTCTGCTCATCCCGCAGCTACCTCAACGGCGTTGACCAGGTTCTTCGGGACGCCGCCCGCGCCTAGGGCCTGTATCGAAGTCCGTGCTCGCGATAGCCGGGCCTGAGGCGGCCCCTGGGGTGCGGCCGAAAGGCCCACATACAACAGCAACATTCATCCGGCCGTTGCCGGACCGTGCTTCGACACACATACCGGGTGGCTCTACGCTACGCGTCACCCGGCGATCGCCGGTCACGTCCTCCGCTTCTCTTAAGCGAGTTTTCGGCGATGAATCATGTCTTCGCAGCGCTCAACGAGCGCCTCGGCAGGTTGTTCGGTAACCGGCTTGTAGTGCTGGCCGGTGGCACGCGTCTGGCCAAGCGCGCGCACGAGCTCCATACGCTCGGTGCACGCCATACGCTCGTGCTCGATACCGACGATCATGCCCCGCTACATGATTCGGTGATCGCCCGCTGGGTGTCGCTGGGCATCAAGGGCGGCTTCGTCGCCGTCGAGCAGCGCCGCCTGGGCAAGCTGCTCACCAAGCCGTCGGCCGAGGTGCGCGCGATCCTGCACGACTTCGACGCGGACGCCGAAGCCGTCGTGATCAGCACGCCCTACAACGAGATCGACACCTTCCAGGGCCGCCCGGTGCTGAACGCGCGCCGCCGCGAGTGGGTCGAGCTGGAGAACAAGACCACGATCGACGCGCTCTGGGACGAGCTGTCCGCCCCGCGCGCGCCCGCGCTGGTGTTCGACCTCGACTTCGAACGCCTGTGGGGCGCCACGGAGATCCTGGACCGCGGCGCGGGCGTCGTCTGGTCCGGCGACGGCCCGGCGATCAACGGCGGCGCGAACTTCGTGCGCCGCGTGCGGTCGTACGAGGAGGCGAAGGAAGCCTTCGAGGTGCTCGCCCCCAAGTGCGACCAGGTGCGCGTAATGCCGTTCCTGGAAGGCATTCCGGTGAGCGTGCACGGCATCGTCTTCCCCGACGGCACCGCGGTGCTGCGTCCGATCGAGATGGTCGTGCCGCGCCGCCAGGGCCAGGCCAAGTTCCTCTACGCGGGCTGCGCGTCGTACTACGACCCGCCCGTGTGGATCCGCGACGAGATGCGCAACCTGGCCCGCCGAGTCGGCGAGCACCTGCGCGAGACCGTCGACTACCGCGGCACCTTCACGCTGGACGGCATCGCGACCGAGGACGGCTTCCTGCCGACCGAGATCAACACCCGCTACGGCGGCGCGATGGTGTGCTTCGAGGACGCCGTCCCGACGCTGCCGCTCGCGCTCGTCCAGGTCGCCCTGGTCGCCGGCTGGGACCTCGGCATCTCCTCGATGCAGTTCGAGGAGCTCGTCCTGCAGGCCGCCGACAACCACCGCTCCGGTGCGGTGGGCGCGAACGTGCGCGCCGTGCAGCCCGAGACGGTGGACGAGCGCCGCGTGATCTTCACCGGCTGGGCCTGCCGCCTGGCGTACCCCGACGAGCCCGCGCACGCGACGCTGCGGCTGAGCCCGTCCCCGATCGGCGGCCGCCTGGACCTCGATCTGCACCGCGAGAACATGCCCGTCGGGGCGCCGGTGGCGGCGCTGACGGTGGCGGCGTTCGCGCTGGCGGACCAGGAGTGGGGGACAGGGCTCGGTGCCCTGGAACCCGCGATCGCGGTCGAGGACGCCATGCCGGTCGAGCAGTCCATCGAAGAGGCCGTGATCGCCTGACGCGGGGCAGGCCCCGCCCACCCTGGGGGCAGACCACCCACCTCCACCCAACTTAACGACGAAAACGCCGTGTCAACCCACCACCCGGCGATCTGTGGACAACCACTCGCCGGTGTGGACAACTACCAGGCGCCCTCATCGCCATACGCGGAGATGAGGGCGAACCGGTACCCCATCAACGCCGCAGCCACCTCCCGCGGCTGATGCGCCGGCCGCACCAACCCTTCACCGAGCACCTTCGGCCGAGGCAAGTCCACCCCGAGTAACTCGGGCGACCGCTTCAGCAACCCCACCGCGATCTCCGCCGCCTCCGCGAGCATCTCCTCGCCGGGCAGGTCGACCATGTCCTGCATCAGCCCGACGACGAACGCCGGCGGGTTCTCGGGCACCGCGCACGCCAGCGCGACGAGGCACGCCGCCCGTTCCGACGCCAGCGCCTCGAAGATCTTCGGTGCGCCCTGGGCGACGGCGTGACGGGTTTGGGTGAGCCAGTCGGGGGCGGTGCGGGGGAGTTCGCGGCCCAGCGCGTTCCAGCGGCGGTGCGTGCGGCGGCCGTCCTCGGTGAAGCCCTTGCCCGCCAACGCCATGGCGGCCAGCAGGAAGATCACCCGATCGCGTACGTCGCCGGCGACCTTGTACGAGGCTCCCAGCTCCACCAGGTACGGCACGGCGCAGAACGAGGCTTCCGACACCGTGTCGTCGGTCAGCAGCCGGTCGGCCAGTGCCGCCAGCGCGTCCCGGCGCACCTCAGAGGACGGGTCCATCAGGGAGCGGAGCAGGCGCGGGACCCGACCGGCGCCACCTCGGCCGTCGTAGACCTCGACCCAGGAAATCCTGTCGAGTCCACGCAACGGATCAGGCCGTTGCCACGCACGCGGCAGCTCCATGCGCGGAAAGGTACGGGATGTCACGGAAGGCCCGGTGGCACCTCGCCCGTACGATCTCGCCGTGTCCTTCTCGGTGGCCGACATCTTCTCGGGTGCGGGCGGCATGAGCTACGGCTTCCACGCCCACCGCGACTTCCGGGTCGTCGGTGCCGCCGACGCGCAGATCGGCAAGCCGAGCTCGCGCCTGGGTTCGTTGCGGTGCAACGACACCTACCGGGCGAACATCGGCGTCGACCCGCTGGAGGTCGACCTCGCGAAGGTGTCGCCGGCCGCGCTGCGCGAGGTGTGGGGGCTGAAGAGGGGCCAGCTCGACGTCCTGCTGGCGTGCCCGCCGTGCTCCGGCTTCAGCCGCATCACCGCCCAGAACCACCTGCGCGACGACCCGCGCAACTCGCTGGTCGGCCGGATCGCCGTCTACGCGCAGGAGCTGCGGCCGAAGGTCGTGCTCGTCGAGAACGCCCGTGAGCTCGTCAAGGGCAAGCAGCGCCACCACTTCGACAGCCTCGCCCAGGAGCTCACCCGCATCGGTTACACGGTCGCCGGTGGCACGCACATGCTCTCCAAGTACGGCCTGCCGCAGCTGCGCGAGCGGACGCTGATGGTCGCCGTGGACGAGGGTCTGCCGCTGCGCACGCTGGACGACCTCTGGGAGGGCAGGCTGATCCGCCCGTCCGCGGTCACGGTCCGGCGCGCGATCGGCAAGCTGCCCGTGATCGAGGCCGGCGAGGCACACCCCGAAGACCCCATTCACGTGTCGCCGACGTTTTCTCAGGACCGCAGTCTCGAACGAATGCGTGCGATTCCGGCCAACGGCGGTTCGTGGGCGGATCTGCTGCGTTCACCGGAGACCGCGGAGTTGTTGAATCCGGCACAACGCAAGATCGTGGAGCAGGAGAACTGGGGTTCACATCCGGACGTGTACGGCCGGATGTGGTGGGACGAACCGGCGCGAACGATCAAGCGGGAATGCGGGCACGTCGGCAACGGCCGTTATGCGCACCCGGTGCAGCACCGGCTGTGCACCGTGCGGGAAATGGCACTGTTGCAGGGCTTCCCGAAGCAGTTCCGCTTCGACGTGACCCTGCTCGGCAACGCGTATCGGCACGTCGGGGACGCTGTCCCGCCCTTGATCGCCTACCAGTTGGCCGGACTCGCCCGCTGGATTCTCACCGGCCGCCGCCCGGAAGCCAAGGAGTTGTGCCTGCGCGGGACTTCGTTGCGTCCGGGCGACATTCGCCAGGCCGAAGTTACCGAAATGGTTGCCTGAACCCTGAACCAGAGGTGCTCGCCATCCGTAGCGGGACGTCGCAACAGATAACTGTTCGGCAACGAATTTAACGTCACCTGACAAATCGAATGCATCCAGGGCCTATCCACTGTGGACCGTGGAGGCTTGTTTTCGCTGGTCGCACCCGGTTACGCATGATCGTTATACCTCACTCCATCGGGTGTAACTCGATCGGATACGGTGCCGTCGCTTCCTGTCGGTTCTGTGTCGACCATCGGCGTGCCGACCTCCCGACGGGTGACTCGACTTCTCACGCGTTCGGGCTAACTTCAGCGAGCAAGGAGACCCATGGCTTCCCGGTTGAGGATCGGCACCGCGCTGCTCGGCGCCACCGCCGCCCTGGCGTTCTCGGCACTTCCGGCCCACGCTGACGTCATCATCACCCCGGACCGCGGTGGCCAGGAGAAGGGCCACAACGTGTGGCTCAAGCCGGTCGGGACATCAACGAGCTGACCGAGCCAAGCAGGGCACCTCGGTCATCAAGCTGCGCATCGAGGACGACGAGGACCGCTCGAACGTCCTCACCTACTGCGTCGAGCTGCCGACGCCGCTCGAGGACGGCGACGACCTCAAGGAAGTCGCCGTGGGACAAGCACCCCGAACCCCAACACGCAGTTCAAGGATGCAACGCCGGCAAGGTCCTCTGGATCCTGACAGAACTCGTACCCCGGACCAGTCCATGGACAAGGTCAAGGACGAAGTTCGGCGACCAGTTCGACAAGGAGGAGACGATCGCTGCCACGCAGGCCGCGATCTGGCACTTCTCCGACGACGCCGAGCTCGACGCCGACAAGATGGACAAGAAGCTCGACGTCGTCAAGCTCTACGAGCGTCCTGGTGAAGGACGCCGCGGCGAACGAGATCAAGGACCAGCCGAAGCCGACGCTGGAGATCGAGCCCGCCTCGAAGTCCGGCAAGTCCGGCGAGAAGATCGGCCCGTTCAAGGTCACCACGACCGCGTCCGAGGTCAAGCTGACCGCGAACCTGCCCGAGGGCGTCACCGTCACCGACGCCGACGGCAAGCCGCTCGCGGTCGCAGCAAGAAGGGCCGACGAGCTCGCGGTCAAGGGCACGGGCGAGAAGGTCTCCGAGTTCTTCGTGAACGTCCCGGCGAACGCGCCGAACGGCAACGCCTCGTTCAAGCTCTCGGCCGAGGCCGAGCATCGCGATCGGCCGCCTGTTCGTCGCGCACAACAAGGAGCACGAGGACAACGTGGCGCAGTCGCTCGTCGTCGCGCAGCCGCAGAAGGCCAAGGTCGAGAAGGAGGCCAAGGCCGACTGGAAGCTCGAGGTCGTGCCGCCCACCACGAGCCGACCACGCGCCGACCACGACGACGACCACGACGACGGAGTCCCCGGCTCCGACCTCGTCCACCACGCCGGTTCCGCCGGCCGCTGGTGGCGGTGACGACGACCTGGCCTCGACCGGTGCCTCGATCCTGTGGCCGCTGCTCGGTGGTCTGGTGCTCGTCGGCGCCGGTGTCGGCGCCATGTTCGTGGTGCGTCGCAAGAAGGCCACTGCCTGATAGCCGCACCCTCTAGACGAACGCCCCCTGGTTCCGCGCCGGAGCAGGGGGCGTTTGCCTTTTCCGGCAAGGGTTATCGGCGGCTCACGCCCGCCACGCTGATGTCGCCGTCAGCGATCGCGACGTCCCGCTGGGACGACGCGCCGGAGAAGATCGCCCTGGCCGGGTCGCGGAAGTTCGCCACGATCTCGACGCGCTGCACCGGCTTGGCCGTCGGGATCACGGCTTCCGGCGTCCATGTGCGACCGAACCGCACCAGGTACGTGTTCACGTTCGGCTTGCCGTCCTCGGTGGCGTACACGCGCCAGGTGAACGGGTCGACCGGTTCCATCTCGCGGGTGCGCAGACCTCGCGCCACTTCCTTGGTCTCCCACGAGCGACCGTTCCAGGTGGACATGTAGTTGCGCAGCGGACCCTTGTCCGGGTCGCCCATGAACCACAGCAGGAACGGCTTGCCCAGCGTCGTCCCCACGAGCTGGATGTAGTCCGGGGACTTCACCGCGTTCGGCACGGTCAGCGGGGTCTCCGCGACCTTCAGGTGCTTCTCCTGGTCGGCGTCGTCGATCTGGGTGCCCAGGTCCTTCCCGGCCGCCGAGTAGAAGTGCAGGTTCCGCGGGTCGAACCACGCGTAGTAGATGTTGCGGTGGTAGCGGTCGTGCAGATGTCCTTCGGTGCCACCACCGGCGAGCGTGTAGACGATCCGGACGCGGCCGTTGTCCTCCTGCCGCAGCTGGCCGATGTAGATCTCGTTCATGTTGTCGGTCCGCGCGGTCGACCCGATCGCGAACCGGTCCCCGGTCAGCTCCGTGGAGTTCTTCCACGTCTTGCCGTTGTCCTTGGACACCACGTAAAGCATCGGCCGGGTGTCCGTCGGAACCGTGGGATCGAGATCGCGCGACGTCTCCCGGTAGAAGACGTAGATCGTGCCGTCGCGGGTGACGAACGGCATCGGGTACGTGGCCGCGTTCTTGGAGATCAGCGTCTCTGCCCAGACGCCGTCCGCCGAATGGGCCTGGGGCGAACGGGACATGCGCAGCTCGACGTTGTGCATGCCGCGGA
Source organism: uncultured Actinomycetota bacterium (assembly GCA_963771775.1). Classification (GTDB taxonomy): domain Bacteria; phylum Actinomycetota; class Actinomycetes; order Mycobacteriales; family Pseudonocardiaceae; genus Lentzea. Next base: position 700,409 of record CAVYUS010000004.1, read on the forward strand.
AGATCAGCAGGTGCCCGTCCTTGGCCTGGACCATGGTCGGATAGTTGTGCGCGTCCGAGTCACCGTCCGCGATCCGGTTGGGCGCGGACCAGGTGGCCTTGCGGTGGTCGTACGACTGGACGTAGCTGTCCTCGTACTGGCCCGCCCACGAGATGAAGGTCTTGCCGACCTTGCGGTCGTAGACCCCGCCCGCGACCGGACGGCGGTCACTCCTGGCGGCGACGCTGGTGGCGGTGTTCGTAACCGTGAACTCGGCTTTGCCCAGCACGTTCCCCTGGTCGTCGGCTGTGGCGTGGGCCGACGGGGTGGCGACGAGTGGCAGAAGCAGTACCGCGGACATAACTCCACGCAGGAGCCGTGTCATCTGGCGATCCTCCTGGTTCTGGCCGCGAAGGCGGCCGACCAGGCGGCGGCGAGGCCATCATGCGGTTCGCGGAGCCGAGTTGTCCAGGTCGAGTTAGCGTGATCGCGGGCTATCAACACGCGGGGCCTACTCGGGTACCCTGCGTCAGGAGCGGAGGAGCACCACATGAACTTCGACGAGATCAAGAACAAGGCCCTCGACCTCGCTGAGGAACACCACGAGAAGGTCGACCAGGGCGTCGATGCCGCAGCGGACTTCGTCGCCGGCAAGTTCGGTCACGAAGCGCAGGTCGACTCGGTCGCCGAGAAGATCAAAGACATCCTTCCGGGTGGAGCGTGAACTCCTTCAAAGCCACTGACGCTGGGCGGGTCACCTCGAACGGGGAGACCCGCTCTCCTTCTGCCCGCAGGCCGGAGATGATCACCTGGCAGGGCCTCCACGAGCCCCGCCTGGAGCAGGTCCGGTTGCTGCTGTCGAGCGACCAGCGACTGCGCGCCACCGGGCGCCTGGTCGCGGCCGGCCCCGACGAACACTTCAGCGCCTCCTTCGAGGTCTCCGTCGGCGAGAGCGGCCAGGTGAACCGCCTGCTGCTGCGCACCGCCACGGTCCTGGAAGAGCGGCAGTGCTCCCTGAGCCGCACCGAGGACGGCGCCTGGCTCGTCGACCACGGCCAGGGCAGCAAGCGCGAGACGTTCAACGACGCTCTTGACGTCGATGTCCAGTTCTCCGTGCTGTTCAACGCGATCCCGATCCGCCGCCTGGCGTTGCACCGCGAGGAGGGCGAGCACAACCTGCCCGTCGTGCGGGTGTCGCTGCCGGACCTGACGGTGAAGGCCGTGACGCAGACCTACCGGACGGTGTCCGTGGGCGACGACGTCTCGGTGGTGCGGTTCAAGAGCGGCGGGTTCGAGCAGAACATCAAGGTCGACCAGAACGGCCTTGTCATCGAGTACCCGTTGATCTCGAAGCGAATTTAGAAGGCTGCCACACTCGCAGGTGCCTTGGGAGCCGCAAGCAATGGCGTCACGCTCACCGGCTGTCGAGGTGCTGGCAGATGTGATCGGCTGGTCAGGACTGCCCAAGTGGCAGACGGACTGGAGCCACACGGAGCGGTTGCTCGGTGTGGCGCTGCCGGACGACTACAAGGCCCTGCTCGACACCGTGCCGGTGGGTGACTATGCAGGCTCGGTACAGGTAAGCCCGCCCACCATCACGGGCCGGGAGCATGATCACCTCGCCATGTTCGAGGAGATCATGGACATGCTGAACGACGGCTCGAAGCACCCGTACGCCGCGTATCCGCAATTGCCGGGCCTGATCCCGTGGGCCGAGTACGACCACCCCATGGCGGGTCAGCTCTTCTGGCTGGCGGACGACGGGGACCCGAACAAGTGGCCCGTGGTCGCCTGGGGTGCGGACGATTCGTGGGAAGAGTTCGACGTCGGCGCCGTTCCCTTCCTGATCGCACTGGTGCGGGGAAAGCTGCCGGGAGACGTGGTCGGGGCCAAGCCCGGAGCACCGGCGTACCGGACGGTGCAGGATCTTCCCGGCGCGCCGAACAACACTGGAAGATAACGCCGTGCACGACGCTGTGCGTGAACTGGCGAGGCCGCTGGCGTAGGGCGGAGAGTTGCAAGCAATGGCGTCACGTTCACCGGCTGTTGAGGTTCTGGCCGATGTCGTCGGCTGGTCCGGTCTGCCTAAGTGGCTGCCAGACTGGCAGGTCACCGAGCGGCTTCTCGGTGTGTCGTTGCCGGACGACTACAAGGCCCTGCTCGATACCGTGCCGATGGGCGAGTACGCCGGCACGGTGTCGATGAACGCACCGACCGTGACGGGACAGGAGGGGGACCTGCTCGCCTTGTTTCGCGAGGTGATGCTGGACCTGACCGACGGTGAAACGTACCCGTACGCGGCCTATCCGAAGCTTCCCGGCTTGATCCCGTGGGCCGAGTTCAGTCACCCGATGGGTGGTGCGTTGTTCTGGCTGGCCGATCGGGGTGATCCCAATGAGTGGCCGGTGGTCGCGTGGGGTGCGGACGGTAACTGGGAGGAGTACGACGTCGGGGCGGTCGCATTCCTGATCGCTCTGACGCGTGGCAAGTTGCCGAGCAAGCTCATCGCGACCAAACCGGGTGCGCCGGCTTACCGGACCTCCCAGGATTTGCCTGGCGCGCCGAACAACACTGGAAGATGACGCCGTGCACGACGCTGCTGTTGAGGTTCTGGCTGACGTGGTGGGTTGGTCCGGGTCGTCCAACTGGAAACCGGACTGGCGGGTCACCGAGCGGCTGCTCGGAGTGGGGCTGCCGGAGGACTACAAGACGCTGCTGAGCACTTTCCCGGTGGGCAAGTACGCCGGGACGGTGCTGGTCAACGCGCCGACGGTGACGGGAAAGGAGAACGACCTGCTCGCCCTGTTCCGTGAGGTGATGCGGGATTTGAACGACGGCGAGAAGTATCCGTACGCGACTTTCCCGACGCTTCCCGGTCTGATCCCGTGGGCCTCGTTCACGCATCCGATGGGTGGCACGCTGTTCTGGCTCGCCGACCAGGGGGATCCGAACGAGTGGCCGGTGGTCGTGTCGGGTGCGGACGGCAACTGGGAGGAGTACGACGTCGGCGCGGTCGCATTCCTGATCGCGCTGGTGCGGGGCAAGCTGCCGAGCAAGCTCCTCAAGCCGAAGCCGGGCAAACCGACTTACGTGTCGTACGAGGACTAGTAGAGCGTTGCGGCTTAGTTGTGCCCCGCCGGGCGGTTGCTTGTCGTCGAAAGCCCGGATGGTCGCGCTCTCACGTAACGTCAACGGCGAGTTGGCGGTAGAAAACTGCCGACGCAAGCGTTTGCTGATCGCCCCAACTACCACCAACCACGCAGGCGGCAGCCATGAGAGCGCGATCTTCATGATCGAAACACGGCCACCTGCCGGCATCACACCCGCCGCCAACACTCCAAATATTAGTCGCAACGATCTACTAGGCTCGGAAGGTGTTTGTGCGCGACGACGTGCGGCGGCTCGCCGAGGTGACGGGGTGGACCGGACGGTCCTATGTGGAGACTCCGTGGGACGTGGTTCAGGCGAAGCTGGGTTTCGAGTTGCCGTCGGACTTCCGTGAGCTGCACGCGGTCTTCCCGCCCGGCAGGTTCAGGGCACAGGGAGTTCTGAACGGCGTCATGGTGCAGCCGCCGTACCGGGTGGACGGGGTGCCCGACCACCTGCATCAGTTCCGGGCAGAGGTGAACGAGACGGAGGATTGGCGGCGCGAGCACCCGGAGGACGTGCCGGAGGGCATGGTCCCGTGGGCGCGGGCGGATCGCGAGGGGCTGTTCTGGGTGTGCCGGTCGCAGGATCCGGAGCAGTGGACGGTTGCGGTCTCGAGCGGCGGGATCTGGGGTTACGACGACGCGCCGGTGGTGGAGGAGTTCGACTGCGGGGCCGTCGAGTTCCTGATCGGGTTCGTCACGGGCAGCCTGCACAGCCGGGTGCTCGGGCCGGCCGAGGAAGTAACAGCGGTCGCGGGGTTCCGGCCGATCGAGGAACGTGAGTGGCTCAGGATTTCCGACACTCGGTCGCCTCAGGTGCGCAAGATCTCGTTGCGCGACCTGGACCTGACTTAGAAGGCTTCCAACGATCTCCAAGTATCACTACGGAACTGGGTGAGCGGTGTGGAGAAGCTCAACCGCGATCAGATGATCACCTTGGTCGAGCGTTTGATGCGACCGGGCTTCCCGGAGAAAGAGGATGCGGCGGCCGAGGACGCTCTGATCCGGTCCACCGGCAACCCGCACGTCTTCGATCTGATCTTCTACCCTGCCAGGGGGAAGGAGAACACGACTGCCGAGGAGATCGTCGACGAGGCGTTGACCTACTGCCCCATCGAGCTTTGAGCACTGCTACTCGAAGCGAATTTGGAAGGCTTCCAAGAAGTACTTCCTTCGTGGCGAGTCGCAACGAAGGGATGGAGCCAAAGGGCTTCGGCCTTCTAGCTTCCTGCCATGCCGAAACGAACTTCGAGCGTGGTGGGCCGCTCGTTCGGTGATGGTGTTCGTGACGCCATCCAACGCGCCGGGCTGACCCAGCGCAGAGTTGCCGAACTGCTCGGATGGGAAGAGGCCAAGGTCTCCGACCTGGTCAAGGGCAAGGGCGGGGTCACCGAGGTCGAACTGGCGATGCTGCTCGGCCTCTGCGGCGTCAAGCCGCCCGAGGCGCGCCGCCTGCTTGCGTTGTTCAAGGAGTCGCGCGAGAAGGGCTACCTCGCAATTCGACGAGGACGGCCTGCTGGGTCCGCTGCGCACTCTCATTGAGCAGGAGCGACTCGCCAACAAGATCGTTGCGTGGTCGTTGAATCTCATCCCCGGCCTGCTGCAGATCGCCGCCTACATCCGTGCCGTGTCCGAGGGATCAGCTCAGCTTGAAGGAACCTCGCGGACGTCGAGGCGGTGATCGAGATGAAGCTCGAACGGCAAGCGATCTTCCACCGCAGCCGGGACGTTCGTCTTCTACATCCACGAACAGGCGCTTCGGCTGCCGGTCGGCGGTCCGGAGGTGATGAAGGCGCAACTGCTTCACATGCTGGCGATGACGGTCCGGCCGTACATCACCGTTCGGATCGTGCCCATCGCGGTCGGCGCGCATCCCGGTGTCGACGGCTCGTTCGTGCAGCTGGGGTACGAGAAGTTCGAGCCGGTGATCTACGTCGAAGGCGAGAGAACCGCCCTCTTCCTTGAGGACAAGGACAGCGTGGCTCACTACGACGACGGTGTTGAAGGCGCTCGATCGGGTCGCCTTGGATGAGGAACAATCGAGGGAGCTGATCACCAGCATCGTGTCCTGAGGAGGCGCCAGGGATGTTGACGTGGCGGAAGAGCAGCTACAGCCAAGCCGGGAGTGACTGCGTCGAGGTTGGTCGCGGCGTCGGCATCCGGGACAGCAAGGCGCCGACCACGCACCTGCCGGTGTCGGCAAAGGCGTGGTCGGCGTTCCTGACCGAGGTCAGGCAAACAGCTCGCTGAGCAACTCGGGCCCGATCACGATGGGCGCGGGCCGGTAAGCCGGCGGCTCGACACCCATCAGCTCACGCACCAGGAAGTCCCAGGCACGCGTGCGGACATAAGCCAGGCAGTCGATGAACACGTGCTCGGCCCCAGGCACGATGAGCAGCTCGAAGTCCTTCCCGGCAGCGATGAGCGCATCGGCGAACCGCAGCGTGTGTGCCACGTGAACCCGGTCGTCCATCTCCCCGTGGATGAGCAGGAGCTTGCCCTGCAACCGGTCCGCGATGTCCACATTGGACGTACGTGCCCAGGCGGACGGGTTGTCCGCGCCGTCGTAGGTCTCCACGAAGTCCAGGCTGAAGTACCGGGCGTCGTGGTAGCCGGACATCGAGACGCCGACCTTGTACGTCGACGGGTGGTCGAGCATCGCGCGTGCGGTCGCGAACCCGCCGCCGGAGTGGCCGAGAGCGCCGACCCGGTCGAGGTCCATCCACGGGCGCGATGCAGCGAGCTGGTGCAGCGCCGCGATGTGGTCCTCCAGGCAGCCTGCGTCGGCCAGGTGGCCGTACGAGGCGTCGTGGAAGGCCTTGTCCCGGCCGGGGGTGCCGCGGCCGTCCACCGCGAGGACCACGAAGCCCAGTGCCGCAAGGGGTTCCGCGTCGATGCCCATGCCGCCGGGGTCGAAGCACGGGTCGACCCTGGTGACCTGCGGGCCGGGGTAGATGGTGTCCACCACCGGGTAACGGCGGGTGGGGTCGAAGTCGTGCGGCTGGTAGAGCAGGCCGTAGATGTCCGTGACGCCGTCGGCTGCCTTGACGCAGAAGCGTTCCGGGGCGGTCCAGCCGGTGGCGACGAGCTTGCTGATGTCGGCGCGTTCCAGTTCGACCAGCACCTCGCCGGACCAGGAGCGGACGCAGGTGACCGGCGGGGTGTCGACCGTGGAGGCGGAGTCGACGAAGTACTTCGCGTTCTCCGGCACCGAGACGACGTGGTCCAGCGCGTCGTCGGTGATGCGGGCGAAACCGTTGCCGTCCAGGCCGATCCGGCACACCGTGCGCCGGTACGGGTCCTCGGCGACCAGGCCCGCGGCGGTGAAGTAGATGACGCCTGAGGCGATGTGCAGGATCTCCCGCACCGCCCACGGCCCGGAGGTGACCTGCCCGAGCAACTCACCGGTGCGCAGGTCGTAGCGGTAGAGGTGGCCCCAGCCGTCGCGCTGTGACCACCACAGCACCTCGTCCTCCAGCACGCGCAGGATCGGCGGGTTGTACTTCCACTGGTTGGGCTCGACGCGGGTGGAGCCGGTCTCGCTGATGATCGTGGTGACCTCGCCGGTGGCCGGGTCGAGGCGGTTCAGGGTGAGTGTGCGCTGGTCACGGGGCTGGCTGAGGAAGTAGACGGCCGAGCCGTCGGCCGCCCACCAGGCCCACTGGCCCATGACCGGCGACATCATCGGCATGTTCAACGGCTCGGTCTGGGCGCGCACCATCGTGCCGTCGGCGACGTTCAGCACGACCAGTTCACCCAACGGCAGGTGCTCGTCACCGGCGTACGGGTAGCGCTGGGTGTGCAGCTGCGGTGCGCTGTCGTCGGCGGGCCTGGCCTCGATCAGGTGGGTCTGCCGGACCAGGCGCTCGTCGGTCCGATGCGTCAGCACCTTCGTCGAGTCGGGCGACCAGGCCACCGCGGGCGGCAGGTGCGGCACGCCGAACTTGCGCAGCAGCGTGCCGTTGCCGAGGTTCTCGGGGCTGGTGCCGTAGCCGTAGCCGGGAGAACCGTCGGTGGTCAGCGGCCACTCGCTGTCGTTCGAGACCGCCCACAGGTCGTGTCCTCGCTGGGACACCGCGATCTTCCGGTCGGGCGACGGCACGTCGAGCGGGGTGCCCGGCGCGGCGGCGGGGGCCTCGGGGACGAAGTCCGGGTCGCGGGTGCCCGCGGCCGGGTCGACCAGCACGAACCGCTGGCTGTCGCCGTCCTTCAGCGCGTACCAGAAGCGGGCGCCGCCGTCGATCCACTGCGGCCGGACCTTGTCGCCGGCGACGAGCTCGCCGGGGCGGGCGGGACGGCGGAGAAGTTGTTCTGCGGCTTCGTACTTCATGGTTTTGGTCTCCCCAGTGCGAAAGGTTGTCAGAGGCTGCGGGCGGTGATGTCGCCGTAGGAGGTGGTGGCGCGGATGGTCAGGCCGGCGGTGCCGTCGTTCTTGAGCGAGTTGCTGATCCGGCCGTAGGTGGTGCCGGCGTCCATGGAGGCGGAAAGTCCGGCGGGCACACCGATCTCGATGTCGCCCTTCTGCGTGCTGATCTCCGCGGAACCGGTGAGGCGGCCGACCGTGACGTCGCCGGCCTGCGTGGTCACCCGCACGCTCGCGGCCTCGTCGATCTTGATGTCGCTCTGCGCGGCCTCGAAGGCGATGTCGCCGAGCCGTCCGACGCCGCGGAACTCGGCGCTGGCGGCCTTCGCCTCGACGCGTGAACCGGCGGGCAGCCCGACGGTGATCTCGACGGACCCGGAGGCGCCGAAGATCTGGTTCCCGGCCTCGCCGCTGATGCGCAGGACGCCGTCGGCGAACTCGACCTGGGTCTGCTCGGCGGCCTTCACGTCGCGGTTCTTCGAGGCGTCCACCGGGCGGATCTCGACCGCGGTGTCGGCCCGGTCGGCGGCGATGAACTGGACTCGGCCGGCGGGGATGTCGAGGAGGGCGGCGATCGGGGCGGTGGTGGCGAAGGTCTGCATCTCGGGCTCCTGTGGCTCGTTGTTTCTGATGTGCGAAAAGCTACGTTGCGTTCACGAAACTCGACAACAAGATCGTTGCGTTGAAGATGCATTTCAACAGGTCAAAGCCCATAGATTGTTGCAATGGGTTGTGGATCTAACGCAACGAGCGTTGCAATGAGATGAAGGTGAACGCTATGCTCGCGGCATGCCAGGAGGACGCCTCACCCAGCAGGAACGCCGGCAGATCGCGCTCGGCCTGGCCGACGGCCTGGCCTACGCGGAGATCGCCAGGGCGCTCGACCGCCCCACGTCGACGATCACGCGCGAGGTGCTGCGCAACGGCGGCCCGGCCGGCTACAAGGCCGATCTCGCCCACCTCGCCACCGAACACCGCGCCCACCGGCGCAAGCAGGCCGCGCCCCGAGGGCCACAGGCGCCGCCGCGGGCGGACGGACGCGACGCCGAAGCGGTGCGGGAGTTCGAGGAGGCGTTCTCCGCGATCTTCATCGGGCAGGGCCTGCCCAGGATGACCGCCAAGGCGCTGGCCAGCCTCTACACCACCGACAGCGGCAGCCTCAGCGCGTCCGAACTCGTCGGGCACCTCCAGGTCAGCCCGGCGTCGGTCTCCAAGGCGATGGCGTACCTGGAAAGCCAGGGCCTGATCGGCCGGGAGCGCGACGAACGCCGCCGTGAGCGCTACGTCGTCGACGACGGCGACATCTGGTACCAGTCGATGATCGCCAGCGCCGCCGGCACGACCAAGCTCGCCGAGACCGCACGGCAGGGCGTCGGCGTGCTGGGGTCAGGCACGCCGGCCGCCACCCGGCTCGAGAACATCGCGCGGTTCCTCGACTTCGTCAGCGAGAGCATCGTCCGCGCGGCCGAGCAGGCCCGCGAGATCCTGCACTCCAAGGACTAGACACGGCCTAGACACGGACCGCGACCGCCACGCCCTGGCCGACGCCCACGCACGCGGCCGCAATGCCAACGCCACCACCACGTGCGCGCAGGTGCCGCGCCACGTCGATGATCACGCGCGGCATCGACGCACCGAGCGGGTGCCCGTAGGCGATGGCGCCGCCGTGGACGTTGACCTTCTCCTTGTCGATCTCCGGCAGGTGGTGCAGCACCGAGAGCGCCATGGCGGCGAAGGCCTCGTTGATCTCCCACAGGTCGACGCCGGTCGCGTCAAGATGCAGGCGCTTCAACAACTTCCGGATCGCCGACACGGGCGCGATGGTGAACCGGTGCGGCTCCTCGCCGGTCGTCGCGCTGCCGAGCACCTCGGCCAACGGCTCGACGCCCAGTTCGGCCGCCATCGCTTCGGTTCCGAGCAGAGCGGCCAAAGCGCCGTCGTTCAACGGAGAAGCGTTGCCCGCGGTCACGCTGCCGTGTTCCGAGAACGCCGGCTTGAGCTTCCCGAGCTTCTCGATGCTGGTGTCCGCGCGCACGTTCTCATCGCGACGCACGGCCGCTCCGTCCGGCAACTGCACGGGGAACGCGAACCCGTCGTGCACGCCCGCATCCCAGGCCGCCGCCGCACGCCGGTGCGACCGCAACGCGAAGTTGTCCATCTGCTCGCGGGTGATGCCGAGTTCCGCGGCGACGTTCTCGGCGGCCAAGCCCAACGGCACCGTGTAGTGCTTGGGCATCCGCGGGTTCACCAGCCGCCAGCCCAGGGCCGTCGACACCGTCTCGATGCGGTCCGGGAACGCCTTGTCGGGCCGGGCGGTCACGAACGGCGCGCGGCTCATGCCCTCCACCCCGCCCGCGATGATCAGGTCCGCGTCGCCCGCGGCCAGCGCCCGCGCGCCCTGGATGATCGACTCGCCGCCGGACGCGCAGAGGCGGTTCAGCGTCACGCCCGGCACGGAGACCGGCAGACCCGCCAGCAATGCGGCCATGCGCGCGACGTTGCGGTTGTCCTCGCCGGCGCCGTTCGCGTCACCGAGCAGCACGTCGTCGATGCGGGTCAGGTCGAGGCCGGGATAACGGCGCAGCAGGTCGACGATGGGCAGCGCCGCGAGGTCGTCCACCCTGATGCCGGACAGACCTCCCCGGTACCTGCCGAACGGCGTACGGGCGGCGTCGAGAATCAGTGCGCGGGCCATGCCCCCATCTTGCGGGACTACGGCTTCAACAAGAAGGGAACGTAGCCCGTTTCGGGGTGTACCTCTGAATCGGTACTGAAGGCCTTCACCTCGATGGCGTGCGCACCTGCGGTCAGCGAGCCCGCGTTGAGTGAAATCCGCCACCGGCCCGCGGCGGCAGGTCCGTCGGCGGTCGTGGGCACCGTGGCGACGTGGTTGCCGTCCAGCCGCACCTCGAATCCGGCGAGGCCCGATACGGCCGCGTCGAGGGCGTTGATGCGGATCTCGATGACTACCCGGCCACGGTTGAGGGCGGCGCCGTTCTCGATGGGCTGGCCGCCGGCGTCGAGCACCTCGGGGACGGGGTCGGCGAGTGCCGGGCGGGCGTCGACGAGCGGCGTGCCGGACTCGCGCTGGGGCACGCCCCTGGGGCCGGTGAGCTCGACGTCGGTGTGGGTGACCTGGACGCGTTCCGTGGTCACCAGCTGGAGGTTCAGGTTGTCCGTGAAGGCTTCTTTCGGCAGGTCCGCGACGGCCAGGAACTCGGCGCCCGACTTCCACGGCGTGCCCTCCACGGCGGGCCGCAGAGGTGTTTCGATGCCGTTGATCTTCACGGCCGTGACCGGCGGGCTCTCCCGCGCCGGGATCATCGCGATGCGCAGCTGACCCGAGGTGACGTCCTGGATCGGGTTCGTGCTGGGCGGCGGTCCGTCGACGCGGACGTTCGGCACCGGCACGTTCGGCGGCGCGTCGGCCTTGGCGGTGCGGTACCCGATGAGGTCGATGCCGGCCCGGACCCGATCGCCCGCCAGCGCCGCGACGCCGATCAGCGCCGTCGCCTCACGCCACTGCGGCACGTACGGCGAGGTGGCGACGACTTCGCCGTCCCGCACGACCTGGACGCCGGTCTTCGTCAACACGATCTCCCACCGCACGGTGACGCCCGGCGCCGTGGGTGGGATGGATCTGGTCATGCCCTCCGGGACGAGCTCGACGACCGTGTTGCCGGAGACGTCGGTCGAGACCGTCGCGCGGATGGCACCCGGCAGCACCGGATCACCCTGGATGCTGACCGGACCCGGCACGAGGTCGAGCAGCAGCTTGCCGCCCGTGCTCGGGGCGTCGGTCTCGACGACGAGCCGGCTCTCGTCGTCGCTGCGGACGAACGGCGTGCGGGACCTCAACGTGACGGACCGCGTGCCGCAGCTGCTGCTGATCACCAACCGGTCGTGGTCGTCCTCGTCGCCGGACGTGGCGCGGGCGCACTCGGTGCGCTTGGCGAGCCGCCACCGTTGCTGGTCTGGCTCGTTCGGCTGGTCGAAGCGGTCGACGAACGTGTAGGGGGCGTTGTCCGCGCGGGGCGTCGCCTTCGTGGTGGCGGGCTGGGAGCGTTGGCCGAAGGAGTCGACCGCCCGGATCTCGATCTGCTGCTCGCGCTCGTTCTCCAGGCCGTTGAGCTGGGCGCCGGGCCGCGTGACGAGCTTGGTCCGCGCGCCCCACCGCACCTCGTACGCCGGGGCGTCGCCGGACCAGTTGAGCGCGATCTTGTGGTGGCCGGGGCGCGCGACGATGTTCGTCGGCGTGCTCGGGCGGGAGGCCGGGCTCGGCAGCAGCACCTGCTCCGCCTCGAACGGCTTGAGCTTCGTCGGCGGCGGGGGAGCGACGGGCAGGTCCGAGCCGCCTCCGCCGGTGTCGCGCAGGACGATCACGCCGACCACCAGCGCGAGGCCCACCACAGCGAAGGCCACCCGCTTCATGCGGTCACGCTAAGGCGTTTTGCCCAGCTCGAACACGGTTTCGGTGGTAACGGGTTCGCCAGGGCCCGCCGGAAGGACGCTCAGCTTGAGCCGAGTGCTCGCACCGGAGGGCAGGTTCTTCGGTGTCGAGCCAGAACTCGTGCCGGCCGGGCACCGCCGGACCCTGCTCGTTCGTGGGCAGCGAGACGATCCGCCGGCCGTCCAGTTCGAGCTCGATGCCGCGGTGTCCGATGGTGTTGATCTCGGCCGTGACGAGGATGCGACCGGTGTGCGGCAACGCCTGTGGCGGCCTGGCGCCGTCCTCGTGCATGACGTGCAGTCTCGGTGCGCCCGTCTTGATGCCGCCGGGGCGGTCCGTGAGCCGTGGCAGCGCTCCTGGACGGCTCTCCGGCTTGCGGAAGACCACGAGCTGTCCGGGGTGCACGGACGAGATCTTCCGGTTGGTCACGGGGATGTCGGTGATCGTCACCTTGTTGCCCGGTTCGACCGTGACGACCTTCGCCGCCACCGCGTCCGGCGGCACCTCGGTGTCCGGGTTCAGCGGGATGACCTCGGTGGGCAGGACCCGTTCCGGCACGCCACCGACGCCGAACGCGTCCAGGAAGCCGCCGCCGTCGATCCGGATCCGCGGGTGCACCACCGGGGTCTTGATCGCCACCGCCTCGTAGGCGACCACGACGCCGTCGCGCAGGGCGAGCACCGCGTCCGGCAGCACCCGCATCTCCCACCGGTGCCGCACGCCGGCGACGAGCCCGGTCAGCGGCGAGTCGCCCAGCGTGACCTGCTTGCCGGTGCGGGGCAGGGCCGGGTCCGCGATGATCCGCGTGCCCTGGGTCGTGATGTCGAGGCTCACCGCGCCCTGCGGCTCCGCGTCGTCCTCCTTGAGGAACTGCCACGGGTCCGGCAGCAGCGTCAGCCGGACGTGACTCGACTCGACCGCCCCGGCGACGCTGACGACCGCCCGCCCGACCGCGCCGTCGCCTGCCGCAACCCCGAACCTGATCGGCGTGTTCGACTGGAACGCCGCCATCGGGCAGTCGACGTCGATCCGCTTGCCCGGCCCGAACGGGCGCAGGCCCAGGCACTCCGGTTCGGCCTCGACGCGCCACTTCCGCGGGTCGAGCGACTCGGGTCCGTCGAACCTGTCGACCTGGCCGACGAGCTGGTCGTCCCACCGGTCGTTGTAGAGGTCCTTGGGCGTCGCGGCGATCATCAGCGGTTCGGACCGCTTGCCCGTCACGCCGACGGACCTGATCTCGACCGCGACCTCCTGCTCCGGCTGGAGGCCGGGAAGCTCCACCTCGGGGCCGGGGACGAGCTGCTCGTTGCCGTTCCAGCGCACCTCGTACGCCGAAGCCGAGCCGTTCCAGGCGATCTGCAGCGCGTCCGCGTCCAGTGCCTGTGCCCTGGGATTGGTGGGCTTGGCCGGTTCCTGCTGCTGCACGACCTCAACGTCGTCATCGATCTCGCGCTTCAACGTGTCCGGCGCGTCACCGGCTCGTAGCGCGACCACGGCGGCCATGACGAGCGCGAGTCCACCGAGTCCACCGGCGAGCGTCCGTCGATCCACGCGGAGACCCTACGATGTTTCCGCTGTGGCGGTGCTGCCGTTCAGCCCAACCACGCGTCCACCGCGTGACCCAAGGTTGCGCAGTGCCGCCAGCGCTCCCGGCTTGGTCAGGTCGATCGTGATCGGGGTGCGTTGCGGCTGGCTGACCAGCGCGTTCCGTCCGTCGTGGCCGGCCTCGATCGTCTTGGCCAGCCCACCCGTCGACGCCAGCGAGCCACGCGCCGCCCCGAGTCGGCCGAGCGCGTCGTCCACGGCCGTCAGGAGCGCGTCCCGGTTGCCCTCGCACATGGCCCGCACGAGCTCGGGCCGGCTGCCCGCGACCCGCGTGCCGTCGTTGAAACTGCCCGCTGCCAAGCGCCATCGCAAGCGGTCCGCCGTCCGCGCCGGTCGCCGCCAGGATCGCCGCCATGACGTGCGGCAGATGACTGATCCGCGCCACCGCCTCGTCGTGTTCCTCGGGCGTGGTCGGCACGACGTGCGCGCCGAGGTCCAACGCCAGCTGCATCACGTCGTTGAGGTGATCGTCGGCCTCTTCCGGCGTGACCACCCAGGCCGCGTTCTGGAAGAGGGTGTCGGTTCCCGCGTCCCAGCCGCTCTTGCTGGTGCCCGCCATCGGATGCCCGCCGACGAACCTCGTACTGGGCGCGTAGCGGTGCACGGCGTCATGCACGGGGCCCTTGACGCTGGTGACGTCCGTGAGGCGGGTGCCCGGCGGCACCTTCCTGAGCAGATCCGGGAGGGCCGGCATGGGCACGGCGAGCACCACCAGTGCCTCGGCGCTGCGGCTAAGGGCTTCGTCGACGGACGTGATGTCGAAGCCCTCAGCCCGTGCCTTGTCCGCGTCCTCTTTGCTCGCGGTGGCGCCCCACACCGTGCGCCCGGCCGCCTTCGCCGCTCGCAGCACCGAGCCGCCGATCAGTCCCAGTCCGATCACGCACACGTCTCGCACGCGTCCATCATTCCGTGCGACCCGTGCTCGGACCTACCGGAGGGCATCCAGCGCGAAGGCCGCGTACGTCGCGACCCCGTGCTCCATCGCGGCTTCGTCGAACAGCACCCGGTTCGAGTGGTTCGGCGCGGCCTCGGCCAGATCGATGCCGCGCGGGCAGGCTCCGAGGAACGCCAACGCCCCAGGCACCCGTTGCAACACGTAGGAGAAGTCCTCCGCGCCCATCAACGGGTCCTGCATCGGCTCACTCCACGTCGGCCCCATCGCCTGCGCGGCGAGGTCGACCACGTGCGCCCCGACGGTCTCGTCGTTCACCGTCACCGGATACCCCGGCACGATGCTGACCTCGGCATGGCACCCGTGAGCCGCGGCCGTGTGCTTGACGACCTGCTTGAGCTCCTTGTGCACCTGCTTGCGCGTGGTCTCCGACAACGTCCGGATCGTCCCGTCCAGCGTGGCCGTCTCCGGGATGATGTTCGTCGTCGTACCGGCCCTGATCTGCGCGACCGTGACCACGGCCGGCTGGTGAACGCTGATCCGCCGCCCGAGCATCGTCTGGATGGCCCCCACCATCGCCGCGGCCGCCGGCACCGGGTCCAGCGCGTCGTGCGGCATCGCCCCGTGCCCGCCGCGCCCCTTCACGTGGATGTGGAACGAGTCCCCGGACGCCATGATCGGCCCAGGCCGGCAGGTGACCACACCACTCTTTAGCGTGGACGTGATGTGCAGCGCGAACGCCTTCTCCACGCCGCCGTCCAGCAGCCCTTCGTCGATCATGTACCGGGCGCCGTGATACCCCTCCTCGCCCGGCTGGAACATGAACACGACCTTGCCCCGAAGCGCGTCCCGCCGGTCGATCAGCAACCGCGCCGCCGACGCCAGCATCGCCACGTGCGTGTCATGCCCGCACGCGTGCATCGACCCGTCCACTTCGGACGCGAAGGCCAGCCCCGTGTCCTCCTGGAGCGGCAGCCCGTCCATGTCGCCGCGCAGCAGCACCGTCGGCCCCGGCCGCTCGCCCTCGAGCTCCGCCACCACCGACGTCGTCGACTCGCCCTTGGAGAGCTTGAGCGGCAGCCCCTCCAGCGCGTGCATGATCGCCGCCTGCGTCCTGGGGAGCTGAAGTCCCTGTTCAGGGTGTCGGTGGATCTGCCTGCGCAGCGCCACCGTGCGGGGCTGCAGCGAGCGCGCCCCTTCGAGCAGTCCGACGAAACGGGGGTCCGGCGTTGTTGTGCTCATCTATCGATAGTCGCACCGTTGACGGCGGCGCGAGCGAAACGTTGATCCGCCCACCCCTCAGCTACCGGGAAGGTCGTCAGAGCCCTACGGTGTGCACATGACAGAGCAGGAGCCGGTCAACGGCTTCGCTGTCGCGGTCGTCCGAGAGGACGGCCGCTGGCGGTGCAACAGGATGGACAGCTCCGCGCTGTCAGAGCTGGACGCGGCGATCACGCAGCTGCGCCAGCTCAGGTCGACCGGCGCAGTGTTCGGCCTGCTCGCCGTCGACGACGAGTTCTTCATCGTCCTGCGCCCCGTCCCGGGCGGAGTGTCCCTGTTGCTGTCCGACGCGGCCGCCGCCCTCGACTACGACATCGCCGCCGACGTCCTTGACCTGCTGCGCGTCGACCCGCCGGACGAGGAGGACAACGAGCTCTGGCCAGAGGGCGACCTCGGCATCCTCGCCGACCTCGGCATGCCCGCCCACGAGCTCCAGATCATCGTCGACGAGGTCGACCTCTACCCGGACGAGCAGCTCCAGATGATCGCCCAGCGCATCGGCTTCATCGACGAGCTCACGAAGCTGCTCGACACCATCCAGGCGTGAACGACACCGACCTCGTCCGCGCCGCCCTGACCGCAGCCGCTCAGTCCGGCGCGGACGTGCCGATCGGCGCCGTCGTCTTCTGCGCCTGACGGCTAGATCCTCGCCTCCGCCTGCAACGCCCGCGAAGCCCTGGGCGACCCGACCGCACACGCCGAGATCCTGGCTCTGCGCGCCGCCGCGTCCCGGTTCGGCGACGGCTGGCGCCTCGACGGCTGCACCCTCGCCGTCACCTTGGAGCCCTGCACGATGTGCGCGGGCGCCCTCGTCCTGGCCCGCGTCTCCCGCCTCGTCTTCGGCGCCTGGGAACCCAAAACGGGCGCCGTGGGCTCCCTCTGGGACGTCGTTCGCGACCGCCGGCTCAACCACCGGCCGGAGGTACGCGGCGGCGTGCTCGAAGACGAGTGCGCTGACCTGCTCGAACGCTTCTTCCGGACCCAGCGTTAAGTCGATGCTCGACCACCTGTATTGTTCTTAGCGGTGGCGTGTCCGAGCGGCCGAAGGAGCACGCCTCGAAAGCGTGTGAGGTGAAAGCCTCCGTGGGTTCAAATCCCACCGCCACCGCTGCTCAGAGCCCCGGTTGCCGATCATGGCAACCGGGGCTCTGACGTTTGGTCGCAGTTGTCGTCTCAGAGCGCGCGGGGGCTGCTGCTCATGCTCAGTCCTCGACCACTTGAAGACCCGGGAAGTTCTCCGGGATGGGTCCGCCGTGGTCGAGGTAGGCCGTGAGCACGGCACGCACGGTCGAGAGCGGCACGATGTGGTTGGCGGGGATTTCCTGTGCGTGTGCCGCGTAGTCGAACAGCACGGTCCCGCTGATGTCCTGCTCGGCGAGTGTGGCCCGGGACGGATTCCACAGTTCGTAGACGAATCCGGACTCCGCACCGATGCCTGCCTGGAGCGCGGGAAGGCGTACGGGTTGTCGTCGTTGACTCCGAGTTCGACGATGGAGGAGACCGTCTCGCCTTCGGACAGCGTGATGACCCGCCCGATCAGCTCTGCGAGCTCTTCCTGAGTGTTGATCAGAAGAGGAGACCTGCCGGTCTCGTAGTCGAAGACTGCCCTGAGGGTTACCACGGCGCCTTCCTGCCTCCTGCGATCGTCTGCTCGTAGCCGTTCGAGCCGTAGATCCTGAGTGTCGAGCCGGCGGGGAGGATCATCCCAATCAGGGCTTCGCAGCCGAACATCCCGAGCCAACAAGGCTCCGGGCATCTTCCGCGAGTTCCGCCGCGCTGTGTGCCGCTCCGAGCGCCTGGTCGATCTTGTCGAGCGCTGCCCGGAGCGCTTCCCCGACTTCGCCGAGCGTTGACACCGCGTCCCCTCCGCGGCCGGACACAGTCGATGGTCGCACGCGACAGCATTGTGGGGTTGAGAACTGTGTCGCTATGGATAAGGCGAAATCCATTTCGGAATTGCGGCACCTTCAGAAGCGCACCCGGTCCAGGAACAGGTCGAGCAGCGCAGCGTCCCCGAACACCTCGAGCCCGTCCACCGACCGTCGCCGGTAGACAGCGAGCACCAGGTCGACGACCGGACCTCGCAACGCGACCGCGGCCTTGTCGTGTCCCTCCCGCACGACAGGCCGCGGACCGGTGAGATCGATCACGAACTCCGCCTCGACGTCCGTGGCGTGCAGGTGCACCGTCCGGCCAGGCCCCACCAGCGCGGCCGTTTCCGCCGGCCACCGCATGAACGCGTAAGGCACCGCGAAATCGGTCCACTCGCGCAGCGTGTCGCGGGCCACCTCAAGATCGACGGAGAACGGCAGCCCGAGCGTGTTCATCACGTCCCACCTGTGGATCACGGTCTCGTGCGTCATGCGCCGCGACCACAGGCGCGGGCCGGGGTGACCGCCCACCGGTGCGATCATCTCGTCCGGGTCGACCTCGGCCAGCGCCTCCGACAACGAGGAAGCACCCTCCCGCAGCCACGGAACCAGCACGGACGCCGTCTCGCCCACGTACGAGGACAGCAGCTGTGCTCCGTTGCGCGAGAAGTCGATCTCCGGCAGCCTCTCGCGGATCATCACGTCGGCCCAGCGGTGTGCGTGGCCGATGTGGCGGAGCAGCTGGTTCAGGGTCCAGTCCGGGCACGACGGAACCTGAATGCCCAGGTCGGCGCCGTCCAGTGCGGAAACCAGCAGTGAAGTCTGTGACACGATCTCGGCGCAGCGGCGCTCGTAGCTCAACATCCCCATGCTCTTAAAGTAGGGACGCCGACCGATGCCTGGGAGGGGTTCACCGGTCAGCGTTCCGATTCGAAGCCTACACCATGATCGAACACTTGTTCGAGTGATGATTGATGGGCCAACTGGTTAACCGTTAGTAACAACGGCTTCCAAACGTCACCTGATCGAGGCAGGATGCGGCGATCTGCCGCACTCCCTGGAGGAAGTCTTGAGACCCACCCTGCCCGGCGTCGGGACAGCGGTGGCGGCGCTCGTGTTCGCCGCCGTACCCGCCGTCGCCGCACCCAGCCCGGACGCGCTGATCTCCGAGGTCTACGGGGGTGGCGGCAACTCCGGCGCCACCCTCAAGCAGGACTTCGTCGAGCTCGCGAACAAGGCCACGGGCTCGATCAGCCTCGACGGCCTCAGCGTCCAGTACATCTCGGCGACCCCCGGCGCGAGCACGCAGTGGAGCGTCACCCCGCTCGCCGGCTCGATCGCGCCCGGCAAGACGTTCCTCGTCGCCGAGGCCAAGGGCACCGGCGGCACCGTCGACCTGCCCACCCCGGACGCCACCGGCTCCATCGCCATGAGCGCCACCGGCGGCACCATCGCGCTGGTCACCGGCACCACTGCGCTGGCCTGCAAGACGGCCGCCGACTGCGCCGCGGACACCCGCGTCAAGGACCTCGTCGGCTTCGGCACGGCGGTCGTCCGCGAAGGCGCCGCGACGAACGCCCTGAGCAACACCACCTCGGCGTTCCGCAACATCGAGCTCGGCGACACCGACGACAACTTCACCGACTTCAAGGTCGGCGCACCGTCCCCGACCAACTCCAAGGGCGAGACTCCGGGTGGCGGCAACCCGGACCCCGACCCCGACCCGGACCCCACGCCCGGCGACAAGCGCATCCACGACGTCCAGGGCGTCACGCGCATCTCGCCGTTGCTCGGCCAGAAGGTCGCCAACGTCCCCGGCGTCGTCACCGGCACGCGGGCCACGGGTGACCGCGGCTTCTGGATCCAGGACGTCACGGGTCAGGACAGCGACCCGCGCACCAGCGAGGGCGTCTTCGTCTACACGGCCGGCACCGCGCCGACCGTCGCCGTCGGCGACAGCGTGCTGGTCAGCGGCACGATCGCGGAGTACCGGCCGGGCGGTGAGACGGGCTCCAACCAGACCCTCACCGAGATCACCCTGCCCACCACGACCACGGTGTCGAAGGGCAACCCGGTCCCGGCGCCGGTCGTCGTCAAGAACATCCCGACCGGCTACCTGCCCGCACCGGGCGGCAGCATCGAGCAGCTCCCGCTGGAGCCGGCGAAGTACGGCCTCGACTACTTCGAGTCGCTCGAAGGCACGCTCGTCCAGGTCAACGACGCCCGCGTCGTCGGCCCGAGCAACGCGTTCGGCGAGGCCTGGGTGACGGTCAACCCGGACCAGAACAAGAACCTGCGCGGCGGCACCACCTACACCGCCTACGACCAGGCCAACAGCGGCCGCCTGAAGATCAAGGCGACTCCGCTGCCGGTCTCCAACGTCGGTGACGTGTTCTCCGGCGCGACCGTCGGTGCCATCGAGTACACGAACTTCGGCGGCTACACGCTGGCCGCGCTGACCCTGGGCCAGCACGTCTCCGGCAACCTGCAGCGTGAGATCACCGCGCAGCAGAAGGACAGCGAGCTCTCGGTCGCGACCTACAACGTCGAGAACCTCGACCCGTCCGACCCGCAGGAGAAGTTCGACCGGCTCGCGGACGGCGTCACCACGCACCTGCGCAGCCCGGACGTCGTTGTGCTGGAAGAGATCCAGGACAACAACGGCGCGACCAACGACGGTGTCGTCGCGGCCGACCAGACGCTGCAGAAGTTCGCGGACACGATCGTCGCCAAGGGCGGCCCGCGCTACCAGTGGCGGCAGATCGACCCGGAGAACCTGAAGGACGGCGGCGAACCCGGCGGCAACATCCGGGTCGGCTTCTTCTTCAACCCGCAGCGCGTGTCCTTCGTGGACCGTCCGGGCGGCGACTTCAAGACGCCCGTCCAGGTCGGCAAGAAGAACGGCCGCGCATCGCTTTCCGTGTCACCGGGCCGGATCGACCCGCTGAACGACGCGTGGGCCAACAGCCGCAAGCCGCTCGCCGGTGAGTTCAAGTTCCGCGGCCGCACGGTCTTCGTGGTCGCGAACCACTTCAACTCCAAGGGCGGCGACGAGGCCATCCACGGCCGCAACCAGCCGCCGAACCGCTCCTCCGAGGTGCAGCGCGCCAAGCAGTCCGCGGCGCTGAAGACGTTCACGGAGCAGATCCGCACGCTCGACAAGGGCGCCAACGTGATCCTCGCCGGCGACCTGAACGACTACCAGTTCTCGCCCGCGGTGAAGGCGTTGACCGGCGACGGCAACCTCAAGGCGCTGATCGAGACGCTGCCCGCGAACGAGCGGTACAGCTACGTCTTCGAGGGCAACTCGCAGACGCTGGACCACATCGTGATGAGCAAGAACATCACGCGCTTCGGCTACGACGTGGTCCACATCAACGCCGAGTTCTCCGACCAGGCGAGCGACCACGACCCGCAGATCGTCCGCGCCCGCCCGTCCACGGGTGACGCGAACATCGACCGGATCGTGTTCGCACTCGAGGACATCCTCGACTGCCTGAAGCCGTAAGACCGAACAGTGGCCGCTGCCTCAGGAGTCTGCCTTCTGAGACAGCGGCCACTGTCGCGAGTACGTCATTCCCCCGAAGCAGCGGCACTGGCCGCCGCGGTCACACCGGCCTGAATCGCCTCGACCGCCCTGCGCACGGCATCGCCCGCCCAGTTGCCGGCCGCGATCCCCTTGGCCCGTTTCTTCAGCTCGCGCCTGTCGCCGTCGAACACCTTGTGCACGGAGTTCACCGCATACAGCAGCGTGATCAACGCCCCGGTGCGCGCATCGGCCCCGCGGTACCCGAGCGCGACCTCACCGACCACCTTCCGCACTTCGCCGGAGCTGGTCTCGTCGGTGATCACGTAGCTCTTCGCCGGGAAGATCCCGAGCACCTTCCGCGGCTCCACGCGCACCACGCCATGGCCGGCCAGCTCCGCGATCACGTTGTCGCGCAACTTCTTCCGCAAACGTTCCACCGCCCGTTGCGGCTTCATCGGCCTGTCGAACCGCGACACCGACTCCTGCAACAACGCGTCGTTCAACGGTGTCGGATCGACGACCGCAAGGTTCTTGCCGTTCGGCTCGAACGCGACGCGCCCCGAGTTCACCAGGTCGATGAGCATGGCACCGGCGAGCGCGTTCTCCACCGATGAGCCGTCGGTCCGCAGCCGGGCGGTCTGCTCGTCGATGAACAGCAGCATCAGGTCTTCGTGCAGCACGCGGTGCGTCACTCGCCCGAAGCACGGTAGTTGCCTCGCGCGCTACATCGGCCTGAATCGCCTCGACCGCTCTGCGCACGGCATCGCCCGCCCAGTTGCCGGCGGCGATCCCCTTGGCCCGCTTCTTCAGCTCGCGCTGTCGCCGTCGAACACCTTGTGCACGGAGTTCACCGCGTTCAGCAGCGTGATCAACGCCCCGGTGCGCGCATCCGCCCCGCGGTACCCGAGCGCGACCTCACTGACCGCCGTCCGCACCTCGTCGGAACGGGTCGTCGTCGGTGATCACGTAGCGCCTCCCCGGGAAGATCCCGAGCAGCTTCGGCGGCTCGACGCGCACCACGCCACGGCCTCCAGCTCCGCCATCACGTTGTCGCGCAACTTCTTCCGCAAACGTTCCACCGCCCGTGCGGCTTCATCGGCCTGTCGAACCGCGACACCGACTGCTGCAACAACGCGTCGTTCAACGGTGCCGGATCGACGACGGCGAGCTTCTTGCCGTTCGGCTCGAACGCGACGCGACCCGAGTTCACCAGCTCGATGAGCACGGCACCGGCGAGCGCGTTCTCCACCGACGAGGAATCGGCCAGCACACGGCCGTTCTGCGGTTCGATGAACAGCAGCATCAGGTCCTCGTGCAACATCATGACGACGCCACCGTCGTCGCGGCCACCGTCGAAGCCACCATCATGGCCATCACCGCGGCCTGAACGGCCTCCAGCGCCTTCTGCACGGCGACACCGGCCCAGTTCCCGGCGGAGATCTCCTTCGCTCGCGCGTTCATCGCGCGCTGGTCGCCGTTGAACACCTTGTGCAGGGCTTTGACCGCGTACAGCAGCGCGATCAGCGCCCCGGTGCGCTCGTCCGGCTGCCCGGTGCCCCAAAGCGACGTTGCCGACGAGGTCGCGCAGGTCGCTGATCGCCTGGGCGTCGTTGATCATGTAGCTCTTCGTGGGGAAGATCCCGAGCATCTTGGTCTTCTCGACCGTCAGCACGCCGCGTCCCTGAAGCTGCGCCATGACGTTGTCCCGCACGTGCGTCCGCAGCTTCTCCACGGCCTGCTGCGGCTTCATCGGCTTGGTCAGCCGGGTCAGCGACTCCTGCAGGAACTCGTTGGGCAGCGGCGCCGGGTCGACGACGGCGAGCCTCTTGCCGTCGGCCTCGAAGGCCACCCGTCTAGTTGACCAACTCGAGCAGCACGGCTCCGGCGAGTGCGTGTGGACGACACCGAGGCCATGAACACATCGCCGTCTGTCTCGTTGATGAACAGCAGCATCAGGTCTTCGGACAGCATCATGCAACGTAAACGCCAGAAGGGCGCCGAATGTTGAAGTTCGGCGCCCTTCTGAAGAGAGCGGAGGATACGGGATTTGAACCCGTGAGGGGGTGAACCCAACACGATTTCCAGTCGTGCGCACTAGGCCGCTATGCGAATCCTCCGTGGAGAACCTTACCGGACGGGGTGCTGACACCCAAAACGGGTGGTCAGGACGGGTGCACGGCTGGGCCCTTGAGCTCGCACAGCGTTCGGTGACAACACGATTGCTGAGGTTGAGACATGGGGACGGCGTGCACGAGCGCTGCCGAGGGACATGCAGGCTGAGAGGTGGCGCAAGACACTCAAGGTGCAAGGGCTCGCCGACGGCGCGTTGCGGGGTACCTCTGCACCAGTCGCCGGTGGGCCGGGATGGATCGAGGCGGAGGGGCTCGACATCGAGCCGCAGGACGTCGAGTCGCACCACGCCGATCCGGTGATGTACGGCTGCGCAGGGTGACTGCTCCGGTTCATTCCGGCAGTACTCGCGGCAATCGGGCGAAAGCTCCACGATTCCACTGTCGCTACTCGGTTACGAGTACGGAATTAGTTGCGACGGTGTTGCGATATCGATGTCCTGTCGACGCCACGCCGCACTCCTCCGCACCGACAGGAGAGGCTCATGCATGCGCTCATCGCTAGTCCGTTTCTGACTGACTTCCTGGTGTTGAAGCCGGACGATCAGCGAGCAGTCAAGATCGGCTCTGCCAAGTTCGACGAGCTGCTTACGGCGTCGACTCTCTCTGACGTGACTTGTCCGCAGTGGCTCGCTGACGCAGTGCGTCAGCGCTGGGGCGATGACATCCAGGGAAAGCCGTTTACGGAAGTGGTGAAGGTGCGAGTGCCGTCACCGTATGGGTACGGCCGCGCATCCTACGAGGTGAACCTTGGATGTAATTATGACTGTGAGCACTGCTATCTGGGCTTGAAGCAATTTGAGGGACTCGACTGGTCTGGCCGTGAGCGGGTACTGCAGGTCATGCGCGACGCCGGCGTTCTGTGGCTGCAGCTCACCGGCGGCGAGGCAACGATCGACCGTCTTTTCCCGCAGGTGTACATGCTGGCATGGGACTACGGGATGATGATCACAGTCGCGACCAACGGGTCGCGACTGCACGCCAAACCGATACTCGGCTTATTCGCGGAACGCCGCCCGTACAGGATCACCGTTAGCTTGTACGGTGCTACCGAAGAGTCGTACGACGGTCTCACGCGTCGGCGCGGATCGTTCAGGGCCTTCACTCGCGGTCTGGCTGCGGCTCGGGAGGCTGGACTACCACTCAACCTGAGCCTGGTTGTTACCAAACACAACGCGCACGAACTTGACGAGATGCGCGCGTTCGCCGAGAACATCGGCGCCTCGTACGCCGTCTATTCGAACATCTCGCCGACCATCTACGGCGGCGCCGAGACCCTGATCTCGCAAGCCACCGAATTTCCCCGCAAACGCACGGTGTTCGCCGGATGCGGTGCAGGGCACACGCATTTCGCTGTTGATCCGCACGGCAAGGCCACCATCTGCAAGATCGGCCGCGACGAGCACGTGTCGCTGATCGACGAGGGCCTCGACGGGCTGACCAGACTCGGCGGCATCGCCGACGCGCTGCAACTCCGCACGGGTGGCTGTTCCGGATGCACCTTGTCGGGTACGTGCTCGACGTGCCGCCCGCTGGCCAAGCTCTACCAAGAGGCCAAGGCTCCCCTGTCCGCTACTGCCAGCACGGAGAGGAGGTGAAGCAATGACGGTTCTTGTCGAGTTGGAGCCGCCGCCCATCGCGGCGGACGCAGTACAGATGGTCGACGACGTCGAGGAGCTCGGTTCGTTCAACCGATGCTCGTGTTCAGCATCGGATGACGCGCCGTACTCCTGACGTGTGCGGGTGGTCGGGCGCGGTGTGCGCTTGACCACCCGCTCGCTCCGCTAGCCTCTGCTCGCGACAACGGGAACCGAGCAGTACAAGGGAATCCATGCATCAGCGGACTGACTGGGACGACCTTCCCGAAGCTTTGCGTGACGTGGTGACCGCCCGCACGGGACCGATACATCAGGCTCATACGGTGTCCGAGGGACGCAACTCGGCCCTCGCTGCGGTTCTGCGTACCGAGTCCGGCACGGTGTTCGTCAAGGGCCTCCGCACCGACCACCCCGGCGTGCTCACCCAAGGCCGAGAAGCCCTGATCAATCCCTACGTGCAGTCGATCGCTCCGGCGCTGCGATGGCACATCGAAGACGTGGCCGGGTGGAGCGTCCTCGGCTTCGAGCACGTCGAGGGGCGGCACCCGGACTACCGTCCTGGGTCGCCGGACGTGCAGTTGGTGACGGCAGCTCTCGACGTTGTCACTGATCTGCGCTGCCCCGACCTCCCGATCAAGAACCACACCCGCTGGCGGTCGTACCTCGACGGCCAAGACCCGGACGTTCTCGCCGGTGACAGCTTGTTGCACACGGACTACAACCCGGCGAACGTGCTCATCACGAGCGACGGATCGGTGCGCATGGTGGACTGGGCATGGCCCACCCGTGGTGCGGCTTGGATCGACTCCTGCTGTCTGGTGATCTGGCTGATCGCAGCCGGCCACACCCCGGCCCAAGCAGAGGCGCATGTGGGTCAGGCCCGTACTTGGCGGAGCGCGCCACCATCCGCTGTCGATGTGTTCGCCGCGGCCAACGTTCGCTTGTGGGATGAGATCGTCAGCAACAGCCCGTCGCAGTGGCATCAACAGATGGCGGATGCGGCACGAGCATGGGCTGATTCACGCATGGTCGCCGTCGGCACGTCCTGAGCAACGCGACAACCCGCGTGCTCTGACACGCACACGAGAAGAACGCCCCGCGCCCGATGAAGGGCTGGGGCGTTCGTCGTTACGGCTTCTCGTGCTTTCCCTTGGGAGTTCGGCGTCCCAGCCGGTCCGCAAAAAATCTTGAAGGCCTGTGTCGATCTGGCGCCTGCCCGCTCGTCGTGATCCCGTAAGACCGACCGAGGAGGGCATCTTGAAGTACATGCTGTTGATCTACGCGGCCTCTGACCAGCAGAGCAGCTGCACCGTCGAGGACTGGATCGCCTACGAGAAGGAGATGAAGGACGCGGGCGTCCTGGTCTCCGGGCACTCGCTCGCCGACCTCGTCACCGCCACCACCGTCCAGGTGGGACAGGACGGCCGCCGGACCGTGACGGACGGACCGTTCGCGGAGACGCGTGAGGTGCTCGGCGGCTACGACATCATCGACGTCCCCGACCTCGACGCGGCGCTGGAATGGGCGGCGAAGTGTCCCGGATCGCGTGACGGCGGCGCGGTCGTCGTGAGGCCGATCGCGGAATTCGACACGTTCTGAGATGAACGTCGAGCAGGTCTTCCGGGAGGAGCGGGGCAGGCTGCTGGCCACCCTGGTCAAGCGCTTCGGCGACCTCGACCTCGCCGAGGAGGTCACCTCCGACGCGATCGAGGCGGCGTTGCGGCACTGGCCGGTGGACGGGGTGCCGGAGCGGCCGGGCGCGTGGTTGCTGACGACCGCGCGCCGCAAGGCCGTCGACCGCCTGCGCCGCGACCAGGCCTACGCGGCCCGGCTCGCGCTCATGCAGGTCGAGGCCGAGCGCACGCCCGCACCGGTGCCCGTCAGCGACGACCTGCCGGACGAACGTCTCCAGCTCTTCTTCACCTGCGCCCACCCGGCGCTGCCGGCCGAGGACCGCGGGGCGCTGACCCTGCGGTTCCTGGCGGGCTTCACCACGCCGGAGGTCGCGCGGGCGTACCTCGTGCCGGTCGCCACGATGCAGCAGCGCATCGTCCGGGCGAAGAAGAAGATCAAGGAGGCGCGCATTCCGTTCCGCGTGCCGGATGCCGACGAGCTGCCCGAACGGCTTCCCGCGGTGGTGCAGGCGGTGTACTCGATCTTCACCGAGGGCTACGCGGCGCAACGGCAGGACCTGGCGGAGGAAGCGATCCGGCTGGCCAGGATCCTGCGCGCGCTGCTGCCCGACCGGGAGGTCGACCGGCCTGCTGGCGTTGATGCTGCTCGTCCACGCCCGCCGTGACGCCCGCGCCGACCTGCTCGAAGACCAGGACCGCACGCTGCTGGGACCGCGCCATGATCGACGAGGGCGTCGCGCTGGTCGAACAGGCGCTGACCGGCGGGCACGGCCCCTATGGCGTGCAGGCCGCGATCAACGCGCTGCACGACGAGGCGCCGGACTTCGCCGGCACCGACTGGCCGCAGATCGTCGCGCTGTACGACGTGCTGACCAAGCTGACGCCGTCACCGGTGGTCGCCCTGAACCGTGCCGCCGCGATCGCGATGCGCGACGGTGCCGAAGCCGGGCTGGCGCTGCTCGACGAACTCGCGGACGAACCGAAACTCCGCGACTACCACCCGTTCCGGGCGGCCCGCGCGGACCTGCTGCACCGCCTGGGCCGCACCACCGAGGCCGCCCAGGTCTACCGCGAGGCCATCGCGCTCGCGGGCACCGAACCCGAACAGGACTTCCTGCGACGCAGGCTCACCGCCATCGAGGGGCAACCATGATCATGAAGTGGCTGGAGGCGGAGCGGCTCGGCGTCGCCGACCTCCTGGAGGACCTCACCGACGCCGAGTGGCGGCAGGGGACCCTCTGCGCCGGCTGGACCATGCAGGAAATGGCCGCCCACCTCACCACGTCGACCCGCACCGGCTGGCCGGACGTGATCAAGGGTGCGGTGCGGGCCGGCTTCGACTGGAACCGCATGGAGGACAACAACGCCCGTGCGCTGGCCGCCCGGTTCACCCGGTCGGAGTTGATCGCGCAGATCCGTGCGACGGCCGCTTCACCCAAACGTGCGCCGATGGCCGCGCCGATCGACCCGCTGGTCGACTTCCTGGTGCACGGCCAGGACATCGCACGCCCGCTCGGCCGCGTGCGGGAGATGCCGCCGGAACCGGCCCAGGCCGCGTTGGAGCACGTCCTCAAGAGCCCGTTCTGGGGCGCTCGCAAGCGTTTCCGGGACACCGGAATTCCCGATCTTCCGGCCCCTGACCTGCTGATGCTGGCCACCGGCCGCAAGTTGTCCACACCTGGGGACAACACTGTGGGCAACTCGAACACACGTTCGAAGAACTAGCTCAGCTACACTTGCGTCGGACCTCGTGCGGCACACATCTCGCGAATCTCCCCAGGGCCGGAAGGCAGCAAGGATAAGCGGGCTCTGGTGGGTGCACGGGGTCCCCTTTTTGTGTCGGTGTCCACCGGTACTGTCTGCGGCGTGGCCCTCGCTCTGTATCGCAAGTACCGCCCGGCCACGTTCTCCGAGGTCGTCGGCCAGGAGCACGTGACCGATCCCTTGCGCGTCGCACTGTCGGCGGGCCGGGTGAACCACGCCTACCTGTTCAGCGGCCCGCGAGGCTGCGGCAAGACCTCGTCGGCCCGCATCCTGGCCCGCTCGCTGAACTGCGTGCAGGGCCCGACGCCCGACCCGTGCGGCGAGTGCAACTCGTGCATCGGCCTGGCCCCGAACGGCACCGGCAGCGTCGACGTCGTGGAGCTCGACGCGGCGTCCCACGGTGGCGTCGAGGACGCCCGCGACCTCCGCGACAAGGCCTTCTACGCCCCCGCCGAGGCCAAGTACCGCGTCTTCATCATCGACGAGGCGCACATGGTCACCACGCAGGGCTTCAACGCCCTGCTGAAGATCGTCGAAGAGCCGCCGGAACACCTGATCTTCATCTTCGCCACCACGGAACCGGAAAAGGTCCTCCCGACCATCCGCTCCCGCACGCACCACTACCCGTTCCGCCTGATCCCGCCCGGCGTGATGCGCAGCCTGCTCGAACGCAACTGCGCCGCAGAAGGCGTCACCGTGGAACCGGCCGTCTTCCCCCTCGTCATCCGCGCGGGCGGCGGCTCGGCCCGCGACACCCAGTCCGTGATGGACCAGCTCCTGGCCGGCGCCGGCCCGGACGGCGTGAAGTACGAGCAGGCCATCTCCCTGCTGGGCGTGACCGACGCGGCCCTGATCAACGACGTGGTGGACGGCCTCTCCGCAGGCGATGGCGCGGCCGTCTTCGGCACCATCGACCGCCTGGTGGAAGCCGGCCACGACCCCCGCCGCTTCGCCAGCGACCTCCTCGACCGCCTGCGCGACCTCGTCCTGCTCTGCGCCGTCCCGGACGCAGCCGAGCGCAACCTGGTCAACGCCCCCGACGACGAGCTGCGCCACGATGTCGGCCCAGGCCGAACGCCTGGGCCCAGCCGCCCTGACCCGCTACGCCGAGATCGTCCACACCGGCCTGGTGGACATGCGCGGCGCCACCGCCCCCCGCCTGCTCCTGGAACTGCTCTGCTCCCGCATGCTCCTGCCCTCGGTGAGCCAGTCGGAAGCCGCCCTGCTCCAACGCCTGGAACAACTGGAACGCCGCCCCCCAGCCGCAATCGCCGCCCCCGGCGACCAGTCCGCCGCCGCCCCAGCAGGCGCCCCGCTCTTCACCCGCAGGTCCCAACAGCCAGAGCCCGCAAGCCAACAACCCGCGCCCGCTCCTGAGCAAGCCGCCCCCCCGGCACCGCCAGAGACTCCGGCTCCAGCCGCACCCGCCGCCGTCCAGCCGCCGGTAGTCACCCAGCCAGCCGCCGCCCAGCCAGTTACTCCCCAGCCCGCTGCCCCGACTCCGGTAGCCGCCCAGCCCGTTGCGACTGCTCCGGCCCCGGCAGCCGTTCAGTCCCCGGTTCAGGCCCCGGCAGCCGCAGGCGACGCCATGGACGCGACAGCAGTCCGCCGCGTCTGGTCCGAACTGCTGGGCGCCGTCCGCAACAGCAGCCGCAGCACCGAGGCAATGCTGACCAACGCCATGGTCGGCGACGTGGACGGCAACGTGGTCACGATCACCCACACCTCAGCCCCCCTGGCCCGCCGCCTGGCCGAACCCCGCAACACCGAGGCCATCGCAAACGCTCTTTCCACAGTCCTGGGCGGCACCTGGCAGGTCCGCTGCACCCACGGAACCCCCGGCGCCGGCGCCACCCAGGCCACCCCGACAAAGGTGGCCCGCCCAGCCCCAACCCGCCCAAGCCAGGCCCAACAGCCCCCCAAGCCCCAGGTAGAACCGCAACAACGCCCGGCCCCCCGCCCGCCGGCCGACGACATCCCCCCGCCCCCGGAACCGCCGGAGCCCGACGATCCCCTCCCGCCGGAACCGGAAGACGAAGAGTCGATGCGGGCCGAGGCCGCCCGCCCAGCCGACCCGAACGCGGTAGCCGCCGTAGCCCCGCAAGACCCAGAAACGGTCATGCTCAAGCTGCTGGCCGACGAACTAGGCGCCCGCCCCCTAAAAAGGGCCTAACCTCCGCCCCGCTGCACCACACCCGCGAAGGCGAAGCCGAGCCGCCCCAGACAACCACGGGTACGCCGCACACGCGATGGCGCAGCCGAGCAGTCCCTGAGCGCAAGCTCTCGGCAACGCAAGCACCTACGCAACCGGCAGCCGCCGTAAGCAGCAGGCGTGCCATCAACCCGCTTGTGGCGCGGACCCCGGATCAGATTGCCGGGGTCCGGGGCAGAGCCCCAGGAAACGCACGCAACAGGAACACGCCGCACGCAAGGCGACCTCCCTGCAAACTCGCGACTCGCAAGGTCGCGATCCGCAAGGCGACTACCCGCAAGGTCGCGCGATCGCGAGGCCGCCGCCCGCAAGGTCGCGACTCGCCACAGGACCCGCCACTCGCAAGGTGACCACCCGCAAGGTCGCGACTCGCAGGCGACCGCAGGGGTACCCCCTCCCCGAGAACCCCTACAACTCAACCTACTCAGCACCTCCGACAAGATCAGAATCCAACGCCGTACGCTGGAACCATCCACAAAAAAGAACCGAGAGGACCAGCGGTGCAACCCGGTCAGTTCGACATGCAGGCCCTGCTCCAGCAGGCCCAGAACATGCAGCAGCAGATGGCAACCGCCCAGCAGGAACTGGCCGAGACCGAGGTCACCGGCGGTGCGGGCAACGGCCTGGTCGAAGCCACCGTCACCGGCGGCGGCGAGCTGATCAACCTCCGGATCGACCCGAAGATCGTCGATCCCGAGGACGTGGACACCCTCCAGGACCTGGTGATCGCCGCGATCAAGGACGCCAACCTGAAGGCCCAGGCGCTGGTGGAGCAGAAGCTCGGCCCGCTCGCCCAGGGTGGCCTCGGCGGATTGCTCGGTTAAGAGATGTACGAGGGTCCGGTACAGGATCTGATCGACGAGCTGGGCCGGCTTCCCGGCGTAGGCCCGAAGAGTGCCCAGCGCATCGCCTTCCACCTGCTGGCGACGGAGCCGGCCGACATCGAGCGGCTTCAGCACGCGCTGCAGAAGGTGAAGGAAGGCGTCGTCTTCTGCGACGTCTGCGGCAACGTCTCCGCCGAGACGAGGTGCCGCATCTGCCGCGATCCGCGACGTGACCTCAGCCTGGTCTGCGTGGTCGAGGAGCCCAAGGACGTCCAGGCGATCGAGCGCACCCGCGAGTTCAAGGGGCGCTATCACGTCCTGGGTGGTGCGCTCGACCCGTTGAGCGGTGTCGGACCGGACCAGCTCCGCATCCGCCAGCTCCTCAACCGGATCGGCACGGCTGTCGACGGTGTGGACATCTCCGAGGTCATCATCGCCACGGACCCGAACACCGAGGGCGAGGCCACGGCCACCTATCTGGTCCGGATGCTGCGCGACTTCCCCGGGCTGACCGTCACGCGGCTGGCCAGTGGCCTGCCGATGGGCGGCGACCTGGAGTTCGCGGACGAGCTCACCCTGGGACGTGCGCTATCTGGTCGCCGGAGCATGTAGCCGCGAGTTCACCGCGGCTGGGCGACACCCGCCTGGTCGCGGTGGACGGCCCGTCGGGTGCGGGCAAGTCGACGTTCGCGAAGTCTCTCGCCGAAGAACTCGGTGCCCAGCTCATCAGCACCGACCATTTCGCAACGTGGGACGACCCGACCACGCAGTGGTGGGACCGGCTCACCGAAGCACTCGACGCCGTACAAAGAAATCAGATCGGCCGCTACCGGAAAACCGACTGGTCCCAAGGGTTTCCGCGAGCCAACGAAGGCGCCCAAGTAAACATCCGTCCACAAGGGACGATCATCCTGGAGGGCTTTTCCTCAGCCAGGAAAGCGAATACCAGACTGAGCCTCGCCATCTTCGTGGACCACGGCACCGAGGAGACCAGGCTGGAACGCGCGGTCCAACGCGACGGCGAACGTCAGCGCGAACACTTCAAACGGTGGCAGCAATACGAAAGAGGCTGGTTCGCAGTCGACGAGACCAAGGCCAGAGCCGACTACGTTGTCAGTTCGAGCTGAGCCTCAACGGCTGAAGCCTCCGGCGTGCCGATCGCGTTGAAGACCTCCAGCGACGACGACCAGTACGACCGCGCTTCGGAAATCTCGCCCAGCTCAACGGAAGCGTCGCCGGCCAGCTGCAGCGCTCGCCCGAACACCCAGCGGTGCCCGGAATCCGAGCCGACCGCGGCAGCTCGCTGAGCGCATTCCAGCGCGCCGGCCGCGTCACCGGTGTCGAGGTGGATGCGGCCGAGCACCAGCAGCACCTCCATCTCCGCCAACCGGAACCGCGAGCGCCCCGCCTCGACCAGTGCTGACGAGGCCATCGACAGGGCCTCCTCGAACCGGCCCACCCCGCGGTAGGCCGAGGCCAGTCCTCGACGCGCCAGGCAGATGCCCCACGAGTAACCGGTCTCCACCGCGATGGCGAGCGCGGACGAGAACTGCTCGGCCGCGTCGTCGTAGCGGCCGGCACCCTCCAGCGCGCGGCCGAGGAGGTTCATGGCGTCGCAGACGCTCTTGACGTTCTCCAGGTCCTGCGCGATCTGCATCGCGGCCGAAGCCTCGACGGCGGCCTCGTCGAAACGGCCGCGCATGATCAGGGTGATGGCCATGCCCTCGTGCATGGTGTGGCCGAAGTTGCGGGCCGCGGCGCGTTCGTACAGTTCGCTCGCCCGCACGAAGTAGGAGGCGCCGAGGTCCGGCTCGCCGCGCCACGCGTGCACCTCGCCCAGCGCGCGCATCGAGTTCGCCTGGGTGATCCACGAGTCGAGGCGCGTGCCGACCTCCAGCGCCTCCTCGAACGTCGCCGCCGCCCGGTCGAGGTGGCCGAGCTGCATGTAGACGCCGCCGAGGTTGAACAGGGCGTTGGCCTGGGTCTGGGCCGCGCGGACGTTGCGGGTGATCGCCAGGGCGCGTTCCAGGTGGTCGGCGGCGTGTTCGAGCTCGCCGAGGTCGATGTAGACGCTGCCGGCGTTGGACAGCACGGCGGCCTCGGCCTCGGGCAGGTCGATGTGTTCCTGCAGCGCGATGGCCTGCTGGTAGTAGCCCAGCGCGTTGCGGTGCTGGCCCGTCACCCAGTACAGCGTGCCCAGCGACGAGAGCATCGCGAGCTGGCCGAGCTCGTCGCGCGGCGCACGCGCCCCGAGCAGCCCTGCCTTCGCGGTCTCGCGCCACTCCGCGGCCAGGCCCTGCGTGTAGAAGTAGCCGCGCAGCGCGTCCGCCAGCTGCCACGGCGAGTTCTCGGGATCGCGCTCGACCGCGTGCGCCACCAGCACCACGAGGTTCGCGCGCTCGGTGTCGAGCCACGTCAACGCCTCGGTGCTGGTGCTGAACGTCCGCGGCACGACGCCGTCCAGTGGTGCCGGGCGCGGGAAGCGGAACAGCGTCGACTTCATCGCCGACGTGGCGTTGTCGACCGAGCGGACCGCCCAGTCGAGCAGTCGCCGCAACGCCAGCCGGGAGTCCGCGCGGCCCTCCTCGAACGCCAGGCGCTCGGCCGCGTAGTCGCGCAGCAGGTCGTGGAACTGGTAGCGGGACGGCGCGTGGTTCGCGATCAGGTTCGCGGTGGCCAGCCGGTCCAGCCGGCGGCGCGCGTCCTGCGTGGTCAGTCCCGACAGCGCCGCCGCCATCTCCGGCGTGAAGTCCGTGCCGGGCACCAGCGACAGCAACCGGAACATCTGCGCCAGCTCGGGCTTCAGAGCGGTGTAGGACAGGTCGAACGCCGCGTGCACGGCGACCCGTTCGTCGCCCTCGACGGCCAGGGCGGCGAGCCGGTTGCCCGCTCGCAGCTCCTCCACGTAGTCCGCGATGGACAACTCCGGACGCGACACGAGGTTGGCCGCCGCGATACGCAAAGCCAATGGCAGGTGCGCGCACAACGACGCCAGCTCGGCCGCGGCGGTCTCCTGCGTGGCCACCTCGTCCGCGCCGAGGATGCCGGCGAGCAGCGCCTTGGTCTCGTTCCAGTCGAGCACGTCGAGGCGCACGTTCGAGGCCGCGTGCGAGACGGCGAGACCGCGCAGGGTGTCGCGCGAGGTCACCAGCACCGCGCAGCCCGGCGAACCGGGCAGCAGCGGGCGGATCTGCTCGGCCGACGACGCGTTGTCCAGCAGCAACAGCACCCGCTGGCCGGTCAGGGTCGACCGGAACATCGCCTCCTGCTCGTCCTGGTCGAGCGGAACCTGGTCGGGCTCGGTGCCGAGCGCGCGCAGGAACCGCGGCAGCACGTCGATGGCGCTCAACGGCGGGCCGGGGGCGTATCCGCGCAGGTTGACGTACAGCTGGCCGTCCGGGAAGTCCGCCCGCATCCGGTGTGCGGCGTGCACGGCCAGCGCCGTCTTACCCACGCCCGGCGGTCCGGCCAGCGTCACCACCGGCACGCCCTGGGCGGTCCGCAGCAGCGCGATGATCAACGACACGGCCTCGTCCCGGCCGACGAAGTCCGGGATGTCCGCAGGCAGCTGCGACGGCACGACGCGCTCCGGCTTCGCGGCCACGATCGGCGCTCCGGAGGTGGAGGTGGCCACCGCGTCGATCGAGCCGGACAGCACCTGACCGTGCACGCGGCGCAGCTCGTCGCCGGGATCGATGCCCAGTTCTTCACTCAGAAGACGGGAAACCCGCTGGTAGGCGGCCAGCGCTTCGCTCTGGCGGCCAGAGCGGTACAGCGCCACCATCAGCTGCGCCCAGAACCGCTCGCGCAACGGGTGTTCGCTGGTCAGACGAGACAGCTCTGCGACCAGTTCGCCGTGCCGGCCCAGTTCGAGGTCGACCTCGACCCGGCGTTCCAGCACGTGCAGGCGGCGCTCGTTCAGTCGCGGCACCTCGTCGCGGTGCAGGATCTCCGACGGCACGTCGACCAGCGCCGGTCCCCGCCAGAGCCCCAGTGCCGCGGCGAACGCGGCGGAGGCGGCCTGCAGGTTTCCCGCCGCGCGCTCCTGCTCACCCTGTTCGATCAGGGGCTCGAAGCGCATCAGGTCGATCGTCTTCTCGTCGACGTCGATCAAATACCCGTCCGGGACGGTCTTGATCGGCACCGACGGCCCGAGCAGCTGTCTGAGCCGCATGACATAGGTCTGCAGGGTCGCGCGCGCCCTGGCCGGTGGATCATCGCCCCACACGTTCCCGGCGAGCTCGTCGACGGACACCGAAGTGCCCGCACGCAGCAACAACGACACCAGCAGGGCCCGCTGCCGACCGGCGCGGACGAGCAGAGGTTCGGAGTCGAGGAGGACCTGGAGGGGGCCGAGCACGCGGAACTCGACCTGCCTGCTCATGCGACCTCCTCCGCGTGTCGTTGTTGTTTCTACAGCCTAGGAGAGCGTTCGACGCATCTGCGGTGCTCACGTTGGGTCAGCGGGCATGCGCCGGACGTATCAGAATGCCTGGTCTAGTGGCCGGATCGTGACCTGAGGTACCTCGGGAGGGGTATGTACAACGGTTATGGTCGGCGACCACACCGTGAGATGTGCGGATTGTCCAAGGGGTGTTTTGATGGTCCACTCAGTAACGGCTCGCCGCCGTTGGGTTGCCGCGATCGGCTTCCTCAGCGTCAGCGCGCTGGCCCTGTCCGGTTGCGCACAATCCCAGCGTGACTCCGGGGGTGGCGGCCAGCAGGGCGGCACGCTGACCTTCGGTGCCGCTGGTGCGCCGAAGCTCTTCGACCCGTTCTACGCGACGGACGGCGAGACCTTCCGGGTCGCTCGCCAGATGTACGAAGGCCTGGTCGGCTTCAAGCCGGGCACCGCCGAGGTCGAGCCCGCGCTGGCGGAGAAGTTCGACCCCAGCGCCGACGGCAAGACGTGGACCTTCACCCTCAAGGAGAATGTGAAGTTCCACGACGGCACGGCGTTCAACGCCGAGGCCGTGTGCTTCAACTTCGAGCGCTGGTACAACCAGAAGGGCGCCGGTCAGAGCGACGCCGTGTCGCAGTACTGGCTGGACAACTTCGGCGGGTTCAAGGACACGCCGGACAAGCCCTCGCTGTACAAGTCCTGCACGGCCAAGGACGCCAAGACCGCCGTCGTCGAGCTGACCAAGGTCACCTCGCAGTTCCCGTCGGTCCTCGGCTTCACGTCGTTCTCGATCTCCAGCCCCGACGCGCTGAAGAAGTACGACGCGGACAACGTCCAGGCCGCCGGTGACGCCTTCACCTACCCGGCCTACGCGAACGAGCACCCGACCGGCACGGGCCCGTTCAAGTTCGGCAAGTACGACAAGGCCAACAACACCGTCGAGCTCGTCCGCAACGACGACTACTACGGCGACAAGGCCAAGCTGGACAAGATCGTCTTCAAGATCATCCCGGACGAGACCGCCCGCAAGCAGGCGCTCAAGGCCGGCGACATCGACGGTTACGACCTGCCGAACGCCGGCCGACTGGGCCGGCCTGAAGGCCGACGGCTTCAACGTCGCGATCCGCCCGGCGTTCAACGTCTTCTACCTGGGCATCAACCAGAAGAACAACCCGAAGCTCGCCGACCTCAAGGTCCGCCAGGCCCTGATGTACGCGATCAACCGCGAGCAGCTGGTCAAGTCGCAGCTGCCCGAGGGCGCCAAGGTCGCGACGCAGTTCATGCCCGGACACCGTGAACGGCTACAACAAGCGACGTCACCGAGGTCGAAGCTACGACGCCGAGAAGGCCAAGTCGCTGCTGGCCGAGGCCGGTGCGACCGACCTGACGCTGAAGTTCTACTGGCCGACCGAGGTCACGCGTCCGTACATGCCGTCCCCGAAGGACCTGTTCGGCTGCGATCTCCGGCGACCTGCAGAAGGCCGGCATCAAGATCGACGTCGTCACCAAGCCGTGGAACGGTGGCTACCTGACCGACGTCGACCAGGGCATCCCGGACCTGTTCCTGCTCGGCTGGACCGGTGACAACGGCACCGCGCACAACTTGGTCGGCACGTTCTTCGGCCGCACCCGACAACCGCTTCAACACCGGTAAGTCGGCGTGGGGCGCCACGCTCGCGGCCGACCTGGCCAAGCCGCCGACTCCGAGCCGGACGAGGCCAAGCGCACCGCGCTGTACGAGGAGCATCAACAAGAAGATCATGGAGCGAGTACCTGCCCGCGATCCCGATCTCGCACTCCCCGCCCGCTCTGGTGTTGAAGTCGGACATCAAGGGTGTCGTCCCGAGCCCGCTGACCGACGAGAGGTTCGGCCCGGCCTCCAAGGGCTGAGCTGACTAGCTCCCACCACAAGAGAACAACGGGGTAGCTCAAGTGCTCCGCTACACCATTCGGCGGCTGCTCCAGCTGGTCGGCGTGGTGCTGGTGCTCTCGCTGCTGCTCTTCGCGTGGCTGCGCTCCTCCCAGGAGGGCCGGTTTCGGCCCTCCTGGGAGAGCGCGCTACGCCGGAGTCGCGCGAAGCCCTCACCAAGCAGCTCGGCCTCGATCAGCCGATCTTCGTGCAGTACTTCAAGTTCCTCGGTCGCGCCGCGACCGGCGACTTCGGCGTCTCCACCGGTGTCCAGCCCGGTGACTCGGCGCTCGACATCTTCCTCCAGCGGTTCCCCGCGACGATCGAGCTCAGCGTTCTTCGCGATCGTGCATCGCGATCGCGGTCGGCATCCCGCTCGGCTACCTCGCGGCCAAGCGCCGCGGCGGCCTGCTCGACAACTTCAGCGTCATCGGCTCGCTGATCGGCGTCGCCGTGCCGGTGTTCTTCCTGGCCTACGTGCTCAAGGACGTCTTCGGCCGCTGCTCGGCCTGTCCCTCGTCCGGCCGGCAGGACGACGGCATCGACGCCACCCGCGTCACCGGCTTCTTCGTCCTGGACGGCGTGCTCACCCGGCGAGTGGGACGCGGCGTTCGACGCGCTGAAGCACCTGATCCTGCCGGCCATCGCGCTGGCCACGATCCCGTTCGCGGTGATCTTCCGGATCACCAGGGCGGCCGTGCTCGACGTGCTCGACGAGGACTTCGTGCGCACCGCCGAGTCGAAGGGCCTCACCGCATCGGTGATCCGCCGCCGGCACGTGCTGCGCAACGCGATGCTGCCGGTCGTCACGACGATCGGTCTGCAGACCGGCGCGCTGCTCTCGGGCGCGGTGCTCACCGAGAAGGTGTTCGTGTTCCCGGGTGTCGGTCAGGCGCTCGCCATCGGGTTCGAACGGCGTGACTACCCGGTGCTGCTGCTGTTGATCATCATGGCCACGATCGTCTACGTCGTGGTCAACCTGCTGGTCGACCTCTCGTACGCGCTCATCGACCCGCGCATCAGGACGAGGTGAGCGCAGTGGCACTCGGAGTCACCAAGAAGGAAAAGATCGACGGCCTCGCCGGAGACCGCGGGCGTCTCGCTCGCGGCGAGCGCGTGGAAGCGGCTGCGGCGCAGCCCGGTGTTCCTCATCGGCGCGGCGATCATCGGCCTGTTCATCGTGGTCTCGGCTGCTCTCGCCGTGGCTCGCCCCGCACGACCCGTCCGAACCGATGCTGATCGACCAGGTCGTCAAGGCGCGCAACGAGATCCCGCCGCCGCAGCCGGGCCACCCGCTCGGTGGCGACCTGCAGGGCCGCGACTTCCTGTCGCGGCTGCTCGTCGGCTCGCAGCAGACGCTGATCGTCGGCGTGCGGCGCGACGCTGATCGGTCTGACCGGCGGCCTGATCCTCGGCACGCTCGCCGGCGCGCTCGGCGGCTGGGTCGACTCGGTCGTCATGCGCCTGGTCGACGTCATGCTGTCGCTGCCGAGCCTGCTGCTCGCGTTCTCGATCGCGGCGATGTTCGCGCGGCCCAGCCAGTTCACCGTGATCCTCGCGGTCGCGATCGTGCAGATCCCGGTGTTCGCCCGGTTGCTGCGAGGCTCGATGCTCGCGCAACGGCACAGCGACCACGTGCTGGCGGCGACGCGCGCTCGGCGTGAAGAAGGGCGCGATCGTGTTCCGGCACATGCTGCCGAACTCGCTCGGCCCGGTGATCGTGCAGTCCACCCTGGTGCTCGCCACGGCGATCATCGAGGCGGCCGCGCTGTCGTTCCTCGGCCTCGGCAACCCGGACGACCGGATCCCGGAGTGGGGGCAGATGCTCGGCGACGCGCAGAACGTGCTTCGACACGCATCCGCACCTCGCCGTCGTACCCGGCGGTCTGCATCATCATCGTCGCGCTCGGCTTCACGCTGATGGGCGAGACGCTGCGCGAAGCCCTCGACCCGAAGAACAGGCGGTGAGTCGTCGTGGCACTGCTCGAAGTACGTGACCTCACCGTCGTGTTCCAGCGCAAGGGCGAGGAGCCGTTCACCGCGGTCGACGGCGTCAGCTTCGACGTCGAGCCCGGCCAGACGGTCGGCCTGGTCGGCGAGTCGGGCTGCGGCAAGTCCGTGACGTCGCTGGCGATCATGGGGCTGCTGCCCAAGCGCGGCGCCAAGATCACCGGCACCGTGAAGTTCGACGGCACGGATCTGCTGAAGCTGTCGGACCGGGAGATGCGCGACCGCCGTGGTCGTGACCTCGGCATGGTGTTCCAGGACCCGCTGTCGTCGCTGAACCCGGTCGTCCCGATCGGCCTGCAGGTCACCGAGGTGCTCGAACGGCACCGCGGCATGGCCCGCAAGGAAGCGATGATCGAGGCGACGAACCTGCTCGACAAGGTCGGCATCCCGGACCCGAACCGGCGGCTCAAGGAGTACCCGCACCAGCTCTCCGGCGGTATGCGGCAGCGCGCGCTGATCGCGATCGCGCTGGCGTGCCGGCCGCGGCTGCTGATCGCGGACGAGCCGACGACGGCGCTGGACGTGACCATCCAGGCCCAGATCCTCGCGCTGCTGAAGGAACTGGTGCAGGACCTCGGCACCGCGCTGGTGATGATCACCCACGACCTGGGTGTCGTCGCCGGCCTGTGCGACGAGGTGAACGTGCTGTACGGCGGCCGGGTGGTCGAGAAGGCCATGCGGCACAAGCTGTTCGCCGAGCCGCGCCACCCGTACACGCACGGCCTGCTGGCCTCGATCCCGCGGCTGGACGCGGCGCCCGGCGAGCAGCTGACGCCGATCAGGGGATCGGTCGCCGACAACATTCCGTGGACCCACGGCTGCGCGTTCGCGCCCCGCTGCCCGAACGCGCTGGACGTGTGCGTTCAGGTCACGCCGCCCGAGGAAGACCAGCTGGGCCGGCTGCTCCGCTGCCACAACCCGGTGGTGCCGGGAACTCCCGCCGCCGAGGAGGTGCAGGTATGAGCGAGACCCTGGTGTCCGTTCAGGACATGAAGGTGCACTTCCCGATCAAGCGGGGCGTGCTGCTCGACCGCACGGTCGGGTACGTCTACGCGGTCGACGGCGTCGACCTCGACGATCAAGCGCGGCGAGACCTACGGCCTGGTCGGCGAGTCCGGCTGCGGCAAGTCCACCCTCGGGCGGGCGATGCTGCGGCTCAACGAGCCGACCGCAGGCAAGGTGATCTTCGACGGTCAGGACTGTCGCCGCCCTCAAGGGCGAGGAGCTGCGCAAGATGCGGCGCCGGATGCAGATGGTGTTCCAGGACCCGCTGTCGTCGCTCGACCCGCGCCAGTCCGTCGAGTCGATCCTGATCGAGGGCCTGCGCGCGCACGACCTGGACAAGGGCAAGGAGTCGACCAACAAGCGGCTCCGCGAGCTGCTCGACGGCCGTCGGCCTGCCGGCGCACGGCGCTGCGCAAGTACCCGCACGAGTTCTCCGGCGGTCAGCGCCAGCGCATCGGCATCGCGCGGGCGCTGGCACTGGAGCCGGACCTGATCGTCGCCGACGAGCCGGTGTCCGCGCTGGACGTGTCGGTGCAGGCCCAGGTCGTCAACCTGCTGGAGGACCTGCAGGAGCAGTTCGGCCTGACCTACCTGGTGATCGCGCACGACCTCGCCGTCGTGAAGCACATCTCCGACCGGGTCGGCGTGATGTACCTCGGCGGCCTGGTCGAGGAGGCCTCCGCCGACCGACCTCTACGCCGAGCCGCTGCACCCGTACACGCGGGCGCTGCTGTCGGCGGTCCCGGTGCCCGACCCGGTGGTCGAGGACCGGCGCGAGCGGATCCTGCTCGCCGGCGACCTGCCGTCGCCGGCGAACCCGCCCAGCGGCTGCCGGTTCCACACCCGGTGCCCGTGGCGGCAGGCGACTCGTTGCGACACCGAGCGACCCGTGCTGCGGGAGCTCA
Organism: uncultured Actinomycetota bacterium; assembly: GCA_963771775.1. Classification (GTDB taxonomy): domain Bacteria; phylum Actinomycetota; class Actinomycetes; order Mycobacteriales; family Pseudonocardiaceae; genus Lentzea. The sequence goes on from CAVYUS010000004.1 coordinate 741,920, forward strand.
AGCCGGGTCACAAGGTGGCGTGCCACTGGGCCGAGCAGATCCGCTCCGGCGAGATCCAGCCGCACGAGGTGAAGCCGATCCTGGTCGAGGAGGACGGCGGCCTGTCGCCGGACGTTCCGCTGGTGGGACCGGCCTCGGTCACCGAAGCGCTGAATCCCTGATCGTGTTCTGACGGACCGGGGCCACCTTTCGAGGTGGCCCCGTTCGTTTCTCCAGGGTTCTGCGTTGTCCTCGGTGCATGGACAGTCGTGGCTCGATCATGCTGAGAGCTGCCGAGATCGCCTCGATCGACGGCCTGGAGGGCGTCACGATCGGGCGGCTCGCGGTCGAGCTCGGCATGAGCAAGAGCGGCGTCTTCTCCCACTTCGGCTCGAAAGAGGAGCTGCAGCTCTCGACCGTGCACACGGCGGCGGAGATCTTCTCGCGCGAGGTCGTGATGGCCGGTGGGACGTTGCTGGACCTGTCCGAGCGCTGGCTCGACTACTCGAAGCGGCGGGTGTTCCCCGGCGGCTGCTTCTTCGTGGTGACGCGCTCGGAGTTCGCGGCCAGGCCAGGCCGGGTGCGCGACGCGTTGATGCTGTTCAACCTCAGGTGGATCTCACTGCTGGAACGCCTGTCCGGCGACGCGCAGCTGGCGTTCGAGGTGGACGCGCTGCTGGCTGCCGCGGACCGGTTCGCGGTGCTCTACGACGACGCCTCGGCGTACGAGAGAGTGCGGTTGGCGTTGCGCGCACGGATCGCCATGCCGACCGGGATGGAGAGGAGCGTGGCCACGGCGAAGGAGAGCAGCATCGCCAGCCACGCGTCGTCGACGATCTGACCACCGATGTACCCCACGGTGGCGGGGTAGAGGCACCACAGCGCCGACCCGAGCGCCGCGACCGGCACAAAACGCCTGAGGGGCCACTTCAGCGCACCTGCCAGCAACGCGCCCACGATGCCGCCCGCGGGCAGGAACCGCGCCGCGATGAGGATCGTCTCGCCCTTGGTCGCCAGCTGGTCCGCCGTCCACACCACCATCGCCCGCGCCTTGGCGTTCTTGTTCACGCGGTCGAGGGCCCGCATGCCCATCCGGCGGCCCACGGTAAAGTTGATCATGTCGCTGACCAGACATCCGGCAGCGGCGACGGCGATCACGAGGTAGAGCGGGACCTCACCGGCCGCGGCCAGGACACCGGCGCCGATGAGCACGGCCTCCGTCGGCGCCAGGGGCACGACGGCGACCAGGAACAGCACGACGAGGCTGGCGGCTGTGGTGCTCATGATCCGTGAACGTACGTGACCCGGATGAACAATCCCGACCTGGGTGTTTCTTCAGCGTGCCCACAGGATTCGAGTCGATCTACGCTGGTCTGTGCCGTTCACCCTCGCGCATCCCGCTGTTGTCCTGCCGTTGCGCAGGTGGCTCTGGTTTCCGGGACTGGTCGCCGGTGCGGTAGCGCCTGACCTGGGCTATTACGTCCCGGTGCTGCCAACGCACAACGTCGTGGGCGGATTCCTTGCGGCAGTGGGGTTGTTGTCGGCCGGGCGCTTGCTGCTGCCGTCGCTGATGGCGTTGGCGCCGGCGTTCGTGCGGGAACGTGTCGCGCGGCCGGGACCGCTGCGCAGACCGGCTCATCGTGCTTTGTCCATTGTGGTGGGTGTGCTCACACACCTGGTGTGGGACGCCTTCACACAGACCGACGGATGGGCCGTGCGGCACTGGGACTGGCTGACGGTCTCCGTCGTCGGTCCACACCGGCTCTACAACGTGATCGGCTACCTGTCATCGCTCGGCGGCATGGCGGTACTGGCCTGGCTGGCGCTGAAAGCGCCCCGTGAGCATGACTGGCCGTCACGTACCGGGATTTCCCGGTACAACTTCTGGATCTTCCTCGCCCTCGCGACGGCCATCGGCGCGACCTGGTCGTTGGCCGACCCTGTCAGCCAGGTGAGCCTTTATGACTGGGTGCGCAGGCTGCTGCTGGGCGTCGTCCAGGGCGCATCCGCAGGTCTGCTCGTCCACGCCGTTCTGTGGCGTTTCAACCAGTCAGTGCGTGACATCGAGTGACAAGCGGTTCTGCCGGCAGAACTCCGGCCTGTCATGCGTTCAACCGTCAGTTCTGCCGTTGACCTGTGTTCTGGGCCACAGTTAACCTCCGACCTCAATAGGAAAGCTTGTTTACCAATCCTTCGAGCCGCCGCCCTGCCCAGGAGGACGAAGTGATCAGAAAACACACCAGACGGGGTATCGGCCTGGCGGTGTTCGCCCTGGTGATACCGCCTTTGGCGGCGTCAGGAACCGCGAACGCCGCCGACACCCTGCTCTCCGCCAACAAGCCCACCAGCGTGTCGTCCGTCGAGGCAGCGACCTTCGGCGGCGCCAACGCCGTAGACGGAGATCCGACCACTCGCTGGGCGAGTCTCGAAGGCGTCGACCCGCAGTGGATCGCCGTCGACCTCGGTGGCAACGCCACCATCTCCAAGGTCAAGCTCACCTGGGAGGCCGCGTACGCCTCCAGCTACCAGATCCAGACGTCCAGTGACGGTTCGTCCTGGAGCACCAAGAAGTCGCTCACCGGTCAAAACGGTGGCGTGGACGAAACAAGCTTGAGCGCGTCCGGGCGTTACGTGCGGATCTACGGCACCAAGCGCGGCACGGCCTGGGGCTACTCGCTGTTCGAGTTCGAGGTCTACGGCAGCAACTCCAACGGCGACAACACACCGCCGACGGCACCGACCGGACTCACGAGCACCGCAACCACGTCGAGCTCGGTGAGTCTGCAGTGGACGGCCGCGACCGACGAGAACGGTGTGACCGGCTACGACGTCCTGCGCAACGGCAGCGTCGTCGGCACGCCCACGGGCACGTCGTTCACCGACACCGGCCTCGCGTCGGGCACCCAGTTCACCTACACCGTCCGGGCTCGTGACGCGGCGGGCAACCTGGGGCCCGCGAGCAACGCGGTGACGGTGACGACCCTGCCCGCCGGCCCCGGCGACACCATCACGATCGTCGCCGCCGGTGACATCGCGTCGCTGACGAACACCGAGCACTACGAGACCGCGAAGCTGATCGAGCAGATCAAGCCGAACTACGTGCTGACCGTCGGCGACAACCAGTACGACAACGGCACGATCGCGGAGTTCCGGGCGCACTACGACAAGTCGTGGGGCAAGTTCAAGAGCATCACCAGGCCCGCGACCGGCAACCACGAGTGGGTCGACAGCCTGCGGGGTTACAAGGAGTACTTCGGCGCCATCGCCTACCCGCAGGGCAAGCCGTACTACAGCTGGAACGCCGGCGAGTTCCACTTCGTCTCGTTCGACTCGAACACCCTTTACGAGACGGGCAGCGACTCGACGCAGCTCAACTGGCTGAAGACCGACCTCTCCACGAACACCAAGCCGTGCGTCGTCGGCTACTGGCACCACCCGCGGTTCAACTCGGGCTACTACGGCGACAAGTCCAAGATGTCGCCGCTGTGGAACGCGTTCGCGGACGCCAAGGCCGACCTGGTGCTCAGCGGTCACGACCACCACTACGAGCGGCTGGCCCCGCTGAACAAGAGCGGTCAGGTCGACCAGGCAAACGGTCTCCGGTCGTCGCTCATCGGCATCGGCGGTGACTACCTCTACGAGGACGTCAAGCCACGTGCCGGCGTCGAGGACTGGTTCGCGGACAGCCACGGCGTCATGAAGCTCACCCTGTCCGGCCGCACCTACTCGTGGGAGGTCATCGACACGGCCGGAACGGTGCGCGACAAGGCCGGTCCATACAACTGTCGTTGATCGCATCTGGCTGCTGATCGGAGGCCATCGTGTACATCGCAACCGCCCGGCAAGCTCCCGCCGCCGGTGGCACCGGCAGGATCGCGGCGAACGTGCTCGCCCTGGGCGCGGTCTCCCTGCTCACCGACGTCTCGTCGGAGATGGTCGCCGCGATCCTGCCGCTGTACCTGGTGCTGGGACTGGGGTTCTCCCCACTGCAGTTCGGTGTGCTCGACGGCATCTACACCGGTGTGACGGCACTGGTTCGGGTTGTCGGCGGTCATGCGGCTGACCGCTGGCAACGGCGCAAGTTCGTGGCCGGCCTCGGTTACGGGATCTCGGCGGTGGGCAAGCTCGGCCTGCTCGCCGCCGGGACCTCCGCCACGGCGATGGGGCTCGTTCTGGCAGGCGACCGGACGGGCAAGGGCCTGCGCACCGCGCCGAGGGACGCGCTGATCACGTTGAGCAGCGAACCCTCGGCCCTCGGGCGTGCCTTCGGTGTTCACCGTGCCATGGACACCGTGGGCGCGTTCCTCGGCCCGCTGGTCGCGTTCTGTCTGTTGTGGACGCTGCCGGGCCGGTACGACGTGGTGTTCGTCGTCAGCTTCTGCTTCGCGGCGGTCGGGTTCCTGGTGCTCGTGCTCTTCGTCCGCGACCACCGCGACGTGCTGCCACGCGTCGCGGTGTCGCTGCGGAACGCCTTCGGGTTGCTGCGGTCCCGGCCGTTCCGGCGGGTCTGCCTGGTCGCGTGCGGGCTCGGGTTCCTGACGCTGGGAGACGGGTTCGTCTACCTGTTGCTGCAGAAGAAGCTGAACGTCGAGATCGCCTACCTCGCGTTGCTGCCACTCGGCACGGCCGGCGTGTACCTGCTCGCTGCCGTGCCGATCGGGTCGCTGGCCGACCGGATCGGGCGGTGGCGGATCTTCCTCGTCGGGCATCTCGCGCTGCTCGGCGCATACCTGCTGCTGGCCGGCATGTCCGGAATCGCTTTGCTGGCCGGGGTTCTGGTGCTGCACGGGTTGTTCTACGCGTGCACGGACGGCGTGCTGATGGCTGTGGCCGGCCCGATGATCCCCGAGGAGCTGCGCACGTCCGGCCTGGCCCTGCTCCAGACCGGCCAGGTGCTGGCCCGGGCGTGTTCTTCCGTGCTGTTCGGCGCACTTTGGACGTGGTTCGCGTGGTGAGGATCCTGATCGTGGTCGCGGCCGTGCTGGTGCTGGGCATCGGCGCCACGGCCTATGCGTTGAGGCCACCGGACCGGCCTTCGGTCGCGGTCGAGGCGGGAGCCGTCGACCTCGCCGAACCGGGCCGGCTGGTCTTCGTGGACGAGATCAGCGGGAAGGTGGCCTCGGTGCCGCTGGCCTCGCCCGATGCACCACGCCGGGTGAGTTCGTTGTCCTGCAAGCGGTTCTACACAGCTGCCCAGCAGGGCCTGTGCCTGGCCGAGGCGCAGGGCCCGTTGCCGGGCTCGACCGCCGTGTTCGTCGACCGGGCGCTGGGGGAGCGGCGCCGGGTGGAGGTGTCGGGGATCGCGAACCGCGCCAGGCTGTCGAAGGACGGGCGGATGGCGTCGTGGACGACGTTCGTCACCGGCCACTCGTACTCCCAGACCGGCACGTTCTCGACCAGGACCGCGATCTTCGACCAGGAGACCGAGGTCTACGCCAGCAACCTCGAGGGCACGCGGGTCGAGGGCATGAAGATGATCAACGACATGAACTACTGGGGCGTCACGTTCACCGACGACGACCGCACCTTCTACGCCACGCTCAGCACGGCTGGAAAGACCTACCTGATCAAGGGCGATGCCGTCGAAGAGTCAGCGAAACCGTTGCGGGAGAACGTGGAATGCCCGTCGCTCGCGCCGGACGGCACGCGGGTGTCGTTCAAGAAGCGGGTGCCCGGCGACGACGCCCGGCCGTGGCGCCAGCACGTGCTCGACCTGCGCACGATGGTGGAGACACCGCTGGCCGAGACCCGTGGGATCGACGACCAGGTCGCGTGGCTCGACAACGACACGATCGCCTACGGCCTGCCGGGTGAGGGCATCTGGGCCGTGCAGGCGAACGGGGAGGGCACGCCGCGGCAACTGGTGCCGCACGCATCCTCCCCGTCCGTTGTGCCCTAGTAGAGCGTCGCGGCTTAGTTGTGCTCCGTTGAGTTGGGCAGGGTCTGAATGGTCCGGTCGCTGGTCACCAAGTCCGGATGGTCGCGCTCTCACGCAATGCCGACGCTGAGTTGGCAGTAGAAAACTGCCGACGCAAGCGTGTGCTGATCATCGCAGCTACTACCAACTGCACAGGCGGAAGCCATGAGGGCGCGATCTTCATGATCGAAGCGCGGCCACCTGCCGATCACAACACGCCACCAATACACCAAATGTTCGAGGCGACGGTAGCTCTATGCATCAAAACTAAGCAGCGACACGCTACTAGTAGAGCGTTGCGGCTTAGTTGTGCCCCGCCGGGCGGTCGCTTGTCGTCGAAAGCCCGGATGGTCGCGCTCTCACGTAACGTCAACGGCGAGTTGGCGGTAGAAAACTGCCGACGCAAGCGTTTGCTGATCGCCCCAACTACCACCAACCACGCAGGCGGCAGCCATGAGGGCGCGATCTTCATGATCGAAACACGGCCACCTGCCGGCATCACGCCCGCCGCCAATACTCCAAATATTAGTCGCAACGATCTACTAGGGCGGTGACCACAATCTTCACCGTGTTGTTTCGGCGCTCAGGGTGGTACCGCGATGCACCCGCCTGCCCGTCGAAACAACGCGGCAAAGGTTAGTGGTCACCGCACTAACGGTTCGCGCGGTTGACCGCGGAGACGACCGCGCGCAGTGACGCGGCGACCGTGGAGCTGTCGATGCCCACACCCCACAGCACCCGGTCGCCCACCGCGCACTCGAGGTAGGCGGCGGCGCGGGCGTCGTCACCGGCGGACAGCGCGTGCTCGGCGTAGTCCAGCACCCGCACGTCGTAGCCGATGGACGCCAGCGCGTCGACGAACGCGGCGATCGGGCCGTTGCCGGAACCCGTGATCTCCTGCTGCTCGCCGTCGATCAGCAGCGTCGCGGTGATCTCCTCGTGGCCGCTGCCGTCCGAGACCGCCTTGTGGCGCAGCAGGTACAGCGGCACCCGGCCGTCCAGGTACTCCTGGGCGAACGCGTCCCACATCTCCTTCGGGTTGATCTCGCCGCCCTGCGTGTCGGTGACCTCCTGGATCACCCGCGAGAACTCGATCTGCAGGCGCCGCGGCAGGTCGAGGTGGTGCTCCTGCTTCATCAGGTACGCCACGCCGCCCTTGCCGGACTGCGAGTTGACCCGGATGACGGCCTCGTAGTTGCGGCCCACGTCCTTCGGGTCGATGGGCAGGTACGGGACCTCCCACGGGTAGTCGTCGACGTGCTGGCCCGCGTCCTTCGCGTCGGCCTCCAGCGACTCCAGGCCCTTCTTGATCGCGTCCTGGTGCGAGCCGGAGAACGCGGTGAAGACCAGGTCGCCGCCGTAGGGGTGGCGCTCGGGCACCGGCAGCTGGTTGCAGTACTCGACCGTGCGACGGACCTCGTCGATGTCGGAGAAGTCGATCTGCGGGTCGATGCCCTGCGAGAACATGTTCATCGCCAGCGTGACCAGGCAGACGTTGCCGGTGCGCTCGCCGTTGCCGAACAGGCAGCCCTCGATGCGGTCCGCGCCGGCCAGGTAACCCAGTTCGGCGGCCGCGACACCGGTGCCGCGGTCGTTGTGCGGGTGCAGGCTGAGGATGATCGACTCGCGGTTGTCCAGGTTGCGCGACATCCACTCGATCGAGTCGGCGTAGACGTTCGGCGTCGCCATCTCGACCGTGGCCGGCAGGTTGATGATCAGCGGCTTGGCGGGCGTCGGCGCGATGACCGCGGAGACCGCGTTGCAGACCTCGAGCGCGTAGGACAGCTCGGTGCCGGTGTAGGACTCGGGCGAGTACTCGTACCGGAACTCGGTCTCGGGGTAGTCCTTCTCCTGCTCGCGCGCGAACTTCGCGGCGTCGACGGCGATCTTCTTGATGCCGTCGCGGTCGGACCGGAACACCACGCGGCGCTGCAGGATCGACGTCGAGTTGTAGAAGTGGACGATCGCCTTGTTGGCGCCCCGCAGCGACTCGAACGTCCGCGCGATGAGCTCCGAACGGCACTGCGTCAGCACCTGGATCGTCACGTCGTCCGGGACCGCGCCGTCCTCGATGATCTCCCGCACGAAGTCGAAGTCCGTCTGCGACGCGGCCGGGAAGCCGACCTCGATCTCCTTGAAGCCCATCCGGACCAGCAGGTCGAACATCTTGCGCTTGCGCGCGGGCGACATCGGGTCGATCAGCGCCTGGTTGCCGTCGCGCAGGTCGACCGCGCACCACATCGGGGCCTTCTCGACGCGTTTGGTCGGCCAGGTGCGGTCCGGTACGTCGACGACCTCCACGACCTCGTGGAACGGCCGGTAGCGGTGGAACGGCATGGAGGAGCCGAGCTGGGTGTTCCAGGAGGGCTGGTCCTCGGGAGCCGGGCGCGCGGGCTGGCGCAGGCGGCTGTTACCGGAGGTGTAAGCGTCGGAGGTAGACATTTGCGGTAGCTCCTGCTGGTCGGTGGTTCACACGACCGGCGGCAACGCTGAGTCCCGCGACGGGGGGCCGGTCTGATCAGACCCCGTCACGGCAGCGAAGCAGGAGGGAACGCCACACGCCGAACAGAGTAGCCACACTCCGGGCGAAGATGGAACTCCGGGCCCGGATCGTGGGATGCACTTGTGCATGTTTCGTCGAGAGGCAATACGGGAAATGTTCATGTATGGCCAGATTACGTACGACTAGCGGCCGCGGCACGGCGTCACGCGTGATCAGCGGCATCGGTGCGGTTTTCGCCCTCATCGAGATCCTGTACATCCTGATGATCGTGCTCGGCGCGAACCAGGCGAACGCTTTCTTCAGGTTCGTCGCCTCGCTCGCCGAGCCGTTGGCCCTGTTCTTCCCGGGCCTCTTCCAGACCGGCAACTACAACGTCGACGTGCTCCTCAACTACGGCCTCGCCGCGGTGTTCTGGCTGGTCGTGACGGGTCTGCTCGCCCGCGCAGTCTCCCGCTACTGACCCCGCCTCCGCCCCCTGCTGCCGGACGTCCGGCAGCAGGGGGTTTAGCGAGGTTCGTTGGGGTTGTTAGGCGGCTGAACTAGGTTCGACGTCATGGCGCGCGACGACTTCTGCAACAGCTGCGGCACCGCCTACGCGGACACCGCCACCTACCCCCGCACGTGCCCGAGCTGCGGGCACGGCGTGTGGGCGAACCCGTCCCCGGTCGTCGTGCTGCTCGTCCCGGTCAAGGACGGCCCGCGCACCGGTCTGCTCACCGTGCGTCGCGCGATCCCGCCGATCGGCAAGCTCGCGTTCGTCAGCGGGTTCATCGACCGCGGCGAGTCGTGGGAGCAGAGCGCCGCCCGTGAGCTGCACGAGGAGGCCGGGGTCACGATCGACCCGGCCGAGCTGCGGCCGTTGCACTTCGTCTCGACCCCGGACGGCGTCTCGGTGCTGCTGTTCGCGACCGCGCCCGCCATCAACGCCGAGGACATGCCGCCGTTCGTGCCGAACGACGAGGCGTCCGAGCGCAAGGTCATCTTCGAGTGCGAGCCGCTGGCGTTCCCGCTGCACAACGAGGTCGCGACGAAGTACTTCACCACCGAACTATGACCACCAGGGGCCGTTAGAACAGGGACTGTCCCCAGGCACCCGTGAAGACCGTCTCGGTCAGCGGGTGCCGGAGGCGTTCGCGCTGCTCACGGACCTGAAGGTCCTCGGGCAGCTCCTCCAGGTCGCCCTGCTTCCCGAGCGCCATCACGACGAGCGGGCGCACGTCGCCTGGCATGCCGAACGCCTCGTGCGCCGCCGTCTTGTCGAAGCCGCCCATCATGTGCGCGATCAGGCCCAGGTCGACGGCCTGCAGCGCGATGTTCTCCATCGCGAGCCCGAGGCCGAACTCGACGTTGGGCAGGTCGCCGCGCTTGTCCTGGGTGATGACGCAGCCGATGAGCAGCACCGACGCCCGGAACGCCCACGTCTTGTTGCCCGGCCGCAGCGTCTCGAAGATCGCGTCGAAGGTCGGTGTGCCGCGCGGCCCGACCACGAACCGCGCGGGCTGGCTGTTGCCGTGCGACGGCGCCCAGCGCGCCGCCTCCAGCAGGATGCGCAGTTCGTCGTCGGAAACCGTTGCTTCGGCGTCGAAGGCGCGCGGACTCCAGCGCTGCGAGATCAGCTCGTTCATCAGATCGCATACTGCCAAACGGCGAGGGAGTAGGCACCGAACCAGGCGCTCATCAGGATCGCCAGGCCGAGCGCGGTCAGCAGCGTCGACGTCCGGCGCCGGGCCAGCATCAGGGCCAGCGGGATCAGCAGCGTGAACGCGGGCAGCAGCAGCCGGGCCTTGGAGTTCATCAGGCCGTTCGAGCCGATGTCCATGATCAGCACGCCCACGCCGTACACGATCAGCGGCCACTCCAGCCGTCGCCGGATCGCGTGGACGACCAGGATCACGGCGAGGACCAGCAGCCACACCGTGCCGATCTCCAGCACCGACCGCGGGTTGCCCAGGTGCCCGAAGGCGAACTCCAGGGTCGCCGCGCCGCCGTCGAACTTCGAGCCCCAGCCGCGCTGCTGCACGCCGAACCAGCCGGCGAGGTCACCGGTGCGGATCGCGACCCAGCCGAGGTAGCCGAGCAGGCCCAGCGGAGCGACCGCGGCACCGGCCCACGCCCGCCAGTCGCGCCGGTCTGCGATCACCGCGACCAGCGCCGCGAGCCCGACCGCCGCGATCAGCGCACCGGCCGTGGGCCGCACCAGCCCGGCCGCCGCGCAGCACACGCCGGCGAGGATCCAGCGTTTGCGCACCACCCCGACCAGCGCCCACACGGCGAACGCGCAGAACGTGGCCTCCGAGTAGGTCATCGACAGCACGACCGCCATCGGGGAGGCGGCGAAGAGCGTGACCAGGACCAGCGCGGACTTCGTCGAGCCGGTGCGCACCGAGCGGCCGAGCACGAACAGGCCGTAGGCGCAGAACAGGCCGCTGATGAGGCTGACCGCGAACGCCGCGCCCACCACGTCCACGCCTGGCAGGCCGTCGACCCATCTGATCAGCGCGGGGTAGCCGGGGAAGAACGCGAGCGGCGTCTCGGCCGAACGCCGGCCCGCCGCGTCGGTGAGGCGCTGCGGCACGTTGTTGTAGCCGCCCTCGGCGATCCCGAGGAACCACTCGCCGTCCCACGACTTCAGCTCACCGGCCGCGGTGCTGGTCGTGCCGTGCATCTTGTTCTGGTACTCGACCACGAGCTGCAGCACGAACAGACCCACCTGGCGCACGAACAGGTAGATGACCGCGGGGGCCGTCCACAGCGCCACAGGGTGTCTGAGCACCTCGCCCAACCGGGAGCGCGCACTGCTCTCATGCACGGCTGCTGGGGCCTCCACGACATCGACGGATGACACCCGGACAGAGTAGTCACGCGCATCACGGCTCAAGAGTCTCACCAGGTGGTCCGGGTAGGCTGCCTTCGACGTGGGGTTTTGTCTCGCGAAGGAGGTCAGGTCGGTGGCGCTCGTCGTCCAGAAGTACGGCGGATCATCGGTGGGTAGTGCCGAGCGGATCAAACGCGTGGCCGAGCGGATCGTCGCGACCAAGAAAGCGGGCAACGACGTCGTCGTCGTGGTGTCCGCCATGGGCGACACGACCGACGAGCTGCTCGACCTCGCCCGCCAGGTGTCCCCGGTGCCGCCCGCACGGGAGCTCGACATGCTGCTCACCTCCGGTGAGCGGATCTCGATGTCGCTGCTCGCGATGGCGATCAACTCGCTCGGTGCCGAGGCGCGGTCCTACACCGGTTCCCAGGCAGGCGTGATCACGACATCGGTGCACGGCAAGGCCCGCATCATCGACGTGACACCGAGCCGGATCCAGGACGCGACGTCCGAGGGGGCCATCGCGATCGTCGCGGGCTTCCAGGGCGTCTCGCAGGACTCCAAGGAGATCACCACGCTCGGCCGTGGCGGCAGCGACACCACCGCGGTGGCGCTCGCGGCCGCGACCAAAGCCGACGTGTGCGAGATCTACACAGACGTGGACGGCGTCTACACCGCCGACCCGCGCATCGTGCCGAACGCCAAGAAGCTCGACACGATCACTTACGAGGAAATGCTCGAGATGGCCGCGTGTGGCGCGAAGGTGCTGATGCTCCGCTGTGTGGAGTACGCCCGCCGCTACAACGTGCCCGTGCATGTCCGTTCGTCGTTCAGCAACAAGACCGGAACCATCGTGTCCGGTTCAGTGGAGGACCTTCCCGTGGAACAGGCGATGATCACCGGCGTCGCGCACGACCGGTCCGAGGCCAAAATCACCGTGACGGCAGTTCCCGACCACCCCGGCATCGCGGCCAAGATCTTCCGGGTCGTGGCGCAGGCGGAGCTCGACATCGACATGGTCGTGCAGAACGTCTCGCAGGCGGCGTCCGGCCGCACCGACATCACGTTCACGCTGGCCAAGGTCGACGGCCCGCGCGCGGTGGCGGCGCTGGAGAAGGCCCGGGGCGAGATCGGCTTCGACCAGGTCCTCTACGACGAGCACGTCGGCAAGGTGTCGCTGATCGGCGCGGGCATGCGCTCGCACCCCGGCGTCACGGCGACGTTCTGCGAGGCGCTGGCCACGGCCGGCGTCAACATCGACATCATCTCCACCTCGGAGATCCGCATCTCGGTCATCTGCCGCGACACCCAGCTCGACGACGCCGTCCGTGCCCTGCACGACGCGTTCGACCTGGGTACCGACGAAGAGGCCGTCGTTTACGCAGGGACTGGACGATGACCGCCCCAGTACTCGCGCTGGTAGGCGCGACCGGTGCCGTCGGCACCGTCATGATCGACATCATCAACTCCCGGTCCACCGTGCCGTGGGGCGAGATCAGGCTGATCGCGTCCCCGCGCTCGGCGGGCAAGAAGATCAACGTGCGCGGCCAGGACGTCACGGTCATCGCGCTCTCGCCCGAGGCGTTCGACGGCGTCGACATCGCGATGTTCGACGTGCCGGACGAGGTCTCGGCGCAGTGGGCGCCGATCGCCGTCGAGCGCGGTGCCGTCGCGATCGACAACTCCGGGGCGTTCCGGATGGACGCCGACGTGCCGCTGGTCGTGCCCGAGGTGAACGCGGACCAGATCAACGAGCGTCCGCGCGGCATCATCTCGAACCCGAACTGCACGACGCTGTCGATGATGGCGTCGCTCGGTGCGCTGCACCGCGAGTTCGAGCTCAAGGAACTGGTCGTCGCCTCCTACCAGGCCGCGTCCGGCGCCGGGCAGTCCGGCATCGACCGCCTCTACGCCGAGATCGCGGCGCTGGCGGGCAAGGAGGCGGGCGTGTCGGCCGGCGACGTGGCCGAGGCGCTCACCGCCGCCGGTCTGTCGGCGGAGGACTCGCCGTTCCCGGCTCCGCTCGTGCTGAACGTGGTGCCGTGGGCCGGTTCGCTGAAGGACGGCGGCTGGTCGTCCGAGGAGCTGAAGGTCCGCAACGAGGCCCGCAAGATCCTCGGCATCCCGGACCTGAAGGTCTCGGCGACCTGCGTCCGCGTTCCGGTCGTCACGACCCACTCGCTGTCCGTCCACGCGACGTTCGCGCGTGAGATCACGGTCGAGGCCGCGCACAAGATCTTCGAGTCGCAGCCGACGATCGTGCTCGTCGACGACCCGGCGGCGCAGAAGTTCCCGACGCCGGCCGACACCGTGGGCGAGGACCCGACGTACGTGGGTCGCGTGCGTCAGGCGCTGGACTTCCCGAACACGCTGGACTTCTTCGTGTGCGGTGACAACCTGCGCAAGGGTGCCGCGCTGAACACCTACGAGGTCGCGGAAGAGCTCGCCAGGCGTCTCTGAAGTGGACATCCCCCGCCGCCCGGCCCGGTAGGGTCGGGCGGCGATGGGGGAGATCGAATGGATCAGGCCGCCCCGGCTCAGTCAGGTCGTGGCCGCCTATCAGGGTTTTGCGCAGGGCGCGGGTGTCCGAACAGGACTGGTCGACCAGCTGGTCGGGTGTTCGGCCGAAGATCCCGCGACGGCGTTGGCGCAGTGGGCCGAAAAGCCTTCCGTCCAACCGGACCTGGTGTCGCGTCAGGCAGCGCGTCTCCTGCTCAAGGACGACCGCCGGAGCAAGGCGAAGTCGCAGGGGCCCGGCGCGCTGATCTGGGCGCTGCCCGCTGCCGTGCGACGCCTCGAAGCCGACCGGATCCGCGAGCTGGTCGCACTCACCCACGGCCCGGACTCACCGGCCGTCGACGCCGTGATCATGCTGGCCGAACACCTCTTCACGCCCGAGCGGCTCGACCCGCCGGACGCTGACCCGTCGACCGCGGCGGGTGCGCTGGCGCAGGCCGTTCGTGGTGAAGGGCGTGGCGTCGCGCGGGCGATCGCGGCCGCGCTCAAGGGCGGCCCCGAGCACGACGTCCGGCACGTCGCGGAAGAGCTGTACCGGAGGTCGTGGTGAACCGGGACGAGGCGCTCGCGCTCGCCGAGAAGTGGATCGCGGAGCACCAGGGCGAGGAGTTCCGGATCGACCAGGACAGCGTGTTCCGCACGCGGGACGGCTGGGAGATCGGCTACGCGGTGCCTGGCGAAGACGGCCGCGTCCGGGTCGGCAGGCGGCCCAGGCAGGGTGTCGAGGTGCACGTGCTCGGCACGATGTCCGCCATCGAGGACGGCAGCGTCGAGGACCGGCCGTGGGAGGCGCGGTTCGACCCCGAGCTGATCCATCTGCAGGGCATGCGCACCGAGGCGAACTTCACCGCTGTCGCCGGCTGGACCGGCCGGGAGGACGGCGAGTTCCAGGCGAATCCCGCGCACAGGCCCGGACCTGTCGCGTCCGGCGAGCCGGTTCCGCTCACCCCGACGGAGCGGTTCCTCGACTACGTCGGGCGCGGTTGGTACGAGCTGGACGAGTTGGGGCACAACGGCATCCACGGTGAGGTCCTGATCCCCGGCGAGGTGTCGGCGACCCGGTTCGACTACCAGGAGACCCTCGCCGTCTTCACCGCGCCGGACCTGCTGCCCGAGGGCACGGCCGGGTGGACGCGAGTCGGCCTGAACACGTTCATCAGCAAGGTCTTCATCAGTGACGACTTCACCGGCACTCGTCCGCAGTGGCTGCACATCAATCCGGGCCTGCGTTTCGACACCAAGGTGAACTGCTGGAACCTTCCGGACGAGGCCGCGCAGCACCTGAGGATGTGCGACTGCACGCGGTACGGGAAGTTCGAAATCGAGCGCTCGCCGTGGTTGAGCGACGCTGACCTCCGGACGTTGGATCGCATCATGGGCTCGGGGCCGGTGCACGCGGTGCCGGTGCGCACGGTCAAGGTCGAGTTCACCCTTGGCATCGACGAGCAGGGCCGCAAGTTCGTCGTGCGGGAGCAGGAACCTGCTCAAAGCAATGGAAAGCTGCGTGGCTGCCTGATCGGGGGCGCGATCGGTGACGCACTCGGTGCCAACACCGAGAACCTGCCGATGGAGGTCGTCTACGAGCGCCACGGGCCGCAGGGCATCACCGACCTGCCCGAGAACGCGGCGATCACCGACGACACGCAGATGACGCTGTTCACGTTCGAGGCGATGATCAGGGCGCACGTGCGCGAGCGGACCACCGGCACTGCCGACTACCTCGCGGCCGTGCAGCACGCCTACCAGCGTTGGCTGCACACCCAGAAGACCCCGTGGGAGAAGGCCCGCGGCCCGCTGTCCACTCTGGACGAACCAGACGGCTGGCTGATCGGCCACCGAGACCTGTTCCGAATGCGGGCGCCCGGTCTCACCGTCACCTCGGCCCTGCAGCAGTACGGCCGCACCGGCGTCATGGCCACGACCAAGAACCCGGCCAACAACTCCAAGGGCTGCGGTGGCGCCATGCGCGTCGCGCCGATCGCCTTCTACGCGGACGACGCTCCACAGGCTTTTCTGCTGGCGAAGTACACCGCCGAGCTCACCCACGGCCATCCGAGTGGTTACCTGTCCGCGGGGTTCTTCGCGGTGCTCGTCCACGAAGCCTCGCGGGGCAACGGACTGCTCGAAGGCATCGACTCCGCGATGAGCGGAGGTCCTGCGGCACGAGGACCACGAGGAGGTCGTCGCTGCCGTCGAGCACGCCATCGAGCTGGCGGCTCTCGGCGACCCGAGCGTGGCGCGGGTCGAGGAGCTCGGCCGTGGCGGTGTCGGCGACACGGCACTCGCGATCGCTCTGTACTCGGCGCTCGTCACCGAGGACCCGAACGAGGCGTTGCTGATCTCGGTCAACCACGGCGGCGACAACGACTCGACGGCGTCCATGTGCGGCAACCTCGTCGGCGCGCTGCACGGCATCGACAAGATCCGTCCGGACTGGGTCGAGCGCGTGCAGTTCCGCGACGTGATCGACCGGATGGTCGAGGACTGGGAGATCGAGACCGGTCCGAACCCGCCGGTGGCACAGGAGTGGTTGACCCGCTACCCGCCGTCATAGGGTCTGTTTCATGGCGGAGAGCGACGATCAGTACGACGCGTTGGGCGTGGTCTACGAGCGCGCCAAGCACATCCCGACGGGACTGGCTGAACGCGCCACCCTGCTGTCGGCGGTCGGTGACCTGCGTGGCCGGTCCGTGCTGGACGTGGCCTGCGGCACCGGGTTCTACCCGCGGCTCTTCCACGATCTCGGCGCGGCGCGGGTGGTCGGCGTCGACTCGGCCGGCGAGATGATCGGCTATGCCCGCAACGTCGAGGAACGGCAGCCGCGCGGCATCACCTACCACCAGTGCGACGCGACCGATCTGCCGGAACTGGGCCGGTTCGACGTGGTGACGGCCGTCTGGCTGCTCGGCTACGCGGACGACGAGGCCGCGCTGGACACGATGATCGGCAACCTGAAGGCGAACCTCGCCGAGGGCGGCCGGCTCGTCGTCGTGGTGCCGAACCCGGACGCGGACTGGGACCTGCTCGGGCAGTACGGCCGGTACGGCTACGAGATCATCCGCACCGGCCCGATGAAGCTGAAGCAGCCGGTCGAGGTGCACGTGCTGGGCGCCCCGTCGTTCACCTTCGACTCGTTCTACTGGGAGCGCGGCGTGTTCGACGCGGCGCTGACCCGAGCCGGCCTCGCGGAGGTGACGCGCCAGCCGACCGTGGTGCCGCGGGACGAGCGCGGCGAGGAGTTCTGGGAAGCACTGCGGCTGTCCCCGAGCTTCGGCGTGTTCAGCGCGCTGCGGAACGGCGCGTAGCGGTGGAGGTCGTTCTGGCGGTAGACCTCGGCACCACGGCCACGAAGGTCGTCGCGGTGGACGCGCGGGCCCGCGTGGTCGCCTCCACGTCTCGCGACTACCCGATGCGCACCAGCGGCGTGGAAGCCACACACGATCCGCAGCAGGTGCTCGACGCCGCATTGGACGCGATCCGAGAGCTGGCTTCCGAAGACGTCCAAGCGATCGCGCTGACCGGAGCCATGCACTCGATCATGGGCCTGGACTCCGCGCTGAAGCCGGTCACCGAGGCGCTGAGCTGGGCCGACAACCGCGCGATCGAGCAGACCGAACGGCTGCGCGGCACCGCGGAGGGCCGGGCGCTGCACCAGGCGACCGGCGCGCCGATCCACTCGTTCACGCCGCTGATGAAGCTCGCCTGGTTCCACGAGAACGGTGTCCGGGCCGCGAAGTGGTGCGAGATCAAGGACTTCGTGCACCTCCACCTCACCGGCGAGCTGCTCAACGAGCACTCGTCCGGCTCGGGCACGGGCCTGATGAACATCCACACCCTGCAGTGGCACGAGCCCTCCCTGGAGTTCGCCGGCGTGACGGCCGACCAGCTCCCGCCGCTGGTCGAACCCACCCACGCCACGCCGTTGAAGGTCGAGATCCCCGGTCTGCGCAAGGGCATCCCGGTCATCGTCGGCGGCGGTGACGGCCCGCTCGGCAACCTCGGCGTGGGCGCGGCGACCCCTGGCGCGGGCGCGGTCTCGCTCGGCACTTCGGGCGCTCTCCGCGTGGCGCAACAAGGTCCTGGCATCGACGACGAGGGCCGCACTTTCAGCTACGCCATCGCCGAGGGGCTTTGGGTTCGTGGCGGCGCGATCAGCAACGGCGGTGTGGTCGCCCAGTGGGCCGCCGAAACGTTCGGCATCGGCGTCGGTGATCTGCTCGACCAGGCCCTGAACGCCGACTCCGACGGCCTGGTCGCCCTGCCGTACCTGCTCGGCGAGCGCGCGCCGTGGTGGGACCCGACCGCGCACGCCGCGATCCTCGGGCTGCGTCGGGAACACACGCCTGCGCAGATCGCCAAGGCCTTGGTGGAGGGCGTGTGCCAGCAACTGGCCCTGGTGCTCGACGCGGTCCCGCAGGTCGACTCACTGAGGATCACCGGCGGCGCCTTCCGCGCCCCGATCTGGGCCCAGACCCTGGCGAACACGCTCGGCATGCCGTTGCACCTCACCGAGGACACGGGCGGTTCGGCCGTGGGCGCGGCGCTGCTGGCGTGGCGGGCCCTGGACGAGATCGAGTCGCTGACCGTCGACCTGGTGCGGCCCATCCAGACGATCACGCCGGACGAGGACGCCATCGAGAAGTACGCGAAGGCCCGGCCGTTCGTGGCGAAGGCGTACCGGGCACTGGAAGAGCTGTACGGCGAATCACATCGTTAGCAAAGAAAACCTTTTGCCATCCGCGTGAGGATGGCGGTGTGAACCTCGCCCCCTTCAAACACGTCCTGGTGCTGCCTGGAGTTCGCCCCCTCACGTTGCTGATGTTCTTCGCGAGGATGCCTCCGGCGGCGACGGGCGTGATCCTGACGCTGCACGTCGCGGTCACCCTGGACCGCGGCTACGGCGCGGCGGGGCTGGTCGGGGCGGCGGGCACCGTCGGCATGGGGCTGGGCGCCCCGTTGATGGGCAGGCTGATCGACGAACGCGGCCTGCGGTCGCTGCTGGCGCTCAGCGTGACGACCACCGCGGCGTTCTGGCTCACGGCGCCGTTGATGTCCTACTGGGTGCTGCTGGTGAGCTCGTTCGTCGTCGGCCTGCTCGGCGTGCCGATGATGTCGATCGGACGGCAGATCATCACCGCGCTCGTGCCGGAGCACCAGCGCCGGGTCGCGCTGTCGGTCGACTCGATCTCCGTCGAGCTGTCGTTCATGGGCGGTCCGGCGCTCGGGGTGCTGATCGCGACCAAGTTCTCCACCAACGTGGCATTGATGTCCATCGGCGTGACGATCCTGGCCGCCGGTGCACTGCTCTACTGGGCGAACCCGCCGATGGTGCACAAGGAGGAAGTGGTCGACGGGCCGAAGCCTCGCGTGTTCGAGTGGCTTCGCGGCCGGATCGTCGGTGTGTACGTCGTGTGCGTCGGTGCGACCGTGTGCCTGGTGGGCATGGAGGTCTCGGCGATCGCGTCGCTTGAGCACGCGGGCAAGCAGAGCTGGCTCGGCGTCGCGTTCTTCGCGATGTGCGCGGCGTCGATCGTGGGCGGCCTGGTCTACGGCGGCGTGAAGCGGACGCCGAGCGTGCTGGTGCTGCTCGTGCTGATGGCGTTGCTCGAACTTCCGGTGGGCCTCGGCGACGGCAGCGTGTTGTGGCTGTGCGTGCTCCTCGTCCCGATGAACCTCATGTGCGCGCCGTTGATCGCTGCCTCGGGCGAGCACATCAGCCGACTCGCTCCGGCCGCGGCCCGTGGGCTGGCGCTCGGTCTGCAGGGATCGGCCTTCACCATCGGCAGCGCGGTCGGCGCACCGGTCGTGGGCATGGCGATCGACCACGGTGGCGCGCGGCTCGGGTTCGCGGTGGCCGGCGCGGGTGGGCTGCTGGTGGCGGGCGTCGCCTGGGTGCTCGCCCGGCAACGCGAGCGGGGCGATAAACCCGTTGCCAGCGGGGCGACGATGAGGGGGTGAACCTCACCCCCTTCAAACACGTCCTCGCGCTGCCCGGGGTGCGTTCGCTGATGCTGCTGATGCTGTTCGCGCGGGTCGGGCCGACGGCGGCGGGCGTGACGGTGACCCTGCACGTCGTGACCACGCTCGACAAGGGCTACGCGGCGGCGGGCACGGTGGGGTTCGCGACCATGGTCGGCATCGGCCTCGGGTCCCCGTTGATGGGCAAGCTGATCGACAGCAAAGGGCTGCGGGTCACGCTGGTGCTCAGCCTGCTGGAAGGCGTCTTCTGGCTCACCGCGCCGCTGATGGACTACTACGTGCTGCTGCCGCTCGCGTTCGCCAACGGGCTGGTGGCGGTGCCGCTGATGTCGATCGGGCGGCAGGCGCTCACCGCGCTCGTGCCCGAGTCGCAGCGCAGGCCGGCGTTCTCACTGGACTCGATCTCGGTCGAGCTGTCGTTCATGATCGGGCCCGCCGCGGGCGTGCTGGTCGCGACGCATTTCTCCTCCGGCACGGCGCTGGTCTCGATCGGCGCGGCGATCGTCCTGGCGTGCGCGCTGCTGTTCGTGGTGAACCCGCCGCTGGTGCACGAGGACGAGGTGGTCGAGGGGCCGCCGCCGCGGTGGCAGACCTGGATGCGCGGGCCGATGATCGCGGCGTTGATCATCCCGTTCGGCGCCACGATGGCGTTGTCCGGCATGGAGATCGCCTCGATCGCGAGCCTCGAACGCACAGGTCAGCAGAGCTGGCTCGGCCTGATCTTCGTGGTGATGTGCGCCGCGTCGGCACTCGGCGGGCTCGTCTACGGCAGCCGCACGCGGGTGCCGAGCGGTGTGGTGCTGCTGGCGTGCATGGCGTTGCTGGAGATCCCGGTCGGGCTCGGTGACGGAAGCGTGGCACTGCTGGCGATCGCGCTCATCCCGATGAACCTCGTCTGCGCGCCGACCATCGCTTCGTCGAGCGAGCAGATCAGCAAGCTCGCGCCCGCCTCGGCGCGCGGGCTGGCGCTGGGATTTCAGGGGTCGGCGTTCACGTTCGGCGTCGCGGCAGGTCAGCCGTTGGCGGGGCTCGCCGTCGACCACGGCGGCGCCCCGCTCGGCTTCGTCGTCGCCGGTGTCGCCGGACTACTGGTCGCCGGCGGGGCGTGGGTGCTGTCCCGGCAGCATCAGGCGGTCTCGGTCACGTCCTGAGCGGAGTTGGCCAGCGCGAGGCCGGTCCGGAGCGCGCCAACGGCTTCGGACACGGCCTCGCGGAAGATCCCGCCGACACCGAGCACGTTCGCGAAGCCGTGGAACAGGCCCTCGTGCCGGCGCAGGACGACCGGCACACCCTCGGCGGCCAGCCGCCCGGCGAAGGCCTCGCCCTCGTCGCGCAACGGGTCGTAGCCGGCGGTCGCCACGTACGTCGGCGGCAGGTTCGACAGGTCGTCGGCGAGCATGATCGACAGCCGCGGGTCGTACCGGTCGGACTCGAGCGGCCCGTACTGGTCCATGAACCAGTCCATCTTCTCGTCGGTGAGGAAGTACCCGTTGCCGAAGATCTCGCGGGACCGGCGTCTGGTCGACGCGTCCACACCGGGGTAGAGCAGCAGCAGGAACGCGATGTCGGTCTCGGTGTTGTGCGCGGTCACAGCGGCCAGGTTGCCGCCGGCGCTGTCACCGCCCAGCGCGATCCGCTTCGGATCGATACCCAGGTCCTCGGCCTTGGCCACGGCGTAGCGCAGCACCTCGGCCGCGTCGTCGGCCGCCGCCGGGAACGGGTGCTCCGGCGCGAGGCGGTAGTCGGCCGCCAGCACCCGCACGCCGGCCTCACGAGCGAGGAATCTGCACAGGTTGTCGTGGGTCTCCAGACCACCGGTCACCCAGCCGCCACCGTGGTAGAAGATCAACAATGCCGAGCCGGGCGCGAGGCCGTCCGGCGTGTAGAGCCGGCCGGCGAACTCGCCGATCGTGAGGTCGCGCGAACCGACTCCGGTGATCTTCGGACCGGCCACGAGTTTCGAACTCAACTCCAGGTCTAGTCGGCTCTCGGATGCTGTCTTCGTGCGCCAGTCCGTCCCGGACAGGTGCTGGAGACGCAGCAGCAGCTGTGCCTCCGGGTGCAGGTCCTGACCGTCCAGGCGGATCGGGGTACCGGCGATGAGGCGGCGCAACGGGCCGGGCAGACCGAACGCGAAGCGCAGAGCACCGGCCAGTACGCCGGCCTGGAAGTTCGACATGTGGTGCACGTTACTAGCGAGTAGTGCTGGATCTCCAGGTATCTGGAGGTGGAAGGATCGACGTCATGACGGTGACGGTGGTGGGCATCGGCGGCTCGATCAGGTCGGACTCGCAGTCCGAACGGGCGCTGCGGGTCGCTCTGGAGGGCGCACGCGAGCTCGGTGCGAAGACCATCCAGTACAGCGGCCCGGAGCTGGTGCTGCCGTTCTACGACCCGTCCGTGCCGGAACGCACGGAGATCGCCCGCCGGATGGTCGAGGACGTGCGCAAGGCCGACGGCGTGATCCTCGTGTCGCCCGGCTACCACGGCACCGTGTCCGGCCTGGTGAAGAACGCCCTCGACTACATCGAGGACCTGCGCGACGACGAGCGCCCCTACCTCGACGGCCGCGCCGTCGGCACCATCACGGCCGCGTACGGCTGGCAGGCCGCGGTGAACACGCTCGCCGCGGTCCGTTCGATCGTGCACGCGTTGCGCGGCTGGCCGACCCCGCTGGGTGCGGCGATCAACTCCGCGCAGGTCAAGTTCGACGGCGACGGCGCCTGCTCGGACGCCGACGTCGACCGCAACCTCCGCGTCATCGGCCGCCAGGTCGCCGAGTTCGCTTTGCGCCAAGCGTCTCAACTCGAAGTGAAGTGACTCACCTTCGGGCAGATAAGTCGCGTGCGATCCGTTCGAACCAGTGGGTAACAAAACCACTGACTCAAGGGAGAGCGGAATGGGCGCGCTGTACACGGCCGAGGCGACTGCTTACGGCGAAGGACGCAACGGCGAGGTCAGGTCCTCCGACGGTGTGATCGACGAGGTGCTGTCGATCCCGAAGGAGATGGGCGGCCCCGGCGGCGACGCGACCAACCCCGAGCAGCTGTTCGCGGCCGGTTACGCCGCCTGCTTCAACTCCGCTCTCGCCTCCGTCGCGCGCGCCGGGAAGATTCAGCTCCCCTCTTCTGAGGTAACCGCCAAGGTGGGGATCGGCCCGAACGGGACCGGCGGCTTCCAGCTGACCGTCGAGCTCGCCGTGCACATCCCCGGATTCGAGCAGGCGGTCGCGGAGAAGCTCGTCGAGCAGGCCCACCAGGTCTGCCCGTACTCCAACGCGACCCGCGGCAACATCGAGGTGGCGATCTCCGCCACCGTCTGAGGAGGCGCGGAACACCATGGCCAAGAACCCGATCACCAGCCCGCTCTCTGACGCTGATCGCGATGCGGTCGGAACCGTGCTGCAGGCGACCCTGGTCGACCTCGTCGACCTGTCCCTGATCGGGAAGCAGGCGCACTGGAACGTGATCGGCAAGAACTTCCGCAGCGTCCACCTGCAGCTCGACGAACTGGTCACGACGGCACGCAACGCCGCGGACCAGGTCGCCGAACGCGCGGCCGCTCTCGGTGTCACGCCGAACGGCACGGCGAAGACCATCGCCGCGTCGTCCGGCGTGCCCGCGATCGAGACCGGGTGGCTGAAGGAGGACCAGGTCGTCGCCGCGATCACGTCGTCGCTGGCATCGCTGATCACCCGGATGCGCGCCCGCATCGACGAGACCGACAAGCCGGACCTCGTCACCCAGGACCTGCTCATCGGCATCACGCAGGACCTCGAGCAGGCGCACTGGATGTGGCAGGCGCAGGCCGCCTAGCGCCTTAGCTCACGAAGGCTGCTGGTTGCGGTACCAGCTCACATCAGCCGACGGACGGCCCGTTCCTCGATGGAGCGGGCCTCGTCGACTTTCCCGGCCAGTTCGTCGTAGTCACCGCCGCGGGCGATCTCCGACCAGAGCTTCCCCGAGCGCCGGAAAGCCTCCGCTTCCGGCAGGCCGGCCTCGTCGAGGAAGTCGGCGTAGAGCGGCCGGGTCGCGCCCGGCGCCGTGTACTCGACCTCCAGGCAGTCGTGCAGGCGCTGCTCGACGAAGCTCCGATCGTCGGCCCAACGCTGCGTCCACCCCTTCTTCCCCTTGTCGCGCAACTGTTCCGCGAGCTTGCGCATGCCGGAGAAGCCGAAGTTCACGTCAAAGTTGTTGCCCAGCACCGGCCCGGTGAGGTGCTCGCACGTCATCCGCACCGCCTGGGCAACCTCCGGCGCGCCCGTCCGTTCGCCGATGCTGATCATCTCGTGCTTGCCCTGACCCCAGCCGGCCATGAACTCGCTCAGCGGCTGGACGTTCGTGCCCTGGTTGTGCACAGTGACCGCGTCGCCGTCCACCCCGAGCACGCCGACCGGATGCTTCTCCTTGCCCAGCAAGCAGATCACCGGCCCGTCCGCGTTCCGGAGCTTCTCTTCCGCCTTGCGCGCCGACGTCGTGGACGTGACGTCGTGGGAGATGTTCGCGTGCATCAGCGCGGTCGGAATGAACGGCGCGGGGTGGTGCCGCGCAACGATGGTCATCGTGGGCGTGTGCCCCTTGTACTCGAAGACGAAGTACATGAACCCGATGCCGCCGGCGAGCCCGGCCAGCATCGCCTCGGACCACTCGTCGTCGAGAATCTCCCGCAACAGCCAGGAATCATGCATCTGCCCGGTAGGCCGAGCATCCTTGAGCACGTGCCGTCGCGCGGTGGTGTACGACTCGCCGGTGCGCTCCATCCGGGCGCGAACCAGGCGCTTGAACGACTTCTGCTCGGTCATGGCGTGCCTTTCACGGACGCGCTCGAGCCGTTCCCCACGCCCTGCTCCGCTCGTCCGGGCTGCGTTCGTGCACACGGCTGACACAACCGACCGGCGCCGGGAGGACAGGAATCCCCTTTGCCTCCGCGACGCCGGTCAGCGTGGGTGACCGATCAGGAGGTGAGGCGCTCCGGCAGCGCCTCACCCAGGTTACTTCGCGAGGTGCCGCCTTGCGAAGTCCACCTCGGCCGCCGTCTGCCGCATCGTCTCGGCGACGACCAGCGAGCCGTGCCCCGCGTCGTAGCGGTACATCTCGTAGGCGTGCCCACGGGCCGCGAGCGCGTCCAGATAGTTGTCGATCTGCCGGATCGGGCACCGCGGGTCGTTCTCACCGGCGAGCACCAGCACCGGCGCGGTCACCTGCTCGACGTAGGTCAGCGGCGAACACTCCCGGTACAGCTCCGGCAGCTCCTCCGGCGAACCGCCGAACAACGCCCGGTCGAACGCGCGCAGCGGCTCCATCTCGTCCTCGTAGGCGGCGAGGTAGTCGGCCACCGGGACGCCTGCGATGCCGACGGTCCAGCGTTCCGGCTGGGTGCCGATGCCCAGCAGGGTCAGGTAGCCGCCCCACGAGGCGCCGTTGAGGACCGACTTCGACGGGTCGGTGAGCCCGGACTCGACCGCCCAGTCGTGCACGGCGGCGATGTCCTCCAGCTCGGTGATGCCCGGCCGGCCCTCGATGGCGTCGCGCCACTTCGAGCCGTAACCGCTGGAGCCGCGGTAGTTCACGTGCACGGTGGCGAACCCGGCGTCCAGCCACACCGCGCGGTAGGCGGAGAAGCGGTCTTCGTCGGAGGAGTGCGGGCCGCCGTGGATCAGGAAGACCGTCGGGAACGGGCCCTCGCCCGCGGGCTTCGAGACCATCGCGTGCACGTCGCCGACGAAGACGTCCTCGAGCGGCAGCGACGTCGCCGGGCGGGCGCCCTGCGGCTCGACCAGCACGCTCTCGGTGCCGTCGGTGGCCAGCGCGCGGATCACCGTGGACTTCTCGGCGGACGACCACGAGTACTCGATGGTGCCGTCCGGGCGCACGCCCGCGGAGCCGACCACGCCGGGTGCGGTGTCCAGAGTGGACAGTTCGCCGGTCGCGAGGTCGTAGCGGTGCACCGTGTTGCGCGCGTTGAAGGTGTGCACGACCAGCAGCGCGGACGCGTCCGGGTACCAGTCGGCGGCGACCTCGCCCGGCAGGTCGAGGACGATCTCCTGCTCGGTGTCGGCGGCGACGTCCCAGATCAGCAGCTCCTCGCGGCCGCGGCGTTCGTGCAGCACCAACAGCCGCTGGTCGCCGCGCACCGGGCTGAACGAGATCGCGTCGAGGCCCTTGCCCTTGCCGTCCCACTTGTCGGCGACCGTCTCGCCGTTCGCGGCGTTGAGCGCACGCAACGCCATGTGCCGGTTGTCGCCGTGCTCGGAGTGCGCGATCACGACGATCGACTCGTCCTTGGCCATCGCGGTGACGCCGGCATCGTTCTCGTTCTGGTAGAGCACCTCGATGGACCCGTTGCGGGACAACCACACCGTGGTGCCGTCATCGGTCGACGCGGCCACCGCGACCACGTCCCGGCCGATCTCCAGCCCGGCCGGGTAGCCGGCCGTGACGCCCTGGACGGCGGGCTCGGCCTTGCTGCCGTCGGCGACGAACGGCTCGCGCACCCAGACGCCGAACTCGTCGCCGTCGTGGTCGTCGAACCACCAGATCTCGGTGCCGTCCGGGTTCAGCGTGGCGTGCGAGGTGCCGTTCGGGCGGTCCGTGACCTTGCGGTGCTCGTTCGTCGCCCGGTCCCAGGCGTAGATCTCCCACACGCCACTGGCGTTGGAGACGTACAGCGTGCGGTCCGGTGCGTCATCGGCCCAGCCGGGCAGGCTCATCCGGGGAGCGGTGAACCGCTCACGCCACTGGGTCTCGGCGGCCGGATCTTCGAAAAGCTGGTCCGGAACGTTGGGAGCGGGGTGCGAAGTCACCTCTCAACACTAGAGTGACGTGGGGTTCTAGGGGGATCTGAGATGACACAACCACCGCAGTGGGGTGCGCCACCGCAGCAGTATCCGCAGCAGCGACCGCACCAGCACCAGCAACAGCACCAGCACCAGCAGTATCCGCAGCAGCACCCGCAGCACCCGCAGCACCCGCAGTACCGGCCGTCCAACCACGTGCAGCCACCGCCGCTGACCTGGACACAGACCGGCCCGCCACCCGGCTGGCTGCCGCCGAAGCCACCGCAGCTCACGCTGGCGGCGGTCCTGAACTGGATCCTCGCCGCCGGCATGCTGCTCATCGCGGCGTTCGTGATCATGAGCTTTCTGATGTCCGGCGCCACACTGATCGTCGGCATCCTGCTCGCCGCCGTCGTCGCGGGCTTCGGCCTGCTGAACGCACTCGGCGCGCTGTCGATCAACCACCCGCACTTCCCGAACACGGCCGCCACGCAGATGGCCGGGATCTTCACCGGTCTGGTGCTCGCGGTGGCGCTGTTCCGCTCGGTGAGCCGGGGCGTCGCCGAACTCGTGCCGTCCATGGCGTCGGCCGTCCTGCTGGCGGTGTGCCTGTTCAACCTGGTCCTGGTGTCCCGCCCGGCCGTGAAGCGGTGGATCGCGGCAAAGCACCAGCAGTCGTTGTCGCAGGGCTACGTGCCGCGGAACCGCCGATGACCTCGGAACTGGCCCAGGTCAACATCTCGCGTTTGCTGGCACCGCTCGACAGCCCGCAGCTCAAGGAGTTCGTCGACGCCCTCGACCCGGTGAACGCCGTGGCGGACACCGCACCCGGCTTCCGCTGGCGACTGAAGACCGAGGACGGCAACGCGACCTCGATGCGCGTGTTCGACGACGACTGGCTGATCGTGAACATGTCCGTGTGGGAATCGCCGGAGACGCTGCTGAACTACGTCTACGGCGACGAACACCGGACGATCCTGCGCGGCCGGCGCCAGTGGTTCCACCCGCCGGTCGAGGCGATGACCGCGCTGTGGTGGGTGCCCGCGGGCCACCGGCCTTCCCTGGCCGAAGCCGAGGAACGCCTGGTGCACCTGCGCGAGCACGGCCCCACACCGCACGTGTTCACGCCGAAGCAGACCTACCACGCAACTGGTGCCGAGGCGGGCCGGAATAGCTAGGTGCTCGGCCTGCCGAGAGTTACCGTGGACGGATGTCCGACACGACGGAGCGCCTCGCCAGGGCCGCCACGTTGGAGGAAGTGCAACAGGTCGTCCGCACCACGGCCCGTTCACTTCTGGCGGCTCACGGTGCCACGCTGGTGCTGCTCGACGGCGATCTCTGCTACTACGCCGACGAGGACTCGATGAGCCCGCTGTGGAAGGGCCAGCGCTTCCCCGCCGCGAACTGCATCAGCGGCTGGGCGATGCTGCACCGCCAGACCGTCGCCATCCGGGACATCCGCTTCGATGCGCGGATCCCCCAGGAGGCCTACCGCCCGACGTTCGTGCGAAGCCTGCTGATGGCCCCGATCCTGCGCCCCGAACCGATCGGTGCGATCGGCTGCTACTGGGCCGTCCCGCACACCGCGACCCCGGAGGAGATGGCTTCTCTCGAGTCACTCGCCCTGGTCGCGGGCGAGGCGCTCGAACGGTTCCCGGAAGGCCTGCCCGCGCGCGGCTTCTTCAGCTGACGTCGTAGAAGTGCCGAAGCTTGAGCGGCTGCCGCAGAAACTCGTCCTCGTCCGGAAAAGTCACCGGATCGGTGCGCCAGTTCTGCCCCGCGAACGCTTTCAACGCCTGCTCGTCCCGCCACCGGCTGACGTACCGCACCCGGCAAGGATCGTCCATGTCGACCTGAACCTCGTGCCCGAGCAGACCTTCGTACGTCTCGGGGAACGTCTTCACGAGCTCACGCACGCGTTCGGTGAACTCCCGCTCACGCCCCGGTTTCGTGAGCGCTTCCGACACACGAATCAGCATCCACTGATCGTATTCGCGCGATCGCGCGTCAGCTGAGCTCTTCTTCGAAGATCCGGTCGACCTGCCGCGAAGCCCGCGCCAGCGCCTTGACCGCGACCACCACCACGACGAAGCCGGCGGCCACTGCCACCGTCATCCAGATCGACGTGAGCAGGTAAATGATTCCTAACGACTGCAACACCACAATGATCTTCGCCGTGGGGACGATCCAGGACTTGTGGACAGTTTTGACGGCGGTGGCGGAGTTCATCGCATCTCCCGACTTTTCAACGAGTGCCAAACCACAGCCTTCGTCGTTTGGATCAAGACAGCCGTTACGGACCGTGAGTTGAAGCTTCAACCTTCACTCGTACGGGTTAACGCAACGTGACGGTTCCGCATTGTTTGGTCTGGAACGGTGGCGCAGCGTGCCTGCGGACACGGTGGCCTCCTAGGCTGCCCGTGTCGAGCCGCGCCACACGATCGGGTGATTTTCAGGCGTGGCTCGTACCCTTTTCCCGGTCAGTCGAAGACCACGTGGTCGACATCGCGGTAGGGCTGGAAGAACCGCCAGTGCTCCCGGTGTGCCGAGCCGGCCCTCCGCACTTCGATCCGGAAGTCGTCCGAGAGCGAAATGGTCAGGTCGCCCCACGAGGTGACGTCGACCGACGTCACGATGACCGGGTCCTCGGCCAAGTGCGCATCCAGCTTCCTGGCTCGAACGTCGAACCAGTTGGCACCTTGCACGTCCCAGTCGAAGTCGCCCTCACAGTCCCAGCCCGGACCCGGTTCGTAGATGTCGGACGACCCGGTGATGAGCTGATCACCGTCGAGCACGCGGAACGGGCACTGCATGTGCAGCGCGTACTCGTTGATCTTGCGAGCCTCACCGCGGCTGTTGAACACGGTGCGAGAGGGGCCGAACCCCAGCCAGACGATGTTGGAGGCGCGCCCGGCACAGTGCCAGCGCTCACCGATCAGCCTTTCCAGGGACCGGCGAGCAGCCTCGATCACGGACTGAGAATCGTCGGTCGATCCGCTTGTCATTGTGGATTTCCCCCGGAATGGTTCGACACGTTCTAGCGGTGCGGTTCACGCCGGGTCGCGGACCACAAGCGGGAGGAGCCCCATGTTAGAGCAGGTCGCGGAGGGCGTGCTGATCCACCAGAGCGAGTTGCTCCAGAACAACACCGTTGTCGTGCAGGGCAGAGACGGCGTGTTGCTCGTAGACCCCGGGATAACGGGCGATGAAATGGCCTGCCTGGCGAACGACCTCCGTGAGCTGGGTCAACCCGTTGTGGCGGGCTTCTCGACGCATCCTGACTGGGACCACGTGCTCTGGCATCCCGAACTCGGTGCGGCGCCTCGCTACGGCACGGCCGGCTGCGCGGCTTTCATGCGAGATCTGCTGTCGAACCCAGACTGGAAGGCCCGAGCCGCCGAAGGATTGCCGCCGGAAATCGCCGAGGAAACACCCTTGGACCTGTTCGGCCTCATTACGGGCCTGCCTGCCGAAACGACGAAAATTCCCTGGGACGGCCCCGTGATCCGCATTGTCGAGAATCCTGCGCACGCCCAGGGCCATGCGGCACTGTTGATCGAAGAACGCGGCGTTCTCGTCGCCGGCGACATGCTCTCCGACGTCATGGTTCCGATGCCCGACCTGAACACCGCGAATCCGCTCGAGGACTACCTCGTCGGGCTGCGGCTGCTCGAAGCCGTGGCGGACGACGTCGATGTCCTCATCCCCGGTCACGGGTCCGTCGGCAGAGATGACCAGGTATGCGCGCGGATCCACCTGGATCGCGCATACGTGCACGCCCTGCGCGACGACCAGGTTCCGAGCGACCCGCGGATCGGCTCATCGGCCAAGCCAGGCTGGGAGTGGATGAGCGACGTGCACGAAGGACAACGCCAGCTGCTCGCCCAGAAAGGCGTGACGCCGGGCTAGAGAGCCATTTCTCCCAGAAACGACCCGGAACACAAATCAGGCCCTATCCACGTCTACTGTGGACAGGGCCTGACCTGTATTCATTTAGTCGGGGTGACAGGATTTGAACCTGCGACCTCTTCGTCCCGAACGAAGCGCGCTACCAAGCTGCGCCACACCCCGGCTGGGAACGAGTTGAACTCTACATCATGTCCGCTCCAGCTCCGAATCGGACCCCCTCGTTTCCGCGCTGACCTGGCGTAACGGGCCGGGGAACCAGCGTCAGCAGCGAAGCCTCCGGAGGGCAGCAGAACCGCACCGGCGCGTACGGCGAGGTGCCCATGCCGGCGGACACGTTCATCCACATGTGCGAGCCCCACCGCGACACCCCGCGGGCGCGCGAGCGGTCCAGTTCGCAGTTCGTCACGAGGGCGCCGTAGAAGGGCACGCGCAGCTGGCCGCCGTGTGTGTGTCCGGCCATCACGAAGTCGTAGCCGTCGGCGGCGAACGGGTCGAGCACGCGCGGCTCGGGCGAGTGGGTTACTCCCAGGCGCAGTGCGGCGTTGGGGTCCGGGGTGCCCGCGATGTCGGCGTACCGGTCGCGCTTCAGGTGCGGGTCGTCCAGGCCGGCGCAGAAGATCGTCTGGCCGTTCACCTCGATGGTGCGGCGCACGTGCGTGAGGTCTTCCCAGCCGCGCTCGATCATGCCGGCGCGGAGGTCGCGCCACGGGAGCGTCACGCCGTGGATGCGCTTGGTCTTGGCGGACGGCAGCAGGTAGCGCACCGGGTTCTTGAGACGAGGCGCGTAGTAGTCGTTGCTGCCGAACACGAACAAGCCCGGACGGTCGAGCAACGGGCCGAGCGCGCGCAGCACGGCGGGCACGGCGTCCTTGTGCGCGAGGTTGTCGCCCGTGTTCACGACCAGGTCGGGGTTCAGGTCGTTCAGGGCCGCCACCCAGCGCTGCTTCGACACCTGGTTCGGCGTCATGTGCAGGTCTGAGATGTGCAGCACACGGATCGGCTTGGCGCCGGGGGACAGCACCGGCACCGTGGCGGTGCGCAGCGTCCAGTGCCTTCTCTCGATTCCTGCCGCGTACGCGATGGTCGCGGTACCGAGTGCGGTCGTGGCGAGGAGGGCGCGGCCGAGCTTGTTCACGGTGTCAAGGGTACGGAAGGCGGATAACTCGATCGGCGCGGCATCGGGCGGGCGGTACCGTTCTCGGCCATGGCGGAGTTGAAGACACGGCTGAAGAACGACCTGACGGTGGCTATGAAGGCCAGGGAGACCGTCACGGCCGGTGCGCTGCGCATGGCACTCACGGCGGTCACGAACGAGGAGGTCTCCGGCAAGCAGGCGCGCGAGCTGAGCGACGAAGAGGTCATGAAGGTCCTCTCGCGCGAGGCGAAGAAGCGCAAGGAGGCGGCCGAGGCGTTCGCCGGTGCCGGTCGCACCGAGCAGGCTGAGCTGGAGCGTGCCGAACTCGCTGTGCTGGAGGCCTACCTGCCCGCGCAGCTCGGCGACGCGGAGCTGGCGTCCATTGTGGACAAAGCGGTCGAGGCCGTCGCGGCCCAGCTCGGCGAGACTCCGGGGCCGAAGCAGATGGGCCAGGTCATGAAGGCCGTCAACGCCGAGGTCGCCGGACGCGCCGACGGTGGCCGGGTGGCCGCCGCGGTGAAGGCCAAGCTGACTTCCTGACGAAGTGCCGCAGCGGCGACACCGCTGCGGCACCCCACTTCAGAACGCCTGGTCGACCGCGTCCGCGAACTCGCCCATCGACGGGAACTCCAGGTCGTAGCTGAAGTCCCCGGACGGCTGAGGCGTCGCGCCCCACCCCGGCCGGTCGTGCCGGCGGTTGATCCACACCGACGGCAGGCCCTCCCGCTTGGCCGGGACGTGGTCGTGGAACAGGCTCTGCGCCACGTGCAGCAGCCCGGAACGCTCGATCCCGAGCTCCCCGAGGGTCTTGTCCAGCGCCCGGAAGTGGTTCTCGGCCGGCTTGTACGCGCCGACGTCCTCGGCGGTGATGATCGCGGCGAACTCGCCGCGCAGCTGCTTGTTGCTGCCCGCGAACCCGGCCCGGTGCACATTGGACAGAATGATCAACTGGTACCGGGAAGCCAGCCGGGCCAACGCGTCGGCGGAGTCGGGGAACGCCGGCCAGTCCGGCACCGAGTCGCCCAGCCGCGCTGCCCACTCGTCGCTCACCGGGCGACCCAGCAGGGCGCCGGTCCGGCGGAAGGCGGCCGCGAGCACGTCCGGGTACAACGCCGACGGCGTCTCCGCCTCGACCGCGGCCTCCTGGTCGGCGTAGGCGAGCAGCAGCTCCTCGTCGGTGAGACCGAGACCTTGTGCCCACGGCGAGAGCACGGCGGCGATGCCGGCCTCCCAGTCGATGAGCGTGCCGTAGCAGTCGAAGCTGAGCGCCTGGAACTTGGTGAGGTCCATGCCGACCAACTGTAATACAGTTCAACTGTAGGACAACTCATTTAGGATGCGTCTCATGTCCGCTCTCGACGGCATCGAAGTGCGCCGGACCACCACCGCGCAGCAGCTCGCCGACGGCCTGTCCGAACGCATCCTGGCCGGGGCGTTCGGGCCGGGTGACCGACTGCGGGAGAGCGCGATCGCCGCCGAGCTGGGCGTCGCCCGCAACACCATCCGCGAGGCCGTGCGCATCCTGGAGCTCACCGGCCTGGTCCGCTACGAGGTCAACCGCGGCGCCGTCGTCATCGCACCCACCCCGGAGAACGTCGAGGCGCTCTACACCGCCCGCGAACGTCTGGAGACCGCCGCGGTGGTGCGCACGCCGAGCCTCGCGCAGCTCGAAGCGATCACGGCGAGGTTCGACGAGCTCGTCGCGACAGCCCGGACCGGCGACGTCCGCGCGATCGTCGACCGCGACCTGGCCTTCCACCAGGCGATCGTGGCGATGCTCGACAGCTCCCGGCTCGACGAGTTCTTCGCCGCGCTGACCAAGGAGCTGCGCTTCTACCTCACGGTGCTCACCAGGTCCGAGACGGCGGACGAGGTCGTGGCCGAGCACGAGGCCATCCTCGACGCCCTTCGCGCCGGCGACCACGATCGCGCGGTCGCCGAGATCCGGGCCCACATCGGCACGAGCGTCCAGCGCCTGAAGGAACTGCTCGCCAGGCGCTGAGCCGCCCGGGCTACCTGGGTTCGGGCTCGGTGGGCAGGGTGATCGGCGGTGGCTCGTTCGGGTTGCCGGGGTTCGGGTTGCCGGGGTTCGGGTTCCCCGGATCGTTCGGATTGCCGTTCGTCGGCTCCGCGGGTACCGGCGGCGGCACGTATCCCGAACTCACCGAGAGCGTGACGGTCGTGCCGCGCAACGCGTTGCCGCGCGGCGACTGGCTCACGATCGTCCCCTTGGCCTGGTCGGAGTTGACCGTCTGCAGGTTCACCTTGTAGCCGGCCTGCTCCAGCAGCCGCAGACCGTCGTTGACCTGGCGGCCCACGACGTCCGGGATCTGGATCTCGCGGCCACCCTTCAGGTACCGCGGCTCGACCGGTGCCAGCTGGCTCACCGGCAACGAGCTGTGCATCTTCGTCATGGTGTCGAACCACGTCCTGGCCGGGATCGTGCCACCGAAGATGTTGCCGCCCCCGCAGAGGCGAGGTGCGCCGCCCACGCAGATCGGGCGCGGTGTGGTGCCGTCGTTGAACGTCTGCACGGCGCCCGCGAAGTCCGGGGTCGCGCCGATGAACGCCGCCGACTTGTACTCCTCGGTGGTACCCGTCTTGCCGATCATCGGCCGGGTCCACTTGACCGCGCGGGCGGCGGCCGCGGCGGTGCCGTTGCCCTGGTCGTCCTTGCTCATGCCGGCGGCGAGGCCGTTCGCGAGGCCCTCGGCCACGACCTGCTCGCACGGCGCCTCGTTGACCGGCACGGCCTTGAGGTTGCGGTCCAGCACCTTGGCGATCGGAGTCGGCGGGCACCACTTGCCGCCGGACACGATGGTCGCGGCGACGTTCGCCAGCTCCAGAGTGGACACCGGTGCCGGCGACAGCGTGAACGACGCGTTGCCGCCGTTCTGCTTGTAGAACTCGGTCTGCGAGATGCGGTTCTGCTTGTCCTTGGACTTCGGGTCCGGCCGCGTGCCCTGCAGGTTCGTCGCCATCGTCTCGCGCATGCCCAGACGCGAGGCCATGTCGACGACCGGGTCCATGCCGGTCTGCTCCTCCAGCATCACGAAGCCGGTGTTCGGCGAGGTCTGCAGGGCCTGTTGCAGCGTCATCGACGACGGGTAGCTGCCGTCGAAGTTCGAGAGGCAGTACCAGCGGGTGCCGGGCTCGCCGGTGCTGGGGCAGCGCTGCGCGCCACCCTTGAACACGCGCGAGACGTGGTGCGTCGGCGTCGGGATGACGTTCTCGATGCCGAGGCCCTTCTCCAGCGCCGCCGCGGCCGTGAAGACCTTGTAGATGGATCCGGCGCCGAACTTGTTCTCCACACCGCTCGGCAGGTCGAACGTCGTCTGGTGCTGCTGTGCCTTCAGGCCGTAGTCGCGGTTCGCGACCAGTGCCAGGACGTCGTGCCGTTCCTTGCCGGGCTTCACGATCGCCATCGTGTTCGCGATGCCGTCGGTGCCCTTGGCGACACCGGCCTCGGCCGCCGCCTTCGCCTGCGCGGTGGCCACTCTGTCCAAAGTGGTCTGAATGGTGTAACCGCCGGTGCGCAGCTGTTCTTCGCTGAAACCCGCGCGCTGCAAGTAGTTCACCACGTACGAACAGAAGAAACCGTTTTCCGGGCCGGCGCCGACACAACCGTTCGGCGGGGTGCGCACCGGGGTCGCGAGACCGAGGCCTTCCTTCTTCGCCGCCTCACCCGCGTCCCGCGACAACTTGTCGTTCTCGACCATCCTGTCGATCACTTTGTTGCGCCGCTCCAGCGCTTTGTCCGGATACGCTTCGGGGTCGAGTGCTGACGGGCTGTTGACCATTCCGGCGAGCATCGCGGCCTGAGGAACCGTCAACTTGTCCGGCGTCGTGTTGAAGTAAGCCTGGGCGGCCGCCGCGATCCCGTAAATGGTCGAACCAAAAGGAACGACGTTCAGGTACCGGGCGAGGATCTCCTCCTTGCCGAGCTTTCGCTCCAGCTGCAGGGAGATCCGGGCCTCGCGCATCTTGCGCGCGATGGTCTGCTCCTGGGCCTTGGCCTGCTCCAGCTTGTTGTTCCGCGCCACGACGTGGACCAGGTAGTTCTTGACGTACTGCTGGGTCAGCGTGGACGCGCCCTGCGTCACGGCACCGCTGACCTGGTTCGTCAGGCCGGCGCGGATGGTGCCCTTCCAGTCCACGCCCTGGTGCTCGTAGAACCGGCGGTCCTCCACCGAGATCAGCGCCGCCTTCATGGTCGGCGAGATCTTCTCGGGCGGTGTCAGGACTCTGTACTGGTCGAACAGGTATGCGATCG
Source organism: uncultured Actinomycetota bacterium (assembly GCA_963771775.1). Taxonomy (GTDB): domain Bacteria; phylum Actinomycetota; class Actinomycetes; order Mycobacteriales; family Pseudonocardiaceae; genus Lentzea. The sequence continues at coordinate 777,722 of CAVYUS010000004.1, forward strand.
GCAACCCGTCCTTGTCGGTGACCGTGGTGATCAACGGGGGATCTGTGGTCACGAGGTCGGCGGAGATGCTGTCCACGGTGTCGCTGGCGCGGTTGGACACGAGGCCCGTCGCGCCCACCACTGGGAACAGCATGCCGGCGAGGAGAACCCCAGCCAGCAGGCACAGGCCGAGCATCTTGAGCACGCCATTCCTGACTCGCACGCGGATCAGCGTACGCCGCACACGAACGGGTGACGGTGATCAGTAAGGCCCGTTACTCAGCATGAGTAGAGATACGCAAGACAGGTAACAGTCGGGTGACCCAGGCTTGGAAGGGGAACCGAACAGCACTACAGTCCGTCAACGTCCAAGGAATGCAGCCGTGGCTCGAACGCTACGGCATCCGTGGCAGGGGTGTGGCGGATTTCCACATTTGGACAGCACTGAGGAGTGGGGGATATGAACCAGGGGGATTGGCGTATCAACGCTTCGTGCCGTGATGAGGAGCCGGATCAGCTCTTCGTCCGCGGAGCGGAGCAGCGCAAGGCGAAGCTCGTGTGCCTGGGATGTCCAGTGCGCATGGAATGCCTGGCCGAAGCGCTGGACAACAGGATCGAGTTCGGGGTCTGGGGAGGCATGACCGAGCGCGAACGCCGTGCTCTGCTGCGCCGCCGTCCGGACGTCGACTCGTGGTTCGAGTTGCTCGACACCGCACGTCAAGAGCATCTCGAAGACATACGGGTCGGCTGACCACTACTCCCCGGCGAGTCGGCGACCTATCTCCCGAAGGCCGTCGAGATCGTGGACGTCCGCGGGCAACGCGGGCACGCCGACGAGCGCAACGCCGGGGTGAGCACGTGTGAACCGGGCCAGCAGTCGCTTTTCCCGATCCGCGACCGCTGCCCGGTCCGCATGCAGCCGGAGCACCGCCGCGGCGAGCGGCGCGTCACCGGAGCGGTCGAGATCGTCCGCTGCGGCGACGGCCTTCGCCGCGGGCAGGTCCGGTGCCAGCACCGGGTGCGTCCTGTTCGCGACGAGCCCGCACAACGGCATGCTCTCGGCACTGAGCCGTTCCACGAAATAGCTGGCTTCCCGCAACGCGTCCGGTTCCGCCGCGGCCACCACCACGAATCCGGTGCCCGGTGAGCGGAGCAGTTCGTACGTGCGCTGGGCACGTTCCCGGAAACCGCCGAACATGCTGTCGAACGCCTGCACGAACGTCGAGGCGTCCTGCAGCAGCTGGCCGCCGACGATCGTCGACACCGCGCGCGTGAACAGGCTGAAGCCGGTACCGACGATCTTGAGCAACCCGCGGCCGCTCGCCCGGGCCGGCGCCGACAGCATGCGGATGAACCTGCCGTCGAGCACCGTCGAAAGCCGTTGCGGCGCATCCAGGAAGTCGAGCGCCGACCGGCTCGGCGGGGTGTCGACGATGATCAGGTCCCACTCGTCCTGCGCCACCAGCTGGCCCAGCTTCTCCATCGCCATGTACTCCTGTGTGCCGGAGAACGACGAGGAAATGGTCTGGTAGAAGGGGTTCGACAGGATCTGGTCGGCCCGGTCGCGACCCGCGTGGGTCAGCACCATGTCGTCGAACGTGCGACGCATGTCGAGCATCATCGCGAACAGCTCGCCCTTGGGCTCGAAGCCTTCGACGACGACCTCGCGCGGGGTGTTGTCCAGCTCCCGCAGGCCGAGTGACTGCGCGAGCCTGCGGGCCGGGTCGATCGTCAGCACGACCACGCGCCGGCCGCGTTCGGCCGCGCGCAACGCCAGCGCCGCCGCCGTGGTCGTCTTGCCGACGCCACCCGAGCCGCAGCACACGAGCACGCGGGTCGCCGGATCGTCCAGCAACGGGTCGAACTCGAGCCGGTTCATCGGACACCGGCCGCGACCAGCACCTCGGCCAGCTCGTACAGCGCGGCCACGTCCACCCCGTCGGTCAGTTCGGGCAGCTCGAAGGTCGGCAGGTCCGACTCGCCGAGCAGTTCCATCGCTTCCTGCTGTGACTGCACCCGGATGGCATGCTCCACCGTCTCGTCGACCAAACCCTCGAACGTGAACTCGTCGAGATCCAGACCGGCGGCCGTGAGCCCGGCGCGCACCCGTGCCGCGTCGACCCGGCCGTCCGCCGCAGCGGTGGCGGACCGGGCGGGCAGCCGGGCCGGGTGCACCCGGTTGATCAGCACCGCACCCGGTCGCAGGTCCGCGGCGTCGAGCTCGGCGACCGCGTCGAGGGTCTCGCGCACCGGCATCTCCTCCAGCAGCGCCACCAGGTGCACGGCGGTGTCGCCGGAGTGCAGCAGCCGCACCACGCCCTCGCTCTGCCCCTTGATAGGCCCGACCTTCGCGAGGTCGGCCATGGCCTTGGTGACGTCCAGGAACTTGACCACGCGCCCGGTCGGCGGCGCGTCCAGCACAACCGCGTCGTAGAGGTGGCGGCCGTCCTTGCCGGTGCGGTTGACCGTCTCCTTGACCTTGCCGGTCAGCAGGACGTCCCGCAGTCCCGGCGCGAGCGTGGTGGCGAACTCGATGGCGCCCATCTTGCGCAGCGTCCGGCCCGCGAAGCCGAGGTTGTAGAACATCGCCAGGTACTCGAGCAGCGCGGCCTCCGCGTCGATCGCGAGCGCGTGGATCTCACCGCCGCCCGGCGCGGACGCGATCCGTTCCTCGGAGTAGGGCAGCGGGGCCCGGTCGAAGAGCTGGGCGATGCCCTGCCGGCCCTCGACCTCGATCAGCAGCACCCGGCGGCCACCGGTGGCGAGCGCGAGCGCCAGTGCCGCCGCGATCGTGGTCTTCCCGGTGCCGCCCTTGCCGGAGACCACGTGCAGGCGGGCCCTGGTCAGCTCCTCGGTCCACGACGTCACACCTCCAGACTAGGTGTGAATCCGCCCAGGTGTGGACCTGTCGGTCAATCCACCATGGTGAGGAAGAGAACGGCCATGGCGGTCGCGGCGACGAGGGCCCAGGCCACGACGGACGGCAGCCACCACGCGATGCTCGCCGTGATGACGGCCACGATCGCGAGTCCGATCAGGCCGGCCCGCAGCACCTCGATGCGCTGGCTGTGCTTGCGGTCACGCACCTGCGCCATGCCGACGAGCACCATCACCAGCCCGCCGACGGCGAACAGGCTGGTGGCGATGATCCGCCAGGTTTCCATGTGATCAAGGTAGCCCGTACCGAGACAACCGCGCAGGGGTCGTTCGAGTGGCGGGTTAGGCTCCCCGTATGACGAAGTGGGAGTACGCGACCGTGCCGCTGTTGATCCACGCCACGAAGCAGATCCTCGACCAGTGGGGTGCGGACGGCTGGGAGCTGGTCACCGTGCTGACGAACCCGACCGGTGAGCAGCACGTCGCGTACCTGAAGCGGGAAAAGGCATGACCACCTGGTCGACGCGCCTGAAGGAGCTCGGCGTCGAGCTGCCCGGCGTCGCGGCCCCGCTCGCCGCCTACGTGCCCGCGATCCAGTCCGGCTCGCACGTCTTCACGTCCGGCCAGCTGCCGTTCGTCGACGGCAAGCTGCCCGCCACCGGCAAGGTCGGCGCGGATGTCTCCCCCGAGGAGGCCAAGGCGTACGCACGGACGTGCATCCTCAACGCACTCGCGGCCGTGCACGAGCTCGTGGGTGTTGACTCGATCAAGCGCATCGTGAAAGTTGTCGGCTTTGTAGCCTCCGCTGAGGGCTTCACCGGTCAGCCGGGTGTCGTGAACGGCGCCTCGGAGCTGCTCGGGGAGATCTTCGGCGACGCGGGTAAGCACGCCCGGTCGGCCGTGGGGGTGGCCGAGCTGCCGATCGGCGCTCCGGTGGAGATCGAACTTATCGTCGAGGTGTGACATGTCGGACACGTGCCACGAACTGCTGCTGCGGCTCGCCGGGCGTCTCCCGGACGACCTGCTGTGGCGGTACCGGGACTGGGCGGCTTCGGACGCGTATGCGGTGCTAGCGCGGTCGTTGCCGCGCACGCTGCTGCACGGGCGCATCCCTCTGACCGATCATGAACTCCGCCTTTTGCAGGACTCACTGGTGCCCTATGGGGCGGAACCCGGTGCCCTCAGTTCGGTCAAAGGGCTGGACGAACTGCCTGTCACCGACTACACCTTTTCTCCGGAATCACCTGATCGGGTGCCGATGGGGGATTCCGCGACCGTCGTGCTCGGTGCCACGCTGCGAGGCCGTCATGGGGTCGGTGAAGTTCGCTCCTGCTGGCGCATCGGTCCCTCCGGGATCAACCGCGTGCTGCTGGTGGCGGCCACCACCGGCCACTCCCGGCTGACCGGCGAGTTGCAGCGCGTGTTGCGGGCGTTGGGCGAACACGATCCGTGTGTCGAGGTCGTGCCGTCCGGTCTGGACCTGCCGCCCTATCACCGGGCGGCGCTGGCGGCATCGGAGCTGGTGTGTGCCGGCGCCGAGTCCGATGAGCACCTGGTGCTCAGCTAAGGAGAACTGACGTGACGAACGACGGTGTCGGCCTGCCGGTCCGTCTCCACGATCTCCTGCTGTCGATGGCCGGGCGCGTCGATGACGACGCCCTGTCGCAGGCGCGCGAGTTCCTCGCGGTCGGAGAGCTGGACCGCGCGGTCGAGATCCTCGTCGGCACGCTCCTCGCGGGCAGCATCCCGGTGCTGCCGGACGAGCGCGCCGCCATCACGTGGTTGCTCCACGAGGTGCGCTCCGACGGCTCCCTGACCGACCGCCTGCCGGTGGTCGAGATGCTTCCGTTCGTGCGTCACCGCTTCACCTCGGCGACCGACCCGGCCGCGGACGTGGCGCCACTGCTGTCCCGCGCCGTGTCCGTGCTGCCGGACGTCCGTTCGGTGCGCTGCGTCTGGCGCTCGTCGCCCGCCGGTTCGACGCCGGGCCCGTTGCCGCAACGCGTGGTGCTGGTGGACATCGGTCCGCAGGGCTTCGCGCCGGCCACGGCCTACCGGATCGACTCGGTGCTGCGGAAGTCCGGCGTGCGGGCCTCGGTCGAGGTCCTGAGCGTCGGTACGCAGCTCAGCGACTACCACGCCGCGGCGGTCACCTCGTCGTTACCGGTACCCGTGGGCGGCGCTCCCATGGCGTCATCTCCGGCACCGGCAATGGCTCACGAGCAGACGGCCGCCTGGTTCGACCAGAACGAAGAACTTCCCGCTCCGGCGCCGGTGGCCGAGCCGACACCGGCGCCGGAGCCAGCGGAAGAGACCGGCTCACGTCGCGCACGTACACCTTTGCTGGAGGGCTCGCAGCCGTTCCCGCCGAAGCCCGTGAAGCGGATCTCGGTGGCGCCGGCGGAGCCCGAGATCGAGTCGTTGCCCGAACCCATGCCCATCAACCGGGCCGAGGTCACCGCCGAGTTGAAGCCCGACGAGCTGGCCGCACTGCAGGCCGCGCTCGCCGAGTCGCCCGGTGAGCCGTCCTCCGTGGACGCGAACCTCAGCGAACGCGAGCGGGCCCTGCTGCAGCAGCTGCACGAGGAGCTGGCGCAGCGGGAGCAGACCAGTGCCAAGTCGACCGACTCCGGTCGCTGGACGATCGACCGGTCCTCGGCGCGTCAGTCGGCGTTCGGGGCGGCGAACAACGGGCACCAGCCCCAGTAGTCCTGGTAGCGGCCCGCGTTGACTCGATCAACGCGGGCCATTCCTTTGGGATCTTCAGGCCCCGGCCTTGCGCCGCGCCAGGTCGATCACCTTCTGCAGGTGCAGCCCGCGCCGCACATCGCACTCATGCGTCGTGGTCCCGCTCTGCACCATGGCCACGAAGTCGTCGAGCAGGTTCGTGAAGCACTCCTGAGCGGACGTGTCGCGGCTGTTCAGCGTGCGGTGCCCGTTGGGACCGAACACGGTGAAGTCCGCGAACGGCGGCTGCAGCGGCAACGAGAGAGTCAGCGACAACGTGCTCGTGGCGCCGCCCGCGTGCTGCAGGATCAGCTGCCACAAGCCGGTGTCCGACACGTGCGCCGCGATCACGTCGGTGATCTCGCCGAGCGCCGCGTCCAGCAGGTCGAACGCGTGCGGGCCGATGTCGTCCAGTGCGCCCTTCTCGTGCCGCCACGGGGAGTTCGAGAACGGGCCGTCCAGCAGCGCGCCGGTCAGCCAGCGCCCGTCGCCGCCGGTCCAGCCACCCGTGCGGTGCAGCTGGGCCAGCAGTTCCTTGGTCTCCGGGGCGTACCGGCGGGTCAGCACCACCAGTGACGCCAGGCCCGCGTCGGCCACCGCGGCGACCAGTTGCTCGGCGACCTCGACCGATGCCGCGATCGGCTTCTCCAGGATCAGGTGCTTGCCGGCTTGCGCCGCCTCGATCGCCATCGGCCCCTGGATCGCGGGCGGCACCGCGAAGGCGACCGCGTCCACAGTGGACAGAAGAGCCGAGTAGTCCTCGAACGGCTCGGCGCCGTGGATGCGGGCCAGTGCCGCGGCGGCCTCCGGCCGTCGGGCCCACACCCCGGTCAGCGTCGTGCCTGGATGGTTCGCGATGCCGGGAGCGTGAACCATCTCCGCCCACGGGCCCGCACCGACAAGTCCTACGCGCAGCTGTTCGTCCACTCGCACATCCTGCCTCAGGAGTAACTGGCCTTGGGGACGAAGATCTCGCCCCCGTTGTCGAACTTCAGCCGCATGCCCGCGTTGGTCATCTCCCGCTCCGGGTCGTGCTCCCAGCCCGACGGCACGGTGACCACGTGGCCGCGGTCCGGCGTCGGGCCGAGCCAGATCTCGTAGTAGGTGCCGCCGACCAGCCGTTCGACCTTCTTCACGTACACGCCCGGAGCGGTGGACGTCGGTTCGACACTGATCACGACCGCGCGATCGGGAAGGAACAGCACCACGCCCGCCACCGCGGTGAGGCCGGTGCCCATCACCACGCCGAGCAGGAACAACAGCATCTTCACCAGGCAGCCGGAGACGTTCGTCGCCATCACACCATCCTCGAGTTAGCGCAGTCGTACGCTCGGAGGATGCCCGAGGACATGACCTTGCCGGGAAACCTGGTACCCGCAACGGCGCCGGCCCAACCCGCCGAGGCGCGCGACGCCGTCACCGTGGTGCTGCTGCGCGACGGTGTTCCGGGCCTGGAGGCCTTCCTGCTGCGCCGGGTGAAGGGCATGGCGTTCGCGGGCGGCATGTCGGTGTTCCCCGGCGGTGGCGTCGATCCTCGCGACGCCGACACGTCCGTCGCGTGGGCCGGACCTCCACCTGAGTGGTGGGGCGAGGTCTTCGACGTGGATCCCGCGACGGCCCGCGCCTTCGTGTGCGCAGCGGTCCGCGAGACCTTCGAGGAGTCCGGCGTACTGCTCGCCGGCCCGGACCACTCCTCGGTCGTCGCGGACACCTCGGCCTTCGCCGGCGCACGGCAGCGGCTGGTCGACCGAGACCTCTCACTGGCCCAGTTCCTCGCCGCCGAGGGCCTGGTGCTGCGCGCGGACCTGATGCGACCGTGGGCCAACTGGGTCACCCCCTACGACGAACCGCGCCGCTACGACACCCGCTTCTTCGTGGCCGCGATCCCCGAGGGCCAACGGGCCGACGGCGCCACCACCGAGGCCTCCGACGCGGCCTGGCAGACGCCGGTCGAAGCCATCCGCGACGCCAAGGAGGGCCGCCGCATGCTCATGCCGCCCACCTGGCGCACCCTCGACGAGGTGGGCACGCTCGGAACGGTAGACAAGGTGATGGCCGCCGAACGCAGCGTGGAGAAGATCATCCCCAAACTGGTCCGCGACGGCGACGTCATCCGGGTGGTGCTGCCATGAGCGGATCCCCACTTATCGGCGCGAGGGCAGCACACCCGCTGTACGGCGAACTGCGCCAGGTGACAGCGCACGCCGCCGTGCTGCTCGCGGACAACGCCTCGCCCATGACCCTCGACGGCACGAACACGTGGCTCCTGAAGGCCCCGGACGCGTCGTCGTACGTCGTCATCGACCCCGGCCCGCTGGACCAGGCACACCTGAAGCGAATCGCGTCGTTCGGCCCGATCGCCGAGATCCTGCTGACCCACGGCCACCCCGACCACTCCGAGGGAGCCCGCGAGTTCGCCGAACTGGTGGGCGCCCCGGTCCGTGCGCTCGACCCGACCCTCACCCTCGGCTCGGAGGGGCTCGAACACGGCGACGTGATCACCAGCGCGGGCCTGGAACTCCGCGTCCTGGGCACACCCGGCCACACGAGCGACTCGCTGTGCTTCGTGATCGACGGCGAGGCCGTCCTCACCGGCGACACGGTCCTCGGCCGCGGCACCACGATCGTCGCCCACCCGGACGGCAAACTCGGCGACTACTTCGAGTCGCTGAAGGTCCTCGCCGACCTGCCCGAGAACACGGCCGTCCTGCCCGGCCACGGCCCGGAACTCGCGGACGCGGGCGCCGCCGCCAGGGCCTACCTCGCGCACCGGACCCAGCGCCTCGACCAGGTCCGTCGCGCGGTGGCGGCGTTGGGCGGTGCGCCTACCCCGCGTCAGGTCGTCGAGGTGGTCTACGCGGACGTCGACCGGGTGCTCTGGCCCGCGGCGGAGTGGTCGGTGCGGGCACAGCTGGAATACCTGCGTATCGAAGGCTAGAAGTGGCGGTTCAGCCGGGCGCACAGCTCGGCAGGGTCTCCGGTCGGCATTCCCGGCCACGCCACGTCGGTCCACGCCAGCTCGGCCGGCGTGCCGCGATGCCGGGCGAACACGTGCTGGTGAAAGTGCGCCACCGAACGCCCGGCGATCAACGAGAACACGAACTCCGGATCCAGCTCGGCCCGCAGCGCCACCGCCGTCGACCGGGCCGCCCGCGCCACCGCCTCGGCCTCGGGGACCGTGAGGTCGGCCAAAGCCGCGGCATGCCGGCGCGTCTCCACGAACAGGTAGCCGAGGACATCACCAGGACGGTGCGACACGACCACCAGGTCATCGGCCCACACCACCGGGCCGACCAGCGGCCCGGAACCCTGGTGCTTGGCGCAGATCAAGCACTCCACCTGAGTCACCACGCCCGAAATTGTCAGGGGTCGTCGCTAGCGTCCCGAGCATGGACCTCACCGCCACGACCGCCGAGCTCGCCGGCGCCGCCGCCGAGGTGGCGCGCCTGCTGCCGACCCGCGTGCTCGACCCGGTGCTGGCCGGTCTCCGTCTCCGCGCGACCACCGACGTGGAGATCGCGGGCAGCGATCAGGAGCACGGCGTCCGCCTGATGGTGCACGCCACCGTGCACACCGAGGGCGAGGTGCTGGTCCCCGCGAAGCCACTGGCGGCGACCCTGCAGGCCCTGGACGACCCGCAGGTGCGGCTGAAGGTGGAAGGCCGGCGGCTGGCCATCCGCACGCCCGGTTCGAGGTTCGCGATCCCGCTCCTCGACCTGGACCACCACCCCGGCATCCCCGAGCTGCCGCGGCTGCAGGGCCACGTCGACGCCGCAAAGCTCAGGATCATCGCCGCCGTGGCGGGCGCGGCGTCCAAGGACGACGCGTTGCCGATCTTCACCGGCGCCCGGATCCGGTCGGACGAGCAGAAGTTGCACGTGATCGCGACCGACCGCTACAAGATGGCGTACGCGACGCTGCCGTGGGAGCCGCTGGGCCAGATCGACGTGCTGGTTCCGGCGAAGGCCCTGGCCGAGGCGGCGCGGCAGGCCGAAGGGCAGGTCGCCCTGCACGCGAACGCCGATCGCATCGGGCTCGCCTGGAACCAGAACTCGATCTCCACCGCACTCTTGGCCGCACCGTTCCCGGACGACCGGGCGCGCCGACTCCTGGAGGCCACCATCGACAGCACGGTGCTCGTGGACGCGGACGCGCTGGCCCGCGCCGTCCGCAGGGCCACTCCCTACGGCGGCCCGCACCAGGCGGTGACCATCCAGGTGGAGGACAGCGAGCTCAGGGTCATGGGGCGCGACCCGCAGCAGGGCGAGTCCGAGGAGTTCGTGAAGGCGACGGTCGAGGGCGACCGGTTGACCAGGACGTTCCAGGCCCGCTACCTCGCGGACGCGCTGAAGGCGTTCGCCGGCCGCCGGATCGAACTGAGGATCCAGCACGGCCTGCGCTCGACCGTGCTCACGTCGACACCGGGCGAGGACGGCGTCGAACTCACCTACCTGGTGGTGCCGATGCGTTCAGTCGCCTAGGGAACGCGGGGCCCCCGCGTTCCCTTGTGGGTAACGCGGGGCCCCGCGTTACCTGAAAAAGTTCACGCGGGGACCCCGCGTATCCCTGAGGAGTACGTGGGGCCCCCGCGTGAAAGCTTCTTAACGGGCGGCGAGATCCATCTCCGAGCGAGCCGGCAGCGGCTCCGCGGTCGGAACGCCACGCCGGACGGTGCCACGCAGCAGCCACACCGCGAGCGCGATCAGCAGACCGGCCACACCCGACGCGACGAACGCCGGTCGCGTGCCGAAGTGCTCGATCAGCTGGCCGGAGAGGCCCTGGCCGATGGCGAGGCCGACGGTCACCGAGGTGATCACCCAGCCGAACGCCTCCGCGGCCATGCCGGACGGCGTGACCTGCTCGATCGCGGCGGAGTGCGCGGTCGACTGCGGCGTGATCAGCGTGCCGACCACGAACAGCGCCACACCGAGACCGACCAGCGTCAGAGGGATCGCCAGCAACAGCGACAGCAGGGCGAACCCGCCGAGCAGCACGGGCAGGCGCAGGTGCATCGGGCGCGGCCACGGGCGCATGCCGTACAGCACGCCGAAGACCACCGAGCTGATCGACCACAGCGACAGCATCAGCCCGCCCATCTCGGGGTGGCCCTGGACCTTCGCGAACGCCGGCACGGCCACCTCGACGAACCCGATGGTCACACCGAAGCCGAGCGAGGCCAGCGCCACGGTCCGCATGCCGGGGTACGCGAACGCGCCCAGCAACGGACGGGGAGCCTGCTTGACGGCACCCCAGGCGCGCACGACCGGGTTGAACGCGAACCACAGCGCGCCCACGACCATCAGCACGGCCCCGACCACGACACCGGTGCCCGCCCACGGCGCCGCCAGCAGCAGACCGGCGAGACCCGGTCCGAGGATGAAGAAGACCTCCATGCTGATCGACTCGTAGGCGTAGGCCGCCATCCGCGTCGGGCCGCTCGGCAGCATCCGCTCCCACAGCGCCCGCGAGGCCGAGCCCACCATCGGCTCGGTCGCGCCGACCCCGAGAGCCAGCGGCACCAGCACGAACACCGGCGCACCGGCCTCGACGCCGATCACCGAGACGCTGACGAAGAACGCGAACAGGACGGTCACGACCATCAACGGGCGGGTGGGACCGAAGCGGTCCATCAACCGGCCCTGGACGACCGAACCCATCGCCACACCCACCAGTGCCGCCGCCGACACCAGGCCGGCGTCCGCGAACGATCCCGTCGCGCGCTCCACGTAGAGCAGCAGCGAGAGCCCGACCATCGCGATGGGCAGGCGGGCGAGCAGAGACGCGACCACGGGGCCGCGCATGCCGGGGGTCGTCAGAGCAGCGCGGTAGTCGGAGAGACGGGCGGAGTGGGACATGAGTACCAGTATGCCAAACCTGGTACGGATGTACCAGTTCGGGTGCGCAGGGTCACGATGGTTGCGATTGGGTCACGGGAATGGGATGACCGGGTGAAACATGCAACGAATCAGCCACACAACAGGTCCTTGAGGGTGAAAGGACTTGAGCGGTCGGGGTGGAGACATGCGAAAGTTGACTCATCCACCGAGACCAACCTCTGGCTTGAGGGTCGGGGCCTACGCGCCAGAGGGATGGAAGGCACGGTTCGTCGGGGGATGGGCCGTGCAACACAAAGGACCGGTGCGCCACGTCGGGGGTGGCGCCCGGTCCTTTGTGTTTGAGAGCTGACTAGCGGGCGCGGCGCGCGAGGCGCTCCGGGTCCAGGATCAGCACGCTCTTGCCTTCGAGCCGCAGCCAGCCGCGGTGCGCGAAGTCGGCGAGCGCCTTGTTCACGGTCTCGCGGGACGCACCCACGAACTGGGCGATCTCCTCCTGCGTCAGGTCGTGCGTGACGCGGAGCAGACCGGCCTCCTGCGAACCGAAGCGCTGCGCGAGCTGCAGCAACGCCTTGGCCACGCGGCCGGGCACGTCCGTGAAGATCAGGTCGGCCAGCATGGAGTTCGTCCGGCGCAGTCTGCGGGCCAGAGCCCTCAGCAGCTGCTCGGCGATCTCCGGCCGGTTGGTGATCCACTGCCGGAGCGCGGGGCGGTCCATGGACACCGCGCGCACCTCGGTCACCGTCGTCGCGGTCGACGTGCGGGGCCCGGGATCGAAAATGGACAGTTCACCGAACATGTCGGAAGGTCCGAAGATCCCCAACAGGTTCTCGCGGCCGTCCGGCGACTTGCGGCCGATCTTCACCTTGCCGGACTGGATGATGTACAGGCGATCGCCCGGCTCACCCTCCGCGAAGATCACGTGGCCACGCGGGAACTCCACCGTTTCCAGGGTCTGAGCCAGCGCCTCTGCGGCCGCCGGGTCAACTCCCTGGAAGATGCCCGCTCGCGCCAGGGTCTCGTCCACCTCGTCCCTCCTAATCGACGCGACGGCACGCCTACCACCATCTTTGGTGGAGTCAGCGCCGTGCCGCCGATCACTGCGTTGCAGTCTAAGGGCTTTGTTGTGGATCGCCGCTCGGCTCGCCGTCTTAGTAGGAACAAGCCAACTGACTCGATCCAGCCCGACCGGCCACTCTACGCCATCTAGCGGACGTCCTTGCGCACGCCGCCACGGCCGCGGCGGCGCAGGCGGAACAGCTCGAGTGCACGGCCGATGCCGTGTCCGTAGAGCGCCTTGACCTCATTGGGCCGGGCGGACTCCAGGAACTCCTCGACCTCGTTCTCCTGCACGGCGACGTGCCGAAGCTTCGCTTCGACGCGCTCCATGAAGAGCGCGAAGAACATGATCACGATCGGTACGACGATCACAAACCAGGCAGTCATGATGCTCCGCAGTCTGGCGCATTAGGGATTCGAGTACGCGTCTAGGGGGTGCTTCCGGCGTGTTGACTACGCTGAATCAGTGCCCGCTACCAAGAAACCGGAAACCAAGCTCGGCCTGACCCGCAGGGCCCGCCGGATGGTGCGCGTGCTTGCCGAGGGATACCCCGACGCGCACTGCGAACTGGACTTCACCACCCCGTTGGAGCTGGTCGTGGCAGTCGTGCTGTCCGCGCAGTGCACCGACAAGAAGGTCAACGAGGTCACTCCCGCGCTCTTCGCGAAGTACCCGACGGCCGCCGACTACGCCGGCGCCGACCGGGTCGAACTCGAAGAGATGATCCGCCCGACCGGTTTCTACCGGAACAAGGCAACGTCTCTGATGGGTCTCGGTGCTGCTCTTGTGGAGCAGTACGACGGTGTGGTTCCCGGCACGATGGAGAAGCTGGTCAAGCTCCCTGGTGTAGGACGCAAGACGGCCAACGTGGTTCTCGGCAACGCGTTCGATGTGCCCGGGCTCACAGTCGACACCCACTTCGGCCGCCTCGTGCGCCGATGGGGCTGGACCGATCAGGAAGACGCGGTCAAGGTCGAGTACGCCGTCGGCGACCTGATCGAGAAGCGCGACTGGACCATGGCCTCGCACTGGATCGTCTTCCACGGCCGCCGCGTCTGCCACGCCAAAACGCCTGCGTGCGGTGCCTGTCTGCTGATGAAGGACTGCCCGTCGTACGGCCTTGGCCCCGAGGATCCGAAAAAAGCGGAAAAACTTGTGAAGGGCGATGAGAAACCGCACCTTCTCGAACTTGCCGACCGGGTGCGGTCCGGCGAGAAACTGGTGGGGTGAACAACCGCAGCCGCTGGCTGATCCTGGTGCTCGTCCTCGGCGTAGCGGGCGTCGTGGCACTGTGGCCGCGCGACCGGACGCCGGAGCCGCGGCCCACCTCGAACCGCCCGCCGCAGGACGTCACGGCGTTGCGCGCCCAGGCCCAGCTCAGGCCGTGCGTGCCGGGTGACGAGGGCGGCGTCGACGTGACCTGCCTCGGTGACGGCACCCGGACGGCCCTCGCGCTCAAGGGACCGCTCCTGATCAACTTCTGGGCGACCTGGTGCCAGCCGTGCCAGGAGGAGCTACCCGTGCTCGACACCTACGCGAAGCAACCAGGTGCCGTCCCGGTCGTCCCAGTTCTGGTGGGGAGCCGGGAGGCCGACGGCCTCGAGCTGCTCGCCCGGCTCGGCGTGCGGCTGCCCTCGGTCTACGACGAGGCGGACGAACTACGCAAGCGGGTCAAGGCGCCGATAACGCTTCCCGCCACGTATTACGTAGGAGCGGACGGTTCTGTCCGGCAGATCACGGACCCGCCGTACTTCACGGCGCCCGAGCAGGTGGAGAAGGCGGTGCGATGACGGAGGCAGCAGAGCCACCCGACTGGATGCAGCGCCTGGTCAAGGCCACCGAGGACATCGACGCCAGGACGTTCACGCGGATCAAGACACCGGCTTCGGGCGGTGGGCGGCCCGCGTCCGTGCTGATGCTGTTCGGCGAGAACGAAGCGCACGGACCGGACGTGTTGCTGCTGCGCCGTGCGGACACGCTGGGCTCGCATCCGGGTCAGGTCGCGTTCCCCGGCGGGGTCGCCGACCCGACCGACGACGGTCCGGTGGCCACCGCATTACGCGAGGCTTACGAGGAGACCGGTGTACTTGAGTCAGGAGTGAGACCGCTTGCTCAGTTGCCGGAGCTGTACGTGCCGGTGTCCGGGTTCGTGGTCACGCCCGTGCTCGCCTACTGGGAACAGCCGAGCCCCGTCGCGCCTGTCGACCCGGCGGAAACCGCCGCCGTCGCTCGGGTGCCCGTCGCGCACCTCGCGGATCCAGCGAACAGGTTCCGGGTGCGTCACCCTTCGGGCTACGTCGGAGCGGCTTTCTCCGCACCGGGCATGCTGGTGTGGGGATTCACCGCGGGGTTGCTGAACGGACTGATCGCACTCGGCGGCTGGGAACAGCCGTGGGATGCGGCCGATGTGCGTGACCTTGAACTAGCGTTGCGCGCTACACAGTGAGGCGGAGGTTGTCGGTTGAACTGGGTTGACCTGCTCGTGCTCGGCCTTGCCGTGATCGCGGCGATCTCCGGGGCCAGGCAGGGCATGGTCGTCGCGCTGCCGGCCTTCGTCGGTGTGCTCGTCGGCCTGATCCTCGGCACGCAGATCGCTCCACTGCTGGTGTCCCAGTTCGAGAACGTCGTCACGAAGGTCGTGTTCGCCGTCGGCATCGTCGTGCTGCTCGTGGCACTGGGCGAGACCATCGGCGTCTACATCGGCCGGACGATCAAGGCGCGGGTCAACGCCTCACCGTTGCGCGGCGCGGACAACGCGCTGGGCGCGGTGGTGCAGGGTCTGGTCGTCTTCGTCGTGGCGTGGATGATCGCGCTCCCGCTGACGTCGGTCGCCGGCCTGCCGGACCTGACCTCGTCGCTGAAGCAGTCGGTGATCCTCGGCAAGGTCAACGAGACCATGCCGTCAGCCGCTCGGGTGCTGTCGGAGGACCTGCAGAACCTCTTCGACGTCTCGGGCTTCCCGCAGGCGATGGACCCGTTCAACCGCACGCCGCTCAAGGACGTCGAGCCGCCGGACAGCGCGCTCGCGAACTCCCCGATCTCGCAGAAGCTCAAGTCCTCGGTGCTGAAGGTCCGCGGTCGCGCGCCGTCGTGCTCGCGGGCCCTGGAAGGCACCGGGTTCGTCATCGCACCGGAACGGGTCATGACGAACGCGCACGTCGTCGCCGGCACCAACGAGGTGACGGTCGAGGTCGGCCGCGGTCAGTTCGACGCGACCGTCGTGGCCTATGACCCGCGCACGGACATCGCGGTGCTCGCGGTGCCGGACCTCGAGGCCACGCCGCTGCAGTTCCGTTCGGACGAGGTGCAGCCGGGCGAGAACGGCATCGTGCTGGGCTACCCGCTGGACGGTCCGTACAAGTCTTCGCCGGCCCGCGTGCGTGAGCGCATTCCGCTGCTGCGCGGCCCGGACATCTACGACGCGCAGACCGTGACGCGTGACGTCTACACCGTTCGCGCCGAGGTCCGCTCCGGCAACTCCGGCGGGCCGCTGGTCGACCCGAACGGCAAGGTGATGGGCGTGGTGTTCGGTGCCGCGGTCGACGATCCGGAGACCGGCTTCGTGCTCACCGCCCAGCAGGTGCAGCAGATGGTGCAGAAGGCGCCGACGCTGACCCGCCGGGCGTCTACGCAGGGTTGTGCCTCGTAGCGATGCCGTCGAGGACGTAGTCGAGGCCCGTCTCGAACCTCTCCGCGGGGTCGCGGTCGCCGGCCTCGTGCATGACCCTGGCCAGCGTCGGGAAGTTGCCGGTGGCGAGCATCCGTTCCATATACGGGCCGGACGCTCGCTGCCACTGTTCCTCCGTCATGCCCGACGAGCGTTCCGCGCGCAGCTCGGTGATCTCGCCGCGGACGGCCCCGAAGACGTACGCCATCACCGCGCCGACCACGTCGAGCACCTGGTCGATGCTCTCGAACCCGACCGTGGCGAGCGTGGTCTCCATGTGCGTGAGCGCGTTCGGGCCCTGGTGTGGACGGTTGCTGAGCAGGTCGATGAACCACTCGTGCCGCTTCGCCGCGTCCCGGATGCCGTGCGCGACGTGCCGCAGACCTGCCCGCCAGCCCGCCGACGGTGAAGGTGGCGTGATCTCGCCGTAGACCTCGTCGACCATGAGGTCGAGCAGCTCGTCCTTGGTCTCGATGTAGCCGTAGAGGCGCATCGGGCCCGCGTTCAGCGCGGCGGCGACCTTGCGCAGCGACACCTCGTCGAGTCCGCCCTCGTCGGCGAGCCTGATCGCGGCGCGCACGATCAAATCCCTGCTCAACGGGGTCGGCGACGGCTTGCTGGGCGGCTCTGGGCGGTCCCACACGGGTGCGTTCGACATCGGGCTGGACAATACACCGTCTCGTGGCGATACAGTGTATTGAGCGATACGGCGTATTGGGAGGATGCGATGAGGACTTCGGTGTTGGTGGTCGGGGGAGGACTGGCGGGAACGTCGGCCGCGCTGTTCCTGGCCTGGCGCGGGGTGGCGGTGACGTTGGTGGAGAAGCATCCGGGCAGCTCACCGCACCCGCGCGCAGTCGGCTTCACGGCACGGACGGGCGAGTTGTTGCGCGCGGCCGGGCTGGCGGACGGGTTGCCGCCGAGCCGGGTGACGAAGGGTTTCGGCGTCCGGCGGGTCCGGGTCGAGAGCCTGGTCGGGAAGCGGTTCGAGGAGACCTTCTGGTCGCCGCCCGAACGGTCCGCGGACAAGGACGCAGGGATCGAGTACTCGCCCTCCACGGGCGTCGCTGTGGCGCAGGACCGGATGGAGCCGCTGCTGCGGGACCGGGCGCGTGAGCTCGGCGCGGACATCCGGATGAGCACCCGGATGCTGGAGTTCTCCCAGGACGAGGACGGCGTCACGGCGCTGGTGCAGGGCGACGGCGAGCCCTACGAGATCCGCGCCGACTACCTGGTCGCGGCGGACGGCCACCGCAGCCCTGTCCGGGAAGCGCTCGGCATCACCCGCAGTGGGCGCGGATACATGCACACCTCCCGCAGCGTGTTGTTCCGCGCGCCGCTGGAGGAGTACCTGAAGGACGGGATCGGCCAGTTCATCGTCGACGGCGTCGGCTTCCTGACCACCTACGGCGACGGCCGCTGGGTCCTGATGCTCGAAGACCGCGAATACGACGAGCCCGAACTGCGGCAGAAGATCGTCCAGGCGATCGGCCGCGACGACCTCGACGTCGAGATCATCACCGCCGGCCGCTGGACGATCTCGGCGGCGGTCGCCGACCAGTTCTCGGCGGGCCGGATCTTCCTGGCCGGCGACGCCGCGCACACGTTGCCGCCGAGCCGGGGCGGGTTCGGGGCGAACGTCGGCATCGAGGACGCGCACAACCTCGCCTGGAAACTCGCCGCCGTGCTGACCGGCGAGTCACGACCGTCCCTGTTGGACACCTACGACGCGGAACGGCGCCCGGTCGCGTTGCTGTGCCACCAGCAGATCTTCGCGCGCAACGACGGCCACAACCGCGACGGCGAGCCGGAGGACGCGCCGTTGATCGACAACAACGCGATGCACTACGGCGTCCTCTACCGCTCGGACGCGGTGCTCGGCGCGGGCCCGGAACTGCCGCCCGCACAACTCCCCGAGCAGTGGAACGGCCAACCGGGCACGCGCGCCCCGCACGTGTGGATCGCGCCGGGCAAGTCCACTTTGGACCTCTTCCAGCGCGGCTGGGTGCTCGTCGCGGACCATCCGCAGTGGGAGGAAGCGGCGGCACCGTTGAACATCCGGTACGAACGGGTCGAGCAGCTGGACGTGTTCGGACTGTCCGCCAAGGGTGCTTCGCTGGTCCGGCCGGACGGCTACATCGCCTGGCGCTCGACCGAGCTGCCGGACGACCCGGCCGGTGCGCTCAGGGCCGCGTTCAGTTCGTCTTCCGCAGGAACTCGGTGAGCAGCTTGCTCGTGGTGTGCGGCGCTTCCTGGTGCGGGAAGTGCCCCACCTCGGGCAGGCAGCGGAACTCCGAGCCGGGACCGAGCCAGGCCCGCGACGCGCGCGCCGACGACTCGAGCGACACCGGGTCCAGCTCGCCGTGGATCTGCAGCACCGGGACCTGCATCGGTTTGTCCACGGCCTCGGCGAACCGGCGGCCGTCGCTGCGCACCTGCGAGCGCACCGCCCAGCGGTAGTACTCCAGCGCGCTGTGGGCGACGCCGGGCACCGTCATCGCCTGCCGGCAGCGGCGGATGACCTCGTCGAACTCGGGTGCCGACCGCCACTTCGGCCCGGACCACGCGGACAGCAGCTTGGCGACCTGCAAAGCGTTCTCGCCGGTCAGCCAGCGTTCCGGGTAGATCGGCAACTGGAAGCGCAGCACGTGGGAGTTCACGCGGGGATGCCTGCGGAACGCCCGGCGCGTCACCAGCGGGTGCGGTGCCGACAGCACGGAGATCGACGAGACCACGCGCGGATGCATCGCGCCGACCGTCCAGGCAGTGGCGCCGCCCCACGCGTGGCCCACCAGGTGCGCACGTTGGGCGCCGAGCGCCTTGACCAGACCGGCGATGTCACCGGCGAGCGTGAAGCCGTCGTAGCCGCGAGGAGGTTTGTCCGAGTCGCCGTAGCCGCGCAGGTCGACCGCCACCGCGCGGTACCCGGCCTCGGCGAGCGCGGTCAGCTGGTGCCGCCACGACCACCAGAACTCGGGGAACCCGTGCAGGAACAGCACGAGCGGTCCCTCGCCGAGTTCGGCGATGTGCAGGCGGATGCCGTTGGCCGAGACGTCGCGGTGTGTCCAGGGACCCGCGACCCGCACCACCGACGGGTCGGGCTTGCGGCTCAGTTGTCGCCGCCCCTGCTCTTGATGTCACGGCTCGTCAGTGCCGCCACGGTCGCCCTCGCCTCGGCGATCGACTTCTGCGGCGCCCTCATCGACTTGCCCTTGCGCCAGCCCAGCAGCGCGAAGAGCACCGCGGTAGCGACCATGACCCCGGACACCAGGGCGAAGCCGCCGGCCGGCGGCCAGTTGAACCAGTACGAGAAGGCGTACCCGAGTGTCATGAACACGAAGAACAGGGAGAAGCACAGCACCGTCAGCGCGACGATGAAGTAGACACCGCTCTTGAGGCCCTTCTTGACCTCGGCGACGACCTCGTCCTTGGCGAGCTCGAACTCTGCTCTGACCAAAGTCGACATGTGCGCGGTCGCATCACGAACGAGGCCGCCGATCGAGGCTCCGGCCGTCGGGTCGTCTGCGGTCAGCGGAATCGACGCGATGTGCTCCCTGGTGGTCACCCGGACATGGTGCCATGAGCCCGGCTGCGACGAATGAGCAACACCGCGGCGAGCAGCGACGCGATCATCGAGGCGAGCAGCACGGCGGCCTTCGCGGTCTCCGGTTGGTCGAGTGCGAGCTCCGCGATCAGCAGGCTCACCGTGAACCCGACCCCGCCGAGCACCGCCACGGCGAAGATGTCCCGCGGCCCTGCCCCGGCCGGCCAGACCGCCGCCTTGAACCACACCGCCAGCGCCGACGCACCCACGATCCCGACCACCTTGCCGACGATCAGCCCAGCCATCACGCCGATCGCGATCTTGTCCGAGAAGAGCTTCCCCAGCGCCTCGGCGCCGATCGGCACACCCGCCGCGAACAGCGCGAACACCGGCACCGCCACTCCGGCCGAGAACGGCTGCAGGCGGTGCTCCAACCGCACCGCCGGCGCCTCCTGCTCGTACGGATCGCGGCGCACCCGCGTCAGCAACGCCAGCGCGACACCCGCGATCGTCGCGTGGATGCCCGACTCGTGCATGAACCACCACGTGGCCAGCGCGATCGGCACATAGAGGAACGGCGTGGTGATCCTCTTGTACTGCAGGAACCAGTACAGCGCGAGAAGCAGCACGACCGCGCCCGCGGCGAGCAGGTTGAACTTCGCCGTGAACAGGATCGCGATCACGATGATCGCGCCCAGGTCGTCCACCACCGCCAGCGACAACAGGAACACCCGCAGCCCCGACGGCAGCCCCGACGCCGTCAGCGCCAGCACCCCCAGCGCGAACGCGATGTCCGTCGCGACCGGGATCGCCCAGGCCTGCTCGATCCCCGGCTGCCCCCAGCCGATCGACAACGCGATCAGCGCGGGCACGATCATCCCGCCGATCGCCGCCACCACGGGCAGGATCGCGGCTTTGAACTCCGACAGCTCGCCGACGACGAGCTCGCGCTTGAGTTCGAGCCCGGCGACGAAGAAGAAGATGGCGAGCAGACCGTCCTTCGCCCAGTCACCGACGGACAGCGGTCCGAGGTGCAGGTCCCGCAGCCCGAAGTAAGCCCGCGCTGAGAGGTGAATTGGCCCAGATCAACGCGATGGCGGTGGCTCCGAGCAGCACCGTGCCACCGACGGTTTCCGTACGGAGGTAGCGGGCGAACTCGGCGACTACGGCCTTCTTGCGCGACAACAGGTCTCCCGGGGCGTTCGGCGGGTACAGCGATACTCGCGCCGACCAGACTTCCCGGCTCACCTGAATGGGATCTTAACGCGAACGGGCGCCCTCCGTGGAGGACGCCCGTCACGATTGCGCTGATCAGTCCTCGGCCTTGCCCGACTGCAGGCCCGCCGAGATCAGGTCCATCACCGACGAGTCGGCCAGCGTCGTCACGTCGCCGACCGCGCGGTTCTCCGCCACGTCGCGCAGCAGGCGCCGCATGATCTTGCCGGACCGCGTCTTCGGCAGCTCCGGGACGACCATGATCTGGCGCGGCTTCGCGATCGGGCCGATCTCCTTGGCCACGTGGTCGCGCAGCGCCTTGATCGCGTCCGCGCCGCCGGCGTCGGCACCGGCGCCGCCGCGCAGGATCACGAACGCCACGATGCCCTGGCCGGTGGTCGCGTCGGACGCGCCGACGACGGCCGCCTCGGCCACGGTCGGGTGCGACACCAGCGCCGACTCGACCTCGGTGGTCGAGATGCGGTGGCCGGACACGTTCATCACGTCGTCGACCCGGCCGAGCAGCCAGATGTCGCCGTCGGCGTCGTACTTGGCACCGTCACCGGCGAAGTAGAAGCCCTGGTCCTTGAAGCGCGACCAGTACGTGTCGCGGTAGCGCTCCTCGTCGCCCCAGATGCCGCGCAGCATCGACGGCCACGGCTCGTCGAGCACCAGGTAGCCGCCGCCACCGGCCGGGACCTCGACGCCCTCGTCGTTGACGACCTTCGCGCCGATGCCGGGCAGCGGGCGCTGCGCCGAGCCGGGCTTGGTCGACACGACACCGGGCAGCGGCGAGATCATGATCGCGCCGGTCTCGGTCTGCCACCACGTGTCCACGATGGGAGCCTTGCCGCCGCCGATGTTCTCGCGGTACCAGATCCACGCCTCGGGGTTGATCGGCTCGCCGACCGAACCCAGCACGCGCAACGACGACAGGTCGTACTTGGCCGGGATGTCCGCGCCCCACTTCATGAAGGTGCGGATCAGCGTGGGCGCCGTGTAGTAGATCGAGACGCCGTACTTCTGCACGATGTCCCAGTGGCGGCCCTCGTCCGGGGTGTTCGGCGTGCCTTCGTAGACGACCTGCGTCACGCGGTTCGACAGCGGGCCGTAGACGATGTAGCTGTGGCCGGTGACCCAGCCGATGTCCGCGGTGCACCAGTACACGTCGGTGTCCGGCTTGAGGTCGAACACGTGGTGCTGCGTGTACGACGCCTGCGTGAGGTAGCCGCCGGACGTGTGCAGGATGCCCTTCGGCTTACCCGTGGTGCCCGAGGTGTAGAGGATGAAGAGCGGGTGCTCCGAGTCGAACGCCTCGGGGGTGTGCTGGTCGGACTGCGAGTCCACCAGCTCGTGCCACCAGACGTCCTTGTCGGTCCACGCGACCTCGGTGTTGGTGCGCTTGACGACGATGACCTTCTCGACCGACGGCGCGCCGGCGACGGCCTCGTCCACGGCGGGCTTGAGCGGCGCCGGGTTGCCCCGGCGGTACTGGCCGTCGGTGGTGATCACGAGGCGGCACGAGGAGTCCTCGATGCGGGTGCGCAGCGCCTCGGCGGAGAAGCCGCCGAACACGACGCTGTGCATGGCGCCGACGCGGGCGCAGGCGAGCATCGCGAAGATCGCCTCGGGGACCATCGGCATGTAGATCGCGACGCGGTCCTCGGCACCGATGCCCAGCGAGGTCAACGCGTTCGCGGCCTTGGAGACCTCGCGCTGCAGCTCGCCGTAGGTGATGGCGCGGGAGTCGCCGGGCTCGCCCTCCCAGTGGATGGCGACCTGGTCACCGTGGCCGGACTCGACGTGCCGGTCGACGCAGTTGTAGGCGACGTTGAGCTTGCCGCCGACGAACCACTTCGCGAACGGCGCGTCCGACCAGTCGAGCACCTGGGTCCACTTGGTGTCCCAGTGCAGCCGATCCGCCTGCTTCGCCCAGAACGCCTCGCGGTCGGCCTTCGCCTCCTCGTACAGCGCGGGCTGTGCGTTCGCCTGTGCCGCGAACTCGTCGGAAGGCGGGAACGTCCTGCTCTCCGTGAGCAGGTTGTCCAGAGCGTTGCCCTGGCCTGGCGACTGCGTCATGGTGCGAGACCTCCTGGAAAGTCCAGACCTGTTGGGGATGCGGGTACTGACCGTAGTGCGAGCCAGCTCACTTCCAACAGGCTCCTCCCCCGAAAGGTTCAGACCAATCTTGGGAGGTTGGTTACACGGCTGTCATTGTGTAACCCGTTTTGTCTGGTCTAGGCACGTGTGGCGCGATGAACGGGCGAAGTTGCGCGCTCAACGGTCTGGGCAGTGAGCTGGGTCACGTGTTTCACCTGGTCAGGTACTCTGCGCGACCGTGACCGATCCTCTCGCTCCGCTGCTTTCCTTGCCTGGCGTGGCAGACGCCGCGAACGCCGCCAAGGACGCCGTCTTCCAGGTGCACCGCCATCGGGTGAACCTGCGCGGCTGGGCCACGACCGCGGCCGAAGCATCGGTCCGCGCGGCCCGTGCGTCGGCGGCGCTGGAGGGCGGTCCGACCGAGATTCCGGAGTCCGGCGAGGTCACGGATCCCGTGCTGGCAGGGTCTTTGCGGATCGCGGAGGCACTGGGCGGTCTCGTCGGCACGTGGCAGCGCGCGCCGCTGCAGGCCCTCGCCCGGCTGCACGTCCTCGGGTCCGCGGACCTGGCGTCGGAGGTCGGCCGGCCGCGGGTGTCCCCCGACGTGGCCGCCCGGCTCGACATGCTCGCGACACTGGTCACCGGCGGAACGTCCGTGCCGGCGCCGGTGCTGATCGCGGTCGTGCACGGCGAACTGCTCGGGCTGGCGCCGTTCGAGGTCGCCAACGGCGTGGTGGCCCGTGCCGCCGCCCGGCTGACGTCGATCTCCACCGGCCTCGACCCCAAAGGGCTCGGCGTGCCCGAGGTGGCGTGCCTGCGCCGTTCCGCCGAGTACGAGGCCGCGTCCGTGGCGTTCGCGTCGGGCGAACTGGACGGCCTGGCTCAGTGGATCCTGTTCGTCTGCTCGGCGCTGGAGGCGGGCGCCCGCGAGGCGAAGAGCATCGCGGACGCCGCACTCACCGGGTGATGTCCGCGAGGACTTCCGCGGCCCTGATCGCGTCCTCGTCGGTG
This sequence comes from uncultured Actinomycetota bacterium, assembly GCA_963771775.1. Taxonomy (GTDB): domain Bacteria; phylum Actinomycetota; class Actinomycetes; order Mycobacteriales; family Pseudonocardiaceae; genus Lentzea. Next base: position 801,736 of record CAVYUS010000004.1, read on the forward strand.
ACGTAGAGCGGCGCGAACCCGAACCTGAGTACGTCCGGCGGCCGGTGGTCGCCGATGACACCGCGCGCGATCAGCTCGGCCATCACGGCCTTGGCGTCCGGGCAGCGCACCGAGATCTGGTTGCCGCGGACCTCCGGGGTGATCACTTCGAGGTTCGTGAGCTTCTCGACGTGCGCGCGGAACAACGCCGTCAGCGCCAGGCCGCGCTGTCGCAGCTCGGTGAGGTCGACGTCGTCCCACACGTCCAGTGCCGCGTCGAGTGCGAGCATCGACAGGATGTCCGGCGTGCCGACCCGTGCGCGGACGATGCCGGGGTCCGGCTCGTAGGACGGTGCCATGGCGAAGGGCTCGCGGTGGCCGTTCCAGCCCGACAACGGGTTCTCGAACGTCGCCTGCTTCTCGTGCGGCACGTAGATGAACGCGGGCGAACCCGGTCCGCCGTTGAGGAACTTGTAGGTGCACCCGATCGCGAAGTCGACGCCCAGCGCGTCGAGTTCGATCGGCAGCACGCCCGCGCTGTGGCAGAGGTCCCAGACCACCTGTGCGCCAACGGCATGCGCCTGTTCGGTGAGCGCCTTCATGTCCTGCAGCTCGCCGGTCCGGTAGTCGACGTGGTTGAGCAGCACCGCGGCGGTGTCCCCGGTGAGGTCCAAAGAGGACGGATGTGCCGCCCGGATCTTCAGTCCTGTCAACGAGGCTACGGACTGCGCGATGTACCCATCGGTCGGGAACGTCGACTCGTCGCACACGATCTCGCCGCGGTCGGTGCCCTGCACCGCGCCCATCAACGCCTTGAAGACGTTGACCGACGTCGAGTCGCCGACGACGACCTGACCCTCGGCCGCGCCGATCAGCCGGCCGATCCGGTCACCGATCCGTTGCGGCGCCTCCCACCAGCCCTCGGACCACGACCGGATCAGCCGCGTGCCCCACTGGTGCTTGACGACCTCCTGCATGCGTTCGGCGACGTGCTTCGGCGGTGCGCCGAGGGAGTTGCCGTCGAGGTAGATGACGCCTTCGGGAATGTCGAACTGTTCGCGCCTCACACGTAGCTCCTGGCGGTCCACAGCTCGGGGAACACCGCTCGCTGGGTGCGCTTCTCCAGCCAGGCAACACCGGCGGAACCACCGGTGCCGACCTTCGCGCCCATCGACCGCCGCGTCGCCAGCAGGTGGTCGTAGCGCCACCGCGCGAACTCCTCGGCGATGTCGGTCAGCGCCTCGCCCAGCTCCAGCAGGTCGCGGTCATGACCGCGGTAGATCTCCGCCCACACCTGCTCGACCTCGGCCGACGCCTCGTACACCTTGGTCAGGTCGCGGTCGAGAATGCTCTGCGGGATCTCGAAACCCCTGCGCCGCAACGCCGCCAGCACGTCGTCGTACAGCGACGGCTTCGCGAGCGACTCTTCCAGCTGCGCGTGCATCGCGGGCACGGCCCGGTGCGGCACCAGCATCGACGCGGACTTCTCGCCGAGCAGGAACTCCATCTCCCGGTACATGCCCGACTGGAAGCCCGAACCCTCGCCCAGCGCGTCGCGGAACGAGTTGAACTCGGTGGGCGTCATGCGCGCGATCGGCCGCCAGGCCGCGGAGAGGGCCTGCAGGTGCAGGTCCGAGCGGCGCAGCGTCCGGACGGCCGCGCGCAGGTCGTCCTGGCGCAGCTCGGTCTGGGCCTGCCGCCACTCGAAGCAGAGCAGGCCGAAGTACAGCTCCATCACCTGCGTGATGACCAGGAACGACATCTCGCGCGGGTCTTTGGACCACTGCTGTTGAAGGGTGTGCAGCACCGACGCGTGCACGTAGTCCTCGTACGGCGTGGTGCCGCCGAAATCCAGCTTGGGGGACACGGGGCAGCTCATGCCCCAATCCTCCTGCCTGGGCGGCAGCACCTGAATGGGCGATCGAAGGCATTCGCCCCGAACTTCTTTCAAACGCAAAACAGATCTGCGAGTAGCTTTGCGTTCATGCTGGACGACGTCGACAAGGCCCTCTTGGAGGCCCTCCAAGAGGATGCGCGCCTGTCGTACAACGAGCTCGCACGCCGAGTGCACGTCTCACCGCCAACGGTCGCCCAACGGGTCCGTCGGCTGGAGAACATGGGCGCCATCACCGGCTATCGCGCCGTCGTGGACCCCACCGTCGTCGGACGTCCGGTCGTCGCGTTGGTGCGGATGAAGTGCTACGGCCCGAGGTGCATCACCGTGCATCCCGAGCTGCTCGACGACCTTCCCGAGGTGGTCGAGGTGGTGCGCCTGACCGGCGACATCTGCTCGGTGGTGAAGGTCGTCACGACGTCGATCCTGGAGCTGGAGCGACTGCTGGTCCGCCTGGCCGCCCATGGCGAGACGTCGAGCGCGATGGTGCTCTCGACGCCGATCCCGTGGCGCCCGGTCCGCCCTGCCTAAACCAGGCGGTCCAGCGCGTTGCGGACGTGGCCCTTCGTGTCCTCCAGGGCCGCGGCCGCGCGATCGGCCGGCACGCCCGACAACAGGTGCACCAGCGCCACCTTCAGGTCACCGGACGACTCCGCCAGCGCCTGCTCGCACTCGCTCTCCGCCAGACCGGTGGCCTCGCGCAGGATCCGGATCGTCCGGCCGCGCAGCTTGGCGTTCGTGGCCCGCATACTGATCATCAGATTCGAGTAGGTGCGGCCGAGCTTGACCATCACCGCGGTCGAGAACGACGTCAGCACCAGCTTCTGCGCCGACCCCGCCTTCATCCGGGTCGAGCCGGCGATGGCCTCGGGGCCGGTGTCCAGGGCCACGAGCACGTCGGGCGTGATCGGCACCGAGGAGTTGTTCGACACCAGGACGGTGTGGGCGCCAAGCGCTTGCGCCTCCGCCAGCGCGCCGATCACGAACGGCGTGCGGCCGGACGCCGTCACGCCGACGACCAGGTCCTTGGCGGTCACGGAACGGCGGATCTGCGCGGCGCCCGAGTGGTCCTCGACCTCCTCCACCGCGCGGACCAGGGCCTCGGAGCCGCCCGCGTGGTGGGCGACGAACCAGTCGGACGGGACGTTGAACGTGGGCACCAGCTCGGCGGCGTCCAGCGTCGCAAGCCGGCCGGAGGTGCCCGCGCCGACGTAGTGCACGCGACCGCCGGACATGATCGCGGTGACGCCGAGGTCGACCGCGCGGGCCAGCTCGGGCAGCGCCGCGGCGACGGCGGACGGGACCGTGCGGTCCTCGTCGTTGATCATCCGCAGTACGTCGATCGTGGGGACCCGGTCGATGTCGGCCGTGCGTGGGTTCCGTTGCTCGGTCGGAGATTCCACGCGCACCACCACACCGTTCCGGGGGGAGATCATTTAGTCGTCTCCCGCGGCCGCCGCCGACCGTCTGGTCTCGCGCCGAGCCGGTGACCGGACACCGCCTCGTAGGTCGCTTCGAGTGCGGTCTTCGCCGTGTCGACGTGGTGCTGTGCGACGCCGATGAACAGGCAGTCGATCACCGTGAGCTGCGCGATGCGGCTGGCCATGGCGCCGGAGCGGAACGTGGTCTCGCGCGCCGCCGTGGTCAGCACGTGGTCGGCGACCTCGGTGATCGGGGAGCGCGGGAAGTTCGTCAGCGCGACGGTGGTGGCGCCGGTGTCGCGGGCCACCCGCAGGGCCTCGACGGTCTCCGAGGTCGAGCCGGTGTGCGAGATGCCGACGGCGACGTCCGCGCCGGTCAGCACGGCGGCGGAGGTCAGCGCGATGTGCGTGTCGTTCCACGCGAAGCAGGTGAGGCCGATGCGGTGCAGCTTCTGCTGCAGGTCGAACGCCACGAAAGCACTCGCGCCGAAGCCGTAGACGTCGACCCGGCGGGCGTCCGCGACGGCCTGGATGACCTTGCCGAGCGACTCGACGTCGAGCTGCTCCGCGGTCTCCTCGACGGCGCGGGCGTCGGCGAACGCGACCTTGCCGACGACCTGCTTGAGGTCGTCGCCCGGCAGGATGTCGCCGCCCATGTTGTGGTTGGCCCTGGCCTGGCTGCGGGCGGTGTCGGCGGCGAGCGCGATGCGCAGCTCCGGGTAGCCGCCGACGCCGATCGCCTTGCAGAACCGCGTCACCGTGGTCTCACTCGTGCCGGCCTGCTCGGCGACCTCGGTGATGCTGCGGTGCGCGACAGTTCCCGGGTTTTCCAGAACCACCTTCGCGACGCGCTGTTCGGCGCGCGCGAGACCCGGCAGCAACGACCGGATCTTCACCAGCGGACTGGACTCGGCAGTGCTTTCAGTGGACACGTGGGAAACTTACTAACCGCCACCCGAGGGGTCAACGGAGTGTGGGCGCAACTCACCCCAACTGTGTCCGAAAGTCACTCTGTCGGTGCGAATCTCCGGCGGTATGTCACCGAACGTCGGGCATCTTTCGGGTGGAGACGGCGATCCGGTTCCACGAGTTGATGGTGAAGATCAGGGCGATGAGCTGCGCCAGCTCCTCGTCGCCGAAGTGCTTCGCGGCCTGCTCGTAGACCTCGTCGCTGACGTACTCGTGGCTGCTCAGGACGGTGATGGCCTCGGTGAGGCGCAGTGCGGCCCGCTCCTTCTCGGTGTAGAGGTCGCCGGCCTCCTCCCAGGCGTTGAGGAGGTAGATGCGGGCCTCGGACTCACCACCCTTTCGGGCGTCCACCGCGTGCATGTTCAGGCAGTAGGCGCAGTGGTTCAGCTGGGAGGCGCGGATGCGGACGAGCTCGGCGAGCTGCTCGTCGAGGCCTTCGCGGGCAGCGGCGTCCAGGGCGATCATGGCGCGGTAGACCTTCGGGGCCTTCTTGGCGAGGTCGATCCGGTTCGTCATGACACGAATCTATGCCGCCGAGTGGTCCTGGGCATGGTGCAATTCGATCGTGGAATCGTGGGCCAATCTTGACTTCCACCTGGACCTGTCCGGTCCGGGTGGTCTGCGGCACCGGTTGACGGCGTCGCTGCGGGAAGCGGTTCGTTCGGCCCGTCTGCCGCCCGGTACCCGGCTGCCCGCGTCACGGTCGCTCGCCGCCGATCTCGGGATCGCGCGGAACACCGTCGCGGACGCGTACGCGGAGCTCGTGGCCGAGGGCTGGCTCACCGCGCGTCAGGGTTCTGGAACCGTTGTCGCGCAACGGGTTGCGCCGCCTCCGCCGGTCAAGCGCAGGGCTTCGGGGCAGGACGCGCGGTTCGACCTCACGGTCAGCACGCCCGACATCACCGAGTTCCCGCGCGCGGACTGGATCAGGTCGACGCGGCGGGCGTTGCTGGCGGCGCCGTCGGAGGCGTTCGGGCCGGGTGACCCGCAGGGCCGGATCGAGTTGCGGACCGCGCTCGCCGAGTACCTGGCGCGGGCGCGCGGCGTGCGGGCCGACCCCGAGCGGATCGTGGTGTGCTCCGGGTTCGCGCACGCCATCCGGATGTTCAACCGGTTGCTGAAGCCGCCGGTGGTCGTGGAGGAGTACGGGCTGGACTTCCACCGTTCGTTGTGGAAGTCGACGGTTCCACTGGCCGTGGACGACCACGGCGCGAACACCGAACAGTTGCCCGATGACCGACGCACGGTCGTGCTCACGCCGGCGCACCAGTTCCCGTTGGGCGGCCCTCTGCACCCACGGCGGCGCGCGTCGGCGGTGGAGTGGGCACGGCGCGTGGACGGTCTTGTGCTGGAGGACGACTACGACGGCGAGTTCCGCTACGACCGGCAACCCGTTGGGGCGGTGCAGGGTCTCGATCCGGAGCACGTCGTCTATCTGGGGACGTCCAGCAAGGCGTTGTCGCCCGCGCTGCGGATCGCGTGGATGGTGCTGCCGGACCGGTTCGTCGACCCGATCCTGGCGTTGAAGACCGATCGCGAGCAGTACATCAGCATGCTCGATCAGTTGGCGTTGGCGGATTTCCTCGAGTGCGGGGCGTACGACAGCCACGTGCGCCGGATGCGGTTGAAGTACCAACGGCGGCGTGACCGGCTTGTGGAAGCCGTCTCGCCGTATGCGGAGGTGTCCGGCATCGCGGCCGGAATGCATGCCGTGCTCGACACACCGCACGAGGACGCCATCGTGCAGACGGCGCGTGAGCGGGGGATCGAGGTCAGTCCTCTCTCGTCGTTCCGGCACGAGATGAGCGACGACGACCGCAAGGGAATCGTGGTGAGTTTCGGAGCGCCCGCGTTCCCGCGGGCGCTCGAACCCTTCACGTCGGTGCTAGCGGCGTGCCGGTGACCAGCCCTCAGCCGTGACGTCGCCGCGAGCGTGCACGTAGACGCCACGGCCGTTGTACTGGCCTGCCTTCGTGAAGACGAACCGGGATTTCGTTGGTTCGACGGGCACCCATCGGCGCTGAGTGGTGGTGATCGTGCGGACGTCCTGCCACTGAGTGCCGTCCCAGTGCTGGATCGTCAGCTTGTCGCCCTTGTCGACGTCGACGAAGACCTCGACCGGCCGTTCCGCGGTGAGCGTCCCGCCGGGAGTCGTTGCGCGCCAGGACTTTCCGTGGGTCTTGACGGCCATCGCCTCGGCGAGCCCGTCCGCCACCGCCCGGCGCGCGGGGTTCACGCTGCCCCAGTCACGACTCGGGTGCACGCGGTTGCTGAGCAGGATCGCGATCGACCGCGACGCCTTGTCGATCACGAACGACGTGCCGGTGTAGCCGGTGTGGCCCGCGGTGCCCATGCCGCTCAGCGCACCCATGTACCAGCGCTGGTCGAGCTCGAAACCGAGCCCGTGCGCGTTGTCCGGGAACTGCTGGTTGAAGTTCGTCAGCATCAGCTCGACGGAGTGCTCGGTGAGGATCCGGCGGCCCTGGTAGGTGCCGCCGTTGAGGATCGTCTGGCCGAGGATGGCGAGGTCTTTGGCCGTGCCGAACACACCGGCGTGGCCGGCGACTCCTCCGAGGGACCACGCGTTCTCGTCGTGTACCTCGCCGCGGACCATCCCGCGCGGTGGCGCTGCCTGGAACTCCGTTGCGGCAGTGCGGTTCTTGGCCTTCGGGTTGTAGCCGGTGTCCTTCATGCCGAGCGGCTTGGTGATGCCGTCTCTGACCGCCTGGTCGAGCTTCTTGCCGCTGACCTCGCGGACCAGTTCGCCGAGCGTGATCAGGTTCAGGTCCGAGTAGACGTACGTGGTGCCGGGCGTGGACTTCGGCTTCACGTCCATCACGGCCTTGATGCGTGACGGGACATCCGGGTACAGCTTCCACAACGCGATGAACGGCTCAAGGCCGCTCGTGTGCGTGAGGAGCTGCTTGACGGTGATGTTCTCCTTGCCGTTCACGCCGAACTCGGGCAGGTAGTGGGCGACCTTCTCGTCGATGTTCACCCGGCCCTGCTCGACCTGCTGGATCACCGCGATCGACGTGAAGAGCTTGGAGATCGAGGCGAGGTCGAAGATCGTGTCCGTCCGCATCGGGACGCGGTCTTCCTCCGGCAGCTGCGTCTGCTGATCGGAGTACAGAACGGCGTACCCGGTGCGGTCGTGCGTGATGATCTTGCCGTCGTGCACGTACATCGTGACGGCGCCGGCGAAGAGCGGTTTGCCGTTGGCCTGCGGTTTCGTGTACTCGCGGACCTGGCGCAGCGCGGCGTTGACCGGGCCCGGATCGAGACCGGCCCACACCGGGTTGGACGGTCGCAGCGTGGTCCACGGGTTCGCGAAACCGTCCTGCGGCTGGTCGAAGTGGCCAGGGATCGCAGCCGTCACGAGTGCGACGGCCAGTGCGGGGATGAGCATGGCGTCCTCACCGGTAGCGCAGGTAGGGCAGGCGGGTGCGGCGGAACTGCTGCAGCTCCTGTTGCCACGCACCGACGACGTCGTCCACCGATGCCTGCGCGTCGACCATCTTGCGGAGCCGGTCGGAGCCGCTGAGCTTGTCGATCCAGAAGTCCGGTCGCCAGGCGAAGACGCCGGGGTACAACGACTTCGCCGTGCTGATCATGGCGACGGCCGCCCTGATCGCGTCGAACTCGTGCGGGTCGGTGACGTGCAGGGTGACGCCGCCGCAGGTCTTGCCCTGGAACTTGTTGAACGTCGGCGCGAAGTACGTCTCGCGGAACCGGACTCCCTTGAGGCGCAAGGTGTTCAGGGACTCGGCCCAGCGCCAGTCGATGCCGGGCGCGCCGACCGTCTCGAACGGGCGGGTGGTGCCACGGCCCTCGGACAGCACCGTGCCCTCGAACAGGCACGTGCCGGGGTAGACCAGCGCGGTGTCCTGCGTCGGCATGTTCGGGCTCGGTGGCACCCACGGCAGGCCGGTGTCGAGCTGGTCTCTGCGCCAGCCCTGGACGTTGACCACTTCGAGCCTGGTGGTGAGGTCGAACTCGCCGATGTAGAAGCGGGCCAGTTCGCCGACCGTCATGCCGTGTTGCTGGACGATCGGTTTCAGGCCGACACCGGTGGCATAGGCGGGGTCGAGCTGGGGGCCGTTCGCCTCGCCGCCAATGGGGTTCGGGCGGTCGAGGACGATGAAGTCCAGGTTCGGTGCGGCCTGCATCGCCGTGTACATCGACCAGATGTAGGTGTAGAAGCGCGCACCCACGTCCGCGATGTCGAAGACGACCGTGTCGATGCCCGCCTTCGTGAACATCGCTTGGAGCTTTGCGGCGTTGGCGCCGTACGCGTCGTACACCGGGATACCGGTGCGTGGGTCGGCGTAGTCGCCCTCGGAACCACCGGCCTGTGCCGTGCCGCGGAAGCCGTGTTCCGGACCGAACACCGCGGTCGGTTTCGCTCCGTGCGCGACCATCGAGTCGACGATGTGCGTCTGGTCCTTGAGCACGCCGGTGGGGTTTGTGAGCACGCCGACCTTGCGGCCCTTGAGCTTGCGCCAGCCGTCGTTCGCGAGTTGTTCCGCGCCGGTGGTGAGCGTCCGGGTCGCGCCGGCGGTTCCGGTGGTGACGAGCGGGACCGACAGCGCGCCGGCCGCGAGGAACTGCCGCCTTCTCACCAGGTCACCCCGTGGCCGAACGGGTAGGGCGTCGGGCCCGGCACGTCGACCGGGAGCTTGCCCTGCGGCTTGGCCTCGCCGAGCAGGATCCTGGCCAGCGCCTCCATGGAGACGGTCGTGGTCGAGTAGGTCGCGAGCCACGTCTTGGCGTTGCTGTGGGCCACGTCGTACGGGTTGCCGGTGGCGACCGCGATCACCGGCTTGCCCGTGGCGACCAGCTGGTTGAGCAGGTCGAGTTGGGTGGGCCGGGTGCTCAGGTTGTTGGTCAGCACGACGATCTTGTCCGCGTTCGCCGCGGCGCCGAGGGCCTGCTGGATCTGGGCCGGCGTGGGGCTGGTCGCGGTGACGACCTTGGTGCCCTTGAGCCTGGTCGCGAGCGCGGCGGCCGGTGCGTCGCCGGTGCCGACGACCAGGGGAGCGGTCGCGTTCAGCGGGATCGCCTGCGCGTCGTTGCGGACGGCGGTGATCGTGCGGTCGGCGATGCGCTGGGCGGAGGCGCCGTTCGAGCCGACGACCTGGTCGACCTTCGACTCGTCGACCTCGGCCTTGAGCATGACGCCGCGCAGGAGCTTCATCTTGAGGATGCGCAGCACGCTCTGGTCGATGCGCTGCTCGGAGATCTCGCCGCTGCGGACGGCTTTGAGGACGCTGTCGATGGCGAGCCCGAGGTTCGGCGGCATCAGCAACTGGTCGACGCCCGCCTTGATGGCGAGGACCGGGACCTCGGCGTCCGAGTGCAGCTTGCGGACGCCGGCCATCGCCAGCGAGTCGGTGACGATGACGCCGTCGTACTTCAGCTCCTCGCGGAGCAGGCCGGTGATGATCTTCGGCGAGAGCGTCGCCGGGTTGCCGGACGGGTCGATCTGCGGCACCTGGATGTGCGCGGTCATGATCGAGTCGATCCGTGCGGCGATCGCGGCCTGGAACGGTGGCGCGTCGATCTGGCGCCACTGGTCGAGGCTGCGGTTCGAGACCGGCAGGCTGGTGTGGCTGTCCTCGGACGTGTCGCCGTGGCCGGGGAAGTGCTTGGCGGTCGAGGTGACCGAGTCCGGGTCGAACCAGCGGCGGCCCTCGTAGCCCGTGACCTGGGCCTTCATCATGTCGGCCGCGAGCTTCGGGTCGCTCGAGAAGCTGCGCACGCCGATGATCGGGTTCGCCGGGTTGGAGTTGACGTCCGCGTCCGGCGCGAAGTTCTGGTTGATGCCCATGGCGCGGAGCTCCTGGGCGGTGATGCGGGCGGCCTCCTCGGCGTCCGCGGTGCTGCGGCCCGCGCCGAGGGCCATGTTGCCCGGCAGTGGGGTGGCCGGCGGGCCGATGCGCGTGACGAGACCCATCTCCTGATCGGTCGAGATGAGCAACGGGACGCGGCTGGCCTTCTGCAGGCCGTTGGAGAGCTGCGCGATCTGTTTCGGGGTGTCGACGTTGTCGCGGCTCGAGTTGTTGAAGTAGATGACGCCGCCGGGGTGGTACTTGCGCACCATCTCCGCGGGGGTGCCAACGCCGAAGTCGGTCTGGTTCTTGGGGTGCGGGACGTCGGCGGCCTGGCCGTTGACGTAGGTGACGAAGAGCTGGCCGACCTTCTCTTCCAGCGACATCCCGCGCAGCGTGGTCACGGAGGCGTCCGCTCTCGCCACCGGCGTGAGGGCGACCATGGCTGTGACCAGCGTGAACGCGGTGATTTTCCGCACTTGTACGAGCCTCCCGGTGATGTTCCCACGCATAACTGGCGTATTTCGCAAGTTACTCACGGCGGCGTGGTGGGTCAACGGGCGCACATTCTGCCGTTCGGCCTCAGTCTTCTGCGAACAAGCAAACGGGGCACCCTCGAAAGGGTGCCCCGTCGACAGCGCGGGCTTGCAAGCTACCAAGCGTGCAACTCCAGTCGTACAACCATGGCCTCGGCGTCCGGCGTCCCGGTACGCAGGCCCTAGACGACAAGCCTCCCGCGGCGTGCTGCGCGTGGGTACTCGAAGTCCGCGCACGGAGCTTGGCCGGGGTGGATCCTGACTTCTCTTCGTCTGGCCCCTGGCCGACCCGAGTTCCGCACCACCCATTTAAGTGCGTGGGGGCGGTCACAGCAAGGGCTCGGACGGGTGCACCGGTCAAGCCACGTTAAGTAGTGAAAGTACTGGCGTTTCTGGATTTGTGAGCGTTCGTTCGCGTTCTGGTACCGCTGACAGGGCGGTGCCATGCACTCACGCGGACACCACATGTGCACGGCGTTGCTGCTACTGGTCGGTACCGGTATCGAAGGCTTCGTTCTGGCCCTGGGGGCTTGACTTCAGTCGCGGCTGCGCTTCCGTCGAAGGCCGTACCAGGCGGCGCCGGCCGCGGCGACGGCGCCGAGGCTGATGGCCGTGACGGCGACGGCCTTGCCGGACGGGGTGGGGATGCGGTGACGCAGGCTCACCGGGTCGGAGAACTGCAGCACCGGCCAGTCCTTCAGCGCGGCGGTGCGGCGCAGAGCCCGGTCCGGGTTCACGACCGTCGGGTGGCCGACGACCTCGAGCATCGGCAGATCCGTGATCGAGTCCGAGTAGGCGTAGCTCTGGGAGAGGTCGTACCCGTGCTCGGCGGCGAGCTGCTTGATGGCGACGGCCTTGTTGTCGGCCGCGCAGTAGAAGTCGACGTCGCCGGTGTAGCGCCCGTCCTGGGCGACCATCCTGGTGCCGACGCTGTGGTCCGCGCCGATCATTCGTGCAATGGGGGCGACCAGTTCTTCGCCGGACGCACTCACGATGACGACATCGTGACCCTCCGCCTTGTGGTCGGCGATCAACTGTGTCGCTTCTTTGTAGACCAGTGGGTCGACGATGTCGTGCAGCGTCTCGTCGACGATGCCGCGCACCTGCTCGATGTCCCAGCCCGCGGCCAGTGCCGTGATGTGCGCGCGCATGCGGTCCATTTGGTCCGCGTCCGCGCCTGCCAGCATGAACACGAACTGCGCATATGCGCTTTTCAGCACTGCGCGACGGTTGATCAGCCCGCCCTGGAAGAAGGGCCGGCTGAACGCCAGCGTGCTCGACTTCGCGATCACGGTCTTGTCGAGGTCGAAGAAGGCGGCGATCCGACTCATTGGCTCAGCTTAGGCGTACTCGCCAGTAGGCCGTTCGGGCGGCATTTCGCTGTTGGACGAAACCGTTGTGTGACACGGTTACCGAAACTTGGCCCGCGGCTGTTGCCGAAGTTGCGCGCGGCACTGGCGCATGGGGATACAGTAGGAGAGTCCGGTTCGACGGACGGGTTCAGTCCGACCCCCCGGGACTGAACCATTGACGACCCCCGTCCCTCCCCCCTGGCGGGGGTCGTCCCATATCCCGGGCACGTTTCCGCTCCGGTGCGACTGGACCTCTGCCGTCCGTCGCCGCGGCCCCAGCGCCCAACCCCTCACCATCGCACACGGGTACGACACTTCCGGCGTCCAAGAGCGCCCAAGATCGCGACTTGTCCACACCCGGCGACTTGTCCACATCTGGATCTTCGTGCGTTGTGTCGTTCATCACGACCAACCACGGTGGACCACATGACCCACCCCACCGCCCTGCTCTCGGACCAGGACCTTCTCGACGAGGTCCTCCGCCTGGCCGCCGCCGCGGACTGCCCGCTCGACTGCGTCCCGGACGTCACCTCGCTGCGCCGCCAATGGCGCACGGCCCCACTCGTGCTCCTGGATCCGGCCGGCGTCTCCGCGTGCCTGACCGCGGACCTCCCTCGCCGTCCAGGCGTCCTGGTGGTCCACGGCGGCGATCCGCCGTGGTCGCCCGCCGTGGCCATCGGCGCGCAGAGCGTCCTGGAGCTGCCCGTCGAGGGCAGCGCACTGGTGAGCGCTCTCACCGACGTGGCCGAGGGCCCGCCCTCGGACCTCGGCCGAGTGGTGTCGTTCGTGGGCGGCCGAGGTGGCTCCGGCGCCTCGATCCTGGCCATCGCCTGCGGCCGCGAGGCAGTCGCCGCGGGCGGCGAGGCCGTCCTGGTCGACTGCGACCCGCTGGGCGGCGGCATCGACCTGGCACTGGGCACCGAGTCCGAGGAGGGCGCCCGCTGGCCGGGCGTGCACTGCAGCGGCGGCCGGGTCCCGATGTCAGCGCTGCGCTCAGCCCTGCCCACCGCCGGCAGCCTCAGCGTCCTGGCCTGCGACCGCGCGGGCCCAGACCCCGAACCCCAAGCCGTGGCCGCAGTCCTGGACGCCGCCCGCCGAGCCGGCTGCACCGTCGTGTGCGACCTGCCCCGCCACCCCACCGCCGCGGCGTCAGCAGCCCTGGACCGCACCGACCTGACCGTCCTGGTCGTCCCCGCCGAAGTCCGAGCCACCGCAGCCGCCACCCGAGTAGCCGCCCGCCTGCTGACCCAGGCCCGCAACATCCGCCTGGTAGTCCGCGGCCCGTCACCCGGCAACCTGCAGCCCGCCGAGATGGCCGACGTGATCGGAGTCCCGCTGCTGACCCAGATGCGCCCGGAACCCGGCCTCGAAGCCGCCCTGGAACGAGGCGCCTTCCCCCGCAACGCCAAGGGCCCGCTGGCCACCGCCGCCCGCGCAGTCCTGAAGGAGCTGCAGCCATGACCCCGCGGTCCCTCACGGCAACGCAACTCGGTGCCACACAAGGCGAAGAGCCCGCCGCCGCCGCCGACGGCCTGTCTGGCGCTGCGGAAGCCGCACCCGTGACCTGTGCCGAGTGCGGTGGCCGGCTGGACACAGGACTCGTTGCCACACAAGGTGAAGAGCTCGTCAACGATGCCGGCTCGCGTAGCGCGGCGCGCATTGCGGCCATGCACTGCCCCACGTGCATCCGCAGAGCGGTGATCCTTTCGGTCGTGGCCCGTTCGGTCGCCGGCCCGAGATCCGGCTGCCAGGCCAACGCTTCTCCGGAGCAGAGCGCGCCGCGCCCGTGACGCTCCCACGCTGCCGGCATCGCGTCCCGCCCGAGAACCCTTTCGAGCTGAAGGAGTTGCACCCGTGACTCGTCTCCGCATCTGGGGCCGCATGGTGCTCAACCTGCTCCGCTACGGCCGCCCCTTCCCACCTCCGTACGTGTTCAGGGAGCCACCGGAATGAGCCGCTTCCTCGCCTGGTGCCACGAAACCTGGCTCTGCCTCACCGGCCGCGAGATCACCTACGGCCGCCACGCCCGCCGCCCGGAGTCCGCGACATGAACCCCCGCCCCTCCATCCGAGCGCATCCCGCCCGCGTGTGCACCCTGCCCGCCCCGCCCGGTGCCCGCGACATGCCCGCCGCCGTGCCCGCCGCCCTGCCCACGGCTGCGTTTGGCGAACGCGCCGTGCCCGTCCTGCCTACCGCGCCCTACCCGCGGCGCTTTTGGTGAATGCGTCGTGGCCGCCGCCCCACCCAGCGAGCGCGACATGACCACCGCCTCACCCGCCGCCCCTCCCAGCGAACGCGTCCTGCCCGCTGCCCGGCCCACCCCTCCCAACCGTCCGAGAAGGAGCGCGACATGACCACCACCCTGATCGACCGCGTCCGCCACCGCCTCGCCGGCGCCGACATGGAGATGACCGCCGCGGTCGTAGCCCACGCCGTCCGTTCCGAAGCCGGCGGTGTACTCGCCGACGCGGACGTCTTGGAAGCCCTCCAAGTTCTCCGTCAGGAGTTCAGCGGCACCGGCCCGCTCGACCCGCTCCTCGTCGACCCCGGCACCACCGACGTCCTGGTGACGGCACCGGACCAGGTCTGGGTCGACGGCACCGCGGGCCTGCGCCGCACCACCGTCACGTTCCCCGACGAGGCCGCGGTCCGCCGGCTCGCCCAACGCCTCGCGGTGGCGGCGGGACGCAGACTCGACGACGCATCCCCCTGCGTCGACGGGTGGTTACCGGGCAGCGGAGTCCGCATGCACGCGGTGCTCCCGCCCATCGCGGACCGCACCTGCCTGTCGCTCCGAGTGCTCCGCCCGGCGACGCACGACCTGCAAGCGCTCCAGCGACTCGGCACGTTCGACGCCGAGATCGCCGAGGTGCTGCGAACGATCGTCCGCAGGCGCATGGCGTTCCTGGTGATCGGCGGCACTGGGTCGGGCAAGACGTCGTTGTTGTCGGCGTTGCTCGGGTGTGTCCCGCCGACCGAACGGATCGTGTGCGTCGAAGACGCGGGCGAGTTGCATCCGGACCACCCGCAGTTCGTGCGGTTGGTGGCGCGGCCGCCGAACGTCGAGGGTGCCGGCGAGATCACCGTGCGGTCGCTGGTGCGGGAGGCGTTGCGCATGCGGCCCGACCGGATTGTCGTGGGCGAGGTTCGTGGTGCCGAAGTTCGTGAACTTCTCACCTCTCTCAACACCGGCCACGAAGGCGGCGCCGGCACCCTCCACGCCAACTCGCCCGCCGAAGTCCCGGCGAGGTTGGAAGCGCTGGGTGCGTTGGGCGGGCTCGATCCACAGGCGCTGCACAGTCAGGTGGCCGCGGCCGTGCGGCTGGTGCTGCACATGCGCCGCACCGACAACGGCGCCAGATACCTCGCCGAAATCGGTGCCTTCGCCCGCACGGAAAGCGGACTCGAAGTCCGCCCGGTTTGGACCAAAAAACACGGTTGGCACGAGAAGGAGGCGCTGTGCTGAGTCTCCTGCTTCTCGCGGCGGCCCTGATCCTGTGGCCACAACTCAAACCACTCCGCCGCCTCAGACCGGCCGGAAAGCGAGAAATCGTTGTCCCGCAGTGGGTCTGGCTGATCGCGGCGGTCACCGTGACTTACCTGGCAGCGGGCGTCGGCGGCCTGATTGCCGGAGCGGTACTCACCACGGTGATCTACCGAATCCTCAAGCACAGCAAGCGAAACCGCGCGGTCCAACGAGCCGCCGAAGCGCTCAGCAACGGTCTGGGCGGCGTGGTCGACGAGCTGCGCGCGGGAGCCCATGCCGCCAGCGCCGCCGAACGCGCTGCCCAGGACACCCCGGAACCGGCCGGCGAGGTGCTCAGAGCGGTCGCGGCCGCCTCCCGGTCGGGCGGAGACGTGGAGCGAACTCTCCGCGACCGAAGTCAGCCGCTGCTGAGAACGGACCAGCTGGCGAAGGCGTGGCAGGTGTCGGCGAAGCACGGTGTGGCGTTGGCCGAAGTCCTGGATGCCACGCGACGTGACCTGGATCAGCGGGCGGCGTTCGCGCGTCAGGTGCAGGCCCGCATGGCCGGTCCGAGGGCGAGTGCGGCCGTGCTCGCCGGGTTGCCGGTGTTCGGTGTGCTGCTCGGCGAGCTCAGCGGTGCCCGGCCGCTGCACACCCTGACCTCGACCGCGGCGGGTCAGTTCCTGCTGGTGACGGGCGCGGTGTTCCTGGCGGCCGGACTGTGGTGGACGAAGCGGATCACCGAGCCATGATCTTCGCGATGCTGGCGCTGGCGATCCTCGTTGCCCCGATGCCGCGCAAGGCGATCGACCGGTTGCGGCCACGGGCGCACGACCCGCCGCCGAAAACAGCGACGCCCGACGGCCCGTTCGAACGGGCCGCCGCCTGGGACCTGCTGGCCGCCTGCCTCCGGGCCGGGCTGCCGGTGCCGGTGGCGATCGGGGCGGTCGGCATCGGAGAGCTCAGTCAGGTCGCCGAACTGCTGAGGCTCGGTGCCGACCCGGTCGCCGCGTGGGCGTCCGCGCTCGACCATCCCGGCACGGCGGTGCTGGCCAGGGCCGCCAGGAGGACGGCGCGGTCCGGGACAGCGCTTGCCCGGCAGGCCGCCGAGCTCGCCGAGCGGACCAGGGCCGAGGCCGTCGACCAGGCCGAGGCGAAGGCGCAACGGGCCGCGGTGGCGGTGGCGGCGCCGCTGGCTCTGTGTTTCCTGCCGGCGTTCCTGTGCCTCGGCGTGCTGCCGGTGGTGCTGGGGCTGGCTGACCAGTTCCTCAACTGACTGTTTCGCAACCAACTCAACCAACTAAGGACAAGCCACATGGAATTGCTGAAGGACGACAGCGGCATGAGCACCGTCGAGTACGCGATCGGGACGTTGGCGGTGGCCGGCCTCGCGGGACTGCTGTACGCGGTGCTCACGAGCGACTTCGTGCAGAACCTGTTGCAAGGGCTGATACAGCGTGCGCTGGCTGCGGTCTGACGACCGGGGCATGGTCACCGTGGAGGCGGCTGTCGCGGTGTGCGCGCTGCTCGTCGTCATGGGGCTCGCGGCGGCCGGGCTGACGGCGGTGATCGAACAGTTGCGGTGCACCGACGCGGCGAGAGAGGCGGCGCGGCTGACGGCGCGTGGTGAACGGCAGCGGGGTGAGGCGGCGGTCGGGCAGATCGCGCCGGGTGCCACCGTCGAGTTCCGCGACGAAGGGGACGCGATCAGGGTCGTCGTTCACCGGGCCGGGCCGCTGGGACTGCCGCTGCGCGCGGAGGCGTTCGCCGTCGTGGAGCCGCGATGAACGGTGAATCGCCAGGCGGTGAGCGCGGATCGGCGGCGGTGAGCGGTGTGGTGGCGATGTTGCTGTTGATCGTCCTCACCACGGTCGGGGCGCAGATCGGGGCGGCGGTCGTCGCACGGCATCGGGTGACCGGTGCGGCCGATCTGGCTGCTCTCGCGGCGGCGGCGAGTCTCGCGGAGGGCGGCGAAAAGGCTTGTGAGCAGGCGGAACGCGTGGCCCGCGCCAACCGGGCGAGTCTCGCGACGTGCACGGTGAGCGGTTGGGAGGTGGTTGTGGAGGTGTCGGCGACTACGCCGTTCGGCCCGGTGAGCGCGCGGTCGAGGGCAGGTCCGGCCGAAGATCGAAGCGTTTGGAGCGCGACGAGCGGTCGACTGCCAGCGGTGAGCGGACTCACACCGGTGCTCTGAGTTGCTGAACGGTGATCGAACTAATTGCAAGCAGTTCAGCTGCTCGCTCTCGCAAGGCGCGTTCGCCGTTCCATAGCTACCAGTTGTCGCGGCGGGGGTTACCAAGCCTGGGCCCGGTGACGTTAGTTGTAGTGGCGGCACCGACGCGGTGTCCTACGAAAACCGACACCTTGTCGATGTCGAGTCAGAACCTTGGAAGAAGGCGACGGAAGATGGATTGGTCGGATAGCTGGCGCGGGGCCTTCCGCATCGAACTGCGTGCCGAGGCCGTGAGCCTCGCGTACCGCGGTTGGCCCGTACTGCCCGGCACTTATCCGGCCGGTTCGGAGCAGGGCGTCACCCAGTGGGCGGGCCGCAGCGGGCTCGAGCTCCACGGCCCCATCCCCGTGCACCGCGACTGGGTGGACCGCATCGGTACGCGGTCCGACCAGGTCGCCACGTGGTGGGCGGGTCGCTCCTACAGCCTTCTTCTCGCCACCGGTCACGGGGTGGACGCGATCGAGGTCGGCACCGACCTCGGCCGCCGCGCGGCAGTCGCGCTGCGTTCGATCAACGTCCAGGTGCCGATCGCCGCGACCCCGTCCGGCCGGTGGATGTTCATGGTGAAGTCCGGCTCGAAGCTCAACGCCGAACTGGCCAACAACGAGGACGTGCACCTCTACGCCAAGGGCGAGACCATCCCGCTGCCGCCCACCCCGATGGCGCACGGCGTCGTGCACTGGCGGGTCAAGCCGTCGATCTGCGGCTGGAACCTGCCGGACGCGCACGTCGTGCAGGACGCACTCGTCGAGGCGCTGCACGCCCCGACGGTCTTCCAGCTCGAAGCCGTCTGACACAACTACAAAGCCCGGCCGCGCTGGGTGTCGTCGTGGACTCTCCCCGACAACCCCGAAGACGATGCCCTGCGCGGCCGTTCCAACCCAGCCCGATCCGATGATCGGCCTCTGTACCCCGCACTTCGGGGGCCGCTGAGGAACGGGCGAAAAGCCGAACACGCACCCCGAAGGACAGCCTCCCGCGATAGCGACCGGACCGAGGAACGTTAGTGGCAGGGCGACAGCTCTGCCGCGGTCGGTGAAGCCGGCTCCTCCCCGGAGTTCGTCAGCAGACAGTGGACACCGACGCCTCCCGCGTGTCCTGTCGAGACGAACAAACCAGATTCCGCCGATGTTCCAAGGGATCCGGTCGCGAAGCGGTAGCAGGCGGGAACACAGTGTTCGGCACGTGGAGAGCGCCGCCGCAGGTACCCGTGAAACCTGCGGCGAGCGCCCACGAAACTCAGAACCGCTCGGCGTAGGCAGCGAAGGCGCGAGTCGCCTCCATGCTTCCCGGGCGCGGCACCGCCTCGGCGTCCCAGCCGAGATCGCGGTCCTGCAAGACCTGCTCGATCAGCGGGTGCCACCGCTGATCGAGCATTTTTAGTGCCCACTCCAGGGCGCCGCGCTTCGACTCCACCTCTCCGGTGTGGATCGTGTAGAGCGTCCGGCAGTACGCGGCCACGATGTAGCGCTGAGTCCAGGCATTGCCCATCGGCGCCCACTCTTCGATGCCGGTCAGCACGTGCGGCAGCTCGGCGCGCATCGACGACCGCAGAACCTCGGCCGGGACCTCGTCGACCAGCGAGGTGATCGGCGGGCCGTCCAGCACGATGCCGTGGTGGCGCAGGATCCAGCGGGCGTGCGGGCTGTTGCAGTGGGTGTCCCAGCTCAACGTGCGGTGGCCGTGGTCGTTGAACAGCCACGGCACCCCGAGGCCTGCCACCGAGCGCAGCGACTCCACGTCGGCGTACGAGCCTTCGATCTCGGTCGACCAGTGGCCTGGGCGCAACGGGATCTGGTCGTGCAACTCGCGCAACCCCGCCTCCCGATCGCCGGAGGGCAGTTCTGTGCAGGCGACGATGAAGTCGCAGTCGCTGTGGATGTCACCGGCGCCGAGGGCGAACGAGCCCTGCACGTAGGTGCCGACGTAGGTGGGGCCGAGGATCGAGCGGACCGCCGAGACGAGGTCGGCGAGCAGCGCGTCCAGATCGGAAAAGGGCGTGAACAAGTGAACTCCTGAAGAACCCGTGGCCGGAAGGGAAACGGGCGCGGCAGGGCTTCATCGCCCCGGCATGTCGGGCCAGGCCGCGCGTGGGCACGGCGAGTACCCGGCTCTACCGCGCTAGGCGCAACGGGTCCGGTCAGTCGCATTGCAGCTGCATGCGTTCACGCCGCCACCGTAGCCAGGCAAGGGCACCAGGTCAGGCGATTTTGCCCAGCACCACGTCCAGCACGATCACGGCGCCGGCCTTGTCCAGCGGGTCGTTGCCGTTGCCGCACTTCGGCGACTGCACGCACGACGGGCAGCCCATCGGGCAGCCGCACGAGCTGATCGCCGAACGCGTCGCGGAGAGCCACGCCCGCAGCGCCGAGTGGCCGCGGTCCGCGAAGCCCGCGCCGCCGGGGTGGCCGTCGTGGACGAAGACCGTCGGCATGCCGGTGTCCGGGTGCGCGGCCGTCGACACGCCGCCGATGTCCCACCGGTCGCACGTCGCGAACAGCGGCAGCAGGCCGATCGCCGCGTGTTCGGCGGCGTGCAGGGCGCCGGGGATCCGTTTGCCCTCGACACCCGCGTCGAGCAGCAGCGACTCGTCGACCGAGTACCAGACCGCACGGGTCTGCAGCGTCTGTTCCGGCAGGTCGAGCGGGATCTGGTCCAGCACCACGCCGGACGGCAGCCGCCGCAGGTAGCCGACGACCTGCGTGGTCACCTCCACCTCGCCCAGCGAAACGGACACACCGCCGAAGTCGGCCCGTTCGACCTCGCGCACGACCGTGATGTCCACGCAGTCCCGCGGCTGCGTCGTCCACTCCGGGTCCTCGCGGTGCACCATCGCGAGGCCGCTCTCCAGGTCGAGGTCGTCGACCACGTACGCCCGGCCCTGGTGCAGGTACACGGCACCGGGATGCACCTGCCAGCAGGCGGATCCGGGGTCGACCGTGCCGAGCATCCGGCCGGAGTCCGCCTCGACGACGGCCACCTGGTCGCCGCCCGAACCGCGGATGTCCACGCCGGCGTGCGGCCGGTCGTGCGAGGCCCAGTACCACCCGGCCGGACGTTTGCGCAGCAGCTTCTCCGCCACCAGTTCCGCGAGCACGGTCTCCGCGAGCGGGCCGCCGAAGTCGGCCAGGCAGGCCGGCGTCAACGGCATCTCGGCGGCCGCGCACGCCAGCTGCGGGCCCAGCACATAGGGGTTCAACGGATCCAGCACGGTCGCCTCGACCGGCCGGTCCAGCACCGCCGCCGGGTTGTGCACCAGGTAGGTGTCCAACGGGTCGTCGCGCGCCACGAACACCACGAGAGCGCTGTCGCCCGATCGCCCGGCGCGGCCCGCCTGCTGCCAGAACGACGCCAGCGTGCCGGGGAAGCCGGCCACCACCACGGCGTCCAGACCGGCGATGTCGACGCCCAGCTCCAGCGCGTTCGTCGTCGCCACGCCCAGCAGATCGCCGGTCGACAGCGACTTCTCCAGCGCCCGCCGCTCCTCCGGCAGGAACCCGCCCCGGTAGGCGGCCACCCGCGGCGGCAGTTCCTTGTCTACTTCGGACAGGATTCGCTGGGTGCCCAGAGCGGTCAGCTCGGCACCGCGCCGCGAGCGCACGAAGGCGAGCGAGCGTGCTCCCTCGATCACGAGATCGGCGAGGATCCGCGAGGTCTCCGCACCGGCCGAGCGCCGCACCGGAGCGCCGTTCTCACCCTCCAGTGAGGTCAGCGGCGGCTCCCACAACGCGACCGTGCGCGAGGCACGCGGTGAAAAGTCGTCCACGACGGCGGAAACCGGCACGCCCAGCAAACGTTCCGCCGAGGCAGAAGGATCAGCCACAGTGGCCGATGCCAGCACGAAGATCGGATCGGCACCGTATTTCCGGGCGATCCGGCGCAGCCGCCGCATCAACAACGCCACGTGCGACCCGAAAACGCCGCGGTAGGAATGGCATTCGTCGATCACCACGTACTTCAGCCGCCGGAAGAACCGCAGCCATTTCGGGTGCTGCGGCAGGATTCCGCGGTGCAGCATGTCCGGATTGGTGAAGACCCAGTTCGCGTGCGCCTTGACCCAGTCGCGTTCGGCCATCGGGGTGTCGCCGTCGTACGCCGCCGAGCGCACCCCCTTGATACCCAGCTCGTCGAGCGCGCGGAGCTGGTCCGCCCCAAGGGCTTTGGTGGGTGACAGGTACAGCGCTGTTGCTTTCGTGTCCGCCAAAAGAGTGGAAAGCACGGGGAGCTGGTAGGCGAGCGACTTGCCCGACGCGGTGCCCGTCGCGAGCACCACGTGCTTGCCGGACCACGCCAGCGACGCCGCCTCGGCCTGGTGCCGCCACGGCTCCCGGACACCCGTTTCCGTGAACGCCGCGACCACCGGCGGGGCCGCCCACGTGGGCCACATCACGTGATCTGCCTGCCGCAACGGCAGATCGCGCGCATGCGTGAGGGGTGACTCCCCGGCGGGTACTCCCGCCAGCACGCGGTCCAGCAACCGGCGTCCCTGATCCACCACGAGTTCGAGCTTCGCACACGGCACCGACAGTTCCGGCCGCGCCTGACTCGACTTCCTGCGCAGATAACGGTGTGTGCACGGATCGGGACACTTCGTTGCCTCGTTGCAACCAACCCCTAGACTCCCCGCTCATCGCATCCAATGAGGGATGCGTCACGTCGCGCTGGGCGGCTGGACTGCCTTGGCGCTGCACATGGCAACTCACCAGGAGGACGGATGTCCCGGCAATTCCTCGCGGAGAGCCTCGAGCTCTCCGGAGGTGATCGCGGCGTCGTAGCCGTGGTCGCCGTGGTCGCCCTGGCTGCTCTCGCCGTCGGGTACGTACTGCTCAAGGAGGTCCTGACCGCCGGTCAGGGCACCCCCAAGATGCAGGACATCGCCAAGGCGGTTCAGGAGGGCGCAGCGGCCTACCTCAACCGGCAGTTCCGCACGCTCGGCATCTTTGTCGTGATCGTGTTCGTACTGCTGTTCGCGCTACCGGCAGATGATTTGGCCGAACGGATCGGCCGGTCGTTGTTCTTCATCGTCGGTGCCGCGTTCTCGGCGACTATCGGCTACCTGGGCATGTGGTTGTCCACGCGCGCCAACGTGCGTGTCGCCGCCGCCGCGAACGAAGAAGGCGGTCGCGAAAAGGCGACGCGCATCGCGTTCCGCACCGGTGGTGTGGTCGGCATGACCACGGTCGGCCTCGGTCTTTTCGGCGCCGCACTGGTCGTGCTCGTCTACGCGGGTCAGGCTCCGAAGGTCCTGGAGGGCTTCGGGTTCGGCGCCGCGCTGCTCGCGATGTTCATGCGTGTCGGTGGTGGCATCTTCACCAAGGCCGCCGACGTCGGCGCCGACCTGGTCGGCAAGGTCGAGCAGGGCATCCCGGAGGACGACCCCCGCAACGCCGCCACCATCGCGGACAACGTGGGTGACAACGTCGGTGACTGTGCCGGTATGGCCGCGGACCTCTTCGAGTCCTACGCCGTCACGCTGGTCGCGTCGCTGATCCTCGGTACCGCGGCGTTCGGTGCGCAGGGCCTGCTCTTCCCGCTGATCGTCCCGGCGATCGGTGTGCTGACCGCGGTCATCGGCGTCTACACGACAAAGGCGAAGGCGGGCGAGAACGGCCTCACTGCCATCAACCGCTCCTTCTACATCTCCGCGGTCATCTCCGCGGTGCTGTGCACGATCGCCGCGTTCGCGTACCTGCCGAGCTCCTTCGCGGACCTCAACGGCATCAGCGACTCGATCAAGGCCACCAGCGGCAACCCGGCGCTGATCGCGTCCGTCGCGGTGATCATCGGTATCGTGCTGGCCGGCGTCATCCTCTGGCTGACCGGCTACTACACCGGCACCGAGCACAAGCCGGTGCAGGAGGTCGGCAAGACCTCGCTGACCGGTGCGGCGACCGTGATCCTGTCCGGTATCTCGGTCGGTTTCGAGTCCGCCGTCTACACCGCGCTGGTCATCGGTGCGGCCGTGTACGGCGCGTTCCTGCTCTCCGGTTCGGCCATCGTCGCGCTGTTCGCGATCGCGCTGGCTGGTTGTGGTCTGCTCACCACCGTCGGCGTCATCGTCGCGATGGACACCTTCGGCCCGGTCTCGGACAACGCGCAGGGCATCGCCGAGATGTCCGGCGACGTGCACGGCGAGGGCGCGCAGATCCTCACCGAGCTCGACGCGGTCGGCAACACCACGAAGGCCATCACCAAGGGCATCGCGATCGCGACGGCGGTGCTCGCCGCGACCGCGCTGTTCGGCTCGTACAGCGACGCGATCAAGCAGGCGCTGCTCAAGGCGGGTGAGATCGCCACCGACGCGTCGGCGTTCTCGTTCGTCGTGTTCAGTCCGAACGTGCTCGTCGGCATCACCATCGGTGCGGCCGTCGTCTTCATGTTCTCGGGTCTCGCGGTCAACGCCGTGACGCGCGCTGCCGGTGCCATCGTCTTCGAGGTGCGCCGTCAGTTCCGCGACAACCCCGGCATCATGGACGGCTCGGTCAAGCCCGAGTACGGCCGCGTCGTCGACATCTGCACCCGCGACTCGCTGCGTGAGCTCGCGACGCCGGGTCTGATGGCCGTGCTCGCACCGGTCGCCGTCGGCTTCGGCCTCGGCGTCGGCCCGCTGGCCGGTTACCTCGCCGGTGCGATCGCGACCGGCACGCTCATGGCGGTGTTCCTGGCCAACTCCGGTGGTGCCTGGGACAACGCCAAGAAGCTGGTCGAGGACGGCAACCACGGCGGCAAGGGCTCCGACGCCCACGCCGCCACGGTGATCGGTGACACGGTCGGTGACCCGTTCAAGGACACCGCCGGTCCCGCGATCAACCCGCTGATCAAGGTCATGAACCTGGTCTCGGTGCTGATCGCGCCGGCGATCGTCACCTTCTCCATCGGTGACAGCGCCTCCGACCCGATCCGGATCGCGATCGCCGTGGTCGCGACCCTGATCATCGTCGGGGCCGTGGTCGTGTCCAAGCGTCGCGGCACCGTGATCGCGGACGCTCCCGCGGAGACCGTGAGCAACGGCGCCGCGTAGTTCCACCGCCGGTCGGGGTACGTTCGGGGCTTCCCCCCGACGTACCCCGACCGAGGAGTTACGACATGAGGCTCCGCCTCGTCGCCACTGCCGTGATCACCGCCGCCGCGCTGGCCGGGTGCGCAAACGGCGGCAACTCCGGCACTTCATCGACGCCCACGGGCGGCGCGACCGATGCCGCCGCCGTTGCCTACATGGACAAGGTGTGCGGCGCCGCGTCCGAGTTCGCGAAGATCGACAAGACCACCCCGAAGCTCGACACCGGCGACCCCGCCAAGCTCAAGGCCGAGATGGCCGCCTACATGGGCCAGCTCGCCGACGCCTTCGCCAAGTCCGCGGAGAGCCTCAAGAACGTCGGCCCGTCGCCCGTCGCGGGCGGTGAGGAGGCCGTCAACAAGATGGCCGAGACGTTCACCTCGCTCGGCGCCGTCTTCACCGATGCCAAGACGAAGGTCGAGCAGGCCGACCCGAACAACGCCACCGGGGGCCTCCAGGCCGCCGGAGAGGCCATCGCCAAGCTTTCCGAGCTCGCCGACCCGCTGCGGGACATCAAGGGCAACCCCGAGCTGCAGAAGGCCACCCAGAGCGCGCAGAAGTGCCAGGAGATGCAACGCCTCGGCGTGACGCCGACGAGCTGAGCGTGGCCGTCCGGAGTAGCTTCCGGCCCATGACGAGCTGTCGCACAGTCATTGCCCTCCTCGCGAGCTGCCTGCTCGCCGTTTCCGCCTGCAGCAGCGGAGGAGGATCTTCGACGTCCACGGCGCCGGCCACCCCGAACGAGGCCGACGTCGTGGCGTGGATGGACAAGGTCTGCGGTGCCGTCAACGGCACCGTCGAGGCCATGTCGGACGAGCCGAACATCGACATGAACGACCCGGCGAAGCTCAAGACCGGCCTGTCGGAGTGGCTCGGTACCAAGGTCACCGCGGTCGACAAGTCGATCGCAGATCTCAAGGCGCTGGAGAACGGGCCGCACCCGAAGTCGAAGGAGCTGGTCACCGCCGCCGAGGGCGGCATGGGCCAGATCAAGACCCTGCTCACGGACGCCAAGTCGAAACTGGACGCGGCCGCCGACCCGACCCAGGTCGTCACCGCGTTCACCGAGATGGCCACCAACGCGGCCAAGCTGGAGAGCGCCGGCGCGGACGTGCAGCGGAAGTTCGACGAGACGGGTCTCGCCGAGGCCGCGAAGAAGGCCCCGAACTGCAAGAACCTGGAGCTCACGTCGTCCTCCGCCCCCACGTCGTAACCCCGGGATCGCCAGGATTCGGACACCCGGATCGGATCGCCCGAACGTGTACTGTTCGGCGATCCGATCCGGCCTTTCCTGGGGGAATGCAATGAATGCACGGCTGACGCTCGTCGCTGCCTGCGCTGGTGTCGCGCTCGCGGTGACCGGCTGTTCCGGCGGCGCCGCGCCGTCCACGCAGACCGCCGCGCCGACGACCACCACCACGACCCCGCCGGCCGCCGCGGACCCGGTCAAGTGGGCGGGTGCCTTCTGCGGCGGCACGACGCCGGTGCTGACGGGCGCGGTCGAGCTCTTCACCCTCGTCGCGGCGAACGCCAACAACCCCGTCGCCCTCAAGGAGGGCATGCTCAAGATCCTCGACAGCGGCTCGAAGTCGCTGGCCGAGGCGGAGGGCAAGCTCAAGGAGCTCGGTGCCCCCGGCGCCGAGGCGAAGGGCCTGCACGACGAGCTGGTCAAGATGTTCGGTGACGCCGCCAAGGAGTACCAGACGGTCGGCGAGCAGATGAAGAAGCTCGACCCCAACGCACCCGACTTCATGGCCCAGGTCGAGAAGCTGGGCGGCGAGTCGGCCGACCCGTCGAAGCTGGCCGACCAGATCAAGAAGCTCGACTCCGACCCGAAGTACAAGGACGCCATCGCGAAGGCGCCCGAGTGCACCGAAATGCGCGAGAAGCTCGGAAAGCTCATCGGCCAGTGACGTTTCGACTGCTCACAGCGGTGGTGATCGTGGCTGCGAGCACCACCGCGTGCAGCCGGCCGCCCACACCAGTGCAGCCGGCCACGTCCGCACCCACCACGACGTCCGAGGTGCCCGTCGCCGATCCGACGGCGTGGTTCGAGGCGTACTGCGGTCCCATGGGTGTCGCGGCGATCGCGTCCTTCGAGCCGCAGGCCAAGGTCGCGGAGGGCATGGCCGCCGTCAAGGAGGCCGTGGTCCGCTGGGCGTCGACGGCCGCGGTGTCGGACCGCAAGGTCGCGGACGACATCGAGAAGCTCGGCCCGCTGGGCTCCGATGTGCAGAACCCGCACGAACGGCTGATCAAGGCACTGCGCAAGGAGGCGGAAGGCTTCGAGGAAGCGTCCGGTCGGCTGCGGGCGCTGGCGGCCGATGACGTGTTCCCGGAGCGGTACGAGCAGGTCATGGCCGGCAGCGGCTCCCGCGAGGAGGTGCCCGCGCTGTTCAAGCAGATCGCGAGCACCCCGAAGTATGCCGAGACCTTCCGCACGAACAAGGTGTGCGTGGGCTGGCAGAACCTGTCCAAGCAGGCACCTGGAAAATGACGTTGTGAGCACACGCCTGATCACGGCCGTGCTGGTCGGCGCCGCGGTGCTGACCAGCGCCTGCGGTTCCGACGAGGACGAGCCGCTGACCGACGCCCAGGGCCGGTGGGTGGAGACGTTCTGCGGCGGCCTGCTGCCCGGCATGAAGGCGGGCGTGGAGCTGAAGGCGCAGGACCCGGCCAATCCGGCCGCGGTGAAGGCGGCCTACCTGAAGCTCGTGACGGACAACGCCACGGCGCTCACGGACGCCGGGAAGAAGCTGCAGGAGCTGGGGCCGCCGTCCGACGAGCTGAAGGGCGTGCACGACCGGCTGGCGACGTATCTCGCCGAGTCGGCCAGGTCCTACGAAGCCGCGAAAGCGCCGGTCACCGCGTTGCCGCCGAACGCCCAGTTCTGGGAGAACGCCGAGAAGGCGCTCGCGGGCACCTCGCAGGTGAGCAGCCCCGAGGAGCTGCGCGCGACCTTCGACGCGCTCGAGAAGTCGCCCAAGTACGCGGCGGCGATGAGCAAGTCCGCGTCGTGCACGGAGCTGAGGAGCGGCGGTCGGCAGTAGTCGCTCGACCGGCGTAGTCACAGCTGTCCCACTGGTCACAGTCGAACGTCTGTTCTACTCTGTGGGCCGTGGTTGGGCAGTTGTCCTTCTTCTCGGCCGAGGCGCGCACGCCCGGCGTGGCGGACCTCGCCGGCTTGCTCTGCGGGCCGGGGCAGGCCGTCAGCTTCGCGCGCGGTACAGCCGCGCGCGTCTACGTCGAGCTCCGGGACGAGTGGCGCCACCGGCCCCTCAAGCAGGCCTGCACGGAACGCGGGGTCACGTCCGAGCTGTGCGTCAACGAGGCGGGCACGCGGTTCGTCCGCACGCCGTTCCGCACCGATCTCACCCCTCTGGCCGCCCGCTGGCTGGACGGATCTGCGAAGAAGATGCCGGCGGACTTCGAGCTGAACGGAGCAGTGCTGCGGGTCTGGGCGCTGGCCGCGGGCAGCTGGATGGAGTCGGCGTACCTGCTCGGTTTGGACCCCAATGCCCCGCAGACACACCTACCGTTGCAAAATGCGCTGCTCGCAGCCGGACTTCCGTGCACCCTGGTAGGGGCTCCGGCGTTGCGGGTAACCGGTCGGCGAAGGCTGGCACGGCTCGCTGAGCTGGTCGGAAGCCCTCCGCTCGGAGTGGCGATGAGCACCTGGCCGGCGGCCTGAGCGGGCGGTCGGGCAAGGTTGTGTCACTCTGTCTCGTCGTACGAGCGTGGCGGATGGTGTGCTTTTCGGCCGACGCTGGGCAACACTGGCGGGCCTGGGAACCGGGTTTGGAAGAGAGCGGGACGGCGAGTGGCTGGATCGACACGGGCGAAAAAGGACAGCGGAGGAGCGGGTGGCATCCGACGACTTGTGATCGTCGAGTCGCCCACGAAGGCGCGCAAGATTGCCTCCTACCTCGGCGCCAACTTCGTCGTGGAGTCCTCCAGGGGACACATCCGGGACCTGCCGCGCGGTGCCGCCGACGTTCCCGCGAAGTTCAAGGGCCAGGCGTGGGCGCGGCTCGGCGTGGACGTCGACCACGACTTCGAGCCGCTGTACGTCGTGTCCGCGGACAAGAAGTCGCTGGTCACCGAGCTGAAGGAAGCTCTGAAGGACGTCGACGAGCTCTACCTCGCGACAGACGGTGACCGCGAGGGCGAGGCCATCGCGTGGCACCTGCTGGAGACGCTCAAGCCGAAGGTCCCGGTTCGCCGGATGGTCTTCCACGAGATCACCGAGTCCGCGATCCAGGCGGCCGCCGCGAACCCGCGCGACCTGGACCAGGACCTGGTCGACGCCCAGGAGACCCGCCGCATCCTCGACCGCCTCTACGGCTACGAGGTCAGCCCCGTGCTGTGGAAGAAGGTCATGCCGAAGCTCTCGGCGGGCCGCGTGCAGTCGGTGGCGACCCGCCTGGTGGTCGAGCGCGAACGTGAGCGGATGAAGTTCGTCTCGGCGAGCTACTGGGACATCTCCGCGCAGATGGACGCCGGTGCCGAGGCCACGCCGCCCCGGTTCGGCGCGCGGCTCGTCGCCGTCGACGGCACGCGTCTCGCGACCGGCCGCGACTTCGGCTCCGACGGCAAGCTCACCGGCAAGTCCGACGTCACCGTGCTGGACGAGGCGCAGGCCCGCGCCATCGCGGCCGGGCTGCAGGACGCGCCGGTCAAGGTCTCCTCGGTCGAGGAGAAGCCGTACTCGCGCAAGCCGTACGCGCCGTTCATGACCTCGACGCTGCAGCAGGAGGCCGGTCGCAAGCTGCGGTTCTCCGCCGACCGCACGATGCGCACGGCGCAGAAGCTGTACGAGAACGGCTACATCACCTACATGCGTACCGACAGCACGACGCTGTCGGAGACCGCGATCAACGCCGCCCGCACGCAGGCGACGGATCTCTACGGCGCGCAGTACGTCTCGGACAAGCCCCGCCAGTACACGCGCAAGGTCAAGAACGCGCAGGAGGCCCACGAGGCGATCAGGCCGGCCGGAGAAGAGTTCCGCACGCCTGGTCAGGTGGCCTCCGAGCTCGACGCGGACGAGTTCAAGCTCTACGAGATGATCTGGCAGCGCACGATCGCCTCCCAGATGGCCGACGCGCGGGGCAACACGACCAGCATCCGCATCCAGGGCCGCGCCGGGACGGGCCAGGAGGTCACGTTCGCCGCGTCCGGTCGCACGATCACGTTCGCCGGCTTCCTCAAGGCCTACGTCGAGACCGTCGACGCCGAGGCCGGTGGCGAGTCGGACGACGCGGAGTCGCGCCTGCCGCTGCTGGTCAAGGGCCAGGACCTGACGATCGCGGAGCTGTCCGCGGACGGTCACACCACCTCGCCGCCCTCGCGCTACACCGAGCCGTCGCTGATCAAGACGATGGAGGAGCTCGGCATCGGCCGGCCCTCCACGTACTCGTCGATCATCAGCACCGTCCAGGACCGCGGCTACGTGTGGAAGAAGGGCGCGGCGCTGGTCCCGTCGTGGGTCGCGTTCGCCGTCGTCGGCCTGCTCGAGGTCCACTTCGGCCGGCTCGTCGACTACGACTTCACCGCCGCGCTCGAGGACGAGCTGGACGGCATCGCCGCCGGCCGTCAGCAGCGCACCACCTGGCTCTCCGGCTTCTACTTCGGTGGCTCGGTCGGGCCCGACGGCTCGATCGGTCGCTCCGGCGGCCTGAAGAAGCTGGTCGGGACCGGTGTCGAGGACATCGACCCGCGCGAGGTCAACTCGATCCCGCTCTTCAGCGACGACGAGGGCCGCACGGTCGTCGTGCGGGTCGGGCGCTTCGGCCCGTACCTGGAGCGCGAGGTCGACGGCGCCGCGCAGCGCGCGAACCTGCCGGACGACCTGGCGCCCGACGAGCTCAGTACCGAGATCGCCGAGAAGCTCTTCTCGACGCCGCAGGAGGGCCGCTCGCTCGGCACCGACCCGGTCTCCGGCAACGAGATCGTGGCCAAGGAAGGCCGCTTCGGCCCGTACGTGACCGAGGTGCTGCCCGAGGCGTCCGAGAACGGTTCGCCGAAGAAGGCGCCGAAGCCGCGCACCGGCTCGTTGTTCAAGTCGATGTCGCTGGACACGGTCACGATCGACGACGCGCTCAAGCTGCTTTCGCTGCCGCGCGTGGTCGGCAAGGACCCGGAGACGGGTGCCGAGATCACCGCGCAGAACGGCCGCTACGGCCCGTACCTGAAGAAGGGCACGGACTCGCGGTCGCTCACCGACGAGGCCCAGATCTTCACCGTCACGCTCGAAGAGGCGCTGAAGATCTACGCCGAGCCGAAGAAGCGTGGCCGCGCCGCCGCCGCTCCGCCGTTGCGCGAGATGGGCACCGACCCGGTGTCCGGCAAGCCGATGGTGATCAAGGAGGGCCGGTTCGGCCCGTACGTCACCGACGGTGAGGCGAACGCGTCGCTGCGCAAGACGGACAGCGTCGAGTCGATCACCGACGAGCGCGCGGCCGAACTGCTGGCCGAGAAGCGCGCCAAGGGGCCGGTCAAGAAGAAGGCGCCGGCCAAGAAGCCGGCCGCCGCGAAGAAGCCGGCGGCCAAGAAGGCGCCGGCCAAGTCGAAGAGCTGAGCCGGTTGTAGCTGGTTGTCGGAGGTGGCGGGCGATGAAGTCCGAGTTCGGACCTGACGGGACGCAAGCCCCGCCGCCTCCTCCGCTGTTCCCGGACCCGCTGGCCGGGTTGGTGACGGCCGACCGGTGGATCCCTCCTCAGTGGACCGCGTACTCCTCGTCACGTGTGTCGGTGCCGACACCGCCGGTGCCGACCGAGGAGATGCGGCAGGCCATCTGGTCGGCGATGGAGCAGGAGCAGCGGCGGCCGCGGGGCCGGCGGCCCCAGAACGTGCAGCGGCAGCAGCAGGTGCATGCGCAGTACCTGCAGGTGCCGCAAATGTCTGGTGGGCAACAACAACAGCCCGCCAAGCCGGCGAACAGCACGGCGTCGCTCATCGGCTGCCTGATCGTGCTCGGGTTCTTCGTACTGGTGATCATCAGCATTCTTGGGTCGATCTTCAGCGGCTAGACCTGAGAGTCCGGCAACTTCACCCACCACATCCGGTTACGCTGATCGCACGGAGTGGGCCGAGTAGGGGTGACTGAGATTCAGGACGCGGACACAGGAGTGACCGAGGCAGGCCAGTCAGGGCAGGCCCAGTCCAGCGTGTCCACGGTCCACCGGCTGCGCTCGGTGCTGGCCATCCGGCCGTTCCGGCGGCTGTGGCTCGTCACCTATCTGTGCAGCGTCGGTGACTGGCTGTCGCTACTCGCGTTGACCGGTCTGGTCTCCGAGATGATGAAGAGCTACCAGTGGCAGTCGTTCGCACTCTCACTGGTCGTGCTCACCCAGTTGTTGCCCGGCATCCTGTTCGCACCCGTCGGCGGCGTGCTCGCGGACCGCTTCGACCGCCGCAAGGTGATGGTGGTCTGCGACGTCCTGCGCGGGTCGCTGTTCATCTCGATCGCGCTGATCGGCTCGCCGATCTGGCTCTTCGTCGCGAACTTCCTGGTCGGCTGTTGCGCGATGCTGTGGATCCCGGCGAAGGAGTCGGCGGTCCCGAACCTGCTGCGCCGCCCGGACCAGGTCGAGTCGGCGAACCAGCTCGGTCTGGTGATGACCTACGGCATCTCCACGATCAGCGGGTTCGGCCTGTACTCCCTGATCGCGGGTGTGCCCGGGTACCTGAACCTGCAGGGCGGCGACCTCGAGTTCCGCATCGCGACGATCGCCGTGATCATCAACGGCCTGTTGTACTTCACCTCGGCGATCCTGATCGCGACCCGGCTGCCGGAGCTGTCCGGCCGCACCCAGTCGGCCCCCAAGA
Source organism: uncultured Actinomycetota bacterium (assembly GCA_963771775.1). Classification (GTDB taxonomy): domain Bacteria; phylum Actinomycetota; class Actinomycetes; order Mycobacteriales; family Pseudonocardiaceae; genus Lentzea. The sequence continues at coordinate 834,304 of CAVYUS010000004.1, forward strand.
AGGACGCCGACAAGCCCGGTTTCGTCGCGATGTTCCGCGACGGCCTGAGGTTCGCTGCCGCGACGCCGCTGGTCCGCGGGCTGGTGATCGGCATGATCGGCGCGTTCGCCGCGGCCGGTGTGGTGATCGCGACCGCGAAGCTCTACGCGGAGTCGTTGCTCGGCGGCGCCTCGACGTTCGGGCTGCTGTTCGTGGCCGTGTTCGTCGGTCTCGCGCTGGGCATGGGCGCCGCGCCCCGGCTGGCTCGCAGACTGTCCTACAACCGGCTCTTCGGCGTGACGATCGTGGCGGCCGGCATCACGCTGGCGCTGGTCGCGGTCGCCCCGCACCTGTGGATCGCGCTGCTGACCGTCGCACTGGTCGGCGCGTGTGCGGGCGTGGCGTTCCTGACCGGTCTGACCATCGTGGGCTCGCAGGTCGAGGACGAGATGCGCGGCCGCACGGTGGCGCTGATCCAGTCGTTGCTCAAGGTCGTGCTGTTCGGCGCCTCCGCCGGCGCCCCGCTGCTCGTGGCCGTGCTGCAGAAGCGGACGGTCAGCGTGTTCGGCCACCCGATGGAGGTCGACGCGACCCGCCCGGTGATGCTCGCCGGCGCGGTGATCGCGATCGTGCTGGGCCTCGTCGCGTACCGGCAGATGGACGACCGCCGCGAGGAGCCGGTGCTGTCGTCGCTGTTCGCGGCGATCCGCGGCCGCCGGCACACCAAGGGCATGCTGATCGCGATCGAGGGCGACACCCGCGAGGACACCTCCGTGCAGGCCCGCCGCCTGGCCGCCGCCCTGCGCGCCGAGGGCCTGGACGTGCTGCTGGCCGCCGACCCCGAACACGACGAACGCCGTCTCCGCTCGATGCTGTCCTCAGCCGAGTTGGCAGGCGTGCGCGCGCAAGCCCTCGTAGCCGCCGCCGTCCGTGCCGATGTCGTCGAACGGCAGGTGCGCCCCGCTCTCGACGAAGGTTCCGTCGTCGTGATGGAGCGCTACGTCGACTCGCCGCTCGCACACTTCACCGCCACGAGCTCGCTGGAACACCAGGAACTGGAGGGCCTCGTCGACTGGGCCACCGGTCGCCTGCGCCCGGACCTGACGATCCTGCTGGACCGCCCGGTCACCGACGGCAAGTCGATCGTCCTGGAACACCACTGGCGGGTGCAGCGCCTGCTCAGCGAGATGGCCGCCGCCGACCCGGACCGCTACGTCGTGGTCGAGGCCGACGGCGACACCGACCTGCTGGCCGAACGGGTCCGCGCCGCCGTCCTGCCCCTGGTGTCGGGCCGCCGGCGAGCGGTCCCCGAAGCCGTCGTCTAGCCGCCCGCTGGAAGACTGCACCCCATGAGCGTGTGGGACGAGGTGGTCGGCCAGCCCGACACGGTGGCAACCCTGTCCGCGGCCGCCGAAGCCGCGGCCACGATCGTCGCGGGCGGCACCCCCGCACCAGGCGCGATGACCCACGCCTGGCTCTTCACCGGTCCTCCCGGTAGCGGCCGCTCCTCCACCGCCCGCGCCTTCGCCGGTGCCCTGGAATGCATCGTCGTGGGTGACCGTCCAGGCTGCGGCGAATGCTCCGGCTGCCGCACGACGTTGCACGGCACCCACGCCGACGTGCGAGTGGTGGCTCCCGAAGGCCTCTCGATCTCGGTCGCGGAAATGCGTTCGCTGGTCCAGATCTCCGCCCGCCGCCCCACCTCGGGCCGCTGGCAGGTGGTGATCATCGAGGACGCCGACCGGTTGACCGAGGGCGCGGCCAACGCGCTGCTGAAGGCCGTCGAAGAGCCGCCGGAGCGCACGGTGTTCCTGTTGTGCGCGCCCTCCGACCACCCTGACGACGTGTCGGTGACCATCCGGTCGCGATGCCGGCTGGTGCCGCTCGGGTCGCCTCGGCCTCCCGCGATCGCCTCCGCCCTGGAGTTGGTGGACGGGGTCGCGCCGGAAATGGCTCAGTGGGCGGCCTCTGTGTGTGGTGGGCACGTTGGGCGGGCTCGGCGGTTGGCCGTTGATCCGGAAGTTCGTGAGCGGCGCGAGGCCGTGCTGCGGATTCCGTTGGCGCTGCGGCGGCCTGCCGATGTCTTCACGTGTGCCGACGAGCTGATCAAGGCAGCTGAAGGGGATGCCACCACTGCCAACGAGAGTCGCAACGAGTCCGAGCGTGAGGCCCTGGAGACTGCGATGGGGGCCGGCGGTACGGGTAAGGGGACGGCGGCTGCTTCTCGGGGGGCCAAGGGGGCGTTGAAAGATCTGGAGAAGCGGCAGAAGTCTCGGGCTACTCGGACTCAGCGTGACTCGTTGGACATGGCGTTGGTGGATTTGGCTGGGTTTTATCGGGATGCGTTGGTGGTGAAGACCGGGTCTGAGGCTGCGTTGATGCATCCGGATCGGGCTGGGGATTCTCGGACTGCTGCTGGGCAGTGGTCGCAGGAGTCGATCTTGCGGCGGATTGAGGCGGTGTTGGCTTGCCGGGAGGCTATTGAGGTCAACGTGAAGCCGCGGATTGCTGTTGAGGCGATGGTTTATGCGTTGCATCGGGGGTGAGGTGCGGTCGCGGCCTTGCTGGCGGTGACCTTGCGGGTGGTCGGCTTGCGGGTCGCGACCATGCGGGTGGGTCGCCTTGCGGGCGGCGGGTCCTGTTGCGTGCTTCCCCTTGGGGGCTCTGCCCCCAAACCCCCGGCAATCTGATCGGGGGACCCCACCGCCGGGAGCTAGCGCTCAGGACTGCTCGGCTGCGCCATCGCGTGGGGAGGGCGGCTCGGCTACGCCATCGCGGTTAGGTCCAGCCGAGTGCGGCTGACACCTCGTCTGCCGCCTGCAGCACTCGTGGGCCCAACGCGATCAGCTCCGCTAGCGAGTGCTCCATCGCCAACGATGAGGCGGATAGCCCGCCGATCACTGCCCCGGCGTGGTCCCGGATCGCGGACCCGACGCACCGGACGCCGGTCTCGTTCTCCTCGTCGTCCAACAGCGAAGCCGGATCGCCGCACCCTTGCCAGCTGCGACTTCAGGCGGGAAGCCGAGGTGATGGTTCGCGGCGTTCGGCCGGGCAACCCGGTTCGGCGGACGAAGGCGTCTAGTTCGGAGGTGGAGAGCGAGGCGAGTACGGCCTTGCCGATGGCGGTTCCGTGTGCGATCAGGGGCATGCCCAGGCGGGATGCCATGCGGTAGGGCTTGTTGGCCTCGATTTTGTCCACGTAGACCAGTTCGTCGCCGAACAGCACGGCCAGGTGCACTGTGCACCCCGTGGATTCCTGCAGTGCGCGCAGGAATGGTCGTGCCCGCTCCACCGTGTCCATGGGGCGCAGCACCTTGCCGGCCAGGGCCAGTACTCGTGGGCCGGTCAGGTAGCCGTCCGAGGTCGGGGTCGCGAAGCCGCGGTCCACCATGGTTTGGAGCAGGCGGTGGACGGTGGATTTTGGCAGGCCGGTTACTCGCGCGATGTCCGTGATGCGCGTGTGGTCGGCCAGGGCCTCCAGCACGGCGAGCGTTTTTTCGACGGCGGTATCGGTCATCTCGCCAGCCAGCCTCCATCGACCACGAGTACGTGTCCGGTCACATAATCGGACGCGGCGGAGGAAAGGAACACCGCTGGGCCTGCGAGATCTGCTGGTGTGCCCCAGCGGCCGGCTGGGATTCGGTTGCGGATTGCGGGTTCGCGCGACGGGTCGGCGCGTAGTGGGGCTGTGTTGTTGGTTTCGATGTAGCCCGGTGCGATGGCGTTGACCTGCACGTTCGACGCGGCCCACTCGTTGGCCAGGAGCTTGGTCATGCCGACGAGGGCGTGCTTGGAGGCGGTGTAGGCGGACACGAGAATTCCGCCCTGGAAGGACAGCAGGGACGCGATGTTCACGACCTTGCCGCCGCCGTTCGCGATCATCTGGGCCCCGCAGAGCTTCGAGATCTCGAACGCCGAGTCGAGGTTCACGGCCATCACCCGCTGCCAGTCGGACAGGGAGACGTCTACGGCGGCGCCGCGGTGGATCGTTCCGGCGTTGTTGACCAGCACGTCCACCCGGTGGTCGCGCAGCACGGGCGCGAGAGCGGGTTCCACCGAAGAAGGGTCGGAGAGGTCTAGCGAGACCGTGGCTACTGCGGGGGCTACGTCGGACAGGTCGCCGCGGCCTACCAGGATGAGCTTGGCGCCGGCGTCGGCCAGACCGCGGGCGATGGCGCGGCCGATGCCGGTGCGGGCGCCGGTGACCAGGGCGGTCTTGCCTTCCAGTGAGAAGTTCACCGCAGCTCCGTCACGGCGACGGGGTCCATGTCGTCGTAGGCCTGGTTCTCGCCGCCCATTGCCCAGACGAACGTGTACGAGTGCGTTCCTGCTCCACTGTGGACGGACCACGATGGCGAGATGACGGCACCAACTGGGAGGAGCGGATGCCGTCCACGGTCACGGTTCCGGAACCGCGCACGGCCAGAACGGCGAGCTCGCGGCGTTCGCAGAAGTACGCGGATCGCAGTGGGGGGAGCGCTCTCAAGTCTAGGGAACGGCCGGGTGACGGGGTTGCTCCGCCGAGGACGATTCGGTCCTCGTGCGTGTAGACGGTCCTGATCTCGCCCGGTGCGAAGAGGTCGTCCATCAGGTAGTGCCGCCGCAGCCCGTCCGTGTCGAGTCCCGGCAACTGCGCCGGATGGGTCGAGTGCCTGATTTGCATCAGAGGGTGCCTTCCGATCGGGGCGGCGGAGTGACACGATGTGCGCCGACCATCATGGAACTATGTTCCGTGCAGTGGAACAAGCCTCGGCTCACCACGCCGCCGGTGCCCGAGGCGATGAAAGGCGGCCTTGGTGTACCAGCAGAACCCGAATCCGACGGGCTCGCTGTTCCTGTCGGCTTTGCTCGCGCTGATCTTCGTGGTGGACGGCAGACGCGGTTTCAAACAGGCGTGGCCGGTCGCGCTCGTCGCAGGCGGCTCGTTCGCGATCACGCAGTACCTGGTCTCGAACTTCTGGTCCTACAAGCTGTGCGACATCATCGCGGCCGTCGTCTCGGTGCTCGCGGTGATCGGCTTCATGCGCGTGTGGCAGCCGGAACGTTCCATCCCGCCGGTGATCGCCGGTGGCTCGATGACGGACTCGCGGTGTGACGTGCTCGTCGCGCCGAACGGGAAGCCGATCAAGGTCGAGTACGCGCTGAACTGGGCGTCGGCCACGGGCACGGGCGCGTTCCTCTCGCCGGTCGTCGGCTGGTTCGGTGTCGCGATCACCGGCACGGACGCGGGCTCCAACGCGTTGTTCGGCGGTCTGCAGGTCACCGCGGCCCAGCAACTGGGTGCGTCGCCGTTCCTCGTCGGCGCGTCGAACAGCTCGGGTGGCGTGATGGCGAAGATGATCTCGCCGCAGAACCTCGCGATCGGCACCGCCGCGGCCGGGCTCGTGGGACGTGAGGGCGACCTCTTCCGCAAGGTCTTCGGCTGGAGTCTGTTGCTGCTGCTGGTGATGTGCGTGCTCGCCTACCTGCAGTCCACCCCTGTGCTCGGTTGGATGGTGCCCTGATGTTCAGTCGCCGAACCCTGCTCGGTGCGGCCGCCGCGAGTCCTGTCGCCTGGTCGGTCTCACCCGCGGAGGCCGCCTCTCATCGGCTGTTCCGCGAGTCGCTCGACTACGCGCTGAGGAAACTCCGCCAGGTCGCGCCGAACGTCACCTCGTTCCCGGAGGAGACGAAGTTCGAGAAGTGGATCTACGTCAACTCCGGCGGCTGGGTCGGCGGGTTCTGGCCGGGCATGCACTGGCTCGCGTTCCTCGACAGCGGCGACGAGCAGTTCCAGCGGTGGGCGGAGGAGTCGGCGCTGAAGCTCTCCCCGCGTCGCACCGACACGTCGATCCACGACCTCGGTTTCCTGTTCTACCCGTCGTGGGTGACCGCGTATCGGCTCACGGGCGATGTCTCCTGGCGTGATGGTGCTGTCCAGGCTGCGTCGTCGTTGATCCAGCGGTACAACGAAAAGGTCCGCTTCATCAGGGCCTGGGGCGCGCTCGGCACGCCGAACAACGCCGGCCGCGCGATCATGGACACGATGATGAACCTGGACCTGCTGACGTTCGCGACCGAGCAGTCCGGGGATCCCAGGTATCTGGACGTGGCGGTGGCCCACTCGCTGACCACGCGCGCCAAGTTCATCCGCCCGGACGGCTCCACGCCGCACGTCTTCGACTTCGACCCGGACACCGGCGCGGACATCGGCCCCAACACGAACCAGGGCTACAGCCCGACGTCGTGCTGGTCACGCGGTCAGGCGTGGGGCATCTACGGCTTCACGACGATGTACCGGCGCACAAAACGCCGTGAGTTCCTGGAGTCCGCAAGGAAACTCGCCGACTTCGCACTGGATGCCCTTACTCCGGACCACATCCCGGTCTGGGACTACCGATCACCGTTGGCGCCCAACGACGTCAAGGACTCGTCGGCGGGCGCCATCATGGCGTGCGGCCTGCTAGACCTGGCCGCTGCCACCGGACGGATCTCCTACCGCGTGGCAGCCCTGCGCATCCTGGACGCGTTGTGCCGCACGTGTTTGACGACCCGTTCCGAACGGCACGAGGCCATCCTGGCGCGCGGCACCCGCAACCGCCGCATCGAGGTCGGCATCGAGGTTTCCCTGCCGTACGGCGACTACTACCTCATGGAGGCGTTGCTCAGGGTCCTGAAACCTCGGGAGACCGCCCGCGCGATCGGCCTCTGACCGGCAGCGCGGCGACGAGCACCACGCCGGCCAGCAACAGGCCGGTGCCGGTCCAGAACAGCGGGATCGACTGGTACGCGGCGTTGGTGTAGGCGAGCGGCGGCGCCTTCTTGGGAGGCGCCGCCTGACCGCCGGGCTGCTCCGGGACGGTGGTCTGCGGCGGCTGCGAGGTCCCGCAGACCACCCCACCCTGCGGCGCCGCGCCCCGCACGATCTGCTCGCCGAGCGAGATCTGCGCCAGCGCCGCCGGCAGGTTCGGCAGCTTCAGCTTGTCCGTCGGCAGTAGCTGCACGTCGAGCATCCGAGCCGTCGCACCGAGCTGGAACCCGCTGAACCCGTTGCCGGTGAAGCTCGCCTTCTTCTCGCTGAGCCCCGCGATCTGCAGCTTGACGACCGCCAGGTCGAGCAGCAACGGGATGTCCAGCACCGGATGCGCGGCATCCAGCGTGCCGAGCTCCTTGCCGTTCCGACTGACCTTCAACACCGGCGCCGTGTACGTGACCTTCGACGTCGCCTCGTCCCCGGTAGCCGTCACGGTGAGCGTCGGCGGCGTGGCCACATCGATCTTGATGCCACCCGCGAGCTCGAACCGGCCGCCCGCATCGTCGACGTCGACTCGACCGCCTTGTTCTTGGAACCGGGCAGATCCACGAGCCGCACGACCGAGCTCGCCTCGAACGTGTCCGGGATGCTGACCAGACTCGTCTTCGCCGGCAACACCTCAGCCGGCACCGCGCTCAGCACCTGCAGCCCAGCCAGCGACGTGCGCGCCGTGGCCAGCGGACTCACACACGGCCCGAGCTTCTCGTCCCACCGCGCGTGCACACTGCCGTTGAGCAGCCCGACCTTCGCAAGCGGCGTCTCGGGAATCGGCAGCCCGCCGTTCATCGGCTGCGGGTTGTCCGGAATCGCCGTCTGCACCAGCGTCCCCGGCGTCTGCGGCGACCGCCCCGCCACCGCGAACCCGAACGGGTTCGCCTGCGTCACCACCCGCTCGGTGCTCAAGATACGCCTCGGTGTTGACCTGCGCACTGGCCAGCCCCAGCCCGAACTCCGTCACCGACTGCTTGGGCAACTGATCGCCCAGCCCCGGCAGGATCGTGTTGGTCGGCACCCCCTGCGGCCCGAGCCGCACGATGCCAAGCCCGGTCCCCGCGTCACCGACGGCGTGCGCGAGCGGCTGCGGCCCGTTCGGCGCCGACGCGGGCGGCTGGTTCGGGTCACGCGGTCCCGGCACCGGAGTGGTCGGCGGCTGGGCGAACGCGGGCGCCGCGACGAGCGCGAGCAGCAACCCGGCCAGCGGCACGGACAACGATCGGCGCATTGACCACTCCTCGGCGGATAGGGGTGGTGACATCGGTCACGGTGCGTACAACGAAGGCGACCCCCGCGAGTAACGGGTGGATGGACCCGCTATAGTTAACGCGTCTCGCCGCCTTAGCTCAGTCGGCCAGAGCAGCTCACTCGTAATGAGCAGGTCATCGGTTCGATTCCGATAGGCGGCTCGGTGAGATAAGACCCAGGTCAGGCTTCCTGACCTGGGTCTTTCTTTGTCTCCAGGTTCGTGACCGGGAGATTCAGCCTGACACGCCTTCGCGCGGCTTCGCGAACCAACTCGCGATCGAGCACTTGTAGCCGTCAGGCATGTTCAGCGCGCCGACCTCCTGCTCGGTGAACAGCCCGATCTCCTTGTGCTCGTGAGACAGGACGGGCTCGTCGTCACCGTCCGGCAGGCACCCGTAGGTCACGATGAACACGTTCTTCTTGGCTACCTCGATGTAGTACATCCACGAGTCGAGGATCGGCCCAGTGCGCACGTTCCACCGCGTCTCCTCGGTGATCTCGCGTGCGACGCACTGCTCAGGCGTCTCGCCGGCCTCGATGCGACCACCGGGCAGCTCCCACTCGTCACGCTCGTTCTTCAGCAGCAGCACGCGGCCGTCGCGGACCACCACGCCTTTGATCGAGACGGGGTAGGCGGGCTGGTTCATCGAGTGTCCTCACAGCTTGGCCGGGGCGACGCACGGGTCGCAGTGAGCAGGTCATCGCTGTTTTGCTGTTTGACGAGCCTTGGCCTGAACGGCGGACTACGCTCGCGCGTATCCAGTGGAAGACGCAGTGACCGGGCGCTTCTGCGGGGTCACCTAAGGTGAGTCTGATCAGGACGGCTAACATCGCCGACCTTCGGCGCGAGATCAGGACACCAAGGGATCCGGCGAGCCTCAACTGTCGCCAGGTGCGGTGGTGATCTGATGCGCATCACCTCGAAGGCAGAAGGAGGACCGCACACCATGTCGTACATGGGCGGCGAGAACGGCGACAAGTGAGTCGCTGACCTGGGCGTTTTGCCCCGTTCACGGGGGCCTGCACAGCCGGGTGCGGTGCAGGCCGTTCTACCTCTGAAGTTCCAGCAGCATGCCGACCCTGCGGTTCGCGGGCAGGTTGTTGATGGACAGCATGATCTCGACGCGTCCCGCGTTGGTCGACCTGCTGATCTCGAAGTCGTCTCTGATCCGGTTGAGCGCGACCACGTCCCAGTGGACGTCGACGCCCCGCGGAAGCACGATCTTGTACGTTGCCCGCTCAACGGGTTGCCGGAAGTAGAACACGAACGGATCCGGTTTCTTGTGCACCATCAGCGGCACACATTTCTTCGGCCAGGTCCACTCCATTTTCAGCCGCACTTCGCTGTCCGTTTCGGCGGGCGAGTGGAAATGGGAGACCATGTCGAGCTTCCCGTCTCCGCCCCAATGCGAGGTCACCAGAAAGCTTGGCCCCATGCTGCCGTCCACCAGCAGGCTGCGCACTTTCGCCGTGACCTCCTTCTGGATCGCCTTGGGCTGATCCCAGCCCGCGCCGAACCTCAGTCGGAAGAACTTGGCCTCCGCGCCCCTGATCACGGCGTTGACGGTGATGAATTCCTGCGTGTCGCCGTTGGCCTCGATGACGGCTTCCTGCTCCCACACCTTGATGTCGAAGTGGCTGGGCTGCAGCGCCATGAGCATGTCGCAGTACTTGGACAGCAGGGCGCGGTACTCGCGAGAGTCCGACTCGAGCTTGGTGACGCGGGCGGTCAGGTGGACCAGCAGGATGAGCACCAGGAAGAGGGCCGCGACGATGAATGCGGCGCGAATGGCGACCGGGCCGAACAGGGTGGACAACACGGCGCCGAACGCGACGAGGCCGAGTAACCCCTTGACAGTCCCGACTACCCCTTCCTCCTGCAGGTATTTCTCCAGCCACTGCGCGAACGACTTCAGCAACCCGATCCACCTCTCGTGTCGGCCGCACGTGCCGGACCAATCAGGGTATCTCGGGCCACTCCGGCCGTCATCGAAGTTGGTACGAATGGGTGGAGGTCGAATTGTCAATCTATTGGCATTGTTTCGCGGTTTATGTCGCAGGAGGTGTGTCACAGGTGGTGAGCGCCTTCTCCAGCGCCGCGCGTTCTGGAACGGCGACTGTGAGCCCGTAGGCCGCCTTCACCGTCACGTAGATCCGCCCATATGAACACGCATAACCGGCGTTGGGCGGCATCCACTCGTCCGGCGTCTGGTCGCCTTTCGACTGGTTGACCTTGCCCGCGGTCGCCACCAGGTTCCGCAGGTCGTTGGCCGCGGAGACGCGGCGCTCCTGTGGCCAGCCGGCCGCCCCGCTCCGCCACATCTCGGCCAACGGCACCACGTGGTCGATCTGGATCTTCGACACCCCGGAGATCTGTGAGCCGGTGTACGGGTCGTCCAGCGTGCCCGACTGCACGCCGCATCGTCCGGGCTTGCGCTGCACGCCGGTCAGGTCTCGGGTCAGGACCTGCGATCGCTGGTCGCAGCCGTCGCCGTCGGTGTCGAACCAGGGCTGCCCGAACACGCAGGCGCCGTCGCCGCAGTCGCGCGAGTAGCCGTCCATCCGGCCGGGCACGGAGACCTGGAGGGCGGCCAAAGACGTGCGCGCCGTGGCAGCATCGAGGGTTCCGGCCGGTACGCGGTCCACCTGGGGAGGTGGGGCGGAAAGGGGTATGGCGGAACAGCCGGTCAGCAGGATGATCAGGAGCAGCCACCGCATGACGCAGGCATACCCGCCGTGAACGGGCGTGATGGCCGCTCAACGGCGTAACTCCTGGGGGACGAATGTCTGAGATCAACGCGCTCGCCGACCGGCTTTTCGCCGCCGTCCTCGACCACTACCCGGTCGACGCGACCATGATGGGGATGGCCGGTGATCACGAAGCGCTGGCCGACTACAGCGAGGAAGCCGCCGACCGGTTCCAGGTTCGGCTCTGGGCCATCGAGGACGCCGCGCGGCGCCTGGTACCGGAGAGCCTCGACGACCGGATCACGCAGGGCATCGTGCTGCACGAGGTGCGCGCCCAGGCCGACCTGATCGACTCGCGGCAGGTCGAGTTCCTGATCAGCGCCCACTTCCGCGCGCCGCTGTCCCTCCTGCTGAACTTCCTGCCGCAGCTGCCCGTCGAGACCGCGGACCAGCAGGCCGCCTATCTGCAACGGCTTCAAAAGCTCGACGGGTTCCTGAAGACCTTCGTGCAGCGCCACCGCACGGGCATCGAGAACGGGCGCACGCCGGTCGCGCACCTCGTCGAGCAGACCATCGCGTTGCTGGACTCCCATCTCGCGAACCTCGACGCGTTCGACGTCGTGGACGGCGCACGCGAGGTCATCGACGCGACGGTGCGGCCGGCCCTGGAGAGCTATCGCGACGTGCTCCGGACCGAAGTCCTGCCGCACGGCCGCGACGCCGAGCATGGCGGGTTGTGCTGGCTGCCGGACGGCGACGCGGTCTACCGCAAGGCGATCCGTGCCTACACGACCGTCGAGCTCGACCCGGACGAGCTGCACGCCACCGGGTTGCGGCTGATCGAGGACCTCAAACGGGAGTTCGCGCAGTACGGCGAGGACGTGTTCGACCGCATCCGCAACGATCCCGCGCTGCGTCACACCAACGGTGATGACCTGCTCGTCGCCGCCCGAACGGCCGTGGCGAAGGCTGAGGCCGAGGCTCCCAAGTGGTTCCGCACGGTGCCGGAGCAGAAGTGCGCGATCGAGGCGATGGGGCCGGCGTTGTCCGCGCAGGTGCCGCCGCACTACCTGCTGGCTTCCGAGGACGGCAGCAGGCCCGGCACGTACTTCGTCAACACCAAGGAGCCGGCCAGCCGTCTGCGGACCGAGGACGAGGCGGCGGCGTTCCACGAGGCCGTGCCGGGGCACCACTTCGAGTTCTCCACGGTGGCGCAGCTCAAGGACCTGCCGGTGATCCGGCGGAAGGTTCCGATCAGTGCGTTCGGTGAGGGCTGGGCGCTCTACTGCGAACGGCTCGCGGACGAGATGGGCCTCTACAGCGGTGACGAGGCCCGGCTCGGCATGCTCACGCTGGACGCCATGCGCGCGGGCCGGCTCGTCGTCGACACCGGGCTGCACGCCAAGGGGTGGAGCCGGCAGCAGGCCGTCGACTTCCTCGTCGCGAACACCCCGATGGCGCACCTGCTGATCGAGTCCGAAGTGGATCGCTACCTCGGTGAACCGGCCCAGGCGCTCGCGTACATGGTGGGCCGCCTCAAGTTCGACGAACTGCGCGTCACCGCACAACAAGCGTTAGGTCCGGCGTTCGACGTCCGTGACTTCCACGAGGTCGTCCTCAGCCGCGGCAGGCTCACCCTCGGCCTGCTGGACGACGTCGTCACCGCGTGGATCGCCGAGCGCTGACCGCATCTGCCCGACATCGAGCATGCCCTCCCAGCGCGACACGACGAACGTCGCGACGCAGTTGCCCAGCAGGTTCGTGAAGACGCGCATCGAGTCCATGATCCGGTCGGCGCCCAGTAGCAACGCCACCGCCGCGGCCGGGATCGAGCCGACCGCGGCGACCGTGGCGGACAGCGCCAGGAACGCCGAGCCCGGCACGCCCGCCATGCCCTTGGAGGTCAGCACGAGCACCAGCACGATCGTGAGCTGGTCGCCGAGGTCGAGCGGGATGTTCAGCGCCTGCGCCAGAAACACGGTCGCCAGGGACAGGTAGATCGAGGCGCCGTCCAGGTTGAACGAGTAGCCGGTCGGCAGCACCAACCCGACCGAGGTGGGTGCGCAGCCCGCGCGCTGAAGCTTTGCCATCATCCGCGGCAGGACGGCTTCCGACGACGCGGTGCCGAGCGCGAGCAGGAACTCCTCCTTGGCGTAGCGCAGGAACCGCAGGATGTTGACCTGGGCGAACACCCACGCGATCACGCCCAGCAGCGCGCAGAACAGCAAAGCCGCGCCGTAGGACGCCAGGATCAGCCACATATAGGTGCGCAGCGACCCCAGTCCGTACTGTCCGACCAGGAACGCCATCGCGCCGAACGCACCGAGCGGTGCCAGCTTCATCACGTAGCCCAGCACCGTGAAGAACGCCAGGTTGACGCGTTCCAGGAGGTCGACGACGGGCTTGCCGCGCTCGCCGAGCTGGGCCAGTGCACAGCCGAACAGGACCGCGAAGAGCAGCACCTGAAGCAACGCGTTGCGCGCCAGCGCATCCACCACGCTGGAAGGAATGAGGTCGAGCAGGAACTGCACGACGCCGGGGAGGTGGCCACCCTGTGTCTTCGCCTCGACGGCGGAAGCGTCCAATGTCGAGGGATCGACGTTCATGCCCTCGCCCGGCCGCACGATGTTGCCGACCAGCAGTCCGAACGCGAGCGCGGCCGTCGACACCACCTCGAAGTAGATCAGCGCCTTCACGCCGATCCGGCCGACCGCCTTCAGGTCACCGACCTTCGCGATGCCCGTCGCCACGACGCAGAAGATCAGCGGCGCGATCACCATCTTGATCAGCTTGATGAAGCCGTCCCCGATGGGCTTCAGGTCGGCGCCGAAGGCCCTGAAGTAGTGGCCGACGAGCACACCGGCGACGACAGCGACAAGGAGCTGCACGAACAGCGACCGAGTTTTCACATGGCGGAAGGTAAATCTCATTTGTGAGCGATGGAGCGTCGTGAGTGTTACGTCTGTGCTACCCCACGGGTGGCAGACTGCGGCGCATGAAGACAGCCGCGGCGGCTGCCGCCCTGCTCCTGTTCGTCGCCTCCTGCAGCGCGAGTGAGCCGGACCTGCCGCCGGTCGAGATGCCGCCCATCGGCGGGAAGTTCGACTACCAGATCGGCGGGGTCTACCAGCCGGACGCGCGGGTGAAGATCGTGGTGCGGGACCGCAGCAAGATTCCCGTCGGCGACCGCTACAACGTCTGCTACCTCAACGCTTTGCAGACCCAGCCCGACCCGATGGACGGTGGGCTGAGCTGGTGGAAGCAGAACCACGGCGACCTGCTGGTCAAGAAGCCCGACGGCGAACCGGCGATCGATCCCGAGTGGGACGAGGGCATCCTCGACATCTCCACCCCGGAGAAGCGCTCGAAGATCCTGGAGATCCAGAAGAAGTGGATCGGGGACTGCAAGACGGGCCGGTACCAGGCGATCGAGGCGGACAACATCGACTCGCACGTGCGGGCCGGCGGGGCGTTCGACCTCAACGCCACCAAGGAGTACATGAAGTCGTTCGTGCGGCACGCGCACGAGAAGGGGCTGGCCGTCGCGCAGAAGAACGGCGGTGAGCTCGGTGACTCGGGCAAGAAGTACGTCGGTTTCGACTTCGCGATCGCCGAGGACTGCCAGGCCGACGACGAGTGCAAGTCCTACTCGGAGCCGTTCGGCGACAACGTCTTCCAGATCGAGTACACCGACGAGGCGTTCCAGAAGTCGTGCACCGATCGCGGCGGACGGTCGATCATCCGCCGCGACCGGAACGTGGTGCCGTACGGGCACAGCGACTACGTCTACGAGGTCTGCCCGACCGCCTGATCCAGGAACGACTTCCACTTCTCCTGCTGACCGGTCGCGTCACCGAACACGTGGTGGCCGACGCCGATCTGCTTGCCGCCACCGAAGAACCGGTAGAAGCCGTCCGGACCGCGCACGCCGAGGAACTCGCGGTAGTCCTTGCGCGCGTAGTCGATGACACCCGTGATGCCGAACGGCTTCAGCGTCACCTCGTCGCCGACCTGAGAAGTCCTCGGGCACGCCGAGCGCCTTGATGACCGCCGACCAGCGGTCGAAGCCCTCCGGCACCTCGGGGCCGGCGCGATACATGTACGTCGCCTTCCGGCCGCTGAAGTACTTGACGTACGACGCCAGCGTGAAGAGGTACATGTCCCAGCCGTGGGAGGGCTGGTCGAGGTACTCGTCGCCCCAGCCGTCGCCGAGGATGCCGGAGTGCACGAACCGCAGCACCGTCGTGCCCTGCTCGCGGCCTTCGATCAGGTACTCCATCGCGTGGAACGCGCCGTCCTCGCCCTTGGCCGTCTCGTAGGCGAGGTGCTTGCCCGGCTCCCACGTGGTGATCGTCGAGGACTCCTGGAAGAAGCCCAGGTCGAGGGTCATGCGACCGCCGAGGCGCGGCTCGACGGTGTGCGGGCCCATGAACCACGCGTCGATGCCCGGTCCGGTCGCGATCGCCTCCCAGACCTGTTCGGGGGTCCCTTCGACCTCGACTTCCTTCTTGATCTCGAACTCGCGGGTCACGACTCTTCCTCCTTGGCGACGACACTCGGGTGCAGGGCGACGATGACTCGGTGCGGTCGCCCTCCTTCGGCCTGTTCGTCGTGGTACTTGGCGACGAGCTGGGTCACGCAGGTCGCGAGCTCCTCGGCGAACGCCGCGCGGTCCGCCGCCGTGGCGAACCGGACCTCGCCGTCCAGCGCGAAGGTCGCCAGGCGCTTCTTCGCCTTGGTCGCGCCCGTGATCAACGTGCCGACGTCGCGCACCAGCCTGGCCGAGACGGCGAGCAGCCACCGCGCGGACAACCGGTCGGGTGACCGCGCCGGGTCGGGCTGCACGGCCGAGAGCGCGGTCGGGGAGATGACGTAGGACGCGGCGGTCGCCTGCATCAGGCGCTCGTTCACGTTCCCCTTGCGTCGTTCCTCGACCAGCTCCACCAGGCCGTGCTGCTCCAGCGTGCGCAGGTGGTAGTTCACCTTCTGCCTGGGCAGACCGACCTTCGCGGCGAGCATCGTCGCCGATCCGGGCTCTACCAGCTCCGCGAGCAGGCGTGCCCGCACGGGGTCCAGCGACACCTCGGCCGCAGCCGGGTCCTCGATCACCGCCACTTCGAACATGGCGCAAGCGTCACACCGAAAACAAAATTAGTCAAGAACTGACTTGCTGTCGGTGACTTTGCTCCACATGGGTGGCGTTGGACCCGGTACCGTAAGCAGCGTCTCGATTGGTCGTTGCTTGTTCGCAACCCTTGAGGAGACAAGATGATCATGATGCTCGTGCTGACCGTGCTGGCTTTGCCGTTCGCGCTGACCGCCGCGAACGTCGGTAGACGCAGGTGGATCCGCAAGAGGGGCGTCGCCAGGGTGCGCGCCGAGCTCGACGCGTTCCACGGCGAGCTGGCGCGTCAGGGGCTGAGTCACTTCTCCGGTCGTTGAAGCACGTTCTTCGACGGTGAGATCCGGGTGACCACGTCGCCGTAGCGGCCCAACAGGGTGGCCGTCACGGTGTCCGGCGACCCGACGACGGCGAACTCGGTCAGCACCTCGTCGGTGATCAGCTCGCTCATCTCCGCCCACTGCTGCCGCCGGGACATCCGGTGCAGCTCCTCGTGCAGCGCGCCCCAGCCGTGCAGATCCAGCACCGGCTTGTACGCGGGCGTCGACCCGTAGAACGCGATCTGCCGCTTGACGTCGGCGATCTCCTCGTCGTTCGTCGCGGTGAACACCGGTCCGGAGATCTCGAAGCCTGCCAAGGTCAGGCCCGCCTTGGCCCGGCCGCGTTCGAGCGCGGGCAGCGTCACCTCGCGCAGGTACCGCTCGGTCGTGAAGTTGTGGCACAGGAAGCCGTCCGCGACCTCGCCGGCCACCTCGGTCATCAGCTCGCCGACGCCCGCGAGGTAGATCGGCGCGGTGCCGTGCGGGTTCGGGCCGGGATCGAAGAACGGCGTCATCAGCGTGTGCTGGTAGAACTCGCCGCGGAACGTCAGGCGCTCGCCCGTCTCCCACGCGTGCCAGATCGCGCGCAGGGCCAGCACGAACTCCCGCATGCGCGCGGCCGGTTTGCTCCACGGCATGGAGAAGCGCTTGGTGATGTGCGCTTCGATCTGCGAACCGAGCCCGAGGTTGAACCGGCCGCCGGACAGCAGCTGCAGGTCGTTCGCCGTGGTCGCGACGGTCATCGGGTTGCGCGCGAACGCCACCGCGATCGCCGTGCCGAGCTCGATCCGCTCGGTCGCCGCCGCGGCGCCGCTCAGCGCGAGGAACGGGTCGTGCTTGGTCTCGGCGAGCCAGAACCCGTCGTAGCCGTGGTCCTCCGCACGCTTCGCGATGGTCCCGACGTCGCCCGGGGTGTACTCGACGGCACTCCTGTCCAGCTTCATGCCATGAGGCTATGAGGTCGGGAGATCACCGGCGCGGGGGCGAGGACGGCTCGCAGGCGACGCCGTTGCGGTTGGCGTCGAGCTCGATCCGGTAGCCCGGCTGGCCCCAGTAGAGCGGTGCCGCGCCGGCTCGCCACGCGTCGTCGCACGTCGCGTAGAAGACAGGCTTCGGCCGCGTGGTCGTGGTCGGCTTGGGCGTGGTCGTCGTCGGAGCGGGCGGTGGCGGCGGTGGGGGAGCGGGCGTGGACGTCTCAAGGGTGTCCTTGCCACCGCACGGCGATCCCCACAGTCCGATCGGGACCCGCTGTGCGGCTCCTTCGGCTTCCCGCTGCGCCGCGCTCGGCGTGCCCGCGACGCGACCGGCGCCGTTGCCCAGCGCGAGCAACGCGTAGTCCGTGCCGTCCGCGAGGCTGAGCGCGCCCGGTGGCCCGGTCGTAGCGCACCTGCTGGTTGAGCAGCATGTTCTTCGCGAAGGTGGTGGCGGCCTCCGCCCAGCACGGTCCCGGCTGCACGAGTGCGGTGACCTCGGCCTTCGAGCCGTCCGACAGCATCACCGAGCGACCGTCCACGACCGACGCGACGGTGATGCCCAGCTGCGCGGGCGGCACCGACGGCGAGGTCGTGACGGTCGCGTCCCCGGCCGGTTTCTCCACGGCAACGGGAGTCGTCTGCTGTGCCTGCGCGGTGCAGCCCGCGGTCAGCACGATCAGCAGAATCCCGCCCACACTTCTCCACCCCGACATGAACCTGAATAGTGCTAGGTGGCGGGAGTGTGGCCAAGGTTACGTATTTGAATGGGTTCGGTTCACCAGGAGACCGAACTGAAACCCAAGCTCAGCGGGCGGGCTTCAGCGTCCAGATGACGATCATCTCACCGGTCGTCACGCCGTCGGCGTTGGTGATCGTGATGGTGACCGGAAACTCGGGCCGGGTACCGGACTCCAGCTCGGCCAGGACCTCCTCGGCGGCACGTCCGAGCACTGCCTCAGCGCGCAGAACACCGAGCGCGAGCTTCTTGTAGGAGATGTCCGCGCGAGCGACGAGCGGCGTGGCCTTGCCCATGTGTGCGGCGAACGCGGCCATGACGACCGCACCGGACGCGGTCTCGGCGAGGCCGAACATCATCGCGGCGTGCGGGCCGCCGACGTGGTTGCGCAGGGTCTCGTCGTCCGGCAGCGACGCGACGACGCGGGTGGCGGAGACCTCCTCGAACTCGATGCCGGTGGTCCGCACCCACGGCACGACCTGCTTCATGGTTTCGGCGACGTCTTGGCTCATGGGACGGATGCTACCGGCGGGTAACCCGCGTGGCTACTCGTCGGTAACCACGACATGTCGGTCCACTGTGGAGTGAGACTTGAAACTCACTTGCGTTTCGGTCGACCGAGATGGATGCTTGTACCGAGCAACTAGTTGGATGATACAAGCAATGAGGTGTCCCATGGTCGACCCGGGCAGGTGCGTCGATCCCGAGCACGAGCTCGCGGATCGCGTCGGCATGGCGATGGTGCGGCTGAACAAGATGCACGCCCAGGTCGCGCACCAGATGGCGAAGCAGGGCATGGACAAGTCCGCCTTCGTGCTCCTCGCGACGCTCAACGGCCTCGGGGAGTGCCGGTCGAGCGGCCTCGCGGAGGCGGTGCTCTCCGATCCGTCCACGGTCAGCAGGCAGGTGGCCGGGCTGGTGAAGGACGGGCTGATCGAACGGCGGTCCGATCCCGCAGACGGCCGCGCCAGCGTTCTCGCCGTCACCGAGGCGGGACGCGAGTTGCTCCGCAAGCGTCGCCGGCAGCGCAACGAGGCGATCGAGGAGGTGTTCGCGGACTGGCCCGAGGAGGACTTCAAGGGCTTCGCGGACCTGTTCGAACGCTTCGTCCAGGACTACGAGCGCAGGATTCCGGCGCTTTTGACCGATCGCGGGTTGGGGATCCGCGCAGGAGGGGAAAAGTAGAGATGTCAGAAACAACCGAGGCGACACCCGCGTCAGGGGTCTCGTTGACGCACCGCCAGATCATGACGGTGCTGTCCGGCCTGCTGCTGGGCATGTTCCTCGCGGCGCTGGACCAGATGATCGTCGCCAGCGCCATGAAGACCATCGCGGACCAGCTGCACGGCCAGACCCTGCAGGCGTGGGCGACCACCGCCTACCTCATCACCGCGACCATCACGACCCCGTTGTACGGCAAGCTGTCCGACATCTACGGGCGCAAGCCGATGTACCTCGCGGCGATCTCGCTCTTCCTGCTCGGTTCGCTGCTCTCCGGCATCGCGACGTCGATGTACGAGCTGGCGGCGTTCCGCGCGGTGCAGGGCCTCGGCGCCGGCGGCCTGATGTCGCTCGCGTTCGCGATCATGGCGGACATCATCTCGCCGCGTGAGCGCAGCAAGTACTCCGCGTACTTCATGGCCGTGTTCGGTTCGGCCAGCGTGCTCGGGCCGGTCATCGGCGGTGTGTTCGCCGGTCTCGACTCGTTCCTCGGCATCGACGGCTGGCGCTGGGTGTTCCTCGTGAACGTCCCGATCGCGCTGCTCGCGCTGTTCGTCGTCGGCCGGGTGCTGAACATCCCGCACCAGCGGGTCAACCACCGCATCGACTACCTCGGCGCGCTCACGCTGACCGTCGGCCTGGTGCCGTTGCTGATCGTGGCCGAACAGGGCCGTGAGTGGGGCTGGGCGTCGGGTACCTCGATCGCGATGTACGTGACCGGTGTGCTCGGCCTGGTGGCGTTCGTGTGGGCGGAGTTCCGCATGGGCGACGAGGCGCTGCTGCCGATGCGGATGTTCCGCAACCAGACGTTCGCGCTGGGCAACACGATCAACTTCGTGCTCGGCATCGGCATGTTCGGCGGCATGGTCTCCATCCCGCTGTACCTGCAGATCGTCAAGGGCGTCACGCCGACCGTGTCGGGCCTGATGCTGCTGCCGATGACGTTCGGCATCATGTCGGCGACCGCGGTGGCCGGCAGCGTCACGTCGAAGACCGGGCGCTACAAGATGTTCCCGATCATCGGCGCCGGGTTGATGACGATCGCGCTGCTCCTGCTCAGCTCCATCGGCACCGACACGCCGAACTGGCTGGTCATGGTCTACATGTTCGTCATGGGCGCCGGGCTCGGCCAGTGCATGCAGACGCTGCTGCTGGCGATCCAGAACGACGCCGAGCCGCGCGACATGGGCGTGGCGACGGCTTCCGCGACGTTCTTCCGCCAGATCGGCGGCACCGTCGGTACCGCGGTGTTCCTGTCGATCCTGTTCAGCACGGTCGGCGACAAGATCGCCGAGGGGCTGCGGTCCGCCATGCAGACCGACGCGTTCAGCGTCGGCGCTGCGGCCAGAACCCGGAGTTCGCCAGGACGCTGCAGAGCGGGTCCGGTGTGGACATCAACAACACCGAGTTCCTCAACCACCTCGACCCGGTGCTGGCGCGGCCGTTCCTCGACGGCTTCTCCGGCGCGATCGACACGGTCTTCCTGACCGGCGGCCTCGTGATGGTGGCGGCGTTCGTCCTCGTGTGGTTCCTGCGCGAGAAGCCGTTGTCGACCAGGTCCGGGCTGGAGCGGGTGGCCGACGCCGAGGCCGTCGCGGTCTAGTCAGGGCATGAAAAATGGGGGCCGCTTCTCGAGCGGCCCCCATTTTTCGTGTGTTCAGTGCAGCGTTTCGCCGCGCGCCTCGGCGTCCTTGAGACGCTGGTAGGAGCGGTGGATCTCGGCCTCGGCCTCGGTGCGCCCCACCCAGGACGCGCCCTCGACGCTCTTGCCGGGCTCCAGGTCCTTGTAGACCTCGAAGAAGTGCTGGATCTCCAGGCGGTCGAACTCCGCCAGGTGGTGGATGTCCCGCAGGTGCTCGTGCCGAGGGTCGTGGGCGGGGACGCAGAGAACCTTGTCGTCGCCGCCCTTCTCGTCGGTCATGCGGAACATGCCGATGGCGCGGGCCGCGATCAGGCAGCCGGGGAACGTCGGCTCCTGGACGAGTACGAGGGCGTCCAGGGGGTCGCCGTCCTCACCCAGGGTGTTCTCGATGAACCCGTAGTCGGCGGGGTACTGCGTCGACGTGAACAACGTGCGGTCGAGGCGGATGCGACCACTCTTGTGGTCCACCTCGTACTTGTTGCGCACGCCCTTGGGGATCTCGATCAGGACGTCGAACTCCACTGGTCCTCGCTCATGTAGCCCATTCGTGACGCCACTAGTGTGGACCACGACGCCCTGTCAACCCTCATCGGAGCGGCGGCTGGAGGGTGTGAGATTGCCCGTACCGAGCTGACGGAGGCCCTCTTGCGGGACGAGCCCCAGTGGCCGACCGACGACGACGATGCCGATCTGCACGGCGGCACCCGAGGCGCCGACCCTGCAGGTCAGCAGGCCGTCGCTCGATCAGCCGACCATGCGGTTCCCCGTCGCGGCGGTGCTGAAGCCACCCTCGGTCGCGGAGCCGCTGCGGGCATCACCGGTTCGTTCCGCTCCGAACGGTTCCGGCGCCGGTTCCGGTGGTCCACGCGTGCCTTCGCCCGGTCTGGGTGGTCCTTCGAACGGATCTTCGGGTGGGAAGTCTCACGGGCCGGTTGGGCCGGACGGTGGCCAACCTCGCCAGGTCGAGGTGCCGCGGGCCGCGCCGGTGCGGATCTCGCCGGGGAAGACGGCGCGGGTCGACCAGCTGCCGCACTCGGAACCTTCGTGGTTCGACCAGCAGGGCAGATCCGAACCGCAGCCGCAGTCGCATCCACTGCCACAGCGCCCACAGCCCCCGCGCGTCGAACAGACCCAGCGCGTCGAACAGCCTCAGCGTGCCGAGCAGCCCAGCGCGTCGAGCAAGCGCCGCCTCCGCCGAGGCAGGAGCCGCGCCAGGACGAGCCCGTTCGCGAGATCCTCCCCGTCTCCGGCTACGAGGAAGAGCCCGAGGACCGGCTCACCACCGACGAGCCCAAGAAGGGCCGCAAGCCCCTCGCCGTCGTCCTCGGCCTGCTCGTGGTCGCGGCGCTGGCCGGCGCCACCGTCTACGCGGTCAAGGAGTTCGGCGGTCCCGCCGCCATCGTGACCGTGCCGCCCGCCCCGCCGGCGAACGTCCAGCCCCTGGTCAAGGCGGCCAACGCGGGCGGACCGGCCCCCACCCCGCCGGGCGTCAAGCGGGCCCTCGGCGGCCCGGCGGGCAACGGCGCGCTGGGTACGCTCACCGGCAGCGTCGTGGATCCGGCCAGCGGCACCGCGCTGTGGCAGCAGGGCGACACCACCCCGTCGACCCCGGCGTCGAGCCTCAAGGTCCTCACGGCCGCGGCGGCGTTGCTGAGCCTCGAGAAGACCGGCCAGCTGAGCACCAAGGTCGTCGCGGGCGCCGAGCCCGGCACCGTGGTGATCGTCGGCGGCGGCGACCCCACCATCTCCGGCACGCCCGGCAGCTCCGTCTACCCCGGCGCGGCGACGCTCGACGACCTCGTCACCCAGGTGAAGGAGAAGGGGCCGGTCACCAAGGTCCTCTTCGACCTCGGCCGGTACGCGGGCGGGCCGCTCGGGCCGCAGTGGGAGCAGGCGGACATCGGCGGCGGCTCGGTCGCGCCGATCGTGCCGTTCATGCTCGACGGCGGCCGGGTCGACCCGAAGAACGTCAACGGTGCGCGCACCGGCAGCCCGGCGCAGGCCGCGGCGGACGCGTTCGCCCAGCGCGTCGGGGCCTGCCGGAGCCACCGCAGGGACGGCTCCGGCGGGCGCGCAGGTGCTCGGCGAGGTCAAGTCCGCGCCGGTCGAGCAGCTCGTCGACAACATGATGCAGATCTCGGACAACGTCCTCACCGAGGCGGTGGCCAGGGAGATCGCGATCAAGACGGGCAACGAGCCGTCGTTCGCGGGCGGGGTCAAGGCCGTGCGGGACGTGCTGACCCAGAACGGGTTCGACCTGACCGGGGCGACCTTCGTCGACGGCAGCGGCCTCTCCGCGACGAACAAGCTTCCGGCCAAGCTGCTCACCGACGTGCTCACCGCGGCGGCCAAACCCACGCTGGACGACCCGCGCACCGCGAAGCTGCGGCCGTTGCTGACGTCGCTGCCGGTGGCGGGCGGCAGCGGCACGCTCGCCGACCGTTACAGCGGGAACGCGGCGGACGGCAAGGGCTGGGTGCGGGCCAAGACCGGCACGCTCACCGGCGTCAACGCGCTCGCCGGCATGGTCGTCGACGTCGACGGGCGGGTGCTGGTGTTCGCGTTCATGTCGGCCAGTTCGCGCGATCCCAAGGAAGAGGTGCGGCCCGCGCTGGACGTGCTGGCCGCCGCGTTGCGGGGTTGTGGCTGTTCGTAGCGGGGCGTGCGCAGGTAGCGTCGGAAGCGTGAACGGCGCTACGGAGGCAGAGCTCGGCCCGGTGGACTGGGAGCTGGCGGTGGCGACCGCCGTCCGGCTCGTGCGGCCAGGTCCGGTGATCGGGAAGGACGAGGCAGATCACGTCGTCGGCAGACTGCGTGAGCTCGCGCCCCAGGCCGAGGTGCACGTCCGGGAGCTGACCACGCTCGGCGAGGGCCTGCCGTTGCTGCCGGGCGAGGTCGTGGACCGGCCCGCGTGGGTCCGGGCCGCGGCTCAGGGCCTCGCCGCGCTGACCGGTCCCGCGATGCCACGCCAGACCGGTGCGATGGCGAGCATCCTCGCGGGCACGGCGGGTGTGCAGGCCGGCGTGGTGATGGCGTTCCTCAGCTCGCGGGTCCTCGGCCAGTACGACCCGTTCAGCCCCAGTGACCAGCTCGCCGGGCGGTTGCTGCTCGTCGCGCCGAACATCGTTGGCGCGCAACAGGCTCTGGACGTTCCCGCGGACGACTTCCGGATGTGGGTGTGCCTGCACGAGTGCACGCACCGCCTGCAGTTCACCGGCGTGCCGTGGCTGCGGAAGTACTTCTCCGACCAGGTCGTCACCCTGCTCTCCACAATGGACGAGGACCGGGCGCCGCTGCCCGACGTCATCCGCGACTTCCGGCACAAGCTGCGCGCCGGCGACGGCCCGATCGGACTGGTCGAGCTCATCCAGTCGCCGCAGCAGAAAGCCGTGCTGGACCGGTTGATCGCACTGTCCACTTTGCTCGAAGGCCACGCGGACCACGTGATGGACGCGGTCGGCCCCACGGTCGTGCCGTCCGTGGCGACGATCCGCAGCCGCTTCACCGTGCGCCGCAAGGGCGGCGGCCTGCTGGACCGGGTCCTGCGCACGCTGCTCGGCGTCGAGGCGAAGGTGCGCCAGTACGCGGAGGGCGCGGCGTTCACCGAGTACGTCGTCGAACGCGTCGGCATGGACGGCTTCAACGCGATCTGGACCTCGGCCGACACCCTGCCGACCCGCGCCGAGATCGCCGAACCGATGACCTGGCTGCGCCGCGTCTCGCCATGAACGGACCGGTCGCCGAGATCAGGACGGCGGTCCGCAGGTTCCTCGACCAGGTGCGCCCGGACCGCGTGACCGTCGCGGTCTCCGGCGGCGCCGACTCGCTCGCCCTGGCCGCCTGTGTGGCGCGGCTGGTGCCTGGCGCGTGCGCCGTGGTCGTTGATCACCAGCTCCAGTCGGGTTCGTCCGAGGTGGCTGCGCGCGCGGCTCGGCAATGCGCGTCGTTCGGTCTTGAGGCGCGCGTGGAGACCGTGCGCGTGGTCGGCCCCGGTGGTCCCGAGGCGGCGGCGCGCAACGCTCGTTATGCCGCTCTGAGGCCCTCTTCCGGCGTCGTGCTGCTCGGCCACACGCTCGACGACCAGGCCGAGACCGTGCTGCTGGGCCTCGGCCGCGGCTCCGGCCCGCGCTCGATCGCCGGCATGCGTTCGTACGACCCGCCGTGGGGCCGTCCGCTGCTCGGCGTGTCCCGCGCGGCCACCCGTGCCTTTTGCGTCGAGCAGGGCATCGAGGTGTGGGAGGACCCGCACAACACCGACCCGTCGTTCACGCGCGTCCGCCTGCGTACCGAGGTCCTGCCGTTGCTGGAGGACGTCCTGCAAGGCGGCGTCGCGTCGTCGTTGGCGCGCACGGCGGCCCAGCTGCGCGAGGACTGTGACGCACTCGACTCGCTGGCTTCGGCGTTCAGCGGCGACTGCTGTGCCGTTGACGACATCGCCGAGTTGCCGGTCGCACTGCGACGCAGAGTGCTCAGGTCGTGGCTCATCGGCGAAGGCGTGCCTGAACTGTCCGATTCGCATCTGCGTCGTGTTGACGCACTGGTGAGTGAATGGCGCGGTCAGGGCGGTGTCTGGCTACCCGGTGGCTTTGTCGTGCGGCGTGCGCATGGCAGGCTCGCCGTAGAAGTAACAGCGTCTTAAGCAGAGGGGACCTGTCCGTGTACGACGGCGACATCGCATCCGTGCTCATCACCGAGCAGGAGATCAGCGACAAGGTCACCGAACTCGCCAAGCAGGTCGCGGATGACCACCCAGAAGGTGACTCCGACCTCGTGCTGATCACTGTGCTCAAGGGCGCCGTGATGTTCATGGCCGATCTTGCTCGCGCGCTGCCCGTTCCGGTGCAGCTGGAGTTCATGGCCGTTTCGTCCTACGGCTCTTCCACCTCGTCCTCGGGCGTCGTGCGAATCCTGAAGGACCTGGACCGCGACATCGCCGACCGCAACGTCGTGATCGTCGAGGACATCATCGACTCGGGTCTCACCCTGTCGTGGCTGCTCAGGAACCTGCAGTCGCGGCGGCCCCGGTCGCTCGAGGTGTGCACGCTGCTGCGCAAGCCCGACGCGGTCAAGGTCGAGGTGCCGGTGAAGTACGTCGGCTTCGACATCCCGAACGAGTTCGTCGTCGGGTACGGCCTGGACTACGCCGAGCGCTACCGGGATCTGCCCTACATCGGCACGCTGGACCCCAAGGTCTACTCGAGCTGACGTTTCCGAGCAACGCGAAGGCCCCACGTTTCCGGTCGGAGACGTGGGGCCTTCGCGTTGGTCCGGTCAGCAGTTCGGACGGCACCGCCGCTGCGACACCGCGTCCAGCAGCACGCCGCGGATGTCCTCCGGGTTCTTCGCCTGGTACGCCTTGCCGCCAGTGGCCTCGGATACGGCCTTCAACGCCTCCATGTCGACCTCGTTGCCGAGTCCGATCATGATGATCGGCACCGGCTTGGCGGGATCGGACTCCCGCTTCAGGGTTTCGACCAGCGCGGCCGTGTCGATCGACGAGATGTCGTCGTTGCGGCCGTCGGTCATCAGCACCACCGAGTTGACCTTCGACGGGTCGTAGCCGGCCAGGATGTGCCGGTACGCCGCCAGCGCCGTGGCGTTCAGCGCCGTGCCGCCACCGACGAGCGCCGGCAGCTGGCTCGCACCGGCCTCCAGCCGCTTGCGCCTGGTGACACCGGCCAGCGGCTCACCCAGCGGACCGACCGGTACGAGCTCGATCCAGTCGTTCGGCGGCTTCTTCTGGGTGGAGAACGCCCAAAGGCCGATCTGGGTGGTGTCCGGCAGCATCCCCAGAGCGGTCATGGACGCCAGGATGGCGGCCTCCACCTTGGTCTTGCCGTTGCCGGCCGGCTCGATCATCGAACCGGAGACGTCGATGACCGTCAGCATGCGCATGTCGAGGCTGATGGCGCCCCACGTGCGCAGCAGCTCGGAGACCTGGTCCGCGTTCGGGGTCTCGATCAGCTTCACGTCGCCGGCCTGCACGCCCTCGGCGTCGGTCGACCACTTGGCCGGCGCCGCGCCCTGCGCGGTGCGGAAGCCCGCATCGCCGAAGCGCTTGGCGCTCTCGGCCGAGCGCAGCGTCCGCTCGAACTCGGCGGCGGCCTCGCCGATGCCCTCCGGCTCGTTCGGGCGCGAGACCCGGACCAGCGGGTAGTCGAAGGACAGCGTGCCCTCCTTGGGCGGGGCGCCCAGGACGGCGTTGTCCTTCACCGAGCGGTTGTTCGCCACGACCGACTGCTCGGTGGCGGCGAAGAGCGGTGCCTTCTCCGCGTCCGTGGTGACCTTGCCGAACGCGTCGCGCACCGACGGGACGGCGCTGCGGCCGACCCGCAGCAGCGCGCCGACCAGCTCGGGCTTCGGCGTGCCGTCGGGGTTGCCCAGCAGCGTGCGGATGACGAACAGCGTGGCGAGGCCCTCGGACGTCATCGTCGGGTCGCTCATCGCGACCGAGACCTTGGTGTCGAGGACCTTGGACCAGCTGACCGGGTTGACCGGGTAGCCGATCTTGGACATCGCGGCCTCGGAACCGGCCATGACCAGCGGTGAGGACGCCAGCGACGACTTGATGTCGAGCTTCGGGGCCTCCGGGCCGGTCTCGGCGGCCTGGCGCTGGGCCTCGGCGGCCCACATCGAGGAGTCGGGGATCCAGAGGGAGTGGGGGTTGATCTGCGCGGTCGGCAGCTCGTTCGCCACGTCGGCCGCGTTGCGCGACTCGACCTGGATCTGAACGCAGCGGCCGTTCGCTACTGGTTGTGAGCGTTGGTAGTCCTGGGCAGCCGCGTTCACCACATCTAACGCGGCAGGTGTGACGGCGACCTTCAGCGGCAGTGCGCCGGAGCAGTCGGCGCCGCTGGTGGCACGAATTGCCACGACCGTGACGCCAGCCGCCGCGACCACTCCGAGCAGGGCGGCCACGGGGAGGGCCACCCGCCGGACGAAACCGGGGGACGTGTGACGAGCTGACATACAGTTACTTACCTTCGGTCACGTGTTCACTCTTTCGAGTGGCGGGAGAACACTCGGGGGATGAATGAGGATGACACGCGACCCCCAAACGTAATGAGATCGCGTGACCTGCGTCACACCTCCGGGTGGCTGCAGTTGTTCCGGATGAACCAAACAGCGTGAACATGCGTGTCAGGGGTCACCCGCGGGAACCCCGAGGCACACCTGTCCGTTGGTTGCTCAGTACCCGACCAGCGGGCGGTAGGCTGGTCGGACGCGGTATGTGGGTCTTCCACTGCCCGACGCGCAAGTCAGGGAGGGTCGAGGCCGCCCGCCGGCCGTAAGTGCATGGACCGCAAGCGCCTGCTTCGCAACCCGCTGCTGTGGATCGCTGCGGTGTTGCTGCTCTACTTCGTCTTCACCGTGCTCTTCGACGACGCACGCGGCTACCACCCGGTCAAGACGTCCCAAGCACTGCAACAGGTGCGCGAGGGCAACGTCAAGGAAGCCACGATCGAGGACAAGGAGCAGCGTCTTCGCCTCACCCTCAAGGACGGCACGAACTTCGAGGGCAGCAACCGCCTGATCACGCAGTTCCCGGCCAGCTCGACGGACGAGATCTTCACCGTCCTCGACCAGGCCCAGAACAAGCCGACCGTCGAGACCAAGGTCAGCCAGGAGTCCATCCTGATGCAGATCTTGATCTACCTCGTTCCGCTCGGCCTGCTGTTGCTGCTGCTCATGTGGATGATGAACAACGCTCAGGGCGGCGGCAACCGCGTTCTGAACTTCGGCAAGTCCAAGGCCAAGCAGTTGTCCAAGGACATGCCCAAGACGACGTTCGCCGACGTCGCCGGCGCCGAGGAGGCCGTCGAGGAGCTCGAGGAGATCAAGGACTTCCTCCAGAACCCCGGCCGCTACCAGGCACTCGGCGCGAAGATCCCGAAGGGCGTGCTGCTCTACGGCCCGCCGGGAACCGGTAAGACGCTGCTCGCCCGGGCCGTCGCCGGCGAGGCGGGCGTGCCGTTCTACTCGATCTCCGGTTCGGACTTCGTCGAGATGTTCGTCGGTGTCGGTGCCTCGCGTGTGCGTGACCTGTTCGAGCAGGCCAAGCAGAACGCGCCGTGCATCATCTTCGTGGACGAGATCGACGCGGTCGGTCGTCATCGCGGCGCCGGTCTCGGCGGCGGTCACGACGAGCGCGAGCAGACGCTGAACCAGCTGCTCGTCGAGATGGACGGCTTCGACTCGCGCGGCGGGATCATCCTGATCGCGGCGACGAACCGTCCCGACATCCTCGACCCGGCCCTGCTGCGCCCCGGCCGCTTCGACCGTCAGATCCCGGTGTCCGCACCGGACCTGAAGGGCCGCAAGCAGATCCTCCGGGTGCACTCCAAGGGCAAGCCGCTCGCGGCGGACGCCGAGCTCGACGGCCTCGCGAAGCGCACCGTCGGTTTCTCCGGCGCCGACCTCGCGAACGTCATCAACGAGGCGGCACTGCTCACCGCTCGCCAGAACGGGACCGTCATCAACGGCGCCGCGCTGGAGGAGGCGGTGGACCGCGTGATCGGCGGTCCGGCCCGCAAGAGCCGGATCATCTCCGAGAAGGAGAAGAAGATCACCGCGTACCACGAGGCCGGGCACGCCCTGGCCGCGTGGGCGATGCCGGACATCGACCCGGTCTACAAGGTCACGATCCTCGCCCGCGGCCGCACGGGTGGTCACACCCTCTCGGTGCCGGAAGAGGACAAGGACCTGATGACCAGGTCCGAGATGATCGCGCGGCTGGTGTTCGCGCTCGGCGGCCGCTCGGCCGAGGAGCTCGTGTTCCACGAGCCCACGACCGGTGCGTCCAACGACATCGAGCAGGCGACCAAGATCGCCCGCGCGATGGTCACCGAGTACGGCATGAGCGCGAAGCTCGGTGCGGTCAAGTACGGCCAGGAGCAGGGCGAGCCGTTCCTCGGCCGCTCGGCCGGTCGCCAGGCGGACTACTCGCTGGAGGTCGCGCACGAGATCGACGAGGAGGTGCGCAAGCTCATCGAGGCCGCGCACACCGAGGCGTACGAGGTGCTCGTCACCTACCGCGACGTCCTCGACGACCTCACGCTCGAGCTGATCGAGAAGGAGACCCTGCACCAGAAGGAACTGGAGCGGATCTTCGCCCGCGTCGAGAAGCGGCCGCGTATCACCCAGTTCAACGACTTCGGTGACCGCAGGCCGTCCGACATCCCGCCGATCAAGACCCCTGGCGAGCTCGCCAGGGAGCGCGGCGAGCCGTGGCCCCCGATCGTCGAGGACACCCTCGACGACGACCCGGACGCCGTGCCGGCGGAGGCCACCGCCGTGGCGCCCACCGAGGAACTGCCGTCGCCGAACGGCTCGAACGGTGTGCACCAGCCGGTCCAGCCCGTTCAGCCCGGCCAGGGTCAGGCACAGCCGGCGAACCAGTCGGGCCCGCCGAACTACGGCGCGCCGCCCGGATGGACCCCGGCGACCGTGCCCGGCGGCAAGCCGTCCAACGTCTGGGAGCCGAAGAACCCGCAGCCGGACCAGGACGAGCGCAAGTGACAGAGCACGACCAGCTCGACGGAGACGCCGGCCTCACCCGCAACGGGGAGGCCGGCGTCTCCGCGCGGCGGGTCTTCGACCACGCCCGCGCCGAGGCAGCGGTGCGCGAGCTGCTGATCGCGTGCGGTGAGGATCCGGAGCGCGAAGGCCTGCGCGAGACACCCGCTCGGGTGGCGCGTGCTTACCGCGAGTTGTTCGCGGGGCTCTACACCGACGCGGACGCCGTGCTCGCGAAGACGTTCGACGAGAGCCACGAGGAGCTCGTCCTCCTCACGGACATCCCGATGTTCAGCTTCTGCGAGCACCACCTGCTGCCGTTCCACGGTGTCGCGCACGTCGGCTACATCCCGAACGAGGCGGGCCGGGTGACCGGGCTGTCCAAGCTCGCGCGGCTGGTCGACCTGTACTCGAAGCGGCCGCAGGTGCAGGAGCGGCTGACGTCGCAGGTCGCGGACGCGCTGGTGCGCAAGCTGGAGCCGCGCGGCGTGATCGTGGTGGTCGAGGCGGAGCACCTGTGCATGGGCATGCGCGGCGTGCGCAAGCCCGGTTCGCGCACGACGACATCCGCGGTGCGCGGGCTGCTGCGCACGTCCGCATCGTCGCGGGCGGAGGCCATCGAGCTGATCAGGGGCAGGTTGCGGTGAGCGGGAAGCTCCCTCGTCCCGGCCGCTGCGTCGTGATGGGCGTGCTGAACGTGACGCCCGACTCGTTCTCCGACGGCGGCCGCTACCTCGACCGGCAGGACGCGGTGGCGCACGGCGTGGCGATGCACAAGCGCGGCGCCGACCTGATCGACATCGGTGGCGAGTCCACGCGTCCTGGTGCGCAACGGATCGATCCCGCCGAGGAGATCTCGCGGGTGGTGCCGGTGATCCGCGAGCTGGTCGCCGAGGGCGTGCCGGTGAGCGTGGACACGATGCGCGCGTCGGTCGCGGCGGCGGCGCTGGAGGTGGGC
This sequence comes from uncultured Actinomycetota bacterium, assembly GCA_963771775.1. Lineage (GTDB taxonomy): Bacteria > Actinomycetota > Actinomycetes > Mycobacteriales > Pseudonocardiaceae > Lentzea. Next base: position 865,495 of record CAVYUS010000004.1, read on the forward strand.
GCGTCGATCGTGAACGACGTCTCCGGCGGCCTGGCCGATCCGGAGATGGCGCCGCGTGGTCGCTGCCGCGGGCGTGCCGTACGTGCTCATGCACTGGCGCGGCCACAGCACGGAGATGGACTCGTTGGCGCGCTACGACGACGTGGTGTGCGACGTGCGCACCGAGTTGCTGGAGCGCGTGGAGGCGGCGCTGGCGGCCGGTGTCGCCGAGTCGTCGATCGTGCTCGACCCCGGCCTGGGGTTCGCGAAGCTCGGCGACCACAACTGGGAGCTGCTGCAGCGCCTCGACGAACTGGTGGAGCTGGGCTTCCCGGTGCTGGTGGGAGCGTCGCGCAAACGCTTCCTCGGCACGCTGCTCGGCGAGCGTCCACCGGACGGCAGGGAGGACGCGACCGCGGCGGTGTCCGCTTTGGCCGCGTTCAACGGAGCGTGGGGTGTGCGGGTGCACGACGTCGACCGGACGCTGGACGCGGTCGCCGTCGCCGCTGCATGGAGGCGGGGACATGGCTGACCGGATCGCGTTGACGGGCCTGCGGGTCCGGGGCAACCACGGGGTGTTCGAGCACGAGCGGCGCGATGGCCAGGAGTTCGTCGTGGACGTCACGCTGTGGCTGGATCTGAGCGGGGCCTCCCGGTCCGACGACCTGACGCAGACCGTGCACTACGGCGAGCTCGCCGAGATGGCGGCCGCGATCATCGGCGGCGAACCGTGCGATCTCATCGAGACGGTGGCCGGCCGCATCGCCGACACCGCCATGCAGGACACCCGGCTGCACGCGGTCGAGGTGACGATGCACAAGCCGTCCGCGCCGATCCCGCTGACGTTCGACGACGTGTCGGTGACGATCCGCCGGTCACGCCGGCTCGCCGCGCCGCTCAAAGAGGCCAAATGACCCGCGCGGTCCTGTCGATCGGCTCGAACCTCGGTGACCGGTTCGCCTTCCTGCAGTCCGTGGTGGACGGGTTGCGGGAGTTCGTGGTCGCCGTGTCGCCCGTGTACGAGACGGCGGCGTGGGGCGTCGAGGACCAGCCGGACTTCCTGAACGCCATCGTGATCGTGGCTTCCGACGACGTCGACGAGTGGGGCTGGCTGCGCCGCGGTCAGGCGCTGGAGAACGCCGCCGGACGCGTGCGGGAGAAGCGCTGGGGACCGCGCACGTTGGACGTGGACGTGGTTTCGGTGGCCGGGGTGACTTCGGACCACCCGGAGCTGCTTCTGCCGCATCCTGGAGCGTTTGAGCGCGCAACGGTCCTCATCCCGTGGCTCGACGTCGAGCCGGACGCCGTGTTGCCGGGCCGTGGACCGGTTTCCGTCGCTGCCGTTCTCGGCTGAGGGCGTGCGGCGACGTGACGATCTCGTGCTTTCGGGTTGGATGGACACGTGAGGTTCACCCGTCCCCGTGACCTGGCCAGCATCGCGATCATCGCCGGGCTGCTGGCCCATCTGCTGCTGCGATTCGCCTACGACACGTTGCCACCGTTGCCACTGCTGGCCGGGGCGACGCTGGTCGTCGTCGCCGTCGTCGAGTTCGTGTTCGCGTTCAGCCTGCGCGCCCGGATTCAGCGCCGTGCCGGGGCGCGTCCGGTGGAGCCGCTGACCGCGGCCAGAGCCGTCGCGCTGGCGAAGGCCTCCTCGGTTTTGGGCGCGCTGATGTTCGGCGTCTGGAGTGGACTGCTGATCTACGTCCTGCCGGTTCGCGACTCGTTCGCGGCGGCGGGGAACGACCTGGTGACGGCCGTGATCGGAATGATCTCGGCGGCCGTTCTGACTGCCGCCGCGCTCTGGCTGGAGCACTGCTGCCGGACGCCTACGGAGACCCCCGGCAAGGATTAGATACCCGACCGTAGGTCTCAGTCGGATAACTACGCGGTACCGTAGGGCCCATGACCGGGCGAGGCGCGTCGATCGACGACGAGCAGGAAGATCGCGGTCGTGGCACCGGGCGCCTGCTGTTGGTAGCGGCTTTGACGCTCGCCCTCATTGCCGCGGCGGTGCTCGTGCTGAGCGACAGCGCCCGCATGCTGCGCCTGGCCGTGGTGGCCGCGCTGTGGGCGGCCCTGGTCGGAGCCTTCCTTGCCGCGAGATACCGCAAACAGGTCAGCGAGCGCGACGACGAGGTGGCCGACCTCCAGTCCGTCTACGAACTTGAGCTGGAGCGCGAGGTCGCCGCCCGCCGCGAATACGAGCTCGAGATCGAGTCCGAGACCCGCAAGCGCATCGAGGAGGAGTCGCGCGCGGACATCGAGGCCCTGCGCGCCGACCTGCACTCCTTGCGCGACAACCTCCAGGCACTTCTGGGCGGCGACGTCCTCGTCGAACGCGTGGCTCTGCGCGCCGAGTCCACCCGGCTGCGCTCGCTCGCCTCCGACGCGTCCCGCCTGTCCTCGCTGGCCGACAACCGCGTGATCAACGTCAAGCCCGCGATCACCTCCTCGACGTCCGTGTCGACTTCGATGTCGTCCTCGGTGGAGAAGCCGTCCGAGCGCACCGAACTGATCGAACGCGTCGCCCACGAGGCCAAGGTCCAGCCGCCGCGCCGCGAGGCTGCGCGGCCGGAGCCGACCCGGCCGGAGCCTGCCCGCACGTCGCCGCGGCCGCAGCCGGCCGTGGTGCGCCGGGAGCCCGTCAAGGCGGCCAAGCAGGAGCCGGCTCGTCCGCAGGCCCGGCCAGCTGGTGGGGTGGCGGCTCGGCTTGGTGTTTCGCCGCCTCCTGGGCAGGCGCAAGGGCTTCAGGCGCAAGGGATTCAGTCGCAGGGGCTGCAGGCCCAGGGTGGTCAGGCGCAAGGTGGTCGGGCCCAGGGTGGCAAGCCCCAGGAGAGCCAGCCGCTGGGTGTTCCGGGGCTGCAGGCGCAGGTTCATCGGACCGAGCGGGTGCCGCGGCCGCAGCCTCAGCAGGTTCAGCCGCAGAACCGCACTGAGGCGTTGAAGCGGCCGGAACAGCCGCCGTCGAAGGCTCCTGCCGCTGTTGCCAAGGCTGTTGAGGCGCGTAAGCCTGAGCCTCGGTCTCGGGTGGCTGAGCGTACGGAGATGATCAACCCGGCTGCGTTGGAGGCTCGTGCTTCCGGTGGGCGGCGGCGGGCTGATGATCGAGGGGCCGAGCGGCCTGCTGAGCAGGAAAGTGGGTCCTGGGAGACGTTGAAGCCGTCTGCTGGGGAGTCGTCTGGGGCCGGATCTGGGTCTGGGCGTCGGCGGGCTGATGAGGATTCGCTGGTGTCGTTGCCGCCGGTTGGGCGGAGGTCGGCTGAGCAGTCTTCCGCTCGGTTGCCGGTGGTTTCGTCGTCGTCTTCGTCTCGGCGGGCTGAGGATGTGCCGGTGGCTGGGCGGCGGGTGGCTGAGGAGTCTTCGACTCGGTTGCCGTCGGTTGGTGGGGGGCGGCGGGCTGCTCCTGAGGATCCGTCTGGGGCTCATGCTGATGGGAAGTCGGTTAGTGAGTTGTTGGCTTCGTTGGGGGGCGGGGATGCGCCTCGGCGTCGGCGGCGGCGTGAGGACTGAGCTTCGGTTGTCGCACTTGTCGTAGGTGGTCACCTTGCGTGCGGCGGGTCCTGTTGCGTGCGTTTTTCTGGGGCTCTGCCCCAGACCCCGGCAATCTGATCTGGGGGTCCGCGCCACTGGCGGGTTGATGGCACGCCTGTTTCGTTGGGCGGCTGCCGGTTTCGTAGGTGCTTGCGTTGGCGAGCTTGCGCTCAGGGACGGCTCGGCTGCGCCATCGCGCTTTGGTGGCTGGGCTACTTGTCGATGTCGCCGACGATGACCGCGAAAGAGCTCAGGACTGCTGGTAGGTCGTCCACCTTTGTGCCTGGCAGTAGGGCGGAGAGGGCCTGGACGTTGTTGAAGGACGGGGTTCGCAGCTTCAGACGCCAAGGGGTTTTCTCGCCGCGTGAGGATAGGTGTACGCCCGAGGTGCCCAGTGGGGCTTCTACTCGGGTGTAGACGGAGCCTTCTGGGGCCTTGATTGCCTTTGGTAGACGGACGTTCACTGGGCCTGAGGGCAGTTGGTCCAGGCAGGACTGTGCCAGCGTGACGGACGCGCGCGCTTCGTCGAGGAGGCATTGGACGCGTGCTGCGGCGTCGCCTTCGGTTCGCACGATTGGTGTGAACCGCAGTGCGCGGTAGGGCGGTAGGGGGTCGTCTCGGCGGAGGTCGAAGTCCACGCCGCTGGCTCGGCCGATTGGGCCGGTTACGCCGTAGGACAGGGCGTCGGCTTTAGGGAGGATTCCCTTGCCGGTCAAGGGGGAGAAGTCGACTTCCAGGGTTGACATGTCCACTGTGGACAAGAAGGTTGCGACTCTGGAGGTCCAGCCTGAGGGGACGTCTTCGCGCAGGCCGCCGATTCGGTTGAACATGAAGTGGATGCGGCCGCCTGAGGCCTCTTCCATCAAGGTTTGGACGCCCTCGCGGTAGGTGGCGGCGCGTGGCGATAGCGGGGTTAGGAAGACCATGTGGGCCATCAGGCGGTTCAGTTCGCAGAGCAGGGCTCGGAGCCATTGGGCTCGGGTGGGGACGTCCATGCCGGTCATGCGTTCTACGGCTAGGGCGACGGCCAGTTCGTTGCAGAAGGCGGCCAGCCAGTCGTGGCGGTTGGCGAGGGTCAGGACCTGGCGGTAGTCGCGGACCTCGAAGAGTTTTTCGGCGCCTCGGTGCAGGTGGCCGACCAGAGGGGTGGCGGCGGTGATCACCAGGTCTGGGGTGACGGTCAGGCGTAGGCGGTAGGCGCCGTGGGCCGAGGGGTGAAGAGGGCCCAGGTCGATCACGCGGTCCACGCCCAGGTACTGGGCGCCTGCGCCTACGCCGACGGTGATCTGCTCGCTCACCTGAGCATGGTTTCACGAGGCTGTGATCGTGCTGAGGTGGCTTACGACCTTGTGATGGCGAAGAAGAAGCAGCCGTGCGAGAGGCTGCGGATCTGCAGGGAGTCGATCTCGGGGTTGTTGAACAATCCTTCGATGGTGTGATCGAACGATCCGGGGGCTACTACCTCGCCGTCGTGGATCTGACCTGCTGCGTTGTAGGAACGCAGGATGCGGGGATTGTTCAACAATTCTACGGGGAGACGGTCTGATGAGGCCGTGGTCGGGCAGTCGACGTGGGTGAAGATCGGGCCCACCTCGGCGTACGGGCCCTTGCCTGAGGTTGGGGAGTAGCGGAAGAGCCAGACGGGCTCGTTGGGCAAGGATTTGCGCAGGCAGCAGCGCAGGGGGACGTCCGGCTCGGAGGCGCGGTACTCGCGGCCGGGGTCGGTCAGGGCGGCGGAGGTGGGCACGGTGTGGATTCGCATGCCGGAAACGATCGTCGTCAGGAGGCGGCGAAGCTGGCGGGAATCGGACGCCAGGGCGGCAGTGCGGGCAGCAGGTCCGTGACGGGGATGCCGCGGCCGTGCAGCAGCCAGCCGAAGGCGCCCAGACCGGCGGGGTCGCGCAGTTCGGCGATGCGGCCGGCGCGGGCGGCGGAGGAGAGCCACTCCCAGCCGGAGCCGGTGACCGAGGCGGTCAGGCCCAGGGCGGCCAGTGCGTCCCGTTGCGACACCAGCACCCACGGCTCGCCGGCTGCGGACGCGGCCGAGTCGAAGGCCACGTGGGCGGTGATGTCGCAGGAACCGTCGAAGACCGGTGGTACCTGGCGGCCGGCTCGGTAGCCGGTCAGGGTGAAACGTCGCGACGAGATCAGGTGGCCGTAGTCGATTGCCAGCGCCGCGCCGCGCACGGAGGCGACTGCGGCTGCCCACGCGGCGTCGCGGGGGGCTCCCACCTCGGCCTGCTCGCCGTCGGCCAGGGAGGGCCACCAGCGGGCGATCCAGGGGTCGGTGGACGGGCCGGTCACGACGGGGCAGGGGATCGAGTCGAGCCACTCGTGCCCGACCAGCAGGCCGACGCACGACGGCACGGTGGAGGTCCATCGCACGCCGGGCAGCTCGACGGGAGGGCCGAGCTCGACGGCCGTCACCTGCAAGCGGGTGGCCAACGAGCCGGAGGCCTGGGTGCGCACTGCCAGGGCCAGTTCGCCCCCGCCCGCGCCCACGTCCACGAAGTCCACGACTGGGGGAAATCCGAGCGCGGCGTCCACTCGCGACAACAGCTCCAGCAGGGCGGTCGCCAGCTCCGGGCCGACCAGTGCAGACGTGCGGAAGTGCGAAGACGGCTTCTCGCCGCGTGCGAAGAAGCCGTCCGGGCCGTACAGCGCCGACCGCCAAGCGGCTTCCCAGTCGAACATCGGACAAGTGTGCCTCTAAGGTCATTTCCCGTGAACGACGCCGACCCCATGCCGACGCCGACGAAGAGGCGCATCGAGCAGCGCCGCTGGACCGTCCTGTTCCCCGTCGTGGCGCTCATCGCGCTGGCCGCGGCCGGTCTTGTGCTGTTCGCGCTGGGCACTTCGAGCATCGGTATCGAGCCGTTGCTGGTCGGGGCCGCCGCGGCGCTGATTCCCGTCGCGTTCGTGGTGAGCGCTTTCCTGTGGATCGACCGGTGGGAGCCGGAGCCCGCGAAACTGCTGCTCTTCGCGTTCGTGTGGGGGTCGTGCGGTGCGACGATCAGCTCGCTCGCGTTCAACCAGACGAGCCGGGTGCTCGGTGATCTGCTGACCCAGGACGGCACGACGTTCACGGCGGTGGTCGGGGCGCCGATCGTCGAGGAGGCGACCAAGGCCGCGTTCCTCATCGCGGTGTTCGTGCGGCGCCGGCACGAGTTCGACGGTGTCGTCGACGGCATGGTCTACGCGGGCATCACGGCCGCGGGCTTCGCGTTCACCGAGAACATCTGGTACTTCGGCCGGGTCTTCCTGGAGAACGGGCTCGGCAACATGAGCGGCGGCGTGATCGCGCTCTTCGTCCTGCGCGGGGTGCTCTCGCCGTTCGCGCATCCGCTGTTCACGGCCATGACCGGCATCGGTGTCGGCATCGCGGCCAGCACCGGCAACGCGACCACGAGGATCATCGCCCCGATCGGTGGCTACCTCGCCGCGGTCGGGCTGCACTCGTTGTGGAACTTCTCGACGACCGTCGGCACCGGGTCGGACTTCATCAACCTGTACTTCCTGATCATGGTGCCGGTGTTCGCCGGTGCGGTCGCGATCGTGGTGTGGCAGCGGCGCCGTGAGCAGCGGATCGTCGCCGGGCAGCTCGCCGCGATGGCGCAGAACCGGTGGATCGCCACCAGCGAGGTGGCCCTGCTGGCCAGCCTCAACGGGCGGAAGAACTGGCTGCGGGCGGTCAAGCGGAAGTCCGGCGAGCCGGCGGTCAAGGCCGTGAAGAGCTACCAGATCGCCGTCACCGAGCTCGCGTTCCTGCGCTATCGCATCGAGCAGGGCACCGCGGGCCAGAGCGCCGAGCATCGGCACGGCGTGCTGCTCGACACGCTGCATGCCACCCGGGCGGCCGCGCGGCGGTGAGTCCGGTCACCGACCAGCCACAGGCGAGGATCGGCCGGTCTACCCTCGGCGGCGTCGTCTGGTACCCGAACCGGGACTGGAACGTCAGAAGGAGTTAGTCGCATGGACGCGACCCAACGTCCGGCCAGGCTTGCCGTCGGTGTCATCTCGGCGGGCCGCGTCGGTTCGGTGCTGGGCGCCGCGCTGGCCAGGACGGGCCACGTGGTGGTCGGCACGTCCGCCGTCTCCCAGGCCTCCCGCGATCGCGCCGACGCGCTGCTGCCCGGAGTGCCCGTCGAAAGCCCGCCCGAGGTCGCCGCACGCAGCGATCTGGTGCTGCTGGCCGTGCCGGACGACGAGCTCGCGGGACTGGTCAGGGGACTGGTCGCCACGGAGTCGTTGCGAGCCGGCCAGATCATCGTGCACACCAGCGGCGCGCAGGGGATCGGCGTCCTCGAACCCGCGGCCCGGCTCGGTGCTCTCACGCTCGCGCTGCACCCCGTCATGACCTTCACCGGCCGCGAAGAGGACCTGCAGCGGATGCGCGGTGCGTGCATCGGTGTCACGGCCGCGGACGGCGACGAGGTGGCCTGGAGCGTCGGCGAGGCGCTGGTCGTGGAGATGGACGCCGAACCGGTGCGCGTGCCGGAAGCGGTCCGCCCGCTCTACCACGCGGCACTGGCCCACGGCGCGAACCACCTGATCACGCTGGTCCGCGACGCCGCGGACCTGCTCACGAACGCCGGCGTCGCGAACGCCGAACGCCTGCTCGGGCCGTTGCTGTCCGCGGCGCTCGACAACTCGCTGCGCCACGGCGACAGGGCCCTCACCGGTCCGGTCGCCCGAGGTGACACGGGTACCTTGCGCAAGCACCTCGCCGTGCTCGCCGAGAAGGCACCGGAGATCCTGCCCAGCTACCGCGTGCTCGCCCAGCGCACCGCCGCCCGCGCGGAGGAGTCCGGGCTGCTCAAGCCCGACGCGGCCAACGACGTTCGCACCACACTCGAGGACTGACGTGACCAAGCCACTCACCAAGGACGACTACCGCCGGGACGACGTCACGGTGCACCGCGATCCCGTGCGCCTGAACCGGGTCATCAGGGCGTTGCGCAGCGCCGGCCGCAACGTCGCGCTGGTGCCCACGATGGGCGCGCTGCACGCGGGCCACCGGCAGCTGATCCGCGAGGCGCAGGTCATGCAGAACACGGTGGTCGTGGTGTCGATCTTCGTGAACCCGCTGCAGTTCGGGCCGAACGAGGACCTCGCCAAGTACCCGCGCCAGTTCGAGTCCGATGTGGACATCTGCCGCGACGAGCGCGTCGGCATCGTCTTCGCTCCGTCCGCGGAGGACATGTACCCCGCCGGCGCCCAGGTCACCGTGAACGCCGGACCGCTGGGTGACGAGCTGGAGGGCGCGTCGAGGCCCGGTCACTTCGGGGGCGTGCTCACCGTGGTGTCGAAGCTGTTCAACATCGTCCAGCCCACGTACGCGGTGTTCGGGCAGAAGGACTACCAGCAGCTTCAGCTGGTCCACAAGATGGCGCGCGACCTGAACTTCCCGCTCGACGTCGTCGGCGTGCCGACCGTCCGCGAGCACGACGGCCTGGCGCTGTCGTCGCGCAACGCCTACCTGACCCCGGAGCAGCGGCAGCAGGCCGTCACGCTGTCGGCCGCGCTGACCGCCGGTGCGTACGTCTCGGCCCAGGGCGCCGACGCGGTGCTCAAGGCCGCGCACGACGTGCTGGCGAAGACGCCCGAGATCGAACTGGACTACCTGGAGCTGCGCGGGGTCGACCTCGGTCCCGCTCCGGAGAACGGCGACGCCAGGCTGCTCGTCGCGGCCCGCGTCGGGTCCACCCGCCTGATCGACAACATCGCGGTGTTGCTCGGCGAAGGCGACGAGTGAGGGGGGAATGGTCATGTTCCGCACGATGCTGAAGTCCAAGATCCACCGCGCCACCGTGACGCAGGCGGACCTGCACTACGTCGGCTCGGTGACGGTGGACGAGGACCTGATGGAGGCCGCCGACCTGCTGGCGGGCGAGCAGGTCGCGATCGTCGACGTCTCCAACGGCGCGCGCCTGGAGACCTACGTCATCCCCGGCGAGCGCGGCACCGGCGTGCTGGGCATCAACGGTGCCGCGGCGCACCTCGTGCACCCCGGCGACATCGTGATCCTCATCGCCTACGGGCAGATGGACGACGCCGAGTCCCGCAGCTACCAGCCCCGGGTCGTCTTCGTGGACGCCGACAACAAGGTCGTCGACCTCGGTTCCGACCCGGCGCACGCCCCCGAGGGCTCCGGTCTGGTGAACGGCTCCACGACCGCGCCTTCGTCTGAGACCGTTGAGGCGACCGCGCTGGACGCGTTGATCCAGGCCGAGAACTGACGAAGGAACGCCACAGTGCTGCTCGCCATTGACGTCGGCAACACCAACATCGTGCTCGGTCTGTACGACGGGGTCGGCGACTCGGCCCCGCTCGTGCGCGACTGGCGGATGCGCACCGACGCCAGGATGACCGCCGACGAGCTCGCGCTGACCATGCGCGGCCTGCTCGGCGAGTACGCCGACAAGATCACCGGCATCTCCGCGCTGTCCACCGTGCCCGCGGTGCTGCGCGAGCTGCGGGTGATGCTCGGCCGCTACTACGACGCCGTGCCGAAGATCCTGGTGGAGCCGGGCGTGAAGACCGGCGTCCCGCTGCTCGTGGACAACCCGAAGGAGGTGGGCTCGGACCGCGTGATCAACACGCTGGCCGCGCACCACCTGTACTCGACCTCCTGCGTGGTGGTCGACTTCGGCACGTCCACGAACCTCGACGTGATCTCGTCGCGCGGCGAGTTCCTCGGCGGCGCGCTGGCTCCCGGCATCGAGATCTCGGTCGACGCGCTCGCCGCCCGCGCCGCCCAGCTGCGCAAGGTCGAGCTGGTCCGGCCGCGCAACGTCATCGGCAAGAACACCGTGGAGTGCCTGCAGTCCGGCATCGTCTACGGGTTCGTCGGCCAGGTGGACGGGCTGGCGCGCAGGATCGCCGAGGAGCTCCAGCAGACCGATCCCGGCCCGGTCACGGTGATCGCCACCGGCGGTCTCGCGCCGTTGGTGGTCTCGGAGTCCTCGACGATCGCGCACCACGTGCCCGACCTGACCCTCCTGGGCCTGCGGCTCGTGTTCGAGCGCAACATGCCTACTCGCTGATCACGACCATCCGGAACGCCTCGGTGCGCAAGGGGACGTCGAACGGCCCGTTCGACGTCTCCGGCCGTGAGCGGAGGAACGCGAGCATCTTCTCCGTGACCGCGTCTCGTTCTTCGTCGTCGAGGACGAGCATCCGCGAGTGCGTGTGCACCGTGGCGATCAGCTCCTCCGGCGACTCCCTGCGCTGCCCGTGCGGGAACGTCGCCCGCTCCACCGCGTGGAACAACGGGTGCGCCCGCACCCCGGCCGGGTTGTCGCCCTGCGACTCGACGCTGGAGCTCGACACCGCCTCGAACTCGGCGAGCCACTCGACGTCGCGGGCCGGCTCGTTCCACAGCGCCGCGAGCACGCCACCGGGCCGCAGCACGCGGGCGATCTCCGGCATCGCTCGCTCCTGGTCGAACCAGTGGAACGCGGTACCCACCAGCACGGCGTCGACCGTCTGGTCCGGGACCGGGATGTGCTCCGCGTGACCGGGCAGCGCCCGCACGTCGTGAACGCGGCGCACGAGCTCCGACAGCATCTGTTCGTTGGGCTCCACTGCTGTTACGCGGTGGCCCTCGGCGACCAGTCCCGCGCTCAGTTTGCCGGTGCCGGCGGCAAGGTCCAGCACGTCCAAGCGCTCTGAGCTGCCCAGCGGCTCAAGTGCCCACCGGATCGCCGCCACGGGATAGTCAGGCCGGTGTTCGGCGTAGGCCTCGGCCCGCGCGCCGAACGAGTCCGCTCGCCTCGCGTGTAGATCCATCCGTCCAACCTAGTTCGTGAGCCGATGTCCGGAATGGTGTGGTCGGGATCCCGCGAGCTGGTTCGCCGCCCGCCGAACGCACTTCCGGCAGCTTACGCGGGCGTTCCTCGTGGCTCCCGGAATCGGTGGCCATCTCGTGCAACGGGTATCCGGTTCGCTTTGACCGCCGGCCCTTCCGTACCCTTCTCGGCGTGAGTGAGCAGCCGAAGCAAAACCCCGTGACCAGCGAAGAGGACCTCCCCGAACAGATGCGCGTGCGCCGGGAGAAGCGTGCGCGGCTGCTCGCTTCCGGCAAGGAGCCGTATCCGGTCGAAGTCGCGCGCACGCACACGTTGCGCGAGATTCGCGATGCGCACCCCGAACTCGAACCCGACACGCAGACCGGCGAGATCGTCGGAGTGACCGGCCGGGTCATGTTCATGCGCAACACCGGAAAGCTGTGCTTCGCCACGTTGCGCGAAGGCGACGGCACCGAACTGCAGGCGATGTTGAGCCTCGCCGGAGTCGGTGAGGAAGCACTTTCCGAGTGGAAGACCGACGTCGACCTCGGTGACCACGTTTTCGTCCGCGGCGAGGTCATCAGCTCGCGCCGCGGTGAGCTTTCCGTGATGGCGGACTCCTGGCAGCTCACGTCGAAGTCGTTGCGCCCGTTGCCGGTCGCACACAAGGAACTCGGCGAGGAAACCCGTATTCGCCAGCGGTACGTCGACCTGATCCTGCGGCCGCAGGCGCGCGACACCGTTCGGACCCGCGCGAACGTCGTTCGTTCTCTGCGCGACTCGTTCCACCGGCGCGGATTCGTCGAAGTCGAGACGCCGATGTTGCAGTCGCTGCAGGGTGGTGCGAGTGCGCGTCCGTTCGTCACGCACTCGAACGCGCTCGACATCGACCTGTTCCTGCGCATCGCGCCGGAGCTGTACTTGAAGCGCTGCGTGGTCGGCGGGATCGAGAAGGTCTTCGAGATCAACCGCAACTTCCGCAACGAGGGCGTGGACTCGTCGCATTCGCCCGAGTTTTCGATGCTGGAGTACTACGAGGCGTACGCGACGTACGACACGAACGCCGTACTCACCCGTGAGCTGATCCAGGAAGCCGCGGAAGCTGTGACGGGTTCTCAGATCGTCACGTTGGCGGACGGCTCGGAGTACGACCTGTCGGGTGAATGGCGCACGATCAGCATCTACGAGTCGTTGTCCGAGGCAGTCGGTGAGGAAATCACTCCCGAGACGCCGGTCGAGGTGCTGCGCAAGCTGAGCGAGCGGCACGAACTCGAGGTGAACCCGAAGTTCGGGCACGGCAAGCTGGTCGAGGAGCTGTGGGAGCACCTGGTGTGCGACTCGCTCTACCTGCCGACCTTCGTGCGCGACTACCCGGTGGAGACGTCGCCGCTGACCAGGCAGCACCGCAGCAAGCCGGGTGTCGCCGAAAAGTGGGATCTGTACGTCCGCGGATTCGAACTCGGTACGGGTTACTCCGAACTGGTGGATCCCGTCATCGAGCGTGAACGCCTCGAAGCGCAGGCGCGGCTAGGCGCGGCCGGAGACGTCGAGGCCATGCCGATCGATGAAGACTTTCTGCGATCACTGGAGTACGGAATGCCACCGAGTGGTGGCGTCGGAATGGGTATCGATCGGCTGCTGATGGCCCTCACCGGTCTGGGTATCCGGGAGACCATCTTGTTCCCGCTCGTTCGCCCTGAATGAGTAACTTTCCGGATGTCGATAGGTGCAATGTGCCAGTCGTGCGCTAACCTGCGTCGCAAGAGGCTTTAGTTGGCGACGCGGGTGCACCGCGCATTCGGGGTCCAGGAGGATACGCATGGCGCAGAAGGTCACCGTGACCCTCGTCGACGATCTGGACGGCTCCACCGCAGAGGAGACCGTTGAGTTCGGCTTGGACGGTGTGAGCTACACGATCGACCTTTCCTCGGGCAATGCGGGCAAACTGCGGGACGCTCTTGCCGACTTCGTCGGAAGTGCACGTCGTGCGGGTGGTCGCAAGCGCGTTGGTCCCGGTCGTCCGGTCGGCGTGAAGGCGCGTCCGGCATCGGCGGATCGTGAGCAGAACCAGGCCATTCGGGAGTGGGCTCGCAAGCAGGGCATGAAGGTGTCGGATCGCGGCCGCATCCCGGCCGAGGTGCTCGACGCCTACCACCAGCAGGGCTGAAATTCGCAAAATCACGAAGGGGGTTCCGGGAATCGTCCCGGAACCCCCTTCGTGTTATTCGGGTGACTGCTCAGCCACGGGACGGGTCGACCCCGAAACCCTTCGCGAGGTCGTCGAGCATCGCGTGTGCGCCCTGAAGTGAGACCGAAGATACCCAAACGACATCCGAAACGTCCTGCTTCTGGCCTTTTAGTTGCACCCACAACGGGTTGGCCAAATATTGTTCCTTGATCTTCTGCGTATCGCCCTTCGGGTCGGCCCAGGCGGAGACGAAGATCCGCTCCGCGTCGAGTGACGAGACCTGTTCCTGGCTGAGGTCGACCGAGATCTTCTCCGAGGTCGGCTGCCCCTGCGGGCGGGCGAGACCGGCGTCCTGGAACAGCACGCCGCCGGGGAACGACTTCTCCGTGTACAGCCGCACGGTCTGCTCGCCCGCCACGAACCGCGCCAGTGAGATCGACGGGTTGTGCCCGGCCTTGGCGCGGATGGCGTCGCCGACCTTCTTCGCCCGTGCCTCGTAGGCGGCGATCTTCTCCTTCGCCAGCTCCTCCTTGCCCAGCGCCTTGCCGAGCAGGCGGATGTTGTCCTTCCACGTCGGCCCGGTCGTCACGCTGAACACCGTCGGGCCGATCTTGGACAGCTTGTCGTAGATCTGCTCGTGCCTGACCTTCGCCGACACGATCAGGTCCGGGCCGATGGTGGCGAGCTCCTCCAGGTTCGGGTTCGCCAGCTCACCCACCGCCTTGGCGTTCTTCGCGTACTTGGCCGCGTCCTGGGCCAGGTACTCCGGCAGGCCGTCGGTGCGGTAGCGGGTGTACGCGACGACCTCGGTCTCCAGCGCGAGCGTCGCGTCCACGTAACTGCTGTCGAGCGCGGCGACCCTCGCCGGCCGGTCCTTGATCTCGGTCCGGCCCATCGCGTGCTCGATCGTCACCGGCGTCCAGCCCTGGTCGGCGGGCGCGTTCGGGCTCGTCGTAGCCGCCTGACCACATGCGGTGAGCGCGAGTAGCGCCACACCGATCAGAGCTGGTCGTCGCATCGATGACTCCAGTAATTCGGTTAGGCTTACCTGTCTTTCGCGGAGCATAGGTCGGGCATTTGGAGGGGTGGGCATTGGGCCGCAAGTCGTTGTTCGGCCTGCTCTTCCTGCTGATCGTGCTGGTCGCCGTGGGTCTGGCGAGCATCGCGATCGGCTCCAAGGAGATCCCGCTTTCAGGCGTGTGGCACGGCCTCTTCACGCCGACGGGTGTCGAGGACGACGTGGTCGTCCGCGAGCTGCGGATCCCGCGGACGCTGCTCGGCATCGTGGTGGGCATCGCGCTGGGCGTCGGTGGCGCCCTGATGCAGGGCCACACGCGCAACCCGCTCGCGGATCCCGGCATCCTCGGCGTCACGCACGGCGCCGCGCTGGCCGTGGTGCTGTCGATCTTCCTGCTCGGCGTCAGCGACCTGTACGGCTACATCTGGTTCGCGTTCGCCGGCGCGATGATCGCGAGCGTCGCGGTCTTCCTGCTCGGTTCGGCGGGGCGAGGCGGGCCGTCGCCGGTGACGCTCGCGCTGGCCGGTGCCGCCGTCTCCGCGCTCATGCACGGCCTGGTGTCCGCGATCGTGCTGCTCGACCAGCAGTCGCTCGACGCGTTCCGGTTCTGGCAGGTCGGCGCCATCGCGGGCCGCGACATGTCGGTGCTGACGCAGGTGCTGCCGTTCCTGGTGGCCGGTCTGGTGGTGGCCGCCTTCAACGCGCCGGGGCTCAACGCGTTGTCGCTGGGCGAGGACGTCGCCAAGTCGCTGGGCGTGCGGGTCGGGACGACGCGGTCGTTGGGCATCATCGCCATCACGCTGCTGGTGGGTGGGGCTGTCGCGGCGTGCGGGCCCATCGGGTTCATCGGTCTCGTGGTGCCGCACGTGGCGCGCGCGTTCACCGGGCCGGACTACCGCTGGCTGCTGCCGTTCTCCGCGCTGGTCGGCGCGATCCTGATCCTGCTCGCCGACATCCTCGGCCGCGTGGTGGCCCGTCCGTCCGAAGTGGAGGTCGGCGTGATGCTGGCGCTGCTCGGTGCGCCGTTCTTCATCGCCCTGGTGCGCCGCAAGAAGCTGGTGAGGATTTGACCGCGACCGCGCTGAGGGTGGGAGCCACCTCGTTCAAGCTGCGCCGCCGGCCGATGCTGGTGGTGGCGTTCTCCCTGGTGCTGCTGGCGGCGCTGCTGGTCGTGGACATCATGATCGGCGACTTCCCGCTGACCGTGGCGCAGGTGGTCGACACCCTGCTGGGCGGTGGCTCGCGGCGCGACCAGTTCGTGGTGCTGGAGCTGCGGTTGCCGCGCGCGTTGACGGGGCTGCTCGTCGGCGGCGCGCTGGGGCTCTCCGGTGCGATCTTCCAGGCGATCGTGCGCAACCCGCTGGCCTCGCCGGACATCCTGGGCGTGACCTGGGGAGCCGGCGCCGGTGCGGTCACCGTGATCACCTTCTCCGGTTCGCTGGGCGTGGTGACCGGGACCGCGGCCTCGATCGGGCTGCCGCTCGCCGGCCTCGCCGGTGGCCTGGTCGCCGGTCTGCTGGTCTACGCGCTGGCGTGGCGCAAGGGCATCGAGGGCTTCCGGATGGTGCTGGTCGGCATCGGCGTCACCGCGGTGGCCGGCAACTTCACGCACTACCTGCTGACCGTCGGCGACGTGACCGACGCCGGGCGGGCGATGGTGTGGATCACCGGCTCGCTGAACGGCCGCGGATGGGAGCACGTCGTACCGGTCGCGCTGGCACTGGTCGTGCTGATCCCGGTCGCCCTGGTCGGCGGTCACGTGCTCGGTGCGCTGCAGTTCGGCGACGAGACCTCGCGCGGCCTGGGCGTCCGGGTCAACCTCGCACGGTCGATGCTGATCGTCGTGGCGATCGTGCTGGCGTCCGTGGCCACCGCCGCGGCCGGCCCGATCGCGTTCGTCGCGCTGGCCACGCCGCAGATCGCGTTGCGGCTGGCCGGAACCGCGCAGCCGCCGCTCTTCGGTTCCGTGGTGCTGGGCGGTGCGCTCGTCATGCTCTCGGACCTGGTCGCGCGAACGATCTACCGCACGGAGCTGCCGGTCGGTGTGGTCACCGCGGTGCTCGGTGCGCCCTACCTGATGTACCTGCTGGTTCGGAGCCGCCGGGAGGCGCGGATATGAGTGTCCGTCTGGAAGCGTCGTCGCTGTCCGTCGGCTACGGCGAGCGGCTGGTCGTCGACACCCTGGACCTGTCGATCGTCGGCGGCACGGTGACCGCGGTGATCGGCCCGAACGGCTGCGGGAAGTCGACCCTGCTGCGGGCGCTCGGCCGGTTGCTGCCGGCACGTTCCGGCGCGGTGTTGCTGGACGGCAAGCAGATCGACCGCATGCCGACGCGGGACGTGGCACGGATCCTGGGTCTGCTGCCCCAGGCACCGTCCGCACCCGAAGGCCTGACCGTGGCGGATCTCGTGGCGCGCGGCCGGCACCCGCACCAGTCCTGGTACCGGCAGTGGTCGGCGGACGACAAGGACGCGGTGGACGCGGCGCTGGAGATGACCGGGATCTCGGACCTGGCCGAGCGGACCGTCGACGAGCTGTCCGGTGGTCAGCGGCAGCGGGCGTGGATCTCGATGGCGCTCGCCCAGGGCACCGACCTGTTGCTGCTGGACGAGCCCACGACCTATCTGGACCTGGCGCACCAGATCGACGTGCTGGACCTGGTGCAGGAGCTGCACTCCTCGATGGGCCGCACGATCATCATGGTGCTGCACGACCTGAACCTGGCCGCGCGGTACGCGGACACCATCGTCGCCATGCGGGACGGCCGGATCGTGGCTCAGGGCGCGCCGGCCGACGTGCTCACCGAGGCGTTGCTGCTGGACGTGTTCGGGTTGGACGCCCGGGTGGTCGAGGACCCCGTGTCCGGGACGCCGCTCGTCGTCCCGGTGGGGTCGCGCCACCGCGTTCCGGCGCTGTCCGAGGAGTAGCCGTCAAGCGGCCAATGCCGTGAGGTCCTGTTTCTGGATCAGGTGAATCGCCATCTTGTTCTTGATGGCCCACCGGAACTCCCTCCTGGTCCACCGCGTTCGCAGGTACCAGGGGGACATGACGGCCACGAAGGCATCGGACTCGTTGAACGCGAGCTTCAGGCCCTGATGCCGTTTGTGGCCGCCGTGGTGCAGATCGTCGATGTACGGGGTGCCGTCCGGGAGCAGGTTCCTGACCTGCTCCTCGATCTCGCGAAGTGCCGTCTCGTCGTTGTCCCGGCGGGCATAGCTGACGAACACCCTCATCCGGGCCTGCCCGGCAGAGGTGGCGGTAGACATGCCGCCATCGGCTGCTACCTCCTGCGGTCTGTCAGCTCCGGATGACTGGTCGAGCCGCGGGTGAAGCGTCGGCAGCAGTTGGCGCTACTGCGGACCCCGCGCTCACAATCATGTACGGCATCAATTCGGCGGGGAAGCCTTGCCGCCACAGGACGAATCAATGGGGCTCCGGCCGCCGTCCGGGTGGTTGGCAACGGGAAACCTCTTCCCCGGTCGGAGCGACGGAGCATCCTGACCGCGGGCCTCAGTGCCCCTGCGCCCTCTGTTAGCTCCGGATGACGCAGACACGAAGGTCTCCTCGTTGGCGCGAGGGGACCTTTCTTCGCAGGTCCTTAGGAGCAGGTGCGCGGGCAGGCCGTGCAGGGCTCCGCGTCGGGGAGCACGTAGTGGAAGCAGCAGCTGTTCCGCTTGCGCTTCCAGCCCTCGTCGGTGAAGTGCAGCGTCGAGGCCGAGACGAACGGTTCCAGCTTCTCCGGCAGGATCAGCGCCGCGTCGGTCACACCGGAGGACTCGTCGCCGCAGATCCGGCCGGCGGCCCAGGCGCCGTACTCCAGCATGTCGGTCGCGGCGGCCCACAGCTGGCGGCGGCCGAACCGGACCACCTGGCCGAACGAGGCGACGAACTGCGCGGCATGGGCGGCGTAGCGGGCCCGGAGCAGAGCGGCCAGCGCGGCCTCGTCGGCCACGACGGTGGCGGCCGGGTGGTTCGAGGCCGGGTCGTCCGGCAGGCAGGCGAACTCGTCGCTCAGAACAGCGAAGCCGTCCGGATGTGGACGGCCGTCGGTGGCGAGGCGCAGTGCCATGTCCGCGGGTTTCAGCGACGGCACGCGGCGGGCGGTGTGGAAGAGCAGGCCCGCCAGGTAGCCGGGGGCGTGCAGGTACCAGCCCATGACGTAACCGGCGGTGGCGCGGTCGTCGGACTTGCCGTACTGCTCGACCATCCACTCGGCGAGGTCCTTGCGCCACAGGTCGAACCGCGACGGCTCGGCCAGCAGGTCCGAACAGATCTCCCAGTCGGGGGACGGCATGCCGAACCTGATCTCGGTGCCGACCTCGAGACGGGCGATGGATTCGGCCAGTGGCGTGAGCGCACGCGGGTTCTTCTGTGAGACCCTCGCAGGTACGGTCAACGCGCAAGTCCTATCTCAATCGATGAGGCTTGCCTAACCTTACCGAATTACTCCGGGTTCTCGCCCGTTCTGGTGGGCCCGGTCACACCAGTGTCGCCCAACGGTGGGTTGTTCGCGCTCAGCGGACATCGCCCGATCTGTGGAATCCATTGGTCCCGACCTGCGTTGATGCCGATGTCAATGTTCCCCGGACGTCGCCGTCCGCTGAGGGGAACCACAGGCCTCGGAACCGCCCACTACAGTGGAGCCACGGTGCCGCGCTCACCAGGGTAGATCGGTGGAGCCGAGGACCGCCGACGCAGCAGTCAGGGAGTGCGAATGTTCGAAAGGTTCACCGACCGCGCGAGGCGGGTGGTTGTCCTTGCCCAAGAAGAGGCACGGATGCTCAACCACAACTACATCGGCACCGAGCACATCCTCCTGGGTCTGATCCACGAGGGTGAAGGTGTCGCCGCCAAGGCGCTCGAGTCGTTGGGGATCGCGCTGGAGGGCGTCCGCCAGCAGGTCGAGGAAATCATCGGCCAGGGCCAACAGGCTCCGAGTGGACACATCCCCTTCACCCCGCGCGCCAAGAAGGTCCTGGAGCTGTCGCTGCGCGAAGCGCTGCAGCTCGGCCACAACTACATCGGCACCGAGCACATCCTGCTCGGGCTCATCCGCGAGGGCGAGGGCGTCGCCGCCCAGGTCCTCGTGAAGCTGGGTGCCGACCTCAACCGGGTGCGCCAGCAGGTGCTGCAGCTGCTGTCCGGCTACTCGACGGAGAAGGGCGCAGCGGAGTCGACCGGCCGCGGCGAGGGCACCCCGTCGTCGTCCCTGGTGCTCGACCAGTTCGGGCGCAACCTCACGGCCTCCGCCCGTGAAGGCAAGCTCGACCCGGTGATCGGGCGTGCCAAGGAAATCGAGCGGGTCATGCAGGTGCTGTCCCGCCGCACCAAGAACAACCCGGTCCTCATCGGCGAGCCCGGCGTCGGCAAGACCGCCGTCGTCGAGGGACTGGCGCAGATGGTCGTCAAGGGCGAGGTGCCCGAGACGCTGAAGGACAAGCAGCTCTACACGCTCGACCTCGGCTCGCTGGTCGCGGGCTCGCGCTACCGCGGTGACTTCGAAGAGCGCCTGAAGAAGGTGCTCAAGGAGATCCGCACGCGCGGCGACATCATCCTGTTCATCGACGAGATCCACACGCTCGTCGGTGCGGGTGCCGCCGAGGGCGCGATCGACGCCGCGTCGATCCTCAAGCCGATGCTGGCTCGTGGCGAGCTGCAGACGATCGGTGCCACCACGCTCGACGAGTACCGCAAGCACGTCGAGAAGGACCCCGCGCTGGAGCGCCGCTTCCAGCCGATCCAGGTGGGCGAGCCGTCGCTCGAGCACACGATCGAGATCCTCAAGGGCCTGCGCGACCGGTACGAGGCGCACCACCGCGTCTCGATCACCGACTCCGCGCTGGTCGCCGCAGCCACGCTGGCCGACCGGTACATCAACGACCGGTTCCTGCCGGACAAGGCGATCGACCTCATCGACGAGGCGGGCGCGCGCATGCGCATCCGCCGGATGACCGCGCCGCCAGACCTGCGCGAGTTCGACGAGAAGATCGCGGACGTGCGCCGCGACAAGGAGTCCGCGATCGACGCGCAGGACTTCGAGCGCGCCGCCAAGCTCCGTGACGCGGAGAAGACGCTCCTGGGCCAGAAGTCCGAGCGGGAGAAGCAGTGGAAGGACGGTGACCTGGACGTCGTCGCCGAAGTCGACGACGAGCAGATCGCCGAGGTCCTCGCCAACTGGACCGGCATCCCGGTGTTCAAGCTCACCGAGGAGGAGACCACGCGTCTGCTCCGCATGGAGGACGAGCTGCACAAGCGGATCATCGGCCAGGTCGACGCGGTCAAGGCCGTGTCGCAGGCGATCCGCCGCACCCGCGCCGGCCTGAAGGACCCGAAGCGCCCCTCCGGCTCGTTCATCTTCGCCGGCCCGTCCGGTGTCGGTAAGACCGAGCTCTCGAAGGCGCTCGCGAACTTCCTGTTCGGCGAGGACGACGCGCTCATCCAGATCGACATGGGCGAGTTCCACGACCGGTACACCGCGTCGCGGCTCTTCGGTGCCCCTCCCGGTTACGTCGGCTACGAAGAGGGCGGCCAGCTCACCGAGAAGGTGCGCCGCAAGCCGTTCTCCGTCGTGCTGTTCGACGAGATCGAGAAGGCCCACCAGGAGGTCTACAACACGCTGCTCCAGGTGCTGGAGGACGGCCGCCTGACCGACGGTCAGGGCCGGACGGTGGACTTCAAGAACACCGTCATCATCTTCACGTCCAACCTGGGCACGTCGGACATCAGCAAGGCCGTCGGCCTCGGCTTCACCTCGGGTCAGGACACCGCGTCCAACTACGAGCGCATGAAGAACAAGGTCAACGACGAGCTGAAGAAGCACTTCCGCCCGGAGTTCCTCAACCGCATCGACGACATCATCGTCTTCCACCAGCTGACTCAGGACGAGATCATCAAGATGGTGGACCTGATGATCGCCCGCGTCGAGACGCAGCTGAAGAACAAGGACATGGCGATCGAGCTGACCGACAGGGCGAAGTCCCTGCTGGCCAGGCGCGGCTTCGACCCGGTGCTGGGCGCTCGCCCGCTGCGCCGGACGATCCAGCGCGAGATCGAGGACACCCTGTCGGAGAAGATCCTGTTCGGCGAGATCCAGCCGGGCCAGATCATCCTCACCGACGTCGAGGGCTGGGACGGCGTGTCGGACCAGCACGACAAGGCCAAGTTCGTGTTCCGCGGCGAGGCCAAGCCCAACCGCGTGCCGGACTCCCCGCCGGTCGACCTCGCAGCTCCGGTGACCACCACCGAGCCGCAGGACGCTCCGGTGAACGAGTCCGAGTGAGCTAGCCACTTTGCGAGAACGGCCCCCAGGCTTCCTTCGGCCTGGGGGCCGTTCTCGTCTTGTCGCAACAATCCCCGCCCGCGCCGCCTTGTAGCAGAGGGAAGTCCCGGACCTGCCGGAGGGCACATGATCATCCTGGCGATCGGCATCGCCGGCCTCATCATCGGCACCGTGCTGGCCAGGCGGTGGCAGACCGCGAACGCGAGACGTCGGTGGTCGAGCAGACCCCCGTCCTGACCGAACTGGCGGAACGCCTCGGCGGCACGGTGATCGGCCCGGACGACGCGAGCGCGTGGTCCGCGAAGCTCCAGCGCCACCGGCCCAATCTGAACCTCGACTTCCACCGCGGCCCGTGGCACGTCCGCGTCAGCGAGGCCTCCTTCGCGAGCGAACCGCTCCTCAGCGACAACGTCTCGCTGCGGTTCGAGCACTGGATCGAGGTCGCCACGGCTCCCGTACCGACGCGGAGAGTCCCGCTGGAGTTCTTCACGCTGTACTTCGAGGACGGGTTCGTGCGCGTGGAGTGCGAGGGGCAGATCCGGCCCGACGAGATCGTCTTCCTGGTCGACATGATCCTGGAGACGCTCGACCTCATGTCCGGCGTGGAGCCGAGGAACCCGGCCGCGACGGCGTGACCCGGATCGCGTCACCCGGCCACATCGATTCGCCCGTTTCGCTACGAACCGGAACTGTGGCTGGCACGATGGCCCGGCTCGCGCGATCTTGTGCCGAGCCAGTGCAATCCGCCAGGAGGTCGTGGTGCCGTCGGCTGCCTTCGAGCAGCTGGTCGCTCAGTTCGAGCGGTTCCAGTCGCAGATGCAACGTGTTGACCAGCAGTTCGCCAACGTCGGCGAGATGCAGCAGCAGCTGACCGAGATGGAGGCGGTCGCCACGTCGGCAGATCGCGCCGTGACAGTCGTGGCCGGACCGTCCGGCACCATCAAGGACATCCGGCTGACCGACCAGGCCATGCGCAGACCACCGCACGCTCTGGCGGCCGAGCTGATGACGACGCTGCGGCAGGCCGTCGCCGAAGCCGCCCGTCGCCAGGCAGGCATCGTCGAGGGTGCGATCGGCGACGACATGAAGCTCTCCGACCAGGTCCTGGAAACTCAGGCGCAGCTCTTCGGAATGTCCAAAGAGGAGCTTCGCGCCGTCAGGTCCGAGGAGGCCGCGCCGCAGCCTGTTGCCGCTCCGGCACCGCCGCGTCCGCCGATGCCGCCGTCCACGCCGCCGATGCCTCAGGGTGGCGGCCCGGTCCGGCCGCCCGCACCGCCCGCGCCGCCCCGCAGGCCCGCGCCTGAGTCGCACGACGACTTCGCCGACCAGAACATCATGCGCGGCAACGCGTGGAACGACAGGTCTCCGCAGCCGCCCGCTGCTCCGTCCAAACAGGACGGCAAGTTCCTGAACCTCTACGACGACGAGGACGGCCGGTGAGCGGGTTCAGCGTCAACCCGGAGGAGCTGCGGGAGTACGCGGACAAGCTCCAGGGTCATCGCGGTTTCGCCGGTGAGGTCTCGGGTCTCGTGGACAAGTCGGACGTCGGCGACAAGTCGTGGGGCGTCGTCGGGATCTTCGTGAAGCAGCAGTACACGGAGATGCTGAAGGACCTGGAGGACACGCTCACCGCCATGACGGAAGGCCTGGACTCCGGGGTGGAGAAGTTCCGCGACACCGCGAAGGGCTACGCGGACCAGGAAGAGGCTCTGCAGAAGATCCTCGACGGCATCCAGGTCGAGAGGGGGTAGGGCCGGCATGGCGGAAGAGCCCTACTACGCCGACAAGGGCGGCGAGAACCAGATCGAGATCAAGGTCGGCGAGAAGACGCTCGGTCAGAAAGCCGAGGAAAACGCGCCGATCTGGGGCAACTTCGTCAAGGCGAAGGAAGCCGCGGGTAAGACGGGCGAGACCGGAGGCGTCGCCGGACTGACTTCCGAGGGCAGCGCACTGGTCACCTCGGTCGTCGAGTTCGGCCAGGGCATGGTGACGGATCCGCTCGGCTTCCTGGTCGGGCAGGGGCTGAACTTCCTGATCGCCATCGTGCAGCCGCTGGAAGACGCGATCCACTTCGTGAGCGGTGACGGTCCAGCGCTGCAGCAGGCCGGCGAGAACTTCGGTGCGATCGCCCAGGGCATCTCGGACCTGAGCACGAGGTTCACCGAGGACCTGCAGAGCACCGTCACGACCTGGGGTGGTGACGCGTCGGAGGCGGCCGCCTCGAAGCTGGGCGAGTTCGCCCACGGCATCGACGGGGTCGCGGTCCAGGCCGGGGAACTGGCCGAACTGCTGCTGATGTCCTCCATGGTCATGCAGGTGATCGAGGACGTCATCAAGGCGATCCTCACCGAGTTCATCACCTGGTTGATCATGATCTGGATTCCCGCGCTGGCCGCCGCGGTACCGAGCTGTGGTGCGTCGACGGCGGCCGCCGGCGCCGCCACCGGTGTCCGCGCCGCGACCGCGGTCAGCCGGGTGTCCCGCATCGTCGCGAAGCTGCGTCAGCTGCTGACCAAGATCATGGACTTCCTGCGGAAGCTGGCGGCCAAGGCCAAGAACCTCGGCACCGGGTTCAAGAAGGCCATGGCGGACCGGAAGGCGGGCGTCGAGACGGCGGACAAGGCACTGGTGGGACTGCCCAAGACGGCTGTGCACAAGCAATGGGTCGACAAGCTGAACAGCTCGAACGGCGAGGTCGGCGAGCGCTTGAACAAGGGCTTCCGGAAGTCCATGGGTGAGGCGGCCGGAAACGAAGCGGCGGCCCAGTTCAACCCGTTTCACGAGAAGGGCGCGCGAAACCAGTCCCTTCGAGAGCAGGCCGCCGCGAGCCGCGAGACCGGAACCGACCAGTCGAAACAGCGCATCGAAGGGTATCTGGACATCTGATGGTGGAAATCTTCAAGCTGTGGGTGACGGACTACCTGCTCAGCCCTTACGTCCTGATCTTTATCGGCCTCTCCGTCGTGTTCCTCGTCGTGCGTCGCTGGCTCCAGTTCCGCAGCCACGCGAAGGCCCGGGACGCACAGATCGCCGCGTTGACCCCGATGGCGCAGCGGCTCGGCGGCAAGGTGCTCGGCCCCGACGAGGCGGGCATGTGGACGGCGGACCTGTGGAAGCCGTTCGAGAACGAGTTCTCGATCGCGCTCCGGTCCAAGCGGCAGTTCGATCTGTCACTGGACTTCCAGCGCGGCCAGTGGCATGTGCGGGTGACCGAGGCGTCGGTTCGCTACGACAACCGCGGCCTTGGGGTGCACTGGAAGTACGAGCATCGCATCGAGGTCGCCACCGCTCGGCTGGCGCCGTTGAAGGTGACGCGGCCGAACAAGTACAACGTCAACAACGGCCAGCCGTTGTCGCCCGGCCAGTTGGAGGCCGAGTGGAAGCAGATTGTCGGTTACGAGCCGACGACCGCGAAACGCGACGGCGCCGAGTGGCGACCGGTGCCGCTGCAGCCGCCGGTGGACCAGGAGTTCTCCGCGTACGGCAGCGACCCCGCGGTGGCGGCAAGGGAGCTGAACTTCGACGCGCTGCACTGGCTCCTCGACCACGAGGAGAGCCTTCCCCTCTGGGCGAAGGGGATGTCGCTGACCTTTGAGTCGGGCTTCGTCTACCTGAAGGTGCACCACCCCATCCACCCCGGCGAGTTGATGGGCGTGGTCGACATCGATCGTCGGTCTGCTCGACCGCATGCCCGGCGCGCGGCCGCGGCACCCGGCGGCGGCCGTCTGACTCAGCACGGCGGCACGGCGAACCGGCAGGCAACGGGACCCCCTCGCGAACCGTCCTCTGGCTGTGGGCACCACACCGGAGACCGACGAGCATTCGGGCAGACTGCACGACGTGGTCACGACCGAGGTGAAGGCACCGAGGAGCGGTTTCGCCACGTTTGTGCTGGTCGTGTGCACTGTGGCGTTCGTCGCGGCGGCGATGGTCAAGCTGCTCGGCATCGACGGCACGCGGTACATGATCGCGGCAACATCGCTGACCCCGTACATCACGGTGGCGGGGTTGCTGATCGGGCTGGGCGCGCTGTTCCGCAAGAGGTGGGTCATCGGGCTGACGATGACGTTGGTGGCGGTCGTGCTCGTCGCGAACGTGGTGCCGCGGACGTTTCCGGACTCACGGCCGAACGGGGTCGGTCAGCAGGTCAGGCTGATGACGGCGAACCTGCTGACGGGCATCGCGGACGCGGAGGCCATCGTCCGGGAGGTCAGTCAGCGCAAGATCGACATCCTCGCGATGCAGGAGCTGACGCCGCAGATGGTCGGCGACCTCGACCGCGCGGGGCTCAACCGGATCATGCCGAACCGGGTGTACCTGGACGAGCCGGGCGGGTCGGGGTCGGGTCTCGCCTCGAAGTACCCGCTCGCGAAACGGGAGCTGACCCCGCCGGGCACGTTGCAGCAGGCCGGTGCGCTGGTCGACCTGCCGGGCAAGGACATCGAGGTCGTCTCGGTGCACCCGTTGCCGCCGGTCGTCACCGAAGGGCCGGAGGCGTGGCAGCGTGAGCTCGCCGGGTTGCCCACGCCGGACTCCACCGGCGCGCTCCGGGTGCTCGCGGGTGAC
Organism: uncultured Actinomycetota bacterium; assembly: GCA_963771775.1. Lineage (GTDB taxonomy): Bacteria > Actinomycetota > Actinomycetes > Mycobacteriales > Pseudonocardiaceae > Lentzea. The sequence continues at coordinate 891,850 of CAVYUS010000004.1, forward strand.
TTCAACGCGACGCTCGACCACGTCGGCATGACCCGGTTGCTCAACAAGGGGTACGTGGACGCGGCCGACCAGGTCGGCAAGGGGCTGATCCACACGTGGCCCAGCAACAGCGGGTTCTGGCCGCCGCCGGTCACGATCGACCACGTGCTGGTGGACGCGAGGATCCCGGTGGACACGCTCGACGTGTTCGACGTGCCCGGCAGCGATCACCGGGCGGTCGTCACGCAGTTCGTCGTGCCAAGGCTGTGAGGGCTTCCAGCGCGCCGAGAGGCAGTGAGACGCCTCGGCCGTGCCGGACGTCCGGCTCGCGGGTGTTGATCCGGATCAACGTGCCGGAGGCCGCGCTCGCCAGTTCCGCCTGACGCCGCACGGTCGGCACGGCGGTGCCGGCGCCGATCTCGATCACGACCAGGTTCCGGTGCTCGCGCCGCCACGCGGTCAGCGAGTCGAGCTGTTCCTGGCTGCGGTGCGGTACCCAGCCCCAGTCGCCGAACATCAGGATGTTGGGCCGCGCCAGGCCACCGCAGCGCGGGCACGACGGCAACGGGCCGACCGCGCGCATCGACTCGGGGTCGACGGTGACGTCGAACGAGCACTCCCAGATCTCGTCGGTGCACGGTTCCACGCACTGGACGTGGTGGATCGAACCGTGGACCTCCGCGACGTCGGTGAAGCCGGCCTGCTGGAACTGGCCGTCCACATTGGACGTGAAGACGCGGGCACCCCAGGAGCGCAGGATCGCGAAACCCTCGTGCGGCACGGTCGCGCGGTACAGACCGAGCCGGTGGCCGTAGAAACCCCACGCCAGGGCGGGATCGTCGGCGAAGTGCACCGGATCGGCGATCTCCTCGAACTTCAGCCCGAGCCGTTCGTAGGGCGGGTAGGCCCGCCAGAAGCCCTCGGTGCCGCGGAAGTCCGGTAGTCCGGAATCGACCCCCATGCCGGCACCGGCGCAGACGAGCAACGCGTCCGCGCCGGCGATCAGCTCGGCGGCCCGATCGAGGTCGGCGGCTGTCACTGCTTGGGCTTGCTCCCCAGCACGACCTCGAACTCGAGCAGGTCGGCGCCGGACGACACGGGGCGGGCGCGCTCACCGGAGTGCGCGGCCTGACCGGCCTGCCCGTCGCGCCACGCCACGAAGTCCGCGTCGGTCTCCCAGTGCGTGACGACGAAGTAGCGGTCCTCGCCCGCGACCGGGCGCAGGAGCTCGAAGCCGAGGAAGCCCGGCTGGTCGTCGACCGCGCCGAGACGGGCGGCGAACCGCTTCTCCAGCTCGGGGCCGTTGCCCTCGGGAACCTTGATCGCGTTGATCTTCACGACTGCCATGGACCGCCACCCTAGCGGCGCACACCGGCAGGCAGCAGGTACTGATCTTCCGGAATGCCCGATCCGCGGAACCAGGCCTGGAAGAACCCGTCCAGCTGCTGGCCGGAAGCCTTCTTGAAGTGGTCCTCGAACTCCGGCCACGAGGCGTTGCCGTCGCGGTGCGTGGCCGTCCACGACTGCAGGGCCTTGAAGAACACGTCGTCGCCGACCTGCTTGCGCAGCGCGTGCATGGCCACGATGCCCTTGTCGTAGACGCCCCGGAACTCGTTGCCCTTGCCCATGTCGTAGAGCTTCGGCGCCCAGAACGACGTCCGGCCGCGCAGCTCCTCGATCCGGCCGCGGTAGCGCTGGTCGAGGTCGGTGCCCTCCTTCTCCAGCCACAGCCACTGCGAGTAGGAGGCGAGGCACTCGTTCAGGCAGATGTCCGCCCAGTTCTCGATCGTCACCGAGTCGCCGAACCACTGGTGCGCGTTCTCGTGCACGACGGTCTCCAGGTCCGCCCACGACGCGTAGATCGGCCGGGTCTGGGTCTCCAGCGAGAACCCGATCTGGTCGGCGACCCAGATGCTGCCGGCCGCGCGCTGCGGGTACGGGCCGAACTTGCTCTCCAGCAGCGCGAGGATCTCGGGCAGCCGCGCCTGGATCGGCTTCTTCGCCCCGGACGTGCCGGGTGCGTACGCGTCGAGCACCGGCGCGCCGCTCGGCAGCTTGGACCGCACGACCTCGAACTTGTCGATCGCGACGGTGGCCAGGTAGGTCGCGAGCGGCGTCTCCTCCGACCAGTTGAACGTCGTCCAGCCGCCGTCGCGCGTCACCGGGCCTTCGAGGCCGTTCGAGACCGCCGACCAGCCGTCCGGGACGCGGGCCGCGAGCTTCAGCGCCGCCTTGTCGCGCGGGGTGTCGTTGGCCGGGAACCAGGTCGTCGCCGAGTGGGGCTGACCTGCCGCGAACGCGCCACCGGTGGACGAGACCTGCCAGCCGCTGCGGCCCAGGGAGGCGTCGTTGATCGTGGTCGGCTTGCCGCCGTAGGTGACGACCGTGGTGAACGGCTTGCCCTTCGCGAGCGGCGCGGACGGGGTGATGACCAGCTCGTGGTCGCCCTCCTGCTTGAACTTCGCCGGCTGGCCCGCCGACCTTGACGTCACTGACCTTCAGCTCGTGCAGGTCCAGGTTGAAGCGGCTCAGGTCGTCCGACGCGGTGGACGTGATCGTCGCGACGCCGTCCAGCTGCTTCGACGCCGGGTCGTAGGTGACCGCCAGGTCGTAGAGCGTGACGTCGTAGCCGCTGTTGCCGTCCGTCGGGTAGTAGGCGTCGCCCGCACCCGCGCCGGCCTCCACGGCGGCCTGCGGTGACGTCTCCTGGCGCTGCTGTGCGGGGTCGCCGCCCGGCGTGCGGAACACGACGAGCAGTCCGGCGACGAGCACGATCAGAACCAGGGCGATCAGGTACGGACGGGCCTTCATGCGTTTAATCATCCCTGTGTCGTTCGGTGGTGCTACGGAGTTCGGCGGAACCGGTCAGGGCGTCTTGCTGCTGCACGGCCTGATGAGCAGGGCTTCTGCCTGGTGGCCGGTCGCGCAGTGGTTGCGTCCATTCGGCCGTGTCGTCGGGATCGACGCACGCGGACATGGCCGCAACCCCCAGCGGGGACCGTTCCGCACCGAGGACTTCGTCGCCGACGCCGCCGCCGCCATCGAGGACCTCGGCCTCGGACCCGCCGTGGTGATCGGGCACTCCATGGGCGGGCTGCACGCGTGGTGTCTCGCGGCGACCCGACCGGACCTGGTCCGCGCGATTGTGGTCGAGGACTTCGCCCCGGACAACAGGGGAAAGACGATCGACGAGTGGAAGTGGTTCTTCGACGCCTGGCCGGTGCCGTTCCAGTCGCTCGCGCACGTCGTCTCGTTCTTCGGCTCGCCGCTCTTCGCCGAGTACTTCGAGGAACGCGAGGACGGCTGGCACCTGATCGCGTCGATGGACGACCTCTACGAGATCGCGGCCGAGTGGGGGACGCGGGCCTACTGGGACTTCATCGACCGGGTTCAGTGCCCGTCGCTCGTCATCGAGGCAGGTCAGGGCGGCCAGCTGCCTGGGCAGATGGTGGAGGCGGCGCGGCGGTCGGGCGGGCGGTACCTGCACGTGCCGGAAGCAGGCCACGTCGTGCACGCCACCGCGCCGTGGGTCTACCGGGGTGCGGTGGAGGCCTTCTTGAGCACGTCGATCTCGCCGGTCTGAGTGTCGACGACCGAGACCTCGCGGACCTTCGCGCGGATCGGTTCGACCGGGAAGACCTTGGCGAACGCGGCTTTCATCGCCTCGTCGTCGATCTCCGCCGCAAGCGTGCAGTGGGGTACCCAGTTGCCGGGCAGGTAGTAGGCGCTCGGGTTCTTCACGTTGCCCGCCAGGACGTCGTGGATCGCCGAGTGCACCGCGAGCAGTTCGCCGTCGACGACCGCGCCAAGCATCAGCACGTTGTCGACCGTCGAGAACGTTCCGAGCGTGTGCAGCCACAGGTCCGGCATCCAGAGCCGTTCGAGGTCCTCGCGCAGCTCCTTGCGCACCTTCGGGCCGATGGTGCCGGCCACGGCGTAGGTGAGGTGCGGCGGATAGTCGTGCTTCATGCCGATCTGCCGCCACAGATCGCGGACCTTCGCGTCCGCCTCGTCGTCGAAGAAGGCCACCAGGGCGTGCATCAGCTTGTCCCCTTGTCGGATTGTTGAACAATCGTCCTGTCGGATCGTTCAACAATCCCCTCGTTCGCTCGGGCAGAGCGAGCCACGTCGGATTGTTGAACAATCCGCTCGCTCGGTTGGCCTGAGCGGACCACGTTGGATCGTTGAACAATCCCCTCGCCGGTCGGGCTGAGTGATCGTTGGACGATCCCTTCAGCGGTCAGGCTGAGCGGCTCATTGTGGGATTGTTGAACAATCCTCTCGCTGGCCGTGCTGGCCGTGCTGGCCGTGCTGGCCGTGCTGCTGCTGGCCGTGCTGGCCGGCTGCTGGCTGGCCGTGCTGACTGGGTTGGCAGGGCCGAGCGGGGCGTTGTGGGATTGTTGAACGATCCGCTCGATGGTCGGTCGGGCTGAGCGGGGTATCGCTGGATTGTTCAACAATCCCCTCGCTGGTCAGGCTGAGCGGGGCTGTTGTGGGATTGTTGAACGACCCCTTCGTTGGGCGGGCCGGGCTGGCTGTTGTGGGATTGTTGAACGATCCCCTCGCCGGGCAGGCAGAACAGGCCATCGTCGGATTGTTCAACAAGTCCATCAGTCAACAAGGAGACAAGGCACTTCTCGCGCTGCGTCACGTCGTGCCACACCAGGTCCAACTGCACCTTCGGCACCGGACCAGGCGCACCCCGCAGCACGTCGAGCAGCTTCCCCCGAACCTGCCGATCGGTCCCCGCGAACTGCTGCACCTTCTTCGTCGGCCCGGCATAGGCAGGCCGCCCAGCCAGCTGCCAAGCACACTCGGCATACAGCGGACAGTCGGCGCACTTCTGGTTCTTGGCCGTGCAGATCAACGCCCCGAGCTCCATCAACGCCGCCGAGAACACAGCGGCATCATCCTGAGCCGAGGGCAGGATCGCCTCGACGTCCCGGAGATCACGCTTGGTCGACGGCGGCCCGGCATCCCCGGCACCGTGCACAGCGCGTGCCACGACCCGGCGGACGTTCGTGTCGACGACGGCGCACTTCTGCCCGTACGCGAACGTGGCGACCGCACGTGCCGTGTAGCTGCCGATGCCGGGCAGCGATTCCAGCGTCTCGATCTCCGAAGGCACCACATCGCCGTGATCCCGGGCGATGGCGGTTGCGGCCTCATGCAGTCGCAGGGCGCGGCGCGGGTAGCCGAGCTTGCCCCACATGCGCAGCACGTCACCCTGGGAGGCGGCGGCCATCGCGCTCGGCACCGGCCAGCGTGCCAGCCACTCGTGCCAGATCGGTTCGACGCGGGCGACCGGCGTCTGCTGCAGCATGATCTCGCTGACCAGCACACCCCAGGCGGTGCACGAGGGGCGGCGCCACGGCAGATCGCGGGCGGCGGTGTCCCACCAGCCCAGAAGCAACTCGTGATTCATCGAGCGCCATTCTCGCGCAGAGGGCCCTCCCCGTTGCCGGGAAGGGCCCTCGAAGCAAGAGAAGTCAGGCAGCCTTGGAGTCGGCGGCGTCGACCTCGCGCAGCTCGCCACTGTGCACGTCGTAGACGAAGCCGCGGATCTTGTCGGTGTGCGGGATGAACGGGCTGCGCCGCAGCCGCGCCATCGAGCCGCGCACACTCTGCTCGACCTGCTTGAACGCCTCGACGGCCCAGGTCGGCCGCAGGCCGGTGTCGGCCTCCAGCTCGTCCTTGAAGTCGTCCTCGGTCACCATCTCCAGGCCGCAGTTCGTGTGGTGCACGAGCAGCACCTCGCGCGTGCCCAGCTTGCGCTGGCTCAGTGCGAGCGACCGGATGGCGTCGTCGGTGACGACTCCACCCGCGTTGCGCAGCACGTGCGCCTCACCCTGCTTCAACCCGAAGATCTCGAACACCCGGATGCGCGAGTCCATGCAGGTCAGGATTGCCACCTGCAGGGACGGCTTCGCGGAAGAACGGTCTCCGGGAACCACGTTCCCGAGCTCGTAGTTCCGCTTGAGCAGTTCGTCGATCGCGGTCATGACACCTCCATGGCCTACCGGCGGACCCCGCATCGAATTGGAACCGGAGTTAGCGCACGTTCACAAGGGGTTTCCGCTCAATATCACGTTCACCGGATCGAGCGATGCTCGCCTACGACTGGATTCCACCCGGTCCGGCTACGTTCGGGCCGTGACCGAGCCCACCCGATCGCTGCCTTCCTCGGTGTACTGGCGCCGCCGTCTCGCCGCGATCGGTGCTGCTCTGGCCGCCCTGCTGCTGGTCATCTGGATCGTCGGGATGTTCGGGTCGGACGACGAGGCCGCCCAGCCGACCAACGCCGCCGCGGCGTCGTCCTCGAACCCGCCGCCCAGTCTGTCCGAGGCGGCCGCCGCGTCGTCCTCGTCGACCACTGCGCCGCCGTCACCGACGGAGACCACCCCACCGCCCCCGCCGCCCGGACCGCCGCAGCCCTGCCCGGACGACGTGATCGGGGTTGTGGCGAAGGCGAACAAGCCCTTCTACAGCATCGGTGACCAGCCGGAACTCTCGATGGACGTGTCCAACAACGGGCCGGTCCCGTGCATCAGGGACATCGGCAGGCAGCACCGCGAGCTCACCGTGCTGAGCGCCGACGGCGCGACGCAGCTGTGGTCCAGCAACCACTGCCTGGCCACGGCCGGGTCCGAGGTGCGGGTCATGCAGCCGAAGGAAGTCTTCAACTACGGCACGAAGTGGGCGGGCTCCACCTCGAAGCCGGGGTGCGGTGCGCACACCCGGCTCGGGCCGGGGGACTACCTGGTGGTGGCGAAGCTGGCCGGAAAGGCCAGCTCACCCGTCGTGTTCAGGCTGGAGTGGTAAGGCCCACGAATCGAACACAGTGGCCGAACCGTCCCTCAGAACTAGGGCCCGAACCAGCGCTCCTCCGCGCCACCGCGTGGTGCCGCCGACGTCTTGCCGATGATCAGTTCCGTGGCGAGGTTGACCGACCGCGGCCGGGTCCGCTCGGCCGCGTCCATCAGCAGCTTGCCCGCCGCGCGGCCCTTCTCCAGCACCGGCTGGCGGACCGTGGTGAGCCCTGCCTCCTCGCCGGCGCGGATGCCGTCGAAGCCGGTCACCGTGAGGTCGTGCGGCACGCGCAGGCCACGCCGGGCCGCCTCGGTCATCGCGCCGAGGGCGAGCACGTCCGAGGTGCAGATCAACGCGGTGATCTGCGGGTCGCGGTCGAGAACCTGGGCCGCACCGGACGCACCGGAGGCCGTGTTGTGGTCGAAGCGCTCGACCACCGGGATCTGCGACCAGTCGACGCCGGCCTCGCTGAACGCCTCTGCCAGGCCGGTCAGGCGGTTGCGTTGCACGTGGAAGTGCGCGGCGTGCTGGCGGTCCGGGGTCACGAAGCCGTCGTTGCGGTCGCGGGCCAGGCGCATGCACACGACGCCGACGCGGCGGTGGCCCAGCGAGATCAGGTGCTTGGCGAGCTCGTACATCGCGGCGCGGTCGTCGATGCCGACGCGGTCGACGGTGCCGAGGTCGGGCTGGTCGCAGACGACGGTGGGGACCGGGCGCTCCAGCACCGCGGCGAGGTGCGGGTCGTCGTCGGGGACCGAGTAGACGACGAAGCCGTCGACACCCGCGCGGTGAACCGACGCCACGTCTTCGCGTTCGGGGTTGGCGGGAACCAGCAGCAGGCCGGTTCCGGCGTCCTCGCACGCCAGTGCGAGGCCCTCGAGGAAGCCGATCGCAGCCGGGTCGCGGAACGCGTAGGAGAGGTTCTCGGTGAGCAACAGGCCCACCGCCCCGGCCTTGCGCGTGCGCAACGAGCGCGCCACAGGATCCGGGCCGGGATAACCCAGCCTTCGGGCCGTGTCCAACACCCGCCGCCGCAGCTCAGGGGAGAGCTGGTCGGGGCGGTTGTAGGCGTTGGACACCGTTGTCCGGGAAACGCCCAGCTCAGCGGCCAGAGAGGCCAACGTTGCCGGACGTCGCACATGCATCGACCGCGCCATGAAAGGACCGTAACGGTTCAGAACCAATACGTGAAGCGAGGGTGACCTGTGTCCCTCAAATGACGCATCCGCCCTGGTTGACCCATCTGCCTTGTTCAGAATTTGGTCCAGACCAAACCTGGAGCCAATCCCCGTCTCACTTTGGCGGTGCCGTCGACTCCCGCACGACCAGTCGCGGCCGGAAGACGCGGGTGTAGTTGTCCCTGTCCTGCCTGCGGCGATCCGGATCCAGGCGCAGCACGAGCTCGTCGATCGCCGCCGCCGCCATCTCCTCGATGGGCTGCGCGAGCGTGGTCAAAGCGGGCGACGAATAGGCCGCCAGCGGGATGTCGTCGAACCCGACGACCGAGAGCTCGTCCGGTACCGAAATCCCCCGTTGGTGTGCCTCGCGCATCACGCCGAGCGCCATGTGGTCGGACGAGCAGATCACCGCGGTCGGTGCGACCGTGTCGAGCAGCTGCGCCACGGCTTGACCACCGCCCTCAGCGCTGAACGGCGCGTGCGCGACGTACTCCGAACCCGCCGGCAGATGGTTCTCCTCAAGGGCGGCAGCCCATCCGGCGCGCTTCAGCCGTGACGGCAACGACCGCGCGGGCCCGGACACGAACCCGATCCGCTCGTGGCCGAGGTCCATCAGGTGCTTGGTGGCCATGTAGCCCGCGAGCTGCTCGTCCACCGTCACGTCCGGCACGTCCAGCGCGGGCGTGGCACCGTTCAGGAAGACCATGTGGACGCCGTCCGCGAGCAGTTTCGCGTAGTAGCTCGGGCGCGGCGCCTGACCGAGCGGCACCTCGACGTTGGTGATCTCCGGTGACACGAACACCATGCCCTCGACCCCGCGGGCCAGGAGCATCCGGACGTACTCCTCCTCGCCCATGGGTGCGCCGCTGCGGGTGTTGCACAGCAGCGAGGAGTAGCCGAGGCGCGCGGCCCGCGTCTCCAGGGCCTCGGCGAACGCGGGGAACACCGGGTTCGAGAGCTCCGGAACGAGCAGGCCGATCACGCCGGTGCGCTGCAGCGCACCGAGTCCGCGCGGGGTGTAGGGCATCTCCGTGAGCACCGACAGCACGCGCTGCCGGGTCTCCTCGTTGACGCCCGCCCGGCGGTTCAGCACGCGGCTCACCGTCGAGATGCTCACCCCGGCTGCCCTGGCGATCTCGGACAGTCCGGACACGTTGCCTCCCTGGTCAGCTTGGGTCGGCGCAAGCCTGCCGTGTTCGGAAAACTTTTGCAACGCACGGTTGCAAAGCCGTGCCGTTACGGCTTGGTTACGGACGATGTCTTGACCTGACCATGGTTCTGGTAGTGAAATCGCCCGCAACATCATCGCAAAATCTTGCAAAACCCCTCGTCTCACCGGGAGATGAGGCCCAGCTGGAGGGAACGGCAGCAACGATGCGACGGACAACCCTCGTGACCGCCATGGCGACGGGTGTCGCCCTTGTGCTCACCGCCTGCGGAGGTGGTGGCTCGAGCAACAGCGGAGCCGACTCGGGTGAAGTGACCTTCTGGGACACCAGTGGCCCCAACGAGAGCCCTGTGTTCAAGAAGATCGCGGAGGACTGCGCCACCAAGGGCGGCTACAAGGTCAAGGTTGAGACGCAGGCGTTCGACGGCGCGCTCAACAACTACAAGACCGCGGCCCAGGGTGGTCAGGGACCTGACGTGTTCCGCTCCGAGGTGGCGTGGGTGCCGCAGCTCGCCAAGCTGAGCTACATCGCGGATCTGTCGGACACCGACCTCGCCAAGGACACCTCCGACTTCCTGGAGGCCCCGCTCGGCTCCACGAAGTACGAGGGCAAGACCTACGCGGTGCCGCAGGTGACCGACTCGCTCGCGTTGCTCTACAACAAGAAGAAGCTCGCCGACGCGGGCGTCGAGCCGCCGAAGACGTGGGACGAGCTCAAGGCCGCGGCCGCCAAGCTCGGCGGCGAGAAGGCGTTCTTCCTCAACAACGACGCCTACTACGCGCTGCCGTTCATCTACGGCGAGGGCGGCGACCTGGTCGACGCGTCCGCCAAGAAGATCGTCGTCAACTCCGCGCAGAACGTGAAGGCGCTGGAGACCGCGAAGAGCCTGCTCGACGGCAAGGCCGCGACGACGGCGCTCGACGCGACGAACTCCTACTCCAACATGCAGGCCGCGTTCTCCAGCGGTGACGCCGCGATGGTGATCAACGGCCCGTGGGCGGTCGCGGACTACCTGAAGGGCGCCGCGTTCACCGACAAGGCGAACCTGGGCATCGCGCCGGTTCCCGGCCCGTCCGCCGGCAAGGGCAGCGCGCCGGTCGGTGGCCACGACTACGTGATCCGCCAGGGCACGAAGGCGAAGCAGTCGTCGATCAAGTTCATCCAGTGCATGGCGGCGGTCGAGTCGCAGGCTGCCATCGCCAAGGACCTGGGCCTGCTGCCGACTCGCAAGTCGGCCTACCAGAACGCCGACGTCAAGGCCAACGCCGTCGTCGCCGCGTTCGAGCCGGTCACCAAGGTCGCGCACGAGCGTCCGTGGATCCCGGAGGGCGGCGAGCTGTTCGACCCGCTGAAGATCGGCTACGCCGACTTCCTGGCCGGCAAGAAGGACGCCAAGACCGCCCTTGACGACGTCGCCAAGGCGTACAAGGAGAAGGTCGTTCCCGAGTACTCGATCGGCTGACTGAGTGTTGGACGGCCGGGGCACTCCGCCCCGGCCGTTCGCCTGAAGGGGAGTCTCGGTGCGTCGGTTCCTGGACCGGTACTGGTACGCGTATGCGATGGTGCTGCCGGTCGTGGTGGTCATCGCGGTGTTGGTGCTCTACCCGCTCGCTCAGGGCGTGTTCTTCACCTTCACGAACATCAACGAGGGCAACATCGCCAACCCGGTCCTGGACCGGCCCGCGTCCTACGACGTGGTGGGCTTCAAGAACTACCTCAACGTCCTGTCCGGCGGCGAGTCGTTCGGCGCGTTCTGGGGCACGCTCGTCCGCACGCTGATCTGGACCTTCTCGTGCGTGTTCTTCCACTACACCATCGGCCTCGGCCTGGCGCTGCTGCTGAACCGTGAGGTGAAGGGCCGCACGCTCTACCGCGTGCTGCTGATCCTGCCGTGGGCCGTGCCCGGGTTCATCAGCGCGTTCGCGTGGAAGTACATGTTCAACGCGCAGTACGGGATCATCAACCAGCTCCTGCGCTCGGTCGGCCTGCCCGACCCGGTGTGGCTCGGTCAGTCGGACTGGGCGCTGGTGTCGGTGATCATCGTGAACGTCTGGCTGGGCACGCCGTTCATGATGGTGGCGCTGCTCGGCGGCCTGCAGTCGATCCCGGGCGACCTCTACGAGGCGGCCGAAGTGGACGGTGCCACGCCGTGGCAGCGGTTCCGGCACATCACGTTGCCGGGACTGCGTTCCGTGTCGTCGACGGTGGTCCTGCTGGGCATCATCTGGACGTTCAACATGTTCCCGGTGATCTACCTGATCGCCGGCCCGAACCCGAACGCCCGGATCCTGGTCACCTACGCGTTCGAGCGCTTCTTCTCCGGCGCGTCCCGTGACTACGCCATCGCGTCGACCTACGGCGTGCTGATCCTTTCGGTGTTGTTGGTGTTCGCCACTGTGTACCGGCGAGCGCTGCGCAAGCAGGGCGAGGTGTGGTGATGACGCTCGACGCTTCGTCTCTGAAGATGGTGCAGGCCACCGATCGCCGGTTGCGCCGGACGGACCGGTCCAAGGGTGCGTCGATCGCCCTGCACGCCACGCTGATCGTCGCGTCGATCATCGCGGTGTTCCCGGTCTTCTGGGTGTTCGTCACCTCGCTGAAGCCGGACGCCCGCGCGGTCGAGCCCACCCCGAAGCTCTGGAACGAGTCCTCTTTGGACAACTACAGCCGGGTGCTGTCCGGTGAGAAGGGTGACTTCCTCGCCTGGTTCGGCAACTCCGTGGTGATCGCGCTGATGACCACCGTGATCGGTGTCTTCATCTCGGCCACCGCGGGCTACGCGGCGTCGCGCTTCCGGTTCCCCGGCAAGCGCGGGCTGATGATGTCGTTCCTGCTGGTGCAGATGTTCCCGTTCGCGGTGCTGATCGTGCCGCTGTACAACATCTTGCTGTTGTTGGGACTCAACGGAACCTCGTTCGGACTCGTGCTGGTCTACTGCACGACCGCGGTGCCGTTCTGCACCTACATGTTGAAGGGCTACTTCGACACGGTGCCCACGGACATCGACGAGGCCGGCCGGGTGGACGGGCTCTCACCGTTCGGCGTGTTCTGGCGGTTGATCATGCCGCTGGCCAAGCCCGGTCTGGCGGTCACGTCGTTCTACGCCTTCCTGACCGCGTGGGGCGAGGTGGCGTTCGCGTCCGCCTTCCTGTCCGCCGCCGACGAGTCGAAGACTCTGGCGGTGGGGCTGCAGGTGTTCGTGCAGCAGAACAGGACGGAGTGGGGCCACCTGGCCGCCGCCTCCATCCTGGTCGCCATTCCCGCGATCGTCGTTTTCTACCTGGTGCAACGGTTCCTGGTGCAGGGCCTCGCGTCCGGCGCCGTGAAGGGTTAGCTGGTCTCCCGCACCGGCCGATACCGCACGTCCACCTCCGAGTGGGGGTCGTCGGTGTCGAGCCGGTGCAGGTGGATCGGCGCCCCGCCGGGGTTGTCGTAGAGCCTCAGGCCGTCGCCGAGCAGCACGGGCGCGATGTGCAGGGCGATCTCGTCGAGCAGTCCTCGTTCGATCAGCTGCCGGGCGATGGTCGGCGAGAAGACCTCGAGGTCCTTGCCGTCCGCCGCCTCGAGCCCGATCCGCACCGCCTCGGCCACGTCGCAGGTCAGGAACGTGACACCGTCCGCCTGGGTCGCGTCCTCGGGGTGGTGGGTCAGGATGAAGAGCTTGCCGACGAACTGGCCGCCGTACGCGGCGCTGGGATCCGGGACGGCGTCCCATCCCTTGCGGCCCCCGAGGATGGCGCCTGTGCGCTCGGCATAGCTGTTCACGAGTCCGGGTTGGTCGGTCGTGTGGGCCAGCCAGCCGAAGCCGTTGCTCGCGTCGGCTACGAAGCCGTCCAGTGACATCGAGAAATGCACTCGCACGTGGCCCATCGGTGTCCTCCAGCGTTCGGTGTTTGGAGGGGTAGACCGGGGCTCCGCACCAAACTCATCGGTCGTCGTAGCGCGATCTCGCCTTGCCGACCTCGGCCAGGTTGTTCGTCGACCAGTCGGCGAGGTGGTGGAAGATCGGCGCGAGGCTGCGGCCGAGCTCGCTGATCTCGTACTCCACCCGTGGCGGGACCTCCGGGTGGTAGGTCCTCATGACCAGGCCATCGCGCTCCAGTTGGCGCAGTCGCTGGGTGAGGACCTTCGGCGTGATCGTGCCGATCGTGCGCTCCAGCTCCACGAACCGCATCCGGCCGTGCTGGTTCAACGTCCACAGGATCGGCGTGGTCCAGCGGCTGAAGACCAGGTCGACCACGGGTGCGATCGGGCAGGCCAGCTCCGGTACGGGCTCCATGGATAGTCACTTTCCTCTAGGTACCTACTATCTTCACGATGCTAGCTTTCGCCGCGACAGAGAAGCAACGGCGAGGAGCTGCACGTGATCGTGGTGACCGGGGCTACCGGCAATGTGGGACGCCCGTTGATGGAGTTGTTGGGGGACAAGGCGATCGGGGTGTCGCGGCCGCGGGTGGACCTCGCCCGGCCGGCGACATTGGAGCCGGTGCTGGACGGCGCGGAGGCGTTGTTCCTGCTGTTCGCGGGAGATCTCTTAGGGCCGGACACGAACATCGCCGACGTGCTGGACGTGGCGAAGACTTCTGGTGTTCGGCGCGTGGTGCTGCTGTCGTCGCAGGGCGCCGGCACGCGGCCGACGATGGTGCCGCACTCGCGGATGGCGTCGTTCGAAGAGGCCGTGCGGCAGTCGAGTCTGGAGTGGACGGTCCTGCGGCCGAGCGGGTTCTTCTCGAACACCTACGCGTGGGCGGCGCCGATCCGTGAGCACGGGGTGGCCGCGGCGCCGTTCGCGGACGTGGCGCTGCCGTTCGTCGACCCGGTGGACATCGCTGCGGTCGCCGCCGTGGCGTTGCAGGGTGGCCATGAGGGACGCACATATGAACTGACCGGCCCGGAGGCGCTGACTCCGCGAGAGCGGGCGAAAGCGCTTTCATCGGCCCTGGGGCGCGAGATCCGGTTCGTCGAGCAGTCCGCCGAGGAGGCTCGTGCGCAGATGTCGCGGTTCATGCCTCCGCCCGTCGTGGGCGGGACGCTGACCATCCTCGGATCGCCCACTGTGGAGGAGCAGCAGGTCAGCGGCCACGTGGCGGAAGTACTGGGCCGTCCGGCGACCCGGTTCGCCGACTGGGCCGCCCGCAACGCGAAGGCCTTCTGAAACGTAAGCGCTTACGTCTGTTCCCGTAAGCGCTTGCAATGCATAACGTCGCGCCCAGACAAGCGGTGAAAGGTGCGTCACATGGCTGAGGTGTCCTACTTGAAGGCGTCGCGAGTGTTCTCCGGCAACCCGCCGGTCCGCGCGGTCGACGAGCTGTCGCTCGACGTCGCGGACGGCGAGTTCCTGGTGCTCGTCGGGCCGTCCGGTTCCGGCAAGTCGACCGCGCTGCGCATGCTCGCGGGGCTTGAGGACGTCGACGAGGGCGCCATCAACATCGGCGGCAAGGACGTCACGAACGTGCCGCCGAAGGGCCGGGACATCGCGATGGTGTTCCAGTCGTACGCGCTGTACCCGCACATGACGGTCGCGGAGAACATGGGCTTCGCGCTCAAGCTGCGCGGTGTGTCGAAGACCGAGATCAAGGCGAAGGTCGACGAGGCCGCCAAGATGCTCGATCTCTCCAAGTACCTGGAGCGCAAGCCGAAGGCGCTGTCCGGCGGTCAGCGGCAGCGTGTCGCCATGGGTCGCGCCATCGTGCGCGAGCCCTCCGTGTTCCTCATGGACGAGCCGCTGTCCAACCTGGACGCGAAGCTCCGCGTCGAGACCCGCGCGAACATCGCGGCCCTGCAGCAGCGCCTGGGCACGACGACGATCTACGTCACGCACGACCAGGTCGAGGCCATGACGATGGGCCACCGCGTCGCGGTGCTCAAGGACGGTCTGCTGCAGCAGTGCGACACGCCTCGCGCGCTGTACGACCGCCCGGCCAACGCGTTCGTCGCGGGCTTCATCGGCTCGCCGGCCATGAACCTCAAGACCGTGCCGATCTCGTCGGAGGGCGCGAAGCTCGACGGCATCATCGTGCCGCTGAGCCGCGAAGCGCTCGACGCCGCTGCCGGTCTGGACGAGGTCACGTTCGGCATCCGTCCCGAGGCCCTCGGCATCGTGCCGTCGGGTGACGAGGGCATGGACATGACCGTCGAGCTGGTCGAGGAGCTCGGCGCCGACGCGCTGGTGCACGGTGCCGTGAAGATCGGTGACGCGTCGCAGCGCTTCGTTGTCCGCGTCGACGGCCGCACGCCGCCGACCCTGGGCCAGCACGTCAAGGTCGCCGTCCGCGACCACACCGAGATCCACCTGTTCCACCCCGAGTCGGGCGAGCGCCTGGAGGCGTGACTCACACGCGAAAGCCCCCGGCGTGACCGTCGGGGGCTTTTTCGTGTCGTAAACTGAACTCGACAACGGTTTCCATTACCTGATCGAGGGATGGTGTGATGACTCTCCGCAACGCTTTGGTCGGCACCCTGGCCGTGGTGAGCCTGGCCGCCTGCGGCACGAGCACGCCGTCCGCGGACAACGGCAAGATCCAGGTCGTCGCCTCCACGAACGTGTGGGGCAGCGTGGTCAAGGCCGTCGGCGGCGACGAGGTCGAGGTCAAGGCGCTGCTGGACGACCCGGCCGCCGACCCGCACTCGTACGAGAGCAAGCCCGCGGACGCCGCCCTGGTCAAGGACGCCAAGCTGGTCGTGTTCAACGGCGGCGGCTACGACGACTTCTTCGCCAAGCTGATCACCAGCGACGCGACCAAGAAGGTCGAGGCGTTCCCGCTGCGCGGCCACGACCACGCCGAGCCAGCAGCGCGGAGCCCACCAGCGCGGCCCCCACGAGCGAGGCCCCTGACGCCGACGGCCACGAGCACGGCGAGAACGAGCACGTCTGGTACGACCTGCACACCGTGCGCGCGGTGGCCGAGGCGGCCGCGAACGAGCTGGGTGCCATCGCGCCGGACAAGAAGACGACCTTCGAGAAGAACACCGCGGACTTCAGCGCCAAGCTGGAGGAGCTGGAGAAGAAGGTCGACGGCATCGGCAAGGGCAAGAAGGTCGCCGCCACCGAGCCGATCGCGCACTACCTGCTCGACGAGACCGAGGCGCAGGACGTGACGCCCGAGGCGTTCAGCAAGGCCGTCGAGGAGGAGTCCGACGTGCCGGCCGCCGCGCTCGCCGAGATGAACCAGCTGGTCGACGGCAAGCAGGTCAACGTGCTGGTCAACAACACCCAGACCGAGAACCAGGTCACCAAGCAGCTGGTCGAGAAGGCTCGTGCGGCCGGCGTTCCGGTCGTCGCGGTCACCGAGACGTTGCCCGAAGGTGTGACCGGCTACCTTGACTGGATGACGAAGCAGGTGGATGCGCTCGCGCAGGCGCTCAAGGCATGAGCGCAATCTCGCTGCGCGGGGCCCGGTTGTCCTACGGGGACCGAGTGCTGTGGGACGGGCTCGACCTCGACGTCGAGCCCGGTGAGTTCCTCGCGGTGCTCGGCCCGAACGGCTCCGGCAAGACCAGCCTGATGCGCGTGCTGCTGGGACTGCAGCCGCTGTCGTCGGGCACGGTCTCCGTAGCCGGTGGCAACCGCGCCATCGGCTACATCCCGCAGCAGCGAGCGCTGGACCAGTCCATGACGTTGCGCGGCCGCGACCTCGTCGGCCTCGGCCTCGACGGCTACCGCTGGGGCCTCGGCCTGCGCAACCGCCGCGAACGCCGGTTCCGGGTCGACGCGGCCATCGCGTCGGTGGGCGGCACCCGGTACGCGGACGAGCCGATCGGCCTGCTGTCCGGCGGCGAGCAGCAACGGCTGCGCGTCGCCCAGGCGCTGGTCGGCGACCCGACGGTGATGCTGTGCGACGAACCGCTGCTGTCGCTGGACCTCGCGAACCAGCGCGTGGTCTCCGAGCTGATCGACAAGCGGCGTCGTGAGTCCGGCACGGCCGTGCTGTTCGTGACGCACGAGCTGAACCCGGTGCTGCCGCTGGTCGACCGGGTGCTGTACCTGGTGGGCGGCCGGTTCCGCGTCGGCACGCCGGACGAGGTCATGAACTCGCGGACGCTGTCCGAGCTGTACCGGACGCCCGTCGAGGTCATCCGGTTGCGGGACCAGATCCTGGTGGTCGGGGCCGGTGCCTGCGAGGAGCAGACGCACCACCTCACCGCTGAGGCCGCGTCGTGACGTTCTGGGACCTGCTTGAGCTCGACTTCGTGCAGACCGCGCTGATCGCGGCTGCCGTGCTGGGCTTGGTCGCCGGCGTGCTCGGGCCACTGGTGGTGACCCGCAAGATGGCGTTCGCGGTGCACGGGACCAGCGAGCTGGCGTTCACCGGTGGGGCTGCGGCGCTGTTGCTCGGTGTCGGCATCGGGTACGGGGCGCTGGCCGGGTCGATCATCGCCGCGGTGTTGCTCGGGGTGTTGTCCCGGCGCGAGAGTGATCGGGACTCCGTCATCGGGGCGATCCTGGCGTTCGGGCTCGGTATGGGGATTCTCATGCTGGCGCTCTACAAAGGGCGTGCCTCCAACAAGTTCGGGTTGTTGACGGGGCAGATCGTTGGGGTTGACTCCACTGATCTGAACCTGTTGGTGGTGTCGTCGGTTGCGGTGCTGGTCGTGCTTGCGGTGATCTATCGGCCGTTGTTCTTCGCGTCTGTTGACCCGGATGTGGCTGTGTCGCGTGGGGTTCCGGTTCGGGGACTGTCCATTGTGTTCGCTGTGCTCGTTGGGGTTGCCACGGCGCTGTCGGTTCAGGTTGTCGGGGCGCTGCTGGTGCTGGCGTTGATGATCACGCCTGCTGCTGCGGCTATGCGGATTACTGCCTCGCCGGTTCGGGCTACGGTGTTGTCGGTTGTGTTTGCTGAGGTTGCGGCGGTTGGGGGGATTTTGTTGTCGCTGCAGCCTGGGTTGCCGGTTTCTGCGCTGGTTACTGCGGTTAGTTTTGTGATCTATCTGGTTTGTCGTGGGGTTGGGGCGGTTCAGCGTCGGGCTGGGTGATGGGTTGGGGCGCGGCCTTGCGGGCGCGCGACCTTGCGAGTGGTCACCTTGCGATCCCGCGGCCTTGCGGGGTGGTCGCCTTGCGGGCGGGTTGATGGCACGCCTGTTTCGTTGGGCGGCTGCCGGTTGCGTTTGGGGTGACGGGACCCCACCACCGGGCCTGGTACGGCAGGACGGCTCGGCTGCGCCTTCGCGTGGGGAGGGACGGCTCGCCTCCGGCCTCGCACTTGAGGGCTAATGGCGTCTGCAAGTACTACCGACCCATGATCGAAGCGCCGCTAACTACCGCCAACTCGGCTTCGCCTTCGCGTGCCTGGCTTGCGATCAGGCGGTGCGGGAGCTGATCGGCTTGGTGATGTCGTCTTGGCGCGGGGCTGGCATCAGGCGCGGCGGGATGTCCAGGCCTGCTACGCGGACCTGGTTGCGGCCGTTTTCCTTTGCCTTGTAGAGAGCGGCGTCTGCCGAGTGTTGGGCGGTGGCCATGTCCGGGCCGTTGTCCGGGATGACGGCCACGCCGATCGAGGCGGAGATTGCCTGCAGTGAGGCGCCTTCGGGCTCGGGGGGCTGGATCTCGCGGCCGTAAAGAGTGACGACGTTGCGGTGCTTGTCGGTGGTGGGCACGGCCAGGGAGCCGATTGCTTCGCGGATGCGTTCGGCGATCGTCACGCCCTGGGCTACCGGGGTGTCCTTCAGGGCTACTACGAACTCCTCGCCGCCGTCTCGGCCTGCTACGTCGCCTGGGCGGAGTTTTTCGCGGAGGATTCGGCCCACCTCGGCCAGTACGGCGTTGCCTGCGGGGTGGCCCCAGGTGTCGTTGATGCGCTTGAAGTGGTCCAGGTCGATCACCAGGACGGTCATCGGTTCGCCGTCCAGGCGGCAGCGTTCGGCCAGGCGGCCTGCGTACTCGGTCAGGCCGTTGGTGTTCAGCAGGCCGGTTCGGTAGTCGGTGTGGGCGTCGGCGGCCAGGCGCTGGTGGAGTTGTTCCTGTTCGCGCAGCAGGCGTTCCAGGTGGGAGCGGCGTTCGGCGGCTCGGGAGAGCAGGGCGTTCACCAGGATTACGGGGACCACCAGGAGTAGTGGGCCCATCCAGTGGGAGGTCATGAGCATGCCCAGCATGGCGCCGGCGCCGAGGGTGCTCATTTCGAGCATGTTGTCGACTTTGGAGCCGAGGAAGTCGAAGACCTTCGAGTTCGGGGTCACGATCTTGAAGGCGGTCGCGACCACCATCACCTGGACGAACCAGTACAGGACGGCGGCCAGGCAGAGGACTACGACCAGGCCGATGTCGGTCGGTACGTTGCCGGTAGCGGCCAGGGACATGCCTGACAGGTGGACCAGGACCCAGGCCAGCATCGTCGAGCCGAGGATCGACGCGGTGGTGAACACGAAGCGGTAGGGCTGGCGTCTGGAGATGGGCTGGATCAGGACGCGCATCCAGAGGACGGCGATGATCGCCAGGCCGGCCGGTAGTGCCACGGCGGCGGCGAAGGTCCAGACGGAGGTCAGGTCGATGTACGGGCCTGCGGCTTCGTTGCGGCGGGATTCCTCCGCGCGCCGCACGATCAGCAGGTGCAGCGTGATCGCGGTGATCAGCGCACCGAAGCGCATCCAGTCGGAAGTGGCGACCGGGCCCAGCGTCGTAAGAAACCAAATGGCCGCAGCGGCGACCTCCAACTCGAGCACGAAAAAGTAGGCGATCGCACTAGGCTGCATCGTCCAGAGGTCCCAGTTGCGAATCGAAGCCCAGCCGGGTACCCGAGATCGCTGGCGATCAGTCAAACTGTTCTTCATCACGACCCCCTAAGCTCATGACGCCCCATGAGCAAAGCCGCCGCTGAACCAGATCGTTGACCCCCACGCGGTGCTGTGCGCTGCGACGAGGAGGTGCCCGTCATGCGCAACCGTGAGTTCTGAACGCCACGATCTCCTGCTCTCGATGTTTGGACCCTCTTACAATGGGGGTATCGCTAATGGTGACCGTTCTGTTTCAGATTGCCACCGCCTTCGAGTCGTTGCGACCACGGCCTCGTGCTCGTCGCCAGGCGAAGGTGGCCTGAGTCGCCAGTAGCAGCCCGATACCCCCAGCGCCCGCGATCGTGGCGGTCACCGAGCCGATCGAATGGGCGACCACACCGGCCAGTGCCATCCCTCCGCCCTGGCTCGAACGCAACGCCGCGCGCCCAATGCCATAAGCCCTTCCACGGTACTGGTCCGGAAGTAGCCGCATCCACGCTGAACGAGCGGGCGTGTGATAAGCCCCGCCTATACCGGCAATCACGAGCAATACGATCGTCCAGGTCAGGTTCGGGTGGAACGCGAACATGATCAATGGTGCCAAGGACAGGATCGCAAGAGGGCCGATCAATCGTTCACGTTTTGCCGGATCTCGCACCAGGCGGAAGAGCAGTGCCACGCCCAGGACGTTCGCCGCGGGCTCGATGGCCAGGATCAGGCCTACCGCCCACACGGCGTTGAGGCTTGCCGCCAAGGGGACCGCGAGGCCTTCCGGGACCATCGCGAGGCCGGCCAGCAGCCGGACGCCCAGCAGGGTCCGCAGGCGCGGCTCGGAGATCATCAGGGTCAGCGCGCCGCGTGGTTCGTCGGGCTTCTTCTTGCGGCCGAGGGGATCCGCCGCGGGACGGTGCTTCACGGACACCTGCACCAAGATCGCCAGGGCGGCGAACGTCGCGGCGTTGATCGCGAGTGCCACGCCTGCGTCGGTTTGGGCGACCAGGAAGCCTGCGGCGGCGAGGCCGGTCATCTGAGCGATGTCGACAGACGTGCCGAAGAGCGCCACGCCGTCGTCGTACCGATTCGGGGGCAGGACGTGCGGGAGGCTCGCCTCCTGGGCCGCGAGGTACGGCGAGGAAATCGCCAGCACCGTCACCAGCAGGACGATCATTGCCCACAGGGGCATGCCCGGAATGGCCATCACGCCCATGAGCACGGCCTGCATCCAGGCCGTCGTCACCATTACCGTGCGTCGCGGGAACCGGTCGGCGATCCAGCCGAGCAGCGGGCCCGAAATCAGTGGCGGGAAGAGCGTCAGCGACCAGGTGAGGGCGGTCCAGGCAACGGATTGTGTTCGTTGGAACACGAGCAGTGACAGTGCCACGGCAGCAAGCTGGTCTCCGGCCGTCGAGACGGTCGAGCCGATCCACATGGCGCGGAACTCACGCAAACCGACGAGGTCACGGAGGGCGCCGCGGGTCGTCATGCGAGACCTCGGCGTGCCGCGTCCCGCGCGCGGCGAATCAGCACGTCCTGATTCGCTCTACGCCGAGTCACGTCGCCCCCGCCGGTGGTAATCAATTTCTATCGACAATCACGGTAGAAGCTGCCTGACCGTTCAACGTCTGTCCTACCACAGTGTGTACCTAAACGGAGCAGGCCAGTTACCTAAAGTAGTTACAATAGCGAAACGTAGGGCTGATCTTCTTCACAGTTGACCTCGGGATCGCCTGATTGGACCCCAAATGGTCACGGCGTGTGTCAACTGGTGCCAAACGGGTGTCAGGTGCTCGACCAACCGGCGCAACGCGCTGCAACCAGTGCCCGGCACGACCCGCAATTCAAGGTCAGAACGACGGTACCCGCGCTCGGGAGTGCTGCGGAATAGGCCACGCCGTTTGTCATCGCAGTCACCCGCAAGTGCAGGGCAAACAGTGGTTCTCGCCGTTTCCCGCCCGCGGTCCGAAACCGGTTCCGCGGGCAGGAAAACGATCACTAACGTCGGCGAATGAATGCCCTTTGCGTGGCGGCGGAGTCCGTAACGTCAGGAGGACTTGGTGGCGATCCGGCGACGGCGCGCGATCTCGGCCAGCACCACGCCGGCGGCGACGGACGCGTTGAGCGACTCGACGCCCTTGGCCATCGGGATGGACACGGTCTGGTCGCAGGTCTCCTTGACCAGACGGCCGAGACCGCGGCCTTCCGAGCCCACCACGACGACCAGCGGACCGGTCGCCAGTTCCAGACCGTCGACGTCCACGTCACCGTCCGCGTCGAGGCCCACGATCATGAGGCCGGCCTCGGCCCAGTCACGCAGCGTGCGGGTGAGGTTCGTCGCCATCGCGATCGGCAGCTTGGCCGCCGTGCCCGCGCTGGTACGCCACGCCACCGCCGTCATCGACGCACTGCGCCGCTGCGGCAGCACCACGCCGTGCGCGCCGAACGCTGCGGCGGACCGCACGACGGCACCCAGGTTGCGCGGGTCCGTCACGCCGTCCAGCGCTACCAGCAGGGGCGTGTCACCGGCGCGCTGGGCCAGCTTGAGCAGCTCGTCGGGCGAGGCGTACTCGAACGGGGGAACCTGCAGACCGAGGCCCTGGTGCATCGCGCCGCCGGTGATGCGGTCGAGCTCGCCGCGGGCCACCTCCAGCACGGAGATGCCCCGGTCGGCGGCCAGGCGCACGGCCTCGGCCACGCGGTCGTCCGCGTCGATGCCGAGCGCCACGTACAGCGCCGTCGCCGGGGTGCCCGCGCGCAGGCACTCGACGACGGGGTTGCGGCCCGCCACGGTCTCCGCGTAGGCCTTCTCGTTCTTCTGCCGGCGCTGCGACTTGACCGCCTCGGTCTTCGCAACGACCTTGGCCCGCTTGTACGCGGGGTGCTTCGGGCGTTCGGAGGCCTTCGGGGTCGGGCCCCGGCCTTCCAGCCCCTTGGACTTCTGCCCGCCGGAGCCGGTGACCGCGCCCTTCTTGGAGCCCGGGTTGCGCATCGCGCCCTTGCGCTTGGAGTTACCAGCCACGGAAGTCAGTCGTCCTTCAAAGTCCACTGCGGACCGTCGGGGGTGTCCTCGACGGCGATGCCCGCCTCGAGCAGCTGGTCGCGCAACGCGTCACTGCGTGCGAAGTCCCTGCTCTTGCGGGCTTCCTGGCGCTCGACGAGCAGTCGATCCACCAGCGTGGTCAACGCCTGCCGCATGCCGAGATCGGCAGACGACACGTCGTTCCACTTCGGCGACAACGGGTCGACGCCGAGGATGTCAGCCATCCGGCGCACGCACTCGGCGGCTTCGCGAGCCGCCTCGTGGTCGCCGTCGGCGAGCGCCGTGTTGCCCTGGCGCACCTTGTTGTGCAGTGCGGCCACAGCCTGGGGCGTGTTCAGGTCGTTGTCCATCGCAACGACGAAGTCCGGGCACATGTCCCCGCGAAGCTGGATCTGACCGACCCGCTCGACGACCCGGCGCAGGAACGACTCGATGCGCCCGTACGCGGTCACCGCCTCGGCCAGCGCGCCCTCGGAGTACTCGATGTGCGACCGGTAGTGCGGCGCGACCAGGTAGTACCGCAGCTCCTGCGCGCGGACCTTGTTCAGCATCGCCGGGATCGACACGGTGTTGCCCAGCGACTTGGCCATCTTCTCGCCGGACAGCGTCACCCAGTAGTTGTGCATCCAGTAGTTCGCGAAGCCGTCACCGGCCGCGCGCGACTGCGCCTGCTCGTTCTCGTGGTGCGGGAAGATCAGGTCGAGCCCGCCGCCGTGGATGTCGAACGTGCCGCCGAGGTACGACGTGGCCATGGCCGAGCACTCGAGGTGCCAGCCGGGCCGGCCGTTGCCCCACGGCGTCGGCCAGGACGGCTCGCCGGGCTTCGCGGACTTCCACAGCGTGAAGTCGCGGGCGTCGCGCTTGCCGCGCACCGCCGTCTCACCCTGTTCCACGGAGTCGAGCTTCTGCCCGGACAGCGCGCCGTACTCGGGGAACGAGCGCACGTCGAAGTAGACGTCGCCGTCCACGTCGTACGCGTGGCCCTTGTCGATCAGCCGCTGCATCAGCTCGATCATCTGCGTGACGTGGCCCGTGGCGCGCGGCGCGTACGACGGCGGCAGGCAGCCCAGCGCGTCGTAGGCGTCCTCGAAGGCGCGCTCGTGCTCGTACGCCCAGTCCCACCACGGCCGGTCGTGCTCGGCGGCCTTGGTGAGGATCTTGTCGTCGATGTCGGTGACGTTGCGGACCAGCGTGACGTCGGCACCGTCGCGGGCGAGCCAGCGCCGGAGAACGTCGAAGTTCAAACCGCTGCGGACGTGCCCGATGTGCGGGATGCCCTGCACGGTCGCCCCACACACGTAGATCGACGCCGTTCCGTTGACCTGCGGGTGGAACTCCCGCATGCTCCGGCTCGCCGTGTCATAGATGTGGAGGCTCACACGGGAATGGTACGGGCGACATCCAAAAGAGCATCCGGCCGGTCACTCGTCGGAACTGGATTGACAAGCCGGAAGGAGCAGCCGATGGCCTCCGCGCCGCCGTCCGCCTCCGCGCTGTCGCCGACCATTACGGCGTTCGCGGGATCCACGCCGAGCCGTTCGCAGGCGGTGGTGAAGATCTTCGGGTCCGGTTTGATGACGCCTTCCTCGTAGGAGAGGACGAACTCGTCCACGAGGTGGGTGAGCCCGTAGAGCTCGAAGACCGCGCGGATGTCCCAGCCGATGTTGCTGACGACCGCGACGGGGACGTTCGCCAGGTGCTCCAGCGCCGCCCTGGTGTCCGGGTAGGGCTGCCACGACTCCGGCTGGATCAGCTGGTCGTAGAGCGCCTCGGCGTTCGGCACGAGCGAGTCGTTCAGCACCCGCACGTGCACCCAGCGGTGGACGTCCGGGTCGAGGTCGCGCCGGTACCAGGCGTCGGCGAGCTCGGGGTCCATGCCGTCGGCGATGCCGACCGGGGCGGTGAGTGCACGCATCAGGTCCGCGTTGGACGCCAGCTCGGGGTGTTCGAGCCGGAAGAGCGTGCCGGAGAAGTCGAAGAGAGCGGCGCGGGTCGTCACGCCACCGACTCTACGTGGTCTGGACCTTTGCGAGCTCAGCCTCGACCTGGGCGGGGTTGTACTCGATGGTCAGCCGCAGCTCGCCGGCACCGCGCGCGGCGGCGGCCGTGAACTGCTCGATGAACTCGTCGATCTGCTGCAACGGCTGGTCGGCGAGCCGTGCGGTGGCCTCGTACAGCGCGCGGAACCGGTCCGGCGTCGAGGTGCCGCGCAGGTCGGCGGCCCAGTTGAGCAGGCTCTCGTACGACTTGACGAAGAGCGCGGCCAGGTGCCGGATCTTCTCGGGGTCGCCGGGCCGGCCGGCCGGGCCGAACGCCCACTGCAGCTTGCCCGCCGAGAGCAGGTTCGCGATGCCGTTGAGGATCTCGTCGAACGCGTGGGTGCGTGCGGTGAAGTAGTCCAGCGCGTCGGTGTCCGTCGTCAACGTCCGTACGTTCACGGCGAAGGTCACCTCGTGGTTGAGCTTCTTCTCGCTGAGCTCTCTCATGTGCATCGCCACGGTGTCCGCGAACTGCTGGTACTCCCAGCCGGCCTTGGGCGGGGCGATCGGGACGCCCACCTTCCGCGCGATCATCTCGGCCAGTTCGCGCGGCGTGTTGCGGCGCAGGTCGATGAAGCCGGTTCCGGCGTGCAGCGCGGGCAGTTCGGTGTCGTCGAACCGTGCGGGCAGTACGTACTCGGTGTCGGAGACCAACGCACGGTCGAACGCGGCTCGCCGCTCGTGCCTCGTCCACATCCTCTGCGCGTAGTGCGCCGACACGAACATCACGCAGAAGCGCGACTCCTTGCGGTAGATCTCGTCGAGGTGCTCGACGAGGTTCTTGCCCCAGAGATCCGCTTGCTCGTCGGTGTCGTAGAAGCGCGAGACACCCAGCTCAGTGAGGTGACGGGCCACCTCGTCGACGTAGGGACGGTCATGACCGGCGAACGAGAGGCACACGTCGTACTTGGGCACCCGGTGGATGTTAGTGGCGGGAACCACATCGCCGTGCCGGCAGTTCTCTTTGTATGACTCTGGGGTTCCTGTTCGCCATGTCCTTACCGGCGTTGGTGGCGGCTCTCTTCCTGCTGGCCGTGGTCGAGCGGTTCGTGCGCAGGAAGAAGAAGGGCACGCCGATCGCGGCGGCCGGGATCGGCGAGCTGGGCGCGACGTTCGAGGTGGGCCAGCGGGCCGAGCTCGAGTACCGCAAGGAGGAGCGGCAGTTGCGCGACGACTTCGGGGACGGGGCGCCGCCGCTGAAGCCGGATCGATCTCGACGGCGGCACGGCCGTGCTGAAGCTGCAGTGAACTAGACGGTCCCGGTGGTCTTCGAGACCTGCACCCGGACGATGACCCGCACGTTGTCCGTGCCGACGTCGCCGGGGTAGTCCTTGTCGATGTACTTGTGCGCGAGTTCGTTGATGAGGTCGAACCCGCCCTCCGTGGTGAGCGAGGCGGTGCCGCGGAACTCGGCGTAGCGGTAGGGGTTCTCGTGGTCGAGCACGGTGATGCTCACTCGCGGGTCGCGCTTGAGGTGGCGCTCCTTGGCGCGGCCGACGACCGTCGAGAAGAGCACGTCGTCGCCATCGCGCTTGATCCACACGATCGAGGTCTGAGGGCTGCCGTCCGCA
This sequence comes from uncultured Actinomycetota bacterium, assembly GCA_963771775.1. Lineage (GTDB taxonomy): Bacteria > Actinomycetota > Actinomycetes > Mycobacteriales > Pseudonocardiaceae > Lentzea. The sequence continues at coordinate 918,340 of CAVYUS010000004.1, forward strand.
GTCAGCGTGGCCACGGTGGCATAGTTGGGGCTATCCAGAAGATCGCGCTGTACTTCCGAAAGTGTGGTCACCCAGTCAGGCTACGCTGATCAGCAACGCGGTGGCGATCGCCGCGATTCCCTCGTTCCGCCCGGTGAGACCGAGCCCGTCGGTCGTGGTGCCGGCCACCGAGACCGGACCGCCGACGGCGTCGGAAAGCGTCTTCTGCGCCTCTTCGCGGCGCTTGCCGATGCGCGGCTCGTTGCCGATCACCTGCACTGTGGCATTTCCCACACGGAATCCGGCCTCTTCGACGAGGCGCCGGACCTCCTTGAGCAGAACCACGCCGTGTGCGCCCGACCAGCGCGGGTCGGACGTGCCGAAGACCGCACCCAGGTCACCGAGCCCGGCGGCGGAGAGCAACGCGTCGCACAGGGCGTGGGAGGCGACGTCGCCGTCCGAGTGGCCCGCGCAACCGTCGACGCCTTCCCAGAGCAGACCCGCGATCCAGCACTCGCGACCTGACTCGATCGGGTGGACGTCGACCCCCTGGCCGATCCTCACGCTTGTCCTCCAGCGAACAGTGCCTCCGCGACCGCGAGGTCGAACGGGGTGGTGATCTTCATGGCGTGCGGGTGGCCGGGAACCGTGTGGACCGTGCCGCCGTTCTTCTCTACGAGGCCGGCGTCGTCAGTCGCGGCGATACCGGAGCAATAGGCGGCTTTGAGAGTCTCGGCGCGGAAACCCTGCGGGGTCTGCACGACCCGCAGAACGGCCCGGTCAGGTGTGGAGACGACTACTCCGACCTCGTCCACCTGCTTGATCGTGTCGGCCACCGGAAGCACCGGGATGACGGCGTCGTGACCGTCGCGCACCGCGGCCACGACAGCGGCGATGACCTCGGGAGGGGTGAAGGCACGAGCGGCGTCGTGGACCAGCACGATCGAGGTGTCCGGAATCACGCGGAGCGCGTGGTCGAGGGCGAGTCGCACCGAGTCGCTGCGCTGCGGCGCCCCCGGAAAGCACGTGCACCGCCCCGCCGGCCGGGGCCAGCGAGGCGGTAGCTGTGTGCACTAGATCCACATCGGACGGTGGCGCGGCGATGACCACGTACTGCACCTGGCCTGACGCGAACAGGCCCTGCACGGCACGGGTCAGGAGCGGCACTCCGTTGACCGGCACGAGCGCCTTGGGCATCCCGTAGCCCAGGCGCTCACCCCGCCCTGCCGCGGGCACGAGCGCGACAACACTCATGTTCGCGGCTTGTCCGATGCTCTGTTTGGTTTGTTGAGAACTTAGGACGCGGTGGCGAGAACTTCGTCGAGGAGAACCTCGGCCTTGTCCTCGTCGGTGCCCTCGGCCAGCGCGAGCTCGCTGACCAGTATCTGCCGCGCCTTCGCCAGCATCCGCTTCTCGCCCGCGGACAGCCCGCGATCCTTCTCGCGCCGCCAGAGGTCGCGCACCACTTCCGCAACCTTGTTCACATCGCCAGAGGCGAGCTTCTCAAGGTTGGCCTTGTACCGCCGAGACCAGTTGGTCGGCTCCTCGGTGTGGGGAGCACGCAAGACCTCGAAAACCTTGTCGAGCCCTTCCTGGCCGACAACGTCACGCACGCCTACGATCTCGGCGTTGTCAGCGGGAACCCGAACGGTGAGGTCGCCCTGCGCTACCTTGAGAACGAGGTACTTCTTTTCCTCGCCCTTGATCACGCGGGTCTCGATTGCTTCGATGAGAGCGGCACCGTGGTGCGGGTAGACGACGGTCTCTCCGACCTTGAAAACCATGTGTCCTCTGCCCCTTTCGATGCCTCCATCCTAACACGTCCGGCAACCCTCCGATCGCTGCTCGATGATCCGTAAGTGCTGGTCAGGGCCATGCGGGGGGTTGACAAACCACCTGTTCGCGTGCAAGGTACGACTCACCGAAGATCGAATGGCACCACGTGCCGGTCGCTTTTCGGGCCCCGGTTAGGCTCCTTGCCTGGTGGTTGTTGCCTAGGAAGGACGCTGGAGCCGTGAACTCAGGAGTGTCTCGCCGGTTGATCGTGACGGCAGCGCTGGCCGCGGGCCTTGGCCTGGTGGCGGTCGGCTGCAGCGCCGGTCAGGTCACCCAGACCGACACCCAGGTCGCTGCCGTCGACGGTGCGAGCGGAAACGCGGGCCCGATCGCGGTGCGCAACGTCATGCTGGCGTTCCCGCCGGACGGCAACCGCTATCACGAGGGTGACGACGTGCCGTTGACCTTCGTCATCGCGAACACGGGTGAAAACCCGGACAAGCTGCTCTCGATCAAGACCGAGGCCGCCGAGGGCGAGGCCGAGGTGCTGGGCGGCAAGGACATCCCGTCGCGCTACGCGCTGCAGGCCGAGTACGACGCCTCGAAGGCGCCGACGAAGACCTCCGCGCCGTCGTCCGCGTCGCACGCCCCCTCGTCGTCGCACGCGCCTTCTTCGTCGGTCTCGCCGACGTCCGGCTCGGTGCTGCCGTCGTCCTCGTCGGTCACCCCGACGTCGGGCTCGGTGACGCCGTCGTCCGGTTCGCCGTCGTCCGGTTCGGTGTCGCCCTCCTCGGGCCGCCCGTCCGGGTCGGTCGCCCCGACGTCGTCGTCCGCCGCCATTCCGGACGACCTCGAGGTGCTGCAGGTCCGCTGCACGCTGAAGAAGATCAACCGTGATGTGGTGGCCGCGCAGACCATCAAGATCACGTTCCTCTTCGAGAAGGCCGGATCGCTCACGCTCGAGGTGCCGATGGCGCCGTCCGAGCACAAGCGCGTCAGTGAGGGCCACGAGTCCGGCGGTCACTGAGCCCAGCACGTGAAAACGCCGCTCCCTCCTCGGAGGGGGCGGCGTTTTTCGTTGCCGAGAGCCTGCGGTTGGGGTCAGCGGGCCTGCAGCATGGGGCGGAACTTGTCGCGGTAGGCCCACGCCAGGCCGATCTCGGCGGCGACCACGACGACGGCCATGGCGGTGCCGGCGGGCTCCAGGAAGACGTGGAACAGGAAGATGTTCACGACCATCGGTGCGAGCAGGGCGAGCGCGAGCGGGACGTAGCGGCCGGAGATCAGCAGCAGGCCGGCGAGGAGCTGGACGCCTGAGGCGAGCTGCAGCATGTAGCCGGTGGCGTAGAGGGCGGCGCTGAACGCGACACCGGCCGGTGCCATCGTGCTGGGGTCCGGGGCGGGCATGAACATCAGGAAGCCGTTGAGACCGGTCGTGGTGAAGAGCAGGCCGATCAGGACTCGGGTGGCGATGGTGGCGTACCGGCCGGCGGCGAACTTGCGGGTGGCGGTCTGCTGGGTGGCGGGGGCGGTCGTGGTGGTCATGTCGTGTTCCTCCTGGGCTCTCGTGTCCTTCCACTGATGCGTCGAACGGACACCCCGGCGGATCGACAAGTCCGCGAGAAAATCTTCGAAGTTTCTTCAGCAGCCGTCTGACCAGGGCTGATCAAGAGCTGACCAGGGGTCCGTCTCGACCAGGGATCGTGAGTTCTCGCGGGCTCAAGGGCGAACTCGCCGCCGTCTGCGGAGCAGCGGCAGACAAGCACTGTCGGTGCCGTGCTCTACGGTTCGATTTGTGGCGAAGACAGCGCGGCCGACCTTCCGATGTGCCGAGTGCGGCAACGAGGTGGCGAAGTGGCTCGGCCGCTGCCCCGAGTGCCAGGCCTGGGGCAGCATCGAGGAACGCGGCGTCGGGCCGGTGACCCGCATCGTGGCGGGCGCGCCCACGTCGGCGGCCCGGCCGATCGGCGAGGTCGACATCGAGTCGGCCCGTGCGTTGTCCACCGGTGTCAGCGAGTTCGACCGCGTGCTGGGCGGTGGCCTGGTGCCGGGCGCCGTGGTGCTGCTGGCCGGCGAGCCGGGCGTGGGCAAGTCGACGTTGTTGCTGGAGACGGCGCATCGGTGGGCCGAGAGCCACGGGCGGTGTTTGTACGTCACGGGTGAGGAGTCCGCGGGGCAGGTACGACTGCGCGCGGAACGCACCGGCAACCTGCACGCCGAGATGTACCTGGCGGCGGAGAGCGAGCTCAGCGCGTTGCTCGGCCAGGTGGACGCGGTGAAGCCGTCGATGTTGATCGTCGACTCGGTGCAGACCATCTCGACGATGAGTGCCCAGGGCACGCCCGGCGGCGTCACTCAGGTGCGGACTGTCGCATCAGGACTCATCGCGATGGCCAAGGAACGTGGCCTGCCGGTCGTGCTGGTCGGGCACGTCACGAAGGACGGATCCGTTGCGGGGCCTCGGGTTCTGGAGCATCTGGTCGACGTGGTGCTGCAGTTCGAGGGGGACCGGCATTCCAGTCTGCGGCTGTTGCGGGGGATCAAGAACCGGTACGGGGCGGCGGACGAGGTCGGCTGTTTCGAGTTGCGTGACGACGGGATCGTGGGAGTGCCGGATCCGTCCGGGTTGTTCCTGACGCGCCGGGAGAAGGCGGTCGAGGGCACCTGCGTGACGGTGATCGTCGAGGGCAAGCGGCCGATGCTCGGTGAGGTACAGGCGTTGGTGGCTAAGACGAACCTGCCGGCGCCCCGGCGTGCGGTCAGCGGGTTGGACTCGGCTCGGATCTCGATGGCGCTGGCGGTGCTGGAGAAGCGGGGGAAGGTCAACCTGTTCCAGAAGGACGTCTTCACCGCGACTGTGGGTGGGATGCGGTTGGTCGAGCCTGCGGCTGATCTTGCGGTGGTGTTGGCGGTGGCTTCTGCTGAGCGGGAGATCGCGTTGCCTGCGGACTTGGTGGTGTTGGGGGAGGTTGGGCTTGCCGGGGAGATTCGGCGGGTGAACGGGGTGGGGAAGCGGTTGAGTGAGGCTGCTCGGTTGGGGTTCAAGAAGGCGTTGGTACCGCCGGATCATGGGCCGTTGCCGGAGGGGGTTCGGGCGTTGGTTGCTCATGATTTGGTTTCTGCGTTGGATGTTTTGGGGTTGAATCGGCGGGGTCGGGGTGGGGCTGAAGCGGATTCTGGGTCTGAGTGAGGGGTCGTGGCCTTGCGGGTGGTCGGCTTGCGGGCGGTGAGCTTGCGTTGCGAGAGTTTTCCTGGGGCGCTGCCCCAGACCCCGGCAATCTGATCTGGGGGTCCGCGCCACTGGCGGGTTGATGGCACGCCGGTTGCGTTGGGCGGCTGCCTGTTTCGTAGGTGCTTGCGCCGGGAGCTTGCGCTCAGGACGGCTCGCCTCCGGCCTCGCGGTTGAGGGCCAATGGCGTCTGCAAGTACTACCAACCCATGATCGAACCGCCGCTACCTACCGCCAACTCGCCTTCGCCTTCGCGGTTATGCGGGCTGCGCCCGAGCGTGGGTGCCGGGCGTGATCGAATACCCGCGTGTTGGGGAGACACGATGGTGAGGTCGGGGAGTTGCTGGAGTTGGCCGTTGGGCTGGTTCCGGTTGATGTGCGGAGCGAGGACGTGCTCGACTACCTCGATCACCAGGAGTGGGAGCTGGTGCTCGATCTGTTGGGGGACTTCGGCGGGAACACTTGGCAGACGCCGCGCTATTGGGCGTTGCTGACGGAAGCGGCGATCCAGATGGATGGGGACGCGGCGTGGTTTCAGTGGCGGTGCGTGGAGTCGATCCAAGGGTTGTTGCGGGTTGAGCTGTTGTTGGCTTACGACGCGGAACCGTTGCCTGCCAGGGGGCAGAGGCCCATGTGGGATCTCACCGGGGACGAGCGTCGGGTGGCTGGGCTGTGGATTGAGTCCAAGCCTGTGTTGGGGCCGGGGGAGCGTGCTACGGCTCGGTTGAGGCCCTTTGTGCCTCCTGCTTGGGCCCATCTCGCCAAAGGGGATGTGATCGGCTTGCTGGGGCGGTCGGCGGGGACGGCGACGATCATTGAGAAGGTGCCTGCTCGGCCTTGAGCAGTTTGCGCAGGGTGGTTGGGGTGTGGCCCAGGTGGTCGTGCACGGTTCGGCAGAGGTGTGCTTGGTCGGCGAAGCCGAGGTCGGCGGCCAGGGTGGCGAGGCTTGGTTCGCCTGCTTCCAGGCGGTCCAGGGCGTTGGTTACGCGCACTCGGTTGCGGTAGCGGGTCAGTGATACGCCCAGTTCTCGGGTGAAGGCTCGGCTCAGACGGTAGGGCGAGACGTTCAGCAGGGTGGCCAGGGGGAGCAGGCCGGCTGCGGCTGGGGTGCCGGCGTTGATTGCTTCTCGGGCTTTGGCGACCAGGGTGCGGTCGGCGGCGCTTGGCCGGGGGTGCGGGATGGTGGTGGTCACGATCTGGCGGACTGCCTCGGCTGCCAGAGATAGCAGGTTCTCGGCGTTGGTCGTGGCCAGGAGGCGGCGATGGGCCAGGTCTAGTTTGCCGTTGATGTAGAGCGAAGAGCCGGTTAGTCGTGGGTTGTCTCCGGCCAAGGAGCGCCAAAGTGGCGGTGTGAGGCTGATCGAGGTGCACGTGTCGCCGCCCGCGGGGTGGGCGAAGTGTTCTTCCTCGTCGGGCAGGCCCAGATAGCCGACGGTGCGGTCCAGGTCGGTGGCCTCGCCGTTGACGCGGCGGCGGAAGCCGCCGTGGCGGACCAGTACCAGGCGCACGTCGGTTCGTGGCTCTTCGGCTGACCAGCCTCGGTGGTCGTCTTGGCAGTCCACCGTGGAGACGGAGAACTGCGGACTGGCCGTCAGGTCGACAACGGAGAGCACCCTCGCAGGCTAGGCCGGGGGTCTGACAATTTTCGCAAGGATCTTCAAGACCCGTGGGGTGAGCTGGGGCGAGGCTGGGCGCAACCGAATCAGAGGAGCGACATCATGCCCGCATTGGCCCGGCTTGCCACGATCGTCGTCGACTGCGCCGAACCCGGACCGCTGGCCGAGTTCTACCGCGCCGTCACGGGGTGGGAGGTGACCTCCAAGGACGAGGACGCCGTGTATCTCGGGGGCGGTGGCGTCCAGCTCGCCTTTGTGCGGGTGGACGGGTATCAGCCGCCGGGCTGGCCCAGCGCTGCCAAGCAGGTGCACCTGGATTTTCAGGTCGCTGACGTCGAGCAGGCGGTTGCGCGGATGATCGAGTTGGGGGCCACCAAGCCCGAGTTCCAGCCTGGTGAGGGTGAGTGGACTGTGCTGGCCGACCCGCAGGGGCACCTGCTGTGTCTGGCAGGCTGAGTCGTATGGCGTCTATCAGCCAGGAGATCGTGATCGAGGCCGATGCCCAGGACGTGTGGGCGGTGATCGGCGAGTTCGCCACCGGGCCCTCGCGCATGGCGCCTGGGTTTGTGCTGGACACCCGGCCCGAGGACGACTGCCGGGTCGTCACCTTCGCCGACGGCACGGTGGTCCGGGAGCGGTTCGTCGGGGTCGACCACGACGCGCGCCGGATCGTCTACTCGATCGTTGGTGGCAGTGTGGTGCCGGAGCACGACAACGCGTCCATGCAGGTCGTTGCCGACGGCGAGCGGCGGTGTCGGCTGTTGTGGGTTCGCGACGTGTTGCCTGACGAGCTGGCCGCGCCGATTGCCGAGGCGATGGCGCGCGGGATCAGCGTGATCAAGCGGAACTTCGAGCAGGAATGACGATGCCGCCGTGGCCATCGGGCCGCGGCGGCATCACCTCACTGCAACAGAACTTATTGCGAGAGCAGCTGGGCGCAGCGGATCAGGCCCAGGTGCGAGTACGCCTGCGGGTGGTTGCCCAGCGAGCGTTCGGCGATCGGGTCGTACTCCTCGGGCAGCAGGCCGGTGGGGCCCGCGGCCGCGACGATCTGGCCGAAGAGTTCCTCAGCCTCGGTGCGGCGGCCGGTGAGCAGGTAGGACTCGATCATCCAGGCCGCGCACAGGTGGAAGCCGCCCTCGTCGCCCGGCAGGCCGTCGTCGCGGCGGTAGCGGTAGACGGTCGAGCCGGAGCGCAGTTCGGCCTCGATGGCGGTGACGGTGGACTGGAAGCGCTCGTCCGTCGGGTCGATCAGGCCGGAGAGGCCCACGAAGAGCGAGGCGGCGTCCAGGTCGTCGCCGTCGTAGGCCGTGGTGAAGGACTGGACCTCGTCGTTCCAGCCGTTCTTCAGCACGTCCGTGGCGATCGTGTCGCGCAACGGCACCCACGACGGGTCGAGCGCGCGGCCGAACTGTTCGCCGAGCTTGATCGCCCGGTCGATGGTCAGCCAGCACATGACCTTCGAGTACACGTGGTGGCGCGGCGCGTGCCGTTCCTCCCAGATGCCGTGGTCCGGCTCGTGCCAGCGGCGGGAGACCGCCTCGGCCATCGCCTGGACCATGGCCCAGTCGGCGTCCGAGAGCGCGCCGCGTGCGGAGGCCAGCTGGACGACCAGGTCCACCACGGGACCGAAGACGTCGAGCTGCACCTGCTGGTTCGCGAGGTTGCCGACGCGCACCGGACGGGAGCCCGCGTAGCCCGGCAGCGTGTCGATCACGGCCTCGGCGCCCAGTTGCGTGCCGTGCAACGTGTACAGCGGGTGCAGGCGCTCCGGGCCGGGGATGGTCTCCAGCACGCCGTGCAGCCACGCCAGGAAGCCGTCGGCCTCCGCGAAGGAGCCCACCGACACCAGGGCGGCGGCGGTCATCGCGCCGTCGCGGAGCCAGCAGTAGCGGTAGTCCCAGTTGCGGACGCCGCCCAGCTCCTCCGGCAGTGACGTGGTGGCCGCGGCCATGATCGAGCCGGAGTCCTTGTGCACCAGGCCGCGCAGGGTCAGCGCCGACCGCAGCACCAGGTCCGGCTGGATGCGCGGCAGCTTCAGGCCCGCCGCCCAGTCCGACCAGTAGCCGCCGGCGCGGTCGCGGCGCACGGGCTCGGCCAGCACGTGCTCGTCCAGGTCGTCGGTGCCGCAACGCAGCTCCAGCAACACGGCCGCACCTTCACGCGGACGAACCACGGCGCGTGCGGTCTCCTGGACGCCGTCCGAGGTGATCTCCCAGTCGACGCCCGGCGAACGCAGCACCATCGGGTCCGAGGTGCCGACGATGCGCAGGCCGTCGCGCTCGCGCAGCAACCGGACCGGCACCTGGCCGAACTCCGGGCGCGGCGCGAACGTGATCACCGCGTTGGTCGAGCCGGAGATGCGGCGCACCAGGTCCGTGCGGTGCGAGGCGAGGTCGTGCTCCAGGTAGTCCGTCACCAGGAGTCGCGACCAGCGGGTCTCCACGATCATCGTGCCCGGCAGGTAGCGCTGGCCCAGTGGCAGCGACCCGTGCTCCGGCTTGATCGAGAAGTGGCCCGCCGCGGGGCCGCCGAGCAGGTCGGCGAAGATCGCCGCCGAGTCCGGCTCCGGGTGGCAGAGCCAGTTGACCTTGGCGTCCGGCGTCACGAGGGCGACGGAACGCTCGTTGGCGAGCATGGTCAGGCGCTCGATCGGCACGGCCTGGTCGCCGTGCAGCCACGCCCGGCGCTCCTCCAGGAGGAACGCGAGCACGGTCGCGACGTCGGCCGGGTCGTTCACGAAGTGCTGGGCGAGCGAGTCGCCGGCACCGACGCGGATACCCAGGTCGGGACCGTGCAGGCGCGCGAACGCCTTCTCGTCCGTCACGTCGTCACCGAGGAAGATCGCCGCGGTGGCGCCGACCTGGTGCCGCAGGATGTCCAGGGCGTGGCCCTTGTCGGTCTCGACGACCGCGAGCTCGATGACGGCCTTGCCCTCGGTGACCTGCACACCTTCCCAGGTGCACGGACCGGAGCGGACGGCGGAGAGCACCGTCTCGCCGATCGAGTCACTCGCGGCACGACGCACGTGCACGGCGACCGAGGCGGGCTTGACTTCGAGTTGCACGCCCTCCTGGCCGTCGACGATCTCTTCGAGCTCGGACTCGATGCGGCGGAGCAACGCCTTCGCGTTGGCATCCAGCGCGTGGACGAAGCCGACGTCGAACTCGGAGCCGTGTGAGCCGACGAGGTGGACCTCGCCGGGCAGTCGGGACAGCGTGGCCAGGTCGCGCAGCGCACGACCGGAGATCACGGCTGAGGTGGTCTCGTGCAGGCTCGCGAGTGAACGCAGTGCGTTCACCGACTCCGGAAGCGGGCGAGCCTGCTCCGGGTCGTTCACGATCGGCGCGAGTGTTCCGTCGTAGTCGCTGGCGACCAGTAGTCGCGGGGTCCGCGCGAGCTGAACAATCGCTCGGCGCAGTTCGGCGGGGAGGGCCTCGGCGGTCAACGCCCCTCCTGGAGCACTCGTGGGGTCAATGGGATCTGAAGCGATTCAGACCGAGGTCTGCGTGCCCAACGCCTCCAGGAACGACCTTGCCCAGCGGTCAACATCGTGGGTGAGGACTTGGCGGCGCAGCGCGCGCATCCTACGGCGGCCTTCAGCAGGATCGATGTCGAGGGCGGCCTGCAGTGCGTTCTTGACACCGTCCAGATCATGGGGGTTCACCAGGAACGCACTGGTCAGTTCTGCGGCAGCGCCGGCGAACTCGCTGAGCACCAGAGCTCCACCAAGATCATATCGGCAGGCCACGTACTCCTTGCACACGAGGTTCATACCGTCCCGAACGGGCGTGACGACCATGACGTCCGCCGCGCTCATGAACGCGACGAGCTCCTCGCGGTTCACCGACTGGTGCAGGTAGTGCACGACGGGTTTGCCGACCCGTCCGAACTCGCCGTTGATCCGGCCGACGGACTGCTCGATGTCCTTGCGCATCGTCACGTAGTGGTCGACCCGCTCCCGGCTGGGCGTGGCGAGCTGGACCATCGCGACGTCCTCGGGGTCGAGGCGTCCGTCCGCGATCAGCTCGTAGAGCGCGCGGATCCGGACGTCGATGCCCTTCGTGTAGTCGAGCCGGTCCACACCCAGCAGGATGCGCTTCGGGTTGCCGAGATCCGCTCGAATCTGCTTCGCGCGGGCCTGCGTCTCCTTGCGCCGCGCCACCGCGTCGAGCCCGGCGCTGTCGATCGAGATCGGGAACGCGCCGACCCGCACCGTGCGGTCGCCGACCTGCACGACACCTGGCCGGGTTCGGACACCAACGGTGCCGCGGCTGGGCTCCAGGCCGACGAGCCGGCGGGCCAGCCAGAGGAAGTTCTGCGCGCCGCCGGGCCGGTGGAAGCCCACCAGGTCGGCGCCGAGCAGGCCGCGGATGATCTCCGTGCGCCAGGGCAGCTGCATGAACAGCTCGACCGGCGGGAACGGGATGTGCAGGAAGAAGCCGATCTTCAGGTCCGGTCGCTGGTCGCGCAGCATGGCCGGGACGAGCTGCAGCTGGTAGTCCTGCACCCACACCGTGGCGCCATGTGCGGCGACCTTCGCCGTCGCGTCCGCGAACCGCTGGTTGACCTGCCGGTAGGAGTTCCACCAGTGCCGGTGGAAGGCGGGCTGGGCGACGACGTCGTGGTAGAGCGGCCAGAGCGTGCCGTTGGAGAAGCCCTCGTAGTAGTCCTCCACCTCGCTGCCGGACAGCGGCACGGGGTGCAGGAGCAGACCGTCGTCCTCGAACGACGGCACGTCGGCGTCGGCCACACCGGGCCAGCCGACCCAGGCGCCACTGTGTGAGCGGAGGAACGGTTCGAGCGCACTCACCAGCCCTCCCGGGCTGTGCTTCCAACGTTCTGTGCCGTCGGGCAAGCGCTCCAGGTCAACCGGCAGCCGGTTGGCCACGACTACGAATTCCGCCCCGTTCTCGCCAATGTCGGTGCTCACGGTTCCGAGGCTAGTGCGGACGCGTGCTCGCGGCGTGCCGTGTAACCCCCGTCACAGCGGCGGTTACTCCAGTCGGCGCCTGGAAGGTTTGAGCGGCCCGGACATGCGCGGACCTGCGAACTTGCGTTCCAGACGACCCAGTCCGGTACGCACCGGCTGGGCCAGGTACTCGCCGAACACCACCCCGCCGGCCAGGGCGAGAGCAATACCACTCGCGAACACCAGCGTGCTCAAACCGGCCGGATCGCCCTCCGCGGTGAGCTGGAACAGCCCCCGGTAGGTGGTCCAGCCCGGCAGCAGCGGGACGACGCCCGCCTGCACCACGACCAGCGTCGGAATCCGCAGCCGGCGGGTCATCGTCGCGCCGCCGAACCCGGTGATCGCGGCGGCCACCGCCGACCCGAGCAGCGCGTCCAGGCCGAAGCTCGTGACGAGGCCGTAGGAGGCCGTGCCGATCGCGCCGGAGATGGCGGCGGCGACGAGCGCGCGGGGCTGGGCGTAGCAGGCGAGCGCGAAGAACGCGCTGGTCGCCGCACCGGCCGCGAACTGCATCGGCACCGCGGAGATCAACGCCGGCAGCGGGTCGCTGACGGTGATGTCCAGTCCGAAGTGGACGAACGTGCGGATGGCCAGCGCGACACCGGCGATCAGACCGGCGCTGAGCAGCACGGTCTCGACGGTGCGACCCGCGGCGGTGACGTTGTAGCCGGAGATCGCGTCCTGCACGGTGCTGACCAGAGCGAGTCCGGAGAGCAGCACGACGATCCCGACGGCGACCAGCAGACTCGGCCGCACCGGCAGCAAGCCGGTCGCGAACACGGCCAGCGCGGCACTCGTGCCGAGCGCGCCGCCGACCACCTGCTGGAAGAAGAACGGCAGCGCCCGGCGGTTCAGGATCCGGCCGACCCGGTCGACCAGGGCGGTGACGGCCGCGGCGGTGAGGGCGAGCACGAGTCCGCCACCGACGAGGAACGCGACCGCGGCGGCCATCCCGCCCCACGCGGCCGTGGCGACCCAGCGCGGATACGGGTGTTTGGCATTGGTGATGTGTTCGAGCTCGGAATGCGCGTTCTCGATCGGCCCGAGATTGCGCACGAGATGTTCGACGGCCGCGAGCCGCGTGTAGTCGAGACTGCGTTGCCTCACCACCCGTACAGCAGTGATCGGCGGAGCGTCAGTACCTCGCTGACACGACACGCTGATAGAGGTGTAGATCACGTCGACTTCCGTATGCGGAAGTCCATAGCTCTCGGTGACCGAGAGAATCGTGGCTGTTACGTCGGCCGCACCCGCCCCGCTGGCCATTTGGACCTCGCCGATCTTCAGAGCGAGATCGAGTACCAGGTGAACCGTGGTGTCGTCGGGCAGAGCGGGGCCGTGCAGGTTGTTCGTGGAAATCTCAGGCACCTCCGTCGTGTGATCGTGCGGAGTCCTTCAACTGTTGCTGTGGCGTCTGCCACCTCCGATCGGGCGACCCAAAAAGGAGGACATGATCACTGTCCGTTGGTTACCCTCCTGACCTGGTCAAGGCGGCCGGTTCGTCGCGTTGATCCACTCAGTTGGTTGGTGCGCCTCCGGTCGGAGCAATCCGATCACACTGAGAGCAGACCGTTCGCCGCAGGTAGCAACGGCAACGGGCGCTTACGATGTTCGCGAACACGAGCCAGGCCGGCGTAGCTCAATTGGCAGAGCACTCGCCTTGTAAGCGAAAGGTTAGGGGTTCGATTCCCCTCGCCGGCTCTTGTCGAGAAGAGGGTTCGCCCAGGTGGGCGGGCCCTCGTCTCATTACGATGTGACTGTTCGTCAGCTTTTGCGGACCAGTCCGGTAAAGCCCGCGACGCTCAACGTGGCGAACGACCAACCCAGGATCTGCACCACCCATCCCGCCGTGGTCGCCCACTGCCCGGCTGCTCCGTTCGCCAGTTCGCATCTCGGTGTGCCACCGAGTTTCACCAGCGGAATCGCGAGATCGGCCGCAAGACTGATCCTGTTCACCGGTGAACAGGCGTCGGCAGGGCGGTCCTTCGCTGGTGACAGGCCGTTGTAGGCGCCGGCCGTCCACACCAGAGCGATCGACAACAGGAACGTGACGAGCAGTCCGGCCACCGCTCGCGACGGTTTGTAGCCATAGCCGAGAGTGACGCCCAGAAACCAGTGCCAAAGGCGGTTGCCGGGGTCGCCTCTGCGGCGGAGGTCTTCCTGCTGGGCGATCAGGACCTTGCGGGCGGTGTGTTCGTGACCGGCGGCTCGGTGCACCGCGGCGAGTTGTTGATAGGGCTGTGCTTCGTACCTGAAAGTGTGATCGCGCAGCATCGTGAGCCACGCGTCGGTGTCTTCCGGCGCGTCCGGATAGGTCAGACCGTTCAGCGTGACCGCGAGTCCTTCGGCATCAAGCGCAAGCGCGCGTACCGCCTTCGTCGAGAAGAGGTCGAGTTCGAGACCGTCGCCGCGGTTGACGAGCTTCTCCGGCCGGACGACCAACTCGCCACCCACGTCGCAGTCGCTGATCTCCAGGGCCGGCTCGTCGCTGTCCGCGTCGATCTCCGCCGCGCTGGATGGTCAGGCTCGCCTCGACCGTCGTCTTGTGCAGCGACACGGCCTGGCCGCCGCGGCTGCGCACCAGACCGGTGATCAGCAGCCCGGCGCCGATCTTCGTGTCGACCATGCGGATCGTGTTGTCGGTGCCCTGCGAGACGGCGTTGATGTCCTTGAGCTTCACCTCGGAACGGAAGTGCGTGCCGTCGGTGCACAGCGCGCTGCCGTCGTTGCTGCGCAGCACCGCCCCGGTCATGTTCAGCCCGCCAGCGGTGGCGTCGAGCAACGAGAACGCGTCGTCGCCGCGCGGAGGATCGCTCCCTTGGTGTTGATCGAGCCGCCGACCTTCGCGCCGTTGGCGGTGACAGCACCGCCGGCGGCGTTGGTGATCATGGCGTCGTCGAGGATCAGGTCGCCGCCGATGTCGCAGCCGTCGAGCCAGCACACCGTGCCGTCGAGGTCCGTGTCGATGAACAGTCCCGATGCCCGCAGGTCCCGGCTGACGTGCAGGCCGCCCGCGAAGAGGGAGCCGGTGCTGGTGCCCTCCAGCACCAACGAGCCGTCGATCCGTGCGTTCTCCAGGTCGAGCGAGTCGGCGCAGCGGCCGTCCCGCATCTCGACATGCCGTGATTGCAGGCCTTCGGCAGACAGCGCGCGTACCGCTGTGCCGTTGAGGTACAACGCGGGAATCTGGGCGTGCCGCAGCGAAATCCTGCCCTCGAAGACGCATCCGATCAGCCGCAACGGTGCGTTCGTCGTCACGAAGTCGAGGTCGAGATCGCCCTTCAGCCAGGCGTCGCGAACGGTGAGCCCGGACGGGCCGATGTCGTCGGCGAGCAGCGCGTCTCTGATCTGCTGTGTCTCACTAGGGCGTGACATTGTGGGCACCATGTCCTACCTCGCGGATAGCGCGCGCTACGACCAGATGACGTACCGGCGGACGGGCCGCAGCGGCCTCAAGCTGCCGGCCATCTCGTTGGGGCTGTGGCACAACTTCGGCGGCGACCGCCCGTACGAGCTCGGCCGCGGCATTGCGCGGAGGGCGTTCGATCTCGGCGTGACGCACTTCGACCTCGCCAACAACTACGGCCCGCCGTACGGCTCGGCGGAGATCACCTTTGGGCAGATCCTCAAGGATGATCTCAGGCCGTACCGCGACGAGCTCGTCATTTCCACCAAAGCGGGCTACGACATGTGGGCCGGCCCGTACGGGGAGTGGGGCAGCCGCAAGTACCTGCTGTCGTCGCTCGACCAGTCGCTGACCCGTATGGGCCTGGACTACGTCGACATCTTCTACTCGCACCGGTTCGACCCGGAGACTCCGCTCGAGGAGACGATGGGTGCGCTGGTGAGCGCGGTCCAGCAGGGCAAGGCGCTCTACGCGGGCATCTCGTCGTACTCGCCGGCCAAGACCCGTGAGGCGGCCGAGCTTCTCCGCAGCGCCGGGGTGCCGTTGCTGATCCACCAGCCGTCGTACTCGATGTTGAACCGGTGGATCGAGCCGGAGCTGCTGGACGTGCTGGAGGAGGTCGGTGCGGGCTGCATCGCGTTCTCGCCGCTCGCGCAGGGCATGCTGACCGACCGCTATCTCGACGGGGTGCCCGCCGACTCGCGGGCCGCGCAGGGCAAGTCGCTGTCGACCGGCCTGCTCACCGAGGAGAACCTCGGCCGGATCCGCGCGCTCAACGAGATCGCGCGCTCCCGCGGCCAGTCGCTCGCCCAGCTGGCGCTGACCTGGACGATCCGCGACCCGCGGGTCACGTCGGCGTTGATCGGCGCCTCGTCGGTGGGGCAGCTGGAGCAGAACCTCGCGGCACTGCAGGCGCCGCCGCTGACCGACGACGAGCTCGCCGAGATCGACAAGCACGCCGTCGAGTCGGGCATCGACCTCTGGGCCACGAGCTCCCAGGCCGACTGAGGACGTCGGGACCCGCGTTTCCTTCAGGGAAACGGGGGCCCCCGCGTTCGTCGAGCAGGGGGCCGTGAGTGCACGCGGGGAGCTTTCGTGCGCTCCTGGCGCACGGAAGGGCCCCGCGTGCGGTCAGGCCAGCAGGTGGCGCGGTAGGCGGATGGTGAAGGTTGTCGAGCCTGGGCGGCTGGTCAGGCTGATCGTGCCGCCGTGTGCCTGCACCAGTGACTGCACCACGGCGAGACCGAGGCCGCTGCCGCCGCGCTGACGGGTCCGCGAGTTGTCCACGCGGTAGAACCGGTCGAAGATCCGCGCCCGGTCGGCCTCCGGGATGCCGGGCCCGGTGTCGCTCACCCGCACCACGGCCCAGCCGTCCTCGCCCGTCACCCGCAACGAGACCGAGGTCCCGGCCGGGGTGTGCACGGCCGCGTTGGTCAGCAGGTTGTCGAGCACCTGCCGCAGCCGGGTCGCGTCGGCGTGCATGACCATCGTGTCCGCGTCGACCCACAGCTCGTGTGACGGCCTGGCCGCGCGGAACGCGTCCGCCGCCGCCTCCGCGATCTCCGCCAGGTCCAGCTCCTCCGGGCGCAACGGCGGTTCGGACTCCGCGGCGTCCAGGCGGGCCAGCAACAACAGGTCGTCGAGCAGCACGCTCATCCGTGCCGCCTCGGACCGCAGCTTCTCCAGGTGCTTCTCGCGTTCACCGGGTTCGTTGGCCGCCGCGTACTTGAAGAGGTCCGCGTAGCCGCGCAACGAGGTCAACGGCGTGCGCAGCTCGTGTGACGCGTCGGCGATGAACCGCCTCAGTCGTTGCTCGGCGGCCGTGCGTGCGGCCAGCGAAGTGTCGATGTGCGCGAGCATCGTGTTGAACGCCTCGCGCAGTTCGTCGACCTCGACGCCGCCGCCCTTGCTGTCGGCGCGCACGGCCAGACGCGACGAGTCGGTCAGGTCGTGCGAGGTGATGTCGTGCGCGGTGTTCGCCATGTCCGACAACGGGCGCAGGCCGCGGCGCAGCAACGCCTGGCCGCCGACGACGAGCGTCACCAGCGCGAGCAGGAACGCGATCACGCCGACGGTGATCAGCTGCGTGAGCGTGCTGTTCAGGTCGTGCTTCGGCGCGGCGCTGACCAGCACGATCTCGTTTTCCTTGATCGGGCACGCGCGCAGCCGGAACGGGCCCTCGTCGCGCAGGTACTCGTTCGAGAAGGCCTCGGTGGTCAGCGCCTGCTTCGCGAGCGCGTCCATCTCCTCGCGGTCCTTCGGCGCCTCGCCGCCCTTCGGCTGGAGCACGCCGTCCTGCATCTTGTAGACGACCGAGTACCAGCCCTGCGGGATCTTGGTGACGTCCTCGTAGTGCTCCACGTCCTCGGCCACGCTCTTCTGGCTGACCTGCATCTGCTTGTCGAGCTGGGTGTCCAGGAAGGACCGCATCGACACGACGAGGATGGTGCCGACGACCAGGAACACCGCGAGAGCCAGCGCGCCGAGGCCGAGTGCGAGCCGGGTGCCCAGCCGCCACTGGCTCACCGGCTTCATTCCGCGGCTCGGCGGAGCACGTACCCCACACCGCGCACGGTGTGGATCAACGGCTCGTGGCCGTCGTCGAGCTTGCGGCGCAGGTGGGAGATGACCAGCTCGACCACGTTCGAGCGGCCGCCGAAGTCGTACTCCCACACGTGGTCGAGGATCTGGGCCTTGGTCAGCACGGCCGGTGAGCGCCGCATCAGGTAGCGGAGCAGCTCGTACTCGGTCGGCGTGAGCGTCGCGAGCTTGCCGGCGCGCCGGACCTCGCGCGTGTCCTCGTCCATGAGCAGGTCGGAGACCTTCAGCACGGAGCGCTTCCACGACGGGCCTGTCGAGCGGCGCAGCACGGCCCGAAGCCGGGCCATCAGCTCCTCCACCGAGAACGGCTTCACCAAATAGTCGTCGCCGCCACGAGTGAGACCCGCCACACGGTCCGCGGTGCCGTCACGAGCCGTCAGGAACACCACGGGCACCATTGCGCCGGCCGCGCGCATTCGATCAAGAACGGTGAATCCGTCCAGGTCAGGCAGCATGAGGTCGAGCACGACGATGTCCGGCTGGAACTCGGCGGCCGCTCTCAGAGCGTCCTCGCCGTTGAGCGCTGTCTTGGCCTGCCAGCCCTCGTAACGAGCGACCGTCGCCACCAGATCAGCGATGTGCGGCTCGTCGTCGACGACGAGCAATCGAACCGAGTTCCCCTTGTCCACGTGCTCATGGTGCGTCACCTGGTGCCCCTCGCGCTCTATCGACAGGAAGTCGACAGCCCGCGCAAAGCGGGTGCACAGCTCCACCGCCGATGCTCAACACCGTCCGACCAACCCGACCTGCACCGCCTGACCGAGGAGTCCGCCGTGACGACCACCCTGCAGCCTCCCGTGCGACCGGCTCCGGCCGGGCGCGCGATGCCGCACAAGGTGCTGGCCAAAGCCGGCCTCTACGTGTTCCTCCTGGCCAACGCGGCGTTCGTGACCTATCTGTTCAACGCCGCGGGTGTCGGGTCGAACATGCTGGTCAACTTCGGCCGGCTGGCCGGTCTCTACGGCGCGCTGGCGATGGCGTTCCAGCTGCTCCTGGTGGCGCGGCTGCCGTGGCTCGACCGTCGCATCGGCATGGACAAGCTCACCTCGTGGCACCGCTGGGTCGGGTTCACGATCTTCTGGATGCTGGTCGGGCACCTGACCTTCATCGCGTTCGGCAACGCCGGTGCCGACGGCCCGGTCGCCGAGGTGATCAGGCAGGCCACCGAGCTGGAGGGCATCCTCCGCGCGCTGGTGGCGTGGGCGATCATCATGATCGTCGGCGTGGTGTCGGCCCGGTACGCACGGCGCAGGATGGCCTACGAGACCTGGCACTTCATCCACCTGTACACCTACGTCGCGATCTTCCTGGCGTTCTCGCACCAGGTCGCGGTCGGCAGCACCTTCCGCAAGTCGGCGCTCGCCACCGGTTACTGGTGGGGGCTGTGGGCGTTCGCCATCGGCTCTGTCGTGATCGGACGGTTGGTGCTCCCGTTCTGGCGCAACTGGCGCCACCAGTTCCGCGTCGCCGCCGTGGTGCCCGAGGCGCACAACGTCGTGTCCGTCTACATCGAGGGCAAGGACCTGGACCAGGTCCCCGCCAAGGCCGGCCAGTTCTTCCTGTGGCGCTTCGTCACCAAGGACCGCTGGTGGCAGGCCAACCCGTTCTCGCTGTCCGCGGCGCCGAACGGCAAGTACCTGCGGCTGACCGCGAAGGCGCTCGGCGAGGGCAGCTCGGACATCCGCAACATCAAGGTCGGCACGCGCGTGTTCGCCGAAGGGCCCTACGGCGCCTTCACGACCATGCACCAGACGAAGCCCAACGCGTTGCTCGTCGCCGGTGGTGTCGGCATCACGCCGATCCGCGCGCTGCTGGAGGAGATCAAGGGCCACGTCGTGGTGCTGTACCGGGTGAACGACGTGCGAGAAGCCGTGCTGCTGCGCGAACTCGAAGGCCTGGCCCGCGCCAAGGGTGCGGTGCTGCGCCTGGTCACCGGTTCCTCGAAGACCATTACCGCGAACGGCCCGTTGCTCGGCCCGCAGAACATCGCCGAGCTGGTGCCGGACGTGGAGGACCGCGACGTCTTCATCTGCGGCCCGAACGGCATGACCACCGCCGTGATCAGCAGCCTGACCGAACTCGGCGTGCCGAGCAAGCAGATCCACGCCGAGCGCTTCAGCCTGGCCAACTGAGGGGAATGACGAAGTGAAGAGGGCAATTCCCGTTCTGCTGCTGAGTGTCGGCGGCCTGGTCCCGGTGTGGATGTACCAGCCGGGCGCCGCGCACGAGGGCGAGCTCAGCGAGGTCGCCGCGCCGGAAACACCGCAGCAGACCCAGACTCAGCAGTCGCAGATCCCGTCCGTGATTCCGGCCGCGCCCCAGACGGCCGCGCCCCAGACGACCGCGCCCAAGACGACCGGGGCCGCGCCGACGACCCAGCAGCAGGCCCAGGCCAGGACCGTGTCCGGGCCGGCGGTGAACACGTCGGAAGGCACCGTGCAGGTGCAGGTCACGTTCCAGGGCACCAAGATCACGGACGTGAAGGCGCTGCGGGCCCCGAACAGCAATCCGACCAGGATGGCGCTGCCACTGCTGCGGCAGTCGGCGCTTCAGGCGCAGAGCGCGGACATCGACACGGTGTCCGGCGCGACCGCGACCTCCGAGGGCTACAAGCAGTCGCTGCAGGCAGCGATCGACGGAGCCCAGTAGTCATGCCGGTGCGGCGGGTCGAGCACATCATGGGCCTGCCGATCTCGGTGGACCTGCGTGACGGGGACGCGGCACTGGCGGACCTGGCGTTCGCCTGGTTGATCGAGGCGGACGCCCAGTTCTCGCCGTTCAAGCCCGGCAGCGAGGTGTCCAGACTGGACCGGGGTGAGCTCACCAGGGATGAGCTCACCCCGGATCTGGTCGAGGTGCTGTCGCTGTGCGACTGGTACGAGCAGTCGACGGGCGGCGCGTTCACGGCACAGGTGCCGGGACGCGGGCTCGACCCGTGCGCGGTGGTGAAGGGCTGGGCCGTGCAGCGCGCCGCCGACATCCTGCGCGCGGGCGGGGCGTCGTCGTTCTGCATCAACGCCGGCGGCGACGTCGTGACCGCCGGCGAGCCCGAGCCGGGAAAGCCTTGGCGCGTGGGCGTTCGGCATCCCGATCTCGCCGACCAGCTCTGCGTCGTGCTCGGTGTCCGGGACGGAGCCGTTGCCACGTCAGCGTTGTACGAACGCGGTCAGCACATCCTCGACGGCCGCACCGGCGAACCCGTCACGGGGATCGTGTCGGTCACGGTTTTCGCGGAGGACCTCGCGATCGCCGATACCACTGCCACAGCGGCATTTGCGCTGGGCCGGGACGGTATCGAGTGGGCGGCGGCACAGGAGGACTGCGAGATTTTCGTGGTCGACTCCGACCGCCGCGTCTTCTCGAGCCCTGGACTTCCGGTACACATCTGTTAACATGCCCGCCCAACGGAGCTTGACTCCGGGGCACGGACATCGTTGATCAAGAGCTGGATCGGAGCTCGCGCTCGGGGCAAGACCCGGCCTGCTGTCGACCAACTACTCGTGCGGAACAGCCTGTGGACGAGCGAATTCGGGAGCGCTCCCCACGGGCTGTTCCTGTTTTCCGGGCCCGGTGATCGGCGGCACCGCGACGTCCGCGGCGCGAACCAGCCGCGGCCCGGCGGGTCCGTAGACCCCGCGCGGCTCGGGAAACACGAACAACAGCGCCAGGTACAGCACGGCCGCGATGCCGATCGACAGCGGAAGGCCGACGTCCACGCCACCGGCGAGATCGCCCAGCGGCCCGACGAACGCCAGCAGCCCGCCGACGAAGTCCGGGCTCGCCGGATCCACATAGGATGGTGCTGTGGTGGCGATGATGCCGGCCGTGGCGAGGCCGAACAGGAACGGCACCAGCGTGGCGACCTGCGAGAGGAACGCGGCGGTGACGACCCGGCGGTGCGGGGTGTTCGACGGGATGTAGCGGGACCAGTCACCGAGGAAGGCGCCGAACGAGACCGGGTTGGCCAGCACGATCAGCGCCGAGCCGATGAACGACGGCCAGAACAGGCTGTCCGACGTCCCGGCGAACGACGGGTCGAAGTCACCCGCGAAGGCCACGATGCCGAGCACGAAGAGCAACGTCGCCGAGACGACCGCGATCTTGTTCACGAAGAGCATGAAGCGGAACCCGTACGTGCACACGATGAGCACCAGACCGGCGAACACCGCGTACGCCGCCACGTAGGCCACCGTGCGGCGCGGCATCCCGAACAGCCGGTGCGCACCGCCGACCAGGGCGTCGCCCGAGCTCCAGACCGCGAGCGAGAAGAAGGCCACCGCGGTGAGCAGCGACAGGAACGAGCCCACGATTCGGCCGTGCACGCCGAGGTGCGCCGACGAGGACACCGCGTTGTTCGTGCCGTTGATCGGTCCGAAGATCGCCATCGGGCAGAGGATCAACGCCCCGGCGAGCACTGGATGTTTCGTCCAACCTTCATCGTGCGGTTGGACGAAACATCCCGGTCAGGCGTATCGGGTCTCGTCGAACTCGAGGTTGACCGCGGACCGGCCGAGGTCGCGGCCCATCTCGTCCAGCACGTCGACCAGTTCGAGCCCGCTCAGCCAGTCGCGGGGCAGCGCTTCGGTGCCGTGCAACGCGCCGAGCACGTTGCCGGTCAACGCCGCCGTCGCGTCGCTACCACCGGAATGGTTGGCCGCGGCGCGCATCGCGTCGACGAACTGCACCGGCTTCGGATGTGTCAGCACGGTGTAGACAGCGATCGCCAGCGCTTCCGGGCCGGTCCAGCCGCTGCCCAGCCGGTCGACACGCACCGAGCTGTCGCCGCCGTGCTCCTCCGCCAGCACCACGGCCCGCGTCAGCACCGTCGCCGTGTACGTGTCGTCGCGCAGCACCCGGCCGATGACCTGGTCGATCGCCTCACGCAACGGCCTGCCCTTCACGGCGAGCAGGTGGACCAGCAACGCCAGCGCGCCGCCGGACACCCAGCCGCCCGTGCCGCCGTGCGTCAACGCGGCGAACCGGCAGCCGAGGTCGTACGCGATCGCGGCGGACGGCGCGAAGCCGGCCGGTGCGGTGCGCGTGACGCCGTTGCAGCCGGACGACTCGTTGTGCGGGTTCTCCGGAGTGGACGGTGTCTCCGCGGCCAGCGCGCGCAGGCACGTCAGGCCGGGCGAGCGGCTCTCGTACAGCCGTTCGTCGGAGAGCAGCCCGCGCGCATTCCGTTCCGGAGCGGGTTGCTGCTGGGTGATCAACCAGCGCCGGTAGCTGTGCCACACCTCGTCCGACGGCTCCCATTGGCCGGTGTGCTTCCCACGCACATACGCGCGCAGGTAACCGTCGGCGGTGAAGAGCGTCAGCTGCGTGTCGTCGGTGAAGAGCGCGGGTTTCGGCGGGGCCAGAACGCCCTCAGGGCCGTGTTCGCGCTGGATGTCGGCCCAGCCCAGGTACTGCACAGGTGCGCCGAGCGCATCACCAAGAGCGCCGCCGAGAAGGCACCCGGCGCCGCGGTCAACCACGGAATTCCGATCTCGCGGCACGTGTGCACAGTAGCGTCCCGCGAACTCGATCCGTACTTGTATCTGAGACGGCCCCTCTCGCACCTGTTGAAGTGACAACGTCAGCGCACCCGAGGGAGGGGCATGCGGAGCAAAACCGGACTCGAGTTCGGCGTGCTCGGTCCACTCCAGGTGCTCGCGGACGGACGGCTCGTCCCGCTTGGCCGTCGTGGCATGCGCGGACTGCTGGCCATGCTGGTCGTCGAGGCGAACCGACCCGTCTCGATCGACCAGATCGTGGACGCGCTGTGGACGGACTCGCCGCCGGCCACCGCGCGGACGATCGTGCACGGTTACGTCTCGCGGTTGCGCAAGGTGCTGGAGGAGTCCGATCCGACGGGCTCCGCGACAATCCGCACCACGCCGACCGGCTACCAGCTGACCGTGGACCCCTGGCGTCTCGACCTGCACCGCGCCCGGCAGCTCGTGGCGTCCGCCCGTGGCAAGCCCGCCGCCATCAGGGCGGGCTTGCTGCGCGAGGCACTGGGCCTGTGGCGCGGGCCCGTGCTCGCCGACGTACCGGGCGACCCGATGACCCCCGACCTCGAAGAGCTGCGGCTCTTGGCGTTGGAGGAGCGCATCGACGCCGAGCTGGAGCTGGGCCGCCATCTGGAGCTCGTGGGGGAGCTGCGCGGCCTGTGCACCGAGTACCCGTTCCGGGAACGGATGGTGGCGCACAGCATGCGCGCGCTGTACCGGTCCGGGCAGCGGGCCGACGCTCTTGAGGCCTACCAACGGTTCCAGCGCCGCGCCGTCGAGGAGCTGGGCATCGACCCCGGGCCTGAGCTGCGGTTGCTGCAGGAGCAGGTGCTGCGCGACGACCCGTCGCTGAGCATGATCGCCGCCGTCGAGAGCCGTCCGGTGGCACCGCGGGCCGGGATCGTGGCGCCCGCGTTGCTGCCCGCGTCCGCGTCCCGGCTGTTCGGCCGCGACGACGACAAGGCCTGGCTGGACAACGTGTGCGCGGCCAGGAACCTGCTCGCGACGGCGGTGGCCGTGCTGACCGGCGCGCCCGGTGTCGGCAAGAGCGCCCTCGCGATCACGTGGGGGCACGAGAACTCCGAGATGTTCCCGCACGGCGTGCTGTTCGCGTCGCTCGGCGACACCGAACCGGGCGAGGTGCTGACCAGGTTCCTGGTGGCGCTGGGCGTGCCCGCGGACGGTGTGCCGGTCGCCGTGGAGGACCGCGTCGGGCTGTACCGGTCGCTGCTGAACCGCCGCCGCGTGCTGGTGGTGCTCGACGACGCGACGAGCTTCGAGCAGGTGCAGCCGTTGCTGCCACCCGGTTCGGGCTCGGTGGTGCTGGTGACGTCGCGCAGCCGGATGGAACGGCTGGTCGTCACGAACAGCGCCCGCGTGCGCAAGCTCGGGCCGTTGGACGACGAGGCGGCGCGCGAGCTGGTGGACGACGTGCTGGGCAAGCCGCTGTCCCTGGAGGATCCGGTGGCGGCCAGGATGCTCGCCGAACTGTGCGGCGGGTTGCCGCTGG
Organism: uncultured Actinomycetota bacterium; assembly: GCA_963771775.1. GTDB lineage: Bacteria > Actinomycetota > Actinomycetes > Mycobacteriales > Pseudonocardiaceae > Lentzea. The sequence goes on from CAVYUS010000004.1 coordinate 942,924, forward strand.
CACTGCGGGTGGCCGCGGCGAAGCTCGTGATCAGTCCGGAGTGGACCGTCGAGGAGCTGGTGGGGGAGCTGGCCGACGACGGGCACCGGATGCGCGGCCTCGATCTGCCGGAGGCGGGGGTGGGGGTGTCGCGGGCACTGGACCTGTCGACCCGCGACCTGCCGTCCGAACTCGGCGAGGTCCTCACGTCGGTGGGCCTGGCGCCGGGCCGGTGGATGTCGTCGCACGCGGTCGCCGCCCTGACCCGCACGCGGGTCGAGTCCGCCCGCGATCGGCTGGGCCGGCTGGTCGAGGTGAACCTGCTGGTCGAACCGTGGCCGGACGGCTTCACGATGCACGAACTGGTGCGGCTGTACGTCCGCGGCGCGGGGCGCGCGGACCGGGACTCGTTGCGGCGCCTGGTGAACTACTACCTCGTCGCGTGTGACCACGTCCGCCGCGGGATCCGACCGGCGCGGGACGGGCTGGACTTCGCGTTGGGGGACAACGGTTCCACGTCGTTACCCGCGTTCGGCGACCCGATCGACTGGTTCGACCAGGAATGGCCCAATGTCATCGCGGTCGTGCACGCGGCCGCCGAGTCGGGCCTGCACGACCAGGTGTGGCAGCTCGTAAGGCTGTTACACCCCTACGCGACCGTGCGCGCACTCACCGGGGAGTGGGTCGCGCTGGTCGGGTTCGGCCTGGCCGCGGCCGAGGTGACGGGGAGCCGACTCGGCCAGGTCCTGATGCTGGACACGACCTACACGACGAACGCCCGGCTGGGACGACCCGTCCTGCTGCCGGACGCTCGGCGCGCGCACCGGCTCGCGACCGAACTGGGCGAGCGCCAGTACCTGGTGCTGACGCTCGCCCAGCTCGCGGACGTGCTGTTCCGGCTCCAGCAGCACGACGAGGCGCTGCTGCACTTCTGGGAGTCCGTGCAACTCGCGCAGCAGTCCGGCGACGTCGTCGGCGAAGGCCACGGGCTGAACAACGTGGCACAGGTCGAGCAGGCCCGCGGCCGCCTGGAAGTGGCGCTGCAGCACCAGATCCACGCCGTCGAGGTGTACCGGCGCTCCGGCGACCAGTCCGCGTTGATCCGCGGTCTCGCGAACCTCGCCGAGCTGAACCTGCACGCCGGGCAGCTCGACCAGGCCGAGTCGCTGGCCCGCCAGGTCGTTGACCAGGCATCGGTCGCCGAGATGACGTACCTGGAGGGCTTCGGCCGCCAGGTGCTCGGCGGGGTGTTGCTCCGGCGGGCGGAACGGGTTGCTGCGGCAGCGGAATTGACGGACGCGCTGCGGCTGTACGCGCAGGTCAACTCGGCGCGCGCGGTCGAGGTGCGGGCCGTCCTGGACTCATTGTCGTCCGAGGTTTAGCGCCTGTTTAGTCGTCTGGGTCCAAAACATGGGATGTTGGATGTGGGCCCTTCGCGGGCTCCGCAGGTCGCCGAGTGGGGGATTACCGAGGGGGGTAAGGCGCCTGCGTCTGAAGGCCCGACCGGCATTCGGGGGAGAGTGCCGGTCGGGCCTTCGCCTTGTCAGCCATGGCCCTAGCGGTAGTTCTCCTCGGTACACCGGGCGATCGGCAGCAGTTCGGGCCGCTTCGGCGCCATCCCGTCGCCCACCGACTCGCCCCTTATCGTCCGGCCGATCCACGGCACGACGTACTCGCGCGCCCACTTCAGATCCGCCTTGCGCTGCGTGACCCAGTCCGCCTGTTCGAGCGCCGGCCACGGCTCGCTCCAGGAACGGTCGTCGGCGAGCCCGAGCACCTCGTAGACCTTGAGCGCGACCCGTTGGTGCCCCTCCGGCGAGAGGTGCAGCCGGTCATCGCTCCACGCGCGCCGGTCGTGCAGCACGTGCATGGACCACAGGTCGACCATCCGGCAGTGGTACCGCTCGGCGATCGACCACAGGTGCGCGTTGTAGATGGCGATCTTGCCGCGGAGACTGCGCAGGAGCGGCGTGCTCCGGGTGTCGAAACCCGTGAAGATCACGACGTCACTCCCGGCCGCCCTGAGGTCGGCCACCGCCACCTCGTACACCTCGGCCAGCGCGTCCGGATCGCTGTTCGGAAGCATGATGTCGTTGCCGCCCCCGCAGAACGTCACCAGATCCGGTTTGAGCGAGATCGCGAGCGGCACCTGCACGTCCACGATCTCCTGCAGCATCTTGCCGCGGATCGCGAAGTTGGCGTACCTGAAGTCAGGTGCGCTCTGCGCCATCATCTCGGCCAGGCGGTCCGCCCAGCCCACGTAGGTGTCTCCCGGGCCTGGGTCGTCCATGCCCTCGGTGAAGCTGTCCCCCAGGGACACGAGACTGTTCCATCGCTGCACCACAACATCCCCCTTGCCTTGCCTGCCGGCGCCTCTTGACTGCACTTCGACTGCTTTGACGCCCTCGCCCACGGCTCCCGTTCGCGGACGACTGGTTAGCATGCACAACGAACCGCTGGTTACGCCACCGTCGGTTACGGGATCGTAAGTTCTGTCGCTGTGGGTGACGATTCTTTTACCACTCGATCGAGCGAAGCTTGAGGCTGTTCCGGGGGATTCGTCTTATTTGGTCCTGGTTGGTCGCTAGCTTCTGCCGGGTGCGTCGGTCTTTGCCGCTTCCGTCCATTTCGCTCGGTGTTGCACTCGTCACAGTTGGAGTGCTGGCTGGGGTTGTCGTCAGCACCGGGGTTGTGACCGGTCCGGTGCCGTTTGATGCTGCTCCGGTTGAGCCTGAGGTGGCTCAGATCGGTGGGGATCAGCCGCCTATGGAGTTCTCGCCGTCATCGTCGTCGGGTGTGGTGACGGTGCCTCGGACTACTGGGGTGCCGCCGTCGGGTGGGCCGCCTCCGCATTCGAAGCCGGTGGTTGAGCCGGAGGCGGAGGGTGAGGCGAAGGCTGTCGAGCCGCGGATGAGTGTTGTTGGGACGACTGTTGTGCCGTCCGTTGGGGTGCCTTCGGTTTCGGTTGTGCCTTCGGCGCCGTCGTCCTCGGCGGTTGAGGAGTTGGCTCGGCCCTGAGTTGGGGGTTGGGTCGCGGGCCGATGGCGTCTGCAAGTACTACCGACCCATGATCGAACCGCCGCTGACTACCGCCAACTCGGCTTCGCCTTCGCGTGGCATGGAAAAACCCCCGCAGTGACTTGGCGCGTTAAGTCACTGCGGGGGCGTGGGACCTTTCCGAAGGGGAGCGCCGCCGCCGAAGCTCCCCCTCGGAAAGGGTTGGACCACTGCTCGGGACGCCGCCGCCTGTCTGCCCCGAGCAGTGGGGTTTGGGTCCGTCACCCGCGGCGCCGCCGCCGGATAGCCGCGGGTGACGGAGTTGGGACCGTCTCAGGGGGCGCCGCCGCCGATCTACCCCCTGAGACGGGGTCTTCAGGTCACCCGCCTGCCGCTGCGCTCACAGCGGTGGGGGCGGGTGGCAGGTGATCGTCGTAGGCCGAGCGCAGCCTCAGCTCTGCGCCCGGCGAGGCACCGACGGTGTCGAGGCCCAGCAGCGCGGCGCCGACTACCGGGGGAAGGTCGACCACCCGGACTTGGGCCCGTGGTGCGACTGCCAGCACCTGCTGGCGGACTGGGCCCAGCACGGATTGGGCTGTGCCGGTCATTACGCCGCCGCCCAGGACCACGTCGACGGCCTCGTCCAGGAGGTCGAGTTTGCGCAGTGAGACGGTGGACAGCAGCACGATTTCCTCGACCAGGCGGTCGACGACGGCCTGGGCCACGGCGTCGCCTCGGGCGGCTACGTCGAAGAGGATTGGGCAGAGGACGTGGGGGTCGAACTTCGTTTCCTCGAAGTGGAGCTTTTCTACTACGGCCGGCATTGAGGTTTCGCCGTAGTGGTCGAGGAGTGCGGGTAGGAGCTCGGTCGGCTTGCCTCGGCCGTCGTCGGCTCGGACGGCCAGCCAGAGGGCTTGCTCGCCCAGGTGGCCGCCGCCGCCCCAGTCGCCGGAGATCGGGCCCAGTGCGGGGAAGCGGTGTGCTCGGCCGTCGGCTGCTACGCCTACGGCGTTGATGCCGGCGCCGCACACGACTGCCACGCCTACGCCGGAGGCTGTGCCGGCGCGCAGCAGGGCGAAGGTGTCGTTGCCGACGATTACTGAAGGGGACCAGCCTCGCTCGGCGATTGCCCGTGTCAGGTCCTCCTCCTCACGGGGCAGGTCTGCGCCGGCGAGGTAGGCGGCTGTGTGCGTGGCGATCGGTTCGTCGGGGGACAGGCCGGCCTGTGCGGCTGCTTGCCTGGCCAGGGTTTCGAAGGCGTCGATGCCGCGTTTCATGCCCACGATCTGCGGTGGCGAGCCTGGGCCGAGCACCTGCGCCAGCACCTTGCCGTCCGCGTCGACCAGCATCATCGCGGTCTTGCTGTTCCCGCCGTCGATCGCGAGCACCCGGTCCGTCATCGTTGTCAGGCTCCCTTCACCCACGGCAGCAGGTCGCGGTTCTGCGCGATCAGCTCGTCGGCCAGCTGGTCCGCGATGGCGTGCTGGCCGATCAGCGGGTGGGCGAGCAGCGCGTTCGCCACGCGGTCGCGGCCGCCGTGGATCGCCGCCTCCAGGGCCAGGTACTCGTACGCGGTCACGTGCGAGATCAGGCCGGAGATGGACGGTTCCACGGGGCGGACCGGTAGCGGTGCGCCACCAGAAGAATCCACAGTGGACGAAACTTCGATCACCGCGTCGTCGGGCAGGAAGGGCAGCGTGCCGTTGTTCCGCACGTTCACCACGTGCTTTTCGGCACCGGCGCCGCCGGTCAGCGCGTGCACGAGCTGCACGGCCGCCTCGGAGTAGTACGCGCCGCCGCGCTGGGCCAGCTGCTCCGGCTTCGTGACGACCGACGGGTCGCTGTAGATGTCGAGCAGTTCCTTCTCGACCGTCAGCAACGACCTCCGCGCGCGGCGGTTCGGTCGAGCTGCTTCTTCACGACGGCGTCGTGGTTGTAGAAGTAGTTCAGGTAGTACGACGGCACCATGTTCAGGCGCCGCATCAGCTCGCCGTCGATGCCGATGTGCTCGGCGAGACCCTCGACGTGGTCGGCGAGCAGCTCAGGCAGGCGGTCGACGCCGTCCACGTACACGCCGCGTTCCCACGTGAGGTGGTTCAGGCCGACGTGCTCCAGCTCCACAGTGGACGGATCCACGCCGAGCAGTGCGGACGTCCAGCGCTGGAACGTGATCGCCACGTTGCACAGGCCGATCGCCTTGTGGCCTTCCTGCAGCAGCGCGCGCGTCACGATGCCGACCGGGTTCGTGAAGTTCACGATCCACGTGTCCGGCGCCCGCGATCCTGCGCACCTTCTCCGCGATGTCCAGGACCACCGGCACGGTCCGCAGGGCCTTGGCGAGGCCTCCCGCGCCGGTGGTCTCCTGGCCGACGCACCCGCAGGTGAGCGGGAACGTCTCGTCAGAGGCACGCGCCTTCTGTCCGCCGACTCGCAGCTGCAGCAGCACCGCGGACGCGCCCTCGATGCCCTCTTCGAGCGACGTGGTGGTGCGCACCTTCGCCGGGTGACCCGCGTGCTCCAGCAGCCGCTGGCAGAACGGGCCGATCGATCGACAGGCGGTGCTCGTCCGGGTCTACCAGGACGATCTCGTCCACCGCCAGGCTGGTGCGACGGCCGGCGATGCCGTCGATCAGCTCCGGTGTGTAGGTGGACCCGCCACCGACGACGGTGAGTTTCATCCCTTGACTCCCGTGAACGTGATTCCCTTGACGAACGACTTCTGAGCGAAGACGAAGAGGACGACGGCCGGGATCATCGTCAGGAACGTCACCGCCATCGACGAGTTCCACTGGACGATGTGCATGCCCTTGAACGTGGCCAGGGCCAGCGACAGCGTCCACTGGTCCTTCACTTCGCCGGTGTAGAGCAGCGGGCCGAAGTAGTCGTTCCAGGTGAAGAGGAAGCAGAACAGCGCGGTGGCCGCGATGCCCGGCTTCGCCATCGGCACGATGATCCGGACCAGCGCCTGGAACTCCGAGCAGCCGTCCACCCTCGCCGCGTCCACATAGGACTGCGGGATGGTGAGCATGAACTGGCGCAGCAGGAAGATGCTGAACGCGTCGAACAGGAAATAGGGAGCGATCAGCGGGATCAGCGTGCCCGTCAGGCCCAGTGAGGACCACGTGTCGTACAGCGGCACGGCCACGACCTGCGGCGGCAGCATCATCGCGCCGATGACGAGGATGAAGGCCACGTTCCGGCCGCGCCACTTGAGCTTCGCGAGCGCGTAGGCGGCGGGGATCGACGAGATCAGCATGCCCAGCGTCGCGAGCAGCGAGTACGTGAGGCTGTTGATCAGGTACTGGAACAGCGGCGCCTTGTCGAAGACCTCGACGAAGTTGCCCCAGTGCCACTCGCGCGGCCACAGGTCCGAGGTGAACGCCTGGTCGTCCGACATCACCGCGGTGAGGAAGACGAACACGACGGGCGTGGCGAACATCAGGCCGAGTGCGAGGCCGATCGCGTGGGTGGCGACCCAGTTGAGGAAGCCGCCGACGTCGCGCTTCCTGGGCGGCTGCGCCGGATCCGCTGGGATGTCTAGCGGCGGCTTGGTGAGCGTGGCGGTCATGCTCCCGGACCCCCTTCCTCAGCGGTGGAGTTCTTGCGCATCCGTTGCACGAGCACGATCGTCACGGCGAACGAGATGATGAACAGGACCGTGGCCATCGCAGCCGCGTAGCCCATGTCGAAGTAGCGGAAGCCTTGTGTGTACAGGTAAACCGGGAACGTCAGCGTGGAGTTGTCCGGGAACCCGAGATATTTGGTCGATCCTGTCGCGTCCGCTGCTCCCGAGCCGGCCGACCCCGCGACGACCGCCTGGGTGAACAGCTGCAACGCGAGGATCACCGAGTTCACGATGCCGAAGAGCAGCACCGGCGAGATCGTCGGCAGGGTGACGTGCCACCAGCGCCGGATCGGGCCGGCGCCGTCGAGTTCGGCGGCCTCGTACTGTTCCTGCGGCACATCGAGGATCGCGGCCAGGATGATGATCATCAGGTCGCCGGAGATCCACAGCATGATCGCGGTGATGCCGGGCTTCGCCCACGCCGGGTCGGAGAACCACAGCGGCGACTCGAGCCCGAAGACGCCGAGGACGTTGTCGAGCGGGCCACCGTTGGGCCGCATCACCATGAAGAACACCAGCGTCGCGGCCACCGGCGGCGCCAGCGACGGCAGATAGCAGAGCGTGCGGATCAAACCGACGCCCGACTTGAGACGAGCGATGACCGATGCCACGCCCAGCGCGAACACGGTCCGCGCGATCGTGAGCACCACGACGAACCACAGCGTGTTCGTGATCGCCTTGATGAGCAAGGGATCCTTGAACATGAACGTGTAGTTGTCGAGGCCGTTGAACTCCGGCGCGTTGATCAGGTCGTACTTCGTGAAGGAGAAGACGACCGTGGCGACCAGCGGGTAGCCGAAGAACAGGACGAAGCCGATGATTGCCGGGGCCATGAACCCGAGCACGGCGAGACGGTGGCGGGCACGTGCCCGCCCCCTGCCGGGGGCGGGCCGAGCTCCGAGCGTGGCGGTCATCTCAGGGATTCCCTTACTTGCCGCTCTTGGCGATCTGGTCGTCGATGTTCTTGTCGACTTCCTTCAGGCCTGCCTGCAGGTCGGTGACCTTGCCGGACTGGTAGGACACCGAGAAGTCCGTGACTGCCTTGATGTGCGCGTCACCGATCGGGGTCACCGGGTTGCCCTTGAGCTTGTCGCTCTTGGCGAGGTCGATGAACGTCTTGAACTGCTCGTCCACCTCGAGCTTCGGGCTGTCCATCGCGGCCTTGGTGCTCGGCACGTTCTTGATGGCGTTGGACAGGTCGACGATCGTGTCGGTGTCGAACGACAGGTGCTTGATCAGCTCCCACGCGGCGCCGGGGTTCTTGGCGCCCTTGGGAATGCCCATGATCGTGCCGGTGGTGAACGCGGTGCCGTAGTCGGCCGGCTTCCAGGTCGGGAACGGAGCCGTGCCGAACTTGATCTGCGGCGCCTGCGCCTTGAGGAAGGCGGTGCGGTACTCGCCGTCCATCATGATCGCGATCTTGCCCTGGTGGAACGCGTGGTCGGCCGAGTACTCCTGGCCCAGACCGGCGCGGAAGCGCTCCAGCGCGTCGTAGCCGTAGAAGTCCACGAGCTTCTTCTGGAACGTCATCATCTCGGTGAAGCCGGGCGAGGTGGCGAGCGCCGACTTGCCGTCCTTCTCCCACTCGGCACCGAACGACGGCGCCAGGATGGTCGGGCGGTTGGCGTAGAAGCCCATCGTGGGCAGGTAACCCGCGACCTCGATGTCGCCGTTGGGAGCCTTCTTGGTCAGCTTCTTCGCGGCCTCGAACAGCTCGTCCAGCGTCTTCGGCGGGGCCGTGACGCCGGCGGCCGACATCATGCCGGTGTTGTAGTACATGGCGTAGACGTCGGTGAGCATGGGCATCGCGCAGCGGTTGCCCTTGTACTCGGTGTACTCGCGGACCGCGGGGGAGATCTGGTTCAGGTCGACCTTGTCGCGGTCGATGTACGGCTTCAGGGCCTGGAAGGCGCCGGAGGAGCAGAACTGGCCGATGTTGTCGGTCGTGAACGACAGCGCGACGTCCGGCGTGTTGCCCGAACGGATGCCCGCGGTGATCTTGTCGTCGTCCTGCGAGCCCTCGTGCTTGATCTCGATGTTCGGGAACTTCTTGTTGAACGTCTTGAGGGCCTTGGTGACCTCTTCGTACTCGCGGTCGGAGTAGTTGCTCCACACCGTGAGGGTGAGCTTGTCGTCCTTACCGGGAGCTGCGGCAGCACCGTCGGTGCTGGAGCCGCCGCCCTTGCCCGCCGCACATGCGGTGAGGGTCAGCGCTGCGGCGACACAGAGCAAGGCAGCACGTGTGTGCTTGCGCATGTGCACTCCTTCTCGATCAACGTGGGGACCCGGCGACCACAGGGCCGCGGAATGGAGCAGTGGTGGCTGCCGGCAGGCCGAACACCGTCTCGCGTGCCACCGCCAGTGCCGAGTGCAGTGCGCCGCTGCGCACCGGCTTCCCGGTCACCAAAGCCAGTTGGACGGGCGTCCTCGGCACCACCAGTTGCCGCAGTTCCGCGGCAACGAGATCGTTCAGCGTGGTTCCGCCTGCCTGCGCGATGTCGCCGGACAGGAGGATGAGTTCCGGGTCGAGCACCGCGACGACGCTGGCCACGCCCGTGGCGATGCGCCGGGCGAGATCACCCATGAACTCCCGGCCCGCCGGACCCGCGGCCAACGCCTTGCGCACGGCACCGTGACCGTTGCGCGCGGCGAGCCCGTGCGCCCGAGCGAGCTTGCAGATCGATGCGTTGCTGAGCAGCTCACCGAACGTGCCGCCGGAGCGGTCCGTGTCGGTGTCGGCCGCCGCGCGGTCGGGGATCATCAACCCGTCGATCTCGCCCGCGCCACCGGAAGCGCCGCGCAGCAGCACCCCGTTGATCACGACAGCGGCACCGACGAGGTCCGCGGGCCAGATGACGACGAAGTCGCTCACCTCGGTGGCCCGTCCGGCGACCATCTCCTCCAGCGCGACGAGGTTGACGTCGTTCTCGACGCTCACCGACGTCCCGAGCTGCTCGCGCAACCGGCCGGGCATGTCGAGACCGCTCCAGCCGGGCAGATGTGGCGCGTAGGCGAGCTCGCCGTTCACGGGGTTCACCGCGCCGGGACAGCCCACCACGACGTGCAGCAGCTGGTCGGCGCTCAGTCCCGCTTGTCCGCAGGCCTTGCCGACCGCACTGACGAACGCCTCCAGCACGCCGTACTTCGCGGGCATCGGCGCCTTGTGCTCGGTGAGCACGGCACCGGAGATGTCCGCGATCGCGATGTCGACCGTCTCGGGGGTGAGATCGACAGCCGCGATGTGCGCCAGCGTTCCGTTGACCGACCACAGCTGGGCCCGCGGCCCACGTCCACCGCCGCGCAATCCGTTGCGGACCACGGTGTCGGCGGTTTCCAGCCGGGTGAGCAGCTGTGCGGTCGCCGGCTTGGAGAGACCGATCAGGCCCTCCAACTCCGACCTGGTCAGCGGCCCGTTGCGCAGCAAAGCCTCGATGGCTGCGCGGTCGTTGATCTCCCGCAGCAGTCGTGGGCTTCCGGCACGCATTAGGTCCGCTCCTGTCTGTTAACTTTCCAGACGATTTCGTGGAGACGGTAGTGACCTGGTTCACCGCGGTCAATCCCCGATATGGGTCCGTTACCTGAGTTAGGTTCGCCTAAGGCACCCTGGAACCATGACGGACGTGCGCCAGGAGTCGCTCGCATCACTGCTCGGAGGCCGAGGTGGCGCCATCGACGCCTCCCTGCCCCCGCTCGCGTTCGTCGCCGGCTGGCTGCTCTGGAGCCACTCGATCGGCGCGGGCGCCATCGCCGCGGTGTTGTGCGGCGTCGTGATCGGCGTGATGCGCGTCGTGCGCGGCGAACGTCCCCGCGCCGTGATCCTTTCCGTACTGCTCGTCGTGGCCGCCGCGCTGGTGGCGTTGTACACCGGCCGCGTCGAGGACTTCTTCCTCATCCAGCTGCTGTCCAACGTGGCCTCGGCCCTCGCCTGGGCAGGCTCGATCGCGGTGCGCTGGCCGTTGCTGGGCGTCGTCGTCGGCACGCTGCTGGGCCAGAAGGCTCGGTGGCGCCGCGATCCTGCCCTTTTGCGCGCTTACTCAGTCGCGTCCTGGGCCTGGGTCAGCCAGTACGTGCTGCGGGTCGCCGTGTTCACGCCGTTGTGGCTCGACGCTCAGGTCTTCTGGCTGGCCACGGTTCGCGCGGCGTTGTCGTGGCCGCTGCAGATCGTCTGCATCCTGGTGTCGGGATGGTTGTTGCGGCGCGCGCTGCCGGACGGGCATCCGGGCTTCCGGCACCCGCAGGTGCCGGAGTCTGCCTAGCCCCAATGCCGGTCGCAAAGGGGTATGCGCAGGCTGTGGCCCTCGATGAGCCGCGTGTCGCGCATTCCAGCGGTGATGCTGAGCTCGATGTTCGCGCTCTCATGGCGGGTTAGGCGTGTGCAAGTACTACCAACTCATGATCATCGAGCGCATAACTACTACCAACTGGCTGTTCACAGCCTTGAGGGCGTTCCCGCGACCGGGCTTTGGCGGCCGCGTCGACCACAGCGCGGGCAGACACCGCCTGCTCCACCCCCAAAGTCTGCGGCGAGGCATCTGACCAGCTGTAATGTCCAAGCGACAGGCGTTGGGTCTAGTCCATCGGGTTTTCGACGACCAGCCCCGCTGTCCGGGAGAAGCCGTCACTCCGACGGCAAGGCCGACTTCACGGCGCCGAGGAACGTCGACCAGGCGTCCGCGGACACGGGGATGTGGGTGGCCGGTGCCTTGCTGTCCCTGATGCCGACGCTCCTGCCCACCTCGACGCAGTTGTCGCCGCTGCCGCTGTAGCTGCTCTTGCGCCAGGTGGTCATTGGAGGCCCTCCAGGATGTCCTCGTGGATCTTGACGGTGTCCTCGTCGTCGAAGAACAGGCAGGAGTTGACACTCTCGATGTAGACGACCGGCGGGTACTTCGGGAACTTCATCACCCGGAAGTCACCGGACGTGCCCGCGTGCATGCCCGCCGAGCGAGGAATGATCCGCAGGCTGACGTACTTCCGCACCGACATCCTGAGCAGGTGAGCGAGCTGCTCGCGCCATACTTCCACGCCGCCGACCGGCAGCAACAACGCCTGCTCGTGCACGAAGAACGTGAACTTCCGGCCTGGTTCCAGGATGTTCGCGCGCGCCGCTCTCGCAGCGGCGACCGTCGGGACGTCCTCGGCCTCGATCACCGGTGAGTGCTCGGTGACGACGTAGCCGTACTCGGGTGTCTGCAGCAGGCCGGGCACGAGGATCATCGACCAGCAGATGATCGCCTCGGCTTCCTTCTCGTGATCGATCAGCGTGCGCACCTGGTCCGGTACGCCGTCCTTGGGGATCTGGAGCCAGGCACTGCCGGACTCGCGGAACAGAGCGAGCAGGTGCTCACGTTCCTTGACCGTGGCATGGCAGTAGGCGAGCAGGAGGATGACGTCCGCCTCGTCGACGCCGCCCTTGCCGAGCGTGAGGTCGGAGATCTTGGCTTCCTGCCAGCCGAGCAGTTCGGCGAGCCTTCGGTGGGTCAGGCCGGTCCTGGCGATGACGGCGCGCACGCCGTTGCCGAACTCCCGTCCCACCACACTGGACGATCTTTTGGGCATGGCAGGAAAGTAGGCCTGGTACGGCTTTCGGCTCCATCGTTTCCGGCCAGATCTGCCTGAAGGTGGGAGCCATGGAGCAGCTCCATGTTTCACGATCTTGCTTTGAAGGCTGCTTTCCTGGCTGCCTTCGCGATCTTCTTGTCCGGGTGCTCCGCGCCGATCATGGTGAGCGCATCCCACGCCTCCGGGTGCGGAAGGCGCCACATCGCGTCGAACATGTCCTGCGCCAGCTCATGCGGTACGCCGTCCTGGGAATGCGTTCTCGACTTCGCCCGTCGCTGCCAGCAGGTCCGTGAGGAGCCACGCCGCTTCGGTCATGTCCGGCTCCTCGCCGGCGAGTTCGGTCTTCGCGTACGGCCGCATCTCGGGCAGGTCCATCGCCGACCGCCACAGCGACTCGGTGCCCAGTTCGCTGGACCTGATCAGGTGGACGGCGTACATCCGCTCGAAGGCGTCGCCGAGAGCCGCCGCGGAGATCAGCTCCTGAGCTGCCTGTTCAGGAGTGCGCAGCGCGAGCCAGGGTCGGGACTCGGTGGCGCTCTCCTCCTCGGTGAGTGTCGCGCCGGCGGCGAGGAGGTCGGCTGCCGTCATCTGTTCGACCGGCGGCAGCACGGCGATGTCCACGCCCAGTGCGATGTAGCGTTCGCGCATCCCCGACAGCGCGAGCGGCGTCAGCCCGACGGTGTCCTCGACGATCTCCACAGCACCGAGTTCGCCCAGTCGCTCCAGGAGCGCGGGCGTGTGGTCGTCGACCGTCTCGAAGGGATTCTCGTCCGGCTCGTCGGTCAGCCCGGCTCGGACGAGCTCGCTCAACTCGTTGCGGGACAAGCCGTTCCCGCCCGCCAGGAAAAGGCCGTACATCATGACGGGGCCGACCGGGCCGAGGTCCGGATCGGTCTCGGGGTCGAGATCGCCGTCGTACCACACCGATTCGGTGAGCACGAACTCGAACGCGCCGTCCCACACCTCGACCACGTCGTGGTCGCTGCCGTCCGGCCACTCGTCGAGTCCTTCGGCCAGGCCGCGCTTCGTCGTCCGTCACCTCGATGAAGTCGAGGTCCTCCGCGAGCTCCCACAGCAGCTCGAACTCGCTGCCGGAACAGCCGAGTGCGGTCGTCGCGGCGCCGATGTCGGCCGCGCTGAGCTCGTAGTCCTCGACCACCACTTCGCGACCTTCGAGCCAGGTCGCCACCTGGCGCACCTTGGTGAGGAAGGCGCTGGTGCGCGCCTGCGATGCCAGCGTCGCGAGGTCCGGTAGCCGAATCGGCGGCAGTGCGTCCGGCAGACCGAGTTCGGCGGGATCCGGTTCGATCAGGAACTCGTCGTCCATCCGCCACAACGTACTCGGAGTGTGCGACGGCACTGTCGGAGGTGGCTGCTACGTTCGCCCGCATGCGTGTGACCAGTGTCCAGCTCGATGTGGGGGACATCGAGTACGCCGTCGGCAGGACGACCTTCGACCGGGGTGCCGCCTATGCGCGGCAGGGCCGTGTGAAGCAGATCGAGTGGGACTCCAAAGAGGTCGCGCTGTACGGAACCGTGCTCGGGCGGGGAGACGTCTACCAGACGTCGGTGTACTTCGACTTCGTGCGAGGCAACGTCGTCCAGTTCGCGCAGGGCGAGTGCACCTGCCCGATGGGCTACAACTGCAAGCATGTGGCGGCGGTGGTGGTCGCGGCCACACAGACCGACCAGCCGAGTAAGAAGTCCCCGAAGGTCACGTGGGAACGGTCGTTGGAGGCATTGCTCGATGGCGGGCACAAGGCCGATACGGGCGTCCCGCTGGCGCTCGAGCTGACGTTGAGTCAGCCGAACACCCGCACCGGACCAGCCTATTCGCTGGCGACGCGCATCGTGCGGCCGGGCAAGAACGGCGGCTGGGCCGGGAGTGGCGTCAACTGGAACCAGCTGGGCTACTACAGCCGCGACTACCGGCCGGAGCACTTGCGGCTACTGCGCGAGATGTACGCGATGTACCAGTCGAGCAGCACGGGCTACGGCTACTACGCAGAGAAGACGATCAACCTCCAGTCGTTCGAGTCGGAGAAGCTGTGGCCGTTGCTCGACGAGGCACGGGAGATCGGCCTCGGCCTGGTCCACGCTCGCAAAGGCCTGGGTGATGTGGCTCGACCGGGCATCGCGTGGGCGTCTCTTGACGTCACCGGTATCGGCACGAAGCAGACGGTTGAGCCGGTGATCACCGTTGACGACCTTGCGGAGGAGATCGAGGCGCTCTGCTTCGTCGGCTCTGGCGGACACGGGCTGGTGTACGTCGATCGGGCTCAGGTTCAGGCGGACACCGACTGCCGCCTCTGGCAGTTCCGGCTGGCGAGGTTCACCAAACCAGTGCCGCCCCAGCTGCAACGGCTGGTGCTGGAGAAGACGCGACTTGAGATCCCCAAAGCGGGGCGGGCCCGGTTCCGCGACGAGTTCTATCCGCGCCTGCGCCACCTCGCACCGGTGACTTCGTCGGACGGCGCCTTCACTCCGCCGGAGATCTCCGGTCCCACCCTCGTGATGCGTGCGGCGCACGGCGCCGAGCACACGATGGACATCGACTGGGAATGGGTGTACCAGGTCGGCGACTCCACACTGCGCGCGCAGTTGGACGGATCCGGATGACAGTGGCTATCGCGACCCAGACGCCGAACGCGCCGTGCTGGCGTCGGTCGAACAGTACGTGGCGCGGCCCGAACGCACACACCTCGCCGGTACCGACACGATGCGGTTCGCCACGGAGGTGCTGCCGCTGCTGGGCGGGCTTGACCAGGTAGAGGTCGAGAGCAGCGGTGAGCAGGTCGACTACCGCGAGGTGAGCGACTCGCTGTCCATCGGCGTGTCCACCGGCGAACGTGGCAGGCGACACCGACTGGTTCGACCTCGGGATCACCATCAGCGCGGACGGCCGGACGGTCCCGTTCACTCGACGTGTTCCTCGCACTGAACCAGCGGCGAGACACATCTCTTGCTCGCCGACGGCGCGTACTTCTCGCTGGAGAAGGCGGAACTGCGGTCGTTGGCCGCGCTGATCGAGGAAGCGCGGGCGCTGCAGGAGACCACCACCGGCGACTCGCTGCGGATCAGCCGGTTCCAGGCGGGCCTGTGGGAGGAGCTCGCCGCGCTCGGTGTCGTGCAAAGTCAGGCAGACGCCTGGCAGCGGCAGGTGGAGGGGCTGCTGTCGGCGGGTTCGCTCGGCCATGCCGAGGTGCCGGCGACACTGGACGCCACGCTCCGGCCCTATCAGGAGGAGGGCTTCGGCTGGCTCGCCTTCCTCTGGGAGGCCCAGCTCGGCGGGATCCTCGCCGACGACATGGGCCTCGGCAAGACCCTGCAGTCACTGGCGTTGATCTGCCATGCGAAGCGAACCGCTCCCGACGGTGCGCCGTTCCTCATCGTCGCGCCGACCAGTGTCGTGTCGAACTGGGCCACCGAGTCGTCCCGTTTCGCGCCGGAACTGACCGTGCGGGCGGTCTCGGAGACGTCGAGGAAGCTCGGCGTGCCGCTGGACGAGGTCGTCGACGGTGCCGACGTCGTCGTCACCTCGTACGCGTTGTTCCGGCTCGACTTCGACGCCTACTCGGCGCTGCCGTGGTCCGGTCTGCTGCTGGACGAGGCCCAGTTCGCCAAGAACCACCAGTCGAAAGTCCACCAGTGCGCGCGCCTGCTGCCCGCTCCCTTCAAGCTGGCGATCACCGGCACCCCGATGGAGAACAACCTGATGGAGCTGTGGTCGCTGCTGTCGATCACCGCACCGGGGTTGTTCCCGAGCCCGACGAGGTTCCGCGAGTACTACGCGCTGCCGATCGAGAAGCACGGGAACACCGAGCGGCTCACGGCAGCTGCGGCGACGGATCAAGCCGCTGGTCAAACGGCGCACCAAGGAACAGGTCGCCGCAGACCTGCCCGCGAAGCAGGAGCAGGTGCTGGAGGTCGAGCTGCACCCGAAGCACCGCAAGCTCTACCAGACGCAGCTGCAGCGGGAACGGCAGAAGGTGCTGGGACTCGTCGACGACCTGAACAAGAACAGGTTCACGATCCTGCGTTCACTCACGCTGTTGCGGCAGCTGAGCCTGCACGCCGGACTGGTCGACGACAAGCACGACGCCCTGCCGTGCAGCAAGATCGACGCATTGAACGAACAACTCCAGGACGTGATCGACGGCGGACATCGTGCGCTGGTCTTCAGCCAGTTCACCGGGTTCCTGGACAAGGTGCGGGCAGGGCTCGACGAGGCAGGGGTCGAGTACTGCTACCTGGACGGCAAGACGCGCGGCCGGGCCGCGGTGCTGAAGAGGTTCAAGGAGGGCACGGCGCCGGTCTTTCTCATCAGTCTCAAGGCGGGCGGCTTCGGACTCAACCTCACCGAGGCGGACTACTGCTTCCTGCTCGACCCGTGGTGGAACCCGGCGACTGAGGCACAGGCCGTCGACCGGACCCACCGCATCGGGCAAACGCGCAATGTCATGGTCTACCGCCTCGTCGCGAAGGACACCATCGAGGAGAAGGTGATGGCGCTCAAGGCGAAGAAGGCGGAGTTGTTCGCCAACGTCATCGACGAGGGCAACGTGTTCGGCGCGAGTCTCGACGCCGAGGACATCCGCGGCCTGTTCGCCTGACCATGCCACTTGTAGTACGTGATGTAGTACGATAGTTCTATGGAACAGATCCCGATCCGCACGTTGAACCAGAACACGGCTGGCGTGCTGGAGCTCGTTGAGCGTGGCGAGACGGTCGAGATCACCAATCGTGGGAAGCCGATCGCACGTATCGTGCCGGTGGTCGAGGGTGAGCTCGACGACCTGATCGCCGCGGGTGTGGTGACGCCGCCGACCATCGCGGGTCCCATCCCGATGCCGCGTGCCAAGGCGGAGCCGGGAGTAGACGCTGGCGAGCTGGTCTCGGCCATGCGTGACGAGGAACGCTGGTGATCTACCTCGACACGGCGGCGGTCGTGAAATTGGTGCGCGAGGAGAAGGAAACCGAGGCGCTGGTCGAGTGGCTGAACGAAGCCACGGACCAATCACTCGTGTCGTCCGCGCTGATCGAGGTGGAGTTGCCTCGTGCTCTCCGACGTAGTTCGCCTGGTGTGCTGGGCGCTGTCGCAGGCGTGCTCGCCCGGCTGCACCGCGTGGACATCAACGCTGCTGTTCGCGCCACGGCGGCTGCGTACGCCGATCCACTGCTGCGATCGTTGGATGCCATCCATCTCGCGACGGCCGACCTGCTTGTCGCGTCGGACAAGAAAATCACCGCGTTCGTCACCTATGACAAACGTCTGGCGGCAGCTGCTGCCGGTCTTGGACTTCCGGTGACCGCTCCTGGGGAATGACGGCGCCCTCAGGCCGGGCGCGGTGCTGTCGGTCCCAGCACGTCAACGGCCGCCAGCCAGGCCGCGCCCGCCGCACCCTCCGTCGCCATGATCACCTGAGCGTTGCAGCGCGTGATCAGTTCCTGCTTCAGATGAGTGCCGACCGGTGTCTTGATCAGGCTGCCCACCAGCACGATCGGTGAGGTGTCGGACGGCTCGCGGACGGTGGAGGCGGTGTCGGCGAGCAGCCGGGCGGCGGACGCCACGATCGTCAGGGCTTCCGGGTCGCCGTGGTGGTAGGCCGAGCTGACCAGGGGCGCGAACTGGGCCAGTGCGATGGGTGGCTTGGCGTTGACCGCGTTGATCAGCTGGCCGCGTCCCCGTGCGCCTGCCGCCGTCAGCACCGCCGTGGCCAGGCCTTCCAGGGGTGCGTCCAGGTCGAGCATTCGCAACGTGGTCCGGACTGCTTCGCGGCCGAGCCAGAAGGCGCTGCCGTCGTCGCCGATCAGCCAGCCGTAGCCGCCGGACTGGCTGACCATGCGGTGGTCCGCGATGCGGCCGGCGATGGAACCGGTGCCCGCCACCAGAACTGTGCCGTCGGGGGAGGGGGTGCCGGTGGCGAAGGCGGCCTCGCAGTCGGTGATCACGCGCATCGGGCAGTGCAGGCCGGCGCGTTCCCAGGCTTCTTGGAACAGCGCGGCTACGGCGGGGTCGGCCATCTTGGAGGCGCCGGCCATGCCCAGGACGCCCGAGCGGACCTTGCGGGAGTCCAGGCCGTCCAGCGCTTCCGCCAGCGCCTCGCCGATGTGGGCGGCCGCTGTCGAGGGTGGGTGCGAGTTCGGGTTCGCGCCGCCCGCCAGGCCCTGGCCCAGGCGGGCGCCGTCGAGATCGAGCACCAAGGCTCGCGTTGACGTGCCACCCGCGTCGAGTCCGACGACCAGATCCATAAAGTTTGAGTATGCCGAGAGACGCTCGTCAAAGGCACGCCCAACCGGGTGTCACCTCGTCAGCGCACGGTTACCGGTTGCGTTGTGGTGGAACAACACCAACGATCCGGTAGGAACTTGATCACCCGGATGGACCACAGTGGACAGAGACGGGACGATCAGGTCGTAGGCGAAGGTGGCAGAAGGAGCAACGTCGACGAGTTCGTCGGAATCGGCGGGTGCGGTGTAGGTGCTCTGCACGCCGACGGTGTAGGTCACCGGGCCGGCCGGCAGCACGGACCGCGAGACCGGCAGCACCACTACATCGCTGTCGAACAGGTTGGAGTCGAAGGAACCGTCCAGGCCGTTCAGCGGTTGCTCGTCCACGACCTCCTTCGAACCGGCGACCACGGTGCGTGCAAGCCAGAGGTCGGCTGTCACGTCGCCGTCAGCGTTGGTCGGCTTCACGGCGGTGGTCACGAAGTCCTTGCCGCCCACCGAGAAACGCACCTCCGGCTGGGTGTTGCTGCCGATGTTCGCCCACGTGCTCCAGGTCGCGACGCCGAACGCCAGCAGTTCCGGGGTGGCCGTCGCGCCCACGTAGCGCAGGTCGCCGCCGCGGGCCGTGCGGTTGATCGCGCAGTCGTCCGGGCGGTCGGGGCCGCAGTCCGGCAGCCGGTCGGAGCGGGCGCCGAGCTGGAGAACGGTCATGCGCGCCTGGTAGTCCTGCTGGTCAAGGCCTCGGCCGGCCACGCGACCGGTGGCGACGGTCAGGGCTGACACCGGCTTCGGTGCCGCGTAGACGGGCACCCGGAGCGAGCGGTCGCCGGTGAACATCACGAGCCCGGAGGCCTCCGCCAGGAACTGCCGCCCGTCGGCCAGCGACACGGTGGGGTCGGGGGTCTTGCGCAACGCCGCCGGGTTCGCGATCCGCAGTTGCACGCCCACCGATGCCGATCCGCCCGGCGGCAGCACGACATACGGTGCCGTGATCTGGAAAGTCACGCCTGGCACTGCGGTGATCGGCTCGTAGCGGGCGTGCAGGCGGACGGTGGTTGTTCCTTTGTTCAACAATCGGATTGTTCGATTGTTCAACAATGGGGCGTTCGCCTCGACCGTTCCGAACGTCGCGTCGCCCAGCGCCAGCACGTCGGCGCCGAGAGCAGCGAGCCCGTCCACCCGGCCGGCGCCGACCCGCATCGGCGCCTCGCGGACGCCGTCCGAGGTGCGCACGACACCGGCGGCGGTACCCGTCAACGCCGCCTTGATCTCGGGGGCAGTCCACTGTGGATGAAGCTCGCGCAGCAGTGCGGCGATACCGGCCACGTGCGGCGAAGCCATCGAGGTACCGCCCAGCGACACACCGTCCGAAGCCGTTCCGGCGGCGGCGGAGAAGACCGTGTCACCCGGCGCGGCCACCGAGATCGACGAGCGCGACCGCGAGGAAGACGGCGTGATCGTGTCCGCGATCGCCGGCTCGATCGACGGCACTGCCTGCTTCAGCGCCGAGGTCAGGTGTGCGGTCAGCGTCCCGGCCTCCAGCGCCGGCCGCAGGGCCTTGGCTGCCGCCGCCGTGAGCTGGAACGCCGGAATGTGCGCGTTGCCCGCGATCCCCGCCGCGAACACGGGCAACGTGGTCGGCAGCAACACACCGGCCGCCCCGGCCTGCCACGCGTGGTCGGTGCGCGCCCCGGAACCGCAGGCACGGGTGGCGTCGTTGTCGTCCCACTCCAGCCAGACGATCTTCCCGGCCAGTGGCTCGGTGATCGGCTGACAACCATCCACATTGGACGAAAGGCGCACAACCGGTGCCGTGAGGTCCATGGCGCCCTTGAAGTTCACGCTGTACTGACCGGCCCGCCGCTCGCCGAGCGCCTCGACTCCGTCCAGCATCGAGAACGCGTCCCGGCTGTTCGCCACCGCGATCGCATCGGGAGCGTTGCCCGGCGAACCGGCGACGTCGTAGAAGTCGCCGCCGTTGCCCGCCGCCGCGACCACGACCACGCCGTGCTGCACGAGCTTGCGCACGAACAGCGCGTCCGGGTCGTCCGCCGCACCGAAGTCGCTGCCCAGCGACAGGTTCACCACGTCGAGCCGGTCGGCGAAGTCGCCGTCGCCGTTCGGGTCGAGCGCCCAGTCCAGTGCCTTCGCGGTCAGGTCCGTCCCGCCCTCGCAGCCGAACACCTTCAACGCGTAGAGCAGCGCGCGCGGTGCCGTTCCCGGCCCGATCTTCAACGTGTCGAGGTCGACGGACGAGTAGGACCCGCGATAGGTGGAGCCGTCGGGGTTCACCCCGAACCCGGCCGCGGTCCCGGCGACGTGCGTGCCGTGGCCCTCGCAGTCCAGCGGGTCGGCGTCCGGTTCGGGCAGTGACCCGGACGAGCCCGTGTACGCGTCGCCGGCGAAGTCGTGGCCGCCGACGACCTTGGCGTTCGGGTAGGAGCCGCCGCCGAAGTCCGCGTGCCGGTAGTCGATGCCGGTGTCGATCACGCCGATGCGCACGCCGTCGCCGAAACGTCCGAGCGACTTCCACGCGTCGGACGTCCGGGTGAGGCGGACGGCGTGGGCGTTCGCCAGCTTCTTGGGCACCATCCGGTGCACCGCCCGCACCTCGGGCATGCGCGCCAAAGCCGGCAGGCGGGACTTCTCCGCCGACAGGACGACGCCCGGCACGGCGTTCACCGTGCGCGCGACTTCCCGGCCGCCGGACCGGGAGACGATCCGAGAGGCCTGCTGAGAGGTCCGCTCGCGTGCGTCACGAGCCTGCGACGCGTCCCGCATTTCGACCGCTGGGGCAGAGGTCAGCTCGATGAAAACGGTTACAGGTTCGGTTCGGCTCGCTGGTGCGAGCAAGGCGCCCACCAGGAGTGATGCGGCGGCAATCTTCATGATCGGGACCTCCTAGTCATCGGACGACTTCGCGCTGGGACCTAGACGGAGGTGGCCTCTCGGGGCTATACATCCGATGTATTTCGTGCGGTGTGACCAGAGGAGGAACGGCCGTGCAGTTTTTGCGCCTGGGGCCGGTCGGCGACGAACGTCCCGCGGTGAAGGTCGACGACGGGACCACATACGACCTTCTGCCGATCACTCCGGACATCGACGGTTCGTTCCTCGCGAACGACGGGGTGGCCCGCACGCGGCAGGCGCTCGAAGCTGGCGAGCTGTCGGCGCTCGACCCGGCGGGGATGCGGGTCGGTCCGCCGCTCGCGCGTCCTGGCAAGGTCATCTGCATCGGCCTCAACTACCGCGACCACGCGGAGGAGACCGGCGCGGAGATCCCCGGCGAGCCGGTGATGTTCCTCAAGACGCCCGACACGATCGTCGGCCCGTACGACGAGGTGCTCGTCCCGCGCCGGTCGGTGAAGACCGACTGGGAGGTCGAGCTCGGCGTCGTCATCGGGCGCACCGCCCGCTACCTCGAGTCCGAAGAGGACGCTCTGGGCTGCATCGGCGGATACGTGCTGTCGCACGACGTCTCCGAGCGCGAGTTCCAGATCGAGCGCGGCGGAACGTGGGACAAGGGCAAGAACTGCGAGACGTTCAATCCGCTCGGCCCTTTCCTCGTGCCCGCCGACGAGATCGCCGACCCGCAGAGCCTGGAGATGCGGCTCTGGGTGAACGGCGAGATCAAGCAGAACTCGTCCACCAAGAACATGATCTTCCCGGTCGCGGAGATCGTGCGCTACCTGAGCCAGTTCCTCGTCCTCCGACCGGGTGACGTGATCAACACCGGTACGCCTGCCGGGGTCGCCCTCGGTCAGCCGGAGCCGAAGCCGTACCTGCGGGCCGGTGACGTCGTCGAGCTGGAGATCGAGGGCCTCGGGAAGCAACGTCAGACCCTCGGGCAGGCCTGAGCCATGCCCAAGATCATTGCTTTGGACGTGCTGGATATCAGGTTCCCCACGTCGCGTGAGCTCGACGGTTCCGACGCGATGAACCCGGACCCGGACTACAGCGCCGCGTACGTGGTGCTGCGGACGGACGACGGGCCGGAGGGGCACGGGCTCGCGTTCACCATCGGCCGAGGCAACGACGTGCAGGCCGCCGCCATCAAGGCGCTGGCGCCGCACGTCGTCGGCAAGGACGTGCCGGAGACGGCGAAGGCACTGGCCGAGCTGTACTTCGAGCTGATCGGCGACTCGCAGCTGCGCTGGCTGGGCCCGGAGAAGGGCGTCGCGCACATGGCGATCGGCGCGGTGGTCAATGCCGCGTGGGACCTCGCCGCCCGTCGTGCCGGGCTGCCGGTCTGGCGCTTCCTCGCCCAGATGACGCCGGAGGAGATCGTCAGCCTCGTCGACTTCCGCTATCTGAGCGACGCACTGACGCCGGACGAGGCACTGCAGCTCCTGCGCGAGGTCGAGCACGGCAAGGCCGAGCGGGTGGAGATCATCGCCCGCGACGGATATCCGGCCTACACGACGTCGCCGGGCTGGCTCGGCTACTCCGACGAGAAGCTCGCGGGCCTCGCCCGGCAGGCGCTCGCCGACGGCTTCGACATGATCAAGCTCAAGGTCGGCGGCAGCCTCGACGACGACGTGCGCCGGATGAAGCTCGCCCGCGAGGTCGTGGGCGATGAGGTGCGCGTCGCGGTGGACGCGAACCAGCGCTGGGACGTCGACACGGCGGTGCGCTGGATGCGTGAGCTGGCGCCGTACGACCCGTACTGGATCGAGGAGCCGACCTCGCCGGACGACGTGCTGGCGCACCGTGCGATCGCGGACGCGCTGGCCCCGATCCGGGTGGCCACCGGCGAGCACGTGCAGAACCGGGTGATGTTCAAGCAGTTCCTGCAGGCGGGCGCCATCGACGTCCTGCAGCTCGACGCCTGCCGGGTGGCCGGCGTGAACGAGAACATCGCGATCCTGTTGCTGGCCAGGAAGTTCGACGTCCCGGTGTGCCCGCACGCCGGCGGTGTCGGGCTGTGCGAGCTGGTCCGGCACCTGTCGTTCTTCGACTACGCCGCGGTCTCCGGCGAGGTCGGTGAGCGCGTGATCGAGTGGGTCGACCACCTGCACGAGCACTTCCTGGACCCGGCCGTCGTCGAGAACGGCCGCTACCTGGCACCCGCCGCGCCGGGGTTCTCCGCTCAGCTCAAGGACGAGACGCTGGCCGATCACGTCTACCCCGAGGGTCCTGTGTGGACCGCACTGGAGGGCGAGAGTGACTGACTTCGAAGGACTTGTCGCCGTCGTCACGGGCGGCGCGTCCGGCAT
This sequence comes from uncultured Actinomycetota bacterium, assembly GCA_963771775.1. GTDB lineage: Bacteria > Actinomycetota > Actinomycetes > Mycobacteriales > Pseudonocardiaceae > Lentzea. The sequence goes on from CAVYUS010000004.1 coordinate 966,534, forward strand.
CGGCCTCGCGACGGCGAACCTGCTGTCGTCGCGCGGGGCGACGGTCGTGGCGCTGGACCTCAACCCGGACGTCAAGGACCCGCTGATCGGGATCCGCGCGGACGTGTCCGACGACGAGAGCGTCAAGGCGGCGATCGACGAGGTCGTGCAGCGGTTCGGCCGCCTCGACGTGGTTGTGAACAACGCGGGCATCGGCGCGCAGGGCGACGTGGCGGCCAACTCGGACGACGAGTGGCTGAAAGTGCTCAACGTCAACGTGCTCGGCATGGTCCGCGTGTCGCGGGCCGCGCTGCCGCACCTGCGGAACTCGCCGTCGGCGGCGATCGTCAACACCTGCTCCATCGCTGCCTGGGCCGGGCTCCCGCAGCGTGCGCTCTACTCGGCCAGCAAGGGCGCGGTGTACTCGCTGACGCTCGCGATGGCCGCCGACCACGTGCGCGAAGGCATTCGCGTCAACGCGGTCGCTCCCGGCACGGCGGACACCCCGTGGGTGGGCCGCCTGCTCGACTCGGCGCCGGACCCGGCCGCCGAACGGGCCGCATTGGAGGCACGTCAGCCGCACGGGCGGCTTGTCTCCGCCGACGAGGTCGCGGGAGCCGTCGCCTACCTGGCGAGCCCGCTGTCCGGTTCCACCGCCGGCACCATCCTGGCTGTCGACGGCGGCATGTACGGGTTGCGTTTGCGCCCCCAAAAATGAGCGCTGTAGTCATGAAAGGCCATACGACCATGAAGCGTCGCAACCTCACCGCCGCGGTGTGCCTCGCGCTCGCCGGTGCACTGACACTGACCGCGTGCGGCAGTGGAGCCAGCGGAACGGGCTCCGGTGGCGTCGGCCCGATCGGTGCCGACCACCCGCGGGCCGACTCCGACTTCTGGAACTCCTACATCAAGTACTTCCCGGACAAGGCCAAGGAACTCGGCATCAACCTGCTGAACCCCACCAACTCGCAGAACAAGGTGGAGACGCTGGTCGCCAACGCCCAGTCGCTGCAGTCGCAGGGCGCCAAGGCGATCATCATGGCCCCGCAGGACACCGGCGCCATCGCGTCCACTTTGGACCGGCTGGACAAGGCGAAGATCCCGGTCGTCACCGTCGACACGCGGCCGGACAAGGGCAAGACCTACATGGTCGTGCGCGCGGACAACAAGGCGTACGGCGAGAAGGCCTGCAAGTTCCTGGGTGAGAAGCTCGGTGGCAAGGGCAAGGTCCTCGAGTTCCAGGGCGCGCTGTCGTCGGTCAACGGCCGCGACCGCTCCGAGGCGTTCGCCGCCTGCATGAAGAAGGACTTCCCCGGCATCACGGTGTTCGAGGAGCCGACCGACTGGGAGGGCCCGAAGGCGTCCGCCGCCCTGACGACCCGGCTGAACCAGCACCCGGACATCAACGGCATCTACATGCAGGCCGGCGGCGTGTTCCTCGCGCCGACGCTGCAGGTGCTGAAGCAGAAGGGCCTGCTGGTCCCGCCGAGCGACCCCAAGCACGTCTTCATCGTCTCCAACGACGGCATCCCGTCGGAGCTGGAGGCGATCCGCAAGGGCGAGATCGACGCGACCGTCTCCCAGCCCGCCGACCTGTACGCGAAGTGGGCGCTGTTCTACGCCAAGGCCGCGGTCGAGGGCAAGACGTTCTCGCCCGGCAAGACCGATCACGACTCCACGATCGTCGACGTCGGTGGCGGCCGTCTTGAGGACCAGCTGCCCGCGCCGCTGATCACCAAGGAGAACGTGGACGACAAGGCGTTCTGGGGTAACCAGATCTGATGACCGAGTTCGCAGCCATCGCGCGTGGCGTGACGAAGAGGTTCGGGCGGACGCTCGCGTTGGACGACGTGGGCATCGAGATCCGGGCCGGTGAGTCGCACGCGCTCGTCGGACGCAACGGCGCGGGCAAGTCGACGCTGGTCTCCGTCCTCACCGGCATGCAGGTGCCGGACGCGGGCGAGGTCAGCTTCTTCGGCGAACCCGCGCCACCCGTCGCCGACCGTGCGGCGTGGCGTCGTCATGTCGCGTGCGTGTACCAGAAGTCGACGGTCGTGCCGGAGCTGTCGGTCGCCGAGAACCTGTTCATCAACCGGCAGGACCTCGGCGGCGGCGTGATCAGCTGGAAGAAGCTGCGGCAGGAGGCTTCTTCGCTGCTGGAGACCTACGACGTCGCGGTGCATCCCGACTCGTTGGTGTCCACGCTGACCGTGGAGCAGCGCCAGTTGGTCGAGATCGCGCGGGCGCTGTCGATCGGCTCCCGGTTCGTCATCCTCGACGAACCGACCGCGCAGCTCGACGGCCCGGCGATCGAGCGGCTGTTCGACCGGATGAGGTCGTTGCAGGACAAGGGAGTGACGTTCCTGTTCATCTCCCACCACCTGCAGGAGGTCTACGAGGTCTGCCAGACGGTGACGGTCTACCGCGACGCGCGGCACATCGTCACCGCTCCGGTCGCCGAGATGTCCAAACCGGACCTCATCGAGGCGATGACCGGTGAGGCGGGCGGCCTGAACGTGCCCAGCGGCGACGACCGGCCTTCTTCAACGGAGGAGGTGCTGACCGTGTCTTCGTTGAGCGGTGAACACTTCTCGGACATCTCGCTGTCGGCGACGCGTGGTGAGGTCATCGGGCTCGCGGGCAGTGCGTCGTCCGGCAAGCACGAGTTCGCCGAGACCGTCTACGGGTTGCGCAAACCGTCCGTCGGCACGATCTCGGTGAACGGGTCCGTTGTGCGCGGCGGTGACGTCCCGGCGGCGCTGCGCGCCGGAATCGGCTGTGTGCCAAGGGATCGGCACCACCAGGGCCTTGTGCTCGACCTGTCGATCGCGGAGAACGCGACGATGAGCACGGCGGGCGCCTTCGTGTGGCCCGCCGCGCAACGTTCGGCCGGCGGCACCGCGATCGCGTCGTACGACGTCAAGGCCGCGGGGCCGGACCAGCCGGTGTCCGACCTGTCCGGTGGCAACCAGCAGAAGGTCGTGATGGCTCGCGCTCTTGCGGGAGATCCATCCGTGCTGGTGCTGATCAACCCGACCGCGGGCGTCGACGTGAAGTCCAAGGAGTCGCTGCTCGGGGTCGTCGACGCGCAGGCGCGCCGGGGCAAGGCCGCGATCGTCGTGTCGGACGAGCTCGACGACCTGCGGGTCTGCGACCGTGTCCTGGTGCTGTTCCACGGCGAGGTCGTGCGCGAGTTCGCCCGCGGCTGGCGCGATCAGGAACTCATCGCCGCGATTGAAGGAATGAGCTCAGCATGACCAAGGCCATGACTCCGCCGGTCTCGGCACCTACGCCGCCCGGGAAGCAGAAGTTCCAGTTCGCGCGCTATCAGGACTTGGCGCTCGTGCCGGTGATCATCATTCTGCTGATCATCGGGGCGATCCTGTCGCCCATCTTCCTCACGCCCGGCAACCTGATCGCCGTGCTGACCCAGCAGAGCGAGCTCTCGCTGCTGGTGCTGGGCCAGGCGATGATCCTGATCGTCGGCAAGATGGACCTGTCGCTGGAGTCGACCGTCGGTCTCGCACCCGCGCTGGCGGTCGCGTTGATCATCCCGGCGTCGGCCGGCGGGCTGGACATCGGGCTCGCGGCGTGGCTCGCGCTGCCGTTGTGCCTGCTGATCGGCGTCGGGATCGGTGGCCTGAACGGGTTCCTGATCCTGAAGGTCGGCCTGTCCGGGTTCATGGTGACCCTGGGCATGCTGACGATGCTGCGCGGTCTGCAGCTCGCGATCACCGAGGGCAAGTCGCTGATCGACGTGCCGGAGTCGTTCCTGTACCTGGGTTCCACGACCTGGCTCGGGCTGCCGGCGGCGGTGTGGATCTGCGTGGTCTGTTACGCCGTGGGCATCTTCGTGCTGAAGTACCTGCGCGCCGGCCGTTCGCTGTACGCGATCGGCGGCAACTCGGAGGCCGCGCGCGCCGCGGGTATCCGGGTGGACCGCGTGGTGTGGATCGTGTTGATCATCGGTTCGGTGCTGGCGGTGATCGCGGGCATCCTGATGACCGGACGGCTCGGCTCGGTCGCCGCGACGCAGGGCGAAGGCATGATCTTCCAGGTCTTCGCGGCCGCGGTGATCGGCGGTATCTCGCTGCAGGGTGGCAAAGGCACGCTGTTCGGTGCATTGTCAGGTGTGCTGATGCTCGGCCTGGTCGAACAGATCCTGCGGTTGCAGGGGGTGTCCGGCTTCTACATCAAGGCCTCGTACGGCGCGGTGATCATCCTCGCGTTGATCGTCACGCGCTTCGCCACCGGACAAAAGCAGGAGTGATTGCCGTGAAGGTCGCTGTTTCCCGTCTTGGCTTCGGTGCCGCGCCGATCGGCAACCTGTACCGGGAGATCTCCGACGAGGAGGCCTTCGGTGCGGTCGAGGCGGCGTGGCAGTCCGGCGTCCGGTACTTCGACACCGCGCCGCACTACGGGCTCGGGCTGTCGGAACGCCGGCTCGGCGTCGCCCTGTCCGGCCGTCCGCGCGACGAGTACGTGATCTCCACGAAGGTCGGCCGGCTGCTGGAGCCGTTCGACGGGGAGGGTCTCGACGACGAGGGCTTCGCGGTGCCCCGGCATTTTCGTCGCGTGTGGGACTTCTCGGCGGACGGCGTTCGCCGCTCCATCGAGTCCTCTTTGGAGCGTCTCGGCACCGATCGGGTGGAGATCGTCTACCTCCACGATCCGGACAACCACTGGGCTTCGGCCTTCGGTGAGGCCTACCCGGCCCTGGAGGACCTGCGGTCGCAGGGCGTCGTCGGCGCGATCGGCGTCGGCATGAACCAGTGGGAGATGCCGGAGCGGTTCGTCCGCGAGACCGACATCGACGTGGTGATGCTGGCCGGTCGGTACACGTTGCTGGAGCAGCCTTCGCTGGCGTCGTTCCTGCCGGCGTGTGCCGAGCGCGGTGTGTCGGTGGTGGCCTGCGGTGTCTTCAACTCCGGGCTGATGTCGAAGCCGGAGGTGGCAACGGATGCGAGGTACAACTACGCCGAAGCGCCGGCCGAGTTGATCGAGCGGGCGCGGTCGATCGCTCAGGTGTGCGGGCGGCACGGCGTGACGCTGCCCCAGGCCGCCATCCAGTTCGCGCTGGGGCATCCCGCCGTGGTGTCGGTCGTGATCGGGTCGCGCACAGCGGAACAGATGAGCGCCAACGCGGCGAACTTCGCCGCTTCGATTCCCGAGGACCTGTGGAACGAGTTGAAGGCGCTGAACCTGATCGACCCGGAGGTGCCCACGCCGTGATCGTCGACGCCCACCACCACCGCTTCTGGCGATAGCGTCACACGTATTGGGCGGCTAGTAGATCGTTGCGACTAATATTTGGAGTATTGGCGGCGGGCGTGATGCCGGCAGGTGGCCGTGTTTCGATCATGAAGATCGCGCTCTCATGGCTGCCGCCTGCGTGGTTGGTGGTAGTTGGGGCGATCAGCAAACGCTTGCGTCGGCAGTTTTCTACCGCCAACTCGCCGTTGACGTTACGTGAGAGCGCGACCATCCGGGCTTTCGACGACAAGCGACCGCCCGGCGGGGCACAACTAAGCCGCAACGCTCTACTAGTGCCGTGACCGGCAACCTTCACCGCGTCTTCGACGCTCAGCAGGGCACCTCGCGGCGCCGGCCCCACGCCCACAGCCAACCAGGATGAGGACGTGGGGCCGACACCACGATGCACCCGTCTGACCGCCGAATACGGGGCAAAGGCTGCCGGTCACGGCACTAGGTCCCCCTGGTGGGGAGGGCTGTTCGCCGCGCTCGATTTCGCTCGATCAACGGCAGGCGCTCGATCAGCGCCCGGCGGGGGAGACGTTCAGCAGACGGCCGGCCAGGCCGCGCGACCGGACCGACAGCTTCGTCGCCATCTCGGTGAGCACCTTGGCGGCGGCCGAGTCCGGCACCGACATGACGATCGGCGTGCCCGTGTCCCCGTGCTCGCGCAGCCTCGGGTCCAGCGGCACCTGTCCGAGCAGTGGCACGTCGGAACCCACGGTCCGGGTCAGCGACTCCGCGACGGCCTGACCGCCACCTGAGCCGAAGACCTCCATGCGCGAGCCGTCGGGCATCTCCATCCACGACATGTTCTCGATGACCCCGGCGACCCGCTGACGGGTCTGCAGGGCGACCGACCCGGCCCGCTCCGCCAGGCCCGGCCGTACTTCGAGGTCGTGCTGGACGCGTTCGGTCCGGATCGCCTGATGTTCGGCTCGGACTGGCCGGTCTGTCTCCTGGCTGCCACTTATGAGGAGTGGTTGGGCGCTGCTCAGGAGCTCGTTTCGGAGCTGTCACCCGACGAGCAGGCCTCGATCTTCTCGGGCACCGCTCGCCGGGTGTACTCGCTCTAGACGAAGAGCGCCTGGAGCTCGTTGATCAGCTTCGGCGTGGCCTCGGCGAGCGGCTCGCGCACGGGTCCCGCCGGCAGACCGAGCAGGTTGAGCGCGGCCTTGACCGCGACGGCACCGGGCTCGCGGGTCATGATCGCGGTGATCACCGGCAGCAGCGCCTGGTGGCGGCGCAGGGCTTCCTTGTTGTCGCCCTGGTCGTAGGCGTCGAGCATCGCCGCGATCTCGTTGCCGACGAGGTGGCCGACGGTGCTGACCGTGCCGACGCCGCCGATCGAGTACAGCGGCAGGATCAGCTCGTCGTTGCCGGAGTAGAAGTCGAGGCCGGTCTCGGCGATCACCCGCGCGGTCGCCAGCAGGTCGACCTTGCAGTCCTTCACGCCGACGATCCGCGGGTGCTCGGCCAGTCTGAGCAGCGTCTCCGTCTCGATCGCCGTCGCCGTGCGGCCTGGGATGTCGTAGAGCAGCGCGGGCAGGCCGGACGCGTTGGCCACCTGCCGGAAGTGGTTCTCGACGCCTTCCTGCGTGGGCTTGCTGTAGTACGGCGTCACGACCAGCAGGCCGTGCGCGCCGTTCTCCTCGGCCTGGCCGGCCAGCTCGATGGTGTGGCGGGTGGAGTTGGTGCCGACGCCGGCGAGCACCTGGGCACGTTGGCCCACCGCCTCGACGACAGCCCTGATGACCTGCGCCTTCTCCGCGTCGGTCGTGGTCGGGGCCTCGCCGGTCGTGCCGTTGACGACCAGCCCGTCCACGCCGCCCTTGTCTACGAGGTGCGCCGCCAGCTCCTGCGCACCCTTGAGATCCAGGTCACCGTCGGGGGTGAACGGGGTGACCATCGCTACGAGCACTCGTCCGAACATGACTCCAGCGTGACTCCAGTCTTTGCAAAGTTCCAGTTAGAAGTTCTGCTCGGAACGTTAAGCTGAGCTTTGTGTTGGATGTGCGACGTCTCCGGTTGCTCCACGCTCTGTCCGTCCACGGCACGGTCACCGCTGCCGCGGAAGCCCTGCACGTCACCTCACCAGCGGTCTCCCAGCAGCTCGCCGCGCTGGAACGCGAGGCCGGGGTGCCACTGCTCGAACGAGAGGGCCGCCGGCTCGTCCTGACCCGCGCCGGGCACGTCCTGGCCGCGCACACGCAGCTGGTTCTGGATCAGCTGGCCGCGGCCGAGGCAGATCTGGCCTCGCTGCGGACGTCCGTGTCCGGGGTGGTCCGGATCGGGGCGTTCGTGTCGGTCGCCGCCCTGCTGCCACGGGTGATCCAGGTGCTGCGATCGGCGCACGGGTCCAATGTGGACCTGTTCGTGCACGAGATGGAACCCGAGGTGTCGCTGTCTTCGTTGCGGCGCGGCGACATCGACATCGCGGTCGTCCACTCCTACAACATCATGCCGCGCGCTCTGCCCGCCTCCTGCGAGGCGCACGAGATGTTCGTCGAGCCGGTGAACGTGGCCCTGCCGTTGAACGATCCGTTGGTGCAACAGGACTCGGTCGACCTGGCCGTGCTCGCCGACCGGCCGTGGATCATGCCGCGCACCGACGCGTCGTGCCACGAGCTGACCCAGCGCGCCTGCGGGGCGGCCGGGTTCGTGCCGCGTGCGCAGGCTTATTGCGACGACTTCAGCGTGATGTGCGGGCTCGTCGAGGCCGGGTTGGGTGTCGCGCTGGTGCCTTCGGTCGCGCGGCGGCCCGGGGTGGCGTTGCGGCCGTTGACACAGCAGGTGTTCCGGACTGTTTCCGCGGTGGTGCGGAATCGGGCGGACGGTCAGCCTGCGGTGCGGGTGGTGCTGGAGCAGCTACGCCAGGTCTGAAAGCCACTGCTCGACGCCGGCCACGTGCACCGTCGACCAGCTGCGGGCGAGCTCAGGCTGGTGAGCGGCCAGCGCATCGACGATGGCGCGGTGCTCGGCGACCGTGCGGTCGACAGCGTTCGACTGGGTGATGCCGCGCCAGATCCGCACGCGAACGGTCGGGCCGGCCAGCGTGTCGAGCAGCTGGGCCAGGTAGGCGTTGCCGGAGCACTGGGCGATGGCGCGGTGGAAGTCGAGGTCGTGCTCGACCAGTTCCTCCACGGACTTCGCGGACTCGGCGGCGTCGCACAACGCGCGGAGTTTGATGATCTCTTCCGGGTCGACGCGCTGGGCGGCCATCGCGGCGGCGGCGGGTTCGAGGATGCGGCGGACCTGGAGAACTTCCAGGACCGAGTCCTCGCCGCGGTGCAGATCGAGCACGAACGAGAGTGCGCCGAGCAGGTCGTCGGCGCGCAGGGACGAGACGTACGTGCCGTCGCCCTGGCGCACGTCCAACACCCGGACGAGGGACAGCGCTTTCACCGCCTCGCGCAGGGAGTTGCGCGATAGTCCGAGGCGTTCGGCCAGGTCAGCCTCACGCGGGAGACGGTCGCCGGGCTTGAGCTCGCCCGAAACGATCATCTCCTTGACGCGCAGGATCGCATCGTCAGTGACTGCCACGGCACCCTCAACTCGTCGTAGACCTCGGATGTCTGGGGACCAGTATGCGCCACTGAAGGTCATCTGATGCACGACTGGCAACTTGTGCATGTGATTCACCTTTTTATGTGTGAGATGGTTATCTGCTAACGAGACGTGACGGGAACCCCGGTTGTCGCCATAATGGTCTGGACCATTCAGGGAGGGATCTTGGACGCCGTTGTCGCAGCACCGCGCGCTTTGCTCGGTCGCACGATCGTCGGTCCTGCCTCGGTGCGGATCAGAGACGGCCGCATCGTCGAGGTGACCACCGGTGAAGCACCACCCGGCGCGGAGGTTCTGTCCGGCGGCCTGCTCACACCCGGCCTGGTCGACGTCCAGGTGAACGGCGCCGTCGGCGTCGACTTCGCCGAGGTGGACGCCGCCGGGATGCGTGCCGTGGCCGAAGCACTGCCGTCAACCGGCGTGACCCGGTTCTTGCCGACGTTGATCACCGCGCCGGTCGAGGTGGTGTTGAGGCAGGCACGTGCCGTGCTGGCTGCCTCGGCCGCCTTGCCGGACGGGGTGGGAGCGCGCCCCCTCGGCGTACACCTTGAGGGGCCGTTCTTGTCGCCCAAGCGGGCCGGGGTGCACGACCCGTCGTTCATGGTCGAGCCTGGGCCGGCCCAGATCTCGGCCTTGCTGGAGGACGACACGCTCCGCCGCGCGCTGCGGATGGTGACGCTGGCGCCGGAACAGCCTGGTGGGCTGGAGGCGGTCCGGCGGTTGGTCGAGGCCGGGATCCTGGTCGCGGTCGGGCATTCCGACGCCACCGGGGAACAGACCCGGGCCGCCGCCGATGCCGGGGCCCGGATGGTCACCCATCTGTTCAACGCTCAGCGGCCGCTTGGGCACCGCGAACCCGGCGTGCCCGGGGTGGCGCTCGTCGACGAACGCTTCACGCTCGGCCTGATCGCCGACCTCGCGCACGTGGGGCCGGACGTGTGCCGGCTGGTGTTCAACGCCGCGGGTTCGAGGGTCGCGTTGGTCACCGATGCCGTTGCGGCCGCCGGGATGCCGCCTGGGCGGTATCACCTTGGCGGGGCTGATGTTCTGCTCACCGAGGACGGGGTGCCGCGGTCGCCCGAGGGCACGATCGCGGGTTCTGCGCTGACTTTGGACCGGGCGGTGCGGAACATCGTGTCGGTCGGTGTCCCGATGGCGGATGCGCTGGCGTCGGCCACGATCGTGCCGGCCGAGGTGATCGGCGAGTCCGGGCTCGGCCGGCTCGCGCCGGGTGCGGTCGCGGACCTGGTGTGGTGGGACGACGAGCTGCGGCCCAAGAAGGTGTGGGTGGACGGCCGGGTCGTGTTCGACGCCGAGGTGCCGGCTCAGCCCGTTTCCGCCGGCTACGCCACCGCGGGACAGTAAGCGCACGCTGACGCAGGGGTCCCCCTGAGCTGGGAACCCCTGCGTCATAACGTACTCAGCGGGTCTGACAGTTTCGCGCTACAGCGTTCGCGCGACCTTCTACAGCGTGCGCGTGACCTTGTTCAGGCCGCGCGGGCTGTCCGGGTCGCCACCGCGCGCGAGAGCCAGGCCGTGGGCCAGGCGTTGCACCGGAAGGATCTCCAGCACCGGCGCGACTTCCTCGGCCGTCTCCGGAATGGTGATGCACAACGCCGAAGGCACCTTCTCGGAAGCGGAACCGACCGCCACGACGTCCGCGCCGCGCTGGTTCACCACCTCCAGGGCGTCGAGCAGCGAGTCGCCGCCCTTGCCGAGAGACGTGATCGCCAGAACTGCGGTCTCACCGTCCACCGCGGCGACCGGGCCGTGCAGCAGGTCGGCGCCGCTGTAAGCGCGAGCGGCCAGGTAAGAGGTCTCCGCGAGCTTCAGCGACGCTTCGAGAGCCGTGGCGTACGAGTAGCCACGGCCGGTGGTCAGGACGCGGTCGACGAACCGGTACCGGCGCACCGCTTCCTCGACGGTCGGCGCCGATGCGTCCAGCGTGACCTGGGCCAGCTCACCCAGCGACGCCGCGGCAGCACCATCGCCGCCGCGCACCGCGTCGATGAGGAGGTAGAGGGCCAGCAGTGTTGCCGAGTAGGTCTTGGTGGCCGCGACCGCGTGTTCGATGCCCGCTGAGACGTCGACCGAGAGTTCGGCGGCGGCGTTCAGAGGTGACGACGCAGTGTTGGTCACGGCCACGGTCAGGGCGCCCCGGCGGCGTGCGGCGGCGGTGACCTCCAGGAGGTCGGGGGAGCCGCCGGACTGGGACACGGTCACCAGCAGCACGTCCCTGAGGTCGGGTTCCGCGCCGTACAAGGTCGTCGTCGAGGCGGAGACCAGGCCTGCGGGCAGTTGCAGCAGGATCTCGGTGAGGTACTTCGCGTAGATCGCCGCGTGGTCGCTGGATCCGCGTGCCGCGAACAGCACGAAGCGGGGCGCGCGCTCACGGATCACTTGGGCGACGGCCGCGATCTCGGAGCGGTTTGCGTACAGGGCGGAGAAGATCGACGGCTGTTCGGCGATCTCCGCTGCCATGTGCCGGCCTGGCTGGGGCGTGGTCATGTCGTGCCTTTCAGGATCAGCTCGGCCGCGGCTCGGAGGCTCACCCGAGAACCGCCGTGGGTGTCGATGCGGGCGACGCTGCCCAGGTCCGGACCCGGCACGCCGGTTTCGACGTGTACCACGTCCAGGCCCAGATTAGTTAACTTTGTTACCAGTTGTCGAGCGCTCGTGTGGCGGTGGGCGTCTCGCGTCACCACCACAATCGTCCGGTCGCCGGCCGCAGCCGCAACTTCTTCGGCCGAAACGTCGCGGGTCGCGATCACCTGGGTGTCCGGGAGCACCGTCGCGCAGGTAGGGCCCCAGGCCCCAGGGGACGTCGCCGACCGCGATGGACGGATCCACGACCAGGTCGACCACCACCGGCGACGTACCGACATCAACCCGGCCGCGCGCCTCGATCGCACGTCGAGCGGCCGTGAGACCGATCTCGGCGTCGTGGGCGTCCACGGAGGTGGGCGGGATGCCCAGGGCCAGCGAGCGGGCGGCGGCCTGGGTCAGGCGCTCCTCCGGCAGTTCGCCGGACTTCACGGCGGCGACGATCGAGTCGATCAGCCACTGGATCTCGTCGTCGTCGAGCGGCATGCCACCGAGGCACAACGCGTCGACACCTGCGGCCAGCGCGCGGACGGCGCCGACGGCGAGGTCGCCGCCCACCGCCTTCATGTCCAGGCCGTCGGTGATCACCGCGCCGGTGAAGCCGAGCTCCTGACGCAGCAACGAGATCGCGTGCTTGTTCAGGGTGACCGGGGCGTTGCCCCACTCGGGGATCACCAGGTGGCCGGTCATGATCGACCGCACCCCGGCGTTCACCGCCGCGCGGAACGGCACCAGTTCCACGGCGCGCAACTGCTCTTCGGTGCGCGGCAACACGGGCAGCTGCTCGTGTGAGTCCTCAGTGGACGCTCCGTGGCCGGGGAAGTGCTTGGCGCAGGCGGCAACTCCGACGGCCTGCAGTCCCTCGACCCACGCCGCGACGTGCCGGGCGGCCAGCACCGGGTCCGAACCGAAGGCGCGGACGCCGATGATCGGGTCGTCCAGCGTCAGCACGAGGTCCGCGGACGGGGCCAGGTTCAGCGAGATCCCGCACTTCGCCAGCCGGGCACCGATCGAGGCGGCGACCGAGCGGGTGAGGTCGAGATCGTCCGCCGCGCCCAGGGCATGGTTGCCCGGCACCTCGGAGCCGTGGCCCGCGTCGAGCCGCGTGACGTCGCCGCCCTCCTCGTCGATGCCGATCACCACGTCCGGGCGCGCCGAACGCAGTTCGGCGCACAGCTTGGTCACCTGGGCGTCGTCGACGACGTTGCGTCCGAACAACACAACGCCGCCGAGACCGTCAGCAACCCGCCGCAGCAACCAGTCGGGGGCGGTCGTTCCGTGAAACCCGGGCAGCAGAACGGCAGCGGCCAACTGATCCACGCGTCATCCCTTCACTGCACCGGCGGTGACGCCGGCAACCATCTTGCGCTGGACGATGAGGAAGAAGACCAGGGCCGGCACCGTGAAGAGCACCGAGGCGGCCATCGCGCCACCCCAGTCGGTACCGAACGCGGTCTGGAAGCCGGACAGCCACACCGGGAGGGTTTCCCGGTCCTGGCTGCGGATCAGCACCTTGGCGAACAGGAACTCGTTCCACGCCGTGATGAACGCGAACACCGACGTGGCGACCAGGCCTGGGCCCAGCAGCGGCAGCGTGACCTTCTGGAACGCGCCCCAGCGCCCGCAGCCGTCCACCATCGCGGCTTCCTCGAGCTCGATGGGGATGCCGTTGACGAACCCGCGCAACGTCCACGCGCAGAACGGCAGCGTCACCGCGAAGTACACGAGCACCAGCGACGAAAGGTGTTCGTACAGCTGGAGATCCCGCATCATCAGGAACATCGGGATCAGCAACGCCTCGAACGGCGCCATCTGCGCGACCAGCATCAGCAGCACGAAGCTCTTGCGGCCGCGGAACGCGAAGCGCGACATGGCGACGGCCGCGGTGATGCCGACGATGATCGCGGCGATCACCGCCGTGAGCGTCACGATCAGGCTGTTGCCGAGCGAGGACAGGAAGCCGGGCTTCGTCCACGCCGTCACGAAGTTGACGAACGTCACCGAGAACGGGATCAGGTCGTAGTCCGACGTGATCGTCGAGCCCTTGGGCTTCAGCGCGGACGTGAGCATCCAGTACGTCGGGAACAGGAAGAACAGCGCGAGCGCCAGGCCCGCGATGTTCGCCGCAGACTTCTTGAGCATCAGATCTTGCCCTCCTCGGTCTGCAGCAGCCGGCGCAGGTACTGGAACGTGATCAGGCCGAGGATGATCATCATCAGGACGCTGATCGCGGCGGCGACACCGAAGTGGCTCTTCGCGATGCCTTCCAGGTACTGCAGCACGGCGAGCGTCGTGCTCTCACCGCTCGGACCGCCCTCGCGGAACACCCAGATCTGGGCGAAGACCTTGAAGTCCCACAGGGTCGACAGGAACGTCACCATCATCAGCAGCGACCGGATCTCCGGCCACGTGACCGCGCGGAACGTCTGCCAGCCCGACGCGCCGTCGATGCCCGCCGCCTCGTAGAGGTCGCGCGGAATGCCGACGAGCCCGGCGTAGAGCGAGAAGGCGAGGAACGGGATCGCCTGCCACACGATCAGCAGGCCGACGACCGAGAGCGTCGACGTGCCGGAGGAGAACCAGGAGTAGCCGGCGAACGAGTCGAACCCGAGCTGCACCAGGGTTTTGTTCAAGATGCCGTAGTTCTGGTCGAACATCCACTGGTAGACCGTGGTGGACGCCAGGATCGGCATGGCCCACGCGCACAGCATCGCGATCTGCAGCGCGATCCGCACCCACGGCGTGAGCACGCGCATCAGCAGGGAGATCAGCAGACCCGCGCCCACCGAAGCGCCGACGACGGCGACGGTGAAGACGACGGTGCGCAGGGCGACGCTCCAGAAGCGCTCGTCCTTCAGCACCGTCAGGTAGTTGTCGATGCCGGTCCACACGATCTCGCCGCGGACCAGTTCACCGAGGTTGAGCTGGCGGAAGCTCGTCACGAAGACCGAGAAGACCGGGAAGCCGATCAGCCAGAGGATCGCGATGAGCGCCGGAGCCAGCAGCAGGTAGGGCAGCGCCCGGTCGAAGGCGCCGCCCCGGCGGCGCTTGCGGGCGCCACCCGTCACGGCAGGCGGCAGCGCCGGCGGGGTGTTGCCCCCGGCCGGCGCTGCCGTTTCGGTCGTCTTGACGGCCGTCATCTCAGGTGGACTAGCCCATCGCCTTGGTGACGGCTTCGCTCGCGTCCTTGGTCGCCTGGTCCAGCGACTTGGCGCCGGAGAGGTAGGCCGTGAGCGCGTCCTTCAGCGGGTTCTGGCCGGCCTCGACCGCCGCCCACTTCGGGGTCACCGGGGTGACCTTGCCGTTCGGGGCGGAGGCGGCGAGCGCCTTGCCGACCGCGTTGGACTCGAGCTTGGCGGTGTCCTTCGAGGTGCCGGGAACCGCGCCGCCCTCGGCGAGCATGTCCTGGTACTTCTTGGACGACAGCAGCGCCAGGTACTTCTTGGCCGCGTCGGCGTTCTTGCTGGCCGCCGGGATCGAGAGGTTCGAGCCGCCGAGGAACACCGGCGCGGTCGAGCCGGCCTTCTTGGACGGGATCGGGAACGCCGAGGTCTTGTCCTTCAGCTCGGGCTTGGCCTTGATCGCACCCGCGAGCTCCCACGGCAGACCGACCATCATGCCGACGTTGCCCGTGCCGAAGACCTCCATCTGCTGGGGCTTCGCCTCGTCGATGTCGGCCGGGACCTTCTTGGCGGCCGACGCGTCGTAGAGCGCCTTGTAGGCCTCGAAGCCCGCCTTCGCCTGCGCGGTGTCGAGCGCGCCGCTCCACTTGCCGTTGTCCTGCTTGGCGACGTCGCCGCCCTCGTCCCACAGCAGCGAGAGCAGGAAGTACCAGGACTGGCCGGGCAGGTACAGGGCCTGGAAGTCCGGGTTGGACGCGTTGGCGGCCTTGAGCTTGTTGATCGCGTCGATCCACTCGGCCCGCGAGGTCGGCGGCTGCGCGATGCCGGCCGCCTGGAACAGGTCGGTGCGGTAGATGACGGTGCGGTTCGCCGCGTAGAACGGCACGCCGTACTGCTTGCCGTTGAGCGTCAGCGAGTCCTTCAGGCCGCCGAGCCACTCGCCGTTGTTGAACTGGCCGGCGTCCGCGGTGAGGTCGGCCAGCGTGCCCTGGTCCGCGAAGCTCGCGGTCTGGGTGTTGCCGAGCTCGATGACATCCGGCGGCGTGCTGCTGGCCAGCGCCGTGGTCAGCTTCTCCTGGATGCCGGTCCACTTCTGGACCTCGTACTTGACCTTGATGCCGTTCGCCGACTCGAACTCCTTGTTCAAGGCGTCGGTCAGGGTCGTCGGCGCGGAGCCGTCCATGAGCCACACGGTGATCTCTTTGGTCTCCGTGCCGCTTCCAGTGCTGCTCGTGCCACATCCCGACACGGCCACTGCCAGTGCGGCGGCACCAGCAGCGAGTCCTCTCCAGCCCTTCACAGTCGCGCCCTTTCACCAAGCCCGGCCCTTCGACCGGACGCCCAAGTGGTGTAGACCAATGTGGGACAGCGTGTGCTGCGTCACCGCGTCTGTCAAGCACGTTGCCAATACGTTGCGAAGTCATCGGAGCAATTTCGCGTCGTTTGGCGGGGGTTCGAACGCACGAATGGACTCGGACAAGGCATCCTTGTGGGGCGTGACGTGGAGTGCGAGGAGGAGGCCATGCTGGAGACGACGCCTGTATCAGGCGTGGACGCCAGGACGCGTGCACAACGCGAGCCGAAGTACTGGGGTCTCAAGCGGCACCTGCTCGACCTGTTGAGGGCGCTCCCGCCCGGCTCACCGATCCCCACGGAACGGTCGCTGGCAGCGGAGTTCGACGTCTCCAGGACCACCGTGAGGCAAGCGCTTGCCGAGCTCACGGTGGAAGGCAGACTGCTCCGTGTGCAGGGCAAGGGCACCTTCGCGGCGGAACCCAAGGTCGCCCAGAGGTTGCAGCTGTCTTCGTACACAGAGGACATGCGGGCTCAGGGCCGCGTGCCGTCGTCCAAGTTGATCGAGGCCTCCGAGATGCCGGCGGAGGCGGAGCTGGCCCGGTTGCTCGGCGTGCGGCCCGGCGCGAAGGTGCTGCGACTGCATCGCCTGCGCCTGGCCGATGGTGAGCCGATGGCGATCGAGACCACGCACCTGGCCCTCGGCCGGTTCCGCGGTCTGCGGCGCTATCTCGCTCCCGGCGCCTCGCTGTACCAGGTGCTGTCCGAGCGGTTCGGTGTCGAGATGGGACACGCCGAGGAGACGATCGAGACCGCACTGGCCTCGCCGGAGGAGGCCGAGCTGCTCGGCGCCGACATCGGCCTGCCGATGCTGCTGCTGTCGCGGCACTCGTTCGACACCGAGGGCAACCCCATCGAGTGGGTGCGCTCGGTGTACCGGGGTGACCGGTACAAGTTCGTCGCCACGCTGAACCGGCCGTCCTGATCGGCGGCGCATGATCGGCAACGCGTGATCACCTGGGGCACGCCACGCGCCCGCGCGGTGCTGGCGACGACGATCCTCGGTTCGGGCATGGCGATGCTCGACGGGACGATCGTCAACGTGGCGCTGCCCCGGATCGGCGCGGAGTTCACCGCGTCGGTCACCGATCTGCAGTGGATCCTCAACGGGTACCTGCTCGCGCTGGCTTCGCTGATCCTGATCGCGGGATCGCTCGGCGACCGGTTCGGCCGGCGCCGGGTCTACGTGATCGGGGTGATCTGGTTCGGCATCGCGTCGTTGCTGTGCGGTGCCGCTTGGTCGGTGCCCGTGCTCGTGGCCGCTCGCGTGCTGCAGGGTGTGGGCGCGGCCTTGCTGACGCCCGGTGCGCTGGCGATCTTGCAGGCGTCGTTCAACCGGGAGGATCGGTCGCGGGCTATCGGCGCCTGGTCGGGTCTTTCCGGTGTTGCCACGGCCGTTGGGCCGCTGGTTGGTGGGCTGCTGGTGCAGGCTTGGTCGTGGCGGCTGGCGTTCCTCGTGAACCTGCCGATCGCCGTGGTCTGCGTGTGGCTGGCTCTGCGGTTCGTGCCGGAGTCCCGGGACGAGTCCGCCGGGCACCCGAACTACCTGTCGGCGCTGGTCGGAGCGTTGGGTCTCGCCTTGTTGACAGGTGGGATCGTTGAACAATCCTACATTGCAACAATCCTCGGATTACTGGCCATGATCGCGTTCGGCGTGCTGCAGAAGCGGTCCAGCGACCCGTTGGTCCCCGTAGAATTGTTCAACAATCGAACATTCCTACTTTCCAACATTCTGACGTTCCTCATGTACGCGGCACTGGGCGGCGTGATGGTGCTGCTAGTCCTGCAACTCCAGATCTCCCTGGGCTACTCGCCAACGGCGTCGGGCCTGGCCAGCGTGCCGATCACGATCATCATGCTGCTGGCGTCCTCGACCTCGGGCAAGCTCGCCCAGCGCCACGGCCCACGCCTGCAACTGATCGTCGGCCCGATCCTGGTAGGCGCGGGCATGCTGCTCCTGCGCAACGCCGTACCGGGCGCGTCCTACGTCTACGGCGTGCTGCCCGGCGTCCTGGTGTTCGGCATCGGCCTCGCCATCGTCGTAGCACCGGTAACCGCGACCGTGCTGGCTTCGGCCCCCGACCACCACGCGGGCGTCGCATCCGGCGTGAACAACGCCGTGGCGCGCACCGGCAGCCTGCTGGCAATGGCCGTGCTGCCCGCGGCCGTCGGCCTGACGGGCGACGACTACGCGAACCCGGCGGTCATGACCGCCGGCTTCGAGATGGCCCTCGTGCTGTGCGCGGTAGCGGCGATCATCGGCGGCCTGCTCGCGGTCGGTGTGGACAACCGGGTGCTGTCCGCGGCTCCGGAGCAGAACGAGTGCCCGCACCCCGGCGAATGCCTGCACTGCGGTGTGGAGGGCCCGCCGACGCACATCCGGTCCGGCGCCCGGCAGGTGAGCGGGTAGCGCGGGATGGCTCGGTTTGCGGTGCGGGGAGCGGTGGCGGGCGCGGTTGTGCACGCTGCGGCAGGTCGTTCGACGGATGAGCGGGTAGCGGGATGGCTGGCTTCGCGGTGCGGGGAGCGGTGACGGGCCCGGCTGGGCACGCTGCGGCGGGTTGCTCGGCGAGTGACCGGGATGGCTGGTTTCGCGGGGTGCGGGGAGCGGTGGACGGGCCTGCGGCTGGGCGTACGCTGCGGCGGGTTGTTCGGCAGGTGATTGGGATGGCCGGTTCCGCGGGGGCGAGGAGCAGCGGCGGGCCCGCTTGGGCACGTTGCGGCAGGTCGATTGACAGGTGAGCGGGTGGCGCGGGATGGCCGGTTTCGCGGCGGGTGAGGAGCAGTGGCGGGCGCGGTTGGGCACGCTGCGGCAGGTCGTTCGGCAGGAACTGGTGTCCCGGCAGCTGACGACGCACCTGGCATCGGCACCGTTGCGCGTTCTGGACGCCGGGTGCGGCCAGGGCACGCAGCTGCTCCGCCTTGCCCGGGACGGACACGACGTCACGGGCGTGGACTCCTCGCCGGCGTTGCTCAACGAGCTCGGGCAGGCCCTGGCCGGTGAGCCGGACGAGGTCCGGGCACGGGTGCGGACGGTCCAGGACGACGTCCGGAACCTTGCTTCGCTGTTCGCCGCCGGAAGCTTCGACGTGGTGCTGTGCCACGGGCTCCTGATGTACTTCGCCGATCCGGAGCCGCTGCTGGACGACCTGGTGCGGTTGGTCGCACCGGGCGGCCTGCTGTCGTTGCTGGTCCGCAACGGCGACGCGCTGGCGATGCGGCCGGGTCTGCTCGGCGACTGGGACTCGGCGCGACGGGCGTTCGAGAGCTCGTCCTACGACAACCGTATCGGCGTGGCGGCCCGCGCCGATCGCATCGATGATCTGGTCGCCTCGCTGGGAGACCGGCGCATGACGGTGCGGGCCTGGTACGGCGTGCGGGTGTTCACCGACACCGCGGCCGTCGATGCCGCGCTGCCCGGCGAACCCGAGCTGACGGCATTGCTGGCGTGCGAGGAACGTGCCGGCGCGACTGATCCGTATCGCCGGGTGGCCGCACTGACGCACGTGATCGCCGGCCGCGGCCACGTTGCCGCTGATCTTGTCGACGTGCTGCAACACGGCCAGGCGCCGGCGAGCACGCCTGGCCAGGTGCTTCTCACTCCATATCCGCTCAGCTATGGGCCTCCTCCGGTTCCAGGAGCCCAGACTGTCAACAACCTCAGTCAGTTTTAGACCTAGGTGCGCGCCAGAGTGTCGGCCAGCAACGCGGGATCGACGTTGCCGCCGGAGACCACGGCGACGGAGTTCCCGATCTTGGCCTGTGCAACGCCGCCGAGTTTGGCCTGTGCGGCGACCGCGACGGCCCCACTCGGTTCGGCCACGAGCCGAGCCCTCCTGGCCAGGTCGGCCACCGCGCCCAGGATCTCCTCCTCGGACACGGTGATCACGTCGTCCACGAGCTTGCTGATGTGCTCCCACGTCAGCGCCGAAGGCTCGTCCCGCAACGCGTCCGCGACCGTCCGCGCCCGCTCGTTCGCGTCCCACCGCACCAGCGAGCCCGCCCGCAGGGAGTCGGCGATGTCCGCCGCCAGCGCGGGCTCGGCGCCGATCACGCGGACGTCCGGGCGCAGTGCCTTGATCGCCGTGGCCACTCCGGAGATCAGCCCGCCGCCGGACATCGGCACCACGACGGCGTCGACGTCCGGCAGGTCCGCGAGGATCTCCAGGCCGATCGTGCCCTGACCGGCGATCACGTCCGGGTGGTCGAACGGCGGGATCAGCGCCGCACCGCGTTCGGCGACCAGTGCCTCGGCCCGCTCGACGCGTTCGGTGATGCCGACGATGAAGACCTCGGCGCCCAGTGCCCTCGTGGCCTCGATCTTGACCGCCGGGGTGTTCGACGGCATCACGATCGCCGCCGGCACGCCGTGCAGCCGGGCCGCGAACGCCACCGCCTGGGCGTGGTTGCCGCTCGAGTAGGCCACCACGCCCCGTGAGCGGTTTTCCAGGCGTGCCAACGCGTTCAGCGCGCCGCGGAGCTTGAAGGCGCCGATCGGCTGCAGGTTCTCCGGCTTGAGCCACCCGGAACCGAACGGCAGCAGCGGCGTGCGCACCACGTGCGGTGCGATCACGGCCGCTGCCGCCCGGATGTCGTCGAGCGAGATCATTCGCTGATCAGTGAGGCGAAGAGCGCGGGCTCGATGTTGCCGCCCGACACGACGGCGACGGCCGGGCCGGCGGGCAGCTTGCGGTTCAGGTGGGCCGCGACGGGCACGGCGCCGCTCGGCTCGGCCACGACCCGCGTCCGGCGCGCGATCTGTCCCACGGCGGCGCGGATCTCGTCCTCGGACACGGTCACGATGTCGTCGACGTACTCGCGGATGTGGGCGAAGGTCAGCTCGGACGGTTCGGCGCGCAGGCCGTCCGCGATCGTGCGGGCGCGGTCGTGCGCGTCCCAGTGCACCTGCGTGCCCGCGGCCAGGGACGCGGCGGCGTCGCCGGCCAGCTCGGGTTCGACGCCGATCACGCGAACGTTGGGGCGCAACGACTTCACGGCCACCGCGATACCGGAGATCAGCCCGCCGCCGCTCACCGGGACCAGGATCGTGGCCACCTCGGGCAGGTCCGCGAGCGATCTCCAGGCCGATGGTGCCCTGGCCGGCGATCACGTCCGGGTGGTCGAACGGCGGGATCAGCGTCGCACCGCGCTCCTGCACCAGTTCGGCGGCGCGCGACTCCCGTTCGGTGATGCCGACGACGAACACCTCGGCGCCGTGCGCGCGCGTCGCGTCGATCTTGAGCTGCGGCGTGTTCGACGGCACGACGATCGCCGCCGGCATGCCCAGAGTCTTTGCCGCGTAAGCGACCGCTTGCGCATGGTTACCGCTCGAGTACGCCACTACACCCCGCGCGCGATCCTCGGAAGGTATGCGGGACAACGCGTTCATCGGCGCCGCGCTGCTTGAAGGCGCCGATCGGCTGGAGGCACTCCGGCTTGATCCACAGGCTGGAGTCGAACGACAGCAACGGAGTGCGCACGACGTGCGGCGCGATCGCGGCGGCGGCCGCTTGGACGTCTTCGAGAGTCACCAGGCGCATATGTCGATGATGCACGTCACCGGGGCACAACCGGTGAACTGTGCCCGACGTCCTACAAGTGTCATGTCTGATAAGGAGAAGATCACCCCCGTCAAGCTCGCCGCGAGCGTGCTCGCCGCCGTCACCGCGGCCGTGCTGAGCCTTCGCCTCAATGTCGCCGGAACGATCATCGGCGCGATCCTCGCGAGCGTGGTGACCACAGTGGGCGCCGTGTTCTATCAACGATCGATGGAACGCGAGAAGCGTTGGCAGGTGGTCGCGGTCGGCGGCCTGCTCGCGTTCGTCGTCGCGGTCCTCGTGGTGACGAGCGTTCAGCTCGTGACCGGCAAACCCGTCGGCGCCGATCCCGCGAAGCCCGCGACTACGCCGGCAACGGTCACGCACACCGAAACCAGCACCCCGCCGTCCACCGAAACGATCACCGTTACGGCCCCGCCGAGCACGTCCGGTCAGTCGCCCGCCGAAAGCACCACGACGACCGGACCGTCGACCACGTCGACAGGAAGCCAACAGCCAACCGACAGCTCGACTCCACCGTCAACTGTCGACCCCATTCGGTGATCAGGTCACTACTTTGAGCGATAGTTAACTGTCAATTGCTACGCACCGCAGTTGATCTGTCGTGAGCTGTGACACACTTCGTCCACGGTCGAGGTCGGGCGTAATAGCATAACAGGCCCATAACGTCACTCGAACGGGCGAAGAAAGCGGTCCGAAAGAGACCGAGAGGAGGACGCGATGAGGCTCGTGGCACGTCCGCTTGAGCCCAGCGTCCCCGCTGAAGAACACGCGTCTCGACAGAGAATCAGCTGGACGAAGTTGGGAGGGGTGGGGCGACCCCTGCCGCCGCCCCACCACCCGTCCCCCTAGAGCCCCCGAGAGAGGTCCCTGCAACCGATCTCTCGGGTTCCCCTGCACCCGAAAGTGAGGGAGACGTTGATGAACCGCACGAGTGCGGCCCGTGTTACCGGTGCCGTGTTGCTCGCCACCGGAGTCGTGACTGCTCTCAGCGTACCGGCGTTTGGCGCCCCTGCCGCACCAGTCGCCCCAACCGGTTCCGACACGGAGAGCTACCCGGCAGAATTGCTCCAAGCGGTGGAACGTGATTTGGGCCTGAACGCTGACCAGGCACGCGTCCGGTTGGCCAGTGACCTCAAGTCGAGTGAACTCGCAGAGCAAGCGAAGGCCTCTCTGGGCGACGCGTTCGGCGGAGCGTGGATCGACCAGGGGAGCGGCAGACTGACCGTCGCGGTCACCAGGCCGGGACTCTCCGTGACCGGCGCCGACGTCAAGGTCGTCAAGAACTCGCTCACCCAGCTGAACGGCACCAAGACCGTTCTCGACCTCGTCGACGCTCCCACGTCGATCACCGGCTGGCGGGTCGACCCCGCCTCCAACACCGTCGTGGTGGAGGTCAACCGCAACACCCGCGACGCGGCGGCGGAGAAGTTCATCGCCACCGCGAAGTCGCTCAGCACGGCCGTCACGGTCGCCGAGGTGACCGAGAGCCCGACCACGCTGTACGACCTGCGCGGTGGTGACGCGATCTACATGAGCGGTGGCGGCCGCTGCTCGCTCGGCTTCTCCGTCGCGGGCGGCTACGTGACCGCGGGCCACTGCGGCCGCACGGGCACCGCCGTCTCCGGCTCCAACCGCGTCGCGGCCGGCACGTTCGCCGGCTCGTCCTTCCCCGGCAACGACTACGCCTGGGTGCGGACGAACTCGAACTGGACCCCGCGTCCGTGGGTGAACCGCTACAACGGCACCAACGTGACCGTCCGCGGCTCCCAGCAGGCCGCTGTCGGCGCGTCGATCTGCCGCTCGGGTTCCACCACCGGCTGGCGCTGCGGCACGGTCCAGGCGCACAACCAGTCCGTGCGCTACTCGCAGGGCACCGTGTCGGGTCTGACCCGCACGAACGCCTGCGCGGAACCGGGTGACTCCGGCGGTTCGTGGGTGGCGGGCTCCGGCTTCGGTCAGGCCCAGGGCGTGACCTCCGGCGGTTCCGGCAACTGCTCCTCCGGTGGCACGACCTACTACCAGCCGGTCAACGAGATCCTGTCCGCCTACGGCCTGCGCCTGACGACGGGCTGATCAGCTGAACTGAACAGACCGTTTCGAGAGCCCGTACCAGAAGCCTTCAACGCTGGTACGGGCTTTCTCGTCGGCAGCCGCGCCCAGCGCCACGAACAACGGCGCGAAGTGCTCAGTCCTCGGATGTGCGATCCCGGCGGCCGGCGCCTTCTGCTGGAAGTCGAGCAGCGCGTCGACGTCGCCGGCGGCCAGCATCTGGTTCGCCCAGTCGTCGAACTCGGCCGACCACGACGGCGGCTCGTAGTCCGGTCCGGCCGGGAAGTTCACGCAGCTCAGGTTGTGCGTCATGAACCCGCTGCCGACGATCAGGACGTTCTGGTCCCGCAGCGGCGCCAGCTTGCGGCCGATCTCGTGCAGCTCGCGCGGGTCGAGCGTGGGCATCGACATCTGCAGCACCGGCACGTCGGCCTCGGGGAACATCTCCTTCAACGGCACGTAGGCGCCGTGGTCGAGCCCGCGCTCCTGGTCCTGCTCGACGTGCCCGCCGAGGAGTTTGCGCACGTCCTCGGCGAGCTCCGGTGCGCCGGGAGCCTGCGTACGTGACCTCGTAGTACCGCTGCGGGAAACCCCAGAAGTCGTAGACCAGCGGCACGGTCTCGGTCGCGCCGATGGTGGTCGGCGCCTCCTCCCAGTGCGCGGAGACCATCAGCACGGCCTCCGGGCGCGGGAGGGTGGCGGACCAGTCCTTGAGCTCTCTGGTCCACGTCGCGTCGTCAGCCAGCGGGGGTGCTCCGTGGCTCAGGTACAGAACGGGTGCGCTCACGTGTTCGAGCGTACGCCGGTTTGTTCAAATTTCAACGACTAAGTTCAATTTTGAACGACTCGGCCGCCTTGCGGGGGTCCTCGGCCTCGGTGATGGCCCGGACGACGACCACGCGGGTGGCTCCCGCTTCGAGCACCTCGCTGAGGTTCGTGAGGTCGATGCCACCGATCGCGAACCACGGGCGGTCGCTCTTCGTCGCCCGGACGAGATCCAGGCCCGGTGCCGGACGACCCGGCTTGGTCGGCGTCGGCCAGCACGGCCCGGTGCAGAAGTAGTCGGCGCCCGGCTCGTCGGCCGCGGCCCGCATCTGCTCGACGTCGTGCGTGGAACGGCCGATCACGACCTCCTCGCCGATGATCTTCCTGGCCAGCGGCACCGGGAGGTCGTCCTGGCCGAGGTGCAGCACGTCGGCACCGACCGCGTGCGCGATGTCCGCGCGGTCGTTGACGGCGAGCAGCCTGCCGTGGCGGTGGGCGACCTCGGCGAGGATCTCCAGCGCCTCGATCTCCTGCTTCGCCTCGAGTGACTTGTCCCGCAGCTGGATGATGTCGACCCCGCCCGCGAGCGCGGCGTCGGCGAACTCGGCCAGATCAGGCCGGTTCGGCGTGCAGAGGTAGAGGGTCGCGTCGGCGAGTCGTTGCCTGATCAGGTTTCCGTCGAGTCCTGGCACGTGCGCACGTTAACCGTTATGTTGAAGCCGGTCCGCACGGGAGCCTGGAGAACACCGGGCTGAGAGGGAGCGTGGTTCGCTCCGACCGTCGAACCTGATCCGGGTCATGCCGGCGCAGGGAGCGTGAATGCCTTGACTGTGGAAGTGACCGTCGTCGGCGGCGGTGTCATCGGCCTGTCCGTCGCCTGGTACGCGGCGCGTGCCGGGTTCTCGGTGTCGTTGCGCGATCTTGGGTCGCCGCACGCGGGCTCGCGGGTGGCGGGCGGCATGCTCGCCCCGGTCAGTGAGGCTTGGCCGGGCGAGGAAGCCGTTACGGCGCAAGGGGTTGAGGCCCTCGCGTTGTGGCCTGATTTCGCGGCGGCGTTGAACGTAGGATTGTTCAACGATGGAACGTTGCTGGTGGGGACGTCGCCCGGCGACCTGGCCGACCTTCGTAGGATCGAGGGATTGTTCAACAATCCAACGACTGAGATCGTTGAACGATTCGACACCGGGATCGTTGAACGATCCTGCGCCGGGATCGCCGAGCGAGTCTCACGTGGGGTTGTTGAACGGTCCTGCGTCTGCGCTCGTTGAACGAACCTCGTGTGGGATTGTTGAACGATCCCGGGTGTCGAAGAGCTCTGTTCAACGATCCTGGTGTGGGATTGTTGAACAATCGGGCGATCCGACAACTCGAGCCTGCGCTGGGACCGTCGGTGCGCGGCGGGATGCTCGTGACGGACGAGCTGGCCGTGGACAACCGGGCATTGCTTTCCGCTCTGCGCAAGGCTTGCGTCGAAGCAGGCGTGCTCTTCGAATCCACTGTGGACGGCCGGGTGACGGTGATCGCCGCAGGAGCGTGGAGCGGTCAGTTGCACCCGGCGCTGAAGGACGTGGTCCGCCCAGTCAAAGGCGAGATCCTGCGGCTGTCCCATCGTGCGGGCACACTGCCGCCACCGACGCGCACGATCCGCGCACTCGTCTCCGGCCGGCCGGTGTACCTGGTGCCGCGCAACGACGGTCTGGTCGTCGGCGCCACCCAGTACGAGGCAGGCTTCGACACGGACGTGTCGGTAGCGGGCGTGCGAGACCTGTTGCGGGACGCGGAAACCGTGCTGCCGGGCATCGCCGAGTACGCGCTGACCGAGGCCGCTGTCGGGTTCCGCGCGGGCAGCCCGGACAACGTCCCGATCGTGCGCTGGCTCGAACCCGGCGTCATCGCCGCGACCGGGCACCACCGCAACGGGCTCTTGCTCGCGCCGCACACCGCGCGCGAGGTGCTGCGGTTGCTCGAAGGAGGAAGTTCGTGAAGGCACAGGTGAACGGCGCCGCACGCGACCTGGCCGACGGAACGTCGGTGGCCGCCGTGGTCGAGCTGGTCGGTGCGCCGGCGTCGGGGGTGGCCGTGGCGCTCGACGGCGCCGTGGTGCCCAGGGCGTTGTGGGACAAGACGATCGTGCCGGACGGCGGCGTGGTCGAGGTGCTGACCGCGGTCCAGGGAGGCTGACGTGGACGATCCGCTGATCATCGCGGGCCGGGAGTTCCGCTCCCGGCTCATCACCGGCACCGGCGGTGCCGCGAACCTCTCGGTGCTGGAACGCGCGCTCGTCGCGTCCGGCACCGAGCTGACCACCGTGGCCATGCGCCGGGTGGACGCGGCCGGTCAGACCGGCGTGCTGGAGCTGTTGCGGCGCCTGGGGATCGAGGTGCTGCCGAACACCGCGGGCTGCCGCACGTCCGCGGAGGCCGTGCTGACCGCGCAGCTCGCGCGGGAGGCGCTGGAGACGAACTGGGTCAAGCTCGAGGTCGTCCACGACGAGGAGACCCTGCTGCCGGACCCGGTCGAGCTGCTCGACGCGGCCGAGCGGCTGGTCGACGACGGGTTCGTGGTGCTGCCGTACACCAACGACGATCCGGTGCTGGCGTTGAAGCTCCAGGACATCGGCTGCGCCACGGTGATGCCGCTGGGGTCGCCGATCGGCACGGGCCTGGGCATCCGCAACCCGCACAACATCGAGATGATCACCTCGCGGGCGACCGTTCCGGTGGTGCTGGACGCCGGCATCGGCACGGCGTCGGATGCCGCGCTCGCGATGGAACTCGGTTGCTCGGCGGTGCTTCTGGCGACGGCGGTCACGCGGGCGCAGGATCCCGAACGGATGGGCGCCGCCATGCGGTGCGCGGTCGAGGGCGGCCGGCTCGCCCGGCTGGCCGGCCGCATTCCGCAGCGCTTCTGGGCCCAGGCGTCGTCGCCGGGCTTGTAGCGCTCCGTCCGGCGTGTGGTCGATCGGTCCGGAATTCCGCGGCGTCTCTGAGGGCAGGCATCGTCGCCGTGCCAACAGGCTCCGCGGTCCAGCGCGTCGTCGACCCGTCCGGAATTCCGCAGCGCCTCTGGGTGCAGGCAACGTCGCCGGGCCAACAGCGCTCCGCCGTCCGGTGCGTCGTCGACCCCGTCCGGAATTCCGCGTTTTCGTGGATTTTGTTCAGCACACCGCGGACGACCGGCCGCCGCGACGAGGCGCGTCAGGTTTCATCCTTTATGCGTGGGAAATTCACCATGGAGGGCCTAGATCAGTTCTGGCTTTTCGCCGGAACTCCGAGCCGAGGAGCCGCTACCTTGAGTACACACGTGCTGGGGGATGATTGACCATTACCTGAAATCCGCCGAGGAGGACGACAAGCCGTGACGGCCCCCATTGACGCCGAGGTCGAGGACGCGACCGCGCGCCTGTACCTGGCGATCGGCCGGCTGGCCCGGTTGCTGCGACGCACCGGTTCCCCCGGACTCGGCCCCGGCGCGGTCTCCGCGCTCGCGACGCTCGCCCGGTGCGGTCCGATGCGCCTCGGCGACCTCGCGAACAAGGAAGGCGTCGCGCCGCCGACGTTGTCGCGCATCGTGGCCGCGCTGGTCGAGGCCGGTTACGTGAAGCGCGAACCCGACCCGCAGGACGGCCGTGCCTGGCTCGCCACCCCCACGCCCGAGGGCGAGACGATGGTCTCCGGAGTCCGCTCCGCGCGGGTTCGCGAGTTGCAGCGCCGGATCGAGCAGCTCACACCCGCGCACGTGGCGGCGCTCGTGCACGCTCTGGACGCGCTGGAGACGCTCGTCGGCGAGGAGTCGAAGTAACCGCGTGACGCACACCGAAACGCACCCGGACGACCGCTGGGTGGACCACTTCCGCTCCCAGGGCCATCCCGCCGTCGCTCTACTGGGCCGTGGCATGGAAGGCGTCGTCTACGAGCTGGGCGACGGCCGGGTCGGGAAGGTCTGGTTCCAGCGCGGGCGTGCCGATCTGTTGCTGACCCAGGAGTTCCAGCAGGAGCTGCAGGGCCAGGGCCTGCCGTATGCGACGCCGCTCATCGTCGAGATGGACGAGGTGGACGGGCACGCGGTGACGCTGGAGCGTCGGCTGCCCGGTACGCCGCTGTCGATCCTCCTGGAGCAGCAGCGGATTCCCTTGGCCGCGGCGCACGAGGCCGCGCTCACGGCGGCGACAGGGCTGGCCGGGACCGAGGCCGGCCCCGCGGCTCGGGCGCTGACCGTGCTGGACGAGACCACGCCGCTGTGGGCCGGAGGTGAGCGCTGGACCGAAGTCCTGGCCGCACTGGTCCGGCGGCGGGCCGTCGCGCACGCGGAGGTGCTGCGCGCCCGGATCACGGACTTCGACCGGAAACTGGAGCGGGTGCACCGGCTGCTGCTGCGGGTGCCTCTGGCGCCCGACCGGGTGGTGCACGGGGACATCGTCCCGGCGAACGTCCTGGTGGACGACGCGTTCCGGGTGACCGCCCTGATCGACTGGAGCTTCCTCACCACGGCGGGCGATCACACCTTCGAAGCGTCGATCACCGCCGGCGTGTTCGACATGTACGGGCCCGGCGCTCGTGCGTCCGACGACGCGATTACGGCCGTGCTGGCCGAACGTCACGGCCACTCCCTCGCCCGCATGCTGCTCTACCGGGCGGCTTACGCGATCGCGACGGCCTGCGCCTTCAGCCGGGACGGGGCCGACGGCCACTTCGCCTGGTGCGCCGCCGTGCTGGAACGTGCGGACGTGGTGGAGACCCTGTTCGCGGCGAACCCGGACCTCTGAGCCGCTAGACGCGCTCGTCGGAGAAAACCCGGAGCAGCGCCTGGTTGAAGGCGTCGAACTCCGCGACCAGCACGGCACGGGTCTGCGCCAGCACGCCGGCGGCCATCGGGCCGGTGAACTCCTCGACGTTCACCAGGCGCGTGCCGCCGGAGACCTCGCTGAGCTCCCAGCGGTGACGGCCGAAGAACGTCTCGGGATCGCCGCCCTGGGAGGCCAGCACGTACGGCTCCATCGACGTGACCTCGCCGTCGAAGTCGCGTTCGAACGGCGTGCCCTTGGCTGCCCTGACCTTGGTTCTAGGCCGTTGACCTGCGTGTACTCCATGACGGGGTTCCAGTCGGCATAGCCGTCGAAGTCCACCAGCACCCGCCACACGTCGTCCACCTTCGCCGGGATGACCAGCTCTGTCCTGACCTTATTTTCCTGCATGGTTGTTCAGCCTAATGAGGGCGGCTAGTCTTTTTCCATCGTCGGGATCAAGGGACAGGTGCAGCAGCGCGGCGTCGAGCGACGTCGCGAGATCGTCGACGCCGCGATCGAGCTGTTCGGCGCCAACGGTTACGCGGGCACGGGGGTCGCGGCCATCGCGAAGAACGCCGGCGTCACGCCGTCTGCGGTGATCCACCACTTCGGGTCCAAGGAAAACCTGCTCAAGGCGGTGCTGGACGAGTTCGACGCACGTGCCGCGGCACGGGTCTCGTCGAAGGACCTGGTGCCGGCGTTGCTGGAGGACGCCGAATTCACCATGGCGCACAAGGGTTTGGCGACGCTGCACACGGTGCTGCAGGCCGAGCACCTGGCGCGCGACGACGAGATCACGCACCGGTTCCGCGCGCGGAACCGGATGCTCCGCGGCCACTTCACCACCGCGCTGGGAAGTGAAGCGGCCGCAACCGAGCTGATCGCGTTCCTGGAAGGCGCGCTGACGGTCTGGCTGCTCGATCCCGAGACCACCGACCTGAAGGCGATGTACGCCCGCTACTTGTCGAGCCTCCAGAGCGGCGACACCGGGCCGACCCCGCCACCCAGCGGGTAGGACGCGGCCACCGACTTCACGATGAAGTCCTTGCCGAACCGCACGGCTTCCGGCACCGTGGCGCCCTTCGCCAACGCCGAGCTGATCGACGACGCCAAAGTGTCGCCGCTGCCGTGCGTGTGCTTGGTGTCGTAGCGCGGACCGGGCAGCTCGATGAACTCCCTGCCGTTGTACAGCAGGTCGAGGCACTCCGGGTCGTCCCACATGTGGCCGCCCTTCACGAGCACCCACTCGGGACCCATCGCGTGCAGGGCAATCGCCGCCACGCGCTGGTCCTCGCGGTCCTTCACCGCGATATCGGTGAGCAGCCGCACCTCGTCGAGGTTCGGTGTCACCAGCGTCGCGCGCGGGAAGAGCAAGCCGCGCAACGCGTCCAGCGCGGAATCGGCCAGCAGCTGGTCGCCGTGCATCGACGCCGAGACGGGGTCGACGACGAACGGGGTCCATCCCTGCCGCCCGATGCCGACGCGGTCCAGTGCGGGTGTGATCGCCTCGATGATCGCCGCCGACGCGAGCATGCCGGTCTTCGCCGCCTGCACGCCGATGTCCTCGGCCACCGAGATGATCTGCGCCGCGACGACGTCCGCCGGAATCTCGGAGACGCCCGTGACGCCCAGGGAGTTCTGGACCGTCACGGCTGTCAGCGCGACGCAGCCGTGCACTCCGCACGCGAAGAGCGTGCGGAGGTCGGCCTGGATCCCCGCACCACCGCCGGAATCGCTTCCGGCGATGGTGAGGACCCGCGGAGGTGTTGCTGTCACGTCGTTTCCACCACTGGCAGGTAGACCTTGTTCCCGGTGTCGGCGAACTCGCCGGACTTCTCCGCCATGCCCGCCTCGATGGCCTCCACGGTAGACAGTCCGCGCTCCTCGGCGTAGCGCCGCACGTCCTGCGTGATCTTCATGGAGCAGAATTTCGGCCCGCACATCGAGCAGAAGTGCGCCGTCTTCGCCGGTTCCGCAGGGAGTGTCTCGTCGTGGAACGAGCGCGCGGTGTCCGGGTCGAGCGACAGGTTGAACTGGTCCTCCCAGCGGAACTCGAAGCGCGCCTTGGACAGCGCGTCGTCCCAGTCCTGGACGCCGGGGTGGCCCTTGGCGAGGTCCGCCGAGTGCGCCGCGATCTTGTAGGTGATCACGCCGGTCTTCACGTCGTCCCGGTTCGGCAGGCCGAGGTGCTCCTTCGGCGTGACGTAGCAGAGCATCGCGGTGCCCAGCCAGCCGATCTGCGCCGCGCCGATCGCGGACGTGATGTGGTCGTACGCCGGCGCGATGTCCGTGGCCAGCGGCCCGAGGGTGTAGAACGGCGCCTCGCCGCACCACTCCTCTTCCAGCCGGACGTTCTCGGCGATCTTGTGCATCGGCACGTGGCCGGGGCCCTCGATCATGACCTGAACGTCGCGAGCACGTGCGATGTGCGTGAGCTCGCCCAAGGTCCTGAGCTCGGCGAACTGCGCCTCGTCGTTGGCGTCCGCGATGGAACCCGGCCGCAGTCCGTCGCCCAGCGAGAACGTCACGTCGTAGGTGCGCAGGATGTCGCAGAGCTCCTCGAAGTGCGTGTAGAGGAAGCTCTCCTTGTGGTGCGCGAGGCACCACGCGGCCATGATCGCCCCGCCGCGCGAGACGATGCCGGTGACGCGCCTGGCCGTCATCGGCACGTACCGCAGCAGCACGCCCGCGTGGACCGTCATGTAGTCGACGCCCTGCTCGGCTTGCTCGATCACCGTGTCGCGGTAGACCTCCCACGACAGCTGGGCCGGATCTCCGTTGACCTTCTCCAATGCCTGGTAGATCGGCACGGTGCCGATCGGCACGGGCGAGTTGCGCAGGATCCATTCGCGCGTCTCGTGGATCCGCTTGCCGGTGGAGAGGTCCATGATCGTGTCGGCGCCCCAGCGGGCCGCCCACACCATCTTGTCGACCTCGTCCTCGATCGACGACGACACGGCGGAGTTGCCGATGTTGGCGTTGATCTTCACGAGGAACTTCTTGCCGATGATCATCGGCTCGGCCTCGGGGTGCTTGCGGTTCAACGGGATGACCGCTCGCCCGATGGCGACCTCGCTGCGGACGAACTCCGCGTCCATGTTCTCCCGCGCCGCGATGTAGCGCATCTCCGGGGTGATGATCCCGGCCTTGGCGTACGCGAGCTGGCTGACAGCTCCGTTGATCGGTTCACGTGCGGCGATCCACCCCGACCTGAGGTCGGTGAGTCCACTGTGGACGTCGATGGTGGCGTTGTCGTCGGTATACGGACCGGAAGTGTCGTAGAGATCGACATGTTCGCCGTTGGTCAGTTCCACCCTGCGGTAGGGCACCCGGATGTCAGAAGCGACTTCGCGGTAGACCTTGCGCGAGCCCGAGATCGGGCCGGTGGTAACACTGGGCTTGACCGAACGGTCGTCAAGTGCCGTCACGACATTCCTCCCTACGCCGGCATTACCCGGTCAGGTTCAGGCGGTCGGTGACGCCGGCCCTCACAGCCAGTCACCCTCTCAGCCCGCTTTGGCGCGAGCTCCCGCGTTGTGTTGAGTTGTCGAGACCCGACGATAGTCACGGTGCGGCGTAGCTGCCAAGGGGACGGTTTGGCCCTAATCTTCTCCTCGTGGCTGATCACCAGCCGTTCCCGCCCGGCGCGCGTCGCGGTCAGCGTCCCGCCGTGGTCTCGGCATGCCCTTCCTGCGGAGAACTCGCAGGTCGCGGCTACCCCGACTGCGGTTTCTGCGCCGAGCTGCTCGACCAGTTCTGGCTCGCGGACTGGGAGGCGCTGAGAACGTCGTCCCAGCTGGCGGACCGCGAGCTGGCCGAGCTGGTGATCTCGGCCGACGTCGGGCAGTACCCGTGGACGTGCGTCGACTGGGCCATGACGCTGCTCGCGTGCTCACGCTGTGGTGCCGAACTGGGCACCGGACCGGTCGAGTGCGTGCGGTGCGCTGTGACGGAGGAGCGCCGGTGGAACTGGGACCACACGGCGCACCCGTACACGATGAGCGCGAACGAGCACCTGTTACGAGTCGCCCGCGCGGCCCTGCGCGCACCGCACCGGCGTCGTCCGGCCGTGGTGCGGGCCTGGCAGCTGGTGCTGCCGTTCCTGATCGCCGGTGAGGTGATCGAGTTCGGCCGCCTGGACCGCGTCCGTGCGCATGTCCTGGCCGGTGGCTACGCCTCGATGGCCGCCTGCCACACCCTGGCCGAGCTGGCCGGGTTGCCCGAGCTCTTCTGGCGCCGGGGCAACCCGATCTCAACGCGGGTCGAGTACCAGCCGGACTCCGAGCGCCAGCAGCACGCCGCCCGACAGCTTCTCCAGGACCGTGCGGACCCTCGGCCGGGCGAGCCAGCCGCGGATGGTGTGCAGGATCGTCACGATGATCAGGTACCAGACCGTGTCGATCAGGACCCAGCCGATGGCGAGGAAGAGCAGAACCCCCTGGCCGGCCTCCCCGGCCGGCACGAACTGCGGTAGGAACGAGATCGCGAACACGCCGAGCTTCGGGTTGGCCAGGTTCACGATCAGCCCGCTGCGGAACGCGTGGCCGGGCGGCGGCGCCTCGCTCGGCAGGCTCTTGCTGACCAGCGCCTTGACGCCGAGGTAGATCAGGAACACCGCGCCGGCGATCCGGAGCGTGTGGAAGGCGATCTCGGACGCCGTGAGCAGCACGGACAGGCCCAGCGCGGCCGCGACGGCCCAGCACGCGACCCCGACCTCCATGCCGAACACCGTCGCCAGCGCGGCTTTTCGCCCGTGCACCGACTGTCGCAGGACCATGGCCGTACCAGGTCCGGGCGACAGTGCGATGAGGAACGAGGCCGCGAGGAAGGCGACGATGTTTTCGACTGGCATGCGTCGATGGTCGCTGACCGGAGCAATTCTTTTTCTCGCGATCGCGGCTGGTGCTTGACCTGGAGCGCGCTCCAGGATGTTCGGTGGACCCATGACAGAGCTCGGGAAGTTGGGTTTCGGTACATGGGCGATGGGTGGCCCGTTCTCGGGCGTGGACGGTTCGCCGGTCGGCTGGGGACCGGCCGACGACGCGGAGTCGTCGAAGGCGTTGCAGCGGGCGTTCGAGCTGGGCGTGACGCTGTTCGACACGGCTGACGTCTACGGCTGCGGACATGCCGAAATGGTGCTGGGGCAAGCGCTTGCGTCGGTGCGTGACGACGTGGTGATCGCGACGAAGTGGGGTTGCGGGTTCGACGCCGAAACGCGGCGGATGACCGGCGACGAAGGATCGGTCGAGCACCTGCGCCGCGCCGTCGAGGGGTCGTTGCGACGCTTGGGTACCGACCGGATCGACCTCTACCAGCTGCACATCGGCGGGCTGCCGCTGGAGGAGGCGGCGCCGCTGCGCGACGAGTGCGAGGTGCTGGTGGCGGCGGGCAAGATCCGTTCGTACGGGTGGAGCACCGACGACGTCGAGCGGGCGCGGTTCTTCGCCGAGGGTGAGCACGGGATCGCTGCTCAGGCCGACATCAACGTGCTGTTCGACAACCCCGAGATGTACGCGGGCGACTTCGCCGTGCTGTGTCGTCGTCCGCTCGCGATGGGGTTGCTCGCGCGGGAGACGTTCGACGTGCTGCCCGACGACGACGTGCGCGTCACGAACCCGTCGTGGCTGCGGTTCTTCGTCGACGGGAAGCCTTCACCGGAGTACTTCCAGGCTCGGGAGGCGATCCGGGACGTGCTGACGTCCGGCGGCCGCACGCTGGTGCAGGGCGCGCTGGCGTGGTTCTGGGCGCGTTCTCCCCGGCTGATCCCGATTCCGGGTGTTCGGACGGTGGCTCAGGTCGAGGAGAACGCGGGAGCGCTGGCGTTCGGGCCGTTGACGCCCGCCGAGCTGGCGCAGGTGGAGTCGGTGCTCCGCCCCTAGTCTTCGTCTTCGTCCAGGAAGTTCGTGGGGTCGGCCGGGTCCCAGGACAGGCCCGGCTGGCCCCATTCGTTGTCGCGCAGCATCCGCTTCGACTCCTTCTTGTACCGGCCGACGAGGCGGTCGACGTAGAGGTAGCCGTTGACGTGGTCGGTCTCGTGCTGCAGGCAGCGCGCGAAGAAGCCGGTGCCCTCGACCTCGAACGGCTGCCCGTCGACGTCGAGCCCGGTCACCTTCGCCCAACGGGCGCGTCCGGTCGGGTAGGCCTCACCCGGCACCGACAGGCAACCCTCGAAGTCGTCGTCCGGATCCGGCATGCCCTCCGGGATCTCGGTGGTCTCGAGCACGGGGTTCACGACCACGCCGCGGTGCTGCACGCCCTCGTCGTCCGGGCAGTCGTAGACGAAAACCCGCAGGTCTACACCGATCTGGTTGGCCGCGAGCCCGACTCCGCGAGCGGCTGCCATCGTCTCGAACATGTCGTCGACGAGCGTCTTCAGCTCGGTACCGAACTCGGTGACCTCGAGCGTGGGGCGGTGGAGCACGGGCTCACCGGCGATGCAGATGCGGTGCACGGACATGGTCAGACTTTAAGCCGTCCAAAACTGTCGGTGTCGCGCGGTAGGTTGGAACGATCACGTGATTGAATTGCCCGCACCTGAGATGGTGTGGCGACCGTGGGGAGCCAGATGGATCACGCCGAGGCGCTCACTACCGCTGACGGGCTGACCAGCCGCGAACGCACGATGCTCGCGTTCGAGCGTCAGTGGTGGAAGTACTCGGGGTCCAAGGAACAGGCCATCAGGGAACTGTTCGACATGTCCGCCACCCGTTACTACCAGCTGCTCAACGGCCTGATCGAGAAGGAAGCCGCGCTGGCTGCCGACCCGATGCTGGTCAAACGGCTGCGCGGCGTGCGGACAGGCCGCCAAAGGGTCCGCGCACGCGCCAGGAGCACCGAGGACTGATGACCTCCCCCGAGTCCGCTAGCCCGTCGCGCCCGGCGAAGGCCGCCGGCTTCGCCCTGCTCGGCGTAGCCGCCGTCGCCCTGGTGATCGGCATCGTCAGCCTGTTCGGCGGCGGTTCCGACACCCCACCGGCCGCCGGCTCGTCCGACACACCACCACCCCAGACCACCACGGGCTCCCCGACGGCACCCACGTCGTCGGCGCCTCCGGTCGGGACCACGACGGGTTCGCCCACGGCGCCGCCGTCAGCGCCGACATCGTCCGCCGCGGTGCCGCCGCCTCCGGTCACGCCACCCGGCGCGGCCAAGGTCCCGGTGCGGGTCTACAACAACTCCACGATCACCGGGCTCGCGAACAAGGCGTCGGACGAGGTGCGGGCCAACGGCTGGACCGTGGCCGGGACCGGCAACTACTCGCAGGGCACGATCCCGACCACCACCGTGTACTTCCGGCCCGGCACCGACGAGGAAGCCTCCGCGAAGGAGCTCGCCACGTTGCTGCGGGCGCGGGTCGAGCCCCGGTTCGACGGGATCCAGAGCTCCGCGGCGGGGATCATCCTGATCGTCACCAACGACTACCAGGGCGTGTCGAAGAACAAGTAGGCCGAAGGTCGTGAGTGGAAACCGTTGCCACGGCGACGTTTTCCACTCACGACCGGACCGTCAGCGCCCGGCCGCGTAAGCCGCCAGCGAAGCCAGCTGCGCCGGGTCGAGCGACGGCCGGACCACCGTACGAGCCTTGGCCAGGTGCGCCTGCGTGACCTCGGCGGCCTCCAACGACTCCCGCATCGCCGTCAGCGCCGCCTCCCGCACCAACGCCGCGCAGTCCGCCGCCGAGTACATGTCCAGCTCACCGGCCAGCGCGGCCAGGTCCACGTCGCCGGCCAGCGGCGTGTTCCGCGAGGCGGCCTTGAGGATCTCGGTGCGCGCGTCGGCGTCCGGCGGCGGCACGTTCACGAGGCGTTCCAGCCGCCCCGGCCGCAGCAGGGCGGGGTCGATCAGTTCCGGGCGGTTGGTCGCGGCGATCACCACGACGTCCCGCAGCGGTTCCACGCCGTCCAGTTCGGTCAGCAGGGCAGCCACGACCCGGTCCGCGACCCCGGCGTCGGACGACTGGCCACGCCGGGGTGCCAGCGCGTCCACCTCGTCGAGGAAGATGAGGGCCGGGGCGGCGTCGGCAGCGCGCCGGAACAGCTCGCGCACCGCCCGTTCCGACTCGCCGACGAACTTGTCCATCAGCTCGGCACCCTTGACCGTCAGCACGTTCAGCTGCCCGGAGCCGGCCAGCGCACGCACCAGGAACGTCTTGCCACATCCGGGCGGCCCGTACAGCAGAACCCCGCGCGGAGGCTCGACACCAAGGCGGGCAAAGGAATCCGGGTAGCGCAGCGGCCACAGCGCCGCCTCGGTCAGTGCCTGCTTGACCTCGACCATGTCGCCGACGTCGTCCAGCGTGAGGCCGCCGGTCTGGACGGTGTCGGAGGCCGACATGGAGATCGGGCGGACCGTTTTGAGTGCGCCCAGCAGATCTTCTTGTCCCACCCGGGGTTCTGCCACGTCGCGCTGACGCAGGGCGGCCCGGACCGCTGCTTCACGGCGCAGGGCGCACAGGTCGGCGGCCACGAAACCTGGCGTGCGCTCGGCGACCGCGCCGAAGTCCACATCGGACTCCAGCGGAACGTCGCGCAGCAGCACCCGCAGCAGTTCGGTGCGGGTCGCGCCGTCGGGCAGCGGGAGCGTCAGTTCTCGGTCGACCAGATCCGGCGCGCGCAGACGGGCGTCCACCGACTCCGCGCGGGCCGACGTGACCACGAGGGCGAGGTTGGGGCGGGAGACGGCCGTGCGCAGGATGTCCAGAACAACGGTCGCGACCGGCGGCGGCGCGGTGGGGAGCAGGGCGTCGATGTCGGTGAGGAGCAACACCGTGGGCTTTTCGGGAACGCCCGCGATCGCGTCGCCGAGCTGCTTGGCCATGGCGCCCGGTTCCAGGACGGCGATGCTGGGGGCGGCCAGTTCGACGACCGAGGCCTCCACGGAACGAGCCACCGCGCGGACCAGCGTCGCCTTGCCGACACCTTCCGGCCCGCTGATCATGGCCGCCAGCCGGGCGGAAGCACCCAGCTTGGTGAGAAGTTCCGGCTGCCGGAACATCAGGTCCAGCCATTCGGTCAGGCGGCGCGCCTGTTCCCGTTGGCCCACCAGGTCGGCGACGGGCAGTGCCTCGTGCTTTTCCTGCACCACCACCGGAGTCACCTCAGCGGCCGGGGCCGACGCCGAACGCCAGCCCACAACGCTCGACGGCTGAACGGCCACCGGACCGGCCGGGTCGGTGGAGGTGATGGTGATGAGCTCGTTGGTCCACGTCATGCCGATGGCGTTGGACAGCTTGCGGCGCGTCTCGGAGAGATTGGCGCCGGGCGGCGGCGCAAGGTCCTGGGGAAGCAGCGAGACGTTGTCGCCGACCGTGAGCACCTTGCCGGTCAACGCCATCCGCACGTGCTCGGGCGTCAGCGCGGTGGTGGCAAGGCGCGAGCCCGCAACGGTGATCGAACGGGCCGCGGTGACCTGCACGGGGGCCACGACGATCTCGGAACCCTCGACCACACCCAGGTTCGTGAGGGTGACGTCGTCGACCAGGACCACGCCGGGCGGTTGTTCGCCGGCCGCGGCCAGGGCGGCGCTCACGCGGGCGCCGGTCAGCTTCACGGCGTCCCAGGCGCGCAGGCCCAAGGCGTCGAGCACCTCGGGGTGGAGGCGGACTACGCCGCGCCGGGTGTCCAGAGCGGACGGGGACAGGCGAGCCGTCAGCGTGATCACGACGACGACTCTAGTTCCTCACGCTCAGGCCTGTACTTTCCCGGAGATCAGGCGGGCCGGATCGTTCGAAACCTCGTTCCACCGAACCAGAGGACGCGCGGGCACAAAACGATGGGCCGGACACGTCGAACGTGTCCGGCCCATCGTCAGGAATCAGGCGATCAGCGCTTCGGCTGCCGCCGAAGCCCCAACTGGCGCCACGAACGACGACGGCCGTTCGCGGAAGGCATCGCACCCTCTGCCGCAGCAGCAGTGGATGCATCACGCCGAGGCCGCCGAACCGCCCGCATGGCCGCACCAGCGACCCGCCCGTGCAACGGCTGACGAAGCCCGAGCCGACGAGCAGCAACCCCGTGCGCGCGCTTGATGGCGCGACGATCAGCACCGGTGACGGTCCAAGCCTCAGGATGCTTCGACAGCCACATGTACCGCCGCACCGAGTAAGGCAGGTGCGCCAGGTACACGACCATCGCGATGATCAGCGCCACCAACGGGTACGTGATGATCGCGGCGGCGAGCAGTCCGATGAGGACCAGCAGAGGAGCGACCGCAGCGCGGCGGCACCTTCACGGTCTTCACGGACAGCGTGGGAATGCGCGACACCAGCAGCATCGCGACGACCACGGTCCAGACGCCGACGACGAGCGGTTCGTTCCACCAGCCGTCGCTCCGGATCTGCTCCTCGATGATCAGCGGCAGCAGCAACAGCAAACCGCCGGCCGGGGCCGGGACGCCGACGAAGAACTCCTTCGCGAACGGCGGCTGTTCCTTTTCCAGCAACGTGTTGAAGCGGGCCAGGCGGACCACCATGCAGACCGCGAAGATCAGCGCGATGACCCAGCCGGCGCGGCTGCCCTCGAACTTCCAGAGGTAGATCGCCAACGCCGGCGCCACCCCGAAGGAGATGGCGTCGGCCAGCGAGTCGAGCTCGGCGCCCATCTTCGACGTCGCGTCCAGCAGGCGGGCGATGCGGCCGTCCAGGCCGTCGAACACGGCGGCTGCCGCGATCGAGGCGATGGCCGCGCCCCACATGCCGACGTTCGCGAAGTGCACCGCGGACAGGCCCGAGCACATCGCGAGGACCGTGATCGCGTTCGGCAGCAGGCGAACGCCGGGCCCGCTGGGCGCCATCAGGCTTCCGGAAGCTCAGCGAGGACGGTCTCCCCGCCGATGGTGCGCTGGCCGGCCTCGACCAGGACACGGCTGCCGCGCGGGACGTACAGGTCCACGCGCGAGCCGAAGCGGATCAGGCCGTAGGTCTGGCCGGCGGCGACCTTCTCGCCCTCGGCGACCTCGCACACGATGCGGCGGGCGACGAGGCCGGCGATCTGCACGACCACCAGGTCGACGCCCGACGTGGTGCGCAGCCAGACGGTGTTGCGCTCGTTCTCCTCGGAGGCCTTGTCGAGGTCGGCCGAGAGGAACTTGCCGGGGTGGTAGGAGACCTGGACGATCTCGCCGTCCGCGGGCACGCGCTGCACGTGCACGTCGAAGACGGACAGGAACACGCTGATGCGTGTCATCGGCTGCGAGCCGAGGCCGAGCTCGGCGGGCGGGACGGCGTCGACCACGTGCGAGACGGTGCCGTCGGCCGGGGCGACCGCGAGGTTCGGGCGGGTCGGCGTCACGCGCTTCGGCTCGCGGAAGAACCACGCGACCCACGCCGTGACCAGCGCGAGGGCGACGCCGAGCCGCTTGAAGCGCAGCCGGACGAGGAGGGTCGCGATCGCCGCGGCCGCGACGAACGGGCGTCCGGCCGGGTGCATCGGCGGCACCATGCCGCGCGCGAGTTCGAGGAAGTGAGAGACGGGCTTCTCGCTGCTCATCGTGTCTGTGGGTTCCGTAGCTTCCGTGGTTTGTCGGGCGGCATCACGCTACGCCAACGCGCCAAACCGCCCACTGAGACCTGGGAAACAGGGCCCTGGGACTGCCGTGAACGCAAGTGGCCGGTCGGCTCGTGCATCCCCCGACGAATGCACGCGCCGACCGGCACCTGCAGCCAGTGTAATCCCCGTCACACGGCGTGAACAACGCCGCACGGTGAGCGTTCCGTCACAGCCCGTCCACTCCGATGGCCTGCAGGCGAAGCCGCACTTCAGCGACCCGCGACGCGTCACGGACGGCGGGCGCGACCAGGTCGTCGGGATAGATCGCTGCTCCGTCCGGCAGTCGCAGCACGAACAGGCCGCCCCAGTTCAGCTCCAACTGTGCGCGCCCTGCGGTCACGAGCTGGTCGGCGACCAGGCATCCGAGCAGTTCCGTCACGGTCTCGACGGCCGCCTCGTGCACGTGCTCGCTGCCCAGCGACACGTCCACCGGCCGGCCGGTGAGCTCGTGCAGCCCGCCGCGGGCCAGCCCCGCCAGCACCGCGGCCAGCGAGTCGCCGATCTTGCTCACCCGGCCGGCGTGCCGCAATGCGTCGGCGTAGCGGCGCACCACGACCGGGCCGGTCAGCGGGGCGAGCTCCGCCCAGGTGATCGGCGGGCCCTGCACGCCGATCAGCTTCGCGACCTCCTCCTGCGGTGTGCCGTGCAGCAACGTCCACGAGGGCCGCTCGTCGACGGCCACCGCCACGGTCGCCGAGGACGGCTGCAGGCCTCTCATCACGGCCACCCGCTCGCGGATCGGCGGATGGCTGTCGAACACCGACTTGGGCTCCTGCTCGGCCAGCACCGGCTCCAGCTCCCGCAGCTGGTGCACCCGTCGAGGATGGTCCAGGTAGGCGCGGAAGCCCTCCAGCAACGGCGGGGTGCGGCCCGCGATCAACGCGAGCGAGACGTACCAGCGCACGTAGTCGCCCCACGCCTCGCCGACCGGGCCGATTCGCAGCAGTGCCCGCGACGCCGCCTCCGGTCCCGCCGCGGCGACCGCCACCTCGTCGGCGAACTGCTCGTGCTTGCGGCTCTCCGAGGCGGCGACCAGGGCGTACAGCTTCGCCCACGCGTAGAGCACGCCGATCGAGTCGGCCCGCCCGACCACCATCCCGAGCGCGAGCTTCGCCCGGAACGTCATCGAGGAGACCTTGGTGTGCCCGCCGCCGTAGTGGCCCAGCTCGTGCGCGAGCACCGACCTGAGCTCACCGATGCCCATGCCCGCCACGATCGGCAGGCCGAGTTCCAGGTACCGCACGCCGTGGCGCTCCCACACGCCCGCGTTCGCCGTGGTGACCAGCCGGATGTCGTCCGGGCTGCGGGTGCCCGCGATCCTGGCCAGCTCGTCGACGTGCTGCCAGAGCTCGGGGTGCGTCGCGCGGGTCACCGGAACGCCGTCCGGCTGCGGCCTGACCCACAGTGCCCACAGCATCGCGGCCAGCGGCGGACCTCCCAGGGCGAGCGCCAGGATTCCCAGCCACACCCCGCCCTGGACGTCGCCCCGGTCGTACACCGACAACGCGACCCCGCCCAGGACGACGAAGATCCCGGCCGCGAGCACGAAGAACCCGGCGAGCATCACCAACGCCAGTGCCGCTCTCATCTTTCATTCCCCCAGAACGTCGTGTCACTACTGCAGGTATCTGACAGTCACCTCGGCGCCCGCCGCCAGCTCCGTGACGTCCTCGGGCACCTCGATCAGGCAGTTCGACAGCGCGAGCGCCGACAGCAGGTGCGACCCCGGACCCCCGACCGGCGTCACGACCTGCCCGGACGACGGGTCGTACGCGCCGCGCCGGAACTGCGTCTTTCCCGCTGGAGACGTCAGCCCGGTCGTGATGGTTGCCTGCGCGGTGGTGCGTTCGACCTGGAGGTGGCCCATCGACGCGAGTAGCGCCGGCCGCACGAACACCTCGAACGACACCTGCGCGCTCACCGGGTTGCCGGGCAGCGTCAGCACCGGCAGGCCCTCGTAGGTGCCCGCGCCCTGCGGCCCGCCCGGCTGCATCGAGACCTTCGTGAACCGCACGTCGTGACTCGCCAGGGCGTCCTTGACCACCTCGTACGCGCCCGCGCTGACCCCGCCGGACGTGACGATCACGTCCACCGAGCCGAGATAGGGCGCCAGCGCGCGGTGGAACTCCTCGATGTCGTCCGGCACGAACCGCAGCTGCACGGCGATGCCGCCGGCCTCGCGGACGGAGGAGGCGAGCATCATGCCGTTCGACTCGTAGATCTGGCCCTGCAGCAGCGGCTGGCCGGGTTCGACCAGCTCGGAGCCGGTGGACAGGACCAGCACCCGCGGGCGGCGGCGCACCGGCAGCTGGGCGAGCCCGAGCGCGGACGCGAGCCCCAGCTGGGCCGGGCGCAGCACCGTGCCCGCGAGCAGCACCGGGTCGCCCTTCTGCACGTCGTCGCCCGCGATCCGGATGTTCGTGCCGGCCGCGACGGTCGCGTTGATCGTCACGGTCTCGACGCCGCCGTCGGTCAGCTCGACCTGGATCACCGCGTCCGCTCCCGGCGGCAGGGGCGCGCCGGTCATGATCCGCTGCACGGTGCCGGGCACCAGCGCCGAGAGATCCGTGCGGCCTGCGGGGATGTCGTCGGCGACGGGCAGGCGGGCCGGACTGGCCGCGCTCACACCCGCGAGATCCGCGGCGAGCACGGCGTACCCGTCCATCGCGGAGTTGTCGAACGGTGGCAGTGAGACGGGAGCGATGACGTCGGCGGCGAGCACGAGCCCGAGGCACTCGTCGAGCGGAAGCTGCAGCACGGGCATCTGCCCGACGAGCTCCGCGACGCGCTGGCGGTGTTCGGCGACTGTGGTGGGGGACACGACTGCATACTGCCAACGTCGCGGTGATCGTGGCGATCGCTGGGCGCAGTTCAATAGCGGGGGTGTTATCTGTGCAGGTCCGGACCAGGCACACACCGACGTTCGGCGTGGCGAGACTCGTGCTCGCGCCCGGCGAGATGGTGCTGGCCGATCCGCTGACCGTCGTGGCCACGAGCTAC
Source organism: uncultured Actinomycetota bacterium (assembly GCA_963771775.1). GTDB lineage: Bacteria > Actinomycetota > Actinomycetes > Mycobacteriales > Pseudonocardiaceae > Lentzea. The sequence continues at coordinate 1,010,119 of CAVYUS010000004.1, forward strand.
GGGCTCGCGGTCGAGGTCAAAGGCACGGGCGCCAAGGCGGTCGCGCTGTGCACCGCGGGCACCGAGGGCGGCTGGATCGACGCGGCGCCGGTGCTGCCCGGAGATCTGCACCTCGTCGAGCTCGACGGCACGCACGGCTGGTGTGTTTCGCGGCTCGGCTGGATCGCATCGAGCAGCACGGTCGCGATGAACCCGGAGGCGCCGCCGTTGAAAGCGCTTTTCGGCGGACTCGAAGGCTTCCTGAACTATGCGCACGGCCAGGGCTCCGTGGTGCTCGCCTGCTACGGCGCGCTCGATCTCGTGACGCTGGCGGCCGGCGAGGCCGTGACCATCGGCAGCGACCACGTGGTGGCGTTCGCGGACACCGTGCAATGCCGGCTTCGCAGTTCCGCACCTGATGGTGCGCAATCGATTCACACCGGCGAGGGCCTGGTGTTCGACTTCGCCGGTCCTGGTGCCGTGCTGACCCAGACGAGGGGACCGCGCCGGCTCACCACCTGGTTGCGCGCCAACGGAGTCAGCCCGCGTTCATGACTCCGTAAGGAGGTATCCGGCTGACATTTCTTCTCTTAGCGTTGCGTTCTGCTTGCGTGATCTGAAGGAGGACGCCTTGGCTCTCGGTACCGTCAAGTGGTTCAACTCCGAAAAGGGATACGGCTTCATCGCAACCGACGGCGGGCCCGACGTGTTCGTGCACTACTCGGCGATCCAGATGGAAGGCTTCCGGACCCTGTCCGAGGGGGATCGGGTGGAGTTCGAGGTGCAGGCCGGACGGGACGGGCGCAGCCAGGCTTCGGACGTGCGCCGCGCCGGTTGACCCTCGTCTTTGACCAACCCTGAGCAGCCCGATCCGGGCGCGCGTTAGGCTGCCTCGCGTGGCAGAGGACCTGAGCGGTCGGCGGATCGCGCACTACCGGATCGACGGCGTGCTCGGCCGCGGTGGCATGAGCGTTACCTACAGGGCCACGGACGTGAGACTGGGCCGGAAAGTCGCGCTCAAGGTCATCGGTGAGCACCTCGCACCCGACGCGGAGTTCCGCGAGCGGTTCGTCGACGAGGCACGCAACACCTCCGCCATCGACCACGCGAACATCGTGCCGCTGTACGACTTCGACGAGGTCGACGGCCTGCTGTACATCGCGATGCGGCTGGTGGACGGCCAGGACCTCTCCGGGCACGTCAAGGAGGGGCCGCTCACCCCGGCGCGCACGCTGACGCTGCTGGCCCAGGTCGCCGAGGCACTCGACATGCTGCACGGCAAGGGCCTAGTGCACCTCGACGTGAAGCCGGCGAACGTCCTGGTGACCACCAAGGAAGGCACGCGCGAGCACGTCTACGTCGCCGACTTCGGCCTGACGAGGCGCGGCGCCACCGGCCACCGCACTCGAACGGGTGATTTCCTCGGTTCGCCGACCTACGCGGCGCCCGAACACCTGCGCGGCGAGCCCGTCGACGGCCGCACCGACCAGTACGCGCTGGCCTGCATGCTGTTCGCGTGCCTGTCCGGCCGGCCGCCGTTCCAGGGTGGCGTGCAGGAGGTCATCCAGGGCCACCTCGGCAGCATCGTTCCGCCGCTGTCGCAGCTCGTCGCGTTGCCGCCGGCGATCGACGACGTCATCCGCAAGGGCACCTCGAAGGAGCCGGCCCAGCGGTACCCGAGCTGCGCCGAGCTGATCAACGCCGCGCGCGTCGCTCTCGCCGGAGTCGCGCAGGGCTCGATTCCCACTCAACTCGGACCGCAGTCCGGCTCGATCCCGGTGCAGTCGCCGGTGTCCGGTCCGACGCCCGTGCAGCAGGGTCAATACCAGGGCGGCTACCAGCAGCAGGGCCTGCCGGACCCGGTCCGGCTGCGTCCGCCGAACCAGGTGGGCGTGAGCGCGTTCACGTCGTCGCGCAAGGATCGCCCGGTGTGGTTCGCGCCGGTCATCGCGGCCGCCGCGGCGATCGTCGCGATCATCGTCGTGGTGCTCATCCTGACCCCCCGCGACGAACCAGCGCGGCAGCCCAAGACGAACTCCTCGCCGACGCTGCAGCTCGACGACGAGTCGACCTCGAAGAAGCCGCTGCCGACCTCTGTGCCGGTGCGCACCTCGCGCTAGTGACGTTGCGAGTCGCGCCACCAGGTTCGCTTGCACTCGACGTGCCCGAGTGCTAAACACGACTTAGCACTCGGCACCGTCGAGTGCTAAGTCGTGAGGCTGGGACGGTGAGGCACCCTCGTGATCAACGGGGGAGTCGTCCGTCGCGGGCACCGAGCCTGGCCACTCGCACCGTGTTCCGCTGTGGGCGTGCGCCCGCAGTGGCCCAGAATCCACAAAGGCGGAGGAACACACCGCAATGGCCAAGATGATTGCGTTCGACGAGGAAGCCCGTCGCGGTCTCGAGCGCGGGATGAACATCCTCGCTGACGCCGTCAAGGTGACGCTCGGCCCCAAGGGCCGCAACGTCGTGCTCGAGAAGAAGTGGGGCGCGCCGACCATCACCAACGATGGCGTCTCCATCGCGAAGGAGATCGAGCTCGAGGACCCGTGGGAGAAGATCGGGGCTGAGCTCGTCAAGGAGGTCGCGAAGAAGACCGACGACGTCGCCGGTGACGGTACGACCACCGCGACGGTGCTCGCCCAGGCTCTGGTCCGCGAGGGCCTGCGCAACGTGGCCGCGGGCGCGAACCCGCTCGGCCTCAAGCGCGGCATCGAGCAGGCCGTCGAGGCCATTGCCGAGCAGCTCCTGAAGAACGCCCAGGAGATCGAGACGAAGGAGCAGATCGCTGCTACCGCGTCCATCTCCGCCGCTGACCCCACGATCGGCGAGCTCATCGCCGAGGCGATGGACAAGGTCGGCAAGGAAGGCGTCATCACCGTCGAGGAGAGCAACACCCTCGGGCTCGAGCTGGAGCTCACCGAAGGTATGCGCTTCGACAAGGGCTACATCTCCGGTTACTTCGTGACCGACCCCGAGCGTCAGGAAGCGATCCTCGAGGACCCGTACATCCTGCTGTTCGGCTCCAAGATCTCCACGGTCAAGGACCTGCTCCCGCTCCTGGAGAAGGTCATGCAGGGCGGCAAGCCGCTGCTGATCATCTCCGAGGACGTCGAGGGCGAGGCCCTGGCGACCCTGGTCGTCAACAAGATCCGTGGCACCTTCAAGTCCGTCGCCGTCAAGGCGCCTGGCTTCGGTGACCGCCGCAAGGCCATCCTCCAGGACATCGCCACCCTCACCGGTGGCCAGGTCATCACCGAGGACGTCGGCCTGAAGCTGGAGAACGCCGACATCTCGCTGCTGGGCAAGGCCCGCAAGGTCGTCGTCACCAAGGACGAGACGACCATCGTCGAGGGTGCTGGCGACGCCGACCAGATCCAGGGTCGCGTCAACCAGATCCGCGCCGAGATCGAGAAGTCGGACTCCGACTACGACCGCGAGAAGCTCCAGGAGCGCCTGGCGAAGCTCGCCGGCGGCGTCGCCGTCATCAAGGCGGGCGCGGCCACCGAGGTCGAGCTCAAGGAGCGCAAGCACCGCATCGAGGACGCGGTGCGCAACGCCAAGGCCGCCGTCGAGGAGGGCATCGTCGCCGGTGGTGGCGTCGCGCTGCTCCAGGCTGCCGAGGTCGCCTTCGCGGGCCTGCGTCTCACGGGCGACGAGGCCACTGGTGCCAACATCGTCAAGGTCGCCGTCGAGGCGCCGCTGAAGCAGATCGCCATCAACGCCGGCCTCGAAGGCGGCGTCGTGGTCGAGCGCGTCAAGTCCCTCCCCGCGGGCGAGGGCCTGGACGCCGCGACCGGCGAGTACAAGGACCTGATCAAGGCCGGCATCATCGACCCGGCCAAGGTCACGCGTTCCGCGCTGCAGAACGCCGCGTCCATCGCCGCGCTGTTCCTGACGACTGAGGCTGTCGTCGCGGACAAGCCGGAGAAGAACGCTGCTCCGTCCGCTCCGGACGCCGGCGGCATGGACTTCTGAGTCCTGCTGCTTGAATGCTCTGAACGGCCCGGTTCCGCCTTTGGCGGGCCGGGCCGTTCGGCGTTGCGCCGAGTTGGCAGTAGAAAAGTGCCGATGACATCGTTGTCAGATCACCTCAGGTACTACCAACTGCACTGACCGGAGCCCTGAGAGCGTGACCATCGACGTGAGGGCGGTTGGTGACTCGTACGAATGCCGGGCGGTCCTTGCGGACGACGGAAGCAAGGCTGGTCGCCGTGCAGCGACTCTCAGCGCGTCAGCGCGGAATCCCCAGGAAACCCCAGTGCAGGCGCGGTACGCCCCCAAAGCCGCACGCCGCGCCGAATCCCCATGAACCGCCGTCAAACCGCCGTCGAAATCAAAAGCTCACAGCATGATCGTCGGTGTCACCACGGTCCGGCCCGGTTCCCCGCGCGAGTTCACCAGGTGCACCAGGATCTGCGTCGTCCCGGCCGGCACGTCCGGCAGCACGAAGCGGCCGCCGTCGTCGGCGCGGGTCGACGAGGACTTGTGGTCGGCCACCCGTACCTCGACCGTGTGCTCGCCGGCGGGCACCAGCCAGCCGTCGATGCGGTGGCGGGAGCCCGTGGAGGTGAAGTTCACCATCAGGGTGAGGTTGTCGACGGTGAAGGTGATCGTGCCCGTCTGGCCGCCCCGGACGCCCGCGAAGGAGCCCGCGCGTTCCCAGCGGGCTACTTCCACGTCCAGGTCTTCCAGTGCTATCGCGAACTTCACGCGGTCCACCAGGTCTGCCGGGGGCGGGTCCAGTTCGTCGACCAGCCTGTTCAGTTCGGAGAGGACGGCGGTGTCCTCAAGGCCCCTGCGGTCGTCGCGCGGGTCGGTCTCGTTCACCGCGATCCTCCTTCCGTTTCCAGGTAGTTGCGCAACAGGTTCAGGCACCGTCCCCTGGTCGGACCGATGCTGCCGTGGGGCATGGCGAGGGCCTCTGCCACCGCTCGGTACTCGGCGCGCCCCGCGAGCACGGTGAGCCGGAGCAGTTCCTGGCACCTCGTGGTCAGCCGGCCGAACGCGAGCCACAGCCTGCGGTCGCGGTCGTCCATCAGCGTCACGTCCTCGGGCAGGCCGGTGTCGGACTCGAGCTGTTCGGCGTATTCGTCGGACAGGTGGGTCTCACGCTTGTTGGGTGTCCACGTGCGGCGGGCTTCACGCCTAGTTGTGACGACCAAGTAGCCGACCAGGGCTTTGGGCTCGTTGATGTTCTCGATGTTCTTCAAGAACGCGAGCCACACGGTCTGCACGACGTCTTCGGCGGCGTTTCGTTCGAGGCCTTGGCCGCGGGCGACGTGCCACAGCAGCGGAGTCAGTTCTGTCACCAGGACGTCCAGGGCGTCACGGTTGCCTTCGCGCGCGGCTGCCACACACACCGCGTGCCGTTCGGTGCCTTCAAGTCCGTCCCACGGCGGACGGTCATCCGCCGTGTGCAGCTCGTCCACGCAGCACCTCCGATCGGCCGCCCTGTCAGCGCCGTCCGCCAACTCATGAAGGGCTAACTGAGCGGTAGATACAAAATTCACTCGATTGGAGCAGTATCACCGCTTCGCCGCCCTCATCTTCCCCTGGGTACGCCAGCGGCCCGTGATTCCCCCTCCGCATCACGGGCCGCCATGGTGGGAGCCTGCGCCAGCCGGCACCCCTCGAACCGGCTGACGCCTGCTCCACGCCTGAACAAAGCGCTTACGTAGAAAGAGCGGTTGTCAGGCGAGCAGATACACCTCTGACGCACGGACCGTCAGTATCGCTCCGTATTCGCGAAAGCACATCTCGATGAACGATATGGTCTAGACCATGCCGATTCTCGAAGTGATCGCACTGGACGCGAAGGACGCCGAGGCCGCTCAGGCGGGCGGCGCGCACCGGCTGGAACTGGTCGCCGATATGGCCTCCGACGGCCTCACCCCGTCGGTCGCCACCTTCAAGCAGGTGCGCGGTGTCACCGACCTGCCCATCCGCGTGATGTTGCGCGACGCCAAGGGGTTCGCGCCCGGCAACCTCAAGCAGCTGCGCCGGCAGGCGTGGGACCTGCGGGAGGCGGGCGCCACCGAGTTCGTCCTCGGGTTCCTCGACGCCGAGGGCGAGATCGACGAGGGCGTCACGCTCAACCTGCTCGCCGAACTGGAGGGCTGCGGCTGGACCTTCCATCGCGCGCTCGACAACTCCAGGGACGTCCTGCGTTCGTGGGAGATCGTCAGGGCCCTCGGCTGCGACACCGTCCTCGCCGCGGGTAGCGCGAAGGGTGTCGACGACGGCATGGCCACCCTCAAGCAGCTCGCGAAACAGGAGCCTCCCGCACTGCTCGTGGGTGGCGGGCTCAAACAGCATCACGTCGCTGAGCTGCTCGAAGCCGGCGTCACGGGCTTCCACGTCGGCAGTGCGGTGCGGCCGGGTGGATGGGACGCCCCGGTCGACGCGGCATCGGTTCGGGAATGGATCAACCGTCTGGTCTAGACCCTTAGCGCAGACCGTTCTACTCTCACGTTGCTTCCTGCGAAATGACTGTTGCAACATACGCAACGTGGAGGGTTCGATGCGGCTCAAGACACTCGTGGCCGTGCTGGGTGTGGGCGCGGTGGTCGCCTGCGCGCCGGTGCAGTCCGGACCTGCCGGCGACACCGGCACCGACGAGAAGACCGGACAGCTGCGGGTGTGGCTGTTCGACGAGGTCAACCGCGGCCCCAAGGAAGCCGTCGTGAAGGAGGCGATCACCGAGTTCCAGGCGGCGCACAGCGGCGTCACCGTGGATGTCCAGTACATCCAGGTGTCGAGTCGCGCGGAACGCTTCAAGGCCGCCTTCAGCGACCCGAAGAGCGCGCCGGACGTCGCCGAGTTCGGCAACACCGACCTCGCCGGCTACGTGTCCGCCGGCGGCTTCTCCGAGCTCGACCTGTCGAGTTGGAGCGAGTCCAAGGACCTCCTTCCGACGGTGCTCGACACGGCCAAGGTCGACGGCAAGACGTACGGCGTGCCGTGGTTCGTCGGCGTCCGCGCGCTGTACTACCGCACCGACGTCTTCACCGAGCTCGGCCTGAAGCCGCCGACGACGCTCGACGAGATCGCGCCGCTGGCCCGCCAGATCCGCCAGCGCAAGCCGGAGCTGATCGGCATCTCCGCCGGCGGCAAGTACCTGTTCGCCGCGCTGCCGTTCATCTGGGCGCAGGGCGGGGAGATCGCCAAGCAGGACGGTGGCAAGTTCACCGCCGCCATCGACAGCGCCGAAGCCAAGGCGGGCGTCGCCAAGTACACCGAGCTGATCAAGGACGACATCTGCCCGCCCGCCACCTGCGCCGGCAACGGTGGTGACGCGAGCGTCGAGGCGTTCCGCGCGGGCAAGGCGGCGATGACGATCGGCGGCGACTTCAACCGCAAGTCGGTCGACGCGTCGTCGGCGGCCGGCAAGTACGCGGTGGTGCCGCTGCCCGGCAAGACCGCGGGTTCGATCGCTCCCGCCTTCGCCGGTGGCAACCTGCTCGGCGTGCTGAAGGGCACCCAGCGAAAGACGCTGTCGAACGAGTTCGTGCAGCTGCTCGCGTCGAAGAAGTACCAGCAGAAGATGTATACGGCGATGGGCAACCTGCCGACGTTCGGCGATGTGCAGAAGCAGGTCAGCGACTCCGACAAGTGGCTGGAGCCGTTCACGAAGACCCTGCAGTCCGGCACGAAGTTCGTGCCCGTCACGCCGGCGTGGGCGAAGATCGAGGCCCAGACGGTGCTGCCGACGATGATCCAGGAGGTCGTCACCGGCGCGAAGAACGTCGACGCCGCCACCGCCAGTGCCGCCCAGACGATGAACGCGGCCTTCGCCTCGTGAGCATGACGTCCAAAGGCCAGGGGCGGACCGCGTTCGCCTACCTGGCCCCAGCGCTGCTGGTACTGGGCGGGCTGCTGGCCTACCCGATCTACCAGCTGGTGCTCATCTCGCTCTACGACTACGGCCAGGAGCAGGTGAGCGGCGGCGCGCCGCTGCGCTTCCTGGGTCTCGGCAACTATCAGAAGCTGCTGGGGGACCAGCAGTTCTGGACGGTGCTCGGGCAGACCGTCGCCTTCGCGGCGGTCTGCGTGGTCGGCACGTTGCTGGTGGGCGCGGTGCTCGCGATCCTCGCCACGAGGGTGCGCACCTGGGTGCGGATGACGCTGTTCCTGGCGGCGCTCGGCGCCTGGTCCACGCCCGCCGTCGCCGGGTCGACGATCTGGCTCTTCCTGTTCGACGCGAACTTCGGGTTCGTCAACGAGGTGCTCGGCCTCCAGGGCTTCTCCTGGACGTTCGACAAGTGGACGGCGTTCGGACTCGTTGCCGCACAGGTGATCTGGTGCTCGTTCCCGTTCGTCATGGTGACGCTCTACGCGGGCATCAAGGCGATTCCGGGCGAGGTGCTGGAGGCCGCGGCACTGGACGGCGCGTCCACGTTCCGCACGGCCTGGAGCGTCACCCTGCCGTTGCTGCGCCCGATCATCCTCGTGGTGACGATCCAGTCGATCATCTGGGACTTCAAGGTGTTCACGCAGATCTACGTGATGACCAACGGCGGTGGCATCGCCGGGCGCAACCTCGTGCTCAACGTCTACGCCTACCAGCAGGCGTTCGCGGCGTCGGAGTACGGGCTGGGCGCGGCGATCGGGGTCGTGATGACCGTGCTGCTGCTGGCGATCACGCTGTTCTACCTGCGCGCGCTGCGCCGCTCGGGGGAGGTGCTGTGAAGCGCTGGATGACCGAAGGGTTCGTCCTCGTGATCGCGGGAGTCGTGGCTTTCCCGCTGTTCTGGATGGTGCTTTCCGCTTTCAAGCCGGCGGACGAGATCATCTCGGCCGACCCGGTGCCGTGGACTGCGCGGCCGACGCTCGACAGCTTCACGCGGGCGCTGACCGTCGCGAACTTCGGGCGCTACTTCCTGAACAGCGTCGTCGTGGCGCTGATCGTGGTGGTGCTGAGCATCCTGATCTCGTTCCTCGCGGCCACGGCGCTGACCCGCTTCCGGTTCCGCAGCCGGACGACGTTGCTGATCATGCTGCTGGTGGTCCAGATGGTGCCGGTCGAGGCGCTGACCGTGCCGCTGTTCTTCCTGATGCGGTCCGTCGGTGACAGCGTGCCCGCGTTCGGGCTGAACCACCTGGGCTCGCTGGTGCTGGTGCACCTCGCGTTCAGCCTGCCGTTCGCGATCTGGATGCTGCGCGGGTTCGTCGCCGCCGTGCCGGTCGAGCTGGAGGAGGCCGCCACCCTGGACGGCGCCTCGCGGTTCCGGTTCCTCTGGCAGGTGCTGTTCCCGCTCGTCGCGCCCGGTCTGGTGGCGACGTCCGTGCTGTCGTTCATCCACGCCTGGAACGACTTCCTGTTCGCCAAGACCTTCATCATCTCGGCCGTGGAGAACCAGACCCTGCCGCTGGCTCTCCAGGTGTTCGTCAAACCCGACCAGAACGATTGGGGCGCGATCATGGCGGGCTCCACCCTGATGACGATCCCGGTGCTGATCTTCTTCATGCTCGTGCAGCGCCGCCTGGTGTCCGGACTGGCAGGGGCGGTGAAGGGATGAACCTCCTGCCCCGCCCGGTGTCCTATGTGGACGGCGGAAGACTGTGTGAGTACAAGGGCTGGGAGACGGTGCTCGTCGACGGCCCTGCTGGCGGCTATCGGCTGTTGTCCTCGGACGACGGCGTGCTGATCGAGGCGCACGACGCGGCCGGCGAGATGAACGCGCTGCAGACGTTGCGGCAGCTGCTCGGGGCGCAGGCGTTCCGGGCGGCGGGCGAGAAGCCGTTGACCATCCCCGCGTGCGAGATCGTCGACCACCCGCGGTTCCAGTGGCGCGGCGTGATGCTCGACGTGGCACGGCACTTCCTGCCCAAGCGGGAAATCCTGCGGTACGTCGAGCTGCTGTCCGTGCACAAGCTCAACGTCCTGCACCTGCACCTGACCGACGACCAGGGCTGGCGCTTCGAGGTGAAGCGCTACCCGAAGCTCACCGAGATCGGGTCGTGGCGGGAGGACTCGCGGTTCGGGGACCGCCGCTCGGGCGGGATGGCGGGCCGCCCGCACGGCGGTTTCTACTCGCAGGAGGACCTGCGGGAGATCGTCGAGTACGCACGGGCGCGGCACATCGTCGTGATCCCGGAGATCGACATCCCGGGACACTCGCAGGCGGCCATCGCGGCATACCCGGAGCTAGGGCCTGTATCGAAGTCCTGTTCGCGATAGCCGGGCCTGAGGCGGCCCCTGGGGGCACGGCCGACAGGCCCACATACGACAGCGGTATGCGGGCCTGTCGGCCGCACCGCCAGGAACCACCTCAGGCTCGACTCTCATCGAGCGGGACCTCGATACAGGCCCTAGGCGTGCACGGCGGCGGTGTCTGGACGGACTGGGGCATCAACGAACGCGTGCTGAACACCGAAGAGTCCACTGTGGACTTCTATCGGTCCGTGTTCGACGAGCTGATGGACGTTTTTCCGGGCGAGGTAATCGGAATCGGCGGCGACGAGGCACCCGGCCACGACGGCGAGCTGGTCCGGCGGATCGCCGGGCACCTGGTGCGCAACGGCCGGCGGCCGTACGGGTGGGACGAGATCCTGGAGTCCGGCCCGTTGCCGGCGGGCACGATCGTCGCGTCCTGGCGTGGCGTCGAGGGCGGCATCACGGCGCTGCGCGACGGGCATGACGTGGTGATGTGCCCGGAGGAGTTCGTCTACCTGGACTACCGGCAGAGCGACTCGCCGGACGAGCCGATCCCGGTGGGCACGGTGACCACGCTGGAGGACGTCTACGGGTGGGAGCCGGTACCGGCGGCGCTGACCGGTGCGGAGCCGGGGCGGTTGCTGGGAGCGCAGGCGAACATCTGGACCGAGCATCTCGACTCGGTCCGCCGGGTCGACTACGCGGCTTTTCCACGGCTGGCGGCGTTCGCCGAGGTCATGTGGTCCCCGGCGCGAGAAGGATCCCGGGTTCGTGCGACGGCTGGCGGAGCACCATCTGCCGAGGCTCGATGCCCTCGGGGTGGAGTACCGGCCCCTCAACGGTCCCCACCCCTGGCAACGACTACCCGGCGTGCCCGGTTTTCCACGGTGATCACATCCCGGATCACATCGCAGCGTCTTCCTCGGGCATGAGGATCCAGGCGGCGACGTAGAGGATGGCTCCGGTGCCGAACCCGAGCAGCGTCGCCGCCACCAGGATGATCCGCAGGATCGCGGCGTCGACACCGATCATCTTGGCCATGCCGCCGCAGACACCGGCGAGCATCTTGTCGCTCCGGCTGCGGCGGAGCTTCTTGACCTGGCTGGTGGCTTCGTTGAGCACGTTGTTCGTCATGGCTCAAGATTCGTCGAAACCAGGCCCCGGCACATCGGTGACCACCCGGAACCCGACCCTGAGTCCCTGCCCTGGTCCCAGGGTCAGTCGAGGCAGAACTCGTTGCCCTCGACGTCCTGCATGTTGAGGCACGACTCGTTGACGCCGTCGGCGAGCAGCAGCTGCCCGCGCACCGCTCCGAGCGGGATCAGTCGCGCGCACTCGGCCTCGAGTGCGGCGAGGCGTTCCTGCCCCACCAGCCCGGTGCCGACCCGCACGTCGAGGTGCACCCGGTTCTTGACGATCTTGTCTTCGGGAACGCGCTGGAAGAACAGCCGTGGTCCCACACCGGCGGGATCACTGGCGGCGAACCACGAATCGTCGTCGTGCCCGGCCGGTGCGACGTATCCCAGCACTTCGCACCAGAACCGGCCGACGCGCACGGGTTCCGCGCAGTCGAAGGTGATCTGGACCTGCTTTACCGACCCCATGACCCCACCCTAAAGGGCCTAATCTGAGTGGCATGGAGTCCCCTGAGGAACTGGCGTCAGGGCTCGACCGCGCGGGATACCTCCCGGACGGCGGGATCGCCACGGCGGCGTTCCTCGCGGTCGCGATGGGACGGCCGCTGTTCCTCGAGGGCGAACCCGGCACCGGCAAGACCTCGCTGGCACTGGCCCTGGCCAGGACGCTGGACGTGCCGCTCATCCGGCTCCAGTGCCACGAGGGCATCGACGCCACGCAGGCCCTCTACGACTGGGACTACCCGCGCCAGCTCATGCACCTGCGGGTGCTGGAGACCCAGGGTGAGGTCGACGAGGCGTCCCTCTACACGCGACGGTTCCTGCTGGCCCGGCCGTTGCTCCAGGCGTTGGAGAACGCGCCGTGCGTGCTGCTCGTCGACGAGATCGACCGGGCGGACGACGAGTTCGAGGCGTTCCTGCTGGAGGTGCTGTCCGAGAACGCGGTCAGCATCCCCGAGTTCGGCGAGATCAGGGCCTCGACACCGCCGCTGACCGTGCTGACGTCGAACCGGACCCGCGAGGTGCACGACGCGTTGAAGCGGCGCTGCCTCTACCACTGGCTGGAGCACCCGACGCTGGACCGCGAGGTCGCGATCCTCCGGCGCACCCTGCCCGGCCTCGACGAACGGCTCGCGCGGCAGGTCGCGGAGGCCGTGGCGAAGATGCGCGGCCTCGACCTGCTGAAGCCTCCGGGCGTCGCCGAGTCGCTGGACTGGGCGCGGGCGCTGCAGGCGCTCGGACGCACCGAACCGGACGTGACGACCCTCGGTGCCGTCCTGAAGTACCGGGAGGACGCGGACCGGGTGATCGGGAGCACAATCGTGGGGTGACGGAAGCCTGCGTGGGGTTCACCCGCGTCCTGCGGGGCGCCGGGCTCCAGTGCGGGCCGGACCGCGTCCAGGCGTACCTGCGGGCCACCGCGCACGTCGACCTCTACTGGGCCGGACGCCTCACGCTCTGCGCCGACCCGGACGACCTGGCCCGCTACGACGCCGCGTATCAGGCGTACTTCGGTGACACGCCACCGCGACCGCGCGCGACGGTCGAGCTCGACTCGGTCACGGTCGGTGTCGCGGCGTCGGACGTGGAAGTGTTACGCCACAAGGACATCTCCGAGTTCAACGCGGCACCGCTGATCGCCCGCCTGAAGCCGCTCCCGCCGCGCCGACGTTCGCGCAGGCTCAGGAAAGCCCGTCGCGGCCGGATGGACCTGGCCCGCACGGTGCGCGCGATGATCGAGATGGGCGGCGAGATCACCCGGCCGCGGCACCGGCGCCGGGGTGTGAAGCAGAGAAGGCTCGTGCTGCTGATCGACGTGTCCGGCTCGATGGCCGCCTACTCCGACGCGCTGCTCCGGTTCGCGCACGTGATCGCCCAGGCCATGCCCGTCGAGGTCCGCACGATCGGCACCCGGCTCACCCGCGTGACCAGGCAGCTGAAGGAACGCGAGCCGGAACGCGCGTTGCGAGCCGCCGCGCGGGCTATCCCGGACTACGAGGGCGGCACCCGGCTCGGCGAGGCGCTCCGGCGGTTCAACCAGCAGTGGCGCCAGCGTGGTGTGGTGGTCGTGCTGTTCAGCGACGGGTGGGAACGCGGTGATCCGAGCTTGCTGGCGAACGAGATGGCGAGGCTGGGACGGGTGAGCCACCGGGTCATCTGGGCCAACCCGCACGCCGGGAAACCGGGCTACGAACCGGTCCAGCGGGGCGTGGTGGCGGCGCTCCCGCACGTCGACCGGATGGTCGCCGGCCACAGCGTGCACGCTTTGGAAGAACTGCTGAAGGAGGTGCGTCGTGCGTGACGTCCTGTTCGACCTCGCGGAACGGGTGGCGAACGGCGAGACGGTCGGCGTCGGCACCGTGGTCGCGACCTTCAGTTCCGCGCCGAGGCCCGCGGGCGCGGCGATGCTGGTGACCGAGGACGGCCAGGCGGTCGGCAGCGTGTCCGGCGGCTGCGTCGAGGGTGCCGTCTACGACCTCGCGCCGATCACCGGACATCCCGGTCCTGCAGCGGTACGGGGTGAGCGACGACGACGCGTTCGCCGTCGGGCTGACCTGCGGCGGGATCATCGACATCTACGTCGAGAAGGTCAGTGCCGAGACGTTTCCGCAGCTCAGCGAGGTGGTGGAGACGGTGAGGGCCGAGCAACCGGTGGCGGTGGCGACGGTCGTCGAGCACCCGGACGGCATCGGCCGGCGCATGGTCGTCTGGCCGGATCGGCGCGCGGGCAGCCTCGGGTCGGGCCGGATCGACGACGCGGTCACCGACGACGCCCGCGGCATGCTGGCGAGCGGCCGCAGTGGCGTGCTGCGGTACGGCCCGGACGGTCAGCGGCGCGGCGAGGGCATGAGCGTCTTCGTGAACTCGTTCGAACCGCCGCCGCGCATGCTCGTGTTCGGTGCGATCGACTTCGCCGCCGCGATGGCCCGGCTGGGCGCGTTCCTCGGCTACCGGGTGACTGTCTGCGATGCGCGACCGGTGTTCGCGACGCGTTCTCGTTTCCCGGAGGCGGACGAGGTCGTCGTCGACTGGCCGCACCGGTATCTCGAACGCGAAGCGCCCAAGCTGGACGAACGCACGGTCATCGCGGTCCTGACGCACGACCCGAAGTTCGACGTTCCGCTGCTGGAGGTCGCATTGCGACTCAAGGTCGGCTACGTGGGCGCGATGGGATCCCGCCGTACGCACGAAGATCGGCTGCAACGGTTGCGGGAAGCCGGTTTGACCGAGAGCGAGCTGGCGACGCTGGCCTCGCCGATCGGCCTGGACCTGGGCGCGCGGACGCCGGAGGAGACCGCGGTGTCGATCGCGGCCGAGATCATTTCCTTGCGGTGGCAGGGAAGCGGCCGCCGCCTGGTCGATCTTGGTGAACCGATCCACCACTGATCGGGTTGTTGAATCGCCACCAGGGGAGCAGGCTGGGTGACCCTCGTCACTTAAAGACCCACCACACTGAATCCAATCATTTGGGGAGGGTTCATGCACATCTCGGTCAACGTCGACGGAGTGACGTACGCCGACGAGGTCGAACCCCGGCTCCTGCTCGTGCACTACCTGCGGGAGCGTTTGGGCAAGACCGGCACCGTCGTCGGCTGCGACACCGGCAACTGCGGCGCCTGCACGGTCCACCTCGACGGCCACAGCGTGAAGTCGTGCCAGATGTTCGCCGTGCAGGCGAACGGGCACGAGGTCACCACCATCGAAGGTCTCGCCCGCGACGGCAGGCTGCACCCGGTGCAGGAGGCGTTCCGCGCGAACCACGCGCTGCAGTGCGGCTTCTGCACGCCCGGCATGATCATGCAGGCCATCGACCTGCTCGCCGACGAGTCGGACCCGGACGACGAGACCGTCCGGAAGGGCCTGGAGGGCAACCTCTGCCGCTGCACGGGCTACCAGAACATCGTTCGCGCGGTCCAGGACGCCGCGCAGCGGATGAAGCCCGGCGCCGGCCCGAAGATGGAACAGCACAGCGATGAGCACATCGTCTCGAAACAGCCGGTAGGTGGCGAATGACCACCACGGCGGAGCCGGAAGTGGGCAAAGCCCGGCTCCGCAAGGAAGATGCTCGCCTGATCACCGGTAAGACCAAGTGGACCGACAACCTCCAGCTGACCGGCATGCTGCACATGGCCGTGCTGCGCAGCCCCATGGCGCACGCCCGCATCCGCAATATCGACTGCAGCCGCGCCACCACGATGCCCGGTGTGGCGATCGTGCTCACCGGTGAAGACCTGGCCGCCGAACAGGGTTCGCTGCCCTGCGCGTGGCCGATCACCGAGGACATGAAGGCACCACCCGCGCTCGCGCTGGCCGTGGACCAGGTCAACTTCGCCGGTGAGGCCGTCGCGCTGGTGATCGCCGACAACGCCTACCGCGCGGCGGACGCACTGGCCGCGATCGACGTGGACTACGACGAGCTCCCGGTCGTGCTCGACCTGCGGGAAGCGTTGCTGGACAACGATCTCGTGCACCCCGATCTCGGCACGAACAAGTCGGCGACCTGGATCTACGACTCCGCTGACGCGGGCAGCGGCACCAACGTCGAGGACGAGATCGCGGCCGCGGAGGTCGTGCTGGAACGAACGTTCCGGCAGCAGCGGCTGATCCCGTCGTTCATGGAACCGCGATCGGTCGTCGTCGACCCGAGCGCGGACACGTTCACCGTCTGGTCCGCCACACAGATCCCGCACATCCTGCGGTGGATGCTCTCGGCCGTGAGCGGCATCGCCGAGCACAAGATCCGGGTGATCGCGCCGGACGTCGGCGGCGGGTTCGGCGGCAAGCTCCAGGTCACCCCGGAGGAGCTGCTCTGCCTGCTCGTCGCGCGGCGGATGGGCCGTCCGGTGAAGTGGACCGAGTCGCGCACCGAGTCGATGCTGTCCGGGCACCACGGCCGCGACCAGCTCCAGAAGATCACGCTGTCCGCCCGCCGCGACGGCACCGTCACCGGGCTCAAGGTCGAGCTGCTCGCCGACATGGGCGCGTACCTGCGGCTGGTGACGCCGGGCATCCCGATCCTGGGCGCGTTCATGTACAACGCGATCTACAAGTTCGCGGCCTACCGGTTCGTGTGCACCAACGTGTTCACGAACAAGGTGCCGACGGACGCCTACCGCGGCGCCGGTCGGCCGGAGGCCACGTTCGCGATCGAGCGGATGATGGACGAGCTCGCGGTCGAGCTGGACATGGATCCGATGAAGCTCCGCGAGATGAACTGGATCAAGCACGAGGAGTTCCCGTTCGGCACGGTCGCCGGTCTCACCTACGACTCCGGCAACTACGAGGCCGCGACGGCGCGCGCGATGGAACTGTTCGGGTACGAGGAGATGCGCGAGGAGCAGGCGCGGCGGCGTTCGTCTGGTGACCCGGTCCAGCTGGGCATCGGAATCTCCACCTACACCGAGATGTGCGGTCTCGCACCGTCCAGGGTGCTGGGCGCGTTGCGTTACGCCGCAGGCGGTTGGGAGACCGCGTCGATCCGGATGCTGCCGACCGGCAAGGTCGAGGTCATCACCGGAACCTCGCCGCACGGGCAGGGCCACGAGACGGTGTGGTCGCAGATCGTCGCCGACCGGCTCGGGGTGCCGTTCGAGGACGTCGAGGTGTTGCACGGCGACACGGCCTCGTCGCACAAAGGCATGGACAGCTACGGATCGCGCTCGTTGACCGTCGGCGGCACGGCTTTGGTGTACGCGGCGGACAAGGTGCTCGCCAAGGCACGGCGGCTGGCCGCGCACATGATGGAGTGCGACGAGTCGGACGTGGAGTTCGCGTCGGGATCGTTCTCCGTGAAGGGCACCTCGGCGGTGCGGTCGCTGGGTGACGTCGTGCTGGCCGCGCACGTGGCGCACGACCTGCCCGAGGGCATGGAACCCGGCATGGACGCCGAGGCCACGTACGACCCGGACAACTTCTCGTTCCCGCACGGAACCCATTTGTGCGCAACGGAAGTGGACACGCAGACCGGTCAGGTCCGGATCACGCGATACGTTGCCGTCGACGACCTCGGCACGGTCGTGAACCCGTTGATCGTCGATGGTCAGGTGCACGGCGGGCTGGCGCAGGGCATCGCGCAGGCGTTGTACGAGGAGGCAATCCACGACGAGATGGGCACGCTGACGACGGCCACGTTCGCCGACTACCTGGTGCCGAGCGCGGCGGACCTGCCGGGGTTCATCACGGATCGCACCTCGACACCGGCGACGTCCAACCCGTTGGGCGCCAAGGGAGTCGGCGAGGCGGGCACGATCGCCTCGACGCCCGCGGTGGTGAACGGCGTGCTGGACGCGCTGCGGCACCTGGGCGTGCGCGACATCGAGATGCCGTGCTCGCCGGAACGGGTGTGGAACGCGTTGCAGGGCCGGGCCGCGGACGCGGATGCCTCGGCGCCGGCCGCGGGTGGTCTCGGTTCCATCGACGCGCAGGGAGGTCAGTCGTGATCCCGGCGGAGTTCAAGTACCTGTGTCCGTCCTCTGTGGACGAAGCCGTGCGGATGCTCGCCGACGAGGGCGAGGACGCGAAGATCATCGCGGGTGGGCAGTCGCTCGTGCCGGTGCTGCGCATGCGGCTGGCGGCACCGACGGCGTTGATCGACATCGGCGGTCTGACCGAGCTGACAGGCGTGCGTGACGACGGCGACTCGTTGCTGATCGGTGCCATGACCACGCATTACGAGGTGCAGCGCGACCATCTGATCCACGACCACGCCCTGCTGCTGAAGCTGGTCACGGACACGGTGGCGGATCCGCAGGTCCGGCACCGCGGCACGTTCGGCGGCTCGCTGTGCCACGCGGACCCGGCGGGCGACCTGCTGGCACCCGCGCTGGCGCTGGACGCGGTGATGATCATCGCCGGTCCCGGCGGTCGTCGTGAGGTGCCGGCGTCGGAGTTCTTCGTCGACTACTTCGAGACCGCGCTGGCTCCCGACGAGATCCTGATCGACGTCCGGGTGCCGAAGTACACCGGCTGGGGCGCGCACTACGAGAAGCTCAACCGGGTCGCGCAGGCCTGGTCGATCGTCGCGGTAGCGGCGGCGGTGCGGATCAGGGGCGGTTCGATCGCCGCGGCCAGGGTCGGCCTGACCAACGTCGGTTCCGGGCCGGTGCGGGCCACCGACGTGGAGGCCGCGCTCGTCGGCCAGCCCGCCTCGGCCGAGGCGATCTCCGCGGCGGCTCTGCGGGCGGCCACGGGTGACGGCTACAAGGACAACCTGGCTCGGGTGCTCACCGACCGCGCGTTGACGGCGGCGGTAGCGGGATGAAGTTGTCGCATTCCTTCGTGGCACCCGCTCCGGCCGAGGAGGTGTGGGAGGCGCTGCTCGACCCCGAGCGGGTGGCGCCGTGCCTGCCGGGCGCCACGCTGACCTCGGTCGACGGCAAGGCGTTCAGCGGGGAGGTGAAGGTGAAGCTCGGCCCGGTGCAGCTGCTGTACCGGGGCAGCGGCGAGTTCGTGGAGATCGACCCGGTGCTGCGCCGCGCGGTCATGAAAGCCGCCGGCAAGGACGCCCGCGGCAACGGCACGGCGTCCGCCGTTGTCACGTTCCAGGTCGGCGACTCGGTCTTGGTCGAGACGGAGCTGAGCATCACCGGCCGTCCGGCGCAGTTGGGTCGCGGACTGATTTCCGAGGTCAGCGGCAAGCTGGTCGCCCAGTTCGCGGAATGCCTGGCGAGCACGCTGGGTTCCGGGGATGCTGACGAGGTGGCGCAACAGCAGCATCTCCGAGTGGTCCCCGACGAGCCGATCGACCTGATCGACACGGCCGGCGTACCGGTCCTGAAGCGCGTGCTACCCATCGCGGCCGCGGTGCTGGCCGTCGCGCTGTTCGTGGTCCTGCGACGCAGGCGGCAGCGCTGAAGCGTGCTCACCGGTGGCCGGCCCTCGCGCTGGCCACCGGTTTCGCGCTGTCCGGGTGCACCGGCTCACCGGTCGTCATCACCTCCGCACCGCTGACGCCCACCATCACGACGTCAGCAGGCCCGCCGCCACCTCGGTCGTTCGTGCTGACCGCCGGCGGCGACATCCTGATCCACCCCGCGCTGACCGACCAGGCGGTGGCCGACGGTGGCGCGGCGGGACGTGACTTCGAGCCGTTGTTCTCGGGCATCAAGGACACGCTGAAGGCCGACCTGTCGCTGTGCCACCTCGAAGTGCCGCTGGGGCCGAAGGAGGGCCCGTTCTTCGGCTATCCGTCGTTCCTGGCGCCGCCCGAGGTCGCCAAGGGCCTGGTCGACGTGGGCTACGACTCGTGCTCGACCGCCTCGAACCACACCCTCGACCGCGGCGTCTCGGCGATCCAGACGACGCTGGACGCGATGGACGCCGTCGGCCTGAAGCACACCGGCTCGTTCCGCACGCCGGAGGAGTCGGCCGCGCCGCTGATCATGGACGCGGCCGGGGTCAAGGTCGCCCAGCTGTCGTTCACCTACGGCTTCAACGGCATCCCGCTGCCCCAGCCGTGGCGCGCGAACCAGATCAACGCGGCCAAGATCCTCGCCGACGCCCGCAAGGCCCGTGAGGCGGGCGCCGAGGTCGTCGTGCTGTCCGTGCAGTGGGGCAACGAGTACCAGCACGCCGCGACGGAGGACCAGAAGGCCCTGGCCAGGCAACTCCTCGCCGACCCGGCGCTGGACCTGATCATCGGCACGCACGTCCACGTGGTGCAGCCGTTCGAGAAGATCGGCAAGAAGTGGGTGGCGTACGGCCTGGGCAACGAGGTCGCCCGGCACGCCGAACCGCGGGGCGTCACCGAGGAGGGGGCGATCGCGCGGTTCCGGTTCGAGCAGGGTCCGGAGGGCTGGGCCGTCGTGGAGGCGTCCTACACGCCCACGCTGGTCGAGCTGGGGCCGCCGATCCGGCTGGTGGACCTGACTCGGGTGCCGGAGAACGCCCGGCGGACCGAGGCGATCACCCGGACCGAGGGCATCGTGTTCAGCATGGGCGCGAACGGTCAGGGGCTGGTCAGGTCGAAGCCCTGAGCCTGGTCCGGACCCGTTCGTAGCGCTCGATCCACGCCGTCGGCTCGGTCTCGAACTCCGCGATGCGGTCGGGCGCCGGTGCCTTGGTGACCACGGGCAGGAAGCCGTCTGCCGGTTTGAGCGAGTCGCTGCTGACGTCGCCGTCGAGCAGGGACAGCGTGGCGAGCCCGCACGCGTAGTCGAGCTCGGGAAGCGCCGCCGCGAGCGCGATCCCGGCCGCCATGCCGACCGACGTCTCCAGCGCCGACGACACCACACACGGCAACCCGCACGCCTCGGCGACCTCGAGTGCCTTCCGGACACCACCGAGCGGCGCCACCTTGATCACCGCGATGTCCGCAGCGCCCGACACGGCCACCTTGAGCGGGTCCTCGGCCTTGCGGATCGACTCGTCCGCCGCGATCGGCACGCCGACCTTCCGGCGCACCTCGGCGAGCTCGTCCAGGGTGTGACACGGCTGTTCCACGTACTGGAGGCCCGTGCGCCGCCTTGTCCATGGCCCTGATCGCGGTGACGGCCGTGTCGACGTCCCACATCATGTTCGCGTCGACCCGGACGAACCCACTGCGGTCCAAGCGCGTCCCGCACCGCTTCGAGCCGCGCGCAGTCCTCTTCGAGCGTGGACTCGGCGACCTTGACCTTGGCGGTCGAGCAGCCCGACCTCGCGCACGATCTCGTGCGCCTGCTCGGGGCTGACCACCGGAACCGTGCAGTTGACCGGGATCCGATCGCGCACCGGCTCGGGCCAGCCCTCGTGCGCGGCCTCCATGGCGCAGGCAAGCCAGGCCATGGCCTCGTCGTCGTCGTACTCCTCGAACGGGCAGAACTCACCCCACCCGGCCGGTCCCTCGAACAACAGACCGGTGCGCTGCGTGATGCCGCGGAACCGCGCGCGCATCGGGATGGAGTAGACGTGCACGCGCACGATTCAAGCGCACTTCAGGAACTCCAGCGAATGGCCGCCGCCGCGCAGGTTCACGGTGCCGACCGCCTGGATGCCGAGCAAGGTGCACACGATCTGCTGGACGGCCGCGTCGCTGAGCAGCGAGACGTCCGTGGAGAGGGTGACGTCGAGGCCGTTGGCCACGCGGTCGACGTAGGCCGGTGCCGCGTCGACGGGGACCTCGGTGGTGAGGCCGCGGGTTCGTTCGGGCTCGGTGGGGCCTTGGGCTAGGAGCGCGACGACGTCCGTGCCGCTCAGGCTGCCGGATGGGCGGCTGGTGGCGGCTAGGGCGCCGCCGTCTGGACGAAGAACAGCGACGGAGAGGTGTTCTCGACGGGGCCGGTTGGGGCTTCCAGGCCGGCGATTACCTCGGTTGGGCGGATGCCGCAGCTTGCCAGGCACGTTGCCAGGGTGACGAGCAGCGCCAGGCCGAGTCGACGCAGGCCGGGCTGGCGCAGGGCGGGCTGACGCAGGCGGCTGACAGCTGGCTGACGCAGGCGCGACCAAGCTGACGCAGGGGTCCCCTCCAGGGGGTCCCCCGATTTCCATTCTTCCAGGCAGCACCGACAGTTTTCGGCGTCATCGGTCACCCCCGACCGGCAGCCGCAGCGTGAACACCGCACCCCCGCCACCCCGGTTCGCCGCCGTCAGCGTGCCCCCGTGCAACCGAGCGTTCTCCCAAGCGATCGCGAGCCCGAGCCCACTGCCCTCGGATCGCCCGCGCGCCGAGTCAGCCTTGTAGAACCGCGCGAACACGTTAGGCAACACGTCCGCGGCCAACCCCGGCCCCGAGTCCGCGACCTCGATCACCAGCTCCGACTCCGACGCCGACAACCGCACGCTGACCGGCGGCGCACCATGCCGGAGAGCGTTGCCGACCAGGTTCGCCACGACCACGTCCAGCCGCCGCGGATCCAGCCGCGCCCGCACCCCGGCCGGCAGCGCGGCCGACACCTCGAAGCCGCGCATTCGCAGCGTCCGCTCCACCACCTCGGCCACGTCGACGTCGTCCAGGGCCAGCGCCGCCGTGCCCGAGTCGAAGCGGGTGACCTCGATCAGGTCGTTCACCAGCCGGGTCAGGTTCTGCGTCTCCCGGTTCACCAGGCGCGCCGCCTGGCCGGCGACACCGGGCAGTGCGGCGGTCTCGGCGTCCAGGACATCGGTCACGGCGGTCATCGCGGCCAGCGGGGTCCGCAGCTCGTGCGACACGTCCGCCACGAAGCGCCGTGCGTCCGCCTCCATCCGGCGCAGCTCGCCGACGTGGTGTTCCAGCGACGAAGCCGTGCTGTTGAACGTCGTGGCCACCGCAGCCAGCTCGTCGCGGCCCCGCACCGGCACCCGCGCGGACAGGTCGCCCTGGCCGAGTTGCCAGGCCGCCATCCGCAGCTCGCGAACGGGCCGCAGCACGCTGCGTGCGGCCAGGAAGCCCAGGCCCAGGGCCAGGAGCAGGCCCGCGCCGCCGATCAGCCACGCGTTGCCGGCCAGTTCGCCGACGACCTCGCTCTCCGAGGTGAACGGCCGCAGCACGTACACCTCGATGCCGGAGGTGCCGCCGGCGCTGACCCGCATCTGCATGCCCACGACCAGCCAGACCCCGCCCTCGTACGGGACTCGCTGCCAGCCGACGTAGCCGGCCGAGACGGTGGAACGCAGCTCGGAGGTGATCAGCGACGGGTCCATCGAGCCCGCGGAGATGTCCTTGGCCTGCACGTACGGGATGCCCTCGCGGCCCGAGACCCGGCCGGCGATGCGTTCGAGAGTGGCGATGTCCGGCGGCCGGGCGGGTAACGGGTAGAGCTGTTCGACGCGGTTCGTGGTCTCGATGACGGCGTTGTCCTGGGCGCGTTGCACGATGGCGTCGCGGGCCTTGACGTATCCGGCGCCGGCGACCGCGACCGCCGTCACCACGCTCAGGAAGGCGAAGGCGAGCAGTAGCCGGAGGCGCAGCGTCACAGCGGTCCGAAGCGGTAGCCGAAGCCCCGCACGGTCTGCACGTAGAGGGGTGCGGCGGCGTCGTCCTCGATCTTCGAACGCAGCCGCTGCACGCAGGCGTCGACCAGCCGCGAGTCGCCCAGATAACCCTGGTCCCACACGGACTCCAGCAGTTGCTGCCGCGACATCACCCGGCCCGGCGACGACGACAGCTCCAGCAGCAACCGCAGTTCGGTCGGCGCCAGCGACACCGGCTGCCCGAGCCGGGTGACCACGAGACCCTCGCGGTCGATCGTCAGGTCGCCGTAGCGCTCGGCCACGACCTCGGGCGCCGAGCCGGACGAACGCCGCAGCACCGCGCGGATCCGGGCCTCCAGCACGCGGGCCTGCGCGGGCTTGGCCACGTAGTCGTCGGCACCCGCTTCAAGCCCGGCGACGACGTCGATGTCGTCGTTGCGCGCGGTCAGCATGATGATCGGCAGGTCGCCGGCGGCACGGATGCGCCGGCACACCTCGAACCCGTCCACACCCGGCAGCATCAGGTCGAGCACGACCACGTCCGGTGCGATGTTGCCGAGCAGTTCGAGGCCCTCCTCGCCCGTGCGCACCGCGTCCACGGTGTGTCCCTGGTAGGTCAGGGCGAGCGACAGTCCCTCGCGGACCGCCTCGTCGTCCTCGATCAGCAGTACGCGCGGCATGTCCTCCAGCTTTCCCGACGGGTCTCATGAGGACGTTCTTGCCAGGTCATCGTTGCGTAACGGCGGGCCGTGCGCAGTTGTTGCCCAGTCAGTGCACAGCCATCACCCATCACACACACGGCACCGAAACCCTCTGCGGCATGCGAAAAGTGCTACTGACGATGAGCTTCGCGGTCATCGCGATGATCAATACCGTCGCACCCGCGCTGGCCATCCGCGGCGGCGTCGAGGCGCCCGCACCGTACGCGTTCTCCGGTTCGCTGCAGCGGCCCGACTCGCCGCGCGAGGACGGGCACACCTGCGGTGTCACCCTGATCGCGTCGCGCTGGGCGGTGACGGCGGGCCACTGCACCAAGAACAACCCCAGTGGCGCGCAGGTCGGCAGGCCGAAGAACTGGACGGTCCGGCTCGGCAGCACGGACGCGGGCAGCGGCGGTGAGGTGATCGCCGTCGAGCGGTTCATCACCTACTCGCCGTACCCGGTCCACGAGGGCGACATCGGGTTGCTGAAGCTGAAGAAGCCGGCGAGGACGGCACCCGTCGCCCTGCCCGCGGCCCGTCCGGCCGACGGCACGCAGGTGCGGATTCTCGGCTGGGGCATGACCTGCGACCGCCGCGCGCCCGAGTGCTACCCGAAGAAGCTGCGCGAGGCGGACACCGTGATCCAGCCCGCCCAGGCCTGTGACGGCATCTACGCGGACCGCGAGCTCTGCATCGGCGCGCTGGACGGCAGCGTCGCCGCGACCAACATGGACTCCGGCGGCCCCGGACTCGTCCGCGCCGGTGACCGCTGGGTGATCGCCGGGTTGGTGAGTGGCTCGGGCGGCGACGACCGGCCGGTCATGTACACCGACGTCCACCACTTCAAGGGCTGGATCGACGACGTCGTCACCGGCAGGATCAACCCGGCGGACACCCCGGTGCCGAACCTCGAAGGCGCCGCCTCACTGGGCGGCATGTGCTCGGCGTCCGTGGTCCGGTCCGGCCACTCCCGCGACAGCGACCCGGCCCTCCTGCTCACCAACGGCCACTGCGTCCCGGAGCGCCCCGCACCCGGTCAGACGCTGCGGGACGTGCCGATCGACATGCCGGTGACCATCGGCGACCGTCAGGGCTATCTCCAGGCGAAGGCCAGGACGACCAGGCTGGTCTACGCGACCATGACCGGCACCGACGTCGCGGTCTACCGCCTCGACCAGACCTACGGGCAGCTCAGGGCGGCCGGTGTGAAGATCTTCAAGCTCGCCGACCGGCCGGCCGAGCCCGGCCAGAAGATCGACATCATCTCCGCAGGCAACGGCAACCGCTTCAAATGCACCGTCGAGGCCGTCGTGCCACACCTCCGCGAGGAGGGCTACACGCAGGACAACGCCTATCGCTACGACCCCGCGTGTGCGCCCTCGCACGGTGGTTCGGGATCGCCGCTGGTGCTGCGCGATGGCGTCACGGTCGTCGGTGTGCACAGCACGGGCAACGACAACGGTGAGCAGTGCACGGCCAACAACCCGTGCGAGGTCGCTGCGGACGGCACGGTGACAGCGCACAAGGGCCGTCGCTACGGCCAGCAGGTGAAGTCGCTGGCTCCCTAGCGATCAGTCCAGGGCGGCCTGACACATGACTAGTCCAGGGCGGCGGTGTGGCGCAGCTGCTCTGGCGTCGGGTCCGCGACGAGAACGGTCAGGGCCGCCGCGAACTGGTCGAACCGCCGGTCGAACTCGGCCAGTTCGCGCGACGGCTCGGCGACCAGCGCCGCCCGTCCCGCCCTGGGCACCGCGGTCGCCAGTGCGTTGCGCAGTGGCTGGGCCCGGCGCAGCGCCACGAGCAGCGTCCACAGCCGTTGCTCGACCAAGGCCACCTGCACCGGATCACCGGTCACGCGCAGGAAGTCCGCGCGCACCGCCGTGGCCCGCCGGCGCTGCTCGGGGCAGGTGAAATCCGTGGAGCGGACCACCTGCGTGTCCGATGCCGACCGGGCCAGCGACTCCTCCGACCGGAACCGCCGCACGGGCGCGGTTCCAGCCGGGTCCCACATCCACCAGGTCATACGACCAGGTCGTCCGCGTCGACGATCTTGTACGCGTACCCCTGTTCGGCCAGGAACCGCTGCCGGTGCGCCGCGTACTCGGTGTCGAGCGTGTCGCGCGAGACGACCGAGTAGAAGTGCGCCTGCCGGCCGTCGCCCTTGGGCCGCAGCAGCCGGCCGAGCCGCTGCGCCTCCTCCTGGCGTGAACCGAACGTGCCGGACACCTGGACCGCCACCGAGGCTTCCGGCAGGTCGATGGAGAAGTTCGCGACCTTGGACACCACCAGGGTCCGCAGCTCGCCCTTGCGGAACTTGTCGAACAGTTCCTCGCGCTCTCGGTTCTTCGTCGATCCCTTGATCACCGGTGCGTCCAGCTCCTCACCCAGCTCGTCCAGCTGGTCCAGGTAAGCACCGATCACCAGAGTCGGCTCGTCGGGATGGCGCGCCAGCACCCGCTTGACCACCGCGATCTTGGTCCGCGCCGTCGAGCAGAGCTTGTAGCGCTCCTCGGGCTCGGCCGTCGCGTACTGCAGCCGCTCGTTGTCCGTCAGCGTCACCCGGACCTCGGTGCACTCGGCGGGAGCGATCCAGCCCTGCGCCTCGATGTCGCGCCACGGCACGTCGTAGCGCTTCGGCCCGATCAACGAGAAGACGTCGCCTTCCTGCCCGTCCTCGCGCACGAGGGTCGCGGTCAGGCCCAACCGGCGCCGCGACTGCAGGTCGGCGGTCATCCGGAACACCGGCGCCGGCAGCAGGTGGACCTCGTCGTAGACGATCAGGCCCCAGTCCCGGGAGTCGAACAGCTCCAGGTGCTTGTACTCGCCCTTCGACTTGCGGGTGATCACCTGGTAGGTCGCGATCGTGACCGGCCGGATCTCCTTGCGCTCACCCGAGTACTCGCCGATCTCCTCCTCGGTGAGCGAGGTCCGCGCGATCAGCTCCCGCTTCCACTGCCGGCCCGGCCACGGTGTTCGTGACCAGGATCAGCGTGGTCGCCTGCGCCTCGGCCATCGCCGCCGCGCCGACGAGCGTCTTGCCCGCGCCACAGGGCAGGACGACGACGCCGGAGCCGCCGGCCCAGAACGCCTGCGCGGCGAGTCGCTGGTAGTCGCGCAGCTTCCAGTCCTTCTCGTCGAGCGCGATGGCGTGCGCCTCGCCGTCGACGTACCCGGCGTGGTCCTCGGCCGGCCACCCGATCTTGAGCAGCAGCTGCTTGAGCCGCCCGCGCTCGCTGGGGTGCACGATGACCGTGTCGGCGTCGATCCGCGCCCCGAACATCGGCGCGATCTTCTTGTGCCGCAGCACCTCTTCGAGCACCGCGCGGTCGTTGGAGTGCAGCACGAGCCCGTGCACCGGGCTGTTGGTGAGTACCAGCCGCCCGAACCGGCCCATCGTGTCGACCACGTCGACCAGCAGCGGCTGCGGCACCGGGTAGCGGCTGAACCGCACCAGCGCGTCCACCACCTGCTCGGCGTCGTGGCCCGCCGCTCGGGCGTTCCACAGCGCAAGCGGTGTCACGCGATACGTGTGGACGTGCTCGGGTGCTCGCTCCAACTCGGCGAACGGCGCGATGGACATACGCGCGTCGTCGGCGAGCGGGTGGTCGACCTCGAGGAGCAGCGTCTTGTCCGACTGGACGATCAGTGGGCCATCGGTCACCGGACCAGTCTCCCTGACGACGCCAAATGCGTTCGACCTGCATCAACTTGCGATAACAAGTGTGCGGCGACACACGCAGCCCACACGACGTGTCGTAGCTTCTCGCCCATGAACACCGAGTCGACTGATCCCGTCGAGCCCCCTGCATCGGTGGCACAGGCTTCCACGGAGGCCGAGACCGACGAGTCGCCCAAGAAGAACAACTGGTTGAAGTTCGTCATCGTCGGCGTGCTGGCGGTGGCCCTGGTCGGAGCCGGTGCCTGGGCGGTCACCTCGCTCGGCGGCACCAAGGCCGGCGACTGCGTCAGCGCGTCGCCGCAGGACGTGGACAAGCCCGACGGCGAGTGGAACATCAGTTCCCAGGGCTGTGGCGACGCCGCGGCCACCCACCGGGTCGCCAAGCTGCTGAACAGCGCCGACGAGCCCTGCCCCGACGAGGGCATCTACGAGCCGGTCAAGTCAGGCGGCGACTCCCTGTGCCTGATGCCGAACCTCGCCGAGGGCAACTGCTACACCTCCGGTGACGACGGCGCCTTCAAGAAGGAGGCCTGCACCGTCGAGTCCCCGGTCAAGATCGTGAAGAAGGTCGACGGCCTGCCCGAGGAAGGCACCGTGTGCCCCGAGGGATCGAGTGAGCTGCGGTTCAGCGAGCCGGCCTCGGTCTACTGCATGGGCGTGCACGAGAGTTCCTGATCGGGTGAACCGAGTTGAGTTGATCATCTGAGGCAACCGATACCCAGGCCATGAAGAAGGTCGGCCTGGGTATCGCTGTTGTCTTCGCGCTCGTGTTGCTCGGCGGGTTCGTGCTGAACTCCCTGGGCGACGTGGCGAAGGCCGCGCGGGTCGGCGACTGCGCGCGGATTTCCGGTGCCCAGAACAACCCGAAGTACCAGGTGCTCGACTGCGCCTCGGAGCGGGCGAACGTCAAGATCGCCAAGATCCTGCCCTGGAACGAGGACAAGTGTCCCGCCGGCGGCATGGACTACTCCACGTACACGGGCGACTCCACCTTCTGCCTCATGCCGAACTTCGTCGAGGGTGCCTGCTACGGCCAGGACACCGACACCGGCATCGTGAAGGTCGACTGCGCCACCAAGGACTCGGTGAAGGTCGCCAAGGTGCTCACCGGCCGGACCGACCGCGTCGCCTGCGGAGACTCGCGCGCCGCGGTCTTCCCGGAGCCCGCCGTCACCTTCTGCCTCGAACGCGGGGACAAGCAGCAGTAACGTTTCCGTAAAGTCCGAGCGGTCTTCGCTTCCGCGTGGCAACCTCTGCTCCGGCCGTGTCGGGGGGCATGGGCCATTTGGGTTATTCGGAAGCGAGAAAAACGCAACATGAGCACTGAGTCAGCCGCGCCCGCACCTGCGCAGGAGCCCACGCCGAAGAAGAAGGCGGGGATCGGCAAGCGGATCCTGACCTACGTCGTCGGCCTCATCATCGCCGGCGCCGCGATCTACGGTTTCAACTACTTCACCAGCGACGTCGCCCAGGCCAAGGCGGGCGACTGCGCGAGTGTCACCGGCTCGACGAGCAGCCCCGCGTACAAGGTCGTCGACTGCACGTCCACCGAGGCGGGCTACACGATCGGCAAGTCGCTGAGCCTCAACGAGAGCTGTGGCAACGACTCCTACTCGGAGCTCACCGAGAGCGGCCGCCGCGGACCGAAGACCAAGCTGTGCATCGCGCCGCTGTACGCCGAGGGCAAGTGCTACAGCACTTCGTCCACGACGATGGACGTCAAGGCACTCGACTGCTCCGGCTCTGACGTGATGAAGGTGACCAAGGTCGTCAAGGAAGCTGCCGCACCTCAGTGTGCCGAGGGTGAGCAGGCCCTGACGTATCCCGAGGTCAAGCTGAACTACTGCGCCGGTCTGCCCGCGTAGCGCGTTCCACCGCTGAAACCGGAGTCGTTGCACACGGCTCCGGTTTCGTCGTCTTTCGCGTGACCCATCGGAGAGGAATCCAGTGACCACCCCCAACTACCCCCAGCAGCCGGGGCCGTACGGCCCGCCTCCCGGTGGCCAGCCGCAGCAGCCCTACGGCCAGCAGCCGCCCTACGGCGCGCCACAGGGCCCGCCTCAGCAGGGCTACCCGGCTGACCCGTACGCCCAGCAGCCCGGCATGGGGCAGCCCGACCCGTACGGCCAGCAGCCCGGCATGGGCCAGCCCGGCCAGTACGGCCCGCCCGGTCAGATGCCGCCCGGTCAGATGCCTCCCGGGCAGCCGATGCCGTACCCGGCCGGTCCGCCGCCCAAGAAGAGCGCGGCTGGCAAGATCATTGGCTCGATCGTGGCGTTCGTGCTGGTCGCGGGTGGTGTCTTCGTGGTCCGCGCGATCATCGGCGGGGTCACCGAGCCGTCGGCCAATCCCGGTGACTGTGCGAGCGTCACGGGCACGACGATCAGCCCGAAGTACAAGAAGGTCGACTGCGGCTCGTCCGAGGCGAACTACTTCATCGCGAAGGCGATGAAGTCGACCTCGGAGGCCTGCCCGAGCGACGACTACGCCGAGTACACCGAGTCCGGCCGGCGTCCTCGTCGCTGAAGCTCTGCCTCGTGGAGAAGCTCGAGGAGGGCAAGTGCTACGAGGAGGAGATCGTCAAGATCAACATGGGTGGCATGAAGGTCGTCGAGTGCTCGGCCGGCACCAACGAGTTCGCCGTCCAGAAGGTCATCAAGGTCGAGAAGGTGGTCAAGGCCGCCACCGCCGAGTGCGGTGAGGCCACGGCCGTCTCCTACGCCGAACCGGCGCCGGGCATCACGTACTGCGTGAGCGCTCTCGCCGGCAACTGACGCACGAAGAAAGGCGGGTCACAGTGTGACCCGCCTTTCTTGTCCGATCACAACTAATTCGTCGTGCCTGGCGGCAGCAGTTGCTGCACGTCCAGGCGGCCGGACAGCACGTCCTCGGTGTCCATCATGTCCGCGACCCGCTGAAGCCGGATCGGGTTGAGCGACAGCGGGAACGTGCCGACGGACACCAGCGCCGCAGTGGGCAGGTCGGTGTCGGCGTAGCTGGTCAGCGAGTCCTGCACGGCGAGCTTGTTGGCCTGCGCGCGCTGCTGGGCCTCACGCAGCACGTCCCGGAACGCCTTCAGCGTCTTCGGGTTCGCCTCGGCGAACTTCTTCGACGCCGCGTACCCGGACATCGGGAAGTCCAGTGTCGGACCGCGCGCGGTGTCGGTGAGGATCTTCGCGCCGATCTTGCGCTGCGCCTTCGTGATGAACGGCTCAATCATGAACGCCGCGTCGACCTGGCCGGCCACGAGCGCCGCCTCCATGTCCGCGAACGGCATCGGGCCGGAACTTGATCCGCTGCTTCTCGACCGCGGCCGTGTCCAGCACGGCACGCGTGGTCAGCGCGCCGATGTCGGTCTCGCTGTTCACGGCGATGGTCGGAGCGGGTCGCTTGCTCGGGTCGTCGTAGTCCGACGTCGCCGACGTGACCAGCGCCATCGAGTTCGGGCCTGCCTGGTAGGCCTCGCCCTGCAGCTGCAGCTCGGTGCCTTCGGCGACCGAGCGGAAGAGGCTCACGTGCGTTGCCCACGTGATGTCGAGCGTCGTGTCCAGCTGCTTGATGGCCTCCGCCTCGCTGGGCTGGGTGACCAGGTTGACCTGCAGACCGGCCTTCTCGAACAGCTTCTCGGTCAGCGCGATCCGCAGCGGGGCGACGTCGACGACCGGCAGGACGCCGATGCGCAGGACATTGCGCTCCACGTCCGCGGTGCCGCTGTTCGACGAACTTCCGAACAGGCTGCAGCTCGCGGTCAGAACACACGTGATGAGCACTGCGGCAAGCCGCAGAGCTTTGGCTCGGGTAGCCATGGCACCTCTCGCCGGTAGGCCTTGAGTAGCATCGAGTTGATCAGTGAGTGTCGCCACAGGCCAGGCCGTTCGCAGTCCCAACTGGGAGTTCGGACGGACATCGGGCGTGCCGACAACCGGGGATGTTAACCACCTGAACGTATGAAACGACACCCCGTCTCGATACGGTGAGTGCTTCTGGAGACTTCCCCCGAGTAGGGGGTGGCCATTACGCTCCCCGCCGGGTGGCACTGGTTGTAGTAGACCGACGTGTCTTCAGGACGAGGGTAGGGCGCCTCACCGGGCGCACCGCCTCTGTGCTGCAATTCGGCCCGTTTGACGAGTCCATGCTCGGTCCTGGGGAGAGACCGGGACACTGCTGCTGGAAGAGGAAGCCCAGAGTGGCCCGACGTGAGAGAGGTCCCAGCCAGTTTGGCGTGGGTGACACCACACGCTCCGAAAGGCCCGAATCGGGTGACGGACTGGCTGCGCTGGGTGACGGAACGATGAACGCTTCACCGATGCCGGTGAAGCAGGATCTCGGCGCCGCACCCGCATCAGGACCTGCCCGGTCCGCAGGCTGGTTGCTGCGCAACTGGCGGTTGCGCACGAAGCTGCTCGCCGTCCTGCTCATCCCGACGATCTGTGCGCTCGCCCTGGGTGGCCTGCGGGTGCGCAGCGACCTCCAGGCCGCGACGGAGTTCAACAACCTCGCGAACCAGATCCGCCTGGAAACCGCGGTCGCGGACCTGGTGCAGCAGCTGCAGCGTGAACGAGACCTGTCGGTCAGCTACGTCGCGTCGAACAAGAAGGTCGACCGGGTCGTCCTCGAACGCCAGCTGCGCCGCGTCAACGACACCAGCGAGGCGTTCAGCAACAGGATCGCCGAGCTGAGCTCCGACCTGAACCCGGCCGCCGTCGAGCGCTTCCAGGTCGCGTTCCAGCAGCTCAACCGCCTGAACCAGCTCCGCAACTCGGTGCGTGACACGCAGTACCCCGCCGAGGCCGTGCAGCGGACCTACTCGGAGTCCATCGAGACGCTCATCGGCCTCGGTGAGCAGACGATCTCCGAGATCAACGACCCCGAGCTGGTGCGGCTGCACCTGACGACGAACGCCATCGCGCGCATCAAGGAGCAGGAGTCGCTCAAGCGCGCGATCCTCCTCGACGTTTTCCAGCGCAAGGCGTTCACCCCGTCCCAGCTCCGCTCGCTGCAGGCGGCGAACGCCGAGCTCGAAGCCGCGCGAAACGACTTCCGCAAGTCCGCGACGCCCGACCAGGCCAAGATCTACGACGACACCGTCACCGGCCTGATCGTCGACACCGCGAACGACATGCAGGAATCGGCGATCAACCAGCAGCAGCTGGGTCGCAAGGACTTCACCCAGCTGACGTCCGAGAAGTGGGACATCGCCGCCACGCTGACGGTCAACCTGACCCGTGACGTCGAGAACCTGCTGATCGAGCAGCTGCAGAACCAGACGGACGTGGCCGCCGGCGACGCCCGCCAGAGTGCCTACGTCCAGTCCGGCATCGTGCTGGTGGTCCTCGCCCTCGCGTTGCTGATGGCGCTGTTCGTCGCCCGCTCGATCCTCAACCCGCTGCGCACCCTGCGCCGCGCCGCCCTCGACGTCGCCGACCACGGTCTTCCGGACGCGGTCGAGCGGATCCTCGCGGACCCGAACCCGGAGGACGCGGCGAAGAACGCCGTCGAACCGGTGCCGGTGCACTCCCGCGAGGAAATCGGTCAGGTGGCGCGCGCGTTCGACGCGGTGCACGGTGAAGCGGTGCGACTGGCCGCCCAGCAGGCCCTCCTGCGTGACAACGTCAACGCGATGTTCGTCAACCTCTCCCGCCGTTCCCAGGCGCTGGTCGAACGCCAGCTGAACCTGATCGACCGGCTGGAGCAGGACGAGCAGGACCCGGACCAGCTGGCCTCGCTGTTCGAGCTGGACCACCTCGCGACCCGTATGCGCCGCAACTCGGAGAACCTGCTGGTTCTCTCGGGCACGGACCTCTCGCGCCGCCTGACCCGGCCCGTTCCGGCCGCCGAGGTGCTCGGCGCCGCGGTGTCCGAGGTCGAGCAGTACGCCCGCGTGCAGGTCGGCCAGACCCCGGAGCTCACCGTCCAGGGCCGCGCGGTCAACGACCTCGTGCACCTCATCGCCGAGCTGCTGGACAACGCCACGGCGTTCTCCGACCCGGTCACCAAGGTCACCGTTCGCACGGCGAAGACCCGCAAGGGCGAGCTCGCGATCGAGATCCAGGACCGCGGCGTCGGCATGGGCGACCAGGAGATCATCGACGCCAACGACCGGCTGGCCGACCCGCCGGACGTCGACGTCGCCGTCTCCCGCCGTATGGGCCTGTACGTGGTCGCGCGGCTGGCCAAGCGCCACGACATCAAGGTCCGCCTGCGCGGCAACGAGGACATCGAGGGCGGTACGACCGCGCTCGTGATCGTGCCGGAGACGCTCATCGCGATTCCGGGTGCGCCCCCGACGCCGCCGTCCGGCTCCAGCGGGCTGGCCTCGGCGTTCGGCATGCACGCCGCCGGCGGAGCTCACCACCGAGTTCGGCCACACGGCCAGGTCGGTCTGACCGACTTCGGCTCGCAGCCGAACACGGCGAACAGGGCCAGCGGCATCGCCGGCGCGTTCGGCGGTGTCACCGGTGCCATGCCGAAGATCGACGAGTCGAGCCCGAGCATCCCGGTCAGCTTCGTGCCCAGCAGCCTCACTGACACCGGTGCGGGCGCGACGGCGGTGCCCGTCTACAGCGAGCCGCCGGTCGAGGACACGACGCCGTCGGAGCGGTGGCGGCGCGACCAGCTGGCGGCGATGGAGCCGGAAGGTTCCTTCGGCGAGCCCACCCTCTTCACGGCCTACGAGGACCGTCAAGAGGACAGCGGCGAGATGTCCTTCGAGCCGGGCTACGAGACGACGCAGTTCGTGCCGATCCCGCCGTCCGAGGACGAGCCGGCGATCAGCAACGGCGTCTCGCGCGCCTCGGTCGACACCGAGCTCGCGCACCGCAACGGCACGTCGGAGACCTCCCGCAAGGCGGTCGAGCACGACCTGGACGCACCGACGGAGCGACTGCCGATCTACGAGGCGGTCCTGTCGCAGTGGTTCCAGTCGGTCGGCAGTGAGACCTCCGCGTCCGCGGCCCAGCCGGTCCCGCCGGCCGCCGAGAACGCCGAAGGGGCCAAGGCCGCCGGTGCTACCGAGGCCAAGCCCGAGCGGTCCGCGGTGGAGTACATCGACGAGCCGGTGACGACCCCTCCGCTGTCGGACGGGCCCGAACCGGAGTTGCCGACCCGCAAACCCAAGTCTGTTCCGGCGGTGGCGCCCACCACGTCGGCCGCAGGTCTGCCCGTGCGCCAGCCGCGCGCGAAGGTACGGCCGGCGGTCGAGGAAGCAGTAGTCGCACCCGCCGAGCAGGAGCGAGTTGTGGAACCGGAGCCCGTTGTGGAGGAGACTCCAGCGGCGGAACCCACTTCCGAGTCGGCTTGGCAGTCACCTGCCGACGAGGGATGGCAGGCGGCTCAGGCGTTGTTGAACAAGACGCCGGAGTCGAAGACAGCGGCAGGACTGCCGAAACGGACACCGAAGGCTCAGCTCGTGCCAGGATCTGCGGCACCGAAACCGCAGGGAACGACACAGACGGCGCAGCGTCCGCTGCCGCCTCGTACCGCTGACGCGGTGCGTGGGCGCATGTCGAGCCTTCAGAGCGGTGTCCGGCGAGGCCGGCACGCATTGATCGAGGCATACGCTGGCGACCAATCGAGCCGGCAGAACGAGGAGCAGGAGTGACGACCGCAGCGCAGCCAGGCAGCTTTGGTTGGCTTATCACCGACTTCGTACGGCGCGTGCCAGGAGTGGCACATGCCGTCGTGGTGTCCGCGGACGGGCTGTTGCTCGCGGGGTCCCAGGGTCTGCCCAGGGACCGCGCGGAGCAGCTCTCCGCCGTCGCGTCCGGGCTGGTCAGCCTTACACAGGGGGCCGCCCGCTGCTTCGAGGCAGGCGGCGTCAACCAGACAGTGGTCGAGATGGAGCGGGGCTACCTGTTCCTCATGTCGATCAGTGACGGCTCTTGTCTTGCCGTCCTCGCCGCCCCCAACTGCGACATCGGCCTTGTGGCCTACGAGATGACGCTTTTGGTGGAAAGGGTCGGTCAACAACTCACCCCGGAGCTGCGCGCGCAGCTCCAGGGTGTGGTCCGTCGCTAGACCTCACTGGCAGTTCAGGGGTGAGAAGAGATGGCTGGAAGACCTGGCGCTAGAGGCCGTGGCTTCGGTAGGAACTTCAACTACCAGGAGTGGGCCGCTGGTGGGTTCCAGTTCGACGAGCCTGACGCGCCGCCCCCAGAACCAGAGGAAGCCGAGGACACACCCCACGATGAGCGGGTTACAGGGCAAGGGCTAGGCGATATGTCTCAGCGTGAGGTGGATGACTCGTCGTCGTATCCGTACGACGACGTGCCGAACCGGTTCGACATCGACGGGTACGGCTCCGGGTTGTTCGGTGGCCCCGGCGCGGACCTCTTCGGCCAGCACGAGATGCCGGAAACGGTGCCAGAACAACTGCCGTACACCACCGGGCCGCAGCCGGTGTACAGCACCGGTGCGCAGCACGTTGTGCAGCCGGAGGAACATTCGTCTGCGGACTCGGGTTCGCTGGTGCGGCCGTACACCCGCACCGGGGGACGAACACGGCCCGACTACGACCTGGCCATCGAGGCGCTGATTTCGACCAGCGAGCGTGGCCTCGAGCGGGATGCCGCAGTACTTCCCGAGCACAGGTCGATTTGCGGGCTATGTGTCGACACTCGGTCGGTGGCCGAGGTCGCGGCACTCCTACGCTTGCCACTTGGCGTCGTGCGGGTGTTGATCGGCGACATGGCAAGCATGGGATTGGTTTTGATTCACCAGGGCGGCTTGGTCGTGGGGGACCGGCCTTCCATGGAATTCCTGGAGAGGGTGCTCAGTGGGCTTCGCAAGCTCTAGTCCCCAGGGCGCCGAGGGCGCACGGAAGCCGACGACGTCTGCCAAGATCGTGGTGGCGGGTGGCTTCGGTGTGGGCAAAACGACGTTCGTCGGCTCGGTGTCCGAGATCGTCCCGTTGACCACCGAGGCGGTGATGACCGAGGCCAGCGCGGGGGTGGACGACCTCTCCGCCACGCCCAACAAGGTCACCACGACCGTCGCGATGGACTTCGGCCGCGTGTCGCTCGACAGCGACCTGATCCTGTACCTCTTCGGTACACCGGGTCAGCACCGGTTCTGGTTCATGTGGGACGACCTCGTACGCGGTGCCATCGGCGCCATCGTGCTGGTCGACACCCGCAGGCTGGCCGACGCGTTCGCGTCGATCGACTTCTTCGACGACCGGCAGCTGCCGTACGTCGTGGGCGTCAACTGCTTCGACGGCCTCCTCCACCACCGGCTGGAGGACGTCCGCGAGGCGCTCACGATCGACGAGTCGGTTCCGATCGTCACGTGCGACGCGCGCAACAGGCAGTCGACCAAGCAGACGCTCATCACGCTGGTGGAGCACGCGATGCGCCAGTGGATGTCCGTCCGCGCGGGCTGACCTACACCTCGACAACGTGAACAACGAGGCGAGCGCCACCTTCGGGTGCGGCGCTCGCCTCGTCGTTGCGGTCTGATCAGTCGAGTTCCGGCTGCGCGGCCTCCTCTTGGATCATCAGGTCCGGATCATCAGGTTCGGATCAGATGTGAAGCTGGAGCAGGTTCGGCAGCAGGCACACGCTGAGGATTCCCAGCGCGGTGATGTTGGGGCAGCCCGACGGAGCGGCCTCTGGCGGGGAGTCCTCTTCTTCCTCGCCACCCTTGGGATCGTCGGCCAACGCCGCTGTCTCGTCGGCGATCGTCTCGTCGGTGACCGTGACGGCTGCCTCCAGCACCGGAGCGACCGCGGGTGCGGCCTCGGGGGCGGGAACTGCGGCCACCTCAGGCGCGGGAGGTGCGGCCACCTCGGGTTCCGCGGCCGGTGGTGGCGCGACGGCGACGGCCACCGCGGGCACGTCGACCGCCGCCGCGGCGGCGACCCCGGCACCGATGTTCGTGAAGGGGACCCCGACCGACGCGTCGGCCCAGATCTCCGCGTGGCCGATGTCCATCGCCAGCTGGATGCCCTCGTTGGTGTCGAGGGTGATGCCGCTGCCCGTGTTGAGGCTCGCGCCGGCGTTCAGGCTGACCGGGATCGAGTCCACGTTGTTGTTGGACGCACCGATGGTCAGGTTGACGTTGTTGTCCGCGAGAATCTCGATGATCGGGTCGGCCTGTGCTGTTCCGGTCGTGAACGGCAGGCCGAAGGCCAATGCCGTTGCGGTGAGGACGGCTCTGCGGGCCCACCGAGAGATGGCCATTTGCGCTGCTCCTCCTTCGTCGAGCGAGCGTCGTGAAACGCTCACGCCACTCGACGCTAGGTCGCGACGCACACACGCAAGGGTGGACGTCCGGCCCTACCGGGGGATGACCGGCTGTCAGACTTCGTCAACCAATGCGGCGGACGTGATGCGATGAAGAGGGAACCGCAGTACCTCTCCGTAGCTGTGGTCATAGCCTTCGAGGACGCCCCCGCCGACCACGTGCGGCTCGATCACGCGCTGCGCGGCCGTGCCGTGCGAGTCCACGAACCCGACCAACACGCTCCGTCGCGCCCGTGCGGCCTGTTGGAGCAACGACATGGTGGCGGACGGCCCGGCGCCGAGGTGGCCGGGGACCGAGATCCGTTCACCCCGTGGTGTCGCGGCGGCACGATCACCGGCTCGGACCAGCCGGACGAGTTCACCCAAGCGCTCGTCGGGGTGCACGGCGGGTGACGTGGCTTTGCGCGGGCTCCGCTGCCGGGGCGTGATCCGGCGCCCGCTCGGTCGCAGGTCGAGGACCTGACCGTCGGGTCCCTCCGCCGCCGGGGCGAACCCCGCCGAGCGCAGCCCGTCCAGCACGTCCGCCAGCGGCAACGGGCTGACCAGCACGGTCGGTGCGATCCGGCGCAGCTCCAGCCGCGTCGCCTCCGGATGCGCGAGCACCTCGCTGACCAGCACCGGGTCGTCGCATCGCAGGAACGAACTGGCGGAACCACCGCGCAGCCGGCCATGCCGCCGTGCGGCGTCGTCGATCAGATAGGTCAGCGACTGCGGAACGGGCGTGCGCGAGCGGAGTTTGAAGAGTTCGTGCAGCTCATCGGCCGTGCGCCCGGAGTCGAGCGCGCGGCGGACCGTGGACTCGCTGATCCGGTAGACGGTCG
Organism: uncultured Actinomycetota bacterium; assembly: GCA_963771775.1. Lineage (GTDB taxonomy): Bacteria > Actinomycetota > Actinomycetes > Mycobacteriales > Pseudonocardiaceae > Lentzea. Next base: position 1,048,703 of record CAVYUS010000004.1, read on the forward strand.
CGCTGCCCGCGGACTCGACGTTCGCGACGACCGCCATCTCGTCCGCGAGCTCCGTTTCGAGCCGGCCGGGGGCGATGACGGTGAGGTCGGCCTGCACCAGCACGTGGTCGAGCGGTGCCGGCAACGCGTCCGCGAGGGCTTTGGCGGCGTGGCCGGGGTCCTGGTCGAGCAGCACCCGGCCCGCGCTCGTGATCGCGCCGAGCGCGAGGACACCGACCGCGGTGCCCTCCTCGATCGTCCAGCGCACCAGTTCGTCGCGCTGCCGCCCGCCACGGCGCGGTGAGCGCCAGGCAAGCAGTGCGGCCAGCTCCGCCGGGTTCGCGAACGCGGTGCCCTTAGGGAACGCGGCGAGGGTCTCGAGGATCCACCGGCGGTCGCGGGGTGCCTGGGCGCGCCGGATCTCCGGCGCGAGCGCGGTGAAGAGCTTGTCCTTCTCGTCCCGGCGGCCGACCAGCGCGGGCAGCCGGGGCAGCTCCAGCCAGGCTTCGGCGACCGTGGCCCAGCGGACCTCGGTGGTCGCGGCGATCCACACGTCGGCCTTGGTCGTCGGCACCCACTCCGGTTCGGCGGCCTCGGTGTTCGCGGCCAGGTCCGCGCCGACCACGAGCTCGACCAGCAGGGCGGCGCGTCCTTCGTCGACGCCGAGGTCCTTCGCGACCTTGCGCAGCTCGCGGACACCCAGCCCACCGGTCCGCAGCACCGGTGGCGGTTCGGCCGACCAGCTCGCGATGAGGTTCTCGACGTGCCGGACGAGTTCGAGGGCCTCACCGCCGCCGGTGGCGTCGACGCCGGTCTGCGGCAAAACGGAGGTCTTCGGCTTCGGCTCGGTGACCTGGATCGGACCGAGGGGGCGCTCACCGCGCAGCTGCAGGGCGATCTCGCGGGGCAGTTCGACGGTGCCGGGGTCGCGGCGCAGCAGCAGGCCGCGCGCGAGGAGCCGTTGCACGGGCGTCTCCGCCTTGTCGAGCGGCACGATCCGGGAGGCGTCCTTGGTGTCGCCGATGGGCGGCCCGGCGGCGAGCTTGTGCAGCACCCGCTGCTCGCCCTCGGTGATGCCACTCAGGTCGTACGTCTGGCCGGTCGCACGGCCGAGGCCGGCGGGGTACGTGCCGTACGCCTCCCTCGTGACCGGAGGGACCGACATCGCGTCGTCGTCGCCCCACACGAGCGCGAGGGCCTTCGCCTTGGTGAGCGCCTGCTTGAGCGGCCTGGGCTTCACGTCCGGCCCCAGCAGCCCCGCGAGTGTGGTCAACGCCACGGGCGCGGTGTCCGCACCCAGCACGACCAGGCCTTCGAGTACGGCGAGCGTGAACGTGTCGACGTCCTCGCAGGCGCGCGCGATCGACGCCCTGGTGCCGACCCGTGTCGCCAGCACGGACATATCGGCAGGTGGGGGCGTTGCCAGGTCGGGACGCGCGCGCAGCAGAGCCACGAGCGCGGCGTCGTCCTGGGCGCGCAGCCAGTCGGCGAGCGTGATGCCGGACATTCCGACCACGGTATACGGGCCGCTGGAGATCCCGTCGTTGCCCGGACGAGAATCTCGCTCTGTCACACTTGTCGCGTCACTGGCACCACCGAGGAGGAGAACGTGGCGAAAGGACGCCCTGGACGGGTCGACCCGCACTGGCCGGAGGGCCCGGACGGCGGCCACCCCGTCACCGAACTGACCAGCGACGTGCAGGGTGCGCTCTCCCCGTTCGGCACCGTGACGTTCCCGCTGTCGGCGGAAGACCTCGGCTACACCCACCCGGTGACCGAGATCAACAAGTCCTGACCCGAAGTTCACGCGGGGACCCCACGTACTCATCGACAGTACGAAAGGTCCCCGCGTGCGTTTGTTCAGGGGAACGCGGGGGCCCTTCGTTTCCTCATGGGGAACGCGGGGCGCCCGCGTTGCTCTGTCAGATGCGGCTTAAGACTGTCGAGTCGCGTGCGTACCGCAATGGGCCCGGGGATAGGCTCACTCCCGCTTGAGCAGCACTTCGTGGGAGGACGACGATGCCGGTCCCCGGCCCTGGTTACTCGATCACCGTTCGTCTGGAGGCGCCGCCGTCAGCGAGCGCCGCGGGGGACCTCACCTCGGCCGTCGGCCGCGCCGGCGGTGTGATCACGGCGTTCGACGTCGTGGAGTCGCACAACGACCGAGTCGTCATCGACCTCACGTGCAACGCGCTTTCCGCGAACCACGCCAAGGACATCACCGACACGCTGGAGACGTTGCCCGGCATCGTCGTCCGCAAGGTGTCGGACCGCACGTTCCTCGTGCACCTCGGCGGCAAGATCGAGATCGCGTCGAAGGTTCCGCTCCGCAACCGTGACGACCTCTCCCGCGCGTACACGCCGGGTGTGGCTCGTGTGTGTGAAGCGATCGCCAAGAACCCGGACGACGCGCGCCGCCTGACCATCAAGCGCAACACCGTCGCCGTCGTCACCGACGGTTCGGCCGTGCTGGGCCTGGGCAACCTCGGCCCCGCCGCCGCCCTGCCGGTGATGGAGGGCAAGGCCGCGCTGTTCAAGAAGTTCGCCGGCGTCGACGCCTGGCCGGTCTGCCTGGACACCCAGGACACCGAGGAGATCATCCGCGCGGTCGAGCTCATCGCTCCCGTCTACGGCGGCATCAACCTCGAGGACATCTCCGCGCCGCGCTGCTTCGAGATCGAGGCCCGCCTGCGCGAGAAGCTCGACATCCCGGTCTTCCACGACGACCAGCACGGCACCGCGATCGTGGTCGTCGCCGCGCTGCGCAACGCACTGCGCGTGGTCGGCAAGGACATCAAGAACTGCCGCCTCACGGTCTGCGGCGTCGGCGCCGCCGGTTCGGCGATCATCCGTCTGCTGCAGGCCCAGGAGCCCGGCGACATCATCGCCGTGGACGTGGACGGCATCGTGCACCGCGACCGCCCCGGCCTGGACGCGAACCTGAAGTCCATCGCGGCTTCCACGAACAAGGACAACCAGTCCGGCCGCCTGCACGACGCGCTGGTCGGCTCGGACGTGTTCATCGGCGTCTCGGCCCCGAACCTCTTCGGTGCCGCGCAGGTCGCGACGATGGCCAAGGACGCCATCGTGTTCGCGCTGGCCAACCCGGACCCGGAGATCGACCCGATGGAGGCCCAGCAGCACGCCGCCGTCGTGGCGACCGGCCGCTCGGACTTCCCGAACCAGATCAACAACGTCCTGGCGTTCCCCGGCGTCTTCCGCGGTCTGCTGGACGCGCACGCCAGGACCATCACCGATGCGATGCTGCTGGCCGCCGCGCAGGCCATCGCCGACGTGGTGGACGGCGACCGCCTGAACGCCTCGTTCATCGTGCCGTCGGTCTTCGACAGCACCGTGGCGCCCGCCGTCGCCGAAGCCGTCCGCAAGGCAGCGACCTCCTAGGCCGTGTCCTGCAAGTCCGTTCGATGAGAGTCACGTGCGAGCGGTTCTCTGACGGTGCCGCGCGCGGGCGTATTCGGGGATCGCGGCGGTGCCGTCAGAGGACCCCTCGGACGCGACTATCGCGAACGAGACTTGCAGGACACGGCCTAGGGAACGGCTCGGGCCCGCTTGCCACCCGCCGGGCCCGAGCCGGTCTTCGTTACCAGGCATACGATCGCGGCATGACCAAGCAGTTCACCCACCTGGACTCACAAGGCGCGGCCCGCATGGTCGACGTCTCCGGCAAGGAGCAGACCACCCGGACGGCTGTGGCCACCGGAGTACTGCACACGACCGCCGAGGTGGTTGCGCTGCTGGGCGCCGACGGCCTGCCCAAGGGCGACGCACTGGCCACCGCCAGGATCGCGGGCATCATGGCCGCGAAGCGCACCTGGGAGCTCGTACCCCTGTGCCACCCGATCTCGCTGTCGTCAGTGGTCGTGGACCTGGCCCTGACCGACGAGGCCGTGCTCATCACGGCCACGGTCCGCACCACCGACCGCACGGGCGTCGAGATGGAAGCCCTGACCGCCGTGTCGGTGGCCGGCCTGACCCTGCACGACATGGTGAAGTCGGTGGACCCGGCCGCCTCCCTGGACGCGGTCCGCGTCGAGCGCAAGGAAGGCGGTAAGTCCGGCCTGTGGGTGCGCCCGTGAAGGCAGTGGTCGTCACCGCCTCCAACCGCGCCGCCGCCGGCGTCTACGCCGATCGCAGCGGTCCTCTGATCGTCTCGTGGCTCACCGAGCGCGGGTTCTCGGTCTCCGAGCCGGTCGTCGTGCCGGACGGTGACCCTGTTCGTGAGGCTTTGGTCGCCGCGGTCTCCGCGGATGCCGACCTCGTGGTGACGACGGGTGGCACCGGCATCAACCCGACCGACCGCACCCCCGAGGCCACGCGTGCCGTGCTGGACTACGAGGTGCCCGGCCTGGCCGATGTCATCCGGATGTCGGGCTGGCCGCGCGTGCCGGGATCGGTGCTGTCGCGCGGCGTGGCCGGGGTGGCCGGCCGGACCCTGATCGTGAACCTGCCGGGCTCGACCGGCGGCGTGCGCGACGGGCTGGACGTGCTGGGGTCCGTCGTAGAGCATGCGCTGGACCAACTGCGTGGAGGTGACCACAAATGAGCGTGGTGCTGCGGGCCGTCGTGACCGAGGAACCGTTGTCGGTCGAGGAGCACGCCACTCTGGTGGGTTCTGACCGCGCCGGCGCGGTGGTGACGTTCTCCGGCGTTGTGCGCGACCACGACGGCGGCCGGTCGGTGCTGGAGCTGGAGTACCACTCGCACCCGTCGGCCGCGGATGTCGTGGCCGAGGTGGTCGAGTCGTTGGCGGCGAAGTACTCCGGGGTGCACGGGATCGCCGTGTCGCACCGGGTCGGGCCGCTGAAGATCGGCGACGTGGCGCTGGCCTGCGCCGTGGCGGCTGAGCACCGCGGGGAGGCGTTCTCGTTGTGCGCCGACCTGGTGGACGAGGTCAAGGCTCGGTTGCCGGTGTGGAAGCGGCAGGTGTTCTCGGACGGCAAGGACGAGTGGGTCAACTGCCCCTGACCATGGGCGGCCCGCCACCAGAGCGCGGAAACGCAGGCAGGGACCTCACCGTCGGGGGGTAACGGTGAGATCCCTGGTCCTGTGTCAGCCCACGTCTACCGGGCTGGCGTTCATGCGGCCCAGATCCCTGCTCAGATCAGGATCTTGTGGCCCGGGAAGATCAGGTCCGGGTTCGTGAGGAAGTCCTTGTTCTTCTCCACGATGGCCTGGTAACCGCCGGCGACCTTGTTGGCGTCGGCGATCTTCGACAGGGTGTCGCCCGCCTTGATCTCGTAGGTGCCGTTCGGGTTCGACTTCGAACCGGCGAGCGCGACGACCGGTGCCTGCTGCACCGGAGCCTGGCGCTGCTGCGGCTGCACCTTGCGCTGTTGCGGCGCAGGAGTGGCCTTCTTGGGGGCCTGGCCGGTGTAGTTGCCCAGCTTGGCGCTGCAGGCAGGCCAGGCGTTGCGGCCCTGGCCGGCGAGCACGCGCTCGGCGACAGCGATCTGCTGCTCGCGCGAGGCGTTGGCCGGGTTGCCCTGGCCGCCGTAGCCGTTCCACGTCTGCTGCGTGAACTGCAGGCCGCCGTAGTACCCGTTGCCGGTGTTGGCGGCCCAGTTGCCACTGGCTTCGCACTGCGCGAGTGCGTCCCAGTCCATTCCAGGGGCGGCGTTGGCGGTGCCAACGGCCAGGCCCAGAGGGGCACCGGCGATGATGCCGGCGACCGCGACCTTGGCGATAGTGCGAGCTGCGGAACTCTGCTTGCCCTGCTTGCCTCGGTTGAAAGCCATGTGCCTCTCGGTCCACCACACCTGCGGCCAGGAACTCGGGTTCGGGGCCCGGTGCGTTCCTGCGTCCCAGCCCGGCGGTTTCTCTCGCTCGGGGTTGTTCCGGAGAAACCCTGGGGCTGGGTTCGGTGCTGGTCCTCCGGTCGTGCTCGTAGCTGGTTCGGGCCAGCCGAGAAGCGACCGTACGTAACCGGAGAGGGGCTCACCAAATGTATCAAGGTGTGATGCGCGTCACTGTAACGTTCTGACACGTTGTGATGAGCCTACAAACGAGCAGGTCAAAGGTGTCGTTATCGGTCCGTTTCCATTCTGAGATCCGCCGAGATCTATTACGGAAAGTGAGGCGTGGCTCACGGCGTTTCGGCCATAGGAGACACGCGCCGCACGGTCGAGGGATGGCCCGGGGACTCGCTGGAACGCCCTCGGAGCGACCCGCGACCCCGTCCGACTGGGCGGCGAAGCCGCCGCGGCGACCGAAAAGCCGGTTCTACGATCACCTCTTGTGAACGCAGAATCGCGGCTGGTGGCGTTGCGCCGGGCTCTGGCCGCCCGTGCGGGAGAACCTGTGCTGTTCGGGGATCTCGTCCAGGCGGTCTGGGGTGACGAGCCGCCCGCCAATCCTCTTCCCGCGCTCCGCACTCTGATGCGCCGGCTGCGGCAGTCGACCGAGGACGAGATCGTCACGGACGCCTCCGGCTACCGGCTCGTGGTGCGTGCGCCCGGCCCGTCGCAGCTGCCCGCCGACCTGCCGGACTTCGTGGGCCGGGAAGCGGAGCTCGCCGCGCTGTCCGCGATGGACGCACCGGTCGTCGTGATCACCGGCCCACCGGGCGTCGGCAAGACCTCGCTCGCGATCAGGCTCGCGCACAGGATCCGTGACCGGTTCCCCGACGGTCAGCTGCACGTCAACCTGCGCGGGTTCGCGACAGGACCGGCGGTCACCGTCGAGCAGGCGCTCGGCCGGTTCCTGCGCGCCCTCGGCGTGCCGCCCGCGAAGGTCCCGCTCGATCGCGACGAGCAGGTGGAGCTCTATCGGTCGAAGCTGCGCGGCCGCCGCGTGCTGGTGGTGCTCGACAACGCCACGGAGGTGAGTTCGCTCGTGCCGGGCGTCGAGGGTTGCGTGGCCATCGTGACAAGCCGCAACGAGCTGGCCGGTCAGGTCAGGCTGGACGTGCTGGCCGACGACGAGGCGGGCGCGCTGCTCGACCGAATGAAGATCGACGGCTCGCCGGAGGACCGCGCCGAACTGATCAGGTTGTGCGCGAACCTGCCACTCGCGCTGCGGATCGCGGGCGCGCACCTCGCTGATCGCCGCCTGCCCGACTACCTCGCGGACCTGCGTGGCGATGGCAGGCTGGACGCGCTGGAGATCGAGGGCGACGCGGCAGTGCGGGCGGCGTTCGCGTTGTCCTACAAGGCTTTGCCGGACGACGCACGGAGGCTGTTCGGTCTGCTCAGCGTGCATCCCGGCGCCGACTTCGACCTGCCGGACACCGCCGTGCTCAGCGAACGGTCCACTGAGGACACCGTCGAGCTGGTGGGTGTGCTGGTGCGCGCCGGACTCGTGCAACAGGCGGGAGAACGGTTCCAGCTGCACGACCTGATCCGGCTCTTCGCCTCCGAACAGGCGGGCGCGGAGGGGCCTGCGGCCGTGCACCGGTTGCTGTCCTACTACCTGGACACCGCGCGCCATGCCAGCGAACTCGCCTCCACCCCGATCAAGCGGCTCGACCCGCTGCCGCTCGATCTGACCGGTCGCCGGTTCGCGAGCTCCGCGGAGGCTCAGGAGTGGCTCGACGCGAAGCGTTCGACGCTCGTGGCGGCGGTGGCGTCCGCGCCGCATCCGTTCGCGTGCCATCTCGCCGACTCGTTGCGCGGCTACCTCATCTACGGCGGATACCAGCTCGAGGCGGATGTGGTGCTGGCCGCCGGTCTCGCGTCGGCGCGTGCCGCGGGTGACGTCGACGGTGAGACGGCGATGCTCAACGGACGCGGCCAGCTCCACTCGATGCGAGGTGCGTTCAGTGAGGCGCTTGAGTCGTACAGCCGTGCCGCCGAGCTGGCCACGTCCGACTTGATGAGGGCGACCCTTCTCAACAACATGGGCGTGCTGAAGAGGGAGACCGGCGATCTCGTCGGCGCGCTGGCGAACCTGGAAGAGGCGCTGCGCATGGCGTCCGAAGAGCCACCTCTGCACGTCACCGTGCTGTTCAGCTTGGGCACGGTGCTCGGTGCCCGCGCCGAGCTGCGCAAGGCGATCCGGTACTTCGAGGAGGCCGTGCGGCTGGGGGAGGAACACGGGTTCAAGATCAAGATGGCGGTGGCCAGGGAGGCCACTGGTCTCGCCTGCCTCGAGCTCGGGCAGTACGAGGAAGCGTTGCGGCACCTGGAGACCGCGTTGGCCGACTACGAGGAGCTCAAGGTCGCGAGAGCTGTGCCGAACGTGCTGGTCAACCTGGCTGAGACGGCGGTGGCGACCGGAGACGTCGAGCACGCTCGGACGTTGGCGTCACGAGCCATGGAGGGAGCACGGGACAACGACGACCTTCGCGTCCAGGTCGATGCCCTGGTCGTGCTGGGAGACCTGGGGGCGGCGGTCGAGCTCGCGAACCGGATCAACTACCCGATGGGACGGCACAAGGCTCAGCTGTTCCTCGCCAGGCACGACCCGGAGCTGGCGCGTGAGCTGCTGCGGGACGTGCGGGACAGCGGTGACCTGCTGACGGAGTCCAAAGCGCTGCTCGTGCTGGCACAGGCGACTGGTGACGTGGCCGTCGCGGAAGAAGCACTGGAACTGGCGAAGGCGCGCGAACAGAGCGCCGTGGCGGCCGGTGTGGAGGCGTTCCTGAGCGCTCAGCCGCCCGCGAACGGCGGCAGCACGTCCAGCTGAGCCCCGGCGGGCACGCGCGTCGACGTGTCCCGCACCGCGACGCCGTCCAGCAGGAAGCTCGACGCGGCGAGCACCTTGCCGAGCTGGTCGCCGTGCCGTGCGCCGATGGTGCTGACCACGAGCGCGACGGTCGGTTCGGCGGTGTCGAGCAGCAGGTCCTCGTCGGAGACCCCGGCGGCGGCCCGCGCGCCCGCGAAGTAACGGATCTTCACGGCGGTCCCGGCTGTGGTCACCGTCATCCTCCGATCGCGCTCATGGGACGGTCGGGCTGGTGGAAGCCCGCGTCGTTGATGCCGTGGCCGGCCGCCTTCGCCCACATCGTGGCACGCCAGGCGTCGGCGATCGCCTGGTCGGGCGAGCCATCGCGCAGCAACGCGCGCAGGTCGGTCTCGCTCTGGCTGAACAGGCAGTTGCGGATCTGGCCGTCGGAGGTCAGCCGGGTGCGGTCGCAGGCGGCGCAGAACGGCCTGGTCACCGACGCGATCACGCCGACGACCGCGGGGCCGCCGTCGACCACCCAGCGCTCCGCCGGGGCACCGCCACGTGGGGTTTCCTCGGGCGTGAGCGTGTAGGCGGCGGACAGCATCGCGAGGATCTCATCGGCCGTGACCATGTTCGTGCGCGTCCAGCCGTGCTGCGGGTCGAGCGGCATCTGCTCGATGAACCGCAGCTGGTAGCCGTTCTCCACGCAGAACCGCAGCAGCGGGACGGCCTCGTCCTCGTTCACGCCGCGCAGCAGCACGGAGTTGACCTTCACCGGCTCCAGCCCGGCCTCGCGGGCGGCGTCGAGGCCGTCCAGCACGTCCGTGATGCGATCACGCCTGGTCAGCGTGGCGAACCGGTCCGGGTCGAGGGTGTCGAGCGAGACGTTGATCCGGTTCAGGCCGGCCGCCTTGAGCGACTTCGCCCGCCGGGAGAGCCCGATGCCGTTCGAGGTCATCGACATGCGCGGCCGCGGCTCCAGCTCGGCCGTCGCGCCGATGACCTGCTCCAGGCCGCGCCGCAGCAACGGTTCACCGCCGGTGAAGCGGATGTCCGTGACACCCAGGTCGACGACCGCGATCCGCATGAGCCGGATCAGCTCGGCATCGGTGAGCAGCTCGTCCTTCTGCAGCCAGTCGAGCCCCTCGGCCGGCATGCAGTACGTGCAGCGCAGGTTGCAGCGGTCGGTCAGCGACACCCGCAGGTCCTTCGCGACCCGGCCGAACCGGTCGAGGAGCAGCGGCGTATCTGGACGTGCGGACGCGTCCGGCGTGCCGCGCACGATCGGTAGTCCCAACTCCACGGCTGTCACCCCTACCAGGGTAATGAACTAGCTCTTGTGGATGACGCTACAAATAGCGTTTCTCACGTTCCGCCCGTTTGGAGCACTGTCACAAGGAATTGTCTTAGCCGCTAAGATGTTCAACATGGAACCTGAGGTCCTGGAGAGGTTCACCTGGTACATGCGGGAGCACAGCGCGCTCACGATCATGTTCCACACGAAGGTCGCCGAGCAGATGGGCCTGTCCGCGACCGACGAGAAGTGCCTCGACCTCGCCATGAGAGCCGAGGGCCCGCTGACAGCCGGTCGCATCGCCGAGCTCTCCGGTCTCTCCACCGGTGCCGTCACCGGCGTGATCGACCGCCTGGAGCGTGCCGGATTCGTCCGCCGTGTCCGTGATCCGCACGACCGCCGCAAGGTGCTGGTCGAGGTCACACCCGGCGACCTGGGCAGGTTCGCGCACCTCTTCGAGAAGGCCCAGGGCAGCATGGTCGAGGTGCTCAGCCACTTCTCGCCCGATGAACTCCTGGTGATCGACAGGTACCTGAAGCTCCAGATCGAGACGTTCCGCAAGCGCGTGATCGATACTTAGACCCATGTGGCACTACTTGATGGACATGGACGGCGTCCTCGTGCACGAGGAACACCTGATCCCCGGCGCAGACGAGTTCGTCGCGGAGCTGCGCGCCTCCGAAACCCCGTTCCTCGTGCTCACGAACAACTCGATCTACACCCCGCGAGATCTGCGGGCCCGCCTGCAGCGCACCGGCCTCGACATACCCGAGAAGTCGATCTGGACCTCCGCCCTCGCCACCGCCAGGTTCCTCGACTCGCAGCGCCCGAACGGCTCGGCCTTCGTGATCGGCGAGGCCGGCCTGACCACGGCCCTGCACGAGATCGGCTACGTCCTCACCGACCGCGACCCGGACTACGTGGTGCTCGGCGAGACCCGCACCTACAGCTTCACCGCCATCACCAAGGCCATCCGCCTGGTCGAGGAGGGCGCGAAGTTCATCGCGACCAACCCGGACGCGACCGGCCCGTCCCGCGAGGGCTCACTGCCCGCGACCGGCGCCGTGGCGGCCCTGATCGAACGCGCGACCGGCCGCGAGCCCTACTACGTGGGCAAGCCGAACCCGTTGATGATGCGATCCGCCCTGCGCGCCCTGGGCTCGCACTCCGAGAACGCGCTGATGATCGGCGACCGGATGGACACCGACGTCCGTTCGGGCCTGGAAGCCGGTCTGTCGACCATCCTGGTGCTCTCCGGGATCTTCACCGCCGAGCACGCCGAGATGTACCCGTACCGGCCGACGCGCGTGCTGAAGTCGATCGCGGAGCTCGTCGGTCACTCTGAGGACCCGTTCGGTGACTGGACCGGCTGACGTTCCGGCGTTGAAACGCACTGGCCACTGACTCGCGAGGGTTAATCGCTTATCGTCGCGGTCGTGGACACGGATCGACGCCCGATGTACGTCGTGGGTGACGTGCACGGGCACCTCGCTGAACTGATCAGAGCCCTGCACGTCGCCGAACTGTGCGACGAGGAGGGGCACTGGGCGGGCGGCGAGGCCGAGCTGTGGTTTCTCGGCGACTTCGTGGACCGCGGGCCGGACGGGGTCGGCGTGATCGACCTGGTCATGCGGCTCGGCGAGGAGGCCACCGCGGCGGGTGGCTCGGTCAACTCGCTGATCGGCAACCACGAGGTCCTGCTGCTCGGCATGTACCGCTTCGGCGACGACCAGGTGCCCGACAGTGCGGGGCCGCGGTCGTTCGCGCGGAGCTGGCTGCTCAACGGCGGGCTGCGCAGCGACCAGGACCGGCTGACCGAAGAGCACGTCGAGTGGCTCACCAGCAGGCCGGTGCTGAAGCTGCGCGACGACCACCTGCTGATGCACTCCGACACGGTGGCCTACCTCGAGTGGGGGGCCTCGATCGAGGAGGTCAACGAGGCGGTTCGCCAGGTGCTCAAGGGCGACGACCTCGTCGACTGGTGGGAGTGCTGGCGCAAGATGACCACCCGGTACGCGTTCCGGGGGCCGCAGGGGCCCGAGATCGCGGACGAGCTGCTCGCGACCCTGGGCGGCGGCACGATCGTGCACGGCCACAGTGTCATCGCGGACCAGCTCGGGGTGATGCCGGACCAGATCGACGGGCCGCTCGTCTATGCCGACGACAAGGTGCTGGCGATCGACGCGGGGCTCTACAGCGGCGGGCCCTGCCTCGTCGTCCCCTTGCCATACACGGAGGTCTGACTACGGTCGGACGGATGAGCCTCGCGAGCTACTCCTCGGGCACGTCCGCCGCTCCGCTGCTGGGCGACACGATCCACGCGAACTTCGCCGCGACCGCCGCTCGGTTCGGTGAACGTGAGGCACTTGTCGACAAGGCGACAGATCGCCGGTGGACGTACGCGGAGCTCGCCGCGGAAGTCGACGAAGCGGCCGCCGGACTCACCACGCTCGGGGTCAGGAAAGGCGACCGGGTCGGCATCTGGGCGCCGAACTGTGCGGAGTGGGTCTTCGTGCAGTACGCGACGGCCCGGATCGGCGCGATCCTGGTCAACGTCAACCCCGCGTACCGCGTGCACGAGCTGGAGTACGTGCTGAACCAGGCCGGCATCCATACGCTCGTGGCGGCGCGCACCTTCAAGACCTCCGACTACGCCGCGATGATCGACGAGGTCCGGCCGCGTTGCCCGGAGCTGCACAACGTCGTGTTCGTCGACGATCCACAGTGGACCGGAACCGAGATTCCGGACGTCGAGCTGGACCGCGACGACCCGATCAACATCCAGTACACGTCCGGCACCACCGGCTTCCCCAAGGGCGCAACGCTTTCGCACCACAACATCCTGAACAACGGCTACTTCGTCGGCGAGCTGCTGAGCTACACCGAGAACGACCGCATCTGCGTGGTTCCGCCGTTCTACCACTGCTTCGGCATGGTCATGGGCAACCTCGCGGCCACCAGCCACGGCGCGTGCGTCGTGATCCCGGCGCCTGCGTTCGACCCGGCGAAAACCCTTGCGGCAGTTCAGGAAGAGCGCTGCACGAGCCTCTATGGCGTGCCGACGATGTTCATCGCGATGCTCGACCTGATCGACGAGTACGACCTGTCGTCGTTGCGCACCGGCATCATGGCGGGCTCGCCGTGCCCGGTCGAGGTGATGAAGCAGGTCGTCGAACGCATGGGCATGCGCGAGGTGTCGATCTGTTACGGCATGACCGAAACCTCCCCGGTGTCAACGCAAACGCGGACCGACGATTCACTCGACCGTCGCGTTGGGACGGTCGGCCGGGTCGGCCCGCACCTGGAGGTCAAGATCGTCGAACCGGACACGGGCCGCACGGTCGCGCGTGGCGTGCCGGGGGAGCTGTGCACGCGCGGCTATTCCGTCATGCTCGGCTACTGGAACGAGCCCGAGAAGACGGCCGAGGCGGTGGACTCGGCGGGCTGGATGCACACCGGCGACCTCGCGGTGATGGATGACGACGACTACGTGAACATCACCGGCCGCATCAAGGACATGGTCATCCGCGGCGGCGAGAACATCTATCCGCGCGAGATCGAGGAGTTCCTCTACACACACCCGGACGTGGCCGACGCGCAGGTGATCGGTGTGCCGGACGCCAGGTACGGCGAGGAGCTCATGGCGTGGGTGCGGATGCGCGAAGGTGCCGAGCCGCTGACCGCCGAGGCCGTCAAAGCCTTCTGCGCCGGGAAGCTCGCCCACTACAAGATTCCGCGCTACGTGCACGTGGTGGACGAGTTCCCGATGACGGTCACGGGCAAGGTCCGCAAGGTGGAGATGCGGGCCAGGTCCGTGGACCTGTTGAAACTCGACGACAGCACCCGGCACGCCTAGCCAGAATCGCCGCATGATCACCTACGAGTGGCGCGGCGAGTTCGTGAACGTGGCGTGGGACGGTGGGGTGCACGCGTTCCTCCTCGACACCGTGGTGGACGAGGGGGCACAGCACCGTGGAATCGGCACCGGGCTGGTCGCGACGGCTGTGGAGCACGCGCGTGCCGCCGGCTGCGAATGGCTCCATGTCGACTTCGACGACCACCTGACCGAGTTCTACTTCCAGGCCTGTGGTTTCTCCCCGACGAAAGCGGGGCTCATAAATCTGACGGAAGGTCGTGTGTCAGGTGAACACCCGACACGCGGGAGTGACCGGACGGTTTAACGTCATTTTCGTCAACGGACTGGGGTTCCAGGACTAGAGGGGTCTGATCGTGACCATCCACATGGTCACATCGGGGGATTTGTGCGCGCTACGCGCCTTTCCTTGGGGGTCACTGTCCACCGGTTACAGAGTGGGGTTACACACATGTCCAAAATCGGGCGAATTCTCGCCTCGTCCATCGCGGCCACCGTCGTGGCGGGAACGGCAATGGCCGGCCTGCTCGTCGCGCCCGCCCAGGCTGCGGAGACGGCCGCGTCGGACCCGGTCACCGTCGCTTCCTCTGGCGGCGGCGGGGACTGCAGCAAGAAGAAGACGGTCGGAAACGCGAAGAACAAGGGAGACATCTTCCACTCCCACTCCAAGACCGCCGACTGGGACCATGATCACGTCGGCATCTACTACACGACGAAGACGATCGTGGAGGCGCCTGGCGTGGGCTCCAAGAGCAAGTCCGTCACGGCATCCACGCTCAAAAAGTGTGGCCCCATCGTCAAGATGTACGTCAAGGCCAAGCAGTCCACCCGCGACAAGGCGGCCAACCACGCCTACAAGCATTACCGCGGCAAGGGGTACGACCTGGACTTCGCGAAGAACAAGGGCAGCAACGACACCTTGCTGAACTGCTCCGAGCTGGTGTGGAAGGCCTACAAGATCAATGGTGTCGAGCTGGACAAGAACGGTGGGCTGGGCGTCTACCCTGACGACATCCGGGATGACGGTAGCACCGTGACTTACGAGACCATCAAGTAACGACATCCAGTTGGCGGTGCGGCCTGCCGAGTGCAGGTCGCACCATCCGCCGTTGGAAAGGACTCGACACGGTGCGTCTGCTCCGACTCATCGCGCTTGCTGCCGGCGCAATTCTGGGCGTGACGGCCTGCACTTCGGCGGACGGTGGAGCCGAGAAAGACATCGTCAATCCCGATGTAGTGACGCTGGGCGAAACCATCGTCGCGTTCTATCTCAGCCCGGACACCTCCGCCGAGAAGCAGACGAAAAAGCAGCCGGCCTATCTGGTCCTGGTGCAGGCGGACGGCAGAAAACAGCTGATCGAGACCAGCGGTATGAACGAGGCGCACGTCTCGTGGTCGGAGTCCGGGCTGTTCTTCAGTGACGACACGCGCGACTACATCCTCGGCAAGGACGGTCTGGCCCGCTTCGAGAACAAGAAGGCAGGGCATCAGCAGTCGGCTTTCGCGCTGCCGGACAACAAGGGTTTCGTCTCGGTCTACAACGAAGGCTTCTCCGAATCCGGTTACAGCAACCAGGTAGTCGTCACCTCCTCGGCCGGTTCCCAGCTCTACCAGGTCGAGGGAAACTACTTCATGAACGCGCTGTGCGGCGGTGTCCTCAACGGAATCGCCACCGACGGCGGAGCTCATTTCGCGGAGTCGGCCAAGATTCCCGGCATGCGCTCGAAGGCGGATCCCGCTGCGCAGCCGGAGCTGCTTTCCCAGCTGTACCCGGCAACCGGAGGACGTGAAAAGGTCCTCGCCTGGCGAGGAGCCTTCGACGCGGGAGACCACAACCGTCACGTGCCATGTCACGACGGTGTCGTCACGTTCCTTTCCGACTACGCCGACGCCGACGGCAAGCCCCACATGACCATCGTTTCGTGGGACACCAGCAACGGTAAGTACACCGAACGGCCCCTCGCCGACGTCCAGGGACGCCCCGTCGCCGAGGAACTGGTCGACCCCGAGACGTTCTCCCAGAAGTCCTACGACGCACGGGCGGTCCGCGGTGGTCACCTCGAATGGCTCGCCGCCGATGGCCGGATCATGAGCACCGAAATCGCCTCCGGGGTCACCAAGCCGCGGTTCGACACGAAGTTCACCTCGGGCAGCAACTCGTCCAGCCAGGCGATCTTCACGGACCGGTCGATCCACCTGGTCCAGGAGTCGTTCGACGGCGAGACACCCATCAGGATCAAGCAGTTCGACCGCGCCACCGGAAACCTGGTCACCGAGATCGCCGTGCCCGGGCTGGCGAAACAGCTCGGCATCGAGTTCAACCTGCGCGGCGCGGCCGTTGCGCCCACGGCCTGACCGGAGCAACTCACGGCGAGGCGCGGTGCGTTCACGGAGCGGAATCGCTCCGCGAATCAACAATCCCGCAGGTCACGAACGGGTGAAAGGCCTCTTGCGGATCGAGTGTGACGCGCGCAACATCGTGGGATTCCGCCGAAGGAGGCGCGCATGCTCACCGCCACCAGGACCACGACCATGCTGCCCGTCGAAGACCCGGATCGGGCCGGGCGCTTCTACGCGGACAAGCTCGGGCTCAAGCCCGTCACCACCGCCCCGGACGGCACGCGCATCTTCGCGCTCGGCCAGGGCGACGCGCTGGGGCTGATGCCTGCGGAGAAGGGTGCGCAGACCGCCCACACGGTGCTCAGCTTCGAGGTGCCGAACCTCGAGACCGAGATCCGCGAACTCGAGGACAAGGGCGTGCACTTCGAGGACTACGACCTGCCCGACTTCAAGACGGTCAACCACATCGCGGTCATGGGTACCGAGCGCGCGGCGTGGTTCACCGACTCCGAGGGCAACATCCTGTGCCTGCACGAGCTGACGGGCGACCAAGCCTGACGGTGAGTGCCTGCTGAAGTGGTCTCCCGCCGCTCGCCCCCCGACGAGTCGCGGGAGACCCTCACGGAACGTCGACGATCTCCTTGCCCAGCGGCACCAGCGAGACCTTGACCAGCTTGAAGTTGGCGAGGCCGAGCGGGATACCGATGATCGTCACGCACAGCGCGATGCCGGTGACGATGTGGCCGATCGCGAGCCAGATCCCGGCGACGATGATCCAGATGACGTTGCCCAGCAGCGAGCCGGTGCCCGCGCCCGGCTTCTCCACGACCTCCCGGCCGAACGGCCACAGCGCGTAGTTCGCGATCCGGAACGACGCGATGCCCCATGGGATCGTGATGATCAGGATGCAGCAGATCAGGCCGGCGACCGCGTAGCCGACGGCCATCCAGAAGCCGGCGAGGATCAGCCAGATCACGTTGAGGATGAGGCGCATACCTCCAATCTAAGCTCACCCCATGAAGTGGGGTGTGATCGCAACAGGCGGAATCGCGCAGGCCGTGACCGCTGACATGCTGAAAGTCGAGGGCGTCACAGTTCTCGCGGTGTCCTCCCGCGATGTCACGAGGGCGCAAGCGTTTGCCGAGCGGTTCGGCATCGAGCGCGCGTACGGCGACTACCGCGATCTGCTCGCTGACCCGGACGTCGACGTGGTCTACGTCGCCACTCCGCACGGCCAGCACCACGAGGTCACGCTCGCCGCGCTCGACGCCGGCAAGCACGTGTTGTGCGAGAAGGCCTTCGCGCTCACGCTCGCGGACGCCGAGGAGATGATCGAAAAAGCGAGGTCGAAGAACCTCTTCCTGATGGAAGCCATGTGGACGCGGTTCAACCCGTTGATCCGCAAGGTCCACGAGGCCGTCCGGGGCGGTGAGATCGGCGAGATCAGGGTGATCCGCGCCGACTTCGGTTTCGCGCACGCCTTCTCCGCCGAAGACCGGCTGTGGGCCAAGGAAGCGGGTGGCGGGGCAACGCTCGACCTCGGGGTCTACCCGGTCGCCCTCGCGCACCAGTTCCTCGGTGTCCCAACGCACATCCACGCCCACGGCAGCCTCGCACCGTCCGAAGTGGACGCGGACGCCGGCATCCTGCTCGCCTACGACAACGGTGCGCATGCCCTGCTGAACTGCTCGCTCGTCGCGAACACGGGCAGCCGCGCGGAGATCGTGGGCACCAAGGGACGCATCGACATCGCGGACCCGATGTTCAACGCGACGAAGGCGATCATCAACGGCGTCGAGCACACGATCGAGGACGAGGGCTACACGCACGAGATCCGCGCGGTCGAGGAGTGCATCGCCGGCGGCCTGACCGAAAGCCCGCAGATCACCTGGGAGAACACCCTGGAGGTCATGCGCACGCTGGAAACCGTGCTGGGTCAGCTCGGCGTCTCCTACGCGGCGGCCGTCAGGTAGACCAGCGCCACGTTCAGCACGACGACCGCGAAGGCCACCACCCAGGCGGCGGACGTGACCGAGCGCCGGTTCGCATAAGAACCCATCACGGACCGGCGCGCGGTCAGCCACACCAAAGGCACCAGTGCGAACGGAATGCCGAACGACAGCACGACCTGCGACAGCACCAACGCGAACGTCGGATCGACCCCGAACGCCAGGATCGCCAACGCCGGCACCAACGTGATGAGTCGCCGCGCCAGCAACGGAATCCGCACCCTCAGCAGTCCGTCCATCACCACGGCACCGGCATAGCAACCGACCGCGGTGGACGCGAAACCCGAAGCCAGCAGACCCAGCGCGAACAGCAGCGCGATCCCGCCACCCAGCGTGGTTCCGACCGCCGCGTGCGCGCCTTCGAGCGTGTCGACGCCGTCCTTGCCCTGCAAGGCCGAAGCCGCGAGCAGCAGCATCGCCATGTTCACCGCACCGGCCAGCACCATCGCGACCACGACGTCGACCTTGGTCGCGCCGAGCACCGAAGGGTTCCTGCCGTGCCGGTCGCGGGCCAGCGCGGAGTGCAGGTAGACCGCGTGCGGCATCACCGTCGCGCCGAGCATGCCCGCCGCGAGCAGCACGCTGTCCGCACCGTCGAACCGCGGCAGCAGGCCGGAAGCGGCGCCGGAGACCGACGGCGGTGACACGAAAAGCCCCGCCATGAACCCGACCGCGATCACGATCAGCATCGTGGTGATCACGCGCTCGAACGGCTTCTGCCCGCGCTTGTCCTGCACCAGCAACAGCGCCGTCGACACCACGCCGGTGATCACGCCGCCGAGCAGCAGCGGCAGGTCGAACAACAGCGACAGCGCGATCGCACCGCCGAGCACCTCGGCCAGGTCGGTCGCCATCGCGACCACCTCGGCCTGACCCCAGTAGGCCAGCCGCACCGGCCGGGGCAGGTGATCGCGCACCGCCTCCGGCAGCGACTGCCCGGTGACCAGCCCTAGCTTCGCCGACAGGTACTGCACGAGCCCCGCCATGACGTTCGCGACGACGAGCACCCACACCAGCAGGTACCCGTACTTGGCGCCCGCCGCGGTGTTGGTGGCCACGTTGCCGGGATCGACGTACGCGATCGCCGCGACGAACGCCGGACCGAGCAACGCCGCACCCGCGCGCACTCGTCCTGAAACAGCGACCACCGGACACCTCCCTTGTTGCAAAATTATCGCAACAAGGCACCGGTTCAGGGAACGCGGGGGCCCTACGTTCCCTTCTGGGGAACGCGGGGCCCCCGCGTTCCCCAGAAGTCAGGACTCCAGCGTTGCGCGAGCGACTCGGACGACGGCGTCGATCGCGCCGTCGAGGTCGCCGCTCGGCATCAACAGGTGGCTCAGCGCGAGCCGCACGGTCGTCTCCGCCGTGAGCCGCACGTGCCGGCCGGGGAAGTGCGCGCTGAGGTGCCGCTCGACGACCTCGGTCGCCTGGAACAGCACGGGATGGCCGCGGGTCGTGAGGAACGGCAGCAGGTCCTCCGCGTCCTGCCCGGTCAGCACGGCGGAGACCAGCCGGTCCTTCTCGGTCTGCTCGAAGGTGAAGCGGAACGCCGACCGCATCGCCTGCCACGGGTCGGGGTCCTGCTGGAGCCGCGTCGTGACGCCGTCGAGGTACTCGAGCGTCCGGTGCGCGGCGACCGCCTGGACGAGCCCCTCCTTGTTGCCGAACTCGTTGTAGACGGTCTGCCTGCTCACCCCCGCGCGGCTGGCGACCTCGATCATGCGCAACCCGTGGAACCCGTGCGCCGCCAACAGGTCTGCGGCCGCATCCACTAAGACCTCGGTGATGTCGCTCACTCAGCCAGCTTTACACAGTTATCATTTTTGTAAAGACGTAGAGTCAGGTTCTGTGCCGTTCACCGTGGGTTTCGACCTCGACATGACCCTCATCGACCCACGACCGGGCATGGCCGCCGTGATGAACGAGGTCGGCGCCCGCACCGGCCACTCCCTCGACGGCGAGCACTTCGCGGCGAACCTCGGCCCGCCCCTCGACATGATCTACCGCGAGATGGGCGTGCCCGAGGACGAGGTCCCGGACATGATCTCGCTCTTCCGCGCGCTCTACCCGGAGGTCGTGATCCCCTCGACGGTCGCGTTGCCCGGTGCGGCTCAGGCGCTGGCGTGCGTGCGTGAGCTGGGCGGCCAGACGATGGTCGTCACCGGCAAGTACCGCAAGAACGCCGCGCTGCACCTCGAAGCCTTCGGCTGGGAAGTCGATCACCTGTACGGCGAGCTGTGGTCCACCGGCAAGGCGGAGTCGCTCAAGCTGCACGGCGCGGCCGTCTACGTGGGCGACCACGTCGGTGACATGCACGGGGCCGCCGCGGCCGGAGCGCTGGGCGTCGGCGTCGTCACCGGGCCCTGCTCGCAGGCCGAGCTGACCGAGGCGGGCGCCACCGTCGTGCTGGCGGACCTGCGGGAGTTCCCGGCGTGGCTCAGGACTTCCTCTGGCGTGCTTTCCTGATCACGGCGATGATGCCGAGCGCCAGGCCGATCGCCGGCAGGTAGGTGGCGGCGACGTTCAGCCACAGCGGCAGGTCGCTGTGGCCCGTGGCGAAGAGCACGAAGACCGCGATGATCGCCAGCACGCCCGCGGCGAACAGGCCGACGGCCAGCGGCAACAGCTTCGGAGCGGTCATACCGGCAGCGTAGTCGCGCTAACGGAGGTGCCTTACCCAAGGTCTTCTGGCTACTCTGGTGAAACGCGTCCTGGGTACGCCTGGGGCGCGTTCGTTGTGCAGAAGCAAGGGAATGGTGAGCGCAGTGCCGACCGGCAAGGTCAAGTGGTACGACACGGAGAAGGGCTTCGGATTCGTCACGCAGGACGGTGGCGAGGACGTCTACGTCCGCAAATCCGCGTTGCCGCCCGGCGTCGACGGCCTCAAAGCCGGCCAGCGCATCGAGTTCGGCATGGCCGAGGGCAGGCGTGGCCCGCAGGCGCTGTCCGTGCGCCTGGTCGACCCGGCCCCGTCCGTCGCGGAGGCGCGCCGCCGTCCCGCCGACGACCTGCACGGCCTGATCGAGGACATGATCAAGCTGCTGGAGAACAAGGTGCAGCCTGATCTGCGCCGCGGCCGCTACCCGTCCGACAAGAAGACCATGAAGCTCGTCGCCGAGGTCGTGCGGGCAGTGGCGCGGGACCTCGATCCGTAAAAGGATCAGCGTCATGTCCGACGCCGGCAGCCCAGCAGATCGCATCGTCGAGTTCGTCTACGAGGTCGGCCAGCTCAAGCGCCTGCCCAGAGCGGGATGGCTGTTCGCCGGGGTGCAGAACCCCGAGTCGGTGGCCGCCCATTCGTTCCGGGTGGGCGTGCTGGCGTACGCGATCGCCGTCCAGGAGGGTGCGAACCCGGACCGGGCGGCGACGCTGGGCCTGTTCCACGACGTGCCCGAGGCGCGCATCGGCGACATCCCGTACGTCGGCAAGCTCTACCTCGACGTGAAGATGCCGCCCGAGGAAGTGGCCAGGGACCAGGTGCGGCACCTGCCCGCGCCGCTGGCCGCGCACATCGAGGCGCTGGTCGCCGAACACGAGTCGGCGAAACAAGATCACTACACGCCCGAGGCGCGCTGCTCCCGTGACGCCGACAAGCTGGAACTCCTGCTGCAGGCGCGCGAGTACCAGGCTGCCGGCGTCACGAAGATGGAGCGCTTCATCCAGACCATGCAGGCGTCGGTGGTCACCGACACCGGCAAGGCGCTGCTCGACAGCGCGCTGCGGATCGTGCCGAGCGAGTGGTGGGAAGCCTTCGGGAAACGCTGACTTCGCCCGAAGATCAACGCGTGATGTCGACGACCCAGGAACCGCGCATCAGCGGCTGGCCGGTCTCCAGCACCGCGCCGGCCGCCTCGTGGACCTCGATGCGCACCAGCTGGTCGGAGTCGTTCGGCACGGCCAGCGTGTAGGTGTAGTTCTCGCCCTTGCCGAGCAACGGCGAGGTGCAGCCCTCCTGCACACGCGCGGCGTTCTCGTACACGCACACGACCTCCCAGAGGCCGTCCGCGAGCTGACCGTCCACCGAGATCTGCACGACCTTGCCCGCCGGGACCTTCAGCGAGCCGGGGGCGTTCTTCTCGGCGCAGTTGGAGCCTTCGACGTCGCAGTAGATCGTCGGCTCGAGCCGGATGGTCCTGCCGTTCGCGTAGAACGTGACCTCGGGGTCGTGCTGCGGCAGCGCGCACCCGGACAGCACGAGGAGTCCGGCGGCCATTACGGAAGCAAGTCGACGCACGTCAGGCAGCCTACGGGGTGACCGGGGCGGTCCTTCGGACGAGGCTCTGCAACGACGTGCCGTTGCGGTACATCCATGTCTGCGTGAGGCCCAGCGCGAGCAGCACGGCCAGCACCAGGAAGCCGACCCAGAACGTCGCGGGCAGCAGCACGCCGAGCGCGCCGCCGAAGACCCAGGCGAGCTGCAGGATCGTCTC
Organism: uncultured Actinomycetota bacterium; assembly: GCA_963771775.1. Lineage (GTDB taxonomy): Bacteria > Actinomycetota > Actinomycetes > Mycobacteriales > Pseudonocardiaceae > Lentzea. Next base: position 1,071,257 of record CAVYUS010000004.1, read on the forward strand.
GGACCGGCCGAACGCCGACGCTCGCGACTCCTCCGGCAGGTCGTCCTGGATCACCGCGTCCAGGCTGATCTTGGCCAGCGCCGACGCCGTCGCGCCGAGCAGGCCGACGACCGCGGCCGTGACCAGGCCGGGCAGCGCGGCCGCCACGACGGTCGCCGCCAGCGCCGTGCCGACGCAGGCGATGATCACCTCGTCGGGCTTGCCGAAGTGCTGACGGGCGCCGATCGCGTTGCCCAGGAAGCTGCCGATGCCGGCGGCGGCCGCGATCACGCCGAGCAGCAGCAACTGTTGCACCGCGTCGCCCTCGGTCTGCGCGCGCACCACGAAGGCCGCGAACAGCGTCAGGAACCCGGTCAGCATGCGGATGGAACCGTTGCCCCACAACGCGACCACGATGTGCCGCGACACGCGTTGCTTGGCGGGCCTGGGCGTGAGCGTCGCCGGCACCTCGCCCTCGGTCACCTCGACCCACGACGGGATGCGCATGCAGACGACCGCGTTCACCAGGCACAGCACGGCGGTGAACCACAGCGCGCCGGGCGAGCCGAAGAGGTGCGCGAAGCCGGCCGCGAACGCACCGAACACCGCGCCCGCCGCCAGCCCGAAGACGGTCATGCGGGCGTTGGTCTTGGACAGCGTGATCTCCGGCGGCAGCACGCGCGGGGTGATCGCGGACTTGAGCACCGTGAACGACTTCGACAGCACCATGCTGCCCAGCGCGGCCGGGTACAGCAGCCAGTCGTCGAAGTGCAGTGCCATCACGATCGCCAGCACGATCCGCAGCACGCACGACGCGGCCAGCGCGAGGCGGCGGCCGCGCTGGATCTTGTCCAGCAACGGGCCGATCACCGGTGCGATCAACGCGAACGGCGCGACCGTGATCAGCAGGTACAGCGCGACCTTGGTCTTGGACTCGGCACTCGCGGCGCTGAAGAACAGCGTGTTCGCCAGCGCGACGGCCATCGCCGCGTCGGCGGCGTAGTTCATCATCACCGCGTAGGTGACCGAGGCCATGCCGGACTTCTTGGCGCCATCGGCGTGGGCCGCGCGCCGGAACGCCGCGACCGCCTGCTGCGAGATCTGCTTGCTGCGGAACCAGGCGACGCGGGTGACGGTGAGCTTGCGCGGCGGCTTGGGCGTCGGGGTGGTCTGCTGATCCTGGTTCGGCAGCGGCCGGGTGTTCTGGGGACGCTGCCGCGGACCTCGGGGTGGATCTTGGGGCGGGGCCTGGAATCCGTGTTCGGACGCGGGCCGGGAACGCTCCCGCGGCCGGTACTCGTCGTCCTGCCACGGGTAGCGCTTCGGAGTCGGCTCGTCACTCCAGCCGCGGTTGCCCGTCACACCCTCAATCCTGCCCCATTCAGTTGAACCGCACTCGGAAGATGGTCGGCCAGTTCTTGCCTGTGACCAGGAACTCGTTGGTTCCGGGGACGTGCGCGATGCCGTTGAGGACGTCCACGCCGTCCCCGGCCGGCTTGATGGCGCCCAGGTCGTAGGTGTTGCTCACCTGGCCGTTGGCGGGGTCGATGCGGACGATCTCGTCGGACTTCCACACGTTCGCCCAGACCCGGCCGCCCACGCATTCGAGCTCGTTCAGCTGTGTGAGGGGCTGGCCGTCGCGGGTGACCTGCACGGAGCCGGTCTCCTGGAACGTCTTCGGGTCGCGGAAGGTCAGCTTCGCGCTGCCGTCGCTCATGACGAGCCGCTGCCCGTCGTCGCAGATGCCCCAGCCCTCGCCCTGGTACTGGACGCGGCGGAGCTCGTCGAGCGTCTTGCGGTCGCGTTCGATCGCGACGCCGTTGCGCCAGGTGATCTGCCAGATCGTGTCGCCGACGACCGTGATGCCCTCGCCGAAGAGCTCCTGGGGCAGATCGACCTTCTTGCGCACGTCGCCCGTCGCCGGGTCGAGCGCGCGCATCGTCGACTGGCCCTCCAGGCCCGGTGCCCTCGTAGAGGACGCCGTCGACCAGTTCCAACCCCTGGGTGAACGCCGAGGTGTCGTGCGGGATCTTCTGCAGGACTTCTACCTGCGGTTTTGCTTCTTGCGGGGACGAACAGGCGGCCAGAGCCACCGCCAGGACCAGCCAGCCGGGTGAGCGCACCCCACGGAGGGTGGCACGAGTTTTCGTCCCGGCGTAGACCTGCGGCACAATTCACCTTGTGACCGCGACTGAGATGCTCACCGATGCCGTTGATCTCGCCCGCGCCGCCGCGGAAGAAGAGGCGGGTGTGGAACGCGTCGGCGCTCATGTCGGGGTGCACAGCGAGGACGAGTACTCCGTCACCCACCTGTTCGAGGCCGAGCACGCGGGCTACCGCGGCTGGAACTGGGCCGTGACCGTCGCCTCCGCGGGCGAGGGTTCCCCGGTGTCGGTCAGCGAGGTCGTGCTGCTGCCGGGCCAGGAGGCTCTGGTCGCGCCCGAGTGGGTGCCGTGGAGCGAACGGGTCCGTGCCGGCGACCTCGGCGTCGGCGACCTGATGCCGCCCCGCGAGGACGACCCGCGCCTGATCGAGGCGTACGTGCAGTCCGACGACCCGGCCGTCGAGGAGGTCGCGCTGGAGATCGGCCTCGGCCGTACCCGCGTGCTGTCCCGCGAGGGCCGCCTGGACGCCGCGGACCGCTGGGCCGACTCCGACTTCGGCCCGCGCTCGGACATGGCCCGCAGCGCACCCGCGCACTGCGGCACCTGCGGCTTCTACACCCGTGTGGCCGGCGCGTTCGGCGCGGCGTTCGGTGTGTGCGCGAACGAGATCGCGCCCGCGGACGGCCACGTCGTGCACGTCGAGTACGGCTGCGGCGCGCACTCACAGGTCGAGGTCGACATGAGCCCGATGGTCCCGGTCGCCGACCTTGTCTACGACGACGCGCTGCTGGACGTCTCGGAGTGACCGATCCGTTCGGGACCGAGGCCCTGCGCACCTCGGTCCTCGCCGCGTGGCGTGGTTCGCCGACCCGTTTCCGTGAAGACGCGAACGCCGAGGAAGACCTCCGGCTCGGTGGCTACCGGGACCGGCTGCTGGTCGAGCTGGCCCAGAACGCGGCCGACGCGGCCGGTTCCACGCCGGGTGTGTTGCGGATCACCCTGGTCGACGGCGAACTGCGGGCTGCGAACACGGGCACCCCGCTGACCGTTGCCGGTGTCGCCGCGCTGGCCTCCCTGCGCGCTTCGGCCAAGGAGTCCGGGGTCGGGCAGTTCGGTGTCGGGTTCGCGGCCGTGCTGGCGGTCACCGACGCACCGCGCGTCGTTTCCGCTTCGGGTGGCGTCGAGTTCTCCGCCGCCCGTACTCGCGCCGAGGTGCCGGAGCTGGCCTCCGAACGTGGCGGCGACGTGCCGGTGCTGCGCCTGGTGTGGCCTTGCGACGAGGAGGTTCCGGACGGTTTCAGCACCGAGGTCCGGATGCCGCTGAAGGTCGATCTCTCGCTCGACGACCTGGCCGCCGAGGTCCCGGACCTGCTGCTGGCCCTGCCCGGTCTGCGCCGCGTCGAGATCGGCTCCCAGTCGTGGGAGCGCTTCGTCACCGCGGACGGCGTGGTCACCGTCGGCTCGGCGCGCTGGCTGGTCGAGCGCGTGACCGGCGAACTGCCCGCCGAACTCGTGCAGGGCGTCGAGCACCGTCCTCAGTGGACGATCTCGTGGGCGTACCCGCTGGACGCCGCGCTGGGCGAGGACGTGCTGCACGCACCGACCCCGACCGACGAGCGGCTAACGCTACCCGCCCGGCTGATCGCGACCCTGCCGGTCGAACCGTCGCGCCGCCGCGTGCTGCCCGGTGCCGCCGCGTGGTCGGTGCTGGACGCCGCCGCCGCGTCGTACCCGGCTCTGGTCGCGCGCGTCCCGGCCGTCGAGCGGACGGCCCTGGTGCCGCTGCCCGGCTTCCCGCTGTCCGAAGTGGACGATCGGCTGCGGACGGCGGTGCTGCGCGAGCTGCGCGCCGCCTCCTGGCTGCCGCTGGCCAGTGGCGAGTGGATCGCCCCCGCGCGGGCCCGCGTCCTGGACGTCGGTTCCGAGGAACTGGTCGACCTGGTCGAGGACGCGCTGCCCGGCCTGCTGGACGCCGAGCTCTCCGCCCCGATGCACGCAAAAGCGTTGGCAGCGCTGGAAGTCCCACGCGTGACGACCGCCGAGGTGGTCGCCGCACTGGCCGGCGTCGACGGCGATCCGGGTTGGTGGCGCGAGGTCTACGCCGCGTTCGCTCCGCTGGCCGAGGTGGACCCGGACGTTCGCGAAGCTTTGCAGTCGCTGCCGGTTCCGCTGGCCGACGGCCGTACCGTCACCGGCCCGCGCACGACCTTGATCGCCGACGAACCGTTGCCGGGCCTGCGCGTCGTGCACCCGGACGCGGTGCATCCGTTGCTGGTCCGGCTGGGTGCGGTGGAGGCGGGCGCCACCGAGCTGCTCGCCGATCCGTCGCTGCGGGAGAACGTCGCCCGTTCCCTGGACGACGCCGAGGCCGGCCTCGAAGGCGACGACCTGATCGAGACCGTGCTGCGCCTGGTCGACCGCGCCGCGCTGCGGGCCGGCGAGGAGCCGTGGCTGGGTGCGCTGGCACTGCCCGACGCCGCCGGCGAATGGCATCGCGCCGACGAGCTCCTGCTGCCGGACTCGCCGCTGGTCGGTGTGGTCGAGTCGGACGCCTTCCCGTTGTTGTCCAAGGAGATCGCGGAGACGTACCCGCGTTCGGCCCTGGTGGCGATCGGCGTCGTAGACACCTTCTCCGTGGTGGTCGACGACGAACCGGCCGGCCCGGATCACGACCTGGCGGACGAGAACACCTGGTGGACCTCGCTGCCCGACGAGCCGTCGCGGGTCGTCGCGGTGCGCGACCTGGACCTGGTGGCGGACTGGCCCGCCGCGCTGCGGTTGCTGGCGGCGGACCCGGTGACCTGGCGAGCCGTGACCGAACCCGACGGCTACACGGGCTGGTGGATCGCCCGCCACGCCACGCTGTCCGGCAAGGCCCCGCGCGAGTACCGGCTTGCGGACGCGGGCCTGCTGGACGGGTTGTTCGACACCGTCCCGGACGTGGAACTGCCGGAGCACGTGCTGCGTGCCGCCGGCGTCCGGTCCCGGCTGGAGATCCTGGACGACGACGATGCCGAGTTCGTCCTGGATCGTCTGGGCGACCCGGACCGCGCCATCGCGGACGCCGTGGTCCTGCGCGCCCACGCCGCCCTCACGGAAGGCGACTTCGCGCCGCCCGAGCGGGTGCGCGTGCTGTCCGGCGAGGTCGTGCCCGCGGACGACGTCGTGGTGCTCGACCACCCGTGGCTGCTCGGTGTCGTGCCCGCCGCACGCGTGCTGCTCGCGGACGGTTCCGAGGACCTGGCCGACCTGCTGGACCTGGCGCTGGCCTCCGAGGAGTTCGAAGGCTCACCGGACCACGTGGGCGAAGTCGTGCAGTGGCACGACCTGGCCGCCGTGCGCATGGCGTGCGAACTGCTGGAAGTCGCTCTGCCCGACGGTGTCGTGGTCGTGCACGACGAACTGCTCGTCGACGGTCAGCGCGTGGACTGGTGGATGGCCGACGTGCCGCACGCCGCAGACACGCCGGAGGGTCTCGCACGCGCGCTGGCGTGGGTGACGGAGCGGTGGGAGGACCGGCACACGTTCGCCGCCCTGATCACCGACCCGACGGCCGCGACCCTGCTGGGCTGATGATCGAGTCCGAGTCCGAGTCCGAGTCCGGATCCGAGTTCGACCAGCAACGTTTGTGAGAGGGCTGCGACGACCGGAACTTCGTGCTGGTCGTCGAGGCGCTGACCGGGGATCAGTCGGGACGTCGCGTACGGCGAGCACGCTGGGCCGGTACGGGACCCGGACGACTGACGTCAGACAGTCGCTTCAGCGGTCTCGGCCGGCTCCGCAACGGCGTCCCGCCGCCCGCGCAGCCGTGGTTTCGGGATGTCTCCGCGCCGCACGAGAATGATCCACGCCGTCACGGTCACCAGCACCGACACCACGCCACCGATCACGATCGGCGCCCGCCCGTTGATCTCGCCGAGCCATCCCATCAACGGCCCGCCGACGGGGTTTCCGCCGAGGAACACCAGCATGTAGATGCCCATGACACGACCACGCATCTCCGGCTCCACGGCAAGCTGGATGGTTGCGTTGGCAGTGGTGTTGAAGGTCATCATCGCGACACCGACGGGGATCATCATCAGCCCGGTCAGCAGCATCGTCGGCATCAGCCCGGACACGATCTCCAGCAGCCCGAACAACACCGCGGACCCGATGAACACGGTCATCCGCGGCTTCCGGCGCCGAGCCGCCCAGGTGGCGCCGGCCAGCGTGCCGACCGCGATCAACGTCGAGAGCAGGCCGTACGCGTCGGCGTCACCGCCGAAGACGTTGCGGGCCATGATCGCCAGGGTCATGTAGAAGTTCATGCCGAACGTGGAGACGAAGAAGACCAGCACCATCACGGTCAGCAGGTCCGGCCGGTTTCGCACGTACCGCAGCCCGGAGAGCAGCTGGCCTTTCTCGCGGGGTAATGGCTCAGAACGCATTAACTCGTGCGTCCGCATCAGCCACACACCGAGCACCACGCCGACGAAGCTGATGGCGTTGGCCAGGAACACCCAGCCCGTGCCGATCGCCACGATGGTCACGCCCGCGATGGCCGGGCCGATGATCCGGGCCGCGTTGAACATCATCGAGTTCAACGCGACGGCGTTGGTCAGCGACTCGCGGCCGACCATCTCGACGACGAACGACTGGCGCACCGGAGTTTCCACTGCGGAGAAACAGCCGAGCAGGAAGCAGAGCAGGTACACGTGCCACAGGTGCACGAGACCGGTGACGTCCAGCAGGCCCAACGCCAGCGCGCAGATGCCGAGCGCGGATTCCAGCCACAGCAACAACTTGCGCTTGTCCATGCGGTCGGCGAGCACGCCACCCCACATGGACAGCAGCAGCACCGGTAAGAACTGCAGCGAGGCCGCGATGCCGAGGGCGACCGGGGAACCGTTGGTGAGCTCCAGGACCAGCCAGTCCTGGGCCACCCGCTGCATCCACACGCCGACCAGCGAGATGATCTGACCGGAGGCGTAGAGCCGATAGTTGCGTATGCCTAACGAACCGAACATGCCGGTACGACGAGGTAGCGAAGTGTCGACTCCACCACCCGCGTAGCCTGCCACGTCCTTACTGCCCCGCCATCCTGTCGATGATCTCGGCGGCCTGGGCGAGCAGTTCCCGTTCCTCCGGAGTCCAGTTCGGCCAGTCGCTTGTCGAGCCACGCCTCGCGCGCGCTGATCTCGTCGCCGAGATAGGACAAGCCTTCGCTGGTCAGCTCGACGATCGCTTGACGGCCATCGGTGGGGTGCGGGCTGCGCGTGGCGAAGCCGAACTCCTCCAGCGCCGCTATCACCCGCGTCATCGACGGGGGCTGCACGCCTTCCTTGGCCGCCAGTTCACCCGGCGTGAGCGGTCCGCACTTGTGCAGTGTGGACAACGCGGACACCTGCGTGAGCGACACCGACGAGTTGGTGCGCTGGGCCCGCAGGCGACGGTTGAGGCGAACGACGGCAAGCCGGAGCCTGCTCGCCAGTCCGTGCTGATCGGTCGCCACGTAGTTAGCATACCTCACGAAATAGTTTCGCGCCGAAAGGTCAGTTGAGCAGGCCCTGGATGGGGCCGAGGGCGAAGTAGACGACGAAGGCGCCCGCCACGATCCACATCAACGGGTGGATGCCGCGTGCCTTACCGGTCAACGCCTTGAGCAGCACGTAGCTGACGAAGCCGGCGCCGATGCCGTTCGCGATCGAGTAGGTGAACGGCATGACCACGATCGTCAGGAACGCGGGCAGCGCCACCGTGAAGTCGCTGAAGTCGATCTCGCGGATCTGCATCATCATCAACGCGCCGACGATCACCAGCGCCGCCGCGGCCGCCTCGATCGGCACGACCTCGTAGAGCGGCGTGAAGAACATGGCCAGCAGGAACAACACACCGGTCACGACGTTCGCGAGACCCGTCCGCGCGCCCTCCGCGATCCCGGACGCCGACTCGATGTAGACGGTGTTCGACGAGCTCGACGCCGCACCGCCGGCCACCGCGCCGAGGCCGTCGACGAACAGCGCCTTGCTGACGTTCGGCAGCTGCCCGTCCTCCTTGATGAGGTCCGCTTCCTTGCCAAGCCCGGTCATCGTGCCGACGGTGTCGAAGAAGTCCGTGAGCACCAGCGTGAAGACGATCAGCGCGGCGGCCAGTGCCGGAATCCGCGTCCACGCGCCGAACGACACCTCGCCGAGCAGCGACAGGTCCGGCAGGCCGAAGACCTGGTCGGGCAGCGCGGGGTAGCCGAGGTTCCAGCCCTTGGCGTTGGTGCCGGCACTCGGCCCGGCCTTGACGATCGCCTCGAGGATGATCGCGAAGATCGCCGTGGAGACGATGCCGATCAGGATCGCGCCCTTGACCTTGCGCGCGAACAGCACACCGGTGACCACCAGCCCGACCACGAACACCAACGTCGGCCAGCTCGCGATCGACCCGTTGATGCCCAGCCCGACCGGCACGGTGGTGCCGGCGGCATCCGGCAGCCGGCGCACGAACCCGGCGTCCACGAACCCGATGAAGCAGATGAACAGGCCGATGCCGACCGCGATGGCCGCCTTCAGCTCGTTGGGCACCGCGTTGAACACCGCGGTCCGGACACCCGTGACCACCAGCAGGAGCACGACCAGGCCGTTGACCAGAACGAGGCCCATGGCCTCCGGCCACGACACCTTGGCGACGACGCTCACCGCCACGAAGGAGTTGATGCCGAGCCCCGTGGCCAGCGCGAACGGGAGGTTCGCCACCATTCCGAAGAGGATGGTCATCACGCCCGCGACCAGCGCGGTCACCGCCGCCACCTGGCCCACCGGGAGGATGTTGCCCAGCACGTCCGGATGGGCGCCCGGCCCCGTCGGCGCGAAGCTGCCGATGATCAGCGGGTTCAGCACCACGATGTACGCCATCGTGAAGAACGTCACCACGCCGCCGCGAACTTCCCGCGACACGGTCGACCCGCGCTCGGAAATCTTGAAGAACCCGTCCAGCATCTGGTCTCCTAACGCTGTGTCCGAACGCGACTCCGCCCCCAGCCCGCCGCCGCTACCGCATTGGCTGGCCGATCCCGGGCCGGTCGTGCTGGGTGGAACCGCGCTGTGGTTCCTCGGTTTCCTGGTGGTCCTGGTCGTGGACCGCACAAATGGCACGCTGCTGTGGACGACGCTGTCGGGCAGTCTGCTCGGGATCATCGGGTACGGAGTGTTCTACTGGCAACGCCGGGCCGCGAGGCGAGGGTCACGTACCGCTCAGCAGGGGTTGGACGACGTCTAATCGGTCAGCTTCGGGTGCCCGGTACCAGCGTTGATGATCCACACGGTGTTGCGCTCTTGGTCGGCGATGTACCAGATCCGACCGCTGGACGTGACCTCGTACTGCCATTGATCAAACAAAACGCCGTCGTGCGTGTGGTACCTCAGCGGGCCCTTGAGCAGATGCTGCCTGTTCGGGTTCTCGGAGGAAGTGGGGTGTTCGCTAAGCACCACCCACGCTTCCCACGCGTTCGATGCCGCGGTGCGGCAGAGTTCTTCCCAGCCCTTGGACGCGTTCGTCGTGGCGAAGCGCACCACGTAGCCGCCAGGACGTTGAGGCGGGGCGACGCGGTCGCCGCGTTTTGCCGGCAAGGGCTCACTCGTCCATGGGGTTCGGGACTGGGCCGAAGTCGCCGGTGGTGGGTTCGCTGAGCGTGCGGTACAGCTCCGGGTCCGCGTGCACGATGGCGGTGTTGGCCCACTCGTGCACGGTCTGCGCAAGTAGCGACCACTGCCCGAGGTCGGCGGAAGCGTGGATCGCCTGCACGAACTCCTGCACGAACTCCGCACGGTCGGACTTGGGCAGCACCGCGATCCACGGGAACTCGTCCAGCAACGCGTCGGCCACGACATCGGGTCCGGCATGCCGAAACAGCGCCCGCAGCGCGCGGGCCGCGGTGACCGCTCCGCTGTGCCGGTTCGCGTGGTGGTCGGCCCGCACCAGCAGCAGGTCGGGTCCGTCGCGCCGCTTGACGCGCACTTCATGCTGGTCAGCGATGGCGGCGACGCTCTTCGGGTCGCGTTGCAGCTCGCTCCACTGCACTTCGTTGACAATGTTCACGCCACAATTCTGAACATTGTCTGAAGTCCAAGCAAGTCACGAACGGGTGGTCGTCAGGACGCGCCCAGTGCCCGCAGCAGGAACTCGGTCATCTCGTCCAGGTAGTCCGCCCCCATCGGCGCCCGCCGCACCGCCAGTCGCCAGTAGAGCGGCGCCGCCAGCAGGTCGAGTGCCACGTCAACGTTGAGGTTCGCCGGCAGCTCACCCCGGTCGAACGCGCGCACCAGCGTCACCGTCGCGATGTCGCGCCGCGGCTGGCCGACGCCGACCGCGATGGCGTCGGACAGCGCGCTGTTGCGGCCGCCTTCCGCGATGAGGTCCGGCAGGATCGCCGCGATCCGCGGGTCGGTGAGCCAGTCGTGCACCGCCTGGAGCATCGAACGCAGGTCGCCGCGCAGTGAGCCGGTGTCCGGGACCTCCGCCGCGGGCACGCTGAGCTCGGCCAGCGCGGCGATCACCATGTCCTGTTTGGACGGCCAGCGTCGGTAGAGCGCGCTTTTGCCGACGCCCGCGCGTTTGGCCACGGCCTCCATCGAGACCCGGCCGTAGCCGTGCTCGGTCAGTTCGGCGAGTACCGCCTCCGTGATGGCCGTGGTCACCCTCGACTGCAGCACGGCGGCGCCGGTCGGTGCGCGTTTGGTCACGACGAACAGTGTGGACGATACGGTTCCGTCCCGTCTACTCTTGGTCGAGACGGAACCGTATCGTCCTAACGGAGGATCGAATGCCGAGGCAGCTCTTCGACCAAGCGCTCGACTTACTGCTCAAGAAGGACATGGCCGGGTTCGCCGGGCTGTGGGCCGAGGACGGCCGGATGGAGTTCCCGTTCGCGCCCGCGTCGTGGCCGTCCGAGGTCAACGGTCGCGAGGCGATCCACGACTACCTGCGCGACTACCCGCAACTCCTTGATGTGCAAGAGATTCCGTGGCGGCAGGTGCACGAGACGGCCGATCCGCGAGTGATCGTGGCCGAGTTCGACGCCGCCGGAGAAGTGGTCGCCACCGGCAAGTCGTACCGCTGGCGGTACATCGTGGTGATCACCGCCGGCGAGGGCCGGATCGTCGAGTGGCGCGACTACTGGAACCCGCTCGCCGCGGAGGACCTGTCGTGACCGTTCTCGTCATCGGTGGCACGGGCACCACCGGCAGCCGTGTCGCCCGCAGGCTCGGCAACAAGGCCCGCATCGCGGCGAGAAGCACCGGATTCGACTGGTACGACCCGAAGACGTACGCGCCCGCGCTCGATGGAACGCGCGCCGTCTACCTCATCCCGCCGGTCGGGGAGATCGACCCGGCGCCGCACGTCGAACGGTTCCTCGAAGTGGCGGGCGGGCGACGGGTCGTGCTGCTCAGTTCGTCGGCGCTGCCCCAGGATCCGACCGCGGAGCTCGTCCGGCGGCTGCCGGAGTGGGCGGTGCTGCGCCCGTCCTGGTTCATGCAGAACTTCACCGGGAACCACGCGGTCGCCCAGGGGGTCGCGGCCGGCGAGATCGTCACGGCCACGGGCAACGGCCGGGTCGCCTTCGTGGACGCCGACGACATCGCGGCGGTGGCGGTGAAAGCCCTTACTGGCACGCCGCACAACGCGGAACACGTGATCACCGGCCCCGAAGCCCTGAGTTACGCCGAAGCCGCGGCGATCATCGGAACGCGCACCGGCACCACGGTGAAACACCGCGCGATCACCGCCGCCGAGCTCGCACAACACCTCGCCGCACACGTGCCGGAGCGGTTCGCGGTGCTGCTCGCCAGTCTCGACGAAGCCATCAGCGAGGGTGCGGAAGATCGAGTCACCACGACGGTCGAGGACGTCACCGGGCGCAAACCGCGATCCTTCCGGGAGTTCGTGGCCGCCCAGTGGTGAGATCCGGTCATGGTGATCGCCGCCGACTGGGTTCGTCTGTTGATCGTGTGCGTCGTTTTCACGGCTGCCGCTGGTGGCCTCGCCTGGGCGGCCGGCCTGGCCACGCCTTGGCCGTTCGTCAAGGCCGGGGTGAGGGCGGTCCTGCAACTGGCCGCGGTCAGCGCCGTCATCACGGTCGTGCTGACGCATCTGGGGCTCACGGGCGTGTTCCTGGTTGTGATGGCCACGGTCGCCACGGCCACTTCGGCGGCCCGCACGAGGACCGGGTGGAAAGGTGCCTGGGTGGCCGTTGCCATCCTGGTCGGCACGGTGCCCGCGCTCGGTCTGATGATCGGCATCGGTCTCGTCCCGGTCGAGGGCATCGCCCTGATCCCGGTGGGCGGCATCCTGATCGGCGGCGCCATGACCGCGACCACGTTGTCGGGCCGACGTGCACTCGACACCCTCAACGACCGCTACGGCGAGTACGAGGCGGCCCGCGCGCTGGGCTTCACCGAACCCGAGGCGGTCCGCCTGCTCATCCGCAAACCGGCCGCGGAATCCCTGCTGCCCGCCCTCGACCAGACCCGGACCGTCGGCGTGGTCACGCTGCCGGGCGCCTTTGTCGGGATGCTGCTCGGCGGCGCGCCGGTCTGGCAGGCGGGCGCTCTCCAGATCGTGGTGCTGCTCGCCCTGCTCGCGGTCGAGGTGGCGGCCGTCGTCACCGTGATCGAGCTGGTCGCGAGGGGTTTGATCAGGAGGTCTTCCCAAGTAGGCGAAGTTAGGCTAACCTAAGTCACGTCGCTTCGTGGTGGGAGCGGCAGTCAGTTCGGGAACTGACGAGGCCCCTGCTCTGGGCAGAGCGGGGGCCTCGTCGTATGCCGGGTCGAGGATTGTCGCGAGTCGCGGTGGCGCACGTCTCACCGAAGCCAATCTTTTCTCCGAGCCGTGTATAACGCGCGTGATTAGGGCAGAACAGTGTTATGTGTTACCCCTCGCACGGCGGTTGCGCTATGCGGTGACAACGTGTTGTGCTCGTCGGGCACGTTGCTAAGTTTTGAGCGTAATTGAGCTTGGGGGATTAATGCGCTTCAACAAAGCGTCTGTTGTTTCGGCATGCGCAGGCATGGCCGCGTTCTTGTTGGTCGCCGGGGCGGTGACCGCGAATGCGGACACCGGATCCGACTTGGTTTCAGAGGCCGAACTGACGGCCGGCGCGGACATCAGGCCCATGGAGTCCGTGTCCGACTGCGATTTCAACCTCGACTGGCCGCACAACTCCGGCCACGTGGCAGGTAATGTGACCAGCAACGGTGTAATCAACTGCAAGTCCAGGAAGAAGTACCTGGGAGTTGAGACGTACCTGTACCGCGAGGTGAACCCCGGCTATTTCAAGCTGGTGGCGCAGAATTCGGGCGTGGACAATTCGGGTAGGGGTTCCTACATCAACGCGGCGGCGGCGTTGGGTTGTGTCAACGCCCGCTATCGCGCCACGGCCGAGTTCCTGATGGTGGAAGGCAACGACGCCCGGCATGAGCGGAGCCACGTGACGCAGATCGTGACCGTCAACTGCTAGTCGCTTTCCTTGCGCACGGTCCGGGGGGCATCATACCCCGGACCGTGCGCGGCGTGGCCCTACAATCGAGGGCACCACTCGTTGAGGCCACTGCGAGGTCAAGTTCGTGACCGATCACGTTTTCGACGGGGTCAGCAGCCCGGTGCTCATCGAACTGTGCGTGCTGCTGCGCGAGTTCTTCGGTGCGGCCGACGTTGTCGACCACCTCGACCAGCTGGCCGACGCCGACCTCTACCAGCACATCGCCTTCGCGGCGTCCCTGCGGCACTCCGGTCGCCCGTTCGACGCGCGGCGCGTTCCCGAACTCGATCCCATCGCCGCCGCTGTGATGAGACGGGTGTCCACCGGCTCGATGGCCGCCACCTCGCCGCGATCACCCCAGTCACGGTTCGCGCGAGACGCGGCGCCTCCTGTGGTCGCGCTGGTCGATCGGCCCATGGCGGACGACAAGCCGGTCGGAGCGTTGTGGACGTCGTCCTTCCTGCCCGACGGCACCAGCATGTGGCAGTGGGGTGAGTGGGCGGAGTTCGGCCGCGATCGGCGGCTGTTCGCCCTCACCTTCGACCCGGCCGAGGTCAGGCGGTACACCATCGGATCGCCCGCCGACTACGAACGCCTGGTCAATCGCTACCCGCGTGCGACGAACGATCACACGCAGGTGCACTGGACTCGAGTAGCCGAGCATTTCGACGCGGTGCATCTGACCGTCTCGGGTCTCCTCGCCGCGCAACACGTCCCCATCGCCGCTCCGCACGGTGCCGCGATGCTGACCGGGTGGGATGCCGAGTCCACCGCCTGGCTGCGTCTGCCTCCTGACCTCACGGCCACGCCCGCGCCCTGACCTGCCGAACCGGTTCCCGCGACGTCGACGCACAAACGAACGAGGCCCCCGGAGCGGGGGCCTCGTCGTGTTCAGCGGCGGGAGCTTGTCGGAGCATCCACCGCCGAAATCCGGAGCAGCCTCAGAGCTGCAGACCGTTCCGGCCGGCGCGGGCGGCCTCGAAGCGGGCGGAGACGTCCTCCCAGTTCACGACGTTCCACAGCGCGCTGATGTAGTCGGCCTTGAGGTTGCGGTACTGCAGGTAGTACGCGTGCTCCCAGATGTCGAACGCGAGCAGCGGCGTCGTCGCGATCGACAGGTTCGAGTGGTGGTCCTTGAGCTGCAGCGTGACCAGCTTCTCGCCGATCGGCTCCCACGCGAGGATGCCCCAGCCGGAGCCCTGGATCGAGGACGCCGCCGCGTTGAGCTGGCCGCGGAACTTGTCGAACGAGCCGAAGTGCTCGTCGATGGCCGCCGCGAGCTCGCCGACCGGCTTGTCGCCGCCGTTGGGCGAGAGGTTCTTCCACCACACCTGGTGCAGCGCGTGGCCGGCCAGGTGGAACGCCAGCGTGGTCTCAAGGCCGACGATCGAGCCGAAGGACTCCTGGTCCCGGGCTTCCTCGATCTGCTCCAGCGTGTCGTTCGCGCCCTTCACGTAGGCCGCGTGGTGCTTCCCGTGGTGCAGCTCGTTGATCTCGCCGATGATCGCCGGCTCCAGGTCGCCGTAGTCGTAGTCGAGATCCGGCAGCACGTACTGGGCCATGACAACTCCCCATTTGCAATCTCTTGGCTCTTGCAACCTACTAGCAACAAGGCCAGTAAACCAGTTGCCCGGGCACGTAACGTCGGGAGCGTGTCCGTGCTGACAGCCAGGAATATTTCGCTGTCGTTCGGTCCGAGGACCGTGATCTCGGAGGTTGATTTCGATGTTTCACCTGGTGACCGCGTAGGTCTCATCGCGCCGAACGGCGTGGGCAAGTCCACTTTGCTCCGTCTGCTCGCCGGTGAGCTGCGACCCGAGACCGGATCTGTCTCCAGCACCGGAACCGTCGCGCACCTGACGCAGGAGACCCGCCACCGACCTGGCGAGTCGCTCCGCGACCACCTCGCCCGCCGCACCGGCGTCGCGCAGGCGGAGGAGTGGCTGCAGCGGGCGGCCGAGGCTCTCGGTGCGGGTGGCGGTGCGGACTACCCGGACGCGCTCGACCACTGGACCGCGATCGGTGCCGGTGACTTCGACGAACGCGCGGACGCCGTCTGTGAACGCCTGGGGCTCGAAGCCGGCCTGCTCGACGGCCGATCGCCGGACGAGCTGTCGGGTGGCCAGCAGGCGCGGTTGCGGGTGGCGGCGGTCCTGCTCACGAGAGCGGACGTGTTGCTGCTCGACGAGCCGACGAACGACCTCGACACCGCGGGACTCGATCTCCTGGAGTCCCACGTCGAGGCGTATCCGGGTGCGCTCGTGCTGGTGAGCCATGACCGGGAGTTCCTGGCGCGCACCACGACCGCGATCGCCGAGCTCGACGAGTTCACGCACCAGATCACCGTGTTCCGCGGTGGCTGGGACGCCTACGTCGAGGAGAAGGCGAACGCGGAACGCCGGGCCCGCGAGGAGTACGAGGTGTACGCGGGGAAGCGCGACTCGCTGGTGCAGCGGTCCCGCCAGGTCAGGGACTGGTCGCGGCAGGGCGTGTCGCGCGCCACCAGTGCCAGGGCGCGCAACGACGAGCCGGACAAGACGTTGCGGCAGCACCGCAAGCAGACGGCGGAGAACCTGACCGCGAAAGCGTCCGTTGTGGACCGTCAGCTGGCCAGGCTGGACGAGGTGGAGGAGCCGCGCGAGGCGTGGGAGCTCCGGCTCAGGCTGCCGCTGGCCGGCCGGGGCAGCGCGGAGGCGTTCACGCTGCGCCGGGCCGTGGTCAGCCGCGGTGACGTGACGCTCGGGCCGATCGACCTCACGATCGGCGCGGGGGAGCGGTGGCGGATCACCGGTCCGAACGGTTCCGGCAAGTCCACGTTGCTGGGCGCGCTGCTCGGCCGCATCCCGCTCGACTCCGGCGAGGGCTCGATCGGGCTCGGCGTGCTGGTCGGCGAGGTCGACCAGCTGCGCGCGGAGTTCAGCACCGGCGAGTCGGCGTTGCGGATCGTCGCCGACGCGACCGGGCTGAAGGACGTCGAGGTGCGCACGCTGCTCGCCAAGTTCCGGGTGGGCGCGGACGCCGTGCTGCGGCCGGCGCGGGAGCTGTCGCCGGGTGAACGCACCCGCGCGGGCTTGGCGTTGTTACAAGCTCGTGGCACGACCTGTTTGGTCCTCGACGAGCCCACGAACCACCTGGATCTGCCCGCGATCGAACAGCTGGAGCGCGCGCTGGAATCGTACGAAGGAACGTTGTTGCTGGTCACGCACGATCGGCGGCTCGCTTCGGCCGTGCGGGTGGATCACGAGATCAACGTGTGCGACCTCCTCACGTTTCCGCACGTGAAGGGTGGAAGATAGGGGGCATGACCACCGAGGAGGATTGGCCGGTCGAACAGACCTGGTCGATGCGCAACACCCATTGGCACGCCTATGTGGAGCACACGTCGCTCGACCACGCCTCTCCTCGGCAGGTGCGGCTCGAACGCACCCCTGAAGAAGTGCTCACCTCGCCCGCCGAGGTCGCGGCGTGGCTCGAGGTCAACCTCCGCAGCGCAACGCGTCCGGAGGAGACCGGCAAGAAGCGGGTGAAGGACGAGCGCGACTTCACCGACTCGAACCGCGTGCACGCCTCACTGGCGTCGCGCGGTGAGTCCATCTACACGGGCGTGAAGGGCGAGCTGACGCTGGCTGTCGAGGCGGTGACGCCGGACGAGTGCCGGATTTCGCACGACGGCGCGGACGTTGCGCCGCTGAAGTCTGGACGCCGCCGCTAGATTGACCCCCAGGAAGCTGCTCTGGGGGGAGTTCGGTGAAGCGTTTGCTGTCCGTTCTTGGTGCGTTGGTACTGGTCGGGGCCGTTGTCGCGGCGGTGGTGTGGCAACGGCCGGACCCGACGCCGCCTCCCGCGCCGCTGAAGGACTTCGTGCTGCAGAGCGCGACCCGGCAGGAGTTGTGGAGCAGCAGGAACGGCGACCCGAAGTCGCCCATCGTCCAACAGGTCCTCGCTGAGCTGCGCCTTCAAGGTTCGTTCCAGTTCGACGACCTCAGACGGGCCGGCGCGACCGTGGTGACGACGATCGACCCGGGAGCGCAGGCTGCGGGCGTCGCCGCGGTCGAGATGACGGCGCCGGCCCAGCCGGGGACGCTGCGGTATTCGGTCACGGCTGTCGATCCGGCCACGGGTGGTGTGCTGGCCTATGTGCCGGGCGCTCAGGGGGAGGACAGCACCGACTACGCGGGTGGGGTACTGAAACAACCCGGATCGGCGTTCTTCCCGATCGATGTCGTCGCGGGGCTGCAGAACGGCCAGACGCTCGACAGCACGTACGACGGCCGCTCCCCGCGGGCGTACGGCACGGGTAGTGCGAAGATCGTGATTCGCAACAAGAAGAACGCGATGTGCAGCCAGCATTGCACCGTGCGCGAGGCGCTCGCCAAGTCGTACAACACCGTGATGCACGACATGGTGTACAACCAGGTCGGGATCAGGCCGACCGTGGCCGCGGCGCGTCAGGCGGGTGTGCCGGAAGTCGTCGTCTTGAACGGCGTGGAGAAGAAGCTGCTCGTGGGGGAGGGCGGTGGCATCCCGAACGCCGGCTTCTCGCTCGGCACGGACATGGCGGCGATGCGCCCGCTCGACCTGACGACGGTGTACGCCACGTTCGCGGCGGGAGGGGTGTGGCACAGGACGCACTTCGTCACACAGGTCGTTGGGGAGAACGGCAATCCGCTGTACCAGGCGACCGAGAGCACCTCGTCCGCCTTCAACCCCGACAGGGCGCAGAGCAAGGCGATCTCGGACCAGGTCACGACCGTCCTGAAGGACAGTACGCAGTGCCCCGGTGCGGTGTGCCGCGCCGACGAGTACGAGATGGATCCCGAGCTCACCGGCTGGGCAGGTCAGAACAGCCATGCCTGGACCATCGGATACACCGACCGGATGGCGATCACTGTCATGGTCACCAACGCGGATGCGACGAAACCGGCGAAGGACGCGAATGCCGCCCCGGTCACGGGTGACGGCTTGCCCAAGACCATCTGGCAGAGGTTCGTGGAGCGGGCGTAGAGGCCGGACGGCGTCGCTATATTCAGTTCTTGAGAGTTTCACTCTTGGACGAGGACGTCGCGGACCGGGTCACCGCGCTGCTGAAGGAGAATCCCGGCTGCAACGGGGTCGTCTGCGTGCCGGGCGCGTCCCCGTGGATGGTGGGGTACACGCCACAGCTCGCGGTCACGGTGTTGGTGCGGGAGCAGGAGGGCGCCGCGATCGACGCCGACCTGCCCAGGGCGATCTGGCAGAGCTTGCTGGTTGAGAGTCAGCCCACGGGCCAGGTGTGCACGGGTTCGCCGGCGTGCATGAGCTCCATGTACCGCTTGAGCATCCCGGTGAGTGCTGAATCCCGGGACATGCCGCGTTCCTCAAGCAGCGCAACGGTTTCCCGCTGCCACGACGATCCCGTGCGCCGCGCGAGGCAGCGCTGCTCGATCACGCCGAGGTAGCGCTCGCGGGCCTCGTCGGAGACACCGCAGTCGCGCAGGCCCTCGTGCGCCATCGGGAGAAGGCGGCGCAGCACCAGCTCGTCCGGCGGGATCCAGCCGATGCCCGGCCAGTACAGCTGGGCGTGCATGCCGTGCCGGGCGCCGGTGTAGAGGTTCTCCTCGGCCGCCTGGAACGACATCTGCGTCCACAGTGGACGTTCCTGGGAGGCGAGCGCACGCTGGGTGCCGTAGAAGAAGGCGGCGTTCGCCATCGTGTCGAGCACCGTGGGGCCCGCGGGCAGGACCCGGTTCTCGACGCGCAGGTGCGGCACGCCGTCGACGACGTCGTAAACCGGGCGGTTCCACCGCCAGATCGTGCCGTTGTGCAGCCTCAGCTCGGAAAGTCGAGGTGCGCCACCGGCTTCGAGCACCTCGATCGGGTCCTCGTCGTCGGTTTCGGGCAGCAGGCTGGGGAAGTAGCGCACGTTCTCCTCGAACAGGTCGAAGATCGACGTGATCCACCGTTCACCGAACCACACGCGCGGGCGGACGCCCTGGTTCTTGAGCTCGTCCGGACGGGTGTCGGTGGCCTGCTGGAAGAGCGGGATCCGGGTCTCGTGCCAGAGCGCCTTGCCCAGCAGGAAAGCCGAGTTCGCGGCGATCGCCACCTGGACACCGGCCAGGCACTGCGCCGCGTTCCAGTGCGCGGCGAAGTGCGTCGGCTCGACCTGCAGGTGCAGCTGCACCGAGGTGCACGCGGCCTCCGGCAGGATCGACTCGGCGTAGCTGAGCAGCTTCTCCGGACCTTTGCCCGGCATCGCCGGGCCTTCCATGTGCAGCACCATCTCCTCGCCGCGGGCGGCGAAGATGGTGTCGTTCAGCAGCTCGTACCGCGGGTTGTCGGACAGCCACTTCTTGTCGAAGTGCCGTTCCCGCAACGTGGGCAGCACGCCGATCATGGCGAGGTTGGCCCCCACGTCGTGCGCCTTCGCGTCCGCGCTGTCGAGCGAGGTGCGCAGTTCCTCTTCCAGGCCAAGCATCTCACCCCCCGCCAGCTCGCGCGGCGGGACGTTGATCTCCAGGTTCTGCTGTCCCAGCTCGAGCGTGTACGAGGGATCGTCGATCTTCTCGAGGACCTCCGAGTTCGCCATCGCCGGCCGCATCGCGTCGTCGACGAGGTTCAACTCGATCTCGAGCCCCATCTGCCGCCGCGGAAAGGAAAATGTGTCTTCTGCGAGCATCGTCGCCAAGGCGTCCAGACTCCGCTGCATCTTCTCGCGGTAACGCTGACGATCGTCTCTGGTGAACGTGCGGCTGGACACGTCGCTTCCCATGCCGCTACCCCTTCGCTCGGCGCCGGTGGGCGCGGGCCAGGCGGAACGCCAAACGTGACACAGCGGAAACCTCCTTTACATCGCCCAAATCGGTGCTCTCTGTCACGTCGAGGTAACAACCAGCGATCATCCGCTGGTCGGACGCGTGTGGTTCCGCCCTCCGGACTACCTCGCCTGTTCCACATCGGGCCGGATGCGAAACTTCCGGCGTGGCAAAGGTGATCGAGATCAACGATCCGGCCGATCCTCGGCTGGACGACTTCCGCGACCTGTCGACGGCCGATCGCAGGCCAGATCGGCCGGGCGGACGCGGTCTCGTCATCGCCGAGGGCGTGGTGGTGGTGGAACGTCTGCTGGCTTCGCCGTACCCGGTGCGCGGGCTGCTCGGGGTGCGGCGGCGGATCGAGGCGCTCGACCTTTCTGACCTGGACGTTCCCGCTTACGTGACGTCAGCTGAGGTTATGGCGTCGGCCGTCGGTTTCCACTTGAACCGGGGTGTACTGGCCGCCGCGGACCGCGCGCCGGCGGTGTCGTTCGAGGAGCTGGCCGAGTCCTCGACGCGCCTGGCCGTGCTCGAAGGCGTCGGCGACCACGAGAACCTGGGGTCGATCTTCCGCAACGCCGCCGCGCTGGGCGTGGACGGCGTCCTGCTGGGCCCTGGCTGCAGCGATCCGCTGTATCGACGCAGTGTGCGGGTGTCGATGGGCCACGTGCTGCGCGTGCCGTTCGCTACCACGGATGAGTGGCCCGCGGCGCTGAACATGTTGCGGCACAAGGGGTTCACAGTTGCCGCGCTGACGCCGCGCGCGTCCGCCCTGCATCTTGCGGACGCCGGTCTGCGCGGTCGCCGGGTGGCGGTGCTGCTGGGCTCCGAGGGTCCGGGCCTGACCGACGAGGCGATCGCGGCGGCGGACGTGGCCGTGCGGATCCCGATGGCGTCCGGCGTGGACTCGCTCAACGTCGCCACCGCGGGCGCGGTGGCGTTCTACGCGCTGCTCTAGCGGCTCAGAGCAGCGTGAGGATCAGCACGACCCAGGCGACGAGCACTCCCGTGACCACCCCGTAGGCGACCCAGCGCCACACCGGCACCCGGCGCCCGAGCCACACGCTCGGCGCGAGACCGCCGACGACCAGCACGTTCGCGACGAGCGCGAGCCACCTGCTGGTCTCGCCGAGGCCGAGCGAGAGCGACACCACCGTCACCGTGACGATCGCCGCGGTGATGAAGCTGACCGTGAGCCCGGTACCCCACGGGGTGGGCTCGGCTTCGTCCTCGGTGTCGACCTGGGTGGCCACGGCCCTGGGAGCAGGAGCCTCAGGTGCCTCGACGTCGACCAACTCCCCGCTGACCGGATCGGTGTACCGGATCGGCGCGTTCATGACCGCCGCGATTCTGCCCGCGAGCTGCTTGCCGCGCCGCGTGATCAGCGCACTGGCAACCCCGTCAGCAGGCGTTTCGGTGCGCACGACAGCGTCGGCCACCTTCGCCCACTCGTGCAGCGCCTCGGCCAGATCAGCGCCGAGGGGCAGGCTGTGCGGGTCGACCTCGCGCTCACCGGACTCGTCCTCCCCGGCGAGCACGGCGCGGCCGTCCCGAACTCGCAACTCCACGAACCCTCCTACGGTCTTGGGAGCTTCGCGGTGAACCTATCGGACGGGCGAGGAACGGGAGAACGGCTTCGGCCGGTTCTGACATCACGCAGGGCCTCGTGTGCTCCGGAAGTCGTGAGGTCGCGTTCGCGCCAGATCCCCATTGGCGCGAACGCGACCCAAGGCCTACGCGAGTGAGTCGCGCCAGGCCGTGTGCAGGGCGGCGAACCGGCCCCGCTCACCGATCAGCTCCTCTGGGGAGCCGTCTTCCACCACAATGCCACCATCGAGGACGAGTACGCGGTCCGCGATCAGGACCGTGGACAGCCGGTGGGCGATGATGAACGCCGTCCGGTCGGCCAGCACGGTCTCGAGAGCGGCCTGCACCGCGCGCTCGGTCGGCACGTCCAGTGACGAGGTGGCCTCGTCCAGGACGAGGACCGCCGGGTCGGCCAGGAAGGCGCGCGAGAACGCGACCATCTGGCGTTGGCCGGCGGACAACCGGCCGCCTCGTTTGCGGACGTCCGTGTCGTAGCCGTCGGGCAGGGCGGCGATGAACTCGTGGGCACCCACCTCGGCGGCCGCGGCCTCGATCTCGGCGCGCGTGGCCGAGGGGCGGCCCAGGGCGATGTTGTCGGCGACCGAGCCGGAGAACAGGAAGTTCTCCTGGGTCACCATCACCACGGCGCGGCGGAGGTCTACGTCCGCCACCGAGCGCAGGTCCACGCCGTCGAGCTTCACCGAGCCGGCCGACGGGTCGTAGAAGCGGCCCACCAGCTTGGCCAGGGTGGTCTTGCCGGCGCCGGTCGCGCCGACCAGGGCCACGGTCTGGCCCGCCGGCACGTCCAGCGAGAAGCGCGGCAGCACCTGGCGGGACGTTCCGGGGTACTGGAACGACACCTCGGCGAACCGGACGGCGCCCCGTGCGTGTGGCAGCGCCACCGGGGAGGCGGGCTCCGGCACCGTCGGCTCCTCCTGCAGGACGCCGGAGATCTTCTCCAGGGCGGCCGTGGCGGAGGAGTAGGAGTTCGCGAACATCGCCAGCTCGTCGAACGGGTCGTAGAAGCGGCGCAGGTAGAGCGTGAACGCCGCCAGCACGCCCAGTTCCAGGGAGCCGCCGGCCACCCGGTACGCGCCCCAGGCCAGCACGACGGCCAGGGAGACGTTGCCGATCGTGCGGATCGTGGCGACGAACATCGCCATCACGCCGAGAGCGTCGGTGTTCGCGTCGCGGAACTGGGCGTTGAAGCCTGTCATGATCTGCTCGTTGCGGGGCTGGCGGCGGAACGCCTGCACCGCGCGGATGCCGTTCATGGACTCGACGAACTGGACGATGATCTTGGCGATCGCGCCGCGGGTGCCGCGGTAGGCCTCCATCGAGCGACGGCGGAACCAGCGCCAGATGAAGTAGAGCGGCAGGAAGCCCGCCACCACGACCGATGCCAGCGGCGCGTCGAGGTAGAGCAGGATGATCGCGATGCCCGCCACCGACAGCGCCGCGTTGAAGAGGCTGTCGAGCCCCTCCTCCAGCAGGTCCTGCAGCGCGTCGACGTCGCTGGTCAGGCGAGCGATGATCTTGCCGGACGTGTAGGACTCGTGGAAGCCGACCGACAGGCGCTGCGAGTGCCGGAAGATCCGGCCGCGCAGGTCCAGCAGCAGGTCCTGGCCGACCCGGCCGGAGATCTTCAAAAACGCCCAGCGCAGGAACGTCGTGAGCACCGCGCAGACCGCGTAGCCGACGACGCACCACACCAGGATCCACGCGCCGCCGCTCATCGCGGCCGGGATGCCCCGGTCGATCGCGGCGGCGATCAGCAGCGGGCCCGCGAGGTTCGCGAGGTTGCCGCCGACCACCGCGGCGATCGCGAGCGACGTGCGGCCGATGTGCGGGCGCAGCAACGAACCCAGCAGCTTGCGCGACCGGGCCTGTAGGCGCAGGCCCGTCCGGTGGGAGAGCTCGTCGATCTCCTCGGCGGCGACGCCGCGCCATTCCTCTTCCGGTTGAACCACAACTTCTTGTTGAACCACCGACTGATCACTCACGACGCCACCTCCTCTTCTTCCAGTACCTCACTGTCCATGCTGGACAGCAGTCGCCGGTATTCCGGGTTGTCCTCCAACAGCTTCCGGTGCGGGCCGATCGCGGCGATCTTGCCGTCGACCAGCAGCGCGACCCGGTCGGCGAGCTGGACGGTCGACGAGCGGTGCGCCACCACCAACGCGGTCACGCCGCGCAGGACCCGCCGCAGCGCGCCCTCCACCTCGGCCTCGGTGTGGACGTCCAGTGCGGACAGCGGGTCGTCCAGCACCAGCACCGCCGGCCTGCCGACGACCGCGCGGGCGAGCGCGAGCCGTTGCCGCTGGCCACCGGACAGCGACAGGCCCTGCTCGCCGATGCGGGTCGCGAGACCCCACGGCAGCGCGTCCACGAACTCCTCGGCCTTCGCCACCTGCAACGCCTCGCGCACCCGTGCCTCGTCGACGTCCGGCATGCCCAGCGCCACGTTCTCGGTGACCGACGCGGAGAACAGCACCGGTTCCTCGAACGCGGTGCCGACCACGCGGCGCAGGTCCTCCAGCGAGAGGTCCCGCACGTCGACGCCGTCGATCGTGATGCGGCCACCGGTCACGTCGGCCAGCCGCGGCACCAGCGCGGTCAGCGTCGTCTTGCCGGAGCCGGTCGCGCCGACCAGCGCCAGGGTCTCGCCCGGCCGCAGATCGAGGTCGATGCCGGAGAGCACCTCGCGGCCGTCCTCGAACGCGAACCGCACGCCCTCGAACCGAACGTGCCCGCGCAGCGGCGTGGGCAGCGGCGCGGGCGAGGCCGGGCTGGTGATCGTCACGGGAGAGTCGATGACCTCCCAGTAACGTTCCAGCGCCGAGGCGGCCTGGTTCGTCTCCGCGAGCAGCCAGCCGATCGAGTCCATGGGCCAGCGCAGATACGCGCTCACCGCGACGGCCGCGACGAGCGTGCCGACCGTCATCGTGCCGTTCACGATGCCGACGGCGCCGACCCCGAGCATGCCCGCGATCGAGAGCTCGGGCAGCACGATCAGCACCGACCACAGCGCGGCCAGGATCGAGATCTTGTTCAGTTCCGTGGTGCGCAGGTCGCGTGCCTGGGCCAGGAACCGTTTCGACAGCTCCGGCCCGCGGCCGAACGCCTTGAGCACCCTGATGCCGAGCACCGACTCCTCGACCGTCGTGGTCAGGTCGCCGGCCTGGTCCTGGGCCCGGCGCGCGATGACCTTGAACTTCGACTCGAAGAAGTACGAGATGACGATCAGCGGCAGTGCCCCGCACAGCGACACGACCAGCAGCCACGGCGACAGCGCCGCGATGATGCCGAGCCCGATCAGCACGACCACGCTGTTCACCATCAGGAAGACGGCCGCGAACGCGACGAACCGCCGCACGGTCGTGAGGTCGTTGGTCGCGCGGGACAGCAGCTGACCGGACTGCCACCGGTCGTGGAACGACACGGGCAGCCGCTGAAGGTGTTCGTACAGGTCGGCCCGCATCGTGGCCTCGACCTGGGCGGCGGGCCGGGCGACGATCTTGCGCCGGACGTAGAACAGCACCGCCTCGCTGAGCCCGAGCACCAGCACGCCCAGGATCAGCCACGGCAGCACCGCGGTCTGTTTGTTCTGGATCGGCCCGTCGACGATGCGCTGGGTGAGCAGCGGGATGCCGAGACCGCACAGCATCGCGATCATCGTCGCCGAGAGCACGACAGCCATCCGTGCGCGGTGCGGCCGCACGTACGGCCACAACCTTCGCAAGGTCCGGATTGTCGAGTTACGTTGATCGCTCACGCGATGAGCCCCCTCCAGGTTCGTCTCGACGGTACGGAGGACGACCGCTGGTCAGCATCCGGTTTTTCGCCCCACCGGAGCCTGCTGGCTCGACTTAGGTCGAGGTCAAGGGCACGATGACCACCATGACGCGGTTTCTGCGAACCGAGCAGACGATGGCGTTTCCACACGGACGGCTCATCGCCTCACACGACAGCGTGAACTACGTCCTGGCTCCCGACGGCTGGGATCGCCTGGCCGGCCCGCGGCCGCGGCACGCGATGCTCGTGTCCCGTGAGGAGGCCGAGGACTGGTGCGAACGTGAGGGCTGGGACCTGCACCTGCTGGACGAGATGCCGGCTACCTCTTGAAGGTGAAGAGCCCGACCAGCCCGTAGGCGACGGCCGCGAGCAGCGCCTCGGCGTGGTGCCGGTTGCTGAACCACCCGAGCACGGGCTCGTGCACCTTGAAGTACAGCCCGAGCCCCAGCAGCACCGGACCGAGCAGGATGATCGGCCACACCGGCCGCACCCGGAAGAGCCACAGGACCGGGCCCGCGAGCAGCAGCGACGACACGAGCGCGAGCGGCAGGCCGATCAGCACGAGCAGCAGGAACGTCGACATCGACGTGCTGTCGAGCCACGACTTCAGGAACCCGCCCTCGTAGGCCCACGTCCACCCGAGGACCAGCCCGGCCCCGAGGGCCATCGACAGGACGACGCGCAGCAGCAGCCGGCGCCCAGTCCTACCCGTCTTGCCCGCGGTGCTCTGTTCGGTCACGCGGAACACCGTAACCAGCGGTGACCACGGCAGCCAAGGCATAGCCACCGGTTGCGGCCAACGCGACAACGAAGATCCCGCTGTTCTCGGGCAGCTGAACCCGCAGGAACCTGAGGCCGAACGTGCTGATGAGCAGCAACACCACCGCGCCGGCCGTCCCCGCGACGGCGGTCGGCCAGGCGGGTGCGAACCGGGCGAGCCGCAGCAGCCCCCACCCCACGACGCCCCAGATGATCACCAGCGCCGGCATGACCAGCAGGATCAGCCCGACGACGCACTCCAGATCGCTGTCCCGGCACAGGAACTCAAAGGATGGTTCGAGCGACAAGAACCACCCGGCCCCGCACAACGCCCCCACCAATGCCGCTGTGACCGCCCTCATACGACCGATCATGGCGGCTCGCCGGTGACGTCGCCATGAGGAGAACTACTCGGCCGGTCGACGTGCGAGCTTGCGCAGGATCTCCCGCCACGGCCCGAACCCGGTGATCACCCCGGCCAGCGCGAAGGCCGTCGTGGACAGCACCAACGCGGCGATCCCTCCCGCGGGCCCGTGGACCGCGAACAGGGCGATGACCAGCAACACCCCCGGCACGAAGACCGACCACGGCCGGGGCTGGCCGCGCAGCTTGAGCAGCCAGACGTGCAGCAGCGCGGTCCCGGCCAGACCGCCGGACAACATCACCGGCAGCAGCGCAAATGCCCAATCCGCGCCATCCATGCCGCCGCACGGCTTGAACCCACACGAGGCCGAGAACACGAACAGAATCATCAGCACGGTCGTGAGGCCACCCACCGCGCCACCCACCGCGCCGGTGACCGCACGCGTCACCACGCCTGCCTCCGGCTCGTGGACAAGGCAGCGATCGCGTAGGCGACGCACGGAGCGACCACGTACAAGGTCGCCAGGACGTCATGACCGTCTTCCTGGGGCATGTCGAGGTGGAAGATGCTGAAGTACATGATCGCCAGGTACAGCACGAACCACAGCCCGCCGCCGATTCCCGCCGCCCACCACCGGCGCTCCGCCCTCCACACCCGGAGCGCCGCGTAGATCAGTCCGCCGGCGACGATCATCCAGAACGCGAGGATCGGCCCGATCGTCAGCGCGAACCCGGCACCGCATCCGGTGCGGCCGGGACTGCCGTAGCAGTACCGCGTGAGCATGTTCAGGGTCAACAGAAACCCGGCGCCGGCCACCGTTCCGACGACGGCGCCAAGGGCGGTGCGCGACAACATGCGCCAAGAGTTATCTGATCAAGGCCCGCATCAGGCCGATCTGCACTAACTCTCCACACCACCTTCACCGCGTGAGCGCGGCCGGGCCTGGTCCGCGAACGAGGCGGCGGCCGCGTACGCCACGCACGCCATGATCACCGAGGCCACCATCATGAAGTTGTGGCCGTATACCTTCGGCAGGGAGTGACCGTCTGCCGGCACCGCGTCCAGGTACGCGGTCCTGAACCAGACCACCGGCGCGGTGAGCGTGATCCACAGCCCGCCGCCGAGCATGGCCACTCGCCACCCGCGAGGCAGGTGTCCCCACCGGGAGCCCACGTGGACCAGCACGCCGGCGACCAGCACCCAGAACGAGAAGATCAGGGAGAGCAGCAGCGGATCCGCGTAGTCACAGACAGTCGGGCCGGGCCTGTCGCGGCAGTACCACTTGAGCCCGTCGAGGGTCAGCGCGAGTCCGACACCGGCGAGGCCTCCGGCGCCCGCTCCGACCACAGTGCGCGACAACATGCGCCAAGAGATACTCGATCAAGCTCGGATTCGGGGTGGATCTGCACAAACCCTCCACAGCATCTTCACCCGGTGAGCACCGCGATCAACGCGTACAGGGCGGCGAACACCAGGAAGGCGAGGAACGGCAGCCCGAGCAGGAACACCATGGCCACCACGGCCATGAGGGTCGCGGGCACGGCCACCAGCCCTGCCCGCGACACACCCAGAAAATGCAACGAGACCCAGCCCAGGGCCGCGGCCACCACCGTGAAGACCGGCAAGGTCATCACGGCGGTACCGAGGCAGCCCCAGTCTTCGAACGAGCAGACCGCGCCCGACGAGATGAGTCCGAACACTCCCCACCAGGCCAGCCCGAGGAGTGCACCCACTCCGGCAGCCAGCGCGACACGACGTCCCACGGTGTCGGCGCTTCAGTCAGCGGTTCGACCGCACGCCGAGTAAAACGTCTTCCCACGAAGGCACGATGGGGTGGTTCTTCTTCCCTCGCTTCGGAGGAGGGTCCTTGCGGACCGGCTTCTCCGCCGCGGGCTCCTGCTCCTGCACCGGTGGTGGTGCGGGTGCGGGAGCGGGCTCCGGCTCTGGCAGCTTCTCCTGCACCGGCTTCTCCGCCACGGCCGGAGCCGGAGCGGGAGGAGCAGGCGCGGGCGTGGGCACGGCGGGAACCGGTGCGGGCTCCTCGACCACGGGAGCCGTGACCGGAGTCGACTCCAGTGCCTGACGGGCCAGCTGCGTCACCGGCCGCACCGTGCGCAGCGTCCGGTTCGGGTTCGGGTCCATGAGGTCGACCGCGACGTCGTCCAGCGCCGTCACCGTGCCGCCCTGCGCACCGGGGTGGAACGCCCAGTGCGCACGGTTTTCCGAACGCCCGGTCTTCCAGTGCAGCTGCACGATCCAACGGCCGTCGTCACCGCGCCACGCGTCCCACGAGGTGTCGGACAGGTCGTGGCCGCGCAGGCCGAACGAGTGCGCGACGACCTCACCGAGCGTCTGCACGTCCGGGCCGTCCTCACGGACCGGGTGCGCGCGCTGGGCCAGGTCGGCCGTGCGCGACCGCTCCAGCAGAACGGGGTAGGCGAAGCGCTCGATGCGGTGCGCCGGCATGCCGGCGGCGGCCGCGACCTGGTCGATCGACTCACCGGCGCGGATGCGGGCCTGGATCTCGCGCGGCCGCATCAGGGCCTCGCCCGACTCGATCTGCATCTGGCCGAGGCGCGCCAGATCACCGCGCAGTGCCGCCCGGAGGCGCTCGTCAGCGGGGAGCGTGAAGCGCTCGCCGCGGTTTTCGGGGTCCTCGAGGATGACGGACTTGCCGTCCTCGTCGAGCCCGATGACTCGCAGCGCTCGCATCGTGGCCTCCCTGAATTCGCACCTCGCCAGCAGACAACGTTAGGACAACGAGCCGTCCTTGGGTGGGAGACTCGCCGATATCTCAACGTGATCTTGCCAGTTCACGAGGGCTGTCGCACTCCGGTTTCCGGAAGGTTCACCTGGACCACGAGCCCGCCTCCCCCGTTCGGGCGAGCCTGCACTGAACCCTGGTGCGCCTTCGCCACGGACTGCACGATCGACAGACCGAGGCCGGATCCGGCGGTTCCGACCCGGTCGCGGAGCCTGCGGAACGGTTCGAAGAGCCCCGGTACTGCCTGCGCGGGCACCGTCGGCCCGGTGTTGGTCACCACGAGATCCCGGTCGAGCCGCACCGACACGGTTCCGCCCGGCCGGTTGTAGAGAACGGCGTTGCGCAGCAGGTTTCCGACGAGCTGGGCGATCAGCACGGGATCGCCCTCGACCAGGTACTTGCGCACCTGGACCGCGATCCTCACCTGCTTCTCCGCGGCGAGTGCGGCGCACGACTCGACCTCGTCCTCGATCACCTCGTCCAGCCACACCAGCTCCCGCGAGGTGAGCCCGCGGTCGCTGCGGGCGAGCACCAGCAGGCCGTCGATCAGCTTCTCGCTGCGCTCGTTGGTGTCGAGCAGGTGCGCGCCGAGCCGGCGGGTCTCGTCGGTCACGTTCGGGTCGGCCAGCGCCACCTCGATCAACGTCCGCTGCACGGCCAGCGGCGTGCGCAGCTCGTGCGAGGCGTTCGCGACGAACCGCTTCTGGCTGTCGAACGTCGACGCGAGCCGGTCGAGCATGCCGTCGAACGTGTCCGCGAGCTCCTTCAGCTCGTCCGGTGGCCCGTCCAGCTCGATCCGCTGGTCCAGCCGGGTCGCCTCCAGCCGGTGCGCGGTCGTGGTGATCTCGTGCAACGGCGCCAGCACCCGTCCGGCCACCACCCAGCCGAGCCAGACGGCGAGCACCGCGGCCACCAGCAGCGCGAAGATCGACTGCCACAGCACCGTGCTCATCGTGTCCGCTTTGAGCTGCTCGCCGCTGAGCACGACGGTGTCGGCCGGCAGCTGGGCCGCCTCCATCGTCGCGTAGCCCGCGTACGCGTCCATTGTCGGAAGTGCCCGCGCCACCGCCACGCCGTCCAGCGCGGTCCACCCGGAGAGCAGGACGTAGTTGAGGCCGATCAGCGCGACGCCCGCGATCAGGAACACCCCGGCGTACCAGGCCGTCAGCCTGGTCCGCAGCTTCACGAGCCGAACCGGTAGCCGGCGCCGGGCACGGTCTGGATGACCTGCGGCGTCCCCAGCTTGCGGCGCAGCGTCATCACCGCCACCCGCACGGCGTTGGTGAACGGGTCGGCGTGCTCGTCCCAGGCCTTCTCCAGCAGCTCCTCCGGGCTCACCACGTTGCCCTCCGCTCGCATGAGCACCTCCAGCACGGCGAACTCCTTCGGGGCGAGCGGCAGGAACCTCCCGTCCCGCGACGCCTGGTGCCGGGGCAGGTCGAGCGTCACGCCCGCACGTTCGAGCACCGGCGGCAACGCGGGCCGCGCCCGGCGGCCCAGCGCCTGCACCCGCGCCACCAGCTCGGCGAACGCGAACGGCTTGGTCAGGTAGTCGTCGGCACCGAGCCCGAGTCCGGCCACCCGATCGTCGACGTCGGCCGCCGCGGTCAGCATCAGCACGCGTGCCTCGCCACCGGACGCGTGCACCGCCTTGCACACCTCGTCGCCGTGCACGAGCGGCAGATCGCGGTCGAGCACCACCACGTCGTACGCGTGCACGCCGACGCGTTCCAGCGCCGCATCACCGTCGTAGCAGACGTCGACCGCCATCGAGAACCGGCGCAGCCCCTCGGCGATCGTGTCCGCGAGCAGCTGTTCGTCCTCGACCACCAGCACACGCATGACACCTAGTCTCCGCGAAACGGGCATAAGCGCCGGATAAAGGCTTTCGCTTAACGCCGTCGAATGACGTCCTCCGTAGACCTGTCGCCGTGAAGAAAACCATCGGAGTGTTGCTCGCGATGCTGCTGGCGCTCACCGCTTGTGGGGCCAAGCAGGACCAGGGCGAGAGCAAGAAGGACGACACGGGCGACATGGTCAAGTTCGCCCAGTGCATGCGGGACAACGGCATCGACATGCCGGACCCGGAGACCTCGGAGGACGGCGGCGTCCGGATGCAGGCCATGCCCGCCGATGGCGACACCGAGAAGATGGATGCCGCCCACAACGCGTGCAAGCAGTACCTGCCCAACGGCGGCGAGCCCAAGCCGATGTCGCCGGAAGATCAGGACAAGATCCGCAAGCAGGCGAAGTGTATGCGGGACAAGGGACACAACTGGCCCGACCCGAACTTCGAGGGTGGTGTCGCCGCGGAGGGTCTCACGCTCGACTTCGAGGACGAGAAGGTCAAGCAGGACATGAAGGACTGCGGCTTCGGCGAGATGCAGGGAGTGACCGTTGAAGCCAAGTAGGAAGATCCTCGTCGCCGGAATCGTCACCGCCGTCGTGCTCGGCACCGGATCGGTCGTGGTGCTCACCCGCGTCGCGTCGAACCAGGCGAACGCCCAGCCGCAGAAGTCCGATCCGGCGAAGACGGCGCCGGTGAAGAAGACGAACCTCGCCGACCAGCAGTCGGTCTCCGGCCAGCTCGGGTACGGCGCCGAGCGGTCATTGGGGAGCCGGAAAAGTGGCACCGTCACCTCGCTGCCGGACCAAGGCGCGGTCATCGATCGCGGCAAGTCGGTGTTCTCGGCCGACGCCAAGCCGGTGCCGCTGTTCTACGGCTCGTTGCCGCTCTACCGCGATCTGGAATCGGGTATGTCGAACGGGCCCGACGTCAAAGTCCTCGAAGAAAATCTCGCGGCCTTGGGATTCAAGGACTTCGGTACCCCCGACGAGAAGTTCACCTACTACACCTCGACCGCGATCAAGAAGTGGCAGAAGGCGAACGGGCTCGAGCAGAACGGCAAGCTCGGCATGGGCGACGTCATCGTGCAGCCGGGCGCGATCCGTGTCTCCGCGTTGAACGTCCAGCTGGGCGCACCCGCCGGCGGTGACCTGATGAAGGTCACCGGCACCGAACGCGCGGTCACCGTGGAGATCGACACCAACAAGGCGCGCCTCGCGAAGGTGGGCGAGAAGGTCGAGCTCTCCATCCCCGGAGGCAAGCCGACCACCGGCACGATCACGTCGGTCACCAAGACCGACGGAAGCGGCGGCATGGACAACAAGCCGAAGCTCAAGCTGGTGATCTCCGTCGACGACCCGGCCGCCGCGGAGGGCGTCGACTCGGCCACCGTGTCCGCGGTGTTCACGGTCGGCAAGAAACAGGGTGTGCTCGCGGTGCCGATCGGCGCGCTGCTCGCGTTGTCCGAGGGCGGCTACGGCGTGGAGACCGAGGACAAGAAGATCATCAAGGTCACCGTCGGGTTGTTCGCCAAGGGCCAGGTCGAGGTCACCGGCGAGGGCCTGCGCGAAGGCATGAAGGTGGTGACCACGGAGTGATCACCATCGACCACGCCAGCCGCACGTATCCCGGTGGCGTGCAGGCGTTGCGAGACGTGTCGCTGACTGTCGGGGGCGGCGAGATGCTCGCGATCGTGGGTCCTTCGGGCTCCGGGAAGTCGACGCTGCTGCACCTCATGGGCACGCTCGACAAGCCGACCACCGGCACGGTCGAGATCGACGGGAACGACGTGTCCTCGTTGTCGGACAACGCTTTGTCGGCACTGCGGGCCCGCTCGATCGGGTTCGTGTTCCAGCAGTTCTTCCTGACCGACGGCCTGTCCGCGATCGAGAACGTCGCCGCGGGGC
Source organism: uncultured Actinomycetota bacterium (assembly GCA_963771775.1). Classification (GTDB taxonomy): domain Bacteria; phylum Actinomycetota; class Actinomycetes; order Mycobacteriales; family Pseudonocardiaceae; genus Lentzea. The sequence goes on from CAVYUS010000004.1 coordinate 1,104,660, forward strand.
TGGTCTACGCGGGTGTGGCGCGGCAGAAACGCCGTTCGCTGGCCATGTCCGCTTTGGACAGGGTCGGCCTGATCCACCGGGCGCTGCACAAGCCGCACGAGCTCTCCGGTGGTGAACGCCAGCGCGTCGCCATCGCCCGCGCCGTCGTGAACACGCCGGGAATCCTGCTGGCCGACGAGCCGACAGGAAACCTGGACACCCGCACCGGCGCGGGCGTGCTGGAGCTGCTGGAGGGCCTCAACGCCGACGGCACCACGGTTGTGCTGATCACCCACGACCGCGACGTCGCCGCACGGGCGCCACGCCGCGTCGAGGTGCGGGACGGGGTGATCGTCTGATGGACCTGCTACGCCTTGGTTTCTTCGGCATGCGCACCCGGCCGTTGCGTGCGGTGCTGTCCGCACTCGGCATCGCCATCGGTGTCGCGGCACTGGTCGCGGTGATCGCCATCCCGGCGTCGAGCGCGCAGTCGTTGCGGGACAAGCTCGCCCTGCTCGGTACGAACCTGCTCACCGCGGGTCCCGGCGAGACGTTCTTCGGCGGGGACGCGAAGCTGCCCGACACATCGGTGCCAATGGCGCGCCGGATCAGCTCCGTGACCGGTGCCAGCGCCACCGGCAACATCTCGGCGAACGTGCGCAGGTCCGACCTCGTGCCGTCCAGCGACACGTTGGGGCTCAAGGTGTCCGCGGCCGAGCAGGAGCTGCTGAAGGTGCTGGATGCTCGCGTCGACAAGGGCAGGTGGCTGCAGCCGGGGGAAAAGACCGTCGTGCTCGGCGCGACCGCGGCCTCCAGGCTCGGCGTCGAGCGGCCCGGTGTGCAGCTGTGGATCGACGGCCAGTGGTTCACCGTCGTCGGCATCCTCGCGCCGCTGCCGCTCTCGCCGGAGGTCGACCGCGCCGCTTTGGTCGGTTGGGAGGCGGCGAAGGAGGCGTTCGGCTTTGACGGCCACCCGAGCACGGTGTACGTGCGTTCGGACAAGGACCAGGTGGACAACGTCCGCAAGCTCCTCGGCCCGACGCTGAACCCCCAGAAGTCCAACGAGGTCAAGGTGTCGCGGCCGTCGGAGGCGCTGGAGGCGCAGAAACTCGCGGAAAGCTCCTACAACGCGCTGTTCCTGGGATTGGGCGGAGTGGCGTTGCTGGTGGGCGGGGTCGGTGTCGCGAACACCATGGTGATCTCGGTGCTGGAACGGCGAAGGGAGATCGGTCTACGGCGCGCGCTCGGGGCGACGCGGCGGCAGATCCGACTGCAGTTCCTCACCGAGTCGGTGTTGCTGTCCGGCCTCGGGGGGCTGGTCGGCGTGATCGTCGGGATCGCGGTCACCGCGGGGTACTCGATCAGCCAGAAATGGCCGGCGGCACTGCCGTGGCCCGCGCTGCTCGCCGGTGTCGGCGTGGCGATGCTGATCGGGGCGATCGCCGGCGTCTACCCGGCCGTGCGTGCGGCTCGTCAGTCGCCCACGGAGGCGCTTGCCTGAGGGGCTTTTCGGAGGGAGGGGGTGCGCTGGTTCCGGAGCGCACCCCCGTTTCCCCAAAATCCAACACAGGGGCTCAGAGCTGGCCGATTACCCAGTCGATCGCCTGGGTCAGGATCGTGACGTCGTCCGGCTCGATGGCCGGGAACATCGCGACCCGCAGCTGGTTCTTGCCAAGCTTGCGGTACGGCTCAACGTCGACGATCCCGTTGGCGCGCAACACCTTCGCCACCGTCGCGGCGTCCACGTCGTCGGTGAAGTCGATCGTGCCGACGACCTGCGAGCGGTCGGCCGCCTTCTGCACGTACGGCGTGGTGTAGGCGGTCTTCTCGGCCCAGCCGTACAGGCGGTCGCTCGAGTCCTTGGTGCGCGCGACCGACCAGTCGAGGCCGCCGTTGCCGTTGATCCAGTCGATCTGGTGCGCCAGCAGGAAGAGCGTGGCGACCGACGGCGTGTTGTACGTCTGGTCCTTGGTGGAGTTGTCGAGCGCGGTCGGCAGCGACAGGAACTCCGGCACCCAGCGGTCCTTGAGCTCCTCGACGCGGGCCAGCGCGGCGGGCGACATCAGCGCGAGCCACAGGCCACCGTCGCTCGCGAACGACTTCTGCGGCGCGAAGTAGTAGACGTCGAAGTCCTCGGCCTTGACCGGCAGACCGCCGGCGCCCGACGTCGCGTCGATGGCGATGAGCGCGTCTTTCGAGCCTTCGATCCTGGTGACGGGCATCGCCACACCGGTGGAGGTCTCGTTCTGCGCCCAGCCGACCAGGTCGGCGCCCTCGGCGTAGAAGAGCTCCGGCGCGGTACCCGGCTCGGCCTTGGTGACCAGCGAGTCCTTCAGGAACGGCGCGGTCTGCGTCACCTTGGCGAACTTGCTGGAGAACTCACCGTTGGTGAAGTGCTGGGCGGTCTCGCGGACCAGGCCGAACGACGCCGCGTCCCAGAACGCCGTGGTGCCGCCGTTGCCGAGCACGACCTCGTAGCCCTCGGGCAGCTGGAACAGCTCGCGCAGCCCAGAGCGCACGCGGCCGACGAGGTTCTTGACGGGCTTCTGCCGGTGCGAGGTGCCGAGCAGTGCCGCACCCTCGGACGCGAGGGCCGCAACGGCCTCCGGGCGCACCTTGGACGGTCCACAGCCGAAGCGGCCGTCGGACGGCTTGAGCTCGGCGGGAAGCACCAATGAGGTCGGATCGGCGGTCTGGGTCATGTGGTCACGCCTCCGGGGCGGTGGACTGTGCTGATGGACCTGACCGGCGCCGTTGCCGGAGCTCACAGTGTTGCAGGCGGGTGGCCGGAAGATGTCAGCCGGGTGTCCCGGGTCACTGCGGCCGGCTCAGTGCAGCATGCCGCGATCCATCGCCGTCGTGACCGCCGCGGTGCGGTCCGACACGCCCAGCTTGTTGAACACCCGCAACAGATGAGTCTTCACGGTCGCCTCCGAGATGAACAGCGCCCGTCCGATCTCGACGTTGGACATACCCTTCGCGACCAGCCGCAACACCTCGGTCTCGCGCGCCGACAGCGGTGGCGTGCGGACCTGCCCGACCACCTTCGCGACCATCGACGGCGCCAGCACGGTCTCGCCCCGCGACGCCGCCCGGATCGCCGCGATCAGGTCCTCGGTCGTCGAGTCCTTGAGCAGATAACCGGACGCGCCGGCCTCGACCGCGCGCAGAATGTCCGAATCGGTCTCGTACGTCGTGAGGACGAGAACGCGCGGCCCGGTGCCGACGATCTTCGCGGTCGCCGCGACCCCGTCCATCTCCGGCATCCGCAGGTCCATCAGCACGACGTCCGGCTTCAGCAGCGCCGCCTGTGCGATGGCCTCCTGCCCGGATCCGGCGTCGCCGACCACCTCCAGGTCGTCGGCGACGAGCATGCCGCGCAGCCCCTGCCGCACCACCGGGTGGTCGTCCACCAGCAGAATCCTGATCACAGCGGCACCTCCACCAGCACGGACGCGCCGGCTTGGTCATTTTGGCTGCCTGACGACAGTGAGAGCGTGCCACCCACCTGTTCCAGCCGGGCGCGCATCCCCCGCAGGCCGAAGCCCTCCGGCGCGTCACCGAACCCGCGGCCATCGTCGCGCACCTCCAGTGACACGTCGCCGGAGTCGGAGTCGAACCGCAGCACCACGTCCACGGTCGAAGCGCCGGAGTGCCGTGCCACGTTGTTCAGTGCCTCCTGCACGGTGCGCAGCAACACCACCTCGACCGAGGTCGGCAGCCCGACGGGGTCGCCGATCACGCGGAACGTCGAGGGCAGCGCGACTCCGGAAACCAGTCGCCGCAACGCGTCCTCCAGGGTGGAACCGTCCAAAGGAGACGGTGCGTTCGACGCCACGAGCGACCGTGCCTCGCGCAGGTTCTCCCGCGCGGTCCGCAGCGCCAGTTCGACGTTGGGCTGCGCGCCCTGCAACAGCGTGATGATCGACGTGAAGCCCTGTGCCAGCGTGTCGTGGATCTCCGCCGACCACCTCGCCCGCTCCGCCTCCAGTGTCAGCGCCTCGATGCGTTGCAGCAGTTCACCGCGCTGCTCGTTCTGCTGCGCGATCCGGCTGACCGCCCACCCGAACGCCTGGGAGAAGCCGATGATCAGCAGTGCGGCGGGCCAGGGCAGCGCCGGTACGGCGCCCGCCAGCCACGTGAGGATCTGCGGGGTGAACACGAACAGCACCATCGGGAAGAACGCCCACGTCACCGGCAGCACCATGTAGATCTGCGGGACCAGGCCGAACAGGGCGAAGGTCGCGTTGCCGCTGAACCAGACCGCCGGTGCGAACGTGGCGAGCGAGCCGGCCACGTAGACGAAGCCCCGCCAGTCGTCGGCCCCGCGCCGGACCAGCTTCCTGCCGTAGAACAAGAACCACAGGCCGTTCAGGCACAACAACCCCGCCGCCGACAGGCGGTCGGCGAGGGTGTTGTGGTCGATCAGGATGAGTACGAGCGCAGTTGCCTGGGTGACGGCGAAGAGCACGTACCAGGTGATCAGCGACTGGTGTTGGTCCACTTGAAGGTCCGGCTGACCAGCACCAGGCCCGCGATCGTCCACGCCCCGAGCACCAGCGCGATCCTGCCGAGCTCCCATGATCCCGCCGCCTCCATCACCGCGTAGCCGTCGTCCAGTGCGAACACCGAGCGGAAACCCTGACACACCCACTTCAGCGGGAAGATCGAACCCGCCGTGCTCAGCGACTCCGGCAACGCCGCCTGCATGATGAACACACCACTCAGGAACTGCAGCACGATGTACGGCAGGTTCAGCACGCCGGCCGCGTTGCGGGTGGTTTTCGCGATCGAGCTCAGCGCGACGCCGATCAGCGAGCACGAGACCACGCCGAGCACGAACACCCAGCCGAACGTGAACCACTTCTCGGCGGCCTTCGGCAGCTCCACGTCGAACCGCAGCATGGCGACGGCCAGCAGCAGCACGGCCTCGAAGAGGCTCGACACGAAGACCAGGACGATCTTGCCGATGAAGTAGGACGTGAACGGCATCGGCGTGCCGCGCAGGCGTTTCAGCGTGCCGTCCTCGCGGTCGGCCACGACGCTCATGCCGAGTCCGACGAACGACGTCGAGATGATGCCGGCGCCGATCATGCTGGCCGCGAACATCTGGCCGTGCGCCGGTTCGGTCACGTAGACGGTGCCGAGCAGCAGCATCAGGATCGCCGGCAGCGACACCGTGAAGATGAGGTTTTCCTTCTGCCGGAAGAACTCCCGCAGCTCGGTCGCACCCCTCGCGAGACCGAGCGACAGGGTTCCGGGCAGGGCGGCTTGGACAGGGTCGCGGTGGTCACGCGATCAGCTCCAGGTAGACGTCTTCCAGCGACGGGCGGGTGACGGTGAGTTCGGCGAGCTCGCCGTGCCGGGACAGCTCGGCGATCGTCTTGGTGGGTTCGGAGGTGCGGACCTCCTGATAGCCGCGGTCGCTCAACCAGCGCACCGTGGCGTCGGCGTGCGCGCGGCCACCCAGCGTCCGCGGCGTGCCCTCGGCGACGATCCGGCCGCCGGCGAGCACCGCCACCCGGTCGGCGAGCGCCTCGGCCTCGTCCAGGTAGTGCGTGGTCAGCAGGATCGTGGTGCCCTCGGCGGCCAGCCGCTTGAGCAGGCTCCAGAACTGGCGGCGCGCCTCGGGGTCGAAGCCCGTGGTCGGCTCGTCCAGGAACATCAGCTCCGGGCGGCCGATGATGCCGAGCGCCACGTCCAGGCGTCGCCGCTGACCACCGGAGAGCGTTCCGCCGCGGGACTTGGCCTTCTCGGTGAGCCCGACGAGATCGATGACCTCCTCCGGGTCACGCGGGTTCGCGTAGTACCTGGCGTAGTGGTGCACGGCCTCGCTGACGGTGAGGTTCGCGGCATCGGTCGCGCTCTGCAGGACGATGCCGAGCTTCGCGCGCCACTCGCGCCCACCCTTGGCCGGGTCGACGCCCAGCACGCTGACCTCGCCGCCGTCCCGGTCACGGTGCCCCTCCATGATCTCGACGGTCGTGGTCTTGCCTGCCCCGTTCGGTCCGAGGACCGCGAACACCTCGCCGCGGGCGACGTCGAGGTCCACCCCTGCCACCGCCTGGTGGTCCTTGTAGGCCTTCTTCAGGCCCCGCACTCGGATCGCGTTCATGGGGTAAATCCTGCGATTTCGAGGGGGTCTGGCGGGACGACCGCACCGCTGACTCCGGCTGTCAACCGGTCGGTGGACACGCGGTCGTGTTTCAGCCGTGTTTCCACTCCGCGATAGCGCGCTTTCGCGTGTTAGAACAACCGGGTGCATCTGACGCCGCATGAACGCGACAAGCTCCTCGTGCACGTCGCCGCCGACGTCGCCCGCCGCAGGCTCGAACGCGGCGTGCTCCTCAACTACCCGGAGGCCGTCGCGTTGATCACCGACCACGTGCTGGAAGGCGCGCGGGACGGCCGCACGGTCAGCGAGCTCATGGAGAGCGGCCGCACCGTGCTCGCGCCGGAGCAGGTCATGCGCGGGGTGCCGGAGATGATCGACTCGGTGCAGGCGGAGGCGACGTTCCCGGACGGCACCAAGCTCGTCACGGTGCACCACCCCATCGCGCCGTCCGCGGGCCCCGCGCCCGGTGAGGTCGTCGTCGGCGCCGAGCCCGTCGAGCTGAACCCGGGACGGCCGCGCATCACGCTGACCGTGGTCAACGTCGCCGACCGGCCGGTGCAGGTCGGGTCGCACTTCCACTTCGCGTCGGTCAACACCGGTCTGGAGTTCGACCGGGACGCGGCGCACGGCTACCGGCTCGACATCCCGGCGGGGACGGCCACCCGGTTCGAACCGGGGGTCGAGCGCGAGGTCACGCTGGTTCCGCTGGCAGGTTTGAGGATCGTCCGGGGGTTGCAGCGATGATCGACCGCGAGCGCTACGCCGAACTGCTCGGGCCGACCGCGGGCGACCGCATCCGGCTCGCCGACACCGACCTGTTCATCGAGGTCACCGAGGACCGCAGCCGCGGTGCCGGTTCGGGCGACGAGGTCATCTTCGGTGGTGGCAAGGTCATCCGCGAGTCGATGGGCCAGGGTGTCGCGACCAGGGCCCAGGGCGCGCCGGACCTGGTGATCACCGGCGCGGTGATCCTGGACCACTGGGGTGTCGTCAAGGCCGACGTCGGTGTGCGGGACGGCCGGATCGTCGCGATCGGCAAGGCCGGCAACCCGGACACGATGGACGGCGTCCACCCGGCCCTGGTCATCGGACCGTCGACGGAGATCCTGTCCGGCAACGGGAAGATCCTGACCGCGGGCGGCATCGACTGCCACGTGCACTTCATCTGCCCGCAGATCGTGGACGAGGCGCTGGCGTCCGGGCTGACGACGTTGATCGGCGGCGGCACCGGTCCGGCGGAGGGCACGAAGGCCACGACGGTCACGCCGGGCGCCTGGTACCTCGACCGCATGCTGACGTCCATGGACCACATGCCGATCAACGTTCTGTTGCTGGGCAAGGGGAACACGGTCTCGGTCGAGGGGTTGCGCGAGCAGCTGGCGGGTGGTGCCGGCGGGTTCAAGCTGCACGAGGACTGGGGCACGACCCCCGCTGCGATCGACGCCTGCCTGCGGGTGGCGGACGAGTCCGGCGTCCAGGTCGCGATCCACACGGACACGTTGAACGAGGCCGGCTTCCTGGAGTCCACTGTGGACGCCATCGCCGGCCGGTCGATCAACGCCTACCACTCCGAGGGGGCCGGTGGCGGGCACGCGCCGGACATCATCCGGGTCGTCTCGCTGCCGAACGTGCTGCCGTCGTCGACGAACCCGACGCGTCCGCACACCGTGAACACCCTCGAAGAGCACCTCGACATGCTGATGGTGTGCCACCACCTCAACCCGTCGGTGCCGGAGGACCTGGCGTTCGCGGAGTCGCGGATCCGGCCGACCACGATCGCGGCCGAGGACCTGCTGCACGACCTGGGCGCGATCTCGATGATCTCGTCCGACTCGCAGGCGATGGGCCGGGTCGGCGAAGTGATCATCCGGACCTGGCAGACGGCGCACGTGATGTCGTCCCGGCGTTCGGTCGACGAGAACCTGCGGGCCCGGCGGTACGTCGCGAAGTACACGATCAACCCGGCGATCGCGCACGGCATCGACGGCGAGGTCGGTTCGGTCGAGGTCGGGAAGCTCGCCGATCTGGTGTTGTGGGAACCGAAGTTCTTCGGTGTGCGGCCGTCGGTCGTGCTGAAGGGCGGCTTCATCGCCTGGGGTGCGATGGGCGACGCCAACGCCTCGATCCCGACGCCGCAGCCGGTGTGGGCGCGGCCGATGTTCGGGGCCACGGCCGGCGCGGCTTCCTCCGTCTTCTTCGTTGCGCCCGAAGCGATCGAGGCCGGGATCGGGGACCGGTACGCGCGCCGGGTGCTGCCGGTGTCCAACACCCGTGCCGTGTCGAAGACCGACATGGTGCTGAACGACGCCATGCCGGACGTGCGGGTCGATCCGGACAGCTTCGCCGTGCACGTCGACGGCGCGCTGGTGGAGCCCGCGCCGGTCGCCGAACTTCCACTGGCCCAGCGCTATTTCCTGTTCTGATGCTGACCGCACTGATCCTCGCCGACTCCCGGTTCCCCGGCGGCGGCCACGTGCACTCCGGCGGCCTGGAGGAGGCCGCGGCGCGCCGCCTGGTTCGCGACGAGGATTCCCTGAAGTCGTTTCTGCACGGCCGGTTGCAGACCGCCGGGTTGCTGGCCGCGGGCTTCGCTGCCGCGGCGGCTCGCGGTGAGGATCTCGCCGTGCTGGACGCGGAACTGGACGCGCGCACACCCTCGCCCGCCCAGCGCGAGGCGTCGCGGGCGCAGGGACGCGGCATGCTGCGGGCGGCGCGGCGGGCGTGGCCGTCCGCCCGGCTCGATGCGCTGGATCGGAATCCGCACCAGCCGCTCGTGATCGGTGTGCTGATCGGCGAGCCGTACGAGGCGGCGCTGACCTGTGCGTATCTCGCCGTGAGCGGTCCGGCGTCGGCGGCTGTGCGGTTGCTGGGACTCGACCCGTTCGGGGTCAACGCGATCGTTGCGACGCTTCCGGTGGAGGACGTCGCGGCGCGGGCGGCGAAGGAACTGCCCGCACTTGGTTCACCTGCCTTGGACCTGCTGGCCGAGGCTCATGTCCGCCGCGAAGGGGTGCGTCTCTTTGGGAGCTAACCACGGGCCCGACCCGCACGATCACCACCACGGCACCGCGCCGCGGATCGGCATCGGCGGCCCGGTCGGCAGCGGCAAGACCGCGCTGACGGCCGCCCTGTGCCGGGCGTTGGGCGGTCAGCTGGAACTGGCCGTCGTCACCAACGACATCTACACGACCGAGGACGCCGACTTCCTGCGGCGGGCGGGCGTGCTGGACCCGGCGCGCATCGAGGCCGTGCAGACCGGCTGCTGCCCGCACACCGCGATCCGTGACGACATCACCGCGAACCTGGACGCCGTCGAACGGCTGGAGCACCGGTTCTCCGCACTGGACTTGGTGATCATCGAGAGCGGCGGGGACAACCTGACCGCGGTGTTCTCGCGCGGCCTGGTCGACCGGCAGATCTTCGTCGTCGACGTGGCCGGCGGTGACAAGGTGCCGCGCAAGGGCGGTCCCGGCGTGACGACCGCGGACCTGCTGGTGATCAACAAGACCGACCTGGCGCCGTTCGTCGGCGCCGACCTGGACGTGATGATCTCCGATGCGCACCGGATGCGGGGCGAGCTGCCGGTCATCGCCCAGTCGCTGGTCGAGACACCGGACGCGCCCGAGGTCGCCAAGTGGGTGCTGGCCCAGCTGTGAAGGCTGCCGCCCGGTTGGTCGTCTCGCTGGACTCGCACGGCAACAGCGTCGTGCGGGTCCTGCGCTCCCAGTCGCCGCTGACGCTGGTGCCGCATCGGCGCGTGGGCCCGGTCGCTCTGGTGCACCTCGTCAGCTCGGTGACGGCGCCTCTTGGCGGTGACTCCCTCACGCTGACGGTCGAGGTCGGGGCTGGAGCGGCACTTGAGTTGCGCGGTGTTGCCGCGACCCTGTTGCTGCCCGGCGCTTCCGGCCAGCCGTCGTCGTCCGAGATTCGATTTCTGCTCGAGGGCTCGGTCCGCTACCTGCCGGAGCCGACCGTCATCACGGGCCGCGCGCACCACACCGCCGTGGTGGAGGCCGAATTGGACGGTCACGCTGAGTTGCGCACCCGCGAGGTCCTCGTGCTCGGCCGTTCCGGTGAGACGCCCGGCACACTGTCCACATCGATGCGAGCAACCCGTTGCGGCAGACCGTTGTTGCACCAGCAGCTCGTCGTCGGGGATCCGTCGGTCGACTCGTCCTGCGCGGGACTGGCCGGCAAGCGGGTCGTCGGCACCGAACTGTTGCTGGACGCGGTGGAGCGCCAACGCGATGGCGGTGAGTGGTGGAATCTCGTTCCGTTGGCAGCGGGCGGAACCCTTGCCACCGCACTGGGGGATGACGTGGTCACCGTCACACGTGTGCTCGACGCCATCTGACTCGATCCCGTTCTCGATACAGATCTGTTCAAACCACAGACAGTCACCGTTCAGATGGTGGTCATCACCGCGCAGGCGGTTTCGGGATCCGTTCGCCGTGCGTATGGTCGCGGGTCCAGGGACCACGAGTTCTGCCGCCGCTTGGAGGTTCGCCGATGACGGAGACCACGAACATCGCACTACCGGCGATGCGCGTGTCCTACGAGCAGGGCTCGCTCAGCGAGTCGGAGCTTTCCGCCACCTGGCACGAGCAGCTCCAGCTGTGGCTCGACGATGCCACCAACGCCGGCCTTTCGGAGCCGAACGCGATGGTGCTCGCCACGACCGACACCAAGGGCCGCCCGTCCTCCCGGACCGTCCTGGCCAAGGGCCTCGACGTGCGCGGACTGGTGTTCTTCACGAACTACACCTCGAACAAGTCGCACGACCTGATGGCCACCCGGTACGCGTCCGCCACGTTCCCGTGGTTCGCGATGCAGCGGCAGGCCCACGTGCGCGGCACGGTCGAGAAGGTCGGCCCGGTCGAGACGGCGGAATACTGGAACTCGCGCCCGCGCGGTTCGCAGATCGGTGCCTGGGCCTCGCCGCAGTCGCGAGTAGTCACGGGCCGGTCCACTTTGGACTCGGCCCTGCACAAGATCGAGCGGCAGTTCGCGGACACCGAGAAGATTCCGGTGCCGCCGCACTGGGGTGGGTGGCGGATCCGGCCGGAAGAGGTCGAGTTCTGGCAGGGACGGCGGGACCGGATGCACGACCGGTTGCGGTTCCGGCTCGGGCGTGACGGGTGGCAGACGGAGCGGATCGCTCCGTAGTTCGGACTTTTGCGCGAGGGGCGTCTCCTGTGGGCGGGAGGCGCCCTTTTCGCGCGTCAGGCAACCGCGCCCCGTGGTGGTGCTGTTGCAGGCGGGTGGTTTCGTTCCGGCGGGGTGGTCACCTGCCGTACGACGGGTCGCCTTCCAGCGGGGTGGTCACCTGCCGTGCGACTGGTCACCTTCCAGCATGGTCGCCTGGGCCATACCGGGGACCGGTTCACCGTCACCCTGCCTTGAGGCAACCGCGCCGTGGGCTGCCACGTCTGCTTCGGCATACTGGGATTACAGCCACAGCTAGCTACGAGGTGCGATTTCACGTGTGCGGAGTGCTCGGACTCATCTGTTCCACCGAAGCCGCCGCGGCCTCCGCACGCGGCTCAGTGGCCGCAGCACTGCGCTGCCAGCGTCACCGCGGCCCGGACGAGCAGGACACCTGGGCGGACGCGGAGGTCGTCTACGGGTTCAACCGGCTGGGGTTCATCGACCTGGACCACAGCCACCAGCCGCTGGTCTGGGGACCGCCGGAGAACCCGACCCGCTACACGCTGAACTTCAACGGCGAGATCTACAACTACGTGGAGCTGCGGGCCGAGCTCACTCGGCAGTTCGGGGCGCAGTTCAAGACCAAGGGCGACGGTGAGGCGATCGTCGCGGGGTACCACTACCTCGGCGCGGACTGGGTCAAGCGGCTGCGGGGCATGTTCGCGTTCATGATCTGGGACGCCCAGGAGCGGGTGGTCTTCGGCGCGCGTGACCCGTTCGGCATCAAGCCGCTGTTCTGGGCGGCCGGTCCCGGCGGGGTGGCGTTCTCGTCGGAGAAGAAGAGCCTGCTGCAGCTGACCGGTGTGCTCGGGATCAGCCAGGAGCTGGACCAGACCGCGCTGCAGCACTACCTGGTGCTGCAGTACGTGCCGGAGCCCGAGTCGCTGCACAAGGCCGTCCGGCGGGTCGAGTCCGGCACGTCGTTCAAGGTCGCGCCCGGCGGGCAGGTCCTGTTCAACCGGTACTTCAAGCCGGTGTTCGCGCCGCGGCCGGTCAACGGTGAGCACGAGGCGGAGGCGCTGTACGAGCGCATCGCCGACGTGATGCGCGACTCGGTGGCCAAGCACATGATCTCCGACCCGGACGTCACGGTCGGCGCGTTCCTGTCCGGCGGCATCGACTCGACGGCCACGGCGACGCTGGCCAAGCTGCACAACCCGAACCTCATCGCGTTCACCAGCGGGTTCGACCGTCAGGGCTACTCCGAGGTGGACGTCGCCGCGGAGACGGCGGCGGCGATCGGCGTTCGGCACGTGGTCCGCACGGTCTCGCCGGACGAGATGATGGAAGAGCTGCCGCTGATCATCTGGTACCTCGACGACCCGGTGGCGGACCCGGCGCTGGTGCCGTTGTGGTTCATCGCCCGTGAGGCCCGCAAGTACGTCAAGGCGGTGCTGTCCGGCGAGGGTGCCGACGAGCTGTTCGGCGGGTACGTGATCTACCACGAGCCGCTTTCGTTGTCCCCCTTCGAGAAGGTGCCGGGCAGCGTCCGCAAGCTGATGGGCGCGGTGTCCAAGACCATTCCGGAGGGCGTGCGGGGCAAGGACTTGCTCAGGCGTGGTGCGCTCAGGCTGGAGGAGCGCTACTACGGCAACGCGCGCAACTTCAGCGACGACCAGGTGCGCGCGGTGTTCCCCGGTTACGTCGAGGGCATCGGCTTCCAGGACGTCACGGCGCCCTGGTACCGCGAGTCCGAGGGCTGGGACCCGGTCGCGCGCATGCAGCACATCGACCTCTTCACCTGGCTGCGCGGCGACATCCTGGTCAAGGCCGACAAGGTGACCATGGCGAACTCGATCGAGCTGCGGGTGCCGTTCCTCGACCCCGAGGTGTTCCGGGTCGCCGCCGAGGTGCCGCTCGACCAGAAGCTCACCGAGGGCACGACCAAGTACGCGCTGCGCAGGGCGTTGGCGAAGATCATCCCGGCGCACGTGCTGAACCGGCCCAAGCTGGGCTTCCCGGTGCCGATCCGGCACTGGCTGCGCGCGGAGATGTACGACTGGGCGCGCGGGATCATCGCCGACTCGCAGACCGGCCACCTGCTCGACAAGAACGCGGTGCTGGACCTGCTCGCCGAGCACAAGTCGGAGCAGTTCGACCGCAGCCGGCAGCTCTGGTCCGTGCTGTGCTTCATGATCTGGCACGGCATCTTCGTCGAGGGCCGGATCAGCCCGAAGGTGCCGGAGCCGGTGTACCCCGTCCGCCTCTGACGTGGTGTTGGCGACAACTCCACGTAAAGGGTTTGTTAGTTGTCATAGGCTAACGATGTGGCCACCCTGGGGAGAAGTGCGCGCTCGACGTTCGTGATCGACACACGGCCGTTGAAGATCGTCGCTTATCGCCGGTTGTGGCTGTCCACGATCGTCACGGCGGTGGGCTCCCAGCTCACCGCCGTCGCCGTGCCCAAGCAGGTCTTCGACCTCACCGGGTCGTCGGCGTGGGTCGGCGTCGCCGCGGGTGTCGCGCTCGTGCCGCTGCTGGTCTTCGGACTGTGGGGCGGCGCGATCGCGGACACGGTCGACCGGCGCAAGCTGCTGCTCGTCACGAACAGCGGCATCGCCGTTTCGTCAGTGCTGCTGTGGGTGCAGGCCGCGCTGGACGTCCGCTCGGTGTGGCTCGTGATCGCGTTGCTCGGCCTGCAGCAGGTGTTCTTCGCGGCCAACGCGCCCGCCCGGCAGGCCTCGATCGCCCGGCTGGTCCCGGCCGATCTGCTGCCCTCCGCCGGAGCGCTGGGGTCGACGGTCATGCAGTTCGGCGCGGTGCTCGGGCCGTTGCTCGCGGGCGCGTTGATGCCCGTCGTGGGGCTGTCCACGCTCTACCTGGTGGACGCGATCGCGCTCGTCGTGACGGTCTACGCGGTGTGGAAGCTGCCGTCGATGCCGCCGCTCAACGGCGCCGTTCGGCGCGCCGGCCTGCGGGACGTGCTCGACGGGTTCGTCTACCTCTGGGCGCAGAAGATCCTGCTGGCGAGCATGTTGCTGGACATCATCGCGATGGTGTTCGGCATGCCGCGGGCACTGTTCCCGGAGATGGCCCAGCACACGTTCGGCGATCCGCCCGGCGGTGGGTTCGCGCTGGGTGTGCTGTTCGCGGCGATTCCGATCGGCGCGGTGCTGTGCGGGCTCACGTCCGGCTGGATCGCCAAGGTCAGCAGGCACGGCCTGGCGGTGACGCTGGCCGTCGTGGCCTGGGGTGTGGCGATCATCGGGTTCGGCCTCGCCGGCTCGCTGTGGATCGCGGCGGCCTTCCTGGCGCTGGCCGGAGCCGCGGACATGGTGTCGATGGCGTTCCGCGGCGCGATTCTCCAGTCGGCCGCGACGGACGAGATGCGCGGCCGGATGCAGGGCGTCTTCGTCGTCGTGGTGGCGGGCGGACCGCGCCTCGCGGATCTGTTGCACGGCACGGGAGGCGCCGCTTTCGGCACAGCTGCCGCGGTGACCGCGGGTGGTGTGCTGGTGATCGTGACGACCGTCGTCGCGGTGCTGCTGTTGCCGGCGATCTGGCGCTACCGGGTCAGTTCCGCGGGCTGATCTCGTTCGGCGCGGGCTCGGCGATCTTCACGTCGCTGCCCCAGTCGGAGAAGAGCGCCTCGTCGATGATCAGCGCGTTCTGGAACTGGGTCGAGAACTTGACCCGGATCGGCAGGCCGCTGCCATCGAGCTCGATCTCGCCGGTCGAGCCCGTGACCTTCTGGTCCAGGGCCAGCTTGACCTCGTTGCGCAGGTTCTCGTCGGTGAGCGTGTCGTAGGCCTTCTGGTAGTCGACGGCGATCGAGTACCGGGTGCGGTCGCCGGTCTGCGCGATCAGTTTGAGCTCGCCGCCCGCCCCGATCACCGGCAGGTGGTACGTCGTGAAGACGGCCTGCTGGTAGATGACGTCGTGGAAGCCGAGCATCGTGTCGGCGAAGTCGTCGGCGTTCGCGCGGTCCAGCTTCACCCACGACCTGTCCTGCGGCAGGCCGAAAACCGGCGGCAGCAGGACGAACGCGGTGTCCTTTGTGGTCGAGACGAACCGCAGCCGCTCGTTCTTGCCGCCGGTCTGCACAGGACGGTCGGTGGTCGCGTCGATGCTGGGCACCTCGCCGAGGCGGACCGACCCGTTCGCGGGGGCCGTGACGCCGCCCGAAGTCGGTGGCGCGATGGAGAAACGGTAGGTCTGCTTCTCGTTGACGATCTTGCTTACCCCGGCCACCAGGGACTTCACGTCGGAGTACTGGGGCGGCTTGCTCATCGGCGACGACGACGTGCAGGCGGTCAACGCCACGGCCGCGATCAGCAGGGTCGCCGTGCGTTTCATTTCGAACCCCCAGGTCGGGACACGTCATCCGAAGATCGACGAATTCTTACACCATATGGGTGAGGTAGGCGTCCGTTCGTGCTGGTAGCCGCACACAGCGGGCAGAATCTTCGGGCATGGCTGAAGCGACTCCACAAACGGAGCAACCAGAGCTACATCGGGCAATCGGCCCGAAGCTGCTGCTGTTCTTCGTCGTCGGCGACATCCTCGGTACCGGCATCTACGCGCTCACGGGCAACGTGGCCGGCAAGATCGGCGGCGCACTCTGGCTGCCCTTCCTGCTCGCGTTCGTAGTGGCGTTCCTGACCGCGTTCAGCTACCTCGAGCTCGTGGGGAAGTATCCCAGAGCAGCCGGTGCGGCGCTGTACACCAACAAGGCTTTCAAGATCCACTTCCTGACGTTCATGGTCGCGTTCGCGGTCATGTGCTCGGGCATCACGTCGGCGTCGTCGGCGGCACTCGCCTTCGGCCGCACCTACCTGCGGCAGCTGCTCGTCGAGTTCTTCGACGTCGCGCTCAGCCCGGAGTCGCTGGTGATCACCGGCATCGCGGTCATCTTCATCGCGGCGCTGGCGATCATCAACTTCCGCGGCGTGTCCGAGTCGGTCAAGGCCAACGTGGTGCTGACCTGCATCGAGCTGTCCGGTCTGGTGATCATCATCCTGATCGGCATCTGGGCCGTCGTCAACGGTGACGGCGAGCCGAGCCGGCTCACCGAGATCCACGTCCCGTCCGGCAGCAACGTGATGCTCGCGGTCACCTCGGCCACCGCGCTCGCGTTCTTCGCGATGGTCGGGTTCGAGGACTCGGTCAACATGGCCGAGGAGTGCCGCGACCCGGTCAAGATCTTCCCGCGCGCGATGCTGTGGGGCATGGGCATCGCGGCGACGATCTACGTGCTGGTCGCGATCACCTCGTCGCTGCTGATCTCGTCCGACGAGCTCGCCAAGGCCGGCAGCAGCGCGTTGCTGCGGGTCGTCACCGTTGGCGCACCCGGCTTCCCGCTGTGGATCTTCGCCCTGATCGGCCTGCTGGCCGTCATCAACTCGGCGCTGATCAACATGCTGATGGCCAGCCGTTTGTTGTACGGCATGGCGAATGAGCGGATCATCCCGCAGTTCTTCGGCACCGTGCACCCGTTCCGCCGCACGCCGTGGATCTCGATCGTCTTCACGACCGGCGTCGCGGTGATCCTGGTGTCGACCGCGGACATCGGCAAGCTCGGCGGCACGACGTCGTTGCTGCTGCTGATCGTCTTCACGATCGTCAACGTCGCGTGCCTGGTGCTGCGTCGGGAGAAGTCCGAGCACAAGCACTTCCGCGCGCCGACGTGGGCTCCGGTGCTCGGCTCGATCACGTGCGCGTACCTCGCGTTCCCGATCACGTCCGGCCGTCCGTGGGACGACTACAAGATCGCGGGCTGGCTGCTCCTGGCCGGCGCGGTGCTGTGGGTGATCAACCGCGTGCTGACCGGCAAGCACGAGATCCACCCGGAGAAGCTCGGCAAGTAGTGCGCTAGTCGAGCAGGTGCCTCAGGAACCGGTCGGGCTCACCCAGGAAGTTGCGGGTGAGCGCGACCGGTTCCGCTGTGTCATAAGGGACTTCGTCGATGGTGTCGGTGATCTCCAGGATCGTGGCGTTCGGTGCGGCGAGCAGGATCGGCGAGTGCGTGGCGATGATGAACTGTGAGCCCTCGTCGACGAGCTCCTGCATGCGCCGCAAGACGATCAGGCACCCACGGACGGACAGCGCCGCCTCCGGCTCGTCCAGCACGTAGAGGCCGCGCCCGCCGAACCGGTGCGTCATCAGGTCGATGAAGCTCTCGCCGTGCGACCGCTCGTGCAGCGACTTGCCGCCGTACGACGCGAGGATGCCGTCGCCGATCCGGTCGATCTCGGTGGCGACGTTGTAGAACGACTCGGCCCGCAGGAAGTAGCCCGTGCGCGGCTTCCTGGTGCCCCAGCTCAGGGTCAGGTGGTCGCCCAGTGAGGATTCGGTCGCCCTGGTCGCGAAGCGGAACGACTGCGAGCCGCCCTCCGCGTTGAACCCCGCCGCCACCGCGATCGCCTCGACCAGCGTCGACTTGCCGGCGCCGTTGTCCCCGACGAGGAACGTGATCGGCCTGGTGAGCTCGATCGGGTGCTTGATCAGGTGCTGCACGACCGGCAGCGCGAACGGGTAGCGGTGCGTGTCGTGGTGCTCGTCGAGCCGCACCTGCCGGACGAAGGTCATCCGAGCCGGGCCAGCTCGACCGGGTCGTGCGCGCAGAACACCTCGGCCTCGCCGCTCGCCTTGAGCTCCTTCAGCCGCTCCACGTTGGACAGCCGCTGCTCGCGGATCGTCTCGGTCTGCCTGGCGGTGAGCTTGAGGGCGACGATGTTGCTGGGCGGCGTCTCGATCTCGCCGCGGTAGAAGTACGCGTCGCCGGCGTGCAGCAGCCACCCGTCGTCGCCCTTGACCGCGATGCCCGTGTGGCCGCGGGTGTGGCCGATGAGCGGGACCATCAGGATGTCCTCCGGCAGACCGGGGATGTCCTTGACCGCCTCGAACCCGAACCAGTTCTCGCCCTCGGCCTTGTGCGTCTCGAACGTGACGCCCTCGCGCTGGGCCTTCGGGAACCGCATGCGTTCCTTGGTGCTCCTGGGGTTCGTTGCGCCGTCGAGCTCGGTGTCCAGCACGTGCACCGTGGCGTTCGGGAAGTCCCGCAGGCCGCCGGCGTGGTCCAGGTCGAGGTGGGTGAGCAGGATGTGCCGCACGTCCTCGGCCCCGTAGCCGCGCTTCTCGACCTGGTAGATCGCGGTCTCGTTGATGTCGAGCAGCGGGTTGAGCAGCTTGCGGCTGAGGGCGTTGATCGTCGCCCTGGGGTCCGTCACCTCGTTCATGCCGAAGCCGGTGTCGACCAGCACGAGGCCTCCGTCGGTCTCGATCAGCAGGCAGTGCGCCACGACGCCGCCCGCGACCAGCGGCGGACGCATGGTGCCGCAGTTGAGGTGATGAACCTTCATGGGCAAATCCTTCCGTTGGCCCCGTAGGCTTCAGCCTCATGTTGGGGATCTCGTACGAGGGTGCCACCGCCGTGATCGCGACTGTAGGGGCGGGCCTGCGGTCCTTCGAGGTGGACGGCGTTCCGTATGTGGAGACATTCGGCGCTGATGAGAAGCCGCCGATGAGTGCCGGCGCCGTGCTGGTGCCTTGGCCCAACCGGACGGCTGGGGCTTCCTGGGTGCTGGATGGGGTTCCGCAGCAGCTTGAGGTCACCGAGCCGGCTCGGGGGAACGCTATTCATGGGCTGGTTCGGCGGCGGCCTTGGGATGTGCTGGAGCACACCGGGTCGTTGTTGTCTTTGAAGACGACTATTGAGCCTCAGGCTGGGTGGCCTGCGGCGTTGAACGTCACTGTGTCCTATGCGTTGGACGATCGTGGGTTGACTGTCACGCATGGGGTCAAGAATGTCGGGGATTTGGCTACGCCGTTTGGGGTTGGGACGCATCCCTATCCTCGGGCCGGTAATGCTGCCACTGATTCGTGCACGTTGACGTTGGCGGCTACTACGGTGTTGCCGTTGGATGTTGAGCGGATGGTTCCGTCTGGGGTGGCGGTGCCGGTTGAGGGGACCTCGTTCGATTTTCGTCGTGGGCGGGGGTTGGACGGGGTTCATCTGGACACGCCGTTTGGGGGGTGCGAGCCTGCTCGGGATGGGCTGGTGCATCACTCGCTGGTTGCTGATGACGGTGGTGGGGTCGAGGTTTGGGCTGATCCGGATTTTCGGTGGGTGCAGGTTTATACGCCTGCCTCGTATCCGGATCGGGGGCGTGCGGTGGCTATTGAGCCTATGACTTGTCCGCCGGATGCTTTGAATTCTGGGGTGGATTTGATTTGGGTTGCTCCCGGGGAGTCTTGGGGGGCTCGGTGGGGGATTCGGCCGTTGGTTTGACGGGTGCGGACGCGGCCTTGTGGGTGGGTCACCTTGCGGGCGGCGAGCTTGCGTTGCGAGAGTTTTCCTGGTGGCGCTGCCCCCAGACCCCCGGCAATCTGATCGGGGGATAGCGCCACGGGCGGGTTGATGGCACGCCTGTTGGTTTGGGCGGCTGCCGGTTGCGTTGGTGGTTGGGTTTTGGGGTGGTGGGGCCCGGTATGGCGGACGGCTCGCATTCGGCCTCGCGGGGGAGGGACGGCTCGGCTGCGCCATCGCCTTCGCGGTGGGTGGACTGGCCTCGTCGTGGGGTAACCGTTAGCGTTGCTAACCATGAACATCGCGATCACCGGTGGCTATGTCGTGCCCGTTGACGGCGAGCCTGTTGAGGGCGGCACTGTCCTGATTCAGGACGGGAAGATTGTCGCGGTTGGGGCCGACGTCGACATCCCGGACGGGATTCAGGTTGTCGATGCGGATGGGGCCTGGGTGTTGCCGGGCTTTGTCGAGGCTCATGGGCACATCGGGGTCCATGAGGAGGCCGAGGGCTGGGCCGGGCAGGACACCAACGAGATGACTGATCCGGTCGGGGCTCGGATGCGGGCGCTTGATGCCATCAACCCGGCTGACCTGGGGTTCGGTGACGCGCTCAGCGGTGGGGTTACCACTGCGGTGATCAAGCCTGGGTCGGGCAACCCGATTGGTGGGCAGACGGTTGCGGTGAAGTGCTGGGGGCGGACGGTTGACGAGATGCTCGTCAAGGAGCCGGTCAGCGTTAAGAGTGCGCTTGGGGAGAACCCGAAGCGGGTGTACGGCGAGAAGGGGAAGTTGCCGTCTACTCGGCAGGGGGTTGCGGCGGTCATTCGCGATGAGTTGACCAAGACGCAGGACTACATCGCCAAGAAGGCCGATGCTGAGGCTGAGGGGAAACCCTTTGAGCGCAACAACACTCAGGAGATCCTGGCCAAGGTTCTGCAGGGTGAGCTGCCGTGGTGTCAGCACGCGCACCGGGCGGACGACATTGCCACGGCGATCAGGTTGTCGGAGGAGTTCGGCTACAAGCTGATCATCAATCATGGTACGGAAGGGCACCTGATCGCGGACCTTATTGCGGCCAAGGGGATTCCGGTGATCATTGGGCCGCTGTTCACCTCGCGGTCCAAAGTGGAGGTTCGGAACCGGGGGTTGCGCAACCCTGGGATTCTGGCGCGGGCCGGGGTGGAGTTGGCGATCACTACTGACCATCCGGTGGTGCCGATCCACTTTTTGGTGCACCAGGCCACGTTGGCGGTGAAGGAAGGGCTTGATCCCGAGGTGGCCATCAGGTCGCTCACGGTCAACCCGGCCAAGATCATGGGGTTGCAGGACCGGGTTGGTGCGTTGAAGCCTGGGCTTGACGGTGATGTGGTGATCTGGTCCGGGGATCCGCTGGACGTGATGAGCCGGGCCCTGCACGTGTTTGTGGAGGGCCGGGAGGTTTACACGTTCGACGAGCGCAAGGGGGAAGGGGTCGTGGTCGACCCCTTCTACCGCGAAAGCGTCTAGGGCCTGTATCGAGGTCCATGTTCGCGATAGCCGGGCCTGAGGTGGTCCCTGGGGGCACGGCCGGACGACCCACATACAACAGCGGTATGCGGACCGTCCGGCCGCACCGCCAGGAACCACCTCGGGCGCGACTCTCACCGAACGGGACCTCGATACAGGCCCTAGTAGAGCGTCGCGGCTTAGTTGTGCTCCGTTGAGTTGGGCAGGGTCTGAATGGTCCGGTCGCTCGTCACCAAGTCCGGATGGTCGCGCTCTCACGCAATGCCGACGCTGAGTTGGCAGTAGAAAACTGCCGACGCAAGCGTTTGCTGATCATCGCAGCTACTACCAACTGCACAGGCGGAAGCCATGAGGGCGCGATCTTCATGATCGAAACACGGCCACCTGCCGGCATCACGCCCGCCGCCAATACTCCAAATATTAGTCGCAACGATCTACTAGTGCCGTGACCGGCAGCCTTTGCCCCGTATTTCGATGCTCAGACGGGTGCATCGCGGTGCCGGCCCCACGTCCTCATCCTGGTTGGCTGTGGGCGTGGGGCCGGTGCCCGAGGCGCCCGCCTGAGCACCGGAAGACGCGGTGAAGGTTGCCGGTCACGGCACTAGCGCAGGCCTCGGCCGATCACCAGGCGCTGGATCTGGTTGGTGCCCTCGAAGATCTGCAGGACCTTGGCCTCGCGCATGTAGCGCTCCACCGGGAAGTCGCGGGTGTAGCCCGCGCCGCCGAGCACCTGTACGGCGTCGGTCGTCACCCTCATCGCCGCGTCCGTGGCGATCAGCTTGGCGATCGACGCCTGCTGGCGGAACGGGAGGCCTCGGTCTCGGCGGCGAGCGGCGGAGATGTAGGTGGCGCGGGCGGATTCCACGGCGGCGGCCATGTCGGCCAGCAGGAATTCGAGGCCCTGGAACTCGATGATCGGGCGGCCGAACTGGGTGCGGGTCTTGGCGTAGTTCACGGCCTCGTCCAGTGCGGCCTGGGCCAGGCCCACGGCGCAGGCGGCGATGCCCAGGCGGCCGGAGTCCAAAGCGGACAGTGCGATCTTGAGGCCGTCGCCTTCCTGGCCGATCAGGCGGTCGGTGCCGAAACGCACGTCGTCGAACGAGAGTTGTGCGGTGATGGAGCCGGTCAGGCCCATCTTGCGTTCGGGGGTGGCGGCGACGATGCCCTGGGCTTCGCCTGGCGCGAGGAAGCAGGAGATGCCGCGGCCGCCGTCGGGGGACGTGCGGGCCATCAGGGTGTAGAAGTCGGCGGCGCCCGCGTGGGTGATCCACGCCTTGGTGCCGTTCACGACGTACTCGGAGCCCTGGCGGACCGCGCGGGTCGACATCGCGGCGGGGTCGGAGCCGGCCTGGGTCTCGGACAGGGCGTAGCCGCCGAGCAGTTCGCCCTCCAGCATTTCGGGCAGCCAGCGGTCCTGCTGTTCGCGGCTGCCGAACGTGGCGAGGCCGTAGCAGGACATCACGTGCACGGAGAGGCCTACGGCGACCGTCATCCACGCCGAGGCGACCTCTTCGAGGGCCTGCAGGTACACCTCGTACGGCTGCGCGCCGCCGCCGAACTCCTCGGGGTACGGGAGGCCGAGCAGGCCTGACCTGCCCAGCAGGCGGAACGCCTCGCGGGGGAACTTCTCGTTCTCCTCGGCGTCCGCTGCGTGTGGCTTCAGTTCGTCCCGCGCGATCTCCTTGACCAGCGCGATCAGGTCCTCGGCCTCTTGGGTGGGGAGCAACCGCTCGGCAGGCATCGTCGACCTCCGGTGTGTACTGGTAGGTGTACTGTAGGACGTACGCCAGTACAGTTGCCAGTAAGTGTGGCAGGGTCGTCACATGACGCGGGCTCTCACGCAGCGACAGGCCGAGCTGCTCACCCGGTTGGAGACCCTCTTTCTCAGCGAGGGCTTCGGGCATCTGACCCTGGACGACATCGCGGGCAGGTTGCGCTGCTCGAAATCGACGCTCTACGCGCTCGCCGGCAGCAAGGAACAGCTGGCCGTGCGGGTCGTCGGCCGCTACTTCAAGGGTGCCGCCGAGCGCATCGAGAAGCGCATCGCGGGCCTCGTTGACGTGCGTAAACGCATCGGAAGCTATCTCGCGGGCGCGGCCGAGGAGCTCAACAAGGCCTCGGCGGCGTTCATCGCGGACGTGTCGGACTTCCCGCCCACGCGCGCCACCTACGAGCGCAACGCCCGTGCCGCCGCCGAGCGCATCAAGGCGTTCATCCAGGACGGCGTGCAGACGAACGTCTTCCGCGAGGTGCACGCGACGCTGTTCGCCGAGATGGCCGGGTTGCTCATCGAGAGCATCCAGACGGGTGTCCTCACGAAACGGGCAGGTGTTTCGGACGCCGAGGCGTTCACCGCACTGGGCGAACTGTTGTTGGATGGGCTGCAGAGAACGGGAGCTCTCCAAAAGGGGTAACGCACAGTGATCGTTGTAGCTGGTGAGGCGCTGGTCGACATGGTGCCGGTGGCGGACGAGGACCTCGCGCCACTCGCGCCGAAGCTGGGTGGCGGCCCCTACAACGTCGCCGTCGCGCTGGGGCGGTTGAACGTTCCCACGAGCTTCCTGTCGCGGGTCTCGGAGGACCTCTTCGGCGATCAGCTGATCAAGCGGCTGCACGCGTCGAACGTGCGGACCGATCTGGTGCAGCGCGGATCGGAGAACACGACGCTCGCCGTTGTCGGGCTGGCCGAGGACGGATCGGCGCGCTACTCGTTCTACGTCGAGGGCACGGCCGACCGGCTCGTGCAGGACCCCGGTCCGCTGCCGGCGGAAGCACGCGCCGTGTCGTTCGGCACGCTTTCGATGGTGCTGGAGCCCGGCGCCTCGGTCTACGAGAAGGTGCTGAGGCGCGAGAGCAAGCGCTTGCTCACGGTGCTGGACCCCAACATCCGGGCAGGGCTCATCGCCGATCCGGGCGCGTACCGGGCGCGGTTCCGGTCGTGGCTGCCGGACGTGGGGCTGCTGAAGGTGTCCGTGGAGGACGCCAGGTGGCTGGCCGAGGAAGGCGACGTGATCGAGATCGCACGGACCTGGATTTCACAGGGACCGGCCGCCGTCGTGCTGACCAAGGGTGGCGACGGTCTCTCGGTGATCACCGCCACGGGACAGGTGGACGTTCCGCCCGTACAGGTGGACGTTGTCGACACGATCGGTGCGGGCGACACGGTGCAAGGTGCCCTGATCGCGTGGCTGCACGACCACGACGCGCTCAGCGTCGAGAAGGTCGCCGCGCTGTCGAGCAATGAATGGGCGAACGCATTGCGGTACGCGGGCGCCGCCGCCGCGATCACATGTTCCCGGGCCGGCGCCGAGCCGCCCTTTGCGAGCGAACTCACCGCCGCACTGGGTGGATAAAACGGAGGAACGGACTACCGTGAGGTAGCACGCTAGAAACCCAGGCATTCAGATGTGATGCCGGTCCCATCTCTCAGAATCGGTTCACACCGCTGCTGCGAGGCGGGCACGCCGCCGACTAGCGTGAGTGGACTCGAAGACTCAGATCCCAACGGGGTGGTCCGAGACGACGGTAGCCGATGGTTGCCGCCACCCCGTCCGAGCGTTGAGAGGGACTTGAATGCCCGACGCGACGACTGCGCCGACCAACCCCCAGACCGTCGCGCTGCGCCACGATGGCGGAGAGCTCGAGATGAAGGTGGTGCCGGCGTCCGAAGGCGCGTCCGGCGTCGATCTCGGCAAACTGCTGGCGACCACCGGCCTGGTAACCCTGGACACCGGTTTCGTAAACACGGCCTCCTGCTCCTCCGAGATCACCTACATCGACGGTGACGCGGGCATCCTGCGTTACCGCGGGTATCCGATCGAGCAGTTGGCCGCGCGCTCGAACTTCGCGGAGGTCAGCTACCTCCTCATCTACGGCGAGCTGCCGACCGCCGCCCAGCTCGAGGACTTCTCCTCCAAGATCAGCAGGCACACGCTGCTGCACGAGGACCTCAAGCGCTTCTTCGACGGCTTCCCGCGTGACGCGCACCCGATGCCGGTGCTGTCCTCCGCGGTGTCGGCCCTGTCGACCTTCTACCAGGACTCGCTCTCGCCGTTCGACGCGAACCAGGTCGAGATCTCCACGATCCGCCTGCTCGCGAAGCTGCCGACGATCGCGGCCTACGCGTACAAGAAGTCCGTCGGCCAGCCGTTCCTCTACCCGGACAACTCCCTTGGCCTGGTGGAGAACTTCCTGCGCATGACCTTCGGCTTCCCGGCCGAGGCCTACGACCTCGACCCGGACCTGGTCCGCGCGCTCGACCTGCTGTTCATCCTGCACGCCGACCACGAGCAGAACTGCTCCACGTCGACCGTGCGCCTGGTCGGCTCGTCCGAGGCGAACCTCTTCGCGTCCATCTCGGCCGGCATCAACGCGCTGTTCGGCCCGCTGCACGGCGGCGCGAACTCCGCGGTGCTGGAGATGCTCGAGAAGATCAAGAACGACGGTGGCGACGTGAAGGCGTTCGTCAACAAGGTGAAGAACAAGGAGGACGGCGTCCGCCTGATGGGCTTCGGCCACCGGGTCTACAAGAACTACGACCCGCGCGCCGCGATCATCAAGAAGACCGCCGACGAGATCCTCGGCAAGCTCGGCGCCGACGACCAGCTGCTCGACATCGCGAAGCAGCTGGAAGAGGCCGCACTGAGCGACGAGTACTTCATCTCCCGCAAGCTCTACCCGAACGTGGACTTCTACACGGGTCTGATCTACCGGGCGATGGGCTTCCCGACGAAGTTCTTCACCGTGCTGTTCGCGCTCGGCCGGCTCCCCGGCTGGATCGCGCACTGGCGCGAGATGATCAACGACCCGGCCACCAAGATCGGCCGCCCGCGGCAGATCTACACCGGCCCGACCGAGCGGGACTTCATCGCGATGGAAAACCGCTGATCACGGGCTAGTTCTCCTGGCAGGCTGAAGGCGCGTCACCGTTGGTGGCGCGCCTTTCGCGTTGCCTGGGGGTTCGTGAACCGGCGGTCCGTTGTGCGGGACTGCCGCCTGCTTTGTAGCGTCTGGGCGTGAGTTCCCCGACGCTGGTCTGGTTTCGTCGCGATTTGCGGACATCCGACCATCCCGCGATTCTTGCGGCCGCGGAAAGGTCGTCCCGCGCACTCGGATTGTTCGTTCTCGACGATCGGTTGCTGAAACCGTCCGGACAACCGCGAATCGACTTTCTGCACCGCTGTTTGCACGCCTTGAACGAACAGCTCGGCGGCCGGTTGATGGTCATGCGCGGAGATCCGGTGAAGACGGTTCCGCGCATCGCGAAGGAAATCGGTGCGGGGAGCGTCCACATCACCGCGGACTGCGCCCCGTACGGCCGCCGCCGGGACGAGGCGGTCGAGGAGGCGTTGGCGGACGTCGAGCTCGTCCGGTCCGGCTCGCCCTACGCCGTGACGCCGGGCCGGGTGCGCAAGGCGGACGGCACGCCGTTCAAGGTCTTCACGCCGTTCCGCAACGCCTGGCTCGACCACGGCTGGCGCAGGCCGGCCGACACCGATGCGTCCACTCTGGACTGGATCAAGCCGGATCACAGCGCGGAAATCCCGGCTGTCAAAGAGAAACTGCCGGACGCCCACGCGCTGTGGGAGAAGTTCCGCGACGAACGGCTGGGGGACTACGACCAGACCCGCGACCGGCCGGACCTCGACGCGACCAGCAGGCTGTCGGCGTTCCTGCGGTTCGGTGTGCTGCACCCGCGCACGTTGCTCCAGGACTGCGACGGCACCTTCCGCAGCGAGCTTGCCTGGCGCGAGTTCTACGCGGACGTCCTGTGGCACCGCCCGGAGACCGCGCGCGAGAACTACGACCGCAAGTTCGACCGGATGAAGCACGACAACGACGAGGAACTCTTCGACGCCTGGAAGAACGGCCGCACCGGCTTCCCGATCGTCGACGCCGGCATGCGCCAGCTGCTCGAAGAAGGCTTCATGCACAACCGGGTGCGCATGATCGTGGCGAGCTTCCTGGTCAAGGACCTGCACCTGCCGTGGTGGTGGGGCGCGCGGCACTTCATGAAGCACCTCGTCGACGGCGACCTCGCCTCGAACCAGCACAACTGGCAGTGGGTCGCGGGCTGCGGCACGGACGCCGCGCCGTTCTTCCGCGTGTTCAACCCGTCGACGCAGGCCAGGAAGTTCGACCCGGACGGCGCGTACGTCCGCCGGTACGCGCCGGACTCACCGGGACTCACGCCGATCGTGGACCACGCGGTCGAACGCCGGATCGCGCTCGACCGCTACCAGGCGATCAGGTCCTGAACGCCTCGCGGAGCTTGACGCGAGCGCCGGTCCGCAGCACCGCGTTCGCGTAGACCTTCCCGCCGAGCCACGTGATCGCCGCGATGGCCGCGATGGCGAGCACGATCGCGAGCACCACCTGCCACGTGGTCGCCACGCCCATCGCCATCCGGCCGGGCATCAGGATCGGCGCGAACGGCGGCAGCATCGACAGCACGGTGACCGTGGGGCCGTTGGGGCTGCCGATCATCAGGTTGATGCCGGCCACGAACGCCACGATGATCGTCATGCTGATCGGCGTCAGCACCGACTGCAGTTCCTCCTGTCGCGACACCAGCGACGCGGCGGCCGCGAACACGGTGGCGTACAAGAAGAATCCGAGCAGGTACCACAACACGCCGGTGAGCAGGGCCGTGCCGCCCAGCGCGCCGACGTCGATCACGTCGAACGCCGACGACAGTGCCAGCCCGACCGTGGAGATCACCAGCAGCTGCAGCAGGCCGACCGCGCCGAGCCCGATCACCTTGCCCAGCAACAACTGCCACGGTCGCACGGTCGCGAGCAGGATCTCCACGACCCGGCTGGACTTCTCCTCGACCACGCCCTGCGCGACCATCGTGCCGTAGACCAGCAGCGAGTAGTACAGCAGCGCGGCGACGATCAACCCGATCGCGAGGCGCTGACCTCGTTGCGGGTCAACGGGTTCCAGTGCGGTGACGGCGACGCTGACGTTCGCCAGGTTCTGCGCCACCTGCTGCGGGGTGATGCCCGCCTCGGCGAGCTGTGCCACCAGAACCTGCTGGCGCAGCACGTCGTTCAGCGCCGTCGTGAGCACGTCGTTGCCGGAGCCCTTGACGATCATCTTCAGCTCCGGCGGCGCGCCGGTGACCAGCGCGTCCAGCGAGCCGTCGCGGACGAGCTGCTCGGCCTCCCCGTCGGTCGTCACGTCCTGCGTCTCGACCTCGATGCCGAACGACTTCGCCTTCTCCCGCAACGGATCGGCGAGCTGGGTGGCCTGACCGCTCAAGCCGACGACGCTGCGCTGCTGGTCGTCGAACAGCACCGACTGCAGCACCACGTACCCGGCGAGCACGGCGATGATCACCGCCGTGCCGATCAGGAACGACCTGGTGCGCACCTTCGTGACGAACTCGCGCCGCGCCACCAGTGACACCGCCCTGGTGGATGTCATTCGGTCCTCGCCTCGGTGGTGACGACGTTGCGGAAGAGCTCGCCCAGTGACGGGCGCTGGCGGGAGAACTCGTGCACGGGGCCTGCGGCGAGCGCCGCCTGCAGCACGGCCTGGTCGTCCACGCCGTCGGCGAGTTCGAGCACGCAGCGCGTCCCGTTCTTCTCGATCACCCGCACACCGCCCAGCGTGGCAGTCCACTCGGTCGTTGGCGACTCAACCACCAGCCGGGACACCGCGCCCGCACGCAGCTCGTCGACGGTGCCCACGGCGACCATCGAGCCCGCGCTGACGATGCCGACCCGGTCGCAGAGCCGTTCCACCAGGTCGAGCTGGTGGCTGGAGAACACCACGGGCACGCCCGCGGACGCCTTCTCGCGCAGCACGTGGCTCATGACGTCCACCGCGACCGGGTCGAGGCCGGAGAACGGCTCGTCGAGCACCAGCACGTCCGGCTCGTGCACCAGGGCGGCGGCGAGCTGCACCCGCTGCTGGTTGCCCAGGCTGAGGCGCTGCACCTCGTCCGTGCGGCGGTCGCGCAGCCCGAGCCGGGCGATCCAGTTCTCCGCGCTCTTGTGGGCCTCGTTCGTGCTCATGCCGTGCAGCTCGGCGAGGTACACGAGTTGGTCGAGGACCTTCATCCGCGGGTAGAGCCCGCGTTCCTCCGGCATGTAGCCGATGCGGCGCCGGGTGTCCAGGTCGACGGCTCTTCCGTTCCACCGCACCTCGCCCGAGTCGGCCGCGAGCACGCCCAGCGCGATCCGCATGGTCGTGGTCTTTCCGGCGCCGTTGCTGCCGACGAACCCGAAGAGCTCGCCCGCACGCACGTCGAACGACATGTCCCGCAGGGCGACGACGTCTCCGTAGCGCTTGGAGACCCCGTCGATCTCCAGCACGCCCTCAGGCACTGTGCACCCCTTCGTTAGCCCGGATGGCGGTAATCGGACTCAAAGTATCGATGAGCAGGGAACGAGTGAAACGATACGGGCGTCTACGGCGAATCAAACGAACGACCAATTCACTCAACGGGGGTGACCATGGAGCCCATCGACCCCGATCAGTGGCTCAAGCAGTACGGGGCCAAGATCGAGCAGGCCAAGCAACAGGCCGAGCAGGCTGTCGGCCAGCTCGGCGGTGTGGGTGGGAGCGCCAGCTCGCCGGACGGCCTGATCACGGTGACTGTCAACGCGACCGGCGTGCTGACCGACCTGCAGATCAAGCCAGAGGCCCGCGGCATGGACCCCGCTGAGATCGCCGCGGCGGTGCTCGCCGCCTCCACCAAGGCACAGCGTGACGCATCCGGCCGCGTCGTGCAGATCATGGGCGACTTCGTCGGCGAGAGCCCCGCGCTCGACTTCGTGAAGGCACAGATGCCGAACGGATACGCGGGCGACGGAACCGACGAGGAAGAACCGAAGTCGGAGTTGGAGCGCAAGGACACGCGGCCCGACGACGAGTACTTCACCAGCCCGCCCGACGTCATGGCCTGAGTGCAGGAGGGGGTTAGAGCATGCAGCAACAGTTCAACATCGATCTCGACGAGCTGAGAACCCACGCCGCGAACGTGGACCGGCTCACCGAGCGGTTGCGCAAGGCCACCGAGACATGTGATCCGGGCTCGCTCACCACCGAGGCCTTCGGCGTCTTCTGCGGATTCCTGGCCCAGTTCGTCCTCGAGAAGGCCGGTCTCGGCCAGGACGTGCTCGGGAAGGCCACGAACTCGCTGATGGACATGGCCGGTGGGCTCAAGGAGACGGTCGAGCAGTACGAGCAGGTCGACCTCGACAACATGTTCGGCTTCCAAGGAAAGGGCCGATGATGAACGCGCCCGCCACCCAGGCCAAGGGCCCGGACCCGCAGCAGCTGATCAGCAACATCTCGAACACCTACTCCGCCATCGAGCGCGGTGACTGGGTCAGCGGTGGCCTGGGCATGGCCAACACGGCGATGGGCATGATCGGCATGTCCGGGAACCCGCTGAGCGGCTTCCTCTCCGCCGGTTTCAGCTGGGCGATCCAGCACGTCGACTTCCTGCGCGAGCCGTTCGACATGCTGCTCGGCAGCCCGGAGTCCATCTCCAAGATGGCGCAGACCTACCGGTCCGCGGGCCAGCAGGTGCAGGGCATCGCGGCCGAGTACGAACGCATCTGCGTGTCGCAGACCCGTGAGTGGCAGGGCCGGGCGGCCGACGCCTACCGCGCGGCGGCCAAGAAGCACGCCGGCGGCATGGAGTCGCTCTCCAAGGCGACCCACGGCATCGCCGCGGCGGTCGAGGGCGCCGGCAAGCTCGTCGCCGAGGTCCGCAAGCAGATCATGGACCTGATCAGCCAGGCCGTCTCCGACATGGTCATGAAGATCATCCAGTGGCTGGCGGCCTCGATCCTCACCTTCGGTGCGGCCATCGCGGGCGCGATCGCGGACATCGTGTCCACCGCGGTCAAGTACGCGAAGAAGCTGGCGGACTTCCTGCAGAAGCTGCTCGGCTCGGTCCAGAAGCTGATGGACCTGATCAAGCAGGTCTCGAAGATCGCCAAGATCGCCGAGCAGGTCATCGACGCGATCTCCGCCATGGCGCACAAGGGTGCGGGCGGTGGCGGCGGTGGCTCCAGCCGGCCGACCCAGGGCGGTTTCGACGGCCTGCGTGGCGACCAGCAGGACCGCGCACACGGCGGCGCCGGCGGAACGTTCACGAGCGGTGTCAGCGGTAGCGGCCCCGGCCGCAACACCGGTGGCGACGGCCTCACCAACGTCCGTCCCGGCTATCAGGGTGGCGACGCGAGCGGCTACCAGGGCCCCTATGGCCAGGGACCCGGTGTAGGTGCCGGTCCCAACGTCCGGCCCGTCTACACGCCTCCTGGTGGCCAGCAGGGCGGCGGAGGCGGTGGTCACGCGGGCGGCGGCGCCGGTGGTGGTTCCGGTGGCGGCTACATCCCGCCCGGTACGGGTTCCGGTCCAGGCGGCGGGTCTGGTGTTGGGTCTGGTTCTGGCGCCGGCTCCGGCCAGGGGCGCTGGGTGCCGGGTCACTGGGAGCCGGACACGACCACGGCGGCCGGTGGCACTCCCGCTCCCGCCACGAGGCCTCCGTCGTTCGGCGCGACGCCGACCACGATGCCCGCTGACTGGTACCGCCCGTCCTCCGAAAGCACTTCAAGCACTTCGTCTTCGGCCGGTGGTGGTGCCGGTGGTGGCGGTGGCGGTGGCATGCCCAAGGGCATGGGCGGCGGCGGTGGCGGCGGCATGCCCCCCGGTGCCTTCGGTGGCGGCCCGGCCGGTGGTGGTGGCGGCGGTACCGCGGCGACGCAGTTCGGCGGCGCGGCCGGTGTCATGCCGGCCGGCGGCTGGTGGTGGCGCTGCCGCTCCTGCTGGTGGTGGTGCTCCGCACGGTCCCGGCGGTGGCGGTCCCGGTGGTGCAGGCGGCGGCATGATGGGCGGCGCTCCGATGGGAGCCGGTGGCCAGCAGGGTGGTGGCTCCGGCGAGCACAAGCGGAAGGTGAAGATCGAGGGCGAAGCCCTGGTCGACCCGCCCAAGGCCGCGAAGCCCGTCATCGGCGAGTGAGCTGAGTTCTTGCGCTTGGGGCGTCTGCAAGTACTACCGACTTCGGGTCGGGGGTACTTGCAGACGCCCCTTTGTCATACCGCGGCCAGCAGTTTCGCGATCTCGGGCGCGGCCTTCTCCCGATCCGCCGGCACCAGGCCGATGCGCGTGCGCCGGTCGAGGATGTCGTCGACGTCCAGCGCGCCTTCGTGCTTGATCGCGTGGACGACGTCGGCCTCGGTGACGCCGGGTGCGATGGGTGTGGTCGGCGTCGGCCGGTCGTCGACCAGCCGGATGTCCTTGGTGCGGCACGGAGTTTGCGCCAGGTTCGTCGCGTTGACCGCGTCCGCCGCCATCTTGCGGTAGGTGGTGAGCTTCCCGCCGACGATGGTGATCACCCCGTTGGGTGCCTTCAGCACCGCGTGATGCCGGGACAGATCCGCCGTCGTGCCTTCGGCTTCGAGCAGCGGGCGCAAACCGGCGTAGCTGCCGATCACGTCTGCTCTGGTGAGTTCCCGTTGCAGGAAAACGGATGCTGTCGTGAGCAGGAAGTCCACATCGGACTCGGGAACGATGGGGACGTCCGGGATGTCGTCGACCGGTTCGTCGGTGAGGCCGAGGTAGACGCGGCCGTTCGCCTGCGGCAGCAGGAGTGCGTAGCGGTTGCGTTCGCCCGGAACGGGGATCGTCAGCGCTGTTGTGGTGATGCCGACGGTCTGCGCGTCCACGACCAGGTGTGAGCCGAGGGACGGGCGCAGGTGCACCGGTGCCAGCGTGCCGGCCCAGACGCCGGTCGCGTTGATCACCGCTTTGGCCCGGACGGTGAAGGTGGTGCCGGTCAGGGTGTCCGTCGCCGTTGCGCCATCGCCTTGCAGCGTCTGGACTTTGGCGCGGGTGATGACGCGGGCGCCGTACCCGGCGGCGGTGCGCGCGAGTGCGACCACGAGGCGGGCGTCGTCGACGAGCTGGCCGTCGTAGCTGAGGAGCCCGCCGGTGAGGTGTTCCGGGTTGAGGCCGGGAACCAGGGTCAGCGCTTCGTGTCTGGTGACCCGCCGCGGCCGGGGCAGCACGCTCGCGGGCGTGCCGGCGGTGATGCGCAGGGCGTTGCCCGCCTTCAGGCCGGCCATCACGAAGTGGTTCGCGTTGGCGTGCAACGGGAACAGCATCGGCAGCGTGCGAGTGAGGTGTGGTGCCGTCCTGGTCATCAGGATGCCGCGCTCGACCGCGCTCTCGTGGGCGAGCTTCACGTCGCCCTTCGCGAGGTAGCGCAGGCCGCCGTGCACGAGCTTGCTGGACCACCGCGACGTCCCGAACGCCAGGTCGTGTGCCTCCAGCAGCACGGTCTTCAGGCCTCTGGAGGCCGCGTCGAGCGCGACACCCGTGCCGGTGACCCCGCCGCCGATCACGAGCAGGTCGGCGACTTCTTCCTGTGCTGCGTGCAGATCCGCCTCACGACGGGCGGCGTTGAGGGAAGTGTTCACGGTCGCAGTGCTCCGTCCAGCTGTTTGGCCAGCTCGTCCAGCAGCGAGGTGAAGTCGAGCCCGGAGGTGGCGGGCTTCGCGGACAGGACCATCGACTGCGCGCTGAGCAACACCACGCGAGCCTGCGTCTTGGCGTCCCCGAACCGGATCGACCCGTCGAGGTGCCCGGCCTCGACCTGCCCGACGAGGAACTGCTCGACCAGCCGCTGCGTGCTCCCGAGCCGGTCGGTGAGGTACGGCAGCATCAGGTCCGCGTCGAGCTGGAGCACCCGCTGCATGATCGGGTTCGCGGACAGCAGCCGAATCGCGTCCACCGCCCGGCTGACCAGCTGCTCACGCGCGTTGCCCCGCCCGCTCGCCTGCTCGGCCTGTTCCAGCAACGCGGCGAACTCGCGCGTCATCAACGCCCGCACGAGGTGATCGACGTCCGGGTAGCGCCGGTAGAGCGTCATGCGGCTCACCCCGGCCCGTTTCGCCACGTCGGTGAGCGTCGTCCGGCGCACGCCGACCTCGAGAACACACGCACGGGTGGCATCGAGCAGCGCGTCGTGGGTGTGACGTTGAGACGTCATGTGTAACACTGTAGCAGTGACCAGGGCGAGATGGACCACCGAAACCACACCGCTGCCTCCCCACGCGCTGGCGTGGCTGAGCCAGCGCGTCGGGCTGGGCGAGCCGTTCGAGGAGGTGCCGGTCTCGGCGCCGGAGTCGGCCCTGTCCGCCGACACCTTCACCGCGCTGGAGGCCGTGAGCACGATCAGCGTGGACGCCGCCGATCGCCTCGGCCGCGCGGGCGGGTTGTCCTATCTGGACCTGCTGCGCCACCGCGGCCACGGGGAATTGGCCGTGCCGGACGCCGTGGTGCAGCCGGCCACGCCCGCCGAGGTCGTCGAGGTCCTGCAGGTCTGCGTCGAACACGACATCGCCGTGGTGCCGTTCGGTGGTGGCACGTCCGTGGTGGGCGGCGTCGAGGCCCTGCGCGGGTCCAAGTCTGCGGTGATCGCGCTGGACCTGGCCGGGCTCGGTTCGTTGGTGTCTGTTGATCCGGTGTCCCGCGTGGCCGTGCTCCAGGCCGGTGTGACCGCTCCCGAGGCCGAGCGGCTGCTGGGGGAGCACGGGTTCACCTTGGGGCACGTGCCGCAGTCTTTCGAGCGCGCCACGATCGGCGGGTTCGCGGCCACTCGTTCCGCCGGCCAGGCCTCGTCGGGGTACGGGCGGTTCGAGGACATGGTGGAGTCGGTGCGACTCGCCACGCCGGTGGGCGAGTGGGTGGTGGGGCGGGGGCCCGCTTCCGCTGCCGGGCCGGATCTCAAGCAACTGGTGATCGGCAGTGAGGGGCAGTTCGGGGTGATCACCGAGGTGTCGCTGCGGGTGCGGCCCAAGCCGTACGGGCCCCGGTACGAGGGGTTCGTCGTCGACGGCTGGGAGGCCGGGGTTGAGCTCGTTCGGTCGCTCGCCCAGGACGGGGTGCTGGCCGACATCACTCGTCTGTCCGATCCGGACGAGACTGAGGTTGCGCTGGCATTGGCTGGGGGTAAGGCTTCCGTGTTGCAGAAGTACTTGCGGGTTCGGCGGGTTCGGCAGCCTTGTCTGGTGATTCTTGGGTGGGAGTGCCGGTCTCGGTCCGCGACTATGAGTGCGTTGAGCGGTCGGAAGGTTGTGCGGTTGGGGCGGGCTATGGGGGCTTCCTGGCTGCATGGGCGGTTCAACGGGCCTCGGCAGCGGGATGCGTTGTTGGATGCTGGGGTTTGTGTGGAGACGTTGGAGACTGCCACGCACTGGGCTCGGGTTTCTGAGCTGCGGGAGGCTGTGCGGGTGGCGTTGGTCTCTGAGTTGGCCTCTGCGTCTGGTGATGCGGTGGTTATGTGCCATGTCTCGCATGCTTATGAGACTGGGGCTTCGTTGTATTTCACGGTGTTGGTGCCGCGGGATCTTGCGGATCCGGTTGGGCAGTGGCAGCGGGCCAAGGTTGCTGCCTCGGACGCGATCTCACGGCTTGGCACGATCACGCATCATCATGCGGTTGGGCGGGATCACCAGCCGTGGCTGGAGCAGGAGATTGGGGGGATCGGGGTGGATGTCCTTCGCTCGGTCAAGGCGACGCTTGATCCGACTGGGATCCTGAACCCCGGCAAGCTGATTTAGGGACGCGAGTTTGTGGATGGGTCGCCTTGCGGGCGGCGACCTTGCGGTTGCGTGCGTGCTTGCGTTTTGGGTGGTGGGGTCCCGTCACGAGTCGCACTGAGAGGCAGCAAGAGCATCAGTGCGACTCGTGACGGGACCCCACCACCGGGAGCTTGCGCTCAGGACGGCTCGGCTGCGCCATCGCGTTGGAGGGACGGCTCGCCTACGGCATCGCGGTGGGAGGACGCCTCGGCTTCGCCTTCGGCCCTTCGCGGGTGGGTTAGAACTTGACGAGCATTTTGCCGGTGTTGTCGCCGCGCAGCATGCCCAGGAAGGCGGAGGGGGCCTGGGCGGCGCCGCCCTCGATGACCGTCTCGGTGTACTTGAGTTCGCCTGAGGCGATCCAGGCGCCTACCTCGGCCACGAACTGCTGCTGCAGGGCCTTGTGGTCGCCTACCAGCATTCCGCGCAGGGTCAGGCGCTTGGCCAGGATCTGGATCATGTTGCTCGGGCCGCTGGGCTTCTCGGCTTCGTTGTACTGCGAGATGGCGCCGCACATGGTGATCCGGCCATTGATGTTCAGGACCTCGATGGCGGCTTCGAGGTGCTCGCCGCCGACGTTGTCGAAGTAGACGTCGATGCCGTTGGGGGCGGCGGCGGCCAGTTGCTCGGCGACGGGGCCCTCCTTGTAGTTGAAGGCGGCGTCGAAGCCGAGTTCTTCTACCAGGTACTTGACCTTGTCGGCGGAACCGGCC
Organism: uncultured Actinomycetota bacterium; assembly: GCA_963771775.1. Classification (GTDB taxonomy): domain Bacteria; phylum Actinomycetota; class Actinomycetes; order Mycobacteriales; family Pseudonocardiaceae; genus Lentzea. Next base: position 1,141,036 of record CAVYUS010000004.1, read on the forward strand.
GAGCCGATGACGCGAGAGGCGCCCTTCAGGCGGGCTACCTGGCCCACGATCTGGCCCACGGCTCCGGCGGCGCCGGAGACGAAGACGGTGTCGCCTTCCTTGAATTCGGCGGTGGCAAGGAGACCGGCGTAGGCGGTCAGGCCGGGCATGCCCAGCACGCCGAGGTAGGCGGAGAGTGGTGCGACGGAGGGGTCGACCTTCACCGAGTAGGCGGCGGGGACTGCGGCGTACTCGCGCCAGCCCAGGCCGTGCAGGACGTTGTCGCCGACTGCGAAGCCTTCTACGCCTTCGCCGATTGCCACGACCTCGCCCACCGCGCCGCCGTCCAGGGGCTTGCCGACCTGGAACGGGGGGACGTACGACTTGACGTCGTTCATCCGGCCGCGCATGTACGGGTCGACGCTCATGACCACGTTGCGCACCAGGAGCTGGCCTTCGGCCGGCGTCGGGACCTCGACCTCGGCGATCTCGAAGTTGTCCGCGGTCGGCCAGCCGGTGGGGCGGGACGCGAGCCGGACCTCGAGTGCGGTGCTGGTCATGGTCGAACCATCTCCATCCAAAGTTTTTGCGGATCAGTTATCCGGTTCAACTGCGGTCGCGTGACAACTGTTCCGGAATGTGACCTAGACCGCAGGAAGAAGGGTCGTGATGTCTCGATAGGCGAAGCCGAGCTTGCGGTACAGGGCGATCGCCGGTGCGTTGGAGCTTTCGACGAACAGGGCGCACGTGCCGTAGAGCGATAACAGGGAAGACGCCACGAACTGGCACACGCGCTGGCCCAGGCCCTGGCCCGCGTGGGACGGATGCACCGCCACGCCCATCATGAAACCCACGTCGACCGACGACCATGCTTCGGCTGCGGTGGCGACCAGCGTGTCATCGATGTGGACGCCGGCCCAGCGGTGGATGCCTGGCTCGCCTGGCCAGGCCCACGAGCCGGGTAAGGCCGCGTGCAGCAGAGGTGCCACGCCGTCTGCGGTGGGTAGCCAGGAGGCCTCTGTCGGCAGTTCCAGCGTTCCGGAGCGGTCCATCCAGCCGAACGGCTTGTCCTGCACCCACGGCGTGGGCATCAGGGAGGCCACCTCGTGCGCCAGCGACTGCGACAGCAACGGGCGCAGGTCCACGCCTCGTCCGTGGGCGGCGAGTAAGGACGCCACGCCCTCGGCTGGGCCGGACAGGACTAATCGTCTGCGCCGGGTCAGCGATGGGGCGTGCACGGCTACGGCGCCGCGGTGTTCCCAGGCGGCACCACCCGAGGACAACGCCTGAGCAGCCCACCGGACCAGCGGGTCCGAGCAGGCGTCCAGTACGGCGGCGGTGTTGCGTAACCGGCGCACTCAGTCCTTCTGCTTGCGGCGCAACAGGGTGCGCTTGGCCAGCGCGTCCTCCAGGGACTGGTAGGCGACGTCCATCGCCCGGTTGTACTCGCCCTGGGGGCGCTGCGGCACGGACTCGTCCGGCTGCGGAGGCGTGACCATCTGCAGCCAGCGCTCGTTCCACAGCTGCTCGACGGCCTGCTCCCAGTGCAGGGCGGCGCCCATCCGCACGACCCGCTCGCGATCGCGCACCTCGGCGATCTCGTGCTGGGTCGACACGATCCGCTCGGCGAGCTCGGCGCAGCGCACCTCGTCCAGCCTGCGCTGGCGGGCGGCAGCGTCCGTCGCGATGGCGATGATCTCCTTGTACCGCTCCACAGCGGACAACGCCGGCACCTCGATCACCTCCTCGCTCTGGCGCTGCGACGGCACGGTCTCGAACATCGTCGTCATCATCGGGTTCATGACGCTTCTCCAGTGTCGAACGGGATGATCACTTGCGGTCGCGAGTGCTCGAACCTGTCGAAGAACAGGCCGCGCCGTGGTCGCGGTGACCACGCCATCACCTGCTCCGGTCCGAGCGACAGCAGTTCCTTGCCCTGGACGTCGAAAGCCACCCAGGCGCCGATGTCGTCGTAGACACCGGGCGGAAGGCTGGCCTTGAGCCGTTGCACGCCGCGCCACCAGCCCAGCACGTGCGTGCGGTTCTCCGGGCCGTGCTTGAGCACCGTCCGCAGACTGTCCAAACCGGACACCCGCGTCGTCGGATCCTTCTGCTCCAGCAACGTGTGTGCCGCGTCCACGCCGTACAGCACCAGGTAGTGCGGTGACGGTGGCGTGTCGGACGTGCCCGTGTTCAGCGACTGCAGCCGGGCCGCGGTGCGGTCCAGCAGTTCGCGGATGCCGTCGATGCCGATCACCGAGGCATCATGGCCGTCCGCGCTCAGGCGTTTCGCCAGATACAGCGCCGAGGGCAGCGCCTCGTCGACCAGGCAGGCCAACGAGAACGCTGCCTCGGACGGCTCGTGTTGCCGGCCCAGCGACGCGGCCGCTCCGCCGAGCACCGCGGCCGCGTCCTTCCCCACTGAGCCGATCACCGCGATGTTGCGGCCAGGGGTACGGGCGAAACGCACCCGTGCCGCGCTGCCCGCGACATCGATGACCTGTCCAAGAAGCACGGTAGGTGATGCGTCGCCCGGCCGCAGATCGAGGAAGTCCGGCAGCGCGTCCAGCAGCGGGACCTTGCTGCCGTCGAACAGACCTGGTGCCTGGCCGGGTTCGCGCCGCCACAGCTCGTTCTGCAGGGAGTCGAACGTGCCCTTGGACGTGGAGTCCGGGATGCGGCAGATCTCGTTGCCCGGCTTCACACCCGACTCGTGGTTGATCACCGCATGCCAGCGTGGCAGCTCCACGGCGGCGTCGTTGGCCGGCTCGGCGAGCACCCGGCGCGCCTTGGGCAGTGCGATCCGGACGGTGAACTGCTCGAAGATCGCCGACTTGCCCCAGAACCCCTCGATGCCCGAGACGTCCTGCGACGACAGCACCAGGTGGATGCCCTGCGAACGTCCGCGCCGCGCCACGTCCTCGAGCAGCTGGGTGGCCTGCGCGGTCACCTGGTCGCGCTCACCGAACAGGTACTGGAACTCGTCGATCACCGCGACGATCCGCGGCCAGCGGCCACCGGGATCCTCGGCGCGCAGGTGTTCCAGCTTGGTGACCTCGTGCTGCTTGGCCGCGTCCGCACGCCGGCGCATCTCGTCGGACAGGAACCTCAGCAGTGCCACGCCGAACTCGCGGTCGGTGTTGACGTTCACGCCGACCAGGCGGGCGTGCGGCAGCCACGAGGGGTCCTTGCGACCCGGCGCGAACTGCGCGAACGACACGCCTTCCTTGAAGTCCAGCAGGTACAACTCCAGCTCGTCCGGCGAGTACCGCGCGCACAGCGAGCCGAGCATCGCGTACAGGAAGTTCGTCTTGCCGGAACCGGACGGCCCGCCGATCAACGCGTGCGGCGACGTGTCGCCCAGCTGTACGCAGACCGGCTCGCCCTCGTCGAACCCAACGGGCGCAACGACTCCCGCCGACGAGCTCTCGGTCCACGGCCGCTCGGGCAGCAGATCGTCGAACTTGCTCATGCGCGTCCGGCGCTCCTCGCGCTTCTCCGCGATGGCGGCACAGGCGCGCGGCACGAGCGTCCGCGGGAAGCCCTCGTCCAGCGTCACCGTCACGTGCTTGCCGGTCATCGTGCAGGTCGCGGTGCCGTCACCGCGCAACGCCACGGTCTCCACCGGCGAGTTGATCGTGATCGGGATGTCCACGATGAAGAGCTGCACACCGCACGCCAAACCGTTGCGCGCCACGCGTTGCAGCTGCTGCTGGTGCTCTTCCTTCAACGCCTTGCGGTTGCCGAACAGCACGGCGATCCGCCACGGCTCGGTGCGCCGGCCCTCGCCACTGACCGAACGTACGGTCAGGTGCCCGTCCACCAGAACCTTGGTGTGCACCTGGCGAATGTGCTCGGACAGCTCGTTCAGCAGCTCGTGCAACCGCGCCGGGTCGTGCACGGTCAGCAAACCGGCGCGGGTCAACGGGTAGAGCCCCGGCAACGACCCGGTCAGCTGCCCGATGTCCCACACGTGCACGTGCACGAGCCCCGGCTGGAAGTGCGAGAGAACCCGCAGCAACAGGCTTTCCACCAACGTGTCGGCGTACTGACGACTGTCCGATGTGGACGAGATGTGCAGGTGGGACTGGTCCAGCAGCGGCACGGCCACCGGGAACGGCCGGGTCTCCGGCGCGGACGTCACCACGCCGGTGCCGATCCGCCACAACTCCGGCACGCCCTCGCTGCCGTCGTGCGTGCCCGGCGTGCCGAGCCACGACTCGTGCGGCCACGACGCCGGTCCGGCCGCGACCGCGTTGACCAGTGAGGTCAGCTGGTCGGGGCCGGACGTCGTCCACTCGTGGTACGACTGCTGCCAGTCGTGCTTGATCTGGTCGAGCCGCTCGCGGAACTGGGCCATCGACAGCGGCGCCTGACGCGGGTTGTCCTCGCGCTTCTCGTCCACCGTGAGGAACGGGGCGGGCTGGGCGAGCGCGACGTCCCGGAGCGCCTTGTCGACGCCCATGCCGCGCACCGTGTACTCGAACATGTCCTTCGCGTGCTCGGTGGCGAGCGCCCGGTGCTCGCGCGCCACGGAGCCCGTCGCGGCCGCGACGGCGCGCTGGAACTCCGCGAAGGCCTCTTCGATCCTCCGTCGCCGGTCGTCGCGCCTGCTCATCACAGCTCCACGGTGAGTCGTTGGATGCGCTCTAGGGTTCCCACCATCAGTTCCAGCTGATCGGGGAATCTTTCCTTCGCGCGCACGAACTCCGGTGGAAGCAGCGACTCGTGGTGGTTCTCGCTCGACTCGGCGAGGATGGAAACCGCCTCGTCGAGGCCCTCCTGCGCGCTTCGCACACTCCGGTACGACTCACGCAGGATCTCGCTCGCCTGCTCGAGCGCGGCACGAACCTCGGCGATGGATGCCATCAAAGCCTGCTGTTGATGCCCTCGGCCCCGGAGATGCCGGCGCCGAGGTAGTTCTGCAGCTCGCTCACGCCGGACACGACCTGGGCGAACTGGGCGTTCGTCGTCTCGACGTCCGCCTGGACGCTGCCCTGCGTAACCGATGTCAGCAGCTGCTGCGCGTCCTCGGCGAGCTCAGCCGCCTGCTGGAGGGCCGACTGGCTTTGGCTCGCCTTGTCGATCGCCTGGGCAATTGCGGCACGGACCTCTTCGATGCTGGCCATGTCGGCTCCCGAACCCTCCGGAACACAGGTGGTCTGACGACCACCCTAAGTAGAGATTGTGCCCAGATTTTCACAGTTGAGACCGAAGATCGGCTAACCGGGTGGATGCCTGAATCCACTCGAACGGGCCTTGATTTAATGATCAGTTGAGCGAGCTGCTGGCCCCTTGCGCACTCGGGTAGAAACTCTTCCGAACCGCCTACAGCCCGTTGTGTCGATCTGACGACCGGCCGGGTGAATCAAGACGGCCTTGCGGGCGAGTTGTCACGCAAAGTGCCTGCACCAAATGGGTCATCTCCGGCCCAAGCCTCGACCAGAACGCGCTCGGCGCCCGGAACGAGCCCGTTGATGAGCTCGGGATCGTCCAGCACGGTCCACGCGGTCGGCGGCACACACGCCACCCGAGACGCGGCGAACCCGTCGCCCAGCCCGCGCACGAACGTGCGAACCGCCCGCGCCAGTGCCGCGGCCACGTTGTGTGTGGCCTTCTCCGGGCTTGGCAGGGTCATGACGACGGCCCAGCACCCCGGCTCCTCGTCAGAGCAGTCACGGGCGTCTACGACCTGCGCACCGGTACGGCTGATGAGCGCGTCGCACGCGGCCCGCGCCTGTTGCTCGTCCGCTGCCTCGACCACGACGGTGATCAGCAGCACGAGATCGTCGTCATTCATGTCGAGAGGGATTCTTGCACCAGTGCTGCGGCCGCCGGCCTTCACCGCGTCTTCCGGCGCTCAGCAGGGCGCCTCGTGGCACCGGCCCCACGCCCGAATCCAACCAGGATGAGGACGTGGGGCCGGCACCACGATGCACCCGTCTGACCGTCGAAATACGAGGCAAAGGCCGGCGGCCGCAGCACTAGTAGATCGTTGCGACTAATATTTGGAGTGTTGGCGGCGGGCGTGATGCCGGCAGGTGGCCGTGTTTCGATCATGAAGATCGCGCTCTCATGGCTGCCGCCTGCGTGGTTGGTGGTAGTTGGGGCGATCAGCAAACGCTTGCGTCGGCAGTTTTCTACCGCCAACTCGCCGTTGACGTTACGTGAGAGCGCGACCATCCGGGCTTTCGACGACAAGCGACCGCCCGGCGGGGCACAACTAAGCCGCAACGATCTACTAGATCTTCCGCACGAATTCCAGGATCCGCGTCACGGCCTCGCCGTCGGTGAGCAACCCATCCACCACGTGCTCCTCGAACGCGGAACCGCGGATCCGATCGGTCCCCGCCCGCGTGTCCGAGATCGGCGCGATCTCGTCGTCGGCACCGTGCAGCCACAACGTCGGCAACTCGCCGAGGTGCGGCCCGAAGTTGACCTCGTCCATCAGTTCCGCGAGCTCGTCGGACGCGCCGTCCCAGATGCCCAGCACCGGCGACACGAGCACCAGCGCAGCGAGCCCGGAATGCGTTTGGGCATAACGAACCGCGGCCGGTGCACCGGTGAAGTGTCCAATGAGGACGACCGGCACCGTGGCACCCTTGACCGCTGAGGCGATGTCCTCGGTCACCACGACCGGAACTGCGGCGGTGCGCAGGCAAAAGGCGATGCGCTCGCCGTGCGGCAGCACGGCGAGCCATCCAGGTGCGTCCATTTACGAAGCGTAGAACGCGCTGATCTCGATCCGGCCACCCGAACACACGGGGCCCAGCGTCCACGGCACGGTCAGCGGCACCGTCTCGTCCGGCGGGATGGCCGCGGCCTTCGACGGCTCCGGCTGGCACGGACCCTCCACCGGCTCGTTGCCCGCCGGCACGACGCCCCAGTGCAGGTTCGCGACCGCCTTGCCGCCCGGCACGAGCGTGAGCGGCTTGGGACCGGGGTCGGCCTGGCGCTCCAGTTTGGTCGGTACCGCGCCGGAGCCGTTCTCCAGCTGGAAACCGCTGTAGCCGTTCAACGTGCACGGCATGGTGCCCGCGTTCGTCACGACGAACTTGCCGTAGCGGTTGCCCGCGCCGGCGTCGGTCGGTTCGACCTGGCCCTTCAGCACGGAGGAGTCGCAGCGTTTCACGGCCGGAGCGGCCGCCGCCGGTTCACCGGAAGGGGTGGCGGAAGCGGTGGACGACGGTGTCGACGTCGCGAGCGTCGCGGACCCGCTGTCCGAGGTTCTGTCCCCGCAGGCCGTCACGGATCCCAGCACCAGCAGTCCGCAAGCGATCAACCGACGAGTCATGGGTGCACCTCCTACCAGTGAGGATGTGCCCGTTCACGAACTCGGCCACACAACCTGCCGGTAATTCACCGGATCTGGTGGACGTCCCAGCCGTCGGGCAGTTCCGGCATGCCCTGCACCGCCGCGGTCCACAGGTACGTCCAGGCGATCCGGCCGTCCGGCAGCACGACGCGCACGCGGCGGTAGTCCTCGCCCTCGTACTCGTCGAGCAACGGCAGCGCGTCCTCGGGCGAGCGCAGCCGCAGCACGAAGCCGGGTACGCCGAGTCCGGAGCCCGGTCGCAGCGCCGGGTAGCCCAGGCCCGTGTCGAACAGCGTGCCGGGCAGGTGGGTCTCCTCGGACGAGACGACGTGCGGTTCCATCAGGTGCCAAGCGTTTGCGCCCGGCTGGAGCGTGCCGTAGACGAAGAGCAGTTCGGGCCAGTCGTCGGCGCACGGGTCGCCGTGCACCTCGGTGACGTCCAGGCCGTCGGTCAGCGCGGGGGTGCCACCGAGCACATGGGCGCGCCTCTGGGAGACGTCGGAGCACCGCACCATGCGGCCGTTCACGAGGATGGGCATGCGCTTCTTCGAACCGGCCGTGTAGGCCAGCACACTGTCGATGACACCGCCGTTGTAAAGCACCACACGGCCCGTGTGCAGGCGTACCAGGCGATAACGCAGTCCGCGGCCCTCGCACCGGTCCAGCACACGCAGTTGCTCGGGCGTGGCGAACCAGACGGAGTGCTCTTCGACGACGCCGGGCGCGGCCGCGAGGGTGGCGGGGCGCTGGCCGTCACGGGCGCGCATGCCGGCCGCCCAGACAGCAGAAAGGCCCTCGCACCGTGCGCGAAGCACGACCGCGGGGCCGTCGAGACCGAGCTCGTCACGGAGCCAGGTGACCTTGCTGGGATTGGCGTTGGAGCCGTAGCCGAGGACCGGCATCCGGCCTGCCAGCGGCGGCTCGCCGTGGATTGCGAGCCATTGGTCTAGGTCGATGTTCTCCGGCTCAACTCGCCATCCCGACTCCATCGTGAGGTCCGGTCGGACTGGCCAGCCCGTTTCATCGACGTGGACGAAACAGTGGTCTGGACGAGTGCCCGGATAGGGCTCCGCCGGATGGCTTTCGTCGGTGAACGGTTGGGCCATTGGTCCATTGTGCCAGGGCAAGGGGCTAGATGGCGCCCCCTGTTCGTGACCCATCCGAGGTTTGACCTGGGTTTCATGGGAGTTAGTGAGAACCTTCACTGCGCATTCGAGTGAGTGACCCGATGTCTACCTGTCGATATTCCGGCGAGTCTCAGGCGCCGTCGTAGTGTCCCTGGGCGTGGGCGACCTCCGGGTAGTTCGCCTCGATCCACGACGCGAGCGCCACGAGGTGTCCTGCCGCGCCCTTGCCGAGGGGCGTCAGCGTGTACTCGACGTGCGGCGGGATGACCGGCTTGACCTCGCGGTGCACGAACCCGTCGCGCTCCAGCGTCCGCAACGTCTGGGTGAGCATCTTCTCGCTCACGATCTCCAACTTCCGGCGCAGCTCGCTGAACCGCCACGAGTCGCCGTTCGACAGCATCTGCAGCACCAGCACACCCCACTTGCTTGTGACGTGCTCCATGATCGCCCGCTCCGGACAGGTCGTGACCTGCATGCTCACCTCCACGTAAGTACGCCACTCCAAAGTGGGTACTTTCCACAGGTTAGCGCTAACCATAGCGTTTGCGCCATGACGATCCTCATCACCGGAGCAACCGGCCAGCTCGGCGGAGCAGTCCTCCGCTACGTCCTCGACCGCACCGACGAGCAGGTCATCGTGTCCGTGCGCGACGCGACGAAGATCGACCTGCCGGGCATCGAGGTGCGCCAGGGCGACTTCGACCAGCCGGAGACCCTCGACTTCCGCGGCGTCGACAAGCTGCTGATCGTGTCCTCGGGCGCGCACGACTCGGCCGTCCGCATCCAGCAGCACGCCAACGCCATCGCCAAGGCGAAGGAGCACGGCGTCGGCCACGTCTTCTACACCAGCGTCACCGACGCGGACACGTCCACGCTGGGCGTCGCGGAGGTGCACAAGGCCGCCGAGGAAGCGATCCGCGCGACCGGCCTGACCTTCACGTTCCTGCGCAACGGCATGTACCACGAGAACTACCTGCCGGTGCTGGAGCAGGAAGTGGTCGCCACCTCCACCAAGGACGGCCGCATCGCGAGCGCCCCGCGTGACGACTTCGCCCTCGCCGCCGCCGTCGTGCTCACCACGGACGGCCACGACAACGCCGTCTACGAGCTCACTGGCTCGACGAGCTGGTCGTACCCCGAGGTCGCCGGCGACCGGTTCCGCGACGTCAGCGACGACGACCTGATCGCGGCCGGGCTGCCCCCGTTCCTGGTCGACTTCAACGTGGCCATCCGCAACGGCGTGCTCGCCGAGGTCCGTCCCGACCTGGAGAAGCTGATCGGCAGGCCCACCCGCCCCATCAGTGTCTAGGTGAACTCGGGGTGCGCCTCCGGGTGCGCGTCCCACCACTTGCGGTACTCGGGATTGCGGTCCAGCACCGAACGGTAGGCGTCGGCGGCGCACGCGAACACCTCGTGCGCCCGCCCCGCCACCGGCGAGTCCCGCCGCGTCGCCACGAAGATGTCCGTCATCAGCGGGGTGCCGCGCAGTTTGCGGATCACGATGCCGTCGCCGGTGCGCGACGGTGCCGCCGCGAACGACACCGCACCGCTCGCGACCAGGCCGCGGGCCATGTTCGACTCGCCGGTGTGGTGGGTCAGCCTGGGCACGAACCCGGCGTCCGCGCACGCCTGGAACACCTGCATCCGGTTGCCCATCTGCTGTGCGGGCGGGGTGACCCAGTCGCGGTCGGCGAGCTGCCCGAGGTCGATCTCCTCCTGCTCGGCCAGCGGGTCCTTCTCCGACACGGCCACGAACGCCGGTTCGCTCACGAGCTTGCGCAGCTCGATGCCGGCGAGGTCGCGCGACGGCATGCCGTCGAAGAACTCGAACAGCGCCACGTGCACCCGGCCCTGCTCCAGCATGTCGACGATCTCCGCCGACGACATCCGCACTTCCGCGCGCACGTCGGCGTTGAGCTGCCGCAGTCCTTCGACGAGCGGCCCGAAGTACAGGATCGAGATGCAGCCGAGGTACAACGGGCCGCACCGGTCCGTCTCTCTCGTGGTGCTCATCAGCTGGGCCATCTCGTCGAGCACGAGTCTCGCCGTGCCGAGCACCCTGCGGCCCAGGTCAGTTGGCACGCAACCGTTGCGCGTCCGGTCGAACAGCTGCCCGCCGACCAGTCTCTCGACCGTGCGCAACTGCGCGGACAGCGCGGGTTGGGTCAGTCCGAGCCGCGTGGCGGCCCTGGTCACGCTGCCTTCCTCGGCGATGGTGCGAACCGCGCGGAGGTGGCGGAGCTCCAGCTCGGGCATAAAGACCTTGTATCCCCCTTCTGAATGCGCCGCCACCCTTCGATCGGGTCATAGTGGTGTCGCGATCTTCCGGCCCGGCGCTTGCGGCAGCGCTACGGGTCCGGCGCGGGAGGGTGCGCACCCCTCGGTTCGACGCTGCTGCCGCGCACCCTGCATCGCACGGCAGTAGCGTCGAACCCATGGCGGTGAAGGACTCACCCACTGGCTGGGTGAACAAGCACATTCAGAAGTACGTCGAGACGGGCGGCGCCGAGGGCCACGAGTGGCGGCGCGGCGTGTTCACGCTCCTGCTGACGACCAAGGGCCGCAAGAGCGGCGAGCTGCGGCGCACGGCGCTGATCTACCAGCCGGACGGCGACAACTACGTGATCGTCGCGTCGCAGGGCGGCAAGCCCCAGCACCCGTCCTGGTACTTCAACCTCGAGGCCGATCCGGAGGTCGAGGTGCAGGTCGGGCCCGAGGTGTTCACGGCGCGTGCGCGCACAGCCGGCCCCGACGAGCGGGACCGGCTGTGGAAGCTGATGAACGAAGTCTGGCCGGACTACTCCGACTACCAGAAGAAGACCGACCGCGAGATCCCGGTCGTCGTGCTGGAACCCGTCTAGTTCGCTCCAAACCGGTCAGGCGGGGATGGGGACGGCCGCGCCCGTCACGGTCACTCGGCGGTCTTCGCGCGTCGCGTCGACCTCCAGCCGTGACGGCCGGCCCATGTCCTCACCCTGGCTGATGACGAACCGTTGCGGCCCTTCGAGGTCGCGCAGGTAGCCGCCGAACGCGGCGGCGGCAGCACCCGTCGCCGCGTCCTCCACCACGCCACCGACCGGGAACGGGTCGCGGGCGTGCACGAGGTCCGCGGACTCGCGCCAGAACAGGTGCACCGTCGTGAGGTCGTGCGCCAGCATCAGGTCGCGCAACGCGTCGAAGTCGTAGTCGAGGTTCGCCAGCTGCTCGCGGTCCTTCACCGGAATCAGCAGGTGCCGGGCGCCGCCGAAGCCGACGTGTACCGGCAGGTCGCCGATCTCGTCGTACCGCAACGCTTCCAGGGCGGCCTTCACCAGCTCCGGATCCGCCTCGGACGTGCTGGTCGGCACGCTGGTCAGCGACGCCGTGCCGGCCGCGGTCTCGATGGTGATCTCACCGGCCGGCGTGTGGAACGTCAGCGGCCCGTCGCCGATCCGCTCGGCCAGCGCGACCGACGTGGCGATCGTGGCGTGGCCGCAGAACGGCACCTCGGCCTTCGGGCTGAAGTACCGGACGTCGAACTCGCGCGTGCCGGGCCGCGGCAGCACGAACGCCGTCTCGGAGTAGCCCACCTTCGCGGCGATCGCGAGCATCTCGTCGGCGGACAGCCCGGTCGCGTCGAGCACCACCCCCGCCGGGTTGCCGCCGGCCGGATCCTTCGTGAACGCGCTGTAGCGCAGTACCCCCGTGGTCATGTCCGGTCCCAACGCATAAGCGTGCTGAAGTCTTCCGTCCAGGTAGAGGCTGGTGAAGTACCTCAGCCCGGCCTTCTCCAGCACGCGGCCGGACGCGACGTTCTCCGCCTGGTGGCCGGCGATCACGCGGAGCTTGATGGCGAGCGCCCGGTCCCGCAACCGCTTGGCGATCCGCGTGGCGAGGCCGCGGCCCCAGTGGTCCGGGTCGACCCAGTAGCCGATCTCGATGCCGTCGTCACCCCGGTCGGCCAGCTGCGCGAGCCCGACGATCTCGCCGTCCTCGACCACCGCGTGCATGCCGAAACCGTGCTCTTCCCAGTGGCGCAACGCCTGCTCGTGCCGCTCGGTCACGTACTCGGGCGTCCAGGGCTGCCCGTCGCCTACGTGGACCGTCATCCTCGGATCGGTCGCCCAGCGCAGCAGGTGCTCGAAGTGCTCGTTGCCCCAACGCACGAGTTCCATGCCGACCATGGTGCCTCAGGAGAGCTGGAGCAGGAGTCCTTCGCAGGTGCGGACCACGATCTGTGCGGCCTTGCGCTGGTCGTTCGGCGCGTGCACGTCAGCGACCTGGGCCTGCCACCGCACCAGCGCGTCGAGCAGTACCTCGCGCTGCTCGCGCGGATCGGCCTCGTACTCGAAACCCAGTCGTGCCAACGATGCGGTGCCCTCGGCACCGATCAGCCGCATCGCCTCGTCCTGCAGCTCGGCCGGCAGTTTCGTGCGGCCGGACTGCAGTGCGGCCACCAGCCGCAGCTCGCGGAAGTCGTGTGCGGAGGCGACGACCCGTTCCAGGTCGGCCATGAGCTTGCGGGCGTTCTGCCGCGGTTCCATCCGGAACAGCACGTCCAGCGCCAGCAGGGCGGACCGGGCCTTGAGGATCTCGCGGCGTTCGGTGAAGTGGACCGCGATCGAGTCGCGCAGCTCGCCGAGGCCGCTGCGCTGCACGAGCTGGCCCGTGAGCTTCACCTGGGTGTCGAAGCCCTGCCGGATCAGCGCGGTGATCAGCCGGACGCCGAAGATCCCGAACCGTTCCAGCAACGCCTGGCGCACAGCCGGTTCCATCGCCAGCGGGAACTGCTCGCCGATGAACCGGTCGGTCGACAGCAGGTGGTCCTCGAGCTCCTCGCGGCCCAGTGAGGAGAGCGCCCGCAGTGCCGCGAACTCGTCCTCCCGCAACGTCTTCGCGGCCACGGCCAGCAGCCCGGCGACCGAGACCACGTTCTGGCACAACGGTTGCACGGCCACGTCCCGGCGATAGCGGCGGGCGATCTGCTTGGCCGACGACAGCGCGTCGATCCGCCCGGCGCCGATCTCGTCGGCGCGGGCCAGCACCGCGACCGTGTGCACCGCGGCGGTGCGGGCGATGGGGTGGTCGTTGGCGGACTGCAGGAACTTCAGGTCGTCGTCCTGCACGTGCCGCATCAGGTAGAGCAACGCATCCGCGTCACCGAGCACCTGCTCCGGCGAGGCCTCGGACGGGGTGTCGATCAGCACGATGTCCCGCAACGTCCGCGCGGGCCACTCGACCACGACCCGGTCGGCGCGGTCGAACTGGCCGATCTCGACGTGGTGCCTGCTGCCGCGCCGGCCCACCGCGACCTCGTGCGGGCGGCCGGGACCGGAGAAGACGTGGGCCCTCGCCTCGGTTCCGCCGCGGTACCAGACGAACGAGCTCAGCGGCGCGAACTCGTCGCCGACCAGGGCGTTGACCACGGTGGACTTGCCGATCCGGGACCGGCCGGCGACGGCGATCCGGACGGGTTCGGTGTAGCGCTCGACGTGGGAACGCAGCCAGGCGGTGGCGCGCGGGCTGTCGCGGTAGACGCCCAGCGCCTCCTGCAGCATCGACCAGACGACGCGGTCCAGGGTCACGCGGAGAGCTCCATCGCCGGGCCGCCCAGCGCCTGCACCCGCTTGTAGAGCGTGATCAGCTTGTCCAGCTCCTTGCGGCCTTCGCGCATCCGGCGTTCGCGCTCGGTCTGGTCGTCCTGCACCGCGCGCTTGGCGCTGCGGGCCGACTCGAGCAACGTCTCCTGGAACTCCTCGGCCAGCGTGCTGAAGTGGTTGCGCAGCGAGCGCTGGATGTGCCGGCCGGAGTCGCGGACGTCCTTGGAGAACTTGACGAAGAAGTCGTCGACGTGTCGTTGCGCGGCGGCTTTCGCGGCGGCCTGGCGGCGCTTCAGCCTGGCGTCGCTCTCGTCCAGAATGGACTTGCCGCCGAACAGGGCGCCGGCGCCGAGCGAGATCACGTTGATCAGCGGCATGCCGGCGAGCGAGGTGACCAGACCGAACATCAGCAGGCCGCCGTACGACCCGCGCAGGCCGGTGAAGAGCTTCTGCGGCACCGAGAACGGCTCGATCTTGGGCTTGTCCAGCCGGCCGACCGGTTCCAGCAGGTCGTCCGGCAGCACCGAACCCGGGATCAGGTCGTCCCGGTAGACGGGGAAGTTCTTCGCGACCTTCGCGGCCACCCACTCCGCGCGTTCCATCAGCCAGGCGAAGTTCGTGGTGGCGGCCTCGTTGAGGTTGTCCTCCAGCCACTGCTCGAACTTGTCCCAGCCGATCGCGGGATCGGCCTCGTCGTAGGTCTTGTCGACCTCGCGCAGGATCTTGCGGGTGCGGTCGCGCAGGTCGTACTCGACGTCCGAGATCAGGTCGGCCATCTCGTCGTTGAGCACGTTCTGCCAGCGCGCGGATCGGCGCCGCAGCTCGTCGACGCGCCGCTGGGCTTCCTGCAGGGTCGAGATGGTCGCTTCGGTCCGGGTGGAGTCGTGGGCCGTCAGCTCCTCGCGCAACGGCGTGACCAGCTGGGCCAGTGCACTCGACGCGACCACCGCGACGGCGCGGCGGGCCAGCAGGTCGGAGCTCGCCACGATGTCGCGCTGCACGCACGCCAGCAGTTCGGGGAAGCCGGACTCGGTGTTGAGACGCTGGTCGCCGGTCTTCGCGGCGCGCAGCCTCAGCGCACTCGACACCGGAATGAGCTTGGCCGGGACGCCGGCGCGGGCGAGCAGCGCCCGGTTGCGGTCCACGACGCTGCGCCAGCTCGGCACCAGGTCGATCTTGGTGACGACCACGGTGACGTTCGGGCAGGCCTCCATGACCTTCTTGAGCAGCGTCATCTCGCCGGAGGTCAGCTCGCCGGTGGCGTCGGAGACCATCAGCACCGCGTCGGCCTGCATGAGCGTCGCGAACGTGCTGGCGGTGTGCGCGGACCGGGTGTCGCCGACGCCGGGGGTGTCGATCAGGACCAGGCCGCTGTCGAGCAGCGCGCGGGGAATGCCGATCTCGGCCCGCACGACGTGCTGGGCGGCGGCCTGTTTCGTGACCTGCTCGATCGGGACCGCGATGCGCTCGGTCGGCGTGTGGAAGATCGACCCGCGGGCGGACGCGTTGCGGACCAGCGCGGCCGACGGCGTCTCGGCGTGCTGCACGAACGTGGGCACGGTCGTCGTGATGTCGTCGCCCACCGCGCAGACCGGCGCGTTGAGCAACGCGTTGACGAGCTGACTCTTGCCTTGTTTGGACTCGCCGACGACGAGAACGCGCAACTTGGGGTCGAGTTGCTGGGCCCGCTTCTCCCGCAGCCGGGCCTCCAGATCGGGCCGCCGGTGGGTGACGCAGGCCCCGATCGTCTCGTCGAGCACGTCGAGCCAGGGCGGGGCCATCACCTGACTCATAGTGCCGTGTTCACCCCCTTGGGTGAAAGCCTCGAACGCAAGACCGGTTCCGTTCGGACGAGACCGCGCCGGTCATGAGGGCCGGTGACGTTGCTCACCGGTGCTGCTACCTGCTGAGACGCGAACCGGCCCTGTCCGGAGGGGACAGGGCCGGTCCGTGATCGGTCAGGTGGTTCAGCCGAGCAGGCCGAGGTCCAGGTCGCTGACGACCGGCAGGTCGCTCGTGACGCCGTTGACGGTGTCGAGCGTGTGGCCGATGCCGGCGGTGTCGCCGACCAGGCCGGTCGCGTGGCCCGCGACACCGGTGGCGGTGTCGACGACACCGGACGCGGTGTGCTCGACCTGGCCGATGGTGTCCTCGGACTTGAGGCCGAAGTTGCCGCCGGCCACGTTGCCCAGGCCGGAGACGTTGAGGGCGCCGCCCAGGGAGGCGTCGGCACCGCCCAGCACACCCAGCGTGTCGTGGGTCAGGCCGGTCACGCCGCCCAGGCTGCCGAGGATGCCGTCGACACCGGGGACCGCCGAGGTCGCGGTGTGGACGGTCGAGTCGACCGTGGTGGTGGCGGTGTCGGCCGCGTCCAGGACGGTGCCGGTGACCGGGGAGGCGGTCTGGTCGAGGACCGAGGTGACGTCGCCGACGGCGGAGAAGTCGCCGTTGAGCTTGACGGCACCTGCGCCGTAGACGTCGGCGGTGTTGGTGCCGGCCCACACGGCCAGGCCGTTCTCGTCGGCCGCGAGCAGGCCCGCGGTCGAGGAGGTGATGTCACCGACGTTGATGCCCGACGAGGTCAGCTGAGACGCGACGGCCTGCAGCTGGCTGATGGCGCCGAGCGGGCCCGCGGCGAGAACGTCCTCCGCGACACCGTCGAAGTAGACACCCTCGACGGCGGGCAGGCCGGCGGGGGTCTCCGGGAGCAGGTCCAGGACCAGCGGGATGACTTCCTGCACGTCGACGGCCGTGATGTCGGCCAGGCCAGCCTGCTCCAGGGTGCCCTGGGCGTCGGCGGCGAAGTCGGCCTTGAGGGCCGGGTCGCTGAGCAGGTTGAGCACGAAGTCGTGGAGCGTGCTGGGGGCGATCATCAGAGGGATCTCCATGTGTGAAGCGCGTTTCAGTTGGTACGGCTCAAGTTAGGAGAGCGGGTGCACCCCGAACATCGGGGATCACTCCCAGTGAATCCCCGTTCCCCGATGGGGTGACGCTCGTTGACCCCCTAGGGGATTAGGGGCACCGCTTGAGCCCCTCTCGTTCACCCGTGTAGGTACTGACGTTGCTGCGAACAGGTGAGGAAGAGACTTGGCATACGTACTCGGAGTCGACGTGGGCACCACCCGGACGACGGCTGCCTTGTGCCGCCTCGACGGGGCCCGCGACGCCGAGATCGCGCTGGTCGTGCCCTCGTTGCTGCAGCTCACGGACGCCGGGACGTTCTCGGTCGGCAAGGTCGACCCCGCAGGCTGGACGGCCGCCGGCTTCGCCCGCCGGATCGGTGACTCGGTGCCGTTCTCGCTGGGGCCGGAGACGTGCCCGGCCGAGGAGCTCACCGCGTTGCTGATCATGTGGGTCATCGGTGAGGTGGTCGCCCGAGAGGGTGAACAGCCCCGCCACGTGGCCGTGACTCACCCAGCCGGGTGGGGCCCCTATCGCCGTGGGCAGCTCTTCGCGGCGTTGCGGCAGGTCGGGGTGCACGACGTGACGCTCGTGCCGGAGCCGCTCGCGGCCGCCGAGAACCACGCCGTGCGCTCCCGTGTGGTCCCGGCTTCCGCTCTGGCCGTGTTCTCGCTCGGCAGCCACGCGTTCGCCGCGTCGGTTGTGCGCCGTTCGCAGAGCCGGACGTTCGAGCTGGTCAACCACATCGACGGCGTCGATCACCAGACCGGCGCCGACTTCGACGACGTGCTGGGCGCCCTGGTGCGCGGCCGGCTGGGCAAGGACGGCCTCGTGTCGGCCGCCGAGTGCGAGGCGGCGAAACGGGCGTTCGGGCCGTCGGTCGTGATCAGCGGCGTCGAGATCACCCGTGACGAGTTCGTCGAGGAGATCCGGCCGGCCGTCGACCACCTGGTCAGCACTTTCGTCCGGGCGCTGGGAACCGTGCAGCCCGACGCGGTGCTGCTCGTCGGCGGTGGCTGCCGGATGCCGGTGGTCGGCGACGCGTTGTCCGCCGCCGTCGACTGCCGGGTGCTGGCCGAGGTCGCGCCGGAGCACTCGGTCGCGAAGGGCGCCGCGGTGGCCGCGCGGCTGGTCGTGCTGGGTTCGGAGAGCGAGCCGGAGCCGAGCGACACGTCCGTTCTGGTGCACACCCGTGAGGCGTCGTTGCGGTTCCCCGTCGGCGAGATCGTGCGGCCCGATGACGAAGAGTTCACCGCGCCGCCGCCCCGCCCCCCGATCGACCTCTCCCCGCTGGAGCTGCCGCCGCGCCGGGTGAAGCGGATGGCGAAGGTGCTGAAGCCCGCTGGGCGCAAGTCCAGTTCCAAGTCCGACCGATTCGATGACGAGGACGGCCGTTGAGCGTGACCACGCGAGCCAGGTTGGTGCTGGACCCCGCAGTTTCGGGTGTCCTCGACCGGATCAACGACGCGGCCGCGGGCACTCGCCTGCGCGTCGTCGTCGTGGCGCCTGGCGGTCATGGCAAGACAGCGCTGCTGTCGGAGATCACCAACTCCGCTGTCCGCGTGGTCGACGACGCCCAGCTGCTGGACGACGCTTCGTTGCGGGCGCTTGCCGCTGAACCGCTGGTGGTGCTGGCTTACCGGCCGTCGCCGCGACGTGCGGTGCTGGCCGAGCTGACCCGCGGCGCCGTCGTCGTTCCGCTCGCGCCGTTCTCCCGCGAGCAGGTCCGCGAGTTCCTGCACGCGCCCAAGCCGGTCGTGGACTTCGTCTTCGCCCAGACCGGTGGCGTACCTGGGTTCGTGGAACGGCTCGGCGCGGTGACCGAGGTGTCCGCCGAGGTGCTGAGCGGGTTCCGGTCCGAGCTCGACTGGCTCGACCCGGACCTGCAGAAGTTCCTGCTGGCCGCCGAAGCCGGCGCCGCCCAGCGCCTGGACCTGCTGTCATCGTTGCTGGACAAGGACTTCGACGAGGTCAGCGACATCATCGAGACCGCCCGCGCCACCGGCCTGCTCGCCGAGGACGGCACGCTGCTGCCGCTGGCCCACCGCGCTGTGGGGGCGTTGACCCGGGCCGAGCGCCGAATCGCGGTGCGGCAACGGTTGGCGCAGCTCCAGCTGGACCGCGGTGGCCCGGTGCTCGACCTGGTGCTACCGCTGCTCGACACCGGCATCGGCGGCCCCGTGTTCGCCGCCGCCGCCCGTGAGGCCCTGTCCTCCGACCCGGCCCTGGCCGCCCGCCTGTTCAAGGCCTCGACCGGCGGCGGCACCCCCACCCCGGACACCGCCGCCCAGTGGGCCACGGCCGCCGCGATGGCCGGCGACCTGGACGCCGCCCTGCGCCTGGCCGACCAGGTGATCAGCGCCTCGGACACCCCGCACCGCCGCACCGCCGCCGAGGTGGCGGCCGTCGCTCTCGCGCACCGCGGCCAGCTGGCCCGCAGCACCGAACTCTTCCGCTGGGCCGCCACGCCGTATGCCGCGGCGTTCGCGGGCATCGGCCTGATCGGCACCGGGCACCTCTTCGAGGAAACCCCTCCGCAACCCCCGACCATGCTCGGCGGCGCGGCTTCCCTGATGCTGCAGGGCGTCCGGCAGACCGTCGCCGGTGCCGAGACCGCCGCACTGTCCACTTTGGTCCGAGCGTCGTCGATGCTCGAACCGGCGGGCGGGGCGGTGCTGCTGCCGGACAGCCCGGCGGCCCTGGCCGCACTGGTGGCCGTGCACTGCGGCGAACCCAACGTCGCCGAGTCGGTGCTGGACCGCGCGGTGGAGTGCGGCACCGGCGGTGTGCTGATGTCGGTGCGGCACAGGTTGTTGCAGGCCTGGCTGCACATGCTGCGCGGAAACCTGACCGTGGCCCGCGAGACCCTGATGTCCGTCCGCGGCGCCTTCGAACCCCGCGACTGGATCTTCGCCGTTGCCCTGGAAGTGGGTGTGGCCAGGCGCAACAGCGACCTCGCCACCCTGCGCCGCACGTGGGAACAGGCCTGCGAGGCCGTGCTCCGGCACCCCGTCGACCTCTTCAGCCTCCTGCCGCTGGGCGAGTTCGCCGCCGCGGCCGCCCGGTTGCGTGATCAGGACCGCCTGGCGCCGCACCTGGCGCAGGCCGCCGCACTGCTGCGCTCGCTGGGCAATCCACCGCTGTGGGCGACGCAGTTCCACTGGAGCCTGCTGCACGCGGCGATCATCGACGAGAACACGGCCGCGGCCGAGGAACACGCCGCCGCGCTGGCGCACAACCGCGAGCACAACCGGTACTGCGCGATCATCTCGGCCGCCGCGGAGAACTGGCTCGACGTGGTCGCCGGGAAGGTCGATCCGGATCGGGTCGAGGAGGCTGCTCGCGGTCTGCACGCCGTGGGGCTGTGGTGGGACGCGTCCAGGCTGGCCGGCCAGGCCGCGATCCGGACCTCCGACCGGCAGGCGATGGTGCGGCTGCTGGACTGCGCCCGGCTGTTGCAGGGACGGCCGGTGTCGGCGCGGCGGGCCGCCGAGAGCGACGCGCCGGTCATCACCGAGGACGCCGGCAAGCTGAGCGAGCGGGAGCGTGAGGTCGCCCAGCTCGTGCTGGAGGGGATGACCTACAAGCAGGTCGGCGACCGGCTGTTCATCTCGGCGAAGACCGTCGAGCACCACATGGCCAGGATGCGGCAGCGGTTGGGAAGTACCAGTCGCAGCGACCTTCTTGCCCAATTGCGGCACATCATGGGCAACGCCTGAGAAATTGCTCCGATCGAGCGAGGGAAAGCAGTAACGCGGCGAGATCGCTGTACCCCCGTCGGGGCGAAGGTCTCCACGCGAAGGGACGGTGTGGTTTGCTGGCGGTAGGCTTCCGCACCGGTTGCTCGCCAAGCAAGTCAGGTGATCGTTTTGCCGAGCCAGGACGACGCGATGTCGTCGCGCCCATCGGGACGTGACGAACTGGCGCGCGACTGGGCGGTCAGGATCAGCCGCACCGCGTACATCCCGTTGTCCGCCGCGAAGCTCGAAGAAGAGCTGCGCGAGCTGCTCAACGTGGTGGCGGAAGCGGTCGCGGGCGATCCGGCCGAGGCCTCCAGAGCCGGTACCCGCCTGGTCGAGATCCACTGCGTCGGCGCGGACAGCCTGCACCGGACGGTCGAGGTGCTTGCGCCGTTCGTGGCACGGGAAGGCGCCGATGCGGAGCAGGCCGGGCTCGTCATCGGGGCCCTGTCAGCCGGGTACACCGGGGCGATCCAGGCGTTCGTGCTGGAGCAGCAGGAGAGTGTCAGCCAGGCGCTGAGCAGGGCGAGCCGGGCCGTGCAGCTGGATCTGCAGGCGAGTGAGGAACGGTTCGAGGACATCTTCGCGCACTCGTCGACCGGTATCGCGCTGGTCAGTCTCGACGGCGCGCTGGAGCGAGCGAACGCGGCGTTGTGCGCCATCCTCCGGCGGGAGGACGTCGTCGGCATGACGCTCACGGACCTGATCGCGCCGGTGGACCTGCCGCTCGTCCACAACGCACTGGAAAGCCTCAGGTACGGGCGGATGCGCCGGGTCGAGGAACGGCCGCGGCTGATCGACCGGGACGGCGAGCACTTCCGGGTGCTGCTCGCGGCGACCGCGCAGAAGGACGAGGACGACAACCCGCACCACTTCGTCGTGCTGATCGACGACGACAGCCAGCTCACGCTGCTCGGCGGTCGGCTGCAGTACCAGTCGCTGCACGACGCGCTGACCGGGCTGCCGAACCGCCAGTACTTCACGACGAGGCTGGAATCGTTGCTGCACAGCGACATCGAACACGGGGTGACGCTCTACCACCTCGACCTGGACGCGTTCGCGGTGATCACCGACGGGCTCGGCCGCGAGATCGGCGACAAGGTGCTCAAGCTCGTCGCGGAACGCCTCTCCTCGATCTTCGCCAGTGAGAAGGCGATGGTCGCGCGGCTCGAAGGTGACGAGTTCGCGGTGCTGGTGGAGAACGGGCCGGAGACGCCGGACGTGGACGCCACGATCCGGACGATCGAGCACGAACTGGCCGAACCGGTCTACTTCGGCGGCCACGGGGTCGCGGTGTCCGCGTCGATCGGCGTGCTGCCGCGCCTGCATCCCGGCGGGAACCCGGCCGAGGTGCTGCGGGCGTCGGACATGACGCTCAGACGGGCCAAGCGCAGCGGTCGCCGGCAGTGGGGACTGCACGACGCGACGCTGGACAAGCGTGAGCAGGAGGACTTCGCGCTCACCGCCGTCATGCCCGGCGCGTGGGAGAGCGGCGAGATCGAGGTCGTGTTCAACCCCGTCATGAAGCTGGACGGCTCGGCGCGGGTGTGCGTCGAGGCCGAGCTGAACTGGCGGCACCGCGACGTCGGTCTGATCGGGCACGAGAAGTGTGTGACGATGGCCGAGTACACCGGGCTGATGCTGCCGCTCGGTGAGTGGATGTTGCGCCGGGCCGCCGAAACCGCCTGCGATCACGACGAGATGCTCGCGGTCTGCCTGACCGAGAGCCTCGCGAACAGTCCGGACCTCGTCGGCGACGTCCGCCGGGTGCTCACCGACACCGGGTTGCCGGCCGGACGGCTGCTCCTGGGCTTCCCGGTGCACGTCCTCGCGTCCGAGGACAGCGAGGCCGCGGACAACCTCGACCTGCTCGCCGGCATGGGCGTCCACATCGGCGCCAGTGATTTCAAGGGCTCGACCGCGGAGATCGAACTGGTCCGCTCGCTCGGCGTGCGGGCGGTGCGGGTGAAGGGGCGCAACCAGAAGCCCGACGAGCTGGTGTCGCACGTGCTCGGTGACCTCGTCACGTTCGTGCACGCGGCCGGTGGCCTCGTGGTGATCGACGCGATCGAGGACGCCGAGCAGCGGGAGTGGTGGAGTGATCTCGGTGCCGACGCGGGGGTCGGGCCGGTGTTCTGCGTGGAACCGACTACGAGCTGGCCCGACGCGGACTGAGGTGCACGAGGATCAGCGCGAAGCCCGCGATGGTCACCATGCGCAGTGCGGCGCCGATGCCGTTCCAGTCCTTCGACTGCCACATCGCGAACCACTCGCCGCCGACGGTGATGAACCCGCCGAGGAACAGTGCCACGATCATCAGCAGACCGGCGGACGCGAACTTGCGCGCGCTGTCCTCCCGATCGCGGAGGTAGGCGACGGTGCCCGCGGTCAGCAGGACCGCCGAGATCGCCTCCCAGATGATGATCGCGACGTAGACGATCGTGACGACGGCCGGGCTGGTGATCGCCCGCCACTTCAGTTCCTGGCCGAACGTGGTGTCCATCGACAGGACGTGTTTCACGAACGCCTCGTTCGTGCCGTAGTCCGTGACGTTGCCGAGCACCACGAGAAGCATGTTCAGAGCGATGAACCCAACGGTCACCGCGACGACCGCGCGCAAGCTGCCGACCCGAGCAAGAAGACGCATGGAGCGGACAGTAACCGATAGGGTGCGGCCGGTGAGCCGTGTTTGTGTCGTCTCCCATCGGCTGGGCGGGTTCGACGGAGTCAGCGTCGAGGCGGCGAAGTGGGCCGGCGGGTTCGCGGCGCTGGGCTGGGAGGTCACGCTCGCGGCCGGCCACTTCGCGTCCGGGTCCGGGGTGGTCGTGCGCGGCATGTGGGCCGATCGGCCCGGAGGTGACCCGCCGTCCGTCGACCACGCGTTGATCAGATCGCTCTGCTCGTCGCACGACCT
The DNA here is from genome assembly GCA_963771775.1 of uncultured Actinomycetota bacterium. GTDB lineage: Bacteria > Actinomycetota > Actinomycetes > Mycobacteriales > Pseudonocardiaceae > Lentzea. The sequence continues at coordinate 1,164,591 of CAVYUS010000004.1, forward strand.
GATCGTGCTGGACAACGCCGGCTCGCTGTGGAGTGCGCCGGAAGCCTCGGTGGCGTGGGAAGAGCACGCTCTCACGGCCGGCGTGCCGGTGATCCTGCGGCACCACGACCCGGCGTGGCAGCGGATCCAGTTGCGACCGGTCGACGGTGATGTCGTTCCACTGCACCATCCCGCGCACCTGCACGTGCTGATCAACTCGTTGACCGAGCGGGAGTTTCTGGCGCGCTGGCCGTCGTTGCGGACGCGCGTCGTGCACAACCGGGTCGACGTGGCAGGGCTCGCCCGTGGTGACCGCGCGGCGACGCGCGCCCGGTTCGGGTTCTCCGAGCAGGACTACGTGGTCGTGCATCCGGCACGGGTCGAGGGCACCTCGAAGAACATCCCCGGCGCGGTCGAGTTCGTCCGGAAGTTGCGGGAACGGCTTGATCGTCCCGTGCGCTACTGGCTCACCGATGACGCTGCTTGCCCTGCCGTGGAAGGACTTCCGGGTGTCGTGCGCGGCCGGGTCACCGCGCCCGCCGACCTCTACGCGGCGGCTGACCTCGTGCTGCTTCCGTCCACCTGGGAGGGATGGGGCCTGCCGGTCTGCGAGGCGGCCGCGGCGTCCCGGCTCGTGGTGGCCGGGCCCTATCCCGTGCTGGACGAGATCCGCGCGCTCGGGCTGACCGTGTTCGATCCGGATGACATCGACGGCCTGCTCGCCGCGGGCACCGATGTGCTCGCGGCGAACCGTGCTGCGGTGCAACGACATCTGGACCTGAGCGACCTACCTGGCGTGCTGAAGGAGCTGGTCGGGCTCAGCACGGGTCCTGGAAAGTCAGCTGCGGCAGGCGTTCCTCCCACAGCTCACGGGTGAGCACGCCCCGCGTGGTCGCGCAGACGCGTGCCGTCTCGTCCGAGACGTCCAGGTCCCACAGCCGCGCCACGGCATCGCCCGAACCGGTGCCGAGCACCCGGCCGACCGGTCCGAACTGCACGTACGTCTCGGTGCTCGAGTCGATGGTGATCGGCTGACCCAGCGCGAACGCGTTCCCGGGATCGCTGACGTCCCACAGCCTGAGCGTGTGGTCCGTGCTGCCGCTGGCCAGCAGCTTGCCGTCCGGCGTGATCGACACCGAGCTGACCAGCCCGGTGTGGCCGGACAGCACGCTGAGCTGCCGCGGGTGGTCCCGGTCGCGGATGTCCCACAGCCTGATCGTCTTGTCGCCGCCCGCCGTGATCAGCGTCGTGCCGTCCGGCGCGAAAGTCGCCTGCTGCACCGGCGCGTGGTGGTCGTGAACGGGCTTGCCGAGCGACCGGGGGTGTGCCGGGTCGGTGACGTCCCACAGCCGGAACGTCTGGTCGCTGCTGGCCGAGACGAGCGTCTTCCCGTCCTTGCTGAACTCGGCGTGGTTGATCCAGCCGTCGTGGCCGGTCAGCGGTCCGCCGATCTTGGCAGGCCGGGCCGGATCGCGAACGTCCCACAGCTGCAACGACTTGTCGTCGTCGCCGGTCACCATGACCTCGCCGTCCGGCCGGAACGCGAACGGTGAGCTGAACCGGGTGTTGAGCTTGATCGGCTGGCCCAGCAGAGCCGGGTGCGCCGGGTCGTTCACGTCCCACAGCCGCACGGTCTTGTCGCCGGCCGTGGTGGCCAGCACCTTGCCGTCCGGGCGGAACTCCGGCTGTCCCAGTCCCCATTCGTGCCCGAGCAGCGGTGGCCCCACCTGTTTCGGGCCGTCGTGGCCCGAGATGTCCCACAGCCGCACCGACCGGTCGCCCGATCCCGTCGCGAGCAGCGTGCCGTCGGGCCGGAACCCCGGCCTGCTCACCCGCAGGGTGTGCCCGATCACCATGTTGTCCGGCAACGACCACAGCCGCACCGAGTTCTCGTTCGCGCCGGTCGCGAGCGATCGTCCGTCCGGGGAGAAGCCGACCGCGAACAGGCCACCGCTCAACGCCGCGAGCGGCTTGCCGAGCTGACTGGCGGTCGCCGGGTCGCTCAGGTTCCACAGCCGCGCCGTGCTGTCGCCACCGCCGGACGCGAGGATCTTGCCGTCCGGGCTGAACTTCACCGACCACACCGAAGCGGTGTGCCCGGCGAGCGCCTGGCCGACGGGTTCCTGCGTGGCCGGGTCCCACAGCCTGATGGTCTTGTCGTCGCTGCCGGACGCGAGCAGCTTGCCGTCCGGGCTGAACGCCACGGTGTGGATGCCGTCGGTGTGGCCGGCCATCGGCTTGCCGACGCGCGTCCTGGTGGCGACGTCCCACAGCCGGACCGTCTGGTCGTCGCCGGTGGTGGCGAGCAGCTTGCCGTCCGGGCTGAACGCGAGCGAGCGGACCGGTGACGTGTGGTCGCGCAACGGTTCGCCGAGCGGCTTGGCGTCGGCGGGGTTGCGGACGTCCCACAGCCGGGCGGACTTGTCGTCGTTCGCCGCGGCGAGGATCGTGCCGTCGGGGCTGAAGTCCAGCAGGTAGCTGGTGCCGTTGCCGGTCTCGATCTTCTTGATCTCTTTGGGCTGCCCGGGATCGCGTACGTCCCAGAGCCTGATGGTCTTGTCCGCGCCGGTGGTGGCGAGCGTGGTGCCGTCCGGGCTGAAGACCGCGGTGCTGAGCCAGTCGGTGTGCCCGGTGAGCACGGACAGGGGCTTGGGGTTCGCCTTGTCGCGGACGTCCCAGAGGCGGGCCGTGCGGTCGTAGCTCGCGGTGGCGAGGACCGTGCCGTCCTTGTTGAACGACGTCAGGTAGACCGCGCCGGTGTGCCCGTTCAGCGGCGTGGAGAGCGGCTCCTGCTGGGTGGCGAGCAGCCGGGAGATCACGCCCTGGTCGTCGGCCCGCATCCGGTGGGCGGCCAGCAGCAACTGGGCGGCCAGCGACGGGTCGGTGTCGGTGAGCCGGTCCGCCTCGGCCACGACCTGGCGGAACACCGCGTCGTCGCGTTGCCGCACGGCGATCACCGCGGCGGTGGCCGCGATCAGTGCGAACACCACGACGAGGGAGATGGCGCTGCGGCGCAGCCAGACGCTCTTGCGGCGCTGGCGTTCCGACGCGACCACGAAGGCCTTGGCGATCGTGGTGATGCCCTGCTGTGGCGCGCTCTCCAGCCGTGCGCCGCGGTAGAGCAACGACGAGTCCTGCTCAGAGGAGGCCCACGTCGTCGCGTCCTCCTCCAGCCGCTGCCGGCTGAGGTTGCCCGCGCGGTCCTCGTCGATCCAGCTGCGCAGCCGGGGCCACGCGTGCAGCAGCGCCTCGTGGGTGATCTCCACGCTGCCGGCGTCCATCGTGATCAGCCGGGCGCGGGTGAGGACCTCGAGCGCGCGTTCCGTGGCCGGGAGGTTCGATGCTGGCTTCGAGCAGGCTGTGGCGGCTGGACCGGCGGCGCGTGTCCTGGGTGTCGTCACCGACCCGGACCAGCAGCAGAAGCAGTTGCTTCGCCGCGATCTGGCTCGGTTCGTCGAGGTCGGACCAGGCCCGTTCGGCCGTGGTGGCGACGGCGCCCTGGATGCCGCCCGCCGCCCGGTAACCCGCGATGGTGAGGCGGCCTGCCTGCCGGCGCTGCCAGGTGACCAGCAGGGCGTGGCTGAGCAGGGGGAGCGCACCCGCGTCGTAGGCGTCCTTGCCCCGGCGGTTGTGCGCGCCGAGGTCACGCAGCATGAGGTCGACGAGGCCCGCTTCGAGCTGCAGACCGGCGGCCTTGGCCGGGTTCGTCACGGCGTCGCGCACCTCGGCCGCCGACATCGCGCCGAGCACCATCTGGTTGTTCTGCAGGGCCTCGGCGAGCTCGGGGAAGTCGAGGCAGCGGGCGTAGAAGTCGGCCCGCACGCCGAGCACGACCGCGGTCTTCTCCGCCGCCGCGTGCAGCGCCTGCACGAAGACCTGCAGCCGGGTCTCGTCACCGCCGAGCGTGAACGCCTCCTCGAACTGGTCGACGATCACCACCCGGTCGCCGACCGCGAGCTGCACCTCGTGGGCGAACTCGGTCAGCAGCTCCGAGCCGGCCGCCGACTCCAGCGTGAGGATCAGGTCCGGCACCTGGAGGGCGAGTTCCTTCAGCGGATCCGTGCCGGGGGAAATGACGATGGCGTCTTTACTGAGCCGGGGGAGCACGCCCGCTTTCATCAAGCTCGACTTTCCGGCACCGGACGCGCCGACGAGCATGATGATGCCGTTTTCGTTCAATCGGGCAAGAAGTGCGTTCGTCGCACGTTCACGGCCGAAGAACCAATTCGCGTCCTGCGGGCCGAATGCACTCAGGCCCATGTACGGGCATACCGCGCTGTCTTCCTGCGGTGGTGTGTCCGAGTCCGTGACGGGGCTGGCGAGCGCCTCTTCCCAGAGGGTCCGCCACGCCTCCAGGTCGTACAGCCCGTCGATCGCGGGCTGGGGCTTCCGTTTGCGCGCCTCGCCGACGAGGATCTCCAGAACGGCGCTCAGCCCGCTGAACCTGGCGGGCACGTTGCGCCCCCGCCGCCAGTCGCTGACGCGCTGTGCCGGTACGCGAACCGGTCTGCCCTGTTCGTCCGTTCGGCGGGCACGGGCAACCGACTCCGTGACCCGCTTCAGGGGCGGGTCACCTGCCTCCGCGTAGAGCAGCGCGAAGCGCTCCGCGAAGACGCCACGGGGTCCCAAGGGGCCTCCACCTCGTCCGGACCGGAAAACGTCCACTGCCCGTCTGAGCTGCGGCGCACGCTCCTGACGGGCCCTGGTGGAGCCCACCCTAACGAGGGGTCGTGACAACCTCGACCCCACGTCCTTCACGAGACACGGGAGACCGTCACAGTGGTAGTGACCAACTGGGGCAACACTTCCACGGCTGAGGAGTTCCGGGGGTCTCCTCAGCCGTGGCCCAGGCCCCGCGAATGGCAGGGCGCGGCCTGCTAGTAGATCGTTGCGGCTTAGTTGTGCCCCGCCGGGCGGTCGCTTGTCGTCGAAAGCCCGGATGGTCGCGCTCTCACGTAACGTCAACGGCGAGTTGGCGGTAGAAAACTGCCGACGCAAGCGTTTGCTGATCGCCCCAACTACCACCAACCACGCAGGCGGCAGCCATGAGAGCGCGATCTTCATGATCGAAACACGGCCACCTGCCGGCATCACGCCCGCCGCCAACACTCCAAATATTAGTCGCAACGATCTACTAGGCCGTGTCCTGCAAGTCTCGTCCGCGATAACCGCTCGAACGTGACTCTCATCGAACGGACTTACCGGACACGGCCTGGTCAGGCGGCCTGCCAGAGCGCGTCGGCCTCTGGTTGCCTGGGCTGAACCCGATTTGGATCGGGCAGGTAGGTTTCGGTCGGAAGCGTCACGTAAGTGATGCTTTCCGGCTTCAACGCGGTGAGCTTTCCCGCGAGATCCGCCAATTTCGAGATCGAGCCGATTTCGGCGTCCGTCACGATCGACTTCGTCAGGATGTCGGCGAGCTCGAACGTTTTCGCCGGGCTGCCCAGCCAGTTCTCGTTCGCGAGTTTCTGACTCAGTGCGGTCATGAACAACTGCTGGTTCTTGATGCGGTTGAGGTCGCTTCCGTCGCCGATGCTGTAGCGGGTGCGGACGAATGCGAGCGCCTGCGTCCCGTCGAGCTTCGTCGGGCCGGCCGGCACGTGCAGCCCGCTCTTGTCGTCGTCGATCGCCTCGGGCAGCGTGATCTCGACCCCGCCCAGCCGGTCGATCACGTCGCGGAAGCCGTTGAAGTCGATCTGCACGAAGTGGTCGATCCGGACCCCGCTCATCTGCTCGACGGTCGCCACCGTGCACGCGGCGCCACCCGCGGAGAAGGCGCTGTTGAACATGGCGATGCTCGCCGGCGGGTGGTTCCCGCACTTGGGCCGCGGCACCATCGTGTCGCGCGGGATGCTGATCACCCTGGCCGCGTCGCCGGTGGCGTTGAGCTGCACGACCATGGCGGTGTCGGACCGCCCGTCGTCCTTGCCGATCAGCAGGATGTTCAACGGTCGGCCGGGCGTGGACGGCGGCCGGGCGTGCGTGATCTCCTTGGCGAGATCAACGGTCCTGAGATTGCTCTCGAGCCGCCAGTAGGAACCCCCGGCCACGACGCCCGTCGCAATGACCACGGCCGCCCCCGAGACCGCGAGCCATCGTTTCAAGTGGACGTTCATGCTCTCGACGATCCCGGCGCAATGTCCGAGATCCGTCGTCCGTTCGTCATGGTTGTGTCACAGAAGGCCGTTCGGGGTGTGACCGGCGGTACTCGGGTGGTCACCGCTCGCAGCGATAACATCGCTGAGGCGAGCCGTTGAACCCGTGGAGGAACCGTGCCAGTGATCTCGGTCGTGACGCCCGTGCACGCCGGTCGCGCCGAAGACGTGGTCGAAGCCGGCGAAAGCCTGCGTGAACAGGTTCTCCCCACCGGCTGGACGCTGGAGTGGCTGGTCCAGGAGGACTCCGCCACCCCGGAACTGGCCGACGTCATCAACGCCTTCCACTTCGCCCGCTACCAGGCCAACGGCGCGCACCTCGGCATCGCGCTGAGCCGCAACCACGCCCTGGCCCGCAGCACCGGCGAACTGGTGCACGTCCTCGACTCCGACGATGTGCTCCTGCCCCACGCGCTGTCGGTGGCGATCGAGGCGTTCGTGGCCCACCCGGAGATCCACTGGGTGGCGACGCAGGCCGACGACCTGCTGCCCGACGGCACGCGGCACTCCTTCTCGCCGTTGGTCGAGCCCGGGCTCATCCCGGCGGGCGCCGTCGCCGCCTACTACCTGGCGAGGTCGGACGCCACGACCGGCGTCGGCAGCCTGCCGTTCCACCCCAACTGCACGACCATGCGCACCGGCACCGTCCACGCCCTCGGCGGCTGGGCGGGGTTGTACCGGCTGGAGGACATCTCGCTGCTGGCCGCGCTGAGCGAGCTCGCGCCGGGGTACTTCACGCCGGAGGTGTGCTTCCTGCGCCGCAAGCACAGCGGCAGCACGTCCGCTCAGGCGTCGTGGGCTCAGTTGCGGCCCGAGTCCCACGCCGCCATCGTGCGCCGGGTCGACGCCATCCGCGCAGGGGCCATGTCCATCCAGGTTTAGAGCTCCGTCACCGCGCGCCGCAGCTGTTCGAGGAACCTGTTGTTGTCGGCCGTGACCGCGTACTTCGCCTTGGTCCGGTTCGTCCCGATGTCCCGGCCGAACGGGCTTCCCGGCGCGAGGAACCGTTGGTCGGCAACGATCTTCCCGCGCGTGTACCGGCCGGTGAGCTCGATCGCGAACCGGTCCTCGTGGTAGGTCGCGAGGTCCGGTTCGAGCAGGATCGCCGCGGCGAGCGGGTCGTGCGGCACGAAGCCCGCCTTGCCCAGGAAGCTCCCGTAGAAGTCGGCATAGAACCCGAGGATCTGCCGCGCGTAGTTGTCCTGCGGGAGCGCTTCCAGCCATTCCTGCGGCGCGTGGCTCTCCATCGTGACGTCGAGCCCGACGATCGTGAGGTCCTCGAAGCCGGCTCCGAGGACGAGGTCCGCGGCCTCGGGGTCGTGCCAGAAGTTGGCTTCCGCGTGCGAGGTGATGTTGCCCGGCACGTTGAGCGCACCGCCCATCACCACGACCTTGTCGAGCAGCTGGGGAAGTCGCGGTTCGATCTGCAGCGCCAGTGCGACGTTGGTGAGCGGCCCGATGGCGAGCAGGCTCAACTCTCCGGGTGCTTTCCGTGCCATGTTCGCGAGCTGCTCGGCGGCGCTTTCGTTCGTGTGGGTCGAGGTGGGTGCCTGGCCTGCGTACCCGCCAAGCCCGTCTTCCCCGTGCACGGCCTCCGAGGTGCTGAGGTCCTGCGCCAGCGGTTTGGCCGCACCCATGGCCACCGGCGCCTTGATGCCGAGCCTCTCCGTGAGCCTCAGCGCGTTGGCCGTCGCCTGCTCCACCGGCACGTTCCCGTGCACCGTGCCGATCGCGACTATTTCGATGTCCTGGCTCGCGCGGAGGTAGTACAAAGCAAGGGCATCATCGATGCCGGGATCCGCGTCGACGATGATCCGCATGTACCCGATCATGCCATTGGGGGATGACGTGACAATCCGTCTCGCGGTCGTTTCGGACGCACCTGCCGTCGCAGGGGTCCACGTGCGCTCCTGGCAGGCCGCCTACCGCGGCCTGATGCCGGACTCCTTGCTGGACAACCTCTCCGTCGAGGCCCGCACCGCCGGCTGGGCTCGCGAGATCCCGTCCGGCCAGGTCTGGGTGGCCCTCTCCGGTGACCAGGTCGTCGGCTTCGCCTCCGCCGGCCCCTCCCGCGACACCGACGCGGCCTACGAGTTGTACGCGATCTACCTCCTGCCCACCGCCTGGGGCAGCGGCCTGGCCCTGCCCCTGGCCGAGGCGGCCATCGGCTCGGAGCAGGACGTGATCGTCTGGGTGCTGGACGAGAACGAGCGGGCTCGCCGCTTCTACGAACGCCTCGGCTTCCAGGCGGACGGCATCACCAGGGACGAAACCCTGGGCTCAGCCGTCCTCAAGGAGGTCCGCTACCGCACCGCGTAGCCGCTTGTCATGGTTGTGGCACAACAACGTCCACGAGTCGTGCCTTCCGCTGCACCATCCACACGCTCACCAGGATCGGCACGACCATGGCGACCGCACCGAGCATCCCCACCTTCAGCCCCACGGTGTCGGCGACCAGACCCACCAGCGGCGGGTAGAACACCGAGCCCGACACACCGGCGGCCGACAGCGCACCGCTCATGCGGTTCAGCCGGTCCGGGAACAGTCCGCCGCCGATCGCCATGATCATCGGGTAGACGGGGCCGTAGCAGACGCCCACCAGGCCGAACAGCACGATCCGCTCGACCGTTCCGGTCATCGTGAGCGCCGCCAGCAGGAACACCCCTGATGCCACGACGCACAGGTACGTGAAGGTGTAGTAGCTCATCCGCTCCACGAACCAGTCCGCACCCAGCCGGCCGATCGCGAGACCCGCCCAGAACACGGCCAGCACGAGCGTCGCCTCGGCGACCGTGTTCGTGTCCAGCAGCCGCACGACCCAGTTCGACACCGCCAGTTCGGCGGCGACGTAGAGGTTGATGGCGACGGCGAGCCCGGCGAACGGGATCAGGCTGCCGGCCATCCGCAGCCCGCGCGCACCGCTGTCGGTCGACGCGCCCTGGTCGTCACCCTTGCCCGACGGCATCTGCCCGGACAGCATCGCGGCGGCGACCGCGGCGCCGATCACCGCGGTGCCGAGCAGGATCGGCTGCCAGCCGACGTCCACAAGGGACAGTCCGCCGACGGCCAGCGGGCCCGCGAAGGCACCGAGGGCGACGTAGAGGTGCAGCCGGTTCATCGCCCGCCCGCGCTCGTCGCGGTGCAGGTCCAGGAACAGGCCGTTGATGCCGCCCTCCAGGATGCCGCTCGCCCAGTAACTCGGCGCCGCGGCCAGGACGAGCAGCGTCCAGTTCGGGGAGACCGCCATCAGCGCGAGGCTCACCGGGTAGGCGATCAGCGCGGCCCCGAGCACGGGCGAGCGGCCCAGCCGGTCCACCAGGTATCCGCTGCTCACCGCGCCCACCGTGTAGAGCACCGCGCCGACCAGCAGCAGGACGCCGAAGTCGGCGTCGCTGCGGCCGAACTCCGCCAGCAGCGACCGCACCAGCGACGGCAGCAGGACCAGGTTCCACCCCACGATGAACCCCACGGCGTACACCGCCGCCTTGAGCCTGCCGTGTCGTGGCGGCGTGCTGCCCGTTGTCTCGTCCCGCACCGATCTTCCCCTCATCGTGTCATTGCGAACAGGCCGGAGAGCTCTGCGTGCAGGTCTCCGGTTCCCGCGGCCAGCACCGACGTGCTGGTGTGGTCGACCTCCGCACCGGTGAGCGTCGTGGCCGTGCCGCCGGCTTCCCGCACGGCCAGCGCGCCCGCCGCGTAGTCCCACGGCCCACCGTCGATCTCCACGAACGCCGACAGCGTGCCGCAGGCGACCGCGGCCAGTGCTGCCGTGCCGCAGCCGTACATGCGGATCTCGGCGCCGTGGTTCCAGACGGCGTCGAGCAGTGCGCGGGCTTTCTCCCGCAGCGGCGGGGCGGAGGCGCTGAGCCCGATCGCCGGTGTCGCCACCGGGGCCGGACGCACCGCGAGGCGCCGGCCGTTCCGCCACGCGCCGCTGCCGTGTTCGGCGAGCACGGTCGTGCCGGCCGCGGGTTCGTGGATGCCGCCGACGACCACCCGACCGTGCTCGACCAGCGCCAGGGACACGCCCCACGGGCGCAAGCCACGGACGTAGTTCCCGGTGCCGTCGAGCGGGTCGACGACCCACAGCCGGTCCGCGTTCCCGGTGAGCGCACCGGACTCCTCCGCGAGGATCGCGTCGTGCGGGAACCGGGCACGCAGCGCGCGCAGGATGAGAGCTTCCGACTCGTGGTCCGCGTGGGTGACCAGATCGGTGGCGCCCTTGAGGGACACCGACGAGGCGCTGTCCTCCTGCAGACGCAGCAGCAGCCGGCCCGCTTCGGACAGCACCTCGTCGACGAACTCCGTCACTCCCACGTCAGGCGGGCTTCCCGGCCACCGCGAGCTCGCCCCGGTCACGGCGTTCGAAGAACTCCGCGAGGATCGCGTTGTCCTCGTACCCCAGCTCGTGGCCGGCGACCTCCTTGCGGGAGAACCACTTCAGGCGCTGGCCCTCGGTGAGCACCACCTGGTCGAGGTCGAGATCCACCTCGGTCCAGAACGTGTGCTCGATGCCGTACGACCGTTGCTCGGAGCACAACGGGCGCACCTCCTCGGGGGCGAGCACGACGCCCATCTCCTCGTCGATCTCCCGCCGGATGCAGTCGTGCGGCCGTTCTCCCTCTTCGAGATAGCCGCCCGGCAGGCACCACGTGTTCGGGAACTTGATGGTGGGTTTGTCGTCCCGCAGGTACAGCAGTACCTCCTCGGCGGAGTTGACCATCACGATGTTCGTGCCCTCGTCCAACTTCTCTGCTCCGATCAGGCGGCGTGCTGGTAGGTGTAGGCCAGTGCGACCTTGCGCACGGCGTCCACGACGTTCTCGACGTCCTGGCTGGTCATCTTGGGGTACAACGGCAGGGAGACGATCCGCCGCGAGATGTCCGCGGCGACGGGCAACTCGCCCGGCTTCATGCCGACCACGTCGCGGTAGTAGGGCTGCAGGTGCATGGACATGAAGTGCACGCCCGTGCCGATGCCCTCGTCCTTCAGCGCCAGCATGAACTCGTCCCGGGTCACCGACAGCAGGTCCAGATCCAGTCGCACGATGTAGAGGTGATTGGCGTGCGTGCCGAAACCACGGTGTACCAAGGGACGCACGGCCGCCAAGCCGGCGAACGCCGCGTCGTAACGCTTCGCGTAGCGGGCCCGGACCTCCAGGAAGGAGTCCAGCTTCGCCAGCTGGTGCAGACCGACCGAGGCCTGCACGTCGGTCATGTTGTACTTGTAGCCCGGTTCGATCAGCTCCCAGTGCAGCGAGGCGTCGCGCGAGTACCGCTTCCACGCGTCCTTGGAAATGCCGTGCAGGCTCAGCACCCTGGCGCGGTCGGCGATCGCGTCGTCGTCGGTGACCAGGAGCCCACCCTCCACAGTGGTCATGTTCTTGGTCGGGTAGAAGCTGAACGCCGCCGCGGTGCTGAGCTGCCCGACCTTGCGGCCACCGTGCGTGGCACCCATGGCGTGCGCGGCATCCTCGAAGATCGGCAGGCCGTGGCGTTCGGCGATGGCGGCGAGCGCGTCCATGTCGCAGGTCTGCCCCGCCATGTGCACGGGCAGGATCGCCTTGGTACGCGGGGTGATCGCGGCCTCGACCTTGCGCGGGTCGATGTTGAGCGTGTCGGGCTCGACGTCGACGAACACCGGCTTGGCGCCCAGGTGCAGCACCACGTTCGCGGTGGCCGGCCACGAAACCGGCGTGGTGATGACCTCGTCGCCACGACCGATGCCCAGCGCCGCGAGACCGACGTGCAGCGCGCCGGTGCACGAGTTCATCGCCACGGCGTGCCGCACGCCGAGGTATTCGGCGCACATCGCTTCGAATCGCTTGGTCTTCGGGCCGGTGGTGAGCCAGCCGGAGCGCAGCGTGTCCAGCATCTCCCGCTCCTCCTCGCGCCCGATCAGGGGCAGCGCGAAGGGGAGGAACGTGCGGCGGATCTTCTCGCCGCCGTCCCGGGCCGGCGTGGTGACCACTGCTTTGAGCAGGTCGACGGTGGAGTACCGCGGATCGTCGGTCGAGACGTCTCCCGAGCGCAGCTCCTGGTGGAGTTCCGCGACGCCCTTCTCGATCGTCATGGCCGGCTCGAACCCGGTGAGGCGCTCGAACTTCGCCTGGCTCACCCGGTAACTGCGCTGGTCCAAGCCACCCTCCTGGACGTCCAGCGACACACCGCCGAGCTCGTCGGCGATCCGTTCCGCGAGCCCCAGCACCGTGACGTTCTCACCGACGACGTTGAACGCGTCACCCATCGGCACGTCCTCCAGCGGCAGATCGACGCAGCGCAGGTAGGCCGCCGCCGCGTCGCGCACGTGCAGCAGCGGTCGCCACTGGCCGCCGCCGTGGACCTGGATGGCCGTGCCGGACACCGCGTACGAGACCATCCGGTTGACGACCAGGTCCAGCCGCATCCGCGGGGAGACACCGAACAGGGTCGCCATCCGCAGTGAGATCACCCGGAACTTGTCGGAGCTGAGCGCGTTGAGAGCCTTCTCGGTCTCCTGCTTGGTCGACGCGTAGACGGTGAGCGGCTGTTGCGCGGAGGACTCGTCGAGCAAGCTGTCGCCGCCGGCTCCGTAGACGCTGCACGAGGAAGCGAACACGAACCTGCTCACGCCCTCGTCCGCGGCCAGTTCGGCCAGCCTGATGGTGGCGTCCTGGTTCACCTCGACCGTCCAGTTGGGCGCGAGGTCGCCGGCGGGGTCGTTGCTGATGGCGGCGAGCGAGATGACCGTGTCCACACCCACCAGATCGGCCGCGGACACGTCGCGCACGTCGCAATGACGGATCTCCAGGCCGGGCTCGTCGATCACTCGCTTCAGCGAGTGATCGCCGAAGTAGAACTTGTCCACGGCCACAACGCTGTGACCGGCCTTGAGTAGCAAGGGCAGTAACACCGAACCGAGATAACCGCCGGCGCCGGTGACCATGATCCGCTTGCTTTCGCGCACTTTTCCCCCTAGTGAATCCGCGATGCATCCAGGTCAAGGCTGCCGAAATCGCAGCACGCAGGCGTATGCGATCGACGTGTCGGGGAATAGTTCGTCGAATTCGATTCCCGAACAGTCGAATGCAGTCGAATGCTGTGTGCTGCAAGTCCCTGGGCAGCGTGAACGCGCACTTCAGCCGTGTGGCGAAGCGCTACGTTGATCAGTGATTTGGACGTCCGTCAACAGATGGCGGAGCAACTCACCCGGATCGCCCCAGCGTATTCCGGGTGCACGTGAGTGTTTCTCTGCGAGGCATTGACGTCGTTCCCCCCTCGTTTGCCTGCATCTCGAATGTAACGACTGAGGCAGGCGCTGTAAAGGAGTTTCGTGACTTTGTGCCCATCGTCGGCGACTCTGTGTGTGAAGGTGGCCGATGGCGACAATTCGGTTCGATGCCGAACTCGCAGGTAGGGCAATGCGCAGGCCCGGTCCTCCGCTTACCATCGTTCATCCGCTGTTCAGCAGGGGAGGTGCCGTGGTCTTCCGCCGCCGCTTGGAGTCGCGCGAGGCCGAGATCGCCCGTGTGGTGTTCGGCGACGCGCTGGACATCAGCGCACTTCGCCTCGCCGAAGGCGGCCTGCTCGGCAGCTTCGGCGTCGCCCGCACGTTGCCGAGGCTCGTCACGTTTCCCAAAGGAATCCTGACCACGCCGCAGCACCAGGCGAGGTACGAGCGCTGGCTGGTGCACGAGCTGACCCACGCCTACCAGTACCAGCACGGGCGCAGCGTGCTCAGCCTGCTGCCGACCGCCTTCGCCGGGTTCTTCGTGAAGGGTCTTTACGACTACGGTGGCGTGGATGGCCTGCGCGGCAAGACGTTCGCCGACTTCAACACCGAACAGCAGGCCAACATCGTGGCCGACTACTACTACCTGAGCACGTACGAGCCGCATCGTGACCTGTCGGCCTACGAGCCGTACATCAGCTACGTGCGATCACAGACGAGCTGAACGACGGTGGCGACGCCGTAGTCGCCACCGTCGAACCTCTGTTTACGGGCTGAGCAGATACTCCATCGACCTGGCCATCACCTCGTTGCGCGTCGCGGTGCTGGTGATGCCCTCGAAGCCGAACCCGAAGTACAGGGTGTCGGCGGTCCTCACCACGGCACCCTCCGGGAAGCCGGCGGCGGTGGTGCGGGTGAAGTTGTTGCCGTTCGGCGCACTGCCCGCCGGCGGACCCGTGACGGTCCAACCGTCCATACCGGACTCGAACGACGTCGTGCCCTCGCCGGTCGACACGGTGATGTCGTCGACGAACACGCCGAGTCCCTGCACCGACCAGTCGCTCGCGTAGGCGATGGAAACCTCGGCCTGGCTGCCCGCGAAGGCGGACAGGTCGACGTTCCACTGCTGCCAGCCGCCGGAGTTTCCGGACGCCGCATGCCACACACCGGTCTCGCCGGTGGGTGAGCAGGTGAGGTCGGCGTTGAGGGTCTGGTAGTGGTCGAGCTGCGGGTGCAGGTCGCGCCAGCCCGCCGGACAGCTGTCCCCGGGGTTCGTCGTGGTGTGGCCGTTGATGTCCGGCAACGTCGTCCAGTTGTCGCCGTTCGCGGTCCGTGCCTCGACGAACAGGTGGTCCCATGCCGGTTCGGTGTCGTAGGACGTCCAGAACGACAGCTGGGCGCCGCCGGCGGGAACGCTGATCGTGCGCGTCAACCGCTTGTACGACACGTCGCCGATCTGGGAGTACACGTAGAACTCGCCGGCATGCGGCGCGAACGGCCCGCCGGGGCGGTTCCACGCCGCGGCGACGCTGCTGGCGAACTGCGGGTACCGGTTGACCGGCAGCAGGCCACTCGTCGTCAGGAAGGACGCGGTGTTCGCCTGGTTCTGCGCGCTGTCGGCTCCGTTGAAGCCCCACGTGAGCCCGGTGAGCGGTGCCGCGACGCCGTTGACGTCGAACAGGTCGCCGTTCTCGTCCTGGCCCGTACCCGCGCTGATGATCGACGCACCGAACCAGTACTCGATGACGTCGTTCACGTTGTCGCCGGATCCGGAGAGCGGCCGGCACCGCGGCGCGACGTCGGGCAGGTTGCACTGCTTGTTCTCAAAGGGGTCGTAGAGCTGCGCCCCGAGCCCGGTGCCGTACTGGTGTCCGGCGAACTGGCCGGTGTAGAGCACCTTTCCGCCCTCGTTGAGGTAGTCGCGGATCTCGAACAGCTCGGTCTGCGCGAGGCTGGACGCGTTGCCAGGGCCCCAGCCCGGTTCGCGCGTGACCACGTCGTCGCCGGTGTACCAGATGACCGCCTGGTAGTGGCTGAGCACGCCGAGCGCGTCAGGTGCCTTGCGCCCGTTGGCATCCACGTCGTAGACGTCGTGGTTCAGACCGTTCGCGGTGAGTGCGTCGGTGTAGTAGGACAGGTACTTCGGTGCCGCCACGTTCTGATTCGGCGAGGCACCGGTGTAGTCCTCCGCCGCCATGACGAGCACCTTGTCGCCGCTCTCGGAGACGGCCTGGTACGTAAAGGAACCGCTGGTCTGACCGCCACCCTCGAACCACACCTTGACCTGGTCGCCGGGGTTCGTCCCGGTCACCGTGCCACGCACGACGTGGTAGTAGTTCGCGTTGCCAATGCCGTAGCGCTCACCGCCGGTCCACTCGGTCGTCGGTGCGCTCTGCACCGGCCCGTTGCCGATCTGCCATTTGGCGGTGACAGCACCGAGCGACTTCTTTGCCAGGACCCGTACTTCCTGCGGGTCGCCGTAGGACACGTCGAACGTGAAGTCCAACATGGACAGTGGCGTGTTCTCCTGGTCGATGTCCGCCTGGTCGAGGTAGAACGGCTTGACTTCGATGCCGGCCGCGGACTTCGGGTTCGCCGGGTCGGGTGCCGACCTGGCCAGCGACAGCGAGAACGGCAGCGTCCGCTGGAACTCCGCCTCGACGAGCGCCTCTTCGTCGGGGAAGACGAACCCGCATCCGTCACAGCCTTCACTGAGCTCGGGCGTGAACGAGACCGTCCCGTTGCGAGCGTCGGCGTAGTCGTTGGTGTCGCCGTTCGTCACGTACAGCTCGTCGGAGCTGATACCGGGGTCGAACCCCTCGATCGCCGGGTTGGCATCGGTGCCGGCCAGCGCGACGTAGATCGGGTTGTCGGCCTCGGGAGACCCGGTCTGCCAGCCCTGCGGGTAGAGGATCCACTGACCAGCCGAGTGCCAGTTCGACTGGAACTTCGGCTTGATCCGGTCCAGCAGCCCCTGCATCGCCCTGGTCTCCGGCTCGGACGCCGCGGACGGTCCGCGATAGGTATCGCTCGCGGTCGCGGTCGACGACCCCTCGTTGTCGTAGTCGAAGTGCTCGCGGAAGTTGCGGTTCGGGTCCACACCATCGCCGACGGTGATCTGCCCGTTGTTGTCGTTGTCGCGCAGATTCTTGCGCCACAACCGTTCCGCGTCGAAGGAGTACTGGTAGCCGTCCGGGTTCGCGACGAGCATGAACCACAGTTCGGTGCTCTTGAGCAGGTCCTTGACGTCCTTGTCGTTCGCCTTGAACCGGTCGACGAAGTGGTTGAGCAGCCGCCGGTTCACCTCAGTGCTGATCCACTCGCGCGCGTGCTGCGTCGACGAGTAGAGGACCGCCGGCCGGCTGCCGTCCTTCTGCCCGTTGGCACCCTGTGTCACCTTGACCGCGATGATCTCGCGCCCCTGCCCGGTCCTGCCGAGCACCTCGAGCTTCACGAGGTTCTGGTTGTTCCGCGCCAACGCGTAGAGCTGGTCGCGAATACCGCCGGGCTCGTCGAAGGACCGCCACACGGTGAACCCGTTCACCGACTGCTCGGCGGCCAGCTGCCTGGCGCTCTTGCCGTCCTTGTTCTTCTTGACCTCGGCGCGGACCCCCCGTTTGGCGAGCTGTTCGCGCTGACCCTCGCTGATGACCAGCTCCACCTCGACCCGGTCACCCGCCGCCCTGCTGCCGGCGATGTCGAACCCTTGTCTGGAGAGCTCACCCGCCTGCTCTCCGGTGACCTGGGCGACGTAGACGTCCAGCGGATCGTTGCTCGGTGCGGCCGCGGCGGGTGACGCCGCCACTCCGCCGACGACGAGGGCCAATGCGGACAGGACTGACACGGACCGCTTCATTGCGTTCCTC
The DNA here is from genome assembly GCA_963771775.1 of uncultured Actinomycetota bacterium. Classification (GTDB taxonomy): domain Bacteria; phylum Actinomycetota; class Actinomycetes; order Mycobacteriales; family Pseudonocardiaceae; genus Lentzea. Next base: position 1,181,800 of record CAVYUS010000004.1, read on the forward strand.
CGGGCGTGCGTGGTCAACGCAAGACCCGCCGACGCTACGCCAATCGGCCGTTACAAAGCCGGGCCTTTCGGCCCTATTCGTTGCGCCGAAAGGGTTTGCTGCACGTGACCAAACGGACGCACCGCGTCACCGCAACAAGAACCCCGGCAGCCGATAGCGAGTGAGCCGGATGACCCGCGCCCCAGCGCGAACGTGCTCGTCCGACTCCCAGCTCCACCCGAGCGCGTTCCCCATCCGGTTGACGATGTTGAACACCGCGTTCACGTGCAGCGCCTCCACCAACGCCTCCGCCGGCACCCCGGCACTTCTCACCGCGGCCGCATCAGCCGCCGTGACCTCGTCCTGGTTCAGCAGCTCTAGAAAGGCAATCACCGCCGCCAACTCAGGCCGAACCTCCCGATGCCCCACCAGCCGCGCCGTCTCGGTGTGCACCCGCACGCAGAACGCGCATTCGTTGAGCTGCGACGAGATCACCGCAAGATGCTCGCGCTCGGCAACCGTCCAGAACGACGGCCCGCGCAACACCTCCTGCGCATACGCGAAGAAGTGCCTGCCGAAGAAGCCGGGCCGATGCATCGCCGTCTTCACAACGTCGTCAACCTCGTGCCCCAGCACGGCGACGACAACCTTCTGAAACCACCGGGCACCCCGCCCATGCCCGCGCTCCAGCACCTCGAGCCTCACTCCGCCACCACCCGCAACCCGGCCGCGAGCCGGTCCAGCGCAGCCCCCACGGCCGCCGCGACGGTGATCTCGAAGATCTCCTCTTCGCCGGCCCCGCTGTCCTTCAAGGTTGCGATGTCCGCTTCGGACACTCGATACGACGTCTCCCGCACCACCCGCACGTAGCCGGCCCACGCCTCGGGCGCGTCCCCTTCTCCCGCAGCCGCACGCAGGGCTCGGTCCGTGACGCCAGGACCGTCGAACACGGCGGTACGGAGCGCGGCCAGCGGGTCGTCCACGTCCATCGGCCGAGTATGCGCCGGGGCGTGCCGGCTCGCCGGGCTCCGAGCGTCGGCGGAGGAAGTTGCAGACGGTGGGATGCTGGCGAACGCCCGTTCACCTGGGAACCCTGGAGCGCACCGCCATGAAGTACACCGTCTCGATCGAGATCTCTGTGCCGCAGGAGAGGGTGGTCCAGCTGCTCGCCGACCCGGCACACATGCCGAAGTGGCTGCGGGGTCTGGTGCTGCACGAGCCGCTGAGCGGGGTGCACGGGCAGGTCGGCACCAAGTCGCGGGTCGTGCTGCAGATGGGGCAGCAGAAGTTCGAGGGCACCGAGACCATCACCCGCCGGGAGCCGGCAGACCTGCGCGAGATCCCGACAGGGAGCGTCGTTCACTTCGAACGCGAGATCGTCGGCGAGGGCATGTGGAGCGCCGCGCACGAGCGGCTGACCGAAGCCGGTCCGGAGACGACGCTCTGGGTGAGCGAGAACGAGTACCGGTTCAGCGGCGTGCTGATGCGGCTCGTAGGGGCCCTGATGCCCGGTGCCTTCCGCAAGCAGTCGCTGCTGCACATGCAGGACTTCAAGGCGTTCGCCGAGCTGGGAAAGGACGTCCGCGAAGCGAAGGCCTGATCTGCCCGGCCGGGCAGATTCCGCCTGACGGGGGCTGACGGAAAAGATCAGGGCCCGACAGCGTTTCAGCATGTCAGGCCCTGATTTCACCCGGCGAAAGGTGGTGCCCCAGGCAGGATTCGAACCTGCGACACACGGTTTAGGAAGGGACGACAGGCCTAGGTCCTGTTACGCCCGCTGACCTGCGGCTTCGGCTGCTTCCGTTGTGGCGCTTGGGTTCCGCATTTCGCGATGGTTTCGCGGTTCGCGTCCTGACACTTCCCGGCCATCAACCCGATCCCCAGCCTGCACGCGGCCGGTGCCGTCGAGTCAAGGTACGTCCTCCAGCCTTGACGCGTCGATGCCGGCCGTTCGTCATGCTCGGGGTCGGGCTGTTGGCGTGCAGTCTTCTTGTCGACGTGGGGCCTCGTCGACGCGTGGTCATGATCGGTGGCAAGGCGGCGCAGCCGTCGCGGCAGTCGAGCGCCATGACCGGCAAGTTCGTGGCGACCCTGACGGCGCTCGTAGGGAGCTGCTGGCCGGCATGGCTCTACGGGTTGAGCTCGTCGGTGGTGCAAGGCCGGGGACGGCGCGCAGCGCCGCCCGGCCGACCGGCGCAGCGAAGCGGATGCCGGGAGTGCCGGGATGGAAGGTGTTCGCCGTACGCGCGGAGCGTGCCGCCAGCGGCGGCCTTGATCCTGTAGAGCCAAATTCGGCAAGGTATGGTGGCCGACTACGTCGATGCGGTCTGTCTCCGGCCTGGGGGATCCATGACATTGGTTCAGGTGTTGGCAGACAAGAAGTCCGTCTACATGTGCTGCGACTTTCGACTAACGAATCCGCTCACTGGGCTAGTCACGATGGAAAACGCACATAAGCTAGTTACCGTATCTCGGAAGACGTTTCGGGCTATGGTTGGCGTCACGGGGCTTGGGGCAATTGAGGGATTGCCGGTTGGTGAGTGGATAGCGAATGTGACCAGACGACTCCCCTTTGAGGCTACGCTGGGTGACCTGCTTGAAGGTCTGGTCGATGCGAGTCCATACTTGAACTCAGTCAAGGATCGGCGTTTGAATAGGCACTCCTTCATTTTGGGCATCGTTGAAGGAATGCGAACGAAGGTTGCTATGGTTTCAAATTTTGAGACCATATACGGGGGAAGAATAAAGCGAGAGCAGGTAAGTAGGGATAATCTTTCTATTAGTGTTCATGCTGTGCGTCGGCCAGTGGTTTTTGTTGTTGGCGCCTGGGATATGGTTGCCGAGAGAGACGTTCGCCGCCTGTATTCCGCCTTGAAGTCCAACTTGTCGGACGAAGAAGTTCATCAGAGGATGGGCGAAGTAAACGTTGCGGTCTATAAAAGATTCTTGAGGGACGGCAGGGTCGGCACCGTAAGCGAGGGATGCTTCTCCTGGTCTCTGAATGTCCTAGGGGGAGGGCAGGGTCGGCCTAACCTCACTGATGCGCAGGCGGGCGACTTTATTCCGCCTGAGTTTCGCGCCATGTTGCAAGATGCTGGCCTAGAGTTCCGGCGTCAAGTTGATTCTGATGGAAATCCGGTTCCCGTTAGGCTTCTGAACATCACCAGTGTTCATCACAACCCGACGCCCGAGTACTATCGCACCTTGCTTCGAGAGGCGCCTGAAAGCCCAGATGCTTGGAACAATTATGGAGCATGGTTGTCCAATAAGGGCAAGAAGGACGAGGCGATCATGGCTTTCAAGAAAGCTATCGAGCTGAACCCGTCTTTCGTTGTCTCTCTTCGGAATCTCGCAGAATGCTCCTGGCTTACCGGCGATCTGCTAGCTGCGGCAAGTTGGTACGACAGAGCTTTTGTTGCTTGCGGTTCCACTATTCCTACGGATCTGCGTTCGTCATACTCCGCCTTCCTGGAGACAAAGGGCGATATCGCTGAAGCCAGGGAACAGCACGACATTTGCGTCCAAGATGAGAACTCTCCAGTCTGGCGGGCGCGGAGGGCGATTTTTCTCAAGTTCTACGGAGGTTACGAGGAGATCGGCGAAAGCGATCTAGAAATCGCCCTAACGCGTGGGTCCGATAATGCGGAGGTGCGCTATACGGCGGGTAGGATCGAGGTCATGGAAGGCAACTTCGAATCTGCGCTAGCGCACTTTGAAGCCGCCGTTTCGCTGGATCAAAACAATCATCGGTACCTGATATCCTATGCGCAGACGCTGGTTCTTGTTGGCAGGCCTGAGGCATCGCTCTACTTCTACCGTAAAGCTATTCGAAGGGGTGCCTCTGCGGCCTTCTATGCTGGGCACTACGGGTATGCGCTTTATCTTGTAGGCAGCCTTTCATCTGCTGCGAAGAGTTTGCGGCGTGCAATCGCTTCCTACCCAGACTTTCATGAGCATCGAATAAATTTTGCCTGGGTGCTTGCGGCTTTCGAGCAATACGCCGACGCGCGTGTGCTTCTGTCGGAGATCGATAGAAGCGATCTGTCTAGTGAACTCAAAATCGAAATTAACGCCCTTGAGATGGTCCTTGCTTTCCCGTCGCGCGAACATAATGTTGTTTCGGATATTTCGTTGCTTCTGCGGGATGGATTCAGGATGGACGTCAGTCCATTGAGGGCAGTCTGTTACAGGTATAGGGATCGGTCGGCAAGTATTTTCGTTGGTCGCCTTGCGGACATGATTGAGCATAAATCAACGTTCGATGTTGAATTTCTGTACTCGTGACTTGGGGTGTGTCCTGTGCTTGAAAGCTGGGCAGCGGAAGTTGCGCGAGCAGAACTTCGTGATGCTCTTCCTAAGCGGTGGCTTCATGTGCAAGGGGTGGCGCGTCGAGCCCGCCATGCCGCAGCGTTCATGAATTCTGTGGATCTTGACATGCTGATTTCTGCGGCTTACCTGCATGACATTGGCTATGCCCCCAGGCTTGCTGCGACAGGATTCCATCCACTCGACGGCGCAAGATTCTTGCAAAGCCTGGAAGCCCCGCAGCGTTTGTGTGCGTTGGTTGCACACCATTCTTGTGCTCACAAGGAGGCTGAGCTTCGTCATCTTTCCGCAGAGCTATCGGAGTGGATGGCGGAGGAGGGGGATGTTCGAGATGCCCTCTGGTGGGCAGATATGACCACCACTCCTGAGGGTGAAGACACGAACGCTCAAGATCGCATTGAGGAGATTCAGAAGAGATATGGATCAGAACATATTGTGACATTTTTTATCCGTCAAGCACGAACGGATCTACTGGCCGCAGTTGATCGAACGGAGGAGCGTCTGCGAGGTGAGCGCATTCATATTGAAAAGTAGGGTGTTGATCGTTTTTCAAACCCATGCTCGATCCGAAGTCGGATGGACGGATGGATGTTGAGCGCGTCGAGGTCTCCGCGGCTTACCCAATGAACTTCGCTGGACTCGTTGCTCGTCCGCAGCTCGCCGCCGATCAGTCGCGCGCGGAAGCAGATGGAGAACTGCTGCCGTACCTCGCCGTCCGTGTAGGCGATGACGTGCGCGGGGTCGGAGTACACGCCGATGATGTCGACGGGCTCGACGTCGATCCCGGTCTCTTCCTTGACCTCGCGGATGACGGTGTGGCCGATGGTCTCGCCGACGTCCTGCGCCCCGCCGGGGATCGAGTACAGGTCGTTGTCGGTCCGCCGGATCATCAACAGCCGGCCTTGCTCGTCCTGCACGAACGCCGTCACCGCCACGACGATGTTGGTCGCCTTCGGTGCGTTCGGGTCGTTGTAGTGATCGGTGCGAGCCATGTCTACCTGCCTACCACTTCGGCGGCTTCGCGCCATCCCAGACGCCTTGGAAGCTCTCGGCGTACGTCTCGAATAGGTCGCCTCCGGACAACCGGCGCAGGTGCAGGACCGGCGCGTGAGCTGCCATGAAGCCGTGCACGTGAGTGTTCACGAGCATCTCGTCATCGAAGCGGTAGATCGAGTTGTAGAGCGTCGTCCCGTGAACTCGGATCTCCACGCCCGGCACCTCGGCCAATGGCTTGTAGATCGCGAGGGCGTTCCGGATCTTCGCGCCAAGCGTGGTCTTGCCGATGCCCTCTTCTTCGCTGCGGCGCGCGACCTCACGGCTTGCGGGGTCTCCGAGCAATAGCCGGATCTTGACGCCGCTCTCTGCCTTCTGGCGCAGCGTCTTGATCAGGGCTGGGTTGTCCACCAGGAACATGCCGGCGTAGACCAGGATCGAGATGCTGATCTTGGACTGTTCGATCAGGTGTCCCCAGATGTCCTGCGGCACGGCGTGACGGTGCGCGTAGACCTGGACGACCTCGGACTCGTTGATCTCTTTCTTCTTCTCCGGCGCGACCGCGTCCGGCCAGAGGTAGGTCTCCGTCTCGCGGACCATCGCGGCGATGGCGTGCCGGTGGCGTGGGTACGGCGTCCGGTCCTGCGTAATCCACCGTTCGACGGTCTTCGGGTCTACGCCGGTCGCCTTGGCCACTTCATCGAAGCCCAAAGTGTTGCGCAGCAACGCATCCCGCAGGCGTTGATTCGGCATGACCCACCCTCCGTACAACTAGGGACGACTTCAATGTAGCCGAGACGTCTGTAGTTGTCCTGTTGTGTGGTGTTGACGTCCTCCCGATTCGTCGAAATTCGTAGGTGTCGAGATGTCGGGGAGCGGCCCCGACCGGCACAACGTCAGGAGAACGACGATGGCGATCACAGGTGGGAGCAGGTTCCCGGCGGGTCACGACTTCGTGTTCCCGAGGGGCGCGCTCGTGATGGGCGTCGAGCGGGTGCTCAAGTTCCAGTCGGCTGAGGAGCGCGCCAAGGGCCTCCCCGCCGAACAGGAGAAGGACAAGGAGACCGGTCAGCTCGTGTGGTCGGTCCTGGTGATCGACCAGGCTGCGGAGCGCAAGGCGGACGCTGCGGTCACGGTCAAGATCTCGGCACCTCACCAGCCGGTGCCGCCGGAGGCGATTCCGGGTACGGACATCCGCCCGGCGATGTTCGAGGGTCTGACGGTGACGCCGTGGATCGATGACAAGGGCTGCCGTGGTGGCCACGTCGGTGAGCGTCACCGCTGCCGGGCGAAGCTGGGCTACAGCCTGCGGGCCACCGGCATGAAGGCCATCGTCGCGGCCAAGCCCGCACCTAAGGCGGCGTGATCCGTGCCCGACTTGATGCGCCTGCACCTGACGGCGAACCTGCCTATCCGGGTGGAACCGCTCGTCTTCGCTGGACGAGTCGAGTTCCGGCTGGGCAACGCGTTCCCGGCCGTCCTGGTGGTCGACGCGGAAGCGCTGCCCCGGCTTGCTGAGGCTGTTGCTGAAGGACAGACGGCCCTTGATGCGGCGCGGGGTGGTCGGTGATGGGGTTCAACGCCACCTGCACGCCCGGCCAAGACGCGGGCGCGGCCATGATCCGGGTGACGCCCGAGGTTCCGGCGCTGGCCATCTATCTCGACCCCGTCAACATCGCGATCCAGCTCCCGCCCTTCCCCGGCGGCTCGGACGTGCTGATGCGGTTCTGCCGGGAGTTGTCGCGTGAGGCATCCAAGCTGGCGGATCACCTCGGCAGTCAGGAAGGCCGTCACGCCCTGGCGGAGGGAGATCCTGATGTCCGCAGTTGAGGCCATGCACTGGGGCCTTGCTGAGCAGGCTCGGACGCTGAGCGAGGCACACGACGTCCTGAGCAAGCTCCTGCCCAATCCCAAGTCCGCACCCGCCGTGCTGAAGGACTACTACCTCCGGTCCGCCGCCATCTACGCCCGCGTCGCTGAGACCGACCGCAGCCACCACCACGAGGCCATCTACTGGGCGAACCGTGAGCGCGAGAAGGGGGAGGCGATCAAGGTCACGAAGACGACGAAGAAGTAGCAGAAGTCCTCATTGGACAGAGCGCGTGACTCTGCTGGGTCACGTGGCGATGCCGCACGTCTTGTTGCGGCGCAAAGAGAACGTGAGACGCAGGAGCGGAACCCGGCTACCAACCTCGCCGCTCCTGCGTTGTCCACCCAACTCAGGAGTGAACAACGATGAGCGTAGAGCCTGAGCGCATTCGTGCGCTAGACGGGGATCGGATGATCTCCACCAGGCAGACCGTTTCCAGCTATGTCGTGATGCTCGACGGTGGCTCGCTGGAGACGATGGAACTCACCGCCATGCAGGCCAGGGGCTTCGAATGCCTCACCTGTCGGGCGCAGCACACTGCCGCTTCAGGAGTCTTCCAGCCTGTTGGGCGCATCCCGAGCGTGGGCAGCGTCTTCCAGTGCCTGACTTGCGCTGGCGGTGCGCGATGAAGGGCAACCGTTGGGTAGACCCCGCACCGTTCGAGGGTGCGCGTCCGCAGGTCCCTTGGTGGGTATGGCTTCCCGGCTGGGTAAAGCTTGTGCTCGCACCGTTCGGCCTGCTCTGGCTCGCTGTCGTCCTGGTCGTTCGGCTGGTCGTTCTGGCGGTCCGGTACCCGGTCGCGGTCACGGCCGGCCTCGGTGGCTATGTCGCCTATCACCAGTTCGGGCTGTCGCCGTTGGTGATCGCGTTGCTGTCGCTCGTGTGCGCCCTGACCGTCTGGTATGGCCTTGATCGGGACTCGTTCCTGCGGCACGGCTGGTACCGCGTGCTGACTGAGTGGCGGCGGCTCACCGTGTACGTGCCACAGTGGCGCACCGTCATGCGGCTAGCGGAGCTGTCCAAGGACAACCGAGGGCAGGAGTACCGGCCGAAGCTGCGCCGCGTCCGGTCTGAGGGCTGGCGGGACAAGGTCCGGGTGCGGATGATCCCGGCGCAGTCGCCGGAGCAGTGGGAGCTGCGGCGCGAGAACCTGGCGCACTCGTTCAACGCGCGGTCTTGCCGGGTGCGGGTGCTGAAGCCGCGCGTGCTTGAGCTCGACTTCATCCACGCTGACCCGCTGGCTCGTCCTGTCGCGGTGCCGCAACTCGCCGACCCCGGAGAGGTCGACCTCAAGCGCGTGGTCGTCGGTCGCACGGAGACCGGGAAGCCCTGGCGGCTGAGGCTGCTCGGGTCTCAGGTGCTCGTGGTCGGCGTACCGGGCGCGGGCAAGGGCTCAGTGTTGTGGTCGATCGTGTGGCAGCTCGCCCCGGCCATCAAAGCCGGCATGGTCCGGCTCGTCGGCATCGATCCCAAGGGCGGCATGGAACTGGGTCAGTGTCCGGCCGCGTTCGAGAAGGTCGTCTACGACAACGGGCCGGAAGCTGTTGCCCTGCTTGAAGAAATCGCGGCGGAGGTCAAGGAACGCGCCACCCGTTACCGGGGTATCCGGCGGCTCTGGGCGCGCAGCACTGGTGAGCCGTTCACGGTCCTGATCGTGGATGAGCTGGCAGATCTGATCGCCTACCAGGCGGACCGGAACCTGCGGGAGCGCGCAACGCGGGCTATCCAGACGATCACTTCGCAGGGACGTGCACCTGGCTATGCCGTCGTGGGCCTGGTCCAGGACCCACGCAAGGAGATCGTCGGCTTCCGGCACCTGTTCACCACCCGTGTGGCTTTGCGCCTCGATGAGCCGGTGCAGGTGGACATGGTCCTGGGCGACGGCGTCCGGCAACGCGGCGCTGCTGCGCACGAGATCAGCGAGAACACGCCCGGCGTCGCCTGGGGCAAGGAAGACGGGCAGCGCGAACCCGAGCGGGCGCGGGCCTTCAACGTCACCGACGCGGACCTGGTCGAGCTGGGCGTCTACCTCGCTCCGGCCACCGTCCACGAGTTCCCCGAGCTGACTGACGGGAGGGCTGCGGCATGACCGAATACCTGACCCGTTCGGAGCGGATGAAACAGCCGGCCGCGCTCGACGTCGTTCGGGCGGTGGCTGAGGAACACGGTGTCTGCGTTCGGCCTCTGGCCAAGGAGCGGATCGACCTCGACACCGGACGCGTGGACATCGTGCCCGTGCCGTGCGGCTCGACGGTCGCGAGTGTCTGCCCTACCTGCGCGGAGAAGAACCGGCGTCTGCGGATGGCGCAGTGCCGTGAGGGGTGGCACCTGACCGAGGAACCGGACTTCACGCCGGACGCTCCGAGCGACGAACAGCGGGAGCTGACCGAGTACCGGGCTGACCTGGTCAAGGCGTTCCGCCTGGCCCTCGATGAGGGCGACGAAGTGGGCGCGGAGGAGGTGCGGGAAGAGGTCGCGGAGGTCGACGCCGAACTTCGGCAACTCGGAGTCCGCGGTGCACTTCCCTCCCTGGAAGTCCCGCTCAAGGCGGCCCGGAAGCGGTCGACCCGGCGTCGGCAAGATGCGCCCAACCTGCCTCGGCGGCCGGTCAGCAAGCGCACCGTGGGCAAGGTCTTCGGGGGCAAGTACCAGCCCTCGACCTTCCTCACGCTGACGCTCGACACCTACGGCAAGGTGCGCAGCGATGGCACCCCGGTCGATCCGTCGAAGTACGACTACCGGCGGGCTGCTCGGGACGCGGTGCACTTCGCCGCGCTGCTCGATCGGTTCGTCCAGAACCTCCGCCGCTGCGTGGGGTGGGAGGTTCAGTACTTCTCGGCGGTCGAGCCACAGAGGCGATTGGCCCCGCATTGGCACGCAGCGGTCCGAGGCTTCGATCTCGCGGGCGGAGCTGCGGGCGGTCGCTGAGGCCACGTACCACCAGGTCTGGTGGCCTGCGCACGACGAGATCAAGTACAGCGGCGACAACTTGCCGTTCTGGGATGTGCGGGCCAAGGGCTTCGTTGATCCGCAGACGCGAAGGGCCTTGCCTACCTGGGAAGAAGCCCTTGATGAGGTCGAGCGTCCGGCTCATGTGGCGCGCTTCGGCGTGCAGGTGCACTCCAAGGGCATCCTCGGTGGCACTGAAGAGGCCGGCCGCCACATCGGCTACCTGACGAAGTACCTCACCAAGAGCATCAACGAGTGCTTCGACGCCCAGACGGCACGGCAGGAAGACCACGCCGAACGGCTGTGCGCGGAGTTGGCTGTGACGCCCTGTTCGCCGCAGTGCGCGGTCTGGTTGCTGTACGGCGTCCAGCCTCGTGGGGCTCGGGTGTCCACGGTGCCTGGGAAATGCAAAGGCAAGGCGCACAAGCGAACCACGCTCGGGGTGGCTGGTCGGCGGGTCCTCGTGTCGCGGAAGTGGTCGGGGAAGTCGCTCGCGGACCACAAGCACGACCGGAAGACGTTCGTTCGGCAACTGCTCGCGGATGTCGGGATCAAGCCTGAGGACCAAGCGCAGCGCGTCGTCTGGAACAACGTCCAGCCCGGTGACCCGAACGTGCCGCCACGGGCTCACATGCTCCTGAGCGCCGTCGCGGAGCGCCGCAGATGGAAGGCCGAATACACGGCCGCGCTGCTCGCATCCGCCGGACCGCCAGAACGTTCGGCAACTCATCTAGCTGCGTAAACGGGGGGAATCATGAACGGCAAGGCGCGTGAGATAGCTGAATTGATGTCTGTTCCGGAGATGCTGGAAGCGCTCGGCGGGGACGTCTCCAGGGACACGTTCTACAAGTGGCGGCAGACGGGAAAGGGGCCTCGTTGCTTCCCGCTCCCGAATGGGGAGCTGCGGTGTCGGCGCTCGGACTTCCTGGACTGGATGGACGACCTCTACGGGCGGGCCGCATGAGCGAGACGACGCTGAAGGTCACCTTCTGGGAGATCGCCGACTGGACGCACCGCAGGACGGCCAAGGGCAAGAAGCTGCCTAAGCCGTGGGGCGTGCGGTGGGTGACGGACAAGAAGTCCCACTCTGAGTGGTACGCGAACAAGGCGCAGGCGATCAACCGGCGCTCGGACCTGATGAAGGCGGCGCGGAACGGCGAAGAGTTCGATGTCGAGAGTGGACTCCCGCTGTCTGAGCTGAAGCGGAAGAACTCCTTCTCGTTCTTGGAGTTCGCACAGTCCTATGTGGATATGAAGTGGCCGGACTCGGCGGCGAAGACGCGGAGCAGCACCGTTGACGCTCTGGCTACAGCGGCTGCGGCGTTCGTGAAGAACGGTCCTGGCCGGCCGGAGTTGGTCGACCTGCGGGCGGTGCTCACGCGTCACCTGTTGCCGCCGAAGACCCGTGACGATCAGCTCGACCGCGAACAGCAGGAGATCGTGGACTGGCTGGTTCGGTACTCGCGGCCGTTGTACGACATGACCGACGCTGTGGCGGTTCGGGAGGTTCTGGACGCGCTGGCTACGAAGCTTGACGGCAAGGCCGCTGCTGCGACCGTCTACCAGCGGAAGCGGGCCGTGCTGTTCAACCTCCTGGCCCTCGCCGTCGAACGGGAAGTGATCCCGGACAACCCGCTGAACAGGATCAAGCGGAAGGTCGCGAAGCTCGTTGAGCAGGTGGACCCGCGCGTGGTCGCCAACCCTAGGCAGATCGAGGAACTGCTGACGGCGGTGTCCTACGTGGGACGGCGGAACGCGGATCGGGGCGCACACCTGGAAGCGTTCTTTGCCACCTGCTACTACGCGGCGGCGCGGCCGGCTGAAGGGCTCGGGCTCAAGCTGGACGACTGCACCCTTCCCGATGAGGGCTGGGGGCTGCTGATGCTCGGCGAGTCTCGGCCGTCTGCTGGGAAGCGGTGGACGGACTCGGGGGAGGTGCACGACCAACGCGGGCTGAAGCATCGGGGCGTTAAGGAGGTGCGGCCTGTGCCGATCCCGCCTGTCCTCGTGCGTCGGCTGCGGGGGCACGTCGACCGGTTCGGGGTGGCCTCGGATGGTCGGTTGTTCTGGTCGCCGAAGGGCGGCGTGGTGTCGTCCTCGACCTACTACAGAGTCTGGCGAGACGCGCGTGAGTTCGCACTGACTCCCGCTCAGGTGGCCTCGCCGCTCGCGGGTCGGCCGTACGACCTGAGGCATGCGGCGGTGTCGCTCTGGCTCAACGGGGGCGTTCCGGCTACTGAGGTGGCTGAGCGGGCGGGGCACTCGGTGGAGGTTCTACTCAAGATCTACGCGAAGTGCATCGACGGTCAGCGAGACATGATCAATAAGAGGATTGAAGAGCTGTTCGAGCCTGGTCAGGGCTAGGCTGAGTGACAGTGTAATGCGTTCGTATTACACTTGGAGTCGTGTTCCGGGCTGTCAAGGAGAGTCAGTGGTCGATTGACCACATCGCACCCCACGGTGTGACGCTGGACGAGGTGCGGGAGGCCATCCTTGAGCGGCCGTACTGGATGACCGGCGGCAAAAACGACACAACCATCGTCTACGGGCGGACATACGAGGGGCGGTACCTCACCGTCGTTGCCGTCGAGGACGGGGGCGAAGCCTTCGTCGTGACGGCTCGGGACATGACTGACTCAGAGAAGAAGACATTCCGGAAGAAGGCGAGGTGATGACAATGGTGAAGCAGACTGAGTCCCTGCCTCGACCGGCTGAGGAGCTTGAAGCACTCGCCGAGTACTACAGCACTCATGACACGTCTTCTGAGATGGAAGATGGTGAGTGGGTCGATCCTCGGCCGATGCAGACGACGTCTCTTCGACTGCCTGCGGACGTCCTCGACGCAGTCAAGGCGCTTGCTCAGGCGCGAGGGCAGCGCTACACGGCATTGATCAGAGAGATCATCGAACAGGTGGTCGGCGGCCAGCGCTTCGCTGAGAGCGACGAAGTGGTCGTGAGGATTGACGAGCGGCTGGAGCGGATTGAGAAGTCTGTGACTGCAAAGCCGCAAGTCCCCACCCGTCAGAGCCAGACGCGAAGGACGCTTGCTGCGAAGGTTCGTCAGCAGAACCTCGCGCGCAGGAAGGTAGAGCGCGCGGCCGTTGCGCGGGAGAAGATCACGAAGATCGCTGCGAAGACGGAGCTGAGCCCCCCGCATGGAGGAGAACAGGCCCAGGGTGCGGCCGCCCGCCGCCTGGATCAGCTCCGTGAGCTCGTCGAGCATGTCCGCGCGATCGCCGTCCCGCGCGGGGCGTGCCAGGTGCTTGGCGACGTACAGGATGCCCTGCTTGCGGTAGTCGAAGGGCGAGCCGACGTCGATCCCCTTCCACTTCGGGAGGTCGTCGCCCTCGGTGCCCTCGGGGGCGAGACCGAGGGAAGCGCCGACGCCGTTGAAGTCGCCGCCCAGCTTCAGCGTCGCGGACGTCAGGACCACGGAGCGGTCCGCGAAGAGCTTCTCGCGCAGCAGGCCCGAGACCGACATGGGGGCGACGCGCAGGGAGGCACCGAAGCGGTCGTGGCGCTCGTACCAGACCACGTCCCACTCGGAGCCGTTCGTGATCCGCTCCGCCACGTCGTGCACGTTCTCCACAGACGCCAGAGCTTGTTTGCGGATCGCGTCCTCGTCCTGGACGGACTTGTCGCGGGTCGTGCCGATCGCGGAGATGACGGTGCGGCACGCATCACGCAGTGCCATGAGTGCGTAGCCGAGGTCCTCGGGGATTTCCTCGAGGCGGCCCGGCAGTGCCAGCTCCATCAGCCGCTCGAACCCCTCGGAGGCAGTCTGGAGCTGGTCCGCGGCCTTCTCGTTGACGAGTTTCGCGGCGCGGCGCACCGCGCGGTTGACCTGGCCGGGGGTGAGCTCGCCGGTGGCGACTCCGGTGACCCGGGAGACCAGCTCATGGGCCTCGTCGACGATCAGCACCTCGTGCTGCGGAAGCACCGGGGCGCCCTCGATGGCGTCGATGGCGAGCAGCGCGTGGTTGGTGACAACGACGTCGGAGAGTTTGGCCCGCTCGCGGGCCATCTCGGCGAAGCACTCCGCGCCGTACGCGCACTTCGAGGCGCCCAGACACTCCCTCGACGACACCGACACCTGGGCCCAGGCCCGGTCCGAGATACCGGGCGTGAGGTTGTCACGGTCGCCGGTCTCGGTCTCGTCGGCCCAGTCGCGCACCCGCAGCAGGTCCTGACCCAGCTTGCTGGTGGGCGCAGCCGCCTCGAACTGGTCGAAGAGGCCCTCTTCCTCGTCCTGCGGGACACCCTCGTGCAGGCGGTGCAGGCAGAGATAGTTCGACCGGCCCTTGAGCATCGCGAATTCCGGGCGGCGGCGCAGCAGGGGGTGCAGCGACTCGACCGTTCTCGGCAGGTCGCGCTCCACCAGCTGGCGCTGCAGGGCCAGGGTGGCGGTCGCGACGACCACACGCTCCCCGTGCGCGAGCGCGGGCACCAGGTAGCCCAGCGACTTGCCGGTGCCGGTGCCGGCCTGGACCAGCAGGTGGGAGCCGCCGTCGATCGCCTCCGCGACGGATTCGGCCATGGTCACCTGACCGGGGCGCTCCGTACCGCCGACGGCAGTGACGGCAGCATGCAGGAGTTCGGGGAGTGAGGGCTTCGTCATAGCGCGACCACCCTACGACCCGGCACTGACAAACGGGCGATCAAGGCGGGGGCGGGGGACGGGATCAAGGCCTTGGGCTCCTCGGCGGGGAGGGACGGGCGGGGACATGGGTGGGCCGTGGTTCGTTCTGGCGGCGCAGGTTGACGGGGCCCGGCGCGTGCCGGGTCCGGCGACTCGCGGGAACCACAGCGGCACGAGCCGCGTTCAATGAGTGATGGCGCAGTGACACAGAGCTACAACAGGTGGCGAAGAGACCGGTCTCGGACCAAGAGGGCGGCCCGCTTCGCGGGCAGGTCGACCTCGGCGGAGAACCGGAAGCCGGCGCTCAGGAAAGCGGCGATGGAGGGGGTGTTGCGAATGTCGGGTTCCGCGATGACGCGTGCGCAGGAGGGCCGTTGCGCGAGAACGAGATCGGCTACGGCCTGGAGCAGCAGACCGCCGAGGCCGCGCCCTCGGTCGGCGACTGCACCGACCAGGAGGTGGAGTCCCGTGTCGTGAGGCCGGGCGGGGTAGTGGCGGGCCAGCGGATCCAGGTCCGCCCGGTAGATCTCCCAGTAGCTCATCGGCGTTCCGTCCAGCACGCCGATACACGGCACGCTACGTCCGTCGCCGGCGAGCTGGGCCCGCAGGTGGTCCTCGGTCACGTTCTGCGGTCCGGACAGCTCCCAGAACGCCGCGGCAGGGTCGTTCATCCAGCGGCTGATGAGCGGAAGGTCACGGTCGACGCGCACGGGGACGAGGTGGAAGAGGCCCGCGATCGTGTCGGCCGGGCCCCAGCCGGCGACGCCGTCGAGGAGGTCGCCCTCGGTCGGGAAGACGGAGGTGCCACTGATCGCGGTGAGGGAGACGGAGGGCTGGGCCGTGTCCTGGTCCCGCCGCCGTGCTCCGTGACTGTGGGACGCGTCATCCGCGACGAGGGCGATGAGTTCGTCCGGGAGCCGCAGGTCCATGGTGTCCTCGCCGCGTGTGCCCTCACCGGCAGCAGCACCGGGATTCGCATCGGCTCCGCTGCGGGGGCCGACGTCGGAGCCGGCACCGAAGCGGGCATGGAATTCGGCGTCGCAGCCGACGTCGGCCGCGACGGGGGCAGCGGTACCGGGGTCGGTGGCGGGGGCGGTGGCGGGGTCGGCGAAAGGCACCAAACGCTCCTTCCAATAAGGGGATGGGGCATGTCCTCAGGGATGAAGGGGGTCGGTTGTGGTCCGGGCCGGTCGGGGGTGATCAGCAGTGCAGGGGGTTGGCGATGGTGACGTAGACGGACTGGGTGTCGACCGGGCCGACGAGTTCGTCGAGTCCGTGCAGCCGGGTCAGCAGGTTGGCCTTGCAGCGCAGGACCGGTGAGTCGAGCAGGCGGGCCGGCAGCGACGTGCGCAACCGGGCCGGACCGGAGGCGACGTTTCCGAGGAAACGGCGGAACGCGGCGAGCAGTAGCCGCTCGTCGGCCAGTTCCTGGGAGCCGAACGCGCCGATGAGGCCGAGTACGTTGTTGACGGCCAGGTAGTAGGCGAACCGCTCGTCGGCGACCTCCTCGCAGACGAACGTGTCGCTCTGCTCTCCGATGCCGGGCAACCGGGCGTCGAGGTCCGCACGCCGGGACTCGCGGAAGTAGTAGCCCTGGTTGTCGCGGTAGCGGCCGCCCGTGGGCCAGCCGTCGGCGTCCAGCAGGAGCAGGGTGTTCTGCTGGTGCGCTTCCAGGGCGATGCCGGCCTCACCGTCCAGCCACAGGACGGGGCGCACGACGCGCTCGAGGTAGCGCAGGAACCACTCGGCGGCGACAGCTCCGCTTGGCCGGGCGGTCCGGCGCGCGAGACCCGTGACGACCTCGGCCAGCCGGGACCGCAGGACCGGGCCGTGTGTCTCCGGGAGCTCTGGAACGGCTCCCGGCCGGGCCGGGAAGGCCGGGCGGGGCGAGACGAGTCCGGCGACACAGGAGACATCGTCGGAGGGGCCGAACGGGTTGTGGCGGATCACCACGTCCAGTCCGGGCAGCGGGGTGCCGTCGGGACCGTCGACAGCGAGCCAGGCCGGGTCGCGCACGATGTCGAAGCCCGGATGCGCGGCACGCCACTGCTGGGCGAGTCCGCTGCGCAGCAGGCGGTGGACCTCGACGCCCCGGTGGAGTTCCTTACGGAGGTTCTCGCGGCGGGAGTTGGTGATGCGCAGGCCCAGCGACAGCTTGAGCATCGCGGGGGCAGCCGTCCGGTAGACGGTTCGTACGGAGGAGGTGGGGTGCCAGGGAGTGCCGTGAGTGCCGAGGTCATGGAGCAGTCCGGTGTCCAGCAGGGCAGCGGTCTCCGGGCGGTGCCGGACCTCACACGCCTGCCAGGGGTGCAGGGGCAGTAGGGCGTACCCGTCCGGCAGCGGCAGGCCGGTCCCGGACAGGCGGGCGGTGAGCCGGGCGGCCGGGACGGGGCGACCGCGTTCGGTCCAGGCGGAGTCGGTGGCGAGGACGGAGGGAGCGACAGCCATCCAGTGAAGAGGGAAGGAACCGCGCGACTCGGGTGAGTACAACCGGGCTTCGGCCTCGGAGAGGCCCTCGCGGCTCTTCGGGGACGGGTGCAAGGGGTGTCCGAGGACGAGAGCCTGCTCCGCGGCCAGGAAGAGGTCAGGGCTGTCGGCCGGGTGTTCACGGCGATCGCTGACGAAGGCGGCGACGCGGCGGAGGGAGTCGGCGACACCCGCGACCAGCCCGACGCCGTCGCCCATGCCATCGCCCACATCGGCGGGGGAGCTGGGCGCGCCCGTGAGACCGCAGGCGTGGGCCCGGCCGATGTCGGGGCTTTCTGTGAACGTCTCCCTGGTGAGCAGGGCGGCGACGGTGACGGCGTCGGCCGGTGGGGCGTGGTCGGGGGCGTCGGCCAGATACGGGAGGCCGAAGCGGTGCCAGCCCGTCGGGGACCAGTAGCGGACCGGGGCGGTGAGGGCCGTGCCGCTGGCCGGAAGGGGGATGCGGAGGATGCCGTCGGCGGGGGCAGGCTGGTTGTTCTCGCGCAGCCAGCAGCGCAGCAGGTTCTCCACGGCGGCTGCCTGGGCGGCGACGTACGGGTCGGGATGGTCCAGGAGGTCGGTGACAGGCTTGTCGTTCAGCGCCTCGGCGGGCGGTGCCCCGGGCCTTTGAGGAGGGACCGCCGATTTCACCGACGCCCCCGGCACACGGGCGTCGACGGAGCCCTCTCGCCGGTTCGTGGCGTGGTCGTCGGGCTCGGGGATGGAGTTCAACACAGCTACCTCGTGGGGTGGTTCCGGGTCGTGCGGTGGGGGCCTGTGAGCCGGGCAACGCTGATCGGCGCACTTGTCGGAGCGCGAAGACTCCCGACCCGAGGGCTCAGGGCACGCGGGCTCAGGGCACGCAAGCTCACGGCCGCGCAGCCTCAAGGCATGCAAGCTCATGTCGTGAAGCTGCGCGGCGTTGAGACTCACGGCGTGTAAGGCACTGCTGTCGCGTCCCCGTGGCACCGAGCCGCCGCCTGGACGGCGTCGGCCAGGCGGTCCAGCACGGCAGCCGCCTGTTCGTCGGTGATCGTCAGGGGCGGCAGCAGTCGTACGACGCTCGCGTGACGACCGCCGAGTCCGACGATGAGGCCGCGGCGCAGGCACTCCCGCTGGACCGCGGCCGCCAGCTCGGGGGCGGCGGGGAGGGTCCGGCGCGCACTGTCCGCCATCACCGATGCTCCCGAAACGGCGGACGCCTCCACCTCGTGATCGCGGCAGCATCCTCCGGTCTCACCGTCGATCCAGTCACCAGCTCCCGCTGCCCCGGCCACGCGCGCGGCTCCCCCGGCCACCCCCTCGGGATCCACGAACTCCACCCCGATCATCAGCCCCCTCCCTCGCACATCCGCCACGCACGGCAACTCCCTGACCAGACCCTGAAGTCGGCTCAGCATGCGTGCGCCGAGAGTCGCCGCGCGCCCGGCGAGGCGGTTCTCCCGGACGTGGGCGAGGGTGGCCGTGCCGGCGGCCATGGCCAGCTGATTGCCGCGGAAGCTGCCGGCGTGGGCGCCGGTTTCCTGGGTGTCCAGGTCATCGCGGTGGACCACGACGGCCAGCGGCAGGCTGCCTCCGATGGCCTTGGAGAGGACCATCACGTCGGGGGTCACTCCGCTGTGCTCCACCGCCCAGAAGGCGCCGGTCCGCCCGACGCCCGTCTGGATCTCGTCGGCGATCAGCGGGATTGACCGGTCGGCCGTGAGCTGCCGCATGCGCCGCAGCCAGGCATCCGGTGCGGGGACCACTCCGCCCTCGCCCTGGACGGGCTCGACGATCATCCCGGCGGGGAGCGGCACACCGGACCTGGGGTCGTCGAGGACGGACTCGGTCCAGCGGGCGGCGAGGTCGGCACCGCCCTCTCCGCCGACGCCGAACGGGCAGCGGTAGTCCTGCGGGTAGGGCAGGCGGGCGATCCGTAGGTCGTGGGAGCCCGTGGACGCCTCGGTCGGCGGTGCGATCCTCCCGTGGCCGGCGCCGGTGAATGCGATGAGGCCGTTCCGGCCGGTCGCCGCGCGGACGAGTTCGCAGGCGGTCTCCACGGCGTCGCTGCCGGCCGGTCCGCAGAACCGCACCCGTGCCCGGTCGGCGAGTCCTGGCGGCAGGGTGTGGAACAACTCGGTGATGAAGGCGTCCTTGACGGGTGTCGCCAGGTCGAGGACGTTCAGGGGTGCGCCGGAATCGAGGACCTTGCGGATGGCTTCCAGGACGACCGGGTGGTTGTGCCCGAGCGCGAGCGCGCCGGCACCCGAGAGGCAGTCCAGGTAGCGGCGGCCGTCCGCGCCCTCGATGGTCAGCCCCCTCGCTCGCACCGGGACGATGGGGAGGGCCCTGGCGTAGGTCCGGGCCGCGGACTCGCGCGCTGACTGGCGGCGCAGAATCCCCTCGTGTGCGGCGCGCGTTCCTGGTGCCGTGTCGTCGTCGACGGCACCACCGGGGAGGGTTTTCACCGACGTACGCCGCACGGCGGCCTCCTCTGACGCACATCCCCCATGGGTGGATTCCGCCACGACTTCCATGACCTCCCACTGGGCACGGGCACAGGGGACCGCACACAGACAGCAGGCCCCCCACCGCTAACAACCCCGGACCGCTCGACGGGTTACGGGTTGCCTCAAGATCCTTTCCGTGACGGAACTGTTGCGGTTCCGTCGGGCCTCCCCCACAGCCACCGCATAGTGTGTGATGCCGTTCCCGGGCGCCGTGAGGTCGGCCTGAACTCCCCGTGAGTTCGGCGGACACCGCGCCCGAGGCGCCGGTTCGTCCCAGTTCGTTCACATCAGGGGGAGTCAGATCATGCGATCCATACGGCCGTCGTCCACTGCCAGCCGAGGGGGGTGGACGCGCCGCAGGAACTCCCCCGTGCTGACCGCCGTGGCCCTCGCCTCGGTGCTCACGCTGACCGCCACCGCCTGTGAGTCGGGCGACGCCGCGGCGGGCGGTGAGGCCTCCGCGTCCGCCACCGCCTCCGACGACGGCAAGCTCAAGATCCCGGACGACATCAGGGACCGGCTCCGCGAGCACGGGATCGACATCGACAAGTGGAAGAACGGCGCCTGGAAGAACTGGGACCGGGACGACTGGCTGCGCGAGGCCAACGAGTACGTCAACCCGATCATCGAGGGCCTCTGGGACCCGGACCGCATGCGGGAGGCCGAGGAGCCCGACCAGGGCGTGGACGACAGCGACCTCGCCGGTGACCAGGGCGTGACCGACCCGACACCCGAGCCCGTCGAGGCGCAGGCCGTGCCGCCGTCGTACCACGCCAACGTCCCCACGGCCGGGAAGGTGTTCTTCGATTCCCCCGAGGGCTCGGCCGTCTGCTCGGCGACGGTGGTGAAGGACCCTGCGCACCCGGGCAAGTCCAACCTGGTGTGGACGGCGGGCCACTGCGTGCACGCGGGCAAGAAGGGCGGCTGGTACCGCAACATCGCCTTCGTGCCGTCGTACAACGACGACGGCAAGCCGGTCGCTGAACTGGAGAACGCCACCCGTCAGGACGTCGCTCCCTACGGTGTCTGGTGGGGTGACTGGGCGCAGACCTCGGACCAGTGGATCGAGCAGGGCGGTTCGACGGGCGGCGACGGTGCTCCGTACGACTTCGCGGTCATCCATGTGACGCCGGAGAAGGGCAGCGGCGGCAAGTCGCTGGAGGAGATGGTCGGTTCGGCGCTGCCGGTCGACTTCAAGGCTCCCGCCGTAGCCGAAGGTGAAGAGCGTCACGGCGATCGGCTACCCGGCCGCGCCGCCCTTCGACGGCCAGAAGCTGTACCGGTGCCAGGACCGGCCCGGGCGGCTGTCGATCACCGCGTCGGATCCGACGATGTACCGCATCGGCTGCACCATGACCGGCGGTTCGTCGGGCGGCGGCTGGGTCGCGACGGGCTCGGACGGCAAGCCGGCGCTGGTGTCCAACACCTCGATCGGCCCGGTGACGTCGGGCTGGCTGGCCGGACCGCGCCTGGGCGAGCGTCGCCAAGGGCGTGTACGACTCGGTCAGCGGGAAGTTCGCGGGCCGGTGACGGCCGGCTGAACACCGTCTGCGGATGGGGGCGCTCCCGGCGCCCCCGGGCGCGCACCGGTCCGCAGGCTCACGGAAACCTTCACCACCCCACCCCCGGACGCCCTCAACTCCACGGGCATAGTGGGGTGTCGCGCGCCGGAGCGCACGGCAGCAGCGGCTTCGTCATGACAAGCGCATGACACATTGCGCGCACCAAGAGACAGACGCAGCACCACACGCATCAGCACCAACGGGGGACATCGCACCATGCGTTCCACACGTACGTCCGCGGCACCGAGGCGCGGGCGACGCACCGTCCTCGCCGCCACCGGGCTCGTCGCCGCCCTGGCACTCACCGCGACCGCCTGTGACGGTTCGGCGGACTCGGCGAGCGACAAGCCCGACGCCGCCACCTCGCAGGCCGCGGACGGCGGCGGCAAGGTCCAGATCCCGGCCGACCTCGCGGGCAAGCTCAAGGAGCACGGGATCGACGTCGACCAGTGGAAGGACGGCGGCTGGAAGGACTGGGACAAGGACAAGTGGCTCAGTGACGCCAAGGACTTCGTCAATCCGGTGATCGAGGGCCTCTGGAAGCCGGAGCGGATGCAGTCCGCGAAGGAGGCCGACAAGACGGTCACGACGAAGGACGCGTCGGCCGGCCAGGGCGTCAGCGACCCGGATCCGGCGCCCGTGCGGGCGCAGGCCGAGAAGACGCCGTACCACCGGAACGCGGCGCCGGTCGGCAAGGTCTTCTTCGACTCCCCCGACGGCCCGGCCGTCTGCTCCGGCACGGTCATCAAGGACGTCAACCACCCGGGCAAGTCCAACCTGGTGTGGACGGCGGGCCACTGCGTGCACGCCGGCGGCAACGGCGGCTGGTACCGCAACATCGCCTTCGTCCCGGCCTACAACGACCTCGGCAAGTCCGAGGCGGAGCTGGGCAACGCGAACCCGACGGAGATCGCCCCGTACGGCAACTGGTGGGCGGACTGGGCCTCGACCTCGAACCAGTGGATCCAGGGCGGCTCGGAGACCGGCGGCGACGGGGCCGCGTACGACTACGCCGTGCTGCACGTGAAGCCCGAGCAGGGCGCCAAGTCCCTGGAGGAGACGGTCGGCGCCGCGCTGGACGTGGACTTCTCCGCCCCCTCCGCGGCCGAGGCCCGCAAGATGGGCGCCTGGGGCTACCCGGCCGCTCCGCCCTACAACGGCCTGAAGATGTTCAAGTGCATCGACGTGCCCGGCCGGTTCTCGCTCAGCCCGACCCTGCCGACGATGTACCGTATCGGCTGCACCATGACCGGCGGTTCGTCCGGCGGCGGCTGGTTCCGGGTGCTGAACGGCAAGTCCGTGCTGGTGTCCAACACCTCGATCGGCCCGGCCGACAACACCTGGCTGGCGGGCCCGCAGCTGGGCCGCGGACGCCGAGGCGCTCTACCAGAACATGAGCAAGACGTACGGCGGTCGGTGACCGACGCACGCGCTCGAAGGCCCGCCCCCTGCGGACAGGGGGCGGGCCTTCTTCGCGCTCGCCGGCGCTCGGCGCTGGGTCACGGGCTCAGAGCGCCGGCGCCGGAACGTACGGCGCGAGCTCCGCCGCCAGTTCCTCGTGCACCCGCACCTTGAGCAGGGTGCCCTCCGGGGTGTGCTCCTCGGAGATCACCTCGCCCTCGTCGTGGGCACGGGCGACCAGCTTGCCGTGGGTGTACGGCACGAGCGCCTCGATCTCGACCGACGGACGCGGCAGCTCGTTGTCGATGAGCGCGAGCAGCTCGTCGATGCCCTGGCCGGTGCGGGCCGAGACGGCGATGGACCGCTTCTCGACGCGCAGCAGCCGCTGCAGCGTCAGCGGGTCGGCCGCGTCGGCCTTGTTGATCACGACGATCTCGGGTACGTCGGTGGCGCCGACGTCCCTGATCACCTCGCGCACGGCGGCCAGCTGCTCCTCCGGGTTCGGGTGCGAACCGTCCACCACGTGCAGGATCAGGTCGGACTCGCCGACCTCCTCCATCGTGGAGCGGAACGCCTCGACCAGGTGGTGCGGCAGGTGGCGGACGAAGCCGACGGTGTCGGCCAGCGTGTACAGCCGTCCGCTCGGGGTCTCGGCCCGGCGCACGGTCGGGTCGAGGGTCGCGAACAGGGCGTTCTCGACCAGCACGCCCGCGCCCGTGAGGCGGTTGAGCAGCGAGGACTTGCCGGCGTTGGTGTAGCCCGCGATGGCGACCGAGGGCACCTTGTTGCGCTTGCGCTCCTGGCGCTTGATCTCGCGGCCGGTCTTCATCTCCGCGATCTCCCGGCGCATCTTCGCCATCTTCTCGCGGATCCGGCGCCGGTCCGTCTCGATCTTGGTCTCACCGGGACCACGGGTGGCGAGGCCGCCGCCCTTGCCGCCGCCCATCTGCCGGGACAGCGACTGACCCCAGCCGCGCAGCCGCGGCAGCATGTACTGCATCTGCGCGAGCGCGACCTGCGCCTTGCCCTCTCGGGACTTGGCGTGCTGGGCGAAGATGTCCAGGATCAGGGCCGTACGGTCGATGACCTTGACCTTGACGACGTCCTCGAGGTGGATCAGCTGGCCCGGGCTGAGCTCACCGTCGCAGATGACGGTGTCCGCGCCCGTCTCGAGGACGATGTCGCGCAGCTCCTCGGCCTTGCCGGAGCCGATGTAGGTGGCCGCGTCGGGCTTGTCGCGGCGCTGGGTGACGCCGTCGAGCACCAGCGCGCCCGCCGTCTCCGCGAGGGCGGCGAGCTCCGCGAGGGAGTTGTCCGCGTCCTGCACGGTTCCCGAGGTCCAGACGCCGACGAGCACGACCCGCTCCAGGCGGAGCTGGCGGTACTCGACCTCGGTGACGTCCTCGAGCTCGGTGGAGAGGCCCGCCACACGGCGCAGGGCCGCGCGGTCGGAGCGGTCGAACTGGTCGCCGTCCCGCTCTCCGTCGATCTCGTGGCTCCAGGCGACGTCCTCTTCCATCAGGGCATCGGCCCGAAAACCCTCGGGGTGGCTGTGCGCGAAGCGCTTGGTGTCCTGGGAAGAGGAAGAAGAGGAGGTCATTGGATCCTTACGTAGCTGGGAAACCGATTGCGGCGGATTGTGCTGCACACGGACACGTCGGAGCCGGGAGATTCCCGGCGTTCCGTGCCGCGCCGACCTGAAGATGGTCGCACGGCACGGGGCGTCTCGTCACCGTGTTATCGGGCGGGCGCAGCCGGCCGGGCCTGCTTCTCAGGAGCCTGGGGCCTTTCCGCACGGAGCCTCCGGTTCGCCGCTGGGACCTCGGTGCGGCCTTGCCTTCGGGGCTTCGCCGGGCTTCGCGGGCGGTGCCGTCGGCTTCCAGTCCGGGTGCCCCGGCATCGGCGGGGTCTTCTCGCCGTACAGCCAGCCCTGGAAGAAGCCGTCCAGGTCGCGCCCGGAGATCTCGGCGGCGAGCCGGACGAAGTCCTCCGTCGTGGCCGTGCCGTCCTGGTGGCGGCCGACCCAGGCGCGTTCCAGGCGTTCGAAGGCCGGGCGGCCGATCTCCTCGCGCAGGGCGTACAGGACGAGCGCGGCGCCGTCGTAGACGTTGGGCCGGAAGATGCTGGTCTTGCGGCCGGGGTCGGGCGCCTTGGGGGCGGCGGGCGGGCCGCCGGCCGCGCGCCAGCGGTCGGAGGCGCCGTACGCGGCCTTCATCCGGTCCCGCATCGGCTTGCCGCGCCTGCTCCTCGGCGTACAGCGCCTCGTACCAGGTGGCGTGCCCCTCGTTGAGCCACAGGTCGGACCAGGTGCGGGGGCTGACGCTGTTGCCGAACCACTGGTGGGCCAGCTCGTGGACCATGATCGACTCGACGTACCACTGCGGGGTAGACGGACTCGGTGAAGAGTTCCCGCTCGAAGAGGGAGAGCGTCTGGGTCTCGAGTTCGAAGCCGGTGGAGGCGTCGGCCATGAGCAGGCCGTACGTCTCGAAGGGGTAGCGGCCGACCTTGCTCTCCATCCAGGCGATCTGGCCGGGGGTCTTCTTCAGCCAGGGTTCGAGCGCCTTGCGGTGCTCGGTCGGGACGACGTCCCGTACGGGCAGCCCGTGCGGGCCGGTGCGGTGCAGCACCGTGGAGCGGCCGATGGAGACCTGGGCGAGCTCGGTGGCCATGGGGTGCTGGGTGCGGTAGGTCCAGGTCGTCGAGCCGCCGGACCTTCTCCACTCCGGCGGGCAGGCCGTTGGCGACGGCCGTGTGGCCCTCGGGCGCGGTGACCCGGATGGTGAACATCGCCTTGTCGGAGGGGTGGTCGTTGCACGGGAACACCAGGTGCGCGGCGTCGGCCTGGTTGGCCATGGCGAGGCCGTCCGCGGTGCGCACCCAGCCGCCCTCGCGGTCCTTGGCGGGCACGGGATCGCTGGTGTGCCGCACGGTGATCCGCGTCCAGTTGCCGTCCGACACGGCGTCCTCGGGCGTGATCACCAGGTCCTCGCCGGCGGTGCGGAACTCGGCGGGCTCGCCGTCGACCTCGACCGAGTCGACCTTGCCGTGGGCGAAGTCGAGGTTGACGCGGTCCAGGTCGGCGGTCGTCCAGGCGTCGATGGTGGTGACGGCCCGCAGTGGCTCGCTGTTGCTGCCCGGATAGGTGAAGGAGAGGTCGTACGACGCCACGTCGTAGCCGGGGTTGCCCAGATAGCGGGAAGAGGCGGTCGCCGACGCCGAGCGGGACGACGGGGGCGCTCGCGGCGACGAGGCAGACGGAGACGGCCGAGGCGAGCAGGGCGCCGCCGTCGTGGTCTGTGACGGCGCGGGCGCGGAGCGTGAGCTCGTGGGGGGTGAGGAGCATGCCCCACGGCTATCAGCGCGCGTGCGCGCGATGCGCGGCGGCGCGCGTCCGGCCCACCGGGGGCTCACCCACCCGGCCGTCCGGCCGTACCGGCTCAGCCGCCCTGTGGCTGCGGCTGGGCCCGGCTGACGTCGTACACCCCGGCCACGTTGCGCATCGCTCGCATGAGGGCGGGCAGGTGGGCCGCGTCCGGGAGCTGCACGGTGTAGGTGTGGCGTACCTGCTGCTGGGTCGGGGGCTCGACGGTCGCGGAGACGATCTCGGCGCCTTCGTGGGCCATGGCCTCGGTGAGGTCGGCCAGCAGATGGGGACGGACGAACGATTCGGCGACCAGCGTGACCCGGCACTCGGTGGTCTCGCCCCAGCGCACGCCGACCTCCGCACGCCCTGCGTCCTTCATGCGCGCCACCGCGGCGCACTCGACGCGGTGCACCGTGACCGCTCCTCCGCGTACGGCGAAGCCGGTGATCTCGTCGGGCGGTACGGGCGTGCAGCAGCCGGCGAGCCGGACGGTCGCGCCGGGCAGGTCGGCGAGGACGTTGCCGGTGCCGGGGCGGGCGGACGCCTGCTCCGGGGCGCGGCCGTCCGGCGCCGGAGGCGTCGGCGGTGGCGGGCCGGAGAGCCGCCGCGCGTTCCTCGGCCTGCCGGTCCTCGCTGGGCCTCGGTCCGCTGGGCCTCGGCCTGCGCCGGATGGGCGGCCAGCCACCGCTGGATGGCGATCCGGGCCGCGGGCGTGTGGGCGTGCTCCAGCCACTCCCGGGAGGGCTCGGACGCCGGGTCCTGGCCCATGAGGAGCTGGACGGTGTCGCCGTCCCTCAGCACGGTGCTCAGCGTCGCCAGGCGGCCGTTGACCCGGGCGCCGATACACGCGTGCGCGTCCTCGCCGTACTGCGCGTACGCGGCGTCCACACAGGTCGCGCCCTCGGGCAGGCCGAGGGTGCCGCCGTCGGGCCGGAAGACGGTGATCTCGCGGTCCTGGGCGAGGTCCTCGCGCAGGGTCGACCAGAAGTGGTCCGGGTCGGGTGCCGCCTCCTGCCAGTCGAGGAGCCGGGAGAGCCAGCCGGGGCGGGTGGGGTCGACGCGTTCGCCGTCGGCCGGGGTCGTCGTGCGCCGGCGTGCGTACGGGTTGCCGAGGGCGACGACACCGGCCTCGGCGACCTTGTGCATCTGGTGGGTGCGGATGAGGACTTCGACGACCTGGCCGTCCTCGCGGGCCACGGCCGTGTGCAGCGACTGGTACAGGTTGAACTTCGGTACGGCGATGAAGTCCTTGAACTCCGAGACGACCGGCGTCATGCAGGTGTGCAGTTCACCCAGGACGCCGTAACAGTCGGCGTCCTCGTTCACCAGCACCAGGAGCGCGGCCGAAGTCGGCGCCGCGCAGCCGGCCGCGTTTGCGGGAGACGCGGTGCACGGAGACGAAGTGGCGTGGCCGGATGAGGACTTCGGCGTGGATGTCCGCCTCGCGCAGCACCTCGCGCACCTCGTCGGCGACCTCGGCGAGCGGGTCGTCGGCGCGGGCGGCGTTGCGGACGATCAACTCCCTTGTGTGCGCGTACTCCTCGGGATGCAGGATCGCGAAGACCAGGTCTTCCAGTTCGGTCTTGAGCGCCTGGACGCCGAGCCGTTCGGCGAGCGGGATGAGCACGTCACGTGTCACCTTGGCGATGCGCTCCTGTTTCTCGGGGCGCATGACGCCGAGGGTGCGCATGTTGTGCAGCCGGTCGGCGAGTTTGATCGACATGACGCGGACGTCGTTGCCGGTGGCGACGAGCATCTTGCGGAAGGTCTCGGGCTCGGCGGCGGCGCCGTAGTCGACCTTCTCCAGTTTGGTGACGCCGTCGACGAGGTAGCGGACCTCCTCGCCGAACTGGTCGCGGACCTGGTCGAGCGTCACGTCCGTGTCCTCGACGGTGTCGTGGAGCAGGGACGCGGTCAACGTCGTGGTCTCGGCGCCGAGTTCGGCGAGGATCAGGGTCACCGCGAGCGGGTGCGTGATGTACGGCTCGCCGCTCTTGCGCATCTGGCCGCGGTGCGAGGACTCGGCCAGGACGTAGGCGCGGCGCAGGGGTTCGAGGTCGGCGTCGGGGTGGTGGGCGCGGTGGGCCTCGACGACATGGCCGATGGCGTCGGGCAGCCGGCCGCGGGCGGCGGGGCCGAGCAGCGCGGCGCGGCCGAGGCGGCGCAGGTCGATCCGGGGGCGGGCCTTTCTGCGGGCGGCCGCCGGCGTCACCGGTGCTGACACCGCGCCCGGCATCGGGCCTGGGGTCACGGAATTCGTGGCCTCCGCACTCATGGGCACCTCCGGCTGCGTGGACCGGCGGACGGGGTGCCCCAGGGCGGACACGGCTCAGGGGGCGGCTTCGGTCCCCCGTCCGGGCCGGTGCTTGATGCTACCGAGCCCACCACGCCCGACTGACCGCCTCTCGCCGAGCGTGAAACGGATCACCCATTCGAGGGATGAATGTGAGGTTTACGTATCCGCCATACGCCGCCACTCGTCGCGATTTCCGCCAAGTGGCCGGATCTCAACCGCGGTTTCGGGTCGAGTGGCCGACGCCGCGCGGCTGTTTCAGGTCGAGTCGCTGTCGCTCACGCGGACGTGGCGGTTTCCAGCCAGTCCGCGTCGATCTCGCCCTCGGCCACGATCACGGCCGGGCCGGTCATCTCGATCTCGCCGTCGGGCCGCTCGGTGATCACCAGGGTGCCGCCCGGGACGTCGACGGTGTACGTCGCCGGGGGCGCCGGTGGCCGCCGGGTCGGCGCCGTCGCGGCGGGCGGTGGCCACGGCGACCGCGCACGCGCCCGTGCCGCACGAGCGGGTCTCGCCGGCGCCGCGCTCGTGCACGCGCAGCGCGACATGCCGGGGGCCGCGGTCGACGACGAACTCGACGTTCACACCGTCCGGGTAGGCCGCGGCCGGGCTGAACGGGCGGCGGGGAGAGCAGGTCGCCGGCGTGCGACGAGGTCGTCCACGAAGGCGACCGCGTGCGGGTTGCCCATGTTGACGTTCCGCGCGGGCCAGCTGCGCTCGCCGACGCTCACCGTGACGTCGCCCTCGGGGAGCAGCGCCCTGCCCATGCCCACGGTGACGTCACCGTCCTTGGCGATGTGCACGGTCTTCACGCCCCCGCGCGTGGCGACGGCGAGGTCTCCCTCGGCTGACATGCCCGGCGCGCTGGAGGTAGCGCGCGAACACCCGCACGCCGTTGCCGCACATCTCCGCGATCGAGCCGTCGCCGTTGCGGTAGTCCATGAACCACTCCGCCTCGGCCGCCATGTCCCGGGCCTCGGGGTGCGCGGCGGACCGCACGACGTGCAGCAGCCCGTCACCGCCGATGCCCGCGCGGCGGTCGCACAGGGCGGCGACGGCGGCCGGGGGCAGGTCGATGACGTTCTCGGGGTCCGGGACGATCACGAAGTCGTTCTCGGTGCCGTGCCCCTTGAGGAAGGCGATCCGCGTGCTCATGTCCTCGATCGTACGGGGGGTACGCGAGCCGGGACGGAGCCGGGCGCGTGCGGGCGGGGCTCTCACCGCAGGCGGGCCACCCGCCAGACGGCCAGGACGACCACGCGGCGACGACCAGGGCGTACGCGAGGACGACCCGCCAGTCGGGTCTGCGCCGGAGCCCGCTGGCCGGCAGGCCCGGCCAGGTGTAGCCGACCCGGCGGGCGGCCATCATGCCCCAGCCGGCCGCGCACGAGCAGATCAGCAGTCCCAGCATGGCGATGACGGCCCCGCTGTCGCCGAAGTCGAAGGCCAGCGGGAACGCGAACATCAGGGAGCCGAGTGCGGCCAGGCTCACGATGGGCGCGAGCTGCCAGATGCGCAGCCGGCGCTGCGGGCGCAGCTCGACCTCGACCTCGTCCGCGAACATCTCGTCGGGCTCGGGGCCGTCGTCCGTCACGCCCTGCGTCTCGTCGGGCCCGTCGGAGCTGAGGCGGTCCGTCTCCAGCTCGGCGTCGCGTCCCGTCATCCCGCGTCCGGTTCATCCCGGTCGGCGGTGATGTGATCGGTGCTTCGTGCGGTGTCGCGAGGGCCGGCCTCCATCGCCACGCGCCCTCCCAACTAGGACTCAACTCGGTCGATCGAAGCTCGATGATGGCACGCCGCCGAAGGCCCGGATGACGGCCTGGAGCGTCCCGATGCCATGACGTGATCAGGCTGTAACCGGTCGTTCGACCAAGGACAGCGCGAGCTGCGGAAGTTCTGTGAGATCGGCCGCGGCCCCACTCAACCAGTGCACCCGCGGGTCGCGCCTGAACCATGAATCCTGACGGCGCGCGAAGCGCTTGGTGGCACGCACGGTCTCGGCCCGCGCTTCCTCGAGCGTGCACTCCCCGGCGAGCGCCGCGAGCACCTGCTGGTAGCCGAGCGCGCGCGAGGCCGTACGCCCTTCTCGCAACCCCTGCGCCTCCAGTGCGCGCACCTCGTCCACGAGGCCGGCCTCCCACATCCGGTCGACCCGGCGCGCGATGCGCTCGTCCAGCTCGGGGCGGGCCACGTCGACGCCGATCTGGAGGGTGTCGTAGACGGAGTCGTGGCCGGGGAGGTTGGCGGTGAAGGGCCTGCCGGTGATCTCGATCACCTCAAGGGCACGGACGACCCGGCGGCCGTTGCTCGGCAGGATCGCGCGGGCGGCCTCGGGGTCGGCGGCGGCCAGGCGGGCGTGCAGCGCGCCCGAGCCGCGCAGCGTGAGTTCCTCCTCCAGGCGGGCGCGGACCTCCGGGTCGGTGCCGGGGAACTCCAGGTTGTCGACGGCGCCGCGCACGTACAGTCCGGAGCCGCCGACCAGGATCGGCCAGCGGCCCTCGGCGAGCAGCACCTCGATCCGCTCCCGGGCGAGGCGCTGGTACTCGGCGACGGACGCCGTGACGGTCACGTCCCAGATGTCCATGAGGTGGTGCGGGACACCACCGCGCTCCTCGGGCGTCAGTTTGGCGGTGCCGATGTCCATCCCTCGGTAGAGCTGCATGGAGTCGGCGTTGACGACCTCGCCGCCGAGACGCTGGGCCAGGAAAACGCCCAGATCGGACTTTCCGGCCGCGGTTGGTCCGACGACGGCGATGACGCGGGGGGCGGGGGGTGCACTGCTCACCGACACAGTCTCGCAAACCTCCGACCCCCGCTCTCGAACGAGTTACGTGACGCCGCAGTCCCGGGGTCGTTGCCCGTTGCGAGGTTCCTGCCGCCGGATCACAGAGGCGGTGGCCCGGGCCGCGCAAACGGACGCACCGGGCAACGCGGGATTTCGCCCGCACGAGTAACGTATGGAGTGGATATGGGCGTTTTTGCACGACTTCTCCGGCGGTCGAAGGCCACGGCGGAGGCGCCTGCCGCCGAGGCTCAGGCCGACTCGGCGAAGGCCGGGCCCGAGGCGGAGGAGACGGCCAAGGCCGCGGAGGCGAAGGGCGGCTGAGGCAGCCGCGGAAGCGGCGGAGCCGACGTGCCGAGACCACCTCCGAGGCCGACCGAGGCCGAAGGTGTCGACATCCCCAAGCAGCAGTCCACCGACAAGGCGGCCGACAACGAGGCCGGCGAGGGCGCCCGTACGTGACCGCCCCGCGCGAGGGAAGGTGAAGCGATGGGTCTCCTGGACAACATGAAGGCCAGGCTGGGCCCGGCCAAGGGCAAGGTCGCGGACCTCGCGCAGCGGCACGAGGGCAAGGTCCACCACGGTCTCGACAAGGCCGCGCAGGCCGTCGACAAGAGGACCAAGGGCAAGTACAGCGACAGGATCCAGTCGGGCACGGGCAAGGCCAAGGGCGCCATGGGCCGACTCGCGCACAAGGGCGACAACGGACCGGACGCGGGCGGCACGCCACCGCCGCCGAACGCGGGCGGCGCCACGCCGCCGGACGGACCACCGCCCGCTTCCTGAGTGCAATTGGGCACACATGGGCGCACTGAAGGTTCTGAACGCACCACTGAAGGGCATGTCGGCGGACGGCCGCGGAGCTCGAAAGCTCCCGGCCGTCCGCCGTTCCGTGGCCGTGTCCTGCCGCCCGGTCTACGACCAGGTGGCCACGACGTATCCCACCCCGTACGGCGCGTCCTCGTACAGCAGTGGTCCGCCGAGGTCCGCGCCCTCGGCCGCGCCCGCCAGGACCTGCCAGGGGGCCCGGCCGGACACCTTCAGCTCGTGCGCCAGCCCGGTGTCCAGCGTCGTGAGGGCGGCCACGTCCGCCGCGCCGAGCGCACGCGCGGCCTCCGCGTCGAAGGGCGCCGCCCGCTCGTCCAGATAGCCCGGGGCCTTGAGCGTCCGGCACGCGCTGGCGTCGCCCATCACCAGCAGCGCGACCCGCTCGGCCCGGGCGGCGACGTCCCTTCCCGTCCGCGGCGCACCGCTCGGGGGTCGAGCGGCTCCCCCACGCCGAGCCCCTCGACCGGGGCGTCGGACCACCCGGTCCGCTCCAGCAGCCAGGCGGCCACAGCAAGCGAGTACGGCAGCCGTCGTTCTCGCGTGCCGCGCCCTCGTCCGGCCCCAGCCGTACGTCGAGGTCGACACCGAAGCCCCGGAACGAGCCCCGCGTGCCCTCGCGGGTACGTCTCGGGCCCGGCGCTCTCCACCGGCCCGACGACCACGAGCCGGTCGGGCCGGGCGGCGGCGAGCACGCCCAGCGCGTCCGTACAAGCGGCCCGCGCGGCGTCCAGCTCCGGAGCGGCGCCGGCGGCGACCTCGGGGACCAGAAGGGGCGGGCAGGGGCAGACAGCGGCGGCGACAAGCATGATCGGCAGGGTAACCCCGGGGACCCGCTCGCACGCACCGCGCGCCCGGCGAACCGGCTGAGGCCGCGAAGCGGGCCGGTCAGTCGCAGCCGCAGCCGCTCGTCGCGACCGGCAGCGGCTCGGGCACGCCGATCTTCGGCAGGCCGAGCAGCACGCCGGCGGGCTTGGCCTGCTTCGGCCGGCGTTGCGCTTCTCCCAGGCGTCACCCGCGCGTGTGCGGCGCACGTCCAGCGACGGGGCCCTCGGCGAGGAGGTGGTGCGGGGCGGCGTAGGTGATCTCGACCGTGACCACGTCGCCGGGGCGGACCTCCTGCGTCCGGCTTGGTGAAGTGGACGAGGCGGTTGTCGGGGGCGCGGCCGGACAGGCGGTGGGTGGTGCCGTCCTTGCGGCCCTCGCCCTCGGCGACCATCAGCTCGAGCGTGCGGCCGACCTGCTTCTTGTTCTCCTCCCAGGAGATCTCCTCCTGGAGGGCGACGAGACGCTCGTAGCGCTCCTGGACGACCTTCTTGGGGATCTGGCCGTCCATCTCGGCGGCCGGGGTGCCGGGCCGCTTGGAGTACTGGAAGGTGAAGGCCTGGGCGAAGCGGGCCTCGCGCACCACGTGCAGCGTCTGCTCGAAGTCCTCCTCGGTCTCGCCGGGGAAGCCCACGATGATGTCGGTGCTGATCGCGGCGTGCGGGATGGCGGCGCGGACCTTCTCGATGATCCCCAGGTAGCGCTCCTGGCGGTAGGAGCGGCGCATCGCCTTCAGGACCGGGTCGGAGCCGGACTGGAGCGGCATGTGCAGCTGCGGCATCACGTTCGGCGTCTCGGCCATGGCGGCGATGACGTCGTCGGTGAAGTCCCGCGGGTGCGGGGAGGTGAAGCGGACGCGCTCCAGGCCTTCGATGTTGCCGCAGGCGCGCAGCAGCTTGCTGAAGGCCTCGCGGTCGCCGATGTCGGAGCCGTAGGCGTTGACGTTCTGGCCGAGCAGCGTGATCTCGGAGACGCCCTCGGCGACCAGGGCCTCGATCTCGGCGAGGATGTCGCCGGGACGGCGGTCCTTCTCCTTGCCGCGCAGGGCCGGGACGATGCAGAAGGTGCAGGTGTTGTTGCAGCCGACGGAGATCGACACCCAGGCCGCGTACGCGCTCTCGCGGCGCGTCGGCAGCGTCGAGGGGAACTCCTCCAGCGACTCGGCGATCTCGACCTGCGCCTCTTCCTGCACGCGCGCGCGTTCCAGCAGGACCGGCAGTTTGCCGATGTTGTGCGTGCCGAAGACGACGTCCACCCAGGGCGCCCTCTTCACGATGGTGTCGCGGTCCTTCTGCGCCAGACAGCCGCCGACCGCGATCTGCATACCGGGGCGGCTCGCCTTCTTCGGCGCGAGGTGGCCCAGGTTGCCGTACAGCTTGTTGTCGGCGTTCTCACGCACCGCGCAGGTGTTGAAGACGACGACGTCCGCCTCGCCGTCGGAACCCTCGGGGGCCCGCACGTAGCCCGCGTCCTCCAGCAGACCGGACAATCGCTCGGAGTCGTGGACGTTCATCTGACATCCGTAGGTTCGAACTTCGTATGTCCTGGATGTCTGCTGATCCACTGCCGGGCTCCGGTCGCTGCTGATGGTCATGGCTCAAGGGTAGGCGCTCCCGGGCGAGGGCCGTGTACGGACCGGCTCAGGACGCCTGCAGCACCGACGGACCCTCCTCGGCGATGCGGTCGACGACCGCGGGCGGCAGACCGTCGTCGGTCACGATGGTGTCGAGCCCGCCCAGGGGGGTCACGTTGAACCGCTCGACACTGCCCCACTTCGTGCTGTCGGCGAGCAGGACGACCGATGTCGCCGCTCGCATCACGGTCTGCTTGAGCAGCACCTTGTCGGTCGAGAAACTGGTCACACCGTGGGCCAGGTCCCACGAGCCCGCGCTCAGGAAGCAGACGTCGATGTTCAACGCCGCGATGACTCCGGCGGCGAGCGGCCCGCTGCTCGATCCGCTCGACACGTCGATCTCGCCCCCGGTGTGAATGGCGCGGATCTCCGGAAGGCCGAAGAGCGCGATCGCGGCGTGGAAGTCGTTGGTGACGACGGTGAGGTCCTTGCGGCCGGCCAGAAACGGGACGGTGGACTGGCAGGTCGTTCCCGCGTCGAGGAAGACCGCCATGCCGTCCTCGACGAGGCCCGCCGCGGTCTCGGCGATGGCCTGCTTGCGGGGAAGTTCCAGCTGGGCCCGGGACGCCCTCTCGCGGGGCGGGGCGTGCCCTGTCCAGTCCGCCAGCCTGACACCGCCCTGGACCGAGACCACCTGGCCGCTCTTCTCCAGGGCGGCGATGTCACGGCGCACCGTCATGTGGGAGACGTTCAGCCGCGTCATGAGCTCCCGGATGCTCAGCACGCCGGTGCTCCGCAGCAGGCGCAGGAGCTCCTGGTGCCGCTGTTCCGGAATCAGCGGTGCCCTGACCATCACGTCTCCTCCAGAACGGTGGGGGAGATCAGATTAACTTCCCGCTCCGGGACTAGTGACAATATGTGAATTCATGTTCTAGCGTGTTCCGCCATGGTAACGAAGTTTCAATCTCTTGACGCGATCGTCCGCACCGGAGCCCTGCTGATCGTCCGGCTGGACAGCGCGGAAGAGGCCCTGGCCGTGTCCGAGGCCGCGATCGAGGGCGGTGTGCGCGCACTGGAGATCACGCTCTCGGTGCCGGGCGCGCTGGATGTCATCTCGAAGCTGTCCGAGCGCTACGGCAAGGACGGAGTGGTCGTCGGCGCCGGGACGGTCCTGGACGAACAGGCGGCCCATGCCTGCGTCTCGGCCGGGGCGAACCTGCTGGTGAGCCCCAATCTGAACCCGGCGATGATCGCGGCCGCCAACCGCTATCAGGCCGTCACGGTCAGCGGTGCCTTCACCCCGACGGAGATCGTCGACACGATGCAGGCGGGCGCCGACATCGTGAAGCTCTTCCCCGCCGAGTTCATGGGCCCCGAGTACGTCCGGACCGTCAAGGCTCCCCTCCCCCAGGCACCGCTCATGCCTGCGGGCGGCGTCTCGCCCGACAACGTCAAGGCGTGGTTCGACGCCGGTGTCGTCGCGGTCGGCGTCGGAAGCTCCGTGACCAAGGCCGCCCGTCCCGACGGTGACTACCGGCGGGTGACCGAAGCGGCCCGGACCGTCCTGCGGTCCATCGAAGAAGCCCGGGCCTGACGCCCGGGCCCCGACTCCGCCCACCCCCACTCCTGCCCCTTGCGGTGTCTCGTCCCCCTCCCCAACCCTTGTGGTGATCCCCCAGGAGCCCCCCATGTCCCAACCGCTCTCCGATGCCCAGGTTCCCGAGAGAACTGACGCCGACGCCCCGCGGTCGATCAGGATCCGCTGGGTTCTGGTCGCCCTCCTGGTGATCGGCGGCGTCGTCAACTACCTCGACCGCTCCAACCTGAGCGTCGCGAACACGACCGTCGCCAAGGAGTTCGACCTCAGCTCCACCCAGATGGGACTCCTGCTCGCGGCGTTCGCCTGGCCCTACGCGCTGGCCAACCTCCCGGCCGGCTACCTCGTCGACCGCTTCGGGCCCAAGCGCATGTACGCCTGGGCGGCCGCGCTGTGGTCTCTGGTGTCGATGCTCTCCGCGACAGCGAGTTCGTACGGCTTCATGTACGCGGCCCGCGTGGCTCTCGGTGTCGCCGAGGCCCCCTTCTTCACCGCCAGCCTGAAGGTCAACCAGAGGTGGTTCGCACAACACGAGCGCGCGCTGCCGATCTCGATCGTCAACACGGGCTCGCAGATAGCCAACGCGATCGCCCCGCCGCTGCTCACCACGCTGATGCTGCTGCTGGGGTGGCGCGGCATGTTCGTCACCATCGGCGCGCTCGGTGTCGTGATCGTGCTCGTGTGGCTGCGTGTCTACCGCGACCCCACGCTGCGCGAGCAGGCCGCCATCATGGGCGAAGCGTCCGCGCCCCCGGCGCCCGAGGCCGAGGCGAGGGCCGGGTGGGGGCAGCTGTTCCGGCAGCGGAACACGTACTTCATGGTCCTCGGCGCCTTCGGCATCTTCTACACGGTGTGGGTGTACCTCACCTGGCTGCCCAGCTACCTGGAGACCTCCCGCGGCTTCAGCCTCACCACGACCGGCTGGCTGGCGTCCCTGCCGTTCCTGTGCGGTATCGCGGGCGTGCTCTTCGGCGGCTTCCTCTCCGGGCGCCTGATCGGCCGGGGAGTCTCCGCCGTCACCTCGCGCAAGATCCCGATCGCCGGCGGCGCGGCCCTGGCGGCCGCCGCCGTGCTTCCCGTGGCCTACGTCGAGAGCACCCCGCTCGCGATGGTGCTGCTGTGCGTGGGCTACTTCGCCGCGCAGGTGCCGATCGGCTGCCTGTGGACACTGGCGTCCGACGTCGCGGAGCCGCACCAGGTGGCCTCGCTGGGGGCCATCCAGAACTTCGGCGGCTTCCTCGGCGCGACGCTGGCTCCCATCGTCACCGGGAGCATCCTCGATGCCACCGGAGGCAGCTACAACCTCGTCTTCCTGGTCGGCGGGGTGCTGCTGCTGGTCGGCGGTTCCTCGTACCTGTTCTTCGTCAAGGACGGCAGGTCCCCGAAGGAGAGCCGCACATGACCGTTCCACGGGCCTACTTCGTGATCGGGCCGGCCGGGTCGGGAAAGAGCACCGTGGCCCGGCTGCTCGCCCGGCAGACCGGGGCCGCCTACCTCGACAAGGACACCGCCTGCACCCGCTTCACCGAGGCGCTCCTCGAGCTCGCCGGCACGGATCCGTCCGAGCGGGACCTCAACCCGTACTACCAGTCAGCTGTGATGGATCTGGAGTACCTGACCATCCTGGACCTGGCGCGCGACAACCTCGCGGTGGGCCGGCCGGTCGTCCTGGACGCCCCGTTCGGCCGGTACTTCTCCCGCCCCGGCTACCTGGCCGAAGTGGCCGAGCACCACTCCTGGCCCCGCCATGCCGAACCGGTGGTGGTGCGGGTCGAGACCGACTCCGACACCGCACGTGCCCGAGTCCGCGCCCGCGGCTGCGCACGGGACCTCTCCAAGCTCGCCGACTGGGACGCCTTCTGGCGAAAGGCCCAGGACAACGCGTGCCGGTGGTCGAGCCGTCACAGCCTGGTGTTCGACAACCGGGCCGACGGTGTGACTCCGGACGCGGTCGCTCGCGCGCTGGGCGGACTCGCCGACGACAACGCAAGGGCGCCCGGCCTCACGGCTCGATGAGCCCGGCCCGGATCGCGTACCGGGTCAGCTCCAGGCGGTCGCGCATGCCGAGCTTCTGGAGGAGGTTGGCGCGGTGGCGTTCGACCGTCTTGGCGCTGATGAAGAGGAGTTCGCCGATCTCCTTCGAGGTGTGGCCCTCGGCGACCAGTTTGAGGATCTCCTCCTCGCGTTCGGTGATGGCCCGTTCCGGCAGGCCGTCGCCCCGGTGCAGCCGTTCCAGGTAGGAGCGGACGAGGGCCCGCTCGGCGCCCGGGTAGATGAACGGCTCGTCGCGCACGGCCGCCCGGCAGGCCTCGACCAGGTCGCGGTCGGCGACGGACTTGAGGACGTAGCCGCTGGCTCCGGCCCTGAGCGCCTCGAAGAAGTACTCCTCGTTGTCGTACATCGTCAGGATCAGGATGTGCAGCGCGGGCAGTCGGCGGGAGAGTTCGCGGGCGGCCTGGAGGCCGGTCATGCGGGGCATGGCAACGTCGAGGACGGCCAGGTCCACGGCGGTGTCCCGGGCCCGGGCGACGGCCTCGGCCCCGTCCCCGGCCTCTGCCACGACCGTCAGGTCCGCTTCCCCGTCCAGGATGAGGCGCACTCCTCGGCGTACGAGGGTGTGGTCGTCGGCGAGCAGGACGCGGATCGGGGTGGGGGCGGACATCAGCGGGCTCCTTGGCCTGACCGGTGGGGACACTGGTCAGCGGGCTCCTTCCGTCATCGGTACGCGCAGGCGTACGTCGGTGCCCCTGCCGGGGGCCGGTTCGACGGTGAGGGCAGCGCCGATCAGAAGGGCGCGTTCGCGCATGCCCGTGATGCCGGCGCCCTCCGGGGCGTCGCCGACGCCCGTGCCGTTGTCGCGTACGAG
This sequence comes from uncultured Actinomycetota bacterium, assembly GCA_963771775.1. Lineage (GTDB taxonomy): Bacteria > Actinomycetota > Actinomycetes > Mycobacteriales > Pseudonocardiaceae > Lentzea. The sequence goes on from CAVYUS010000004.1 coordinate 1,220,603, forward strand.
GAGTTCGACGCCGCCGGGGACCGGCTGGAGACGGAGTTCGGCGCGGTCGGCGGTGGCATGCCGGGCGGTGTTGGTCAGGCCTTCCTGTGCCACCCGGTAGACGACGAGTTCGGATTCCGGGGTCAGGGCGGGGAGGTCGCCGGTGACATGGTGACGCACGGTCAGCCCATGGGTGGTGAACTCGGACGGTGAGCGAGCGCAGGGCACTGGCCAGCCCGAGCTCCTCCAGTACACCGGGGCGCAGCCGGCGGGCGATACGGCGGATCTCGTCCAGACCGGCCCGGGTCGCCTCCTGCGCCTGGCCCACCTCCTCGCGCAAATCCTCGGGCGCCCGGTCCGCGACGCGCTTGAGCTGCAGGAGGACGGCGGTCAGGGTCTGACCGACCTCGTCGTGGAGCTCGCGGGCGATCCGGTGCCGTTCGCTCTCCTGGGCGGACAGGGCCCGGGCGGCGCCCGTCGGCCCGCTCGGCCTCCAGCCGGTCGAGCATCGTGTTGTACGTCGTGATCAGCGCGGCCGTCTCCGCCGGGCCGGCGACCACCGGGCGGGACCCCGGGCGCAGCAGGTCGGCGGTGGCCATGGCCGTGCCCAGCCGTTGCAGGGGCGCGAGGCCGAAGCGCAGCACGAGGGCGTTACCGGCCAGCAGCATCACCAGGCCGCCGAGCAGGACCAGCGCCTCGCCCGCCAGGACGGGGGTGGACACGGTGACCGGGCCGAGCAGCAGCGCCGTGGCCACGACGAGGCCTGCGGCATTGAGCGAGAAGATCCGCCAGAACAACGACACGTTCCTGGATCCGCCCCTTCCGGCCTTCGCGTACGGCACCTCCCGCTCCACCCTCTCCGGCGACCGGCCGCTGCGTATATCCGTCACAACACCCATGTCGTCACCGTACGGCCGGATGACAGCATGCGGACTTGACCCGTCCGTTGATCGACACCCGTTCACGACACCGACACAGCAAGACGAACAAGACAACAAGCCAGCACAAGCCGAACCAAGACGAACAAGGGGAAGAAACGTGTCAGCTCCGCGCCTGAGGGCGACGCCGCTGCCGGGTATCGGGGTCCAGTACGACCTGGAGACCCGGGAACACCGCCATCTGTCGGTGGTGGCGCACCGCGACGGCACGCGCACGGTGAACGTGTACCGGGCCGACGATCCCGACTCCTGCGCGCAGTCGCTGCGGCTGACCAGCTCGGAGGCGGGTTCGCTCATCGACGCGCTGAAGCCGTCCCATCACAGCCCGAGCCTGCTGTACACGACGGACCTCGGCCTGGTCGCCGAGCGGATCGAGGTGGCCGCGACCTCGCGCTGGAACGGGCGGGTGCTGGGCGACATGCGGATGCGGACGGAGACGGGCGCGTCGGTCGTGGCGGTGCTGCGCCGGGCCGAGGCCATCCCGTCGCCCGCGCCGGACTTCCGGCTGGCGGGCGGTGACACGCTGATCGTCGTCGGTACCCGTGAGGGCGTCGACGCCGCCGCGACGATACTCGGGCGGGAGTGAGCCGGTGCACTCCGCGGTCCTGCTCATCGAGTTCGGTTCCATCATCCTCGGCCTCGGCCTGCTCGGCCGGTTCGCCGCCCGTTTCCGGCTCTCGCCAATACCGCTGTACCTCCTGGCCGGGCTGGCCTTCGGCGAGGGCGGTCTGCTGCCGCTGGGCGCGAGCGAGGAGTTCATCGCCACCGGCGCCGAGATCGGCGTCATCCTGCTGCTGTTGATGCTTGGCCTGGAGTACACGGCGAGCGATCTGGTCTCCAACCTCAAGACGCACTACCCGTCCGGTCTGGTCGACTGCGCGCTCAACGCGCTGCCGGGGGCGGCGGTGGCGCTGCTGCTCGGATGGGGGCCGGTGGCCGCCGTCGTCCTGGCCGGCGTCACCTGGATCTCGTCGTCCGGCGTGATCGCGAAGGTGCTCGGCGATCTGGGCCGGGTCGGCAACCGGGAGACGCCGGTGATCCTCAGCGTGCTGGTGCTGGAGGATCTGGCGATGGCGGTGTACCTGCCCATCGTCACCGCGCTGGTGGCGGGGGTCGGGCTGATGGCCGGCAGCGTGACCCTGGCGATCGCGCTGGGCGCGGCGGGGCTCGTGCTGTTCCTGGCGGTGCGCTACGGCCGGGTCATCTCGCGGTTCGTCTCCAGCGACGACCCGGAGAAGCTGCTGCTGGTGGTGCTGGGCCTGACGATCCTGGTCGCGGGTGTCGCGCAGCAGCTCCAGGTCTCGGCGGCGGTGGGCGCCTTCCTGGTGGGCATCGCGCTGTCGGGAGAGGTGGCGGAGGGTGCGCACACCCTCCTCAGCCCCTTGCGCGACCTGTTCGCGGCGGTCTTCTTCGTCTTCTTCGGACTGCACACCGACCCGTCCAGCATTCCGCCCGTCCTGCTGCCCGCCCTCGCGCTGGCCGTCGTCACGGCCCTGACGAAGATCGCCACCGGCTACTGGGCGGCCCGGCGGGCCGGGATCTCCGTCAAGGGCCGCTGGCGGGCGGGCGGCGCGCTGGTGGCCCGTGGCGAGTTCTCGATCGTCATCGCCGGCCTGGCGGTCGCGGCCGGTATCGAACCGTCCCTCGGCCCCCTGGCCACGGCCTACGTCCTCATCCTGGTCGTCCTGGGCCCTCTCACCGCGCGCTACACGGAGCCGGTGGCGACGTGGTGGAAGGGACGCCGCGAGGTCCGTCGGGAATCCCCGGAACACACGCCCCGGAAGGCGGAGGCGGAGGCACCGGTGGGCGACTGAGGGAGTGGGTGGGCTACCGACGGGGCCGTCAGTCGCCGCCGCCCGGAGCCCACCCCTGCCTCCGCAGCACCCCGGGCACGTCCGGCGCCTCGTAGTGCTCGCCCTTGAGGACCTTGCCGTCCTCGCGGCGGGAGACCACGCCGTCCGGGCCGATCTTGGTCATGTTGGAGCGGTGGATCTCGGTCAGTACCGCGTCGAGGTCGATGCCGTGGACGAGGGCGGTGCCGTACGCGACGTAGACCACGTCCGCCAGTTCGTGGGCGAGCCGGTCGAGCGGGCCCCGCACCGACACCTCGGCGACCTCCGCGGCCTCCTCCGCGAGGAGTTCGCCGCGGTGGGCGGCGAGTTCCGGGGAGATCTCCGTAGGGGTACTGCGGGCGTCCAGGCCGAAGGCGAGATGGAATTCACGGACCAGGTCAGCGGGCGAGGAGCTCATGGGGACGACAGTAGTTGCCGCCACTGACACTCCTCTCCCGCCCCTGTGCCGGACCTCGCCCCTGGTCAGCGAGGCACCAAGGCTGGCAGGATCTCGCGCATGTCCAAGATGTTCCCCCGAATCGGCAGGCGCCGGGCCCTGCAGGGCGGCGCCGCCTCGCTCGTGGTCCTCGGGCTGCTGCTGTGGTGGCTGCGCCCCTGGGCCGAGGAGCCTCCGGGCGGGACGATCAGGTTCAGCACGGGCACGCGTGCCGGGGTGTATCACGAGTACGGCAAACTCCTGCGCACCGAGATCGACCGGGACATGCCGGACCTGAGGGTGCGCTTGCTGACCAGTGCCGGGTCACAGGAGAACGTCTCGGACGTGGCGACGGGCAAGGCCGACTTCGCGATCGCCGCGGCGGACGCGGTCGCCACGTACAAGCTCGGCCACGGCGCGGGCGCCGACCGGCTGCGCGGTGTCGCCCGCCTGTACGACGACTACATGCAGCTCGTCGTACCGCCCGACTCGGACATCCGCTCCGTCGCGGACCTGCGGGGCAAGCGCGTGGCCATAGGGCTGCCGAACTCCGGCGTGCGGCTGATCGCGAACGGGGTGCTCAAGGCGGCCGGGATCGACCCGGAGAAGGACATCAAGCCCTCGTCGGACGGCATCGACACCGGGCCCAGGCGGCTGGGACACGGCCTCGACGCGTTCTTCTGGTCGGGCGGACTGCCTACGGACGGGCTCAGCCGCCTGGCCAAGAAGTCGTCGTCGGCCTTCCGGTTCGTGCCGATCGACGCCCGCCTCGTCGCCAAGCTGCACGACCAGGGTGGCGCCACGCGGTACTACCGTGCCACCAAGATGCCGGAGTCGGCCTACCCCACCATCCAGCGCGGTGACCCGGTGCCGACCCTGGCGGTGTCCAACCTGCTGGTCACGCGCAGCAACATGGACCCCCGGCTCACCGAATGGCTGACCCGTACGGTGATCGACAGCCGGGACGGCATCGGCGCGACCGTCCACTCCGCCCAGCTGGTCGACGTCCGCACCGCGATCTACACCGACCCGCTCCAGCTGCATGTCGGCGCCCAGCGCTACTACCAGTCCGTCAAGCCCTAGGGGTTTCCCCGGGCCCGTCAGACCGCGGGCCCCGTCCTCGGCACCGTCACCGTCACCCGCAGGCCGTGCGGCTCGTGATGGTCGTACGCGACCGAACCGCCGCCCGCCGCGAGCAGCGCCCGCGAGATGGACAGGCCGAGGCCCGAGCCCTTGATGTTCTGGTGGCGGCCGCTGCGCCAGAAACGGTCGCCGATGCGGGCCAGTTCCTCGTCGGTGAGGCCGGGGCCGTGGTCGGTGACGACGATGGTGGAGATGTCGCCGTTGGAGGCGACGGTCACCTCGACGCTCTGGTCCTCGGGCGTGAACTTCACCGCGTTGTCGATGACCGCGTCCAGCGCGCTGGACAGCGCGACCGGGTCGGCCCAGCGCGGTCGTGGGCGGGCAGTCGCCCACCAGTCGTACGCCCTTGGCCTCGGCGGTCGGGGCCCAGGCCGCGAGGCGTTCGGCGGCGAGCTCGCCGATGTCGGTGATCTTCAGATCCGCCTCGGTGTGCTCGGCCAGCGCCAGGTCCAGCAGGTCGTCCAGGACCTCCGCGAGGCGCTTGCCCTCGGCCTGGACGGAGGCGATCTCCTCGTTGCCCTCGGGCAGTTCGAAGGAGAGCAGCTCGATGCGCAGCAGCAGCGCCGCGAGCGGGTTGCGCAGCTGGTGCGAAGCGTCGGCGACGAAGGCGCGCTGCTGCTCCAGCACGTCCTCGACGTTGTCCGCCATCTCGTTGAACGACCGGGCCAGGCGCCTGAGTTCCGGCGGTCCGCCGGCGGCGGCGACCCGGGACTTGAGCCGCCCGGTGGCGATGTCGTGGGTGGTGGCGTCCAGGACCCGTACGGGCTTGAGGACCCAGCCGGTCAGCCGCAGCGCGGCGCCGACGGCCAGCAGCATCGCGGCGGCCTCGCCCGCGCCGATGACCAGCCAGCCGTGCAGTGTGCGGGAGCGCAGCTGCCCGGTGGGCGAGTCGGTGACGACGACCGCGACGACGTCCCCGTCCCGGATGACCGGCGAGGCGACCACGAGATTGTGGCGCTGCCAGGGCCAGACCTGTTGCGGGTCGTGGCTGCGGCGGCTGAGCAGCGCCTCGTCGAAGGCGTCGCGTACCTCGCCCTCCTTTGGCAGGGACCACCTGGCCGGTGCGTGAGCCATGGCACTGCCGCTGCGGTAGAAGACACCGGCCCGAATGCCGTAGACGTCGTAGTAGCTGTCGAGTTCGCTGCTGAGCGTGGTCAGGCGCTCGTTCTCGAACGCGCCGCTGGTGCCGGTGGGCGAGTCGGTGACGAACTGGGCGAGGGCGGCGAAGCGCGCGGTGTCGTCGATCCGGTCGACGACGACCCTCTGCTGCTGGGCCCCGGCCAGGCTGACGGCGAGCGGGACACCGAGCGCGAGCAGCACGGCCGCCATCAGGATGATCAGCAGCGGGAGCAGACGAGTGCGCACCCGGCCCCGCTACCCGGCAGGCGCGACGAGCCGGTAGCCGACTCCGCGTACGGTCTCGATGAGCGCCGGCATGCGCAGCTTGGCGCGCAGGGACGCGACATGCACCTCGAGGGTGCGCCCGGTCCCCTCCCAGCTGGTCCGCCACACCTCGCTGATGATCTGCTCCCGGCGGAAGACCACCCCGGGCCGCTGCGCGAGCAGGGCCAGCAGGTCGAACTCCTTGCGGGTCAGCTGGACCACGCGAGCCGTCCACGCTGACCCGGCGTGTGGGCAGCTCGATGTGCACGGGACCGAGACGCAGCTCGGTCTCGATGCCGCTCGAGGTGTCCTCGTGGGAGGTGCGCCGGCTCACGGCGTGGATGCGGGCGAGCAGCTCCCCGGTGTCGTACGGCTTCACGACGTAGTCGTCGGCGCCGAGGTTGAGGCCGTGGATGCGGGAGCGGACGTCGGAACGCGCGGTGACCATGATCACCGGGGTGCTGGTCCGCTTGCGGATCTTGCCGCAGACCTCGTATCCGTCCTGGTCGGGCAGGCCCAGGTCGAGGAGGACCACACCGAAGCCGTCGCTCTCGGGGACGAGTGCCTGAAGGGCCTCCTCACCGCTGCGCGCGTGGGTGACGTCGAACCCGTGCCGTGCCAGGACAGCCGACAGGGCGGCGGCGACGTGGTTGTCGTCCTCGACGAGCAGCAGTCTCATCCGGGCCCCCTTCGGTTCACTGGTCGTACGATCTGTCTGTGTACAAAAAACGCGTGCACGCGCGCGCGTGCACCTTGTGCAGTCACGCTGATGGATGAGGACGGCGTCAAGAGGGTTCCGGTTGCGGAGAGCTTCCGTTACCCGGCCGATATGAGCGCTGCTCATAAGTGCTACGACACGTGTCCGATTGCTATCGGATCGTGATGCTCAGATTCCCCTCAGATGTAATGACGCAGGTCGTAGAGGGTTACTACTGTCCTCCGAAACCGAGGAGGACGGAGCCTGAGAGCGATGACCGAAGTATCGGTGGCCAAGCAAGATGTGGCCGCGACCGGCGAACTGGTCGTCCTGAAGAGCGTCAACAAGCACTTCGGCGCGTTGCACGTACTCCAGGACATCGACCTGACGATCGCCCGCGGTGAAGTCGTCGTGGTCATCGGACCCTCCGGGTCCGGAAAGTCCACCCTGTGCCGCACCATCAACCGCCTGGAGACGACCGACTCCGGCACGATAACGATCGACGGCAAGCCGCTGCCCCACGAGGGCAAGGAGCTGGCCCGGCTGCGGGCCGACGTCGGAATGGTCTTCCAGTCCTTCAACCTCTTCGCGCACAAGACCGTGCTCGAGAACGTGATGCTCGGCCAGATCAAGGTCCGCAAGAAGGACAAGCAGGCGGCCGAGGAGCGGGCTCGCGCCCTGCTCGACCGGGTCGGCGTGGGCGCCCAGGCCGAGAAGTACCCTGCACAGCTCTCCGGCGGCCAGCAGCAGCGCGTCGCGATCGCGCGGGCGCTGGCCATGGAGCCGAAGGTCATGCTCTTCGACGAGCCGACCTCCGCGCTCGACCCCGAGATGATCAACGAGGTGCTGGAGGTCATGCAGCAGCTCGCCCGCGACGGCATGACGATGATCGTCGTCACCCACGAGATGGGTTTCGCACGATCGGCCGCAAACCGCGTGGTGTTCATGGCAGACGGCCGAATCGTCGAGGAGGCTGCGCCCGACCAGTTCTTCAGCAACCCGCGCAGTGACCGTGCCAAGGACTTCCTGTCGAAGATCCTGCACCACTGACGGCGCACTTCGCGCGCGGCGCGAGCGGCGTCGCCGCCCTGACGGCCCGCATCTCTTCACCAGCCAAAGGATGTTCACCATGAAGCTCCGCAAGGTCACCGCCGCCTCGGCCACCGTGTTCGCGCTCGCCCTCACCGCCACCGCGTGCGGCGGCGACAACAGCACGGGCAGCGACTCCGGCTCCGGCGGCGGCAAGACGATCACCGTCGGCATCAAGTTCGACCAGCCCGGCCTCGGCCAGAAGACGCCGCAGGGCTACGCCGGCTTCGACGTCGACGTCGCCACGTACGTCGCGAAGAAGCTCGGTTACAAGGAGGACCAGATCGAGTGGAAGGAAGCGAAGAGCGCCGACCGCGAGACCATGCTCGCAGCGTGGTGACGTCGACTTCATCGCCGCGACCTACTCGATCACCCCGGAGCGCCAGGAGAAGGTCGACTTCGCCGGCCCGTACCTGCTGGCCCACCAGGATGTTCTGGTTCGTGCGGACGACAACAAGATCAAGTCGCCGAAGGACCTGAACAACGCCAAGCTGTGCTCGGTCACCGGCTCCACCTCGGCGCAGAACGTCAAGGACAAGCTGGCCCCCAAGGCGCAGCTGCAGCCGTACCCGACGTACTCCGCGTGCCTGCCCGGCCTGCAGAACGGTGCCGTCGACGCGCTGACCACCGACGACTCGATCCTCGCCGGTTACGCCGCCCAGTCGCAGTTCAAGGGCAAGTTCAAGCTCGGCGGCTTCAAGCTGACCAACGAGAACTACGGCATCGGCGTCAAGAAGGGCAGCGACCTCAAGGCCAAGATCAACAAGGCCCTCGAGGCCATGGTCGCCGACGGCGCCTGGCAGAAGGCCGTGGACAAGAACTTCGGCCCGGCGAACTACAAGAACGAGCCCGCGCCGAAGATCGGCGACATCAAGAGCTGAGGCAGACGCCTGACGGGTGCGCCGCCCACGGCGGGGCGGCGCACCGGCGGGCATCCCTACACGCGGAAGCGCGGGAGATCGTGTTCGACTTTCTTGAGGATTACGACCTGCTGGGAGCCTTCTGGACGACAGTGCAGCTCGCTGTGCTCTCCGCCGTCGGCTCCCTGATCTGGGGCACCCTGCTGGCCGCCATGCGCGTCGGCCCGGTGCCGCTGATGCGCGGCTTCGGGACCGCGTACGTGAACATCGTGCGGAACATCCCGCTGACCGTCATCATCCTGTTCACGTCGCTGGGCCTGAACCAGACGCTGGGTGTCTCCCTCGGCGCCGAACGACGTCGAGACGATCAACTTCCGGCTGGCAGTCCTGGGCCTGATCCTCTACACCTCGTCCTTCGTGTGCGAGGCGCTGCGCTCCGGCATCAACACGGTGCCGGTCGGGCAGGCGGAGGCGGCGCGCGCGATCGGTCTCAACTTCCGCCAGGTGCTGCGTCTGGTCGTGCTGCCGCAGGCATTCCGTTCGTCCGTCGTGCCCACTGGCGAACGTGCTGATCGCCCTCATCAAGAACACCACGGTGGCCGCCGCCATCGGCGTCGCCGAGGCGGCGGTACTGATGAAGGAGATGATCGAGAACGAGGCCCAGCTGCTGCTGATCTCGGCGATCATCGCGTTCGGTTTCGTGGTTCTGACGCTGCCGACCGGCCTGTTCCTCGGTTGGGTGGGCAAGAAGGTGGCGGTGAAGCGATGAGCTCCGTTCTGTACGACGCCCAGGGCCCCCGGGCCAAGCGGCGCAACGTCGTCCTCACGGTGGTCTTCCTGGCCGCCGCTCGCGGCCCTGCTGTGGTGGGTGTTCAGGACCCTCGACGGACAAGGGCCAGCTGGAGTGGGCCCTGTGGGAGCCGTTCTTCTCCGGCACCGAGGCCTGGTCCACGTACATCTGGCCGGGTCTGCAGAACACGCTGAAGGCCGCCGCCCTGGCGGTGATCATCGCGCTGCCGCTCGGCGCGGTTCTCGGCATCGCCCGCCTGTCGGACCATGCGTGGGTCCGGGTTCCGGCCGCGATCGTGGTCGAGTTCTTCCGGTCCATCCCCGTGCTGGTCCTGATGATCTTCGGCCTCGCCCTGTTCGCCGAGTACACCAACGTCACCTCCGACGACCGTCCGCTGTACGCGGTCGTCACCGGTCTGGTGCTGTACAACGCCTCGGTCCTCGCCGAGATCGTCCGGGCAGGCATCCTGTCCCTGCCCAAGGGCCAGTCCGAGGCGGCCATGGCGATCGGTCTGCGCAAGGGCCAGCTGATGCGGCCTGATCCTGCTGCCGCAGGCGGTCACCGCGATGCTGCCGGCCATCGTCAGCCAGCTCGTCGTCATCGTGAAGGACACCGCCCTCGGCGGCGCGGTCCTGACCTACTCCGAGCTGCTCGCCTCGGCGAACACGATGAGCGGCTACTACGGCGCCAACGTCATCGCCAGCTTCACCGTCGTGGCCGTCATCTTCATCGCGCTGAACTTCGCCCTCACGTCGCTTCGCGAGCTGGCTGGAGCGCCGGCTGCGGCGAGCCAAGAAGTCGACGGGCGCGGTCGTCGGGTGCGGACGACCTGGCCGACGGCGGAACGGGCCGAGGCACTGACGCTCGAGTCATCCGCACGTGACACACTCGGGGGCAGTGGCATGATCGCCACTGCCCCTGGTCACTTGACGCAAGCACCGGCAATGGGTTGCATACGTTCTGTGATCGTGCACCCTGCTCCAACTTCCTGTTCACCTACGTCTCTCGGGACACCTCCACGGGCAGGGGGCGCCGCGCCGTGGACCCGGTGATCATCGTCGGAGCGGGGCCCGTCGGGCTCACGCTCGCCCTGGCGCTGGCGCGTCAGGAGGTGCCGTGCGTCGTCCTCGACGAGGGACCGGGCAAGGACGAACCCCGCGCGGCGCGCACCGTCGTCCTGCGCGAGGACACCGCCGCCCTCATGGAACGGCTGACCGGCGTGCCCCTGGACCGGGCCGGTGCCCACTGGGCCGGATGGCGGTCGGTGCGGCGCAAGCAGGTGATGCGCGAGGTCGTGTTCGACGGCGAGGCCGAGCCCGCCCCGCTGCACATCGCCCAGCACGTGCTGACCGACGCCCTGCGCGCGGCCCTCTCCGGCGAACGGCTCGTCAAGGTCGCGGTGGACAGCCGGCTCGACGCCATCGAGCAGGAGTCCTCGGGCGTCACGGCCCACACCCGCGGCCCCAAGGGCACCTGGTGGCGCGGCAGTTACCTGGTCGGCTGCGACGGCCCGCGCTCGACCGTGCGCAAGCTCCAGGACATCCGCTTCCCGGGCCGTACGGCGGTGGAACGTCACGCCGTCGCCGCACTGCGCACGGAACTGCCCTGGTACGACGAGGCGTTGCTGCACCGGATGCCGCCGTGGCGCATGTCGGGCCCCTCGGCCGGCGAGGTCACCGCGCGCCCCCTGCCGGACGGCGTCTGGCGCCTGGACTGGCTGCTGCCGCCCGGCAAGGACCTGGTCACGCCCGAGCTGCTGGTGACCCGCATCCGGGAGACCCTGGCGGGCTGGGCGCGGCGGCACGACCCCGCCGTACGAGCTCCTGGACACCGGCGTCCACACCGTCCACCACCGGCTGGCCCGCCGCTGGCGCGCCGGCCGCGTCTTCCTCGCCGGGGACGCGGCCCACCTGCTCGGCGCGCTGGGCACGCACGGCCTGGACGAGGGGCTGCGGGACGCCGACAACCTCGCCTGGAAGCTGGCCCTGGCCTGGCACCACGGGCCGCACGAGGCGCTGCTCGACAGCTACCAGACCGAACGGCGCGCGGTCGTCGCCGCCCGGCTGCGCGCCGCCGACCAGGCGCTGCCGCTGCTGCGCGGCGGCGGAGGGCTGCGCGCCTACGTCCCCGGCTCGACCCGGGGCCACGACTCGCTCCTCACGGACGGTCACCTGGGGCACGGCCCGCTGGGCGCGCCGGGGGCGTACGCCGACTCGCCGCTCGCGCCCGCGGCACCTGGAGGGAGAGGCCCCGGTCGACACACCGCCCGGAGCGCCGGTCACCGATGTACGGGTCACCGCGGAGGACGGCACCTTCGTGCAGCTGCGGGACCGGCTCGGCCGCGGCGCGCTGCTCGTGGTGCTGATCGCGCCGGGCACGGGCGTGTGGGAGCGCAAGCACTGGGTGACGGCCGGGATCATGCCCCGGCTCGCGGCCGCGGTCGCCGCACTGCCGCACCCGGCCGAGCTGCTGGTCGCCGAGAGCTATCCGGGCGCTGCCGCGCACACGGTGCTGCTCGTGCGCCCGGACGGGCACCTCGTCACCGCGCTGAGCGGGGTGCGCCCGGCGGATCTGTACGCGGCGGCCGAGGCCACGCTGGGCGGAGCCGGCCAAGGCGCGAGGCAGGAGGCCGGGGCTTCGGCCGGCTCGCGCTGACGCCGGTATCGCGCGAGCGTGACTCGTGCGTCACTGTCACAGTGCGTCCGCATGGTGACAGTGAGTTGACCGGCCCGGACGTCATGGTGTACTCCGGTGCGTGACCGACACCTGTGTGCGCCTGTGGCGGAGGGTCCATATGGACCTCCTCCGCTATGCGGGCTGCGTGTGTCGCCCGTCCTGCTGAATTCGCATCCTCTTTCCTCCGCGCGCGCCGCGCTCTGCCTCCGGCCGACGCGCCTGCCTCGCGACCCGCCTCAGCGACCTCTCAGGACGGCACCCGTGTCTGTCTCCCCTTCCGCCGTCCCCTTCCTGTCTCTGCGTCCGCCTCCCCCAGCCGCTGCCGCGCCCACCCAGGCCGACCTCTTCGACTTCGTCCGGCGTACGGCCGCCGACACCGAGCTGATCGCCTCCCTGCCGCTCGACCCGGAGGGCCGTACCTGGGTGCGGCTGGAGGGGCCCGGCGGCAGCGAGGCCTGGCTGATCGGCTGGCCGCCCGGCACGGGCACCGGCTGGCACGACCACGCCGACTCGGTCGGCGCCTTCGCTGACCGCGTCTGGCGAGCTCAAGGAGAACTCGCTCGCCGCGCGGCTGCCCACCGACGGCTGGAAGACCCTGGAACTCTCCGACGACGTGGACCGGGAACGCCGGCTGCCGGCCGGCCAGGGCCGCGCCTTCGGCCGGCACCACGTGCACGAGGTGCTCAACGAGTCCCCCGACCGGCACGCGATCTCCGTCCACGCCTACTACCCGCCCCTGCCGCAGATCCGCCGCTACAGCCGCAGCGGGCCGATCCTGCGGCTCGAGCAGGTGGAGCGGCCGGAGGACTGGCAGTGAGCGCCGACACCGAGCCGGTGAGCGGCGACAGCGGCGATGTCCGACCTCCCGTCGGCATCGACGAGTTGCTGGAGCGGGTGCGCGCGGGCTACGAGCGGATCGAGCCGCAGGAGGCGTACGAGGCCGCCCAGGCCGGCGACGCGCTGCTGGTGGACATCCGCTACGCGGCCCTGCGCGAGCGGGACGGCCTGATCCCCGGCGCGCTCGTCGTCGAGCGCAACGAGCTGGAGTGGCGTCTCGACCCGCAGGGCAGCCACCGCGCCCCCGAGGCCACGAGCCACGACCTGCGTGTCGTCGTGATCTGCAACGAGGGCTACGCCTCCAGCCTGGCTGCCGCAGTCCCTGCACCAGCTGGGACTGCACCGGGCCACCGACCTGGTCGGCGGGTTCCAGGCGTGGAAGGCGGCGGGGCTTCCGGTGGTGTGATCACGCCTGAGAGCACCTGAGACTCAGAGCCGCTCGCCTCGCAGACGCTCGTCTCAGAACCCCTCGTCCCCCAGAAACTCCGTGTCCTCGCCCTCCTCCTCCAGGGCCTGCCGGACCACCCGCAGGGCCATGCCCTCGGGGTAGCCCTTGCGGGCGAGCATGCCCGCGAGGCGGCGGAGGCGCTTGTCGCGGTCGAGCCCGCGGGTGGAGCGGAGCTTGCGCGCGACGAGTTCACGCGCGGTCGCCTCCTCCTGCTCGGAGTCGAGCTGGGAGACGGCCTCGTCGATCAGTGTGGAGTCGACGCCCTTGGTGCGCAGCTCCCGGGCGAGCGCGCGCCGGGCGAGCCCTCGGCCGTGGTGGCGGGACTCCACCCAGGCGTCCGCGAAGGCGCTGTCGTTGATGAGGCCGACCTCCTCGAACCTCGACAGCACCTCCTCGGCGGCGTCGTCCGGGATCTGCCGCTTGCGCAGGGCGTCGGCGAGTTGCTTGCGGGTCCGCGGGGTCCCGGTGAGCAGGCGCAGGCAGATCGCCCGAGCCTGCTCGACCGGGTCCCCTGGGGGCTCCTCCTGCTCGGCCCTCGACGAGGAGAGGGAGCCTCCGTCCTCGGCAGCCGCCGCACCGGAGCCCCGCCGGCGACGCCCACGCCCACCGGCGCGGGCCACCGTCACGCGAGCCGTCCCTGCGTGAGCCGCTTCCGCGCGAGCGTCTGCCAGGCGCGTCGCTGCCTGGGAGCCGCCCCCGTACGGCCACTCGTCGCTCCCCGTACAGCCGATCGCTCCCGTACTCGCTGTCACCGCCCACGGCCGAGGCCGCGTCGCCTCCGGTGCCCCTCCCCCGCGGGGCACCGGAGGCGGCGTGCTCGTACTCCGCCCAGTCGGTTCGCCGTGTCACGGGTCAGCTCTTGGCTGCGGCGGCCTTGGACTTGGCGGCCTTGGCCGCTGCCGGGGCGGGCACCGCCGGCGCGGCGTCGGCCGGGGCGGCGGAGACCGCGGCGTCCGTGCCCGGCTCGGCGGCCGGCTCCTCGGGACGCACGCCGACGCCCAGCTTCTCCTTGATCTTCTTCTCGATCTCGTTGGCCAGGTCGGGGTTGTCCTTCAGGAAGTTGCGCGCGTTCTCCTTGCCCTGGCCGAGCTGGTCGCCCTCGTACGTGTACCAGGCGCCGGCCTTGCGGACGAAGCCGTGCTCCACGCCCATGTCGATCAGGCCGCCCTCGCGGCTGATGCCCTGGCCGTAGAGGATGTCGAACTCGGCCTGCTTGAAGGGCGGCGCGACCTTGTTCTTGACGACCTTGACGCGGGTGCGGTTGCCGACCGCGTCCGTGCCGTCCTTCAGCGTCTCGATGCGGCGGATGTCGATGCGCACCGAGGCGTAGAACTTCAGCGCCCGGCCACCGGTCGTGGTCTCCGGGGAGCCGAACATCACGCCGATCTTCTCGCGGAGCTGGTTGATGAAGATCGCGGTGGTCTTGGACTGGTTGAGCGCGCTGGTGATCTTCCGCAGCGCCTGGCTCATCAGACGGGCCTGCAGACCGACGTGGCGAGTCGCCCATCTCGCCCTCGATCTCCGCGCGCGGGACGAGCGCGGCGACGGAGTCGATGACGATGAGGTCGAGGGCGCCGGAGCGGACCAGCATGTCCACGATCTCCAGGGCCTGCTCGCCGTTGTCCGGCTGGGAGAGGATCAGGTTGTCGATGTCGACGCCGAGCTTCTTCGCGTACTCGGGGTCGAGGGCGTGCTCCGCGTCCACGAAGGCGACCTGGCCGCCGGCCTTCTGCGCGTTCGCCACCGCGTGCAGGGTCAGGGTCGTCTTACCGGAGGACTCCGGGCCGTACACCTCCACCACTCGGCCGCGCGGGAGGCCGCCGACGCCGAGGGCGACGTCGAGCGCGGTCGACCCGGTGGGGATGACCTCGATGGGCTCGTTCGGCCGCTCGCCCATGCGCATGACCGCGCCCTTGCCGAATTGCCGTTCAATCTGTGCGAGCGCGGCGTCCAGGGCCTTCTCGCGGTCGGTTCCTGCCATGGGTTCCACCCGATTTGCTTGAGTCGATCGCTTCACGTCAAAGACGCTAACGCCTGCCACTGACAATGCGCCCCGACGCCCGTCCGGCCTGTGGATAACTCGGGCACTTCTCCACCCAAAGTACGTCGAAATGCCCGTCGTGAGCCTCGCCGGAGCCTCCATAAGAATGGATGTTCGATTTTTGTGTCAAGCGCACCACACGGCACATCCGAGACCGATCCGGTGCCGTCCCGAGTCACCGCACCCTGCTGTTGACCTTGCCTCAGGGGCAGACCCCACCCTGCTGCTCATGACCAGTGATGACGATGCCCTCCTGGCGGAGCAGATCGCCTACTACCGCGCAGGAGCGGCCGAGTACGACCGGCCGTACGCGGAGCGCGAGGAGCTGCGGCGGCTACTGACCATGGTCGACGGCCTTCCGGTCAGCGGCGACGTGCTGGAGCTGGCCTGCGGAACGGGCCAGTGGACCCCGCTGCTCGCCGCCCGGGCGCGCTCGGTGACGGCTGTCGATGTCGCCGCTGAGGTGCTGTCCATCGCCCGTGCGCGCACCCCGTCCCCCGACGTCCGGTTCGTCCAGGCCGATGTGCTCGAGTGGCAGCCGTCGCGGCGCTACGACACGGTGTTCTTCGCCTTCTGGCTCTCCCACGTCCCGCCGACGCGGTTGCCCGCCTTCTGGAACACCGTCGCCGGCATGCTCGCGCCGGGCGGCAGAGCGGTCTTCGTCGACGACGGCCCCGTCGCCGCCGCGGACGAGGAGGGTGTCACGGCCGGGCCCGTTCCCACGGTGCTGCGCCGGCTCGACGACGGCAGCCGGTACCGCGTCGTGAAGGTGTTCCACGATGCCCGGACCCTCACGGGCGACCTCGGAGCGCTGGGGTGGACGACCCGGATCCAGGCCGTGGGCAAGAACATCGTCGGCATCGCACAACCGCCGGCCTGCCCTGCCTGACTGCCGCTCGGTCCTAAGGACGACGACGATCAGTCGGTCCTATGGATGGACGAGATCAGGAGGAGCCGTGCCCTGGCCCCCCGTCCTCCGGCCGTTCCGCCCCTGGCCGCCGGGCCCACAGCCGCCTCGCGCGCGTGATCAGACCCGGCCCCTCCCCCCGCCAGCGGTGGCCGTGGACCCGGGGGTCGTCCGTGACGTCGTAGCGCTTCACGTACGCCCCCAGGAACGCCTGGAGCGTGGCGATGGCGGGGATGGCGATCAGCGCGCCGACGGCGCCGAGGAGCGCGGTGCCCGCGATGACCGAGCCGAAGGCGACCGCGGGGTGGATGTCGACGGTCTTGGAGGTCAGCTTGGGCTGCAGCACGTAGTTCTCGAACTGCTGGTAGACCACGACGAAGATCAGGACCCACAGCGCGTACCAGGGATCGACCGTGAAGGCGATCAGCATGGGCAGGGCGCCCGCGAGATACGTGCCGATGGTGGGGATGAACTGCGACACCAGGCCCACCCACACGGCGAGCACGGGCGCGTAGGGCACGTCCAGGACCTGCAGCAGGACGTAGTGCGCCACGCCGGAGATCAGCGCCATCAGGCCGCGCGAGTAGATGTAGCCGCCGGTCTTGTTCGACGGCGATCTCCCACGCGCGCAGCACCTCGGCCTGCCGGGCGGGCGGCAGGACGGAGCAGAGCGCGCGGCGCAGCCGCGGGCCGTCCGCGGCGAAGTAGAACGAGAACAGCGCGATCGTCAGCAGCTGGAAGAGGCCGCCGAGGACCTGGGCGGACACGTCCAGGACGCCGGTGGCGCTGTTCTGCACGTAGTTGCGCAGCCAGTCGGAGCGGAGCAGGCCCTCCTGGATGTCCACCCGCTTCAGGTCGGTGTTGAAGTGCGTGTTGATCCAGTTGATGACGGAGTCGAGGTAGTCCGGGAAGTCCTCGACCATCTTGATGATCTGGTCCGCGAGCATGGAACCGAGCAGGGTGACGAAGCCGGCCGACACGATCATCACGCCGATGAAGACGACGAACGTGGCCAGCCCTCTGCGCATGCCGCGCGAGGCCATCCAGCTCACCGCGGGTTCGATGGCGAGCGCCAGGAAGAACGCGATGAGGATGTTGATCAGCAGGCCGGTGAGCTGGTGGAAGGCCCAGCTGCCCAGCTGGAACGCGGCGACGAGGGCGAGCGCGAGCACCATGGCGCGCGGCAGCCAGCGCGGCATGCGGCCGTTCGGCCCGGCGGCGCCGTCGGCCGGGGGCCGGTCGGCGGCGTCGTGCCGGACGGGGAGGGCTGCTGGGCTGACTGCCCGGTCTCGTCAGTGGGTGCCACGGAGCAAGTCTCGCCCACGCCACCGACAGCCGTCTGCCGGCTGCGACTCGTGCCCGTCAGCGATCTTCGTGACCGGATCAGCTCCGTGGCCTGTCAGCGATCTTCGTGACCGGCGATCAGTCCGGCCTGTCAGCGACCTTGGTGACCGGCCGGTCAGCGCCTCTCCCGGGGCACGTCCATGACCGCGCAGACCACCCGCCAGACGTCCTTGGCGCTCCCAGCCGGCGTCCAGCGCCTCGTGCACCGTGCGCCCGCCGAGCTCCGACATCACATGGTCGCGCGCGAAGGTGTCGGCGTAGCCCGGACCGAAGTGCTCCGCCATCCGCTGCCAGAAGACCGTCAACCGCATGACTCCAGTATCCCGCCCCTGGGGGTGGGCCCGAGCCGGGACCGCCTGCCGGCGACCGCTTTCCGCCCTACGGTCTGACCCATGGCCGAAACAGGAGCTTCCCCACTCCCCCCGACGCCCCCGCCGCACGCCCCGCTCACGCGCGCGGAGCGCTTCGTCTGGCTCACCGCGCGCGTGCTCGAGCAGCGCCTCTTCGCCTACCACTTCCGTGGGCGCCGCCGCGGACCCGGTGGAGACCGCGCTGGACGCCTACCGCAACGAGGACGGCGGGTACGGCCACGCGCTGGAGCCCGATCTGCGCGGCCCGGTCAGCCAGCCGCTGCACACCGCGCCACGCCCTGCGCGTCCTGGACGCCGTCGGACGCTGCGGCGGCCAGCGCGTGGAACGCATGTGCCGCTACCTGACGTCCGTCTCCACGGCGGACGGCGCGCTCCCGGCGATCCACCCCCGCCAGCGCGGCTACCCGGCGGCTCCCTTCGTGCCGGTCGTGGACGACCCGCCCAGCGAACTCCTGGCCACCGGGCCGGTGGTGGGGCTGCTGCACCGCAACGAGGTGTGGCACGCCTGGCTGTTCCGGGCCACGGACTTCTGCTGGCAGGCGGTCGAGTCCCTGGAGAAGTCCCACCCGTACGAGATCGAGGCCGCCGTGGCCTTCCTGGACTCCGCCCCCGACCGCCCGCGCGCGGAGGCGGCCGCCGACCGTCTGGGCCGCCTGGTGCGCGAACACGGCCTCGCGGCCCTGGACCCCGACAACCTCGACGCGTATCCGGTGCTCCCCGGGCTACGCCCCGCGGCGAGCACCACTTCCCGTACGACTACGCGAGGACGCCGCGCTCGCTCGCGCGCGCGTGGTTCACGGACGACGAGATGGCCCGCTCCCTGGACCACCTCGCGGCCGAGCAGCAGGAGGACGGCGGCTGGCCCGTCCGCTGGCGCCAGTGGGCTCCGGCCCCCGCCCTGGAGGCCCGCCCCATGGTGACGATCGAGGCCCTGCGCACCCTGCAGCGCGTACGGCCGCACCATCGGCTGATCAGCCGGCACGCCGCCCAGGCCCGCACCCCGGCGGTCACCACCACGGCCGCCGCGACGACGAGCAGGAACGGGGCCCGCAGCACCAGCGCCACGGCCGCGGCGGCGAGCCCGGCGGCCCGCGCGTCCAGCACCAGCGTCTGCCCGTCGGCGAAGGTCTGCTGGGCCGTGAGAGCCGCGAGCAGCGCGACGGGCAGCAGCGCGGCAAGCCGCTTGACGAGGGGCCGCTCCAGGGCTCCCGCGGGCACCAGCAGCCCGGCGAGCTTGACGGCGTAACAGCCGAGGGCGGTCACACCGATCGCGATCCAGACGTTCACCGCTCGTCCTCCTGTGCCCCTCGCGGCGCCGGCCGTCCGCCCACAGCACGACCGGCGCCGCGAGCGCGGCCACCAGAACCGGCACACCGGCGGGCAGCACGGGCAGCAGCCCGAGCCCCAGCAGCACCGCGAGGCCGGCGACGGCCCGCTCGGTGGCGGTCTTCAGCATCGGCGCGAGCAGCGCCAGGAACACCGCGGGCCCGGCGGCGTCCAGCCCCCACGCGTCGGTGTCCCCGATGGCCTCGGCGCCCAGCGCACCGAGCAGCGTGGTGAGGTTCCACAGCACGTACAGGCTCAGCCCGGTCACGACGAACCCGATCCGCGCGCCGCGCCGCGTGGGCTGTGCGAGCGCGACGGCGGCCGTCTCGTCGATCACCCACTGGGCGGCGAACGGCCGCACCGCGCGCGGGAGGGCCAGCAACTGCGACAGCCGCAGGCCGTAGAAGGCGTTGCGCACGCCCAGGAAGAAGGCCCCGGCAGCCGCCGTGAGCGGACTGCCTCCGGCCGCAAGCGCGCCCACCAGGGCGAACTGGGACGCCCCGGTGAACACCAGCAGACTGAGCGCACACGTCTGCATCAGCGTGAGTCCGCTGCCCGCCGACGTCACCCCGAAGGCGAAGCCGGAGAGCCCGACGGCCACCCCGACGCCCAAGGCGTCCCGCACGACGGCACGGTCCGCCCTGCCACCGGTCCCTGTAGTCTTCTGAGAACTGTCCGATCTGCCACGCCCCGCACGCTACGAGCAGCCGCTACCGCAGGTCTTGTACGTTCTTGCGCTCCCGCTGGTAGGACCCCGGAGGCACCCCGACGATCCGGCTGAAGTGCCGGTTGAGGTGCGGCTGATCGGTGAACCCCACGGCGACGGCGGCCTCGGCGGGCGCCGTCCCCAGGTCCAGCAGGCGCCGCGCCCGCCTCACCCGCGCGTCCGTGAGCCAGGCGTGCGGCGGCATCCCGTAGGCGTCCCGAAAGGCCCGCAGCAACGCGAACGGACTGGTTCCGAGATCGGCCGCCAACCGCTCCAGAGTCGGCGGCCGGGCCATCCGCTCCTCCAGCACGCCCCGCGCGCGTGCCGCGATCCGGGCCCCCGCCGTCCGCACCCCCGCCGCGGCATGGGCCCACCGTTCGACCGCAGCAACCTGGTCACGGCGACCCGCAGCAGCGTGTCCGCGGCCAGGGCGTTGCCCTCGTCGGCGGCGCGCAGCACCTGATGCACCAGCCCGACGGCATACGGATCGTCCACCACCGGGCTGACGAACCCCGGCGTCCCCCGCAGCGTCGTCGTCTCGGCCGCGATCTCCGCCACCACGTCGACCGACGGATACACGGCCCCGTACCGCCACCCCTCGGGCACCCCGGCCCGCCCGGTATGCGGAGTATCCGGATTCACCAGCGCAAGAGCCCCGGCCCCCGCGTACTGGTCGCCCCCTCCGTGGTGGAAGACCTCCACCCCGTCGGCGATGGCGGCGATCACGAAGTTCTCGTGCGTGTGCCGAACGAATGTCTTGCGCACGTACCGGGCCCGCAGCAGATCGACCCCGGGCAGCTCTTCGTACTGCCAGTGCCGCGCGCGCTCCTTCATACGACCATTGTCCGCTGCCCCGCCCGCTGCCCCCCGGCACCCCCGCCGGGGCCCCGATCCGCACCCGCCGTCAGGCGGCCCCGGCCGAACCGCCAAAGGCCCCGTTGTCAGTGCCGGGGTGCACGATGGACGCATGCCCAGCAACGCGCACCGAGCCCTGGACGGCTTCTCCCCCGCGACCCGCGCCTGGTTCACGGGTGCCTTCTCCGCGCCCACCACCGCCCAGGCCGGCGCGTGGCAGGCCATCCACGAGGGCTCGGACGTGCTGGTCGTCGCCCCCACCGGCTCCGGCAAGACCCTGGCCGCCTTCCTGGCCGCCCTGGACCAGCTCGCCTCGGCCCCTCCCCCCGCCGACCCCAAGAAGCGCTGCCGGGTCCTGTACGTCTCACCGCTGAAGGCCCTGGCCGTGGACGTCGAGCGCAACCTCCGCAGCCCCCTGACCGGCATCCGCCAGGAGTCCGTACGCCTGGGACTGCCCGAGCCCGAGGTCAAGGTGGGCATCCGCTCGGGCGACACCCCCGCCGCCGAGCGCCGCGCCCTGTCCACCCGCCCGCCGGACATCCTGATCACGACCCCCGAGTCGCTGTTCCTGATGCTGACCTCGGCCACACGCGACGCGCTGACCGGCATCGATACGGTGATCCTCGACGAGGTCCACGCGGTCGCCGGCACCAAGCGCGGCGCCCACCTGGCCCTCTCCCTGGAGCGACTGGACGACCTCCTGCCGAAGCCCGCACGCCGCATCGGCCTCTCCGCGACGGTCCGTCCGGTCGACGAAGTCGCCCGCTTCCTCTCGCCCCAGCGCAAGGTGGAGATCGTCCAGCCGGAGTCGGGCAAGGAGTTCGACCTGTCCGTGGTCGTCCCGGTCGAGGACCTGGGCGAACTGGGCGGCTCCCCGGTGGCGGACGGCTCGGAGGGCGCCGAGCGCCCGTCGATCTGGCCGCACGTCGAGGAGCGGATCACCGATCTCGTCCAGTCCCACCGCTCCACGATCGTCTTCGCGAACTCCCGCCGCCTCGCCGAGCGCCTGTGCAACCGCCTGAACGAGATCGCGTACGAACGAGCCACGGGCGAGCCCCTCGACGAGCAGCACTCCCCCGCCGAGCTGATGGGCGGCTCGGGAGCCGCCCAGGGCGCCCCCCAGGTCATCGCCCGCGCCCACCACGGCTCGGTCTCCAAGGAACAGCGCGCCCTGGTCGAGGAGGACCTCAAAGCGGGCCGCCTCCCCGCAGTGGTGGCCACCTCCAGCCTGGAGCTGGGCATCGACATGGGTGCGGTGGACCTGGTCGTCCAGGTCGAGTCCCCGCCCTCGGTCGCCTCCGGCCTCCAGCGCGTGGGCCGCGCGGGCCACCAGGTGGGCGCGGTCTCCACCGGCGTCGTCTTCCCCAAGTACCGCGGCGACCTGGTCCAGGCGGCGGTGGTCACCGAGCGCATGCGAACCGGCGCCATCGAGTCCCTCAAGGTTCCCGCCAACCCCTTGGACGTCCTGGCCCAGCAGGTTGTCGCCATGACGGCTCTGGACACCTGGCAGTTCGACGACCTCCTGGCCGCCGTCCGCCGAGCCGCCCCCTTCGCCTCGCTCCCCGAGTCCGCCTTCACAGCGGTCCTCGACATGCTCGCCGGCCGCTACCCCTCCGACGCCTTCGCCGAGCTTCGCCCCCGCGTGGTCTGGGACCGCGTCGCCGGCACGATCACCGGCCGCCCCGGCGCACAGCGCCTCGCCGTCACCTCCGGCGGCACGATCCCCGACCGCGGCCTCTTCGGTGTCTTCCTCGCGGGGGCCGACCCCAAGAAGGGCGGCGGCCGGGTCGGCGAGCTCGACGAGGAGATGGTCTACGAGTCCCGCGTAGGTGACGTCTTCACGCTCGGCACGAGCTCCTGGCGCATCGAGGACATCACCCGCGACCGCGTCCTGGTCTCCCCGGCCCCGGGCGTACCGGGCCGGCTGCCCTTCTGGAAGGGCGACCAGCTGGGCCGCCCGCTCGAACTGGGCCGTGCGCTGGGCACGTTCCTGCGCGAGGTCGGCTCGCTGCCCAAGGACGACGCCCGCCTGCGCCTCGTCGCTGCCGGCCTGGAC
The DNA here is from genome assembly GCA_963771775.1 of uncultured Actinomycetota bacterium. GTDB lineage: Bacteria > Actinomycetota > Actinomycetes > Mycobacteriales > Pseudonocardiaceae > Lentzea. Next base: position 1,243,317 of record CAVYUS010000004.1, read on the forward strand.
GCCTGGGCAGCGGACAACGTGCTCTCCTACCTGGAGGAGCAGCGCGAGGCCTGCGGCCATGTCCCGGACGACCGGACGATCGTCGTGGAGCGCTTCCGCGACGAGCTCGGCGACTGGCGGGTGGTGGTGCACTCCCCCTTCGGCGCCCAGGTGCACGCCCCGTGGGCGCTCGCGCTCGGCGCCAAGCTCTCCGAGCGCTACGGCATGGACGCGCAGGTCATGCACGCCGACGACGGCATCGTGCTGCGCCTGCCCGACGCCGACCTGATGAGCCTGGACCTGCTGGACCAGGAACCGGTCAAGATGGGCCGCGAGTACGACGCCGACCAGGCCCCCGTAGGCGCCGCCGACGTCGTCTTCGACAAGGGCGAGGTCGACCAGGTCGTCACCGACCAGGTGGGCAGCTCGGCCCTGTTCGCGTCCCGCTTCCGTGAGTGCGCCGCCCGCGCGCTGCTGCTGCCTCGCCGCAACCCGGGCAAGCGCACGCCTCTGTGGCAGCAGCGGCAGCGCGCCTCCCAGCTGCTGCAGGTGGCGAGCGAGTTCGGCTCGTTCCCGATCGTCCTGGAGGCGATCCGCGAGTGCCTCCAGGACGTCTTCGACGTCCCCGGCCTCGTCGAGCTGATGGGCGACCTGGAGTCCCGCAAGGTCCGCCTCGTCGAAGTCACCACCGCCGAACCGTCTCCCTTCGCGCGTTCCCTCCTCTTCGGCTACGTCGCCCAGTTCCTGTACGAGGGCGACTCCCCGCTCGCCGAGCGCCGCGCCGCCGCCCTGTCCTTGGACTCCCGGCTGCTGGCCGAGCTGCTGGGCCAGGCGGAGCTGCGCGAGCTGCTCGACGCGGAGGTGCTGACCGAGCTGGAGCGCGAGCTGCAGTGGCTCACCGAGGACCGCCGCGTCAAGGACGCCGAGGGCGTCGCGGACCTCCTTCGCCTCTCGGGTCCGCTCACGGACGCGGACCTGGCCGAGCGGGGCGCCGAGCCGCAGTGGGCGCAGGAACTGGCCGGTACCCGCCGTGCCATCCGGGTCCGGATCGCAGGTGGAGACCACTGGGCTGCGATCGAGGACGCGGGCCGGCTGCGCGACGCGCTGGGCACGGCCCTGCCGGTCGGCGTCCCGGAAGCGTTCACGGAGCCCGTAAAGGACCCGCTCGGCGACCTCCTCGCGCGCTACGCCCGCACCCACGGCCCGTTCACCTCGGCCACGGCGGCGGCCCGCTTCGGCCTGGGCGTGGCCGTCACCGAGGGCGCCCTCCAGCGGCTCACCGCTGCGGGCCGGATCGTCCAGGGCGAGTTCCACCCGGCCGGGATCGGCCAGGAGTGGTGCGACGCGACCGTGCTGCGCCGACTGCGCCGTCGCTCCCTTGCCGCCCTGCGGCACGAGCTGGAACCGGTGCCTCCGGCCGCGCTCGCGCAGTTCCTCCCGCAGTGGCAGCACATCGGCAAGGGGCACTCCCTGCGCGGCATCGACGGGCTGGTGCGCGCCATCGAACAGGTACAGGGCGCCTCGGTGCCGGCCTCCGCCCTGGAGAAGCTCGTCCTGCCCTCCCGGGTCGCGAACTACACCCCGGCGATGCTGGACGAGCTCACCGCCGCCGGAGAAGTGGTGTGGGCCGGGGCAGGCTCGCTCCCCGGCAAGGACGGCTGGGTCTCCCTCTACCTGGCGGACGCGGCCCCCCTGCTCCTGCCGCCCCCGCACCCCCTGGAACTGACCGCCCTCCACCAGTCCGTCCTGGACACCCTCTCCGGCGGCTACGGCCTGTTCTTCCGCCAGATCGCCGACCAGGTCCGCGCCACCACCCACCCCGACGCCACCGATCCCCAGCTCGCCGACGTGCTCTGGGACCTGGCCTGGTCCGGCCGCCTGACGAACGACACGCTCACCCCCATGCGCTCCCTGCTCGGCTCGGGCCGCACCGCCGGCTCCACGGCCCACCGTGCCAAGCGCACGGTCCCGCGTGGCCGGTACGGCTCCCTGACGGCCGCGGCCCGCCCAGCGGCGTCACGCTCCGGTCCGCCGACCGTCGCCGGCCGCTGGTCCCTGCTCCCGGCGCACGAGCCGGACCCCACGGTGCGGGCGCACACCCTCGCCCGTACCCTCCTCGACCGGCACGGCGTGGTGACCAGGGGCGCGGTCTCTGCGGAAGGTGTCGAGGGCGGTTTCTCGGCGACGTACCGCGTCCTGTCCGTCTTCGAGGAGAGCGGCCAGGCCCGCCGCGGCTATGTGGTGGAGGGCCTCGGCGCGGCGCAGTTCGCGATGGACGGGGCCGTGGACCGGCTGCGCGCGGTGTCCAACGCCCGCGACCGCGGCGAGGATCTTCCCGGGCCCCCTCCGGGTCCCGACCTGGATCCGTTCCCCGCCCATGACTTCGCCGAACCGGACGACTCCCCCCGCTCCAACGACCACACGGACGACCCCGGCCCCGACGGCTTCCCCGACCTCGGACCCGCCTACGACACCCCGGCGCCCCAGCCGTCCCCGGGCGACTACGTCTCGCCCCGCGACTACGCCTCGCAGGCCGCCCCACCCTGGCAGAACGGCGGACGCGCGGCGTACGACCCCGGGTTCCCGGGCCGCCGCACCCGCCCGGACCCCGCCTCCGGGGCCGTCGTCCTCGCCGCCGCCGATCCGGCGAACGCGTACGGCGCCGCCCTGGCCTGGCCCGAGCCCCCGACGGGCGCCGGGCACAAACCGGGCCGCAAGGCGGGCTCCCTGGTGGTGCTCGTGGAGGGCGATCTGACGCTCTACATGGAGCGGGGCGGCAAGACCCTGCTGGCCTGGGCCGCCGATCCGGACGGCGACCCCGTCGAGGACCCCCGCCTGCGCACCGCAGCGGAGGCACTCGCCGCAGCCGCCCGCGCGGGCTCCCTCGGCACGGTCACGGTCGAGCGCGTCAACGGCGCCCCGGCCCTGACCTCCCCCATCGGCACCCTCCTGGAAGGAGCGGGCTTCATCGCAACGCCCCGCGGACTCCGCCTCCGCGCCTGACCGCCCCCCACCCCACCAGCGGCACCCACCCACAGCCACCCCACACCACCGACCACACCACGAGCCACCGGCCGCCCACCCCGTCCCCGTGCCACCCTTGACCCATGCCCGAAGGTGACACTGTCTGGCAGACCGCGAAGCGGCTGCACGGCGCCCTCGCGGGCAAGGTGCTGACCCGCAGCGACCTGCGGGTGCCCCGGTTCGCCACGGCCGACCTCACGGGCCGTGCGGTCCTCGACGTCACCCCGCGCGGCAAGCACCTCCTGACCCGCGTCGAGGGCGGCCTGACACTCCACTCCCACCTGCGGATGGACGGCTCCTGGAAGGTCTACGCGAACGGTCAGCGCTGGAGCGGCGGCCCCGGCCACCAGATCCGCGCGATCCTCGGAAATGCCGACCGCACAGCCGTCGGCTACCGCCTCCCCGTCCTGGAACTCCTGCGCACCACCGACGAACACCGCGCGGTAGGCCACCTCGGCCCCGACCTCCTGGGCCCGGACTGGGACCCCGACCGGGCCCTCGCCAACCTCCTCCAGGACCCCGCACGTCCCCTCGGCGAGGCCCTGCTCGACCAGCGCAACCTCGCCGGCATCGGCAATGTCTACAAGAGCGAGCTCTGCTTCCTGCTCGGCGTCACCCCCTGGCTCCCCGTGGGCGACCTGCCCGCCGAACGCGCCACGAAGCTGCCCGCGCTCGCCAGGAAGCTGCTGGAGACCAACCGCGAGCGCCCGATCCGCAGTACGACGGGCCGCCGCGGCCAGGACCTCTTCGTCTACGGCCGGGCTCCCCGCCCCTGCCTGCGCTGCCGCACCTGCGTCCGCGTCGCCGACCAGGGCGACGGCTCCCGCGAACGCCCCACCTATTGGTGTCCCACCTGCCAGCCTGGCCCCTCCCGGCCCCCGGCCGGACGCATCCGGCCCGACCCTACTAATTGACGACCCGTCAGATACGCTCGTACGGTCCCTACATGCCCGTCACGGCGTACGACCTCACCGGCCGCACCGCGTTCGTCACCGGCGCCGCGAGCGGAATCGGCCGCGCCTCGGCCCTCCTGCTCGCCGAGGCGGGCGCGAGCGTGCACTGCGCGGACCGCGACACCGAAGGCCTGCACGAGACGGCGACCCTGATCAAGGGCAACGGCGGCACCGCCCACACGCACCCCCTCGACGTCACCGACCGGGCCCGGCTCCGGCAGGCCATCACGTCCTGCGAGCGCCTGGACGCCCTGGCCGCGATCGCCGGCATCATGCACAGCAGCCCTGTACTGGAGACCCGGGACGAGGACCTCGACCGGGTACTCGACGTGAACTTCAAGGGAGTGCTGTACGCCTGCCAGGAGGCGGCCCGCCTGATGATCGCCACGGGCACCCGGGGCAGCATCGTCACGATGGCCTCCGGCGCCGTCGACACCGGCGGCCCCGGGCTGCTCTGCTACGGCGCGGCGAAGGCGGCGGTGGTCCAGCTGACGAAGACCCTCGCGACCGAGGTCGGCCGGCACGGCATCCGCGTCAACGCGGTCGCACCGGGCTGGATCCGTACGCCGATGACCGACCGGCACGACAGCGAGGCCCAGGCACACGCGGAGACCGTCATGGCCCGCATGTCGCCCCTGCGCCGGGTGGGCGAGCCCGAGGACATCGCCCACGCGGTCCTGCACCTGGCATCCGACGCCTCGGCCTTCACCACGGGCCAGATCCTCCGCCCGAACGGGGGTGTGGCGATGCCGTGGTAGACCGCGTCCCGCCCATCACCGCCTACGGCTCTCATCGCCACACCAGGCCCACTCCGAACCACGCCAGCCTCGGCTTCACCCCCGCCCCGCCGCCCCACCCCGAGCCCGCACCCCACAGACCCTCCGCCACCGCCCCGAACCAACCGCCCCACTCGCCCGAACCTTCGGCACACAGTGCACCGGCAACACGCTCAACCCCCACCCCCCGGCCGCGACCGCCGCCTCCAGCGCCCCGGCCCCGGGCGCGACCGCCAGCCGGAGCACGGCCCACCACCACAGCGCCCCCAGCCCGACCGCGGCCCCGCGGACCCCCCAGCGCCCTGTCCCCGTCACGGCCGCCACCTCCAGCCCGACGCTATTCGGCCGCTCGGATCCGCGAAAAGGGCGCACCAACGGCACACAGACGCACCGCGCACCGCTCGACGCCGGGCGGCACAGCGCCCGGCCGGTCCGTCACCCGCGTCCGTCACCCGTTCTCGGCCTGGAACATCCAGTGATGCTTCTCCAGGTCCGCTGTGATCCCGATGAAGATGTCCTGGCTCACCGGATCCGGCTCCCCGGTCGCCTCGACCCGCTCTCGCATCCGCGCGATCACCGCACCCAGCGCCTCGACGAGCGTCCCGACGGCGGCCGTGTCGTCGACCCACCCTTCAGGGGTCACGCCGATTCCGCTGCCGACGGCCACCGTCGCGGCCCGCCCGTCGGGCGAGATCCCGAGCGCCGCGGCGCGCTCCGCCACGGTGTCGGAGTACTTCCGCGCGGTGTCGACGACCTCGTCGAGCTGGAGATGCACGGAACGGAAGCGCGGTCCCACCACGTTCCAGTGGATCTGCTTCGCCACGAGAGCGAGATCCACCAGGTCGACGAGGGCACCTTGCAGCGCCTCTGACACGGTCTTCAGGCTCGCGTCGGACAACGGGCTCTTCACGACGTACATCCGTACCTCCGTGGACTGCCCCCCGCCATCCCCTCAACGATGACCGCCCTACGCCACACCGGCAAACGCACACGACAGGCAGTCCGGCGGCGGACTGCCCGCGCGCAAGCCAAAACCCCGGGCGGAACCCCTCCGGATCTTCCGGAGCGGCCCGGCCGGGGCCTCAGCACTTCTCAGCGCCTGGTCGACGCCACTCGTTTCATGCCGCGTTCGCGAAAAGGCTCACGCGGCGACGACGTCCACCGCTTCGGCGGGCGCCTTGATGGTCACCCGCTCCGGTGGCACACCGGCCACCGAAACGGAACCCAGCATCGGGCGAACCGGCGTGGGCACAGGCTCGCTGGGGGTGGCCGCAGCAGACTGGGCCAGCTCGGCGAGAGCGAGCTCGTCGCTCACTTCCCGCATGAGCTCGGACATCCGTACGTCCAGCGCGTCGCAGATGGCGGAGAGCAGCTCAGAGGAAGCCTCCTTCTGCCCCCGCTCCACCTCGGAGAGATAGCCGAGTGAGACTCGGGCGGACGAGGAGACTTCGCGCAGAGTACGGCCCTGGCGCTGGCGCTGCCGACGCAGCACGTCACCCAGCAGGCGACGGAGCAGAATCATCGGTGGCTCCCTCCTCGGACCGCGTAGCCGCATCCATTACGCCCCACCGTACCGCCTTGCGCCGCGGCCGTGCGGGGAGCGATGTCGTGTTCACTCAGGGCTGCAAACATCAAAACCCCCCGTTCCGTTCCGTATCCTGTGCCCGCTCATTCCCAGTTTGTTCGCCCGCAAGCTCCTTCAGGAGCAGTGCGAGTACGCTCCGTACACTCTCTCTACGAATTTCCTCGCGGTCGCCGTTCAACCGCAGAGCCTCCACTTTTCCGCCGCCTACGGAACCTGAATCGGCCCCGAGGGGTCCGTCCACGGCGACGAAGACCGTTCCGACGGCCTGTCCGTCCTGCGGCTCGGGACCCGCGACACCGGTGGTGGCGATGCCCCAGTCGGTGCCGAGCGCCTTGCGGACGCCGACCGCCATCTGGGCCGCGACCTGCGGATCCACCGCTCCCTGTGCCGCCAGCAGGGTGGTGTCGACGCCGAGCAGTTCATGCTTCAGGTCGGTGGCGTAGGCGGTCACGGAGCCCCGGAAGGCCTTGGACGCCCCGGGGACCGACGTGATCTCCGCCGCGACGAGGCCACCGGTCAACGACTCGGCGACGGCAAGCGTCTCGCCCCTCACCGTGAGTAGTCGCACCACGTCAGTGGCCGTGGAACTCACGCTTGCCTTCTCCTCCAACGCGGCCTTGCGCTCGGCGATTCCCTGCCTGCGCAGCACAATGGCCTGTTTCACATAGTCGAGCCCGGTCGCCACGGTCAGAACGACCGCCGCAGCCATCACCCACCACCTCAGGGTGGCCAGCCATCCCGTCAGCGCCAGCACGTACATGCCCACGGCCACGCCCTGGGTGAGGGTCTTGAGCTTGCCTCCGCGACTGGCGGGGATGACGCCGTACCGGATGACCAGGAAACGCAGCAGGGTGATCCCGAGTTCCCGCCCGAGGATGACGCCGGTCACCCACCACGGCAGATCGCCGAGGGCGGACAGACAGATCAGCGCCGCCCCCATGATCGCCTTGTCGGCGATGGGGTCGGCGATCTTCCCGAAGTCCGTGACCAGGTTGTACGTGCGGGCCAGGTGACCGTCGAAGATGTCGGTGATCATGGCGATGGCGAAGGCGGCCCAGGCGAGGGCCCGCCATGCCGGGTCGTATCCGCCGTCCGCGAGCATCAGTGCGACGAAAGCCGGTACGAGGACCAGCCGGAGCATGGTCAGGAGGTTGGCGACGTTCCAGACACTTGCCTGGTTGACGGCCGCGGCCGTCAGCTTCGCGCCCCGAGCGGTCTTCTCTTCCCCCTCGGTGCCGACGCCGGCGCTCTCCGAGCCCTCACCGACGACAGCCCCACTGCCACCCGCACCATGACCCCCACCGGACGACGCACCACGCCCCGCACCGGAGGCCCCGCCCTCAGCCGACCGCGCGGCCGTACGGCCGACCATCGCCCCGGGCACCTTCCCCGAGGCCGCACCGGCCGCGGCGCTCCTCGCGCCGGAGGCGCCTCCCGCCGCGGATGCCGGGACACCGGTCATCTGCCCGCCTCCTCACTCCACGCAGGCGACGCGAACGAGCCCTGCAGCGGTTCGGCCACCAGGTCGACACCCTCCGTACCGACCACCTTCGCCTCGACCATACGGCCGCTGCTCAGCCCCGCGCCGCTCGTGAGCAGCACCTGGCCGTCCGTCTCGGGCGCCTGGTGCACCGCGCGGCCGTACACGCCCTCCTCGTCGTCGACGGACTCGACGAGCACGTGCACGGTCTGGCCGACGCGCTCCTCGGCGCGCTGCGAGACGAGTTCCTCGGCCAGCCGCGAGACGCGGGCCAGCCGCTCGGCGACGACGTCCTCGTCGAGCTTGTTCTCGTAGCTCGCCGCCTCGGTGCCCTCCTCGTCGGAGTAGCCGAAGACGCCGATGGCGTCCAGCCGCGCGCCGTTCAGGAAGCGCTCCAGTTCGGCGAGGTCGGCCTCGCTCTCGCCGGGGAAGCCGACGATGAAGTTGGAGCGCACGCCGGCCTCGGGCGCCTTGCTCCGGATGGTGTCGAGCAGTTCCAGGAAGCGGTCGGTGTCGCCGAAGCGGCGCATCGCGCGCAGCACGCCGGGTGCGGAGTGCTGGAAGGAGAGGTCGAAGTAGGGCGCGACGTTCGGGGTCGAGGTCAGCACGTCGATCAGGCCGGGCCGCATCTCGGCGGGCTGGAGGTAGCTCACGCGGACCCGCTCGATGCCGTCGACCTCGGCGAGCTCGGGCAGCAGCGACTCCAGCAGGCGGATGTCGCCGAGGTCCTTGCCGTAGGAGGTGTTGTTCTCGGAGACCAGCATGATCTCCTTCACGCCCTGCTCGGCGAGCCAGCGCGTCTCGTTCAGCACGTCGCTCGGGCGGCGGGAGATGAAGGAGCCGCGGAAGGACGGGATGGCGCAGAAGGAGCAGCGCCGGTCGCAGCCGGAGGCGAGCTTCACGGAGGCGACCGGGGAGCCGTCCAGGCGGCGGCGCAGGGGCGCGCGCGGGCCGGAGGCCGGAGCGAGGCCCTCCGGAAGGTCGGGGGCCGGGGCGTGCGCCGTGCCGGGCAGCGCGACCTCGGCGGCCGACTCCTGGCGCTGCGCCGGGCTGATCGGCAGCAGCTTGCGCCGGTCGCGCGGGGTGTGCGAGGCGTGGATACCGCCGTTGAGGATGGTCTGGAGCCGGTCCGAGATGTCCGAGTAGTCGTCGAATCCGAGCACACCGTCGGCCTCGGGGAGGGCTTCGGCGAGTTCCTTGCCGTACCGCTCGGCCATGCAGCCCACCGCCACGACGGCCTGGGTTCTGCCGTGTCCCTTGAGGTCGTTGGCCTCCAGGAGGGCGTCGACGGAGTCCTTCTTGGCGGCCTCGACGAAGCCGCAGGTGTTCACGACGGCGACATCCGCTTCCTCGGCGTCCTCCACGAGCTGCCAGCCGTCCGCCTCCAAACGGCCTGCGAGCTCCTCGGAGTCCACCTCGTTACGGGCGCAGCCAAGGGTGACCAGTGCGACGGTACGGCGTTCAGGCATGGGCTCAAGACTACTTCGTCCCGCTGACACCCCATGTCGACGGGGTCGGCCGATCCCGGCCAACCCCGTACAACGGACACCCTTGCGGCCCGGTCACCCGGCCTCGGGGTCGCCCTTGCGTGTACGTCAGGCGTTCCACGGAGCCCGGCTGGAAGTCGTCCTCGATCTTCTTGCCGTTGACGAAGAGGTCGATCGCTCCGGCGTCTCCGAGGACGAGGTGCGACCTTCGAGCTGTCCTGGAAGGTCTTGGAGTCGCCCTGCTTGAGGACGCCGTCGAAGATCATCCGGCCGTTGTGGTCCTTGGCGGCGATCCAGCTGCGGCCGTCGGCGGCGGCCACCCGGACCGTCACCTTGTCCTGCGGCGCGGCCGCGATGGCGCTGTCGGACGGCTCGGGCTTGGGGTCGGCGGGCTTCTTTGTCTTGGTGGTCGGGGAGGCGGAGTCGCTGGGCGTGGCGCCCTCGGCCACGTTCGCCTCGTTGCCGCTGTCGTCGCCGCTGGAACATCGTGAAGCCGACGAAACCGATCACGGCGACGATCGCGGCGACCATGGCCGCGGTCCAGTTGGGGCCGCGCCGCTCCGGACGGATGCGTTCCGCCTCGAAGAGGGGAGCTGCCGGGGTCGGTGCCGGGCGCCCGCCGTGTTCGTCGCCGTACTGGGCGATCAGCGGCTCGGGATCGAGGTGGACGGCCTTGGCCAGGGTCCGGATGTGCCCACGGGCATAGACGTCCCCGCCACAGGCGGAGAAGTCGTCCGCCTCGATGGCGTGCACGATGTTCATGCGGACCCGGGTGGCGCTACTGACGTCGTCGACGGTCAGCCCGGCGGCGATACGAGCCTGCTGCAGGGCACGGCCGATGGAGGGGCGGGCTTCCTCGTGGTCTGCTTCGACGTGCTCGTTTTCGAACGGACGCTCGTCTTCAGGGGAGTTGCCGATGGACACGGGGGCGCCTTTCGAGCGTGTAGCCGCCTGTGCTGGAAGTTCAGTCTAGGGGGGGTACCGAAAGGGTGGGGCAACCGGGCGGTGTCACTTTGTACGCCATCGGGATGGCCCGACATCCCGATGGTGGGGTCGCTGGTTGTCACTTCCCTCAAGTTGACGTACGCCGAAGGGAAACGGTTGCTCGATGATCCCTTACGGGTGAGTCACGATCGGACACCCGATTGCCGTAACGCCCCGCGAGACGATACCGTCCGCTTCCCTACCCTTCAGACTCCCCCCGGATCAGCGGCGAGCACTCCATCCAGCTCATCAGGCTTCACAAGAACGTCACGAGCCTTCGAGCCCTCGCTCGGTCCGACGATGCTCCGGGACTCCATCAGGTCCATCAGCCGCCCCGCCTTGGCGAAGCCGACGCGCAGCTTGCGCTGGAGCATGGACGTCGACCCGAACTGGGTGGAGACGACCAGCTCGGCCGCCTGGCACAGCAGGTCGAGGTCGTCGCCGATGTCCTCGTCGATCTCCTTCTTCTGCTTGGTGCCCACGATGACGTCGTCCCGGAAGACGGGCGCCATCTGGTCCTTGCAGTGCTGGACGACGGCCGCGACCTCCTCCTCGGTGACGAAGGCGCCCTGCATACGGGTCGGCTTGTTGGCCCCCATCGGCAGGAACAGCCCGTCGCCCTTGCCGATCAGCTTCTCGGCGCCGGGCTGGTCGAGGATGACCCGCGAGTCGGCCAGCGAGGAGGTGGCGAAGGCGAGCCGGGACGGCACGTTCGCCTTGATCAGGCCGGTGACGACGTCCACCGAGGGCCGCTGGGTGGCGAGCACCAGGTGGATGCCGGCCGCCCGCGCGAGCTGCGTGATCCGCACGATCGCGTCCTCGACGTCGCGCGGCGCCACCATCATCAGGTCGGCCAGCTCGTCGACGATCACCAGCAGGTACGGATACGGCTGGAGCTCCCGCTCGCTGCCCTCGGGCGGCTTGGCCTTGCCCTCGCGCACCGCGCGGTTGAAGTCGTCGATGTGCCGGTAGCCGTAGGCCGCGAGGTCGTCGTAGCGCAGGTCCATCTCGCGCACGACCCACTGGAGCGCCTCGGCGGCGCGCTTCGGGTTGGTGATGATCGGCGTGATCAGGTGCGGGATGCCCTCGTACGCGGTCAGCTCGACCCGCTTGGGGTCGACCAGGATCATGCGGACGTCCTCCGGGGTCGCCCGCATCATGACCGAGGTGATCAGGCAGTTGATGCAGGACGACTTGCCGGAGCCGGTGGCGCCCGCGACGAGCATGTGCGGCATCTTCGCCAGCGAGTGCATGACGTAGCCGCCCTCGACGTCCTTGCCGAAGGCGACCAGCATCGGGTCGTCGTCCTCGGCGGACTCGGCGAGGCGCAGTACGTCGCCGAGGTTGACCATCTCCCGGTCGGTGTTGGGGATCTCGATGCCGACCGCGGACTTGCCGGGGATCGGGCTGATGATCCGCACGTCCGGGGCTGGCGACGGCGTACGCGATGTTCTTGGTCAGCGCGGTGATCCGCTCGACCTTGACGGCGGGGCCGAGCTCGACCTCGTAGCGGGTGACCGTCGGGCCGCGGGTGAAGCCGGTGACCGCCGGCGTCGACCTTGAACTCGGTGAAGACGGTGGTCAGCGAGTCCACGATGGCGTCGTTGGCGGCGCTGCGGGCCTTGCCCGGGCCGCCGCGCTCCAGCAGGTCGAGCGCCGGCAGGGAGTACGTGATGTCGCCGGAGAGCTGGAGCTGCTCGGCGCGCGGCGGGCAGGTCGCGCTGGCTCGGCGGCGGCGACTTGGTGAGGTCGCGGACGCCGCCCGGCGTCGTCCTGCTCGGGCTGCTCCTGCCGCGACGTCCTGCTCGGGCTTCTCCTGCTGGGTCTTGTCCGGCTGCGGCCGCGCGGCCGGGACGGGCGTCGGCGTGGTCGCCTCGCGGTCCCCGGGCCTCGACGCCCTGGGTGAGGTCGGCGACCAGCGGCGACGGCGGCATCCCGTGCAGCACGGCGCCGTCGAGCGCGGCGGCGGCCGCCGCGGCGACGTCCACGGCGTCCATCGGCCGGTTCATCTCCGGCTGCGGCACGGCGGACCGGCGGGGCCTGCCGCGGCGCCTGGCCAGCGCCTCCTGCTCGGCGCTGTCCGGGTCGTACGCCGCGGGCGCCGCCGCGCGCCTGCGCGCGTCCGCTCGGGCAGCGCCTCGCGCCACTGGTCGTCGTACCGCTCGTCGTCGTCGGCGAACGCGTCCGCGGCGGGGTCGCGCGACGACGCCGAGCCGCACGCCGAGCTGGCGCAGCCGCTGCGGGATGGCGTTGACCGGTGTGGCGGTGACGACCAGCAGCCCGAAGACGGTCAGCAGCACCAGCAGCGGCACGGCGAGGACGTCGCCCATCGTGATACGAGCAGCGGGGTGGCCGCGGCCCAGCCGATGAGCCCGCCGGCGTCCCTCATGGCCTGCATGCCCTCGCCGCGGGCGGGCGAGCCGCAGGCGATGTGGACCTGGCCGAGCACGCCGACGACGAGCGCGGACAGGCCGATCACGATCCGGCCGTTGGCCTCGGGCTTCTCCGGGTGGCGGATCAGCCGCACGGCGATGGCGCCGAGCAGTATCGGCACGAGCAGGTCGAGCCGGCCGAAGGCGCCGGTCACCAGCATCTCGACGAGGTCGCCGACGGGGCCCTGGAGGTCGGCCCAGGTGCCCGCGGCGACGATCAGCGCGAGGCCGAGCAGCAGCAGCGCGAGACCGTCCTTGCGGTGGGCGGGGTCGAGGTTCTTGGCGCCCTGCCCTATGCCGCGGAAGACGGCGCCGACGCCCGTGCGCCAGGCCGAGCCAGACCGCGCGCACCAGCCGGTAGACGCCTCCGGTGGGGCTGGGTGCCGGTTTGGGCGCGGGCTTCTTCGCCGCGGCCTTCTTGGCGGGCGCCTTCTTCGCGGGCGCCTTCTTGGCCGCGGCCTTCTTGGCCGGGCGCCTTCGCGGGAGCGGCCGCCTTCTTCGCGGGCTGCTTCTTGGCTGCGGAGGGACGTGAGGCCATGGGTGTGAGGTTACCGGTGGAGGCGGCGGTGGACACGTGCGCCTACGGCTTCACCCGTTCGTGTCGCTCCGGGCGAGGCGCGGAACTGACGCGCAGCTCCTGGACGGTCCCCAGACCGAGCGGCGCGAGCCCGCGGCGTCAGCTCTGCGCGGGCAGCGAGGCGCTGTCCGCCCGGTGCCCGGGCTCCAGGGCGTCCAGCGCCCGGCGCAGGCCGGTGAGCTTGCGTTCCAGGTGGGCCGCGGTGGCCACCGCCGCCGCGTCCGTGGACTCGTCGTCCAGCTGCTTGGAGAGCGCCTCGGCCTGCTCCTCGACGGCCGCGAGCCGCGCGGAGAGCTCGGCCAGCAGCCCCGCCGGCTCCTTGGCCTCGCCGGCCGCGCCTTGTCGCCGCCCTCCAACTGGAGCCGCAGCAGCGCCGCCTGCTCGCGCAGCTGGCAGTTCTTCATGTACAGCTCGACGAAGACCGAGACCTTGGCGCGCAGCACCCACGGGTCGAACGGCTTGGAGATGTAGTCCACCGCGCCCGCCGCGTAACCGCGGAAGGTGTGGTGCGGACCGTGGTTGATCGCGGTGAGGAAGATGATCGGGATGTCCCGGGTCCGCTCCCGCCGCTTGATGTGCGCGGCGGTCTCGAAACCGTCCATGCCCGGCATCTGGACGTCCAGCAGAATGACCGCGAAGTCGTCCGTGAGCAGCGCTTTGAGCGCTTCCTCCCCGGACGATGCCCGCACCAGCGTCTGATCGAGCGCAGAGAGGATCGCCTCCAGCGCCAGCAGATTCTCCGGCCGGTCATCGACCAGGAGGATCTTGGCCTTCTGCACCATGGCCCGTCCTCCTCGCCCCGGCGTGGGGCCTCCCCTGTCCGCAGGACTTGGGCCGCACCGGCGGGTGCCGCCCCAGGGGACGACTCCCTTCGCCGCCCGTCCTTGTGCCGGTCATCGTAGCCGCACCCCGCCTGTCGCCACACCCTGTCACCGTGATGTCACTGTGCACATAGCGGAAACGCGGCGGGAGACCAGAAGGTTCCCCGAATCCCGCACTTCTACACGGCTGCGCGCGCACTGAGTCGGCAACTCCGCGTGCACACCGAACCTTCCCGCCACGGTCGCGCAACGCCCGACGTTCACCTCACTCCCCGCGCATCCACTGCTGCATCACCGTCAGCAGGTGATCGGGGTCGACCGGCTTCGTCACGTAGTCGGAGGCGCCCGACTCGATCGCCTTCTCCCGGTCGCCCTTCATCGCCTTGGCGGTCAGCGCGATGATCGGCAGCCCGGCGAACTGCGGCATCCGGCGGATCGCCGTCGTCGTCGCGTACCCGTCCATCTCGGGCATCATGATGTCCATCAGGACGACCGCCACGTCGTCGTGCTGCTCCAGCACCTCGATGCCCTCGCGCCCGTTCTCCGCGTACAGCACCGACAGCCCGTGCTGCTCCAGGACGCTGGTCAGGGCGAAGACGTTGCGGATGTCGTCGTCGACGATCAGCACCTTCTGCCCGCCGAACCGGATCCCGCGGCTCGGCTTCGGCGCCGTCTCCTGCTCGCGCCGGCGTCCCCTGCTCCGGCTGCTGCGGGCCGCCGGCAGCTCGGGCGATCCTGCGGCGCCGCCGGAACAGCGCCGCCGGCGCCGTTCTGCGGTCCGTGGTACGACCGCACCTCGGCCGGCGTCTCGGCCTCCGTCGCCGGCCGCTCCGACGCGGCCCGGGACCGCCGGCGGCCCAGCTCCCCGGCCCCGGAGGGCGGGCAGGCGGCTGCGGGTAGCCCTGCGGCGGCAGCTCGCTCGGGCGCAGCGGCAGGTAGAGCGTGAACGTCGAGCCACGGCCCGGCTCGCTCTGCGCGTGGATCTCACCGCCCAGCAGCTGCGCGATCTCCCGCGAGATGGACAGCCCGAGGCCCGTGCCGCCGTACTTGCGGCTGGTCGTGCCGTCGGCCTGCTTGAACGCCTCGAAGATCACCCGCATCTTGCTGGCCGCGATCCCGATCCCGGTGTCGGTCACGGAGAACGCGATCAGCTCGGCGTCCGGGTCGGTCAGCGAACCGGCCTCCAGCAACTGCTCCCGGATCGCGCTGCGGCACGTCGTCCCGCGCCGGCCGGATGACCAGCTCCACCGCCCCCGAGTCGGTGAACTTCACCGCGTTGGACAGCAGGTTGCGCAGCACCTGGAGCAGCCGCTGCTCGTCGGTGTGCAGCGTGGCGGGCAGCTCCGGCGACACCCGCACCGACAGGTCCAGGCCCTTCTCCGCGGTCAGCGGCCGGAAGGTGGCCTCCACGTAGTCGACGAGCTGGACCAGCGCGATGCGCGTCGGGGAGACGTCCATCTTGCCCGCCTCGACCTTCGACAGGTCGAGGATGTCGTTGATGAGCTGGAGCAGGTCGGAACCCGCCCCGTGGATCGTCTCGGCGAACTCGACCTGCTTCGGCGAGAGGTTGCCCTCGGCGTTGTCGGCGAGCAGCTTGGCCAGGATCAGCAGCGAGTTGAGCGGCGTACGCAGCTCGTGCGACATGTTCGCCAGGAACTCGGTCTTGTAGCGCATCGAGACCGCGAGCTGCTCGGCGCGCTCCTCCAGGACCTGCCGCGCCTCCTCGATCTCGGTGTTCTTCACCTCGATGTCGCGGTTCTGCTGGGCCAGCAGCTCGGCCTTCTCCTCCAGTTCGGCGTTGGACGCCTGCAGCGCCTTCTGCCGTTCTCCAACTCCGCGGACCGCTCCCGCAGTTGCTCGGTCAGCTCCTGCGACTGCTCAGCAGCACCTCGGTCTTGGTGTTGACGCTGATGGTGTTGACGCTGGTCGCGATCATCTCGGCGATCTGGTTGAGGAAGTCCTTCTGGATCTGCGTGAACGGCGTGAAGGACGCCAGCTCGATCACGCCGAGCACCTTGCCCTCGAAGAGCACCGGCAGCACGATCACCTGGGCGGGCGGGGCCTCCCCGAGCCCGGAGGAGATCTTCAGATAGCCGCGGCGGCGCGTTCTCCACGAGGATCGTGCGCTTCTCCTCGGCGGCCGTGCCGACCAGCGCCTCACCCGGCCGGAAGGACGTGGGCATCGAGCCCATCGAGTAGCCGTAACGAGCCCAGCATGCGCAGTTCGTACTGGTCGCGTCCTCGGCGCCCGCCTGTCCTCGCCGTCGACGACCAGGGGCATCGCCAGGAAGAAGGCCCCGTGCTGCGCGGAGACCACCGGGGTCAGCTCGCTCATGATCAGCGAGGCGACGTCCTCCAGGTCGCGGCGGCCCTGCATCAGTCCCGAGATGCGGGCCAGGTTGCCCTTGAGCCAGTCCTGCTCCTTGTTGGCGATCGTGGTGTCGCGCAGGTTGGCGATCATCTTGTTGATGTAGTCCTGAAGCTCCGGGATCTCGCCGGAGGCGTCCACGTCGATCTTCAGGTTCAGGTCGCCGCGGGTCACCGCGGTCGCCACACGCGCGATGGCGCGCACCTGCCGGGTCAGGTTGCCGGCCATCTCGTTCACCGACTCGGTCAGGTCCCGCCAGGTGCCGTCGACGTCCCGCACGCGCGCCTGACCGCCCAGCTGCCCCTCCGTGCCCACCTCACGGGCCACCCGGGTGACCTCCTCGGCGAAGGACGACAGCTGGTCGACCATCGTGTTGATGGTCGTCTTCAGCTCCAGGATCTCGCCGCGCGCGTCGATGTCGATCTTCTTGGTCAGGTCGCCCTTGGCGATGGCGGTGGTGACCATGGCGATGTTGCGCACCTGGCCGGTCAGGTTGGACGCCATCTGGTTCACGGACTCGGTGAGGTCCTTCCACGTACCCGCCACGCCCGGCACATGCGCCTGCCCGCCGAGGATGCCGTCCGTGCCCACCTCACGGGCCACCTTGGTGACCTGCTCGGCGAACGAACTCAGCGTCTTCACCATGGTGTTGAACGTGTCGGCCAGCTGGGCGACCTCACCGCGCGCCTCGATGGTGACCTTCCGCGTCAGGTCGCCGTTGGCGACGGCCGCGGCGACCTGGGAGATGTTGCGCACCTGGCCGGTGAGGTTGTTCGCCATCAGGTTGACGTTGTCGCTGAGGTCCTTCCAGATGCCGGTGACACCCGGCACCTGCGCCTGACCGCCGAGGATGCCCTCGGTGCCCACCTCACGGGCCACCCGCGTGACCTGCTCCGCGAAGGACGACAGCTGGTCGACCATCGTGTTGACGGTCGTGACGAGTTCGAGGATCTCGCCCTTGGCGTCGACGGTGATCTTCTTCGACAGGTCGCCCTTGGCGACCGCGGTGGTGACCTCGGCGATGTTGCGGACCTGGATGGTCAGGTTGTTCGCCATGCCGTTCACGGACTGCGTGAGGTCCTTCCAGGTGCCGGAGACACCCTGTACCTCGGCCTGGCCGCCGAGGATGCCCTCGGTACCCACCTCACGCGCGACCCGCGTGACCTCCTCCGCGAACGACGACAGCTGGTCCACCATCGTGTTCAGCGTGTTCTTCAGCTCCAGGATCTCCCCGCGCGCGTCCACGGTGATCTTCTGCGACAGGTCACCGCGCGCCACCGCCGTGGCGACCTGCGCGATGTTGCGCACCTGGGCGGTGAGGTTGCCGGCCATGCCGTTCACGGAGTCGGTCAGGTCGCGCCAGACGCCGGCGACCCCGGGCACCTGCGCCTGACCGCCCAGCCGGCCCTCCGTACCCACCTCACGGGCCACCCGCGTGACCTGGTCCGCGAAGGAGGAGAGCTGGTCGACCATCGTGTTGATGGTGTTCTTCAGCTCCAGGATCTCCCCGCGCGCGTCGACGGTGATCTTCTGCGACAGGTCACCGCGCGCCACCGCCGTCGTCACCTGGGCGATGTGGCGCACCTGGGAGGTCAGGTTCCCCGCCATGAGTTGACGGAGTCCGTGAGCTCCTTCCAGGTGCCCAGACACGCCGTCCACCCGGGCCTGACCGCCGAGCCGGCCCTCCGTGCCCACGTCCCGGGCCATCCGGGTCACCTGGTCGGCGAAGCTGGACAGCTGGTCGACCATCGTGTTGACGGTGTTCTTCAGCTGGAGCATCTCGCCGGAGACGTCCACGGTGACCTTCTGCGACAGGTCGCCGTTGGCCACCGCCGTCGTCACCTGGGCGATGTTGCGGACCTGGCCGGTGAGGTTGCGGAACGCGGTGTTGACCGAGTCCGTCAGGTCCTTCCACGTCCCCGCCGCGCCCGGCACCTGCGCCTGCCCGCCCAGCTCGCCCTCGACACCGACCTCGCGGGCCACCCGGGTGACCTCGGCACCGAAGGCGGACAGCTGGTCCACCATCGTGTTGACGGTGTTCTTCAGCTCCAGCATCTCGCCGGCCACGTCGACGGTGACCTTCTGCGACAGGTCACCATTGGCCACCGCCGTCGTCACCTGCGCGATGTCCCGCACCTGCGTGGTCAGGTTCCGGAAGACCGTGTTCACCGAGTCCGTGAGGTCCTTCCAGATCCCGGCCGCACCCGGCACGTTCGCCTGGCCGCCGAGCCGGCCCTCGGCACCGACCTCGTTGGCCACACGCGTGACCTCGTCCGCGAAGATCCGCAGCGTCTCGGTCATCTGGTTGATCGTCTCGGCGAGCTGCGCGACCTCGCCGCGCGCGCGGCACCGTCACCTTCTGCGACAGGTCGCCGTTGGCGACCGCGGTCGTCACCTGCGAGATCTCGCGCACCTGGGCCGTCAGGTTCCCGGCCATGGTGTTCACCGAGTCGGTGAGGTCCTTCCACACGCCGGCCACGCCCGGCACCTGCGCCTGACCGCCCAGCTCACCCTCGGTACCCACCTCACGGGCCACCCGGGTCACCTCGGAGGAGAACGACGAGAGCTGGTCCACCATCGTGTTGACGGTGTTCTTCAGCTCCAGCATCTCGCCGGCCACATGGACCGTGACCTTCCGCGACAGGTCACCCTTGGCCACCGCCGTCGTCACCAGCGCGATGTCCCGCACCTGGGCCGTGAGCCGGTACGCCATGGTGTTGACGGAGTCCGTGAGGTCCTTCCACGAACCGGACATGCCGCGCACCCGGGCCTGCCCGCCCAGCTTGCCCTCGGTGCCGACCTCGCTGGCCACCCGGGTGACCTCGTCGGTGAAGGTCGACAGCTGGTCGACCAGGTTGTTGACCGTACGCCCGACCTTCAGGAACTCGCCGCGCAGCGGCTGCCCGTCCCCGTCCGGCACGTGCGTCCGCAGCTCCATGCGCGGCGACAGATCACCCTCGGCGACCGCCGACAGCACCCGGCCGACCTCGGAGACGGGCCGCACGAGGTCGTCGACCAGCGCGTTCGAGTCGTCGATCGCCGTCGCCCAGGCACCCTCGCAGGCCCCGTCTCCAGCCGCTCGGTGAGCTTGCCCTCACGGCCGACCACGCGCCGCACCCGGGCCAGCTCACCCGTGAGGTGCAGGTTGCGGTCGGCCACCTCGTTGAAGACCGCCGCGATCTCGGACATCACGCCGTCGCCGGACACCGTGAGCCGCTTGCGGAAGTTCCCGTCCCGCATGGACACGAGGGCCGCGAGCAGACGGTTCAGCGCGGCCGTGTCCACCTCGGTGGTGCCATTGCGCGTTTGCCCTGTTACTCGGGACTGTCCGCCTTTCGCGCGCGTCTTCGTGCCCCGCGTCGCTGCGCCAGACTCCACCGTGTCCCTCCCGCAGGGGTCGACCGTCACTGCCGTGCTCGGTACCGCGCTCGGCGTACCAGTTACTACTGCGTATTCTCTGCCCTGCATACCAGGCTTTTGCCAGGGGGCTGCTGCCCGCAGTACGCCTTGGACACTCAGTTTGCCCGGACTTTCACAAGAAGCTTGCCCAGTGTTTCACCCTGGCCGAACCAGGCCATAACAGTT
>CAVYUS010000005.1:0-574966 GCA_963771775.1 uncultured Actinomycetota bacterium
GGGGTTGACTACTACCTTGCGATGCAAGGTACCTTGTGTCCGTGACACCAGACGCCCAGCTACTCGCCCAGCTTCGCCGCGGGGTGATCGAGCACTGCGTGCTGGCCTTGTTGGAACGTGGCCCCCGTTACGGCTTCGACCTGGTCCGCGAGCTCGCCGCGGTCGAAGGTCTGGGCACCAGCGAGGGCACGATCTATCCGCTGCTGTCGCGGCTGCGGAAGGACGGGCTGCTGGAGACCAGCTGGCAGCCGTCGGACCAGGGGCCGCCACGCCGCTACTACGAGCTGACCGCTCAGGGCCGAACCGCACTGGACGTGTTCCACCGCCACTGGCGCAGCTTCCGCGCCGCGGTGGACGAGGTTCTCGAGGGAGACAAATGAACGCCGTAAAGCATTCCGCTGCTGCGCAGTGGCTGGCGCGCTTCGACCGCGCCGCTTCCGCCCTGCCGCAGCCCCGTCGGGGAGAACTGCGGCTGGAGCTCGTCGAACACCTGGACGCGCTGATCGCCGAATGCACGTCCGAGGAGGAACTCGCCGCCGCGGTGGCCCGGCTGGGTGACCCGGCCGACACCGTAGCCGCAGAGGGTCTCCCGCCGGTGTCCCCAGCCCGCGCCCGTGCCGCCCTGGGCCTGCTGCTGTTGCCGCTGACCGGCTTGCTCTACCTGACCCCGGCGCTGCCGCCCGGCCTGCCCAGCATGGCGCTGATCGTGCTGGCGTCCCTGGTCGTGCTGACCCTGGTGCTGCGTGCGGAGGCCGTGGCGGGCACCAGGGCGCTGGGCGTGCTGGGCGCGCTCGCCCCACCGCTGGCCGGGCTGGGCGGCATCCTGGACAAGGTGTTCCAAGCCGGACACCCGGTGACGCACCTACCCGCCGGGCCCGGCCGGGAAATCCAGTACGCCTGGGTGAGCGACTCCTGGGTGGTGGTGCTCGGCCAGCTGGCGATGCTGCTGCTGGGCCTCGGCCTCCCCGTACTCGCCGGACTGCGCCTGCGCCGCCCGGAAACGCCGGGGGAGACCCGCCTGTCCCTCGGCACGCTCGCCCTGCTGCTCACGCCGGCCGTGGGCCTGGCCACCGCGCTGCTGCTGTCCGGCTCCCGCCTGGGCACCTCGGTCGGGACCATGCTCGACGGCCCGCTGCTGGTCACCGCCCTGGTGTGCGCCGCGGCGCTGCTGGCCGCCGGCGGACTGCTGCTCATCCGGCCCGGACTCGTCCTGCTCACCAAGGTTCTCATCGCGGCCGCGATACTGGCCGCGCCCGTCGGTGTGGTGCTGCTCGCCCAGCACGAGACCCGGCTCGCCGGAGTGGTGTGGGACGCGGGAGCCGCGGGAGCCGTGCCGCCGCAGTCCGTCGCAGACGAGGTGACGCGCGCCCAGGCCGTGCCTGACTCCGTGCTCGCTCCCGCCCCCGCGTGGGTTCCCGCAGACCAGGGCGCCCGCCTGGCTCTGGGCTTGCTGTTCGTGGTTGCGCTGCCGCTGACGGCCGCCTGGCGGGTCGGCGGCCGCGTGCGGTGACCGGGTAGCCGCTCCCAGGCCGACGCGATGCAGCGGATGCGAGTCCTGGTCGTGTGACTTCTTGGCTTCCCACCAGCCGAGTGGACGGTCATCCGGTTCTCTCTCCGAGGAACACGAAACGTCCTGAATCGCGCCTGGCGATGGGCTTGTCCGCCGGCGAATGACAGACCCTTCGACAGTGGCGCGCACGGCTCGGTGACAGCAACTCCCCGCTCGGTGTCGTTGTGCACGCCCGGTAACAACTTGGGTGGTGCAGGCGACTGGAAAAGGGTCACCTGAGAGGGAGCGGCGTAGTGCGGCGTGATGTGTTTGTCGGCGTGGGGATCGATCACTACGACTCTTCAGAGTTGGCTGATCTTGACTATGCGGTCGCCGATGTCGAAGCGGTGGCGAATGCGCTGTCACCGGCTTTCGTCGGTGAGCCGTTGACCGATGCCGAGCTCGACGTGGTGAACGAGCGTCTGAGATCGGTGCGCGGTAGCGCGGACGGCGGAACGCTGGTGCTGATGTGGAGTGGTCACGGCACTGATCTGGGTGGGCTGCGGCTGGCCACCCGCGACCAGGCCGACGGTGTGGCCGCGTCGGAAGTGATCCGTGGCTGTGTGTTGTCCGGCGCGAGTCAACTGCTGCTGGTGATCGATACTTGTCAGGCCGGTGCCGCTCTGGATTCCGCCGCGATGGCCAGACGGTTGTTGGAGCAGATACCGCCCTCGGGCGAACGGGTGTGGCTGGGAATCCTGGTGTCGTGTTCCGCGGCGGACATCGGTGCTCGTGATGGAGCGTTCGGCCGGTTGCTGGTGAAGCTGCTGACCAAAGGCCCGGATTCGGCGGATCAGCAGCGGCGCTGGTCCAAGCACAATGACCGCGTCCTGGGCGAGGATCTGGGTTTGGCGTTGCAGGAGGAGTGGCCGGGGATCGATCAGCGGCCGGAGTTCCTCAAGAACGGGCACCCGTTGGCAATTGTGCCGAACCCGCTGTACGACGAGGGCGCACCGGAGGAAGTCGTCGAGCATCTGCTGCGGGCGGCGCGGGGCGGCGATCCCGGTGATGAGCGTTCGTGGTTCACCGGCCGGACCGCCGAGGTGGACACCGTGGTGTCCTGGGTCCGGGCCGGCGGCGCCGGAGTGCGGGTGGTGGTGGGGTCTGCGGGCACCGGCAAGTCGGCTGTCGTCGGCCGGGTGGTGTCGGTGTCGAACCCGCATGAGCGGGATCGACTGCAGCGCGCCGATGAGGGGTGGGGGCATACCGACCCTGGTGTCGGGTCGGTGGCGGCACATGTCCATGCGCGGGGATTGACCGTCGAACGGGTCGCCGAAGCACTCGACGGACAACTGGTCCGCGCGCGCGTCCTCGATCCTGGTCCGGACGGTCGGCGTAACGCCGCGGAACTGGTGGGTGCGGTGCAGCGGGCGGTGGACGCCGACGCCGCCCTGCCGGTCGTGGTGATCGACGGACTGGACGAGGCCCGCGGCCAGGCTTTCGCCATCGCAGATGACCTCATCGCCAGGCTGGCGCCGTTCGCGATCGTGGTGATCTCGACCCGGCCGCTGACTCATCAGGATGGATCCGTCCTGATGGACAAGCTGCTCCCGGTCGCGGTGCTGGATCTGGACAGTTCGGAGTGTCTGGAGTCCGCTCGGTCTGCCATCGGCGTCTACGTGCGTGAACGCCTCACCGGAGTGCAATCGGACATGGACGCGTCCGCCGTTGCCGCACATCTGACCGGTGCGGCGCTGGCTGCCGCGGACCGGCCGTTCCTGCTGGCCAGGGTCATCACCGATCAGCTTCGGACGAGGCCGGTAGCACCGTCCTGCCGCGGTTGCTGGACCGATCGCGCACTCGATCGAGGATGCCTTCGATGCGACCTCGCTCGGGTCGAATCCAGCGCTGACCACGACCGTGGTGAATCCGCTGCACGTGAGGTGGCTCGTGCCATGTTGACCGCCCTGACCTGGGCGGTGGGGGCCGGCTTCCCGGAGCAGGAGTGGCTGACGGTCGCTTCCATGCTGGCCGGGAGCGATCTGGGGCGTGACGACGTGAGCTGGGTGCTCGACCAGTTGGGTCGCTATGTCGTGCAGGACGGTGACCAGGTGTTGCGGTGATCGGGTGGCGCACCAGAGTTTCGCTGATCATTGCGGGCCCCTCCCGTCCCACTGGCCAGGATCCCTTCAACCACGCTGCTCTTGCCGTCAGTGCAGCGCTTCTGCAGCAGTACGACCAACTGCTACTGAAGGGGTACCTGCACAGACTCCTGTGTACTTGTGGCGATACGTGTGGGTACACGCGGCCAACGCGGGTTTTCAGGGACTTGCTGATTTGCGCGATATCGCATCCACGCGATCCGAACTTCAGCCTGATGTGGCGATGGCCGCGCTCCAGATAGCCGAGATCGGAGCAGCTTGGGGGCGGCGTGCGGAGGCGGTGGCACCGACCGAAGAAGCGGTCAGCTACTACGAGGCACTGGCTGAGGAGAACCGGCTACCTACCCGACCTGGCATGGCGTTGAACAACCTCGGCAACAGCTACGGCGAGATAGGTCGGCGTGGCAGGCGGTGGCTCCGACCGAAGAAGCTGTCAGCTACGACCAGGCACTGGCTGAAGGAGAACCCTGCCTACCTACCCGACCTCGCCGTGGCTTGAACAACCTCGGCGACCGTTACAGCGAGGTGGGTCGGCGTGGAGAGGCGGTGGCACCAACCGAAGAAGCTGTCAGCTACTATGAGGCACTGACTGAGGAGAACCCTGCTTACCTACCCAGATCTCGCCATGGCGTTGATCAACCTCGGCAACCGCTACAGTGAGGTGGGTCGGCGTGGGAGGCGGTGGCACCGACCGAGGAAGCGGTCACCCTGCGCCGGACACAGGCCGAGGAGAACCCGCCTACCTACCCGACCTCGCCATGGCGTTGAACAACCTCGGCATCGCTACAGCGAGGTGGGGCGGCGCGGGGAGGCCGTGACCGCCGACCGAGGAAGCGGTCACCCTGCGCCGGGTACAGGCCGAGGAGAACCCCGCCTACCTACCCGACCTCGCCATGGCGTTGAACAACCTCGGCAACCGCTACAGCGAGGTGGGGCGGCCGGGAGGCACTGGCGCCACCGATGAAGCCGTCACCTCTCCGGCGCACTGGCCGACGACGAGCCCGCGCCTACCTACCCGACCTCGCCATGGCGTTGAACAACCTCGGCAACCGCTACAGCGAGGTGGGTCGGCGTGCGGAGGCGGTGGCGCCGACCGAAGAGGCGGTCACCTCTACCGGGCACTGGCTGAGGAGAACCCCGCCTACCTACCCGACCTCGCCAGGGCGTTGAACAACCTCGGCATCCGCTACAGCGCGGTGGGTCGGCGCGCGGACGCGGTGGCGCCGACCGAAGAAGCGGTCACCCTGCGCCGCGTACAGGCTGAGGAGAACCCCGCGCTACCTACCCGACCTCGCCATGGCGTTGAACAACCTCGGCAGCTGTTACAGCGAGGTGGGCCGGCGCGCGGAGGCGGTGGCACCGACCGAAGAAGCGGTCACCTACTACCGGGCACTGGCCGAGGAGAACCCTGCCTACCTACCCAACCTCGCCATGGCGTTGAACAACCTCGGCAGCTGTTACAGCGAGGTGGGCCGGCGTGGGGAGGCGGTGGCGCCGACCGAAGAAGCGGTCAGCCTACTACCGGGCACTGGCCGAGGAGAACCCTGCCTACCTACCCAACCTCGCCATGGCGTTGAACAACCTCGGCAACCGCTACAGCGAGGTGGGCCGGCGTGCGGAGGCGGTGGCGCCGACCGAAGAAGCGGTCGACCCTACTACCGGGCACATGGCCGAGGAGAACCCTGCCTACCTACCCGACTTCGCCAGCGGCGTTGAACAACCTCGGCAGACTGCTACAGCGAGGTGGGTCGGCGTGCGGAGGCGGTGGCACCGACCGAAGAAGCGGTCACCTACGACCGGGCACTGGCCGAGGAGAACCCGGCTTACCTACCCAACCTCGCCGCGGCGTTGAACAACCTCGGCATCTGTTACAGCGAGGTGGAGCGGCCTGGGGAGGCGGTGGCGCCGACCGAAGAAGCGGTCGCCTACTACCGGGCGCTGGCTGAGAACCCGGCTTACCTACCCGACCTCGCCACGGCGTTGAACAACCTGTCCGAATACCTGGAAGTGAGCAATGGCCGTGACGCAGCCGACGTGATGTGGCGAGATGCGTTGGCGGCAGCCGGCGAGCAAACACGGCCATCACTCCTCCTCTACCGGGCCCTTTACGCACAACTCGGTGATCCACGAACCGCAGCATGGCTGCACGCGGTCACGCAGGAACAAGACCGCAGCCTGGTAGACGCTGCGCATTCGGCGGCGCGACGTCACTGGGCAGCCAACCCAGAGCCATGGGGGCAGGCATGGATCGACATCGATCATTCGCCGTTGCCCCCCTGGCTCACCCTTGATCCTGAAATGTTCGATGCCGCCTCCGGTTGGATAACCACCGCCAGCTACGAGGATGAGTACGACTATCTGACGGCTCACCCGGAACTTCTGGATGACACGTTCGAGGTAGCGGTGAACGAGGCGTTGCTCCAGGTCTCTGAGGATGACGCCTCCCGCTACACAGAACTGCGCACGATGGCGCAATCCGACGGGATCGAGGCGGCCTACCGTCCCCTGCTCCTCGCTGTTCTGGCCGAGGAGTTCACCTTCTCTGGTCCCCAAGAGCAGCAACGCCTTCTGACGGATCGTCGAACCGACCTGCTTGACGACCTGTCCTCCGCCCACCTGAACCAACTCGCCCAAGACGTGCAGGACAACGGCAAACCTGCGGTGGCGCTAGCGCTGCTGCACCTTGCCAGAACCAAATCCGATGACTTCCTGGGCGAAGTCTTCGCGGCACTGGACAACGCAGGAACGTTCGTCGATCTGCTGCACACCGTTGCCAGGGAACCGGATGCCACGATCGTCCGCAGTCTGGCCGTGGTCGCCCTCCATGCCGCCCAAACAGATGAAGAGGCTGCGGACGCTGCGTTCCATCTCGCCATCGCCGCCGCGATCGACGAAGACGACACCGCACCGTCCCTGCTCCGCCAAGCACTCCAGCAGGCGCCAGACAACCGCAACACCTGGATCTCCCGGCTCGCCGAACTCGGCGCCACCCACCCCGCCGTCCTGACACTCATCCCCATCCTGACCGAGACGAGCCCGGATGCCTGACAACGACCTCGTCGTAGTGCTTCCTGGTATCACCGGCAGCACCCTGACCCGACACGGCAAATCCGTCTGGGCTCCCTCCGCCGGTGCCGTCCTCCGCGCGATCGGCACCCTCGGCCGCAACCTCAACCGGTTGCAGCTGCCCGACGGGATCGGCGACGACCACCCCGGCGACGGCGTCGAACCCGGCGTCCTCATGCCGGACCTGCACATCGTCCCCGGTATCTGGACCCCGATCCGCGGCTACAGCAGCCTGTTGACACGCCTGCGCGCACTCGGGTTCCACGAAGAACTCGGCAACCTGCTGCCCATCGCCTACGACTGGCGGCTGTCCAACCGCTACAACGCCCGCCGCCTGGCCACCCTCGTCGAACCGGCACTCGAACGCTGGCGAACCGCCTCACCCGACAACCGCCACGCGCAGCTGGTGTTCATCGGCCACTCCATGGGCGGACTCGTCGCGCGCTGGTACATCGAACACTGCGGCGGCGCCGAGATCACCCGCAAACTCATCACCCTCGGCACCCCCTACCGCGGCGCCGCCAAAGCCCTGCTGCCCCTGGTCAACGGCGTCCGCAAAGAGCCTCGGCCCCCTCAGCGCCGACCTCACCGCCTTCGCCCGCAGCATGCCCGCGCTCCACCAGCTACTTCCCAGCTACGCCTGCATCGACCAACCCGAAGGACTGGCCACCCTCACCGAAACGACCCTGCCCGATCTCGACACCACCATGACCACGGACGCACTGGCCTTCCACCACGACCTTGCGCGCGCCGAAGCCGCCCGTCCCGCCAGCCTGGTCATGACCCACGCCATCATCGGGGCCCGCCAGCCCACCACCAGCACCATTCGCATCGTCGACGGTCGAGCCGAACCCCTGGACACCATCGGCGGCGACAACGACTACGGCGACGGCACCGTCCCCCTCACCGGAGCGATCGGACACGGCCAGCCGATGGACACCAACACCGTCCGCCGGGTCGTCGACCACCACGGCAGCCTCCAAGCCAATCCCTACGCCCTCGACGAAGTCGAGGAAGTCCTGACCGCCAAGCCCATCCGCCGACGAGCACCGGTAACAGTCCCGGTCCAACTCGCCGCCCCGGACATCGTCCTCGCCGGCCACCAGTTCCCCGTCACCGCGCAACGCCCGCCGGACGCACGAGACTCCATCCAGATCACGATCGTCGATGAACACCAACGATCAGTCTTCGCGCGCCGTCCATCCGGCACCGGCGGAATCTTCCACACCAGCGCACCCGCGCTCCCACCCGGCGGTTACGAGATTCGTGTCACCGGAACCCGCCCTGGATCACCCATCACACCCGTCACTTTTCCAATCCTTGTCTGGGACTCCGCAAGCGCCGTTGTCTGAAGCCACCGCGTGTTTGCCGGCACGGATAACGGCTGACCTGATCGATCACTCCACAACGGACTCGATCGTCCTCGTGGAGGTCTTGTGAAGGTTTCGCCCCACTCGCCCCTGCCGGTGGCATGCTCGGGTGCATGAGACATGGGGGCAAGGTTCTTGCTGCAACAGCCGTTCTGGCCGGCCTGGTCGCGAGCGGCCCGGCCGTGCAGGCGTCGGAGGATCCCGGCTGCGCCGCGGGAGTGCGGTTCACCTCGAACTACACCGAGGCGGCGTCGGGGTTGCGCGTGATGTCCGTCGAGGTCGCCAACTGCGGTACGGAAGCGTTGCAGCTCAACGGGTATCCGCAGGTGAGCCTGTTCGACGGGGAGCGGCAGCCGCTGGATGTCGCGATCCTCGAAGGCACCGGGGGCATCACGATCCTCGACGGTTTCAACGACCCGCCGCAGCCGATCACCGTGCAGCCGGGGGAGACGGCCGGCAGCGCGTTCGTGTGGCGGAACACGAACACGTCGCTGGAGCCGCCGCAGGTCGCCAAGCATGTCGAACTGGCGACCGCTCCGGGTGCCGTTCAGCAACCGTTGATCGCCGTGTCGCCGCAGCGGAGCATCCACATCGACCTCGGCAGCACGGGACGGATGGGCGTTCGCGCCTGGTACCGCTAGCAGTGTGAGTTCAGGTGCGGGCATGGCCACCATGCCCGCACCTGAAGAAGCCGAAGGCCGGGATCGCTTGCCGCACAAGCCAGTCTCGCCTCGTTCAGGTTCAGCGTGGTGACGCTGTAGTGGGGTGGAACCTCGCGCCGCCAACTGCGCTACGCGAGGTTCTACCCGACCGCCTCAGGTCAGCTGACGACCCACTTCAGCGCCTGAGAGCCCGCCGCTCCGACGACCACACCGCTGTCGTTGATGTCCCACACACCGGCCACTGGTGACACCGGCGGGTTGAACCTCGTATGTTCAGCGAACCGTCGGCGCTCCACCAGACGCCCCACGACTGGAGGTTGGCGTCCATTGCGAAGCCGACCACCTCGCCGAGCTGGTTGACCGCCGTGGCCATGACAATGGAGTCAACCGCCAGTCCACTGAGGACGGTCACGCTGCCGTCCGGGTTCCAGCGCACCGCCGTGGCCGCGATGGTGGGACCGGTGACGTACCCGGCCACGTACCCGTTCGCCGAGGCGTTCGTCAGGTTGGCCCAGGTCGCGCCCGCCGGCAGCGCCAGCGTCGTAGACGCCGGCGGGGCTCCAGCTCACCGGGACCTGGCGGCGGGTCACGTCGGTGGCGACGCCGTACACGGTGCCGGAGTCGCTGATCGCCTGACCGACCGTGCTGGTGAAGCCGGCCGGCACGGACAGCACGACGTGCGTGCCGTCCGGGTTGAACCGGAGGGCTCTGCTGCCGGACTTGCGAGACGCCCGCAGATGAACGTCCGCCGCTATTCCTGATCATCTCGACACGAGCGAAATTCCGCCTCGGCTGGACAACGCGCCACACGCGACAGGCGGCGATATTCGATCGCTGCCACCCGACCCTCTGCGGCAGCATGAGGAAGCAGAGGTGGCCGGAGAGGGGCGGATGGTCGTGCCAGGATCGGAAAGGCCTGTCCGCAAGAACGCGGTCCCGCTCGCCGTGCGCCTGTACGGGAAGGAATTGCGGCGCCACGGATTCATGTCCGTCGGCGCACTCGTGTTGCCCGCGCTGGGCGTCACATGTCAGCTCTATCTCGCGCCGTTGGCGGTGGGCGGGCTCGTGGGAAAGCTTGCGGGTGGTGGCGACACGAGCCTCGGCGCCGTCCTGCCGTACGTGCTGGCCTTCGGCGGTTTCATGCTGCTCTCGGAACTGTTGTGGCGCATCGGCCTGCACTTCCTCAACCGCGTGGACGGCCGCGGGATCGAGAACCTGTCCGCCCTCGCGATGGACGAGCTGCTGGCGAAGGACGCGGCGTTCTTCCACGACAACTTCGCCGGGTCGCTCACCAAACGGGTGCTGAGTTTCGCGTTCCGCTTCGAGGACTTCGTGGACACGCTGGCGTTCAGGATCTTCGCCAACCTCATCCCGCTGGGTTTTGCCTGCGTAGTGCTGTGGAGCTACCACCCGATGCTCGTCGCGGTGCTGGTCGGCCTGATCCTGGTCACGGGATGTGTGGTCGCGCCGCTCATCCGCCACCGCCAGCGGCTGGTCGACCAGCGCGAGGCCGCCATCGCCCAGGTGTCCGGCCACGTCTCGGACACGCTCATGAACATGGACACGGTGCGGGCGTTCGCCGCCGAGCGGCGCGAGGGCGCGGAGCACCGGACCCGTGCCGCCAGGCAGCGAACGCTGACACTGCGGTCGTGGGACTACAACAACCTGCGCATCGACACCGTGATCGCGCCGTTGTCCGTGCTCACCAACGTGCTCGGCCTCGTGGTCGCGATCGGGGTCAGTGACGGGCTCGGTGTGGAGGCGATCGTGGTGACGTTCGCCTA
The DNA here is from genome assembly GCA_963771775.1 of uncultured Actinomycetota bacterium. GTDB lineage: Bacteria > Actinomycetota > Actinomycetes > Mycobacteriales > Pseudonocardiaceae > Lentzea. The sequence goes on from CAVYUS010000005.1 coordinate 10,534, forward strand.
CTTCGGGAACGCGACGCGGATCATGTTCGAGTTCAACCAGATCTACCGGCAGGTGGAGAGCGCGCTCACCGAGGCGGCTCAGTTCACCGAACTGCTGCTCGACCCGCCGACCGTGCTCGACCCGAAGCACCCGGAACCGTTGCGCGTGCAGGACTCCCAGGTCCGGTTCGAGAACGTCGTGTTCACGCACGGCGGTGGCGAGCCGCTGTTCGACGGGCTCGACCTGGACATCCCGGCGGGCACGCGGATAGGGCTCGTCGGCCGCTCCGGCGGTGGCAAGACCACGCTCACCCGGCTGCTTCTGCGGCTGATGGACGTCGATCGGGGCCGCGTCCTCATCGGCGGCCAGGACATCGCCCGCCTGAGGCAGGCCGACCTGCGCGGCCTGATCGGGTACGTGCCCCAGGACCCGGCCATGTTCCACCGGACGCTGCGCGAGAACATCGCGTTCGCACGGCCGGGCGCGACCGACGCCGAGATCCACCGTGCCGCGCAGGCCGCGCACGTGACGGAGTTCGCGGACGCGCTGCCCGACGGGTTCGACACGATGGTCGGCGAACGCGGCATCAAACTGTCCGGCGGACAGCGGCAGCGGGTCGCGCTGGCCCGCGCCATCCTGCGTGACGCGCCGATCCTGCTGCTGGACGAGGCGACCAGCGCGCTGGACTCGGAGAGCGAGGTGCTGGTCCAGGAGGCATTGTGGCGGCTCATGGAGGGCCGCACCGCGATCGTCGTGGCACACCGGCTGAGCACGGTCGTGCGGATGGATCGGCTGATCGTGCTCGACCGGGGCCGGATCGTCGAACAGGGCACCCACGCGGAACTGCTCGACGTCGACGGGACGTACGCGAGGTTGTGGCGCCACCAGTCCGGTGGCTTCCTCGACGAGGCGGTCGGTACTCGCTGATCAGTCCTCGCGGGCTGATCAGCGAGTACGAACCCACGCGATTGCCCACCGTCTCAGCCATGTCCTGGGCTGTGCGGGGTTGTGCGGACGCCGGTCGTGGCCTTCCGGCTGTGCGCGGGCTGTGCTGACACTTCGTGGGCAGGCGGGTGATGCCGCCTCGGACTTGAAGTGGAGGCTCGAATGTGGTCGAAGATCAGGACTCCGGGGCGGAGAGGCGCCGGCCTGGCGGTCATCGCGACGATCGCGGGAATCGTGGTGGCACCCGGCCCAGTCGGTTCAGCGGCCGCGGACTCACCGTCGGCGGCTGTCAGCTGCTACCACATCTGCGATGGGACTGACCCGAACAAGGCGGTGTTCGTGACCCCTGACGAGCGGTTCATCCCGTGCACCAACGACGCGCGCACGATCTACACGTACGATCCGGAGGGCACGGGGGCCGTGGAGCTCCGGTACAGCAGCCGGTGCAGGATTGCCTGGGCACGCGGTGGACTGCACGGAGTGATGATCCGAGGGTACAACGCCGACGGGTCTTTCCGAGTCGCCTACACCGCCGGCGGCAGTGACCGCATCGGCGTCACGGCCGTGGTGAACGATGCCGGGCTCACCGCCAGGGCGTGCATCTTCTACCCGCAGTCCGGTGGGCAGTACTCGTGCGGGAAGCCTTACTGACACGAACGGGTGATGGTCAGGAACAGACGTCTCGGTACGGGGCGTCCGGGATGTTCTTGGCCCACTCGCCCTCGCTGAGCAGATCACCCGCGTGCGCGCAGACGTGGGTGATGGCGCGCTGAGGGTCGGTTTCCCACAGGTGGACGTCACCGGCGGCGGCCGCGAGCTGCCGTCCGTCCGGGCTGAACTGGAGGGCCCACGTCGTCGTCGGTGCTGCCTGCAGGATGGCCACAGGTGCCAGGTGCCGTTCCTCGGTGACCCGCCACATCCACGTCTGTCCGGTGCCGGCACCTCCGGCGAGGACGGTCCCGTCCGGGCTGAACGCCAGCGAGTGCACGAAGCCGTCGGGACCCGTGGTGGCGGCGCCGATCGGCTGAGGATCGCGGGGGTTGCCCAGGTCCCACATCAGCACCGTCCCGTTGGCGATGCCCACCGCCAGCGTCCGGCCGTCCGGGCTGATCGCGAGGGAGCGGGCGTCGTCGGGGGCGACCTTGATCGGTCGTCCCAGCGGTGCCGGCTCGCGCGGGTTCCGGACGTCCCACAGCGCGACGTAGCCGTTCTCGGTCACGGCCACGAGCACGTCGTCGCCGGGACCGAAGGCGGTCGCGTAGACGATCCCCGTGGCCGCGTCCAGGGTGGAGAGCGGGTGCGGGCCGGTCGTGTCCCACAAGCGGACGGTGCCGTCGTCACCGGCGCTCGCGAGCAGCCGGCCCTCGTGGCCGAACTGGACGTGTTCGAGCAGCGCCGTGTGGCCGGCGAGGCGGACGGGCTCCAGCCTGGGTGCGTCCACCCGCGTGATGTCCCAGAGCACGACGGTGTTGCCGGACCGAGCCGCCGCGGCGAGCATCTCGCCGTCCGGGCTCAGGGCGATGTTGCCGGTCATGCGATCGGAGTCGGGGGGTGCGGTCAGGGGAGATCCGATCGGAACGGCCCGGTTGCGATCCGTGAGGTCCCAGAGGCGGGTCTCGGTCCCGCCGTCGACGAGCAGTGGCCGGTCGGGGTGGAAGGCGAGACCCGTGATCTGCCGGCCTCGGGTGGGCAGAACCGGGCCGGGCACCAGCCATCTGCGCGCGACGCCGTCGGCACTGTTGGTGTAGAGCGCGTGGTCGCCGTCGCGGAAGGCGACCGCGGTGGCGGGCTCGGAATGGGGCAGATCGAGTCGTACCTGCCCGGTGGTGAGGTCCCAGAGTTGCACCCTGGCGGACGCGTTGGCGGCGGCCAGCAGTGTCCCGTCGGCGCTGAAGGTGATCGCGTTGATCCAGCCGGTCGTGCCGGTGAGGGTGCCGGCCGGGACCGGGCTGGCGGGATCGGTCATGGTCCACAGGCGCACGCTGGAGTCGTTGCTGCCCGCCGCGAGCGTCCTGCCGTCCGGGCTGAACGCGACGGTGTTGACGCGGCTCGGCCCGGTCCACGGTGTGCTGAGAGGGCGCGGCTGCCGCTGGTCGCCGATGTCCCAGACGCGGACCGCGCCGCCGGCGTCCGCCACCGCCATGACGGTGCCCCTGGGACCGAAGGCGATGGACTGCACCGCGCCGGTTGCCCCGGTGAGCGCGGGGCCGGCCGCGGCGGGGTGTTCCCGGTCGCTCACGTTCCACCGCCGGATCGTCCTGTCGCGGCCGCCTGCCGCGAGGGTCCCGCCGTCCGGGCTGAACTCGACGGAGAGCACCTCGTCGCCCGGCCCGGTGAGCGGCTGACCGAGTTGCCGGGGGTGAGCCGGGTCGGTGACGTCCCACAGCCGCACGGTGTGGTCGGCGGAGCCGGTGGCCAGGGTGGTGCCGTCGGGGGAGAAGGCGGCGGCGTAGATCGCGTTGCCGTGGCCGGTGAGCCGGGGTTCCAGGAGTTCGGGCCGGCGTGGATCGCGCAGGTCCCACAGCAGCACCGCGGTGTCCGACTCGTCGGCGCCGGCGGCCGCGAGAAGCGTTCCCGCCGGGTTGACCGCTGCCGCCTGCAGCGCGCCACCGGGACGCACCATGCGCGTGACGGTCGGCCGTCCCGTGGCAGCGAGGAGGCTGGAGGTGGCCTCGACGGTGGGCGCGATGCGGTAGGCCGCCACCGCCAGCTGCGCGGCCAGGCCCGGATCGCTCTCCGCCAGCCGGGTGGCGGTGCCGGCGACCTGGCGGGAGATCGCGAGGTTGCGTTCCCGTTCGGCGGCAGCCTGCTGCTGGACGGAGAAGGCGGTGGCGGCGGCGGAGAGTACGAGCAGCACGGTGAGGGCGGAGACGAGCCAGCGGAGCCGCCGCGTTCTGCGCCGGTCGAGGAGGCGCTCCACGCGGTTCGCCTGGACGCTGGCGTCGAGGAAGTCCTGCTCGAGCTGGTTGAGGTCGCCGCGGTGGTTCTGGTGGGTCACCCAGTCGACCGCGGCGTCGAGTCGCACCCCTCGGTACAGCGCTCCCGCGTCGCGCGCGGCGTCCTGCCAGCCCTTCGCCGACTCGGTCAGCCGCTGGTGCAGCCGCAGGCCGGACCGGTTGGCGTCGATCCACTCACGCAGCCGGGGCCAGGAGTCGAGCAGTGCCTCGTGGCTGATCTGCACCCCGTCGACGTCGGCGGTGATCAGGCGGCGGTCCACGTAGCGGCCCAGGAGATCCCTGGTCCTCACGGTCCTGTCGTCGTCGTTTCCGCCGGTCAGCTCCTCGAGCGAGACCCACCGGCGGGTGTCCGGGGTCTTGTCGCCGACGCTGACCAGCCGCATGAACAGCTGCCGCGCGAGGTCCTGGTCCGATTCGGCGAGCCCGGTGAAGACGATCTCCGCGGTGCGGGCGACGGCGCCGTGGATCCCGCCGGTCGCCGTGTAGTCCGCGATGGACATGGTCCGGTGCCGGCCCTGTTCCCAGGTCGCCAGCAGCGCGTGGGACAGCAGAGGTAGCGAGCCCGTGTCCGTCTGGCCGTACCGGGCACCCGCCGGCGTGACGTCGCGCAGGAGCAGGCCGACCAGCCCCGGTTCGATCTCGATTCCCGCCAGTCTGGCCGGTTCGACGATGGCCTGGCGCAGTTCGGCCTCCGTCATCGGCCCGATCGTGACCTGGTTGTCCTGCAGGGCGGCGGCCAGCACGGGCCAGCGCAGCGCGTTGGGGTAGAAGTCGGCGCGCATGCCGGCGACCACGCGCAGCCCGCCCTTCTCCGGCTCGGCCAGAGCGTGCAAGGCGTCGAGGAAAGCGCCCTGTTCGGCGACGTCGGCACCGGCTGCCGTGAACACCTCCTCGAACTGGTCGACGACGACCAGCACCTGATCGGCCACAAGGCGCCGCACTCGTCGAGCCGCCTGTGCGGGCCGGTCCCGCAGTTCTCCCTCGATCGCGTCCGGAGCCAGATCGGTCAGCATCGCGAGCTGGGCCGCCAACGCGGACAGGGGACGTGCGCCTGGCACGAGCGAGAGACCCTGCCAGCGGCCGGACCGGCCGTTGCGGCACAGGGCGGGTACGACGCCGGCGCGCAGGAGCGATGACTTGCCAGAGCCGGACGGGCCGACGGCGAAGGTCATCCCCGGCGCATCGGAGGTGATCCGCCGGACCAGGGCTTCGGTCAGCCGCGACCGCCCGAAGAACCAGTCGGCATGTTCTGGCTGAAATGCCTCCAGCCCCCGGTACGGGGTAGGCGCGTCGAGTCGTTGATGTCCCAGCGGTCGCCGCAGCCGCAACCAGCATGCCAGCCATTCTTCGACGAGCTCTTCCTCGGTCACCCCGCACGTCGTGAGCAACCGCAGGAACAGATCCTTCTGCGACAGGGTCGGCAAATGGCGTCCAGTGCACCATCCGCTGATCGTGCCGAATGGAACGTCCACGCTTCTGGCGAGATCGCGCACGGTGAAACCGGCGTTCTCCCGCACGTTCGTCAAAGCACGTCCGAATTCCCTCTTGGTTGATACGGCGTTCGGATCAAAGGGGTTCTCGGCACGGCTCACCAGGCCTCCCTGCTTCCCCTGGCAAGTGCTGACACGAGCACGAACGTCGACTGTACGGACTTGTGCGGACCTGTCAATCGACCTTCCGTCGGACCCGTGCGGGCTGCTGCACTGTGCAGCCGAAGGCCTGCAGGGGAGGCAGGGATTCACCGGCCCGCCGATCTCGACGCGATATTCCAGTTCGTCGGGCAATCGGCGGGCCGGCTGGGGCGACCTAATTCTTCCGCTGTCGGGCACACTGATTAAGGAGAATTGGGAATGCCGAGAAGTGTGCGTCGGGGACAGTCGCGCATTCGTTCGCGCACGACGCTTCTGCCGAGACTTCTGCTGTACGCGGCAACCGTCGTTCTGGCTGTCGCGGTCCTCCCGCCGGCCGCGGCCGCCGCGGCTCCCGCCGCTCGGGAGCAGGCGTCCCAGAGCCCTCCCGGCGAAGCCGTCACCGATCCGTCGACGATCGACCCCGAACAGCGCGACCAGGTGCTCTTCCCCGGCTGGCGCTCGTCCGGTGACCTGGCGTGGACCACCGACGGCGACTCCACGGGGTTTCACCTGCTGGTCGCCGACGCGAGGTCCGGCTACACCTGGCGCACCGCGGCGACCCTGGCGGAACCCTCCATCGAGACGGACCGGTGGATCGGCAACGCGTGCCTGACCGAGTCGGGCCGGCGGGCGGTGGTGGTGTACGCGCCGCGGCACTTCACCAACCGGGCGCACCTGTTCGACCGGGGAGCGTTCGCCGCCGTGGTCGATCTGAGCTCCGGTGCGGTGACCAAGCTGGGTGTGACCGTCTCACTGGCGTACTACGACCCGGGGTGCGGTCTGGGGGAGACCGCCGTGCTGACCCAGTCCGGTGGCACCGGACCTGGGCAGGACCCGGCTGCACGTCGTCGACACCGCCGGCGGCGAGGTTCGCCGGGTGCACGAGATCGAGGGTGAGGTCACGTCCGCGGTCCCCTCCCGCGACGGGATCGTGGCCGCGCGGGGCGGGCAGATCGTCCGCGTCGGCGACGACGGCGCGATCACCCGGCTCGCGGACACCCGTGGCACGGCGATCCGGCTGCACCCGGACGCCGGGGGCGGGATCGTTCACCTCCAGCGCGACGGTGACCAGTCAGTGGTCACGAGATTCGCCGGTGGGAGGACCCGCGAACTCGGGCGTGGCCCCCTCACGGAGGTCAACCTGGTCGCGGGCACAGGAGGCCGGGTGTTCGTCACCGGCAGTCCGCGGCTGGTCAAGTCCATGCCGGCCGCCGTCACCGGCGTCCAGGCTCCCGCCGGCGCCGAGGTGTCCACCGAGGGCGGCGTCACGGTCCAGCGCACGGCTCAGGCCAGGACGGCCGCGCTCGCGTCCGGTGCCGCCGCCGACCGGACGATCCCGCTGCGTGCCACCGTGCGGGCGACCGGTGCCGCCGTCGACTTCGTCGTGAGCCCCGTGGCCCGGCCGTCCGCGAACGCGGCACAGGGGCTTCAGGCGTCGAAGGCCGCACCGGAGATCGCGCCGAGCGCCGAGTCGCCGTCCGATCCCGTGGACCGCGACCGGACGTGCTCGGTCGCCCGCAACGACGCGCGAATCCAGGTGTACCAACCACACTGGAGCCAGGTCGAATGGGCAGCCGAGCTCGCCGTGCAGAAGGCGCTGAACATCCTGCGGCCGGCGGACTGGAAGCACTCGGGCGCACCGGCCGCCTGGCGACCGCAGGAGATGTTCCCGCCGACCGAACTGGCCGGCGGCGGCCGGGTGCCGGCGCAGGTCCTGCTCGGCGTGCTGGCGCAGGAGTCCAACCTGTGGCAGGCCTCGTTCCACGTCGCGGAGGGCGTGCCGGGCAACCCGCTGGTCGGCAGCTACTACGGTGCCGAGGACGGCTGGGGCATCGACTGGAACAAGGCCGACTGCGGGTACGGCGTCGCACAGGTCACCGACGGCATGCGCCGCACGGGCCAGGGCGTGTTCCCGCCGGAGAACCAGCTCGCCGTCGCCGTCGACTACGCCACCAACATCGCCGCCGGGCTGCGGATCCTGCAGGACAAGTGGAACCAGGTCCGCGCGCTCGGCGTGACCGTCAACGGCGGAGACCCGGCGAGGATCGAGAGCTGGTTCGCCGCACTGTGGGCGTACAACAGCGGGATCAACCCCCAGGCCAGTACCGGCAACACCACCGGATGCACGCCGGGGCCCAGCTGCACCGACGCGCCGGGCAACGGGCCGGGCGGCAACTACGGCCTCGGATGGTCGAACAACCCGGCGCGCCCGGACTACCCCTTCAACCGCACCCCGTTCCTGGACAGGAACAACTACGACGACGCGCGGCACCCGCAGCACTGGCCGTACCCGGAGAAGGTCATCGGCTGGGCCGCCTATCCCATCGTGAAGTACACCGGCGGCGACGGGTACGAGGCCGGCTACAAACAGGCCTGGTGGACCAGCGAGGACTTCCGCACCAGCGCGAAACCGCCCGTCGGCACGTTCTGCAGCACCCATGCCACCGACGGGAACCGCTGCGACCCCAACAACATCGGCACGGCCACCAACCCGTGCCGGCTTGCCGACTCCCACTGCTGGTGGCACGCGTCAGCCTCCTGGAAGACCTGCACGTCCAGCAGTGTGACCTGCGGTTACGAGGCCAGGATCAGCGCGCCGGGCACCGCTGAGCCGCCCGACGCCGACGCCACCGGCGAGTACACCGACGAGTCGCGCAACCGCTACCGGCCCAGGTGCGCGCTGGACGGGCTGCCGCAGGGAACGCTCGTCGTCGACGACGTACCGGACTCGGTGCCATCGCTGAGACAGGGATGCACGCGGACGTGGGCCAGCCGGGGCAGGTTCGACCTGCGCTTCGCCCAGCACACCGACGGCCTCTATCACTCCAAAGTGGACTTCCACCAGATCGGCGGCGGGTTCGGCGGCCACTTCTGGTTCACCCACACCCGCACGGCGGATGTCAACGCGGCCAAGAACTTCGAGGTGACCGGGACCTGGACGCTCGACAGGTCGCTCGCCCAGTGGGCCCGCGTGCTCGTCCACCTGCCCGACCACGGGGCACACACCCAGCAGGGCACCTACACGGTCAACCTCGGCAACGGGGAGACCAGACGGCGCAGCATCCTGCAGAAGACCCAGGAACACCGCTGGGTCTCGCTCGGGGCGTTCCCGTTCGCGGGCACTCCGTCCGTGTCGTTGTCCTCGATCACCGGAGAGGGCGACGGGACCCAGGACATCGCCTTCGACGCCGTCGCGTTCGCACCGCTGCCTCGCAAACCGGCGGAGCAGATGGTCGTGCTCGGCGACTCCTACACCTCAGGCGAGGGCGCGGGGAGCTACTACCAGGAGAGCGACGACAGCGGCACCGGTGGTTCCGCGTTCCGCAACGGCTGCCACCGTTCGAGAAACGCTTGGTCACGGCAGGCCGTGCTGCCCGATACCGACGAGCCGGTCGGGTCGAGGGCGGACCGGCTGGACGACAGCCTGGACTACCACCTGCTCGCCTGCTCCGGTGCGCAGACCGAGCACCTGCTGCCCAGCACGTCGCACAACGCCAGGTTCGAGTACGGGCGGGGCGCGCACAAAGAACTGTCCCAACTGGACCGCGGGATTCCTCGACGGCAACACCACGACTGTCGTGGTGGGCATCGGGGGCAACGACGCGCACTTCGCCGACGTGCTGAAGGCCTGCACGATCGGCACCCCGACACCGGTGGGGAACTGCGCCGACTCCACCGCGCCGGCCGACTGGTTCAACGATCCACCGCCGGCACCGATGCCGCTCAGGACGGCGTTGCCGAAGATCATCAACGAGGAGGTCAAAGCCTCGGTCGACACCGTGCTGCGACATGTGCACGCCAAGGCGCTCAACGCCCGGATCGTGGTCATGGGCTATCCGAGGTTGTTCCCGCTCATCGGTGACGGCACCACGTCGCACAGGTCGTCCGGATGCATGCTCACCACGGGCCTCAACGACGCGGAGATCGGCTTCCTCAACGACATGGCCGATCTGCTCAACGACGCGCTGCACGAGACCGCCTTCACGCTGGCGACCGAAGGCGTCCGCACGTCCTATTCGGACCCGAGGGCGGAGTTCGAGCTCACCCAGGTCTGCTCGGACCTCAACGCGGACCCGGAGTCGATCCACCGGGTCGTCGCCGACAAGACCGAGGGCGAGGACCCCGGCGCGACGATCTCGCAGCAGTCGTTCCACCCGAAGCGATCCGCCGCGGGCCGCTACGCCGCCGCGTTCGTCACAACGTTGAACGCCATCACGGACAAGGTCGGCCCGCCGGCGCCGCCCGACCCGCGGATCGCCGCAGCCGAGCTGCACGAGCTGCAGGGCTACTCGCCGGGAAATCCACCTGCTTACGTGCGCCGCGACTTCGGGGACTGGAGAACCGCGGTGCCAGGATGCAACACACGGGAAGTGGTGCTGCGGCGAGACGCCACGGCGGTCCAACCCGCCACAGGTTGCTCGGCGACGTCGGGCACGTGGTTCAGCCGGTACGACCTCGTCACCGAGACCGACCGGAGCAAGGTGCCCATCGACCACCTCGTCGCGTTGAAGGATGCGTGGATCTCGGGCGCGCACGCCTGGACATCGGCCAGGAAACAGACCTTCGCCAACGACCTGGAACACCCGCAACTGATCGCCGTGAGCCTGTCCAGCAACAGCAGGAAACAGGACCGCTCACCGGACCAATGGCTGCCGGACGTGTCGTACCAGTGCACCTATGCCAGGTCGTGGATCCACGTCAAACGCGTCTACCACCTGGCCGTCACCCCAGCCGAGCACGCCGAGCTGCACCGAATTCTCACCAAGATCTGTTGAACCAGAAGAGAGCATGCTGACCTCGCCCCGGCGTATCCCAGTCCCCGCGCGACCGGACGTTTCGGGGAGGGTCGAAACGTTTCAGCGAAGTTGACGTTGTTCGCGCACCGCTGGCAGGGTCGATCCTGGGGGCGTCTTCACGCGGCTGGGGTGAACGGCCGGAAACAGCCCACTGACGATTGCATAGCAGAGAACGAGAGGAAGTTTCTTGAAATTGAGAACCAGAGTTCTTGCGCTCATCACGTTCGCTCTGTCCGCGGTCTTGGTCGGTACCGCGCCGGCACCCGCCGCCACTGCCCAGACCGTGGAACTCGCCGCACCGGCCGGCAGCGGCCTCCCGCCCTACGTCGCCGTCATCAAGCCGGTCACCGCGAAGCGGCTCGCTTCCAGCTGGCGTGAAGGCTGCCCCGTCGGGCCCGATCAGCTGCGGCTGATCAAGCCTGAACTTCGTCGGCTTCGACGGTGCGGTGCACCGCGGCGAACTGATCGTCAACGCCGATCTCGCAGTCGAGGTCGCCCGCGTCTTCGCCGACCTGTACTTCGACCGGTTCCCCATCCAGCGGATGGAGACCGTGGAGAAGTACAACTCCGACGACGACGCGTCGATGGCGGCGAACAACACCTCGGCGTTCAACTGCCGGGCGATCACCGGCGGCACGGCCTGGTCCAACCACTCCTACGGGCGGGCCATCGACATCAACACCGTGCAGAACCCCTACATCTCCCGCAGCGGCACGGTCTACCCGCCCAACGGCGCGCCCTACGTCGACCGCACCCAGAACGTGCCCGGCATGATCCACGCGGGCGACGCCACCGAGCAGGCGTTCACCACACGCGGCTGGACCTGGGGCGGCTTCTGGGACACGCCGATCGACTACCAGCACTTCGAGAAGCCCTGACACCGGCCCGGGAAGCCGTCGGCGCGGCGCGTCGCACCAAGTAACGCGAACAGCGCCCGGGATCGCCGCCGGACGCAGTGGCGGCGGTCCCGGGCGCCACGACGGCGTCCAGGACCGGCCCTCGGGATGCGGCCTCAGGCGAAGCCTCGCGTGCTATGCCCCGCCGCGGGGTTGTGAGCGCGCCCACACGAGTGAAAGCGTTGAGCCGAACGATTCCTACTGGCTGGTCATCGCTCGGCGCCGGCGTGGTGACGGCCGCCGCCGGCGCACCATGACGTGGTGGCCGACGTGCGCAATCAGATTACCGGGGAGACCGGTGACGGCATCGTCGTGCAGGCACGCGACATCGGACCGGTGTACCTGTCGACGCCCGTGCCGGTGGCGTTGGCGGGCCTGCCACCCGAGGAGGGTTTCACCGGCCGGCTGGTCGACCTGGAGGGGTTGGTCGCCGGACTCGTGCCCGACCGGGGCGGCGTGACCGTGGTCGCTGGGCTGGCCGGCATCGGCAAGACCGCTCTGGCGGTGCGGGCTGCGAACCAGGTGCTGGCGGCAGGCTGGTTTTCCGGTGGCGTGCTGTTCATCGACCTGCACGGGTATGACGCGGCCGGCGGCGTGGACCCCAGTGCGGCCGTCGCGTCGTTGCTGGGCGCCTTGGGTGTCGCCGGTGAACGTGTGCCGTCCACGCAGGGCGAGCGTGAGGTGCTCTACCGGTCGGAGTTGGCCGCGTTGGCCGGCAGGGGCCGGCGGGTGCTGCTGGTGGCTGACAACGCGTCGACGTTGCAGCAGGTCCTGGCGTTGCGACCGGGGCATCCGGCGCATTGCATGATCGTGACGAGCCGGCACACGCTTCCGGTGCCTGGCGCACGCCGTGTCGAACTCGGCGTCCTGTCCGAGTCTGACGCGATCGTCGCGATCGCAAGCGCGTTGCACGCGGCGAGCGCCGCTGATCGCCGAGTCGGCGGCGAGCCGGCCGCGGTGGCGGAGCTGGCGAACCTGTGCGGGTACCTTCCGCTGGCGCTTCGGATCGCCGCGGAGTTGTTGGCGGACAGGCCATGGCGGCCGATCAGCGATCTGGTGCGCCTGTTCTCGTCCGTGCGGGATCGTCTGGGCGAGCTGGCGTACGGGGATTCCGTTGCCGTGCGGGTGGCCTTCGACACCTCGTATCGGCGTTTGCCTGCTGGGCAGGCGCGCGTGTTCCTGCTGGCGGCGTTACATCCCGGCATGTCGGTCAGCGTCGAAGCGGTGGCGGCGATGGCAGATCTGTCCGAAGTGGACGTCCGGCATCAGATTGACGAGGTGCGGCGGGCTCACCTGCTGCAGTTCGCTGCCGTGAACGACGCGTACCAGTTCCACGACCTGGTACGGCTGTATGCGATGCAGCGCTACGAGACCGAGCTGACACAGCAGGAACGCGACGAGGCGATCGACCGTCTGCTCGACCACTATCGGGATGCTGCCCAGGCAGCGAACACACATGTGAACCCCCGGGCTTCGGACAGATCTTCCAGATTCTCCGGGCGTGACGCGGCGTTGTCGTGGCTGGAGAACGAACGCCCGAACCTCGTCGCGGTGATCACCATGGCCGCCGGCGCGGAACGTGATGTCCAGGTCCGTGACATCGCGTTCGCCCTGCCGTTCTTCTTCGTCCTGCGCAAGTACCGGGACGAGTGGGTCGCGACGATCACCTGTGCACTGGCCGCCTGCCGGAGATCGGGGGATCGGCCCGGCGAGGCCACGGCCCTGAACAGCCTCGGCGTGGCGTACCAGGACCTGCGGCGGTTCGACCAGTCCCAGGACTGCCACCAGCGCGCGCTGGTGATCTTCGACGAGCTGGGTGACCGGCACGGCGAGGGGGTGGCCGTCACCAATCTCGGCAACATCCACCACGAACGGCGCCAGTGGGGCGAAGCCGTCGACTGCTACCTGCGCGCGTTGTCGGCGCGCCGAGCGGTGGGGGACCGTTACGGCGAAGGCCAGACGTTCAACAATCTCGGCTTCACCTATGCCCTGATGGGACGTTCGGTGGACGCCACCGACTGCTACGAGCGCGCGCTCGTGTTGTTCCGCGAACTCGGCGACCGGCATGGTGAGGGCACCACTCTGACGAATCTCGGTGCGATGTACGAAGCCGCTCGACGATGGGACGCCGCGCTCGACTGCCATCAACGCGCGCTGGACATTCTCCGTGAGACCGGTGACCGCCTCCGCGAAGGACGGGCGCTGCACAACACCGCTGTCACCTATCAGGATTCGGGGCGGTGGCACGAGGCTCTCGAGCGCCATCGGCAGGCGCTCGTCGTCCGTCGCGAGGTCGGCGACCGGCATGGTGAGGGCGTGACGCTGGAGCATCTCGCCGTGACCTACCGGAGCCTGGGCCGGCCCGAGGACGGGAGCGACTGCGATCGGCGCGCTCTGGCGGCCTATCGGCAGGCCGACGCCACGGACGACGCGGAACGACTCCGTGCCCGCATCCTGTCGGAGGATGGCCGATGAGCTCGCAATCGGGTCGACGTCCTTGATGTCCACGCACTTGTCGTTCCGTTGGCTGTGCGGGAATTCGCCCACCCTGTACCAGCGCTGCGATTCCAGGCCTCAGTGCCGGACGCGGACGACGAGCTTGCCGGTGGCGCGGTCGTGCTCCATGTCGTCGTGGGCCTGCGACACCTGCTCGAGGCCGTCGTAGACGCGGTCCACGGGGAACGCCAGGTCGCCGGCCGCGATCGCGTCGAGGATCTCCTGGAATGCCTCCCGAGGCAGGTCGGTGGCGTCGCCGAAGTAGCCCGCCAGGCGCACGCCCTTCGGCAGGTACTCGTTCGGGGAGAACTCCCGCACCGTCCACTGGTTGGACAGGCTGCCGCCGAAGCAGACCGTGCCGTGCACGCGCACCGCGCGCAGAGTGTCGGGCAGGGTCGGCGTGCCGACGAGATCAAGGGCGGCGTCGACGCCCTCTGGGTAGAGCTCGCGCACGGCCGGCGCGACCTCGCCGGTGTCGAGCAGGGGGTGGTGGACGCCGTGCTCCTTCAGCAGTGCGAGGCGGTCGGGCCGCCGGGTGGTGGACAGCACCGTGGCGCCGCGCCATGCGGCCAATGCGGCGGCGGCCAGGCCTACCGAGGAGGTGCCGCCGCGGATCAGCACGGTCTGACCGGGCTTGAGGTCCAGGCCGACGGTGAGCGAGCCGTAGGCGGTCTGCACCATCTCCGGCAGGGCGCCCAGCACCTCCCAAGGCAGGTCGGTGTCGACGGGGATGACCTGCGACAGCGGCACCGAGGTGTACTCGGCATAGCCGCCGTCGTAGGTGCGCCCCATGTCCCCCATCATCGCGACGACCCTCTGCCCGGGAGCCAGCCCGCTGCCGTCCGAGGCCGCGTCGACGGTGCCGGCGGCCTCGATACCCGGCACCCTGGGAAAGCTGACGCCCTCGCCCAGACCCAGCCGGAGCTTCAGCTCCGAGCGGTTGAGACCGAACGCCTCGACGCGGATGCGCACCCAGCCGTCCCGCTCGGGCGGGAGCGGGAGCGTGGTCAGCCGCAGGTTGTCCACAGGGCCGGGGGCGGAGAGTTGGACGGCGCGCATGGTGGTCGGCGAGGACATCATGGACTTGCCTCTTCCGGGTAGGAGCGTCGCAACGGTCGTGTCAACATGCGGCCGCTGTGGGTTCATTCCCGACTCGCCCCGGTCGGCTGGTGGGCTGGTGCCACAGCCGCATCACAAGATCATGGGCGTGCTGCATCTCCCGCAGGTACTCGAGGATGATCTCCTTGCGTTCGGCCCTGAGGTCCGCCAACTGCTGTGAGCGACTGTGCTCGCGTGCGGTCCTCGTTGCGGCGTAAGCGATCGAAAACGAACCCACTGTGCCGAGCTACTTCGTCGGCCTCGTCCCCCCGCCGGTCGATCCGCAGTAAGCCCGCAGCGATTCCACTTCAGCGCGTTGGGTTCCAACAACCTGCGCTCGTTCCGCCGGACGTCTTGCCTGGACGGCGTCAGAACATCGACCAGCGATGGGACAACAGTGCGTGTCACGCGCGGTAGCTTCAGCGAATGGAGTGGCTTTCGCGGTCGAAGGACGTTGTCACGATCGCCGTTGCGATGATCGCCGTTGGCCTGTCGCTCGCTACCGTGCTGATCCAACGGCGGCAACAACGACGCCATGCGTTCCAGCAGATCCACGAGGTGCTCATGACCGCGGAGCACCAACGCGGCCGGTGGCTGATGTGGGACATCGCCGATGCCGGCCGCCTTCCGGCCACGGGATCCGCCGACTACTACCTCATCAACCGGACCCTGGGCATGTTGAACCTGCTGGCGATCTACGCAAGGAACGGTGTGGTTCCGCGCCGGTGGGTGCTGGAGATATGGCACCACCCGCTCCAGCAGATGGCCAACGCGGTCACCTTGCTGGTCGACGATCGCGTCGCGGTAGCGAACTGGCGGCCGTGGTCCCAACTGGGCTGGCTCATCCAGCAGGCGATCGACTATCACAGCGACGAGGGCTGTTGCCTGCCTCCACGACCGTCCGCCTCACCAGCCGCAGCACCGCCCGCCTAAGCGCCCGCACGCCGGCGCAGCTGACGGGTCGCGGCAGAGACGGGACATTGTCGGCGGCAAGGGTGAGCTGGCGATGCCTCCGTGTTCGGCCAACCAGCAGCTGCCGGCCGGTCAGCGCAGAGACGGCGGCTGTCCTGATCCCCGTACATGTGGTTGACGGCTCGCTCGACGATGGCGATCTAATCGGGCAGGAAGGGGACGAACTGCGGGCTTGCCTCAACCGCACTCGCGGCGTCCAGCCGGATGTGCGGGGACGCCACGAACTCGTCCAACGGCCCTGTCCACCGCAGACCCGTCTGTGCCCGATCGGCCTCCCGAATGAGGCGCTCGACCAGCGCCAGCTCGTCCCGGTGGATCCGAATCGCGACCGGTCCGCTGTCGCCCGCGACCGCACCGGCGCTCGCGGCCGACGCGTTCTGCTCAGCCCGAGACGGGCCGCGGCGAGCGCGAGTGATGGTCAGGCCGAAGATGTTCATGCTTGGCACCGCTGGTGATCCGTCATCCGGATTGTCCGAGACCTGACCCGCCCAGTCACCGGGCTGGACGAGTGATCGTGAGTCCCGGCGGATGGTCCGCCACGCTCTACGCAGCCCGTGTCTCACCTTGAGTGCTCGAGAAACGGGCGAGACTTCCAACGGCCTGCGGTGACAACTGGTCGAGAGTTCGCGGGCGACAAGCCGGGCCAGACGAGCTCGTCCTTCCCTGGCCGCCATCGCGCGTGGTCCGGCGCCGACGGGCTCGATCAGCCGATCGGTGGTGCGAGGTATTCCAGCGCATAACCGTCGCCGGAGGGGGTTACGCGGGCGATGCCGGGTGAGTCGAGGTGGGCGCCGGCTACGAAGTGGTGTGGTCGGGTCAGTTGTTCGAGGAGCGCCGCTCGCGCGGCGCGGGCCTGGGACTGGTTGCCGTCGAATTCCCAGGACACGTTCGGCTGATCGAATTGGAGCGTGGGAACGTGAACGGTGTCGCCCCAGGCGAGAAGGTGGCCGGTGCCGCTCCTGACCTCGTAGACGGTGTGACCGGGTGTGTGGCCCGGTGTCGGGATCGCGGTGGTCCAGTCGTTGATCGCGACCTTCTCCGACACGGGTACGACCCGGTCGCGGATCGGCTCGAGCCGCCCCGTGAACACCGAGGTGTCGCCCGCGCCGATCCACACGCGCTCGAGTTTGGTGAACGCCTCTGAACCGTCCGGCGCGATCAGGCCGCTCACGTGGTCTTCGTGCTTGTGGGTGATGGCCACATCGGTGACATGCGCGCGGTCGATTCCCGCTTCGTCGAGCGCGTCGTAGATCAATCCCATGGTGGGGTCGTGCCAGGCGTTGGACGCGCCGGTGTCGATGAGAACCGACCGCGTGCCGTCGGTGACGAAGAAGGCGTTGACCGACAGCCGCAAGTTGTCGCCGGCCAGCGGAACGGCGGCCGGCAGCTCATCGAGCGGGCGCCCGTCCTCGTCGCGGAGCCGTGTCGGCGGCATGTCGATGTACCCGTCTCGCAACGAGATCACCTGCAGATCGCCGAATTCGAACGTGGCATGGTGCCGGCCACTCGAGATCAAACGCATGGAACCCCTCCGTCGTGTCGGGCGCACATCGTCGTCTCCGATAGAAGATCACATCTTCTTTAGAAGAAACCTTACACTGTGGGCAGCGAGGTACCCATCGATCGAGGAGCACGGTGGTCGAGCAAGACGGAAACGCGGCCGAACCACAGCACGGTGACGACCTGGCCGGCGCGTTCGGCGGTAACGTGCGGCGACGCCGCGAGGAGGCGGGCCTGACGCTGGAGCAGCTGTCCACGCAGTCGTCGGTCAGCCGGGCGATGCTGTCCAAGGTCGAACGCGGTGAGAAGAGCCCGACGATCGGCGTCGCGTCCAGGATCGCCCACGCGCTCGACGCGTCGCTCTCGGACCTGATCGGTGCGCCGGCTGCTGCCGCGTCCGGTGTGGCCGTTGTCATGCGCAAGAACGATCGCCCCGTTTTCCGTGACCCGGAAACCGGCTTCGAGCGGCACATCGTGTCAGCGGCCCCGGGCGCGGGACGAGCCGAAATGGTCGTCCACTACCTCCCCGCGCAGGTCTCCACCGGGCTGCTGCCCGCGTATCCGCCGGGTACGGAGAAACAACTCGTGGTGCTCGAAGGCACCCTCACCGTCGCGATCGGCGGGATCAGCGAGACCCTGAACACAGGCGACTCCCTGTTCTTCCAGGCCGACGCGGACCACGGCTTCGCCAACCGGACGAACGCTCCCTGCGAATACATCATGGTCATCTCGCGCAGAACCTGACCGGCCGAACCAGCACGGTCGTGTCGCCGGCTGGGCTGGGTCAATGCACTTGATCTCGGCGTGGAGCCTGATCTACTGCTGTTATGCACAAGCTGATGGTCCTGTATCCCAAGCCCGCCGATCCCGACCACTTCCGCGACTACTACGTGACCAACCACCTCCCGCTGGTCACCCGCCTGCCCGGCCTGCTCGCGTGGCGCTACAGCTTCGACGTGGCAGCGACGCAGGGACAGACGCCGTACTTCGCGGTCTTCGAGGCCGAGTTCGCTGACGCTGCGGCAATGACCGCGGCGAGGGCGTCGCCGCAGGGCCAGCAGGTGGCCGCCGATGTCGCCAACTACGCCACCGGCGGTGCGGTCGTCATCCACTATCCGGTGCAGACACGGCACCTGCTGAGCCTGGCCCTGAGGCACCGTCGTATCCGCGGTGAGCGTGCGTTCGGCTGGTCAGCCCTGGTAGAGCCAGATCCAGTTGCCGCTGGGATCTTTGACGGCCGCACTGCGAGGCATGCCCTGCCGGTCTCGCGGCGCGACGACCTCGGTGGCTCCGGCGGCCAAGGCCCGCGAGTGCCGGGCGTCCAGGTCGTCGACGAGCAGGCCGAAGGTCGTGGGGCCAGGTCGGTCGGTGTCGACGGGGTCGGCGCTCAGGTGCAGCAGGAAGAAGCCGTCCCGGCCGTACTCGCCGAACATGAACGACGAGTGATCCGCGTCGTCGGTGCGGCGGGTCACCTCGTAACGCAGGTCGAAGGCTGCCTGGTAGAACGCGATCGACGCGGCGAGGTCGTCCACGGCGATGGTGATCTGGACCGGCCGGCATCCCGGCGGCGGAGCGGACATGGTGAACCCTTCCTCCAGAAGGCGATCGACGTTGTCGATCTGGGCGGTGAGCAGACCGCGGCTGCGCAGCAGGCGCCGGCGGTGGCCGGCCAGCACCGAACCCGCCTGACCGGCTTCGGCCAGCACCTGCCGGATCTCCTCGATCGGCAGGTCGATCCAGCGCAGTTCACGGATGAGGTGGGCCAGCCGGATCTGGTCTCGCTCGTAACGGCGGTAGCCGGTCTGCGGATCGGTGTGGGCTGGGATCAGCAGGCTGACGTCGTCGTAGTGGCGCAGCGCGTGGATCGACAACCCGGTCAGCCGGGCGAACCGCCCGATCGTCATCAGCTCCGCATCACCCACATGGCTACTCTGCCGTCTCGCCCGACCCGAGAGTCAACATCCCGCCGAACGACCGCTCGTCGGCAGAACAGTGTGTTAGGTCGCGGATGCCATGTACGCAGCCAGGATGTAAGTGCGGGCGCCGTTCTGGGAGCGCTCCCAGAATGCTGGCGGCCGCTGGCGGTGTCACGGGCGAGGAATGTGCGTCGGCCTGGGATGCGTGGGTCGGGCGCAAACGGAATATTGCCAGACGGTATCGACGTGGTTACAGTCTGAACTGGGAGCGCTCCCAGGTTTGGTAACGTCACCCTGCCCGCAGGAGAGCACATGCGCTGGAGAACGAGCGGTGCCCTGACCATGACCGCGCTGGCCACGGTGGCAGCAGCGGCGATCATCGTGAACCCCGTCTCCGGTCATGCCGCCGACGCGCCCGCGTGCGTGGTCGACTACCACGTCGACCAGTGGGACAACGGCTTCGTCGGCCGGGTGACGGTGACCAACAACGCCGCTCCCATCGACGGCTGGACACTGACGTGGACCTTCCCGGGAGACCAGCGCGTCACCTCCGGCTGGAGCGCCGACGTCACGCAGGCCGGTAAGGCCGTGACCGTGCGCAACCAGGCGTTCAACCGCGGCATCGCCACCGGCGCTTCCGTCCAGTTCGGCTTCCAGGCGACCTACCAGGGCAGCAACGACGCGCCGGTGGATTTCACCCTCAACGGTGTGCGTTGCAACGACACCAGCCCGCCGTCCACGCCACCGTCGACGCCGCCGACGACACCGCAACCGCCCGCCGGCTGTCCGAGCGGCGCGTTCTGCGACGGCTTCGAAAGCCAGACCGGGTCGGTGCCCACCGGCGACTGGTCTCTGATGTTCCCGAACTGCCAGGGAACCGGGACCGCGACCGTCGACAGTTCGGTCTCGCACAGCGGCGGCAAGTCGGTCCGGATCAACGGCCGGGCCGGCTACTGCAACCACGTGTTCCTCGCGACAACCAGGGGGATGACGGGATCCGGCCTGTACGCGCGGTTCTACGTGCGGCACACCACCGCGCTGCCGGAGTCGCACGTGACCTTCGCGGCCATGAAGGACACCGCTGACGGCGGCAAGGATCTGCGGATGGGCGGACAGAACCGTGCCCTGCAATGGAACCGTGAGTCCGACGACGCCACGCTGCCGGAGCAGAGCCCGGCCGGGGTCGCTCAGAGCGTGCCGCTGGCAGTGAACCAGTGGTCCTGCGTGGAGTTCGGGATCACCGGCTCCGAACTGCGAACCTGGCTCAACGGCAACGAAGTTCCGGGCCTGCGTGCGGACGGCGTGCCCACGCCGGACGTGGACTCGCAGTGGCTGCGCAGGGCCGGCTGGCGGCCCAGCCTGGCGAACTTCCGGCTCGGCTGGGAAAGCTACGGCAACGGTGACGACACGCTCTGGTTCGACGACATCGTGATGGCGCCGTCGCGAATCGGATGCTCCTGAAACACCCGGGATTCGAGTCGACCAACCAGAGACGGACGGCACCGGCATGAACATCCGAGCAAGGCAACGAGCGCTCGCCGTGGTCACGACCATCCTGGCCGTGGCCACGGCGAGCGTCACCGGCGCCTCAGCGGCAGCACCCGAAGGGCCGTGCCCAGGGGGACCGTTCGGCGATCCGCTGCCCTCCCCGAACCTCACCGCGACCAAGATCAAGGACGGGTTCAACTTCCTGGAGGGCCCGACCTGGGACGCGGCGACGCAAACCCTGTTGCTGAGCAACATGTACGACGGCACCGGCCCGCAGAACGTCCAGCCTTCGGACATCCTGCGGTTCACACCCGCGACGGGCACGTTCACCACGTTCATCAAGAACGCGGGCAGCAACGGCCTGGCGATCAGCCGTGACGGCACATCCGTCCTCGCGGCGACTCACGACCAGCGCAGCCTGTCCTCGTACAACCTGGCCACCGGGCGGCGGACGACGATCGCGGCGACCTACCAGGGGCGAATGTTCAACTCTCCCAACGACGTCACCGTGGCCGCGAACGGAACGACCTACTTCACCGACCCGAATTTCCAGCGCGCGAACCGGCCGGACCAGATGTCCGGCAAAACGGGAGTCTTCCGCGTCACCAACGGTGTCGTCACCCTGATCGACGACACGATCCGCCAGCCGAACGGGATCGAGCTCTCCCCGGACGGCAGGACCCTCTACGTGGGCGGCAACGCGACCGGCAAGATCTACAAGTACCCCGTCAACGCGGACGGAAGTACCGGACCGCGCAGCGATTTCGCGTCACTCGGCGGCACCGACGGCGGCACCGTCGACTGCGCCGGAAACCTGTACCAGACCACCTACGGCGACGGGAAGGTCCACGTGTTCTCCCCGTCCGGCCGGTCCCTCGGCACGATCTCCGCCGGGCGCAACGCCACCAACGTCGCCTTCGGCGGCCCCGGCCGGACCACCCTCTACATCACGTCGGGAACCGCGTCCACCGGCGGCAACACCGGAAACTTCGGCCTGTACAGCATCCGCCTGAACGTTCCCGGCTGGCCCTACTGACGTTTCGTCGCCGTACCAGCGGAAGCGGGCGTCACGGTGTGGTCTGGTACTCGCGGGCGACGTCGGCCAGAAGCTGGTGCATGGCGACATCACCCAAGAACCCAGCGGTGATAGGCATCCAGGTCGACGTTGCTGCCGCAGATGACGGTGACGACGTGACGGCCGGCGAAACGGTCACGGTCCTCCAGAACGGCAGCGACGCCGAGCGCGGCTGATGGCTCGACGATCAGGCCCGTGTGTTCCAGCAGCATCCGCATGCCCGCGACGATCGACGACTCGTGGACGAGGACGGCGTCGTCAGCCACCGTGAGCAGGTCGTCCAGGACTTCCGGGATGGGGAACCGGCCCGCGACGCCGTCGGCGATGGTGTCGGTCGATTCGGTGGTGACGACGCGGCGCTCGTGCCAGGAGCGGGTCATCGCCGGTGCACCTGTGGGCTGCACGCAGATCACTTCGACTTCTGGTGACAGGGTTTTCAGGACGTGGCCCACGCCGGTGGCCATCGCGCCGCCGCCCAGGGCGATCAGAACGGCGTCGAAGTCGATCCCCGTCCGCCAGCTCGAGGCCGATCGTCGCGGCACCCTCGCAGGTCTCGACGTCCAGACTGTCCTCGACCAACCGAATGCCGCGCTCTCGCGCGATGCTCGCCGCACGTGAGCGGGCCATTTCGATGTCGCCGTCCACCAGTTGCAACTCCGCACCGAGCGCGCGGATCCGATCCAGCTTGGCGACCGGTGCCCGCCGCGATGCCACCACCGTCACGTCGAGGCCACGGCGGCGGCCTGACCAAGCGAGCGCCTGGCCGAGGTTGCCCGCGCTGGCGCACACCACGGCGGTGCGGCCCTGCTCGGTCAGCAGGCTCGTCACCAGTTCGGTGCCACGGGCCTTGAAGCTGCGGACCGGGTTCGCCGTTTCCAGTTTGACGCTCACTGTGCAGCCGAGCCGGCTTCCCAGTGCGTCGCACCGGTACAGCGGAGTGTTCAGGAACATGGGGTCGATCACGTGGCGGGCCGCGTGGATCCGATCAAGATCAAGCCGCGTCTTGAGCATTCCGAGACCATATACACCCACGACAGGGAAACGCCCGGCATGCCGACTGGCACACCGGGCGTACCCGCAGATTGAACGTTCAGCAGCTCTTGGTCTTCTGGTAGGGATCCCGGTCATGAGTCGTCACGATGGACTCGTAGACCTTGCCTCCCTTGGAGATCTGGCGGCACTTCGAGTCGGGGGCCCACGACCACGCCACCTTGGCCTTCACGGAGTTCTTGCAGTTGTTCGTGAGCCTCACGGTGGTCTTGACCAACACCTCGCCGAGGCTGTTCCGCTCGCCCGTGTACTGACTGGACACGTAGCGGTCGACGCAGGACGGGGCGGTGTCGCCAGCCTGGGCGGGGACGGCGAATCCCGTCATCAGCGCGGCGCACGCGAACGCCATGCCCAGAACACGCATAGGGAAGTCACTCTTTTCTGTATTGCGGCCGGACACGCTGCCAGAACGTGGCGTTGTGCCGAAGTTGACGAGAATCAGCGTGCCACGCCGAGAAACCGGTGGGTGTCGGGTGAACGCCTGACAAGGTCAGACGATCTAGAGCGCTCAGATCCGTTCGATGATCGTGCCGGTGGCAAGCGCCCCACCCGCACACATCGTGATC
This sequence comes from uncultured Actinomycetota bacterium, assembly GCA_963771775.1. GTDB lineage: Bacteria > Actinomycetota > Actinomycetes > Mycobacteriales > Pseudonocardiaceae > Lentzea. Next base: position 33,900 of record CAVYUS010000005.1, read on the forward strand.
AACGCCGTCGTGGCATCGCGCCGCTCCAACTCGTGCAGCGCCGTCGTGATCAACCGCGTACCCGTGCTGCCCACCGGGTGACCGATCGCGATGGCGCCACCGTTCACGTTGACCCGGTCGAGGTTCGGCCGGTGCACGGCCGCCCACGAGAGCACGACGGACGCGAACGCCTCGTTGACCTCGAACAGGTCGATGTCCCCGATCTTCATCCCGCTGCGCTGCAACAGCCGCGCGGTCGCGTCCACCGGGCCGTCGAGGTGGTAGTACGGGTCCGAGCCGACCAGGCACTGCGTGACGATCCGCGCCCGCGGCTTCAGCCCGTGCGCCCGCGCCCAGTCCTCGTCCACGACCATGACCGCCGAGGCGCCGTCGGAGATCTGCGACGACGTGCCGGCGGTGTGCACGCCATCGGGCACCACGGGCTTCAGGGCGGCCAGCGCCTCGAGGCTGGTCTCCCGCAGCCCCTGGTCGGTGTCCACCAGGTCCTCGCCGACCTTCACCGGCACGACCTCGGCGGTGAACCGCCCGGCCGCCCAGGCCGCCCGCGCCCGCGTCTGGGACTGGACGCCGAACCGGTCGACCTCCTCGCGTCCGATGCCACGGCGGGCGGCGACGCGTTCGGCGGCGACGAACTGGTTCGGCAGGTCGATGGTCCACGAGTCGGGGCGGGGCAGGCCGGTCTCGCCGATGTTGCTGCGCAGCGGGACGCGGCTCATGGCCTCGACCCCGCAGGCGATGCCGGCGTCGATGGCGCCGGCGGCGATCAGGCCCGCGATGAGGTGCGTGGACTGCTGGGCCGAGCCGCACTGGGCGTCGACGGTCATGCAGCCGGTGGAGTGCGGCAGGCCCGCGTGCAGCCAGGCGGTCCTGGTGATGTTGTTCGACTGCTCGCCGGCCTGGGTGACCGTGCCGCCGATGACTTGTTCGACAGTGGACGGATCAACACCGGTGCGGTCGAGCAGACCCCGTTGCGCCGCACCCAGGAGTTCGGCGGCGTGCAGACCGGACAACCAGCCGCCGCGCCTGCCGATCGGCGTGCGCACCGCTCCCACGATCACCGGACTGCCCACGCGAGCCTCCTTCGGCCGTGAACTAGAACGTGTTCCTATGTCAGACCAGATTGGCCGCATGGGGGCTTCAACACAAGGCGCAACCGTGTTTGAATCGGATAGAACGAGTTCCACCTAGGAGGTGTCCGTGACCAGGCCGCGCATCCCGGAGGGCTTCGACTTCACCGACCCGGACATGTACGCGAACCGTCTGCCACTCGACGAGCTCGCCGAACTGCGCCAGACCGCACCGATCTGGTGGAACTCCAAACCACTGGGCCAGGGCGGGTTTCCCGACGAGGGCTTCTGGGTGGTGACGAAGCACCACGACGTCAAGGAGGTGTCGCGCAACAGCGACGTCTTCTCCAGCCGCGAGAACACCGCCATCATCCGGTTCCGCGACGACATGCCGCGCGACAACATCGAGATGCAGCGGTTGCTCCTGCTGAACATGGACCCGCCGACGCACACGAAGCAGCGCGGCATCATCTCCCGCGGCTTCACCCCGCGGGCGATCAACAGCCTGCGCGACGCGTTGAGCGCCAGGGCCGAGCGGATCGTGGCGACCGCCAAGGCCAAGGGGTCCGGCGACTTCGTGTCCGACGTGGCGTGCGAACTGCCGCTGCAGGCGATCGCGGAACTCATCGGCATCCCGCAGGACGACCGGCGCAAGATCTTCGACTGGTCCAACCAGATGATCTCCTACGACGACCCGGAGTTCGAGATCGACCCGCTCGTCGCGGCGACCGAACTCCTCGGCTACTCGTGGACGATGGCCGAGGACCGCCGCCAGTGCCCGCGCGACGACATCGTCACCAAGCTCGTCCAGGCCGATGTGGACGGTGCCGGCCTCGCCTCGGAGGAGTTCGGCTTCTTCGTGCTGCTGCTCGCCGTCGCGGGCAACGAGACCACCCGCAACGCGATCACGCACGGCATGAAGGCCTTCTTCGACCACCCCGACCAGTGGGAGCTGTACAAGGCCGAACGCCCGGCCACGGCCGCCGACGAGATCGTCCGGTTCGCCACGCCCGTCATTGTCTTCCAGCGCACCGCGATGGAGGACACCGAACTGAGCGGGGTGGAGATCAAGCAGGGGCAGCGGGTCGGGATCTTCTACTCGTCCGCCAACTTCGACGAGGAAGTGTTCGAGAACGCCGGACAGTTCGACATCACCCGCAATCCGAACCCGCACCTCGGGTTCGGCGGCAGTGGGGCGCACTTCTGCATCGGCGCGAACCTGGCCCGGCTGGAGATCGACCTGATCTTCAACGCGATCGCGGACCACATGCCGGACATCCGGCAGGCGGCGGAACCTCGGCGGCTGCGGTCCGGGTGGCTGAACGGGATCAAGGAGTTCCAGGTCAAGTACTCGTAGCTGTTGGCGCGTCTGCAAGTACCACCGACTCGAAGTCGGTGGTACTTGCAGACACCCGTCAAACAGCCCGCATAGTCGCGAACGCCCGTTCCTGCTCCCAGAACGCGCGCATCGACCTGATCAACCCGTCCTCGCCGACGTGGTAGACGAACACGCCCTCGGTGTCGACCCGCGACCCACCCGGCAGGAAGGCTGAAATCGTCCCGACGTTGGCGCACTCCGACCCCGCCGCGAACGAGTCGTGCATCGCGAACTCGAAGCGCTCCACGTTGGCGATCGCGAGGTCCCAGAAGGCCGAGATCGCCTCCTTGCCGTGGTGCCCCTTGCCCTCGGCGTCGAAGATCGACGGTCCCACCGGATCCTCGATCACGGCGTCGTCGGCGAACAGCGCCAGCCACTCGTCCTTGGCGCCGCGCGTGACGGCGTCCATCGAACGCCAAGACGCCACGCGAGCAGGGGTCTCGGTCTTCGAAGCCGTCCAGCTGACTGCCGTCACGCGAACTCTCCCATCACCTCGTCGGCGAAGCGCCGCAACCCGTCCTTCTTGGCCTGCAACGCACCGTCGAAGCCGACGCCGTAGAACAGCCAGGGCACCACGATCACGTCCGTCACGCCGATCTCGGCCAGCTGCCGGTAGCCGTCGAGGCCGTACCGGTCGACGCACACGGCCTGGATCTCGAACGGCCGCTCGAACGCGCCGAGGTCCGTGAGCTGGGAGATCACCGTCTGCAGATCAGCGAACTTGATCATCGCCGAGGTCCAGCCGTCGCCGACGCGAGCGGCGCGCTTCAGTGCGGCGGCGGTGTGGCCGCCCACGTAGAAGGGCACCGGTGCGGAAGGGGCCGGCGACATCTGCAGGCGGTCGAAGTCGAAGAAGTCGCCGTGGTACTCGACCATGCCGCCGCCGAGCACCAGCTTCAGGATGTCGATCATCTCGTCCGCGCGGCGGCCGCGGTTGGCGAACGGGGCGCCGCACCACTCGAACTCCTCGGGCGACCAGCCCAGGCCCACGCCGAGGCCGAAGCGGTTGCCGGTCATGGTCGCGATCGAGCCGACCTGGCGCGCCAGCAGCAGTGGGTTGCGGGAGCCGAGTTTCAGGACCTGGGTGTAGAAGTGGATCCTCGACGTCACGGCGCCCATTGCCGCGGCGGCCACGAAGGGGTCGACCCACGGCGTCTCGGGGTTCCACATCCGGGAGCCGTCGGGCGTGTACGGGTAGTCCGCGGACACCTTCTCCGAGAAGAACAACGAGTCCGGCAGCGCGATCGACGAGTAGCCGCACTCCTCCGCGCACTGAGCCAGCGAGGTCAGCTGGTCGAGCGGGCTCATGGCAATGCCGACGGTGAACTTCACGGCTTCTCCGATCCGACTACCCACATGGCGAAGAACTGCGAACCACCGCCGTACGCGTGGCCGAGCGCGACCCGCGCGCCGTCGACCTGGTGGTCACCGGCGGTGCCCATGACCTGCATCGCCGCCTCGGCGAACCGCAGCAGGCCGGACGCGCCGATCGGGTTCGAGGAGAGCACGCCGCCGCTCGGGTTGACCGGCAGCCGGCCGCCGATCTCGGTCTCGCCCGCCTCGGTGAGCTTCCAGCCCTGGCCGAGCTCGGTGAAACCCAGGTTCTCCAGCCACATCGGCTCGAACCACGAGAACGGCACGTAGATCTCGGCGGCGTCCACTTCGGACAGCGGGTCGGTGATCCCGGCCTGTTTCCACAACGCCCGCGCCGCGTCCCGGCCGGCCTGCGGGTTGACCTGGTCGCGACCGGCGAACGTCGTGGGCTCGGTGCGCATCGCCGTCGCGCGGATCCACGCGGCAGGCCCGGAGGTCGGCTCGGCGGAGATCACCACGGCGCAGGCGCCGTCCGAGGACGGACACGTTTCGTCGTACCGGATCGGGTCCCACAGCATCTTCGAGGCTTGCACCGACTCGACGGTGACGTCCGGCTGCTTCAAATGCGCGTAAGGGTTCAGTGCCCCGTTGCGGCGGTCCTTGGCGGCGACCATCGCGCCGATGTGCTCCGGCGCACCGGCGCGGCGGATGTAGGCACGGACGTGCGGCGCGAAGTAGCCACCCGCGCCCGCGTGCACCGGCATGGTGAACGGGGTCGGCACGGACAGCGCCCACATCGCGTTCGACTCGGACTGCTTCTCGAACGCCACGGCCAGCACGCGGTTGTGCACGCCCGACTGCACGAGCGACGCGGCGACGTTGCCGGTGCTGCCGCCGACCGAACCGGCGGTGTGCACGCGCAGCAACGGTTTGCCGGACGCGCCCAGAGCGTCGGCGAGGAACAGTTCGGGCATCATCACGCCCTCGAACAGGTCCGGCGCCTTGCCCAGCACCACGGCGTCGATGTCCGGCCAGTCGACGCCGGCGTCGGCCATCGCGCGGTCGATCGCCTCGCGGCACAGGCCCGCCATCGACACGTCGAGGCGCTTCGCGGCGTGGTGCGTCTGGCCGGTGCCGACCACTGCTGCCGGTCGCATCTACTCCCGCCCTTCCATCACGCAGACCAGGTTCTGCTGCAGCAGCGGTCCGCTTGTGGCGTGCCCGAGCACCTTCGAAGCCTCGCCGTTGTGCACGCGCCGGGCCGCCTCACCGATCCGCGCCAGTCCGGCCGCGAACATCGGGTTGCCGGCCAGTACGCCACCGGACGGGTTGACGCTGATGTCGCCGAGCCCGAGTGCCTGGCGCAGCAGGATTTCCTGATGGGTGAACGGTGCGTGCAACTCGGCCACCTCGACCCCGTCGGTCCCGGCCGCCTTGCCCGCGGCCACGGCGGACGGCGACGTGGTGAGGTCGCGCGCACCGAACGACGGCGAGTCCACCCGGTGCTCGAAGCCGGTGATCCACGCCGGCCGTTCACACAGCTCCCGCGCACGATCACCAGCCGCCAGCACGATCGTCGCCGCGCCGTCGGTGATCGGCGCGCAGTCGTGGCGGCGCAACGGATCCGCGACGTATTCGGACGCCAGCAACGAGTCCACGTCAACAGATCCGGACAGCTGCGCCAGCGGGTTCGACACCGCCGAGGCACGGGACCGGGCCGCGACCTCGGCCATCGCGCGTTCGCTCCACAGCCCGCCCTCGATGCCCATGCGAGCCTGGATCCCGGCCAGGCCAAGGGAATCCGGCCAGAGCGGCGTCATGACGTAGGGGTCGAGCTGCATCGCCAGGACCCGCCGCAGCTGGCCCGCCGACGACTTGCCGAAGCCGTAGACCAGCGCGGTGTCGACCTCGCCGCAGAGGAGCTTCACCCAGGCCTCGTAGAGCGCCCAGGCCGCGTCCATCTCGACGTGCGACTCCATGATCGGCGGGAACGCGCCGATCGCGTCGACGGCGGAGACGAACGAGAACGCCCGCCCGGCCAGGTAGTCCGACGAGCCGGAGCACCAGAACCCGATGTCCGACTTGACGAGGCCGAGCCCGCCGAGCACCTCCTGGAAGATCGGCACGAGCATCTCGACGCCGTTGGTGGTGCCGTCGGTCTCACGCACGCAGGGCGTCTGTGCGAACCCCACCACAGCGATGTCACGCATCAGGGCCTCACAGGTGCTGGGAATAGGAGTCGAACGGCGCGTCCGGCTCGCCGGACGGCTTGAAGTGGTCGATGTTCTGCATCGTCGGACCCCACTCGTCGCGTGGCTTCCACACGGCCTCCACGCGCATGCCCATCCGCACGTCCTCCGGCGCGACGCCGAGCAACAGGTGCAGGAACGGGATGTCCGCGCCGTCCAGCAGTACGTAGGCCGACACGTAGGGAGGCGGGATGCGCTGGCCGAGGAACGGGACGTTGACCACGCAGAACGTCGTGATGGTGCCGCGGTCGGACAGTTCGATCTGTTCCGTCGTCGGCACGCCGTCGGTGGGGCAGGCCGGCCGCGGCGGGAAGTAGACCTTCTCGCACACCGGGCAGCGCTGGGCGATCAGCCGCCCCTCCATGAGACCGCGCAGGAACGAGTCCTCGACCGGCGACGCGGAGTGTGTGTAGTGCAGCTGGACGGGCGTCGTGACCATCGTGACCGCATCGGCCTCGACCGCGGCATCGCCGGGCAGGTCGGAGATCTCGAAGCACTCGATGTCGGTGATCGCGCCGACCCGCTCGGCCCGCCATCGCACGCGCACCCGCGCGCCCGTGGACATCTTGTCCGGGGATCCCGCGTCGACGGCGTGCAGCAGCGAGGTGTCCGCGCCGTCGAGCTGGATCAGTGCCCACGCGAACGGCCGGTCGAGCGGCTGGCCCTCCAGCGGCTCGGGAATCCACGACCAGCCGCGCACCACACCGGTCGACGCCACGTCGGCGAACTCCGTCAGGCGCTCGGCCGTCACCGGGTCGTACTCGAGCGGCGGCACGTGCACGCGCCCGTCCGAACCGCGGATCCCGGTCACCTTCCGGCGGCGGAGGTCGGAGAGAAACCGGCCCAGGGTCGGGCCGAGCGAGCGCGTGTAGTCGAAGCCCACGTCGAGCGGAGCACTCAGTGGCTTGGTCACAGATCAAAGTGAAACAGGTTCTCGAAATGGTGGCAAGATGGCTGCATGAAGCTCGGTCTGCAGCTCGGCTACTGGGGCGCCGGTCCGCCCCCGAACGCCGTCGAACTCGTGGCGGCGGCAGAGGAATCCGGATTCGATGCCGTGTTCGCCGCGGAGGCGTGGGGCTCGGACGCGTTCACCCCGTTGGCCTGGTGGGGATCCGCGACGCGGCGCGTACGGCTGGGCACGTCCGTCGTGCAGATGTCGGCCCGCACGCCGGCCGCCTGCGCGATGCACGCGCTGACCCTGGACCACCTATCCGGTGGCCGGTTCATCCTCGGCCTCGGCGTGTCCGGGCCGCAGGTCGTCGAGGGCTGGTACGGCCAGCCGTTCGCCAAACCCCTTGCCAGGACCAGGGAATACGTGTCGATCCTGCGGCAGGTGCTCGCCCGCGAGGCGCCGGTCGCGAACGACGGCCCGCACTACCCGTTGCCCTACCGGGGGCCGGGTGCGCTCGGGCTCGGGAAGCCGCTCAAGCCCATCACCCACCCGCTGCGGGCGACCATGCCGATCTGGCTGGGTGCCGAGGGGCCGCGCAACGTGGCTCTGGCAGCGGAGATCGCTGATGGGTGGCTTGCGATCTACTACGCGCCCAGGCTCGCCGGCATGTACGGCGAGTGGTTGGACGAAGGGCTCGCGAAAGCGGGCCGCACCAGGGAGAACTTCGAGGTCGCGGCCACCTGCCAGGTCGTCGTGACGGACGATCCGGTCACGGTTCGCGCACAGCTCAAGCCCTTTGTTGCTTTGTACATCGGCGGAATGGGCGCGCCCGGGATGAACTTCCACGCCGAGGTCTTCACCCGCATGGGATACGGCGAGGTCGTCGCGGACATCGGCAGGCTGTTCCAGGCCGGGCGCAAGGACGAGGCCGCGCAGGCGGTTCCGGACGAGCTGGTCGCCGAGATCACCATCGTCGGCACGGCGGAACAGGTGCGCGAGGAGGTCGCTCGCTGGGAGGCGGCCGGTGTCACCCAGCTGCTCGTCGGATGCCGTGACGTGGCTTCGATCAAGGCCGTCGCAGAGGCTTGTCAGCAAGTGAAACGCGTTCTACTTTGATGGGGTGGTAGGACTCTGGAACATCGCCGCCGACCAGCCGGACCTGACCGCGCTGGTCGATCCGGGCGGTCGCGAGATCACCTATCGGGAACTGGCGGCCGAGGCTGACCGGTACGGGCGCGGGTTCCAGTCACTGGGCCTGACACCCGGCGACAGCATCGTGCTGATGCTGCCCAACAGCGCCGAACTCGTGGCGGTGTACTTCGCCGCCTACCAGACCGGCCTCTACGTAGTGATGGCCAACTGGCACCTGACCGGAGCCGAGGTCGGCTACCTCGTGCAGGACAGCGGAGCCAAGGCTTTCGTTGCGCACGAACGGTTCGCTGCCGCAGCGACGGAAGCGGCGGCCAGTCTGCCCGCCGAAGCACGGTTCGCGGTGGGCGACGTCGCCGGATTCCAGCCGCTGAGCAGTCTCGGTGCGCACGAGCAAGGCCGGCCGGACGTCCGCACCGCCGGATCGCCGATGCTCTACACCTCCGGCACCACCGGCCGGCCCAAGGGCGTGCGGCGGCCGTTGACCGGCGCCGACCCCGACAACGTTCCCCCGTCCGCGCCGTGGTTCTTCGGCATCTTCGGGATCCGGCCGTTCGACGGGCACGTGCACCTGTGCGGGTCCCCGCTCTATCACACCGCGGTCCTCAACTTCGTCGTGATCTCCATCCAGCTCGGCCACACCGCCGTCCTGATGGACCACTGGGACCCCGAGGAGATGCTGCGGCTGATCGAGCGGCACAAGGTCACCCACAGCCACATGGTGCCGACGCAGTTCCACCGCCTGCTCGCGCTGCCGGACGACGTCCGGGCCAAGTACGACCTGTCGTCGTTGCGGACGATGATCCACGGCGCGGCGCCGTGCCCGATCGAGGTCAAACGCCGGATGCTCGACTGGTGGGGGCCGGTCGTGATCGAGTACTACGCGGCCACCGAGGGCGGCGGCACCGCGATCTCCGCCGAGGAATGGCTGCGCAAGCCCGGATCCGTGGGCCTGCCGTGGCCGACCTCGGAGATCAAGATCCTGGGCGAGGACGGCACCGAGCTGCCGGTCGGCGAACGCGGCCTCGTCTACATGCGGATGGGCGACGCGACCTTCGAGTACCACAAGGACGCCGAGAAGACCCGGGCCGCGCGCGTGGGCAAGCTGTTCACGTTGCAGGACATCGGTTATCTCGATGAGGACGGCTATCTCTTCCTGTGCGACCGGAAGAACGACATGATCATCTCCGGCGGTGTGAACATCTACCCGGCGGAGATCGAGGGCGAGCTCGTCTGCCATCCCAAGGTGGCGGACGTGGCCGTGTTCGGCGTGCCGCACCCGGACTGGGGCGAGGCGATCAAGGCGGTCGTCCAGCCGGTCGACGGCGTCGAACCGTCCGAAGCTCTCACCCGGGAGCTGCTGGAGTTCGCCGGCACCAGGCTCGCGAAGTTCAAGCTGCCCCGCACGATCGAGTACCTGGCCGAGTTGCCGCGTGACCCGAACGGCAAGCTGTACAAGCGAAAGCTGCGAGACCAGACGGGAATCGGGCACGGCACATCGCCGTGATCCTCCGTCCGACCAGGACCGCCAGCTGGGACCACCGCAAGACGATGTCGGGAGCGATCACATGAACCTGAACCGCCGTCAGGTGCTCGCCGGGGCCGGTCTCGCCCTGGCGTCCGGACTCGTGAAGACCTCGCCTGCCTCAGCGGCCCCCATCGGCGAGTTCGACGTCGTGGTGGTCGGCTCGGGCGCGGCCGGCATGACGGCCGCTCTCACCGCGGCCAAACGCGGCCTGAGTTGCGTTGTTCTGGAGAAAGCGCCGACGTACGGCGGTTCCGCCGCCAGATCCGGTGCCGGGATCTGGATCCCCAACAACGAGATCATCCTCGCGGCCGGCGTGCCGGACACGCCCGCGAAGGCGGCGCAGTACCTCGCGGCCGTCGTCGGCGACATCCCGCTCGTGCGGCAGCAGGCATATCTGACGCACGGGCCGCGGATGATCTCGTTCGTCACCCGGAACAGCCCCCTGCGCTTCCGGCACATGGACGGCTACAGCGACTACTACCCGGAGTACCCCGGCGGCATCGCGAAGGGCCGGTCGATCGAGCCGGAGATGCTGGACGGCAACATCCTCGGCGCCGAGCTCGCGCACCTGAACGCGCCGTACCTGGCCACCCCGGCGGGCCTGGTGATCTACGGCGCGGACTACAAGTGGCTGGCACTGGCCCTGGTCAACGCGAAGGGCGCCGCCACCGCCGCGGCCGCGCTGGCCCGGGGTACGGCCGCCGCGCTGGCGGGCCAGAAACCGCTGACGATGGGCCAGGCGCTGGCCGGCGGTCTGCGGGCGGGCCTGATGCAGGCCGGGGTACCGGTGTGGCTCAACACCGGTCTGGAGGACCTGCACGTCGAAAACGGCGCGGTCAAGGGAGTGCTCACCTCGCGCGGTCTGGTGCGAGCGCGTCGCGGCGTGATCATGGGCTCCGGCGGGTTCGAGCACAACGCGGCCATGCGCGACCAGTACCAACGGCAGCCCATCGGTACTCAGTGGACGGTCGGCGCCAAGGAGAACACCGGCGACGGCCACCGCGCGGGGCAGCGGGCCGGTGCCGCGTTCGACCTGATGGACGACGCCTGGTGGGGCCCGGCGATCCCGGTGCCGGGCTCGCCGTACTTCTGCCTCGCCGAACGCACGCTGCCCGGCGGCATGATGATCAACGCCGCGGGCCAGCGCTTCGTCAACGAGGCCGCGCCGTACAGCGACGTCGTGCATGTCATGTACGACAAGAACCCTGTGTCGCCGTGCATCCCGGCGTGGCTGGTCGTCGACCAGAACTACCGCAACAGGTACCTGTTCTCCGACGTCGCGCCCACGCTGCCGCTGCCGGATGCCTGGTACCAGGCCGGTGCGGTGGTGAAGAACTGGTCGCTCGACGGCCTGGCCACCGCGATCGGCGTCCCCGGCACTGCTTTGAAGGCCACCGTCAGCCGGTTCAACAACCAGGCGTTGACGGGCAAGGACGCCGACTTCCAGCGCGGTGTCAGCGCTTATGACCACTACTACACGGACCCGGCGGTCTTCCCGAACTCGTGCCTGGCGCCGCTGTGGGCGCCGCCGTTCTACGCGTTCAAGATCGTGCCCGGCGATCTCGGTACCAAGGGCGGCATGGTCACCGACGCTCGTGCTCGCGTCCTGCGCCCGGACGGTTCGGTGATTCCGGGGTTGTACGCCGCCGGCAACGTCAGCTCGGCGGTGATGGGACGCAGCTACGCGGGCGCCGGATCGACGATCGGACCGGCCATGACGTTCGGCTACATCGCCGCCAACGACATCTGAGGCGACCTGCTCAGTCCCAGACCGTCACCTGGCCGGCGATCGTCGTGCTGTCCAGCGCGACGACATCGACCAGGAAGATCCGGCCGCCGGGTGTCCGCCCACACACCCGGCTGCCGGCGATCAGGTGCTCCGCGTCCCTCGTCGCCCGCTTCGCGAGGTCGGCGGCGCACTCGGGCTGTCCCGGCACGCCGTCGCCGAGCCACTCCGCCAGCCAGTAGCCGTCGTCGCCGTGCAGCCGGCCGGGGGTGAGCGGCCAGATGTTCGTGCCGGGCATGTCGCGTGGTTGCGCGAGATCCAGGTTGAAGCTGCCGAACCGCAGGGTGTCGCTGAACCGCACGCCGGTGGCCGCGGGTGGGGGTAGCGGCCACGACGGTGGTCGTGGTGGTGGGCGCGACCGTCGCCGGGGCGCGGTTGCCTGGGCGCGGTGTCGTGCCGCTCGGCGCCGGGCGCGGCGCGGCGGCCGCTGTCGGGGGAGCCGGTCCAGTGGAGGCGGGCGGTGGCGTCGCGGTGCTTTCCGCCGTGGTAGCGGTGGTCGCGGCCACGGGTGTCCGGTCGGCCGGCTCGTCCGGTGCGACCAGCTTCAACGCGAGCGTGGAGGAGGCCACGACGGCCACGGCCGCGGGACCGATCAGGTACCAGAGCACCTTGCGCCATCGGAGTTTTCGGGGCGCACCCAGGTTGATCTCGATCGATCCGGCCTGGATCGACGTGCCGCTGACATCGCCGTCGACGCCGTTCTCGGTCGACTGATCGGAGTGCTTCAAAGCTGGCCCCTGCCGGACGCGGACGTGTGATACGTGGCAGATCGGCGGACCGTCGACGGGTGTTACGGGCTCGAACGAATTGGTATCTCTGGAGAGACTGCCTGCTGTAGCAAGGCCAGCGTCTGCTTGGCCGCGACGTTGAACATGCCCATGGTGGTGTTCCGCTCGCTGAACACCACCAGCAGGGTCTCGGCGTCGACGGAGAACACTCCCACCTGACCGGCGTCGCCCTCGAAGAACACCACGCGCGGGCCACCGATCCTGGTCCGCGCGGTGAACTGCGCCGCCAGTCCGGCCGCCGCGGCGGCCATCGCGGCGATGCTCTCGTTCTCGATGTCGCGAGTGAGCGAGCACAGCACCAGGCCGTCTCGCGTGGCGACCAGGACCCCGTTGATCGCGACAGGATCGATGTGGCCCTGGATCTCGTGCAGCGCCTCGGTCACCGTCTTCTTCTTGCCGGCATCGTTGCACGGTAGCGCCGTCGCGAGCCCGGCCGACAACGACGAACCGCGCTTGCGCATGGGCAGCACACCGGAGTCCGCCGAGGCCGGGACGGTCATCTCGTTCACACGACCAAGCTGGCTTCGATGGCCTTGAGGCCGTGCCTCGCCAGCGCGAGGTTGGACCGCTCCCGGTCCAGCACGAGGTACAGGAACAGGGTCGAGGGGCCTCGTCCGCTCGCCTTCAGCAGGCGGATCAGGTGGTACTGGCGGTTCAGCGTGATCAGGATGTCCTCGATCTCGTCGTTCAGCTTGAGTGCGGAGACCACTCTTTGCTTCGACCGCACGACCTCGGTGTTGCCGGCCGCGGCCACTTCCAGGTCCAGTCGATCGCCACCGCCGATCGACCCGAGCGACATCCCGCTCTCGAAGTCGACGAGCGCGGCTCCCACCGCGCCGGAAATGGTCATTGCCTCTTTCAGCGCCGTGTCGATGTTCATTCGACGATTGCTCCTCGCGTTCGAACCGGTGCGTGCGACGACAGTTCTCCCGGCGATTTCCCCCGAAGTTCACCGAGCGGGAGCCCATGATCGGTATCACCCTATGTCGCGAGCTGAACTGCGTACATGCCCGTTCGGAGCAACGTCAACGAGGTCGAGTCCACTGTGGCCGAAGGTCGTCGAATACCGTCGAACGCATAATCGAATACAATCGAACGCTAACGACCCTTGAACTCCGGCTTCCGCTTCGCCGCGAACGCGCGCGGACCTTCCTTCGCGTCCTCGCTGCGGAACACCTCCATGCCGAGCCGAGCGTCCACTGTGAACGCCTCGTTCTCATGCATCGCCTCGGTCTCCCGCATCGTGCGCAGGATCGCCCGCACGGCCAGCGGTCCGTTCGCCGTGATCAGCTCCGCCAGTTCCATCGCCTTGCCGAGCGCCTGACCGTCCGGCACGACGTGACCGATGAGGCCGATCTCCTTGGCCTCGGCCGCTTTGATGTGCCGCCCGGTCAGCAACAGGTCGGCCGCGACGGTGTACGGGATCTGCCGCGGCAGCCGCACCGCCGAGCCGCCGAGCGGGAAGAGGCCCCACCGCGCCTCGGACACGCCGAACCGGGCGCTCTCGCCGGCCACCCGGATGTCGGTCGCCTGCAGGATTTCCGTGCCGCCGGCGACCGCGGGGCCTTCCACCGCCGCGATGAGCGGTTTCGTCAATCGACGACCCTTCAGCAGCGGTTCGATGACGGAGAAGTCGAACTTCCCCTCGGACTCACTGGGATGGTTGGTCGTCATCGCCTTGAGGTCGGCGCCCGCGCAGAACGACCCGCCCGCACCGGTCAGGATGCACACGCGCACGTCCGGATCGGTGTCCACGCGGTCCCACGCCTCGCGCATGATCGCCATCATCGGGCCCGACAACGCGTTGCGGACCTCCGGGCGGTTCATCGTCACGACCAAGACGTTCCCGACCAGGTCCACCAACGCATGTGGTTCCGTCGTGGTCGTCATTCGCGCGCCTCCTGGATCGAGTCTGACCGCACGGGGGATTGTCCAGAACAGTAACACGTTCTACTTTGTCGGACATGGCCCTCAACGTCGCAGACCTCGTTGAACACGCCGCCGACACCGTGCCCGACCGGACCGCTCTCGTGTGCGGCGACCGGAGGGTCACCTACGCCGAACTTGAGTCCCGTTCCAACAAGTTGGCGCACCACCTGGCAAAGAACGGCGTCACACCGGGGGCGCACGTCGGGCTCTACGCACGCAACTCGATCGAGCTCGTCGAGGCCATGTACGCGGTCTACAAGCTGCGCGCGGTGGTCATCAACGTGAACTACCGCTACACCAAGAACGAGTTGCAGTACTTGTTCGGCGAAGCGGATCTGGTCGCGCTCATACACGAACGGCGGTACTCGCCCCTTGTGGCGGAAGTGGGGGCTCCCGGGCACACCGTCGTGATCGACGACGAGACCGAGGAACCAATCGCCGGTGCCGACTACGAGACGGCGCTCGCCGAGGAGTCGGGGGAGCGGGATTTCGGGCCACGCAGCCCGGACGACCTCTACATCCTCTTCACCGGCGGCACGACCGGTATGCCCAAGGGCGTGATGTGGCGCCACGAGGACGTGTGGCGCACGCTCGGCGGCGGCATCGACTTCGTGACCGGTGAAAGGCTCACCGACGAGTGGCAGCAGGCGAAGTCCGGCAAGGACTACGGGCTGATCCGGCTCTGCCTTCCCCCGCTGATCCACGGTGCGGCCCAGTGGGCCGTGCTGGGCGCGTTGTTCTGCGGCAGCACGGTGGTGCTGGTGCCGAAGTTCGACCCCGCCGAGATCTGGCGTGCGATCGAAAGGGAGAAGGTTCAGGTCGCCGCGATCACCGGGGACGCCATGGGCCGGCCACTGATCGAGGAGTTCCAGCGCGGCGAGTACGACGCCTCCTCGCTGTTCATCATCAACAGCAGCGCCGCACTGTTCTCCTACACGGTGAAGAAGCAGTACCAGGAACTCCTCCCGCACACGACGCTGCTGGAGTCGATCGGGTCGAGCGAGACCGGGTCCACCGGCATCGGCGCGGTGTCCAAGGAGATCGAGAAGACCGACGGCACCAAGGTGAAGCTCAACGAGGACACCATCGTCATCGACGACGACGGCAACCGGCTCGAGCCGGCCCCCGGTGTCATCGGCAAGCTCGCCCGCGGCGGCCACATCCCGCTCGGCTACTACAAGGACCCGGAGAAGACCGCGCGGATGTTCGTCGAGGTCGACGGCAAGCGCTACACGGTGCCCGGCGACTACGCCCGGTTCGAGGACGACGGCGACATCACCCTCCTCGGCCGCGGCAACACGTGCGTCAACACCGGCGGCGAGAAGGTCTTCCCCGAAGAGGTCGAGGCGGCGCTGAAGTCGCATCCGGACGTGTTCGACGCGCTCGTCATCGGCATTCCGGACGATCTGCTCGGCCAGCGCGTCGGTGCTCTCGTCCAGCCACGCGACGGTGCGACGCCGCAACTGTCCGAACTGGACGCTCATGTGCGTGAGACGCTCGCGGGCTACAAGGTGCCGCGGTCGCTCTGGCTGGTCGGCGAGATCGGCCGGACGCCGAGCGGCAAACCCGACTACCAGTGGGCCCGGCGCCACGTGGAGGAACATGCGCACCAGCCTGTGTGACGAGCTCGGCATCGAGCATCCGATCTTCGGCTTCACGCCGTCCGAGCACGTGGCGGCGGCGATCAGCCGGGCCGGTGGGCTCGGCGTGCTGGGATGCGTGCGGTTCAACGACGCCGAGGACCTCGACCGCGCGTTGTCGTGGATGGACGAGAACACCGACGGGAAGCCGTACGGCGTCGACATCGTCATGCCCGCCACGGTGCCGACCGAGGGCAAGCAGGTCGACCTGGACAAGCTCATCCCGCAGGGGCACAAGGACTTTGTCCAGCGCACCCTGCTCAAGCTCGGCGTGCCGCCGCTGCCCGACGGCGAGGGCGGCGAGGGCGTGCTCGGCTGGCTGCACTCCGTCGCGCGGTCGCACGTGGACGTTGCCCTGGGACACCCGATCCGGCTGATCGCGAACGCCCTCGGCTCACCACCCACCGATGTCATCGAGCGAGTGCACGCGGCCGGTGTGCCGGTCGCCGCACTGGCCGGCAAGGCCGAGCACGCCGCCAGGCACGTCGCCAACGGCGTGGACATCGTGGTGGCACAAGGCTATGAGGCTGGCGGGCACACCGGCGAGGTCGCCACGATGGTTCTCGTGCCGGAGGTCGTCGACGCGGTGGACGTCCCGGTGCTCGCCGCGGGCGGCATCGGCTCGGGCCGCCAAGCCGCGGCTGCGCTGGCGTTGGGTGCCTCAGGTGTGTGGATGGGCTCGTACTGGCTCACGACCGCCGAGTACACCCAGAGCCCGCTCACCCAGAAGGCGTTGCTGGCGGCCGGTTCCAGCGACACCGTCCGCACCCGGATCTACACCGGCAAACCGGCGCGGTTGCTGAAGACCAGGTGGACGGAGGCGTGGAACTCGCAGGACGCGCCGGAACCGCTGCCGATGCCGTTGCAGAACCTGCTCGTCAGCGAGGCGCACCAGCGGATCGCCCGCTCCGACGATCCGTCCGTCGTGTCGATGCCCGTCGGGCAGGTGGTCGGGCGGATGAACGAGGTCCTCCCGGTCGCCGACGTGATGGCGGCGTTGCTGCGGGAGTTCGGCGAGACCGTGGAGAGGCTGGGCAAACTGTCCCATTGACACGTCCAGTTATCTTGTTTCCGCCTGTGGGGCTTGATTCAGGGGGAAACGTGAAGCGAAGACCAGTCCTTGCTGCGCTGTTCGGAGCAATGGCGGTCGTGTCGGGCGCGGCGGCTCCGCAGGCCGCCGCCGACGCGTGCCGCTGGGTCGTGCACGACCTGCCGCTGCCGTCGGGCACGACCAGTTCCGAGACCGTGTCGAGCAGTGAGGGCGACAGCCTGATCCTCGCCGCCACCTACCAGCAGGGCTATCGGGGTGCCTACTGGGTGCACGGCGACCTGCGGGAGATGAGCCCGCCCGCCGCGGCGAGCACGCGGGTCCTGCCCAAGGGCATCAACAACAACGCTCTCATCGTCGGCCGGCAGGACGTCCAGGAGGGGACGGACGTCAACGCCCGCGCCTTCCGCTACCAGGCACGGCCGGTACGAGTTCCTGGCGGCCGAGCCGGGTGAGCAGTCCGAGGCGATCGCCGTGAACGACACCGGCGACATCGTCGGCGTGGTGTGGCCGAAGGCGGAACCGAACGACCGCACGTCCGTGGTGTGGCCGGCGGACGGGCCCCGCCGGACCCTGCAACGCGGTGACGCCATCGGGGTCAGCACCGACCGCAAGGCCGTCGTGGCGACGCGCGTCGTCTTCGAGGAGACGGCCTGGGTGATCGACCTCGTCACCGGGCACCGCACGGAGATCAACGACGCGTTCCGCCCGATGGTCCTCGACAACGACCGGATCCTGCACCAGGGCGACCGGGTCGACGGCTACAACACCGTCGAGCGGACCCTCGACGGCCGGCAGGTCGCCATGTACCCGGACGGCATGCGGCCGTACGGCAAGACCTCGACCGGCACGCTGTTCGGCCTGGCCTCGAACAGCAGCTCCAGCCTGTGGCAGTGGGGTACGCGCTACGACGTGGACTCCGAGACCCAGCCACAGTCGATCTACTACGGCGACGCGACCGACGGCGGCGCGTTGATCGGCACCTACGAGGACTGGAACAGGGTTCCGCACGCTGCCCGCTGGTTCTGGTGCGCCTGAGCCGTCCGTAACTTCCCTCCTCTGTGGAGGGTCGTCCTTTCCTTTGGGGGAAACATGAAGCGAAGACAACTGTGTGCTGCGCTGTTCGGCGCAATGACGATCGCGTCGACCGTCGCGGTTCCGCAGGCGGCGGCGGACGCGTGCCGGTGGATCGCGCACGACCTGCCGGTCCCGGGGGGCACCGATCTGGCCGAGACCAGGGGGAGCAGCCCGAACAACCAGTACATCGTCGGGTACGCCGTGGCCAACGCGATCAGTCTCGGCGTGGTCTGGAAGGACGGCGTGCTGACCGAGATGGCGTCGACGGGCTCCGCGCAGATCGCGGTCGAGCCCAAGGACGTCAACGACAGCGGTGTCGTCGTCGGCCGGAAGGAGTTCTGGACGGAGCATCGCCATGAGGCGTTCCGCTACCAGAGCGGTACCTACACGGCTCTGCACACCGAGCCGAACGAGAACTCTCAGGCGATCGGCATCAACAACGCCGGTGACGTGGTCGGTGAAGTGTGGCTGACCGACCAGCCCGGCACCCGGCAGGTCGTGATGTGGCCGAGCAGCGGGCCTCGCCGCAGCTACCTCAAGGGCACGGCCATCGGTATCAGCGATGACCGCGAGATCGTCCTCGTGGCGAACTCGACGGCGTGGGTGGTCGAGGCCGACAGTGCCGCGCGGACGGAACTGCCCGGCTCCCGCCGCCCCGTGGTCCTCGACAACGACCGGGTGCTGAGCGACTCCGTCGACGGCATCGCCGAGTGGAGTCTCGACGGCCAGCGGGTCGCCACGTGGGCCGGAGGTTCGTGGCCGTTCGGCAAGACCTCCAGCGGCACGGTGTTCGGCAGTACCGGATCGAACAACGCCAGTCTGTGGCAGTGGGGCACCCGCTACGACCTGGATTCCGAGCAGCTGCCGGTGCGGGGCTACTACGGTGACGCCACCGACGGTGGTGCGCTGATCGGCACCTACTTCGGCTCCGACGGCCTCGTCCACCCGGCCCGCTGGTTCTGGTGCGCCTGAGCCGTCCGTAACTTCCCTCCTCTGTGGAGGGTCGTCCTTTCCTGGGGGAAACATGAAGCGAAGACGTGCGTTTGGCGTGCTGTTCGGCGGGTTGATGATCGCGTCCACCGTGACGGCGCCGCAGGCCGTGGCGGCCGACCCGTGCCGGTGGATCGCACACGACCTGCCCCTGCCGGGCGGCTCGGTCCACGCCAGGACCAACAGCAGCAGCGAGAGCAACCAGTTCATCGTCGGGCAGACCCGGATCGCCGCCCCCGGCTATGCCGACCTGGGCCTGATCTGGGACAACGGCGCGTTGAGCCTGATGCCATCACCAGGCTCGATGATCTCGGTCCACCCGAGGGACGTGAACAACAGCGGGGTCGTCGTCGGCCGGCAGTATTTTCCCAGCCAGGAGAGCAACGCGGCGTTCCGCTACCGCAACGGCGCCTACGAGATGCTGGACACGCCGGCGGACCACAGTTCTCAGGCGATCGCCATCAACAACCACGGTGACATCGTCGGCGAGATGTGGAGCAACGCCCAGCCGGGCAACCGTCAGGTCGTTGTGTGGCACAGCGGCGGACCGGTGCAGCCCTTGCTGTACGGCCAGGCCATCGGCATCACCGACGACCGCAAGGTCGTGCAGACGACGCAATGGGACCCGACGACGTACGTGATCGACGCCGAGACCGGCTACCAGACGGAACTGCGCGGCGGCCAGACCCCCATGGTCCTCGACAACGACCGGGTGCTGCACTACTCCTCGGCCGGCTTCAAGGAGTGGACCACCTCCGGTGAGCACGCCGCCACGTGGGAAGGCGGCGTCTGGCCCTATGGCAGGACTTCCGGCGGCGTGGTGTTCGGCGCGGACGGTGGCGGCACCGCGACCCTGTGGCAGTGGGGCATCCGGTACGCCGTCGACTCCGAGAAGCAGCCGAAGTCCGTCTACTACGGCGACGTCACCGACGGTGGCGCGTTGATCGGCACCTACGAGGACGCCCAGCAGCAGACCCACCCGGCGCGCTGGTTCTGGTGCGCCTGATCGCTCAACATCTGTCCACTTTCGAGCATTGGGGGAGACATGAAGCGAAGACGTGCGATATCGGGTCTGTTGGGTGTGCTGGTGCTCGCCTCGGCGGTGGGAGCGCCGCAAGCCACCGCTCAGGACTGCCGGTGGATCGCCCATGACCTGCCCGTGCCGTCCGGTGCGACGACCGCGCGGACCGTGTCGAGCAGCGCTGACAACAGCCTGATCCTCGGATCGGTCTGGCAGAACGGCCGTCGCGGTGTGGTGTGGTGGAACGGCCAGCTGTGGCAGATGGACCAGCCGCCCAACCCGGGGTCGACCCAGGTCGCGCCCAGGGACATCAACAACGGTTCGCTCGTCGTCGGCGGCCTGGAGGTCTTCTCGGGCGGCCAGATCGACAATCGGGCTTTCCGCTACCAGTACGGCCAGTACGAGACCCTGTCGACCGAGCCGAACGAGCAGGCTGAGGCGATCGGCGTGAACGACGCGGGTGACATCGTCGGCGAGGTGTGGCTGAAGACCTCGCCCACCGTCCGCACGGTCGTGGTGTGGCCGGCGAACGAGCCCCGCAGGTCGATCGGCGCAGGCGCGGCCATCGGCGTCAGCTCCGACCGCAAGCTCGTGATGACGACGGGCGCGGGCAGTGCCTCGACGGGATGGGTGATCGACATCCCCACCGGGGTCAAGACGGAGCTTCCCGGTGCCCGTACGCCGATGGTGCTGGACAACGACCGGGTTCTGCACTTCGCGTTCGGTGCCACCAACACCGAGATCGTCGAGTGGAATCTCGGCGGCCAGCGGGTCGCCACGCACGAGGGAGGCATCGAGCCGTACGGCCGGACCTCCGACGGCACGGTCTTCGGTACGACCGGGCCTGGCAACACGACTCTCTGGCAGTGGGGCGGCCGCCACAACGTCGACTCCGAGAAGCTGCCGAAGCCGCAGTACTACGGCGACGTCACCGACGGTGGCGCGTTGATCGGCACCTACGAGGACGCCCAGCAGACGAGCCACCCGGCGCGCTG
Organism: uncultured Actinomycetota bacterium; assembly: GCA_963771775.1. GTDB lineage: Bacteria > Actinomycetota > Actinomycetes > Mycobacteriales > Pseudonocardiaceae > Lentzea. The sequence goes on from CAVYUS010000005.1 coordinate 54,751, forward strand.
GTTCTGGTGCGCCTGATCAGAGCGCCGCGCTGAGCTTCAGGAGCTGGGCGGTCGCCCCGCCCAGCTCGAACTCGGCCCGTTTCGCGGCGGTGAAGTACCGGTGCACCTCGTGGCTCATGTCGATGCCCGTCCCACCGTGGACGTGCACGGCGGTGTGGGCCACGCGGTGCCCGGCGTCCGCTGCCCAGAACTTCGCCGTCGCCACCTCGGCGGCCGCGTCCAGGCCAACGGAGAGTCGCCAAGCCGCCTGCCACAGTGTCAACCGGATCGCTGCGACGTCGATGTACGCATCAGCCAGACGTTGTGCCACGGCCTGGAAACTGCCGATCGGCCGGTCGAACTGCACGCGGGTCCGCGCGTACTCCGCCGTCAGCTCCAACGCCCGTTCGGTGACGCCGAGTTGGAAAGCGCAGAGCCCCACCGTGTAACGGGTGGTGAGCCACTCCGAAGTCAGGCCGGGAACCAGATCGCCCGCCCCGGAGAACTCGAACCGTCCCGCGTCCGACTCGTCCACCAGCTGCTGGGACGTGATCTCCAGGGCGGCGGCCTCGACGAGGTGCACCTGATCGCCCGCGGACACGAGGAATGCCGCCGCGGTCGAAGCGAACGGCACGGTGGTCTTCGCGCCATCGATGTCGTCGGCGAGCGCCACCGACAGCACGGTTCCCGGTGTCAGCCAGCGTTCGCGCTGCTCCGGCGTACCGAACTCGGCCAACGCGGACGAAGCCACCATGGTCGGCAGGTAGGGCGCGGGCGACACGGCACGGCCCAGTTCGACCAGCACCGCGCACTGCTCCAGGACACCGAACTCGTCCGGGTGCTCCGGCACGACACCGGCCTTGACGAGATCGGCCCACGGCGCGTCCGACGAGTCGAGGATCTTGCGGGTCAGCGCGGCCAGTTCGCGTTGCGCCTCGGTCAGCGTGAAGTCCATGTCCGCTCCCGGAGTTATCGAGGCACGGCGGGGAGCCCGAGGCCCGCCCGCGCGATGATGTCCCGCTGGATCTCGTTGGTGCCGCCGCCGAACGTCAGGATCAGCGACGAGCGGTGCATGCGTTCCACCCGGCCGTGCAACAGCGCTCCCGGCGAACCGGTGCGCACGATTCCGTTGGCGCCCAGCACCTCCATCAGGAGCCGGTAACCCTCGGTGGCGAACTCGGTGCCGAAGACCTTGGTGGCGGAGGCTTCCGCCGGGCCGGGCGCCTCGTCGCCGCCGGAGGCGATCCTCCAGTTGATGAGCTTGAGGAACTCGGTCTTGGCGTGCACGCGGGCCAGGTGCAGCCGCACCCACTCGTGTTCGATGGCGCCGGTTTCGTGCGCCCATTGACGAACCTCGCGCAGTGCGGTCTGCAGCGGTGCGGCCGAGCAGAGCGCGACGCGTTCGTGGTTGAGCTGGTTGGTGATGAGCTTCCAGCCCTTGTGCTCCGCGCCGATCAGGTTCGCCGCCGGTACCCGCACGTTGTCGTAGAAGGTGGCGCTGGTGGTCGGCCCGGACATCGTCGGCACGGGGGTCCAGGAGAAGCCGGGAGCCGTGGTCGGCACCATGATGATGCTCAGGCCGCGGTGCCGCTGGGACTCCTGGTCGGTGCGGCAGGCCAGCCAGACGAAGTCGGCGTACTGGATGAGGCTGGTCCACATCTTCTGGCCGTTGATGACGTAGTCGTCGCCGTCGCGCACAGCCCTGGTGCGCAGGGCCGCCAGGTCGGTGCCCGCCTCCGGTTCGGAGTAGCCGATGGCGAAGTGGAGCTCGCCGCTCGCGATCTTCGGCAGGTAGCAGGCCTTCTGCTCCGGGGTGCCGTACGCCATGATCGTCGGCCCGATGGAGTTCAGCGTCAGGAACGGCACCGGTGCGCCGGCCGCCGAAGCCTCGTCCAGGAAGATCAGCTGCTCGATCATCGGGCGGTCGCGGCCGCCGTACTCCTTCGGCCAGCCGATCGTCAGCCAGCCGTCGAGCCCCATCCGGCGGACGGTGTCCTTGTACACCTCGGCATCGCCGTAGTCGCCGCCGCCGGCGAGCCCGGCCCGGCGTTCGGGCGTCATGAGCGCGGCGAAGTACGCCCGCAGCTCCTGGCGCAACTGCTCCTGTTCGGGCGTGAAACCGATGCGCATGCCCGCTACTCTAGAACAAGTTCTACTTGATGTCAGGAGGCTGCGATGAAGGTCGACGTCGACCCGGCGCTGTGTGAGGCGCATGGTGAGTGCGTGTCAATCCTGCCTGCGGTGTTTGACCTTGACGACGAAGAGGTTCTGCAGATCCGGGAGGGTTCCGTGGACAGCGACGAGGAGGACCGGGCGGAACTGGCCGTCAAGTCCTGCCCGAAGGGCGCGCTGCGCCTCTCACGCTGATGGGCCTTGTCATGAACGAGAACAGATTCTAGTGTGCGACGGGTACCTCAGCCGTGAGCTCAGCGAGGAGTGATGACGGTGAAGGCAGCCGTGCTCAACCAGGTCGGTGACGACAAGCTAGAGCTCCGCGACGACGTGACGACGACCGCGCCGGGGCCGCAGGAAGTTCGGATCAAGATCAAGGCTTGCGGGGTGTGCCACAGCGATCTGTCCGCGATGGACGGAACGCTGCCCGCACTGACGCCCGGTGTCATCGGGCACGAAGGTGCCGGCGTGGTCGCGGAGATCGGCAGTGCCGTGACATCGCTCGCGGTGGGTGACCACGTGGTGATCACCTTCGTGCCGCCGTGCGGGAAGTGCGCGCAGTGCGTCACCGGCCAGTCCCACTTGTGCCTGGTGCACACCATTTCCGCGTTCACCTCACCGCGGTTCGTCGTCGGCGGCAACCCCGCCTTCGGCTACGCGGGACTCGGCGCGTTCGCCGAGGAGATGGTCGTGCCGGCCGATGCGGCGATGAAGGTCGACGACGACGTGCCGTGGGAGATCGCGGCGATGCTGTCCTGCGGTGTGCTGACCGGCGTCGGCGCCGTGCTCAACACCGCGAAGGTCGAACCGGGCGCGAGCGTCGCGGTGATCGGCTGCGGTGGCGTCGGCATCTCGGTCATCCAGGGCGCGCGGCTGGCCGCCGCGACGCGGATCGTCGCGGTGGACCCGATCATCGAGAAGCATGAGGTGGCGCAACGGTTCGGCGCGACGCACGCGACGACACCGGACGGCGTCGCCGACCTGAACAACCAGCTGAACTTCGGCATGGGCTTCGACTACGTGTTCGACGTGGTCGGCCTGTCGGCCACGATCCGCCAGGCCTGGGATCTGACCCGCCGCGGTGGCCACACGGTCGTCGTCGGTGCCGGCCGGGCGGACGCGATGGTCTCGTTCAGCGCCCAGGAACTGTTCCTGCACGACAAGACGTTGCACGGCTCGTTCTACGGCACCGCCAACTTCCGCCGGGACGTGCCGCGGATGCTCGCGTTGTGGCGCGAGGGCCGGCTCGACCTCGAAAGCATGATCAGCAAGCGGATCCGCCTGGAGGACGTCAACGAGGGCCTGCAGGCCCTGCGGGGCGGGGGATCCCTGATCCGTCAGGTCATTCTCTTCGACTGAACCATCTTTGGAGTCTCTTGTGGACCTTTCGGGGAAGGTCGCCGTCGTCACCGGCGCGGGTGCGGGACTCGGGCGGGCGGAGGCACTGGAGCTGGCGCGGGCCGGTGCCTCCGTCGTGCTCAACGACCTCCCGGGAGCGGCCGACGCCGCCGCGGCCGAGATCGAGGAGCTGGGCTCGAAGTGTGTCGTGGTCGAGGGTGACGTGGGGGAGCGGAGCACCGCCGACGCCCTCGTCGCCGCGGCCGTCGAGCAGTTCGGCGGGCTGCACGTCGTCGTGAACAACGCGGGCGTGCTGCGCGACCGGATGCTGTTCAACATGTCCGACGAGGAGTGGGACCTGGTCGTGCGGGTCCACCTGCGCGGCCACTTCCTGTTGTCGCGCAACGCCGTGTCGCTGTGGAAGCAGCAGTCGAAGGCGGCCGGCGAACCTGTCTACGGGCGGATCGTGAACACCTCGTCGGAGGCGTTCCTGCTCGGCTCCGAGGGCCAGGCCAACTACGCGGCGGCCAAGGCGGGCATCGCCGCGCTGACCGTGGCGACCGCTCGGGGTGCCAGCCGCTACGGCGTGCGCGCCAACGCGATCTGCCCGCGCGCTCGCACCCGGATGACGGCGCACGTGTTCGGCGACGCACCAGAAGGCGACGACGCACTGTCGCCCGATCACGTCGCGAAGTTCGTGGCGCACCTGGCGGGACCGTCCGGCGACCGGATCAACGGACAGGTCTTCGTCGTGCACGGCGGCATGGTCGCGTTGATGGCGCCGCCGACCGTCGAGCAGAAGTTCGACGCGTTCAGCGATCTCGACGGCTACTTCGCCGATCGCGATCCACAAAGGACTTTCGCCTGTACGGAAACGATGAGTCTGTAGAATTTCGGCCTTGTAGGAGGAGCTGTGACGCTCACCGTGCAACCGCACCGGGAGACGCTGGGGTTGAAGGACGGCCGGCTCCTCGTCGGTGGCGAGTTCCGTGAGACGGAGGAGAGGTGGACGCACCGCCACCCTGCGACGGCCGAGGAGATCGGCACCTTCGCCGTCGCGTCCGCCCGGGACGTCGACGACGCGGTGCGCGCCGCCCGCAAGGCGTTCGACGAGGGACCGTGGGCCCGCAGTCGCGCGGGCGAGCGCATCAAGGTCCTGCGCAGGTACAGCGACCTGTTGCGCGAGCACAGCGACGAGCTGCGCGGCCTGCAGGCGCTGGACAACGGCGTGCCGCTGTCGTTCGGCCAGATCTACGCCACGTCGGTGGGCATCGCCGCCGACATCTTCGACCACCACGCCGGCTGGATCGACAAGGTCGGTGGCCAGACCCTGCCGCCGTACCAGGGCGGCGACCACCTGGCGATGACCTTCCGCGAACCGATCGGCGTCGTCGCGGCGATCCTGCCGTGGAACGCGCCGTTCGTGCTCTTCGCCCAGAAGCTCGCGCCCGCACTGGCCGCCGGCTGCACGGTCGTCGTGAAGCCCTCGGAGTACGCGTCGTTCTGCGTGATCCGCATGGTGGAGCTGCTGATCGAGGCGGGCCTGCCCGAAGGCGTCATCAACCTCGTCACCGGTCCCGGCAACCCGACCGGCGAGGCCCTGATCACCCACCCGCTGGTCGACAAGATCAGCTTCACCGGCAGCCGCACCGTCGGCAGGCGGATCGTCGAGGCCTCCGCCGGCACCATGAAGCGCGTTTCGCTGGAGCTGGGCGGAAAGTCGCCGGCGCTGGTGTTCGCGGACGCCCCGAACGTCGGCCTCGCCGCGATGACCTGCATGGGCATGGTCACGATGGGGCTGTCCGGCCAGGCGTGCGTGGCGCACACGAGGGCGTTGGTGCAGCGGGACATCCAGGACGAGTTCATCGCCACCGCGTCGATGCTCGCGGGCGCCGTGACGTTCGGCGACCCGTTCGACCCCGGTGTGCTCGCCAGCCCGCTGATCAACCAGGCCCAGCTCGACCGCGTGCTCGGCTACATCGAGCGCGGCCAGGAGGAAGGTGCCCGGCTGGTCATGGGCGGCAACCGGCTGGAAGGCGACCTCGCCGCCGGAAACTTCGTCGCACCAACGCTGTTCGCCGACGTCACCAACGACATGGCCATCGCGCGCGACGAGATCTTCGGCCCGGTGCTGTCCGTCGTCCCGTTCGACGACGAGGAAGAAGCCATCCGCATCGCGAACGACACCGAGTACGGCCTGGGCGCGGGCGTCTACACCAACGACGTCCGGCGGGCCTTCCGCGTGTCGAAGTCGCTGCGGGTCGGCATGGTCGGCATCAACGGGTTCCAGCTCGAACCGCACGTGCCGTTCGGCGGCTACAAGCAGTCCGGTCTGGGACGCGAGGGCGGGCAGAGCGCCTACGAGGCCTACACCGAGCTCAAGACCGTGATGATGCCGTTGACCGACGAGCTGATGTAGATGCGGCTGTCCGGAAAAGTCGCCCTGATCACCGGCGCGGCCCGCGGTCAGGGCGCGGCCGCGGCGCGCCGGTTCGTCGCCGAGGGCGCGCGGGTGATGCTCACCGACGTCCTCGACGACCAGGGCAAGGACCTCGCCGCCGAACTGGGCGCCGAATACTTCCACCTGGACGTGTCTTCGGAGGAGGGCTGGGCCGAAGCCATCTCGCACACGGTCGACACTTTCGGCGACATCAGCGTGCTCGTGAACAACGCCGGGATCCTGCACTTCTCCGCGCTCGCCGACACGACCCTGGCCGACTACCAGCGGGTGATCGGCGTCAACCAGGTCGGCACGTTCCTCGGCATGCGCGCCGTGATCGAGTCGATGACGCGGGCGGGCGGCGGCTCGATCGTGAACGTGTCGTCGGTCGAGGGCCTGGCCGGCATGCCGTACCTGGTCGCCTACACCGCTTCGAAGTTCGCGATCCGCGGCATGACCAAGGTGGCCGCCATGGAACTGGGCCGGCACGGCATCCGCGTCAACTCCGTGCACCCCGGCGCGATCGACACCCCGATGGTGGGGGAGGCGCTGGGCCGGCCGGTCGACATCTCGCCGGTCGGCAAGAAGGTCGCGCTGCGCCGGGTCGGCCAGCCGGAGGACGTCGCGAACGTGGTGTTGTTCCTGGCCAGTGAGGAAAGCGCTTACTGCACTGGTGCGGAGTTCGCTGTGGACGGAGGAGCGACCGCCACGCACGCGTTGAGCTGACATCCCGGTTCGCCGGACCCCGGAAGCAACCCGCCGGGCGGCGCTGACGTCTCCATGATCGAGAGGTCAGAAAGCTCTGGGGAGTAAATTTTGAAAGCAATACTGGTCACGGCGGCGCTGATCCTGGGGATGGCGCCCGCCGCGCTCGCTGCACCCGACGTCGAGACACCGGCACTGACCTGGCAGGACTGTCAGGACGGTTTCCAGTGCTCGACCGCGAAGGTGCCGCTCGACTACGACCAGCCGACCGGCACGAAGATCGACCTCGCGCTGATCAGGCTGCCCGCGACCGACCCGTCGAAGCGGATCGGCTCGCTGTTCGTGAACTTCGGCGGACCCGGTGCGTCCGGGGTCGACCGGCTGCGGGGCCGCGGCAAGTGGGAGTGGCTGTTCTCGCCCGAGCTGCGGGCGCGGTTCGACGTGGTGTCGTGGGATCAGCGCGGCATCGGCCGAAGCGCCGCGGTCCGGTGCTTCGGCAGCGTCGAGGAACAGCAGCAGTTCCTGAACTCCATCCCGGTGTACCCGGACACCGCGGCGCAGGAGCCCGCGTTCTACGACTCCTACCGGGAGTTCGTGCAGCGCTGCGAGCAGAAGTCCGGCGATCTGCTCGACCACGTCTCGTCGGCCAACACGGCGCGTGACCTGGACCTGCTGCGCAAGGCCGTCGGCGACAAGAAGCTGACGTACCACGGCATTTCGTACGGCACGCACCTCGGCGCGATCTACGCGAACATGTTCCCGGACAAGGTGCGCGCGCTCGCGTTCGACGGCGCGCTGGACTTCATCGGCAACGCCACCGGGCACGGCAACCAGGGCACGACCGTGCCGCTGGACACGCGTCAGGACGTGCCGCGAGGTGTCGCGGAGACCTTCGAGCAGTTCCTCTCGCAGTGTGCCGCGCCGGGCGCGAAGTGCGCGTTCGCGGGTGGCGACCTGCGCAAGAAGTGGGCGGACCTGGTCGCGAAGGTGACGGCCGCCCCGGTCAGCACGCCGGACGGCCGGTTCGACCGCGTCACGCTGATCAGCACCGTGTGGGACGCGCTGGCGCAGCCGGACACCTGGCAGGACACCGCCCGGATCCTGCAGGGGATCTGGACGGCGCCGGCGACGCTGGCGATGTCCGCCGACTACATCACCAACCGGTTCGAGGCGTTCAACGCGATCCAGTGCTCGGACAGCGACTTCCCGCGTGACCAGGCGGTCTACACGAAGTACGGGAAGAGCGAAGACGAGCGCGTGCCGTACTGGGGCCGTGCGATGGTGTTCGACATGATGGCCTGCGGGTTCTGGCAGGGCCGTGACGACGACCGCTACACCGGCCCGTGGAACCGCCGGACGTCGGCGCCGATCCTGTTCATCAACAGCAGGTTCGACCCGTCGACCCCGCTGCACGGCGCTCGCGACGGTGCGGCCGAGATGGCCCGTACCGGATTCCTGACCGTTGAGGGTTCCGGGCACACGTCGATGTACGTGCGCAGCGCGTGCGCGGAGAAGGTGAAGCGGGAGTATCTGTTCACCGGTGTCCTGCCCACGCAACGGACGTGCGGCATCGACAAGGCGCCGTTCGCCTAACGCGGTTTGCCTAGGCAGGCTGCCAAAGTTCTGTCCGTTACGCGCCAAGCGAGCCACGCCTGGCTCTGAAGGCGTCTGCAAGTACCCCCAACTCAACATCAACAGGCACTTTCCTACTACCAACAGTTCTCGGACCTGCCGAACCCGATTCAACGGTTTGCCAGACTGCGAACAGGTTGGGTGTAGTTGACGGCGATTCGATCAAGAGTCGGTGGTACTTGCAGACGCCGGCACCAACGAGGTTTGAGGTTTCGGACAAGACACTGTCAGCCGCTGACAGCGCGCTGTGCGTGCGCTGTCAGCGGCCAGGCGCACAGTCCTCCCTGAACACAGGGAGGAACGAACGATGTCGCTGGCCATCAGGGCCGAAGGCCTGGTCAAGCACTACGGGGAGACCAAAGCCCTCGACGGGGTGGATCTCGAGGTGCCGGAGGGAAAGGTCGTGGGGGTGCTCGGGCCGAACGGCGCGGGCAAGACCACGGCGGTGCGGGTGCTGGCCACGTTGCTGCGCCCGGACGCGGGGCACGCCACGGTGGCGGGCCATGACGTGCTGAAGGATCCGCGGGCGGTGCGGTCGGTGATCGGGCTGACCGGGCAGTACGCGTCGGTGGACGAGGACCTGTCCGGCACCGAGAACCTGGTGTTGCTGGCCAGGCTGCTGGACCACTCGCGGGCGGAGGCGCGGGCCAAGGCGGCCGCGCTGCTGGAGCAGTTCGAGCTGACCGACGCCGCGGGGCGGGCCGCCAAGACGTACTCCGGGGGGATGCGGCGCAGGCTCGACCTCGCGGCCAGTCTGGTCGGCAACCCGTCCGTGCTGTACCTGGACGAGCCGACCACCGGGCTGGACCCGCACGCGCGCAACGAGGTGTGGGCGGTGGTGCGCAAGCTCGTCGCGAACGGGGTGACGGTGCTGCTCACCACGCAGTACCTGGAAGAGGCCGACCAGCTCGCGGACACGATCACGGTGTTCGACCACGGCCGGGTCGTGGCCGAGGGACGTCCCGACGAGCTGAAGCGCCGCGTGGGCGGGCAGACGCTGCAGGTGCGGCCGACGTCGCCGCGCGATCTCGACGCGGTGGACCGGATTCTCGGCGACCTGACCGGGGTGCGGCCGACCCGCAACGACGCCTCGGGGCTGCTGACGGCGCCGGTCGGCGATCCGGTGCTGCTGTCCACTTTGGTCCGCAAGCTCGACGACGCCGGGATCACCGCGGACGAGCTGGCCCTGCGCCTGCCGTCGCTCGACGAGGTGTTCCTCGCGCTGACCGGCAAGAAGACCGAGGAGGTGCCGGCATGAGCACGATCGCGCTGGACCGGGGTACGCGTCACGGGTTCACGCTGGCGTGGCGCGGCATCCTGAAGATCCGTAAGAACCCCGAGCAGCTGATGGACGTGACGATCGCGCCGATCGTCTTCCTGCTGATGTTCACCTACCTCTTCGGCGGCGCGCTCGCCGGGAGCACCGACGGCTACCTGCGGATGCTCGTGCCGGGGATCATGGTCATGAACATCATGCAGGCCAGCATGACGGCGGGCGTGCAGCTGAACACGGACGTCTCCAAGGGCGTGTTCGACCGGTTCCGCGCCATGCCGATCGCGCGGTCGGCGCCGCTGATCGGGGCGGTGCTGGCGGATGTCGTGCGGTACGTGGTGTGCATCGTGGTGCTGCTGATCGTCGCCACGGTCATGGGCTACCGGGTGCAGACCGGCCCAGCGGAGCTGCTGATCGCGGCCGGCCTCACGATCGCGTTCGGGCTGTGCTTCTGCTGGGCGTCGGTGTTCGTGGGCATGCTGCTCAAGACCCCGCAGGCGGTGCAGGGCATGATGTTCGTGCTGATCATGCCGTTGACGTTCGGCAGCAACGTGTTCGTCGGCACGTCGACCATGCCCGGCTGGCTGAAGGCGTGGGCCGACATCAGCCCGGTGACGCTGATGGCGGACGCGCTGCGCGGCCTGCTGGGCGGCGGCCCGATCGCCGGGCCGCTCACCGGTTCGCTGATCTGGATGGCCGGCTCGGTCGCGGTGTTCTTCCCGCTGGCGATGTGGGCCTACCGCAGGAGGGTGTGAGGCGGGTCAGCCGTCGCTGATGCCCGCCGCCGCGCGAACCTCCCGCAGCGCCTCGGCCTTGGTGATCTCCAGCGGTTCCGGCTCGCCGAGCTCGGCGACCAGCCGGCGCACGTCCGGATCACCGAGGTCGAGGCGGCCGCGGATCAGCTGGGCGAGCGCGAGCAACCGGGCCGCCGCGTCGTGGCGGCCCTGCACGGACCGGATCTGGGCAAGCAGTTCGGTCACCGTCGACAGGTCCGGCATGTCGCCGCGGTCCGACGTCGTCCCGATCGCCACCGCGGCATGGCCTTCGGCCTCGGCGAGGCTGCCCCCGGCGATCGCGATGCGCGCGTCGAGCACCGCCGACCACTCGGCGACGAACGAGCCGAGCACCGCCGAACCGGCCGCCCTCCGCTTGATCCGCTCGCTCAGGTCGCGTGCCTCCGCGACCCGGCCGGCACGCAGCCCGACCTCGGCCTTCGCGTACCCGATCATGATCGTCATCTGGTCGTTGCCGATCTCCCGGACGAACGCCTCCGCCTCGGCGACCTCGCGCTCGGCCGCGGCGTGGTCACCGAGCCGGGCGTACTCGACGGCGAGCCGCCAGTGCTGCTGCACCGCGTCGTCCACAGAACGCAGCTCCAGCGCCACGTCGAGACCCCGCCGGTACAGCGCGATCGCCGCCTGGTTGTCGCCGGTGTGCGAGACGAACGCGGCCTTCATGCCGAGCGTCATCGCCGAACCCCACCGGTCGCCCACCGCCACGAACTGCTCGTACGCGCGGTCACGGGCGATCTCGGCCCTGTCGAGGTCGCCGGAGTCGACGAGGATGAAGCTCAGCGCCCAGTCCGAGGCGGCCCGCGCCCACGGATCGTCGCTCACCGCGGCCCGCTCCACCTCGCGTTGCGCGAGTTCGGGGTTGTGGCTCAGGAACGCCAGCATCGGCAGCGCGATCGCCAGCGTCGGGTACCTCTTCGTGGCGCCGGTGCGCACGCAGTCGTCGATGACGGCCACTGCCTCGGCCGTGGAGAGCGGGCCGGGCATCGCGGTCATGATGAGCTGCATCGCCCGGAACGAGGCTTCGTGGTCGGCCGGCAGCCCGTCGCCGAGCGCGAGCACGTCGCGCACCGACAGTTCGGCGCGCTCGTTGTCGCCCTTCACCAGCCAGTACCAGAACACGCCGCCGAGCAGGTCCGCCGCGAGTTCGGCCTCGCGGTCGTCGATCGCGCCGCGCAGCGCGGCGGTGATGTTGCCCTGCTCGTTCTCGTAGAAGGTGATGGCCTCGATCTGCCGGGTGCCGCGGGTGAGCGGCTCCCACCGGTCCGCGAGATCCCGGTAGTACCGGCGGAACCGCGCCGTGACCTCCGCGGTCTCGTCCGCGGCCGCCAGCTGGTCGGCCGCGTAGACGCGGATCGTCTCCAGCATCCGGTACCGGGGCTCGTCGTGATCTCGTAACGTCCACAATGGACTTCTCGACGAGCGAGGTGAGCGCGTACAGGTCTTCGTGGCAGACGTGCTCGACCGCCGCGAGATCGGCGCCGGCGGGGAACACCGACAGCCGGCGGGCGAGCTCTCGTTCCGGTTCGGTCAGCAGGTCCCAGCTCCACTCGACGACCGCGCGCAGCGTGCGCTGACGGGGCAGCGCGGTGCGGCTGCCCGAGGTGAGCAACCGGAACCGGTCGTCGAGGCGCTGGGTGACCTGCCGGACCGTCATCGACCGCAGCCGCGCGGCCGCCAGCTCCAGTGCGAGCGGCATGCCGTCGAGCCGGCGGCAGATCTGCCGCACGTCGTCCACAGTGGACTCGTCGAGCCGGAAGCCCGGCTTCACCGCGTTCGCCCGGTCCAGGAACAGCCGCACCGCGCCGAACCCGGCCACGTCGGCCTGCCCGTTCGGCACCGCGAGCGGCCCGACGGACAGCAGCGACTCGCCGTCGATCGCGAGCGGTTCCCGGCTGGTCGCGAGCACCCGGAGGTTCGGCACCCGGCGCAGCAACACGTCGGCGAACTCGGCCGCCGCGCCCACCAGGTGCTCGCAGTTGTCCAGCACCAGCAACGACTCGCCGGCCCCGAGCACCTCCGCGATCCGTCCCATGGCGTCGTGCGGCCGCCGCATCGGATCGCCGCCGAACGTCACGTCGAACGCGCCGATCACGGCGCCCGGCACGTCCTCCGCCGCCCGCACCCCGGCCAGCGCCGCGAACCACACGCGCCCCTTGGCGTGCAGGTGATGCCGCGCCGCGACCTCCGTGGCCAGCCGCGTCTTGCCCGCACCGCCCGGCCCGACCAGCGTCACGAGCCGCACCTGCCCGAGCAGCCCGGCCACTCCCGCGAGCTCGTCGTCGCGCCCGACGAAGCTGGTGAGCCGCACCGGCAACCGGTCGGCCACGGTCCGCGGACCCAGTTCTCCGCGCAGTGCCGCCAGGTGAACGTCCTGCAGTTCGGCCGACGGGTCGACGCCCAGCTCGTCGGCGAGTCTGCGGCGGACCTCGGCGTAGACGTGCAGGGCGTCCGACTGCCGGCCCTGCGCGCACAACGCCTTCATGAGCAGCCCGGCCGGTCGTTCCCGCAGCGGGTGCTTCCCGTGCATCGCGGTCAGCGCGGCCACGTCCAGATCGTGCTGGTGCAGGTCCTCCTCGGTGGTGAGGCGTGCCTCGTCCAGCCGCGTCACCGCGGCCCGCGCGAACGGCGCCTCCCGGACGTCGGCCAGCGCCTCGCCCCGCCACAGGCCGAGTGCCTCCGCCAGCCGTCCGGCGGCGCGGAGCCGGTCGAACCGGAACACGTCCACGTCGTCGCGCGCGATCGCCAGCCGATAGCCGCCCGGCTCCAGCGTGACGGCGGGGCAGACCTTGCGCAGCCGCGACACGAGCGACTGCAGCGCGTTCGTCGCGTCCGCGGGCGGCTGCTCACCCCACAGGTCGTCGATGAGCGTGGCCGGCGGAACGGGACGGCCGGGGTCGAGGGCGAGCCGGGCCAGGAGCATGCGAACGCGGGCACCACCGATGTCGACCGGTGTGCCGTCCGCGGCCTGCACGGTCGTCGATCCCAGCAATGCCACCCGCACCCGTCCAGCCTCCCAGATCAAGTTCGGCGATACAGGCCCTAGGCGAGAATCGCGAGCGCGGCCGTGAGCGCGCCGCTGATCAGGCGTTCCTCCGCCGGATCGGTGCTGCCGCGCGGCACCCGTTCGGTGAGCATGATCGCGTAGAGGTAGGCCTGGTAGGCGGCCAGGCGGACGCGGGCCGAGTCGGTGAAGCCGAAGCCGTAGCCGGTCAGGAAGTCCGGGTCGGCCTCGATCGACCGGAACAGCGCGAGGGACACGAACTCCGCGACCGGGTCGCCCCAGAACGCGCGCTCACCGTCGACCAGCCCGGTGAGGCCGGTCTCGGTTTCGGCGAGGATGTTGCCGTCCCAGAGGTCGAAGTGCACCAGCGCGGGCCGTTTCACCTCGTCGAACGCCGCCCGGTGCCGCCGGACGAGGTCACCGATCGGCAGCTCTACGTCGTAGCGCGCGGCGTCGCCCTCCACGGCGTCGAACATCGCGAAGAACGCGTCGGTCCAGGTCGCGTGCAGTCCCAGTTGGGGGTAGCCGAAGCCGGGGCCGGAGATCTCGTGCAACGCGGCGACCACCGAACCGAGCTGACGGCGGATCACTGGGCGGTCGACGTCGGATCGTCCGTAGAGGGGCCGGCCGGGCAGGTACGTCGTCAGCAGGGCGTCGCCGTCCGGGGAGAAGTCGGTGTGCACGACCTCCGGCACTGGTGCGACCGCGGAACCCAGCGTGCAGAACATCGCCTCGGTGCGCATGAGTTGGCGTTCGTAGGTCAGTCCCGGCTGGCCGGAGGGCGCCACCTTGAGCACGAACTCGCCCTCGCGCGCCGACACCCGGAACACCGCGTTGTACGTGCCGCCACCCAGCGGACTGGTGCTGACCTCGGTCAGTCCGGCCGCTGTCAGAATCCGTTCCACCGTCACAACGCCAAATGTAATGATCGTTGGATGGACACGTACTGGGGGACCGCCGAGGCAGCCTGGCGGTGGGTGCTTGATCAGGTGCGTTACGACGACGGCACGGTGTGGATTCCGGAGTCGGCCGGGGCGGAGCTCGATCCCGACTACCGCGACGGCATGTGGGTGGGCGTCGGCGGGTTGGCGCACGTGCTGCAGGAGATCCGGCTGAGCAGGGCGTGGACGGCGCAGGAGCAGCGGCTCGCGGACGCGATCGCCACGCAGGTCCGTGCGGGCATCGCCACCTCCACCTACTGCGCCGTGCCCGACGGCCCCGCCAGTGCGATCGGGGTGTTGACGGCGCTGGGCGCGCCCGGAGCGGACGCCGCCGTGGCCCGGTTGCTCGAACTGTCCACACCGGACGGATGGCCGCAGAAGAAGTTCCTGCAGTCGCAGCAGTGGCTGCCCGGCGCCCGGTCACACGACGTGGTGCAGGGCACGGCCGGTCTGCTACTGAGCGCGCTGTGGGCCAAGCGGCACGGCGTCGAGGGCGCGGAGAAGCTCGCGGCGGTGGCCGCCGAAGTGCTGCTGTCCGAACGGGAGGACCTGCCGACCGGCGCCAACTGGCTCCGGGTGCCGGCCCGCTTCAGCACATTCGACCAGCAGTCGCCCAACTTCTCGCACGGGCTCTCGGGCATCGCGACCGCGCTCGCACTGGCCGGTGCCGAACTCTCCCGCCCGGACCTCGTCGAGGCCGCCGTCGCCGGCGCCGCGCATCTCGTGACGCTCGCGGACACCGGGCACGGTGGCTTCCGGGTCCCGCTCGCCATCCCGCCCGTCGAGGAGCTGGAGCCGTTCGCCTACGGCTGGTGCCACGGTCCGGCCGGAACCTCGTTGCTGTGGCAGGCGTTGCGGTACGCGGGCGTGGCCGAGGTGGTCGGCGTCGACGTGACGGAGTGGCATCGCCGATGCCTGCACAGCGTCCGCGTGTCCGGCCTGCCCGAGCGGCGGTATCCGGGCTTCTGGGACAACGACGGCCGCTGCTGCGGTACCGCGGGCGTCGGCGATGTGCTGCTGGATTCGGGACAGCACACGGACTTCGCGTTGTACCTGGCCGACGTGCTCGTCGAACGCGCGCAGCCGGACGGGGGCGGTGTCTGCTGGCGGTTCGTCGAGCACCGCGACGAGGAGCCGTTGCTGCCGCCCGGTGTCGGCTGGATGCAGGGCGCGGCGGGGATCGCGGGCTTCCTGTTCCACGCGGGCCGCGCCGCCAGGGGCGACGCGGCCGTCGTGCCGCGCATGGACAACTGGTGGGTGCTACAACGCCGTGAAGGTGAGTGAGAAGCTCGCCTTCCTGGCGTGCAGCCGGTACTGCGGCAGCACGCCCGGCCCGCACGACGCCGTGCCCAGACCGTGCTGCGCCAGGTCGAGGTTGAGGTAGACGCGATCGCGGGGCTTCAGGTCCACCGTGTGCGTGGCGGCGTCGAGGTCCTCGGTGGTCCAGCGGCGGGCCGTGAAGTCGAACACCGGTTCGCCGTCGACCCGCACGCCATTGCCGCCGGACTTGAGTTCCAGCCAGCGTGCGTCCGAGCGGTTGCCGTTCTCCTGCGGGAAGACGTACGGCGTCTGCAGTCCGTCCACAGTGGAGGAGAAGCGGCCGATTCGAGCGGCCTGCCGGCTGTCCGCGTAAGCCTCGCCGGGGCCCGCACCGAACCACTCGACGTCGCCGAGGTCGCCGGGAAGAGCCAGCCGCAGGCCGAGCCGGGGGAGCGTGCACGGCCACTCGCCGTCGGGCGTCACGTCCACCCGCAGCCGCAACCGGTTCCCGTCGGCGGTCCAGTGGTAGTCGGCGAGCATGCCGAACCCGAGGGCGGGTGGCGCCACCCGCGTCCGCACGACCAGCGCGGTCTCCTGGACGTCGACCTCGACCACGCGGTGCTGCAGCCGGTGCAGCCCGGCTTCGCGCCAGGCGCGCTCTTCTGGCTGGTCCGAGCCGCGGTCGTTGTCGGTCGGCGCGCGCCAGAGGTCCAGCCGCGGACCTTCGAGCGCGTGCGGGCCGAGCTTCGTCAGCAGGCCGGTCGCCGGGTCGAACGCGCCAGGACCCAGCCGCAGGACGCCGTCGCGCCGGACGAGTTCCACACCGCTGACGGGCGCGACCGGCGAGGCCTCTGCGACCGCGATCTGGCCCCACGCGATGACATGTCCGGCATCAGCCCAGCTCGCCGCTTTGGCCAACGACGCCCGCACGGTCAGCCAGCCTTCACCGGAGGCCGTCGGCAGTTCCGGCAAGGGCACGTCTGCGTGCTGCCCCGCCGCAACCGAAGGCACGTCGAGGGATCCTGAGACGACCTCGGCGCCGTCGACCTCGTAGACCCACTCGAACCGCAGGTGGTCGAGCGAGACGTTGCTGTAGAGGTTCGCGATCCGGATGCCGGTGGCGGTGCCGGTGACGCGCACCGGTTCGAAGACCTTCGCGAACTCCAGCAGTCCCGGCGACGGCGTGCGGTCCGGGAAGACCAGACCGTCGATGACGAAGTTCCCGTCGTGGAGCGGTTCGCCGAAGTCGCCGCCGTACGCGTAGTGCCCGTCCCGCTCCAGGCCGTGGTCGATCCACTCCCAGATGAACCCGCCCTGCACGTGCTCGTAGCGCTCGAACAGCTCGCGGTACTCCAGCATCCCGCCCGGCCCGTTGCCCATCGCGTGCGCGAACTCGCACAGCACGAACGGGATCGATCGGCGCTTCTCGTTGGTGTCGTCGCGCCGGCCGATCCGGTCGACTTCCTCGTGCGAGGCGTACATGCGGCTGTAGACGTCCACGTACTCGCACTCGAAGTCGCCCTCGTAGTGCACCGGCCGGGACGGGTCGCGGTCGCGGGCCCACTCCGCCATCGCCGCGAGGTTGCGGCCGGTGTGCGCCTCGTTGCCCAGCGACCACAGCACGATCGACGGGTGGTTCTTGTCGCGCTCCACGGTCCGGCGCATCCGGTCCACATAGGACTCGGCCCAGCGCGGGTCGTCGCTCGGGTTGCCGGCCCAGTCCAGCCCGCCGAACCCGTGCGTCTCCAGGTCGCACTCGTCGATCACCCAGAGGCCGTACTCGTCGCACAGTTCGAGGAAGTACGGGTCCGGCGGGTAGTGGCTGGTGCGCACCGCGTTCACGTTGTGCTGCTTCATCAGCAGGACGTCCGCCAGTGCGAACTCACGGGGCACCGAGCGCCCGAAACGTGGATGGTGCTCGTGCCGGTTGACGCCGCGGAACACCAGCCGCGTACCGTTGACCTTGAGCACGCCGTCCTCGATCGTGACGGTCCGGAAACCGATCCGCACCGGCACGCGTTCGACGGCCGTGTGCACGAAACCCTCGTACAGCCGGGGGTTCTCCGCACTCCACGGCTCCACCGCCACTTCGGCGCGCTCGCCGGCCGGAAGGTTCTCCACCCCGAGTTCCGGCACGGTGATCAGCACATCGGCTCCGTCGACCGACAGCGCGCCGAGGCCGCTGGTGTGGTCGTAGGAGGCGTGCAGGTGGTAGTCGGCGACACCACCGCGCGGCCGCGAGAGCAGCGTGACGGCGCGGAAGATGCCGGACATCCACCACATGTCCTGGTCTTCCAGGTAACTGCCGGAGGACCACTGGTGCACGCGCACCACCAGCACGTTGCCGGAAGGCCGGAGCATGTGCCCTACCTCGAACTCGGTGGGCAGCCTGCTGCCGCGGGTCACGCCGAGCTCGGAACCGTTGAGCCACACCCGTCCGCACGAGTCGATGCCGTCGAAACGCAGCACCGCGGGCTCGTCCGGCCAGGAGGCGGGCAGGTCGAACTCCAGCCGGTGGTCGCCGGTCGGGTTCTCGGACGGAACGAACGGCGGTTCGACCGGGAACGGGTAAACGGTGTTGGTGTAGGCGGGTTTGCCGTGTCCCTGCAACTGCCAGTGCCCCGGCACGGTGATGGTGTCCCAGCCGCTGCCGTCGAAGTCGTCGGGCGCCGCGGCGGCGGACGGTGACAGCCGGAACTGCCAGGTTCCGTCGAGCGACAGCGCTGCCGCGTCGGAGGTGAAGAAGGCGCGCGGCGGTACCGCACCGGTGCCGGGACCCATGTCCTCGATGTACGACAAGTTGTTCAGCCCTTCGCGGAGAAGTACGTCGAGATGCCTTCGCCGAGCAGTCCGTGAGCGCTCCCGTGAACGTTCACGGCTTGCCTCGAAGCATGCGGAGGACGGGTGGAACTGTCAAGGCCTTACCATGAAAGACGCAGGTCAGGCGGACGCGCGGACCACCAGGGTGCCGTGGACGACCAGGTCGTCGGCGCGTTCGCCGGTCAGCAGCCGGCCGACCTGCTCGACGGCGAGCGCACCGAGCCGCCTGGTGTCGAGGGCGACGCTGGTGAGCTCCGGGTCGACGACGGTGCCGAGCTGGAGACCGTCGAACCCGACCACGGCGAGATCGGCGGGCACCCGGCGGCCGAGCCGGCGGGCGGCCCGCAGCGCGCCGATGGCGATGATGTCGTTGAACGTGAAGACGGCGGTCAGTCCGGGGTGCTCGGTGAGGAGCCCGGTCAGCGCCTCGGCACCGCCGTCGACCGACTGCACGGCGGTGCCGACGACATCGGCCGCGAGGTCGTGCGCGGCCATGGCGCCGGTGAACCAGCCGCGGCGGATGCTGGGCTTGGTGCGCCCGTGTAGTCGAGCATGCCGATGCGGCGATGACCGGCGGCGACGAGGTGGTCGATGGCCGCACGAACGCCCGCCGCGCCGTCGATGAGGATGGAGCTGAACCGCGGTGTGTGGTGGTCGCGGCCGATCAGCACCACGGGGATGCCGCGCGTGCGGGTGTCGAGTTCGGCCTCGTCGAGGCTGAAGTAGCCCACGACCGCGTCCACCTGGGAACCGATGACCTCCAGCGAGCCGCGCTCCTCGGCGGCGCTGTCCGCGGTGTCGTACACGACGACGTGCCAGCCCCTGGTGCGCGCGGCCTCCAGCGCACCGGCGGCGACCTCGGTGAAGAACGGGTTGAGCAGGTCGGGGATCACCAGCCCGATCGTGGTGGTGTCCTGCCGGACCAGCCCGCGGGCGAAGCGGCTCGGCCGGTAACCCAGCTCCTTCGCGGCGTCGAGGACGCGTTGCTTGGTGGTGCCGTCGATCTCGCCCTTGTCGTTGAGCGCCCGCGACACCGTCTGCCGCGACACCCCCGCCGACCTCGCGACGTCGTTGATCGTGATCTTCTGAGCCATGATCACCTCCCCTCCGGCAGTGACCGAGTATGCAGGGCGTCGAGCACCACTGTGATCGCGGCGCGCGAATCCCGCCGCACGGCCGCGGTGATCCTCCGCGTCACCGGCAGCTCTCGCGTGACAACGTCGAACCGCCGGTCCACCGCCAGCGCGGGCAGCACCGCGACCGCCAGACCGGCCTCGACGTGCTGGAGCGTCAGCATGTAATTGCTGAACCGGGCGACAACTCGCGGCTCGAACCCCGCCTGCCGGCACAGCCGCGTCGCCAGGTTCGCCATGTACGAGCCGGGCACGTCGAACGCCCACGGCTCGTCCTTGCAGGCCTTCAGATCGCTCTTCGGCTGTCCGGGTGGCGAGAGCAGCACGATCGGATCCTCCGCCAGCGGCACGACGTCGATGTCCGGCGGGACGGGCAGCTCGACGAAGTCGGTGGTCGTGATGATCACGTCCACTTCGCCGGCCAGCAACGCCGGCATGCTCGCGTGCGGCTCCAGCTCGACCAGCTCCACGCCGAGGTGCGGGTGGTCGAGCCGCTGGATCGCCGGCACGGCCAGCGTGTGGATCGAGCTCTGGAACGCACCCAGCCGGACCCGGCCCGACGGCTCCTCGTTCAGCCCGCGCAGCTCGGCCTCGACGGCGTCCATCTGATCGAGGATCGACCGCGCCCGCCGCGCCAGGATCAACCCGGCCGACGTCAGCCGCACCCGCCGCCCGGTCCGTTCGAGCAGCTGCGTGCGCGTCTCGTTCTCGAGCACCGCGAGCTGCTGCGACACGCTCGAAGCGCTCAGGTTCGCGGCCTGTGCCACGGCCCGCACCGTGCCCAGCGCGTCGAGCTGGCTGAGCAGGCGCAGGCGCCACGGGTTCAACGTCACGCTGTGCAGTATTTCCGAACAGCGAGCGTGGAACTGTGAGATGGACCTGATGCTGGCCGCCCCATAGTTTCGAGGGCATGGACACGTTCTGGGACGACGTCGACCGCCACCTCGTGCGCTACGGCGGCACGTTCACGCGAGAGATCATCGACAGCGCTTCGGGGAGCTTCCTGTTCACCGAGGACGGCCGGCGCATCCTGGACTTCACGTCCGGGCAGATGAGCGCGATCCTCGGCCACTCACACCCGCGGATCGTCGCCACCGTCCAGCGCCAGATCGCGAACCTCGACCACCTCTTCAGCGGCATGCTGAGCCGCCCGGTCGTCGATCTGGCCCGGCGGCTGTCCGCGACGCTGCCGCCGTCGTTGTCGAAGGTGCAGTTGCTGACCACCGGCGCCGAGTCGAACGAGGCCGCCCTGCGCATGGCCAAACTGGTGACCGGCAAGCACGAGGTCGTCTCGTTCGCCCGCTCGTGGCACGGCATGACGGCCGCCGCCGCGGCCGCGACCTACAGCGCCGGCCGCAAGGGCTACGGTCCCGCCGCCCCCGGCAACTTCGCGATCCCGGCACCCTCCGGGGAGTGGAAGTCGCAGCTGGACCTGGCGTTCGAGCTGATCGACGCGCAGTCCGTGGGCTCATTGGCCGCGTGCATCGTCGAGCCGATCCTGAGCTCGGGCGGGATGCTGGAACCGCCGCCCGGCTATTTCGCCGCGCTGTCGGCCAAATGCCGTGAGCGCGGGATGCTGCTGATCCTGGACGAGGCGCAGACCGGCTTGTGCCGCACGGGAACCTGGTACGCGTTCGAGCGGGACGCAGTGGTGCCGGACATTCTCACGTTGTCGAAGACGTTGGGCGCGGGTCTGCCGTTGGCCGCCGTGATCACCTCCGCCGAGATCGAGGAGGAAGCTCACGCACGGAACTACCTGTTCTTCACCACGCACGTCTCGGATCCGCTGGTTGCCGCTGTGGGGAACACAGTGCTGGACGTGCTCGTGGAGGAACGGCTGGATGAGCGGGCGGCCAAGCTGGGGGTGTTGCTGCGCAACGGGTTGGACGACATCGCCGCGCGGCATTCCCTGGTGTCGGACGTGCGGGGGCGTGGGTTGCTGGTGGGGCTGGAGATCGCGGACGAGACGTTGAGCGCGCCGATCACGCAGAAGTGCCTGGAGCTGGGGTTGCACATGAACATCGTGCAGATTCCGGGGATGGGCGGGGTGTTCCGGATCGCGCCGCCGTTGACGGCTTCGGAGGAGGAGCTGGCGCTGGGGTTGAGCATCCTCGACGAGGCGATCGGGTCGGCCGGCTGATCCGCGGGCAAGGCGGTATCGCTCGCCGGGTGCGGTGAAACCCGTCGATCGCGTTGGCCCGGCCGGCTACTTCCGGACCGGCTCGGGGAGCCTGGCGAGCATTGCCCGCGTCCTCCGCACGATGTCGGCCTCCTCGTGGCCGAAATCCGAGAGGTAGTGGCGCAGCGCGTGCCGGAGGAGGACGAGCTCCTCGTCGGTCAGTTCCATGGTGATGGTGCCCATACGTCCATGTTAGGCCTGTTCAACGGCATCCGCCGGAGTCTTCGCCCGGACGCCGGTCCGTCCGCGGGAGTGCCGGGCGCAAACCGGCAACCGTCAAGATCCTTCGGCCGTACCGGGCGACGGCGACGCGGCGGTGAGATTCGGTCGCGGGTCCGGTCTTCCCTGCATCCCTGCTGGACCGGGCCCTCCACCGGAGGATCCCATGCGAAGGATCAGCGCTGTCGCAGCCGCGTTGTGCGGAATGCTGGCTGCAACCGTTGTCACACCCGCTCCCGCCCAACCGGCCGTGGTCGCGGCGGTCAGCGAGACCGTCTACGTCGAGTCCACAACGGACAGTGACGGGGACGGTGTCCGCGACCGGATCGCCGCGGACGTCATGCGGCCGGACGCGACCGACCAGGGCCTGAAAGTGCCCACCGTCATGGAAGCCAGTCCCTACTACGGCCTCGGTACGGCGGTGTCCAGGAGCACGCCGCGCGGCTTCAAACGTTGGTACGACGAGTACTTCGTGCCACGCGGGTACGGGGTCGTCGAGGTCGAGATGCAAGGAACGTCGCGTTCCACCGGCTGCCCGACGACCGGCGGACCCGAGGACACCGCGAGCGTGCGGGCGGTCGTCGACTGGCTCAACGGCCGTGCCAAGGCCTCCTACGCCGACGGCCGGCCCGCGACCGCCGAGTGGAGCACGGGCAACGTCGGCATGCTCGGCGTGTCCTACAACGGCACCCTGCCCAACGCCGCCGCGGCCGCCGCGATCCCCGGCGTCAAGACGATCGTGCCGATCGCGGCGATCTCCAGCTGGTACGAGTACTCCCGCGACCAGGGCATCGGCTACCGCGGCACCCACTCCCGCGACTACCCGACCTACCTGGCCAACTACGTGCTCAGCTCCGCGCAGAAGGCGAAGTGCAAGCCGGTGCTGGACCGGCTGGCCCGCGAGGACGGCGACGAGAGCTTCGACTACACCTCGTTCTGGCGCACGCGCGACTACCGGCAAACCGCGGACAACGTGACGGCGTCGGTCTTCGTGGTGCACGGCCAAGCCGACTGGAACGTCAAGACGTCGCAGTTCGGCCGGTGGTGGGACGAGCTGGCGGCCCGTGGCGTGCCGCGCAAGATCTGGCTGCACCGCGGCGGTCACCTCGACCCGATCTCGTTCCGGCAGGCCGAATGGCAGCGCGTGATGGGGCTGTGGATGGACCATTGGCTCAAGGGCGCCGACAACGGCATCATGAGCGAGCCGATGGCGGACATCCAGCGCCCCAGCGGCACCTGGGAGCAGCACGCCTCCTGGCCACAGCCCGGCACCGCCGACGCCACCCTGTACTTCGGCCCGGCGGCCGGCGGGTTCGCCGGATCGCTCACCACCGCACCCACCGGAACCGGGCAGACGCACCAGTTCAGGGACAACGCGAACCTCGGCGAGTCCGCGATGACGGCGCTGCGGGCCGTGGAGACGCTGCGGCCGGACCTGGTGCTGCTGGACATCCACCTGCCCGACATCTCCGGGCTGGAGGTGCTGGCCCGGCTGCGCGCCCGCAGCGGACCGCCGGTGGACGTGGTCACGGTGACGGCCGCGCGCGAGCTGGAGACCGTGCGCCAGGCGATGAGCCGAGGCGTTGACCACTATCTGGTCAAACCGTTCACGCGCACGGCTTTCCTAGACCGGATGCGGGAGTACCTGGTGCGGCGCACCGAGGTGCAGCGGCTGGGCCGGTGGCTCGACCAGGACGAGGTCGACCAGCTCCTGCAGCACCGGCCGAGCCCGGCCGGTGTCCCGAAAGGACTGTCGGCGCTCACCCTGCGCCTGGTCACCGCCGCGTTGCGCGACTGCGAGCGTGACCTGTCGGCGCAGGAGGTGGGCGAGAAAGCCGGGCTGTCCCGGGTGAGCGCGCGCCGGTACCTGGAGCACCTGGTCAGTATCGGGCGGGCGGAGGTGCAGCCTCGGTACGGGATGGCGAACCGGCCGTCGCACGGCTATCGGCTGACCTGAACGGAATCGCGGAGTTCGTCAACGGCCACAACGGAACCGGTGCCAGTGCGACGATCCGGCGAGCAACCGGGTCCACATCGGACCACGTCCGGCGATCGCGGGTCCGGGTGGCGTGGCCGAGCAACGCACCCACGATCGCGCCGGGAAGCAAGATCTGGACGAACGTGCCGTACCAGTTGACGGCCGACGACGGACCCGCGAGCACCGACATGAGTCCGCGCAGGCCCGCGGCCAGGCCTGCGGCCCAGGTCAGGCCGCAGACCGCGCCGATCAGGACGGGTTTCACACCGCCATCCGTGCTCGGGTGGCCGGGACGGGCGTGCGCAGTGCGAGGCCCAGCGCGAGCATGCACAGGCCATAGACGCCCACGCCGAGCGTGAGCCCGCCGGTGGCCGCGATGCCGACCAGCAGTGTCGTCCAGATCCCGGCGGTCAGCGGGACGAGGCGGCGCCAGCCCTGCCAGGCGCCCGCACGCATCGTGGCGCCGCCGGCCATCAGGAAGCCGACCCCGATCAGCAGGGTGCCCAGGCCGAAGACCCCGCCGACGATCGACGGTCCCGCGGCGTCGAGCGGGTCCGCGCGGAACGGGATCGAGGCCAGTTCGGCGACGAGGAGAACTCCGGTACCCGCGACGGCGAGCGCGCTACCGGTGCGGGCGACTCGGCTCGTGCCCGCGGCGCCGCTGCGCGCGAAGCCCAGCACGCCGACGAGAACGAGCGCGTGGAACACGGCGTACAGCACGCAGACGAGCACGAAGGCATCGCTGGTCCAGGGGTAGCTCCACATCGTGTCCGGGACGTCGGCGGAACGGAACTGGACCAGCACCGCGGACACGGCGGTCAGAGCGCCTCCGATGATGGCGAACAAGGCGTACACGGCGACCTCACTTTCGGATTGGTTGCCATGAAGAGTGATCCCGGCGCAGCGCGAGCACATCGGCGCGAACACCGAACGCGATGCAGTGCCAGCACTGTGGTCGGACACGTCGTGTCCTGCGACGATGATGCGATGCCGGCGCTGCTGTTCGGGCTGACCGTGATCGCGGAACTGGCCGCGATCGCCCTGGTGTGGGGTCTCGAACCGCACTACGACACGGTCATGTACGCGATCTACGCGATCGTCCTGGCCGGCGCGGGCGCGCTGATCGCCCGGCGCAGCGTGATCGGGTGGTTGTTCCTGGGGTTCGCGCTGCTCAACGCCGTGGCGTCCGATCTGGGGCAGGGCTGGGCGTTGCGCGGCCTGCCGGGTGCGCCGGTCGTGGAGTGGATCGGTGCGATCAGCTGGCTGCCCAGCGGGTTCGGCTGGATCCTCACGTTCCTGTTGTTCCCGGACGGCAAGGCGGGGCGCTGGCGTCCGGTGCTGTGGGTGGGCACTGCGGGCCTGGTGCTGGCCACGGCCGGGTGGGCGTTCAGCCCGGCGCTCGGCGTCAACTTCCACGACGGTCGCAACCCGATGGTGGTCGAATGGTTGCCCACCGGCCCGTTGCTCGTCGTCGGGATGACGCTGTTCCTGGGCGCTCTCGCCGCCTCGGTGGTGTCGCTGGTGCTGCGCTTCCGGCAGGCCGGCGGCGAGCGGCGGCAGCAGCTGAAGTGGTTCGTGTTCGCGGCCGCTATCGCCGGAGTCGGGCTGCCGCTGTCGTTCGCGCTCTGGTTCGTGACGCCCGCAGCCGGGGTGATCGCCGCGGTCGCGCTGATCGGGCTGCCGGTCGCCGCCGCGCTGGCGATCCTGCGCTACCGGCTGTTCGACGTCGACGTCGTGATCAGCAGGACGATCAGTTACGGCCTGCTCACCGTGCTGCTGGTCGCGGCCTACGCGGTGACGGTCGTGGTGCTGGGCACGGCGTTCGGCCGGGGATCGTCGTGGGCCACCGCGGCCGCGACACTCGTGGCGGCACTGGCCTTCCGCCCGTTGCGCGAGAAGGTGCAGGACGTCGTCGACCGCCGGTTCAACCGGGCCCGCCACGACGCTCTGCACCGCATGGCGGACTTCCTCGAAGCCCTCCGTGCGGGCCGGGCCGCGCCGGAGGAGGTGCGTGGCGTGCTGCGGGAGGTGCTGGCGGATCCGGAGCTCGAACTGCTCGTGTACCTGCCGGAGAGCCATGAGCACGTCGACCTCGACGGCAGGCCCACGGCCGGCACTGGTTCGCGGGTGGTGGTCGAACGGGACGGTCAGCCGCTCGGCACGGTCGTCCACTCCAGCCCGCGGGCAGCCCTGGTGCGCGAGGTCGTGGAAGCGGGCGGGCTCGCGATCGAGATCGCCCGGCTGCGGGTCGAGCTGCGCCGCCGGCTCGCCGAGGTGCGGGCGTCGCGGGCACGGATCGTCGCGGCCGGAGACGCCGAACGCGGCCGGATCCAGCGGGACCTGCACGACGGGGCGCAGCAGCGGCTGGTCGCGATCGGACTGGCGTTGCGGCACGCCCAGCACGAGCTCACGACCGACCGGCCGGACCGCGCCGGGCAGACGATCGACGACGCGGTGGCCGAGGTCGCGGTGGCGATCCAGGAACTCCGCGCGCTCGCTCAGCGGCATGCCGCCTGCCGAGCGGCGGACTCCGGCCCGCCTTCGACGATCTCGCCCGCCGCACACCGTTGCACGTCGAGGTGCGGGCCCGGCCGAGCGGTATGCCGAGAGCGTGGAGGCCGCGGCCTACTTCGTGGGCTGCGAAGGCGTTGACGAACGCGGTCAAGCACGCCCGGGCCACCACTGTCGGCCTCACAGTCGCCCGCCAGAAC
The DNA here is from genome assembly GCA_963771775.1 of uncultured Actinomycetota bacterium. Classification (GTDB taxonomy): domain Bacteria; phylum Actinomycetota; class Actinomycetes; order Mycobacteriales; family Pseudonocardiaceae; genus Lentzea. Next base: position 81,326 of record CAVYUS010000005.1, read on the forward strand.
GGCACTCTCGTGGTGACCGTGACCGACGACGGCATCGGGGGAGCGGCACCGTCGCGGGGGAGCGGCCTGACCGGGCTCGCCGACCGCGTGGCGGCGCTCGGTGGCACGCTGCACGTCGACAGCGCGCCGGGCGCCGGTACGACGATCATCGCGGAGGTGCCGTGCGAGTCGTGATCGTGGAGGACCAGGTGCTCCTGCGCGAGGGGCTGGCCCGGCTGTTCACCGACAGCGGCCACGAGGTGGTCGCGACCCTCGGCGACGCGGGAGAGCTGCTGTCCGCAGTGTCGGCGTTCGGGCCTGACCTGGTCGTGCTCGACATCAGGATGCCGCCGACGTTCACCGACGAAGGCGCCCGCGCGGCTCGTTCGCTCAAGCGGACGCACCCCGCGCTGGGCGTGCTCGTGCTGTCGCAGCACGTCGAGACGACGCACGTGGCAGGGCTGATCACCGAGGGCGGGTTCGGTTATCTGCTGAAGGACCGCGTGCTGGACGTGGCGGACTTCCTCGCCGCCGCGGACCGGGTGGCCCGCGGCGGCTCCGCGCTCGATCCGCAGGTGGTGGCGAGGTTGCTCGGATCCCACGGTCCACTCGCGACACTCAGCGAGCGCGAACGCACGGTGCTCGAACACATGGCACAGGGCCTTACGAACACCGGCATCGCGAAACGCCTGAAGCTCAGCGAACGCACCGTCGAGGCCCACGTTCGGCACCTGCTGATGAAGCTGGATCTGCCGTCCGATGAGGACGGTCACCGCAGGGTGCTGGCAGTCTTGGCGCTGCTGAACGCGACGCGCTGACGGCCAGCACCCCAGGCGCTACCTGGTGAACTGGAACCAGTTGACGTTCGCCGAGGTCGCCGCCGGTGCCGCCGGTCGCCACCAGGTAGAGCCGGTGCACCCCGGTCGCGCCCGCCAGCTGCGGCCGTGCGGCTCGTCCAGGTCTGCCAGCCGCCGGTGCTCGCCGCCGGCACGGTCGCGATGACCGGGCCGGTCGGGCTGTCGAGCCGGTACTGCGATCGTGCCCTCGGCCGTGGAGCCGGACGCGATCCTGGTGACCACCGACGCCGGCGGGGTCGCGCCGAAGTCGACGTCCGCGTAGGCCAGCGTAGTCGCCGGGCGTCGATGTAGCCGACGTTCTGGCCGCAGCCCGTGTCGGTGCAGCGCTGCGATCTGCGTGCCGCGACTGCTCGTCGTAGTAGCTCGGCGCCGATCAGTGTTGTACGGCGTTCTGCGTGGCGGGGAACGTCGGTCAGCCGAAGCCGTACGGCGAACAGCGGCGTCTTGCCGTCGCCGTCGTTGATCGGCTGCTGGCCGGCGTTCTGCATCCAGGTGAACGGCAGCTTGCCGGTCGGCTGCGTGTCGCCGAAGAGGACGTCCGCGACGCCGTGCGCCCTCGGTGCCGGGCAGCCAGGCCGCGACCAGCGCGTCCCAGCTCGGCAGCTGGGCGCGCGATGTCCAGCGGCCGGCCGGAGACCAGCACCACGACCACCGGGACGCCGGCGGCCCGCAGCGTGTTCAGCGTCGCCAGGTCCTCGGCTGTCCAGCCCCAGGCCGCCCGCCGGTCGCCCGCGCCCTCGGCGTACGGCGTCTCGCCGACGACCGCGATCGCGGCCTGGTAGCTGCCGTCGATGCCGCTGCCGTTGCGGTTGTAGGTCACCGTCGGTCGACGACGACACCGCGTTGCGGATGCCTTGCAGGATCGTCGTTCCCGGCGTGATCGGTGCCGCTGCCGCCCTGCCAGGAGATGGTCCAGCCGCCGCTCTGGTAGCCGATGTTGTCGGCGCTCTTGCCGGCCACGAAGAGCTTGCTCGCCGGTCTTGGGCAGCGGCAGCACGCCGTTCTGTTCTTCAGCAGCACCTGCGACTTCGCGCACCGCCTCGCGGGCGAGCTGCCGGTGCGCGGCGCTGCCGACGGTCGACGGTGTACGAGCGGTCGGTCAGCGGCTGCTCGAACAGCCCGAGCTCGAACTTCTTGGTGAGGATGCGCCGGTTGGCGTCGTCGATGCGCGCCATCGGGCACCCGGCCGGCCTGCACCTCGGCGCGCAGCAGCGTGATGAACGTGCGCCACGTCGGTCGGCACCATGACCATGTCGATGCCCGGCGTTGATCGCCGCGCGCACCTCGGCCGCGGTGAAGCCGGGCTGGCCGTCGATCTGGTCGATGCCGTTCCAGTCCGAGACCACGAAGCCGTTGAAGCCCAGCTCGCTCTTCAGCACGTCGGTGATGCAGGTACTGGTGGCCGTGCAGCTTCGCGCCGTTCCAGCTGCTGTACGAGATCATCACCGAGCCGACGCCGCGCGCGATCGCCTCGCGGAACGGCGGCAGGTGGATCGCGCGCAGCTCGGCCTCGCTGACCTGCGTGTTGCCCTGGTCGTCGCCGCCGGTCGTGCCGCCGTCGCCGATGTAGTGCTTGGCGGTGGCGAGCACCGAGCCGGGTCCGCCGAGCCGGGTGCCCTGCAGGCCGGTGACCATCGTGGTCATCTGCGTCGCGCATCTCCGGCTTCTCGCCGAACGACTCGTAGGTGCGGCCCCAGCGGTCGTTGCGGGCGACGCACAGGCACGGCGCGAAGTCCCAGTCGATGCCGGTGCCCGACGACCTCCTCGGCGGTGGCCCGGCCGATCCGCTGCACCAGCGCCGGGTCGCGGGTCGCGCCGAGCCCGATGTTGTGCGGGAAGATCGTGGCGCCGACGACGTTGTTGTGCCCGTGCACGGCGTCCACGCCGTAGATCATCGGGATCTCCAGCGGCGTCGCGAGCGCCGCGCGCTGGAAGTTGTCGTACATGTTCGCCCACGAGGTGGCGTTGTTGGGCGAGGGCGCGGACCCGCCGCCGGACAGCAGCGAGCCGATCCGGAAGCTGGTCGACGTCGGCCGTCGCTGACGGCGTTGCGCTCGGCCTGCGTCATCTGCCCGATCTTCTCGTCGAGCGACATCCGCCCGAGCAGATCGCCGACGCGCGCCGGGACGGGCTGCGCAGGGATCCAGGTAGACCGGATCGGCGGCGGCAGCGGCGCCGGCGGGAACTGTGGTGGCGGCCAGGAGGAGCACGGCCGCGAGGGTCCTTCTCATGGTGCAGGCCTCCGGGGGACGAGGTCCTGTTCACCTTGCGGCACAACAGGGTTCGCCGAGCCTAACCCGCACCCCCAAAGTGGTATAGACCATCGGGGAACCGGTACTCGTTCCGGTTCCCCGGTCAGCTCAGCGGCACCAGGACTGCACGGTCTCGGCGAAGTCCGGGAACTCGGCCCGCGCGGCGTTCAGCACCTCGGCCGGCGTGCGCGGCCCGGCAGCGGAGTACTTTTCCGCGACGGCACGCAGTTCGTCGTGCGGCACACCGCTGTCGGACCCGAACTCGACCGCCTCCTGCGGCCCGACCCCACCGGCCAGCAACCACAGGAACTCGCCCAGGCTCGTCGCGACGATCCCGATCTCGCCCTCGGAACCGAAGAACGCCACGGGCTGCTTGGTCAGCGGCCGGCCGGGCCGCACCAGCCAGCACGCGGCCAGTCCACCGGTGCCGTCCTGTCCGAAGATCCGGAACGCGCCGCCGTCGAGCTCCTTGTTGCCGGTCCAGGACCTCAGCCAGTCCGTCGTCTCCTCGGCGGAGTCGAACTCGCCGTAGGGCTCGTAGTCGATGTTGCCCGGCGCCGAGGTCTCGGTCTTCTCGTCGTAGTCCCACGGGAACTCGATGTCGCTCAGTGCGGCGAGTGCGGGCGGGAACGCGCGGTCGTCAGTGATCTCCACGTGCGCAACGGTAATCCGGTGTGTACCGGCACGGCTTCGCCTTACGCCGACCCGGTACATGCCCTCCTTCGTCGGGCGTGTACCGGATCGAATTTCTGTGGCTGGGTTTCGTAGGTGGTGACGGGGGCCTGGTCCATTTGCGTGCGTCGGGCGGCGGTTTCGTAGGTGGTTGCTAGGTGCGGGTTGCGTATTCAAGATCAATTGTTTCGATTCACTCGAAAGTGATGGCCTCTCTGGTCATTCGGCATATCACGAGCCGATAAACTTGCGGTGTGGACGTCGTCGGGGTGCTGGATTCTCTCGCTTATCATGAGAAGCAGATCGCCTATCACCAAGCTCAGCTGATCCGTGTGCTCGCGGAGCATGCCATCGCGTGTGAGGGCGATGAGTTCTTTGATGCCGAGATCGCTGCGGCGATGCGGTGGACCTCCCGCTGGACGACCGATCAGATCCACACCGCGCTGGACCTGGTGTCGAAGCTGCCGAACACGCTTGATGCCCTGGAGAAGGGCGAGATCGACCTGTACAAGGCGCGCGTCCTGCACGACAAGACCATGCCGCTCTCGCCCGAGCAGGCCGCCGAGGTCGAGGAACGCGTGCTGGCCAAGGCACCCGATCAGACCGGCGCGCAGATGCGGCAACTCACCAACCGCGTCGTGATCCGCGTCGACCCCGAAGGCCACAAGGAGCGGGCGGCGGCGCGTAAGGCGCAGCGCTGCACGGGGATCGACTCGCTGGAAGAGGACACCGCCCGGATCTGGGCGATGCTGCCCGCGCACCTGGCCACGGCTTGCTACGCGCGGGTGGACGCGATCGCGCGCCAGGTCAAGACGCCGACCGATCCGCGCACGCTCGACCAGGTCCGCGCGGACGTGTTCGCTGACCTGCTGCTGGCCACGCCCGGCAAGGCGAGCGCGGTGAAGGTCGAGCTGTACGTGACCGTGTCGGCCGCGACGCTGATGGGCCTGTCTGAGCATCCTGGCGAGCTAGCCGGTTATGGCCCGATCACCGCTGAGATGGCCCGCGAGCTTGCCGGAGACGCCACCTGGCGCCGCCTGCTCACCGACCCGGCCACCGGCGAACCCCTGGAGTTCGGCACCAGCACTTATCGCCCGCCGAAAGCTCTGCAGCGGTTCGTGTGGATGCGTGACCGAACGTGCCGTTTCCCCGGCTGCACCCGCCAGGCCCACCAGTCTGATCTCGACCACACGGTGCCGTTCCCGCTGGGTTCGACCTCATCCGGAAACCTCGGCGCGTTCTGTCGGCGGCACCACCGAGTGAAGCACCGCACGACGTGGGAAGTAAGTCAGCCGAAACCGGGAAGGTTTTGTTTCCGCAGTCCCGCCGGTAAGTCGTATCAACGCGACCCGGAACCAGCACTGGGTGACTTGCCACCCTTTTAATCCGACGAAGTCGGAAATGCGCAACTTGCGACCTGGTGACCACTTACGAGACCGTCACCAGTCGCACGGCGCTGAACCAGGCCCCGTAACCACCTACGAAACCCAGCCACAGAAATACGGTCCGGTACACGCCCGACGAAGGAGGGCATGTACCGGGTCGGCGTAAGGCGAAGCCGTGCCGCATGTACGAAACCGCCATGTACGCAATCTGACGTGCGCGAGATCAGGACGTGGGCTGTCGCCAGGGCCGCAACCGGGGCACCCAGCCGGGCACCGCAGACCGGTAGGTCTCGTACTGGTCGCCGAAAGTGCGGCGCAGTGCCGGTTCCTCGTGCCAGTACACCATCGCGGCGAACGCGGCACAGACCACGGCGGCGTACGGCACCAGGATCAGTCGCCCGAGCACGAGCGCCTGCCCGAGGATGAGCGACAGCACGGCCACGTACATGGGGTTGCGCACGTACCGGTAGAGACCACCGACGACCAGGCGGTCGGGCGGTGCGATGGGAGCGGGCGTGCCGAAGCCTTCGGTCACGAACCTCGCGAACGACGCCACGAGCACCGCGAGTGCGGCGAGGAGTACGGCCACGCCGGCGATCTGGAGCGGCAGCCACGCCGGTTCCGACCGCCACCTGGTCAGCAGCCACGGGAACACGCCCGCGACACATCCCGGTGCCAGTAGGAAGAACGCGGTGGAGCCGAGTGCCGCCTTCCTGGTCTGCATGGCGCAAGGCATACCTGCCCGTACCCACTGTGGGTAGGAGTGCTGCCGTTCTGAGATCTGATTCCACTCCGATGGGCTAGGCGGGTGTGAAACCGGTCAGGACGTCTTCAGTGCTGCCTGAGTGCGGCGTCCCGCGATCTCCGCCGCGAGCCACGCCAGCGCCTGCATGTGGGTGTCCCTTTCCCGGTGAGAGCCGGCGGAGTTGTACCCGGTCCAAACGGCGTTCACGCGAGGAGGTGGCAAGATCTGCGCGATGGACGTGCTTCGCAGGAACAACGTCGTGATCACCGGCTGGGAGGAAGGGCCGACGCTGCTGCTCGCGCACGGGTTCGGCTGTGACCAGAACCTGTGGAGCCATGTACTTCCCGCTCTGGCCGCGCGGTGCCGGGTGGTGCTGTTCGACCACACCGGATGCGGCCGTTCGGACGTCACGGCCTGGGACGCGGACCGGTACGCGAGTCTCCACGGGTATGCCGAGGACGTGCTGAGGATCTGCCGCGAGCTCGATCTGCGGGACGTGGTGCTGGTCGGGCACTCGGTCAGCTCGATGATCGCGGTGCTGGCGGCGAACGCGGAGCCCGAGCGGTTCGCTCAGCTCGTGCTGCTCACGCCGTCACCCTGTTACGTGGACGACGAGGACTACCGCGGCGGGTTCAGCCGCGCGGACATCGACGAGCTGCTCGCCGCGCTGGAGTCGAACTACCTGGGCTGGTCCGCGGCGATGGCGCCGGTGATCGTGGACAACCCGGACCGGCCGGAGCTGGGCGAGGAGCTCAGGAACAGCTTCTGCCGCACGGATCCGGCGATCGCGCGGGTGTTCGCGCGGGCCACCTTCCTGTCGGACAACCGGGCGGATCTCGCGAAGGTCACCGTGCCGACGCTGGTGATCCAGTGCGCCGTCGACGCCATCGCGCCGCCTGAGGTCGGGAAGTTCACGCACGAGCAGATCGCCGGCAGCAAGCTCGTGACGCTCCAGGCGATCGGGCACTGTCCCCAGCTGAGCGCGCCGGAGATCACGGCGGCGGCGATCCTCGAGTTCGTGGCCGGCCGATGATGTGCGAGGCCGGCTCCGACGGGTCCTTCGAGGCCCTGCTGGAGGACAGCGCGGAGGACCTCTACGACAACGCCCCGTGCGGGTACGTGTCGACGTTGCTGGACGGCACGATCGCGAAGATCAACGCGACGCTGCTCGGCTGGCTCGGCCACGACCGCGCGGAACTGGTGGGGCGCGGGCGTTTTCCCGACCTGCTCACGGTCGGCGGCCGGATGTACTACGAGACGCACTTCGCGCCGTTGCTGCAGATGCAGGGCGAGCTCGGCGGTATCGCGCTGGAGATGAAGGCCAAGGACGGCACGCGGTTGCCGGTGCTGCTGACCTCGACCGTCAAGACCGGCGCCGACGGGCAGGCGCAGCTGATCCGCACCACGGTGTTCGACGCGCGCGACCGGCGGGCCTACGAGCAGGAGCTGCTGCGGGCGCGCGAGCAGGCCGAACGAGAGCGCGACCGGGCCCAGCAGCTGGCCAGGACGTTGCAGCAGACCCTGTTGCCCCCGGCGCTGCCCGCGGTGCCGGGCGTCGAGGTCGATGCCTACTACCACCCCGCCTCGGCCGACCAGGTCGGCGGCGACTTCTACGACGTTTTCCCGCTCACCGAGGACACGTGGGGCTTCTTCCTCGGCGACGTGTCCGGCAAGGGCGAGACCGCGGCGGTCGTGACATCGCTGGTGCGCTACACGTTGCGGGCGGCGGCGGTGCGCGACCCCGAGCCGACCAGCGTGCTGACCCAGCTCAACACCGTGCTCAACCACGCCTACCAGGGCACGAATCCCCGGTTCTGCACGGTGATCTACGGCCGCCTGCGCCCTGAGAACGACGGCGCCGTGGTCACCCTCGCGGCAGGTGGGCACACACCGCCGGTGCTCATCCGCGCTGACGGCACCGCGTCCCTGGTGAGCCTGCGCGGCGGCCAGTTGGTCGGCGTGCTGCCGAACGCCCGCTTCGTCGCTATGGACGTGCACCTGGAGCAGGGAGACGCCATGCTGCTCTACACCGACGGCCTGACCGAGGCTCGTATCGGCGGGGATGTCCGCTACGGCGAGGAAGAGCTGCGGGACGACCTGACCGGTCTGCGGCCCGCCACCGCACCGACCGTGATCGCCGCCGCGCGAAAGCTGCTGACCGAACTGGGTGAAGGCGTGGAGGACGACACCGCCCTGCTGGCCCTGAGCATTCCGCGAACGCCATGACCGAGCACGTGGAGCTGCGGGTGCGCGGACCACTCGACGCGGGGACCGTGCCCGGAGTCCTGGAGGAGATCAGGGGTCTCACCCTGCAGCGTGGTCAGCTGCTGGTCGTGCACCTGGCCGAGGTCAGCTTCTGCGACTCCAGCGGCATCTCCGCCCTCATCGCCGTGCGCAACGTCGCCACGGCCGCGAGCGGTGCCGTCGCGCTGGTCGCCGTGCCGCCCGCGCTCGTCCGGACGCTGGGCGCGATCGGTCTCGGGGACCTGTTCCCCGTCCACGCCAGCGTCGACGAGGCCGTCGCCGCGCACAGCGGCTGACCACTCAGTCCGGCTGCTCCTGCTCGCCGGACTGCTCGTTGATCTCCTCCTCGGCCGGAGTCGCGTCCGGGAGGCGAGGTTCCTCGTAGTCGAGGTCGTTCAGGTCCGGCGTGCCGGGCGAGTGCGGTGCTTCGGGGTTGAGCGGTTCCGGTTCGGTCATCTGGTGCGGTTACCCGCGCAGGCGAGGGTCAAGCCTGAACTCGCCGCGTCAGACCACGACCTTCTGGTACTGCTCGCGATCCATGTCGTGCACCTCGGCGGTGAGCTGGATCGTCAGGCCCTCCACCGGCTTGAGGTGCTGCCGCGCGAGGTCGATCGTCGTGTGGCCCACCTCCTGCTTGAGCTCGGCGGGCCGTCCGGACAGCAGCCCCACCCGGATGTGGATCATCGCCGCCGGCGACCCGTCGCCGATCACGCACTCCTCGATCTGGCGCAGCCTCGTCTTGAACGCGGCCACGTCGGAACTGACCAGCCCGGACAGGGCCTGGTGCAGCGCGAGGGCGAAGGCGCGGCGGTCGAACGCCTCGCGCACCTCGGGGGAGTACTCGACGGTGATCTGTGGCATGCCGCAGACGCTACCCAATGCCTACGTCAACGCATCGGTTGACGCGAGCCGCCGTCAACGGATACGTTGACGAGGTGATCGAAGCCAACGAGTCCTTCAAAGCGCTGCGGATGATGCCCTGGGCCCGCGAGCGGGTGGAGCAGACGGAACGGGTGCTGATCGAGTCCGTCCTGGACAGCGGCTGGACGTGGGAACAGCTCGGCGCGGCCTACGGCGAACGCTCCAAGCAGGCCATGCAACAGCATTACAAGCGCAGGGGCGGCCGGCGGAGCTGGCCCGCCTCGCGGCGACAGGACGTGAACCAGTCCGATGTGGACGCGGTCCGGCACGCGATCACCGGTCTGCTGCTGAACTTCCGCGCCACCGACGAAGCCCTGACCCGCACGTTGCGCGACGCGTCCTGGAACGAACGCGATCCGGAGAGCGAGGCCCGGCGCCGGAGGTCCTGGGTGGAGCGCCTCAACGACAGCATCGACGGGCTGCACGACTACATCAACAACCGGACGGGCGACCTCCCGCGCTGGGACGTGCGAGTGGTGCCCGGCGACCGCACCGAGCTCCACGACGACCACGCCGAGGTCGAGCGGGACAAGGCAGTGGAGATGCTCGCCGAGACCGAAATGGCGCTCGAACGGCTCCAGTGGCACCGCGACGAGGTCGACGCGACCATCGCCGAGTTGCGGCGCCGCCGGGCCGAACTCGGCGAGGTACCGCGGCTGCGACGACCACGACGAACCGCGAACATGGGTGTTGCCACGGATGGACAGATGGCCGGTGGCCCGTCAGCCTCGCAGGCGTGGCGGGAAGTGATCACGGGGAGGCGGCGCGCGTGTCGTTGTTCGGGCGGATCTTCCTGCTCAACGCCCTGGTGCTGGTGCTGGCGGCCGCGCTGCTCGTGTTCGGCCCGGTGACCGTGTCCACCCCGCGCTGCTGGGCGAGATGGTGATCGTCGCGGCGGGACTCGTGGTCATGCTGATCGCGAACGCCGTGCTGATCCGGATCGGGCTGGCGCCGCTCGACCGGCTCACCCGCGCATGACGACGATCGACCTGCTCAAGCCGGGACCACGGCTGCCGGCGACCGGGCACGGTGAGATCGCCGAGCTGATCGGCACGTTCAACAGCATGATCGACCGGCTGGAGGCCGAGCGCGGGTTCAGCTCCGCGCGGGCGCTGTCCGCGCAGGAGGCCGAACGGCGGCGGGTGGCGCAGGAGCTGCACGACGAGGTCGGCCAGTCGCTGACCGCCGTGCTGCTGGAACTCAAGCGGGTGGCCGGCCAGTCGCCGAATGCGCGACGAGTTGCTGCTAGGTGCAGGAGACGACGCGCAGCACGCTGGACGAGATCCGCCGCATCGCCCGCAGGCTGCGGCCGGGCGTGCTGGAGGAGCTGGGGCTGGTGAGCGCGCTGAAGGCGCTGGCGGCGGAGATCACCGGGCACACCGGGCTCAAGGTGCGCGCCGGCGTTCGACCAAGAACCTGCCCGAGCTGGACGCCGAGACCGAGCTGGTCGTCTACCGCGTCGCGCAGGAAGGCCTCACCAACACGGTGCGGCACTCGGGACGCCGAGCACGTCGAACCTGGTGCTGCGCGCCCATCCGTCCGGCGCGCGAGCTGCGCATTCGCGACGACGGCCGCGGACTCGGCGATGTCGGTGGAGGGCGCCGGGCATCCGGGGCATGCGGGAACGGGCGTTGCTGGTCGGCGCCGAGCTGACCGTCGCCAGCGCACCCGCTGGTGCACCCGGCAGCGCGCCCGGCGGCACCGAGGTCCGGCTGCGTCGTCGCGGCGGGGCAGGCCCGCCGGATGACCGTGCGGATCATGCTCGCCGACGACCACGCGCTGGTCCGTCGCGGTGTCCGGCTGATCCTCGACAACGAACCGGACCTGACGGTGGTGGCCGAGGCCGGCGACGGCGCGGAGGCGATCGGCCTGGCGCGCGAGGAGAAGCCGGACCTGGCGATCCTGGACATCGCGATGCCGCGGCTGACCGGGCTGCAGGCCGCGCGCGAGCTGTCCCGCCTGCTGCCGGACCTGCGCATCCTGATCCTGACGATGTACGACAACGAGCAGTACTTCTTCGAGGCGCTGCAAGGCCGGCGCCTCCGGGTACGTGCTCAAGTCCGTCGCCGACCGCGACCTGGTGGAGGCCTGCCGCGCGGCGATGCGCGGCGAGCCGTTCCTCTACCCCGGCGCGGTGAACTCGCTGATCCGCAACTACCTCGACCGCGCCCGCGACGGCGGCGGCCATCCCGGCCAGGGCCATCACCGACCGCGAGGAGGAGATCCTCAAGCTGGTCGCGGAGGGCCACTCCTCCAAGGAGATCGCCGACCTGCTCGTCATCAGCGTCAAGACCGTCGAGCGGCACCGCGCCAACCTGCTGCAGAAGCTCGGACTGAAGGACCGCCTGGAACTCACCCGGTACGCGATCCGCGCCGGGCTCATCGAACCGTGAGAAAGCCGATCGCGTGAACGTTGAAGTGACGCCGCTGCCCGGCATAGGTATCCGGCAGGACTTCGCCATCCGCTCCGGCCGCCGGATCGGTGTGATCACCTACCGGGACGGCAAGTTCGAGCTGATCCTGTCCAAACAGGACGACCCGGACGCCACCGCCGCCTCGATACCGCTGGCGCCGGAGGAGGCGGGCACGCTGGCCGGTCTGCTCGGCGCGCCCAACTGGTGGCGCAGCTCGGCGAGACAGCATCGCGACATCACCGGGATCACCACCCGGTCCAGCTGCCCGTCACGCGCGTTCGCGCACCGCACGCTCGGCGACACCGCGCTGCGCACCCGCACCGGAGCGTCGATCGTGGCCGTCGTGCGGGCTGGCATGGCGCACCCGTCGCCAGGCCCCGAGTTCCTGTTCGAGAACGGCGACCTCGCGGTCGTCGTCGGTACCGCGGAAGGGCTCGATGCCGCCGCGGACATCCTGACGGGCGGCTGAGCCACGTGCACGACACCACGATCGCCCTGATCCAGCTGGGTGCGGTCTTCTTCGGCCTGGGCCTGCTCGGCCGCCTCGCCTGGAGATTCGGCATCTCGCCCATCCCGCTGTACCTGGTCGGCGGTCTGGCGTTCGGCTCCGGCGGGCTCGTCCCGTTGACGGGCATCGAGGATTTCGCCCATCTCGCCAGCGAGATCGGCGTGGTGCTGCTGCTTCTGCTGCTGGGCCTGGAGTACTCCGCGTCCGAACTCACCACCGGGCTGCGGAAGTCCTGGATGGCGGGCGTGCTCGACATCGTGCTCAACGCCGCGCCCGGCGCGATCGTCGCGCTGGCTGCTCGGGCTGGGGCCCGGTCGGCGCGCTGGCGATGGCGGGCGTCACCTACATCTCCTCGTCCGGCATCGTCGCGAAGGTGCTGGGCGACCTGGGCCGGCTGGGCAACCGGGAGACGCCGGTGATCCTGTCGGTGCTGGTGTTCGAGGACCTGGCGATGGCCGTGTACCTGCCGGTGCTGACCGCGGTGCTGGCGGGCGTGAGCTTCCTCGGCGGGCTCACGTCGGTCGGCATCTCGTTGCTCGCGATCACCGTCGTGCTGGTGGTGGCGCTGAAGTACGGCCGGTTCATCTCGGCCGTGGTGGACAGCCCGGACCACGAGGTGTTCCTGCTCAAGCTGCTCGGCTCCGCGCTGCTGGTCGCCGGCATCGCCTCGCAGCTGCAGGTCTCCGCGGCGGTCGGCGCGTTCCTGCTCGGCATCGCGATCTCCGGCTCCACCGCCGAGAACGCCACCCGGCTGCTGGAACCGTTGCGCGACCTGTTCGCCGCGATGTTCTTCGTCGTGTTCGGGCTCAACACCGATCCCAGGACGATCCCGCCGGTGCTCGGGATCGCCGTGCTGCTGGCCGTGGTCACGACCGTGACGAAGGTCGCGACGGGCTGGTGGGCGGCGCGACGGCAGGGCATCGGCCGGATGGGCCGGGCACGCGCGGGCGCGGCACTGGTGGCCCGCGGTGAGTTCTCCATCGTGATCGCCGGGCTGGCGGTCGCCTCCGGGCACGTGAGCGCGCAGCTGGCCGCGCTGGCCACGGCCTACGTGCTGCTGATGGCGATCATCGGCCCGATCGCGGCCAAGTACGTCGAGCCGGTGGGCGAGTTCCTGGCGCGCAGGCGGACCGTGAGCGTCTGATGAACCGTTACGTCCTGCTGCTGGTGCTGGTCCTGCTCGGGGTGAGCCCTCGCCACCCCGAGCCGGACCCGCAACCGGTGGCGGGCGTGTCGATCTCGGCCGCCCAGGCGGCACCCGACGTCCTGCACGACCGGCCACGCGGGCCGGTGGCGGTGGGCAACGGGCCGGCGTCGGTGTGGCCGGACTCCTCGTGGGGAGTGTGCCGTCCCGCGGCGCAGGCGGGTGCGGCGTCCGGATGGCGGCTGGTCAGCGCCACCGGTGGAGTCAGGGCGGCGGTGTGCTCGGGCGGACGACCGCCGAGCCGCGCACCGCCGGCCGCATGAGCTGAGACAGCTCTCGTCCGCTGCGTCTGCGCAGCGGCGCCCTGACCCATTCCCAGAAGGACTGAAACCCCATGTCTGTCGCTGTGCTCGTGATCCTGCTCGCCGCCGTCCTGATCGCCGTCGGTGCGATGGCGGTGATGGTCGCCAGGAAGGAGACGTTCTACGGTGCGGTCGGACTTTTCATCATGTGCGGACCGTGCTCGCTGCTGGCGTGCCTGTACCTGGCGGTGGCCTGAGCGTGCAGTGAGTCAGCGATAGTCCTGCAGGGCGTCGTCCCAGGCGATGGTGCCGTGCTCGAACTCCTGGCGGTAGACGCGGTTGCGCTCGGTCTCGGCGGCGATCGGGTAGCCGTACGTGCCCGCTTCGCCGCCGCCCCGCTGCCACTTCGCGAAGATCCTGATCATCACCGGGTGGGCGCCGCGGGAGCGGGTGGGATGGCTGATGATCGCGCCGCGCTCGAAGTGCTGCACCGTGCCGCCGTCGGCCGTGGGTTGCTCATCGGCGGTCGGGTAGCCGAGCGGCCCGAGCTCGTGGTTCTGCCCGGCCCAGGTGGCGAAGAACGTGCTGATCGGGTGGGCGCCGCGGGAATGCCTGGGGTGCCAGTAGATGACGCCGCGCTGGAACTCCTGGCGCCGGCCGTCCGGGTCGAGGTTCGGCAGCTCGTCGGCCGTGGGGTAGCCCAGCGGCCCCGTCTCGCTGCCCGTCGCCGCCCACTTCTTGCCGATCTCGCCCTGCACGAGGTGTGCTCCGCTGCCCGGACTCCAGTAGATGCGGTCGGTGTAGCGGGTGTCGGCGGTGTGCAGGGCGACGGACTGTCCGCCGGCGACGGCGTTCACCGTGCTCGCCGGGCAGCCGACCCTGGCTCGTTCAGCCAGGTACTTGTCGAGGATCGGCCCGCGGGGTAAAGCGGGGCCATCACAGGCAAGGGGCTCGTCGGCCAGTGCGGGCGCGCTGGTGTCTCCGGCCGCCGTCACCGCCAGCACCGCCACGGTGGCGACGACCAGCAGGTGCCGCACGGTGATCGCGCCGAGGTGAATGCCGCCGTAGACGTCTCTGGCCTGGACGAGGATCCGCTGGCTGCCGGTCGAGATGTTGCTGTGGCGCGGCTCGGGCACTGCCACCCCCTGGTGTCTGTTGGGTGCCAAACGTTCAGGATCCTCCAGATGGCACCCGTGCAGCAACGTGTTTTGGACGGCGTTCACCCGTCCGCGTGGTACTGGTTCACCGCGGACACCTCGCCGTTGGGTGTGAGCAGCTCTCGCTTGATCCACAAAGGACGGTGAGGTTATTCCGGCCGCCACAACCGCAGCTGCAGCATCGCGGCGAACCGGGCGTCCGGGTCGGCGAGGTCGATCCCGCCGACCTCGGACAGCCGCCGCAGCCGGTAGCGGAAGGTGTTGGGGTGCACGAAAACGGCGGCGGAGGCGGCCGCGACGTCGCCGAACGCGTCCAGCCACGCGCCCAGCGTCTCGACCAGACTGCTCTGGTGTTTGCGGTCGTAGGCGATCAGGCGGGCGACCGGGCCGCTGAGGGTGTCGCCGCGTTCGGCGATCAGGTCGGACAGCTCCAGCAGCAGTCCTTCGCCGTGCACGTCGGACACCGTCGCCACCGGCCGCCCGAACCGGCCGGCGCGCAGTACCCGCAGCACCAGGTCGGCCCCCGCCCTGGACCGCGACAACGTCAGGCCGTCCGCGGTCTCGCCGACACCGATCAGGACGGGCAGCCGGTCGGCGATGCGCTGGTGGAAGTCCGTCGCGATGCGCAGGACGCGTTCCGGCTCGGCGACGGGCAGGATCGCGTACGCGACGTCGCCGATCAACGCGGCGGCGGCCCGCGGATGCACGGCGGTCAGGTGCATGGCGAACGCGTCCGCGATCTGCTGGCGTTCGGCCAGCAGCCGGGCGTGCTGGGCCGGATCGTCGCCGTAGGAGTCGGCCAGCGCGAGGGCCAGCACCGCGCAGGCCTGGTCGGCCAGCCCCAGCCGGCGCACCGCCTCGGCCGCGCCGCTGCCGCCCTCCACGGCGGTGCTGACCAGGTCCGCGCGCAGCCTGCGTTCGACGTCGGCGCCCGCCCGCTGCCGCATCAGGTGCAGCGCCACCAGTTTGGCCGCGTCGCGCAACGCCTGCGTGCGGTCGTCCGGTAGCGGTTCCTGGACGGCGGCCCAGATGGAGCCGAGGATCTCGTCGCCGGCCCGCACCGCCACCGCGACCCGTGGCAGGCACACGCCACCGTCGTCGTCGGGCAGGCCCTCGATGTAGACCGGCTCCTCGGTGCGGTAGAGCTGCTGGAACACGCCGCGTTCCACCAGAATCCGGGAGAACCGCTTCGGCACCTGCCGTCCGAGGATCGTCTCGACGCGCGACGAGTCGGCCTGTTCCTGCCGGCCGGAGAACGCGAGCACCCGCGAGCTGCGGTCCTCGATCGTCACCGGCGCGCCGATCAGCGCCGCGATCGCGTTGGCCAGCGCGAACAGGTCGCCGGACGGCATCCCGCCGAGCGTCTCCGGTTCGGCGGGACCGACCTCGCCCTCGGCCAGCAGCGACCGCAGCATGGCGGCGAGCTGCGTCCAGGACGCCCCCGGTGCGAGCGACAGCAGTGCGACACCGGACCGTTCGGCGGCCGCGGCGATCTCGTCGGTGACCACGAGCGGGCCGCGGACGACGAGACCTGCCGCGCCGTGCGCGCCCAGTTCGTCGAGCCGGGCGCCGATCTCCGCGGGTTCCCGCACGCCGACACCCAGCACCAGCGCCCGCGCGGGCAGCACCTGGTCGTCGTGCGGGTCGAGGATCACCACCCCGCCGATGTGCTCGGCGCGGGCGGGATCACCGCAGGCCAGGTCGACCAGCGTGGTGCCGAGGTCGTCCAGCACGCGGGTGAGGCCGGTTCGCGGACTGATGCTCACCTCCCCACCGTACGACCGTCTACAGAGGAATTCAGAGCAGGGGAATCCATTCGGTCTTGACCGTGACGGCTTCGAGGGCGTCCGGAATCGGAGTCACGCCCAGTCCCGGCCCGGTCGGAACCTTGAGGTGCCCGTCCTCCAGCACGAACGGCTCGGTGATGTCCATCCGGTAGTAGCGATCGGACGCCGAGGTGTCGCCGGGCAGCGTGAACCCGGGCAACGCGGCCAGCGCCACGTTCGCCGCCCGGCCGAGTCCGGACTCGAGCATCCCGCCGCACCACACCGCGATGCCGTGCGCGGCGCAGACGTCGTGGATGCGCCGCGCTTCGAGGTAGCCGCCGACCCGGCCCGGCTTGATATTGACGACCTGACACGCGCCGAGCGTGATCGCGTCGGCCGCCGAACGCGCCGAGGTGATCGACTCGTCGAGGCAGATCGGCGTGCGCACCACCTTCGCCAGTTCGGCGTGCGCCAGGATCTCCTCCTCGCCGAGCGGCTGCTCGATCAGCAGCAGGTCGAACGGGTCGAGCTTCGCGAGGTGCCGGGCGTCAGCGAGCGTGTAGGCGGTGTTCGCGTCGACCTGCAGCAGCACGTCGTCGCCGAACCGTTCGCGCACGGCCCGCACCGGTTCGACGTCCCAGCCCGGCTCGATCTTCAGCTTGATCCGGGCGTACCCCTCGTCGAGGTAGCCACCGACCGCGTCGAGCAGTTCGGGGATCGAGTTCATGATCCCGACCGAAACCCCGCACGGCACCCGGTCGTGCACCGCGCCCAACTCTCGCGCGAATGACACGCCACGCGCCCGCAGTTCGGCGTCGAGCACCGCCATCTCCAGCGCGCCCTTGGCCATCCGGTGCCCGCGGAACCGCGCGAGTCTCGGCGCGACCGAAATGGCGTCGATCGGCCCGGTCAGCGCGGGAATCAGGAACCGCCGCAGCACGTCCGCGCAGCCTTCGTTGTACTCCGCCGAGTACACCGGTTCCGCCATCGTGACGCACTCGCCCCAGCCTTCGGCTTCGTCCGTGACGGCACGCAGCAGCAGCTCCGAGCGCACGGTCTGCGTGCCGAACGACGTCCGGAACGGCGACTTCAACGGCATCTCGACCCAGCGGATCTCCACCCCGGTCAGCTTCACGATCAGTCGTTCCTCTCCACGACGTACCACCCGGCCCGGTCGAACCCGGTGACGCGGGCGCCCGCGGCGAGCAGCCCGCCGAGCACGTCCCGTACTGCGTAACGCCATTCGCTCGCCGCGGCCGGGTTGGTGGCCCGCAGCGTCTCGATGTCCTGTGGCACCGCGACCAGAACCGAGTGCCCGGCGGTCGTGCCCAGCACCGGCCGGCCGTCGGCGGAGGTTCCGAGCCCGACGACTCCTGCTTCGACTCCGCTGGCCTCGACGACCTGTGGGCGGCCGGCGCAGGCGGCGGCGACCTCGGGAGCGTCCACCCGCCAGCTGATCAGCAGCCGGTCGGTTTCCCCGCCGCCGTTGATGTCGTCGGTCATGGGGCCGTAGAAGTCGGGCAGGTACTCGGTCGCGGTCGCGGCGAGCTTGCCCAGGTTGAAGTAGGCGTTGCGGCGCACCAGCGGGTCGAACGTCCAGGTGACCTCGCCGAGCCCGCGCGCCATCGCCCACGCCCGCTGGTCGAGCTTCAGCGCGTAACCGACGTTGCGGCCGCGCATGCCCGCCGCCACCCCGGCGATGTGACTGTGCAGGGAGCCGGTGGCGGGCGGCGAGCAGAACCCGATGCAGGCACCGGCCAGGTCGTCGCCGTCGAACGCACCGGCGACATAGCTGCCCGCCTTGGTCATGGCCCGCAACAGTTCCGTGGTGACCGGGGGAGTGTTGCCGTTGCGGCGCCAGATCTGCTCGTACAACCGTTGCGTGGCAAGGAGTTCCGCGTGCTCGGTGAGCTGGCGGATGGCCACGTTCTGTGTCATGTCAGCTCCCTGACGAGCGCCGTGAGCAGCGCGGTACGTGGCCCGAGCTCGGACACCAGCACGTGCTCGCTCTCCGCATGCGCGCCACCGCCGACAGCGCCGAGCCCGTCGAGCGTCGGTACTCCCACGCCCGCGGTGAAGTTGCCGTCGGACGCTCCGCCGACCGCGGCCTGGGTGAGCTTCGTGGTGGCCACCCGCTCGGCCAGCGCGAACAACCCGGCGGAAGCGGTGCGTTCCATCGGCGCGCGGTTGGGCCCGCCGGTCACCTCGACCTTCGCCCCGTCGAGCACTGGTTCCAACGCGCGCATGGCATCGTCGACCCGGAGCTGCTCGGCGAGGTTGCGCACGCGGGCATCCACGGCGAACTTCCCTTGCGCGGCAACGGTGTTCGCCGTCGTGCCGGCCGACAGCAAGGTGGGTGTGACGGTCGTTCCGAGGACGGCGTCGGACAGCTGCGCGACGGCCAGCACCTGGTGCGCCGCCTCGATGGTCGCGCTCACACCGCGTTCGGGTTCGAGCCCGGCGTGCGCCGCCCGGCCGTGCACCGTCACCTCGTACCGGGACACGCCCTTGCGCTCGGTCTTGAGCGCACCACCGTCGGCGGACGCCTCGGTGACCAGCACGGCCTGGTGCAGCCGTGCCTCGGTCTCGATCAGCCCGCGAGACGACGGCGAGCCCAGCTCCTCGTCGCCGGTGATCAGCACGGTGACCCCGTCGGTGTCGTCGAGCGCCGCCACGGCGTGGAAGATCATGGCCACACCGGTCTTCATGTCGAAGCAACCGGGGCCGCGCAGGACGCCGGCGCGCACCTCGAACGGGATCCGCGCCAGGGTGCCGATCGGCCAGACCGTGTCGTGGTGACCGAGCAGCAGCACCTTGCGCGGCCCGGATCCCAGCCGCCAGCGCAGGTGGGTGCGGCCGTCGAGCACGATCCGTTCCGGAGCGGCACCCAGCAGCGGGGTGCCCACCTCGGCGGTGACCTCCGCGCTGCGCGCCACGGCCGCTAGATCGCTGGACGGCGACTCGCAGCGCACGAGGCGTTCGATGTCGTTGAGCAGGTTCATCGCGCCACCCGGCGGTCCGCGCGGCCGGTGTGCAGGAACAGCGCCCGGCCGTGCCCGTCGTCACCGACGAACGCGTACGGCATGTGGAGGCCGTGCACCGGTTCGGCGGCGATGAGCGTGTTTTCGCGCCACGGTGCCAGTTCTGTCTTCCTGGCGGACTCCGGATTGAGCTCGGCCATGATGCCCTTGGGCACGATCTCCATCCAGATCCGGCCGTCCTCGTCCTGCGTCACCACGCGCTCGCTGATCGCCGACGCGTAGGTGCCGAGATAGCGCTCGGCGTCGATGCGTTCGGTGGCCGGGCCAGGCTGCGGCATTGCCGGCAGCTCGACCCCGGTGAGCTCGCGCAGCACGTGCCCGATGATTTCCCGGTAGAGGTCGGCGGTGTTGCCGCCGTTGGTCAGCAGCGCGACGGCGACCCGGTGCTCGGGACTGAGGCGCAGGTAGGCGTTCTGGCCGATGGTGCCGCCGTCGTGGCCGACGACGGTCCCTTGTGGATAGTGGAACAGCTCCCAGCCGAGCCCCCAGGCGTCGCCCGTCACCGCGAGGTCCGGCACCTGCGCCTGCGGTTTCTGCATGGCCGCGACGCTTGCCGGCGACAGTACCTTCGTGCCGTCCTGAGCGAGGCCGCCGTTCAGGTGCATCCGCGCGAACGCCAGGAGATCACGTGCCCGCATGGAAAGCATCGAGCCGGCCGGGATGTTCGACCGCACGAGCGCCCAGACCGGTGCGACCTGCGGGCCGGCGTCCGGGTCCGGTGTGAGGTGCCCGACCGCGGCCCGGAACATGATCGCCTCGTAGGCACTCTGGGCGGCGTGCGTCAGGCCCAGCGGCACGAACAGGTGATCGCGCAGGCAGTCGTCGTAGGACTTGCCCCGCACCACCTCCACCACCCGGCCGAGCACGCTGTAGCCGGCGTTGTTGTAGCTGAACATCTCGCCGGGCGCGAAGAGCTGGGGCGTGTCGTGCAACGTGGCGACGTACTTCTCCACGCAGTCGTCACCACGACCGGTGTCGGTGAACAGGTCGCCTTCGAAACCGGACGTGTGACACATCAACTGCCGCACCGTGATCCGCGCGGCGGCGGTCTCGTCGGCGACACGGAACTCGGGCAGGTACTCGCGCACCGGCGCGTCGAGGTCCACCAGGCCCTCGTCGACGAGCTGCATCGCGAGCGTGGTCGTCCACACCTTGGTGATCGACCCGATCTGGAACAGCGAGTCGGTGGTCGTCTCCACGCCGGTGTTCCTGTTCAGCACACCCGCCGCGGCCTCGACCACCTCGTCGCCCGCGATGACGGCCGCGGTGGCACCCGGCACCCCGTGCTCGGCGGCCAGCCTGGGGAGATGCTCCCGCAGCCAGTCGTTGATCTCGTTCAGCTTGGACATCCGCGCCTCATCCACGTCGACACGACTTGGTCATGGTCGACACTAGGGTCGCCGCCCCTGCCACAACCTCGTCGCCGACGACGAATCTGTCGCCCCGGATCTGTCCGCACGGACGAACTGCGCGCGCCCTGCTCATCGGGCGCACGACCTCAGCGAGCCAGCCGCTCCGCCAGCCAGGCGAGTGACAGCGGATACCGGTAGTCGATCCCGCCGTGCCCGGCGTCGAACAACTCGAAGCGCACCCGCTGGTCCGGCAGGCCCGCCTTGCCCAGCTCGTCCCGGAACGCTTGCGCCCCAAGGTCGAGGAAGTACTCGTCGCTCGTCCCCGCGTCGATCCACACCGCCCGCAGCCCGCGCACCGCCTCGGCTCGCCCGGCCACCATCCGCACCGGATCCCAGTCGAGCCAGCGCTGCCACACCTCAGGCTTGAGCGCCCCGGTGGCCGGTTCGAACGGCAGCTCCGGCGTGCCGTCGGCGCCGGCCGAGAAGCACGCCGAGACCCCGAGCAGCCCCAGCAGCGTCGAGTCCTCCGGCCTGGTGAACGCCGGCCGGGTCTGGAAGTCCGCCCACCACGCCTGGATGTCGTGGTCGTACTCACGCAACCCGCGCGCCGCCTTGCCGAAGTCCGGGATGTAGCACATCTCGTACAGCGCATCGCCCGCGTGCGTCGCCAGTGCGCCGAACAGATCCGGCCGCAGCATCGGCGTGATCATCGCGCCGAACCCGCCCGACGACTTGCCCATGATCGCCCTGGATCCGGCTGCCGCGATCGTGCGGTAGTGCGCGTCCACCCAAGGCACGATCTCGTCGCACAGGTACGAGTGGTACCGCCCGGTCCCCGGCGAGTCGACGAACTGCGAGCCGCCGTACTTCGTCCACGCGTCGACGTACACGACGACGCAGCCCGGCGCCCCCTCAGCGAACACCTCGTCGGCCGTCTCGACGAACGGCCGGCGGAACGGAGATCGGTTGGCCCACATGGTCAGGTGGCCGGTGTAGCCCTGGATCACGTACACCGCCGGGTACCGCTCCTGGCCGCCGTCGTAGCCCGGTGGGACGTACACCCACAGCGGTCGTTCGTGCGGGTCGGCCAGCGGATTGTCCCGCAGCAGCTCGGAAACGACGGTGTGCCGGTCGAGCCGGCCGGCGAGTTCGCCCTCCCAGGGAAGCATGCCGCCAGTCAACCACGAATCGGAATTGCCTGAACTGAACAGTTAAAGACGTACGCGGCTATTCCTGGCCGGGTGAACGGACTTACGTTTCCGCAATCCCTGCCTGCGAAGGAGCTCACGTCATGCAATTGCGCAAGAGAATGATTGCCGCCGGTGGATCGCTGGCGGTGATAGGTGCGTTGGCGGTCGGCCCGGTGCACGCGGCCCAGCCCGAAACCCCGGCGGCGGACACCCGGCTCCAGGCCCAGGACGAGGCGCACAAACGGTTCAAGAGCCTGCCGCCGCCCCTGCGCGGTCTGCTCGCCGGGCACTGGTTCGACGCGGAGGCCGGCAAGCTGACCGTGGCGGTGACAACGGACGAGGCCGCGGCACAGGCCCGTGCGCGCGGGGTCAACGCCAAGAAGGTGCAGCGGAGCGGGGCGGAGCTGGACCGGCAGCTCGACCAGCTCAGAACGAAGATCGGCCAGGGGATTCCCGGCGTGTACAGCTGGGGCATCGACGGGCGCGACAACCAGGTCGACGTCACGGTCAACACGTCGAAGAGGACCGCGGCCACCGACCGGTTCGTCGACGAGGTCCGCGAGCTCGGCGTCAACGTCGTCGAGACCCGGTCGCAGCAGCGGCAGCAAGCCGGGACCGTGCAGACCGGCAGCCCGTGGTGGCCGGGCTCGGAGTCGAACTGCTCGGTCGGGTTCGGCGCGACGGATGCCAACGGCGGCAAGCACTTCCTGACGGCCGGGCACTGCACGAACAACGCGAACCAGGCCGCGTACGGCGCGAGCGGGCAGCAGAACCGGCTCGGCACGTCGAACGTCGGCGGCAACCGGAGCGTCAACGCCCGTGAGGGTGACATGGGTGTCGTGGCGGTGACCGAGGCCGGGTGGAACCTGTCGGCGGCGGTCAACACCTGGGGCGAGCCGGCGATCACGGTCACCGGGTCGGCCGAGGCGATGGTCGGGGACCGGGTCTGCCACTCGGGCAACACGTCGAAGTGGAAGTGCGGTGAGGTCAAGTACACGCACAAGGCCGTCGACTACGGCGGTGGGCTGATCATCGAGGACATGACGTGGACGACGGCGTGTTCGCTCGGCGGCGACTCCGGCGGCGGGTGGCTGCTCGGCGACAAGGCGGTCGGGTTGCACGACGGCGGGCCGTCGCAGTGCGTGCAGGACCCGGCGGACGACGAGCTGTCGATCTTCCAGCCGGTCAACGAGGCGTTGCAGAAGTGGTCGTTGACGCTCGTGACCGGGGATCGCGACGACAAGACCGCACCGAGCGTGCCGGGCAATGCGCGGTCTACCGGCACTACGGCGTCCAGCGTCTCGTTGGCGTGGGACGCCTCGACGGACAACGTCGGCGTGACGGGCTACGAGGTCTACAACGGCGGTGTGCTCGCCACGACGGTCACCGGCACTACTGCGACCGCCACGGGCCTGAAGGCGGACAACGACTACACGTTCACCATCAAGGCGAAGGACGCTGCGGGCAACGTCTCTGGCGCGAGCGCGGCCGTCAGCGCACGCACACAGCCGGGCACGGCGGACGACGAACCGCCGACGACGCCCGGCAACCTGAGGTCGACCGGTGTCACCGCAAGCAGCGTCTCCCTGGCGTGGGACGCTTCGACGGACAACGTCGGCGTCAACGAGTACGAGGTGTTCAACGGCGGTGCGCTTGCCACGACGGTCACCGGCACCACGGCGACCGTGCCGGGACTGACCGCCGACACCGCCTACTCGTTCACGGTCCAGGCGACGGACGCGGCGGGCAACAGGTCGAAGCCCAGCCCGGCGGTGTCGGCGCGCACCTCGCCTGGTGACGCGGGCCGGACGTTCACGAACGACACCGACTATCCGATCCGCGACTTCCAGGTGGCGGTCAGCGCGGTGCGATCCACCGCGACCAGTGCGGCCGCCAACCCGATCACCGTCCGGGTCGGCGCCACGCACACCTGCCAGGAAGACCTGAACGTCACGCTGGTCGGCCCGAGCGGTCGCTGGTATCCGCTGATGAGGACGCCGGGCGGGTACTACGACTGCACGCCGTTCCCGCCCGGTAGGACGTTCACCGTGGTCCCGGCGGCGGGGGAGACCGCGGGCGGTACGTGGACGTTGCGCATCGGGGACAACGGCCCCGGCGATATCGGCGTGCTGAGCAGCTGGTCCGTGACGGTCTAGCGGTCTGGTGAGCGGGCCATCCGGGTCCGCTCACCAGCTCCACTCGAAGCCGTAGCAACCCGGCCCGAACCTCAGCGCCACCCCGAGCACCGCGTCGCCCTCGTCCAGCCGAACCTGGTGGACCTGGCGGGTGCCGTCGACGTCCTGGACGTACTGCCGGCAGCTGCGAGGCAACGCGGCGGCGTCGAAGTTGACCTCGAGCACGTACTCGTGGACCGGGCGCCGGAACTTGCGCTCGTAGTTCGTGGCCAGCGGGTAGGGCGCGCGGTTGACCAGCTCGTGCTCGGTGATCACGGTCTGGCCGCGGCGCAACGGTGCCCGGAACAGCAGTTCGGCCACCAGCAGCCCGTCGCCGGGACGCGTGACGACGCGGCCGAGCCGGCAGTTGCGCAGCGGCCTGATCAGCGGCAGCGGCCGGTCGTGCTCGTCGAGGTGCACGATCACCACCCAGCGGTCCGGCCCGTCCTGCTCCGCGCGCAGCACCTGCCGCGACAGGAACGACCGCTCGCCCCGCTCCGGCCCCACCGTGACGTGGTCGTGCTGGCTGATCCGGGTGAGGCGGGCGTCCCAGCGGGTGTCGACCTCGCCGACCACGTCGTCGATCACGCCCGGCACCGGCCACAACGCGCTGATCGCGTTGTCCTCCGGCCGGCGCCGGCCGCGCTGTGCCGGTGCGGCCAGCAGCTCCGACAACGTGCCGGGCGCCAGGCCGAGGATCTGTTCGAGGTGTCCGAGCGCGACCAGCGACGCACGCCGCTCCGGCTGGCTGCGACCGGTCTGCCAGTAGCTCAGCGTCGCCAGGCTGACCGAAACGCCTCGCCGGGCGAGGTGGTCGCGGATCCGCTCCAGCGAGAGGCCGCGGGTCGCGATCGCCGCGCGCAACGTCTCCGCGAAGGCCGGACCCGGGGCGTCGGGCGCGATCGACATGACTTCTCCTCGTGGCCGAGTTCTCCGACCGTATTGCGTCGGATGGCCCAATGGAAGTCATAACTTAAAAGTGAACGGTTCGGACACCCCGCGTAGTTAAGAGTTAGACCTCCAACTTCAATTGTGTGGAACGCCCGAGTCGAACGAATCTGTGCGACGGGAAAACGAAACGATTAATTGTTCGCGCGGGGCTGTGTGTCGCGGCTCGGCCTGACCCGACGCGCGGCACCGCCTGAGGTTGCCCGACTTCCGGCCGGAAGAGATCATCCTCAGGTCGTACGCGGGAGCGCGACCACAGAGTGACGCGCGACGATCTGTCCGGAAAGCACTGTCTCCTCCGTGCAGACGTCAATCGCGACCGAAGTTCGTCAGCGCCCCCCGGCGATCGCCTTGCCGGTGCCGGAAGTGCTGCGGTGGACCGGTTTCGGCGGCGTGGCGCTGCTCACCGCGGGTGCGTGGATCATGAAGGCCGGGGTGCGGACTCCCGCGCTGGCCGCCGCGATCGCGGGCACCGGGTTACTGGTGCTGGCCTGGGCGCAGCTCGGCCGTTCAATTCCGGAGCCGCGGTGGCTGCGCCGCACGCTGGTCTGGTGGTGCGCGCCGTTGCTGGTGGCCCCGCCGCTCTTCAGCGCCGACGTGTTCAGCTACCTCGCCCAGGGCGACGTGGCCGCGCGGGGCTTCGACCCGAACGTGGTGAGCCCGGCACTCGGCGCGGGCGCGGAGGCGCTCGAACGGGTCGGTGTCTACTGGAAGGAGACGCCGTCCCCGTACGGGCCGCTGTTCGGCGTGATCGAACGGGCGATCCACCAGGTCACCGGCGGTGAACCGGTGGCGGGCGTGTTGCTGTACCGGCTGGTCGCGGTGCTCGGCCTGGTGCTCATCGTGTGGGCCGTGCCGCGGCTCGCGGCGATCGCGGGGGCGTCCGAGCGCACGGCGTTGTGGCTGGGCGTCCTGAACCCGTTGGTGCTGTGGCACCTCATCGGTGGTGTCCACAACGACGCGCTGATGCTCGGCCTCATGCTCGCCGGCACCGTGGTCGCGTTGCAGGCGTTGAAGGACGACCGGTGGTGGCAGTTCGCGGCCGGTGTCGGGCTCATCGCGCTCGGAGCGCAGGTCAAGCTGCCCGCGCTCGTCGCGCTGGCGGTGGTCGGCACCGCGCTGGCCCGCGGGCTGGGCGGTGGCCTCGCCAGGTTCACGCTCGCCGGTCTCGGCATGGTCGCGGCCGCCGTCGTGGTGGCGGCGGTGACGTCGGTGGCCGGCGGGTTCGGTTTCGGCTGGGTGTGGGCGCTCGGTACGTCGTCGAAGGTCCCCAGCTGGATGGCGCCGACCAACTGGCCGGGCTTCCTGACCGGTGCGGTGTTCGGTCCGGAAACCGGCCAGGCGATGATTTCCGCGGGACGGGTCGCGGGGCTCGTGCTGATCCTGGGCGGGCTCGTGGTGCTGGTGCACCGGCAGCTGCGCGGCGGGATCTCCGAGGTGACGTCGCTGGGAATGATGATGAGCGTGATCGTGGTGCTGGGGCCGGTGGTGCAGCCGTGGTACCTGCTGTGGGCCGTGCTGCCGCTGGCCGCGTGTCTGCCGGAGGGTGTCTGGCGGACCAGGACCGCCGCGCTGGTCGGCGTGTTCGCGCTGCTGGTGCCGCCGCTCGCGGGGAACTTCACCGGCCAGGTGCCGCTGCTGGTCACCGGCTACGTGGCCGGGATCGCGCTGGTCGCCGGTGCGTACGTCGTCCTGCGCCGGACGAGGGTGACCGTTGCGCGGGTCTGACTTCGCCCGCTACGGCGCGGCCGCACTGGCCGGTCTCGCGCTGGCCGCGAGCTTCCCGCCGAGAACGCTGTGGTGGCTGGCCGTTCCCGCGTTCGCCGTGCTGTGGGTGGCGCTGACCGGCGCCGGTGCCCGGCGGGCCGCGGGACTGGGGCTCGTGTTCGGGCTGGCGTTCTTCCTCCCGCACCTGTGGTGGATCCAGCACTTCCTCGGCCGCGAGTTCGGGCCCTCGCCGTGGCTGGTGCTGTCGGCGTTGATGGCCCTGTTCATCTCGGCCGTGTTCGCGCTCTTCCCACTGGTCGCGCGGCTGCCCGCCGCCCCGGTGTGGGTGGCTTTGCTGTTCGTGCTCCAGGAAACTCTGCGCGGCCTGGGCCCGTCCAACGGCTTCCCCTGGGGCCGGGTGGCGTTCGGACAGGTCGACGGCCCGTTCGCCCGGCTGGCGGCGGTGGGCGGCGCGCCGCTGGTGACGTTCGCGGTGGTGGTGATGGGCTTCGGCCTGGCCGCCTGGCTTCCCCGGTTGCGCGAATGGCGCCGCGGGTGGGCATTGCTGCCCATCGTCGCAGCACTCGTGCTCACCGTTCCCGTCGACGCCCAGAACGGCACCCGGACCGTCGGGGTCGTCCAGGGCAACGCCCCCGACATCGGGCTCGGCCTGCTCAACGCGCGGGACACGTTGCGCGCCAACCACCTGCGCAAGACCGCCGAGCTCGAGGCGCAGATCCGCGGCGGTGCGGTGCCCAAACCGGATCTGGTGGTGTGGCCGGAAAGCGCGACGGGCACCCGCAAGCAGGACCAGGTACTCGACCGCGCCGTCAACGACCTCGGCGTGCCCGTGCTGGTGGGAGCGTTGCGCGACAACCAGAACGCGGTCATCGCCTGGCATCCCGGCACCGGCGCGGGGGAGTCGTACGCGAAGCAGGAGCTCGTCCCGTTCGCCGAGCACATCCCGTTTCGCCCGCTGGCCCGCCTCTTCACCCCGTTCGCGGACCAGCCCGACCTCGACGCCGGAACCGAACCCGGCGTGCTGGACATCGCGGGCACGCGCGTCGGCGTCGGCATCTGCTACGAGGTCGCGTACGACTACGTGTTGCGTGAGAGCGCGGTCCAGGGCGCACAACTGCTAGTCGTGCCAACGAACAACGCCTGGTACGGGCGCGGCGAGATGACCTACCAACAGCTGTCGATGGCCCGGCTGCGCGCCATCGAGCACGGCCGCGCCGTCGTGGTCGCGGCGATCAGCGGCGTGAGTGCCGTGGTGCGCCCGGACGGCAGCGTGGTGCGCTCCACCGGCATGTTCACCGAGGACCTCCTCGTCGACACCGTGCCGCTGCGTTCGGAACTCACCTTCGCGACCAGGTGGGGTGGCCTGCTGCACATGCTGTTCACCGCGGCCGCAATCGCCGCGTGCATCATCGGGTGGTGGTCGCGCCGGCGGGTGTCAGCCGCTGCTCCCGTTGGCTGAGGAGCACTGCCGGACCAACGCCGTCAGTGGCCGAACGGATCGGGCCCGTCGCCGGGCAGCCAGCTCAGGCCGGGCTCGGTCCAGCCGTTGCGTTCGAGCATCCGCTCCGCTTCGAGGACGTGCGGGCCGACGAGCCTCGACAGGTAGAGCCGCCCGGCGAGGTGGTCGGCCTCGTGTTGCAGGCACCGCGCGAAGAAACCGGTGCCCTCCACCGAGACCTCGTCGCCGTGGCGGTCGACGCCGGTGACCCGCGCCCAGTCCGCCCGGCCGGTGGGGAAGCGCTCGCCGGGCACCGAAAGGCAGCCTTCGAGGTCGCGGCGGTGGTCGGGCTCGGTGTCGGGGAGCTCGGACGTCTCCAGGACCGGGTTGACCACGTGGCCGCGGCGGTGGCGTCCGGTGCCGTCCGGACAGTCGTAGACGAAAACGCTGCGACTGTCACCGATCTGGTTGGCCGCGAGACCCGCGCCGTTGGCGGCGGTGCAGGTCTCGAAGAGATCCTCGACGAGTTGTGCGAGGTCCTCGCCGAACTCGGTGACCGGCGTGGCCGCGGTGGCCAGGATCGGGTCGCCGCTGACGAGGATCGGCCGGACGGTCATGACCGGAGCGTAGGTCAGCTCATCGTTTTGTTGCGGGCGCGGCCACGATCCGCGCGCTGACCGAAGGCGGTGGCGCGGCGAGGCCCGGGCCGCCCGCGCCGATCCAGTCGATCACGTCGCGCACCGCGTCGTCGTCGAGCACGGACCCCACCCACACCGGTTTCGCCCCGGCCGCCCGCGCGGCCGGGGTGGGCTGCACGACGACCACGTTGGACACCTCGCAGGCGTCCAGGCAGTCCGCCACGCGCACCGTCGTGAGGTGCTCGCGCAGCAGGTCGAGCTGGCGGTCGTGGTCGACGCCGGGGTGCTTGCGCTCGGTGCCGCAGCAACATCCCCGGCAGACGGTGATCCGTGACGTCATGATCGCGATCCAACCTGGTGGCGGGCCTGGCCGGGCCGGAACGTGCCGCGGTTCTCACTGATCGCGACGCGGTTCGCACTGATCGACATACGCTGTCAGGATGGTGGGCATTGGGGACCTGGACGCGTCCGATCGCGACTTCAGCCGCTACCTGTCAGCGCGGGTGCTGTCGGTCGTGGGCGCCGTGGTGGCGGCGGTGGCGATGCCGGTGCTCGTGTACCAGCTGACCGGTTCGGCGGGGTGGACCTCAGCGGTGACGGTGGCGGAAGCGTTGCCGTACCTGGTGTTCGGGCTGCTGGCGGGTGCGCTCGCGGACCGGCTGGACCGCCGGAAGATGATGGTGGCACTGGACTTCACGGTCGCCGCCGTGCTGCTGAGCGTGCCGCTGGCGTGGTCACTGGGGGCGTTGACCGCGCCGCACGTCGTGGCCGTGGCGTTCACGGCGCAGACGGCGTTCGTGTTCTTCGACGCGGCGAACTTCGGTGCGTTGCCGGCGTTGGTGGGCAAGGAACGGTTGACCGCCGCCTATTCGACCCTCTACGGGCGCACGACCGTGGTGGAACTGGTGGTGCCGGGCCTGACGGGGTTGCTGGTGGTCATCGTCGCTCCGGCGGCACTGCTGGCGGTGAACGCGCTGACCGCGGTGGGTTCGGCATTGTTGTTGCGCAGCATCGCCAGCAGCATGGCGAACCCGCGTCCGGTGCGCGGTGCCGGCGAGCTCGCCGCCGATGTGCGGGAGGGGCTGCGGTTCCTGTGGCGCGAGCCGATCGTCCGCACGCTCACCCTCGTCGGTGCCGCGCACTCGGTCGCGAGCGGTGCCTGGATGGCGGTGCTGGTGCCGTTCGCCGACCGGGTGCTGGGCGTCGCGCCGCGCGGTGACGTGCGGCTGGCCGCGCTGTTCAGTTGCTGGGGTGTGGGCGCGATCATCGCGTCCCGGGTGCTGCCGCGGCTGACGGAACGGTGGGGCGGGGCGCGGCTGGCGTTGACGGCGTTGCCGCTCTCCTTGCTGGGCGGTGTGCTCGTGCTGGTGAGTGCGCATTGGCTGCTGGTGTGCGTGGCGGCGGTGTACTGGGGCGCCGCGCAGGCGATCGTGGTGATCAACGGGATCACCTACCGCCAGCAGGTGTGCCCGGAGGAGCTGCAGTCGCGGGTGAACACCACGGCCAGGATGCTGGCGTGGGGTGCGGGCCATCCGCTCGGTGCGGCGCTGGCGGGGGCTGTGTCGGTCGCGGCGGGTGATCCGCGGGCCGGGCTCGCGGCCGGGGTGGCGGTGCTCGCGGGCGGTGTGGTGCTGGCCTGGGTGACGCCGGTGCTGCGGCGTGCGGTGCGAACAGCCTGAGCCGACCACCTCAGCTCGCTACGGTGAAAGGCGTGAAGCGACGTGACTAAGCAGGCTGCCCGAAGTCCTGTCCGTTACTCGCGGAGCGGTTCGGCGTCCAGCCCGATGCGTCTGCAAGTACCACCAACTCTTGATCGAATCGCCGTCAACTACACCCAACCTGTTCCACATCCCGCAGCACCGGCACCAGGTGCCCGGGCCCGAAACGCCCTGTTGGTAGTAGAAAAACGCCTGTTGATGTTGAGTTGGTGGTACTTGCTGACGCCGGCAGCAACGAGTCGCCTGAGGTTCCGGACAAGACTTCTGGCCAGGTGCTTTAGTCAGCCGGTCGGTGCATGACCCGGTTGAGCACCAGGACGCTCAACCGCGCCCTGCTTTCCCGGCAGTTCCTGCTGCAGCGGCAGGACGTGCCGGAACGCGACGTCGTCGAGCACCTGGTCGGCCTGCACGCGCAGATCCCGGTTGGACCGTACATCGCGCTGTGGTCCCGGTTGCGGCGCTACCGGCCGCAGCGACTGTCCACAATGGTCGAATCGCGGGAGCTGGTCCGCACCGCCCTGATGCGGTCGACGATCCACCTCGTCACGCCGGACGACTGCATGACGCTGCGTCCGCTGGTGCAGCCGGTCCTCGACCGCGACCTCTTCTCGAACTCGATCCACGGCGCGGTGGTGCGGGACCTCGACCTCGACGCGGTGGTCAAGGCCGGCCTCGACCTGCTCGACGAACGCCCGCGCACGCCGGGTGAGCTGGGCAAGGCACTGCACGAGCGCTGGCCGGACCGCAAACCGGACACGCTCGCGTACGCGGTGCGCAACCTGGCCGCGCTGGTCCAGATCCCGCCGCGCGGCACCTGGGACGGCACCGGTCGCACCGTCCACGCGTCGGCGGAGACGTGGCTGGGCCGCTCGATCGACCCCGCCCCGTCCGTCGAGCGGCTGATCCTGCGTTACCTGGCCGCGTTCGGGCCGGCGAGCGTGCGGGACGTGCAGGCCTGGTGCGGGCTGACCAGGCTGAGCGAGGTCGTCGACCGGATGACGCTGCGGGTGTACCTCGACGAGAACGGCAAGGAGCTGTTCGACGTCCCGGACGCCGAGCTCCCGGATCCGGGCGTCACCGCGCCGCCGAGGTACCTGCCCGAGTTCGACAACGTGTTCCTCTCGCACGCCAGCCGGGAGCGGATCATCCCGGACGGCCTGTCGTTCGGCGAGTGGTGCCGCAGGTACGGGCTGATGATGACCGTGCGCGGCGGTGTCCTGCGGGGCAACCTCCTGCTCGGCGGCCTGCTCCAGGGCATCTGGCGGGTCGACCGCGAGAAGAACGCCTTCACGCTCGTCGTCGAGCCGTTCACCAAGGTGACGAAGAAGGACTTGGCAGCGCTGCACAAGGACGGTCTCGCCCTGCTGACCTTCGCTTTCCCGAAGGCCGGGACGACCGGCGTCCAGGTGCTGCCGAACCGCTGATTCCATTGCGGCGAACGGCGTGTAAAAGTGGTGCTGTGCTGACGACCATGGCTGCGCCCCGTCTGGTGGACGACCGGATCAGGCGCCTGGAGTCCAGGCTGGTCCGGGAGCACGAAGAGGTGCCACCGAGCCTGGTGCACGAGTGGGTCGAGCGGGCCAACGCCCGGTTCAGCGGCGCGCGCGTGCGGGACTTCGTGCCCTTGCTCGTGGAACGGGCGGTGCGGGCGTCCGCGCGATCCTTCCCGTCCGCCGCACCGGAGCTGCCCGGGACCTGGCTGTCCGACTGGGCGCGGAACACGGCGCGCCGGCTGCTCGCCGACGAGCTGCCCCGCCGGTGGGCGCACACGGCCGGCGTGGCGCGGCGTGCCGAGCAGGTGGCGCGGGTGCTGCCGGTCGCCGAGCGGGAACTGCTGGTCGTGGCCGCCTGGGTGCACGACATCGGCTACGCCTCCGAGCTCACCGACACGGGAATGCACTCCATCGACGGGGCGCGGTACCTGCTGCGCGCGGGTCTCGCCCGGCGGGTGTGCGGCCTGGTGGCGCACCACTCCGGCGCGTCGGCGGTGGCCTCGCTGACCGGGCACGCCGACGGGCTCGCCGAGTTCGGCGACGAACGCGGCCGGCTCCGGGACGCGCTCTGGTACTGCGACATGACGACCAGTCCGGACGGTGCTCCGACCACGGTGGAGACGCGGCTCGCCGAGATCCGCCGGCGGCGGGGCCCCGAGGACCCGGTCGTCCGCGCGCTCGACATCAATGGCGCCGAACGCCTGGCGGCCGTGCGTCGCATCCACCGGTTGCTGCGCAGGCACCAGCCGGCCGTCATGCGATCATGAGTCAGTGCCCAGCCTCGTGCGCCCAGCCCAGCCCGCCGGTGCGCTCCGAGCACTCGGGCAACCCGTTCTCGACGTCGACGATCAGCTGGTCCTGCGGCCGTGGCGGTCGGATGATGCCGAGTTCGTGAAGGCGGTCTTCGACGATCTCGACGTCCAGCGCTGGCACGTGCGCCGCATGGACACCACCGACGAAGCCCTTGCCTGGACCGCTGCCTGGGCCACCCGCTGGGCCGCCGAGACGGACGCCAGCTGGGCGATCGCCGGCCGCCGCGGCGACGAGCCGATCGGCCAGGCCGGCCTGCGGACCATCTCCCTGGCCGAGGGGACGGCGGAGTTGTCGTACTGGGTGGCGCCCGCTGCGCGCGGGGCCGGCGTCGCGGTGCGTGCGGCACACGCCGTGACTCGGTGGACCTTCGACACCGTGGGCTTGCACCGGGTCGTCCTGCAGCACTCGACGGCGAACCTGGCGTCGTGCCGGGTTGCCGCCAAGCTCGGTTTCGAACTCGAAGGCACCCAACGAGGTTCCCTGCTGCACGCGGACGGATGGCATGACGCGCACACGCATGCCCGCCTGCGCACCGACCCCGCCTGATCCGACCCTGCCCTGATCCGACGCCGGAGCCAATTGAGACGGCCACCCTCCGGAGAGCGCTGTCACCTGCTCCGCGGACCTCGCTAGGTTCAAGATCGGCACAACCCATGGCTTCCCAGGGGGACTCACACCATGAAGCAACGACGGCTGAGCCTCGCGCTGGCGAGCGTCGCCAGCGTGGCTTTCCTCGCCGGAACGTCAGTGGCGGCACCACCGCCACCGGCTCCCGCGCAGGACGGGCCGACATACGTCTACCGCGTCCCGGCTCCGCTCGGGCACAAGGCGCAGGACCTGCTCGCGCGCGGGTTCGACGTGCTCGAGCAGCGTGACGGCGACGACCTGTTCGTGATGGGCGCGAGGGACGTCCACGACAAACTCGGCGCGGCCGGCTTCACCGGCACCGTCGAGTCCGTGATGGCACCGCCCCGGTTCGCGCCGGCGAAGCAGGGCGCCGGCGTCAACGAGACGTACTACGGCGGCTACCGCACGATCAGGGCGCACTACGCGCACCTCGACCAGGTCGGGCTCCGGTACGCGCGCCTCGCGACCGTCGTCGACTACGGCGACTCGTGGCGCAAGACCCAGGGCGCGGGCGGCTACGACCTCAAGGCCGTCTGCCTCACCAAGAAGGCCCCGGGCGACTGCAAGCTGACCCCGAACGCGCGCAAGCCGCGGCTGTTCGTGTCGGCCCAGATCCACGCCCGCGAGATCTCGACCGGCGACATGGCCTGGCGCTGGATCGACCATCTCACCACCGGCTACGGCAAGGACCCCGAGGTGACCGCGCTGCTCGACACGACCGAGATCTGGGTCGTGCCGATCGCGAACCCCGACGGCGTGCAGATCGTCCAGTCGGGCGGCGACTCGCCGAAGCTGCAGCGCAAGAACGCCAACCACACCAACGGTCCGAAGGTCTGTCCTACCGGGACGGACCCG
The DNA here is from genome assembly GCA_963771775.1 of uncultured Actinomycetota bacterium. Taxonomy (GTDB): domain Bacteria; phylum Actinomycetota; class Actinomycetes; order Mycobacteriales; family Pseudonocardiaceae; genus Lentzea. The sequence goes on from CAVYUS010000005.1 coordinate 115,687, forward strand.
GGCGCCCAGATCGGCATCGACGTCAACCGCAACTTCGACGCGCAGTGGGGCGACAACGGCACGTCGGCCGACCCGTGCAGCCAGGTCTACCGCGGCCCGAAGCCCGACTCCGAGGTCGAGACCAGGGCACTGGAGAAGTTCTTCCGGTCGCTCTACCCGGACAGGCGCGGACCCGGCCTGACCGACCCCGCCGCCGCCGACACCCGCGGCATGGTCGTCACCATGCACGCCGCCCTGAACGTCGTGCTGCTGCCGTGGGGCTTCACCACCACGCCGTCGCCGAACGACGGGCCGTTGCGGGCGATGGCCAAGGACATGGCCCAGCTCGCGGGCGGCTGGGAGTACGGGCAGCCCGGCGAGCTGCTCTACACCGCTGGTGGCTCGATCGACGACTGGGTGTACGGCGAGCTCGGCGTTCCCCACTACACCTGGGAGATCGGCAACTGGCAGGGCGACTGCGCGGGCTTCCTGCCCGCCTACTCCTGCCAGGACGGGCATTGGGCAAAGGTCAAGCCGATGCTGACGTACGCGGCGAAGAAGGCCGCGAACCCGTACGGCGGAGCGTAGTGGTGAGTGGTTGTGGTCGCTCTGGCGCAATGCCACGGAAACCATCTCACGAGCTGCTACGCCGGGACCGTGCTGACAGACGGTCCTGACCGCAAGATCCTCGAGGCTCAGGCCGACGGCATGCCAGAGGTTGCAGCCGATTGATTCTCCCGACTCGGCGAAAGCGGCCCCTGGGTTCAGAGACGCCTTCCGTGCCAAGCTGAAACCGGCCAGGCGATCAGGCGATGAAGCCGGACATGCCGCCAACCTTCACCGAGGAATTCGACGAAGTTGTCGGAAGCAAACAGGTGTGGGGTCCTGTCCATTTCGGACGTTTCCTGGAGGTCATTCGGTGCTCAGCTCTCGTGGGTCCACCCTCAAGGCGACCTTGATCGCGTGGGTGATCGCACTGGTCGCGACTGTGCCCGCCCAGGCCGCGCCGCCGGAGCCAGGGCCGCCTTGTGAAGTGGGCAAGTACTACAAGCTTTGCGTGTGGTCGGGCCCCCATTACGCCGGCCAGTTGCGAGTCCTCCCGTACAACGTCGACCACCTCGACGTCGGGCCGCTCTTCGTGATCCGCAGTTACAAGAACTGGCACGCCAGCGGTCGGATCACCGACGTGTTCGGCTGCGAGCACGAGCTCGGTGAGTGGGAGAAGGAGCCCACGGTGAACAACGGATGGGGGATTCCCGCCAAGGCCATCGCCAGCGGATCTTCGTAGCAGGCCTCTGTCCGAGATGCGCCAGGCGACGTCGCGGCGGTTGTCCGGACAGAACATGCGGCGGTCGCGGGTACCCGATGCCGTGACCGCCGCACCCGGTCTATGTCGTGCTGCCGCCGGCAGGGGCGTAGAGTTTGAGTTCGGAGATGCTCCACCAGTTGCCCGTGTTGCCGGTTTGGGTGATGCGGAGGTATCTGGCGGTGGTGCCGGGGAGTTGGATGGTGGTGGTGGTCGGGTCGTTGCCTTGTCCGGTGGCGACGGGGTTGCCCCAGGAGGACGGGTTGTCGGAGGCGTACACGGCGTAGCCCCGCGGGTGGTCTCCGGTGCTGGTGCCGTTCTCCAGAACGATTTTGGTGAACTTCCGCGAGGCACCGAGGTCGAGCTGGAACCACTGGCCGGGTTGCTGGGCTTGGCCTGTGGACCATCGGGTGGAGGAAGTGCCGTCGATCGCCTTCACCGCCGTGTCCGCCGTGCAGCAGGGATCGGCGGGAGTGGACGACGCGCTGACACGCCAGCCAGATCGGTCCAATGCGGACTCTCCGCCGCCGGGAGGAGCATCGTCCGGCCACGTGAACGTGGCGACCGCACCTGCGGACAGTGACGTGCTGAAGTGCCGGCCGGCCGAGGTGACGTCGAAGGTTCGTGCGCCGGACGCGCTGTTGTGGACTACGAGAACCGTGGAACCGTCCGGGTTCCGGAAGGCGACGTTCTCGATGTTGCCCTGGCCGAAGCTGTTGGAGCCGATGCGCACCGCGCCGGGCTTCACGAACTTGCTGATGTGACCCAGAACGTAGTACTCGGCGTTGTAGGTGACGGTGCCGTCGCCCTTCACCGTGGTCACGCCGGTGCAGGTGGTGCAGTTCATGGTCGGCCCGCCGTTCTGGTCGAGCGCCAGATTCCACAGGACGACGCTCTTCGCCCAGTTCCGGGTGGCGCCGATGACCAGGTTGCGGGTCTGCCAGCCCAACGTGTCGGCGAAGGTCCTGGCCTCGTCGCCGGTCTTGATGCCGGAGCACTCAGTGAAGTGGATGTCCTTGCCGGGGAATGTGTTGTGGACGTTCGTCTGCGCGCCCGGCTCACCCGCGTAGCAGTGGAAGGCCGAACCCGCAGTGTACCGGGCGGCGGTAGAGTTGCGGAGCACGTCGATCGGATAGCCCGGCCTGTCCCAGTTGTGGTCGAAGGCGAGAACGCGGGTGTCCAGCCCGGCCTTCTCGATCGCCGGGCCGAGCGCGCCGCCGATGAAGTCCGCCTGATCCTGCGCGGACATCAGCATGCCTGGGTAGTTCGCCGGCGAGAACTCGGGCTCGTTCTGGGGTGTCACCAGGGAGACCGGCACACCGGCGTCCCGGTAGGCCTGTAGGAACTTGACGAAGTAGTTCGCATAGGCCTGGTAGTACTCGCGTTTCAGACTGCCGCCGATCAACTCGCCGCTGGTCTTCATCCACGCCGGCGCGCTCCACGGCGACGCCATGAACGTCGTCCGCGGGTTGATCTCCCTGGCGCGCCGGAGCAGGGGCAGGATGTAGGACTCGTCGTGGGCGATGGAGAACCGGGTCAGGTTCGGGTCCGTCTGTCCTCTAGGGACGTCGTCGTACGTGTAGGCCGACCGGGAGAAGTCCGACGCGCCAATGGGTTGGCGCACCGTGCTCAGACCGATGCCCTGTACCGGATCGAACAGTTCGGTCATGATCGAGTCGCGTTGCGGCGAGTTCCAGATCAGCCAGGCGGAGGAGTCGGTGAAGGACGCCCCGAACCCCGTCATCGTCTGATAGCTCTGGCTGGGATCGACGGTGATCGTGTCCGCGGCGGCGGCCGGCCCCGGACGGAAGGCGATGGCCGTGTGCGGGGTGAGCAACTGGGAGCGATCGGGCGTGGTGATCCACGCGCCGACCGGTCCGGCAACAGCGGCGTGCTGTTCGGCCGGCACGGCAGAGCCTGGCACGGTCACGCCGAGCAGGACGAGGCCGACCGCGGTCGCGACGTGAGCGACCCGTGGCCGCCGGGAATGGGGACGGGTGTGCATGACTTCCTCCTCAGGGTCCTCCGCAGGGTTGAGAACTCGGTACGGGTGGCACCGAGGGGCCGACAGAGGCAGGCGCGGCTGTGGCTGCACGCCAATCCGAGGGGATCTGTCGTCGGGCGTCGTCGTCCGAGGGCAACACTTATTTCAAGTATTGATTTAACATGCTGGCAAAGTAGAGGTCAAGACGTGGCGACTCGGCGCCAGTCGTTTGATCGGCGATAATGTGGTCCGGCAACAAAGGGGGTGGGGCGTGGTATCGCACCAGCGGAGCACCGTGCGTGACCTGCGTCGCGGCAACAGTTCCGTGGTCCTGTGGCAGCTCTACTTCGAAGGCCCCGCCAGCCGTCAGGAACTGAGCAGGCTCACGGGCCTCAGCGCGGGTACGGTCGGCAACGTGGTGAGCGACCTGATCGCGTCAGGCGTCGTGATCACAGCGGGTTCGATGGACTCCGACGGTGGGCGCCCCCACGTGCTGCTTCGCGTCAACGCCGGGTACCGCTCGGTGATCGGGGTCGACGTGGGGGAGACATGCGTCCGGGTCGAGCTCTTCGACCTCACGATGACCTTGCGCGCCAAGATCTCCTACGAGCTGGCCGACGGGCACGATGTCGAGTTCGTCGTGGGCCGGATTCTGGCCGGCATCAAGGCCGTGAGAGCCGAGGCCGGTATCTCCGAACGCGACGTCCTCGGCGTCGGCATCGGCGTCTCGGGCGTGGTGGAGCACGGCGCGGAGGTGCTGGTCCACGGCCAGACGTTCGGCTGGGACGCGGTCCCGCTGGAACGACTGCTCCGCGCGGGCACGGACCTTCCCCTGCACATCGACAACGGTGCCAAGAACATGGGGCAGGCCGAGATGTGGTTCGGCGCCGGTCGCGGCTGCCGGCACGCGGTGGTCGTGTTGATCGGCTCCGGTGTGGGAGCCAGTATCATCACCCACGGCTCCACCTACCGCGGCGCGACCAGCAGCGCCGGTGAATGGGGGCACACCACGGTCCACGTCGGTGGCCGGCGGTGCCGGTGCGGGGCCCGTGGTTGCCTCGAGGCCTATGTGGGCGCGGAGGCCGTGCTGGAGCGGTATCAGGAGGCGAAGCGTGGCCGTCGCCGGCGCGGAGTGAGCGAAGAGGACGCCCTCGCCGAGCTGCTCGACGCCGCCGAGCGCGGTGGGGTCGCGGCCGACGTGCTGGAGGAGACCGCCACCTACCTCGGCGCCGGGATCGCCAACCTGATCAACCTGTTCAACCCGGAACGCATCATCGTGGGCGGCTGGGCGGGACTCCTGCTCGGATCGCGGTTGCTGACGAAGATCACCGCGGTGGCCGCCGAGCACGCGCTCGACCATCCGTTCGCCCAGACGTCGATCGAGCTGGGCCGGCTGGGTCCGGACGCGGTGGCGATGGGCGCCGCCACCCTCCCGGTCGAGCATTTCCTCACGACTAGCGGCGCCTCGACGCCGAGCGACCGCGACCGGACCGCCCGCCGGGCCGGCAGCCGTCACGACTCCGCGTAGTAGTCCCGTTTCCGGCCTTCCCGGTCGAACGCGGAGAGGATCTTCAGGCCGGTCTGTTCGATCAACCAGTAGCTGATCCACGCCACCAGCAGGCTGATGGTCGTCAGCACGATGCCCGCGACCGGGAACGTGTGTGGATGGCCGGGGGCGGGCAGCAGACCGGCGCTGTCGAGCAGCCGCAGCATCGGTTCCTGCCACAGGTACAGGCTGTAGCTGATCACTCCGATCCAGACCAGCGGCCGCCACCGGAGTACCGCGGCGGACGATCCGTCGCCGGCGAGCGCCGAGGCCGCGATCAGCAGCATGGAGCCGAGCGCGAACAACGGATGCCACCAGTTGCTGACCGGGTCGCCGATCGGCTGCGTGAGCGCGACGGCCACGATCACGCCTGCGCCGAGCAGACCGACGCCGTAACGGGCGGGCTTGGTGCGCAGTCGCCTGCCGTCCGCGATCAGGACGGCGAACGCGAGACCGATGGCGAACACGTCGAGTTTGGCGAGCGGGTTGAACCAGTAGGACCACTGTTCGTGGTGAGCCTGTGCCACGTGGACGGCCCAGAACCGGTAGGCGTTGCAGATCACGACCAGCACCGCGATCCCGCAGTACAGGGCGGTCAGGCGCGCCCGCCGGGACTCCAGCCGGGGCAGGTGGCGTTGGGCGATCGTGCCGATCACCACCAGCAGCAGGTAGAAGTGCATCTCCACGGCGAGCGACCACGCGGGGCCGTTGCTGAAGAAGATCTTCTCGTCGCTGTAGACGTGGGTGAACGTCAAGTGCAGCAACAGATCTCGCCAGTCTCCCGGCAGCGTCGGGTTGGTGAAGCCCCACACCAGGAGCACGGTGATGTAGTAGAGCGGCAGCAGCCTCGCCGCTCGTCGCAGCAGCACGACACGGGTGCGGCGGGGTGGACCGGAGTCGAGCGCAGCCCTGGCGTAGGGCAGCCCCAGCAGGAAGGCAGAGAGGACGAAGAACAGGTCCACACCAAGGGGAAACGCCATCAGGATCTGATGCCAGACGCCGTCCAGCGGCCAGGCGGCATCGGGGCCGTAGCGGCTGTACTGGTAGGCGTGGAAGATCAACACCGGCAGGGCGGCCACTGCCCTGATCGCATCAACGGAGAACCGGCCGTGTGCGATACCGGTTGCCGTGACAGTGGTGTCGGCGCCCGCAGGCTTCGGAGGCCGGATCACGCGCGCTCCCCGGCGATCGTGGCGGGCACGGCAGCGGTCCGCGGTGTGACCACCCAGCGGCGTTCGCCCGAGAACTCCTTGACCTGCGCGACCCGCGCGATGAGGTTCTTGAACGGCGTGTAGAAGAACACCGACACCACGAGATAGGACCAGAACCAGCGGCGGTTCCCGCGGATCTCGGGTGCGGCCAGCCGGTAGGCGAACAGCACCTGAGCCGGCCCGACCGACAGGGTGAACAGCGATGCCAGCACGAAGATCGAGATGTCCCACTCGATGGCGTGCGCGCCGTCGTACCAGGTGATGAAGGCCAGCAGCGGGAAGATCTGCAACGAGATCCAGGGATAGATCTCCCGCCAGCCGAGCAGGTACAGCAGGCCGATCTTGTTCTTCGTGGTCAGCGCGCTGGAACGCAGCACGGCGGGCAGGTGCCGCAGGGAAACCTGGAACCAGCCTTGAGCCCATCGCATCCGCTGGTTCCACAGCGCGCCGATCGTGGTGGGCGCGAGTTCCCGGCTGAGCAACGCCGGATCGGTGACCACCTTCTTGCCGTCCAGCAGTGCCCTGATCGAGGAGTCGATGTCCTCGGTCAGCATCTCGCCGCGCATCCGGGTCTCGCGCAGCGAGCTCGTAAGCCAGTACCCGTTGGAGCCACCGAACAGACCGAAGCCGTGCAGCTGCGTGCGACCGGGATGGCTCACCGCGTAGATCGACTCGAACTCGACGGCGACCATGCGTGCCACCGGTGACTCGTGGCCGTTGCGGATCACGCAGTGCCCCTGCACCACGTCCGCGCCGTGGGACAGCCACCGCCACGCCCGGCGGAACGCGGTCGCGTCGGGGTGGTGGTCGGCGTCGAAGACCCCGACGAACTCACCGGTGATCACCGAGAGCGCGGCGTTGATGTTCTGCGCCTTGGACTGGCTGTACGGCACCTTCAGCACGACGAGCCGCGGGTCGGCGGCGGCCAGCCTGCGAAGTTCGTCTTCGACCGGAAGTTTTCTCGGCGTGTTGTAAGCGAGCACCACCTGAAACGGCGCCGGGTAGTCCATCGCGAGCACCCGCTGGATCGTCTCGATGATGGTGTCCGCCTCATTGGGCAGGTACGCCGCGATGATCGCGGACGCGGCCGGGTACGGCGTTGCGGGCTGCTTCGGTGGGCGCTCCGGATCGAGGGCGCAGTAGGTCTCCCACCTGATCACCAGCGCGGTCAGCACCAGCGCGAGGCAGACCGCGACGTAAGCGGGTGCGACCAGGTCGACTCCGGCTTTGCTGAACTCGGCGAGCACCAGGAACGGCAACAGCAATCCGATCGCCAGCGTGGCCAGTATCTGCAGCGGTGTGCGCAGGACACCGGGCAGTATTTTCTTGCGCTGCGTGCGCGTGGTTGACGCCCAGTTTCGCGGTGTCAAATCGAGGTGTTGCGCGGCGACGCCCGCAGCGTGTTCCGCGCGTTCGAGCAGTGCGTCGAGGTCGTCGGCGCCGGTCTTTTCCGTGCCGGCCGTTTCCGGCCCGGTCTTTTCGGGGGCGCTCGCCCAGCCAATCGCGGGTGTGACGGACAGCTGCTCGGTTCCCACGGTAAACCGGGCGCCGGAGATCTGCCGCCCGATTCGGTCCAACCGGGACTTCACGTGGCGAGTGGCCGTATCCGGCAGCAACAACATGAGACTTCCGTTGCCCGAATACCCGATTCGCTCGCGAGGTGCCAATTGCGGTGTGATCCGGCGTGCCAGCTGGGTGAGCACGGTGTCCACGCCTGCGCTGCCGAACTGGGCCTCCACCTGGGCAAGCTCTATCAGGCGGACCACGGCGACCACGGTCCGGCTGGCCCGGTGGCCGCGCACGCCCAGCACATGCCACGCGATGTCACGCCATCTTTCAGCCTCGTACACGAGTGGCCGTGACAAGACCGCGGCCGCGCCCGCCCGGCGACTGACGTGATTGACCGACACGATATTCCCTTCGGGACGAAATTCGAGGATGTGGCTGCGGCTGAATTCCCGGCACGCCGACCGAAAAGTATCGGCACTTTTGAGGTTCAGTCACTAGTCCGTGGGTTTGATACCGGCGGTATGGCTAGCGGAGTGGTCTTGTCCACTGTGGAACAGTGTGTTACGCCGCGGTAAATTCATTCAATGAATCAAGTGGGAAATTATGACGCGGGTCACGGTTTGGTTCCCCGATTGTCGGCCTGCTCGTGAATTGGCCCCCTGACGCTGCTTCGACGTGAGTAGGACGCTGTTGTGGTGCTGTCCGCAACTCGCCAGTGGAGGGGTGCGCGGACGCGTCGGCGGGCTCGGGCACCCGATCATCGGAGATAAGTGCTCGACTTATTGCAAGCTATAAACTAAGGTCCGGAGTGGCGAAGTCGACCGCGTGGTGGACCGAGATGAGGTGGGACGGTGCGGCGGCATCAGGACCCGGATTCGCCGTTCGTGTCGCGGAGAGCCGGCACCCTGGCCCCGACGGTCGAGCTGCGCCGGCTGAACGGTTTCGTGGTGCCCTACGCGTACGGCAGGCCGATGCCGGGCATTGAGCGGCAGCTCTCGAGGCAGCTCGTCGACCTCGCCGGTGAATGGCGAGCCGAGCGGGCGACCGTGGATCACCAGCTTTCTCTGACCTGCCGGCGGGTGTCGCTGCCGGCCATCGAGGAGGAGGGACGAGGGCGGCACCGGGTCGACCACGACGACAGCGGATGGCGCACGCACCGCGTTCCGTTGCCGGAGAACGTGACCGAGCGGTACGAGGACGGAGTCTGGTACCGGTGTGTGGTCGCGATGACGGCACGGGGTCGCGATGAACGGGTCCGGCTGACCTTCCTCGCGGTCAACTACATCGCCGACGTATGGCTCAACGGCAGGTGGATCGGTTGTCACGAGGGCGGATACAGCCCGTTCAGCCTGGACGTCACCCACGCGGTCGTGGACGGGGACAACCTGATCGCGGTTCGGGTGGACAACCCGCCGTGGGACAGCCGGACCGACATCGTCCCCGCGGTGGTCTCGGACTGGTGGAACTACACGGGGATCATCCAGGACGTCTACCTGGAGCGGCTGCCCGCGGTGTCGGTGGCGAGGGTCGATGTCGTCCCCACCGCCGTGATCGGTGATCCGCCCAGGCGTGCGGAGTTCGTGGCGACCGTCGTGGTCGACCGGCCGGACGAGGCGGCCGGTTCCGGCTTCGTGGTCCGGTCGAGGCTTGCCGAGGCCGTGGTTCCGCGCCGCCTGCTCGGCACCTCGGCCCCGGCCGATCTGGAGGGAGCTCCCGCGTCGTGGCGGGGCGAAGGGCCCCACGAGGTCGTCATCGACGAGGAGACCGGTGACGGAGCGGTCCGGTTCGTCGGTGTGGTGGACCAGCCGCGGTTGTGGACCCCGCAGACCGCGAACCTCTACGTGCTCACGGTCGAACTGATCGACTGCGGGCGGGTCGTCGACAGCTTCGCCACTCAGATCGGTCTGCGCACCGTCGCCGTCGCCGCCGACTCACCGGCCGTGCTGCTCAACGGGCGCAAGGCGGCGTTCCACGGCGTCGCACGACACGAGGACTGGGCGGACACCGGACGTACCGTCGCCTCGCCGGAGCGGGTGATCGAAGACCTGCTCGACATCCGCGCAACGGGCGCGACCCTGCTGCGCACCGCTCACTATCCGAACCACCCGCTGACCTATCTCGTCGCCGACCGGGTCGGACTGGCCGTCGTCGAGGAGATCCCGACCTGGTGGTTCGACACCTACCACTTCGCCGACCAGCTGCACCGCAGGATAGGCGAGCAGATGTGGCGGGAGATGGTGTTCCGCGACTACAACCGGCCCAGCGTGTTGTTCTGGAGTGCCACCAACGAGGCGATCAGCGTCGAGCACCGCGCCGAGTTCCTGCGTCGCGTCGTCCACGATCTCCGGTGCTACGACGACGGCCGCCTGGTGACCCAGGCCGCGGCGGCCGATCGGCCAGGACCGCACGACCCCACGCAGAGCCTGGTCGACGTGGCCGGATGGACCACGTACTTCGGTGTCTTCGGATCCACCGCCGCCGGGGCGGAGGCCGATCTCACCGAGTGGTTCCTCGACCAGGCGCATGCCGCCTGGCCGGACAAGCCGTTGCTCGTCGCCGAGTTCGGCATGTGGGCACAGGAGGACGACGCGCTGGTGGATCGGCAGCGTCAGGTCTTCGACCACACCTGGCCGGTGTACGAACGCCGGCTCGCCACCCGGCCGGACGGCTGGCTCGTCGGCAGCATCTGGTGGGCCGCGTACGACTGGCGCACACCGATCGCCGGTCTCAACACCTTCGGCCTCAGCGACATCCGGAGGCAGCGACGGCGGCCGGTGCGAGACGCACTGGAGTCGGGATACCGATCTGTTTCCTCCGCGGTCACCGGGCCGTTGTGCTCCGCGCGACCGCGCTCGTTCCCGCGGTTCGAGCTCGTCCACCGCGGGTTGCCGGAGGACCCGCGAACCCTGGCCGACTTCACGTGCCCGGACGGTGCGTACCCGATGCGCAACGCGGTCGTCGACCGCTTGGTCATGCCGAGCTCGGGCCGGTCGGCCGTGCGGATGACCGCCCTCGGCTCGTGGCCGGGCATCGGGATCTACCTGTACCGCCACCCGGTCGACCTGCGCGAAGCGGCCCAGCTCTGCGCGCGGGTGCTCGCCTCGGTCGGTGGGTACCAGGTGAGGCTCGGAGTCCGGGACGTCGACCGCGTCGAGGCGGACGTCCTGGCGCCGGACCCGGTTCCGGCGAACCGGTGGACGACGGTGTGCGTTCGGCCGTCCCGGTTCGCCGGGGTCGACCTCGGCCGGGTGGAACGAGTGCACCTCACGATGGCGATCTCCGACGACCGCGTCGCTCTGGGGCAACGGTTCTATGTGGACAGTGTGACTGCGTGACCACGAGGAGGAACGATGAGAGCCCTCGCCAAGTGGGTCGCGGCGACCGCCGCAGTGGTCTCGTTGGCGGCGTCCGCCGCCTGCGGTGGCGACTCGCCGACGAACGAGAAGGTCGTGGAGTTCTGGTACTACCAACCCACCCCGGAGCAGTCCAAGCAGGTCAAGGAGCTGGCCAAGCGGTTCGAGGAGACCGAGCCCACCATCACCGTCCGCCTCACCGAGATTCCCAAGGACGACTACAACACCAAGCTCTCCTCCGCACTGAGTGGTGGTCGTGGGCCGGACGCGGGGTACCTCGACCAGCCGCTGATGGCCCGCTACACGAACGCCGGGCAGCTCGCCGAGGTCCCGGCGGGCACGATCAACGAGGCCGACTTCTACGACGGCGCCCTGCGCACCAACAAAATCTCGGGGAAGCTCTACGGAATTCCACTGCAACAGACCACCGTGGCGTTGTTCTACAACAAGAAGCTCGTCAGCACACCGCCTGCGACCTGGGATGACCTGGTCGCCGAATCCGCACGGGTACACCGGGAGAACCCGGACCTGGCAGGGGTGAACGTTCCCAAAGGTGACGGCTTCGGTGCCTGGGTCTTCCCGGCGTTCGTCGCTTCGGCCGGGGGCACGATGCTCGACGAGGGCAGCAAAAGGGTCGCTTTCGCCGATCCGCCGGCGCAGGAAGCACTTGCCTTGTGGCGCAAGCTGCTGGAGAGCTCACCGCGCAACATCACCAACACCGAGAACCCGTTCCACAAAGGACTCGCCGCGATGATGTTCTCCGGTCCGTGGGAGGTGCTGGCGATCAGGCAGCAGTTCCCGCAGCTCGAATTCGGCGTGGCGCCGTTGCCGAAGAAGGACGTCGCGGCGAGCAACATCGGTGGGGACAACGGTGTGGTGTTCAGCAGGGCCCGCAACCCCGACGCGGCGTGGAAGTGGCTGCGTTTCCTGTCCGACGCCACGCACAACGCCGAGTTCAGCAACGTCACCGGAAACTTCCCGACGAACAGGAAGGCCGCGCAGGCAGCGAAGATCAACACCGACCCGGCGTTCCGGGTGTTCGTCGACCAGCTTGAAACCGCTCAGGCGCGTCCCACCGTGCCGGAGTGGATCCAGATCAACGACGAGTATCTCGCCAGGGCGATCGAGGAAGGAGCCGACGGTGGCAGGCCACCCGCCGACGCGCTGGGAGATGCCGCCGTCAGTGCCCGCAAACTGCTGGGGTGGCCGTGAACGGCGTCCACCGGTCGAGTTCCGGGCATCGGCGACGGCGGGACGCGCTGGCCGGTTTCGCCTTCACCGCACCCGCGATGCTGCACACCCTGGTGTTCATGCTCGTGCCCGCGGGGGCGGCGCTCTACTTCAGCTTCACGGAATGGGACATGATCTCCACGGCCCACTGGGTGGGACTGCGGAACTACCGGGAGATCCTCTTCGACTCCGACCTGTACCCGGACTTCTGGAAGTCGGTTCGCGTCACCGCCCTGTACGCGCTGCTGTCGGTGCCCGCGTCCCTGGTGACCGGATTCGTGCAGGCCTACCTCATCGATCTGGTCCGCCGGGGACAGGCGTTCTACCGGCTCGTCTTCTACCTGCCGGTGATCACCGCGGAAGCGGCGGTCGCGGCGATCTGGAAGTGGCTCTACGACCCGCAGTTCGGTCTGATCAACGCCGGGCTCGAGGTGCTGGGCGGCACCGGCCCCGACTGGCTCGGCACCCCTGGCGTGGTGATCCCGGCACTGGCGCTCATCGCGGCCTGGCAGTCCGGTACGGCGATGCTCATCTTCCTCGCCGGTCTCAAAGGAATCCCACGCACCTACTACGAGGCGGCCGAAGTCGATGGTGCGAACCGGTGGCAGCAACTCGGGCGCATTACGCTGCCGCTGTTGCGTCCCACGACGTTCTACCTCGTCGTCACCGGCGTGATCGCGGCCCTGCAGGTGTTCGGCATCGTCTACGTGCTGTTCGGCGGCAACGCCGGCCAGAGCGCTCTGGCCTGAGCTATGTGCTGCACCTCTACCTGTTCGGCTACCGCAACGGCGCGATGGGTGCGGCGAGCGCCATGTCCGTCCTGTTGTTCGTGACCATCCTCCTGGTGACCGCGGCGCAGTTCCGCCTGGTTCCACGGCAGTACGAAGGGTGAGGCGATGTGTGCTGCCAAAACCGTGGATGCCATGACCGCGGATGCCGGCGCCGCGCCCGCGGTCGTGACCGCGCCGTCGGCGGACCTGGGCACCCGTACATCGGGGCGCAGGCGGCGGCGACGCCACGATGCGCCGATCGCGTTGCGGGTCACCGCTCACGTACTGCTGATCGGCGGTGTCGTCGTCGCGCTGGCGCCGTTCGTGTGGATGGTGGCCACGTCGTTCAAGCAGCCGCAGGACGTGTTCACACCGACACCGAACCTGTTGCCGACGGACGCACGAACCGGCCAGTGGGCCGGCACCTTCGCCAACCACCTCCAGGTCCTCGATCTCGGCGGGTTCGGCGTGGCCCTGCTCAACAGCGTGATCGTCGCGGTCGTGCTGATCCCGGGAAAGCTCCTGCTGGACGCGCTGGCCGCCTACGCGTTCGCCCGCATCCCGTTTCCCGGACGCGACGCGTTGTTCCTCGTCGTGCTCGCCACGATCATGGTGCCCGGTGTCGCCCTGCTCATCCCCAAGGTGTTCGTCACCCAGGAACTCGGCATGGGGGACAGTCTCTCCGGCGTCATCGTGCCCAGCCTGGTGTCGGCCTTCGACATCTTCCTGCTTCGGCAGTTCTTCCTGACTCTGCCGGGTGAACTGGAAGAAGCGGCCATGATCGACGGCGCGGGCCGGCTGCGGATCTTCTGGTCGGTCGCGTTGCCACTGGCCAGGCCCGCGCTCGCCGTCGTTACCATCACGAGCTTCATCTTCCACTGGAACGAACTGCTGTGGCCGCTGGTGATCCTCTCGGATCAGGACAAATACACGCTGCCGCTCGCGTTGCAAGCGCTCGCGGCCGGTCGTGTCGCACAGCCCCACCTGGTCATGGCGGGCGCGGTGATCGCCGTGATGCCGGTCATCGGGGTCTTCCTGGTGTTCCAGCGCAGGATCCTCGACGGAATACAGCTCACCGGACTGAAGAGCTGACCGCGGACCATCCCCTGCTCCTCGTCGTCGAATTGTCGAAAGGATGCCTGTGAGCACGTCATTTCAGATCTCAGCGGTACGCGGGGGATGGTTCGTCAGGGACGGGCAGCCGCGGCCGTTCGTCACCGCCGACTACCCGTACTACCGGGACGATCCGAGGAACTGGGGCGACCGGCTGGCCGCGTTGGCGCGCATGCGAGTGGATGCGGTCACGACGTACGTGCCGTGGCGGCACCACCAGCCCTCTGCGCAGCGGTCTCCGGATCTGGCCGGCCGGACGGACCCGCGACGCGACGCGGTGCGGTTCGTCCGGCTCGCAGCGGAAGCCGGTCTCTCCGTGGTGGTCAAGCCGGGGCCGTTCATCCACGCCGAGACCAACTACGGTGGCCTGCCCGACTGGGTGTCTCCGATCTACGACAGCCGCATCGAACCGGTCCTCGACGCCTCCGGTGCGCCGAGGACCTGGTCCGGCTCGCAGCGCGGGCCCGACGGCAAGCCGGTGGACTGGCCACTGCCCGCGCCGCTGTGCCCGGTGTTCGACGAATTCGTGCTGCGCTGGCTGCGAGCGGTCGGTGAGCAGCTCGTGCGGCCGCATTCCGCGCCGGACGGTCCGATCGTCGCGGTGCAGATCGCCAACGAGGGCATCTACACCGACGGTGCGCTCGGCTTGTGGGACATGGACTTCAGCGCATCCGCGCTGGCCGCCCACCACCGGCTGCACGCCCCGATCGGCGGACGCCCGCCGTCTCCTCTCGCAACCGATGCCGCCGAGGTCGATCCGCTGCACCGGGTGGCGTGGGGACACACACAGGCCGAGCGGTTCGCCGAGCTGTTCCGGCGGTGGTCGGCCACGGTCGGTGCGGCGGTGCCCACGGTGGTGAACGTGAACCCGCCCGCGGCCGATCCGGGCGCGCTGGACTCGTGGCTCGCCCGGACGCAGCCGTGGCGCTGGGCCGGTGTGCGCTACGGCTTCACCAACTGGGTCGGACCGGTCGCCGAGAACGACGAGTCCCGTGCTCGCTACGTGATCGCGGCCAAGCTGGCGCCCGGCTGCAACTACGAGGAGAACTGGGGGTTCTCGGTGCTCTACGAGAAGGCGTTCGCAGACCCGGCCACCTGCCTGCACCAGACCGTCCTCGCGTTGGCCTGCGGAGCCACCGGCTACAACCTCTACACCGGTGTCGCCACGAGCAGCTGGAGCTCCGACCTCGACCGCTTCCACGACCGGCCCTACCCGGACTGCGCTCCGATCGATGCGAACGGCGAGGAAACGGAGAAGGTGACGACCGCGCGGGCGCTCGCGGACTATCTGCACCGCCACGGAACCGAATGGTCCATCGGCCGTCCCGTGCGATCGGCGGTGATCGGTTACTGGGCGCCGCATGCGGCCGCCGCCGCGTGGAACTCGCGACCCGCGGACGGCGGGAATCACCGGGCGGTGCCCGCGTGCGGGGAGTTCCTGCGGGCCTGGCACGACGCGGCCCGGATGTACCAACTCGACTTCGGCCTGTGGGATCTCGACGATCCGGGCACCGATCCGGCCGACGTGGCCGGGCGTGCGTCGGGCCGGGTCACGGGCATTCCACTGGTGGTGCCGACGTGGCGCTACCTGCCCCGCCCGCAGCAACGACTGCTCGCGAGCCACGTCGCGGAGGGTGGACGGCTGATCCTCGTGGGCGAGATGCCGGCGTTCGATCTCCGCGGCAGGTCGTGCCTGTTGCTCGACGACGCGATCCGTTCCGCGGACCCGGAGCGTGTCCTGCACTGGCCGGATCCGTCCCCCGAGGACGCTGCGGCCGTCGCCGCCCGGCGGGTCACCGAGTGGGTGCCGCCCGCCGCGAGGGTCGTCGAGGGAGTCGCCGACGTGTATCTGCGCCGGTGTCCCGGCGGCGTGGACCACCTGGCGGTGCTCGCGAACGCCCACGGAGGCGGCACCGTTCGCGTCGAGACCAGCATGTCCCACTCGGTCACTCTCGATCTGTGCGCCGGTGGCGCCGCCCTCGTCCGGCTCGCCGACGGCGTGGTCACCGATGCGCTGGTCACCGGCCGCAACGGGCATCTCGGTTCCTCGATCGCGCCGAGCGTGACAGCGGGCGGTGTCCGGTTCACCGCGCCCTACGGCACGCTGCTGAACGCCATGACGACGACACGGCGCCAACATGTGCCGACCTGAGGAGAGTGCACACCGTGCAGCGGGGCAAGCTGACTGCTCGTGACCTGCGTGCCGGCAATCGGGCGCGGGTGTTGCGCGCGTTGTACCTCGACGGTCCGCGCAGCCGCCACGAACTCGCCGAGGTGACCGGACTGAGCCAGGGGTCGGTCAGCAACGTGACGGGCGAGCTCATCGCCGACGGGGTCGTGGTGGAGGCCGGGCAGGTCGACTCCGACGGCGGACGGCCGCGGGTGCTCCTGCGGGTGAATCCCCGTCACGCCGTCGTCGTCGGAGTGGATGTCGGCGAGACGCACGTGCTGGTCGAGGCGTTCGACCTGACGCTGCGGCGGTTGGCGACGACGAAGTTCGCCATACGGCCTGGCACCCACCCGGCCGACGAGGTCGCGAAGCGGATCCTCGTGGGGCTCCGTCGCTGCCTGACCGAGAGCAGGGCCGGCCAGCACGACGTGCTCGGCGTCGGCATCGGCCTACCGGGTCTGGTGGAGCACGGACTGGTCCACGGGCAGACCGTGGGCTGGGACGGCGTGCCGCTGGAACGGATGCTGCGTGCGGGCACGGACATCCCGCTGCACCTGGACAACGGCGCCAACACAGCCGGCCAGGCGGAGCTGTGGTTCGGCGCCGGCCGCGGCGTCGGCGACGCGGTCATCACGCTGATCGGGTCCGGCGTCGGCGCGAGCGTGATCGCGGGTGGCGTGCCCTACCGGGGTACGTCCGGCGGTGCCGGGGAGTGGGGGCACACGACGGTGGCCCTCGACGGCCGGGGGTGCCGCTGCGGAGCGTTCGGCTGCCTGGAGGCCTACCTCGGCGCCAAAGGCGTCGTCGACCGGTATCGCTCGCTCGGCGGCACCGTCCCCGCGGGCGAGGAGGCAGCGCTGCGGTCGCTGGTTGCTTCGGACACCGCACTTGCGCGGCAAGTGCTTCGTGAGGTCGCACGCCATGCGGGTGCCGGCATCGGCAGCCTGATCAACCTCTTCAACCCCGAGCGGGTGATCCTGGGTGGTTGGGCGGGACTCCTGCTTGGTTCGCGTCTTCTGCCTGACATCAGGGAAGAAGCGGCGCGCCACGCCCTGCGCAGACCGTTCGCCCAGGCGTCGATCATGCTGTGCGAACTCGGGCCGGAGTCTGTCGCACTGGGCGCCGCGACCCTGCCCGTGGCGGAGTTCCTCTCCGCAGGAGGAGCCCGGCCGGTCGCCCCGATCTGCACCGCCGGTTAGCGGTCAGTCCACAACGCGACTCCTCGGCGCCTCGAACGGTGGTGGCCGGGTGCACAGACGGTCGCGCTGTCCGGCGGGCACCAGGCGGTCGACCTGACGCTGCCACAACATCGTCAGCTGACCGTCCACATCGGACTTGCCTGCGGATACGACGGTGCGCAGCTGCGCACCGATGATCATCGTCATGAGTCCTTCTGCCTCTTCGCGGACGTTGACGTCCGGTTGAACCTGGCCCACCTCGACGGCGTCGCGCAGCAAGTCGCCGATCATCATGGCGACGCTGACGCAGTACGTGCCCGCCAGCAGATCGAACAGCTCGCTGGTGAACAGCAGCCGGACGCCCACCCGCACCGTCCGATTTGTACCGGCGAGCCGGCACATGAGGTACGTCATGTCGATCAGCGCCTGCAGCGGGCTCGGACCGGCAGCCGCGACCGCGGCGCGAACGCCGTGCGACACCTGGAAGTACTTCTCGACAACCGCCGCCGCAAGTGCGAGCTTGGACGGAAAGTGACGATACAGGGCACCCTTGGTGACCTTCACGCTCCGGCACACCGCGTCCAGGGACGTGCGCGTGAACCCATCGCGGTCGAACAGCTCGATGCTCGCGGCTATCAGGCGGTCCCTTGTGCGGCACCCATCCGCCAGGTCGTTCAATCGACTCCCACCCGGACTCCGGTACGAGCACTCAGCGCGTATCAGTGAATGTGGCCGGAGGGCGGCTGCAGTCGCAGCGTGCGGCGGACGTCCGGTGGCGCCAGCGCCGGAATCCACATCCGCCACATCGTGGCCGTACGTTGTGTCACGTCATCGAAGTCGGCCATCGCGATCGACGCCACCTGCATCCCGATCAGAGCTGTCACGACGGCTTCCGCGGCTTCCCGCAGGTCGAGATCGGGGTACAGCTCGCCCTCGCTCGCCGCGGCCAGCAGCACGTCCCGTACGACCCCGATCCACTGGTCGATCTGCTGCTCGGCAAGCTCCTCGCACAGAGGCGACTGGAAGAGCAGGCGGTGTACGCCCGCGGTGGTGAGATCGGGCCCGGTGCGGAGGGACACGGCGTAGCCGAGGTCCACCAGAACCTGCAGTGGAATGTGATGTGCCACCGACGGTTGCCGCCGCGTCCGGCCCCACTCTTGCGTCCGCCGGTTCAGCACCTCCGCGGCAAGCGCTTTCTTCGACGAAAAATGGAAGTACAGCGCGCCTTTGGTGACCCCGGCCGCACGGCAGATGTCGGAAACCTTCGCGCGGGCATAGCCGTTTCGTTCGAAAATGATCGCCGCTGCGGCGATCAGATCGGTCCTCGTGTGGTTCGTACTGGTGCTTCCGGCAGGCATGGCACCCTTCCGGTGGACGGCTCAGGCGAACCAGTCGGACGAATAATGATCACCTTTGCGAGGTTTTCGTTTGTTGCCGAGCGGGATCTTCCACCATGCAGCGAGCTGTTCATGAGATTCCCTCGGGGCGGGTGCTCCGGCGGCCGCTTCCCGGAGCACCCGCACCCGAAGGGGCGATTCCCCTGCGTTACGCCGCTACAAGGGAGGGCGGTGGTCAGGCCCGGCGGGTGCGACGGGCAACGGCGGCCGCCAGGTCCACGTCCTGCTGCGGCAGGTCGAACACAGTGCAGAGCCACTTCCGCCAGTAAGGCCCTGGTATGCGCTTGCCGCGTTCCCAGCGGGAGACGTCCTCCCTGGTGATGCTGCAGTTGCCAGAGGCGTCGATGAGTTGCCCGGCCAGGTCGTACTGGCTCAGTCCCTGCTGGCTTCTGAGTTCACGGAGCAAGCTGCACAGTGATTTCGGTGGCTGATCCACTTCTTTTTGTGCGGTTTGCTGAGGCAAGCCGGACACCTTTTGTCCTGCCATCGGCCTCGCCTCCTCAAAATAGCAAGTGTGCCATCAGCGGTCACCCGGATTCGAAGGCATCCTGGTGATACCCGAGGAATCTCGTGTTCACGTTCAGTGACCAGCATGCAGTGCCGAAGCGACCGCGAGGGTGTCCACGAACAGGCGCAACTCGGTGATCAGACCGCCTCGCACGGTCAGCCACACCACGAAGTCGCAGGAGAAGCCGGCAACGGTCGTCAGAACGCGCCCGTGCAGCCGTCCCAGCAACACCGCGTCGTCGGCGTCGACAGCCATGCGTCGCATCGTGATCGCGGTGATGTCGAAGACCGACAGGCAACCCAGGGCGAACGCCTCGACCTGGCGGCCACTGTGGATCTCGGTGGGCCAGGGAGGATTGGGTATCGGGGTCATCCACCACATCACATCAGGGGCGAACAGAAGGCCCAGTCCGACCGGATCCTTCGCCGCCAACCTCGAGATCAACTTCTCCGCCACGATCGTGACGTCCTTCCGAGCAGTCATGGGCTGTGTTCCGTGTGGTCAACCGCCAGTGTGTGGTCGTCCGTGTCGTCTCCCCTCGGACATCGGAACTCGGTCGTCTCGTTAAGTGTGCCGGGCAGGCGTCCGTCGGCGCACGGGGCCAATACTTCGGGCGCGTTGTCCAAAAGGACGCTCGCTTTGTGTCCTCCGACGCCGAACCCACGGCGAAGGCCGAGCTGCTGGACCTGGAGCCTCGTCCGACCGCGATCGTCTGCTGCAACGACAAGGTGGCCGTGGGCACCATGCAGGCCGCTCGGGAACGTGGTCTGCGCGTGCCGCAAGACCTTTCGGCGGCCGGGTTCGACGACATCGACCTGAGCGAGGCGACCGATCCGCCGCTGACCACTGTGCGGCAACCGTTGCAGGAGATGGGCCGAATCGCCGTCACTCAGCTCATGCGGGTGCTCGATGGTCATCAGCCCGAGCGCTGCACATAGTGCTGGCGACCTCCCCGGTGATCCGGAGTTCGACGGCCACTCACTGAAGGTCACGGCCGCGGATGTGGAAAGGTCGGAGGGGTGACGACTAGCGCGGACTTCGACGGTTGGTACGCGGATCGGGTCGAGTCGCTGGTGGCCGATGAGCTGGTCCGGCGCGTGCTCGGCCTCCCACCCGGCCTGCAGTCGACCAGCCTGCTGGGCGGTGCCGGACTTGACGAGGTCGTTGTGGCGCTTGGCCTGCACGCCGACCAGATGCTGCTGGACCTGGCGTGCGGTCGCGCGGGCTACGGCCTGGAGATCGCGCGGCGCACCGGTTGCCGGCTCGTCGGCGTGGACTTCTCGGCCGTCGCGATCGGACAGGCCGGCGACCGTGCCGCCGAGCTGGGCTTCGCGGACCGGGCCGGGTTCGGGGTGGGGGAGCTGGCCGCCACCGGTCTGGCAACCGCGTCGGTGGACGCGGTGCTGATCGTCGACGCCCTGCAGTTCGCCGGCTCGAAGCCGGCCGCGCTGCGGGAGTGTCTGCGGGTGCTCGCGCCCGGTGGCCGCCTGGCCATCACCTGCTGGGAACCGTTGGACGCCGGTGACGAGCGGTTGCCGGAACGGATCCGGCACATGGACCTGGCCGCGCAACTTCCGGAGGCCGGGTTCACCGACGTGGAGGTCACCGGCAAACCGGCGTGGCGCGCGCTCGAGAAGGAGCTGTGGGAGCAGTCGCTCACCTTCGACGCCGATGACGACCCCGCGATGCAGTCGATGCAACGGGAAGCACGGCACGTGCTGTCCAATTTCGACGGACTGCGCCGCGTCCTGGCCACGGCGACCGCACCGCGCTGACAGCGGCGGGAGAGCGCTATCAGGCCGTGCCAGCGTGATGTGCGGGCGATGGCAGCGGCTCTCGGCAGTCTCGGGGACGAAGATCCTCAAGACAGCTGGGAGCCACCAAATGCACAGCCCTGTCACGATCATCGGCGCCGGCCTCGGCGGCCTCACTCTCGCCCGAGTGCTGCACGTCCACGGCATCGCGGCCACCGTCCACGAGGCGGAGCCGTCCCCGGCGGCGCGGACGCAGGGCGGGATGCTCGACATCCACGACTACAACGGCCAGCTCGCCGTCGCCGCGGCCGGACTGACGGACGAGTTCCGCGGCATCGTGCTGCCGGGCCGCCAGGCGATCCGGGTGCTCGACCGGGACGGGGCCGTCCTGTTCGAGAAGGGTGACGACGGCACGGGCGGACGCCCTGAGGTGCAACGTGGCGACCTGCGGCAGCTGCTGCTCGACTCGCTCCCGGACGGCACGGTCCGGTGGGGACACAAGGTCAGCGACGCCAGCACCCTTGCTGATGGCCGCCACGACGTGACGTTCGCCAACGGCACCAACGTCGTCACGAGTCTGCTGGTCGGTGCGGACGGCGCGTGGTCACGGGTCCGGCCGCTCCTCACCGCCGCCACACCCGAGTACGGCGGCACGTCGGTCGTCGAGACCTACCTGTTCGACGCCGAGACCCGGCATCCGGCCGCGGTGAAGGTGGTCGGTGGCGGGTCGATGTTCGCGCCGGCACCGGGCCGGGTGATCTTCGCGCACCGGGAGAGCGGCGAGACCCTGCACGTCTACGTGTCCGTCACCGAGCCGCTGGACTGGTTCGCCGCCATCGACGTCACCGATGCCGCCAGGCTCGCCGAGGAGTTCGCCGGCTGGGCTCCCGAGCTGACCGCGTTGATCACCGAGAGCGACACGCCGCCGGTCTGGCGCCCCCATTACGCGCTGCCGGACGGCCTGCGGTGGGAGCGGGTGCCGGGCGTGACGCTGATCGGTGACGCCGCGCATCTCTCGGTCCCGGACGGCGAAGGCGCCAACCAGGCCATGCTGGACGGCGCGGAGCTCGCCACGGCACTCGCCGCGCACCCCGGCGACGCCGAGGCCGCCCTCGCCGAGTACGAGCAGGCCATGTTCACCCGCATGGAGACCCCGGTCGACGAGGAGCAGTTGTTCGAGAGCCTGTTCGGCGACGACGGTCCGCAGAGCCTGGTGGACATGCTCAAGGAGCAGGCGTAGGGATCGCCAGCGCCAGCGTGAGCTCCAGGACCCGGTGCGGCGAACCGAGATCGGGGAACAGGTCGCGCAGCAACCCCATCCGGTACCGCACGGTCTGGGGGTGCACGAACAGCACCTCCGCCACGCGCTCGCGCTGGCCGTGGTGCAGCAGCCACGCCCGCAGCGTCTCCTCCAGCCGGCGTGCGGCGTTGGGCTTCAGGTCCCGCAACGGTGCCAGCGCGCGGGCCCGCAGATCGGCGTAGGCGTCCTGGTCGGCGGTCAGGACCAGGTCGACCAGGTGCTCCTCGGTGTCGTGGATGTCCGGCGACAACGCCCGCGCCCGAACCGCCCGTGCATAGGACGTCGAGGCGCGCGCCCACGGCCGGGCCGGGCCGGCCACGGCGTCGCGGCCGGTCAGCTGCCGCAGCAGGTGGGTCCGGTCGGCGTCGGGCACGAACAGCGCCGCGGTCGCGTCCGGCAGGTCGTCCAGCACCAGCGTGGCGGGATCGAGCAGCCGCAGGGCCGGACCGGCCTGCGCGACGGGGAGCAGGACGACCGTCAGCGAACCGGGCGGGGCCCAGCCGGCGCGTTCCGCGGCGGCGACCAGGGAGTCCTCACTGGCGCCGCGGAGCAGTTCGCGGGCGAGTTGTTCGAGCTGGCGTTCGCGGGCGCGGCCGCGCACGGCCAGTTCGTCGGCGTGGCCCGCGGCGCTGGCGGCGGACAGCTCGTCGATGTAGGCGAACGTCAGCTCGGCGAACTTGGCCACCACCTCGGCCGGCAGTCCCGCCGACACCGCGCCCGCTGCCAGCCCGCGCCACGCCACCCGCGCGCCGACCCGGTAGGCGCTGAGCAACGCGTCCATCGAACGGCCGTCGCGCACCTCGCCGCGCCCCAGCTCGTACGCGGCCTCGCTCGCGTCGCCGCCGGTGGTCGTGCCGCCCGCCAGGTCGAGGTAGTGTCCGAGCGCGGTGCGCACGGCGCGCCGTATCGTGCCGCCCATCCGGCCGGACAACGCGTTCGCGTAGCTCGGCACCTCGTCGATGATCGCCTCGACGACCTCGTCCGCGGTCGACCTCAGTGCCGAGCGCAGCACTGTGACCGTCGTCTCATTCAGGGCCAGATCTGCGGCCCCACGGACCGTGCGACTCATTTTTTGTTCCCCGCGAACAATATGTGGCGTGCAGATTCACGTCCTGCGGTCAGGACTTTACGCCAGCGCACAGACAAGCTGGAGTCATGACGAGTGCCGCCCTTCGCAGCAGGGCGTGGAAACTGCTGGAGCTGGTCACGACGCCGCTATTGCCGTCGGACTACCTCGACCTGGTCAACCCGCTCCGTGCGGGCGCTGACCTGCGCGGACGTATCGAAGCCGTGCATCCCGAGACCGACGACGCCGCCACCATCGTGATCAAGCCCGGCCGCGGCTGGCGCGGCCACGTCGCCGGCCAGTACGTCCGGATCGGCATCGACGTCGACGGCGTGCGCCTGTGGCGCGCGTACTCGGTCACGTCGCCGACCAGCCGGGCGGACGGCCGCATCACGATCACCGTGAAGGCCATGCCCGACGGCAAGGTGAGCAACCACCTGGTCCGCCGGGTCAAGCCCGGCACGGTGATCCACCTCGACCAGGCCTCCGGCGACTTCGTGCTGCCCGGCGACCAAGCCGGCCAAGGTGCTCTACCTGACGGCCGGCAGCGGCATCACACCCGCGATGGGCATGCTGCGCGACAGCTCGCTGGACGACGTCGTGATGGTGCACTCCGCGCCGCGGCTCGAAGACGTGATCTTCCGCAACGACCTGCACGACCTCGCGGCCGACGAGGCGCTGCGCCTCGTCGAGCTGCACACCGACACCGACGGCATGCTCGACATCACTCGCCTCGACGAGCTCGTGCCCGACTGGGCCGAGCGCGAGACCTGGGCGTGCGGCCCGACCGGCCTGCTCGACGCCGCCGAGGAGCACTGGGCCCGGCACGGCATCGCCGACCGCCTGCACACCGAACGGTTCCGCCCCACCGTCGTGGTGGCGGGCGACGGCGGCGAGGTCACCTTCACCACCACCGGCAAGACCGTCGAGGCCGACGGCGCCACGCCGCTGCTCGTCGTCGGCGAGGAAGCCGGCGTGCTCATGCCGTCCGGGTGCCGCATGGGCATCTGCTACGGCTGCGTCACCCCACTGCGCTCGGGCGCGGTCCGCGACCTCCGCACCGGCGAGGTCACCGAGGCCGAACCGGGCGTCATCATCCAGACCTGCGTGTCCGCCGCGGCGGGCCCCTGCGAGATCGAACGGTAGGAACACATGACCGCTATCGACCCCTCCGCTCACCTCACCGCGGAGCAGATCGAGGAGCTCGGGCGTGAGCTCGACGCCATTCGCGACGAGGTGCTCGCCAGCCGCGGCGAACGCGACGCGGCCTACATCCGTAAGGTCATCTCGGTGCAGCGCAAGCTGGAGCTGGCCTCCCGCGGCGTGCTGCTGTTCTCGCTGTTCCCGCCAGCGTGGCTGATCGGCACCGCCGGCCTGTCCGTGGCGAAGATCCTCGAGAACATGGAGATCGGCCACAACATCCTGCACGGCCAGTGGGACTGGATGCGTGACCCGAAGATCCACTCCACCACCTGGGAGTGGGACCACGTCTCGCCCGCCGAGCAGTGGAAGCACTCGCACAACGAGCTGCACCACACGTACACCAACGTGATCGGCAAGGACAACGACCTCGGCTACGGCATCATGCGCGTCGACGAGGACCAGAAGTGGCAACCGTTCCACCTCGGCCAGCCGCTGTGGAACTTCATCAACGCGTGCTTCTTCGAGTACGGCATCGCCGCGTACGACCTGGAGCTCGGCAAGAACCTGCACAAGCGCCGCCGCAACAGGCCCGAGTTCCGTGCGCGGCTCAGGGCGGTCGGCCGCAAGATCCGCAGGCAGGTCCTCAAGGACTACGTGATCCACCCGCTGCTGTCCGGCCCGTCGTTCCTCACCACGCTGGCCGCGACCTTCACCGCGAACCTCGTGCGCAACCTCTGGTCGCACTCGGTGATCATGTGCGGTCACTTCCCCGAGGGCGTCGCGACCTTCGAGCGCCGCTCCATCAAGGGCGAGACGCGCGGCCAGTGGTACCTGCGGCAGATGCTGGGCTCGGCCAACATCAGCGGCAGCAAGCTGCTGCACATCATGACCGGCAACCTGTCGCACCAGATCGAGCACCACATCTTCCCGGACCTGCCGAGCAACCGGTACGGCGAGATCGCGCCGAAGGTCAAGGCGCTGTTCGACAAGTACGAGCTGGAGTACGTCACCGGGTCGCTGCCCAAGCAGGTGTTCTCCGCGTGGCACAAGGTCTTCCGGCTGTCGCTGCCGAACAAGAAGGTCAAGACCCCGAACCGCGACAAGGAGCTGGTGGCCGCCTGACGCGCCACCCGCCGACGTCACCGCGCCGCCCACTCCGCAAGGGGTGGGCGGCGCGGTTCGTACGGTGCTACTTGGCGGCGCAGTGGACGTCAGCCGGACGCTGCCCACCGAGCAGGTAGTCGGTCACCGTGTCGTTGGCACAGGTGTTCTTGCCGAACAGGTAGGCACCGTGCCCACCCTGGTCGATGGTCAGCAGTGCCGCCCGGTCACCGAACGCCCGGCGCGTCGTCTTGGCACCCACCAGAGGCGTGGCCGGGTCGCGGTCGTTCTGCACCATCAAAACGTTCTGTGGACCACGGTCAGACGGCAGCACCTGCTTCTCCAGCGGCTTCGGCCAGAACGCGCACGGGTAGATGTTGGCCGCGGCCGCGCCGAACATCGGGTACCGGACGCGGTCGATCGCGACGTTGCGCTCGTAGGTGCTCACCGACGACGGCCAGCGGGAGTCGCCGCAGACCACGTAGTTGCGACCAGCGACCAGGTTCTCCATCCGCGGCGGCGCGGGCGGCGCCGGAGGCAGCGGGGTGTTCGTGTCCAGGGCCTTCCACAGCGAGGCCAGGCGGCCGAACGCCGCGTCACCGGTGCCGTAGAGACCGCCGAACGTGAGCATGCGGAAGTTCACGCCGGTCAGGCCGTGCACCGGTGCCCGGTCGAGCCGGGCGGCGAGGTCGAAGTACTTCGCGCGCACCTGCTCCGGCGTGCTGCCGAGGCCGTACTCGGGATGGGCGGCCGCCCAGCGGGCGAAGTCCGGGAACGTGTCCTCGACGCCGCGGCCGTACAACCGGCCGCCCTCGACGTCCCAGCCGCCCGCGCCGAGGTTGCTGTCGATCACGACGCGGTCGGTCGTCTGCGGGAACAGCGTGGTGTACACCGAACCCAGGTACGTGCCGTACGAGTAGCCGAGGAACGACGCCTTGCGCTCACCCAGCGCGCCCCGGATCCGGTCCAGGTCGCGGGCGATGTTCGCGGTCGTGTTGTGCGGCAACATGTACGCGGTCGACGAGTTGGTGCACTGCTGCGCGATCTTCTTCACCTCGTCGGCGCGCTTCTGCACGTCGGCAGGCGCTACCGCGTAGGGCGGCACGCTGCCCGCGGACTGCTGTTCCTCAGTCAGGTCGCACGTCACCGGAGTGCTGCGGCCGAACCCGCGCGGGTCGATGCCGATCACGTCGTACGCGTCCAGCACGTTCTGCGGCAGACCAACGGCCCGCAAAGTGGCCGGGAAGTCCAGGCCTTCGCTGGGACCACCAGGGTTGGTGAGCAGGATGCCGCGGCGCTTCGCCGGGTTCTTGCTGGCCAGGCGCGAGATCATCACCTCGATGCGGCGTCCCTCCGGCTTCCTGTAGTCCAACGGCACCTGGAGCGTCCCGCACTCCACGCCCGGTGCCACGATGTCCGCCGGACACTCGACCCACTTCACGGCGCTGGGGGCCGCGGACGACACCCCCGGCGTCACCAACGATGCCGCCACGGCCAGAACCGCGGCGAGCGACCACTTCTTTTGCATTTGCGAATACCCTCCCCGACAACGCACCCTTCCGGTGCGCCAAAACCAAGAGATGTCAGATGTTCATGCGCTTCAGAACGTCGATCTGGGCCTTGTTGTAGAGCTCCACGACGGCCTTGGCCATCGCCTGCATCGCGAACTTCTCGCCCCGTGGCGCACCGGTGTACATACCGGCTGCGTCCGGGAACGCCGCACGCATCTCCCGCACCTGCGGGAGCGCGACGCATGCGTTCGGCCAGGTGCTGGCGGGTCGCCTCGTCCGCGTCCTCCGGCAGCGTGTCGAACTCGACCTCCACCGGATCCTTCGAGTAGTCCTTCAGCACCTCGGCGAACCTGGTCAGCGCCTCCGGCGAGACCAGCTGGGCCAGCACCACGGTGAACGCGCGATCCTGCGGCGTCAGGTCCGCCGCGGTGATCGTCGCCCCGATGCCGGCCGGCAGGTCGGTCGGCGTCTCCTGCCGCAGGATCACCGCGAGCTCGGCCCGCACACGCTGGAGCCGTTCGACCGTCGCGGCCAGTTCGGCGTCGAGCTGACGCAGTGCCGCACCGGGATGCTCGTCCTCGTCGCCCAGTTCGGCGATCTGGGCGAGCGACAGCCCGAGGTCCGTGAGGCGCTTGATCCGCAGCACCCGCACGAGGTGGAGCACGGTGTAGCTCTTGTAGCCGTTGGCCCGGCGTTCGGGCTCGGCGAGCAGACCCACCTCGTGGTAGTGCCGGATCGTGCGCAGCGTCGTGCCGGCGAGATCAGCGAGCTGATTGGTGCTCCACCCCACGACGTGTTCCTCCGAACCCCTCGACGTTGCCGACACGTCAAGTTGAAACCGTGCCGCTACGGCACGGTCAAGCCCGGGAGGAACTTTCCGACGAAGGTGTGCGGCCGGTGTTCACTTTCGTCTAGGCCCTACGGCGCGAGCAGACCTTCGGCCGAACTGGTGGGGCTGCCGAGGTTGATCGGCAGCGAGTCCAGCCCGTACACGATCGAGAGCTTGCGGAACGACAGCTCGCTCGGCGGCACGGCCAGCCGCATCTCGGGGAACCGGCGCACGAGGGCCGGGTAGGCGATCCGCAGCTCCATCTTGGCGAGCTCGGCGCCGATGCACCGGTGGGCGCCGTAGCCGAACGCGATGTGCGTGCCCGCGGGTCTCGCCGGGCAGATCTCGTCCGGAGTGGAATACATACCCGGATCGCGGTTGGCCGCGGACAGCGAGCACGCCACGATGTCGCCCGCGCGCACCTTCGTACCGGCGACATCGATGTCGCGGCGAGCGACCCGGAGGAACGCCACCTGCACCACGGTGAGGTGCCGCAGCAGTTCGTCGACCAGCCCGTTCACGGCCTTGTCGTCGCCACGCGCGTGGTCGAGCAGCTCGGGGGAGCGCAGCATCGCGAGCGTGCCGAGCGACAGCATGCTGGCGGTCGTCTCGAAGCCGCCGGTGAGCAGCCCGTCGGCCAGGCCCGCGAGCTCGTCGTCGTCGAGTTCGTCGCCGTGCTTGCGCACGAGCTCCCCGAGCAGGCCGTCGGTGGGGGCCAGGCGCTGGGCGCGCACCAGCTCCCGGAAGTACACGATGGACTCCGACACGGCCGACAGTGACGTCGTGGCCGCCCCGCCCAGGTCGAACCGGGACACGCTGCGCCGCTGGAACTCCTCGCGCTCGCTCGCGGGCACGCCCAGCAGCTCGCAGATCGTCAGCGCCGGCACCGGCAGGGCGAAGTCCTCGACGAGGTCGACCAGTCCGTCCTTCATGGACATCAGGTCGAGCTGGTCGGCCACGATCGCCTCGATGCGCGGCACCAGCCGGGAGAGCCGCCGCATGGTGAACTCCGGCGTCAGCACCTTGCGCAGCCGGGTGTGCTCGGGCGGGTCGCTGAAGCCCAGGCCACCCGGTGCCTCGTCGGCGAACAGGCCGAGGTCGCGGAAGTGGCTGAAGTCGTTGCTGAACGACTCGGCGTCGGCCAGTACCAGCTTCGCCGCGTCGTACCCGGTCACGAGCCACACGGGCACCGGCAGCGGCAGTTTCGTGATCGGCCCGTGCGCCTGCATCCGCGCCAGCTCGGGCACGGGGTCCAACCCGTTGCGCCGCAGCGGCGCCAGCACGCGCGAGGGGACGAACCACGACGAGTCGAGGTCGAACCCGGTCCGGCTGAGCCGGGCGAGCAGCCGCTTGCCCATCCATCCGGTCAGCCGGGACCGCACCTCGGTCGCTGACTGCAGAACATCCCTCATGGCGCGGCTTCCCCTCGGCGGAAAGGGTCTTCGTGACTACTGGACCGGACAATAACGACGTTGCCGCGAACTCGTCGTCATACCCAGGCCTAACGCGCCGTCATACTTTGGGCCAGACGCCGATCAGCGGACAACTTCGTTCCAACCGGACGCGAACCAGCGGACCGCCCCGGTCTCCGGGTCGTACCGCCTTCGCTCGATCGTGCCGATGTCGGCGCCGTAGACGTGGATGCCGACCGTCGGGATGTCGCCCACCGCTGCGACGGCGTGAACGTCGTCGTCAGTAGTGCAGCACACGGTGACGTCTCCGCGCTGCCAAACCTGATTGCCGAGTGGTGTGAGGGGTTTCTCAGCTTCGTCAGCAGACGGCTTGGCGTAGCGGTATTCGCGTTCGGATCCGGAGTAGATACCGACAACGCCCCACGTCTCGTGGCCGTGCACTGGCGTGCGTTGGCCGATGTTCCACACGACGGCGGCCAATGACCAGCTGCCGTCGGGAGCGATGTACAGCGGGTAGTTGACGTGGTGGTCCTTCGCCGGCCGGGTGAACTCGTCCGGGAGCCGGTAGTCGCTGGCCAGCAGTCCGGTCAAGAGCTCCGAGACCCGCTTGGTGATCTCGTGCTCGTCGTCGGTGGCGCCGAGCACGGCTTCCACGTCTTCGATGAACGTCCGCAGATTCATGATCACCCCTTGAGCACGCGATAGGTCAGATGCGTCACCGAACCGGTCGACCGGGAAGCCGTCTGTTCGAGGTTCAACGGTCCGACGCCGTCGAACAGGCGCGTGCCGGCGCCGAGCGTGATCGGCACGACGTACAGCCGCAGCTCGTCGATCAGGCCTGCCGCGAGGTACTGGTTGATGGTCGTCGCGCCACCGTGGATGGAGATGTTGCCGTCGCCGGCCGCCGCACGGGCCTGCTTGAACGCGGACTCGATGCCGTCGGTGACGAAGTGGAAGGTGGTGCCACCCTCCATCGGCTGCGGGTCGCGCGGATGATGCGTCAGCACGAAGACCGGCCCGTGGTACGGCGGATTGTCGCCCCACCAGCCCTTCCACTGCCGGTCCCAGTCGCCGCGCACCGGGCCGAACATGTTGCGGCCCATGATGAACGCGCTCGACGCATGCAGCCGATCCATCTGCGCCTGGAACTCGGCCGGGTCGTCCATCCAGGCGTGCAGCTTGCCGCCCCAGCCGTCGGCGCCGTCGTCGCCGAACGGCCGCTCTTCGGTCTGGTTGAGCCCGGCCGCGTAGCCGTCGAGCGAGATCGAGAGGTCGCAGGTCACCTTGCCCGTCTGTGTGGTCATGGGAACCAGCATGGAACAGCTCTCGTATGACGTCTAATGCCAGAATCGTGGGCAACACATTGATAACCTTGATGAATGCTGAGCCTGGTCCACCTCAAGGTCCTGGCCGCGGTCGCCCGGCACGGCTCGGTGACCGAGGCGGCCCGGCAGCTGCATTATTCGCAGCCGTCGGTGAGTCATCACCTGTCCCGGCTGGAGGCGGCTACGGGCGTGCAACTCGTGCAGCGCGTCGGCCGCGGCATCCGGTTGACGCCGGAAGGGCAGCTGCTCGCCAACCGGGCCGCCGAGATCGTCGGCCGGGTCGACGCGGCGACGCTCGAGCTCGCCGCCCAGGTCGGCCTGCGGTCGGGCCGGGTCCGGCTGTCCGCGAACGCGTCCGCGCTGGCCACGCTCGTGCCTACGGCGGCGGCCGCGCTGGTGCAGGCGTATCCGGGACTGGAGCTGAGCCTGTTCGACCGGCATCCGGCCGAGGCGTTGCAGATGCTCCGGCACGGTGAGCTCGACGTCGCTCTCGTCTTCCATCAGGCCGGTGCCCCGGTCGAGGAGGAGGGATTCCGCTTCGTGCACATCGGTGACGACACGATCAACCTCATCAGCCGGTGTGCCGACGACAGCCTCGCGAAGCACCGCGACTCCGCCTGGATCGGCGGGTGTGACCGGTGTCAGGAGGAGCTGGACGCGCTGTGCCGGTCCGAGGGCTTCACACCGCGAATCGGCTCGCACAGCGACGACATGGTCGTGGTCCAGGCCCTCGTCGCGGCCGGTGCGGGGGTCGCGCTGCTGCCCGGTCTGGGGTTGCGGGCGCATCGTCGCCCGGACGTGCACGCCACCGACACCGGCTTCCGCAGGCAGATCCACGTCGCCACCTACGGCGAGCCGCCCGACCCGCCCGCCGTCGCCGCCGTGGTCGCCGCGCTCACTGCAGCTGCAGGCTGATCTCGGCTCCCTGCCAGCGTTTCCGCAGCCACCGGTCGTGGCTCGCGAGCACGATCGCGCCCGGCCCCGGCCCGAACGCGTCCTCCAGCTCGTCGCACAACGTCGGCGACAGGTGGTTGGTGGGTTCGTCGAGCAGCAGTAGGTGCGGCGGATCGGCGATGAGCAACGCCAGCGCGAGCCGGCGCCGCTGACCCACCGACAACGCGGCGACCGGCTTGCCCAGGTCCCATTTGTGCAGCAGCCCCAACGACTCCAGCGGAACCTGCTCCACCCGTTCGGAGCCGAGTGCTCGCCCGTAGGTGCCGCGCGCGGTCAGCCGCGGGTTGGCGAACTCGGTGTCCTGGTCGAGCAGGCCGATCCGCAGGTCCGGATGCCGCCGCACGCCCGCAGCCCGCAGCTGTCCGGCCAGCACGAGCAGCAGCGACGACTTGCCGGCACCGTTGGGACCGGTCACGAGCAACCGGGCGCCCTCGCGCACGTCGAGGAGGTCGAGCGTGAGCCGGCCGGGAACGCGAACTTCCCGCAGCGACACCAGAACCTCGCCGGCCGACACCTCGGTCAGCGGGGGCGGGTCGAAGCGCAGCGGGCGCGGGGGAGCGGGCACGCTGCGGCGTTCCAGATCTTCGAGGCGCCGCGTGGTGTTGCGGACGCGCCGGGAGATCTGGCTCTGCACCCGGTTGGCCCGCACGCCGTAGCCCATCTTGTCGCTGTCGCGCATGGCCCGGTTCGGCGCGACCCGGTGCGCGGTGATCCCGAGTGCTTCCCGCAGGCCGTCCAGCTCCTCCTGTTCTTCGAGGTAGCGGCGTTCCCAGCGGTCGCGGTCGGCGCGCTTCTGCCGCACGTACTCGCGGTAGGTGCCGCCGAACCGGACCGGGCCGTCCACGGCCGGGTCGAGGTCGACCAGGTCCGTGCACACCGCGTCGAGGAACGCCCGGTCGTGGCTCGCCAGCACGACGGTGCCGGGCAGGCCGCGCAACTGCTCCTCCAGGAACGTCGCGGCGGCGTCGTCCAGATGGTTGGTCGGCTCGTCGAGAAGCAGCGCGGACGGCCGGCGGACCACCAGCGCGGCCAGCGCGAGGCGGCGGGACTGGCCGCCTGAGAGCGAACCCAGCGTGCGTTCCCACGCGACATCACCGAGTCCGAGTCCATTGAGGACGATCTCGGCCCGGCGGTCGGCGTCCCAGACCTCGTGCCGTTGCGCCAGTTCGAGTCGTTCCGCGTAGGTCGCGAGGAGTTCCTCGTTCTGTGGCGCTTCGGCCAGCAACGCCGCGAGCCGATCCAGTTCGGCGAGGTCCGCCCGCGACTCCGCCAGTGCGTCGTCGAGAACCTGAGCGACGGTGGCCGACGCCGGGAACGGCATCTCCTGGTGCAGGAAACCCAGATCCCGAGGTCGTTGCACGGTGCCGCCGTCGGGCTGGTCGGTGCCGGCGAGCAGGCGCAGGAGCGTCGACTTGCCGGCGCCGTTCTCGCCGATCAGGCCGATGCGCCGGCCGGGAGCAGCGGTGAGCGACACCCCGTCGAGCACGCGGCGGTTACCGAAGACCCGCACCAGTTCGTGGGCGAGCAGGGCTGCCTCAGCCATGTGCGGCCTCCAGCAGCTTGCCGTTGTCCAGCCGTAGCCGGCGGTCGATCTTCACCTCGTTCAGGAACCGTTCGTCGTGGCTGACGATGACGAACGCGCCCTGGTAGGCGTTGAGTGCGCTTTCCAGCTGTCCGGTGCTGATCAGGTCCAGGTTGTTGGTGGGTTCGTCGAGCAGCAGCAGTTGTGGCGCGGGTTCGGCGAACAGGACGCACGCCAGCGTGGCGCGCAGCCGTTCGCCGCCGGACAGCACGCTGACCGGCAGGTGCGCCCGTGGGCCGCGGAAGAGGAAGCGCGCCAACAGGTTCATCCGCTCGGCCGGCGGCATCGCCGGTGCGAACGCGGCCAGGTTCTCGGCGACCGTGCGGGCGTCGTCGAGCAGGTCGA
This sequence comes from uncultured Actinomycetota bacterium, assembly GCA_963771775.1. Taxonomy (GTDB): domain Bacteria; phylum Actinomycetota; class Actinomycetes; order Mycobacteriales; family Pseudonocardiaceae; genus Lentzea. The sequence goes on from CAVYUS010000005.1 coordinate 149,263, forward strand.
GACGCTGCGACAGGTGGGCGACCCGGCCGTCCGCCCGTTTCACCTCACCGCTGTCCGGCGTGAGGGAACCGTGGATGACGCGCAGCAGCGTCGACTTGCCCGCTCCGTTCGGGGCGGCCAGCGCGATGCGTTCGGGGCCGCGGATCGTCAGGTCCAGGCCGTCGAACAGCTCCCGCACCCGGATGCCCGCACCGGCGAAGAGCGTGCGTCCGGCGGGCACGGCGGTCTGCGGCAGCTCGATGCTGATCCGCTGCTCGTCCTTCAACGCGCGTTCGGCCTGGTCGAGCCGGGTCTTCGCGGAGCTGAGCCGGGCCGCGTGGGTGCCGTCGGCCTTGGCGGCGGACACCTCCGCGTTGCGCTTCATGTTGCCCGCGAAGATCCTCGGCAGACCGGCGTTCGAGAGGTTGCGCTGTGCGTTGCTCGCCCGGCGGGCGGCGCGCTCGCGGGCCTGCTGCATCTCCCGCTTCTCGCGCTTGACCTCCTGCTCGGCGCTGCGGATGTTCTTCTCCGCCACCTCGCGTTCGGCGGTGACCAGCCTGCTCGTACTCGCTGAAGTTGCCGCCGTAGAACCGGATCTCGCCGCCGTCGAGCTCGGCGATCCGGTCCATCCGGTCGAGCAGCGCGCGGTCGTGGCTCACCACGAGCAGGCAGCCGCGCCAGTCGTCCAGCACGTCGTAGAGCCGGTGGCGGGCGTCGAGGTCGAGGTTGTTGGTCGGTTCGTCGAGCAGCAGCACGTCCGGCTGCTTGAGCAGCTGGGCGGCGAGACCGAGCGAGACGATCTGACCGCCGCTCAACGTCCCGAGCGTCCGGTCCAGCGCGAGTTCGCCGAGACCGAGGCGGTCGAGCTGGGCGCGGGTGCGTTCCTCCAGGTCCCAGTCGCTGCCGATGGTGGCGAAGTGCTCCTCGCCGACGTCACCGGACTCGACCGCCCTGATGGCCGCGAGCACGGCGTCGACGCCGAGCACCTCGGCCACAGCCAGCTCGGCGGTCAGCGGCAGATCCTGTGGGAGGTAGCCGAGCACGCCCTCGACGGACACCGTGCCGCCGGCGGGCGTCAGCGCCCCCGCGATGAGCTTGAGCAGGGTGGACTTGCCGGCGCCGTTCGGGGCGACGAGACCGGTGCGGCCGCCGGGCAGCGTGACGGACAGGCCGTCGAAGACCTCGGTGTCGTCCGGCCAGGCGAAGGACAGGGTGGACACGACGACGCATGCGTCGGACATGGGCGAAACCTCGGGATGTGCTGCGCGCGGCCTACCGCGCGAGTGGACAAGGGGACGACGAGGTAGCCATCGCGATCGATGGCTCGCACATCTCGGGCTCACCCGGAGATGTCGTCTTCACCTGTCAGCACGTCGAGCTCCTCTGTGAGGGCGTTGATCTCCATTCCACGGTAGCAGCCCTCGCAACGCGGTTCTGGGGCTTATTTTGATCGCGTGGACTTCGACGAGTACCGGAAACACGACGCCACCGGGCTGGCCCAGCTGGTCGCGGCGAAGCAGGTGTCCGCGGCCGAGCTGCTGACTTTGGCTCGGGAGCGCGCGGAAGCGGTGAACCCCCGGATCAACGCGATCGTCAGGGACATCCCGGCCGAGCCTTCGGGCGAGGAGACCGGTCCGTTCGCCGGCGTGCCGTTCCTGATCAAGGACCTCGGCCAGGACTACGCGGGTGTGCCCAGTTCGAACGGCTCGCGGGCGCTGGTCCGTCACCCGGTCACCGAGCACTCGACCGTGGTCCAGCGCTGGCTCGACGCGGGTTTGGTGATCTTCGGCAAGACCAACCTGCCGGAGTTCGGGGCGAAGGCGATCAGCGAGCCGACCGTGTGGGGTCCCGCGCGCAACCCGTGGGACCTCGAACGAACTCCCGGCGGTTCGTCGGGCGGATCGGCGGCCGCGGTCGCCGCCGGCATCGTGCCGTGCGCCGGCGCGAACGACGGCGGTGGCTCGACCCGGATCCCGGCGGCGTGCTGCGGTCTGGTCGGCCTCAAGCCAGGGCGCGGCCTCACGCCGATGGGCCCCGGAACCGCCGAGATGATGCACGGCGCGGCGGTGCAGGGCGTCGTCTCACGCACGGTGCGCGACACGGCCGCGATGCTCGACGTCATCAGCGGCGGCGAACCCTTCGGGCCGTACTCGCCGGGTATGCCGGAAGCGTCGTTCGCGTCGTGCGTCCAGGAGGAGCCGGGCAAGCTGCGGATCGGCGTGCGGGTGCCGTCGGCGATCAACCCGACCCCGCACGCCGAGGCGGTCGCGGCCGTCGACGCCGCCGTCCGCGTGCTGACCGACCTCGGCCACCACGTGGAAGTCCTGCCGCAGGCACCGTTCGACGACGCCGTGCTCGCCCGCGACTTCCTGCTGACCTGGTTCGTGAACCTCGCCTGGAAGGTCGCCGACACCAAGCGGCTGACCGGTGCGCCCGACGTCGCGTTCGAACGCGAGACGCTGCTCATGGCCGCGCTGGGGCGGGCCACGAGCAGCGTCGGCTACGTGGACGCCGTCCAGCGGCGGCACGAGCACACCCGCCGCCTGGGCGAGTTCTTCGAGTCCTACGACCTCCTGCTGACGCCGACCCTGGCCACGCCGCCACCGCGCGTGGGGGCGTTCGAGCTGCCGGTCACCCTGCAACGGGCGACCGACGTGCTGCTCCGGACCCGCACGGCCAAGCTGTTGCGGTACACCAAGATCGTCGACGACATGATCGACGAGAACCTCGGCTGGGTGCCGTACACGCAGCTCGCGAACCTCACCGGCCGGCCCGCGATCTCACTGCCGCTGCACTGGACGGCGGACGGCCTGCCGCTCGGCGTCCAGTTCGTCGCGCCGCTCGCCGGCGAGTCGCTGCTGATCCGGCTCGCGGCCCAGCTGGAACAGGCGTTGCCGTGGGCTGACCGGGTGGCCCCGATCTAGTGGAACTGACCGGTGCGGCCGAGGGTTTCCACCGGAGCCGCACCGGGCCGCGTCCACTGCGGTACCGGGCGGCTGGTCTCACCCCAGGTGGAGTTCCCGTCCGCGTCGGTGCGCCAGAACCAGCCTGCCTGCTTGCCTTCCGGCCAGCCCTCCGGGTTGTCCTCCCACGCCTCGCGGCGGCCGTAGGCGGTCAGGTCGAGCAGGCCCATGGAGCCGTTGACCCGCTCGGTGCCACGGCCCGTCGTCGAGTAGGTGAGGAACACGCGGTCGCCTTGGCGCAGGTAGCAGGTCATGTACCCCATATCGCCGCCGGCCGGTCCCTCCACGCCGCGCACCGAGTACCAGGGCTGGGGGTAGCCCATGAACTCGACGAAGGCGGCCACCTCGTCCCACCGGCCCGCGGTCACGATGGCGAACGAGACGCCGCGGGCGTTGAGGTAGTCGGGCTCCTTGAGATGCCAGGCGGTGGTGGTACAGCCCTCGCACTGTCCCTGGGGCGGCGCGCCGTCGTACCACATGTGCTTGTAGACGATCAGCTCGTCGCGGCCCTCGAACAGGTCCAGGAACGGCACCGGACCGTCCGGCCCGACCACCTCGACCTTGCCGTCGAACTCCACCATCGGCAGCCGCCGCCGGGCCGCCGCGAGCGCGTCACCCTCGCGCGTGTAGGCCTTCTCGCGGACCAGGAGCTCGTCACGGGCGGCCTGCCAGGTGGTCAGGTCGACTACGGGCGGGGTCGTCATGGTTGTCCTCCGTGTCTCGTGCTTGGGCTTACACAGACACGTCGAAGCTGTCGGCGCAGTCTCGACATCCATCCGCCGAGAACGCTCGGCAGTTCTGCGGTGAGTGAGGTCAGGAAGACGTCAGGCAGAAGGGGTGGCCGCCGGATCCAGTAGTACCCGCCAGCGTCCGTCGCCGGGCTGATGGTCAGGTTTGGCCGCGCCGAGTTCCAACGCCAGCTTTTCCATCGCATCGAGGTCGTCAGTGCGGAAATCCAGGTGGAACTGTTGTGGCACGTCCTGACCCGGCCACTGCGGAGCCCGGTATCCGTCGACCCGCTGGAATCCCAGATCACAGCCGGAGCCGTCCGTCAGCGCGACGAACTCGTCCGTACTGAAGAGCTCGCGCATCCCGGTCAGTGCACCGTAGAAGCCCGCCAGCGTCCGCGGGTCGGCACAGTCCAGAGTCACCCCTCGCAGTACCGCGCCTGGCACCATTCGCTCCTTCGCGTCCGAGAGTCTGCCTCCGTGAGCCGCCGCTGCACGCGATCACCGGCCACAGCCACACCGTACGCGCCACATCCACCCGGTTTTCGTATGCGCCTATTGGTGGAACCTATGAGTCGCGCGACCAGGATTCGGCCATGTCGAGGAAGGTCTGCGCGGCGGGGGTGAGGGCGGCCTGCCGGCTGACGAGCGCGACCCGCAGGCAGGTGTGATCACACCGCCCGGCTCGGTCGCGGTCAGCAGGCAGTGGACCCGATCACTTCGCGATCAAACCGCAACCTCCCAGCGCTGCCTGCGTCGATCTGGGGCTGGGCCGTGTCACGGTCGTGATCGCCAGGTCGCACGCTGTATCCATGCGAGCTGGGGTATTCCTGCGTTGGGTGGCGCATCCGCTGACCGTCGGGGCCACCGCGGTGCTGTTGCTCAACGACCACGTGTTCAAGCAGGCGTGGCCGGGACTCGTCACCGGCAAGCTCAGTGACGTAGCCGGACTGGTGATGACGCCACCGGTGCTCGGGCTGCTGTTCGGCTTGTTCCTCGCCGGCCGGATCGCAGCGGCGGCAGCGGTGCTGCTGACCGGAGTCGGGTTCGCGTTGGTCAAGCTGACCCCCGCGGGCGCCGAGGTCGCGTCGGCGGCGTGGTCGGTGATCAACGGGCCTTCGGTCATCCTGGCTGATCCGACCGATCTGGTCGCGCTGCCCGCACTGGGTGTCGCGTGGTGGGTCTGGTGCCGGGTGGCGGCGGCCCCGCCACTCCCGTCACTGCCGGACGGCCTGGCTTTCCGGTTGCGGGTGGTGGTCGTGGTGCCGTTCGCGCTGCTGGCCATCACCGCGACGTCGGCGCCCGGCGACATCTTCCCGTCGGTCGACGCCGTGAGAGGCCCTGTCGAGGGTGAGACGGGCGCGCAGGTGGTGATCGAGGTGGACGGGCGGGTCTACGGCTCCCAGTCGGGCGTCGACGACTGGACCTTCCTGTCGGAGCCGTCGTCGACCGACCTGCGACCACAGCGCCAGAGGCAGATCGAAGCCTGCGTGCCCCAGGACGCCACCCACTGCTACCGGGTGCGCGGTGGCGTTGACGGCACCCTCTGGGGGCCACCGCCGCGCGATGGTCGCCTGCTCGGCGTTGACGAAACGACCGACGCGGGCCAGACCTGGCACACCGCCTGGGAGGTGCCCGCCGGGCGGTGGCCGTTCATCCTGCGCCAGCACCGGCCTCCCGCCGGGTTCGACCTCATGCCCCAGGTGGCCAGCGTGGACGTCCTGGTCCGCGACGTCCCGGGTGGACACCAGGTGATCGTGGCCAACGGTGTGGAAGGGCTGGCGGTCCGCGGCGTCGACGGTACCTGGCGCCGCGTGCCGGTCGTGGACGCCGCGACCAAGCTGGACATCCGGCCGGCGCCGCTCACCGGGTTCGGTTGGGGGATCGGGGACACCATCGCCAACGCCGGACTGGTCACCCTGCTCGCGCTGCTGATCGGGATGTCGGTGGCGGCAGGCCGGGCCCGTGCCCGGCGCGGACGCGGGCCCACAGCCGTACTGGTCCTGTTGGTCCTGCTCGGCGCTCTCATAGTGGTGGCCGTCCCGATCATCGTCGTGGTGGCGCATTTCACCACGAGTTCCGGGACGTCGACCTGGCTCGGGCTGGGGATCACGCTGTGCCTGGTCGGCGTCGGCGCCGCTCTCACGCTGACCCAAGGAGCATTTCGCCGATCGCGCGCGGCGGTGGTCACGGCCGCCGCCGCGCTGACCGGACTGGCGTTCGTCGGGCCCATGTTCGGCTGGACGGTGGGCTACCCGCAGGACCGTGGACCTGCCATCGAACTCGGTGTGATCCTCGCGGCAGGGTGCCTGCTCCTGGTCGTCGCGGCAGGCTGGTGGGCAGGCCGCGACCCGATCGAGCGACTGGAACCCGTCGTAGGGGGTTGACCTGTCGGGGCTCACCGGCTGATCGTGCCCACGACGCGCCCGCCGACCTCTTAGGACCGAATTCGCCAACACGAAGGGGTGATCATCTTCTCCGCCGTCCGTGGACACCGACGACGTGCTCAACGGCGTAGGACCGCGGCTGCGCGCACTACGCCGGCACCGCGGCATCACCCTCGCCGACGTGGCAACAACCACCGGCATCTCCGAAAGCACGTTGTCGCGCCTGGAAAGCGGCCAGCGCCGTGCGACCTTGGAACTGCTGCTTCCGTTGGCGCGCATCTACAACGTGCCGCTGGACGACCTCGTTGGCGCCCCGCGCACCGGCGACCCCCGCATCCATCTCACGCCGATCCACACCGGCATCCCGGCAGAGATCAGGCCGCCTCCCGGCGTGGGCAGCTGAGCTTCAGCTCGGGTTGCCGGCGATGCCCCGCGCGATCCCGAGCCCGACCAGGTCCTGCGGCCGCAACCGCAGCTGGTCCGCCGTCTCCCGCACCCGCGCCGGTTCTCGCTTGAGGATGGCGGCCGCCAGCTCGGGGGAGATCACCGCGAAGTAGCTGTCCGGCGTCACCCACGTGGAATCCGGTGCGGCGAAGGCGAGCGCACCGCCGGAACCACCTTCGCCGATCAGCAGCGAGGTCACCGGTACCCGTGCTGCTGCGACGGCGGTGAACATGTCCGCGATCGCCGCACCGACGCCTGCCTTCTCGGCGTCCGAGTCGTTGGCCGCGCCCGGTGTGTCCACCAGTGTCAGCACCGGGATGCCAAGCCGATCCGCGAGCCGGACGAGCCGCGCCGCCGTCCGGAACCCGGCGGGACGCGTGGCCGTCCCGCACTGGGCCGCGTACGCGATGGTCGCGCCGTCACGTTGCCCGAACCCGCACAGCACATCGGGATCGACGCCGCCGCAACGGTCACCGCTGATCGGTTCGTGCCAGTCGAAGTACGCGGCGAGATACGCATGGGCCCGCGGCCGGTCGGCCGCACGAGCGCGCTGCACCGCCTCCCAGCCGGAGTCCGGCAGGTCCGGCGAGCCCAGCGCCTTCGGGACCGGTGCGGGTTCCGACAAGAGGACAGGTGAGCAACCGCAGCCAGCGCTCCAGTCGCACCCGCAGTTCGTCGGCCGTGACGAGCTGATCGACCTGACCGGACGCGAACTGCTGCGTCACGGTGTAGCCCGGCGGCCGCACCCGCGACCCGGCGAAACCCACCTGCGCGCCACGCAGGCCCAGTACGACGTCGGCACCCGCGCCGAGGGTGGCCCAGCCGCCGCCGGTGGTGGGATCGCGCAGGACGGCGATGTGCGGCAGCCCGGCCGCGCGGGTCAGCACGAGCTGGCGCGCGATCCGCTGGAGCTGGGTCAGCGCGGCCGTGCCCTCCTGCATCCGGCTGCCACCGGTGGCGATCAGCGACACCACCGGCACGCCCAGCTCGCGCGCCGCGGTGAACGCCTGCTCGATCCGCGCGCCGGTCCGGGTTCCCAGCGATCCGCCGAGGAACCCGAACTCGAACGACAGCAGCACCGCTGTACAGCCACCGATCTCCGCGACCCCGCACACGACGGACTCGCGCTCGCCGGTGCGTTCGGCGGCGGATGCCAAGGCGTCGTCATAACCGGGCCACCCGAGCGGTCCGTCCACTGCGGACGGACCGGCCTCGTCCGGCAGCTCGGCGAACGACGACGCCACCAGGCCGATCATGGTGCGCGCTGTTGCTTTTTCTGGTTCACGCCCGGAGGGCACGCTTCACGACCTTGCCCATGTCGTTGCGCGGCAACGACTCCATGAAATGCACGACGCGTGGTCGCTTGTGCGGGGTGAGCAGGCGGGCGACGTGGTCGGCGAGCTCGTCGGCGGCGGGGGCGGCACCGGCCGGCACGACCCAGGCGATGATCCGTTCGCCGAGGTCGTCGTCGGGCTCGCCGGTCACCGCCACCTCGGCCACGCCGGGGTGCTCCAGCAGGGCGTTCTCGATCTCACCCGCGCCGATCTTGTAGCCGCCGCTCTTGATGATGTCGGTGGCCTTGCGCCCGACGATCCGGTAGTAGCCGCCGGGGTCGCGCGTGCCCACGTCGCCGGTGCGGAACCAGCCGTCCGCGAACGCCTCCGCGGTGGCGTCCGGCCGGTTCAGGTACTCGGTGAACAGGTTCGGCCCGCGTACCTGGATCTCGCCGATCGCACCGGTCTCGCCGAGCGGCACGCCGTTGTCGTCGACGAGCCGCACCTCGACACCGGGCAGCGGCACCCCGACCGCGCCGGGCCGCCGGTCGCCGTCCGCTCGGACGCTGGTGTTCATCAGCGTCTCGGTCATGCCGTACCGCTCCACCACCCGTTGCCCGGTGGCCGTGGCGATCCGTTCGTGGTCTCGCACGGGCAACGCGGCGGAGCCCGAGACCAGCAGTCGTGCCCGGCCCAGCGCGTCCGCGAGGCCCTGGTCACCGCCGACCTCCTCCGCGATCCGGTGGTACATCGTCGGTACGCCGAACAGCATCGTGCCGTCGCCGGCGAGTGCCTGCGCGACCTGGTCGGTGGAGAACCTGCCCAGGTGGTGCAGTGTGCCGCCGCGCCGCAGTGGCCCGAGCACACCGAGAATCAGCCCATGCACGTGGAACAGCGGCAACGCGTGCACCAGCACGTCGTCACGGGTCCACTGCCACGCGTCCGCCACAGCGTCCAATGTGGACTCGATCGCCCGGCGCGGCAACACGACGCCCTTCGGTGCGCCCGTGGTGCCGGAGGTGTAGACGATCAGCGCGGGCGACTCCGGACCCGGTTCCGCGGGCAGCTCGGTCGTGCTCCCGTCGAGCGTGACATCTCGGCGGGGTACGGAATCAAGACCTTCGGGCAGCTGCGTGCCCGGTGCCGCCAGGACGTTGGCGGGCGCGCTGTCCGCCACGATGTGCGCGAGCTCGCGTTCGCCGACCTTCGGGTTGAGCGGCACGGCGGGCACCCCGGCGAGCAGTGCGGCGACGACCGCCACGCACGTCTCGATGGTCGGCGTCGCCCAGATCGCCACCCGAGGCAGCCCGGTGAGCTGCCGCGCCAGGGCTCCCGCGCAGGACGCCAGCTCGGCGTGGGTGAGGGTGCGATCGCCGAAGCGGAGCGCGACCCGGTTCGAGGTCAGGGGGAACATGAGGCTCACCAGATTCCGGGGACGACGAGTGCGAGCCAGACCAGCGGCGGTGCTGCCGCGACCATGATCCCGCCATAGGCCATGAGCTGCTTGAAGAACTTGTCGCGGTCGACGTCCTGCGCACCGGCCAGCACCAGCGCGCCGTTGGTGGAGAACGGGCTCACGTCGACCACGGTCGCGGACACCGCGAGCGCCGCGATCAGGCCGACCGCGCTGACGTCACCCTGCAGCAGGAACGGCACGGCGAGCGGGATGAGCGCGCCCATGATGCCGACCGAAGAGGCGAACGCGGACACGATCGCGCCGATGTAGCAGATGAGCAGCGCGGCGAGCAGCGGAGCGCCGACGCCGGCGACCGAGTCGCCCGCCCAGCTGATCGTGCCCATCGCCTGCAGTACACCGACGTAGGTGAGGATGCCGCAGATCAGCAGCACGGTCGGCCAGGTGATCTGGCTGATCGCCTGCTTGCTCTGCTCCGGCCACACCACGCTGAGCAGCACCGCCACCGTGATCGCGGCGAGGCCGACGTCGAGGTCGAACACCAGCGCGGCGACGACCAGCGCGACCAGCCCGGCGAGGGTGGCGATGCGCGGCGCGGTCAGCGTGATCGGGTCCTCGGCTTCTTCGTCGTCGCCCTCGCCTGCGCCGCCGGTACGCACGAGCGCTGGTGTCTCGACCGGTTGCCGGGCCAGCTTCAGGCCGCCGCACACCACGAACACCACGACGGCGATCAGCAGGTTCACCACGAGGCTCGCCAGGAAGAGCACGATCTCGTTGCCCGGCAGGCCTTCCTTGGCGACGATGCCGTTGACGATCGTGCCGTAGATGCTGATGGGGGAGAACCCGCCGGCCTGCGCGCCGTGCACCACCATCACGCCCATCAACAGCGGGCTGATCTTGTACTTGGCCGCGAAACCCATCGCGATCGGCGCGACGATGGCGACCGCGGCCGGGCTCACCGCACCGATCGCGGTCAGCACGCCGGTGATCGCGAACATCACCCACGGCATCAGGGCGATCCGCCCGCCGACCAGCCGGATCGCCGCGTGCACCAGCCAGTCCGTGGTGCCGTTGGCCCTGGCGATGGCGAACAGGAACGTCACGCCGACCAGCACGACGAACAGCGAGCCGGGGAAGCCCTTGAAGATGTCGTCGGCCTTCATGTCCGCGACCAGCGTGCCGACCCCGAAGGCCGCGGCGAACGCGAGCGCGCCCATGTTGATCGACCTGGTCGTGGCGATGACGAACACCACGACCAGCACGAGTATCGAGATCAGTTCGGCGGACATGGGCTCTCCCCGTCGTTGGGTTCCCAGCAGGCCGGCACAGTGGCTTAGTGGCGTAGTGGCTGAGCCACTTTCCGCCTGCGGTCCACCCGCTGTCAAGAGGTGGTCTAGTGGCTGAGCCACTCGGCGGATATCCTGGGCCGATGTCGGAGGCACTGCGGCCCATGGTCAAGTCCCGCCTGTACGAGCAGGTGCTGGAACGCCTGCGCGAGCACGTGGCGGAGGCCGGCCTGAGCGCGGGGGACCGGTTGCCCGCCGAACGCGACCTCGCCGCGAACCTCGGGGTGAGCCGCGCGTCGGTGAAGCAGGCGATCGTGGTGCTGGAGGTCCAGGGTCTCGTCGAGGCACGACACGGCGGCGGCACCTACCTGGTTCGCGACACCCTGGACGTGGAACCGGTCGAGCAGCTCGTCGAACGCCGCAAGCGCCTCCCGGAGGTGCTGGAGGCACGTGAGGCGCTGGAGACGAAGCTGGCCGAGCTCGCCGCCGAACGCCGCACCGACGCCGAGCTGGAGGACATCCGGCAGGCACTGGACTTCATGCGCGACGAGATCGGCGAGGGCGGCTTCGGTGTGGAAGGCGACCGCCGCTTCCACGCCGCCGTCACCGCCGCCGCGCACAGCTCGCTGCTCGCCGACTTCATGAAGACGATCGCCGGTCAGATCACCGAGAGCCGCACCGAGTCGCTGCGCCAGCCAGGCCGCCCGTCCCGTTCGCTCGCCCAGCACACGGCGATCTACGAGGCGATCGCCGCGGGCGAGCCGCGCAAGGCGGCGGCCGCCATGCGCAAGCACGTCCGCACCGTCGCGAAGGTCCGGCTGCTCGACTGGGTTCCGGAGGACTGATCGCTGGTTGGGGCGTCTGCAAGTACCGCCACTACCAAGCTGGTAGTACTTGCAGACGCCAGTAGCTGACGGGTTGGTCAGCGGAGGTTGATCACTACTCGGTGGTGAGCCGGTTTGTTCAACGCGCGGATTGTGCGCGTTGAACCATCGGGTTGGTGCACGACGACGGTCCAGTCCCGTTTGGACACCTTGCCGGGGAACCAGCCCTTGGCCGGGTGCACGGTGACCGTGCCGCCGTCCTGGGTGATCCGCGTGCGCGCCGACAGCTTGCGGCCGTCGTCCTCGTACAGGGTGAACTCACCCTTCGCCCCGGCGGTGACGTGCACGGTCAGCTCGTCGGCCGGGTTCTGGACGTCGTTGGTGACGTTGTTCGTGCGCTCCACCAGAATTCCGCCCGCCCGCAGGAACACCGGCATGGTGTCCCAGCCCGCGCTGACGGTCGCCCAGGTGTTGCCCGCGTAGGTGCGGCCGGTGAAGTAGTCGGTCCACTGGCCGGGCGGGAACCACACCCTGGTCTCGCCGGTCTCACCCGGCGTGGTGATCGGGGCGACCAGCACGTCCGGCCCGAGCAGGAACTGGCTGTCCACTGTGGAGTAAGCCTCGGGAACAGCGGGATACTCCAGGTAGGCCGGGCGCACGACGGGCACGCCGGTGCGGTTGGCCTGCTCCGCCAGCGTGTGGATGTAGGGCACCAGGCGTTCGCGCAGGTTCAGGAACTTCGTGGCGGAAGCCTGCGCCGCCGGCCCGTACTGCCACGGCAGGCGGTCGCCGTGGTTGCTGTGCAGCCGCGTGATCGGCTGGAACGCGCCCAGCTGCACCCAGCGCGCGTACATGTCGTCCGGCAGCTTGGTGGTGTAGCGGACCTGGCCGTTGTCCAGGTAGGTCTCCGACCCGCGCAGGCCGGTGGTGTCGTTGTGGCCGCCGATGTCGTGGCTGATCGCCGACATCCCGGTGGCCACCGCCTCGGCCGACGTGTAGCCGATGGTCCCCTTCAGCGTGCCCCACGTGGACGACGTGTCGCCGGTGAAGTGCAACGTGCTCCGCTTCTCCGCCCACGGCCCGGTCGGCAGCGGCCCGGAGCCGCTGTAACCACCGGCCTGCAACGAGCCGAAACCGCGGGAGAACGCGAACGCGCCCACCTTCGCGTACTGCTCGTTGATCCACGAATCCGGCGTGACCCCACGCAGCGACGAGCCCGAGCCGTCGCAGCACCAGTCGAGCCACCAGAAGTCGGTGGGCATGGGCCGGTGCAGGTCCAGGTAGGCGCGCAACTGGTCCGGGTCGCCCCAGTCGAACACGTAGCTGTCCACGCCGTCGCGCACACCGCCCTTGACGAGCTTGCCCTTGGCGGTGGCCTGGGCCTTCGCGAAGTCCGGGTCGGTGCTCAGGATGCTCGGGTGGATGTTGAGCGTGCTGTGCAGTCCCTCGCCGTGCACCCAGTCCTGGAAGCCCTGCGGGTCCGGGAACTTGGTCCGGTCGACGCGCCAGCCATTCCACGTGTTGTGCGCCTTGAAGTCGGTGTCGATCACCAGCACGTCCAGCGGCACGCCGTGTTCGCGGAAGGCGGGCAGGATCCGGTCGCGGTAGTCGGCCGCGGTCCGGTCGATGTACTCGGAGTACCAGACGCCGTAGGCCCAGCGCGGCAACAACTTCGGCCCACCGGTCAGCGTGGCGAGGTCTCCCAGCGCGGCCTTGAGATCCTGGCCGTACCCGAACACGTACCCGTCCTGGTAGGGCCGCGCACCCCGGTCCGGCCGAGGCGCGCCGTCGCGAAACGCCGAACCGGTGTCGTCCAACAAATACCAGCCGTCGCGGTACAGCAGGCCGGGGTGCAGCCGGGGATCGCCGTTCTCGCCGGTGTAACCGTCCAGCGATCGCCGGTATCCGCCGAGCGCCAGGTGCTGCGCCGAGGCGTTGATCCCGATGGTGTCCAGGTTGACGTGGCAGCCGGCGTCCGGGCACGTGACCGCGAGCTCGGAAGTACCGGTGGGCAACGAGATCTGAGCCGTCGCGGTCGCCCAGGTGGCCCAGTTCGCCGTCACCGGCAACGTGACCGCCTGGCCGTTGAGCAGGACCGTGCGCGGCTCGTGCCTGCCGTCGCCGCCGACACCGTTGCTGTACCGCAGATGTACCGCGTACGTGCCCGCGGCCGGCACGCTGCTCACCCGCTGGCTCAGCCGCGTGCCGGCGACCAGTTCGCCGACGAACCCGGTCCCCGCGAACCCGGCGTGCTCGTCGGCGAACCTGGCCGCGCCGGTGAGCACGCCGTTCTCGGCCTCGCACCCGGTACCGAACCGGCAGTCGTCCACGGCCCGGTCCCGAGCGCCGGGATAGCCCTGTCCGGCGGCGAGGAGCGCAACGCTGTCAACGTTGACATTGCCCGAGTCGGCGGCACCTCGCGCCAGCGTGACGCGGTGCTCGCCGGCGGGCAGGTCGACCTCGGTCTCGACTTGTCGCCAGTCCCGCCAGTCCGCGGTCGCCGGCAACGTCACCTGCCGCGGCGACTGTCCGTCAACGCTGAGCCTGAGCGTGCGGCTCTCGTGCTTGCCGTCGCCACCGCGCCCGTTCGCGTACCTCACGACCAGTCGGTGCCTGCCCGCATCGGTCGCCTTGACGGTCGCCGTGATCGCGTTGCCGGCGTGGGAGAAGCCCGCGACGAAACCCGCACCGGTGTGGCCGGGATGCTCGGCCGCGACCAGCATCCCCTCCCGGTGCTGGTCCTCCGCCTCGCACAGCTGCCCGGTCGCACAGACGACCCGCCGCCACGGGGACGCCGTCGTGCTCGTGGACCTCAGCTCGAGGTTGTCCGCGCGGAACGGACCGGAGTCCACGCGGTAGCGCAAGGTCATCGCCGAGGTGGTGATGACCAGCCAGCCGTTCTCGACCCGCGACCGGTAGGCGGTGCGTGGAAAACTTGTGCGGCCGACAACGTTGTACGTGGCCGCGTTCTCGAACCTGCGATCCCCGGCGTACTCGGTGCGCACCAGGGTGGGGGAGAGGATCTGGAACCTGGCCTGCCCCGAGACGACCGTGCCGGTCGGCTGTGCGGTGGCGGGAGCGGGCAGGACCAGACCCAGGAGAGCCAGCAGGGGGACAACCGTCGCGCGTTTCCGCATCCGTGCTCCTCGTCCGACGCCATTGGCTTGCGAGGTGGTTCAACCACTTGAACTTTTCCGTGAGGAGGTGGAGCGATCAAGACGCCAGATGCCGTACCGCCGCTGGACCGGTCACCTGACCGAGTGAAGATCAGCTCGAACGACGGGCCTGGCTGGCTTTTCGGCCTCGCGGTCCGGTAATCCCTGCGCCGTGCGTTTGCCTCACGCGGTTTGGATCAGCGGGCTGTTGGTGCCCGCGCTGCTCGCCGTCACCGGTGTGTTCGTGTACGGCGGTGACATCGAACGGACGCTGCACGCCGACGTGCGTGCGGCGCTGGCCAACACCGGCTACCACGGCGTTGTCGCGGTGAGCGGCCGTTCGGTCGTGGTCAGCGAAGTCGCGCCGCGGTCCGTTGACGCGGTGCGCGCCGTGGTCAACGACGTGTCCGGCGTCGGCAGCACCGAGGTACGGCCCGCCGGACCGGCGCAGCTGTTCGTGGCGGTGCGCGGTGGCGAGATCGTCGTGTCCGGCGCGGTCGCCGATGACCTCGAACGTCGTGCGCTGCTCGACGCGGTGAAGTCCACCGACCACCGCGTGACGGCCGCGCTCCGGCTCGGCGGCACGCTGCCGATCCCGCCCGCCGTGGTCGGCCGGATGGTCACCGCCGCCCTGTCCGCCAAGGTGTCCGACGTGACCACGACCATCCACAACGGACACGTCGCGATCGCGGCCCGCGTGCCGGACGAGGCTCGTGCCAACGAGGTCCGCGACGCGGTGCAGGTGGCCGCGAACGGTCTGCAGGTCACCGACCGGATCGAGATCGGGCCGTCCGCGACGGCCGGCGACCTGAATGTCGGAGCTTTGCACGACTCGATCAACCGGCTGGTGAACGGCGATGGTGCGATCCGGTTCGTGCAGGGCACGACCTGGTGGGAAGGCCACGGGCCGGACCTGGTCCAGCGCGTCGGCCGCATGCTTCTCGTCGCACCTCGCGCCTCGGTCACGTTGGTCGCACACGGCACCGACCCTGCGATGGCCGCGACGCGCGCGCAGATGGTCCGCGATCTGCTTGTCGGCCAAGGCGTGTCACCCGCGCTGATCGCCGTCGAGACCCGTCCCGCCCCCGACGGTGAGTACGACCCGGCCACGCGCCAGGTCGACGTCGAAGTCCGCTAGGAGTTCCGGTGCTCTGGTTGTTCTCGCAGATGTTCCTGCTGTGCCTGGCGTCCTTCGCCGTGGGTTCGGTGCTGACATGGTCGCTGGTGCGCGGCCGCGCACAGGCCGAGTCGCCGAAGCAGGTGCTCGCCCTGCCCGCGCCACGTCCTTCGGTGGAACAGACCGGGGGATGGTGGCGCGGGTGGTGCCGCCTGCCGCGCCGGAGTCGTTGCCACTCAAGGGGAACTCGAAGACGATGGTCTACCACACCGCCGACTCGCCCTATTACCGGCGGATGAAGGGCGACCGGGCGTTCGGGTCGGAGGCCGAGGCGATCGCGGCCGGTTTCCGGATGTGGACCACCAAGGCGCGCGTCAAGGCGTGAGTTCGTGACCCCGTTGGGGTCATGTCCCCCGAATGGCCGCCGTGGTTCGCGTAACGAAAGCGGTTCCGGAGCCGAGTTCGTTGGTGTAGCGGCCGGCGGCCGTCTCGCCGCCGGGTGAATCCCTGCGGCGAGAGGACGGGCCGATGAACGAACGTGTCGTCAGGATCGCTCACGACGTGGCGGACGCGGTCCGCGAGGTCGAGGAAGCGGGCGGCCGGGTGCTGCACCGGTACGGCCGGGTGCTGATCGTCGATGGCCCCGACCAGCCGGAGGCGGCCGGCGACGCCGACCTCACCGAAGCGGAATCCCTTGCGGTGCAGGCACTCAAGCTCCGCCGGACACCGGAGTACCAGGACGCCAAGCGCAACCGGCCCCATCGCGACAAGGAGTGGGGCAAGGACGGCCTCGACGCACCGGACGCCGATGAGGCTGCGGTCGAGGCCGCGCTGGGAGTCCAGGCCGTGGAGAAGCCGACCAGCGAGCGGATGATCAACGAGGTCGCGGTCGGTGTCGTGCTCGTCAACGGGGTGGATCCCGGCTACGTCATGAGCGCGGCGGACCGGATCGCGGCGGTCGCGGACGTGCAGGAGGGGCTCGAGTGGCTGGCCGACCAGGAACCGGCGGCCAAGATCACGTGGGTCTACGACGTGCGGGTCGCGACGGTCGACATCGAGCCGTGGCAGGGTGCGCGGTGGAAGGGGCTGCCGGAGTCGTTCTACAAGGGCATCGACGCGGCGCTGTTCCGCGAGGACAACAACGCCCTCTACTTCTTCAAGGGCAACCAGTACGCCCGGTTCTCCACCGGCTCGAACACCATGGACGCCGGCTACCCCAAGCCCATCGCCGGCAACTGGCCCGGCCTGCCCGCGGCCTTCGAGAGCGGCATCGACGCGGCCTTCTGGCGCGAGTCCAACGACGCCGTCTACTTCTTCAAGGGCAACCAGTACGTGCGGTTCACCAAGGTGTCGGACGGCATGGACGCCGGGTACCCGAAGCCGATCGCGGGCAACTGGCCCGGTCTGCCGGCCGGGTTCGAGGCGGGGATCGACGCGGCGTTGATGCGCAAGGACAACCACAAGATCTACTTCTTCAAGGGCGACGACTACGTCCGGTTCTCGAACGTCGCCGACGGCGTCGATCCCGGCTACCCGCAGAAGCTGACGCCGAACTGGGGCGGGCTCGACGAGGGGTTCGAGCAGGGCATCGACGCGGCGGTGTACCGCGGCGACAACCAGAAGATCTACTTCTTCAAGAACGGCCGGTTCAACGGCAGGTACGTGCGGTTCACGGACGTCGCGGCCGGCGTGGACGCGGACTACCCGAAGCCGATCGGGCTGTCGACGGGCGAGGCGGAGCTGCTCTGGCGAGACCCCGCGATGGCGCAACTCGGCTACGCAGCGGGTGATGCGGGCCTGAAGAAGTACGTCGAGGACATCCGCACGACGCTGAAGACCGACTGGACCTACGCGGCGTTCATCACGCGGCACCCGGTCACGTGGTTCGCCTACGCGGGACGGCCCAGGCTCGTCATGCAGTTCGGTGCGAGCGGAATCTCCGACATGGTCTACGCCCACGAGACCGGCCACATCTTCGGCGCACCGGACGAGTACGCGTCCAGCAACTGCTCGTGCGCCTCGGTCGCGGGCGGCTTCTTCCGCTCTCCCAACAAGAACTGCGCCAACTGCACGCCGGACGAGGGCGCGTTGTGTGTGATGCGCAGCAACTCCAAGGCGGTCTGCGCCTACACGCCGAAGCACTTCGGCTGGAACCCGTTCCTGACGAAGGTCGACGCGGCGGTGTGGCGCGGCGACAACGCGAAGGCCTACCTGTTCAGCGGCGACGAGTACATCCGCTACACCGACATCGCGAACCTCCGCGACGACGGCTATCCAAGAGTGATCTCCCCGAACTGGGGCGGCCTGCCCGCGAGCTTCCGCACCGGCATCGACGCGGCGCTGTTCCGCGAGGACAACAACGCCCTCTACTTCTTCAAGGGCAACCAGTACGTCCGCTTCTCGGCCGGCTCCAACACGGTCGACGCCGGCTATCCGAAGCCGATCGCGGGCAACTGGCCCGGTCTGCCCGCGAACTTCCAGGCCGGGATCGACGCGGCGCTGTGGCGTGAGTCGAACGGTGCGGTCTACCTGTTCAAGGGCAACCAGTACGTGCGGTTCACGAAGGTGTCGGACGGCGTGGACGCCGGTTACCCCAACCCGATCGCGGGCAACTGGCCCGGCCTGCCGGCCAGCTTCGAGGCGGGGATCGACGCGGCGTTGATGCGCAAGGACAACCACAAGATCTACTTCTTCAAGGGCACCAGGTACGTCCGGTTCTCGAACGTGAGCGACGGCGTCGACGCCGGTTATCCGGCGTGGATCAACGGCAACTGGATGCCGTTCCCGCGCTAGGAAGGTGCCAGGAACCGTTCCAGCACCGCGTTGAACTCCGGGGCCTCGGGCACGAGGTGGTCGCGGCCCCGGCACACGGCCCGTTCCGCACCGGTCTCCCGCGCGATCGTGTCGCAGATGACCTCGTTCGCCTCGCTGTGCCCGCCGGAGACCACCAGGATCCGGAACCCGGCGGCGCGCAGTGCGGCGAGCGGCGGTGCGGCCTCGTCCGGCGGGCGCGCGCCCAGCAGCTGGCGCATGCCGTGGAGCAACGCCTCGTGCGGCTTGTCGGGCACCTCGACCGGCACGCCCGCGATCGGGAAGAAGCGGCGCAATCCCTCCGCCGGGTCGAGATCGGCCTGCTCGATCAACTCACGCGCGGCGGCCCCGAACGCGTCCACGACCGGAACTCCGCGCGCGACGCCGGAGGACGGCGGCTCGACGATGGTCAGCGAGAGCACGTTCTCGGGCCGCAGCGCCGCGGCGTACATGGCGACGATGGCGCCGTAGGACAGGCCGACGAGGTGGCCCGGTTGGTCGAGCAACTGGTCCGCGATGAGCGCGGCCTCGGGTTCGAAGTCCTGGCGGGCGGGCGGCGACTGGCCGTGACCGGGCCGGTCCGGGGCGAGCAGCGTCCACCGTTCGGTGAGCGGTCGCTGGGCCCGCCAGGTCTCCCGGCCGCCGAGCACGCCGCCGTGCACCAGCACCACGCGCGGACCCTGACCCCATTGGTGGACGTGCAGTCGCATGATCGCAGCGTAGGACCGGTGCTACCGGGGGACGAGCACGACCCGGCCATTGGTTCCACCTTCGGCCTGACGCTGCCACGCGCCGGCCACGTCGGTGAGCGGCACGACCTCGTGGTCCACGGTGAGTTCGCCCTGCGCCGCCAGGTGTGCGACGGCCGAGATGGCTTCCGCGCGCTGCTGACCGCTGAGCTCGTTGTTGGTGTACCCGGACAGGCGCAACGAGCGGCTGCGTAGGAGCGAGGAGCTCACCGGGCACGTCTCGCCCGCCGAACCGCCTAGGTTGACCCACCTTCCGCCCGGACGCAGCGCGGTGGCCGCGGCGGCGGCCGGAGGGCCGAAGAGCGGGTCGAGCAGGAGATCGGCGCCTGGTGCGACTGAGACGAATCTAGCGGCCAGGTCGCTGTCGTCGGTCAGATTGCTGTCGTTCAGGGCGACCACGGCGTCGGCGCCCGCACGCAGCGCACGTTCCCGACCAGCGGCCGACCGGGCAGCGGCGACCACACGGCCGGCTCCGGCAGCGCGTGCAAGCTGGATCGCGGCCTGGCCGACCGCACCGGTGCCGAGCACGATGACGCATTCGCCCGGCACGAGCTCACCTCGCCACGTCAACGCCATGTGCGCGGCGACGGCGGACAACCCGAGCGCGGCCATCGCGACCGGCTCGACCCCGTCCGGCAGGAACACCAGATCATCCTTGCGCGCCAACGCCTTCTCGGCCATGCTCCCGTCGCCCGCGGCCATCCCCGCCGTGGTGGGGAACCACACCGCGCGGCCATCGACAGTCCCGATCCCTTGCACCCCAGGCACATAAGGCGTTACGGGGCGTCCGAAATACGAGGTTCCCGTGGCGCACAACAGGTCGAGCGGCGTGATCGGGGCGGCGAGCACGTCGACGAGGACCTCGTCCGGCCCCGCGGCCGGTTCGTCCCGCTCGGCCACCGACGGCGCCTGGCCGGGACGATCGACTACCGCGGCGCGCATGGTTGCAGCACGAAGTCGTACCTGGCCTCGATCCACGGCACGGCGCACGTGCCGCCGTCCGGTGCGGGACCGGGCTCGCGCGGTTCGAACGTCACCACCAGCTCCTGCTTGGTACCGAACACGACGTCGCTGTCCAGGTACTCGGCGCCCTCCTCGAACAGGTGCGTGATCAGCGGTTCGTACCCGTCGGCGGTCAGCAGGAAGTGGACGTGCGCCGGCCGGAAGTGGCTGATCTCGGTCCGGCCGATCAGGTCGCCGACCGGTCCGTCCATCGGGATCGAGTACCCCTTCGGCGCGATCGTGCGCACGCAGTACGTGCCATCGGCGCGTGGGTGGTACTTCGCGCGCAACCGGGCTTCGTCGACGTCGGGCAGTTGCGCTTCATAGGCACCCTCGGCGTCGGCTTGCCACACGTCGAGCACGGCACCCGCGACCGGGCTGCCGTCGAGCGAACGGACCGTCCCGGTGATGTACAGCGGGGTGCCCGCTACGTCGTCGGACATGTCGCCGCCGAAACCGAGTTCGGGGGAACCGTCGATGTGGAACGGGCCCAGCACCGTGGCCGGCGTCGCGCCCTGCTCGAACCGGTGGTTCATCTGCACGATCAGCATGCTCAGCCCGAGCACGTCCGACGCGAGGATGAACTCCTCGCGCTTCTCGTCGCTGATCTGCCCGGTCGCCGTGAGCCACTGAATGGCGGCCATCCACTCTGCCTCGGTGAGCCGCACCTCGCGGGCGAAGTCGTGCAGGTGCCGGACGAGTGAAGTCATGAGCTGCGCGGTGCGCGGATCCTTCGCGGTGGCCCAGCGTTCCTGCGCGAGAGCGGTGATGTTGTCCTCGGTGACCAGCTGCATGATCACTCCTCCAGCGGCGCGACGGACCGCGTGTTCGTGTCCACGGACAGGAAGATGTCGTTGGCGACCGGATTACGCAGTTCCTCGGCCAGCTGCCCGATCAACCCGGCGGTGCGGGCCAGCAACGCGAAGCCGCGCAACAGTTCCAAGGGCAGTCCGAGGTCGGCCAGCGCCGCGCCGCACGTCCCGGCGCCGTTGAGCGGCAACGTCTTGCCGAGCACCTGCGGGTGGACGCGCCCGATCGCGGCGAAGAGCGAGAGGTGCGGCCCGACCAGGCCTTCCTCGGCGGCGATCTCGAACAGCCGGGCGGTGCGCGGGTCGCCGTTCTTGTGCACGTGGTGGCCGAGCCCGGGGATCCGCGCTTTTCCTTGCGCCCGCACGGTCTCCAGCGCGAGAGCCTCCCAGTCGTCTTGCGGGCCGTTGGCGCTCACCACGGCGTGCAGGAACCGGCCGCAGTCCTCGGTGACGCCGAGGAACCGCGACCCGCCGCCGAGCAGCCCGGCGGCGAGCGCGCCCTGCACCGAGTCCGGCGCCGAGAGGTAGGTCAGGCGCGTGACGATCGCGGTCGGCGTGAACCCGTGGTCGGCGAGCGCGGCGAGCACGGCCTCGAACACGCGTGTCTCGCCGGCGCTCGGCCGGCGCTGGGTGGCCAGCCAGAACGCCAGCTCACCGAACCCGACGGTGCCCATCACGTCCCGCGCGAGGTCCTGGCCCAGCAAGGTGATCGTCTCGGGGGTCGACGCACCGAGCGCGGTCCGGTACTCGGTCAACTCTGCTCCTCCTTCAGCCACGCGCGCAGTTCGGTGCCGTGCTCGTCCAGTTCGGGCGGAGGAAGCTCGTAGACGGGCGGTGTCTGGGAGAACCGGATGGGGTGCCGCGTCGTCGGCACCGCCCGGTCGTCCGGACCGACCACGACGACCGGATCGAGCCCGAACCGCTCGGCCATGGCGAACCCGCCGTCGATCGTGTTGATCGGCCCGCACGGCACGCCTTTCGCCACGAGCAGGTCGAACCACTCGACGGCGCCGCGGGTGGCGAGCCGTTCGACGAGGATCGGCCGCAGTTCCTCGCGGTTGCGGGTGCGGTCGGTGTTGCGGGCGAACCGCGGGTCGTCCGGGACGTCCGGCAACCCGAGCACCTCGCACAGCCGGCGGAACTGGCCGTCGTTCGCGGCGGCGACGATGAGGTCGTTGTCGGCGGTCGGCAACGGCTCGTAGGGGAACACGCTGGGGTGGGCGTTGCCCATCCGGTACGGCACGGTGCCGCTGGCGACGTAGGCGGAGCTGTGGTTCACCAGGCCCGTCAACGCCGACGACAGCAGGTTCACCTCCACGAGCTGGCCCTGCCCGGTGGCGTCGCGGTGGTGCAGCGCCGCCAGGATGCCGATGAGGGCGTGGTTGCCGGCCATGACGTCGAACACCGAGATGCCCGCGCGGTAGGGCGGCCCGTCGGCGTCCCCGGTGAGGCTCATCAGTCCGGAGATCGCCTGCACCATCAGGTCGTAGCCGGGGACGTGACTGCCCGCGCCCGCGCCGAACCCGGTGATCGACGCGTAGATCACCCTCGGGTTGGCGGCGCTGACGCTCGCGTGGTCGAGCCCGTACTTGGCCAGGCCGCCCGGTTTGAAGTTCTCGATCACCACGTCCGCGCGGCGGGCGAGCTCACGGGCGAGCCCGGCGTCGGTCTCGTCGCGCAGGTCCAGCGCGATCGACCGCTTGCCGCGGTTGATGCCCAGGTAGTAGGTCGAGACGTCGTCGCGCACGGGCGGCATCCACGTGCGCGTCTCGTCTCCTTGGGGCCCTTCGACCTTGACGACCGTGGCGCCGAGGTCGGCGAGGAGCATGGTCGCGTACGGTCCCGCGAGCACGCGGGAGAAGTCGGCCACGAGCAGGCCCGCGAGCGGTCCGCTGTTCGTCATCCAGCCCCGCAATCAGACGGAGGTCCGGGTGTCGCCCCGGTACTCGGTGTAGGTGTACGGGTTGTCCAGCACTTTCGCAGTGGGGATGTCCGGGTTCATGCCCTTCGCCCACGCCTCCTCGCCGAGCTGCCCGCGCAGGTGCTCGACCGTCTGCTCGACCTCGGTGCGGATGGATTTCAGGTCGACGTCGACGAGCCGGTGGTCGCGCTTCACGATCCGGCCGTCCACGATCACCGTGTCGACGTCGGCCCGCTGCGCCTGGAACGCCACGTGCCCGTAGGGGTTGAGCACCGGGAACATCACTGGCGAGTGCTCGTTGCGCAGCAACACGATGTCCGCCTTCTTGCCGACCTCGATGCTGCCGAGGTCGTCGCGCCCCAACGCGCGCGCTCCGCCCAACGTCGCCCACTCGACGACGTGCTCGGCCCGCAGCGAGGAATGCGTGACGGTGTCGTTGTTCGCGTGCGCCGCCATGTGTTCTCTCGCCCGGTCGGCACCCAACGTCGACCGCATCGCGGAGAACAGGTCGCCGCTCCACCACACCGACGTGTCCATCGACAACGACACCGGAATGCCGTGCTCCCGGATCGCCCAGGTGGGCGGGTAGCCCTGGCCCGCGCTCTGCTCGCTCTCGGTCGACACGGAGATCGACCCGCCGGTGGCCGCGATGCGGTGGTACGAGTCGGCGGACAACGTCGCGGCGTGCACGTAGATGGACTGCGGCGTCATGAACCCGTTGTCGTACATCAGCCTGATGCCGTCGTCGTTGGTCGCGCCCCACACACCGGCGTGCGTGGTCACGGGGACGCCGAGCTCTCGCGCGACCTCGAACGCGGGCTTCTCCGGGAACTCGGGGTCGCCGGTGACGTCGAACGCGAGCTGGAAGCCCAGCATGTCGTCACCGGTCATGCGCCGGGACACGAAGTCGCGGAACTCCGGCTTGGCCGTCCAGGACGCGGGGCTGTCCTGGATGTTGCCGTACGCCAGGACGAAACGGCCGGGAACCGCCTGCAACGCGTCGACGGCGGCGTCGGCGTGGTCGGGCGTCTGCAGCCCGTGCGACCAGTCGACCGTCGTGGTGACACCGGCGTCGAGCGCTTCGGCGGCGGCGAGCAGGTTACCCGCGTGGATGTCCTGCGGCCGGAAGATCCGGCCCCACTCGAGGTAGTACCAGACGAAGTACTGCGTGAGCGTCCAGTCGGCGCCGTAGCCGCGCATCGCCGTCTGCCACATGTGCCGGTGCGTGTCGACCATTCCCGGCATGACGATGCCGTTCCCGGCGTCGATCTCGACGGTGCCTTCGGGCACCTCCAGCCGCGGGCCGATCGCGGCGATCCGGTCGCCCACGACCAGCACGTCGTGATCGGCCAGCACCCGCCGTTGACCGTCGATCGTCAGGACGGTGCCATTTCGCAGGACAACAGAACGTCGTTCGCCGACCATCGGGGGCCTCCTCGACCGGCATGCGGACAAGTGTCCGTTGAATCGTCAACCTTCCTCGGCCGGGAGTCAACCCGTCAGGAGGCGACGACCACGTGCGGCACCGTGCCGAGCCGCGCGAAGTCCGAGCTGATGTCACCGGCGGTCTGCAGCAGTAACGGCAGGTGGTGCTCGATCAGCCGCTCGACCGACGTCTCGGCCGCGTGGCAGTTGACGTTGAGCGCGGCCACGACCGTGCCGTTCCCGTCCCGCAACGGCGCCGCGACCGACCGGATCCCCGCCGCGAGCTGCTCGTCGGTGAGGGCCCAGCCGCGCGCCCGCACGTCCCGCAGCTCGGCGTCGCGCTCGGCCTCGTCCGGCTGCCACCTCGGCGTCAGCCCCGACCGCGTCGGCTGCGCGAGCACGGCCGCCAGCTCCGCCGGCTGCAGGGCGGCGAGCTGGACCTTGCCCAGCGACGTCTGTAGCGCGGGGAACCGGGTGCCGATCTGCACGGACAGCGTGACGATCTTCGGTACCGCGACCCGCGCGACGTAGACGATGTCCGACCCGTCGAGCTGCGCGATCGAGCAGGACTCGTTGGTACGCGCACACAGGCGCTCCATGTGCGGACGAGCGACGTCCCACAACCCCATCGACCGCACATAGGCGACGCCGAGCTCGAGCACCTTCGGCGTGAGTGCGAAGCCGTTCTCGCTCTGCCGCACGTAACCCAGCTCGGTCAGCGTCAGCAGGACGCGCCGCGCGGTGGGCCGCGCGAGCCCGGTGGCCGCGGCAACCTCGCTGAGCGGCATGACCGGGCGCAGCGGCTGGAACGCACGGATCACGTCCAGCCCGCGGGCGAGGGCCTCGATGAAGTCGGGGCCGGTGTCGGGACGGGCAGGCATGGCGCACCTCTCACGCGGTCAGCGTTCGTCGAGCCATCGTAACGGACACTTGTCCGCTGGAATCGGCATTATCTCGAAATCATTTTCTGGAATATTCTACTGAACGTAAAATTTGTCGAACAATCATTCGGCCAACACCTTCCGGCATCGGACTTTCTTCGGCCGCGATCCGAAACGGGCGATACGGCGGATTCCTGTTCGGACCCCGCGATAGCATCCAGGCCAGGGGAGGGGCCTGGAACGTGACGAGCGGGTTCAGCGCGCTGCTGCGCCGATTGCGACTGCGAGCGGGCGTGACGCAGGAACGGCTGGAGGAGCTCTCCGGCGTCTCGGTCCGCACCATCCGCAGGTTCGAGACCACCGCCGCCAACCCCGGTGTGGCGACGGTCCGCAGGCTCGCCGACGCCCTGCGGCTGTCGCCGGAGGACCGGGAGAGCCTGCTCGCGGCCGCGATCGGTGCCCCGGCGTCCACGACCCCGGTGCCGCGGCAGTTACCGGCCCCGCCGGGCGAGTTCGTCGGCCGGCACAACGAGCTGGCCGCGCTGGACAAGGCGCCGGACGCGGTGCTGGCGGCCAGCGGTGGCGGCGGGATCGGCAAGACCTGGACGGCCCTGCACTGGGCTCATCAGAACCTGGACCGGTTCCCCGACGGTCAGCTGTTCGTCGACCTGCGCGGCTTCGACCCCGGCGGGAGACCGGCGTCGCCCGCCACGGCGGTCCGCGGGTTCCTGGAGGCACTGGGTGTCGAGCCGACCGGGATGCCGGCCGGCGAGGACGCGCAGACCGCGCTGTACCGGACCCTGGTGGCGGACAAGCGAATCCTCATCGTCCTGGACAACGCCCGCGACACCGCCCAGGTCGTGCCCCTGCTGCCCGGCAGCCGCACCTGCACCGTCCTGGTGACCAGCCGCGACCAGCTCGCCGGCCTGGTCACCGCCCACGGCGCGGTTCCGCTGCCGCTGGGGGTGCTCGACGACGACGAGGCGCGCGACGTGCTTGCCCGCCGCCTGGGCCACGACCGCCTCGCCGCCGAACCGGACGCGTCCGCCGATCTGGTCCGCTACTGCGCCGGCCTCCCGCTCGCGCTGGCGGTGGTCGCGGCCCGCGCCGCACTGCGCCCCGGCGTCCGGCTCGCCACCCTGGCCGCGGAACTGCGGGACGTGCCGACCCGCCTGGACGCCCTCGACACCGGCGACCCCGCCTCCAGCGTCCACGCGGCGCTGTCGTGGACCTACGGCGCGCTCACCGATTCGCAGGCCTCGTCGCTCGCCCTGCTCGGCCTCGCCCCGGGCCCGGACATCAGCCTGCACGCCGCCGCCAGCCTCGTGGCGGACGACGAGGCCGGCGCGACACTGCGGGCGCTGGAACGGGTGTCCATGATCGAACAGCACGCGCCCGGCCGGTATCGCCTGCACGACCTGGTGAAGCTCTTCGCTCTCGACCAGGCCCGCCACCTCCCGGCCGAGACCCAGGACGCGGCCCGGCGCCGCCTGATCGACTTCTACCTGCACACCGCGCACAGCGCCGACGTCCTGCTGGAACCCCACCGCCCACCCATCTCGCTCGACCCGCCGGCACCGGGAACGCGGCTGCGCCCGGTGCCGGACCCGACGGCCTGGTTCGCCGCCGAACACGCCAATCTGCTTGCCGCCCAACGTGTCGCGACCGAGCAGCAGGCCGTGTGGCAGCTCGCGTGGAGCCTGAACACGTTCCACAGCCGCCGGGGCCTGCGCCACGACCGCCTCGCCGTGTGGCGGGCCGCCCTGGACGCCACCACCGGCCTGCCCGACCCCGGCCCTCGAACGCGCGTCCTGCGGCTGCTCGGCTACGCCTGCGCCAGTCTGGGCCGCCACGAGGAAGCGACCGCACATCTGCACGAGGCCCTCCGCCTGGCCGAGCTCCAGCACGACCTGACCGAACAGGGCCGCGCACACCAGACGCTGGCGCGGGCGTGGGAGATGCAGGGAGACGAGCGCCGTGCCCTCGGCCACGCGACGCAAGCCCTGCAGGTCTTCCGCGCTCTCGAGCGACCGGTGTGGGTGGCCGAGGCGCTCAACCTCGTCGGCTGGCTGTCGGCCGGCCTGGGTGAGTACGACACCGCCCGCGAACACTGCCAGGCCGCACTCGCCCGGTACCGGGAGCACCGCGACCCCGACGGCGAAGCGGACGCCCTGGACAGCCTCGGTTACATCGCCCACCAGACCGGTCACCACGGCCGAGCCGTCGACCTCTACCGGCAGTCCGTCGCGCTGTTCCGGGAAATCGGCTACATCATCAGCGTGGCCGACAGCCTTGACCGGCTCGGTCACCCCCATGTCTCGCTCGGGCAGCACGACCAGGCGCGGAGTGTGTGGCGGGAAGCGCTGGCGATCTACCAGGCCCAGCAACGCACAACGGACGCCGAACGCGTCCAGGCGGCCCTCGACGCCGTACGTTCGGAAGAAGCCGCCCGGGATCGTCCGGTCGCGCGCCCACGTCCCGAACGAACGGAGGAGCACCAGTGACCGAAGCCGTCCTTCAGTTGCTGCGTGAGCGCAACCAGCGGGAAAGCACGCCCGGAAACCGCGCCGACGACGCGCGCCTGGTGTTGCTGATCGAAGGCGGAAGCTCGCGCGGCGCCTACTCGGGCGGTATGGCGGTCGCGATCGAACAGCTGGGTCTGCTGCCGCTGTTCGACGCCGTCTACGGCAGTTCCGCGGGCACGTTGAACGCGGCCTGGTTGCTGTGCGGGCGCGCCGGCCGCAGCAAGCACGCGTGGTGGGACCCGGCCATCATGCGGGGGACGATCGACCCGAGGCGGCTGCTGCGCCGCAAACCGGTGGTGGACACCCAGTTCCTCGTCCACACCGTTTACACGCGGATCATGCCGATGGGCTTCCAGGAGATCCTCGACAACGCCGTCGAGTTCCACCCGATGGCCACGGACGCGCTCACCGGTGCCGCCACCGACCTGCACGAGCACGTCCGCGACATCCCCAGCCTGCAGGCCGCGCTCCGGGCGTCCACGGCGATGCCGCTGCTCGCCGGCAAACCGGTCGTGATCGGTGGTCGTTCGTTCCTTGACGCCGGGCTGAGCGAGGCGATCCCGGTGCGGACCGCGCTCTCCCAAAACGCCACGCACGTCGTGGCACTGCGCACCCGTCGCGCGGACGAGATCGTGCTGCCACCGTCGCGCGGCGAACGACTCGTGCTGTCGCGCTGGTTCGCCCGGCACGCGCCGGGAGTAGCCGCCACCTACCTGCGCAGCGCGCAGAACAGGGCCGAGGAGGAACACCTCCTCGCGTCCCACCCCGCGACGCTGCAGATCCGCCCACCCGCCGGCAGTGCGCGGATCGGCCGCACCGAACGCCGTCCGGACCTGATGCGCGCCGCCGTCGACACCGGCCTGCGGGCGGCGCTGGCCGAGCTGGCCGAGTGCGTCCTGGAACCGCGCTGACGCAGCACCCACGTCAGCCGGAAGCCTTGCGGCTCAACGATTCCCAGGCCTGGTACAGCTCGGTCCTCGACTGGTCCAGCTGCTGGACGATGTCGTAGGACGCACTGCCCACGATGAGGCGCAGCGGCGGTTCCGGCAGGTCCACCAGTTCCATGATGACGGGCGCGGCGGTGCTGGGATCGGGCCCGGCGTCGTCGCCGAACAGCTCGGCGAGCCGCACCCGCAGTGCGTCGTAGGCGGGGTTCGGCTCGGTCGCCGTGATGCCTGCCGTGAACAGCCCGGTGTCGTAGCCGCCCGACTGGACGATGGTGACCTTGACGCCGAACGGTTCGAGCTCCATCGCCACCGACGCGCTGAGAGAGTCGAGCGCGGCCTTGCTCGCCGCGTACAGCCCGACCGAGGCCATCCCGCCGCCCGTGCCCATCGTGGTCACCTGCAGGAGGTGACCGGAGCCTTGGGCGCGCAGGTGGGGGATGACGGCCTGGGTGACCCACAGCGCGCCGAAGAAGTTGACGTCGAAGTGGGCGCGGGCCTGCTCCTCCGTGGCCTCCTCGACCATGCCGTACAGCAGGCCGCCCGCGTTGTTGACCACGATGTCCAGCCGGTCGAACGCGGCGACCGCCTGCTCGACGGTGTCGTTGACGGCCGCGCGGTCGGCGACGTCGAGTGGCAGGCACACGAGCCGGCCTGGGTACTCCGCGGCCAGGTGTGCCAGCGGTTCGATGTTGCGTGCCGCGCCCACCACGCGGTCGCCCGCGGCCAGGGCGGCCTCGGTGTAGGCCTTGCCCAGGCCGCGGGACGCACCGGTGATGAACCAAACCCGAGAGGTCATGTGTGTGACGCCTGCTTTCCTCGTATGAGACGAGACGGTCCGTCTCGCAACGAGGTGAAGCTTGCGGCACGGACCCGCGCTTGTCAAGACGGTCCGTCTCGTCTCGTAACTGTTATTCTCCCGGCCATGCCGACCGACGCCAGGAAGCCCGACCCCGCTCGCCGCAACGAGCGGTCGCGGCAGGCCGTCCTGGAAGCCACCCGCGAGCTGATCTCCGAGGTGGGCTACGCCAAGATCTCGATCGAGGGCATCGCCGCGCGGGCGGGCGTCGGCAAGCAGACGATCTACCGGTGGTGGCGGTCGAAGGGTGCCGTGGTCTTCGACTCGTTCCTGGCGCTGAGCGAGGGCGCGGACGGGATGGCGTTGCCGGACACCGGCGACATCGAGGCCGACCTGAAGGCCGTCATGCGGGCGACCGCCGCCGAGTTCGCCGATCCCGCGTTCGAGGCGCCGATCAGGGCGCTCAACCTGGAGATCGCGGGCGATCCGGAGCTGGCCGCGCTGTACCGGGAAAAGCTCGCCGCACCGGTCGACGAGGCCAAGAAGGAACGCCTGCGCAGCGCTCAGCGGGCCGGCCAGATCGCCGCGGACGCGGACCTCGACCTGGCGCTGGAGTTGCTCTACGCCCCGCTGTATCAGCGCTGGATGCTGCGCACTGGACCGATCACCCAGGAGTACGCCGACGCGCTCGTCGACCATCTGCTCAGGGCGCTGTCCCCGCGAACCGACTGAGTCGAACGCTCGCCGTCGTGGTCCATTGTGGAGCCGTCGAACCGCTTCGCCGGCCTTTCCGCCGGTCCTCGCACCGCACTGCCTGAATGAACCGGTACCAGCAGGTAGTGACTTGCCGCCAAAGCACAGGTATAACTTGTTCTCATGCGGCAAAAGTGAGGAAGATCACATGACCCACACAATGACGTGTGACAACGGTTTCAAGGGTCCTTCCCGACGTTCATTCATCGCTGGAACCGGTTCTATTTTGGGTGCCGTGGCCCTGGGTGGCCTCGGATCCGCGGCACAGGCCGCTCCAGCGTCCGGTCAGATCGCCGACGCGGCCACGGTGCCCGCCCTGGTGATCGGCACCGGGTATGGCGGGTGCGTGGCGGCACTGCGCCTCGCCCAGGCCGGTGTCGACGTCCACATGATCGAGATGGGCATGGCCTGGGACACTCCCGGCTCCGACGGCAAGATCTTCGCCAACACCACGACCCCGGACCAGCGCTCGTTCTGGCTGCGCACCAGGACAAAGCAGCCGCTGAGCAACTTCCTGGGCTTCCCGATCGACAAGGCGATCCCGCGCTACACCGGGATCCTGGACGCCGAGGACTTCAGCGGCATCACCGTCTACCAGGGCCGCGGTGTCGGCGGCGGCTCGCTCGTCAACGGCGGCATGGCCGTCACGCCCAAGCGCGAGTACTTCGGCGACGTCCTCGCCACGGTCAACGCCGACGAGATGTACAACGTCTACTACCCGCGCGCCAACGCCGAGCTCGGCGTCGGCCTCGTCAACCCGGCCTGGTTCGAGAGCGCCGAGTGCTACCAGTTCGCCAGGGTCGGCCGCAAACACGCCCAGCGGTCCGGTTTCCCGTACGTCTTCGTGCCGACCGTGTACGACTGGAACTACATGGAGCAGGAGGCGGCCGGGACCGTGCCGAAGTCGGCACTGATCGGCGAGATCCTCTACGGCAACAACTACGGCAAGAAGTCGTTGCAGCAGACCTACCTCCCGAAGATCCGGGCGACCGGCCGGGTCACGATCTCGGCGCTGCACAAGGTCACCTCGGTCCGGCCGGCGTCCGGTGGTGGCTACACGGTCACCATCGACCAGCTCAACACCAACGGCGACCCGGTGGCCACCAAGACCGTGACCGCGGCGAAGGTCTTCTTCGCGGCCGGCAGCGTCGGCACCAGCAAGCTGCTGGTGCAGCTGAAGTCCACCGGGGCGCTGCCGAACCTGAACAACGAGGTCGGCCGGGGCTGGGGTGACAACGGGAACGTGATGTGCGGCCGCGCCAACCACATGTGGGACCCCACCGGCAAGGTGCAGTCCTCCATCCCGACCCTCGGCATCGACAACTGGCAGGCCGGGGGAGCGTTCGCGGAGGTCGCGCCGTTGCCGACCGGGATCGAGACCTACGCCTCGTTCTACCTGTCGATCACCAAGACCCCGAACCGCGCCGAGTTCTCCTGGAACGCCGCCGCGGGCAAGGTCGACCTGAACTGGCAGACCTCCTGGAAACAGGTGTCCATCAGTGCCGCGAAGACGATCTTCGACAAGATCAACGCGAAGGAGGGGACGATCTACCGGACGGACTTCTTCGGCGTCTACAAGACCTGGGGAGACCACCTGACCTACCACCCGCTCGGTGGCGCGGTGCTGAACAAGGCCACCGACAACTACGGCCGCCTGCACGGTTACGCCGGCCTGTACGTGATCGACGGGTCGCTGATTCCGGGCAGTACCGTCGTGAACCCGTTCGTCACCATCACGGCACTCGCCGAACGCAACATCGAGAAGATCATCGCCGCCGACCTCTGAAGACCATGTGCCGCCGTGACCCTCCGATGTGGAGGGTCAGATCCTGGGCAGCACGCAGACCGCGTCCAGCCCGAGCACGTGGTTCAACCTGCCGAACGCGAGCCACGCGCCGATGCTCATGCTCAGCTCCACGATCTCTGCCTGGCTGAACTGTGCGGTCATCCGGGTCCAGAACTCCTCGTCGAGACCGTGGTGATCCAGTGCGTACCGCTCGGCGTACTCCGCGGCCAGCCTGGTGCGGTCGTCGAAGGCGTCGGTCGTGCGCCACTGGGTCACCGCGTCGAGGAATCCGTCCTCGACCTTCCGGCCGTCCCGTTCGGTTCGCCAGTCCAGGCAGAACAGGCAGCCGTTGATCTGCGCGGTCCGCAGCCGCGCGGCCTCGAACTCGCGCAGCCCGAGCGTGGTGTGGCTGTACACCGACAGCGAGAAGTTCGCGGCGGCCACCCCGATGCCGGGCACCATCTCGCCCCACACGTAGCCGATCGGGTCCTTGCCCTCGGGAATGTCGATGTTCATCGCGGGTTCCTTCCGAGCTTGCCGGCCGCGGGGCGCAACGGGACGTCGAGCGCGTCGTAGAGTCCGGGATCCGCCGCGACGAGCCAGTCGATGGCGTTCACCAGCCGGCCGACCGCGGTCGCATTGCCGCCCGCGGACCGGTTCTCGCCCTCGTCGGTGGCCTCGACCGAGACCTCGATGCGCGGACGTCCTTCGATGATCACCTTGTGCGCGCCGTCCCCGGACGGCGGCATCGGCCAGTCCGTCGCACACGACGCGTGGATCCGCGTGACGTGCTCGATGACGATGAGTGGCTCGCTGCCGACGATGCCCTGCACCTCGAACCGGATCGCGCCCTGGGTGCCGCCCTCGAACTCGCCCATAGTCCTGGTCGTCACCGTCGCGTCGAGCGCCCGCCGGTCGACGGTCTCGCGGATCTCGTCGACCTCGACGCCCAAAGCCCTGGCCATCAGCCGGATCTGCCCGCCCCACACCATGGTCGGCACCGTCGGCATGAGCATCGGCGCCTGGTAGTCGAGCGGCTGACCCATCCCGATCAGCCACCGCACCGCGTCCGGCTGGTCGTAGGTGGAGTAGTCGAAGATCTCCTGGCACCGGATCGCGTCGATCTCGCTGCCCAGCCCGCTGATCAGCAACGGCAGCACGTCGTTGCCCCAGCCGGGATCCACGCCGGAGACGAAGAGCGATCCGCCGCCCTCGGCGATGGCGGCGAGAATCGGTTCCCGCAACTCCGGCGGTGCGCCGCGCTGGTCGTAAAGCGCGTAGAGGGAGGGCGTGACGACCACCGCGCCGGCCCGGATCGCCCTGGTGATGTCGGCGAGAGCGTCGTCCGGCCGGATGTCACCGGAGGCCGCGTACATCACCGCGCCCGGACTCGCGGCCAGTACCGCGTCGACGTCGTCGGTGGCCGCGATCCCGAGCTCGCTGTCGAGCCCGGCGAGTTCGCCCGCGTCCCGGCCGACCTTCGCGGGGTTGTGGACGACCACCGCGGCCAGCTTCAGCGCCGGATGAGCCTCGACGGCCCGAATCGCGGCACGACCGACATTTCCCGTGCCCCACACCACTGTGGCGATCATGCGGTGCAGCATAACTAGAACACGTTTCAGTTTCCTAGTGCTGCCCGGTGTTCCGGTCCAACGTCCACCCGCAGGGAGCAGCTTCACCTTTGTCCATGGACGAACCACCCGGCCGTCCACAAAGGTCAGTCCGGCAGCAGTGGCACCGACAGGCCGGTATCGCGGCCGAGCAGCGTCGCCCGCGTCACCGCGCTGCCGCCGAACCGGTCCCGCACGTGGTCGAGCGTGGCATCGAGGGCGCCCGTCTCCTGATCCTCGAACGGCAGCAACAGTTGCATCGGGTTCTCGTTCTGCAGGTTGGCGAGCGACACGCCCAGCAACGTGATGCCGCGGTTCGTGATCATGGGCATCGCGGCGGCGAACAACTGCCTCGCCGTCGTCAGCAGAACGCCGGTCTCCGTTGTCGGATGTCTCAACGTGTGCGAGCGCGTCGCTCTCTCGAAGTCGGCGAACCGCAGGCGTAGCACCACAGTCCGGCACGCGCGGTGTGCCGTGCGCAGTCGTCGCGACACCCCGTCGATGAGAGACGCCAGGATCGCGTCGAGATCATCCGGCGTGCGCGGCCGCCGCCCCAGCGCCCGTTGCGAGCCGATCGAACGGCGGCGTCGCCCCACCTCCACCGGCCGCGGATCGTAGTTGTGCGCCAACGCATGCAGGTGCCGGCCCGCCGCCTTGCCCACCATCGACACCAGACCGTGCACGTCCAGCCCGGCCACCTCGCCGACCGTGCGGATCCCGAGCCCGTGCAGCTTCGCCGCCGTCACCTCGCCGACGCCCCACAGTCGCTCGACCGGCAACGGGTGCAGGAACTCGAGCTCGCGGTCGGCCGGCACGACCAGCAGGCCGTCCGGCTTGGCCACCCCGCTGGCGACCTTGGCCAGGAACTTCGTCCGCGCCACCCCGACCGTGATCGGCAACCCGGCCCGCGCCAGCACCTCCGCCCGCAACCGCCGGGCGATCACCTCCGGCGGCCCGGCGATCCGGTAAAGGCCACCGACGTCCAGGAACGCCTCGTCGATCGACAGGCCCTCGACCAACGGCGTCGTGTCACGGAAGACCTCGAACACCGCCTTGCTCGCGGCCGAGTACGCGGACATCCGCGGCGGCACGACGATCGCGTGCGGGCACAGGCGCAACGCCCGTGCGCCGCCCATCGCGGTACGGACCCCGAACCGCTTGGCCTCGTAGCTCGCGGCCAGCACCACGCCCCCGCCCACGATCACCGGCCGGCCGCGCAGGCGCGGGTCGTCGCGTTGCTCGACGGAGGCGTAGAACGCGTCCAGGTCGGCGTGCAGGATGGGCGTGGTGCTCACGAACACATGTTCGCATCCATCACTCGTTCAGCACAGTGTCGGCGGCGGCCGTTGTTCCAGACTGGTCTGGAGACGACCGCTACCCGGACAGCACCGCCGTGACCGTGATGTCCACGTACCGGCCGATCAGGAACCTCGGCGCGCGGATGCCCAGCGTCCGGCGGTCCAGCCGGGCGGTCGCGGTCATGACCGGCTCGCCGTCCACGGTGGACAGCTCGGCCGTGCCGCTCAGTTCCGTGGAGGTACCGCGCGCGGTGAGCGTGCCGGTGACCAGCCAGCCGCCGTCGACGCGCGACGCCGACGTGGCGGTGAACGTCATGACGGGGTGCCGGTCGAGGTCGAGCAGGCCCGGTTTGCGCAGGTCGAGGTCGCGTTTGGCGATCCCGGTGCCGATCGCGCCCAGGTCCAGGGTGCCGTGCACGGCCAGCAGTGCGCCGTCCGGGCCGATCTCCACGGTTCCGGCGGTGACGGGCACGGTTCCGTTCGCCACCCGGCCCAGGTTGCCGACCTTGAACGACGCGGTGCTGCGCGTCAGGTCGGCCCGCCAGGTGCCGGCGGTCAGCGTCGCGGCGGCGGTCATGACATCGCTCCGAAGGTCTCGTGCACCGGGTAGATCTCGACGCGGTCGGCGCCCGGCAGCAGCGCCGGGTCCTCGCCGGGCAGCAGCGGGGTGCTCAGGATGGCCTTCTGGGTGTCGATGAGCGTCTGCTCGGACTCGGCGAACGAGATGACGACCTCCGAGCCGTCGGGCCGCCGCAGCACGTAGGACGCGATGTTGCCCGGCACCGAATCGACCGCGGGCATGATCCGCTGCTGGACCGCGAAGTCCGCGGCGGCCAGCTGTTCCGGGCCGCGCGGCCGGTCGAAGTAGGTGAGCTGCGCGTACATGGTGTGCCTCCCTTGTTCGGTGTGGCCACGAGTCTTGGGCGGGCGGGTGCGACGCGGATCAGTGCCAGTACGCAGTGCGGTACTGAACCGGCACCGGTCGGCGATACTGCGGGGGTGGAGGTGCCGATCCTCGGACGCGACCGCGAGCTCGCCGAACTGCGTGCGGGGCTCGTGGCGGCGGCGGGTGGCGCGGGACGGCTGGTGCTGGTCGGGGGCGACGCGGGCATCGGCAAGACGCGGCTGGCCGCGGCCGCGACCGGCATCGCCGGCGAGTACGGCATTCCGGTCGTGCGGGGGCAGGCCGTGGACGATCCCGGCATGCCGCCGCTGTGGCCGTGGCGCCGGCTCGCTCGCGATCTGCCAGCGTTGCATCGCGTGTTCACCGGCGCGCGTTTCGAACCAGGTGACGCGACGGCGCGGTTCGCCATGATCGCCGACGCCACCGACGCACTGGTCGCCGAGGCCGCGCCCAGCGGGTTGCTGGTCGTGCTGGAAGACCTGCACTGGGCGGACCGGACGTCGTTGCGGCTGCTCGCCCATCTCGCCGGTGAGCTCGGCGCCGCGCGAATCCTCGTCGTCGCGACCTACCGCGACGCCGACGGCGCGTTCGCGGACGTGCTGCCCGATCTGGTGCGTGCGCCGGCGACCAGGACGGTCCGGCTCGGCGGTCTGAGCCGCGGGGACATCGCGGGCTGGGTGCGGCACGCCACGACCGTGGCCGATCCCGAGGAACTGGCGGCGCGGCTGGCCGACGGCACCGGCGGCAACCCGCTCTACGTCCGGATGCTGCTGGACCGCGTCACCGATGACGGCGAGGTCACCGGTCACCCGGAGCTGCACCGGCTCGTGCTGTCCCGGCTGGAGGGGCTCAGTCCGCCGGCCCGCGAGGTGCTCGGCGTGGCTGTCGTGCTGGGGGAGCGGATCGAACCGGCGCTGCTCGCGGCGGTCACGGGGATCGAGCCCGCCGCGCTGCTCGACGAAGCCGTCGCGGCAGGCGTGCTACAGGCCGGCGACGGCGGCATGGCGTTCACACACGCCCTCGTGCGTGACGCGATCTACCAGGATCTGGCGCCCTCGGTCCGCGCCGGCCTGCACCGGAAGTGCGCGCTCGCGCTCGCCGCCGCCGGAGGTGCGCCTGGCCGCATCGCCACGCACTGGCGCCGCACGGACGGCCCGGACGCCGCGGGGGAGTGCACCCGCTGGGCCGCGGCCGCCGCCTGCGCCGCCACCTCGGAACTCGCCTACGACGACGCGGTGCGGTTCGCCGCGCTCGCGCTCGCTGCCGCCGAGGAAGCTCCCGTGCGTGGTGCCGGCGGCCACACTTCCACCCGCCGTGCCGACCTCATCCTCGACCTCGCCAGGGCCGAGTTCCTGGCCGGAGAGGTCGACGCCTGCCTCGAACACTGCCGCACGGCGACCCGGCTGGCCGAACAGGAGCAGGCCCCCGAGTTGATGGCCGACGCCGCGCTGGTGATCACCGGACTCGGCGGACCGGACCTGCTCGCCGCGGTGGACCAGCTGTGCACGACGGCGCTGCGGCACCTGCCGGCGGAGGCCACCGCCCCGCGCGCCCGGCTGCTCGCCCGCCGCGCCATGGCCGCGACCGCGACGGGTTCCTGCGAGCTGGCCCGCGAACTGTCGGCCGCCGCGCTCGACCTCGCCACCCGCAGCGGCGACCCGGACGCCGAGCTCGACGGCATCCACGCCCGCCATCTCGCGCTGTGCGCGCCGCAGTTCCGCGCCGAACGGGTGGAGCTCGCCAACCGGGCCGTGACGCTGGCCGAAACCGCCCGGCAGCCGTACGCCACGCTGTGGGGGCACGTGTGGCTGGTCGACGCGGCGTTCCAGGTGGGCGACCTCGCCGCCGTCGACCGCGAGCTCGTCCTGATCGAGCAGTTCGCGGCGTCGCGGCAGCACGCCGTCGCGTGGTGGCACGTGCACCGGCTGCGGGCCACGCGGGCGGCACTGGTCGGTCGGCTGGACGCTGCGCGCGAGCACAACGAGACCGCTCGTGTGCTGGCCGAACGGATCGGCGTCACCGCGGCGCGGGGCATGTACTTCGCGTTCCTGCACTGGCTGGCGCAGCTGGGTGGCACCATCGACCGCGCGTCGGCCGACGAGGCGTTCGAGGTGCTGAGCCACATCGCCGACATGCCGCTGGCCAGCGTCTACGTGCCGTTCCTGCACGCGCTGCTCGGTGACCTCGACCAGGCGCGCGCCACGTTCGAGGAGTTCCGGGCGATGCCCGCCACCGCCGAGGTCGGGCCGATGTGGGCACCGCTGGTCAGCCAGATCGGCGTGATCGCCGCCCTGCTCGGCGACGCCGAGACGGCGGAGCTCGTCTACCGCACACTGTCCACATTGGAACCCGACTACTCCGCGGACGGGTCGGGAGCGGTCTTCTGCAGTGCGGCCTCGCCTCAGTTGCTGGGCGACCTCGCGATGACCTGCGGCCGCACTGCCGTGGCGATCGGCCACTACCGCCTGGCCGTCGAGATGAACGCGGCCATCGGCGCCCGTCCGTTCCTCGCGCTGAGCAGACTCGGGCTCGCACAGGCCCTGATGGTCACGGGTGACCTCCTCGAAGCACGGGTGCTCGCCACTCAGGCGGCGGCGGAGTTCCGCGCGCTGGACCTCCCGGTCCGGCTGGCCGCCGCCGACCGCCTGCTGCGGCGCATCGGCGCCGAGGAGCGCGCCGCGGATCCGTTGTCACCGCGCGAGTCCGAGGTCGTGGAGCTGATCGCGCAGGCACTGACCAACCGCCAGATCGCGAGCCGTCTCGTGCTGTCCGAGCGGACCGTCGAGACCCATGTCCGCAGCGTTCTCGCCAAGCTGGGGCTGCGCAGCAGAACCGAGATCGCCGCCTGGTCGCTGCGCGCCGTCCGTTCGTCCACAGTGGAGTGACAAGTGGCTGAGCTGCCGGACTGGCTGCCGGGGTGGTGCGCGGAGCAGTTGGGGGCCGTGCCGGTCGGGGTGCTGTTCGAGGCGCGGTCGATCTCGGTCGTGTTCGGCCTTCGGTTGGCCGATGGCCGCGAGGTCGTGGTGAAGGCACGGGAGGACGACGGCAGGGCCGGATCGTGCGTTGCCGCGCAGGTCCACCTGGCTGAACGAGGACTCCCGTGCGCCCGGCCGATCACGCCCGTCGTGAACGTCGGCGGACTGGCCGTGCACGCCGAGGAATCCCTGCCCGGCGGCGAAGTGCTGCGCGGCGACTCGCCGGACGTCGCCGTGCGCTACGCGGTGGTGTTCGCGCGGCTGATGGCCTCGTTGGCCGACGTGAACGTGCCGCCGCCGCTGCCGAATCCGCGCTGGTCGCGTTGGGACCACACGGATCCTGGGTTGTGGCCCGCGATCGGCTTCCTCGACGAACGGGACCAGAGCGCGGTGCCCGAGCATGTCGTCGACACGGCGTTCCGGGCCAGGAAGCGGTTGCTGGCCACCGATCTGCCGTGCGTCCTGGGCCACGGCGACTTCGAGGCGCAGAACCTGCGCTGGCGGGACGGCGAGGTGTGGGCGGTGCACGACTGGGACAGCCTGGCGTGGCAGCCGGAGGCCGCGCTGGTGGGTGCGGCGGCCGGTGCGTTCGCGAGCTACAAGCCGCCGACCCTGGCTCCGATCGGGAGTTCGGCCGCGTTCATCGAGGCCTACCAGGAGCTCCGGGGCCGCCGGTTCACCGTGGAGGAACAGGAGGTCGCGTGGGCGGCCAGCCTGTGGGCGGCGGCGCACAACGCCCGGTGGGAGGCGCTGCACGGCGATCCGCCGGTGTCGATCGAGGCGGTCCGCGTCCAGGCGGCCGAACGACTCCGCCGGGCGAACGCCTAGGTGTATTGACCACGAAACGACCTGCTTGGCTGCTCGCGCGG
The DNA here is from genome assembly GCA_963771775.1 of uncultured Actinomycetota bacterium. Classification (GTDB taxonomy): domain Bacteria; phylum Actinomycetota; class Actinomycetes; order Mycobacteriales; family Pseudonocardiaceae; genus Lentzea. The sequence continues at coordinate 188,895 of CAVYUS010000005.1, forward strand.
AAGTGCCTGACAGAATGCCCGGCGTGCTGCTGGAGGCGAGGCTCCTCGCGACGGTGTCCCGTCTCGCGGGCCCGGTTCGCGGTGCCGGTGTCGTCCTGATCAGCATCTTCGGCGCCCTGTCGGTGAGCTCGCCGCTGGGCTGGGCGTTGTTCGCGTTCGTCGCGCTCACCTCGGTCGCGGACTTCCGCGTGCCCCGTCCGGCGCTGCCGGTGGCGTTCGTCCGCGTGGTGGTGCTGTCCGTGGTGCTCGGTGGCGTCGCGGAGCAGTGGACGCTCACCGTCCTCACCACGACCCTGATCACCTGGCAGTGGCAGTGGCCGCCGCGGGTCACCGTGCCCGCGACCGCGTTGCTCCTCGCCGTGCAGGTCGCGGTGGCCGGTCCCGGCGTGCTGGTGCGCGCGATCCTGGAGTCGGTGCTCGCGCGAGTCTCTTACGAACTGCTGCGGCGATCGAGCCGCCGGGTCGACGTGCTGCGTGAGCGGGCCGCGGAGCAGCAGCGGTCGGCGGTGGTGGCACTGGAACGCGGCCGGCAGGAGCGCGAATACCTTGCTCTGTTGCACGACACCGCCGCCGCGACGTTCCTGATGGCGGCACACGGCGGTGATCCGTCGGGGGTCGCGGTGCAGGCACGACGGGATCTGGTGGTGCTGGCCGAACGGGACGACGCGCACGGAGAGGTGGATCTCGCGGCCGCACTCGCGGCGGTGGCGCGGGACAGTGCTGTGACGGTGCGTGTGTCTACTGAGGTCGCACCGGTGCCGGCTGCGGTCGCCTTGACGTTCGTGCGGGCCGTGGGCGAGCTGTTGAGGAACGTCGAGCGGCACGCGGGCACGGGGACCGCGGACCTGACGGTGGCACGGGCCGGCCGTGGGGTCCTGGTCGTGGTCGAGGACAACGGCCGCGGGTTCGTGCCCGGCGACGTGCCCGAGCACCGGCGCGGACTGCGCGCGTCGGTGGTGGAGCGGCTGCAGGCGGCCGGCGGCTCCGCCGTGATCGACTCGGCGCCGTCCCGCGGCACGACCGCGCGACTGGTCTGGCCCGCCGATGACTGACCACGCCGTCTTCGTCACCACCCGCCGCGTCCTGCTGGTCGTGGTCGTGGCGAACCAGCTCGCACTCACGTTGCCCACGGTCGTGACGTACCAGCACGACGCGGCCTGGGCGGCGTACGGGCTGCTGACCTCGGTGCTGGCGCTGGTGGCCGGGAGCGTCGCCGCCGGCCAGGTGGAGCTGCCCGCCGCCGTCGCGGTGCCCGGTGCCGCCGTGGTGCTCGCCGCGTCGTTCATCGCGACGACGGCCCTCCCCGCTGGAGGGCCCTTCGGCTCCGGCAACTGGGCGTTCGGACTCGCGGGCTGGTACCTGCTGCTCGTGCTGATCGAGCGGCCCAAGACGCTGGTCGCCGCACTCGCCGCAAACGTCGCCCACTCTGTCGCGTGGTTCGTGAATGACGGCAACGGCGACGTGGGCACCGCTGGGGTGGTGATCCTGAGCGGCACGAGCCTGCACGTCGGCATCGTGGTGATGACGCAGGTGCTGGTGCGCGACGCCCGCCTCGCCGCCGAGGCCGCCGCCGAGCACGACGCCGCCCGCACCCGCGAAGAGCTGGCCCGGCAACGGGAACAGGACCTCCGCACCGGGTTCGCGGGCCAGCTGGGCGCGGTGCTGCCGCTGCTCGCGGACCTCGCCGACGAAGTGGTGAGCACGGCCGACGAGGCCACCAGGCAGCGGTGCTCGGTCGCGGCGGTGCAGCTGCGCAGGCTGTTCGCGGAGAACGACGACGTGCCGGACCCGTTGCTGCACGAGCTGACCGCGTGCGTGGATGTAGCCGAACGGCGTGGTGTCGTCGTGTCGCTCGCGGTGAGTGGCCTGGCGACACCGGTGCCGACGGAGGTGCGCCGGGAACTGGTGGCGCCGATGGCCAGCGCGCTCGCCGTCGCCGGCGGCCGTGCGAAGGTGAGCCTGCTGCGCACACCGGACGAGGTGCGCGTGGCCGTGGTGACCCAGGCCGCGATGCCGGATCAGGCGAGCACACCGGCGTTCGTGACGGTGGAGACGAGTGTCCACGGTGGACTGGTGAGGAGCGAGGCGAGATGGCGGACGACGTGACCGCGGTCGTGGTCGACGATCATCCCGTGGTGCGCGCCGGGGTGGCGCATTGGCTGTCCACAGCGGAGCCGCCGATCGCGCTGGTGGCGAGTGGGGCGGATGCCGAGACCGCGTGGACCGGCGTGGGTGCCGGCGCCTCGGTCGTCGTGCTCGACCTGCACCTCGGTGGCTCCACGCCGGCGATGGCCGCTCTGCGCAGGCTGGTCGAGGACGGCCGCAACGTCGTGGTGTACTCGATGCGCGCGGACGACGAGACCGCGTTGCAGTGCCTGGAGATCGGTGCGCTCAGCTACCTGACCAAGTCCGAGGGCGCCGACCACCTGGTGCAGGCGGTGCGCGCGGCGGCGGCCGGCCAGTCGTACACCCCACCCGCGCTCGCGGGCGCGTTGGCCGGCGACAGGTCCGAGACCCGGCCCGCGCTGTCACCGCGCGAGACCGAGGTCCTGGTCGAGTGGTTCCAGTCGGAGTCCAAGGAGTTCGTGGCGCAGCGGCTGAACATCACGCTCAGCACGGTGAACTCGCACCTGGAGCGGATCAGGGTGAAGTACGCCGCGATCGGCCGGCAGGCACCCACGAAGGCGGCGCTCGTGGCGCGGGCGATCCAGGACGGCCTGATCGGGCTCGACGACCTCTGACCGCCGTGTGGTGTGAACGACCGATATCGCTGCTCAGCGCCGCGTCCTAGCCTCCTCGGCAACCCGGTTTCCGCAGTATCGCGAGGAGTTCCGCAGTGACGCACGCCCGTGGCCCCCTGTTCATCGCCGCCGCCGCGACGGCAGGGCTCCTCCTGTCCGGCTGCGGTTCCAAGACCACCGGTGCGCCGACTCCCGCGCCCACGGAGACGACGACCTCGACCACCACCAGCTCGGAGGAGACGGAGACCAGCTCCCCCGAGGTCGCCGCTCCCGGTGACGCCACCGCTCCCGGCACCAAGCTGAAGGTCGGCGCCCGCGCGGTGATCCCGTTCGCCTCGGGGGACAAGAAGGGCACCATCGCGGTCACCGTCACCGCCATCGAGCAGGCGGCGAAGGACGACCTCGCGAAGTTCGGCGACAAGGCCAAGCACATCACGCCGTTCTACCTGCGGGTGCAGGTGGAGAACCTGGGCGGCACCGACCTCTCCTACACGTCGGTGAGCCTGCGCGGCCTGGGCACGGACGGCAAGGGCACCGGCGTGATCATCAGCGGCGACACGCCGAAGTGCGACTCCGGCAGCGCGCCCAAGACGTTCTCGACGACCGGCGCCAAGTACGAGACCTGCGTGCTGACCGGTGCGCCGGACGGCTCGAAGGTCGCCGCGGCCGCCTACAACCGCGGCGACGGCTACGAGAAGTCGCCGGTGGTCTGGGAAAGCTGATCCGCGCTCAGACGGCTTCCAGCACGAAGAACAGGAAGCACAGGAACGCTGAGCGGCCCTTGAGCTCCTCGGGGAACAGCTCGTGGGCGCTGGGTGCCGGCGGCGGTTCGCTGATGACCGAGATGCGGAAACCGGCCGCGGTGAAGGCGTCCGTCATCGCGTGCAGCGGCCGGTGCCAGAATGTGAGCATTGCCTTCTGGTCGTGGAACACGAACTCCTCGGAGTATTTGACGGTCGCGAAGTAGTCGGCGTCGGGATACATCAGCTTGTAGACGGTCGGGTGGTTGACCGCCATGATCAGCCGGCCCTCCGGCTTCAGCACGCGCCGCAGTTCGGCCAGCGGCGCCGACCAGTCCTCGAGGTAGTGCAGCACCAGGGCCGCGACGACGTCGTCGAACGCGCCGTCGTCGTACGGCAGTGGTGCACCGATGTCGGCGACCCGCAGATCCGCCTCCGGGCCGAGCCGCCGCCGGGCCAGCTCGACCATCGTGGTGCTGAGGTCGAAGCCGCTCACGTCGGCGCCCCCGTCGCGCAGCGCCGCGAACAGCGGGCCGGCGCCGCAACCGGCGTCGAGGATCCGCCGGTCGGCCACGTTCCCGGCGAGGTCCAGGATCGCGGGCCGGGTGTAGTGGCCGTTGATGAGGTTGTGCTCGTTTTCGGCCGCGTACGCCTCGCCGAACGGGTCGTAGTCGTTGTCGACGGATGCGGCAGGACTCGCGGGAGTGGCAGGCATGTGATCAATCGTGCCACGTTCACCGTTCGACCCGGCCGAGGCGTTCGTGCTGCGGCAGCACGGGATCAAGCGCCGACCGGAACCGCGAGCAGGCGAACGTCACCGCTGTCACGGCGAACCCGGCCGTGGCGACCGTCAGCGCGACCTGGTGGCCCGCGTGGTCCGCGAGCAGGCCGCCCAGCGGCGCGCCGATCGTGACCATTCCCCAGTTGAGCGAGCGCATGGTGGCGTTCATCCGTCCCTGCAACCGGTCCGGTGTGACGGCCTGCCGGTAGGCGATCGTGCTCGGGCTCTCCACGCCGATGCCGAGCCAGAACAGGAACTGACCGGCGGCGGCACCGGCCCAGTCCTGCGACATCGCGATCAGTCCGAACGCGACGATCGGCAGGAACCGCGCGGTGACGGCCGCGCGGCCCAGCCCGAGCCGGCGGGCGATCGTCGTCGACAGCGCACCGCCGAGCACGCCGCCGACGCCGGCCGCGGCGAGCGTCGCCCCGAGCTCGAACGGGCTGAGCCGCAGCACCTGCGTGGCGAACGGGACGTACACCGCGCCCGCGGCGGCGGAGAAGATCATCCAAGCGTGCGTGTTGAGCGCGAGCGGTCGCAGCATCGGGTGTCCGTAGACCCAGGCGAGGCCCTCCCGGATCGTGCCGCGGCGCTGCGGCGCCGGTGGTTCCTCGACCTTGAGCCGGACCAGCAGCAGGCCGCAGACCAGGTACGACACCGCGTCGAGCACGATCGACAACGGGGCACCGAGCGCGCCGACCAGGCCGCCGCCGACGAGCGGCCCGGTCGCGGCGGCCGCGGAGCCGGTCTGCGCGAGGCGGGCGTTGGCCTGCGGCAGGCGCGCGGTGTCGACGAGCCGGGGCAGGAACGACTGGGACGCGACGTCGTGGCCGAGCGAGAGCAGCCCGACCAGGAAGACGACGACGAGCAGCACCGCCAGGTCGCGGACGACCAGCGCGGCCACCGCCAGCAGCACGGCCCGGCCCAGGTCCGCGGTCACCAGGACGGGCCGGCGGCGCAGGCGGTCGATCAACGCGCCCGCGAGGAGCCCGCACAGCAGGTAGGGCGCCCAGCGGGCGGCGTTGACCAGGCCGACGTCGGTGGCCGAGCCGTTCAGGGTGACCAGGACGAACAGCGGCATGGCGAGCGTCGTGACGTGCGTGCCGAACTCCGACACGGTGACTGCGGCCCAGAAGCGGTTCATGGTCCGCAGCGTGGTCACCGGGGGATGTGCGAATGTTGTGCCGTGGAGTTCGCGCTGCTCGGACCGGTCGAGGCGGCGGTCGGCCTCGGCCCGCTGCGGCAGCGCGCGGTGCTCGCGGCGGTGCTGCTCGACACGCCGGTGCCGGTCGACCGGCTCGCCGAACGCGTGTGGGGACCGGACGTGCCGCGCACCGCACGGCGCACCCTGTTCAGCTACCTGTCCCGGCTGCGGTCGGCGGGGGTGCCGGTGGTGCGCACGCCCGCCGGCTATCTGGTGTCACCGTCCACTGTGGACGTGAACGTGTTCCGTTCGCTGGTGGCCGCGGGACATCACGAGGAGGCGCTCGCGCTGTGGCGCGGGGAGCCGTTCGCCGAGCTCGACTCGCCCTGGTTCACGTCGATGCGCGCGGCCCTGTACCGCGAACGCGAGGCGGCCGAACTGGAACTGGTCGACCACGCGTTGCGCGCCGGTGGCCCGGTCGACCTGGTGCGGCTGGCCGCCCGGTGCGCGGAACGGCCGCTGGACGAACGGCTCGCCGCCCAGTACCTGCTCGCGCTGCACCGCGCCGGCCGCACCGCGGACGCGTTGGAGCACTACACGCGGACCCGCCGGGTGCTGCTGGACGAGCTGGGCGTGGAGCCGGGACCGTTGCTGCGGCAGCGTCACGTCGAGGTCCTCGGCCCCCGGCAGCTGCCCGCGCGGCCGGTCGCGTTCGCCGCGCGGGAGGCCGACCTCGCCCGGATCGAGCCCGGCCGGATCTCGGTGATCAGCGGGCCGGGCGGTGTGGGCAAGACCTGGCTCGCCCTGCACTGGGCGCACCGCACCCGGTTCCCGGACGGTGAGCTGTACGCCGACCTGCGGGGCTTCGACCCGGTCCGGCCGCCGGTGCCGCCCGAGGTGGTCCTGCGCGGGTTCCTGGCAGCGCTCGGCGTCGCGGAACCACCGGCCTCGACGGACGAGCAGGTGGCGCTGTACCGGACCATCACGGCCGGCCGGCGCCTGCTCGTGGTCCTGGACAACGCCCGCGACGCCGCCCAGGTCGCGCCGCTGCTGCCGGGCTCGTCCGCGACCGTGCTGGTGACCAGCCGCAACCGCCTGCACGGGCTGGTCAGCGGGCATGGTGCCCGCCCGGTTCCGCTTGGGGCGTTGGACGCGCAGGACGCCCGGCGCGTGCTTGCCGCGCACCTGCATGGTGTGGTCGGCACGGTTCCGCTGGACGCTCAGGGCGGTCTGCCGCGCGCCTGCGTGGCGTGGCTCGGTGAACACGGTGCCCGCCCGGTCCCGCAGGACGCCCGGCGCGAGTCCGCCCCACACCCGAACGCGCACCTCGGCCCGCAGCCCGGCAGCCCCTGGGACGAGGTGGCCGATCTGTGCGGCGGCCTGCCCCTGGCGCTCGGCATCGCCGCCGCCCGCGCGCACGCCGTCCCCGACCTCGTCCGCGAACTGCGCGAAGACCGGCTCGGCGCCCTCGACGGCGGCGACCTCACCGCGAACCTGCGCGCGGTGTTCTCCTGGTCCCTGCGCGCACTGGACCCGTCGGCCGCAACCGTGTTCGCGCTGCTCGGCCGCGCACCCGGCCCGGACGTCAGCACCGAGGCCGCCGCCGCACTGGCCGGCCGCGACGTCCGCGCCGACCTGCGCCGCCTCGAAGACGCCCACCTCGTCGAACAGCACCGCCCCGGCCGCTACCGGATGCACGACCTGGTCCGCCTCCACGCGGCCGAACAGCCCGCGCCGCCCGAGGCGCACCGCAGGCTCGTCGACCACTACCTCGGCACGGCCTTCGCGGCGGACCGCCACCTGCAGCGCTACCGCCGTCCGATCGACGTCACCCCGCGTCCGGCGCCGCAGGACCCGCTGGCGTGGTTCGCGGCCGAGCACGACTGCCTGCGCGCGACCCAGCAGCTGGCGGCCGAGCTGGGCTGGGACGCCGACGTGTGGCGGCTGGCGTGGGTCCGGGACGGCTACCACTCGTGGCGCGGCCTGCTCCTCGACGCCAGAAGCGCGTGGACCGAAGGACTTCGTGCGGCCGAACGTCTCGGCGACCGCCAGGCGCTGCACCTCGGCCACCGGGCCCTGGCGGTCGCGAGCTCGCAACTCGGTGACATCGAGGCCGCGTCCGGCCACCTGGACCGGGCGATGGAGTTCGCGGAGGGCATCAACGTCACGCACACCGAGTTCTCGATGGCGCGCGTGGCCGCCCATCGCGGTGACTTCGGGCGTGCGCTCGAACTGGCGGAGCGCGGCCTGGAGGTGTACCGCGAGGCCGGCGACGCACTGTGGCTCGGTCTCGCCCACACCGCCGTCGGCTGGTTCTCGCTACAGCTCGGCTCCACCGACGACAGCCACATCCTGCAGGCGATCGCCCTGTTCCGCGAGCACGACGACCCGATCGGCGAAGCCGAGAACCTCGCGGCCCTGGGCTACCTCAGGGCGGTGCAGGGCCGCGAGGAGGAGGCGCTCGACCTGTACCGGCACTCGCTGGAACTGATGCGGCGCGCGGACAGCCCGTTCGGCGAGGCGATCACGCTGGAGGAAATGGGGCACGCGCTCAAACTGCTCGGCCGTGACCCCAGCGCCGCCTACGCCGAGGCGGTCGAGCTGTACCGCGCGCAGCACCGGATGCACAAGGTGCTGGCGCTCGGGTAGGGAACAGTTGCTCGCGCCGTTGCCTTTCGATCTCCCTTCATGCATGCTTCGGCACAGCTTGAACGAACGCGGGTTGTCGGGGGGCACGCGCGGACGCCTGGGGGCATCACTTTGATTCGCGCTTCGAGAGCGCGCGGCTTTGGGCTGCGCACAGTGCTCGTCACGGCGGCGATGTTGGCGCCGGTGCTGCACGTGCCGGCCGCGGTGGCCGCACCGGAATGCGTTGAGACACAACAGACCGCGCAGGCCGCGGCCGACCTGGCGAAGCGCTGCGACCGCCGGGTCGAGATCATGTCGCTGCGGTCGGAGACCGCGCAGACGTTCGCCAATCCCCAGGGCGGCTACACCGCCGAGGAGTCGGCCGAGCCGAGGTTCGCCCGTCTGGCCGACGGTTCGTGGTCCAGAGTGGACACGACGCTGCGGGTGCGGGGTGCGACGGTGTCACCGGTCGCGGCGGTGCTGCCCGTCGAGTTCTCCGCCGGTGGCACGGGACCGGCCGCGAAGGTGCGCGACGGCGACCGCGAGCTCTCGATCACGTGGCCGCACGGGCCGCTGCCCAAGCCGGTGCTGTCCGGTTCGGAGGCCCGGTACCCCGAGGTGCTGCCCGGCGTCGATCTGTTGCTCGCCGCGTCGCCGGTGGGCTTCTCCGAGGTCCTGGTGGTGAAGAACCGGGAAGCGGCGCGGAACCCCAAGCTGGCCAAGGTCAAGTTCGGCTTCGCGACCAAGGGCGTGACCACGCGGGCCAACGGTGGCGGGCTCGACGCGAAGGACCCGGCCGGCAAGGTCGTGTTCTCCTCGCCCGCCCCGATGATGTGGGACTCCGGCCAGGAGACCGTGCCGCACGTCGGTGTGGTCGCGAAGTCGTTGGTGGAGGCCAAGAAGAAGCGCACGGCGATCATGCCGGTGGCCGTGGCGGACGGTGAGCTCACCGTCGTCCCGGACGCGGCGATGCTCGGCGCCGCCCAGTACCCGGTGATGATCGACCCGTCGTGGTCGGGCTGGGTGCAGAACAACGCCTGGGCGCTGGTCTCCAACAAGGCCGGCCACTCGGGCTCGACGTTCTGGCAGGGCCGGAACAACCAGGGCAGCGACTACCTGAGCGACACGGCCGACAAGGGCAACGCCGGCACCGGTCCGATCTGCGACAGCGTCTCGTCGACCGGTGCGTGTCTCAGCGCGGTCTACAACGTCCGCTCGTACTTCCGGATGGACCTCGCCGGCGTCAAGGGCAAGATCGTCACCGGTGCGTCGTTCCGCGTGGAGCAGCGGTGGGCTTTCACCTGCAACCCCAGCTCCAACGCGACCGTGCGGGTCACGAACGGGTTCGACGGCGGCATCACCTGGAACAACCAGCCGGGCTGGTGGGGCAACGAATGGGCGTGGTCGAGCGCGGCCAACCGCAAGGTCGGATCGACGCACAGCTGTGCGGGACCGGGCAATGTCGAGTTCGACTTCACCGGTGTGGTCGCGCACGGCGCGCGCAACAACTGGGACAGCGTCAGCGTTGTGCTGCACGTCGACGAGAGCAGCGTCAACCAGTGGAAGCGCTTCAACGCGGGTACCGCTGTGCTGGCCATCGACTACAACTCGATCCCCAACACGCCGGACCAGCTCACCGTGGACGGCAAGGCCTGCGCCACCGGTGACGCACGGCCGGTCGTGCCGACCGCGACCCCGACGATTCGCGGCCGGGTCAGCGACCCGGACGCCGCGGACACCATGAACGCTCGCTTCCAGTGGCGGCGCATCCGTCCCAACGGCACGCCTGGCCCGGGCGCGCACATCGACCGCCACACGTGGGGCAACGGCAGCACCGCCGAGTACACGGTCCTCAAGCCGGACAGCCTGCCCAACGGCGTGGTGGAGTGGTCGGACACCCTGGTCGGCACCGGTGACTGGGACAACGACGGCCGCACCGATCTGCTGATCCGCGACCTCGACGGCTACCTGTACCTGCTGCCGACCGTCGACACGAAGGAGGGACGCAGGTCCGGCGACCGGGTCGAGATCGGCTCGGGCTGGAACGGGTACACGATCGCGGGTGTCGCCGACTGGGACAACGACGGCAAGCTCGACATCATCGCGCGTCTTGACGAGACAGGTGATCTGTACGTCTACCCCGGCGAGGCCAAACGCGGCCCCTCGAGTCAGCCCAGGGCGCGGATCGGCTGGGGCTGGGGCGCCTACACCTACGCCGGCGTCGCCGACTACGACCGTGACGGCAAGCAGGACGTGATCGCCAGGGATCCCGACGGCGTGCTCTGGCTCTATCCCGGCGAGGGCAAGCGCGAACCGGCCAACCAGGATCGGGCGACGCTGGGCTGGGGCTGGAACGGCTTCGTGTTCGCGGGCGTCGCCGACCGCACGGGTGACGGCAAGCCCGACATCTTCGCGTACTGGGGAGCCGGCGGCGAGTTGTGGCTGTACCTGGGCAGCGGCGTGCGTGCGGGCTACACCGGCGACCCGGCCCGGCACCTGATCGGCTGGGGCTGGCAGGGCACGAACCCGCGCACCATGCCCGACTTCAATGGCGACGGCGCCGTCGACATGGTCGCCCAGTTGCCGGACAACTCGGACTGGTTCTTCTACGCCGGCGTGGTCGGCACCCAGCCCGGTCCTGGCAGGACGACCATCGCGGGCCGGGGCATCACCACCGGCAACTACCAGTACCGCATGACGGCATCTGACACGCGGGTGTGGGGACCCGAGTCCGGCTGGTGCGAGTTCAGCGTCGACATCACCGCGCCCGACGCTCCGTCGTTCAGCTCTTCTGTTTACAAGACAACGGGTTGCCCGGCCGATGGCTGTGGTTCGTTGGGCATCGCGGACACCTTCGCGTTCGCCAGCACCTCGACCGATGTCGTGAAATACCGTTGGGGTTTCACGGATCCGCCGTCGATGGTGGTCAGCGCCGGTACTCCGGTCCGGTGGACGCCGCCGTCGGACGGCGCGAAGACGCTGTTCGTGGAAGCGGTCGACAAGGGCGGGCTTTCGACGCGCAAGACGTTCCAGTTCATCGTTGCGGGCGCGAAGCCCAATGAGGCGTCGTGGTTCAACGGTGACGATCCCTCGTTCGACGGCACCGGCAACGGCCATGACCTCGACGTGACCGGTCTCGACCCGGCCCGTGCCGGTCGTATGGTCGGCGGGCAGACGGCTGTCGGTTTCGACGGTACGAAGACCGCGACGACGGCCAGGGTCGTTGACACGAAGAAGGATTTCTCGGTCTCGGCGTGGGTTCGGCTGACCAATGACACGGCGAGCCGCACTGTGGTGAGCCAGCAGGGTTCGGCGGTGTCGGCGTTCCGGCTCGGCTATGACTCCTCGTCGCACAAGTGGACGTTCTCGTTGGCGGAGAACGATGCCGCGAACGCGGCGCAGAAGTCCGCTGTTTCTGACTCGAACGCTGTCCCGGGCGTGTGGACGCACCTGACCGGCACCTTCGACAGCCTCGACCGTGAGGTCCGGCTGTACGTGGACGGCGCGTTGCAACGCACGATCGCCGTGGTGGACAACGGGTTCAACGCCGCCGGCCAGCTCTCGATCGGCAAGGACTGGCACGGCGAGCTGGGCGAGGTCCGTGCGTGGAACCGCGCGATCACCCCGCAGGAGTCGCTGGCCATGGCCGACCCCGCGGGAGTGGGCGGCGTGGGGGAGTGGAAGTTCAACGAGGGCAGTGGTTCCATCGCGCGTGACTCCTCGCCGTTCGGCCGCGACCTCACCCTGAACCTCGCGGGCGGCGCCAAGTGGGGCCTGGGCGTGGCGGGTGCCGGTGGCCTGGAGCTCAACGGCACCAACAGCTCCGCGAGCACCAGCGAGGCTGTGCTGAACACCGACCAGTCGTTCACGGTCGACGTGTGGGCCAAGGTCAACGACACCGGCACGCCCCGCACCGTCGTGGTGCAGCGCGGTCCGTCCACTGTGGATCCGTTCACGCTGAAGTACGACGGCGCTAAGTGGAGCGCGGAGATGCCGAACGCGTCGTCGAACCCGTCGACGTGGTGGCGCGCCAAGGCCGATGCCGTGGTGAACAAGTGGACGCACCTCGTGGCCGTGTACGACGCCAACGCGCGTACTTTGAAGCTGACCGTCGGCTACCAGGACAGCCCGGACACCCTGAAGAGCACGGTGACCGGCGTCGTCGGCTGGAACTCCACCGGGGTGCTTTCCGTCGGCCGCAGCAGTGCGGGTGAGTTCTTCAACGGCAACGTCGACGAGCTCAAGGTGTTGCAGGGCGTGCTGGCCCCGGCCGCGCTCCCGGCCACGCCGCGCACCGGTTCGTCGATCTCCGGCGACGCCAACGACGAGATCATCATGGTGGAGGCGAGCGGGCTCGTCCGCGCCTACCTGAACGTCAACGGCGACTACCCGTACGACTCGCAGAACATCGGTGCCGGCTGGTCGGCCGACCGGACCTGGTTCGCCGACCTCGACGGCGACGGCAAGTCCGAGATCATCGGTGTCGAGGCGGACGGCCGGATCAAGGCGTTCCGCAACGTCAACGGTATGAACGGGGCCCCCTACGTCGATCAGACCCTGATCGGCTGGGCGCCCGGCGAGACGAAGCGGATCAGGTTCGCCGACGTCGACGGTGACGGCCGGGCGGACCGCGTCTCCCTCGACACCGACGGCCGGGTCCGCGTGTACCGCAACCTGTTCGGCATCAACGGACTCGGCCAGTCCACGGCGTTCTCGTCCACCCCGGTCATCGTCAAGGTCACGAGCGCGGCCCCGGAAGCCATCCGGTTCGCGGACATCGACGGCGACGGCAGGTCCGAGTTCATCACCATCGACGCCGACACGACGCGTCTCCGCCTACCGCAACCTCAGCGGCCTCGGCTACGGCAGCTACGACACCTCGCAGGAGATCGGCTACGGCTTCTCCCCCGCCCGAACCTTCTTCGCCGACCTCACCGGTGACGGCAAGGCCGAGATCATCGGGGTCTTCCCGGACAGCTCGGTCTGGTCCTGGACGAACCACAACGGCCTGACCTCGTTCCCGTACACGGTGGGGAACAGGCAGGTCGGCTACGGATGGACCGATCCCGCCCGCGTGTTCTTCAGCTAGTTCCCGGCCTTTCCGCTCAGAACTGGAGTTGTGTCATGCCCACAGCCCTGCCCAGACGTGGACTGGCCGTCGCACTAGTGGCGTCGCTCATGTCCACCGTCCTGGCCGCCACCCCCGCGTTGGCGGCTCCCTACCAGCCTCCGGCACCACAGCAGGAACGCGTGGTCGCGGGCAAGAAGGCCGGCCTCGGCAAGACGGAGGATGTCCGCACCGGCAAGGCTTTCACCGGCAGCGCGCCGGTGTGGCCCCAGGCCGCCGTGCGCGAGGCCGACCTCGGCACGGACGCTCCGAACAAGGTCGCCGGCACCCCGCTGTCGGTCGCCGCGGCGGACGTGGCCGCGGCCAAGGTGAAGAAGCCCAAGGTCAGGATCGAGACGTTCGACCGCGGCAAGACCCACCAGGCGGGCGTGGAAGGCCTGCTGTTCAAGGTTTCCGGCGGTTCGGCGAAGGTCGAGGTCGACTACTCGTCGTTCCGCTGGGCCTACGGTGGTGACTGGGCTTCGCGCCTGCGGCTGGTCGAGCTTCCGGAGTGCGCGCTGACCACTCCGGGCAAACGTGAGTGCGCGGCGAAGCCCGTCGCGTCGCGCAACGACCACGGCCAAGGGCAAGGTGACGGCGGAGCAGGCGTCACCGTCCGGCGGTGCGCTGATGGCACTGACGGCCGGCACCTCCAGCGGTTCCGGCACGTACTCGGCGACCAGCCTGTCGCCGTCCGCGTCGTGGTCGGCTGGTTCGAACACCGGTGACTTCAGCTGGAACTACGACCTGCGGATGCCGCCGTCGCTGGGTGGCCCGACCCCGTCGCTGGCGCTGGCGTACTCGTCGTCGAGTGTCGACGGCCGGATGGCGGCGTCGAACAACCAGCCGTCCTGGATCGGTGAGGGCTTCGAGCTCGGTGCCAACTTCATCGAGCGCAAGTACGTCAGCTGCTCCGAGGACATGGCCGACGGTGCCCGCAACACCGAGGAGACCGGCGACCTGTGCTGGCGCAACGAGAACGCCACGCTCTCGATGAGCGGTCACGGCGGCGAGCTGATCAAGGAAGCCGGGAACCGCTGGCGGCTGCGCAAGGACGACGGCACCCGAGTCGAGCTCCGCACCGGCATCGACAACGGTGCCCGCAACGGTGAGCACTGGGTCGTCACGACCCCCGACGGCACGCAACACTGGTTCGGCCGCGGCAGGCAGTCGGTGCTCAACGTCCCGGTCGCGGGCAACCACGCCAACGAGCCCTGTGCCGCCAACGCGTTCAAGGACTCGTTCTGCTCGCAGCCGTACCGCTGGAACCTCGAGTACGTCGTGGACCTGCACGGCAACACCATGAGTTACACCTATGACAAGGAAACCAACAAGTACGCCCGTAGCAGTTCCACGACCGATCTCGCGGAGTACGACCGCGCTTCGGTGCTGAAGCAGATCGACTACGGCACCCGCACCGATCGCACCGAGACTGCTCCGATGCAGGTCGTCTTCGAGCCGGCCGAGCGTTGCCTGGCCGACTGCGGCACCAAGGACGCCACGCATTGGCCGGACACTCCGTGGGACCAGGAGTGCACCACCAGCCCGTGTCGCATCGGTTCGCCGACGTTCTGGGCGACCAAGCGGCTCGCGTCGGTGACCACGAAGGTCGGCGGCAACGCGGTCGAGAAGTGGACGCTGGGTCACTCGTTCCCCGACCCCGGTGACGGCACGCGCGCGGGTCTGTGGCTGGACAAGGTCTCGCACTCGGGTCTTGTCGGTCAGCAGACCGATCTGCCGGACGTCAGGTTCGGTGGCATCCAGCTGAGCAACCGGGTGGACACGCACTCCGACCAGCTCGCGGCGATGAAGTGGTGGCGTCTCAAGACCATCCATTCGGAGACCGGCGGGCGCATCGACGTCACCTACTCCGACCCGGACTGCGTGGCCGGTTCGCGGATGCCGAACCCGAACGCGTTGCAGGACAACACCCTGCGCTGCTACCCGGTGCGGTGGACCCCGACGGGCAACACGGACCCGATCTGGGACTACTTCCACAAGTACGTCGTGAACAGCGTGACCGAGACCGACACGACCGGTGGCTCGGTGCGGGTGCTCACCCAGTACCAGTACGCCGGCGACCCGGCCTGGCACTACTCCGACGACGACGGCCTGATCAAGGCCGAGGACAAGACGTGGTCGACGTGGCGCGGCTACGGCGCGGTGAAGACCCTGAAGGGCGACCCCGGCGAGCAAACCCTCACCGAGACCCGCTACTTCCGCGGCATGCACGGCGACAAGCTGCCCTCCGGCACCCGCAACGTCCCGCTGCCCGCGATCGCCGTGGGCAACATCCCCGCTGTGAACGACGAGGACGCCTTCGCCGGCACGGTGCGTGAGTCGATCACGTACAACGGGCCCGGTGGCGCCGAAGTGTCCGCCACGGTCAACGTTCCGTGGCAGTCGGAGCCGACGGCAAGCCGCACGATCAACGGCGTCACCATCCACGCCCGCTTCCTGGCGACTACCGGCAAGCACACGCGCACCGCGCTCGACGGCGGCCGCGGCCATCGCACGACCAGCACGACGACGGAGTTCGACCAGACCTACGGCATGGCGACGCGGACCGAGGACCGCGGTGACGACGCGGTCATCGGTGACGAGAAGTGCACCCTGGTCGACTACGCGCGCAACACGTCGGCATGGCTGGTCACCGCGGTGTCGCGGGAACGCAAGTTCGTGGTCGGCTGCGTGAAGGCGCAGGCGGGTGTGGGGTTGCGGGACACGGACATCGCCGCGGACACGAAGAAGTACTACGACGGTCAGGCTGCACGGCGTCGCGCCCACGAAGGGTGACGGCACCAAGATCGAAAGCCTCAAGTCGTACGTCAACGGCACCGCGGCCTACCAAACCGATGCGTCCTCCGAGTACGACAGCTACGGCCGGGCCACCAAACTGACCGATCCGTAGGGAACGACGACCACGGCGTACACCCCCGCCGCGGGTGGACCGGTCACCCGGACCGACGCGACCAACCCGCTGGGCTGGGTCACGACGACGCACCTGCAGCCCGAGCTGGGCCTGCCTCTGTCCGTTGTGGACGCGAACCGGCAGCGGACCGAGATCGGGTACGACGGTCTCGGCCGCACGACCGCGGTGTGGCTGCCCGGGGTCGACCGGAACACCCAGCCGCCGAACAAGAAGTTCTCGTATGTGCAACGGACGAACGGGCCCGCCGTCGTCACGACGAGCATGCTGAACGCCGGCGGCAACGAGTACATCACCTCGCACGAGCTGTACGACAGCTTGCTGCGGGCGCGCCAGACCCAGCAGTCGGACCGGGCGGGAAACACGACGAAGACGGTCGTCACCGACACGATCTACGACTCGGCGGGCCGTGCCAAGCGAACGAACAACGCCTACCTCGCGGACGTCGCCCCGAGCACCGAGCTGTTCACGCCGACGGGCATCATCCCGACGGCGGTGATGACGAACTACGACGGCGCGGGCCGGACGACCGTTCAGGCGCTCAACAAGAACGTCTCGACCGCGAGCCCCGGTGGTACGGAACTGTCGCGCACCACCACGTACTACGCCGGTGACCGCACGGACGTGACACCGCCCGCCGGTGGCACCGTGACCTCGACGCTGGTCGACCCGCTCGGCCGCAAGTCCGAGCTGCGGCAGTACCACTCGGGTGTCGCCGCGGGCAGCGCGACGGGGTTCGACGCCACCAGGTACGGCTACGACGTCAAGGGCCAGCTGACCGAGGTCGCCCACCCGTCGGGCAAGAAGTGGGAGTACTTCTACGACCTGCGCGGCCGGCAGATCCGCACGGTCGACCCGGACAAGGGCGTCAGCGACGTCGGCCTACAACGACGCCGGCCAGCTCGTGTCCACAACGGACGCTCGCGGCAAGACGCTCGCGTACACCTATGACGCGACTGGGCCGCAAGACGAGCCTGCGCGACGACTCGGCCACGGGTGCGCCGCGCGCCGAGTGGTTCTACGACGTGCTCGCCGACAACAGCGTCGGTCAAGGGCTACCAGGTGAAGGCCGTGCGGCACGGCGAGCACGGCGCCTACGTCACCGAACACACCCAGATCAGCTGGACTGCCTGCCGACGGCCACCGACATCACCATCCCGGCCGGCGAGACCGGCCTCGGCGGTACCTACAGCTACGTCAACACCTACAACTCCAACGGCACGCTGTACTCGACTCGCATGCCGGCCGCCGGTGACCTTCTGAAGGAGACCGTCGAGTACGGCTACGACGCGCTGGGCCAGGCGAGCACCCAGAAGAGCGGGTACGGCACGAAGGCGCAGACCGATCTCGTCGCCGGCACCGGCTACACGTCGTTCGGTGAGCTGGCCACGTACCGGTTGCAGAACGGCGGCGGCGGCTACGTCGACATCACCCGCAACTACGACCAGCACACCCGCCTGCTCAACCAGATCTGGACCACGAAGGCTGACCGGGCCCACGGATGTCGCCAACGTGACCTACGACTACGACGCGTCCGGCAACGTCACTCGCGTCGCCGACTCGGTCAGCGCGGACACCCAGTGCTTCCGCACCGACTACCTGCGCCGCCTGACCGAGGCGTGGACTCCGACATCGGGCAACTGCGGCGCCGAGCCGACCGCCGCCGGTCTGGGCGGCCCGTCGAAGTACTGGCAGTCGTTCAGCTACAACGCCGCGGGCGACCGCACGAAGCTGGTCGAGCGCGCCACCAGCACCGGTGATCGCACGACCGACGTACACGCCGACGCCCGGCAAGCACAGCCTGGCCGGCACGTCGACCACCGACAACGCGGGCACCCGCAGCGCCTCGTACACCTACGACGAGGCGGGCAACATGCTCACCCGCCCCGGTCCGTCGGGCCCGCAGACGATGACCTGGGACCGCGAAGGACGCGTCGCCACCACGGTCGACGGTTCCGGTGAGTCGTCGTACGTCTACGACGCGGACGGCAACCGGCTGGTCAAGCGTGACCCGACCGGCCGGACGCTGTACCTGCCCGGCCAGGAACTGCGCTACACGGCGTCGTCGGGCGCGAAGATCTGCACCCGCTACTTCACCCACGCGGGCCAGGCCATCGCGATGCGCACGTCGACCGGCGTGACCTGGATGTCGTCGGACCAGCACGGCACCGCCCAGATCACCATCAACGCGCTGAGCCAGACTCGTCAGCACCCGGCGCACGCTGCCGTTCGGCGAGGTCCGCGGCGGCTCCGGCACCTGGCCGGCCGAGCTGGACAAGGGATTCGTCGGTGGCACGCTGGACAACACCGGCCTGACGCACCTCGGTGCCCGTGAGTACGACCCGGCGCTGGGCCGGTTCATCTCCGTCGACCCGGTGATGGACACCGCGGATCCGCAGCAGTGGAACGCCTACTCCTACTCCAACAACAGCCCGGTGACGTTCAGCGACCCGACCGGTGTAGTGGTGCGACTCGTGCAACGGCGGCGACGGCTGGCCGACCGAGCACGGTTACGACGAGAACAACCCGCCGGGACGGTCTTCCGCGCCGTCGCCGACACAGGAGTGGACGGGCGAACGGGTCCTGGCGGAGTACCAGGTCGCGGAAGACGACCGAGGCAACTTCACCATGTTCGGGGTTACGCTGGTCCAGGCCGAGTGGGAGGTCCTCATCGAACACGCATGTGGCGAACGCATGAGCGCCAAGGCGTATGCGATGGTCGGCTGCGGGTCGATCGACGACATCCAGTTCCTCAACCTGATGTCGATGATGGGCAAGTACAAGGACATGGCGAACGAGGAGTCGGAGCGGCGCTATCCCGGCGAGAACGTCGCCGGTGGCCGCCGGGACGCGTTCCGGCACACCTACTGGAACGCGTTGATCGCCAACGAGTACGGCGCGAGGTTCGCGTTCGACCTCACGACCGCGCACGAGCGGAACAAGATCGCCTCGGACCACCAGGAAGCAATGGACCTCTACAACAACGAGCAGGGCAGGTTGGCTGCGGGAGCGCTCAAGGGTGACCGGAACTTCCACGAGACCGCGCCCCACTACATCGGCTATCTCGTAGAGACAGGTCAGGTGCTGGCCGTCTACCAGACGTGGAACGGGGAGACTCAGGAAGGAGAAAACTTCCGGCTCGTGCCGAGCAACCAGGTGCCGAGGGGCTACCTGTACCAGACCGCGGGAGAGAAGAAGAAGCTGCCGAGCGTCGATCCCAGCAGGCTGCCGTGCGGTACGACAGCAGGTGGTCGCTGTGCGGATCGTTAGCCTGCTGGCGCTGTTGCTCCTCACGGGGTGCGGGTTCGGGTACGGGCTCGACGTCGAGCAGGAGAACCAGGAGCTGAACGACAAGCTCTACGAGTTCATCAAGAACGGTCCGGAGGAGACCAGGCCGTTCAGCGAGTTCGCCACCTGGGAGTGGGACACAGTCAAGGTGGTGCACCTCGAGGCTCTGGACGACGCCGACGTTGAGGCGATGACCGGTGAGGACATCGACGTGCCGGTAGGTCAGAACGGGCTGTTCGTGTACTACAAGGACGGCAAGCGGGTGCGCATCGAGATGCTCGGGGTGGGTTCGTTCTGCCCCGGGAGCTACACCCGCGACGCCGTCGTCCAGCGGGACAGCGCGTGCTGGTTGCGAGACCAGTACATGCAGGAGCTTCCGAGGAAGTAGTCGCGCTGGGGTGTTCGCGGCGGTCACCAGGACCTCGGTCCTGGTGACCGCCGCTTTCGGCCGGTCAGCTCGTGCTGTCGAACTTCCCGTGCCGACCGGCCCCGGCCGCGAACCGCGCCGCACCGGTGACACCCTCCTGCCGCACGATCGGCACCCCGGCGGCGCCTTCCGCCCGCAGCGCCTCCGCCAGCGGCAGGTCGAGACCGGCGTAGGTCGACGCCCGGTCCGCCAGCACGCACTCGAACGGGAACCCGGCGATCTGCTCGGCCAGCTCCAGCGCGGCGGGCACCGCCTGGCCGGGCTCGACGACCCGGTTGGCCAACCCGATGGCCAGCGCCTCGTCGGCGGCCACGGGCCGGCCGGTCATGATCAGGTCCAGGGCCCGTCCCAGGCCCACGATCCGCGGCAGCCGGACCGTGCCGCCGTCGATCAACGGCACGCCCCAGCGCCGGCAGAACACCCCGAACACCGCGTCGCTGTCGACCACCCGCAGGTCGGCGAGCAGGGCCAGTTCCAGGCCGCCCGCCACCGCGTGGCCGTTGACCGCCGCGATCACCGGCTTGCTCAACCGCAACCTGGTCGGCCCCATCGGACCCGTTCCGCCGCCGTCGGGGTCGAGCTCGTTGCGGCGGGCGGGATCCGCGACGGAGGTCAGGTCCGCGCCCGCGCAGAACGTGCCGCCCGCGCCGGCCAGCACCGCCACGCGTTGGGTGGGGTCGGCGTCGAACGCCAGGAAGGCGTCGCGCAGTTCGGCCGCCATCGGGCCGTCGACGGCGTTGCGGCGGTCTGGGCGGTTCATCCAGATCACCGTGGTGGTGCCCGAGGTCTCTACCCGCACGTCGTTCATGCGTCCGAGGTTAGCGATGTGACCGGCAACCTCACCGCCCGGCGCTGCCCCGCACGACACTGGGGCGGAACCGGGTCAGCCGGACGCGCTGAATCCGGGTCAGCGGTGTGCGCGCCGCCAGAGCGCGGGCCAGCCGCCCTTTCCCAGCAGCGCGGCGGGAACGCGCAGGCCGTGCTCGGCGATGCGCGCCCAGAACAGCTCCACGGGCGCGCCGAGCTCGGCCGCCGACGGCAGAGCGAGCTGCCAAGGTCCGTCCTCATCGGACAGATCACTGGCCGGAAAGCCCGGAACCACCGTCTTTCGCGCCTCCACCACCTGCACCGAACCGTCCGGCTGATCCGCGCACGTGGTCGCGATCGCCAGCGCGCACACCAGCGACGTCGAGGGGCGGCGGGCCACCGAACGGGCCAGCGCGTCATCGCCGACGAGGTCGCCCATCGCCGTGCGGACCGCCCGGGCGACCACGTCCATCGCGTAGGCCGGTGCGATCTCCGGGCGGCGCACGAGTGCACGCAACGTTCGTGGCAGTGGCGAGCCGTCGGTGAGCGTTCCGAGGCGGTCGTATTCGCGTAGTGCGGGATCGAGCCGGTCGACTGCGGCGGCGAGTGGCCGGACGCGGGTCGCCTGCCACAGGACCGACGCGGCCGGGCCGGTGTCGAGAGCTGTGCGCAGGAGTTCGAGGTGGTCGGCTGGGGCCAGGCGCTTCAACGCGATCAAGGCCGCGTCCGGTTCGAAGTCGGCGGGCTGGCCCGGCCGGCCGAGGCCCTGGGCCAGTGCGGTGTAAGTGTGCCGTGCGGAGACGGCCGATGCCGTGGCCAGCTCCTGTTCCACGGCCGCGGCCAGGGCGGCGATGAGCGCGGCGGGTGGCCGCCCGGCGACGGCACGGCGGGCTGAACCGCCCCGCGCCCGCACCGGTGGGACGGGTAGCAGGGGTTCGGGTGCGGGCGGCGCGGGTGCCGGGATGCTGTCCACCCACTGTTTGATCTGCTTTTCGACCGCCGGAGCGACCTCGTCGTTGAACCGGGCGCGCAGTTCGTGGACGTGCCAGCCGCCCATGCGCCGCCGGATGTCGAGGTTCGCGACGATGCGGCGGTCGGCCGGGTCGCGTAACGCCATCAGCACGCACACGCCTCGGCGCGCCTCGTCGGCGTACCACGACTCGCCGATGCAGTTGCCCATGTAACCGGACCACTCGGCCAGCTGCCGGGGATCGTGGCCCAGTTCGACGGTCAGGCCGGCCACGAGCTGTCTGTCCACAACGGACACTTCGGGTGGGATCGGGAAGACGCCGACGCTGGCCTCGGCGATCACGGCGTCCGCGCTGACCCCGGCGGCCAGCTCGGCCCAGCTGCCGCAGCGGGGTGGTGGGGTCGCGCCGAACATGACCAGCTGCGCGACACCGGCGGCCGCGAGCGGTACGGAATCGGCTCGTGGACTGCCGGGCTCCGGCGGTGGTGGCGGCTCGTCGTAGTCCAGAGACGGTGCGGTCTGGTCGTGCCGCACCGAGGCGGACTCGTTGCCGTAGAAGGGTGCCAGCGCGTCGGTGAGATCGGCCCACCAGAGCAGGTCGTGCGGTGTCTCGACGGAAACCGGGTCCGCGGCCGGGTCGGTGAGTCGCTGCGCCAGCGTCTGCGTCGGGCCGTCGGCGTGGGCGTCGGGCAGCGGCCGCTGCTCCCACCCGTCCGGCGCCCGCGAGAACCCCGCCGCGGCACGCCACTCCTGCAGATGTGGTACCTGCCAGGGCTTGCAGGTGTCCCAGCAGTGGTGCAGCGGTCGTTCGAGGTCGTCGGTCAGCTTGGTCACGGCCTCGTGGACGACCACGCCGTAGTTGCGGGCCATGGCGATGCGGGTCTTCACGTAGGTCTCGGTGTTCGCGCTGAACGTCCGATGTGGACGCAGGGGCTGGATCAGCTGGTGCACATAGCATCCTGGCCGCGCCGGGTGGCTGTAGGCGCCCTCGACCCGGCGCGCGGCCCTGGTCCGCTCGTCCTCGGTGAGCCAGGCGTCGGCCGCGACCAGTTCGCCGTGGTGCTTCGCCGCGGCGGCCGCGAGACCCTCGTCGGACATGGTCCGGGCGAACCGCAGCAGCGCGGTCGCCGCGATGGCGTCCTGCAGCAGCCGGGCGAGCTCCTTCGCGGTCCACCAGTTGGGCGGTTGCCAGCGCGCCGCGGCGGCCAGCGTCGGCCGGCCGCCGTGCGACCAGCTCACCTGCTGCAACAGCGGCTCGTCGAAGTGGTCGCGGTGACGGTCGCGGAGCTTGTCGATCCGGTCGGCACGGGTCTGCGACGTGGCGCGGCGGGCCACCCGCTGCCGCTCAACAAGCAGCGCGCACACATGGTCCCACAGGCTGATGATCAACTTTAGGCGGCGAGGCTGCGGATATCCCTTGAGCACCAGGGAGAGATGACCGGCCAAAGTGGACGCAGCGCCGCGCGGGAACGGGTCGATCCCTTCCGGGGCACGCAGTTCGAGCACGCGCTCCAGCTGTTCCGGGCCGAGGAGGTCCGACGCCGCCGAAGCCAGGTGCAGTGCCGCCCAGCGCTGCTCGGCGACCGCGGTGTGCGCGGCCGCGCCGACCCGCTTGGTCGCCGACGGCCCGAACATCGCCACCAGACCGGCGGACCGGTCGCCCAGCCGGTGCATGTCTTCGACGCCGAGGACCCGCAGCGCGGCGAGCACCGCGTCGCGCCGGTCACCGTGCGCGCCGGCCAGCCGGGCCGAGGTGAAACCGCCACCGAGATCGACGCCCGCCGCGGCCGCCTCGGCGCCGTCCCGCACCAGCACGGCGAGCTGCCTGGTGGCTTCCCGCACCGCCTCGGGGTCCGCGCCGGCCGGGCCGACGGCGACCGGGGAACCCGGCGGGTGCGCACCGGCCCGCTCGCCGGCGGGTTTGGGCGCAGCCCTGCCACCGGGCCCGGGCAGCCAGCAGCTCACCCCAGGTCCGGCTGTTATCCCGAACGCAAGTTGGATCGACATCGGCACCATCATCGCGCACCCGCGCCACCGGTTTTGGGCCGTGCGACAGCCGGGCGACCGCCGTGGGACAGCCGGGGCGACCGCTGTGCGACAGCCGGGGCGGCCGCTGTGCGACAGCCGGGGCGACAGCCGTGCGACCGCCGAGCCGGGTCGCGCGTCGAACAGACGAGCACCGGCCGAGTCCATCCCCGAACTACAGCCAGCCGCTGTCCTCGGCGACCCTGACCGCCTCCGCCCGCGTGCGGGCACCGGTCTTGCCGATCGCCGCGCTGAGGTGGTTGCGCACCGTGCCCTCGGACAGGTGCAGCACCTTGGCCAGATCCGCCACCGTGCCGCCGTCACGGGCGACGGCGAGCACGTCGCGTTCGCGGTCGGTCAGCGGACTCCGGCCCATCGCCAGCGACTCGGCCGCGAGCGCCGGATCCACCACGCGCAGCCCGGCGTGCACCCGGCGGACGGCGTCGACGAGCTGTTCCGGTGTGGCGTCCTTGACCACGAACCCCGCCGCGCCCGCCGCCATCGCCCTGGCGAGGTATCCCGGCCGGCCGAAGGTCGTGCAGACGATCACCCGGCAGCCCGGCAGGGCCTTGCGCAGCTCCGCGGCGGCGCTGAGGCCGTCCTTGCCCGGCATCTGCACGTCGAGCAGGGCGACGTCGGGCGTGGTGCGCCGGGCAGCGGGCACGACCTCGTCACCGGCGCTGACCTCCGCGACGACCTCGATGTCGGGCTCCAGACCCAGCATCGCGGCGAACGCGCCCCGCACCAGCGCCTGGTCGTCCGCCAGCAACACCTTGATCACGCCGCCTCCCGTCCTCGCCCGGCCGATCCTGCCGCACCCATCAGCCGACCTCGGCCCGGAGCCGATAGCCGCCATCGGCCAACGGTCCCGCGAGGACGGTGCCCCCGTGCGGTGCCAGCCGTTCCGCCAGGCCCTTCAACCCGGTTCCCGGCACCCCTACGCCCGCGCCGCGCCCGTTGTCCCGCACCTCCAGCCAGGTGTCCCCGAGCCGCGCCGAACACCGGGTCGCGGCCGCGTGCCGCAGTACGTTGGTGATCGCCTCGCGCAACACGTACCCGAACACCCCCTGCAACTCGGGCCGCACGTTGTCCACCGCGTTCGGCAGGTCCGCCTCCACCCCGGCGGCGTGCAACGCGGCTCGCGCGCCGACGACCTCCGCGGACAGCGACACCTCCCGATACCCCGAGGCGGTCGCGCGCACGTCGCCGAGCGCCTGCCGGGTCAGGTGCTCGATCTCCCGGATCTCCTCCAGCGCCCGGTCGGCCGACGAGCTCTCCAGCAGCCGCCGCGCCACCCCGGCCTTCAGCGTGATCGTGGTCAGGCTGTGCCCCAGGATGTCGTGCAGGTCCCGCGCCAGCCGGCCGCGTTCCTCGGTCCGTGCGAGCGCGGCGATCTCCTCCTGCGCCAGGGACAGCGCCCGGTTCGCCCGCATCATCCTGCCGACGGCGAGCATGCCCAGCGAGATCGACAGCAACGTGGCGAGTTCGCCGCCGTCACGGGGGAGGTCCTGCGTCAGGTACATGGTGGTCGCGAGCGCCAGCAGCACCGACCCGTCGATCACGATCGCCCGCCACGCCGGCAGCGCCATGGCGACCGTGGACATGATGTAGACCAACAGTCCCGCGGACGACATGCCCAGCCAGAAGACGACGACGAGGCAGATCGCGGTCAGTGCCAGGCACACCAGCGTGTTGAAGTTGTCGCTGCCGCTGGACCACAACCACCGCGGTGCCACCATCCAGCCCACCCCGTAGGCAACGAGCAGCAGCACCAGAACCGTCCGTGCCACCACGCCCCGGTCGCTGACAGCGACGTCGTAGATCACGGTGGGGATGTAGAGCAGGACGAACAGGATGCTGAACCAGTACCACTTGCCTTTGCTGCGGCCCACGACGACGAACCTAGCTCTGTGCGCGGTAGCGGCGCACGGCGACCAACGACAGACCGGCCACCCACAGGGCGATCACCAGCAACGCCTGCTTGACGTCCACCCCGGACACGAACGGCGCCTGCGTCAGCTGCTTCACCCAGTACGCGGGCAGCGCCTTCATCAGCGTCGCCAGCCACTCCGGCGCCACGTCCGCGGGGATCCAGATCCCACCCAGCAGACCGAACAGCATCGACGCCAGACCGGTGATGGCCTGCATGCCGTCCGCACTCGCGACGAGCCCGATCACGATACCGAGCAGCACGAACGGGATCGCGCCCAGCCACAGCGTCGCCAGCACGCCGAGCCAGTGCGCCGCGTCCATCCGGACGCCCTCGACCGCGCCGATCGCGCACACGAGCAGAATCGCGGGCAGCGCCACCAGCATGCTGAGCGTGCCCTTGGTCAGCAGATACCCGGAGCCGGTCAGCGGAGTCAGCCGCAGCTGCCGCTGCCAGCCCAGTCCCCGCTCGACGGCGATCCGGGCGCCGATCGACAGCGGGCCCGCCATCACGCCGAACAACGCCATGTTCATCATCAGCGACGTCGCGATCGGCAGTCCGTTCGGGAACGTGCCCTCGCCGCCGCCGTAGAGGTTCACGAACAGCAGGAACATCACCGCCGGCACCACCACGGTGAAGATCAGGTAGCGGCCGTTGCGCACCGCGCGCCGCAGTTCCAGTGCCAGGAAACGGGTGTTCATCGGTTGTCCTCCCCGGTCAGCGCGAGGAACGCGTCCTCAAGGCCGAGCGCGGTGATCTCGATGTCGCGAGCGGTGGGGTAACGGGAGAGCAGCGCGCGCACGGCGGCGTCGGAGTCCGTGCAGGTCAACGTGATCTGGTCGCCCCGTCGCTCAGCCGAACGCACCCCCGGCAGCGCTAGGTCGGCCGCCCCCGGCACCACCGTTCGCAACGTGCGGCCGGACACCGCAGCTCGCACCTGCGCCACCGATCCGTCGGCCACGATCTTCCCGGCGCGCATCAGCACCACGCGGTCCGCGTACTCCTCGGCCTCCTCCAGGTAGTGCGTCGCGAAGAGCACCGTCCGGCCCGTGTCGGTGTAGGCGCGCATCTGCTGCCAGAACGCCCGCCGCGTCTCCACGTCCATCGCGACCGTCGGTTCGTCGAGCACCAGCAGGTCCGGATCGCACACCAGCGCCAGTGCGAACCGCACCCGCTGCTTCTGCCCGCCGGAGAGCTTCGTGCACCGGCGCCCGGCCAGATCCGCGATGCCCGCCTGCTCCAGCGCCCGCGCCACCGGCATCGGCCGGCGATGCAGGGCCGCGATCAGCCCCACCGTCTCGGCCACCGTCGCGTCGTCGGTCAGCGCGCCGCTCTGCAGCATCGCCGAGATCTGGCCCGCCACCACCGCCTCGCGCGGCGACCCGCCGAAGACGCTGATCCGCCCGCCGTCCGGAGTGGACAGTCCGAGCAGCAGGTCGACCGTCGTGGACTTGCCCGCCCCGTTCGGGCCGAGCAGCGCGACCACCTCACCGGGCGAGATCACCAGGTCGATCCCGTCGACCGCGCGCACCTCGCCGAACCGTTTTTGCAGGCCGCTCAACGCCACCGCGGCGCCCGCCCGCACAGCTGTCTCTGTCATGTCCCCCATGCTCGCCGCGCGCGGGCGGCGATACCGGGCCCGGCTGTCACGACCCCGGCATGACAGATGTCATCCCTTCGGCCGCACGAGTCCGTTGACGTGGGCGTAGGCGACGGCGTGCACCCGATCACGCAGCCCGAGCTTGGCGAGCACGCGGGAGACGTGCGTCTTCACGGTCTCGTCCCCGACGTGCAGCCGGGCGGCGATCTCGGCGTTGCTGTGCGCCGCCGCGATCAGTTGCAGGACTTCACGTTCGCGCACGGTCAGCAGCTCGAGTTCCGGTGGCGTCGGGGGCGGGGCGAGGCTCACGGCGAACCGGGCGATGAGGCGCTGGGTCACGGACGGGTCGATCAGCGCGTCGCCGCGGGCCGCGACCCGGACCGCGGTGATCAGTTCCTCGGGCGGCAGGGACTTCAGCAGGAAGCCGCTGGCACCGGCGTTGAGCGCCCGGTAGACGTACTCGTCGGTGTCGTAGGTCGTCAGCAGCAGGACCTTGGTGCGGTTGGCGGGGTCGGCGAGGATCATCTCGGTCGCGCCGAGCCCGTCCAGCTTGGGCATCCGGATGTCGAGCACGGCCACGTCCGGGCGCAGCCGGGCGACCTCGGCCACGGCGGCCCGGCCGTCCGCCACCTCGGCCACGCAGCACAGGTCGGGCTGCGTGTCGAAGATCGCGCGCAGGCCGGACCGCAGCATCGCGTGGTCGTCGGCGAGCAGCACCGTCAGCGGCATGCCAGCTCCAGCGGGAACGTGACGACGGTGCGCCAGGTCAGCCCGTCCGGCTGGAGGCCGGAACGGGTGGTGCCGGCGAACATGCCGGCCCGGTTGCGCATCCCGACCAGGCCGCGGCGCACCGACCCGGAGTGGCCGTTGCGCGGACCCACCGCGTTCTCCGCGCTGACGGTGAGCGCGTCCGGCCCGTAGTCCAGGGTCACCGTCACGCCGGACGAGTCACCGTGCCGCAGGGCGTTCGTCAGCATCTCCTGGATGATCCGGTAGACCGTGATGTCCAACGACTCCGGCACGTCGCGATGCGGCCCGCGCACCTCCAGGCGCGCCGGTGTCCCCGCCGCGCGCACGCCGTCGAGCAGCTCGTCGAGGTTGTCCAGGCCGGGCTGCCGGGCGCCTTCCGGCTTTTCGCCGTGCAGCAGGTCGAGCAGGTGCCGCAGGTCGACCATGGCCGCGCGACTGGACGTCTCGACCGAGCGCAGCGAGCCCGCGAGCCGGGTGTCGCCGTCGGGCAGGCCCAGCCGCGCGGCTCCGGCGTGCAGTCCGATCGCGCTCACGTGGTGCACGATCACGTCGTGCAGGTCGCGGGCGATCGCGCTGCGTTCCTCGGTGATCGCCTTGGTGACGGCCGCCTTCGCGTCCGCCTCCTCCCGCTCGGAACGCTTCTCCAGCTCGGCGAGGTAGGCGCGGCGAGCCGTGGTGTACCGGCCGACGAGCCACGGCAGCACGGCGATCTTCGCCACCACGAGCAGGGCCCGTGCCGGGTCGACGCCCATGGCGAACGCGCAGGTGAACCCGCTCGCCGCGAGCAGGCCGAGCGACGCGTACGCCGGTGTGCCGCGCAACCACGCCCCGGCGCGGTAACCGGCGATCAGCAGGCCGGCCTCGTTGGCGTAGATCCGATCGCCGACGGTGACGAGGAGGATCAACGGGACAGCCGCCTGTGCCGCCGCGACCCAGCCGGACAACCTGGCGGGCCCGGCCAGCATCGCGTTGACCGCCAACGTGATCACGAGCACCACGCCGGTCCGCCACGCCGGCCCGCCGGAGTACAGCACGAAGCCGCCGTCGGCGACCATGCACACGGCGGCGACCAGCCAGGACTGGTGTCTCAGGGGCAGCTTGATCGAGTCCATCGGCTTGCATCATGCCGGATTCCCACCCTGAGAACGTCCGTCTTCGCAGGGGTCGGATGTCCCCCGCGCGGGGGACCCGGTTTCCGCCCCGGCCGTGACGCTTTCGACCCGCCATGATCGCTACGTTCGGCCACGATGAAGCGAAGCGTCTCGATCTTGCTGCTCCTGCTGGGGTCGATCCTGGGGATCGCGGCCCCGGCACTGGCCGACGGTGCCCAGCTCGGTGCGGACCTCCACGTCGCGCAGACGCTCGGCGACCGCGATCTCACGGTGATCATCCGGCGGGCCGCGGAGGTGCCGGGGCCGGTGCACGTCGACATCGTCACGCACGCGGGCTCACCGGCCGGCGAGATCACCCTGACCGCACGCGCCGCGGGGGCGGCGACCAGCGCGACCAAGGTGGTTCTCGGTGCCACGCCCGGGTTCTACGCCGGTGTGGTGCACATCGACCGGCCCGGTCCGTGGGAGCTGGCGGTCGACGAGGCGACGATCCCGTTCGTCGTCCCGGCGCTCGTCTCGTCGCCGTGGGAGAACGCGACCTACGGCGGGTTCATCGCGGCCGGCCTGCTGTTGCTGGTGGCGCTGCTGGTCGCGGTGTTCGGAAAGCCCGGTCTCGCACTGGTTCCGGCCGCGGGTGTGGTCGCCGCGGTCGCCGTCGGGGTGACGGCCGCGTTGCTGGCACCGAGCATTCCACCGGTCGCGGCTCCGGGCACGCAGCTGGATCCCACCTACGACAACGTCACCGACCCGTACCAGCGAACGTCCATAGTGGACTTCTCTCGGCCGCCGGTGAACCTGGTGCCCCGCATGGACGACAAGGACCTCGTGCTCAGCCTGACCGACGGGTCCTCCGGCCGGCCGGTGGACGACCTGCTGGTGCACGACAGCGCGTTCATCCATCTCGTCGTGGTGTCCCCGGCCGGGAAGCTCCGCCACCTGCACCCGATCCGGACGGCACCGGGCGAGTACCGCGCCCACCTGCACGATCCGGAACAGGGCCGGCACGCGATCGCCGCGGAGATCGCCCGGCGCGGTGGGGGAGTGCAGTTGCTGCGGGCCGGTGTCGACGTCACCGGAGTGGCCGAGACCCGGTCTCAGGACGGAAAGGCCGACCTGGCAACGGAAATCCGGGAGGCGGGCCGGCCGAGCACCGTCACCGCCCGGTTCGGCGAGCGGGACCTGCAGCCGTGGCTGGGCATGCTCGGGCACATGATCGTCGTCGGCCCTGTGCCTGATGGCGCTGTGACCGATGGTCCGTTGACCGGCGGGCCGGTGAACGCGCCGATCTGGGCCCACGTCCACTCGATGATCCCGCCGACGCCGGGAATGCGTGACCAACCGGACGAGAGCGTCGCCGCCTACGGGCCGGACGTGCCGTTCACCTACTCGTTCCCGTTGCCCGGCAGGTATCTCGTGTGGATCCAGGTTGAGCGGGACTACTCGATCGTCACGGTGCCGACCGTCGTCGACGTTCCCGCGGCCAAGGGGGTGCCGGGGAAGTGAAGCGTTCAGTGCTGGGTGCGTTGGCCGTGGTCGTCGCGTTGCTGGGCGCGCTGGTCGTGCTGTGGCCGCGCGGCATCGAGGCGCAACCGCACCTCGCCGAGAGTGAGCAGTTCCGCTTCGTGCTCACGCCCGCGAGCACGAGGTCCGGCGGCAACTCGTTCGACCTGCGGATCACCGACCGCGCGGGCAATCCCGCGCCGGGCTCCGAGGTGGTGGTCGAACCGGCGATGCCGCAGATGGGCCACGCGATCGCCCCGATCACCGCGGGACCGCTGCGCCCCGGCCACTTCCAGATCGGCGGCGTCGACCTGCCGATGGCCGGTCAATGGGAGATCACCGTGTCACTCAACGCTCAGCGGGTCGTCATCCCGCTGCTGCTCACCTGAAGGGGGAGGATCATCAGTGGACATCACGGCGACTACGACGCCGGCCAGGCTTGTTGTCCCGAGGGGGCTGGTCCCGGCGAGCTTCGTGCTCGGCGGCACGCTGCTCTCGCTCATCGGCCTGACGTGGGACATCCAATGGCATAACGACGTCGGTCCGGACACGTTCTTCACGATGCCGCACCTGTTCCTGTACGCGGGCAGCGCGGTCTCCGGCATCGCGAGCCTCGCCGTCGTGCTGATGACGACCGCGGCCACCAAACGTGACCGGCCGGTCGACCCGATCGTCGGCGGCCGCGCGGTCGGCGTCTTCGGCCGCGCGTTCGCCGCTCCCGTCGGCTACCTGATCTCCGGCATCGGCGCCGCCCTGTTCCTGGTCTACGGCCTGTGGGACCAGTGGTGGCACGGCCTGTACGGGTTCGACGCCGTGATCGACTCACCGCCGCACATCGGGCTGCTGCTGTCGATCTCGATCACGATGGTCGGCGCGGTCATGGTCTTCGCGGTGGCGCGCGAACAGCGCTGGGGCACCTACGGCGTGGCCGGGGCCGCGGCGGTGCTGCTCGTGTTCAGCATGGTGACCGTGCTCGGCCTGCGCGCCCTGCCCGGCGGCCTGGTCAACCCGGTCTCCGTGGGCACGGCGTTCTTCGCCGTGATGATCCTCTGCACCGGCGCCGGCGCACTGAACCGGCGCGGCGCCGCTCTCGCCGTCGCCGTGCTGGTCGCGGTGCAGCAGGCGGTGTACTGGTGGTTCTCGCCGTGGGCGGCCAGGGTCTACGCGGACGCGTCCGGCCTGCCGTTGCGCGACTACGCGGACACCATTCCGGGGCTGCCCAACCTGATCCCGATGTGCCTGGTCGTCGTCGCGGTGGCCGTGGAACTGCTGCACAGGCTGCCCGCGTGGGTCCCCGGCGCGATCGGCGGCGCGCTGATCGCGGCCTGCGTGCCGCTCCAGCGCCTCCTCGTGTGGGGCGCACCCTTCACCGTCAACGGCCGCTACATCGCCACCATCATCGCCGCCGCGGCGTTCGGTGCCCTCGCCGCGATGCTCGGCCGGCGGTTCGGCCTGATGCTGCGCCACCTCGCACCAGCAAAGGAAGATCGCCATGCGTAAGACGCTGCTGGGACTCCTGGGCACCCTCGCCCTGCTGCTCGGTCTGGCCGTCCCCGCACTGGCCTTCGAGCCGGTGAACGTCGTCCACACCGAGAAGGTGCAGGCGGGGCCCTACGACCTGACCGTCGGCTTCAGCACCTGGCCCGTCAAAGCCATGCAGTCACTGGACTTCACGTTCGCGCCAGAGGACGGGATCGCGGGCAAACAGGGCACCCTGACCCTGGTCTGGGGCGCGGAGGAGATGGAGGACTCCCCGCTGGCGCGCCATCCCCGCAAGCGGGAGGTCTGGGGCCTCGACATCATGGCGCTGCCCGAGCCGGGAACGTGGACCTTCCGGTTCGACATCGACGGTCCGGCCGGTCCGGCGACCGGCGAGCTGAAGAACCTCCAGGTGATGGAGCAGCCCGGTCCGCCGATGGGACTGTCCTGGGCCATCAGCACGATCCCGTTGTTCGGCCTGATCGCGCTCATCGTCATCGCGTGGCGGCGGACCCGTCCCGCGGACCTGTCCCACGGGTAGGCGAGTGCGGAGGTGGTGCGGCTTGCGCACCACCTCCGGGTGATCAGCTGGTACTGGCGGGTGTGCTCGGCAGCCGGACCGTGACGACGAGACCGCCGCCGGGCCGGGGAGCGAGGTCGAGCGTCCCGTCGTGGGCCCGGACGACGCTGTGCACGATCGCCAGCCCCAACCCGACCCCCGCGTGCTCGTCGCCGCGCACGCGTTCGGTGCCGCGCTGGAATGGCTCGGTGAGGGTCGGTACCAGTTCGGCGGCGAGCGTAGGCCCCGTGTTCTCGACCCGCAGCACGCTCACGCCGGGCCGCGACTCGGTGTGGACCGTGACGGTGCCGCCGGTGGGAACGTTGTGGACGATGGCGTTCTGGACGAGGTTCGTCACCATTCGCTGCAACAGCGCCGCGGAGCCGGTGGTCTTCGTCGTCTCGCCGGTGACGTCGAGCGTGATCGTGCGCTTTTCGGCGAGGGAGAGCAGCGTTTCGGCGGCTTCCTCGGCGACGAGGGAGAGGTCGACGGGTTCGCGGACGAGGTTCCCGCTGTCGCCGCGGCTGAGCAGCAGCAGGGCCTCGGTGAGGTCGATCGACCGCGCGTTGACGGTGTGCAGGCGTTCGATGAGCTCGCCCTGGTCGCGGGTGGGGTCCTTGCGGGCGACCTCGAGGAGTGCCTGCGAGATCGCCAGCGGGGTGCGCAGCTCATGGGAGGCATTCGCGGCGAACCGGCGCTGTTCGGCGACGTGGGACTCGAGTTTGCCGAGCATGGTGTCGAACACGTCGGCGAGCTCGCGGAACTCGTCGGCGCGACCCTCCATCCGGATCCGGTGGGACAGCGATCCCTTCGCGGCCAGCCGGGCCGCGTCCCCGATCTGGGTGAGCGGCGCGAGCATCCGGCCGGAGAGGAACCAGCCGCCCACGAGACCGAACACCAGCAGCACGGCCATTGCGACGCCCGCGGCGCGGCCGAAGATGCGCAGGAGCAGGTACTGGTTCGGCGAGATCCCGAGCAGGCCCTGTTCGTTGTTGGGCACGTAGCGCAGCAGGTACAACCACGAGACGGCGAGCAGCACCGCGCCGGTGACGAGCACGAGGCCGGCGTAGCTGACGGTGAGTTTCAGGCGGACGGGGTGCCCTGGGCGCCGGTTCATGAGGTGGTGTCGATCCGGTAGCCGACGCCGGGCACGGTGGCGATGATCCACGGTTCGCCGAGTCGTTTGCGCAGCGCGGAGACGGTGATGCGGACGGCGTTGGTGAAGGGGTCGGCGTTCTCGTCCCAGGCCCGCTCCAGCAGCTCCTCGGCGCTGACGACACCGCCCTCCGCGGCGACGAGGACCTCGAGCACCGCGAACTGCTTGCGGGTGAGCGCGACGTAGCGGTCGTCGCGGAAGACCTCCCGGCGGAACGGGTCCACGCGCAGGCCCGCGATCTCCCGGACCGGCGGCCGGGCGTGGCCGCGCCGCCGGTCGAGCGCCCGCAGCCGCAGGACGAGCTCCCGCAGCTCGAACGGCTTGGTGAGGTAGTCGTCGGCACCGAGCCCGAACCCGGAGGCCTTGTCGTCGATCCGGTCGGCGGCGGTGAGCATGAGGATCGGGATGCCGCTGCCGGAGGCGATGATGTGCCGGGCGATCTCGTCACCGGACGGGCCGGGGATGTCACGGTCGAGGACCGCGAGGTCGTAGGAGTTGACGCCGAGCAGCTCCAGGGCCGTGTCACCGTCGCCGGCGACATCGGCCGCGATCGCCTCCAGCCGCAGCCCGTCCCGGACCGCTTCGGCCAGGAAGGGCTCGTCCTCCACGATCAGCACCCGCATGTTCGCAGCCTAACCAGCACGACATGTCGCCGGCATGTCCGCATCTCAGGCTCCCGCTACCGGAACCGGCTGAAACCGATCCTGTGCCGCCACGGCCTTCGTTCGCCACCAGTACCGCGAGGCCAGCGCGGCGATCCCGGCGCCGGCGGCGTTGAGCAGCACGTCGTCCACAGAGGACACCCGGTCCAGCCGCAGGACGAACTGCGCGATCTCCAGCAGGGCGGAGCAGCTCGCCGCAAGTGCCACGACCCGCGGTACCGACGCCAGCGCCGCGAACCGCAGCGGGGCGAAGAACCCCAGCGCCGAGAACACCAGCATGTTGCCGGCGATCCCGAGCGCGGGCATCGAGGCCAGGTCCGCGAACGGGACCAGGCTCACCCTCCCGACAACCTCACCGGCGTGCTCGCCCGGCATCATGACCATCCACACACACGGCACCGTCCCGTAGACGAGGCCGACGTCGGCCAGCGACCGCCGCCACGCGGACGGGATGCCGGCGCGACTCCGGCGGTGCGCCAGCGCCCACACCACCAGTGCGGCCAACGGGAGTGCGAGCACTGGGAGGACCACCGCCCCGGTGAACGTAGTCATCCAGTACCAGCCCTTGAACACGCTGCCTCCGCTTGCACCTGCTCGTGGAACCCGACGTTTCCACTGAACACGCGCGGTGGTTGCGGTGGCGTATCCGGTTTTCGATACGCCCGCGATATGCCCCGGCTGGTAACCGGTTCTCAGCTGCCGCTGAGCTCCCCACTGAGCGTGCCGTGCATCGTCGCGCTCGGCGGGTTGAGCCCGACGATCTCGACGGTCTTGCCGCGGGCGGCGTACTTCGTGGTGATCGCGTCGAGCGCGGCGACCGAGGAGGCGTCCCAGACGTGGGCCGCGCCGAGGTCGATCACCACCAGGTCCGGGTCGTTCGCGTAGTCGAACTGGTAGACGAGATCGTTGCTGGAGGCGAAGAACAGCTCGCCGGTGACCGTGTAGGTGACCCGCTGGCCGTCCGGGTCGAGCAGCGGGCTGACGGTGACGAGGTGGGCCACCCGGCGGGCGAAGATGACCATCGCGGTGATGGTGCCGACGACCACGCCGATGGCGAGGTTGTCGGTGGCCACGACGACCGCGACGGTGATGACCATGACGCTGATCTCGCCCGCGGGCATTCGCCGGAGGGTGGCCGGGGCGACGGAGTGCCAGTCGAAGGTGGCGACGGAGACCAGCACCATCACCGCGACCAGCGCGGCCATCGGGATGTCGGACACCACCGGCCCGAACACGATGCACAGGATCATCAGGAACGTGCCGGCGAGGAACGTCGACAGCCGGGTCCGGGCACCCGAGGTCTTCACGTTGATCATCGTCTGGCCGATCATGGCGCATCCGCCCATGCCGCCGAAGAAGCCGGTGACGATGTTGGCGATGCCCTGGCCGATCGACTCGCGGGTCTTGTTCGAGTGCGTGTCGGTGATGTCGTCGACCAGCTTGGCCGTCATCAGCGACTCCATCAGCCCCACCAGCGCGAACGCGATGGCGTAGGGCGTGATCAGGGTCAGGGTGGCCCAGGTGAACGGCACGTCCGGAAGGCCGGGCACGGGCAGTGCCGACGGCAGCTTGCCCTCGTCGCCCACCGTCGGCACGGCGATGCCGGCGCCGATGGTGAGCGCGGTCAGCGCGACGATCGACACCAGCGGAGCCGGCACGACCTTGGTGAGCCGCGGGAACAGCACCATGATCAGCAGGCCGCCCGCGAACAGCGGGTAGACCGCCCACGGCACGTCGATCAGCTGCGGCAGCTGCGCCAGGAAGATCAGGATCGCCAGCGCGTTGACGAACCCGACCATGACGCTGCGCGGCACGAACCGCATCAGCCTCGCCACGCCCAGCGACCCGAGCACGATCTGGATCAGCCCGCCGAGGATCACCGTGGCGATCAGGTAGCCGAACCCGTGCTCACGGGCCAGCGGTGCCACGACCAGCGCGATCGCGCCGGTGGCCGCGGAGATCATGGCCGGCCGCCCGCCGGCGACCGAGATGACCACCGCCATGGTGAACGAGGCGAACAACCCGACGCTGGGGTCGACGCCGGCGATGATGGAGAACGAGATCGCCTCGGGGATGAGCGCGAGCGCGACCACCAGCCCGGCGAGGACCTCGGTGCGCAGGATCTTCGGCGACAGCCAGGCCGGACGGGTCAGCCGGGGCAGGATGGAACTCGAGGACATGGTCAGCAACAAGCCTGTCGTGCTCAGGCCCGGCGCGGCGGGCGGGCGAATCGAGAACAGCGAAGAACAGCGAAGAACAGCGGGCACGCTCGCGCCACAAGGGGTTCCTGGCCGGGAAGGTGCTGGTGCGGGTCTGGACCATGGTCGACGTTGACCGGACGGCTCAGCACCGGGCCGGACTCTACCCGCAACGGAGTAGTCACGACTCCGTCGCGCGCACCGCCCCCTGATCACGCAGCCACGCGGCGAGATCGTCGAAACCCTGACGCAACGCCGCGTCGAGCGGGGTCAGCCGCTCCCACGACGCGATCCGGTTGACCTGCGCACCTCGCCCCAGCAGATTTTCGGCGCACTCTCGTTGCCCGCCGTGGCACGCACCCCAGAACGCCACGTCGACGTCATCCCGCGTCGCATCGGGAAGAAGGCGTTCGACGTGCCCCATCAGGCCGAGCGTGGCGGCGTCGGTCAGCGTGACCTTCGCGCCGCGCTCGACCAGCCGGTGCGCCGCACGCAACTGCCGGAAGGCCCGGGCATCGGCCAGCGCGGTGCCGCCGCCGATCACCGCGCCATCGATGTCGATGTCCGCGCCCGCGTCGAGGAGGGCGTCGAGCACCGCGACGTCGTCGGCGCTGGCGGCCCAATGCAACGGCGTCTCGCCGTGCGGCCCGTGGAACCGTGCGTTGACATCGGCACCTGCCGCTACCAGTACCGCCACGGTCCGCGCCCCGTCCGGGAACCGCGCGGGCCAGTCCGTCAGCACGTGCAACAGGGTCCGGGAACCACCGCGGTCGTCCACGATCCGCGCGGTCGCCAGACCGTCGTTCTCCGCCAGCAGCCTCCGCAGCGTGCCGAGGTCGCCGCTGCGGATCGCCGCGGTCACGGCCACCGCGAGTGGATCGTCGCTGCGCAACATCGGAGCCACGATAGCCATCCGCACGGCCGCCCACCCAGCGCAGCGCTCATCAGAACAACGGAAGCAACAAGACCCAACACGGCGGCGGTCAACCGTAACGACAACCATCCGAACGGCCCGATGTCGTTCCCACGCTCCGAGGTTACGTTCGCCGAACCCTGCGAACCCTGCGAACCCTGCGAAGGAGCCCCGCCGTGCGAAGAAGATCCCTGTTATCCACCGCCCTGACGACCGTGGTGGTAGCGGCTGCGATGGTCATCCCTGCGGCCGCCGCACCGCTGGCCGGTTGCTCCGGCACCAACGACGGTGACGTGGCGATCGGCGACAACACCACCGTCGAGTCGCCGATCACGATCACCGACTGCCCGTCGGCCCCGTCGGCGACCAGCACGGTGCCGGTGAAGATCGTCCACACCTACATCGGTGACCTCGCGGTCACCCTCGTCGCCCCGGACGGGTCGGCCTACGCGCTGCACAACCGCTCCGGCGGTTCGGCGGACAACATCGACCAGACCTACACCGTCGACCTGTCCGGCGAGACCTCGAACGGCACGTGGAAGCTGCGGGTCAACGACAACGCGGCCAACGACGTCGGCCGGATCGACACCTGGTCACTGAACCTCGGCGGCTCCACCCCGGCGAACGACTTCTCCGTCGCCGTCTCACCGGCGGCCGGTTCGGTCGCGGCGGGTTCGGCGGCGACGACGACCGTGCAGACCCAGACGACCAGCGGCCAGGCGCAGACCGTGCAGCTGACCGCGAGCGGCCTGCCCTCCGGCGCCACCGCGTCCTTCAACCCGGCGTCCGTCACCACCGGGACGAACTCGGCGCTGACGATCTCCACCACTGCGGCCACGCCGGCGGGCACCTACCCGGTGACCGTCCGGGCCGCGGGCGCCACGGCCAAGACCGCGACCTACACCCTGACCGTCACCGGCGGCGGTGGTGGCGGCGAGATTCCCGACATCGACATCGCGGCCGTGAAGCAGCACCTGACCCAGTTCGCCACCATCGCCACGCAGAACGGCGGCAACCGGCGCTCCACCACGGCCGGCTACCGGGCGTCGGTGACCTACGTGAAGGACAAGCTCAGCGCGGCCGGGTTCACCATGTCCGAGCAGCCCTGCACCTCCGGCTGCACCAGCGGTGCCGGCCCGAACGTCGTCGCCGAGTGGCCGGGCGGCAACGCGAACAACGTCTACATGTTCGGCGCTCACCTGGACTCCGTGTCCGCCGGCCCCGGCATCAACGACAACGCCTCGGGCTCGGGCGCGCTGCTGGAGACCGCCCTCGTGCTCGCCAGGACGAACCCGGCGATGCTCAACAAGGTCCGGTTCGCCTGGTGGACCGACGAGGAGCAGGGCCTCAACGGCTCTCGCTTCTACGTCTCGCAGCTGCCGGCCGCGGAACGTACGAAGATCAAGACCTACTACAACTTCGACATGATCGGCTCGGTCAACGGCGGCTACTTCATCAACAACATCAACACCGCCCAGTCCACGCACATGAAGGCCTACTGGGACTCCCTGAGCCTGTCGCCGGAGGAGAACACCGAGGGCCGCAACCGGTCCGACGACGCGTCGTTCACCAACGCGGGCATCCCGGCGTCCGGCTACGCCATGGGTGCCAGCGCCACCAAGACCTCCGCCCAGGCGACGAAGTGGGGCGGCACCGCGGGTGGCGCCTTCGACCCGTGCTACCACCGCGCCTGCGACACCACGGCCAACATCAGTGACACCCACCTCAACCGTGCGGTCGACGGCATCGCCTACACCCTGTGGAAGTCGGCGGTCGGCGGCACGCCCGCCGCGGACTTCTCCGTGGCGGTGTCACCCACGTCCGGTTCGGTCACCGCGGGTTCGGCGGTGACGGCCACCGTGCAGACCCGGACGGTGAGCGGCCAGGCGCAGACGGTGCAGCTGTCCGCCGCCGGACTTCCTTCCGGCGCAACGGCTTCGTTCAACCCGGCAACGGTGAGTACCGGTGCGAGCTCGACGCTGACGATCAGCACGACGGCGGCGACCGTCTCGGGCACCTATCCGATCACGGTCACCGCGGCCGGTTCCTTGTCCCGCACCGCGACCTACACGCTGACGATCACCGGTGGTCCCGGTGGCAGTTGTGCCGGCACGAACCCGAACGACGTCGCCATTCCGGACGCGGGTGCCGCGGTCGACAGTGACGTCGTGATCTCCGGGTGCGCCACGGCACCGTCCAACCGGGCCGCGGTGGCGGTCACCATCCGGCACACCTACATCGGTGACCTGACGGTGTCCCTGATCGCACCGGACGGCACCGCCTACACACTGCACAACCGCACCGGTGGCAGCGCCGACAACATCAACCAGACCTACACCGCCGACGTGTCCAGTGAGACGGCCAACGGCACGTGGAAGCTCCGCGTGCGTGACCTCGCGCAGGCGGACGTCGGGACGATCGACACCTGGAGCCTCGACCTGACCCCGCCGAGTCCTTAAGCGATCAGCCGGGCGAGGTTCCGCCGAACACCGGACCTCGCCCGGCGATTGCCGAGCTGACCGTCTCAACTGGTGGTTGACCGTTGACACTGGCCTTGGGGTCGATTACTCAAGCAGATCAGGTGGACGCGGGGACCACCCGACCGACGCTGTTGGCAACGAGGTGGCGAATGACAGAGGAGTTACCGGAGATCCCCGGCTTCCGGTACGTCCGACCGCTCGGCAAGAACGTCCATCTGTACCGCGGTCGCGAACCGGGCGACGAGGTCGCGGTGCGACTGCTCGCCGATCCGTCGCGCGCGGCGGAGATGAGGACGGTGCTCGGGCTCGGACACGTTGGCATCGTGACCGTGCATCGAGCCGGCCGGACGCGCGCCGGGCTGCTGTACCTGGTGATGAAGTACTACCCCAACGGCGATCTGGCCGCCGCGGCACCGATGCGCTTCGAACGCGTGCTGGAGATCGGCGCCGACGTCGCGGATGCGCTGCACGCCGCGCATCAGGCCGGTGTGGTGCACCGTGATGTGAAGCCGTCCAACGTCCTGCTCGACGAGCACGGACACGCGTGCGTCACGGACTTCGGTGTGCTCGGACGCGACCGGCTGCCCTGGACGGCTCCAGAGGTGGTCACCAGCGGCGCCTACAGCGTCCGCGCGGACGTCTTCTCGCTCGGGGCGACGTTGTGGCACCTGCTCGCCGGGCACTCGCCGTTCGTGGTGCCACGGGGCAACAACACGGCCGCCGCACTGGAGCAACGAGTGCTGCAGGCCAGTCCGCGGCCGACCGGCCGAGCCCCGCAGGCACTGGAAGTGCTGCTGCGCCAGGCGATGGCGGCCAGCCCGGCGGCACGTCCGGGGTCGGCGGCGGAGTTCGCGCGGCGGCTGCGGGAGATCCAGGGCGAGACGACGCCGGCAACGTCCACAGTGGCTGCCGTCGTCCTGCCTGCTGACCAGCCCCCACCCCCGCGCCGGCGGCCGCGCTGGCCCCTGTACGCCGGAGCTGCCGCGGTCGCCGCCGGTGTGATCTTCGCGAGCGGGCAGCTGCTGCCCGGCGACGAGGTGCTGCCGGATCCGGTCAAGGTCGAGCCGCAGAGCGCGGCCGAGGGCGGGGACGGGCTGGCCGGCAAGGTCACGGTCAGCGTGAGCCGGGTCAACGACAAGACGCTGCGGTTCTCGTGGACCTACCCGTCGCCGGTGGCCGGCGACACGTTCGCCTGGCGCACCAACGACGAGCTGAAGTCGGGCACGGTCGAGTCGCCGTCGATCGAGCTCTACGCGCCGGGCACGCTGTGCGTCCAGGTGCGGGTGCTGCGTGCGGACGGCAGCACCGCGAGCGACCAGAGGTGGTCGCCCGAGGGCTGCGGTTACTGATCGTTCTGGACCGGGTCGCGGCGCCGCGCTCGAATCAGCGCCGCGACCCGTGCTGGGATCAGGAGTGCGGGCAGGTGTCGCGATATTCCTCGATCAGCGTGCTGGGACCGGGTGCGGGGCAGAGGAACTGCTCGTAGCGGGTGTCGTTGTCGATGAACCGCTTGAGCCAGGAGATGCTGTACTTCGCGATCGTCGTGTTGGCCGAGTTCGGTGCGAAGTGCGAGGCGTTGTTGAGCTCCAGATAAGCCTTGTCCACTGTGGACGGCAGTGAGGTGTAGAACGGCTCGGAGTGGCTCGCGACCGGTGCGACGGAGTCGTTCTCGGCGCCGATCACCATCGTCGGCACCTGGACCGACGGCCAGCTCTTGTTGGTGTGCCACGGGGTCAGCGGGATCGCGGCCTGCAGCGCCGGGCGCTGGGTGGCCGCGCGCAGGCTGCCGCCGCCGCCCATCGAGTGGCCCATGACGCCGAGCCGGGTGCCGTCGATCCGCGACCGCACGCTGCTCTGCTGGGTCAGGTAGTCGAGCGCCGCGAGCAGTTGGGTCGCGCGGCTGTCGGGCGGGTCCCAGGTCGAGATCGTGTCGATGACGAACACCGCGAAGCCCTGGGACGCGAGGCGCGGGCCCAGCCACGCGACGGCGGACTGCGTGCCGAGGAAACCGGGCGAGACGGCGACCGCGCCGAACGTCCCGGCGGTGGTGCTCGTCGGGTAGTAGATCGTGCCGCCACCGAAGCCGGCGACCGGCGCCGGCACCGAGGTCTCGGACACGGCGAACGGCCCGCGCGCCGCCTCGATGCTCGCGACGGTCGGAGCCGGGCCGCGTTCGTAGGGGTTGGCCGCCGCCTGAGCGGTGCCGGTGACGAGGACCAGGGAGAGTGCGACGGGGATCAGGCTGCGGAGTTGCACGGCGTTGTACACCTCAAATATCGGCAGGGGAACCGAGGACGTCTCGAACCCTGCTGTCCCGGCGCGCGGGCCCGCATCGGTACAACCACCGGTCTGCGGGGGACTCCGGCCGAAAACTCAGCCGAAAACTAACACTGGTAGTTAAATTTCGCCCGAACCCCTTCCACAGGTGGTCCCGCCGCCGCGAGACTGGCCCGATGCTGCATGGCCGCGAGCGGCAGCGCGTCGGCGTGGACGCGTTGGTTGACGGTGCGCGCGCTGGGCAAGACGAGGCATCGGTGCTGCACGGCCGTGAACGTCAGCGAGTCGTCATCGACGCGTTGGTCGACCGTGCGCGCGCTGGACATGGCGGTGCGCTCGTGCTGGGCGGCGAGGCCGGCTCAGGCAAGACGGCGCTGCTCAACGCCGTACGACACACCTACGACGCGTTGTTGTGCGTGGACGTCCTCTCTCTGGACGACGACCTCATGCAGCTAGCCCGTGATGTCGCCGGGACGAACGCCGCGCTGCTCATCGCCACTGAGGGCCAGCCTCGCGGGCTGCCGTGCGTCACCCTCGACCCGCTCGACGCCGCGACGAGCGTGCGCGTCCTGCACGACCTGGTGCCGGGCCTGCCCGCCACCCTCGCCGTGGACCTCACCGATCTGGCCTGCGGAAACCCGCTGGCGCTGGTCGAGCTGGCGGGATCGCTCACGTCCGCCCAGCTCGGGGGCACCGAGCCGGCGCCGGGCGTGCTGCCGGAGAGCAGTTCGCTGCGCCTGCGCTGGCGAGCCCGGTTCGACGTGCTGTCACCCCGCGCGCAGCGCGTCGTCGCGCTGGCCGCGGTGGACGAGGAGCTCGATGCCGAGGCACTGGCCCGGCTGGACCTGGACGCTGTCGTCGAGGCGGGCTCGTTGCTCGATCCGCGCAGGCTGGTCCGGTCCGCGGTGCGGGCGGAGGTCCCGTTAGCGCTGCGCCGGCAGGCACACGCCGACCTGGCGGAAATGTTGCCACCGGGTGCTCGCCGAACGTGGCACCAGGCCGTCATCACCCAGGACGGCGAGCTCGCCGACGTTCTCACCGCTCATGCCGAACGCGCCCGCCGGTGCGGTGACTTCGCCACCGCCGCCCGCGACCACGACCGGGCGGCCCAGCTCACCACCGACCCCGAGGCGAAGGCCCGGCGCCTGCTCAACGCCGCGGCCGACCATTGGGCCACTGGCGCACCGCACCGGTCGCGGGCCGTCCTGCGCACCGCGGTCCGGTTGACCGACGATCCTGAGCTGATGGCGCTGACGGACCTGCTCGTCGGCGGCATCGACCTGGGCGAGGGACTCCCGGACGTCGCCGCCGACCGCCTGATCCGCGCCGCGCGCAGCCTGGCCGGTACGCGCCGGGGGCTCGCGATCGCCGCGCTGGGGTTCGCGGGCGAGGCGGCGAACATCGCGGGCGACCAGCGCAGGCACGCCGCCGCGGCGGAGTTCGCGAGGGCGATCCGCCGCCACGACGAACCACCGGCCACCCGCCTCACTCTCGATCACCTGATCGGGATGTCCGCGACGTTCGCCGGACGGCACGCGGAGGCCCTGCCCGCACTGCGCGAGGTGGTCGCGCTCGCCGAGCAGGTCCCCGGACCCCAGGCGCGGATCTGGGCGAGCCAGGCGGCCTACGTGCTGGGCGACGCCGCCCGTTCGCACGAGATGGCCACCAGTGCGGTCACGTCGGCGAGGGAGAGCGGATTGACTTCGCTGGTGCCGTGGGCGCTGGTGTACGGGGCGTTGTCGGCGTTGCTGCTGGACCAGCACGACGCGGCGCTGACCGCGGCCACCGAGGGCGTGCACGCGGCGACGGCCATCGGTCAGCACAACGCGGTGGTCGACCACCTGGCGATCCTCGCTCTGTTGGCGGCGTTGCGCGGCGATGTGCACAGCGCGCTGCACCGCATCGACGTCGCCACCGAACACATGACCCTGCGCGGGCTCATCCGGCCCGGCACCCTCCGCGCGTGGGCGTTCGCGTGCGTCGACCTGACGCGCGACCGGCCCGCCGACGCACTGAGCCGGCTGCGGTTGCACTCCGGCCACGTCGGCATCAAGGTGATGGCCGCACCACACGTGGTGGAGGCGGCCGTCGCCTGTGGTGAACCGTCTATCGGGCACAGGGCGCTCGCACGGTTCGAGAGGTGGGCGGGCATCACGGGCAGCACGGCGCGGCTGGCGGTCTCCCAC
The DNA here is from genome assembly GCA_963771775.1 of uncultured Actinomycetota bacterium. Classification (GTDB taxonomy): domain Bacteria; phylum Actinomycetota; class Actinomycetes; order Mycobacteriales; family Pseudonocardiaceae; genus Lentzea. The sequence goes on from CAVYUS010000005.1 coordinate 233,284, forward strand.
CGATGCCACGCCCTGCTGGCGAACGACACCGCCGACGAGCACTTCGAGGAAGCGATCCGGCTGCACCGCGCCAGCGGCACCGCCCTGGAGCTCGCGAAGACCGAGCTGCTGTACGGGAACCGGCTGCGTCGCCGGCGCAAACCCAAGGCGGCGCGCGAACACCTGCGCGACGCCGTGCTCATCTTCCAGTCCTACCAGGCTGATCACTGGGTCGCCCGGGCCCGCGCCGAGCTGCGCGCGGCGGGCGACACCACCGGCGAGCCGAAGGACCGGCCGGAGCTGACCGGGCAGCAGACGCGGATCGCCCGGCTGGTCGCCGAGGGCGCGACGAACCGCGAGATCGCCGCGCGGCTGTTCCTGAGCCACCGCACCGTCGAACACCATCTGCGCAACATCTTCGCGCGGCTCGGCGTGCGGTCGAGGGTCGAGCTCGCCAGGAGACTCGACTGAGAGTTGGAGGATGAGTGCGCGACGACTACCGGCACTGGCAGCGGATTCCGACGAGGTGGGCGGACAACGACGTCTACGGGCACGTGAACAACGTCGTCCACTACGCGTTCATGGACACCGTGATCAACACGTGGCTGATCGCCAACGGCCTGGACATCCAGGCCGGTCGGCAGATCGGCCTGTGCGTGGAGTCGCACTGCAACTACCGCGCCTCGGTCTCCTTCCCGGACGCACTGGACGCGGGACTGCGCGTCGGGCACCTCGGCCGGTCGAGCGTGCGCTACGAGGTCGGGTTCTTCGTCGAGGGAGGCGCCGACGTCGTGGCGGACGGCCATTTCGTGCACGTGTTCGTCGACCGGGCGACCCGCAAGCCGGTGGAGATCCCCGCGGACCTGCGGGCGGCGATGGAAGGTCTGGTGGTGGCATGAAGACGCGGGGCGCGGTGCTGACCGGCGTCGGCGGGCCGCTCGAGATCGTCGACCTCGAACTCGACCCACCCGGTCCGGGCGAGCTGCTGGTGCGTGTGCACGCCACCGGCCTGTGCCACTCCGACCTGTCCGTGATCGACGGCTCCCGCATCCGGCCGTTGCCCATGGTGCTCGGCCACGAGGCGGCGGGCGAAGTCGTCGAGGTGGGCCCGAACGCCGAGTTCGCACCGGGCGACCACGTCGTGCTGTCGTTCGTGCCCGCGTGCGGCGCCTGCCGCCGGTGCGCGTCCGGCCGGCAGGCGTTGTGCGAACCGGGGGCCGCCGCGAACCGCGACGGCACGCTGCTCGGCGGGCACCGCCGGTGGACGCTCCCGGACGGCACCCGGCCGCACCACCACCTCGGCGTGTCCGGTTTCGCCGAGTACACCGTGATCTCCGGCCGGTCGGCCACGCTCGTGCCGCCGGACCTGCCGTTCGACATCGCCGCGCTCTTCGGCTGCGCGGTGCTGACCGGTGCGGGCGCGGCGTTCTACAGCGCGCAGGTCGTGCCGGGGGAGAAGGTCGCGGTGTTCGGGCTCGGCGGCGTCGGGCTGGCGGCGGTGCTCGCGGCCGTGACCGCGGGCGCGACCCAGGTCGTGGCGGTGGACGTCGTGGAACACAAGCGACAGCTGGCTCTCACCCTCGGCGCGACGCACGAGGTGGCCGGCGGACCGGACGTCGTCGCCCACGTGCGCGACCTGACCGGCGGCGGCGCGGACAAGGTCATCGACACCACCGGCGTCGCGGCGGTGCTCGAACAGGCCTATGCCGCCACAGCGGTCGGCGGCACCACGGTCACCGTCGGGCTGCCGCACCCGGACCGGACCGTCACGCTGCCCGCACTGAACCTGGTCGCCGAGGAGCGCACGCTCAAGGGCAGCTACCTGGGCTCGTGCGTGCCGCGCCGGGACGTGCCGCGGTTCGTCGACCTGTACCGGGCGGGCCGGCTGCCGGTCGACGGGCTGCTGTCCGGGCGGCTGCGGCTCGACGAGATCAACGACGGGTTCGCGAGGCTCGCGTCCGGGGACGCCGTGCGGCAGGTCGTCGTCATGGCCTGATGCCCGGTTTCGTCCATCCGGGCAAGACTCGGGCAGGACAGGTGTGTTGTCAGCCGTTGACCACCTGGGTCTGCCTGTTGCACGGTGGGAGCGCTCTCATGTTCGCGCTTCTCGCAACGGGGCGGGAAGCGATCCCTGACGGACAAGGAGAATGGCATGCGCTTGACCGTGTCCAAAAACGTACCGAAACGAATCGTGCCCGCGCTGGCCCTCGTGCTGGTCGGGTCCACCTTCACCGCTCCGGCCCAGGCGTCGGAGAAGGCGATGTCGCCCGGCCTGCTCACCGCGATGAGCTCGGCGTTCGGGCTGACCGAGTCCCAGGCGCGACTGCGGCTGGAGAAGGAACAACGCGCGTCGGCGATCGCCCCGCGCGCCGAGGCCGAAGCCGGCACCGCGTACGCCGGCAGCTGGTTCGACGAGAACAGCAACCGGCTGGTCGTCGCCGTCACTGACCGGACTACCGCCCGCAAGGTCGAGGCCACCGGTGCGGAAACCGTCGTCGTCGGCCGCTCGGCGGGTTCGATGGCGGCCCAGAAGAACCGGCTCGACGCCCTGTCCGCGACCGGCGCCGTGCCGGCCGCGGTCGCGAGCTGGCACCCCGACCCGCGCACCGGAACGGTCGTGGTGAACATCCAGGACGGCAAGCAGACCGCGGAGGTCGCCGCGTTCCTGGACAAGGCCCGCCGGTTCGGCGCCATCACCGTGCGCACCGAAGGCGTGCAGCAGCCCCAGCCGTTCGCGGCGGGCACGGTCGGCGGCGACCCGTACTACACCGGGAACGTCCGCTGCTCCATCGGTTTCTCGGTGCACGGCGGCTACGTCACGGCGGGCCACTGCGGTGGAACCGGCCAGCAGGTCTACGGCTGGGACCGCTCGTGGCAGGGACAGTTCGCCGGATCCTCGTTCCCCGGCAACGACTACGCGTGGGTGCGCATCGGCGGTGGCTGGTGGACGGTCCCCGTCGTGCTGGGCTGGGGCACGGTGAGCGACGTGCTCGTGCGCGGCTCGTGGGAGGCGCCGATCGGCACCTCGGTGTGCCGCTCGGGTTCGACGACGCGGTGGCACTGCGGCGTGATCCAGAGCCGCAACGAGACCATCCGGTACGCGCAGGGCGACGTGCACCAGATGGCGGGCACCAGCGTGTGTGCCGAGGGCGGCGACTCCGGTGGCTCGTTCGTCACCGGTGACCAGGCCCAGGGCGTCACTTCCGGCGGCTACGGCAACTGCTCCAGCGGCGGCCGCACGTGGTTCCAGCCGATCAACGAGATCCTGAACGTCTACGGCCTCAGGCTGCACACCGCCTGACCCGGCGGACCGGCTGTCCACTCGACCCGGTGGACAGCCGGTCCGGGTAGGGCCTGTATCGAGGTCCGTGTTCGCGATAGCCGGGCCTGAGGCGGCCCCTGGGGGCACGGCCGGAACCACCTCAGGCTCGACTCTCATCGAACCGGACCTCGATACAGGCCCTAGCCCCGTGCGCCGGCGTGCAAAGCGAGCGCGGTACCGGCGCCGAGCGTGGCCGTGAACCGGCCGGAGGAGTCGACGGTGACGCGGACGCAGCCGTTCTCCTGGACGTTGCAGTAGGTTCCGGCGGGCAGCGAGGTCTGGAACGTGTGGCTCACCGGGAAGGTCTCGCGGTTGATCGCGACGAAGCCCTTGTCGCCGCGACCGAACGCGACGGCGTCGAAACCGTTGTCCCACCAGTTGTTCACGCCGGTGCCCGTGACGGTGTTGCGGAACGCGACCATGTTCGCGATCTGCGTCCAGGTGTGCTGGCACTTCCAGCCGCTGAAGCAGACGGAGTTGCCGGGCGGGCCGGCGTCCTTGTCGCTGAACTCGTAGCCCGAATACACCTGGGGCGCACCGTAGTTCCACGCGAGCATGAAGACGTTCGCCAGCGTGTAGGTGGAGCCGTCCTTGTACGTCAGCGTGGAGCCGTTGCGCTCGGTGTCCCAGTTGTCCACGAACGGCCGCGCCTGACCGCTGGGCAGGAAGCCCCACGACTGACCGAACGTGCGCAGATACGCGAGGTTCTCGTTCTGGAAGATCCGCTTGAGGTCGTAGGCGTAGCGGAACTCGTCCACGTCACCGGACCCGGTGTACTCGCCGGGCTGCACCGCCTCGCCCGCGCCGTAGATCACCTCGTGCACCCAGAAGATGTTCGGGTTGCTGAGCTTGCCCTTGATCGCGGCGAGGTCGGCGGCGGCGATGTGCTTGGCCGCGTCGACGCGGAACCCGTCGACGCCCATCGCGATCAGCCGGTTGAGGTAGCCGGCGATGGCGCCGCGCACGTAGTCGCTGCCGGTGTTCAGGTCGGACAGCCCGACGAGCTCGCAGTTCTGGACGTTGTCGCGGTTCTGGTAGTTGTTGATCGGCGAACGGCAGGAGTGGAAGTCCCAGTCGCTGTACGTGCCGGGGTAGTCGTACTTGGAATAGCCGGATCCGCCGGTGCCGGTGCCGGATCCCGCGCTCATGTGGTTGATCACCGCGTCGGCGATCACCCGGACGCCCGCGGCGTGGCAGGTGGTGACCATGTTCCGGAAGGCGTTCTCGTCGCCGAGGCGACCGGCGATCCGGTAGCTGACGGGCTGATAGCTGGTCCACCACTGCGGACCTTGGACGTGCTCGGTCGCGGGGGAGACTTCGACGTAGCCGTAGCCCTTGGGGCCGAGCACGTTCGTGCACTCGGCCGCGACCCGGGCGAACGGCCATTGGAACAGGGTGACGGTGACGTCCTTGGCGCCTGGTGGCGCCGCAACACTTTGCACCGGAGCGATCAGACCGACGATCAGCAACACCACGAACAGGGTGCGCGAAGCCGAGGAAACCACGTTGTCTCCAAGCTGCAGGGGGTTCACCTATGGTGGTAGCACCCGCCAGCACAACGGGCCAAGCGTTGCAAGAACTTTCCGGCGCAATTCGGCCATGGGGCGTACGGCTCAGTCCCCGGTGGGCGATCAGCTGAGTGAGATCAGCTGATCGCAGTCACCGGGCACGGTCATCGTCGCGACAGCCTGTCCAGCAGTTTCCGCGCGACGTCGCGCAGCTTGACGTTCTCCTGCTGGGACTGCTGGACGAGCATGGCGAACGCCTCGTCCGCGGTGCAGCCGTGCACCGCCGCGGTCGGCGTCGTACTGCTGCTCGTCGATCTCGATCAGCGAGCGGTCACTGGCGGCGGCGGTGCGAGGCTGCTCCGGGCTCACGGTGATGGTGACCGCGTCGGCGTCGTTGATCGCCGTCCGTGCGGTCTCGGCGAGCCGTTGCAGCACCTCGTCGAGCGGCTCCTCGGCGGAGAAGCCCTCCTACAGCACCGCGAGAGCGGAGGTGGCCTCGTCGAGGCGCTCCACCGGATCCGGCCGATCGGTACCGGTTCGATCCACCGTGGTCGTCAAGTCGTCCATGCCGCGTCACCTTTCGCCGAGAACGCTGTCGCGGCGCTGGTTTCTCAACGCACTCGCCGCGAATGGTACGGCCCGGCACCCGAGCCGGTCAGCGCAGCGCCGGTCCGATCCAGCGGTGCACGAGGGCCCTGATCTCGTCGTCGGTGAGCGCGGGCGTCGAGGGGTACCGCAGGAACGACAGGAAGAGCCGCATCAGGATCTCGGCGAGTCCCTGGAAGTCGTCGTCGGTGGTGACTCCGGCGGCGGGCCAGTCGACCGGCACGTTGCGCAGGATCCGCGCGCCGAGGGCGAAGGACTCGGGTGAGGTGACCGCGCCGGTGAAGAAGTCGGACTCGCCGGCCTGCAGGAGCAGACCCAGGTAGGGCTCCGCGGGGACCGCCCGGACGCCGAACACCACGGACTCCACGGCGACCTCGGCCGGGCTGCCGAACGCGGCGAGGTGACGTTCCATCCGTGCCGCGAACTCCTCGACGCCGGCGACCGCGACGGCGCTGAGGATGTCCGCCAGGCGCGGGAAGTAGCGGTAGACGGTCTGCCGGGTCACTCCGGCCTCGGCGGCGACGACGGACATGCTGGTCTTGGCGAGCCCGACCCGGTCGACGCACGCCGTCGGCCGCCTCGACGATCCGGCGCCGCGCCTCGTCCTGACTGCCGGGCGGGTTGCCCTGCCATCCGTGATACCCCACGCCCGCCATCTTCCCCGACGGGCGTACTTCAGACGGTGGATGGTGCGTCGCGGCGCGCCCGGTCGTTGCGGTACAGGGCGGTCAGCAGCAGACCGGCACCGGCGAAGCAGGCGAGCGCGTAGAGCCCGCTGCCGATCGGAGTGCCGCCGCGGGTGACGCCGTCCTGCGCGGCCAGGTACTCGGGAACGGCGCTGATCCAGATCACCGCCATCCCGCCCAGGTAGGTGGCGGGGTACCACCGGGCGAAAGGCGACAGGGGTTCGCGGGGATCGCCCGTTCTGCAGATGTGCCACCACGATCCAGGCGCCGGCCAGCCAGACCAGGCCCAGTTCGGCACCGAGGATCCAGGCCTGCGCCGTGGCGTTGCCCGCGAACAGGCTGGACGGGAGGCCCGCGATCGCCATCGTCGGCGGCGTGAGGACACCGGCGATCAGGATGCGCGGCACCAGCGGCCATCCCCGCCGCGGGCCTCCGGTCAGCCGCACGACCAGGTAGGTCATGGCTGCCATGGAGACCGAGGCGAACAGCAGCACGCTGGTCATCGGCACCGACGCCATCGCCGGGTGGTTGACGATGTGGTTGTCCGGGTTCCAGGCCCACCACCGCAGCTGCGGTCCGATGTGGTCGAAGACCTCGTAGAACACCTGGCAGGCGAAGGCGACGGCCACCGACCCGGCCAGTGCGCCGCGGTACCGGAAGATCCCGAGCGAGCGCACGAGCTCGTAGGCGAGCTGGCTGATCACCGGGTAGAACGCGACGATGTAGAGCGGCAGCCGGTCCCACATGAACTGCACGGTGAACAGGTTGTGGGCGAAGATGAACCCGTACTGCTGATCGAGGCCGAACCACTCCGGGAAGTACAGCGGCGGTTCGACCACGACGAGGTAGACCAGCGAGGTCCACCACAGCGCCAGGTTGATCGGATCACCGTTGCGGTAGCGGCGGATCGCGTGCACGAGGGCGAACACCGCGCCGCCGATGACGAGCAGTTCGAGCAGCGGCATCGTCCAGTGCGCGAGCTCCCACGGCGACGCGGATCGACACCACCGGGGAGACGTCGTGGCAGTCGAAGCCGAGACCGCGGGTGACCGCCTCGGCCTCCGGTCCACACAGGACGGTCATCGCGCGGCCGCCGGCGCGGGGGAGTGGTCGGTGGCCGGCGGATCGGCCATGCGGGTCGAACCCGAAGGGCACCCGCTGCCGGCCCAGCGCGGCCCGGACGCGGTAGCGCACGAACCCGGCGAGCACCCGCGGGTTGCGCATCATGGCGCCCAGCGACTCGTCGAGGTTGAACACCTTGGCGAAGTGCTCGTCGACCACCGGGTCCTCACGGGCGGCGCCGACGATGAAGCTGAACGCCGGGCCCGACACGGCGGCGACGACGCGGCGCCACCACTCGGGCGGCTTCTCCGTGCCCACCGCGCACTCGTAGCCCTTGTCCCTGGCCATCGCCAGCCGCCACGGCACGCTGAGCGTCTTGCGCTGCGCCCGGAGAAACCGCTGGTGGAACCGGAGGTCGAGGGTCGTCGCCCGGGAGAGGTGTTCGCGCAACAGCAACGCCGAGCCGGCAGCCGAGCTGATTCCCTGTGCGTAGAAGGGATTGAACGCGCAGATCGAGTCGCCGACGAACACGATGCCACGTACGGGAGTGCGCAGACGGTCGTAGCGCCGCCACTTGTTGCCGGTCGACCGCGTCAGATGCACCTCCGACGTGGCCTCGCATTTCGCCATCGCGTCCGCGAACAACGGCGTCCGCACCCGGCGCGCCGACTCGACGAACGTGTCGGCGGTGCGCGGCATGTCGATCCCCCACGAGCCCATGCAGGCGATGACCCGGTTGTCCTCGATGGGGAAGAAGTTCACCAGGAACTCGTGCTCGGGCGGGTGCTCGCCCCGGTCCAGCGTCGGCATGATCACCAGGTGCCGCCACCACCAGGACGCCGGCCGCTCCGCGGGCAGCTCGTACCAGCGGGACGTGTAGGTGACCTTGGCGTCGAGCGTCAGCGCCGGAGGCTCCGGGCCACCCCGCCGCGGCCAGCCAGGCGCCGACCGGAGAGCCACGTCCCATCGCGTCCACCACGAAGTCGGCGTCGACGTGCTCGGCACCGAGGCCGACCCCGGTCACCGCACCGTCGCGCACGGTCAGGCCGGTCACCGCTGACACCTTCGCGGATGACCACGTTGCCCAGTTCCCGCACCTTGTCCCGCAGCACGCGTTCGATGAGGATCCGCGAGCCGTAGATCATCGTCATCGCGCTGCGCTTGCGGGCCGACCAGCCCTCGCCGTCGAGGTACGCGGCGTCCAGCGACGGCATCAGGTGCAGTCCGCCCGCGGCGATGAGCTCCTTCTCGAAGCCGGGGAACAACGCCCCGATCGCGCGCCGCCCGGAGTTCAGCAGGAAGTGCGGGTGCTTGCTCTGCGGCACACCGCGCCGGTGCTCCGCCGCCGCCGGCAGCTCGTCCCGTTCGAGCACCAGCACCTTGTCGAAGTACGGGGCGAGCGCCCCCGCGGAGCACAGACCGGCGACGCTGCCGCCGAGTACGACGGCGGTACTGCCCAGCTTCACGTGGACCACCTCGTCATTCATACAAACAGGCTTCGAATGTATGAATGACTCTCGTGTTGGGCAATCCACTGATCGGGGGCTCCTGCCTCGGCGGCGGGACGGGCAGGCTGTCGGGTGTGCGCGTAGCTGTTGTCTCCGGGGGCGACCCCGGCCATGTCGTGCCGGCGATCGCGTTGTGTCTGAGGTTTGCGGAGGCCGGCGACACACCGATCCTGTTCACCGGCGGCCGGTGGGTGGACGCCGCCGTGAGCGCGGGCATCACGGCGTCTCGGGTGACCGGTCTGACGTTGCGCGATCTGCGGGGCGCAGCGGATCTCGGCCAGGCGCTGCACGAACAGGCCGCGCTGCTGGCGTTGGCGCTCATGCCTCAGTTGGCTCCTCACGAGCCAGACCTGGTGGTGTGCGACGTCCTCGCGCTGGGCGCGAGCATGGCCGCGGAGCTGCTTGGCGTGCCGTGGGCGCAGCTGTCACCCCACCCGCTCTACGAGCCGTCGAGAGGGCTGCCGCCGATCGGCAGTGGCCTGGCCGTCGGAACCGGCGTGCGCGGCCGGTTGCGCGACGCCGTGCTGCGCGCGATGACCGCCAGGTCGATCCGCCAGGGCGACCGGCAACGCGCCGTCGTGCGGCAGCGGCTCGGCCTGCGCGCACGAGGAGCGGGGCCGGCGGTGCGGTTGATCGCGACGTTGCCCGCGCTGGAGGTGCCGCGCCCGGACTGGCCGGCCAACGCCCACGTGGTCGGGCCGCTGCTGTGGGAGGCGAGCGAGCAGCGGATGAGCCCACCGCCCGGCACCGCCCCGCTCGTGATGGTCGCGCCGTCGACGGCGTGGACCGGGGCCGCGGGGATGGCCGAGATGACGCTGGAAGCGCTGACGGGGCTGGGAGTGCGGGCCGTGGTGTCGGCGTTCGGACCGGCGCCGGCCGGGCTGCCGGACTGGGCGCGGTCGGGGCCGGGGCGGCAGGACGCGCTGCTGCGCGAGTCGTCCGTGCTGGTCTGTGGTGGCGGGCACGGCATGCTGGCCAAGGCACTGCTGGCCGGGGTGCCGGTCGTGCTGGTGCCGGGGGCGGGCGATCAGTGGGAGATGGCGAACCGGGTGGCCCGGCAGGGTTGCGGGGTGATCGTCCGGCCGTCCACTGTGGAGGGTCTGCGGGCTGCGGTGGCGCGCGTGCTGGGTGACGCGCGGTTCGCCGCTGCGGCGGCGAGAGTGGCGGCGACTGTGGCCGATGTTCGCGACCCCGTCGAGGTGTGCCGGTCCGCGCTTGTTCGGATTTAGGTCTTTGGGGACGTTCGGCTCGCTCTGTACGTGGGTGAAGCTGACGTGGTGGTGTGATACCGAACCCCCGGAGGCAGGCAACTCGGTGTCCTCAATGGACAGACCTGCGTAGCGGCTCGGTCGACTGCTACATCCGCCCGTTCAGCCGAGGTCCTCACGGTGCGTACCAACTGACGCTGCTCGGCTTCCCTGAGGACGACGACCTGACTCCGCCTATTTGGACAAGTCCCGCTGAACTCGGCGGTGGTCCTGCCGCGAGGTGTGGCAGGACCACCACGGACCACCTAACTGGTCGCGAACAGGCGCAAAGCGCCTGGAAACCCTTGCTGGTTAATTAGTCGAACCAGGGTTGCCACTTGATCCCGGTCGGGCGCTCGCCCCTGGTGGCCATGTACTCGTGTGCGGCGCGGCGCACATCGGCCGAGGGAATCTCCGCCGTCGCGGGGTACTCGGTGTCCGAGCCCAGGTAGTAGTAGATCGGCAACACCTCGGCGGTGCCGGTGCCCTGACTGGCGCATCCGTTCGGGTGTTCCGCGCCCGAGTAGTAGAGGACTCCACGCGCTTGCGTGCCGTCCAGGCCCACGTCGAGCACCGCGCGGCCGAGGTCGTCGGCGATGAGCAGTTGCAGGGTGCTCGGACGCGGCAACGCGGCGACCGCGTCCAGCACGGCGTCCAGCTCCTCCGCCGTGTGCACGATGGTCGGGTCTTCCGCGTCGCGGTCGAACCATGCTTCTAGCGCCACCACGGGCGGGCACCTCCTGTGTATCGCTTCCGGAACAGCGTGCCGTCCTCGTTCACGCCGTGGACAGTCAGCGTGGCACCGTCCGGCAGCATGATCGGTACGAGGGTGTCACAGCTCAGGCGTCCCCGGCACGGGGTGTTGTTGATCAAGACGGTGGCGTGTCCGATGCCGTCGCGGACCATGCGCGCGGCCACCTTCATCTCCACGTCCGACGCTTTCGTCGGACGCATGGGTATCCCGAGCTGACGCAGGCGTTCGTCGGCCGCGCGTGAGTCGTCGTCCACGCCGCTGGTGATCGCTTGAGCCACCCCGTCGGGGCCGATCCACCGGCCGTGGGTCTTCCTGCCGGAATCGGTGCTCTTGATCGGCGGCGGCAGCTCATCGCGAAGGACATCGAGGCGTTCGGCAGGGATGGCGGGCGGATCGTGTGGCGCGGCCCGAGCCTGCGGTACCGGTGATGCGGTGACGGGAACGGGCGAGCCGGCCGCGTGCGGGACTGCACGGGTTTCGTGACTGATTTCGTGACTGTGCAGGTAGGAACGGATCGCGTCGGCGACGGTCGCCAGCGTGGAGAGCTGCCCTTCCGGCTCGGAGATTCCCTCGATCACCCGCGTGAACAGTGCGCACGTCTGTTCCACATCCGCCTGAGCAGTTCCGGTCGCCGCCGTGGCGAGCAGACCACGCGCCTGTTCGGCCAGATCAGCCGCTGTGTGGTGGGCGGCTATCGACTGGTCGATCTTGTCCAGCACGCGCCGTAGCGCGTCCCCCACGTCCCCGAGTGACGCCACACCCTGCCCCCTCGTGTCAGTCGCTCGATGCTGGCACGGCGCACGCGGCGACGACCAGCCCGGTAGATGCCCCCAGAGCGGTGACTCAGGTTGTCGCGACAACGCCCCGCACGGCCATGATTGGACGGCGTGATGCCGATAGGCCTCACGCCGAACAGGGTGTCGGCATTCCGGACGGCCTGGGCAAAAATCGTTCAGGCCTCGCCGACAAGATCCGTATTCTCGGCTGATGGGGTTCAACGAGCGGGCAGGCCGGGTGCGTTATCGGGCCTTGGTGCATGGGAAACGGGTCGCGGCGCTGTGTTCGTGCGTGCGCCTGTTCCACCCGATCGGCCACCGTGCGACGTTGAACTTCCTCGCCGAGGTGGCCGGGCCGTATCAGCGGAACGAGGCGGCGCTGTTGCGTGCGTTGGAGGTGTTGGAGGCCAGTCGCGCGGCGTGGCACGTGGAGGACGACGCCTACGTGACCCAGCGCAAGCGGCAGAAGCGGCTGAACCAGGCCCAGCCGGCGAACGATCCGCCGCTGACCAGGATGAGCGGCCACTGGTACTCAGCGGACCCGAAGGTGTCGCGACGCGCGGCCCTGGTCGCGCTGAAACTGTGGGAGCAGGACCACGAGCAGGCCGTCGCGGATGACGAGGTGCGCTCCCTCGTGCGGTCCTGCATCGCCACCGGTGGCCGGCTCACCGGGGAGCAGCTGGACACCGTGTTGAGCCGCACCCGGGATGAGGCCGGGGCCGTTCGCTGGCCGATGACGCTCGTGGCATCGGCCAACGGTGGGCGCCGGCCCCGCGCTCCTGCCGGCCACCCGGCGCCGGCGCTCGCCGAGCTGACTGACGGCGGCTGATCTCAGGCCGGGCAGCGCAGGCCGTCGCGCGGAAGTGAGCGGTCGAGCAGGTACGCGTCGGTGACCTCGCGGGTGCACGGCGTACGGGAGTAGACCCCGTGCCCGCTGCCCTCGAACGTCACGAGGGTGGCTTTGCCGCGAGCCTGCCGGTGCACGCTCACCGCGCCCTCGTAGCCGGTCGCCGGATCGTGCGACGAGTTCAGCATCAGCACCCGCGGCGCCTGCGTGGGACGCCACGACTTGGCGGGGTTCAGCACCGGACCCTGCCAACCCACGCACCAGGTCAGCGCGAGGTCCCAGATCGGCGACGCCTGGACGTTCGGCGCGGCCGCCCGCACGCGAGCGTCCATCGTGGCAACGTCAGCGGCGTTGCGCGGAAGTCCGGTGAAGTCCTGGCACAGCACGGCATGGTTGCGGCGGGTGGCGCCGAGCCCGGCGGCGGGCTGGTCGGACAACTCGGCGAGGTACGCCGCCATCCGCGCGAAGTTCGGTGAGTAGCCGAACCGGACCGTGCGGTTGGCCAGTTCCGCCGGCGTCAGCGCCTGGTCCGGCAGTCCCGGCACGTGCAGCTCGCCACGGGCGGCCCGGTCGCGCAGGCCGGCGTAGAGCGCGGGGATGTCCTTGCTGTGCAACGCACATGACGCCGTGGCACCGCACCAGCGAACGAACTCGGTGAAGACGTCCTCGCCCGCACGGGCTCCCGATTCCAGCAGCTCGGCCAGCGGCAGACTCGCGTCGACGACGCTGTCGATCACCATGGCCCGCACGTGCCGGCCGAACGTTCGGCGTACTTCTGGCCGTACAAGGTGCCGTAGGACTGGCCATAGTAGGAGATCTGCCGTTCTCCCAACGCTTTGCGCAGATCATACATGTCCTGGACCGCGCTCTGGGCGTAGACCCGGTAGAACATAGGGCCGGTGCGCGTGCGGCAGTCCTCGGTGAGGCCGCGGTTGAACGCGACGAGCTGCTCGAACCGTTCGAGGGTGTCGGAACGGCCGGCGGGGTAGGGGAGACACACGGCGGAGGTGTCGCAGTAGATCGGGTTGCTGTCGCAGACGCCGCGCGGGTCGTAGCCCACCACGTCGAACGGCGCGAGTATCTCCGGGCTGAAGAGTTCCGGCGCGTCCTTGGCGAACTGTGCGGCGGAGCCACCGAGTACGCCGAGATTGACCATCAGCACGCCGATGCGCCGGGCCGGATCAGTGGCATTGCGCCGCGCCACCGCGAGACCCACCTGGGGCCGGTCAGGGCGCGTGCGGTCCACCGGCACCGTGAGGGTGGCGCAGTAGGCCTCCGGAACGTACTGGCAGGCCTGGAATAGCAAGAGCAGGGGATGCCGGAGCTGGTGTCAGCGCCATCGTCAGTGCGATCACGAGAATCTTCATGTCCAGCAAGACGATCCAGGCCCAGCATCAGGTTCTCGCTGTGATGTGAGTCACTATAGCTTCAGTGTTGATTGAAAAGAGACATAAACGGCGGTGCCGATCACGCCGAACGCGCACGCAACCCGAAACGCCACGAGGGAATCCGGCGGCGCGAGCAACCAGCTGTCGGTGAAGAACATGACGGCGAACCACGCGCACGGCAGAGTCCACGCCAGGTGGCCGCAGAACAACGCCGCTCCCAGCGCGGCAAGTACAGTCATACCAACGCATCCGCGTACCACGAATGGCAACGGAGCGGCGCAGGCGACGAGCACGGCTGCGATGGAGGCGATCGCGATGACGTGGGCGAGCCGGTACGCGGGCCACGGCCAGGCCGCCGTGCGGTCGAGGTAGGCGTCCTGGCAGGTGAGCCCGGTCGCGAGAGTGCACACGGCGGCGGTGATGGCGAGTGCGGGCCACTTGGGGTCGGCGGAGAGTGTCACGATGCGGACGAGAAGACAGCACAGTGCCGCTGCCGCAACGGAAGCGGGCAGTTGACGACTTAGCGCGTAGAGCAGGAGAGCTCTCACAACGCGCAGTTCGTGAGCGCAGTGAGCTGGTAGCTCTGGCACGACAGTCACACTGCGCGAGCCGCACTCAACCGCGCCACCTGCTGGTCCGCGAGAAGACTTCGCAGCGACTCGCAGGCGCGGCGGGCGGGTTCGGCCGCGCATAGCGGATGAAGCGAGAGACGCTCAACGGCTTGAGCTCACTGGTGAACCACGCGGCGACGGCGGTATGGGCGGCAGCCTCACGAATCACTTACTGCTCGTAGTCGACTCGCTGAAGCAGGTGAGTGTGACAGCGCAGGCGACGAGTTAGGTGCGCCAGTCGCAGGACTGGGAGTGCTGGAACAAGTCACAGTTGAAGTGCACTGGCACTAAGTAAGAGATTAGTGGAAAGAAGCTGCTGTACAGAAGTGACTGTGTCACTTAGCGGACAGAGATAGGAGCGCAGGGCAGCTTTGACAGTAACAGCAACGCGCATAGACCGCCGGAGAGAAAGAGTATAGTGTGGACTCATGGATATTGGTAAGGCAGAAGTGTTATAGGTACACCATGGAGGAAGAGGTTTAGTTGCGCAAGATAGTTTAAGAGAGCAGCAATGGTAAAGAGAAAGAGAAAGATAAGAAGGATGGGATCAGGGAGATCAATAGCAGAAGCGCAGAAGTGGAGAAGAGCAGACAGAAATAGGTGAGAGATAGTAAGGATAGATAGATAGCTTGGATAGCGCTGGAGGCTATGGAGAAGGTGTAGTAGAAGTTGAGCACAGATAAGAGAGAGAGAGACAGCAGAGTGATATGGTTAGGCAGGGAGTTTTATGGTTAGATAGCAGCATATTGGGAGATAGTAAGGAACAATATGGATAATAGAGTGCTCAAGGTCAGCAGAGGAGGAGTGAGCACAGAAGGGAAGAAGAGAGAGAAGCTTATGCACAGATAGAAGCTAGAGAAGAAGGAGAGAGCGCAGACAGCGGTGATAGGCAGATAGGATAGGTGGAAGTAGATACAGTGACAGATCACTTGGACAGAGCAGATATAGAACAATACCAGATAGCAGAGAAATAGGTAGATAGAGAGAGCACTAGCAGTGGCAGCTGCTCGCTGACAGGAAGGTAAAGCGGAGGTGGAGAAGAGGTAGGCGGTGCAAGCGCGATAGTAGCGCAAGCCCGCGATAGCAAAGCAAAGGCTAACAGAGGACAGAGGAAGAAGAGCAGGAACAGGATATATTGGGAGGCAGAGTGACATTGCGCGTACCACGCCTCGGGGCCTTTCCACCACGGCGCGCTGAGCGAGTACAGCAGCGCCACCGCGGCGGCGACGACGAACAGCGCGGCCCACGGCGCGAGAGAGCGCCGGAGTTCCAGGTGCAGGGCTCTCACCACGATCCCCGTTGCGGCGGCGTGGAGAGCAGGGCGCTGTACCCGCGTTCGATGGGGCTGTCACCGGCGTGCTCCTCGGTGCACGCCGCCGCCAACTGGGAGGGCGTGCACTGGAAGACGAGCTTGCCCTCGGCGAGCAGCACGACGTCGGTGCACGCGGCGGCGACGTCCTCGACGAGATGGGTGGAGACGACGAACGCAGGCATCGGTGCCGAGCTCGCCGAAGCAGGGCGCGGAACCGCAGGCGCTGGGCCGGGTCGAGGCCCGCGGTGGGTTCGTCGAGCAGCAGGATCTCCGGGTCGTTGACGATGGCCTGGGCGATGCAGACGCGTAGGATCATGCAGCAGGACAGGGTTTTCAGCAGGTAGTAGGCAAGGTCGGCCAGGCAGATGCGTTCGACGGCGCGCTGGACGGCCGCAGGAACGTAGCGGGCCGGTATTTCCTTGAGCCACGCTATGTACTCGACGAACTCGCGCACGGTGAAACGAGCGGTAGTGGCAGAACTCCTGTGGCAGGTAACAGATATGCGGCGAAAAGCGCAGTTCAGCGCAGCTACCTATGTCGCAGAGCAGGGAGAGGGTGAAGGAGGTAGGGCGCAGCACGGTGGCGAGCGCGCGGATCAGGGTAGTCTTGCAAGCGCAGTTGGGTCAGAGCAGGCAGTGGACGCAGAGAGCTCATGGTGAGAGTAGAACGCCGTCGACGACCATACGGCGGCTGCAGACTCGGAGGGCGAGGTCTCGTGCCTCGATCTCTCAGGCGAAGGTGGTCGGGGCGGTCATTGGTTAAGTCTCCATGGCTGGTGAAAATAGAAGTCCTAACAAAATAATCCTGCAGAGACAAAACCGAACGGCAAGAGATCATCGTTAACCCCAAACACGAGAGATCCGCGCAGGGCGATCACGAGCAGCAGAGCACGAGCAGCGCGCCCACACAGGCGTGGCCGCGGCGTAGAACACGGCGGACGTATGGCTGAGCGCGATGGTAGGCGCGACGATCGCTAAGACTCACAGCGAGACCAGCGTGATCGCGGCGCGGGTGACGCAGACCAGCTCGCAGAGAGCGAGTGTGCCGGTGGTGAACGCGAGACTGGGCAGCAGCCACTGGGCCAATGCCGCGCCGGTCAGCTCTCCTGCGGCGAACAGGCAGGGCAGCACCACGGCGAGCACCGCCACGGTGCGGCGGAACACCAGCGGCAGGCCGGCGCGCGGAGTGGCGGCGGTGAGCTCGTACGCAGGGTAGAGTGCACGGCCCCACGATGCCGCCACGCCCAGCACCGGCAGCACCGGCGCGATCAGCAGAACCAGCGAGATGCCGTCGGGACTGGCCGAGCCGATCCGGTCCAGCACGACGGCGACGAACGTGACCAGGACGATCATCGCGAGCCACGGACCGGCCATGGGCGAGACCTAGGTGTTGAGACGGCGGCGCCACGGTCGTGCGGATGGCATCTGCGGTGTGTGGTCGAGCAGCGGAGCGAGGTCGGCCCACACTGCAGCAGCGACGGGGTCGGGTGCGAGACGGGCACGGCATGGCGCGCAGGTCTCCAGGTGCGACTCGACCGCCCACAGCTGGTCGGCGGCGATGTCGTCGTCGCCACGCGCGTAACGGCGCAGCAGCTGCTCGCCGGGGTGGTGGGCGGTCATGACAGGGCCTCCCGCATCGCGATCCGTGCCCGCCGAGCGCGGGTTTTGACGGTGCCCTCCGGCACCCCGAGCAGCACCGAGGTCTCGCGGACCGACAGCCCGTCGAGCACCATCGCCCGCAGCACCTGCCGCAGTTCCGGGGCCAGGGTCCGCAGCGCGTCGCCGACCTCGTCGCCGACCACGCCGTCGAGCGCCTCGTCCTCGGCGGCCCTGGTGGCGGGTTCCGGTGCGGCGGCGGCCGGTGGCTGGGCGTGGTGCGCGCGGCGGCGGAACGCGTCGATCAGACGGCGGGCGGCGATGGTCCACAGCCAGCCGACCGCGCTGCCGCCGGTGGCCGCGCCCGCGAACGCCTCGGCCGCCCGCCATACGGCGAGATAGGTCTCCTGCAGCACCTCGGCGACGATCTGCTCGTCGGAGCATCGTCTGCGCAGCCGCACCGTCAGCCACGGCGAGGTGCGGCGGTAGAGCTCTTCGAACGCACCGCGATCACCTCGTGCGACACGGCGCACGAGCTGCTCCTCGTCGAGGTCGGCCGGCTCACCCCGGATTGCTCTCACACTCCGCAAGACGTCGAGATCGCGGACCAGGTTCTCACGTGGCTGTGTCCTGCGTCACAAATCTGCTCCGGGAGAACCAGCGCCGGAGCAGCCGCCGTCTGGCCGCACGAATCCCGACGAGACGGAGCAGACGCGATGACAGTGTCCCAAGTGGAGGTTCGCGGGGCGGTTTCGTCCCACGAACTGGTGAAGGTCTATGGCAGCGGCCCCAGCGCCGTACGGGCCCTGGACGGGGTGAGCGTCCGGTTCCGCGCGGGGGAGTTCACCGCGATCATGGGTCCGTCCGGGTCCGGGTAAGTCCACGCTGCTGCACTGTCTGGCCGGACTCGACCGCGCGGACTCCGGGCACAGTCCACATCGGACCGGCCGAGCTGACCTCGCTGTCCGACACCGCGGCTGACCTGGTTGCGGCGCGACCGGATCGGGTTCGTGTTCCAGTCCTTCAACCTCCTGCCGACGCTGACCGCCGAGGAGAACATCCTCCTCGCCCTGCGGCTGGCCGGCCAGAAGCCCGACCGGGCGTGGTTCGAGCAGATCGTCGACCTGCTCGGGCTTGCGCGACCGGTTGCGGCACAGGCCGAGCGAGCTGTCCGGCGGTCAGCAGCAACGCGTGGCGTGCGCGCGGGCCCTGGTCGGCCGGCCGGACGTGGTGTTCGCCGACGAACCGACCGGCAACCTCGATTCGCGCACCGGTGCGGACGTACTGGAGTTCCTGCGCACGTCGGTGCGTGAGCTGGGCCAGACGGTGGTGATGGTGACGCACGACCCGATCGCCGCGTCCTACGCGAGCCGCGTGGTGCTGCTCGCCGACGGCCGGGTGGCGGGCGAGATCCACCAGCCGACGCCCGAGTCCGTGCTGGGTGTGCTCGCCAGGCTGGGGGCGTGATGCTGCGGACGACTCTGGCCGGGATCCGGGCGCGGTTCGCGCGCCTCGTGTTGTCGTCGATCGCGATCGTGGTCGGCGTGGCGTTCGTGTCCGGCACGATGGTGCTGGCCGACGCGCTGCAGGCGACGATGCGCGACGAGTTCGCGCGGTCGGCACGCGGCGTTGACGCCGTGGTCGAGCCGAGCGAGAAGGCGGTGCCCGACGTCGCCGCGATCAGGGCGGTCGACGGGGTCGCCGCCGCTGAGCTGCGGCGCACCGTGCCGGTGCCCATCGTTGGCGCACAAGGACGTGCGGACGAGGCCGACCTGGTCTCCCTGACGGCCGACCCGGCGTTGCGCCCGCAGGAGATCAAACAGGGCGCGTTGCCCTCCGCCGGGCAGATCGCGGTCAGCGAGCACACCGCCCGCGACCGCGGTCTCGCGGTGGGATCGGAAGTCGTGCTGCTCGGCCGCGACTCGGCGCCGGTGCGGTTCGTCGTGAGCGGCGTCTACGACAGCGGAACCATGGAACGGCCCGGCAGCGCGCAGGTGCTGCTGCCCGACATCACCCCGTTCGCCGATCCAGCGAAACCGGCCTACGACACCCAGGTCGTCGTGCGCTCGTCCGGAGCCGACCAGGCGATGCTCGTCGAACGGCTGCAAACCGCGCTGGGCGACGAGTTCCAGGTGACGACCGGCGTGGCGTACACGGAGTACCTGCTCGCCCGGTACGGCGGCACGGACGACATCGCGCTGGCGATGACCCTCTTCGCGGTTGTCGCGCTGATCGTGGCCGCGATGGTCGTGCTGAACACCTTCACGATCCTCATCGCTCAGCGCACCCGCGAGCTCGGTCTGCTGCGCAGCATCGGCGCGCAACGCCGGCAGATCTTCCGCTCGTGCTGCTCGAGTCGGCCGTGGTCGGTGTGGTCGCCTCGCTGCTCGGCCTCGCCGCGGGCATCGGGCTGGCGGCGGCGCTGCAGTCGGTGCTGGGCTCGGCGCCGGTGCGGCTGCCGGTCGGTGCCGCCGCGGTGGCCGCCGCGTTCGCCGTCGGACTCGGCGTCACGCTGGTGGCCGCGGTGCTGCCGGCTCGCCGGGCGACGCGGGTGTCGCCGATGGAGGTGCTGCGCACGCAGGCCGACAGCCGCGAGGAGGTCGCGCGCACCGGCCGGGCGCGGACGGTGGTGGCCCTCGTGCTGGCCTCGATCACCGTGCTGCTGACCGTGCTGGCGCTGACCCAGAGCACGGGGCCGAAGTTCGCGATGGCGCTCGCGATCGGCGCGAGCCTGTTCCTGCTCGGCGCCGTCGTCACGGCGGGTCCGCTGGTGGTGGGCCCGCTGATCCGGGTGCTGGGCGCGGTGCCGCGGTCGCTGTTCGGCGTTCCGGCGGCGCTGGCGACGGGCAACGCGACCCGCAACCCGCGCCGTACCGCGGCCACCATGGCGGCGCTGCTGGTCGGCGTCTCGGTGGTGACCATGCTGACGGTGCTGGCGACCAGCGTGAAGCAGACCAGGGACGGCGAGCTGGAGACGGCAGTTCCCGGCCGACTACGAGGTGCGCAGCGCGATCAGCGACCGGCAGCTGCCCGCGGCCCTGATCGACCGGATCACCGCCCGGCCCGGCGTCGCCGTGGCGGGAGGCGAGACGAGGCTCCCGCTGACGCTGGGGAACCAGGGTCGCTACTCCAACCTGGCCGCGGTGACACCGGGATCGCTCGGCACCCTGATCCGCCCGGAGGTGGTGCGCGGTGACCTGAATGCCTTGCGCGGCAACGGCATCGTGCTGACCGAGAACCTGGCGCGCTCGGTCGGTGCCGACGTCGGCACCGAGCTGACCGCCTCCGTCGACTCGGTCACCCGAGTGCTGCGTGTGGTCGCGGTGACCAAACCGGCCGGCGGCGCGGACTCCTACACCGACCGGGCGCTGTGGCCCGGCGACGGCGTGGACACGATCGCGGTCAGGATGGAGCCGGGCACCGACGGCAGCGCTGTCCTGAAAGGGGCGACCGAGGCCGTGCCGACCGCGAAGATCGTGAGCTTCGCCGACCTGCGGGCCGAGTTCACCGGCCAGGTCGACTAATGCTCGCCTTAGTCTAGGCGATGATCGTACTGGCGGTGCTCACCGCGCTGTTCGGCGTCGCCAGCACGATGACGCTGTCCGTCATCGAACGGTCCTGGGAGTCGGCTCTGTTGCGCGCCTTGGGTTTCACGCGCGCACAGCTGCGGCGTACGCTGGTCGTCGAGTCGAGCCTGATCGCGTTGGCCGGCGCCGTGCTGGGCGCGTTGGTCGGGGGAGCCTCGGCCATACTGCTCGTCATCGCGGTGTCGCGGGACGACGACCTGCGCATGGTGGTGTCCATCCCGTTCGGACAGCTGGCCGCGTTGTTCGTCGCGGTCGGGGTCGCCGGCGTGCTCGCGGCGGCGCTTCCGGCGCGGCGTGCGGCGTCCGCGTCGATCGTCGCCGGCCCGTCCGAGCACTGACGCCGGATGTTCGTGCAGAGTCAATCACTTTCCGATGTTCTGTGAAAGACGAAGCATCATTCACATTGAACCTTTTTCGTTCTTGACGGTGCAGTTTTCAGCAGCGACGCTGGCTCGGACAACCGAGAACAGGCCTGGTCAAAGGCCTGTTTGTGTCAGACATTGTCCGATCACCTCACGCCGGGACCGCCCTTGCCCAGCACGCCCGAGTCCACCAATCCCACCCAGAGTCCGGGGATCGTCCGCCGCCTGTGGTGGCGTACGAGCCAGCGCAAACGGCTCGCGATCATGTGCCTCGGCGTCTGCACCTCGATCGTCACCACCGGCGCGGCCGGCTTCATGGGCGACGCGCTGCCACCCGATAGCGGAATCGGCGGGCCGGGCGCGGCGATGCACAGAGGCGACGCCTTCGAGGTGACTGTCCACACAGTGTCCGATGTGGACCTGTTCGAGGGTCGGGAGCCGGCCACCGGACTGCTCGTCCACGCCCGCGTCGCCGGGCTGAGCCGGCTCACCGCCTGCTGGGCGGCGGAGTCCCGGGCCACCGCCCAGGACCTCCTGCGCGGCAAGAAGGTGCGGCTCACCGTCAAGAAGGACGGCATCCCGGGCAGCGATCGCGTCCCGGTCGACGTGCGCCTGCCGGACGGGGCGGACTACGCCCAGACCATCGTGCGGGAAGGCGTGGCGCCGGCGGACCTGTCGGTCCGCGACGAGCTCGCGTCCGTCGAGTCCGTCGCCCGTCAGGAACGCCGCGGCCTGTGGGCTGCCGGTTGTGCCACCGGCGAACCGACGGCGTCCAGCGCTCCCTCGTCCTCCTCTTCGTCGTCGTCCTCGCCGAGCCCGACCACGACGACAACCAGCCCGGCCACGACGGAGACATCCGCCCAGCCGACGCACGAGCCACCGGTGACCACCACGACGGCACCGCCGTCCAGCGATCCGCCGGACGAGGACGCCAGGGTGGGCAAGCCGTGCCTGATAGAAGGGTCGCGAACGTCATCCCCGAGTGGCGGCGAGCTGGTCTGCGTTCGCAACGCCAGGAAGCAACTGAGGTGGCGGCGTGAGGACTGAGGATCGAGTCAACTACTTCAGCGATTCGGACCATCTCGCCGGCCGGGTGCCCGTCCTCGCGGACGGCAGCCCACCGCGTGGTCTGACCGCCGGCGGCTGGGTGCGCACGACGGGCTGGCTCCAGGTCGGTGACCAGCCGGTGAGTTCGGCACACGTCGCCGCGATCGCGGGCCTGCTGTGGGCGCTGGCCGGCGCGGCCGCACTGGTGCGCACGTTTCCCGTCGCGGCCGGAATCCTGGTGCTCGCGGCTCCGATGCTGAGCGGTGTGGCGTGGTGGCTGCTCACGACGCGGCTGCGGCCGGCCTCCCCGGCGCGCAACATCGGGACGAAACAGGCGGAGGAGCTCTCGCCCGGTGACGTCGTCCGGCAGTTCGGCTCGATCGGACCGGTCGGCCGGGTCGCCGAGGTGACTTCGGGGACGACATCCGCGTGGTCTTCCACGGCGGCAGCCACCGGTCGTGGAGTCGCGGCCAAGCGGTGCATGTCGCGGAACTGCTCGGCTAAGGCCTGTATCGAAGTTCTTGTCGTCGTGGTGAAGTCGTGATGCGAGTAGCGTCGGTGTACGGCTTGTGAGGTGCTGCCGATGGCGGAAGAGCTACCGGTCGAGATGCGGGCAACGGGTCGGATGCGGGCGACGTCAGAGCGCATCCGGCAGTTGGTGGCGCGGCAGGTCGAACTCGCCGCCGGCCTGGGCACACCGTCGACCGACGCCCAGGTCGAGTCGGCGACCGGCGCGCTGACCACGGCCCGGCACCACGCGGTGGAAGCCTTGGAGAGCTTGCGGCAAAGCCTGGACCGGGCTGCCGCGGCGCATGACCGGGCAGCGGAGGTGCACAAACTGGCGGCGTCACGTGGTGCCGGCAACGCTGCGGAACATCGCGCCGCTGCCGCCGCTCACCGTGTGGCCGCCGAGTTGGATCGCCGGCGTGCCACCGAACTGGACGGCCCCGCCGGCTCGGCCCAAGCGCTGTCCTGAGCTGGAGGACGGGCTCAGTCGCTGCCCTGCGCGGTGTCATACAGACTCCTTGTTCTTCTGACGGCCGGCATCGTTGTGGCGGCGGGACAACGTTGCGCGTACAGGTGGCAGGAGGACCACTAGAAGGAAGACAGTGAGCAGGACTCCTGAAATGGGGCGGGTGAAGAAGCCGGTTGGGTCGCCGTCGAAGATGAGCAGCGATCGACGCAGGGAGTCCTCGAGCAGTGAGCCGAGCACGAACGCCAGGACGAGCGGCCCAGGGTCGAAGCCGAACTTCTTCATCAGGTAGCCCACCGCGCCGAAGACGACGACCAGCACGATGTCGAAGACGTCGTTGCTGATGGTGTAGGCACCGATCAGGGTGATCAGCACGGTGATCGGCGCGAGGATGGTGGCGCGTACCCGCAGGATCTTCACGAAAAGCCCGACCAGCGGGATGCTCATGATCAGCAACAGGATGTTGCCGATGTACATGGAGTTGACCACGCCCCAGAACAGCTCGGGCTCCTGGGTGACCAGTTGCGGTCCCGGGCTCACGCCTTGGATGAGCAGTGCCCCGAAGATCACGGCCATGGTGGCGTTCGCCGGGATGCCAAGAGTCAGCAACGGAATGAAGGAGGATGTCGCGGCGGCGTTGTTGGCTGATTCGGGGGCGGCGACGCCTTCGATCGCACCTTTGCCGAAGCGTTCGGGGTGCTTGGCGCGTCGTTTTTCCAGTGCGTAGGCGGCCAACGAAGCCAAGGTGGCACCACCACCGGGCAGGATGCCGAGGACGAACCCGAGGGCCGAGCCGCGGCCGATGGCGCCGGAGGACTGTGTGAGATCGGCCTTCGAGGGCCAGACGTTGGCGATGGTCGCGGGGGCCTGCGTCGCGCGGTGGCGTTCCTCGAGGTGGTAAAGGATCTCGCCGAGGCCGAACAGCCCCATCGCGATCGGCACGAAGTCCAGGCCGTCGGCGAGCGAGAGATTGCCGAAGGTGAAGCGTTCGGCCCCGGTGAAGCCGTCGCGTCCGACAGCGGCCAGTATCAGGCCGATACAGGCGGCGATCACGGCTTTGAGCCGGTTGCCGCTGCTGATGGTGGACACCAACAGGATGCCGAGCATCGCCAGGGCGGTGTACTCGGGCGGTCCGAAGTCGAGTGCGAACCCGGCCACCAGCGGGGCGAGCAGGGACAGGGCCACGACGGAGACCGTGCCGCCGACGAACGAGCCGATGGCGGCGATGCCCAGCGCGGTTCCCGCCTTGCCCTGGCGGGCCAGCGCGTGCCCGTCGAAAACGGTGACCACCGATGACGCCTCGCCGGGCAGTCGCAACAGGACGGAGGTGATGGTGCCGCCGTACTGGGCTCCGTAGAAGATGCCCGCGAGCATGATGATCGAGGCCACCGGCTCGATGCCGATGGTGACCGGCAGCAGGATGGCGATGGTGGCCGCGGGGCCGAGCCCGGGCAGCACGCCGATCAGCATGCCGATGACGACGCCGATCAGGCAGTACAGCAGGTTCGCAGGTTCCAGGACGACGCCGAAGCCGTCTATGACGGGAGACAGGTCCACGGATGCTCCTAGAACAGATGCGGAACGGGAACCGAGAGGGCCACCACGAAGATGGCGTAGAACGCGGCGACCACGGCGAGGCTCCCGATGATCGACGTGCGCCAGCCCTCGCGTCCCAGGAAACGAAGCCAGACGAAGCAGAGCAGGGCCGCCGGGATCTCGAAGCCGACGTACTGGATGACGGCGACGAACACGACCATGGTCGCCACGCCGGCGAGCACCAGCCAACTGGCGCGGGAGAACTGTTCGGCGTCGTTCGTACGGCGGGCCGTGACGAGTAGTACGACCGCCAGGACGACAAGGACAATGCTCACCAGCAGCGGCCACATACCCGAGTCGGGGGTGCGCGCACTGCCCACTCCGAGCGACCATGAGCCGATCAGCGTTGCCACTCCGAGCAGGACCACCAGGAGGGCGACGATGACGTTGGTGACCGTTCCCGCGGCCGGCGGCCGGTACTCGTGCTCGACCGTGTCCACGTCCTCGTGGACCGCATCCTGCGGGCTCGGCTGTGCGGGCGCCGGCGGCACTTCCGCCGGCGGCTCCGCTGCCGAGCCGCTCGACTGCCCGTGGGGAGAGGTCACTTGTTCTTACCGAGGCTGATCTTGTACTGGCCGACCACCTTGCGGTAGCTGTCGAGGCTGGAGGTCCACTGCGAGCGCAGCTGGTCGCCGTCCACCTCGTTCGGTGTCAACTGGTTGTCCTCATTGAACTTCTTGTAGGCCTCGGACCCGAATGCCTGCTGGAACGATGCGCGCAACCGGTCCAGGACGGGCTTCGGTGTGCCCTTGGGCGCGAAGATCGCCCGCGACTGCTGCACCGGAATCGTGTAGCCCTGCTCGACGGCGGTGGGTGTGTCGGGAAGGTAGGAAGGGCGCTTCTCGGCGAAGGTGACGATCGGCTTGAGCCGGCCGCCCTTGATCTGCTCGATGGCCTCGCCGAGCTGGATCGAACCGACGTCGACCTGGCCACCGAGCACGGCGGTCAGCGTGGGCGACCCGCCGTCGAAGGGCACGGCCGTGGCGTTGATTCCGGTCTGCGAGAACAGCAATGCCTGTGACAGTTGGCTTCCGGTGCCCACGCCGGTGGTGCCGTAGGTGATCGGCCGGCCGGCCTTCTTGAGGTCCTCGACTCCTGCCATGCCGGAGGAGGGCGCGGTCACCAGCACGTAGTCGTCCTGAGAGATGCCGGTGACGATCTCGTAGCCGGCGATGTCGATGGCCTCGTTCTGCGGAACGGCAAGCGGCGTGATGTAGGCGAGGCTGCCGTTGAAGACCATGAGTGTGTGTCCGTCGGGCTTCTTGCCCGCTAGTTCCTTCGCCGCCAGCGCGCCGTTGGCCCCGGGCTTGTTCTCGACGGTGATGGCCACACCCAGGTCACCGGAGGACTCCTTGGCCAGCGCGCGGGCGATGAGGTCGGTGCTGCCGCCGGGATCCTGGCCGACGTAGATGCTGACCGGAGCGCCGTTGGGGAACCCCTCCGAGGGGGCGTTCGAACCGCTCCCCAGGTTGCCGCCACAGGCGGTGAGCGAGAGCGTCAGGCCCGCCGCGAGGCCGGTCACAGCCCAGCGAGGAACGCCGTTGTTCCTGGTCATGTCGTTCTCCTTCAGGAGGCGCGATCCGTACTAACCAGTTCGTCAATAGCGTCGACGCAGAGAGCCTATGAGCCATTTTCATGCCTGTCCAAATCCCTTGTGGTATTGATGGATACCTTTTGAGCATGAGCCTTCACGCTGGACCAACTTCGTTGCTTCGTGGCGGTCGCCGAGGAGCTGCACTTCGGGCACGCCGCCGCTCGGCTGGCGATGACACAGCCACCGTTGAGCCGGCAGATCCAGAAACTGGAAGGGGCGGTAGGCGCTCCACTGCTGCTCAGGGACAACCGGCGGGTCACCCTCACCGCAGCGGGCGAGGTGTTCCTGCTCGAAGCCCGCCGGCTGCTGTCACTGGCCGACACGGCCCCTGATCTGGCCCGGCGAGTGGCGTCCGGGTCCAGTGGCCTGCTCCGGATCGGGTTCACCGCGGCGGCGACCTACGGAATCCTCGGCCGAGTGCTCGACGAACTGACCGAGCACCTGCCGGGCCTCGACGTCGACCTGGCTGAGATGATCACCCGCGAGCAGGTCGCCGCCCTGGTGAACGAGGAGATCGACCTCGGGCTCGCGCGTCCGCCATTCGACCACACCCGGTTCAGTTCCTCGCTGCTGCACAGGGAAGGAATGCTTGTCGCCGCACCGACCGGTCATCGCCTGCTGGGCCTCGGGCACGACGTCACGGCCGAGGATGTGACCAGCGAGCCGGTGGTGATGCATTCCGCCACCAGGGCCAAGTACTTCTACGACCTGGTCGCGGGAACCATACCGATCACGCACGAGAACACCGTCCACACCGTGAGCCAGGTGCTGACAATGCTGTGGCTGGTAGCGGCCGGGCGAGGGATCGCATTCGTCCCGGCATCCGCCGCCCGGCTGTCCATCGACGGTGTCGGCTTCGCCCGGCTGGCGACCGCCGTGCCCGAACCGGTAGAGCTGCATCTGTTGTGGCTCAACGAATCCGCGAATCCGGCGCTCTGGCGGACCGTGGAAGTGCTGGGGGACCGGATCCCACTGGACTGATGCCCTGAAGGTGCGCAGCCGGCCGCCTGGTTCCGCGCAGTGCGGTTCGGTGAGCTCGACGGCGGTCACCCACCTCGGCGCAGTCTGGTCAGGAATCGAGAAGCACGGGCCGCAGGGCGCCGCCTAACGTTTCCGGCATGACCTCAATCGACGCGATCACCCTCGAAGTGGCCGACCTCGCGGCCGCCGAACTCTTCTACGCCAAGGCTTTCGGGCTTGGCTCCCGACTGCGCCTGCGGGCCGCGCAGGAACCGGCCTCCGGCTTCCGCGGCTACACGCTGTCGCTCACGGTGTCGCAGCCCGCCGACGTCAACGCCCTGATCGACACCGCCGTGGACGCCGGCGCGACCGTGCTCAAGCCCGCCGCCAAGTCGATGTGGGGCTACGGCGGCGTCGTGCAGGCCCCGGACGGTGCCATCTGGAAGGTCGCCACCTCGGCGAAGAAGGACACCGGCCCGGCCACTGGGCAGATCGACGCCATCATCCTGCTGATCGGTGCCACCGACGTGGTCGCGAGCCGGCAGTGCTACCTCGACCAGGGCTTCACCGTGGGCAAGAGCTTCGGCCGCATGTACGTCGAGTTCGCCTCGACCGGCTCCGTGAAGCTGGCGCTGTACCGGCGGCGCGCCCTCGCCAAGGACGCCGGAGTGTCGCCCGAGGGCAGCGGATCGCACCGGATCGTGCTCAGCGGTGCCGCGTTCACCGACCCCGACGGGTTCGTCTGGGAAGCGCCCGCGACCGTGCCGGCCGCGTGAGTCAGGGCAGCCGGGCAGCCAGTTCGGCGCGCGATCTGATGCCGAGCTTCGGGTAGACCTTGCGCAGGTGGTACTCGATGGTCTTCGGGCTCAGGAACAGGGCCGCGGCGACCTCGCGGGTGGTCTTGCCTTCCGCGAGCAGTAACGACACCTGCAGCTCTTGCGGTGTAAGGGTTTGCGCGTCGCTCGGCGCACGTCGCTGGATCGTCTCGCCCGTCGCTCCCAGTTCGACCGCGGCGAGGTCCGCCCAGCGCAGGGCACCCAGGTTCTCGAACGTGTCGAGCGCGGCGTGCAGGTGCGGCCGGGCGTCCACCCGCCGCCGGGCGCGGCGCAGGCGGGCACCGTAGGCGAGCCGGGTGCGCGCGGTCTCGAAGTCGTCCAGCGTCCGTTCGTGGAACCGCAGGGACATCTCGAAGTGCGCGTCGACGTCGGCGTTCTGGCTGAGCATGCCGATCGCCCGCTCGGCGCGTCCCATCGCCCACGGCTGGCCCTTCGCCGCCGCCTCGGACCGGTAGCGGCGCGCGACTCGCCAGGCGTCGTGCGTGCCGAACGTCTCGGCCACGGCGCCCCGGCAGCGTGCCCTGCTGGCGATGCTCGCGCTGGACGCCGGCACCCCGGCGTGTCGGTGCGGGGCTACCTGCCGGACCTGCACCGGCACCTCGCCGCCTGCGATCTGGCGGTGGTGCAGGGCGGCCTGACCACGTGCATGGAGCTGACGGCTGCCCGGCGTCCGTTCATCTTCGTGCCGCTGCGCCATCACTTCGAGCAGAACTTCCACGTCCGGCACCGGCTCGCACGTTATGGCGCGGGTCGGTGCATGACCTACGACGACGTCGTCGAACCGGGAATTCTCGCCGCCGCCATGGCCGAGGAGATCGGGCGCGAGGTCGGTTATCGGCCGGTCGAGGCCGACGGCGCGTCCCGTGCCGCCGCGATGCTCGCCGACCTGCTCTGATCCCTGAACCGGAAGGCGGTACCCGATCCCGCTGGTCTCCGATAGCCATGAACCGGAGGAGGTGGGCGTGTTCGGAGAGTGGACGACAGCCGAGGGACTGCCCGCGTTCGCCTACCGGGCCGGCCCGGTGACCTGGGATCCGGTCATCGATCCGCCGAGCACCCGGCACTGGGTGCACGTGGGCAACCGGCGGATCACCGTGGTGGCCGACAGCGACGGGCGGACGGGACTGTGGGACGAGCACCTCGGGTGCCGGTGGATCGCCGAGCGCACCGGGGTGAGCCGGTTCGGCGGACTGTCGACGGATGTCGCGCCCACGAAGTTGTTCGGCCCCACGTTCTTCCGCGTTTCCGTGGCGGGCGCGGGTGCCGAGGTCGAGCGCACGGTGCTGTGCCCTGAAGGTGAAGCGCCGTGGGTGCTGATCCGGGTCGACGTGGTGAACCGCGGTGACGTTGCGCTGCAAGGATTTCTGACCGAGGAATGGGTGGTGCGGCCGCGCCTGGTGAATCTGGAGTTCGGACCTGCGCAGGACGTCGCCGCTCCGGGCGCCCCCGTCGTGGTGCTGGAGCAGTTCGGCGGCGACCGGGTGACGACCACCGCCGGTGAGCTGAAGATCGCTGCTCGGCTCGATCTGCCACCGGGTGGCCGCACCACGACGTGGTTCCGGTTCGGGTTGAACGGCTATGTCTTCGAGGATCCGGCGGCGCAGTACGCGGCCAGTCTGGCTGCGCTGCGCGACCGGTTGCCCTCGGCGGCGGCCGAGCGGGCACCCGAAGCCGCCGTCGAGATTCCCTGGCACGCCGCCCTGCTCACCGGCGGTGCCTGCGTCGACGGCGTACTCGGCGGCCACACCCTCGACCAGGGGTCGGCCTACTCGTTCCGGCACGGTTTCAACGGCGCGGCAAGGGATCCGCTGCAACACGCGCTGCCACTGGTGTACCTCGAACCGGACCTCGCCTTGTCGGTCCTGCGCAACACCTGCGCTTGGGGAAGCCCGGACGGCGACCTGCCGTACGCGCTCGACGGCCGCAAGCAGCCCTGGACCCAGCTCTTCCGGCCGTCCGACCAGAACCTGTGGGCGCTGTGGCTGGCCGCGGAGTACGCCGCGGCGACCGGTGATCTCGCCGCCTTCACCGAGCCGGTGCGCTACCACCCGTGCCACGGCGCCGATCCGGTGCCGCTCGCCGAGAATCTCAGGCGGCAGTTCCGGTTCTTCGCCGACGAGGTCGGTGTGGGCGAGCACGGGCACGTCCGCATCCTCAACGCCGACTGGAACGACCTCGCCATCAGCGAGTCCGGCGTCGACCGCGAGCTGATGATCGAGCGCGGCGAGTCCGTGCTCAACTCGGCGATGGCCGCGTGGGTCCTGCCGGTGTACGCGGGCCTCGCCGAACGGCTCGGCGATCAGGCTTTGGCGGTGGAGGCCCGGCAACGCGCGGCGGACCTGCGCGAGCGGGTGGCGGCCGAGTGGAACGGACGGTGGTTCCGGCGAGCCCACGCGCCGGGTGCCGGTCCGGTGGGCGAGCACGATCTGTGGCTCGAGGTGCAGCCGTGGGCGATCTTGTGCGGCGCGGCGACACCGGACCAGGCGCGAGCTCTGCTGGCCACGATCGACGAGACCTGCCGCGCCGGATCACCGCTCGGCGCGCGGATCAGGTGGCCCAGCGCACCCGGCCAGGTGTGGTCGTCGATCAACACGACACTGGTGTGGGCGGCCGCGCGGTACGACCCGGATCTGGCGTGGGACGAGTGGCGGCGGATGACCCTGCACGCGCACACGGCCGCCTACCCCGGCACGTGGACGGGCACGCTGTCCGGGCCGGACTGCTACCTGGCGCCGGACAGCGACCGTCCCGGCGAGACCTGGGCCCTGCCGGACCTCGGCGTGGCGATGCAGGCGTATCCCGTGGCCAACCTGCACAGCCATGCCCAGCCGCTGCTCGGGTATCTGCGGCTGCTCGGGGTGGAGCCCGCCGCCGGGGGAGAGCTGCTTTGTTCGGGCGGTGGGGAGTTCGAGAGCCGCACGCTCACCGTGCGAGCCGATGGGTCCGGTCGGCTTGCGTGCGCCGGGTCTGTTGAGGTGCTTGGCGGGGATGGTCGTCGGGTTCGCGGCACCGGAGAGGTCAGCTGGAGCGGTCGTCCGCCGCCGCGGTCTGAGTGAGCACGGCGACCGCCTGTTCGAGCCCCCGCTGCACCTCGTCACCTTCCGTCTCCCGCACGCTGTGCAGGCTCACGGTGACGCGCGACCGTCCCGGCTCCACCTCCTCGACCTGCAGTTCGCCGTGGTAGTCGTCCGGCCCCTCGGCACCCCATTCGAGCCGCCGCCGCTGGGCGTCCGGCCGCACCCACGCCTCGCCTTCGACGTGGTGACCGTGCACCTCGGCCTCCACGTGCACCTGCTCACCGCCCTCCGGCTCGGCGGCGGTCATCTGGGGGAAGTAGCGGGGCAGGTTCCTGGGCTCGGCCAGGAAACCGAACAGCGTGTCAGCCGGGATGTCGGCTTCCGCCGTGTGCGTGTAGGTCGTCATGGTCGTCGGGGTACCCGGTCGCCGGCGGCGCTGAACTGCGCGCGCTCATGACGTTGCGGGTCCGGGCCGCGTGTTCGTGCCAGCCCCGCTGATCACGCCGGAACACCGGAACGACGAACGTCCCGACGACGACCAGTGCCACGACGGCCAGATCCAGCCAGCCGATGCCGGCCAGCGGCGACAGGACGGTCGCATAGACCGCGAAGCCGGTGACACCGAGCAGTTCGCGTACGGCAAGCCGCGCCGGGTTGGCGCGTGAGCCGTCATCGGCCCGGATCCGGTAGCGCAGCAGCCATCCGCCGACCGTCATCCCACTCGCCACGGCCGGCAACACGATCCGCAACGCCACCAGCGCACCGAGAGCCCACCACGGACTGGACAGCTTCGCGATCAGAATCACCGGCGCCAGGTCGGCGGCCAGCCCGAGCAGCTTGCGAGGCACGGTGACGGTGTCGGCATCGGCGGTCGAGTCGCCGGACGCCGGCACCCTGGGCACCACGAGCGCGGCGGGCGCCACCATCCATCCCAGCAGGGCGCCGAAGGTGTTCGACATCAGGTCGTCGACGTCGGCGATCCGGTACGGGCACGGGTAGAAGCCGAAGTTGCCGGTGTACTGCACCACCTCCACCGCCAGCGAAATGCCGAGACCGATGGCGATGACGGCCAACGGCCCCCGGCCGTAAGCCTTGCGCAGCACCACTCCCAGCGGAACGAACAGCGCGACGTTGAACATCTGCTGCAGGAACGCCGTGGACGTCACCATCGCCGCGACGCCGGAACGCCCGTTGGCCATCATGTTGTTGCGCATGTCGGCGACCCACTGGAACGGGACGGTGGACAGCATCTGCTCGCCCTGGCACAGCAGCGACCGGTCGGCCGGGAACGGCAGGAAGATCAGCGCCAGCGCGACGATCCCGTACGCCAGCAGGCCGTACAGCACGAACGCGCGGCGCGGCTCCACCCGCCCGAACCGGTAGTAGTGCAGCAGCACCAGTGGCACGAGCACCAACAGTCCGACACCAACGAAAGCCAGAAAGCCGGTCCGAGCGGTTTCCCAATACGACGCCATCATGCTTCACCGCTCCGAACTCGTGTCCGCGTTCTGAGCGCTCCTGTGCCCCCGCCATCACCGGCGCAAACCCCGTTCGGCCAAGATGGGCCGGACGGACGCGGTGGTCAGCCGCGCGTGGCGAGATAGACGGTGTTGGTGGAGTCCCTGTCCTGCAACGGGTTGGGGAAGCTGACGACCTCGGCCCGGACTCCGGTGAACACCGTGGCGAGTGTGGCGGTGAACTCCTCGTCGGGCGGATCGTTGGACCACAGCGCGAACACTCCGCCGGGACTCAGCAGTCCGGCCAGGCGCCGCAAGCCCTCCGGCTCGTAGAAGTCGGCGTTGCTCGGGTGCAGCAGGTGGCGTGGCGAGTGGTCGATGTCGACGATGATGGCGTCGAAAATCCTGCCGGGGGCCGCCGGATCGAAGCCGTCCCCGGACCGGAGCATCGCGAAGAAGTCACCGTGGACCAAGCGGCAACGCTCGTCGGCCGCCAGCGCCTTCCCAGCCGGGATGAGGCCCTGCT
This sequence comes from uncultured Actinomycetota bacterium, assembly GCA_963771775.1. Classification (GTDB taxonomy): domain Bacteria; phylum Actinomycetota; class Actinomycetes; order Mycobacteriales; family Pseudonocardiaceae; genus Lentzea. The sequence continues at coordinate 266,440 of CAVYUS010000005.1, forward strand.
GGTGCCATTCGATCACCTCGTTGAGGGCGTCGACGACCAGCAGCGAACCGACGTTCGGGTGCTCCAGCACGGTTTGCGCGGTGTAGCCGAGTCCGAGACCGCCCACGACCACCTGCAGCGGTTCCCGGGGCAGTTCCGCGAGTGCGAGCCGGGCCAGTTCGATCTCCGCGACGGTGAACAGGCTGGACATCAGGAACTCGTCGTTGAGCTTGATCTCGTGGATGTCCGCGCCGCTGCCGGGATCGCGCCGCCGGCGGAGGGTGAGCTCACCCAGTGGCGTCTGGCGCCAGTCGAGTTCCTGGAAACGGGCACTCATGCGTTGGTCAGCTCCGTGGCGGTGGGTCCTGCGGGTGGGTCGGCACAGTCTGCCCGTGGTGCGGAACCGGCGCAGCGTCGGCTCACGACCGTCCGTGGATCACGGCCAGAGCGTGCTCGCGTGCCGGTGCGCTCAGCGTTGAGTTCAGCTGCTCGAACAGGGCTTCCGCGGTCACGCCGTTCCAACCGGGCGGGAGGAGCGCCAGGGGCAGGCCGGGATCGCTGTAGGGCAGGCGCCGCCACTGGGTCAGCATCGGGACGTAGGTCTGGAAGGCCTGCAGCGTGGTCGTGATGCCGGTCGGCGCGGCGTCGAGGACCGGGCGGTGGCGACGCAGGAAGTCCGCGTACAGGTCGGCCAGCTCGTCCAGATCCCACCAGGCGCGCACCTTCGACCGCAGGTCGCCGAACGCGAAGTGCCGGCCGGTGAAGATGTCGACGTAGTCGGACAGGCCGCGGCGGGCCAGGGTGCGCCGGGTCTCCGTGGCCAGGTTGCCCGGTGCGACCCACACACCGGGTGCCGCGGTGCCGAAGCCGAGCTGGGTGAGGCTGGTGCGCAGTTCGTGACGCTTCTCGCGCTCGGACTCCGGCACGGAGAACACGACCACGAGCCACCCGTCCTCGACGGTCGCGCGCCGGCGTTCGAAGATCCGCGCGTCGCCCTCGGCGAGCGTCTCCAGGGTCGGTTCGGCCAGGGCGTACCCCGCGGCGCCGGCGCGGCGGTCGCTGCGGACCACGCCGCGGCGCTTCAGGCGGGAGATCGAGGACCGCACGGCCTGGCCCTCCACGCCGAGCTCCGCCATGAGCTGCACGACGGACGCCACGGACAGCCAGTTGTGCTCGCCGCGCGCGTACAGGCCGAAGATCGTGATGATGAGCGGGCCGAGCCGGTCACGCCCGGCGAGAGCGGCCGGACCGAGCGCCGCCGGACCGAGTTCCGTGGTCATGTCCGCGACGTTCAGTGCCCTCTCCTCACCTTGATCAGCTGCGGGCGAGCCTATCGCCTCACCCGCGAACCACAGCGATATCGCGTTCGCATTTCGTAGATCATGAAAACGCTATCAGTCAGCTCGGGATGACCAGCCGGTGCTCCGGGATCACGGCCACGCCGAGGATCTCGATCAGGGCCTCCGGCTGCCACAGCGCGGTGCAGCCGATGCCCGCCATGGCCGGGTACACGGGTCCGGCGAGCTCGCGCCAGACCTTGCCGATCTCCTTGCCGTGGGCCTGGTAATCGGGAATGTCGGTGAGGTAGATCGTGATGCTGACCAGGTCCTCCGGCTCACCACCAGCCTCGCGCAGTGTGGTCAGCACGTTGCCGAACGCCTGGCGGAACTGCTCGACGATGCCGCCCGGCACGATCTTCATGTCGGCGTCGAGGGCGGTCTGCCCGCCCAGGTGGAGCGTGTTGCCGGCGAGCGTGCCGTGCGAGTAGCCGCGCGGTGTGGGCAGGCTGGCCGGGTTCACTGCAACGGGCCTCATGCGTATTGACAATATCTGACGGCGGTGAAGAATGCGATATATGGAGCCCGACCTGAGCAGGTACCAGCTCGAAGGCGACAACTCGATGTACCGGCTGCCCAGCGGGCTGGTCGCGCCGGTGGTGACGCGGGGCGGCCTGGAGAACCCGGACACCGCCGAACTCCGGTGGCGCGGTCCGGATCTCCGGCGTGAGCAGGCAGCACACCCCGGCCACGCGACTGTGGTTCGGCAAGGTCAGCAACGAGCCCGGCTATCGCTCGGTCACCCATCACCACGGTGAGGCAGAGACCGGCGGCTACGTGCTGTCCGGCCGGGCGCGGATCTACTTCGGCGAGAAGTTCGAGGACTACGTCGACATGGAGGAGGGCGACTGGGTGTTCGTGCCGCCGTTCATGCCGCACATCGAGTGCAACCTCTCCCGCACGAAGCCGCTCACGTGGATGACGACGCGGACGCCGGAGAACATCGTCGTCAACCTGGACGACGTCCCGGACGAGGACCTCCGCGACTGGCTGACCCGATGAGCGCCGGCACCTCTGCGGTCTTCACGCAGGCCATCACACTCGAAACAGGCCGAGCCGGAGCACTTCGACCTGGCCTTCACCGCCGTCACCCAGCCCTGCCCGTGGCCCAAGGCATACGGCGGCGACCTGGTCGGCGCCGCGGCGGCCGCGGCCATGCGCTCGGTGACCGACGGCAAGTCGATGCACTCGATGCACAGCTACTTCCTGCGCCCGGCCGACATCGGCGCGCAGGTGCGCTACGAGGTGGAGATCCTGCGCGACGGCCGCGGCTACAGCACCCGGCAGGTCCGCGGCTACCAGAACGGCAAGGCCCTCTACGTCTGCCTGGCGAACTTCGCCGCCGGCGAGCCGAGCGGCAGCTTCCAGGCCGAGTTCACCTCAGCACTGCTCGGCCCGGAGGACCTGCCCAGCTCGGCGGACTACCTCGCGGAGCGCAGCGGTGGCTCGATGACCGAGGAGTCGAAGGCCTACTGGTCCGCCGGCCGCAGTTTCGACATGCGGCACGTGCCCGGCCCCGTCTACCTCGCGGTCGAGGGCGAACGGGTCCCGCACCAGGCGGTGTGGCTCAAGCCGTTCGACCCGTTGCGATCGGTCGAAGGTCTGACCGACGCCCAGCGCGACCTGGCCGCGCTGGCCTACATGTGCGACTACACGATCCTGGAGCCGGTCCTGCGAGTGCTCGACCTGCCGTGGGCCCAGCCGGGACTCGTGACCGCGAGCCTCGACCACGCGATGTGGTTCCACCGTGACGGCCCCGGTCGGCGACTGGCTGCTCTACACGCAGGAGGCCGTCGCCGCCGACTCGGGCCGCGGCCTGGGTTCCGGCCGCTTCTTCACCCGCGATGGCCGTCACCTCGCCACCGTTGCCCAGGAGGGCATGATCCGCGCTTCCTGACCCGCCGCCCGCGGAAGGACTCACCATGGACACCTTCGCTCGCGACCACCTCCCCGCACCGGCGCTGTGGCCGACGATCGAGTTCACGACGCCGGAGCTGAACTATCCACGACGCCTCAACGCCGCCACCGAACTGATCGACGTCCCGGTGGCGACGTTCGGCCCCGGCCGCCCCGCACTGCGGACGCCGGCGGGGGAGGTGTGGTCCTACGGTGAGTTGCGGACTCGCGCGAACCAGGTGGCGGCGGTGCTGACCGAGGATCTCGGTCTCGCTACCAGGACAACGGGTCCTGCTTCGGTCACCCAACAACCCCTGGACCGTCGCCGCATGGCTCGGTGTGTTGAAGGCAGGCGGTGTCGTGGTGACGACCATGGCCGCGTTGCGAGCCAGGGAGGTCGCGACGATCGTCGAGCGGACCCGTCCATCTGTCGCTTTGGTGGACCCGCGGTTCGTGGAGGACGTTCGAAGCCTGCCGTCGCTGACCCTGGTCGGACTACGACGATCTCCAGCGGCGTGCCGGGAGCAAGCCGGGCGAGTTCACCGCCGTGGACACCGCCGCCGACGACGTGGCGCTGCTCGCGCCCACCTCCGGGAGCACCGGCTCGCCCAAGATCACCGCGCATTTCCACCGGGACGTCCTGTCGATCGACAACACCTTCGGCCGGCACGTGCTGCGGCTGACCGAGGACGACCTCGTCGCCTGCACGGCACCGTTCGCCTTCACCTTCGGTCTGGGCATGCTCGTCGTGTTTCCGTTGCGCGCCGGGGCCTGCGCTCTGCTGACCGAAGCCGCCACGCCCGCGCAGGTCGCGGATCTGGTGCAGCAGCACGGGGTCACGGTGCTCGCGACCGCGCCGACCGCGTACAAGGCGATCCTGCGCGACGGCATCGAGGAGAAGCTCAAGGGTCTGCGGACCGCGGTGTCGGCCGGCGAGCACATCCCGCAGGAGACCTGGCAACGGCTGCGAGACCGGTTGGGGCTCAGGGTGATCGACGGCATCGGCGCCACGGAGTTGTTGCACATCTTCATCTCCGCCGCCGGTGACGACATCCGGCCCGGCGCGACCGGGAAGCCGGTGCCGGGTTACCGCGCCACCGTTCTCGACGTCGACGGCACGGAACTCGGCCCGGGCGAACCGGGGCGGCTGGCCGTCATCGGCCCGGTCGGCTGCCGTTACCTCGACGACGCGCGCCAGAAGGACTACGTGGTCAACGGCTGGAACGTCACCGGCGACGTCTTCCACCGCGACGAGGACGGCTACTTCCACTACCACGCCCGCAGCGACCACATGATCGTCTCCTCCGGGTACAACATCGGCGGGCCGGAGGTCGAGGAGGCCATCGACACCCACCCCGACGTGCTGGAGTCCGCCGTCGTCGCCAAACCCGACGAGGAACGCGGCTCGGTCGTGTGCGCCTTCGTGGTGCTGCGCGACCGCGTGGCGGGCGACGCCGCGAAGGCCAGGGAGATCCAGGACCACGTCAAGCAGACGATCGCCCCCTACAAGTACCCGCGCGACGTGCGGTTCCGCACCTCCTTGCCGCGCAACGCCAGCGGCAAGCTGCAGCGGTTCGCGCTCCGCAAGATCGTCGAGGACGAGGTGCTCGCGTGAAGATCGCTGTCGTCGGCGGTGGCCCCGGTGGCCTGTACTTCGCCGCGCTGATGAAACAGCTCGACCCGGCGCACGACATCACCGTCTGGGAACGCGACGCCGCGGACGTCACCTTCGGCTTCGGCGTGGTGTTCTCCGACGAGACCCTGGGCGGCATCGAGAACGCCGATCGTGCGTTCGCCGCCGCGTTGGCCCGCAGGTTCGCCCGCTGGACGGACATCGACATCCACTACCGCGGCGAGAGCCACACCGTCGGCGGGCAGGGATTCGCCGCGATGAGCCGCAAGGAGCTGCTCGGCCTGCTGCAGCAGCGGTGCCGCGACCTCGGGGTGAACGTGCTCTTCTCGACCCCTGCACCCGATGCCGATCTCCTGCGCGCCACCCACGATCTGGTGGTCGGCGCGGACGGCGTCAACTCGCTCGTGCGACAGTCCTTTCCGGACGTTTTCCGGCCGGCCCTGGACCGCCGGCGCAACAGGTACATGTGGCTCGGCACGGACCGGGTGTTCGAGGCGTTCCAGTTCTTCATCAGGGACACCGAGTGGGGGACCATGCAGGTCCACGGGTATCCCTACTCCGACACCGGTTCCACGTTCATCGTCGAGATGCACGAGGACGTCTGGCGCCGGGCCGGTTTCGACACCGGCGAGGAGTTCGGGCCGGGTGCCTCCGACGAGCGGGCCGTCGAACGGATCCGTGCGCTGTTCGCCGGGGAACTGGCCGGACACCAGGTGTTCGCCAACAACTCGAAGTGGCTCAACTTCACCACGGTGCGCAACGAGCGCTGGCACCACGGCAACCTCGTTCTCGTCGGCGACGCCGCACACACCGCGCACTTCTCCATCGGGTCGGGCACCAAGCTCGCGATGGAGGACTCGCTCGCCCTCGCGGCCTGCCTGCACGAACACTCCGAGGTCGAGGCCGGGTTGACGGCCTACGAAGCAGAGCGACGCCCGGTCGTGGAATCGACGCAGCGCGCGGCCCAGGCGTCGCTGGAGTGGTTCGAGAACATCGGCAGGTACGCGGGCCAGGAGCCGACCCGCTTCTGCTTCAACCTGCTGACCCGGTCCCGCCGGATCACCTACGACAACCTCCGCACCCGCGATCCGGAGTTCGCCGACCGCGTCGACGCCGCTTTCGCCGCCTCCCAAGGCCTTACCAGTTCCGCTCCGGCGATGTTCCAGCCGTTCCGGCTGGGGCGGCTGGAGCTGAAGAACCGCGTGATCGTCTCGCCGATGGACATGTACTCCGCCGTCGACGGAGTGCCGGGCGACTTCCACCTCGTCCACCTGGGTTCGAAGGCGATGGGCGGGCCGGGCCTGGTGATGACCGAGATGGTGTGCGTCTCGCCGGAGGGCCGGATCACGCCGGGCTGCACCGGCTTGTGGACCGACGAGCAACGCGACTCGTGGGCGCGGATCGTGGAGTTCGTGCACTCACGCAGCACGGCGCGCATCGGGTTGCAGCTGGGCCATTCCGGCCGCAAGGGCTCGACGCGCCTGATGTGGGAGGGCATGGACGAACCACTGCTTTCGGGGAACTGGGAGACCATCGGCCCGTCGCCGCTCCCGTACGGCCCCGGATCCGCCACCCCGCGCGTCGTCGATCGTGCGGACATGGACCGGATCACCGCCGAGTTCGCCGCCGCCGCCCGACGTGGTGCCGACGCGGGTTTCGACCTGCTCGAACTGCACTGCGCGCACGGCTACCTGCTGTCGTCGTTCCTGTCGCCGATCGCCAACCAGCGCACCGACTCCTACGGCGGCCCGCTCGCGAACCGGCTGCGGTACCCGTTGGAGGTGTTCGACGCCGTCCGCGCGGCATGGCCCGCAGAGCGCCCGATGATCGTGCGCATCTCCGCGACCGACTGGGTCCCGGACGGCAACACCGAGCACGACGCCGTCGAGATCGCCCGCGCCTTCGTCGCTCATGGCGCGGACGCGATCGACGTCTCCTCCGGCCAGGTGACGGCGGACGAGCGCCCGGCGTACGGCCGCTCGTACCAAACCCCGTTCGCCGACCGGATCCGCCACGAGGTACCGGACGCGGCCGTGATCGCGGTCGGTGCCATCGCCTCCTACGACGACGTCAACTCGATCCTGCTGGCGGGCCGCGCGGACCTCTGCGCGATCGGCCGCGCCCATCTCTACGACCCGCACTGGACCCTGCACGCGGCGGCCGAACAGGACTACCGCGGCGCTCAGTGGCCGGTGCAGTACCAGGCCGGCAGCCGCAAGCCGCCGACCTCGCGCACCGACGCCGTACGACCACGCCTGTCGCTGCTGCGGGCGGACCCGCCGGATCGCAACGTCCACCTGCGCTGGACCCCGCATCGCGAACCGGCGGCGATCACGTAGCGGCTCCCGTCCGCGTCACTCGGGTTCGAGCGTCCTGCGGAGCCGGGCGGACGCCTTGATCCGCCACGCCTGCTCGACCAGTTCGGCCAGGTGGTCGTCGTCGACCTTCGCCAGGTCGACCAGGATCGCTCCGTATCCGTCGTAGTGCGGTGTGGTGTAGAAGGCCGGGTCGCCGGACGCGAGCAACGCCGCCTTCTCGTCCAGGTCGCACATCAGCACGAGCCCGCCCTCGGCTTCGGTCCGCAACCGCGCGAAACCCTTGCCCGCCACCTTGAGCGCCGGCGTCCGGTGCCAGGTCGACTCCTCGACCTCGGGCAGCAGCGACGCCCTCTTCACCACGTCATCCCACGTCGACATGCCCGCCATCGTCGCAGCGGACGGGAGCACCCGTCTTGGACGAATGGAAACCGCTCGTCCACCGGACCACGTCCGCGACGGTCGTGTTCCCGCCGCACACCACGATCCCGGGCCGCGCGCCGGGCCCGACCCGGCCGAGCACCGTGCGCGCCGCCGGCACGAGGCAGCCGGCCGCGGGCTCGGCCCACACCTTCTGCGTCTCGGCCAGCGTGACCGTGCCCTGCACGGCCTCGGCGTCGGACACCACCAGCACGTCCTCAAGAAGCGCGACGGCGTGGTCGTAGGTCAGCTGCGACACGTGCGGCGCCGAAAGCGTCGAGACGATCGACGTCGGCGTGATCTCCACGGGCCCGCCCGCCGCCAGTGCGCGGTGCATCGCGTCGGCACCCTCGACCTCGACGCCCCACACGCGGACACCGGGCACGAGCGCGTGGAACGCGGTCGCGACGCCCGCGGCGAATCCTCCGCCGCCGATGCTCACCAGCACGTCGGTGACGTGCGGGGCGTCGTCCGCGAACTCCAGGCCAACGGTGCCCTGGCCGGCGACCACGACCCGGTCGTCGTAGGGGTGCACGAGGGTCGCGCCTGCCGTCACCAGCTCGTTCAGCAGCGCGAAGGCCGACGGCAGGTCGGCGGTGAGCCGCACATCCGCGCCGGAGGCACGAGCGAGTTCCACTGAGCGCGTGGGCGCGGAGGAAGGCATCACGACGGTGGCGGCCACACCCAGTTCGCTCGCGGCGTCGGCCAGCGCGATCCCGTGGTTACCACCGCTCACCCCGACCACACCCGCCGCACGGGCCGTGTCGGACAGCGAGAGGATCTTCGCGAAGGCGCCGCGCGTTTTGAACGATCCGGTGCGCTGCAACAGTTCCAGCTTCACCGTCGTCGGGACGCCCAGCAGCGCGGACAGTCCGGGCGAGGGGAGCGTCGGGGTGCGCAGCACCCGCCCGTCGAGCACTTCGGCGGCGGCCCGGATGTCGTCGATGGTCAACAGCTCAGCCATGCCGACACCCTAGGGAGATCAGCTCCAGATCACCGAGGTCGAAGGCTCAAGCGGCGTTCACGACACGCCCGCACCGGGCGAGCCAGGTGCCGACGTGCACCCATTCGCGGCCCTGCCGGTGCGTGACGAGCACCGTCGGTCGCAGGCAGTGCGGGCAGGGCTGTGGTGCCGAGTCGATGGTCATCGCACGCCTTTCCGAGGTCGAGGTCGGAGGCGGAGGTTGAACGGCGGCGGAGGTTGAACGGCGGCGGAGGTTGAATGGCGGGGTGGACGGTCCGACCGCAGGAGGCGCGCGCTGCGGCGAGCAGACCGTCCACCCCGCCCTGCCCGGTGCGCGTCGGTGTCTGGGGGGAGAGACACCGTCATCGAGGGACCACCGGGCACGTCAAGGGCGGCCGAGGGCAACAGGCCGCCCCTGAACGAGATCAGGCCGCGGCGGGAGCGACCACGCGGTGGTCGGGCAACATCAGACCGCCGTCGTCGAAGAGCACGATTCCGTTGCAGAGCAGGTACCAGCCCTGCTCGGGGTGGGCGACGACGATCTCGGCCCGCTGGCCGCGCGGGTCCGCCGCGACGGGGCACTGCTGCTCGTGCTGGCACATGGCTGGCGCTCCTGGTGGCCCCGGCGGCCGATCCCTCACCGGTCTGTGTGCTCCGGACCACATGGAAGAAGCGTGCTCGTCAAATGCGGCCGGGACATCGGGAGGAGTACGTACATGGGATACGCATGTCCGTCCGTACGGGTGACATTTGGCTGCTTTGCCCGAGTTGATCTTGGCCAAACTGTTGCCGCGCCCTCCCAGCGGTCATGGGGGTAGCGCACTACCGTGCCAAGGTATGAGCACGGTCGTCCGCAAGCGGACGTCGGGACTTCCGCTGGAACTGAGCAGTTTCGTCGGCCGCAGGCGCGAGGTCGACGAGGTCAAGCGCCTGCTGTCGGCGTCACGTCTGGTCACGCTCACGGGACCGGGCGGAGTCGGCAAGACCCGGCTCGCTCTCGAGGTGAGCCGCGCCGTGCACCGGGCGTTCCCGGCCGGGGTGGTGCTGGTCGAGCTGGACCAGGTGCGCGACGCGGAGCTCGTGGCGAACGCCGTGGCGCAGGCGGTCGGCATGCGGGAGGCGGCCCGGACGTCACTGGAGATGCTGGTCGACTACCTGTCGTCGCGCCGGCTGCTGCTCGTGCTGGACAACTCCGAGCACCTGGTCGACGCGGTCGCCGAGCTGGCCGGCGCGCTGCTGCAGAACTGTCACGACCTGCGGATCCTGGCCACGAGCCGGGAGTGGCTGGGCATCGTGGGCGAGGCCGTCATGCCCGTCCCGCCGCTCACCCTGCCGGACCCGGACCGGACGCCGGCCGAGCAGGACCTGAGCAGCTCCGAGGCGGTGACGCTGTTCGCGGAACGGGCGGCGTCGGTGCGGCTCGGTTTCACCGTGAACGCCGCCAACGGCAGTGTGGTGGCCGAGATCTGCCACCGCCTCGACGGCCTGCCGCTCGCGATCGAGCTGGCGGCGGCGCGGGTGCGGGCGTTGTCGGAGCAGGACGTCCTCGCCCGGCTGCTGGACCCGCCCTCGTCGACCGCCGGACGGCGCCTCCTGCCCGCCCGGCAGCAGACGATCCGCTCGTGCATCGAGTGGAGCCACAGCCTGTGCTCGGACCAGGAGAAACTGCTGTGGGCGCGGTTGTCGGTGTTCGCGGGCGGGTTCGAGCTCGACTCCGTGGAGGACGTGTGCTCCGGCGGCGGGCTCGCCGTGCCGGACGTGCTGGACACCCTGGCTTCCTTGCTGGACAAGTCGATCCTGGTCGGCGAGCAGCACGGCAACGTGATGCGCTACCGGATGCTGGAGACCATCCGCGAGTTCGGCGTGGAGCTGCTCGACCACTCCGGTGAGCACGCCGCCCTGCGCCGCCGGCACCGCGACTTCCACCTCGGGCTGATCGAGCGGGCCAACGACGACTGGGTGAGCGCCCGGCAGGTGGACTGGTTCGCCCGGCTGGACCGCGAGCACGCCAACAACCAGGCGGCCGTGGACTACAGCCTGCGGGAACCGGGGGAGCTGGACGCCGCGTTCCGGATGCTGACCGGGTTGTTCCACTTCTACTGGTGGGGCCGCGGGTGGGCCAGGGAGGGACGGCTGTGGCTGGCGCGCGCACTCGACCAGCCGTGCCCGCCGTCCGCCGACCGGGCCAGGGCCCTGCTCACCGACGGCAGCCTGGCGTCCGCGGACGGACAGTTCGACTTCAGCCTGCAGCGCCTGGCCGATGCCAGGGCCATCGACGGTGTCGAGAGCGATCCCACCATCGCGGCCTTCGCCTGCTGGGTGGAGGGCAGCGTCTCCCTGTACAGCGGTGACCTGCCGGGCGCGATCGCGGTCTTCGCGCGGGGCCTCGCCCTGCTGCCGCCGGGAGTCGACGTGCCGCGCCGCCTCGACCTGATGGTGAGCTACTCGAGCGCGGTGGGACTCGCCGGCGACGTGGCTCGCGCCACCGCCTGCCACCAGGAGTGGCTGATGATCACCGAGCCGGCCGGCGAGTGCTTCCACCGCTCGTACGCGCTGTGGAGCATGGGGCTGTTCGCGATGGCGCAGGGTGACCACGACCGCGCCGCCGAGCTGTGCCGCAAGAGCATCGCGCTGCGCCGCGACATCCGCGACCTCACCGGAATCGGCTGGTCGACGGAGTCGCTGTCGTGGGTCGAGTGCGCGCTGGGCCACCCGGTGACGGCCGCGACGCTGCTCGGTACGGCAGACCGGCTCTGGGAGATCATGGGCCGGCCGTTGCGCACCTACCAGCACCTGTACCCCTACCACGAGCAAACCGAGCGAGCCACGCGGGAGCAGCTCGGCACCGAGGGGTTCGAGGAGGCGTACGAGCACGGCCGGACGATGGACGTCGACAACGCCATCGCGTTCGCCCTGAACGAGCAGTCGGCGGCCCCTCCAGCCGTGGAGGAGCCGCCGAGCGTGCTGACCCGTCGTGAGCGGGAGATCGCCGGCCTCATCGCCGAGGGCCTGACCAGCCGGGAGATCGCGGAACGGCTGGTGATCTCGGTGCGGACCGCGGAGACCCACACCGAGCACATCCTCACCAAGCTCGGGTTCAAGTCCAGGGTGCAGGTCGCGACGTGGGTCTCCGAGCAGCGGTCCTGATCTCCCTCAGGCGTTCGGTGCGGTCCAGGCCGAAGAAGGTGACGGCCTGCGCCGCCATGCCGGAGGAGGGGAGGCTGTGCCCGGCGCCCTGGATGCTGTAGGCCTCCACGCGGTCCGCGTACCGGCGCCGGTTCCAGTTGGGCCTGGGGGAGTCGGTGGACGTCGGCGTCTGGCTCAGCCCGAACACGTTCGTCCACTGCTCGATCGACTCCTGCAGCAGCGAGTACGGCACGAGGAAGTCGTTGGTGCCGTGCCAGACCTGGATCGGCGGCCGCGGAACCGGTGTAGCCGGGATTGACCTGCCGGACGGCGTCGCCCCACTGCTGCGGCGTGCGGTTCGCGCCTCCGCTACCGGTGCACTTGCTGCTGCCGGGCGGGAAGTCGGCGGCGTTGGCGAAGCAGTTGAACGGCACCCCCATGAACGCGGCGCCGGCTTTGAACACGTCCGGGTAGAGGGCGAGCATGTGGTTCGTCATCATGCCGCCGGAGGACGACCCGGTGGCGTACACCCGGTTCGCGTCGCCGCCGTAGCGCTGCTGGACGTAGGTCACCATCGACACGATCGAGACCGGGTCGCTGCCACCGCCACGCCGCTTGGAGGCGTCCGACCAGATGTCGAAGCACTTGCCGAACCCGGCCTGCTGCTGGGCGCTGGGGTAGATGACGACGAACCCGTGCCGGTCGGCCAGCGAGCGGAACTCGCTGCCGGAGTAGAAGCCGGGACCCGAACCGCCGCAGCCGTGCATGGCCACGACGATCCCGGGGTTTGCCGGGCGCGAGTCCGGTACGTAGACGTGCATGCGCATCCCGCCCGGATTGGTGCCGAAGTTCGTGACCTCGGTCAGCGTCGCCGCCGACGCGGGCGTGGCGACCGGGAGGACGAGGCCCGCGACGGCGAGTGCGGCCGCTGCGGCGATCAGGAGTGCAGGGTTGGCTTTCATGCGTTCGACTCCTTCGGTCCGCGCGTGGTCAGACGACCGGCGGCAGGTGGAGATCCACGCGTGGGAGCGATGCCCGACCCGTCTTGGCTGGTCAGGCGCTGGTCCAACAGATGACACTTAGCCTGCCCATCGGACGCAGAACTGTCAATCAGCCGTCTCGCCCGACAGGGGCGGGGCCGGGTGGCGGACTGCTGTGGTGTCGGCAGGGTTGGGGCGTGATCGGTGGGTGGTCGCTGAGGGCGGGGCGACGGACCTGTCAGAGCCACGGCCGGAGCCGCGGTCGGGTGGCGACTGCCGCGGCGTCGGCGGGTTCGGGGCGTGATCGGCGGGTGCTCGCGAAGGGCGGGTCGTCGATCTGTCGAGCCGCGGCCGGAGCCGGGTGGCGAACTGTCGCGGTGTCGACGGGATTGGGCCTGTCCGGCGGGTGCTCGTTAAGGGCGGGTCGACGGATCTGCCGGTGCCGCGACCTGAGTCGCGGTCGGGTCGCGGACTGCGGTGTCGGCGGGTTCGGGACACGACCGGCGGGTGCTCACTAAGGTCGAGCCGACGACCTGCCAGAGCCACCGCCGGAGCCGCAGTGACGAGCCCGTACGACATCGAGGAGATCTTTCCCGGCGACGCGACCGACCCGGTCCGGTTGCCCCGCCGCCAGACCGGCAACTCGCCGCAGGGGCTGGCCGTGACGCTGCTGGCCGACTACACGCTGCGCACGCGCGCCTGGCTGCCGTCGGCGGCCATCGTGGACCTGCTCGCCGAGGCGGGGGTGAGCCACGCCGGGGCCAGGACCGCGATCAGCCGGCTCGCTCGCCGCGGCGTGCTGGAAGGCAGCAAACGGGGGCGCAACAGCTCCTACCGGCTCACCCCGGCCGCCGCGGAGGTGCTGTCCACCGGTGGCCGCGCGATCATCTCGTCGGCCGCCGACACCGCTGGATGGGACCGGCAGTGGACGCTGGTCGCGTTTTCGTTGCCACAGGACGAGGTCACCCGTCGGCGCGGGCTGCGCAGCCGCCTGCGCTGGCTCGGGTTCGCCCCGCTGTACGACGGCCTCTGGGTCTCGCCGCACGACCTGTCCGGCAAGGCCAGGACACAGCTGACCGAGCTCGCGTTCGGTGCGATGACCGTGTTCCGCGCCTGGCACGTCGACCTCGGTACGTCTATCGGCCGCAATCCCCTTGATGCCTGGGACACTGCGGCCATCGCGGCCAGCTACCGGTCCTTCATCGAGCGGTGGAACCCACTGCTCGACCGGGTGCGAGGCACCGCGATCACCGGTGCCGAGGCCGTCCGGGCCCGCACCGAGGTCATGGACACCTACCGCCGCCTGCCCGTGCTCGATCCTGGTCTGCCGCTCGACCTGCTCCCGCCGGGATGGCTGCGGGAACCGGCCCGCGAGCTGTTCGCCGCCGTGTACGACGGTCTCGCCGCCGCTGCCGAGGAACATGTGCGGGCTGTCGCGAGCCGGTTCACGGCCGATTCCCTCGCCGATGTCGGCGCGCACACCGTCGCCGGTCTGATGGCCGGCCGAACAGGATCAGAGTCCTTTGTGGACGCCACTGGGCAGGATCCGTTCAGCGCAGGGCGTTGCTCCTGATCCGCTCTCCGGCCGTGCTCCACCGGTTGGAATTTTTCACGCAGCGTGCTGCGCCGTCCCGTGCCCAGGAGATCTGTGATGCCACGCGCGGGGCGAAGGTTGCGAGTCTTCCCGCGCTGCGGCCGCGCAACGGTCGATGACCAGGCTCAGGGCGAACAGTGCGGCCATTTGCCGCTCTCCGTCCACTGTGGATCAAACGCCGCGGGGTGGCGTACTCGCTCGGTGCCGTCTCAGTAGGAAAACTGTTGAATGCTGAACAAGCTTTGCTGGTTGTAACCACCGCCGGAGTGCGATCATGTTTGGTGATGAACGAGCCGCGGCCAGCAGCCGCCATCCGTGCCGCAGTCGAACAGTTCGGCGAGATCGCCGGACGGCAGCCGGACGGCGTCACCGGAGTGCGTCCCGCGGAGGGCGGCGGCTGGTCCATTCTGCTCGATGTCGTTGAGCTGGAACGCATTCCGGCGAGCACGAGTGTGCTCGCGACCTATCGCGTCGACGTCGACGGCAATGGCGTTCTGCAGTCCTACGAACGGCTGCGGCGCTACACCAGGGGAGCCACCGACCGCTAGCAGGAGCAGCCGTGGACAGTACATCTAGTTCGCTCGCCGACGTTCTGGAGCGGGTGCTCGACAAAGGTGTGGTGATCGTCGGCGACATCGCGATCAACGTCGTCGACATCGAGCTGCTCACCCTCCGGGTGCGGCTGTTCATCGCGTCCGCCCAGACCGCGAAGGAGATGGGCATGGACTGGTGGACCGGCGACCCGTTCTTCGCCCCGCACACCGCGCGCCGCGAGCTCGCCGAGGAGAGCACCGCGCTGCGCGGCCGGATCGCCGAGCTCGAGGCCGCGCTCGCCGGTAGATCGCCGGAGGTGGTCCGTGAGAGCTGATCGCGGCCTGTGCGGCTATCTGATCACCAGGGCCGAGAAGTGGGACCTGGCCTCGTTTCCGCCGCTGCGAGCGACCGGCGCGCCCGGTCTGGTCCGGCACGGCGGCCTGGCGCTCGTGGTCACCGAGGTGGACGTGGCCGCGTTCGGTGAGCTGGACGCCGAACCAGCCGAGGACAGCCTGCTGGCGCAGCTCGCGTGGGACCACGACGCGATCGTGCGAGCGGTGTTCGAGCACGAACCCGTTCTGCCGCTTCGGTTCGGCACGATCGTCGCGAACGAGGACTCCGCCCGCAGGCTGCTCGCCGGCTCGCACGCCGAGGCCGCGGACTGGCTGGACCGGGTCGCCGGGCATCGCGAATGGGGTGTGCGGGTGGGCTCCGGGGCGACGCCGGATCAGACAGAGACTCCGCTGACCGGGCTGTCCGGAGCGAACTACCTCCGGATGCGGCAGCAGAGCCGGCGCAACGGCGAGCAGGTCAGGGAACGACAGGCCGAGGCCGCGCGCGTGCTGCACGCCGAACTCGCGGAGTACGCGACGGGCGCCGTCCAACGCGCGTCACACACGTTGCTCGACGCCGCATACCTCGTCCCGCAAGTGAACGAGCAGGCCTTCCTGGACGCGGCCGCCGCACTGTACGAGCAGGTGCGCGAGTGCGGCGCGACAGTGCATGCCACCGGCCCGTGGCCGCCCTACTCGTTCACCCGCACCGAACTGGCGGTGACCGGATGAGCGGGACCACGACGCTGGTGGACCTGCTCGACCGGATCGTCGGCAGCGGCGCCGTCGTCACCGGCGACGTGATCATCACGCTGGCCGACGTGGAACTGATCCGCCTCGACCTGCGCCTGCTGCTGGTCGGCATCGAGGAGTCGCTGACGTGACCACGCCCCGGCTTTCCCTCGACGCGGGCCAGGGCCTCGCCCGGATCGTGCTGGCCGTGCTGGAGGTCCTGGAGGAACTGCTGGAACGACAGGCGATCCGGCGAATGGACGCCGGCACGCTGTCCGACGAGGAGATCGAACGGCTTGGCCAGGCGCTGATCGCGTTGCGCCGCCAGTTCGCCGAGCTGCGCACCGTGCTCGTGCCAGACGACCCAGCGGAAAGGATCTTGCCGTGACCGCTCCCGCCCCGCCCTCTGCCGGAGGCCTCGCCGAAGCGCTGAACATCTTGCTGGACAAAGGGCTCGTCATCGATGCGACGATCCGGGTCTCGGTGATCGGCATCGAGATCCTGACCATCGAGGCGAAGATCGTGATCGCCAGCGTCGACACGTACATCCGCTATCTGGAGGCGATGCAACGCCTTGAGGCGACGCGGCGGGCCGCTCCGGGCATGATCCCGGCGCCGGGAACACAGGGAATCCTCGGCACACACGGAATCCTGCCGCTCACCGCGCCGGTGGTGGTCACGCCCACTCCCGTTGAGGTCAATCAGGTCGAGGCCACTCCGGTCCAGGCGACCGCGAAACGCGGAGGTGCCTGACGAGCGCCGTGCGACTGCATCTGCTGGGCGTGGTCCGCGCCGATCACCGAATACCGCCACGCCTGCACGTCCGGCTCGTGGCGAGCGGCGACCTGGCGGTGGCGGCCGGCGACGCGCCGGTCGCGGCCCTCCCGCACTTCGAGATGCTCAGCGCGCTGGTCACCACCGGTCCCGTGGTGCCATTGGTGTTCGGCACACTCGCCGAGAACGAGGAAGCCGTTCGCGCGGAGGTGCTGCCACCGATCGCGGACCAGGTGCGTGCCCAGCTCGACGTGCTGGCCGACGTGGTGGAGGCCCACGTCTACCTGCCTTTCGACGGGCGGCAGTGGACGACCCCGGACACCGTGCTGGCGCCGATCACCGCGCTGGCCAGGCAGACGGCCCCGCTGCCCGGCGAGCGGGACGAGGTGCGCCGGGCGTTCCTCCTGCCACGGGGCCACTTCGCCGCCGCGCACGAGGCCGCCGCGAATCTCGGCGCCACGTTCGTGGGTCCGTTGCCGGCGTTCAGCTTTCTGGGTTCCGGCTCGGCGCCGAAGTCAGGCTGGGGCTGGTGATCCCGGCCGCGGCACGCCGCGGCCGGGGACCAGTCATGTGGTGCAGGCCGCCGAGTTGAGCGTGACGGCTGTGGGCGCGCCAGCCGTGCCGTTGGCGGTGAAGCCGAGCGTCACAGCCGCTCCCGCGCCCAGCGACGGGCTGTGCGACGGTGCGGTCACGGTGACCGTGGCGCCGGACTGGGTGAAGGTGCCGTTCCAGCCGTTGGAAATGGTGGCCCCACTGGGCAAGGTGAACACGACCGACCACGGGTTCGCGGCGCTCGTCGCGGTGTTGGTGACGGTCAGCGCGCCCTGGAAGCCGCCCTGCCAGGAGTTGTCCAGCTTCCACGCCGACTTGCACGCGCCGGGGCCGTTGCCGCCGGTGGTGGTCGTCGTCGGGCCGGGACCGCCGCCGGTGGGCGGGATGAGGTAGGGCTGGAGGATGCTCTGCTTCGCCTGGTTGACCGTGGTCCAGTCGTCGCCGACGATGCCGCCGGTGTCACCGGAGTTGGGGTTCCAGGACCAGTAGGTGAACGAGATGCCGTTGACGCCGGTTCCGGTGTAGGCCATCAGGTTCTCCAGCCACACCTTGTCGACCGGGTTGGCCAGCGTGGTGCCGAACTCGCCCATCATCAGCGGCGCGATGTTCTGCTTGTACAGGTAACCCCAGTACTTGTCCCAGATCGCCGGCATGTTCGCCGGATAGTTGGGAGCGCTGAACCACGGCTGGTTGTAGACCGAGGTGGCGTACTCGTGCGGCGAGTACACCAGCCGTCCCGGCACGGACAGGCGCACCGGGAACTGGCCCGCCTTCGACAGGTTTCCGCCCCACCAGCCGCAGTCCTCGTCGTTGGTCGGATCGCCGTCCCACACGTTCGACAGCCCGCCGCTCGGACAGCTCACGCCCTCGACGAAGATCAGCCAGTTCGGCTGCACGCCCAGGATCGCGTTGCCCGCGCGTTCGGCGGCCAGCCGCCAGTCGCGGGCGGTGTCGCCGCAGCCCCAGCACGCGCCGGTCGCCGCCGGGTTGGTGCCCTCGGCGTGCGGTTCGTTGTGCAGGTCGGCGCCGATGACCGTGGTGTTGCCCGCATAACGCTGGGCGAGGGTCTTCCAGTCGTTGATCCAGGTCGTCTCCGGAACGCCGGCGGTGTACCAGAGGGCGGACTGGCCCGCGCTGGTCGGCCGGTGCCGGTCGAGGATGACGCGCATGCCCTTCTGGCCCACGTAGTCGATCACCTTGTCGAGGATCTGCAACGGGGTGAGCCCGACCAGGTCGGGATTGGTGTAGTCGTTGATCCCGGTGGCCCTCGCGTCGGGTTTCAGCGCGTCGTTGGAGAAGGGCACGCGGAGGGTGTTGTAGCCCAGCTGCGCCATCTGGTCGAGCTGCTGGCGCCACGTGCGGCTGGCCCACAGACCGTGGAACGTCTTGTTGTCGGTCTCCATCCCGAACCAGTTGATGCCGGTCAGCCGGACCGTCGCGCCGGTGCTGTCCAGAATCTTGTTGCCGCTGGTGTGGAGGTACCCGGTGCCGGTGCCGGCCGCCGGTGCTGCCGTGACCTGGCCGGTGGCGCCGAGGGCGACCATTCCGCTCGCGGTCACCACCGCCGCGACCAACGCGCCGAACACCTTTCTCCGCTGCGTCATCTGCTCTCCTTTGAGCGAGGTGATTTCTGGGAGCGCTCCCAGGCGAGCGTAGTGAAGGGGGTCGCGCTGTCAAGAGCGGGTGTTCTGCGCAAAGTTTTAGCTCTGTCAAAGGACTCCTGGATCCCGCGCGCGCGGGAATCGAACTCAGATGGTGATAACATCTGGATGTTCTGGGTATCGTGATGGCAGAGAGTTCGGAGGGGAGCGGCGATGGTTCGGCTGACGCGGGTGCAGCAACAGGAACGCACGCGAGCGGCCGTGCTGGCGGCGGCGCGGGACGAGTTCACCGAGCACGGTTACGGGCCGGCGAAGGTGGATCGGATCGCTGAGCGTGCCGAGCTCACCCGAGGGGCGGTGTACTCGAACTTCCCGGGCAAACGGGCGCTGTACCTGGCGGTGCTGATCGATCTGGTCGAGAACGCCGCCGCGCAACCGGTGCACCCGCCAGCTTCGCTGGCCGATGCGCTGGGTTCGTTCGCGAGGGTGTGGCTCGAGCGGCTGCCGCTGGTCGGCGAGACCGCGGCAGGCGGGCGGCTGCAACTGCGCTCGCTCGTCGGTGTCCTCGACGACCGCGACCGGGCGGTGCCGGCGCAGATCGCCCGGCTGGAGGCGATGTTGCTCGGCCTCGCGCTGGAATCGTGCGCACCGGCTCGGCGGGTGCGGCTGGCGGCGCTGGTGCTGACCGTGCTGGACGGTGCGGGACACGGGGCCGAGGTCGCGCCGGGAGCGGCTGACCCGTTCGACCTGGCGATCGCCTGCGAGCACCTGGCCGGGATCGACCTCGCCGACACCTGGGCGCCGCCGCATCTGTCCTTTGTGGAACCGGCGCGACCGGTCACCGAGAACTGGGATCCGCCGGAGGACCTCGTGGACCGGCTCGGCGGGGCTCCGGTGGACCTCGGCGCCGACGGGGTGATCGTGGTGCTGGGGGCCGGGCGCCTTGCGCGCGGCGGAGGAAGCCGTCCGGGCCGCTCGGCCGGGGGAGCAGGTGACCGTGGTCGTCGTCACGGGTGACCCGGCCGAGACCGGCCGCCTCGTGCGGCTGCGGGTCTCCGACCTGACGGGATGTCTGCGGCGCGTGTTCGCCGCGGATGCCTTGCCGCAGCTGCGTTTGGTGCTCGACGACGACGCCGTGGTGGCGTCCGCGCTCGGACTCCCGGATCCCGGGGACGAGACCGAGGCCGCGGTCCGCGTCCGCGCCGGCAAGATCGTCGCCCGCGCCGACGGACGTGGTGCCGGCCATGCCGCCGCGAGCACCGCACGGCAGCGCAGGGCGGGCCGATGACGCTCCCCGATCTCCTGGTACTGCACACCCTTCGCTGCATCGGCTTCGCCGGCACCGCCCGCATCGCCAAGGCGGCCGGGCTGGGCGAGTCCGACGTGGAGTCAGAGCTGATCGATCTCGCGGTCGCCGGTCTCGTCACCCACCTGCCCGGTGAGTTCGGCGGGTGGGGCCTCACGGACGCCGGCCGGGCCGCGGACGCCGAGCGGATCACCGGCGAACTGGAGACGGCGGCCGCCCGCCCTGCTCTCACCGCGACGTTCCAGGACTTCCTGGTGCTCAACCCGGAACTGCTCGACCTCTGCACGGCATGGCAGCTCCGCTCCGTCGACGGCGTCATGATCGCCAACGACCACAGCGACCCGTCCTACGACGACCGCGTGCTCGACCGGTTCACCGAGTTCCACCACCGCGCCGTCGTCGTGTGCGGCGAGCTTTCCGCGGCGCTGCCACGGTTCGGCCGCTACCGGTCCCGGCTGGCCGAGGCTCTGCAACGCGCTGCCCGTGGCGCGCTGGAGTACGTGGCCGACGACGTCTCCTCGTACCACGCCGTGTGGGCCGAGCTGCACGAAGATCTGCTCGCGACACTGGGAATCCCGCGATGAGGTGGATCCGGCAGCTTTCCGCCAAGGTCGAGGACACGGCGGAAACGGTGGGCGGCAAGGCACACGGCCTCGTGGTCCTGCACCGGCTCGGACTGCCCGTGCCGGCCGGGTTCGTCGTCACCACCGAGGCGTGCCGCGCGTACCTGCGTGACGGGTGCCTGCCCGACGGACTCGACGCCGAGCTCAGCCAGGCGATGGCCGGTCTGGAAGCCGCTACCGGACGCGAGTTCGGGGGAGCGCGGGAGCCGTTGGCGGTGTCGGTGCGGTCGGGGGCGAGCGTGTCGATGCCCGGCATGATGGACACGATCCTCAACCTGGGCCTCGTCACGAAGTCCGGCGACGCGGCCCAGCAGCTGAGGTCGGCGATCGAGACCGTGTTCTCGTCATGGGAAACGCCGCGCGCACGGACTTATCGGGAACTGCACGGCATTCCGCACGACCTCGGCACCGCGGTGATCGTCCAGGCGATGGTGTTCGGGAACCGCGACGACCACAGCGGCACCGGGGTCGCGTTCAGCCGCGACCCGAACACCGGCGCGAACCTCCCGTTCGGCGAAGTCCTTTTCGGACACCAGGGTGACGACGGTCGTCTCCGGCAGGTCGCAGACCCGGCCGCTGGCCGACCTCGCCGATCGGGAGCCCGCGGTGTGGGCGCGGCCTGCTCGACGCGCTGAGCCGGATCGAGGGCCACTACCGCGACGCCTGCTACGTCGAGTTCACGTTCGAGGCGGGCGTGCTGTGGCTGCTGCAGGTCCGGCCCGGCAGGTTCGTCGGTGGTGCCGCCGTCCGGCTCGCCACCGATCTCGCCGACGAGCGCGTGATCGGCCGCGGCGAAGCGCTGCTCCGCGTCTCACCGCAGCACCTCCGGCACGTCCGCACACCGCGGATCGCGGCCGCCGGGGCCGACGTCCTGGCCAGGGGAGTGGGCGCCTGCCCCGGCGTCGCGGCCGGCCGGGTGGCGACCACGACGGACAACGCGGTGCGCCTGGCCGCCGACGGCCCGGTCATCCTGGTGCGCCCGGAGACCTCCCCGCACGACATGCGCGGCCTGGCCGCCGCCACCGGGATCGTCACCGCTCGGGGCGGTCCGGCCAGTCACGCCGCGGTGGTCGCACGAGCCATGGGAAAGCCCGCTGTCGTGGGGATCGCGGACCTCGTCGTCGGCACCGCCTCGGTGACCGCCGGTGGGCGCACGATCGGTGAAGGCACCCTCATCACGATCGACGGAACCAGTGGCGAGGTCGCGCTCGGCACTCCCGGCATCGTGACAACGGCGGCGGACGCCCACCTGCGCAGGTTGCTCGGCTGGGCGGACGACGTCTCGGGTGACCACACCGAACGCGGCGAGGCCGAGCGACTCAACGCCGCCCACGCCGTGCTGCGCGGCAACTAGGCCCGGCCCGACCCGTTCAGCGCAGCAACTAAGGCCGCGCGCCCGGCCCGAACCCCGTCCAGCGCAGCTCGGCCGGAAGATGGCTCATGTCGTTGTACACCACCAAAGTCGGTGCCAGCCCGGAGCGGTACTCGATCACCGTCAGCGCCGTGTTGCCGCAGTCCAGTCCCAGCCACCGGGCCGGCGGCGCGTCGAGAGCGTGCCGCACCAGCCAGGCCACCGGATAGGCGTGGGTGACCAGAACCTCGTGGGTCTCGGTGTCGGCAGGACGCGCGAACCTCTCGATCAGCGCATCCGCGACACGTGCTCCCGCAGCGGCCTCCGCGGCGTCGTAGCCGTCGAAGAATCCCGCCCACGCAGGAGGAATGTCGTCCGGCACATGCGGCACGTGGTCGACCAGTTCAGCCGCTTCCCGCACGCTGACCGCCGGCAGGTGCTCGCCCAGGATCTGCGCGGACCGGGCCGCCCTGGGCAGCGGCGAGTGCCAGACGGCGTCGATCGGCAGGCCGGCGAGCCGCTCGCCGAGCAGTGCCGACTGCCGCCGCCCGGTCTCGGTCAACTCGCCGAACGCGTCCGCCGCACCGTGCCGCACCACGTACAGGTGCCGAGTAGCCATCGCACCAAGATATTCGGAACATCCAGATGTTCACAACATCTGAACCGTCACGCTGAAATCGTCACGCTGTGGTGTACGCCTGCAGAAGTCCTTCGACACCACGGAGGAACGTCTCGCAGACGACCTCCGCGTCGGAAAGGCAACCGGCCGCCATGGCGCCGTCGCGCAACATCACGAAGTGCAGGGCGGCCGGCTCGGCGGACGTGTCCCGGATCTGCGCGAACAGTTCCGTGACGGTGCGCTGGAACCACTCGCGGTGGGCGAGTACGGCCTGGTGAACGGGATGATCCGGGTCGGGGTACTCGGCGGCGGCGTTGAGAAAGGCGCAGCCCCGGAACTCGGGTGACCGGATCCCCCCGGCGATGGCCTGGCTGAGCGCTCGCAACGTGTCGGCGGGGGAGTGTCCCCGCGCGGCCGCTTCGTCGGCCTGCGCGCGCATGGCCGCGTCGACCTCGTTGAGGTAGGCGACGACGAGCTCCTCCTTGCCCAGGAAGTGCCGGTAGAGGGTCGCTCTCGTGACCCGCGCCTCCTCGACGATGCGATCGATGCCGACCGCGTGGATGCCCTCGGCGTAGAAGATCCGGAGGGCGGTGTTGAGCAGCCGGGACCGCGCTTCGGACGGCCGGGTCGCTTCGGTGCGCGCCATGGTGCCGACTGTAGCGGATAGAACGTTCGGTCTTGACGATTCGCGACCGGCCAGCCACTCTGAGAGGGGTAGAACGTTCGGTCTCTTTGGTCGAACGCGCCCCTTGTCGAGAGGACCACCGTGGCCACCGTCGCCTCATCCACCGGAACCGAGACCGCGTCCGCGCTGCGCCGGCTGTACTTCGCCCGCTTCGGGTTCGCCGTCGCCTGGGCCGCCTTGCTGTTCCTGACCAGCGCGAACCTCGGGCCGGTCAGCATCGCCCTGCTGGTGCTGTACCCCTTGTTCGACGTGGCCGCCGCGGTCGTGGACGCGCGCTCGTCCCGCGCCACCGGACCAGTCCGCGGGCTGTACGTGAACATCGCCATCAGCCTGCTCGCCGCAGTCGGCCTGGCCATCGCCGGCGCCTCGGGCGTGCCGGCGGTCCTGCGCGTGTGGGGAGCCTGGGCGATCGTCTCCGGGCTGGTGCAGCTGTTCGTGGGGGTGCGCCGCCGTGGGCTGGGCGGTCAGTGGCCGATGATCCTGAGCGGCGGCATCTCCGTGCTGGCCGGGTCGTCGTTCATCGTGATGGCGGCCGCGGCGCAGCCCTCGCTCGCGAACCTCGCCGGCTACGCCGCGGTCGGCGGGATCTTCTTCCTGGTGTCGGCGCTGCGCCTCGGACGCGCCAACTCATAGCTTTCGGAAGAACTCCAGCAGCGCCGCGTTCACCTCGTGTGGACGCTCCATCTGGACCCAGTGACCGGCCCCCGGGACGTCGACGACGCCACGCAGATCCGTTGCCGCCTTGGCGATACCGGCGGCATCGGTGAACGCTCGGGTGAGGTCGTTCTCGCCGCAGAGGTAGAACGCCGGGCGCGTGATCGGAAGGTGCTGCCACGGCGCCAGCAGCTCCCAGTTGCGGTCGATGTTGCGGTACCAGTTGAGGCCACCGGTGAACCCGGTGCGTTCGAACGACTCGACGGCGGCGTCGATGTCCTCGTCCGTCAGCCAGTCAGGCAGCTGTTCGGGCGTGGTGAACACGTCGAGGAAGCCCCCGCCGGCACGGACGACCGGTGCCTCGCCCGAGCCGCCGAGCAGGGTTCGGAACGTGGTCCGCAAGTCCGCGCCGAACTCGGCTTCGGCGACGCCCGGCTGCTGGAAGTAGATCTGGTAGAAGTTCTCGCCGAAGTGCGCGCGCAGCAGACTCAGCGGTGGTGCCGGCGCGCGCAGTGCGGGCGGCACGCTGATCCCGGCGACGCCGCGCACCAGGTCCGGACGCAGCAGCGCGGTGTGCCAGGCGACCGGTGCGCCCCAGTCGTGCCCCACCACGATCGCCTGTTCCTCGCCCAGCGCGTCGATCAATCCCACGACGTCACCGACGAGGTGCAGGATCGTGTAGTTCTCGACCCCGGTGGGGCACTGAGTGCGGCCGAAGCCTCGTTGGTCCGGTGCCACGACGCGGTATCCCGCGTCGGCCAGCGGCCCGATCTGGTGCCTCCACGAGTGCGACGTCTCCGGCCAGCCGTGCAGCAGCACCACGAGCGGGCCCTCGCCCTGCTCCACGAAGTGCATGCTGATGTCGTTGACCGCGACGGTTCGGTGGGTGGTCACTGGCTGCCTTTCCCGGGCGATGGATCGACGAGCTGGAGAATCCAGGCGCTCCAGGCCGTGTCGGCCCGATGGTCGGACAGTTCGAGCGCGGAGGAGACCGTCTGGATCAGTCCCGTGGCGAAGAACGTGCGCACCTGCGACGTGTCCGCGCCGGTCAACCGGGAGATCGACGCCATGAGCCGCAGATGACGTTGTCGCACCTCGGCTTGGATGTCGGTGTCGGCCGCCGCGGCATAGCCCTGCAACACCACGAGGCCGATGGTGTGCTCGCTGCGCAGGAGCCGCACATAGGCATCGCCCAGCGCCACCAGCGTCGGTTCCTCGCGCTCGAACGCGGCCTCGATCTTGTCGTAGGCGATGCCGACGACTTCGAGGAACACCTTCTTCTTGGAACCGAACATCTGCACGATGCGCGGGTGCGAGATGCCGGCCCGTTCGGCGATAGCCTCCAGTCGCCCGCCCATCAGGCCACTTCTGGCGAACTCGACCTCGGCCGCCTCGAGAATGCTCGCGCGGCGCACTGCGGCGGGCAGGCGGGCAGGCGCGTTCTCGCTCATCCCTCGCGCGCTTCGCCGCGGACCTGGCGTTCCACGAACTTGTTGTCGTACAGGCACCGATAGGCGTGGATCAGGCCGTCCTCGCCCACCTCCAGCCGGTCGTCGCCGTGGAACTCGACGCGCCGGTCAGTGCCCGCGACGGTGCCGGTGAAATGCCACGCCACCAGGACCGCACGCCGAGTCGTCTCGGCGTAGAAACCCACCCGCGTGAACGCGTAGTCCGGAAACGTGCGCGCCATGTTGGCCACGAAGTCGCGGATGGAATCGCGGCCGTGCACGGTCGCGCCGAGCGCCGGCTCGTCGTAGACCAGGTCTTCCGCGCACATGGCCGCCACCGCGTCGGCGTCGTGCTCGTTCCACGCCTTTGCCCAGCGACCGCAGAACGCATGGACCGCATCGATGTCGGAGGTGGCCGTGGCGGCCATGATCGTCGTCATGCAGCTAACTTACAAGTAAGTAAGGAAGGTGCCAAGGCGGCGGAGACTCGCGTCATCCTGGCACCGTCGTGGGGGACGATCGGGCGGGCCACCCAACCCCGCGAACGCGGTGGCGCCGGCGGCCGGAACAGGGAGCTTGCTGATGGTGAGGCTGGACCGGCTGGTCAACGTGCTGGGCGGGTACGGGGTTCGGCTGTGCTGCTGCCCGGTGTCGCGGTCGGCGGAGTTGCGCGGAGTGGTGCTGCGGGACGTCACCGATGATCGCGCCGAGGTCGGTGACGTGTTCCTCGCGGTGGGCGCCGGGTCCGTGGTCGAGGCCGTGCGTGCGGCGGTGTCGGCGCGCGCCGTCGTCGTGCTCGTCCGGGGTGGCGAGGAACTCCTGGCGGACGCCGTCGCGGTGGGGGAGGCCGAGGGGGTCGCGGTGATGCTGGCCGATCCGGCCCTGTCCTGGAGCCAGCTGGCCGGTGTCGTCTACGGCCTGGTGCTGGAGGGGCGGGAGACCGAGTCGGGGCGTGGTCCCACCGATCTGTTCGCGCTGGCCGACAGCCTGGCCGGGGCCACCGGCGGCGCGGTGACCATCGAGGACCAGCTGTCGCGCGTGCTGGCCTACTCGAGCCCGCAGCAGGAGGTCGACGCGGCCCGGCTGGAGACCATCATGGGGCGCCAGGTGCCGGGGTGGGTGCGGGAGTTGTTCGACGCGGCCGGAGTGCGGGCGCACCTGCAGACCTCGGACGAGCCGCTCTTCGTCGGCGGTGCGCCCGAGCGCGGCCTGACCGGGCGGATGGTGGTCGCGGTTCGAGTGGGCCGGGAACTGCTCGGGGCGGTCTGGGTGGCGTGCCCGGCCGCGCTGCGCGGGGCTCGGCGCACCGCGTTGACCGATGGCGCGCGGACCGTGGCGCTGCACCTGCTGCGGTTGCGGGCGAGCGCCGACCTGGAGCGGCAGGTGGAGTCGGAGCTGGTGCTCCGGCTGCTGGAGGGCACTGCCGACGCCGCGACCGTGACCAGTCAGCTCGGGTTGCCGCCGGGGCCGGCCAGGGTGGTCGCGATCCGCGTGCACGTCGGTGAAGAGCGGCACGCGGCCGTGTTGCTGGCGTTCGAACAGGCGACCACCGGGTTCGGGTGGTCGCGGCCGGGGCGCAGCGCGGTGTCGGGGACCAGCGTCTACACGATCCTGCCGGGCGAGGAGGTCGCCGCGGCGCGGGACTGGCTGACGGCGTTGCGAGCGGCGTTGCCGGCGAACGTCACCATCTCGGCGGGCATCAGCGCGGTCGCCGAGGCCGCGGACCTGCCCGCGGGCCGGCAGGAGGCGGACGAGTGCCTGGCGCTGCACGAGATGCGGTCCGGTGACACGCCGCCGCCCGCGTACGACGAGTCGTGGGACCAGATCCTGTTGCAGCGGCTGCGCACCGCGGCACGGGTCGGCCGTGCGTCCGCGCGGGGGCCGGTGGCGGAACTGCGCCGGCACGACACCGAGCACGGCACCGAGCACGTGGCGACGCTGCGGGCCTGGCTCGAGGCGCAGGGCGACCTGGCGGTGGCGGGCGAGCGGCTCGGCGTGCACGGCAACACGGTGCGCAACCGGCTGCGGAAGATGGCCGAGGTGACCAGCCTCGACCTCGGCGACGCCGGCAAACGGGTCGCGATGATGATCGACCTCGCGGCGACGGTGTCGGAAACCGACAACCGCTGACCCCTCGATTGTGGGGAACGGACACCCGGTTCGGGTCCCGTCCGCAGCATCCTGGCCTGGAGCAGAGAAACGCGGGGCCCCCGCGTTACTCGATGTCAGGAGGTCGGGATGGTCGGCGTCGAACGCCTCGATGGCGGTCCGCGCTCAGCGGTGGTGGTCGGAGCAGGGGTGGTGGGCCTGTCCACGGCGTGGTTCCTGCAGGAGCGTGGCGTCGAGGTGACGGTGGTCGACCGGACCGGGGTCGCCGCCGGTGCGTCGTGGGGCAACGCCGGGTGGATCGCGCCCGGACTGGCGATCCCTCTCAACGATCCGGCGGTGCTGCGCCACGGCCTGCGCTCCCTGTTCAACCCGGCCGCACCGCTGCACCTGCCGCTGACCGCCGATCCGGGACTGTGGTCGTTCCTGACCCGGTTCGCGGCCAACTGCAGGCGGTCGTCGTGGACCAGAGCGGTCAGGGCGAACCTCCCGCTCAACGAGGAGAGCATCGAGGCCTACGACGTGCTCACCGCCAACGGCGTCGAGGCACCGACCGTCGACGCCCCGATCACCGCCGCCTTCACGTCCGCCAGGCAGGCGCGGAACCTGGTGCGAGAGCTGGAAAGGCTCGCGCTGGCGGGACAGCCGGTCGACCACGCCGAACTGTCCACAACGGATCTGCGGGAGCAGGTTCCACTGGCCGCACCCGTCCTCACCGCCGGGGTGCGCATCGACGGCCAGCGGTTCGTCGATCCCGGTGGACTCGTGCGGGCGCTGGGTCGTGCGGTCGTCGCCAGAGGCGCCACGATCCGCTCGTCCGAGATCGTCGGCATCGACGCGGGCAACGCCGGTGTCACGGTGCGGGCGAAGGACGGCAACGCCATCTCCGCAGAGGTGGCCGTCGTGGCCACCGGCGCCTGGCTGCCGAGGCTCACGGCCCGGTCCGGCGTCCGCACCCCGGTCCGGGCCGGCCGCGGGTACTCGTTCACCGTGCCCGTGCGGGAACCGGTCCACGGTCCGGTCTACCTGCCGGAGGTGCGGGTGGCGTGCACGCCCTACCGGGGTGGCCTCCGGATCGCGGGCACCATGGAGTTCCGCGACCCGGACGCGCCCCTGGACGAGGCACGGGTGGACGCGATCATCGCATCGGTCCGGCCGCTGTTGTCCGGCGTGCGGTGGGAAGACCGCACCGACGTCTGGGTGGGATCTCGCCCGGTCACTCCGGACGGGCGAGCGCTCATCGGCGCGACCCGCACGCCAGGGGTCTACGTCGCCGGCGGACACGGCATGTGGGGTCTGGCGCACGGGCCGGTCACCGGACGACTGCTGGCCGAGCAGATCACCACCGGGAAGCAGCCCGGCGCGCTGCGCGAGTTCGATCCGACCAGGTGACCGTCCCCGTGGAAACCGAACCCACCAGCGCGCCGCTGACCGACGACGAGCGGGCCGAACTGCTGTGGCTGCGGACGGAGAACGAATTCCTCCGCGTCCAGCGCGACATCCTCATGCGCGTGGCGACCGGCTACGCGCAGGACGTCGAAACGATGCTTCGCCGGATCAACGGCCACCACTGAACCCCCTTCCAGTCCGTGCAGGTCGCAGGTTGATCGAACCCGGCTCACGCGGACGCCCCCGCCGTCAGGGCGGTACCTCCCCCCAGACCGCCCTGACGGCATCTACTCCGCCACGGAGGTACCCATGACCACCACCCAGCGCGTGTGGCTGACACCCCAGGCACACCATCGGCTCCGCAACGAACTGACCGCCCTGCTCGCTCCGGCACGCGGCCGTCTCGACGACTCCGGTGAACCGGGCCTGGCACAACAGGACCGGGACGCGCGCATCCGCGAGATCCACGACCTTCTCACCGGCGCCGTGGTGGGCGAGGACCCTCCGGACGACGGCATCGCCGAACCCGGCATGGTTCTGGACGTCCGTTTCGACGACACCGGCGAGACCGAGACGTTCCTGCTCGGCGCACGCGGTGCGGAACACGGCACGGTCGAGGTCTACTCCCCGGACTCACCGCTGGGGGCGGCGGTGAACGGTGCCCGCCAGGGCGAGCAGCGCGTTTACCGGGTGCCCAGTGGGGCCACCGTTCGCGTCACGCTGCTGAACGCGGTGCCCTACGGGCGGGCTGCCCGTGGGTGAGCGGCTCGTGGCGCGCCTGAACGACCCCACCATGACCGAGGCCGGGCGTGCCACGCCCGGCCCGCACCGACGTCACTTCCGCCAGAACAGGTGGTGGGTCACGCCGCTCGGACTGGGCACCACGTCGAGGTGGTACCGGTCGAGCAGCTCGTCGGGTTCCTTCCACAGCCGCACCCCGGATCCGAGCTCCACCGGGGACACCGCGACGTGCAGGGTGTCGATGAGGTCGGCGTCGAGGAACTCCCGGACGGTGGTGGCGCCGCCGCCGATCCGGACGTCCTTGCCCCCTGCGGCCTCCTTCGCGAGCCGCAGGACGGCGGCCGGTTCGTCGTCCACGAAGTGGAAGGTGGTGTCGGAGAGCGTGAACGACGGCCGCGTGTGGTGGGTCAGCACGAAGACCGGGGTGTGGAACGGCGGCTCGTCGCCCCACCAGCCCTGCCACGTGCGGTCGCGCCACGGGCCGCGGTGCGGGCTGAACTTGTGGGCGCCCATGATCTCGGCGCCGATGTTGCAGGCGAAGTCGCGCGTGAAGTAGTCGTCGATGCCCCGGCTCCCGCCGGGGTCGGTGCGGTTGGGCCAGCTCGCCGTGGCACCGGCCCACGCGAACATGGCGCCGGGATCGGCGTGGCCGAACGGCCTCTCCAGCGTCTGGTCCTCACCGGCACCGAAGCCGTCCTGTGAAACGACGAAGTTCTGCACCTTCACCAGCTGACTCATGGACTTCCTCCCTTTCGAGTGTCGAAGGTTGGACTCCGCAAGCCGCAGGAACTCATCGGCGCCGCTGTGCCCGCCCGTCATGGTCCTCCGCGAGGATCAGGTACGCACTGGCGGTCCACGTGTAGGCGCGGTCGCGCAGCCCCTGCCCGGTGAGCGCGTCGAAGTTCTCGGCGAAGCCCGACTTCTCGCACGTCGCGCGGAACCGCGCGCTCACCTGCGCGGCGAGCTCCACCGCGCCGCCGCGGCGCAGACCGTCCTCGATCAGCACGGTGGCCGGTGCCCACACCGGCCCCCGCCAGTAACCGTCGGCCTGGTAGTACGGCGAGCTCGGCAGTTCGGTGGCCGGCCCGACCGGAGTCAGGTGCTCGGCCACGCCGGTGCACAACTTGTCGAACACCTCGCGGGGCAGGTGCTCGCCCAGCACGACCGGCATGAGGTCGAGCAGGCTCGCCGTGGATCGCCGCGTCCCGGTCAGCACACCCCGGCTGACGAACCGGTCGCCGTCCCACAGTTCGTCCAGCAGCGCGGCCAGCAGTTCGTCGGCCCGCCGCGCCCACGGCGCAGAGGTGTCGCCCACCTCGGCGGCGAGCTGGGCGAGTTCCTTCATCTGCAGCACCAGAAAGGCGGCCAGGTCGGCCGACTCGACGAGACGTTCCTCCCGGAACACCGTGGAGTTGTCCCAGCCGCTGTCGTTGCCGTGCTCGTAGTGCGGGAGCAGCCGGCCCGGTGCGCGCCGGTGGTCGAGCCAGAACGACGTCCAGGCCGAGAGCTGGTGGTAGGCCAGCTCCGGGTCGGGCAGTCCGCCGGGGAGGCGTTCACGCAGGCGGCTGACGGTCCACCCGTGCACCGGCGGTTTGACGAAGTTGTGCAGCACCTCGGAGTGGGTGACCGAGTCCGGCAGCGCGCCCTGCGGATCCTGGTGGTCGAACATCACCTGGAACTGGTGCCAGGCCAGCTCCGGCGCGCCGGGTGCGAGGCTCAGCGCGTTGAAGCAGTGGTCCCAGCTCCAGACCTTGTCCATCCAGTGCTTCGACATGAGCACGGCCGGCCGCCGGACGAACCCGGCCGGGGCGACGGTGGCCGACCAGATCACGTACGCGGCCAGTTCGGCGGCGGGCGTCCGGTCGTCGCGCCACGGCACGACCGCGTCGGCGAACCGGCCGAACTCGTCGCGCACCTCCGTCACCGCACCGGTGAAGTCCGTGATGGGCCGGTACGGAGTGCGCGCGGTGGTCAGCTCTTCGATCACCAGTTCCCACGGCTCGCCGTCCTCTCCCGCGAGGACCGCGCGCTCCGCCGTCGCGAGCTCCTGCCCGCCGACGTGGCGTGACTGTCCGGAAAGGACTGTCACGCGGATGCGATGACCGGTCTCGTAGGAGGTGAACACGGCGGCGCCCGCGGGTTCGTCGAAGAAGTACGTGCCGGTGAACGGGGTCAGCGTCGATTCGGCGGCGCTGACCCGCATTCCCATGCCGGTGCCGGAGATCCGCAGCGTGTCCGGGGAGGAGAACACCGCCGTGACCCGCCTGTCCTCGGCGCTCCAGGTGAGCACGGCCGGTTCGGCGACGATCTCGGTGGTCGCCCGGCCGCCGTCGAGCAGGGGAACCAGGGCCAGCACGGCATGCATGCCGTTGCGGTGCGACACCACATGCACGTCTTCGGCATACGTGGCCAGCCCCACCACGGGCGAGAGGCCGAACCATGCGCCGAAGCGGCTGACAGGGATCTCGCGCACGGAGAACTCGGTGGACAAGGGGTTTCCTCTCAGTCCTTGACAGCGCCGGAGGTGACACCCGCGGCGACGTAGCGCTGCGCCACCACGAT
The DNA here is from genome assembly GCA_963771775.1 of uncultured Actinomycetota bacterium. GTDB lineage: Bacteria > Actinomycetota > Actinomycetes > Mycobacteriales > Pseudonocardiaceae > Lentzea. The sequence goes on from CAVYUS010000005.1 coordinate 298,693, forward strand.
GAGCACCGTCGCGGGCACGGACGCGACCACGGCGGCGGCCATGATCGAGTTCCACTCCTGGTTGTTGTTTCCGATGTAGCGGTAGATGCCGAGCGTGAGCGGCTGCAGCGAGCCGCCGGAGTCGAGGGTGGCGGCGAAGAGGAAGTCCGACCACGCCCACAGGAACGAGAACAGCGCCGCGGTCACCACGCCGTTGCGGCTCGCGGGTAGCACGACCGAGACGAACGTGCGCCACTGCCCGGCGCCGTCGATCCGGGCCGCCTGCAGCAGTTCGTCCGGCACCGACGCCATGAACGACGTGAGGATCAGCACCGCGAACGGCACGGCGATGGTGGAGTCCGCGAAGATCAGGCCCCACACCGTGTTGGTGATGCCGAGGCTCACGTAGATGCTGTAGAAGCCCAGCGCCATGATGATTCCCGGGATCATCTGCGCGACCAGCAGGAGGAACCCGAGCGTGTGCCGTCCGCCCGGACGCAGCTTGGCCAGCGAGTACGCGGCGGGCGCGGCCAGTGCCAGGGTGAGCACGACCGTCCCGAGCGCGACGAGCAGACTTGTGCCCGAGGTACGGCAACTGCTCGCGCAGCACCCGCTCGTAGCCCTCGATCGTCGGCGACGCCGGGAACAGGCTGGGCGGGGACTTGCGCATGTCGCGCACGGGCGTGAGCGACACGTTGATCATCCAGTAGACCGGGAACAGCATCACCGCGGTGATCAGCAGTCCCACCGGGGTGCGCCAGGACCACCTCATGACGGCTCCAGCCTGCGCTGCATGCGGACGTACGCCAGACCGGCCACCACGGCGATCAGGATCAGCACGTTGCCCACCGCGGCACTGGGCCCGAAGCGGGGCAGCACGTTGCCGAACCCCAGCTCGTAGGACCAGGTGGCGAGCGTGGTCGACGAGCCGCTCGGCCCGCCCTTGGTCATGATCCAGATGACGTCGAACACCTTCAGCGTGTAGACCAGGCCGAGCAGCAGCGTGATGGCGGATACCGGACGCAGCAGCGGAAACGTGATGTGCCAGAACGTCTGCCAGCCGCTGGCACCGTCCAAAGAGGAGGCCTCGTAGACCTCGCGCGGAATGTTCTGCAGACCGCTGTAGAGCACCACGAGGTTGAACGGGATGCCGATCCAGATGTTCGCGATCGTCACCGACACCAGCGACCACGTGGGCGAGGTCAGCCAGTTGACCGGATCCAGGCCCACGACCTGAAGCGCCGCGTTGACCAGTCCCGACTCGCTGTTGAGCAGCCACGTCCAGGTGGACGCCGAGACGATCAGCGGCAGCAGCCACGGCACCAGGAACAGTGCGCGCAACGTCGCCGACAGGCGGAAGCCGCGGGCGAAGAACAGTGCCGCCGCCAGACCGATCGCGTACTGGAGGACCAGCGACGCCACCGTGAACACCACCGTGTTCATCAACGCCGTGCGGAAGGTCGGGTCGCCGAACACGGCGGTGTAGTTGGCGAACCCGACCAGTGGCGCGCCACCGTGGACGAAGGTGCGGACCGTGTGGCCACGAACGCTCAGGTCGAGGTTCGTGAACAACGGGTAGGCGTAACACAACACCAGGTATGCCACGAGTGGAACCAGGAACGCCCAGCCGACGAGCTGCCGGGCAGTGTTCCTGGAAAGTACCGGCGACCTCGAAGGGACAGGGGACCTCGAGGGTGCGGGGGCCTTCGAAAGCGCGGCCGACTTCGACGGCGCCGCCGGACTTCGAAGGTGCTGGGGACCTCGAACGCACAGGTGACCTACTTCGCCGACGCCGCAGCGGCCTGGGCGTCCTTGAGCGCCGCTTCCGGCGTCTTGGCACCGGTGAGCGCGGCCTGCACGGCACCCCACAGCGGCTGCGAGATCCGCGGGTACTTCGTGGCGAGGTTGTCGCCGGTGCGGCCCTTCGCGCTCTTCACCGCCTCCACCCACACGGCCAGTTCCGGCTGGGCCGCAACCTGTTGCGCCTGCACCGATGCCACGGCCGAGACGTAGGTCAGCGCGGTGTCCGCGGCCAGCACCTTGTCCGGGCTGGTGAGGCAGCCGGCGATCCGGCCCGCCTTGGTCTCGGTGTCCTGGTTGCCCTGCGCCGGCACGGTGACGAACTCGCCGCCCGTCGGTGCGGGCGCGGTTCCGCCGGTGCGGCCGGGGATCGGCGATGACGCCGTACTCGAAGCCGGTCTTCTTCGCGTTCTGCAGCTGCCAGGTGCCGTTCTCGGCGAACGCGTACTCGCCGGTCGCGAACTCCTGCCAGCTCGTCGTCTGGGTGTTGTTGACGACCGAGTTGGGCGCGTAACCGTTGTCCAGCCACGACTTCCACAGCCCGACCGCGGCCGCGGCCGGTTCGGTCGACAGGTCGGTCAGCGCCGCGCCCGCGCCCCAGAACCACGGCAGGAACTGGAAGGTGCCCTCCTCGGTGCCGATCGCGGAGAACGTGATGCCCTTCTTGCCCGCGGTCTTCACCTTGGCCAGTGCGGCGTTCAGCGACGCCCAGTCCTTGATGGACGCCGGGTCGACGCCGGCGGCGGTGAGCACGGCCTTGTTGTAGTAGAGGGCCAGCGTGTTCGCGCCGATCGGGACGCCGTAGGTCTGGCCGTTCAGCACCCCGGCGGACACGAGGTTGGGCGAGGCCTGCGAGGCGTCCAGCCCGACGTCGGAGTTCGTCTTGAGCACGCCGGCCTCGGCGAGCGTGGACACCACCGGGTTGTCGAGCACGAGCACGTGCGGCGCGGTGCCCTGCTGCGCGGCGAGCAGGACCTTGCTGGTGAGGTCGCTGGTGTCGTACGCCTGGCGCTGGATCTTGACGCCGGCCTCCGTCCCGCACTTCTCGATCGTCTTCGCCCACTCGGACTCGGCGGTGAACTGCGGGTACGGGTCCCACACCGAGAACGTGTCCGGCGTGCCCGTGCCGGGCGCGGACGAGCAGGCCGCCACGGACACGGCCAGGCCGACCGCGGCCAGCACCGCCGGGAGTCGTCGGGAAACAGGTGCGCGGAGCATGGGAGGTCCTTCCTGCCGACAGCACTGACGACAAGCATCGAACCGGTTCGATGTCTTGAAAACGGCGTCAACCTAACCGTGGAAATGCGGTCCCGCAAGAGGCAGGGCATCTAGGATGGCGAAGAGTCGAACCGGTTCCTACGAACGGACTGGAGACGGGAAGCGGACATGAACATCGGAGAGATCGCCGAACGGGCCGGGGTGTCCCGGAGCACCGTGTCGTACGCGCTGAGCGGGAAGCGGCCGGTGTCGGCGGCGACGGTGCGGCGGATCAACGACGTCATCGCCGAGCTCGGCTACCGCCCCAACGCCAGCGCGCGGGCACTCGCCGAAGGGCGCACCCGGACGTTCGGGCTGGTGATACCGCCCGCGAGCGCCCGGCTGACGGACGTTCAGCTGAGCTTCGTCGCCGGTGTCGTGGAGGCAGCCGCCGTGCACGACCACGATGTGCTGCTGTCGCCCAGCGGTGGTGACCACGACCGGTCCTTCGAGCGGATCGTCACCGGCCGCCGGGTCGACGGGGTGATCCTGATGGAGATCCTCTTGCAGGATCCGAGGGTCGAGCGGCTGAGGGGCAGCGGGCTTCCGTTCGTGACGATCGGCCACGTCGAGGACCCCGCGGCGTCGTGGTGGGTCGACGTCGACTACAGCGGTCTGATCAGCCGTTGCGTGCGGCACCTCGCCGACCTCGGGCACCAGCAGATCGTGCTGATCAACCGGTCGGAGGAGCTGGTCGCGTCGGGCTACGGCCCCGCGCTGCGGGCGACGACGGCGTTCGCCGAGACCGCTGAGCAGTGCGGTCTGACGGCGCATCACGTGTGCTGCGCGGACGACCCGGCGGCCGGGGTCACCTGCTTCGAGGAGATCCGGGCGCGCTGGCCGGAGGTGACGGCGGCGGTGACGATCAACGAGGCCGCGCTGCCCGGCGTGCAACGCGCGCTGCACCGCGAAGACCTCGCCGTGCCGAGGGACTTCTCCCTCACCGGCGTGATCGCCGACCGGCTCGCGGAGGACTTCCACCCGCCGCTGACGGCCGCGGACGTCCCCGCCGGCCACATGGCACAACTGGCCGTAGAGCTGCTGATGGAGCAGATCGAGAACGCCTCCGCGGCGCCGCGCCACGCCCTGCTGGCGCCGCCGATCACGTTGCGTTCGAGCACGGGAGCACGCCGGGGCCGCTAAGCAGGCTGCCCGAAGTCCTGTTCGTTACTCGCGGAGCGGTTCGGCGTCCAGCCCGATGCGCCTGCGAGTACCACCGACTCTTGATCGAATCGCCGTCAACTACACCCAACCTGTTCCGCATCCCGCAGCACCGGCACCAGGTGCCTGGGCCCGAAACGCCCTGTTGGTAGTAGAAAAACGCCTGTTGATGTTGAGTTGGTGGTACTTGCTGACGCCGGCAGCAACGAGTCGCCTGAGGTTCCGGACAAGCCTTCTGGCCAGGTGCTTAGGGCCTGTATCGAGGTCCATGTTCGCGATAGCCGGGCCTGAGGCCGCCAGGAACCACCTCAGGCTCGACTCTCATCGAACGGGACCTCGATACAGGCCCTAGGGGCCGCGGGTGGAGATCACGGCGACGGCGTCGAACCGGTTCGATAGCTAAAGTCTTGCTAAAACCGATCCCTTGGGCGTAATTTCTCGACTCGATCGAACCGGTTCGCGTCTCCGTGTCCCTGCTCTGTTCGGAGTCTCCCCATGGTTCAACGGCGAACTGTGCGAGGTATCGCGCTCACCGCGCTACTCGCGACTGCCGCCCTGTTGCCCACGACCAGTACGAACGCTGCCACCAGCACGCTCACCATCGATCTCGGTACGAGTACGGGAGCGTTCCACGGCGGTGCCGCGGGTTCGCTCTACGGCGCCTACGGGCCCGGCGTGCCGAGCGACGCGGTGCTGGCCGGCTTCTACCCGAAGACGCTCGCCACCAAGGCCCAGGACGGCCCCCAGCACCCCGGCGCGGACGCGCTCGAGGTCGCCGGGCCGTGGCTGGCCAACGGCGGCGGCGACGTCTACATCTACATGACCGACATCTATCGGGGTTTTCCCTACCAGCGCCCGCAGGGCCAGGCCGGCCGCGACGACTTCCGCGCCAAGGTCGAGTCGCAGGTGCGCCAGGTCCTCGCGTCCGGTCACCGCGACCACATCGTCTACGTGCCGTTCAACGAGCCGGAAGGCAACTGGTACGGCACCGGCCAGTACAGCTACAACAACATCAGCTGGCTGGACGACCCGAAGTACTTCTTCGAGGAGTGGAAGCAGGTCTACGACCTGATCAGGAAGCTCGACCCGAAGGCGCGCATCGCGGGGCCGAACACCAGCCTGCTCTACGACCAGATCAAGGGCTTTCTGCAGTACTGCAAGGCGAACAACTGCATGCCGGACGTGATGACCTGGCACGAGCTGTCGTCGCCGGGCGTCGTCCGGGCCAGCGTGGCGAAGTACCGCGGCTGGGAGCGGGAGCTCGGCATCGGCCCGCTGCCGATCAACATCGACGAGTACGCCTACCGCTACCACCTCTCCGTGCCCGGCCAGATGATCCAGTGGATGGCCGCGATCGAGGAGTCCAAAGTAGACGCCGACCTGGCCTACTGGAACATCGACGGCAACCTCAACGACTCGACCACTGAAGCCAACAAGGGCAACGGTCAGTGGTGGCTGTTCAACGCCTACGGCCAGATGACCGGCAACACCGTGCGCGTCACGCCGCCCTCGCCCGGCCAGCAGTACACGTTGCAGGGCATCGCCACGCTCGACAAGGGCAAGCGGCAGTCCCGGGCGATCATCGGCGGCGCGAACGGTGCGGCCGACGTCCGGTTCACCAACATCGACCGGACCGTCTTCGGCAACACGGTGCACGCCAGCGTGCGCGAGATCCCGTGGACCGGCCAGGTCGGCGACTCACCCGAACCGCGCCCGGTCCTGGAGACCAGGGTGGCGGTCGCGGCCGACGGCAGCGTGCTGCTCCCGTTCACCGACATGAAAGAGATGTCCGCGTACCAGGTGATTCTCAGTCCCGGCGCGAGTGGCCGCGTCGACAGCGTCACCGTGCCGTGGAGCCGTACGTACGAGGCTGAGAACGCCAGGCACACCGGCACCGGCTGGAGCCTCAACGGTCCGGAAGGCAGCCCGCAGAACGTCAGCAAGTTCGCCACCTCCGGCAACTACAACGTCGGCGGCCTGCGCACGGGCTCGAACGTGGTGCTGTCGTTCGACGTGGACGTGCCGCGGACCGGTGTCTACGACCTGAGCACCTTCTCCAGTACGTACAACAAGTACGCCAGCGTGGTGCAGCAGGGACCGACCAACGTGTTCCTGCGCGTGGACGGCGTGCAACCGCGAGAACTGCGGCTGCCAGTGTCGTACGCGTGGGTCGTGTGGGACCACACGGACACCCGCGTCGAGCTCACCGCGGGCAAGCACACCATCACCCTCGCCGCCTCCGACCCGCAGCTGGGCACCACTCGCGGCGACGCGATCATCGACAAGATCGACCTCACGCTCGTCGACCCGGCCACCGACGGCCGGTCGGTGTACGAGGCCGAGTACGCGGACCTGGCCAAGGCCACGATCCGCTACGACGTCGCCGACTCGTCGGGGCCCGGCGTGGCGGCGGTCGGTCTCGGGGCGTCCGCGACGTTCTGGGTGCACTCCGACCGTGACGGCTACTCGACCGTGTCCTTCGACCACACCGGCGGCGGTCTCGCCTCCGTGAAGCTGAACGGGCGCAACGTCGACAACGTCCTCATCGGCGCGAAACGCGGCACCGAGTCCGTGCCGTTGTTCCTGTCGGCGGGGATCAACCAGCTCACGGTGACCGGCACCGCGGGCACCCTCAAGCTGGACCGCGTGCGCACGGCACCGGCACTGCAGCCCGCGCCGGTGCGGGTCGAGGCGGAGAGCGGCACGACCACCGGAGCGGCAAAGGTCAGCAACGACTTCCCGTTCGCCTCAGGTGGCGTGGTGACCGCTGTCGGCGACGGCCCGGCCAACGCGCTCACCGTGCGGGTGCCGGCGCAGCGGCCAGGACAGCACCTGCTGGTGATCCGCTACGCCAACGCGCAGGAGTCCATCCCCACCCACTACAACCCGGACCCGGTGACCCGGCACGCGGACCTCTCGGTCAACGGTGGGCCCGTCCGCCGGGTCGACTTCCCCAACACCTTCCACACCAACCAGTTCCGCGATCTCGCGGTCCCGGTGTGGCTGAACGCCGGGGTGAACACGATCCGCTTCACCTCGCAGGAGCAGCCGAACTGGGACGGCCGGACCTACAACCAGTACGGCCAACGGTCGAAGTACGCACCCGAGATCGACTTCGTGACCGCCGCGCCGCTGGTGGGCCGCTCGTGACCGGTTGACCGGTTGACACATCGGTGTCGGTTCGTTGGTTTCCAGGCCGTTGATCTGTTAGCGGCCTGGAAACCTGCGCAACCTGTACCTACGCTTACGTAGGCGTAGGTTGGCGGGCGACGGATGGGTGCGGTCGACCTGTAGGAGCGACGGTATGACGACCACCGAACAGATGACCGAGTGCGACATCGACGAGTTCGGCCGTGAACTCGACCGGATCCGCGACGAGGTGATCGCCGCCCGTGGTGAGGACGACGCGCGGTACATCCGGCGGGTGATCGCGGTGCAGCGAGGCATGGAGGCGGGCGGTCGCGCCCTGCTGTTCGTGTCGATCCTGCCGCCCGCCTGGTTCGCGGGCACGGCGGCGCTGGCCACCTCCAAGATTCTGGAGAACATGGAGATCGGCCACAACGTGCTGCACGGCCAGTGGGACTGGATGTGCGATCCCCGGATCCACTCCACCACCTGGGAATGGGACTTCGCGACCCCGGCGGAGGCGTGGAAGCACTCGCACAACTTCGTGCACCACACCTACACCAACGTGCTCGGCAAGGACCGCGACATCGGGTACAGCGCGCTGCGGATTCATCCGGAACAGCCGTGGCATCCGGTCTACCTCGCGCAGCCGTTCTACAACCTGGCGCTCGCGGCGTTCTTCGAGTGGGGCATCTCGATCTACGATGTCGAGCTCGAACGGGCCTGGCGCGGCGAGAAGAGCTGGCGCGAGGCACTCACCCAGTTGCACGGCGTCCTCGGCAAGGCCCGCCGGCAGGTGATCAAGGACTACGTCGCGTTCCCGTTGCTGGCCGGACCGTCGGCGCTGCCGACCCTGCTCGCGAACCTGACCGCGAACGTGATCCGCAACGTGTGGACCCACACGATCATCTTCTGCGGCCACTTCCCGGCCGGCACGGTGGTCTTCACCGAAGACCAGCTCGACGGCGAGACCCGCGGCGAGTGGTACCTGCGTCAGCTGGCCGGGTCGGCGAACATCGATGGCGGCGCGCTGTTCCACATCATGACCGGCAACCTCAGTCACCAGATCGAGCACCACCTGTTCCCGGACCTGCCGAGTAACCGGTACGCCGAGATCGCGCCGAAGGTCCGGGCGCTGTGCGAACGCTTCGGCCTGCCGTACAACACCGGGCCGTTGCTGCAGCAGACCGTCAGCGTATGGAAGCGCGTGCTGAGGCTCGCCCTTCCAGGTCCGGCTTCGTGAGCCGCGACCTCACTTGATGCGCGAGCGCAGCACCTGCACCTCGACGTGGTCGCGGGCCCCGGAGTCCGTCGTGATCCGGCGCAGGGCGGACGGACTGTGGTCCGACGGCACGGCGGACAGGGTGATGCGATGCTCGTCCAGCGCCGCCAGGTCGATGGTGTGCACGGGTCGTGCGATGAACCCGTCGCGCTGAGGCCGCCGCCAGTTGTCGATGAGGTGGTAGTAGCTGAGCCACATGCTGTCACCCAACCCGGCGAGCGCCGTGTGGGCCGAGTGCCGGGGCGTGGCCGGGGCGGGTGGAAGGTGGGATGCCGACGTCATGGCCGGAACTCCTGTCCCCGGCAAGAGAAGCGGCCGGTTCAGGTTTCGCCGGGTACGACGTGGGCTTGACCGCTCACGTTCGAGGTGTGCTCGGCAGAGTCAACCTTACGCCTGATGGGCGTCACCGCCACCCGCCGTCCGGCATGACCTGGAGCTTTTCCCCTGGGAGGGGAGTAGGGTCAGGAACAAGTGCCCTGGACCCCGGCGTGACTTCAGCCTGTGGGGCCATCGAATGGCACATCGCGACGCCGTAATGACCTCCCAAAGTCCGAAAAGGACTGCTGCGACGATCTGGGATCACCCGAAGCGGTACCGATCCTCGAGGAGGTCGAGATGACGACGGCGACAGCGGGTTATCCGATCCAGGTGCACGCGAGCCTGGACCCCGTGCTCAGCCGCTGGCTGTGGCTGGTGAAGTGGTTCCTGGCGATCCCGCACTACGTGGTGCTGGCCTTCCTGTGGCTCGCGTTCGCCGCGGTGAGTGTGGTGGCGTTCTTCGCGATCCTGTTCACCGGGCGCTACCCACGTGCGCTGTTCGACTTCAACGTCGGGGTGTTGCGCTGGACGTGGCGCGTCGCCTACTACACCTACGGGGCGCTGGCGACCGATCGGTATCCGCCGTTCAGCCTCGGCGCCGAGCCCGATTACCCGGCGACGCTCGACATCGCCTACCCCGAGCACCTCTCGCGTGGACTGGTGCTGGTCAAGTGGTGGCTGCTCGCGATTCCGCACTACGCGATCGTGGGCATCTTCGTCGGTGGCGGCAGCTACGTCGCGTACCAGGCGGGCGAGCAGGTGTACAACTCCGGCGGCGGGCTGATCAGCCTGATCACGTTGTTCGCCGGGGTCGCGCTGTTGTTCACCGGGCGCTACCCGAAGGGGCTCTTCGACCTCCTGCTGGGAATGGACCGATGGGCGCTCCGGGTCGCCGCGTACGCCGCGTTGATGACCGACACCTATCCACCGTTCCGATTGGACAGTGGCGGTGACGAGCCGGCGGTGGCGTCGATCGAGCCCGGCACGCCGGACGCGGCGGGCGGATCAGACGTCCGGTGAACCGTTGCTGCGGGCGGTAAGTTCGTCGCGCAGCGTTTCGAGGGCGCGATGCTGGGTGAGGCGCACGGCTTCCAGGGTGCAGCCCAGCAGCGTTGCCGCCTGCTCGGCGGAAAGTCCGGCCACCACGCGCAGTCGGAGTACCTCGCGCTGGGCGTTCGGCAGCACCTCCAGCACCGCCAGCAGGGACGGGGCGTTCACCAGTGGTCCTTGGCCGGCGGGGTGCTGTCGGCGGCGATGCGCGCGGCGAGTTGCCGCGCGCCGGCGTGGAGGCTGTGCCGGCCCGCCTGCAGGCCGAGTGAGCGCAGCCGGTCACGGACGCGCGCCGAGCCCAGGTCCTCTGTGGACAGCAGTGCGCGGAACCCGGCGTCCACCGCGAGGTCGAGTTCTCCGTCGATCAGGTGGTTGGCAGACAGCAGGATGAGGCTGAACGCGCGGCTGCGGGCCATCGCGTCGCCGTAGTCGTCGATCGCCTTGGTCAGGAGCGGGATGGCGGTGCGGGTGTGGCGCGGATCAGCCGTGCGGGCCAGATCGGTGTGGACGGCACCGGTCATCGCCGACAGATCGTTCTCGGTGAAGAAGCTCGCCCAGCCGGGCCTGGGGGAGTGGCCGGCGGCGGCGAACTCGTCGTGACCGCGCCGGAGCAGGGCACGCGCGAGGTTCTCGGCACCCTGCTTGGCATATGTCCAGGCGGCGTTCATCGACAGGATGCTCGCCGCGATCCCGTCGCCGGGCCGCCGCGCGTCGAACTGCCCCAGCTCGAAGTATCCCAGCGCGTCGTCGAGGTGTCCCTGGTGCAGGCACACGCGGCCGAGCCGGTAGCAGATGTTGGCGACCAGCCCGTGGTGGCGAGCGCGGCCGGCCAGCACCAGCGCGTGGTCGAAATGGCCGTGCGCACTGCTGACCAGACCGGCGTCGAAGCACACCCAGCCGGCCAGGTTGTGCAGATCGGCCAGCGCGACACCCAGTCGTCGCCGGACCACCTCCGACGAGGCGGCACCGGCCATGCCCCGGCACTCGCGCACCTGGTCGCGCACGGCATCGAGACAGGCCTCGCCGCCGTGCCGGTAGTCCATCGCGCGCAGTGCACGCAGGTCCGTTTCCAGCCGCGCGACGTCGGAGGCGCCGATCGATCGGGGCCGCGGCTCCGCGGCGGGAGGAAGATCCGGAACGGCCACGGCGACTCTCCTGACGTGCCGACGGGAGAAGTGGGCACCGCCGGGGTCCGGAGCGGCCGAACGGCCACCGGTCGACGGCCCGAACGGCCGCCGCACCAGGAAACTTGACTTCGTCGATGATAGACCGGTTCCACCGTCTGCGACGAGCCCGCGTTTCGTCAGCGGGTGCATTCCAGGTGACCGAGCCAGGATTCGGGCCCTTTCCTGGTCCTGTGTGGACGGTCGATCGACGAGGTCGGGTAGTAGCGGATCGGTCGCATCACCTCATCGGCTCTGTCAACCGGTCTTGCGGAGTTCTACGCTGCGTAGGTAACCCACCCGATCCAGATCGTGGTGCATCGAACATCCGCTCCGGACCCTGGCGGCGCAAGCGTCGAGTTGCCGACGCGCCAAGGAGGCCGCGGGGATGTTTCCGCTGACAGGTCCCGCTGACGTTTCACGCGGGTTGAGCGCCGTTCATCGACCTTGCCGGGACTGTCGTTGCAGCCGGTTCCGGTTTCTCAGGTGCCTGGCCGGTGTCCTGAGTGGACGGAGCGACGATGACGACGGGCGGACCTCGCCGGAGCCTCGGGAATCCCGATGAGGAACCTCGCTCGGAAACCGCCCGCACGGACGGCCTCGTCGGCGACCGACGCGGACCGGGAGCTCCGGCACGCGAGCATCGCCGCGGGAGCCGCCCTGCTGCTCATGTCCGCACTGGCGGGCTTTGCCAAGTTCATCGCACTGGACGGCCTGGTGAGCAAGGGAGATCCGGCGCGGACAGCCACGAGCATCACGGAATCCGCCGGCCTGTTCCGGTTCGGCGTCGTGTGTCTCTTCGTGGTGATCGCGCTCGACGTCGTCGTGGCGTGGGGTCTGTACCGCGTGTTCAGCCCGGCGGGCAAGAACCTCTCGATGCTCGCGGCGGCGTTCCGGCTGGTGTACACGGCGGTCTTCCTGGTGGCGGCCGGCCAGCTCCTTCGAGGGTTGCGCCTGCTCGGCGGCGACGGCTACCTCGCGGTGCTCGGCGCGGACCAGTTGCGTGCCCAGGCGCTGCTGGAGATCACCGCGTTCAGCGACCTGTGGCTGATCAGCCTCGGTCTGTTCGGGCTGCACCTCGTCCTCGTCGGTTATCTGGCCTATCGATCGGGTTACGTACCAAGGCTTCTGGGCGTCCTGCTCGTGGTCGCGGGACTCGGCTACGTGATCGACACCTTCGGCGTGATGCTCTCCCGTGGAACCTGGACCGACGTCGCGTCCTACACGTTCATCGGCGAGTTCCTGCTGGCGCTGTGGCTCGTGATCTGGGGTAGCCGGCTCACCATCGCACGATGACAGGTTCTTTCAACTGAATAGGGAGCGAATCCGATGTCAGCACCCGAGAAGCCGCTCAAGCCGGCCGTCGCCGAAACGGTGATGCTGCAGAGTGAGCCGACGACCGCGTCAACGAGGAAGACCGCAGCCCTCGTGGGGGTGTTCTTCCTTGCCGCCACCACCGCGTTCATCTTCGCGGACATGCTCATCGGCGGGGTGCTGAGCCGGCCCGGCTTCCTGACCGGCGCGTCCGCTGACACCGGCAGCCTGGCCATCGGTGCGGTTCTGCTGGCCGGTCAGTTCGGGGTGGTGGGTATCGCGGTTCTGCTGTTCCCCTTGCTGAAACGCCACGGTGAGGCGCTGGCCCTGGCGCACGTCGGTTTCCGGGTCGCGGAGCTTGCCGCGAGTCTGTTCTACCTGGCAATCCCGCTCCTGGTGATCGAACTCGGCGCCGGGTTGCGCAACGGCACCATCGACCCGTCCGCTTCGACCGGCCTCGGCGCCATGGTGCAGGCGCAGCACAGCGCGGCGACCCTGTTGATCTACCTGGTCACCACGGCGGCAGGCATGTGCATGGCCGTGTTGCTGTACCGGTCGCGGTTGATCCCGCGCCCGCTGGCGATCCTCGGCCTCGTCACCTATCCCGCGCTGCTGGCGGGCTGCGTACTGGACATGTTCGGCGTCGTCGACGTGTCACAGGGCGTCGGGCTCGTCGCATTGGTGCCGGGTGGCGTCTTCGAGCTGGTGCTCCCGATCTGGCTCTTCGTCAAGGGATTCAGCTTCCCCGCCCAGAACTGAGGAGGGATCGGCTGAACGCCCGCACAAGCCGCCTCGGTGGCCCTCACTCGATCAGGTGGACACCGTGCACCATTCGGCCGTCCGTTGCGGCGAAAGCCGTTAGCTTGGCCGTAGAGCACCATCGGGTACACCGCGATCGCGGAGGACGCTGATGAAGGCCCTGCGTTTACAGGAGTGGAAATCTGACGCGGAACTGGTCGAGCTGGAGGAACCACAGCCGGGCCCAGGGCAGGTGGTCGTCCGCATCGGTGCCGCTGGAGCGTGCCATTCGGACCTGCACCTGATGCACGACTTCGACGCGAGCATGCTGTCTTGGGTGCTGCCGTTCACGCTCGGGCACGAGAACGCCGGGTGGGTTCATGCGGTCGGACAGGGCGTGGCGGGGCCTGCGGTGGGACAGCCGGTGGCGGTCTACGGCGCATGGGGATGTGGTGCCTGCATGCGTTGTCGTGCAGGGATCGAGAACTATTGCGAGAACCCGGCCGGCGCACCGGGGGTGGGCGGTGGTGGCGGCCTTGGGCTGGACGGTGGCATGGCCGAGTTCATGCTCGTGCCTGCTGCCCGCCATCTTCTGCCGCTGCCCGAGGGCCTGGATCCCGTTGCGGCGGCGCCGCTGACCGACGCGGCGCTGACCTCGTACCACGCGGTGCGCCGCTCCTGGCCGAAGCTGCCGCCGGGGAGCACTGCGGTCGTGATCGGTGTCGGCGGGCTGGGGCATCTGGCCGTGCAGATCATCAAGGCGACCACGGCCGCGCGAGTCGTCGCCGTGGACACGCGTGCCGAGTCGCTCGAACTCGCCGAGCAGTCGGGCGCTGATCTCGTGCTGCGGGCCGATGACGGGATGGTCGAGGCCGTCCGCGCCGCTACCGGTGGCCGTGGCGCGGATGTCGTCCTGGACTTCGTGGGCAGCGATGCGACCTTGGCGCAAGGTGCGGCGGCCGCCCGCGCAATGGGCGACCTCACCCTCGTGGGCATTGCCGGCGGCAAGCTTTCGGTGGCGTTCTTCGCGGTGCCGTACGAGCTGTCGGTGCAGACGGTCTACTGGGGGACCCGGCCGGAACTGGTCGAGGTCCTCGACCTCGCGGCCCGCGGGCTGGTTCGTGCCGTCACCACGACGTTCTCACTCGATCACGCCATGGACGCCTACCGCCGGTTGCGGGACGGGTCGATCCGCGGTCGCGCCGTCATCGTTCCCGCCGGCAGCTGAACGCGGGGTCGAGCGGTAGCAGATCGAACCTTGACGGCACGGCGCCGAAGTTGCACTATGACTGCGCAGTCATGACTGCGCAGTCATACAGCGGCACCAGCAAGATCGGCAACGTGGCCACAGGAGCTACCATGACGCTACAAACGAGTCCGGGTGGGAGCTCAACTGTGCCGCGCAGCGTGGACGTCGCCCGACTGGCCGGGGTCTCGCAGAAGACCGTCTCCCGGGTTGTCAACGACGAGCCGTACGTCTCGGCCGAGGTGCGGCGCCGGGTGCTGGACGCCGCGGAGACCCTCGGCTACCGGCCCAACAACGCGGCTCGGGCGCTCGCTCCGGGCGGACCCGGTCGATCGGCGTGGTCACGCTGGGCACGCCTCTCTACGGCCCGGCCTCGTTGCTCATGGGCGTCGAACGGGCCGCGCGGGACCTGGGTTACGCGCTTCGCGTGGTGAACACGGTGGAGGGCGACCCGTCGGGCGTCGCCGGAGCCGTCGAGCTCCCTGCTCGACCAGGGCGTCGACGGCATCGTCATCTCCGAACCGATCGACGAGGGCCCGCTGCCGGACCGGATCGACGTGCCGGTGCTCGTCCTCGGCGGGCCACCGTCGTTCGACGGACCGCAGGTGGTGATCGCCGGCGTCCGGGCGCACGAGCTGGCGCGAGCCGCCACGGAACATCTGCTCGGTCTCGGCCACGCCACCGTCTACCACGTCGCCGGGCCGCAGCGCTGGGACGCGGCCAGGAACGGCTGGAGGGCTGGCGGGCCGCACTGGCCGCGGTGAACGCGGCCGACCGTCCGGTCGTCGAGGGCGACTGGTCGGCGGCCTCCGGCTACGCGGCCGGGCGCGCACTGGCCGCCGAAACCCTGAGGTCACCGCGGTGTTCGCCGCGAACGACGACATGGCGATCGGGCTGATCCGGGCGCTCACCGAGGCCGGCCGCCGGGTCCCCGAAGAGGTCACCGTCGTCGGCTTCGACGACATCCCGACGCCGCCTACGTCACTCCTCCGCTGACCACCGTGCCCCAGCCGTTCGACGCGGTGGCGAGGCAAGGTCTCGCCGCTTCTCGTGCACACGATCGAGAAGCCGCGAGGAAACCCCGACGCCGACGGGCGACCAACCGGTCGGCCTCGATCGTCCGCGCCTCCACCGGGCCCCCGCCATCCACGGGGTCACGCCGCTAAGCAGCGCAACCACGCGCCACACCGCTTCACCAGCACGCGTTCCGCTCGCGTGCCGATCGTCCCTGCCTGCCATCCGAGGAGCAGCGATGTCTCCATCAGCTTCAGCCGCCGAAAGTTCCTCGTCGCCGCGGGCGCGGTGCCGCTGAGCGCCTGGTGCTCGCCGCCTGCGGCGGCGACGGCGCCGCGCGCCGCCGCCGGTCCGGTCAGCCAGAGCCGACATCGACAAGGCGATGGACACCGCGACCGAGCTGACGTTCTGGACCTGGGTGCCCGACATCGAGAACCAGGTCAAGCTCTTCACGGCGAAGTACCCGAAGATCAAGGTCAACGTGGTCAACGTCGGCCAGGGCGCCCCGCACTACCAGAAGCTGCGCACGGCGATCCAGTCCGGCAGGGCGCGCCCGACGTCGCCCAGATGGAGTTCCAGTACATCCCGTCCTTCACCCTCGCCGAGCAGCCTGCTCGACCTGCGCCCTACGGCGCGGCCGCGCTCAAGGACAACTACGCCGACTGGATCTGGGGCCAGGTCAACGCACAACGGCGGGCTCTGGGGCATCCCGCAGGACACCGGCCCGATGGGCCTGCTCTACCGCGAGGACCTGCTTCGCCGCCGGCATCGAGGCGCCGAAGACCTGGGACGAGTTCGCCGCCGCCGCGCGCAAGCTACACCACGCCGAACCCGAAGAGCTACCTGGTCAACGTCGCCCCGAACCAGCCCGGCCGCGTTCATCGGCCTACCTGTGGCAGGCCGGCGCGCGCCGTTCGCTTCGACGGCCAGAGACGGTCACCATCGACCTCGCCAACGACGAGGCCAAGAAGGTCGTCGAAGTTCTGGGCGACCTGGTCACCAGGGCGGCGTCGTCGCCAACGACCCGACTTCAACGACTCCTGGTACCAGGGCCTGGCCAGCGGCAAGTACGCCACCTGCCGATCGCCGCCTGGGGCCCGGTGTTCCTGCAGGGCAGCGCCGCGACCACCTCGGGCAAGTGGCGGGCCGCGCCTCTGCCGCAGTGGGAGGCCGGCAAGCGTGTCCAGCAACTGGGGCGGCTCGACCGACGCGGTGCTGAAGGCCACGCAAGAACCCGATCGCCGCCTCCCAGCTGGCGCTGTTCATCAACACCGACCAGGAGATCGGCGCTGCTGTTCGCCACCGAGCAGTTCCTGTTCCCGGCGATGAAGGCGATCCTGACCGACCCGGCCTTCATCGACCAGGAGTCGGAGTTCTACGGCGGCCAGAAGGTCAACGAGAAGTTCGCCGAGATCTCCGAGACGGTCAGCACCGACTTCGGCTGGCTGCCGTTCATGGACTACGTCTACTCGAACTTCAACGAGACCCTCGGCAAGGCGTTCGCCGACAAGACCGACGCCGTCGCCGGTCTGGAGGCCTGGCAGGACGCGCGTGACCAAGTACGCCAAGGACCAGGGCTTCACGGTCGCCTGACCTCGATGACCGGCCGCTCGGCCGGGCCCGCCCGACCCGAAGGGCGCCATGTCCACCGCGTCCGAACGGACCCGACGCCGCACCGCGGCGACCACGGCGCCCGCCGCGCCAGTACGGCGCCGCCTACTGTTCGTCGCTGCCGTTCTTCGTCGCTCTTCGCTCGCCATGATCATCGTCCCGCTGGTCTACGCCGGCTACCTCTGCCTGTTCCAAGAAGCAGCTGATCGGCGGCATCGTCTTCGCCGGCCTCGAGAACTACACCCGCGCGCTGACCGACCCGCTCTTCCTAGCGGCGTCGCCCGGATGGGCCTGTTCTTCCTCCTCCAGGTGCCGATCATGCTGGCCCTCTCGCTGTTCTTCGCGCTGGCCCTGGACAGCGGGATGATGCGGCTGGCCAAGTTCGTCCGGCTGAGCATCTTCGTCCCGTACGCCGTGCCGAGCGTCGTCGCCACCTTGATGTGGGGCTACCTCTACGGCCCCGACTTCGGCCCGTTCGCCCAGATCGGCCGAGGCCCTCGGCCTCGGCCCCCCGCCGTTCTTCACCGACGACCGGCATGCTCTTCTCGATCATGAACATCGTGACCTGGGAGTTCATCGGCTACAACATGATCATCATGTACGCCGCGCTGCGCTCGATCCCGACCGAGCTGTACGAGGCGGCCCGGGTCGACGGCGCCTGCGAGATCCGGATCGCCTGGTCGCATCAAGATCCCGGCGATCCGCCCGGCGCTGCTGCTCACCGTCATCTTCTCGGTGATCGGCACCTTCCAGCTCTTCAACGAGCCGCAGCTGATGCAGCCCCTGGCCCCACCGTGATCGGCACCGCCTAGACCGCCGAACCTGTACGCCTACAACGTCGCCTTCGTCAACCAGGACGCCAACTACGCCGCCGCACTCGCCTTCCTGCTCGGCATCGTGATCATGATCGTCTCCTACGTCGTCCAGCTCAGCACCCAACGGCAGGAGCGCCGCTCATGACCGCACGACACCGCCCGGCCGTCGACCCCGACCGCCGGCGCGACCGTCGCACCGCCGCCGGCCGGCGTCCGGACGCCAGCTGGCTGCTGACCGATCGTGCATGCTGGCGTCGCTGCTACTTCCTGCTGCCGCTGTTCTGGCTGGTCGTGGCCTCCACCAAGTCCAACGCCGACCTGTTCAGCTCCTTCGGGCTCTGGTTCGCCGACGACTTCAACCTGATCGAGAACGTCGCGGACGTGTTCACCTTCCAGGACGGCGTCTACGTCCGCTGGCTGCTCAACACGGTCATCTACGCCGTGGTCAGCGCCGTCGGCGCCGCGTTCCTGCCACCGCGGCCGGCTACGCCTTCGCCAAGTACCAGTTCCCCGGCGGAACGCGCCTGTTCTCGCATCATCCTCGGCGCGATCATGGTCCCGACCACCGCGCTGGCGATCCCGACCTACCTGCTGTTCGCGCGGGTCGACCTGACCGACACCCCCTGGGCGATCATCCTGCCCTCCCTGGTCAGCCCGTTCGGGGTGTTCCTGATGCGGGTCTACGCCGCGGACGCGGTCGGACACGCCTGATCGAGGCCGGCCGCGGTCGACGGCGTCGGCGAGATCCGGATCTTCTTCCCGTCGCGCTCCGGCTGCTGATGCCCGGCTCCGTCACGGTGCTGCTGTTCGCCCTGGTGGCGACCTGGAACAACTACTTCCTGCCGCTGATCATGCTCAACACCCCGGACCTCTTCCCGCTCCCCGTCGGCCTGGCGCAGTGGCAGTCCACCGCGGCCGGCGGCTCCGGGTCCCAGGCCCTGTTCTCCACGGTGATCACCGGCTCGCTGCTCTCGATCATCCCGCTGGTCGTCGCCTTCCTGTTCCTGCAGCGCTACTGGCAGTCCGGCCTGGCCGCCGGCGGCGTCAAGGCACTGAGTCCCTCGAAAGGATCACCCCATGCCATCCTGCCCGCCCGTGTCCTGTTCGGCGCCGCCTACTACCACGAGTACCAGCCGCCCGACCGGCTCGAAGACCGACCTCGACCTGATGGTCGAGGCCGGCTTCTCGGTGATCCGGGTCGGCGAGTCGGTCTGGACCACCTGGGAGCCCGAGGACGGCCGGTTCGACCTCGACTGGCTGCAGCCGGTCCTCGACGGCGCCGCACGAGCGCGGCATCCGGTCATCCTCGGCACCCCGACGTACGCCGTCCCGCCGTGGCTGGCCCGCGCTACCCGGAGATCGCCGGCGAGCGCGGCGACCGGGCAGCGGATCGCCGTGGGGCGCCCGGCAGGAGATCGACTACACCCACCCGGCGTTCCGGTTCCACGCCGAGCGGGTCATCCGCAAGATCTCGCGCCGGTACGCCGACCACCCGGCCGTCATCGGCTTCCAGGTCGACAACGAGCCGGGCATCGAGCTGCTGCACAACCACGGCGTCTTCCAGCGGTTCGTCGACGAACTGCGCCAGACCTACGGCGACGTCGAGACGCTGAACGCGGCGTGGGGCCTGGTCTACTGGTCGCACCGGCTGACCACCTGGGCGGACCTGTGGACGCCGGACGGCAACTCGCAGCCGCAGTACGACCTGGCCTGGCGGGCTTCCAGGCCAAGCTGACCACCGAGTTCATCGCCTGGCAGGCCGGCATCGTCCGCGAGTACGCCCGGACCGGACCAGTTCGTCACCACCTGCATCGCCTACGAGCGGCCGGCGGTCGACGACGACGACCTGACCGCCGGCGCTCGACGTGACCGCCGGCAACCCGTACTACGCCATGCAGGACGGCCTGGCCGCTGCCCGACCGCACGCCGGACGACCCAGCAGGGCTGGACGACGTCCGGGGCCTGGGCGCTGTTCCTGAGCGCCGACCGGATGTACGCCTCCAAGCAGGCGCCGTTCCTGGTCACCGAGACCAACGCCGGCGCGATCGGCGGCCCGTCCGACAACTTCCCGGCCTACGACGGCCAGTGGCGGCAGGCCGCCTGGGCGTTCGTGGCCCGCGGCGCGCGAGATGATCGAGTACTGGCACTGGCACACCCTCCACTTCGGCACCGAGACCTACTGGATCGGCATCCTCCCGCACAACCACCAGCCCGGCCGGGTCTACGCGAGCTCGCCCGGCTCGGCGCCGAGTTCGAGACGGCCGGCGACCTGGTCGCGGGCTCGACCCCGGACGCCGAGGTCGCGCTGCTCTACTCGACGCCCAGCAAGTGGCTGATGCAGACGTTCCCGCCGCTGGCCGACGTCGGACGGCGAGCCGGACCGCGCCGCGTACCACCGGATCTTCGAGCCGTTCTACCGCGGCGCGTTCGACGCCGGCCTGCAGGTGCGGATCCTGCACGCCGACCAGCTCGTCGGCCGGACGACGCCGCAGGAGGCCGCGTCGCGCCACCCGGTGCTGATCGTCCCCGGCGCTCTACGTCGCCGACGACGCGATGCTCGACTGGCTGCCGGCGTACGCCGACGCCGGCGGGCACCTCGTCCTCGGGCCGCGCACCGCGTACGCCGACGACGAGGCCCGGGCCCGCCTCGAGACCAAGCCCGCCCGCCTGGCCGACGCCGCCGGCGTCCGGTACCAGGAGTTCAGCAACCTCCGGACTCGCGGTCCGTGCATCGCCGGTGCCCGCTCGGCCTGTCCGCGCACGCGCACGGCGACCGCTGGGTGGACGGCCTGCACGTGGACGACGCCGAGGTGCTCGCCGGCTACGACCACCCGCACTTCGGCCGCTGGCCCGCGGTCACCACCCGCGCCCACGGCGAGGGCCGGATCACCTCCGTCGGCACCGTGCCCGGCCGCGATCTCGCGCGGGCGTTGGCGCGATGGCTGGCCCGCGCCGGTGAGCGGCTGGCGCGATCTGCCCGGCACCGTCACGGCGGCGACCGGCACCGCCCGGACGGGCGGCGCGTGCACGTCGTGCACAACTGGAGCTGGCAGCCGGCCCGCGTCCAGGCACCTGTCGAGCTGACCGACGTGCTGTCCGGTGACGCCGTTCCCGCCCGCGGGGAACTGGAGCTGGGCGCGTGGGATGTGCGCGTCCTGGTCACCGGTCCGATGTAGACAGCCCAGTTCTGACCAGAGCCGGCTGGGCGGTGGTCAGCGTGACCACCGCCTGGCGGGTCGGTGGGTGGCGGCTCGTGTGACCGCTTCGGCGAGGGACGGTGGCCACCTCGTCGGGGTGGGACAAGTGCGGTGGGTGTCCGGAGGGGATCCGCACGCTGTGGGTGGCATGCGCGGCCCACTGTTCCTGGACCCACTCGATCGGCGTGGTCGCCACCGGCCTGCGCAACGGCAAACTGCTGCTCGGCCCTTCCCCTCATACCGGGTGGCGGCAACAGGTCTGGCCGTGCTCGGCGCAGCGAGTGCCGCCCTGACCTTCCTGGCCGCCACGCACGCCGGGTTGCCGTGGATCGCCGCCGCGCTCTTCCTCACCGCGTGCCCGGTCGGCATGATCCTGCCCACCACGACGGCACTGTGTCCGCAACGCGCAGCGCACGCGGCGGGCAGTGCCTCCAGGCTGCTGGGCACGACCCAGTTCCTGGTGGGTGCCCTCGCGCCCGCCCGCGCCGGTCTCGGGGATCAGTCCACGCGGTTCCCACGGCGGTGGGGGTGCTCGGCCTCGCGCCGGCGGCGGCCGGGTGTTTCCTCGTCCTGTGCCGCCCATGGCTGTCCACTCCGGACCCGTTGGCCCGATGGGTCAGCTGATTGTTGTGCCCTCAAAGAAGATGACCCACCTGGCGCAGTGGGCTTGGAGCGAGTGAGCTAGTCAGGACTCCGCCGTGATCATCTCTGCCGCGCTGCGGCTACGTTGCGCCCGCAGACCGCCATCGAGGCGGCGCGACGAGAGGGCGACGATGAGTCGGTTGTGGACAGCGGGCGTGGTGCTGAGCCTGGCGGGGGCGTTGCCGGGTGTCGCGCACGCGGACGAGGTGACGAGCCGGATCTCGGTCGGTGTGGACGGGGCTCAGGGCAACCGGGAGAGCCGGAACTCCTCGCTCAGCGCGGACGGCCGCTACGTCGCCTTCGACTCGGACGCCACCAATCTGGTGCCCGGCGACACGAACGGCAGCACCGACGTGTTCGTGCGCGACCGGCAGACCGGAACGACGACCCGCGTGTCGGTCGCCACGGACGGATCCGAGGGTGTCGGCAGCGGCCAGTGGCCCAACCCGTACTCGTCGTTTCCCGTGATCAGCGCGGACGGCCGGTACGTCGCGTTCACATCCGGCGCCTCGAACTTCGCGCCTGGCGACACCAACGACACGGCTGACGTCTTCGTGCACGACCGGCAGACCGGCAGCACGACCAGGGTGACCGCACCGCTCGACGGCATCGAGGGTCACGGTGGTGGCTTCTACGCGGGGATCAGCGCGACGGGCCGGTATGTCACGTTCATCTCGGACTCGCCGAACCTGGTTCCCGGCGACACCAACCAGCTCCGCGACGCCTTCCTGCACGACCGGGAAACCGGTCACACCACCCGGATCTCGGTCGCGACCAACGGCACCCAGGCCAACGGCACCACCGACTACTCGGTGCCGGTGGTGAGCGCGGACGGCCGCTTCGTCGCGTTCCGCTCCTGGGCGTCCAACCTGGTTTCCGGCGACACCAACCGCGCGTCGGACGTGTTCCTGCGCGACACGCTGCTGGGTGTGACCACCCGGATCTCTGTCGCGAGCGATGGCGCGCAGGCCGACGAACTGTCCTATCAGCCCTCGATGAGCACCGACGGCCGGTACATCGCGTTCGGCTCGGGCGCCTCCAACCTGGTCCCCGGTGACGGCAACGGTGCCGCCGACGTGTTCCGCCACGACCGCGTCACCGGCACGACGATTCGGATCTCGCCGGCGGCGGCCACCTACGAGGGCTGGATTCCCGACGGTTCGAAGGGGCCGGCGATCAGTGGTGACGGCCGGTTCGTCGCGTACTGGTCGGACGCGGCCGACATCGTCGCGGGCGACACGAACAAGGCGGTCGACGTCTTCGTCCACGACGTGGACAACGCGGTCACCGGCCTGGTCTCCGGCACGACGACCGGAATGCCGGCCAGTACACCCGCCGGCTTCTGGACGTCGATCACCGTGGCGATGAGCGCCGACGCGCGGCACATCAGCTACAACTCGGGCGCCACGAACCTGGTGGACGGCGACACCAACGCCGCCGGGGACATCTTCCTCTCGCTGAACTCCGTGGACGGGCGTCCGTAGGTCGTTGTCGGCACCGGCGGGGGAGCAGGGCCTCTGCCGTTGGCTCCGGTCGGCCTGGCTGATCGTTACCATGTCGTCTGGCGCAGGCCCGATGTCATCAGGCCGCCGACCAGCGAGGAGTCCGGCCCCCGATGTCACTGACCGACGAGGCCATCGCGCGAATCCGGGAGCTGGTCAGGTCCGGCCGGTTCCCCGCCGGCGCGAGGCTGCCGCCCGAGCACGAGCTGTCCGTGGAGCTCGGCATGTCGCGCAGCCCCGTCCGCGAGGCGGTGAAGGCGCCGGCGGTGGCCGGTGTGCTCCACGTGCGACGCGGTGACGGCACCTATGTCACCAGTCTGGCGCCCAGCCTGTTGCTGGCGGGGCTGGGCGCTGCGGTGCAACTGATGCGGGGCGACACGCTGCTCGAACTGATGGAGGTCCGGCGGCTGCTCGAGCCGGGCGCGACCGCACTCGCCGCCACCCGGATGTCGAAGGCCGATCTCGTGGTCGTGCACGGCCATCTCGAGGCCATGCACGCGGCGGCCGACGACGTCGAACTGCTCAACCTCCACGACGCGGCCTTCCACCGCGTCGTGATCGCCGCGGCAGGGAACGAGGCGCTGACGACGCTGCTCGACGGAATCTCCAGCAGCACGCTGCGTGCGAGAGTGCGGCGCGGCACGATCGACGACGAAGCCGCCGCACTCACTCTGGCCCAGCACACCGCTATCTACCAGGCGCTCGACGAGGGCGACGCGGCAGCGGCACAGGCGGCCGCCCTGTTGCACGTCGTCACCTCCGAGCGTTGGTTGCGCGCCTACCTCGCTGAGGCCGACCCCACCCCATAGACATCTGATGTCTTTGTTCACAGTTGCGACGCCGAGACGATGTGAACGCTAACATCTGGACTTTCATCTGATGATTGCGTAGCCATACATGTGATGTCTCACCCTCGGGACGAGAGGTGATCACATGGCCCATCAGGAGATCGCAATGACGCATTCTGCTGACAGTCCGTTGTCCCGGCGGCGGTTCGGCGCACTCGCCGCGGCAGGGCTCGCGGCGGCGACGCTGCCCAGGGCGCTGGCGGGTCCGGCCGCCGCGTCCACCGGGCGCGAGCCCTACGAGCCCACCTGGCCCTCGGTCGACAGGCACCTGCCCGCTCCGGAGTGGTTCCAGGACGCCAAGTTCGGTGTCTACTGGCATTGGGGTGCCTTCACCACGCCTGAGTTCGGCAGCGAGTGGTACGGCAGGCACATGTACATGCCGGGCAGGGAGTACGACCACCACAAGGCGACCTACGGCGATCCCGCCGTCTGGGGCTATGACCGGTTCATCGACGGCGGTTCCGACCTGGCGGGCAACCACGTCCAGTTCGCACCGAAACTGGCCTCACAGGGCGGGAGCTTCGATCCGCGCGAGTGGGCGCGGATGATCAAGGCGTCCGGTGCGAAGTTCGCCGGCCCGGTCGCCGAGCACCACGACGGATACTCCATGTGGGACAGCAAGGTCAACGAGTGGAACTCGGTCGCCAGAGGTCCCCGGCTGGACCTGATGAACCTGTTCGCCGACGCGGTCCGGGAGCAGGGGCTGAAGCTGCTGGTGGCGATGCACCACGCGTTCAACTACAACGGCTTCTTCGAGTACGCGCCGCGGCAGACGGACCCGAGCCTGCGCAAGCTCTACGGCCAGCTGCCCCGTCCGGAGATGGACGCGCTCTGGCTCGCGAAGCTCAAGGAGGTCGTCGACCGGGCCCGGCCGGACATCCTCTGGCAGGACTTCTCCCTCAACTCACCGGGCTACTGCCAGGGGAACAGCCCGTGCGCTGTCGGTGAGCGGGAACGGCTGGAGTTCCTGGCGTACTACTACAACCAGGCCGAGAAGTGGGGCAAGGAGGTCGTCGCCACCTACAAGCACTTCGACCAGGGATTCAACAACAAGGGCCAGGTCGAGGACTACGAGCGCGGCGGTCCCGCGGGCATCGTCACACCGTACTGGCTCACCGATGACGCGATCAGCAGCAGCAGTTGGAGCTACACCAAGGGAATCGGTTACTACTCGAGCACACAGATGATCCACGCGCTGATCGACCGGGTCAGCAAGGGCGGCAACATGCTGCTCAACATCTCGCCGACCCTCGAGGGCACGATCCCCGCGGAGCAGCGCGCGGTGCTCGCCGACATCGGCGCCTACCTCGGCCGCCTCGGCGAGTCGATCTACGCCACGCGCGTCTGGGACTCCTACGGGGAGGGACCGACGAAGATGGGCGGCGGGTCGTTCGTGTCGCCGAAGGTGGGCACTGCCAAGGACATCCGCTTCACCCGGGGCAAGGCCGGCCGCGAGGTCTACGCGACGGTGCTGGCCTGGCCGGGGCAGTCGCTGACCATCACCTCGCTGTCCAGCGAGCGCATCGACCTGACCGGTCTCACGCGGGTCGAACTGCTGGGCACCAGGACGGCGGTGAGCCACACGCAGAACGCGGCCGGGCTGCACGTCACGTTGCCCGCCGGCAAGCCGTTCGAGTCGCCCGCCTACGTCCTGAAGCTGACCTTCAAGAACGGGATTCCGGCGCTGCGACCGGAAACCGGCGCCAAAGCGTTCGCTGACCGCAACTACCGCGGCACGGCGGCGTCGCTCACCGTCGGCACGTACACCGCGGCTCAGCTCAACGCCTTGAAGCTCAAGCCGAAGACCATCTCCGCCATCCTGCCGGCGAAGGGTTACGAAGTCCGTGGCCACACGAGCGACCACCTGGAAGGCAACAGGTCGGCATGGACCGCGCCAACGCCCGATCTGCGGGCGAGCGGATTCGACAACGCCATCGTCTCGCTGCGAGTCACGTTCGACCCGACGAGGTGGTTCCGCATCGTCAACGTGACCAACGGCCTCGCGGTGGACGGTGGTGGAGCGGTCGCCGCGGGCAGCAAGCTGAAGATCTGGACAGTCGACGACAGCACGAACCTCCAGTTCCGGGCTGAGGACCTGGGCGACGGGTTCTTCACGCTGACCAACCGCACGAACGGCTTCGCGGTCGACGGCGCGGGCGCCACTCAGGACGGCGCCGGCCCCGTGCAGTCGGTGTACACCGGCGCCGCGAGCCAGCAATGGTCGATCACCGACATGGGCGGCGGTCTCTTCAAGATCGCCAACCGGGTGACCGGGCTCGTCCTCGACGGCGGAGGTGACGTCGGTTCGGGATCGCCGCTGAAGGTGTGGACCGAGGACGGCAGCCCCAATCTGCGCTGGCAGTTCGTCGTGGTGTGATCAGTCTGACGAAAACCTCCGCGGTGGGGCGGGCGAGAAGCCCTGCTGCGGAGTCATCAGCGACTACCTGTGCCGCACGCCGGGCTTGCGGCAGGGTTTCGCACAATGATGATCCGATGCCCGCCGTCTGATGAATTCCTTGAGTCGCGCCATTGCCCGTCTGGCTGGCCGCGGCCGTCCTGGCTAGCGTGCGCGGGAATCGCTCCGGTGGATTTTTCGCGCCGTGAAAGGAATTCCTCATGCCAGGTGCTCGCATTGTCGCGCTGGGACATCATCTGCCCGCGCGGGTCGTCACCAACCACGACCTCGCCCAGCTCATCGACACCGACGACGAGTGGATCCAGCGGCGTACGGGCATCGTGACCAGGCATCGGGCCGAGCACGAGACGGTCTCGGACCTGGCCGTGGCGGCCGCGCGGAAGGCGCTCGCCTCGGCGGGGACGGATCCGGCGGAGATCGACATGGTCGTGGTGGCGACCTGCAGTGCGATGGAACGTTGTCCCAGCATCGCCGCCAGGGTCGCGGGTGAGCTGGGCCTGCGGGCTCCGGTGTGCTTCGACCTGAACAACGCGTGCGCCGGGTTCTGCACCGCGCTCGGGACCGCGGCGCACGCCGTCGATGCGGGGTCCGCTCGCCAGGCCCTGGTGATCGGTGCGGAGAAGATGAGCGATGTCGTCGACTGGAGTGATCGCACCAGCTGTGTGCTGCTCGGCGACGGCGCGGGTGCCGCGGTGGTCGGGCGGGGTGCGGGGATCGGGCCGGTGGTCTGGGGTTCGGACACCAGCAAGCGGTCCGCGGTGCGCATCGAGAACGACTGGCGGCCGGTGTTCGCGCAGGATGGTCAGGCGGTCTTCCGCTGGGCGACCACCACGCTGGCGCCCTTCGCGCGGGAGGCCTGCGAGCGGGCCGGGGTGCTGCCGTCCGAGCTCGCCGGTGTCGTCACCCACCAGGCGAACCTCCGGATCATCGACCACATCGTCGCGAAACTCGGCGCGGAGCGGGCGGTGATCGCACGCGATGTCGTGACCACGGGCAACACCTCGGCCGCGTCCGTCCCGATCGCCTTCTCGAAACTGGTGGAAAGCGGGCAGATCGCCACGGGCGAGCCCGTGCTCCTCTTCGGTTTCGGCGGAGGTCTTTCCTGGGCGGGCCAGGTCGTGGCCGCACCCTGAGAGCACGGGCCGGTGTCTGAATTGCCCCGGTTGCTGTAGTTTCGAACGGGGAACTTCTTTTGTGAATCATGAAATCTCCTTTCCCTGTTCTTTGGAAAGGCGATGTCGTCAAGCCTCACCTGTTGAGACGGTGGTGGGGTGCCGCGTCCCACAATGTGCTCACTGACGGCGTCCGAATCGTGGTGACCACTACTTACGGTGTGCCAAAGTGATCTTTTCCGGCCGTACCCCACCCTGGGCGAGGGCTCGGACCGAACCACAGGTGGAACGGCACCCCTATATTTGGCACCGCGCGTTGACCTGGTCCGGCCGGGCCGCCTAGCGTTCAGCGCAGCAGGCCGCCGCCAGCAAGCTCATTTTCCTCCTTTCCTGTGCGGGCTGCGTCAAACGTCGCTCCTTCTTTTGTCGTGCCGCGCTGCGCCGGTTCCGGGAAAAGACCGCGCCACTGGGGAAAGTGAGGTTCGAGATGACCGAAATCATGATCAGGCCGACCGCCACTTCCGGTGCACCGTCCCATTCGCCGGACGTCGAGAACGATCCCGAAGTGTGGGTCGCGGACTTCCGCGCGAAGGTGCGGGCCGCAGGTCAGGAGTGGTCCGGCAGCCAGCCGGACGAACTGGTGGAACTGCTCACCAGGGCGGCGGCGGGCGACCCGCGGATGGCCGCGGTCATGCGGGCCGGTGGCCGGCTCCTGAAGGACTTCCTCGACGGATACCAGCAGAAGTCCGCGGTCGAACCGGAGGATCTGGCCGGCGACCTCGTCGACGGCCGTCCGCTCGCGGCGGAGGTCCTGGACGGGCTTGCCGCCCGGTACCTGGTGGTCGTGATCAGGCCGGCCGGACCGGGTTCGGAGGTGGACGCGCTGCACGCCGCGGCCGGGCAGGGCGCGCTGATGACGCACCGCGACGACAACCTCGTGCTGCTGGCTCCGGTGGAAGGTTCGGGCAGCGCCGAGCGATGCGTGCGGAGGCTGACCCAGTGTCTTGGCGGGCGGGGGTGGCTCGCGACCGCCGAGCGGGAGAAGACCCTTGTCGCCGAAGGGTTCGACGAGGCGTCCTGCGTGCTTCGGCTGGTGCTGGCGGGAATGCGGCCACGCGGCGGCTACTCGATCTCGGACGTGCTGGTGGAGTACGCGGTAACCCTGCACGAGCGGGTGCGGTCCGATCTGGCGGCCATGATCAGGCCCCTGCGGGCGCACGGGGTCCTGTGGGAGACGCTCGTCGCGTTCATCGACGCGGACTACAGCAGGAACAAGACGGCTCGAAACCTGTTCGTGCACCGCACCACCGTGGACTACCGCCTGCGCCGGGTCGCCGCGATCACCGGCTGCGACCCGACCAGCGGCCGCGGCGCGCAGATGCTGACGGCGGCGATGATCGCCGAGGCAGTCGAGCGATAGCCGAGGTACCGCAACGAGGTCCGCTGCCGGACCGGCTGTGAGGCGTGCCCTCTTTCCAGCGAGCGGAGGTCCGGAATGCTGCGCACAGAACTGATCCAGCCGTTGTCGGCCCTGCTTTCTGAGCACGCGTCCCGGCGTGCGGGGAAGATCGCTTTTCGGGACCGGTGGCGGTCGGTCACCTATGGGGAGCTGGAACTGCGCACGCGCCGTCTCGGCGTGCACCTCGGCACCCTGACGGACCCCGGTGACCGCGTGTTGATCCTGCTGGGCAACCGTGTTGAGGCGGTGGAGAGTTGCCTCGCCGGTACCAGGGCCAACTGTGTGTCCGTTCCGGTGAACCCGCACTCGTCCGAAGGCGAACTCGCCTGGGTGCTCGGCGACAGCGCGGCGAAGGTCGTGATCACGGACAGCGCGAACCTGAGCCGGGTGCTGGACCTCGCCCCCGGGGTGCGTGTGGTGGTCGTCGACCGGGTGAAGGCCGACGGCGGTTCCGTGTTCGCCTACGACGATGTCGTGGGCCAGGACCAAGAGGCGCCCCTGAGGGATGACCAGGGCCTCGACGAGGTGGCGTTCCTGCTTTACACGTC
Source organism: uncultured Actinomycetota bacterium (assembly GCA_963771775.1). GTDB lineage: Bacteria > Actinomycetota > Actinomycetes > Mycobacteriales > Pseudonocardiaceae > Lentzea. The sequence continues at coordinate 328,291 of CAVYUS010000005.1, forward strand.
AGGAGCGACCGGCAACCAGAAGGGCGTGGCCTGCACCCAGCGCAGCTGCCTGTGGTCGGTGGCGGCCTGCTACGCACCGGTAGTCGGACTGTCCGAAAAGGACGATGTGCTGTGGTCGCTGCCGCTGCACCACTCGCTCGGACACGTTCTGTGCGTGGTGGGCGTGACCGCGACAGGTGCCACCGCGAGCCTGCTGGACAGCCCCACGTCCCACGAACTGCTGGCGGAGCTCGATCGGGGCGACCACACCTTCCTCGCGGGCGTTCCGGCCACCTATCACCAGCTGGTGAGGGCGGCGCGCACCGCCGGTCCGCGCCGAAGCACGCTCACTCGTTGCCTCACCGCCGGTTCGTCCTGTCCCGCCGACCTCACCGAGGCGGTCGAGGCACTGTTCGGCGTGCCGCTGCTGGACGGCTACGGCAGTACCGAGACCTGCGGGTTGATCACCGTCAACTGGCTGCACGGCACGAGGGTTCCCGGCTCATGTGGCCTGCCCGTGCCAGGACTCACGGTTCGCCTCGTCGATCCCGGCACCGCGCTGGACGTGCCGGCCGGAGCCGAGGGTGAGGTGTGGGTGCGCGGACCGAACCTCATGCACGGCTACCACAACCAGCCCGAGGCCACGGCGGCGGCGATGCCGGGTGGCTGGTTCCGGACCGGTGACCTCGCCAGGCAGGACGAAGCCGGTTACCTCATGATCACCGGCCGGCTGGGCGACGTCATCATCCGCAGCGGCGAGAACATCCATCCGGGCGCGGTGGAACACGTGCTGGCCGGAGTCGAGGGGATCGCGGACGCGGCGGTCGTCGGCAAGCCGCACGACGTGCTGGGGGAGGTGCCGATCGCGTTCGTGGTCCCGGCGGCGGAAGGGCTGGACACGTCGGCGGTGTTCGACGCCTGCCACCGGTTGCTGCCACGCCATCAGGTGCCCGAGGAACTGTACGAGGTCGACGCCATTCCCCGGACGAGCACCGGCAAGATCACCCGGCGCGTCCTGCTCGATCTGCCCGCGCGCCCGCGGGGTGGCAGGCACGAGTCGTTGATGCGCACCCGGTGGACCCCGCTGCCTTCGGTGCGCACGACAGGCGTGCGGGCTCCGCGGCGCTGGGCGGTGGTGGGCGCCGATGTGTTCGGGCTCGCCGGACTGCTCGCCACGGAAGCCGATGTCGTCGTTTGTCCGGACATGGCCGCGTTGCACGAGGTGGCGGCGGCCGGCGGAGCTGTGCCGGAGGTGGTCGTCCTGTGCTGTCCCGACGACGTTCCGGTCGCGAGCGAGCTGACTCGAACGGCAGAGCGGACGCTGCGGCGGGTGCGAACCGTGCTGTCGCGATGGAGCGAGGACGATTCGCTTGCCGGGCCAAGGCTTCTTCTGCTGACCCGTGGCGCCGTCTCGACGGACGGGCATCCTGCTCGCGACCTCGTGCACGCGCCGGTGTGGGGACTGGTCAGCGAGAGGCGCCCCGGCGTCGCCTCGCTGATCGACGTCGATCACCACCCGTCGTCGTTGCGCAAGTTGCTGTCGCTGGCGGGGATAAACGAACCCAAGATCGCCGTGCGAGAGGGCACGGCGCTGGTTCCGGTGAGTCAGCGGATAGCCGCTCCCTTCGCCGCGCTGGGATCGTGGATCGACCCGGAGGGCACGGTTCTCGTCACCGGTGCGCCTGGAGTGCTGGGCAGCGCGGTGGCCCGGCACCTCGTGACGGCCCACGGTGCGAGGCACTTTCTGTTGAGCGTCGGTGAGAATCAGGGGGCGATCGGGGCGGAACTGGTCGCGATGGGAGCGCAGGTCACCGTGGTGGACGACGGTCTCGCCGAGACGCTGAACGGCCTGGCTCGCCCGGTGACCGCGGTGGTGCACTCGATCCCGGAGGACTCCACCGCACCATTTCTGTCCACTGTGGACTCTGTGGTCGACGTGCATCGGCTCACGGCGAGTCGTGAACTCGGCGCGTTCGTCGTGCTCCATCAGTCCGGCGGGCCTGATGGAGCGGCCGCCGCCGCGTTCCTTGATGCCTTGGCCGCCGAACGGAGAGGGCGCGGACTGCCCGCGACGGTGCTCACTGCGGGAGGTGCTGACGGTGCGCAGGGACCGTCGCCGAGTGAGTTCGCCGGTTTGGTCGACGTGGCTGTTTGGGCGCTACGGTGAAAATGGCTGTAGTTGAGCGCTTAACCAACCGCTAAAGTTATTTCGCGAAATTCTGAACAGGCTTGTCTGGTCACTGGTCGGATAGGTGCGCGCGTGCCTTGAGATTTGGCATAAGCGCAGGTAGATGGGCGTGTGGCCAGGTGTCGTGGTCCTGCTCCGGTGACGCTCGCGGGAACTTCCAGCCAATTGGGATCACTCGCTCGACGGCGTCATAGGCGTGTAGAAACGGTGTAGTTCACCACGTGCGAGTTGGCAAAATCAGGTTAACTCACTGTTTTCTTGGCGTTTACTTCGGGCGTTCATTGCGGGCGTTCGCGGAATTGTTCGAGACCGAAAGGGTTGTTCTCATGCGTGTTGTCAGCGATGGTTCGCTCGCTCTTGACCATTCCTTCGACGGCACGTCCGAGCCGCCCCCGGCGTCGGCCGATGACGTGCTGCGCTCACTGCTGGAGCTGTCCGGTCTCTGCCTCGCCGGACTGGACGTCGACCTGACCGTCGTCGAGGCGAGCCCCGAGTTCGTCGCCCTGTTCGGCAGGTCGCGGGAAAGGCTGCTGGGCAACGGGTTCGTGTCGCTGCTGCACCCCGGCGTCCGCAGCACCATGAGCGGTCACTTCGAACGGCTGCTGCAGGGGCGCAGACAACGGTTCTCCGAGCACTTCGCGGGTGTCGGCCTGCGGCACGAGGCATTCATCGGCGACCTCACCTGCGTCTCGGTGCGTGATCACAACGGTGATCTCACCGGGTTCTCGGTGGTGGTGAACCCGGACCAGCGCGGGCGGGCGGGAGTGACCGTCACGCCGGCCAAGCGCATCCTCTCGGACATGGACGCCAGGGTGCTGGAGGGCGTCGCCGCCGGGGAGTCGACGCTGCGGCTGTCGACGCGGCTCTTCATGTCCCGGCAAGGGGTCGAGTACCACGTCGGCACGATGCTGAAGAAGCTGAAGGCTCCCAACCGGGCCGCCCTGGTCAGCCGGGCCTACAGCCTCGGCCTGCTCGATCTGGCCTGCTGGCCTCCCCAGGTCTCGCCGGACTTCGTGAAGTGAGGGCACTGGACGTGCCAGGGCCTGTGTCGAAGTCCGTGTTCGCGATAGCCGGGCCTGAGGCGGCCCCTGGGGGCACGGCCGAACTGCCCACATACAACAGCGGTATGCAGGCCGTCCGGCCGCACCGCCAGGAACCACCTCAGGCGCGACTCTCATCGAACGGGACCTCGATACAGGCCCTAGCCGGGATCGAGCGTTCCGCCCGCTCGTGGGCGAGCAAGGAGCCGGTCGACCGCGGCGCCGTGCTGGGTCGCGTCGCCGACGTGCTGGACGGTGCCGCCGACGAGCTGGCCGGACTGGCGGAGTGGGAGTGCCGGCTGCCCGCCGCCGTCCTGCGAGCCGAGCTGAACCTGGTGACCCGCCGCCTGCGCGAGTTCAGCCGGTGCGCCGGTGGCGTGCCGGAAGCCGCGACGGGGCCCGACGTGCGGCGGCTGCTGGTGCCGCTCGGGCCGGTCGCGGTGTTCCCGGCCGCCTACCCGTTCAGTCTCATCGGCGCGGACACGGTGGCCGCGCTGGCCGCCGGCTGCCCGGTGGTGGTGAGCCCGCACCAGGCCCATCCGGAACTGTCCGACCGCGCGGCGAAAATCATCTCGGAGTCGTTGCCGCCCGGGGTTTTCACCGTCGTGCACGGGCAAAGCGCGTCCCGGCAGCTGGTGTTCGACCGGCGGATCCGGGCGGTGTCGTTCACCGGATGCGCCCAGGCCGGCCGCGAGCTGCACGCACTGGTGGCCTCACGGCCCGATCCGGTGCCGTTCCACGGCAGCTTCGCGAGCGTCAACCCGGTCTTCGTCACGGGCGACGGTGCCGCGGCGAGGGGGACGGAGATCGTGCGTGGCTTCGTGGCCGCGTTCACCGCTGCCGCCGGTCAGCAACACACCAAGCCGGGACTGCTCGTGGTGCCGGCCGCCGCCGGACTCGTGGAGGAAGCGGCGGCCATGGTGCGTGCGCACCGAGCGGAGCCACTGTTCAACGGTCGTGATTCGGTTCGGTACGAGGAAAATCTGGCCCGCCTGTGCTCGTCATCGCTCACGGTTCTGGTGCGGGGTGAACTCTCCTCCGCAGGGCACACGCCTTCGTTGCTGCACACGACGCTCGCCGAGGTGCGCCGGTGCGGGCACGAGGTGCTGAGCGGGCAAGCAGGTCCGGTCGCCGTCGTCGCCACCTACGAGTCCGCGGACGAGCTCCTCGCCCTGGCGGAGGTGTTGCCCGGTCAGGTCAGCGCGACCGTGCACGGAGATTTGCGGGACGGCGTCGTACCGGCGTTGCTCGCCGCGCTCTCGGGCCGGGCGGACCGGATCGGGTGGAACGAGTGGCCGAGTGCGCTGCACGATCCGCTGGGATCGCGTGCGGTGGAACGGTTCCAGCGTCCGGTGGTCGTGCAGGGGTCGCTGAGCCGGTGCTGGCCCGGGGCGCCGGGCTGATGCGGGCGGCGGTCGTCGCGGGGCTCGGCTCATGTGTGCCGCCGAAGGTGGTCACCAACGACGACCTGGCGCGTCGACTGGACACGACCGACGAGTGGATCCGCACGCGGATCGGGGTGATCACCCGGCACGTCGTGGAACCGGGAACGGCCACGTCGGACCTGGCAGTGCAGGCGGCACGCCGGGCACTTCGCTCTGCCGGCACACCGGCCGTCGGCGCGGTGGTGCTCGCGACGACGACGCCGGACCGGCCGTGCCCGGCGACCGCCCCGGAAGTCGCCGCCCGGCTGGGACTCGGCGACGTGCCCGCGTTCGACATCGCCGCCGTGTGCACGGGATTCGTGTACGGCCTCGCGGTCGGCACCGGTCTCATCGCGTCCGGACTGGTCGACAGCCTCGTCGTGATCGGGGCCGACACCGAGGCCGTGTCCTGCAAGTCTCGTCCTCGAACGTGACTCTCATCGAACGGACTTGCAGGACACGGCCTACTCCACGATCGTCGACCCGGCGGACCGGCTGACCTCGGTGATCTTCGGTGACGGGGCGGGAGCCGTGGTGCTGCGCGCCGGATCGCCGGACGAACCCGGCGCGCTCGGACAGTTCGACCTCGGGTCGCACGGTCAGCTCGCGGACCTCATCACCGTGCCCGCGGGAGGGTCACGGCAGCGGTCCACCCGCGGGCCCGCCGCAACGGGCGACGAGTACTTCAGAATGGCGGGACGTGAGGTGTTCGCGAACGCCGTGACCCGCATGTCGGCCTCGTCGCTGGCGGCTCTACGGCACGCCGGCTGGCAAGCGTCCGATGTGGACAGAATCGCCGCGCATCAGGCCAACACGCCCATTCTCACCGCCGTGTCGGACGAACTGGGCGTGAACCGCGACCGCGTCCTCTGCAACATCCACCGGGTCGGCAACACCTCCGCGGCCTCGATTCCGCTCGTGCTCGACGACGGCCTTCGCGGGGGAGTTCTGCTTCCCGGGCACCGGGTGCTGATGACGGCGTTCGGCGGTGGGCTCACGTGGGGCTCGGTCACGCTCACCTGGCCGGACCTGAACCGGTCCGGCGCGCGGCCGGAATACGACAATTGAGGAAATCGGTCCGCGCGCACCTACGTAACCACTGTGGACTGGTGGAATGACCCAGGAGTGGTCGCTCGGCCCGATTCCGGTTCCGGGGGCGGACACGAGGGAGCAGGTCATTGGACGCGGCGCGGTCGTTGAGGACGGTGGCCGGCAGGTCACCGGCAGTGACCCGGGCCGTCGCGCTCGTGGAGGAACTGGCAAGGCATCGCCGGCCGGTGGGGATCGCCGAGCTCGCGCGTTCGCTCGATCTGGCCAAGTCGACGATCGCGAACCTGTGCACCGCCCTCGAAGGCACCAACATGATCCGGCGGGTGAACGGCGGCTGGGTGCTGGGCTACAAGGTCGTGGAGCTCGGTCAGGCCTTCCTCGACGGCACCGATCTGGTGGAGGAGTTCCGCCGCTGCGCGAGCGCGCTACCGGTCGGCGGGCAGGAGACGATGCTGCTCGCCGTGCTCGACGGAACCGACGTGGTCTACCTCGCGCGGCACGACGGCACGCAGCCCGTTCGCCTCGCGAGCGACATCGGCCGCCGGATGCCCGCCGTCGTCACCGCGCTGGGCAAGGCGATGATGGCCGGCCTGCCGGACGACGAGCTGGACGAGCGGCTCGCTCTCGTGGACGCGCTGCCCGTGCTCACCGCCAGATCGCACCGCACCTTCGCCGAGCTCCGCCGTGATCTCGAAGTCACGAGAGAACGCGGTTACGCCGTCGACGACGAACAGAACACCGAAGGCGTGACGTGCGTGAGCGTGACGGTGCCGGGCAGCGGTGGACCGCCGGCCGCGGTCAGCGCGACCTTGCTGACCGCGCGCCTGACCGACGGGCTGCTCGCGGACCTGGTCGCCGACCTGACCGCCCTCGCCCGTGAGCTGTCACGGACCGCATCCCTCTGATGTGTGTCGCGCTCCAGCGTCGACGCCCCGAACACCGGCGACCCGTCGGGCTTCACCGTGTCCGCCGCGGTCGCCAGCACCCGGTCGGGTGAACCTCGTCCGGATCCACGCTCGGCGCCGTCTGTTGGATGTCCGGAAATCATGATCAACCGCCTCCCGCAAATAAGGAGGAGCGCGGGGCTGCGGCTTGTTGGCTGCCTCTTGGCGGTGCGATTGCCCCCAGACGGCCTAGGATCGCTGGCGGCGGCGGTCCTGAGGCGCCAGGGGACAGTGCGAGGTGCGGCATGGCCAGGGGCGAGTCCGGTGCGGAACCGACGACGTCCGTGCGATGCGCCCGGCAGCGCGAGGTCGAACTGGTTCGGGCTCGGGTGCGCGAGGCGGCGTCGGGCCGCCCCGGCGCGTTGCTGGTGCGCGGCGTCCACGGCGTCGGCAAGTCCACGCTGGTGAGCTTGATCGGCACGGCCCTGCGCGACGAAGCCCTGGTGCTGAGCGCGACCTGCGCCCGCGGTGACGCGGACTTCACCGTCGCCCGTGCGCTCCTCGGCGGCGCGGCCGACGTCGCACTGGCCGGTGCCGACGACGATCGCACCCGGCTCCAGCGGCTCCGGAAACTCGCGTTCGACCGGATCACCGACCGGCCGCTGGTACTCCTGCTGGACGACGCGCATCTCTGCGATGAAGCGACGGCGCGCTGGATGTGCCTGCTCGCACGCCGCGCGGTCGGTGCGCGGATGTTCGTGGTGCTCGCCGTTCCCCGTGCCGAACACGATGTCGCCGACCCCCGGTTCGCGGAGCTGACCGCGGTGCTCGACACGACCGTGCTCGACCTGGAACCACTGCCAGAACTCGTGAAGACCGCGGACCCAGGTGCGGACGAGGCAGCCGCGCACTGGGCCGCCTGGATCGCGGCGCAGAGCGAAACCGTGCGGCGCTACGCCACCGCCGTGGCGATCATCGGTGACGGTGCCGGCATCGCTCCAATCGCGTTGTTCGAGCTGTCGTCGGCCGCGGCCGCGTCGGCGCACTCGCTGCTCGTGCTCAGCGGAGTGCTGACCGACGAAGGCGCGTTCCGCTCGCAGGCGCTGAGAACCCGTGTGCTCGCGGCCGTCGACGAAGAAGAACTGGTCGCGTCGCGGTGCCGGGCCGCGCGGTTGCTGAGTGACGAGTGCAGGCCGCGCCGGGAGATCGCCGAGCAGATCGCCGAGCTTCCCGTCCTCGCGGAACCGTGGATGGTGGCGGCGCTGCGGGACGCGGCGAGCGACTGCGCGGACCAGCCACGGATCGCGACCCGCTACCTGCGTCGCCTGCTGGCCGACGAACCAGGCCACCTCGGCACCCGGCTGCAGCTCGCGCGGACGCTCACCGGGTTCGATCCCGCGGCCGCCTGCTCGGAGTACCTCGACGTGCTCGCTCGCATGCCCGTAGCGCAGGAGCGCGCGTCGATCGCGGTGCGGATCGGAATGCTGGCGTTGACCACAGGTCAGGCAGCGGACGTGTTCCCCGTGCTGACCGACGTGTGGCGCGCGCTGCCGGCCGGCTCCGATCCCCGGCAGCGCCACGCGTTCGAGGCGACGTTCCTGATGGTCGGTCACGCCGGTCTCACCACGGTGTCCGAGACGCTCGGCTACGCCGGCGAGATCCGGACCCCCACCGAGATCACGGCGGGTGCGTCCAGGCGGCTCGCCCAGCAGCTGACCCGGAGCGAACTGCTGACGGGGAAGTCGGCCGCCCGCACGCTGGAAGTCGCGCTCGCGGCCCTGACCCCGCCCACCGCCGAGCATGACCGGTGGGACCTCGTGCCTGCCGCGGCGCTGCACCACTGCGGGGAGACCGCGGCGGCGGAGGTCGTGATCGGCCGTGTCCTGCACTCGGCGACCGAACGCGGTGACGAGGACGGCGTCGCGGCGGCGTGCACCGCCAGGGCCGTGCTGAAGCTGGAGGGCGGTGATCTCGAAGCCGCGGCAACGGAAGCCCGGCAGGCGCTGACCGTCTCGGCCGGCCCCGAGTTGATCGGTGCGCGGACGGTGCTCGCGCTCGTGTCCGCCCACAGCGGTGAGAACGATCGAGCCCGGCAGTTCGTCGCGGAGTTCGGCGAGCCGCACGGCCCGGCCGAGCACGGGTGGGCGCTGATGGCCCGTGCCCGCGTGCTGCGAGGCTCACGTGACCTGCCGGGGGCACTCGACCTGCTGCTGCGGTGCGGCCGTGATCTCGACGAAATGGGCGTGGGCAACCCGGTCCTGGTGCCGTGGTGGGCGGCGGCCGTGCCGTTGCTCGTCGAGCTCGGCCGGACGACCGAAGCCGCCGCCCTCGCCGAACGCGGTGCGGACGCCTCGACCCGCTGGGACACCGCCGAAGCGCGCGGCTTCGCCTTGTACACCAAGGGACTTGTCACCGCCGACCTGGAGATGCTGACTGCGGCCGCCGTGCGGTTCGGCGCGGCCGGCCGCCGTCTCCACGAGATCCAGGCACTGATCGACCTCGGCACCGCCCTGGTGCGGCAGGGTTACGACAAGGCCGCCCGCAAGCAGCTGCGGACCGCGGTCGAACTCGCCCTGTGTTGTGGTGACATCGAAGCGGCGAACGCCGCCCGCACCGCGTTGACCGTGGCGGGCGGCCGGATGAGCGAGCTGTCCGTGCACCCGTCCGACGCGTTGACCGGCAGCGAGCGGCGCGTTGCCGATCTGGCCGCCGAGGGCAGGACGAACCGTGAGATCGCCGAGGCGCTGTACGTCACGGTCAGCACCGTGGAGGGCCACCTGTCGAGGATCTACCGCAAACTGCGGGTCCACGCTCGCGCGGACCTCGCGGCCAAGCTGCGATGAGACCGGTACCGTCCGGCGACCTCCTCGATCGCGCCGCGGAACTCGCCGCCCTCGACGACGCCGTCGAGGCCCTCGGGTCGAACGTCCCGTCCGTCATCGAGATCGCGGGCACCAGCGGCACCGGCCGCAGCGCGCTGCTGGCGCACGCCATCCGCAAGGCCAGGCGAAGAGGGTTGGTCGTGGCCGTCACCGACGTGCCGGCTGCGGGAGATGGTGCGCCGCCGATCGCCGAAGCGGTGCTGCGCCGGCTTTCCCGGTTGGGACAGGCGAACGCCGCGGGGAGTCCGCACGTGTCCGGGATGGCCGCGGCGGCCCTGCTGCGCCTGGCCCGCACGGCGCCCGTGCTGCTCGCGGTGGACGACGCGGACCGGCTCGACGAACTTTCCCGTGACTGGCTCGCGCAGCTGGCGCGGCGGGTCGACGGACGGGCCATCGCGATCATCGTGGTGACCGACGCCGTGCGTTGTCTGCTGAACGGTGCGTTGGTGCTGCGCACCCGTCCGCTGCCACCGCAGATCGTGACGAACCTGGTGACGGCGAGGTTCGGCAACCGGGCGGACGCGGACGCCGTCGCCCGGCTCACCGGGGGAGTGCCGGCCGTGCTGCGGGCCGTGCTGGACGGCCTGTCCGACGACGCCGGCGAACTGGAGGAGCTGGCGGCCGAAGCGCACGCGGATCTTGCCGTGCGCGCGGCCGCGGTGCTGCCCGCCGAGGTGACGCGGCTGCTGCAGGTCGTCGCGTTGTGCGGCCCGTGGTTCGACGTGGACCTGATGTGTGAGCTCGCCGGACTACGTGACGTGTCGCCCGGCTGCGCGTTGGATCTGCTCACCGGTGCGGGTCTGGTCGCTGTTGAACCGTTGCGACTGGCCGGTGGGATCGAGGACTGGCGGCTGCTCGCGCGGATGCCGAGGCAGGACCGGGACGACCTGCACGTACGCGCCGCGTGTGTCGGGTACCGCGCGGCGGTGTCCGGGACCGGGCTGGCCCGCATTCTGGCCACCGCCCCGCCGCTGGGCGAGCCGTGGGTGGTGCCGGTGCTGCGCGGCGCGGCTCGACGGGCCGTCGAGAAGAACCTGTCGCCCGTGGCCGCTCAGCACCTGGAGCGCGCTCTGCGTGAGCCCGTCACCCCGGACGTTCGCGCCGAACTGGTGCTGGAGCTGGCGGTCGTCGAGAGCAGGTTCGCACCGGAGGCCGGCGACCGCAGGCTGGCCAGAATGCTGCTGGAGACGCAGCCACCGGAGTGCGCGAGCTCGCGGCTGGCCGCCGCGGACCAGCTCTTCGCACGAGGTGACACCGCGCTGGTGCGGCGCACGTTCGGTGCCGTCCGGTCGACCGGGGTGGAACGCGACTGCCTGACCGCGATGTACGGGCTGGTCGACGACGCACCACTTGAGGCCGCTTTGCTCGACGTGCCACTACTTGCGGCGGCACCGCAACGGGCGGGGCCCGCGGCGTGGCTTTGCGTCGCGCGCGGAGACGACGCGGAGCTGGCGCGGCGGCTCGCTCGCACCGCGTTGATGGCGCCCGCGGCGGCGCTGATGCCGAGGGTGTACGCCTGCATGGCGTTGGCGTACACAGACGACGTGGACGAGGCGGTCGCCGGAGCGGACGCCGTGCTGGCGGACGCGCGCAGGCTCGATCTGACCGCCGTCGCAAGTCGGGCGCTGGTCGTGCGGGCGCTCGCGATGGCGATGGCGGGCCGGCCGCGAGAGGCCGCCATCGACCTCTCCGCCGCGCGATCCGAGCTGGCACCGGAACACTGGCATGCCGATCTGCGACCGTTTCTGGTCGCGTTCGACATCCTGATCAGCGTCGAGTGCGGACAGGCCGGGCGGGTGGCGGAGCTGTCGCGGGTACCGCAGGACGAGCCCGGCTTCGGGCATGCGCAGACAGCGATGTTGTACACCCAGGCAGGGCTCGCGCTCGTGCGCGGCGAGACCGACGTGGCACTCGCACACGCCGAGGAGTGCGGGCGACGGATGGCCGCACGTCGGTGGCTGAACCCCGCCCCGCTGCCATGGCGTTCGATGATCGCCACGGTCCTGCACGCGCGCGGAGACACCGAGCGGGCTGTCCGCCTGTGCACCGAGGAAGTCGACCACGCACGTACGTGGGGTGTCCCTGGCGCGCTTGGGCGCGCACATCTCCGTCGTGCCAAGGTTTCCGGCGACCGGGAGGATCTGCGGGAGGCGGTGCGCCTGTTGAGAAAGTCTCCCAGCCGGCTTGCCCGAGCCACCGCACTGCTCGATCTCGCGGAGTTCGAGGAGGCTCGTGCGGCCGCACCGCTGGTGCGGGAGGCCGCTGATATCGCGGTGCGCAATCGTGCTGATCATCTGATTGATCGCGCGCGCCGGCTCGGATGGATTCCCGGCGGACCACGAGAGGGTGCGTGACGATCGTGTTGCTGGAACGGGAAAGCGAGCTCGACCTGGTCAGCAGAACGCTGCGCCGTGCCGCGGGCGGCATGGGCGGGGTGATCGTGCTGGCCGGTCCGCTGGGCAACGGCAAGACCGCGCTGCTGCACGCGCTGGCGGGCTGCCCGGCCGCGGAGGACTTCGTGGTGCTGCGAGCTTCCGCTTCGCCGATCGAACGCGACTTCGCCGGAGGCGTTGTCCAGCAGTTGCTCGAGTCCGCCGACGCGCCGGCGGACTCGTGGGACGAACTGGCCTGTGGCGAGAAACCGTTGCTGGTTCTGGTTGACGACCTGCAGTGGGTGGACGACGAGTCGCTGGGCCTGATCGGGATGCTGGCGAAGGACGCACCGCACACGCGCGTTGTGGTGGCCGCGACGGTCTGCGAGGGCGATCCGCAGGCCGGCCGGGCGGCTGTTGTGTCCTTTGTGGCCGGTGCGGAGCATCGGGTCCGGCCTAGAGCGTTCACCACGGCGGGAACGGCGGCGCTGCTGCGTCATCGGCTCGGCGGCGACTGCGACGACGCGTTCGTGCTTGCGTGCCACGAGGAAACCGGTGGTCTTCCGCTACTGGTCACTTCGCTGGCCTTGGCCTGGCGCGTGGGAGACCGGTCGCCGGTGGCCGCCAACGCCGAGGCTGTGCGCGCGATCCGGCCGGTCCACGTCCGCGATCGAGTGGTGGCGTGCCTGCGTGCGCAGCCCGAACCGGTCCGGGCGTTGCTGACGGCGCTCGCGGTGGTGGGCACCGACCTGCCGGACGCGGCGGAGCTGGCCGGGCTCGACCGGATCACGGTGCTGGAGGCCACGAGGATCCTCCGCAAGCTGGGTCTGCTGTCGTCGACGGGGTTCGCCCGGCCCTGCGTGCGCGACGCGGCGACGGCGTTGCTGACCGCGTCCGAGCGCGAGGAACTCCAGACCCGTGCCGCCCGGCTGTGGTACTCCTCGGGCAGGCCGGAGGTGGAAGTGGCGGACCTGCTGCTGGGCATCACCCGGCCGCAGGGCGCGTGGGTGGTCGAGGTGCTGCGCGTCGCCGCGGAGACCGCGTCGAACCAGGGCTCCCCCGAGCAGACCGCCCGATATCTGCGTCGGGCGTTGCTCGACGCGTCGGCTGACGGCGAGGACCGGGCCGGAGTTCTCGTGGATCTTGCGAGCGCCGTGCGCGGGTTTGACGTCCATGCCTTTGTCCGCACGATTTCCTATGCCGTCCCGTTGCTCCGCGATCCACGGGATCGTGCGGCTGCTCTGGTCCGGTTGACGCCGGCCGTCATCGGCGACGTCCCGGAAGCGGTCCTGGTGCTGCTGCGGCGCACCGCCGAGGAGCTCGGTGACCCGGCGCTGCTCGATCCCGCGGACCGCGACCTCGCGCTGCGGATCGAGGCCAGGCTGCGGTACGCGGGCTCGACCGAACGCGACGAGCTGACCGCCGCGGCCGCCAGGCTCGCCGCGCTGGGCCCGCGACCGCCGGTGTCCACCGGCGCGGAACGGGAACTGCTGGCGGTGCTGCTGCACGCCGTGACGGTCGGCGTGCACGGATCAGCGACCGAGATGGCCGCACTCGCCCAGCACCTGCTGGACCACGAACCCGCGGCTGCCACGCACGGCAGGTCGGTGGCGCCGCTGCTGGTCGGCTGTCTCGCGGTAGCCGATGAGCCGGGTGCGACGACGAACTGGCTCGAGCAGGCGCTGGCGTCGGCGAGGAGCCGGGGCGATGTGGCGGAGCAGGCGATGATCCGCAGCGAACAGGCGTTGGTGCACCTGCTGTCCGGCAGAGTCGACGAGGCGGCGCGCGCGGCGGCGGACGCCTTCGAGCTGAAGGCGTGGGACTGGACCGTGGCGGGCGCGTCCGCGGTCGTCGTGTCCGCCGGGGTCGCGCTGCGGTTGCGGGACAACGAGCTCACCGAACGGATCCTCGCGTTCGTGGACGAGCGCCCCCGGCACGAGTGGCTCGACGCGATCGCGGGCCTGCTGCGGGCGTCGACCGCGGCGTTGCGAGGTGATCTGGCCGGCGCGGCGACGTCGCTGGCCGAGTGCGGGGCGCGGCTGGACCGCTGCGGCTGGCGCAACCCGGTGCTGTTCGGGTGGCGCACCTCGCTGGCGCTGCTCAGGAGCCAGCTCGGCGAAACCGAGGAAGCCGTTGCGCTCGCGGAGGAAGAGCGGCTGATCGCGCAGGAGTGGGGAGCACCCTCCGGCATCGGCCGCGCCCTCCGGGTCCTCGGCGGGGTGACCGGCGACGTGGAGCTGACCCGCCGGGCGGTCGAGGTGCTGGAAGGCTCTTCGCACGCCCTGGAGCTGGCGCTGGCGTTGCGGCAGTGGGGCGAGCAGTCCGGCCGGGGTGACGTCTGGCGTCGCTGCCTGCGGGTGGCCCAGGACATCGGCGCCCACGACATCGCTGACCGCGCCCAGGTCGCGATCGGCAGCACGACGCCCCTGTCGTCGGTCGCCCACCTGACGCCGTCCGAACGCCGGGTCGCGGTGTTCGCGGCGAGCGGCCGGTCGAACCAGGAGATCGCCGAGGAGCTGGCGGTGACCCCGCGCGCGGTGGAGAAACACCTCACCAGCACGTACCGCAAGCTGGGCGTGAAGGGGCGCGCGGAGCTGACCGAGATGCTGCAGCACGCCGGTGCCTGATCAACGTCCGCAGGTCCACCTGAGCAGGAATGCCCGGGGCCGCTGCCGTGTTCGGAGTAGTTGAACGCGCGACTAACGGACGGAAGTGTTTCGCACGGTATGAAGAAGATCGGTTTTCTCTCGTTCGGGCACTGGTCAGACAGCCCGCATTCGCAGACGAGGTCCGCGTCGGACACGCTGCTGCAGTCGATCGACCTGGCTGTGGCCGCCGAGGAGCTGGGCGCGGACGGCGCCTACTTCCGGGTGCACCACTTCGCCAGGCAGCTCGCCTCGCCGTTCCCGTTGCTCGCCGCGATCGGCGCGAAGACCGAGCGCATCGAGATCGGTACCGGCGTGATCGACATGCGGTACGAGAACCCGATGTACATGGTCGAGGACGCCGGGGCCGCCGACCTCATCGCCGGCGGCAGGCTGCAGCTCGGCATCTCCCGGGGATCGCCCGAGCAGGTCGTCGACGGGTGGCGGCACTTCGGCTACCAGCCCGCCGAGGGCGAGACCGAGGCCGATCTGGCTCGCAGGCACGCCGAGGTGTTCCTGAAGGTGCTGGAGGGCGACGGTTTCGCGCGGCCCAACCCGCGGCCGATGTTCCCGAACCCGCCCGGCCTGCTGCGCCTCGAACCGCACTCGCCGGGGCTGCGGGACCGGATCTGGTGGGGCGCGGCTTCCAATGGCACCGCCGCGTGGGCGGCCGAGCAGGGCATGCACCTGATGAGCTCGACGCTGAAGTTCGACGAGGGCGGGGCACCGTTCCACGTGCAGCAGGCCGAGCAGATCCGGGCGTTCCGCAAGGCCTGGACGGAGGCCGGGTGGCAGCGTGAGTCGCGGGTCTCGGTGTCGCGCAGCATCTTCGCGCTTACCACCGACCTGGACCACGCGTACTTCGGCGACGACGGCGAGAGCACCGACCAGGTCGGTTTCATCGACGGGCCGAACCGGGCGATCTTCGGGCGCTCGTACGCCGCCGAGCCCGACGTGCTGATCGAGCAGCTCGCCGGGGACGAGGCGATCGCCGAAGCCGACACGTTGCTGCTGACCGTGCCGAACCAGCTCGGTGCCGACTACTGCGCGCACGTCATCGAGAACATTCTCGTGCACGTCGCGCCGGCACTCGGCTGGCGCTGAACGGCGAACACAGGACAGCGGTGGTGCGAGCCACCGCTGTCCTGCGCTAACCGCAGGATGCGCCGACCGGCGGCGCGATGGCCGGTTCCGCGACCGGCCGCTCGGCCCGGACCGCGGCGATCCCGGCCAGGATCAGCACGCCCCCGGCGAGCTGCAGCGGGCTGAGTCCCTCGCCCAGCAGGAGCCAGGCGAACAGGGAGGCCGAGACGACCTCCAGCAGGGCGATGAACGACGCGAGCCGCGACCCGAGGATCCCGGAGGCGGTGATGCCGGACGCATACGCCAGCGCCGTGCCGACGACCGCGACCACGAGCAGCGGCACCCACCAGGCCGCGCTGGTACCGAACAGGGGCACGTCGCCGAACGTGGCGGTGAACGGCAGCAGGCCGGTCGCCCCGATGAGCGCCAGAACAGGCGCGGCCAGCAGCAGTCCCGCCCCGGCGAGCGCGACCGGCGGCAGCCCCTGGTTGGGGCGCGCGGCGATCACGAAGTACACGGCGCACCCGATGGCGGCACCGAAAGCGGCTGCCAGGCCGACCGGGTCCACGGCCCGGATCGCGCCGGGCCCGATCACGAGCACCAGGCCGCCGACCGCGAGCACCGAGCCGGCCAGGACGACGGGCGCGGGCGTTCGCCTGCTGACCGCCCAGCCGAACCCGACCAGGAGCAGCGGCGCGAGGAACTCGATGAGCAGCGCCGTCGCCACCGGGATGCGCTGGATGGCGGCGAAGTAGAGGACCTGGGTGACCGCCACACCGACCAGGCCCATGCCCAATACGGGCCACCGAGCCTGTAGGAGCACCGACCACCGGCCGCGCAGCGAGATCACGACGAACGGAAGCAGCACGAGCCCGGCGGTGAGCGCGCGGGCCGTGACGGCGGCGGTCGGCGACCAGCCGGCCTCCAGGAGCGGTTTGACGAACGCCCCGGAGGTGCCGAACGAGATGAACGAAACGGCTGCCGCGATCAGGCCGGTGGACGTCGGCGGAACCTTCATGCTTGCCTCCCCGCACCGGGCCCTGTCATGGCTTATCTTGGCTGACGGTCCTGACGGTAGGCTGGTCGCGGTAAGGAGTCAATTTGCGTTTTGCCCCTGACACGGAGGAGTCGCTCGCCTTCGTCGTCGTCCTGTGCAACACCGACCCGTCGGCGTCGCGCAGCGGCGCGGACGAGCTGGCCACGGTCGATCAGCTCGCGGACCTGCTGAGCCGCTACTCCTACACCGGCCGCGTCGACGGCGACGAGGCGGAACTGCGCGACGTCCACCGCACGAGGGCACTGCTGAGGCGGGTGTGGACCCTCGATCGCGACGACGCCGTCGAGGCGGTGAACAAGATGCTCCGCGATGCCAAGGCACTCCCGCACCTCGTGCGGCACGGCTCGGTCGACTGGCACATCCACGCCACCGAGCCCGGCTCCCCGCTCGCCGAGCGAATCCAGGTGGAAGCCGCGCTCGCCCTCATCGACGTGATCCGGATGGACGAGACGGACCGCCTGCGGATCTGCGAGGCCGACGACTGCGAGGGCCTCGTCCTGGACCTGTCCCGCAACGGCCTCAAACGGTTCTGCACCGTGCGGTGCGGCAACCGGATGAACATGATCGCCTTCCGCGAACGCCGCGCGGACCGCTGACTCAGGCGTTCGGCAGTGGGTTCGCCCTGGTCCAGTCGTCGACGGAGAAGGGTGCCGCGCCGGGTTCCGGCGCGCCGGCGGCGTGCGCGACCACCTCCGCCGGCAACTGCCCGCCGGTCATGTCGAGCCGGCCGCGGTAGTCCTTGACGAAGGCCGCGGCGACCTCCTCGGCGGTCAGTCCGGGCGCGTAGCCGGCCAGGCCCGCGATGGAGCTTTCGCGCAGGTCGTAGCCGAGCGCCTCGGACACGGCGACGATCACGGCGCGCACCCGGTCCGAGACGTCGACCTGCACGACCGTGCTGAACAGGGAACCGGTGGCGGTGACGCGTTGCGCCGAGCCCACGACCTTCGCGCTGCCCGCGACGTTGACGCTGAACTCGCCGGGGCAGTACTCGCCGTCCACCTCGCCGACACGGGCGTCGATGTCACCGAGCCCGCGCAGCACCCGCGCATGGCTCTCCGCGTTCTCGGCGAAGGTCGAGCGGCCCGCGTGCCGGATGCCGGAGGTGCTGTCGAGGTGGTCGATCACGACCGCGCCGCTGTCGTAGGCGACCATCCGTCCGCCCGGTGACCGGACCACCGCCTCGAACCCCGCAGACCGCGCCACCTCGGTGGCCGCGGCGATGCCGGGCGAGCGGAGGTCACGGCCGCTGAAGGCGACCACGGGACCGCTGGGCACGTAGACGTGGACGAGCTGTGACCACTTCACGTCGCTCGCGCGCAGCAACAGCGCCGGGATCGCCAGTTCGGTCACCGCGCTTCCGGACGGCAGCGCGCTCCCGGACACCAGCAGCCGGGGGAGGTCGAGGTTCTTCGCAGTCGGCACACCGCGATTCTCGACCACGGCCTCGATCCCCGCTCCGGCGACCGGCCTCGCTAAGGCGTTTCGAAGTCCCTGGCCAGCAAGCCGAACAGGAGGTCGTCCGTCCACTCACCCTTGATCCAGGTGTGCTCGACCCGATGGCCCTCCTGCCCGTTGTTGTTCTGGCCGGGCGCCGCGTAGCCGGTGGTCGCGCCCAGGACCAGCCCGACGCCGAGGGCCGTCGCGAACGCCGCCGCGAGTACCGCGTTGCTTTTCTTCTCCGCCATTGCGAGCTCCTTCATCATTGGGGCTTCGCCACGATTGGGCGAAGCGGTCGCAGCGATGAATACGGGAGTCCAAGCCGGGGCAGTTCGACCGCCGGGCCGGGACCAGCCGGTCGGCGCGCACAGGGAAACGCCTGGCAGAAAGGTCGAGACGGTCGGCGTCTTGCCCGATCGACCGTCCTTTGCTAAGTGGAAATTTCAATTGAACCGACGGTGCCGTCATGGCCGTTTTCCCAGTGAGTGATCGTGGTGGAAAAGTGAAAACGCAACTGGGAGGTCAGTCTTGGGCATGCACCGAAAGGGCGGCCGCGCCAAGGTGATCGCGGCGGGCGTCGGCGCCCTGGCGATGGTCATCACCGGCGTCACGTTCACCAGCAGCCAGGCGGCGCAGGAGACAGGTGGGCCGGAGCGGGCCAAGTCGGCCACCGCCACACTGCGGCAGAAGGCCGCGATGCCGGGCACCGCCTGGGCGGTCGACCCCAGGACGAACAAGGTGATCGTCACGGCGGACAGCACGGTGACCGGCGAGCGGTGGAACACCCTGGTCTCCACCGTGGACTCGCTTGGGTCCGGTGCGGCGACGCTGAGCCGCGCGCCCGGCGTGTTCCGCCTGTTCGCCGAGGGCGGCGACGCGATCTTCGCCGGGGGCAGCCGCTGCTCGCTGGGGTTCAACGTCACCACGGACGACGGCGCGCCCGGCTTCCTGACGGCGGGACACTGCACAGCCGCCGGCCGGCAGTTCGCGCTGTCGTCCGGTGGCCGCAACGCCGCCACCGTCGCCGAGTCGACCTTTCCCGGCGACGGTGACTTCGCCCTGCTCACCTACAACAACCGCAACACCGCCGCGCCGGGCGAGGTGGATACCGGCCGTGGTGGCACCGTGCGGATCCGGCGGGCGGCCGAGGCCCAGGTCGGCAGGCAGGTGCAGCGCATGGGCAGCACGACCGGGTTGCGCTCCGGCCGTGTCACCGGGCTCGACGCCACGGTGAACTATCCGGAGGGCGCCGTCACGGGCCTGATCCAGACGACGGTGTGCGCCGAGGGCGGTGACAGCGGTGGCCCGCTCTTCGCCCGCAACGGTGACGCGATCGGGCTGACCTCCGGCGGCAGCGGCGACTGCAGGACCGGTGGGGTGACGTTCTTCCAGCCGGTCACGGCGGCGCTGGAGGCTGTCGGCGCGACCCTGGCCACGGACTCGGGGAACGGCCGGCGATAGCCGGATCGCGGATGGTGTTGTCGCCGGGTGGCGAAGTGTTCAGCCACCCGGCTCGAGGCACGTGCGTGATCGGCGCACGACAGACGATCTCGTCCATAGTGGACGAACCGAACTTTTCTGTTGTGTACCAACGAAAAACGCTCGAAACTCCGCTATTCTTGAGGAATGTCAACCATTACGAGTGAGCCGAGGGTGAACCTGAAGTCGGTCACCCCGGACGTGTCCGCCGCGATGCGGGCGCTGCACGTCGCGGCCGCGGACTCGGCGGCCCAGGTGGGGTTGCCCGTCCTGCTGCTGGACCTGTTGCGCCTGCGCGTCTCGCAGATCAACGGTTGCGAGTTCTGCATCGACCTGCACGCCCGTGACGCCAGGACCGCCGGCGAGGCGCCGGAACGCCTCGACGCGCTGTTCGCCTGGCAGCGGTCCACGTTGTTCGACGCGCGGGAGAAGACCGCGCTGGCCCTGGCCGAGGCGATCACGCTCGTGCACGAGGGCCGGGTACCGGATGACGTGTACCGGGCCGCGGCCACCGAGTTCGGCGAGGACGGCGTCGCCGCGCTCATCTGGGTCTGCACCGCCATCAACTCCTACAACCGCATCGCGATCAGCACCCGCATGGTTCCCCCGGCTCCCCAGCACAGCTCAGCAACAGACTCAGCCACCAGACGACGACCTCGAACTGAGGCGACCGCGCGGCGGAGGGCGGGTTCAGCGGCAGGCGCAGCCGTTCGACCCGCTCCCGCCACAGCGCGAAGTGCCTGCCCTCGCCGGGAGTGGTGCCGCAGCCGGTCCACCCGGTCACCAGGCGGATGCCGTGCAGCGCGTTGAGCAGCCACACCTCCCGGCCGGCCAGCTCGTCGACGCGACGGGCCCGCCGCGCTGCCGGGACTCCCTGCGCCGCAGCCAGGTCGCGCACCAGTCCGGCGGTCGTGCCGGGCAGCGCCGGAATCTCCGCGGGCGGCGAGCACAGCACGTCGTCCTCCCACCACAGCACGGACGAGCTCGCCGCTTCGACCACGATGCCGTCCGCTGTCCGCAGCAGCGCCTCCTGGGCGCCGTGCCGCTCCGCCTCGGCCCGCAGACGGCCCATTGCCGGAAGGTCCGGACCCTTGCGTGCGGGAGTGCGCCGATGATCGGGCGTGCCCGGCACCCACACCCGCACGTGTTCGCCGCGCGGAGGTGCCGGGCGGATCCGCAGTCGCAACGACGGCGGATCGCCCGCGAGCTCCACGCGCGGGAACCAGGCGCCGGTGCGCGGCAACGCGGAGGTCGCCTCGCACCAGAACCGGTCCAGGTCGGCCTGCGTGACGGCACCGAGTTCCAGGCACGACTGCGAGAACCTGCTGACGTGCCGATCCAGTGACAGCACCGCCCCGTCCAGCACCAGCCAGGAATCGGCCACCAGCAGGGGAGCCTCCTCGGCCGCCATTCAGCGCCTGCCAGCCACGGGACGCGGGCCGTAGGGGGCGTGTTCCAGCCACTCGCCGAGTCTCGGCACCACGGGCGCCAGCTGTGCCGCCGCCCTGCGCCGCAGCCGGGCCGCCGTGCTGGGAGGCCGCAGGTGCCGCAGCGCCGCGCCCGCGGCGGCGCTGTTGACCTCGGCCGCCGCTCGTCTCGTGGTGGCGAAACCGGCGACGGCTCCGGCGTTCGCCGCGGGGTCACGCCTTCCCGTCGAGATGGCGTCCGCCGCCACCCGTGCGTCGACGAACCCGCTGTTCATGCCGCGTGCGCCGAACGGCGGGAACAGGTGGGCGGCCTCGCCCACGAGCAGGATCCGGTGGTGCGGGTCGGCGAAGTCGGCGGCGATCAGCTGCAGGAACCGGTAGACCGAGATCGCGGTGATGCGCTCCGACGGCGTCGGTCCGATCACCGCGGGCAGCCACCGCCGCACCTCCCGCCGCGAGGCGATGACGTCCGGATCGTCCCCGGCCAGGCTCTGCACGTCGACCTGGAAGCCGTTCGCGTAGGGCACGACGAGCACGCCCCGGCCGTCCGCGCCGGGATGCTCGTAGTGCATCACCCGTTCCAGACTCGGTGTGCTGCCGGGCTCGTCGGCGACGTCGACGACCACGTGGAACCCGTCCGCGGCCGAGCCTGCCAACGAGGTGCCCATGCTCTTGCGCACGATCGATTTGGCGCCGTCGGCTCCCACGACGTGACTTCCCGACCAGGTCGCACCATCAGCGGTGGCAACGGTGACACCATCGGGGTTCGCGACGACCTCGGTGACGGCGTGGTTCCACCGCACGTCCACGCCCTCCCGTTCACAGGCCTGCAGCAGGAAGCGCTCGGTCTCGCTCTGCCGCAGGCTGGTGAACGGGGGCAGGCCGCGGGTGGCGTCGTGCGGCGGGAACTCCCGCGCGTACACCTGCCGCCCGCGGAACAGGGTGCGGCGAACGTTCCACAGCACGCCGTGCGCGGCGAGCTCCGAACCCAGTCCCGGACTGGTGGATTCCAGCAGTGCCAACGACTTTCCGTGCACGTAGAGGGCGCGGCTGCCGGTCCGGTAGCCGGTCGGCGGGGTCGGCTTCGAGCAGGACGACGGGCACCCCGTGTGCACGCAGGGCGAGCGCGGAGAAGAGCCCGACCGGACCCGCGCCCACGACGATCACCGGTACCGCGTCGATCTCGGGGTCAGCCATGGGCCGCCACCGCGCTGTCCCCGGTGGCGATCAACTGCGCGAGCACCACGCGTTTGATCTTCCAGGTCGACGTCCTCGGCAGGTCGTCGAACGCCCATTGCCGCGGTGCGCTCATGGCCGGCAGGTCCGCCGTCGCACGCTGCCAACGCGTCAGCGCCAACGGTGCACCACTGCGGGTGCACACCACGGGCACCGCGACGCCGCCCGCGCCGGGAACCACGACCACCTCGCGCAGTTCGTCCAGCCGGGACATCAGCACGTCCTCGATCCGGAGGTTGCTGTCCACCTGGTCGATCTGGTCGATCTCGCGGTCGATCAGGTTCAGGCCGCCCCACCAGCTGCGCGTGCCCATGTCGCCCATGCGCCACCAGCTCCCGTTGAGCTGCGCGTCGAACTTGTCCTGGGCTCCCTGGTAGGTGACGATCCGCCCGCGGGTGCGTGCTTCGATGTGCCCGACCGTGCCGTGCGGCACCGGGGCGCCGCCGTCGTCGGTGATCCTGACCCTGGTGAAACCGGGGATGCCCATGCCCACCAGCCGTCCGTCACCGCGCGCCGCACCCCGTTCGGTGAACATGCGCACGGCCACCGGTCCGGTCTCGCTCTGCCCGTAGAGCTGCACGAGGTACTTCCCGCGCCGCTGCGACGCGCCGAGCAGCCGCTGCACGGTGCGCGGGTGGATGGCGTCGAAGGTGCTGCCGAAGCAGCGCACGTCCCGCAGCGGTGCTCCCGGGGCGTCCGCCAGGTCCTCCCACAGCACGAACGTGTTGGGGTGCGTCTCCACGACACCGGGGCGCCACCGGGCCAGCAGCGGGCCGACCGAGGCGGGGTCGTGGTCCACCAGCAGGAGCAGGCGGCTGCCACCGGACAGGAACGTGCCGAGCGCGTGGTAGAAGCGCGAGTGGACGAAGGACATGCAGAAGGCCGCCGTCTCCCCGCGCACGGGCAGCGCCATGATCTTCTGCGGCACCAGCCGGTTCCACAGCGCGCGGGCGCAGTGCACGGCGAGCTTGGGCACGTCGGTCGTGCCGGAGCTGTGCGTGATCATCGCGGGCTCGTCCGGATGCAGCCGGACCGGCGTGGCGCGCCGGGTCACCTCCAGATCGCCGAGCGCGACGGCACCGGGAGAGGTCCCGCTGACCAGGACGCTGGTGCTGACGAGCCCGGTGATGTCGGTGTGCGCCGTCAGCCGGGACAGCGTCGCCTCGTCCGTGACCAGCAACGGCCGGTCGAGCCGGCCGAGCAGGATGCTCGCCGCGGCGGCGTCCAGGCCGGGTGACAACAGGGCGGGCACCGCGCCGATGCGGGACACCGCACAGCCGAGCAGCGCGATGTCCACGTTGTCGCGCTTGTGGATCGCGACGTGGCTCGCGGGCCTGACCCCGGCGGCCCACAGCTGGTCCGCCAGCCGGTCCACCAGGTCGGCGAGTGAGCGGTAGGTGTGCCGCAGCCCGTCGCCGGGTGCCACGTCGAGCGGACGGTCCAGGACGACCGGTACGGCGCCGTGGCGCACGGCGGCCTCGCGGAACATCTGTCCGATGTAGAATCCGCTGCCGGAGAAAAGCTTTTGCCGCAAGGGGAACTCCTTACTGGGGTTACCAGGATCCGGTGCGCACGACGTGGCGGCGCAACTTGCCGGTGGCCGTCCTCGGCAGCTGGGGCACGAGCCGCACGGTGCGGGGGACCTTGAACGCGGGCAGCCGGGACCTGGTCCAGGCGATCAGGTCGTCCTCCAGCCCCGGTGTGTGTTGTGCGGCCACCACGAACGCCCGCAGCCGGGAGGCTTCGTACTGGTCGAGCACCGCGGCGACGGCGGCCTCCCGCACCAGGGGGTGCGAGGCCAGCACGTGCTCGATCTCCAGTGGTGACAGGGAGATCCCGCCGACCATCTCCAGGTCGTCGGTGCGGCCGAGATGGCTCAGCGTGCCGTCCGGGTTGTGGCGGACCCGGTCGTGGGTCGTCAGCCAGCCGTCGACGAGCGTGCTCCGCGTCAGCTCCGGCTGGTTGAGGTAGTGGGAGAACAGCGTCGGGCCGCGCACCCACAGCTCGCCCTCGCCGTCGGCCGGAAAGCCTTGCGCGTCACGGACCTGCACCTCCCAGCCGGGTACGGGGCGGCCCAGCGTGCCGGGGGTGTTGGCGCCGATCCCGTTGGCGCAGAACGCGTGCCCGGCCTCGGTGGAGCCGATCTGCTCCAGCAGGTCGACCCCCAGGTCGTCGCGCAGCCGTGCACCGAGGGACGCCGGCATCGGTTCGCCGGCGGACACCGCGGCGCGCAGGCGGGCCAGCGCGCCATGCGTGTCGGCGGACGCGAGTGCCGCGTAGGAGGAGGGCACGGAGTACAGGAGGTTCACCCGGTGCCATTCCACCAGGTCGAGGATCTCCTCCGCGCCGGGCCGGTGCGGTGTGAGGACCGCGGACGAACCCGAATGCAGCGGGAACACCAGTGCGTTGCCGAAACCGTACGCCCAGAACATCTTCGAGACCGAGAGCGCGACATCGCCGATGCCGATGCGCAGGACATCGCGCCCCACCGTCGTGCCGTACAGGGCGAGGTCCTTGTGCGCGTGGACGACGCCCTTCGGCTGACCGGTGGTGCCGGAGGTGTACTGCACGTAGAGCGGGCTCGTGGCGGTGACTTCGGCGGTAGGCCCGACACCGGTGGTCCACGCCTGGTCGAGCAGGTGGTCGACGTCGATCCACGTGCTGCCCGGGAAACGGTCCTCCAGCGCCGCGTCCGTCACGCAGGCGCGAGCGCCGCAGTCCGCGAACAGCAGTTGGTGGTCGGCCGCGGTGAGCTCCGGGTTCACCAGCACGGCCACCGCGCCCAGGCGGGCGATCGCCAGGAACGTGACGACCCACGCGATCCCGTCCGGCGCGGCCAGCAGCACGTGGTCACCCCGGCCGATCCCGTGGTCGTGCAGCACGCCCGAGGCTCGTGCGGCGAGGTCGTGGATCTGGCCGTGCGACCACACCTCGTCGTTCACCAGGTAGGCGGGCCGGGAGGACCAGCCGGACCGATCGGCGTGCGTTGCCAGTGCCAGGGCCGCGTTGCAGGTTCGGTTCATCAGCCCGCCTCCACCTCTGCGCCGCGGGTGGCGGCGCGGCGGCGGCGTGCGTGCCGGCCGCGCCGATGGACGCGTGGCTCGGAGGGCAGCACGGCGGCGGGCTGGTGCGCGCCGGAACTCCAGTACGCCCGCATCGGCGCGGCCAGCTTGAGCAGCATCTCCTGGTACTCGCCGTCGGGATCGGAGTCCAGCACGACCGCCCCGCCCGCGCCGATCCGCACCCGTCCGGCCGCGAAGACCGCGGTGCGGATGACGATGCTCAGGTCGGCGGATCCGTTGCAGCTCAAGAATCCCAGGGCGCCGGAGTACACGCCCCGCGCGCCCGGTTCGAGGTCGTCGATGATCTCCATCGTGCGTTCCTTGGGGGCTCCGGTCATCGACCCGCCGGGGAAGCAGGCCCGCACGACGTCCAGCGCGTCCAGGCCCGGCCGCAGCTCGCCCCGCACCGTCGACACGAGCTGGTGCACGGTCCGGTACGAGCGGGTCGCCATCAGCTCCGGCACCTGCACGGTGCCCACCTGGCAGACGCGCCCCAGGTCGTTGCGCAGCAGGTCGACGATCATCAGGTTCTCCGCGCGCGTCTTCGGGTCCTCGGCCAGCCCGTCGCGCAACGCGGCGTCCTGCTCGGGCGTCACACCGCGGGCGGCCGTGCCTTTGATCGGTTCGGCCTGCACGACGCCGTCGGTGCCGACCCGGAGGAACCGCTCCGGTGACGAGCTGGCCACGTCGACCTCGCCGAAGCGCAGATACGCGGAGTACGGCGCCGGGTTGACGCGGCGCAGCACCCGGTAGTAGTCGGCGGACGCGCACGTCGCGGGGAGCTCCACCGCCGTGGTCAGGCAGATCTCGTAGCTCTCGCCCGCGCGCAGTTGTTCCTGGCACGCAACGACATCGAGGCGGTAGTCCATGGCTTCGCGCAGCAGCCAGCGTTCGGTGATCTCGACCGCGTCCTCCTCCTGCGTCCAGGAGCTGGAGGGCGGCTTGTGTGACGACAGCGAGGAGAGGAAGGCGGACGTGGCGTCGAGCCAGGCGGTGGCCTCCTCGTGGGCCGATTCGGTGTCCTCGGCCAGACAGAGCAGATGGGCCGTGTGCTCCTGGTGGTCGATGACGATGACGCGGTCGGCGAACAACCAGGCCGCGTCCGGGGTGCTGCTGCGGTGGGCGGCCTTGCCACCGAGCGCCGCCTTGAGCTCGTAGCCGAAGTACCCGACCCAGCCGCAGGTGAAGTCGAACGGAAGATCGGGTTGTGCGTGGGCGCGATCGGCCAGACCGTCCCGCAGGTAGGCGAAGACGTCGTCGCGCAGCCTGGCCGCCGGACGGCCGGCCCGCTCCACCGTCACCACGCCCGCCCGCACGTCGTAGCTGCAGTACTCGGCGAGCGGGCCGGTGTCGTCGCCGAGGTAGGAGAACCGGGCCCCGCGCTCGCCCGCGCCGGCGCCGTCCAGCCAGAACGCGCGTTCCGACGCCGAGTGCAGTTCCGCGAACACCTGCTCGGGATCGACGACGCCTTGGTGCACAACGGTGTGCAGCCGATGGCGGGTCTTCCGGGCCGGCGCCTCGACCTCGGGAACGGCCGGTGCCGGGTCAGCGCCGCGCACGGTGATGGACGGCCGCGCGGTCTCGGAGAGCGTGCGGAAGTTGGTCAGCAGCCGGGTTCCCCACTCGGTGAGGATCGACTCGGGGTGGAACTGCACTCCCCACTGCGGGCGGGATCGGTGCCGCAGCCCCATCAGCACGCCGTCCTCCGCCCAGGCGGTGGCCTCCAGCTCGGGCGGCAGCGGTTCGCGCACGCACAACGAGTGGTAGCGCACCGCCGTGAAGCCCTGCGGGATGCCCTCGAACAGGTCGCGACCGTCATGCGTGATCGAGGTCGGGTGACCGTGGCGGGCCTGTGGCGCCAACGCGACCTGTGCTCCCGCCAGGAACCCGAGGCCCTGGTGACCGAGGCACACCCCGAGCACCGGGAGCACGTCCTGGTTCAGGAACCTGGTCGATCCGGCGAGGTCCCGGCTCCGGCCCGGCCGTCCGGGACCGGGGGAGATCACCACGTTGTCCACCTCGCCGAACGACAACCTGGCCAGCTCCGGATCGTCGTTGCTCAGCACGACGGGGTCTTCCCCGTTCACGCTCGCGACGAGGTGGAACAGGTTGTAGGTGTACGAGTCGTGGTTGTCGATGAGAAGGGTCCGCACTGAATACGCTCCGGTGCTCGGGGGTCGGCGGCGACGTGCTCAGGGGCGACGGGAGCGGGACTGCGGCCCGCTGGGGAAGGTCGCCCGGGCGGCGTGCCGTGACCGCGACGCTCTGGGTGGTCGTGAGCCCTGCCTGGCTCCGTTGTCGGCCGGCGTGGCCGGGGGCCGCGGGCCGGGTGAGATCGAGGTGGGTGCGTCGGCGTCGACCGGCAGGCCGGTGTCGGCCCAGTCGTCGCCGGGGGTGCCGCCGGGAGTGCTGGCGGGGGTGCTGCCGGGACCGTCGGCGGGTGGAGGGCCGGCGGTCCCGGCAGCGGCTTGAGGGCCTGCGGTGTGGGGACCGGCGGGGCCGGGCGTGGCACCGCCCGGCCCCGCGACGGGGATGGTGCCCCGGCGCAACCACGGCCCGAGCACCTTCATCACCTGTGGCATGAGCACCCAGGTCATCAGCACCGTCACGCACACGCACAGGACGAGGGTGCGCGCCAGGAGCGGCAGGCCCGTCACGCGCGGGATGACGGTGACGTTGACCAGCAGGACCGCGGGGAACACCCCGATCAGGGTGACCAGCGCTGTCTTCCACTTCGGCGGAGGTTTCGGCGGTGTGGCTCCCGGCGGTGCCTGAGCGGGTCGGGGTGGCGGTTCGACGCGGGTGGAGAAGCGTCCGACGTACTCGCGCCACGTCGCATGGGACCGCGAACGGCCCCACTCGCCGGCGCTCTCCGCGCTGTCGAACCAGCAGATGACCAGCCAGGTCGCCGAATCGCCGGATGCTTTCTCCATTCTCCCGTCGAGATACCCCTGTGATCTGGACGCCGCGCCCAGCAGTCCCTTTACCGAGGTCGAGAAACTCGCCATCCGGCCCGGTGTCACCCGGTGCGTGCTGATGACGACGCCCTCATTTTCGCCAGGCAGTTGATCAGTCGTGTGCGTGGAACGCATCCGGTGATCACCTCGCGCGACGGAAAACGCTTACAGGGATTCATACGGGCGTGCGCACAGGTGGGTTCAGTCGATGTCATGATCGCTGGATTTCACGTCGGCCACACATCGCCAGGCGCAGCATCGGCAGCCCGCATGCGGGCGTGCAAAGTGAGTTGTGAGCCCGGTGCCGTGGAGCACTCATCCGAATCCAGGGCCCGGAAGCTGGTAGATTCATTGTGGATAGACATTGTGGATAAACGCTGCGCAGGTATCGTCGGAATGGGGCCGCGAGGCCTCTCCGTATTGGAAAGAATGTGCTCCAACTGGTCGCCCGTCGAACTCGGCGACGAGCTCGTGGTGCACGTCATCGACCCTGCGGAGCACGGTTCCGGGGCGGTGTGGAACACGCGGCAGTCGAGCGGGTTCCTGATGAACACGGTGTGCTCGCAGGTCACGGTCTTCCCGGACGACAGCGTGCGAATGGAAGGCCCGGTCCGTCGTGGCCCCTCGCTGTACGAATGGTCGAGATCGGTCGCCTCCACCGCCAGTCTCGACGACGGGAACGACAGCATCAGGAGCGAGGCCAGGCGCCTGGGGCCGGACTCCTATGCCACGCGTGCGTTCTACGGGCACTACCTCGTGTGGGCGCTGGGGGAGATAGCCCGCAGCGCTCCCATCGGGGTGCGGATCGTCCACCATCGCCAGCGGGCGGTGGAGGTTGGACCGGACCGGACCGTCCGGCTGGCCGACGGGCAGGCGCTGACCGGGCTGGACGCGGTCGTCCTGGCCCAGGGACATCTGCCGTCGAGACCTGGCCCGCGGGAGCGTGAACTCGGCGAGTTCGCGGCGGCCCACGGCCTGCGGTACGTGGCGCCGGGCAACCCCGCCGACGCCGACCTGACTCCGATTGTTGCGGGCGAACCCGTACTCCTGCTGGGCCTCGGCCTGAACTTCTTCGACCACCTCGCCGAGCTGACCACCGGCCGGGGCGGGCGGTTCTCGCGGCGCGACGGAGTACTCGTTTACCACCCCTCCGGTGACGAACCCCGGCTGTACGCGGGGTCGCGCCGGGGCGTGCCGTTGCACGCGAGAGGGGAGAACCAGAAGGGCGCACACGGTCGTCACCGCGCGGTGGTGCTGACCGAGGACGTCGTGCGGGCGTTGCGGTCCGCGCCGGTCGACTTCCGCGCCGACCTGTGGCCGTTGATCGCGAAGGAGGTCGAGACGGTCTACTACGCGACCTCGCTCGCGACGCGGCTGGAACCCCGTGCTGTGGCCAGGTTCTCCGACCGGTACCGGTCGTGCGGCCGTGGTTCCGAGGAAGCGGCGCTGCTGGACGAGTACGGCGTCGCGTTCGGCTCACGCTGGGACTGGACGCGGGTGGAGCACCCGGTGGACCAGCTCGGTTTCCAGTCGCTGGCGGAGTTCCGCCCCTGGCTGCTGGAACACCTGCGCGAGGACGTGGCCAGAGCGGCCCAGGGCAACGTGCGCGGCCCGGTCAAGGCGGCACTGGACGTCCTGCGGGACCTGCGCAACGAGATCCGGGCGGTGGTCGACCACGGCGGACTGCGCGGCCGTTCCCACCGCGACGACCTGGAGGACTGGTTCAGCCCGCTCAACGCGTTCCTGTCCATCGGCCCGCCCGCCCGGCGGATCGAGGAGATGGCGGCACTGATCTCGGCCGGCGTGCTGGACGTCCTCGGACCCGGCACCCGCGCCGAACTCGATGGCGTCGAGGGCACCTTCGTCGCGGTCGCCGACCTGATGCCGCAACCGATGCCCGTCCGCGTGGTGATCGACGCGCGCATGCCCGCGCCCGACCTCCGCACCGCCGACGACGAACTGCTCCGGAGCCTGCTCGCCACCGGCCGGTGCAGGCCGCACCGGGTTCCCGACGGGGCGGGCGGTGTGCTGGAGACGGGTGGGCTGGACGTGACCCCCAGACCTGCCAGGGTGATCGCCGCCGACGGTGTGCCGGTTTCCTGGCTGTACGCGCTGGGCGTGCCGACCGAGTCGGTGCACTGGGCGACCGCGGTGGGCATTCGGCCGTGTTCGGCTTCGGCGACCGTGGGCGACGCGGACGCGATCGCGCGGGCCGCGCTCGGTCCGCATCGCGTGCCTTCGTACGTGGGTGAGGGCACCGGCGGGCATGTGGACGTCGGTCGCCGTGTCGATGTCGGCGTGTTCGAGGACGCGGGGAGGGCGATGTGATCCACACCGGAAACGACCTCCGCGACACCGGACTGCTGTCGCCGGTGCGGGCCACAACCGCAGCGGAGGCGATCACGTCCGACGAGGCGTGGCTGCGGGCGATGTGCGCGGCCGAGGCCGGACTGGCCCGCGCCCAGGCCAGGGTCGGCACCGTCCCCGCGGCCGCCGCCGACGTGATCACCGAGGTCGCCGACGGGTGCCTGGACCTGGCCGGGATCGCCGCGCGTTCCCGTGGCGCGGCGAACCCGGTCGTCGCCGTGGTCGAGGACCTCACCGCGCGTGTCGCCGCCGTCGACCCGGCCGCCGCCGAGTACGTCCACCGCGGCTCCACCAGCCAGGACGTCCTCGACACGGCCTGCTGCCTGGTCATCGCGCGGGTACTGCTCCACGTCAGGCAGGACCTCGCCACCGTGATCGGTGCGCTGGAGGACCTGGCCGACCGGCACCGCCACACCATCATGGCCGGCCGCACGCTCACCCAGCACGCCGTGCCCACGACGTTCGGGCTGAAGGCGGCCGGATGGCTGCATCTGGTGCGGGAGGCGGATTCCAGGGCACAGCACCTGGTGCGGCAGGGCCTGCCCGTGCAGATCGGTGGCGCGGCCGGAACCATGGCGGCCTACCTCGAGTACGCCCGGCTGCACTTCGACGGGCTGCCCGAGAACTACGCCGCGAACCTCATCTCCGCCTATGCCGACGAGATGGGCCTGGCCGAGCCCGTGGTGCCGTGGCACGTGTTGCGCACGCCGATCGTCGACACCGCCGCGTGGTGTGCCTTGCTCACCGGTGCGCTCGGAAAGATCGCGGTTGACGTGCAGTCGTTGTGCCGCACCGAGATCGCCGAGCTCAGCGAGTCCGTCGCCGCCGGCAGGGGCGTGTCGTCCGCGATGCCGCAGAAGCGCAACCCCAGCCTCGCCACACTGATCCGGTCCGCGGCGCTGCAGGTTCCCGGTCTCGCCTCGACCCTCGCCCACTGCATGATCGCCGAGGACGAGCGGCCGGCCGGGACCTGGCACGCGGAGTGGCAACCGCTCCGGGAATGTCTGCGGCTGGCCGGCGGCGCCGCGCACACCGCGGTGGAACTGCTCACCGGGCTGCGCGTGCACGCCGACCGGATGCGGGCCAACCTGGACATCACCGGCGGGGCGATCGTGGCCGAACGTCTCTCCGCGCACCTGGCGCCACACCTGGGAAAGGCGGCGGCGATGCGCGCGGTCGCGACGGCGGCCGGTCGTGGCGGGGAGCTGGCCGAAGAGTTGGCGCAGGACGGCGACGTGCTGGCGGTACTCGACGCCGACACACTGAAGCGTCTGTGTGACCCCACGGAGTATCTCGGCGCGGCGGACCACCTCGTGCAACGGGCCCTGCGCGCGGGGAGTGCCGGGTGACGGCATGGAGTCCGTCGACCTGGCGCGGCAGTGTCGCCGCCCACCAGCCGGACTGGCCAGATTCCTGCGAGCTCACCAAAACAAGGTTGCGACTGGCGAGCGCGCCACCGCTCACCACCCCGGAGGACGTCCGCTCGGTCCGGAGCGCTCTCGCCGAGGTCGCCGCAGGCAGGGCGTACGTGCTGCAGGGCGGTGACTGCGCCGAACCGTTCGGCATCGCCGCGCGGCGCGGCGCATTGGCCAAGGACAACGTCCTGGGTGCGCTGTCGGAGCGGATCAGCCACGCGCTGGACGTACCGGTCCTCGCGATCGCACGCCTGGCCGGCCAGTTCGCGAAACCGCGCTCCGAACCGACGGAGGTCATCGGCGGTGAGGAGATGGCGACGTTCCGGGGGCTCGCGGTCAACAGCCCGGATCCCGTTAGAGCGCAACGGGTTCCGGACGCCCGGCGGATGGTCGCCGGCTACCACGCCGCCCGCGCGGTGCTGTCGGAACTGCGTGGCCTGGCCCGCCGCCGGGCGCCCGCGTTGATCGGGGAGGCGCTCGGCTCCGCCGGTGACCGGTACGGCCGCACCCACCGCGACGGCGACCTGCGCTGGCGGCACAACGGTGTCTGGACCAGCCACGAGGCCCTGCTGCTGGACTACGAGGAGGCCCTGGTCAGACGAGACCCGAGGCACCGGCGGCTGGTACCTCGCGTCTACCCACTTTCCCTGGATCGGCGAGCGCACCCGTGCGGCCGACGGCGCGCACGTCGCGTTCCTGGCTGGGATCGCCAACCCGATCGGTTGCAAGATCGGTCCCGGTGCCACTCCCGCAGACGTCGTCGCACTGTGCGCGCGACTCGACCCGCATCGCGAACCGGGCAGGCTGACGCTGATCTGCCGGCTCGGCGCGGACCGGGTCCGGACCTTGTTGCCACCACTGGTGTACGCGGTGCGCGAGGCGGGGCATCCGGTCGTGTGGATGTGCGATCCCATGCACGGCAACACAAGGATCACCGCTGCCGGCGTCAAGACCCGGCATCTCGACGACATCACCGGCGAGGCGGCGGCGTTCCACGAGACCCTGCACGACCTGGACCAGTGGCCGGGAGGCCTGCACCTCGAACTCGCGGGGGAGGACGTGACCGAATGCCTCGGCGGCTCGCGCGTGCCCGACGAGGCCGCGTTGAGCCGCCGGTACACCTCGCTGTGCGATCCACGGCTGAACAACGAACAGGCCCTGCTCATGGTCGAAAGCCTGCCGGCCCGGTCGGGTTCGCGGCTCTGAGAACACGGGCACCGAGCGGTTCGACGCTGTCGTGGTTACGGTCGGCCCGTGGCTGAACGACCTGCTGCCCGACCTGCCCTCACCGGACGGAGGCGTGATGAGCCACGGCACCGCGGCTACCCTGACCGTCGGCACGTTGAGTGCCGAGCCGGGCACCAAGGCGCGGGGGAGGGTGCGGGCCGATCTCGGCACGCTCACCACCGACATTCCCCTGGCACTGGTCAACGGCCGCCGTCCCGGTCCGCGCGTGGTGATCACCGCCGGCGTGCACGGCGGCGAGTTCACCGGCATCGACGCGCTGCACCGGCTCGCCGCCCGGCTGGAACCGGACCACGTCCGGGGCCAGGTGGTCCTCTGCCTGGTCGCCAACCCTCCCGCCGTCTACCACGGACGGCTCGGCACGTCCCCGCTCGACGGGGTCAACATCAACCGCGTCTTCCCCGGCGACCCCGCGGGCAGTCCCACCGAACGACTGGCGGCCTGGTTGTTCGCCACTGTCGTCAACGGTGCCGACGCGTACGTCGACCTGCACGCCGGCCGCATCGACGAGTTCCTGCGCGACTTCGTCAGCTACCGCCGCACCGGCGACGCAAAGCTGGACGGCAGGGCCGCCGCCATGGCTCGCGTCATGGGCTACGACGACATCGTCCTCGGGCCCAACCCCGACGGCGGCAACAGCCACGCGGCCGCCGCCCGCCAGGGCATCCCGGCGATCCTCGTCGAGACCGGTCAGCTCGGCGAACGGGACCCGCGCGCGGCGGAGGGCCTCGTCGGCGCGCTGCTGCGATTGCTCGGCTTCCTCAGCGGCGACGACGTCGAGCAGCCGCCACCCGCCACCGAATGGGTCTGGGCCGGCGGCGTCGCCTCCGAGGTCACCGGCCTGTGGTACCCGGACTTCGGGCCAGGGGACCACGTGACCGAGGGCCAGGTCATCGGCCACGTCGTGGACCCGGCCGGCGACACCGGGCACAAGGTCCGCGCACCGGCGACCGGATCCGTCTTCTACGGCATGCACGGCCTCACCGTCGTCCCCGGCACCGACCTCGCCGCCATCGCGGCACTCCGGCACTAGTGGCGTGGCAGACCGAGCAGGACGGGGAGGTCGGCGATGTCGGTGATCCGCTCGTAGCCGAGCCACGGGTGGTCCGGCTCGAAACCGCGGTCCAGGAACACCTTGTGCCTGATGCCGAGGTCGGCGGCCGGGCGGAGGTCGTACCTCGGGCTCGCCGAGACGTGCACGATCTCGCCGGGTGTCGACGCCCAGCTTGTCCAGCAGGTACTCGAACGCGCGCAGCCGTGGCTTGTAGACGCCCATCTGCTCGGAGGTGATCACGACCTCGATCGGGGCCTGGAGGTTCTCCACGAGCCGAGATGCGTGCGCGTCGTCGGAGTTCGTGATGATGACCAGCGGGTACTTCTCGGCCACGCGCCTGAGCGCCGCACTCACGCCGGGGAAAGGGCCCCACGTCGGGATCTCGGCGTACACCGCCTCAGCGTCGCTCTCGCGGTACTCCAGGCCGAACCGGCGCATGGTCCGCTCCAGCGAGTGGGCGACGATCTGGTGGAACGGCTGGTAGTCGCCCATGCATCTCGTCGAACCGGTACTGGTTCCCGGTCCGCAGGAAGTCGGCGGCGAGCTCGGCCGGGAGCCGGTCGCCCAGGACCTGCTGGATCACCTCGTTGACGCGGAAGTGGATCAGCGTCCCGTTCAGGTCGAACGAGACGAACTTCGGCTTGCCCTCAACTCCCACGCGCTCCTCCAGCAGCGGATCCACCTCGGCGCGGGATTCCCCGGCCGCACGCTGATCATGCGGCCGGGGAGTGGCGACTCAGCAGGCCGGGAAGAGCGCCCTCGTGCCACCGGCGGTCTGGCGGTCGGTGAAGCGGCATCCGTACGCGGGATCGTCCGTGCGGCGCACGTCGTCGCCGGCCGGACGCCTGCCCCGGTCCACCCAGGCGGTCAGGTCGCGCCACGCGTCGCCGACTTCGGCCGGGGAGAACTCGCAGTGGTCGATCGTGCGGATCGCGCGCTGCACCAGGAGGTTCGTGCGTCCGGACCGGGCCACGTCGTCGCGGTAGTCCTGCTCCATCGAGAACGGCACGAAGAGGTCGCCGATCCCGTGCAGGGACACGACGGGAGCAGTCGGCAGGCCGCGCACGGCGGGCACCTCGGTGAGTTTCGCGGTGTGCCGGGCGGCCGGGTTCGCGGCGCGCACCCGTTGCACGATGGCGTTCACGTCGACCGGCGAGTTCGGCCGGTAGCGGGTGGCGGTGTTCGTGGCCAGCTGCAGCGGGTTGTTCGCGAGGCTGTCGCTCGCGGGCGTCGTGACGAGGTCGAACAGGAAGTCCTGCCAGTAGGCGTAGGCCGCGGCGCTGCCGGGCCGGGCGCCGCCGGACAGGGTGGTGACGACGGCGCGGAACTGGTCGTCGCGCCCCTGCAGCGCCTGCTGTATGCGGGGTACGACGGTGGTCTGGTAGTCCGGCGGCAGCGGGTAGGCGCGGATTGCCGGTGATCGCCTGAGCGACGAGGTGGTAGCTCAGGAAGTAGTCGAACAGCTCGTGGTCGCCGAGCACACCGCACATCGGCATGGCGCCCGCGTAGAACCCGGGATACTGCTCCAGCGAACGGGCGATCACGTGCCCGCCCATCGACACACCGGCCAGGAACACCTTCTTCGGCCGTTGCACCTTCTGGCCGAACAGCGTCGCGAGCTCGCGCGTCGTCGTGACGCCGGCCCGCACGTCGTAGCTGTTGCTGTAGTAGGAAGACGCCGCCCAGGCGTAGCCCTCGTCGAGCCAGCGCTGGCGCAGTCCGTACGGGGGCGCGTCCACGGTGAGAACCTTGCCCTCGCCGCGATACCCGTGCGCCCACAGGGCAAGCCGGCCGTTCCACCGCGGCGGCACCTCGATGATGTAGCCGGCGTGGCTGTGCACGCCCTGCACGACCTTCGTCGGCTTGCCCCCGACCAGCGCCGGGGCCAGCGGCGGATTGCTGATCGTGTAGCCGGGCAACGGCTGGCCGCCACCAGAGGCGGCGGTCGCGGGCGGCACGGTGGCGCACACCACGACTAACGACAACGCGACGCTGAGCAGTCGTCTCATGTCCTGGGACGTTACTAGCGGAATTGCCGCGCCGTCATGAACTTTGGCGGGCGACAAGCCACACCGGCCGCTGCCCGAGACCGAGCTGACAGCGGCCGGCGTGGATGGCTAGCGCAGGGCGGCCTCGATCGCCTCGGTGATCGTGGCGTCCTCGGGCTCGACGCTCGGACGGAACCGGCTCAGCACCTTCCCGTCGCGCGACACCAGGAACTTCTCGAAGTTCCACTGCACGTCGCCGGCGACCCCTTCGGCGTCGGGGTGGCGCACCAGCTCCTGGTAGACGGGGTGCTGTTCGGAGCCGTTGACGTCGACCTTCTCGTACAGGGGGAACGACACCCCGTAGGTCACCGAGCAGAACGTGGCGATCTCCTCGGAGGTGCCCGGTTCCTGTCCGGCGAACTGGTTGCACGGGAAGCCGATCACGGAGAAGCCGTCCGTGCCGTACTTCGCCTGGAGCCGCTCCAGGCCCGCGTACTGCGGGGTGAGTCCGCAGCGCGAAGCGACGTTGACGATGAGCGACACCTTGCCCCGCAACGCGCCCAGGTCGCCTGGCTCACCCGCGAGAGTGGTGACCGGGATGTCGTAGATCTCCATCGCATCAACGTAGTTCATGGCGCATGAGTCTCCGTCCATCCGTCCGCGTGGCCTCCGGCACGTCAGCCGTAGCACGCGCCGAAGGAGATGTTGACCTGCGTCGAGGTGATGCTGCGGCCCTTCTCCGACGCGACGAACGCGGCGACGCTGCCCACGTCGGCCATCGTCGCGGCGCGCTTGAGCGGCGAGGCGTCGATGATGCTCTGCCTGGCCCCGGCCATCTCGGGGATGTCCGGGAAGGTGTCGACGATGCCGCCGGTCAGCAACGTCACGGTGCGGACGCCGTGCGGCGCCAGCTCCACCGCCCACTGCCGGCGCAGCGACTCGACGGCGTCGAAGCCGATCTGCACGTTGCCCATGCCGGGTTGGCTGTTCGCGTGGTCCGACCCGCCGAAGAACAGCAGCACCCCGGACTCCTGCTTCACCATGTGCCTGGTCGCCGCCTTCGTGGTGATCAGCTGGGTGGTCAGGCCCTTGCTGATGGCCGCGACGAAGTCCGTCGTCGAGATGTCGGACAGCGGCTGGAAGATCGCCTCCATCGTGATGACGTTGACCGAGATGTCCACGCTGCCGGTCTTCTCCACGACGGCGTCGATGTGGTCGTTCACCGCGGCGGCGTCCAGCGCGTCGACCACGGCTGTCTCGACCTGGCCGCCCGCGGCGCGGATCCGGTCCGCGACCGTCTCCAGCTTCGCCGGTGTCCGGCCGGCCAGGAAGACCCGCGCGCCCTCGGCGGCGAAGGCGCCGGCCATCGCGGCACCGATCGAGCCGCCGCCACCGTAGATCACCGCGGTCTTGTTCTCCAGCAACATCTTTTTCCCCTTTCGTTGCTGGAGAAGCTATGGCGTGGGCACACCGGTTCACATCGGTCACGTGACTGGCGTGCGAGCGGCCGGGGGAGTGGCGGCTAAGTCATCCGAGGCCGAGCTGCGCCAGTTCGATCCGCCGGGTGACGCCCAGTTTCGGGTAGGCGCGGTACAGGTGGTGGCCGATCGTGCGCGGGCTGAGGAACAGCTGCGCGCCGATCTCCTTGTTGCTCAGGCCGGCCGCCGCCAGTCGGACGACCTGCACCTCCTGCGGTGTCAGGTGCTTCAGCGGGTCGTCGGCGACCGGCTCGAGCGTCGGCCGTTCACCGAGCGCGGTGAGTTCGTTCGTCGCGCGCGCCTCCCACATCGACGCTCCCAGCCGAGTGAAACCGGCCAGGGCGGCGGCCAGTTCGGATCGTGCCTCGCCGCGGCGGCGTTTGCGGCGCAACCATTCGCCGTACAGCAACCGCGTTCTGGCCTGGTCGAATCGGCCACCGTGCTCGGCGTGCAGGTCGAGCGCCGCCCGGTAGTGCTCCTCCGAGTCCTCGAGCATCGCCTGGCAGCGCCGCAGCAACGCGGTCGCGATCGGGCTGTCCACGTGCACGGCCCACCGTTCGAACCCCGTGAACTGGTCGGCGACGCGGTCGGGGCGGCCGTCGCGGACCGCCGCCTCCACCAGGTCCGCGACCGCGCGGATGAGGAAGTCGTACCTGGCCGGTCCCGTGCACACGGCGTACAGCGCGTCGAACGCCGCGCGATACCGGCCCGCGGCGAGGTCGAGCAGGCCCAGGCCCCAGGACGTCACCGCGGTGCCGACGGCGTGCCGTCCACTCGAGAACCGGCAGCACCTCGGCGGCCAGCGCACGGCAGCGCGGTTCGTCGCCCGTCACCGCGGCCAGCCACACCGACGTCGCCCGCAGCACCGCGACCTCCATGTCCATCCCGAACTCGGTGCTGAGGGCCACCGCCTCGGCGAGACAGGTCTGCGCGGTGAGGAAGTCACCGCGCAGCGCCTGGGCCAGCGCGAGGACCTCCTGCGTGTACGGAATCCAGGTCAACGCTCCGCTGGCGCGCACCTCCGCCAGCATCATCTCCATCACCGCGATGGTCGTCTGGTCCTCGGCGAGCATCAGCCCGCTGAACCCGGCCACGACCCGGCGAATGAGGTCCTCGCCCGGTTCGCGACCGCGTTCGAGCGCGGCGCGGAGTGGGCCGACGGCGTTCTCCGGCCTGCCGCTCAGCAGGTCTCCCCAGCTGATCTGCGCGTCGGCGGACGCGCGCTGCCTGGATTCCGGCCGCAGCCGCAACCCGGCCAACAGCCGTCCGCCCTCGGCGATCAGGGGCAGAGCGCCCGCGTCCCGGCCGGTGCAGGTCATCTCGGTCAGCATGACGACGGCTCGTTCGGGGTCGCTGTCCATGACCAGCCGCGCCGCCTCACACGCGAGCGCGGCATCCGCTTCGGGGGACGTCCGCTCGTATTCGATCTGGCCCCGCAGCAACGTCACGTCCGCGATGGTGCCCGGATCGGTGGTGAGGGACGCGACCTCCACGGCCAGGCGTGCCGCCCGGTCGGGTTTGCCCGCGTCATAGGCGGCAAGCGCGGCCTTGGCGATGCGCCGCGCCTTGAGTTCGGGATCCACGCTCAACCGGCCGGCGCGGTCGTACGCGGCGGACACCGCCATGGCCCCACCACGGCGTTCCGCCCGCAGTGCGGTCCGTTCGAGTTCGGCGGCCACCGTCTCGTCCGGCTCGGTGGTGGCCGCGGCGAGGTGCCAGGCCCGGCGGTCGAGGACGTCCGGGGTGGTGAGTGCCTCGGCGAAGGCCCGGTGGACCGCGATCCGCTGGTGGTGGGTGGCGTACTGGTAGGCGGCGGCACGCACCAGCGGATGCCGGAACGTCAGCTCCCCGTCCGCCACGCTGATCAGACCCGCGCGTTCGGCCGCATCCAGGTCGGACAGGTCCGCACCGACCGCACGGGCGACGCGCAGCACCGTGTCCATCCCGGCGAAGCGGTCGGCCGCGGCGACCAGCAGGATCGACTGGCACGCCTCGGGCAGGCCGACGATCTGTGCGCGGAAGGTCTCCTGCACCCGTCGCGTGACCGGCAACGGGCCGACCTGGTGCGCGGGCTCCGCACGGCCTGCACGCTGCGCGGTCAGCCGGGCCGCACCCAGTTCGAGCAACGCGAGCGGGTTCCCGTCGGCCTCCTCCAGGACCCGTGCCCGCATCGGCGCGGTCAGCCCGGGACTGTGGCGGTCGAGCAGCCCGGCCGCCGCGGCCGGCGACAGGCCCGGCAGCCGCAACTCCTCGATGCCGGGCGTGTGGAACGGCACGGCCGTGTCGCGGACCGCGAACAGCATCACGACCGGGTCCGCCTGGAACCGCCGAGCGGCGAACAACAACGCGTCCGACGACCCGCGATCGAGCCACTGCGCGTCATCGACCACGCACAACAACGGCTGCTCCGCCGCCAGCTCGGCGAGCAGCGTCAGCGTCGCAGCGCCGATCAGGAACGGGGTGGTCGCTGTGTCGCTGCCCAACCCGAACGCGCCCCGCAACGCGGCCGCCTGCGGGCCGGGCAGCAGGTCGAGCCGGTCGAGGTAGGGGTAGAGCAGCAGGTGCAGTGCGCCGAACGCCAGCTCGGCCTCGGACTCGATGCCGACGCCGCGCAACACCCGCATGTCCCCGGCCGTGGCGACGGCGTGATCGAGCAGAGCGGACTTGCCTATCCCCGCCTCGCCTCGGACGACCAGCGCCGTGCTGCGACCCGACGACGCCTGCCCCAGTGACCGCTCGACGTGGTCCCGTTCCCCATCCCGGCCGACCAGCATGGCACCAGAGACTAGCCGCCGGTATTGCCCCGAGATCGTGCGTGCAACCTGCGTGCAACCGATCTTGACGTGCAGCTCGGTTTCGCCCCAGTGTCGACGGACCGGCTCGCTCTACCGAGCCCCTAGCAGCTCCTGTTGAAGTAACCGAACGACTACTGACAGATGACCCGAATCGAGAAAGCAATGGACAAGGCATCCGTCGCCCGCTTCCTGCTGCTCGCACTGTTGTGGGGCAGCAGCTTCACCTTCATCAAGGTGTCCCTCGAAGGACTGACGCCGGCGCAGCTCGTGCTCAGCAGGCTCATCCTGGGCGCGGCCGTGCTGCTCACGATCGCGGCCATCCGCAAGGTCACCCTGCCGCGGTCGGTGCTGGTCTGGGGCCACATCGCCGCCGCCGGCCTCTTCGGGAACGTGATCCCGTTCCTGCTGCTGTCCTACGGGGAGAAGACCACCGGCGCCGGCATCGCCGGAGTCCTGATCGGTGCCTCCCCGCTGTTGACGCTGGGGCTGGCCGCGGCCGCACTGCCGACCGAGCGGGCGACCTCGCGCAAGGCGATCGGCCTGGCGCTCGGTTTCGTCGGCGTGGTGCTGCTGATCGGCCCGTGGCACTCCGAGCTCGGTTCGCTCGACGGGCGGCTGGCCTGCTTCGGCGCGGCCGTCAGCTACGCGATCGGCTTCGTGTACGTCCGCAAGTACCTCTCGCCGCTCGGCCTGGCCCCGCTGGCGCTGGCCGCGGCGCAGCTCGTCTCGG
The DNA here is from genome assembly GCA_963771775.1 of uncultured Actinomycetota bacterium. Taxonomy (GTDB): domain Bacteria; phylum Actinomycetota; class Actinomycetes; order Mycobacteriales; family Pseudonocardiaceae; genus Lentzea. The sequence continues at coordinate 369,565 of CAVYUS010000005.1, forward strand.
CGGCGGTGCTGCAGGCGATGGTGACCCCGTTCCTCGACTGGCGCGTCCCCGACCTCACCGCCTCGGTGACGTTCAGCATCGTGCTGCTCGGGCTGTTCAGCACCGGGCTGGCCTACGTCCTCTACTTCCGCCTCATCGGCGACGTCGGGGCCACCACCGCATCAGCGGTCAACTACGTGGTGCCGGTGTTCGCGGTGCTGCTCAGCGTGGCGTTCCTCGGTGAGCCCGTCACCTGGAACCTCCTGGCCGGTGGTCTGGTGGTGCTCGTCGGCGTGGCCTACGCGGAGAACCGGCTCGGGCAGCTCCGCAAGAACACCCCGGAGAACGCGGGATCGGTCCGGTGAGCGTCCGGACGCTGTTCCGCGCGATCACCGCGGACCTGGACATGGTGTTGCAGCGCGATCCGTCGATGGTGTCGCGCACGGAAGCGCTGCTGCACCCGGCGATGATCGCGATCTGGGGCTACCGCGTGGCGCACCGCCTGCACCTGCGGGGCAACCGGATCGGCGCGCGGTTGATCTCGGTCGTCGCCAGGATGCTGTCCGGTGGCATCGAGATCCACCCAGGGGCGCAGATCGGCCGCGGCTTCTTCGTCGACCACGGCGCCGGCGTCGTGATCGGCGAGACGTGCGTCATCGGTGACGACGTCACGATCTTCCACCAGGTGACGCTCGGCGCGGTCGGGTGGTGGCACGACAACCAACGGCCGGAAGGTTCACGCCGGCACCCGAAGCTCGGCGACCGGGTGGTCATCGGGGCCAACGCGACGCTGCTCGGCCCGATCACCGTCGGCCACGACTCCGTGGTGGGCGCCCAGGCACTCGTCATCCGCGACGTGCCGGCGGACTCGCGCGTCCTGGCGCCGTTCTCCATCCCGAACCTGAGGTCGAGCCGCAGCGTGGCGAAGGCGGCCCGGCCTCGCCAGTCCGTCGTGGTCGCGGGACAGCGGCACAAGGGTGCGGCCGTTTTCCCCAGCTGGTGACAACAGCGGGCCACACCACTAGGAGAACCGGAGGGCTCGTGGAGACCCGAGTCAGTCAGCCACTCACCAAACGACCGCCCGCCCAGTCGCTCGAGGACCTGATCGGCGGCACCCCCACCGTCCGGCTCGACCTCGGCGTGACCACCGCGAAGCTGCACGCCAAGCTGGAGATGGCCAACCCCCTGTCCAGCGTGAAGGACCGCGCCGCGCTCCACATGATCAACGGCGCGGAACAGCGAGGGCAGCTGAGCCGGGGCACGGGCACGATCGTCGAGGCGACGTCGGGCAACACGGGCATCTCCATGGCCGCGATCGCCGCCGCCCGCGGCTACCGGTGCGTGATCGTCCTGCCGGACAGCGCGACCACCGAACGCATCCAGCTGCTGCGCGCGTTCGGCGCCGAGATCGTGCTGACGCCGTACCAGGAGGGCTACGCGGCCGCGATCGCCAGGGCCGAGGAGATCCACCGCGAGCGGCCGGGTTCCTGGTTCGCCTGCCAGCACGAGAACCCGGACAACGTGGCGGCGCACTACGCCACCACCGGCCCGGAGATCTGGAACGACACCGACGGCGACGTGGACGTCTTCGTCTGCGGCGTGGGCACGGGCGGGACGCTCAGCGGCACCGCGAAATACCTGAAGGAACGCAACCCCGCGATCCGCGTGGTCGCGGTGGAACCCGAGGGTTCCCCGGTGCTCAGCCAGGGCTGGGGAGGCCTGCACCGCATCCCCGGCCTCAACGGCGGGTTCGTCGCGCCGACGACCGACGTCGACCTGATCGACGAGGTCCTGACGGTGTCCAACGAGGACGCCTTCGACACCGCGCGGGAACTCGCCCGGACGGCGGGGCTGCTGGTCGGCGTCTCCTCCGGCGCGGCGGCGCACGCCTGCCGCGTGCTCGCCGCCCGGCCCGAGTACGCGGGCAAGAACCTGGTCACCGTGTTCCCCGACACGGGCGAGCGGTACCTCTCCTGGTTCAACCAGGACGACACCACGACGGACAACGGCGAGACGCACGCAGCCAGCAACGAGGAGTGAACAGACATGACGCAGGTGTCGCGCATCCTGATGCCCGGCGAGGGCGAGTCGGTGCAGATCGGCACGACCACCCACACGACCTTCAAGGCCACCGGCAGCGAGACGGGCGGAAACCTCGGCCTGTACGAGCACCGGATGGCGCCGGGTGCACCGGGCTCCTCGCCGCACATCCACAAGGAGCACCTGGAGGCGTTCTACGTCCTCAGCGGCATGGTCGAGCTCCACCTCGACGGCAAGTCGTTCGCCGCGCCACCGGGCACCTACGTCAACGTCCCGATGGGGGTGGCGCACGGGTTTCACAACCCGTTCCAGGACCAGGCGACGATGCTCATCATCTTCGCCCCCGCGCCTGACCGCGAGGACTACTTCAGGGGCCTCGCCGCGATGTACGCGGACGGCAACAAGCCCAGCGAGGACGAGCTGCTGGAGCTGATGGCGAAGTACGACCAGTACGAGGTGACGGTCGACGGCACCGGTTCGGGCCTGGGCAGGCACTGAGGGGACCGCGCCGGGGTATAGACGGACCAGTCGTCCACACCCCGGCGCTGCCGGTCAGCTGACCAGGTAGCAGGACTTCACGACCCCGTAGACCGGGTCTTCGCCGAACGCCGCTTCGGTGCAGGCCGTCGAACCGACGAAGGTCCGGTACACATAGGACCCGTTGCGTCCGAACGCGACAGTCTGCATGCCGGTGAAGGAACAGGTTCCCTTCTCCACCGCGCATTCCCTCGTGAAACCGGAAGGCTTGCCCGTCCAGGCGTAGCAGGCCTTCGGGTAGTCGCGGAGGTTCGCGCGGTCGGGGTCCGGCGTGAACCGCAGCGTGACGTCGTCGATGTCGACCCAGCCGTCGCCGTCGAGGAACAGCGTCAGGAAACGGAAGCCGCCACGCAGCTTGTCCTTGGGCATCGTGTAGGTGCCGGCACCGTTGACGGAGGCGTGGATCGCCCCGTCGGTGGTGTTCAAGTCCTGATTGCTCCGGTCGCTCTCCACACCGGCGTACGCGACGGTTTCGGAGAACGCCAGACCGACCCGCTGAGCGCCGCTCGCGCCCGCGAACCGCAGGGAGACCAGGCCGCCGACCTCCTTGTCGAAGTCCAGCACGACGTAGGAGTTCCGGCCGGACAACCGGGTCGAGCCACCGGTGACGAGGTTCTCCGGCGCGGTCACCGGGCCGGCCGTCTTGTGCACCGAGACAGGCTTCAACGCGCGTGACGCGGGCGCGAAGTTGTTGGGATCCGCCGCGGCCGGAGACTCGGCGGACAGCGCCGTGGCTCCCGGTGCGGTGACCGAGGCGATCGAGGCCAGCAGCAGCGCGCCGACCACCGGCGACGCCAGTCTTCTGGCACGTCGGAACGATCCGCCGCGAAGGCGGGCAGGTGTGAGCTTCACGGATGTCACCCAGGACTTCGGCCGCAGTGAGAGGAGCAACCTAGCCGACGCGCAGGCCCTGGCCGACGATGGTGGTGCGGGACCGGCGCGGTGCGTGCCCCCGGTGATTCCCAGGGGCACGCACCACGTCGTCAGTTGGCGACCAAGCGCCAGCGGTTGTCCGCGCTGCCGTTGTCGGAGTCCTGCACCACCTGCGCGCCCGCGCTGGTGGAGCCGTTGAGGACGGCGAGCAGCTTGCCGCTGTTGACGTTGCGGATCTTGTAGGTGCCGTCGCCGTTGGAGATCAGGGTCCACTTGTGGTCCGCGGTGCCGTTGTCCGACCACTGCAGGACGCGGGCGTTGTCGGCGGTGGACATGTTCTCCACGCCCAGCACCTTGCCGCTGTGGACGTTGCGCAGCCGCACGTCGGGCCCGTCGGTGATCTGCACCCAGTTGTGGTCGGCGGTGCCGTTGTCCGACCACTGCACGGCCAGGCCACCGTCCGAAGTGGACATGTTCTGGATGCCCAGCACCAGGCCGGTGCCGGCGTTGACCAACCGGTAGCTCGATGCGGCGGCACCGGTGTTCCAGTAGACGGTGTAGTTGAAGCCGTGCGCGTCGTGGAACGGCCCGAGGTTCACCTGCGTTCCGTTCGCCCTCGCGGTGAACGCCAGCGACGACGTGCTGGTGCGGGTGACGGAGCTGATGTCCAGTGAGGGCAACGCAGACAGGCTGGTGTTGCCGTAGTTGCCCGCCAGCACGGCCGGGCCGTAGGTCAGCGCGACGACGTTGGCGTTGTCGTTGGCGGGCTGGGCGATCACGCGCATCGGCAGCCGCAGCGTCACCACGTCACCGGACGTCCACGACCGCGTCAGGGACGCGTACGTGCCGGGAGTGGCGGTCACGTTCTGCGCGGCGCCGTTGACGCTGATGGTCGCGCCCGTGGTCCAGGCCGGGATGCGGAACCGCATCGTCCACGACCCGGCCGCGTTGCCGGTGACGGTCAGCGTGGTGGCGTCGCTCGCCGGGTAGCTCGTGGTCTGGGTGACCGTGATGGCGCGGGACGACCACGTCAGCACCGACGGCGTGTACAGGTTCACGGTGAGCGTGGTGCCGCTGAAGAAGTAGATGGAGTCGGCGAGCTTGGTGTTGGTCTCCTGCGAAGTGCCCTGGCAGCACCAGAACGTGCCGTAGTCCGTGCTCCAGTTGCCGCCGCCCCACGCCGGGCCGGTGTTGCCGCGCCGGTGGCCGGGGTTGAGGCCGGTGAAGTAGCAGCTGTGGCCGTGCGGGTCCGCCGGGTTCTGCTGGCCGATCAGGTGGTTGAGCAGGGCGCGCTCGTAGTAGTCGAAGTAGGCGGCCCGGTTGGGATCGGTCAGCCACAGCTCGCGGGTCAGCCTGAGCATGTTGTAGGTGTTGCACGCTTCGGCCGTGTCGGTGTTGAGGTAGGCGGCGATGGCGTTGGGCGCGCGGAAGTGCTCGGCCTGGCTGTTGCCGCCGATGGCGTAGGTGTGCGCGCCGACGGTGATGTTCCAGGCGTTGACGGCGATGTCGCGGTAGCGGGTGGTCCCGGTCGCCTTGTACTCGCGGGCCGCGCCGATCCACTTCGGCACCTGGGTGTTGGCGTGCAGGCCGTTCAGCCGGTCCTGGTTGGAGGCCAGCGGGTCGAACACCGCGGCGTGGTCGAACCGCTGGGCCGCCGTCAGCCAGCGGGAGTCGTTCGTCTGCTGGTACAGGTCGGCGAGCACCGCGTTCATGCCGCCGAACTCGGTGCCCAGGACCCTCTGCATCGTGCTGTAGGAAAGCCGGGCCGTGCGCCAGTCCACCCACCCGGCGAAGCGCAGCAGCACGTCCCGCGCCTGCGTGTTGCCGATGTAACGCCACACGTCCAAGAGACCGGCGAGGGTCTTGTGGAGGCTGTAGTACGACACGGACTTGGGCGAACCGGCTTCCATCGCGTCGAAGTCCGACTCCGGGAAGCCCGACAGGTAACCGGTGTTGAACCCGGCCGCCGAGTTGTTCGCCTGGCACTTGGCCAGTTCGGCCACCATGTAGTTCGCCCGGTCCCGGCACGTCGTGTCGCCCAGGACCGCCCATGCCTGCGCCCAGGCCGTGAGGAAATGACCCTGGCTGTGCGTGCGGAACGGGAAGTTCGGGGCTTCCCAGCCGCCCAGCGCCGCGGCGCCGTTGGTGGACAGGCGGTGGTTGGCGCGGAAGTTGTAGAGCAGCCGGTCGACGTCGATGAACCGCAGGTAGGACAACGCCCGGTTCTGGTTTTCCAGCCACCGGCCCGGCGTCAGCCGGACCTCGGACAGGTCGAACGGGTAGGCCGACACACCGGCGTCGCCGCGGGCCGGGGGCACCGTGGCCGCCTGCGCCGAACCTGCCACCAGTGCCGGCGCCGTGGTCGCGATGGCGGCCACACCAGCGGCTTGGAAGAGCCTGCGTCGACTCAACGATGAGGACATGGGGACTCCAGTTGCTCGGCGAAACGGCGCGGTTCAGTCAGTACCGGACAGTCGCGGCCCTGCGACGGAATGTAGCCACGCCTCCGCCACCCGGTCAACGCTGGATGTGAGCGTTAACGCTAGTGGCGGAGCGTGGCCTGGAGCTCGAACAGGCGAGCAGTTATGGAAGTTGAGCGTTCAGCAATGCGACACGAAGCCAGAGTGCTGTTAGCGCTCACACAAATGCGCACGTCAGTCGTGACCGCACATCGGCCGATGTGGTGCGGGGCGACCGGTCCACCGGCCACCCCGCGCCACGGATCAGCAGGGTGAGTTGGTCTGCGTGAGCAGGCCCATCCGGTAGGGGAGTTTGTGGTATTCCCCGACAGCGGCGGGATCGATGCCCTGGTAGATGAACTGCAGTCGGCAGGGGTTGATGGTGAGCGTCTGGTCGTTGTTCGCGCGGAGCATCTCGCCGTGGCTGATGTCGTGCGTCCACTCGCCGCCCGGGAAGGTGACGTTGACGCGGCCCGCGAACGGGTCGTCGTAAAGGCCGGAGGTCGGCGTCCACGGCCCGGTGAGGCTGGTGGCGGTGAAGGACCGGAAGTAGCGCTTCCAGCCGGGGCCGGCCGACTCCTGGATCAGCAGGTACTGGTCGCTGCCGGCCACCTTGTAGACGTTGGTCGCCTCGAACAGGTTCTCCTTGGTGTCGGACAGGATCAGCTGGGTGTTGCCGAAGCCGTTGGGGAAGTTGCCCAACGTCGTCTGGGCGCGGTAGATGTGGCCGTTGTCGTCACTGAAGAACAGGTGGCAGTCGGCGTTGTCGCAGATGACCCAGAAGTCGATCCACCCGCCGTCGCCCTTGTTCTGCTTCACGATGTCCGGCTCCTCGGACATCATCGTGCGCGGCGCTGACCACGACCGCGGGTCGGCCGGGTTGGTGCTGGTCGAGTAGGTGGGCCAGGGGGTCTGGTAGATCAGGTACCAGAGGTTCTGCGGCGCGAAGTACAACACCTGCGGCGCGGCCCGGTAGCCCTCCCCGATCGCCGTGGTGTCCAGGTAGGTGTGCGGCGCCGACGCGGCCTGCGACCAGTCGTCGAACGCGTAGTGCACCAGACCCCATCCGGGCTCACCGCCCGTGGTGGCGTAGACGTGCCACTGGTTGTTGTACCGGATGACCGAGAAGTCCTTCACCGACACGGCTTCGGGGTGCGCGGCGTCGGGCTTCGGGCCGGCCAGCGGGCCGCTGGAGGACCACTGGAACCTCGACGGCAGCGAGCCCGTGGTGCCGACGCGGACGAGCTGCCACTGCTGGTTCGTGCCGTTCAGGTCCGAGAACTGGACGATGCCGGTCCCGTCGGCGGAGGAGAAGCCCGGTACCTCGACGGCCTTCCCGCTGTTGCGGTTGATCAACCGGACGTATCCGTCCGGTGAGTCCGCCAACCGGAACTGCTGGTTCACGCCACCGTGGTCGCTCCACTGGTTGATGGCGGCGTTGTCGGCCGTCGACCAGCTGGAGACGTCCAGCGGCTTGCCGGAGTGCCGCGCCTTCAACCGGTAGTAGCCGTCACCGGAGTCCACGAACTGGAACTGCTGGTTGGTCCCGTCGTGCCGGGCCCACTGCGTGATCGCGGCGCCGTCCGCGGAGCTCGCGCCCGCCACGTCCAGTGCCTTGCCGCTGTTGCGGTTGACCACGACGTACCAAGCGTTCGTGTCCACTGTGGCCCCTTGTGCTGCCGGCGCGACCGTGGCGGCCACGCAGCCGATCAGCAGGGCCGCGGCCGTGCCGATCACCGTTGTTCGACTGACCATCTCCACCACTTTCTCTTCCGCAATTCTGCGCCGATCGAGTGATTTTTCGTCATGCGTCACGGCATGCTTATGCCCGCTCGAAAAGAATAGGAGTCGTGGCTTTTCGGCCTCTTTGGGCCGTGAGATGTGAACGTTAACACTGCGGAAATACGGTGGCAAGACCCGGCGGCGAAGAAGGTTGCGCTAGGCCATCCGTGCACGTGGAACCTACTGGCGGGTTAGTTACTGAGCAGTCATGTTCGGGTTGCGTCTCAATTGGTTTTGTTCTTGACACAGCGTTAACGCGTTATTCAGTGTTAGCGCTAACTCGACTTTGTTACCCGGACCGGGAGAACATGATGCAGTCAAGGTTACGGCGGCTCATCGCCTGCGCTGCCGCTTTGCTCACCACCACGTTGTTGCCGGCCGTGCCGGCGGTCGCGGAATCCAACGGTGGAACACGGGTCATGCCGCTGGGCGACTCGATCACCGAGGGCACGCAGGTACCGGGTGGCTACCGCATCGGGTTGTGGCAGCGGTTCGGGGCCGGGAACTACCGGGTGGACTTCGTCGGCGCGGAGTTCAACGGCCCGGCGTCGCTGGGGGACCACGACCACGAGGGCCACCCCGGCTGGCGCATCGACCAGATCCACGCGAACGTCGCCACCTGGCTCGGCAACACCAACCCGCGGACCGTGCTGCTGCACATCGGCACCAACGACGTGCTCCAGAACTTCGACCTCGCCAACGCGCCCGCGCGGCTGTCCGCCCTGGTCGACCGGATCACCGCGACCGTGCCCAACGCCGACGTGTTCGTCGCGACGATCATCCCGATGGCCGGCGAGGGGCGCGAGAACGCCGGGCGTGCGTTCAACGCCACGATCCCCGGAATGGTGCAGAGCAAGGCGAACGCGGGCAAGCGCGTGCGCCTGGTCGACATGCACGCCGCACTCACCACGTCCGACCTGATCGACGGCGTCCACCCGACCGCCACCGGTTACGACAAGATGGCCGCGACCTGGTACGCGGCGCTGCGGGCCGTGCCCGGCAGCATCGGTGATCCCGCCGCGACCAGGCAGATCGTCGGCGTGCCCTCGGGCCGTTGCGCGGACGTGCCGGGAGCGGCCACCACCAACGGCACGCAGGCCCAGCTGTGGGACTGCCACGGCGGAACCAACCAGAGCTGGACCTACGCCTCCAACAAGCAACTGGTCGTCTACGGCACGAAGTGCCTGGAAGCCTCCGGCTGGGGCTCCGCCAACGGCACCAAGGTAGCGATCTGGGACTGCCACGGCGGTTCCAACCAGCAGTGGAACGTCAACGCCGACGGCACGATCACCAACGTGCTGTCCAACCTCTGCCTGGACGCCAACGGCCGGGGTACCACCAACGGCACCCAGCTCGTCCTGTGGTCGTGTTCGGGTCAGTCCAACCAGCGGTGGAGGTCCTGACCCGCACCGTTCGACCAGCGCGTCGCCCTCCGGTCGGCGGGCACGATCCGGTCACCCGGCTGGCCAGTCCAGCCGGGTCACCGATGTCACGCGGTGTGTTGTGAGGCAGAAGATCGAAGCGTCGGTCCGGCAGGCCTGCCAGCCGGATCGCGCCCTTCAGCCGAACAACCAAGGAAAACGGAGCTGTGTCACCGTCCGCACCCCGATCGATCGTTCAGCCTGGCGAATGCTTCTGGGGTACGTCAGGCCACAGCGGCGCACCGTCCTTTTCGGAGGGTCACTCGTCCTGCTCGGTGGCCTCGCCGCCGCGGCCCAGCCGCTCGCGGCGAAGGCGCTCGTGGACCGGCTCGGTACCGGTGAGTCGATCACCGGGTTGCTGGCGCTGCTGGTCGGCCTCGCGCTGGCCGGTGCCGCGATCGCGATGCTCGGTGGCTACGTGCTCGAACGCGCGGCGGAGTCGGTCGTGCTGGTCGCCAGGAAACGGCTGGCCAGGCGGCTGCTTTCGTTACGAGTGCCCGCGGTGCAGCGCGCCGAGCCCGGCGATCTGCTGTCCCGGTTCACCAGCGATACGACGTTGCTGCGCGAGGTGTGCACGCACGCGCTCGTCGCACTGGTCACCGGCTCGGCGACGACCATCGTGATGGTCGTGATGATGGGCGCGATGGACCTCGTCCTGCTGGGCATCACCCTGGCTGTGCTCCTGGTGGTGGGCCTGCTCGCCCTCGCCGGGATGCCGATGATCGAGAAGGCGTCCCACGCCGCCCAGACCGCTGTCGGTGAGACGAACGCGCGGCTGGAGCGCGTGCTCGGCGCGTTCCGCACGGTGAAGGCAGCCGGGGCGGAAACCAGGGAGATCGCGACGATCGAGCGCGCTCGTCCGTCGCGTGAAAACCACCGGTAAAGCGGAGACTTCTGTCCAAACAGGACAGAAGTAGCGACCGTCATCACGTGCCGGCTGCTCCCGATGTCCAGTTCTACCGGAACGTGCGCGCGAACGGCCCTCGAAGCCACTGATCGACCTGTCGCTGGCCACGCAGCCGGACGACAACGAGATCGGGGTAGCGATTCTCATCGATCACCTTGAGGACCCGCGCGCGCATGATCGGGTGGTATCGCCACGCAGCCTTGACGATGTGCTCCGGGTCGGTGAAGAACGTGCGCAGCGGACCCTCGACGTTTCCGCCGGGGATCTTCGAACCCCGCCCGACACGGCGCTTGAGCGTGCGGATGATGACGCGAGTCATGGTCAAGGCACGCGGGTGATCAAGCCACACCAGCACGTCGAGCCGCGCCGTCAGCTGCTCCCGAACCTCTTCGCCCTGCCACTCGATCGCCCAGACATCCCCGTCGAGGTACTGCAGGACGTCGGCCTGCCACGTCTCCCGAACCGTCCATCCAGGACCGTGGAAGAAGGACTCGAACTGGACGAAGGGCGCGCTCAGGCGTTCGCACAGCGTTTGCGCGAGAGTTGACTTGCCCGATCCCGCGGGACCCGCCACCGCGACCCGTCGGACCAGCCGCTGAGGAAGAGGATCGGTTGGCCCGAAGACGTGCATACCGCGATGATAGATCAACTGACCTGCGACCAGCCGTGCCCGGGTGTTCCCCGTGAGTCAGGGGAAGTGCGTCCCGATGCTCGGTCATGGCGCGGCAGCTCCACCGCGTAAGCATTTCTGTCCGTCCGCGCGCGCTGTCTGAATTCATCGTCGAACTCAATCGTCGAATTCGATTGTGCCCGCGTGGGGGGTGGCATTCCGGCCGCCGGCGATCAAGTGTGACAACTCCCGCTTGACGCTTCCGTCGACTCTCATTTATCGCGCCTGGTCCGCTCCGCGTGTCCACTGTCCGGGACCGTGCCACGAGGCTGCGTGGAGCGACAACGTCCAGGCTCTCGACCGGCTCGGACCGAGCCGGTCGAGAGCCGGCCAGGCCGCGGCGGCCGACGCTCGCCTGAGCTAAAGAATTCTTCTCGATTTTAGCAATCCACAATGCGCCCAGACGGTTCGCTGACCCGTGCAGAACATTTCCGTTGCATCTTGACCGAACGGAGATCATCGACCACAGTTTGATGGATGCGACCTGCACCCGCGGCAGTGGCACCTCTGTCCGTGCGCCCGTCTTTAGTCCTCGGATTGTCGATGTTCACGTAATCGCTGTTCATTCAGAGGGCGCGCGATGGGCCATTTGGTGCAAGCGGCCATTCGAACGTTGCCAGTGCCGCGGTTTGCCCCCACCTCAACGAAGAGGAGCATGCCCATGGCCGGATCAGGCCATCCCACCGCCCACCCGCGAACCCGCAGGCGGCGCCTGGTCGGTGCCACCGCCGCCATCGCCGTGCTGTTCGGCGGGCTGGTGACGGCGTTCAACGCGGCGCCCGTGTCGGCGGCGACCGTCGACACCAACGCCTGGTACGTGTTGGTCAACCGCAACAGCGGTAAGGCGCTGGACGTCTACAACCTGTCCATGAACGACGGCGCGCGCATCACCCAGTGGGCCCGCAACGACGGCAATCAGCAGCAGTGGCAGTTCGTCGACTCCGGCGGCGGCTACTACCGGGTGAAGTCACGGCTGTCGAGCAAGGTCCTCGACGTCTACAACCGCTCCACCGCCGACGGCGCCGCCATCGTCCAGTGGTCCGACGGCAACGGCACCAACCAGCAGTTCCGCCTCGCCGACAGCGACGGCGGCCACGTGCGCCTGATCGGCCGCAACAGCAACAAGGCCGTCGAGGTCCAGGGTTCCTCCACCGCCGACGGCGGCAACGTCGTGCAGTACAGCGACCACGGTGGCGCCAACCAGCAGTGGCAGCTGGTCCGGGTCGGCGGCAGCACGCCCCCCACTACCACCACCACGACGTCCAACCCGCCGGGTGAGTGCTCGCTTCCGTCGACGTACCGCTGGTCGTCGACGGGCGTGCTGGCGAACCCGAAGCAGGGCTGGGTCTCGCTCAAGGACTTCACCCACGTCAACTACAACGGCAAGCACCTGGTCTACGCGACGACGCACGACACGGGAACGACCTGGGGTTCGATGAACTTCGGCACCTTCACGAACTGGTCCGACATGGCCTCGGCCAGCCAGAACGGGATGAACGCCGGCACCGTCGCACCCACGCTGTTCTACTTCGCCCCGAAGAACATCTGGGTGCTCGCCTACCAGTGGGGTGGACCCGCTTTCAGCTACAAGACGTCGAGCGACCCCACCAACCCGAACGGATGGTCGGCGCCGCAGACGCTCTTCACCGGAAGCATCTCCGGCTCCGGCACCGGCCCGATCGACCAGACGCTCATCGCCGACGACACGAACATGTACCTGTTCTTCGCCGGTGACAACGGCAAGATCTACCGTGCCAGCATGCCCATCGGGAACTTCCCCAGCAGCTTCGGCTCGAACTACACGACGATCATGAGCGACACGCAGGCCAACCTGTTCGAAGGCGTCGAGGTCTACAAGGTCCAGGGCCAGAACCAGTACCTGATGATCGTCGAGGCGATGGGGCGCAACGGGCGCTTCTTCCGCTCGTTCACGTCCAACAGCCTGAACGGTTCGTGGACTCCGCAGGCCGCCACCGAGAGCAACCCGTTCGCCGGCAAGGCCAACAGTGGCGCCACCTGGACCAACGACATCAGCCACGGCGACCTGTACCGCAGCAACCCCGACCAGACCAAGACCATCGACCCCTGCAACCTGCAGCTCCTCTACCAGGGACGTGACCCCAACTCCGGCGGCGACTACGGCCGCCTGCCCTACCGGCCGGGCGTGCTGACGCTGCAACGTTAAGCGTCTGACGCAGGTCCGATCCGGCGTCCTCACCCCTCACCGGGTGAGGACGCCGGATCGGTGACGGTAAGGGTCAGGCCCGTCTCGTCGACGGTGACGACGACGTGCTGTCCGCTGCGCAATTCACCCGCGAGCAGCGCGCGGGACAGCCTCCGGTCGAGCTCCCGGCTGATCGTGCGGCGCAGCGGCCGGGCGCCGTACTCGGGGACGTAGCCGCGCGACGCGAGCCAGTCGACGGCCTGGTCGTCGACGGCCAGCGTGATGTTCTGTTCGCGCAGCCGTTCGCGGGTGCGTTCGAGCAGAAGTGCGGTGATCTGCCGCAACTGGTCCGCGTCCAGGCCGCGGAAGAGAATGATCTCGTCGAGGCGGTTGAGGAACTCCGGGCGGAAACAGCGGCGAACGGTTGCCATCAACGGCCCCCGCAGCTCCTCGACCCCGACGCCCGAGGCGGCCGCGGCGAGCAGTTGGTCGGCGCCGATGTTGCTGGTCATGATGATCACGGTGTTGGCGAAGTCGGCGGTGCGGCCCTGGGCGTCGGTGAGCCGGCCCGCGTCGAGCACCTGCAGCAGGGTGTTGAGGACGTCGGGGTGCGCCTTCTCGAACTCGTCCAGGAGCAGGACCGAGTACGGCACGCGCCGGACCGCGCCGGTGAGCTGACCGGCGTCCTCGTAGCCGGCGTACCCCGGTGGCGCGCCGATCAGCCGCGTCACCGTGTGCTGCTGTGAGAACTCGCTCATGTCGAACCGGATCAGCCGATCCTGCGAACCGAAGAGCGCCTCGGCCAGTGCTCGTGCGACCTCGGTCTTGCCCACGCCGGTCGGGCCGAGGAACAGGAAGGAGCCGACGGGCCGGTGCGGATGTTTGAGGCCCGCGCGGCCCTGGCGGACCGCGTCGGCCACCGCCTCCACCGCCTCGTCCTGCCCGACGATCCGCTTGTGCAGGTGGTCCTCCAGGTGCAGCAACCGATGCCGTTCGGCCTCGGTGAGCTGCGCGACCGGAATGCCCGTGCTGCGGGACACCACCTCGGCGACGTCGTTCGCTCCGACCGCGGGCGCGTCGGCCAGCGCGGCGCGAGCGGCCGCGAGGTCGGCGACGGCCCGGTCGAGCTCGTCGTCGATGGCCGGCGCGTCTTCGCCCTGTGCGGTGGTCCGGTCCCGCTCCAGCCGGCGCACCCGCTGCTCGAGCAGCACCGGATCCGGTGGCATCGCGGACTTCTCCCGCAACCGGACCCGCGCGCCCGCGCGATCCACCAGGTCGACGGCCTTGTCCGGCAGGAACCGGTCGGTGACGTAGCGGGTCGACAGCTCCACGGCGGACACGATCGCCTCATCCGTGATGCGCACACCGTGGTGCATCTCGTAACGGGAGCGCAGACCGCGGAGGATGGCGATCGCCTCGTCCACCGACGGTTCGGCGACCAGGATCGGCTGGAACCGGCGCTCCAGCGCGCCGTCCTTCGCGACGTGCCGCCGGTAGTCCTCGGCCGTGGTGGCCCCGATGACCTGGAGTCTTCCGGAGGTGAGCACAGGTTTGAGGATGTTCGCGGCGTCCATCGGCGCGCCTTCGGCACTGCCCGCGCCGACCAGGGTGTGCAGCTCGTCGATGAACAGCACCACCATCCGGTTCGTCGCGGCCACCTCCTCGATGACGTTCTCCAGCCGTTCCTCGAACTCGCCCCGGTACTTCGCTCCGGCGACCATGCCCGCCAGGTCCAGCGAGATCAGCCGCCGGCCGCTCAGCGTGGCGGGCACCTCGCCACTCGCGATCCGGGCCGCGATGCCCTCGACGATGGCCGTCTTGCCCACTCCCGGATCCCCGATCAGGACGGGGTTGTTCTTGGTGCGCCGCGACAACACCTCCAGCACCTCGTCGATCACGTCCTCCCGGCCGACCACCGGATCGAGCAGGCCGTCCCGTGCCGCGGCGGTGAGATCGCGCCCGTAGTGGTCGGTGCGCCGCGTCGCGGACTGGGGCTGCAGTCCGCCGAACAGCTTTCCGACGAGATCCTCCAGCGAGTTGGACCCGAAGCCGAACAGCCAGTCGTCTGCCACCGCCTGTCACCTCCACCCGGTCGAAGGGCCTACGCCTCTGATCCTCCGCCTCGTGGAGCATGAACACAGACCGGATACCCACCCAGGCGCTCTGGCACGATTGCGCTCATGCGGCGCGTGGTGATCCTCGGCCGTGGCGGCGCGGGGAAATCAACCCTCGCGGCCACCCTGGGCACCGCGACCGGGCTCCCCGTCATCGAGCTCGACCAGCACTTCTGGGGACCGGATCTGGAAGCGACCCCACCCGATCGCTGGGCCGCCCGCCAGGGCGAGCTCGCCCGCGCCGACCAGTGGATCATGGACGGCGACCTCGGCCCCTACGACGTTCTCGACGTCCGTCTTCGCCGGGCGGACACCGTTCTCCTGCTCGACTACTCCTTCCCGCGGTGCGCCTGGCAGGCGCTGCGCCGCTCGCGGGAACGGGCCGACTTCTGGCTCTGGGTGTGGTCATGGCGCCGTCGGCACCGGCCACTTCTCATCAACGCGGTCACGACTCATGCCAGTGGCGCGAAACTGCACGTGTTTCGGAATCCACGCGCGACCGCACGCTTCGTGGCGCAGACCTAAGAAAGCACTGCTAGTGCCAGAAGATGCCGGCCGTGCGGTCGATGATCTTCTGCATCTCCTGCAGGGCCGCGGGAATACGGGCGCGGCCGAACCGGCTGCGCGGGGCGTTGATGGTCAGAATGGCCGCCAGCGTCCCGCTGGCGTCGGCCCGTACCCGGCCACGACCGCGGTCGCCCACACGTCGGTGGGAACGGCGGCGATCGAGCGGTTCCTGCGCCCGGTGACCTATCAGAACGCGCCCGACGCGTTACTGCCTCCCGCGTTGCGGGAAGCCAACCCCTGGGACCTGCCCCGGACCGTTACCGAGGCAGGCGACTCCCAGCGCTGGGGATGAGGAGGTCCCGCAGGTGGCGGCCGGTGGCACTGCCCGGCACACTCCGAGCTCGAGTGTGGCTGACCGGTCGCGGTGCGACGACCGGTCAGCGTCTCGGTTGACTCGTGTTGCGGAGCCGAGCCTCGCTCTCCGGCCGGGTCAGACCGCCTGGCGCAGCCACTGCTGATCAGTGCCGGTGCCGCACGTCATCTGCACGGCCCGCGTCCCGTCCGCGGTCGCCGCGCCCTGGATCGTGAGGCATTTGTTGCTGTGCCGGGCGATCAGCTGAAGGTATCCGCCGCCGGCGTCCTGCAGCCGCCACTGCTGGTTGGTGTCGGTGTGGCAGGTCCACTGGGTGATCCGCACACCGTCACCGGTGGCGCCGGTGCCGCCGTAGACGTCCAGGCACTTGCCGCTGTTGACGTTGACCACGTTGGCGTAGCCGCCGCCGGCGTCACGGAACTCCCAGCGCTGGTTGTTCTGCCCGTTGGCCGTCCACTGGACGACGTCCGCTCCGTCCACTGCGGACTGGTCGAACACGTCCAGCAGTTTGCCGCTGTGCCGCGCGGTGAGGGTGTGCACGGTGGCGGCGGACTGTGGCGAGAGCCGGTACAGCCCGGCGCCGTGGGCGGGCAGCGACCGGGTGAACGTGCCGCTGACCGTGCCGAGGCCGGTTCCGGACCACAGGTCCGTGACGGTCGCCGAGCCCATGCCGAGTGCGGAGAGGCTGAGCGAGGTGTTCCCGGCCGCGTTGTCGCGGTTGAACAGTGCGACGTACCGGTCGGTGCTGCCAGGGACGTCGGCCGCCCACACCTGCCGCGCGCCGCCGACGAGCTGGCGGTTGTTCGCGCTGTTCTGATCGACGGCCAGCACCGCGGCGTTGGTCATCAGCGCCAGGTCGGAAGCGCGGTTCTCGACTGGGTTGCCGCCCCACATCAGCGGCGAGCGGTTGATCGCCCACAGCGTCATGAGGGTGCGTTGCTCGTCGGGGGTGAGGTTCGAGTAACGGGGTGCGCCGACCGGTCCGAACTTGGACAGCCGGCCGATGGGGATCATGTCGGGGTCCGGGTAGGCGCCCTTCGCTCGGTAGGGCCGTCCAGTCGCGCAGCGGGTCGAACAGGTTGTTGACACCCGGCCAGTCGTCCCACAGGTCGTTGACGATGCGCCACATGTGCGCGTTGGCCTGCACGTGCGGCCCGGCGGACACCGGGGTCGGGCCGGGGGAGAGGCTGAGCACCATCGGCCGCCCGCTGCGCTCGATCGCCAGCCGGTAGCCCTCGACCTCGGCCTGCCGGTACGTGGGCGCGGCGATGTCGTCGACCTTGACGTAGTCCACGCCCCAGCTCGCCAGGAGCTGGAACATCGAGTCGAGGTAGGACTGCGCGCAGGCGTTGCTCATGTTCAGGCCCCACATGAGGTTGAGCCAGGCCGCGGTGGTGTTGTTGTTGATCTGGTTGGCGCGACAGTTGGTGCCGGCGATGGGCACGTTGTCGGCCACGGCCTGGCGCGGGATGCCGCGCATCAGGTGCACGCCGAACTTCAGGCCCTGTGCGTGGACGTAGTCGGCCAGCGGCTTGAACCCGTTGTTGCCCGCCGCCGACGGGAAACGCGTGGTGTCGGGCAGCAGCCGGCCGTTGGCGTCCATGCGCAGCCGGGGGTTGAGGTTGCCGTCCTGGTTCGGGCTGCTGTTGTGCCGGCCCGGGTAGTACCACGCCCAGTCGATGACGACGTACTGCCAGCCGTGCTGCCTGAGGTTGGTCCTCATGTAGTCGGCGTTGGCCTTGACGTCGGCCTCGGTGACGCTCCAGTTGAAGGCGTCGTAGCTGTTCCACCCCATGGGCGGGGTGTCTGCCGTTCCGTTGTCCAATGCGACGGCCACGGTCGGTTCGTCGACCACGGCGGCCGTCGCGAACACCAGTGCCGTCATGGCCAGCAGTGCCGTCGTGCGTTGCCTGATGCGTAGCTTCATTGCGCCCTCCGCGGAGGATCGTGGTCACGTCGACAGCGTGACAGCAATGTGAGCGCTAACAGTTCCGCGCTGAATGGATGCTAGTGCCTTTGCTGATTCACATCAACGTATTGGGCGCGCGTCTGGACCTGATGCGCGCCACAATAAGCCACACATTGTTAACGGTCACAGCTTGCATTTCCGGCGAGTGACCCGCCGGGGTGTCACTGCCGGGTCCACTGCTGGTTGGTCACGCTGGTGCAGGGGTACTGCTTGACGGCGGTGCCGTCCGCCGTGGACGCGGAGACGACGTCGAGGCACTTGCCGCTGTGCCGCGCGGCGAAGCGGACGTAGCCACCTCCCGCGTCCTGGATCTGCCACTGCTGGTGCGTTCCGGCGCCGCACGCCGACTGGGTCGTCGCCGCACCGTCCGAAGTGGACGCATCGGCGACGCCGAGGCACTTCCCGCTGTGCCGGGCGATCACGTTGTGGTAGCCGTTGTCGAGGTCGAGCAGCTGCCACTGCTGGTTCCAGCCACCGTTGCAGGCGTACTGCTTGACGGCCACTCCGTCGTCCTTGGACGAGCTCGGGACGTCCGCGCACTTGTTGCTGTGCCGGGCGATGAGCGTCTCGTACGCGCTGCCGCCGCCGGTGCCGGTCACGACGCCGGTGGCGGTGTCGACGTTCACCTTCGGGTACCACCGCATGGACATCGTGGTGCTGCTCGGGAACGTCAGGGGCAGCCAGACGTACCGGGACTCGTTGACCGGACGTTCCCAGGCACCTGCCCAGCGGTCGCCGAGGTAGAGGTGTGCGGTCGCCTGCGTGCCCTGCAGCGACAGCACGAACGCGGTCTGCGTGCCGAACCCGGTGGCATCGCCGAGATTGGCCAGCCCGCTCCAGGTGTCCGTGACACTGCGGGCCGTCGCGTACTTCTGCTGGTTGGGCTGCCAGTTGGTGGCTCCCGAGGTGACCAGGAAGTAGACGCCGCTCCGTTTGAACATCGCGGGAGCCTCGCGATAGGAGCCGGGCCAGAGCGTCCGCACGAGCGAACTGGCCGTGGTGTAGTCGCCGCTGAGCCGGTAGACGTTGAGATCGGCGTTCTCGCGCGCCGCGGAGATCATGTACGCGGCTCCGTCGTCGTCCTTGAACAACGTGATGTCCCGTGACATGTGCCCGAACGGCCGGAAGCTGCCCCGGTAGGTGTACGCGCCGTCGATGGTGGGAGACGTCGCCACAGCGGCGCGCGCCTCGCTGTAGTCGTCGCCGTTCTCCTTGTGCATCCACATGACGTACTGACCGGTGGCACTGTTGTAGATCACCTTCGGCCGCTCGATCTTGGCGCGGCCCAGCTCGCCCGCTGACGACTGGGTGAGCACGTTGCCGCGGAACTCCCACGTCCTGAGGTTCGTCGAGCGGTAGACCGACACCGCCTTGAAGGTGTTGTCGGGATTGCGGTTCTCGCCGAACCAGTAGTAATAGGAGCCGACCTTGATCATGCCGCCCCCGTGGGCGTGCACGAGCTCGCCGGAGGTGTCGGTGAACTGGCTGCCGTTGGTCACCACCACCGGCGCGGCGTGCGCGGCGGGTGCGGCGAGCAGGGCGATGAAGAGCACGAGCAGGGACACGACGGCACCACTTCGATGTGGCATCGCGGCTCTCCTTTCACGGTCGAAGCCGCCTGGCGGCACGGCATTCCCCCGACCGTAGGGAGTCGTGCCTCCGTCGGATACGCGCCGATGGTCTTCGAACACGTTCGACGTGCGCTGTCGACCAGCAGCCGTGACGGCCGTGATCCATTCCACGTAGTGTCGGTTCATGGGCAAAAAACTGTCGATCGGCCTTGGGGTTCTGCTCGTCCTCATCGGCGCGGTGTGGACGACGCAGGGCCTCGGCTACCTGCAGGGCAGCTTCATGACCGGCTCGCCGCTGTGGACCGCGATCGGACTGCTCAGCGTCGGCACCGGCCTCACGCTGGTGATCTCCGGCGTGCGCAAGAAGTAGCTGATCCTCTGGCCTGCGTTTATGGGGCCGGCGGTACGGGTATGGACTGCACTGCCGGCACTCGGAGCGGAAGGAGCGATTCCGTGCGGACGCCACCTGTCGTATCGGCCGAGGAGTGGAACGCGACCCGCCAGGAACTCCTGCGCAAGGAGAAGGAGCACACTCGCGCGAAGGACGCGCTGGCGGCGGAGCGCCGCCGCCTGCCGTGGGTCCGGGTCGAGCAGCAGTACACCTTCGAGGGGCCGCAGGGAAAGGTGGGCCTGCCCGACCTGTTCGAGGGGCGGCGCCAGCTGATCGTCTACCGGCACTTCTTCGAGCCCGGGGTCGCCGACTGGCCCAAGGGCGGCTGCAGCGGCTGCGCGATGGTCGCCGACAACCTCTGCCACCTCGCCCACCTCAACGCCCGCGACGTCACGTTCGTGCTGGCCTCCGCCGCTCCACAGGCCGACATCGAGCGCTACCGCCACCGGATGGGCTGGGACGATGTGCCCTGGTACACGACGCAGGACGACTTCTCGAAGGACTTCGGCGTCGACGAGTACTTCGGCTTCAACGTCTTCATCCGCGACGGCGACGACGTCTACCGCACCTACTTCACCAACGGGCGCGCGGCGGAGCTGATCGGCAACGTCTGGAGCCTGCTCGACCTCACCCCGCTCGGCCGCCAGGAGGAGTGGGAGGACTCGCCGGAGGGTTATCCGCAGGAACCGCCCTACCTGTGGTGGCGCCGCCACGACGAGTACGGCACCCCCGTGGACGCCGGCTGACGAGCGCGCAGAGCCCAGCGACTGTCCAGAAAGGACTCAGGCGGTGGGCTTTTCCGTGCGCCACCGCAGCGGGTGGTGGCGCCGCAGAAAGTCGATCACCGGTGGCCAAACGCGCTGCGGGTCGCTGAACGGTGCGGCATGCGCGAGGCCTTCGAGCTCGACGTAGTGCGCACCGGGGATGGCCTCGGCCACCTCGCGGGCCCGAGCAGCGAACGTGTCGGTGTCGAGCTCGAATCCCATTACGAGGCACGGCGTGGTCACCCTTCCCAAGGCCGCCAGTCGATCCTGGTACGTCGCGATGAAGGTGCCCGCGCGCTGTCTCCGCTGCGGGTCGGGGCGTCCTGCCCAGTCGTTCCGCGTCGCCCGCATGTGCGCGACGAAGTCGTCATCGGCCAGGCGCTCCGGCGGGAACGCGGTCAGCAGCGCCATGGCCAGGCGCAGGCTGTCCACATCGTCTCGTCCATACGCGAGGCGGTCCCAGGAATGCTGCAGCGTCCTGTCGATCTCGTTCTGCCGTCCGTAGGTGGCCAGCAACGCCGCGCAGTTCACGGCCGCACCGGAGGCGAGCGCTACTTCCTGGGCGATCGCGGCCCCCTGCGACCAACCCACCAATGCAACAGGTTCACGACGACGTGCCAGGAACTCGACGACGCACCCGACGACGGTGCGCCAGTCCGCATGCGCCGGCCGATGCTCGAACGTGGTGACTCGATAACCCAGCTCCAGCAGCTCGTCGCGCACGGCGGCGGACCAGCTCACGGGGTCCGCAAGGGGATTGCTCAGGAACACCACCTCGGGGCCAGACCCCCAGCTGTGCACGACTCCGAGCTCGTCCTCCGACTGGTCCGTGGCCACGAAACAAAGCCTGTCACACCGCCCCCTCCGGGGCTGCCGTGACCGAGCGGGACGGGTCACACATGTACTTCTACAACTGGGGCGGCACGCGGCTGCCGATCGTGCTGCAGGCCGAGGGAGGTGCGCCGACCCAGGTCGCGCTCGCCGTGGAGGAACTGCAACGCTGGCTCACCAAGGCAAGCATCACCTCCTGCGGCGCGGTGATCAGGTGGACGCGCGCCGGGACGGCGGAGACCCCGGTCCAGGGCACCACCGTGCGCCGCCTTGACGGCACGACGACACACCTCGGCGCTGGCGACTCGGTGCGAATCACCGAGTCACCGGTGCCGATCAGGTGATGTAAGGCGGCGCTTCTCCCCAGCCCCACTTCGGCACGGGCGCCCCGTGAAAGGGCTTGGCGTCCGGTGCGGAGTTCTGCGCCGCCAGCCGCGTGCCCCACTCCAGATAGGAGACGAACGCGGCACGGAACTCTGGATCGTCCGGCAGCGCCACCTCGTCCGCCGCATCCATGATCAGGTTCAGCCAGCGCCGGCGTTGCTCCTCGGTGATGGCCCGGCCGAGGTGCTTGGCCAGCATGAACTCGTAGCCGCCCCGCTCGGCGGTGTAGGCGGCAGGTCCGCCGAAGACCTCACCCAGCCACAGTGCCACGTAGCGGGCGTGACCGGGATCCATGCCGGCGAACACCGGCGCGAGCACCGCGTCCTCGGCGACACGTCGGTAGAACGCCTCGGTCAGCCGCAACAACGCCGCTTCGCCGCCGGCCCAGGTGTAGAGAGTAGGTGTTGACTGGTCGTTGATCACGACGCCCACTCCAGCAGCAAGCCGAAAGTCCGGCAAGTACGCACCTTTTGGTGAGGAGCGACCATGTACCACTGTCCTGTCGAGCTGGCCCTCGACGTCATCGGCGGCAAGTGGCGTGCGGTCGTCCTCGCCCACCTCAAGGAACGTCCGCACCGCTACGGCGAGCTGCGCCGCAAGGTGACCGGCATCAGCGAGAAGATGTTCGTGCAGCGGCTTCGCGAGCTGCAGGACGCGGGCCTGGTGGCACGGGTCGAGCTGGGGCCACACGTCGAGTACTCGCTCACCGAGGAGGGCCGGAGCCTGGGCCCCGCTCTCCAGGCGCTCTACGACTGGGGCCTCCTGCGCGCCGCCCGCACAGGCGTGGTCATCCAGCAGGCGTGACTTCCACAAGCCTGCACCGTTTCCAGCACGGCAAGCACTCCACAGTGGACACGGGCCTCGAACGCGAAGCAGCGCTCGCCCGGTGCGCCGCGCGGGACGGCGGCCGGGCAGGCTAGTTTGGCCGGGTGAGTCTCCTCGATGATGTGGCCGAGCGCGACGGCTGGCGATGCTGGGTGTGCGACGAACCGGTCGACCCCGGCATGTCGGTGAACGACGCGCGGGGGCCCAGCGTCGACAGCCGGACCGCCGACCGGAAGGCCAAGGTCGCCGAGCGGCTCGCGCACCGCGGGTGCAACACCCGCAAGGGCGCGGTCAAGGTGGTCATCGCCTGGCCGGACCGCCTGCACGTGGTCGAACCCGCGCCGCTGATCACCGTCGCCGGTCGGCTGGAGCGCAAGGGGGGCCGCGAGATGGTGGCCCGGTGCCCGACCAGGCAGGACGCCCAGGAGGCGGCGGACTGGCTGGTGGACCGGTTCTCCCGGCTGGTGCCAGGGCTGCCGGTGACCGCCGGCGTCGAGCCGGGCGGCGGCCAGTTCCTCGTCGTCCTGGCCACCGGACGCCGCTGACCCAGCCCGCATTTCATCCGGTTCACAGCCATGAATCGGCGCGCGCATTGGGCTGCCTGGAACATTGCGACTTTCCGTGGATTTGCGTTAACGTGCCTGGGAGCGCTCCCATGACACTTCGGAAATTCAGGGACGTGAACAATGAGGCCTTTGCTCATCGCGGCTGTATTAGCCGTGGGCGCCGCTGTGGCGCTACCGTCCAATGCGACCGCCGCGACTTCGCTGTTCGTCGCGACCACCGGTAACGACAGCAATGCCGGCACGCAGGCGGCGCCGTTGAAGACCGTGCAGAAGGCGGTGGACCGCGCCCAGCCAGGCGACATCATCTATTTGCGTGGTGGCACATACGCTCCGAGTACGAACATCCAGATCCTGAAGAACGGCACGTCGAGTGCGCCGATCACGATGCGGAACTACGGCAGCGAGCGCGTGATCATCGACGGCGAGAACATGCCCTACACGCCGGGTGCGGTCGGGTCCTCCATCCCGCGCGCGGAGCGCGGCGCGATCCACATCGAGGGCGACCACTGGCGGTTGATCGGCCTGGAGATCATCCACGGGCCGTACGGCATCTTCGGCCTGGACTCCAGCAACAACGTCTACGACCGGATCGTCACGCGGGACAACTACGAGTCCGGGCTGCATCTCGTCCTGGCCTCGAGCAACAACCAGATCATCAACCTGGACAGCTACGGCAACCGCGACCCGCGCAAGAACGGCGAGAGCGCCGATGGCCTCGCCATCAAGGAGGGCGCGGGCAGCGGCAACGTCGTGCGCGGTGCCCGGCTGTGGAACAACGCCGACGACGGCCTGGACTTCTGGATGTTCGAGTCGTCGATCGTCGTGGAGAACAGCCTCGCCTGGGGCAACGGGTTCAACCGCTGGAACCTTCCGAACTTCGTCGGCGACGGCAACGGGTTCAAGCTGGGCGGCAACGGCGTGGCGGCCGGCCACACCGTGCGCAACTGCATGACGTGGGACAACGCCGTCGGCGGCTTCATCGACAACAACAACCCCGGCGGTCACAAGATCGAGCGCAGCACCGCGTGGGACAACCCGAAGACCGGATTCCTCTTCAATCGGTCCTCCAGCGCCCTCGCCAAGAACCTCGCCGTGGCCAACGGAACCGACGTCTCGCTCGGCTCCACCTCCACCGGCAGCGGCAACTCGTGGAACATCGGCGGCACTTGGTCGTTCCAGAGCACGAACCCGGCCGCCGTCATCGGCAGCCGCACCGCCGACGGCTCGATCCCGTCGTCGAACTTCCTGCGCCCCGCGAACAACGCCGACGTGGGCGCCCGGTTCTAACGAGGTAGCAGGGGCCCGCGGTTTTCCGGAACCGCGGGCCCGAAGTCGAATGAATCGAATATCCAGGTCAGTGCCGTTCGAATTGATCACCGACGGATTCGACGAATTTCGGCTGGTCATACTCGTGAACAATCGGAAGCTGATCCGGCGACCGGCGTAGCTATTTTCCGGTTCATCACCGTGAATCTTCGAGACTTCTTCGTGGTCGGCATTGCGACTTTCTTGTCTTCGGCGCTAACTTCTCCAAAGAGTGCTCCAGGTCGCGTCCAACCCAAGCTGACGACGAGTAGATCAACGGAGACCTACTATGCGTTTGAAAGCCCTGTTTTCCTGTGCTGGAATTTTGGCCGGCGCGCTGGTCGCGGCATCATCGTCCGCCGCACTGGCCGCTCCGACCCGATACGAGGCGGAAGCCTCTCCGAGCGTCTGCACCGGCACGATCGATTCCAATTGGTCCGGCTTCTCGGGCAGCGGGTTCTGCAACGGCACGAACTCGACGGGCGGCTATGCCCAGTTCACGGTGACTGCGGCGGCGGCCGGCACCGCGACGCTGGGGATCCGGTTCGCCAACGGCACCACCACGGCCCGGCCGGCCAACCTGGTGGTGAACGGGTCCACGGTGCAGTCGCCGTCATTCGAGGGCACCGGGGCGTGGTCGACCTGGGCGACCAAGACGCTGACCGTCCAGGTGAACGCGGGCAGCAACACGATCCGGCTGAACCCGACCACCGCCGCCGGCCTGGCGAACATCGACTTCCTCGACTTCGACGGCGGCGGCACCACACCCGTGCCCCCGGGCGGTCTGGTCGGCTGGGCGGCGCAGGCCGGTGGCACCACCGGGGGAGCGGGCGGGACCACGGTCACCGTGAGCACGTTCGCCGACTTCCGGACGCAGGCGCAGTCCGCGGGCGCCAGGACGATCCTGGTCAACGGCATGCTCAGCGGCTCGGGCACGGTCGAGATCACTGCGAACAAGACCATCCGCGGCGTCGGCGCGAGCTCGGGCATCTCCGGGACCACCCTCAACATCGAGGACATGAAGCCCGCCAACGTGATCATCCAGAACATGAACATCCGTGGCGTGCGCGGCAACGACGCGATCCAGATCGAGAGCGCCACCCACATCTGGATCGACCACAACACGATGTCCAGCACCATCGAGAACGACCCCGACTACTACGACGGCATGCTCGACATCACCCACGCCGCCGACTACGTCACGGTGTCGTGGAACGTCGTCCGCAACCACTGGAAGACCTCACTGGTCGGCCACTCCGACAGCAACGCCGGAGAGGACCGCGGCCACCTGCGGGTCACGTACCACCACAACTGGTTCGACCGCACCTTCGAGCGCAGCCCGCGGGTGCGCTTCGGCGAGACCGTCCACGTCTTCAACAACTACTACACCAACATCAACAACAACTCCGCCTCGTACGCCATCGCTTCCCTGATGGACGCCGGTCTTCTCGTCGAGGGCAACGTCTTCGAGAACGTGCAGCAGGCGTGCTGGTCGGCGAGCGGCTACGCCGACTCCGATCCCGGCCGGCTTGGTGGCGCGCGACAACTCGCTCACCAACTCGGGACCGTGTGAGGTCAACGGCACCGTGGCGGCCATTCCGTACCGCTACACCGCGGACGCCTCCGGCACCGTCAAGTCGTCCGTCACCGCGGGTGCGGGCGCGGGCAAGATCTGAAGGAGTCCGCGATGACCGAGAACTTCCGGATCACCCGCCGCACCCTGCTCGCGGGTACCGCCGGCGCGCTGGCCGCCGGAACCCTCGCCACTCCGGCCGGGGCGGCCACCGGCCCTGACGGGTTCGCGAGCGTGAATGCGTTGGGCCAGAACGGAACCACGGGAGGAGCGGGTGGCCGGATCGTCACCGCCACCACCTCCGAGCAGTTCCTCGACTACATCGACACGGTCGGTGCCCTGGTGATCCAGGTGTCCGGCACGATCACCATCTCCAGCAAGCAGGGCGTGCGCCCGAACAAGACAGTCGTCGGCCTCGGCACCTCCGCGGTGATCAACGGCGGCGGGCTGGACTTCTACCGCTCGTACAACGTGATCGTGCGGAACCTGCGCTTCACCAACGCCGAGGACGACGCCGTCAACATCGGCCAGAACTCCCACCACATCTGGGTCGACCACAACGAGTTCTCGGGGGCCGTCGACGGATCGGTCGACATCGTGCGCGGCGCGGAATACGTGACCGTGTCCTGGAACTGGTTCCGCGGCAGCGACAAGTCGATGCTGATCGGGCACTCCGACGGCGCGTCGAGCACCGACAAGGGCCACCTGAAGGTCAGCATCCATCACAACTTCTTCGACGGTTCACGGCAACGGCACCCCCGCGTGCGGTTCGGCGAGCCCGTGCACGTCTACAACAACTACTTCCGCGCCAACGAGTTGTACGCTGTCGCGTCCACTATGGACGCCGGAGTCCTGGTGGAGGGCAACTACTTCGAGAGCGTGCCGTACCCGATCCTCGTCGGCTACGGCGACAGCGGCCCTGGCCGCGTGGTGCAGCGCAACAACATCTTCGCGGGTTCGGGCGTCCCGCAGACCGCGGGCACCGTGCAGGAACCACGCACCTACTACTCCTACGTCCTCGACAACCCAGCCGACGTGCCACGCATCGTCCGCGCGGGCGTCGGCGTCGGCAAGATCTGAGGGGGAGTAAATGCGCCACAAACTCAGGCTCGCCGCGGCGGCGAGCAGTCTCACGTTGCTGGCGACCCTGGCCGCGTTGCCGGCGGCCTCGGCGGCGACGCTGCTCACCGACGACTTCGGTGACGGCAACTCGAGCGGCTGGAGCACGAACGGCGGCACCTGGACGGTCACCTCGGGTGCCTTCCAGCAGGCAGGCACGAGCACGGACGCCAAGGCGCTGACGGGTTCCGCCTGGACGGACCAGGCGGTGCAGGCGCGGGTGCGGCCGATCGCGTTCAACGGCGCGAACCGGCACGCGGCCGTGCTCGCCAGAGCGCAAAGCACCAGCAACTACTACTACCTGGCGGTGACCAACTCCGGTTCCGTCGTGCTGGGCAAGCGGGTGGGCGGCGGCTTCACCTCACTCGCCTCGGCCCCGGCCCTCGTGCCCGCCGGCACGTGGGCGACCCTGCGACTGGAGGCGTTCGGCACGACGCTGCGCGGCTTCCTCGACAACGTTCAGGTCGTCACCGCAAGCGACAGCACGTTCGGCAGCGGCCGGGTCGGAGTGTCCACGCACTACGCCGGGGCCGCCTTCGACGACGTGCTGGTGACGGACACCCCTGGCACCGGAACACCGCCGACCACAACAACAACAACACCCCGCCGACACCCGGCACCTGCACCACCACCGGCGCGCCGACCGGGTTCGCCGCGGTCAATGCGTGGGGCCAGAACGGCACCACCGGCGGAGCGGGCGGGCCGACGATCGAGGCCGACACCGCGAACGAGGTGCTGACCGCCATCGGCCAGCCGGGCCCGTTGACCGTCTGCGTGCGCGGCATGATCGCGTTGCCCGGCCGGCACGCACAACGTCACCTCGGACAAGACCATCGTCGGCATCGGCGCGAACTCCGGCTTCACCGGCGGCGGCCTGAACGTCGGCCTGCCGATCGACGACGCTGTCACCGCACCACCACCGAACGCCGTGCGCAACGTGATCATCCGCAACCTGGTGTTCCGCAACTGGTCCGACGACGCGATCAACGTGCAGATGTTCTCCCACCACGTGTGGATCGACCACAACGATCTCTCAAGCGGCTACGACGGTGCCATCGACATCAAACGCGGCTCCAGCTACATCACCGTCTCCTGGAACCACACTCACCACCACACCAAGAACATGCTGCTCGGCCACGACGACAACAACGGCGGCCAGGACATCGGCCGGTTGAAGGTGACCTATCACCACAACTGGTTCGACCAGACACCCCAACGCAACCCGCGGGTCCGCTTCGGCGAACCGGTGCACCTGTTCAATAACTACTACGTCCGCAACAGCGATGTTGGCGTCGCATGCCAGGCGAACGCGGGCTGCGTCGTGGAGGGCAACCACTTCGAGAACGTCGAGGAGCCGGTGAGCAACCACTACGCCGGACCGGCAGGCCGATGCGTGGCGCGGAACAACGTCTTCACCGGTGAGTCCGGGCAGCCCGACTGCAGCGGCACGGTCGAGGAGCCGCGCACCTACTACAGCTACGTGCTCGACGACCCCAACACGGTGAAGGCGGCGGTCATGGCGGGAGCGGGGGTGGGCAAGATCGGTTCCTGACGCTCGCCTCAGCGAGCTGTCGCCTTGCGGTAGCTGATGCGCCACCCCTGTGCATCCCGTCGGAGCACGTCTTCGTACACCGCCGATCCGCTTGTTCCATCGCCGGCGACCGACAGCGCCTTCGAGCGCGCACTCACCCGCTCGCCGTCCTGGCCGACGATGACGGTGTTGGTGACGTGATGCCCCAGCGGCTGAGCCGCTGGGGCATCACTGTTGCCACGCACCAAATCCTGCATGGCCTGCATTCCGTGCAGCGTGCCATATCCGTAGTCCGTGAGGTCGAACACGACATCGTCGGCGAACACCTCGCCGAGTCGATCCCAATCGCGATCGTCCACCACATGCCCGTGCAAGGCGATCACCTCGTGGATCGCGACCCGGTCCTCGACCGTGATGTTCAGCATCTGCATCCCACATCTCCCCGCATCCAGCACGCTAAGTGGGGTGAGCACCCCACTTACGGTCGGCTACGATACGGAGGACCCACCCCACTTAGCAAGAAGGTGTCGGACCGATGGGAGAAACTCCGGGCTCGCCCGGCCGGCGGGCCGATGCGCGACGCAACCGCGACAAGCTGGTGGCCGCGGCGGGTGCGGTGATCGCCGAGGCCGGCGCCGAGGCGTCCCTGGAAGAGATCGCCCGCCGCGCCGGGGTCGGATCAGCCACCCTGCATCGACACTTCCCCAGTCGCGCGGAGCTGCTGGAAGCCGTGCTGCGCGATCGCGTGCAGGCGTTGTGCGCGCGGGCAGAGGACCTGCTGGCCGCGCCGGATGCGGGAACAGCGTTGATGACCTGGCTGCACGACGTGGTGACGCACGCGGCCACCGCCCGAGGGCTTGGCCCTGCGTTGACCGGCTACGAACCCGATCTGGAGTTCTCGCCCCACACCATGATCCGCAACGCCGCGCAGCAACTGCTCGCTCGCGCCCATCGAGAGGGCTCGGTCGCCCCGGCCGTCACCATCGACGACGTTCTCCAACTCGCCAACGGCATATCCCTGGCCACCGAATCGCTCCCCGACCCGGCACAACGCGCCGACGTGCTGGTGGCTCTCGTCGCTGACGGGCTCCTGCGCCGCCGGCCACGGCGATCATCAAGGTAAACCGGGCAAACGAAAGCGGCGCGTCGTGAAACTCGCGAAACGCGCCGCTTCCGTTCGACCGTCAGACATCGGCCTGGCGTTACTGCGCGGTCGGTACGGGATGACCTTCCGACGCCTGCACGACGACGATGCCCTGACCCGACAGCGCGAGCTGGTACGCCTCGCCCGAACCGCGCCCGATGACAGCGCCGAGCTTGGCCGTCCTGCGGATCGAGGACTGCAGCGAGGTGGACCACAGGACGGCGGACTGCATGTCGACGTACGTCGGCACGTCCACGTTCAGCACGACCGGCGTCCCGTAGGCGGTGACCGCCAGTGCTCCGGTGCCCGTGAACGTGGTGTTGAACAGGCCGCCGCTGAGCATCGACGCGCCCTCGGTGCGGTTGATGTCCCACTTGAGCGAGCTGTCGAAGGCGAGCACGTTCTTGCCGTTGACGGTGACGCCTTCGTTCTCCAAGTACAGCACGAAGATCTCGTCGGCGTCCTGGGCGAGGAACACGTCCCCGCTGCCCGACACCTTCATCAGCGACATGCCTTCACCGGTGAAGGCCTTCTTGAACAGCTTGCCGAGGCCACCGCTGCCTTCGTAGGCGAAGTCGACGTCGCCCTGGTAGGCGACCATCGATCCCTGCTTGGCGAAGAAGAACCCGCCGCTGCCGGTGAGGTCCACCTTGAGCATGCGTTCGTTCTGTAGTTGGAAGCTTCCCGGCTCGACGGGCCGTTCTGCGTGGTTGAACAGTGAACTGCGCATGCTCAGATGATGCAGGTGATCAAGGGCTCACGCACCCCTGGGGTGGCGGTGCCGCGCTGGACGGGTTCGGCAGCGGAGAGTCCACATCAGATGCTCCCGTGCCACGAGGCCGAGCGGGATCGCTCTCACATGCCCACCCGGTTGACACCGTCGCATCGGCCACGAACACTTGGCGCGCCCCAAATGTGGTCGCTAACATCGTGGAGTCGAGCACGTGCGCGTACAGCCTGGTGGTCGCTGTGTTCCGGCGGCGCTGACCGCGATGCTCCTCGCGGCCCTCGGCGCGCCGGGTGCGCTCGCGCAACCCGGAGCCCGGGACGTCACCGCCGACGTTCGGGCGAATCGGAACGTCACCCTGAGCGGGGACGCTGTCGTGCGGCTCACCGGTGGCGTCACCACCTACACGGGCGTGATCACCGGCGAAGGAGCCTTCACTGTCGGTGGAACGGGCACCTTGGTGCTGGTGAAGAACAGTGACTTCACTCTGCCCGGCGACCGCCGCCGGCAGAAGATCGTCACCGTGGGCGGCAACCATCCGGTGACCACGATCGAGAACCCCGACCCGCCCGCCGTGATCGTGCAGCGAGGTGCGACCCTCCAGTACGGCGGCGGATCGGGCGGTGACGGCGTCATCGGGCACGTCACCCAGGCGCCCGAGGTGTCGCTGAACACGCTCAACCACCAGGTCGACGGCACTCTGGACCTGGCCGTGCACAGGCGGGTGAACGTGGGCGTCATCAGCGGGTCCGGCGTCGTCAAGCAACGCAGGAACACCTGGCCCGGCGTCGATCTGCCGGGTACGCACCCGTTCTCCGGCACGCTCTACGTAGGCACCGGCGCGGACTACGGCAGCCTGCACTTCCTCACCGCCATGCCGCACGTGCGCAAGGTGGTCAACCAGGGCTCGTTCATCCACAACGCCCCGGACCGCGAGGTGGTCACCGACGCCGCCGACATCTACTCGCAGTTCTACGGCAACGACGTCAACTTCCACACCTGGGGCTCGGGCGTGGTGCGGATGTCGGGCGTGTACAGCTGGTCGGACAACGGATCGGACACCGATCCCGCACTCAGCGACTGGTCCCGGAACTTCGCCACCGTGCCGCACCGCGACAACAAACGCGGGATCAACATCGAGGGCGCCACGGTGGAGTGGGGCGACGGCACGCACAACCGCTTCTTCCTGCCGGGCAACGAGAACACCGTCTACATCAACATGCACGCCGAGCGCAACGGCACCCGCAGCGTGCTGACGTTCAACTACAACGGCCCGGTCACCCTGGACGCGCCCATTTCCGGCGGCAAGTACCACGACACGATGAAGGACGTCGGCCGCGGCGACGT
The DNA here is from genome assembly GCA_963771775.1 of uncultured Actinomycetota bacterium. GTDB lineage: Bacteria > Actinomycetota > Actinomycetes > Mycobacteriales > Pseudonocardiaceae > Lentzea. The sequence goes on from CAVYUS010000005.1 coordinate 401,438, forward strand.
CGTCATCGCGGCGACCGCCGGCAACGCGGTCACCTTCACCGCGCCGCAGAACTACGACGGCGACACGACGATCGGCGACGGCGCGTCGTTGCGGCTGGGGGACGGCAGCCCTCAGGGCGACAGTTCACTGCTCAGGACGGGCAAGATCGTCGACAACGGCGAGCTGATCGTGCAGAACGCCACCCAGGGCGTCGAACTCGCCCGGATCAGCGGCAAGGGTTCGGTGACCCAGGCCGGCCCGGCCACCACCACCCTGACCGGCGACCTCGGCTACCAGGGCCGGACCACGGTGAAAGCGGGCACGCTCGCCGTCACCGGCGGCACTCTCGCCGCGAGCAGCGCGGTCGACCTGCCGGCGGCGGGGACGGTGCTGGATCTCAGCCGAGCCGGTGACCAGACGGTCAACAACCTCGCCGGCGTCGAGGACAGCACGGTGACGGCCGGAGGCAGGCTGACCGTCCACAGCACGACCGCGACGACGTTCGGCGGAGCCGTGACCGCCGCTGCAGGCGTCACCAAGACCGGCGCCGAAACGCTCACCTTGACCGGCGCGCACGCGACTCCGGACATCCCCTGGACCGTGCGGGAGGGAACGCTCTCACTGGCCGGGTCGGTGAAGGCAAGGCAGCTCACCGTGGAGCCCACCGGCACGTTGCGGACCACCGGCACGGTGGAGGGAGTGGTGGACAACGCCGGGAAGGCCGACGCCACCGGCCTGACCGTGCGCGGCGCCTACACCCAGCGGCCTGGCGCACGGCTGGCCGCGACCCGGATGAGCGTCACCGGCGCGGTGACGCTCGCGGGCACGTTCGAACCGGACCCGGCACACGGCCCTGGCGTGATCATCGACAACCAGGGAACCGCCCAGGTGACCGGCACCTTCGACGGACTGCCCGAAGGTGCGACGGTCGGCGCGCTCCGGCTCACCTACCGCGGTGGCGACGGCAACGACGTCGTTCTGACGGGCGATTCCGACACGACCCTGCCGGACGCGACGGCGCGGCAGTCCGCGACCGCGTCGAGCTTCGGGCCGCTGTGGTGGTTCTCGGCGGCCGGCGCGCTCGTGCTGCTGATCGCACTTGCGTTCCTGTTGCGCAGGCGGTCGCGGAAACCGAAGACGTAGCCGGCCGCTGGGATTTCGTTGAGAGGCAAGACCGTCGTGGTCGGGCCCGCTACTCTGATCGGCGTCGTTTGGGTGTCGACGATCGGAGCAGAGGTTGGGTCTGGGCGCGGACGTCACGCGGGCGCAGGTGGTCGAGTTCTGGCGGACGGTGGAGATGTTCAGTCCGCAGAAGGTCGACCCGCCCGATCGGGAACGGAAGATGTTCGTGGCGCGGCCGGGCCAGCCGCTGCCGTGGGAACCGGACCACGAGCTCACCCAGCGGCCGATCGAGCGGGAACAGGCCTGGCGGCACACCGTCTACCTCGGCATCTATCGCCGCAACGACGTGTTCGACGTGCTGTCGCAGGTTTTCGAACCGGACCAGGACAGTTACGACGAACGTCCGGGAGGGGACAGCGCGATCGCCGCGTTCGTGGTCGGCGAGGACGGCCGGGCGTTGCTCAACTCCGAGGTGTTGTCGAGCTGTGCCTGGGCTACCGGTGAGGTGCACCGGACTCGGGGTTGTGGACCGGACTGGCTGGCGCAGTTACAGGACGCCATGCTCGACTTCAGTGCCGACTGGCGGGACTTCGTCACCGACGCGGTTCTGCCTGGGGACGAGGAGGCGCCGCCGCAGTACGTTCTGCGGGTTCTGGACTTCGCCGACCTCGTGCGGTGCCTGGAGATCGCCGTCGGCGCGGCGGGGACCTCCGCCGCCCTCTCCGTGACGGACATCCGGATTCACAGCCAGATCGTGGCTCGTCGCAACGCCGACAAGCCCGGCGGTCACGACTTTCTCAACAGCTACATCATGAACGACCTGGGCCTGGTCGCGGAGCACGCGGCGAAGGACGACATCGGCACCGCGCTACGCGACTACCTGCGGCCCGCGGCCGAGATCCCCGCCGCCTCCCGGATCGACGTGCGGAACGCGTTGGACCACGTGCTGGCCAGGACCGCACCGCGCGCGGTTCCGGGCGGACGTTGGCCGAGCAACCCGGCGCACGCGCTGGCACTGAACCAGCAGCTGGCCGTGATCACCGCGTCCGGCCTGCTCTCCACGCCCGGCCTCATCGGGGTCAACGGGCCGCCGGGGACGGGCAAGACGACCATGCTCCGCGATCTCGTCGCGGACCTGGTGGTGACCAGGGCACAGCGGCTGGCGGCGCTGCCGGAACCGGGCCGGGCCTTCACCGGCCGGCGGTTGAGCTGGCGCACCGGCGAACGCAAACGCGTGATCCATCCGTGGAACCCGGATCTGACCGGATTCGAGATGGTCCTGGCGTCGACGAACAACGGCGCCGTGCAGAACGTGACCGACGAGATCCCGACCGCGGCCGCCATCGACGAGTCGTGGCAGGAACGCGCCGCCGAGGTGGACTACTTCGCGGACATCGCCACCGCACTGCTCGCGCCGGACCCGAAGGCCGAGCCGGCTGAACAAGTCGGCTGCTGCCGAGGATCCCCAGGGCTGGGCGTTGGTCGCGGCCAGGCTGGGCAACAAGGCGAACCGCGGCCGGTTCATCGACAGCTTCTGGTACCACAAGCCGATCGACCCGGAGGCCGACGACGCCTGGCACGGCATGTGGTCCGTGTTGAAGGGCTACGAGCTGACGTCACCGGAGGGTACGTGGGCGGCTGCCGTCGAACAGTTCAGGACCGCCGAGGCGCGAGTCGAGGCCTTGCGGGCCGAGCGAGGAGCCGTGTACCAGGCGCTCGAACGCCGAAACGGTCTCGTGGCCGGTGTGGCCGCGCAACGGCAGGCGGTCGCCGAAGGCGGGCGGCGGGTCGATGCGGCGCGGGCGCGCCGCGCGGACGCTGTCGATGTCGAGCGCGTCCGCGAGGCGGAAGCCGACCGCATCGCGCTGGCCCGGCAGGCGGAGTCGGAACAGGCGGCGCGCGATCGCCTGGCCGCCGGTGGGGACGTCATCCGCGAACGAAGGGCCGTCATCGAGCGGCTCAGCTCTGGTCGCCGGGCCACCGCGGAACGAAAGGTCCAGTCGTACGAGAGTGAAGCGGCCGAGCGCTGGAAGGCGCACGGTGCCCACCAGGACGACCAGCCGGGATGGGTGGCGATCCTGCGCACTTTGGGCGGCGCGAGAAGGCGATGGTCCCTGAAGGACAACTGGCTGGCCGAACAGGTCGCTGCCGCCAAACAGGAGCTGACCGCCGCGCATCAGGAACTCGAGGCCGTCCAGTGGGAGATCGACGCTGCCCAGCGGGATGTCGACACCGCCGCGCATGACGTGGCATCCGTTCAACGCATGCTGACCGCCGGCATACCCGTGCCGGAGGTCCACCACAGGCCGCTCGTGACAGCACGGAGAGCGGTCGCGGCGGCCGACCACGAACTGACCTCGGCCCTGCACGCGCACGCCACCGGCGAGGCGAAACTCCAAGCGCTGGAAGAAGAACTCGCCGTCCTCGACGGCCGGCTCGCCGACGCCGCCACGGCGCTCGGCCGGCACTACCCGGACCCCGCCTGGTGGCAGGACCGCGAGCGCCGGGAGCTCGCCGCCCTGTGGACCGACGCCGAGTGGAACACCGCGCGCAGCGCCCTGTTCCTCGCGGCCTTGGCCCTGCACAAGGCCTTCCTGCGCCACATGCCCACCGAGATGCGCCAGAACCTCCAAGCCGCCATGGATGTCGTCAGCGGCGACGCGCCGCGCGATGCCGACGCCGACGCGGTGCTCGCCGCGTGGCAGAGCCTCTTCATCGTGGTGCCCGTGGTGTCGACGACGTTCGCCTCCTACGACCGGCTGTTCGGCCACCTCGGCCGGGAGGCGCTCGGCTGGCTGCTGATCGACGAGGCCGGCCAGGCAACGCCGCAGAACGCCGCCGGCGCGCTGTGGCGGACGCAGCGGGCCGTGGTCGTCGGCGATCCCCTCCAACTCGAGCCGATCACCGTCCTGCCCTTCCGCGCGGAACAGGCCCTCCGGCTGGAGTTCGGCGTCGACGAGCAGTGGCTGACCAGCCACACCTCCGTGCAGCGCCTGGCGGACCGGCTCACCCCGCTCGGCACCTCGCTGCCCGGCGACGACGCTCCCACCTGGGTCGGGATTCCGCTGACCGTGCACCGGCGCTGCGACCAGCCGATGTTCGGGATCGTCAACGCGGTCGCCTACGACGGCCTGATGATCGACGGCACCGCACCGGCGCCCGGCGAGCGGTTCGCGGCCGACTATCCGACGCTGCCGGCGTCGAAGTGGATCGACGTGCCCGGCAACGCCGCCCAGGGCCACTGGATTCCCGACGAAGGCGTCCAACTCGACCGCATCCTGCGGACGCTCGCGACCCTGGACTTCGACATGTCCGACGTCATGGTGATCGGTCCGTTCCGCGACATCGCCCGCCGGGTGGAGACGCGGTCCAAGCGGTACCCCGGCCTGGTCGCCGGCACGGTGCACACCGCTCAGGGCAAGCAGGCCGACGTCGTCGTCCTGGTGCTGGGCAGCGCGCCTGATCGAGCCGGCGCCCGCCGGTGGGCGGCGAGCAAACCCAACCTGCTCAACGTCGCGGTCAGCCGGGCCAAGCACCGCCTGTACGTCATCGGCGACCATCAGGCGTGGTCCACCCTGCCCTACTTCAAGGTTCTCGCGGCGAAGTTGCAGCAGACCGACCCGGTCTGAGCACATCAACCGGCCAGCACGGTCGCGCCCGTACTCGCGACCAGGACCTCGACCGTGCTGCCGGGCGCGAGCTCGACCAGGCGGAAGGCCCCGTCCGCGACGTCGAGCACGGCCAGGTCGGTGATGACGCGGGAGACGACTCCGCGTCCGGTCAGCGGCAGGGTGCAGGTGCCGACGAGTTTCGGTGCGCCGGCGCGGGACATGTGTTCCATCAGGACGATGACCCGGCGGGCGCCGCTCACGAGGTCCATCGCGCCGCCCATGCCTTTGACCATCGCGCCGGGCACCATCCAGTTGGCGAGATCGCCGTGCGCGGAGACCTGCATGCCGCCGAGGACCGCGGTGTCGATGTGGCCGCCGCGGATCATCGCGAAGCTGGTGGGGGAGTCGAAGAACGAGGCTCCCGGCAGCACGCTGACGGTCTGCTTGCCCGCGTTGATGAGGTCGGGGTCGACCTCGTCGTCGTAGGGGAACGGGCCGACGCCGAGGATGCCGTTCTCGGCGTGCAGCGTCACCGTGGAGTCCGGTGGCAGGTGGTCGGGGATGAGCGTGGGCAGGCCGATGCCGAGGTTGACGTACTCGCCGTCGCGCAGTTCGAGTGCGGCGCGGGCGGCCATCTGGTCACGGGTCCAGGCCATGTCAGTTCGCCTCCTGGCGGACGCGGGTGGTGCGCTTCTCGATGTCCTTGCGGGCGGCCTGATCCGGGGTGAGGGCGACGACGCTCTGCACGAAGACGCCGGGCAGGTGCACGTGGTCGGGGTCGATCTCGCCGACCTCGACCACGCGTTCCGCCTCGACGACGGTGAACCGGCCGGCCATCGCGGCGGCCGGGTTGAAGTTGCGGGCGGCGGCGTGGAAGACGCAGTTGCCCGCCCTGTCCGCGACGGCGGCCCGCACGAGCGCCACGTCGGTGACGATCGACTCCTCCAGCACCATTTCCTTGCCGTGGAACGTGCGCACTTCCTTGGGCGGCGAGGAGAGCGCGACCGTGCCGTCCGAGTTGTAGCGCCACGGCAGGCCACCCTCGGACACCAGTGTGCCGACGCCGGTGGGTGTGTAGAAGGCGCCCACTCCCGAACCTCCGGCGCGCAGCCGTTCCGCGAGTGTCCCTTGTGGAGTGAGCTCCACGGTCAGCTCTCCGGCCAGGTACTGCCGGGCGAACTCCTTGTTCTCGCCGACGTAGGACGCGACGACCCGGCTGATGCGGCGGTGTTCGAGCAGCAGGCCGAGACCGGCGCCGTCGACACCGCAGTTGTTGGAGACGATCGTGAGGTCGTCGGCGCCCTGCTCCAGCAAGGCCTCGATGAGGAACCACGGGATGCCCGCGAGCCCGAACCCGCCGACCGCGATGCTCGCACCGGAACGGATGCCGGCCACCGCTTCGGCCGGTCCGCTCACCACCTTGTCGACGCTCATCAGCGCACCGCCTCGAAGACGGCGGCGAGGCCCTGACCGCCGCCGATGCACATCGTCTCCAGGCCGTAGCGGCTGCCGCGGCGGCCCATCTCGTGCGCGAGGGTCGCCAGGATCCGCGCTCCGGTCGCGCCCACGGGGTGGCCGAGCGAGATGCCGGAACCGTTGGGGTTGAGCCGTTCGTCGTCCGCGTCGAGCTTCCACTCGCGCAGGCAGGCGAGCACCTGGGCGGCGAACGCCTCGTTGAGCTCGATGACGTCGATGTCGTCGAGGGTGAGCCCGGCCCGGTCGAGCGCGGCAGCCGTCGCGGGCACGGGACCGATGCCCATGACCTCAGGCCCGACCCCGGCGACGGCCCACGACCTGAGAGCGAGCACGGGCCGCAGCCCGCGCTTCTCGGCCTCGCCGCGGGTGGTGACCACGCACAGCGCGGCACCGTCGTTCTGGCCGCTGGCGTTGCCGGCGGTGACCGTCGACTCCGGATCGAGCTTCAGCCGCACCGGGCGCAGCGCGGCGAGGTCGTCGAGCGTCGTGTCCGGGCGGGGGTGTTCGTCGCGGTCGACCGTGACATCAGGCTTGCCGCGGCGGCCGGGGACGGTCACCGGCACGAGTTCGTCGGCGAACCGGCCTGCCTTGTCGGCGGCACCCCAGCGCTGCTGCGACCGCACCGCGAGCTCGTCCTGCTCGGCGCGCGAGATGCCGTACTCGCGGCGGAGGTTCTCAGCCGTCTCGAGCATGCCGCCGGGCACCGGGTGGAACCGGCCGCCGGCCGTCTCCCTGGCCCGGTCGAGGCGGTCGACGAGCTGGACGCCGCCGCTGCGGACACCGGTGCGCAGGCCCAGCGCGTAGTGCTCGACCTGCGACATCGACTCGGCGCCACCCGCCACGACGACCTTCGCCGCGCCGGTCGCGACCTGACCCGCCGCGTAGAGCACGGCCTGCAGCCCGGAGCCGCAGCGCCGGTCGATCTGGAGGCCGGGAACGCCGATGCCGAGGCCCGCGTCCAGCGCCGCGATCCGGCCGATCGCCGGAGATTCGCCGTTGGCGTAGCTCTGCCCGAGCACTACGTCGTCGACATCGCCCTCCCGCAACCCCGTGCGGCGCACCAGTTCCGTGAGCACGGCGGTGGCGAGGTCGGTGGCGCTCAACGAGGCGAGCGCCCCGCCGAACCGCCCGACCGGGGTCCGGAGAGGCTCGCAGATCACGACGTCGGTCATGTCGTCGACGCTAGGGTCGATCGTCGATATCCAGAAATACCTATTTCGGACTTACTGAGACTCTGAGAGTATCAATCGGTGGAACTTCGTCATTTGCGGTACTTCGTAGCGGTCGCCGAGGAACGTCACTTCGGGCGCGCCGCCGAACGCCTGCACATGGCACAGCCGCCGCTGTCACAGCAGATCCAGCAGCTGGAAGCCGAGCTCGGGGTGACGTTGCTGCACCGCACCACCCGCAAGGTCGAGCTCACCGACGCCGGGGCGGTCTACCTGAAACGCGCCCGTGCCGTGCTGGCCGCCGTGGACGATGCCGCCGCGGAAGCACAGCGCGTGGCCGAGGGACTGCAGGGCCGCCTGGTCGTGGGCTGCGTCGGCTCCGCCACCTACAGTCTGCTGCCGGCGTTCGCCCGCGCTCTGCGGGAGCAACTGCCGGACGTCGACTTCGTGTTCCGGGGCGAGATGCTGGCACCGGACCAGCTCGAATCCCTGCTTGCCCGCCGCATCGACCTCGCCCTCCTGCGCCCGCCGGTCGAGCATCCTGACGTGCGGGTCAGCACGGTGCGCCGCGACCGGCTCATCGTGGCGCTGCCCGAAGACCACCGGCTCGCGCGGCGGAAACAGTTGAAGATCGAGGACCTGCGCGAGGAAGACCTGATCGTGCACGCGTCGCGCGGCCGTTCGGTCATGCACGGGATCGTCACGGAGCTGTGCCGCTCGGCGGGGTTCGAGGCGCGGATCCGCCACGAGGTGGCGGAAACCTCGACGCTGGTCACCTTCGTGGCCTCCGGGCTCGGTGTGGCCGTGGTTCCGGAACCTGTGGCCGAACTCGGCGTGCCCGGCACGGTTTACCGCCCCCTGTCAGGGAAACAGGGTATCGATCTCGTGGCCGCCGTGCGGGCTGACGACGACTCGCCGGTTCTCGCGAGAGCGCTCGGCTTGCTGGCGCGGTGGCGGGTGTGTCCTTGAAGGACCTGAGGGTGACTCAGGGCCGGGCTCGGGGAGAAACCCTGATGGCAGCGTGCCCGAGTTCGGGCAAGCTGGAGACGTCAAGGGGAGATCCGCAGTTCTAGGAGAGTCATGAGCGAATCCAAGGCCGAGTCCGCCCGTACCGCCGTCGACTCGGTGGTCGACGCTGTTCGGGGGCTGGTCAGCGAGGGCATCAACCGTCATGTGGTGGTGCGCGACAGCAAGGACGAGGTAGTGCTGGAGGTGCCGGTGGCTCTGGGGTTGGTCGCGGCGTTCGCCGCTCCGGTGGCCACGACGATCGGTGCCGGTGTCGCGCTGGTCGGCAAGTGCGGAATCTCGGTGGAGGACCGTCGGCAGCCCAGCAGCCAGCCGGCGACGACGGTCGAGGCCGAGCGGGAGTAGTCAGCAGCCGCGGGTGGTCGCGGCGGGGGATTTCCATGCGGGCGGTCCAGCCTCGCGACGTTTACGTCGGTGGCTGGACCGCCTTTGCAATGATAATCATTATCAAACTACCATCCTCTCTCGATGAACTCGGGAGGCGTCATGGATGAACTTGCCCGGCGGGCCGCGGCGGCCGGCGAAGCGGCGGTGGAGGGCGCCGACCTGGCATCCCTCGGTGCTCTCGCCGATCTGCTCGATCAGGCCGCACTGCTCGCGATCGCGTACACCCTGCGGCGCCATGGACTGTTCGAGGAGTCCAGTGCGGCACACGATCTCCAGGAGATCATCGCGGCCGTGCAGGTCGCGCCCCGGCACGTTCGGATCGTGCGCCGCTGGCTCGCGGCGCTCGAGCGTGAGGGCATGTTGACGCGGGACGACGCGGGGCGATATCGGGGGCTGCGCCGGGTGGAGGCCGCGGAGGTCGAAGGGGCGCGTGGCCGACTGGACTCCGTCGCCCGCGGGTTCGCGCACGGTCCGGGGCTGACCCGGTTCTTCCAGCAGTCGGTGTCGTATCTGCCGGAACTGCTGCGGGACGAGATCTCCTTGCAGGCGTTGCTGTTCGCCGACGGGGACCTCGACGTGGCCGACGACGTCTACCGGCGCAACCTGGCGAGCAGGTACACCAACGCCGCCGCTGCGGCGGTGATGAAAGCGTTCACCGAGCAGGGCGGGCCGGTGCGGGTGCTGGAGATCGGTGCGGGTGTGGGCGGTACGACCGCCGAGGTGCTGCCGGTGCTGGACGGGATGGCGGTCGACTACCTGTTCACCGACGTGACGCGATTCTTCCTGGTGACCGCGAAAGAGCGGTTCGGGTCCCGCCCGTGGGTGCGCTACGGCCTGTTCGACCTCAACCGCGACGCCGCGGAGCAGGGCTTCCTGCCGGGATCGGTGGATCTGGTGCTGGCGGCGAACGTGTTGCACAACGCGCGGCATGCCGGGCGGACGTTGCGGGGGATTCGCGAGCTGCTCGCGCCGGGTGGTCGTCTGGTGTTCATCGAGACCTGTCGTGATCACTACCAGCTGATGACCTCGATGCAGTTCCTCATGTCGCCGCCCGCGAGTGAGGCCGACGCCGACTTCGCGGACTTCCGGGCCGGCACCGACCGGATCTTCCCGGCGCGGGAGGAGTGGCTGCACGAGCTCAAGGCGGCCGGATTCCGCGATCCGCTGTGCGTGCCGGGCGCCGACCACCCGCTGGTCAGGATCGGGCAGCACGTGTTTTCCGCAGAACGCTAATTGACAACGATTGTCGTTTCCGTAAGGCTGGCGACGCTGTCACCCATCTGGGTGACGGATGTCGTCGCCTGGGAGTGCGTTCGTGAACGAGTCCGTCGCCGTCGTCGGGTTTTCCTGCCGCTTTCCCGGGGCCGGAGATGCCGATGCGTTCTGGCAACTGCTCGTTGACGGCCGGGAGGCGCTCACCAGGTTCACCGACGAGGAACTGGCGCAGCGCGGTGTCCCGGCCGGGCTGCGCCGCAATCCGGCCTACGTGCCGGTGGGTGGCCTGCTGGCGGATCAGGACCGGTTCGACCCGGCGCCGTTCGGCATCTCCCGCGTCGAGGCGGAGTTGCTCGATCCGCAGCAGCGGGTGTTCCTGGAGTGCGCCTGGCACGCGCACGAGCACGCCGGCCTGGGGGCGCGTGCCGGCGTGACCGGGGTGTTCGCGGGCGCCGGACTCTCGGCCTACCTCATGACTAACCTCGGGCACCGCTTCGACCCGCTGGGCGGCGCGGACCCCGCGGGCAACCTCGGGCTGCACACCGGCAACGTGGCCGACTACCTGCCGTTGCGGACGGCGCATCGGCTCGGCTTCGAAGGACCTGCGGTCGCGGTGGGCGCGACGTGCGCCACCTCGTTGGTCGCCGTGCACGTGGCTGCTCAAGCACTGCTCGCCGGTGAATGCGACACGGCGCTCGCGGGAGGAGTGTCGCTGCGGGTGCCACAGGGGCTGGGCTACCTGCACGTGCCGGACGGGCCGTTCTCCGCCGACGGCCACACCCGCCCCTACTCGGCGCAGGCCAGGGGAACGGTCTTCACGCAGGGCGCCGGTGTCGTTGTGCTGCGGCGGTTGTCTGACGCACTGGCCGACGGCGACCACGTGCACGCCGTCATCCTCGGTTCCGCCGTGGGCAACGACGGCGCGGATCGGGCGGGCTTCACCGCCCCGTCACCGGTCGGCCAGGCGCGCACGATCGCCGAGGCGCTCGCGGTCGGTGACGTCGACCCGCGATCGGTGTCCTATGTGGAGGGACACGGCACCGGAACGATCCTGGGTGACCCCATCGAGGTGCGGGCGCTGCGGCGGGTCTTCGGTGCCGCCGAACGCCCGTGGTGCGGCCTGGGCTCGGTCAAGGGCAACGTCGGGCACGCGGACTCGGCGGCGGGCATCGCGGGACTGATCAAGGTGGTGCAGGCGCTGCGCCACCGCACGCTGCCCGCGTCGCTGCACGCGCATCCGGTGAACCCCGAGCTGGAGCTGGAGGGCTCGGCTTTCCGGCTCGTCGGCCGCACCGAGCCGTGGGAAACGAGCGAGGTCCGCCGCGCAGGGGTCAGCTCATTCGGCATCGGTGGCGTCAACTGCCACGTCGTGCTGGAAGAGGCGCCGGTCGCGCCGGAGCCGGACCGCGATGAACGGGCTCAGGTGCTGGTGGTGTCCGCGGCGACGGCGCAGGCCTGCCGTGCCACGGCGCACGCCCTCGCGGACGCTGTCACCTCGGCGCCGGCGGCCGATGTCGCACACACCCTGACCCGCAGGCGGCAGCTGGCCGCCAGGGCCGCGGTGGCGGTCGCACCTGGTGAGGACGCTGCTGAGGCATTGCGGCGGGCCGTGGTCGCGGAGGTGGCGGGCACGCCGCCGCGTCTGGTATTCGCCTTCCCCGGTGGCGGTGCCCAGTACGCGGGCATGGCCGCGAGCCTGTACCGCGACGAACCGGTGTTCGCGTCCACAGTGGACGAACTGGCCGAGTTCCTGCTGCCGTTGTCCGGCGCGGACGTGCGGGACGTGTTGCTCGACCCTTCGGCCACCGCCGCCGCCCGGACGCCGCGCCTCGGCTTGCCCGCGTTGTTCACCGGATGCCTCGCCATCGCGCGCCTGCTGGAGTCGTGGGGTGTGCGGCCGGACGTGGTGCTCGGGCACAGCGTCGGCGAATACGCGGCCGCCGTCGTCGCGGGCGTGCTCTCGTGGCAGGACGCGGCGTTGCTGGTGGCGGAGCGGTCGCGCTTGATGGGGGAGCTGCCGCAGGGCGCCATGCTGTCGGTGCCGCTCGGGGAAGCGGATGTGCGTGACCTGCTGGCCGCGCATCCCGCGCTCGACCTGGCCGCGGTCAACGCGGCCGACTCGTGTGCCGTGTCCGGGCCCAGCGATGCCGTGGGGGCGTTGCGTGAGGCCCTTGCCGCGCGGGGCGTCGAGTCGCACGTCGTCGGCGTGGAGGTGGCCGCCCATTCCCGGCTGGTGGAGCCCGCCATGCCCGCGTTGCGCGCGGTCTCCTCCAAGCTGGCCACCGCACCGGCCGCGATCCCGCTGGTCACAACGCTCACCGGAGAAGTCGCCGGAAACCTGGATCCTGAGCACTGGGTGCGGCATCTGCGCGGGACAGTGCGGTTCGCCGACGCGTTGGACACCGCCCTGAATACCGCACTGAGTGACGGCTCGGTGCTCGTCCAGGTCGGCCCTGGCGGCATGATCGCTTCGCTCGGCGCGCGCCGGGAGTCCGTTCGCGCGGCGGTGACCACCTTCCCGCGTGCCGGCGAGGATGCCGACGGCCGTGCGGTCGTGCTCGACGCGGCCGGAACCCTATGGGCACACGGTGTTCCGGTGGACCTGGCCGCGACGCAACGTGGCCGCAGGGCGCGGGTGCCGTTGCCAGGTTATGCCTTCCAGCGCGAACGCTTCTGGGTCGAGCCGCAGCGCACGCGCACCGGCTCGGTGGTGGGCCCGGTCGCGGCCGAACCCGATGCGGCGGAACCGCTGCAGCTCCCGTCGTGGCGCAGGCTCGCGCCGCTGCCGACGGCCGGTCTCGCTGACCGAAGGTGGGCCGTGCTGGGCGACGGTCCGTGGGCGGAGGCGCTGCGTGCCGTCGTGCCCGTCGTCGAGGGCGACGCGGACGCCGTGATCGCTGTCCACTCCGGTGGTTCACTGCCCGAGGCCGTTCTGGCGTACGGCCGGCTCGACGGCAAACCGTTGGTGCAGCTCACTGTCTGCGGTGAGCGAGTGATCGGTGACGAGACCGTGGACCCGGTGGCCTCGGGTGTGCGCGGGCTGCCCAGGGTGCTCGCCCAGGAGGTGCCCGGCCTGCGCTGGCGCACCCTCGACCTGCCGCACCCCGAGCCGGACGAAGCGGCCGTCGCCGCCGTGCTGGCCGAGACCGCTGATCTGGTGGACAAGGCCGACGGTGGCGCGTGGGAACTCGCGTTGCGCGCAGGGCAGCGGTGGATCCGGCAGTGGGAACCGTGGCAGCCCGACGAGACAGCGCGGAGCTGCCCGAGAATCCCGTCGTCGTCGTGACCGGTGGGTCCGGCAACGTGGCCCGCGCGCTGGCTGATGCCCTGTACGACCGCGGGCCGGCACAGGTGGTGCTCGCCTCCCGTGGCATCACCCCGTCGGTCGACGTGACGGATGCGAACCAGGTGCGTGCGCTGCTCGCGGACGTCGTCGAGCGACACGGCCGGATCGACCTCGTCGTGCATGCCCCGGTCGTGGTCGAGCTGGCTGCTCTGTCCGAAGTAGACTCGGAGGTAGTGGCGAACGTATTGGCGCCCAAGGTGACCGGTGCGCTCAACCTCCGTGCGGCAGTGGAGGCGCTACCGCCGCACGCACGTCCTCGTGCCGTCGTGCTGATGTCCTCGGCGGCGGGCACGATCGGTGGATTCGGACTCGGCGCGTACGTGGCGGCCAGCAGGTTCCTGGACGGGCTCGCAGCCGCCGCCGGTTGGGTCTCGATCGACTGGGACCGCTGGCGGTTCGGCACCGCGCAGGAACGCGAGGCCGCCGCCGAGATCACCATGCGGCACGCGCTCGACGCGCCCGACGCGATCCGGGCGTTGCTCCGGATCGCCGGTCTCGCGCTGAGTGGCGGTCTGCCGCACCAGGTGGCCGTGTCACCGGCCGAGCTCAACACCCGCTCTCTCGCGCTCGGAGTGCGGCAGACGCGAGCCGCTTCCGGCGGTGCGGCACTGGAAACCGCCGAGGAGCGCCTGGTCGCCGACGTGCTCGGCGAGGCGCTGGGACGTCCGGTGACCAGCCGCGACGACGACTTCTTCGCACTGGGCGGGCATTCCCTGCTCGCCACCCGCGTGCTCGCTCGCCTGCGTGACGACCACGGCGTCGAGCTGCGGCTGCGCGACCTGCTGGCCCGGCCGACCGTCGCCGGTCTCGCCGAGCTGATCACGACAGCGGAACCCGTCTCCCCGAAGAGCCGGGAGGTCGTGGTGGCCGGCTCGGGGGAACCGTTCCCGCTCACCAGGGTGCAGCACGCGTACTGGGTGGGCCGGTCCGCCGCGTTCGCGCTCGGCGACGTCGGCTGTCACTTCTACCTGGAGCACGACTGCGCGCAGCTGGACCACGAGCGTTACCAGAACGCGTGGAACCGGCTCATCGAGCGGCACGAGATGTTGCGCTGCGTGGTCGGCGCGGACGGCCACAACGTCGTGCTGACCGAGGTACCCCGATACCGCGTACCGGTGCACGAACTGTCCGATGTGGATGAACTGGAGACGTTGCGGGAACGGCTGTCCCACCGCGTGGCCGATCCCGGCCGCTGGCCGTTGATCGAGGCGCACGTGGTGCGTCTGCCCGGCGGGCGGAACCGGGTGCTCGTCTCCGTCGACGTGCTCGTCTGCGACTCCGCGAGCTACCTGATCCTCGACCGCGAACTGAAGGCGTTGTACGAGAACCCCCAGGCCGAACTGCCTCCGATCGGCACGACGTTCGCCGAGTGCGCACAGGCGATGGACCGCCGCCGTGGCGACGCCGAACACCGGCGTGCGGCCGAGTACTGGCTGCGGCGCGTCGACGACCTGCCTGCCGCACCGCCGTTGCCGGTGCGCTCGAGGCTGAGGGTGCGCCCCGGTTCGTCCGGCGCAGCGCCACCCTGGCCGCGCCGTTGTGGAACCGGATGCGCGAACAGGCCGCACGGATCGGCGTGACGCCGACCGCGGTGCTGCTCACCGCCTACGCCGACGTGCTCGCCGCGTGGTCGCGCACCGACCACTTCTGCCTCACGCTCACCGTGTTCGACCGGCCGGACGTGCATCCCGACGTGGACAAGGTGGTCGGCGAGTTCTCGTCGCTGCTGCTGTTCGAGGCCGACCACCGCGCTGCGTTGACCTTCGCGGGGCGGGCGAAAGCCGCGCAGGACCGGTTGTTCGACGACCTGGACCACCGGTCGTTCTCCGGCCTCGAGGTGCTCGCCGAGCAGGCGCGGCGCACGGGCAGGCAGCAGAACGTGCCCGTGGTGTTCACCGGGATGCTCGGGCTCGACCGGATCGGTGGCGAGCCGCACGACCATGAATGGCTCGGGCCGGTCAGCTACGGCGTGAGCCAGACCCCGCAGGTGTGGCTCGACCATCAGGCCTTCGAGCACCGGGACGCGTTGGTGCTGCAGTGGGACGTGGCCGAGACGTCACTTCCGGCCGCTGAAGCCGACGCTGCCTTCGCCGGGTACGTGCGATGGCTGACCGCACTGGTCGAGTCTGAGGACACGTGGACCGGTGGCGACGCAGGGCCGGTGTTGGGTGGGGTTGAGGATGCCCGGACCGGCGGTGGCGCGGGTCCGGTGCTGGCTGGGTCGGAGGACGCCTGGGCCGGTGGCGACGCGGGCCCGGTGCCGGGTGACACGTCGGCCGAGACCGACGCGGAGCCCGAGGATGATCGTGTTCTCGGCGTGCTCACGGGGATCTGGGCGGACCTGCTCGACCTCGAACCGGCATCGATCCCGGCGGACGTCTCGTTCCTCGGGCTCGGCGGCGACTCCCTGCTCGTCGTCCGGATGGCCGCGGTCATCCGGCAGCGGCTGGACGTCGTGCTCGCGCTCACCGAGATCCGCGCCGAGCTGACGCTGGCCGATCTGGCCGGCCTGGTGCGCGGGCGCGGTGATGGCGGTGCCACCCACCGGCCACTGGACGTGACCCTGCGCCGCCGGTTCGAGCCGGCCGAACCGTTCGGGTTGCTTCCGCTGCAACAGGCCTACTTCGTCGGCCAGCAGGGGGAGTGGGAGCTGTCCTACTCCTCGGCGCACGTGTGCACGGACGTGGCACTGTCCGGTGTGGACTACGGCCGGGCACCCGCAGCGCTGGCTGACGCGTTGCGCCGGGTGATCGCGCATCAGCCGATGCTGCGAGTGCGGCTCACTCCGGACGGCACACAGCGCATCCTCTCCGCTGACGACCCGCAAACCGTTGTCATTCCTCAGGTGTACGACCTGCGTGACGCGGAGCCCGAGGACGTGGCGGCCGAGCTCGACCGCATCCGGGCGGAGATGAGCCTGCACGGACCGGACCCCACCACGGGACCGCCGCTGGAGATGCGGCTCACCCTGCTGCCCGGCCGCCGGGCGCGGGTGCACACCGCGTTCAGCCTCCTCGCCGTGGACGGCTGGTCGGGTGGCGTGTTCGACCGGGAACTGCTGACCTACGTAACAGATCCCAACGCCGTGCTCCCGCCGCTGCTGGTCGACTTCGGCGACTACGTCACCGCGCTGAACGAGGTGCGTGCGGGAGAGCACTGGCGAGCCGACCACGAGTGGTGGTCGCGCCGCCTGCCGGAGCTGCCCGCAGCGCCCGCGTTGCCGATGATCGTCGATCCCGACGGGCTGGACGTGACCGCGATGGCGGCACGGGAGGCCCGACTGGCACCCGCGCACTGGGCGGCGTTGCGGGAACGCTGTGCCGAGCACGAGGTCACGCCGACCGCGGCCGTGCTGGCGGTCTACGCCGTCGCGCTGGCCAGGCTCGCCGGCCGGCGGTTCCTGCTGAACAGCCTGCAGGCCAACCGGTTGCCGCTGCACCCCGACGTGGACCGGATGATCGGCGCGTTCTCCTCGACCGCGTTGCTGTCCGTCGATCTTCCCGCCGCCGGCCGGTTCGCCGACCTGGCCACCGCCATGCGCGAGGAGATCACCGAGTCGCTGGCGCACAACCTGGTGAGCGGCGTCGAAGTCGCACGTGAGCTGGCGCGGCTGCGCGGCACACACCGGCCGGTCGCGCCGGTCGTGTTCCAGAGCACGATCGGCATGGACGCGGCACTGGGCGGCGAACGGCCGTTGACCGCCGGTCCGCTCGGCCACGTCGACATCTCCGACTACGTGCAGCACATCCGCACGCCGCAGGTGTACCTGGAACTGCGGGTGTTCGAACTGCGCGGTGAGCTGGTGCTGAACTTCGCCGTGGTCGAGGAGCTCTTCGGCCCGGACCTGGTCGACGGGTTGTTCGACGAGATCGTCAGGACGGTCGGGGAACTCGCGGCGGGGCAGGGCTGGGACGACGTCGTCGAACTGCCTGCCGGCACCGAAGGTGTTCAGCGGGCGACTGCCGAGCGTGGGCGGGTCGAGCCGGGTGCGCCCCGCGACGAGCTGGAGCGGCGGATCGCGGCGCTGTGGACCGAACTGCTCGGTGTGTCCGAAGTGGACAGGTCGGACGATTTCTTCGCGCTGGGCGGTGACTCGCTGCTCGCCGTGCGGATGCTCGGCAGGCTGACCCGGGACCACGGCGCCAGCGCACCACCCCGCGCGTTCCTCGCCGCTCCCACACCCGCCGGGCTCGCTGCCGCGATGCGCGCGGACGAGCCGGTTCCGGTGGACGACATCGCCGTGCCGCTGCGGGACGGAGCCGGACCGCCGCTGTTCCTGCTGCACCCCTCTGGCGGCGATGTGCTGTGCTACGCCGACCTCGTCCGGCGCGTCAGCGCCCCCAACCCGGTGATCGCGCTGGCCGATCCGGGGCTGTCCGGGCACGACGGGCCGGAGTCGATCGCGGAGATGGTCGAGCAGTACCTCGCGGTGCTGCGGGCCCACCAGCCGCACGGTCCGTACCTGCTTGGCGGCTGGTCGATGGGCGGCACCGTGGCGCACGAGCTGGCGTGCGTGCTGCGTGAACGCGGCGAACAGGTAGCGCTGCTGGTGATGATCGACTCCAACAGCCCGGAGCGGATCGTCGAGATCGAAGGGCTGGACCGGCAGCGCACCGACGACGAGGTGCGGCTGCGGTACCTGCGCTCGCTGGAGGCGTATCTCGACCTCGACTGCGCGGTCGACGGCGATGAGCTGGAGCGTGCCCTGGCCGAACGCGGGATCACCGTGCCTGCGACCCGGTTCGAGGTGTTCGCCCGGCATCTGCGCGGGCTGGCGGCTCACCACGCGAGCCGGCTCGGCGACGAGACACCGGTGCTGTTGCTGCGGGCGGGACGGACATCGCCGCGCAACGCCCGCATCGGCATGGGCGTGGACGACGCGTTCGACGAGCACGAACTCGGGTGGAACGACCACGTGGCGGGCGAACTGCGCGTCGTGGAGATCGACGCCCACCACTACTCGATTCTCGGCGACCCCGCCGTGAAGCACGTCGCCGGCGAGGTCTCCGCGGCGCTCGACCGGATCACCAGGAAGTCCTGATGCTGCCCAACTGGCTCTACACCCAGAACGTGCTGCCGGTCGAACTGGCCGCGCTGGCCGCCGACCCCGCCGCCGACCGTGCCGAAGTGCTCGCGCGGTTGTCCGCCAGTCCGTTGGCTGATCTCGATCGCCGTGGCTGGGAACAGGCCGGGCGCGGGTTCGCGGCGCTCGGCGCGGTCGCTCCCGGCATCGGCCGGGAGCTCGCCGAGCACGTCGGCGAGCGCTACCGAGGTGACTCGCCACGGCCGTACCTGGTGCGTGCCGCGTTGCTCGTGTCCGTGGCGGTCGGTGTCACCACCGACATCGTGCGTCGTGCGGCGGCGAGCCAGACCAGTGCGGCAGGCGAGGCGGCCACTGTCGTACTGACTGCCCAGGCCGCGCTGCTGCGGGTGCTGAGCATGCTCGACGTGTTCGCGGCGACCGGTCGTGAGGTCGACGCCACCGTCACGGCGGGCTTCCACACGGTGGTTCGCGGCGCCGCACGGTCGCTGGTCGGCGCGACGGAGTTGCTTGCAGGTGAGGACGTTCCGGCCGATCTCGTGGAGCACGTCCGCTGGACGTGGTCGCACGAATTGATCGGTGATCCTGAGTGGTCCGCACGGGTCGCTCAGTCGCTCATGGGGGATTGGTCCTCTTTCGAAGGGTGTGTGTGATGTTCGAGATGTCCCGCCGAACAGCGGTGGGCGCCGTTTTCCTCCTCGCGGTCGCGGGTTGCGCCTCCGGGGGTGCGACGGTTCCCGGTGGCGACGCCGGGCCGCCGACGGCCGGCGGAGCCCTGCGCTACGGCGCGGTGGCCGCGGGTGGTGGCGCCGCGGTGACCGATCCGCACGGCAGCCTGTTCAACGAGTCGGACTGGGTGCGCATGGGCGCGCTCTACGACGTGCTGACGGTGCCTGGCGACAAGGATGCGGTGCTGCCGAGGCTCGCTCGTTCGTGGTCGTCGTCCGACGGCGCGACGCGGTGGCGGTTCGAGCTGCGCACGGACGCCGTGTTCAGCGACGGCAAACCGGTGCGCGCCGCCGACGTGCTGCACTCCCTGCGCCGGATCGCGGCCAAGGCCGCGCAGAACGGCGGCAGGCTCGGCACCGTCGACATCGAGAAGTCCACAGCGGACGGTGACCACGCGGTGGAGCTGCGGACGACGCAGCCCGACGCCGACCTGCCCAGGACGTTGGCGGGCGTGACGTTCATCGTGCCCGACGGCGTGGAGAAGTTCGACCAGCCGGTCGGCTCCGGCCCGTTCATCCTGTCCACAATGGATGGACAGGCGGCCGTGCTGGCGCGCAACGACAAGTGGTGGGGCACTCGGCCGCACCTGGACAAGCTGGAGATTCGCGGTTTCGCCGACCCGCAGGCGCTGGCCGCCGCGGTGACCTCCGGTGAGGTGGACGTGGCCGCGAACGTGAGTCCTGCCGCCGCGAAGACCGCCGAGCGCACCGGACGCCTTGCGGTGTCGCGGCGACCTGGTGCGACCACCTACCCGATGCTCATGCGTCTGGACAAGGCGCCGTTCGACCGGCCGGAGGTGCGCCGGGCCGTGAAGGTCGCGGTCGACCGGCAGGCTCTCGTGGACAGCGTGCTGCTCAGCTACGGCAGCACCGGGGGAGATGTCCCCGGTGGCGCCGACGTGCCAGCGCCCGCGCGTGATGTCGAGGAGGCACGCCGCGTGCTCTCCTCCGTGGGCCCGGTCGTGTTGCACACCACCACCGCGTATCCGGGCATGGTGAGCGCGGCGACGCTGCTCGCCACTCAACTCGGGGCGGCGGGGCTGAAGACCGAGGTACGGCAGCACCCGCCGGAGACGTACTGGACCTCGGTCTACACCGTCGAACCGCTGGCGATGGGCTACTACACCGACGTCCCGTTCCCGGTGTGGGTGCGGCAGACCGCGCTGAGCACGTCGGCGTTCAACGAGACCGGCTGGAAGAAGGCCGACTTCGACTCGGAGTTCGCCGCCGCGATGGCCGTGGTGGACACCGATCGGCGGGACGCGGCGCTGAAGAAGCTGCGTGAGCGGATGGCCGCGGACGGTGGCTGGCTCGTGTGGGGTTTCGGTGACGGACTCGACGTGTCCTCGGCCGCGGTGCAAGGGCTGCCCACCGGCACCGGCTTCGCAC
Source organism: uncultured Actinomycetota bacterium (assembly GCA_963771775.1). Classification (GTDB taxonomy): domain Bacteria; phylum Actinomycetota; class Actinomycetes; order Mycobacteriales; family Pseudonocardiaceae; genus Lentzea. The sequence continues at coordinate 421,928 of CAVYUS010000005.1, forward strand.
GGATCTTCCTGGACGGTGTGTGGCTGCGGCGCTGACGGTCGCGCGTGCCGCGCTGACCCTGTTCCTGGTGTGCCTGCTGGTCTTCCTCATCACCGCCGCACTGCCCGGCGACGCGGCCGTGATCGCCGCCGGGCAGCACGCGACGCCCGAGCGGATCGCGGAACTGCGCGTTGCGCTCGGGCTGGACCAGCCGATCTGGACCCGGTTCTGGGAGTGGCTGTCCGCAGCCGTGCGCGGCGACCTCGGATCCTCTCTTGTGGACGGACGCTCGGTCGCTCCGCTGCTGTGGTCTCGTTTCACCGCAACGCTCTTCATCGCGGTGCCCGCGTGGGTGCTGGCGCTGGTCGTCGGCACCCCGCTCGCGATGCTGCTCGGCTGGCGGACCGACCGCGCGGGTTCTGCCGTGCTCGCGGCGATCGCCGGGTTGCCCGAGGTCGTGCTGGCCGGCGGGCTGGTCGTGGTGTTCGCGACCTGGCTCGGCTGGTTGCCCGCGGTGTCGCTGATTCCCGCGGGCGGCACGGCGGCGGACCGGCCGGAGGTGCTCGTCCTGCCCGTGCTGGCACTCGCGCTGCCCGCGACCGCGTGGATCGCCCGTTTGCTGCGCGGCCCGGTGACCGACGTGGTGGCCCGGCCGTTCGTCAGCAACGCGTTGTTGCGGGGAATGCCGGTGACGACGGTGGCCGCGCGGCACGTACTTCCCCACCTCGTGCCACCGCTGGCGCAGGCCGGGGCGGTGCTGGCCGGCGGAGTGCTCACCGCGACCACCGTGGTCGAGGCGGTGTTCGCCTATCCGGGCATGGGCCAGTTGCTGGCGACCGCGGTCGGCACGCGGGACGCCCCGGTGCTGCAGGGGATCGCGGCGCTCGTGGCGGTAGTGGTGCTGATCGCCGTGCTCGCGGCGGACGGGGTGGCGGCGGTGCTGGCGAGACGGGTGGGTGCGCGGTGAGGGTGTGGTTGCTCGCGTTGGGGCTGCTGGCTTTCTCGGCTACCGTCCTTTGTGGTGGGTTGTTCGCGCCGCACGACGTCACCGAAGTGGTCGGTGTGCCGTGGTCGGACGAAGGACCGCTGGGTACCGACGTCCTCGGCCGGGACGTGCTCTCGCGGCTGCTGGCCGGAGGCGCGGGACTGCTGGCCACCGCTCTGCCCGCCGGACTCGCGGCGAGCCTGCTCGGCACGGCGGTGGGGCTGGCCGCGACGTGGACGCCGGTGGCCGAACGTCTGGTGCTGCGCACGAGCGCGGGCATGCTCGCCGTGCCGGGACTGCTCGTGGTGCTCACCTGTGCGGTGGCCTTGCCCGCCTGGGCTGCCGTCCTGGCGGGCATGGTGCTGCTCGGCGCACCGCTCTCCGCACGGGTGGTGCACGCCGCCGCCATGCCGTTGCGCCGCGCGGGTTTCGTGCTCGCCGCCGTCGTGCGGGGTGAACGCCCGCGCGCGGTGCTGGCGCGCGAGTTGCTGCCTGTCGTGGGCGCGACGGTGCTGTCCGACGCGGGACTGCGCGTCGTGGCAGCGGTGCAGCTGACGGTCGCCGTGCACGCGCTCGGTCTCGGTCCGCAGCCGCCCGCGCCGGACTGGGCGGTGATGATCCGGGAGAACCTGCCCGGCGTCGTGCTGAACCCGTGGTCGGTGCTCGCCCCGGCCGTGGCCGTCGCGGCGCTGACCACCGTGCTGCTGCTCGGCCTCGACCTGCTCGGTAACCGGATCGTGCCTCGGCCGGTGTCGCGCAGGCATGCGCCGCCTCCGCCGGGTCTCGCGCGGCCGGCGGCCGATGTGGCCGAGCTAGGAAGCGTGACCGCGTCTGATCCGGAGGTGCCGTCGTTGGCGAGCCTCGAACTGCGTGGCGTGACCGTGGAGTCGGAACCGGGGGTGCCGTTGTTCGCGGACCTCGGCCTGACCGTCGCCGCCGGTGAGATCGTCGGTGTGGTCGGCCCGTCCGGATCGGGGAAGACCACTCTGCTGCGGTTGCTGCTGGGCGATGTCCGGCCGGGCGCGCGGATGACCGCAGGACAGCTGCTGTGGCACGGGAAACCCGTGGCGCTCGGGAGCAGGGCGGCCCGTCACTGGCGCCGGGCTCACGTCGGTCTGCTGCCGCAGGATCCGGCCGCCACGCTGGATCCGTTGCGGCGCATCGGATCGGTGGCTCCGGCCGACGTGCTGGCACGGCTCGGTCTGCCGTCTGACGTCGGTCGCCGTCATCCGCACACGCTCTCAGGTGGGCAGGCCCAGCGAGTCGTGTTCGCGCGCTCGTTGGCAGTCCGATCCATCGTTGCTGCTGCTCGACGAGCCGACCAGCGGGCTGGAAGCCGAGACCCGGCGGCTGGTGACCGAGGAGATCACCGGCAGGCGCCGCAGCACCGTGATCGTCACCCACGACCTGCGCTGGGCCCGGTCGGTGTGCGACCGCGTGCTCGAGCTGCGGCACGGCGTGCTCGTCCCGGCCGGGGAGATCTCCGCGCGGTCGCGGCCGGCCGTCGTCGGATTCGGCGAACCCGTGCTGCGTCTGGAGAACGTGGCCGTCGAACGTGGCCGGAAGCTGGTGCACGGCGTCGATCTCGAACTCCGGCGCGGCGAACTGCTCGTGCTCGTCGGTCCTTCTGGGGCGGGCAAGAGCACGTTGCTGCACGCCGTGGCGGGGCTGCACCCGGTGATCGGGCGGGTGGACGCCCGCGGCACCGTGGCGTTGCTGGGCCAGGATCCGGTGGCCGAGCTGAATCCCGCGCACTCGCTGGGATCCGCGGTCGCTAGGCCGTTGCGCCTGGCCGGCCTGGAACGCCGCGCCGCACGTGAGCGGGCGGTGGAGTTGCTCGCCGAGGTGGGCCTCGGCCCTGAGTTCGCCGGCCGCCGTCCCGGTGAGTGCTCGGGCGGGCAACGACAACGTGCCGCGCTCGCCAGGGCATTCGCAAGCAACCCCGACGTCTTGCTGGCCGACGAGCCGACCTCGGCGCTGGACGCGGCGACCGCGGACGCGGTGCTGGAAGTGCTGGACCTCCGCCGGGCCGCCGGGCTCGCGGTGCTCTTCGTGACCCACGACGAGGACGTGGCGGCCAGGGCCGACCGGGTCTTCGCGGTGGTGGACGGCCGATGTGTGGAAAGGGTGTCGACGTGAGGTTCGACGACGTGTGGATCACCGGAACCGGTGGTGTGCTGGGGAATCTGCTGCCGGTGGGGCAGGCCGTCGCCGACGGCAGGTACGCGCCCGCTGACGCGGCGGAGGCGGGGATGACGTCGGTGTCGGTGTCCGGCGAGTCGCCGCCGGAGATGGCCGTGCGGGCCGGGCGGCTCGCACTCGGCATGGCCTCGCCCGGCACTGCCTCGCTGGGTGCGGCTTCGCTGGGTGCGGCCTCGTCGGGTGCGGCCTCGCCCGCCCCCGTCTCGCCCGGCGCCGCGTCACCCGGACTGCACCTGCACGGCGCGGCCCGCTTCCAGGGCATCGAACTGTGGTCGGCGTCCTGCTGGATCGCGAACCAGCTGATGCCCGGACCGCTGCCGGGGCTCTCCATGGAGGTCAATGCGCTGTGCAACAGCGGACTCGCGGCACTGGAGCTCGCCGCGACCATGCTCACCGCCCGCCCGGACCTGCAAGACGCGCTGGTCACGGTGGCGGACTGGTTCCCCGAGCCGGTGGTAGACCGGTGGAACCTCGACTCGGGTGTCCTGCTGGGCGATGGCGGGGCCGCGGCGCTGCTCGGCCGTGGCGGCGGACGGCTGCGGCTGCTGTCGTGCGCGTCCAGGTCCGATCCGTCCCTGGAAGGCCTGCAACGGGGTGACGAGCCGTTCCACGCGGCGTCGCCCGCCGTGCTGAAGCCGCTCGTGCTGCGCCGCCTGGCTCGCGAGTTCTACGCCGTGAGCGGCAGGTCTCCCGCATCGGTGGTGGCCGCGCACATCGATGGCGTGCAAACCGTTGTGGCACAAGCACTCGCCGACGCGGACACGACGCTCGCCGACGCACGCTGGGTGGTGACGCCGTTCGTCGGCCGCACCTCGTTCCGCTTCGGTTACGCCCAGCCGCTCGGGCTCGATCCGGCGCGCACGTTGCTCGACCTGGGGCTGTCCACCGGTCACATGGGCGGGGTCGATCACCTGTACGCGCTGGATCACCTGCTGCGCGAGGATCTGCTCGCACCGGGGGAGAAGGTGGTGCTGATCGGCGTCGGCGGCGGGTTCACCTTCTCCTGCGCGGTCCTGCAGGCTGCGTGAGCATCCTGCACCTTGTGGGAGCGCTCCCACAAGGTGCACGATGATCGCATGAGCCCATCGCCCGTAGTCCGGCCCTACCGCCCCGACGACCACGCCGCGTTGTACGACATCTGCGCGAGAACGGCCCACGAGGGCGGCGACTCACGCCACCTCTATCCCGACCACGACCTCATGCCGAACATCTTCGCCGGCCCGTACGTGCACGCTGGAACCGGACCTCACGTTCGTGCTGGACAACGGTGACCGTGCCGTCGGCTACATCCTCGGCACGGCCGACACCGCCACGTTCGTGCAGGAGTACCGGGCAAAGTGGTTGCCCACGATCGAGCAGCGGTACCCGAAGCCGAGCACTCCGCCGGTCACGCCCACCGAGGTGATGATCGGGCTGATGCACGATCCCGAACGCATGCTCGTGCCCGAACTCGAGGCGTACCCGGCACACCTGCACATCGATCTGCTGCCCGAACATCAGCGCCAGGGCCACGGCCGTGCCCTGATGCACGCCTTCCTGGACGCGTTGCGAGGCAAGGAGGTGCCGGCTGTTCACCTCGGTATGGTCACGACCAACACCGCTGCCCGTGCCTTCTACGACCGGCTGGGCTTCCACGAGATCCCGGTCGCCGACCCGGGGCCGCTCACCTACCTCGGCCGCGGCACGGGGTCACTGAGCCACCGGGATCGGCACGTTCACTGAAGAGCGGAACAGGTCCTGCTCCAGCCAGATCGCGGCCTTCGCGCCGTCGGCCGCGGCGGTGATCACGAACGGCGTCGGGCCGACGACCTCGGCCAGCCGGGCGGTGTCGCCTGCGGCGTAGACACCCGCGGTCGTGGTCTGCTGCATGGGGTTGACCCGCACGCAACCGTCCGGCAGCAGCTCACACCCCAGTGCTGCAGCCAGGTCCGACCGCTGGTGTGACACCGGACGGTGGTAGATCGCGCCGCGTTCCAGCGACGCACCAGATCCGAAGTGGACGGTCAGAGCGTCCTGCCCGCCGTCGACGAGGCTGACCGGCTCCTCGCGAACCTCGATGCCGCGCTCCTTCAGGGCGGTGTGTAGTTCGTCGGAGACCTCCAGCGGGCCGTTCGCGCACAGCACCACGTCGTCGCTGAACCGGTCCGCCACGTACAGCGCCAGCATCGCGTGCGAGAAGTCGCCGCCCAGCACCGCGAGCGGCTTGCCCGCCGTTTCGAAACCGTGGCAGAACGGGCAGTGGTAGACGCCGCGCCCGAACCGTTCGGCCACCCCGTCGACCTCGGGCAGCACGTCGGCCTGGCCGCTCGCGAGCAGGAGTCGCCGGGTGTGCTCCGACGAACCGCCCGCCAGTTCGACGGTGAAGTCGTCCGCTGCGCCGGTCACGGTCAGGACGAGGTCCTCGCGGATCTCGACGGTGGGGTAGTGCGCGAGCTCCTCGCGGCCCAGCCGCCGCAGTTCGGCGGGAGGGAAGCCGTCGCGGGAGAGGAACATGTGCATTTCCTCGGCCGGCTCGTTGCGGTAGGAGCCGCTGTCGACCAGCAGCACGCTGCGACGCTGGCGGCCGAGGGTGAGTGCGGCGTTCAGGCCCGCGGGCCCGCCACCGACGATGATCACATCGAACACGTTCGTCCTCTCGTTCACTTCTGGTCGTTCACTTCTGGCCGGCGCCGATGCGCCAGCCGCGGGCGTTCTCCCGCTGGGCCACGAAGTCCGCGTACCGGCCTCCGCGCTCCAGCAACTCCTCGTGTGTGCCGGTGTCCTCGACCCGGCCGCCGTCGAGCACCACGATCTGGTCAGCACCGGCCACAGTGGACAGTCGATGCGCGATCACGAGCAGCGTTCGTCCATGCGCCAGCGTCGACAACGCGGCTGTCACGGCTGCCTCGTTCTCCGCGTCCAGTGCGGCGGTGGCTTCGTCCAGCAGCACGATCGGCGCGTCCTTGAGCAGCGCCCGCGCGATCGCCACGCGCTGTCGTTCACCGCCGGACAGCCGGGTTCCGCCCTCGCCGACCTCGGTCTGCCAGCCGTCCGGCAGGCGCCGCACGATCTCGGAGACCCCGGCCAGCCGCGCGGCCTCCAGAACCTGCTCCTCGCTCGCATCCGGCCGGCCGAGCCGGATGTTGTCCACGAGGGTCGTGTCGAACAGGTAGGTGTCCTGGAACACCGGCGCGATGAGGCCGTGCAGGTCCGCCGTGCGCAACGAGCGGACGTCCGCGCCACCGACGCGCACCTCGCCGGAGTCGACGTCGAAGAACCTCGCCACCAAGCGGACCACCGTGCTCTTGCCCGCACCGGAGACCCCGACGAGCGCCGTGGTGGAGCCGGGCGCGACGGTGAAGGTCACGTCGTCGAGCACCGGCTGGTCGTCGTAACCGAAGCGCACCCGGTCGAACTCGATCGACGGCGGCCCGATCGGTGCCGACTGTTCGGGTTCCGGCAACGCCTGTGCCGCGAACACCGCCTCGACCCGGTCCAGCGATCCCGCTGCCATGCGCAGGGCCGCGCCCAGTTCCGCCGCTCCCAGCAGTGGTTCGGTGAACCGGACCGCGAGCACCAGCGCCACCACGATGGCGGGCACGTCGACGGTTCCGCCCGTCGCGAGCACCGCGGCCAGCACCAGCAGAGCGGTGAACGCGGTCTGCACCGCGAGCACGAAGCCGGCGAGTCCGGGCAACGCGGTGCGCAGCATCCGCCGTGCCGCGTCGCGCGCGGAGACCAGCGCGTCGTCGAGGAGAGCGAACCCGTGGGCGGAACGGCCGAACGCCCGCAGCACTGGCTGGTTGCGAGCGAACTCGACGACCTGTCCACCCGCTTCGGCACTGGCCGCGTCGGCGGCCTGATCGGTGCGCGACACCAGCCTGCCGGTCCAGCGGTGGGCCGCGACCACGACGGGCGCGGCCACCAGCGCGCCGAGCGCGATCCTCCAGTCGGCGAAGAGCAGCACGATCACGACGGCCACGGGCGTGACCACCGCGTGCGCGAGCGGATCGAGCAGATGGCCCGGCACACCCATGACGCTCATGACGTTCTGCGTGGCGACGCGGCCCAGCGAGCCGACCCGCGTGGTCGTGAACCAGCCCAGCGGCAACGTGACGACGTGGTCGCCGAGCCGCTCGTGCAGCACACCGCCGAGCGCGTAGCCCGCCCGCCTGCCCGCCACGACTCCTCGGCTGTGCAGGAACGCATACGTGCCAACGGCGACGGTGAGCGCCGCAAGCCAGGGCCACACCCGCTGCGGCTCACCGGAGACGAGCGCGCGCAGGATCGGGAGCAGCACACCGAACGCCAGGCCCTGTACGGCGGCGGCTGCGCCCAGGCACCACACGGCGCGACGCAGCTGCGTCCCCTGCTCAGGGCCTGCCAACGACAGCAACCGGCGGATCACGCGTGCACCGCCCACAGTGCGGCGTACTTGCCACAGACGGCGAGCAACTCGGCGTGCGTACCTTGTTCCACCAGGGTTCCCTTGTCCAGTACGACGATCTGGTCGGCATCCACCACAGTGGACAGTCGATGCGCGATCACCAGCACGGTCCTGCCCTCGGCCAGCTCGCTGATCGCGTCCTGGATCGCGGCCTCCGACTCCGCGTCGGCGAACGCCGTCGCTTCGTCGAGCACCAGCACCGGGGTGTCCGCGAGCAGCGCCCGTGCGATCGACACGCGTTGTGCCTCACCGCCGGAAAGCCGTACGTCGTCGCCGATCACGGTGAGATAGCCGTCGGGTAGTTCGGTGATCCGGTCGTGGATCCGCGCGGCGCGGGCGACCCGGACGACCTCGTCGAGATCGGCGTCCGGTCGCGCGAGGCGGATGTTGTCCAGCACGGTGGTGCGCAGGAGGCGCACGTCCTGCAGGACGAAGCCGACCCAGCGGTAGAGATCGGTGCCGGGCAGATCACGGATGTCGACACCGTTGATCCGCACCGTTCCGGAGGTCACGTCGTGGAACCGCGCCACGAGCGCGGCCAGCGTCGACTTGCCGGAGCCCGACGGCCCGACGAGCGCGGTGACCGTGCCGGGTTCGAGCACCAGGTCGATGCCGTGCAGCACCTCGCTGTCGTCGTAGCCGAAGCGGACCGAGAACAGCTCCACGCGGGCGGGACCGAGCGGCAGGTCCGGCGCGTGCGCGGGTTCGGGCAGCGGCGGGGTCGCGAGCAGCTCCTCGACCCGGCCGAGCGCGGCCCGGCCCGCCCGCACGTCCTGGACGCTGTAGCTGATCGCCAGCACGGGCGCGCTCAGTCCGATGCCCAGCACCACGAACGGAAGCAGGTCGACAGGCTGGAGCAGACCCGCGCCGATGAGGGCGGTGCCCGCGGTCAGCACGACGAGCAACGCCACCAGCGGTGCCTGGGCGAGCTGGCTGCGGGTGAGCGACGGCGTCACCTGCTCTGCCCAGCCGGTCACGAACGCGCCGTACTCGCGCGCGGCGTCGCTGAACCGCTTGTGCGCCTTGCCTGTCTGTCCGAACGCCTTCACCACCGCGATGCCGTGCACGAACTCCACCACCGCGTGGTCGAGCCGCTGGGTCGCCTGGTGATACTCCGCCATCCGCGCCGTCACGTCCCGCATTGCCCGCGCGTGCAACAACAATCCGGTGCCCAGCGGGATCAGGGTGATCAACGTCATCAGTGGGTCGACCGTGAGCAGATACAGGGTCGCGGCCACCGGCACGACGACGGCGGTGACGAGGTCGAGCAGCGAGTGCGCCACCAGGTGGTGCAACGCGCCGACGTCGTCGTGGACCGCACGTTTCACCGCACCGGAACCGCGGGCGGAGAACCAGCCCAGCGGTCAGCCGGCCGAGATGGGCGGCGAGCCGGCGGCGCAGGTGCAGCTGCAGGTCGTTGTCCGCGAGATGGGTGAGCGTGGTGGCGGCGGTGAGCAGCGCCACCCGAACGGGGAGCGCGACGACGCCGAGCACCACGTAGTGCCACCACGAACCGCCGCTGAGCAGCGCTCGGCCCACCTCGGCCACGGCGATGAACGGCACGACGCCCGCCAGTGCAGCCAGTGCCTGACACGCGATTCCGGCGATCAACCGGCCGCGGACCGGCCGTACGAGCTTCATGCGGCCAACCCTAGTTGACAATCGTTATCAATGTCGACAAGGGTGGAGTTACGCCCGTTCGGGTGAGTAGGTCATTCACGTTCTGGAGTTGTGATGCTCTCGGTTGAGGCGCTGGTCCGGGAATCCGTGGCGACCGTGATCGGTCTGCCGCCGCACGAGGTGGACCTCACCCGGCGGTTCGCCGAGCTGGGAGTGGAGTCGCTGGGGGCACTGCGGTTGCGCAGGCTGGTGGCGGCACGCACAGGCGTCGAGCTGCCGCTGACGTGCTTCCTCGGAGACCGCCCGGCGTTCGATGTCGTGGCCGCGCTGGCGACCGCGCCGGCCGAGGTTCGGCAGGCCGCCGCCGACATCCCGGCTGTGGCCGCTGGGGAGCCGGTGCCGCTCACCGCCGTGCAGGCGGCTTACTGGGCGGGCCGCGGTGCCGACTTCGCGCTCGGTGGCGTGGCGACGTTCTGGTACCACGAGTACGACCTGGCGCCCGGCGTCGACCTCGACGCGCTGGCAGCCGCCTGGAACCGGCTCGTCGCGCACCATCCGATGCTGCGCACCACGATCGGCAGGGACGGCAGGCAGCGGGAGCTGGCCTCGGTCCTGCCCTACCGGATCAGCCGGACCGAGGTGCGCGACGCCGCCGAGGCCGACCGGTTGCGCGAGGAACGCTCACATCAGGTGCGGCCCGCGCACGAGTGGCCGCTGTTCGACCTGCACGCCGCACTGCTCCCGGACGGCCGCACCAGGCTGCTCGTCGGGTTCGACGTGCTGGTGCTGGACTTCGCGAGCTGGCGACTGCTGATGCGGCAGTGGGGCGAGCTCCTCGCCGGTCCGAATGCCGAGCTGCCCACGTCGTCCGCCGAGTTCCTCGACATCGTCGCGCACCGCGAGGCCGATCCCGTGCACCAGGAACGCCGGGAGCGCGACCGCGCCCACTGGTTCGCGAAACTGGATGAACTCGCGGACGGACCACAGCTGCCGGTCGTCGAGTTCGCTGGCGCACCACGATTCCGCAGGCGATCGCAGCTGCTCACCGAGCGGCAGTGGACGGACCTGCGTGCGCGGGCGGCCGAGCACGGGGTCAGCCCGACCGCAGTGCTGTTCGCCGCGTTCGGTCTCGTGCTGTCCCGGTGGGGCGCGGGCGAGCGGTTCAGTCTCAACGCGACACTCTTCGACCGGCCGGAGGACGTGCCGGGCGTCGAGCACCTCGTCGGTGACTTCACCACCACGGCGCTCGTCGGGATGTCCGGGCTGGATCCGGTGGCGTGGCCGGGTTTCGCGGCGTTCGCCAGGCAGGTCAACGCCGAGCTGTGGACGGCCATCGACCACCGTGCGTTCGCCGGTGTGGAGGTGCTGCGGGAGCTCGCCGCGCGGCGGGGCGACGTGCTCGCGGCCGGCACGCATCCGGTGGTGTTCACCTCCGGCGTGGGCATCGGTGATGGCGCGCCACCTGCGACGTGGCTCGGCACCGAGGTGTTCGGTGTTTCGCAGACACCCCAGGTGTTGCTCGACCACCTCGTCTGGGAGGAGGACGGGGCTCTGCGGCTCGTGTGGGACGCGGTGGAGGCCGCGTTCCCCGCCGGGTTCCTCGACGGACTGGCGCAGGCGCAACGCACACTCCTGTGTTCGCTCGCTGACGACCCATCGCTGTGGACGGCGGCCGACCTCGGCTGGGACCCGTCCTTCGCGCGCCCCGAACCACTCGACGTGACGCCGTTCGGCGACTGCGGTCCGCTGCTCGACGCGCCAGTGCGGCAAGCGGCGTCGCAGGTGCCCGCAGCGCCCGCGTTGCTGTCCACCGCCGGCCTCGTCACGCACGCCGAACTCACCGACCGCGCCTGTGTGCTCGGCCGGCACCTGGCCGCATCCGGTGTCCGGGCCGGGGATCTGGTGCTGGTCGCGTTGCCCAAGAGCCCGGCGCAGCTGGTCGCCGTGCTCGGTGTGCACCGCTGCGGCGCCGGATACGTCCCGGTGGATCCCGGCTGGCCGGCCGCCCGCATCCAGGCGGTGTGCGAACGCGCCGGGATCACGCATGCCGTCGTGGCGGCGGATCACCGCCCGGAGCTGCCCGCCGACGTCGAAGTGTCCGAAGTAGACACATTGGGTGCGCCGACCGTCCTCGCGACTGAAGCGGCACCACTCGGCACCGCAGACCCGGCCGACCTGGCGTACGTCATCTTCACCTCGGGTTCCACCGGCGTGCCGAAGGGCGTGGCGATCGAGCACCGCCAGGCCCGCACGACCGTGGACGACATCACCGACCGGTTCGCGATCACCGGTGCGGACCGGGTGCTCGCGTTGTCCGCCTTGAGCTTCGACCTCTCCGTCTACGACGTGTTCGGCGTGCTGGGCGTGGGCGGTGCCATGGTGCTGCCCGACGTCGCACGGCAGCGCGACCCTCAGCACTGGTGCGAACTGATCGGCGCGCACGGCGTGACCGTGTGGAACACCGCGCCTGCGTTGCTGGAGATCCTCGTCGAGTACGCCGAGGCGGATCCGGTGGCCGCGGCACAGCTGTCGTCGCTGCGGCTCGCGATGCTCTCCGGCGACTGGATCCCGGTCAGCCTGCCCGCCCGGCTGCGCGCACTGGTGCCCGGCGTCGAGGTGATGAGCCTCGGTGGCGCGACGGAGGCCTCGATCTGGTCCATCACCTTCCCGATCGGGGAGGTCGACCCGGACTGGCCGAGCATCCCGTACGGCCGGGCGTTGCGGGATCAGAGTTTCCACGTCCTGGACGACGACGGACGGCCGTGCCCGCCTGGTGAGCCCGGCGAGCTGTTCATCGGCGGCGCCGGGGTGGCGCAGGGCTATCTTGGTGACGCGGCGCAGACAGCCGAGCGGTTCGCGGTCCACCCGGTACTCGGCGAACGGCTCTACCGCACCGGCGACCTCGGCAAGTGGCGCTACGACGGCACGATCCAGTTCCTCGGCCGCACCGACCGTCAGGTGAAGGTGCGCGGCCATCGCATCGAACTGGGGGACATCGAGTCGGCGCTCGACCGGTTGCCCCAGGTTCGCCAGGCGGTCGCCGCCGCGGTGCCCGGCCCGGACGACCGGCCGCGCCTGATCGCGCACGTGGCGCTGGCGGCACCGCTGGCCGACGCCGACCGGGTGCTGGCCGCAGAGCTGGGCCGGCGCCTGCCGGACTACATGGTGCCGACCCGGTTCGTGTGGCACGACGCTCTGCCCGTTACCGAGAACGGGAAGGTGGATCACAAGGCGCTGCCCAACCCGTTCCGGTCCGTGCGCCAAGAGGCGCCCAAAGAGTTGTCACTGCGTGCTGCCCCGTGCCATCCCATCGAGGCCGTGTTGCGCGACGTGCTCGGGTCGAACGCGGACTTCTCCGCCGGACTCGTCACCGCCGGCGCGACCTCGTTGGGCGTGGTGCGTATCGCGAACGCAATCGAGGACATGACCGGCGTCCGTCCGTCCTTCAAGGACCTGGTCGGGCATTCCTCCATCGACGCTCTGGTGCGATCCCTGTCGGCTCCGGTCGCACCAGCGCCAGAAGCCGTTCCGGTCACTCCGATGAGCCCGCTGCCCGTTCCGGACGCGGCGCTGCACCTCGCGGACGCGCTCACCGAGGCCGCGCGTTGGCTGCGCGAACTGCACGGCTGGGCACAGCAGATCCAGCCGGTGGTCCAGCAGACGCCGGAACCGTTCCGCCTCACCGAGATGCAGCTCGCCTACCTCGTCGGACGAGCCGACACCTGGCTCGGCGACGCCGTGGCTCCGCACTACTACACCGAGGTCGACGTGGACGACCTCGACGTGCACCGGCTCGCGGACGCCCTGCGCACCGTCGTGGCCCGGCACCCGATGCTGCGCGCGACCGTGACTCCCGAGACGCTGCAACAGGTGCACGCCGAGGTGACCGTGCCGCGAATCGACGTGCTGGACCTGCGCGAGCACGACGAGGCGGGCCGTGAGCGGACGTTGCTGCGGCTGCGTGAGGAGCGTTCGCACCGGGTGCTCGATCCGGCCCGATGTCCGATGGCGCACGTGGCCGCGAGCCGGCTCACCGACCGGACCTGGCGGGTCCACTTCGGACTGGACCTGCTCTTCTGCGACGCGCAGAGCGCGGTCGTGCTCGCCCAGGAGCTGATCACGGCCTACCGCGACCCGGCGCTGTTGCCCGCCGCTCCGGCCGCGACGTTCGAGCAGTGGGTCACCGCACGACGCCCCGCCCCCGAGCGGTCGCTGCGGTACTGGCGTGATGCCGCGGCGGAGATGGCGGACGGTCCCGCGCTGCCCGCGCACCCGCCTGGTCCCGGCGCGGTGCGGTTCACCCGCCGTCGCGCCGAGCTGGACGATCGCACCTGGACCGCACTGCGCGAGCACGCCCGCTCCCGTGGCCTCACGCCGGTGGGGCTGCTCGTCACCGCGCTGGGCGATGTCCTGCGCGCCGGCGGCGGTGGCGATCGCTTCACCCTGGTGATGACGGCGTTCGACCGGCCGGCCGAGCACGTGGGCGTCATCGGCGACTACACCTCGACCCTCCTGCTGGACGTCCGTGCCGGCGCGGGCGCGTTCGCCGACCGCGCACAGACACTCCAGCAGCGCCTCTGGACGGACCTCGACCACAGTGCCGGCGTGCACGGCAACGAGGTGCTGCGCGAGCTGGCCGCACGCCGGGGCAGGCAGGTCACGCTGCCGGTGGTGTTCTCCAGCGGGCTGGGCAGCACGTCCGCGGACGCCTCGGAACTGCTGACCGGGCTCGGCCGCACCGTCCACGCGATCAGCCAGACCCCGCACGTGCTGCTGGACTGCCAGGTCTTCGAGCAGGACGGCACCCTGCGGATCAACTGGGACTGCGTGGACGCCGCGTTCCCCGACGGCTACCTGGACGGCCTCTTCGCGGCCTACACCGACCTGGTGCGCGCACTCGCCGACCCCGCGGCGTGGCGGGCGGCCGATCCGGCGAGCCTGGCGGGCCGCCGGCTCGTCGCACACTCCCCGGCACGGCCCTGGTCAGTGCCCGCACGGCCCGCGCCGCACGGCGATCCGGCGGTGGAAGCCGCGGTGGCGCAGGTGCTCAGCGGTCTGCTCGGCGTGCCGGCCGACCGGCTGGACCGGACACGGACGTTCTTCGAACTCGGTGCGACGTCACTGATGCTGGTACGGGCGCATCGCGAACTCCGCACGACACGCGCGCCGGAGCTGACCGTGCTCGATCTGTTCGCCCATCCGTCGATCAGGGCGCTGGCAGCACACATCGGCGGCGTTCGGTCCACTGTGGAATCTGCCGGGCCGGTGGTGGAACCAGGTGTGGATCCGCTCGTGCTCGCGGCTCGTCACCGCGGCCGCGGCCGGGCCGGCCGATTGGCTCGGCGCAGCACGCTGACCTCCACCTCATGACAGGAGGTGCGGTCCTGACGCTGCCAGGACCGCACCTCGCAGGGCCCTACAGACCGTCGCTCGCCATCGCCTCAACGATCTTGACGTGCCGGTCGCCGTTCGTCTGTGAGAACTCGCTGTCGTAGTTCAGCCCGTACGGCCAGTAGTGCTGGCCGTCGCAGCGGATGACCACACTCTGGCCGTCGTACTGCTTGACGAGCGCGGTGGCCCTGGCGCCGGTGTAGGTGCCGCCACAACCGAGTTTCCTCCAGTTGCCGCTGGTACCGACTCCGATGGTGTGGCTGATCTCGTGAAGTGCCGTGCGTTCGTTCATGGAGGCGAAAGCGCCGAAGCGGATCGTCCCGTTGATGTTGCCGTCCGCGGTCGGCACACTCGGCACGTAATGGACGGTGATGGACTTGCTCAGCCCGCTGAGCCTGTTGTAGCGGGCCACGGCGGCATTCATCGATCGCGTGATCAGGTCATATGCCCGCCGCTGGTCGGCTGATGGATTGGGTACCTGCACCAGGTGCCAAGTAAGGTTGCCCAGCAGATTCTCGGCAGCTGCGGGGGCCGGCGGTGCCGGCATTGCCTGGGTGATTCCCGGTGTGGCCAGGACGGCGGTGACCAGGGCGGTCGCCACCCCCAGCTGCCTGAAGCGGTACCAAGATGTTTCTGACATTGCGCTCCTCGCTTTTGCGTCTCGTGTGAAACGGACCGGCTTCGCGGCGGAGCGGCGGCGGGCCACGAAAATATTTCGGTGTCCGGCAGAACATCAGATAGGGGCGCTGAACACAGCACCTCGCATTTGGTCGTATGTCAACGAACCGATCCGAAACGCGCGGAATCGATCAGAACCGAAGGCCGCATCCTGTGACCTGTCGCACATGCTCCATTGGTTACGTTGAGGTCACTGGTAACTGATGGTGACTATTGGGCTCAGCAACATCAAGCGCTCAACGAACCAGGGAGAATCCCATGCGCCGCTCCGTGATCGCCTTCCTCGTCGCACCGCTCCTCGCAGTGGCGGCGTGTGCCGGTGGCTCTCCGGTGGAACAGGAAACCCCGGCTGGCGCGTCGACGACGACGCCGCCCGCCGCGGCGGATCCCGCCGTGACGCTCGCCGTCGCCGAGTTGTACGGCAAGGCCGTGGCCGCCAAGGACTTCGCCGCGGTGGCGAGCTTGTTCACCGACGGGATCGCCTGGCATCAGCCCGGCAAGAACCGGTTCTCCGGCACTCACGTCGGTGGTGCGGCAGTCAACAAGATGCTTGGCGGACAGGCGGAAGTCACCAAGGGAACGCTGGAGATCAAGGCGACCAGTGCGCCCATGGTCAACGGTGACACGTTCACGTTCCCGGTCTACTTCAGTGCGAAGCGCGACGGTGCGGAGATGTCGATGGAAGGCATCGACGTGTTCCGGGTCGAGGGTGACCGGATCGCGGAGGTGTGGTTGTACTCGGCGGACCAGCGGGCCGAGGACGCGTTCTGGGGCTCCGCCTGAGCGAGGGAGTTCAGTCGGCGGCCCGCCTGTACGTCCACATCGGACCTTGCGGGCGCGGCCGCCGAGTCGGGAGATCGTACCGGCGAGTAGGGGTCGCTTCTGACGACGATCGTGAACCTGAGTGATTTTCATGTGCGCAACCCGTTGTGTGACAACGGATTCGCTACCGGCGAGTAACTCATCGGTGGCCACGTGATGAACGGCACCGGGCATGCCTCGTCCCGACCGGCTCGGGTACTTTCAGGCTCAGTTCATCCACATGCTGAGAAGAGACGACCCGTTGACCGAGCACGCCCAGCGCCCGATTCCCGTCCTGGAAGCCGTAGCGGGCTATGTGCCGCCCAGGGTGGTGTCGAACGACGACCTGCCGTCGCACTGGGAGACCAACGACACCTGGGTGCGCAGGCGGACCGGGATCGGCACCCGGCACTGGGCCGACGAGGGCACGTCCACGGGTGACCTCGCGCTGGCCGCGGCCGAAGCCGTGCTGGCCAAGTGCGCGACCAGGTCGGTGGACCTGGTGCTCGTGGCGACGTCCACGCCCGACCACCCGATTCCGGCGATGGCACCCGCGCTGGCCGCGAAACTGGGGCTGGCCGGCGTCGCGGCGTTCGACGTCGCCGCGGTGTGCACGGGTTTCGTGTACGGGCTGGCCACGGCGAGCGGAATGATCGCGTCGGGCATCGCCCGGCGGGTGCTGCTGGTCGCGGCCGACGTCTACTCGACGCTGATCGGCCCGGACGACCGCGGCGCCGGTGTGGTGTTCGGCGACGGAGCCGGTGCGGTGGTCCTGCGTGCGGGTGAGCCGGGCGAGCCGGGTGAGATCCTCGGTTTCGACCTGGGCAGCGACGGCGCGGGCCACGACCTCATCTCCGTACCGGCCGGCGGTGCGCGGGATCGGGCGGAGCCGGGCCGCTACGTTGAGTCGGACCGGCATTTCCAGATGAGCGGACGCGAGGTCTACCAGCACGCCGCCGCCCGGATGACCGAATCCTCGCTGGCCGTGCTGAAAAGCGCGGGGTGGACGACGGCGGACGTCGACCGCGTCGTCGCACATCAAGCCAACGCCCGGATTCTCGCGCTGGTCGGCACCCGACTGTCCATTCCGGACGACCGGATCCTCGGCAACATCGAGAGGGTCGGCAACACCGGTGCCGCGTCCATCCCGCTCGCCCTCGCCGACGCGGTGGCACGCCAGGAGATCCACGCCGGGGAGAAGGTGCTGCTGACCGCGTTCGGTGGCGGTCTCACCTGGGGATCCGCCGTGCTGGTGTGGCCGGAAGCCGGCTAGGCCCAATGCCGGTCGCTTAAGGCATTACGGCTGGTCAGGTGTCTTGCTGCAGACTTTGGGGTGGAGTAGGCGGTGTCTGACCGTGCTGTGGTCGACGCGGCCGCCGAAGCTCGGTGGTGGGAACGCTCTCACGGCTGCGAACAGCTCTGTTGGTAGTAGTTGTGCGCTCGATGATCATGAGTTGGTAGTACTTGCACACGCCCAACCAGCAATGAGAGCGCGAGGGCCACAGCCTGCGCATACCCCTTAAACGACCGGCATACAGGCCCGGGCGCCAAGCGCTCCCCAAATGTTCCCGCGTCTGCACGCCGGACTCCGCCCCGGACGGCAGGCCGGCTTGTGCTGCTCGGATGAGCTCGTCGGGTACGCCGTGGTAGAAACCCTGGCCAGTCGCGCTGCCGCTGCGCCACCGCCAAGGCTCACCACGGTCCCCGCGCCCGTGACCGTCCGTCCCCGCTCGACCGGCCCGCCCGTGTGTGGTGCCCCGGCTTCAGCGACGGCACGGTCGGCAACGTGTGTCGAAGCTTCGTTCCTCCTGCGGTGCGCCACACGCTGAACAGCGACGTTCGTCATACAGCGAAGCAACCTGAACGGTTTCGGCCCGCGTTGGCAAAGACGGGGTGCAAGGGAAGCGAAACCCGAGGAGCTTCATGTCGTCAGACGCGGAACTGATCGGCAGATCGCTGCGCGGAGACACCAATGCCTTCGTGGAAGTGATCAGCCGCCACGAGACCGCGATCGGGAACTACCTCGCGCGCAGAGTGGGGCGGCAGGCCGCCGAGGACGTGCTCGGTGATGTGTGGGTGGCGGCCTACGAGTCCCGTGCGACCTATGACCTTTCGTACCCCGAGGCCAGGCCTTGGTTGTACGGCGTCGCACTGAACCGGCTGCGACGGCACTGGCGGTCCGAACCGGCTGAGGAGCCGTCGTCGGACCTGACCCGCATCGTGAACGACTGGGACCCCTGGCCGGCGGTGGACGCCCGCGTGGACACGCAGGCACTGCTGCGAAGTGCGCTGGCCGGGCTCAAACCGGAAGAGCGGGAAGTGCTGGGCCTGGTCGCCTGGGAGGACCTGACCGTCGCGGAGGCCGGGCGAGTGCTCGACATCCCGGCGGGCACGGCCCGCCGCCTGTTGCACCAGGCGCGCAAGACATTGCGTGAGTCCCCCGAAGTGGCCGCACTGCTGCGAGTCCCGACAACGTGAAAGACACCCCATGGACGAAATGGATCTGATGAAGAACCTGCGTGAAGTGCCGTCCCCACGTCCCGAGGCCTACGACCGTGCTCGCACGGCGCTGCAAACGGCGATGGCGGAACCCGTGACCACGGTCGTGCGACCGAAGCGCTGGTTCTCCTGGCCCAAGGTCAGCGTCGCCGCCGTGGGTGCGGCAGCCGTCGCAGTGGCCGTGGCGCTGGCTACGACGGGCGGCACCGTCCCGGCCGGCCCCTCCGACGCCGCCCCGCCGGCGGTGGCCGACGCACCGCAGGTGGTCGAGTCACCGCTGGTGAAGCTGGCCTCCGAGGTCAAGGCGGCCGGCACGCTGCCGGGAGAAGCGTCGCTGATCATCAACACGAAGTTCGGGCTGGACAACACTCCGCACCTCTACTACACCGTCTACACCGACAAGGGCCAGGTCTTCCGCGGCGACTCGCCGCAGAGCCTGGCGGCCTCGGTCGCCAAGGGCGACGACGATGCTCATCCGTTCGACGCGAAGGTGACGGCGGCGGCCCGCCTCGCCGCGAACGGCGACGTCGAGAAGGCGAAGATCGCGATGCTCACCGCTTCGGGCAACGCCTGGGGATTCGGCATGAGCCCCGCCGAGGCGGACAAGGTGTGGGCGCAGGCCCAGGCGGAGACAGCCGAGATGTTGCGCAAGATCGGCAAGGAGGTGCCCGCCCCCAAGCCGCGCCCGACGGGCAAGGAACTGGAGAACGGCATCAACAACCATCTGTGGAGCAACACCACGCACGCGCTGTTCGTCGACGCCTCCAACGCCGAGGTCCGCGCGGGTGTGCTGAAGCTGCTCGCGACCATCGAGGACGTGGCCATCGGCAAGACCAACGTCGACGGCCAGGCCGCGCTGACCCTCACCGCGAGCCCCGCCATGCAGGGGGGCGGCAGTTCGCACGTGCTCACCATCAACGCCGACAACGGCCTGCCGATCCGTTCCGAGGGCATCCCGGCCAAGGATTCGGCGGAACCGTCCAAGCCCTGGGTGGTGAACTACAAGTCGTCCCGCGTGAACCTCGCCGACGTGGTGGCGGGCAAGATCTGATCCGTTGTCGAACTGTCAGCCCAGCGGACACGCCAGCACCATCACGGCGATCAACGCTGCGGAGGCGGTAACGACGGGAAGCGTCATAGCGGTGATGCCGGCGCACCCGCAGGAGAACAGCCTGCGGGTGCGGTTCGGCATCTGACGGCGCCGCTGCAGGCGGTCGAGTCGCGCTCCCAGCGCGTCTCTGCTCATCGCGAGCGCGGAGTTCGGAGCGCCGTGACACGACACCAGCATCAGCGCGGCGCGGACCGTCTCGACGCCGTGTGTGCGTGCCGAGGCCAGGTCGGCGGCCATCTCGACGAGTTCGCGGATGGCCGTTGCCGCGCGCTGGAACAGCGGGAGGACCGGCAGTGTGGCGGCCACCGCGTCTGCGGCGGCGACCAGCAGATGATGGCGGCCGTCGAGGTGTGCTCGCTCGTGGTCGAGCACGGCGTCGACCTGGCTGGGGGTCAGATGGCGGTGGAGTCCTTCCGTGGCGACGACGACGCCCGGCTTGCCGGCGAGGCTGAACGCCAGCGGACGGTCGTGGTCGAGCCACAGGGTCGGATGCGCGCCGGCTTCGCGCCGTCCGGCAAGGCGCAGGACCGAGAGATGTTCCTCGCGGGCACGGGCGCGTTGCCGGGCGCTGCGGGCGCCGACGACCGCCAGCCGGATGAGGAGGGCGGTCAGCAGCGCGCCACCGGCTAGGCCGCTGATCACCTCGGCGGTGGGCGTGGTGCCGTGCCGCACCGAGTCCCAGCAGTGGTGCAGGGTGCCGAGAACGCCGAGGCCGTGCTCGGGTAGCACGAGCAGCACCACGGCCAAGGTCGAGGTGATCACGACCGCGACGACGGAGGTGATCCACGCGACCAGGGCCACCACGGGGTCGCTGATCCGCCACAGCACGCGCGGCGCCAGCCAGCCCACCGCGGCGGACCCGAGCAGCAACGCGAGCGCGACCGTCACCGTTCCGAGGCTTTCCGGCGCAGGGCGCGGCGCAGCACCGCCGACTCTTCCGCGGTCGCGGACTGCGCGAAGTGCAACAGCGCGGCCTCGGGGTCGCCGGAGGCGATGAGCACGTCCCGCACGGCGTTCGCGGCGGCTTCGGCGCGGCTGATCGTGGGCTGGTACCGGTAGGCGTTGCCTTCGAGTTCGCGCGTCACCCAGTCCTTGCGGTGCAGGTTGTCCAGCACGGTGAGCACGGTGGTGTAGGCGAGCTGTTTGCCGGTATCCAGCCGTTCCAGCACCTGGCGCACCTTGAGCGGCTCTCGGGCATGCCACAGCACGTCCATCACCGCGGCTTCCAGCTCACCGAGCCCGCGCATCGCTCACACCCTTTCCGCAGAACGAGAAGTATGCCCGTCCGGCCGGACGGCACCACGTGTGGATCGCTCAACGTGACGAAGTCCCGGATCGCGGAGCAGACCGGCATCGGACGCGCGACGTTGTACAAGTACTTCCCGGACGTGGAAGCGATCCTGCCGGCCTGGCGCGCCCTCGCCGCGGCGAGCGCCCTGCCGTCCGATGTGGACCTTCTCAGTGGGCGGGGAGGGCGTGGTTCAGCCAGGACAGCAGGTCGGCGACGACCTCCTGTGCGTTGGTTTCGTTGAACAGTTCGTGGCGGGCCTCGGGATAGGTGCGATAGGTGATGTCCCGGAGTCCGGCGGCGCGGTAACGCTCGACCAGCGGGTCGCTGAGTGAGAGGCCCGCGTTCATCGGGTCGTGGTCCCCGACCAGGACGCAGACGGGCAGTTCCGCCGGTACGCCTCGGGGCTGGGCGAGCGATGCCGAGGCCGCGCCGATGTCGGCCATGCCTCGAGCGTCGAGACTGAAGCCCCGAATTCCAGGACGACGACGTGGTCGCAGACGCCCATCACGAGGCTCATGTCGTGGTCGATGAGGAGCAGTGCGGTGCCGGCGTCGGCGACCGCGCGCAGTCTGCGGCCGAGTTCGGCGCTCTCGGTGGTGTCCAGCCCGGCCGCGGGTTCGTCGAGGCAGATGACACGGGGCCGGGCGGCCAGGGCCCGAGCCACACCGACGAGTTTGCGCCGGCCCTGGGACAGCTCCTGAGCCGAGGCGTCGGCCAGGTCCTGCAGGCCCAGGACCGCGAGGGCTTCCTGGACAGCGGGGTTCGCGGGCGTGTGGCGGCCGAGAGTCTCGCCGAGGCCGGTCCACCACGTCGGGCGGTCGGCCGTCACCTGGAGGTTCTCCGCGACGGTGAGGTCCTCGAAGAGTTCGCTGCTCTGGAAGGTGCGGGCGAGTCCTCGGCGGGCCCGCGTGTGGGGCGGCCTGCCGGTCAGGTCCCTGCCGTCCAGTTCCACCCGTCCCCGCGCGGGGACGAGGCCGCTGACGGCGTCCACGAACGTTGTCTTGCCGGCGCCGTTGGGGCCGATCAGCCCGACGAGCTTGCCCTCTCCCACTTCCAGGGAGACATCGCTGAGGGCGTGGACGCCGCCGTAGCTGACGCTCACCGACTGGACCGAGAGCACGTTCACTGTGCGACCCCCTTGGCGTCGACGGCGGTACGGCTGAGGAGGATCTCCGGCGAGTCGGTGCCGGTAGGTGGTCCGGTCGAGTTCGCCGCGGCCGACGCACGTGCGGCCTTCTTCGCCGTCCTCCGGCGGTGGGCGGCGCCCGCGATGCCGTCGGGGTTGGCGATCAGCGTCACGATCAGGGAGACGCCGCCGAAGAGGAGTGCCCAGGTCCCCGTGATCCCGAACCACTTCTCCAACGCGTGCGGTAGCAGCGCCCCGGTCGACATCAGTCCCGCGGCCACGGCTCCGGACACCATGGTGATGCCGCCGATGTAGGCGAAACCGATCAGGCCGAGAGCGGCCAGGGCGGTGAACCGGGCGGCGCTGACCGAGCCGAAGTTGTAGCCGTACAGGGTGCCGGCGGTGCTGGCGATGAAGGAACTGATGGTGAAGGCCGCGATCTTCACCGCCCGCACGTCGATGCCCGCCGCGGCGGCGGCGCGCTCGTTGGAGCGGACGGCGAGCATCCGCCGTCCGAGTCCGGTGCGCCTGAGGTGGGCGACGTACAACCCGAGGGCGACGGTGACGAGGAAGGCCCATGGCGGCGCAACCTGGGAACCGCAGGCTTCCTCGGCGCTCACTGGACGAGACCAGGGCCCTCATGCTGGAGGCGGCCACCAAGCTCGTCTGCGCCGGCACCTCCGACACGAGCGAGGCGGCCGTCTCCGCCGCTCTCGCCCACATCCGCGTCAAGCTGGTCACCGAGGAAGCCACCCGCATCATGCGGGAGCGACTGGGCGACGACACCGCACCGGCGATCACGACCGGGTCGATCTATCAGATCTGGCCCGCGCAAGCCGACTTCCAGGCAGAACTCCTGTTCCACCTCACCAGTCGGCAGGCCGAACTGGTCCCAGGCCTGCCGGAGAGCGTCCGCCGGTTCAGGGAGGCGGTCGACAAGGGCACGACCTGGCAGGAGGCCCTCAACGACGTCCTGACGGACAACCACGAGAACCACCGCGTGGACCCGATCTACCGCGTGCTGCTCGGCTTCTACGCCAGCGCCGCCAATCCGCGCGTCCGCGACGCGCTCGGCCACTACGGCCGGTCGTTCACCGAGGTCGCCTGCGAGGCGTACCAGGCACTGCTCGACGCGTACGGGCTGCGGATGCGCACGCCCTACAAGGTCGAGCACCTGGCCACGACCATCGCGGCCCTGCTCGACGGCTTCCACATGCGGTGGATCGCCGGGCACCCCAATCTCGAAGACCCGGAGGGAGAGGACGGCTGGTCCCTCGCGACCCGGACCGCCGTCACGGTGTTCAACCAGTTCACCGAAGAGGACAGCGAGCCGCCGCAGGGCTGATCACCGGTGACCAGCCCGACGGAGGCTCGCGGATCAGACGGTGTGCTTGTTCGCGCTGCGGAACCCGCGCAGGCGCAGGCTGTTGCTCACCACGAAGACCGAGGAGAACGCCATCGCGGCCCCGGCGATCATCGGGTTCAACAACCCCAGCGCGGCCAACGGCAGCGCGGCCACGTTGTAGGCGAAGGCCCAGAACAGGTTGCCCTTGATGGTGCCGAGCGTCCGGCGCGACAGGCGGATCGCGTCGACCGCCGCGCGCAGATCGCCGCGCACCAGCGTGAGGTCGCTCGCCTCGATGGCGACGTCCGTGCCGGTACCCATGGCGAGCCCGAGGTCGGCCTGGGCGAGTGCGGCGGCGTCGTTCACGCCGTCGCCGACCATGGCGACCACGCGTCCCTCGGCCTGCAGTCGCTTGACGACGTCGACCTTGTCCTTCGGCAGGACCTCGGCGATGACCTCCTCGAATGCCGACCTCGGCGGCCACCGCCTGAGCAACGGCCTCGTTGTCGCCGGTCAGCAGCACCGGCCGGAGACCGAGCTGACGCAGTCCGGCGATCGCTTCGGCCGAGGTGGGCTTGACCGTGTCGGCCACGACCAGCACGCCGCGTGCCTCGCCGTCCCAGGCCACCAGCACGGCGGTGCGGCCCTTGTCCTCCGCTTCCTTCTTCGCGGTGACGAGTTCTTCGCCGAGCCGGACGCTCCACTCTTCGAGCAGCCGGGCGCGGCCGACCAGGACGGCGTGCTCACCGACGACGCCCTGCACGCCGAGGCCTTCGATGTTCTGGAAGCCCTCGACCTCGGGCAGATCACCGATTCGCTCGGCCGCACCCGTGGCGATCGCCCTCGCGATCGGGTGCTCGGAGGCGTGCTCCACCGCACCGGCCAGACGCAGCACCAGTTCCTCGTCGGCACCGTCAGCGGCGTGCACCTCGACCAGACTCATCTGGCCGGTGGTGACCGTGCCGGTCTTGTCGAGCACGACCGTGTCGACGCGGCGGGTCGACTCCAGCACCTCCGGCCCCTTGATCAGGATGCCCAGCTGGGCGCCGCGACCGGTGCCGACCAGCAACGCCGTCGGCGTGGCCAGGCCGAGCGCGCACGGGCACGCGATGATCAGGACCGCCACGGCCGCGGTGAACGCCGCCGAGGCACCCGAGCCCGAACCGAGCCAGAACGCCAGGGTGCCGACGGCGAGTGCGATCACGATCGGCACGAACACCGCGGAGATCCGGTCGGCGAGCCGCTGGGCCTCGGCCTTGCCGTTCTGCGCGTCCTCGACGAGCTTGGCCATCTGCGCGAGCTGGGTGTCGGCGCCGACCCTGCTCGCCCGCAGGACCAGCCGTCCGCCCGCGTTGATCGTGGCGCCGACGACGTTGTCGCCGGTGGTCACCTCGACCGGCACGGACTCGCCGGTGATCATGCTCAGGTCGACGGCCGAGCTGCCCTCCTCGACCACTCCGTCGGTGGCGATCTTCTCGCCGGGGCGGACGACGAACCGGTCGCCGACGCGCAGCTGGTCGACGCTGATGCGCTCCTCGCGGCCGTCCCGCAGCACCGCGACGTCCTTGGCCCCGAGTTCGAGCAGGGCGCGCAGCGCGGCACCGGCGCGGCGCTTGGACCGCGCCTCGAAGTAGCGGCCGGCGAGGATGAACGTCGTCACGCCCGCCGCGACCTCGAGGTAGATGTTGCCCGCGCCCGACATGCGCTGGACGGTCAGGTCGAAGCCGTGCGTCATGCCGGGAACGCCTGCGGTGCCGAAGAACAGCGCGTACAGAGACCACAGGAACGCGGCACCCACACCGAGGGAGATCAGCGTGTCCATCGTGGCCGCACCGTGCCGAAGGTTGGTCCACGCGGCCTTGTGGAACGGCCACGCGGCCCACACCACGACCGGCGCGGCGAGCGTGAGCGAGAGCCACTGCCAGTAGGTGAACTGCAACGCGGGAATCATCGCCAGCGCGATCACCGGCACGCTCAGCACCACAGAAGTGATCAGCCGCTGACGTAGCGGCCGGGTCGGGTCTGCTCCTCGGCCTTCTCGTCGACCTGTGGGTGAGCGGGGAGTTCGGCGGTGTAGCCGGTGTTCTCGACGACCTTGACGAGGTCCTCGGCGGTCAGCGACTCGGGGAAGCTGACCCGCGCCTTCTCCGTGGCGTAGTTGACGGTCGCCTGCACGCCTTCGAGCTTGTTCAGCTTGCGCTCGATGCGTGCGGCGCAGGAGGCACAGGTCATCCCGCCGATCGAGAGTTCGATCTGGCTCGTGTGGACGTCAGCCGCCGTGGCCATGGCCGTCCTCCTCCTTCGGTGTCGTCGAGCCGGTGGGCTGCGGCGCGGCCGTGCCCGCCGTGGCGAGGGTGAACTCCGCGGTGCGGACCTTGCCCTCGTGCTGGAAGTCCAGGAACAGCCGGTATCGGCCCGATGTCGGCACCTCGACCGCGAACGTCACGTCCGGACCTGCGCCGTACCCGGCCAGCGGATGCACGTGCAGGTAGGCGAGATCGGCCGCGCGCAAGGCGACCAGGTGCCCGTTCGCGCCCAGGTACGGCTGCAGGTCCGTCACGGGCTGGCCGTCCTTCGTGATCGTGGTGGTCACGAAGGACTCGGCGCCGGCGGTGAGGTCGCCTCCCAGGCGAACGGCGTATCCATCCACTGTGGACTCACGAACGTCCTCGGTGAACTGTTGCGGCTCGTACGCGCCGGCGACCTGGATGTCCGCTCCCAGCGTGGTCTTCGCGCCGTTCTCCGGCGTGAAGTCCGCGAAGACGCGGTAGCTCCCGGCTGTGGGCAGGGTGAGCGGAACCGACCAGGTGCCGTCCCCGGCCATCTCCGGATGCACGTGCTGGAACCCGGAACCGTCCCGGCGCGCCAGCACGAGGTGGAGCTTCTTCGCGTGCTCCACGTCGAACTTGGTGATGGTGTCGCCGCTGATCGTTCCGATCCTGAAGCTGAAGGTCTGCTGGGTCTGGGCGGGCAGGGTGTTCTGCGCCAGGTTGAGCACGTAACCGTTGTCCGCAACGGAAAGTCCCGGTGGGAGCTTGCCTTCCGCCTTGCTCTGGGCTGCGGCGGGCTGCTCGGCGCCGTGCTCGCTCGCGGCCGGCGCGGTCGGCGCTGTCTGCGCGGTCGGATCACCGAACGGTCCCGCGGCGGCGCCGGCAGCCCATGCGCCGCCGAAGACGATCGCCAGCACACCCGCGTAGGCGGCCACCTTCGTGGCGGTGTTCATCGGACTCTCCCTCAGCTGGTGACCAGCGTGTAGCCGGCCTCGGTGACGGCGGCGCGGACGTCGCCCTCGGTCACGGGCTTGTCGCTGGTGACGGTGACCCTGCCGCTGTCGAGTTCGACGGCCACGTTCCGCACGCCGTCGATCTGGCTGATCTCCTCGGTCACCGAGCTGACGCAGTGCCCGCAGGTCATGCCGTTGACGGTGTAGACGGACTCGGACATCGGGGGCTCCTCAGGTGTGGTTCGAAAACGTCCAGGTCAGGAGCGGACCAGGCGGGCGATGGCGCTGGTGGCCTCGGCGAGCTTCTCGTCCGCGGTCGTGCCGCCCTCGGTGATGGCCTGGCTGACGCAGTGCTTGAGGTGCTCGTCGAGCAGGTTGAGCGACACCGACTGCAACGCCCTGGTGGCGGCGGAGATCTGGGTGAGGACGTCGATGCAGTAGTCGTCGTTCTCGATCATCCGCTGCAGCCCGCGCACCTGACCCTCGATGCGCCGCAACCGCCGCAGGTGGTCTTCCTTGTTGTTGGTGTAGCCGTGCATCTACCCGCTCCTGTCAACCGGTCCGCCGCGCGGCCGGTCGTGGATGACCGGGGGAACGGCGGACGCTTGCCACCTTTATACCCATGGGGGGTATGGGTGTGCAAGAAGTTCGACGATACGGAGTGGGGGTATGTGGTGTGAGGTGGCGCTCAGTGTCTGGTCAAGTACGGTTCTGGCGCGAAGAACGCCGGACGGAGCGCTGTGTGCTCTCCGTCCGGCGTTTCCTCGCGTCAGCTCTACTTGAGCAGCGCCTGCATCTCGGTGATCTCCGCCTGCTGGGCGGTGACGATGTCCTGCGCGAGCTTCTCGGCGTCGGCGCTGGAACCCTTCTCCTGCTCCGTCTTGGCCATCTCGACGGCGCCCTGGTGGTGCCTGATCATCATGTCGAGCCAGGTGCGGTCGAACTCGGTGCCGGTGGTGCCGTTGAGCTTCGACATCTCCTCAGCCGTCATCATGCCCGGCATCGAGCGGGACCGTGATCCATGCCCGGCATCGACGTCGGGGCGGGAGCGGCGCCCCACTTCGTCAGCCACTCGGTCATCTTCTTGATCTCGGGGTCCTGTGCCGCTGCGACGCGTTTGCCGAGGTCGGTCACCTTCGGGTTCGTGCTCTTGCCCGGGACCATCGCCGCCATGTCCAGCGCCTGCTGGTGGTGCCCGATCATGTCCTGCGCGAACTTGACGTCCTGCTCGTTGTGGCCGTCCGGCTGGCCCGTGGCGGACGGCGGCGCGGTGGTCGAGCTGTGCTGCATGCTCGCCATGTCGTTGCCGCCGCAGCCCGCGAGGAGCGCGACTGCCGCAACGCCGGCGACACCGAAACCGATCAGGGACTTCCTCATCGTGTGCAACTTTCTGTGCTGGGGAACGTGACCGTCTGGGAACCGGTGTCGATCACAACCTCAGCAAGCACAACGAGTTCAGCAGGTCGCGGCCGCCGAGAGGGGGCGGCCTGGCAGGAGTGCGGGGCCAGGTGGGACTGGAAGTCGCCGGGGCGTCCGACGGGCGGGTCAGCCGAAGTAATAGCCAGCCGAGCAGGAGCAGTGACGCCACCGCGCACAGAATCGCCATGCACATGTGCAACATGTCGTGTGCCGGCGCGGGCTCCGGTTCGTCCGGTGCGTGATGGTCACCATGGGTACTGGCGGTGGCGGCGTGCCCGGCAGGCGGGTCCATGTTGACGTGGTGCATCCCGACGACGCCGAGAACGAGCAGGCAGAGCAGGGCCCACTGGGCCACTGTTCGCTGCGCACTCCCGGTCATGCCACTACCGTACCTAGTAGATCTCATCACCGACGCTTACGGGTGACCATCGCGACTGGTTCACCTCGATCACGTAAATCGGTGTTGACACCCCTGCGGGGTATAGGCGTAACGTGCCTTCCGATATACCCCCTAGGGGTACCAAGGCCGGAAGGGGAAGTCATGGAGCACGGAAGCGCGCAGCAGAGTCTGACCAAACTGGCCATTTCGGCGACGCTGCACTGCCTCACCGGCTGCGCCATCGGCGAGGTGCTCGGCATGGTGATCGGTACCGCGCTGGGCTGGTCGAACCTGTCGACCATCGTGCTCGCGGTCGCGCTGGCCTTCGTGTTCGGCTACGCGCTCACCATCCGCCCGGTGCTGAAGTCGGGGCTGCCGCTGCGCGCCGCGATCGGCGTGGCCTTCGCCGCCGACACCGTGTCCATCGCCGTCATGGAGATCGTCGACAACGCGGTGATGCTGCTCGTGCCCGGTGCGATGGAGGCCGGTCTGGCAATTGGCTGTTCTGGGTCAGCCTCGCCTTTGCGCTGGCCGTGGCGTTCGTCGTGACGGTCCCGGTCAACCGCTGGTTGATCTCGCGCGGCAAGGGGCACGCGGTCGTGCACCAGTACCACGGTGCCACCACAAGGGTCATAACGAGCACTGATCTACCGGGGTAGGCGCGGCGGTCCCTGTCGCCTCGACAGCGATCAACGGCGCCCTCCTCAAGCCCGTCGCGCGGTCAGCGGCAAGCCCTGTCCGAAGATCCGCTCGGCGTGGCCGTGCAGGAAGAGTGCGGCGGCGCGTTCGCTCAGCTCGAGCTGGTCGAACCCGGTCAGCGCCTTCTCGGCGGTGATCATGGGATAGTTCGTGCCGAAGAGCACCTTGTGGCGGTCACCCTGCAGGTGAGCGACGAGTTCCGGCGGGAACCGATTGACCGTGTACGCCGATGTGTCGATGTAGACGTTCTCGTGCTTGTGGGCGACTGCGATCATCTCTGTCGTCCACGGGTAGCCGATGTGCCCGGCGACAACGACGAGTTCGGGGAAGTCAAGCGCGACGTTGTCCAGGTACGGGATCGGCCGTCCGGTCTCGGACGTGCGCATGGGTCCGGTGTGGCCGACCTGGGTGCAGAAGGGGATGCCGAGTTCGACGCATTCCGCGTAGAGCGGGTAGTAGCGGCGGTCGTCTGGTGGCCAGCCCCACAACCACGGCACCACCCGTAGCGCGGCGAACCCGAGGTCGCGTACGCAGCGGCGCAGTTCCCGCACCGCGGTCATCGGCCGGGACAGGTCGACGGAGGCAATGCCGACGAGCCGGTCGGGTGCCTCCGCGACGAACCTGGCGACCTCGTCGTTGGAGATCAACGGTCCTTCTGGGCCGTGCCAGGCACTGATGAGCGACATGTCCACGCCCGCGGCGTCCATGGCGGCGATCGTCGCGGTCACCGGCAGTTCGCCGGTCGGCAGGCTGGTGCCGGTCCAGCGGCGCAACGAGGCGAACATGTCGTGCTGCAGGAAGCGCTGGGTGGGATGTTGCGCCCACACGTCGATGATCATCCTGGCGGTCCTCCCGTCGGGTGCGACGAGGGTATGCGACACCAACGTTGTGGCGGGCGAAAGGGGAAGCCGTGGCGCCACCAGGGGAGCGGTTATGCCACGGCCGCGGTCAGGGCTGGACCGTGAAGGTGAAGGACTTCTGGCGAGTGGAGACGGCCGTCTGCATCGGGCGGGTCAGTGGTCGGCCGTGGCCACGAGCTGCCTGCGCAGCCTGCCGAAGAGCTTGGCGTTGTTCATGGCGAGGACACCGACCGGAACGCCGGCGCGGCGGAACTCGGCGACGAACTTGCGGTCGTCCGGAGAGCCGTCGATCACGGCGACTCGTCCGCGCCGCCGGTCTCACCCGCAAGCTGCAGGCGAACGCCGTACTGGTCGGACCAGACGTAACCGGACGGCCGGAACGTGTCGATGGTCGTGCCCGCGAGGAGGTTGCGCACGGCCACGACCGGTTGTTCGGAGGCGTTGGTCCAGTGCTCGTGCCGGACGTACCGGCCGTCAGGGGTGCGGTATCGGGCGACATCGCCGACGGCGACCACCGACGGGATCGACGTGACGCAGCCGGTGTCGCACAGCACGCCGTTGTCGAGCGGGAGCCCGGAACCGCGCAGCCATTCGGTCGCGGGCGACATGCCGATGCCCGCCACCACCACGTCGGCGGGGAGGTGGGAGCCGTCGTGCAGCGCGACCCCGGTCACCCTGGAACCGTTGTGGGTCAAGGAATCGACGCCGACGCCGAGGCGCAGGTCGACGCCGTGGTCCGTGTGCAGGTCGGCGCAGAGCGCGCCCAGTGTCGGCCCGAGTGCGCGTTCCATCGGCACCGCGGCGGCCTCGACGATCGTCACCTCCAGGCCGAGCGAACGGCAGGTGGACGCGACCTCGGCCCCGATCCAGCCGGCGCCGACGACCACGACCTGGGCGCCGGGACGCAGATCCGCTCGCAGCGCAACGGCATCATCGAGCGTGCGCAGGGTGTGCACGCCGGCAAGAGCGCGGTGCCGGGCAGTGTGCGGGGACGGCCGCCGGTGGCGATCACCAGGCCGTCCGCGCGGAGCACCGAACCGGTCGAGAGGTGGATCTCGCCGGTCCCGGGGTCCAGCCGGTCCGCGCGGACGCCGAGTCTCCACTCGGCCGCCCAGTCGTCGACGTCGCTCTGCTCGGCGAGGGCGAGATCCTCGGCGGGAAGGGTGCCTGCGAGGAACGCCTTGGACAGCGGTGGCCGGTCGTAGGGCGCGTGGACCTCTTCGCCGATCACCACGACGTGCCCGTCGAAGCCCTGGTTCCGCAGTTCCTGCACGGAACGCAGGCCGGCCAGCGAGGCGCCGACCACGGCGACCGTCCTCATGCGACAGCCTCACGTACCTTCGTGTCCACGTAGATCACGCCGTCCTGCACCACGACGGGGTAGGTGCGCACGGCCTTCTTGGCGGGCAGGCAGGTCGGGACGCCGGTGCGCAGGTCGAAGCTGGCGGCGTGCAGCGGGCATTCGACGAAGCAGCCCTCCAGCCAGCCTTCGGAGAGGGACGCGTCCTGGTGGCTGCAGGTGTCGTCGATGGCGTAGAGCTCGCCGTCCGCGTTGAAAACGGCGATCGCCTCGTCCGGTCGCGCGGCGAGGGGAATCCGCACGGACTCGCCCGCGGGGAGGTCGGCCACCGCGCAAGCTGGGATCATCGGAGCCTCCGTTGCGTATTACGGAACACGGTGTGTGATGCGCAACAGCAGGATGACTCGGGATGGGGAGGCTCGTCAAGAAGCGGTCTTCGCGGAGCAAGGGTGGTTGCTCCAGTCGGTTACGGTCGCGTAATGGGCAACAAAGGGGAGGAGCGCGACACCGCGCTCGTGCAATCGGTCGATCGGGCGGTCGCTGTCCTGGAGTTGCTCGCTCGAAACGGCGAAGCGGGGATCACCGAGATCGCCGCCGAGCTCGGAGTGCACAAGTCCTCCGCGTCACGACTTGTTTACACGCTGCAGGCCCGTGAGCTGGTGGAGCAGAACGGCGAACGCGGCCCCTTCCGGATCGGGTTCGGCATGCTCAAGTTCGCCGGAGCGGTGACCGGCCGGCTCGACTACGCGCGGATGGGTGGCCCGGTCTGCACCGCGCTGGCGGAGCAGCTGGGGGAGACCGTCAACATCGCGGTCCTCGACGGCGACACCGTGGTCAACGTGAGCCAGGCGCAGGGGAGCTCCGCGGTGGCGGCGCAGAACTGGGTCGGGCAGCGCACGCCGCCGCACGCCACGTCGAGCGGCAAGGTCCTGCTGGCCGCCGCGCCGCACGAGAGCCAGGAGCGCGTGCTGGCCGGCGAGCTCGCGCCCTGCGCCCCGCGCACGATCACCGATCCCGTGCGGTTGCGCGCGGCGCTTCGGCGCGCGACCGACGACGGGTACGCGACCTGCATCGAGGAGCTGGAACCGGGGCTGCACGCGGTCGCGGTCCCCGTGTTCGGGGCGCACGGTGACGTTGTCGCGGCGATCAGCGCCGCGGGTCCGGCCTACCGGCTGTCGCAGAAGCGCATCCCCGGGGTGGTGGACGAGCTGCGCGCGGCGTCGCGCGACCTCTCCGTCCGCATGGGGCACCCCGCGCACTGACCACGTCCGCATCGACGAGCCTCCGGTTCCGGCCGGAGGCTCGTTGGCGTCAAAGGGTTTGTGACTGGTCAGTAGCTCTCTTCCGCATGCCTCCGTTCGTGCGACAGAGGCTTGACAAGCCCCGAGTTCGGGTCTCACTGTGATGCGCGCAGTTGCATAATGCGAACAACGTTGCGTATTACGGAACTCGTCCGGAAGGGTTGGCCCGTTGTCACTCTCCGCAACCGCCTCTGTGCTCAACCAGGACATCGGGGAGCTCGATCCCGAGGTCGCCGCCGCGATCAGCGCCGAGCTGCACCGCCAGCAGTCGACGCTGGAGATGATCGCCTCCGAGAACTTCGCGCCGGTGGCCGTGCTGCAGGCACAGGGCTCGGTGCTGACGAACAAGTACGCCGAGGGCTACCCGGGACGCCGGTACTACGGCGGGTGCGAGCACGTCGACGTGGCCGAGTCGCTGGCGATCGAGCGAGTGAAGGCGCTGTTCGGTGCTGAACACGCGAACGTGCAGCCGCACTCGGGCGCGCAGGCCAACGCCGCGGCCATGGCGGCGGTGCTCCAGCCGGGCGACACGATCATGGGACTGGACCTCGCGCACGGCGGTCACCTGACCCACGGCATGCGGATCAACTTCTCCGGCCGGCTGTACAACGTCGTGGCCTACCACGTCGATCGCGAGTCCGGCCGGGTCGACCTGGCCGAGGTCGAACGACTGGCCCGCGAAGCCGGCCCGAAGCTGATCATCGCGGGGTGGTCGGCCTACCCGCGGCAGCTGGACTTCGCCGAGTTCCGCCGGATCGCCGACGCGGTGGGCGCCAGGCTGATGGTGGACATGGCGCACTTCGCGGGCTTGGTCGCGGCGGGCCTGCACCCGAGCCCGGTGCCCTACGCCGATCTGGTCACCACCACCACGCACAAGACGCTCGGCGGCCCACGGGGCGGCGTGATCCTGTGCACGAAGGAGCTCGCCAGGAAGGTCGACTCCACCGTGTTCCCCGGTCAGCAGGGCGGGCCGCTGCAGCACGTCATCGCGGCCAAGGCGGTGGCGTTCAGGGTCGCGGCGGGCGAGGAGTTCCGCGAACGTCAGCAGCGAGTGCTGGAGGGTGCCCGGATTCTGGCCTCGCGGCTCAGCGCTCCTGACTGCGCGGAGGCCGGGGTGAAGGTGCTGTCCGGCGGCACCGACGTGCACCTCGTGCTGGTCGACCTCGTCGAGTCCGCATTGGACGGCAAGCAGGCCGAGGACCGGCTGCACCGCATCGGGATCACCGTCAACCGCAACGCCGTTCCGTTCGACCCGCGACCGCCGATGATCACTTCGGGCCTGCGCATCGGCACGCCCGCGCTCGCCACCCGCGGCTTCACGGCCGAGGACTTCGCCGAGGTCGCCGACGTCATCGCGGCGGCGTTGCAGCCGTCGTTCGACGAGACGGCCGAGGCGGAGCTGTCCGTCCGAGTCGCGTTGCTGGCCAAGAACAACCCCCTCTACCCGCACCTCTGACAAGGCTGGAGAAGCAAGTGGCACACGCGGTGAACGGTGTCGTGGCGGCGGGGCGAGGGGCCAAGGTCTCGGTCGAGACCATCCTCGTGCCGGATCCCGGCCCCGGCGAGGCGTTGGTGAAGGTGCAGGCCTGCGGGGTCTGTCACACCGACCTGCACTACCGGGAGGGCGGGATCAACGACGAGTTCCCGTTCCTGCTCGGGCACGAGGCGGCGGGCGTCGTCGAGTCCGTCGGCGACGGTGTCACCGACCTGGCACCCGGCGACTTCGTCATTCTGAACTGGCGCGCGGTGTGCGGTTCGTGCCGCTCCTGTCTGCGCGGCCGGCCGCAGTACTGCTTCAACACCCACAACGCCGCCCAGCCGATGACCCTGGCCGACGGCACACCGCTGTCGCCCGCGCTGGGCATCGGTGCGTTCGCGGAGAAGACTCTGGTCCACAGCGGACAGTGCACGAAGGTGAACCCCAAGGCGCCGCCCGAGGTCGCCGGCCTGCTCGGCTGCGGTGTGATGGCGGGCATCGGCGCCGCGATCAACACCGGCGGGGTCAGCCGCGGCGACAGCGTGGCGGTGCTCGGCTGCGGCGGCGTCGGTGACGCGGCCATCGCGGGTGCCCGGCTCGCGGGTGCGCGCACGATCATCGCCGTCGACCTCGACCACACCAAACTGGAGTGGGCGCAACGGTTCGGGGCCACGCACACCGTCGATGCCCGCGAGCAGGACGTGGTGGAGGCGATTCGCGCCCTCACCGACGGCAACGGCGCGGACGTCGTGATCGACGCGGTCGGCCGCCCCGAGACGTTCCAGCAGGCCTTCTACGCCCGCGACCACGCGGGGACCACCGTGCTGGTGGGCGTGCCGACCCCGGACATGAAGCTGGAACTGCCGTTGATCGACGTGTTCTCCCGCGGCGGCGCGGTGAAGTCCTCCTGGTACGGCGACTGCCTGCCGTCACGGGACTTCCCGATGCTCATCGACCTCTACCTGCAGGGCCGGCTGGACCTCGGCGCGTTCGTCTCGGAGACGATCGGGCTGGGCGACGTCGAGAAGGCGTTCGACGACATGCACCACGGCCGGGTGCTCCGCTCGGTGGTGATCCTGTGACCCAGCCAAGAGTCGTGCTCATCGGGGCTGGCATCGTCGGGTGCGCGTTGGCCGACGAGCTGACCGCGCGCGGGTGGACCGACATCACCATTCTCGAACAGGGACCGCTGTTCGCGACCGGTGGGTCGAGCTCGCACGCACCGGGCCTGGTCTTCCAGACCACCGGGTGCCGGACGATGACCTCGTTCGCCAAGTACACCGTGGAGAAGTACACCGCGCTGACGATGGACGGGAAGTGGTGTTTCCAGCAGGTCGGCGGACTGGAGGTCGCCACCACGCCGGAGCGCTGGACGGATCTCCAGCGCCGGCACGGCTGGGCGGCGTCCTGGGGCGTCGAGAGCTTCCTGCGTGACGCGGAGGAGTGCGCGGAGCTGTACCCGTTGCTCGACCCGGACCAGATCCTCGGCGGGTTCCACATCCCGAGCGACGGCATCGCCAAGCCGCTGCGCGCGGCCGAGGCACAGGCCAGGCGCGCGATGGACCGGGGAGCGAGGTTCCTGGCACACCACAAGGTCACCGGCATCGGCCGCAGCGGCCGCCGCGTGCACGCCGTCATCACCGAGCACGACACCTTCGCCGCCGACATCGTGGTGTCCTGCGTCGGCATGTGGGGCCCGCGGATCGGGCGGATGGTCGACCTCGACATCCCGCTGGTCCCGATGGCGCACCAGTACGCGAAGACGACACCGTTGCCGGCGTTGAAGGGCGTCAACAGCGAGCTCACCGAGATGTCCAGGCCGTTGCTGCGGCACCAGGACGCCGACCTCTACTTCCGCGAGCACGTCGACCGCATCGGCATCGGCGCGTACGGCCACCGGCCGATGCCGATCTCGGCGGACGACATCCTGGACCCGGACGTGGCCCCGACCATGCCCTCCGAGGTCGCGTTCACCCCGGAGGACTTCGAGACCTCCTGGGACGCCGCCGTCGACCTGCTGCCGGTCCTGCGTGACGCCAAGGTCGAGGAGGGCGTGAACGGCCTGTTCTCCTTCACCCCGGACGGGAACCCGCTGCTCGGCGAACACCCTGGCCTCCAGGGGTTCTGGGTGGCCGAGGCCGTGTGGATCACGCACTCCGCCGGTGTGGCGAAGGCGATGGCCGAGTGGCTGGTGGACGGCCAGCCGAAGATCGACCTGCACGGCTGCGACCTCAACCGGTTCGAGGACGTCCAGCGCTCGCCCGGTTACGTGCACGAGCGCAGCTGCCAGAGCTTCGTCGAGGTCTACGACATCCTGCACCCGCTGCAGCCGGCCGAGCGGCCGCGGCCGTTGCGCACCAGCCCCTTCTACGAGCGCCAGAAAGAACTCGGCGCGGTGTTCCTGGAGGCGTCCGGCTGGGAGCGGCCGCACTGGTACGAGGCCAACGCGAACCTGCCCGAGGTGGCGGAGATCCCGGAACGCAACGAATGGGCGTCCCGGTTCTGGTCGCCGATCGCGGGCGCCGAAGCCCTGGTCGCCCGCAAGCGCGTCGCGATGTTCGACATGACGGCACTGAAGCGGCTGGAGGTCAGCGGCCCGGAGGCGCTGACGTTCCTGCAGACCATGACCACCAACCAGCTCGACCGCAAACCAGGTGCCGTGGTCTACACGTTGCTGCTGAACGAGGACGGGGGAGTGCGCAGCGACCTCACGATCGCCCGGCTCGCCGAGGACCGCTTCCAGATCGGCGCGAACGGCCCGCTCGACCTCGACTGGCTGCGCCGGCACCTGCCCCCGAACGGCGGCGTGCACATCGCCGACATCACGCCGGGCACCTGCTGCATCGGCCTGTGGGGACCGGAAGCGCGCAACCTGCTACAACCGTTGACGCGAACGGACTTCTCCCACGAGGCCATGGGCTACTTCAAGGCCAAGCAGGCTTTCATCGGTGACGTGCCGGTCACCGCGATGCGCCTGTCCTACGTCGGCGAACTGGGCTGGGAGCTCTACACCACCGCGGACATGGGCCGCCGCCTGTGGGACACGCTGTGGGAGGCCGGCCGGGAGCACGGCGTCATCGCAGCCGGCCGTAGTGCCTTCACCAGCATGCGGCTGGAGAAGGGCTACCGCTCGTGGGGCACGGACGTGAACACCGAGCACGACCCGTTCGAGGCGGGGCTCGGTTTCGCGGTCCGCATGAACAAGGGCTACTTCCACGGCCGCCAGGCTTTGGAGGGCCGGTCCGAGGAAACGGCCGAGCGCAAACTGACCTGTCTGACCATCGACGACGACCACCAGGTGGTCATGGGCTCCGAACCGGTGTTCGCCGGCGGGGTGCCGGTCGGTTACGTCACGAGCGCCGCGCGGGGTTACTCGATCGGCAAGAACATCGCCTACGCCTGGTTGCCCGCTTCCGTTGCGGTGCCGGGGAACCAGGTCGAGATCGAGTACTTCGGCGAGCGAGTCCGAGCGGTCGTGGCGGCGGAACCGCTGTTCGACCCCGAGATGAAGCGCATCAGGTCATGAGCCACGACGTGATCGTCATCGGGCTCGGCAGTCTAGGGCCTGTATCGAAGTCCATGTTCGCGATAGCCGAGCCTGAGGCGGCCCCTGGGGGCACCGCCGGACTGCCCACATACAGCACCGGTATGCGGGCAGTCCGGCCGCACCGCCAGGAACCACCTCAGGCTCGACTCTCATCGAACGGGACCTCGATACAGGCCCTAGGTGGGGCGGCCGCACACCGCCTCGCCTCGCGCGGCCTGCGCGTGCTCGGGCTGGACAGCCGGCCGCGGGCGGAACTTCCCGGCACGGAAGAGGCCCTGCGTGCGGGCGCCGACCTGCGCTTCGAGGAGACGGTGATCGACTGGCACGTCGAGCCGTCGGGAACGGGTGCCCGTGTCCTGACGCGGTCGAGCACCCACGCTGCTCCGTTGCTGGTGATCTGCGCCGGCTCGGACGCGCGAACCCTGCTTCTCTGACCTGCTTTCACCACCACGGAGTGACCATGACCGCGACCGAGCTCCCGTCCAGCCTGATCCCCACCCTGCCCGGCCACACCTACACCGACCCGGCGAACTTCGAGCTGGAGCAGGAGAAGATCTTCGAGCAGATGTGGTTCTGCGCGGTCCGCAGTGCCGACCTGCCCGCCGCGGGCAACTTCAGAACCGTCCAGATCGGACGCGAGAGCGTGCTCGTGACCCGTTCGCGCGACGGTTCCCTGCGCGCGTTCCTCAACATCTGCCGGCACCGCGGCGCCAAGCTGTGCGTCGAGGAGACCGGCACGGTCAAGCGCAACTTCCAGTGCCCGTACCACGCCTGGACCTACGGGCTCGACGGCAAGCTGGTGGCCGCGCCGAACCTCACCTCGATGCCGGACATCGACCGCACCGAGTACGGCCTGAAGACCGTGCACCTGCGCGAGTGGCTCGGTTACGCGTGGATCTGTCTCGCCGCGGAACCGCCGTCATTCGAACAGACCGTTCAGCTCGACGTCCAGGAACGGCTCGGCAACCTCGACGCGATCGGCAACTACCAGGTCAGCGAACTGGAGCTGGGCAAGCGGATCACCTATGACGTCAAGGCCAACTGGAAGCTCATCATCGAGAACTTCATGGAGTGCTACCACTGCGCGACGATCCACCCCGAGCTGACCGAGGTCCTGCCGGAGTTCGCGGACGGGTACGCCGCGCAGTACTACGTCGGGCACGGCGCGGCGTTCGGCGACGAGATCAAGGGCTTCACCATCGACGGCGGCGAGGGCTTCGACCGGCTCGACGGGGTGGACTCCGAGCAGGACCGCCGGTACTACGCGATCACGGTGCGCCCGCAGGTGTTCATCAACCTGGTGCCCGACCACGTGATCGTGCACCGGATGTTCCCGATGGCCGCCGACCGCACGATCGTCGAGTGCGACTGGCTCTACGCCAAGGACGTCGTCGCGTCCGGCAAGGACGTCTCCCGGTCCGTCGAGTTGTTCCACCGCGTCAACGAGCAGGACTTCGAGGCGTGTGAACGGTGCCAGCCCGCGATGTCGTCGCGGGCCTACGCGCAAGGGGGTGTGCTGGTTCCCTCCGAACACCACATCGGGGAGTTCCACCGCTGGGTTCAGGAAGTCACATCCACAACGAGGTGGTAGACACCATGCCCGAACCGACGTTCCTTCCCGCCACGAAGACGGGCACCGACAGAGTTGTGTTCGTCGTGTCCGCGGTCGTCGCCGCCGCGTTCCTCGCCTGGGGCGTGTTCGGCACGGCAAGCCTGGGCAGCGTGTCCTCGGCAGTGCTCGGCTGGGTGATCCGCAACACCGGCTGGGCGTTCCTGACGGCGGCGACCGGGTTCGTGATCTTCGCGCTGTGGCTGGCCTTCAGCCGTTACGGCCGGATCCCGCTCGGTCAGGACGGCGAACGGCCGGAGTTCCGCACGATCTCGTGGGTCGCGATGATGTTCAGCGCGGGCATGGGCATCGGGCTGATGTTCTACGGCGTCGCGGAGCCGTTGTCCCACTTCGTGAAGCCACCGCCGGGCACCGTCGAGGGCAGCACGGACGCGGCGGTCGAGACCGCGATGGCGACGTCGTTGTTCCACTGGGCGATCCACCCGTGGTCGATCTACGCGGTCGTGGGGCTCGCGATCGCCTACGGCACGTTCCGCCGCGGGCGCAAGCAGTTGATCAGTGCTGCCTTCGCGCCGCTGTTCGGTGACCGCGTGTCCGAGGGACCGCTGGGCCGGGTGATCGACATCCTGGCGATCTTCGCGACGCTGTTCGGGTCGGCCGCATCACTCGGGCTGGGCGCGCTGCAGATCGGCAGCGGGCTGAAGGCGGGCGGGTTCGTCAGCGAGAACCCCGGCGTCGGCGTGCTGATCGGCATCATCGCCGTGCTCACGGTCGCATTCGTCGCTTCGGCCGTTTCCGGTGTGGCCAAGGGGATCCAGTGGCTGTCGAACATCAACATGGTGCTGGCGACCGTGCTGGCGGTGTTCGTGTTCGTGGTCGGGCCGACGGTGCTCATCCTCAACCTGGTGCCCGCGGCGATCGGTGACTACTTCCGCGAGATGGGCGACATGATCTCCCGTTCCGGCGCATCCGGCGGCGCGGCGATGGAGAGCTGGCTGTCGTCGTGGACGATCTTCTACTGGGCCTGGTGGATCTCGTGGACCCCGTTCGTCGGGATGTTCATCGCGCGGATCAGCCGTGGCCGCACGATCAAGCAGTTCGTCAGCGGCGTGATCCTGGTGCCGTCGGTGGTGAGCCTGATCTGGTTCACGATCATGGGCGGGACCGCGATCACGTTGCAGCGCACCGGTACCGATCTGGCCGGTGCGGCGAATCCGGAGTCGCAGCTGTTCGGTGTGCTCGACCAGTTCCCGCTGGCGGCGGTCGCGGGCGTGGTCGTGATGCTCCTGGTGGCGATCTTCTTCGTCTCCGGGGCCGACGCGGCGTCGTTGGTGATGGGAACGCTGTCGCAGCGCGGTGCTATCGAACCGCACCGCCGGCTGGTGGTGTTCTGGGGTGTGGCGACCGGTGGTGTGGCGGCGGTGATGCTGCTGGTCGGCGGTGGTGGCGCGACGGCGTTGACCGGCCTGCAGAACCTCACGATCATCGCAGCGGCGCCGTTCGCGCTGGTGATGGTCGCGCTGTGCGTGGCGCTGGTGAAGGACCTGCGCAGCGACCCGATGGTGTTGTGGGAGAAGCGCTGCGCCGACACCGTGGACGAGATGGTCAGATCAACGCCCGAATCGCCCGCTCAAACCCGATGACGTGCTGGGACGCGAGCTCGCCCGCCTTCTTGGCGTCCCCCTCGATGATCGCGGTCAGGAGGGGGACGTGCTCGTCGACTCGGCTACCTGAGATCAGGGTGTGTCAACACTTTCTGTGCCCACGCCTGTGCAGATGCAGCCATGTTCCGCTTCCAAGGCTGCGGGTCCTGCTCGGCGATTTCGCCCCACAGGCTCGCACTTGCTGTCGCGAACACGCCGACACCGGCCATGGGAGCTGAGCGCCACGCGGGCACCTCTGCCACGCAGTCCTCGGCGGCCTCGGGGGTGTGCCCGGCGGCGATCAGCCGGACGATCAACACACAGGAGTCGATCCACGCCGCACCTCGGCATGGCCAGGCCCAGTCGACCATCCGCGGGCCATCGGGTCCGATGAGGACGTTCTCGGGATTGAAGTCGATGTGCAGCAACTGGGTACCGGCAAGGAGATCGGTGGCGGCCTGATCGTCGATGTGGGCGGCGAAGGCCGTGCGCACATCGCGAGCCGGCGCGTCGGCCGGGTACGCGATCTCACCGATGCGCCTCAGTAGCGTCACCGTCGCGTCGATGTCGGGCGAACCAGGTGTGTAGTCGGCATGGCGGCCATCGATGTACTCGAAGCCGAGTACGTCCCACCCGGTCGCATCAGGCAAGTGCCACAACAGTTGTGGGGCGACACCTGCGACGTGCGGTGCAACCGCGGCTTCGCGCGCCTGACTTGCCACGCCGCGAGAATCTGCGGGCATACCCTTGACGAACACGGGACCGTGCTTGGTTTCGAGCACGGCAGCCAAAGGACTGTTCGCACCCGCGCTGACCATCCGCACGGACCGGATCGGACCGGTCCGGTCGGCAATCGCGGCCTGGGCGGCTGCAGGCAGGTCATCCCAGGTGATCCTGTGGCGCATGGGTGTCCTCATAGATGTGACGGCTTGGTCGACGGCAGGCTACCGACGAGGAAGCGAGGGCCTGGCGCGACACTCCAGGCCCCCCACGTCCTTCGTTGACGATCAGTACGGAAGGTCGTCGCCGACAGCGCACGAGCAGCGGTTGAATGCGCTCAACTGCTCGACGTCGTCGACCATCACGACAGCGTCAGGCGTCGCTGGCGGCGGCGCGAGTTCGATCGCGATCGCGGTCATGGTTCACCTCCCTCCGTGCTGGCAGTAGCGATTCAAGGGAGCTGCGGACTCCTGGTACAGGCGCGCCAGTGGACGGCAGGTGAAACACGTCCCCGACAGGGCGCAACCGGAGCACCCGCCAGTGCGGGCCATCAGCTCGTCGGCGATCCCACCAAGGCGCAGCAGGCCGTCAAGGCCTTCGGTGATCAGATCCACGGCCGGGTTCCTGCCGACCTTGCAGATGCTTGCCTTGCCGTGCGGGTCGACGTGAAAGTGGGTGTGCCCCGCGCCGCACCCGGCGAACGGCTTGCGGGCACGAAGGAACGCGGCTGACTGCGACGGCAGGGTCTCGGCGCCGCTGTGAATCGTGGGCGATATGTTGCTGTACTCGTTGAACGGCAGGCGGTAGCGGTCGGCCAGCGCCCGCATGGCGTCGACCTCCTGCTCGTTGTGCTGGGTGATGACCAGACTGAGCGTGATTGGCAGGCCGGCCGCGCACGCTGCTTCCAGCCCGCGGCTGAACAGCCGGAACGAACCCTTGCGACGAGTCAACCCGTCGTAGGACTGCTCGGTCGCCCCGTAGACGCTCACAGTGATCCGAAATGGACGGCGGCTGGTCAGAAGTTCGAGGATCTTCGGGTTGTGCAGTCGGGATCCGTTGGACAGCACCGTGATCACCATGCCGAGGTCCCAGGCCAGCTCGTAGACCTCGCTGAAGAAGGGGTCGATTGTCGGCTCGCCCCCGGTGAGCTGAACCCACAGGACACCCGCGTCGCGCATGAGGCGCAAGACTCGCTCACGGGCATCCCAGGTCATGCCCTCGAACCGCTTGAGCCCCAGGTAGCAGTGTTCGCAATCGTAGTTGCAGCCCAGGTTGAGCTCGTAGGACGCTCGTCCGTATCCCAAGGTTGACGGTTCACGGACCAGGACCGCGCCGGCCAGCGCCCGCCCAGCCAGATCCAGGTCCCAGCGTTGCCTGGCAGCGTCGGCAAGCCAGGGCGGCACCACGCTGTCCGATCCAGTGGTCGCTGCAAGTAGGTCGCGGTAATGGTCCGCGCCGATCTTGACCGCTCGTGGATCATCGGGCCGAAGGACCAGGTGCTGATCGAGGAACGGACTGGCGATCAAGGTGTGCAATGGTCTGCTCCCTCGTGCGGAACTGGTCGAATCAGAGCGGACTGTGGCGGGACGGGCGGCCAGAGGGTCAAGTCAGGTCGCGCTGTGTGTAGACAACAGGCCACAGGGCGCCGCGACCACGGCGGCGATGTCGGAGGATTGCCGCATCCAAGCCGCACAGGCCGGTCTGACCAGCAGCGACTCGACTCCGGTCAAGATCTCGTGCCGATGACGAACGCCCGCCTGGAATCCTCCTGGCGGGCGTTCGTCGTGGTGGGTGGTGCGGCCTACCTCGCGGGGCGTGCCACGAGCCGTACGTCGGAGCCGCTGCGAGCGACGTCGATCAGTTCGAGTCGCAGGATGTCCGACATGCTGTGAATACCCGCGTCCTCCAGACCGCTCTTCCCGGCTCCGAGAAGCGCAGGGGCCACGTAGTTCACGACGCGGTCCACCAGGCCGCACGCGATGAAACTACCGGCCAGCGTTGGGCCTCCCTCCAGGAAGACGGACTTGATGTCGCGGGCGAACAGGCTGCGCACGACCGCACTGAGGTCGAGCCCACGTTCCGCACGCCGGACGCGCAGAACGTCCACCACGCCGTCGAGGTGCGAGGCGTCGGCATCGTCCGCGACGACGATCAACGTGGGGGCGGCGTCGTCGCACACGTTGGCGTCGGCGGGTGTCTTGGCGTTGCTGTCGATCACGACCCGCCACGGCTGACGATCGGGATTCGTCACGATCGACAGGTCAAGGCGTGGATCATCGTTCCCACGTACCGCGAGGTTGGGGTTGTCGGCCTGCTGCGTTCCTGACCCGACCACCGTCGCGTGGCATCCGGCGCGCAACAGGTGCACTTCGGAACGGCTCTCCGTGCTGGTGATCCACTGGCTTGTACTGTCCTCGGCGGCGATCCGGCCATCGAGCGTAGCCGCGAACTTGTAGACGACGAATGGGCGTTGCTGTTCCTGGTTGACGGTATCCCACTCGTCACGACCAACCAGTTCATCAACACTCAATGTGCCCACTCGGCTTCTCCTTCGGTAGCAACAGCTTCCAGCAAGTCGTCGACACCAGCGTACGACCGCCACTGCTGCATGCCGGCCGCGCTGCGGGCAAGTTCCTGGATCGTTCGTCGCGACCGCGTTTCGCGAGCGATCGCCAGAGCGGTGAGTCCGCTCTCGACTGCGGCATCAGCGTTACCGGCGCGCACCGCGACCAGTGTGCGACGCGCGAGGTGAAGCCCTCTTTCCCGGTGGAACTCTCGCGGCCAATCACCGAGTACACGGTCGTACTCGTCGAGGGCTTCGCGGTACTTGCCAAGGGGGTTGAGAACCGCCGCACGTTGCACTGCTACATATGTAGGCGTGCAGTAGCTGGCCAGCGAGTATGGATCTTCCCCATCGTGGTTCTTTTCGCTCAGCTCGTGCGCCTCATCGAGATGTGAGAGGGCCGAGAATTCGTCGCCGTCCAGAGCTGATGCGTGGGCGGCCTGTTGATGGACGGCGGCTCGAACGCGAACGTTCCCGACCGACCTGTCATAGCGAACGGACGAGTGCGCCAATGCGGCCGCCGCGCCTGCATCGTTGACAAGTTGTGCTTGCTGGCTCATACGCATGAGGATGTA
This sequence comes from uncultured Actinomycetota bacterium, assembly GCA_963771775.1. Classification (GTDB taxonomy): domain Bacteria; phylum Actinomycetota; class Actinomycetes; order Mycobacteriales; family Pseudonocardiaceae; genus Lentzea. The sequence continues at coordinate 466,658 of CAVYUS010000005.1, forward strand.
TGCCAGCAGATCGGAGTTCCCGGATGAGTGATCCCATTCGAGTGCTTGGCGCGACCACGCCTTCCCGTCCTCGAACTTTCCGAGATCGTCGGCCAGCCAACCGCAAAACTCGGCGAACAGGGCGCCGATTTCAAACAACCGGCCCCGACTCTTGAGATCTGCGCGGCTGAAAAGTCGTGCAACATTGGAAACCTGCTCAACGGCAGAGTTGACCAAGCTTCCTGAGCCGAGCAAGCTGTCGGCCGCGACAAGTGAGTCACGCAGGTCTGCAAAGGTGTCCACGACGGCCGGATTGAACGTCCTGGTTCCACTTTCGCCCAGTGCCAGGAGGACGCCCATGCTGATGCCAGTCGAAAGGACGCTGCGACGATCGACAGCGACGTCGTTCGGCGCCGCGTCGCCGTTTTCAGGACGTGCTGGTCCTTTGGGATCGGCCAGAATTTCGCGGAGCTGCTGAGGGCTGATTTTGAGCGCCTTCGCAAGTTTCGGCCACAGGTACGGTTGTGGTCGGTTCTTCCCGGAGTGCCAGCGCTGAACGGTGCCTCGGTCCACGCCGAGCTTTTCCGCCAAGCCCTCTTGCGTGTAACCCGCCATCCGTAGCGCCTCACCCAGCGCCGTCCGTTCTGTCATGCCTCCCAGTGTCCCACCATGCCCGAAACCCGCAAGAACCTTGTTTGCGCTGGTTACGCCGCAGAGTGCGACATTGATGCGTCAAATCACCCACGTGATTGCGCAAGTTCTCAAGAATTCCGGTTGGCCAGGCGGCCTGCTTTACGCCGTTGGAGCATCGGTCATGAATTCAGATCAGGACGCGGATGGCGCGCTCAAACCCGATGACGTGCTGGGACGCGAGCTCGCCCGCCTTCTTGGCGTCCCCCTCGATGATCGCGGTCAGGAGGGGGACGTGCTCGTCGACGTGACCGGCCATTCCGGACAGTCGCGGCAGGAACACGCACCAGATCCGCGTGGCCAGATTGTCGTAGGAGATCAGCGTGTCTTCGAGAAACGGGTTGTGCACGCACCGGTAGATCGCGCGGTGCACACCGACGTCGGCGCGCAGCAGTTCGGTGTTGTCGCCCGGCCGGGCGGCGGTCTCCAGCTGGGACCGCAGCTCGGTCAGGGCGGTCCGGTCGTCCGTCGTCGCCCGCTCGGCGGCGGCGGACGACGCCAGCGGTTCGAGGGTGCGGCGGACCTCGGAGATGTGGGAGAGGTCGGCGATGTTCACGTCGGTGGCGAACGTGCCGCGGCGCGCGAAGGCGACGACGAGCCGTTCCTGCTCCAGTCGCTTCAACGCCTCGCGGATCGGGGTGCGGCCGACGCCGAGCTCGGTGCGCAGTCGTTCCTCGTTGATCGGTTCGCCGGGCTTGATCTCCAGCATCACCAGGCGATCGCGCAGCACGGCGTACGCCTGCTCCGTGAGCGAAGCGGCCGCGGGTTCGTCGTTGACCCGAGTGTTCATGTGACCTACGGTACTACGCAGACTGATATACCAGTAGTCGACCAGATGATTTCGCTGGAGGCGTCGCAATGACCAGCCCGCCCGGAGCACATCTGCCGGAGCACCCGGACTTCCTGTGGGAGAACCCGGAACCGAAGGCCTCCTACGACGTCGTGATCGTCGGCGGCGGTGGGCACGGTCTCGCCACCGCCTACTACCTTGCCAAGGTGCACGGCATCACGAACGTCGCGGTGCTGGAGAAGGGCTGGCTGGCCGGCGGCAACATGGCCCGCAACACCACGATCATCCGGTCGAACTACCTGTGGGACGAGAGCTCCGGCATCTACGAGCACTCGCTGAAGCTCTGGGAAGGGCTCGAAGAGGACCTCGGCTACCCGATCCTGTTCGACCAGCGCGGGGTGCTGAACCTCGCGCACAGCCTGCAGGACGTGCGCGACAGCGTGCGGCGGGTCAACGCCAACCGGCTCAACGGCATCGACGCGGAATGGGTGGATCCCGCCGGGGTCAAGGAGATCTGCCCGATCGTCAACACCTCGCCGGACGTGCGCTACCCCGTGCTGGGCGCGACCTACCAGCCGCGCGCCGGTATCGCGAAGCACGACTACGTGGCCTGGGGCTACGCACGGGCGGCGCACGCGATGGGCGTCGACCTCATCCAGAACTGCGAAGTCACCGGCCTGCAGACCACTGGTGGCCGGATCATCGCGGTGGAGACCTCACGCGGCCGCATCGCCGCCGGCAAGGTCGCGTTGTGCGCCGCCGGACACAGCTCGGTGCTCGCGAAGATGGTCGGGCTTCGGCTCCCGCTGGCCTCGCACCCGTTGCAGGCGCTGGTCTCCGAGCTGCTCGAACCGGTGCACCCGACCGTCGTGATGTCCAACGCCGTGCACGTCTACGTCTCCCAGGCACACAAGGGAGAACTGGTGATGGGCGCCGGGATCGACAGCTACAACGGGTACGGCCAGCGGGGTTCGTTCCACATCATCGAACAGCAGATGTCGGCGGCGCTGGAGCTGTTCCCGGTCTTCGCGCGTGCGCACCTGCTGCGGACGTGGGCGGGCATCGTCGACGTCTCGCCGGACGCGTCACCGATCGTCGGTCTCACGCCGGTCGGCGGGCTGTACCTGAACTGCGGCTGGGGCACCGGCGGGTTCAAGGCGACGCCCGGTGTCGGTGACTGCTTCGCGCACACCATCGCCCACGACAAGCCGCACCCGTTCAACGAGCCGTTCACCCTCGAGCGCTTCACCACGGGCGCTCTCGTCGACGAGCACGGCGCCGCCGCCGTCGCGCACTAGGAGCTGAGAATGCAACTCATCCCTTGCCCGTGGTGCGGGCCGCGGGAGGAAGCGGAGTTCCACTACGGCGGCCAGGCCCACGTCGCCTACCCCGAGGACCCGTCCGCGCTGACCGACGAGGAGTGGGCGCAGTACGTGTTCTTCCGGGACAACCCGAGTGGCCCGTTCGCCGAGCGCTGGAGCCACAGCGCCGGGTGCCGGCGGTGGTTCAACGCCGTGCGCGACACCCGCAGCCACGACCTGCTCGCCGTCTACCGCGCGGGCGAGCCGATGCCAGAGGTGCACTCATGACCCTCCGCACGCCCACCAGTGGCTCGATCGACCGGAACACCCTGCTGCACTTCACCTTCAACGGCCGGAAGCTGACCGGGCACCCCGGTGACACGCTGGCCTCCGCTCTGCTGGCGAACGGCGTGCACGAGGTCGGCAGCAGCGTGAAACTCGGGCGCCCGCGCGGGATCGTCGCGGCGGGGTCCGAGGACCCGACCTCGCTGGTGCAGATCGAGACGCCGTTCCCCGAACCCATGCTGCTGGCGACCACCGTGGAGCTTTACGACGGCCTGGTGGCGCGCGGGCTGGCGGGCCAGGGACGGCTGGCGGCCGAACCGGATCCGGCGCGCTACGACGCGAAGCACGAGCACTGCGACGTGCTGGTCGTGGGCGCGGGTCCGGCCGGCCTGGTGGCGGCTTTGACAGCGGCTCGCAGCGGTGCGCGGGTGGTGCTGGTCGACGAGCAGAACCAGGCGGGCGGCGCGTTGCTGGGCGTGGACGAGTACCTGGACGACAGGCCATCCGCCGAGTGGGTCGCCGACATCGTCGCGGAGCTGAAGAGCACGCCGGGCGTGCTGGTGCTGGAGCGGACCACCGCGTTCGGCATGTACCAGGACGGGTTCGTGCTCGCCCTGCAGAAGCGCACCGACCACCTCGGGCTCGCGGCTCCGGCCGGTGTGGCCCGCCAGCGGGTGTGGCGGATCAGGACGGAGCAGACCGTGCTCGCCACCGGTGCCCACGAACGTCCTGTCGTGTTCGCCGACAACGACCGGCCTGGGATCATGCTGGCGTCGTCCGCTCGCACGTTCCTGCATCGCTACGGCGTGCTGCCTGGTTCGCGGGCGGTGGTGTTCACCACCAACGACAGCGCGTACTGCGCGGCGATCGACCTCGCCGAGTCCGGTGTGGACGTTCCGTTGATCGTCGACGCCCGGCCCGAGGCTCCCGCCCGCCTCGCGACCGAGTGTGCGGCGCGCGGCATCGAGGTGCGCGCCGGGCACGTGGTGACCGGGACCGAGGGTGCGGGGCGGGTGACCGACGCGCATGTCGCCCCGCTCGATGGTGTGGCCGGCCACCGCGACACGGTCGTGTGCGACACGGTGCTGGTGTCGGGTGGCTGGAACCCGGTGGTGAGCCTGTTCAGTCAGGCCCGCGGAAAGCTGCGCTACGACGCGGAACTCGGTGCGTTCGTGCCGGGTGAGGAACTGGAGACGGTCCGGGTCGCGGGCTCCGCGACCGGTGAGCTGGACCTGACGGCGTGCGTCCGGCAGGGACGCAACGCCGGTGCCTCGGCCGCGATCTCCGCCGGGTTCACGCCGCGCGGTCAGGTTCCGTTGCCGGTGTCGGACTCGCGGTGCACGTCACGGTCCGGTCTGGTGCTGTGGCGGGTGCCGGGCGACGAGGACGCCAGTTTCGTCGACCTGCAACGGGATGCGACGGTGTCCGACGTGCTGCGGGCCACCGGCGCGGGCCTGCGGTCGTTGGAGCACATCAAGCGCTACACCACCATCGGCACCGCCCACGACCAGGGCAAGACGTCCGGCATGATCGCGGCGGGCATTGTCGCCGAGGCGCTGGGCGTTGAGCTCGCCGACCAGCGGCCCACGACGTTCCGCCCGCCCTACACCGCGGTGTCCTTCGCCGCGCTGGCCGGCCGGGACCGTGGCGAGCTGCACGATCCGGTGCGGGTCACGGCGATCCACCCGTGGCACGTCGCGCACGGGGCGTTGTTCGAGGACGTCGGCCAGTGGAAGCGGCCCTGGTACTACCCGCGGCCGGGTGAGGACCTGCACACGGCCGTCCTGCGCGAATGCCGGGCCACGCGTGAGAGCGTCGGCATGATGGACGGCTCGACGCTCGGCAAGATCGACGTGCAGGGCAAGGACGCCGGGAAGTTCCTGGACATGCTCTACACCAACATGATGAGCACGCTGAAGGTCGGCCGGATCCGCTACGGCGTCATGTGCGGCGTCGACGGAATGGTGATCGACGACGGCACCGTGATCCGGGTCGGCGAGGAGCGGTACCTGATCACCACGACCACCGGCAACGCCGCGAAGATCCTCGACTGGATGGAGGAGTGGCTGCAGACGGAGTGGCCGCACCTCGACGTGCACTGCGCCTCGGTCACCGAGCACTGGGCCACGATTCCGTTGGTGGGCCCGAAGTCCCGCGACGTACTCGGTGCGGTCGCGCCTGATCTCGACGTCAGCAACGAGGCGTTCGAGTTCATGGCGTGGCACGACACGGTGGTGGCCGGAGTTCCCGCGCGAGTGTGCCGGATCAGCTTCTCCGGCGAGCTCGCGTACGAGATCAACGTGACCGCCTGGCACGGCCTGGCCGTGTGGGAGGCGCTCATGGCGGCGGGGGAGAAGTACGGGATCACGCCGTACGGCACCGAGACCATGCACGTGCTCCGCGCCGAGAAGGGTTACCCGATCATCGGCCAGGAGACCGACGCCACGGTGACGCCGCAGGATCTGGGCATGTCGTGGGTCGTGTCGAAGAAGAAGCCCGACTTCATCGGCAAGCGCTCGTTCGCCCGCGCGGAGAACAACCGCACGGACCGCAAGCAACTGGTCGGCCTGCTGCCCGTGGACCCTTCGATCCTGCTGCCGGAGGGCTCGCAGATCGTCGAGACCGACCGGCTGCCCGAACCGCCGGTCCGGATGCTCGGCCACGTCACGTCCAGCTACCCCAGCGCGGCGCTGGGCCGCACGTTCGCCCTCGCCCTGGTGCGTTCGGGACACGAACGCATCGGCGAGACCCTGTACGTGCCGGTCGAGGACTCCCTCGTGCCGGTCACCGTCACCGAATCCGTGCTGTACGACAAGGAAGGAGCTCGTCGTGACGGCTGACCCGACCAGTCCGCTGGCGGCCTGGACCGACCGGCTGGCGGCACTCGCGCCCGCGTTGACGGTGACGGAGCGGCCGTTCCGCTCGCAGCTCACCGTGCGGGTGTCGGATCCTGATGCCGTCGCGGAGATGGGATCGGCGCTGGGAGTCGTGTTCCCCTCTGTCCCGTGCACCTTCACCGCGGGTTCGGGGCAGTTCGGCGATGTGGAAGTGTTGTGGCTGGGGCCGGACGAGTTCCTCGTCGTGGCGTCGCCGGACCTGCAGATCTTGGTCGAGGAGGTGCTGCGTGGCGCGCTCGGGACGGTCAGAGGGTCCGTTGTGGACACTTCGGCTCAACGCACGACCGTGGTCCTGGAAGGGCCGCACGTCCGCGACGTGCTGGCTCACGGATGTTCCGTGGACCTGCACCCGTCTTCGGCTCCCGCCGGCACTTGCGTGCAGACACTCCTCGCCAGGACGGGGATCATCCTGCAGGTAGGCGACGGCAGCGTGACCGTACTGGTGCGGTCGTCGTTCGCGGAGTACCTCGCGGCCTGGCTGAGCGACGCGTGCGCCGAGTACCGGATGGTGTCGTGATGGGGAAGTTCACGTTGACTTTGCACTGCCCGGAGCGTGCGGGCATCGTGCACGCGGTGACCTCGTTCCTGGTCGGCCACGGCTGTGACATCGTGCAGCACCAGCAGTTCGACGACGACGTTCGCGGCACGCTGTTCCTGCGCACCGCGTTCTCCTGCGACTCGGCCGGACTGGACGACCTGGCGGGGGAGTTCGCCGCGGTGGCGGCCGAGTTCGAGATGGACTTCGACCTGCGGGACGACCGGCAGCCACGCGTGCTCGTGATGGTGTCGAAGGCCGGCCACTGCCTGAACGACCTGCTTTTTCGCTGGCGTGCGGGCAGTCTCGGCGGCGAGATCGTCGTGGTGGTGTCCAACCACGAGGACCTGCGCCCGATGGCGGAAGCCGCCGGACTCGACTTCGTGCACGTGCCGAACACCGCCGGCACCAAGGACGCCGCGGAGCAGCGCCTGCTGGATCTCGTCGAGGAGTACCAGGCCGACCTGGTGGTCCTGGCGCGCTACATGCAGGTGCTCTCCAACGACCTGTGCGCCAAGCTGTCCGGCCGGGTGATCAACATCCACCACTCGTTCCTGCCGGGTTTCAAGGGCGCCAAGCCGTACCACCAGGCCTACGACCGGGGCGTGAAGTACGTGGGCGCCACGGCGCACTACGTCACTCCCGACCTCGACGAGGGACCGATCATCGAGCAGGAGGTGCTGCGGGTCGACCACTCCTTCGACCCGCGCGCACTCACCGCCGCCGGCCGTGACGCCGAGGCGCTCGCCCTGTCACGCGCGGTGCGCTGGCACTGCGAGCACCGCGTGCTCCTCAACGGCAACAGCACGGTCGTCTTCCGATGACCGGGGTCTTCCCGGGTCAGTTGTGGTGAGGGCTGAAGGCGTCGTCGAGGACGTCGCGGGCAACGGTGCTGCCGAGCCGATGCCCGTCCGTGGTGGCGAAGCGGTAGTGCACCCCGGCCCAGATCCTGGCCTGGTTCAGTTCGGCCATGGCCTGGGAGAGGCTGTGGTGGTGGCGGGTGGTGCCGGAGTCGGTGCTGTGGGCGCTGAAGGACAGGTCGTCGCGGCCGAAGAACTTGCGCAGGGCCGTCGTGGTGGCGGCGGTGAAGCAGGCGTGCCCGGACGGGTACTCCGGTGACGGCGCGGTGGTCCGCAGCGGGGCCCAGGCCGGATCGGCGCCGGTGGCCGGGTTGCCGTCGGTGTCGGCGAGCGGGATCGCCGTCACCGGACGCCAGAAGCTCCAGCGCTTCTTCTCCTGGTAGCAGGCGATGAGCGTGTCGGCGGCGGCCACGTCCACCATCGCGAACATGCGGGCTGTCTGCAGGGTGCCGAGCCGGTGGGTCGTGGCGAGCTGACGTTTGATCGACCACTCCACCAGTCGCGGGTCGTCCCACCAGATCGCCGCGTCGGTCTGGTCGGGTATGCGCGTCGTGCTGGTGGCCGACCCGATGGTCTTGACCTCGTTCAGGTCGCGGGCGTAGGCGGCGCTGGTCAGGGCCGGCGGCCCAGGGGTGCGGTAGTGGGCGGGGCCGACGACGAACGGCTTCAGGGTGGCGAACCAGGCGCCGACCTGGAGGAAGCCCGGCGGGGTCGGCCGCCATTGGCCCGGGGCGGTGCCGACGGGCCAGGTCGCGTCGGAGAACGCGCCGTCGTCGCGCCGGGCATTGATCATGGCCGCGGCCGTCGCCTGGCCGACCGCGATGCCGCCGCGCTCGGCGGGGCCGTCAGGGATCGCGGCGAGCGACTCCTCGTACCGTGTGCGCAGGGCGTCGGCTTGGGCGGGGAAGAGCCACACGAGCGTGCGGTAGGCGGCGGTGGCGACGGCCGCCGGGGTCGAGTCGCCGGGCCGGCTGCGCGGGGCGATCAGGTACGGCTTGTACGGGGTGCCGGCGATGGCGTTGGCCGCGTCGTACACCGCGCCCTGTGTTATCGCGAAGCTGCGCGCGGCTGCGGTCGGCGACTGCTTGGCGACCTCGTGGATGGCGGTCTGGGCATGCAGGTTCCAGGTGATGACGGCGTTCGGCCGGGGTGTGGTCGAGGCGCCCTGCCGGGCCTGCGCCGCGGTGGCCGTGAGCACCACCGGCACGGCCACGGAAAGCACGGTCAGCAGAGCTGCCCCGCGCAATCCGCGGAATTTTCCGGGCTCGCGAATTCTGCGTGTCATGGAATCCCCCAGAGTCTGATCGACGACAGGTCCCACGAAGATTCCAGTGTCCAACTGCGGTGAAGCACGGTCAACGAGCCTTGGCGAGTAAACGCTTACTCCGAACGCTGATCCCCGTGAGATCCGCGAGATCCGCAGAAAACGAACAATCATGCTGAACGGAAGTCGCCCCGATGGATATTCTTTCGAATCTGACCGGGGTGGCTTTCTTGTCGTGGAGAGCCTGCTGATCACTCGGAAGCTAAATTTTTAGCTCGGCCGACGGACGTGTTTCGAAACTTCTCGGATACCTTACGGAGTCGGCTCGACACTGCTAGTGTCGATAACGGTTCGGCCACGGTCGACCTGGGTCCCGCCGTATCCGGGCCGGTCGTCACCGCACCGTCGACCAACTTGGCGAGTAGGCCGACACCGACGGCGGCCACGATCATCATTGACCCGCGCGGGTCGAATCGCGCTGCCTGGCTGCCGTGCCAACCTCAATGACGAGGAGTACTGCATATGGCTGAAGTCAATTTACGACCGTCGAGCCGCAAGCGCGGCCGTCTCGGTCTGCTCCTCCGTGGCACCTGCATCGCGCTGGTCATGGCGTTGACGCCCGGCGTTGCCAGCGCCGATGTGGGTATCGCCGCCACGTGCTCGAGTCAGACGGGCAACAACGGCGGTTATTACTACTCATTCTGGACCGATGGTGGCGGCAGGGTCTGCATGGACTTCGGATCCGGCGGCAACTACAGCACCTCGTGGAGCAATGTCGGCAACTTCGTCGGCGGCAAAGGCTGGAGCAACGGTTCACGACGGACCGTGAACTATTCCGGCAGCTTCAACCCGTCCGGCAATTCGTATCTGACTCTGTACGGGTGGACGTCGAACCCGCTCGTCGAGTACTACATCGTCGACAACTGGGGCACCTATCGGCCCACCGGTACGTTCAAGGGCACGGTCACCACCGACGGCGGCACGTACGACATCTACCAGACGATGCGTTACAACGCGCCCTCTGTCGAAGGCAACAAGACCTTCCCGCAGTTCTGGAGCGTCCGGCAGCAGAAGCGGACGGGCGGATCGATCACGACCGGCAACCACTTCGACGCGTGGAGCCGGGCCGGCATGCGGCTGGGCAATTTCAACTACTACATGATCCTCGCGACCGAGGGATACCGGAGCAGCGGCAACTCCAACATCACCGTGAGGTGAGCATCCCGCTCTGACGGGCTGCGGCACACCGGCGCGTGCCGCAGCCCGTAATCGCTAACGCAACAGGTCGCGCAGTGATCAGCTGTTGACGACTCAGCTGTTGACGACTCAGCTGTTGACGACGACGACCTCGTACTGGTCGGCCGTGGGCGGGAAGCCGGTGTCGAACTTGGCGTTGACGACCGCCAGCCGGCCGCCGAACTTCGCCGCGGTGGTGACCGACTGGAAGGCCGGGCTGGTGATGACCTTCTCCAGGACGCCCGCTGTGGTGTTGTGGTTGAGCTGGAAGCGGCTGACCTGGTTACTGTGCACGACCCACATCGTGCAGCCGTCACGGACGATTCCATCGGCGCCGGGAACGCTGACACCGCTGATCGTCTCGCTCGCGCCGGTACGTGGATCGACCTTGGCGAGCTCACCTCGAGTGGTGTGCGCCACGATCAACGACCGCGAGTCGGGCGAGGTGGTGATGCCGTTGTTGTTGAACGCTCCGCTGGTGTCCCCGGCCGGGCCGGTCAGCGTCAGTGTGCGGACCTGGCCGAGCCTGCCGGAATGGCTGACCGGCACGAAGTAGAGCTTTGCCTGCAGCGAGTCGGTGAACCAGGCGCCGTCGGCGGTCATCGTCACATCGTTGACCATGCCGGCGTTGGCCTCGGCGAACTGGTACACCGCAACGGTTTTGCCGGTTCGCAGGTCGTAGACGTAGGCCTGGCCGGTGAATCCGCCCGCCACGAAGAGCAGGTCGTGCCGGACGTCGGCGGCCATGCCGATCGCGTTCCGGCCGGTCGGCGCGTCGATGAACAACTCGGCGGTGCCGCGCCTGACGTCACCGCGGTAGATGTCGCCGGCGAAGAGATCTCCTGCGTAGAAAGTGGTTCCCCTGCCTGCGGTGATGCCCTCTGCCGACTTCGCGCCGGGCAGCACGATGAGCTTCTCGGCCGGTGCCGCCACGGCGGGCGCGGCCAGCCCGAGAATCAACATCAGTGCCAGAACTAACGAACGCATCAGATGGACTCCTGTTCGTCGAAGATCCGGCCTGTCATCCAACCGCACGCGCGGGCTGATGGTGCGAAACCAAAATGCCGAAATGGTCCAAAGTGGATAGTTGGTAGGCCGCTGGTGCGGGGAACGCGCCCGGCTCGCTAGGCCAATCGTCCCCACGCGACGTACACGCACAAGGCCAGCAACACCAGGTTCGTCGCCACGGCACGCGCTTCCTTCAGCCGGGTGTGGCTGGCTGCCGCGCCCACCATCACCACGCCCAGCCCCATGGCCGCCGCCGGCGTGAGCAGCGGCGCGACCCCGGTGATGCCCGGCAGCAGGAGCCCGGTGACCGCCGCCAGTTCCAGCGCGGCGACCGTCCGGATCACCGGAAGGGGGAAGAACACCACCCCCGTCTGCCCGGTTTCGATCATGCGCTCCTTGGACTGGCTCAACTTCAGCGTGCCCGACACGAGGAACATGGCGGCCAAGATGCCCTGAGAGATCCACAATGCGATGTTCATGCCATGAAGACGGTGCTGCGCCTGCAGATGTGACAGCCGGAGGCGCTCGACCGGCTGATCAGGTTCGCAGAGCGCGCAACACCGACTGCTCGCCGCGCCCGAGAGCCTCGACGTGCTCGGCCACGTTGAACGCGCCGCTCAACGTCGCTCCACCGTCGAGCAGGCCGATCACCTCGCGCTCGGTGTTCTTGACGGCCAGCGCGGAGTCGAGGAGTGACTCGACCCGCTGCGGGTCGACGACGACGAGGCCTTCGTCGTCGGCGAGGACCAGGTCGCCGGGGTTGACCACGACCCCGCCGCACGTCACCGGAACCTGGAGTTCGCCGAGCTGCGACGCGGTGCCGGCGCGCGGCGTGACGAACCGGCTGTAGACGGGGAGCGCGCAGGTCGAAACATAGGACATGTCGCGGTAGCCGCCGTCCACGACGATGCCGCCCAGCGACCGCACCAACGCCGCCCGCGCGAACATCTCACCGCCGAGAGCGGTCTCGCGTGCCCCGCCGTCGACGACGATCACGTCGCCGGGCTCGGCTGCCTCGACCGCGCGCAGCACGGCCAGGAAGTCCTCGCGGCAGCGGACCGTGAACGCCGGCCCGAGGATCCGGGTCGCCGCGGATCGAGCGCGGATCGCGCTGTTCATGACCCTCGTGGTCCGGTCGGCGTCGCAGATGGCGGTCGTGTCGACGGCGAGAAACCGTTCCAGCAGTTCGTCGTTCACTGGCATTGGGATCCCCTTGTCTCGGCGGTGGCTCTCGCCACCATCCCACCTCGGCAAGGTCAGCCGGTGAAGGCGGAGGCGTTGTCGCGTGCCCAGTCGGCGAAGCTGAGCGCGGGCCTGCCCAGCAGGTCCTCCACGGTGCTGGTGGTGGGGCCCGGACGAGTGGCGTAGTCGGCCAGCGAGCCGAGTAGGCGGGCTGGGACCTCCTCGGGCAGTCCTTGCGCGAGCATGCCCTGCCGTACCAACTCGGGTGGCACTTCCTGGAAGGACAGCGTCCGGCCAATGGCGGCGCCGATGAGCCGCACCTTCTCGAACTGGTCCAGCGACCGCGGTCCCGTCAGCGTGTGGACCGATCCGGCGTGAGCACCGCCCTGGAGGGCCTGCACGGCGACCATCGCGATGTCGGTTTCGTGCACAGGGGACGTGGCGGCCTTGCCGTACGCGCCGCGGACCACGTCACCTGCCTTGATCTGCGGTGCCCAGGCCAGCGCGTTGGCGGCGAAGCCATGAGCTTTTCGAACGACACGAGCACCGACGAGCCTGAGATCAGCAAGAACGACCGCACCTCCGGATCACGTCGAACGACGTCCACCACCAGGCGCCCACCCGGCAGCCGGCCGGCCCGCCGCACTTCGTACCCACCCTCCAGCGGCAGCTCTGGCACGTCCGCGGGTGCGACGGGGGCCGCCAGCGCGAGGAGGCGGTGGAACGCTCGTGGCCGGTGCTCCGGGTTGCGGGAACGGCGCAACCGGGTTGTCTCCCAGACGATTCGCAGGCGGTTCATCATGTGAAGCGGCGGTGCCGGGCGGACTGCTGGGGGACTTCGGTGACCTGCACGCCGTCCTCGACCTGGATGCGTTTGGCCGGCCGCTCTTTGCTGTGCCGCGCGCTGATGTAGATCCCTTCGCCGAGGACGATGCCGGTGTGGCCGATCCCGCCCGGATAGGGGAAAGCGATGATGTCGCCGCCCTGTGGCGTGGTGGTCGTCGGCAGGTTGCCGAGGTTGCCGGTGGCGCCGCGGTTGGAACCGAGCTCGTTCGCCGCGGGCGGGTACGGGTCCCGAGGGTCCCACCAGCCGGAGCGGCCGGTCGGGTAGGTACGGCCCGCGCCATCCGGGGCGTAGCCGCGGCCCGCACCGACCGCGTACGAGTCACCGACGAACCGGTTGCACTTGTAGTCGCCCTCGGCGGCGTCGCGCACGGGCAGCGAACTGTGGATGGCGCGTGCCTGGGCGTAGCTTGCGGGTGCGGTGGTCCACACGTGCAACGTCCAGAGCCGCGCCATCAGCTGATCCGAGTCCGGGGTACCGGGTGCGACGGCGCCGATCTCGGCGATCAACCCGGCCTTGACCAGGCGCAGTCGCTTGGCGTAGTCAGCGCCGTTGTACGCCTGGGCGTGCATCACCTTCTCCGGCGCGGCTTCCGCGGCGACGTCCTCCATGTGCTGCAAGCCGGCGGTTTCCTGTGCTGTGATCGGGCGGCGTTGCACGGACAGCATGTCTGCCACCGCGCCGTTTCCCGCAGACCGCTGCAAGGCCAGCAGCCGCGCGGTCGTCGGCTGCTGTCGCGGGACCGAGGGCGGCGAGCTTCGCCCGTCACGTCCTTCGCCTCTGGCACCCGCCTGCGCATGGCCCCAGTGTCCCAGCGTTCGCACCGCGGGCCGTCGGGCAGCCGAACGGCCTTAGGTGAGCACTGTCCTGCCCGTTGGGGCGAAGGCGGAGGCGTTGTCGAGTGCCCAGTCGGCGAAGCTGAGCGCGGGCCTGCCCAGCAGGTCCTCCACGGTGCTGGTGGTGGGGCCCGGACGAGTGGCGTAGTCGGCCAGCGAGCCGAGCAGGCGGGCTGGGACCTCCTCGGGCAGCCCTTGCGCGAGCATGCCCTGCCGTACCAACTCGGGTGGGACTTCCTGGAAGGACAGCGTCCGGCCGACGGCGGCGCCGATGAGCCGCACTTTCTCGAACTGGTCCAGCGACCGCGGTCCCGTCAGCGTGTGGACCGATCCGGCGTGAGCACTGCCCCGGAGGGCCTGCACGGCGACCATCGCGATGTCGGTTTCGTGGACAGGGGACGTGGCGGCCTTGCCGTACGCGCCGCGGACCACGTCACCTGCCTTGATCTGCGGTGCCCAGGCCAGCGCGTTGGCGGCGAAGTCCGCCAGGCGCAGGACCGTCCACTCCAGACCGGAGTTGGTGACGAGATCCTCGGCCAGCTTGAACTGTGCGGCGAAGCGCTCTTCTCCCGCCGGGTGTTCCACAGTGGTGGCCGACAGCAGCACCGCACGCCGGACGCCCTGCTTGACGGCCAGCGTCAGCAGCTCTTCAAGACCAGGACCGGTGGCACGCGGGCTGATCTGGATCGCTTCCACCCCCTCCAACGCCGGCTCGATCCACCCTGGACGAAACAGGTCGCCCTGGACGACGCTTGCGCCGCCGGGACCGCGACTGACGGCGGTGACGGCTGTGCCCTCCTGCGACAACAGCTTCATCACCTGCTGTCCCACGACGCCGTTGGCTCCGGTGATCAGAATCATGATGGTTGCTCCGTTTCGTTCGATGTGCGGCTTCGCTAGGCGTGGATGACGCCGAGCTGCTTCAGCTGCGCGTAGACGTCGACGACGCCCCAGATCTCGGCGATCCGGCCGTCGGCGAAGCGGACGATGAAGATCTCGTGGTAGGCGACCGGCCTGCCGGTCGCGGGCAGGCTCCGGTACTCGCCCTGATGGGTGCCGGTGACGGTGTTGCGGTAGACGACTTTGTCGCCCTGCACGATCACATCCTCAATGGCGACGTGAAGGTCGGGGAACGCGCGAAGGAGCACCGACCACACCTGCTTGAGCGCCTGCACGCCCGACACGTCACTCGGCACCGGCGCGTGGAAGACCAGGCCCGGATCGACGACCTCGTCGATCACCTTCGAGATGATCTCGGCATCGCCGGTGTTGATGGCGTCGTGGAGGCGGCTGAACGTCGCTTCGTTGCTTGCTTCTCTTGTCACGCCCAGAAGACGTCGCCTGCGGATCGGTTGTGACGGCTCGTGAGCGGCGTCACAGCTGGGTGCGCGATGCTGGCCGAGGTCGGCCAGAGCTCGCACGGCGCCGGACTTAAGCATGACAACGCAGGTCGGTGACGTCCGCTCGCCGAGTGCTCCACAGGCGGGGTGAAACCGCGTCGGCGAGCGCGCCTCGCGTGGCGCGCCCGCTGGCTCCTTGAGTTCGCAGATCGTCCGCGTCAGTGGTTGTACATGGATTCAAGCTTGGCGCGGCGGGTGGTGACGTCCTCGGGATCGTCGCCGAAGACGAGCAGGTGCAGTGTGGTCTGGTTGATCGGGTTGTCGGTGCGGCGGGTGTCGTGGCCGCCGGTGACGAGGAGCCCTCCGCGCAGCAGTGCGGGTCGCAGCGCGGCCAGCAGTGCGGCGATGGGTGCGGAGGTGGTGAGTTTCGTGGACTCCGACGGGCGGTCCAGGGCGTCGGGGCGGATGGTCTGCAGCGCCAGCAGCGGGATGGACCCGCTGGTGATGCGGAAGTTGAGGTCGAGCATGACGAGTCTGCCGTCGTGGGTCTGGGCGCAGTCGAGGCTGCACACGCCGCGGTAGCCGACGTCGGCGGCGCGCTGGGCGATCGCCAGGCATTCGGTGAGCAGGTCGGCGGGCAGGGGGACGACGAGCCCGAAGCGGCCGCCGGTGTAGATGCCGTCGGCGTCGATGCGCTGGTCGGTGACGGCGAGCAGGCGGGCCCGGCCGTCGGCGGCGACGTAGAGCTGGATGCCCCAGTTGCGGTGGATGTGCAGGTACTCCTCGACGACGACCTCGGTGAGGATGTCGGTGAACGCGGGCAGGATCACCGGCTCCCCGGCGCGGTGCAGGTAGACGTCGAGGCTGGCGCCGTGCGCGGCGTTGGTGGCGGCCTTGAGAACCCAGGACTTCTCGGCGGGGGTGGCGTCGGCGAGTTCGTCGATGGTGACGATCTCCCGGCGGGCTTGGAAGCGGGGGTCGACGAACGTGCTGATGCTGGCTTTGTTGTTGAGGTAGCCGACGAGTTCGGCGCTCTTCACGGAGCGTTCGTCGGGGAACAGGGCGGTGGGCTGCGGGTATTCCATGGACAGGCGCAGGCCATCGCTGAGGGCCTCGGTCACGCGGGTGACGAACTCGGCTTCGGAGTGGAACTCGCGTGGGTCGGTGCCGACGGGGAGGCCGCCGTCGCGGAGGGCGGCGAGGAGGTTGATGTCGGTGCCGCCCGCGCTGGTGATGACGGGGGTGTCGGCGGCGATGGCGAGGGGGCGGGCGGACAGGACGTCGCGGGTGTTTCTGTGCCTGCTCGACGGCACGGTCGGTTCCTGGGCTGGGCGTGCGCAGACGGCGATGTCGGGGCCGTAGATGTCGGTGAGGGTGCGGGGGGCGGCCAGGGTCGGCGTGAGCGCAGAGGCGGTGATGGGAGATCTCCCTTGTGGGGTGGTTCTTGTGCCCGGTTTTTGGGCGTGGAGTGGTGCGAGTTGACCGGGAGCGGTGAAACGCGCCTGGATGAGGCGGCGTCCGCTCCGGGGTGAAGGCGCGCCTCCGGCCGTGAACCGGGGCGGGCGTATATGCCAACTCTCTCACGTTTCGCGAGGCTCGGGGTGATGTCGGCGGCGCGAGTGTGGTGGTCAGCCAAGCGGCGAACGCGGCGGCGCGAGCCTTCAATTGAGGTGGGCGCGGAGGGGCCGGCGTGCACTGGCCCCTCGCCTCAGGGAGCACTATTGGTATAGACCAATTAAGTACCACGGGTTGAAGGGTGGCGGACATGCCGAGATTCACCCGGTTCAGCCTGGACGGTGTCCGCAGGTTGAGCGCCGGCGGGGAGTTCCACTGGACGGATGCGTCGGTCACGCTCGTCCGCGTCGACGCGAAAGGGGTTGTCCGGCAGGCGAAGTCACTGGCCGAGAAGCGCGCCATGCTCGTCGTCGCGTCGGACAATGACCTCGTGCTGGCCGGAGGGCACGAGGTCGTGGCGGTCGACGACATCTCGGCGGCACGTGCCGCTCTGGTGCGTTCTACGACAGGGACGCCAGATCCGCACGAGTGAGGATCTGGCGTCGCGTGCGGGTCAGGCTTCGATGACGACCGGAATGACCACCGGTCGGCGGCGGTACGTGCGCTGTGCCCAGGTCTGCACCTGCCGTGCGATGAGGCGTTCGAGCTCCGCCACGTCGGTGACGTTCCTCTCCGCCGCGCCCGCGAGGGCTTTCTCGATGGCGGGGATCACCGGCTGGAACGTCGAGGCGTCGTGTTCGAAGCCGTGCGCGATGAAGTCGGGTGCGTCGTCGAGCCGCCCGGTGTCGGTGTCGATGATGGCGACGACGGTGATCATGCCTTCTTCGCCCAGCGTGCGGCGCTGTGCCAGGGAGTCCTCGGTGACACCGCCGACGGTCTGGCCGTCGACGTAGATGTTGTGCACCTCGACCCGGCCGGTGACCGAGGCCCGGCCCTCGTGCAGGTCGATGACGTGACCGTTGGCGGCGACGAGCACCCGCTCGCGCTCGACACCGGTCTTGATGGCCAGCTCGGCGTTGGCGCGCAGGTGTCGTGCCTCGCCGTGCACGGGCAGGACGTTGGCCGGTTGCACCAGGTTGTAGCAGTAGACCAGTTCACCGGCGCTGGCGTGCCCGGAGACGTGGACCTTGGCGTTGCCCTTGTGCACCACGTTGGCGCCCAGGTCGGTCAGGCCGTTGATCACCCGGTAGATGGCGTTCTCGTTGCCGGGGATCAGCGAGCTGGCCAGCAGGACGGTGTCGCCGTCCTCGATGACGATCTCGTGCTCGCCGGCGGCCATGCGGGACAGGGCGGCCATCGGCTCGCCCTGCGAGCCGGTGCACACCAGGGTCACCTTGTGAGCGGGCAGCCGGTTGGCGTCCCTGATGTCGATGACCAGTCCGGCGGGCACCTTCAGGTACTCCAGCTCGGAGGCCAGGCCCATGTTGCGGACCATGGAGCGGCCGACGAAGGCGACCTTGCGGCCGTGCGCGGCCGCGGCGTCGAGCACCTGCTGGATGCGGTGCACGTGGCTGGCGAAGCTGGAGACGATCACCCGGCGCGGCGTGGTGCGGAACACCTCGTCGATCGCGGGGGCGAGATCGCGTTCGGAGGTGGTGAAGCCGGGCACGTCGGCGTTGGTGGAGTCGACGAGGAACAGGTCGACACCCTCCTCGCCGAGGCGGGCGAAGCCGCGCAGGTCGGTGATCCGCTTGTCCAGCGGGAACTGGTCCATCTTGAAGTCGCCGGTGTGCAGCACGAGGCCGGCACCGGTGCGGATGGCGATGGCCAGGCCGTCGGGGATGGAGTGGTTGACGGCGAGGAACTCCAGGTCGAACGGACCCTGAGCGAGCTGTTCGCCTTCCTTGACCTCGACCAGGACCGGCTTGATCCGGTGCTCGACCAGCTTGGCGGCCAGGAACTCCAGCGTGAGCCGGGAGCCGACGACCGGGATGTCACGGCGCTCACGCAGCAGGTACGGCACGCCCCCGATGTGGTCCTCGTGGCCGTGGGTCAGCACGATGGCGACCACGTCGGCCAGCCGCTCCCGGAGGCAGCTCCAGTCCGGGAGGATCACGTCGACGCCGGGCTGGTGTTCCTCGGGGAACAGGACTCCGCAGTCGACGATGAGCAGCTTGCCCTCGTGCTCGAACACGGTCATGTTCCGGCCGATCTCACCGAGGCCACCGAGGGCGATGACCCGCAGGGCATCCGGGGCGAGTGCGGGCGGAGGGGTGGACGTTCGAGCCGTGGTCACACCCTCACGTTACGTGAGAGTTGCCCGTGAGGCGAAATCGGGGACGGATGGGGCGTCAGCCGGCGGGCAGGTGGGAACGCAGAGTGGTGGCGAAGTCCTCGGCCATGCGCAGCTGTGCGCGCAGCTGCTGGCAGCGTTCGTCGGCGGCGGTCCAGAACTGGGACAGGCGGTCGACGTGTTTGTCCCGGTCGGGGTCGTCGCCGGCGGACAGCGCGTCGAGGATGCCGAGCAGCTCGCGCATCTCCTCGAGCTGGAAGCCGAGCGGTTTCATCCGCTTGATCACGTCGAGGCGTTGCACGTCAGGCTCGGTGTAGAGACGGAACCCGCCCTGACTGCGTGCGCTCGGCACGACCAGGTCGACCTCCTCGTAGTACCGGATCGTGCGCAACGACAGACCGGTCCTCTCGGCCACCTCGCCGATCTGCATCTGCTCGCCCACGACATCCCTTTCCGGCCGGGTCAGGGCCAGGCTACCGTGACGTGAGAGTAGGGTTCGGCGAGATGTTGCCGACCCTGAAGGATCGCGAATGACCACCGCCACCCCGGTGACCGCCTCGTCCGCAGCCGTGCTCGCGGAAGCGGGACGCCGGCGCACCTTCGCGGTGATCAGCCACCCGGACGCGGGCAAGTCGACCATGACCGAGGCGCTGGCCCTGCACGCGAAGGTGATCTCCGAGGCGGGCGCGGTGCACGGCAAGGCCGGTCGGCGCGGTGTGGTGTCGGACTGGATGGAGATGGAGAAGGCGCGCGGGATCTCCATCACGTCCGCCGCGTTGCAGTTCTCCTACCGCGACTGCGTGATCAACCTGCTGGACACCCCCGGCCACGCCGACTTCTCCGAGGACACCTACCGGGTGCTGTCGGCGGTGGACTGCGCGGTCATGCTGCTCGACGCGGCCAAAGGCCTGGAGCCGCAGACGCTCAAGTTGTTCGACGTCTGCCGGTTCCGCGGCATTCCGGTGATCACGTTCATCAACAAGTGGGACCGCCCTGGCCGAGCCGCGCTGGACCTGTGCGACGAGCTGGTCGAGCGGATCGGACTGCAGCCGATGCCGCTGACCTGGCCGGTCGGCGACGCGGGCCACTTCCGCGGCGTGCTCGACCGGCGCAGCGGGGACTTCGTGCGCTACCAGCGCACCGCGGGCGGCGCCACGGCCGCGGGCGAAGTGCACCTGCTGCCGAGCCAGGCCGAAGCCGAGGAAGGCGCGGAGTGGACCCGCACCTGCGAGGAAGCGGAGCTGCTCGGCGCGTCTGGCGGCGAGTTCGAGCTCGAGCGGTTCCTCGAGGCGACGGCGACACCGGTGCTGTTCGGCTCGGCGGTGCTCAACTTCGGCGTGCGGCACCTGCTCGACCTGCTCGTCGAGATCGCGCCGCGGCCCTCCGCACGACCGGACGCCGCCGGCGACCCGCGTGAGCTGGACGCACCGTTCTCGGCGTTCGTGTTCAAGGTGCAGACCGGCATGGATCGCGCGCACCGCGACCAGGTCGCGTTCGCGCGCGTGTGCTCCGGCGTGTTCGAGCGGGGCATGGTCGTGACCAACTCCACCACGGGAAAGCCGTTCGCCACCAAGTACGTGCAACAGGTCTTCGGCCAGCAACGCTCCACATTGGACGTCGCCTATCCCGGTGATGTGATCGGGTTGGTCAACGCCACCGCGCTGCGCGTGGGCGACTCCCTGCACGCGGGCAAACCCGCCGTGCGTTTCCCCGGCCTGCCCAGCTTCGCGCCGGCGCACTTCGCCGTCGCGCGGCCGGCGGATCTCAGTCGCACCAAGCAGTTCCGCAAGGGCATCGAACAACTGGAGTCCGAAGGCGTCGTGCAGGTGCTGCGCTCGCTGCGTCGCGGCGACGGGGCACCGGTCTTCGGCGCGGTCGGCCCCATGCAGTTCGAGGTCGCCGCACATCGCCTGGACGCGGAGTTCACGTCGCCGGTGCGGCTGGAACCGTTGCCCTACACCGTTGTGCGCCGCCTGGCCGATCCCAAGCAGCGGTCCATCGTGGACAGCAGCCGCAACGAGGTGCTCACCCGGACCGACGGTGTGGACCTCGCCCTGTTCGTCGACTCGACCGCGCTCGGCGTCATGCGACGCCTGCATCCCGAGTTGCGACTGGAGTCCCTCGTCGCGGGGACCGACGACTGACCGTTCGGCTCGGCTCACGAATGTTCGGCGAGCCAGGCGGCGACCTTCATCCTGGAGGACAGGCCGAGTTTGACCAGGATGCGTTCCACGTGGCCCTCGGCGGTGCGCTGGGCGATCACCAGCCTGGTGGCGATCTCCCTGTTGCTCAGGCCTTGCGCGACCAGTTCGGCGACCTGTCGTTCGCGGCGGGTGAGTGGTGTCGAGGCGCGTGTAGGCGGCGTCTCCTCGGCTTGCTCGTCGAGGGCGTAGGCGATGGCGTCGGCGAACGTCAGACCAAGACCGGTTCGGTAGGCCGCTTCGAAAGCCTCCTCGCCGAGATGGTCGCGGGTCTGCTGAACGTAGCGTTCGTGGTAGGCCAGCAGATCGGGGAAGGTCGCCGTGGGGGTGCCCACGGCCTGGGAGAGCGACTCGGCGGCGCCGAGGAGCACCGCCGCGCGCTGGAACCGGTGTTCCCCGGTCGCGATCCAGGCCAGGGCTTCCAGGCAGAAGGCGGTGCTGAGCGGATCGTCCACCAGGCGCTTGAGCCGCAGGCTCTGCTCGATCAGTTCCGCCGCCCGCCGGGTGTCGCCCTGCCGCCACATCACGAAACCGAAGTCGTACAACGAGTACGACCGGTACCAGGCCTCACCGCGGGGTTCGGTGATCGCCTGCATCTCCTCGTGACAGCTGATCGACCGGGCGGTGTCACCGCGCAGCCCACTGGCGAAGGCGAGTCCGATGAGCGCTTCCAGCAGCCGGGGCAGGTTGCCTTCGGCGCGGTGGTGATCGAGGACGGCTTCGTAGCAGGCGACGGCGGCGGCCAGATCGCTCCGGAAGACGGCCACGTTCGCGGCGGCCTGCGTCGCGAGCGCGCGGCTGTCCGCGTCGTCCAGCCGTTCCGCGACGTCGTGCAACTCCTCGACCAGAGTGGTCGCACCGGGGACGTCACCTTGGAACCCGGCCAGCATCGCGGCGGCGTAGAGCGCCTTGGCGCTGCTCACTGTTCGTGATGCGGTCTGGTGGTCCAGTGCGCGGCGCAACCACTGTCTGCCTTCGCTGAGCCGGCCGCGCGTCCAGTACGCGTGCAGCGCCGTGGCCATCCGCACGCTCACGTCCGCCTCACCCGGTTCGGTGAGGCCGAAGGTCAGCGCCGCCCGGGTGTTGGGGATCTCCCGGTGCAGCCGGGCCTGCCAGTCCACCTGCCGGGGGCTGATCAGGTCCGCCTCGGCGTCGCGCACCAACCGTTCGTACCAGTCGCGGTGCCGTCGGCGCAGCTCTGCTTCCTGACCGGTCTCCGCCAGCCGCTCGGCCCCGAATTCGCGGATGGTCTCAAGCATCCGATACCGCGTCGCCACGTCGTCCGGCGCTCGTACCAGGATCGACTTGTCGACCAGCGAGGCCACCAGGTCGAGGATGTCCTCCGCGGCCAGGCCATCGCCTGCGCAGACGCCTTCCGCGGCGTCCAGTTCGACGACGCCCGCGAACACCGTCAGCCGAGCCCACAGCAACTGTTCGGCTGAGGTGCACAGGTCGTAGCTCCAGCCGATGCAGGCGTGCAGCGTCTGCTGCCGGGTGGGCGCGCTTCGCGGTCCGGCGGTGAGCAGCCGGTACCGGTCGGACAACCGGTGCAGGATCTGTTCCGTGGACAGCGCCCGCAACCTGACCGCGGCCAGTTCGATCGCGAGCGGCAGGCCTTCCAGTCGCAGGCAGATCTGCGCCACGTCGGCCCGGTTGTCCTCGGTGATGCCGAACTCCGGGAGGGCGGCCGTGGCTCGTTCGGTGAACAGGGAGATCGAGTCGAAGCTGGACAGGTCCCGCAACGCCGACGTCTCATGAGCGGGCACCGGCAGCGGCGATATCGGCAGCGCGACCTCTCCGCGGACGCCGAGCGGTTCGCGACTGGTCGCGAGGATGTGCAGGCGCGGGCTCGCCCGCAGGAGCGCGTCGGCCAGTTTCGCGACCGCGTCCACCAGGTGCTCGCAGTTGTCCAGCACCAGCAACACCCGTCGTTCCGCCAGGTGTTCCTCGAGCGTCTGCAGCAGCGGCCGGCCCGCCCGCTCCCGCAGTCCCAGCGAGTCGGCCACGGTGTGCGCCACCAGCGCGGGGTCCTGGAGTTGGTCGAACTCGACCAGCCACACCCCGTCGGCGAACGCTCGGCGGGTGATCGAGGCCATCCGCAGCGCGAGCCTGGTCTTGCCGACTCCGCCCGGTCCGGTCAGCGTCACCAGCCGCGACTCCGACAACAGGTGCCGGGCCTCGGTCAGCTCGGTTTTGCGACCGACGAAACTGGTCAGTTCCTGGGGAAGGTTGCCGGCCTTGCCCCGGCCGGTGGGCGGCATGCGGCCTCCTGCGGCAACCGCGTGGCAGTGCTGCCAATTCGAGCGGAGTCCTCGCCGGGTGTCAACGCGCCAGACGGTTGACCGGCCCTTCGGCCCTGTCTAGCGTCAAGTACGTGGTGGAGACCACCGTGGCGCGCGGCGTCGCCAGTTTCCCGCCTGCCGCAACGAGTTTCGTGGGCCGTCGGCGCGAGACGAGCTCGCTGAAGCGGTTGCTGCGGGTAGCGCGGCTGGTGACGCTGACCGGCAGTGCCGGTGTGGGCAAGTCGAGACTCGGGTCGCACGTCGCCGAGGAACTCCGCCCCGCCTTCACGGACGGCGTGTGGCTGGTCGAGCTGGCCGGGCTGCGGGATCCGGTCCTGTTGCCGGACACGGTGATGATGGTGCTGGGCATCAGCGAACGACCGGGCGTGCCCCAGGTGCGCACCTTGGTCGACCAGGTGGCCGATCGACGCATGCTGCTGGTGCTGGACAACTGCGAGCACCTGGTGGACGCCTGCGCCGAGCTGGCCAAGAGCATGTTGAGCGCCACCCTCGGCCTTCGAATCCTGGCCACCAGCCGGCAACCGCTCGGCGTCGCCGGCGAGCACATCTGGCCGGTCCCGCCACTGCCGGCGGCTGATCCGAGTACCCGGCTGCCCGCCAGGAGCAGTCCGCGCAACGCCGCGTCGACGTTGTTCGAACAACGAGCGGCCGCGGTCGTACCAGGATTCGCGCTGCTGCGCGGCGAACGCACGACGGTGGCGAAGATCTGCTACCGGCTGGACGGGATTCCGCTGGCGATCGAACTGGCCGCGGCGCAGTTGCGAATCCTGTCCACGGGGCAGGTGCTGGACCGGCTGGCGGGCTGCGTCGGCGTGCTCGGGTCCGATGACCGCGACGGGACGCTGCGGACGACCATCGACTGGAGCTTCGGGCTGTGCACACCCGCCGAGCAGCTCATGTGGGTCCGGCTGTCGGTGTTCGCGGGCAGCTTCGATCTGGAGACCGCCGAGTCGGTCTGCGCCGGTGGCGACATCGCGGCAGACGAGGCGTTCGACCTGGTGGCCGCTCTGGTCGAGAAGTCGGTGGTGATCCGGGAGGAGTGCGCCGGTTCGGTGCGGTTGCGCATGTTGGAGACGATTCGGCAGTACGGGCAGGACAAGCTCGGTGACACCGCCACCGTGCTGAGAGCTCGGCACCGGGATGTCTACCTGCGACTGGCCGAGGCGGCGGAGGCCGACTGGTTCGGGCCGGACCAGCTGCGCTGGGTCAACGGCTTGCGCTGCGACCACGCCGACCTGCGGGCAGCACTGGAGTTCTGCCGGACCACGCCCGGCCAACGCCTCGCCGGCCTGCGGCTGGTGGCCTCGTTGTGGTTCTACTGGATCGCCTGCGGCTTCCTGCCCGAGGGACGTCGTTGGCTCGACCAGTTGCTCGCGTCGGACCACGGTCCGACCGTGGACGCGGACCGCGGTCCGACCGTGGACGCGGACCGGGGCAAGGCGTTGTGGGCCGACGGATACATCGCCGTCCTGCAGGGTGACGTCGACAGGGGAGTGGCATCGCTGGAGGAATCCCGTGCCATGGCCCAGCGGTCGGGCGACGACTTCGCGGCCGCACGGGCGACGTGCGGGCTCGGTCTCGCCGCGATGTTCCGCGACGACATGGAACGGGCGGCAGAGCTGGAAACCCTGGCACGACAGGTCCTGCGGAAGTCCGGCCGGTCCGCGGCGATCACGGCGCTGGCCCACCTGCACCTGGCCGCAGCCCTCGTTTACGGCGGCGCCCTGTCTCGTGCGCTTCCATTGTGCGAAGAGGGCCGCGCTGCCAGCGAAGCCCGAGGCGAGCGTTGGTACCTGTCGTACTTCCTTTACGTCCTCGCCCGTGCCGAGTGGGCATCGGGCGACCTGCCCGAGGCCAGGGCACATGCCCAGCAGTGCCTGGCCATCAAACAGGCGTTCAACGACGTCCTCGGTGTCGTGATCACCGTGGAGTTGCTGGCCTGGATCAGCGCCGTCGAGGGTGCCGCCGAGCGCGCGGCGGTGCTGCTGGGGGCGGTCCGGCACCTGTGGCACGGGTTCGGGGTGCCGGGGTTCGGGTCCAGCCAGACCTTCGACACACCGCATGCCGAGTGCGAGGCACGCGTCCGGAAGGCGCTCGGTGACGGGGCGTTCCGGGCCGCCTATCGACGTGGTGCACGATTCGACCTCGACCGCATGATCAGGTGCGCCTCCCAGGACTAGGTCTGCCGACCAGGGCTCTCGCTCAGGTGATCGTCACCGGCGGCCGCGCTCCGGTGCCCCGCCGCAGGGTGGCCAGTAGGCCGAATGGGGGACTGTCTGACACGAAACGGTTAGTACCTCCGATGTCACGTCACACAGCGCAACAGCGCCCAGGAGGTGCGCCATGCCTGATCTCGACCTCGCCCGCCCACCGGCCGGCGTCACGAAGGAACTCGACGCGCTCGGCGCGGCTCTTGACCGGACAGTCCCCGCGAAGACGGCGGCCAACCTGCTGATCGGCACCTGGAACGTGCGCGCGTTCGACCGGATGACCCCGGCATGGCGCTCGAAGACCGGGGCCTCGCCGATCCGGGACGCCGGCAACGTGCTGGCCATCGCCGAGGTGGTCAGCCGGTTCGACGTGGTCGCGATCCAGGAGCTGCGCCGCACCGCCGGGGCGTTCCTCGCGATGATGCAGGTGCTCGGTGACAACTGGGCGTTCGTGGTCACCGACGTCACTGACGGCAGCGCGGGCAACAGTGAGCGGCTCGCCTTCGTGTTCGACACCCGCCGGGTGCAGCCTTCCGGGCCTGGCCTGCGAGCTCGTGGTCGCCCCGGCTCAGGCCGACTGCGGGTGCGGCCGCCGATGACCGACCAGTTCGCCCGCACGCCGTACGCGGTCAGCTTCGCCCGCGGCACCACCAGGTTCACCCTGGTGACGCTGCACGTCCTCTACGGCAAGAAGCCCGCTGACCGGGTTCCGGAGCTCACCGCGATCGCGCAATGGCTGGCCCGCTGGTCGGCAGGCAAAGATCCGTGGGGTCAGAATCTCATCGCGTTCGGGGACTTCAACATCGACCGCCGCGGCGACCCGCTCTACCGGGCGTTCACCTCCACCGGTCTCGAGCCGCCCGCCGCGCTGAACTACACACCCCGCACGATCTTCGAGGACCCGAACCGCCACCTCCTGGACACGACAACACTTCTACGACCAGATCGCCTGGTTCACCACTGGCCGTGCCGTGTTGTCACTGCCGTTCGCCAACGCCGGAACCTTCGACTTCACCAGCGGTCTCATCCGCGCCGACAGCCAGGCGCAGCTGTCGTACCGGATCTCGGACCACTTCCCGCTGTGGTGCGAGTTCACGGTGTGAGCCGGTCCGTTCGACGAAGTGGTCGCACGGATCGGCTCCGCTACTCGAACACTCCGTAGCCCGCGACGGCGTGTGCCCGGACGCCGTCCATGTCGAGCTCCACGCCGATGCCGGGAGTGTCGGGCAGCGTGATGTAGCCGTCCTTGACGATCGAGCCGCTCCCGTCGGGGGCGTGGACGTAGCTGTCCCACACCGCGCGTTCCTCGAGGGCGTGCCATTCCTGGACGAGGAAGTTGGGGATCGCGCCGCACTGGTGCGACGTGGCCATCGTGCCCAGCGGCGTCGACACCAGGTGCGGTGCGAAGGGAATGTAGTGGAGCTCCGCGAGGTTGGCGATCTTCTTGGCCTCGGCGAGGCCACCGCACTTCGGCACGTCCGGCTCGATGACGTCCACGGCGCCGCGTTCGAGCAGCTCGCGGAATCCCCAGCGCAGGTAGAGGTTCTCGCCCGCGCAGATCGGCGTGCGGGTCTGCGCGCGCACCCGCACCAGCGCGTCGATGTTCTCCGCCGGCAGCGGCTCCTCGAGCCACATCAGGTGGAACGGCTCGAGCTCCCACGAGATTCGGCACGCGCTCGGCACGTCGTAGCGGGCGTGCAGGTCGATGGCCAGGTCGACGTCCGGTCCGATCGCCTCCCGGACGGCTGCCACGCGCTCGACCATCGAGCGCAGCTCGGCGGCGTTGATCGTGTGGTTGAAGACGTCGAACTTGGCGGGGTGGTGCAGGTTGTCGATGTCGAACTTGATGGCGGTGAAGCCTTCGGCGACCATCCGCTGGGCTCGGTCGACGCACCCGGCGATCGAGCCCGCCGGGTCGTCGCCGTCGCCGCAGTCGGCGTAGAGGCGGATCCGGTCGCGGAACTTCCCGCCGAGCAGCCGGTAGACCGGCTGGCCCGCGGCCTTGCCCGCGAGGTCCCACAGCGCGAGCTCGATCCCGGACAGGGCGATCACGAACACCCCGCCCTGGGGGCCCGCGAAGACCTTGTTGCGGCGCAGCTTCTCCCAGCACCGCTCGACGTTGCGCGGGTCCTCGCCGATCAGGAGGGGCGTCAGGAAGTTGATCATTCCGACGACGGCGCCCGCGCCGGCATCGGGATTGGCCTCGCCGAACCCGCTGAGGCCCTCGTCGGTGTCGATCCGCACCAGCGTGGCCTGCACCGTGGTAGGCCACCACTGCCGTCGTGACGTTCACGATCCGCATTGCTCTCCCGTCGCCGGGTCGTGCACAGGAACGGACTGTCGCGGGGTCCAACTTGTCCTATAAGCTGATGACATGCAAAGGGGACAAGAGTCTCCGGACGTTGTCAAGGTCCGGACTCTCCCGGTGCAGGTGGCGGCACACCTGACCCGGCGCATCGTCAGCGGCGACATCGAGGACGGTCGGGCCCCGTCGGAGCTCGACATCTCCCAGGAGTTCGGGGTGTCCCGCGTGGTGGCGCGGGAGACGCTCAAGATCCTCGCCTCGCTCGACATCGTCGACGTCGCGCAGGGCCGCCGCGTCGTCGTGCGCCCCCGCGCGGAGTGGGACTACCTGAGCCCGTTGCTGATCGAGTGGCTGCCCGCGGAGATCGTCGGCGAGCTGCTGCAGGAGCTGCACCAGATGCGCGTGCTGCTCGAGCCCGAACTCGCCGCGATGGCCGCGGCCAGCATCACCGACGAGACGCTGGACCGGCTCAAGGACGAGATCGACCGCATGTCGGCGCTCGAGGCGGACCCCGACGCCTACCTCGAGGTCGACCACGAATTCCACATGGAGATCTGCCGGGCGGCCGACAACCGCATCCTCGACCGGATCATGTACTCCGCCCGCTGGCTCGGCACGGCCAGCAGACGCATCACCAACGAGGCGCCGGCCGCGCTGCGCAGCGCCACCGCCGACCACACGGAGATCTACGAGGCGCTCGTGGCGCGCGACCCGGCAGGTGCCCGCGCGGCGATGCGCAAGCACCTGACGCAACAACTCCACGCTCCTCGCGGAGAAGGAGCAGCAGACCAAGCGGGCCGCCCGGCGGCGCTAGCGCACTGCACGACCGAGTTCCGGAACCGATGACGAGGACGGACGAGGCATGGCAGCACCTACGATCCCGCCGATCCGAGTGGGGCTGATCGGCACCGGACTCGCGGTCGAGAAGCTGCACCGGCCGGCGTTGCGCAGGCTCGCCGACCGAGTCGGGCACCGCGTGACCGACTGCTCCGACAGCGCATCAGCACGGCTTCTTCGCCGCACGACCGATCCGCTGCCGGCCGCAGACGCGTCACCAACGAGGCGCCGGCCGGGCTGCGCCGTGCCACCGCCGAGCACACCGAGATCTACGAGGCGCTCGTGGCGCGCGACCCGGCAGAGGCCCGCGCGGCGATGCGCAGACACCTGAGCAACAACTACTCCACGCTCCTCGCGGAGAAGGGGAAGCAGACCAAGCGGGCCGCCCGGCAGCGCTAGCGCCCGGTACGACGTCACTGCACGACCAAGATCCGGACGGGCGGCCGTACTGGCGCTCGCCCCCATAGTTCCTTCGCCGCATGAACGACCCGGCAGCGCGGCGCACGCCTCGCTGTCCCGCCGGTTGCAACGTCGCCCCGTCGGTACGCGTCCGCTCGATCGGACGCGAGAGGAGTGGTCATGGAAGAGAAAACGGACTTATCGAGGCGCACGTTCCTCGGCGGGATGAGCGCGCTGGGCGTGCTCGGTCTCGCCGGCTGCGGGGGCGGTGGCCCCGCCGCGCCGCAGGTCGACGTCCAGGTGCCCCAGGCGCTGCTCGACCAGGCGGCCTCGCTCCGCGGCGGGTCGGTGGGGATGCTCTCGCAGAAGCTGTACGCGGAGGCCGCCAACCAGGCGCTGGACAGGTCGCTGCAGGTGTTCGCGCAGGCCACCGGCACCACGGTCCGCAACGACCTGGTCTCCGGTGACGCCGGCGACATGGTCGCGAAGATGGACGCCGAGGTGAAGGCGGGCACCAACCGCGATCTGGCCTTCGTGAGCGACCGGCGGTTCGTCGGCCAGCTCCACAACCTCGGCGACCTCACCGACGTCACCGACGTGGTCGAGGAGATGCGCAAGCTCTACGGGGAGCCCGCGACGGAGGCGACCAACTACTGCGTGTTCGGCGGGCGCTGGTTCGCGATCCC
Organism: uncultured Actinomycetota bacterium; assembly: GCA_963771775.1. Taxonomy (GTDB): domain Bacteria; phylum Actinomycetota; class Actinomycetes; order Mycobacteriales; family Pseudonocardiaceae; genus Lentzea. Next base: position 496,394 of record CAVYUS010000005.1, read on the forward strand.
GTACCACTTCATCGCGTCCGCGATGTACCTGCGCAAGGACTGGTACCAGGAGAAGGGTCTCCCGCTCAAGCCCCACTACACGTGGGAGGAGCTGCGCGACAACGCATTGGAGGTCTCCGACCCGGCGAAACGGCGCTTCGGCTGGGGTCTCACGGTGAACCGCTCCGGTGACGCCAACGGCTTCATCGGGAACGTCATCAACACCTACGGCGGGGCGATCGCGGACAACACCGGCACGAAGGTGGTGTTCAACTCGCCGGAGACCGTCGCCGCCGTCACGTTCATCGGCGACATCTACACGAACCCGAAGTACGCGCCGATGCTGCCACCCGGGATCGGCAGCTGGACCGACTCGAGCAACAACGAGAACTGGCTGGCCCAGATCCTGGGGCTCACGCTCAACCAGTTCAGCGTCTACGCCGACTCGAAGACCAAGAACAACCCGGTCTACGCCAACACGCACCCGTTCAACGGCGCCACCGGACCGGCGATCGACAAGCCACTCGCGTTCGGCGAGTCCAACTCGTTCGTCGTGTTCAAGGGGGCGAAGAACCCCGACCTCGCCAAGCTGGTGGCGAAGTTCATGGTCAGCGGTAGCGCACTGCTCGGTGTCGCGAAGGGAGCACCGTGCCTGGTCAACCCCGCGTGGGACAAGGTGTGGGACTCCGACCCGTACTACACCAGCGGTGACCCGGCCTTCCCCGCGCTGCGGGAGCAGACCCGCACGAAGCTCCCGCTGACCACCAAGACCGGCTTGGCGTTCCCGCAGGCCCCGAGCCCTGGCGACCAGGCCGCCACCGCCGCCTATCTGCTGACCGACATGATGCAGTCGGTCATCCAGGGCACCCGGCCGGCCGACGCCGTCGCCTCGACCCACGCCCGGATCGTCCAGGTCTTCGAGCAGCAGGGCTACAAGCAGTGACCGTCCTGCGTACGCGTCCGGCGCCGGTCCGTCCGGCACCGGGCGGGTCGTCGTCGCTCAGCAAGTCGCAGCGAATGCTCGGGCGCGACTGGCGTCTCGCCGCGGCGTTCATCGGGCCGACGCTGCTGCTGGTCGCGGGCCTGATCCTGTTCCCGATCGTCAGCTCGGTCTTCACCAGCGCCACGGAACGCCACGGTGCGGAGACGGTCTTCGTCGGGCTGGACAACTACACCGCCCTCATCGACGACACCGTGTTCCACAAGGGCGTGCTCAACTCGTTCGTCTTCACCGCGTACGCCGAGATCTTCAAGGTGACCTTCGGTCTCATCGCGGCGTTGATGCTGCACCACATGCGCCGCGGCCGGGCGATCATCGCCGGGGTGATCCTGCTGCCGTGGGTGGTGCCGACGGTCGTCACGGCCTTCACCTGGCGGTCGTTGTTCGACCCGATCTTCGGCAGCGTCAACGTCCTGCTGACCGACTCCGGGATCGGGCCCGCCCTCGCCGCGATCGGGCTCGTCGACAGGTGGCCCGCGGAGTGGCTGTCCGATCCCGCGCTCGCGATGCCGGCGGTCATCCTGGTCAACGTCTGGAAGGGCATCCCGTTCTTCACGGTGACGTTCCTCGCCGGGCTCAAGGCCATCGACAGCGGTCTCTACGAGGCGGCCATTGTGGACGGTGCCTCGCCGTGGCAGCGCTTCAAGCACATCACGCTGCCGGGCCTGCGCCACATCATGATCGTGACGGTGTTGCTGTCGTCGATCTGGACGTTCAACAACTTCGACCTGATCTGGCTGATGACCCAGGGCGGGCCAGGGGACGCCACCGCCCCGTACGTGATGGTGGCCTACTCGAAGGCCATCCAGCAGCTGCAGCTGGGCGCGGGCGCCGCGGTCACGCTGGTGATGCTGCCGATCATCGCCATCCTCGTGGTGATCCTCGTGCGGATGATGCGACGCAGCGACCTGCCGGGCACGGGCGACATGGGGCGCAGGCGGCTGACCCCCGCCCAGCGCAGGGCGCTGCCGTGGGTGATCGTCGTGGCCTCGGTGCTCGTGCTGGTCTGGGCGTCGCCGCACATCGTGTGGAAGGCGGCGCTCGTGCTGGGCGTGTTCGTGGTGCTCGCGGCCGCCGTCGGACGGGTCGTCTCCGTGCTCGCCGCGCGGGGCAACCGGCTGGCCGCACGCATGGTCAGCGGCACCGGCTCGGGGATCGCGCTCGTGGGTCTGCTGGGCTTCGTGCTCGCCCCGCTGTACTGGATGACGGTCACGGCGTTCAAGTCCGACTCCCAGATCGTTTCGCGCACCGACGACCTCTGGCCGACCCCGTGGAGCACCGAGCAGTTCACCAACCTGTTCACCGGCAGGGCGTTCGGCACCTGGTACGTCAACACGATCCTGGTGTCGGTGGCGTCCACCGTGATCGCCCTGATCTGCGCGGCGCTGGCCGGCTATGCGCTGGCACGGCTGAAGTTCCGGGGTTCGGAGAGCTTCACGGTGACGATCCTGCTCACCTACGTGATGCCGGGCGCGCTGCTGTTCATCCCGCTGTACCAGATGATGAGCGGGATCGGGCTCAACGACTCGTTGTGGGCGCTCGTGCTCGCCTACCCCACGTTCACCCTGCCGTTCGCGACATGGCTGCTCGTCGGCTACTTCAAGTCGATCCCGGCCGATCTCGAGGAGGCCGCGCTGGTCGACGGCTGCACGCGGTTCGGGGCGTTCATCCGGATCGTGCTGCCACTGGCCAAGCCGGGCCTGCTCGCGGTCGCGCTGTTCACGCTCACCAACGCGTGGAACGAGTTCCTGTTCGCCTTCGTGTTCATCACCAAGGACAGCTACAAGACGCTGCCCGTCGGCATGCAGTCGATGATCTTCGGTGACGTCGTGCCGCAGGGGCAGCTGGCCGCGGCCTCATTGCTGATCAGCATCCCGGTCGTGACCATGTACGCGTTCGGGCAACGGTTCCTGACCGAGGGCCTCACCGCGGGCGCCGTGAAGGGATGAGCGAGCTGCCCTCGACTCCTGCATCCGGATCGGCCGCGCGCTGGAACCGTACGGCACTGGCGCGGATCGCGGAGGTGCTTCAAGGATGCTCGAACCGTCCTGACTTGCTGGAAGACCTCGGGAGGACATAAAACACGCATGGGAGGCACGTGTGGATTTGTGGCCATCTCGCGACGTTGCCTGACCACAGTCTGCTCTCACGCCTTGTGCTGCCTGGCTCGTTCCAGCGGAAGCCTTACAGCGTCCTTGCCGAGTTCCTTGCGGGCAAGCACCACGAAAGCCTCACGTGCTACGAAGAACTTTTTGACCAGCGCTTGGTAGGCCTTGATCTGCGGCGTGGACGGACGCTCGCCGACAATCGTTCTTGCCAGACCGGTACGTCTGGCGTCGGTAGCAATCGCCGCCGCCATCAGGTCGCCGCTCACCAGCAGCAGTTCGTCGGCGGCGATGATCGCATCTTGGCTGCCAACTACGTGGATACGGCACCACGCGTCGCCGAGCGGCCGGAAGTCGACGTCGACCCAGTCGTGCAGATCAAGGAAGTCGAGCGGCTTCCGACGCCCGAGCAGTGATTCCCACCCTTCGACCAGTCCAGAGCGCAGCTGCATCAACCGCCCGACAGCCTCGACCCTGCGTACGAACGAGAACGCTCGCGCCAGGAATTCTCCATAGGCGTCTGCCAGTTCCTTGGCCGCCGAAGCCTTCTTCGCGGCTCGGTTCTGTCGCCACAGCAGGACGAGGCCAAAGAGCCCGGTCAGTACAGCTCCGGTAAACCCAGAGACAACCGGCGCCCACTCCTTGTCTAGGCCAAACATCTTGCTCCTTGTCACGACGCTGATGGCTCTGCGGAAGGTTGCAAGATAGCTGTGTGCCGAGCTGCGGCGACCGAGTCAACCTGCATCGGTCGTTGTCGCGGCTTCAGACCCGACAACCATCACCTGACGTACGGTCTGCGCCTCACCCGCGCCGAGCTGATCCCGTGGCCGAGGTGGAGTTCTGGAGCGACCTCGTCACCGGCCTGCCCCGCCCGCTGATCCAGAACGGCCACATCACGGTGCCGGACACGCCAGGACTGGGGTTCGGCGACATCGACGAGGAACTCCTGCAACGCCACCTCGACCCACGCGATCCGGTGTTCTTCGCCGAGACGACGCACTGGGACTCCGAGTCGAGCCACGACCGGTTGTGGAGCTAGATGGTGTGCAGCGTGACTGTTGGTGGGGACCCTGACGGTGGTTTGTCACAACGTGCCGTGCGGATCGATGTTGTTCGAAGCACTCCAGAGGGAGCACACCAGATGCGTATCGTCGTTTTCGGCGCGAACGGAAGCACGGGTCGTCGCCTTGTACAGCAGGCGCTGGATGCCGGCCATGAGGTGCGGGCGGTGACCCGGCAGCCGCGGTCGTTCCCGGTCAGGACGCCGGCCTGGAGGTGGTGGCCGCCGATGTCACCGCGGAGGCCCCGTCAGCGGTGCCGCGTGGTGCTGTCGACGCTCGGAGCGCCGTTCACTCGGCAGCCGGTGACGCTCTACAGCCCAGCACCGCGACCATCCTGGCCGCGATGCGCCGATGAGGGGTGCAGCGGCTCGTCGTGGTCAGTTCCAGCGCCACCGAGCCGCATCGCCATGCCGAAGGTGGCTTCCTGCTCAACCGTGTCATCCAGCCGCTGGTGACCGCCACGATCGGCAAGTCCACTTACGCCGACATGCGCCGCATGGAGACGTTGGTGCGGGACAGCGACCTCGACTGGACGATCGTGCGCCCGTCGGGGCTGTTCGACAGCGAAAACGTCAGCCCGCTACCGGCTCTCCGAGGACCGCTCCGACGGTGTCTTCACCAGCCGCGCCGATCTGGCGGCCTGTCTGCTGGCCCAGGCCACCGATACCGCATGGCAGGACGGACCGTGGCGTCACCACCGCGGAGGGCACTCCGACACTGTTGGCGATGCTGCGGCGGGAAGCGTTCGGGAAATGAGGCAATGGACGACCAGCAGTGGTTCGCCGAAGCAGTTCGCGCAGCACCGCCGCAGCTGCGGGCCGTCGCCTATCGGCTGCTGGGCTCCCGTCCGAGGCCGAGGACGCGCTGCAGGAGGCCTGGCTGCGCACGACGCGCGCCGACCCGGCCGCGGTCGCCAACCCCGGGGCGTGGCTGACCACGTTGGTCGGCCGGGTGTGCATCGAAATACTGCGGGCCAGGCAGGCGCGCCACGAGCAGTTGAGCGCGACCTGGGAACCAGTGGTCAGCGAGCACGGTGATCCGGAGGAGGCCAGCCTGCACGCCGACGCGGTCGGCATCGCGTTGCTGGTGGTGCTGGACAGCCTCGAACCCGCCGAGCGGCTCGCGGTGGTGCTGCACGACATGTTCGGGGTGCCGTTCGAGCAGGTGGCCGCCGTCGTGGGGCGTACACCGGCGGCCACCAGGCAGCTGGCCAGCCGCGCCCGGCGGCGACTGCGCGAGCATGCACCGCAGCCCAGGGCGGCCAGCCCGCCCAGCGACATGTCGTCGACGCGTTTCTGGCCGCCGCCCGCGCCGGCGACTTCGACGCACTGCTGACCTGCTGGACCCCGACGTGGCGTTCCGCGCCGACCATGGACGCCGTGCACGGCTAGCACCGGCCCTGCTCACCGGTGCCCACGCCGTGGCCGCCCGCGCCGCCGACGCGGGGCCCCGGTTCGCGCGCCTCTGCGCTGCCCGCGCTGGTCAACGGAGCCGCCGGCGTTGTCGCCCGCGACCGGAGTGGCAAGCTCGTCGCCGTCGTCGGCTTCACCGTCCGCGACGAACGCATCGCCGCCATCGACATGATCCTCGACCCGGACAGGCTCCGCAGGCTCCGCGGGGGCGCTCTCCGGTGTCGTCACCCAGGCCCCCGGCGGCGACGACACCGACGGGCAGGACGCACTCGCGGCCAGCCGACGCGCCGTGCAGGGCACCGAAGTGAGAGGCGGCCGCTGATGAGCGCCCGTCAGGCCTTGCCCTGCTCGGCGCGCCACCGCTCGTACTCGGGCCGCGCCTCGTCCGACAGCGGGTAGTACCGCCGCAGGTCGCCGCCCTCGGCCAGCCGCATGCGGGAGAACTCCTCCCATTCGGCGTGCTCGCTGAGCTGCAGCCAGCAGCGGCGGGTGCGAGCTTGATCGGCACCACGACCGCGCCGTCGTCGTCGGCGACGATGATGTCGCCCGGCTCGACGAGCGTGCCACCGCAGGCCACCGGCACGTTGACGGCAACCGGGACGATGTCGGTCTGGGCGTGGAAGTTCGGCGTGGCGCCCCGGATCCACAGCCCGAGGCCGAGCTGCCTGGCCTCGCCGATGTCGCGGATGCACCCGTCGATCACGACGCCGGCGCCGCCGCGGCCCTTGAAGTAGGTCAGCATCATCTCGCCGAACACGCCGCTGCTCATGTCGCCGCGCGCGTCGACGACGATCATGTCGCCGGGCTGGGCGTGGTACAGCACGTGCCGGTGCAGCTGCTTCTCCGGCTCGGCGTACTCGTCGACGGGGTAGAGGTCCTCCCGCTTCGGCAGGAACTGCAGCGTCAGCGCCGGGCCGGCCACGCGCACGCCGGGGGTCACCGAAACCGGGCCGCGGATGAACGCGCTGCGGATGCCCAGGCGGCTGAGCTCGCCGCTGGCCGTCGCGCTGCCGATGGCCGCGAGGGCCGCACTGAGTTCGGCAGGCGGGCGAACGATGTCGTGCGTCTCGACCACGTCGGTAGCTCCCTCGGATCCGCGCTGAACGCAACTATCGGAGAGTTTGGATTTCGATCCGAGCGTAGTCGGGCGAACCGTTCGATATAGCCTCGTGAGTGGCGAGGTTGGACCATCGCCACTCACGAGCTCAAATCAGTTGGGGCATCCCTGGCGACCGGTGTTGACGTACCGCGTTTCGCCATCCCAAAGAATCGATCCCGACGCCGCGACGCAGTAGTTCGCGGTTCCGGTCACGCCGACCGGGCCGGCGAAATAGGCGTAGGAGTCGAAGTCCCGCCGCGAGCTGGCAGTGGCCGTGCAGTCGTGCCCCTGTCCGCTCTTCTCGGCACACCGGAAGACCTGGACCGAGGTCGGCCGGGACACACCGTAGGACTCGCCCAGGTGGTTCATGCAGGCGCTGTTCGTGCCACCGTTGCTGGAGTTGTAGTAGATGACCAGCTCGGCGTAGCCGATGTACTTCCGGGCGGTGATCGTGCCGGAACACGAGACCGCCTGAGTAGCGGCCTGCGCCGGAACGGACACCAGGCCGAGGAGCGTCACGAGCCCGGCGAAAAGCACGAAGGCGCGACGAAGAGTCGTGGACATGCACACTCGCTTCTTTGCTGAACGACAAATCCGCCAGAACCTAGCAGGATTGCTTTGGCGAGCAGTTCGCTTTTCCTGAGAGCTGGATCTCTCTCTGCCTGGACGCCGTAGTCGTGGTCTCCTCCGCCGTACCGCGGCCGCAACGAGTTGGTCGTCGCATCTTGACTTCCTGTCGATGTCTACGTAGACATCCCGATGACTACGTAGACATAGGTCCCAGAAGTGGAGTCCACATGCCGGAGGCGGAGACGGTGCGTGCCGGTCGTGGGCGCCGCCCGGGCGGCACCGATGTCGCGCGGCTGGCCGGTGTCTCGCAGAAGACCGTCTCGCGAGTGTTCAACAACGAAAGCAGCGTGAGCGAGGAGACCAGGGAACGGGTGCGGATCGCCGCCGGCAGCTCGGGTACCGCCCGAACGGCGCCGCTCGCGCCCTGCTGACCGGCCGGACGTACCGGATCGGGGTGATCTCCCACGGCACGGCGCACTTCGGGCCGTCGTCGCTGCTGGTCGCACTGGAACGCGCGGCCCGCGGCACCGGCTACTCGCTCAGCATCGCCAACTCGTTCGAAGACGACCCGACGGGACTGGCCGGTGCCGTGGACAGCCTGCTCGCGCAGGGCGTCGACGCGATCATCCTGTCCGAGCCGGTCGAGGACGGCGACGAGGCGCTGGTCATCGACGTGCCGGTGCTCACCCTCGGTCAGGCTCCCACCGTGCACGCTCCGACCGTGCTGTCCATGCGCGCGGCCGAGGGCGGCGAAGCGGCGGCGGAGGTGACGAGATCCTGCTCGCGCTGGGACATCGGACGGTTCACCACATCGCCGGACCACAGCGCTGGTGGGCGGCCCGTGAACGGCGACAGCGCTGGCTGGACGCGCTCGTCGCCGCCGGCGCCCCGGTACCGGATGCCATGGAGGGCGACTGGACCGCACGCCGGGGTTACGAGATCGGACAGGTGCTCGCGCGGGATCCCGCTGTGACGGCGATCTTCGCGGCCAACGACGAGATGGCGATCGGCGCCATCCACGCGCTGCACGAGGCAGGCAGGTCGGTGCCGGGCGAGGTGAGTGTCGTGGGCTTCGACGACATTCCCGTCGCCGCGCACACCTGGCCGCCGTTGACCACGGTCAGTTCCGACAACGAGGAACTCGCCACCACCGGTCTGACCTACCTGCTCGACTTCCTCGACGACCCGGACAGCCCGCCGGCACCGCCGCCCGAGCACGTGCACCGCCTGGTGATCCGTGACTCGACGGCACCGCCGCCCGCACCGGCCCGGTCCTGACTCAGACGTCGCCACCCGCACCCTGCGCGGTAGCAGTCCGCACAACTCCCGAAAAGGGGACCTGTGAACACAAAGAAGTGGCTCGCAAGGGCAATGACCGTGGGGATGGGGGCGGCTCTGCTGCCGTTGCGCTGCCACCGCCGGGGCCGTCAGCCCGACACCCCGAACGCTCTACCAGCTGCCCGGCAACGCGAAGTGCACCAAGGGCTTCGGCAACTGCGTGGTGTACCCGAAGGCGGCGGCGCTGCCGAGCGGACGGCTGGTCGCCGCGTTCGAAAAGGCGACCGTCGGCCCCACCGGCACGGCAGTCGGCCAAGTGATCCCGGTGTACCGAAGTGACGACAACGGCACGACGTGGCAGTGGCTGTCCGACGTCCGGGCGCCGGCATACATGTCGAGCAATACCGCGTACGCCAGGTACACGAGCAGTTCGACGAACCCGTTCTTCTATGTCCTGCCCCAGAACGTCGGCAACCTGACCGCCGGCACGCTCTTGCTCTCCACTGTGGTGTCCGGCGAGGACGTCTACTACACCGAACAGAAGGCGGCGAACCCGAACTGGGTGCCGACGAACGACGGCGACCGCCGCGACATGGCGATCGCGCTGTACGCGAGCACGAACCAGGGGGCGTCCTGGAACTTCCTCAACATCATCACGACGGCGGATGGCAGGGTGGCAGTGCCGGCGCCATCGGTCAGCGCATCGCGCGCGCCAACACGAACCGGCAGGTCGACCCGGTGTGGGAGCCGTACCTGATGGTGTACAACAACCAGCTCGTCGCGTACTACTCCGATGAGAACGACTACACCGGCTACAACGCGTCCACCGGCGTGCTGACCATGCGGGCCGACAACGGCACGGCAGGCGATTCCCACGGGCAGGTGGTCGCTCACCGAACGTGGAACGGCAACACCGCCAGCGCGTGGAGTACGCCCGTGCTCGACGTTGCCGGCCTCACCCAGAACGTGGGCGGTGTCAACCAGATCGGTGGCGGACGTCCCGGCATGCCGAACGTGGTGCAGACCACCAACGGCCAGTGGATGCTGACGTACGAGTACTTCGGTGGCGGCGACAACGTGCACTACAAGGTCTCGTCGAACCCGCTGAACTTCTTCTCCGTCGGCGGCGCGGCGGGTACGAACATCACCGCACTTCCCGTCACCGCCGGGTCGCCCGCGGTCGCCCCCGGTGGCAGCCCGGTCATCATCCGGCTTCCCGACGGCCGGCTGGTCTACAACTCGAACGGCAGCGGCGACATCTGGGTCAATCCGAGCGGCAACAGCGCAGGCACCTGGACCCGGCAGCTCACCACCATCGAGGCGGGATACAGCCGCAACCTGACATACGTGCCCCGTACCGGTCGAGTGCTGATCGTCACCGGGTTCAACACCATCCGGCACGCCGACCTCGACGTCGGGCGTTCCGTCGGGGCGTACTACAAGCTGATCAACCGACGCAGCGGCAAGGCTCTCGACGCGTACGGCGCCAGCCTGGCCGACGGCGCGAACCTCGTGCAGTGGGCGGACAACGGCGGCCTCAACCAAAACTGGCATCTCACCGACATCGGTGGCGGCTACCACACGTTGCTCAACCGGAACAGCGGTCGGGCCGTATCCATCTGGCAGACCAGCACCGCCGACGCCGCGCAGGCTGTGCAGTGGGTGGAGAACACCGGGCTCGACCAGGCACTCAGTCTCGAGCCGGTCGGTGCCTACTACGAGATCCGCGCCCGCCACAGCGGCAAGCTGCTGACCGTCTCCGGCGGATCGACCACCGACGGCGCGCCGGTCGTCCAGTGGCCGGACCAGAACCTGGTCGAACAGCAATGGTCCCTGGTACAGGTGTCGAGCTGATCGGCGTGCGCCGACCACGGAACTGAGCTCAGGGGAAGGTCACCGGGATTCCGCCCGGAGACCTTCCCCGCGGCTCCGGTTGTGCTCGCGCCCAGGAGATCACCGCCGCGACGTCCGGCAGGTGGGCGGTCTTCCCGTTGGCGAGAGCGAGGTAACCGTTCGCGGTCTGCCGGATTTCGGCATCGGCCGCGTAACCGGCCGACGGAGTCCAGCCGGTGCGGATGAGCGCCCGTTCGAGCACCGCGGCGTCGGTGCCGAGCACCCGGCACGTCCTGGTCGCGGCCGAGCGGAGGACGAAAGTGCCTGCGGTGAGGTCGAACCGGAGTTCGTCGGTGTCGAACGTCGCGGAGATCAGGCCGTCGAGCGCCAGCTGTTCCGGCGGGCCGGTGTGCAGGACACCGTCCTTATCGAGCAGCCAAACAGCATCGGCCACGCGCAGCGCGAGTTCCAGTTCGTGCGTGGAGACGACGATGGCGAGGTCCCGCTCGGAGGCGAGCTTGCGCAGCAGGCCGGTGAGAGCCACGCGGGACGGGGCGTCGAGGAACGCGCTGGGCTCGTCGAGCAGCAGCAGTCCCGGTTCCTGGGCGAGCGCGCGGGCGGTGAGCACGCGCTGGCGTTCTCCGTCGGAGAGTTCGCCGACGTCGCGGTCGGCCAGGTGGGTCGCGGCGACCGCGTCGATGGCCCAGTCGACGATGCCGCGGTCGTGGTCGGTGAGCGCGCCGGTGAAGCCCGTGTGCGGATGCCGGCCGAAGCCGACGAGTTCGCGTGCGGTCAGCAGTCCGGGCGAGACCCGGTCGGTGAGCACGACGGCCATCCGCCGGGCGCGACCGGTGTGCGACAGCCCGTCGAGATCGGCACCGTCGAGATGCATCGCGCCGCCCAGCGAAGGCTGCAAACCCGCCAGGGTCCGCAACAACGTGGACTTGCCGACACCGTTCGGACCGAGCAACACGGTCAGCTCACCACGTCTCGCCGCCGCGTTGAGTCCACTGAGGACGGTTCGCTTGCGGTAACCGACAGCCAGATCGCGCAGCAGCAAGCTCACGTGGTGACTCCCTGCAGCGAACGGGCGCGGAGCAGAATGACGATCACGACAGGGGCACCGGCCAGCGACGTGATCACGTTGATCGGCAGGACACCGCCGGGCGTCTGGGACGCGACCGCGCACAGCAGTGCGGTCAGCGCCCCGGCCAGCAGCGTCGCCGGCAACAGCACCCGATGGTCCGACGTGCCGAGCAGGCGGCGGGCGACGTGCGGCACCGCGATGCCGAGGAACCCGATCGGCCCGCAGAACGCGGTGACCCCGCCCGCGAGCAGTGACGCGCTGAGCAGCGTGATGATCCGGGCACGCCGCACGTCGAGTCCCATCGTGCGGGCGTAGTTCTCGCCCAGCAGCAACGCGTTGAGCGGTTTGGCCGACAACGCGGCGACCAGCAGCCCCACTGCCGTCACACCACCGAACACCACGAGATCCGCGTTGGTCGTGCCGGAGAAACTGCCCAGTCCCCAGGAGATGAACTGCTGGACGCGTTGCGGGTCGGTCCAGGTGAGCAGCAGGCTGACCAGCGCGGTGACCGCCGAGCCGACCATGACGCCGATGACCAGCAGCGTCACCGGAGTGCGGACCACCGTGGCGAGCATCAGGATCCCGGTCAGCACCACGGCGGCACCGACCGCCGCCGCGGCGACCACACCGAGCCGCCCACCCGCCGCCAGGCCCGCGGCGAACCCGCCGGTGCCCACCATGGTCAGCGACACACCCAGGCTCGCGCCGGAACTGACGCCGAGGGAGAACGGATCGGCCAGCGGGTTGCGGAACAACGTCTGCATCTGCAGCCCGGCGACCCCGAGCGCGGCGCCGGCCAGCGCCGCCGTCGCCGCGCGCGGCAGCCGGACGGTCTCGATCACCACCGTCCACCGCGGGTCCTGCGGCCCGAACCCGAGCAACACGCGGACGGTGTCGGTCAGCGGCACGGCGACCGAGCCGACGGAGATCGCCACCGCGAACGCCACCGCCGTGCCGATCGTCAGCGCGCCGAGAACCAGGACGTGGCGCTTGGTGGTCACCGGCCGACCTGGCGGTAGAACGTTGTCTCGTAACTGGGCATCAGCTGCGGGTGGATGATCGCGACCAGGTCGGACAGCACCAGATCCGGCCGGGTGACACCGCGTTCCCAGTAGTCGTTGCCGCCCTGGGGACTGACGACCTTGTTGGGCGTCCACACCCGTCCCGTGCCGACCGCGGCGAGCTGCTCGTGGCGCGGGTCGGCGGCGCGTGCGTCGGCTAGCGTCTGCCACGGCGAGTCGACGAGCCAGACGCCGATCGTCCCGGCCTTGGCGTAGACCTCCTCGTAGGACAGCTGCAGGGCACCGGTGCCCGGCGAGTCGGCCCACGGATAGGTCGCGCCCGCATCGCGCAGCAACGTGCCGACGTAGGAGCCACCCGCGGGCATGTTCCACGTGCCCTGCCGCAGCGAGCCCGCCAGCACCTTGGCGTTGGGCTGCACGCCGGCGGCCTTCGCGGCGACGGCCTGGTAGTCGCGCTCGATGCGGTCGAAGACCTCGCCGGCCTTCTGCTCGTCACCGGTCAGCGCCGCCATCACCTTCAGCCACTCCGCGCGGCCCAGCGGCGTTGCCTCCAGCCATTCCGCGTTCGCGACCACCGGGATCCCCGCGTTGAGCAGGGTGGCGTACTCGGGTGCGTCGGTGCCCCCGGTCATCACCACGTCCGGTTTGCCGACGATCACCTTCTCGGTGTCGATCGTGTTGTTGGCGCCGTACTCGACGACCTTGCCCGCGTCGATCCGGGCCCGCGCGTCCGCGTTGACGACGAAGGACGCCGTCGACACACCGCTGAGCAGGTCGAGCCTGCCGAGATCGGCCAGCAGCGGCAGGTGCGTGGTCGAACCGGAGTACAGGCTGCGGATCGGGGTCTCGACGACCGTCGCCCCGGCGATGTCGGGACGGGGCGCGCCACAGCGCAGCAGGACGTAGGTCGCCGGTTTGCCGTTCGGGTGGGGCTGGTTGACCGTGAGCACCTGATAGGACTTCTCGTAGCGCAACGAGAAGTTCTTGGCGTGCTTGACCGTCGACTTGACCGGGAAGTAGTCGCGGTTCGCGTCGAACTCCGAGACGCAGTTCCCGGAGGCCGGTGGCGCGGCCGAGGGGGCGCCGCAGCCCGCGACGAGCGTGAACAACAGCAGCACGGACAGCGCGAGGCGCATGACGAAGCCGCCCTCTCTCGGGGAGATCCGCCCCGGTGGTGAGGAAGCGACGACGTGAGTCTCCTGACTTCCGGATCAACGCTCCTCCCGGCCTTCCCGCCCCTGGCAGGGGCAGTGGCCGTGGCGGGATTCGCTCCCCGTTCACAGTGGCGGGACCGTGCCGGACTCACACCGGCTTCCTCGTCCGCCGTCGCAGTAGTCGCCAGATTGTGGCAACAGAACGGCCCGGTGGGTAGGTGAGAGCAGTCACCTCGGCTATGTAGAATACCTAACAGCGCTATGCATCGAGCCGTTAGGGTTGGGGGTCTCATGAAGGTCGCCAAGGACCTCGTCGCCGCCTCGGCCACGCCGATGGTGCTGGGCATCCTGGCCGAGGAGGACAGCTACGGCTACGCGATCCTCAAACGGATCAACGAGCTGTCCGGGGGAGAGCTGGACTGGACCGAGGGGCTGCTGTATCCGTTGCTGCACCGGCTTGAGCGGCTCGGGCACGTGGAGTCGTACTGGCAGTCGGTCGCGGGGGAGCGGCGCCGCAAGTACTACCGGGTCACCCCCGGCGGGCTGGCCGAGCTCGCCGAGCAGCGCCGTCAGTGGGACACCGTCGTCGACACGCTCAAGGGCCTTTGGCGCGACTCCAATCCGCTCGTCGTGATCCCGTTGGAGGTGCGCGCATGACCGAAGATCTGGAAGCCCAGTTCGCCGAGTGGCGGCGTTACGTGCGGAGCCGCCCGGAACTGAGCCAGGCCGACGCCGACGAGCTCGAGGACCACCTCCGCGGTTCCGTCGACGAACTCGTCGCCGTCGGGCTGCACACCGACGAGGCGTTCCTGGTCGCGGTCAAACGCATGGGCAGCCTGGACGACCTGTCCCGCGAGTTCGCCAGGGAACACTCGGAACGGCTGTGGAAACAGCTCGTGCTGACCGGCGAACCCGACAGCCCGGCCGCCGTCTCCCGGTCACGCCGCGACCTGCTGGTCATGATCGTCTGCGCGCTCGGTGCGGCCGTGTCGATCAAGCTGCCGGAGCTGTTCGGTCAGCGGTTCGAAGAGGACGGCGGGTTCTACGCGCCCAACCTCAGCCTGTTCGCGTTGCCCTGGCTGGCAGGGTTCCTGGCATGGCGCAGGCGGGCATCGCCTCTCGTGATCGGCGTGCTGGTGGCGCTGTTCGCGGTCGGTGCCGTGGGGGCCAACGTCTACTCGCTCGGCGACGAGTCCCAGTCGCTGGTGCTCACCACGATCCACCTCGTCATCGCACTGTGGTTCGTGGTCGGCGTGGCGTACGTGTCCGACGACCTGCGCTCGTCCCGCCGCCGCATGGACTTCGTGCGGTTCACCGGCGAGTGGTTCGTCTACTACGTCCTCATCGCCCTCGGCGGCGGCGTCCTGACCGGTCTCACGTTCGGCACCTTCGAAGCCATCGGGATCTCGCCGGAGAACTTCGTGGCGCACTGGCTCGTCCCGTGCGGCGCGATGGCGGCGGTGGTCGTGGCGGGCTGGCTCGTCGAGGCCAAGCAGAGCGTGGTCGAGAACATCGCCCCGGTGCTCACCCGGCTGTTCACGCCGCTGTTCACCGTGGCGCTACTGGCTTTCCTCGTCGCGTTCGGCTTCTCCGGCGGCGGCATCGACGTCGAGCGCGAGGCGTTGATCCTGTTCGACGTCCTCCTGGTCGTGGTGCTGGCGTTGGTGCTCTACTCGATCTCGGCCCGCGACCCGCTGGCCCCGGCCGGCGTCTTCGACAAGCTGCAACTCGCGCTCGTGGTCAGCGCGCTGGCCATCGACGTGCTGGTGCTGCTGGAGATCACCGGTCGCATCACGGAGTTCGGCACCACCCCGAACAAGGCGGCGGCACTCGGCGAGAACGTCCTGCTGCTGGCCAACCTCGCGTGGTCGGCGTGGCTGCTGTTCGGCCTCGCGCGCGGCCGCACCCCGTTCGCCGCGCTCGAACGCTGGCAGACCGCCTATCTCCCGGTGGTCGCCGGGTGGGCGTGGATCGTCGTTCTGGTCTTCCCGCCGCTGTTCGGTTATCTCTGATCGGCTGACGCCCCTCGTGACAAACCGGTGAACCGGCGCTGACGGCGCCGGTTCATCAGCTCGCGTTCGCGCGCGTTCAGTAGCTGAACGTGGTCGCGGGCTCGTCGCCGATCCACTTCCACAACGGAATGGTGCCGTTGATCTCCGCGACGTCCGTTCTTCTGTCCGAAGCCAAACGCCGAGCACGACGTGCGGATGCGCTACTCGACGTGGCGGCTGGGCGACCGGGCCGGGGTCTCGTACTTTGGACGGATCTGCCGTGGTGCGGGCTCTCGTACGATGAGGACGTGTTCGCCTTTCTGCGGTCGGTGTGGGATGAGCCCAGACCGGTGCGCGCCGCGGCGCGGCGGTGGTGGGACTGGGTGCTGGTCGCCGTGCTCCTGCCGGTCGCGGTGCTCGAGGTGACGCTGCGGCCGGACCTGAGCCGCGGGCCGGCTGGCTGATCGTGGTGGTGGGGCTGCTGCCGCTGTTGTTGCTGCGCCGGAGCCGGCCGCTGTTCGGGGTCGCCGTCGCGTTCGGCGTGGCCGCGGTCGCGTCGCTGGTGTTCGGGGGCGAGCCCGAGCTCTACGTGATGGTGTGCATGGTGCTCTTCCCGTTCTCCCTGTTCCGGTGGGGTTCCGGGCGTGAGGCGGTGATCGGGCTGGTGATCATGCTCGGCAAGGTCGGGCTGTCGGCGGCACTGGGCTTCCTCAGCGTGGGGGATGCGGTGGGCGGAAGCGCTGTTCTCGGGACGGCGTGCGCCCTCGGTGCCGCGGCGCGATACCGAGGGCGGGCACGAGCGCGGGAGCTCGAACAGGTCAAGCTGCTGGAACGGGAGCGGCTGGCACGGGATCTGCACGACACGGTGGCGCACCACGTGTCGGCGATGGCGATCCGGGCCCAGGCGGGGCTGGCGACGGCGGCGTCACGGCCGGAGGCGGCGACCGAGGCGCTCGGTCTGATCGAGTCGGAGGCGTCGCGGGCGCTCGCCGAGATGCGCACGATGGTGCGAGCCCTGCGCCACAACGAGCCCGCGGACCTGGCGCCCAGCCCGACCGTCGCCGACGTCGAACGGCTCGCCAGCCCCGGCAGGCCAGGCCCCGAGGTCGACGTGCGGATCGACGGGGCCGTCGACGACCTCCCGAAGTCGGTGGGGACCGCGATCTACCGGCTCACCCAGGAGTCGGTCACCAACGCGCGGCGGCACGCCCGGCACGCCACCCGCATCGAGGTGCGGGTCACTGTCGGCGACTCGTCGGTCCACCTGCGAGTGAGCGACGACGGCGACACCGGCCACCTCCGCGGCACCTCGGCGCAGGGGCACGGGCTGATCGGCATGATGGAACGCGCCACCCTGCTCGGCGGCAACTGCGAGGCGGGCCCGAACCCCGGCCGGGGCTGGACCGTGACCGCCGTGTTGCCGCTCACCGGGTCGGCCGCATGAGCATCCGGGTCATCGTCGCCGACGACCAGGAGATCGTCCGAACAGGACTCTCGATGATCCTCGACGCCCAGCCGGGCATCGAGGTCGTCGGCGAGGCACCGGACGGGCGACAGGCCGTGGAACTGGCCCGGCGGCTGCGACCGGACGTGTGCCTCTTCGACATCCGCATGCCCGGAATCGACGGCATCGAGGCCACCCGCCTGCTCGCCGGGCCTGGCGTCGCCGATCCGCTCGCCGTCGTCGTGATCACCACGTTCGACCTCGACGACTACGTCTACGCCGCACTGCGTGCGGGTGCCAGGGGTTTCCTGCTCAAGGACGCCGGCACCGCCCTGCTCACCCAGGCCGTCCACGCCGCGGCCTCCGGCGACGCTCTGATCGCCCCCAGCGTCACCGCCCGGTTGATCGAGGCTTTCGCGGACACCGGACCCGCGGGACCCGCGGTGCAGCCGATCGAGCCGCTCACCGAACGGGAGGAGCAGGTCCTCGCCGTCGTCGCGAGCGGGCACACCAACAGCGAGGTCGCCAAGGAACTCCACATCACGCTCAGCACCGTCAAGAGCCACATCACGAGCCTGATGGCCAAGATCGGTGCCAGGAACCGGGTCGAGATCGCGATCTGGGCGTACGAGACCAAGCGCGTCCGGAGTGGCGTCCGGCACCGTTCAGCCGAAAGTACGACGACCGAGCCGGACCATCGGCCGAGATGATCGCGGCCCATCTTCCGATGAGGTGAGACCACCGCACCCGCGACGATCTGGTGCATGACCTCCTCCGCCAATCGGACAAGCTCATCCCGGCCGCGATCATCCTGTTCAGCGTCATCCCGGTACTCGGCGGCGTCCTCCGGCTGACCGAACTCGGCGGCGGCGCGGAGATCACACCGGACAACGCGCGGTTCTTCGCCTCACCCGTGCCCGTGGTGGTGCACGCCATCACCGTCAGCGTGTACAGCATCCTCGGCGCCTTCCAGTTCAGTCCCGGTTTCCGCCGCCGCAGACCGGGATGGCACCGGGCGGCCGGGCGGCTTCTGGTCCTTTGTGGACTCCTGGGAGCGCTGTCGGGTCTGTGGATGACGGTGTTCTACCCCAAACCCGACGACGTGGGCGCCCTGCTCACCGGCGTCCGGCTGGTGTTCGGCACGGCCTGGGTGGCGTGCATCGTCCTCGGTCTCGCCGCCATCCGCCGCCGGGACATCACCGGGCACTGCGCCTGGATGATCCGCGGTTTCGCGATCGGGCTCGGCGCCGCCACCCAGGCGGTGGCGCTGACCGCGTGGCTCGTGGCCGTCGGCGTACCCGACCGGCTCAGCAAGGCGTTGCTGATGCTCGCCTCCTGGCTCGTCAACCTCGCCGTGGCGGAGTGGATCATCCGCCGCCAGGCGTAGCCGACCCGTCCGGTCCGCGCCGCACTCGCGCTCAAGGAGACCCGATGAAGGCAGTTGTCCAGGACCGGTACGGATCGCCGGACGTGCTGGAGTTGCGCGACGTGGAGCCGCCGGCGGCCTCCGGCAACGAGGTTCTCGTGCGGGTGCGCGCGGCCTCGGTCAACGCGTACGACTGGCACGTCCTGCGCGGAGACCCCTACCTGGCCCGGCTCACCGGGATCGGACTCACCGCTCCCCGCAGGAAGATCCGCGGCCGCGACTTCGCGGGCAGCGTGGAGGCGGTGGGCCGGGACGTGCGGCGCTTCCGGCCCGGTGACGAGGTGTACGGCGACCTCGGTACCGCCGACGGGGCGTTCGCCGAGTACGTGTGCGTGTCCGAGGACCTCGTCGAGGCCAAACCCGCCAGCCTGACGTTCGAGCAGGCCGCCGCGGTACCACTGGCCGGGCTCACCGCGCTGAAGGGGTTGCGGGACATCGGAAAGCTCCAGCCGGGACAGCACGTCCTGGTCAACGGAGCGTCCGGAGGCGTGGGCACGTTCGCCGTGCAGATCGCGAAGTCCATGGGCGCCACCGTGACCGGCGTGTGCCGCACGAGGAACGTCGAACTGGTGGCGTCACTCGGCGCGGACCACGTCATCGACTACACGACGGACGACTTCACCAGGAACGGCACGCGCTACGACCTCGTCCTCGACCTGGCCGGCAACCACTCGCTGACCGGGTTGCGGCGCGCGCTCACACCCGGCGGGACGATCGTGCTGTCCGGCGGGGGAGTGTTCGGCGGCGGCAGCCTCGTCGGGCCGATGTGGCTGATGATCAGGGCGAAGCTGCTGGCCCCGTTCGTCCGCGACCGGCTGCTGGTGCTCACCACGACGCCCGACCGGGAGATCCTCGCGGCGCTGCGGCACCTCGCCGAGTCAGGAGGCATCACCGCGGTCATCGACCGCACCTACGCGCTGGACGAGGCGCCCGATGCCGTCCGCTACGTCGAGACCGAACACGCCCGCGCGAAGGTCGTCATCTCCATGTGATGACGCCTTGTCCGTTTGTAGGCTGCTCGAACGGACAAGGCGCTCGGGACACGAGGACGATGACGGAAGAGACGTTCGGGCCGTACCGGATCGAGCAGCTGCTCGGCCGGGGTGGGATGGGCGAGGTGCACCGGGCCTACGACACGGCGCACGACCGGTTCGTGGCGCTCAAGAGGCTGTCGCCCGGCTACCACGGCGACGAGGAGTACCGCGCCCGCTTCCGCCGCGAGGCCCGGATCGTCGCCCGGCTGCGCGAGCCGCACGTCATCCCGATCCACGCCTACGGTGAGATCGATGGCCGGCTCTACCTGGACATGCGGCTGGTGGAGGGTTCGGACCTGTCGGACGTGATCCGTGAGGGGACGGTCGAGCCGGCGCGGGCCGTGCGCATCGTCGAGCAGGTGGCGAGCGCCCTGGACGCCGCGCACGCCGACGGACTCGTGCACCGCGACGTGAAGCCGTCGAACATCCTCGTGACCTCCGGCGACTTCGTGTACCTGGTGGACTTCGGCATCGCCCGCAGCGTCTCGCCGTCCGCGACGGGCCTGACGGCGTCCGGCTCGGTGGTCGGCACCCTCGACTACATGGCCCCCGAGCGCTTCGAGAGCCGCCCGGTGGACGGCCGCGCGGACGTGTACGCCCTGGCCTGCGTCCTGTTCGCGTGCCTGACGGGCCGGCGCCCGTTCACCGCGGACAGCACCGCCGCCCAGATCTGGGCGCACCTCAACGAAACGCCGCCCAAGGCATCCCTGCTGAACCCGGCGGTCCCGGAGGCATTGGACGACGTCATCGCGAAGGGCATGGCCAAGGACCCCGCCGGCCGCTACGCCACCGCGGGCGCGTTCGCACGGGCGGCGGCCCAGGCCCTGACCACATCCGCACCCGGAGCCCAGCACGGAGCACCGACTCAGCCGGTCTTGCCGCGCACCGCGACCGTTTCCACACAACCCGTTTCCACACAGCCGGTGAAGCCGCCGCCCACCCGCACCGAGCCAGGCACCGCGTCACCGGCCCTCATCGGCGTCACCCTCGCGGTGGTGGTGGGGATCGTCGCGGCGGTGCTGATCATCGGGAACGGCGACAAGACGCTCGGGTCGAGCACGTCCAGCAGTACGCCGACCAGCACCACGGCGAGCACGACCGGCACCTCGACCGCGGCCACGACCACCACGACGCGGTCGCCACAGGTCGACGCGCTGCTGGCCGCCGTGCCGGCCGTCTACCGGACCACCGACTCGTGCGTGCCCTTCACTCCCGACAACGGCGCGGTCGCCGCCGTCCGCTGCACCAAAGCGAACTCCTTCGACGCCCGGTACCCACCACCGGCCGAGGCCGAGTTCCGGCTGTTCGGCGACCGCGCCTCCCAGGACGCGTTCTTCCAGGCGCTGGTGACCAGCCGGGGCATCCCGCGGATCGACGAGCGTGGCGGGTGCAGGCCCAAGTCCGACCCCATCCACTACGCGCTCTACTACCGCGACACCTCCGGCCCGCTGCCCGGCGAGTTCACCACGTGCTTCCTCGCCGACGGCAACGCCCAGGTCTGGTGGGTCGACACCCGCACGCTCACCGTTGGCGCACTGAAGCGACCGGGTGACATCGACACCCTCGACAACCTCGACCTGTGGTGGAACCTCAGGATCCTGTCGGCGAACTGAGTCAACTGTCCAGTGTGGACGAAGGTGCTGCGCGGAAGGGCTCGACCCTTGACGCTGGCGGCACCTCCCCATAGCCTCGTTGAAGCGCTTCGATTTTTGCGCCCAAGGGCGCGGATCCGAAGGAGAATTGATGAGCGCCCCATGGGGATGGGCTTCGGTAAAACTGCGATCGTGCAGACGGTTCGCTGCTCACGGTCTCGTCGAACGTCTGTCGAATGCGCGTCGATTGGGCAGTCGAAGTTTCGAATTCCGGTGACCGGTGTTTGAATCGGTGACGACCGGTGTTGACGGTCTCGCTGATGTGTGCTGTTCTTGATGAAGGCGGCTTGACGAGGGGGGTCGAGTTGAGGGAATTCGCCGTTGTTGCCGCAGGAGCTGGGGTCCCGGGATCGCACTCGGGCATCGGTCGTGACCAGTCGGGGAGAAGGCTGCGCGGTACGCGCAGACGTGCGGCGATCCGCGTGCAGCGCGCCGCGAGACTGAGACCGAGAATGCGCTGAATCCCTTGTTCTCGCCTGCCGGAACACGCGTGGGGGACCACGGTCGACCGTTCGTGTCTTAAACACGCACGGGGCCGGTCTGCGGGCGAGATCGATGCGTTGCATCTCCGATCTGGTGGCAGAAGTAATGCGAGCGCGGAGTCCGGAAATCCTGAACCTATGAGTTCGGGAACGGGCTCGGAATGACGCTGCCCGGAAATCGCCGAGAGAGCGTGGAACTCCTGTGTGGAGTTGTCCGGTGAAGTGCTCGGCTGATCCCGAGATGTCTTTCATGACGGAATCAAGGAGGCTATCGCCCGGTTTGTGGAGCGGCAACGCTCCGCCGGGTGAACAGGACGAGGCGCGGTCGTCACGGAAGTCCATTGGGGGTATGGAATGCGCACCGCGCTTCGGCACCGGCTGCGGTTGATCGGATTGCTGGTGAGTGGTGGCCCTTTCGCCGCTCTGCTCGGCCTCTTGTTCTTCGTCCAGGCGCTGCTGCCCGCGTCGATCGCGCTCGCCGCGGGAGCGCTCGTGGGACGGGTCACCGAGTCAGCCGGCAGCCTGCCGGACCGTGTGCTGGGCCCTCTGGCCGTGCTCGGCGGCTTGCTGATGATCGGGCAGTTGCTCGAACAGGCCGGTTCCCTGCTGCGGTTCGCCACCACCCGGCGGGTGGACGGGGCGCATCGGGCCGAGGTGTGCCGGCTGACGCTGGCTCCGGCCGGGATCGGGTTGCTGGCCGAACCGTCGGTTCAGGACGACGTGATGACCGCGTCGGTCAACCGCACCGGCTGGACCGAACGCAGTCCGGGCGAAGCTGCCGTGGGCCAGCTGTGGGTGCTGTCGAGCACGCTCTCCGCTCTGTTCAGCGTCCTGGTCGTGGCCCGGTTCTCCTGGTGGCTGGCGGCGGGCCTGCTGGTGTCGGCATTGGTCGTGCGGACGCTCTTGCGCCGGTACAACCTGGTCCTGGCCAACGTGTGGGCGGCGGAACTGCCGCACGCCCGCAGGGCCCAGTACTGGATCGAGAGCGCGGCCGACTCCGGCGTGGCCAAGGAAGCGCGGGTGTACCACCTGCGCGACTGGTTGATCGCCAAGTGGCGGGTCAGCGAACTGGCTCATCTCGTGCCGATCTGGCGCGCCGGTGACAGGATCGATCGGCGCCAGTGGCCGTTGATCGCCGTCACCGCGCTGACCGCCTTCTGCGGCATGTACGCGCTGGGGGCCAGTGCGGTCCACAGTGGACTTCGACCGGCGGAGCTCGCCACCACGCTGACCGCGCTCATCGGAGTGCTGTCGTTCGCCGCGCTGGACCCGTCCTCGATCTCGATGGCGCTGGGCATGCCGGTGCTCGCCGCCATGGATCGGCTGCGGACCCGGCTTCGGGCCGATCCGCGGCCGGTACAGGACAGCGTCCGGCAGCCGGCCCCACCATCTCCGGCGACCTGTGCCGGCCCGCCGGCCATCCGTTTCGACCAGGTCCGGTTCGGCTATCCCGGAGCCTCCCTGCCGATCTTCGCCGAGCTGGATCTGGAGATCCGGCCAGGCGAGGTGCTCGCGCTGGTGGGCGCCAACGGGGCGGGGAAGAGCACGCTGATCAAGCTGCTGACCCGGCAGTACGAGCCGTGGTCCGGACGGATCACGGCGGATGGCGAGGACATCGCGACCGTCCCGGTAGGACAGTGGCGGGCCACGATCGCCGCCGTGTTCCAGGACTTCATCCGGTACCCGATGAGCGCACGGGAGAACGTGGCGATCGGTGCCCCGCTGCTGCTCGATGACACCGAACGCATCACCGCGGTGGCTCGGGAAGCAGGGCTGGCCGAGCTCGTCGAACGGCTGCCGCACGGCTGGGACACCCCGCTGTCGGCAAAGCTGAGCCACGGCGTGGACCTGTCCGGCGGGCAGTGGCAGCACGTGGCCCTGGCGCGGGCCCTGTTCGCCGTGCGGGCCGGTGCGCGGGTGCTGGTGCTGGACGAACCGACCGCGCACCTGGATGTGCGCACCGAGGTCGAGGTGTTCCGGCGGATCGTGCACGGCATCAAGGGCGTCTCGGTCGTGCTCATCTCGCACCGCCTGTCCACCGTGCGGGAGGCCGATCGGATCGTGCTGTTGTCGGGCGGCCGGGTCGCGGAGACCGGAACCCATGAGGAACTCGTGCGAGCCGGTGGGGAGTACGCGGTGTTGTTCGCCGATCAGGCCGCGCGGGGTGTGGACGATCAGGTCTACTACCGCGCCGACGGCGAGGTCGTGGCGCCGTGAAACCCAAAATGCGGGTCACCGTCGAGCTGCTGCTCCGGTGCTGGCGGGTTGCTCCGCGCCGGAGTCTCGCCGTGTTGTCGTTGCTGGTCGCCGAAAGCGTCGCGGTCGGCCTGCTCGCCGTGTGCCTGGGACTGATCACGGACGCCGCACTGGGCGGCGACCTCACCACGGTGGTGGCCGGGTCGGTCGGTGCCGCGCTCTGTTTCCTGCAACTGTCCATGGGCACGGCCGCCCGCACCGCGAAACTGGGATATCTCGGTGAACGCGTCGGCGTGCTGATCGACGAGGAGATCCTGGCCGCCACCACCGACCTGCCCACGCTGGCACACCTGGAGCAGCCCGCCTATCTGGACCGGATTCACGTGGTGCTCGGCCGGAGCCCGGCGTTGGTGCGCTCCGCCTGGGCGCCGCTGGTGTCCGGCGCGGGCTTCGTCGGCATCGCGCTGAGCCTGGTGCCACTCGCGCGGATACATCCCTTGCTGCTCGGCATGGTCGTCCTGGCGGTGGGGCCGCTGTGGATGAACCGGGTCGGTTCCCGCTGGGTTCGTTCGGCACACCTGGCCACGGCCGAGGACGAACGGGTGGAGCGAGACCTGTTCCGGTTGCTGACGGACGCCGCCGCGGGGCAGGAGATCCGGGTCTACGGCTGCGGGCCGGAGCTGATCCGCCGGCGTGGCGCGCTGTTCCGCCGTGTCACCGACGTTCAGCTGACGGCGCAGTTGCGGGCCAGTGCGGTCACGGCCCTGGGCTGGTCGCTGTTCACCGCGGGTTATGTGGGCGGACTCGCCCTGCTGGCAGTGCTGGTCGCGCGCGGCGAGCGAACGCCCGGTGACGTGGTGCTCGCGGTGACCCTCGCGGCGCAGCTGCGTAGCCAGGTGAAGCGGGCGTTCGCGAGCGTCAGCGAGGTGACGGCGGGACTGGCGGTGCTCGAGTCGTATCTGTGGGTCCGCGAGTACACCCGGACCCGGCAGGCGCCCGCCGGCCCCGGGACACCGCCGCCTGCCCGGCTCGCCGACGGCATCACGCTGGACAAGCTGACGTTCCAGTACCCGAATGCGCGCGGAGCGGCCGTGCGTGATGTCGACGTCTTTCTTCCCGCGGGCTCGTTGATCGCCGTGGTGGGGGAGTACGGGTCGGGCAAGAGCACGCTGGTGAAGCTCCTGCTGGGCCTGTACCCGCCGGCACGAGGTGCGGTCCGGGTGGACGGTGTCGACATCGCGGCCCTGGACATCGCGGCCTGGCGGAGCCGCTGCGGTGTCATCTTCCAGGACTTCGGCCGGTATCGCACCACGCTGCGGGAGGCGGTCGCGCTCAACGACGAGGAGTTGCCGGCCGACGAGCACCGCTGGCACGAGGTCATCGCGGCCGCCGGTGTCGACCAGGTCGTCGCATCCCTGCCGGACGGGGCCGACACGCAGCTGGGCAGCGCGTTCGGTGGGGTCGAGCTGTCCGAGGGACAGTGGCAGAAGGTGGCCATCGCGCGGAGCGACCGGAGCCGGGAACCCTTGTTGCTGGTCATGGACGAGCCGACCGCCGCACTGGACCCGGTCAGCGAGACGGCGCTGTTCGAGCGGTACGTGCGGATTGCCAGAACGCAGGGCCGCCACCGGGGCGCCGTGTCCGTCGTGGTGTCGCACCGCCTGTCGATCGCGCCGCAGGCCGACGCGGTGCTCGTGATGGCGGACGGAAAGGCGGTCGAGTACGGCAGTCACACCGATCTGCTTCGCCGCGGCGGGCGCTATGCCGACATGTACCGCGTGCACCAGCGGGTGAACAACACCCGGCCGTGGCCGGAGCTGGTGATCTGGGACATCGACCGGACCTTGCTCGACGCCGGCCCGACGACGCAGGACGCGTTCGAGGCCGCCCTGCGCGAAGTCTGGCCGCGGGCCGCGGTGCGTGGCGGGCGGAACCTGACCGGGCGCACCGATCCCGCCGTCGTCCGCGAGGTGCTGCTGGACTCGGGAATGAGCTCCGACGAGGTGGACGAGAGCGTGGAGCGGGTCCTGGCGGCGCTGCCCGCGCAGTACGTCCGCCGCCGGGACCGGTTCCTGGCCGAGGGCCGGGTGCTGCCCGGCGTCGAACGGGTGCTGCGTGAGCTGAGCGCCCGCCAGGTCAGTCAGACAGTCCTCACCGGCAACGTCCGGGCCAACGCTCTGCTGAAGCTGGAGATGTTCGGACTCGGCGGCGTGCTGGACACCGAGGTGGGCGCGTACGGGGACGACGCGGAGCAGCGGGAGGACCTGCTGCCGTTGGTGCTGGACCGCATCGCCGGTCGCGACGGCCGGCACCCGCCGGCCGAACGGGTGTGGCTGATCGGGGACACCCCCAACGATCTGGCGTGTGCCCGGCGCAGCGGCGTCCGGTGCCTTCTGGTGGCCACCGGTCTCTACGACCGCGCCGACCTGGCCGGTGCCGGGCCGGACGCGACCATGGACGACCTGTCGGACTGGCAGGAACTGGCCTCGGTGTTCAGCCGGCCGGAACCGAACACGAGCGGAGCGTCGTGATGACCAAATTGGACGGACAACCGAACTACGGTGCGGAGCTGACCAGGATGGTCGCCGCCTCGGCCATCGGCCGGTACGTGGTGCGGCTGATCCGGAACCGCCCGGATATCCATGACAAGTCGCGGGCGTTCCGGCGGGACGTGCTCAACGCGATCCAGGCGTCCCGTACCGAGTCCGAGGACTTCGCCGGCGTGCCCGCGTACGA
Source organism: uncultured Actinomycetota bacterium (assembly GCA_963771775.1). Lineage (GTDB taxonomy): Bacteria > Actinomycetota > Actinomycetes > Mycobacteriales > Pseudonocardiaceae > Lentzea. Next base: position 522,955 of record CAVYUS010000005.1, read on the forward strand.
CGACAACGGTTCGCTCCTGGAGGCGGCACTTCGCCGTGTCCGCCCGGAGTTGCCGACCTGGGTCGAACTGGGCGTCGGCAGCGGCGCCAGCACGAAGCGGATCTGCGCGGCGGCGGCGCGACTGGGGCACCGCATGACCCTGCACGGCTTCGACTCCTTCCAGGGACTGCCGGAAGCCTGGGGCGAGATCGCTCCCGCCGGAACGTACGCCTACCCACCGGCCAAGTTCGGCGAGCCGAACATCCGGGTCCACTCAGGATGGTTCGCCGACACGGTGCCCGTGTTCGCCCGGGAATGCCCCGGGCAGATCGGGTTCGTCCACATCGACTGCGACCTGTACTCGTCGACGAAGACCGCCTTCGACGCGTTGCGGGACTCGCTGCGGCCCGGCACGGTCCTGCTCTTCGACGAGTACTGGAACTACCTCGAGGCACCCGAGCACGAGATGCGGGCGCTGGCCGAGTTCACGGCCGAAACGGGACAGGGCTTCGAGTACATCGGCTACAACCGCAACTACATGGAGGCCGCCGTGGTGCTCACACCACGGTGACCACACGGAGGACCGACCATGGCGGACACACTCATCTCAGCGACCGACGGGACGCGGCTCAACGGCCGCGGGCCCCGCTTCCGTGACCCCGACCTACCACTCGACGACCGGGTGGCGGCCTTGCTGGCCGAACTCACCCTGCCCGAGCGGATCGGGCTGCTGCACAGTTTCGCGCGCGGCATCGCACGGCTGGACATCGCGCCGTACGACGACCACACCGAGGTGCTGCACGGCGTCAGCCGGCCCGGCGTCGCCACCGTCTTCCCGGAGCCGATCGGTCTCGGCGCCACCTGGAACCCGGAACTGATGGCCAGGGTGGGTACGGCCGTGGGCGACGAGGCCCGCGGCTGGCAGCATCGCGGCCCGGGGTTCGGGCTCAACGTCTGGGGGCCGGTCGTCAACCTGCTCCGCGATCCCCGGTGGGGACGCAACGAGGAGGGATACGCGGAGGACCCGTACCTGACCGCGGAGATCGGCAGCGCCTACTGCCGGGGCATGATCGGCGCGGTCGACGGACCCGTCGAGGTGTGGAAGACCGCGCCCACCCTCAAGCACTTCTTCGGGTACGGGCACGAGACGGCGCTGGGCACCCGGTCGGTCAGCATCCCGCCCAGGGTGTTGTGGGAGTACGACCTCAAGCCGTTCCAGGCCATCATCGAACGCGGCCTGACGTCCAGCGTCATGCTCGCGTTCAACACCGTGAACGGCCGGCCGCACGTGGTCAGCCCGTACGTCCAGGAGATCCTCCGCGGCTGGGACGAACGGATCGCGGTCATCTCGGACGCCTGGGCGCCGACGTACCTCGTGCTCGACGAGTACTACCCGGACCGGATGCACGGGTACGCGGCCGCGTTGCGGGCCGGGCTGGACATGTTCGTGGACCAGGACGACGACCCGACGCTCATCACCGCGAATCTGGCCGCCGCGCTGGACGAGGGCCTGATCGATCAGTCCCATGTGGACGAAGCGGTGCGCCGCGTGCTCCGCCTGCGCTTCCTGGTGGGTGAGTTCGACCCGCCGGAGCGGGCGTCGTACCCGCACCTCACCGACGCGGTCATCGACTGCGCCGAGCACCGCCGGCTGGCGGCCGACGCGGCGCGGCAGGGCGTCGTGCTGCTGAAGAACGACGGGCCCCTGCTGCCTATGGACCCCGAGCGGGTCGGCACGGTCGCGGTCATCGGACCGTCCGCCGACCGGATCTATCGGGACTGGTATTCCGCCGCCACGTTGCCCTACGAGACGACACCACTGGCAGCGGTCCGCGACAGGATCGGCGACGGTCGCGTGGTGTTCACCGAGGGCGCCGACCAGATCGCCCTGCGTGCCATGGACGACGGCACGTACCTGACCGCGGGCGCCGAGCCGGATGGCGCGCGGTTGTGCCTCACCGCGACCGAGGCCGGCCCCCAGCAGACCTTCGAGGTGTTCGACTGGGGTGAGACCATCTCGCTCCGCTCCCGCGCGAACAGCCGGTTCGTGTCCCTGATGGACGATCGCGGCCTGTGCAACGACAAGGCCGTTCCCGGCGGCTGGGTGATTCGCGAGACGTTCACCCTGGAGCCGCAGGGGGACGGGTGGCTGCTGAAGTGCTCGGCCAGCAATGCCTACGTGGCAGCGGTCGGACCGGATCGGCTGGTGACGGCCACCGCACAGGATCGCGGCGACGCACTCGTCTTCGCCCGGGAGATCCTCGTCCGCGGTGCCGACGAGGCGGCGGAACTCGCCAGGAACGCGGACGCGGCGATCGTACTGGTGGGCACCCACCCCATGATCGGCGCGCGGGAGAGCCAGGATCGGCGTGAGATCGCGCTGCCGGCCGCCCAGGACGCGCTCGTCCGTGCCGTGCGCGGAGCCAACGAGAACACCACGATGGTGGTCGTCAGCGGATACCCCTTCACCGTCACCTGGGCGGCCGAGCACGTTCCGGCACTCGTCTGGTCCTGCCACGCCGGCCAGGAACTGGGGCCGGCGCTCGCCGCGGTCCTCTTCGGCGACTTCTCGCCGAGCGGCCGGCTGACGCAGAGCTGGCCGCGATCGGCCGACCACCTCGGCGACCTGTTCGAGTACGACATCATCAAGGGCCGCAAGACGTACCTCTACAGCGACCACGAGCCGCTGTTCTCGTTCGGCCACGGACTGGGATACACCAGTTTCCGGCACTCGTTGCGGGCCTACCGGCATCGGCTCTGCCCCGAGGACAGCGCCCAGTTCAGCATCACCGTGACGAACACCGGCCCGACCGCCGGCGCGGAGGTGGTGCAGCTGTACTGGCGGATGCCGGAGTCGGCCAGGCCCCGGCCGCACGCCGCGCTCTGCCGGTTCCAGCGGGTGCACCTCGCGCCGGGCGAGAGCACCGTGGTGCGGTTCGAGCTACCCCTGACCGAACTGGCGTACTGGGACGTCGATCGCCACGAGTTCGTGGTGGAACCGGGCAGGTACGAGTTCATGATCGGCCGGTCCGCGCGGGACTGGACCGACGTGGAGCGGATCGTGGTCAGGGGCATGCCCGCGCCGCCGCGCGATCTCGGCCGCCGGGTGAGCGCGGTGGACTTCGACGCGTACGACGGCGTGGAAATCGTTGACGACGGCGCGAAACGTGCCGACGCGGTCGCCGCCACCCGGCCCGGTGCCTGGGTCTGCTTCCGCGATGTCGAGCTGTCGTCGTCGCCGCGGCTGTTCGAGATCCACGCGCGCCGCACCGAGCCGGGATGGGCGGCGATCGAGGTCCGGCTGGACGACCCCGTGGACGGTGAGCTGCTCGCGGTCGCGCCCGTGCTGTCCGGGGCGGCACCCGGCGAGTGGGCGGCGATCACCGCGCCGGTCGGTGGGGCCAGCGGCCGGCGGGACGTCTATCTCACGTGTACCGACCGGCTCGAGTTGCTCGATCTTCGGTTGCGTTCGGAGGTGGTCGCATGACAACGCCCTACGTACCGCTGACGGATGCGCAGCGCAGGACGTGGAACGAGGACGGCTTTCTGGTCATCCCCGGAGTGTTCGGTGCGGAGGAGGTGGAGCGGCTCCGCACCGCCGCCGATCGGGTGGTCCGGGCGCACGGGGTGATACCGGAGCAGCGGGAGGAGGCGTTCGAGACGGTCAACATCGTCGAGCAGGCCCCCGAGTTCCTCGATCTCATCGACCATCCGGTGCTGTTGGGCACGGCCATGGACCTGATGGGCGCCGCGATCCAGGTCCTCGTGTCGACCCTCACCTATCGCCCGCCCTCGCCCCACCCGGCGATTCGCTGGCACACCGACGATCCGTCGCCGTACTTCTTCCCTCGCAGCGGCGGCGAGTGTCCGGTCTGGCAGGTCAAGATGGCCGTGTATCTGTCCGATGTGGACAGAGAGGACATGGGCAACTACGTCGCGGCGCCGGGTAGTCACCGCCGGGGCCTGCCGGAGGTCGACGAGCGGCACCGGCTCGGGTTGACCAAGGACCGGTACCGCGAACTGGCCCAGATCGAGCAGGCCGTTCCCGGTGCGCGTCAGGTGACGGCGCGGGCGGGCGACGTGCTCGCGTTCCATCCGGCGCTGTGGCATTCGGTTGCTCGCAACACGTCCGACCGCGTGCGCAAGAACATCTGGTACGTCTACGGTCCACTGTGGATGCGTTTGGGCGACCGCGTCACCAGCTCTCCGGAACTGGTGGACTCGGTTGACGCTGTCCGGCGTCAGCTGCTCGGCGCGACCACGGTGCCCACGCGCAGCGCGCTGGCCCCCGGTGACGACGGCGCGCCCCTGATCCGGCTCTGGGAGGGCCGGGACTACCAGGCGACGTGGCAGGCTCGGCTCGACGAGCTGCTCGGCGAATGGTGGTCGAATTCGAGCCAGGAAAACGATGCTCATCGCACGTAGTGAGGTATAGTGGTGATAGTCATCCGCGATTACTCGTCAGGTGAGTACGACTTTGCCGGCTGGGTGCGGAAGATCCTGGGAGTATCGGATTTGGCCTTGCTCCACGATTCCTTACCGGAACGCCGGAACAAGAAATCCGATCAGGACAGCCAGGCTCATCTGCTCTTCTACTCGCTCTTCGATCAGCTGTCCGAGCATTACGTCCGGTTCCTGCGCGCGGAGATTCTGCCGCTGTTCACGGAACCGGTCTGTGTGCAGCGGATCCCGACGTTCCGGGTGAGCCAGCCGGGCGGAGTGGCCGTGTCCGCGTACCACCGGGACTCGGAGTACCACCACCAGCCAGGGACGGTGAACTTCTGGGTGCCGCTCACCGACGCGTACGGCACGAACGCGATATGGGTCGAAAGTGAGCCGGACAGGGGCGATTATCACCCGATCAAGCTGCAGCACGGACAAATCCTGCAATTCGACGCGGTGCGCCTGCGCCATGGCAACCCGCAGAACGACACGGGGCGGACCAGGGTGAGTTTCGACCTGCGGGCGATTCCGGTGAGCCAATTCCGGTCAGCCGGTCTGCGGACGGTGACGAACAAGGTGCCACTCGACATCGGTGAGTACTACATGGTGCTCGAAAACGATCCCCGGAGGGACTGATGGAGCCTTTGATCACGGCCGGACTGCCAGATCTGCATGCCGGCATGCCCGCTGTTCGGCTACCGGTCGAGTCAGTGGGGCACACGGGGGTGAAACGGTTCATCACCATCGGGGAAGAACATCAGCCGGCCATGGTGGTCATGGACATCCTCGTGGGTCTGGCGGCCGAACAACGCGGTGCGCACATGTCCCGGCTGATCCAGTGCACGAGCGTGCCGACCGCGGTGACGGATCTGCGGACCTATGTGGACAGTGTCTTCGAGGGCCTGTGCGCGGTCACACCGGACACTCCGTCGCGGGCGGTCAAAGCCCGGGCGGCGATGACCCTGCCGGTGGAGGGCGGGCTCAAACCTGTCGAGGAGATCTGCGAGATGGCAGTGGGGCCGGATCAGGCGCCCACCGTCACGTGGGGGCTGGCTTTCCGCGTCTGCCTGGCGTGCCCGCAGGCACAGGCGGTCATCGCGTACGACCGTGACGACATGGCGGACGCGGGCAACCATCCGTCGCACAACCAGGTCTGCGATCTGGAGATCACGATCACCGGGGACGCCGGGATGGTGACCGGACAGAGCGCGGCGGAGCTGTTGTCGCTGGGGGAGCAGTCCGCCAGCGGGCCGGTGCGGGAGTACCACAAACGCCGCAGCGAGGCGGATGTGGTGGCGGCGGCGCACCGCAACGCGGTGTTCGCCGAGGACGTGCTTCGTGAGATCACCGCGAAGGTGCGCGCCCAGTGCCCCGAGGCCATCCAGATCCGCACTCAGATCGTCAACTACGAAAGCATTTTCGAGTATCCGCTCCGTTGCGTCGTGGTCGGCTGAGGTGCGCCGGTGACCAGCCTGTGGGAGACCGTCGCCGCCCGGCGGACCAAGTGGATTCGTACCGGTGACTCGTTCATGCCGGGCGCGGATCTGATCGGTACCCGGCCCGGCCGGGTGACCCGGCCGCGTGTGGTCGCGGTACCGGATCGGCTGGGCGCGCCGCACACGTTCGCCGAGGCGGTACGGCTGGTCACGGCCGGCGACGTTCCCCTGTTGTGGCCGCCACGGGTGCCCGTGCCCGCCTGGTTGACCGCATGGCTGGCCGACCCCGTCGAGGCGCACCGGGCGCTGCTGGCGGCCGCCGGCAGCGGGCGGACACCCGGTGCGGGCCTGATCGGGGTCTGCTCGTCCGGCACGGCCGGGAACCCGAAGGTGGTCTTCCTGGACGAGGTCCGCTGCCTGCGCAACGCCGAGGCGGTCGCCGCCGCCGGGCCGTCCCCGGACACCGTCGTGTCGCTGCGCAGCATCGCGTATTCGGCCGGCCTGGTCGCCGATGCGCTCGGTTCGCTGGTGCTCGGCAGCCGGCTGGTCGTTCCGGCACCGGCCATTCCGGAGCTGTACGTCCGCACGCAGCGGCGCAACGCGTTGGCCGGGGTCAGTCTGCGCTGCACCGCGGCGGTGGCCGAGCGCCTGCCACGTGCGGGGACGGCGGCACCGGACCAGGTCGTCCTGTCCGGAGATCTCGTCAGCAGGGAGGTCGTCGATGATCTCCGGCGCTGGAGTCCGGCCATGGACGTCCGGGTGGCCTACGGTCTCGCCGAGGCGGGACCGCGGGTCGCGGTGGGACAGGCCGGTGCCGGCTACCGGACCGGCGAGTTGCCCGCGTCGCTGCCGGGCGTACGGATCGCGGTGGTGGAGGGCGAACTGGTCGCCGAGACACCGTACGCGGCGCTGGCCGTGCTCGACGACCTCGGGCTGCGTCCGATCGACGGTGCCCGCATCGCGACCGGCGACCTGGCGTGGCAGGACGCGGACCGGATCGTGCTCACGGGACGGCGCTCGGCCCGGTTTCCCGTGGCGGGCCACTGGGTGCAGGGCGATCGGGTCGAGGCGGAGCTGCGTGCCGAGGGCCTTGACGCCAGGGTGGCGCCGGTACCCGGTGGCTGGCGGGTCTCGCTGCCGGGTGCCGACCCGGAGCAGGTGCGCCGGGTGGTGCGGTCGCGGTTTCCCTTCCTGCCGGCACCCGAGGTGACCGACGCGCCGGTCGCACTGAGCACCGCGGGCAAGCGGGTGCCGTCATGACCGGCGTTTACCGGTTCGTCCCGGAGGACCGGTACGAGCAGACCTGGGAGCGGCTGCCGATGGCCGCGCTGGCGGCACAGGCGAGCTGGCCGGCAGGGGACCGCGCGGCCCGTGGCGCGGAACTGCTGGCGGAACTGCTGGCGTACGCCCGTTGCCACGTGCCGGCGTATGCCCAGCTGTCCGCGCCCGACGTCAACGAGCGTGGCCTGGCGGCGTTTCCCGTCGTGACCAAGACGGACCTGCGGCACGCTGACCGGTATCTGGCGAGCGGACGCACGCCGGTCCGGTGGAACCGCACCAGCGGCTCGACCAACGCCCCGTTGCGCACGGCGCTGGGCAGCGAGCACGAGCACAACCAGATCATGCGATGGCTTCGGCACTGGCGGACGTTCGGCGTCACCGGGCCGACGGAGACGCGGTACCTGGTTCCCAGGGCATATCGGCTGCGGGTGTTCGGTGGCGGCGCACTGCGCGACCTGGCGGGCGGCCACCTCGTCGTCCAGCAACACCCCCGCGGGGACCGGCCTGCCGCCGACTGTCCGGTGACGGTGGCGAACCCGCACGTGCTTCGGCAGCTGCACCCCGACGGCTGGGCGGAACCGGCCTCGGTGCTGGTCACCTCGTACGAGCAACGCCCGGCGGATCACCAGCGCTGGCAGGCCTTCGGGCACGGCGACGTGTACGGACTGTCCGAAGTGGGTGACGTGGCCTGGCAACGGATCGGCGACAAGCACTGGCGGGTGCACAGCGACCTGGTCCACTGCGAGATTCTGGACGGGCGACGACTGGGTGACCTGACCATCGGCGAGCTGGCCGTCACCGACCTGACGAACCGGGTCATGCCGGTGATCCGCTACCGGACCGGGGACGTCGTGGCCGCCCGGTGCGCGCCGAACGGCATGGTGCTGGAGCTCGCCGGCGTCTCCGGCCGGGCCGTTCTCACGGCTGACACCGTGCTGGCCGGCGTGGACGTGATGTCGGTGCTGCTGCCCGCACTGCTTGATCTGGGCGAGCCGTTCCGGGTGGCGGCCGACCGGGAACGAGTGGCGGTGCAGGTGCCCGCCGGGGCGCCGGAGCGCCGGCTGATCTCGCGCCGGCTCGCCCGCTGCCTGCCTGGCGTGCCGATCACCGTGACCGACGATCCCGGGGCGCTGGCCGGCCTGCTGGAGGTCTTCGCACCACCGGCGCGACCGGCGTCGGCGTCATCGGATCCGACGACGACCGGATTCGACGCCGTCCCGGTGCACGACGGTCACGGCCGGGCGGGTGCGGGTCAGCCGCAGCGGCGCCGGTGGCCGCAGGATCGTCTGTCTGCCGGCCGGACCCGGTTACGGCCATCAGATCGCGCGGGGCCTGCATCCGGCTCTCGCCGGTCTGGGCCTCGTGGACGTCGTCGGGTATCCCGGCCACGGGTACGGCCGCTCACCCGTGAGCGTGGCGGAGCTGGCCGACGAACTGGTGACCGCCCTGGGCGAGGACGACGTGCTGCTCGGTCACTCCTGGGGGGCCAGGGTCGCGCTGGCGGTGGCGACCCGTCGCCGGCCGGCCGGTCTGGTCCTGCTGAATCCGCCGCCCGACGGTGGTGGCGGCCGGCAGTGGACGCCGGACGTCGAACGGTTGCGGCGGCTGCGCCGGGCCGAACCCGATCCGGAACGGTGGTATCGCAGGTATCTGGCGGAGATCGCGCTGCCGCCGGGACTGGGCACCGGCGCGGTCACCGCCACGCAGCTGCTCGACGGAGTGCCGACGTACGAATCGGCGTGGCGGCGGCTGCGAGGTGATCGGAGTCCGTTCGACCTCGTCGACGCTCTGACGAAGGTGACCTGCCCGGCCCTCGTCGTGACCGGAGAGGACGACCCGTTCGTCAGCTCCGCGCAACTGCGGCGCGCGGCCGAGCTGCCCGGTACGAGCGTCGTGACCCTGCCCGGTGGCCACTACCCCTTCCTGGACGCGCCATCCGCGCTCCACGAGTCAGTCCGCGTCTACCTGGCGGGAGTCCGGTGATGACCAGATCGTCGTTCGAGTCACTGCTCCGCGCCTGGGGCACGGACGTTCAGGCCGGACCGCCGCGACCGGGTCAGCACCGGATCGAGGTCCGCACGGTGATCGTTCGCGGTGTGGAGTGCGTCGGCCGCCGGAGCGAGCGGAGCGCCGATTCACTGGCCTGGGAACAACAGCTGTTGCGGGAGCTCGACCGGCACGGTGTCGTCGTCCCCCTGCCGGTGCCGGCCGAGTCCGGTGCGGATCAGGTCGGCGGTCTGACCCTGACGCCGAAACTGGCCGGCCCCCATCCGTCCGCGCCCGAGGACTGGGCCGCTGTCGGCGAGGCACTGCGCCGCGTGCACGAGCTGACCCGGGACTGGCCGCAGCGGCCCGGTGTCCCGGACTGGCGCGGGCCGGTCGATGCCGAGCAGGCGCGCCACTGGGCCAGGACCGCGGGACTGGATCCCGGGCCGGCCGCCGAGTACGCGGCCGCGCGTGCCGGGCTGCCCGGCCCGCAGGGCGTCGCCGTCGGGCGGACCAGGCGACGGGACATCACGATGACCGAGGCCGGACCGGCCTTTGTGGACTGGGACGAGGCGCGGGTGGACAGCACGCTGCAGGACTTCGTGGGCGATCCGGCGCTGGCCGCATGGGCGGGGCTGGACGAGCGGGCGGCCCGGCCACTTCAGGAGTGTGCACAGCGCTGGCTCGCACTGGGCTCAACCGTGGGAGGGAAGTCATGACGGCTGGTCAGATCACCGAGGTGCGTGAGGGCGTGCTGCTGGTACTCGCCGAGGTCGGCGACGGTCCACCCACCGACGAGACGCTTCGCGCGCTGGATTCGATCGCCTTGGTGGAACTTCTCGTGCGGGTGGAGGAGCACTTCGGCATCGAGGTCCCGGACACGTCGCTCAACGACCAGGTGTTCGAGTCGGTGGACAACTTGTGCGTGCTCATCTCCGAACAACTGGCGGAGTGAGCGGTGGGCACCGAAAGGCCGCTCGTGGCCGGATACCACAAGCTGATCCCGCACACCGCCCCCGGTGTGCTCGTGCAGGCCGCCACGGTCGACCACGCCGTGGCGACCGCGCTGCGCGAGGCGGAGACCGTGGAACTCGTCCGTCCCTTCCATGGCGCGGTGGTCCACGGGGACATGAGCGGGGACCTCGGTGCCGTGTACGTGGACACGCCCCGGCCCGACCTCACCGCCGTGACGCTGGCGGCGGTGATGAGCGCCGCGGGGAAGCGGGTGCTCGTGCAGGACTGCAACGCCTCACAACTGCCCTACGTGCCGGCACGGGCCGACATCCGGCTGCTCAAAGTCCAGTTGGCGACCTGGGCGGAGGACCTCGTGTTCGCCCGCGAACTCGCCGAGCGTGAGCCGGCAACTCCCGTGTTCCTGTACGGATCGACCGTCGCGCATCTACCGGAGGGCGCCAGGATGTCGGCGGTCAGGGGCGATGCCCCCGTTGCTGTCGCGTCCCTGTTCGACGTCGAGAACGTCCACATCGGCGCGGCGTACGAACTGTTCCCGCTGCCTCTCTACCGCAACGACCGGGACGAGATCCGGGTGCACCTGCAGGCGAGCCGTGGCTGCGACCGCACCTGCCGGTACTGCCCGTACATCCGCACCCTCGGCCGGTGGTCTGGGCGGGACCCGGCCGCGCTCGAGTCGGACGTGGCGCGGCTGAGCGAGGCAGGCGTGCGGGAGGTGCAGTTCCGCGATCAGGACTTCGCGTCCGATCCGGACCACGCCATCGAGGTGGCCGGAGCGATGGCCAGAGGCGGCGGCGGGCGCGTGGGGTGGTCCGTGGAGGGCAACCTGGACCGGTTCACGCCACCGGTGCTGGCCGCGATGGCAGCCGGCGGCGCAACCGAGGTCATCGTCGGCATCGAGTCCGTGGACCCGTCGGTGTTGCGTCAGGCCCGCCGGAGAGTGCCCCGCGACCTGGCGGAGATGATCGGTTCCGTCCGCGCCGCCGGGTTGCGGGTCCGCGGACTGTTCATGGTCGGGCTGCCCGGCGACTCGTGGGCGAGCTTGCTCGCGACCGTCACCCTCGCGATCGAGCTGGACCTGGACGCGGCGCAGTTCAACACCTACACGCCGCTGCCGGGGGAGCGGTTCGGCAACGCCGAGACGGCCACGGTGCACGACTTCATCCGGTTGACCAACGACTTCCGGCATCGGACGTGCGATCAGCTGTCCCAGCGCGAGGTGCGGCTGGCCAGGGCTTGGGCGACCGCGGCCTTCCAGGCCCATCGGACGGGCGACGCCGCGGCGTGTGGCGACTTCCTGCGCCGGATCGAGCAGCGAGTCAGGAGGCAATCATGACCGAACCTTCAGGGCCGGACCTGCTGCGTCTGCCCCACGGGTACACGAACGAGACCGGGCGGCGGGACGGCCTGGTCCGCAAGGCGTATCTCGGACCGGATCCGGAACGGCGGCACCGCACCGAGCGAGCGGCTCTGACCGGACTGCACGGCGTGTTCCCGGTCCCCGAAGTGCGCGACGACCGGGACGGCGCGCTGTATCTGACGGAGGTCATCGGCTGGCACGGCCAAGAAGCACTGGACGCCGGCCACGGCGCGTCGGTGTTGCGCCTGTGCGGCCAGGTGCGCCGGCGGTTGTCCGAAATAGACACTGCGCTGGTACCGGGACTCGCGGGTACCGGCGACGTGATCGTGCACGGCGACTTCGGCCCGCAGAACATGCTCGTGAACGCCACCGCCGACGAGGTGCTCGCGGTGTTCGACTGGGAACTGTGCCGCCTCGGTTCGGCGACCGAGGATCTGGCCTGGGCGGAATGGATCGTGCGGATGCACCACCCGGCGGTGGTGCCGCTGCTCGGCGAGTTGTTCGCCGGATTCGGAGATCGTCCCGCGTGGCCGGACCGGCAGGCGGCGATGGTGCGCGTCTGCCAGGACTGCCGGGAGTTCTGCGTGCGCTGGGGTGATCCGGCGGCCGTCGCCATGTGGGACCAGCGGACCGCGGAGACCGAGGCTTTCCGGGAGTACGACTCGTGATGGAGATCTCCGTGGCGGTGATGACCCATCCGAACCGGCGCGGACTGGCCGGTGAGCTGGAGGCACAGCTGCCGGGACTGCCGGTGCGCCGGGCAGAGGATCCGGACCCGTGGGCACCGGCCGCGACCGCCCGTACCGCCACCCTCGCCTGGTCCCTCACCGCCCAGGACGCCTCGCATCACCTGGTGCTGCAGGACGACTCGGCGGTGTGCGACGGCTTCGCCGAACTTCTGCGCCGAGTCGTGGAGACCCGGCCGGAGGCGGCGATCTGCCTGTACGCCGACTGGAGCGGCACGGCCGGGGCGCTGGGCCGGCTGGCCGTCCTCGCCGGCCGGAGCTGGTCGCCGGTGCTCGACGAGTTGCCGGTGCAGGCGCTGGTGTTGCCGCGTGCGCTCGCGGCCGGGTTGAGCGAGCATCTCCGGTCCGGGGTGAGCCGGTGGGAGCCCTACGACGTGGCCGCCCTGGCCCATCTCCGGTCGGTCGGCGCCGAGGTGGTCGTCGCGTGGCCGAACCTCGTCGACCGGGCGGACACGCCGAGCCTGCTGCCCAACGCGTTCGAGGCCACCCGCCGGTCGTGCTGCTTCCCTCCGGACGTGGATCACACCTGGTCCTCCACGACAGCTGAGACTCCGGTAGCGCTGCCGATGCTGACCTGGCAGCACGGAGTCGCCAGGTTCGTGCCGACCGGTGCCGGACGCGCACTGCCGGCCGGGCGCGCCGTGTCGGATCTCCTCACCGCGCGGGGATACCCGATGGCCGCCGCGGCCGGCGAGCTCGGCGCGGTGCTGGACCGCCTGCCCAGGGCGAGCAGCCTGCGCGCGAGCGTGGGACTCGGGTTCCTGCTGGAGCTGTGGCTGACCGGTGTGGCGATCGGGTTGGTCGCCGGCGACGTGGTCCCGCCGGCCGGGACGGTCCGCCAGGCCCTTTCCACCGTGGCGCCGGGCGGACTGTGGCGCTACGTCACCGCCGATGCGCTCCACGAGCTGACCGGCGACCTGGCGAGCCTGGTCGCGGGCGGGATCCGGGCGGGAACGGCCCGCCACGATCCCGCGCGCCCGCTCACCGCGGCCGAGCTGGCCGGGGGATGACGACATGAACGTGACGAACGTGTCGATCTCGGTTGCCATCATGACCCACCCGGCACGCCGGTCGTGGGCGGAGCGGATTCGCGACGAGCGTCCCGAACTGAACGCGATCGTGGTGGTCGATCCGGACCCGAGCGGCCCGCGCACCGGGCTTCGCGCGGCCCGTGCGGCGTGGTCGGCGGTCGGTCTGGACGCGACCCATCACCTGGTGCTCCAGGACGACGTACTCGTCCCGGCAGAGTTCTCCGAACAGCTGCACGAGGCGGTCCGGGCCCGCCCCCACGACGCGCTCGCGCTGTTCTGCGAGTGGGGTTCCCGCAGTTCCCAGGCCGCGCGAGTGGCCGCTCTGGCGGGACACCCGTGGGTGGAGGTCATGGCCGACTACGTACCGGCCCAGGCACTGGTGATGCCGGCCGCGGCAGCGCGCGGTCTCGGCGTCTTCCTGCACCGGGAGTGCACCGAGTACGAGCACGACGACGCGGCGATCCACCGGTATCTCACCGCCGCGCGGGTGGACGCTCTGGTGGCGGTGCCCAACCTGGTCGACCATCTCGACGTTCCGAGCGTGCACGGGCACGACTCCTGGGGACCCCGGCCGTCGGGTTGCTACCTGCCCAACCCGGTGGAGCGAACGGACTTTCCCCAGTGGACCGGGCCGGTGCTGCGGCCGACCGTGGCCCCCTACCTCTCCCGGTTCCGGTACCGCGAGCGCCCGGCGTGCCTGGTCCGCACGGCGCCAGGAGAGAGCTGGCGTTCGGTTCCCGCGCAGACCTATCTCGCCGGCCAGGGGACCGGGCAGGCCACGTTGCTGGAGGCGCTGCTGGCCACCGTCTCCGCCACCCAGGGAGGGACCGCGCTGGCCGACGACATCGGGTACGGCCTGTTGTTCGACCTGTGGCTGGTCGGCTGCACGCTGGGGGCCGGGTACACGCAGGTGGCCGGGGACTGGACGACGACACGGGTGAACCGGGCCATGGGCACGTCGGTCGCGCGCCGGTGGCTGGCCTCCACCGCCGGCGGAGCACTGCGCGACCGGGTGGACGAGGAGATCCTGCGGCGGCACGTGAGGGCACTCGAGCTCGTGGTGCGGGCCGCGGTGGCTTACGGCGCGCGCCGGATCGGCTGCGCGGAAACCGAGGGTGGGGCGGCTGAATGAACACCTCACTCGTACTGCTGACGTTCAACCGCTGGGACCGGACCAGCCGCCTGCTGGACTCGCTGATCGCCGACGACGATCTCCTGGACACCGAGCTGGTCTGGGTGGAGAACGGCTCCACGGACCCGACTCGCGAGGAGTTCGGCGCCTGGCTCGCCGAACACGGCGACCGCTTCGGCCGCGTGGTGCGCCGGTTCAACGACGAGAACCACGGGTTCGTGGTCGGCGTCAACGAGGGCATCAGCCTCGCGACGGGCCGGGAGATCTGCCTGCTCAACAGTGACGCCCTGGTCACGCCCGGCTGGCGGCGCGGGCTGAGCGCGGCACTCGCGCCGGCCGACGTGGCCGCGGCCGGGCCGGTCTCCGACGGCATGCCGTGGCACCAGTCGCTGGCCTACCGCGACCAGGGTGTCCGCGAAGTCCCTGTGGTGTACGGATTCTGCCTGCTCGCCGAGCGCGCGATGTTCGACCGGATCGGGCTGCTGGACGAACGCTACGGCCGCGGTGTCATCGAGGTCGAGGACTGGTGTGAACGCGCCGCCCTGGCCGGGCTGCGGTTCGTGGTGGACACAGAAGTGGTGGTACACCACGACGAGCCGCACGCCTCGTACACGCCGAGGGTCAACGCCATGCTGCACATCCGCAACCGGCGTCTCTTCGAAGCGAAATGGGGGGTCGGGCCGCACCTGTGGGGTGATCGCACAAGTCCGCGGCGGCGGTTCGCTCGCACCGTCGCACTGGTGTGGCCGGACGCGCCGCTCGACGTCTCCACCCGGCTGAGCCGGCTGGCCGCGGACACCGAGTTGCTGGTGGTCGTGCGGCACCGGGACGAGGACCACCTCGGCTGGCTGACACCGGCCAGGCGGGACCCCCGGCTGAACGTCGTGTGCGTCCGTCCGGAGTGGACCGACGACTGCCTGCTCCCGTTGTGCCGGGCGAACGCGCGCGGGGACACCCTGGAGATCGCGTCATGACCGAGGACGCCACCTGGACGGCGGCGGCCTCGGCCATTCTCGGTTGGCGCCGGCCGCTCGTGGAGCCGTTGGGCGGCAGCGACCTGCGCAACCAGGTGGCCCGGGTTCGCGCGGACGGCGAGTCGGCGGTGCTGAAGCACTACGGCCCCGAGGCCTTCTCCGTGGCACGGTTGGTCGCCGGCCTGCCGGACGCCCCGTTCGCCCCGGTGCTCGGCGAGAGCCAGAGCCACCGGGTGCTCGCTTTCGCCGATCTGGGATCCACCAGCCTGCTCGACACGATCCCGGACGACGTGTCCGGACGGCGGGCCGCGGCGGTGCAGTACATCGCTGCGGTGGCGTGCGCCGTGAACGCCATGTCGGCGCTCGGCCCGCCTCCGCCAGTGCGTCCGGACGCCTCCATCACCGGATTCCTCGGCTTCGGTGCGCTCACCCGCTCCGCCCGCCGGTTGCACACCCCGAGCAGCCAGCTTCTGGCGATCGCCGCACTGACCAGGGACACCCGTCCGCCGCGTGAACTCGTGACCGCCGCGCGAGCGGAGGACCGGGCTCTCGCGGACGACCTGGCCGCGGTGGCCGGGCGGCGGCGCTGGATTCTCCAGGACAGCAACCCGTCGAATCTGCTCGTGCCGGGGAACGGAGCGATGACCTGGGTGGACGTACTGCCCGTGGCCGGGCTCCCGGAGACGAACCTGCTGACGCTGGGGGGTACCCACTTCCGTCTCGACGACGAGGCCGCCGGTGCCCTCGCCGCCGCGGCCGGCTGGACCGGGCTGGACCTGACGTTGTTCGGCCTGCTCAACGGGTTGTTCTCCGTGTTCACGCTCTGCGACACCTGCACCGGTCTGGCGGACGGCAGCCGGGACGGGCTGATCCATTCGGAGTTGTCCTACCGGCAGGCCGAGGAGTTCTCCCTGGAGCTCGCCACCCGGCAGCTTCCCGGGCGCAGCGGATATCGGCCGTTGCTCGACTGGCTCCTGGCGACGCCAGGACGGCCCGTCCCGCGGAGCAGGCGATGAGGGCGGCTGTGGTGGTCCCGGTGCGCGGGGGTGACGCCGGCACGGCCGGCAACCTGCGGGCGATCGCGGCGGCCGGTCTGCCGACCATCGTGGTGGACAACGGTGTGGCCGTGTCCCTGGCCGAAGTGCCCGGGGTGGAGGTGGTGCACTGCCCGGTGCCCGGCTCGTACCACGCCCGCAACGCGGGTGTGGCGGCGGCGCTGCGCCACCACGTGGACGCCGTGCTGTTCACCGACGCCGACTGTCTCCCGGCGGCCGGCTGGCCGGCGCACCTGCTGGAACATCTGGCCACCGCCGACATCGTGACCGCGGTCGCGCCGCCCCGGCCGGAGTCACTGCTCGCCCTCGGCGCCGCGGCGGACTACCGGACGCGGTTCACCTCCTGGGCAGGTGGTCCGGTCCGGTGCGGCAGGCCGATCGCGACGATGGACACCAGGGCCTGCGCGGTCCGCGCCGAGGTACTGGCCGAGTCGCGGTTCGACACCCGGCTGAGGTTCGCGGGGGACGCCCTGTTCGGCCGGACCGCGGCGCAGCGCGGGCGGCGGCTGATCGGCTGCCACCACCCGGTGCTGTCCCACGACCCGCCGCGGAGCTGGACCGGCGAGCTGGCCAAGTACCACCACATCGCCGCGGCCCTCGCCGCGGATCTGCGCGCGCTGCCCAGGCGAGACGTGCTCCGGCTGCTGCCCGAACACGCGCACCTGCTGCTGCCCGCCCGGTTCGACCGGCGAGCGGACGAGCAGCGGCTGCGCGACGCGGCGGGCTCGGCGCACCCGGACGACCCGGCGAGCGCGGAGCGGCTGTACGCGGCCGTCCGCACCCTCGGCTGGCACCTGGGCTGGGCGGGACTGTCTCCAGTGGACACATGGCTTCCGGCGGACAAGGAGGTAGTGGGGTGAGGCATCTACGGATGGGCCTGACCGGCATCGAGGTGAGCGAGCTGACGCTCGGCGCGATGACGTTCGGCAACGAGACCGACATCGCCGAGGCCGAACGGATGGTCGGCGCGTACCTGGCCGCGGGCGGGTTCGCCTTCGACACCGCGGACGGGTACGCCGGTGGCGCGTCGGAAGAGATTCTCGGGAAGCTGGTGCGGGCTCGGCGCGACGAGGTGCTCATCAGCACGAAGGTGCGGTTCCGCACCGGCTCGGGTCCGAACGACCGGGGCCTGTCCCGCCGTCACATCCGCGACAGCGTGCACCAGTCGCTGCGCCGGCTGGGCACCGACCGAATCGACATCCTGTTCCTGCACTGCTGGGACCCGCGGACCGAGCTGGAGGAGACACTGTCCTGTTTGGACGAACTGGTCCGGGCGGGCAAGGTGCACTATCTGGGAGCCAGCAACTTCGCGGCCTGGCAGGTGTCGAAGGGGCTGGGCATCTCGCGGGCACGGGGCTGGGAGCCGTTCACCGTGATCCAGCCGCAGTACTCCCTCACCTGCCGCACCGCCGAGCGGGAGTTGCTGCCGATGGCGGCGAGCGAGTCGCTGGGGGTGTTCGGCTGGAGCCCGCTCGGTGGCGGACTGCTCACCGGGAAGTACGGCGACTCCCAGCTCATCGCCGACGGCACCAGGGCGGCGGACCTGGACCGGCGGGGCTCCAAGACCATGAGGAAACGCTTCACCGAACGCAATTTCGCGATCGTGGCGTTGCTGGGGAAACTGGCGGACGAGTACGGGTACGCGCCGAGTCAGGTGGCGATCCGGTGGCTCATGCGCCGCGGCGGGGTCACCTCGACGATCCTCGGCGCCCGCACCGAACAGCAGTTGCTGGAGAACCTGGCGGCCCTCTCGTGTGAACTACCCGACGACGCCTGGCGGTCGCTGGACGACGCCAGTGCGCCGGAGCCCGAATACCCCGGCGACTTCATCGACTACTCGAGCGCGGTGTAGGAGATGGCGGCCGAGCGCGCTCGGGTTGTCATCATCGGTGCGTACGGGCGGATCGGGCTGGCCACCGGCACCCTTCTGACCGAGCGCGGGTACGACGTCGTCGGACTGGCTCGCGGGCCACGGCGGTCCGCGCCTTTCCCGGTGCTGCCGCTCGAACCGAACGAACCTGGCGGCCTGGCGGCGGTCTTCGCCGGAGCGGACGCGGTGCTGTACTGCGTCGGCGCGCACCACGGTGCGGTCGATCACCTGCACGAGCTCGAGGTGTTCGAGGTGAACGCGGTGAGCGCGCTCCGGGCCGCGCTGGCCGCGGCTCTCGCCGGTTGCCGGCGGTTCGTCTACCTCAGCTCCACCTCCGCCGTGGCCGTGGCGGACGGCGGCGCGTACGTGCGGTCGAAGTGGCTTGCCGAACGGCTTCTGACCACGGCGGCACCACCGGGCCTGACGCTGCTGCGGCTCGGCTGGGTGCTGGATCCGCAGGACGAGGTCGCGCATCGGCAGCTGTGGCCGGAAGCCGGCCGCCAGGTGATCGTGGGCGACCTGCCGGTGCCCGTGGTGGGGCTGGCCGACGTGGCGGCCGCCCTCGAACTGCTCGTCCGTCCCGGCCTCTACCCGGCGCCCGGCCTGTCCGGCCGGATCGACCTGGTGGCCGGCAGTCCCACGCAGGCGGAGCTGTACGCGTTCGTCTCCGGGCTGTCCCCGCTGCGAGTCATCGACGCGGGCTCCCCGGACCGGATGGTGCGGCTGGCGGCACTGCGCAGACCGGCGTCCGAGCCGCCGACCTGGCTGGTCCAGACAGCGCCGGAAGGGCGCGCGCTGTGGTCCGCACACGGGTTGACGTTGCGGACGTGGCAGGAATGCGTACGTGCGTTGTGGCAGGCGGGCTGGAGTTCGGCCGCCGAGGTCACGCGCCGGTCTGTCCACTCAGGACCGGCCTGACGAAGTACTACTAGGGGGAAGGAGCACATCGTGGCGAGAGTGCACCTCGTGTGCGTGGTGGGCAGCGGTGACTCCGCGCTGTTGCCCCATCTGGTGACGTACTACCGGCGGCTGGGCATCGAGTCCTTCTATCTCATCACGCACGCCCAGTCGGCGGCGGATGCCGGTCGCGGGGACGTCGAGGACGTGGCGGCCGGCCTGGGACTGCGGGTCTTCCACACCCAGGTCGGCCCGTGGAGCCTGGACCTGCACCAGGCACTGGTCCGCTATGCGATGTCCGAGAACCCCGGCGACTGGTACGTCATCGCGGACATCGACGAGATGCTGGTGTTCGACCGGCCGCTGGCCGATCTCGCGGACCTGTGCGAGCGCGACGGCCGGGACCACGTGAACGGTTGTTTCCTGGACCGGATCGCCGCCGACGGCAGCTTTCCCGACGTCGGGTCCACGTCGCTGTGGGACCAGTACCCGCTCGCGTGCTCGATCAGCGCCACGCTGACGCGGGCTCTGCCGCTGAAGGTGGTGTTCGCCCGCGGCCACGTCGAACTGCTCACCGGGCAGCACGGCGCGCCGGAGGGCCGCGGACTGCCACGGGAGCTCGGCTACGCCCAGGTGCACCACTTCAAGTGGACCGGCGGCGTGGTCGGCCGCCTGCGCCGCAGGCTCGACCTCTACGCGGCCGGCGCCTGGGACGTCAACACCGGCGTCATCCGGGAGACGCACCGGTTCCTCGCCCACGTCGACCGGCACGACGGACGTATCGACATCACGGACCCACGGCTGCGCGTGGCACGCAGCGGTCCGAACTACCACGACTATCCCCATTGGCACGACGTGATGGACGAGGCGCAGGGATGGCAATGGACACTGCGATAACCGAGGATCGGGTTCTTCACCTGCGCGGCACCCAGGTCGGCGGTCCACCCGCGGCACCGGACCGGCTGGCTTGGGTCGATCTCGGCAACTGCGGTCTGACCGAGGTGCCGGCGTGGCTCAAGTCCTGTGCGTCACTGCACTGGCTGGACCTCTCCGGCAACCAGCTGACCGAGCTGCCCGCGTATCTGGCCGAGCTGCCCGGGCTGCGTCGCCTCGACCTGGCCCGCAACCGGCTGACCAGCTGGCCGGCCCTGCCGCCCGGACTGCGCAGCCTCGACCTGTCGGGGAACGCGATCGGCAACGGCATGCCCGGCCTCGCGTCACTGGTCCGGCTGAACCTGGCCGGAAACCGGGTGTCGGTGCTGCCGGACGCCCTGTGCCGCCTCGAATTCCTGGACCTGTCGGAGAACCGGCTCGAACACCTGCCGTCCGGGCTGACGAACCTCGTCCACCTAAGGCTGGCAGGCAACCGGCTGGCGGAGCCGCTGTCCGGGCTGGAGGAGTCGTCCAGACTGTCCATTCTGGACCTGTCCGGCAACAGCCTGTCCACTTTGGACCAGCTGGCCGGGATGACCGGGCTGCGCTGGCTCGACCTCGCGGACGCCGGCCTCACCGCGCTACCCGACTGGCGGGTGGCGCCGTGGCCACAACTGACCAGCCTGGTGCTGGCCGGCAACCGGCTCGGCGAGCTGCCCCGGTGGCTGGGCCTGCTCACCGAACTGACCCGGCTCGACCTGTGTGCCAACGAACTGGGCGCGCTGCCCGACTGGCTCGGCGACCTGAGCCGGCTGACCTGGCTCGGGCTGTCGGCGAACCATCTGTCCGCGGTGCCGGAAGCGGTGCGCCGGTTGACCAACCTCACCTGGCTGCATCTGCGCGACAACCGGCTGACGCGGCTGCCGGACTGGCTCGCCGAGCTGGCCGGCATCACCGTGCTGGACGTCCGGGGCAACGAGGTCGGTGCCGGCCCGGGCCTCATCGGGGAGTTTCCGATCGCGGACGTCGCGGAGAACGCCGCCTGGCTGCGGACCGCTCCACCGCGGTCCGGCCACGCCGACCATTCCGGTGACGAAGGCGGGTATCGATGAAAGTCCTTGGCATCTCCGCGCTCTACCACGACGCGGCCGCGGCGGTGTTCGTCGACGGACGGATCATCGCGGCGGCCCAGGAGGAGCGCTTCTCCCGGAAGAAACAGGATTCGAGCGTGCCGTGGCGGGCGACCCGGTCCTGCCTCGACATCGCCGGCCTCACGCTGGCCGACATCGACGCGCTGGCGTACTACGAAGACCCCGCCATGAAGTACGACCGCCAGCTGTGGATGCTCGGCAGCGAGACGCGGCCGGACGTGGTGCGGGAGCTCTCCGAACGGATCGAGCCGCGGCGGGTGTACAGCGCGCTGCGCGAAGGACTCGGGTTCGACGGAGTGGTCCGGCACGTGCCACATCATCTGTCGCACGCGGCGAGCGCGTTCTACTGCTCGGGCTTCGAGGAGTCCGCGATCCTGGTGCTCGACGCCGTCGGTGAGTGGTCGACCGCGTCGTCGGGATTCGGCTCCGCCTCGTCGGGCATCCGGCTGACCGAGGCCGACCGGTTCCCGCACTCGCTGGGCCTGTTCTACAGCACGGTCACCGCGTACCTGGGTTTCGAGGTCAACGAGGGCGAGTACAAGACGATGGGCCTGGCGCCGCTGGGCAGACCCAGCCTGGTCGACCGCCTGCGCCGGGTGATCGGGTGGAACGAGCGCGGCTCCGTTCGTCTCGACCTGCGGTACTTCGACTTTCTCGGGCTCCGTCGCATGTGGTCGGACGCGTTCGTCGATCTGCTGGGCCGGCCACCCCGCGGCCCGGACGAGCCACTCGACGACTGGCATGCCGATCTCGCGCGCAGCGTCCAGGCCGTTCTGGAAGACGTCGTGCTCTGCAAGGCGCGCGCCGTGCGGGCCGACACGGGCTCCAGGCATCTGTCCATGGCGGGTGGGGTGGCGCTCAACTGCGTTGCCACGGCGAGACTTCGAACGGCCGGGGTGTTCGAGGACATCTTCGTGCAGCCGGCCGCGGGTGACGCGGGTGGTGCTGTCGGCGCCGCCGCCCAGGTGTCCGCCGATCTGGGTGTGCCGCCCGTGACGGAGCGCCTCACGCACGCCTACCTGGGCCCCGAGTACGGAACGGAGCACCACGTCGTTCCCGCGCTTCGAGCCGCCGGTCTCGCGTTCACCGACTACCGGACGCGAGGTGGCGACCTGCTGGACGACGTGGTCGAGCGACTCGCCGCCGGGCAGATCGTCGGCTGGTTCCAGGGGCGCATGGAGTTCGGTCCCCGGTCGCTCGGCAACCGGTCGATCCTGGCCGACCCCCGCGTCGCCGGCATGCGGGACCGCATCAACGGACTGGTGAAGATGCGCGAGTCGTTCCGGCCGTTCGCTCCCAGCGTGCTGGAGAAGCTGGCGCCGGAGTACTTCCACAGCACCGGGCCGCTGCCGTTCATGCTGGAGACGGTGCAGACGCGGACCGATCAGTTGCCGGCCGTGACGCACGTGGACGGTTCGGCCCGCGTCCAGACGGTGGATCCGGAGGTCAACCCGCTCTTCGCCGCTCTGCTGGAGCGGTTCCACCGGCGCACCGGATACGGCGTCCTGCTGAACACGTCCTTCAACCAGCGGGGCGAGCCGGTCGTGTGCACACCGGCCGACGCGCTCGACTGCTTCATCAGGTCCGGGCTGGACGCCCTGGTCCTCGCCGATGTGGTCGTCGACGGCGGGCAGGTGACGGCGCACCAGCGAGCCGCTGCCACCGCGACGTTCGGATCGGTGCGGCCGGAGCGGCGCCTGGCGATCTACGAGTTGGCCTGACCGGGAGGTGCGATATGAGTGTTGGACCATGGGTGCTGTCCCAGGACGGTGGCCGGTACGAACTGCCGGAAGCGAGCCCGCACTGGGCCGACGTCGCCGAGTTCTCCCGCGTACCCGCGGGCCGGCGGGTGCTGTTGCTCGGCGAGTCGGTCGCGCGAGGCCTGTTCCACGACCCGATCGTCACCCCCGCGGGACTCCTCCAGCAGGCCCTCACGGCCGGGTTCGCTGATCCGGTGGAGGTGGTGGACCTGGCCAAGAACGGTGCCAGGGTCCACGATCTGCTGGACACCGCCGAGCAGGCCCGTGAGCTGCTGCCGGACGCGGTCGTGCTCTTCGCCGGAAACAACTGGAAGTACGAGCTTTCCGAGTGGTGTTCAGCCGACCTGCTGCACGCCGACGCCGAGGCGCTCCGCCACGGAGGGATCGCCGGTCTGCTCCGCCGGCGCGAGACCACCCTGGCCACCGTGTCCAGGTCGGTCGTTCAGCGCGTCGGTGAGCTCTACGCCGATGTGGCACCGGTCGTCGTCGTGCTCCCCGAGTCGAACCTGCTCGACTGGCGGCCCGCCGCGCTGACCCCGGTGCTGGGTGACGGCGACCAGCTGCGCTGGCTCGCCCTGATGGCCGCCGCGCGGGACCGCGTCCAGGCCGGGGACTGGGCCGGCGTGCTGGAGGCGTGCGCCGAACTGCACGACGTCGACGGCGGCCTGTCGGACCAGGCGTACCGGTATCGGGCCGAGGCACACCGGCAGCGGGGTGAGCTCGCGGCCGCGCTGGCCGACTACCGCCGGGCTCGCGACGTCCGGCTGTGGTGCGACGGGGTGGACCCCTCGTGGTTGCCCACGGCCGGCGTGGTGGCGGCGCGGGAAGCCGCGACGGAGTGCGGGGCGACGGTCGTCGACCTCACCTCGGTGCTGCCGGACCAGTGCGCGAGCGGCATACCGGACCGCTCGGTGTTCTACGACTTCTGCCACCTCAACGGGCGTGGTCTGGTGGTGGCCGCCACGGAGATGGCTCACGCGGTGGGTGCCGTGCTGGGGGCGGGCGCGGAGCGGGCGGAGTACGCCGCGGCACTGCGGGAGCCTCCACCGGCCGTGACAGCCGGCGCCGCCTTCTGCGCGGCGATGGTCAACGCGGACTTCGGCCAGGACGAGGAGTTGATAGCTTCCTACGCCCAGGAGGCCCTTGCCGCGGCGCCGGAGATCGCGGATGTGGCCGCAGCCTATTGTTCGGCGCCGGTGGCTCCCGTCCCGTGGCACCTGCGCGGGCTGGACCTCCCCGGTCCCGACAGCGTCCGGCGCTTCGTCCTGGGCATCGCCCGCACCTCGAGGTATCGCTCGGACGACACCCTGGTGACCTCGTTCGAGGCGGCGACAGGGCGCGAATGGAGCGGCGCGGACCGCGCGCTCGTACCCGGTGCCCAGGTCGATCTCCTCGATCCGATGTTCGCGCCGGCCTGGCGCCCGGTCGACTGGGAAGGGCTGCTCGGGGCGCTGCCCGGCATCCACGGGGCACATCGGCACTACTTCCGTGCGCATCAACAGTCCAGCGTCTTCCGGCTCGTCGTCGCCGAGCCGGCGGACATCGACATCGACCTGACCGCACGGCTGGGTACGGCCGGCCTCGGGTCCGCACGAGTGCTCGTCAACGGAACCGAGGCCGGCACCGTCCCGTTGGCCGAGCGGTGGTCCCGCAGCAACCTGCGCGTCTCCGCCGAGCTGGTGCGCAAGGGCCCGAACACGCTGGAGATCCGGTGGGACCGCCAGCAGATCGGCACCACACCGCTGTCGATCCTGGCCGACCGGTTGGCGCAGGGGCTGGGCCAGGAACTCTCGGTGGTCTTCGGCGAGCTGTACTCCCTGCTGGTCAGCAGCCCCGGAGACGGGACGGATCGGTCGTACGCGCCGGTGGGTGAGCATGCGCCGACTACATGAACGTCAGCCGCAGAGGCCCGGACACCCGGCTCAGCTGGGCACTTCGTCCAGGTACGCCTGTGCCTGCAGCGTGAACAGCTCGGCATACCCGGCCTTGGCCGCCATCAGCTCCTCGTGCGTCCCGTATTCGGCGACCTTCCCGTGCTCCAGCAACAAGATCCGCTCGGCCTGCCGGACGGTCGAGAACCGGTGCGAGATGTACAGCGTCGTCCGGCCTTCCGAGAGCTCCCGCAGTCGCGAGAACAGGTCGTGCTCGGCCCGCGCGTCCAGCGCGGAGGTCGGCTCGTCGAGCACCAGGATCGGCGCCTCCCGCTGGAACGCCCTGGCCAGCGCGATCTTCTGCCACTCGCCGCCGGACAGGCTGACACCCTGGTCGAACCAGCGGCCGAGCGGGCTGTCGTAGCCCTGGGGCAGGCGTTCGATCCGCTCGTCCGCGCCGGCGCGGCGGGCCGAGTCCTCGATGTGCGGCCGGTCCTCGAGCCGGGTCAGGTCGCCGAGGCCGATGTTCTCCGCGGCCGTGCCCTGGTACGTCACGTAGTCCTGGAACATCGCGCTGATCCGGGTGCGCAGCTCGACGGGGTCGTACTCGCGGATGTCGACGCCGTCGAGCAGGATGCGGCCGCCGGTCGGGTCGTAGAGCCGGCAGAGCAGCTTGAACAACGTCGACTTGCCGGCGCCGTTGCGGCCGACCACCGCCACCGTCTCGCCGGGGCGGATCTCGAAGCTGACGCTCGTCGAGCGCGGGCTCGTCGGCGCCAGGGTAGCTGAAGGTCACCGAGTCGAACTCGATGTGACCCTCCACTGTGGACGGCATCGGTCGCGGCTGACGCCGGTGCCGTGATCTCCGGCTTCGTGTCCAGGAACCGGTACAGCGTGTCGAGGTAGAGGTTGTTCTCGTACATCCCCGAAAACGCCGTGAACAGCCCGGACACCGACGTCTGCACGGACGCCGCCGCGGCCGTGTACAGCGCCAGGTCTCCCAGGGTGAGCCGTCCGCCGACCGCTTCCAGTGCGATGTACAACGCGATCGCCGAACCGGCGAGCGTGCTCAGCATTCCCCAGGACGTCGAGCTGATGTTGCGGTTGATCGTCAGCTTCCGCTGTCGCTCGTAGGAGACGGTGCCGAGCCGGCGGAACCGGTCGACGAAGTACGGGCCGAGCCCGAACAGCTTCGTCTCCTTGGCGTAGGTGTCCGTCGTGACCAAAGAGGACAGATAGTCCATCCGCCGCTTGATCGGCGACATCACGAAGGTCAGCCAGAACGCGCGCGAGCCGTACTTCGACTGCGAGATGAACGCCGGGATCGGCGCCACCAGCGCGACCAGCGCCAGCAGCGGGCTGATCGAGACGAGCAGCGCGATCATGCTGCCGAACGTGATCAGCGTCCGCAGGAGTCCCAGCGCGGAGTTCATCATCGACAGCGGCCGCGTCGGCGCTTCCTGCGCGGCCTGACGCAGCATGTCGTAGGACGTCGAGCCCTCGAAGTACGCGAGGTGCAGTTCGCTGGCGTGCGCCATCACCTGGTGGCGGATGGTCAGCGTCATGCGTTCCTGCAGCAGCGTCTGCGCGATCGACGTCAGCGCGCTGCTGATCGCGGTCGCGCGCGAGCACGCCGAACTGGAGCAACGCGACGTTGACGATGTCGCCCGTGGTGCCGGTGTGCTGGATCGCCGCGACGACGGAGTCGAGCAGCAGCTTCGCGATGTACGCGGTCGCGGTCGGCAGGAGGCCCGACAAGAGCGTGATCAGCGCCAGGAGGATCGGTCAGGATCGGGCTGGCCTGCCACGTCAGCTTCGCGACCTTCGGCAGCCCGCGGACGGTGCCCGCCACGGACGTCTTCACGCGCTTGAGCCGGGAGCGCAGATCCTTCGGTTCGTCGTCCTGCTTCGGTTCGGGAATGTCGACCGGTCCGGTGAGCCCGCTGTCCGGCACCGTCGTGGCGCGCCGCCGACGGCCGCGCCGGCCCAGCATGAACTCCATGCCGCCCCCACCACCCGGGATCATCCAGCCTCCACGGCGCCGTGGAGGAAGAAGTCGACCACCTGGCGCGTGGTGGGCGCGTCGACGTCCGGCGCCAGCCG
The DNA here is from genome assembly GCA_963771775.1 of uncultured Actinomycetota bacterium. Lineage (GTDB taxonomy): Bacteria > Actinomycetota > Actinomycetes > Mycobacteriales > Pseudonocardiaceae > Lentzea. The sequence continues at coordinate 549,875 of CAVYUS010000005.1, forward strand.
GCGGCCGCCGAACAACAGGGTCAGGAAGAGGGAGGCGAGCTGCTCGGGCGGCAGCCGCAGCCGATCGCTTCTCGGGCGTGAACAGCTCGACCATCGCCCCACGGATGGCGGCCATCGACTCGCGGCGCCTGCCCTTCCGGTCCGCCTGGTCCTTGCGACGCTGTTCGGGGTCGCGGTGCGAGTCGCGGTGCTTGATCCGGCCGGACGCGTGCAGCGCGCCCATCAGCGCGCCCATCCGCTCAAGGTGCGCGCCGAGCGCTTCGGCGGCTTCGACGAGCCGGTCTTCCAAGGGCTGGTCGACGGGGATCTCGGCGATCGCGTCGAGCACGTGGTCGGGCCTCAGCGCCTCGGCCGTGCAGGCGTCGAACAGCTCGTCCTTGTCCTTGAACGCGCGGAAGATGGTGCCCTCGCCGATACCGGCGGCGCGGGCGATCTGGCTGCTCGTCACGTTCGCGCCGTGCTCCATCAGGAGCGGCAGCACCGCGTGCACGATCATGGCGCGCCGGTCTTCGGCGCTCATGCTCGGCGCTCTTCGCCGGGTTTCGGATGCTGGTGTCATGCACCCATAATGCGGAGTGAGCGCTCACTCCGTCAAATGAGTATGGTCAACAGGGGTGGGGACCAGCGGGAAGGGGCCGTCACAACTCCAGTTGCAGACGCGGTTCGTTGACCCTCTTGGCCGGCTGTCCGCTGTAGCGCAGAACGAGCCAGACGACGCGTTCCATCACGTAGAACACGGCCAGGGCGGTAAGGATCATGACGGCCGGCGGTGCGACGACCGGCAGCCCTATCAGCAGCAGCGGAAGCAGCTGCCACGAGTGGCGGAACCAGCGTCTGCGGCCTGCCTTCGTGCCCAGCGCTCCGATGCGGACGCCCGCCCACATCAACCAGCGGCGCAGGAAGGCGACGTCCAGCGTGCGCATCGCCTGCCGGAAGATGCCGTCGGCTTCGCCTCGGCTGATCTCGCCGTTGTCCACCGGCTTGCCACACAGATAGTCGTGCAGGATCGCCGCCTTGGTGTACCGGCCGGAAGCGGGGAACAACCAGACGAAGTAGCGCGGCACCGAGGCGAAGTCCGTCTGGAATCCGGGCTGCACCGTGAAGGCCCGGCGCTTGGCCACGTACGTCAGCGCATCGATCGTCGCCCAGCTCCGATCATCGATCTGCTCGACCTTGACCTTCGTTCCCGGTGCGAAGCCCAGATCGCTGTCCGGCGGGCGGCTCTCGCCGGCCAGATCCTGTTCCGTTCTCATGACCCACCCCTGTTTCACCGTGTTGTCCCGGTTGTCGTCGCGCCGAGCAACGCGGTTAGCCGTCGAATGGGCCCCGGACGGGTGAGTCACGCGTCGGCACGGATCGACTACTCGGCGGCGCGAACGCGACTGAGCGGAGCATTTCGCTCACTCACCGGCAATTCGCCTGAACGAGGTCCGCTTCCGGCGCGTGTCCAAGCTGCTGCAGGTTTTCCCGCCTACGAGGGGAGGCGCTTTGCCTGGAAGCGTGAATTGGAACGAGCTCAACGACAAGATCGCCCGGTTGTCCGTGACCGAGTCGTCCCGTGACGGGACGGTGCAGGTCACCGTGTCGGCCTCCGGTGTGCTGACCGGTCTGGTGCTCAAGGAGCGGTGGCATCAGCAGCTTCCGCTGGGCGCGGTGGCGGCGCAGGTCATGGAATGCGTCGCGCGAGCACAGGCGCGGATTCCGGATCTGTTGGGGCAGGCCATGTTCAAGACGATCGGACCGAACGACCCCGCCGCGGAACTCGTGCTGGCCGACGCCAGAAAACGCTTTCCCGAGCCGGTGCCGCAGTCCGTGCCGCAGCCTGCGCCGCAGCCCGAGTGGCAGCCGCGTGCGCCGCGGAAACCGAGGCCGCCGGACCGCGTCGACGACGACTGGGACGGGCGGACCGTGATGGTGGAGGACGGGATCTGATGAGCGATTCGTTCGAGGTTGTGACGGAAGCGCTGACCGCGCACTCGATCAGCGTGCTCAAGCTGTCCGACGAGCTCCGCTCGACCGTGGAACTGGCCGGTGGGCAAAGCATGACCGGCGACGCGTACGGCCAGACCTGTCAGGAGTTCGCAGCGCTGCTCGACGCGCTGGCGAGCGCGGGTGGGGAGACGCTGCGGCTGGCCGTGGAGTGCCTGGAGGCGGAAGCGTCGAAGGTGCGCGCGTCGGCGGCGGAGTTCGACCGTCAGGACGCCGGCACGATTGACGCGCTTCGCACGGTGGGGGGTGAGCTCCGATGATCACCACCGGGCTCGACGATGTTCGGCGCGGCGACGCGACGGGCGTGTGCGACGCCGTCACCGGCTGCGGCTGGCTCACCGGCGGTCTCGCCACCGGTGGGGGCATGGGCGGCCTCGGTGAGAGCACGCGACCGATCGACCAGCTCGGTGCGGCCGGGCTCGGCGCGCTCGCCGCACAGGTCCAGGAGCTGCAGGACGTGGTGGACCGGTTGGCCGGCAACGCCACGGTGATCGGGTCGTTCGCCGACACCTGGCGGCGGGTGGGCGAGTCCGTCGGCCAGGTCGGGCAGCGGCTCGGCGGCATCGCCGAGCCCGACACCGCCGCGTGGCAGGGGGATTCCGGTACGCGCTACCGGAACCGGGCCGCCGAGGTCACCGGCGCGTTGCGGGAGACGGCTGAGCTGTCCTCGATGGTCGGCACGCTCGCCGACCGCATGGGCCAGGTGGTGGCCGGTGCCCGGCGCACCGCCGGCGGCCAGCTCACGGATCTGGTCCAGCGGCTGATCTCGTACGTCCGGACGGCGTCGGCGGCGGAGGGCGGGGTCACCCCGAACGTGCTGGCGCGGGCGTCCGGCCTGATCGACGCCTTCCGCGCGCCGATCGTCGGCGTCGAGGGCGAGCTGCGCCAGTCGATGAGCAACGTCGAGTCACTGCTGAACTCCGGGGACATGTCGGCCGCGGCGGCCGGCTCGCCGGAAGTTCGGCTGGCGAAGAGCTGCGGGCCGTTCTGGCAGAAGCCCGTGCCCGGCGAGGTGTACATGACCGACCCGCTCTCCCCTGGCTGTGGTGGTGGGGGAGGAGGCGGGGGCGGGGGTGGCCGTTCCGGTACGCAGGCACCGACCAGACCGCCGACGACCACCCTGCCGACCACTCCGCCGCCGCCGAACCCGCCGCCGACCAACCCACCGACCAACCCGCCGCCGACCAACCCGCCGAAGCCCAAGCAGGCCCACCGTTTTCGAGCCTCCGCAGAAGACCCTCCAGCAGCGCAACGAGAAGGAGTTCCTCGAGCGTGAGCGCGAACTGCTCAAGGCGGAGACGGAACACCGCCGCAACCTCGAGAAGCTGTACAAACGGGACTACGAGCGCGGTTACAACTACCGGGAGCAATGCGAGGCCATTCACGGGCCGCCGCCGAACGACGGCCGGAAGTACCACGCGCACCACCCGTTCCCGGTCGAGTGGCACAAAGAGTTCTACGACCGGTTCGGCATCGACACGGCAGACCCCAAATGGTGTTCCTGGGTGGACAACGACACCCACAAGCAGATCCACAAGGACGGATACAACGCGAACTGGAAGAACTGGATGGACAACAATCCCGGCGCCGGCCGCGAAGACGCGCTCGACCACGCGCGCTCGCTCGCCAACGGACGCCACGCACTTCCGTGGTCCGACGAGCCCTGGGCCAAGTAGTGCGGGGCGGCGTTGCCGGCGTTCTCACCGGTGAGCCCGCGGAATGAGCTCCACCTTCCAGTCGCCTGTGGTGCGTTCGGGAATGACGGTGATCTTGACGGTCTGTCCTTTCGAGAGCCCGTAGTCCTTCCCGTCGAATGCGGGCCACTCGGTTTGCGTACTGAGCACGGTGTAGCTCCAGTGGGTGAGGTCGATGAACAAGGTGTCGTTGACCAGCACCCGGATCCTGCCGGGCGTGTTCATGCCCGCCAGCAGCAGACTGGGGCCGGGCCATTCGACCGTGGCCTCCTTCGGGGCGGCGGGATCTGCCGGGTCGGCCCGTAGCTCGAACATCGGGTCAGCGGCCGGTCCAAGCCGGATGGAGTCCATGTTCTCCAGCGTCTGCGGGCGCGGCGGGAACGGATACTCGTTCACCGGTACCGCCTCGCCGACGCCGAGGGCGAACGTGCCGCCGGCCGGGAGGGGGAGGACGGCCGGTGGGCCTCCTGGCTCGGACTCGCCCTGCTTGCCGAGCACGGTCAGTGTGATCACGTTCGGCTGGCCCGCCACGACACCCGTCTTGCTCCAGTCCGGCGTCCTGCTCCCGCCGCCACCGCAGGTGTTCCCTTCCACGTACGGCCGGTCGTTGATGGTGATGGTCATGAGTAGTTGGTCGTGGCCACCGATGTCGCATTTGGCGAACAGCCAGAAGTCCAGCGTCTTCGGCACGAACCGCACGGTGACGCTGGTCGACGGCAGGTCTCCCCAGGCCTGGGCGATGAGCCGGGTGCCCTTCTGGTACTCCGGCAGGGTGCGCGTCGGCAGCGCGGGCTCGGGCGCCCGGTCGGGGCGGGGAAGCACCGCGTAGACGATGCCCACCAGCGCGAGCACGACGCAGGCGACACCGGCGACCGCCCGGCGACGCCGCGTGGCCGACACCCTGGCCCGCACACCCGCCATCCGCGCCTCGTGAGCGGAGTCAGGCAGCTCGGCGCGGTCGCGTAGCACCTCGCTGAGGTCGCTCAGGTTCATCGCCGCACCCCTTCGAACGTGGTAACCGTGTCGTCCAGCCGCAGCTTGGCGAGCGCCTTGCTCGCCTGGCTCTTCACCGTGCCGACCGAGCAGCCGAGCAGCGCGGCCACCTGTGCCTCGGTGTGGTCCTCGTAGAACCGCAGCACCAGCACGGCCCGTTGCTTGCGCGGCAGCCGGCCGAGTGCCTGCCAGAGCCACTCGCGCTCGCCCACCGCGTCCTGCGGGGACTCGCCGGCCGGTTCCGGCAGCTCGCCGGTTGGTTCCTCGCCTCTCCACCGTCGACGCCACCACGTGGCGTGCGTGTTCACGATGATCCGCCGCACATAGGGTTCCGGATCACCGTTGACCCGGTGCCAGGCCCGCCACGCCCGCGCAAGGGCGGTCTGCAGCAGGTCCTCCGCGTGCCCCGCGTCCCGCGTCAGCAGGAACGCCGTTCGCAGCAGCCGTGGCGACGCGGCCGCCACGAACTCCTCGAACCCTTCAGGTGTACCCACCACTTCGCGGCCTTTCGACTCAGTCCGTCCTGCCTGATACCAGTCGGGCCACGTGGATGGTTGCCCCGCATCGCTACCGGGTGTTCCTAGCACTCGCCGCTTGCAAACCGTGTCCGTCTCCGCGGGTGCAAGCGACCTGAAAGTTCTTCTTCCTACCCTGCGGCCAGGTGGCTCGGTGACCGGGGAGTGGCGATGAGAAGACGTGTGTCGGCTGTGGTGGGCGTGGTGCTGGCGGCGACGCTGGCCGCAGTGCCCAGTGCGTCGCCCAACGGTGGCGCGGCAGCGACTCCGCCGGTGCCCTCGGTGCCCGCGCAGCCACTTCAGGGGGTGCCCGATCCCGAACGCAAGGCCGTCCCGGTCGCGCTGCCCGCCGCGGCGCTGCCGTCCGCCGGCGTGTCCACTGTGGATCTGCGCGGGGACGGCGGCCGGGCGGGGGTGCTGCCGATCTCGGTGCGTGCGGCGCGCGGTGGTGCGGACGAGGTACGGGTGGAGGTGTTCGGCCAGGACGTCACCCGGCGGCTGGGGGTCGCCGGTGTGCTGCTGGGCGTCACCAGGACCGATGGCGAGCCGGCTCCCGCGCCGGTGCGCGTCGAGATCGACTACTCGGGTTTCCGCACGGCATTCGGTGGTGGCTACGACCATCGGATGCGATTGCTGCGCTTTCCCGCGTGTGCGGTGACCACCCCCGAGCTGGCGTCTTGCGCCACGGGTACGCCGGTGACCGGTGACAACGACGCGGTGGCGCACTCGTTCGCCGCGGACGTCGACGCCGCCGGCATCGCCGCGGACATCGGCGCCGCCGGGGACAGCACGGTGGTGGCGGGCGCCGGCTCACGGCCCGCGGTCGGGTTCGTGTACGCACTCGCCGCAGGTCCGTCCGGTGGCACCGGCGACTTCACGGCCACCCCGCTGTCCTCGGCCGCGGAGTGGTCGGCCGGTGGTTCGGCGGGGCAGTTCACCTGGTCCTATCCGATGCGCACCCCGCCGTCGCCCGCGGGCGACGCACCCGAGTTGGGCCTGTCGTACTCGTCGAGCACGGTCGACGGCGCGACTGCCGCGGAGAACAACCAGTCCGGCCCGGCGGGCATGGGTTTCGATCTGGGCGGGTCGTTCATCGAACGGCGCTACTCGGCGTGTGCGTACAACGGCCACGCCGGTGGTGACCAGTGCTGGAAGTACGACAACGCCTCGCTGGTGCTCAACGGCGTGTCCACCGAACTGGTCCCGGAGAGCGACGGCGTCTGGCACGCTCGCAAGGATCCGGGCTGGCGCATTCAGCGGTTCCGCGGTGGCGGTCTGCCCGGCCGGGACAACGACGACGAGCGCTGGATGGTGACGACGCAGGACGGCACCCGCTACCACTTCGGGCTGAGCCGCCAACCGGCCACCCTCAAGCCGACGCACTCGACGTGGACCGTGCCCGTCTTCGGGCTCAAGACCGGTGATCCCTGCTGGTCGGGTACCTGGGCGACGAGCTCGTGCGAGCAGGCGTGGCGGTGGAACCTCGACTACGTCCAGGACCGCGACGGCAACTCCACCACGTATTTCTACGAGGAGGAGGGCAACTTCTACGGCCGTAACTCCGATGTGTACGACCAGGCGTACTACATCCGCGGCGGCAACCTGATCAAGATCGAGTACGGGACGCGGGAGTACCAGGAGAACACCGGTCCGTCCGCCTGGGTGAACCTTTCGTACAAATTCCGGTGCGCCGGTGGCGCGGACGAATGTGGCGCACCCACCAAGGAGAACGCCGCGAAGTTCCCGGACACGCCGCTCGACATGCTGTGCACGAACACGGTGGCCTGCCAGAACCACGAGCCGACTTTCTTCTCCACCAAGCGGCTCAACGGTGTCACGACCTACGTGCACAACCCCGCCGACACCGACGACGCGCAGGCGGTCGACTCCTACGACCTCGACTTCGCCTTCTACGGCCCCAACGACGGCAGCGTCGACCCGATCCTGTACCTGACCAACGTCAAGCGCTCCGGCGTGGTCAGCGGCACGATCACCCTCGAACCCGGCACGTGGTTCGACTACACCCACCAGCAGCACCGCGTGGACGTCGACACCGCGAACGGCTCGCCCACGCTGATCCGGCACCACCTGGCCAACATCTACGACGACTTCGGTTCCCGCATCGACGTGACCTACGGGCAGTCCCACCCGTGCAACCCGTCGGCACTGCCTGCCGAGCACGCCAACGGCACGGACTGCTTCCGAGCCTGGTACAAGCCCGAGGGCAAGGCGGCGAAGTTCGGCTGGTTCCGCAAGTACGTCGTGACCAAGGTGTCCGAAGTGGATCGCACCGGCCTGTCACCGGCCCGCGACACGCTGTTCGTGTACAACGACGCGCCCGCCTGGCACTTCGACAACAAGGGCACTCTCACCCCGATCGACCAACAGTCCTGGGGGCAGTGGCGCGGGCACTCCTCCGTCTCGTCGTTCCACGGCAAGACCGGGCCCACCCAGAGCGTCGAGAGCTTCCTCTACTTCCGCGGCATGAACGGCGACCGGCTCAACCGCGCCGGTGGCACCAAGCCCGTGGAGCTGACCAACTCCAAGGGGGTCAAGAACCTCGACCACGACATGGTCGAGGGACAACTCTGGGAGCAGCGCCGGTGGAACGGCTCCACCACCGACGAACTCGCCTCGACCATCAACACCTTCTGGGTCGACAAGACCTGGGACGGCGGCTCGGTCGACTCGTACATCGTCAAGGTGGGGCAGACCGACACCCGGCTCGAGGCCAAGGCGCTGCCCGGCCAGATGCGCTACACGCGCTCCAGGACCGAGTTCGAGGACGGCACCGGTCTGCCGCTGAAGCAGATCGACCACGGTGAGGTGACGTCGTCGGGTGCTGAGGCGGGTGGTGACGAGACGTGCACCAGCACGGAGTACGCCCGCAACACCGAGCACCACCGGTTCTTCACCGCACGCGTGCAAACCCGCAAGGGCTCCGGATGTGCCGCCACCGATCCGCTGGTGAGCCGGACCGAAACCTTCCATGACGGCCACATCGGCCTGTTCGACATACCGACCAACGGCCGGCCGACCGCGACGCGGAGCTACGTCTCCGACACGTCGTTCGTGGAGGTCAAAACCGAGTACGACACGTTCGGCCGCGCCACCAAGACCGTCGACGCCGAGGGCCGGACCACGACCACGGCCTACGAGCCGAGCACGCTGCGGCCCACCACGAAGATCACCACGACCAACCCGAAGGGCTGGCAGACGACCACGACCATGGCGCCGTGGTGGGCCACGCCGACCTCGGTGGTGGACGTCAACGGCAAGCGCACCGACATCACCTATGACGCGATCGGCCGCACCACCAAGATTTGGCGGTCGGATCACACCAGGGCCGCGCACCCGAACGCACCGAGCGGTGAGTTCAGCTACGGCGTTTCGCCGTACACGCCGAACTGGACCCGCACCCGCGCGCTGCAGCAGGTGAATCCCGACGGCGGCGGCACGTACCTCGACTCCTGGTCCTATGTGGACGGATTCGGCGCCGACTCGGAGACCCAGGTGCCCGCGCCCGGAGGCGGCCGGATCGTCACGCACAAGGGGTACGACGACCGCGGCCTGCTGTATTGGGACAGTGCTCCCGTGCACAACGGTGCCGCGGCGGGTAGCGGCGTGCTGAACCCGGCGTCGAACACCGTGCCGTCCCGGACCGTCATGTTCTACGACACCCTCGAACGCCAGACCTCGTCCCAGCTGTGGTCGATGGCGGCGATGAAGTGGGAGACCAAGACCGCGCACGACGGTGACCGCACCACGATGACGCCACCGGTCGGCGGTGCCGTGACCAACGTGGTCGACGCGCACGGCCGCTCCGTGCTCAGCCGGGCGTACGACGGTCCCGCGACCAGCACCGCCTTCCGCGACACGGTGACGACCTACCACCCGTCCGGAACCGTTGCGACGACGAAGGATCCGGCGGGCAACACCACCAGCCACAGCTACGACCTGCTGGGGCGGGTGACGGAGAACAACGACCCCAACGCGGGTAAGACCACCGTCACCTACACCAAGTCCGGGCAGGTCGCGACCACCACGGACGCGCGTGGCAAAACGATCAGCACCGGCTACGACGAACTCGACCGCAGGATCGCCGTTGCCGACGGAACGCTCGAACTGGCCACGTGGACCTATGACCCGGCCGGGGCGCTGGGGCAGTTGGCATCGGCCTCCACGAAGGTCGCGGACCGCACCTACACCAGCACGGTCACCGGGTACGACGACGCCTACCGGCCGCTCGGCGCGAGCATCGTCATCCCGGCTCAGGAAGGCGCGCTCGCCGGTACCTACTCGTTCGGCACGACCTACGACAAGGCGGGCCGGGTCGCCACCACGACCTACCCCGACGCCGGCGGACTGGGCGCGGAGACGGTCACCTCCGGCTACACCGCGCTCGGCCGGCCCAGCACGCTGGCAGGAGCCACGACCTACGTGGGCCACACCGGGTTCGACCAGCTCGGCCGGCTGGTAGAACGCCAGTACGGTGCCGGCGCCGCGGCACCGGTCCGGCAGTACGGCTACGAGGAGGCGACCGGCAGCCTCGCTTTCTCCCGTGCGGTCAAGGGCGGCACGACCGACCTGATCGCCGACCGGCGCTACACCTACGACCAGGCCGGCAACCCGACGGAGATCGCGGAGTCCGCGGGCACGACGCTCAATGCCAGGGAGTGCTTCCGCTACAACGCTTTCCAGCAGTTGACGACCGCATGGACCACGACCGCGGGCTGTGCGACGGAACCGGCGGCAGGCCAGGCGAGCGGCGTCGATCCGTACCACCTCGCCTGGGACGTCGACACGATCGGCAACCGCACCAAGGAAACGGACCGCAGGACCGGCCAGGCGCGCGACTACACCTACCCGGCGGCCGGGCAGCCACGTCCGCACGCGGCGACCGCCGTCGGCGCGAACCGGTACGAGCACGACAACTCCGGCCGTACGACCAAGCGGATCATCGGCGGCGCGACGCAGACCCTCGACTGGGACGCGCTGGGCCGGTTGGCGAAGCTGGCCGAGCCGGGCAAGGGCGAGACCGCGTTCGTCTACGACGCGGACGGCACCCGGCTGATCCGCCGCGACCCCGGCGGCACGACGCTGTACCTAGGCGCGACGGAGCTGCGCGTGGACACCGGCGGGCAGCCGAAGGCCACCCGTTACTACACCCACGGAGGCGCTACCGTCGCGGTCCGCACGCCGGGTGGCCTGCACTGGCAGCTGACCGATCGTCAGGAGTCGGCCGACCTGTCGGTCGAGGCGAGCAGCGGCACCGTCACCCGGCGCCGGTACCTGCCCTTCGGCGGGGACCGCACCGCTGCGGGGGCGTGGCCGACCGAGCGCGGGTTCCTGAACGAGACAAGGGATCCGTCGACCGGACTGTCCCACCTGGGGGCGCGTGAGTACGACCCGGCGATCGGCCAGTTCCTGTCGGTCGACCCGCTGGTCGGGCAGACGGGGACGCCGTACAGCTACGCGGCCAACAACCCGGTCACGTACTCGGATCCCTCCGGGTTGCGGCCGATGGCCACGGACAGTCCGCACGAAGAGGAGAAGTACCAAAGGGAGCACAACGTTCGCTGGCAGTACAACCAGAAACAAGGGTGGAGGTTGCACCGGCCGACGATGGTGCGGGCGAAAGCCCAGGCCCCCGAGGTCTCCAACAGGAAACTCAAGGAGATCCTCGACAACATCTACCGGCCGAACGCGAAGGAGTGGGTGGGCAACGGCACCACCTCGGACGCGGTCAGGTACGAGCTGGACACCGGCAAGATGATCAAAGGCAGCTACCACATCATCAAGGCCGCGGAGATCTACAAGATGCTGGCGGCACTGCTGAAGGGGGACTGGGACAGCGCCCGGAAGATCCTGTCGGCGGAAGACCGGCGCACTGCCTACGCCGAGGCACAGCGGTTGTGGGACGCGATGGACTCCCCTGATCGCACCGGGAACGTGACCAAGTGGCTGAAGGCGGACAACAGCAGGAAGAAGGCCATTCGCGGCCAGATGAAGCCGGCGGACGTGGACGCGATGGCATCAGTCTCCGGTGGAGAGTTCGACTCGGAGGGAAACAAGGCCGGGCGCAGGCCGAGTCCCCACATGCCAAGGGCCGCCGGCCTTCTGAACGTGCTGGGCGTGGTCCAGTTCGGATTGGACCTGCAGCGCTACGGGCTGGGCCAGGCTCTGGCCAACCAGGATCCGACCGGGATGCTCGATTTCTACGTTCGCGCTCACAGCCCCCAGCCAACCGCCTGAAAGTTGCGAGGCCGGCCCCAGCAGGATCATCCGGGGCCGGCCGGCGTCAACAGCGAGCAGCTTGGGGGCGACTGAACCTTCCGGCGAGCGTCACGCGCCGCCCACGTGCACAACGGGCCGGCGGGCCGGGTCGTCCTCGCTGGAGCGCAGGATCTCCCGCACGACCGGAGCGGTGTCGCCGCGGCCGAGGAGGAGGTAGCGGAACAGGTGCACGAGCGGGTTGCCCTCGGCCCACTCGAAGTGGCAGTGCGGCCGCACGCCGGTGGCGTCGCGCAGGGCGAGCAGGATCGCGGCGATCGCGTTGGGCGCGGCAGGGCTGTCCGCGCGCAGGACGCGGTGCCCGTCGACCTCGACGCCGCGCACCCGCAGCACGTCGCTGAACTCCGACGGGTCGATGACGTCGATCTCCAGGAACATGACGTCGGCGGCGCCCGGCACCGGGTTCATGCCGCGCTGCTCGGCTTCCTTGGCCGTCGTACTCGGCCTCGTCGCCGGCCTGGCGCCGGTTCGCGATGAGGTTGAGCGCGCCGTCGTAGGCGATCGAGTCGGTGACGAACCGGCGGGCGGCGTCGTCGAACTCGATGCGGTCGGCGCGCAGCTCGGTCGTGCGGGTGACCCGGGAGACGAGCGAGACGCCGACGATGCCGAGCGATGAACACCGGCGGAGATCGCGATGCCGTCCGGCTTCTCGATGATGTTCTCGACCAGCGCGTACAGCAGCACGAGGGTCAGCACCGCGAAGCCGACGATGGATCGCGCGCTGTTGCTGGCGCGCAGCGCGGAGATGGTGACCGCGAACGAGCCGGACACCATCATCGCCAGGATCCCGGTGGCGTACGCGCCGGCCTGGGCGTTGACGTCGGCGCTCGAACGCGATCGTGATGCAGGATGCTGATCGCGGTGTAGACGAGCACCACCGGCCGCACCGCGCGGCCCCAGTCCGGCGCCATGCCGTACGACGGGCAGGTAGCGCGGCACGATGTTGATCAGCCCGGCCATCGCCGAGGCGCCGGCGAACCACAGGATCAGGATGCTGCTGATGTCGTAGAGCGGTGCCGAAGCCCTCGCCGAGCTGTTCGTGCGCCAGGTAGGCGAGCGCGCGGCCGTTGGCCGCGCCGCCCGGCGCGAACTGCCTCCGTCGGGATCAGCACCGTGGTGATGAAGCTCGTCGCGATCAGGTAGACGGACATGATCAGCGCGGCCACGGTCAGCAGCTTGCGGGTGTTGCGGATGCGGTTGCGCAGCCGCTCCTCGGCGGTCGTCGCCCTCGGCCGCGACCAGCGGCATCATGCTGACGCCGGTCTCGAACCCGGACAGGCCCAGCACGAGCAGCGGGAACGCGAGGATCGCCGGGCCGATCACGCCGCCGAACCCGCCGCCGCCGGCGGTCAGCGCGTCCAGTCCAGCGCCGACACCGCGTCCGGCTCGCCGAACACCTCGACCAGCCCGACGACCGACGACGACGGCGTTGAGCGCGAGGAACACCGCCGACCAGCGGGATCGCCACGCCGACGGCCTCGCTGAAGCCGAGCAGGAACACGCCGCCGAGGATCAGCAGCAGCACGACCGTGATGATCGACCTCGGTGCCGTGCAGGACGCCTCGGGCACGTAGCGGGTTCTCCAGCACGTGCACGGTCGCGTCGGCCGCGGACAGGGTGATCGTGATGATCCACGACGTCGCCACGAACCCGAGCAGTACCAGGACGAAGATCTTGCCGCGCCAGAACGGCAGCAGGTCCTCCAGCATCGCCACCGAGCCCTGCCCGTGCGGGCTCTCCTGCGCCACCCGCCGGTACATCGGCAGCATCCCCAGCAGGGTCAGCGCGACGATCAGCAGGGTGGCCAGCGGGGACAGCGCGCCGGCGGCCAGCGCGGCGATGCCGGGCAGGTAGGACAGGGTGGAGAAGTAGTCGACGCCCGTCAGGCACATGACCTTCCACCACGGCTGCGGCTTCGCGTGCGCCTCGTCCGCTCTCCGGCCCGACCGGCTGCACGCGGTTCTGCATGAGCCATCGCGCGAGCCGGGACGAGGGTGTCCGAGGTTTGGCGGGACTGTCGACGCACGCCGGTACCGCGTACTCGGGCGTTGAGCTCATTGATCTTCTCCTGTGTGACGCGTGGGCACAGGATGCCCCGAGCCGTGATCATTGAGCTACATCCGGGACGCCGGTTCGGGCAAAGCGGGCGGATTTTGATGCGATCTTTACGCCGCGGCCGGGGTGAAGCGGAACATTCGCGCCGCCATGGCTCGTACTCTGTGCCGGTGTCATCGCTCACCTGCGTGGTCGACTGCGCGGTCTACGTCGAGGGTGCGCGATTAGCCGGCCGATGGAGCCACACCGATGCCCTCGCCGAGGTGCGTGCGCGCGGCAGCGGGTTCGTCTGGATCGGGCTGTTCGAGCCGGACGAAGCGCAGATCAACGTGGTGGCGGCGGATTTCGGCCTGCACCGGCTGGCGGTGAAGGACGCGGTCTGCGCGCATCGGCGCCCCAAGCTGGATCACTACGGCGACACGGTGTTCGTGGTGCTGAAGACCCTGCGGTACGTCGAGAACGAGTCGCCGACGACCGCGAACGAGATCGTCGAGACCGGCGACGTCATGGCCTTCCTCGGCAAGGACTTCATCGTCACCGTCCGGCGCGGTCAGCACGCGGAGATGCGTGACCTGCGTGCGGAGCTGGAGTCCACGCCGCAACGACTGAGGGACGGCCCCGCCTCGGTGCTGCACGCGATCGCCGGCCACGTGGTGGACGACTATCAGACGGTGACCGAGGCCTGCGAGGCCGATGTCGACGTGATCGAGTCGCTGGTGTTCGCTCCGCACGGCTCGGTGGGTGCGGAGCAGATGTACCTGCTGCGGCGGGAGATCCTGGAGCTGCGGCGAGCGGTGACGCCGCTGGCCGCCTCGTTGCGGCGCCTGGTCGACGTTGCCACGCCGTTGGTTCCCGGAACAGGTGCGATCGCGCTTCGGTGTGGTCGGCGACGAGCTGTCCTCGGTGTCGGAACGCATCGAGCGGACGGACGACCTGCTCACCACGCTGGCGGCGGCCACGGTGGCGAAGGTGACGCTGCGACAGAACAACGACGTGCGGAAGATCAGTGCCTGGGTGGGGATCGTCTCGGTGCCGACCATGGGGGTCGGCACGTACGGCATGAACTTCGAGAACATGCCCGGACTGCACTGGCAGTACGGCTATCCGGTGTGGATGTCGGTGCTCCTCGTCGTCTGCCTCGGCCTGCACCGGGTCTTCAGGCGGAACGGCTGGCTGTAGCCGGATGCCCGGCGGATGAGACCTGGGTCTCCCCGGCATCAAGATTGCGTAAGGGACATGGCAGCGGGTGTCAAGGAGTCGTCATGCGGCTCGGAATGGCCCGATTTCTGATGCACCCTTCCGGCGTCGGGGGTTGTCGAAAGCGCCAGCCCTGGTTCGAGGTCGTTGAAGGGAGCGCGTCATGGCCGACCTGGCCTACGCGTTGCTGCTGATCGGGTGTTTCGCCGTGCTGTGCCTGACGGTGCGTGGACTGGAGAAGTTGTGAGCGGCACGGGCCTGCTCGCGAACGCCGTGGGCGGCGTGCTCGCGTTGCTGCTGATCATCTACTTGTTCATCGCTCTGATCAGGCCGGAGAAGTTCTGATGTCACCCCTTGTGGCCGGCCTCCTGCAGGTCGGCATCCTGGTCGCGGCCCTGGCGGTCGTCTATCGGCCCCTCGGTGACTACATGGCGCGGGTTTTCCGTAGCGAGAAGCACTCCAAGGTCGAGCTGGCGATCTATCGCGTCGGCCGGATCGACCCGAACTCCGAGCAGAAGTGGAGCACCTACGCCTACGGCGTGCTCGGCTTCTCGTTCGTCGGCATCGTGCTCCTGTATGTGCTGCAACGGATCCAGGCGGTGCTGCCGTTCAACTTCGACCGCGGCAACGTGCCGGAGGGCATGGCGTTCAACACCGCCATCAGCTTCGTGACGAACACGAACTGGCAGTCGTACGTGCCCGAGGCCGTCATGGGCCACACGGTCCAGATGGTCGGCCTGACCGTGCAGAACTTCGTGTCCGCCGCGGTCGGTCTCGCGGTCGCTGTCGCGCTGATCCGCGGGTTCGTCGCGGCATCAGACCGACCGGCTCGGCAACTTCTGGGTCGACCTGGTCCGGGGCACCGATCCGGATCCTGCTGCCGATCGCGTTCGTCGCGGCGATCGTGCTGATCGCGCTCGGCGTCACGATGAGCCTCAAGTCCGGTGTGGACGTTGACGGCCAGACGGTCGCCAATCGCGCCGGTCGCCGAGCCAGGAGGCCATCAAGGAGCTCGGCACCAACGGCGGCGGCGTCCTCAACGCGAACTCGGCGCACCCGTTCGAGAACCCGAACGAGTGGTCGAACCTGATCGAGATCTTCCTGCTGCTGGTGATCCCGGTCGCGCTGACCCGCACGTTCGGGCAGCTGGTCGGCGAGAAGAAGCAGGGTTACGTGCTGCTGAGCGTCATGGGCGGACTCTGGGCCGCGATGCTCGCGGTGATCTGGGGCGCGGAGGCCGAGCGGCCTGCGGTCCGCCTGGAGGGCAAGGAACTGCGGTTCGGCATCGCCGGCAGCGCGATCTTCGCGAACTCCACCACCGGCACGTCGACCGGCGCGGTCAACTCGCTGCACGACAGCTACACCGGGCTCGGTGGCGGCGGCGACGTTGCTGAACATGCTGTTCGGCGAGATGACGCCGGGCGGTGTCGGCACCGGCATCTACAGCATCCTGGTGATGGCGATCATCGCGATGTTCCTGGCGGGGCTGATGGTCGGCCGCACGCCGGAGTACCTGGGCAAGAAGCTGGGCCGCAAGGAGGTCACCGCCGCGGCGGTGTCGATCCTCGCGATGCCGACCGTGCTGCTGCATCGGCGCCGGCATCGCCGCGATCCTGCCGAGCACGCAGGGCGCGCTGAACAACCCCGGCTCGCACGGACTGTCGGAGATCCTCTACGCCTACGCGTCGGCGTCGAACAACAACGGTCAGCGCGTTCGCCGGTATCACGGTGACCAACGACTGGTTCCAGTCGTCGCTGGGCGTGTGCATGCTGTTCGGCCGGTTCATCCCGATCATCGCGGTGCTCGCGCTCGCCGGATCCCTTGCGGCGCAGAAGAAGGTGCCGGTCACGGCGGGCACGCTGCCCACCACCGGGCCGCTGTTCGCGACGCTGCTGACCGGCACGATCGTGCTGGTCGCCGCGCTGACGTTCGTTCCCGCTCTCGCTCTCGGTCCCATCGCGGAGGCCCTGCTGTGACCACCACACTCGAGAAGCACTCCGTTGACCGCGCGCACACGCAGAAGACCGGCCATCAGCGCCGGTGCGTTCAACCCGGCAGCTGCTGACGTCGCTGCCCGGACGCGTTGCGCAAGTTCCACCCGCGCCACCAGCTGCGCAACCCGGTCATGTTCGTCGTCTGGGTCGGCTCGCTGCTGGTCACGGTCTTCGCGATCACCGACCCGAGCGTGTTCACCATCGCGGTCGCGCTGTGGCTGTGGTTCACCGTGCTGTTCGCGAACCTCGCCGAGGCCGTCGCGGAGGGCCGGGGCAAGGCGCAGGCGGACTCGCTGCGCAGGACCAAGAAGGACGCCGTCGCCCGGCTGGCTCGAACGGCGCGAGGTCGTGCGCCGGCACCGAGCTGAGGATCGGCGACCTGGTCGTCGTCGAGGCCGGGCGAGGTCATCCCCGGCGACGGTGACGTCGTCGAGGGCATCGCGACCGTCGACGAGTCGGCCATCACCGGTGAGTCCGCGCCGGTGATCCGCGAGTCCGGCGGCGACCGTTGCGCGGTCACCGGCGGCACGACCGTGCTGTCCGACCGGATCGTCGTGAGGATCACGACCAAGCCCGGTGAGTCCTTCGTGGACCGGATGATCGCGCTGGTCGAGGGCGCGGAGCGGCAGAAGACGCCGAACGAGATCGCGCTGACGATCCTGCTGTCCACGCTGACGATCATCTTCCTGCTCGCGGTCGTCGCGCTGCAGCCGTTCGCCGATCTACTCGGGCGGCGAGCAGTCGGTGATCGTGCTGACCGCGCTGCTGGTCTGCCTGATCCCGACCACGATCGGCGCGCTGCTGTCGCGCGATCGGCATCGCCGGCATGGACCGGCTGGTGCAGCGCAACGTGCTCGCCACGTCCGGCAAGGCGGTCGAGGCCGCCGGCGACATCGACACGCTGCTGCTGGACAAGACCGGCACCATCACCTGGGGCAACCGGCGCGCGACCGAGCTCATCCCGGTCAACGGCACGTCCCACGACGAACTGGTCGCGGCCGCACGGCTGGCGAGCCTCGCCGACGGCACGCCGGAAGGCCGCAGCATCGTCGACCTGCGCGGCGGCGCAGCCCGCCGACGCGAGCACGAGAAGACCGGCGAGTTCGTGCCGTTCACCGCGCAGACCCGGATGTGCGGCATCGACCTCGGCGACCGGAGCATCCGCAAGGGCGCGGCGTCGCGCGTTCGAGCTGACCGACCACGGTCCGCGCGAGGTCGTCGACGAGATCAGCGCGCAGGGCGGCACGCCGCTCGTCGTGGCGGAGAACGGACGAGGTCGCTCGGCGTCATCCGGCTGTCCGACGTGGTGAAGCCCGGCATGAAGGAGCGGTTCGCCGAGCTGCGCGCGATGGGCATCCGCACGGTCATGGTCACCGGCGACAACCCGTTGACCGCCAAGGCCATCGCGGCCGAGGCCGGGGTGGACGACTTCCTCGCCGAGGCCAAGCCCGAGGACAAGATGGCCCTGATCCGCAAGGAGCAGGAGGGCGGCCGGCTGGTCGCGATGACCGGTGACGGCACCAACGACGCGCCCGCGCTGGCGCAGTCCGACGTCGGTGTCGCGATGAACACCGGCACGTCGGCGGCGAAGGAGGCCGGCAACATGGTCGACCTCGACTCGGACCCGACCAAGCTGATCGAGATCGTGGAGATCGGCAAGCAGCTGCTGATCACCCGCGGTGCGCTGACGACGTTCTAGCGTGGCGAACGACCTGGCGAAGTACTTCGCGATCCTGCCGGCCATGTTCGCGGCGATCTACCCGGCGCTGGACAAGCTGAACATCATGCACCTGGCCACGCCGCAGTCGGCGATCCTGTCGGCGGTGATCTTCAACGCGCTGATCATCGTGGCGCTGATCCCGCTGGCGCTGCAAGGGCGTGCGGTACCGGCCGTCCAGCGCGTCGGCGCTGCTGCGGCGCAACCTGCTGATCTACGGCCTCGGCGGCATCGTCACGCCGTTCGCCGGGATCTGGCTGATCGACCTGCTCGTCCGACTCATCCCCGGGATCGGCTGACCATGGACGAACTTTCTGCAAGCAGTCGTGGGCGGGTCTGCGGATCCTGCTCGTGCTGACCGTGATCCTCGGCGTGCTCTACCCGCTCGGCGGTGTGGGGCGTGTCCCGCATCCCCGGCCTGCACGCCAACGCCGAGGCTCGACGGACACCGACGCTGGTCGGCGGTCGTCCGCGCGAAGGCGACCCGTAGTTCCACGCCCGCGTCCGTCCGGCCGCGACGCTGCCGCGCGCTCCGGCGGCTCGAACAAGGGCGAGCTGCAACGAGGACTACACCTGGTCGATCGACGAGCGCAAGGACGCATCGCGCAGCGCGAAGGCGTGCCCGAGGACCAGGTGCCGCAGGACGCGGTCACCGCGTCGGCGTCCGGTCTCGACCCGGCACATCAGCCCGGCCTACGCCGAGCTGCAGGTGCCCCGGGTGGCGCGCGCGTCCGGGCTGTCCGTGGAGAAGGTGCGCGAGCTGGTCGCGGCCAGCACCGGCGGCACCTTCACCACCACCGTCAACGTGACGGCGCTGAACCGTGCCATCGACAGCGTGACCACGCTGAGCGAAGTCGCCGCGGGCGAGCTGCGGATCTACCTCGGCGCCGCTCCCGGCGTCGGCAAGACCTTCGCCATGCTCGGCGAGGCCCACCGGCGCCGGGAGCGCGGCACCGACGTGGTCGTCGGCCTCGTCGAGACCCACGGCCGGGAGAAGACCGCGCAGCCTGCTCGACGGCCTGGAGGTCGTGCCGCGCAAGGAGATCCGAGCACCGCGGGCTCGACGTTCACCGAGATGGACGTCGACGCGATGCTGGCGCGCGCGCCCGAGGTCGCGGTCGTCGACGAGCTCGCGCACACCAACGTGCCGGGCTCGCGCAACGAGAAGCGCTGGCAGGACATCGAGGAACTGCTCGACGCCGGCATCGACGTGCTGTCCACGGTCAACGTCCAGCACCTGGAGTCGCTCAACGACGTCGTCGAGCGGATCACCGGCGTCGCAGCAGCAGGAAACCGTGCCGGACGAGGTCGTCCGCCGCGCCGAGCAGATCGAGCTGGTCGACATCACGCCCGAGGCGCTGCGGCGCAGGCTCGCGCACGGCAACGTCTACCCGGCGCACCGGATCGACGCCGCGCTGGGCAACTACTTCCGGCCCGGCAACCTCACCGCGCTGCGCGAGCTGGCGCTGCTGTGGGTCGCCGACCAGGTCGACGTCGCGCTGCAGCGGTACCGCAGCCGAGCAGGAGATCACCGACACCTGGGAGACCCGCGAACGGGTCGTCGTCGCGATCACCGGCGGCCCGGAGAGCGAGACGCTGATCCGCCGGGCCCGGCCGGATCGCCGCCCGCGCGGGCGCGGAGCTGCTGGTGCTGCACGTCCTGCGCGGCGACGGGCTGGCCGGCGTCGGCGCCGGACGCGCGTCGCCCGGTGCCGCAAGCTCGCCGAGGACGTCGGCGCCACCTTCCACACCGTCGTCGGCGACGACGTGCCGACCGCGCTGCTGGAGTTCGCCCGCGGCGTCAACGCCACCCAGCTCGTGCTCGGCACCTCGCGGCGGTCCCGGCTGGCGCGGGCGTTCGACGAGGGCATCGGCGCCGACCGTCGTGCAGGAGTCCGGCCCGATCGACGTGCACATGGTCACGCACGACGAGTCCCGGCGCGCGGCCGCGGCTGGAAGATCGGCCGCAACGCGCTGACGCCGGTCGCGGCAGGCTCGTCGGCTGGGCGGCTGGCGCTGGTGCTGCCCGGCGCTGGCGACCGGGCTCGGCCTGCTGTGGCGCGACGAGCGTGGACTACTCGACCGACGTGGTCGGCTACTTCCTCGCCACCGTGCGTCGTCGCGCTGGTCGGCGGGCTCGGGCCGGCGCTGTTCGCCGCGGTGCTCGGCGCCGGGCTGCTGAACTTCTTCTTCACCGAGCCGCTACTACAGCCTGGCCGTGCACGACCCGGAGAACGTGATCACGCTGGTGGCGATGGTGATCGTCGCGCGTGATGGTGGCGCTGGTCGTCGACCGGGCGGCGCAGGCTGGCCGAGCAGGGCGCGCGGGCGCGCACCGAGGCGGCGCTGCTCGCCTCCTACGCGCGCACGGTGCTCACCAGCCCGTACCCGCTGGCCCGGCTGCTGGAGAAGGTGCGGGAGAACTTCGGCCTCGAGTCGGTCGCGCTGCTGGAACGCAGGAACGGCGAGTGGGAACGGGTCGCCTGCGTCGGACCGCAGCCGTGCGACGACCCGGACGAGGCCGACGTCGACGTCGCCGGTGACCTCCGACGTCCACCTGGCGCTGCGTGGCCGGACGCTGCCCGCGAGCGACCAGCGGGTGCTGGAGGCCGCCGCGGGGCAGGCGTTGCTGGCGTTGCGGCAGCAGCGGATGGCCGACGAGACCGCGGGACGCGCAGCGCAAGGTCGGAGACCACCGAACTGCGCACCGCGCTGCTGTCCGCGGTGGGCCACGACCTGCGCACGCCGCTGACGTCGATCAAGGCCGCGATCGGCAGCCTGCGCGACGCACGACCTCCCACTGTCCGACGAGGACACCGCGGAGCTGCTGGCGACGGTCGAGGAGTCCGCCGACCGGCTGACCGGCCTGGTCGACAACCTGCTGGACTCCTCCCGGCTGGCCACCGGCGCGGTGCGAGCCGGTGCTCCGCCCGGTCGGCTACGACGAGGTCGTGGCCCGGGCGCTGTCCGGGGTCGACGAGCGGCACGACGGTGTCGGTCGACGTGGACGAGCACCTGCCGCCGGTGCTCGCCGATCTCGGGCTGCTGGAACGGGTGGTCGCGAACGTCGTCGACAACGCGCTGCGGCACGGCAGGCTCCGGCCGCGCCGACCGGTCGATGTGGACGGCGACGGCCAGGTCGCGGCCGACGAGCCCGAGGTCGCGGTCCGGGCCAGCGCGCACGGCGACCAGGTCGAGCTGCGCGTCGTCGACCACGGGCGGGGCCTGCCGAAGAAGGCGGACACGGGTGTTCGCGCCGTTCCAGCGGCTCGGCGACCGCGACGCGACACCGGGCGTCGGGCTCGGCCTGTGCGTCGCGAAGGGGTTCATCGAGGCCATGGGCGGGACGATCACGCGCCGAGGACACACCGGGCGGCGGCCTCACCATCGTGATCTCGTTGCCCATCCGTCACGGCCTTGAGGAGACGCGGGCATGACGTCCGTGCTGGTGGTCGACGACGAGCCACAGATCGTCCGCGCGCTGCGGATCAACCTCACCGCCCGCGGCTACGACGTGATGACCGCCTACGACGGCAAGACCGCGCTGAGCGTGGCCGTCGAGGGCAAGCCCGACGTGGTCGTGCTCGACCTCGGGCTGCCCGACATCGACGGCGTGGACGTGATCGCCGGGCTGCGCGGCTGGACCTCGATGCCGATCATCGTGCTGTCCGCGCGCACCGACTCGGCGCGCAAGGTCGAGGCGCTCGACGCGGGCGCCGACGACTACGTGACCAAGCCGTTCGGCATGGACGAGCTGCTGGCCCGGCTGCGGGCCGCGGTGCGCAGGCGCACCGCCGCGCCGGCGGTCGGACGACCCGGTGGTCGAGACGGCGACGTTCACCGTCGACCTGGCGGCGAAGAAGGTCCGCCGCGACGATCGCGAGGTGCACCTGACGCCCGACCGAGTGGGGCCTGCTCGAGATCCTGGCGCGCAACCCCGGCCGGCTCGTGTCGCAGAAGCAGCTGCTGCAGGAGGTGTGGGGGCCGTCGCACACCAGGGAGTCCCAGTACCTGCGGGTGTACATGGCGCAGCTGCGGCGCAAGCTCGAGCCGGAACCCGCGCACCCGCGGCACCTGATCACCGAACCCGGCATGGGCTACCGCTTCGAACTCTGATGTCGCCCCGCCAAGGCCGCTACCGCGAGCCCAGAAGTTCGTCGCCGAGGCACTCGTTGACCAGTCCCGCCTCGCAACGTCAACGCGAGCCGGTGAACGAGGCGATCAACTCCGATAGGTCCTGTGCGTCCGTGCGCGTCCGGTGCCGGTCAGCCCGAAGCTTCAACGGCCGCATCCGTTGCGCCGTGCGCGCCGAATCGATGTGCGCCGCGGCTTGCACCGCCTCGGCGCCAATGGCGAGACCCTCGTCCACGTTCCCGTCCAGCAGGTGCGCGGAGGCCAGTTCGATCAGGCAGAACACCCGGCTGCGGGCCCAGTCGTCGCCGAAGCCCTCGATCGCGGAGACCAGCGCGGGGATCGCGATGGCCGCGTGCCGGGTGTTGGTCGTCTGGGCCAGTTCGGTTCGCACCGTGCCGATCAGCGATGTCAGGTCCGTCTCGGTGAAGAACCGGGCCCAGTCCGGCGGTTCGCCGAGGTCCGCCCCGGCGAACGTCTCCTTCGCCCGTTCCAGCAGGTGCAGTGCCGGCTCCTCGTTGCCCAGCTTGGCGTGCGCCCACGCCTCGTTCGCGTAGAGGATCGCGGAGGACAACGCGGACGACGGCGCCGTGCGGTGGCCCTGCTGGAAGTGGGTCAGTGCCTTGTCCGGATCGCCGTGGTGCAGGTGGATGCGGCCCTTGCGGTACAGGATGTTCGCCGCGAGCTCGTCGTTGTGGCCCTGCTCGGCCAGTGCCAGCGCGTGGTCGAAGTGGTGGTGTGCCGCCTCGACCTGGTCGGTGTCGAAGCACGTCCACCCGGCCAGGTTGTGCAGGTCGCCGAGCGCGGAGAGCAGGCAGGCCCGCACCCCGTCCGGCGCGGACGCTTCCAGCATCTGCCGGCCCCAGTAGATGCGCACGATCACCGCGTCCCGGCACGTTCCTCCGCCGTGCCGGTAGTCGACCGACCGCAGCGATCGGATCTGGGCTTCCAGCTGCCGCACATCGCTCATCCCGATGCGGGCCGGGGTCGGCACAGGCCGGTAGGTCGGGTCGGGACTGGCCATGGCGGATCCCTCTGACGAGACGCGCGCTTCTTGAGCTGAGCGTAAAGGGCGCGGCGCTGCCAGGCGAGCTAGTCGTGACCGCATGGAATGACGGTTCGCGCGCAAAGCAGGTAGCCAAGTGCGTAGAAGTCCTGACGTGCGGGCGCTCGCTACCCGCGACGCTGAACTGCAGCGGCGGCCGTCGGGGCCGTCACCAGGGCCTGGGACCTGCTATGAAGCGCTCCACCGGACGAATCGGCCGGCCGAAGAGCTGGTCATCGCGCGACCGCTACAGCGACCTCACCGATCGGCACCTGGCCGCGGTGCTGGCCGGCGAGGACGTGGCTCAGGAGCACGGTCTCGACCCGCACACCCGGAGCACCTGCTACGTGCACCGTTGCTGGGCGCACCAGTGCGTTTTCGCTCCAGTGCACGCGATCGTCGTGACTGGGCACCGTTGGTGCCGCCGGTGCGACTGCGCGGTCGACGTCGTGGTCGACGAGATCGTCACGCGGTCCGTGTGCCTGAGATGCCCGCAGTGCGGCATCGAACCGGACACGGCGGCCAACCGGCAGGTCATCAGCGCCTGCCAGGCCGGCATCGCCGCGATGCACGGCGGCCAGGTCTCCGTGCTGCACCTGGTCGCGGAAGCCTGACGCTCCTTCGTCACCGGACGTGGGCCGCTACCGTTTGTGGAACCAGGACGCGAGCTGGGTGCGCGAGGTGAGTCCCAGTTTCCGCAGGATGCGCTCGACATGTCCTTCGGCGGTCCGCTGGCTGATCACCAGCTTGGCGGCGATCTGCTTGTTCGACATGCCCTGGGCGACGAGTTCGGCGATCTGCCGCTCGCGGCGGGTCAGCACCTCGGGCTTGTCCGGGTCGGCGCCTGGAGCCTGCTCGATCTCGTTGCCCAGTGCGTACGAGATGATCTCGTCGACGGTGAACTCGGCGCCGCGCCGGACAGCGGCCACGAAGGCGGCTTCGCCGAGTGCCCGGCGGGTCCGCGTTTCCCACTCATGGCGAGGCTCGGCCATGATCTTCCACCGGCGTACCGATGTCGTGAACGGCTGCCAGCTGTTGCGTGCCGCGCCGACGAGCGTGGCGGCCCGCTCGTAGTCGCCCGCCGCGGTGGTGATCTCGGCGAGGAGATCGAGGGAGAAGATCAGCGTCAACGCTTCGGGCAGGGTGCGCCGCAGTTCCACGGCTTCCTGGGCGTAGGTGACCGCGGATTGAGACGGCCGTGGGCGAACTCGACCCGCGCGAGGACGTTCAGCGCGTGCGCCGCCAGGTACCGGTCACCCCGCTGCCGGCAGATCGCCAGTGTCCGCTCGCTCTGCTGCGCGGCGGCGGTGAGGTCACCGCGCAAGAAGTGGTTCATCGCGAGTGCGATCCGGGCGTGGACGACGCTGACGTCCTCGCGGAGGATCTCGAGCCGCGCGAGCGCGTCGGCCAGCAACCCGGTGGCCTGTTCGAAGTCACCGCGGTGCATCGCGACGGCGCCGAGTCGTT
>CAVYUS010000006.1:0-70662 GCA_963771775.1 uncultured Actinomycetota bacterium
CGGGGTGATGCTTCCGTCGGCACCGAACGTCATGCGGTCGATGGTGACCTCGCGGTTCGTGCCGTTGCCCGCGGGCACGGCGAACCGGTGGTAGGCGACGTACCAGGTATCGGTGCCGGGCGCGCGCACCACCGAATGGTGGCCGGGGCCCTTGATACCGAGCTCGAGCCGTTTCTGGAGGACCACGCCGCGCTTGGTCCACGGTCCGAGCGGTGAAGAGCCGGTCGCATAGGCGACCCGGTAGTTCTCGTCGCCAGTGTCGTTTTCGGACCACATGAAGTAGTAGGTGCCGTTGCGCTTGAGGACGAACGATGCTTCGCGGTAACCGCTGGGCGTGATGGTCCGCACTGCCGCGGGATCGAACGAGACCATGTCGGCGTTCAGCGGTACAACATGCGCGGACCCGTTGCCCCAGTACAAATAGGACTGTCCATTGTCGTCGGTGAACACCATCGGATCGATGGCCTGTCCCGAATACGCACCCGCGCGGATCAGCGGGCGGCCCAGCGCGTCGCGGAACGGTCCGGCAGGCGAGTCGGACACGGCCACCCCGAGGTGCTTGGCGGTGTCACCGGACGCCGCACCACCGCTGAAGTACAGGTAGTAGCGCCCGTTCTTGGCGACCACCGCGGGCGCCCACGCCGAGTTGTCCGCCCACGACACGTCCGGACCGTGGTCCAGGATCACCCCGTGGTCGGTCCAGTTGACCAGGTCGGTCGAGGAGAAGGCCTTGTAGTGGGGCGCGGACCAGCTGGAGTAGCCGTCCGTCGTCGGATACAGGTAGTACCGGCCGGCGAAGTGGGTGATGTGCGGGTCGGCGAACAGGCCCGGGATGACCGGCCCTTTGGCGCTCTTCGGAGTCCACGGCGTGGTCAGCCGGAACGAGCTGTCGGCGCGGAACAACGCGGTGTCCTGGTAGGCGTCGATCCACAGCTCGTAGTCGCGGTGCCGAAGCCGCCGATCCGGATAGTTGAACGACACCAGCGACACCGAGCCCGCCACCGACCCGTCGACGGCGCAGAACGTCGCGTCGCCACGGAACGCCGCCGCGCCCGTGTTGGTTTCCAGGCGCACGCGGTAGTCCCGGTGCCGCAAGAACATTCCGTTGGCCGCCTGGAACGAGTAGCACGACGGTGACGCCAGACCGGAGACGACGGTGAACGTGGCGTCCGACTTGACCTGTGCCGCACTGCCGGAGGTCACGGGGTCGATGCGACCCAGGTAGTCGGCGTGCCGGACGAACCGGCCCGGGTGGCTCACCGACTCCAGGGACTGGGCTCCGGTGGAGACGGTCGCCGCGGACACCGCGGTGACGGGGAGGACGACCAGCGAGGAGACGACGAGGGACAGCAGGGCGAGGACAGCGCACGGGTCGGCCCACGATCAGCCTCCAATGTAGTTAGCGTTAACAGCCTGCGTCATGTCGTCACTCCTCGCGTCGCTGCGGGTGCGCAGAGTATGCGACTTGTGCGCGTTAACATCAAGAGATCACGGACGGCCGAGATCAGCCGGCCTTGCGGTAGGCGCGGAAGTAGTCGACGACGAACTCCTTGGGCCGCGGGTCGTTGGGGTCGACGTTGCCGGTCCACCCGGCGTTCTCGTAGATGCCCAGCAGGAATCCCGACGCGTAGGTCGGGCGAAGCGTTGATCGTCTTCGTGAGTTTGTTGTCCACGTACAGCTTGAGCTGCGTGGGCGTCCACTCGAGCGCGTAGATGTGCATCCCGCCCGCCAGGTCGAACGACGTCCCTATCGAGTGCGTGCACCTCGGGGAAGTTCGGGTCGGCTCCACTTGAACGTGCCGTAGTTGAAGTTCCTCGGCGTCCGGCCGGGGTGCTCCATGATGTCGATCTCCGCCCGCTGCGTGGACGTGTCCTGCTTGCCCACCGTCCAGAAAGCGGCGTGGAGCCCACTGCGATGCGGACGTCCTGCCCCGAATCTCGAAATAACCGTACTTGGGCGCATACTTCCAGATCGTCGGGATCGGAGCGGTCCTGCGACGAAGGCTTGTGCAGACCGGTCTTCTGCCCCGTCTGGATGCTGGAGACCTTCATCTTGTCGCCGCCCGCGTAGTAGGTCGGCTGGTCGTTGTCGATCCGCAGCACGAGCGCGTTGTTGCGGAACCCGTACCGCGCCCTGGACCGCAACTCCGACGTCCGCGACTCGAGGTAGTTCGTGATCCACAGGTTGCTGTCCAGCGAACCGTTGAACTCGTCGTGCCGATCGAGGACCCAACCGGGCTTCTGCACGGGGTTCGGCGGAACGTCGGCCGCGACCGCGGGCTGGGCGGTGCCCACGAGAGCGGCGGCCAGGAGTGGCCAGATAGCAGCGAATCTGCTGAAGCGCCGGATGCCCGGAGTGCGTTCGTCATCGCTCGGATCTCCTCACAACGTGCTGCGGGACAAGGCTCACCGTAGGAGCACGAGCAGGCACACCGATGCCTGCGAACCGCGGCTGTCAAGAACTGTCAAAGTCGCGCGGCCACCCGAGAAACTGGGAACGTTCACAGCAACCAGCTGCGGTTTTCACGGTTTGATCGTCGGCAAAATCGGCACATTTACACACGTGACAACGAGCTTTAGTGTGCACGTTCACAGAGGTTGCCCCACCAGAGCACCTCCTGGAACGACAACCCGAGTCCGATCGTCCGCCGCCCCAGTTCCCTTCCCCTGCAAGGAGTCATCATGTCGATGCAACGACGCACCTTCCTGAGGCTGAGCACGGCCGCGGCAGCGGCCGTGGGTGGCGCGACCCTGCTCGGCACCGGCCTGGCCAGTGCCGCCCCCGTCTCGCCTCTGGGGAACCGCGCCGACCACCCCGTTCGCCGTCGGCGTGCGCCAGTACAGCTGGACGCGCGGCAGCCGCCGGATCAACACCTACGTCTACTACCCCGCCACCGGCACCGCCGGCGGCAACCCGGTGACGAACGCCCCGGCCGCCAACGGTGTCTTCCCCGTCTACAACTTCACCCACGGCTTCGGCAGCAGCCCGCAGAACTCCCTGTTCATCATCCGGGCCCTGGCCTCGGCCGGCTTCGTCGTCCCCGCCCCGCACTTCAACCACAACTTCGGCGACGTCAACAACGGCAACACCTCCAAGGACGTCTCACAGGTCCTCACCAACACCCTCGCGCTCAACGCGAGCGGCCCGCTGGCCGGGCGCATCAACACCGGCATCGGCGTCGGCGTCTCCGGCCACTCCCTGGGCGGCATGGTCACCCACGGCCTGCTGACCTCCTGGCCCGACAAGCGGATCATCTCCGCCAACCCGCAGTCGTGCGTCGACATGGGCAACCCGGCCAGTTCGGTCTCCGCCAAGGTCCTGTTCGTCCACGGCGACCGCGACACGACCACGGGCTACTCCTCCGCCCGGCAGGCGTACACGGAGATGAGGTGGCCCAAGGCGTTCCTCACCTTCGTCGGCGGCAGCCACACCAGCTTCTGGAGCGACCAGCGCTTCCCCAGGACCGTCGTCGACTGGGCCCGCTGGACCATGTACGGCGACACCGCCGCACGGGACCGCCTCCCCGCCGACGCGGCCGGATCCAGGACCAAGTGGGAAGCCCAGCTGGGGTAACCGAGACCCGACGGGACGGATCACCCCCATCCCGAACACCGCCTCGTGGGGTCACGTGTACCGTTGACCCCACGAGGCGGTGCGCATTTCGCACCCCGAAACCCATGCCCGTGCTGCCAGTCCGGCTTCAGCACCATCTGCCGTGAGCACGCACAGGACGTGAAGAAAGTCAGAATCATGAGCACCCCGAGTACCGAACGCCCGGCGAACGAGCTGTTCAGCCACCCTGAAGCACACCAGTCACACGCGATGCCCAACTCATCCGAGCACGAGCAGCCGGCCAGCACGAACCTGTTCCGCGAGCCGGCATCCGCGCCGGAGAGCACGCCGACGACGGCCTGACCACCGGCAGGTCGCCCATTGGCGACCGCATCGAGTGGACCAGCAGCACCCGCATCCACAAGCGACAGACAGGCGAGCGACGCCGGCAAGTACCGCGATCATCGCCCCGCACATGCACGTCGCCCACCAGCTTCCGCGTATCGGGCGCAGCTGTGCCGCGGCATCACGAGGTCCTGGCAGGACCAAGCGGCTCGGTCGGCACCGGCGCTCGTGGCCGAGGGCGTCTTCAAGATCCCCTTCGCATGCCGCGACGACACCGAACGCAATCGCGTTTCAGCGACACACGCGCGACCGTTCCGATGCGGTCGCCCCAGAAATGTCGCCAAAATTTCTTCTTCGCCCTCTCGCGCAGCTGATCGAAACGGCGAAAAACTCCTCCCGGCAGCCAAAACTGCAGGTCAAATACTTGCAGCTGCCCTTCAGCGACGAGTTCGCTGATTATTCTGATCACGCAGAACTCGACTGCACGCGCCAAAAAAGCGTGTAGTATGAGCACGAAACGGCCACTTTTTCAACGGCTTCCTCAATCTCGCCTGAAAATGGCCTGACGCTCCATGTCGGACCACTTGCTCGAATATCGCCCGGCCAGATCGCGCGGCCGGGGGACGGAGTACCGACATGAGCACGTCCACGCGGACCACCCACCCGTTGACCGCCCAGCTCGTTGACCACCGAGCGGCTGACCCTGCGGCCCTGGCAGGTCGACGACGCCCAGGCAGCGCTGGAGGTTTACGGCCACGCCGACGTGACTCGCTGGCTCAGCCCCGACATGGACCGGGTGCCGGACTTCGCGGCCATGCGGCTGCTGCTGCAGCAGTGGAGCGCCGAGGCCGCCCGCTTGCCCGCTCCGGCCGGCCGGTGGGCCATCCAGCGCAACACCGACGATCGCGTGATCGGCGGCGCCGTCCTGCTCCCGCTGCCGCCGGGCAACGAGGATCTGGAGATCGGCTGGCAGCTGCGGCCGGACACCTGGGGCAACGGCTACGCCACCGAGACCACCCACGCGCTGGCCGGCTGGGCGTTCAGCCAGAACGTCCAGGAGATCTTCGCCGTCGTCCGCCCGGGCAACGCCCGCGCCGCGGCCACCGTCCGCAACAACGGCATGCACTGGGTCGGCGAGACCACCAAGTACTTCGGTGCCGTGCTGGAGGTGTACCGCCTCCGCATCGCCGACCTCGATCTGACGGCGCCCACGGCACTCCAGCCACCCCGCCTCAGTGACGACTGACTCTCCAATCAAGGAATCAGGAACACACGTGGATCAGCTCAGCCTCGGAGTCATCGCACAGTCCGGCAAGGAGAACGAGCACCGGCTGCCCATCCACCCGCTGCACCTCGACCGGATCGACGCCGACCTGCGTGACCGGATCTACCTCGAACACGGCTACGGGGAGCGCTTCGGCGTCTCGGACGAGCACCTCGCGGCATCCGTCGCGGGGATGCGCTCGCGCGAGGAGCTCATCGCGCAATGCGATGTCATCCTGCTGCCCAAGCCACTCGCCGCGGACGTCGCGCAGCTGCGGGAGGGCCAGGTGCTGTGGGGCTGGCCGCACTGCGTCCAGGACGACAAGCTCACGCAGCTGGCGGTCGAACGGCGGCTGACCCTCATCGCGTTCGAGGCGATGAACCACTGGAACGCTGACGGCTCGTTCGGCCTGCACGTCTTCCACAAGAACAACGAGCTCGCCGGCTACTGCTCGGTGCTGCACGCCTTGCAGCTCATCGGTTCGACCGGCGACTACGGGCGGCGGCTGCGCGCCGTCGTGATCGGCTTCGGCGCGACCGCGCGAGGCGCCGTGACGGCTCTCAACGCGCTCGGGGTGCACGAGGTCAACATCCTCACCGGCCGCGGCGTCGCCGCGGTCAGCTCGCCGATCCACTCCGCGCGGATGGTCCACTTCGACCACGACGACGCCGACCCGCGGCGCAGCCACGCCTTCACCGAAGACGGCCGCGTGCCGCTGGCGGGATTCCTCGCGGACCACGACATCATCGTCAACTGCGTGCTCCAGGACACCAACGCGCCGCTGACGTTCCTCACCAACGACGATCTGTCCACTTTGGCCTCGGGAACACTGGTCGTCGACGTCTCCTGCGACGCCGGCATGGGCTTCGAATGGGCCCGCCCCACCACGTTCACGGAGCCGGACTTCCTGGTGGGCGACCACGTCCGCTACTACGGCGTGGACCACAGCCCGTCCTACCTGTGGGACTCGGCGACCTGGGAGATCAGCGAAGCCCTGCTGCCGCACCTGCGTTCGGTGCTCACCGGCGACTGGGACGGAAGCGAGATCATCCGGCGGGCCATCGAGATCCGCGAAGGAACCATCGTGAACCCCCGCATCCTCTCGTTCCAGCATCGATCATCGGAGTACCCGCATGTCCGCGTCTGAGCCGCAAACCGCCGTACTGGCCGGCCATTCCGACGCTGCCGGCGTCTGTGTCGTGTGCCCGCACCCGTGGCACGAGCACGACCCGACCAGCGTTCGCTTCTGCACCGCGACCACGGCCTCCGCGCTGACCCGCGGATGCCTGTGCCGGTGACGCACGACCGGCCATCCGGCCCCACATCGTGCTCCTACCAGCGGACCAGCTGACGGAGACACCGAACCGGTGCCCCTCGGCCATCCCCCCGATCGAGGGGCACCGGCCTCGTCACCCTGGTTTCGCCACCGTCACACCACGGGTATCCGCACGGTGTGACGACCTGACGCGGGTCGCTTGATGCCCGGCACCCGCCGAAGTCCTCGCACCCTCGCCCCGGCCCCCGGCGACGGAGAACATTCGCCGTCCCCGGAGGTACGACCCGTGAGCACGCAAGTCAAGTCCGACGTCCGTCGAGCCGAAGCCGCTCCGCAGCCCATGATGGCCGGAGAGAAGTCCCCGGCCGAGATGTTCCTGGTCAAGTTGTTCGCCATAATCCCGGCGCTGGCGCTGGCCGCCGCGGTCCCCTTCGCATGGGGGTGGGGCCTCGGCTGGGTCGACATCGGCCTCGCCGCGTTCTTCTACACCTTCACGTGTCTTGGCGTGACGATCGGATTCCACCGCTACTTCACGCACGGTGCCTTCAAAGCCAATCGCGCGCTGCGGATCGGGCTCGCGGTGACCGGCAGCATGGCGATGCAGGGCCCGATCATCGGCTGGGTCGCCGACCATCGCCGCCACCACGCCTACGCCGACCGCGAAGGCGACCCGCACTCCCCCTGGCTGTTCGGCACCTCGGCCACCGCACTGGCCAAAGGGTTCTGGCACGCGCACATGGGCTGGATGTTCCGGCGCGAAATGACCAACGCCGACCGGTTCGCCCCCGACCTGCTCGCCGATCCGGACATCCAGCGCGTCAACCGCTGGTTCCCCGCGCTGACGTTCGTCACGCTCGTCGCCCCCGCGGTGGCGGGTGGGCTGATCACCTGGAGCTGGTGGGGTGCGCTGACCGCGTTCTTCTGGGCGGGACTGGTGCGCGTCGCCGTGCTGCACCACATCACCTGGTCGGTCAACTCGATCTGCCACATGATCGGCGACCGGCCGTTCGAGGCGCGCGACAAGTCCGCGAACTTCTGGCCGCTCGCGATCCTGTCCATGGGCGAGTCCTGGCACAACTCCCACCACGCCGATCCCACCTGCGCCCGCCACGGTGTCCGCCGCGGTCAGCTCGACATCTCCGCGCGGCTCATCTGGTTCTTCGAGAAGCTCGGCTGGGCCACCGCCGTGCGCTGGCCGCGGCCGGAGCGGCTCGCGCGCAAGCTCAAGGACGGCACCTCTGACCGAACGGCGGCCGACCACGACGGCGTCGCGGACTAAGATCGATGGGCGATCCGACCGCCCCGGCCCCCGGCGGTGCCACTCACCACCCAACCTGGTCTGGGGTGCGTCATGATCGGGCATTCCGATGTCACGCGCTTGGAAGAAGACACCCGCGCGTTGCGCGAGATGGACTACCGCAGCGGCGGCGAGAGCTGTCTCGACGGTGTCCGGCTGCGGATCCGCGAAAGTCTCCCGCGGCTCACCGAACCCGCGTCCGAGCAGGTGCGGCAGCGACTGCACGTCGCCCTGGCGGACCTGCGGAACCTCGCGGGCTGGGTGTGCTTCGACGCCGGCCTGGTCACCAGCGCGCACAACCACTTCTGTCACGCCCTGGCGCTGGCCGGGCTGGCTCGCGCGGACGGGTTGGCCGCCAACGTGTGCTACCGGCTCGGCCGCGTGTTCCTGCACCACGGACACCACGACGAGGCGTTGCGGTACTTCGACCTCGGGCAGCTCGCGGCCGCCCGGTCCGGCGACGACCTCGTGACCAGCATCCTGTCGGTCAACGCGGCGTGGGCACACGCAAAGAAGGGCGCCGAGCACCCGGCCCGCACCCTGCTCGACCGCGGTCAGGAGCAGTTCACCACCGCGAACCGCACCGACGTCGAGGGTTGGGCGGAGTTCTTCACCGAAGCGGATCTGTCCGGACTGGCGGGAGCCGTGTACACGGACCTGGCCGGCACCGCGGGGCGGCAGCACGCGCGAACCGCCGTTCCACTGCTCACCACCGCGATCAACGGATACGACGGGGGCATGGTCCGCAGCCGGACGCTCAGCCTGATCCTGCTGTCCACCAGCCATCTGATCGAAGGAGACGTCCAGGCCGGCGTGGACACCGGGCTGCGGGCGCTGACGACGTCGGGAACCGTCGGCTCGGCCCGCGTTCGCGATCGGTTCCGCCTGCTCGCGGCGCACGCGCGCAAGCACCGCGACCACGCCGGCGCGCGGGAGCTCGTGGAGAGGATCGGCGCCGCCACCGCCTCGGCCGCGCCGCCCGTGTCGTGAGCGATTACGCCCAGCCGGGCCCGTGGCCCCTTCCGCCATGAGCCGTTCCACGTGGGATGCTCTGCACAACGGAGGGCGGAGTCGGTGAGCGGTGAGCGACTGGCCAAGGTGCTGGCGTACCTCGCCGTCCACGCGGCAGCCCGCGGCCTCACGACTTCCAGCGAGACCGCGTGCGAGGCGTGCGTCGTGCTGATCGGGGTGAGCGGCGCCCAGCTCTTCCTGACCAACGGCACGGGCCGGGGCGAGTCCCGGTACTCCACCAACGAGATCGGCAGCCAGCTCGAGAACGCGCGGTTCACCCTGGGGGAAGGGCCGTGCGAGGACGCGGTCCGATCCGGGATGCCGGTGCTGGTGGGAGACCTGGACTCCTGGGAGAACCACCAGCGGTGGCCGCTGTTCGTACCGGCCGCCACCGCCACCGGCGCACGGGCGATGTTCGTGTTCCCGTTGCGCAGCGGCGCGATCCGGATCGGTGCGCTCGTGCTGCACCGGACGAGCCCGGGGCCGCTGAGTCCGGAGCAGGTCCACGACGCGTACGTCGTTGCCGACATCATCATGTCGTTGCTGCTGGACGAGTTGACACGCCTGCATTTCGACTCCGAGCTTCCCCCAGCCGACGGAATACCGCTCAGCCGTGCGGAGGTGCACCAGGCCACCGGGATGCTGTCCGTCCAGATGGGGGTGAGCATGGATGAGGCACTGGTGCGACTGCGCGCTCACGCGTTCGCTCATGACAAGTCGGTCGTCGAGGTCTCCCGAGACGTCGTCGCCCGGCGCCTGCGGCTGAGTCCGGAAGGCCGGGCTGATCTCAGATGATCACTCCACCGTCCGGCGACCGATCAACAGAGGCGGCTCCCATGTCCATGGAGAATCTGGCGGTGACCTTCGTCGAGCTGGCCGACACCCTGGTGGCGGACTTCGACCCGGTCGAGTTCATGCACCTGCTCGCCGACCGCTGCGTCACGGCGCTCGAGGTGGACGCCGCCGGCATCCTCCTCGTCGACCACCACGGTGAGCTGCAGGTGGTCGGCGCCTCCAGCGACCGCGCCCGCCTGCTCGAGCTCTTCGAGCTCCAGCACCGGCAGGGCCCGTGCATGGAGTGCTACCTCACCAGCGCGCCGGTGACGGTCGCCAGCCTCACCGAGCCGACGCAACGATGGCCCCGGTTCTCCTCCGCGGCGAGGAATGCCGGGTTCGGTGCCGTGCACGCGCTGCCGATGCGGTTGCGGCTGCAGACCATCGGTGCGCTGAACCTGTTCACCGTCGCCGAGGGGCCGTTGACCGAGCCGACGCTGCGGGTCGCGCAGGCCATGGCGGACGTCGCCACCATCGGCCTGCTCCAGGCGCAGGGCATCAGCCGTCGCGAGCTGCTCGCCGGGCAGTTGCAGAACGCGTTGCAGAGCAGGGTGCTCATCGAACAGGCGAAGGGCGTGCTCGCCGAGCGGCTGCAGATCGACATGAGCCGGGCGTTCGAGACCCTGCGCAGCTACTCGAGGAGCCACAACGAGTACCTCAGCAAGGTGGCGGAGGGTGTCATCTCCGGCACGATCGACATCACCGCACTGGCGGCGACCAGCGTGGCGGATCCGCCCGCACACCGAACAAGGCCCTAGTTCCGCGAGGTTCAGCGAACCTGGGCGGTCCACGTGAGGTGGGTGCCGCCGGCGCCCGTCGTCGTCTGCCGCAGGGCGCCCCAATGTCCGGCCAGCGCGGTGATCCTCGTGGCCGAGTCCGGATCCCGGCCGTCGTCGATGATCTCGACGGTGACGAGGCCGTCCGCCACACCGACGCGCAAGCGCGCGCTGCTCGCGTTCGCGTGACAGGCGATGTTGTGCAACGCGCCGCGCACAACGAGCACGACGCGATCGGACAGCTCGGTGGAGAACTCCAGCGTGCCCCGGAACTCGACGTGCACCGGCAGGCCGAGAACGACGGACTCGTCCTCTGCCGTCCGCAACAGCCGCTGGGGCAGCGTTTCCGGGAGCTCCCCGGCGGCACCGGGGTCGTCGGCGCCGCCCGCGCGCACGCGGCGGACGAGCGAGTCCAGCCGGTCGACGTAGCCCGCGAGCCGGATCCGGTTCTCCTGTCTGGCCTGCACCTGCACCATCCCCTGCAATCCCAGGGACAGGGCGAAGAGCTCACGAACGAGGTGGTCGTCGAACTGGTCGGCGTCTTCGGATATGGCTTCTGGCCGCGGGTCCATCGGCTCTCCCGCCAAGCGACTGGGCGTCGGCGGGGTCCTGGCCAACGTGAGAGTGGCACCGGTGCGGCCGGTGCACCGGCCGTTCGCCGAGAGTACGGCGCGAAACTCGCCCGCGCACACCCCCAACAGGGTCCAGCTCACCGCCAGGCCGGTGCGAGGTCCTCCTCCGCCTGCACGGCCATCGATTCCAGCAGCGGGCCACCGAACGTGGTGACCATCGCGACGTCGGCGGCATCCCTGCCACGGCCGATGACAACCCGCCCCTTGCGGGGCCTGTTGTTGCGCGGGTCGAAGGTCCACCAGCGGTCCCCCAGCCAGACTTCCATCCACGCCGCGAAGTCCATCGGCGCGTCGTCGGGCCGCACGTCGACATCGGGCAGGTAGCCGAAGACATACCTGGCCGGGATGTTGAGCGCCCGGCACAACGAGATCGCCAGGTGCGTGAAGTCGCGGCAGACCCCGAAGCCCGCGGCGTTGACGTCCGCGGCGGTGGACAGCGAGGTGGAGGTGCCGTAACGGAAGCTCAACGAGTCGTGGACGTGCCGGCAGATCTCCCGCACGCGACGATAACCGGGCGGATGGGCACCGAACCTCGACCACGCCTCGTCACCGAGCACGTCGGACACGCAATAGCGGCTGGGCAACGTGTACAGCAACACGTCGTCGGGGAGACCGTCGGGCGGCGTCTCGGGCGCGTCCTCGTCGACGTCCTCGACGCGATCGGGTACGTCCACCCAGGCGCTGTAGTTCACCGTGGACAGACCCGTGGGCAGCACGACGCGTGAGCACCGGTTGCCGTACAGGTCGAAGTGGTGCCGTACCGGCGTTTCCGGCTCGACCGCCAGCTGTTCGCGACTCACCAGGATGCCGCCGCCGCGCGCCGCTCCGACCAGGAACACCGCCGGCGTGGGCACCTCGGCGCGGTAGGTGAACGCGCATCCGACGCGGAGCAACCGGGTGTTCCGCGCCGGACGCTCCTCGCCACCGGTGTGGCCCGGCGTCACCGCACCCGCTCGGGGATGTGGTCCAGTGCGCGCAACACGTCCACGGCGAGATCACGCGCGGTCTTGTCGTTGAGTTCGGTGCGGCCGTTCAGCACGTCCTGCACCATCTTGAGCCTGCGTTCGTACGCGGATGTGTGGGTCATTGCGATCACGGTGTTCCTCGCATGGACTGCTGGGGTATGCGGCCGCCCTCGGTCTCCCACGCGTCCAGCGCCGGCCCTGTGGTGCGCGGGACTACCACGCGGAGCAGGTCCTCGACGGTGTCGGTGTTCTCGCGGAGTGCGGCGCGCATCATGGTCTGGTGAGCGTTGGACGG
This sequence comes from uncultured Actinomycetota bacterium, assembly GCA_963771775.1. Lineage (GTDB taxonomy): Bacteria > Actinomycetota > Actinomycetes > Mycobacteriales > Pseudonocardiaceae > Lentzea. The sequence continues at coordinate 12,249 of CAVYUS010000006.1, forward strand.
ATCGGTGTCCGGCGGTACGAGAAGCAGCGTGAGGCGGTGCCGATCGGCCGCGATGACGTCCACGGTGTGCGCCGGCCTGGACCAGAACCCGTTGAGCCGCACCCGGATGCCCTCGACGGCGAGCTGGCGCGGCACGGTGTCCCATTCGGTCAGGTTGTAGCTCACCCGCGGGATCTCACCTAGCCGAACCGCCAGCACCGCGAGCAGCGCGGGCAGTTCGGCAGCGAGGTTCCGGGACCGCGGCCACCAGGCACCGTCGACATACCCCGTGGTGAGCGCCTTCGGCCGCAACCGCAATCGCAGCGGGAACCGAGGCTGCTCGTTGGCTCTGACAGCCGGTGGGGTGATGGATTGGTGAGTGGCCGACGTCATGCCGGAACTCCCGTCTCCGGCCGAAAAAAGGGCCGGTTCAGGTTTCGCCGAGTACGACATGAGCTTGACCGCTCAGGTACGAGATGTTCTCGACAAAATTGACACTACACTCTTCTCGTCGTGATCGACCGAAACGACGTCAACTATTTTCGACGGCCTACTCCACCTGTCACCGCTGCTAGGCGCCGTGTGACAGCTGAACTCCCGCCACTTGACCGTTCTTCCAGCAAATTCTCAGCCCGCCTTCCACGGACGACTGACGCGGCGCCGAGAAATCAGCGTAAAATGTTTGGCCTCGACCCTGCCGGGGATACTCTGGAAAAACCGCCCGGATCCCGCGGTCGCTCTGATCTCTTGAGGAGATGCCAGTGAGCACAGTCAACGGCAACGAAATGAACGCGGCCCCGGCAGACGCGTCGGTGATCGCCCAGCGCCTGCACCTGGCCACCGGTTTCCACGCCTCCGAGCGCGACTGGGTCGTGGAACGCCTGGCCGCGCTCGGCTCTCGCCTGCGGTCCTACCGCGACGACCAGGTGGACCTGGAGATCGCCCTGAAGGACCGCGAGGGCAGCGGTCAGCGGGTGATCCTGCAGTGCTGGATCAGCAGCACCCACCGCCTGCACCTGGTCGCCACCTCGTCGGAGCAGCGGTTGTCCGCGGCGCTCAACGAGGTCCGCGACGAACTGATCCGTCAGGTCGACGAGGCCAAGACGCGCACCGAGCCGCGCAACAACCGGTCGCTGCGGTCCGTCCCGCCGGCGCCCGAGATCGGCTAGGGCCTGTATCGAAGTCCCGCTCGATGAGAGTCGCGCCTGAGGTGGTTCCTGGCGGTGCGGCCGAACTGCCCGCATACCGCTGTTGTATGTGGGCAGTTCGGCCGTGCCCCCAGGAACCACCTCAGGCCCCGCTATCGCGAGCATGGACTTCGATACAGGCCCTAGCGCGGGAGACCCGGGAGTTCCCGCGCACACCAGCGCCGGGGCGAGGTCGGCGTGGAGATCCAGCACGCCGGCCAGCCCGGTGATCATCAGAGGTAGCCGCACCGGCCGGGTGCGGGCGAGAACGCACAGCCGGCAGTTCGCGAGCAGCGCCGCTTCCCGCACGGCCACCAGAACGGTGAGACCGGCCGCGCCGAGGAAGCTCGCCCCACCGAGGTCGACGATCAGGTGATGGGCGGATCGAACGTGCGCGATGAGACGATCCTGCAACAGCGGACAGGTTGCCCGGTCCACCTCGCCGTGCACGGCGACCACCACCGCACCGGACAGAACCACTCGCGAGGCGACGGTCATGAGCCCAACGCCGGCCGGGGCGATCGGGGTGGGCCGCGCGGCGACGGCCGTGGTGAGATCGAGAGATGCCATCGGACCTCCTGGGCCGGCTGACGCCGCGCCTCGGTCCGGGGCACTTGACTCGAGACGGTACACCTCCCGCACCGGACAAAGCGGAGTCGTTTCCAGGCCACACCCAGAGTCATTCCACAATGGACTGTTCTCGCCCGAATGCCCTCTCTGGAAGACCGGTTCAGGCGTAGCGTTGAACCATCGACGAATCAGCGAACAGCGAACGACCCCGAACCGGCTCGACCAGGGTCACCGGGAGGATTCGGGCAGGCGCCGCCGTGATGGCGGGCGTTCTCGTGCTTCTCGCAGCCGCTCTGGTGCTGGTACTCGGCGTCTCGGAGGCGGGCGCGGCACTGCTGGGCGCCCTGGGATGGATGATCGCACTGGCGGCACGCCTGCCGGTGCTGGCATCAGCGGGCAGGCTGCACGCGGTCAAGCGGCGCGACACCATCCTCGGGGTGGCATCGGGGATCACCGACGAGGTGGTCCGGCTCGCACTCGTGCTGGTCGTCGTCGGCGGAGCCGGATCGGCGCTCTGGACCGGCTTCGGCTGGGCGCTGGCCGGGCTCGTGTTCGCCGCCGCCACCCAGCTGACGCAGTTCGGCTGGCCCATCGGACGGCAGGCGGCCGAGCAACTGAGGGCGCAGGGCGGGTTCATCAGCACGCATCCCGTGCACGGAAGCGTGCGTGGCATCACCGCGACCTCGTTCCACCTCGGCGCGACCCTGCTCCTGGCCGCCGGGCCGTGGTGGGTTCTGGCCACCGCGTCCGCGCACGCCGTGGTGAACGTGGCGTTCGCCCGGTGGGCTGGGCGACGACTGGTGCAGGTCGAACTGCTCGCCGCCGTCGTGAGCGCGACGCTGCTCCTGGCCGGGCTGCTGACCTCCGGCCGGCGGTGAGACCGCGCAGGAGCGCGCACCGAACGGTGCACGCTCCTGCGCAGGGCGATGAGCGAGTCAGTCCTTCTTGAAGGCGTCCTTGACCTTCTCGGCCGACTCCTTGAGGTGACCCTTCGCCTGGTCGACCTTGCCCTCGGTCTGCAGTCCCTGGTCGTCGGTCGCGTCACCGACGCCTTCCTTCAGCTTGCCCTTGAGCTGGTCGCCCTTGGCTTCGAACTTGTCGTCGGTACCCATGTGTTCCGCCCTTCCCCGGCACCCGAGTCTCAGGCGCGGCGTCCATCCCGGATGCCCGTGCCGGCGTTGTTCAACCCTCGAACGCGCGGCGGGTCCACCGGTTTTGCCGCCGGCGTGGCGGGGAACTCCAGCCACAGGCGCTGTGAACATCGCCGCCGCACCGATGACCCCGGACCCCGGCGTCGGAGAACGACACCGGAGGTACGGACGTTGTGAGCACCAGGGCGGATCGACGACTCCGCTCGCCTCATCCGGCGGAACGCCCCGGCGGATCAGGTGACGATGGCGCGCCGATCGCGCCCAGAACGCCTGCGGCGCGAGGAAAAAGCGACGGCGGTGACGCGATTCCTGTTGCGTTGCGCGTCAGTGCGGCACTGGGCTGGCGCTTTCTGGTCGTGGTCGCGGCGCTCTACGTCGTGGGTTTCATCTTCGGCAGGCTGGCGGCACTCGTCGTACCGCTCGCGATCGCGTTGCTGCTGGCCGCGCTGCTCGCGCCGGCCGTCGGTTTCCTGCTGGCGCACCGGATTCCCCGGGGCGTCGCCACCGTTCTCGTGCTCGTCGGCGGACTTGTCGTGCTCGGTGGACTGCTCACGTTCGTCGTGATGACCTTCGTCAACGGCTTGCCGGACCTTGCGGCGCAACTGGCCCGCAGCGTCGACACGGTGTCCGGCTGGCTCGTCAGCGGCCCGTTGCAGCTGAGCGAGACACAGCTGCGGGACTTCGCGGACCGGATCGTGAAAACATTGCAGGACAACCAGTCCGGCATCACGTCGGGTGCCATCACCACCGCCGCGACGGTCGGCGAGACCTTGGCGGAGATGCTGCTGGTGCTGTTCTCGCTCGCGTTCTTCCTCTACGACGGTCCCCGGATCTGGCAGTTCCTCCTCCGTGTCGTCCCCGTCGCGCCCCGCAGGCGAGTCGATGTGGCGGGCAGGCGCAGCCTGGCCGCACTGGTCAGCTACGTCCGCGCGACCGGGGCGGTCGCGGTGGTGGACGCGGTGGGCATCGGCGTCGGACTCGCCGTCCTGCGCGTGCCTCTCGCGGTGCCACTTGCCGCGCTGGTGTTCATCTGTGCGTTCGTCCCCATCTTCGGCGCTGTGGTGGCGGGTGCCGTGGCCGTCCTCATCGCGCTCGTCGCGAACGGTCCTGTCACCGCGGCGATCGTCCTGATCATCGTCATCGCGGTGAACCAGCTGGAAAGCCACGTGCTGCAACCGTTCCTGCTGGGACGAGCGGTGAAGCTGCATCCGCTCGCGGTGGTGCTGGCCATCGCGGCCGGGCTGCTCGTCGCGGGAATCGCGGGCGCGTTGCTCGCCGTTCCGCTGTTGGCGGTGCTCAACTCCGCGGTGCGCTCGCTGCTCAGCGAAGCCGACGAACACGTGTTGCCCTCCGACGTGCACACCAGCGAACCGGAGGCTGCCGGACTGGACGAACCCGAACCGGACGAACCCGGGCCCGCCTCCGAAGCCGCCAGGTCGACCCCGACGACGGCTCCTCACAGCCACCTATCCGGAGCAGGTACATGACCTCAACGCAAGACGTCCGAACCGGCGCGGCCGACCGCCCGCGCGGCAGCGACTTCGCCCGCCTGACCAAAGAACTCAAAGCCGCCGGGCTGCTGGACCACCGGCGCGGCTACTACCTGCTGCGGATGACGGTCAACGCGCTGGCGCTCGCCACGATCGCCGTGACGTTCGTGGCACTGGGCGATTCCTGGTGGCAGGTGGCGACGGCGGTCGTCCTGGCCGTGGCCTCGACACAACTGGCGTTCATCGGACACGACGCGGGGCATCGGCAGATCTTCCGCAGCCACCGCAGCAACGACTTCGTCGGGCAGCTGCACGGCAGCCTCACCGGCATCAGCTACCAGTGGTGGGTCGCCAAGCACAACCGTCACCACGCCAACCCCAACCACGAGGACCACGATCCCGACATCGAGATCCACGCCCTCGCGTTCAGCCGTGCACAGGCAGCCCGCAAACGCGGCATCTACCGCTGGATCACCCAGCACCAGGCGTTCCTGTTCTTCCCGCTGCTGCTGGCCGAGGCGGCCGTGCTGCGGATCTCCGGCCTGGTCGCGTTGGGCCGCAACGAACTGCGCAACCCGTGGCGCGAGGCGGCACTCCAGCTCCTGCCGCCGGCCGCCTATCTGGCGGCGGTGTTCCTCGTGCTGTCGCCCGCGAAGGCAGTCGTGTTCATCGCTGTGCACCAAGGCCTGATGGGTGTCTACCTGGGGTGCTCGTTCGCACCGAATCACAAGGGAATGCCGATCATCACCGAGGGCCGGCGCCTGGACCACCTCCACAAGCAGGTGCTGACCTCGCGCAACGTCACCGGCGGCCGGTGGGTCGATGCTCTGCTCGGTGGTCTCAACCACCAGATCGAACACCACCTCTACCCGCACATGCCTCGCCCGAACCTGCGCCGCGCACAACCCGTCGTCGAGGACTTCTGCCTGCGGCACGGCATCCCGTACAGCAAGACCACCCTGCGTCGCTCCTACGCCCAGGTCCTGCGCCACCTGCACGAGGCGGGGGCACCTCTGCGCGATGACCCGCCGGTCAGCGGGCCGCCAGCGCCTCGGCCTGGCTGAAGTACAGCTCCAGCTCCTCGTGCAGCATGGTCGCCCGCAACGCCCGCAACACGCTCCCGGACGGCGACACCAGCCGAAGCGGCGTGCCCCGCTCGCTTCCCAGCAGGTGGTACTCGACCAGCACCGAGAGACCGGACGACGCGAAGAAGGCGACGCCGCTCAGATCCAGCACCACCGGCAATCCGGCCTCCGCCGCGCTGGTGAACGCCGACGCCAGGCTGCCGCGCAACGCATCGGCCGTGTAGGAGTCGACCTCGCCCGCAGCCTTCAGCACCACCGCGTTCTCATGCCGTTCGGTGTCCACCTGCAACGGAACCGCTCCGCCCTGATCCACGTTATGAAGCCTCCTGATCGGTTTGTCGGCACCACGCTACCCATCCGGTCGATCCGCCCGGCAACGTCATGAGACCGGCCGGTTCCGGTAGCGGCCCACGAGTTCGCGGGCGGCGGGCTGCATCCGGGCCGGTGGCAGGCCCTGGGAGAGCAACGTCAGGTCGTCGGTGACCATGTCGCCGATCTCCAGGAACGCCTCGGGAATTCCACCCGCGCGGTGTGCCGACAACACGAGCACCGCCCGCAGCTTGCCCGCGCCGGATGGTCCGGCGGCGCCGGCTCCTCGGGCCAGACGTCGATCGCGGCGGGAACCGCCCAGGGCGACGCGGTCCAGCAGCGCGTCGAAGTCGACCACCGCGGCCCTGCTGACCAGCACGAGCCGGGCGCCGTCCGGAACCAGATCGAGCTCGGCGGCGCCCAGCAGGTGCTCACTGTCCCGCGTCACCGTCGCGAGCACGAACAGGACCCTGCTCTGCCGCAGGGTCTCCTCAAGACCGCACGGCAGCACGTCGTGTTCGCGCAGCATGTTGTCCGGCAGCCAGGGGTCGTACACCCGCAACGTCGGCGAGAACGGCGCGAGCAGCCTGCGCAGGGCTCGGCCGAGGTTGCCGAACCCGATCAGCCCGATGTCGGCGTGCCGCAGCAGGATCGAGTCGTGTGTGCTGCTGCCGGAGACGTACTGCTCGCGGCCGGCCCGGAACGCGCGGTCCTCCCGGCTGATGCCGCGGGCGAGGTCCAGCGCTAGGGCCAGGGCGTACTCGGCGACCGCCTCGCCGTACGCGGGTCCGCAGGCCAGCACGTGGATGCCGCGGTCGAAACAGGCGGTGTAGTCGACGTTGGGCAGGAAGTTCCCCTCCACGTTGAGCACCGCCCGCAGCTTGCTCGCGCGGTCGATCCTGGCCAGGGACAGGTCCGGCTGGCCGACGACGGCGAACGCGTCCGGCAGCAGGTCGTCGATGCGCTCTTCGTCGAACTCGACGACCTCGAAAAGCTCCTCAAGACGTGCGCGGGTCTCCGGACGGAAGATCTGCTCCGGCGAGCGTGGGGCCGTGTCGAGCAGGACAAGGGGCTTGGCAGGCATGCGTGAAGCTCGCTTTCGTCTACCTGGGACGGGCAGGCACCACTCGGTGGACACCGCGCGGCTCGTAGCCCAGTTCTCCCGAACGGCCCGTGAGATCCGCGAGGAGCCAGCTGATGGCCAGCCACATCTCGGTGCCCTGCAACCCCGGCGCCGGACGCTCCGGACCGAACCCGAAGCCCTGGCCGTCCTGCCAGCGCGGCAGTACGGCGGCGAGTTGCCGTTCGGCCCAGGCACGGATCTCGGCGCGGCGGTAGCCGTCCTCCCCGATCTGCCGGTCGCACAGCCACAACGGGTGGGCCACGTCCAGCACGTTGCAGGCGTTCTCCCGCCCCGAGCCGAAGTAGCGGGAGTCGCGGGCGTGGTCCAGCACCGCGTCCACGACCTGACGCGGGTGCGGGACGGGGTGACCGAACTGGGCGAACGAGCCGCGGACCAGCCGGTAGTAGCCGTTGACCACCTGCAGCCGACCGGCTTCGACGGATGGGCTGCCCCACATCCCGGTCCACGGATCGGCCCTGGTCAGCAGCCAGCCGAACAACGCCTCCAGCGCGCCCGGCTCGACCCCGGACGCACGCTCGTGCCGCAGGTTCCAGTGCGCCGCGGTGCTCCACGCGTCGATCCAGGCCCCTGCCCCCCACGCCCGGTCCTGCCACGGCAGCGCTTCCAGCCGCGCGACGAGCTGTCGCGCGGTCATCTCCCGTACCCCGCGCACCGGATACGGGAAGGAGCTGCCCAGCAGATCGAGCGCATAGCCGACGGACAGCACGTGGTAGAGCGCGGAACCCTCGCCGACGAAGCCGTCGTCGTCCATCGCGGGCGGCTCTTCGCCGAACTCCGCGACGAGTCCGGTTTTCGGGTCCTGGGCAGCGGCGAGCCGTTTCACGTGCTCGTCGACGGACAGCTGCCCGGGCGCGGCCCCGAGCAGGAGGTCGGCGATCTCGATGGCGTCGCAATGCGCCCGCACGGTCGGCGCGGCGCCAGGGCGATCGACGAACCGGTCACCGTCCCAGCTCCGGTCCAGGATGTCGGCGACCTGGGCACGGGCCTTCGCGGCGAACGCGGTCAGGGCGTCGCCACCGCGATCCGCGCGAGCGCCCGGTCGACGGTCGGTGTCCCGGCGATCGCGGAGGGGACGTGCCGGGTTTCCGGCGGCGACGGTCCACGCGGGCAGGTCCCTGGTGACCACCGCGCCGGCCCCGATCACGCAGTGATCGCCGATGGTCACGCCGTCCACCACGACCACGTGCGAGCCGATCCACACGTCGTCGCCGATGGTGATCCCGACGCTGGTCTGCGGCTGCTGGAAGATCGGGCGGTCAGGGGCCATCGAGTGGTTGAAGCCGAGCAGCGAGGTGTGCGCGCCGATCCGGACGCCGTTTCCGAGGGTGATGGTCCCGCGCACCGTGGTGAACGGGTTGAGCGTGCAGTTGGCACCCGTCCGCACGTCGCCGGTGACGTAGGCGTGCGCCGCGATGTAGGAGTCGTCACCGAGCCGGAGCCGGTCCGGATACACCGCGGCCGACTCCGCGACGTAACACCGCTCCCCTGTCACCGTGTCCCCGCCGAGCTCGGCCTGCCGGGTGCGTTGCGCGCCGCGCTCCTCTTCGGACGCCTCCTCGGCGAACAGCCAGGGACAGTGGTCGAAGTGCTGGACGCGTTGCCGCGAAACCGGTTCCATGCGCCAAACGCTAGCGCCCTCGGCTATCAGCGACAGCCGGCCGGAACACCCAGTTGCGGAACAACAGGAACCTCAGCACCGTGGCCACGAGGTTGGCCAGCACGACGGCGGCGATCTCCGCGTGGCCGCCCGGTGCCGCGACCTGCTGGATGAACACGAGCGAGGCACTGGTGAGACCGAGCCCCAGGCCGAAGACGATCAGCCCCTCGAACTGGTGCCGCGCCGCGCCCGTCCCACCCCGCACCCCGAAGGTGAACCGGCGGTTGGCCGCCGTGTTGGCGATCGCGGTGACCAGCAACGCGACCAGGTTGGCCGACTGCGCCCCGATTCCACCGCGCAGCAGGAGGAACAACGCGAGGTAGGCCAGCGTGCTCGCGACGCCGACCGCGCCGAACCGCACCAGCTGGGTGAGCAGCCCCGCCGGCACGCCGGGCCGCGGCTGCTCCAGCGGCGCGCGCCCCAGCCTGCGCGCGCAGCTCGGCGATCGGGATGCCGCCGGAGGCGAAACCCCGCGACAGCCGCGCGATGCCCTTGAGGTCGGCGACGGCGGTCGACACGATGTCGACCCGGCTGTCCGGGTCGTCCACCCAGTCCACCGGCACCTCGTGGATGCGCAGTCCCGCCCGCTCGGCGAGCACCAGCAGCTCGGTGTCGAAGAACCAGCCGGTGTCCTCGACGTGGGGCAGCAGTCCACGGGCGACGTCGGCACGGATGGCCTTGAAACCGCACTGGGCATCGCTGAACCGCGCGGCCAGCGTTCCGCGCAGGATCACGTTGTAGCAACGGGAAACGAACTCCCGCTTGGGACCGCGCACCACGCGGGCACCGCGCGCCAGCCTGCTGCCGATCGCGATGTCGGAGTGACCGGAGGTCAGCGCCGCCACCAGGGGAGGCAACGCGGCGAGGTCCGTGGACAGGTCCACGTCCATGTACGCCAGCACCGCGGCGTCCGATGTGGACCACACCGCCTTGAGCGCACGGCCCCGCCCCTTCTGGGCGAGATGCACCGCCCGCACCCCGCTCATCTCATCAGCCAGTGCGTCGGCGATCTCCGCCGTGCCGTCCGTGCTGGCGTTGTCGGCGATGGTGATCCGGAAGGAGTGCGGGAAGCGCTCCGTGAGATGCGCGTGCAGCTTCCGCACGCAGGGGGCGAGGTCGATCTCTTCGTTGTAGACCGGGACCACCACGTCGAGCACAGGTGCGGTGGTAGCCGTGGCCGTGGCTTCGGGAGCGGGCGTCGCGAGACTCATGCGGCCCAGGGTGTTCAGCGGTTCTTGGTGGCTGTTGTGGTGCGGCTGTGGGGAAGCTGTGAGGGGTGCGGGTGAAGGCCCGCCCTGGGAGGGCCGCCGAGCAGGGCCCGTATGGCCTGGCGCTGCTAGATTGTTCCGGTGCGGGGCGAAGGGCCGGAGTACCGGTGCTCGCCGGAAGCCCCGAGATGTCACGACGGACACAGCGTGACGGTCGCCGCAGGGCTTGCGGAGACGTGAAACGCTCGTGGAGGGACCGTAAGACCCGGCCGTGTGTAGCGGTGGGCGATCCCGGTGAAGCGAGAACCCGCCTTGGTGTTGTGCATGTGTTCCGTGCGCGGCACGGAGGGAATCGTCGCCATTCACGGCGGCGAGGATGTCAAACGAAGACCTACACCGTCCCCAGCGACGTGGTCAGCACCGCGCAGGACGTCCAGGCCGGTGACACCGTGACCGTCGTGTCCGAGGACGGCACCACCGCCACGGCGATCACCGAGGCGGGCGCTGCGCCGAACCAGGACGGGCCGAACCAGGACGGTCAGCAGTCCCCGACCGGCTGACGTGGTCGCGAGGTCGTGCCGGTGGCAGGCTACCGGCACGACCAGCGGGTTCCGTTACGCCACCGGCGGTTCCCCTGGCGGCGGGCCGCCTCCCGGAGGCCCGGTCATGCCGTCGTCATCGCCGACCTCGGTATCGGACAGGTCCAGGCCAACGGTGAACATGGCCGCATAGGTGCGACCGCGCCGAACCGGCCGCAACAACATCTGATCGCCGACGCCGTTCGCGCTGTAGATGCCGTCCGCAGCGTTGGTGGTGTCAGGCAAACCCTTGGCCGCGTAGGGCTCCACGGCCAAATAGCGCGCCTTGAACTCCTCGGTGAAGTAGAGCTGTGAGGTGAACTCGTACGGATTGCCGTCCGTGCCGGTCGTCTGGATCTTGAGATGGATGTGCACGGTCCGGCCGCGGTACCAACCGGGCAGGACGGTGGTGAACCGCGCCCACCCGGCCCGATCACTGACCTGGTAGCCACGCAGGAAGTTCCGCCCGTCGGTGCCTTCCCGTGGCACGTCGGAGTAGAGACCCTGCGCGTCGCAGTGCCAGATGTCCACCACCGCGTCACGCAGTGGTGTGCAGCGGCCGTCGGCGACCTGCAGCACCCGCAGGGCCAGCGTCAGTGTGGCGCCTTCGCTCACCAAGCCGTTGGACGTGTCCGTGCGGATGTCGGAACGGTTCAGGCGATCGTCGACGAAATACGGCCCCTCCGTCATCTCCGGTCTGACGACGCAGTCCACGCAGTCGGCGGGTTCGGCGGCGGCGACACCGGTCGAACCGCCGACGGCCAACGCGACCCCGGACATGCCGAGTATCGCGAGGGCCTGCCGCCGGCCCAGCACGTGGCCGACGAACTCATCATCGCTGTCCATTGCACTCCTCACTGTTCGGGAACGTGCAACAGCGGAACGTAATGGGCGATCTTGTGAGCAGGCTGTGCTGGAACTGTGCGTGTGCCGCGCGGATCGATCGTCAGTCCTTTTAGGACTATCGGGAGCGGTCGCCGAGGAACTCCGGTGGGCGGAACCCGACGAAGGCGGCCGAACCGAGCCCCAGCGAACCGGCGAGAGCCTGCAACCGGCGCGGCTCGGCCAGTCCGTCCCAGCGCCCGGTCTCGATGCGCTTCTCCATCGTGACCACCGCCGTGACCAGTTCGGCCGTCGTGAAGGCGCAATGCCCGGCGTGCTCGGTGTACGCCTGCCGAAGCAGCGCGGCGGACCCGCCGGCGCGAACGTCCTCGGCGTACTCCTCCACGTGCTGCACCGGGACGAGGCCGTCGTCGGTGGTGTGCATCGCGAGGACCGGCATGTCCAGCCGTCCGGTCACCGTGGCGGTCCTGGTCATCCAGCGGTGCGCCGCCGGGTCGGCCGTCACGTTCGCCGTGCGCGTCAACAGGTTCAGGTCCGCGTGCAGGTCGGCACCGGCCTGCCGGTACAGCTGCGCCACCTGGGCGAGGAGCCCCGACTCGGCGAGCTGGCGCCGGTAGTCGACGCCCTTGTTCCAGGTGGGGTTGCCGCCGGCGCTCTGCTCCATGTCGTAACGGCCGAACACGATGAACGGCAGGATCGCGCGCAGGTTCTGAAAGCGGCCGGCCTGCTGCGCCTCGATGTCGCCCGGCGCCGGCTTCGGCTGTCCGGGAACCCACGCCGGCTCCTGGTACAGGGCCGTGATCAACGCGTTCCGGGCGCGGCCCGCGGGGGTGGCCTGTGCCTGGTCCACCGCGGTCAGCATCTGGTTCGAGGTGGCCGCGGCCTCGGCGGGGCCGGTGAAGCCGACGAGTTTGACCTGCTGCCCCGCGAGGAGCAGCTGCGCGATCGCGTGCGACCCGTCCAGCTGGTAGTTGTGCAGGTCGATCCCGCCACCCATCAGGCCGCAGGTCGCGATGGCGCCGTCGAGCCGGCGGCCACCTCGTTCGGCGAGCTGGCCGGTGATCATGCCGCCGAACGACGTACCGAGCGCGACGGCGCGGCGAGGACGGCCGATGATGCCGGTGACCGCCTGGAGGGTGTCGAGCCCGTCCGCAGCCGCGGTGTCGGTGACCCACCCCGGACGGGAGTACGACGAGCCGGCCAGCGCGTAGCCGCGCGCCAGCAGGGCCTCCGCGACGGCGGGACCGGGGCTGTTGACCGGCGGGTTGACCGGACCGGGGTTGTAGCCGTGGCTGTAGAGCAGCAGCGTGCCGTTCCAGTTCGCCGGCACGTCGGCGATCCAGGTCGCGCCGTTCGGCAGGACCCCGTCGTACCTGGTCGCGGGTGCGGCCTGCGCCGTGGCGGGCACCAGGCCGAACCCGGTCAGCGAGGCGATCACCATGGCGGTGAGCAGTTTTCGGACGGTCTGCATAGTGCTGCGCCCCTTCAGCAACGTCGGTGGAGAGCGTCGGCACCGACGAAGTTAGGCACTATTGTGGCGACCGTCAAGAGAACGACCAACCACGACAGCTCTTGATGATCTTTGCGGCGCAACCGAAACGATCACGTCCTGAAGATCCGGTCCACAACGGACGGACAGCGGCCGAAGAGCTACGCTGCGACCGTGACCGGCCCGGAAGTGGACAGCCCACTCACTTCGCTGCGCCCGCAGTCGCTGATGCTGTCCTTCCTGGGCATTCACGTGCTGCATCGCGACGAGGCCGTCTTCTCCGGCAGCGTCATCGACGTACTGGGCCGGGTCGGCGTGTCGGAAGAGGCGGTCCGGTCCACGCTGACGCGCATGGTCAAACGGGGCCTGCTGGCACGGCACCGCCAAGGCCGCCGCATGCACTTCGGCCTGACACCCCGCTCCACGACCGTCCTGGAGGACGGCCACCGCAGGGTCTGGCACCGGGGCGCGATCAACCGCGACTGGGACGGCACCTGGACCATGGTCGCGTTCTCACTGCCGGACTCCTGGCGCAGCCGGCGGCACGACCTGCGGTCGCGCCTCATCTGGGCCGGCTTCGGACCGCTGCAGAACGGGCTGTGGATCGCCCCCGGCGCCGTCGACGTCCCCGCACTGCTCGACGAGCTCGACCTCAACGACTACGTCAAGGTGTTCACCGCACGCTCCACCGAGCCCACCGAGTCCCAGCAGCTTTCGCACGGGGCGTTCGACATCGCCGGCATCGCCGCGCGCTACGAGGAGTTCCTCCAACTCTGGGACCACGACGATCCGCGCGCCGGACTGCCCGACGACCTGGCCCGCCAGCTCGTCCTGCACACCGACTGGCTGCGCCTGGTCCGCGCCGACCCGCACCTGCCCGCCGAGCACCTGCCACCGGACTGGCCCGCGATCCGCGCGGAGGAGTTGTTCCACCGGCTCGCCGGCAACTACGGCCGGTCCGCGCAGGCCATCGCCGAGCACGTCCTCGACACCATCCCGGTCGCTCCCCGGTCGTGAGCCCACGCCGAAGGGGGCCTTCGTGGCGACACGAAGACCCCCTTCGGATCAGACTGCGGACTCGATCAGGCGCCCGGAGCCAGGTACAGCAGGCGGTTCGGCGAACCCGAACCGGCACTGGTGACCTTTCCAGCGGTGGCGCCCGACGTCAGCGCGCTCGCCACCTGGGCGGGCGTCGCGGACGTGTTGTTCTGCAGGTATCGGGCGATCACGCCCGCCACGTGCGGGGTCGCCATCGACGTACCGCTGATGGTGTTCGTCGCGGTGTCGCTGGTGCTCCAGGAGGACGTGATCGAGGAGCCCGGCGCGAAGATGTCCAGCACCGAACCGTAGTTCGAGTAGCTGGCCCGCGCGTCGGTGTTCGTCGTCGCGCCCACCGTGATCGCGTTGGCGACCCTGGCCGGGGAGTAGCTCGACGCGTTGGCGTTGCTGTTGCCGGCGGCGACCGCGTAGGTCACGCCGGCGGCGATCGAGCGGTTCACCGCGGCGTCGATGGTGGTCGACGCGCCGCCGCCCAGGCTCATGTTCGCCACCGCGGGCTTGATCGCGTTCGCGGTCACCCAGTCGATGCCCGCGACGACACCGGCGGTCGTGCCGCTACCCGCGTCGTCCAGCACGCGCACGCCGTAGACGGTGGCCGCCTTCGCGACACCGTAGGTGCTGCCGGCGATGGTGCCCGCCACGTGGGTGCCGTGGCCGTTGCCGTCCTGCGCGACCGCGTCGTTGTCGACGAAGTCGTAGCCGTTCTTCGCCCTGCCACCGAAGGTGGAGTGGCTGATCCGCACGCCGGTGTCGATCACGTAGACGTTCACGCCGCTGCCGGTCGAGGTGTAGTTGTAGGAGCTGCTCAGCGGAAGCGACGCCTGGTCGATCCGGTCCAGCCCCCACGACGGCGGGTTGGCCTGGGTGGTGTCGGCGCGGAAGACCTGGTCCTGCTCGACGTACTCGACCGCGGGGTCGGCGGCGAGGCGCTTGGCCTGCCGCTCGGACAGCTTCACGGTGAAACCGCGCAGGGCGCTGCCGAACACGCGGTCGACGCCACCGCCGTTGCGGGCTGCCACGGCGTTCGCGGTGGCTTCGGTGGCCGACACCGATGCCGGGGTGTCCTTCAGCTTCACGACGTAGCTGTTGGGCACCTTTTCCGCGGCGTCGGCGGAACGGATTTCGCCTTCCGCGGCCTGAGCGGGCACGGCCAGCAGGGAAACAGCGACAGTGCTCACAATTCCGATACCGGCCAGGAACCGGACGTTTCGTGACTCTTGCATCAGGGTTTCCATTCTCGGACAGTGACGAGCAGCGCGCCCACGTAAGTCTGCACAGGGGTAGGGCGCGAACCGTCACTTGTTCGGGCTTCGCTCATGGGCAGCGGTCCCATCAGCTCGTTCGCAAAGCGTAAGTATTCGACCCGTTCGGTGGAAAGACAGGGAAATTGCCAGTTTTGACGCGTGTCAAAACAATGCCTGACGTGCGGTTTCTCATCAAGTGAGCAATTGAGACAGGCATTCCTGTGCGTCTTCTGTGAGCCAGCTGTGAGCAACTTGCCCATCGGAAACATTGCGGAAATAGAACCGACACGGAAAACCGTCGCATCCTCATTTATCCGCCATGAGATGGGTCACACAGCACAAAACGCACCAGGAGGCCGAAAAGTCCGGCCTCCTGGTGCGCTCGCTGAGTGGCCCCGGCGGGGTTTGTCAGCGGGTGATGCTTTCGAGCGTGGGCACCACCTTGGCCATGGTGCCGTCCGCGTTGAACCGGAGGCGATCGATGGTCACCTCACGGTGTGTTCCGTCGCCGCCTGGGATGGCGAAGCGGTGGTAGGCGATGTACCAGTCGTCGGTTCCCGGTGTCTGGACGATGCTGTGATGCCCGGTGCCGAGGATGCCGAGCGCCGGGTTCTTCTCCAGGATGACGCCCCGGTTCACCAGGCCGTCGATCATCGGTCCGGTCACCGTGGCGTAGCCGACCCGGTAGTTCTCGCTGCCGGTGTCGTCGATGGACCAGGTGAGGTGGTAGGTACCGCCGCGCTTGCTCAGGAACAGTCCCTCGCGGAAGCCGTCCAGCCCGGTGATGTGCTTGATCTTCGTGGCGTCGAACGACGTCATGTCCGCGTTCAACGGCACGACATAAGCCTCACCGTTGCCCCAATACAGATAGCTCTGGCCGTTGTCGTCGGTGAAGACCGCCGGGTCGATGGCCTGGCCGCCGTTGGGGTTCGACGCGATCAGGGGTTTGCCGAGCACGTCGGTGAACGGGCCGGTGGGCGAGTCGGCGACCGCGACGCCGATCTTGGCATCGGCGCAGAAGTAGAAGTAGTACTTGCCGTTCTTCTCCGCGATGGCCGGCGCCCAGGCCCGGCTGTCCGCCCACGACACGCCCTGGTCCGAGATCGAGGATTTTCTCGTGCTTCTTCCAGTTCACGAGATCCTTGCTGGACCACGCGTCGAACGACGTGCTCCCCCAACCCGGATAGCCGTCGGTCGTGGCATAGATGTAGTAGGTGTCGCCGAACCGGACGATGTTCGGATCCGCGTTGTAACCGGGCAGCACCGGGCTCTTCATGACCGCCGCACGCACCGTCCAGGTGCGCTTGCTCCGGTCTTCTCCGGTGACCGTGTAGGTGACGGGCTTGGTGAAGTCCTGCCTCGACCCGTTGCGGGGCGACACCTTCGCGTCGTCCGCGACCACGAGCCGCGGCGCCAGGCGACGCAGGTCCGTGCCGGGCTTGACCGGCAGGAGGATGGTCCCGGCCTGGCTGTCGATGACCGCCGGCACCTTCAGCGCGTCGAGGTCCACCGACGCGACGGCGGTCTCGTTACCCCGCAGCTCCAGCACTTCCGACGTGGTCAGACCGCGGTTCCACACGGTGAAGCCACTCATCTGGCCCTTGAAGTACCCGTCCGAACCGTAGGCGGAGCGGCCGAGGTAGTTCGACGTCGTGATGCCGCCGCCCAGGTCGCCCGGCTTCGTCGTCACACCCTCCGCACGGGCCACCTCGACCCCGTTGTCGTACAGGCGTGCCGTTCCGCCGGTCAGCGTGTACGTCAACGTGTGCCAGGTGCCACGGGCGAGGTTGCGACCGCTGTTGGCGTTCTGCTCGGTCGACCAGTTGCCGACTCGCGATCGCCGCCCGGTAACTGCTGTCCCCGGTGGCGAAGAGGTAGCCGTCACCGACGTTGTTCGTGGTGTTGCCGAGGTTGAACAGGAAGTACGGCGCCTGCTGGCCGGGGTCGACCTGCACCCGCGCCGACACGGTGATCGCGTCGAGCCCGGTCATGAGGTTGTTCGGCAGGTGCACATATCCGTTGGTGCCACCGAATTTGAGGCCGTCCGGCGAGCGGGTGACGTCACCGTGGAGCACGCCGTTGCGGGCCTTCCCCGAGCGGTCCGCGACCGTCGTGCCCGAACCGCCGGTGAGGTCGTAGTCGGCGATGACGCCCTTCTTGCCGGCGCTCACCGGCAGCGGGCCCTGCCGCAGCCGCTCGAGCTCGGCCTTGGTCACCGGCAGGACCGTGCCGTGGCGCGGGGCACGCGGCAGCGAGTACTCCGCCGGAATCTGCCAGTTCGGGTTCGCCAGGGAGTCGGTGACGAACGGGATGTAGCCGCGGTTCGGCGTCTCGTCCATGAAGGCGTAGAACTTCTTGCCGTCGTTGGACTTGAACAGCGTCGGTCCCTCGACCCAGTCAGTGCCGAGCGGGGTGCGGATGCAGTCGTCGACCAGTTCCCAGTTGCGCGGCTTCGTGGTCGGCAGGTCGACGGCCCGCAGGTCCTTCGACCGCTCCAGCACGATGTCGCGGGTGCACGACCCGATGACCTTCTCGTCGGTGGTCAGGCGGTAGTAGTAGTCGCCGTCCTTGATGACGGTCGAGTCGATGACGCCCTCGCCGGGGTCGTTCCACACCTTCGGCTCGGTGAACGTCCGGAAGTCGCGGGTCGTCGAGTACATCATCCGCGGGTAGGTCGGCCCGGTGTGGTCGGGGTCGTCGGCCGCATACGGGCTGGTGGCCCAGTAGACGACGTAGGCGCCGATGGCCGGGTCGTAGGTGGCCTCCGGTGCCCACGTCATGCCCGCCGTGTCGGGCGAGACGCGGACGTGCCGCTGCTCCGACCACGTCACGAGATCGGTGGACTCCCAGATCTCCAGGTACTTGCTGCCGTGCCGCTGCGCCGCACCCCAGCCGCGGCCGTCGTTGATCTGCAGGTCGGTGGCGATGAGGTAGAACTTGTCGCCTTCGGGGCTGCGGATGATGAACGGGTCGCGCACGCCGGTCTCGCCGTACTGCGACTCGAGCACGGGGCGGCCGCCGTTGAGCTCCTCCCAGTGCAGCGGGTCGTTGCCCTTGCTGACCGCGAAGTGCACCTGCTCGGTGTCCTGCGTCGCCTCACCCGTGAAGTACGCGAACGTGTAGCCCTCACGCGCCTCCTGCTTGGGCAGTGGCAGCACCGTGAGGACGAAGTCGCGGACGCTGCTCGCCCGCCCCTTCGTCGCGCGGACGCTGATATGTGCCTTGCGCGGCTTGGAACCGTACGGCGGCCGCGTCACCACACCGGACGAGGAGACGACGCGCTTGTCGTCACTGCGCCAGGTGAACGTGACGTCGCGAGCACCCTTCGCCGGCAGCGTGATGTTGCCCCGAACCGCGTTCTGGTCCCAGATCACGATGTCCCGCAGGGCGTCCTTGACCTTCTGCCGATCGGTGACGTCCTCGAGCACGGTCACGGTGAACGCGCGGGTGGCGGTGAATCCGGCGTAGGTGGCGGTCGCGGTCAGCTTCACCGTCGCGTTGCCCTTGCCCGGCGCCGGTCGGGTGACCACACCGGTCGTGGACACCACGGCCGGGTTGCTGGAGGACCAGGTGATCGCGGAACCGCCCGCGGCCTTCGTGGGCAGCGTCAGGTTCTCGGTCACGGCGGACGTGTCGCCGAGGCTGAGCGCCGCGGCGTCGGCGGCGGCCCGGCCGGACGCGGTCCGTTCGCCGAGCGCGCGGGCTTCCGCCGAGGTCACGGCACGGTCGTAGATGCGGAAGTCGCGGACCTCGCCCTTGAGGTACTTGTCCGCGGTGTACACCGAACGCCCGAGGTAGTTGGCGGTCGTGGTGCCGCCGCCGATCGCCCCTGGGGTGATCGTCACGTCGGTCTTGCGGGCCACCTCGACGCCGTCCTCGTACAGCAGCGCGACGCCGCCGGCGAGGGTGTAGGTGAGCGTGCGCCAGCTGCCACGCGCGAGGTTGCGGTTCGCGGAGATCGACTGCTCCGTGGACCAGTTGCCGGTGGCGATCGACGTGCGGTACCCGTCACCCGTGGTGAACAGGTAGCCGTTGCCCGCGCCGTTCAGCGTGTTTCCGAGGCCCCAGACGAAGTACGGGGTGCCCTGGTCGGTGGCAACGTTCACCTGCACGGACACGGTGATGTCCGTGAGCCCGCGCATGACGTTGTCGGGCAGGCGGACGTGACCGTTCGCGCCGCCGAGGCCCAATGCACCGTCCCGCCAGGCGGCGTCACCGCTCAGCGTGCCGTTCCGGCCGTTGCCGGACGTGTCGACCGCGGTGGTGCCGGCACTCTGAGCGAGGTCGTAGCGAACGACCAGCCCCTGGTCGAGCGTCACCGCCGCACTGGCAGCCGGCGTGACCGTCATCGACGACGCGGCGAGGGCCAGAACACTGAGTATCGCCGTTGACGACCGGCGCCAGACCGCCGAACGAGTCGAATTCATTCCGGCCCTCCACTGAATCTTCGAGAAGTGAGCGTTGACATGACTGAGTCGAAGAGTTAGTTACTGCGAATCCAGCGTTGGTTGGCCGCGTTGTGACAGGTCCACACGATCGCCGCGGTGCCGTTGGCCGTGCCGTTGAGGTTCACGTCCAGGCACAGCCCGGTCTGCACGTTGCTGATCGCGCCGTTGTCGCCCAAGGTCCATTGCTGGTTCGTGCCGCCGTTGCAGTACCAGAGCTGAACCTTCGCTCCGGCCGTGGCGTTGGGCGTCGTCTCCAGGCACATGCCGAGCAGTTGCAACGCGTTTCCGTTGCGGGTGAACAGTTGCTGGGCGCCGCCGTTGCAGTCCCAGATCACCGGCTGGGTGCCGGTGGCCGTCGCGCCCTTCGGGGAGTCCAGGCAACGGCCCGCCGACTCGCTGCGCAGCCCGAAGGTGGCCGGCACCGGCGCCACACCGCCGCCGCTGACCCGGAAGACCGCCGTGCCGTGTGCGGGCACGATGGCCGAGATGGCGCCGCTGGTGCGCGAGGTCGCGCCGGTCCAGAGATCGGTCAGCCCGAACGAGTCACCGGTCTTGCCGATCGCGGTCGCCGTGGTCGAGATCGTTGCCGTGCTCGAACCCTGGTTGAGCAGCGCGACCGCGACATCGCCGTTGGCCAGCCGCTTGGCGATCACGCGCCGGGTGCCGTCGTTGGACACCTGGGTGGCCTGCAGGCCGAGAGAGTCTTGGTTGACCGCGATCAGACCGGCGTTGCGCAGGACGGCGAGCGTGGCCGCTGACGCGCTCCGGACGTCGTTCCCCGCGATCAGCGGCGCCGCCATCATCGCCCACATGGCGAAATGGCTGCGCTGCTCGGTGTCGGTCATGCCGCCGTTGCCGACCTCCAGCATGTCCGGGTCGTTGAACCCGCCCGGAGCGGCGTACGGCGCCAACGGCACGTTGACGTTGATGATGTTCTGCACGCCCATGAACGAGTTGCCGTCACTGCCGGTGTCCCACCGGTTGGTGATGTCCTCGGTGGTACGCCACAGGTTCGCGACGTCGCTCCAGTCACGCAGAGGCCCGGTCTTGTCGTGGATGCTGTTCGAGTTGATGCTGTAGACGATGGGCCGGCCGGTGGCCGCCAGTGCGTCGCGCATCTTCGCGAACGCCGCGACCTGCTCGTCCATCGTGCCCGTCGGCGAGCACCAGTCGTACTTGAGGTAGTCGACTCCCCACGCGGCGAACTGCCGGGCGTCCTGCTCCTCGTGGCCCCTGCTGCCGGTCGCGCCGGGGAACGTGTTGAAGTACTGCGCACACGTCTTGTCCACCGGCACCTGGTAGATGCCGAACTTCAAGCCCTTACTGTGGATGTAGTCGCCGAGTGCCTTCATCCCGCTCGGGAACCGGGTCGGATGCGCCTGCAGATCACCCTGCGCGTCACGAGCCGGGTTGAACCAGCAGTCGTCCACCACGACGTACCGGTAGCCCAGCGCGGCCATCCCGTTGCCGGCCAGCGCGTCGACGGTCTGCCGGATCAACGCCTCGGAGATGTCGCAGCCGAACGTGTTCCAGGTGTTCCAGCCCATCGGCGGTGTGCGCGCCACTCCGTTGTCCACTGCCTGCACCGGCCGCGGCGCGATCACTCCGGCCAGCAGCAGACAGGCCGTCACCAGCAGCGCTGTGGTCCGGCGGCGCTTGGGCGATCCGATGTTAGCGTTAACAGTTGGGTACAAAAGATGGCCGGACACAGCGTTCCCTTCGCTTCATTGCGACACCGGGCGCCAGCCCGCACACCGTCCCGGCCGGTTCGCCGTGAGCACCGCTCACATCGGGCCGTGGAAATCGCTCAGATGATGACTCTCGTTCCGCACACCCGTCAAGGGATTGCCCGGCCCAAATGCAACGCCGAGATCAGCTTGGAATCTGTGCGGATCGCTCGGCGGTTCACCCACATCCGCGCCTCACGCCGGAACGGGCATTTCCGCACGTAACCGGATGGGTTGTCGAACTGTTCGACAATCCATCCGATGTTAGCGATAACAGACCTGTTGCGTGCCTCAGCGGTGCGCCACTACCGTGGCGATCTGCCGTCATCTTGGAAAGCGCTCTCCAGCACGCCGCCGCAACCACTTCGTCCAGGGGATCGAGGAATCGTGGCCGCACTGAGAAAAGCCGCACTGACCCTGCTGACAGCCCTCTCCCTCACCGTCGCGGCGGCGCCGGACGCGGTGGCCTATCCGTTGCCCAGCCGGGTGACCGGTGACATCGGCGTGCACGACCCGAGCGTGATCAAGCGCCCCGGCGGGGGCTACCTGGTCGCACACACCGGCACCAACATCGCGCTCAAGACCTCCGCCGATCGGGTCGCGTTCCGCAACGCCGGTTCGGTGTTCCCCAGCGGCGCGCCCTGGACCACCACCTACACCGGCGGCAGGCGCAACCTCTGGGCGCCCGACCTGTCCTACCGCGACGGCCAGTACTGGCTGTACTACTCGGCTTCGACGTTCGAATCGAACCGGTCGGCGATCTTCCTGGCCACCAGTCCCAGCGGAAACTCCGGCACCTGGACCCACCGGGGACTGGTCGTCGAGTCCCGGACGGCGGACAACTTCAACGCCATCGACCCGGACCTCGTCGTGGACGATCAGGGCCGCTGGTGGCTGAGCTTCGGCTCGTTCTGGTCCGGCATCAAGATGATCGCGCTCAACCCGGCCACCGGCCTGCGATCCGATTCCGCGATCCGCTCCATCGCCGGCCGCGGCGGCGGTGCGATCGAGGCCCCGAACATCGTCAAGCGCGGCTCCTACTACTACCTGTTCGTCTCGTTCGACCGGTGCTGCCAGGGTGCGGCCAGCACCTACCGGGTGATGGCCGGCCGCTCGACCAGCGTCACCGGCCCGTACGTCGCCCGCGACGGCACCGCCATGACATCCGGTGGCGGAACGGAGATCCTGGCCGGTCAGGGCAGTGTCCACGGGCCAGGACACCAGGACGTCCTCGCGGACAGTGGCGGCGACGTCCTCATCTACCACTACTACGCCGACAACGGCGCGTCGTTGCTCGGCATCAACCAGCTGGGCTACGACTCCGCGGGCTGGCCCGTCCTCCACTGAGGACAGCGCCCGAAGCATCGCACTGGCGAATCCATGCAGCGCAGGGAGAAGACCATGACATCGACCACCGGCAGCCGGTACCGCAAATGGCGTACCGCGGTCGTTCTGGCCACCACGGTCACCGTGTGCGGCGGCATCACCAGTGCGCTACCGACCATCGCGTCCGCCGCGGTCATCGACACCAACGCGTCGTACGTGCTGATCAACCGCAACAGCGGCAAGGCGTTGGACGTCTACGAGCGGGCCACCGCGGACGGCGCCCGGATCTCGCAGTACACCCGCAACGACGGCGCCTGGCAGCAATGGCAGTTCGTCGACTCCGGCGGCGGTTACTACCGGTTGAAGTCCAGGCACAGCGGCAAGGTGCTGGACTTCCCGGCCACCGCCGACCGGACCGGGCTGGTGCAGACGACCGACGCCGGCCGCACCTCCCAGCAGTTCCGGCCGGCCGACTCGCCGGACGGGTACGTCCGGCTGATCAACCGGGCGAGCGGCAAGGCCGCCGACGTGCTCGACTTCTCGGCCGCCGACGGCGCCCAGGTCATCCAGTGGCCCGACACCGGCGGCACGAACCAGCAGTGGCTGCTGGCGAAGGTCGGCGCGGGCACCTTCACCAACCCGATCAAGCGCAGCGGTCCCGACCCGTGGCTCCAGTACCACAACGGCTACTACTACCTGGCCACGACGACGTGGAACTCCACGATCACGATGCGCAGGTCGCGGACGTTGGCCGGCCTGTCCACGGCGCCGGACACCACCGTGTTCAACCTGTCCGGCCGGCCGAACGGGTGCTGCAACATGTGGGCGCCGGAGTTCCATCTGCTCAACGGCCGCTGGTACCTGTACTACGTGGCCGGGCAGAACGTGCCGGACTACAACCCCACCCAGCGCCTGCACGTGCTGGAAAGCGCGGGCACCGACCCGATGGGGCCGTACACGTTCAAGGCGGACCTGGGCACCACGTGGGAGCTGGACCCGAGCATCCTGCAGCACAACGGGAAGCTGTACCTGATGGGCAGCGGCATCGACGGCACCCAGAGCCTGACCATCACGCCGCTGTCCAACCCGTACACGATCAGCGGCGCCCGGCGGACGATCAGCCAGCCGACGCTGGCGTGGGAACGGCAGACCGGCGCCGGTCAACGAGGGAGCCGAACCGCTGTACCGCAACGGCCGCACCATGATCGTGTACTCGGCCAGCGCGTGCTGGGGCCCGGACTACAAGCTCGGCCTGCTCACCCTGACGGGCAGCGACCCGCTCGACCGCGACGCACTGGACCAAGTCGCCGAACCCCGTGTTCCAGCGCACGACGGCAACAGCGTCTACGCGCCGGGCCACAACGGGTTCTTCAAGTCGCCCGACGGCACCGAGGACTGGATCGTCTACCACGCCAACGACTCGCGTCTCGGGCGAGCTGCGACATGCAACCGCTCCACCCGCGCCCAGAAGTTCACCTGGAACTCCGACGGCACACCGAACTTCGGCACCCCGGTCCGGCTCGGCACCACCCTGGCCGCACCGTCCGGTGAGACCCCCTGACCAGCATGCGCTCGTGAACACCGACAGCACGGAACGGAAACGATCACTTTGGCAACACCGCTCGCCGTCCCCGCGACCGCTACGACCAGGAGGATCCACAGTGGACTCGGCCGCCACGCGCGCAAGCGTGTCCTGCGCGCCGCTCTCGCCGTTTGCACACTCATCGGTGCCGCGCTGGTGACGGGGGCGCAGCCGGCGAGTGCCGCCAACCCGATCATCCCCGACCGCTTCGTCGCGGACCCCTCCGCCCACGTGTTCAACGGGAGGGTGCATCTCTACGTCACCGACGACCAGACGAACAGCGGCACGTACTGGGACTCGAACTCCTGGCGGTCCTACTCGTCGGCGAACCTGGCGGACTGGACCGACCACGGCGACATCTTCTCGATTCGCAACGGCTTCTCCTGGGCGAGCCAGTACGCCTGGGCCCCTGGTGCGGCGGAGCGGAACGGGCGCTACTACCTCTACCTCCCGGTGGACCGGACGAAGATCGGTGTCGCGGTCGCCGAGTCACCCCAGGGCCCCTTCACCGACGCCAGGGGCAGCGCCCTGATCGACAAGAGCCGCGACACCAACGTCGGCGACGAGCCCATCGACCCGATGATCTTCACCGACCACGACGGTTCGTCCTACCTGTACTTCGGCACGCGCACGCCGAAGGTGATGCGGCTGGGCGCGGACATGGCGTCCGCGGCCGGACCGATCACCGACGTCCGCCTGACCGGGTCGACCCAGTACGGCGAGGCGCCACACCTGCACAAGGTCGGCGACACCTACTACTTCTCGTACTCGACCGGCTGGCCCGGGCAGATCCACTACGCCACCGGCTCCTCCCCCATGGGCCCGTTCACCTACCGCGGCGTGCTGCTCGACTACGTCAACGTCAGCACCAACCACCACTCGATCATCGAGTACCAGGGCCAGTGGTACGTGGCCTATCACAAGAACGCCCGTGCGGGCGGCGGTGAGTACAAGAGGTCTGTCGTGATGGACCGTCTCTACTACAACCCGGACGGCACGATCCGCACGGTGGTCCAGACTCCGGGTGGGGTGGGACCTTTCGCGACTTTGACCGCACAGCACAGCGATCTGCGGCTCGACACCTCGGGATCCGCTGTCCAGCAAGCGACCCCGACCGCTGCACAGTCCCAGCACTGGCAGTTCCGCGCCAGGGCGGGCGGCTACGTCGAGGTCGTCAACCGGGCGTCCGGCTCATGCTTGGAGGTGTCCGGCGGTTCGGGCTCGGACGGTGCGAGTGTGCTCCAGTCTGCTTGCCACAACGGCAACAGTCAGCAGTGGACCGTGCGCGACGCCGACGCGACCACCGTGTCACTCGTCAACCGGGCCAGCGGCAAGTGCCTCGACGTCCCCTCGTTCAACAGGGCGAGCGGAACCAGGCTCATCCAGTGGGCCTGCAACGGTGGCGCGAACCAGCGCTGGCGCCGCTCGGCCGTTCAGTAGCTCCCGGGTGGTGTACCAGGCTTCAGGAGGCCTGGTACACCACCGGTTCGGGATCAGTGCTCCAGCAGGGAGACGCTGGTGCGGTAGCCGGAGTCGCCGACGTACGGCACCCGCCGGCCGATGCCGATGGTGACCGCGACGCTCTTTCCGGTGATGTCACCGGTCGGGAAGTACCGGCTCGGGATCAACCCGCCGGGACACCAGCTGCGCGGGTTGCTGGTGGTGTTGTTGCGGAAGATTCCCGGGTTTCCGTCCGGGCTGTACTGCTCCAGGCTCGCGCAGTCCACCGCGGTGGAGAACGAGCCGACCCTGGTGCCGTTGACCGACACCGTGACCGTGGTGTTGGAGTACTCCTCACCGCCCGCTGCGGAGCCGTAGCCGGCGATCACCAGCGCGATGTCGCCGCGGTTGCCGGCCGCGGTGTGCGTGACCGGGCCCGCGTTGATCGAGTTCGTGGTCTCGCGTACGCCGGAGATCATCCCGGCGACGTCGTGGTCGCGTGCGGTCAGCTTGACGCTGGAGACCAACGACATCGAGTACTTGAAGCCGATCGCCCGGAACTCCGGGGTGACCTCGGGATGCGAGGCGCACGCGTCGGTGCTGTACGGGTTGGAGCCGCCGCCGATCCCGAGGTACACGTCCTTGCCGGGGTCCGCCAGCGCACCGGCGTACGGACCGAGGTCGGCGTCCGGGAAGGTGAAGTTCGCCTTGGCGCCGCGCCAGTAGTTGCTGAACGGGGTGATGAAGTCCTGCAGGGTCACCCTCGGCGTGGTCGCGGTCGGCGAGGTGCCCTTCGGCACCGCGACGTAGAACACCGTGCCGATCCGGTCGTAGTTGTCGCACTGCGCGTGATAGCTCACCCGCACCCGCAGGTCGTCGCCGATCAGCGCTTTCTCCGCGTCGCTCAGCTTCCTGGCGAACTCGGTGCCCCGGTTCCACATCAGCACGCCCGCGGGCGGCGTGTAACCGACCGGGTCACCACTGGTGTAGATGCCGAACTGCGGGATGTGGTCGAACACCGGGATGGTGCCGCCGCCAGGGGTGCCGCTGCTTTCGCCGTACACCTCGAACTCGTAGATCCGCGAGGCCTGGTCGGTGTTCTGGGTCGGGGTCGTGACAACGAGCTTGGCGTAACGGGCGTTGGCCGCGGCGATCGGGTGCGTCGTCGTGCTCGCGGAGTTGTTCGTGACGGTCACCGGAGTGGTCCAGGTGGTTCCGTCGGCGGAGAGCTGAATGGCGAACGCCTTGGTGTTGTACATGACCGGCTCACCTCCCGCACCCGCGTGCTTGACGGTGAAACTGGTGATCGACGCCGGCACGCCGAGGTCGATCTGCAGGTACTTGCTGCCGGCCGGTGAACACCACTTGTCGCTGTTGCCACCGGTGACGCTGCCGTTGACGGCCTTCTCCGGCCCCTCGGAGCTCGCGCACGCGGCCGAGCCCGTGGCCGGCTTGTTCAGTGCCAGGTTGGTGATCGCCGCGGTCGCGGCCGGCGGAACGGTGAGCAAGGACGTGGCAAGCACGCCCAACGACACGATCGCCCGGGTCGTCTTCATCTGTGCCGTCATGCGGACCTCGATGCGTTGGCAGGGTGGCTTCTCGTGCGTCCGCTGCATGAACTGCGGTCGCACAAATCGATGCTGCCGAACGGTTCTCGTTGTGCGCTAGGCCCATTCGTCCGCTGCCCCAGAGACACGCCATGGCGATCGTTGACCGTTGACCCTCAGACGATGCCGGAGAGTCCGAAGTGGACTCTCCGGAGCCGAAACGGTTTCAGGGCTGCATCGCGTCGCGGACCTTGGCGGTGTCCACGAACTGCTCGAAGCGGACGATGAGTCCGCCCCGGACCACGAAGTGGTGCGCGACGCGAACAGCGAGCGACTTGCCGGTGGCCTTGTTGACGGCCGTGTAGCGGGCAAGCACGACGACGTTCTCTCCGTCAACGACGTAGGTGTCGTCGTGCGCCGCCCAGTCGTCCCACTCCTCGCCCAGCTTCTCCATCACGCTCGACGTGACACCGGAGGGCGTGCGATACGTGCCGGCGAGCGGGAAGCCCGCCATCTCCGTCCACTCCACGTCCGGTGCGAGGGTGGCGCGCAGGGCGTTCAGGTCGCGGGCCGCCGAGGCCAGGTACTGACGGCGGACGACGTCGGCGGGCGAGGTGCTCAGATCGCTCATGCCGGTCAGCCCCAGGCCATTTCGCCCTTGACGACCTTCGCGCCGATGACGGCCGCGACGGTCATCCCGTGGTCCGGATAGCGCTTCGTGAGCGCCTCGGTCAGCGAGGCACCGTCGACGGCGGCGGCGAGCTCTTCCTCGAAGACGAGCAGGTACTCGCGGGTGTTGGTGATGGCGGTGGTGTCGGCCGGCGTACCGGGCAGCCGGTGCCCCGGTACGACCAGCTCCGGGTTCAGCGCCTGCATCTCGTCCAGCAGGCCGAGCCACGCGGTCCGCTGCTCCGGCTTGGCGGTGTCGGCGACCCAGACGTGCTCGCGCTGGAACAGCAGGACGCCGCCGAGGAGGGCGCGGTGCTCCGCCTGCCACAGGTAGTGGCGGTCGGGGAGCTCGGCGGTGCCGCCCTTGAGCTCGAAGCGGTGGCCTTCGAGGGTGAGGTCACCGGTGAGCGGCTGGAGGTCGACCAGGCGGGTGGGCAGGTTCACGCCCGATGACGCCCACGCCTTCAGCTTGCCCTCGTAGGAGTGCTGGATGTGCTTGATGACGAGCGGGGTGGCGACGAAGACCGCCGAGGGGAACGCGTCGGCCAGCACCTCGGCGCCGAAGTAGAAGTCCGGGTCGCCGTGGCTGATGAACACGGTACCGAGGGTCTTGCCGGCGTCCAGGACGGCGGCGACCAGGCGGTGACCGTCGGCCAGCGTGAAGCCGGCGTCGACCAGCAGCGCCTCGTGCTCGCCGGTGACGAGCGTGGCGGTCTTGTTCTGACTGCCGACCGGGAAGTCCAGGTCGAGGACGGTGAAGTCGAGGGTGCTCATCGGTGCTCCTTGGATCAGCGGGCGGACAGGGCTGACAGACGGTGGTCGATCTCGTCGGCGGTGGCATGGCCAATGGCGAGCACGGTGACGTGCTCACCGTCCACCGCGAGCAGCGTGGGATAGCTGTTGACACCGAATGAGGCGGCAAGGCGGAAGTCGCCGGCCGCAGTCGTGTCCAGTGCGGCGAGCACAGCCTCTGGATCGAGGCCGGCCGCCTTGGCGACGTGCGTGTAGGTGTCCGGCTCGGACAGGCTGAGACCGTCGACGTAGAAGGCGCGCTGAAGGGCCACGGCCAGCTCGGCGGCCCGGTCGGGGGCCACCGAGCACAGTGCGGCGACGCCGCGGGCGGCGGCCTCGGAGTCCATCACGAACGAGCCGTCCGCGATCAGCCGCTCGTAGGCGTCGCCGAACTCGGCGCCGGTCAGTTCGCTGATCTTGGCGTTCGCGCCCTGGACGTAGCCGAACTCGCGGATCGGCACCCGCCGCGCACCGGTGAACAGGCCACCGGAGACGACCTCCACCGGGAGGTCCGGATGGCGGCCGGCGATCTCCGTCAGCACCCCGGAGAAACCGTGCGACCAGCCGCAGTAGGCGTCGAACACGTAAACCAGCTTCACGGGAGAGACCTCGCTCCAGGTCACACCTGCACGACACAGGCGACTACCTGACGCAACAGTATCTGACGTGTCAGATATTTCCCGCGCGGGGTGTTCCCGATCACTGCAGGTCAGGACAGGCGCGGCAGCAGGTCCCTGGCAGTGTGGCTGAGAATACGCAGGTCTTCCGCGAACCGCTCACGATGCGCGGCGGGCAGCGGCTCGACGAAGTAGCGCCTGATGTTCTCCACGTGCACCCGCGAGGCGCGCACCGCGGTCTGCTCCCCCAGCTCGGTCAGCCGCACCAGCCGGCCGCGCCGGTCACCGGGATCGGCGGCCCGTTCGACCAGCCCGGCCGCCTCCATCCGGTCCACCAGCCGCGTCATCCCGCCGCTGCTGAGCACCTGCTCTCGCGCGATCGCCCCCATCGGCAACCCCGGTCCGCCCGCACGGCCCAGGATCAGCAGCACCTCGTACATCAGGTGGCTGATCCCGCACTCCACCTCGATCGCCCGCCCCATGACGTACTCCAGCCGGTTGGCCGCTCCCTGCAGCCGGCCGAAAGCGAGGATCAGCTCGTGCTGGGCCGCCTCTGCCGCCGTCGAGATCCCGACCTCATCCGCCACGCGCACACCACCCGTTCGTCGCCGTCGATCGGATCATCATCCCGCAGCGGCGGCGCGATGGCGTCCACTCAGGTCAACGGCACGACCCAGACGTCCGCGATGGACGGGTCGTAGTCGCCGGGGACGTCCTGGAAGCGGATCCGGACCTTGCCGTCCGCGGTGTCGGCCGACGGTTGCACGACGAACTGGTAGGTCACCGTCCCGCTCGCGCTTTCCGTGCGCTGGAACCGGCGCTGCGACGCGACCTTGCCGTCGAGCGTGACGTCATAGGTCTTGAGCTGCGCCATGTGGTACGTCTCGATCGCGCGGATGACGAAGGCCTGGCCGGCCGGGACGTTCAAGTCCATCTCGAACCATCCGTCAGAGGCGCTGTTGCCGGTGTAGCGCCGGGTGAGGCCGGCCTCGACGTTCACTCCCGAGCTCGGCGAAGCAGCGAGCGCATGGGCGGTCTCCGACGCCGTGTTCCCGAGATCCACGTGGTCGACGGCGTTGTCCGGTGGAGTGGCCAGTTCGACGGTGGTGATCGCGCTGCCTCGTTCCTCCGGCAGCGCACCGACGGTCGCGACGATGGAGGCCGGGCCCTGGGTGATCGCGAGCGGGACATCGATCCTGACCGGCACCGTCACCGTGGTGCCGGGGGCGATGTCGTGCGACAGCGTCGCCGGTGCGCTCCAGCCCGCCGGCGTCTCGATGGTGAGATTCCGCTTGAAGCCCACGGTCGCGCGGTTGGTGAGCTTGACCGACGCGGTCAGCGCATCGCCCGGCTGCGCTTTCGCCGCGGACACCGCGACGGATGCGACCGTCACCGGCGCCTGGACCGTCGGCGAAGCGGTCACCGGCAGGTTCGCGGTGCCTCCCCGGTAGTCGTAACGGACGGTGCCCTGCAGTTGCGCTGTGCCCGGAACCGCATCGGCCGGGATGCGTACGACGTAGTCGAACCGTGCGACCTGACCGGGTCTGACAACCGTCGGCCGACCCGTGGGAGGGACCACTTCCCAACCGGGTGGGACGTTCAGCGTGGTGGCGAGCGATGCCAGGTTGTCGGTGCCGCGGTTGGTGACGGTGATCGTGACCGGCATCGCCGAGCCCGGGAACCATTCGCCGGTGGGCGGCTCGATCCTGGTCACCGCTCCGAGGAGAAGCCCGGACGCCGTCGACAGTTCCGTCTCGATGCGGTCGAGCAGAGCCTGCACGGCCGCTCCCTCGCCGGCCGGGATCGTCCCGGCCCGCAACTGGTCCGCCGTCCAGCGCCGGACGTCGCTCGCGCGTGCCAGCGCCTGGTGCAGCTGGACGGCCGCCGTGTGGTCGTCTCCCTCGATGCCGGCGACCCGAGCGATTTCAAGTGACCACTGCATCAGCCAGACCCACCAGCGCGCGGCCGGCGTACTGGGCGCGGTGAGGCGACCGACCCGATCACGCAGTTCCCCGGCCGCATCGTTGGCCTCGCCAATGGCGCCGAGGACGGGGGCGATGCCGAAGCCGTAGGAACCGGACCCGACCTCGAACACCGCCGCTCCCTTCTCCATGCGGAGGAAGCGCACGCCCTTCACGGTGTCAGCCGGTCGGCCGCCTTCGGTGACAGCCCACCGGGTCGTGGTGGGCACATGGACCTCGGCGGTGGTGTTGACCGGAACCGTCACCTTCAGGTCGACAGCGCCGTCGCGCACCGTCCACGACGAGGAAAGCCGGCCGTACCCGGTTTCAAGCTGCCCGGAGCCTTCGGTCAGCCCACCGCCGATCACCGGCGCGATCCGGGATCGCTGGTAGCCGGGCTCGATCGCCGACAGGCCACCGACGTTCTGGAACATCCAGTCCCCCACGGCGCCGTAGGCGTAGTGGTTGAAGGAGTTCATGTCCACCGGGCCGAAGGAGCCGTCGGGCATGATCGAGTTCCAGCGCTCCCACATCGTCGTGGCGCCGCTGACCACCTCATAGCCCCAGGACGGATAGTCCTTGTGCAGCAACATCTTGTAGGCGAGGTCGGCCCGCCCGGCGACGCTGAGGGCGGGCAGCAGCAGCGGAGTGCCGATGAACCCCGTGGTGAGGTGGAAGTCGGTCCGGGCCAGCTTGGCCACGAACTTCTCGCCGACCTTCCCGATCAGCGCCGGATCGGACACCAGCCCCATCGCGAGGGCCAGGGCGTACCCGGTCTGGGAGTTGCCGGCGACAGTGCCGTCCGCGGCGACATACGCCTGGGTGAAGGCCCGGCGGACGTCAGCCGACAACGCCCGGTAGTCCTTCGCGGCCGCCGTGTCCCCGAGAACCTCAGCCATTTCGCTCATCATGCGGGCGTTCTCGGCGAAGTAGGCCGTGCCGATCACGCCCTGCACCGACGGGTCGCCGAGGTTCAGCCAGTCGTCGGTGAAGAACGTCGTGCGGCCGGGCTCGAGCAGGTCCGATCCCGCACTGCCACGCACGAAGGCGAAGAACTTCTTCATCGCTTCGTAGTTCTCGCGCAGGATCCGGGTGTCACCGTAGGCCCGCCAGACCGAGTACGGCACGGTGATCATCACGTCGGACCACCCGACCCCGCTCTCCCCGAACTGCCCCTGCGGGGTGGGCACCACCGCGGGCAGATCTCCGTTGGCGCGCTGGGAGTTGCGCACGTCGACCATCCAGTGCGACAGGAACGCGCGGGTGTCCACCAGGTAGTTGGCGGTCGGTGCGAACAGGCTGATGTCACCGGTCCAGCCCAGCCGCTCGTCCCGGGCCGGCGTGTCGGTGGGGATCGACAGGAAGTTGCCCCGCTGACTCCAGGAAATGTTGCTCACCAACTGGTTGAGCATGCCGTCGGAGGTCCGCAGCGTGCCGGTGGACCGCAGCGCCGAACCCCACACCACGCCCTTGACGTCGGTCAGGGCCGGAGGAGCACCGACTCCGGTGATCTCGACGTAGCGGAACCCGTGCTGGGTGAACGCGGGCTCGTAGGTCACCGTGCCGGTCCCGGCGAACACGTAGCGATCGGTCACCTTCGCACTGCGGAAGTTGTCCGTGTAAAGGGTTCCGTCCTTGTTGAGCACCTCGGCGTACCGGATCCGCACGCTCTGCCCGGCCTGCCCGGTCAGGGTCAGGCGCGACACACCGACCATGTTCTGCCCCAGGTCGTACACGTACGCACCCGGCGTCGGTTCGGTCATCTTCCGGGCCTGGAGCACCTCGCTCGCCCGCACCGGCTCATCGGTCTGCGGAACCAGCAGGGCTGTGCGCGACGGCAGGCTCGCGGCGGAAGACCAGGCCGTGTCGTCGAATCCCGGCCGATCCCATCCCGCCGGTGCCTGGCGTGCGTCGTAGGTCTCGCCGTCCTGCAGGTCTGCCCGCACGAACGGCCCGCTGCCCGCCTTCCACGACCCGTCCGTGTCGATCCACTGGGTCGAGCCGTCCGTGTAGGTGACCCGCATCCTCGCCACCAGCGCGGGGGTGTCGCCGTACTGCCGGCTCCAGCCGAGGCCGACCTTTCCGGCCCACCATCCGGTCGCGAGAGCGCCGCCGATCACGTTGCCGCCGTTGCCGAGAAGGCCGGTCACGTCGTAGGTCTGGGACTGGATGCGCGTGTGGTAGTCGGTCCAGCCGGGGGCGAGCACCTGATCCCCGACCGCCTTGCCGTTGATCGTGAGCCGGTAGAGCCCGAGGCCCGACGCGTACACCCTCGCCGAGGAGATCCGCTTGCCCGGCTTCGTCTCGAAGGCCTTGCGCAGCAGGGGCATCGCCCTGGGGTTGGGGTCGTACAGCGTATCCGTGGCTCCCGACAGGACCAGCGTCGAATCAGTCAGCTCACTGCCCGCGAAGGGGTTCTGCCCCGACTGGAAGTCGGTGTCGAGCAACACCGTCCCGTCCGGCCTGGTCACCACGGCGTCGTAGATCGTTCCCTGTTCCTTCGCCGCATCGTGCACGCGAAACCCGAGATATCCCTTGGTGAACACCGAGTCCGTGCGGGTGTCGACCAGCACCCCGTCGAGGGTTGTCCTGATGGTGCTGCCGGCCACCTCGAACCGGATCGTGTGCCGGCCGGTGCGCAACTGCTCGTTGGTGAAACCGAAGCTGCCCAGGTTCACCGACCCGAGCAACGTGTAGTTGCCACCATCCCTCCTATGAGGACGGAGAGCGGGCTCGGCACCGGTGACGTTGACCTGCCACATGTACCCGTTGTTCACATCGGCGGCACGCAGGAAGAATCCCAGCGCCGCCGCATCGACCTTGAACTGGACCTGGGCGACGTAGTCGGTCCACCTGTCCACCTCGCCGGCCCGGGACGGACGCGCGACCCACTGGGCGCCACCCCAGTCACCGGCCGTCAGCAAACCGGTCTCGAAGAACGCGTCCGCGCTCCAGAGACTGGCCACACCCCGGCCGTCCCACGCGCGAACACTCCAGTAGTACCTCGTGGCCGGTGCGAGCCCAGGCCCCGCGTACGCCACATCCACCTGACGGGAGGAGATCACCTTGCCCGAGGTCCACACGTCAGCCGAGCCGGCCCGGCGTCCGACCCGAATCTCGTACGCGCTCTGCACGGCCGCGCGTTCGGCCGACGCCAACCGCCACCCCAACGCCGGCGCATCGCCACCGATGCCGAGCGGGTCGACCCGGCCGTTGGCGGTCAGGCCGTCCACCCGGAGTGCCGACGGCGGCGCGGCCGCGGGCAGCGGCCCACTTCCGACGAAGCCCAGCGTCACCACTAATACGAGAAAACTGTGGAACAGCACGACAAAGCGGGTGCGCTGACGCGGCATGGGCTTCTCCGTTGAAGCGATTGAAACGTTTCAATTCGAGCACGTGCCGTCACGCTATGTCCGTGACGGGCGCCACGTCAAGCCCAGCGAAAGTGCGGCGACGGAGACCGCGGTCACCGCGGCCCGGGCTACCCGCGTTCAGGAACGAGCGGCGGCCGGAGCGTCGCCAGGAATCGGCGTGACCGCACGAAGAGCTTCGGGCAGTTCCGCGTGGATGGCGAAGATGTGGTCCACACCGGTGACCTGAAGCGCCTTGAGAATGCTCGGCCGGGTGGCGATCACCTGAAGCGCGACCTTCCGGTTGAGCGCGCGGCCGTAGACCTCCAGCAGCACGTTGATACCCGTCGAGCCGAAGAACGACACGGCACGGAGATCAACGACCACCGCGGCGGGACGCCGGTTGACCTGGGTGACCAGTTCCGCGGCGACGATCGAGGCAGTGCACATGTCCACCTCACCTCGCACAGCCACGACGGGAATGCCGTCGCAGTCCATCACGCGCACAGAGCAACTGTCCGCGAATCCGTCGTCTTGCTCGACCATCGGGCCGGCTCCTCGTCCTGAGAACCATTCACAGAGCTGGTTGCTCAACCCTGGTCGAAGGCTAGGACTCCGGCACCACAACCATCAAGTGGTTCAACGCGCGGCGCCGCGCACATCGCCCGAAAGGCGGAAACGAGAAGGGCCCCATCCGGCCGACAGCCGGAGCCCGAGCTGAGGACTTTGTGCTCTGTGCGCTGACCCGGCTCCGAGGGATGGTGGTCCTCCATATCGAAATGAACGAGGCTGGTTCCGGTGGAGCACCAAGGGCGTGTCGTCCCGCTCGAGCCGGGCGACGCCTGGGCGCTGTTGCCACACAGCGGCCTCGGACGTCTGCTCTACACCCAATCCGCGCTGCCCGCCGTGCGCCTGCTGCCGTTCGTCTTGTGCGGCCGCACAATGATCCTCGCCCTGGACCCCCTGTCATCCGAGCAGGTACGGCACGTGATCGGCTCGGTGACAGCCGTGGAGGTCGACGATCCCCAGGGCGGCTGGACGGTCACCATCACCAGCGAGGCCCACGAGGCCACGGCCGTGTGCGACAAGGGCTTCACCCAGAATCCGAACCTGTCGCGGTGGCTCGACGGCGGCCCCACCACCTATCTCCAGATCGAGCCCACCATGGTTTCCGGCCGCAGAATCCTTTCTGCCCCACAGGACAGTTGAGCACACGCACGCTAACGCGGCGTCTTGGACGACTGACCAACCGAAGGCGCCCAGGCAGTCTCACCACGAGCCAATGCCTTGCGCGCCACCAGGAAGTCCGCCGGGCTGTTCACGCACTCGACGGCAACGAGCTGCCCGTTCCGGTACCGCAGCACGGTGTGCCGTCCAGGACGGCCACCTCCGCGAACCACTACCTCGTCGCTCGCCCGCGCCAGCCCGGCGATCTGCAGCTTGAGGTTGCCCTGGTCGGACCAGAACCAAGGAACACCGCGGTAAGGCTGCGGGGAACCGACGACCGTGGCGGTGGCTGCTTTGGCCTGTTCGACCGCGCTGTCGACGCTCTCCAGCCGCAGGCGGGTAGGCGTCCCAGAAGTCGGTGAGGGATCGGGAAACCTGGCACAGTCACCTATCGCGACGGTGTGTCCGTCCGATGCCCGCGCGTAGGAATCCACCACGATTCCGTCCTCACACTGCAGTCCGGCGGCACGCGCGAGGCCGTCACGTGGCGTGGCGCCCACAGCGACGAGCACGAGCTGGGCGCGCAACCGGGCACCGTCTTCCAGCTCGACCGCGGTGACGACACCATGCTCGCCGACGAACCGACGCGGACGCACTCCGGTGAGCACCCGTATTCCGGCTGCGCGGTGAGCGGTCTCGACGACCTTCGCCGTGTCCGCACTGACCACCCGGTTCAGCAACGCCGGGGCGGTCTCCACCACGGTCACCCGAATTCCCGCAGCAGCCGCACTTGCGGCGACCTCAGGTCCCACGAAGCCACCGCCGACCACCACCAGGTCTTCTACTGTGGACAGTCCCCCGGCGAGGATTTCCGCGTCGCGCAGGTCTCGGAGCGCCAGGACTCCGCCGAGTCGCACGCCTTCGATCGGCGGGCGGCGCGGTGCCGCGCCGGTGGCCAGCACCAGGCGGTCGAACGACCAGCGGCGGCCACCGCCAAGCAGGTCCTGACCGACGCCGGCTCCGCCGACCGGTCAGGTGGAGGCGCTCGACGCGCGTCGTCCAGCACCAGGTCGATGACCGCGCTCCGGGATCGAAGCCGCGTCTGCGCAGCGCCATGGAGTCACGCAGTGGCCGCTCCGCGCAGACAACGCCTTGGTCACAAGGGCGCGACGGGCGTAGGGCAAGGTGCCGTCGGCGCCGCATCGCGGTGATCGGACCGGCCCGCACGCCCAGGTCGCGAACACTGCTCGCGCGCTGTCCGCGGCGGACGAGCTGCGCCTGCGCTCGGCCCTCAGTCCTCAGCCCGCAACCGTCAGCGAAACGTCCGCCTGACCCATGGGTTCCGCCGCCGATGCGCCCGCGATGACAGCGCGGGCGTGCCGGCCGGCACTACCGTGTGCGCCTGCCCTGACGTCGGACGATCCGAGCGGAACCCACCAGGCTCAACCGGTGTAGCAAGACCATGAGACTGGGTCCCCTTGTTCTGGCCGTGTCGCTGGCGGCGGTCGCCTGCACCGAACCACCGGCTCCCTCGACAGCCTCCGACATGGTGTTCTTCGACTCCGATCACGGCATCACGGTGGCCGACAGTCGCGGCGAGGTGAGGTCCGCGGACGCCACCGTGGCCAGCCCCGACTGGTCTCGCCTCTACGCCGTGCGCGGCGGCAAACTGGTCACCTTCGATCCGGCAACGAACCAAGAACTGGCCGGCGCGGCGCTCCCCCGCCGGCTCACTGCGCGAGTCGCGTCGGCCGCGGGGACATTGGTCGCACTCACCGCGGACAGTTCCGCGCACCCTGCCAACCGGCCGGCTGGCAGGGAACGGACCACGATCGTGGTGGCGGACCCGCGCGGCGTGCGGCCGGCGCAGGAGTACGACCTGGCCGGCAACTTCGAGCCGGAGGCGTTCTCCGCTGACGACGCCTACCTCTTCGTGCAGGAGTATCTGCCGGCGAACGCCCCGGAGCGTTACCGGGTGCGCCGGGTGGAGCTGGCCACTGGTCAGGTGCAGCCACTGCTGCTGCGCGACAAGCAGCTGATCCCAGCGGGTGCCGAGGAGGAGATGCGCGGCGAGGGGCGTCAGGCCGTGCTGTCACCGGACCGTACCCGGCTCTACACGCTTTACCTGCACCAAGGCGACCACCAGCACACCCGCGACCTGCTGCCTGGGCGGCATGGCGCGGATGGCCGCGCCGTGCACGCGTTTGTGCACGTGCTGTCACTGAACGAGGGCTGGGCCTACTGCCTCGACCTGCCCGACCCGTTCGGTCTCCACCCCGCCGGCGCGCACGCACTGACCATCTCCCCGGACGGCAGGTCGCTCTACGTCGGTGAGATGACCACCAAACAGATCGCGATCGCCGACACGGAAAGCCTGACTGTCACGAAGGTTGCGACGATGCTCGACGATCAACCGGTCGGCGACGGCACCACGATGGTGACCTCGCCCGACGGCAACGCCCTCTACCTCGGCTCGTCGAACGTGTTGCGGCGCATCGATTCCGCGACGCTTCGGGTGGACGGGACGTGGGCGATGCCCGCTGCGGTGCGCGGGCTCGCGGTCAGCCCCGACGGCCGCCAGGTGCTCATCGGCCAGGCCGGCAGCATCGCCCGCGTTGACACCTCCACCGGCCAGATACTCGACACCTTCGTCGCCGCAGGCCTGCTCACGTTGCGCAACAGCACAAAGCGTTAGCGGGCACACCTACCGACGGCTCAACAGGCCCTCGCAGGTGCGGATCAACACCCGGCACGCGTCGGCCGAACGCCTGGTCAGCATCGGGTTCTCGGCGTGCCGCTGCCAGCGTTGCAACGCGGCGAACGCGGCCTGCCGCACCTCGCCAGGGCCGCAACCATGAGCCAAACCCAGGCGCATCAACGGATGTGCGCCGCCATCGCCCAGCAGTCGCGAGGCCAGCTCCGCGTCGGGCACCTTCACCGCGCCGGACCGCAACGCGCTCAGCAGCCGCAGCTCGGCGAACTCGTGGGTGCCGGCCAGGATCCGCTCGACCGCGCCGGTCAGCCGCGAGTCGCCTGCCGAGCGCAGCACCCCGTCCAGCGCCAGCAACGCCGAACGCGCCTTCAGCAGGTGCCGGCGTTCGCTGAACTGGGTGTGCAGCACCTTCTGCAGTTCGAGCAACCCGCTGCGCGCCACCAGTTCCGCGGCCAGCGCCGACGGCTCGGTCACGCCCTGCCTGATCAACGTCACCGCCAGCCGGATGCCGAACACGCCGAACCTCCCCAGCAGTGCCCGCCGTTCCACCGAGCCGTCCATGAACCGGTCGGCGGACAGCAGCGACGACTCCAGCTCTTCGCGCGGCAACGCGGCCAACGCCGACAACGCGACGAAGTCGTTCTGCCGCAACGAACGCCCTGAGAAGGCCAGCAGTCCGGCAACCGCCACGACGTTCTGGCACAGGCCCTGCAACGCGGGATCCGACCGATAGCGACTGGCGATGCCACGCGCCGAGATCATCGCGTCCACCCGGCCGCCACCGATCTCGTCGGCTCGCGAGATCACCGCGACGGTGTTGATCGCGGTGGCTCGCGCGACGCCCTGGTCGCGGAACGACTCCAGGAAGTTCGCGTCGGCCGAGTGCAGGTGCCGCATCAGGTAGATGACCGCGTCGGCCTCGGTGGGCGTCGAGTCGTCCGGTGCGAGGAAGCGGGTGGCGCGCAAGGAGTTCGAGGCGGTCAGCGACGCGATGCCCGGAGTGTCGATCAACGTGGTCGACCGCAGCGACTGCGACGGCCAGTCGACCACGAGCCGGTCGGCGGGTCCGTCCAGGGTGATCTCCAGCGCGCCGTCGCGGCGGACCACCGGTAGCGACTTGCCTTGGGGGAACTGGACGATGCGCGGCGCATGGCCGTCGCGGTACCAGGTGACGACCTTCGTGCACTCGCCCGCGTCGGTCGGCGCGATCTCCTCGCCGACCAGGGCGTTGAGCAACGTCGACTTGCCCGCCTTGACCTTTCCCGCGATGGCCACGCGCAACGGCTCGTCGAGCCGGACGAGTTGGCGGCGCAGCACGTCGCCCGCCTGCGGGTACAGGTCGATGGCGGCCAGCAGCACCTGCCGCACCTCATCGGTGATCATGCCGTCACCTGCTTCACCACACGCTCCAGTGCCGCCAACTCGGTCTTGATCTCGGCCAGCCGTGCGTCGCGGTCGCCCTGCGAGGACTTCACGGACTTCTGCGCCGCCTGGATGGACTCCTGCAGCGAGCGCTTGAGCTGCTCGGCCAAGGTGGTGAAGTGGTCACGCAGATCGCGTTGCAGACCGCGCAGCATGTCGCGAGAGTCCTTGCCGGCGTGGAACGACACGTCGTCCACGTACTTGCGCAACGCCACCTTGGCGTCGTTCTGGCGTTTCGTGGTGATCCGCTTGCGCTCGTCCACGATCCCCTTGCCACCCAGCAACAACGCCGCGCCCACCGAGATCGGGTTGATCAGCGTCAGGCCGATCACCGAACCCATCAGGCCGAACATCAGCAGACCGCCGTAGCCACCACGCAGCCCGGTGAGCAGGCGGCTGCCGATGCCGAACTTGTCCGACTCACGCACCGAGAGCTCCGGCACCGACCGCAACGGATCAGCGGTGCCGACGCGCAACGCCGGCAACATCTGCTCGCGGTCCGAGTCGAAGTGCTCCGCCACCCGCTTGGCCAGCCAGCGCGCTCGCTGCGTCGCCCAGACCGAGTTCGCCGACACGGCGGACGTCACCGCCTGCTGCGCCCACACCGAGAACTGGTCCCAGATCTTCTGCGGATCGCCTGCCAGCAACGCCTCCTCCGCTTCGCGGACGATCTCCCGCATTCGGTCGCGCAGGTCGTAGTCGACGTCGGCGTTGAGGTCGGCCACACCGTCGCTCAGCGTCTGCTGCCAGCGCGCGGACCGTTCCTTCAGGCCCGTCGCGCGTTGCTCTGCCTCGGTCAGCTCCCGAATCAGCTGTTGCACCGACTCCGGGTTCTCCTGCGCCGACTGCTCGGCCCGCAGACTGTCCACGACCTGGCCGATCACCGTCAGCACGTCGTGCAACGTCGACCGCCGGGCCAGAAGATCAGCCTGGGCAAGGACCTTCTTGCGCAGATAGGTCACCAGCGCCGGGTAGCCGGACTCGGCGTTCACGTCCTGATCGCCGGCCTGCAAGGCGTGCCACCGCAAAGTCGACGACACGGTGAACACCTCGGCCTTGATGCCCGCGTCCGTCAGGTGCTGCCGGTCGCGGTCGGCGATCGAACGCCAGTCCGGGTACAGGTCGGTCTTGGTGAGTACGCACGCTACGTTCGGGCACACCGCCATGGCCTGCTTCAGGAACTCCAGCTCCGGCGCCGTGTACTCCTGCGAGCTGTCCGAGACCAGCAGCACCGCGTCCGCGGACGGCAGTGCCGCCATCGTGGCGGCACCGTGGACGGAGCTGAGCCCGCCGACACCCGGCGTGTCGACGAGCACCAGCCCCTCGGCCAGCAGCGGCCGGGGAAGGCCGACCTCGACGTGCAGCAGACGTTCGCGGTTGCCCGGGTTGCCCTCTTCCGTGGCGAACGCCGGCAGCTCCGCCAGCGGTACCTCGGTGCGGCCCTCGGCCCGCACCAGCGTCACCGCCGGCGTCTCCGCGTGCTTCACGACGGTCGGCACGGCGGTGGCGACGTCGTCGGACACCGGGCAGACCGGTGCCCCGACGAGGCCGTTGACCAGCATGCTCTTGCCTTGCTTGAACTCGCCGACGACCAGCAGGCGGACGTGGTCGTCGGCCAACCGGGTCCTCGCCTGGTGCAGTCGTCGCTCCAGGTCAGGGCGGTCGTAGCGCTTGATGGCGGCCAGCGCGAGCTCGACGGCCTGCTGTGGGGTGGCCGGCATCGGGTCACCCGGCCAGGGTGTCGACGGGCTCGGGCTCTTCGACGGGCTCGTCCGGCAGAACAAGCTCCGGCTCAGGCTCGGCCGGGACCTCCAGCGCGGGCTCCTCGACCGGTTCGGGCTCCGGCTCGTCATCCTCGTCATCCTCGGCGGGCGAGGCCGCGCCGGCCTTGTCCACGTCGGCCTTGTCCACGTCGATGTCGTTGAACGAGTCCTTCACCTGCACGACGTTGGTCTCGGTGTCGTTGTCCTGGATGGCGACGGAGTTGACCTCCGTGTCGTCGTCGGAGTTGAACGAGTCGTCGATCAGCACGGTGTCGCGGTCGTCGATGTTGAACGTCTGGTCGATCTGCTGGACCGGACGGTCGTGCACGACCTCGGTGCGGTGCACCTCCCGCGGCGGGCGGTCGGCCATGATCAGCTTCGCGTCCCGGACGTCGGCGTCGGTCGCCCCGGACAGGCCGTTGCGGGCGAGCTCCTGCTGCGGGTTCTCGTCGAACGCCTGCTGGGCCTTCGGGTCCTTCATCATGTTCATCAGGAAGTCGATGAGCTTCTCCAGCATGGTGTCTCCTCACCGAGGAGACCGGCCCCTGCCCCGTGGGCGATCACCACCGCGGGGGCGGGGGCCGGTCCGGGTCAGATGGGCAGGTCGAGGTCCTGCAGGACGTTGTCGATCTGGGTGTCGACGTCCAGGTCGAAGTCCTGGTCCTGCTCGGAGACGGCGGCCTGGTCGGCGTCCTGCTCGGAGAACTGGTTCGAGTCGAGGTCGGCGTCCTGGTCCGCGTCCACGTCCACGTCGGAACGGGCGTCGCCACCGTTGCCACCACCGGCGTCGGCGTTGCCGCCGTTGCCCGC
This sequence comes from uncultured Actinomycetota bacterium, assembly GCA_963771775.1. GTDB lineage: Bacteria > Actinomycetota > Actinomycetes > Mycobacteriales > Pseudonocardiaceae > Lentzea. The sequence goes on from CAVYUS010000006.1 coordinate 54,576, forward strand.
GTTGCCACCGGCGCCGCCGACGCCAAGGCCATTGCCGCCCGCGGTGCTGCCGAAGTTGACGTTGACCAGGCCGTCCTGGTCGAGGTCGCCGCCGGCGCCACCGATGCCCAGGCCGTTGCCGCCGTCCGCGCTGCCACCGTCACCGGCCACAGCCAGGCCACCGTTGCCGCCGTCGCCACCCGTGGTCTGCGTGGCGGTGGTGGTGTCCTGCTCCTGCGCCGAGGACTGTGAGGAGGTCTGCGGCGCGACCTGAGCCGACTGGACCTGCTGCTCGCTGGCCTGGGTCCCGTCGGCGTCCAGGTCGTTGGTCAGGTCGACGAGGAAAGCGTTGAGGTCGATGGGGTTGCTCATGTCGGGCTCCTCAGTGTCTGGTCTGCCGGACGCTTTTTCGACCGGCTGCCAACAAAGTTAGGGAACGCCGGACTCCTTGCCATCTGGGCGACTCCCGGTGCGTGACCGGCCGCGCACGCAGGGATCCCGACAGGGATAGGGGATTCACCCCTGTATTTCGCAAAGGGTGAACCACTCCATATGAGACGCACGTGTACTGACGTCCGCCTTGTTCCGCCGTTACAGGGGGTGTCCGATGCACTACCAGATCGGGCTGGATCTCGGATCCACCCGCACAGCGATCGCCACGTGCCGCGAGGTACCGAGGCTCGAATCAGTGACACCGACCGTGGTGTTCGCCAATGCCGACGGTTCCTTGGTCATCGGCGAGGAGGCGGAACGCCGCGCGTCCGCCGACCCGAGCCGGGTGGCACGCCGGTTCCTGCGTCGCGTCGGCGACCCGACACCGTTGCGACTGGGTGGGGCGACGCTCGGTGCCGACGCGCTCACCGCGCGTTTCGTCACGACGCTGCTCGCGCCGCACAACGGCCGGGTCGCCATCGCGCATCCGGCCACCTGGGGTCCGCACCGGCTGGAGTCCTTGCGGCGAGCGGGACTTCCCGACGTGCTGTTCGTGCCCGCGCCGCAGGCCGCGGCCGTGGCGTACGACGAGCGGGCCCGGCTGGAACCGGGTTCCGTCGTCGCCGTCTACGACCTGGGTGGCGGCGGTTTCGAGGCCGCCGTGGTGCGCAAGCTCGCCGATTCCTGGGTGCTGGCCGGCCGTCCCGAGGAGTCCGAGGTCGGCGGCCTCGACTTCGACGAGGCGGTCTTCGCGCACGTGACCGAGTCGCTGGAGTGGGACTCGCTGGACGGCGAGAATCCTGTTGTGCTGGCGGCTGTTGCCGATCTACGGCGGGCCTGCACGGCCGCGAAGGAACAGCTGTCGTCGGACACCGAAGTGCGGATTCCCGTTGCCGTGCCGGGGATTGCGGTCCGCGAGGTGCGGCTTACCCGGGCCGAGTTCGAGGAGATGATCCGGCCGGCGCTGGCCGAGACGACAGCCACGCTGCTGCGGGCGTTGCAGAACGCCGGGACCGCCGCGAACGAGCTCGCGGCCGTGCTGCTGGTCGGCGGCTCGGCGCGAATTCCGTTGGTGACGCAGGAAGTTTCCGCGTTGCTCGGCCGTTCGGTGACGCCCGCGTTCGACGGCATGGTCGCGGTCGGCGCGGCGCTGTCGGCCCGCGTGCGCGAACCCGCGCCGGAGGTGGCGACCGTCATGTGGTCCCGGCCGCCGATGCCGGCCGCGCCCGCGTTGGCACGCAAGAGGAAGAAGCTCACCCCGTACATCACGGCGGCGGTGCTCGCGGCGGCGGTCGGCGGTGGTCTCGCGATGAACACCTACTTCGCGGGCAACGCCACCACGGACACACCGACCAGCACGACGACGACCACCGAGACGACGACCGTGGCACCGGTGACGACTACCACGACCGTCGCACCGGTCGTGCCGCAGAAAACAGCCGCACCGCCGCCCCCTCCCCCGCCGACGAAGCGCACTACGACGACCACGTGGCCGTCGAGCACAACGCCAAGCGTCAGCAAGTCGGTCAGCGTCCCGGTGCCCACCAGCAAGCCCAGCACCACAGCGGGTGCACCGTGACCACGTTGCCTCCAAGACCTGGGCAGCCGAAGTTTCAGCTGGTCCAGGTGCCTCGGCCGCGGTTGGTCACGGTGTCGATCTACCTGTGGCTGGTCGTGGTGACCGTGGAGCTGGTGGTCGTCGCTGTCGCGTTCGCCGGAGTGCGCACCGACCTCATCGCCGAGGTGGCGACCCGCGGTGTCGATCAGTCCACACAGGACGCGGTGGTGCTGGCCGGGCTGGGCGTGCTGCTCGGACCGGGCGTGCTGGTGGCGCTGGTGCAGCTGGGAGTGCTGCGGGCCTGTCGCGCCGGCCGGAACTGGGCGCGGATCTCGTTGGTGGTGCTGGGAGTTGCCGGCGCCCTGGTGTCCCCGGTGCCGCTGGCGGTGGGAGTCGCGGTGGCCGGCGCGAGCGTGCTGATGTTCCTGCCCAAGTCGAACGCCTGGTTCGCGGGGAGGCGACCATGACCGCTATCGCGGCGGAACTGGCGTGGCGGGACGGTGACACCGCGTCGGCGATCGAGACGGCCGACCGGATTCTCACCGAGGGCACGGACCAGGACTGCGTGGCGGCGGGAGTCGCCGCTGCGGCAGCGGCGGCCGATGGTGCCCTGTTCGACGCCGCCGCGCGGTGGCGCGTCATCGCGGGTTCTTTGGACGGCGCACCCGGCGTCGCCGCCGCGGCCCGTGCCGCACTGGCCGGTTGCCTGGCCGGTGACCTGGACTCGGCCGCCCGGGACCTCGCCGACGCGCGGGCCCGGCTGTCCGGTGCCGCGCCACGGGGTTTGACCGTGCTGCTGGACGGCGTGGCCGCGGCGCTGGAGGCGGTGCGCGGCGAGTTCGCCCCGGCCGCCCGCAAGCTGGCCGGGCTGGCGGCCGCGACCGTGCCCGCCGACCCGATGGCCGCCGAGCAGTGGTGCGACCTGGCGGTGACGGCGCTGCTCGCGGGTGGTGACGACGCCAGCGCCGAGGAACTGCTGATGATGCTCCCGAACCGCCCGACGGCTCGCCGCCGGTTGCTCACGGCGTGGCTGCACCTGCGGGCCGGCCGGCTGGCCGCCGCTCGCGCCGAGATCGCCGCCTGCACCGCGCCGGTGCTGCGCCGCGACGCCGTGCTGGCCGCGGCCGTGACCATCGGCCTGGCCCGCCGGGCCGGCGACAAGGAAGCGCTGCGGGCGACCTGGCGGAGGGTCGCGCCCGTCGTGGCCGGGGTGGACGTGGAACCGTTGCTGCTGGACGCGTGGGGCGAACTGTCCGCCGGTGCGGGCAGCGTCTTCGAACGCGACACGATCGTCGACGCGATGACCTCCACGGTCGCTCGGGTAGACGCGGCATGGTGCGCGGAGACCGACAACTGGTGGCGCGTCCAACGGGCAGTGGTCGCCGGTGACACGTCGGTGGTGGTGGAACTGACCATCGAGCCACGAGCCTCCGCCGCCCGGATGTGGGCGTCGATCCTCGCCGGCGACGTCGATCCCGTTGTGGTGGCCGAGGTTGCCGATCGATTGGCCCGTGCGGGCCAGCCGTGGGACGCGATGGCGTTGTGCGGCGCGGCAGCCGCCCGCTTGGGTGATCCGGCAGCGGCCCGTGAGTTGCTGAGCACCGGACGCGCGTTGCGGGCTCGTATCGGCACCGAGGACAGCAGTCCGGGCGACGGCCTGTCGAAGCGGGAACGCGCGGTCGGCGAGCTGCTGCTGGAAGGCTTGACCCACAAGGAGATCGGCGCCCGGCTCTACATCTCGCCGAAGACCGTCGAGCAGCACGTGTCGAAGATCCGGCAGAAGCTGGCGGTGGGTGGACGGGCCGAGCTGATGGCGTCGCTGCGTACCCGATTGGCCTAAAGCCTGTATCGAGGTCCCGTTCGATGAGAATCGAGGCCCGATAGCCGACTTGACCTTGCTGGTGAACTTGATCCTTGTGGAAGGCGCATTCAGGGGACACTCGGGTGGCATTCGCGCGCTTGCCGTCAGCGGCGACGGCGATCGGATCATCACCGGCGGGGTGGATCAGACGGTTCGGGTGTGGGACGCGCGGTCGGGCGCCCAACTGCTCGAACTGATCGGGCACACCTGTGCGCTACGTGCTGTCGGTGTCTCCGGCGGACTTGTGATCTCGTGCGACGAGGACGCGGGCATCCGGGCGTGGGACATCGACTCGGGTGCGGAGCAGCCACTGGAGATCCGGCACCGGTCCGCGGTGTTGAGCGCCGCCGCCGGGCCGTCCGGCCGGTGGGTCGTGATCGGCGGGGAAGACGGTGACGTCACCTGCTGGGACCTGCGCGAGAAGACCTCGGTGCGGTTGACACTGGGCCGGTCCCGCGTCCGGAGCCTCGCGGTCAACGCGGACGGATCCGTGGTCGTCGCGGGCACCAACGGCGGCGGTGTGCACGTGTGGGAGAACGGAACGCCGCGGCATCTCGTCATCGGCGCCGGAACCGTACAGGCCGTGGCCGTGCACGACCGCGACGTGCTCGCGGCCGGCAGCGACGGCGTCGTCGTGACCTGGCCGCACGGCGCCGAACCCGTCCGTTACACCGGGCACACCGGTGAGGTGACCGCTGTCGCCTTCGGCTCCGACGACGACGGCACTTACGTCGCCGCGGGCGGAAACGACGGCCGGATCCACGTGTGGGACCGCGGCCGGCCGGACAGCCCGACCATCCTCAGTGGACACCGGAGGCGGGTTCGCGGGCTCGCCGCCTCGTCCGGCGAACTCGTGAGCGTGGGCGACGACGACGCGATCCTGGTGTGGGACCGCCGCGTCGGCGTGCCGACGCGGGGCCCGGTGGTCCGGCTCGCGGACGTGGTGAACGACGCGGAGAGCGCCGAGGACCTGCTGGGCTTCCGCTCCGACGTCCGCGTCCTGGCGACGGTGCTGGCGGACCGGAAGATCGAGCCACCGCTGTGCGTCGCGCTGCTGGGAACGTGGGGGTCGGGGAAGTCGAGTTTCCTGCGTCAGCTGGAATCCGAGATCGACCGGCTGGCCGGGGTGGCGCGGCGCAACCCCGTGCGCAGCGTTTTCACCGCGAACGTCCGGCAGATCAGGTTCAACGCCTGGCACTACCACGACGACCAGCTGTGGGTCGGTCTCGTCGAGCACATCTTCCACAACCTGGTCGCGGAGGAACCCGATGAACTGGACGCGCGCCGGGAACGCCTGCGCGCCCAGCTGCGTGACATGGAAACCTTGCGGGACAACGTGGAACGGCATTCGGCACTGCGGCTCCTCCGGCTGCTCGTGACCGGTGCCGACCCGTCGGTGAGCCGGCGACGCCGGATCGCCCGGATGCTCGGCCTCGCGCTGCTCACGCTCTTCGTGGCCGCGACCGCCGTCGGCCTCGTCATCGGCAAGGTGGCCGTGCTCGCCGCGGCTGCCGCCGTCGCGGCGATCGGGGTGGTCGTGATGCCGGCGATCGCCTTCGCCGGCTCGGTGGTCAGGCCGTTCACCGCCGTGTGGGAGCGGCTGGTCGGCAAGGCCGCGGCCCATCGCGAGGAACTCGCCAGCGACGTGCGTGACACCAAGGAGATGCTGAACCAGCTGGACGCCGCACATCGGCTGGAGGAGCGGATCGAGCAGGCCAGGTCGGCGCGGTACGAGCAGTACCGCGGCGTCCTCGGCCGGGTTCACGAGGACTTGCGCCGGTTGAACGACGACATGCGCGCGTTGAAGGAAGAGTGGGAGAAGCCAGGTGCGCGCGGGCAGCCACCGTTGGAACGCATCGTGCTGTACGTCGACGACCTGGACCGATGCTCGCCGAGCAAGGTGGTCGACGTCCTCGCCGCCGTGCACCTGCTGCTGACGCTGCCGATGTTCGTCGTGGTGGTCGCGGTCGACCCGCGGTGGCTGCACCGGTGCCTGAGCGAGCAGGGGTTGTCGCTCGAGTACCTCGACAAGATCTTCCAGCTGGTGTTCACGTTGCGCCCCATGGGCGACGAGGTGCGAGAGCTGATCGACGCACTCCTGCCGCAGGCGACCGGTGGCCGCGCCCCCGGACTCGCCGGGACGCCGGAGAGCCCCCGCGACGGCGATGCTCCGCTGGGAAAGCCGGCGCCGGTGGTTGTACCCGCTCCCAAGGCCGCCGCGGAAGAACAGGACCGGCGACCGGAACGACTGGTGCTGCGGGAGGACGAACTGAGCTTCGTGCACGAGCTCGCGCCGCAACTCGGCACACCGCGCGCGGTGAAGAAACTCATCAACCTCTACCTGCTGGTCCGCGCGGGTGTCCGCGAGGACGAGCTCGACAGGTTCCCGTACCGGGAGGTTCTGCTGCTGGTCGCGATCGTCGTAGCCGACGCGACACGGGCCGCGGCCGTGTTCGAGGCCCTCACCACCGAAAACGCCGATCTCACCAGGACACTTCCTGCCAAATGGCTCGAGCACAGCACGGATGATCTAGCGTCGTATCAGCACTGGATGGGAACGGTCGCGCGGTTCAGTTTCGAAACGCACCACCTGGTAACGCCGCGACCATGATCCGCGAACAGGCCTGGGGGAGGTACACGTGGCATCCCGATCTCTGTCGCTGGCAGCAGGCGTACTCGTCGGTGCGGCCGGTGTGTTCGGCGCGACCCAGCTGCCCACGCCGAAGCCGGCCATCGACCAGACCAACTGCATCACCGTGGTCACCAGCTCCTCGACGGAGAAGGGCGATCTGATCGCGCAGCTGGCGGCGAAGTACAACGGTGCCGGGCGTGGCGTGCACGGCCGATGCGTCCGCGTCGACGCCCGCAAGCTCACCTCGGGCAAGGCGATGGCGCAGCTGGTGGCCGGGTGGAAGGCACCGGTCGACGGCCAGCCGCAGCCGGACGTCTGGCTGCCGAGCTCGTCGCTGTGGCTTGATCAGTTGAAGGAGACCACGAAGAACCCGCTGGTCGCCTCCGGGTTCGGCACGTCGATCACCAAGAGCCCGCTCGTGATCGCGTTGCCCAGGGTCATGGCGGCGCAGCTCACCCAGTCGAACCGGGAGGTGACCTGGGCTGATCTGCGCACACTCGCGGACAAGGGCTGGGCGGAGTTCGGACGCCCGGAATGGGGCCGGTTCCTGATGGGCAAGGACAACCCCCACCTGTCCACGTCCGGGCTGGCAGCGACGATCGCGACGTATGCGGCGGCCATCAAGCAGGACGGGCGGAAAGGTTACGACGACGCCGCACTGCAGGACGCGGACGTCGTGAGCTTCGTCAAAGGTGTCGAGTCGTCGGTCGCCCACTACGACGACGATTCCGTCGTTTTCCTCGGCGGCATGTACGCGCGCGACCAGCGCAAGGAGTCGTCGGGTTACATCAGCGCGATGGTCATGCAGGAACAGATGGCGTACCTCTACAACTCGGGCGCGCCGACTGGAAACCCTGCTGACCTGGGCAAGAATCCGGCACCCAATGAGCCGCTGGTCGCCATCCACCCGCGCGACGGCACGATGATGATCGACCACCCCTTCGCCGTCATGTCGTCGGCCACCACCGAGAAACGGGACGCCGCCAAGGACTTCTACGACTTCCTGCTGGCTCCCGAGCAGCAGAAGGAGTTCACCCGGCTCGGATTCCGTGACAGCAAAGGACATGCGGACGCAAAGCTGCTCGACTCCGTCTCCTCACCGGCGGACGCGCCGTTCGCACTCCTGCAGACACCATCGGCCGCCGCGGTGAAGAAGATGCTGCAGGGCTGGGACAACCACCGCCGACGAGGCAACGTCCTGCTGGTGCTCGACGTCTCCGGGTCGATGGGAGACCCGGACGATCCCGCGGCGACCAACCTGGTCCCCCGGCTGGAGCAGCTGAAACCCGCGGCGCAACGCGCGCTCGACCTGCTCGACAAGGACGACGAAGTCGGGCTGTGGACGTTCTCGTCAAATCCGAACTACACCGAGGTCGTGCCTTCCGGCCGCGTCGGCGACGTCCGCGACACGGTCAAGGCGAAGATCGCCGAGCTGAAGCCGCTGGGGGCGACCGCGCTCTACGCGACGACCGTGGCCGCGCAGAAGAAGATGCTGGAGAACCTCGACCGCACGAAGATCAACGCGATCGTCCTGCTGAGTGACGGCAAAGACGAGCCCGGCACCGGGTTGACGCGTGAGCAGATGATCGCCGAGGTGACGGCGAAGCAGCTCGACACGTCCGTGCGGATCTTCACCATTCCGTTCGGCAAAGAGGCCGACGTGGAGACGCTGGCGATGATCGCCAAGGCGTCCGAGGCCGAGGAGTACAACGCCACCAACCCGGTTGACATCGACGAGGTCTTCGTCAAGGTGTTCAGCCACTTCTCGCGTGGGTGAGTACCGCGCCCACCGCGACGTGGTCGCGTGGGCACTGGCACTGACGTTCGGGATCGCCGCGGTCGCGCTGACCGTGGCGCGCCTGCACTGGTGGGCGGCGCTGGTCGGTCCCGTGATCGTGGCCCTCGTGCTGGGCACCACGGCGTCTGTCAGCAGGTTGCCCCTGTCCCAGTCCGCCCAGGCGCAACGGTTGATGCGGCGGGCGCACGAGTTGGCCAGAGCCATCGACGACGAGCGGACCAAGCCGTTGCTGAAAGCGGTCGACGAGCACATCGCACTGATCACCAGGTCGGACCCCCGCAGACACGGCGACCTGGTCAAGAGGCTGGTGGGCGACCTGAGCAAAGCCGTCGACGTCCTCGTGGAAGGCCCCGGCCCCGACTTCTCCGACGACCTCCGGACCAGGTGCCGGAACATGACACGCACCGTCGAGCACGCCGCCGAGGTTCTGGACCGGTGACCACCTGGACAGCCGTCCTGGTGTGGTGACCCCGTGCCGCCTGATGCTGGGGCCACCCGCTCACCAGCCCGCCGCCACGGTGGAAGGTGACGGCGGGCGTGACCCGGCTGTCGACTCAGGTGGCCAACAGCGCCTCCAGTGCCACCGCGGTGTCCGGATGACGGCTCAGCAGCACCACCCCGCTGGGCGCGGCCTGCCATGAACCCGTGCAGCCCAGCAGGTCCGCCACCGCGTCACAGGTCGCCGGGTGGCCGGCCAGCAGTGCGAGGCCTTGTCCGGTACTCGTGCGCACCGCGACCGGTGCGGGCTGGTCGAGCCAGGGCGGGACCCACTCGTCCAGCGCCGGGAGCCGGCCGGGGAACAGACGACCGGCTTCGCGGATGAGCAGCGGGACGAACTGCGCGCCGCGGGAGCGCAGGGTGCTGATCAGGGTGGGCAACCACGGCAGCAGCAACGGGTCTGGCACGCGGGCGAAGGCGTTGGACATCGTCTCCACCACGAAGTCCACCAGGCTCGGCACCGCGTCCAGGGCGTGCACGAAACCGCTCAGGTAACGCGGATAGCTGGGCAGCGACAACGGGTTTCCCAGCAGGTCGTCGCACCTGACGCGTAGTTCAGCTCGGGACAGCCGGCCGAGGTGGACCTGGGCGGCCCACAGCAGGGCCACCTTCGACGGCTCTTCCGGATGGGACTGGGCCACGGCGAGTTCCAGCTGGGTGCGGTCGCAGCCCAGCGACAGGGCCAGGGACTCCATGCTGAACAGGAAGCCGAGCATGGCGGCCACCTGGTCGACGCCGGCTTCCTCGTCGGTGAACGCCGTCGGCAGCAGGGTGCAGTAGTGGGCGTAGCCGGTCCGGACGAAGGACTCGATCCATTGCGGCAGAACGGGTTCGTGCGTGCGGTAGTAGGAGAGCAGGCGGCGGGACCGGCGCAGGACCTCCGGCGCGCCGTCGACCGTGCGTTCGCCGGCCAGGACGTCCAGCGCCCGGATGCCCAGTTCGCCCGCCAGGCGTGGGCTGTGCAGGTAGCGGATGGCGTCCTCGACGGCTTCGAGAACGCTCGCGGCGGTGGTCTGCGAGTCGTAGGCGCCGCGGCGAAGGCGTTGCTCCACGACCTGTTCGACGCTGACGCCCTCGTAGCCCAACTCGATGAGGGGCCGCTGGTGGGTGCCCAGGGCGAGGTCCCAGGACTCCTGGATCGGGCGTTCGCCCAGCTTCCGCTCGCCCATGATCGGGCGGGCGGCGCCGTGCGGCAGCAGGTAGCGCAGCATCCACAGCAGGTTCGAGCATCCTTCGAGCTCCGGCTGGGACGCGATGTCGAGCAGGGCTCGCTGCACACCGCGTTGCTGGAGCTTGAGGTTGAGCGGGGCGAGGCGGTCGTGCACGTCGCGGGCCAGCGGTGGCAGCGCGTCGTAGCCGACCTGCCCGATGCGGTCGCCGCCCATCATGATCTCGACCAGGCGCCGCACGTCCCGGCGGCCGGGGACGACGTCCTTCTCGATGCACGTGACGGCGGCGTCCTGGAAGTCGTACGGCGTCGGCCGCGCCCGGTCGCGCATGCCCGCCAGCAGGATCGAGGTCTCGAAGACCGCGATGGCGTCGGCGGTGGAGGCCAGATAACCGTTGCGGCGGGCCGCGCGCACGATGTCCACGGACCAGCCCAGCAGCTCGGCCTCGTCCAGCCCGTCCAGCACCGGCGGGCGTTGCAGGAAGCCGGAAAGCTGGTCCGCGGACGGCGAGTTCCACGACCGGACCGGGCAGCGCCGCGGGCTTGCGGGCCTTCTTCCCACCGGCCTGACCGGCGAGCCGGAACGGTTTCACCTTGGTGCGCCGCAGGTTCTTGGCCCACTCGGTGGCCGCGATGGACACCGAGCCCGCCGCCAGGTCGAACTGCGCCTCGATCGCCGCGTGGCTCGACGGGATCAGGCCGTGCTGCCACTTCGTCGCACTGCGCGGGCTGATCACGAAACCGTCGCTGCCGTCCACGCCGAACTCCGCGACCCGGCTGGCCGCGTGGAAGGCACCGCAGACGTACAGGCAGTCCGCCGGATCCGCGCCAGTGGCGGCCAGATGTTCGCGCATCCGGGTCCACATGTACCGCTCACGGTCCTCGTCCACCCGTACCCGGCGCGGATCGCCGGGAGCGAGCCGCCGGAAGAGGCTGCCGATCAGGAACATCACCTGGCGGTACGTGTCGTGGTCGCTGTCGCCGAGCGGGAGCTCGACGTACTGGTGCCACCACTCCGACCAGTGCCGCACCTTGCCGTGGTGCAGCAGGTGCTCCTCCAGCTCGGCGAAGCGCGGCCGCAGATCACCGATCTCCACGCCGACCGCGTCGCCGTGCAGCGCGTCCTCGTCCGCCGGCTTGGTCTCCGGCGGCTGCCACTGGAACACGTGGTCGGTGGAGCGGTCCACCAGGACCAGCTCGACTCCCGGTGTGTCCAGTGCGTACGCGATCGCCTGGTACTCCGCGGACGCCTCGGTGATCGGCGCGACCACCGACAGCGGCGCCCACTCGGCCGGGAACCCGTCGACCTCGCTGGAGAACGCCTGCACCGCAACGGGAAGACGGCAGTTGCGCAGCTCGGTGAGCAGCGGCGCCATGTCCTCGCAGAGCTCCAGGTAGATCACCTTGGGCTGCTTGTCCCGCAACCGCCGGGCCATGGCCACCGCGGAGGCCGGCGAGTGGTGGCAGACCGGGAAGATCTCCAGCGGTTCGGAGACCGCGCGGTCCACGTCGTCGACCATGCCGAGCAGGATGCCTTCCAGGGCACCAGGTCCGTCGGCGAAGGTCGTCGCGGCCTCCTGCAGCTGCGTGCGCAGCGACTCGAAGCTCACGAGAGGGTGGCGATCGTGTCGCGGCCGCCGGCCAGGAACTCCGGCCACAGCCCGCCCTCGTCCTTGCCGCGCGGCTCGACCACCCCGTGCAGGTACTTGTTCATGATCGCCAGGTCCTCGGGGGCGCGCCGCGACAGCGACCCCACCAGCGAGGAGCCGATCGCGCGAGCGGTGAGCTCTCGCTCGCCGAAGAAGTTGCTGTGCAGGATGGCGTCCTCCAGCACACCGATCTGTTCCGCGGTGGAGAGCGCGGACTCCAGCTTCTCGTCGTCGCTGCCCGCCGCGGCCGACGCCGCGCGCAGGTCGGCGAAGCTGCGCAGCAGCACGTCCAGCAGGGTCGGCGGCACGTCCAGCTCGATCTGGTGCCGGCGCAGCAGCTCCTCGGTGCGGAACCGGACGATCTCGGCCTCGCTCTTCTTGTTCGTCACCACCGGGATGCGCACGAAGTTGAACCGCCGCTTCAACGCCGACGACAGGTCGTTGACGCCACGGTCACGGCTGTTCGCGGTGGCGATGACGGAGAAACCGGGCTTGGCGAACACGATATTGTTACTGCTGTCGTTGCTCAGCTCCGGCACCGAGATGTACTTCTCGGACAGGATGGAGATCAGCGCGTCCTGCACGTCGCTGGTCGAGCGGGTCAGCTCCTCGAACCGGCCGATCGTGCCGGTCTCCATCGCGTTCATGATCGGCGACGGGATCATCGACTCGCGCGACTGGCCCTTGGCGATCACCATCGAGACGTTCCACGAGTACTTGATGTGGTCCTCGGTGGTCCCGGCCGTGCCCTGCACCACCTGGGTGGAGTTGCGGGAGATCGCGGCGGCCAGCAGCTCGGCCAGCCAGCTCTTGCCGGTGCCGGGGTCGCCGATGAGCAGCAGCCCGCGGTCGGACGCCAGCGTGACGATCGCCCGCTCGACGATGCTGCGGTCACCGAACCACTTCTGCGCGACCTCCCGGTCCAGTCCGTCGGACCGCTCGGCGCCCAGGACGAACAGGCGGATCATCTTCGGCGACAACCGCCAGGAGAACGGCTTGGGGCTGTCGTCGACGGACTCCAGCCAGTCCAGCTCCTCGGCGTACTTGAACTCGGCGGGGGCTCGCAACAGGTCGGACATGTCTTCGTGGTGCCTTTCGAGGAAGTCGGCCGGAAAAGGAAGTCAGCCAGAAAGTCAGATGGTGAGGAAGGTCTTCAGCTCGTGGACGAGCTTGCGGATGTGGCCGGAGATCACCGGTGTGCCGAGGTCCTTGAACCGCTCGCGGAACCACGGGTTGACGCTGCCGCGGCCGGAGCTGGTCACCGAGCCGACCGGGATGAACTTCGCCCCGGAACGGTGGATGGCCGCCATCGAGTCGTAGAGCTGCTCGCAGTCGGACTCGTAGAAGTCGGAGATCCACACGACCACGGTGTTGCGCGGCTCGGCGATCTTCGGCTGGGTGAGCGCCATGGCCACCGTGCCGTCGGTGCCGCCGCCGAGCTGGGTGCGCAGCAGGGTCTCGAACGGGTCGCGCGACCCACGGGGTCAGGTCGAGCGCCCTGGTGTCGTAGGCGATCAGGTGCACGTCCACCTTGGGCAGCCCGGCGAAGATCGAGGCCAGGATGGTGCAGTTGACCATCGAGTCGACCATGGAGCCGGACTGGTCCACCACCACGATCAGCCGCTGCGGCGTGGTCTTCCGCGCGGTGTGCCGGTAGTAGAGGCGGTCGACGTAGAGCCGTTCCTCCTCGGGACTCCAGTTGGTCAGGTTCTTCCAGATCGTGCGGTCGAGGTCGAGGTTGCGGAAGACCCGCTTGGGCGGCACCGACCGGTCGAGCGCGCCGGCCGAGGCCTTCTCCACCTGGGTGCGCAGCACCTCGGCCACCTCGTCGACGAACCGGCGGATCAGCGACTTGGCGTTGGCCAGCGCCACCCCGGAGAGGTTGTCCTTGTCCCGCAGCAGCTGCTCGATCAGCGACATGCTCGGCGTGAGCTGGGCGGCGAGCGCCGGGTCCGCGAGCACCTCGCGCAGGTGCATGCGCTTGACCAGATCCGCTTCCAGGCCGGCGAGTTCGGGGCCGATCTGCGGGATCAGGGTGCTCAGGTCCGGCGTGCCGGAACCGACCCCGGTGCCGGTCTGACCGGCCTGCCGGCCACCACGCAGTTGCCCGGGCTGACAGCCGAGCGCCCGTTCGAGCCAGCCCGCGTCGGCCTGCCACCGGGACAACTGCCCGGCGGTCACGGTGCCGGACCCGGTGCCGTAGATGTTCAGCAGCACCTTCGACACCAGCGCGGCCCGCCGCACCTCGGCCGCCTTGTCGCGGTCGTCCCCGGTCTCGGGAACCATCACGCCGTCGAACTCGGCGGCGAGCTCGGGGTAGCGCTGCACGATCGAGTCGATGCCGGTCTGCTGGTCCAGCAGTGCGGGCGGCAAGCCGATATCGTGGAGCATGGCCAGGCTCGCCGACTCCAAAGTGGACTGTTCCTCGTGGTCGAACAGCCGGGACAGCAACCGCCAGTAGAGGACCTGCCGGCGGTTCTCCTGTGCGTCGGTCATTTGCGCAACAACCTTCCGGCGCGCTCGCGGAGCACGGTCGCGGCGTCGGTCGCGGCCTTCTCCGCCTTGACACCGGCCTTGTCCACCGCGCCACCGGCCCAGGCACCGGCGTGCAGGGCCACCGTCTTCTTGCGGGCGGTGGTCTCGACGGCGAGCGGCTGGATTCGGAACGTGCCCGCGTCCCAGCGCAACAGGCCGATGCAGGCGTTCGAGGCCGCCACCGCTTCCGGCGTGAGCGGCCCGGCGGCCGGCACTCGGTCGGTGTCCACGGCGATGGGCTGCCCCGTGAGCGAGAAGGTCAGCGTCTCCCCCTGCTGCTCGGCCTGTTCGGTCTGCTCAGCGACGTAGCCCTCCAGGAACACGGGCACGGCGATACGGGCCGGATGGCGGTCCAGCGGTGCCGTCGGCGGCGTGCTCGCGGTCGGCAGGACGACCCGCGCGGTGACGAACGGATCAGCGGGCTCGCCGAGCCTCGCGTGCTCGTCCAGCCACAACAGATCACCCTCGGCGGTGATCGGCATGTCGGTGAGGTCCATGGACCTGCCCTCGCTGACGGCCGTCAGCAACGACAGGTGCGGCCGCAGCAACTGCCAGATCCCGGCACCGATGATCGTGTCCGGCTTCGGCGCGGACACGCTGGCGCGCACCAGGCGGGGCGTGCCACCGTCGGCCGGTTCGAACACCGCGTGCACCTGTGCCTGCGCGGCGGTCGCGTGCTCGTGCAGGTCCACGCCCAGCGGCAGCAGCCGGCCGGTCACCGTGCTCGTGGGCGCCTCGGTCGCGCCGGGCAGCGTCAGCAGCAGCGCGCGTGACCACAGATCTCCCCAGCGGCGCACCGGAATCCGCTCCAGAGCAGAACCGGGACACGAGGCCGCCAACTCGGCCGCGAACCCGTCCAGCAACGCGCCCAGCCGACGCAGCCGAGGTTGCGGCAGCAGCGCGGAGATCACCGGTTCGGCGCCGGAGACCAGGTCGTGGTCGATGCCCTGCCACCCGGCCCGTGCCAGGTCGGCCAGCCAGGACCGAGCGGCCAGCAACAGGTTCTCCGCCTGACCGCCGCCCGGCACCGGAACGACCGAGTCGCCCTGAGCCCGTCCGGTCGCCTGCCCGACCCGCACCATCAGCGCGTCGTGCACCGAGCCGAACAGCGCGATCCGGGCCACCGCAAGGGAAAGGAAGTGTTCCTCGCCCGCGGCGCCGGCCGCCGCCTTCTCCGCGGCCTCGGCCACCTTGGCACTCAGCGGGGATCCTGCCACCGCGTCGGCCAGCGCGCCCAGCCCGGCAGCATGGGCGGGTTGCGGCCGCAACAGCCCGGCGGCCAGCGCCTGATCGGCGCCGGCGATGACCGCCAGCACCTCGTCGACCCCGTCGACGTGCTCTACCAGCAGATCGGCGCGCATCACACCACCGCCCTGGTCGGCGGGAACCACTGCAACTCCGGCAGCGGAGCCGTCGTCGGCGGGAACTCCACATAGGCCAGATGGCGCAGGAAACGACTGAAAACCTGTGCCGCGGCAGCACTGTCCGCCTGTGACGGCCGCGCCCCCAGCATGAGCGAGCGGATGGCCTCCGCGTCCATGTCCTCCGCGTCCACCCGCAGATACCGCGCCACGCGGGCCACCCCGTACTGCAACACCGCCTCGGTGATCAGGGCGCCGATGTGGTTGCAGAAGTACCCTCGCGCGCCACCGCACGGCCGGTTGTTGTTGGTGCTGCAGGCGAACTCATAGCTCCCCGCGGCAACCGAAGAGACGTACACCCGCTCGATGTCCGACCCACTGGACACCACCCCCTGCAGCCGCCCATCCGCCAACTCGACGAACGGCACCTTGGCGAGCTTGCGCGGGCGTGCAGGTGGCAACACCCGCGCCGTGCTCGCACTTTCCCAGTCTGACAACGATTCCTCTCCTTGCCCCCGAACGAGTCGATCCGCCGGTCCGGCGGTGCAGGAGGAACGTTAGCGACGACCACCGACAATTTTCAGCCGCTTGCGTCCGCCAGGCGAAAGCCACAGGT
>CAVYUS010000007.1:0-1852408 GCA_963771775.1 uncultured Actinomycetota bacterium
GGGGTTGCGGGGGCGCGGCCTTGTGGGTGGTTGCCAAGTTGGCTGTACTAGCGTGATCAGCAAACGCTTGCGGTTGTCCTGGACTACCACCAACTGCGAGGCAGGCGGGTTGTGGAACCGCGAACACCAAGATCGGCATCGCCGGTGGAACGCGCGCCATGTCCAAGACCCCGCGGCAGCCCCGGCCCCAAGTAATACGCACCGAGTACGACCGCTGATACCGAGGGACTCTCCACAGGAAAGGATCGCTGGTGAGCGGCCCCCAAGCAGAGATCTGGGAACGGTACGCCGCGAAGTACGTGCCGCGTCGTGCTGTCAACGCGGCCGGCGGCGGCGACCTGGCTCAACTGGACCCAGTACCCCGACCACGGCCCCGACGAGACCGTGCTCGGTGATCTCCACGGCAAGAGGGTGCTGGAACTCGGCTCCGGCGCTGGGGCCAACGTCGCCCACCTTGCCACGCTGGGTACGGTCTGCACTGGCATCGACATCGCTCCCAGCCGCGCCGACCTCGCCCATCAGACTTGGGCGACATCTCGGCAGCCTGGAGTTCATCACCGCCGACGCGCTCGGCTATCTCACTGGCACAACCACCGTGTTCGATGTCGTCTACTCGATCTTCGGTGCGGTCTGGTTCACCGATCCGGAAGAGCTCTTTCCATTGGTGCGCAAGAAGATGAGCGACGGAGGTGGGTTTGCCTTCTCGCAGCGCCCGGCCAGCTGGGCAGGAGGATATGGCTGGCCAGATCGTCCGGCAGTGGCACCTTCCTGTCCGGCAGTGGACCGAACGGCTCGTCGAAGCAGGGTTCAGCGACGTTGTGGCGGAGACCATCGACGCTCCCGAGCCTGGTAAGCCCGGAACCGTGCTCGTGCTCGCACGTGCCGCGTAGAACAGGTCAGAGGCGGACTGAGGCTCCTGTTGTGGCGGACTGCTTTGCCGCCTCGATTACCTCCAGGCCTGTCACGGCGTCTTGAGGTGATACGGGGGCGGTACCGGCGGCGACTGAGGCGTAGAAGTCTTGGTAGGCGCCGGGTTCTGTGCGGTGGGGGTTGCCGCTCAGGGTGCCCCAGGAGGATTCGGGTTCTTCGCCCCAGCCGGTACCGGCTGGGGTTGCGCCGGATTTCAGTAGGTCTTCCTGGGGGTCCATGCCGTGTTTGACGTAGGCGGCTTCGTGGCCCAGCACTCGGAAGCGGGGGCCCTGGTCGGCGGCCAGGGCGCTCATCCACAGGTGGGAGCGGACGCCGTTTTCGTGGGTCAGGGAGAGGAAGACGTCGTCGTCGGCTTTTGCGCCTGGGCGGACTGTGGCGATCTCGGCGTGGACGGCAAGAGGGCGGCCGAAGAGGCAGACGGACTGGTCTACCAGGTGGGTGCCCAGGTCGAAGAGGATGCTGCCCAGGTCGGCGGGGTCGCCGGATTCCTTCCAGGAGGACTTGATTTCTGGGCGGTAGCGTTCGAAGCGCGATTCGAAGCGGTGGACCTTGCCCAGGGTGTTGGTGGACAGGAGTTTCTGGACGGTCAGGAAGTCGCCGTCCCAGCGGCGGTTGTGGAACGGGACGAGGAGAAGGTTTCTTGCCGCTGCGATCGAGGCCAGGGCTCTGGCTTCGGCTGCGGAGCCGGCGAAGGGCTTGTCGACTACGACGTTGAGGCCGTGTTCCAGGACCTGGCGGGCGTGGGTGGCGTGGAAGCGGTTCGGGGTGGTGATGACCACCAGGTCGAAGTTGCCGGTCCAGACTTCGTCCAGAGAGGACAGCAGGCGGGTGCTGGGGTAGCGCTCGGCGACCTCGGCTTGGCGGCGGGGGTTCGCGGTGACCACGGCGGAGAGTTCCAGGCCGGGGGTCGCCGAGATGAACGGGGCGTGGAAGGCCGCCCCACCTAGTCCGTAGCCGACGAGAGCTGTGCGCATGAGGTCAGACTAAGCGTCCCATCTCTTGGACGGGGTGGTGGAGCATGTGGACGGACGCCCTGTCTATGTGAGTGCCCGCGTGTTCAGGTAGTCGTTGAGGCGTGCGGAGGCGGCCAGCATCGCCAGGCCTTGCGCGGTGAGGCGGTGGCGCCAGTCCGCTAGTGCCGAGGTCAACGTGTCGGTGCCGCCTGCTGTGCGGATTTGGGCTACTACCAAAGCGATCCGCGCCAACGGGTAGCCGCCGCGCCGCAGCAGGTGTGCCAGCTCGGCGTCGCGCACGTCCTCGGCGCGGAACACGCGGTAGCCGGTCGGCTCGCGGTCGGGGGTGAGGATGCCGGCTTCCTCCCACGCGCGCAGGGTTGCCGGGGTGACGCCTAGGCGGCGGGCCAGTTCGCTGATGGTGCGGGGTTTCAGGATCGGTTCGAAGTCGGTCAGGTCGTCTACGGCCCTGCTCACCGAGTCGAGGGTTTCGCGGTCTCGGAGTAGTTGTTCGTGGCCGCGGTCGATGGTCAGCAGCACTTCGTCCAGTGCGTCGGCGTGGACGGCGTTCATGATCTGGCCGGCGGTCGCGTGCCCGAAGGCGGGGATCAGCGCGATGAACGTGCGCAACGCGGCTGCGTGCACCTCGGTGTAGACGCGGTAGCCGAACTCGGTGCGGGCGGCGGGTGGGAGGAAGCCGGCGTGCTCGTAGTTGCGCACCGCCTGGGTCGAGAGGCCGTGCTCGCGGGCTAGGTCGGCTGGACGCACGGTTGAGACTTTAGCGACCTAAGCCGAACAAAGAGCGGTCAAAGTCTCAACAGAGGTTTCAATGTTACGGTTGAACCACATGAGCCAGGACATTCGTGAGTTCATCAGCCCCTTCACCGAGATCTTGGCGTTCGGCGAGCCGACGCACCTGGAACATGCCCACAGCTGGGTCCGCAACGAACTGTTCGAGCAGTTGGCCGCGCTGGGCTACCGCTCGATCGCGCTCGAGTCCTGCCGGGTCAGGGCGCTCGTGGTCGACGACTACGTCCGGCACGGCATCGGCGACCTCGACACGGTCATGAAGGAAGGCTTCTCGCACTGCTTCGGGGAGTGGCCGGCCAACCGCGAGCTGGTCGTCTGGATGCGCGCGTACAACGAGGGTCGGCCGAAGGAAGAACGTCTCGCGTTCTACGGCTTCGACTTCCAGACCGAGACGACCAGCGCGCCCAGCCCGCGGCCGTACCTGGAGCACGCGCGCGACTACCTGGGCGAGGACGTGGACCTCGCGACTGACGACGAGAAGTGGAGTCGTGACGAGGCCGTTCTGGACCTCACCAGGTCACCGGGACGGTCGGAGGAGGCCATCAGGCTGCGCGAGATCGGCACCGGCATGCTCGTCCGGCTGCACGCGCGCAGGCTGGAACTGGTCGCGGCGACCTCGCAGCACGAGTGGAACACCGCCGAGCTGCAGTTGACGGCCGGCCTGAACCTGCTCCGGTACCACCGGGAGTGCGCCGAGCCGAACCCGTTGGGGGTGCGGCTCAACCGCCTGTGTCAGATGCGTGACGGCGTGATGGCGCGCAACCTGCTGGAGATCCGGCGCATCGAGGCGGGCCGGGGGCCGACGTTCGTGTTCGCGCACAACGCCCACCTGCAGCGCACCACCAGCTCGATGGAGATGGGCGGCGAGCGGATCGAGTGGTTCTCGGCGGGTGCGCTCGTGGCGCCCGTGCTGGGCGACCAGTACACGGTCATCGCGGGCACCCTCGGCCGCAACGACACGTTCGGGCTCGGCGAACCGGACAAAGACACCCTTGAAGGCGATCTGCAGGGCCGCTTCACCACCTGGGGCATGACCGCGGACCTGCCCACCGGGAAGTCGCGGACGGACACCAGACTGGAAATGGGCTACTTCCCGCTCGATCAGCATCTGTTGAACGGCGTCGACGCGCTCCTGCACGTCAAGGTTGGTCGTCCAGTGACGCGGTGATCCACGGCGCGACCGGCAGTTCGCGCGTCTCGCACTCGATCGCCAGCTTCAGGGTCCACCGCAGGGCTTGCAGCACCACGGTCGCGAGCTCCTGCGGTGCCCCGTTGGCCAGGGCGATCTCGATCTGCTCCGCGGCGGCGTCCTGGTCGCCGTGCACCTCGGCCAGCAACGCGCGGATGGCCGTGCGGACGGGCGGGTCCGCGTCGTCGATCTGGACCTCGCGGCCCTCCTCGTCGAAGACCTGCATCTTGACCGGGGTCGCGCCGCCGGAACCGAGCGCGCTGACCATCGAGCTGCACTCGGCGAACAGCAGCAGGACCAGCTCCCGGATCTCCTCGTTGCCCTCGGGCGACCCGCTGAGGTAGCCGGTCACGAGGTCCACCGCCACAGCGTCCTCCCCGGCCCTGGCGGCAGCCAGCGCCTCGCCGGCCACGGCGGTCAGCCGGGACCAGCGATCTGGGTCCTGTGGTGGTCTCACTCGTACTGCCTACCGCGCGGTGTCACGGCTTCGCAATGCCCCATCTTGATCAGAGTGCTACCGGGGTATGTCACTCCGCAGGTCAATGTGCGAATCAGCGGATCCACCTAGCATCGGGTGGTGTTTCGCACGCTGTACCGAACGGTCCTGGGATCCCGATCGCACGCGAGTGCTCGCCAAAGCGCTCGGCCGGTTCGCGCCTGCCCGCGCTACGCCGCGCTGATCATCTACGCGTTCGTCTGGGCGATCGTCGGCAGCGCCCAGTACGTGCGCCAGGAGGACTCCGACGGCTGGTGGGTCGTCATCTTCGTCATCACGCTCGTTCCGTACGTGCTGCTGATCTGGTCGCCGCTCTACGCGTGGCGGTTGGCCGCGGCCGGGTTCTACTTCGTCAGCGGGCTCGTCGACGTGGACCGGTGTCGCGCCGTTCCAGTACTGGACCGCGGTGCCGCTGCTCGTCGCGGTCGCGGCCTTCTACTCGCGAGGGCATCGTCATCACGGTCACGTTGATCAGCACGGCTCTGATCATGCTCTCCGAGCATCAAGAGCCACGCATGGCGTTCTACGTGCCGGTGATCGCGGCCGCCGTCTATCTGTTCGGTGCGCGCGGACAGGGCGGAACGCGAGCTCGAAGAGGAGCGCGACGCCAAGGCCGCCCTTGAGGAACGTGCCCGCATCGCGCGCGAGATGCACGACGTCGTGGCGCACCACATGTCGATGGTGGTGGTCAGGTGTGAGACGGCGCCGTACCGCCTCAAGGGACTCAGCGAGGAGGCCGAGCAGGAGTTCGCGGAACTCGGCGAGGCGGCGCGGGAAGCCATCACCGACATGCAACGCCTGCTCGGCGTGCTGCAGGACCAACGGCGAGCGAGCCGGAACGCGAGCCGCAGCCGGGCATCAGCCGCATCCCGGAGCTGGCCAGGCCCGGTGACGAGGCTGAGGTGGACGTGGACGACGTGCCGGAGGCGGTCGGGCTGACCGCGTACCGGATCGTCCAGGAGGCACTGACGAACGCGACCAGGCACGCGCCCGGCTCCAGGGCGTCGGTCCACGTGCACAAGGACGGCGACCAGCTGGACGTCGTGGTGGTCAACACCGCCGGGGGACCGTCCATGGGCGGCGGCAGCGGGCAAGGGCTGGTAGGCATGCGGGAACGCGTCTCGGTGCACGGTGGCACGCTCACCGTGAAGTCGACCGAGGACGGCGGGTTCCTGGTTCGCGCGAGAATTCCGTTGGGGGACAAGTGATCAGGGTTGTCGTCGTCGACGACCAGGAGATGGTGCGCGAGGGTTTCTCCGCGTTGCTCAACGCGCAGGAGGACATCGAGGTCGTCGGTGCCGCGGGCAACGGCGTGGAGGGCGTCGCCCTTGCGCGCAAGGTCAAACCGGACGTCGCGCTGATGGACATCCGAATGCCGGAGATGGACGGCCTCACCGCCACGCGCCTGCTGCTCGACGGTTCGGTCGACACGAAGGTTCTCGTGCTGACCACGTTCGACCTCGACGACTACGTCTACGAGGCGTTGGCGGCCGGCGCGAGCGGGTTCCTGCTCAAGCACGCGCCCGCCCGCGAGCTGTTGAACGCGGTTCGCGTTGTGGCCGCTGGAGAAGCGCTGCTGGCGCCGTCGATCACCAAGCGCCTCATCGAGGACTTCGTGAAGGCCCGCCGCGGCGACCGGGTCCGGCCCGCCCGGCTCGAGGTCCTGACGGAACGCGAGACGGAGATCCTCGTGCTGGTCGCGCAGGGCCTGTCGAACACCGAGATCGCCGCGCACCTCGTGCTCGCCGAGCAGACGGTCAAGACGCACGTGAGCCGGGTGCTCACGAAACTCGGCCTGCGCGACCGGGCCCAGGCGGTCATCGCGGCCTATGAGAGCGGGCTCGTAGTACCGGGGTAGCGGCGGTAAAACAGCACGTCAGAGGGACGATTCGGGGTTTGTCGTCTTTCTAGCTTCGGTTCATGCGCCGAGCCGTCCTGTTCCTTCTGCTGATCGCCGTTCCGTCAGTCGCTCCGTCGATCGCCGAGTGGCGTGCCGACGTCGCCCGCCGGGTCGCGATCGTCGGTGACCTCGCCACCGCACGCGACGTCGTGGTCGTCGTGCCGGGTTCCGACGTGGACGTCGACCGGTTCGACCGCACCATCGGGAAGATGGCGACCAACCTGTACGAGCAGGCGCATCGCGACGACCTCGCGGTGATCGCGTGGCTCGGATACCGCACGCCACAGGGACTTGGCGTGGACGCGGCCACCGGCGGGCTGGCCAGAACGGGCGCGACCGAGCTCGTGGAGTTCGTGCGGGCCTTGCACACCAACGCGCGCATCCACGTCTTCGGGCACAGCTACGGCTCGGTCGTCGTCGCACTCGCGGCGCACGAGCTGGCCGTGGACGACATCGTCTTCAGCGGAAGTCCCGGTGTGCGGGCGAAGTCGGTGTCGGAGCTGGGGACGAAGGCCAGGGTCTGGGCGATCCGGGCCGGCGGCGACTGGATGCGGTTCGTGCCCAACGTCCGGCTCGGCGACCTGGGCCACGGAACCGACCCGGCGAGCGACGACTTCGGCGCCACCGTGCTGCGGTTCGACGGCGGCAAGCACGACACCTACTACGAACCGGGCAGCGCCACTCTCGCCGCGCTCGTCCGGATTGCTTCGGGGGAGAAGCCGTGAGAAATCCGTTCATCGACGCCGTTCGCGCGATCGCCGTCGTCACCGTCGTCCTCGGGCACTGGCTGGTGACTTCTCTGGTGGACACGCCCACCGGCATGTACATCGACAGTCCGCTCAGGTACCTGTCCGGCGCTGACGCCGGTGAGCTGGGTGCTGCAAACGCTGGGGTTGTTCTTCTTCGTGGGCGGCTATGCGGCCGCACACTCGAAGACCCCGTTCCTCACCAGGCTGAAGCAGCTGGCTCGTGCCGACGTCGCTGATGCTCGGCGCCTGGGCGGCCGTCCTCATCGGACTGTCGATGCGCGGCGTCGACCAGGGCACCGCCTACAACATCGGCTACCTGGTCACGACGCCGCTGTGGTTCTTCGGCGTCTACCTGGTCCTGCTCGCGCTGAAACCGGTGGTGCGCAAGCTGGACGAGTACTCGTGGGGTGTGCTCGTCCCGATCGCGCTGGTGCTGGTCCTGCCGTACGCGGTGTGGTGGGCGGCCTGGCAGCTCGGCTACGCGTTGGCGCGCAGGAGGATTCCCGGACCACCGCTGCTGGTCGTCGGCGTGCTCGGCTACGCGTTGCTGACCACGTTCGGCGGCTATCCGACGTCGGCCGTCGGCATCCCCGGCGACGCGGTCTCGAACCTGAACCCGCCGAACTACGCCACGCTCGCACTGGCGCTGGCCCAGATCGGCCTGGTGCTCACGATCGCGCCGCTGCTGACCCGGCTCGGTACGGCGAAACCCGTGCGGTGGCTGAACAAGCGAGCGCTGGGGATCTTCCTTACGCACCAGAGCGCGCTGATCACCGTGACGCTGGCGGTCAGTGTGTGGGGGCCGCTGCCGGGGCTGCAGCAGCCACCAGATCATCCGGGCTGGGTGTGGCAACGACTGCTGTGGCTGCCGGTGTGCGCGGCAGTGACCTGGGGATGGCTGCGAGCACTGCAAGGCCGATCACCACGGCGTGCAGCACCACCACCGGCGGAGCCGGCTCCAGTGCCAGCATCGGCGGAACGCACGCCAGCGCGGTGAGCAGCCACGGCAACCGGGTGTCGCAGCTGCCGGTGCGGGCGGTGTGGATCAGGTACCAGCCGAGCAGGAGGTGGATGAGGTTCTGCAGCGGATCCACCGGCAGCAGCACCAGCACCCCGTCGCCGAGGAACCCGGCCACGACGAACCCGAGCACGCCGAGCGTTCCGAACACCACGCCCATCCCGGTCGCGAGCCGGGTCCGGTGCGACTCGTGCGAGAGCCGCGGGAACCGGACCAGCTTGGCCTCGAACCGGTGGAACAGCAGGGTGAGCGGCACCAGCAGGCACACCAGCCAGATCGGCGCCTGCGTCAGGCCGAGCAACCCGACGACCGCGCCGACACCGGCCAGATACGCCAGGTACACCGTCATCGGTGCCCGGCGCGCGAAGTTCACGACGTGCCAGGAACGGCCTTCCAGCCACGCCGTCACCCGGCCGCGCGCCAGCAGCGCGAGGCACACCTGCGCCACGCCGAGCACCATCATCGAGCGCGGGTAGTCGCTGAAGAACACCAAGGCGGGCAACGTGATCGCGCCCAACGCCGCCAGCACCCGGCGGGAGATCTGCTGCAACGTGCCGTCGGCGTAGAAGAACCCGATCTGCTGCATCAGCAGGGCGCCGACGATCAGGTTCACGTACCCGCCGGTCTTCCAGTCCGTCGACGTGCGCGCGACCTCGACGCCCAGCGTCACCAGCATCAGCACGAACGGCGCGGTGCGGCGGAAGCGCCGGTGCATCCAGGCGGCGGCCGGGGTGGCCGCCACCGCGAGCAGGTAGACCCCGAGGAACCACAACGGATGCGTGATCAGCCGGCTGTACGCGTCGACCTGCACGTCCAGCAGGTTCAACGCCGCGAACAACACCACCCAGAGCAACACGAACGCGAGCACCGGCCGCAGCAACCACGACGTCCGGCTCGACACCCAGCAGCCGAAGCCGCCCTCGTGTTCCTGCCAGCTCCTGCAGGTTCGCGTGCCCGCCCGCGAAGAAGAACAACGGCACCGCCTGCAACGCCCACAGCCACGGCGTGCCGGCGCCGCGCAGATGTGCCAGCGTCGCAACGGTTTCGCCGAGCACGAGGAGCGCCAGGCTGAAGAGCCGCAGGAACGTCGCGTACCGGTCCTGCTGGACAGGTGCGGTGACCACAGGGGTTTCCTCGCGGCGCTTGCCTTTGCCGTGCAGGCGCGCCAGCAGGAGGAACACCACGATCGCACTGCCGAACGCCCAAGCCACCACGGGTTCGTGGCCCGGCGGCCCCCACCGCTGCCGCCACGAGTTGAACTTCAGCCCCATCGCGTAGGTCTCGGCGACCGCGTGACAGGTCGACTCGGAACCGCGCGGGTTCAGCGCGCACTGGCCGTGCAGGTCGGTCGTGAGCCGGTCGTCCAGGGTCTTGCGCGCGTCCGGTCCGAGCGCGTGCCCCTTGTGCTCGGCGTAGCGCAGCAGGTCGTAGCCCATGTCGTGGGCGCGGCACGCGACGCTGAAGTCCCACTCGGTGTCGCCGGCCGGCCCGGAGCACCCACCCGAGACGTCGACCGCCCGCAGCGTGCCGTCCGGCGCCCGCACCGTCCGGGGGTCGCGCGAGGTCTCCTTCGCGAAGTCCGACGGCAGGTCGAGCCGCGGGTCGTGGGCCGGGGACGGCTCAGCGAACGCCTTGACGGCGTTCACCGCGGCCACCACGTCACCACTTTGCGGCACGCCCTCGTCGCCGCTCGCCGGTCGGGAGGCGACCACCCCGCAGACGAACACCGCGAGCGTGATCACCGTGAACCGGAACCAGGCCGGGAGTCGGAGGAGGAGTTTGCGCGCACCCATTGTCGCGTCAGGTTACGGAACGGTCTCGACTGATCGCCAGTTCAGCTGGTCAGCGAGGCGTCGACGGGCGCGGTGAGCGAGGCGAGGGCCATGTGCGACAACAGGGCGGCCATCTGGTCGCGGTCGAGGTGGGCGCTGTGCGGGGTCGAGTTGATCAACCCGAACACCGCGTGCGCGGCGGCTCGCGCGGTCGGCTCGTCCAGCGTCGGCACGGTGTGGCGGATCGTCTCCACCCAGACCTCGACGTAGCGGCGCTGCAGCGCGCGCACCCGCCGGCGGTCCGGATCGGTGAGGTTCGCGAGGTTGCGCATCTGCACGGTGATCAGCGCCGGGTCGTCCAGCGCGAAGTCGACGTGCCAGCCGACCAGTGCCCGCAGCGCCTCGTCGGCGTCGGAGGCGGCGTCCACGCGGGCCTGGCCGCCGTCGAGCAGTCGTTCGGAGATCGACGTCAGCATCTCGCCGAGCATCGCGTCCTTGCTGCGGAAGTGGCGGTACAGCGCCGGGCCGGAGATGCCGACGGCCGCGCCGATGTCGTCGATGCCCACGCCGTGGAAGCCGTGGCGTGCGAAAAGCTCCGCCGCGGCGTTGAGGATCTGGTCCCGACGTGAGGGTTTCTCGGCCACATCGGGAGGTTAGCAGGCGTTCACTTAGTCGTCCGATGGGTGGAATTCCCGCAGGTGCGGGCCCAGTTGTCGAATATTCGATCATTCGACAATGCTTCACGCCGAGCTTACCCGCGGGTAACTATTGCAGTGTCTTGCATCACATCCCTGCATCTCCTTCGGAAGGCTTCAATGCGCCCTGTTCACTTTCTGCTTTCGGCGGTCACGGCCGCTGCGGCACTGGTCGCGCTCACCAACCCTGTCAACGCGGCCTCGGTCAACTATGTGGCGCTCGGCGACTCGTACGCGTCCGGTGTCGGTACCGGCTCGTACGACGGAGCCAGCGGCAGCTGCAAGCGCAGCCCGCTCGCCTATCCGGCGCTCTGGGCGGCCTCGCACGCGGTCGCGAGCTTCACGTCCGTCGCCTGTGGCGGCGCCAAGACAACTGACGTCATCGCCAGTCAGGCGCCTGTGCTCTCGCCGTCGACGACGCTGGTCACCGTGCAGGTCGGCGGCAACGACGCCGGCTTCATCGAAGTGGTCGCGACCTGCACGTTCCTGATTCCGGACAAGGACTGCGTCAAGCGGGTCGACCGGTCCAAGGCTTTCGTCCAGAAGACGCTCCCCGCTCAGCTCGACAAGGTCTACGACACGATCAAGGCCAAGTCGCCGTCGGCGCGCGTCGTCGTGATGGGCTACCCGCGCATCTACAAGGTGCCCGGCTCGTGCATCGGCGGGCTGAGCGACGTCAAGCGGTCCACGATCAATTCGGGCGCCGACGCGTTGAACGTCGCGATCGCCGAGCGGGCGGCGGCGCACGGGTTCACCTTCGTCGACGTGCGCACCGCCTTCTCCGGGCGTGAGATCTGCTCGCAGAACGCGTGGCTGAACGGTTTCATCTTTCAGCTCGACGACTCGTTCCACCCGAACCGCGCCGGTCACCAGAGCGGCTTCCTGCCCGCTCTGCGGTCGGTCATCGGCTAGCCTGATTCCGGAACGTGAGAGTGCCTGAAAGGGGCTTTGACCTGGCTTCCGGTCACTCTCGAGCTGTTCCGGTGGACCGTCTGGTTAGCGGGCGCTAACATAAGGATGTTAACGCCCGCTAACCTGAGGTCTGGGGAGCATGGACGCACCGGTCCTGCGCAGCGCCGCCGAGCCATCGGACCGCTACGCCAAGGAGCACACCGCGCTCGTCGACGAGCTGCGCGGCAAGCTCGCCACCGCCGCACTGGGCGGCCCCGAGAAGGCACGGCAGCGCCACGTCGACCGCGGCAAGCTGCTGCCGCGCGAGCGGGTGGACACGCTGGTCGACCCCGGCTCGCCGTTCCTGGAGCTGTCGCCGCTGGCCGCGAACGGCATGTACGGCGACGACGCCCCGGCCGCGGGCATCATCACCGGCGTCGGACGGGTCTCCGGCCGGGAGTGCGTGATCGTCGCGAACGACGCCACGGTCAAGGGCGGCACCTACTACCCGATCACGGTCAAGAAGCACCTGCGCGCGCAGGAAGTGGCGCTGCAGAACAACTTGCCGTGCATCTACCTGGTCGACTCCGGCGGCGCGTTCCTGCCGAAGCAGGACGACGTCTTCCCGGACCGCGAGCACTTCGGCCGGATCTTCTACAACCAGGCCACGATGTCGGCGCGCGGGATTCCGCAGATCGCCGCCGTGCTCGGGTCGTGCACCGCGGGTGGCGCGTACGTGCCCGCGATGAGCGATGAAGCGATCATCGTGCGGAACCAGGGCACGATCTTCCTCGGCGGTCCGCCGCTGGTGAAGGCCGCGACCGGTGAGGTCGTCAGCGCCGAGGACCTCGGTGGCGGCGACCTGCACTCGCGCACCTCCGGCGTCACCGACCACCTGGCGGAGAACGACGCGCACGCGTTGAGGATGGTCCGGTCGATCATTTCGACCTTGGGGCCGCGCGCGCAGCGGCCGTGGGATGTCGCGCCGATCGAGGCTCCGGTCGTGGACTCCGATCTCTACGGTGTGGTGCCGACGGATTCCCGGACGCCCTACGACGTGCGCGAGGTGATCGCGCGGATCGTGGACGGCTCGAAGTTCCAGGAGTTCAAGAAGGAGTACGGCACGACCCTGGTGACCGGCTTCGCGCGCATTCACGGGCACCCGGTCGGGATCGTCGCGAACAACGGCATCCTGTTCGGCGAGTCCGCGGTCAAGGGCGCGCACTTCATCCAGTTGTGCGACAAGCGTTCCGTGCCGCTGGTGTTCCTGCAGAACATCACCGGGTTCATGGTCGGCCGCGAGTACGAGGCCGGCGGTATCGCCAAGCACGGCGCGAAGATGGTGACGGCCGTGGCCTGTGCCCGCGTCCCGAAGTTCACCATGATCATCGGTGGCTCGTTCGGTGCCGGCAACTACTCGATGTGCGGCCGGGCCTACTCGCCGCGGTTCCTGTGGATGTGGCCGAACGCGCGCATCTCGGTGATGGGTGGCGAGCAGGCGGCGTCGGTTCTCGCGACCGTGCGGCGTGATCAGCTCGGCTCCGAGTGGTCTGCTGAGGACGAGGAGGCGTTCAAGGCGCCGATCCGCCAGCAGTACGAGGACCAGGGCAACCCGTACTACTCGACCGCGCGGCTGTGGGACGACGGCGTGATCGACCCGCGCGACACCCGCATGGTGCTCGGGCTGGCGTTGTCCAGCGCCGCGAACGCACCCATCGATGATGTTTCCTACGGCGTCTTCCGGATGTGATCATGTTCGACAGCGTTCTGGTGGCGAACCGCGGGGAGATCGCGGTCAGGGTGATCCGCGCGTTGCGGTCGCTCGGGATCCGTTCCGTCGCCGTGTACTCCGACGCGGACGCCGACGCGTTGCACGTCCGGATGGCCGACGAGGCCGTGCGGATCGGGCCGGCGGCGGCGCGTGAAAGCTACCTGTCCATCGAGAAGATCGTCGCTGCGGCTGTTTCCACTGGTGCGCAGGCGATCCATCCCGGTTACGGCTTCCTGGCCGAGAACACCGCGTTCGCCTCGGCCTGTGCCGCTGCCGGTGTGGTGTTCGTCGGTCCGCCCGCGTCGGCGATCGACGCGATGGGCGACAAGATCCGCGCGAAGCTGACCGTGTCGGCGGCGGGCGTTCCCGTTGTGCCGGGCCGTACCCGCGAGAACATGTCCGACGACGAGATCGTCGAGGCCGCTGCGGAGATCGGTTTTCCGGTGCTGCTCAAGCCTTCCGCCGGTGGTGGTGGCAAGGGCATGCGGCTGGTGCACTCCGATGACGCGTTGCGCGAGGCGATCGAGTCGGCCCGGCGGGAGGCGCGCGGGTCGTTCGGTGACGACACGCTGCTGATCGAGCGGTTCATCACCAACCCGCGGCACATCGAGATCCAGGTGCTCGCCGACGGGCACGGCAACGTGATCCACCTCGGTGAGCGCGAGTGCAGCCTGCAGCGGCGGCACCAGAAGATCATCGAGGAGGCGCCGTCGCCGTTCCTCACGCCCGAGGTGCGCGAGGCGATGGGTGCTGCGGCGGTCGATGCGGCGAAGTCCTGCGGTTACGTCGGTGCGGGCACCGTCGAGTTCATTGTGGACGGTACGACCGGCGACTACTTCTTCATGGAGATGAACACCCGGCTGCAGGTCGAGCACCCGGTGACCGAGATGGTCACGGGCGTCGACCTGGTCGAGTGGCAGCTCCGCGTCGCCGCCGGTGAGGTGCTCGACCTGGCCGTGTCGATGGAGGGTCACTCCGTCGAGGCCCGCGTCTACGCCGAGGACCCCGCCCGCGGCTTCCTGCCGACCGGCGGCCGGGTGCTGGCGTTGCGCGAACCGACCAGCGTCCGGGTGGACTCCGGGCTGTACGAGGGACTTGTCGTCGGCTCCGACTACGACCCGATGCTCGCCAAGGTGATCGCGCACGGCCGCACCCGCGAGGAAGCCCTGCGGCGCCTGGACCACGCGCTGGGCCAGATGGTGTTGCTCGGTGTCACGACGAACATCCCGTTCCTGCGGGCTTTGCTGCGCGATCCCGACGTTCGCTCGGGCGCGCTGGACACCGGTCTGGTCGAACGCAAGCTCGACTCGTTGACGTCGGCCGAGGTTCCGGACGACGTGTACGTGGCGGCGGGCCTGGAGCGGTCGTTGGAGCCGCGCGGCGACGACCCGTGGGACCAGCTCTCCGGCTGGCGCGTCGGTGAGCACGCCTGGACGACCTGGCGGATCAACGACGTCGACGTGCGCGTGCGCGGAGACGAAGTCGTTGTGGGCGCTGGAGAACCGGTGCGTGCGCTGGCGCGGCGAGAGGGCGCGGACCTGCTGGTCGGATCGCGGCGTTACGCGATCGCCCGCGACGGCGACGTGCTGTGGCTCGGCCACGACGGCGCTTCCTGGGCGTTGACCGAGGCCGAGTTCCTGGTCGGTGCCGCGGGTGGTGCCGCTGCCTCGGGTGGTCCGGTGAAGTCGCCGATGCCCGGCACCGTGCTCGTCGTGCGGGCTACCGCCGGCGAGGAAGTGACCGCCGGTCAAGCGTTGTTCGTGGTCGAGGCCATGAAGATGGAGCACACCGTCACCGCACCGGTCGACGGCGTGCTCGCCGAAGTGAACGTGCAAGCAGGCCAGCAGGTCAGACTCGACCAGGTGCTGGCTCTCGTCGTCTCTCACGAGGAGTGACACAGATGTTGGACTTCAGGCTCCCGAGCGAGTACGAGGACCTGCGCAAGACCGTCGAGGAGTTCGCGCGTGACGAGGTGGCCCCGGTCATCGGGGACTACTACGAGCGCTGCGAGTTCCCGTACCCGATCGTCGCGAAGATGGGTGCGATGGGCCTGCTCGGCCTGCCGTTCCCGGAGGAGCACGGCGGCATGGGCGGCGACTACTTCGCCCTGTGCCTGACGCTGGAGGAGCTCGCCCGCGTCGACTCGTCGGTCGCGATCACGGTGGAGGCGGCGACCTCGCTGGGCGCCATGCCGATCTACCGCTTCGGCACCGACGAGCAGAAGGCCGAATGGCTGCCTTCCCTGACGTCCGGCGAGAAGATCGGCGCGTTCGGCCTCACCGAGCCGGGCTCCGGGACTCGACGCGGGTGCGCTCGCCACCACCGCACGCCTCGACGGCGACGAGTGGGTCATCAACGGCACCAAGGCGTTCATCACGAACTCCGGTACGGACATCACCGGCCTGGTGACGGTCGCCGCGGTGACGGGCACGCTGCCCGACGGCCGCAAGGAGATCTCGTCGATCATCGTTCCGGCCGGCACGCCGGGCTTCGTGGTGTCGAAGAAGTACTCCAAGGTCGGCTGGAACGCCTCGGACACCCGTGAGCTGTCCTTCCAGGACTGCCGCGTGCCCGCCGCGAACCTGCTCGGCACGCGCGGACGCGGTTTCGCCCAGTTCCTGCGCACGCTGGACGAGGGCCGGGTCGCGATCGCCGCCCTGTCCGTCGGCCTGGCCCAGGGCTGCGTGGACGAGTCGGTCCGCTACGCCCACGAGCGCGAGACGTTCGGCGCGAAGATCGGTACCTACCAGGCGATCCAGTTCAAGATCGCCGAGATGGAAGCCCGCGTGCACACGGCCCGGCTGGCCTACTACGAGGCCGCGTCCCGGATGCTGCGCGGCGAGCCGTTCAAGAAGCAGGCGGCCATCGCGAAGCTCGTGTCGTCCGAGGCGGCGATGGACAACGCCCGGGACGCCACGCAGATCTTCGGCGGCTACGGGTTCATGAACGAGTACCCGGTCGGCCGCTTCTACCGCGACGCCAAGATCCTGGAGATCGGCGAGGGCACCTCCGAGGTGCAGAAGATGCTGATCGCCCGCGAACTGGGCCTCTAGCCTCTGCTGTTGGGGCGTCTGCAAGTACCACCGACTGCCCGGTCGGTGGTACTTGCAGACGCCGAACAGCTCAGAGCTTCGGCACCGCGCGCTCGATGATCGAGGCGAAGTCGGTGGACCTGGGGAGCGTGCCGAAAGCGATTCCCCAGTCCCCGCCTAGCCGGGAGCTGACGAACGCGTCCGCGACCGCGGGATGTCCGTGGCGGACCAGCAGGGCGCCCTGCAGGATCAACGCCATCCGCTCGACGATCCGGCGCGCCTGCGACTCGTCCACATCGGACAGAGCGAGCTCGTTGATCGCCTTGTCGATCCGCGGGTCGACCCCGTTGACGGTCGCGTGGAACTCCTGCACCGTCTCGGGTTCGCGGTGCATGGCGCGCAGGACGTCGAGCGCGGCGACGTTGCCGGAGCCCTCCCAGATCGACTGCAGCGGCGACTCCCGGAACAGTCGCGGCATCCCGCTGTCCTCGATGTAACCGTTGCCGCCCAGGCACTCCAGTGCCTCGGCCGCGTGCACCGGCCCGCGCTTGCACACCCAGTACTTGGTGACCGCGAGCCCGAGCCGCGGCCGGTGCCGGGCCAGCCACATCGCCGCCGTGGTCGCCGCCTCCGACTCGACCGCCAGGTCCGCCAGCACGTTGCGCATCGCCGGCTGGTCGACCAGGTACTGGCCGAACGCCTTGCGGTGCGCCGCGTGGTGGGCGGCCTGCCGCAGTCCGGCCCGCATGCCCGCCGCCGACCCGAGCACGCAGTCGAGCCGGGTCGTGTTGACCATCTCGATGATCGTCCGCACGCCCCGGCCCTCGTCGCCGACGCGGTGCGCGAACGCCTCGTCGTACTCGATCTCGGCCGACGCGTTGGACTTGTTGCCGAGCTTGTCCTTCAGGCGCTGCAGGAAGAACCGGTTGCGCGTCCCGTCCGGCAGCACGCGCGGCACCAGGAAGCACGTCAGCCCGCCGGGTGCCTGCGCCAGCGTGAGGAACACGTCCGACATCGGCGCCGACGTGAACCACTTGTGCCCGGTCAGCACGTATCCATCGGCGACCGGCTTCGCGACGGTGGTGTTCGCCCGGACGTCCGACCCGCCCTGCTTCTCGGTCATGGACATGCCCGCGATCAGGCCTCGTTTGGTGAGCGGGGCCCTGAGCCCGAAGTCGTAGCTGCGCGAGGTCAGCAACGGCTCATAGGTCTGCGCCAGGTCCGGCTGCACGCGCAACGCCGGCACCGCCGCG
Source organism: uncultured Actinomycetota bacterium (assembly GCA_963771775.1). Lineage (GTDB taxonomy): Bacteria > Actinomycetota > Actinomycetes > Mycobacteriales > Pseudonocardiaceae > Lentzea. Next base: position 17,460 of record CAVYUS010000007.1, read on the forward strand.
TACGTCATCGAGATCGGGCAGCCGTGCCCCGCCTCGACCTGGGACCACACGTAGAACCTGGCGGCGCGTTCGAGGTGCCCGCCGTCGACGTAGGCGTGCAGGCCGTGGTCGACCGCGACGTTCATCAGGTCGTGCCACGCCGGGTGGAACTCGACCTCGTCGATCCGGTTCCCGTACCGGTCGTGCGTGTGCAGCACCGGGGGATAGGTGTTCGCGAGGCGACCGCGCTCCTGCCACTCGGCGCTGCCCGCGAGCTTGCCCAGGGAGTGCAGGCCGGCGTTGTCCGCCCAGGTCAGCAGCGCCGGGTCGGCCGCGACGTCGTGGCCGGTCAGCGGCGGAACCTGGTTGGTCACCTCGTGCGTAGCCATGCCCGGCACGCTACTACCCATCAGTAACTTTCGGCAGTCCTCAGCGTCGGCCGAAGCGCACCGAGGGCGTCGACGAGTGCGGTCGCGCCCGAACGCACCTGCTCGTCGGGGTCGTTCGCGAACGTCCGGCAGGTCGCCACGGCGGCGTCGCGATCGCGCTCGAACACCCCGTGCACGTCGGACAGCGCGCTGTAGAACTGGTCCAGCTGCTCCGCGTCGGCTGTCGCGGCGCCCGCGCTCAGCACGGCCAGGCTTGTGGCCTCGCCTCGGCGGAGCAGGGCCTCGGCCGTGGTGCGCGTGACGTAGGTGTCGCCGGCGTCGAGCACCAGTGCCAGCAGCGCCTCGCGTGCGGCCGGGACGTCGGCGAAGCACACCAGGCCGTGGCCCGCGTCGGCCCGGTCCTGGAAGTGCGGGCTGCGGGCCAGTTCGATCAGCGCGGCCACGGCCGCCAGTCGTGCGTCATCCATGTACGTCAACCGATCTGTACGTCAACTGGTCTGGGCAGCCTGCTGGGCGTAGAACTCGCGGTCGGGGTGGATCTCGGCGAGCGCGGCCAGCGCCCTGCCGTTCCAGCAGCCTGAAGCCGCTGACCCTGGCGATGATGAGGCCCTGCTGCACCTCGGCGACGGTGTGCATCGTGATCAACGCGGCGGCCTCCGCGTGCGCGGTAGCCCGCGCGCGCGCGGCGAGCGAGACCGCCCTGATCAGGTGTTCCCGGGCCGCGTCGCCGCGGCCGAGCGCCAGCAACGTCAGCGCTCCGAGCGTGCTGTGTGACGTCCGCCGCGTACGCCGAGTTGTCGCCGCATCTCCTCCGCGATTTCCAGCGCCTCGGTGCCGTGCCGCAAGGCCTCGTCGTTGCGCCCGGCGTCCCGGCACGCCCGACGCCAGGTCGTCCAGAGCGTGCCGAGAGCAGGGCGCGGTCGTGTTCGTGCCCGCAGTGCCTCGATCGCGCGGGTCATGCAGTCGATCGCCTCGTCGACCCGGCCGAGGTCGCGCAATCGTCGCCGCCGGACGACGACAGGTAGACGACATCCGAGTCGTCGAGCCCCGGCTCGGCCGACCTGGAGATGGCCAGCTCGAAGGTACCGCGCGGACTCCTCCAGCCGATCCTGCATCCAGCAGTCGTGCCGAGCGAGAAGTACTGCGCGGGCAGCATGTCGTCGAGCCCGAGCGCTCGGTGAGCTCCAGCGGCGGCGCGTGTAGCAGGTCGAGCGACCGGTCGACGTCGCCCATCTCCCGCAGCAGGTTGCCCAGCGCGGTCAGCAGCCGGACCCGTGCCGGCGGCCAGCGCGGTCGAGCGCCTCGCTCGATGATCTCCACGGCCTGCCGGAGCTCGGCCCCTGCCGCAGTACGCGCGGACAGTGCGTGCAAGCGCGGCCAACCGGCCCCGTTCGTCGTGCTCGCCCGTCGGCGGCGCCGAGCGCGCGCGGTACTGATCGCGACCAGGTCGGCGTGTGCCTGCCCAGCCTGAGGTACCCGTGCAGCCGGTCCGCGAAGAGCCATCGCAGCCGGGGCGGGGCGTGGGTGGCGACGCACGACGAGGTTCGCGCGTTCGGCCTCGAGCCAGTCCGGCCGCGCTGGACGGGCAGCGTGACCTCGGTGCCCGGTTCCAGCTGCCGCTACTCCGACGTCGAGCTGCAGCGACGCGGTGTAGGCCGCGTCCAGGTACCAGCCGTGGTACCGGTCGAGCGCCTGGTCCCGGTCCGCGGCGCTGCTCGTCGGCCTCGCGCCCGTTCGTACGCGTAGAGCCGCAGCAGGTCGTGCAGGCGGTAGCGGCCGGGGATGTGCTGCTCGACGAGGTTCGCCGCGAGCAGCGTGTCCAGTGCCGCGTCGCCGGCGAGCGACGCGGCGGACTCGGCGGTGAAGTCGATGCCGGCGAGCAGCCCGAGCCTGCCGGAACAGCCGCCGGTGCGCCTCGTCCAGCGCCAGGTACGAGAGGTCGAACGCCGCCCGCACCGCCGACCTGTTCGTCGTCGTGGATCACGAGCGCCGCCAGCCGGTTCTGTTCGCGCAGCTCGGCAACGGTGTCGGCGAGGAACGGCGGCCGGCGTTGGCCGCCGCGATCCGCAGCGCGAGCGGCAGGTACCCGCACAGCCGCGCGAGCTCGCGCGCCGCCGCCTCGTCGACGTCGGCGCCGAGCAGGCCGCCGCAGCAGCGCGACGGCCTCGTCCTCGCTCAGCACGTCGAGGAACAGCGGGTTCGCGTCGAGCCCCGGAGAGTCGGTTGCGACTGGTGACGAGACACGTCGAGGCGCCGCCCGGCAGCAACGGCCGCACCTGGTCGGGATCGGCGGCGTTGTCGAGCAGCACCAGCATCCGCCGGTCGGCCATCAGCGTCCGGTACAGCTCGGCCTGCTCGTCCTCGCTGATCGGCACCTGCTGCGGGCGGACCCCCAGCGCCCGCAGGAACTGCGTGAGCACGTCGGCCGGCCGCAGCGGCTGGTCCTGCGGGTCGAACCCGCGCAGGTTCACGTACAGGTGGCCGTCCGGGAACCGATCGGGTTCGTGATGCGCGAAGTGCAGCGCCAGCGAGGTCTTCCCGACGCCCGCGGTGCCGTCGATGGCGGTGATCAGAACGGTCCCGGACCGGTCCGCCAGCTCGCGCAGTTCGGCCTCCCGCCCGGCGAACCCGCCGGTGCGGCCGGGAGTTGGCGCGGTACTCGTTCCGGTGCCACGGGTCCGTCGTCGGCGTTGTCGAGCTCTTCGCGCACAGCTCGCCGTTCGAACGCAAGAGCCTCGCGAACACCCGCCCACCAACGCCTTGCCGGCAGGTCGCGCAACGCCTCGTCCTGCCACAGGTCCAACGCCGACCGCAACAGCGCGGGGTTCGCGCAGGGTGCGCGCCTTCGTCACCAGACGCCGGAAACGGTGCAAATCAACCAAATCCGGGTCTACCTCGACCAGGTAGGTCTGCCCGACAGTTGTAATCGCAAGTTCTGGTACGGATTCCAGCGTCCTGCGCAACCGGTGCATCTGGTTGCGCAGTGCCTTCTCCGGGTGGGTCGGCGGGTCGTCGTCCCCAGGTCGCGGCCAGCAACCGGGACACCGGCACCGCTCGTCCCGGTTCGAGCAGCAATGCCGCCAGCAGGCACCGCTGACGTTCCGTCAACGAGACATCCACGACGGTGAGTTTCCCGAGGAGCCGTACGCGCACAGGGTGATTGAACAGGATGATCGCTGGCCCATTCGGGCTTTTGAGCGTGCCAAGGTGGCTGACGCGGAATAACGTCGTTCTGGTGAGTGACCATGGGCACAGCTCGGCCGTGGCTGCGTTGACCGCGCAGTACGCCGCGATGCGCGAAGGTGCGCCGGTGCGGCTCGCGAAGAAGACGTCGAACCTCTTCCGGTTCCGCGCCGAGCAGTCGGGCGGGCTGGAGGTCGGCAGGTTCGACCGGGTGCTGTCGGTTGACCCGGTCGGACGCACCGCACAGGTGCAGGGCATGACCACCTACGAGAATCTTGTCGACGCGACACTGCGCCACGGCCTGATGCCGCTGGTCGTGCCGCAGCTGAAAACCATCACGATCGGCGGCGCCGTCGCCGGTCTGGGCATCGAGTCCACCTCCTTCCGCAACGGCCTGCCGCACGAGTCCGTGCGCGAGCTGGAGATCCTCACCGGCGACGGCGAGGTCGTGATCGCCAAACCGGACGACGACCTGTTCCGCGCGTTCCCGAACTCGTACGGCACGCTGGGATACGCGCTGCGGCTGGAGATCGAGCTGGAACCGGTCCGGCAGTACGTGCGGCTGCGGCACGTCCCGTTCGGGTCGTTCGCGGAATGCGCCGCCGTCATGGAGGAGGTCTGCGCGGACGGTTCGGCGGACTTCGTCGACGGCACGGTCTTCTCGCGCGGCGAGATGTACCTGACGCTGGGGCACTACGCCGACATCGCGCCCTACACGTCCGACTACACCGGAAACCAGATCTACTACCGGTCCATCCAGAAGCGCCGCACCGACCACCTGACGATCCACGACTACCTGTGGCGCTGGGACACCGACTGGTTCTGGTGCTCCCGCGCGTTCGGCGCGCAGCATCCCGTGGTGCGCCGGTTGTGGCCGAAGCGGTACCTGCGTTCGGACGTGTACCGGCGGTTGGTGGCCAAACACCGGCAGCTGCGGCCGCGCACCGACGTCGAGCCGGTGATCCAGGACGTGGAGATCCCGGTGTCGGCGCTGCCGGACTTCCTCGACTTCTTCGACCGCGAGATCGGCATCACGCCGGTGTGGCTGTGCCCGGTTCGCCTGCGCGACACCACGGGCTGGCCGCTGTACCCGATGGACCCGAACGTGTTGTACGTCAACGTCGGGTTCTGGTCGGAGGTCCCGGTTCGACCGGGAGAGCAGATGGGTGACCGCAACCGGCTGATCGAGCGCGAGGTGGCGCGGCTGGGTGGCCACAAGTCGCTGTACTCGGACTCCTACTACGAGGAGGACGAGTTCTGGCGGCACTACAACGGTTCGCACTACCGGTCCGTGAAATCACGGTACGACCAGACGAACCGCCTGCCTGATCTGTACGCCAAGTGTGTCAGGGGACGATGAATGCGGTTGGCCTCTCTCTTTCAGCGCATCACCGGCGGTGGCGACGTTCGCTTTCAGGCCTACGACGGCAGCAGTGCCGGTCCTTCCTCCGCCCCGGTGTCCATCGACATCAAGACACCGGAAGCCTTGTCCTACCTGGCTTCCGCACCAGGCGAGCTCGGCCTGGCCCGCGCCTACGTGACCGGGCACATGGAGATCCTCGGCGACGTGCACGCCGGCCTGGCCCAGCTCTCGGAGTTCTCGCTGCGGGAGATCCCGTGGCTGCAACGCGTCGAGCTGCTGCGTTTCCTCGGCCGGATCAAGTTCGCACACCGCGTGACGCCGCCGCCGCAGGAGACCCGCCTGCACGGCATGCGCCACTCCAAGGCCCGCGACCAGGCGGCCATCGCGCACCACTACGACGTCTCGAACCAGTTCTACGAGTGGATCCTCGGCCCGTCGATGGCCTACACCTGCGCGGTGTACCCGTCACTGGAGTCCACTTTGGAGGAGGCCCAGTTCGCCAAGCACGACCTGGTCGCCCGCAAACTGGGGCTGCGTCCCGGCATGAAGCTGCTGGACGTCGGCTGCGGCTGGGGCGGCATGGTCATGCACGCCGCCCGCGAGTACGGCGTGCGCGCGATCGGCGTCACACTGTCCCGCAACCAGGCCGAATGGGCACAGAAGGCGATCGTCGAGGCCGGGCTGTCGGAGCTGGCCGAGGTGCGCCACCTGGACTACCGCGACGTCCGCGAGACGGGCTTCGACGCGGTGTCGTCCATCGGCCTGACCGAGCACATCGGCAAGGCCAAACTGCCCGCGTACTTCGCGTCGCTGTACCAGAAGGTGAAGCCCGGCGGCCGGTTGCTGAACCACTGCATCACCCGCCCGGACAACAAACAGCGCGCGACCTCCGGCCCGTTCATCGACCGGTACGTGTTCCCGGACGGCGAGCTCGTCGGTCCCGGTCACATCGTGTCGCTGATGCACGACACCGGGTTCGAGGTGCGGCACGAGGAGAACATCCGCGAGCACTACGCGCTGACGCTGGCTGCCTGGGGCCGCAACATGGACGCGCACTGGGACGAGGCCGTCGAGGAGGTGGGCGAGGCTCGGGCTCGGGTGTGGCGGCTGTACCTGGCGGCGTCGCGGCTCGGGTTCGAACGCAACAACATCCAGTTGCACCAGGTGCTCGGGGTGAAGCTGGACGGGACGACGTCGCACATGCCGTTGCGGCCGGACTGGCTGTCCTGATCTTCGGCAGGTCTAACGGCAGTGGTTCGGCAGACCTAAAGAGTGGTTCTCGGCAGATGTAAAGCCGAAGGATCGGCAGATGTGTGGTCCGAGGCCGCGGAAGCCGGGCTTCCGCGGCCTTGATCTGCTACTACGGCGCCATCTGAACGTCATCGGGCTGCGCCCTGTCAGTCGCCCCTGTTCGACACCCACCCTTGGTGGATATCCCCCGATCGGGGCGATTGGTGCCACAATGGCACCATGAAGCGAATGAACCTGAGAGATGTGCCGGACGAGGTCTACGTGGCGCTGGCCGACGCTGCCGCGGCGAGCCACCAGTCGTTGAACGCGTTCGTGGTGGAAAGGCTGACCGAGGCTGCCCAGGTGCTGAACATCAGCGACTACCTGGCGACCTACGAGCCACCCGGCGGGACAGGAGTCACCCTGGAGGACGCGACGGCCGCTGTGCGTGAAGTGCGGGACGCTTCGTGAGCCTTGCGGTGGTCGATGCGTCCGTTCTGGCCGCGTTCTACTCAGTCAGCGATCCCCGGCGGCAACAGACTGTCGCCCGCATGTCTGCCGGGCACGCTCTGTTCGCGCCCGCCCACGTTGACATGGAGGTGGTCTCGGCGTTGCGCACGATGTCGAGGAACAGTCCGAAGCTTGCCGCAGCGGTGCCGTCGGCGCTGCAGCACCTCGCCAGCCTGCCAGTGCGCCGGATGGCGTTGGCGCCGTTGCTGTCTCGTATGTGGGAGTTGCGGGACAACATCACGCCGTACGACGCTGCCTACGTCGCGCTCGCCGAGCAACTCCGCGCCACACTGATCACGTGCGACGTGCGCTTGGCCGCCGCTCCAGGAGCCAAGTGCACGTTCGACGTGATCAGCTAGCTCAGCTTGTCGACGATCTGCTTGGCCGTGTCGGAAGGGATCGCGAACCCGATCCCCACGCTGCCGGCCTCCCCGCCGCTCGACGCCGGCGAGTAGATCGCCGAGTTGATCCCGACCAGCTCACCGGCCGCGTTCACCAGCGCACCGCCGGAGTTGCCGGGGTTGATCGACGCGTCGGTCTGGATCGCCTGGTACGAAACGGAAGAGGCGCGCCGGCCCTCGCCGGGCACGGTCACCTTGCGGTCCAGGGCCGAGACGATGCCGGTCGTCACGGTGCCCTGCAGGCCGGAGGGCGAGCCGATGGCCATCACGGCGTCCCCGACGCGAACCGAGTCGGAGTCCGCCCACTTGATCGGCGTCAGGCCGGAGACGCCGGAAGTCTGGATCACGGCGAGGTCGGACGAGGGGTCGGTCGAGACGACCGTGGCCGGCACCTCGCGGCCGTCGTTCAGCGTCACGGTGAGCTGGCCGCCGGAGGCCGCGACGACGTGGTTGTTGGTGAGGATCTTGCCGTCCGCCGACAGGATCACGCCGGAGCCGAGGCCGTTGCCCACGTTCACCTGCACGACCGAGGGCAGCACCTTCGAGGCCGTCGACGTCCAGTCCACAGTGGATTGGTTGGAGACCGTCTGCGCCACCACGGACGACGATGCCGGGGTGTTGTCCGGAGCGGCGACCACCGCACCGGTGACACCTCCGAACAACCCGGCGACTAGTGCTGCCACCGTCATCATCGGGGCCGTGCGTCGCCAGAACTTCGGCGCCACGGCTGGCTGCGGTTCCACCAGTGACCCGCTCATCGCGGGGAAGCTCTGCTCGGTCATGACTCCACGATGGACCGTCATCATGTGAGCAACCTGTGGGGAAGGCTCAGGAAACCCTGATAAGAATTAGGTGAGAAGGAGCGCGGAGACATCGGCGGCCGACAGCGGCGGGCCGAAGTGCGGTCCCTGGCCGCCGGTCACGCCGAGTCCCGCCAGCCGCGACGCCTCGACGGCGGTGCGCACGTCCTCGGCGTAGAGCGGCAGCCGCAGGATCGACGCCCACCTCAGCAACGCCACCGAAGCGCTCTCGTCCACCGGGTTCGCGCCCTCGGCCAGGCCGTGCACGACGGCTCCGGTGAACTTCACGCCGGTCAGCGGCAGCAGCCGGAGCCGGTCGACGCCGACGTTGCCGCCGTTCACCTGGTCCAGCACCAGCCCGATGCCGCGCTCGGCGAGGATGGTCAGCTCCTCCAACTGCTCGTCGGTCAGCAACGCGGGCAGGCGCTCGTGCAGTTCGAAGCGCAGCAACGACGGCGGCAGGCCGGTGCGGTCGAGCACGCGCGCCACCTCGGCGACGAGTTCGGGTTCCTGGCAAAGCCGCAGTGGCAGGTCGATCGTGAGGGCCGGCGCCTTGGCGCCCAGGGCCGCGTACCACTCGCCCGCGTGCCGGCACGCGTCCGAAAGCGCCCAGTGCACAAGGCGGACGATCATGCCGTTGTCGGAGGTCTGGTCGAGGAACGTGTCCGGGCACAGCACCCCGTGTACCGGGTGGTTCCAGACGATCTTCGCTTCGAGCGCGAGCACGGAACCGTCGGCCAGCGAGTAGACGGGCTGGTAGTCGACGCGGAACTGGCCCTCCTCCAGCGCACCGGGAATGGACGCCGCGAACGCGTACCTGTCCTTGTCGCGCAGATCCCGGTCGCGGTCGTACAACGCCCACTGCGCCTTGCCGTCGCGCTTGGCCCAGCCGACCGTGACGTCCGCCGCCCTGAGCAGGTCGACCGCGTCGCCACCACGCGCCGCCCGTGGCCACGATGCCGACGCTGGTCGTGACGCCGACGCCGTTCGCGCCGATCCAGATCGGCTCCTCCAGCCGCCTGGTGAACTCCTCGACCAGCGCGATCACCCCGCGCACGTCGCGCGGGTCCTTGATCAGGATGCCGAACTCGTCCTCGCCGATGCGCGCGACCTTGGCGACGTCCTCCGCGAAGACCGCGCGCAGGTGTCTCGCGACGTGCATCAGCACCCGGTTGCCGGCCTCGTGGCCGAACGCGTCGTTCACGCCGCGGAACCCGTCGATGTCGACCTGCACCAGCGCGAGCGACTCCGGCCCCTTCGTGCCGGCCGCTCCCTCCAGCCAGCCGAGGAACTGCGCGCGGTTCGGCAACCCGGTCTGCATGTCGTTGAGGCTCTGCCGCACGAGTTGCGTCTGCAGCGCGCGCATCTCGTTCATGTTCTCGATCATCGTGACGAAGTACGGCGCCGCGGACTCCGTCTCCCGCACGTACGAGATCGCCATGTGCGCCTGGATGGTCTCGCCGTCACTGCGGATCATCCGCTTCTCGGCGCGGATGTGCTCGAGGTCGTCGGAGTGGATCAGTTGCTGCGCCGTCTCCCGCAACGCTCCCCGGTCGTCGGGGTGCACCAGGTCGCGGCCTCTCAACCGGGGCAGGTCCTCGCGCTTGTAGTCGAGCATCGTCAGCAACGCCTCGTTGACGTCGATGATCTCGCCGGTCAGCGCGCTCACCACGATCGGGAAGGCGGAACTCTGGAAGATCGCGCGGAACTTGGCCTCGCTGGCCCGCACCGCGCTCTCCGCCCGGCGCATCGTGTTGATCGCGGCCGTGCGGCTGATCTCCTGCTGGTCGAGCGTGCGGTCGCGCAGCCCCTCGGCGTACCCGGCGGCGAGCGCGCCCAGCTGAGCCGGCGTGACGGGCAGGTGGTCACCCAGGTACGTGAGCGTGCGCTCCAGCGTGATCGAGGCGATGAAGTCGTTCGCCACCAGGGATCGCCCGACCTGCCGAGCCTCGGCGACCCCGCCCGTGAGCAACTGCTCGACGTACCCGCCGAGCAGTGCCGCAAGGTTCTCGCGGGTGAGGTTCGCGAGCAGGGTGTTGGAGATCGCCGCTGCCCAGCGAAGGGCGGGCTCTCGGCTGTCGACCATGTTCATTCAGCTCAGGTGGCCATTCGTGGGGACCGGTGTGATCTGCTGATCGATCGTCGGACGCCAATCGATACGCCTGCGCAACCCACTTCCGCCAGATTCGGTCGAACGGGTGACAGCCCCGCTCCGTACCACCACCGGGTGTGGGTCCAGCGGTCAAGCTTACTGATCACGCCTCACGTGTCCAACCGAACCCCGATTCCCGGTCGGGAATCATGGGATTGCCCACGAATTCACTCGTTTGAACTAGTGAATCACCCTGAGTTGCTTGTCGAATGCGAGTGCGCCAATTGTCAACGGATCCGCGTCGACGTCGAACAACGGCGTGTAACCGGTCGCCAGGTACAGCGCTTTCGCCTCCGGCTGCTGCGGTCCCGTGGTCAGGTAGATCCGTTGGTACCCGAACGTTCTGGCCTCTTTCTCCAGTTCCTCCACCACCCGCCGGGCCAATCCGCGCCGGCGATGCCGTGAGTGCGTCCAGATCCGCTTCAGCTCGGCGGTGTTCTCGTCGAAACGTTTGAACGCGCCGCCTGCCACCGCCTCCCCGGCTTCCACGAGCAGTAGGAATTGCCCGTGTGGCGGTTCGAACACGTCCGCAGGTCGCTGCATCTCTTGTGCGCCAGAAGGTCCGTAGCGGGTCGCGTACTCGTACGTGAGTTCTGCGACCAACGGCGCCGCGTCCGGATCCGTCTGCCGGACGCGGCGCACTTCGAGGGTGGTCATGCGGCCTTGGCCCGGTCCCGCTTCGCGACCTCCTCGCGCACCAGCGGAATCACATACCTGCCGAAGTCGATCGCGTCGTCCAGCAGGTCGTAACCGCGTGCGGACAAGATGTCCACGCCCAGGTCGTAGTAGTCCAGCAACGCCTGCGCGACGGTTTCCGGCGTGCCCACCAACGCATTGGAGTTGCCCGCGCCGCCGGTCGCTTTCGCGGTGGGCGTCCACAAAGCGCGGTCGAATCGTTCACCGCGCTCGGCGACGGCCAGAAGTCGTTGCGAGCCGGTGTTCTCCGGGTTGGTGAGGGAATGGCGGCGGCTCAACGGCCCGTTCGCTTTCCTCGCCTCGATCCGCTCGACCGTCCGGTACGCCTTCTCCCAGGCCAGTTCCTCGGTCGGCGCGATGATCGGCCGGAACGCGACCTGGATCTTCGGCACGTCGGTGCGACCGGCGTTCTTCGCCGCCTGCTTGACCGACTCGATCTGCTGCGCTGTTTCGGCCAAAGGCTCGCCCCACAAACAGAAGATGTCCGCTTCCGCACCTCCTGCGGCATATGCGGCAGGGGACGAGCCGCCGAACGACACGTTCGGACGTGGTTGCTGCACGGGGAAGACATCGCTCACGAAGTCCGCGAACCGGTAGTGCTCGCCTTCGTGGTCGAACGCTTCCCTGCTGGTCCACGCCTTCTTGACGATCTGGATGTACTCGCGTGTCCGGCTGTAGCGCTGGTCCTTGGTCAGGTAGTCGCCTTCGCGCTGCTGCTCGTGATCGGTGCCGCCGGTGATGAAGTGCACCGTCAGCCGGCCGTCGCTGATCTGGTCGAGCGTCGCGAACGTCTTGGCCGCGAACGTCGGGTAGGACACGTTCGGCCGGTGTGCCAGCAGGATCTGCAGTTTGTCGAGCTTGCTGACGAGGTAGGCCGCCGCCGACGCGGGCTCCGGCGCGCCTGACCCGTAGGCGAACAGCACGCGGTCCCACCCGTGCTCCTCGTGGGCCCGGGCCAGCCTGAGCGTGTAGTCCTTGTCGAAGGCGCCACCTGATCGAGGTGTCGTCTCCGACTCGTCGTTCGTGGCGGCGATCCCGAGAAACTCAACTGACATGGTCGATCCCCAGAACTGGTAGTGGTTTCCGACGTGCGTTGAGGGAGACGCCTTTCGAGTGCAACACCGGTTCGGCGGCTGTGCAACGACGTCCACAGAGCGGGATTTGCTTGCACACGCGGGGTACCGTGGTGGTGTTCGCGTTGAGGGGCGCGCCTCGTTTCTCGTTGACCCCCAACGGAAAGACGCGCATGCGCTCACTCGTCATCATCGGTGGCGGCCCGCGCGCCGCCGGCCTGCTGGAACGCATCGCCGCCCAGTCGCCCGCACTACCGCTGGCCGTGCACGTCGTCGACCCGTTCCCGCCCGGCGCGGGCCGGGTGTGGCGGCACGCGCAGTCCCCGTTGCTGCGCATGAACTCCATGGCGGAGGACGTCACGGTCTTCACCGACTCCTCGTTCGACGGTGCCGGCCCGATCCGGCCCGGTCCGTCGTTGGCGGAGTGGGGAGACGTCGACCCGGCCTCGTTCCCGTCGCGTCAGGTGCAGAGCAGGTACCTGGCCTGGTTCTTCGACCACGTCGTGGAATCTCTGCCACCGAACATCTCTGTGTCCGTTCATCAGGCGAAGGCGCTGAAGGTGGTGGGCGACCAGGTCCGGCTGGACAGCGGGGAGTCGCTGCACGCGGACGTTCTCGTGCTGGCGCTCGGGCATCTGGACGCCGAACCTGAACCTGAACACCGCAAGCTCGCCGAGCACGCGTCGGAACACGGCCTGGTCTACGTTCCGCCGCTGTACTCCGCCGACGCCGACCTGTCCGCGGTGGCCGGCGACGTGGTGCTGCGCGGCTTCGGGCTGGCGTTCATCGACCTCATAGTGCTGCTGACCGAGGGGCGCGGCGGCAGGTACGTGCGTACCGACCGGCTCGAGTACATCCCCTCGGGTGCGGAACCGACGCTCCACGTGGGCTCGCGGCGCGGCGTGCCGTACCACTCGAAGACCGGCTATCGCCTGCAGGGAACCCGTCCGTCGTTGCCCCGCTTCTTCGTCGCGGATGCCTTGCGCGGCCGCGATCTGGACTTCCGCGCCGACGTGTGGCCGTTGATGGCGAAGGAGATCGCCTGGGGCTACTACCACGAGCTCTTCACCGGACATCCCGGCCTGGTGCGGATCTCGTTCACCGAGTTCGCCGTGTCGTTCGCCTCCCTGCCCTGGTACAGCGAGGAAATGCGCGAACTGGAGAGGCTCGCGGTGCCCGATCCGGCCGACCGCGTCGACTTCGAACGCCTGGACCGCCCGCTGACCGGCCTGACCTTCGCGACGGCCGAGGAGTTCCAGGAGTATCTGCGGTCCTACATCGAGGCCGACGTCACCCGGAGCTCGGATCCGCGGCACAGCGCCGATCTGGGGGCCTTCCTGGCCCTGCTGTCGGTCTACGGCCAACTGCCGCAGCTGATGCCGTTCGACGGCTGGTGGCACGGCTACTTCAGCTACCTCGCCTCCGGTCCGCCGCCGGACCGCCTGGAGGAGCTGCTGGCGTTGTCGCGTGCCGGAATCGTGCGGTTCATCGGTGCCGACATGTGGGTGGAGGCGGTGGACGGCGCGTTCCTCGCGGGCAGCCCGACCACACCGGAAGTCGTGCGCGCCAACGGCTTGGTCGAGGCACGGCTGCCCGAGCACGCTCTGTCCCGCACGGCCGACCCGGTGCTGCGGTCGTTGCGCGCGGCCGGTGCTGTCTCCGAGGACGCGGCCGGGCTCGTCCGGGTGTCGGGGGAGGGGCGGCTGATCAACGAGCGGGGCGAGGAGGACGCCACCCGGTTCGCCGTCGGGCCTTACACGACCGGGAAGGCGTTCGCGGCGTTCGCGCGGCCGCACACGAACGCGCCGGCGTTCCGGCAGAACGATGTCCTCGCCCGCGCGATCCTGCGCACGCTGGCCGACCTAGGCGACTGAGGTGTAGCGCCCCTGGTGCCGTACCAGGGGCGCGGCGATCTGGGAGTGCGTGATGTCCAGCGGTTCCCCGACCAGCGCCACGTGATCACCGACCGCGATCCGCCGCGCGGTCCGGCACCGCAACCGCACCGGCGCGTCCAGTAGCCACGGAACGCCGTCGTCGTCCGGCTTCCACCGGGTGTCGGCACCGAACCGATCGGCGCCCTTGCGGGCGAACAGGTCCGCGAGCCCGGTCTGCGAGGCGTCCAGCAGGTGCACGGCGAACAGCGGCGCAGTCCGCAACACCGGCCATACCGACGCGCCCTCGCCGATCCACACGACCACCAGTGGCGGTTCGAACGAGGCCGAGGTGAACGAGCTGACCGTGGTGCCGACCGGTCCCTCTTTCCCGTGCGCCGTCACGATCGTGACGGCCTGGGCGTGGTGCCTCAACGCGTCCCGCAGTTGCTCCTTCATCGGACGAGCGCCTTCAACACCTCGGAGTCCAGGGCGAACTCCGTGACGTGCGCGGGCAGCGAGGCCTCGTTCAGGAACAACGCCTGTGGCACCAGTGCACCCAGTTCGGTCAGCACCGGCCGCAGATGCACTTCAACGGCCAGTGCGTGCCGGTCAGAGGCCGCGATCTGCAACGGCACCACGATCTTCCCCTTCAGCCAGCCGGACGGTGCCTGGTCCAGCACGGCCTTCAGCAGTCCGGTGTACGCGGCCTTGTACGTCGGCGTGGCCACCACCAGCACCTCGGCCTGTCCCAGGGCCTCCAGCGCGGCTTTGATCGTCGCCGCGTCCGTGAACACGGCGGGTGCCAGGGTCGCCGCGTCCACGACCGGTCCGTCGACGGGCACACCCAGCGTCGCGGCAAGTGCCTCACGTAGCGCCAAAGCCGCCTGCAGGGTGCGCGAGGCGGGGCGCGGATTGCCGGCCAGAACACCGATCTGCGTCATACCGAGAGCACAGCCGCAAGCCGGACGACCGTCAACCCGCGTCCACCACGCGGGATCAGGAAGAAATCTCTTTCCTCACCCACGAGTTGATGGCATCGACCCGCGCGTAGATCGCCGGGTGGTTCGGCCGCGCACAGCCGTCCCCCTTCGACACGAGCCCGATCAGCTTGCCGCCCGCGACGAACGGGCCGCCCGAGTCACCGTTGCACGCGTCGATGCCGCCCTTCATGACACCGGCGCACATCATCGACCGGTTCTCGTAGAAGTCGTTGCCCTCGTCGTCCTCGCCCCAGAACACCCGGCAGGTCTCGTCCTCGAGAATCGGGATCTGGGCCTTCATCAGGTATCCGTTGGTGCTGCCGCCTTCTTTGACGGCGCCCCAGCCCAGCACGGTCGCGGACCTGCCCGGTGCGTACAGGTGACGATCCGCCGAACCGGCCATCTTCAGAGGCTTCTGCGTGAGTGCGCGATCGAGCGTCAGCACCGCCGAGTCGAAGGAAATGCCGTCATAGCCGGGATTGATGGCGATCGCGGTGAGCTTCGCGACGACACCCTGGCCGGTGCTGTGCACGTTCTCCCGGCCCGCCACGACGACGCGCTTGGTCAGCGGAATCGGCTTGGGCCCGGTCACACCCTCGTCGACGCAGTGCGCGGCGGTGAGGATCTTGTTCGGGGCGACGACCACCCCGGTGCACCTGGGGTCACGGGTATCCGCTGTGGGGGCGAGATAGACCGCGAACGGGTTGTCCTTGATGGACGCACGCGTGCCGCCCACCACCTGAGCGGACGGATCCGCGGCCGCCGTGCCCGCCATCAGCACGAGCAGGGCAGCCGCGATCGCACCACGTAACAGCATTCGCCGTTCCTTTCGCTGGAAGAGTTCCGATGCGCGAGGAACGGCGAATGCCTTGTCTCAGTTCGTTTCTGTAACTTAGGAGACCGCGTCGGCCGCCGAACGACCGGCGACCCGGCCGGAGAACAGGCAGCCGCCGAGGAAGGTTCCTTCCAGCGCGCGGTATCCGTGCACGCCACCGCCACCGAACCCGGCGGCCTCACCGGCCGCGTAGAGCCCCGGCAGCGGCTCGCCGGACGCGTCGAGCACTCGCGACGACAGGTCGGTGTGCAGGCCTCCCAGCGTCTTGCGCGTGACCACCGACAGCCGCACGGCGATCAGCGGCCCGGCCTTGGGGTCCAGCAACCGGTGCGGCTCGACCACGCGGATCAGCTTGTCCGTCAGGAAGTGCCGGGTCTGCCGGATCGCGTTGATCTGCATGTCCTTGCTGAGACCCGCGGTCACCTGCCGGTCGCGCTCGACGATCGTCTTCTCCAGCGCGGCGGCGTCGATGCGCGAGTCGCCCGTCAGAGCGTTCATCCCGCGCGCGAGGTCCGCGACGTTCCCGGCCTGGATGAACTCCTTGGACTTCTTGGCGAACGCCTCCACCGGCGCGACCGCACCGGGCAGTGCCCGCTTCAGGACGGCCCGCGTGTCCTTGCCCGTCAGGTCCGGGTTCTGCTCGGAGCCCGACAGCGCGAACTCCTTGCCGATGATCCTCTTGTTCAGCACGAACCAGGAGTGCTCGTGGCCGTGCGTCGTGATGTGCTGCAACGACCCCAGCGCGTCGAAGCCGGGGAACAGCGGGATCGGCAGCCGCTTGCCGTCCGCGTCGAGCCACAGCGGCGACGGGCCGGGCAGGATGCGGATGCCGTGCCGCGACCACACCGGCGCGTAGTTCGCGATGCCCTCGGGGTAGTGCCACATCCGGTCGGCGTTGATGATCGCGCCGCCGGCCTTCTGCGCGACCTCCAGCATGTGGCCGTCCACGAAGTCCGGCACACCGGCCAGCATGAACTTCGGCGGCGTGCCCATCCGCTCCGGCCAGTTGCGCCGCACCAGGTCGTGGTTGCCGCCGATGCCGCCGGACGTGACGATCACGGCCTGGGCCGACAGCGAGAAGTCGCCGACCACGTTTCGTGACGACGGCTCGGCCCGTCCGACCGTGGACGGCTCCAGCACCTCACCGGACACGCCGTCGCACACGCCGTTCGTGACGTTGATGTTGGTGACCCGGTGCCGGAACTTGAGCGTCACGAGCCCCTTGGCCACGGCCTCCCGCACCCGGCGCTCGAACGGCGCGACCACGCCCGGTCCGGTGCCCCAGGTGACGTGGAACCGCGGCACCGTGTTGCCGTGCCCGTCGGCCAGGTAGCCGCCGCGCTCGGCCCATTGCACGAACGGGAACCAGCGCACCCCCATGCCGTACAACCAGGAGCGCTTCTCCCCGGAGGCGAAGTCCACATAGGCCTGCGCCCACAGCCGTGGGAAGTGGTCGCTGTCCCGGTCGAACTGCGCCGAGCCCATCCAGTCCTGCAATGCCAGATCGTGTGAGTCCTTGACTCGAAGCCTGCGCTGTTCGGGGGTGTCCACCATGAACAACCCGCCGAACGACCACCACGCCTGGCCACCGAGCGTCGCTTCGGGTTCCTGGTCGAGAAGGATGACCTTGCGGCCGGCGTCTGCGAGCTCTGCGGTCGCGACGAGACCTGCGAGGCCCGCGCCGACGACGATGACATCCGCGTCATGTGCCATCGTGCGAGTCTAGATCCACCGCTGGTCACGCACGAGACCTGAATTAAGTTCACTTTCTGGGGAGGAAGCCCGATGACGTTCCGACCGGCCTCTGAGGTGGGGTTCAGCACCAAAACCACCAGGTTCGTGGCACCCGGATCGGTGACGAACGGCGAGTTCGGCCTGTTCGAGTGGCGCATGGAGGCTCGCCAGCCCGGCGCCCGCCCGCACTTCCACAAGACCTTCTCCGAGTCGTTCTACGTGCTCGAAGGTGAGATCTCGCTCTACGACGGCGACGAATGGACCAAGGGCGGCGAGGGCGACTTCCTCTACGTGCCGCCGAACCGCCCGCACGCGTTCCGCAACGACAGCGACGCTCCCGTGCGCATGCTGATCCTCTTCTCACCCGGCATCGCCAGGGAGAACTTCTTCCTGGAGGTGGGCGAGGCGAAGAAGCTGGACCCCGAGGAGCTGGCGGCGTTCTACGCGAGGCACGACCAGTACAACCTGTGATTTGAGGAGTGCGGTGCCCCTGGGGGGTGGGCACCGCACTCTCCGGGTGCCGCCGACCGCCACTACCCGGTGAGGGGGGTTACCAGGGTGTCGGCCGACGGCGGGTTGACCGCGGCGCGAGCGCACGCACCTGCGGAAGGACTTTTCCGGCCTGGGGGTGCCGGATCGTCCTGGCGCGGGCTCCAGCGCCCGCGGCCAACCACATTGTTGAACGTACAACCGGGCTGCTGTGTTCCGGTGGGCTTTGACTGTGACGGGGCTCAAATCCTTCAGGTTGCCTTCAGGTTCGACCGGGGTATGTCACCGGACGTGACGGACACGCTCCGACGAGTGGAAGCCGCTGGACTGAGCTAACTCAGATCGTTGAGCTTGCGTTCGGCCGTCTTGCGCGCCTTCTCCGCGCCCGCCGTGACCCGCTTGGCGTCCTCCAGCCGTTCCGCCGCCCGGTCGAACGCCCGCTGCGCCGCCAGCTGGTCGGCCTGCGCCTCCCCGAGCGCCTGCTCGGCCTCGTCCAGCGCCTGCTGGGCCTCGGCCCGCTTCTTCTCGGCCCGTTCCCGCCGCTTGCGGGCCAGCGCGTCCTCACCGTCGTCCTGGGCGGGCTCCGGCGCCGGCGGGGCGAACCCGAACCCGGAGTACTCCAGCCCCTTCGTCAGGTGCCCCGCCCGCACCTGCTCGGCCGACTCCGGATCGGCCATCGCGGCCGTGAGCGTGTTGCGCACCTGCGTGACGGCGTCGTCCGCGAGCGGCCCGGTCAGCTCCAGCGTCCGGTAGACCAGCGCCTCCATGAGCTCCTTGCGCTTGCGGCCGAGCTCTCGCATGGTCAGCTGCGCCGTGGAGAGCCCCAGCGCCTCCTCCAGGCCCGCCGGCGCGTCCCGCACCAGCCGGTTGACCGCCCAGGCGCCCACGGTCGGCTTGCGCAGGTCGCCGATGGCCTTCGCGAGGTCCTTGTCCTCGGCCTGCTTGGCGGCGGCGTTGCGGGCCGCGGTGAACTCCTTCGGGGGCAGCCCGTAGAGCTCGTCGGCGACCGGCTTCAGGTCCATGCGCGCAAGGTAGCGCCTGATCAGCCGTCAGTCTCGCTGAATCGTCGCGAGCAAGGCGGGTGACAGCCTCGCCGTCGCTCAACAGAACGAGGGCGGCAGGCGTTTGAAAGTGGAGTGCGCCGCGATCGGGTAAACAGGATGGGGAGATGCACACCAGGTGGAGATGGGTCCTGTTCGGGCTCGGCGCGGGCGTTGCCGCCGGCGGACCGATCGCGATGGCGGGCGGCCCGTGGTACGGATACGTCTTCGGCGGCCTGTGGTCGCTCATGGGCGGCACCGTCGCGTGGCGAGGTTTCAGCATGGGCACGAAGATCACGCCTGACGGAATCACGTCCAGCAGCCTCGACCGTCGCCTCGCCATCGAGTGGTGCGACGTCGACACGGTCGAACCGGCGAGGCGCCGCAATCTGATCTTCTTCCACACCATCGCGCCGAAGATCAGGCTGCGGCACCGGGGTGCGGAAACGCTGACCGAGCTGTCCCTGCTCTCGGTCAAAAAGGACTCGGTGCCCGAGCGGACCGCGAGCCAGGTGACCGAACTCCGGCAGGCGCTGGCCAGGCACCGCATTAACTGTCCGGCCTGTGGAGCGCAGCCGAAAGTGCTCGTGACCGGCCAGAGCCTCGTTGCCCGCGTGCGGTCTCGATTGCGGTCGCTATTGCGTGGAAATAGCGATCAGTCCATCGTTGGCTGACCGGACCCTGTTACACGCCAACCTCATTCACCGTTGACGCACCCCTTGACATTCCCCTCTATCAGCTCTTGACTGAAGGGCAACTGCTCGTTCCACGGACAAAGTGAAACGCGCAGCACTTTTATTGTGCGCGGACAAGCCACTGAACAGTCCAATGTGGATCGTGGAAATACTCCGATCCGACTATTGCCTGTGGCGGGGCGAAGAGATGTGCTTCGGGGCACTCTCTACCCCACGAAGGGCACATGCGCCGTGAAGAACTGGAGACGCCGCACCGGCACGGTCTTGTTGACCGCGGTGCTGGGCACTGCCGGGCTCGGCTTCGCCGCCACCCCCGCGATCGCGCAGAACGCAGCGCAGCAGAACGCGCCGACTGCCGACAAGCAGCTCGACAAGGCCGACCTCGAGCTCGTCGACGAGGCCGCCCGCCAGGGCAAGCCGACCGTCGACCTGCTGGTCGCCGCTGAGGACGGCAAGACCGACGCCGCGATCAGCGAACTGAAGTCGCTCGGCGCCACGGTCCAGAAGACCGAGAAGGACGTCGACTACGTCAAGGTCACCATCCCGCGGGACAACGCGGAGAAGGCCGCCAAGCTGAAGTCCGTCAGCACGGTGGACGTCGACGGCCTCGTCGCGATCGACAACCCGCGCCCTGAGGGCATGGAGAATCCTGCCCCGCAGAAGGCTCCGGACGCGAAGACGCCGCGCACCAACCCCTACATGCCGACCCAGGACACGCAGGCGGCGCAGTTCGCCACCGCGCACCCGCAGTGGGACGGCCGCGGCACCACGATCGCCGTGATCGACTCCGGCATCGACCTCGACCACCCCGCGCTGGCGACCACCAGCAAGGGTGAGCGCAAGATCGTCGACTGGTTCACGGCCAACAACCCGGCGTCCGGCGACGGCACCTGGGTCACCATGACCAAGGCCGGCAAGGTCGGCAAGTTCACCGACTCCGGCCGTGAGTGGACCGCGCCCGCGACCGGCGGCCCCTACTCGTTCGGTCTGTTCCGCGAGGTCGCAGGCGACCTCGGCGGCGTCGGCAGCGAGGTCGGCGGTGACATCAACCGCGACGGCGACCGTCTCGACGCGTGGGGTGTCATCCAGGACATCACGACGAAGGAAGTTTTCGTCGACACCGATGGTGACGGCAACTTCACCAACAACAAGCGGATGATCGACTACAAGGTCAAGAAGGACGTCGGCTTCTTCGGCACCGACAACCCCGCGACCCCGGTCATCGACCGCATGGCGTTCGTCGTGCAGACCGACAAGTCGGTCTACGACAACAACGGCACGCCGTACGTCAGCCTCGGCATCTCCGCCGGTGCGCACGGCACGCACGTCGCCGGCATCACCTCGGCGCACAAGCTGTTCGACGGCAAGATGGCCGGTGCCGCGCCGGGCGCGAAGCTGATGGCCATCAAGGCCTGCCTCTCGACGCCCGCGTGCACCAGCTCCGGCCTGATCGACGGTGTCCTCTACGCCGCGCGCAACGGCGCCGACGTCGTGAACATCTCCATCGGTGGCCTCCCGGCGCTCAACGACGGCAACAACGCCCGTGCGGAGCTCTACAACCGCACGATCAACGAGTACAACGTCCAGCTCTTCATCTCGGCGGGCAACTCGGGTGCTGGCGCGAACACGGTCGGCGACCCGTCGGTGGCCACGGACGCGGTGAGCGTCGGTTCGTCCATCACCAAGGCGACCTGGCTCTCCAACTACGGCTCGACGACCGCGCAGAAGCAGGGCCTGCACGGCTTCTCGTCGCGCGGCCCGCGTGAGGACGGCGGCTTCAAGCCGAACATCATCGCGCCGGGTTCGGCCATCTCCACCACGCCGCGCTGGCAGGCGGGCGGCCCGGTGGCGGGCACCTACGCCCTCCCGGCCGGTTACGCGATGTTCAACGGCACCTCGATGGCTTCCCCGCAGGCGACCGGTGCCGCCGCGCTGCTCGTGAGCGCCTTCAAGGCCACGCACGACGGCCAGCGTCCGACGAGCGCCGAGCTGCGGTACGCGATCCAGCGCAGCGCGACGTACGTGCCCGAGCTGGGTGCCTACGAGCAGGGTGCCGGTCTGTTCAACACCAACGCCGCGTGGTCGTTGCTGGACAAGCACTCCGTGCCGGACCAGGTCACCACGGCCGTTCCGGTCAGCACCGTCCTCGGTGGACTGCTCGCCACCCCGAACGTCGGTGTCGGCATCCATGACCGTGAAGGCGTGACCGCGGGCCAGGAGTACACCCGCACCTACACGCTGACCCGCACCACCGGCCACGACGACGAGACGTACAAGGTCTCGTGGAAGGGCAACGACGGCACGTTCAAGTCCGCCAAGACCGTGGACCTGCCGCTGAACACGCCGGTGCTGTTCCCGGTCAAGATCAAGGCGACCTCGGCGGGCGTGCACAGCGCCGTGCTGCAGCTCGACAACCCGGAGACCCCCGGCGTCGACCAGCAGACCCTGAACACCGTGTTCGCGGTGGACAACTTCAGCGCCGCCAACAAGTTCTCGGTCACCAAGGCCGGCAAGATCGCGCGCAACCAGTCGACCAGCCTCTTCGTGAACGTGCCGAAGGGCACGACCGCGCTGAAGGTCGACATGGCCGCCGGTGGCGCCGAGGCCGGCAAGGGTCAGGTCCGCTTCCTGCGCTTCACCCCGCAGGGTGTGCCGCTCGACGTGACCAGCTCGACCAACTGCTACAACCCGGACGCCGGCGCTGGTTGTGCCGCCGGTAGCCCCACCAGCCGCACGGTGACCAACCCGATGGCCGGTGTCTGGGAGATCGTGGTCGAGGCGCGCCGCACCTCCGACGCCGCCGAGGCACCGTACTCGGTCACCGCGTCGGTGCTCGGCACGTCGATCAGCCCGAACCCGGACCTCATCGCGTCCGGCACGATCGGCACGCCGATCAACCGCACCTACGCCGTCACGAACACGCAGGCCGTGTTCAACGGCCGGCTCGCCGCGGGTGCGGTCGGCAGCGCCAAGCAGGACCGTCCGACGATCGCGAACCTGGAGTCGAAGACCTTCGACATCCTGGTTCCGGCGGGCGCGTCGAAGCTCACCGCCACCATCGGCAACACCGCCGACCAGAGCGCTGACCTCGACCTGGGCCTGCTGAACTGCACGTCCGGTTCGTGTGTCGACGCCGGTAGCTCGGCGGACGCGGACTCCGAGGAGTCCGTGACCGTGAACGCCCCCGCAGCCGGTCTGTGGCGCGTTGTGGTGGACGGCTACGCGGTGCCCGCGGGCACCACGCAGTACGACTACTTCGACATCTACACGTCGGCGGCCCTCGGCACGCTCGTCGTGAACGACACGAACGCCGACCGTGCGGCGGGTGCCGCGTGGAACGCCTCGGCCGTCGTCACCCCGCTGGGCCAGCCCGGTGCCGGCCGCGTGCTGCGCGGTGACCTCGAGGTGCGCACGGCGGATGACACCGCCGTCGGCCGCGGTGCCGTGATCGTCCAGTCCGTCAGCTAGTTCCGCAGTTCCTTAGTACGCAGAAAGCCCCAGGGTCCACGTGATCCTGGGGCTTTCTACGGTTCGGGGAGCCTGTTGCCGAGCGGCTCGTCCACGTCCACCTTGGACACACCGGCGATCAGATACGCGTCTTCCACCTTGTCGACCGGCATCTCGGCCCGCAGGTAGCCGATTCTCCGATCGCGCGCCTCGACGGTCGCGCCCAGCCTCGTCAGTGCCTGCTCGACCTCCTCGTCGCGTCCCGGCTGCACGGAGATCATCAGTGGCACGGTGTGGTGGCCGTCGCGTTTCGCCTGCTCGATCCGGATCCTGTCCGGTTTCGCTGATGACACGGTTGGGACCTCCGCGTACGGCACGGTTGGGGTCCCGTTCGTACCACAGCTTCCGAGAGCCAGCGCGCAGAACGCGACGGCGAGCGGTCTTCTCATGTGCCTAGGACGGAACGGGCTCCGCGAGCGGTTGCATCCTCGTTTCCGGCACCGCGAACATCATCAACAGGAACCTCTACGGCTTGGGTCCCGCAAACGCTTGCTCCCGCTGCGCGCCGTCGAGGCTCTCCCCGAACACGCGAGCGTCGGTGTGCTGGTCGCTGGCCTGACGGTTCTTCGTCGCGGTGGTGACCGTCCGAGTCCTGACCTGCGGCAACGCACCAACGTGCTGCCGCTGGACCCAGTCCACCAGGTGCTCTCGCGTGAGGCACCTGAGATCCCACAGCTTCCCGGCATCGGCCGCGCTGACCAACGCCCGCAGCCGCACGAATCCCTGCGTCGCCTCCGTCACCTGCAACACGGACACCCGCCCGTCCCACAGATCGTTGCCCTCCAGCATGGACCGCATCTCCTGCCGCATCGCGTCCACCGGCACCGTCCAGTCGAGATCCAGCTCGACCGTGCCCAGGAGCGCCGACTGCGTGCGCGTCCAGTTCTCGAAGGGAGTCTTGAGGAAGTAGGAGGTCGGCAGCACCAGCCGCCGGTCGTCCCACAGGTGCAGCACCACATAGGTCAGCGTGACGTCCTCGACCCGCCCCCACTCACCTTCCACCACCACAACGTCATCCAGCCGGATCGCGTCGCTGAACGCGATCTGCATCCCCGCGATCACGTTGCCCAGCAACGACTGCGCCGCCAGCGCCGCAACGGCACCGATGAGGGCGGCACTTGCCAGCACCGTCGATCCGACCGCCCGTGCCGCGGGGAACGTCATCAGGATGGCGCCGACCGCCAGTACGCCGATGACCACCAGCGCGAGGCGCCGGACCAGCGTGACCTGCGTGTGCACCCGGCGCGCATGCCGGTTGTCCGTGACGTCGGTCCTGATGCGCGACAGCGACAGGTCCACCAGCGTGCTGATGAGCGCGGCCAGCAACCACGCTCCGGCCATGATCAATGCGATTCCCAGCACGTGCAACGCGATCGGCGCGTCCACCGGGTACACGCTCAGGCTTATCTGAGCGGCCAGCAACGCCCCGAACACCTGTCCCGGCCGGTACATCTTCCCGCTGTGGCTGAACCGCCGCACCAGCCGATGAATCACTTCCACCACCAGCAACGCGAAGGCCACTGAGCAGCCGAGCACCACGAACAGCACGTCGTTCCTCCTCCCTGTTCCCAGCGGGGTACCCGGCGTCTGGGGAGGGGAACACCATGATGCTGCTCACGAAGAGGGTGGGCAGCCGCAGCCACGCTTGGGTGGGCATGCCAAACGTATCGAGATTCGAGCAGCACGCGACGGAGAAGGCAGGATCGTGCTCGTGCGTAAGGATGGAACAGTGTTGGGCCGACGAACTAAGGTATGACCTTGAGCGACGTTTCGAATCTAGCCTTCGCGTCGTGAGCTCCAGGAGCTGCAGCCGGAGGAAACTCGGCGAGATCGGTGAAACTCCGGACGAGTCGATGACGATCGGAAGCAGGCGGCGCCCGGAAGCTCGCCCGGCTCGAACGCATTCAACGTGGATCCGCACGAGTTATCTGGATGGCGGGCAAGCGCGACCGGGCGTCCTTGAGCAGGTAATACTGGTGTGGTGGGGCGGATTCGGCGAAGCCGTGGCCGTCGCCGTTCGGGTGCTGGCGACCGCCTCGCGGGAGAATCGTGCCAGGAGCTATTAGGGACCATGCAATCGACTGTCTCGGCGCTGGTGAAGTGACGGAGCTTCGAGTTCGGGGCCCTGGTGCGGGCGCTGGGAGGCCTGGCGGGACTGATGAGTGGGAGTACCTCGCGCTGTCGAAGCCGGAACTGCTCGCGAGGCTTCGTGGCTGGATGAGTACTGCCAGGCGACGACGTGAGAGCGGCCGTGCGGTACTTCATCAATGGACGGACCGAATCGTCCGGACGATCCGGACGATTCCTGAGTCGGGGCGGTTGTGTTCTAGTTGATGACTACGTGAGGCGATGTACGTGAATCTGCTTGAACAGCACTGTCGCGGAGCGGCCGGATGGACCTGGAGACGATCCTTCTGTACGGCGGACGCTCCTGGACGGACAATGCGGCCCTCGACGGCGTGCCATGCAGGGTTCGACGAGTACGTGGAGACGCAGACGGTGGGCCGCAGTTCGTCCCTGCACTGGTCCTACCTCGTCGCGTCGACCAAGGTGCCGGAAGTCCTGGACGAACACATCGCACTGGGCGACATACCCGCCGAAGCGGACGTTCCGCTCACCGACGCACTCGTCGATCTGCTGGAAGCCTTCAGCGAGGTAGCGCCGGCTCGAACAGCCACCGCATCAGCAGATCCCGGTGCCCCGCCAGCGAAATGAAGTCCTCGGTGGTCACCACACCGTGCCGGTTCCGCGCACACCACTCCCGCAGCAGCGCGAAGAACGAGTCGTCACCCATCTCGCCGCGCAAGGCGTGCAGCGTCAAGGCGCCGCGCTTGTAGACCCGATCGTCGAACCAGTCGGCCTGCGGCGGCCGTCCGATCACCAGGTCCTGTGGCAGCCGCGTCAGCAGATCCCGGGCGCCGGCGGCACAGGCGTCCGCCGATCGGCCACCGGATGCCTCGGACCACAACCATTCCGAGTAGCAGGCGAAGCCCTCGTTGAGCCAGATGTGCTCCCACGCGGCGAGCCCCACGGAGTTGCCGAACCACTGGTGCGCCAACTCGTGCGCCACCAGCCGTTCGGAGCCGCGCCGCCCGTCCACGTGGTTGGAGCCGAACGTCGACAGGCCCTGCGCCTCGATCGGCACGTCCAGCTCGTCGTCGGTCACCACGACCGAGTAGCCGGCGAACGGGTAGGGCCCGAACAGCGACGTGAACAGCGCGATCATCTGGTTCTGCCGGGCGAAGTCGTGTGCGACCAGGCGGCGCAGCCGGGCCGGTGCCCAGACGTCGGGCAGCGCCTCGACGTACTGTCCGATCTGGACGGTGGCCAGGTAGGTCGCCATCGGCGCGGCCATCGAGTAGGTCCACCGGGTGGTGCTGCCGGACACCTTGCCGTCGATCAGGGATCCGTTGCACACCACGGTGTACGGCGACGGCGCCGTCACCTCCAGCAGGTACGAGGCCTTGGACGACACGACGTCCAGGCACGGGAACCAGGACGGCGCCCCGAACGGTTGCGACGCGACGATCGCGCCGTCGGAGAGCTCGTCCCACCCGAGGTCGCCCCACTCCGCGGTGGCGACCGGCACCGGCGTTCCCGCGTACCGGACCTCCACCGTGAACGCCCCGCGCACGGACGCACGGATGCGCAGAACACCGGCTGTGTGCGTATAGCGCGCCGGCTTGCCGTTCACGAGCAGCTTCGAGATCCGCAACGCTCCGAAGGAGAGCGCGAACGACGTCATGGAAGTGCACGAAGCCTGCAGCACCGCACGTCCGGAGAGACGTGCGGAGTGCGGCTTGTAGTCAAGCTCTAAGGCGTAATGATGTACGGAGAAGCTCATGTCCACGCGGAGATCGGGTTGCCCAGCCAACGGGTTCCCGACGGTACATCCTCTCCGCGCATGACGAGCGAGGCGGGTCCGATCGTCGTGTGCGCGCCGATCGAAGCGCCCGGCAGCACGATGCCGTGCGGGCCCAAAGTAGCGCCCTCACCCAGCGAAACCCGGTCCATGCGCAGGATCCGGTCGTGGAACAGGTGCGTCTGCACGACGCAGCCGCGGTTCACGGACGCACCGGCGCCCAGCGTCACCAGGTCTGCCTCGGGCAGCCAGTACGACTCGCACCACACGCCGCGGCCGACGGACGCGCCCAGCGAACGCAGCCACAGGTTCATCAGCGGTGTGCCGCCGGAGAAGCCGATCAGCCACGGCACCGCGAGCACCTCGATGAACGTGTCCGCCAGCTCGTTGCGCCACACGAAAGCCGACCACAGCGGGTACTCGCGGACCTTGAAACGGCCCACCAGCGCCCACTTGGCGACGACCGCCACCAAACAGGCGGCGACGCCGGCGCCCAGCAGCACGACGCCGGACCACCAGAGACCGAACTCCCGCAACGCGAACAGCACGAGCACGACCAAAGCGACGTTCAGCATCACCGGGACGAACCGGCACAGCTCCACCAGGGACCGCGCCCACATCAGGTGTTTGGGCGGGTCGAAGGTGCGCGACTGGTCGGACACCTCGGCCGCGCGCGGCAGCTTCATCGGCGGCATGCCCAGGTAGGACGAGCCGGCCTTGGCGCGCTTCGGGGCCGCCGACAGCACGCCGACGAGGCCGCCCTTCGGCACGTTGCGGCCCGGCGCGGTCATGCCCGAGTTGCCCAGGAACGCGCGTTTGCCGACGCTGGCGTTGGCGATGCGCAGCCAGCCGCCGCCGAGCTCGTACGAGGCGACCATCGTGTCGTCGGCGAGGAAGGCGCCGTCGCCGACTCTGGTCATCTTCGGGAGCGCGACCACGGTGGACGCTTCGACGCCGCGGCCGACCTTCATGCCGAGCAGCCGCAGCCACACCGGCGTGAACAGCGACGCGTAGAGCGGGAACAGGGCCGAGCGGGCGTTGTTCATCAGCCGCTCGGTCGTCCACGCCTGCCACGCGACGCGGCTGTGCACGGGGTAGTGGCCCTCGCGCATGCCGATGCCGAGCAGCCGCACGGAGACCAGGACCAGCAGCGCGTACGAGCCGAACCAGATCGCCGAGGCGACGGGCACGTCCCACAGCGCCGACGTCAGCGACACCGGCCGGCGCAGCACGTAGAGCACGGCCGGAGCCGCCGCCAGCAACGGCAGCGCGCCCAGCAGGCCGGACGAGACGCCGTACATGAGGTTCCAGAACGAGGAGCGCGCCGGACGACGTGACGGGAACGAGCGCGCCGCCTTGCCCTCGCGGATCGCGGGCACGCCGGCCCAGCGCTGACCGGTCGGCACCGAGCGCACCACTCCCGATCCGGGCGCGACCTCGGCCCGCTTGCCGATGCGGGCGCCGGGGAACAGGGTGCTGCGGGCACCGACTGTCGCGCCCGCACCGATGCGGATGCGGCCGATGTGCAGCCGGTCGCCGTCCAGCCACGAGCCGGACAGGTCGACCTCGGGCTCGACGGCCGCGCCGCGACCGACCTTCAGCATGCCGGTGACCGGCGGCAACGAGTGCAGGTCGGCACCGGGGCCGATCTTGGCGCCCAACGCTCGCGCGTAGTGCGTCACCCACGAGCCGGAAAGTTCGGTGGCGCGGGACATCTGCGCCAGCATCTCGGCGGTCCACAGTCGCAAGTGGACAGAGCCGCCGCGCGGGTACACGCCGGGCTTCAGGCCACGCAACAACAACCGCGCGCCGCCGGCGGAGATCGCCAGCCGCCCGGCCGGGCTGATGAACACGGCCCACCCGGCGACGACCCACCACCAGGACACGGAGGTCCAGCCCAGGACGTTCGAAAGTGCCGTCAGCGCAACGACCCACCGCGCGCCCGAGATGGTCAGCAGCGGAATCATCAGCAGCGTCTGGACAATGCCCGTCAGTCGCGGCGTCGGCGCGACCTCGTGCACCTCCGCCGCCTCGCCGTACGACTCCAGTCGTCGCGCGAGCTTGTACAGCGTCGGGTTCTGGTAGACGTCCTGCACCGACGTGCTCGGGTACCGCGTGCGGATCATCGAGACCAGCTGCGCGGCGCCCAGCGAGCTGCCGCCGGACGAGAAGAAGTTCGAGCCCTCCGACGCGGGACCGGAACCGAGCACGGCCGTCCACTGCTCGGCGAGCCAGCCTTCGAGGCCGGAGAACACCACGCCCGCGGTGTCCATCGATGCCAGCGGCCACGGCAGGGCGGCGCGGTCGACCTTGCCGGACGTGCGCGTCGGCAGCGTGTCGACCACGGCGACCAACGGCACCAGCGCCGCCGGCAGCTCCGCCCGCAGCTCTTCCATCGCCGCGGTCTGGTCGAACTCGCCGTCGAACTCACTGTCGACCACGACGTAGCCGACGAGGATCTGGTTGCCGCCACGCGTCGTGCGCACGGCAGCGGCGGCACCGGCGACGGCGGGCAGCGCGAGGAGCGCCGCGTCCACCTCGCCCAGTTCGATGCGCCGGCCGCCGAGCTTGATCTGCTCGTCCGCGCGGCCGAGGAAGACGAGGCCTTCCGGCTCGGCGCGGACCATGTCGCCGCTGCGGTACGCGCGGTCCCAGCCCATGGAGGGCAGCGGCGCGTACTTCTGCGCGTCCTTCTCGACGTCGAGGTAGCGCGCCAGGCCGACGCCACCGATCACGAGCTCGCCCGTCGAGCCCATCGGCAGGACCTCGCCCGCCGCGTCCACGACGACGAGCTCCCAGCCGTCCAACGGCAGACCGATGCGCACGGGACCCTCACCGGTCATCCGTGCGGCGCAGGCGACGACGGTCGCTTCCGTTGGCCCGTAGGTGTTCCAGACCTCGCGGCCGTCAACGGCGAGTCGCTCGGCCAGTTCCGGCGGGCAGGCCTCGCCGCCGAAGATCAGCAACCGCACGTCGTCCAGCGCCTCGACCGGCCACAGCGCGGCCAGCGTCGGAACCGTGGAGACGACGGTGATCTCCTGCTCGACCAGCCACGGGCCGAGATCCATTCCGGTGCGGACCAACGAACGCGGCGCGGGCACCAGGCAGGCGCCGTAGCGCCACGCGAGCCACATCTCCTCGCAGGAGGCGTCGAAGGCGACCGAAAGCCCGGCCAGGACGCGGTCGTCCGGCCCGATCGGCTCGTCGGTCAGGAAGAGCCGCGCCTCGGCGTCGACGAACGCCGCGGCCGAGCGGTGCGTGACCGCGACGCCCTTGGGCTTGCCGGTGGAGCCGGAGGTGAAGATGATCCACGCGTCGTTGTCGAGACCGGGTTCTCCCGGAACCCCGAGCGTCGTGCCCTGCAGCACGAGCGAGCGGCCCTCGCCGAGCACGGCGCTGACGCCGGCCTCGCCGAACACGAGCTCTGCTCGCTCGTCCGGGTCCTCGAAGTCGACGGGCACGTAGGCGGCGCCCGCCGCGAGGGTGGCGAGGATCGAGACGTAGAGGTCGACCGTGCCGGACGGCACGCGAATGCCGACCCGGTCGCCGACCCCGACACCCTCGGCGGCGAGCTTTTCCTTGAGTTCAAGAACTTCCGAGATGAGCGCGCGGTACGTGAGCGCGGTGGTGCCGTCGTCGACGGCCAGCGCGTTCGGGTGCCGGTCGGCACTCGCGCGCAGGATGTCCAGGAGTGTGCGCGGGGTGGGAGCCTCGCCTGCCGTGAACACCGATCGAAGTACAACGGGTTCAGCCGCAATCGTCACGTCAGCGTCACTTCTCACCCTCTCGACAACCTGTGGACCAGCCACTTTACCGCGATCTAACGAATCACCTGTCACCCGAGTAAGCGGACTCACAGATACGCTCAGTCACCGCAACACTTTCGAGTGACTTCGCGAGCGTTGTGCCGGGCCAGGTTCCACTCCCGCCAGTCCGCCTCGACGTTGCGATTCTTCAACCACCGCAAGGCACACGTGCGCTGCGGCTCCGGCAACCTGACGAGCGCGGGCACCGCGTCCTCGGACAGCCGCGACAGGTACTCCGTGTCGATCTTCTGCGTCGCCTCGAACCGCGTGACGTTGTAGTCGGCCACCAGCCGCTCGGGGTTCAGCACCGCGACCGCGAGGAAGAACGCCGCCCCGGTGCCGACGATCGCCTTGGGCAACCAGTTGGCGCGCAACGTGATCCCACTCGCGATCACCATCAGGTAGACGACGGCGAGCCAGACCTCGCACGACGCCACGAGCAGCCGCAGCACCGTCCACCCGTACGCCTGCTGGTAGAACCACATGCGGCTCAACGCACTGGCCACGATCACGAGCGTGAGGACGGCCAGCGATCCCAGCAGAATCCGCAACCACAACTGTTCACGCGCAGTCTGCTTGACCGCAAACCGTGCGACACCAGCGATGATGCCGAGCGTCAGGATCGTGACCCACAGCAGCTGCCAGAAACCACTCCGCGCGTACTCGGCGAACGTGACACCCGCAGTCCGCATCACGTACGCCTCGCCACCGAACAGAACCGCGAGCTGCGTCCCCACAAACCCGGTGAACAGCACCACAAGCACGCCCACCGGCAGCCCGTAGTCCTTGAGCCGCAACGTGCCGGGCTTGCTCTCCGCGTCCTCGTTGATGCGCGGGGGAGCAGCCACCAGGTAGCACGCACCCAAAGCCCCGAACGCGGCGACGGCAGCCGTAGAACGCCATCCGCACGAACCCGCCGATTTCGAGGTCCGGCACCAGGCCTTCGAGGAAGTCGCTGAACCCCTTGTCCGCCCCGGCGAGCAACGACCCGAAGATCACCAGCAGCACCAGCGCGACGCCCACCGAGATGAGCGGCCGGACACCAACCGGCCCCCGCCTGCTCAACCCTTTGGCGACCCACGGAAGCGACCGCATCCCGCCCAGCCCAACGCCAATCGCACCGAACACGAGCCCGCGAACCGTCCGCCCGCCCGCCATCGCGATCGAGCCGCACAGCATCGACGCCAGCACGCACAACGGGAACAGCCACTCGGCCGCCCGCAGGAAGCCCATCGCCAGGAACGCGAGCGCGGCCGCCAGCCAGAGCGCGCGCTCGACGGACGGCTTGCCCGCGTAGAACAGGACGCCGCCGACACCGAACAGGCCCGCTAGGAACCAGCCGATGCCGTTGTTCGGCGGGGCTAGCAGGGCTCCGGCGAGGCCTGCGACGAGGCCGGCGACCAGGACCTGGGCCGGGGCGCCGGTCGTGGGTGGGGTCCACCAGGGCATCAGCGGGGCCGGTGTGCCCTGGAGGAGCGGGCCGCCGGCCGGCCTCGGGGTGGGCCAGCGGGGTGGGCCTTGCCACGGTGAGGGTGGGGGGAGGGTGGCGGTGGCTACCTGGGTGGGCTTGCTCGCCGGCTGATCTTGTCGGTCCTCCTGAGTAGGTTGAGATGTAGGGGTTCCCGGCTCGGGGGTACCCCTGTGAGAGCCTGCCTCGGTGCTCTTGGTGGTCTTCTTCGGCGCCTCAACGCTCGTGGTGCCCTCCTCCGGCGACTCCGCAGCATTGGCGCTCGCGGCGACATCTTCCGGCGCCCCCGCGGCCTTGGCGGGCTTGCTCTCCGGCTGATCTTGTCGGTCCTCCTGAGTAGGTTGAGATGTAGGGGTTCCCGGCTCGGGGGTACCCCTGCGAGAGCCTGCCTCGGCGCTCTTGGCGGTCTCCTCCGGCACCTCCACAGCCGCGGCCTCAACCTCGCCGGGTTCCGGCGAGCCCCCAGGCCCCTCCGGCTCCCCGGTCATCGGCCGATACCCGACCTTCCGGAAGTTCCGATACCGCCGCCGCGAAGCCGCCCCGGAAGGCGACTCTCCAGAGGCCGCCCCAGAAGGCGACTCCCCGGAGTCAGGCGAATGCGTCGAGTCAGTCATGTCTCTCTCCCAAGCCCGAAAAGGGCATGCGTCACCGTCACACCAACAACGCAGGTGCGAACAAAGTCAGCAAGCAAAAGTCAGCGAGGCAAAGTCACCCGGATGCAAGACCCGGGCTCCACCACCGCGATGGTCCCGCCGTGCAGATCCACCACCCACCGGGCGATGGCGAGCCCGAGCCCGGTCCCGCCACCGCCCGCCCTCTCCCCGCGGGTGAACCTCTCGAAGATCCGCGACCGGTCGGCCGGCGCGATCCCCGGTCCCTCGTCCCGAACCTCCAGCACCACCGTCGAACCGGCGGCGAACCCCGACACGGACACCAACCCCCCGGTGGGTCCGTGCCGGGCAGCGTTGTCCACCAGGTTCACCAGCACCTGGTGCAACCGTTCCCCATCAGCCAAAACCGTCAGATCCGCAGCGACGTCAACCGAGAACGACGCGCTGGGAGCAGCCACGGACGCCTCGGCCACCACGTCGGCGACCAGGTCGGTGACCAGCAACGACTCCCGGTTCAGCGACAGCACACCGGCATCGATCTTCGACAGGTCGAGCAGTTCGGTGACCAGTCGCCCCAGCCGCTCGGTCTGCGCCAGCGCGGTCCGCATGGTCGCGGCGTCCGCGACCGCCACCCCGTCGACCACGTTCTCCAGCACGGCCTGCAAGGCCGAGATCGGTGTTCGCAGCTCGTGCGACACGTTCGCGATCAACTCACGCCGCTGCTGGTCAGCGGCGGCGAGGTCGGCGGCCATCACCGTGAACGCCTCGGCCAGCTGCCCGACCTCGTCGGACGACGTGGCGCGAACAGAGCGCGAGTAGTCGCCGGACGCCATCGACCGGGCGGCGGAAGTCATCTCCCGCAACGGAGAAGTCATGCCGTGCGCCAGCAGCTGCGAGGTCAGCAGGCCCAGGACCAGCGCGATCAACGTGGTCCGCGCGGGCAGCCACCCGGTCACGTAACGGAAGTAGGCGAACGCCACGCACCCGGAGACCACGATCACGATCCCGAGCTTGAGCTTGATCGACCGCACCGAGTCCAACGGCCGGGGCAGCAGGTCCAGCCAGTCGAGCACCCGCCTCATCGGGGCACCTCCAGCGC
This sequence comes from uncultured Actinomycetota bacterium, assembly GCA_963771775.1. Taxonomy (GTDB): domain Bacteria; phylum Actinomycetota; class Actinomycetes; order Mycobacteriales; family Pseudonocardiaceae; genus Lentzea. The sequence goes on from CAVYUS010000007.1 coordinate 51,236, forward strand.
GTACCCGACCCCGTGCACAGTGCGGATCAGGTCGGCACCGAGCTTGCGCCGCAACGCCTTCACGTGGCTGTCGACCGTCCGCGACGAAGCACCCTCGTGCCACCCGCACGCCTCCGCCAGCAGCCGCTCCCTGGCCTGCACGGCGGACGGCCGCTCAGCCAGGAACACCAGCAGGTCGTACTCGGTGGGCGTCAGATGTGCCTCGACGCCGGCCCGGCGCACCCGCCGGCCGGCCAGGTCGATGACCAGGTCGCCCAGCTCCATCGACTGCGACGAGGCCGCCCGCGACACCCGGCGCAGCAGCACGTGCACCCGCGCCGCCAGTACCCGCATCGAGAACGGCTTCGTCAGGTAGTCGTCGGCCCCCATGGCGAGCCCGATCAGCAGATCGGTCTCGTCCCCCCGTGCGGTCAGCATCAGCACCGGCACCGAACGCGACGCCTGGATCCGCCGGCACACCTCGAGCCCGTCGAACCCCGGCAGCATCACGTCCAGCACCACCAGGTCGGGCAGGAACGACGCCGCGAGCGCCACTCCGGACGGCCCGTCGTGAGCCACCGCCACCACGAACCCCTCGGCCCGCAGCCGCACGGCCACGGACTCGGCGATCGTGATGTCGTCCTCCACGACGAGCACCCGGCGCTGACCTGTCATGACGGGGACTTTATGGGCATGTCGTGGAGGACGCCGGGACAAGTTGTGAAGATCGTGTGCAGAAGCGGCTTACCGGCGAGTTACCGCTCGTGGGAGCGGTTGCACTGTTAACAAAGCGAACCATTTACTTAGGCTCCGGCGCATGGCCGGGCTCATTTCGCTGTTCGATCCCGACTCCGCCACCTGGTTCGGATCGATGTACGCCCGCGGCGACGTTCACGGAGGTCCCGCGTACGCGTACAACGCAATCACCCCAGACGGCGTCGTCACAGCAGTGGACAGCGCAGTACGCGACGGATGTCCCGTCGTCGGCCTGTGGTGCCCGAACGACACGTACGGCGACCTGGAAGAAGCAGGGCGTGCGTTCGCCGCGATGACCCGTGCGTCCGGCTGGATTCCGCAGGTGGCCGTCGTGCTGGAACGCATCGGCGGCATCGCCGCATACGGCCCCGCGCTCAACGACATCATCGTCTCCACCGACCCGGAGATCGCCGACATCCTCGTCACCACCGAGCGCGAGGCAGCGGTCAGGACGCGGCAGACAGTGGGACTCCTCGGCCGGCAGGGCGACTTCCACCCGTTCCCGAAGCCCGCACCCGTCCCGCCGGAGCACCCGCTGGACGCGATCCTCGACACCGCTCTGCTGCCGCTGCGCACCGGCACCGGTCACCTCCAGACCGGGTTCGGAAGGCTCAGCGGCCGCACCATCGGAATCGTCGCGGAGACCGGCCCGCTGCAAGCCGCGGCCGCCGAGAAAGCAGCCAGGTTCGTCCGCATGTGCGACGCGTTCGGCATCCCGCTCGTCGCCATCGCCGGTTCCGCGGAGCCCGGCTGGGAGGTTCGGGGCGGAGCCAAGCTCCTGCACGCCTTCGCCGAGAGCGTCGTCCCCAGGATCACGCTGGTCACCGGTACCGCCAACGTCACGATGAACGCCCGCTCGCTCGGTGCCACCAGGGTCTTCGCCTGGCCTGGTGCGGACGAGGACGGCGTCGACGAGTTCATCGACCCGCGCGACACCCGCCCCGCCCTCGTCGAGGCGTTCGCCAGGGCTCCCCTCCGGCGCGGCCACCACCGGAACATCCCCCTGTAAGTTCCAGTCATGAACGTCCTCGACGCGGTCCTGGAAAGGATCACCTACGCCAACGAGGACAACGGCTACACCGTCGCGAAGGTCGACACCGGCCGCGGCGACCTGGTCACGGTCGTGGGCGCGCTGCTCGGCGCTCAGCCGGGCGAGTCGATCCGCATGCGCGGCCACTGGGGCTCGCATCCGCAGTACGGCAAGCAGTTCCACGTCGACGACTACACGACGATCCTGCCCGCCACGATCCAGGGCATCCGCCGCTACCTGGGCTCCGGCCTGATCAAGGGCATCGGCCCAGTGCTCGCGGACAAGATCGTGACCCACTTCGGCGTCGACGCGCTCGACGTCATCGAGCACAGCCCCGAGCGCCTGATCGAGGTGCCGAAGCTCGGCCCCAAGCGCACCAAGCTCATCGCGGACGCCTGGGAGGAGCAGAAGGCCATCAAGGAGGTCATGGTCTTCCTGCAGGGCGTCGGCGTGTCCACGTCGCTGGCCGTCCGCATCTACAAGCAGTACACGGATCGGGCCATCGAGGTGGTCAAGGAGGAGCCGTACCGGCTGGCGAGCGACGTCTGGGGGATCGGCTTCAAGACCGCTGACGTGATCGCGAAAGCCGTCGGAATCCCGCACGACAGTCCGCAACGCGTCAAGGCGGGACTGCAGTTCACGCTGTCCGAGGCCACCTCGGACGGCAACTGCTATCTGCCAGAACAGGCCCTCATCGCGGAGGCCATCAAGATCCTCCAGGTCGACACCGGTCTGGTCATCGACTGCCTGGCCGAGCTCGTCGAGGAGGAAGGCGTGGTCCGGGAGGAGCTTCCGGACGACGAGATCGCCATCTACCTGATTCCGTTCCACCGCGCGGAAATCTCGATGGCGGCGCAGCTCAAGCGGCTCCTGCACACCGAAACGGACCGCATGCCGAGTTTCCGGGGCGTCGACTGGGACAAGGCGTTCGCCTGGCTCGGCACCGAACTCGAGCAGCACCAGGCGGAAGCGGTCAAGCTGGCGCTGACCCAGAAGGTCGCGGTGCTGACCGGAGGACCGGGCTGCGGCAAGAGCTTCACGGTCCGTTCGATCGTCCGCCTGGCATTGGCCAAGCGCGCCAAGATCGTCCTGGCCGCCCCGACCGGCCGCGCCGCCAAGCGCCTCACCGAGCTGACCGGCCACGAAGCCCGCACGGTCCACCGGCTGCTCGAACTCAAGCCCGGCGGCGACGCGGCCTACGACCGCGACCACCCGCTGGACGCCGACCTCGTGGTCGTCGACGAGGCCTCGATGCTGGACCTGTTGCTGGCCAACAAACTCGTGAAGGCGGTCCCGCCAGGAGCCCACCTACTGCTCGTGGGCGACGTCGACCAGCTGCCGTCGGTCGGCGCCGGCGAGGTACTCAGAGACGTTCTGGCGCAAGGCAGTCCGATCCCGAACGTCCGCCTCACGCACATCTTCCGCCAGGCCCAGGAGTCCGGCGTCGTCACGAACGCGCACCGCATCAACAGCGGCGACTATCCGCTGGTGCAGGGACTTCCGGACTTCTTCCTCTTCAGCGCCGACGAAGCCGAGGACGCCGCGACGCTGACCGTCGACGTCGTCGCGAACCGCATCCCGCGCAAGTTCAACCTCGACCCCCGCAAGGACATCCAGGTCCTCGCCCCGATGCACCGAGGACCCGCCGGCGCCGGTGCGCTCAACACCGTGCTCCAGGAAGCCCTGACGCCGTCGCGCGAGAACCTGCCCGAGAAACGCTTCGGCGGCCGGGTGTTCAAGCTCGGCGACAAGGTCACCCAGATCCGCAACAACTACGACAAGGGCAAGAACGGCGTCTTCAACGGCACGCTCGGCGTCGTCATCGCGCTGGACCCGGTCGAGCAGAAGCTCACCATCCGCACCGACGAGGACGAAGAGGTCGACTACGAGTTCTCCGAGCTGGACGAGCTGAGCCACGCCTACGCCATGACCATCCACCGGTCACAGGGCAGCGAGTATCCGTGCGTGGTCATCCCGATCACGACCAGCGCGTGGATGATGTTGCAGCGCAACCTGCTCTACACCGCCGTCACCCGCGCCAAGAAGCTGGTCGTCCTGGTCGGCTCGAAACGCGCGATCGGCCAGGCCGTCCGGACCGTGAGCGCCGGCCGCCGCCACACCGCCCTGGCCCACCGCCTGCGGACGACGAGCGCCTACACCGACGTCAGGTAGTCCGTGATCAGCCGCGCCCACGGCATCGCGGACTCCAGCGCGATCGCGTGCCCGCACGGGATGTCGGTGTACTTCGACCCCGGGATCAGGTCCGAGACCTCCTTGCCGAGGTCGCGCGACAGCAGCTGGTCACCGGACGCGCCGATCACCAGCGTCGGCTGCGACACCTGGGGCAGCACGCCGGACAGGTCGATCTTCAGGATCAGATCGACGTGCGACGGGGAACCGGTCGGCACGCTCGCCCCGATCAGCTCGGCGAAGCCCTCGGCCTGCGCGGGCGTGAGCCGGGCCAGGTACTCCTTGCTGCACATCACCGACAGGATGAACCGCGACAGCACCTCGCGTGATCCGTCCAGCAACGACTTCCAGTGGTCGATCTTCGCCTTCGTCGCGGCGTCGATCTTCGTGAACGGCGTGCTCAACACGAGTCCGCGCACCCGCTCCGGATGCCGCACCGCCGCCGTGACCGCGACCGCGCACCCCATCGAGTAGCCGGCGACGAAGAACGACTCGTGCCCGGCCCGCACCGCGACGTCCACGAGGTCGTCGGCGAGCTTCTCCAGGTCGAGCGACCCCGCTGCCTTCGGTGAGCCGCCCGAGCCCGGCAGGTCCGGCGCGATGACGGTGAAGTACTGGGTGAGGGTCCCCATGATCGGGCCGAAGTTCGCCTGGACGCTGCCGCCCGCGCCGTGCACGAGCAGCAGGGCCGGGCCGGTGCCCTTGACGACGGTGGACAGGCCGGACATGGGGAACCCCCGGGTTTTGTCAGTCCATGCTGCGGACGATGGTCGGCTCCAGCCCCTCGTCGTCGTCCGTGCGAGAACCGCGCCAGGGGAAGTCGTGGTGGGAGATCTCAGCGACGCCGTCGTTGTAGAGATGATCCATGGCTTGCGCTCCCGTTGTCTTCCCTGGACTGGTGTGTGCGGACCCTCGCTGTTCGACGAGTCGGTTTCGGCCTGTCAGCACAATAACCGCTGCGATGCTGGTGGAAATCCTATTGATTTTCGTCACAGCGCGCCAAGTGGTCCGTTTCCCCGTCCCAAGAACCGGACGGTAATCATCCGGTCGGTCGAACGGACTGGCGGGACTCGTCCGGACGGTCGATCATCGTTGATCATGCGCACCGCCGTCGCCCTGCTCGCCTGTCTGGCACTCCTCCTCGCGCCTTCACCGGCCCCCGCGGAAGGGCCACTGGCGACGTTTGTGCTGCGTGTGCCTGCTGCGCTGGGCGACTCCGCGCAACGGCTGCTCGGTCTGGGCTACGACGTCGTGGAGCAGCGCGACGGCTCGGATCTGTTCGTGGTCGGCGATGCGCATACCTCCGACAGGTTGCGTTCGGACGGTTTCCAGTCCTCTGTTGAGACGGTGCTGCCTCCGTCTCAATGGGCTCCGCGCTCACTCGGAGATGCGACCTACAACGGCGGCTATCGGACCATTGCCGCCCATATCGCCCATCTCGACGAGATCTCGGTGGCCCATCCCGATCTCGCGACCGTGGTCGACTACGGCGACTCCTGGCGCAAGACGCAGGGCAACGGCGGATATGACCTGAAAGCCATCTGCATCACGCAGAAACGCCCTGGTGACTGCGCATTGACGCCCACCGCGCCGAAACCGCGTCTGTTCGTGATGGCACAACTCCACGCGCGCGAAATCACCACCGGCGACATGGCGTGGCGCTTCATCGACGACCTGGTCGGTTCCGATCTCACGGCCATGCTGGCCGGCGTCGAGGTCTGGGTCGTCCCGATCGCCAACCCCGACGGCGTCGAGATCGTCGAGTCCGGCGGCGACGCACCCGTCCTGCAGCGCAAGAACGCCAACGGCACCTGCTCATCCGGCCAGCGCGGCGTCGACCTGAACCGCAACGCCGGCTCGCACTGGGGCGAGGTCGGCACGTCCGCGAACAAGTGCAGCGAGGTCTACCGCGGCGCCCGCGCCGACTCCGAGGTCGAGACGCAGGCCCTGGAAGCGTTGTGGCGCAAGCTCTACCGCGACACCCGCGCGCCCGGCGACACCGCGGCGGCATCGGCCGACACCACCGGCGCCGTCATCTCCATGCACAGCTACGGCAACTACGTGCTCTTCCCGTGGGGCTGGAGCACGCAGAAGACCGGCAACGACGCCGCTCTCCGCCGGATGGCCACGGACATGGCCGCTCTGTCGGGTTTCCGGGCCGGTCAGCCCGGCGAGCTCCTCTACAACGCGTCCGGCGCCACCGACGACTGGGTGTACGAGGACCTGGGCGTGCCGAGCTTCGTGTGGGAGATCGGCGCTTCGTCGGGCACGTGCGGCGGCTTCTTCCCTCCGTACTCGTGCCAGCAGGACGTGCATTGGCCGAAAGTGCGTTCCATGCTCGTTTCGGCCATGAAAGCGGCACGCAAGCCCTACTGACGGAGCTACGTCAGCGGGAGGACCGACAGCGAATGCATACTCCCACCGTGCCCTCGCGCCACGACCAAGGTTCGGTCCGGGAGCGCGACGGCGCTGACGATGCTTCCCCACAGGTCGAGCTGGTACGGCAGTTCGGAACCGTCTCGAAGGTCCCACGCCGCCGTCTTCTCCTGGTAGGTGACGGCGACCGCGACCGGGGTGCCGTCCGGGGTCGACGTGCACACCGCCGCTTGTTTGGCCTGAGCCATGCCGTCGATGGTGTGGAGCAAGGCGCGGCGCCGCAGGTCCCAGATGCGGACCGTCTTGTCTTCGGAGGCGGTCACGACGACCAAGGTGCCATCGGGAAGCACCGTGGTGTCGATCGAGTTGATCGACTGGGTGTGGCCGCGCAGCTGGAACAATCTCTTGCCGGTCTTGAGGTTCACGGCCTTGAGCTCGCCCTCCCAGTCCGTGAGCAGCGCGACCAGCGTGCCGTCGGGAACCACTACGGGAACCATCTTGCTGAAAGATGTGTTCTCAACGAGCTTGGCGAGCATCGTGCAGTCCCTCAGGTCCCACATCTGGATCGTGTCGTACGAGTTGTGGGTGACCGCGACCGGAGTGCCATCGGCCAGCGACAAGCACCTCACCGAGTCCAGGTTCTTGGCCGACTTCGGCAGTGCCCCGCGCTGCGATCCATCGCGAAGGTCCCACACCTTCGCCGTTTGGTCCGAGCTGACGGTCACCGCGACCGGGACGCCGTCCGGCAGGACCATGGCCGCGACCCCCTTCACGTCGTGGGTGTGGCCATTGAGCGTGTGGCGCAGCGAGCCGTCGGTCAGGTCCCACACCTTCGTCGTGTTGTCCTCGCCGCCGGTGATCCCTACCGGGGTGCCGTCGGGCAGGACCAGGCTCGTCAGTGACGCGACGTGGCCCTCGTGCCCGTTCAGCACCAGCTCGTGCGGCACCCTCGCCCGAACAGCTCTGATGCGGCGCACGCCCCACAGCGCGTACACGGCCGCGATCGCGGCCAGGAGCAGAAGGGCAAGGCCGGGGGAACCCGATGATCTTCCCAGGACAATCGTCATGAACGTGGCGAAGATGAGTCCGAACGTGCCGACCGTGCCGACGGTCTGGACTGTTCGAGACAAGGCCTCCCTCGGGGAAACGCCGGGGGGCAGAGTTGGTGGAGGTGAAGTCCGTGGCGGCAGAGGGGTGGCCGGGCTCGGCAACGTCGTCTTCGCGGGTGGCTCTGGCAGGTCCGCCGCCACTCTCGACAGCTCGTCGCGCAACCGCGCCGCGTACGCCGCACGTGCCCGTTCGTCGAACTCCGAGAGGTCGATCAGTCCTGCCTCGACGGCGTCGTGCAGTCGTGCCATGACGGCTTCGCGGTCGGCGTGGGAGGCGCGCGGCGAGCGTGCCGCGCCCGCACCGACGGGCAAATCGGCCACCAGCGCGGCGAGCTGGGCGTCGGTGGTCGCCCGCCGGACGGCCGCCACGCGGTCGTGCTGTTCGGCCGGCTCCAGCAGTCCGGCCGCGACCGCGGCCTCGATGCGTGCGATGGCCTGATCTCGTTCGGTGTGGCTCGCTTTGGCGTCCAGGTTGCCGACGACGGCGTCGACGTCCGCGTACGTGACGGCTCGGCTCAGCAGCTCCTCGGCGTCGGCGTAGGCGCGCGCCTCGATCCGCCCGTCGGTGAGGGCGTCCGCCAGCAGGACCAGTGCCCGTTCCCGGTCCGCGGCGGAGATCCGCAGCGCGGGGCCGGGGCGGCCGGAATCGGTGGGCAGATCGGCGATGGCCGGCGTCAGATCCTTCCGCACCTTGGCGGCCTGGACGATCACCAGCCGTCGCTCGTACTCGGCCAGATCGAACCGGCCGTCCCGCAGCGCCGCATCCAGCGTGCCGGTGGCCGCCGCGCGGGCGTCGTGACCGATTCGAGTGTCCACTCGACGTGGATTACCTGCCATCGCGGGAGAATAACGAGCAAGGGTCCCAAGATCGGTGGATTCCGGGATGCCGGTGGTCCAGTTGTGCCGGATGGTCGAAACCATGGTCGGCAGGCGCTGGGCGACTCGGGTGAACAAAGCCTGCTCGTCAGGACGGACCACTGCTGAAATCTCGGACCTGGGTCCGATGCCACCTCCGCCGGACAACGGCAGGGTGACGGCCCATGGGGATCCGATTCACCGCACTGGCGACCGCGAGCTTGTTGCTTCTGACCACGGGCAGCGCGTCGGCGGAGATCACTGATCGCGCTGCCGTCCAACAGGTCATGGACCAGGTCACGGCGAATGGGGGAGTGCTCGGTATCCAGGCCCGCGTCGCGGACGGGCGGCAGCGGTTCGCCGCCCGGTCCGGCGTCGCCGAGCTGAACACGGCAAAACCGGTGCCGTTCAACGGGAAATTCCGCATCGGTAGCGTCAGCAAGACGTTCGTGGCGACGGTGGTGCTGCAACTCGCGGGTGAGGGCAAGGTCGACCTGGACGCCCCGGTGGATCGCTATCTGCCGAACTTGTTGCCGTACCGGGACATCACCGTCCGGCAGGTCCTGCAGCACACCAGTGGCCTGTTCAGCTTCACCAAGGCGCTCCCACTGGACCCGGCCGGGTTCGAGCGGATCCGGTACCGGCACTGGGAGCCGGAGGAACTGCTCGCCCTCGCCACGAGCCGTCCGCTCAACTTCGCACCCGGCACGAAGTTCAGCTATTCCAACACGAACTACGTCGTCGCCGGGCTGCTGGTCGAGAAGCTGACCGGCCGGCCGTACGAGAAGGCCGTCGAGCAGCGCATCCTGAAGCCGCTCAGGCTCAACGACACCGAGGTACCCGGCGACAACGTCGACATCAAGGGCCCGCACGCGCACGCGTACTGGGTGGTCGACGGCAAGCCGTCCGACATCACCCGCATCAACCCGAGTCTTGCGTACGGCGCCGGCGAAATGGTGTCCACGACACGTGACCTGGACTCGTTCATCGTCGCGCTCGCCAGCGGCAAGCTGCTCAAGCCCGCGCAGCAGAACGAACTCGCCAAGACCACGGACGTCAGCCCGGACTACGGCCTGGGCCTGCAGGTCCAGACGCTGTCCTGCGGCACCAGGGTCTGGGGCCACAGCGGCAGCATCCCCGGCTACCTCACGTTCATGGTGACGACGCCGGACGCCGGCAAGCGCCTGCAGCTGTCCGCGACCAGCGCGCCGACCGAGGGGAATCCGGCTTACGGCGCGGTCATCGACGCCGTCTTCTGTCAGGAGCAAGGGTTTTCCCTGAGGCACCATCAGCCCAAGGTCTGATGCAGTCTCAGCGCGGTACCGGCAAGGTAGCTGCCATGGGGATTCGATTGGTAGCAACAGTTACCGCAGCGAGCCTGCTCGTACTGACCACCGCCGGCGTCGCGTCGGCGCAGGAGCAGAGCGTCGACCGCAAGGTCGTCCAGCAGGCCATGGACCAGTTGGCGTCGAGCGGGGGAGCGCTCGGCGTCCAGGCCAGGGTGACGGACGGGCGGCAGCGCTTCACCGCCCGCTCCGGCAAGGCGGAGTTGGACAGCGACCGGCCGGTGCCGCTCAACGGGCGATTCCGCGTCGGCAGCATCACCAAGACCTTCGTGTCGACGGTGATGCTGCAGCTCGCGGGAGAGGGCAAGGTCGACCTGGACGCACCGGTGGACCGCTATCTGCCAGGCTTGTTGCCGTACAAGGACATCACCGTCCGCCAGCTGCTTCAGCACACCAGTGGCCTCTACAACTACACCGACGCACTGCCGCTCGACCCGGCCGAGTTCGAGAAGATCCGCTACAAGCACTGGGAGCCGAAGGATCTGGTCGCCATCGCCACCGGCAAGCCGCTCGACTTCCCGCCGGGCACGAAGTGGAACTACTCCAACACCAACTACATCGTCGCCGGGCTGCTGGTCGAGAAGCTGACCGGCCGGCCGTACGAGAAGGCCGTCGAGCAGCGCATCCTGAAGCCGCTCAAGCTCTCCGACACCGAGGTGCCCGGCGACAACGTCAACATCAGAGGCCCGCACGCACACGGCTACTGGACGGTCGACGGCAAGCCGTCCGACATCACCCGCATCAATCCGTCGGTGGCGTGGTCGGCCGGCGAGATGGTGTCGACGACGCAGGACCTGGACACGTTCATCGTCGCGCTGACGAGCGGCAAGCTGCTCAAGCCCGCGCAGCAGAAGGAACTCGCCAAGACCACGGACGTCAGCCCGGAGTACGGCCTGGGCCTGCAGGTGCAGACCCTGCCGTGCGGCACGAAGGTCGTGGGGCACGGCGGCGGTATCCCCGGATACGCGTCCGACCTGCTGACCACGCCGGACAACAAGAAGCGCCTGGAGATGTCGCTGACCAGCGCGCCGGTCGACGGTAACCCCGGGCAGGCCTACAACACCCTGCTCAACGAGGTGTTCTGCTGATTTCGGGAAAACAAAAGGGGAGCTGGGTTGACCCAGCTCCCCTCCCGGCGTTGTGAAGGACTACCCCGAAGAAACTAGCCCAGGGCGTTCTTCATCGCTGTGATCAGTTCTCCGTTCGCAGTGTCACCGGTGAGCTCCCAGAAGAACGCACCGCCAAGGCCCTGGCCGCGCGCCCAGGAGATCTTGCTGGCGATCGTCTGCGGGGTGTCGTAGCTCCACCACTGGCCGTTGCAGAACGCGTAGGCCGTACCGGCGACCGTGCCCGTCGCGGGACACTTGGTCTTCAGCACCTTGTAGTCCTCGATGCCCTGCTCGAACGTGCCGGGCGCCGGACCTGTCGCCGTGCCACCAGGAGTCGCCTGCGTCACGCCGGTCCAGCCGCGGCCGTAGAAGCCGATGCCGAGCAGCAGCTTGGACGCCGGAACGCCCTTCGAACGCAGCTTGGAGATCGCGGCCTCGGCGTTGAAGCCGGCGGTCGGGATGCCGCTGTACGACGTGAGCGGGGAGTGCGGGGCCGTCGGGCCCTGCGCCGCCCAGGCACCGAAGTAGTCGTAGGTCATGACGTTGTACCAGTCGAGGTACTGCGCCGCGGGACCGTAGTCGGCCGCGTCGATCTTGCCGCCGGCCGAGCCGTCGGCCGTGATCGCCGAGGTGACGAGGTAGCTCGAACCGAAGCGGGCACGCAGCGCCTGCATCAGGTTCTTGTACGCCGCCGGACCACTGGTGTCACACGACAGACCACACGCGTTCGGGTACTCCCAGTCGATGTCGATGCCGTCGAACAGGTTGGCCCAGCGCGGGTCCTCGAGCAGCTTGTAGCAGGACTCGGCGAACGCCGCCGGGTTCTGCGCGGCCTGGCCGAAGCCACCGGACCAGGTCCAGCCACCGAACGAGTACAGCACCTTGATGTGCGGGTACTTCTTCTTCAGCTTGAGCAGCTGGTTGAAGTTGCCGCGCACCGGCTGGTCCCACGTGTCGGCGACGCCGTCCACGCTCTCCGCCGCCGTCATCGCCTTCTCGAGGGCGGGGTAGGACTCGCCGATGGTGCACTGCCCGTTCGCCACGTTGCCGAACGCGTAGTTGATGTGCGTGAGCTTCGACGCCGACCCCGAGGTGTCGATGTTCTTCACCTGGTAGTTGCGCGCCGGGTAGACACCCCACTCCGCGAAGTAGCCCAGGTTGATCTTCCCGGGAGGCGGCGGCGGACCGGTCGTGGTCGTCGTCGTAGTGGTCGTAGTGGTGGTGGTAGTCGTGGTCGACGTGGTCGGGTTCGTCCCGCCCGCCTCACACGAGCCACCGTTGAGCTTGCAGTTGGCCGGCGCGCCGAACGTGCCGCTGTAAGCGCCGTTGAACCCGAAGCTCACCGAGCCGCCGACACCGACGCTGCCGTTCCACGTGTTCTTGACCGTGACGGTCTGCCCGGACGTCGTGTACGAGCCGTCCCAGAGCGAGGTCACCCGGTGGTTGGCCGGCATCGTGAACTCGACAGTCCACGACGTCAGGGCCGCCGCGCTGTTGTTCGTGATCGTGTACTTGCCCTCGAAACCCGTTCCCCAGTCCGAACCCTTGGAGAACGTGGCGGACACGCCACCGGCACCGCTCGCGGCGGGCACAACGGCGAGTCCGAGGACCAACGCGGCGACGGCCGCGAAGAGAGCAGCTAGATGCCATCGAGACTTGGACATCGGTCTCCTCAGTCGCAGGGGGTGCCAGAACGATGTGGTCCAGACCACTATCGGTCAAGGTCTAGACCACTGCCGTCACTCGAACGGAGTAGTCTGTAAACGGTTCCAGGCCGCTGGTTGTCCAATTTCGGTCTACTTGGTTAACCATTGGAGGGGTTCCGAGACGGCACCCCTTCAGGTTGAGTTTTGGCGCGGTGACTGCACAAAGAGGACGGTCGGCCCTAACTTCGTTCCATGCCAAAGCGTTTCTCCACGGCGCGCGGGCGCGAGTTCGGCGATGCGGTTCGAGCCGCGTTGACTTGGACGGGCCTGACCTCGCGCGAGATCTGCGAGAAGATCGACTGGGACCCGAGCAAGTTGTCGGACCTGTTGAACGGCAAGGGCGGCAGCTCTGAGGTCGACCTGGCGATCCTGCTCGGGTTCTGTCGCACACCACCCGAAGAGCGCGACCACCTGCTCGACATCTACCGGACAACCGACATGAAGGACTGGTGGCAGCAGCACGGCGACAACCAGCCGATCCTGCCTCGCACCTGGTTCGAGCACCTCAAGAAGGCCAAGGAGTTCATCAGCTGGTGCCCGCTGATCTTTCCTGGCTTGCTTCAGGTGCAGGACTACACGCGAGCCGTCATTCTTGCGAGCGCGAACGTGCCTAGCGGTGAGGTCGAGCAGAGGGTGGCCGCTCGGCAGGCGATGCAGGAGATCTTCAAGCAGCGGCTCAAGTCCACGTTCTTCATCCACGAGCAGGTACTCATGCTCCCCGTGGGCGGTCCGGAGGTGCTCAGGGAGCAGTTGCACCATGTGCTGAGGATGTTGGTGCGGCCGTACATCGACGTGCGGATCGTGCCGACTCAGGCTGGCGCGCACGCGGGCTTCGGTGGCGCCTTCGACTTGATGAAGTTCGACAGGTACGAGCCTGCGATCTTCCTGGACACAGAAAGCTCGACCCTGATTGTCGAGGGCGTGGCCGCTGTCAAGGCGCACAGCGAGGTGCTGACGTCACTCGATGGCGTCGCGTTGGATGCGGAACAATCGCGAGAGAGGATCACCAAGCTAGCGACCTGAGGAGGCGCCCGTCATGTGGCGCAAGAGCAGCTACAGCGCGAACGCCCAGAACTGCGTCGAGGTCGGCCATGGCGTCGGTATCCGCGACAGCAAGGCGCCCGCGACGAACCTCAAGGTCAGTACCCCCGCGTGGTCCGCGTTCCTCCGCACCGTCAAGAGCGAGTAAGCCTTGCGGGATGCGCGTCACCGCTGTCCGAGCCCAAGCTCGCGAGCAGGCGCAGCCCGTCCTCGGCGGGGCTGCCGGGAGCCGCGGACAGGACCACCAGCTCCATCCCTGACTCGTCCGGCAGCGCGAAGTTCTCCTGGTGCAGCTCCAACGGCCCGACCAGCGGGTGCCGGTAAGTCTTGCGTCCATGTGTCCGGGCGCGCACGTCCGCGCGGGCCCAGAGGCGGCGGAAGCGTTCGCTGCCCATCGCCAGCTCGCCGATGAGCGAGGCCAGGCGGGGGTCGTCGGGATGTTTGCCCGCGGCCAGGCGCAGGTGCCCGACGACGTCGAGCGTGCAGTTCTCCCACTCCGCGTAGAGGCCGCGTTCGGCCTCCTCGAGGAAGATGTGCCGGGCGGTGTTCAGGCCCTGCGCCGGCAGGCTGTAGAGGAGTCCGGCGAGGCGGTTCCCGGCGAGCACGTCCATGCGGTGGTTCATGATCAGCGCGGGTGAGCCGGCGACCAGGTCGAGGACGCGCAGCAGTTCCGGCCGGACCCGTCCGTTCGGTGCCTTCGTGCTCCGGCGGCGTTGCCGGGCGAGCCGGTGGAGGTGTTCGCGTTCGGTCTCGTCGAGGCCGAGGACGCGGGCGAGCGCGTCGAGGACCTGCTCGGAGGGCTGGGTCGCGCGGCCCTGCTCCAGGCGTACGTAGTAGTCGACGCTGACGCCGGACAGGTGCGCGACCTCTTCGCGGCGCAGCCCTTCGACCCTGCGGTGCCTGTCGGTGGGAATGCCGACGGACGCCGGGTCGATCCGGGAGCGCCGGATCCGCAGAAAGCCCGCAAGGTCGTCCACACCTCCAGTATGGCCTCGGCACAGCTCGTGAAGGTGGTCCTGCCGGTACCAGGAAGTCCAGTCCCTGAACGCCTGCCCGAACAGCGGCCAGGATCGGAGGCACCTGATCCGAAGGAGTTCCCGTGAAGACGCTCATCGTCTACGCCCACCCGGAGCCGAAGTCGCTCAACGGCTCGCTGAAGGACCTTGCGGTGTCCACATTGGAGAGTACGGGGCACGAGGTGCGGGTGAGCGATCTGTACGCGATGAACTGGAAGGCGGTCGTGGACGCGGCGGACTACGGCCCCGACGCGTCAAGCCCGCTGAAGGTCGCGCTGGACTCGGGCCGGGCCTTCGACGCCGGGACGCTCACCCCGGACGTTCTCGCCGAGCAGGAGAAACTGCTGTGGGCCGACACGATCATCTTCCAGTTCCCGCTGTGGTGGTACACGATGCCCGCGATCCTGAAAGGCTGGGTGGACCGGGTGTTCACCTACCGCTTCGCGTACGGCGTCGGCGAGCACAGCGAGACCAAGTACGGCGAGCGCTTCGGTGAAGGCACCCTCGCGGGCAGGAAGGCTCTGCTGTCGGTGACCGCCGGCGGCCCGGAGTCGCATTACGCCGCTCGCGGGATCAACGGCCCCATCGACGATCTGCTGTTCCCGATCCACCACGGCATCCTCTACTACCCCGGCATCGAGGCGCTGCCGCCGTTCGTGCTCTACGGCGTCGACCGGATGACCGGTGACGACTACGCGGACGTCGCCAAGGCCTGGGAGCAGCGCCTGCTCACCCTGGACTCGACCGAGCCGATCGCGTTCCGGCGGCAGAACTTCGGTGACTACGAGCTCCCCTCGCTGCACCTGAAGGAGGGGCTGGAGCCCGCGGGCCGCACGGGTTTCGGGCTGCACGTGCGCTGACTGTCAACTGTGAGTAAACCTTTACAGAGTCAGCCGATCGCCCGCTCCGCACCCCAGGCCGCGATGTCCTCACGGCTCCGCAGCCCCAGCTTGTCCCGCAACCGCTGCAACCGCGAAGCCACCGTCCGCACCGACACGTTCAACCGGTTCGCGATCTGCTGGTTCGTCAGTCCAGTGGCCAGCAACGCGATCACCCGCCGCTCGTGGTCGTCCAACGAGTCGTGCGCTGCCTCAGTCCGGTCGAGCCACACCTCGTCCTGGATGAACGCCTCAGTCTCCGCGGCAGTCAACGGCGTAGAGGCAGCGTCCGCGCGCACAGGACACAGCATCAGCCGTGCGGTGCGCATAGCTCCCGCAACCTTCTCCGCCCAGAACGGATCCGGCACGACCCCAACCGATCGCCGCATAGCCCGACCAGTCGCCTCAAGCCGTAGCGCGCGCTCAGCCTGACCACGCATCAACGCCACGATCGCCAACCCCTCAAGGGCGTCCGGCGCGCTCAACGGGTTGATCCCGTCCATCCGCAGCGCCTCCTGGAAGGCGTGCGTGGCCTCGTCCAGGTCGCCTTGCACCATTGCAACCGCACCGCGTGTGTTCAACGCCGAAGCAATGCGCGCGGGAGCACCCGACGCGCGCGAGATCGGCAACGCCTTCATGACCGCGTTCTCGGCCCGTTCGTGCTTGCCCAGCGACAAGGCCGTGCGTGCCAAATCCACCAAACACTTCGCACGCGCGAGAGGTTCGCCCAGCAACTCGGCGACGCGTAGGCACTCGGTGTTGTTCTCGTTCGACGCCTCCCACTCGCCAGACGACTGCTGCACCGCGGCCAACGTGCTGCGGCAGCTCATCGCCAACGCCGACAGTCCAAGCGAGTGCACCAGCCGGGAAGCTTCGGCGGAGAGTTCGAGCGCCTCGTCGTGGTCGCCCTGTTCGGTGGCGAAGCGAGCGGCGTGGTTCAGCGCGACGCACCGGTAGTCGTCCCGAGTGGACGGTCGCCGTAACGCGTCGCGCAGCAGTATCCGGGCCTGGCCGAGCCGTCCGCGTCGGGCGGCGCAGTCGGCCAGAGCGGCGGTCAGCAGCAGCAAGCGTTCGTCCGAGCGTTCGGCGGCCCACTCGACGGTGCCCAGCAACGAGTCGACGTGGTTGTCGAGCTTGTCCTGGACGTCCGTCGGCACGGACAGAGGTGCCGTGATCAGCACGTCCGACAGGTCCGTGAACCAGCGGGCCAGCACCTCGTAGGCGATGTCGAGCTCGCCGGCCGCGAGCAGCTTCTCCCGTGCGTGCAACCGAACCGACTCCAGCTGCCGGAACCGGGTGGTGCCGGGGACCGCCGTCAGCAGCGACTTGGCCTGCAGTCGCGACAGCACGTCCAGCACCGGTTCCGCGGAGCGCTCCGACGAGCAGACCTCGGTGGCCGCGGCCAGGTCGAAGCCGCCGTCGAAGACCGACAGTCGCCGCAACGCGAACTGCTCGTCCGGGGCGAGCAGCTGGTAGCTCCAGTCGATCGCCTCGCGCAGCGAACTCTGCCGCGACGGCGACTTGCGGCAGCCCAGCGTCAGCAGTTCGAGCGGCTCGTCCATCCGGTCGCAGATGTCGGCGACCGGCAGCAGCTGCACCCACCGCGCCGCCAGTTCGATCGCGAGCGGTATGCCTTCCAGACGCGCGCACAGCAACGCCACCGCGGCGGTGTTCTCTACGGTCAGGCGGAAGTCGGGCTTGCGTTCGCGCGCGCGGTCGACGAACAGCTTGACGGCCTCGGAACGCGGCGCCGTCGTCGTGACGAGATCACGGTCCGTTGACGGCAACGGCAGGCCCTCGACGTGGAAGCTGACCTCGCCGGTGATCCACAGTGCCTCGCGCGAGGTCGCCAGCACACGCACGGTGGGGCAGCGGTTCAGCAGGAGGTCGACCAGTTCGGCGCACGTGTCGAGAAGGTGTTCGCAGTTGTCGAGGACTACGACCACTTTCATGTTCACGAGCGTTTCGATGACTGTGTCGCGCAGCGGTTCGTCGGACTGTGCGACGACACCCAGAGCGTGAGCGACTGACGGCAGGACGTCGGTAGCGCGGACGACCTCGCCGAGCGAGACGAGGAGGACCCGGTCCGTCCGGCCGCGCCGCAGCCGGCCGGCGGCCTCCAGGGCGAGCCGGGTCTTACCCGCACCCGCACTGCCCACGAGCGTAACGAGACGATGGCGGCGCAGCAGCTGGTCGAGCTTCGTCAGCTCCGGCTGCCGTCCGATGAACGTGTCGCGCGCCGCGGGCAGGTTCGAGAGCACGTGCAGGTTCTGCCTGCTGGTCTGCGAGGGCGCGGGCACGGACGCACGGCGGCGGTAGGCCCGTTGGCGGCATGCGTTGGAGCAGTAGGACCTGCGCTGCTCGGAGGTGGCGGGAGGCAGCGCGCCGGCGCACAGGGCGCAACGTCCGGTGCTGGTCATGAGTACCTCTCCTCCAGCCGTAACGGCAGGCTGTCCCTGTCTCGCTCCGGCGAAAACGCAGGTCGTGGGTGGTGACCTGCTGAGTGCAACCCGTTACACGTCGATGCGCGCGAGACGGTTCGCACTGTGCTCGTTATGCCTACCTTCCCGAGATCCTCGTTCGGGAACAAACTGGCAACTGGTCCGGTCTGACAGGGAGTGCGAATGACGTTGACGACGGGCACCTCGTCCGAGTACTCGTGGTCGAGCGCGGGTCTGCAACTGGTGGACAAACCGCGCACGATCACCGTCGGCATCGCCGACGACGAGGTGCTGATCCGCACCGGGGTTCGCGGTGTGCTGGAGCGAGCCGGCAACGTCGTGGTGGTCGGCGAGGCCGGCGACGGCAGCGGCGCGGTCGAGCTCGCGCAGCGGCACCGCCCGCAGGTGCTGCTGATGGACGCCACGATGCCCGGCATGGAGGGGCTCGCGGCGGTGCGCATGGTGCGCAGGCACGTGCCGGGAACGCAGGTGATCATGCTGTGCACCACGCAGACCGAGGAGATGCTGTTTCCCGCGTTGCGTGCCGGTGCGGCGGGTTTCCTGTTCAAGAACAGCGAACCGGACGCACTCGTGAACGCCGTGCGCGTCGTTGCGGCCGGCGAGGCGATCCTGTCGCCGTCGGCGACCCGTGCGTTGGTCGACCACTTCACGGGTGTGGACTCGGAACGGCGTGATGCTGCTCGTGGTCGCATCGGCCTGCTCACTCGGCGGGAGCAGGAAGTGCTGGTGTACCTCGCACAGGGCATGGCCAACGCACGCATCGCAAGGCTCATGTACCTCTCGGAGGGGGCGATCAAGGCCCACGTCAGCCGACTGCTGACGAAACTTCGGTGCGACAACCGCGTCCAGGCCGCTCTCATCGCACGCGACGCCGCCCTTCCATGCTGAACTGACTCTGTTGCCACGGCGCAGGAGTCAGCCTAGCCACGCGAGATCGCGGCGCGAAGCAGGTCACCCGGTTGGCCCCGTCCAGAATGATGTCGCTTTCCCGCCAGCGTCTCGCTTGGACTCAGGTCATGCTGGTCAGCATGCGGTTGCACGAGTTCTCGGAAAGCTTGTCGTTTCAACAACCTCTTTGTCTCGACAACTTGTTCGGCCACCTGATCGCGACCGCCGTGCCCGGCGTGGAGGAGTGGCGCGACGGCGTGTACCGGCGCTCGCTGCGACTCCCTTTCGGTTGCGGGATAGCCGCTTTGCGGCCTTTTCGCGATCATGTCGCGTGCACTGTGGAGCTGTCCGACGAACGCGATCTGCCCAAAGCTCTAGACCTCTGCCGGTTTCTGCTCGACCTCGACGTCGATCCGGCCGAGGTCGACAACGCATTGGCCGCTGATCCGCTGTTGGCACCACTGGTTTCGAGCGCGCCTGGCCGCCGGGTCCCGCGCACGGTGGACGGTGCGGAGTTCGCGATCCGCGCTGTGCTGGGACAACAGGTGTCGACGAAGGCAGCCCGCACGCACGCCGCCCGTCTCGTGCAGCGTTACGGCACTCCTGTCGGGGATCTGTTCCTGTTCCCGCTGGAGTTCGACCCGTACTCGCTCGCCATGCCGGCGTCGCGGAAGGCGACGATGGCCGCGTTGCTGGACGCGCTTCAGTCCGGTTTGGAGCTGAGTCCGGACGCCGACCGGGAGGCCGCGCGCGCCAGGCTGACATCGTTGCCGGGCTTCGGTCCGTGGACCATCGAGACCATCGCGATGCGCGCGTTGGGTGATCAAGACGCGTTCCTGCCGACCGATCTGGGAATCCGATTGGCGGCCAAGGCTTTGGGACTGCCGGAGACGCCGGCGGCCCTGGTCAGGCGTTCGGAGGCGTGGCGGCCGTGGCGGGCGTACGCGGTGCAGCACCTGTGGGCGACCGGTGATCACGAGGTGAACCGGATCCCGGCCTGAGCTGCAGGCTCGCGTACATCGCCGCGGTGGAGGCGTTCTGGACGAAACCGGGCAGCGGCGGAGGGTTCTGCGCGAACCCTTGCAGGGCGCCGAAAACCTCGAGTGCCGTGGCGGGGCGGGCCTCCGGGGCCTTGGCCAGCAACCGTTGCACCACCGCGTTGAGGGCGCCCGGCAGGCGTTTCGGTGATTCCTTGACGTGCTTGTCGAACACCGCGTAGGCCGTCGGTCCGGTGAAGAGCTGTTCCCCGGTCAGCATCTCGTGCAGCACACAGCCCAGCGCGTACAGGTCGCTGCGCGGCTCCGCGATGCCGCGCTGGATCTGCTCGGGCGCCATGTACGACGGCGTGCCCAGGATCTGCCCGGCCCGGCTGAACGGCGCCACGTCGCTCTCCCGCAGCAGCGCCAGCCCGAAGTCCAGCACCTTCACCGCGCCGTCCGGGCAGAGCATCAGGTTCGTGGGCTTCAGGTCCCGGTGGCAGATCCCGTGTCCGTGGGCCTCGGTGAGGACCGCGGCCGTCTGCGCGGCGATGTTCGCCGCCCACGCCTCGGGCAGCGGGCCGAACTCCTGCACCAGGTCCGCGACCGTCACGCCGTCCACGAACTGCATGACCTGGAACAGGCGCTGCTCGTACGTCCCGAAGTCGTACAGCACCGGCACTCCGGGGTGCTCCAGCTTGGCCACGATCCGCGCCTCGCGCGCGAACCGTTGCTGCACCTCGTCATCGCTGCCGGGGAGCTGCAGGAGCTTCACCGCCACCTGCCGGTCCAGGCGCAGGTCCCGGCCCCTGTGCACGGCACCCATGCCACCCCGACCCAGTGGCAGGTCGTCGATCTCGTAGCGGTCGGCGATCAACACCTGGGAAGCCTAACCCTCACGCCGGACCGATCTGCCCGCCCAGCAGCCCCGCGTAGCCGAGCCGGATGAGCCCGGCGGCTTCGCCCAGGCCGTCTTCGAGTGCCTTGAGCTGCGCGAACGCCTGCCCGTACCGGCGCTGCTCGGCGATCGGCAGGCTGGGCACCGGGGTCCGCCGCACGTCGAGCCTGGTCGATCCGGTCGGGGTGCGGGCGAACGCGGCGCGCAGCACGCCTTCGAGGAAGTCCGGGTCGATCCTGGCCGGGTCGATCTCGTAGGTGGCGCCGGTCGGGGAGGTGACGACGTGGGCGCCGGGTGCGGTCCTGACCAGTTCGCCGATCGTCGTCATCGGTGGTGCCTGCTCGCGCAGTTCGGGGAGGTTCGGCAGGACGAAGGCCGGCTGCCGGGTGAGGTAGGCCGTGGCGTCGGTGTGGCTGAGCCGGGCCGGGCTGAGGTCGACGTCGTCGTCCAGCAGGTCGATGACGCGCGTGTTCGGTTCGATCGGGCCGGGTTCTTCGAGCAGCGCGATGTGCTCCGGCGCGCGGCCGACCGGGTGCCGGAGCAGCCACAGGTCGCGCCCCGGTTGCACGGTCATCACCGCCCGGATCGCACCGGCGCGCAACAGGTTGCCGCGAATCCGCTTGCCCGGCCGGCGGCTCGCGGCCGCCGACGGCAGCAGCACCGCCACGAGCCCGCCGGGCTTGGCGAGCGACAGGCAGTGCTGCACCCACGCCAGTTCCGGCTCTCCGCGCGGTGGCAGCCCGTAGGTCCACCTCGGGTCGCTGACGAGCTCCTCGTGCCCCCACGCCCGGTCGTGCGACGGCGGATCGCACAGCACGGCATCGGCCTTCTGGACGATGCCGTTGTGCCGCAAGGAGTCTCCGGTGATGATCTGCGCCTTGGGCAGCCGGCGCCGCGCGATGACCGCCGAGACCGGATCCAGCTCCTGCCCGATCTTCTGCTTGGCTCTCGAAGCCTTCAGCAGGCTCCCGGTGCCGCACGCCGGATCGATGACCGTGTCGCCGTCGGTGGTGGCCAGGACGAGCTCGATGATCTCGGGCGGGGTGGGGTTGAGCAGTCGGGAGTGGGCCTCCAGGTAGCGCTCGTGGAGGAACTCGAAGGTCTTCGCGTCCGCCTCGACGTGGGCCAGCGCTTCGCCGAGCTTGAGGTCGTCGGCGGTCCGCAGCTGCGTCCAGAGGCGTTCGGCGGGGGAGACCCGGAACGGCTTGCCGTTGCGCCGCAGCCATGCCTCGACGTCGCGCAACAGGTACAACGGACTGGAGGCCGTCCCACCGACCGGTGCCGGGAAGTCCTCGAACCGCCGCCGCCAGTTCGACACGGCCGCCCGCCCCACCTCGGCGAGGCGCGCGATGTCACCGGCGTTGACCGTCTCATCCATGTTCACAACCGTATTGCTTGTGAAGTGACTTCACAACTGCTCTACTGGGGACATGACACACGAGCTGCGCATCGCCGTGGCGACCGATCCTGGGCTCGTTCGCGAGCTCAACGAGGATTCGGTCTTCGTCCGGCCGGATCTGCAGGCCGTGGCCGACGGCATGGGCGGCCACGAGCACGGTGAGCTGGCCAGCGCGCTCGCGGTGAACGTCCTGGCGGGATGGCGCGGCGACCTCGGCCCCGCGGTCGCGGAGATCGCGCGCAGACTCGACGCCGAGACCCCGCAGGGCACCGGCACCACGCTGACCGCGATGCGCTGGGAGGGCCTCGCGTTCCAGCTCGCCCACATCGGCGACTCGCGCGCGTACCTGCTGCGCGAGGGTGAGCTTCGGCAGATTTCCCATGACCACACCATGGTGCAGGCTCTGGTCGACGCCGGCCGGATGACGCCGGAGGAGGCGCTGGTCCACCCGCGCCGCGCGTACGTGCTGCGCGCCTTGCAGTCCGGCAACTCGCACGACCCGGATCTGTCGTGGCACCAGGCGTTGCTGGGTGATCGCTACCTGCTGTGCAGCGACGGTCTGACCGACTACGCGGACCTGGAAGAGGTGCACGACGTCCTGCTGTCCATTGAGGACGGAACCGAGGCGGTCTGGCAGCTGGTCGCGCTGGCCAACGGCAACGGCGGCCCGGACAACATCACCTGCGTGATCATCGACGTGCTCCGCAAGAAGTGGTGGCAGCGCTAAGTCTCCAGTGAATGGAAACGGCCTCCGGAACAACGTTCCGGAGGCCGCAGCACTGGGTGGTGTTACAGGTTGGCCGGCATGCCCGACTCGTCGGCCGCCGCGGTGGACGAACCGCTGAGCAGGTCCTTGACGATCTTGTTGGCCTGCTTGACGGCCGGCGTGATCATCTTGATCTTCACCTTGCCGTTGGTGAGCTTGCCGCCGACGTCGTAGGTCTTGTCCTCGTTCGGCAGCGGCAGCGCCTGGCAGCCGGTGAACTGCTTGCGCGGGGTCGCACCGGTCTGGAAGAAGAAGACGATCGGGTCGTCGACGCAGTCCGTGTTGTACGGGAACAGGCCGTGCGAGCCCTCGTTGTCGACGCTGATCAGCTTCGCGTTCGGCAGCGCCTTCGCGGTGGCCAGGCCACCCTCGTACGCCGTGGCGGCGTCGAGCTCGCTCTGGGCGACCAGCAGGCGCGGGAACGTCTTCTTGTCCGGCTTCGGCATCGAGTTCTTGGTCGGCCAGTACGCGCAGAGCGGCGTGCTCATGAACGGCGCGATGAACGGCGCGTTCACGGTCAGGTCGGCCAGCCAGTAGTTCCAGTAGTGCAGGTTCTGGTTCCACTGACCGTCCTGGCAGCGGATCGCCTCGAACGTCGCGTCCCAGGTCTCGACCTCGGCGGCGGCGGTCGTGGACTTCACCGCGACGCGCTCCTTCTTGGCGATGGCGGCGAGCGCGTTCTGCTTGCCCTTCGCGATGAACGCCTTGTTCTCGTCGGAGAGGCCCTTCGTCGCCAGCATCGTGGAGACGAGCTGCTCGACCTTCTCCGCGTCGGTGCCGGCCGCGGCCGAGTCACCGATCACCGCTGCGACGGCGGAAGCGGCCACCGGGTACTGCGTGGTGTCGTACATCGCCGGGATCACGAACCAGGCGACGAACAGCTGACCCAGGAACTCACGGGTGCCGCCGGCCTTCTCCCACTTGCGGCGGATCTCCATCGGGTCGGTGCCCATGGCGTACTCGGCGTCGTTGCGCGCCATGTACGGCAGCATCGCCTCCTGGAACTGGCGGTCGCGGGTGCGCGGCTGCAGGTCCCAGGTGTTCTCGAGGGTCGACTGCGAGGCGTCGACGGCCGAGTCGAGCAGGAAGCGGTGCGCCTTGCTCGGGAACGTCGCGGCGTACCAGGTGCCGAGCCACGTGCCGTACGAGTAGCCGATGTAGCTCATCTTCTTCTCGCCGAGCAGGACCCGGATGAAGTCCATGTCGTACGCGGTCTGCTCGGTGGTGATGTACTTCGTGAGCGGGTTCGCGAGGCAGCCGTCGACCTTGGCCTTGTTCAGCACGTTGATGTCGGTGCTGGTCGGGACGGTGTAGCTGCAGGACAGCGGCGTGGAGAGGCCGACGCCGCGCGGGTCGAAGCCGATGAAGTCGTACTGGCCGGCGAGGACCGGGCTGCGCAGCGCCATCGCCGCACCCCACGGCAGGCCGGAGCCGCCGGGGCCGCCGGGGTTGACCAGCGCGATGCCCTGACGGCTGGTGCCCTTGTAGGCGGTCTCGGTCTTGGAGACCCGGATGCCGATCGTGTTGCCGTCACCGGGGTTGTGCCAGTCGCGCGGCACCTGGACGGTGGCGCAGGCCAGACCCTTGACCGTCTTGAACTTCTTGACCGTCTCCTCGGCCACGCCGGGGAACGTGCACTCTTCCCAGGTGATCTTCTGGGTGGTCAGCGCGCCCGCGAGCGCCGCGGTGTTCGGGTCCTGCTTCGCTGCCGCGTTCGCCGTCGGCACGAGCACGATGCTCGTGGCGACCAGTGCCCCAGTCAGTGCGGCGATGCCGCCTCTGAAGTACTTCCTCAAGGTCGATCCCTTCCCTGCCCCCGCACGACCGAGTGAGGCCGTGCACTCAGAGGAGGAGAAGGGGCTTTCACGCCGTTTGACACTCGTGGGCGGTGGCAGAAAGTCGACATGTCCGGAAACTGTCACCAAAGGTGTTCACAGAGTGATGAACACTCGTCCTGTCGGTGGCCTTGAGTAACTAAAGCCACCCGCGCCGTGATACCTGGACACCGAGCTGGAATCGCGTCTGGGCACCCAGCAGCTGCTGCAGCCGACTCACGCGCCGATGCACCGTGCGTTCGCTGACGCCAAGCTCGCGCGCGATCGACTCATCGGTCAGACCAGCGCTGAGCAGCGCCATCAGCCTGCGAGTCGCCGTCGTCGGCTCCTCGTGCGTGGATTCCTGACTGCCAGGCGTGATCGACACAGCCATCCGCCAGAACGCCTCGAACAACTCGATGAGCGCGCTCAGTAGCACGGACGGGTGAATGAGCAGTGCCACGACGTTCCCGCCGGTGACCGTCGGCACCGCGATCAACGCCCGGTCCGAGTCGGCGATCACGAGCTTGAGCGGCACCCCGGGAAACGCCCGCGCCTGCTCGCCCGCCGCGATGCTGCCCTGCACCGACGCGAGGCCCAGTTCGGTCTGCAACAACGACGAGTCGTACACGACCCGGTACCCGATGCCGCGGGCCAGCGCCGGAGGCTGCGCGGGGGTCGCCTCCGGCTGCGGGCTCAGGTACGAACCGGGATCGAGCGCCCGGATCTCCGTCTTGGCCTGACTCTGCATCTCCTCGAACGCGCTGATCACCTCGTGGGCGTCGGTCAGCACCTCGACGAAGTCGACCTCTTTCGCACCCCGCTCGGCATACGCGGCGGCCAGCACCTCGGCGGTCTCCCTGGCCCTGATGGCCGCGGTCTCGTGATTCGAGGCGATCGTGGCCAGCGCACTTCGCGGCGGGCGCACCTCACCGCCCCGAACCAGCCCCAGCCGTTCGAGTTCCTCGTGCGGCGCACCGGGCTCGCTGTTGTTGCCTTTGAGCAGCGCCAGGTACAGCTGCTCGGCTTCCGGAGACAGCCCCTCGTGCACAAGATTCCCTTCGGTGGTTCCGAACCGAAGGTACCTGCTCAGACGCGGGCGGCGCGGCGCATGACGCCGAGGAACAGCGCATCGAACGCGCGATCCGGCAACACCCTGCGTGCGAACAGGATCGGCGCCGCCCCGAACCCGGCCGCATACCGCGTCCGCGGCCGGCGAACCCTGGCGGCCTTGACGATCACGTCCGCGATGACCTTCGGCTCCGACCCGCGATCGGCCTGGCTGAAGAACGCGGCGAGCTGCCGAACCTGCTCCTTGTACGCGCCCTCCCCGGACGTCTTGCGCAGGTTGTCGAGCGCGATCGGAGCCCACTCGGTCTTGATCGCGCCCGGCTGGATCACCACGACGTCGATCCCGAACGGCCTCAGCTCCAGCCGGAGCGAGTCGCTGAGCCCCTCCACCGCGAACTTCGTCGAGTGGTACCACCCACCGAGCGGCTCGTAGATCTTCCCGCCGATCGACGAGACGTTCACGATCCGCCCGCTCCGCTGCTCGCGCATGTGCGGCACCACCAGCTGCACGAGCCGCGCCAGCCCGAACACGTTGACCTCGAACTGGTACTTGCCCTCGCTCAACGGCACGTCCTCGAACGCGCCGTACGACCCGTACCCGGCGTTGTTCACGAGCAGGTCGATCCGCCCGGTCTCGGCGATGACCTGCTTGACGCCCGCGACCATCGAGTCGTCCTGGGTCACGTCCATCTCCAGCACCCGGACGCCCTGTGCGGCCAGCCCTTCCATGCGCTGCACCCGGCGTGCCGCGGCGTACACGGTGTAGCCGGCCTTCTGCAGCTCCAGCGCCGTGGACTCGCCGATCCCCGACGAGGCACCCGTGACCAGTGCGACCTTCATGACCCGCTCCTAACTAACCGGTTGGTTGCTAAATCCAGGCAACCACTACTCGGCTCGCTTGTCAACCAACTAGTTGGTTAGAATGGTCGCCGTGGTGAGGGACAGGGAAGCAACCAAGGCAAAACTGCTGGACGCGGCACTGGCCGAGTTCGCAACGCACGGCATCGCGGGCGCGCGGGTCGACCGCATCGCCGCCAGTGCCGGCTGCAACAAGGCGATGATCTACGCCTACTTCGGCAGCAAGGAGGACCTCTTCGACGAGGTCCTGAAGATTCAGATCGCCCGCATGATCGCCGACGTCCCGATCACTCCGCTCGACCTACCCGGCTATGCGGGCCGGCTGTTCGACAGCTACGAACGACAGCCGGAACTGCTGCGCCTGGTCGGGTATCACCGGCTGGAGAACGGCTTCGAGGCGATCAACAAGGCCGAGGCCGACGCTCACACCGAGAAGGTCGCCGCCATCGCCGAGGCGCAGCGCAACGGTCAGCTGCCGGCGGACTTCGGCGCCGAGGAGCTCCTGAGCCTCGTCGTGCACCTGTCGATCCTGGCCTTCTCCAGCCCGGTCGCGAGCCGCGATCTGATCGTGCGCTCCGTTGCGAAGATGCTCGCCCGATAGGTCGCGCGCGGGTCAGGTCCTGCGCAGCAGGTAGGTGTCCATGATCCAGCCCTTGCGCGCACGGGCTTCCTCGCGCAGCTCGCGGATCCGCGGCGCCACGTCACCGACCCGTCCGGACACCAGGATCTCGTCCGGCATGCCGAGGTAGGCGCCCCAGTAGATCCACGTGTCGGGGTCGACGCCCTCGAACGCGTACGACGCGTCCAGCATCACGGCCACATCGTCCACATCGGAGGGCCACCCGGCGGCCAGGCGGCGGCCGGTGGTGATCTGCACCGGCTTGCCGACCTGGTTCAGGGACACGCGGTGCCCGGCCGTCAGCGCCGCCACCGAGGTCACGCCCGGGATGACCTCGATCTCGAACGACTCCCCGCGCGACAGGAGGTCGTCGAGGATCGCCAGCGTCGAGTCGTACAGGGACGGGTCGCCCCACACGAGGAACGCGCCGACCTCGTTGTCGCCCAGCTCCGCGAGCAAGGAGAGGCAGACGTCCGCGCGTGCCCGGCGCCAGGCGTCGATCGTCGCCACGTAGTCGGACGGGTTCCGGTCGCGCTCGGGATCGCGGCCTTCGAGCCAGCGGTACGGCCGGGTCACGTGGGCGTCGAGCACCGACTGGCGGAGGTCGACGAGCTCCTGCTTCACCGAACCCTTGTCCAGCACGAAGAACACGTCGACCGTCTGCAACGCCTTGACGGCCTGCACCGTCAGGTGGTCGGGGTTGCCCGCGCCGATACCGATGACCAGGATCTTTCGCACCGGCACACCCTAACTGCCACCACCGGACGGGTTCGTGCCAGCCGGAAGTCGCCGGTCAGTGCGGGCGTTCGTCGATCAGCCGCAGCGTCTTGCCGCTGCGGGGGTTGACCTCCAGCGCCGAGACCCACTCGATCGACAGGGGAGCCACGGTTCCGCGCCCGGCCTGCAGCTCGAACCGCGGGCTGATCACGTGGACCTCGTTGCGAACAGCCGCTTCCAGTGCGGGCTGCGCAGCACCGGCCACCCGCAACACCAGCTGATCCCGTGCGTCGACGCGGCGGATCACGATCTGCACGCCGGTGTGCACGACGCCGGCCTTGTCCACCGCCGCACGCAGGTGGTCCAGATGAAGCGTCACAGGTCCGACCCGCGCACCTTCGTCCGCCCGGCCGAGCAGCCGGAAGATCCCGTCCTCGACGTCGACCCACTCGGCCAGGTCGCCGACCGGATACCGGATCATCGGCTGCAGCCGCCGGGTGAGGTCCGTCTGCAGCAACCGGCCCGGCTGACCTGGGGAGGTGATCACCTTGCCGGTGTCGACGTCGACGATCTCCAGCACCGAGCTGTCCACAAAGGAGCGGAACACCCGCGGGTCGTCGGAACCCAGCACCGCCGTGCCGATGATCCCGCCGTCCACGCTGCCGTACACGAACGACCGGAACTCGGCCTGCGGGAAGGCCGACGACAGCAGAGCGCGCTGGTCGTCGTACAACGCCTCGCCGCTGAACAGGATCAGTCGCACCTGAGGCAGTGATCCGACCGACGAGACCACGTGCGAGGCCAGCCGGCACAACGTCGTCGGGAAGCCCGCGACGACGGTCGCGTCGAAGTCCTGCATCGTGGTCAGCGTGAACTCGACCGGCGCGCTGCCGGTGACCGGCAGCTGGACCAGGTCGATCGGCGAGCGCTGCAGGGCGTTCAACGCGAAGATGAAGCTGGAGTACAGCTCGCCGGCCGCGAAGAGGTTCGCGATCCGGTCACCGTGCCGCAAACCGGCCGCGGGCAGCGTTTCCGCGTAGGTGCGGCACATCGCGTCCCACTCCGCGTTGGTGTAGAAGGACACCCGAGGAGCCTTGGTCGTGCCGCCGGTCTTGAAGATCAGGCCGTCGGTGTGCGTGCGGGTCAGCACCTTGTTGCCGCGGATGGTGTTCGCGGCCCAGAACGCGGCCTGGTCGACCACCGGCAGGTCGGCCAGCGCGACGCTCTCGATCCCGCCGTACAGCTCCTGGTAGAACGGGGAGTGCGTGCGGGCGTGGCAAATGAGGTCGAGTACGGACATCACACGCTCCTGCTGCCGCGCTGGTCCACGACCGCGATCAGCTTGCCGCTGCTGCGAGTGCGCAGGAAGTCTCCGAGCGGCGTGTTCTCCACGCGCACGGTCAGCAGCTCGTCCTGCTCGACCGCCTCGGCGACTTCGGCATAACGGGAAAGCAGCGCGGTCTTGCTCGAAGCGGGCTCTGGTGCACGTCCGTTCTCCAGCCGCACCACCAGTTCCTCGCCGGTGGAGTTCTCGTGCAGCTCGATCTGCAACGCGCCGGAGTAGCTGAACTCGTCCTCCAGGATCGTGAGGAACCTGCGGTAGTTCAACGTCTGCGCGGCCGCACGGAACACGTCTCCGGTGCGTCCGAGCAGCTCGAACCGCGGCGTTCGGCGGCCGCACGGGCAGTCACCGGGAATCCACCGGCCGAGGTCGCCGATCTCGTAGCGCTCCAGCCGCTGGCCCCGCCGGGTGTGCGTGGTGAAGACGAGTCGGCCGGGGTCGGCACCCTGCACGGCGCGATCCGCCGACGGGTCGAGGATCTCCAGCGTGTGCAGGCCGGTGAAGAGGTGGTGCACCTTGCCGTCGGAGGCCTGGCACTGGTAGCCGACCGGGCCCGCGTCGACGGTCGCGTAGGCGGCCGAGCGGATCGTCTCGACGCCGAACTCGTCGCGCAGCCGGGCGATCGCCTGCGCCCCGAAGTGCTCGCCCGCGTAGAAGATCTTGCGGATGCCGCCGTACTCCTTCAGCAGTTCGCCGTGCTCGGCGAAGAGCCGCTGCACGAACGAAGGCGCGGTCAGCAGCGTGTCGACCCGGTTGTCCACAATGGCCTGGGCGATCGCGTCGAGCTGGCCCCACTCGCCGCCCATCGGGAACTGCACGGCGTTCATCCGCTCCAGCGCGGCGAAGAAGCTGACGAAGCTCGCGTACATGTGCCCGTTGAAGAACAGGTTCATGATCCGGTCGTGCCGCGGGTCGAGCCCGGTGGCCAGCAGAGCCTCGGCGCCGACCCACATCTGCTCGTCCCAGTCCGCCCAGGTGTAGGCGGAGAGCTTGGGCGCGCCGGAGCTGCCACCGCTGCGGAAGTACACGTCCGCCGGACGGTCCTGCAGCGTCTCGAAGTCCTCCTTGGCCGTCACCGGGACAGCCGGCACGGGCAGCTGGCGCGACTCGGCCAGGTCGTCCAGCGAAGCGTCCGCGGCGAACCTGTCGTCGAGCTGCACGGACACCCTGTTGCTGTAGCGCTGCAACGCGTACACGCCGTCGTGCGGTTCGCCGCTGTAACCGCCGAGCATCGAGCCCGGCGTGGTGATCCGCTGCACGCCGACCGACACGAAGGACCGCGCCAGCAGGGCAACGTCAGACCGCTCAGCCGCGAGCCCGACGGTCTGCAGATAGCGACGCATCGGCCGCAGCGTGGAGGTGATCTGCTTGCGCGGCAACGGCTTCACCCACACCGTTCGGTACAACGGCGAAGTGCGCAACGCGGAGCGCACGTCCGCCAGCACGCGCCAGTGCTCGCCGGTGCGCACCTTGGTCAACCCGAGGTGCTCTTCGAGCTGCGTGACGACCACGGTGTTCGTGATCTCGGCCCACTCCGCCTGCGACGGCTCGCGGGTCGGCGGGCCGGTCAGCTCCAGCACCGACGCGAACCGCTCGGCGAACGCGAACACCTGCGCCGGGTCCTCGGTGTCGAGGTAGATCACCTGCGGGCTCGAACAAGCCTGCTGCTCCAGCCGGCACACGTCCGCCGCCAGCGCGTGCAACGTGTCCACATCGGACCAGGCGGAGTCGGTCAGGTAGGCGAAGGACAGCTTCGGGCCCCAGTCGATCACGCGCGTGCCCGGCCGGACCAGCTCGGTGACGCCGGTGACCGCTTCCTCGCCGCCCCAGACGGCGACGGCGTCTGCGGCGCCGAGCACGCGGGACATCCAGTCGGCACGCGAGGACGAGAAGTGCAACACGACGAGCCGGGCGGCGATCTGGCCGGTCTGGTCGTGCGAGGCCAGCGCGGCGAGCACCTCGGCGGTGAAGCCGGAGTCGTCGGACGCGACCTTGATGACGTTGAGGTTGCCCGAGAGCAGGCCCTCGACGGCGCTCAGCACACCCGCAGCGGGCGCGTTGCCCGCCGTCACGTGGACGAGCAGGCCGAGCGGCACCCAGGCCTCGTAGGTGGGGGTGCGGAAGTCGAAGCGGACCAGCCGCGCCGGGTCGAGGCCGCCGAGCTCGCGCTTGAGCTTGCGCTCCAGCTCAGGCCGGCTCAGCGCGTGCCGCAACGCGTCGATCGTGTCCTCGATCTCCTGCTCGTCGAGGCCCCACGCGACCAGTGCCGCGCGGTGGCTCTCCAGGTCCAGCTTCTCGGCGGCGGCGAGCACCACGAGCGGGCTCAGCCGCGGGCCGGTGACGACCTGCTGGGTGCGGTCCTCCAGCGTGTCGAGCCTGCGGGCGGCGGACTCGTCGTTCATCCACTCGCCCTGCCAGAAATGCCGGTTCATGCCCTGCCCTTCAAAAGTTCTGCTGCGGCAATTGCGCAGGATCGGTTTCGGGAGACGCCGGCGCGGCCGAGGATCTCGAACCACGGGGTCTCGTTGCCGCAACCGCAGTCCTCAGGTGCGTGCAGCGCGGCGAGGTCACCCATCAGCACGCTCTGCGCGGGCGCCGAGGTGATGTACGGGGAGACGAACTGGATGTACCCGGATTCGCCGTACGGCAACGGTTCCAGCGTCCGGACGTCGCGAACCAGAGCGCGCGACCAGGTGGGTACGTGCAGGTTGTGGTGCGCGCACTCGACGTACGGCACCGAGTGCTCGACCGAGCCGTAGCTGTCGCGGATCCGCGCGTCCGGGATGCCGAGCATCCCGGTGACCTTGGCCCGCAACTCGGCCTTGGAGATCTGCTTGTCCGCGTTGCCCTTCCAGCCACCGCCGAACCACACCAGCGAACGCTCGTTCAACCGCAACGGCTCGATTCCCATGGCGCGCATACGATCGAGCGTGAAGCTGAGGAACGCGGGGAACCCGAAGATCCGCGCCGGCAGCCCGTCCTCGGCGAACCGCCGCAACGCCCGGATGTTGCCGAACGCGTCGAACTCGTGGCCGCTGCCGGTGTGCGCGAGGCCGTAGTCCACCGAGTGCACGGGCGCGAAGTCGGTCATGAACTGGCCGGTGAACGAGCTGCCCAGCTTGACGTTCGGCGTCGGCTGGTTGAGGTTGATCAGGTAGTGCACGGGCTCGGTGTCGTCGATGAACCCGTTGTGCTCGTAGATCCGCGCGACCATCCGCTGGCCGGCGCGCAACGTCCAGGCGTCCCAGAACATCTGCGACTTCTGCCCGGTCGTGCCGGACGACGTGGCGTGCACGACGACCTCGCCACGCGGCACCGACAGCACCTCGTGCATCTTGAAGAAGTTCGCGTGCACGTACGGCTGCTCGGTGATGTCCTTGATGGGTTTGCCGTTCCACAGACTGCGGAAGAAGTCGTTGCGCTGGGCGTGCCAGCGGTTCGACTCGTTCATCGCTTCCAGGAACAAGGCTTCGTCACTGTGGTCGTACGGCGCCGCGATGTCGCACAGCGCTTGGACAGCACTGAGTGAGGGATCCGGCACCGTTGCTGGACCGAGGTGCGGGTTCATGCCCAAAGAGGAAGTCATGAAAGTAGACTCCGTTGGTGTTGAGGAACTTCTGCGTCCACAGCTCGATGTACTGCTCGGTGAAGGGCCGGAACGCCTCGTCGATCGTGAGGCCGCGGAAGTCGGGCGGCTGCGGCGTGTGCACCATGACCACGTAGTCGTGGAAGAGATCGCCGTCCCGGCGCATCGCGGGGTAGAGCGCCACCGGCAGGAAACCGAACGCCAGCAACGCACTCAGCTCGTCGAACTCGTGCAGTGGCACCAGCGTCTCGACGTGCGGCGCGCCCAGGCCGGCGAGCGTGTCGATCACGCCACCGAGGTGCGGCAGGAGGGCCTGCGGGCTGGGCGTGGCGCCGAAGATCGTGCAGTAGCCGTCGTGCCGGTTGAGGTGGCCGTAGATCTGGTACCCGCCCTGCTCGTCGGCCAGCAGCACGTTCGGCCGGTGCAGCGGGTAGAACCTGCGCGCGGGGTCGTTGAGGTTGCGCTCGAAGTGCCGCTGGACGAACTGCGGCGCCTCGACGACCTCCAGCCGCGACGGTTCGGCGGCGGGGACGTCCGCGTCCTCCACGAACTCGGGCAGCGTGGGGAGACCGATCCGCTGATGTGCCGCGGTGACGAGCTTTTCGAGGCTCTGGGGCACCTTGTGTACCTCGGCCCGGCGATCGAGCACGCCGTCACGGTGCTTGGCCAGCAACGCCATCGTCTCGCGCCGGGCGTGCTTGAAGAGGTTCGGCACGAGCCCGAGCGCGTGGAACCCGTTGCGCAGACACACTCGCTGCGGCGCGATGTGCACCGTGCGGGCGGTGCCGTAGAGCGAGTCGATCCGGCCGCTGCCGAGCATCCGGTCGGAGATCTGCACGACCGCGTGGTGCGCGATGCCGCCGCCCTGCGCGCCGGGGTCGACGACCAGCCCGGCCATCTTGCCCATCCGGTCGGCCGCCTCGATGTGCCCGGTGATCGACGCGACCACCCTGCCGCCGTCGCGCCACACCAGCCAGACCGTGTGCTCGGCCTCGATCTCGGCCGCCATGACGTCGGGGTCGGTGCCCATCGCGATGGGGTAGTTCGCGCCGTGCGCCCGCCGGTACAGCTTGAGCAGGTCGTCGATGTCGTCGAGTCGAGCCGGCTCGAACTCGGGTGCCACTGCTGTGCCTCCTGTGTATCTGCGTGCGCCCGTTCGGGCGCATGCGAAATAAGCCGATGCACGTAGCCGGCGGGGGCTCGGCATCGACTTCTTGCTAATACGAGGGGTTGACCTATTTCCAGCCTACTGGCTGGTACAACCGCCGTTCAGGGGAGGGAAGCGCTTGAGCAGCGCAATTGATTCCAGATGGCGATCGGGATCACATGAATTATCAAGTCCGCCTTAAACTCAAATGCTTCCGTTGCGTCTACGGGGCGAATACTTGCTGGTGAAGGTGGCTGTGATGGAGGTCGCCGCCTGGCTCCTTGGAGCTTTTCCGCATCTTTAGTCGTGTTGTCGCCGTCACCATCTTTCTTTCTGTCATCTGGTAACGCGACGAAAAGTAGTTGAAAAGCAAACATCTCGCTGTCGAATCGTGCCCGCAATCGGGGTGTTGACGACACACCAGAAGCGCTCGAAGCTGGTGAACTCGCAGATCCTGCGGTGGGAGAGGGGAACCTGGAGTTGGAGTTACCGGAGCGGGCGCGCCAGGTCTTCCTCAGGTTGTGCTGCATGGAGGACGCCGACAGGTTCACGTACTTCGTTCCCCACTCCGACGGCGAGCTGGCACTGCTGGCCGAGCGCGGTCTGATCGAGATCGAGGGCCAGCGGGTGTACCTGCGGCCCGACCTCGCGGCGACCGGCCGGGCGACGGCGGATCCCGAGTTCGTGCGGTCCGTGGACGAGGAGTTCGCCGCCAACTGGGTCGCGTCACTGGCGCTCGCCCCCGACGGCGAGCAGGAGGACCCGCTCGAACACGCCGCGCCCTACCTGCGCAGGCTCGGCCGCTGGGACCAGCTGGCCGAGCTCGAGGACCGCGTGGGCCACCACTCCCTCGCCATCGAGGCGAAGGCCGAGGCGCTGCGCCACACCTACGAGGTAGGCGACCCGGCCGCGATCAGCATGGGACACCACGACATCGCGGTGTTGCTCAGCCGGGTGAACAACTCGTCTCCGCGGGTGCTGGCGAACTGCCTGGCGTCAGCGATCATCGCCTTCCGGGTGGGCGCCGACACCCTGGGCGACGAGATCGACATGCTGGCCATGTTCACCTTCGCCCACGGCCTGCCGGGCCGCATCGCGTTGGACGACATCTGCGCCATGGCCGAGCAGACCGACGGACTCCGCGCCCTGCTCGCGCGCCTGCCACAGCCCGTGCCCGACGAGCTGCAGCAACTGGTCGACCGCATGCTGGCGCGGGCGCGCGAGACCATGGCGGACTGGACACCCCTCATGACCGCGATCGTGTTGCAGGCGAGCGGGAACGCCGAGCCGGGCCTGGCCGAACAGCTGGACGCCTGGCTCGCCGACCTGGCGCAGAGCCCCGGCTCGACGCCGATGGTGCAGGCCCTGCGCGGCCTCCTGGCCGGCGAGCGAGGTCACGACCTGCTGGACGGGCTGGGCCTGCTGCCGACCGGAATCGTGCTGAAGGTGCTGGGCGCGCTCAGTGAGCCAGGACGTGCAGAATCCTGACCGGCTGCTTCGGCGCGCCGTCGAGCGTCCCGTCCGGCTGCGGCACGATCCCGGCCTTGACGATCCGGTCGAGCGTGTCCATGCCGTGCGTGACATGCCCCATCACGGTGTACAACGGCTTGATGTTCGCGAACGAGTGGACGATGAAGAACTCGCTGCCGTTCGTCCCCGGCCCCTGGTTCCCATACGCGATCGTGCCGCGCGGGTAGGTCTCCTTCCCGGTCACCTCGTCGGCGAACCGGTAGCCGGGCCCACCCTCCTCGGCCCGGTAGATGTCACCGCACTGCAGCACGCCGAGCCGCGTGGTGTCGGTCAGCCGCCAGCACTGCGACATCGTGTAGAACCAGCTCCGCGCCAGGTGCGCGAAGTTCTCCACCCCGCACGGTGCGTTCGCGCGATCGAGCTTCGCCACGACCACGCCGTAGTTCGTCACGATGGTGACCTTGACGGTGCCCTTGGCCGGCACGGTGGCCGGCGGCGGCCCGACGGGACGGGCCGCCGGGTTCTCCGGAGTCGGGATGAACTCGCACTTCGCGGTCGGCGGCCCGGGAACCGGCGCGGCCTGGGCGGTGGCGGGTGCCAGCACGGCCATCATCAACACAGCGAGCAGTAGCCTCATGAGAACTGACCGTAGTGGCGGCAAAACGCCCTGTCAGCCCACCTACGTTGGGTGACATGGGGGACGACTTCGTCGACGACTGGTCGTGGAGCGACTGGGCGTCGTGCTCACCGAATGGTGGGGCTGATCACCGACGACGCACCGGTCCGGCTGGGCGGCATCCTGCCCACCGGCGAGGATTTCGAGCTGATCTGCATGGACGGTCGCTACACGCTCTCCGTCGGGGACTCCCCGGAGAACTGGTGGCAGTGCGACCTCCCGCATGAGCACGCCGGCCTGATCGAGCCCCGACGAAGCCGTGCGCATGCTCCACGAACTGCACGCCGTCCGGCTCACACGCTGACCGCCTCCCGCTGCTCCACCGCCGGCGTCCGCCGCCGCGGCTTGCGCTCCAACCACCACTGCGAGATCAGCAGCGGGACCGTCCACCCCATCCACGTCGAGATTCCCGCGATCATGTACGGCAGCTCGGCCTCGGGGATCCGGTCCGCGAGCACCAGGAACGCGACCGTGCCCCAGATCCGGTTCGAGATGATCGAGACGGTCAGCGCGAAGCTGCGGATCATCCACTTCCGGTGATCCCGGAACTGCCGCCGCCGGGCAGCGCGCCAACCGAGCCAGGTGAACAGCAGCCAGAGCGGCGTCATCATCATGGTGCTGGCCCAGGCGACCGGGCCGAACGGCGTCATGTAACCGATGACCAACGCGGACACGCCCGCGGGCAGCACGCCGCCCCACACGTACACGCGTCCGATGCGGCGGTGCCAGGCCGGGTAGCGGGAACGGAACCACGGCCAGATCTGCAGCACGCACGTGAGGATCGCGACCGAGGCGAAGACGACGTGCATCACGAGCAGGGGGTAGTGCGGTCCCCAGTCCGACTGCACGCGTGCCGCTGCTCGGTCTCCGGTCAGATACGGCGGCAGTGAGAACGCCACGAACGCCACCACCACGAAGGCCAATGGGCCTACCCAAGGCTTGCGCAACCACGTCATGCGCCTAGTGCAACAACTGCCGCTTACCGATCGCGCACCGCTCGCTGACGCGGCCTTCCTGCGGTTCTGACACCTCGCTGACACCTGACGGGGTGTGGCTGTCAGGTCGCTGTGAGCGCACTTCAGCAAAGTCATCGCCATGAAGCCGACCAGCCCGATCACCGCGGCAGCGGAGAGGACCAACCGGGTCCCGAACCACGCCGGCGGCTCGGCGCAGGTCGACCAGGACGGCCACACCGCCCACACAGTCGAGCGATCGCTGAGGGGGCGCGCCGTGACCGGCTACATCACCGACTGACTTTCCGGCCCCGCACCAAAGACGTCGCGAGTTCATTGAGGGAGAAGCATGTTCAGCAAGATTGCAGGAGTGGCCGGTGCGGTTCTCGTGGCGCTCGGCGGGGTCGTCCTGACCGCGGCACCGGCCACCGCCGCGGAGACGAATCCGCACTGCCGCGACTCCGTCCCGATCGGTACCACTGGCTACATCACCGTCAACGGGGTGACCGCCGCGTCGGTCAAGCAGTACAAGGGTTGTGGCCAGAACTACGGCTACGTCTACGTGTGGGACGGCTTCCGCAGCTCGCACTCGAAGTACGAGATCTGCGCCGCCATCCGGGTCACCGGTGATGCCCGTGAGAGCGTCCAGTGCTCCGACTCCCGCACGAACGCCCGCGAGATCTGGTCGCTGGGTGCGCGCACGCTGGGCGAGTGCACGCGGGGCGATGGCACCCTTTCCTTTGGTTCCACCGCGGTCAGCGGTCGTTCCAGCGAGCGGTGCTGATGAGGAAGACCATTCTCACGGCGGTCGCCGCCCTGGCCGTGCTGGCGCCGATGTTGAGCGTCGGCACCGCCCAGGCCGAGGTCCGCGCCTTCACGGCCACCACCGCTCTCGACGGCCGCACCGTCCGCAACCCCGATGTACCGGTTGGCAAACAGCGCGTCGCCGACATGTACGCCAAGGGCCAGAAGGTCAACGTCGTCTGCCAGGACACCGGTCCCGAGTACGGCGGCAAGAAGATCTGGGACCTCACCACCGAGGGCCTCTGGATTCCGGACGGGTACACCAGCAACACCTCGGACACGATGGTGCTACCGAAGTGCGCCACCTCGAAGTCCTTCCCGGCGAAGGCCGATCTCAACGGCCGCAAGAACAAGGGTGACGCCGCAACGGCACCCGGTTCGGTCGTCGACAAGTACCTTGAGGGGCAACAGGTTCCGGTCAAGTGCCAGGCGCAGGCCGAGGGCGGCACGATCTGGGACCTCACCACGGACAACCTGTGGGTGCCCGACAACCACGTCAAGACCGGCACCACCGGGTTCGTGCAGGGCCTGGCGCGCTGCGACACCGATGGCATCGAGCCCGGTGAGACGCCGCCCGGCAACGTCGTGCACGGCCGCAGCAACGGGCCGGCCGGACCGGCCACGGGCACCAACGCGGAGAAGGTCCAGCGCGTGCTCGACACCGCGAAAGCCCAGCTGAACAAGGGATATCTCTACTCCTGGGGTGCGGGCGGCAAGGGCGGTGCGTCGTACGGCGTCCACCACTACCCGGACAACGACCCGTCGCAGGGCGATGACTACAACCGGCTCGGCTACGACTGCTCGGGTCTGACTCTGTACGCGTTCTGGAAGGGCACGGGCGTCGACATCGGTGCCTGGACCGGTTCGCAGAACACCAAGGGCCGCGCGGTGGCGATCGCGGACCGCAAGCCGGGCGACCTCGTTTTCTGGGGCCGGTCGGACAACGACTCCGAAGCCACCACGCACGTCGCCATCTACCTGGGCGACAACAAGATTCTGGAAGCCTCGCCGCCGCGTGACGGCAAGAGCATCCGGATCAGTGAGCTCAACAGCCATGGAACGCCTTACTCGAAGGTCCGCCGGATCTTCGGATGAACGAGGGGAAAGCAATGCACATCAAGAGAATGATCTCCGGAGCAGCTGGGCTCGCGCTGGGGCTGGGCATCCTGGTGATCGGTGGCCCGCAGGCCACCGCGGCCACCGACTTCCAGATGCCGTTCCCGTGTGGACAGAACTGGGAGGGCAACACCCGGAGCAACCACAGCCCGGCGCAGGCGGTCGACCTGAACCGCGGTGCGGACGAGGGTGACGCGGTCGTCGCGTCCGCCTCCGGCAAGGTCAGCAAGGTGCGCAACGAGGGCAGCCAGAGCTACGGCCGCTGGATCGAGATCGACCACGGCAGTGGCTGGACCACGCGCTACGCCCACCTCTCCGCGCAGCGGGTGTCGGTCGGCCAGAGCGTCTCGCAGGGCCAGACCATCGGCAACGTGGGCAACACCGGTGGCTCGACCGGCGCCCACCTGCACTACGAGCAGCTGCTGAACGGCTCGCCGCAGCGGGTCAAGTGGGACGGCGCCACGATCACGTACTACGGCACCAAGACCTACAAGTCGAAGAACAAGTGCGACGGCGGCGGTGGCACCACCAACCCGTACACCCCGGAAGAGGCGTGTGGCGACGGCTACAAGGTCGTTGACGGCGCGAACGTGACCGGTGCCCGCATCTCCCTGCTGTACAACGCGTCCAACGGCTACAACTGCGTCGTCGCGATCAAGACCACGAAGCTCGGCACGGCGTCCGACGTCGGCGCGTTCCTCGAGGTCGAGGGTGCGGCTCGCACGACCGACCGCGACGAGTACGGCTACTACGCCGGTCCGGTCAAGAAGTCGGCGCCCGGCAAGTGCGTCAAGTGGGGCGGCATGGTCGGTTCGTCCAGCTACACCAGTGGTTTCGAGCACTGTGGCTGATCTGGGGTCTGATCTCCAGAGTTAGCTGATCACACTTTCCAGCAGGTTGTCCTTACGCAGACCGGGTGTGCCGAGCAGTTCGGCCGCCCGGTCAGCGTGTTTTTCCAGTCCAGCCCTGGCGAGCACCCGGCGCGCAACGCCCTCGCCGTACCGGTCACCGCGGGCGTTGGTGATCTCCAGGCAACGCTGGGCATCCCGTACGGCCAAATCGGACTTGTCTTGCGCGAGAAGCACTTCCGCCCGGCACAACAAGGCCTGCCACTCGTCGTTGTGCTCACCGGTCGCGCGGCACAGTTCGATGCACTCGCCCAGCGCGCTCTCCGCTTCGTCGAGCCGGCCGAGCTTGAACAGGGCCTGGCCCTGCGAGGCCAGCGCATACGCCGTCCCAGCAGCGTCCTGGTGTGCACGGGCATGTCCGAGGCTCTCGGTGGCGAACTCCAGAGCCTGTTCGTGTCGACCGGCCACCTGATGCACCTGGGCCAGTGCGGAGAGCGGAACCCGTTGCGCACCAGCGGGTCCATGCTCCGTGGTGACCTCGACGGCCTGCGTGAGCGTCGCCTCGGCCTGGTCGAGATCGCCCTGCTCGCGTTGGATCGTGCCGATTCCGGTCAGTGCACGACCTTGCCCGAACGGGTCGTCGGCGCGAGCCTCCAGCACTTCCTGGAGCTGAGCGAGAGCCGTGTCGAACGAACCGGTCCGGCGATTCGCGGCGGACCGCACCAGAAGGGCGGTCTGCGACGCCTGCGAGGTCCCGATGGTCTGCGCCGCCAGGTTCGCGATGCGGCCGAGCTCGATCAGGTCGTTCACCCTGTCCTGTTTGAACAGATGCGGGTAGAGCATGTGTGCGATCGCGAGGGCGTGTTCGGCCAGCGCCGGTTCCGCGGCCGTGGACTGGGCGGCCTCCACCAGGTTGTCCGCTTCGTCGGTGAGCCACTGCAACGGCTCGTCGATGTCCTGCTGGGTGGCCGAGTTCGTGAGTGCGCCGTACGCGTGCGGACGCAGCTTCTTGAGAGCCGCGGTGAGGGTCTCGCGGTAGTGCATGAGCGCACGGGCGAGGGCGTCGTGCTTTTCGTCGTTGTCGTGCTCGGCGCCGAACAGCCGCAGCAGGTCGTGCACGCGGTACCGCTCCGGCCCGCACGGTTCCACGAGCTTGGCGTCCACCAACGGATCCAGCACCCGGTCCACGTCGTCCTGACCGATCAGGGCCTGCGCGGTCGACTCACTGATCGTCGGCACGTTGAGGCAGCACAACAGGATGAACGCCCGGGTCGCATCCTCGGCCAGCCCTTCGAAGCCCAACTGGAAGCTCGACCGGACGGCCAGGTCGTCGAAGTGCAGCTCGTCCAGGCGATGGCGCTGGTCTGCCAGTCGCTTGGCCAGGGTCGCGGTCGTCCAGTCCGGCCGGCTGCGCAGGCGCGCGGCCGCGATCGTGAGCGCCAGCGGCAGGTGGTCGCACGCCTTCGCGACCTGCTTCGCCGCCTCGCTGTCGTCCCCCAGCAACCTCGTCGCGTCGGCTTCGGGCAACGGGTCGAGCTGGACGTGCTGTGCACCGAGCGTGGCCAGCATCCGGCGGCTGGTGATCAACACGGTCGAGCCGGCCTCACCCGGCAGCAGCGGGATGATCTGCGCGGCGTGCACCGCGTTGTCGAACACGACCAGCACTTTCCGCTTGGCCAGCATCGACCGGTAGAGCGCGGCGGCTTCGGAGAGGTCCGTGGGCACCGCGAGCGGCGGTGTGCCCAGCGCCCGCAGGAACCTCCTGATCACCTCGCCGGGGGAGAGCGGCGGACGTCCCGGTGTGGCGCCGTGCAGGTCCACGTACAGCTGACCGTCCGGGAAACGGTCGGCCATCACGTGCGCCGCCATGACGGCCAGCGCGCTCTTGCCCTGCCCGCCGGGTCCGTGCACGGCGATCACGGTCTCGGCCGAGCCGGTGATCAGCTCGATCTCCGCGTGGCGTCCCACGAACGGGTGCGGCTTTTTGGGCAGTTCCCGGGGAACGGCGGGGATGTCGCCCTGCAGGATCGCGGCGTGCAGGTCCTTGATCTCCTGCCCGGGATCGAGCCCGAGCTCCTCGGCGAGGTGCCGCCGGCCTTCGTCGTACGTCCTGAGCGCGTCCGCCTGCCGCCCGCCGCGGTGCAGCGCGACCATGAGCGCGCCCCTGAGCCGCTCCCTGGTCGGGTACTCGCTGACGTACCTGGTCAGCTCGCCGATGACCTCGTGGTGGCGGCCGTTCCTGATCGCCTTGTCGACCCGGCGCTCGATCGCGGAGAGTCGCTCCTCCTCCAGCTGGCTCGCGAACTGGGTGTTCGTGGTCAGCTCGGCCAGGGCGGGCCCGCGCCAGTACTCCAGCGCCTCGTCCGGGTCCTCGGCGTCCCGGAAGAGCTGCAGGTCCAGCGAGTTCGGCGGGATGTCGAGCCGGTAGCCCTGCCGTGACCACCCGAGGGTGACCCCCGGCAGGTCCTTGAGGGCTCTGCGCAACTGCGAGACGTGCACCTGCACCGCCTTGCGCGAGCTGGCCGGCGGGTCGCCCTCCCACAAGATCGACATCAGGTGGTCGACGCTCACCGTCTGCCCGGCGTGCAGGAGCAGCAGCGCCAGGACCTGGCGCGGCTGACCTGCGGGGATGCGAACGTCCCGCTGCTCGTGCGTGACGAGCAGCGGCCCAAGCACCCCGAACCGAACGCCGTCCACGGCCACCACGATATCCCGTTGATCGGACTGTTCCTCGCATCCATAACAGTGTTGCGGCCGCTACTCTCGGTGATGTGACCATGCATCGGCTGCGGATCAACGGGGAGATCCACGACGTCGAGGCGGACCCCGAGACACCCCTGCTCTGGGTGCTCCGGGACCACCTCGGCCTGACCGGCGCCAAGTACGGGTGCGGGGTCGGGGCCTGCGGGGCGTGCACGTCCATAGTGGACGGTCAGGCGTTCCGGCCCTGCGAGCACCCGGTGGCGAGCATGCGGGAGCAGGACATCCAGACCATCGAGGGTGTCGGCGACCACCCGGTGCAACAGGCGTGGCGGGACGAGGACGTCGCGCAGTGCGGTTACTGCCAACCCGGCCAGATCATGGCGACGATCGCGTTGCTGGCCAAGCATCCCGATCCGACCGACGAGGACATCGACGAGGCGTTGCGGGACAACGTGTGCCGGTGCGGCACCTATCCGAGGATCCGCCGGGCCATCAAGAGGGCGGCCGAGCGGATGCGGGCCGAGGTATGACGAACCCGTTCGTCCGCATCGACGCCGGAACCGGCCGCATCACGGTCACGGTTCCCGTTCCGGACACCGGCCAGGGTGTGCGCACCGCGGTGGCCATGATGGTCGCGGAGGAGCTGAAGGTCCCGGTCGGCAGCCTGGAGATCGAGCAGGCCGTCGGCGATCCGGAAACCTACGGCGCGCAGATCTCCGCCAACTCCAACACGATCCGCCGCGTCCACGACCCGATCCGGACGGCCGCCGCCACCGTCCGGCACCTGCTGGTCAAGGCGGCCGCGCGACGCTGGGGTGCCGACGAGGGCGAGTGCCACGCGGACAACGGTTTCGTCCACCACGGCCGGCGTAGGCTCAGCTACGCCGAACTCATCGCGGAAGCCGAGACCCTGACCCCGACGGACGTCCGGCTGACGCCGCGGGAGGAGTGGACGACGCTCGGCAACCCGTCGATCAAGCGGGTCGACCAGGACGCGATCCTCACCGGCCGGGCCGACTACGCCATCGACCAGCCCGCCGACCTCGTCGCGGTCATCGCCAGGCCACCGTGGATCGGCGCCACCCCAACGGGCTTTGACAGCACGACGGTCCGCAACGCCGAGGTCGTCCAGTTGGAGAACGGGGTGGCGACCCTCGCCAGGGACACCTACACCGCGATCAAGGCGCGCGACGAACTGAAGACCACCTGGGAGGGTGGTACCCCGGACGCGGACAGCGACCGGTGGCGGGAAGAACTCGAAGCGGCGCTGCCGGAAGGCAAAAGGCCAAAAGGTCCACATCTGGAGAAGACCTACAACCTTCCGATGCTCGCGCACGCCCCGATGGAACCGCTGACGGCAACGGCGAAAGTGACCGAAGAGGAAGTCACTGTCTGGGCTCCGACCCAGGCTCCGGACTGGTTGCGGAAGCGACTGGAACAGGACTTCGAACGAGTCACGGTCATCCCTACGAGAGCAGGTGGTGCGTTCGGGCGGAAGTTCGAAGACGACTTCGTTCTGGAAGCAGTCCAACTGGCACGGCACTGCGGCAAGACGGTGAAAGTGCTATGGACGAGAGACGACGACATGAGGCACGACTCGTACCGGCCGATGTCCGTCCATCGCATACGAGCAACGGTCAACGACGAAGGTCTACCTGTCTGGCGCGATCACGCCGTTTCGACATGGCCGCTCACGGCAGCAGATGCCACGAACAACCCCGAAGTCATCAAGATGATCGGCGACCACTACCCGTACGACGTCGAAGGCGAAGTTCACGTCAACATCACGAAGGCGCCGATCAGAACCGGTTTCTGGCGCAGCGTCTACGCGGGCCGGTTCGGCTATGCCGAAGAGATGTTCCTGAGTGAGCTGCAAACCCGGTATGACCAGCTGGAACGCCGGTTGGCGCTGCTCAGTGACCCGCGGGTCGAAAGAACTCTTCTGGCGGCCGCGCAAGCGCATGACGGAGAACCGCACGCCGTCGCCTGTCAG
Source organism: uncultured Actinomycetota bacterium (assembly GCA_963771775.1). Taxonomy (GTDB): domain Bacteria; phylum Actinomycetota; class Actinomycetes; order Mycobacteriales; family Pseudonocardiaceae; genus Lentzea. The sequence continues at coordinate 95,734 of CAVYUS010000007.1, forward strand.
GAGAACTACGGCTCGGTCGTCGCGGTGATCGCGGAAACGAGACGGGACGGCTCCACGAAAGTGACGGCGGCGGTGGACGTCGGCCAGGCACTGCACCCCTCGGGTGTCCGCCATCAGGTGGAAGGCGCGATCATGGACGCGGTCTCGACCACCAAAGGTGCGCGAATCACGGTCAAGCAGGGAAAAGTCGTGCAAAAATCGTTCGGGGACTACCCGTGGGCGAGGATCGGCGACACACCCGAGATCACGGTGGTGGTAGTGGCGTCCGACGCGCCCGTGGGCGGATTGGGTGAGCTGGCATACCCGGTTGCCGCCGCGGCACTCGGATTTCTTTCGCTCAGAAAGCAGAACAGCGATTTGCGGTAGCGTTCGTATTAGGGGGTCACCTCATTGGAGTAACGGCGGTGCCGCGATCATCCTGAGTCGGGCATCATCACGTGGCTCGACCAAGTCGTAGAACGAGGGGTCTCGTGTGACCATCTTCCGTGCCGGCCGGACCGGAGCGTGGTGGATGTACCTGGTGGCAGGTCATCTGCTGCTGGGTCTCTACTACCTGATTCCGGTCAGCCCTGCGGGGACAACGGGGCAAACGGTACGGGTGGTGCTCTACTGCACGATCAGCGCCTCGGCCGCGGTCGCGACCTTCGCCGGGGTGCGGCACAACCGTCCTCAATGGAGGCGGCCGTGGCTGTTCCTGGCGCTCAGCCAGGTCGTTTACGCGATGGCCGACCTCACGTTCTACGCGTCGCACTACATCTTCCGGTACACGGTCTACCCGTCGTGGGCGGACATCTTCTACCTCGGCCACTACCCGCTGATGGTGGCGGGCGTGATCCTGCTGATCCGCCGCCGCACGCCGGGCCTCGACCTGCCGAGCCTGCTCGACGCCGCGGTGCTCGCGGTCGTCGCGGGCATGGCGTCGTGGCTCTACGTCATCGGCCCGCAGGCGCGGCTCACGTCACCCGTACTGGTCAAGATCGCCTCGCTCGGCTACCCGATGATGGATCTCGCGCTCTTCGTCGTGGCACTCCGTTTGATCTTCGGCGCCGGCCCGCGGCCGCGGGCGTTCGTCCTGCTCACGGCGAACCTGCTGGGCATCCTGACCGCGGACACGATCTACGTCCTGCAACGCCTCGACGGCAGCTACCACGCCGGCAACTTCCTCGACGCGATCTGGTTGTCCGCCAACCTCTGCATCGGCGCGGCCGCACTGCACCCGACGATGGCGCGGCTCGTCGACCGCGCGCACACCCACGACGTCGGACTGAGCCGCGGCCGGATCATCGCGCTGTCGTCGGCCGCGCTCGCCGCACCGGTGCTGATGCTGGTGCACGACGTCGGCCAGTCGTCGCAGGACATCGTGGTGATCGCGGCGGGCAGCGCGCTGCTGTCGCTGGTGATCATCGCGCGGCTCGCGGGACTCGTGGCGGACCAGCGCAAGCTCGCGATCACCGACAGCCTCACCGGGTTGCACACGCGGAGGTTCTTCGAAGCGCAACTACCGCTGGAGATCGCTCGCGCGCGCCGCAGCCAGGGCTCGGCCGCGGTGTTCATCATCGACGTCGACCGCTTCAAGTCGATCAACGACAACTACGGCCATCCCGCCGGCGACGACGTGCTGATCGAGGTCGCGGCCCGGCTGCGCGCCGCGTCGAGGTCGGGTGAGGTGCTCGCCCGGTACGGCGGCGAGGAGTTCGCGCTGCTGGTGCCGGACGCCGGCCCCGGCAGGCTGTCCGTGATCGCGAACCGGCTGCGCGAACGGGTGGCGGAGAAGCCGATCCCGGTCAACGCGGGCAACGACGACATCCCGTTGTCGGTGACGGTGTCCGTCGGCTCGGCGAGCTTCCCGACGCACGGCGACGGTCCGGACGAGGTCGTGGTGATCGCGGACCGCGCGCTGTACGCGGCGAAGGCGGCCGGGCGCAACCGGATCGCGGTCGGGCCGGAGCCGCTGCCCGCGGTCGACCCGGACACCGACGGCGCGATGGCCGAGTTCCTCTGCCAGGTCGCCGACCGGGTGGACGGGTGGCTGCACCGCTACGACCACAGCCGTTCGGTGTCGCGCTGGGCCGGCGTGGCGGCGGCGGAGTTCGGGCTCGACGCACCGACGATCCGGGTGACGCAGCTCTCCGGGCGCCTGCACGACATCGGCAAGGTCATCATTCCGGAGGTCGTGCTCACCAAGCCCGGTGCGCTCTCGGAGGAGGAGTGGCGGCTGCTGCGCCAGCACCCCGACTTCGGCTACCGGCTCGCGCGGATGGTGCCGGGGTTCGCGGGCGTGGCGCACGTGATCAGGCAGCAGCACGAGCGTTACGACGGCGAGGGTTACCCGGACGGGTTGCGCGGCCCGGACATCCGGGCGGAAGCGCGGATCTTGTCCGTGTGCGTTGCCTGGGCCGCGATGCGGTCAAATCGTCCACATCAGACAGCGCTGGACGAGAACCGGGCGCGGCGCGAACTGTGGTCCGGTCGTGGTCAGCAGTTCGATCCGGACGTCGTGGACCTGTTCCTGGATCTGCACACCCAGGGCACCATCGGAACGCTCCGTCCGTCCGGTTTGTCCATTCAGGAGGCTGGCTTCCCCGCCGACTTCCGGCCGTGATCACTGGTGGTGGCATGCTCTGAGCCATGAGCACGGAGTACGCCGTTCCTGCCGAGGTGCCGAGTCCGGAGCGGCCGGCACCGCCGGGAGGGCCGCTGGGGAAGTGGCTTCTCGCCGACCGCGTGGCGCCTTCGGGGCCGGAGAGCCACGAGTCGCACGCGAAGCCGCACGCGTGGTGGAAGGTCATGACGCTCACCGGCGTCGACTACTTCTCCACGCTCTCGTACCTGCCCGGCATCGCGGCGCTGGCGGCGGGCGCGTTGTCGCCGCTCGCGACGTTGCTCATCGTCGCGCTGACGCTGCTCGGCATGCTGCCGATGTACCGGCGGGTGGCGAAGGAGAGCCCGAACGGCCAGGGCTCGGTCGCGATGCTCGAGAACCTGCTGCCGTTCTGGCGCGGCAAGATCTTCGTGCTGGTGCTGCTCGGGTTCGTGGCGACGTCGTGGATCATCACGATCACCCTGTCCGCGGCCGACGCCTCGGTGCACGCGCTGGAGAACCCGTACGTCCCCGAGTCGCTGCACGGCTACGAGCTCGCGCTGACGATCGTGCTGCTGCTGATCCTCGGCGGCGTGTTCCTGATGGGCTTCAGCGAGGCTGTGGGCGTCGCGATCCCGCTCGTGGCGGTGTTCCTCGCGCTGAACGCCGTTCTCGCCGTGGTGGGCCTCGTGGACGTCTTCGCGACGCCGGATGCTCTTGATCGCTGGATCGCCGCGCTCGGTGCGCACGGCGACGGGTTCTTCGGCGTGATCGGGCCGGCGATCCTCGCGTTCCCGTTGCTCGTGCTCGGTCTGTCCGGCTTCGAGACGGGCGTCAGCATGATGCCGCTGGTCGCCGCGTCCGGGAAGACGCCGGAGGAGCGGCTGGCGAGCCGGGTGCGCAACACCCGCAAGCTGCTCACCACCGCCGCGCTGATCATGTCGGTGTACCTGATCGCGACGTCGTTCATCACGACCGTCCTGGTGCCGCAGGACAAGTTCGCGTCGGGCGGCCCGGCGAACGGCCGTGCGCTGGCGTACCTCGCGCACGAGCTGCTCGGCGAGGGCTTCGGGACCGTCTACGACATCAGCAGCATCCTGATCCTGTGGTTCGCCGGCGCGTCCGCGATGGCGGGCCTGATCAACATCGTCCCGCGCTACCTGCCGTCCTACGGCATGGCACCGGAATGGGGCCGCGCGGTCCGCCCGGTCGTGATCGTCTACACGATCATCTGCATCGTCATCACGATCATCTTCAACGCCGACGTGAACGCGCAGGCCGGCGCGTACGCCACCGGAATCCTCGCGATGATGGTGTCCGGCTCGTTCGCGGTGACGGCCTCGGCGTGGCGCCGGAAGCAGCGCGGCGCGACGATCGGCTTCACCGTGCTGACGCTGGTGCTGCTGTACGCGTTGGTGGAGAACGTGATCGAGAAGCCGGACGGCATCACGATCTCCTTCGGGTTCATCCTCGGCATCGTGGTGATCTCACTGGTCTCCCGCGTCTCGCGCACCACGGAGCTGCGCGTCGAGAAGATCCAGTTCGACGAGACCGCGCGCAAGTTCATCACCGACACGATCTCCTACGACGACCGGATCACGTTGATCGCGAACCGCCGCCAGGCCGGTGACAGGGCCGAGTACGACGAGAAGGAGTCCGAGCAGCGCGGCATGAACCCGGTGCCCGGCACGGCGGACGTGATGTTCCTGGAGATCGACATCGTCGACCCGTCGTCGTTCAGCAACGTGCTGTGCGTGCGGGGCCTGGAGGTCGACGGGCACCGGATCCTGCGGGCCGAGGCACCGGCCGCACCGAACGCCATCGCGGCGATCCTGCTGGCGTTGCGCGACTCCACCGGCGTGATTCCGCACGCGCACTTCGAGTGGTCGGAGGGAAACCCGCTCGGGCACCTGTTCCGGTACCTGATCCTCGGCCGCGGTGATACGCCACCGGTGGTACGGGAGATCATCCGCTCGGCGGAGAAGGATCCGGCTCGACGCCCACGCGTGCACGTCAGTTAGCTGGCAGACTCCCTTCTGTACGTCCGACTACAGGGGGAAGGACGCGCTATGCATCGCAAGATCTTCATCGCTTGTGTTTCTTTTGCGACAGTCGTTGCCGGGATGGCTCCGGCTGTTGCCTCGGAAGAGTCGGTCGTCCGGCCGGCACATTCGTGTGCCGAACTGGTGCGCGAGTACGCCGTGCCGGACGCGAAGACGCAGGTCACGTCGGCGGTGGTGGTACCTGCATCCGCTGCCGCGCCGGAGTTCTGCGACGTGCGCGGCAAGATCGAGCCCAACATCGGGTTCCAGCTCAAGCTGCCGACGCAGACCTACCGCGGTCGCTACGTCCAGTACGGCTGTGGCGGATTCTGCGGTTTCATCGGCGATCCGGCCATTCCCAAGTGCGGTCCCGATTTCGGGGACGCGGCCGTGGCGGCGACCGACGACGGCCACCAGTGGCCGAACATGGATCCGTTCAACACCGAGTGGGCGAAGAACGACCAGAAGGCGCGCGACGACTTCTTCTTCCGCGCCCCGCACGTGCTCTCGAAGGTGTCGAAGCACGTGATCGGCGAGTTCTATGGCAAGGGACCGAAGAAGTCGTACTTCACCGGCTGCTCCAATGGTGGCCGTGAGGCGCTGGTGCTGGCGCAGCGCTACCCGCACGACTTCGACGGGATCATCGCCGCCGCGCCCGCCTCCTACTACACCGGCCTGATCGGCTATCAGGCGTGGCTCGCCCGCAACGCCATCCCGAACGAGGCGATCGACGTCCTGCACGCGGCCGTCATCAAGGAGTGCGACGGGCTCGACGGGCTGGTGGACCGGCAGATCGACGAGCCGCGGCTGTGCCGGTTCGATCCGGCGAAGCTCGCGGGGCAGTTGACGGCCGAGGAGATCGCGCGGGCGAAACGGCTCTACGAAGGACCGGCCGACCACGGCGTGCGGCTCTACCCGGCCGGCCAGCCGTACGGGTCGGAGCAGGGCTGGAAGTTCTGGATCAACCCGCTGCCGGAGTTCGGCGGCTCGATCGCCGGTCAGCTCGCCGACAACGGGCTGAAGCACCTCCTCTACCCGATCGGGCAGCCGCACTCGTCGCTGGAACAGTTCGAGTTCACGGTGCGCGAGTTCCGCAGGCTGGTCCCGGAAACCGTGAAGGCGAACGGCCTGTCGCTCGACCTGGGCGAGTTCCGGCGCTCGGGCGGCAAGCTGATCATCTGGCACGGTGCCGCCGACCAGGCCATTCCGGCGCAGGGCACGATCGACTACTGGCAGCGGCTCACCGGCGGCCGGCAGCAGGACTGGGCGCGGCTCTTCGTCGTGCCGTCGATCTCGCACTGCTCGGGCGGCGACACGCTGACGAACTTCGACCCGTTGCGCGAGCTCGTCTCGTGGGTCGAGGGCGGGAAGGCGCCGTCGAAGGTGATCGCCGAGGGCCGTGACTCGGACGGCGCCGTTGTTCGTACGCGTCCGGTGTTCGCGTATCCGTTGCGCGCCAAGTACGACGGATCCGGCAGCATCGACGACGCGGCGAACTTCGTTGCGGCGCCGGGCTTCCCGACCAAGGATCGAGTCCGGTGGGCCGGTGAGGATCTGTATCACCGGCCCGGACCTGTTGCTCCCTAACGGAACTTGTGGACGGCAGCAGTGATGGCCTTGTCCATGCTGTTGCCTTCCATGATCACGTGGCCCGCGTCGTTCAGGATCACCAGTTCGGCGTCGGGCCACCCCTTGGCCAGTTCCCACGCGGTGTACAGCGGTCCGCCGAAGTCGTTGCGGCCGTGGATGAGAATGCCCGGGATGCCCTTGAGCCGGTCGAGGTTGCCCATGATGTCGTCGGGTTCGAGGAAACAGCCGTTGCCCCAGTAGTGCGTGACGACGCGTGCCAGCTGGTAGCGCATGACCGGGTCCTCATACCGCGTGCCGGCGAAGTCGTTGTTCCCACCGGTGATCGTGGAGAGGTCCCACTTGTTCCAGTCCCACGCGGCCTTCTCACGCGTGGCGGCGTCCGGCGAGTTGAGAAGCTTGTTGTACGCCAGCGCGAGGTTGCCGTCGCGGTCTTCCTCGGGCACTCCTTCGCGGAACGCGTCGAAGTAGTCGGGGAAGAACATGCCGAGCCCGCGGGTGATCCATTCGAGCTCCACCGGCCGCCCGGCCGTGACGGCGGGAATGATGATCTCGCTGACCCGCTCGGGGTGCTGGATCGCGTACGCGAGGATCAGCGTCGAACCCCAGGACCCGCCGATGAGCAGCCACTTCTCGATGCCGAGGTGCTCACGCAGCCGTTCGGCGTCGTCGATCAGGTGCTGGGTGGTGTTGTGCTCCATGCCGGTGGCCGGGTCGCTCGCGGGCGGCGTGCTCAGCCCGGTGCCACGCTGGTCCCACAGCACGAGTTTCCAGTGGTCGGGGTCGAAGTCCTCACGCCATCGAGGATGCGACCCGGATCCTGGCCCGCCGTGGAAGACGACGGCGGGCTTGCCGTCGGGATTGCCGCTCACCTCCCAGTGGATGAGCTGGCCGTCGCCGACATCGAGCATGCCCTGGTCGTAGGGCTCCACGCGTGGGTACATGCTCAAAGACTATTGACGGACGCCACCGGGTATGGGGTCACGACGACCGGAGGGAACGTCAGGACTTCTGCTTGGCGCTGATCTGGTCGAGGACCTCGGTCTGCGACACGACGATCTTCCCGGCGAGCGCCTTCGACCCGACGTGCACGCCCGTGGCCTGCGCGTTCTTGGCCATGTCGACGCCACTGCGCAGGTGCCGCGACAGCGTGGCGAGGAACAGGTCGTCGAACTGCTTGCCCTGCGCGGCCTTCAGCGTCTCGACGTCCTTGACGGTCATCATGCCCGCCATCTTGTGCGTGGCGTGCGGGTCGTCGCCGGGCACCGGGATGTTCCAGGACCGCAGGTAGGTGGACATCTGCTCGATCTCGCCGGCCTCGGCGTTGGCGATCTTGTCCGCGACGTCGACGACGAACGAGTCCTTCGACCGTTCGATCGCGACCTTGGCGATGTCGATCGTCTGCCGGTGGTGGGGAATCATCTGCAACGAGAACTTCGCATCCGTCTCGTTGGCTGCAGGTTCGCCGGAGCTACCGCCCCCGGCCATCGAACAGCCTGTCAGTGCCAGCAGTCCCAGCACCATGATGAGCAGACGCGCACGCATGAAGCCTCCCGTCTCGGTTCCCTGCCGAGGCATACGGGTGGCCGATCTGTCCGGTTCACCGAAACTTCCGCAACCTAACCGGTTGGGCCCGGCCGATCCGGTCAGGTCAGTTCGTTGAGGGCCTTGACCACGGCGAACACCACGTCGGGGTGGCCGAGCGGCAGCGGCGCGGCGATGCGGTCGTCCGGTGTGTCGTGGCTGCGGACGACCACCCGTGCGAACGGCTCGTCCACTTCGATCTCCGGGTCGACGAGCAGGACCGAGCGCACGAGGTTTTCGTGGCCGCGCACGAGATCGATCACGTCGGCCGCCATCGGTCCGCTGGTGACCACGTCGAGCACGGTCCGGGTGTCGTCGTTCCGATGCCTGCCCAGCACGGTGTCCACTGTGGACTTCCACTCCGGCGCTGCCGGCACGCGCAGCCACACGATCCGCAACCGGTCGGTCAGTTCGCGCCAGGTGGCGGGAATCCCGTCGTGCACGGCCCCGCCGGCTGGATCGATCACGAGCACCGTTGCCGCTCCGGCTGGTCCGTCGACGACGACACCGGGGCCGGTCGTCCTGGCCGGCTGGTCGAAATCGCGCATGTTGCCTCCTCGGCAAGGGGATTACCCGCCTGGTCGTGTTTTGCACCTCGTACCAGTGAGTGAATTGGTCCGGTGTCGTGGAACCGGTCGGCGACAGGACCACTCGCGGACGTGGACTTGTTGACAGCAACCAGTTTCTGCGCCACGGCCAGTGATTCCTTGACCGCTTTCCCGGCACAGGTTTATGGTCTAGACCACACCGAAAACTGGATCGGAGAGCGATCCGGTGCCGAGACCGTCCGCCTTCGCCGCGTCTTCCGGCGCTCAGCAGGGCACCTCGCGGCACCGGCCCCACGCCCCGTACAACCAGTACGAGGACGTGGGCCGACCGCGATGCACCCGTCTGACCACCGAAATACGGGGCAAAGGCGGACGGTCTCGGCACCAGCGCTCCCGGTTCCCGCCCCCTGCCACGGGTCCAGCCCGCCTGGGAACGATCCAAGGAGTTCGGATGATGAAACATGCGCGAAAAGCGGCGATCCTGTTCGCCGCGGTCCCTGTTTTCCTGTTCATCGCACCTGTCGGTACGGCAAATGCGCACGGTTACGTGTCTTCCCCTGCTGGTCGGTCGGCGCAGTGCGCGGCCGGCGCGGTTCCCGGCTGTGGTCAGGCCCAGTGGGAACCCCAGAGCGCCGAAGGTCGTAAGGGCCTCAAGAACTGCAGCGGCGAGCGCGGTGACTTCGCTCCGCTGGACAACGACGGACTGGCCTGGAAGGTGCACAGCGTCGGCAACAGCCTGACCATGACCTGGACGTTCACCGCCAGGCACCGCACGCGGGACTACGAGTACTACATCGGCGGCACCCGCGTCGGTTACGTCGACGGCAACAACGCGGCGCCGGCCGACCCGGTGCGGCACACCATCAACCTGAACGGGTTCTCCGGCCGCCAGAAGCTCTACGCGATCTGGAACATCGGCGACACCGCGATGGCGTTCTACTCCTGCCTCGACCTGAACATCGGTGGCGGCAGCGACCCCAACCCGCCGACCAGCAACCCACCGACCACGCCGCCGCCCGCTGGTGGCACGTGGGCGGCGAACACGGCCTACGCGACCGGCGCGACGGTGACCTACAGCGGTGCCGGCTACCGCTGCCGGCAGGCGCACACCTCGCTGACCGGCTGGGAACCGCCGAACGCGGCCGCGTTGTGGGAGCGGATCTGATCCGATGAGGCGCCTAGGACCTGTGTCGAAGTCCGTGTTCGCGATAGCCGGGCCTGAGGCGGCCCCTGGGGGCACGGCTGAACTGCCCACATACAACAGCGGTATGCGGGCAGTTCGGCCGCACCGCCAGGAACCACCTCAGGCGCGACTCTCATCGAACGAGACTTCGATACAGGCCCTGGTGATCGCGGCCGCGGTCCTGGCGCTGGCGGGGTGCGGCGGAGAGGTGATCGTGCCGGAGGGCCAGCAGGGCCACGGGCACGGCGCCACCTCCGCCGCACCACCGGTTCCCATCGCCAGCGCGAGGTTCAACGACGCGGACGTGATGTTCGCTCAGATGATGGTGGCCCACCTGGAACAGGGCATCGATCTCGCGGTGGTGGCGAAAGCCAAGGCCACGAAGCAACAGGTGAAGGACCTCGCGGGCGCGGTCGACTCGACCCAGCGCGAGGAGCTCGGCATGCTCAAGTCCTGGCTGAAGCTCTGGGGTAAGCCGGAAATTCCGTCGAGCGATCCGAACGTGCACGCCGCGCACGGGGGCATGCCGTTGCTGGACGCCAAGGTCATCAACGACATCAAGGAGAAGAACGGAGCGGAGTTCGACCTCACCTTTCTCAACCTGATGACCGGCCATCAGGGCGGCGCCGTCGAGATGGCGCGGACCGAGCTGAAGGACGGCTCCAACCCGGAGACCACGGCTTACGCGGACCGCGTGGCCAAGTCCCGGCAGGGCCAGATCGCGCAGATGCTCGGTCTCATCAGCGAACAGTAGGCGTTTGGTCAGCGGCCCGGCGTTGCCTTCCGGTCATGGACGTTTTGATTTCGGGAGCGGGCATCGCCGGGCCCGCGCTCGCCTACTGGTTGTCGCGCTTCGGCATCTCGCCGGTCGTCGTCGAACGAGCGCCGTCGCTGCGGCCCGGCGGTCAGGCCGTGGACTTCCGCGGCGAGGCGCACCTGTCCGTGCTCCGGCGGATGGGCGTTCTTGACGCGGTGCTGGCTGCGCAGACGTCGCCGCGGGACATGGTGTTCCGCGGTGTCGACGGGCGCGTTCGGTCCCGGCTGCCCGCGGCCTTCACCGCCGGGGAGGTGGAGATTCGCCGCGGTGATCTCTCGCGGTTGCTGTACGAGGCGAGCGAGTCCGGCGCCGAGTACGTGTTCGGTGACCAGATCACGTCGCTGCACGACGACGGCGCCGGGGTGGACGTGACCTTCGCGCGCGGGCCTGCGCGGCGGTTCGACTTCGTCATCGGCGCGGACGGGATGCGTTCCGGGGTGCGGCGACTGGCTTTCCCGTCGTACCGGCCGAAGTTCCAGGGCTACTACTTCGCGATCTGGGACGCGGACGGCGACGACCGCGACATGGTGTGCCGGCCGGGAGTGGTCTCCGCGCCGGGGTGGCTGATGTTCAAGTCCTCGGTGCCGCCGGAGCTGATGCTGGACGTGCGGGTGGCGCCGGACGTCTACTTCGACTCGATCAGCCAGGTGCGGATGCCCTCGGTGAGTGCCGGGCGGATCACGTTGATCGGTGACGCCGGGTACGGATCCACGCTGGGAGGCATGGGAACCGGGCTCGCCGTCGTCTCCGCCTACGTGCTGGCGGGGGAGCTGGCCGCGGGTGGTGACGCGTTCGCCAGGTACGAAGCCCTGATCCGGCCCTACGCGCACGGCTCCCAGGGCAACCCGGGGCGGTTCCTCGCGCCGGGCAGCAGGCTCGGGATGTGGTTGCGGGACCGGATGTTCGGGCTGTTGCCGCACATGCCGGCGTTCGCCCGGATGGATCTCCGGGCAGCGACCGCGATCAGGCTTCCCGAGTACGCGCCAGTTCACTGAGCGCGGCCTCGACCTGGTCCTTGGCCGTGGTGTGCATCCAGCCGAACCCGAGCTCCTGCTGCGCATCGCGCAGGAGCTGTTCGGCCTGGGCGAGGTTCCCCTTGCGGCGGGCGATCTTGGCCAGGCCGGCGTTGGCCATCGCCCGTGTGGCGGCCACGCCGGCCCTGGTCGCCAGCTCCAGGGCCTGGCGGTAGTCGCGTTCCGCCTCGTCCTGGTCGATGTCGAGCAGCCGGTCCGCCCGCCGGCACCGCAGCTCGGCCAGCTCCTCGCCTGCCCCGAGCTCGCTCACCGCCAGCAGCGCCTGGTCGGTGAGGGCGACCGCCTCGTGCGGGTCCTCGGTGAGGTTGGCGAGCACGTCGAGCACCTGGGCGGCACCCCAGCGTTCGCCCAGGTCTTCGAACCTGCGCAGGGCCGCCCGCGCCTGCTCGACGGCCTGGGCGCGGTCGCCGGTGACCGCCCAGTACAGGTAGGCCTGGCTGAACCCGATCAGGCCCTGGATCCACGGGTCGTCGCTGCGTTCCACCTCGTTCTGCAGCTGGGTGCGCGGGGCGGCGGGGTCCGGCGGGCCGGAGAGCATCGCCCAGGCGATGAGGACGAACGGGTACCTGGTCGGACCGGACAACTGGTCGAGGACGGTGTGCACGCGCTCCGGGGCGGCCAGCGCCAGCAGGATCGCGTACTCCTCGCTGGCCCGCTCGTCGAGCCTGGCGAGGAGTTTCTGGGCGGTGGTCTGGATTTCCGTGCGGCTGCCCTTCAGGTACCAGTACCAGGAGAGGTCGCTGATCAGCTGCAACGCCTGCTCCGGCGCGTGCTCGGTGGCCCATTCGAGGGCCTGGACGAGGTTGGCGTGTTCGGCGCGCAGCCGGGCGAACCACCGCACCTGGTCCCGCCGGCGCAGTTCGGGATCCGCAATCCTTGCCAGGGCGTGGAAGTAGCCGGCGTGCTCGGCGTCGACGCGCTTGTGCTCCGCGCAGAACTCCCGGATGGTCTCCAACATGCGGTAGCGGCCATCGGCCGCCTCGACCAAAGACTTGTCCACCAACGCTTCCAGCACCTCGATGTCGTGCCGGCACACCTGCTCCACGGCGTCGAGGGAGGCGCCGCCGCTGAACGTGGCCAGTGCGGCGGCCAGGTCGCGTTCGTCCTCGGTGAGCAGGTCCCAGCTCCACTCGACGACGGCACGCAGCGTCTGGTGGCGTGGTGCGGCGGCGCGGTTTCCCTTGGTGAGCAGCCGGAAGCGGTCGTTCAGCCGGTCGAAGATGTCCTGCGTGGTCAACGTCCGGGTGCGGGCCGCGGCGAGCTCGATGGCGAGGGGGAGCCCGTCGAGCTCGCGGCAGATGTTCTCGGTGTGCTCGTCGCGCCGGAAGGCCGGGTTCACCGCCCTGGCGCGCTCGGCGAACAGCGTGATGCTCTGCTCGGGATCGAGTGGCGGCACCGGGCACAGCGTCTCGCCGGTGATGCCGAGCGCTTCCCGGCTCGTGGCGAGGATCCTCAGCCGTGGACAGGTGCTGAGCAGGTGCTGGGCGAGCGTGGCCGACTGCACGATCAGGTGCTCGCAGTTGTCCAGGATGAGCTGGGCGTCGCGGTCCTTCAGCGCCAGGGTGAGGCGGTCTTCCGGCGGCAGCACGGTTTCCTTCAGGCCCAGCGCCTGGAGCGTGGCCGCGGCGACGTCCTTGGCCGGGGCGAGGTCGACGAAGATCGCCTCCGGATCGGCGGCCTGCAGGGCGAGCCTGGTCTTGCCGGCGCCACCGGGACCGGTGAGGGTGACCAGCCGGGAGCCCAGCGCGGCGATGCGCCGCAGTTCCGCTTGCCTGCCAACGAAACTGGTGAGCTGGGCGGGCAGCTCCCGGTGCGTCTGCCGACGCAGGATCTGCAGGTGGACGGCGCGCAGTTCGGCTGACGGGTCCGCGCCCAGCTCGTCGGCCAGGACCTTGCGCGCGTCCTCGAACGCCTGCAGCGCCTCGGCCTGCCTGCCCTGCTGGTCGAGCGCCTGCATCAGGTAGCCGCGCAGGCGTTCGTCGAGCGGGTGCCGCCCGACCAGGCCCTGGATCTCCGGCACATCGGCCTCGTTCAGCCGGACGCGCGCGGCGATCAGCGCGCTGGTCGCGTCGTCCCGTTGCTGTTCGAGACGGGTCGCGTGGTCGGCTGCCTGGGCGTCGGCGAGTGCGGGCCCGCGCCACAGCTGAAGTGCTGCGCGGAGAAGGGATTCCGCCGCCCGCGGATCGCCCTGCTCCATCGCCTGCCGGCCCGCCGTGGCCAGTTCCGCGAACCGGTGCGCGTCGACCTGGGCCGGTTCGAGCGCCAGCCGGTAGCCGGCGGGGTGGAACTCGATCAGCTCCGCGCTGCCGAGTGCCCGGCGCAACCGGGACACCTGACCCTGCAGCGCGTTGGCCGCGTCGGATGGTGGCTGCTCGCCGTAGAGCTCGTCGATCAACCGGTCGAGCGGGACGATCTCGCCCGTCCTGATGGCCAGCAACGCGAGGAGGGTGCGCGGCCGTGGGCCACCCACCGCGATCCTGCCCTGCGGGGAATGCGCCTCTACCGGACCGAGAATCCCAACCTGCACGGCGTCAGCGTACGAAGCGGCCGGGGCTCGTACCGAGCACTCGGCGGAAGTGCCGGGTCAGATGTGACTGATCGTGGAACCCGGCCAGCACCGCCGCCTCCGCCGCGCTCCGTCCCTCCACCAGATAGCCGCGGGCCAGATCGATCCGGCGCCCGGTCAGGTACCGGTGCGGCGGCAACCCGAACCGCCGGCCGAACGCCCGCACCAGGTGCGTCGGGCTGGCCTGGAGCTCCGCCGCCGCGGCGGTCAGCGTCAGCCCGTCCGGCAGGGAGGCGTCGAGCAGCTGCCGTAACCGGTCTGCCAGTGTCGGATCCGCGTGGACCTGCGGCGATGTGCCGGCGAAGTGGTGGGTGAGGCGTTCGGTGATCAGCGCGAGCCGGCTCGACGCCTCGAACGGCTCCTCCAGCGCCAGGTGCAGCTGGTGCACCCGGTGGCGCAGCAGCGGGTCGGTCAGCATCGGGGTGTCCACGGCCTTGCCGACCAGGTCGGCGGGCAGCACCTCGTCGTTGAGGTAGAGGACGCGCTTGCGGAAGCCGGTCGGGAGAGCGGACCGCCCGTCGTGCGGCACGTGGGGCGGCAACAGCGTGACGCCGTCCACCAGTGCGCCGTGCTCGTGCCGGTCCAGCTCGTAGCGCACCACACCCTTGTCGAGCAGCATCAACGTCCACGCGTCGTGCGTGTGCGCTGGGTAGACGTGCGTGGTGAAGGAAGCGTGGAAGACCTCCTTGATGCCTTCCACCGCCGGCTTCCAGGCGGCGACACTCATGTCAGGAACGTACAAGACGGCGAGGCCGGGCCGCGGCGATCGTGTGTTCATGTTCGACACCAAGATCGCAGTGCTGTTGCGGGACGACCTGGCCGGCTGGCAGGCGCTGAACGTCACCGCCTTCCTCGTCAGCGGCCTGCCCGGCGAGCTCCGCGGCGAGCCCTACGAGGACGCCGACGACGTCAGGTACCTGCCGATGTTCCGCCAGCCCGTCGTGGTCCTGCAGGGCGACCGGGAGATGGTGGCCAAGGTCCACGAGCGGGCGCTCAACCGCGACCAGGTGATGGCGATCTTCACCGCGGACCTGTTCGCGACGGGCAACGACGCCGACAACCGGGCCGCCGTGCGCAAGGTGCACACGCAGGACCTCGACCTGGTCGGGATCGCGGTGCACGGGCAGAAGAACGCCGTGGACAAGATCTTCAAGGGTGCTCGAATGCACCCCTGAGCTGCAAATTGGCCCACAAATCCAGCGCCATCATGTCCCATGAACAGGGCCAATCACCGCCCTACGGTCATAGTCATGACCAGGCGACTCGCGTACGCACAGCTGACGAACTCCATCGGCGACGGCGGCTTCCTCGTCGTCTCCGCGCTCTACTTCACCCAGATCGTCGGCCTGAGCGCGGCACGGGTCGGACTCGCGCTGACCCTCGCCTGGGGCGTCGGCGCCGTCGCGGGCGTCGCGCTGGGCCACCTCGCCGATCGCCTCGGCCCGCGCACCACCGCGGTCGTGCTCGCCGCGGCAACGGCCGCGAGCATCGCGATCCTGCTCGCCACCCGGAATTTCGCGGCGTTCGTCGTGGTCATGTGCCTCTACGCGAGCTTCCAGAGCGGGCTGCAGGCGTCCAGGCAAGCGCTCCTCGCGGGTCTCACCACCCCGGAGGAACGCACCAGGGCACGGGCGCGCATCCAGTCCACGGCCAACGCGGGCATCGCGATCGGTGCGGCGGCGGGCGGGTTCGCGCTGCACCTCGGCACCGAGGCCGCTTACACAGCCGTGTTCGTGCTCGACGTCGTCAGCTTCCTGGTGGCGGCCGTGGTTCTGAGCACGCTGCCCGAGACCGTGATGACCAGGGCCAAGGGCAAGTTCGACGTGCTGAAGGACCGGCCGTACGCGCTGATCACGTTGATCAACGCCGTGATGCTGCTCTACATGCCGCTGCTGAGCCTGATCATCCCGCTGTGGATCGTCCAGCGCACCGAAGCGCCGACGTGGCTCGCGGCCGCGCTGCTGGTGCTCAACACCGCGGCCGTCGTGCTGTTCCAGGTGCGGATCGCCAAGCGCGCCAACGGTCTCGGCCAGGCGTCGAAGCTCGTCCGGCACGCCGGACTGATCATGCTCGCGTCCTGCGCCGTCTTCGCGGTCACGGCCTTCAGCGTCGGCGCGTGGCCCGTGGCGGCGCTCCTCGTCGCGGCCGCCGCGCTGCAGGTGCTCGGCGAGATGATGCTCGCCTCCGGGGCGTGGGAGATCAGCTTCGCCCTCGCGCCCGCCGACCGGCAGGGCCAGTACCAGGGGTTCTTCGCGACCGGTACGGCGGTCGCGCGCATGGTCGGCCCCGCGTTGCTCACCACCGTCGTGCTCGGGTGGGGCGCGGCCGGCTGGCTGCTGGTCGGCGGGCTGTTCGTCGTCGCCGGCTACGCGATGGGGCCGGCGGTGCGCTGGGCCCGCGAGAAGAACTCCACGAGCTCCGGCGCCATGACCGACGACTTGTACATGTGCGTCTGACCGGGCAGCGTGCGGTACTCGGTGTCCGCTCCCAGCACCTCCGCGATGTTCTTCATGGCGTTGCGGAGGTACTCCGGCGACTTGCCGCCGTCCATCGCGAGCGTCGGCACCTTCACCGCCCAGCGGTCGGTCGGCAGCTTCGAACCGCGGCCGTCGGAGCCCAGGACGCGCAGGTCCCACGGCAGCGTGTGGGCGACCAGCTTCAGCTTCTTCCACATCGGGGTCAGCTTCATGACCAGGACGCCGATGCCGGGAGCGCCGACGATCTTCATGAACAGCGACAGTGCGCCGGAGCGGTCGTTCCGGGCGATCAGGCCGTCCATCGTCTCCACGACATCCGCGGGACGCGGGGTGTACGTGCCGTCCACGACGAACGGTGCCTCGTAGATCGCGAGCCGGGTGATGGACGGCAGCCGTGACGCCGCCTCCATCGCCAGGACCGCGCCCGAGGACACGCCGAACACGAACGCCGACCCACCGGCCTGTTTGATCACGGCGTCGATGTCCTCGACCTCGCGCTCCAACGACCACGGCGTCGCGCCGTCACCGGTCTCGCCGCGGCCGCGCCGGTCGTAGGTGTAGACGGTGAAATTCTTGTCCAGCACCGAGGCCAGCTCGGTCGTCGGGCCGAACATGCGGTGGCAGAGGGCGCCGTCGACGATGACCAGCGCGGGGCCGGAACCGGTGATCGAGTAGGCGACTTCGGTGCCGTCGGCGGAGGTCGTGAAGCGCGTCATTTCTTCTCTCCCAGGGTGGTGTCGAGCCAGCGCTGCCAGTCCTGCTCGGACTCGTCGCCGTCGAAGATGTGGTGCGCGGCGATCATCGGGCCGAAGAACCCGCGCAGGAACCGGTACATGCCCCGCTCGGTGCGCAGCCCGAGCGTGTGTGCGTTGCGGTGGAACACGACGGCGTCCGGGAGCTTCTCCGCGATCGCCGCGTCGAGCTTCTTCCAGGCCACGTCCCAGTCGCCGACCTCCGGGCCGAACACCGTCAGCGGACGTGCGGTGCGGCCGGGGAAGTGGTGCAGGTACTCGGCCAGAGTGCGGATGAACAGCGCGCCACCGAGCGTCATCGCCTCGAACTCGTCGGCCCAGTCGTCGCCGGGCAGGAAGCCGCTCGTCACCATCCGCAGCACGGTGCTGCTCTGCTCGCGGCCCTCGACGAGGAACTCGTAGGCGATGAACCGGCCGTCCGGCGCTTTGCCGCTGTCGTGCGCGAAGTGGTGCGGCGGCTCCCACGCGGTGATCTCGCTGGTGGGCTCATAACCGCCGAACGCGAGCTTGACCTGCCCGTTCGCCACCTCGTTGCGGCCCATGAACCACGAGTCGATACCGGGCCCCGTCGCGATGGCCGTCCAGACGTCCTCGACGGACGCGGGTACCTCGATCTCGTCGATGCCCTCGAACGAGTGGCCCATCAGATCTCCCTCCGGCGTTGCATGGTCCCATCCTGGCTCCGACGATTCATTTAGTCAAGACAGTGGTTCTAGTCTTGACAACAAAAGTTGTCGGTGGTTCCGTTCTCGCCATCGACTTCTGAGGAGGAACCCATGTCCCGCATCGCCTGTGGCGTCGTCGCCGGTCCGCTCTACCTCGCCGTCGGGTACGCCCAGGCGTTCACCCGGGAAGGCTTCGACCTGGCCAGGCACCCGTTCAGCATGCTGAGCCTCGGCTCGCTCGGCTGGATCCAGATCGCGAACTTCGTCGTCAGCGGCGCACTGTTCGTCATCGCCGCCACGGGCATGGCGAAGCACACGAAGTGGGGAGCGCGGCTCATCGGCCTGATGGGCGTGGGGATGATCCTCGGCGGCGTGTTCGTCGCCGATCCGGGGCTCGGCTTCCCGGCCGGCGCACCGGACGGGCCGCCCGCGTCGTTCTCGTGGCACGGCGCTGCTCACGCGGGTGCGTTCGGCATCGCGATGATCGGCTGGATCGGCGCTTGCTTCGTGTTCGCGCGTAGGCTCGGAGGATGGCTGGCGGTGCTGAGCGCGCTGACGGGCGTGCTCCTGATGGTGCCGATGGCGTTCCTGGGCAGCCCCGGCGGAACCGTGCTGCTCTACGTGGTCGCGACGATCGGCTGGACCTGGACCTCGGTCGTGTCCCTGAAGCTGAGCCAGCCTGCCTTCTCGAGCTGATCTGCCCCGAGTGCGGGCGCGTCACCACCGACGAGGACGCGCCCGGCTGCCAGGCCTGTCGTTAGACGCGTGCGCCGAGCTGTCGTGCGTGCACGGTGCTGATGTCGTAGGAGACACCGCAGAACGTGCACTGCAGCCCGTACTTGCGGCTGATCGTGAACAGCGGGATGAAGAAGATCGTGGGCTTCGTGAACCGCTTGACCAGGCTGTGCGCGGCCTGGTGGTGGCAGTGCCCGCACACCAAAGTCAGCATGGCGAGCTGCTGAATCGTCGTACGCCAGCCGAAAATGACCATCTGCGCTCCTGTGGTTGCTTGCACGTAGGACGTTCGACGGCCTGTCCGAGTTGCAGTCGGTCCGTCATCTTCAGATGGTGGACAGGTGGACACCCTCTTACGGCCGTGGCGCCCCGGCGACGCACCCGTCGTGCTGGCGGCAGCCGCCGAGCCGTTGATGGACCGCCAGTTCGCCACCGTCGTCGACACGCTCACGTCGGCGCAGGAGTGGATCGCGATGGTCGCGGCGAGGCGGGGCGAGGGCGCGGCGTACACCTTCGCCGTCCTGGACGAGGACGGCGCCCCGGTGGGCAACGTCGCGGTGTCGAGCGTGGATCGCCGCCACCTCACCGGCTGGGTCTCCTACTGGATGCGCGAACGCTCGCGCGGCAAGGGCCTGGCCACCGCGGCGTGCCGGGCGGTCAGTGAATGGGCCTTCACGGAGCTCGGCCTGTTCCGGCTGGAACTGGCGCACCGGCTGGACAACCCGGCTTCCTGCCGGGTGGCGCTGGGGGCCGGGTTCCGGCCCGAAGGCGTCGAACGCGCGCGGCTGCTCTACGACGGTGAGCGCTTCGACACCGAGAGGCACTCCCGGCTCGCGACTGATCGGGTCTGAGGTTCGCTTCCCAGGCAGCCGGGTATCCGGCATTGCATGAGCGACGTGCAGGACGAGCTGCTGCGGACGCTGACCAAAGTCGCGAACGCCTTGCGCAGCGCGCAGATACCGTTCGCGCTGACTGGCGGGTGCGCCGGGTACGCGCGTGGCGGTCCGGCGAGCGAACACGACGTGGATCTGCTGGTGCGTGAGCAGGACGCGACCGAGGCGGTCCGCGTTCTGGTGCAGCGCGGCCTGCGGGCGGCGGAGCCACCGGAGGACTGGCTGCTCAAGGTCTACGACGGCGACTCGCTGGTGGACCTGCTGTTCCGGCCCAACGAACGGCCGGTCACCGACGAGATCCTGGCGATGGCCGAGGAGATGCCGGTCGGCTCGGTGATGCTGCCGGTCATGTCGGCGACGTTCGTGCTGACCAGCAAGCTGCTCGTGCTCGACGGGCACCGCTGTGACTTCAGCGAGCTGTTGCCCTTCGCTCGCGCGCTCCGCGAACAGATCGACTGGGAGCAAGTCCGCGAGGAGACGAAGCACTCGCCTTACGCGGAGGCGTTCCTGGTGCTCATCGAACGCCTGGACATCATCGGAAGGGGTGCGCGGCATGAGTTCCGAGCAGTACCTGGCGGCAAACCTGCGTAGGGCGGTCGCCGAGGACCCGAGAACGGCCGAGCTGGGCGTGCGGGTCACCGTGCGCGGTGATCACGTGATGCTCTCCGGCGACGTCGCCTGTGAGAACCGCCGGGCCGCGCTCGAGGAGGTGCTGCACGAGGCCGCCCCCGAACTCACGATCTTCAACGACGTGCGCGTGACTCCGGCGGGCGAACCGGAGGGTGAGGAGGAGCTGCGATGATCCGGATCGCCGCGGTCGGCGACGTGCATCTCGGTGAGGACATGCGCGGCAGGCTCCGGCCGGCGCTCGAGAAGGTCGGCGAGCACGCGGACATCCTGCTGCTGGCCGGTGACCTGACCCGGCACGGCACGGTCGCCGAGGCTTCCGTCGTGGCCGACGAGTTCGGGGACCTCCCGGTGCCTGTCGTCGCCGTGCTCGGCAACCACGACCATCACGACGACAAGCCGCTCGAAGTCAAGAAAACGCTGGAGGACAAGGGCATTCACGTGCTGGAGGGCACGACCTTCACCCACCGGGCGAACGGGTGCTCCCTCGGCATCGCGGGCGTCAAGGGCTTCGGCGGCGGGTTCGCGGGCAAGTGCGGAAGCGCGTTCGGCGAGCGGGAGATGAAGGCGTTCATCCAGCACACCTGCGACATCGCGGAGACGCTGGAAAGCGCACTGTCCGAACTGGACACCGACATCAAGGTCGCGTTGACGCACTACGCGCCGGTGCCGGACACGTTGCGCGGCGAGCCACCGGAGATCTACCCGTTCCTCGGCTCGTACCTGCTGGGCGAGGCGATCGACGCGACCGGCACGAATCTCGCGATCCACGGCCACGCGCACTTCGGCACCGAGCAGGGCATCACGCCGGGCGGGGTGCGGGTGCGCAACGTCGCACAGCCGATCATCCGGTCCGCCTACACGGTCTACGCGCTGGAGGGGACGTCCTCATGACCGTCGGTGACTTCATCGTCGAACGGTTGCGCGACTGGGGTGTGCGGCAGGTGTTCGCGTATCCCGGCGATGGCATCAACGGGATCGTGGCGGCGTTCGGCAAGGCGGACAACAGCCCGAAGTTCGTGCAGACCCGGCACGAGGAGATGGCCGCGTTCGCCGCCGTCGGCTACGCGAAGTTCAGTGACGACGTCGGTGTCTGTCTCGCGACGTCCGGGCCTGGTGCGATCCACCTCCTCAACGGTCTGTACGACGCGAAGCTCGACCACGTACCGGTCGTCGCGATCGTCGGCCAGACCGCCCGCACCGCGCAGGGCGGCAGCTATCAGCAGGAAGTCGACCTGCACTCGCTGTTCCGCGACGTCGCCTCGTACCTGGTCGACGTGACCGTGCCCGAGCAGCTGCCGAACGCGCTGGACCGGGCGATGCGCACCGCCCAGGCCGACCGCGCACCGGCCGTGCTGATCATCCCGAACGACGTGCAGGAAGAGGAGTACGAGCCGCCGAAGCACGAGTTCAAGTACATCCCGTCGAGCCCGCCGTCGCGTCCGTCGTCGTGCGTCGTGCCGGCCAACGACGAGGTGCGGCGTGCGGCCGAGGTGCTGAACTCGGGCTCGAAGGTGGCGATCCTGGTCGGCCAGGGTGCTCGCGGCGCCGCCACCGAACTGCGCGAGGTCGCGGACCTGCTGGGTGCCGGTGTCGCGAAGGCGTTGCTGGGCAAGGACGTGCTGCCCGACGACCTGCCGTACGTGACCGGGTCGATCGGCCTGCTCGGCACCCGGCCCTCGTACGAGCTCATGCGCGACTGCGACCGGTTGCTCATCGTCGGCTCGAACTTCCCGTACTCGCAGTTCCTGCCGAAGTTCGGCGCCGCTCGGGGCGTGCAGATCGACATCGACGGCCGGGTGATCGGCATGCGCTACCCGACCGAGGTCAACCTCGTCGGTGACGCGCGGGAGACGTTGCGCGCGCTGATCCCGTTGCTGGAACGCAAAGAAGACCGCTCGTGGCGCCAGAGCGTCGAGGCGAACGTCTCTCGCTGGTGGGAGGTCGTGGAGAAGCAGGCGCATGGTGCCAGCCGACCCGGTCAACCCGATGCGGATCGTGCACGAGCTCTCGAAACGCCTGCCCGTCAACGCGATCGTCACGGCGGACTCCGGTTCCGCGACGAACTGGTACGCGCGCAACCTGAAGATCCGCAGCGGCGTGCGGTCTTCGTTGTCCGGCACCCTGGCGACGATGGGCTGTGCCGTCCCGTACGCGTTGGGTGCCGCTTTCGCCCAGCCGGGCCGGCCGTTGATCGCGCTGGTCGGCGACGGCGCGATGCAGATGAACGGCATGGCGGAGTTGTTGACTCTCCGGCATTACAACATCCGGTGCGTCGTCTGCGTGTTCCACAACAACGACCTGAACCAGGTGACGTGGGAACTGCGCGCGATGGGCGGGTCGCCGAAGTTCGAGGCGTCGCAGGAGCTGCCCGAGGTGTCGTACGCGGCCTACGCGCGCTCGATCGGGCTGCAGGGCATCGAGATCGACGACCCGGAGCAGCTCGACGCGGCGTGGGAGACCGCGCTGGCCTCGCCCGGCACGACCGTGCTCGACGTGCGCTGCGACCCGAACGTGCCGCCGATCCCGCCGCACGCGACGTTCGACCAGATCAAGGACATGACCGAGGCGGTGCTGCGCGGCGATCCCGACGCCTGGGAGGTGCTGCGCCGCGGCCTGCAGACCAAGATCCAGGAGTTGCTGCCGTGAAGCTGGGTTACTTCCTTTCGTCCGAGGAACACGGACCGCGCGAGCTCGTGCGCAATGCGCGCATGGCCGACGATCACGGCTTCGAGGCGCTGTGGATCTCCGACCACTACCACCCGTGGAACGACGAGCAGGGCCAGTCGCCGTTCGTGTGGGGCACGATCGGCGCGCTGTCCGAGACCGTGTCGCTGCCGATCACGACAGCCGTCACGTGCCCGATCGTCCGCATCCACCCCGCGGTGATCGCGCAGGCCGCGGCCACGGCGGCGGTGCAGTGCGAGGGCCGGTTCGTGCTCGGCGTCGGCAGCGGCGAGGCGTTGAACGAACACGTCCTGGGCGACCACTGGCCGTCCGCCGACGTACGCCTGGAAATGCTGGAGGAGGCGATCGGCCTCATCCGCACGCTGCACCAGGGCGACGAGGTCACCCACCACGGCAAGCACTACACCGTCGAGAACGCGCGCGTCTACACCGTGCCGGAACGCCCGGTGCCGATCTACGTGTCCGCGTTCGGCCCCAAGGCGGTCCACCTCGCGGCCCGCTGCGGCGACGGGTACATCTGCGTGGGCCCGGCCGGCGAGCTGGTGCGGAAGTACCGTTCCGCAGGCGGCCGGGGACCGGCACAGAGCGGGCTCAAGGTCTGCTACGGCCAGTCCGAAGAGGACGCTGTCGCGACCGCGCATCGGCTGTGGCCCAACGACGGCCTGCCCGGCGAGCTCGCCCAGGTGCTGCCGACGCCGAGCCACTTCGAGCAGGCCTCCCAGCTCGTCACGCCCGAGATGATCCGTTCGGCGATCCCGTGCGGCCCGGATCCCGAGCCGTACGCGGAGAAGGTGAAGGAGTTCGCCGAGGCCGGGTTCGACGAGCTGTACGTGCAGCAGATCGGGCCCCGGCAACAGGAGTTCTTCGAGTTCTGGGCCAAGGAAGTCGTGCCGTTGATCGACGTTTAGCCCTAGTCGAGATTTTCGCGCTCTCATTGCTGGTCGGAGCGTGTGCAAGTACTACCAACTCATGATCATCGAGCGCACAACTACTACCAACCGAGCTGTTCGCAGCCGTGAGAGCGTTCCCGCGACCGGGCCTCGGCAGCCGCGTCGACCACCGTGCGGTCAGACACCACCCGCTCCACCCCAAAGTCTGCGGCAAGGCACCTGACCAGCTGCAACGCCTCAAACGACCGGCATTCCGGCTAACCCCGGTTTTGGAGCGAAAGGCACGTTCGTACGTCCAGGACGTACGAACGTGCCTTTCGCTCGTTCAGGCAGCGCGACCACCTTCTCGGGCCGTCGCCACCGCCTCTACGCGAGGATCTCGCCGACCGTGCCGGCACCCACGGTCTTGCCGCCCTCGCGAATCGCGAAGCCGAGCCCGGTGTCCATCGCCACCGCCTTGCCCAGCTCCACCGTCACCTCGACCGTGTCACCCGGCATCGCGAGCGCACCGTCGGACAGCTCCACCACGCCGACGACGTCGCCGGTGCGGAAGTGGAACTGCGGGCGGTAGTTCGAGGCGATGCCCGTGTGCCGGCCGCCCTCCGCATGGGAGAGCAGGTACACCGACGCTCGGAACCTGGTGTGCGGCGCCACGCTGCCCGGCAGGGCCAGCACCTGGCCGCGCCGGACGTCGCCTCGACGAACCCCCCGCAGCAGGATCGCGGCGTTGTCTCCCGCCTGGGCCTGCGGCATGGGCTTGCCGAACGTCTCGATGCCCGTGGCGACCGAGGTCACCGAGGCACCGAGGCCGACGACCTCGACCGCGTCACCGAGGCCGAGCACGCCACGCTCCACCGCACCGGTCACGACGGTGCCGCGACCGGTGATCGTCAGGACGTTCTCGATGGGCATCAAGAACGCGCCGTCCAGATCCCGGACAGGCACCGGCACGTGCGTGTCCACGGCCTCCAGCAGCGCCACCACCGAAGCGGTCCACAACGGGTCGCCCTGCAGCGCGCGCAGACCGGACACCCGGATCACCGGCGTGGCGTCGCCGTCGAAGCCGTACCGGGAGAGCAGGTCGCGGATCTCCAGCTCCACCAGGTCGAGCAACTCGGGGTCACTCACCGCGTCGGCCTTGTTCAGCGCCACCACCACGTGCGGCACGCCCACCCGGTGCGCCAGCACCACGTGTTCGCGCGTCTGCGGCATGGTGCCGTCCTCGGCGGACACGACCAGGATCGCGCCGTCCAGCTGCGCCGCACCCGTGATCATGTTCTTCACGTAGTCGGCGTGGCCGGGCATGTCGACGTGCGCGTAGTGACGCGTGGGCGTCTCGTACTCGACGTGCGCGATGTTGATCGTGATGCCGCGGGCGAGCTCCTCCGGGGCGCGGTCGATGCGGTCGAACGCGGTGAAGGTGGTGCCGGACGGGTCCTGCTCGGACAGCACCTTGGTGATCGCCGCGGTCAGGGTGGTCTTCCCCACTCTTGTACTTAGGGTCCAATGCCATGTTGATAAGTGATCCTGGTCATCGGCCGAGTATGATTGCGAATGCCGTTGTCGCGCAACGGGTTTTGGAGGTTCACGTCACTGGAGAGTCTGGGGGCTGGCTGTGACGCGAGGATCGAACAAGCGTGTTTCCCAAGCGGCTAGGGGTGAATTGCCACCCCTTCGCGGCATCATCTACGCCCGCGCGTCCCAGGACCGCAAGGGCCGTTCCATCTCCGTCGCTTCGCAGGTGACGGCGGGACGGCGCTTCTTCAAGAAGCACAACATCGTGGTTGTGGCCGTCCTCGTGGACAACGACCTTTCGGCCTCTCGGTACGCGAAGCACGAGCGGCAGGACTACAAGGAAGCCCTGCGTCTGCTGGTGACGGGTGACGCCAAGCTGTTGTGGACGTGGGAGAACTCGCGCGCCACCCGTGAGCTGGACACGTTCGTGGAGCTGCGCAGCATCCTGATCAAGGTCGGCGGCTACTGGGCTTACGACGACCGCATCTACGACATGAACGATCCCGATGATCGGATCGACACCGCAGAGGACGCTGTCGACTCCGAGCGGGAGTCGGAGAAGCTGCGGAAGCGCGTCCGTCGAGGAGTGGAGACCCGCGCCTACGCGGGTGATCCTCACGGTCCGAAGTGGTGGGGGCACAACCGCGTCTTTGACAGGACCGGAGTCGTCACGGTCGAGATCGATCCGGTAACCGGTCCGTTGGCAGCCGAGCTGGTGCGTCGTTTGCTCGGCGGTGAGAACGAAACGGTGATCGCCAACGACTTCAATCGCCGAGAGATCCCGTGTATGCACGAGAAGAAGTGGACGGCGTTTCACACTAGGAAACTGTACGACCTTGCTCGTGATCCGTTGAGTTGGGCGAAACTGACGGCGCAGCTCGACGCCGACCAGATGGAGTCCGCCGTGACTGCTCTGCTGTGGCTCAACGAGAGGGAGAGCCCGTCCGTTGTCGCCAGGCGCCTCAACCAGGACGAGGCGGCACACGTGTTCCCCGGTGTGTGGACGAATGCAAAGGTCCGCAGCATCGCGCTGAACCCGTCACTGGCAGGACTTCGAGTGCACCAGGGCGAGATCATCGGCAAGGGCAACTGGAAGGGCGTGATCAAGCCGAGCGAGCATCACCGCGTCAAGGCCAAGCTGAACGACCCGGAAAGGAACACGCGGAAGGACGGCGATCGGATCAAGCATCTGTTGTCCGGGATTCTGTTGTGTGGGCAATGCGAAGGTGGCACGACTGCCATCGAGACGGGGCACCGCAACGCGTATCGGTGCAAGAAGAACCACGCTTCGAGGGCTAAGCCGAAGACGGACGCCTTCGTCGTCGAGGCGGTGCTGAGTCGCCTTGAGCGTCCGGACGCCATTGAACTGTTCCGCGCCCACACCGATGCGGAGGACGAGTTGCAGAAGGCAGTTGAGGCCGCGCAGGAGCTACGGGCCAGGCTGGACGGGTTCACCGACAAGGCCGCCGAGGGAGCGCTGTCGCCCGAGCGTCTCGCGAGGATCGAGAGCAAGCTGGTTCCGCAGATCGAGGCGGCGGAACAGCGTGCGCGTCAGATCGGGGTTGCTCCGTTGCTCAACGACATCATCGGACCCAACGCCCGCAAGGCGTGGACGAAATTGATGCTGGTTCAGAAACGCGAGGTGCTGCGAGCGATCGTGCGGCCTCGCCTGCTCCCAACTGAATCTCGCGGCCGGGCCGCCTTCGACCCTAACGCGATCGAAGTGAGCTGGTTACCTTTCCAGCCCAGGGTTACGAAGCTGTCCAAGGCGAGCTGACGAAGAGTCCGGCCCCGGCGAACGCCGGGGCCGGACCTCGTTATGCGGCTGCCTGTTCCGCAGCGAGCTGACGCAACACGGGGCCAAAGATGGCGCCCAACACGTCGCGCTGGTGCCCTGTGAGAGGTGGTGCTGCTTGGGCTGCTGCTCGCGCAGCCGCGAGTTCGTCAGGCGTCAACACAGACGTGGGGTCATCCATCACGAGTTCTCCAAACCGGATCGAGCGCTGCTGAGTTCGGCTAGTCGAGTTCGAGCGGGTGCAGGGGTCGGCCGGCGTCGTCGCGCGGGTCAACGGTCGGGGTGACCTTGCGTTCTCCGGCGAGGGCGACGCCGAACGCGCCGAGCAGCGCGAGGACCGCGGTGACGATGTCCGTTGATGGCGTCGGCCTGGCCGGTGGTGAGCAGGCCGGAGCCGACGAGCCAGGAGACCAGGGCGGTGATCAGGCCTACCCAGGTGGCGACGGTGCGCAGCGGGCGGGGACGGGGGTCGAGCAAGGGTGTTTCCTCCGGTGTGGGTTGGGTGCCGTCGTGGCGTTCGAGCCACAGCACGCGGCCCGGCTGCCCTTGATGAGCAGCCAGACGACGAGGGCGAGGGAGATGACCCAGTGCCCGCCGGGCGTGAGCTCGGCGGGCGCGGGTTCGGGGGTCATGGGCGGATGAGGTCGGCCCAGTCGTCCCACCAGACCTCGCCCCAGCGGCGTGGTCTGGTTGGGGCGGACGGCGCGCTGCCAGGCGGCGACGGCGTTCTTGGTGGGCTGCTCGAAGATGCCGTCTGCCCAGCCGGGCGACGTTCGGTGCGTAGCCGAGGCGCTGCAAGCTCCTGCTGGATGAGGCGGACGTAGTACTGCTCGTCCGGGATGCCGCCCATCGACACGGGCGCGCCGCCGTGGCTCTCGTTCGGGCCGGTGATCAGGCCGAAGTAGTGGCCGTCGGGCAGCGGGAACCGCGGCTTCGTCGGCGGCCGGGACGGCGGCGGGGTGCTGGCGCCGCCGAGCATGGGGATGTTCCACGGGCGCGGGTCGTCGCACAGGCCGGAGGCCACGACGCTGATGTGGACGTGGGACGTGTGGGGGTTGCTGCCGGTGTAGCGAACCCACTGCCACGGGTTGAACTGCGGCCGGGTGTCCATGATCAGCGAGTTGGCGATCACGTACTTGATGCGGTTGTCCCGCGAGGCCTGGAGTTCGTCGGTGAACCGGTCGATGTCGAAGCCGACGCCGGGGTGATGGGTGAAGTCTCCGGCGGTGACGATGCCGGGGCCGTACCACGGGGAGTGGTCGCTGGTCGGGTCGTGGTTGGCGTCGCCGATGAAGCCGTCGGATGCCTTGTTCCTGTTCGGGAACTTGGCGTTGATCTGGTCTCGGAGGGTGAGCAGGGATCGCGCTACGCGCCAGGCCAAGGTGTTCTCTTCCTGTTGTTGGGCAACAAAAAACGGCCGTCACCGGATGGGTGACGGCCGTTCGCTTGGGGGTGTGGGTGGGTCAGGTGTGGCGTCGCACGGCGGCGGCGATGTCCTCTGCTTCGCGGCGGCGGTCGCGTTCGCGGTCGAGTTCGTCTTCCAGCTCGGCGATGCGGTTTCGAGCCCGGTGACGCGGTTGCGCAGGGCGGTGATCTCGTCGGCGTGCGCGGTTTCGCGCGCGGCCAAGGCTTTGAGGTACTCGGCGCGGTCTGACCGGGTGGCGCTCATGAGCCGGTGGTTGGCGGTGAGCAGGTAGCCCACGACGATCACGAGCGCTCCGGCCACACCGAACTGAGGCAGTAGCGAGGGGTCCATGTACCTCCCCTCAGAGCGTCAGGGCGTGCCGGTCAGGGAACGCGGATGCCTTCGCGGGCAAGGACATCGCGCGCGGCGGGGTCGATGGCCGGGTCGGGGAACAGACCGTGTCGGTGGGTGGGCCGGAGCTGGTGGTGGCGCGCAGGGTGAGGACCTGGCGGATGCGTCCGGTGCCGTCGCCGCTGGTGCGGATGCCGATGACCCAGGCCGAGGTGTCCAGCGCCGCGCCGACCTCGTCCACAACGCGAACGAGGTCGCCCAGCGGTGATGCGCGGGTCGGGCAGGATCTCGACGTCACCGAGCACCGGAAGCGGTTGACGCGGCAACGGAGAGCAGGTAATCGGCGATGCGTCCGGCGGTGCCGAGGGTCTGAATCCACGGTGTGGCGGGGACTTGGTAGACCTGCGCGCCGTAGCGGGCGCGGCTGGTCTGGTCGTAGCGGCGGGTGGACAGCCTGGCGGGCTGCCGGATGCGAGGCTTGCGGCCAGATCGACAGGGACGGCGTACCGCTCGGTGGTGACGATGTAGCAGGTGCTGCTGGAGCGGTTGCGGAAGGTGATGCGCAGGGTCCGCCGTCGCGTTCGGTGGTGGACTCGATCGAGCCGTGCACGCCGAGCTGAGCCGTTGAGGCTCGGGGAGAACCGGACGCGGCTGGTGTTGGCTGGGGCGGTGGTCGGCGTAGACGACAGGCGGTGGGCTGTCGTACTCGGAGACGTCGTAGTCGTAGGTGAAGGTCAGCGTCTGCGAACGCGCCGATGGAGCGCAGCCGTCGGTGTCGGTGAACCGGTGGTCGTGCGTGCCGGCGGTGTAGAGCTGAGTAGGGGACGTCGATGACGTTGCGGACGTGTCGATCGCCTCGGACACCCGCAACGAGGCGATCTCCCGCGCCTGGTCACGGTTGATGACCGGCGTGGCCGGGCGCGGTGAAGCGGGTGTTGTTGCGCCAGCGGAACACGCCGTAGCTCGTCGAACTCGGCCGTGGCCTGCTCGGCCTTGGCGACGGCGGTGATCACGTCCCACGCGGAGCCCTGGGTGGGCGGGATGGCGTGAGCTGGGAGGTGACGTGATCGAGGACCGCGCCCGCGTCCAGCCTGGGTGAACTCCGTCGTCCGGTGTCATGAGCGTGTCTCGCGTGCGAGACCTGCACCGCCTCGACCGGCAGCGCCGGCGACCAGCTCGATGTAGTTGAGCTGGGTAGCCGGCAGGCCGGGAACTCGCCCATGTCGGTCGTCGTAGAACGGTGTCCGAGCGTGGGGCCGGACGATGAAGTAGCCGGGCGGAGGGCGTGCGGCCGTTGCCCGTCCAGTGACGCCGAAGTGGCATCGGCCGCGAACTGGATGCGCATCGCGGCGTCGCTCTTGACGCTGCCGTGGTGCCGGTCGCGCCGATGTGCATCTGGTCTTCGTTCGAAGTCGAACCAGAAGTAGACGTCGTTGATGCTGTTGTCCGCCTGGAAGCACCAGGCTGATTGAACCGGTTGCCGCCGACGCCTGAGCGTGGTGCGGTCCACCCAGAACTCCGACGAACAGCGCCTCGTCCGGGCACGGTGGTGCGGGTGCGTGGGTCCCAGCGGACGGTGTACGGGCGCGAGCCAGGGAAGGCGGCGATCTCCCACGGCGCGCGGTCGCGCCGGTAGGTCAGCGAGTTCGCGTACGTGGTCGCGGTAGAACCCGATGTCCGGCGCCAGGCCGCCGTGCATCGAGGCGTAGAGGATGCAGTCCGGCGCGGGGCGGCGGGCGGTGTGGATGCCTGCGTCGCGCAGCAGGTGGTCCACGACCCACACGCCGGAGGCGATCGGGCGTGGTGTTCGCGGAGACGACCGCGGGCAGGCGGGCGGCGTCGCGCAGCCGTCTCGGCGCCGTCGAGCGCGGACAGGTCCAGCGTGCCGGTGCCGCTGTCGGCGGCCCTGTCGCGGACCATGCCCCGGAACGCCGGTAGGGTTTCGCCGGCCAGGCCCCAGCCGTGGGTGACGGACTGGCCGGGGCCGGGCGATGTCGCCGAGTGCCGTGCGGGGCGTAGGGGCTGTAGAGCTGGGCGGCGGTCTTGCCGTCCGTGCCGGTGAGGTCAGACGGAGTTCGGCGGCGGCGCTGCCGTTGGCGGCGCGCATCGGCGCGGGCAGGTCGGAGTCGTAGGAGCGGTCGAGGGTCCAGGAGGTGACTTGGTCGGTGAGGTCTTGCCCGGCGAGCCGGGTCAGGCTGGTGTTGGTGCGTTCGGCGTCGGTCAGGGCGGCGGTGAGCTTCGGGCTAGCGTGGCAGCACGGCGCACCTCCACCAGGTTCAGCGTCAGGTCGTGATGCGGCGGCCGGGCTTTGTCGGTGTAGGCGGTGACGGTCATGGCGGGGCAGCCGTCGCCGAGCGCGCCCAGCTCGCCCGGTGTCGATCGGGTCGCCCATGCGCAGCACGGGCCGGGCCGATTGGCTTGGTGCCTGTCCACGCCCGGAACGTCGAGCCGGGGCACGGCATGAACGCGGCACCGGCGGGAGGCATGGCGGTCAGCGGCGAGGCGGGTCCGTGCGCGCCGATGAACCGCCTGGTCCTCCGTATAGAACGTCCAGCTGCCACGCGCCTCGGGCAGTGCCGGTGGCGACGTGGACGGGAAGCCCGGCTACGACGGGCCAGCCGGGCCAGGGAGTGCGAGTGCAGGTAGATCAGCTGGTCGCCGTCGCGGGGGTCGGTGATGGTCATGACGCGGTCGGCTGCGTTCGGTGAGCGTCCCGCGCGTGGAGCTCAGATACGCCGCGCGGGGGCCGTAGCCCTGCGACTGGCCGCCTTCCAGCAGGTTGCGTGAGGCGGGGTCGATCACGGCGAGCGGGCCCAGGTCCGAACACGTTGCGCGCCAACGCTTCCACCCACTGCGCCTCCGTCGGGTTCATTGCGGACCAGGACAGCGACGAATCGGCGGGGTGGCGCGGCCAGGCGGGTCGTGGTGACTCCGCCCGACAGCGCCGCGAACTCCTCGATGCCCAGACTCGATGGTCCGGTCCAGGTCGGTGGCCGCGTCCCGGACTTCGCGCATCCGTCCGGGCGGGCCGATCCACAGCGATCCCAACGCGATCACCTCCGGGACAACGCGTGCTGGCCCTCGGCGGTGGCGCGGGCGATCTCGGTTGCGCCGACCTGCACCACGACCGGCCGCGCGGCCAGCCGCTCGACCGCGTCAACCAGTGCGGCGAGGTCACGCGCGGCGGCGTCGTCCCGGCCGGCCGCGGCACGGCCCGCCGACGAGAACCGTTGCGCGACAGCGGGGTTCGCTTCGACGGCGAGCGTGGCGGCGGGGATGCGGTCGGTCAGGTCGGTGAGGTAACGGCGCACCGCCGGTTCCTCGGCCTCGAAACCGTCCACGAGGGAGCGCATGATGAGCACACCGTTGGCGCGCAACAACTTCGCGTCTCGTTCGGGCGGCCCCTTCCACGACGGGCAAGAGATCGGTCAGCTCGCGCAGCTTCGCGCGGATCGTGGCGATCATGGACTCGATCCCACGCAGGAAGCCCCGCAGCAGGTTCTTGCCCGCGTCGACCAGCCAGGAGCCGACGCCTGCGAAGCTGGCGACGATCTGGCCCGGTACGCCGCCGAGGAAGCCCATCAGCGAGCGAATGCCCAGCTCCGCGCCGGACAGCAGCAGCCGCCAGGCGGCGGACGCGATCTCGCCGAGGCCGCGCCAGGCCCCGTCCCAGTCGCGGCGGATCAACGCCAGCACGGTGTTGATCACGCCCTGGATCAGGGCGCAGTGCGCTGGAGATGATCTCTACGGCGTTGCGCGAAGGCCGGACGCACGCCTTCGTTGATGAACAGCTTCAGCGCCGGGAGGACGTACTCGGTGAACACGGCCGCGAACTTGAGGAGCCCGGCGTTCCAGGTCGTCATGATCGCGAGCGCCTGGACGATCAGCGGGCACCAGCGTCGGCGATCAGCGGAAGGAGTTCGGGCAGCAGCTCGGAGACGATGCGGAGCAGGATCGGCGTCATCGGGAGCAGGCCCTCGGTCCAGAACCGAATCCACGCCTCGACCAGCGGCGGGATCAGCGGGACCAGGTTGCGCAGTGCGTCGGCGAGGATCTGGCCGAGCAGCGTGCCGGTCTCGATCAGAGACGGTGTCGCGGCCGAGAAGTCCAGCGCCGTCACGAGCTGCTTGATCGACTCGACCAAGACCGGCAGGACCGGCCGCGCCTGCTCCCAGGCGGCCAGCAGGACGTTGGACCAGATCGTCCGCCAGCACGGTGACCAGCGGCAACGCCGCTTCGATCGCCTGGACGAAGCGCGCCACCCAGCTCGGTCGCCACGGTCGTCAGCGGCCCGAGCAGCGCGGACAGCGCGGGCACGGCGACCCGCAAGGCCTGGACCAGCAGCTGTCCGATGTTGGACGATCAGCGGCTTGGCCGCGCGAGCCAGCTCGAGCAGGTCGGGAGTGAGCTCGCGAATCCCGTCGGAGAGCGCGCCGCCGACCAGCTCGGTCACGAGCTCGCCGACGACGGGAGTCAGCTCGGCCAAGATCGCCCGAGACCAGCCCGAGCGCGGGCACCAACACCGAGGCCAGCGCCTGAGCCGCAATTCCGGCCAGGGGCGCGAGAACCGCGAGGATCTTCGCGGCAGGCTCAGCGCCGGTCGCGAGCAGACGTAAAGGCTTGTCCTGCAACGGAACCGAGCTGGCCGAAGCTCGGGAACGACCTCGGATGCGATACGCGCGACCCAGCGCACCCAGCAGGGTCAGCAAGCCCGGAACCGGCCGCGTTCAGTCCGGTGAAAAGCTGTTGCAGCGCAACGCTTCCCTCCGCAGAGCGGAGGAACGCCAGCACGGACCCGGTCAGCGCTGAGAGGGTCTGGAGCAGGCCAGCGCCTTGCGAGTTCGCGGCGGACAGGACCGTGAACACGATCCCGGCCACGTTGCCCAGGACCGTGAAGAAGTCGCCGCAGCGCGCCCAGGCCCGCGGCCATCCACTCGCGCAGCTGTCCGGTCTCGCGGGCGTGCGCGATGAAGTCAGCCAGATGTGTTGCGGCAGCAGCGAACCCGGACGCGAAGCCGGGCAGGAAGTCCGAGCCGACCGCCGCGAGATCCCGGATGACCCGCAGCAGCGGAGCGGTTCCGGCCGACATGGCGCGGACCGATTGGCCGGTGCGGTCGAGGATCAGCCGGACGTCATCGACCGTGCGGCCTTCGCGCGCGAACGAGGAGGCGTCGCGGGCGGCGAGGTTGAAGCCTCCGGCGACGTCTGCCAGGCCGCGCCGCAGCTCCGGCAGATAGGTTCCGCCGAGCTGCTCGACTTCCTTGCCGAGCCCGTCGAACAGCCTGGTTCGGACGTCGAGCTGGAGGCCGTCCAGTTGCGGCCGCAACGCCCGGACCGCGTCGGTGGTCTCCCGCATCGGTGCGGGAAAGTCCTTGACCGCCTTGGCGTAGTCCGCCGCGCGTCTCGGCCTTGAACGCCTCGGACAGCCCTTCCACGCCGAGCTTGAGCGTGTTGACCGCGACGGCCGCGGCGATGCCGACAGCCGGGAGGGTCAGCAGCGACCCGGACGCGGTGGCGGCGGCAGCGCCGAGACCGCCGGTCAGGCTGATGGCCTGGGCGAGGACTCCCGCGAACGCCGCGTACTTCAGCGTGGCCGCGCCGACCGTGGCCGTGTGCCGGGTGATCCCGGTGGTGGTGCCGGTGATCGCGTTGTCCAACGCGACGACGCCGTGCAGGCTCGCGGTGAACGACTTGTCCAGAACCGCCCGGATCTTGATTTCCTTGCGGTTCTGGCGTTCGCCGTAGCGCGTTGGCTTCGCGTTCGGCGGGTGCGGCGTCGAGCTGCGCGAGCAGCCGCATGGCGGTCTGGTCGCCCTCGGCGGCGAGCCGTTGGAGCTGGGCGCGGGCCAGCGCGGTCTGGATCTGCGCGCCCAGGCTGATGTCCGGGGCGCCGCGCTCTTCCTCGTTGATGGCCTTCTTCACCGCTGCGCCGAGGCCGACGAGGGTGGGAAGGACCTTGAGGTAGGTGTGTCCGACGAAGGTCAGGGGCGATCACGCCCCACGCATCCACAGCGCGATCTCGCGCATGGACTTCGTCTCAGGCTCGGTGCCACCTCCTCCCGCGGTCGAGGCGGAAGGGGCAGCGGCGGGCGGATCGAACGGGCCGGTCACGTCGGTGTCGGTGACCTTGTGACCCAGCGCGGTGGCGACCGTGGCCCACAGCAGCGTGACGCGGCGCTCGAACGCGGCCAGCGCGATGTCCGCGCGAGTCCAGCCGGCGTCTGTGCCCGCCGACCGCCAGACGGCAGCGTCCTCGGGGAGGTTGGCGACGAGCGCGCACACGCGCCGGTAGGACAGGGTGCCTCGGTAGAGGTCGAGCAGGTCGACCCCGTAGCGCAGCAGGTCGGTTTCGAGTGCTTCGGCGGTGGTGTCGTCGGCCAGCAGGTGGCCGACGATTACGGGTTTCCCCGCCCCAGCTCCCTCATGATCGCCTTGCTGAAGTCGTCCGCGTCGCCGGTGGTCTTGGCCAGCTCGCGGAACGTCGACGTACTGGTCGTCGCCGAGGATGAGCCGCAGAGCGGTCAGGGTGTGGCCCTGCTCCTCGGCCTCGATCGCGTCCAGGGGGTAGTCCTGCGGTGCGGGCAGGCCGAACCGCTTGCCCCGCCACATCACGGCCGAGCCCGGCTTACCACTGGGATGGGTGTTGCCGGTCGCCTCACGGCGCTGGCGCTGACTCACAGTCGTTGTCTCCTAGGGGTTTCAGTCGGACTTGCCGGATGCGGCGAGCGACCCGCTACCAGGCGGGGCCAGCAGGACGGCGGGGTCATCGGTCAGCCACACAGCCAACGTGGTTCCCGACGCGGGGAGAGCGCGGCGAAGGTGAGGCCCCAGCGGGCTTCCTGGGTGCGGGTCCACTGCGCGTCGGCGGTCTCGGAGACCTCGACGCGGGGCACGTAGAGCCGGTGGTGGTAGACCTCGGTGGCGCTGATCTGGTCGGTCCAGTCCACACACAACGCGCGCTCGTCGCCCTTGGGAACGGCGCTGATTTCGGCCCTGTACTTCTTGGAGCCCTGCGCGGTCTCCGCGAAGGTCATGCCGCCGAAGTAGACGCCGAGCACCGCGCCCTTGGACTCCTGGAACACCGACGCCACAGTGAGTTCCTGGGACGTGTAGATGTAGCGGGCCGGGGTGATCTGCTGCCAGTGCGTGGTACCGGACTTCTCCACCGCGCGCCGGACCGTCACGCCGTCCTCAGTGGACAGGCCCAGACCGACCCAGGCGGCAGGCAGCGGCGGCGGTGGCGTCGGGCGGTTCGGGTGTGCCTGGTGGGGCGAGGGACAGTTCCCCGGTGCCGGGGACGCGGACGAGTGTGGGATGAAGTCTCAAGCTGGACGGCCTCCAACGGGTGGGGAGGGCCGCGCTCAGGAGGCGTGTTCGTAGTCCGGAGGCGGCTGCCTCCGGGGCGGGTTAGGGGCGGGTGGGTGTGCGGACGCGCACGGCGACCGTTGCGGTCGCGAGAGGTTTCCGGGTGTGCGGGTCGGGTGCCGCGATCGGCCCCACGATCGGGCTCGGCGTCGATCACGCCGCGCGTACCTCGCAGCGAGCACAGCAGCGCGAGCGCCAGGCCGACCGCGGCCTTGGCGTCGTGCTCGGTGCGGTGCCAGCACGTCAGCCGCAAGCACGACGCGCTGCACGGCGGGCCACCGCCAGGTGTGGCCTTCCTCGGTGATCCGCAGCCACGGCAGCGACGGCGGACCACCCTGCGGGCCGTGGCCGGTCTCGGTCGACACCTTCAACCCGGCCAGCACAGGTTCGGGGCGAGCGGCCAGCAGCGGCCGCAGCACCCCGAGCACAAGTTCGACCACGTCGACCGGAACGGGAAGCGGGCCGGTCACGTGTCGCGGCGGGTGTCGATGCCGTGCACGTCCAAGCCGAGCGCTTCGGCAGCGCGCGTCAGCACGCCGTGCTTGGCCTCCATGCCCATCCCGGCCGGGTGCTTGATCGCCACGGTGAAGCCGACGCGATCCGGGCCGGGGTCGTCCAGGACCTCGACGGGCAGCAGCTCGCCGGAGGTGACGCGGTGGCCGCTGAGACGCGGGCGTTGGTGGCGACCTGTCTCGGCGAGTTCCTTGATGTGCGCTGCCAGCTCCGGCGAGTGCAGGATCTCGGCCACGCCGTCGCGGTCGACGCGGAAGCCGTCGAAGGCCGCCATCGTTCAGCCCTCCACTTCGACCAGTCGCGCCCAGAACCGGGTCCGGCCGAACGCGGGTTCCCACATCTCCGGCTTCGCCGTCGACGCGGAACACCCGGCCGCGCCACTCGACCTGTTCGCGCGGGCCGACCGGGGAGAACGTGAACAGCCGCCACGTCGTGATCTCCGGCTGGCGGCCGGTCTCTACGGGTTCGGTCGAGGTGTGCGGGCTGCATGTAGCCCCGGATGTCCCGGCGCGGTGCGCCGGGGCCGTAGACGGATCGCGGGCGGGGTTGCCGTACTGGTCTTCGACCTCCAAGGGATCAACGAGGGTCACGATGTGCGGGAGCTGCAATGGGCTACACCGTCCAGATGGAGAACGCCCCGCCGTTCGGGGCGGGGCGCAGCAGGTCGAGTTCGGTGTCGGTGAAGTAGAGGCCGCCACCGTCGTGCGCGAGGGTGCGGGAGTGTCCGCCGATCGCCTCGTCTTTGAGGCCTTCCGGAGGGGTGGCGAGCGCGCGGAGCACGGCGGCGCTCACCACCCCGACCGCCGTGGGCGGAGCCGGAACGGTCATCGACGGGACGAGGCTGCGCGCCATCGCCGAAGCGTCGGCGCACAGCACCGTGACGCGGGCGCGCTCGGCCGGCGTGAACTGCTGCTCGGTGCGCGCCTGGACGTCCTGCACCGTCGCCAGCACCGCGGGCGCGGGTGTGGTCAGCTCGTGGGCTCCTTCGCCGGACGGCCACCGATCGCGCGCACGCCGAGTTCGGCGGGCAGTCCCCGCAACGCGTCGGCCGTGGCCTTGTCGGACACCTCGGCCTCACCGTCCACGAAGGTGACGCCGAGGTCGTGCACGACGAGTTCCTTGTAGACGCTGGACGTGAACCTCACGCGCCACCTCCGGCAGGTGCGGCGGTGGTCAGGCCGGTGATCTTGCCGTGTGCGATCTCCGGTCCGATACTCCAGGCCGATTTCGCCGTAGATCTGCGCCTTGTCCGTGGAACCGGTGCGCGCCAACGGTTCGGAGAACAGGAAGCCCTTGCCGGGGGTTTCCAGCAGCACGGGGGCGCACTGGTCGAGGCTGACCACCTGCACGGTGTCGGCGGGCATGTAGCGGTTCAGCATGATGTTGAGCCGTCCGAAGTCCGTTTCGATCGTGGTCGACGGAGACGCCGCCGACGTTGCGCGTCTGCTCCCGGTAGTTCTTCTTGGTGACGAACTCGTTGGTGAGCTGCACGCTTCTGCCACGCGGCGCACATCAGCGTGGCGGTCTCGGAGACCTGGATGCCGCCGTTCTCCCAGACCTTCTGGAGCAGGTCGAGGATCATGGCCTCGGTCAGCGGCTTGGGCTGGGCGTTGGTGATGACGTTGGTCTTGGTCGCCTCCAGGATGCCGCGCGTCTTGCGCACGGTGCTGTTGTCGCTGGGCTCCTGGAACTTGCCGGCGATGAACGCCGAGTTCGACGTCGCGGGCGATCTGCGTGAGCGCCTGGCGGGTCTGCCAGTCCATCTCGTTGAGCACGGCGTTGGTGCCGCCGATCGCCTGCGCGTTGGGGTGCGCCGAGCCGGTGCCCGGCGAACATCTGCTGCGAGGCCTGCCGGGTGTAGGTGACGCCCACCGTTTCCTGGTGGATCTCCAGGACGTTGCGGTCCTGGCCGCGCACGCGGGTCTCTGCGGGCGGGGCGTCCGCGCCTTCGAGGCGCTGCCGGTTGCTGTCCGGCGGGCGCAGGTCGTAGACAGTCCAGGTGTGCACGACGCCGTTGGCGCGCTTGCCGCCGGTCAGTCCGCCGATGGCGGACAGGAACGGGGTGTCGGTCGGGGTCAGGGCGAAGAGTTCGCCGACGAAGTTGGGGCTGTTGTAGGTGTTCGCGATAGCGGCGATACCGGGCAAGAAATCTCCTTACGTGTCAGGGAAAGCGGCGGCTAGCGCTGTTCGCGTGCCTGCTCGGTGAGCCGCTGGTTCTTCAAGCTGATGGCCGTGGCCCAGTCGCCTCGGGCCTCGGCTTCGCGGATCTGCTCGGCGATGCCGGACGGCCCGCCGTGGCGCTGGCCCTGCGAGGGGTCCGGAGCGGGACGGCGTGGCCCGTCGACGCGGGCGAGGTGCAGGCGCTGCGTGAGCACCGCGGCGAGGTCGGCCGTGATGGCCGCGGTGTCGACCGTGCCGTCCTCGGTGAGGTAGCGGTCCCGGTCGTCGAGGTAGCGCGGTGCGTCGCTCGGGATCGGCCCAACCCGTTGCGGCGGCCCGGATCTCCGCATCGACCGCCAGGCGGCGCAGCGTGGTGAGCTGCTGTTCGGCGGCGGTCGCGCGGGCGGTGGCGCGCTCGGTCTCGGTCTGCTGCTCGGCCTCGATCTCGTCCAGGCGCTTGGCCTTGTCGCGGTGCTCCTTCGCCGTGGTCTCGGCCTTGGTGAGCTTGGTCTGTGCCTGCTCGTAGAGGGCCTTGTAGTCCGGCGTGGCGGACGCGTCGGCGGCCGGTTCTGTGGCTGGTGGGGTGGGCGGTTGTGCGGGTGGAGTTGTCGGGGCCTGCACGGGGTTCGCGGGCGGGGCGTCGGTGGGGTTGGTGGTCGGGGTGATGGGCTGGGACAAGGGCAGGAAACCCCCTTTCCGGGGCGGGGAGTGGGGAACGGGAGCGCTGGTCAGCGCAGGTAGCCGAAGCGGCGGAGTTGGCGGATCAACTCGTCCTGGTCGCGGGCGGTGTTGACCAGCTGGGCGGCGGTCGGACGCGGCACAGCCGAGTTGCTGTAGCGGCGGCCCCGCTTCGCGAGCTCGCCGAGCTGGCGGCCGTGGCCGCGCACGGTGGTGGCGTCGCGGGTGTACTCGTGGCCCCCGGCGACGTAGACGGAGTTCTTGCGGCGGGCGTTGACTACGCGGGAGATGTCGGCCCCGGCCCGGATCGCTTCGGCGTCACCTCGGCCGAACGCCCGGTTCTGCTGGTCGGGGCTCATGGACTCGAACAGCGCACGCGGGTCGTTGCCGGGCCGGTCGTCGTGCCACTGGTCGTGGGTGACGGGCTTCATGTCGCAGTCGCAGCGCGGATGCCGCAGGAAGCCGGTGGAGAAGGTGTAGAGGCGTCCGGCCAGCAGGATGCAGCGCCCGCACGCGGGCAGGTGCACGACCCGTTCGTATCCGGCGATCTCCGGTTCGATGATCGCGACGGCGTGGCGGGCGAGGCGGCCGGCGTCGGCCACTTCGGTGGTGACGTAGGTCAGCAGCTTGGCCAGGCCGAGCGCGTGCGCCTCGGACGGAGGAACGCCGGCGAGCAGTGCCAGCCTGTAGTGGCGCAACGCGAAGTCCACCAGCGCGGCCAGGGGCAGGCCGTTGGCGGCCAGGCCGGAGAAGGCGGCGGCCACGAGCGTGGCGACCGGATCGGACACGGCGCCGATGGCGGCGAGCGTGGCGGCGATGTAGAGCGGCGCCAGCGCGGAGGCCTCGGCCTGTGCCTGTTCGACGGTCGCGACGACCTGTAGACGGATGTCAGCGGTGACGGCCGGGTTCGTGTCGGGGCCGTCGAGCTGCCGCCACGCGGTCTGTGCCTGGTTCGCGGCGGTGCGGACGATGCGCTGTTGCGCGAGGTAGTAGCGGGTATCGGTGGCGGTCTCGACCATCGTGGACACCGCCAGGTCACACGGTCGGGTGCAGATCCCACACCACGACCAGCGCACGGACGAAGATCGGGTTCGTGGAAGCGGGAGACAGGGTTCTACTCATCGACATGGAGAACGCGGTCGGCGGAAAACAGCCGCGCCCCGAGGTCGTGCGCGCACGGGTCCGTTCGCTGATACGGGCCGCCGGACAGGTGCATCACGTGATGGCCTGCTACGGCCAGGACGACCCCGCCAACGACACCATCGTCAGCGTGCTGGCGGAACTGGGCGTGCCGTCCTGGCTGGTGCCCTCAGGCCCGGACGCGGCGGAATCAGCGTTGCTCGCGCACGCCCGCTACGCCCACAATCGAGGGTGCCGGACGTTCTCCGTCGCGTCGGCCGATCACCAGTTCGAGGCGCTGGCCGAACTCGGCGAGGTCGACGTGATCGCATGGAAGGACCAACCGGTATCGGGCCGTCTGTGCAAGATCGCCCGGCAGGTGCGCCGTGTGCCCCGACCCTCAGTCCCGGCGGGGACGTGCGCCTCGGACATGGCTGCAGCCAGTTCGCTACCGGAGCCGGTGCTCACCGCCCAGACCCACCCGAGCAGTCCACCCCGCACCCCGTCAGCACCCAGCAGGCACGCGCAGCGGCTGGGCCGGAAAGCCGTGGCACCGCTGCTGACCGGGATGGGGATAGCGGTCGGGCACCTGCTCGCCGCGCGTCTTCTCGACCTGCTGTCCGTA
Source organism: uncultured Actinomycetota bacterium (assembly GCA_963771775.1). Lineage (GTDB taxonomy): Bacteria > Actinomycetota > Actinomycetes > Mycobacteriales > Pseudonocardiaceae > Lentzea. The sequence continues at coordinate 136,929 of CAVYUS010000007.1, forward strand.
CCGTCACGGCGGCGCGTTCGCTGAACACAGGTCAGCGGTCCAGCTCCGGCGCGAGGAACTGCACGGCGGGCGGCGGGAGGACCTGGCCGCCGAGCTGGCCGACCGGCCGACGCTGCGCGGGCACCGTCGGTTCCGCGGCCTCGGGTTGGCGTGGCTCGGGAATGGGCTTCGGGCCGAACTCGGCCGCCTGGTCGCCACCCGCGACGCGCGAGTACGCCTCGGCGTCTTCGGCTTCCATGTCTCGGATGTCGGTGTCGGAGTAGCCCAGGGAACGGCGTGCGAAGCGGCGCGGCAGCAGCCGGTCCGCCGAGTACAGCTTGACGGCGGCGTCGGCCTGCGCGGCGAACGTGGGCGTGGCGGCGTCGGCCCACTGCGATTCCATCCGCAGTGCCTCGGCCGGAATCCGGCCGTCGCGCACCATCAACACGATCCGCATGATCTGTTCCCAGCTGTCGCCGAACGTGCGCTGTCGGCGTTCCGCGCGCTTGATGTGCCGCGACTCCGACGAGCGGATACCGTCCGCCGACGCCGGGTTTTCCGTGGCGTAGCCGAGGTAGTGCGGCGGTAGGCCGGACAGCGACGACACCACGCGCGCCAGGGTGTTGAGCGTGTCGTGGAAGTTCGAGAGGTTCGCTTCGGGGAACTGGCCGACCGCAACGCCGTCTTCCTTGGGCGACTTCGGGGACGCCCACAGCACACCGGCCACGGACTCCCACGGCGTGAGCTGACGCCCTTGTGCGTCAACGAAATCGTCCTTGTCGAAACCGAGCGCGTACCGGCGCGGCATCGCGTGATACTCGGCGCTGATCATCATGTCCGTGGCGATCTTGCACGCCGCGTCCGACAGCGGGAGCACGCTGATCAGCTCCGAGCGCCCGAGCCGTGGCGGTGCCGTGCGGCGTCGCCGGATGCGTGGCCGGTTGATGATCGGCACGACGGGAACCGTGCCCATGCCGTGCTCGTCGCGGTTGATCTCTGACCAGGTGCCGCCGCCGTTGTCGCTGCTGTACCAGACGGTTTCGTTGGGCAGGTACAGCGTGGCGTAGGCCTCGGTGTAGCCGTCGCCGTCCTCTTCGTACTGCCGTTTCAACGCGGCCCGGACCTCGCGTGTGCGCGGGTCCAGGTCAACGTGGACCTCCAGCGGGGACTCCACCGTCACCAGCGGCGTGGACGGGTCTTTCTCGTTGCTGCCGACGATCGCGTAGGAGCGGCCGAGCGCGAGGGCGTCCACGTGCGCCTGCTCGGAATGCAGGTCCAGGCGATTGGCCTGCCAGATGTGCCACAGCTCCCGATCGGCCGCAGCCTCGCCGCCGAGCCGGAAACCGGTGACGTCCAGGCGTTCGTCCAGGCTGTCCACGATGAGCTGGGGCCAGTTGATGACGACGGAGCGCAGGCGAGAGTCCAAGCGCCGCAACAGCTCGGGGTGCATGTAGGACAGAGGCTGTTCGCCTTCGTAGTAGGCGTCGAGCAACTCCAGTTCTGGTAGTTGCGCGTTGTGCAGCCGTGCCAGCCGCGTCACCCACTGCTCAGGGGATAGCTCGAACTTCGTGGCGATCAAAATGATCACCGCCATCTGGCTCAACAAACATCTGTTCATGCCGACATAAGCAAGCCCTATATGTGTACTCGCAGGCTGCTGCATCAGCGCGTACCCTGCATCCGTGGATCAGATCATCGTTGACACGGCCGCCGTCGTTGTTCTTGCGGAGGGCTCCTCGACGAGCGAGATATCTAACAAGCGAGGCCATCTCTTCGAGAGGTTTATCGCCAAGCTTCTTGCGACTCAGGGGTACAGCGATCCTCATCCTGAGGACGTAAATTTCACCAGTGAAGGCATGGAGCTTGATGTCCAGGCTCGCCACAACGTGAGTGATGAGCGGCTGATCGCCGAGTGTAAGGCCTACAGCTCCAATGTACGTGTACCTTTGTTGACGTCCTTCTTGGGTAAGTTCGCTCTAGCTCGGGCCGACGATAATCGGATGCAAGGACTGTTCATTGCGATCCCTCGCTTGACGCCCCAGGCGAAGGAAGCCGCGGACGCCGCTCAAGTTAAGTTGCCCGGATTTCGATACCTTGGCTCTTACGAGATTTGCCAGCTGCTGCAGAAGGCAAATGTCCTGCCAAGTTGGGATGGCGGGCCGGAGATTCGAGCAGAGCCGACTGTTGTCGTTACCGAGCACGGCGTCGTTCTAGCGGCATGTGAACTCGACGCTGACACGCGGCGAGCGTCCAGGTGGGTAACGTGGGCACGAACGCGGGATGTTCCGTCGCCTGTAGTTCGGCTGATTGAGCGTCATCTTTCAAAAGGGCTTCCGGTAGTCCGCGCAGGCCATGAAGCGGGAGCGGTACCAATACGTGTCCCGTCGTTGCCAAAAATCGTTGACGTCCAGGGAAGCACGTCTGACTTCGAATACCAACTTCCAGCGGCGCCTGAGTTCTTCATCGGACGGAAAGCGCTCGCGCATTCACTGCTTGAAAAGCTCAAAAGCCGCCGCTCTGGCGGCTCGATTGTAATCAACGCCAAATCTGGGTGGGGCAAGAGCTCGCTCGTTCTACATCTACAGAGGGAGATCGAGAAAGCTGGTGGGGTTGGTGTCGTAATCGACTCAAGAACCGCCGAAAGGCCTGAGTTTGTTTCCGCGTCGATGGAACGTATTATCCGGAAGGCGGTCGAGAGGAAGATTCTCGAACTGCCGCCTCAGGCAGCGTTCAGTAGTCTGAATAGCATCGTTGAGACGCTCAAGCGTGCCACGTGGGCCTCTCCAGCCCGGCCGATTCTCCTAGCGTTCGATCAGTTTGAGAATGTATTCCGAGACGTGGATCTCACTAGGGAATTCCGTGACCTTTCTTTCCTGATCCGTGAAATCGGTGCACCATTGACGATCAGTTTCTCCTGGAAGACTGATGTGGTTGCTTGGACCGAAGTTTACCCGTTTGGGCTGCGAAATGATATTCGTGATGCTTCCCTAGTTGCGAACCTCGATCCGTTTGGGCCGCGTGAGGTTGAAGCCCTTCTGCGTCGACTTGAAAAATCGCTCGGCAGCAGACTCAATCGCGATCTGCGTCAAAGGCTTCGCGAGTACAATTCGCAGGGTCTTCCGTGGCTCTTCAAGAAGTTTGGTGCGCATATTCTTGCTGAGGTTGATCGAGGTGTCACGCAAGATGATCTCGCCAAGCAAGCATTGAACGCACGAGGTCTGTTTGAGAGTGATCTTGACCGCCTGAGTCCAAGTGAACAAACCGTTCTTCGAACCATTGCCCAGGCGGCACCTGTTGCGATATCTGACCTTGACTCTGATGTGGCCACTGGCGCAGTCCTGGATAGCCTCCTGCATCAACGTTTGGTGGTGCAGGTCGGGCGTACTATAGACGTGTACTGGGACACGTTTCGTGACTATCTTAATAACGGTAGCGTGGCGATCGAGGATTCATATGTGGTCCGCTACGCGCCGTTCGGGGCCGGGCGCTTGCTACGCGTGACGCTCGCTGAAGGTGGCAGCATTTCGGTTCCAGATGCGGCCGCACTGTTGGACTCGACAGCCACAGTCGTATTCAACTACTCGCGCGAGCTTAGGCAATTCGGCGTGCTCAGCGCAGAGTCGAACCGTGTCACGATTGAGTCGGACCTTCTCGGTTCTCTTAATAAGGAAGAGGCTATTAGGTCGCGCGTTTCTCAGGCGTTGCGCAGGCATAAAATGTATAAGCTTGCTGCCGACATGCTGACCCGAGAGGATGCTGTCTCAATTCACCAGTTCGCGGCTGTGCTAGCTGCGGAATTTCGGGCAGTGGCGGCGAAAAGCGACAGTTGGGTGACTTATGCTCGATCGTTCTGTCAATGGATGGAATACGCCGGTCTAGTCCGGCTATTTCCTAATGGTATGGCAAGGATGACTGATAGTGAAAGTGAGCCTCGTGTCCGTCTGTTGAGTGGTGCAGTGCCTGTCCGGGTGCGCAGCCCTTTCCCCTCAGGAAACCCTGGCCCTACGCTGCAACTCCTGCTGCATCTCTCCGATCCTGCAAGTCAGGCCCGCCCCTCCAAGAATGGATTTCCGATCGCGGTACGTGACCTAACTGCGCTCGGCCTGGTTGATGCAGATGACGGTGAGCGTATTGTGCTGTCGGGCAACAGCGTCTTTTTGAACGGCGCAGTAGAACCCGGACGTCTTCGCGAGATCGTAGAAAGACAACGGGGAATGCGCGAAGCGTTTGTGGCGCTTGAGGAGAATCCTGGTCTTTCTCCGCTAGCGGTCGGCGTTGCTCACAGAGATGTGCTTGGTGCTGAATGGGTCGAATCAACGACTCTTTCGGCAGGAAAGTTTATTCGTGCGTGGGCGAGAGCCTGCGGAATCTCCACTCAATTGCGCACGGCCGTCCGGAAGGCTGGTGATTCCAGGTCAAAGGGCGGTGACAGGGATGCCCGCATGCCGCTGAGCAGTGAGTCGTTGTTCCCGCACTTGGACCCCCACTAACCGAGCACCACCATCCGTGACGGCTTTTTGACCTTCGCGCCGCGCAGTTTCCAGCCGCCAATGGCCATCGCTGCGGTGGGAACGGCGTCGATGCGTTTGCCGGTCTTGCCGCGTTCGGGTTTGTCGGGCCTGATCAGATCGGGTTCGCCGGGCGGGTGGCGGACCTCCACAGAGTCGAAGCAGAACTCGGCGACAGGGTTGCCGTGGTGCGACCAGCCGCGCGACTTGGTCAGCGCCATCAGCTCTGTCATGCCGTGGGTCATGCCCTTGTATGTCTGGGCCACGGGGTACATCGGGGACGCCGGTGCGGCGTTCGAGGCGTTGGCGGACGGGCTCGCCGGACCACTCGTCGTAGGAGATGTCCGCGACCCGGATCAGGCCGGTGTCCGCCGTGATGTCGTTCTCGATGATGTCGTAGTCGATGACCTCACCGTCCGTGGCCTTGATCCATCCCTGGTCGACCCATTGGGAGAACTTGCCTTCGGTGTGTTTGTCCAGGGCCGTGACGGCTGTCTCTGGCAGCCAGAAACGCCACAGCGCGGAAGCGTGGCCGTCGATGCCGTTGGGGACGATCAGGCACCACGCGGTCAGGTCCATCTTGGATGCGAGGTCGAGGCCACCCCACGCGGGGCGGCCGGCGTGCAGCTCCCGCAGGCGTGCAGGGGGCGTCGAGTCGGTGCCGGTGCACAGGAGGTAGACGTGCATCGGCATCCATCGCGACGACTGCGACACCCACTGGTTGAGCCGGTACTGGCGGAAGATGTTCTCTTTGGTCGGGTCATTGCGGGCTTCGATCGCCTCTTCCCTCAACGCCTCGAGTGACAGGAAGTCACCCAGCGCGGGGTTGGCCAGGTACCAGTTCGATTCGTCCCATGGGTCCGCGTCCTCGGGCAGGTTGCGCAGGAACACGAACCGGTGCGGAGCGCGGTCGGGGTTCTCCGCGATCTTCACGCACTCGTCGTGCTCCGCCTTGGCGAAGCTGGTCGGGTCGTTGCCCGCCGTGGTCGCCGCAATGAGCAGCGGCTCAAGCCGGGTACCCATGCCGGTACGCATGGCGGCCCAGAAATCGCCGTTCGGCTGCGTCAGCACCTCGTCGAAGATCACGGCTGACGGGTTGGAGCCGAGGTTGCCCAGCGCGTCCGAGGGCACGACCACGTAGACCGAGTTCGTCTTCTCGTCCACGATGCGCGCTGAGTGCTCGATCACCCGCAGCCGGCGAGACAACACCGGGGACAGCGCGACCATGCGAGCCGCGACGTTGAACACCAGGCGGGCCTGCTCGGTATCGCGCGCACAGCCGTAGATCTCCGCGGACTCCACGCCGTCGCCACACAGCATGTACAGCGCGACGAACGCCAACAGCTCGGACTTGCCGTTCTTGCGGGCGATCTCGATCCAGGCGATCCGGTATCGGCGCACGTAGCACTCGGCCTCGGAGTCCCAGCGGACCTCACCGAACAGCGGCCTGACGATGTCGTCGCGCTGCCAGTCGGCGAGGATGAAGGGCTTGCGCGCCCATCGGTCTTTCGTGTGGACGCAGATTTCCTGTGCGAAGGCCTGTGCGTGGTCGGCGCGCGGGGTGCAGAAGTGGGTGCCGCGCTTGCGGCAGCGGCGGCCGTCGAACTCGCGGCCGCACACCGGAAGCCGCTGCGACCTCGGCACCTTGTTCTTCGGGCTCGCAGTCTTACGAGAGGAGCCGGTCCGCGCCGCCCTTGTTGCCATCGCGGCCCACCTCGACCTTGATGGACTGCCGATCAGACGGCGTGAGACCGAACCTGGCCGCGACCTGCAAGAAGGTGCGCTCGGCCTCGGCCTGTACCTGCAACGCCGGGTTCTTCATCAGCCCCGAGCCGCCTTGGACCAGCAGGGCGGAGCCGTTCACGAGCTGGGTTGCGGAGCGGTAGCGGGCCAGCGCCTCGCACAGCAGCAGGAACGCGTCCACATCCCACACGGTGAGCACTCCGCGTTCCTCCAAGCCGGGGGCGAGGCGCTGCCAGATATCGCGAGCACCTTCGGAGGCCCAGTCAGGACAACGGATCTCGTCCTCTGGAGGCTCGGGTTCGTCGGCGTTGATCCGGTCGGCCCGGTCACCGTGCAGGACGCGGAGCTTCGTTGGCTTTGCAGTCGGGCCACGCTTACCCATCGACACCACCTCGCTGGCCGCGCTACCAGCGCGCCGTGGTAGATGGGTGACACCTGAGTCCGTGCGCCAGAACTGGAGCACGGACTTGGCCGATACGTCGATAGAACGGCGCCGCAGTCTTAGTCGAGGAGGAGGAGCCGGTACGTCCGGTTGATCGAGGAGCCAGTCACACCGCCCCGGTCGTAGTCGATATCGCCCGCGTGTAGGGCGAGCCGCAGCTGTATTCGCTCCTGCCTCCGGTGGATTCGGTTGTGCCGTGTCAGCGCCTCGACGAGGGGCATTCGGCAAAAGTTGGCGGTGTGACCGTTGGTCAGCTTTCCGGGTGGGGATAAGCCCTTCACCGGGTTTACGTGCTGAAGGTGCATCTACCCGTGCACCGTCCCCGGATAGAGTGTCGAACGCGCGGCAGCAACAAGGGCCGCGCGTGATCGCTTGGTACTTCTGTTGCTTCCCCGACGACGATCGGGTTGGGGAAGCCGACACCAGCCCGCTCTGTATGAGTCGGCGGAGGTACCGAGTGAAGAAAGAAGAACACGCCCAGGACAAGGAGCCTGAGCGTGATGAGGAACGGCAGCCCACCAGGAGTTCGCGCTCCGAGCGGGCCGCCGTCATCCTCACCGTCCTGGTGCAGGTCGCGGCGTTGATCGGGCAGATCAGCGACCTGTTCAGGTAACGCGGCCGGGTGGCGTGCACTGCGTGTGCGCCACCCGTTCCGTCTGCACCTTCCGGAATTTCCCGGAAAGTACGTACTTACGATAGCGGCTCACTATCGTAAGTGTGCAGGTGGACCGCGATGTCTCCGCAGGTCACCGACCGTTTTGGTATGTGTGCAAGTGGTACCCAGCCTGGTCAGGTGCCGGAGCTGCGGCCCCGTGAGGGGCTGGCGGCGCGGCGCGAGATGGCGCGGCGGGCGCCTGCGATCAGTCGGCCGATGCGGCCTCGCATGGTGATCACTCCTCTCCGGTGTCGGTGGTGGGCATGTCGATGCCGAGGACTGCGGCAGCGGCTCGGCCGTCGAGGTACTTGTCTCCGATGTGCATCAGGCGCGCGGCCTTGAGGAACGCGTCCTTCTCGTCGCGGGACTTGAAGCACAGGGCGAACCAGAACTCGGAGTCGGTGGCGAGACGGAACCGTTCGTCCTCGCGCTTGGTGCGTTCGCGGAACCCGATCGCCAGGGCGTCCAGCTCGGCGCCGGCGTCGGTCGCGAGGTCGCCGGAGTACTCGACGTCGGCCAGAGGATCGGGCAGCGGCTCGGCGTTGAGCTGCGCGAGCAGGTCCGCGTTCGAGGACGGGCCGCCGAGCACGGCGGTGGACTTGAGCTGTGCCAGGAGATCGGCGTTGGGGTCAGGCGGCGAGGCCACGGCGGAACACCTCCAGGTCGGCGAGCGGGAACCAGTCCAAGATCCGCTTGTAGTCGTCGGGCGCGTGCTGGCGGATCGGGTCGAGGAACCGGAAGTCCAGGCCGTCGAAGCGAGCGGCCGAACCACTCGTACTCGGGTGGGAGCGGGCAGTTGTGGCGCTTGAGCGCGTCGCGGACGTCGGCGATGCGCCAGTCCCACACGATGCTGACCTTGCGCAGCTGCTCGCGCTTCGGGCCATGGGTGACCATCGCCATCCGCCGGTTCGGCGAGTCCGCGGCGCGCACGCCGTCGGCGTTCCACGAGTCGGCGAGCCCCAGGTCCTCCCTGAGCATGTCGGCCACTTCCTCGTAGGTCGGTTCGGGAAGCTGCGCGGCCTCGATCACGGCCGCGCGCTCCGGGGGCTGGAAGAGCAAGCCGTTGAGCCAGCGGTAGAGCGAGGGGTGCGGCAGGTTCAGGATCTCGGTCTGGAAGAAGTCCTCGTAGAACTTCCTGCTGTCCTCCACGAACCGCAGGTTCGGGATCAGGTACAGGTGGTACGGGACGACGGTGATCCCGGCCTCGCGCATCGCCAGCCACGCGGCAAGGCTGTCCTTGCCCCGGGAGAAGCCGAGCAGAACCGGGTTTCCTTCGGCGGCGAGCTCGGCGCGGATCTGCTCCGAACTCGTGATGCCCTCGATCTCGATGGGCAGCGGGTCACCTCCAGGTGGCGTGATGCAGGCTGCATCACGTGATGCGCGGTGCATCACGAACGGCGGTCGGCAGGGGAGCCGTAGCGGGCGGCCAGCCGGGACACCGTGGACTGGTCGACGTTCGCGTGTGGCGCGATCCGCCGTTGCGGAACGCCGCGTTCGACGGCTTGGCGCACAAGGGATTCCCAGCGCGCGGTCCACGCGGCCACCTGGTCCGCGGCCTGCTCGATCTCGTCGAGCAAATTCTCTGGGTCGGCGCCGGCGTCGGTACTCACCCACCAGCCCCGCGGACGTGGGTTCGGGCGTCGGCAAAACCTGACCAGCCCCGGACAGGCCTCAGTGGCTTGTGCCCGGTGGCGCGGCGGAAGGGTCCTCCCCCTGGGGCAGGCGTGCGGCCGGAGCGGGCGGCGTCGGCGGCGTGGCTCATGGGCTGTTCCACCCTCCTCGGGTACGCGGGTCCTCGGCGGTGGCCTTGGCATGGCACGGGGCACACAGGCCACGGCCACGGGCAGGCTGGTCAGGGTCCAGGCCAGCGGCCACCAGCTCACGGCGGGTGAGCGGCCAGTGGTCAGCCACGGTGGCTGGTTGTCGGCACGGCTGACCGGTGTGGGCGGTGCAGTCCAGGCGGTCACAGCGGCACACCCGGTCACGGGCCAGCACAGCGGGACGGAACCGGGAGCGGTGCTGTCCGGTGTAGCCACGCTGCGCGCTGGTCCCGTAGGCCCTGCGGCCACGGGAACGGCACGGTTGGCAGTGGCCACCGGTGGCGGTGGTGTTCGGGCACCCAGGACGGGTGCACGGGCGGGCAGCTCGGGACGGCACGGCACCACCCCCGGACATGAGCCAGCCCCGGCACGGTGTGCCGGGGCTGTCGGGTGTTCAGTTGTCCTGCGGGTCTACTTGGCGGGCTTGATTGCCTTGCGGGCAAGGCGGAACGCGTCGTGTACGTAGTGCTTGGAGTTGAACAGCACATCCATGGCACGGCCCTGGGAGTCCAGGTCCCCGTTCTCTAGCTTCTTGGCCGGGTCCGCGTGTTCGGCCAGGATCATGACGGCCTGGAGTGCGGCCCACCACGTCCCGGCAATGTCGGCGGTGACGTCCAGCTTCCCGTAGGTCAGGGCTTTCATGCCCGCGTAGAGCACGCCGTGCCGCTCGCGCTTGTCCTTGGGTGCGGCATCACCGGGGAACGGGAACAGGGTGTTCGTGAGCCCGGTGAACTCGGCATCGGTGATCTTGCGGGCCATCAGCTCATTGGCCAGTTGCTCGAACTGCTCGCGGTAGATGTTCAGCAGGCTCAGGGCATCGCTGGTCTCGGAGATCCGCGCGTCCTTGTCATCGGCGGCACCGAGGTCGTAGACGTGGTTGGAGTTGTGCCCCAGGTCAAACGGGAAAGTGGTCTGACTGGCCACCCGGACGGGGCTGACCATGACCTGGGACGGGCGGCCAGGCACCAGGGAGTTGACCAGGACCAGGCGGAGTTCCACCGGGTCCTTGCCACCCACCATGATCGGTTCGGGGTGGCGGATGCTGGCAAAGGCCCCCTTGCCCTCCCAGAGCGGTCCGGCCGGTCCGGTCTTGCCCTTGACCTCCTTCATGATCAAGGTCAGCATCTCCGCCCGGACCTCGATCGGGACCGGAACCCTCTCGGACTTGGTGTGTCCGAGCACGTCGAACCCGAACTCGGATTCCGGGTTCTTCCGCATGAGCGCGAACGATCCGAACATCGGGACCGGAATGCAGGTGTCGTCCTTCACGACCCTGGGGTTCGCGTCCGGCTCGTCCAGGCTCGGGCATTCCTTCTTGTGCAGCTCCCCGACCGCCCTTTCGCAGTCAATGCACAATCCGGTCGGCGCGAGGGCCACCACGCCTTCCGGCTTCACGTCCCAGCCGGACAATCCAGCCTTGTTCAGCAGGTCGGAAATCGATCGGGACCCGTTGTTGCGGGACGCGATCCGCGCCCACGAGTCCTTCCCCGGCTTGATCGGCTCCGGCACCACGGGGGCGGGCTTGGCCTCCGCCTTCTCGGGGGCCTTGGCCTCCTTGGCCTTGGCCGGGGTGGTGGCCTTGGTGCCCTTGTCGGCGGCCTTGGTGTTGTCAGCCTTGACGGCCGGGGCCTTGGCAGCGGCCTTAGGGGCAGCGGCCTTGGCGGGTGCGGCCTTGGTTGCCGGGGCCTTGGCAGGTGCAGGCTTGGCGGCGGGGGCCTTGGCGGGAGCCTTGGTTGCCGGGGCCTTGGCGGCAACCTGGGCAGCCTTGGCGGGTGCCGGGGTGTTCTGGGCAGGGGTAACCGGTTCGGTCATTGCTTGTGTCCTCTGAGAGTCGGACAGCACTCATTCACGGTGCTGTTCGGTGCGGGAGTTGGTGACACCAAAAACATTACTGGTGAACCAGAGTCCTGCAAGCAATTCAGAGGAATTCTGAACAAAGAGACTACGAACGGTCTAACGTATTCTTTTTCGATCTTGCGCGAGGGAATGCGTAATGAGAAAAGGCCTGCGAACCGGAGTTCGCAGGCCTTTCCGTCCTCGTGAAACTCGTGTCACCAAATCCCAGAGGAACGCATGTCATCCTGCCGGACAACCCGCACGCCGTCGAGGACTCTCAATGGCCGGGGTTCAGCCGCCGTCGCCGGTGCGGCGGGCCGCCTGTCGGTCCATCAGGTCGCGCAGGCGCTTGCGCAACGCGATGCGCTGTTCGATGCGCGTCAAAGCGGCTTCCGTCTGCGTCCACGTGAAGCTGACGGCGTAGCCGACCATCGTCACGGAGAAGCGGTTGTGTTCCCGGCAATAGGCCAGCATGTCGCGGGTCAGCAGATCCATCACGTCCTCGGAGACGGTGGAGAGCTTCACCAGGACGGCGTTACCGTCGTGGTGTGCGATGTGCCGCAGGACGTTCACGGCCCTGCGGTCGCGTTCCACCTGTGCGCGCAGCGTCTCCGCGCTGTCGGTCATCGTCCCGCGCATGCCCGCGCCGTACCTGGTGAGCTCGGCCGCGCGGTCCGCCCACGTCTGCTGCGCCTCGATGCTGTGGAACAGCCCGCACGCACACCCCGGCCGGGGCTCCCGGCTGATCCGCACGTAGAAAACCTTGTCAGTCAACGACTTTCCCCTTGTACGTCAACACAATGTGATCGGGTGGAAGGCTCGGCGGCGGCCAGTGTCGGCCGCCGCCGAGCGGGTCTAGCGCCAGGTCACGGCGCGCCAGAGCGCCTCGATTTCGGGCAGATGCCGGTGCGGGGTGATGCGCTCGACCCAGTCCAGGAGGTCGGCACGGCCCGCGTCGGTGAGGTGGTAAGGGACCAGCACGGCGTCCGGCTCACCCACAGGCGGGGCCATGAGCCCGCGCCTCATTGCCCGGTTCCGCGCGGCTGGTGTCGTGACGTCCTCCAGCAGCCACGGCCAGGTGAAGCCGGAGGCCAGCATCCACAGGACACGGCGTGCCGGGAGGTCGTCGGCCAGCTTCTTGAAGGCCTCGGAATCTCGGGTGATCGGGCCGGGGCTCACAGGCAGCAGATCCCGCACGAGTGCGTGCCGCCCGACGGTGCCCCGCATCGACGGAACGCCGCTGGTGGCCGGGGGCGGCGGGGGTGAGGCCGTGGTGACCTCCGGGGTCTCCGTCATGGGGTCGTCACCGCCTCGTAGAGCGCCGCGCACGCCGGGTCAACTCCGGCGTGGTCGGCCACGATCCGGAACCAGCGGGCCAGCGCCACGCGGCCGGAATCGGTGAGCTGGTAGGGGAAACCCGCAGTGATCGGCGCGGCCACCCACCCCCGGCTCATCGTCCGCATGACACTGTCCATCGTGGACAACTCGGCCAGCTCCGCCGGGCGGCCGTCGCCCCTGGCGATCAAGTACGCCACCCGGTAGACGGCCTGTTCCTTCTCCAGCTCGGCCACGGCGGCGGAGCGTTCAGTGGCGGTCGGCTTCCTCACCATCCCGTCACGTCCCGCCACAGCTGCTGGAATCGCGGGTCGCGCAGGTGTGGCGTCACGGCGTTCTTCCAGCCCCACCACGCCGCCAGACCCTCGGAGGTGAGCTGGAGCCGGGCCTCTCCGACCACCCAGCCGTGTTCACGGCAGTGGTAGACGGCCATCGGGTCCGTGCGCTCCCGGAGCATGTCGATCCCCAGGTCCAGGTACAGCAGGCACAGCACGTTCATCACGGCCGTGTCCAGGCTCAAGGACTCGTGCAGCTCGGTCAGCTGCGTGTCGTTGCGGGTGATCGCGTACCGGTAGCGTTCGCCCGCTTCGGCGGCAGACAACGGGTCAAGGGGTGGAGTACTCTCAGCCACGTCGGCGTCCTCTCGGAGTTCCATTTGGTTTCCTCTCCGGGCGGGCACCGACCGCCGCCCCGGGGCTGTGTCATCAGCCGCCGGGGCTTTTATGTGCGATCGGTGCCCCATTCAGTTGTGGTGGCCTGTCAGGCTCCGGGCGCGTTCAGGTACAGCCCGGGTCCCTTGATGCGCTTGCGCTGTTCGCGTTCACTGAGCAGGTGAACGGTGTGGAAGAACCGCCGGTCCAGGTCGTCGCCGGGGTTTTTCCAGTTGAACGCCTCGAAGAAATCCTCAAGTGCGTTGTGCAGTTCCTCGGCCTCGCAGGTGAACCTTTCCCCGGAGAACAGGAACTCGTCCCGCAAGCCCAGGACCGCGAGTGCAAGGACCTGGTCACCGTTGTGGTGCAGGGCGTATTTCGTTCCGGCCGGGACAACGCTCGTCGCGGGCGTCAGGAGCAACCGGGCATGCATGTGCCCGACCAGCTCGGAGAAGTCCAGACGTTCGGACTTCTTGTATTCCTCGCCGTAAATCCGGCCAGGCGTGCTACTGGTGGTCATGGTGAGCCTTTCCGGGTGCGGGTCCGGGGGCATGAGCCCCCGGACCCTGTGCCCTGGGTTAGAGGACAGTCCGGAACGGCAACCGGTTGGTGTAGCAGTCACACCAGATGTTGTTCACCTTGGTGACCTCACTGGCGTTCAGCATGGTCTTGGAGGCCTCCACACCCAGCAGGTTCACGCTGCACACCCAGAACCGGCGATCAAGGGGATTCTGTGGGTTGCTCCAGTTGAACTGCTGGATCACATCCGCGAACACCCCGTACAACGGGTCCGGCTCCGGGTTCGGGCCGAATTCGGGGTTCTCAGTGAAGATGCCGCCCACGTACAGGGCAACCTTGTTGCCGGGGAAGTAGCGGAGGTTGTACTTGTAGTCGTTCATCCCCTGAAAGCATTCCAGGATCTTGGTGCCCAGGTCCCCGATGTGCTCCACATCGGCGGTAGAGAAGCACTCGGCACCAAACAGACGGGGGTCCGGATTCAGGCTCACCCGGATTGCAGTGCTCGGATACATGTCAAACACAGGCCGGTTTCCCTTTCATTCCCTGTAGCGGTTCCGGTGTGTCATCACCGGAACAACTGATTACCCCTCAATGATCCCCTTTTTGGGGCCATAGGGCAAGGGAATGGAATGCGTGCAGAAAACTATTTATCACGCATTCTCGTGGGCATTCCTGACCTGCGGAAATCTGTTCGCGCATTCAAAAAGAATTTCGACGTTGACCACGTGCTGGGAAGCCTGTTCACGGTGAGCGAACGCGGCCCGGATGGCTCGTCGTGACCGGCGTCGGCGGGCAGCTCGGCCCCGAGCGCACCTGAGCGCGGCAGCCGGCATGGGTCCGCGAGTCGAGGCGTGGGGGGTGCGGGCGGCGGCGTCGCGCTCGACGGGACTGGGGAATGGTCGCGTCGTGCGGCGGTGCGCCACCGCTCGCGGAACGAAGACGGCGGCGGGGGACGGGCGCCAGCGTCTTCGTGGACTGGAAAGCCTGACGTGGTCCCGAAACGCCACGATGCCCGCCGCGCCGGGGGGAGGCGCGACGGGCATCGGGTTGGGGGGTCTGGGCACACGTGTCCCAGTGCTGACCATTATGCCGACTGAATCGACTGAAGGTCAACTACGCGGTGGCGTCTGCGTGCGTGATCCCGGTCACGGCAAGGGTTTCGTGGGTGAGCTGCTGGTCCAGCATCGTGTTGAGCTGCGCCCACACGTCCAGGCCCCAGCGTTGCCCGCACGCGGCGCACACGGCTTCCACCTGCTCGGCGTCGATGCGCAGTGCCGGACGCCGGACGAAGTCGCCTTCGTCGTCGGACCAGACCTGTACGACGTCGACGCGGCAGACCGGGCACGCTCGCCCGCGCAGCGGAAGCCGCGGTTCGGGGTCGAGGAGCTGCCGGGCCTGCGCGACCCAGCGCGTGGACTCCTCGGCGGCCCACACCACGTAGTCCGGCGCGCGGTGCTGCCAGTCCTCGGCGTGCTCGCCCCAGGCCCGTACCTGCTCGGTCAGCGTCGACCACTGCTCGTGGCCGTGGGTGCGGCAGCACTGCCGGACCTCGCCCCGGATCGACGCCAGCAGCGACAGCGCGCCCAGGCTCGCCGGGGGCCGGGAACCCTGCGAAGGCCTGCCGGAGGCAGCGGAGCCGGGCAAGACGGCCTCCTCGACCTGACGCAGCAGGGGCAGCACCTCGGCGGTCTCGGTGGTGCCGTTCGCGCGGCGCACGGTGTGCTGACCGGGCTGGACGAGCTGATCTACGGCGACCTCCCACGCCAGACGCGCGGTCGCGGCCTCGTCGCGGCTGGGGACAACCCTGTGGACAGCTGGGTCATCGAGGTGGACAACTTCGTCAGCGCTGTACAGGCGTGCGGCGGTCATGCGGATGCTCCTTGCGTGGCGGTGCCGGGCGTGGCAGCGCCGGACGAAGTCGAGTTGGTGTGCTTGCGCTCGGTCGCGGCCCGCAGTCGCGACGGGTGCATCCGGGTTTCGCGGTCGCGGATTTCCTTCTGGCGCTTGCGGTTGCGGGTCATCGGGCTGCACGGGTGCCCGGTCACTGCGCGGCAGAACGGGCACGGCACGGTCCGGGCGAGAGCGTGTTTCTCGTGCCCGGTCCAGCCCATCGCCTCGTAGACCTTGCGCACGCCCCGACGCCCCGCCGCTTCCTCGGCGGCCCGATCGCGTGGCAGCGGCGGCCGGGTCGAACTCGGCGTGCCCGTGGCGGCCGGCCGGGATCGCGCGAGCGTGATCAGCCGGGCGACCTCGGCCGCGGTGACGTGCTGGACCCGGTTGGGCGGCAGGGTGGTCAACGCGGCGTGGCACTCACCGACGCTCCGGCCGCGCAGCGCCCGCAGCCACTCGGTCACCACGTCCTCGGGCGCGGTGTCGTCGGCGGTAATCCGGTAGTGCGCGAGCAGGGCACGCATGGCGTTGCGGTTGAGCTGCTGCGCCTGCTGCGCGCTCATGCCGCAACCCCACTCCAGGCGCTGGTGGAGGCGTCGAGTCCGGCGGTCTCGTTGAGCGCGCGTTCGAGGATCGCGTCCAGCGTCGCGGCATCAGCGTGGGCGGGCAGCTCCCCGCGCACGGCCAGCCCGATCGGGCTCTGGTCGTCCTCGGCGATCGCGTCGGCCCGGATCGTCTCCCAGGTCGCCGCCATCGTGCGTTCCCGCTGACGCGCCTCGGGCGTGGCCGTGGTGGTGTGGGCGCGCATCACCTCGCCGACCAGCTCCGGGAGCATCGACGCGGCCAGGCGCTTGCCCGCCCACAGCCGCAGACCCGCCGCGATGGCCGCAGGCTCGACCTCGTCGCGCAACAGCCCGATCACCTCGCCGCGCAGCCGGTCAAGGACCCGCTGGGGCTGGCGCGGGCTGTGCAGGGTCACCAGACGCTCGGCTTCGAGGCGGCGCAGCTGCCGCGCCGAAGACGCCTCGAGTTCGCGATCCACGCCGGCGACGGCGGAAGCATCGGCGGAAACCTCCGCGACCGGAACCGCCTCACGTGTACGCGTGGGCGTGCCTGCGCTCGCCGGTGTGCGCGCGGGGACACCCACTTTCGTTTCTCTCAACGTAAGAGGGAGTTCTCCAGTCTCCATCTCCCTACTCCCTTCTCCCCCGACCTGCGGCGAAGGGTTCACGGAAGGGTTCGGCGAAGGGTTGGCGGAAGGGTTCGCGGCAGGCTCGAACACAGGCTCGGCGGCCGGGGTGGTGACGGGCTCGGCCGGTGCGGCGGGGGTGGTGCGGGTCGAGCCCCGTACCGACATGGCCGACTTCACCGACGCGGGCAGCTCCCGCGCGCTCGCCTCCAACTCCGTCGCGGCGACGGCCGGAGCCGGGCCGGTGACCGCGACCGGCAGGCGGCGCAGCTCCACCGCCAGCGCACGGCGCAACAGCGGCGACTCGATCTCGAACGCGGCCTTGAGTGCGCCCTTCAGGACGTTGGGCTGCTTCCACAGTTGGTCGTTGCGCACGAAACTGCGGATGAGCAGTTCTTCGGTGTCGTAGTCGACCAGGACGAAGCGGGCCGCGTGCAGCTCGGCGAGCGCGGCACGCATGGCCGCGGCGTCCAGGTCCGGGTGTGCGCGGGTCCAGCGCTTCACCGCCAGGTCCAGGACCCCGGCGTAGGACAGCTTCGGCTGTGAGATGAGCTGGACGTAGACGAGCTTCGCGACCGTCGAGAGGTCGCGGAAGTCCTCATCGGACCAGATGTGCAGATCAAGACGGGCGTGGTCGCGTGCCACGGAAACGTTCCCCCAACAGAAGAAAGTGGTGTGCGGTCAGCACGAGATGGCCGCGCGTCACTGCGCGGCAACGAAGGACAGAGGTTCAGGCGGCGGACTGCTCGGCGGTGCGCGCCTGTATCAGTGCGGGCGCGGCGAGATTGAGCGCGTAGATCGGCATCAACTTCCCCCCGTTCTTGCCCTTGCTGTCGGTCGAACGCACATAGCGCCCGGTCCGGACCAGGACATCGAGCGAGAGCATCCGCCGCACGGTCACACCGACCATCGGCGGCGCTACCCACGCCGGAATCCTTGAACGCCAACGGTTCGATGTCGTCTCACGGAACGGGTCACTCAACGCGTCGTTCACGATCACCGCCGTCACCGCGCACACGTTCGCGCGGTTGCGCGGCTCGGCGGCCAGCAACGCGGCGATCTGCTCGATGGTCGTGCCGTAGTCCAGCGGCAAGCCGATCAGGTGCGAGGCGATCTCAGCGGCGAGATCACCCAGCACGGTCGGGGCATCCCCAGAGCGAGCCCGACCGGTCCCCCGGGACCGGTCGGACTTCGTCCGGGTGCTCACGCGGCAGGCAGCAGCTTGAACTTGCGCACGGGGGTGATGTCCTCGCACATGCGCGCGACATCCGGGAACCTCTCCTGAACCAGCTTCGGAGAGGTGAATACCCGCGAATCGTTGGTGTACTCGACCACGGCGAGCCCGTTGACCGTGCCGGTCACCTGGTCGCCCAGTCGCTCCTTCAACCTGGAGCGCAGCTCTTCCTTGAGCTTGCTCTGACTCTTGATCGACTCTTCGATGATCCGCAGCAGCTCGACATCGTGCGCCAGGTCGTCCAGCGCGACCGAGTCAGCAGCGGACAGAGTGGTGCCGTTCTTTGTAGACATTGCGGAGGCCGCCCCCAGCGGCCATAAAGCGATTGCGGATTTGGTCAGCGGGACTTATCCGCCGGACACCCGCAGGTATCCGGCGGACATTATCTCCGCCAGCCAAACCGACAACATCGCTTCCTCCACACGTGAGCCGCGACGTCTACCGCGACGCCTCTTTCTCATGAGCCCCCCAGCTCCCCGTGCCGCCCACCCGCATGGCAGGCGACAACAACGATCACTCTTAACATGCCGAGGAATCTTCATGTTGTCAAGTCAAACACGCTGCTCACAGACGGTGCAGAGATCAACGGCGCTCTGTAGCGAGCATGATCGACTTAATTCGGGGCCGAATGGTGACGTTGTATCGGTTGGCGATTAAATGCCAATACTTGCGTGCGCGGAAGTAATTCCGATCGGGTTGCTTTGCTTGCGTATGGTGTGGCTCACATCAAATTACATCGCTTTTGTATGCATCTGGACGCGTTCGGCTGCAAATGTGTCAGCTTGCCGTGTGTCCTATTTAGAGGGTCACTCCGGCCCAGCGGGCAAAGCCGGACAGCGAGTCAGTGGCCCGACGGTCGGCGGCTGCGAGTGCTGACAAGGTCTCGTGAACAGACGGGTGGTATCGAGTCTGCAACGGGGAGACCTGCCGAGCGGCTAGGAGCGATTGCAAAGCCCGGTCGCGGTCGCCGTGCAACGTCCACGCCCGCGCGACGTCGATGTGGAAGTGTCCGATCCGTGAGGTCTCGGCTACGTCGTCCAGGCGCACACCTTCTGCCCTCGTCACGGCCGTAGTCCCGTCGGACATCTCGATGGGCACCGACACGGAGTGGAACTCGACGTTGGTCAGGTTCGCTCGCACGTCGAAGTAGGGCGATTCCGGGACGCCACGCTCAACAAGGGTTCGAGCTTCGGCGACGTGCGAGTCAGCCGTATCGGCCTTGCCTGCGCGGGCGGCGAAGATTGCTTGCCGTAGATGGAGTTGGGCGGCGACCGCGTCGCCTTCCGGTGTGGACTGATCGTTGGCCAGCACGAGCGCGCGGTTGACGCTGCGCACACCGACTTCGTAGTCGCCGCGGTGCAGTTGGACGTGCGACCGGCGGAACGCCGCGACCGCAACGCGCAGGGGATCTCCCGATCGCGCAGCAGCGCCAACGAGCCTGTCGATGGCCAACGTGGAGAGGTCCACGTACCCGAAGCGGTAGGCGACCGCCCACGCCAGGCCGTAAGCGTCGTCCAGCAGCGCGTGAGCGTTCTCGACCTCGCCGGTGCCGGCCGCGGCCTCATGGGCGTACAGGTGGTGGAGGAGTAGGGGGAGCCGCTGCGCCAGGTCGGAGTACTTACTCTTCTGGCGAAGCAACTCTCCCTTGTTGAGTTCGAGACGGAGGGTTGCCGCATCCCAGGCCGGTCCGTCCACCTGCGGGTCGTCGTAGGCATCGAGCGCCTGGCGGAGTTCCGGAATCGCTGCTCGGTCTGTGCCCGGCTCGGTGAACAAGTCCTCGTAGGGCTGCCCGGTCAGGACGGAAGTGTCGACCGCCAGCGCCCGTGCACAGGCAATGGTGAAAGCGGGGGAGGCGGGGGCGTGCCCAGACTCCACCTTCTTGAGCAGGCTGACGCTCACGTGCGCGAGGGCGGCAAGTCGGAACTGTGTGAGTCCGAGCAGCTTGCGCAAGCGTGCGACGCGCTCACCCACGCCGGTGGTGGTGATCTCCACGGTTGCCTCCTCACGTGTGGTGATACCTCCACGATGCCACCTCTGCGACACGAGTCCCCAGCCCCGATCGGCTTTGAACCTCGTTTGTCCCTCCAGCTGTCATCTTGCGGCCATCCTCAACTGAGCGTCACCCGCCGGACACGGCCGGTGCCGCCAAGTCGGGCCAGGAAATCAGGACGATCAGAAAGTTCGGAACAAATGACCATGCAGACCGACGCCAGGCGCGTTGCCTCCTCCTCTCCGGCGGGCACGCGGTCGGTGCTGCGTCCCGAGGCCGCGAGGTGCACCCCGCATATGGCATCACCGGCCTCCTCGGGGGGTGAGTTGCCTCGTGGCGGCGCGGCGGCAGCTCACCCCCCGATTCCCGCAACCCACCTCTACGCGAACGGGCTTAACTGGCCTGTACTGACGAAGGCCACGAACATCTATCTGCTGTGCGGCCAGCGTGTGGACATCATCTCCATGCCGAGCGGACTCGCGGGTGAGGTCAACAACTCACTGAAGCTCCTTCGGCTGGACGCGGCGGTACTGGAGATCGAGGGGACGTCCCGGCGTTGGGTGTTCTTCTGCCAGTCGCAGCCGCCGAGCATGACGAGCCTGGGAATGCTGGAGCTGCACGGCGTCGCGCACTACGGCACGAACGCGCTCTTACAGCTGCCGCCGAGTCCCGCGCACAACTCGGAATCGCTGCGATGGATCTGCCCTCCGATAGCAGGGGTGTCAGTGCTTCCGTCAATCGGTGCGGTCATCTCGTGTGCTCAAACAGCATTGCAGCGGTAGTCAGAACCGAGTTGCTCTTTCTGGGGGGATAACCGTGGATGTGGACGTCCTATTCAGACGGCTTCGGGTCGCAAGGTTTGCCGCACTGCCGTTGCCGAGTATGACGGCAAAGGACGACGGACTCTTGTGGTATCGAACCGCTCCCGGCCGCATCGACACCCTCGCCGCCTGGGACCTGGGGTACGCAGCAGGGCTGCTGGTTCCACCCGTCAGGAACTGGGACAGGCCCTTCGAGCCGTCGACAGCACTCTTTCAGCACGTCGGAACGCTGGAGGATGTTGTCGATGCGGTACTGGAATTCGAGTAGCGCCACAAATTTCCCTGTCGTTGCAGACTCGCGACAGGGCGGCTAAGAAGGGCGACACCCGTGCGCCCGTGAAGAGAGGGAAGTCAAAAATGGGAATGTCAGGTCAGATTCAGATGACTGAAACGCCGGACGACGATCCGGAACTGGTGGTCGATCTCGGGAACGCCGCAGACCTGACGCTGGGAGGCCCAGGGCCGGGCAAGGAAGACAAGCGCTACGAGGTCAGCTGACCTAGTCAGCGCGCGTTGGTGCCCGGAGCTGCCCAGCCGGGCACCAACGCCCTCAAGGGGGACAGAGGGGAGGTAAGGCATGTTCTGGCTAGGTGGCTTCCATGGACCGGCTCCGTCTCGGCGCGAACCGCAGCATTCCAGCAGGATGTGGCCGCACGTTGCTGATTGCTGGTGGTCCGAATCACCGCGAGAGCAGGAGTTCCGAACAGCTCGAACGGCAATGAGCACCGTCGCCGTTGTCGGTTCGTGTGGTGCCTCGGATGCTGATGTCCTGCGTCTGGCCACGCATGGTGTGCCGGATGAGGTCGCCACGCGCTGGCCGGGTGCCTACATCGTCATCGAGGTCACGGACGAGACGACGACAGTGTGGACGGACCTTGGCGGCGTCTGGCCGATCTACACGCTGCATGCCGATGGCGGCACGTTCTGGTCGTCGAGCTCACGCGCACTGGCCGGGTTGACAGGGCTCCAGCTCGATACCCACCAGCTTGCCGTCGAGCTGCTCGCTCCTGCTGTCGCGCGCCTGTCGCGCGACCGATCCATGTTCGCTGGCATCTCGCTCGTGCCGGCTGGACATCGTGCGGTTCTGTCGAACACGGGCGGTCGGGACGTTCAGCCGGTGTGGCACCCGCAGCAGCGTTCAGGAGACCCGGCGTTCCAGCTTCGCGCTGAACTGTCGATGGCCACGGCGGTACGCGTGAAGAACGCGAAGAGACCCACCGTCGACCTGTCGGGAGGGCTCGACTCGACCACCCTCGCACTGCTCGCCGCAGAGCAGCTGTGTCCGGACAGGACGATCACCGGTGTAACCGTGCATGCCCCCGAAGCCAACTTCGAAGGCGACCTCGGGTACGCCCGCGAAGCGGCCGAGCACCTGGGCATCGCGCACGAGCTCATGCCGATCAGCCCGGAGCACCTGCCCTACTGTGCGCTCGACACGGTGCCCGTCACCGACGAGCCCGCCCCGTCCACCATCGCCTACACGCGATTCGCGGCTCAACTCCACTGGATGCGGGACTGGTTCGGAACCGACAGCCACATGACCGGCGACGGCGGAGACAGCCTGTTGAGCGCCGAACCGATCATGCTGGCCGACCTCGTTGCCAGCCGCCAACTCCGCCGCGCGTGGAGGGAAACGATTGCCTGGGCTCGACTGCGACGCGTCGCCGTTTGGCCGTTGCTCGTCGGCTCCATCCGCACTGCACGGACAGATCGTCCAGCCGCGCTGCGGTCGTTGGCTCGCGCATGGCGCGCAGGTCGACCTACCGCCGCCGGGTCGGACTTCGCCGGCGTCAGTTGGTGCTCGGCAATCGCGCAACCTTCGTGGTCCACGCCCGAGACACGCGAACTCGCGGCTTCCGTAGTCACCGGCGTCGCCGCACATGCCGCCCCCGTTCCACAGGCCGGATTCACGCCGTTCGTGATCGCCGAGGTCATGGCTGCGGTCGGCCGGACCGCTAGGGCTGACGTACAGATCGCTGAACACCACGGCGTCCCGCTGCACAACCCGTTCATGGACTCGCGCGTCATCGACGCCTACCTATCGATTCCCCTGAACGCTCGGCCCGGCCCTGCCGAGTACAAACCCGTTCTGCGCCACGCGATGGCGGACCTGTTCCCGACCGCGCTCGCCAAGCGCACTACGAAAGGGAGCTACACCTCGGACTACTACCAGGGGATGCGGACAAACCTCGCCCAGCTCCACGACCTTGCGGACGGATACCTCGCGGTCCTGGGACTCGTGCATCCTGCCCGACTTCGCCACGCCATAACGTCGGCCGCTGCGGGGGTGCCCGGCGCGTTCCAATCGGTCGACGCAGTCATCACCACCGAGGCATGGCTTCGGTCGCTGCATTCGGCCGCACCGGTCGTGTGGTCGAGCACCCAACAAGCCGGGGGCACCTCGTGACCCGCTACCTGACCGCCCCGGCGCACGTCGCGGCATGCGATCTTGGCCCCGCCACGGTCATCGTGAACTACCGCACCGGTGGCGTACACACGCTGATGGGGCCGTCGGCCCGCTGGTGGACAGAACTGGCCACGACCGGCGATCCGACTACGCAAAACGACCTGGACCCGCAATCGGTGGACCGGCTGACCAACCGGCTGCGACAGGTCGGAGTGCTGATCGACACGGCCACACCAGCACCGTGGTCAGCCCCGGTCACCGGACAGCCGTGGACACTGAGCTTCGGCACCCAGGAAGCGCAGGCCGGATGGACCGACCTGCCCCGGCCGCCGCGTCGCTTCCTGCGGCTCGCTGGACTCGCCCTCGCGCTCACCCTGGTTGCTCTCCACTGCGGTCGGCGTCGGGCGAGGATGGCTCGACTGCTCCGCCTGCTGGGCTGGGCTGCGCGTCACACCGCCAGTTCGGCCACGATCGACGACGCCACCCAGGTCCTGAACGCTGTGCGGTGGATCGCGACGCTGGTACCCAGCCGGGTGGCCTGCCTCGAAGAATCCGCCGCCGCCATGCTCGCGCTGAGCTTGATCCGACGGCGAGCCACCTGGTGCCACGGCGTCGCGGGAGATCCGATACGACTTCACGCCTGGGTGGAAGTGAACGGACAACCCGTCGCCGAGCCTCCGTCAACGCTTCGATACACACCACTAAGAACTATCCCGGAACGAAACTAAGGGAGACGATCACCATCAGCGACAACACCACCAAGCCGATCATCTGGCTTCGCGACGACAACGTCGGCATCGGACCTTTCGACCCGGACCTGGCCGAGTCCTACTGGCGTTGGGAGAACGAACCCCGCGTGCGCGTCGGCTACGGCCAGCAAACCCCTGACTCGCTGGAGGAGCGCAAGGCCGCAGTCGCCTCCCAGCTCAAGAACACGATGCACTCGGCCAGGTTCACCATCTACGACCTGTCCAGCGGCGAGCCAGTCCCGGTTGGCACCACCGCCCTGATGATCGACCACCGGCAGCGGACCGCCGAGTTCTTCATCCTCATCGGAGACGACGCCAACCGCGGCCGAGGCATCGGAACCGCCGCGACCCGACTCACGTTGGACTACGCCTTCTTCGTGACCAACCTGCGCTGCGTCTACCTGACGGTGCTGGCTCCCAACGTCGCCGGGATCAAGGCCTACGAGAAGGCAGGGTTCAGCCACAGCGGCGTGCGTCGGCAGTCCGGCTACTGGCTGGGCGAATCCGCCGACGAGGTGCTGATGGACGCGATTCCAGCCGATTTTCCCGGCATCTCGGCCGTGAAGCAGCAAGTCAACGAAACGCGATAGGGGACGCCGTAGCGGCGGGCTTCGGCCCGCCCTAGGCGAACGACGAAGGGGGATTGATGTCCCGAGTGTTCGCGGGACGAGTGCCGTGGGGGACCAGCCTGACCGCAGGCGAGCCGGAGTGCACCGGTTCGGCGCCTCGACAGGTTGCGATATTCGAGTGCCCGGCAGGACACGAGTTTGACCTCCAGTTCGCGCACGACGCGGAGCTACCCGACACGTGGGAGTGCCGGCGTCACGGTCGGGAGTCACGGCGGCTCGCCATCTCGCCCGCGCGCAAGGCCGTCAAGCCTGCGCGCACGCACTGGGACATGTTGTTGGAGCGGCGTTCGATCGCGGAACTTCAGGTGCTCTTGGACGAGGCTCTGGAGAAGCTGCATCGAGACCGGCGGGCTGTGGCCGCTCCTCCGACTGGTCCGATCGGTCGATAACCATTCCAACGCTCTCTTGTTTGGCGGAGCGTCATGTGACGATCGCGTGGAGTGATCGACGTAGGGGAAGTTGTGGCAGTCAAGACCCGTGTTCTTCTGGCAGTCGTGGCTGTGGCTGCGGTGGCAACGCTGGTTCCTGAAGCGGGGTCCAAGATCCTCGATGGTCTCTCGGGGCTCGTTGGTGGAGTTGAACTCGTGGGTGAGGGCGAAACCCAGTTCATGGTGGCCGCGTCGGCCGCTGTCGTCGCTCACGGGTTTCCCGGTCGCTGCGCTCACGTGAATCCCCACCTTGCCGACTTGCGGGCCTGCGTCGGACGCCCCAAACCGCGGATCCTCGTTCGACGGGTTCCCCATCGGGATCACGAGCGAGCGGCCCCGGCCGCGTGGCATTCGCAACTGGGCATGGCACGAGGTTCGCGCGTCCCGGGGCCACTGTGGCCCAACTCCCGGTGGCGCCGAGAGCTGGATGCGAGTCAGCGCGGCATCCATTGCCCGCCAAGGAGTCGCGGGCGCGGCGGGCTGGCCGCCGCGTGCTGAACACGAGCCCGGTCTGAGGCCTTGCCGTGGTGGCGCGCAGTTCACAGTTGCGAGGCGACGTGCGCTCCTCGGCGAGCGCTGGTCATCGTGACCACGTGGATCCCGAGCGCATGGCCCGTCGTCCCGGTGCGGAAACTTGTGAGCGCGGCGACCGGGAAACCCGTGAGCGGAAATGGCCCTCTGCTGGGGAATTACTTGAGCGCTGACACCGCTTCGCAGGTACACAAATGCACGCCCCAGAAGAGCCTCGAAGACAAGGCCTGCGACGACCTGAAGTTCGTGATCCTCGACGCCGCCAGGATGCCGTTCATCACCCGCAACGTGTCAACCGCGTGGAAGGCTGGCCACCCTGGGGTGTTGACAAAGGACTCGACGCGTCAGGCGGACAACCGCAAAAAGGCGTGTCTACCCAGCTTCCCCCGCACCTACGGCGGGCAGTGCGACGAGTACCCGTTCGCCAGCACCCGACAGGGCGGCGCTGGCGCGCAAGAGCATGAAGTTCCTGCGCGCGAGAACCTTTGTCAGGGTGGCACACTGCGAACCAAGTACGCGGCAGCTGGGATCGAGGACGGAGATGACTATCTCGTGGTGATCACCCACCCGGACAAGATCGCTCCGGGTCCGTTCCAGGGCATCGACATCGCATTGGAACAGGCCTGCTGATGATGACTCCGAACTCCACAATGGACGTAGAAGTCCAGATCGACCACGGCCAGGTCTACGTCTACGGCGTATCCCCAGATCCCACCAGCGAAGCAGTTCTCGAAGCGCTCGACGATGCCCACAAGACCCGCCGCTTTGTCGGTGTGGCTGACGGCCTGGTCGACGTTCTCACCCCGGTGCAGTGGAACCTGAACGCACGGATGCGGATCGAGCTGTGGGAAGCCGAGCCGCCAGACGACGACGACACCTGGGATCACGTGGTTGACGTCGATCTCGACGTGCCGGACGGACGGCTCTACTTCGAAGCGTCCGGTGGGTGGAATCCGCTGACCTTCGAGGTACCGACCGGCCGCTACCGCGCACGCGTGTCCGGCCAGGGCTACACGGAAGCCAGAGCAGGAGCTGAGGGGCTCGACTCGTATCGGTTCCGCCTGTGGCCACGGGAACAGGAGGCGGCGCCCCTGCTACGGAAGGCCTGGCCAGGCTGGGACAGCATGATGTGAGAGTTTGCTCGGTGAGACGAGGGCATCAGAGGCATAGTGCAGGCCTCTGAGCAGGCATTATCCCTGTTCAGGCAATGGATACATCAGTGCCAGGTTGACATTGCCGTGGTCGACGTGGCCCATGGTGCCGATGTTGAGGTGCGGCTTGGCGCGCACGAACTCCTGCTTCATTGCCCTGTTTCCTCGAAAGAACAGCTGGGGGTTCAGAACCGATCGACCTTCACAACCCTCCGCCAGCGGTCCTGGGAGGGGACTGGAGAAGGGTCAGATTCGAGCGCCGGCCAGCTGTGCCGAGGCAGCGGCGAGCGCGCACGCAGGAACACCTGCGAACGTTGCGTGCTCAGCCGTGAGGAACATGCCGATGATCGTGACAGGTCGCCTGATTCGTTGTCACGTGGTTTTCCGCGAGCCGGATCAGCGCGCGAGCGGCGGGGCTGTGCGGGCCGTCGGTCCGCCACGCCAGCGCGAGCCGGCTCTGCGGTGCGGGGTCGGTGATCCGGACGGCGTGCAACCCGGACACCATCGACGCCGCCAGGATCGCCGGACCGAACCCGCGCTGCGCCAGCGTGATCACCATCGGCGGTGCGGAGGCCTCGAACGCGATCCGGGGGCGGCGCGAACCGCAGGCCGCGTCCAGCGCCCCGCGCAGTCCGGTGCCGGGCGGCAGGCTGATCAGACCGCGCGTCAGCAGTTCGTCCACCGTCACGGAATCCCTGCCGTACCAAGGATCTGAACCAGCGACCGCGGCCACGAGCGGCTCATCGGCCAGCACCCGCACCGACAGCCCGGACGGCGCCGAACCGGCGTACCCGATCAGCGCGAGATCCAGCTGTCCGTCCACAAGCGACTCGATCAGCGCATCGGAGTTGGCCTCGGACAGGGTGATCTCCACGTCGGGATGCAGATCGTGGAACGAGGTCAGCAGCTCCGGCAGGTCCATGATCCCGCACGACACGACCATTCCGACGCGCACCGCACCGCGTACCAGCCCGGCCAGTTCCTCGACGGTCCGTCGCGCCGACTCCACCGAGAGCAGGGCGGCCCGCGCCAACGGCAGCACCGCCGCACCCACGTCGGTCAGCGTGACGGTGCGGCCCGAGCGGTCCAGCAGGTCGTGCCCCAGCTCCCGTTCCAGCCGCCGGATCTGTGCGCTGACACCGGGTTGCGCGACGTGCACGCGTTCGGCGGCCCGCGTGAAGGAGGCCTCCTCTACGACCGCCACGAAGTACTCAAGCTGCCGAAGCTCCATAACCAACGATTATAGCCAGCAGCAGAACTAGATCTTGGACTTATAAACCCAGCACGATCAGGCTGGAGACATGGAGATCTACCGCAAAGCAGACCCCGGCTACGACGACGAACGGAGCGGCTTCCAGACCGGGCTCCGGCACGAGCCACAGGTCATCTTCGCCGTGGAGAACGCGCAGGACGTCGAACAAGCCGTCAGGTACGCCGACGACAACGGCCTGGAGTACGCGATCCAGGCCACCGGCCACGGCCTCACCACCTCGACCACCGGCGTCCTGATCTCCACCAAGCGCATGAACAAGGTCCACGTCGACGCCGAAACCCGTACCGCCACAGTGGAAGCGGGCGCCGTGTGGCAGCAGGTCGTCGAGCAGGCCGCACCACACGGCCTGGCCCCGCTCAGCGGCGACGCGAGCGACGTCGGCGTGGTCGGCTACACGCTCGGCGGCGGCTACAGCGTGCTGGCCCGCGAGTTCGGTCTCGCGAACGAACGGGTCCGCCGGACCGAGCGGATCGGCGACGTCGTCACCGCGCTGGAGTTCGAACTCCTGGAGATCGACCAGGTGCACGCGGGCGAGATGCACTTCGACGCCGTGCACGCGGAAGCGGTGTTCGACGCGTTCCACGGGTGGGATCTGCCGGACCACGTCACGGCGTCCCTCACCACCATCGCCTTCCCGGACCAGGGCGTGGTCCGGCTGACCTTCGCGAGCACCCAGCCGTTCGACGTCGGCCACCTCCGCGTGGCACCCAGGCTGATCGACGAGTTCGGCGTCGAACCGTTCGGCGAGGCCGCCGGGAAACCGTTGCCGCCACACACCTACCAGGGCGACAACGTGCTGCTGAACGACCTGCCGCGCGAAGTACTCCACCAGCTCCGGGAAACGGCGGCCGACGCCGACGTGCCGATCTTCGTGGGCGTCACCCCGCTCGGCGGTGCCCTCGGCGCCGGAGCCACGCACCTGATCAAGCTGATCTCGCCACAGCTGAACGTCCAGCAGCAGCACGCCGAGGTGTTCGACGTGGTTCGGCCATTTGTCGTCGGCAGGTCGCGGAACTTCGTGTACGCCGTAGGCTGACTTTCATGACCAGAGTGGTTCTCGTGGAGGACCACGACATGGTGGCCGAGGCGATCGGGCTCGCGCTGGAGCGGTCGGGGATCGAGGTGATCGCGCGCGCGTCCACCGTTGCGTCCGCACTCGCCGAAGCCCGTCGTGGCAAGCCCGACGTCGTCCTGCTCGACCGCCGGCTCCCCGACGGCGATGGCACGGCCCTGATCCCGGAGCTCGTCGCCGGCGGTGCCAAGGTGCTGGTGCTGACCGGTGAGGCGACCGCGTCGATCGCCGCCCGCGTCGCCGAGGCCGGCGGTGCCGGGGTGATCCTCAAGACGGCGCGGCTCGACGAACTGGTGGACGCGGTCAAACGGGTCGCGGCCGGCGAGGTGGTGTTCGACCCGAAGCTGCTGTCCGGGGTCCTCGACCGGCTCACCGGCCGGGTCAAGCTCACCGGCGCCACGCTCACGGCACGCGAGCAGGAGACGTTGCTGCTGCTCGCGGACGGCGCGGGCACCGACCAGATCTCGTCGAAGCTCGGCGTCGCCCGCAACACCGCGCGCAACCACGTGCAGCGCGTGCTGGACAAGCTGGGCGCGCGGTCGAAGCTCGAAGCGGTCTCCATCGCGCGCCGCGAGGGCCTGCTCGACTGATGCAGCTGCACCAGCAGGTGTGAGCAGCCTGCGTCTGCTCGTAGCGGCGCAGGTGGGGCACTGTGCGAGGGTGGCAACGAGTTCGCTCACCGAAGCTGTGTTCTCGCTCCCGGAGCTGGACCAGCGTGGTTGCGTTGCCCTCGTCCGTGATTTCACCCGCCGTGCCACGTCCACCTGCGGCTATGCCGGCAATCGCGAGGACGTCGTCCTGGTCGTCAGCGAGCTCGCCACCAACGCCGTGAGCCACGGCGGCCTGCCGATCGTCCGGATCATCGGTGGCCGGGACCAGATCTTCGTCGAGGTGGTCGACGACGACGTCGCCCGGCCCGCGTTGCGCGACGGAGGCTGGGGACTCCGGCTCGTCACCGTGCTCAGCACCCGCTGGGGAGTCGCCGAACGCGACGGCCGCAAGGTCGTGTGGTGTGAGTTGACGGCGTAGTCGTCATGATGGGCTCGTGCACCCGGTCTTCCGACTGCTCGACCCCGCAGGCCATGTCGTCAGCTGGAGCGAAGGCGCTGGTCACATGACCCAGGACGCCGATGTCGCAATCGCCGCCGCCGAGGGCAAAGAAGAGTTCAACGGCTGGCGGGAGCACGCGGACGGCAGTCAGTACTGGGCGAACGTCGCCATCACCGCGCTGCGCGACGAGTCCGGTGAGCTGCGCGGGTTCGGCGAGGTCGTCCGCCGGCAGGCGCCGCTCGACGCGCTGCGGGAGAGCGAGGAACGCTTCCGGCTGCTGGTGCAGGGCGTGCGCGACTACGGGATCTTCATGCTCGACCCCGGTGGGCACATCATCAGCTGGAACGCCGGTGCCGAGCGCATCAAGGGCTACACCGCCGACGACATCATCGGCCGGCACTTCTCCACGTTCTACCCGCTCGAGGACGTGCAGGCCGGCAAGCCCGAGTGGGAGCTGCGGGTCGCGAGGGCCGAGGGCGCGCTGGAGGACGAGGGCTGGCGCGTGCGCAAGGACGGCACCCGGTTCTGGGCGAACGTGATCATCACCGCCCTCTACGACGAGACCGGCGAACTGCGCGGGTTCGGCAAGGTCACCAGGGACATGACCGAACGGCGGCGCGCCGAGCAGCAGCTCACGGACCGGCGCCGGCTGCTCGCGCACCTCGTCGAGGCGCAGGAGCAGGAACGGCAGCGCATCGCGTGGGACGTCCACGACGACACGATCCAGGCCATGGTCGCTGTCGACATGCGGCTCCAGATGCTCTCCCGCAAGCTGCCCGACGAGCACCGCGAGATCATCGACCAACTCGACGACGCCGTCCGCGACGCCATCGGCAGGCTGCGCAACCTGGTGTTCCGCGTCCGCCCGCCCGGTATCGAGCGCCAGGGGCTCAGCGAGACGCTGACCGTGTACCTCTCCGACACCGGCATGGTGGGCGAGGTGCGCAACGCACTGGAGCGCGAGCCGGCCGACGACGCGGCCATCACGATCTTCCGCATCTGCCAGGAGGCGCTGACCAACGTCCGCAAGCACGCGCTGGCCGATTCGGTGACCGTCCGGCTGACCACGGTGGACCGCGGGTTCCTGGTGCGCGTGGAGGACGACGGTGTGGGCCTGCCCTCGCTCGACCCGAACGCGGGGCACTTCGGTCTGATCGAGATGCGGGAACGCGCCGAGGCCGCCGGTGGCTGGTGCACGGTGGCCGGCCAGGCAGCGGGCGGCACCGTGGTGGAGTTCTGGCTTCCGGACGTGCGTCCATGATCGTCCGAGTGCTCATCGCCGATGACGACCCGCTGATCAGGGACGTGCTGCGCGCCGTGCTCGACGACGAACCCGACCTGGAGGTCGTGGCGGTCGCCTGCGATGCCCAGGAGGCCGTCGAGCTGGCCGAACAGCACTCGCCGACCGTGGTCGTGCTCGACATCCGGATGCCGCACGGCGGCGGTTCGCACGCGGCGACCGAGATCCTGCAGCGCGCGCCCGGCACGCGCATCCTGGCGTTCTCCGCCTACACCGACGCGGGCGCCGTCGACGAGATGCGCCGCGCCGGGGTGACCGACTACCTGGCCAAGGGCGTCCGGAACACCGAACTGGTCGCCGCCGTTCGGCGTTTGGGCGTGCAATAGGTTGTGGTGCGCAAGCTTCGGCCGTAACGTCGGGTGCGTAGCCGGGTTCAGCAGAGTGCTCGGAGTCCGGATCATCGGCTTCGGCCACCGGGGAGTACTGGTGAACGAAGATCAGTTCAAGGAATCTCCGCTGCTCACGGTGCGTGCTGATCGCGTCGCCGGGGTGGTGGTCGTCGCGGTGGAAGGCGAAATCGACGTCGACACCGCGGACGTCGTGCTGGACGCGCTCCGTCTCGGTTTCTCCTCGGACGGGCCCGCCGTCGTCGCCGACCTCACCGAAGTCAGCTTCTTCGGCTCCACCGGCATCTCCACGTTGATCACCGCACACGAGCTCGCCGCGGAACACGGCAAGGAGTTCCACGTCGTGGCGCCGCATCGAGCGGTGAAAAGACCACTGCAGGTCACGGGAGTCTCCGACGTCCTGGCACTGCACGACTCGGTGGACGAGGCGCTGTCCGCGCTGAAACCCGGTGCCAAGCAAGAGATCACCGGGCACCGGTCGCCTGCTTAGGGCCCAGTATCGAAGTCCGTGTTCGCGATAGCCGGGCCTGAGGCGGCCCCTGGGGGCACGGCTGAACTGCCCACATACAACAGCGGTATGCGGGCCGTCCGGCCGCACCGCCAGGAACCACCTCAGGCGCGACTCTCATCGAACGAGACTCCGATACAGGGCCCTAACCGGCCAGCTCCACGAGCTTCGGCACGACCTCGTCGGGGTGCGGCATGGCGGCGATCTCCGCTGCGATGCCGGCGACCGCCCGCCGCACGTCGTCGTCTCCCAGCAGCTTCAGGGCCGCCTCGTGCACGGCGTCGGACGTGAACTGCTCGCCGACGAGCTGTGTGCCGAGGCCGGCCTCCGCGACGGTGTCGGCGTTGCGGAACTGGTCCGCCCCCTGCGGCAACACCAGCTGCGGGAGGCCGGACGTCATCGCGCTCACCGTCGTGCCGCTGCCGCCGTGGTGCACGACGAGATCTGCGTGCGCGAGCAGATCGGCCTGAGGCACCCACGGCATGACGTGCACGTTGGCCGGGACATCGGCGACCGTCGACGGCTCGACCTGCGGTCCGGTGGCGACCAGGATCTCGGCGTCCAGGTGGGCCAGACCGGCGACCGCCGTCCTGATGAGTTCGGTCCCGGCGAATGCGGTGCCGAACGTCAAATACACGAGCGGTTTGCGATGTTCACTCACCCAGTCGGGTAGTTCTGCCGGTTCGGCGAACGGAACGGGTCGCATCGGAATGCGATCGATGTCCTTCAGATGTTCCAGGTCCTGCAACGACGGCGGGAAGATGTCGAGATACGGTGATCCAAGTCCGTAATGTTGCCCATCAGGCACCGTAATGCCGAGTTCGTTCAGGTATTCGAGAAGGAGCCCGACCATGGGCGGCGGGACCATCATCTCGTCGACCTTGCCGAAACCGTGACATACCGCCGGAATTCCGGCCTGCCTGGCCGCGATGCCCGCGCCGGGGTTGATGATCTCGAAAACCACCAGGTCAGGCTTGTCGCGCTCCAGTGCGGGCGTGAGGTCTTCGACGTACTTGCGCGGCAGCACGGAACCGAAGGCGTCGACGGCGGTCTGCCGCAACATCTCGCGCTTGAACTCGGGCGTGCCGTGCAGACTGTTGGCCTGGCTGAAGGCCTCCCAGATGCTGATGCCCGCGTCGACCACCGTGAACCCGAGCTTTCGCAGGGGTTCGTGGAATCCAGTGTCGACTGCGTAGAGGACGTCGTGTCCCTGCTCGCGGGCGGCGGTCGCGAGCGGGAGTAACGGGTACGTGTGTCCGTGCGAGCCTAAGCTCGAGAAGAGAATGCGCACTGGCACACAATAAGGCGCTGTCTCAATTCGGTGGGGTCATTCCCAGCCAGCCGCGACGTCCGCGGGCGACGGCATCGCGGCGATCTCGTCGCTCACCTCGCCGGCGGCCCGCTGCAGCTTGGCGTTCTCGATCAGCCCGACGAGCAGCTCCGGCGTGACGTCGCGGGGCGCGGCCCTGAGCCCGGCGCCGCGGTGCGCGACGGCGTCCGCGTGCACCGTGCGGTCACCCGGTCCCGGCTCGACCAGTTGCGGCACACCCGCGGCCAGCGCGGCGAGCAACGTCCCCGCGCCGCCGTGGTGGACGATGCCGTCGCAGAACGGCAGCACGTGCGGAATCGGCACCCACCCGACCGTCCGCACGTTGTCCGGCAGGCCTTCCACCTTCCCCGGCCGCACCAGCACGAACTCGGCGTCGACCTGTGCCGCCACCTTCGTCACCGCCGCCATCATCCTCCCGGCGCCGGGACCTGCCACGGTGCTGCGGCTGACCAGGATCCGCGGCTTCCCGGAGGGGGCGCTGAGCCACGCCGGCACCTCACCGCCACCGCTGTAGGGGACGGGTCGCAGCGGCCGGCCGCCGAGGAACTGCGCGACACTCGCCGGTGCGGTGCGCAGAATCGTTGCCGGCGACCGCACCTCGGCCTTCATCCTGGCGCCGACCGCGGCCGTCAGGTCCAGCCCGTCGAACAGCGACACGTCGTGGACGATCGAGCGCACCCCCAACGCGGACCCGGCGGCGGCCAGCGGCTCGTGCACCACGACGTCCGGACGCCACCGTTCGGCAAGTGCCT
Source organism: uncultured Actinomycetota bacterium (assembly GCA_963771775.1). Taxonomy (GTDB): domain Bacteria; phylum Actinomycetota; class Actinomycetes; order Mycobacteriales; family Pseudonocardiaceae; genus Lentzea. The sequence goes on from CAVYUS010000007.1 coordinate 171,067, forward strand.
GCAAGCCCGGTGTCATCGCGTCGCCGACCCTGGCGAACAACCGCGACACGAAGTCGAGCCCACCTCGCCCGTTCATCTCTCTCTTGGCCACCAACGGATGCGCGACCATGATGCGCAGCGCGATCGGTCCGAAGCGGACGTTTCCCGGAACGACGTCCTCGACATCCAGCCCGGATTCGCGGACCCGCAGCGCCTCGCCGCCCGTGGCGACCATGACCTCGTGGCCGGCGTCGCGCAACGCCAGCGCGAGCGGCATCAACGGGAAGACATGACCCAGCAACGGCGCGGCGACCACGAGAACACGCATAAGGCCAGGCTAACCCTCTGAAATCGCATGCGTGCGCGTGTTGTGACTGCCACACTCCGGCCGTGCCGCGCAGCTGGAACGAGATCGACTGGGATCCGGTGCCCGTGCTCACGCCAGCGCTGGATCGGTAGTGGGACCGACCTGACGAAGCACTACTCGCACGGATCGACCAGCCGCCGCACCGCCTCCTCGACGGCCCGCCTGCGCACCACGTGATCCGCACCGTCGGCCGGCGAGTTCGACCACATCGACGCGACGGCGAGCACCAGCGCCAGCACCTGCTCGGCCGAGAACCGGGTGGACACGAGTCCCTGCTCCTGAGCCGACCGAACGGCCTCGACCTCGGCGGCCCGGCTGACCCGGCCGCGACGCTCCAGCCGGTGCCACGTGGCGAGCCGGTCGAACTCCGGATGCTCGTGCTGCCGGTCGTACAACCGGGCCGCGTAGCCGGGCAGGTCGGCGGCGGTGAACTCCACGACGGCCGCGTCCACCACCTCGGACCGCACGGCGTCGAAGAGCTCTTCCTTGCCGCCGTAGTAGGTGTAGGCGAGACCGGCACTACACCCGGCGATGCGGGCGATGCGTTCCATCCGCGCGCCGTTGATCCCGTAGGCCGCGAACTCCACGAACGCGGCCTCCAGCAACCGGCGGCGGGTCTGTTCCCGATCGCGGCTGGCCATGGTGGCCAGGTTATGGCGAAGGGCCGCACTCCCTGAAGAGTGCGGCCCAAGGATGAAGTCAGTTCACTTGGCCATGTCGAACCAGTTGAAGCCCTCGACCATCTGACGGGTGGTGTCGCTGACGTAGCGCGGGCCGGTGAGCTCCCAGCGCGTCACGTAGCGGTAGGTGCCCGGCTGCATCGACTCGTCCTCGCGGGTGTCCTCGTCGTCCTTCACCGGGACGTACTCCTTGAACACCTTCTTGTTCAGCGTGACGTCGAGCGACTCGTAGGAGGACTGGGTGTAGAGGTAGTTGCCCTGACCGCTGTCCAGCGCGCGGCCGGGGTCGGCCAGCTTGAGCTGGATCGTGGTGCCGTTGAAGTTGCCGGTCGCGGACACGACCGTGACGATGTGGCCGCCGCTGCGCTGCAGGGAGCCGGCCGTCGGGCCCGCCTTGTAGCGGCCGTACACGAGCTGGATCGGGCCCTCGTTCAGCTTGCGGGCTACGTCGCCCGCGAAGTCCGCGGCGTCGTTGGTGCTGATGACACCCTGCGTCGTGGTCCAGCCGGCGTCACGGGCGGGCTTGGTGGCGATGTTCCACGCGGTGCGCAGGTTCGTGAGGTTGGTGCCGCCGTTGTACTTCGCGTCGACGCCGATCCGGCCGATCGAGTTGGTGATGACGCTGTAGTCGGCCGGGTCCTTGGGGTTGAGGTTGCCGACCTTGGTGGTCAGCCAGCCGACCGGGGCGTCCTTCTCGTGGCCCCAGTAGTGCAGGACGTTGTAGAGGGAGGCGGGGCCGCAGTAGGCGTTGCCGTCGTTCTCCAGACCGGCGCGGAACTGGTCCACATCGCTGATGCCGCACTTCTTGACGTTGAACGTCGGGCCGACCAGGTCGGCGGCACCGACGCACGGCGGCGGCGTGCCGATGATCGGGTCCGCGGTGGCCATCGGGGCGAAGACGGAGGCGATGGTGGCGGTCGCGGCGGCGGCGATGAGAGCGTTGCGGATCATTTCGGTTTCCCCTTTGAGTTCCTGTGTCCCCTGCGGTGTGACACAAGATTCGCCGGGGCGAACCCCCAAAGGCATGAGGGGACGATCCCTCAACTCGAAACCGCGAAAGTTGGGTGTATCAGGACCACCCCCACGTGCATCTGTATCAGGCAAGCACTCGGGCGAGATCTCTCCGACCTGCGATTCCGAGCTTCGTGTAGATCCGGCCGAGGTGGTTCTCGACGGTCTTGGGCGTCACGAACAGCTCCTGCGCGATCTCCCGGTTCGCCCGGCCCGTCGCGGCCAGGTCCGCCACCCGCCGCTCGGACGCCGTCAGCGCCTCGGCCCCCAGCACGAGCTGCCGCCGTGGCCGGTCGCCGAGTGCCTCCAGCGCCTCGACGGCCCGCGTGCGCAGCACCGCCGAGCCGCACTCGCCGGCGAGGTCGATCGCCCGGTGCAACGGTTCCCGCCCGTCGGTTCGCTTGCGTGCCACCCGCAGTGCCTCGCCCAGATCCACCAGTGACCGTGCCAGCTCAAGCCGGGCCGGTGACTCCTCCAGCACCGACACGGACTCCTGCAGCAGCTCCACACGTGCGTCACCTGAGGCGTGCGCGAGCAACCGCAGGGCCGCGCCGACCTCGGTTGCCGCACCCCACTTGCGCGCGACGTCGAGCTGTTCGGCGGCCAGTTCCAGCGCCAGCTCGTGCTGACCGAGCTGCAACGCCGCCCTCGTCGCCGGTGCACGCCACGGAATAGTGGGCGGATCCACGTCCACCTGGTGCATCGCGTCCCGCTGGCGGTAGGCCTCGGACATCGCCCGCCGCGCGTCGCCCTCGGCCAGCGCGATCAACGCCCGCACCTCGTGCAGCCAGATCGTCGGCATGGTCGGCCGGGCGCCCGCGTGTGCGCTGTCGAACGCCGCCACGAACGCGGATGCCGCGGCGACGTCGCCCCGTTCGAGCGCCGCGTAGACCGCGAAGTGCGTCGAGGTCGCCCGCAGGCTGATCACCTCGGACACCGGGTCCTCGTGCGCGACGGCCGCCAGCGCGCCCTCGGCCTCCGCCTCGACCAGCTGCATGTTGCCGACGCGCCAGTTCAGGAACAGCGCCGCGTTCACCACCATCGCGAACTCGACCGGTGAACCGTGCGCGCGCACCTTCAGCCGTGCGCGCTCAATCTCTCGACGGGCGGTGTCCACGCCGTCGGCAGCCATCAGCGCGAGCAACGCCACCAGCCACGCGACCATTGCGTCGGTGCTGCCAGTCGCATCGTCGAGATAGGCGCCGTTGGCCAACGCGCGCGTCGCGGTCGCCGCAACCTCGTCGTGCGGCCACACCTCGTAACGCCCCATCTGCGAGAGGAGGCCGAGCAACGTGCGTTCGTCCGGCGTGCTGCCTGCCAGGCCCGAGTAACCGCTGAGGTGCGCCGACGCCACCTGCTTCTGGTCCGGCAGGAACGACCGGAAGACCGCCAGCCGTGCTTCCAGGTGCAGCCGTGACTCGCCGTCCGGCCGGGCCTCGATGGCCTCGGTCAGTTCGGTGATCGCCGCCGCGGGCCCCTCGATCGCGGCCGTCGCCGAGGCGGCCGCCGCCACCAGTTCGGCGTCCGGCAGCCCGGCCGCCGCGGCCTTGAGGTGCCGGTGCGCGTTCACCGCGTCGCCGGTCCGCAGCAGTGCCCGGCCCAGCTCGGCGCGCAGTCCGGCGTCGTTCGGACTCTCGTCCACCGCGCGGGCCAGATGGGCCGCGGCGGTCCTGGCGTCACCGGCGGCGAGCAACTGGGCCGCGGCCTTGCGCAGCACCTCGGCCGCGTTCGGCAATGTCCCTTTAGGAGCGTGCACGAGATGCGCGGCCACCCGATCGGCCGGTGCGTGCGTCTCCCACAGCGTTGTCGCAGCGCGCGCGTGTAGCGAGGCGCGCGCGATCGGCCCGAGACCGGTCAGCACCGCCTCACGCACCACGGGATGCACGAACTCCAGGTGCTCGCCCGTGACGAGCACGTTCGCCGCGACCAGAGCCTCGACCGCGGCCGGCAGGTCAGCCACGTCGGCGAGCGATGCGGCCTGCCACGGATCGGCGTGCGTCCCGAGCACGGCGACCGCGCCCGCGAGCGACACGGCGGTCGCGGGCAGCCGGCCGAGCGTGGCGCGGAAGACGGTGCTGGGCCCCAGGCCGCCGATCTTCGCCGCCGTCGCGGCGTCGTCCAGCGGCAGTCCGAGTGCCACCAGTTCGTCGACCAGCACCCCGGTCAGGAACGGGTTGCCACCGCTCGCCGCGTGCAGTGCCGCGATGACCTCGGGATGCCCGCCCACCAGCGCGCGGAGGGCCTCCGGCGTCAGCGGGCGGGGCATCAGCCGGTCCGCCGACACGCTGAGCTGCGCGAGCGGACCGAAGTTGTCGGCGGGTGGCCGGGTCGCGACGACCAGCGTGATCGGCAGGTCCGAGATCCGCCGCGACAGGTAGACGAGGAACTGCAGCGACGACAGGTCCGCCCAGTGCGCGTCGTCCACCGTGATCAGCAGCGGGCGGGTGGAGGACAGGTCCACCGCCACCCACCACAGCGAGTGCAGCGTGCGGGCCAGTTCGGCCTGGCTCGGGTCGAGCGCGGCGTCGTCCAGCGCCTTCAACGCCGCCCCGGACGGCCCGGCCAGGATCTTCTCCCTGACCTCGCCGGAGTAGCGCGACACCGACCGCTCGACCATCTGCCGGACGACGCCCCACGCCATGGCGCTCTCCAGGCCGTCGCCGACAGCCTGCAAACGCCCGAAACCACGTTCCTTGGCCAGCTCGCGGCACTCGTGCACAAGCCTGGTCTTGCCTATCCCGGCACGGCCCTCGATGACGACGACACGACCCTCACCACGGGTGGCTGCGTCGAGAGCTTCACGAATGTGCGCGATCTCGGAATCTCGTTCAAGGGGTTCGCGCACGAGGTGATCGTAGCGGCCATTCGGCGGGCTACATGCTGGTCATCGGCGGCGCGGACGGGCGACTTGATGCTCCATTGGTGTGAACGTCATCGAGCGCACCCGTCCGCGGCGGGCACGTCGCCGGCGAAGGCTTTTTCGACGAACTGCTTCGCCTGAACGGGGTCGACGTTGAACCCGAAGCCCGTCTCGCGCTGGGCCGGCTCGCCGACCGGCAGCGTCGCCGCCCGGATCTTCAGCGGGCCCTGGAACCGCTGCGCGAACTCCAGCACGTCCCACCCGTCGTCCACCTTGATCGACCCGCCGACCCCGCGGGCGAGCGCGAGCGCGTTGTCCTTGGTGATCTTCGCCGCGAGCCCGGTGAGGAACATCTGGTGCCGCCGAGCCCGGTCCAGGTCGCCCTGCTCCAGCTGGTGGCGCTGGCGCAGGAACGCGAGCGCCTGCTCGCCCGCGATCGTCTGGCGACCGGCCGGCAGGTCGACCCCGCTGAGCTTGTCCTTGGCCGGTGCGCTCAGGCAGACCTCGACGCCGCCGACGAGCTGCGCGATCCGGCCGAACTCGGACATCCTGATCGCGGCGTAGTGGTCGACCTTGACGCCGGTCAGACTCTGGACGGCCGTGGTCAGCTTCGCCGGGTTGTCGTTGAACAGACCGTTGATCTTTTCGGTGCCCATGAAGATGTCTCGTGGCAGCGACACGACCGACACCGCCGATCCGTCCGCCTCGAACCGCGCGAACACCAGTGCGTCCGTGTTGCCGGTGTCGTCCGTGCCGATCAGCAGCACGTTCTGAGCGGCTGCTGCCACAGGTGGTGGCTGAGTCGCGGGTGCCGCCTCCGTCTTCTTGATCGTGGCCGGAATGATGACGGCCGCGGCAGCGGCGGCCGCCGTCAGCGTCGCCACGCCGACGATCAGGCCGAACGGCTTGCGGCTCTTCTTGCGCTTGTGCAGCTCGGCCAGCACGGTCCGGGAGTCGACGCGCTCCTCGGCTTCCGCGGCGATGGCCTGGCGGATCAGGTCGTTCATGAGTGCACCCCCAGGGTGGCGGACCGGGCGAGTTCGTGGGCGCGCAACGTCTGCAGCGCGCGAGAGAGTTGGCTGCGCACGGTGGACTCCGCGCAACCGAGCACCTGTGCGATCTCCGCGTCGTTGCAGTCCTCGTAGAACCGCAGCACCAACGCGGCACGTTGCTTGCGCGGCAGGACAGCGATCCGCGCGCGCATCGCTTCCCGTTCGGCGTGTGCGTCAGCAGGATCAGCCATCGACGGCACATGCTTCGCGAGCTCGGTGCGTTCCACCGCGATCTCCCGTGCGGCCTTGCGGTGCCGCCACGACAGGTAGTCGTTGGTCACCATGCGCTTCACGTAGAGATAGGGAGCGTCCATCGCTCCGATGCGTTCCCACTTGTGCTGCGCGCGCAGCAGCACGTTCTGCACGATGTCCTGCGCCAGGTGTTTGTCGCACGTGATCGCGGTGGCGTACCGCAGCAGCCGATCGAGTCGATCGGCGACGAACTGGTCGAACCCCACGCCGCCCCCTTCGTTGTCCATGGTCCGTTGCGGCTTGGGAAACCCCCTCGCTGCCGTCATCCGCTGCATCGGGTTCTGTGGTCCGCGCCACAGATGTCTCGGTTTGGACGGATTTCCGTGTGAAGTCTTTTCACGTTCACGTCTATCCGCGAGCCTGCACCCCATGCGCATCATCCCTGCACTCGCGCTGTTGTCGATGCTGCTCGTCCCGGTGGACGCCGCGGCGGCACCCAACGGCTCCTACTACCTGCAAAGTGCCGTGACCGGCCAGAACGCGGCCGTGTCCGGCTCGTCCGTCCTCCAGCACCGCCCCAGGGGCAACGAGGACCGCCAGCAGTTCTCCTGGAACGGCAGCACCCTGTCCGAGGGCGGCCAGTGCCTCGGCCGCTCCGGCGACGCCGTCCAGATGGTCAGCTGCTCCAGCGCGGATGCCCAATGGGTCGCCACCCTCGACGACCAGGACAGACATCGCTTCAAGGACCCCGGTGCGGCGCGCTACCTGATCGCGTCCGGCACCGACCAGGTCCGCGTCGGCACCGGTAACGACACGTGGTTCCTCACCCCGGTCTCGCCGGTCCGCGTCCCGCCCCAGGCCGATCCGCGCCTCGACGAGATGACCTTCCTGACCTCCCACAACGCCTACGCGAACGGCGTCGACGGCGGCTTCACGTTCGGCAACATCGCCCCGAACCAGTCACGCGGCATCGTGCAGCAGCTCAACGACGGCGTGCGCGGCTTCATGCTCGACATCCACCAGACCGCCGACGGCGCGATCCTCTGCCACAACAGCTGCACGCTCGTGAGCAAGCCAGTGGCGCTCAACGTCGACATCCAGCGCATCGTCGACTTCCTGAAGGCACGACCGACCGAGATCGTCACGGTCTTCCTGGAGGACTACGTCTCCGCCGACGTGCTGCGCGCCGAGCTCGCTCGCGTGAACGGCCTGAACGACGTGCTCTACCGCGCCGAGGGCGTGCGGGAGAACGGCTGGCCGACGTTGTCGCAGATGAGGGCGTCCGGCAAGCGTTTGCTCATCTTCACCGACCACGGCCGGGACGGTCGCGAGAACTCCGGCGTGCTGTACCAGCGCGACTGGACCGTGGAGAACTACTGGTCGATGGGCTCCGGCCTCGGCGCGTCCGACTGGTCCTGCTACTCCCGCTGGGCGGAGAAGCCCCTCACGGCAACCGAAGCGAACTTCCGCCCGCTCTTCGTGATGAACCACTTCCGCGACGTCCCGATGCAGGGCACGGTCTCGACGGACAACTCGAAGGCCGCCGACCGCGCCCGCCGCTTCTGCGAGCCCGCGGCCCGCAAGACCGCGAACTACCTGGCCATCGACTTCTACCACCTGAACACGCCGGCGCTGCCCACCGACCGCCACCCGTCCGGCGCGGGTGCGGTGGAGCTGAAGGCCGCTTCGAACACCTGCGTCGACAACAACGCCGGTGGCACCGCCAACGGCAATCCGGTGCAGGTCTGGACCTGCAACAACTCCTACGCGCAGAAGTGGCGCGTCGTCGCGGACGGCACCATCGCGACGGCCGGCAAGTGCCTCGACGTGAACAACAGCGGCACCACCGACGGCACGACCGTCCAGTTGTGGGACTGCAACGGCACCGGCGCGCAGCAGTGGCGCGTGCGGCCGGACGGTTCCGTGCAGAACCCGCAGTCGGGGCTGTGCCTGGACAACCCCGGTGCGTCGACGACTCCGGGCACCCGCCTGAACATCTGGACCTGCAACGGTTCCGCGGCTCAGGCGTGGAGGTTCCGCTAGGGCTTGCGGGCGACGCCCACGTAGACGTCCTCCGGGCCACCCTCTCCGGCCGGGCCGAGTTCCGGGTGCCACTTCGGCGCCGGGACGACGCCCGGCTGGAGCACCTCCATGCCGGCGAACATGGGCTCGAACTCCGCGTGCGAACGGAAGTACATCGGGTCGCGGCTGTGCTGCATGGTCTCGACGACCGCGCCCATCTCCTGCGGCTTGAAGTCGGCGGTCAGGTGTGAGAGCGCGATCAGGCTGCCCGCCGGCATCGCGTCGCGGTAGTGGGCGACGACCTCGGCAGGGCCCTTGTCGTCCGACACGAAGTGCAGCACCGCGACCATCAGCAGGCCGACGGGCTGGGAGAAGTCGATCAGGTCCTTGACCACCGGGTCGGACAGCACGTCCTGCGGCCGGCACATGTCCGCCTGCACGACGCCCGCGTTGTCGTTGCCCTCCAGGATGAGCTGGCTGTGCGAGACCGCCACCTCGTCGTAGTCCACGTAGACCACGCGCGCGTCCGGGTTCTTCTGCTGCACGATCTCGTGGACGTTGCCGACCGTCGGGATGCCCGAGCCGAGGTCGAGGAACTGCGTGATGCCCTGCTCCATCATCAGCAGGACGGCGCGGCGCATGAACGACCTGTTCGACGCCGCGATCGCGCGGCCGTCCCGCAGGACCTGCAGCACCTTCTCGCCGACCATGCGGTCCGAGGCGAAGTTGTGGCCACCTCCCAACAGGAAGTCGTAGACGCGCGCGCCGCTGGGCACGTCCGTGTTGATTCCTGCGGGCACCCACGAAAAAGGCTCGGCCATGCCGCAGAACCTACCTGTCTGAGCGCACCCGTGTATCGGCCCGGATCAGGTGAACACTCAGCCACAGCGCGCGAAACGGCCCGAGATCTGTTCCACCAGCACCGATGCGCCGGCCTCCCGGGCTTCCCCGGCGAGCCAGCGCAACTGGTCGTTCGCCCGCGCCGAACGCAGGTTCGCCGCCCCGGCCAGGGCGCTCTCGGTGAAACCACTGGCAGCGGCGGTGTTGCCGAGCGCGAGATGGTTGCGCGCCAACGCGGTCAGCGCGATCGTGCGGGCGCGGACGCGTTCCACGCCATATGTGCCAACCTTTGTGGTGAGTGAGGCGATGGCTCGTTCCGGATCGGCGATGTCTCGTTGGTCGGCCCACGAGTTGTGCGCTGCGACGAAACCGAGCTGGAACGCCTTAAGTGCGTCGTTGGGTGCGTTGTGGTGCAGGAACATCCGGCCTGCCCGCGTCAGCACCGAGGCGATCAGCGACTCGTTCTCGGCCTGTCGTGCCAACGTCAGCGCGTGTTCGAAGTGCGGCAGTGCCATGCCGGGCAGTCCGCTGTCGAACGCCGTCCAGCCTGCCAGTTCGTGGACCTCCGCGACCGCAGTCCACATTTCCGCGTCGCCGACGAGGACCAACGGCTCGACGGCGGCGAGATGCGCCAACATCGAGGCGTGGCAGGCGATCCCGCCGTATTGCTGGTCCAGCGCACGCAACGCCCGTGTGCGTGCCTGCACTTCGGCCGCTTCGATGCGCTGCACCGGTGCAGCGGACGGGATCCAGTCGAACGTCGGCGCACCAACCGTGATGCGGGCGGCGTGTTCCAGGAACCGTTGCCGTGCCGCAAGGTTCGCCTGCACCAGCTCGGACGCCTCGGTGAACCCGTCGGCGACGGCGACCTCGCACCACCGGGTGGCCTCCTCGGTCTCCCCGAGTGCGAACAGCGACTGTGCCAGTCGGACGGCGGCGTCACCGAGGTGCTGGTCGGCGGCGACGCGGAAGTACGTGACGGCGTCGCGCAGGTTGCCGGCCTGTTCTGCCGCCTCTCCCAAGCGGTAGAGCCGTTCCACCTGCTCGTCGAACTCGACCTGGGCCAGCAACCGCTCAATCCTCATCGCTGCCTCCGAGAATCCGCCGCAGCTCGGCCCGGCCGCGGGTCAGGTGCGTCCGCACGGTCGAGTCACTGATCACCAGCACCGAGGCGATCTCGCTGACCGAATAGCCGAGCAGGTGGTGCAACGCCACGACCTCGCTGTGCCTGGGCGAGAGCTGCCGCAGGGCGGAGTGCACCGCCTCCACCTCGTGCACCTGCTCGATGGCGTCTGCGGCCGGTACCGAGACCAGCGGCGTCTCGTGCTGGTATCGCTGCTGCCACCGCCGCATCAGCCGGATCGCTACCTTCAGCACCCATGCCTCGGGCTTGTCGTACGAGTGGATGTCGCCCCATCGGTGCTGCGCGATCAGCAACGCGTCCTGTGCCACGTCCTCGACCACACGGGTGTCGCTGGTGAGCGCCGTCAGCGTCCTGGTCACCACGGGCAGGCAGGTGCGGAAGAACTCCGCGAAGCCCTGATCCGGCTCCGGTGTGCTCAACGGCCTTCCCTTCAGCGTCCGCTCGCGTCCTTTACCGCCCTGCGGCGACCTTCACCGGTTACAGGCGCTGAAACCAGCAAAGGCTGAGTCGGAACTGGAGGTTCACCCGATCGGAACAAAATCGCTCACTGCAACCGCCGGATCTAAACCCCAAACCTCGATCGTGGTGCCCAGATCACCTGGGAGGGGAACGACGTTGCACGGACAGCTGCGAAAAGGCGCTGCCAAGCCGCCAACCCCGCGAGTTGAATTCACCTAGACGTGCGACAGGTGGCTTCCGCTGTGTGATCGACGGCAAGCGGACCTGCGGAAAGGGTGGCATTTTCCAGATTCCCGCAGTGTGCCCCCGACCTCTGCCGCCCTAGGAGCGATTCCGTGAAACGTCCGCTTGCCGCCCTGCTGGCCATTTTGGTGGCCACATCGTCCGCCGTGGCGATACCCACGGCACATGCCGGTCCCGGCGACGGGTCGCTGACCGTGAAGGTCGTTCGCGACGTGAACGGCAACGGCACGTACGAAGCGGCGCTGGAAGTGGGCGTGCAAGGCGCCTCCGTGCTCGTGACCGACCCCGCGGGCGCGACCGCGACCGGCACGACGGACGCGGCGGGCAACGTCGCGGTGGGCCTCGGTCCGGTCAGCGGCGGCAAGTACCGCGTGCAGGTGAACCCTCCGGCCGGCAGCGTGCTCCAGCCCGCCCCCGCGGGTACCGGGCTCGAGAGCAACACGATGTTCGTGGACGTCTCGGGCAGCAAGAACGTCAGTGTCACCACGGCGTTGTGGAATCCGGCCGACTACTGCCAGTCGAGCCCCGCGCTCGTCACGGCCTGTCAGCGGGCGACCCGCAAACAGGACGGCAGCAGCAACGTCAACGCCGCCTCGCGATCGTTGGTGACCTTCCCGTTCACCAACCGCGGCACGGCACCCGCGCCGACGCAGATCGCCAACCAGGGTGTCACGGGCGCGGTGTACGGCATCGCGTACCGCAAGCAGGACAAGCGGATCTTCTCCGGCGCGTTCGCGAAGCGGCTCGCCGACTACGGCACCGGTGGTTCCGGTGGCATCTACGTCACGCCCGCCGCGGGCGGCGCGACGACGCTGTTCACCACCGTGCCCAACGCGGGAACGACTAAGCACAACCACGCAGAACAACTTCGACGGTGGTTTCGCAAACGTGGTCGGCAAGGAGGCACTGGGCGACGTCGACATCTCGGAGGACGGCAGCGAGCTCTACGTCGTCAACCTGGCCGACCGCAAGCTCTACGTCTACGACGCCACGGCGGCGACGGCGAGTGCCGCGAAGGCCTCCTACGCGATTCCGTCGGTCTGCGTCAACGCGGCCGACTGGCGGCCCGGTGCGCTCGCGGTACGCGACGGCGTGCTCTACGTGGGTGGTGTCTGCTCGGGTGAGTCGACCCAGAAGGCCACCGACATGCGGGTCGTGGTGCGGACGTTCACCGCTGGTGCGTTCAGTGCGCCGGTGATCAACCAGCCGTTGACCTACCAGCGCGGCACCGCCCTGTGGCAGGGCAGCGGCACCGACCATTGGCTGCCGTGGCGGACCACCTACCAGCAGCCGACCCCTTTCGGCGGGCTCGTGGTGCATCCTGAACCGCTGCTGACCGACATCGGCGTCGAGGCGAAGGGCGACCTCGTTCTGGCGTTCCGCGACCGCTTCGGTGACCAGGGCGGCAAGAGCCTGCCCCCGGCAGACGGGTCGTCCGGCGTTTTCGACACCGTCAGCGGCGGTGACCTGAACCGGGTCTGCCGGCTCGCCGACGGCAGCTACGCCTGGGAAGGGACGGCGACGTGTCCCAACAACAACACCTCTGCCAACAACGGCAACGGTCAGTCGACCGACTTCGTCGAGTACTACCCCGGTGAGCACTACACCAGTGCGGCGGACGGCAAACCGCACAACGAGACCGCGCAGGGTGCGCTCGCCATGGTGTACGGGGAGACCCGGATGCCCGACACGATCATGGATCCCACGGGACTGAACACCGGTGGTGTCGGCTGGTTCGATCGGGCCAACGGCACCATGGAGGCCGACGGTCACCCGAACGGCTATCTGATCAGCGACGTCAACACCGAGGGATGGGGCAAGGCGAACGGCCTTGCAGACCTGGAAGCGTTGTGTGACCTCGCGCCGGTCCAACTGGGCAACCGCGTCTGGTTCGACACGGACAACGACGGTGTCCAGGACGGCGACGAGCCGGCCGTCGCGGGCGTCAAGGTGACGGCGACGCCGTGTGCCGGTGGCACCGCGCTGCCGGTGAAGACCACGAACGCCAAGGGCGAGTACTACTTCGGTGCCGGCGATGGTCTGAAGCCGGAAACCTGTTACAACCTCGCTTTCGACTACAGCGGGGTGAACGCCGGAGCTTTGCCGGGCGCGCCGGCCGCCGCGGATCTGAAGTGGACGGTGCAGGCGGCCGGTCCTGACCGCGTCATCGACTCCAATGTGGACAGCGCGGGCAAGACGGCGGCGACGACCGGGAAGGCCGGTACGGCCGACCACACGATCGACGCGGGCATCAACGCCAAGGTCACCAACAGGCTCGGTGACTTCGTCTGGGTCGACACGAATCGAAACGGCTTGCAGGACACCGGTGAGCCCGGCGTTCCGGGCGTGACGGTCGTGCTCAAGAAGGCCGACGGCACGCAGGTCGGCCAGCCGAAGCAGACGGACGCGCAGGGCAAGTACCTGTTCGACCAGCTGGAAGACGGCGTCTACAAGGTCTGCTTCGACCTGTCGACGTTGCCGCCGCAGTACGCCGGATACGTCCTCGTCGGCAAGGACGCCGGCGACGACACGTTGGACTCCGACGCGGGCGCGGACGGCTGCACCCCGGAAACCACGCTCGGTCCGCAGAAGCGCGAGGATCTGACCCTCGACGCGGGCCTCGCGCCGCCGAACAACGTGCTCGGCGACTTCGTGTGGGCCGACACCAACCGCAACGGCCTGCAGGACGCGGCGAGCCTGGTGTGCCGGGCGTGCTGGTGACGTTGAAGGACGGCGCCGGGAACACCGTGGGTCAGCCGAAGCCGACCGGTGCGGACGGCAAGTACCTGTTCAACCAGCTGCCCAACGGCACCTACCAGGTCTGCTTCGACATCTCGACCGCACCGGCCGAGTACGCGGGCTACCTGCTGACGCGCCTGAATGCGGGCGACGACGCCTTGGACAGCGACGCCGATCCGGCGACGAAGTGCACGCACACCACCACGTTGGGCCCCGACAAGCGTGAGGACCTCACGCTGGACGCGGGCATCCGGCCGCCGAACAAGCTCGGCGACTACGTGTGGATCGACACCAACAAGAACGGTCAGCAGGACGACGGCGAACCGCCGGTGCCCGGTGTGACCGTGAAGGTCGGTGACCAGACCACGACCACGAATGATCAGGGCAAGTACGTCTTCGACAAGCTGCCCGACGGCAAGTACACCGTCTGCTTCGGCCCGATGCCGGACGCGGTGAAGGACTACGTTCCGACGACGCCGAACGCCGGCTCCGACGACGCGAAGGACTCCGACGCCGACCCGGCAACCGGTTGCGCGCCGGAGGTCGAGCTGAACGTGGACAAGCCGGAGGATCTCACGATCGACCTCGGTCTGATCCCGCCGGTCAACCGTCTCGGTGACTACGTGTGGATCGACGTCAACAAGGACGGTCTGCAGGACGCCTCGGACATCCCGGTCGAGGGCGTGAAGGCCACGCTGTCGAACGGCGCCACGGCGACGACTGACGCGCAGGGCAAGTACCTGTTCGACAACCTGCTCGATGGCACGTACAAGGTGTGCTTCGACATCGCGAACCTGCCTGCCGCGGTGAAGGACTACAAGGTCACCACGCAGAACGCGGGTACCGACGACGCGGTGGACTCCGACGCGGACGCTCAGGGCTGCACGGCGGAAACCACGCTGGGCACCGGGAAGCGCGTTGACCTGACGCTGGACATGGGTCTGGTCTCGCCGCCGAACAAGCTCGGTGACTACGTCTGGGTCGACGCGAACCGCGACGGCGTCCAGCAGGACACCGAGACGCCGGTGCCGGGTGTGACCGTCAAGGTCGGTGACCTGACGACCACCACGAACGAGCAGGGCAGGTACTTCTTCGACAACCTGCCGGACGGCACCTACAAGGTGTGTTTCGACATCGCGAACATGCCGGCGCCGTACCAGTCCTATTTGGTCACCCGGCCCGACGCGGGTGGCGACGACACCTTGGACTCCGACGCGGGTGCCGACGGCTGTACGCCGGAGACGTCGCTCGGCAGTGCCAAGCGGGAGGACCTGTCGCTCGACCTGGGCATCCGGCCGCCGAACAAGCTGGGTGACACGGTTTGGCTTGATGCCAACAAGAACGGCCTCCAGGACGACGGCGAACCCGGCGTTCCCGGAGTGACCGTCAAGGTCGGCGACAAGACCACGACCACGAACGACCAGGGCCGCTACGAGTTCCCGAATCTGCCGGACGGCAAGTACACGGTGTGCTTCGACATCGCGAACATGCCCGAAGCGGTGAAGGACTACGTCCCGACGACGCCGAACGCCGGCTCCGACGACGCGAAGGACTCGGATGCCGACGTGGCAACGGGTTGCGCGCCGGAGGTCGAACTGAACGTGGACAAGCCGGAGGACCCGACGATCGACCTGGGTCTGATCTCGCCGGTGAACCGTCTCGGTGACTACGTGTGGATCGACGTCAACAAGGACGGTCTGCAGGACGCCACCGACGTTCCGGTCGCGGGTGTGACGGTGAAGCTGAGCACCGGCCCGACCACGACGACGAACGCCGAGGGCAAGTACCTGTTCGACAACCTGCTCGATGGCACGTACAAGGTGTGCTTCGACCTCGCGAACCTGCCTGCCGCGGTGAAGGACTACAAGGTCACCACGCAGAACGCGGGTGGCGACGACGCCGTTGACTCCGATGCGGGTGCTGACGGTTGTACGGCGGAAACCACGCTGGGCACGGGGAAGCGCGTTGACCTGACGCTGGACCTGGGTCTGGTCGCGCCGCCGAACAAGCTCGGTGACGTGGTGTGGCGTGATGACAACAAGAACGGCGTTCAGGACGACGGCGAACCCGGCGTTCCGAACGTGCCGGTCAAGTTGTCGGACGGCAAGACCACGACGACGGGTCCGGACGGCAAGTACTCGTTCGACGACCTGCCGGACGGCAAGTACACGGTGTGCTTCGGTCCGATGCCGGACGCGGTGAAGGACTTCGTGTACACCACGCCGAACACCGGTGACGACGCGAAGGACTCGGACGCGGACCCGGCGACCGGCTGCACCCCCGAGGTGGAGCTCGGTGTCGGCAAGCGCGAGAACCTGGACGTGGACGCCGGAGTCCACGCGCCGGCCAACGGTGTCGGCGACTTCGTGTGGATCGACGCGAACAAGAACGGTCTGCAGGACGAGGGCGAGCAGCCGGTCGCCGATGTCCCGGTGAAGCTCTTCGACGCTCAGGGCAAGGAGCTGGGCGCGACGAAGACCGGGCCGGAAGGCAAGTACTACTTCACCGACGGCCTGCAGGACGGCACCTACAAGGTGTGCTTCGACATCAAGAACCTGCCTGCGGCGGTGGCGGACTACACGCTCACCAAGGTCAACGCGGGTGATGTCACGAAGGACTCCGACGCCGATCCGACGACCGGTTGCACGCTGCCGGTGACGGTGGGCGTGGGCAAACGTCGTGACTACACGCTGGATGCCGGTCTGATCGCACCGCCGAACAAGATCGGCGACCTGGTGTGGTCGGACAAGAACCGCAACGGTGTGCAGGATCCGGGCGAGCCCGGTGTGCCCGGTGTTCCGGTCAAGCTGGTCGACAAGGACGGCAAGCCGGTCGGTGACCCGGTGAAGACCGATCCCAACGGCAAGTACGAGTTCCCGAACATCCCGGACGGCACCTACAAGGTCTGCTTCGAGATGAACGCACTGCCGGGCGACTACGCCGGATACCTCGCGACGAAGCCGAACGTGGGCTCCGACGACGCGAAGGACTCGGACGTCGATCCGGCCGGTGGCTGCACGCCGCCGGTGACCGTTGGTGTCGGCAAGCGGGACAACCCGACCATGGACCTGGGTCTGGTGTCGCCGACCAACCGCGTCGGTGACTTCGTCTGGTTCGACGACAACTCCAACGGTGTGCAGGACGCCGGCGAGCCCGGTGTGCCGGATCTGCCGGTGTACCTGCAGGACGGCACCGGCAAGCCGGTGGCCGAGTCCAAGACCGACAAGGACGGCAAGTACCTGTTCACCGACCTGCCCGACGGTGAGTACCAGGTCTGCTTCAACGCCGATCCGCAAACCGGTCTGGTGGCTGGTCGCAAGCTGACCACGCCGCACGTCGGCGACGACGGCAAGGACTCCGACGCCGACCCGGCGAACGGATGCACCCACGTCGTCAAGCTGAGCAAGGACAAGCGCGTCGATCTCACGCTCGACGCGGGTCTGCTGCCCAAGCCGCCGCTCGCCTCCACGGGTGCCGCGGTGTGGGGCTGGCTCGGTGCCGGACTGGCTCTGTTGCTCGGTGGCGCGTTCCTGGTCCTGATGGGACGTCGTCGCAGGGTCTGAGTTGAGTTGAGTTGAGTGCTAGCGGCTGCCCCCGGTCTTCGTCGCCGGGGGCAGCCGCTTTGCCAGTGCCGTGACCGGCAGCCTTTGCCCCGTATTTCGATGGTCAGACGGGTGCATCGTGGTGCCGGCCCCACGTCCTCATCCTGGTTGGATTCGGGCGTGGGGCCGGAGCCCCGAGGTGCCCGCCTGAGCACCGGACGACGCGGTGAAGGTTGCCGGTCACGGCACTATGGGAGGAGATGCCGGAATGCCGCCACCAGCAGCATGCGTTGCTGGTCGACGTCGAGTCCCCGGTTCTCCTCGTCAGTGGGTAGGAACTCCTTGTTGCCCGGCGCACCGAGCGACTCCACCCGGATCGCGAGGTCCACGGCGTCGGACTTCAGCTCCACAGTGGACTCGTCGTTCGGGATCGGCTCGTTCTGCTGGAAGAGCTCGTAGGTGAACCGCATCCCGATCGTGCCGTCGAAGGTGACCTGCTCGCTCGGCAGCCGCAGCGCGGTGAACACCGCCCGGTACAGCGCGGAACCGGTGATGTGCAGTGGGGTCATGACGACGTGCGTGACGCCGAGGTCGTGGCTGCGCACCGAGATCGCGACGGTCGGGCCGTCCGGCGTCGGTGGCACGGGCTGCGGGAACACCGGCTGCTCCGACTTGCGGTCCGCGCGCCAGGCCGCGACCAGGCGGTCGGCGGCGTCCACGAGGTCGATGTGCCTGCGTGGCGCGAGCAGGGGCGGCAACGGTTCCTCGTCGAGCCGCACGATGAACAGGAAGGCGCGCCGGCGGGCCATCTCCAGGTTGAACGCGGCGGTCCACTCCTGGGTGACCCACTCGCGTCGAGGGGTGTTCGCCGACCACAGCAGCACGTAGTAGTCGGACGTGGCGAGCGCTTCGTTGACGGCGCTGACCACGTTGTCACCCAGTGCTGTCTCGTCGTCGAGGTAGGTGTTGACGTTGCGCGACTCCAGCTCGGCACGCAGTTGCTCGGCGTGCGGACGGTCCTTGCCGGCGAACGACAGGAACACCTTGGGACGGGTTTCGAGCGGCACGGGGTCTCCGTTCTTCCTGAGTCTTCTGCGGAGCGGGCCCGCTGTGGCCTGCACGCCCGAGTCGCCGTGGAGCGCCCAGCAGGCCCAGTCGGCCGGGTGCCGGTCGGCGACCTCTCTCAATGCGTGCTGCAGTGCGCGGTCACGGGGCAGCTTGGCGAGGTGGCGGTCGAAGGCGTCGAGCACCAGCGCGGCGGTGGCCGGCTCGGCAGGCCAGCCGGCGGCGACGACCGCTGAGGCGCCCGCGGCGATGATCGTGCGCACGAGGCCGGCCCCGCGGGCGCCGAGCAGGACGGTGCCGCGTGCGCTGAAGTCCATGTTGCCCAACGTTTCCGCGGACACGGCGGCGTTGACACGGATCGCGGTGCGGTCGCCGCGTTGCTTGCGGGAGCGGCGTTTGAGCGGTGGCAGGGCGGACAGGTACGGCAGGCTGGACAGCGCGTGCGTCTGGCCGAGGCGGTGTTCGGTGCCGGGCACCGGCAGGCCGGCGAGGGGGACGTCCGCGAGCACATTGCCTGCTACGACGGCGATTCGGGTGGTCTTCGGCGGGAGCGCCTTGATCACGTCTTCCAGTGCGATCAGCTCGGACAGCCTGCCGAGCAGTCTGCCGAGGACCGCCGGGTCGTACCGCGGCGTCCACGCCCTGAGTTCCTCGACGGTCTTGGCGAGCGTGCTGATGTGCACGTCAGTCGTCACGTGGACGACTCTGCGGCCGATGATCACGTGGTGGAGCTGGTCCGGCGTGGCGTGCATCATCCAGACGACCTGGTCGCGTGACAGGTGCCTGGTCATGGTGCTGAGCCAGCTTTTCGCCTCGCGCAGGTCGGTGAAGCGGGGAAGGTCGCGGCACTCGCCGGGGATCGCGGCCTCGAGTGCGACCACCAGTCCTGCCAACGACTTCCGGCCGTCGCGTGTGGTCCGGCGGGCCGCGGCCAGCACGCGGCCGTCGCGTTCGTCCCGCGCGGCCGGCAGACTGGGACTGTCCTGGTAGTGGGCGATGTTCTCGTCGATGTGGTGGGCTTCGGCCCAGTGGTGTGCGGCGGTGTCCTCGTCGCCGGCGTCGGCGTAGGTGTCGCCCAGTTTGCGCAGCGCCAACGCCTTGAGCTCGGCGTGGTCGGTGCGGCTCACGGCCTGGCGGAAGTACTGCACCGCCCGGTCGAGCTGTCCGTTCGCGTAGGCGAGTTCGGCTGCGGTCAGGTGCCAGAGTGCGGAGTTTCCGTCACCCAGCAGGCATTCCGCCTTGTGCAGCTCGTCGTCCGCGATCAGCCGGCGGACGTGCTCTAGCCGGCGTTCGGGGCGGTGGGGCCGGGTGGCGTCGGGGAGCCTGGCGAGCACCTGCGGCCCCGCGACGGTGATCAGCAGCGGGCAGAGCCGGCGTGCCGAGCCCGGCTGGTTGGTCATGATCAGCAGGACGGTCAGCTCGTACAGCACGGCGAACCGCAGTGCGTCCTCGATCTCGAAGCTGGTGACACACCTCGTCATCAGCGCGAGTGCTTCTTCACAACGGAGCTCGCGGCGCAGCGCCGCGGCCCGGCGCAGGAGCTCGGCCGGGATGCGCGGGGGCTGGTTGTCGATCTTCGTGATGTGGGTGCCCCGGCGCACCTCAAGCAGGAGCCGGTCGTTGCTCATGACCTCCAGGTGCTCGGTGCGACCGGCCCGCCGGAAGTGACGTTCGGCGGCATCGAGCTCGCTCTCCGCGGTGGGGTAGTCGTTGCGGTCGGTGGCGGCCAGCGCGGCCACCCGTGCGAGCACGGCCTGCTGCAGTTCGGTGAGCTTCCGCTTGCGCAGCTCCCGGACGTCGAGGGAGGCCTGGGCGTGATCTGTCGCGGTGCTGCGGATCTGGGCGCGGAGCACCTGCAGTTCGATGTCCGGTCGCCGGGCGAGGTAGTCGTCGCAGCGTTGTGCGGCCTTGCCGATCGCGCCGAGGGTGAGCAGGGTGGCGCAGTGGTCGTGCGCGAAGATCAGGCTGATCTTCGCGGCCTCCGCGTAGGCGTGGTCGACCCCGTGCACGTCGCCGTGCCGCGCGGCAACCTGAGCGGTCTTGATCGCGTGCGCGAGAGGTGTGCCGGGCTCGATCTCCATCAGTCCCCGCAGCCGTCGCCGCTCGTGCGCATGTCGAGGTGCGCCACTAACGACACCGTGAAGCCCTGCTGCTGCCGTTGTGCCACAGCATCATCTGGCTGAAGCACGACCACGAAGCCCGCAGCCGCAATGAATGCGACGACGGCCAACGCGATGAGAAGCGTTCGTTGGCGCATGGACGATCCTCCGTGCGTCGCAGATTAACGATCCAGACGGCATCCAGATCGTTTGTCCACTTTCTGTCCATGAACTGCCCAAACGATCTTGTCGGTGCTCCTCGCCACACTGGACTCACCTTCGATTCGAGGAGACCCCGATGTGCTGGGACTGCGACCATCCCGTCAGCCGCATGGAACAACACCTGGCGACCCTGCGCCGCTGCATCGACGCGCGCGGCTGGGCCGTGCAGGCGGTAGAACGAGACCGAGCCCATCCGCCCTGGGCCTACACCGTGGGCCTGACCAGGCGCGGCCTGCCTGAGCTCGTCGTGACGGGCCTGCCGGTCCTGGCAGCGGGCCGCCTGCTCGACGACACCGCCGAACACCTCGTGCACAACTGCGTGCCGACACCGGGCCAGCGCTTCACTCCGGCGGGCGGGCCACTGCTGGAGGTGGTGCGGGTGGAGCGGCCGTGGGCCCACCTGCTGGTGTCCGCCCGCCTGTACGGCGAACGCATCGAGGCTTTGCAGCTCGTGCACGCGGACGAGGCCGGGTGCTGGCCCTGGGATTCGTCGTACGGGGGTGTGCCGGGTGGTCAGCCGGTGCTGGGCGTTAGGGCCTGTATCGAAGTCCGTGTTCGCGATAGCCGGGCCTGAGGCGGCCCCTGGGGGCACGGCCGACAGGCCCACATACAACAGCGGTATGCGGGCCTGTCGGCCGCACCGCCAGGAACCACCTCAGGCTCGACTCTCATCGAGCGGGACTTCGATACAGGCCCTAGAGCGCGGCCGCCGAGCGGGTGAGGTGCTGAGCTTGACCGGTGGCTCCGGCCAGCGCGCGCAGCCGAGCCAACGGCACTGGCTGCCGGCAGGTGCACCCCGACACCGGGTCAGCCGACCGAGCGGCTGATCCGATCACCCAACCCCCGCAGGTGCGACACCAGCGCGGGCGGCCCGTGCACGGTGAAGTCGCACCCCAGCAAGGTGAGGCGGAACGCGAGGTAGTCGATCGTGTCCTCGACGCTGTGCCACGTGCATGAGCCGGAGTCGACGGCTTCGAGGTCACCGGCGAAGTCCGCCAGCCGGGCCCGTGCGAGGTCCACGGGCAGCTGCAGCGTCGCGTGGGCGCGGTAGGTCGGCGCCGTGTCGTACATCTTCTGCTTCACGTACTCCGCGGCGTCCCCGCCGGGCGGCACGCGGGGTGTGCAGCGGGCGCCGGTGGCCAGCGCCGAGGAGACGCGGTCCAGCCGGAAGATGCGCCAGTCGTTCCGTTCCACGTCGAAAGCGAGGAGGTACCAGCGCCGGCCGAGCGCTACCAACTGCACGGGTTCGACGTGCCGCTTCGAGACCACGTTCTCCTGCGCCACGTAGGCGAACCGCACGCGTTCGTGTGCGGCGACGGCACCCGCGATCACGGTGAGCTGAGCCGGGTCGACCAGCGAGGCGGAGGAGTCGGCGGCGGCCGCGGTGGCCGACGTCAGCGACGAGACCCGGCGGGCCAGGCGGGGCGGCAGCACCTGCTGCAGCTTCGCCAGGGCGCGCAGGGAGGCTTCGGCGATGCCCGCCACCGGTTGCCGGGCCGCGGTGCGCAGGCCGACCGCGATGGCGACGGCCTCCTCGTCGTCGAGCAGCAGCGGCGGCATCGCCTTGCCCGCCACGAGCCGGTACCCGCCGAGCACGCCCATCGTGGCCTCGACGGGATAGCCGAGGTCGCGCAGCCGGTCGACGTCGCGCCGCACGGTCCGCGGCGTCACCTCGAGCCGGGCGGCCAGCTCGCTGCCGGGCCACTCGCGGGGTGTCTGCAGCAGCGACAGCAGACGCAACAACCGGGCCGCATCACTCATGTCCGTAAATCTAGGCCAGAACTAGGACCGATATTGTCCTAGATTCGAAATACGGTCGTCCCAAGCCAATCGAAGGGATGAACCGATGAACGTCGTGCCCGAGGGCTACCACACCGTCACGCCGTGGCTGATCACCCGAGGCCACACGGCCGAGCTGATCGACTTCATCGTCGAGGTGTTCGACGCGACCGAACTCGGCCGCGTGGGCGAGCCACCGGAGATCGGCCACGCCGAGGTCCGGATCGGCGACTCGGTGGTGATGCTCTTCGACGTGGCGAACTGGCCGCCGACCCCGGGGTTCCTCCGCCTCTACGTCGCCGACGACGCCGAGATCCTCAAGCGCGCCAAGCACAACGGAGCCGTCGTCGTCACCGAGCCGACCGAACTGTTCTGGGGCGACCGGGTCAGCCGGTTCCGCGACCCGTTCGGCAACCTGTGGTGGATCCACCAGCGGATCACCGAGCCGTCCGAGGAGGAGATGAGCGCCCGGCTCCAGGACCCGGTGTTCCTCAAGGCCATGGAGTACGTACAGAGCGCGGACTTCAGGCCCGAGAAGTGAGCAGGTCCGGTGCCGGCCGAGCTCCACGTCAGCCGGTGACCCGCTCCCGTTCATCCGCGGTCAGCGTCGGCTCCGGCGACACCGAACCGCGAGGCCCGCGCATCGTCGCCCACATCATCCGGGGGCTCATCAGCTTCGTCATCGGACCGGACAACGTGAACGCGTCGAGGAACACCCGAGTGACAGCGGACTCGGTAGTCGCCGTGCGCACCAACCGGTCCACATAACGCTGCAGCACCCGCCCGGCCAACGGCAACGGCTTGCCGACCGCGCCCGGATACAGGATGTCCTGGTTGGTCGCCATCGCCCAGGCGCCGTCGACCACCTTGGCGACGGCGCGCTGGATCCGTTGGGCGGCCCCGGAAGTCAGCCCCGCCGCCCGGAGTTCGGCGTCCATCGCCAGCGCACTCTGCGCGGCGATGGACATCCCGTGCCCGTAAACGGGGTTGTAGGTCGCCACCGAGTCGCCCAGCGCCAGCACCCCGTCCGGCCACGACTTCAAGCGCTCGAAGAACACCCGCCGGTTCGCGGTGCTGTGCGACCCGTACACCGGGGTCAACGGCTCCGCCGATGCGATCAGCTCGCCGACCACGGGGTTGCGCACCGACCGGGCGAAGGACACGAACTCGGACTCGTCGGTCGACGGCTCGCCGCCCCGAGTGCCGGACAACGTGACCAGCCACCGCCCGTCCTCGATGGGCAGCAGGGTGGCCGTGCAGCCGGGATGCGGATCACGCGGGTTCGCCTGCACGTTGACGATCGGAAAGCCGGTGGCAGCCGCGGCCGGAGCACGGAAAACCCTGGTGGCGTAGGCAAGTCCGGAGTCGACGCTCTCGGAATGCACCTCGGGTAACCCGAAACCGGCCAGCCATGCGGGCAGCCGAGAGTTTCGCCCGGTCGCGTCGACGACCAGGTTGGCCTCCAGCGAGATCTGCTCACGCGAGATCCGGTCCTCGACCAGCACCCCGGTCACGGCGTGCCGATCACCCAGCAGCGACACCGGTTCGGTCCCGGTCAGCATCGAGATCTTGTTGTCCCGCAACGCCTGGCTGCGCACGGTCCAGTCCAGCAGCGAACGACTGCACGACACGATGAACTGCATTTCGGGGAACCGCGGCACCCATCCCTGAGCGCTCAGCGACACCAGGTCGTTCGGCACCCCGATCCGGTGCGCGCCGGCCGTGACCAACGCGTCCAACGTCCCCGGCAGCAACGACTCGATCGCCCGCGCGCCACCGGACATCAGCAGATGTGCGTGCCGTGCCTGGGGAACACCGGATCGCGGCGCGGGTCCGTCCGGCAACTTGTCGCGTTCCACCACGGTGACCTCGTCGACGTGCTTGACGAGAACGGACGCCGCGAGCATGCCCGCGAGTCCTCCTCCGAGGACAACGGCGTGTGTGGGTGCCATCTAGTCTTTTCCCCCTGCTGCTTCCACACGTGCATCGGCGACGGCGGCGTCGACTATCGGCGAATGCTGGTACGCCCGCGAGATCCGCACCCACCTGTCGTGCTCGGTGGCGAGGTCGGTGCCGTCGACGATCTCCGAAGCCGGCCGGCGCTTGGGTGGCCGCAGGCGCCCGTCGGACGACCCCGCGGCCCGCAGTTGAGCGGCCTCCACGACAGCGGAGACCTCGTCCTTGGGCAGTGCGGCCTGGCGCGCGAGGGAGGTCGCGGCCTCACCGATGGACAGGTCGAAGTACGGCGTGAGCGCCCAGCGCCAGTCGTTGAGCTCGATGATCTGCCGGCGCACCCGGTGGTGTGGGTTGAGGAACTTGCCCGGTGCCACCAGCACGATGCCGGGGTTCACGTGGACCAGGGCGCGGTGCAGCGGCCGCAGCGCGAAGTACGTCCGCCAGCGCCGCAGCCACAGCGACGGCGACGGCCGGCGCGGCCCGAACACCGGCAGCGCCATGGCGATCACCAGCGGGAACACGGTGAGCGACGCCATCAGCGGCGCTGTCAGGCTCAGGATGTCGAAGCTGCGCTCGCCGAACCAGTCCATCATCAGCACGAAGAGCTTGATGATCGCGAACGCCACCACGAAGAGCCCCGCGAAGCAGTACCAGCGCAGACCCAGCGCGAGCCACGGCCGGGCGGAGATCGCCTCGTCCCGCGCGCCCTGCCAGCAGTGGTAGGCCTGACCGCCGCAGCCGACCAGCGTGGCGACGAAGTAGATGAACAGGAACACGGCGACCGTGGGCTGGGTGGCGTAGAACGTGTCGAAGTCGATCTGGCGTTCTTCCTCGACCTCGGACTTGTAGAACAGCACGATCATCGCCGCGACGATCGAGCCGTAGCTGATCACGATCAGCCGGACCCGGTGCCACGCCTGGACCGGCGGGTAGCGCCAGTACAGCACCAGTGCGAACGACGATCCCGCGAAGCCGACCACGAGGCTGTAGACGAGCAACGCGGCGAAGTTCGGCGTGCGGGTGATCCAGTTGATCCACTCGATGTTCGCCGGGGCGGCGAAGACCACCGCGAACGCCGGGAAGGACACGGTGGAGATCAGGGCGACCACTCGCGGGACTGCCCCAGTCTCGAGCGCAGCGCGCGGATCTTGTACGCGAGGAGGAGCAGGCCGAGGGTGCCGGACGACAGGTAGAGCAGGTTAAAGATCGCCACGACGCACCCAGCGAGATCTTCCTTCGAGGGACTCGGCCACCCGCCGCACGTGCGCGGGCTCTTCGGTGGTCGCCGTGTCGGCCCACACCCGGTGTTCGGTCAGGCGCTCCAGCAGGTGGTCGGCGAGGTTCTCGGCCTCGCGCTCCTCGTCCTCGGTCAGGGTCGTCCGGCCGGCGATGATCTGCGCCATCCTCGGCAGCAGGTTCGGCGCGAGCTTGCGCATCCCCTCGCTGCGACTCAGCGCCACGGGCTGGTGCGCCAGCAACACGTGCGCGAACTCGTGCAGCAGCACGTGCAGCCGGTGGTACCAGGACGGGGAGTCCGCGCAGATGACGAGATAGGTGCCGTTCTCGAGCAGCGCGGTCGCTCCGCTCAGGCAGACGGCGTTCGTGATGGCGGCGAAGCGGACGTCGACGGGACGCTCCAGCCGTTCGCTCATCAGCTCGCAGACGCGGCGGCTCGCGTCCCGGTGCGTGGCGTCGGGCGGGAGGTCGAGGTCGCGGGCGACCTCGTCGACCAGCTTGCGCAGTTTCCTGCGGTTCACCCGACGCCTCCTCTCGATGTCTTGGGCAGCGGTCCAAACAGCGATCTTCACGCCGGTGTCGTCATCAAGTGTGGTCCGCGGACGTACGGCGGCTGTTCAGCGGGAACGACCATCCCTCACCGACCTCGAGCGCCTGCCGGAACCCTTCTACCGCAGCAGCCCTGGCCTGCGGGGAAAGATCACCCGTACGTTCGGCCAGACGGGTGACGAACTCGACGACGCCGAGTTCGCGCAGCGCCAGGAAGTCCGTCAGCTCCGAGTCGACCCTGGCCGCGAGGTCGTCGTCGAGGAAGTACGCCGGGTCGGCGCCGAAGTGGTCGGCCAGGCCGAGGATGTGCTTGAGCCGCGGGTTGTCGCTGGTGCTGCTCAGCAACTCGCGGATGTAGCTCGCCGAGATGCTGCCGTACTGCCCGGCCGAGCTCACCGCGGTCGCGACCTCCTCGGGCGACCAGGGTCCGCGATCGGGCGGGTGCACGGCTTCGAAGAGCGTGCTCAGCGCGTTCGCCCGCCAACCCGGCCGCTCACCGGGATGCAGCTCGCCGCGGCCGCCGAGGAACACCGCGGGGTGTACGCCGAGCGCGCCGGCGAGGTCGACGATCGCCTGGCAGGTCGGGTTGTCCTTGACTCCGAGGCGTAGCTGCGAGATGTATCCGTGCCCGATGTCCCCGCCGCGCTGCTTGACCACGGCGGCGAGCGCCACGTTGGTCATCTTGCCCTGGCGGTTCGGCGGGTTGTTGCACAGATCGTTGAGCACCTCGGCGAACGGCCTCACGCCACACCTCCGCTGGAGCGATCCCTGGCCAGCGATCATTCCACTGCTGTGGAACCCGCAGAGCATAGGGCAACACAGGGGTTGAATCCACCATTCCGTAGTCCTATGATCACAGTCCGCCGCTTCCACTGGTGTGTCGCGTTTGACCCGAACGACGTCACTTCAGTTGAAGGAGGCAGATCGGGCCAGTCAGAGCTGAAGTCTGGGGGGACTCATGGCGACTGCGCGGATGGGACTTCCCGTGAACCACGATGGTGCTGCCCGTTCTCTTCGCCTGCATGACGAGAGCGCTCCCTCACGCTGCGGCTCGTGCGCGCAGCCCGTCGGCGCCTGGGCGACGGACCGGCTCACCGGTCTGCTCGGCCGCTGGGGCTGGGACGACCAGGCACCCACCGCGTACCGCCGGGCCCAGCGCCGGTGGGAGCAGGTCGCGCTGCTCATGATCGACCTCGACCGCTTCAAGAAGATCAACGACGAGTACGGCCACCCCGCCGGCGACGTGGTGCTGGGCGCCGTGGCCGCAGGTGCTGACGAAGCACACCCGCTCGTCGGATCTGGTGTGCCGGTACGGCGGCGACGAGTTCCTCGTGCTGCTGCCCCGCACCACTGGAGGAGAAGCCGCCGTGGTCGCCGAACGGATGCTGCGCGGCATCCGGGCGTTGCAGACCGAGATCACCACGAACGACGGTTACGGCCTGACGTTGTGCGGCCAGACCGCGTCCATCGGCGTCGCGGCCCACGTACCGGCCGCCGACGACACGCTCATCAGCCTGCTCCGCGACACGGACGCGGCGTTGCAACGGGCGAAGCGCCAGGGTCGCGCCCGCGTCCAGGTGCACGACCCGAGCGCGTTCAAGGCCGAGCGGAACACCGACAGCTCGGCGCTGCACCACCTGCTCGCGTTGCAGGAACTGATGAGCAGCGACCAGTTGCCGCACATCCTGGTCGCGCTGTCCGATGGCGCCAAGGCAGCCGAGGAGCTCGTCCCCACGCTCGGCCCTCGTGTGCACCGGACCTTGGAGCGCTTGCAGGACAACGGTTTGGTGCTCCGGCGCGCGGCCCGTTACGAGCTCACGGCCGCCGCTCGCGAGTGGATCACCGACGTGCTGCCCGCCGTGGCCGCGTGGACGAACCGCCACCACGGCCTGATCAACTGACGTTCCGGACGCTGCCGGGCCGGCGTGGGCCCGGTACTCAGCCCCGGTACTCAGCCCCGGTACTCAGCTCAGTGCAGCCAGCCGCTGCTCGATCTGCTCGGCCGTGGCGTGCCCGCGGGCGAGCGCGTACGCCTCCTTGCCGCGTACGGCGATCAGCGTCGGGAAGCCGTTGACGCCGAGCCGGGCCGCGCGTTCGAAGTCCACTTCGGCCTGTGCGTTCTTGAACGCGGCCACCACGGCGTCGGCGTCGAGCCCGAAGGCGGTGGCGATCGTCCGGTAGGTCTTGGCGGCGGACAGGCTCGCGCCGTCGTGGAAGAACGCGCTCTGCATCGCGATCGCCAGCTCGGCCGCCCGGTCCGGTGCGGCTTCGCGCAACGCGATCAAGCCCCGTGCCGCGGCTTCGGAGTCCATGACGAACGTGCCCTCGTCGAGCACCCGGTTGAAGGCCTCGCCGAACGTCGCCCCGGTCTTCTCGGTGACCTGGACGTTGGCGCCCTTGATGAAGCCGAACTCGCGGATCGGCACGCGCCGCGGCCCGGTGAACAGGCCGCCCGAGATCACCTCGACCGGCAGCTCCGGGTGACGCGCCGTGACCTCCCGCAATGTGCCGGAGAAGGCGTGCGACCAGCCGCAGTAGGCGTCGAAGACGTAGACGAGCTTCACCACCAGTACAAACTAGCCGAGTCGTCAGATATTGCGTCCTGTGAGCACGCTCACCGCGGAGTCTCGACGTTCGAAAGGCTCCTCGCTCAGTGGGTGAAGATCGTGACGGCCTGCTCGGCCAGCCACCGCTCGGCGTCGTCCCAGGACCAGCCGCACTCCCTGACCAGCGTCCGCCACGCGTTGAAGCCGAAGCAGAACCACAGCACGTCCGTCGCCCGCTGGACGTCCATGGTCAGAAGTCCGTTGTCCCGCAGGTGTTCCGCGACTTCGGCCAGTGCCTGCCGGTAGCTGCCGGTGCTCTGCTCCCAGAGCGCGGAGCCGTCCTCGTGCACCGGGAACGCGGCGAACAGTACCTCGATGACCTGCTGCTCGCCCTCGTTGGCCAGCCGCGTTCCCTTTGCGAGCAACGTCAACGCCGTCGCCAGCCCGTCCGTCTGCCGGATGGCCGCCACGGTCGCCGACGCCTCGCTCCGGGCGATCGACTCGCTGACGACCTTGTGCAGGATCTCGGACTTGCTGCCCGCGCTCGAGTACACCGTCTGCGGCGCCACTCCGGCCCGCTTGGCGATGTCCGCGACCGTGACGCGCGCATAACCGTTGGCGGAGAACAACTCCGCAGCCGCGCTCAGGATGTCGCGCCGGGTGCCGGCGGCATCCTGCGCGCGGCGCGGCGAGTGGTACGGCCTCGTCATCGACTTGCCGCCAGCACGCCTGCCACCTGGTGCGCGGACGGCATCGCGGCGATCTCCTTGGCGATCGTCATCGCGGTCTCGCGAACGCGCACGTCCTCCAGCACCGTCCGCACCGCCTCGACCGTCGCCTCCGGCGTCTGTACCGGCGGCTGGAGTGCGATGCCCGCCCCGGCGGCCGCGACCCGCTCGGCCTGGAAGAACTGGTCCGCGCCCTGCGGCAGCACGACCAACGGCACACCCTTCATCAGCGCACCCGCCGTCGTGCCCGCTCCGCCGTGCGTGACAACGACATCCGCCCCGTCGAGCAGGTCGTCCAACGGTGTGAACCCGACGAACGTGATCCGCTCGTGGTCGACGTCGAACTCCTCGGGCTTCGCCGCCAGTCCCAGTGTCACCACCACGTCGACATCCAAAGTGGACAGCGCGCGCAGGAGCGGGCTGAGCTGTCCTGGGTCGCTGAACCACGTCCCGAACGTCACGAGCACCCGTGGCTTGCCCGACACGGGCAGCTGCACCGCATCCGCACCCGGCACCCGGAACGCCTCTGGTCGCAGCGGCAACCAGCCCTCGGGCTGCTGCCACTCGTCCGCCCGCATCGAGGCCGGCCAGGTGTCCAGGAGCCACCTCCTGGGCTGCCACGGCAGACCTCGCTCCTCGTGCCGCGTGCGGGCCATGGTCTCCATCGCCTCAGTGAACACCGGCGGCAACGGCGGCCCGAACGCCAGGGTCGCGACCGGCGTGTTCGTCGATGCGGCCACCAGCGGCCCCACGAAGTCGCACAACTCGGCCACCACGAGGTCCGCCCGGAAGTCCTTGGTGGCCGCCAGCGCCTCGTCCGCCGTCAGGTCGATGCGCGTGCCCGCGAAGAACTCGGCCACCGAGTCCGGCGTGGGCGCGGTCGCCGGGTCGGCCCCGGTCCGCCGCGCGACCTCGGCGAACAGCACGTCCGGCAACGGTCCGGCGGCCAGCAGTTCCAGCCCCTGAGGCGCGAGCACCGGCGCCATGCCGGCCGCGGTCAGCACTGCCACCTCGTGGCCGCGGTCCCGGAACGCGCGGGCAAGGGGCAGCAACGGCAGCAGGTGGCCGTGCTGCGGAACACTTGAGAAGAGGATGCGCATATTCATCAGAGTACGCCTCTATCGAATTGGCGGGTGCCTTGGAGGACGCCGAAGTCGTAGCGTGGTCCGCGGGGTGATGCCGGGTGGCCAGAGTCGAGAACACCGTGTCCGGGCCCGTCCACGGAAACGTGGTGCAGGCGAAGTCGATCGGAACGGTGCATCTCCATTCCGGTCCACCTGGAAACCTGGTGCCCCAGCAGTTGCCGCCGGCGCCGCGGCTGTTCGTCAGCCGGGCCGACGAGCTCACCGAGATGGACAGGTGGCACGCGCACGACGATCACCAGCTGCTCGTCGTGGTCAGCGGACCCGGTGGCGTGGGCAAGACCTCGCTCGCGCTGCGGTGGCTGCACGACTCGCGAGAACGGTTCCCTGACGGTCAGCTCTACGTCGATCTCGGTGCCCACGCCGAGGCCGCACAACCAGACGAGGTGCTCGAGTGGTTCCTCGGCGCGCTGGGCGTCGAGGTCGTGCCGCCGAGCCTGCCACAACGACAGGCGCTGTTCCGCTCGCTGACGGCTGATCGCTCCTTCGCGGTCCTGCTGGACAACGCCGCCAGCGCCGCGCAGGTCAGACCGCTGCTGCCGGCCTCGCCGAGCTGCGCCGTGGTGGTGACCAGCAGGTGGCGGCTGAGCCCGCTAGGCATGGACGGCGCGAGGTTCATCGAGGTCGACCCGATGGATCTGGGGGCATCGGTCGAGCTGCTGAAGCGGGTCGTGGGGGAGCCGAGGCTCGAGGTGGAGGCCGATGCGGCGTGCGAGCTCGCGCGCCTGTGCGGCGGGATGCCGATCGCGCTCGGCGTGATCGGTGCCCGGTTGTCCCGCCGGCCGCGGCGCTCGCTCGCCAGGGAGGTCGACGAGCTGAGAACCGAGACCCGCCGCCTGGCGGGTCTCGACCTCGGCGGCTCGGCCTCGGTGAGTGCCGTGCTGGATCTGTCCTATGTGGACCTCCCGCCCCGCCAGGCGCGGCTCTACCGCCTGACCTCGTGGCATCCGGGCGGCAGCTTCGGCGTCGAGGCCGCCGCGGCGATGCTCGCGGACGACGTCGGGGAGGTCGAGGACGATCTCGACGACCTGGTGGAGAAGAACCTCCTCAACGAGGTCGGCGACGACCGGTTCCGGTTCCACGATCTTTTGCGGCTGCACGCTCGCGGGCAGGACGACGACGAACGTGAGGACGCGATCCATCGGGCCGTGGAGTTCTATCTGGACAAGGCTGTCGTCGCGGACTCGGCCGCCATCCCCGGCAGACCGAGGGTAGGTCTGCGCTTCAAGTCCGCGGATCCGGAGGCGTTCGGCTCCAGGGCCGAGGCGCTGGACTGGCTCGACCACGAGCGCGACAACCTCGTGCAGTCGTTGCGCGCCGCCGAAGGACACGGCTGGCCGGACCTGGTCTGGCAGCTCGCCGAGGCCATGTTCGCGTTGTTCCAGCGGCGCCACCACTACTCGGACTGGCTGTTCACCCATGAACTCGCGGTGCAGGCCGCGCGGACCTGCGGTGAGCCGACCGCCGAGGCCCGGCTGCGCAACCAGCTCGCCGTGGCACTGCGCAACCTCGGCCGCCTGGACGAGGCGACCGCACAGGTGCGCATCGTGCTCCAGCTCGCGGGAGACCACGATCTCGGCAGCCGGGCGACCGCGCTCGTGCAACTCGGACACACCTATCGCCTGAAGGGCGAGTTCGACGTCGCACTCAGATACTTCCGCGAGGGAGTCGACGTGGAGACACGGCACGGACGTGTCCGCGGCATCGGGCTCGCGCGCCGGCGCGTGGGCGAGGTGCTCATCCAGATGGACCGCGTGGACGAGGCCATCGCGGAACTCCAGGAGTCCGAGGCGCTGCTCGACAACGTCGTGGACAAGGCGCGCGCACGGATGTTCCTGTCCCGTGCGCTCCTCCACGCCGAAAGGTTCGACGAGGCGGCGCGCCTCGCCGACGGTGTCCTCGCGGACGTCCGGGACGCCGGCTCACCGTTGCACGTCGCCGACGCCTTCGAGCTGATGGGCGAAATCGCCGAGCGGCAAGGCGATCCCGCGCGCGCCCGAGACCACTACCGCTCCGCGCTGGCCTGCTACGGCGAATCGTTCGACCCGAGCGCCGACCGGGTCAGGGACCGGCTCGGCAGGCTCGATCGGGACGAGGACCAGCGAACACCCGACGTACCGCCGCAACAGCAGCCGGGCGACCGCAAGGGCGCGCCGCGCTGACGGCTCGGCCGCGGCCAGCAGCACGTCGGCCAACGCCCACCAGCGCGGTGCCGCCCGGTCACCGTGGACGAACAGCACGCCGTTCTCTCTGCGCACGCCCTCGTCAACGAACATGCGGCACCGGCACCGGTGAGGTCGGCACCGCGTGAGCCGGCTCGGGAATGCCGAGCAGCCGGTACATGGTCGCGCGCAGGACCGTTCCGGCCTGGTCGAGCCGTGAGCTGATCAGGCCGGCGAACCCCGGCACCGGCACGGCGTCGGAGAGGTCGCCGGTGTACATCGGCACCGCTTCCCGCAACGCGTCGGCCAGGCTGCCGTCCCGCACGTCGGGGCAGGTGGCGAGCAGCATGCGCGCACCGATCGCCGCGGCGTACTGGGTCGTCGAACCGTGGTCACCGATGACGACGTCGCTCGCGATCATCGTTGCGCGCCAGCCTTCTTCCGGCGGGACGACGATCACGTCGCACCCGGCGAGCCAGGAGCGCACCTGCCACGCGCCGTGCGCCGCCCAGATGTTCGGGTGCAGCACCGCCGCGACCCGTGCCGTGCGCGGAAGTTCCCGATACAACTCCGGGCACGTGCGGAACGCCGAGTCCGCGGTCCAGGTCGAGCTGATCGTGACCAGCGTGTCGCCCGGCCGCACGCCCAGCGCCCGCCGGTAGTGCTCGCGGAACGGCAGACTCGCCCGCAACCGGTCGAGGCAGATGTCGCCGGCGACGACCGCAGCGGGCAATGCCTCCGGACAGGATCCGGCAAGCGCTTCGAGTTCCTGGTCGTGCGACAGGACAATCGCCGACGCGGGCACCTTGCCGTCACGCACAAGCAGCTGGCGATCGAGCCCGTGCACCGGCTGCGCCTGATCTCCGGCCGCCCGAACCCGCCGCCGTGACTTCATGGCACCGGCACCGTGCGGCAACACGAGCACCGGCCCCGGCGCCCGGTCGATGAACCGGTAGCTGGCCGCGAGCACGAGGTCGAACTCGTGCTGCACCGCCATCTCCCACGGGATCACCAACCCACCGGCCGCGCCGACGAACGCCGCCGTGGCACCGCACGGTTCCGGCTGGGTGAAGAAGGTCTGCACGCGGAAATCACTGTCCAGCAACGGCAACAGGTCGAGCAGGCGGGTGCCGGCCACGACGCTCGGGACGATCACCAGCACCTTGCGGCATCCCGGCACCGTCACCCGATGCGCGCCTCCCGCGCCGAGCGGGGTGGTGAACCAGTTCATCTCGGCCTCCAACGGTCTCGAAGTGCTGCCAAGACCATCCGGGCCGGAGTGTTCATTCAGCTGTCAGCAACTCTTCGCGCACTTCAAAGCAGGTCTCATCGGCTTGAGTGGCCGAGCCGTCATCGCCATTCACACGCGTATGTCAATGGACTGTCACCTAACTGTCATCTTTGTCCAAATGAGCGCATTGCGCAGGGGTTGAACAGGGAGGACACTCTTTGGCGGGGACGCGAGGGGTGGCGCTGGTGGATGCGCGATTCACGATTCTGGGTCAAACGGGGATACGGGTCGGGGACGAACTCGACACGCAATGGGGCGCGCTCAAGCAGCGGGCCATGCTCGCTGTGCTGCTCACTCGTCCAGGGATCTCGGTACCTGCGGCGGAGCTGGTCGAGTGGGTTTGGGCGGAGGAGCAGGAGGTCCCGAAGAACCCGGTCCAAACGCTGTACCTGTATTCCTCGCGGATTCGCGCCGCCCTCGAATCGATGACGGTCCAAGTGGAATTGTCGGTGGCGAACGGGTCGTTATCGAATCGATGTCGATCGCAAGCTCGTGGACTACTTCCAGTTTCGCGATCACGTCGATCGGGCTCGTGATCTGGCCCGCAGAGGTGATCATCAACAGGCATTGGACGTGATTCGTTCGGCGTTCGCCATCTGGCGCCATCAGCGGCCGCTCGAAGACCTGAGATCCGATCGTGCCGAGGCATGGCGCCGAAACGCCTCGCTGAACCTGCAGATGCCGGCCTACGAGCTGTTGTGCAGGGAGTACCTCGTGCTTGGCGAGTACAACGCTGTACTGGCGGAGCTCGATGACCTGGCACCGGACTACCTCGCGCATCCAGCGCTGCTGAAGCGACGACTGGAGGCACTGCACCTGCTGTTGCGCACCGACGAGGCCACGGACCTGTTCTTGAGTGCGCACAAGGCTTTCCGGATGGAAGTCGACGACGCCGCGGCCGACGACCTGCGGGAGTTCCACAATCGGCTCAAGGTGCACGGCGTCGCCAGGACCGAACCGGTCACGGGGACAGCGGGTGTGCTGGTTCCCGAGCAGCTCCCGCTCGATGTTCCACTGTTCGTCGGACACGAGGACAAGCTCCGGACGTTGGACGCCATGGCTGCCCAACCGGGTGTCACCGTCCTGGACGGCGTCGGCGGAATCGGAAAGACAGCATTTATCGTGCACTGGGCCCACATCCGTCGTGCCCGGTTCACGGATGGAGTGCTTTTCGTTGACCTGCAAGGGTTCTCCGATGGTGCGATTGTGGACGCATCATCCGTGGTCGACCGCTTCCTGCAAGGTCTCGGAGTGCCGCCGGATCGCATCGCGAATCCGGAGCACCGCATGACCAAACTCCAGTCTCTGCTGGCCGGGCGCAAGGTCCTGGTGGTGTTGGACAACGCCAAGAGCCCGAGTCAGATCCAAGCACTGCTGCCGCTGTTCTCGTCCTGCGTGGTCGTGGTGACGAGTCGGTCGCGGATGTCCG
This sequence comes from uncultured Actinomycetota bacterium, assembly GCA_963771775.1. Lineage (GTDB taxonomy): Bacteria > Actinomycetota > Actinomycetes > Mycobacteriales > Pseudonocardiaceae > Lentzea. The sequence goes on from CAVYUS010000007.1 coordinate 206,401, forward strand.
GACTCGCCGCTCGCCTTGCGCCGCAACGGATCTCAATGGAGCCGCTGGGACCGGACGAGTCCAGTCTGTTGCTCGTCGACCGCATCGGCGAGCGCGTTCGCGGGCGGGGAGAACTCGCTGAACTGGCTCAGGTGTGCAGCGGGCTGCCCATCGCCTTGAAGGTGCTGGCGAACCACATCGCCAACCGTCCCGCAGTGCTGCTAAGCGCTTTCGTCAAGCACTTCCGCGAGCGCGGCGTGCTCGACCTCGGCGCCACGCACGGATCCCGCGCGGTGTTCATGCAGTCGTTGCGAGCGCTGGAACCAGAGGCGCGTCTGCTGTTCCGCGCGATCGGAGCACATCCTGGGCCCGGCATTTCCGTGAGTGCCGCCGCCGCGATGACATCTCTACCTGTGCGGCGGGTTCACGAAGCTCTGGACCTTCTGACGGAGGCGCACCTGCTGGAGCAGGCGGGTGACCTGGACAGGTTCAAGTTCCATGACCTGTTGCGGGAGTTCTCGGCGGGACTGCTGGAGGATGCCCAAGAACGCATGGCGATCGAACGCCGCATGCTCGACTTCTACCTGAGGACCGCGGAGAACGCCGACAAGACCGTGTTCTCCACGTTGGTTCGGGTGATCACATCGGACAGCGAGCAGGATGCCGGCGCGTTGAGCTTCGAGGACGCGGCCGCCGCTCACCGCTGGTGCACTGCCGAGGCGCAGAACCTGGTGGCGTTGGTGCGCTTTGCTCTCGCGGCCGGGTACCTCGAGCACGCCGTGCAGATTCCGCAACTGGTGGGGGAAATCTGGCTGAGGGAGGGACGTACCGTCGAGGTGCTGAACGTTCTGCACGCCGGTCTCGCTGCCGCGCAGGCTCTCGGTGAGCCGGCGGAAGCCGAGGCGGCTGTGCTGATGCACTCGATCGGCGCGACGTACCTGCTGCGCCAGGAATACAGGCGTGCTGAGCACTACGTCCACCTGGCGCACCTGGGATTCGTGCGAGCCGGTGGCAATCAGACCACGGGGATCGCCGTCTGTCTGCACACGGGTGCGCGGATTCTGGTGGCGACAGGCAACATTTCGATGGGGATCGACTCGCACGAACGCGCGCTGGCCATGGCGCGCAGGGTGCCCGAGAGCGGAGTGGAACAGATCTTCCTGTTCAGGGCCGGAGAGGCGTACAAACACGCTTTCGACTACGAGCGTGCGGCGTCCTATTACCACCGGGCATTGGCGTTGGCCTGCGCTCAGGAGGACGAGGCGTCCGAAGCCACAGTTCTGCAATTGCTGGGCGCGTTGCGCTTTGCTCAGGAACGCACGGCGGAAGCGCGCGGATTCGCGGTGGCTGCGCTCCACAAGCACGCTCGTCTGCTCGCCGTGGGTCAGGCAGGCGAAGTGTGTGCGTTGCTGAGTGAGATCGAGGCCGAAGACGCAAATTGGTTGAATGCTAAACGGTACGCGCGTCAGGCTATTCGCCTCTGCGGTCGTGCGGGAGCGCCACTCAGTGAGGCGACGGCGCTACACGTGCTCGGCCGAATCCTCGCGCGAGCCGCGCAGCTGGACGGAGCGGTCGAGGCCCTGGAACGCGCACAGGCCATCTTCGCCGATCTCGACCAGGACCGGAGTGCGCAGATAGTCGCTGAACTGCGCGAACTCCAGGTCGAACGCGATGTTCCCAGCGCGCGGACCGATTCACCCGTAGGGCGACGGGACACCGAAGTTCGCTAACCGGCGATCTACTCAGGGTGTGTTTATCTCTCTGATGCCCCGTTCGGGCGTCACCCATTGTTGAAACTCTTGCTGATTTGACGCGGGCCATGCACCTATGCGTAACATTCCGGCGCGAGTTGGAATGTCCCCGGCCCCCATCAATCGAAGGAGCAGGAGATCAACACCTCGAAGAAGGTGCGCCCGCTGGTGGTCATCGCCGTCGTGGCTGCGGTGGGTTTTGGAATGGTCTACGCCAGTTCGGCACAGCCGACGGTTAGCGCGAGCCGCTTCTGGATCAACACTATCTCGCAGGCTGGCCCGTCGCACTAGTTCGAGATCGCGGATTTATCCCCCGGCCGCGATTCGAATACATTTCACGTTCTAGGTGTTGTCCCAGGTGGGCGGTCGCACGCCCACCTGGGTCAACAGGCGATCGACTCCGTGCGCTCGTAGATGTCGCAGAGCCTGCTGAAGTGCCGCAGGTAGACACGTGAAGCGTCCTCGGTCATCGCGCACGCCCGCAGGGCGTCGACGATCCGGTGGAACGGCTGGACGTCGTCGTCCGCCGTGATCACCAACAGGCCTGGGACCAGGGTCAGCACGACCTGGCGGGCGTCGTGCACCTCGAAGCCGTGCGGGAGGGGCGGGGTGAGCCGGGCGTTGCGCCCGATCACGCGCAGCACGACGTTCGGACAGTGCTCGGCGATGGTGGCGAGCTCGCGCGCCTGCTCGGTCATGATCCGCGACGAGCCGACGAAGGTCTCCAGCGCCGACCGGAAGACGAAGAACTCGGATCGGAAGCCCGGCTTCGCCAGCAGGCGCTGTCGCTTGCGCAGCAATGCGGTCGCCGCCCTGGTGTTGCGTTCGGACAGCGGTCCCGCAGCCGCGAGCAGGTAGTCGCGGGTGCGCAGCCAGTCCGGCACCACCGCCGGGTCGGCCGCCACGACATGCCCGGCCGTGCCGAACTCGGTCAGCAGCGCCGCGTGCTCGGTGAGCGCTCCGCGGCGCAGCACGAGTCGTTGCGCGGCCACGTCGTCCTGCAGTCGGGCGACCAGTTCGAGTGCGTGTGCCGTCGCGTCGGGCTCCATGTCCATCCCGGCCGCGAGCCGGCGCACGTCGTCCGGGCTCGGCAGCAGGACGCCGTTCTCGATCTTGGACATCTTGGACTGGGTGAACCCGGCCCGCCCTGCCGCCTCCGACCCCGTGAGCCCGGCCTTCTTCCGATGCGTGCGGATGAGGGCACCCAGGTCGTCGAGGTCGTGCTGGGCGTCGTCGGAGCGGGCCATCGGGGTTCCTGTCGTTCGATTGGCCGCAAACGTACCGCCGAACGGCTCAGGCGGTCGAGCCGACACCCTTGATCCGGCCGTCGCGGAAGGCGTCCACGAACAAGCGGTGGTCCTCGCGGGTCTGCCGGGCGTAGGCCAGTGCGAACTCGACGAGGGAGTCCGTGAACTCCTGGTCGCGGCCTCCGATGGCGGTCGCGATCGCCTCCTCGCACTGGAACGCGACCAGGGTCTGCTCGGAGTCCTCGTCGGCGACGCAGTGCATCTTGGCGGTGGCCCGGCCCAGGTACTCGAGCACGGGCAGCAGGTCGGCGGGCTCGGTCAGGTCCGACCAGTCGAGGTCTGCCTCGTACGGCGACAGTTCGGCGACGACGTAGCCGACGCCGCCGATCTGGGTGTGGCCGAGCCACGGGTCGGCGTGTGCCTGCAGGGCGCGTTGCGACACGGCGGTGCGGTGGCCGTGGTCGGTGAAGTACTCGCGGATGCCCTCGTCGGCGACGATGCGGCTGGGGGCGGCGACGTTGGCCTGCTTCATGGAGAGCACGACGTCGTTCTCGAGTGCCTGGGTGCGGCCTTCGACGAGGATGTTGTAGGCGTGCAGGCCGGCCGAGCCGATGCCGAAACCGCTGCGGCCCACCACGTCCTTGATGGTGTAGGTGCGGCTGCTGGCGCGCTTGCCGTGCGGGATGGTGTCCAGATAGGACGTGTAGGCCTGCTCGACGGCGGCGCGCACGTCCGGGGCCAGTTCGTGGATGCCCTCGCGGTCGCGGCGGAACCGGCGTTCGTAGTCGACGACGGCGGTCTTCTCGTCCAGCAGGCCGATCCTGGTGGCGAGCCGGGCCCGCTGCAGCACGCGGTGCAGGGTGCCCTCGGTGCTGTCGAGGCGCAGGCTGAACAGTTCGTCGTTCGGGTGTGCCACGAAGCTGCGGACCTGGGCGACGTAGGCCGCCACGTAGACGCGGACCAGGTCGCTGATCACGTTGTCCGGCAACGCCTTGCGCCAGCCGAGCAGGGCCATGCTCGCCGCGAACCGGCGGAGGTCCCACGTGTACGAGCCGAGGTAGGCCTCGTCGAAGTCGTTGACGTCGAACACCAGCGTGCCCTCGGAGTCCATGTAGGTGCCGAAGTTCTGCGCGTGCAGGTCGCCCTGGATCCAGATGCGGCTGGTGCGTTCGTCGGTCCACTCGTCCGGCAGCTCGGCCATGTCGGCGTAGAACAGGCACGCACTACCCCGGTAGAACGCGAACGGCTCGGCCGCCATCTTGCGGAACTTGTGCCGGAACGCGGCCGGGTCCGCCGCCATCAGCCCGGCGAAGGCGTCCTCGAGCACGCTCACAATGCGATCGCCGCGATCGGTCACGACGCCCCCTCTCACCGGGTCAGGACGCAAATACCAGCACGCCGAGCCGCGCGACTCAACAAACCGGGCGCAATGCGCGTTGGGGCATCGAGGGGAAGGCTGCCGCAAGGAGGCGGCCTGCCCGACATCAGAGGGTTCTTGGGGGAACACTTTGTCCAGCAGACCTGTCGGTCGCGCCCTGCTCAGACTCGGCGCGCTGACCACCGCGGCGGTGCTCGCGTTCGGCGGCATCGCCGGCACCGCGCTCGCTCAGGAGACCGATCCGCCGAGTCCCGCGTCCACGTCGTCGGCACCGCCGACGGAGACCAGCACACCACCACCGTCGTCGTCAGAACCGGCGCCGCCGTCCAGCACCGAACCAACGCAGCCGACCGAACCGCCAAAGACCACCGAGGCGCCGCAGCCGACCGAGGCACCGCCACCGAAGGCGCCCGAGCCACCCGCCAAGGCCGAAGCACCTGCCGACACCGGCAACGTCAGCGCCGTGGTCTTCGCGGACCGCAACCGCAACGGTGCGCTCGACGCGGGCGAGGCGTTGAAGGACGCGATGGTCTCGTTCTCGATGCGTGATCCGGACAGGGAGTACCGCAAGTTCACCGACGAGTCCGGCCGCGTCACCTTCACCGGGGTCCCGGCCGGCCTGTACAAGCTGTACTACGAGCTGCCCGGCGGCTGGACGGTGCGTCTGCCGGCCGGCGGGTCGTACGTCACCGTCCAGGCGAACAAGACAGCCGAATTCACGGTGGCCGCCCAGCGGCCCTACCAGGAGCTCCTCACCGCGACGGCGTCGTTCGACCAGGCCTCCTACGCCTACCCGGCCACGGCCAGGATCACGGTGACGCTCACGAACATCGGTGACCACACGATCAGCGGCATCCAGGCGGCCTGTGACCGGCTCGGGCGCGGGTACAACCTCGGCGACGGTCCCGAGTGGGCCGTCCTGCGCGAAAAGGGCGTGACGCTCGCGGCGGGTGAGCAGCGGACCATCGTGATCAACGAGGCGGTGCCGGCGGCCGCCCGCGACTGGGGTGAGGCCGTCCTCCTGTGCACCTTCGCGCCGAACGCCGGTGACAACTTCGGCCCGCGTGTCCACGAGCGCGTGAAGGTCACCGGTGGCAAGGGGCAGAAGACGATGTACCTCGTCGACGACAAGAACAAGAACCGGCAGTTCGACGACGGTGAGGCGATCAGCGGCACGACGGTCACCCTGCGCGACCCGGTGAGCGGCGCCGAGGTGGTCAGCGTCGTCAGCGGCGCCGACGGCAAGGTCGCGTTCACGGACGTGCCGGTCGGTTCGTACAAGGCTGTGTCGTCCGGTGCGTGGTCGTTCACCGTGGACGGCGCACCGATCGACGTGTACGTCTGGGAGCCGGGTGCCACCACGACCTACTACATGTCTCCCGCGCCCACGTCGAAGGCGTCGCTGCGGACGACCCTCGAGTTCGACCGGCCGCACTACTTCTCGTACGAGACCATGCGGCTGAAGTTCACGATCACGAACGTCGGCGAGCAGGCGGCGGAAGGCGTCCGCCTCAACTGGGCTCTGATCGGCAACCCGCTGCTCGACGAGACCGACTACGGCCCCATTGGGCCTGGCACCAAGGGCATCCGGCTGGAGCCGGGTGAGACGCGCACGGTCGTGGCGGTGAGCCCGGTCAACGACTGGCAGCCCGAACCGCAGACGTTGAAGCTCTCGTACTACCTGGTGTACCAGGGCAGGCAGGAGACGAAGGACGACTGGTTCTCCGCCAGCACCGTGATCACGTTCGTCACGGGGGACGTCCGGGGAGTTCTGTACGGCGACAGGAACCACAACGGACAGCAGGACGCCGGCGAGGCGCTGGCGGGGGCCGAGGTCACGATCAGCCGTGCGGTTCCGCGCTACTCGGCGAAGCGCACCACGGACGCCGAGGGCCGCTTCCTGTTCGAGGACGCGCCCGCTGGTCGCTGGTACCTGAACTACAAGATCGATGGTTGGACGGTTCCGGACGACGAGTCGATGCGCCGCGTGCTCGTGACGCCGAGCGGGGCCGACCTCACGGTTCGGGCCGACCGGGCGATCTCCGCGGTGCTCACGGCGAAGACGGTCTTCGACAAGGCCTCCTACCAGCCGGGTGAGTCCGCCAGGATCACGGTCACGCTGGCCAACACGGGCGACCGCCCGGTCACCGGCGTGACGGCCGCCTGCACGGTGTACGACCAGAGCTACCTGCAGGTGGGGCCGGAGTGGGGCGATCTCGACCCGAAGGCCGGCGGTGTCACGGTGGCCGCCGGTGAGACCAGGACGTTCACCGTCGTCGAGGAGGTTCCGCAGGGCGCGCTCCAGCTCGGCGAGGTGCAGGCGCACTGCCGGTTCGGTCCGGGAGCCGACCGGAACTACGACCTGCCGGAGGCGAGAGCCTGGGCGAGCGTGCCCGGCGCGTTCGGCTCGGTGAACAACCGGCTCTACCACGACAAGAACAAGAACTACCGGCTCGACGACGGCGAACCGATCCCGAACGTCGAGGTCGTGCTGCGCACCTGGTTCGGCAACGCCGAAGTGGCCAGAGCGGTGTCGGACGAGGACGGCTACCTGAGGATGTCCCGCGTGCCCGCCGGCCCGTACAAGGCGTCGATCGAGGGAACGTGGAAGTACGACCACGCGCCGCACGGGGAGATCAAGGTCGTCGGCGGACGTGAGACGTCCTGGGTGATCGCCCTGCTGCCGGACGAGCGGAAGGAGCCGTGGCCGCCGACTCCTGGCGAGCCGGGCCTGCCCCGCGACCCTGTCGCTCCCGGTGGTGCCGCACCGCAGCCGCCCGCCAAGGTCGTGCTGGCCAAGACCGGCGCGTCGGTGCTCGGCATCGGCCTGGTCGGGGCGTTGCTGGTGGCGTTCGGTGCCGGTGCGCGGATAGCGAGCAGGAATCGAGAAGCCCGGCACGGAGACCGCGGCTAGCGTCGACGGCATGTGCTTCATGTTCGGTGCCGACAAGGAACACGTGCATCGCATGCTCGGGCTGATCGCAGAGGAGCAGTACGAGGAGGAGGTGACCGACGCCGAGGAGGAGCCGGTCACCTCAACACGCGAAGTCTGTTCGCAGAACTAGACACCTGGCCAGAAGTCTTGTCCGGAACCTCAGGCGACTCGTTGCTGCCGGCGTCAGCAAGTACCACCAACTCGACATCAACAGGCGTTTTTCTACTACCAACAGGGCGTTTCGGGCCTGGGCACCTGGTGCCGGTGCTGCGGGATGTGGAACAGGTTGGGTGTAGTTGACGGCGATTCGATCAAGAGTTGGCGGTACTTGCAGACGCATCGGGCTGGACGCCGAACCGCTCCGCGAGTAACGGACAGGACTTCGGGCAGCCTGCTTAGAGATCCGGGGTCGCGCCCAGGCCGGTTCGAACCGGCCTGGGCGCACCAGGATCAGGCGTGACACTCCAAGAGCGTCTGCGTGGATCCGCCGCCGTACGCGTTCGGGTCCACCGTGGAGCAATGCTGCTTGATCCACTCCGACCGGCCGTTGTCGCCCCGGCCGCCGGGGCCGCCGCGGTCACCGCCACCGAGCACGAACTTGAGCTTGCCCTCGCTCACCCAGGTCTGCAGCTGGTCGACCGAGGGCGCGTTGTCCGAGCCGGAGAACCCGCCCATCCCGATCACGACCTCGTCGGAGCCCATGATGTACGGGGAAGCGGCCTGGGCCGAGCCGGCGATCGCGAGGGTGACCTCGGCGCCGCCGCTGTTCTTCTTGGCGTAGTCGAGGATTCGGCGCTGCTCCTCGCTCAGTTCACCACGACCGCCGCCCGGCCCCATCATCGTCCCGATCTGCGGCCGGCCCGTTCCAGGCTGTTGCCCACCGTTCGGCGGCTGACCGGTGCCTGGCATCTGCCCGCCTGGCATCTGACCACCCGGCATCTGCCCGCCGGGAGGGCGCATTCCGCCCCTGTCCATCGGCCCGGCGGCGGGCATCACACCGTTGCCGGTCGCAGTCGCCGCAGTAGCGGTCGACCACACGGCAGGCGTCAGCAGCACCGCGACCAGGGCGGCCACCAGCCCGGCCCGGCGCAGGCCCACCAGCAACCCGATGATCGCCACCAGGGCGATTCCGGCCACGGCCCACCGCGTCCACCCCTGCCAGGACGTGTCCCGAGAGACCACGACGAACGCCCACGCCGCGGTGATCGCCACTGCCAGCGGCAGCAGGAAGCGCACGAAGCTCTTGGCACGCCAGAACATCATCAGACCCGCGGCGCTGATCGCGGCGATCGCCGGCGCGAGCATCGTCGTGTAGTAGGGGTGGAAGATGCCCTGGGCGAAGCTGAACACCGCCGCGGTGACCAGCAGCCAGCCTCCCCACATGAACCAGCCCGCACGCTCGGCGGCGTTGCCGGGGACCTTGGCCCGCCACCGCAGTACCCCGGCGACGGCGACGGTCACCAGAACCAGCAGGGACAACGGCAGCAGCCAGGAGATCTGCCCGCCGACCGAGGCGTCGAACATGCGGGTCGCACCGGCCTGGCCACCGAACATCGCGCCGCCACCGGTCTGCACTCCGGCGGGTGTGTAGATCATCATCTCCGGGGCCTGGCCGCGACCGAGGTTACCGCTGCCGCCGAAGACCCGGCCCAGACCGTTGTAGCCGATGATCAGGTCCCACGCGCCGCCGTCGGTGCTGCCGCCGATGTACGGCTTGGAGCCCGGCCACCACGCGTGCAGCGCCACCCACCAGAACGACGACGCGACCAGCACCGCTCCCGCCGCCAGCAGATCGAGGACGCGCCGCTTGACCGGCGAGCTCGACCCGACCAGGTAGGCCAGCGCGAAGCCGGGCACCACGATCCATGCCTGGAGCATCTTGGTCAGGAACCCGCAGCCGATGAAGAAAGCGCACCACAGCAACCACTTCGTCCGCGTGCGGCTGTCCGAGGCCTGTACGGAACGGGTGAACGCGTAGGCAGCGGCGACGAGCAGCAGGACCAGCAGGGTGTCGGGGTTGTTGTCCCGGTTGATCGCAACGGTGATCGGCGTCAGCGCGAGGATCAGGGCCGCGAGCAGCGCCACCTTCTCGTCCGCCCACCGGCGAACGGTGCGGTGCAACAGGAACACCGCGGCCACGCCCTCGATCACCTGCGGCAGCAACACCGCCCAGCCGTGGAACCCGAACACCCAGACGGCGATCGCCTGCGGCCACAGGGCCATCGGCGGCTTGTCGACGGTCACCACACCGGCCGGGTCGAACGAGCCGAACAGGAAGTTCGTGAAGCTCGTCGACATGGACTTCGCGGCGGCCGAGTAGTACGCGTTCCCGACCTGGCCCGCGCCGATCGCCCACACGTACAGCGCTCCGGCCAGCACGCAGATCGCGACGAGCGCCCAGCGGGGCCAACGGGAGGGTCGCGCCGATTCCTCCGGCTGGTCAACAGGAGCGGCCACTTCGGCGGTGGCGGTCATGCCTGGTCCTTTCGGTTGTCCCGGCGGAACACCCAGCTCCGCAACAGGAAGAAGCGCCCCGCCGTGCCCAGGGCCGAGGACCCGAGCAGCACCACGAGTTCGAGCGTGCGGGGCGGGTCGGGGGAGACCGCGGGCAGGACGAGCAGCGCGGCCGACGTGAGCGCGTAGTAGAGGCCGAACACCACGAGACCCTGCAGATGTGTCCTGCCGCGGGCGGTGTTGCGGGCCGTGAAGGTGAAGCGGCGGTTGGCCTCCGTGTTGAAGAGAGTCGTGATCACCAGCGCCACCAGGTTGGCGGCCAGCACCGGCCACCAGAGCCGGAAGACGCCGTACAGAGCCAGGTTCGCGAGCGTGGAGAGCACGCCGATCGCCGCGAACGACAGCACCTGCCAGGACAGCCCGCCCTCGCTGCGGCTGAGCACCGCGTCGGGGTGGATCGCCCGCGGCTGGGGCCGGCGCGGCAGGCCGGTCACCCGCGCGGTGCCGTTCGCCTTCGCCCTGGCCACCCGGATCAGCCCCTTGACGTCGTCGATCGCGGTGCCGACGACGTCGACCCGGCTGTCCACGTCCTCGACCCAGTCCACCGGCACCTCGTGGACGCGCAAACCGTTGTGCTCGGCCAGGAGCAGCAGTTCGGTGTCGAAGAACCACGCCTCGTCGCGGGCCTGGTCCAGCAGCGGCCGGACGACCTCGGCGCGGGCGGCCTTGAAGCCGCACTGGGCGTCGCTGAACCGGGCGCCGTGGGTGAGCCGGATCAATGCGACGTAGGCACGGGACACGAGCTCGCGCCGCGGACCTCTGATGGTGCGCGAACCGGGTGCCAGCCGGGAGCCGATCGCGAGGTCCGAGTGCCCGTTGACCAGCGGCGCGACCAACGGCAGCAGCCCGTCCAGGCCGGTCGAGAGATCGACGTCCATGTAGCCGACGACGTCCGCCTCGCTGGCACCCCACGACTCTTTCAACGCCAGTCCGCGACCCTTGCGGTCGAGGTGGTGCACGCGCACCCGGTCGTACCGCTCGGCGAGTTCGTGCGCGACCGCGAGCGTCCCGTCGGTGCTGGCGTTGTCCACGACCACGATCGACCAGTCGAACGGGAACTGCTCGTCGAGGAACGCGTGCAGCACCTCGACGCAGCCGGGCAGAGCGCGTTCCTCGTTGTAGACGGGGATCATGATGTCGACTGTCGCGGTGGTCCTCGGTTCCTCGTCAACCGTCGGTGCTCTGCGGCTCGTGCTGACCGCCATGTGCTCTCCGTTCCACTGTGGACACAGCCGTGACCGGTCTGGCACCGAGCCTGCTGAGGTGGTCGTGAGAACGTCCTTGGCTTCTGCTGAGAGATTCGTGAGAGACGGCCGTGGCACACAGCGGACTCACAGTTTCCGGCTCTACCGTCGGCGTCATGCGACTGCTCGTGGTGGACGACGACCCGGACGTGCGGGACAGTCTGCGGCGCAGCCTGGAGTTCGAGGGCTACGAGGTCACCACCGCCGCGGACGGAGCCGAGGCGTTGCGCCGGCTCACCGGTGTGGACCTGGCGATCCTCGACCTGATGATGCCGAACGTCGACGGCTCGGAGGCCTGCCGCCGGCTGCGGGCGGCCGGGGAACGCCTGCCCGTCCTGATGCTCACCGCCCGCGACGCCCTCGGCGACAAGGTCACCGGCCTCGACGCCGGCGCCGACGACTACCTCGTCAAACCCTTTGCGCTGGAGGAGCTCCTGGCCAGGGTCCGCGCCTTGCTCAAGCAGAACCGGCACCGGGACGCTCCGCAGCCTCTGCACTTCGCCGACCTCGCGATGGACCCGCGGGCACGCGAGGTCACCAGGGCCGGCGCGCCGCTCGACCTGACGCCCACCGAGTTCGACCTGCTCGCCGTCTTCCTGGCCGCGCCGGACCGGCTGCTGACCAAGCAGCACCTCAAGCACGCGGTCTGGGGCCATGACCAAGGCACCAACAACCTCGACGTGTACATCGGCTACCTGCGCCGCAAGACCGAGGCCGGCGGAGGTTCGCGGCTGCTGCACACGGTCCGCGGCGTCGGCTTCATCCTGCGCGAGTCGCCGTGAAGGGCCCGGTGCTGCTGCGGAGCCGGCTCACGTTGATCACGGCGGGCATCGTCGCGGTGGCGATCGCCGGCATCAGCGTCGTCACCTGGCTCGCCACGTCGCACAACATGCAGGCCCAGCTCGACAAGTCGATCCTCGCGAGCCTGCCGCCGCCCGTCCTGCGCCCACCGGAACCGGGGCTGCGGCGGGAGTTCAAGCTGCGGTGCGGCGAGGGCGCGTCCGGTGACGGGCTGCAGCAGGTCCAGGGCATCCAACTGCTCAGACTCGACGGCAGCACCTGCGCACCACCCGACGTCGACCCGGTCGTCGACGTCCCCGGTGACGCCGAGGTGCGCACCACGACGTTCCGCGACGGCCTGACCGCATCGGGCACGTCGGTGCGGGTTCTGCTGGTACCGCTGGACAACGGCGAGGTGCTGATCCTCAGTCGCAGCCGCACCGAGAACGACGGCACGCTGGCCGCGCTGGCCGGAATCCTGGTGACCGTGTCCGTCCTCGGCACGGTGCTGGGTGCCGCGGGCGGCCGGTGGCTGACCCGCCGCGCCCTGGCCCCGATGGAACGCCTCACCGAGACCGCCGAACACATCGCCCGCACCGAGGACCTCACCACGCCCGTCACGGTCTCGGGCCAGGACGAGGTGGGCCGCCTGGGCCGCGCCTTCACGTCGATGACCGCTGCCCTGGCTGAATCACGCCGGCGGCAACGCGATCTCGTCAACGACGCCGCCCACGAGCTCCGCACGCCGTTGACCAGCCTGCGCACCAACATCGATCTGCTGGCCCTCAGCGAACGCACCGGCCGTCCGTTGCCCCAGCGCGGCGAGGTCATCGACCGCCTGCAGGCCCAGAGCAAGGAGTTCGGCGACCTCGTCACCGAACTGGTGGTGCTCGCGCGCGACGACCGCGAACTGGCCCGCGAGCCGGTCGATCTCGCCGCGGTGATCGACCGTGCGGTGCACCGCGCTCGCGGCCGGGCCCACGACCACGTCTTCGACGTCGACCGCTCGCCGTGGTCCGTGGCCGGTGACGCGGCCGCGTTGGAGCGCAGTGTGCTGAACCTGCTGGACAACGCGGTCAAGTTCGCCCCGGCCGGATCGACCATCACCGTCCGGTCCCGGCCGGGCTGGCTCACCGTGACCGACGAGGGTCCCGGATTGCCGTGGGAGCACCGGGAAGTGGCCTTCGAACGGTTCTGGCGCGCCCCGGACGCCCGCGGCCTGCCCGGTTCGGGTCTGGGGCTGGCGATCGTGGCCGACATGGTCGCGGTGCATGGCGGGACGGTGCGTTTCGTCGGCACCGGGCGGGGCGCTTCGGTGCGGGTCGAACTGCCAGAACAACGGGTGTGACGACGGACTGGGATCTAGGTTCGTGTTCGTGTTCATCAGGAAGCTCTTGCTCGTGCTGCTGGCCGTCGCCGCGTCCACCGCGGTGCCGGCCTGCGGTGCCTTCTGCACCGATACGGCACTCGAAGCCCGTCCAGCGGCCGGGTCACCGCTGACGCTGGAAGCCGTGCTGACCACGGACGGCGAGCCGGTCGCCGGTGGCCGGGTGGCGTTCTACACGCGCGCCACCGGCCCGACCGGCGGCGAGGAAGGCCGTCTCGTCGCCCAGGCCACGACCGATTCGAACGGCGTGGCCCGTCACGAGGTCCAGGGCGGCAAGGCGGCGCTGGACTATCCCGTCGCCACCCTGAACGGATACCGGGTCACCTTCGACAACCTCGACAAGCTCAACGGGGTGCGCTACTGCTCCTCCGAGGCGATGGGGAGCACCTCCTGAGTCCCTTGTGGACAGTCCGGCTCCGGGGTGGCGCGCGTTGACCGGATCCCGATTGTCCCAACGATCGATGGTGGTTGACGACGGGGGCTCTGCGCCACGGTAGTGGTATGGACCGCATTCACCGGCGCCCTGCCCTGCTGATCACAGCGCTGCTCTCGGTCGCTGTGCTCACCGCCGGCAACTCAGCCGCTTCCCCTGACGACTTATCGCACCACTGGCAGTACGACCACTGGCCGCAGCAGCAACCGTGGCAGCAGACCAGAGACACCGCGCGGGTGGCGGCGCAGGCCGGCTTCCCCGGCCCCGTCGACCCGCAGAACTGGGTCAACCCCGACCACATGACCTGGGAACGGGACTACCGGAAGGTCCCCGGCACCAACTGGGCCGATCCGTCGGCCAAGGGTTCGGTGCGCAACTTCAAGGGCGCGCTGGTCCTTCTGGACTACCCGAACCAGTCGTTCGTCGTCACGCAGCCGAAGAACTCCACCGTGTTCGGCAACCCCAGCGCGGAGGCGAGTGGCGTCCCGCGCGACCAGACCGCGCAGTTCTACCAGGACTTCCTCAACAAGCCCAACGGTCTCAACCGCGGGCACACCCTGCACGAGTACTGGATGGAGGACTCCGGCGGACGCTACGGCGTCGACCTCAAGGCGTTCGGCCCGTACACGATGCCGGGCAAGGACCACGAGTACGCCATGGAGTTCCAGTCCGGCGGCTGCCCGGCCGGTGACTCGTGCAACCGCAACATCCGCACCGACGGCCGCGCCGCCTGGGTGGCCGACGCCGGTTCGCAGGTGCCCGCCGGCTTCGACTTCGTCTTCTACCTGTCCGCCGGCCAGGACGAGTCCGGGACGTGGCAGGAGTTCGGGATGATGAAGTTCCGGACGAAGGAGGATGTGACCGACGCGTTCGGCCCGCCCGACCCGGCCCTGCCGAACTGGTCGAGCACCCGTTACGTCGACTGGACCTCGTGGGCCGCGGGCTCCAGCATCTGGCCCAACGCCGGCGGCGGCTCGTCCACGCAGGCGGAAAGCTCCGGCCAGGGCGTGTACGCGCACGAGCTGAGCCACATCCTCGGCATCGGCGACAACTACAACAACCCTTACGGCACACCGCCGCGCCGCGACTACAACGGCATCTGGGACATGATGTCGCGCGGCTCGTTCAACGGACCCGGTGGCCCGCACTCCCGCTGGGTGATCCCGTCGACCGGGGGCGGGTCGATGGGCGCGCAACACATGCTGCGTAACAAGATCAAGCTCGGCATCGTCGACGAACGCAACGTGCTGCGCCTGTCCAGGGAGGCGCTGGCCCAGTCGGGCACGGTGATCGCGAAGGTCACCGCCCGCTCCGTCCAGCCGGGGACGGCCGGGTTGACCGGCGTCAACATCGCGCTCAACGCCGACCGGTCACCGTCGTGCAGCGTGCAGACGAACCCGTTCTGCGACGGCGGCGGCTACAACAACTACACCGTCGAGGTCGTCGACCGGATGGGCGCGGACTCGTTCACACCGGACGCGGGCGTGCTGCTGGCCAAGACCAAGAACGCCGACAGCGCACCATTCGTGTGGGCCGTCGACGCCAACCCGCAGGACATCGGCATGACCGACTACGTCCTGCCGGACGGCACCAGGGTGCCCATCACGGTCGGCGACTACCGGCAGCTGTCGGACGCGCTGTTCCACGCCGGCACCAACTCGGGCAGCGAGTACGAGTACGTCGACCAGGCCAACCGTCTGCACTTCTACGTCCTGGACGTGCAACGCGACTCCCGCGGCGTGCTGTCCTACACGGTGGCGATCCGCTCGCTGGACGGCGCGGGCCCGCAGCAGCGAGGCGTCCGGGTCAACCCGGCCGTCGGCAGCACCGGCCCGGACGGCGTTGCCACCTGCCGCTTCCCGCTGGTCAACACCGGCCGCACCGCGCCGCCGGCCGGCCAGCACCCGGAACCGGTCGGGCCCTACCTCGACGGCGACGTGTACCGGGTGTCGGCGAAGGCCGCGGACGGCTGGACCGTGTCGGTGCCGAACGCGCTGGCCACGGCCAAGTTCGGTGGCAGCGTTGAGGTTCCGGTGCATGCGCAGCGCAACGGTGGTTCGCTGACGTCGAAGGTGACGTTGACCGCGACATCAGAGAGCAACCCGGGCAGGACCGCGACCGCCACCTGCACGGTGACCGGTCGCTAGTCGCTTCCTGAGCCGAGCACCAACCGAATCAGCCCGGCGCTCGCGAAGATCAGCACGAGCGCGAGCAGCAGCCACCCCGACCGTGCGAAAAGCAGACCGGGGCCGGGTGCCTCCATGCTGCGGGCCCTGGCGTTGAGCGCCTCGGCCCGCAGCACGCAGGCGAGTGCGCCGAGCCAGATCACGAACACCAGCAGGAAGACCCAGTGCCCGAGGATCCCGCCGACGAGCAGTCCGATGAGGATCGGCGTGAACACCGCGATCCACAGGGTGCGGAACAACAGGCCCCATCGGTAGGTGCCGGTGACCACGTCCGTCTCCACTTCGCCAGCCGCGCGGGGATCTGCAGCGCGACTACCTTACGTGATCAATCGGACACCGACAGTTCAACACGGAGGCCAGTGCTCCGTGATCCGTCAGACCGACTCGTCCAGGTGCGCTTCCCAGACCGCGGCCGCCTCCTCATGCGACGCCGTGCCGACGAAGAACGCCTCGGCCAGCACTCCGAAATCCGGATCAGAGCACTCGAACCCGGTGAACTTGGGCCGGTGCACCGCGAATCCCCGCGGATCCTGAGCCGGCCGGTAAGGCACCGCCACCGACAGGGTCTGGCGGTGCGGGCCGTACTGGACCGCCTCGACGATCAGCGCGTCGGTCTTGCCCTGGTCGAGGTTGATGTAGGCGTCGGCCACGAGTACCGCGCTGACCCAGCTGGGATCGTCGTCCGCCAGCGCGTCCTGGCCGGCCCTGGCCGCCTCCGCGTAGTCGTCGAACAGCAGCCGGTCCATGCCGCGGTCACCGTCGGCGTGCTCGTAGGCGAGCATCGGGACCAGCGTCTCGCCCTCGGAGACGCACCAGATCCCGTGGGCGGCGAAGAACCCGGCCAGCCGGGCAGTCTCGATCATGGCCTACACCATGCCAGCCGCCGCCACGGCTTGTGGCCGGAATCCGCACACAGGACCGCGACGGTCAGCTCAGGCCGAGCACGCGGGCCGCATTGTCCTTGAGTATCAACGGACGCACCTCGTCGGCGATGTCGAGCTTGGCGAAGTCGGCGAGCCACCGGTCCGGCGTGATGACCGGGAAGTCCGAGCCGAACAGCACTTTGCGCTTGAGCATCGTGTTCGCGGCGCGCACCAGCTGCGGCGGGAAGTACTTCGGTGACCAGCCGGACAGGTCGATGTAGACGTTCGACTTGTGTGTGGCGACGGAGATCGCCTCGTCCTGCCACGGCACCGACGGGTGCGCCATGATGATCGTCAGCTCGGGGAAGTCGGCGGCGACGTCGTCGAGGAGCATCGGGTTCGAGTAGCGGAGCTTGATGCCGCGCCCGCCGGGCAGGCCGGCGCCGATGCCCGTCTGTCCAGTGTGGAACAACGCGGGCACGCCGAGTTCGGCCAACGCCTCGTAGAGCGGGTAGAACGTGCTGTCGTTCGGTTCGAACGCCTGCAGGCTCGGGTGAAACTTGAACCCGCGCACACCGTGTTCGGTCACCAGCCGGCGGGCGCGCGTCACGGCTGCCTTGCCCGCGTGGGGGTCGACCGAGCCGAACGGGATCAGCACGTCCGGGTGCTCGGCGGCGGCCGCGGCGATCTCCTCGCTCGACAGCGACGGGTGGCCGGTGCCGGCGGGCGCGTCGACGGTGAAGACCACGGCGGCCATCTTGCGTTCGCGGTAGTGCGCCGCGATCGCCGCCACGGTCGGGGTGCGGTCCTGGTCCGCGCGGAAGTACTTGGCCGACGCGTCGAGCAGTTCCTGGTCGAGCGCGAAGCAGCCGTGGCCGTCCTGCTCCACGTGGGTGTGCACGTCGATGGCGGTGATCTCGGACAGGTTCACGGCAGTCCCGCTTTCGTGGCCAGCAACAGTTCCAGCACCAGGTCGCGGGCGGCGACGAGGTCCTGTTCGTCGTACTCGGCGAGCTCGGCGCGGACGCCCGCCACGAGCGTCTCGGCGAGTTCGGGGGTGAGGGTGACCTGGCGCAGGTCGCGCCACCACCGTTCGGTCGGCGGACCGAGGTGTTCGAGGATATGGGCGAGCCCGCCCGCACCGCCGGAGAGGTGCTGGTTCACGAACGGCCCGAACACCGCCCACCGCAGGCCGGGGCCGTGGGCGATCGCGGTGTCGATCTCGGCCACGGTCGCGACGCCGCGTTCGACGAGCGAGTAGGCCTCCTGCCACAGCGCCGCCTGCAGGCGGTTCGCGACGTGGCCGGGCACCTCCTTCCGCAGCCGGATCGGGCGTTTGCCGATCGCGGTGTAGAAGGCGAGCGCGCGTTCGACCACGTCCTCGCTGGTGCGCTGACCGGGAACGACCTCGACGAGCGGGATGAGGTGCGGCGGGTTGAACGGGTGCCCGACCACGACCCGTTCGGGATGGTGGTGGCAGCCGAGGGCGATCTCGGTCGGTGGCATGCCGGAGGAGCTGCTGGCCAGGATCACGTCGGGGCGCGCGGCGGCGTCGAGGACGCCGAACAGGGCGTGTTTGACGTCCGGGCGCTCCGGGCCGTTCTCCTGGACGAAGTCGGCCCGCTCGGCTGCCTCGGCCGGGTCGGTGACGAACCGCAGGCGCTCCAGACAGGCGGAGGGGTGCAGGCCGAGGCGCTGCAGGATCGGCCAGTGGGCGGCGACGTCGGCGCGCAGGCGGTCCTCGGCGCCGGGGGCCGGGTCGGTGGCGACGACGTCGAGTCCGGTGGCGAGGAACTTCGCGGCCCAGCCGGCGCCGATGACGCCGGTGCCGACGACGGCCACGGTGCGGATGGTCATGACGGCCTGCGCGCGGTCAGGAACGGTTCCAGCGAACGCGGATCCGCCAGCACGTCGCGGCTCGCCACGTCCTCCAGGCGGGCGCCGCGCAGCAGCTTCTTCACCGGCAGCTCGAGTTTCTTGCCGGTCCTGTTGCGCGGCACCGAAGGCACGGCGGTGATCACGTCTGGCACGTGCCGCGGTGAGAGCACGGAACGCAACGTGGTGGCGATCGTGCGGCGCAGTTCGTCGTCGAGCTCGATTCCGGCGCGCAGTGCGACGTAGAGCAGCAGTTCGCCGTTGCCGCCCGCCGGGTCTTCGAGGTGCACGACGAGGGAGTCGTCGATCTCCGGCATTTCCTCCAGGACACCGTAGAACTCCGCCGTGCCGATCCGGACGCCACCGCGGTTGAGCGTCGCGTCCGAACGGCCCGCGATGACACAGCTGCCCTCGGTGGAGAACCGGACCCAGTCGCCGTGCCGCCACACGCCTTTGTAGACACCGAAGTAGGTCTCGCGGTAGCGCGCACCGGAGTCGCCCCAGAACCCGACCGGCATCGACGGCATCGGCGCGGTGATCACCAGTTCGCCCAGTTCACCCACAACCGGCTTGCCCTGCTCGTCGAACGCCCGCGCCGCGACACCGAGACACGGCCCGGAGATCTCACCGGCCCAGACCGCTTGCCACGGACCGCCCTGCACGATGCCGGTGCACACGTCGGTGCCGCCGCTGCCGACGTTGAGCAGCACGCTCGGACCGAACTGGTCGAGCACCCAGCGGTAGCCGTCGGCGGGCAACGGGCTGCCCGCCGCGCCGATCTGCCGGATGCGGGAGAGGTCGTACTCCCTGGCCGGGTTCAGGCCCTGTTTGCGGCACGCCATCAGGAATCCGGGACTCGCGCCCATCAGCGTGGCGCCGGTGTCCTGCGCGAGCTGCCACTGCCAGCCGAGGTCGGGGTGCTGCGGATGGCCGTCGACGAGCACGATCGACGCGCCGGTCAGCAGGCCGGAGACCAGCGAGTTCCACATCATCCACGCGGTGGTGGAGAACCACAGCATGCGGTCGCCCGGCCGCAGGTCCCAGCTCAGGCCGTGGTTCTTCAGGTGTTCCAGCAGAACGCCGCCGTGGCTGTGCACGATCGCCTTCGGTTTTCCCGTGGTGCCGGAGGAGAACAGCACGCACAACGGGTGGTCGAACGGCACCGGGGTGAAGGCGGGATCACCGGGGCTCTGGAGCAGTTCCTCCCACATGAGCACGTCCGGGAGGTAGTCGTAGCCGCCGTAGGGAATGAGCACGGTGTGCTCGACCGTCGGCAGCCCGGCCCGGATCTCGGCGACCTCCGCGCCCCGGTCGATCTCCTTGGCGCCGTAGGAATATCCCGAGATCGTCAGCAGCACGCGCGGCTCGATCTGGCCGAATCGGTCGACGACCGACCGTGCGCCGAACTCGGGGGCGCAGGACGCCCAGATCGCGCCGAGGCTCGTCACCGCGAGGTACGCGACGACTGTCTCCGGGATGTTCGGGAGGTAGGCGACGACCCGGTCGCCGCGTCCGACACCGAGGCGCACGAGGCCGGCGCGGGCCTCGGCCACCTGCGTGCGCAGCTGCCCCCAGGTCAGCTCGGTCGTGTCACGGGTCTGCGTGAAACCGGTGATCGCGACGTCGTCGTGCGGGCGTTCGGTGTGGTGGGAACCGTGTGCGAACCCGACGGCGTGCTCGGCGTAGTTGAGCGTGGCGCCGGGAAACCATTGCGCGCCGGGCATCGTCCGGGACCCGAGCACCCGGCTGGCCGGGGTGTGCGCGCGGACGCCGAAGTAGTCCGAAATGGACGACCAGAAGCCGGCGAGGTCGTTGACCGACCAGTGGTGCAGCCCGGCGTAGTCGTCGAACCGCAGGCCGCGCTGCTCATCCAGCCAGTGCAGGTAGCGGCCGATCTCCGTGTGGTCCAGCACGTCCGGGGCAACCGGACGAAGTGGCGTCATGGCTCGACCTTTCCCTCGCCCCTGTCGAGAAACGCGTGCAGTCGTTGCTTGGCCTCGTCGCTGGACGACGCCACCGCGGCCATCAGCGCCTCCATGAGGTAGCCGTCGCCGGGATTCGCCTGTGCGATTCGCGGCAACGCCTGCAGCACGGCGAAGTTCGTGATGGGCGAGTTGCCGGCGATCCGGCGCGCCAGTTCGAGTGCGTGGCGCAGACCGGCACCGCTGTCGACCCGGTAGTGCGACAGCCCGACCGAGTGTCCCTCGTCGGCGTCGAGAACCCGGCCCGTGAGCATCATGTCCGCCATGCGGTGCACGCCGATCAGGCGCGGCACCCGCACCGAGGCGCCGCCACCGACGAACAACCCGCGCTGGCCTTCCGGCAGCGCGTAGAACGCCGACGGCTCGGCGACGCGGATGTGCGCGGCGGTGGCGAGCTCCAGCCCGCCGCCGATGACCGCGCCCTTGAGCACCGCGACCACCGGCACCTTGCCGAACTCGATCCGTTCGAAGGCCCGGTGCCACATCCGCGAGTGCTCGAGCCCGCCGAACGCGTCCTGCTCGGTGACCTCGGACAGGTCGAGGCCGGCGGAGAAGTGCTCGCCCTCGGCGTCGAGGACGACCGCGTTGATGCCGTGCGGTGGCGCGCTGAAGAACGCCTCGATGCCGAGCACCGTGGCGTCGTCGAGGGCGTTGCGCTTGGCCACCCGTCGCAACCGCAGCACGCCGACGTCTCCGTGGGACTCGTACCGCAGTGTCGGCGGCAGGAGCACCTTGAGCTGGTCGATCCGGGCGTCGTTCATGGTGAGCCGTTCTGTGCGAAGGTGATGGCCGCCTGCGCGCGCAGCTCGACGCGGCGGACCTTGCCGGTTGCGTTGCGCGGCAACGCATCGACGAAGATGAGGTGCTTGGGCACCTTGTAACGGGCCAGGTTGGCTTCGAGGTGCTTGCGCAGTGCGTTCTCGTCGAGCTCGGCGCGGGCGACGACGTAGGCGGCGCCGACCTCGCCCCAGCGTTCGTCCGGTACGGCGACCACCGCGCACGACTCGACCTCGTCGAGCTGCACGACGACGGCCTCGACCTCGGCGGGGTAGACGTTCTCGCCGCCGGAGATGATCATGTCCTTGACCCGGTCGACGACGTAGGCCCAGCCGTCGTCGTCGACGCGGACCACGTCGCCGCTGCGGAACCACTCGTCGTCGACGAAGCTGTCACCGGTCTCCGCCGGCCGGTTCCAGTAGCCGGTGAACACGTTCGGCCCGCGGACGAGCAGCTCGGCCGGCCGCGTGCCGAGCGGCGTGACGCGGTCGTCGTCGCCGAGTCCGGCGATGTCGGTGAAGAAGTGCGGTACCCCAGCGGAAACCGGGTGCTCCAGCGTGCCGTCGTGGGTGCCCATCGACACGCCGGGGGAGGCCTCGGTCATGCCGTAGCCCTGCAGCAGCCGGACGCCGCGGTCGAGCCACGCCCGTGCGACGCGTTCCTGCACCGGCGACCCGCCGTAGAGCACGCAGGTCAGCGAGCTGAGATCGGTGCTGTCCCAGGACGGGTCCTGGCACAGCATCTGCAACATCGTCGGCACCGCGGAGAAACCGGTGATGCCCCCGGCCGAGATGCGCGCGAGGACGGCGCCGGGATCGAACCTCGCGACCGGCTCGACGCTGCCGCCCTTGAACAACGTCGGCAGGGTGATCTGGCCGAGTCCGACGCAGTGGAACAACGGCGCGATGCACAGCGCCCGGTCGGTGCTCAGCACGTCGAAGTGGGCGAGCTGGTTGACGGTGTTCCAGGTCAGGTTGCCGTGCGTGAGCACTGCCGCCTTTGGCTTCCCGGTCGTGCCGGAGGTGTAGAGCAGCAGGCACGGGTCGTCGAGCGGCACCCCGATGGAGGGTGGCTCACCACCGGCGGCGATCTCCGCATCGAAGTCGGCGGTCCGCAGCACCCGCGGCAGAAATCCTGCCGTGGCAACGAGTTCGTCGGTGTCGGCGCTGTGGACGAGCAGGGACGCGCCGCAGTCGGCGAGCATGTAACCGATCTCGGTGCCGGACAGCCGGTAGTTCAGCGGTACGAAGATCGCGCCGCACAACGCGGTCGCGAACAACGTCTCGAACACGGTGATGTCGTTGACGCCGAGGTAGGCGACCCGGTCACCGCGCCGCACGCCGAGCCTCGCCAGCACCGCCGCGAGCCGGTCGACCCGGTGCGCCAGTTCGGCGTAGGTCAGCGTCCGGTCCGCCTGCACGAGTGCGGTGCGGTGCGGGGAGATCCGGGCCCGCCGCGCGGGCCAGGTGCCCAGGCCGGCGTTGGCGGGCCCGATGATCGGCGTGCTCATGACGCCAGCCGCAGCACGGGTTTGATCGTCGCGCCGGACAGCACGTCCTCGACCGCCTGCTGGATCTCCCCGAACGCGTAGTGGGTGATCAGCCGGTCGATCGGCATCTTGCCCGCCGTGACGAGCTCGACGAGTGCCGGGATCAGCGCCTGCGTCTCCGCGTCGCCCATGGTCAGTCCGACGACCCGGCGGCCGGGGATCATGAAGTTCACGTCGACCGGTACCTGGGTGCCGAACGCGGGTGCGCCCACGATCACCGCGGTGCCGCGGCTCGCGAGCGCGGAGATCGCCGCGCCGAGCACCCCGGCGTTGCCGGTGGTCTCCACGACGCCGTCGACGCCGCGACCGGACGTGAGTTTCGCGATCGCCTCACCGAGGTCCTGGTGCGTGGTGTCGATGGTGTCGGTGGCGCCGAGTTCGGCGGCGAGCGCCAGCCGCCCCGGCACCCGGTCGACCGCGATGATCCGGGTGGCCGGGGTCAGCGCGGCCGCCATGACCGCCGAGAGCCCGACCGCGCCGGCGCCGGTGACGAGCAGGGTGGCGCCGGGTCGCGGGGACAGCACGTTCCAGACCGCGCCGGCGCCGGTCATGATCCCGCAGCCGAGCGGGGCGAGCAGGTCGAGCGGTGCGTCGGCGGAGACCTTGACCAGGCTGCGCTCGTCGACCACGGCGTGGTGGGCGAAGCTCGACTGGCCGAAGAAGTGACCGCCGAGCGGGACGCCGCCACGGGAGATCGGCGACGTCCCGTCGGCTCGTTCGCCGCCGATGAGGTTCGACGGCAGCCAGGTGTCGCAGTAGGCCGGGTGGCCGTCGCGGCAGTTCGGGCAACGGCCGCACGAGGTGTAGCTCAGCAACACCTGGTCACCCGCGGCGACCTTGGTGACCGCGGCGCCGACCGCCTCGACGACTCCGGCGCCCTCGTGGCCGAGCACGCCGGGCAGCGGGAAGGGCAGGTGGCCGCCCGCGACGCCGAGGTCGGTGTGGCAGACGCCGGCGGCGGTGACGCGGACGCGCACCTCGTCCGGGCGCAGGTCGTCCAGCGTCACCTCGGAAAGCACGAACCCGGAACCGGCGGACTCGACGACGGCCGCTGTCGTTGTTGTGGACATGGTGTTTCTCCTGGAAGTTCAGGTGAGCCAGGGAGATGACGAGGGGAGGTGACTTCTCTTGGGCGGTCAGGGAGCCAGGGAGACGACGACGGACTTGGTGCGCGTGTAGGCGGCGAGCGCCTCCGGCCCGTACTCGCGGCCGTATCCGGAATCCTTCACCCCGCCGAACGGGATCGCCGGGTCGAGCATCGCCCAGTCGTTGATCCACACGATGCCCGCCTGCAACCGGGCGGCGACCCGGTGGGCGCGAGCGAGGTTCTGGGTCTGCAACCCGGCCGCGAGGCCGTAGGCCGTGCTGTTGGCCAATGCGACCGCCTCGTCCTCGGTGTCGAACCGCTGCACCGTCAGCACCGGCCCGAAGATCTCCTCCCGCACCACGGAAGAGGTGTCCGGCAGGTCCGCGATCACCGTGGGTTCGAAGAAGAAGCCCTCCCGGTCGGCTCGCTTCCCGCCCGTGACGATCCGGCCGCCGTCGGCCTCCGCCTGGGCGACATAACGCTCTACTTTGGACAGATGGCGTTCGCCGGCCATCGGGCCGATCACGGTCGCCGGGTCGAACGGGTCACCGAGCGGGACGTGCGGGACGGCTCCGGCGAGCGCGTTGACGAGGTCGTCGTGCAACGGTGCCGCGACGAGCAGCCGGGGACCACCCATGCAGAACTGGCCCGTGTTGAACACGAACCCCTTGATCGCCGCGCCGATCGCCTTCTCGAGGTCGGCGTCGTCGAAGATGATGTGCGCCGCGTTGCCGCCCAGCTCCATGGTCATCGGCTTGAGCTGCGCGCCCGCGACGCTCGCCGCGTGCCGGCCGACCGCCGTCGACCCGGTGAACGCCACCTTGTCCACGCCGGGGTGGCGCAGCAGGTGTTCGCCGACCTCGGCGCCGTACCCCGTCACGACGTTGACCACGCCGTCGGGCACCCCGGCCTCGGCGAGGATCTCGGCCATCAGCAACGCGCTGAGCGGGGTGTCCTCGGCGGGCTTGTGGACGACGGTGTTGCCGGCCGCGAGCGCCGGAGCGAGCTTCGAGCTGGACAGGATCAGCGGGAAGTTGAACGGTGTGATCGCCGCGACCACACCGATCGGCTCGCGCAGGGTGTAGGCGTGCGCGGCGAGCGGGATCTGCCGCGTCGCACCGTCGAGGGTCTGCGCCAGCGCGGCGTAGTACTCGTACTGGTCGGCGGTCGTCTCCACGTCGACCGGGCGGCACAGCGAGACCGGCTTGCCGACGTCGAGGCTCTCCACCGCGACGAGCTCGTCGGCTCGGGCGCGCACGATCTCGGCGACGCGGTGCAGGATGCGCCCGCGGTGCCTGGCCGGCGTGGCGGCCCAGCCCTCGAACGCGGCGCGGGCGGCCTCGACCGCGTCGTTCACGTCCGCCGTGGACGCCCTGGCGACGGAGGTCACGACGGATCCGGTGGCGGGATCGACGACGTTGATCCGGCCGCCTTCCGACCCCTCCCGCCACCGACCCCCGATGAACAACATGCCGGGTGCGACGTCGGGGCGGCGCACCGTTGCGGTCGGCCGGTCGTCGACTGTGGTCATGATGGTTCTGCCTTCCTGTGACAGGCTTCGGAGTGATCGTCGAGATCGATGGAGAAGGTGAGGCACTTGCGACCGTCGCTGATGTACGAGGTCAAGCAGGTGGAGCTCGCGGTCCGCGCACTCATGGACGAGGTACTGCGTCCCGCCGGTGTGACGACCCTGCAGTACACGGCGCTGACGGTGCTGGCACGCCGCGAAGGCGTCACTTCAGCGGAACTGGCGCGGAACTCGTTCGTGACGGCGCAGACGATGACCGACATGGTCTCGGCGTTGGAACGTCGTGAGCTGATCGTCCGTGCGCAGGATCCCGCGCACGGCCGGAGGTTGCTGATCAGCCTCTCGGACAAGGGCAGGGCGTTCCTGGCGGAGCACGCCGCCGACATCGCCGCGATCGAGGAGCAGATGGTGAGCAGGCTCAGCAAGGGCGAGCGGACCGCGCTGCACGACATGCTCAACCGGTGCCGTGCTGCCCTCGGCGGTGCTTAGTGGCCACACACGCATGAGTGCTCCTCACTGAGCGGTCGTGTCAGGAACTCGAATATCAGGATTCCTGATATAGAGAGCATGGTTCGGCCTTGTTGAACTGTCAAGTGTCTCTTTAGGCGAACGGTGCCGCGCCGAGGCTCAGAGATCGAGCACCAGGCGGGCGGAGCGCGACCGGGACACGCAGATCATCATCGCGTCGCCGCAGTCCTGCTCCTCGGCGGTGAGCACGGAGTCGCGGTGGTCGGGGGTGCCTTCGAGCACGATCGTCTCGCAGGTGCCGCAGGTGCCCTCCTGGCAGGACGACAACACCGAGACGCCCGCTCGTTCGACGACCTCCAGCACGGACTGGTCGGCCGGTACCCGCAGCACGGTGCCCGTCTGCGCCAGCTCGATCTCGAACTCGTGCCGGGGTCCTTGTGCCGCATCGGGTTTCGGTGCGAACCGTTCGACGTGCAACGTGCCGTTGGTGCGATGCGTCTCCACTGCGGCCAGCAGGGGTTCGGGCCCGCAGCAGTAGACGGCGGTGTCGTCGGCCAGCCCGGCGAACAACGCCGGGAGGTCGAGCAGGCCGTACTCGTCCTGCGGGCGGATCTCGACGGTGCCGCGCTGCTCGAGCTCCGCGCGGAACGCCATGGAGGCCCTGGTCCGGCCGCCGTAGACCAGCCGCCAGTCCCGGCCGGCCGCCGCGGCCTGCTCGATCATCGGCAGGATCGGCGTGATGCCGATCCCGCCGGCGATGAACAGGTAGCGCGGAGCTTCGACGAGCTCGAAGTGGTTGCGCGGGCCCTGCACCTCGATCAGCTGCCCCGCGGTGAGCACGTCGTGCACGTGCTGCGAACCGCCGCGGCCCTCCGGTTCGCGGAGCACGGCGACCCGCAGGACCTCGGTGTCCTGCGGGTCGCCGCACAGCGAGTACTGGCGCACCAGGTCGTCGGTGAGCACCAGATCGATGTGGGCGCCGGGCGTCCAGGCGGGCAGCGGGTGACCGTCCGGATGTCGCAGCGTCAGGAGCACCACGCCGTCGGCGATCGGTTCCTTGGTCTCCAGCAACAGCTTCATGACTCGTGTCCAAAGGGGTGGTCGAGCAGCCACTCCCACAGCTCGACGGGATCCTCGAACTCCCGCTCGGCGGAGCAGTGGCAGACCGCGCGGAGCCGGTCGGTGCCCAGCACCCAGTGGATGCGGAAGACCCGGTTGCCGGTGAGCACGTTCATGACTTCTCGCACAGGCGCTTGATCATCCGCCGCGCGGCGAGCCCGCCGGTGTCGATGTTGATCGACAGCTCCTGGTAGCCCTCCGGCTCGTTGGCGATGACCTTCTCCAGCACGTTCAGCGCCACGACGTCCTGCATGACGACCGTGCGGTTGTTCTCGGCCAGGAACGCCGACACGTCCTCGTCGTCGAGCGCGAAATCCCGTGCCACCGCCCAGAAGTCGTGCGTGGAGGTCTCGGTCTCCGGCGTGATCGCGTACACGACCTCGACGTGGAACGCGTCCGGGTCGGTGCCGTCGGCGTTGGGCACGGACCCGACCGGCGCGATGCGGCTGTGCAGCTTGTACAGGCACGGCGGCGTGTACTCGATGTCCTGCCAGCGGGCGATCCGGCCCTGCAGACCGGTCGACTTCGAGTAGAACGGCGGGCACTCCGCGTCGCTCATGTGCCGCGAGACGTAGACGATGCCCGCGTCCTCGTCGACCTCGGTCGTGATCGGGGTGGAGGCGACCTCCGGCGTGCCGATGTAGCCGCCGTGCAGGTACGTCTCGTGCGAGAGGTCCAGCAGGTTGTCGACGAGCAGCTCGTACCTGGCGTTCAACGGTTCCATGCCGCAGACCGTCGTGTAGTCCGGCGCGACTAGCCAGGGCGCGCGGGGGATCAGGGACGCGTCGGCGTTGGCCGGGTCGCCGATGAAGACCCACACGAACGAGTCCTGCTCGACGACCGGGTACGAGGAAAGCCGTGCGGTGCGCGGGATGCGGGTCTGTCCCGGCACGGCGACGCACTTGCCGCCGGTGTCGTAGGTGAAGCCGTGGTAACCGCAGACCACCTGGTCGTCGACGAGCCGGGACGGCGCCTGGGACAACGGGAAGCGGCGGTGCACGCACCGGTCCGACATGGCCGTCACCGCTCCGTCGCGCGTGCGCCAGAACAGGATCGGCTCGCCGCAGATGGTGCGGCTGAACAGGTCGTGCTCGATCTCTGATCCGTACGCGGCGACGTACCACTGGTCGCGCGGGAAGCCGGTCATCGGCACTCCTCTTCCGTGTTCTCCGTGGTGGGGAGTCACAGAGTGGCGGAGACCACTACCCGAGTCGCAGGGGGGTTTCCGGAAAATGGAAGCCCTTAGGCCGACAGGGCGCGGGAGATCGCCTGGGCGCTGGTGCGCACGAGTCGTTCCAGTGCGTGTGCGGTGGTGCTGCCGTGCCGCACGACCAGCGACACCGCCGCGATCACCGCGCCGTTGCGGTCGCGGATCGGCGCCCCCACCGACAGGGCGTCCAACGTGACCTGGCGGTCGCTGATCGAGAAGCCGTTGACCCGGACGTCGGCGAGCATCCGGCGCAGCTGGGCCGGATCGGCGACGGTCCGGGCGGTGTAGCGGTCGATCGGGCCGTTGAGGACTTCTTCCTGCACCTCGGCGGGGGCGTGGGCGAGCAGGACCAGGCCGACACCGGTGGCGGTGAGCGCGAACCGGCCGCCGACCCTGGTGAGCACCGGCACCGCGCCGGAACCCGCTATCCGCTCGACGAAGACGACCTCCGTGCCCTCCCGGACGGCGAGCTGCACGTTCTCCCCGGTGATCCGGGAGAGATCTTCGAGGAACGGCAACGCGGTCTCGCGCAGTCCCGGACCGCGGGGTGAGAGCGAGCCGAGCTCCCACAGCCGCAACCCGATCCGGTACAGCCCGTCGTCGCCGCGCTCGACCGCTCCCCACGCGCTGAGCTCCTGCAACAGCCGGTGTGCGGTCGACAACGGCATGCCCGCGCGCCGGGCGAGTTCGCTCAGCCTCAGTTCGCGACGCTGGGCGTCGAAGGCGTCGAGGAGCTGGAGGGCACGGCCGATGACCGGGCCGGTCGGGCCCGCTGGTCTGCCTCTTCTCGGCGCGCTCACCCCGTCATCTTCCCCGGAGCCGTGCGACCGGGCCCATAACGCGGAACTGTTTCCGTCGTTTATGTGCCATCTGCCTACCGTTTACGTGTCAAGAACCCTGTTTTGCTACGAAAACCTTGACTGGATGGAGTGGTTGGCCAATGATTCGGCAATCGCAGGGCATTGAGTGACCCCAGACACATCGAAAGGGCGCCGTCATGACCCGACCCTCCTCCTTGCACGACACCAGCGGCCCCGTGCCAGAGGGGCAGCTCAAACGCGGTGTCCTCGGTACGGGCGGCCTCGTCTTCATGGTCCTGGCGGCTGCCGCCCCGCTGACCGTCATCGCCGGCGTCGCACCGCTGGGCCTCATGATCGGTGGCCCCGGAGCACCGGTCGCCTACCTGGCCGCAGGTGCGGTGCTGGTCATCTTCGCCGTCGCGTTCACCCGCATGACGAAACACATCAGCGGCGGCGGCGCGTTCTACGCCTACATCGCCAAGGGACTCGGCAGCGGCTGGGGGCTCGCGGCCGCCCTGCTCGCGCTGGTCGCCTACAACACGTTGCAGATCGGCGTGTACGGGCTGTTCGCCGCGCAGACCAGGACGGCGCTGGCCGACCTGTTCGGGGTGAACGTGCCGTGGCCGGTCATCGCACTGGTCGCGCTCGCCCTCGTGCTGGTGATCGCCTGGGTGGGCATCGACGTTGGTGCGAAGGTGCTGGGTGTCCTGCTGGTGCTGGAATCCGGGATTCTCGTGCTGATGGCCATCGGTGTCTTCACGCAGGGTGGTGCGTCCGGTGTGGACGGTGCGTCGTTCACGCCGTCCGCGATGTTCAACCCCGGCATGGGTGGCGTGCTGGCCTTCGCTTTTGCCGCGTTCATGGGCTTCGAGTCGACCGCCCTGTACCGCCGGGAAGCCCGTGACCCGGAACGCACCATTCCCCGCGCGACCTACTTCGCGGTCGGCTTCATGGCGCTGTTCTACTGCGGCATCCTCTGGTCCGTGGTGGTCGGGTTCGGCAGCGACCAGGTCCAGGCCGCAGCCGCGGGGAACCCCGCCGGGCTGCTCTTCGTCGCCACCGCGACCTACGTCGGGCCGTGGGCGGCGACGCTGATGCAGGTGCTGGTGATCTCCAGCGTCTACGCCTCGCAGATCGCGTTCCACAACGCCATCACCCGCTACACCCGCGCGCTGTCCGAGGACGGGGTGCTGCCTGCCTGGATCGGCCGCGTCCACCCGCGCTTCGGGTCGCCGTACCGGGCGAGCGTGGTGCAGACGATCCTCGCGATCGTCGTGATCGGCGGGTTCGCGCTCGCCGGCGCCGACCCCGTCACCGGCCTGCTGCTGTGGGTGAACACGCCGGGTGTGATCGGCATCGTGCTGCTGCAGGTGCTCACCGCGGTCTCGTGCGTGGTGTATTTCCTGCGGCGCAACAAGGCGGCGAGCACGCCGGCGGCGCTGACCGCGGCGATCGCGTCCTCCGTGCTGCTGGCCGTGGCGACCTACATCCTGATCAGCAACGTCGGGATCCTCACCAACGCGCCGATGGGCGTCAACGTCGTGCTGGTCGCCATCGTTCCGGTGACGTTGCTGGTGGGCGGTGTGTTCGCGGTTCTGCTGCGCAGCCGGCGGCCGGAGATCTACGCGCGCGTTGGCGAGGGTGCGAACGCGGACGCTCAGGAGGTCACGGCGTGAACGCGGACCTCATCCTGTGCGCTGACACCGTTCACACGATGCACACGTTGCCCTGTGGCGGCCCTCCGGTGGAAGCGATCGCCGTGACCGGTGGAGTGGTCAGCGCGATCGGGACCAGGCGGGACGTGCGGGACTGGCGCGGTCCCGGCACCGAGGTCGTCGACCTCGGGCGGGCCGTGCTGACCCCCGGCCTGGTCGACGGTCACATCCATCCGGTGGCGGGGCTGGGGCTGACCGCCGACGTCGATCTTTCCGGTGTGCGGGAACCGGAGGAGGTCCACCGGCGCCTTGCCGAGGCCTCCGCGTCCCGTGCTCCCGACGCCTGGGTGCAGGCATGGGGCCTCGACCCGAACGTGTTCGCCGGCAGGCCTCTCACCGGTGCCCTGATCGACGACGCGGTGGGCGGCCGGCCCGCGTTCGTCCGGTTCTTCGACGCGCACTCGGCACTCGCGAACCCGGCGGCACTGCGCATCGCCGGCGTCGACGGGCCCAGGGAGTTCGACCAGCGCTCGACCGTGGTCTGCGGTCCAGACGGCCGCCCGACCGGGTTGCTGCACGAGTCGGCCGCCATGGAACTCGTGCTCGAACACACCCCGAAGGAACCGGTCGCCGACCGCGCGGCCCGGTTGCACGTCCTGCTGGCCGAGATGGCCGCCACCGGGCTCACCGGCGGGCACGTCATGGACCTGCTCGGCGACAGCGAGGAGGTCCTCGCCGAGGCGGAGCGACTGGGTGATCTGCCGCTGCGGCTGCGGTTCGCGCCCTGGTGCGACCCCGGCGTGGACACCGACGGCATCGCCGAACTCATTGCGCTGCAAGGTCACGGCGGCCGCCGCTGGCAGGTCGGCGCGGTCAAGTTCATGCTGGACGGCACGATCGACAACGGCACTGCCTGGCTGGAGACACCCGACGTGCTGGGCGACTCGACGGCCAGTCTCTGGCCCGACGTCCGCGACTACACCCGTGCGCTGCGCACACTCGCCGAGGCACGTGTCCCGACCGCCACCCACGCGATCGGCGACGCCGCCGTGCGCCACGTGCTGGACGCGCTCGACGGCCTCGACCGGTCCGCCTCCGTGCCGCACCGCGTCGAGCACATCGAGACGCTGCCGAGCGCGCTGATCGACCGGTTCGTCCGGCAAGGCGTGGTCGCGAGCATGCAACCCACGCACTGCAGCCACTTCACCAAGGCCGACCTCTCCGACAACTGGTCGGTGCGACTGGGCACCCAGCGGGCGGGACGGGCCTGGCGCTGCCGCGACCTGCGCGACGCCGGGGTGCCGGTCGTCCTCGGCTCGGACTGGCCGGTCGCACCGTTCGACGCCCGCCGCGGTCTCGCCGAGGCCCGGTTGCGCCGTCCGGCTTGCGAACCCGACGTGCCACCGGTCGGCCCGACGCAGGGACTCACCGCCCGCATGGCGCTGGAGGGCTACACCTCGCACGCCGCCCTGGCCGCGGGTGAGGCGGGCGGTGGCCGGGTGACCGTCGGCGGGCGGGCCGACTTCGCCGCGTTCACCGTCGACCCGCTGCGGGCCGATCCAGACGAGCTGGCGGAGGCTCCGATCGCACTCACCGTCGTCAGCGGCACGATCGTGCACCGAGGCGCGGAGACGTTGGTGCGCTGAAGAACGCCGGGTTCAGGACTCGGCGGGCCGGTCGGCGAGCAGTGGCAGGGACGGGTCCCAGCGGGTGCCGTCCCTGCTGTCACGACGACGGCGGGCGATCGCGGAAAGCGCTTCCAGCACCACCCGGTTGGCCAGCGCGGCGGTGATGTCGGCGTGGTCGTAGGGCGGGCTCACCTCGACCACGTCGACACCGACCACCGGTAGCTCCAGGCAGATCCGGCGGACCGAGTCGAGCAGCTGGCGCGCGGAGAACCCGCCGGGCTCAGGGGTGCCGGTGCCGGGTGCGTGCCCCGGATCGCAGACGTCGATGTCGACGGACAGGAACACGCCCTCGCACTCGTCGAGAGCGATGCCGAACGCCTCGGTCAGGCAGGCGTCGAGACCCCGGTGCCCGATCTCGGTCATTTCGTAGGACCGCATGCGCTGCTCGGCCATCCAGGCCAGCGTCGCGGGCGGCGGCCAGTAGCCGCGCAGCCCGATCTGCAGGAACCGGTCGCCGCGCAGCGCACCGGACTCGATCAGCCGGCGCATCGGCTGGCCGTGCCCCCACAGCGAACCGAACTCGATGTCGCCGGTGTCGGCGTGCGCGTCGAAGTGCAGCATGGACACCCGGCCGTGGCCCAGGACGTTGGCGACCCCCTTGGCGTCGGCGAAGGCGATCGAGTGGTCGCCGCCCAGGATGATCGGGATCGCGCCGGCCCGGGCCACCGTCTCGACCGCCGTCTCCAGCGCGGACAACGCGGTCGTGATGTCGCCGGCGTACATCTCCACGTCACCGGCGTCGAGCACGCGCAGGTCGCGCAGCCCGTCGGTGCGCAGCGCGAGGCTGGGGCGCGAGCCGTCGTGGGGGAGGTAGTCGGTCGTGCGGATGGCCTGCGGGCCGAAGCGGGTGCCGGGGCGGTGGGAGGTGCCGCCGTCGAAGGGGGCGCCGAGGCCGTGTCCTGTAGGTCTCGTCCGCGATAGTCGCGTCCGAGGGGTCCGCTGACGGCACCGCCGCGATCCCCGAATACGCCCGGTATGAGGGAATCGCGGCGGCACCGTCAGAGAACCGCTCGCACGTGACTCTCATCGAACGGACCTACAGGACACGGCCTCGGACGACGGCGTCCGCCCCGGCGAAGCTCGCGGGGTCGTCGAGGCTGCACCGCTCGATGCCCAGGAACGTGACGTCCGGACCGAACTGGGCTCCGTAGCGGCTCATGCCGACTCTCCTTTTAGGACTGTCAGGACTCGATGTTGGCCATGACGTGCTTGACGCGCGTGTACTCCTCGAACCCGTAGAGCGAAAGGTCCTTGCCGTAACCGGAGTGCTTGAAGCCACCATGAGGCATCTCGGCGACGAGCGGGATGTGCGCGTTGATCCACACGCAGCCGAAGTCCAGCCGCTTGCTCATCCGCATGGCGCGCCCGAAGTCGCGCGTCCACACGCTGGAGGCGAGGCCGTAGTCGACGCTGTTGGCCCACGTGACCGCCTGGTCCTCGTCGGTGAACCGCTGCACGGTGATGACCGGGCCGAAGATCTCCCGCTGCACCATCTCGTCGTCCTGCCGCAGCCCGGCGACGACGGTGGGTTCGACGAAGAAGCCCCGGTCGCCCTGGCGGCGGCCGCCCGCGGTGATCTCGGCGTGCCCCGGTGCCCGGTCGAGGAACCCGGTGACGTGGTCGAACTGCCGGGCGTTGTTCACCGGGGGAACGAGTGCGTCCGGATCGTCGGCACCCTTGTGGAACGTCGTGGTGGTCTTCTTGGCCTGCTCGGTGAGTGCGGCCACGAAGTCGTCGTGGACGCGCGGCCCGACGAGCACTCGCGTCGCGGCCGTGCAGTCCTGACCCGCGTTGAAGTACCCCGCCATGGCGATCCCGGCCGCCGCGGCCTCGACGTCGGCGTCGTCGAACACGACGACCGGTGCCTTGCCGCCCAGTTCCAGGTGCACCCGCTTGAGGTCACGGGCGGCCGAGGTCGCCACCGCGCTGCCCGCCCGCACCGAGCCGGTGATCGCCACCAGCTGCGGGATCTCGTGCTCGACCAGCGCTCGCCCGGTCTCCGGACCGCCGCACACGACGTTGAACACCCCGGCCGGAAACGCCTCGGCCGCGAGCTCGGCCAGTCGCAACGTGGTCACCGGGGTCGTGTCGGACGGCTTGAGCACGATCGTGTTGCCGGCCGCGAGCGCGGGGGCGATCTTCCAGACCGCCATCAGCAGCGGGTAGTTCCACGGCGTCACCTGGCCGACGACACCGATCGGCTCGCGCCGCACGAAGCTGGTGTGGCCGGGCAGGTACTCGGCGGCGGCCTTGCCTTCGAGCATCCGCGCGGCACCGGCGAAGAAGCGGAGGTGGTCCACCGCGGCCGGCAGTTCCTCGCTCGCCGTGAGCCCGATCGGCTTGCCGGTGTTGCGGCTCTCCGCCCGCACGAGCTCGTCGGCGTGCTCCTCCACCAGGTCGGCGAACGTGAGCAGCGCCCGTTGCCGTTGTGCGGGCGTCGTTTCGCGCCAGGTCTCGAACGCCTTGGCGGCGACGCGGCAGGCGTGGTCGACGTCCTCGGCACCGGAGACCGGTGCGGTGCCGAACACCGTTCCGGTCGCGGGGTCGACCAGATCCGCGCGCCGACCCTCGACCGGGTCGGTGTGCTCTCCGTCGACGAAGTTGCGTACGTCCAGCGTCACGGTGCTTCTCCTCGGTCAAGACGTCGATCTGCGACGGATTCAGTAGCTCGATCGCGCTCAAGCTACCGGAACAGTTGTCGGATTGCGATGGTCGCGTCTAACCGGATGACCGGGCGTCCGGTGGGCATACTGTGCCGGTGAAGAGGACGAGCGGCGTGGACGACCGCAACCAGCTGATCATCGACGACGTGTCGAAGGCGATCATCGAGCAGCTCCAGCAGGACGGGCGGCGGGCGTACGCGACGATCGCCAAGGTCGTGGGGCTGTCCGAGGCGGCCGTGCGCCAGCGCGTGCAACGCCTGTCGGACGCCGGCGTGATCCAGATCGTCGCGGTCACCGACCCGTTGCAGGTCGGGCTGTTCCGGCAGGCGCTCGTCGCGGTCAACGTGCAGGGTCCGATCGAGCCGGTGGCAGACGCACTCGCCGAGATCGACGAGGTCGCGTACGTCGTCATCTGCGCGGGCCGGTTCGACGTGCTGTGCGAGGTCGTGTGCGAGGACGACGCCGCCCTGCTCGACCTGATCTCCCGTCGCGTGCGCTCGTTGCCGGGCGTGGCCGACACCGAGGTGCTCGTCTACCTCTCGCTGCGCAAGCAGTCCTACCAGTGGGGCACGCGCTGACTGCGGATTCAGTCGCCCTTCGACGGTTCAGCTGCGGATTCGCTTGTGATCTCCTGATCTATGTGCGATAAACGTGTCATGCCGCTCGATAATCTCTGGTTGCACTTCACCCGCCACTCCGCCGCCGACGACCACGCCGTGCCCGTCATCACCCGCGGTGAGGGCGCGTACATCTGGGACACCGAGGGCAGGCGGTACCTCGACGGGCTCGCCGGCCTGTTCGCCGTGCAGGTCGGCCACGGCCGCGAGGAGCTCGCCGAGGCGGCGGCCCGCCAGACGCGGGAGCTCGCCTACTTCCCGCTGTGGTCGGCCGCCCATCCGAGGGCGATCGAGCTCGCCGAACGGCTGGTCGCCGAGGCGCCGGGCGACCTCAATCGGGTCTTCTTCACCGTCAGCGGTGGCGAGGCCGTCGAAACGGCGTGGAAGCTCGCCAAGCAGTACTTCAAGCTCGTCGGCAAGCCCACCAAACACAAGGTGATCAGCCGGTCCCTCGCCTACCACGGCACCTCGCAGGGCGCCCTGTCGATCACCGGTCTGCCCGCGCTGAAGAGGGACTTCGAACCCCTTGTGCCCAGCACGATCCGGGTGCCCAACACCAACTTCTACCGCGCCACGGAACACGCCGACGACTACGAGGCGTTCGGCCGGTGGGCCGCGGACCAGATCGAGCAGGCCATCCTGTTCGAGGGCGCGGACACCGTCGCCGCCGTGTTCCTCGAACCGGTGCAGAACACCGGTGGCTGCTTCCCGCCTCCTCCCGGCTACTTCCAGCGGGTGCGCGAGATCTGCGACCGCCACGACGTTCTGCTGGTGTCGGACGAGGTCGTCTGCGCGGTCGGCCGCCTCGGCCACACCTTCGGCGCCCAGCGCTACGGCTACCAGCCCGACATGATCACCACCGCCAAGGGCCTCACCTCCGGCTACGCCCCGCTCGGCGCCGTCATCATCGACGAGCGCCTGATGGAGCCGTTCCGCCGCGACGGCACGGTGTTCATGCACGGCTCGACGTACGGCGGCCACCCCGTGTCGTGTGCCGTGGCGCTCGCGAACCTCGATCTCATCGACCGCGAAGGCCTCTTCCAGCACGTGCTGTCCAATGAGGACGCCTTCAAGTCCACTTTGGACAAACTGCGGAACCTGCCGATCGTCGGCGACGTCCGCGGCACGGGCTTCTTCTACGGCATCGAGCTCGTCAAGGACAAGGCGGCCAAGACGAGCTTCACCGCCGAGGAGTCCGAGCGCATCCTCAAGGGCTACGTGTCCACGACCCTGTTCGACAGCGGCCTGTACTGCCGCGCCGATGACCGCGCCGAACCGGTCATCCAGCTCTCGCCACCGCTGATCTGCGATCAGGCCCACTTCGACGAGATGGAACAGATCATCAGGCATGCGCTGGAAGGTGCCTGGAAGCTGATCTAGTGCCGCGACGCCCGGACGTCGGGCAGCCCACGCACGTCAGGATGTAGCCGTCAGCTTTCTGCTGCGGTGTAAGGCAGTTCGGCTCGCCCATCGCGACATCTCCGGCGCGGAGCCGCACCATGCAGTCCCCGCAGTTGCCGACCGTGCACGAGTACGGCATCGGCAACCCGGCGGCGAGCCCGGCGTCGAGAAGCGTCTGGCCGGGCTCGGCCACCGCGGAACCGACCGCGTGCGCCCGTCCACGACGGTCATCTCCTGTGGCGCGGTGGTGGCGGCCGTGTCGGCACCGCTGGCGTAGCGCTCGTGGTGCACACGGTCGTCCGCCACACCGAGTTCGGTCAGGACGTGCTGGACGGTGTCCATCAACGCCTCGGGCCCGCACAGGTAGTAGCGGGTGTCCTCGGGTGGCCGCAGTTCGGTGAGCCAGGCGCGCACACCCGCGGCGTCGAGCCGTCCGTGCTCCTGAGTCAGGACGTGCGTTACCGCGAGACGCGCTGGGTTCTCGGTCTCCAGCCGGCGCAGTTCGTCGGCGAAGATGACGTCCTCCTTGCTGCGGTTGGTGAAGAGCAGCGTGATCCGGCCGGCCGGAGGTGCGGCGAGCAGCGTGCGGATGATGCTCATCATCGGTGTGACACCGCTGCCCGCGGCGACCAGGACCACGTCGTGCGCCGCCGCCGGATCGACGTGGAACGCCCCGGACGGACCACGTACCGACAGCCGGTCCCCGGTGCGCAGGCCGCGGTGGACGTGGGTCGAGAACCGGCCGCGTTCGGCCTGCTTGACCGTGACCTCCAGCCGCGCCGACCCCGGCACCGACGAGGCGGAGTAGGCGCGTCGCACCGGCCGGCCGTCGATGTCCGTGATCAGCGTGAAGAACTGGCCTGGCCGGAAGTCGAACGACGCCCCGTCCTCCAGCACGAGGGTGACCGCGCTGGGTGTCTCCCGGCGCACCTCGGCGATCCGCACCTCCCGCACCGGGATCTCCGCCGCGGGCCCGACGGTGGAGCGCTTCGCCCGTGCGCCGACCTCGACGTCCTCGTAGCCTTCCTTCCGCAGCCCGAACCGATAACCGAGGTTCATCGCCGGCCGCAACACCCGGTTGATGCCGGGGATCCTCGTGACGGCCGTGAGCACCCGCGCGAGCAGCCCCGAGTCCCTGTCGGCCAAGTTCGCGGCGAGCTGGTTCCCGGCCAATGCCAGCAGATCCGGCGCCGTGCCGCGCTCCAGATGGGTGACCGGGTGCCACACCCGCGAGCGCGTCAGGGCGTCGTTCGCGGTCACCTCGGCGTGCTCGACGTCGATGAGCAACGCCGCGTGCGGGGGCGTCCCGCGCAGGGACATCGTCTCCAGCAACGCGGGATCGTCGGTGATCGAGCCCCGGCCGCTGACGTGCAGCACGCCGGTCCGGCCGGGAACGAGGGCGGCGAACGACATCCTGTCGTCCCGCAGGAGGTTGTGGAGGCTGTCCGCGCGCTTGTTGCCCTTGCGGTCAGGGATGACGAGCGTCCGTCCGTCGAGAATCCGCGCGACCGTCAGGCGATCGCCGCGCGGACTGGTGTCACTGCTTGATATGTCCCAAGTAGACAGTACGAGAAACGGGGCGGCGGCAAGAAAATCCGCGACGCCAGGTCCGCCCAGCGGGCCTTCGGTCTCGACGACCGCCGTTGGTGCGGCCGGAACGGGCGGCTGCCACAGGCGTGAACGGATGACGGCCTGCGCGCAGTGCACGTACGCTTCGTGGACATCGACGAACGTCTCGTTGCCCGTTCTCTTGGCCACGGAACCGTTGACGCGCAACGTCTCTCCGACACCGGGCAACAGGAAAACGAACGACACCGGGCCGTGCGCCTCGGGGCTGGTGAACGACATCCGCGTCGGTGAGTGGACGCGCACGAAGCCCGGTGTGCCGCCGATGAACGTGGTGCGGCTGACGCCGTCGGCGTCGCGGTAGCCGAAGCCCGCGAGCGGACAGCGTGCCAGCACGATCCGGCAGCCGTCATCGAGCGCACTGACCTGCTTGAGCATGATCAGCGACGGCGGCCGGCCCAGGATCGCCTCGACCTCGCCGACCGTGGTGACGCGGTGCAATGCCGAGTTTTCGCAGCTCATGGCATAATTGTGAGCATTAGCTCAGGTATTGGCTACTCGCTTTCGCCGCCGCCAGGGAGGACCAGGATGCCGCCGGCAGACCGCCGCTTGGAGCCACGTCGCAAGCCCCGGCAGGTGCGTGCCGAACTCACGCGCGAACGCATCCTCACCGCGGCTGCTCACATTTTCGCCGAGCACGGTTACGCCGCCGGCACCACCAACCGCATCGCCGAGCGCGCCCGCATCTCGATCGGCTCGCTGTACCAGTACTTCCCGAACAAGGACGCCATCCTCGCCGAGCTCCTGATCCAGCACATCGACCGCGGCACCTGGACCGGCGCCGAGGACCTCGACCTCTCGCCGGGAACGCTGGAGGCGACCGTCCGGGCCCTGGTCCGCGCCTCGATCGACAACCACCGGCACGATCCGCGGCTGCTCCGGGTGATGATCGAGGAGGCGCCGGTCTCCCGGGACCTGCTCGACGCGATCGACCGGCACGGCAAGCTGCGCACGGCCCAGCTCCGCGACATCATCGTGCGGCACCCCGACATCCACGTGGGCGCACCAGAGGTCGCCGCCGAACTCATCCTGTTCACCGTCGAGGTGAACACGCACAAGTTCATGGCCGCTTCACAGCCGATCCCCGTCGAGACGTTCGAACAGGAACTGGTCGCCATGGTGACCCTCTACTGCGCGGCGAATTCGGTGGACCCGCCTCGGTCGCCCGGCCAGGATCGGCCGGGTGCTGATCACCCCTGACGCCGTTGTGGCGGAACACGGTCTGCCGGCCGGGCCGGTCACGCTCCACATCGACCGCCCCACCCGGCTGGTCGCCAGAGTCGGTGGTTTCGCGGTGAAGGCCGACGCGCAACCGGACGCGTTCGCGCAGGAACGAGCGGCGATCGCCCGGCTCGCCGCGGTGGGCCTGCCGGTGTCCGAAGTGCACGGCTACGGTGTCGCCGCCCCGTCCCACCTGGTGCTGCGGTGGATCGAGGGAGAGCCGCTGACGGCGGCCAGCCCGCCATCGGCGCAGCGCGAGGCGGGCAGGTTGCTGCGCCGGGTGCACGCCCTGCCCGAGAGCAGGCCGGACACGATCGGTGCGTGGATGACGGACTGGACCGCCTGGATCCTGACCCGACCGGCCGTGATCGCCGGATTGCCGGCGCAGTGGCCCGACGAGATCCGGGCCTGGTGCCGACGCCTCCAGCCGTTGATGACCGGCTCCGGCACGCTGACGTTGCTGGACGGCCGCCCCGAGCACTTCGTGGTGCGCGGTAACCGAATCGCGGGTCTGATAGACGTGCACGACCTCAGCGCCGGCGATCCGGCGATGGACTTGGCGGTGTTCGCGGTCGCCGATGAGGACCTGCTGCCCGCCGTGCTCGACGGATACGCGCCGACGAGCACGGAAGCGGCGGCTTTCGCCGAGTTGATCCCGTTCTACGTGCTGCTGCGGCGGCTCGCGAAAGCCGAATGGGAGCGCGAGCACGGCGATCCCGCTCGCACGTCCCGGCTGTTGGAACAGGTGGCCGGCTTCAGGCCGGGTAGCGGACCCCGTTGAAGGTCACTCGCAGTGCGTACAGCGAGGTCGATGCCGTGATGAACAGGTGATTGCGCTTGATTCCGCCGAAGGTGAGGTTGGAGACCGCCTCGGGAAGCAGGAGTTTGCCGATCAGGGTGCCGTCCGGGGCGAAGCAGTGCACGCCGTCCCACGCGGCGGCCCAGACCCGTCCCGCGTCGTCGAGGCGGAGACCGTCGAACCGGCCGAAGTCGCACTCGGCGAAGATCTTCCCGCCGGTCAGCGTGCCGTCGTCGGTGACGTCGAAAACCCTGATGTGGCTGGGTTCCTGACGGGTGTCGGCGATGTAGAGGCGCTGTTCGCCGGCTGAGAACGCGAGACCGTTGGGACGGCAGAAGTCGTCCGCGACGACCCGCACGGCGCCGGTGGCCGGGTCGACGCGGTAGACGTAGCAGGCACCGATCTCGCTCTCGCCTTTGTTGCCTTCGTAGTCGCAGTGGATGCCGTAGATGGGGTCGGTGAACCAGATCGAGCCGTCGGCTCGGACCACGACGTCATTGGGGCTGTTGAGCCGTTTGCCGTCGTAGGAGTCGGCGAGCACGGTGATGGAGCCGTCGTGCTCGGTGCGGGTGACCCGCCGGTTGCCCTGTTCGCAGCTGATCAGCCTGCCCTGGCGATCGATGGTGTTGCCGTTGGCGTAACCGGACTGGTGCCGGAACACGCCGACCTCGCCCGTCGTCTCGTCCCAGCGCAGGAGCCGGTCGTTGGGGATGTCGCTCCACACCAGGTATCGGCCCGCGGCGAAGTACACCGGCCCTTCGGCCTTCCGGGCGCCGGTGTGCAGCCGTTCCACGACGTAGTCGCCGTCGCAGCCGGTGAACCGCTCGTCGAGGAGGTGGAATCGCGCTGGGATGACGTCGGCCACCGTAGGCTCCTTCGTACAGGACTGTGTTCAGCATGAAGTCAATACTGCAAGATCCTGTATGGTCAAGTTGCCGATTGCCTGTATCACAGTCGAAGGTTGATGAGCGTGGACGAGATCGACCGGTCGTTGCTGGCCAGGTTGCAACACGACGCGACCACGTCGTACGCCGCTCTGGGGAAGGCGGTGGGGCTCTCCCCGGGAGCGGCGCACGAACGGGTCCGCAAGCTGCGCGAGCGGGGCGTCATCCGCCGGACCA
The DNA here is from genome assembly GCA_963771775.1 of uncultured Actinomycetota bacterium. GTDB lineage: Bacteria > Actinomycetota > Actinomycetes > Mycobacteriales > Pseudonocardiaceae > Lentzea. The sequence continues at coordinate 248,284 of CAVYUS010000007.1, forward strand.
CCGTGGACGTCGATCCGGCCGCGGCGGGGCTGGTGGTGCTGGCCTTCGTCCTGATCGAGGCCGACGCCTGGATGGGGGACGCGGCGACCCGCGACGCCCTCGCCGCCATTCCGGAGATTCAGGAGACCCACATCGTCGCCGGTCCCGCCTCGCTGCTGGCGAAGATCAGGGCCGCGACCACGGAAGGACTCCAGGACGTGCTGCGCCGCATTTTCGCCATCGAGGGCGTCACCGGCACGAACACCATCGTCGTGCTGGAAACCGCGTTCGAACGTCCGTTGCACACCGGCGCGACCATGGTTGACGTGGAACTCCTGGCAGAATGACGGTCGTGGTCGTGAGCAGGAGTTCGGTGCGAAAGCTGGCCGACCCCCAGTCGTTCGAACGCGGACAGCAGTACTTCGCCGCAGGTCAGGTCCGGCGGGTGACCGTGGACGGGTCGACCGTGAACGCCACTGTTGCCGGTACCCGCACCTACCGCGTGCGGCTGGACGTCACGCGGAGCGGTCTGCGCGGGCAATGCTCCTGCCCGTACGGTGCCGACGGGGTGTTCTGCAAGCACTGCGTCGCCGCTTCGCTGGCCTGGCTCGACCAGGGTGGTGAGGTCGGGGAGCAGTCACCGAAGCCGTTGTCGGACAAGCGTTTGCGGCTGTTCCTGCGCGGCTGCGACCAGGAGTGGCTGATCGATCAGCTGATGGCGGCGGCGAAGTCCGATCAGGTGTTGCGCGCCGGCCTCGTCGCGGCGGCCGGGAACGGGAGCGGCTTCGACGACCGGGCCATGAGAGAACGTCTCGAACGTGCCATCGACATCCCTGACTACGTGGACTACGGCGGGGCGTACGGCTACTTCCGGCACGTCGGCGAGGCGTTGGACGAAGTCGAACGGTTGGTGCACAACGGCTTTCCCGACGCCGCGAGCACTCTCGCCGAGTACGCGCTGGAACTGCTGGAGTCCGCTGGAGAGAGAGTCGACGACTCCGATGGCGGGCTCATGGAGGCGATCGGCCGCGCGGAGGAGATCCACCTTGCCGCCTGCACGGCCGGCACACCCGACCCGGCCGGGCTGGCCGAACGTCTCGTGACGCGGGCGCTGAGCAGTGACTACCAGGTGTTCCTCGAAGTGTTGCCCGAGTACGAGGAAATCCTTGGTACAGCGGGGTTGTCCCGGTATCGGGAGCTCGTCGAGCAGGCGTGGCGGAAGCTGCCGCCGAAGAAGCCGGGCGAGTTCGGCGCCGGCCGCTTCGCCCTCACCCACCTCATGGAGAACCTGGCCGAGTCCTCCGGCGGTGCGGACGGCCTGATCGAGGTGCTGGCACGGGATGTGGCGCACGGCTACGACGTGCTGCGCATCGCCGAACGCCTGTATGCCGACGGTCGTGACGACGAGGCGTTGACCTGGCTGGAACGCGGCCTGGCCGACTTCGAGCCGGACCCGCGGTTGCGCGCGATGGCCGCGGACATCCACGTGCGCGCGGGCCGCCGTGACCAGGCCGCGGAGATGCGGTGGGCGAACCTGGTGGACCGGCCGATCGCCGAGTCGTATCACGCCTTGCGCGAAGCCGTTGCCGACGACTTTCCGGCCTGGCGCGATCGTGCCCTCGCCCTGATCGCCCAGCCTTCACCCTGGACGCGGGGCCGTTCCGTGTTGATCGAGGTCCTGCTGTCCGAAGGCGAGACAGACGCCGCCTGGCAGGCCGCCGTCGAGGGCGGGTGCCCGGATCAGGTCTGGTTGCGCCTGGCTCAGGTCCGTTCCAAGACACATCCGGCCGACGCGATCCCGGTTCTTCAGCGAGCGGCCGACCAGGCGATCAAGTTCGGCAACCGTGACTCCTACAAGACGGCGGCCCGCCTGCTGGCGGACGCCAGGAAACTGGCCACCCGCTGCCAGCGCGACGACGAGTTCCTGGAGCACATGGCCGCCCTGCGCGACGCACACCGCGCAAAGTGGGCCCTGCAACAGGAACTCGACCGAGCCCGGCTGCCCTGATCGGTGACCGTCAGCAGGGTGGCGTGTACGGCACGTCCGGAACGTGCCGGCGCCACTCGTCCTCGGTGAGGCGCGGTACCGCCGAGTCGCAGGCTTCGGCGATCGCGGCGTCGAGGTTCGCGTTCAGCAGCCGCATGGTCGGGTCGAACATGGTCCACACCAGCGTCCGGCCGTCCGGGCTGAACGCGATGTCGGCGACGGCGATGGCGGCTCCGGACAGCGTGGCGATCTCGGTGACGTGCCGGGGATCGCGGATGTCCCACAGCCGCACCGTGCGGTCGTCGCTGCCGGACGCGAGCGTGCGGCCGTCCGGACTGAACGCGACGCTGCCGACGACGTCCTCGTGCCCGGTGAGCGAGGGGTGCTCGGCAGGCTTGCGGGGGTCGGAGACGTCCCACAGCCGCACCGGTTTGTCGTTGCCGCTGCCGACCGCGAGCGTGCGTCCGTCCGGGCTGAACGCCAGGTCGTACACGTCGAGCCGGTTGCTGGACAACGACGTGATCTCGGCGCCGTCCTGCCACAGTCGCACGCTGTGGTCGTCGCTCCCGGTGGCGAGCGTTCTGCCGTCGGGGCTGAACGCCACCGCCCGCACGGAGTCCGTGTGGCCCTGCAGCACCGCGGTCTGGACGGGGTTGCGCGGATCGCTGACGTTCCACTGCCGCACCTCGCCCGTCTCGGTGCCGGCCACGACGGTCTGCCCGTCCGGGCTGAAGGTGACGGCGCGAACGGAGCCCAGGCCGGTCACCACCGCGATCTGCTCCTGATCAATCCACAGCCGCACGGTTCCGTCGTCGCCGCTCGACGCGAGAACCTTCCCGTCCGGGCGGTAGGACAGCGCGCGCACGGCACCGGTGTGTCCGGTGAGGGTGCCGAGCCGGACCGGTTTGCGCCGGTCGCTGACGTTCCACCGGCGGATCGAACGGTCGCGGCCCGCCGTCACCAGCGTGCCGTCCGCGCCGAACGTCGCCGCGAAGGTCTCCTCGTCGTGGGCCGGCACGACGGTCGCCAGCGTGCTCAGCACCGCGTCGCGGGTCTTGCGGGTGGCGGCGAGGCGGTGTGCGACCAGGCCGAGCTGCAGCCCGAGCGACGGGTTCGCACGGTGCTCCACCACCGCCTCGGACGAGAGGTTCTGGGCGATCGCGCTGTTGCGTTGCGACGTGATCTCGTCGCGTGCCCGCACGGCGTAGATCGTCGTCGCCGCCGAGACCACCAGCAGCACCGCGAGCACGCCGACCAGGTAGCTGAGCCGTTTCGCGCGGCGCCGGGCCAGCACGTGTTCCTCGGCTTCGGCGTCGGTGCTGGCCTCGACGAACGCCCGTTCACGAGCCGTGAGCGACTGGGACCGGGCGGCCCATTCGCGGGCGATCGCCAGCCGGGCTCCCCGGTACAGCGCGCTGCGGTCGTGGTCGAGCTCTTCCCACACACCGGTGGCATGGGTCAGCTCCCGGTGCACGCGCTGCCCGTCGCGATCGCTGCTCAGCCATTCCCTCAGCCGGGGCCACGTGCGAATCAGCGCCTCGTGCGTGATCTCGATGCTGTCCGTGTCGCGCACGATGAGCCGTGCGGCGGTGCACCTGTCCAGCACCACCGCGGTGTCGTGGTCGTCGTCGAGCTCGGCGGGGGAGATGCGGCGTTTGGTGTCCTCGGTGCTTTCGGCCAGCACGGCCAGGCGCCGGAAGAGGTCCCGCGCGCGGTCCTGCTGGCGTGCGTCGAACGAGCTGTACACCGCCTCGGCCGTCTTCGCGAGCGCCCCGTCGATGCCACCGACCGCCTGGAACCCGGTGAGCGTGAGCCGGTTACCGCTGCGCCGGCGCCAGGTCTCCAGCAACGCGTGCGACAGCAGCGGCAGCACACCCGCCCGGCCGTGGGCGTGCGCGACGAGCGTGGCCGCCAGGTTGCTCTCGACCGTGCAGTTCGCCTTCATCGCGGGCAACGTGATCGCGTGCCGCAGCTCCTCGGCCGTCATCGGCCCGACGGTGAACTGGGCGTCCTGCAACGCGGCCGCCAGCTCGGGAATCATGCAGCAGTGCGCGTAGAAGTCCGCCCGCACGCCGAGCACTACTCTGCGGCCGAGCAGTTCGGCGATGAACTGCGACCGTTCGTCCGCGTCCTGACAGAGGGTGAAAACCTCCTCGAACTGGTCGACCACGATCACGGTCTCCGGATCGGCCGGAAAACCGGGCACCATCCGCAACGGATGTTCGCCCGGCGTCCGAAGAATGTGCACCGGCAACCGCGGCAGAAGTCCCGCGCGAATCAGCGACGACTTTCCCGACCCGGACGGCCCGAACACCGCGACGAACTTCTGCCGTTGCACGCGGGCGACCAGATCGTCGACAAGACGCTCACGCCCGAAGAACCGGGACGCGTCCTCGACCCGATAAGCGGACAGCCCGACGTAAGGCGCCTGGTCGTAATCCTCCGGTTCGGCGACAACCGTCGCATTGAGCTCGGCCGCGAGCGAGTGCCATCGCCGCTCCCACAGTTCGACGTCGCCATCGCACGCGCGAACGTAGGCGAGCGTGACCTCCAGACTGGGAAACCTGCGCCCGCCCGCGGCCTCGGCGAGCGTCGTCGCGGAGTACCCGCCGCGCCTCCCGAGCTCGCGGTAGGACGGCCCACCGGCCTCCTGACGCAGTTGCCGCAGGTCAACGGCGAACTCGACCAGGGCGGTCCCGTCGAGCTCCAGCGGTCGCTCTGGTCGTGGCACCTGTGTCGGCTCCTCGGATTCGCGTTGTCCGGTGCGCCGCTCTCCGGCGCCTGACAACACAACCACGCTATACACCGCATGTCCGGCTTCGATGGCTCATTGGGGGTGTCATCGAAGTCGGACAGTGGGTGCTGCGGCAAACCCGCCGGGCGGCACGGCGGAACCCGCAATTCGACCGCGCACGGCATTCATCGCGGCCTCGCGCTCCCGCCGGGGATCCGGGGGGTCAGGAAGCGAAGCCCCCTACTGGGGTGGGGGCTTCGCTTCTTCGACACTGAACACGTCGGGCCGCGGCATCGCGCATTGGCAGGCTCGTGAATCAGACGTGCACAAGGCGTCAACGTCGCACCTGTTAGCTCGGGACATGACCGGAACAGCCGGTCGCTCTCGACAACAGGGGGTTGGTCCCATGACCGACAAGAAGATCATCGCCGTGGTCGGCTCCACCGGGCAGCAGGGCGGCGGACTCGTCCGCGCCATCCTCGACGACCCGAACAACACGTTCGCGGTACGGGCGCTGACCCGCAACCCGGACTCGCCCTCAGCGCAGGCCCTCGCGAGCCGCGGCGCCGAGGTGGTGCGCGCGGACCTCGACGACGAGGACAGCCTGCGCGCGGCGCTGGACGGTGCATACGGCGCGTACTTCGTGACCGCGTTCTGGGAGTACAACGACGTGGCTCGCGAGCAGTCGCAGGCCCGTGCCCTGGCGAACGCCGCGAAGGCCGCCGGACTCGAGCACGTGATCTGGTCGACGCTGCCGGACACCCGTGACCACATCGCGCTCGATGACGACCGGGCGCCCACGCTGCACGGCGAGTACAAGGTGCCGCACTTCGACGGCAAGGCCGAGGCCGACCAGTTCTTCCTCGACGCCGGCGTGCCGACGACGTTCCTGTCGACGACGTTCTTCTTCGAGGCGTTCATCGACTTCTTCCGCCCGGCCCGCGGCGAGGACGGCGCGCTCGTGCTCAACCTCCCGATGGCCGATCGCACGCTGCCCGGCATCGCGGCGGAGGACATCGGCCGTACCGCGTTCGGCATCTTCGAGCAGGGCACCGAACTGGTCGGGCAGAGGATCGAGATCTCCGGCGAGAACCTGACCGGCGAGCAGTACGCCGCCGCGTTCGGCAAGGAACTCGGTGAGACGGTCACCTACCAGGCGCTGCCGTTGGAGGTCGTGCGTCAGCTGCCGATTCCGGGCGCGGACGATCTCGCGAACATGTTCTTCTTCTACATCGAGCACGAGAGCGCGTTCGCCGGTGCCCGCAACCCCGACGAGGTCCGGAAGATCAACCCGCGCCTGCAGGACTTCGCCACCTGGCTCGCCGCCAACCGCGACAAGTTCACGGGCTGACCCGCGATGACCGGCGTGCAGTTCGGGATCTTCACGGTCGGCGACGTCACGCCCGATCCCTCGACCGGGCATGCGCCGACCGAACACGAGCGGATCGAGCGGATGGTCGAGCTCGCGGTGAAGGCGGAGGAGGTCGGGCTGGACGTCTACGCGACCGGTGAGCACCACAACCCGCCGTTCGTGCCGTCCTCCCCGACGACGTTGCTCGGGTTCATCGCGGCGCGGACCAGCAAGATCCTGCTGTCCACGTCGACGACCCTGATCACCACGAACGACCCGGTGAAGGTCGCCGAGGACTACGCGATGCTCCAGCACCTCGCCGACGGCCGCGTCGACCTCATGCTGGGCCGGGGCAACACGGGCCCGGTGTATCCGTGGTTCGGCAAGGACATCCGGGACGGGATCGGGCTCGCCGTGGAGAACTACGCGTTGCTGCGGAGGCTGTGGCGCGAGGACGTGGTCGACTGGCAGGGCAAGTACCGGACGCCGTTGCAGGCGTTCACCTCGACCCCGCGCCCGCTCGACGGCGTGCCGCCGTTCGTGTGGCACGGCTCGATCCGCAGCCCGGAGATCGCGGAACAGGCGGCCTTCTACGGCGACGGCTTCTTCCACAACAACATCTTCTGGCCGAAGGAGCACACCCGGCGGATGATCGACCTGTACCGGACCCGGTTCGAACACCACGGGCACGGACAGGCCGACCAGGCGATCGTCGGGCTCGGCGGGCAGGTTTACGTGCGTCGCAACTCCCAGGACGCGATCGGTGAGTTCCGGCCGTTCTTCGATCACTCGCCGGTCTACGGCGGCGGGCCGTCGCTGGAGGAGACCATGCGCCGGACGCCGCTGTCGGTGGGCAGCCCGCAGGAGGTCATCGACCGGACGCTGCTGTTCCGGGAGCACTTCGGCGACTACCAGCGCCAGCTGTTCAACGTCGACGGCATGGGCGTGCCGCACAAGGTGGCGCTGGAGCAGCTCGACTTCCTCGGCGAGGAGATCGTTCCCGTGCTGCGCAGGGAGTTCGCGGCGATGCGGCCGGCGCACGTCCCGGCCGCGCCTACCCACGAGTCGCTGAAGGCGGTGGCCACGTCATGAAGCGCGTCATCGCCGTGGTGTCGGCCGGGCTGCGCCGGCCGTCGTCGACAAGGTTGCTCGCCGATCGCCTGGGCGCGGCCGCCGAACGGCAGGTCCGCGAGCTGGGCGACGAGGCCGAGGTGCGCGTGGTCGAGGTCCGCGACCACGCGCACGACCTGGTCGACGCGATGATCAGCAACTATCCGTCGCCGGAGCTCCAGCAGGCGCTCGACGTGGTGGCCGGAGCGGACGGCCTGATCGCGGTGACGCCGACGTTCAACGCGTCCGAGCAGCGGGCTGTTCAAGATGTTCTTCGACGTCGTCGGCGTACTGGACGACAGCACGCTCGCGGGCAAGCCGGTGCTGATCGCCGCGACCGGTGGCACCGCGCGGCACTCGCTGGTGCTGGAGCACTCGGTGCGGCCCCTGTTCACCTACCTGGGCGCGGTGACCGTGCCGACCTCGGTGTTCGCGGCTCCGGAGGACTGGGGCGGGGCGGCCGCGCCGGACCTGCTGGCCCACCGCGTCGACCGGGCGGCAGCGCAACTCGCTCGGGAGATCCAGCGGCAGGGTGGCGCAGACCAGCTCACTCCGACACCGTTCGACGGGCTCCTGGACTCGGCATGATCCGGAATACCGTCCGTATGCTGACGGTTTCGCCAGGTGAGGGGATCTGGAGAGGAGCCGCCGGTGGCCGAGGGGCTGCGGTTCGAGGTGCTCGGCCCGGTGCGGGCCTGGCGCGACGGAACCGAGATCGATCTCGGGTCCCCGCAGCAGCGGGCGATCCTCGCGATCCTGTTGCTCCAGGCGGGCACCACGGCGTCACCGGAACAGTTGATCTCGGCGATCTGGAGTGGTGCGGCGCCACGTGCCGCGGTCGGCATGGTCCGGTCCTACGTCTCACGGTTGCGCCGAGTCCTGCCGGCGGGCGTGATCGAGTCCGTCGTCGGCGGCTACGTGCTGCGGGCCGGGGAAGTGGACATCGCCGAGCTTCAACGACAGCTGGGCGTCGCACGGGAGGCCCGCCGCGCAGGCGATGAGCAGGCCGTGGCCACCGCGTTGCGAGCGGCGCTGCGGCTGTGGCACGGCACGCCGCTGGCCGGGGTGAACGGCGACTACGCCGAGGTCGAACGCACCCGGCTGGGACAGCTGCGGCTCACGGTGATCGAGGACCTCGCGGCCGCCGACATCGAGTCCGGCCGACATGTCGAGGCGGCCGCCGAGCTCGCGGACGTGATCGCCGAGGACCCGCTGCGGGAACGGCCACGCGAACTGCTGATGCTCGCGCTCTACCGGTCCGGCAGGCAGGCCGAAGCGCTCGAGATCTTCACGCAGGTGCGGCACCTGCTCCACGGCGAGCTGGGCCTGGAACCCGGTCCGGACCTGCGCGAGATGCAACGGCGCATCCTGGCCGCCGACCCGGCGCTGATGGCCCGCATCGAGCCCGCCCAGCGCCGCCGCCACGGCCCCGCCCGACTCAGCTACCGCCCGATCTCCGGGCATACGTCGGCCGCGAGCAGCAGCTGACCCTCGCCGTGGACGCGCTGACCCCGTCCGACGCCGGCGTGCCGATGATCGGCATCGAGGGCCTCGCGGGCATCGGCAAGACCACCTTCGCCGTCCACATCGGACACGCGGTAGCCGCGAACTTCCCCGACGGCCAGCTGTTCGTGGATCTCGGCGCCGCCGACGAGCCGCTGGCCGAGGCCCTGCGGGGCATCGGGGTCCCCGACGCCGACCTGCCCAGGTCGTTCAGCGAGCGCGTGACACTGTGGCGGACGCTCACGACCGGCCGCCGGATGCTCATCGTGCTGGACGACGCCGGCGACGACGAGCAGGTGCGCTCGCTGCTACCCGGCTCCGGCGGATCCGCCGTCGTGATCACCGCCCGGCGCAGGCTGTACGGCCTTGCCTACGTGCACTGGATGAAGCTGGACGGCCTGCGCCCAGACGACTCGGTCACGTTGCTGGAGCTGCTGATCGGAGCCGACCGGGTACGTCCGGAAGCGGCGACCGTCCGCGAACTGGTCCGCCGCACTGCCGGGCTGCCACATTTGCTGCAAGCGGTCGGTGCCCGTATCGCCGCGCGCCCGGCCTGGACGATCGCCGACGCGATGCAGCGACTCGGCAGGCCGGAACCGGGTTCGCCGGCCTCACCGCCGGAGTGCGACGCGATCGAGCGACCGTACGAATCGGTGCTGGCGCAGCTGTCCGCACCGCAGGCACGGGCCTTCAGCTTGCTCGCGCTGGCAGACGGCCCGGACATCCCGCTCGCCGCCGCGGCGGCCGCACTCAACCTGCCGATCGACGACACCGCCCGGCTGCTTGAGTCCCTTGTGGACATACACCTGCTGGAACCCGGCGGACTCGACCGGTACTACTACCAGGAGCCGCTGCGGGTGTTCGCTCGCGGTCGTGCCCAGATCGACGATGAGAGCCAAGCGGCGCTGACCCGGCTCGTCCGCTTCTACAGTTCCGCGAAGGACCGGCTTCCCTCGGGCGCCTGAAGCACACCTGCTTGGTGCTCCCCGGCAAGGCGCTGTGCAAACGATCCCGACTGTGAGGTCGTTCACATGCGGTCACAGCCGAGCGGAAAGCGGAGTCTGGTTGGCATGACGACGATGCAACAGGCATCTGAACCCGCAAGCGATCTGAAAGGGCTCGTCTTTAGCCTCGTCCCCGGCTCGATCGAGCACAGGGGGAGACAGACATGTCAGGGGCAAGAAAGGCACTGGTCGCCGTCGCCGTACTGGCGGTGACGGCCGGCCTCACACCGGCGGCCGCGGCCAAGGTGCGTTCGTTGGAATGGACCGACTGCGGTGACGGGTTCCAGTGCGCGACCGCCAAGGTACCGCTCGACTACACCAGCCCGCAGGGTGCCAGCACAGCGCTGTCCGTGATTCGGCTGCCCGCAACGGATCCGGCTCGCCGGATCGGCTCGCTGTTCGTCAATCCAGGTGGGCCCGGCGGTTCCGCCGTGGACCTGGTCCGCTCGGCCGGCGACACGTTCAGCACGGAGTTGCTGGCGCGCTTCGACATCGTCGGGTTCGACCCGCGCGGGGTCGGTCTGAGCCGGGCCACGAAGTGCTTCAGCCACGAGGAACAGCAGCAGGCCTACGCCGGTGCGAAAGCACGGCCGACCGCGGCCGACTTCGATTCCGCCGTGCGGACCGCGGCCCGCTTCGACCAGGCGTGCCTGCGTGGCACGGGGGACTTCCTGCGCCATCTGAGCACCGAGAACCTGGTGCGGGACATGGACTTGCTGCGGTCGGCCGTGGGTGACGACAAGCTGACCTACTACGGCCAGTCCTACGGCACCTACATCGGCACCCTGTACGCGAACCTGTTCCCGAAGCGGGTGCGTGCCCTCGCGCTGGACGGCGCGGTGGAGCCGGACAGTTACACCAACCAGCCCCAGGAGTTCGATCGACGGCAGACGATCGCGCTCGATCAGGCCCTCGGCCGGTTCCTCGACTGGTGTCAGGCCACACCGACGCGATGTTCCTTCGGTGCGGGCAATCCGAAGGTGGCCTACCAGCGACTGGTCGACCAGTTGGAACGAGAGCCGCTCAAGGTGCCCGTGGGGGACACGGTCCGCCTCGTCCGAGGCTATGACGTGCTCGTCGACAGCGTCCTTCGGCTGTTCAACCGCGCCGCGGGGTGGCCCGCACTCGCGGCCGCGCTCGCTGCGGCGGAGCAGGGTGACGGGTCGCGACTCGGCCGGATCATCACGCAGCCGTTCTACACCGATCTGATGGCTGCCAACGTCGCCGTCGAGTGCGCCGACCGCCACTATCCCAGCCTCGACAAGGTGCACGCCGGCATCCGCGCGACCGTTGCCGAAGCGCCGACGCTCGGACCGGTACTCGGATACGGGCCGCCCGGAGTCATGGAGATCGCGAACGGTCCGGCATGCGCCCAATGGCCCGTGACCGCGAATGCCCGCTATCGGGGTCCGTTCAACGCGAAGGGATCCGCGCCGATCCTGGTGGTCGGTACCACCGGCGACCCGGCCACGCCTTACGGCGACGCGGTTTTGCTGACGAAGTCGTTGGACAAGGCTCGCCTGCTGACGATGCGCGGCGAAGGACACACCGCATATGGCAAGAGCCCCTGCATCAACGACCACGTCGACCGCTACCTCGTCGACGGGCAGTTGCCGCCCGAACGGACCTTCTGCGATCAGGTGATCGGCTGACGAGTCCAAGTCCGCCGAGAAGATCCACAGAATCCTTCGACAGAACGGAAATACCTACGATGGCATTGACGAGACGTGTCCGGGTGCTGGCTTTGGCCGCTGCGATGTTCGGGACGATGATGGGCGGGATCGCACCCGCATCCGCAGTCCAGGAGCAAAGCTGCGGACCGCAGATCTCGAAGAGCGGGGCGACGCCCATTCGCAAGCACGAGAGCACGGACAAACTTGGAACGGCGGGCGTTTACCTGACCATCGCCCGTAAACCCGGCTGGTCCGAACTGATCGCGTATGGCGAGCTCGTCACCTCGTTCGGCGGCTCGTACCGGATCTGGATGGACTGGTCGGACTCGCCGGGGACGTGGAAACAGTGCGGTCCCTTCAGCATCGACGGATCACAGGGCACCAACCGCTACACCTGGGCGATCAACCACTGGCGTAGCCCAGCTGGACATGACCGCTACTTCCGGGCCTGCGGCGATTATGGCGCCGGGCAGGGCGGCGCCCCGGTGTGCTCGCCCTGGCAGCACGCACTGTTGTGAGCGGCGCATTGCGGTGTGGCAGCGGATCGATTGCCACACCGCAGTGCCTCCCTACTGGTGACCGGCCTCGATGAGGTCGGCCGCGGCGGTACGAAGTGTCAGCGGCAGGTGCGCGCATCGTTCAGCGAGCTGGTGGTGGACGTCGTGGCTGCCGAGGAGCTTGGTCAGCAACCGCACGGAGTCCGCCGGTGGCAAGGGATTCACCACGAGCCGGTGTGCGCCGTCGAGTGCGATGAGACCGGTCATCCGATCGCGGCTGGTCACCACCACGAAGCAGAACGGCACCAGCGGGCAGCAGAGGCCGTACCTGATCGGGATGCGACGCGTTGTCCAGCAGGATGAGCAGTCGCCGCCCGGCCACAAAACTGCGGAACATCGCCGAGGCTTCGGCGAGGTGTGCCGGGACGTGCTCTGGCGTGACGCCGAGCGCGCGCAGGAACCGCCCCAGCACGACGTCCGGTCGCAGCTCGCCGGCAGCCGAGCAGCCCTGCAGATCGACGTACAGCTGCCCGTCGGGGAACCGGTCGCGCACTCGATGCGCCCAGCGCAGCGCGAGGGTGGTCTTACCCACCCCGGCGGGCCCGGTGATCACCGCGATCGGGACATGTGTGGCGTCCGCGTCCTGGGACAGCAACTCGTCCAGTTGACGCAAATGGTCACGCCTGCCGGTGAAAGCGGTCGCGGTCGGCGGTAACTGAGCCGGTACCGGAATCACCACCCGCTCATGCACCCCCATCGTGCCCCGCAGAACGGCCGACTGAAGTTCCCGCAACTCCGCACTCGGAACCAGGCCCATCTCGTTCAGCGCGCGCCGGGCCTGCTGATAGACCTGCAACGCGTCGGCCTGCCGCTGACAGCCGTACAACGCGCGCATGAGCTGGGCGTAGAACACTTCCCGGAGAGGGTTCTCGGCGATGAGAACAGGCAGTTCGGCGGCCACCGAGTCGTGGTTTCCGGCGCGAAGTTCGATGCCGATCAGTTGTTCGGTGACGGTGAGCCGGCGTTCCCGGAGCCTGGCTGTTTCCGGATAGAGAAACGGAATGTCGCAGAAGTCGCTGTACGGATCTCCCCGCCACAGCGCAAGTGCCGTTCGGAGCATGCGGGCCGCTTCCGTCGGCTCACCAGATTCCTGGATTCGTAGAGCCTCGGCCACCATTTGCTCGAAGCGCAGCAGATCGACCTCGCCGGCTTCGGTGATGAGAGAATATCCCGGGTTCCGGTGGTGAATCCGGAATGAATCACCGAGTCTGCGGCGCAGCCGGTGCACGATGATCTGCAGCGCGTTCCCCACGTTTTTCGGCACCCGGTCCCGCCACAACGCCTCGGCGAGCACCGAGGCAGGCACGACCTCGTTGGCTCTGGACACCAGAACGGCCAGCAAAGCGCCTTCCATCCTGGAACGTATTCTCAGGTGGTCACTGCCGACAGTGACCTGAAGCGGCCCCAATACGTCGAATCGCATCCTGATCCCCCACTCATCCCCGCTCTGCGGACAGGACGCGTCGTGCCGGAGATTGTTGTCTCCGCAAATTTCTGTCGGTGAACAGAACCCAGCCCCCTGGCGACGCGTCACGGCATGTCTACTGCAGGGAAGGTTGTCCCGCTTCGGTCACTGGACACCAAACAATCGCTGCTGAAGGATGCCGTCAGATCGATTCGAGGGGGAATCCAGGTGCCTAGACCTGAAGGGCCACTTGGGCCAGGCGAGGACATACTCGTCGAGTTTGCGTCGGACCTGCGAAAATTGCGCGAACAGGGCGGTTCGCCCACTTACCGCGAGCTCACCCGCCGGGCCGGCTACTCGGTGACGACGCTGGCGGAGGCCGCTGGTGGCCGGAAGTTGCCGAGCCTGCCCGTGGTCATGGCCTATGTAGGTGCTTGCGGCGGAGATACGGCCGAATGGAAGCAGCGCTGGCAGGAGGTAGCCGCAGGACTGGACGCCCGCCGGAACGGGGCGGCCGATGACCCGGTCACCGACCAGCCGCCGTACGTCGGCCTTGCCGCGTTCCAGCGTTCGGACGCCGACCGGTTCTTCGGCCGCCGGCGGCTGGTCGGCGAGCTGCTCGACCTGCTGGCCGAACGCCGGTTCGTCACCGTGTTCGGGGCGTCCGGCGCGGGCAAGTCCTCGTTGCTGCGTGCCGGACTGGCCGGGAAAGACCACGACGGATGGCTCGTCAAGGTGTTCACGCCCGGCCGGCACCCGCTCAAAGAGTTCGCGGCCTGCATGACCGAGACGTCGCCGGGTACGGAACTGGTGCTCGTCGTCGACCAGTTCGAAGAGACCTTCACGCTGTGTCAGGACGTGCAGGAAAGAGAACAGTTCATCACCGCGCTCGTGTCCTGCGCGCACGCCGATGAAAGTCAGGTCCGAGTTGTTCTCGGCGTGCGAGCCCACTTCCTGGCGTATTGCCTGGAGTACCCCGAGCTGACCGCGGCACTGCACGATTCGCAGGTTCTGGTCGGACCGATGACAACCGAGGAGCTGCGGCAGGCGACGATTCAGCCCGCGGTCAAGGCGGGATGCATCGTCGAGGGCGCGTTGATGGTCACGATCGTCTCCGAGGTGGCCGGCCGGACCGGTGTGTTGCCGCTGTTCTCACACGCTCTGTTCGAAACATGGCGGCGGCGCAGGGGCAACACTCTCACACTTTCCGGATACCAGGCGGCCGGCGGTATTCAGGGCGCTGTGACGCAAACCGCCGAGTCGCTCTACGCCACATTCACTCCCCGGCAACAACGAGTGGTCAAAGACCTGCTGCTTCGCCTGACGGTTCTCGGTGAGGGAACCGAGGACACCAAACGCCGGATCAACCGCACCGAACTCCGCCTGGACGATCCTGATGTCCAGACCGTGCTCGACATTCTGACGACCGCCCGGCTCGTCACTGTCGATGCCAACATGATTGAAATCACCCACGAAGCGTTGATCGGCGCGTGGCCGCGCCTGCGTCGTTGGCTGACAGACGACCGGGAGAGTCTGAGAACGTCCCGGCAACTCACCGAAGCAGCTCATTCCTGGGTCTCACTGAGCGCGACCCCGGCGCGCTTTACCGGGGTGCGAGGCTCGCACTCGCGCGGGAATGGGTGGCGTCGTCGGAGCACCCCGACGAGCTCAACGCCACCGAACGTGCTTTTCTGGACGCGAGTATCGACGCTGAGCGCGACGAACACCAGACCACCTTGCGCCGCAACCGGTTGCTGCGTTCGCTCACCATCGGTTTGACGGTGCTGCTGGTCGTCGCCACCGTTGTCGGTGTGGTCGCCGTTCGAGAGCGCCAGGACGCCGTGGAAGCACGTCAGGTCGCTGTCTCGCGGCAGATCGCCGCCGAAGCGCTTGCCCTCGTGGAATCCCGGCCCAGCACGGCAATGCTGCTGAGCATTGAGGCTTACCGGATCGCACCGACCGAGGAAGCTCGCAGCAGTCTGCTGAGTATGTCGGCGCACCAGGCCTATCAGACCGAACTCGCGGGCCACACCGACGCGATCTCCGATGTGGCCTTCAGCCCGGACGGCCGGACCGCGGCCACTGCCAGCAAGAACAAGACCGTGATCGTCTGGGACGTGCACGACCGGACACGCCGGGCGACGTTCACGGGCCACGCGGCATGGTTGCGCGCGGTCGCGTTCAGCATGGACGGCCGCATCATGGCCACCGGTGGCGACGACAAGAGAACGGTGCTGTGGGATGTCACGACCGGGGCGCAGCTGGCGGCTCTCGCCGGTCACACCGGAATCGTCAAGGACATCGCGGTCAGCCCGGACGGCCGGTTGATCGCCACCGCCAGTGCGGACAAAACCGTTGTCGTCTGGGACTTGGCGAGCCGCACCGCGTTGACCACGCTCACCGGCCACACCGCTCCGGTCCAGTCGGTGGCCTTCAGCCCGGACAGCCGGACGATCGCCACCTCGAGCGCCGATCTGTCAGCCGGATTGTGGGATGTGGCAACGGGTGTCCGACTGGCAAGCCTCACCGGCCACACCGGATCGGTGGACGACGTCGCGTTCAGTCCGGACGGTAAAACTCTGGCCAGCGCCAGCATCGACCAGACCGTGATGCTGTGGGACGTGGCGGGCCACACCCGCCTGGCCACATTGGTCGGGCACACCGGGCCGGCGAGGACCGTCGAGTTCAGTCCTGACGGCCGGACTCTCGCCAGCGCCGGGCACGACCAGAAGATCATCATCTGGGATGCGCAGCGCCGTACCGTGATGGCGCGATTGTCCGGCCAGCCCGGCAACATCTACTCACTGGCGTTCAGCCCGGTCGGCCACATGCTCGCGTCGGCCGGCGAGGACGGGACGATCCAGATCTGGGACCCCACGCGGCTTCCCCTCAGCGGCCACGGGGACTGGCTCAGCGACATCGAGTTCAACCGCGACGGGCGCATCGCGGCGAGCGCGAGCGCGGACGGCTCAGTGAACCTGTGGGACGTGGAAAACCACAGTGTCATAAGGACTCTGGCCGGCGACACCGGCCCGGTCAACGCCCTCTCCTTCAGTCCGGACAACAAACTGCTCGCCACAGCGACCGGTTCAGCCGTGCACCCGCCACAAGCTTCCGACTACACCGTCACCTTGTGGAACCCCGAGACCGGCGAACGTCTGGCCAAACTCACCGGGCACACCGATCGCGTCCTCGGTGTCGCGTTCAGCCCGGACGGCCGCACGATCGCCTCAGCCAGCTCCGACGACTCGGTCAGGCTCTGGGACGTCGAAAAACGAACCCAGGTCGCGAAACTCGACTACGCCGAGGGCCTGAACACCGTGGCATTCAGCCCGGACGGCCGGACCCTCGCGGTGACCGGCCATGATCCCTCCGTCGTCCTCTGGGACGTCGAGAAACGCACCCGCGTCGCCACTCTCACCGGCCACACCGGACCTGTCCGCAGCGTGGTCTTCAGCCCCGATGGCCGCACGCTGGCAACCGCCAGCGCGGACGAGACCGTGCGGCTGTGGGACCTGGAAACCCACAGCGGCCTGGGCGTCCTCGCCGGCAACGCGGGCGACATGATCGCTCTGGCGTTCAGCAACGACGGCCGGACACTGGCCTCCGCCAGTAGCGACCGATCCGTGGTCGTGTTGTGGGACGCGGTTCAACGCACCCGGCTCGCAACTCTCACGGGCCACAGCGCCCAGGTCCGGGGACTCGCGTTCAGCCCCGACGGCCGCACCCTGGCAAGCGCCAGCAACGACAAATCCGTTGTGCTGTGGGACGTCGACCCGCGGCAGATCGAGGAGCGCATCTGCCGGACCCTCGCCCGGAGCCTCACCCAGGAGGAATGGACGCAGTTCATCCGGGAGGGCTCGTACCACGCGACATGCTGAGCGCTGACTGGCCTACGCCATGGCACCGCTCAACCGTTGCATCAACACCTGTTCGATCCCTGCGCAAACGATCTCGGCTGTGACGTCGTTCACATGCGGTCACAGCCGAGCGGAAAGCGGCGTCTGGTGGGCATCTTCATCGACCGCCTCGGCCCCGTGGCCTGGTAACCGCAACACCGTAGAAGGGGAAAGATCATGAGCAAGGTTTGGTTCGTCACCGGTTCGTCGCGCGGCCTCGGTCGCGACTTCGTCGAGGCCGCCCTGTCCCGTGGCGACAAGGTGGCCGCGGCCGCCCGGAACGACCGGAAGCCTCGACGACCTGGTCGCCGCCCACGGCGACGCGGTGCTCCCGCTCGAGATGGACGTGACCGACAAGGCCGCCGTCTTCGAGAGCGTGCAGCGGGCCAAAGAGCACTTCGGCCGGTCTGGACGTCATCGTGAACAACGCCGGCTACGCCCAGGTCGGCGCGATCGAGGAGCTGACCGAGCAGGAACTGCGCGACCAGCTGGAGACCAACGTGTTCGGCGCGGTGTGGGTGATCCAGGCCGCGTTGCCCCACCTGCGTGCGCAGGGCTCGGGGCACATCATCCAGTTGTCCTCGGCGGCCGGGCTCATCGCCATGCCACTCGGCGGCGCGTACCACGCCTCCAAGTGGGCCCTTGAGGGCCTGAACGAAGCCCTCGCGGGTGAGGTCGCCGAGTTCGGCGTCAAGGTGACCGTGATCGAGCCAGGCGGCTTCGCCACCAGGAAGGGCAACAACCCGGATCCGCTCGACAACGGCCACATGGCCAAGATCAACCCGGTCTACGGCGGTCTGCGCCAACGTCTCGGCGCGCTCGCGGGAGGACAGCCCGCCGGTGACCCGGCGGCCGCGGCCCAGGCACTCCTCAAGATCGTCGACGCCGACGCCCCGCCTCTGCGGATCCTCTTCGGTCAGGGCTTCTACCCGATGATCCAGCAGGCCTACGCCGACCGGCTCAAGACCTGGGCCGACTGGCAGGACCTTTCGGCGGAGGCCCAGGGCAAGCTCGGCCAAGCAGATCGATGAGAGGTAGCTCATTTCGGCCTACGCCATGGCACCGCTCAACCGTTGCATCAACACCTGCTCGATCACGGCGACGAGGACCGCCTTGACCGACTCGCGGTCACGCGCATCGCACGCGACGAGTGGAATGTGCTGGTCCACTCCCAGTGCCTCGCGCACCTCGTCGAGGTCGAACATCTCGCCCTGGTCGAAGTGGTTGACCGCGACGATGAACGGCGTGCCGTGGTCCTCGAAGTAGTCCAGCACCGGATAGCAGTCTTCGACGCGTCTGGTGTCCACCAGCACGATCGCGCCCAGCGCGCCGTCGACCAGGTCGTCCCACAGGAACACGAAGCGGTCCTGGCCCGGTGTGCCGAACAGGTACAGGATCAGCGACTCGTCCAGCGTGATCCGGCCGAAGTCCAGCGCGACCGTGGTGGTGTGCTTGTCCGGCAACGCGCCGGAGTCGTCGACGCCCACCGAGACCTCGGTGATCGCCGCTTCGGTGACGAGCGGCTCGATCTCGGAGATCGCGCCGATGAAGGTGGTCTTGCCGACTCCGAACCCGCCGGAGACGACGATCTTCGCCGAGGAGGGGCCGCGTGGCCGGTCAGAGCGCCCGGACAAGGTCGCGCATCCTTTCTATGGTGGCGAGCGGTAGCTCGCCGGACTCCGCGATGGACACGTGCCTTGCCGTGGCCAGGTCACCGATGACCACTCGCGCGACCCCGATCGGCACACCCAGTGCCGACGCGATCTCCGCGGTCGACTGCGGCCGCTGGCAGAGCCGGACGATCGCGCGTTCTTCGAACTGAAGTGGAGCGGACAGGGCGGCCGGCTGTGCCTGTATCAGCGTCTCGATCCGCAGGTCGTCGCGCAGCGGCCGGGTCCGCCCGCTGGTGACGATGAACGGCCGCACCACCAGCTCGTCCACTTCGGACTCCGCGGTCTGGCGCGGGTCCGCGGGCGAGTCGGTGGCGGGCTCGAACCAGGCCGGTGGTCTGCCCGCCGGGATCATCCTGGGATCCGGTAGCCGATGGGGGTCGTCGAAGTTCATCGCCGCAGGGTTTCTCGTAGTTCTGTGATCAGCGCCGGGTTCAGCAACGCGCCCGCCCGTTCGGCCAGCACCGCGATCTCGTAGCCGACCAGGCCGACATCGCAGGAACCGTCCGCGATCACGCCGACGCAGCTGCCGTCCGCGATCGCCGACACCAGCAGGAAACCCCGCTGCATCTCGATCATGATGAGTTTCAGGCCGTCGAAGTCGTAGCTGCGTGCGGCGCTGCGCGACAGACTGGCGAGCCCCGCGACGATCGCGGCCAGCCGGTCGGCCGCGTCGCGGCTCAGGCCCTCGGACATGGCGATCAGCAGCCCGTCCGAGGACACCGCGACAGCGTCGCGCACTCCGTCGGTGCCCCGCACGAAGTTGGCCATCATCCAGTTGAACGTCTGCGGGTTCTTCTGCCGAATGTCGGCCGTCACCGGGACTCCTCTATGTCGTCGGCGCCGCGCTTGTGTGCCGAGCGGAACTGGGTCAGCATCGTGCGGACCTCCTCGGGTGACCGCTTGTCCGCCGCGACGGGGGCCTGGGCCTGCCGGGGCGGAGCCGGCCTGGCGTCGTCGGTCTGGCGCCTGTTGCGTTTCACCAGACCGTTGCGCGTAGTCCGGCTGGGCTCTGGTGCGGGTGTCTCCAGGCGGTGTTGTGGTCGCCGCAGCACCGCGACGGCGGTGCCGTTCGTCGCGGGGATGTCCGCTTCGGCCACCGGCCACTTGATCTCCTCGCTCTGTTCGGCCCGTGCCTGCGGCGGTGCGACCGGTGCCTCCGGCAGCGCGACCACGGGCCGGTCCGCGAGGATTTCCGCGGGAAGCAGGAGCCTGCCGACGATCCCGCTGACCGGTGACACGGTCAGCTCGACCTTGATGCCCAGCCGCTCGGCCAGCCTGCCGACCACGTAGTGGCCGAGGAACCGGGTCGGCGCGACCATGAAGTCCTCCTCGCCGCGCAGCCGGGCGTTGGCCTGGGCGAGCTGCTCCGGCGACATGCCCACACCGTGATCCACCACCGCGAGCATGTACGTGGCGCCCAGGCGCCGGCCGTAGATCTCGACCTCGAGGTCCGGCGGCGAGAACGCGAGCGCGTTCTCGGTCAGCTCAGCCACCATGTGCGCCAGCTCGCTGACCACCGCGCCGGTCACGAACGTCTCGTCGACCCGGCGCATCGCGACCCGCCGATAATCCTCCACTTCGGACAGACCGGCCCGCACGACGTCGGTGATGGCGAGCGGTTCGGCCCAGCGCCGCGGACTCTGCTCGCCGACGAGCACGAGCAGGCTCTCGGCGTTGCGGCGCATGCGGGTGGCGAGGTGGTCCAGCTCGAACAGGTTCGCCAGCGCCGCGGGGTCCAGCTCCTCGCGTTCGAACTCGCTGATGAAGCCGAGCTGGCGGCGGACCAGGTTCTGGTTGCGCCTGCCCAGGTTGGCCAGTGACTCGGTGGTGTTGCGGCGCATCAGTGCCTGCTCGCCGGCCAGCTCGAAAGCCGTGCTCTGGACCCGGTCCAGCGCGAGCGCGACCGACTGGATCTCGTCGCCCGCGCGGGCGGGAGCGCGCACCGGCTCCGGCGGGGCGGGCGTGCTCGCGCCCGGTGCGTGCCAGCTGGCCACCGAGTCCGGCAGCCGCCGGGCGGCGATGTCGTGCGCCTCGGTGGCGAGCGCGGCCAGCGGCCGGACGATCGACCGCAGACAGCCGATCACCAACGCCACCTCGAGCGCGACCGCGAGCACGGCCAAGATCAGGAACACGATCAGCACACCGGTCGCGTCGAGGCGCAGGTCGGCCGCGCGCTGCCGGAGATCCTCGCCGACCGCGCGTTGCACGTCCCGCATCATGTCGACGACCGAGGTCATCTGCTCCCACCACTCGACGGCGTCGACCCGCCCGGCGATCGGGCCCTGAGCCGACCCGACCGCCCGCGTCTCGGAGTCGGCGGCCTTCAGCGCGGGCTCGGTCGTCAGACCGTCGTCCAGCTGGGCCCGCCTGGTCACGGTGGCGTCGTGCTGGAACGCCGCGAGCCCGACCTGCTTGGCCGCGCGGATCTCGGTGAAGCGGATGTACTCGCCCTTGTCGAACCGGCCCGCGGCGAAGACACCGTTGAGGAATCCGCGTTCCTGCGCGGTGGCCTCCTTGGCCGCGCCCAGCGCGCCGAGCGCCCGCAGGCCGCGCCGCAGCTCCGGGTCGCGCGCTTGGTCGAGGCCGGGTTCCACCTCGTTCAGCGCGGAGATTCCGGCGGTGTACCACTGAAACGTGGCGGCGCGGTCGGCGCGGCCCGCGTCCACGTTCTGCCTGTTCGTGACCAATGCGCTGAGCCGGTCGAGCGCGGCGCGCACCGCGGGCGCGCCGGGTGCGCTGTCGTCCGCGACGGCGTTGTTCAACGCTGCCAACGCTTTGTCGGTGGTCACCCGCTGCGGGGCAATCGTCGCGGCATAGCGGGTCTCGCCGCCGAGCATGCCGTTGGTGAGCCCGCGTTCACGTTGCAGTTCGTGCGCCATGTCCTGCACGGTCAGCGCGAGTGCGACAGCTTTCTGCGTGTCGTCGGCGGCGGAGTAGTCGTTGAACTGACCGACGATGGTCACGCCGAGCAAGGCCAGCACGAGCGCCAGGGACACCAGCAGGATCTGCGTCAGCCGGTGCCGGATCGTGCGCGGCGCGACCAGCCGCTTGATGAGCCGAGCCGATTCGGCGGGTGTGCCGACACCGAACGCTGACTGATGGCGTGCGTTCACAGCGTCCTCCGATTGTTGGAATCGACAGCCGCGCCCCATGAAAACGATTCCCGGCCATTGACTCCGCCTGGGCAGGCGATAACGTTGCACGAGGCCAAAACAGTGTCAATAGGACAAATGGTGGCCCATCGCTCTCGTTCATCACTCCCGGTAACCGCCGTCGACCCCTTGCTCGGCGTAACCGCAGGTCACTGTGATCGCTCCGTCGCTATCAGTGATATCGGCGACGGTTAAAACCATGTGAAGAATGTAAAACGCATGTCACGAGGTCCGACCACCCGCGCTGCCGGGGCAGTGTAACTATTCACCGAGGTCAGGTCGGGGGAGTGCGCAATCTTTAACCGGCCCTTCTCTCTCTTTTTGTGGATTGTCGCCTATACCTGTACTTGACATCGCTGCGACCCGGCAGGTGTGTGAAAAATGAAGACTTCCGTATTACCCCAATGGCTTCAGGACCTCGCGACAGCCCGCATGCACTACGAGGAGCGGTTCGGCTGGCCGGTGAGCATCTCCGTCGCCGAGCGACGACTCGCCATCGCACTGGGGCAAACCCTCGACGCGATCACCATGCCCGCCCTCCTCGCCTCGCAGGTCCACGCCCAACTGGGCATCGCCATGCTCACGGGCCCCGTCATCGCGAACCCCGAAGGCACCCACTGGACGTTCCTCACCCAGCCGGCATCGCCGGATCTGGTCGCCGACCTGCCCGACGTGCGGCACGGCGGTACCCACACGGTGATCCCGACCGACGGCACGGACTGGCGATGGATCAACGAACCACGCCCGAAGCGCGCACTCCCGTCGGCCCACGCCGTCGTCGCGACCGCACGCCGAGTCCTCGCCGCCCAGTCAGCGGCCTGAACGGATTCGGCGCAACTCCTGGCATGAACCCAGTAGCTAGGTGGCATGGGGGCTTGGCCCCCGCAAGCACTCGAAGGGCGAGGTGTCCGCGCTTTCCGCAGACCCCTCGCCCTTCGGCAGGGCGCTGCACGGACGGTCCCGACCCACGATGGGGGTCCGAGGGCTTGCCCCCGGCTGGGGTCTGGGGGCTCGGCCCCCAGAAAACGCCCAAAGGCGACCCGGTTCGCGCTTTCCGCGAACACGAATCGCCTTCGGGTTTGGTGCCCCCGGCAGGATTCGAACCTGCGCTCCCGCCTCCGGAGGGCGGTGCTCTATCCCCTGAGCTACGGGGGCCGTAGCTACGTCCGGAAGCATAGCGCACGGCGAGAACCCGGTTTTCACGGGTCGCTCGGTCGGGTCCGCAAGGCGCCCCATGGATCTCGTGAGCTGCGCGTTCAGTCTGGTGAGGCAGACAGGGCCGCTCACGTCGCAGGTGGTTCGTACCGGATCGGCATGCGTCGCTTGCGCGGTCCGCGGTCGGGCCACGCGAAGCGCGCGATGTTGGCCCACGCGATGATGAAGGCGATTGCGAACAGGAACGTGCACAGCCAGCCCAGGAAGACCTGTGACCGCACGTCCGGCTCCAGCGACCTGCCCCGCCGCGTGGTGTGAACGCTGTACTCCTTGCCGACGTCCTCGGGCGCGAGCCAGCCCGCCACGGTCGATGTGCTGGTCGACCCGTCCGATCTGGCCCGGATCTCGGCCTCGCACTCGTAGTAGTAGCCGAAGCCCTGTCCTGTCACCGGGCCCTGGCGTTCGCAGGACTTGGCTACCGCCACCAGCGTGGCCTTCTTCAGGTCTCCGGGTTCGGCCTCGTCCCAGAAGTGGTTGAAGATCGTGGCGCCGATCAGGTAGCCGAGGAGCGGGATGACCAGGGCGACGAGGACGCGGCGGAGGACGTTCACGGCATCGCAGGCTAGTGGGCCGTGGGATCCGTCACCTTCGTTCCTGGTCAGGGATGCCGCTGATTGCACTCATGCGCATGTCGCTATATGTTGCTGGGCATGGGTCACGGGCATGGGCACGGATCGGCTTCAGCGAGCGGGCAGCACGCCGGCAAGTTGTGGGTCGCGTTCGGCATCGGCGCGGTCTTCATGGTGGTCGAGTTCATCGTCGGCTTCGCGACGTCGAGCCTCGCGCTGATCTCCGATGCCGCGCACATGCTCACCGACGTGCTGGGTGTGGGCATGGCGCTGGCCGCGATCATGGTGGCGCGCCGGGCCAAGGCCGGTAAGAACCGGACGTTCGGGTTCTACCGGGCCGAGGTGCTGGCGGCGCTGGCCAACGCGGTTCTGCTCTTCGGCGTGGCCGGTTATGTGATCTACGAGGCGGTGGGCCGGTTCCAGGATCCGCCGACGGTGCCCGGGTGGCCGGTGCTCATCGCCGCGACGCTCGGCCTCGCGGCCAACCTCGTGAGTTTCAGCGTCCTCAAGGAGGGCGCCAAGGAGAGCATCAACGTCAAGGGTGCGTACCTGGAGGTGCTGGCCGACCTCGTCGGGTCGGTGGGCGTGCTCATTTCCGCGTTGATCACTCTCACGGTGGGCTGGAAGTACGCGGACCCGATCATGGGTGTGCTGATCGGTGTGTGGGTGCTGCCGCGGACGTACAGCCTCGCCAAGAACGCGTTGCACATCCTGTTCCAGCACGCGCCGGAACGGTTGGACGTCACGGAGATGCAGACGGCGCTGAACGGGCTGCCTGGCGTCACGGAGGCGCACGACCTGCACGTCTGGACGCTCACCAGTGGCATGGAGGTGGCTTCGGCGCACCTCACGACCGCCGAGGACGCTGATCACGAGAACGTGCTCAAGGCCGCGCAGTCGTTGCTGGCGACCAAGTACCACATCGAGCACGCGACGCTGCAGGTCGAGGGCGGGTCGTCAGCGCAGCGGTGCCGGGAGCTTTCGTGGTGAACCGGGCAGGTCGCGGATCTCGTCCTTAGTGGACGGCCTGCCGGTTCGTGACGGAACGACGGGTTCACTGGGTTGTGGCACCGCGACCCAGACCCGGCCTCGCTCGAACGGCACCACGACAAGCCTCCTGTCACCACCAACGAATTGCCAAGATCTCATCGGAGTATGTCCGAAGGGGATAGATCCGTTCAGGTGAACGGGAAAAGCCGTGTTCCGTGACGGAACGCGGTCTTCCTCGCCGCTGGTCGTTACAGCCCAGTGTGCTGTCCTTCCTTCGGCCGAGCACGGGTGAGGCCGCCGATGCCGACCGCGACGAACCACAGCGTCATCAGCATCCCGATGATGAACAGCACGTCGAGTCCCTCGAGCCCCAGCGGTCCGACGGCCCACGGGCCGAGGCCCCAGCAGATTCCGCCGATCACGGGCGCGATCGCCAGCAGCGGGTGGGTCAGGTGACTTCCGCTGAGCACGGCCAGTGCGGCCACCGCGAAGCCGAACAGTGGGAACGCCAGCAGCGCCAACGCCATGTGGGCGCTCAGGAAGGGCGTCGTGTGGCCGGCGGCTGCCGCGTCACTCTCGCTGGCCGCCGCGAGGTGCGGCACGTTCTCGACCACCGAGAGGGCCGCCCCGGCCACCGCGACCCAGCCGGCGCGGCGGGCGGCGGGCGGCAACTGGGGATGAGCTCGCAGCAGGCCGACCAGGCCGAGCGTGAACAGGATCGAGCTCAGCAGGAACAGGCTGTGCGAGGGAACCCACAGCGGGTCGCCGATCCAGGCCGCCTGGGCGGCGTGCCCGGACAGCGCCGGGTCCTCCTCGGGGTGCAACATGCCGCCGATGAACAGCGCGACCGCACCGACGATCAACGCCCAGGGCCACCAGCCGACCGATCCAGTCCGCGACGCCGCATCTGCGTTCATACCGCCAGTGTGCAACGCGACCCCCTGTGATCACCGGAAATGCGGCGAAGTTGTTCCACCGCGACGGGGGAACGGGACAGGAACGGTGGCGGCGTGGCGGGGTGGCACCCCACGCCCTACGGTCGCCGGCATGGATACCGGAAGGCAGCCCCGCACCACCGGGGAGACCGTGGACACCTGGGTGATGGTGGTGATCCACAGGTGGTTCCGGCGCGAGTTCGCCGACATGCCCGCATTGGTCAGGAGCGTGGCTCCTGGCGACCGTGACCGCGCGCGGTACGTCGCCGGCTTCGTCGGGATGATGGTGGGTCTGTTGCACCACCATCACGCAGGCGAGGACGAGCTGCTCTGGCCGCGGCTGCTGGACCGCGTCGGCAGCCTTGACGACGAGCTCGTGCGGCGCATGGAGAAGCAGCACGAGGTGGTCGGCGCGGCGTTGGCGCGGGTGGACGAGCTATTGCCGACGTGGAGCCACAGGGCCGACGAGGCGACCCGGCGTGCGCTCGCCGAGGTCCTCGAAGGCATGTCCGGGCCGTTGAACGAGCACCTGACCGAGGAGGAGAGCGAGATCCTTCCGCTGGTCTCGGTGCACATCACCCAGGCCGAGTGGGACGCGTTCGGCGAGAACGGCGAGAGCGGCATGCCCAAGGCGCCAGGGGATTCGACACCATCGGGATGATTCTTCAGGACGCCTCGCCGGAGGAGCGGGCGGCGTTCCTGCGCATGCTGCCGTTGGCGGTCCGGTTGCTCCACAAGCTGGTCGGTGCCGGGATTCACCGGCGCGCCAAGGCCCGCCGGCACCAGAAAGGCCGCGTCCCGTGACGGAACGCGGCCTCTCCGGCATTACTCAACGGTCACAGGTCAGAGCATTGCCCTGACTTCGGCCCCTTCACGTCGTTGGGGAAGCCGTTGTTGGCGGGCGCCGGGTTGTTGCCCGTGCAGGACAACGGGCCGCCGACCGTGGAGAACGCCACGACCGACCTGGTCCGGTTCGACGTCAGTGACACGGGGCCACCGACCGAGGTGTTCTCGACGGCGACTTCGGCACCCGAACCGTGCACGGACACCGGACCACCCACACGAGTGCCCACGAGCACCACGGACGCCGCGTCCGAGGCCGACAGCGGACCCTTGATCTCGCCGCCGAAGACGTACAGCGTGGCACCGCGAGCGACCGTCACCGGGCCGTTGATCGTGGCACCGTCCACATAGGTCACACCCTTGACCTGCAGTGGACCGTTGACCGTGCCCGTCACCGTGGTTGCGGGAGCCGGCAGCGGCTTCGACATCAGCTCGAACTCCGCCAGCGCGACGTCCTCCGAGAACTCCAGCTTGTAGAAGTTGTAGCGGCCCGGCGAGGCGATCTTGAACGACCGGGTGTACTGCTGCCACTGGAACTTCTCGGCGGAGCGCTTGTCGACCGTCGCCCACGTCTTGCCGTCGTAGGAGGCTTTCAGCTCCCAGGACGACGGGGACGTGCCGGACTTCGCGTTGGTCAGCGTGTAGAACTCGGCCTTCTCCTTGGCATCGGATGCCTTGAAGTCGAACGAGCGGACCACCGCGGAGGTCGCGGAGTTGTTGTCCACCAACGCGGCGGTGGCGACGCCGGTAGAAACGTCGCGCAACGGCGTCGGAACCGCGTCACCAGTGGTGATCGACTCCGGCACGTCGCCGGCGCCCGTGCCCCACGCGGAGGGCTTCGGGCCCATGTCGAAGTCGATCGTGGCGCCGGCCGCGAGGACGTCGTGCGGCAGCGAGGTCTTGCTCCACGCCTTGCCGTTGACCTTCACGCCCTGCACGTAGATGTTCTTCGCGCTGTTCTTCGGCGCGTTGATCACCAGCTTCTTGCCGTTCTCCAGCTTCACGGTCGCCTTGGTGAACAGCGGCGAACCGATCGCGTACGCCGGCTTGCCCATCTGCAACGGGTAGAAGCCCAGCGAGGAGAACAGGTGCCACGCGGACATCTCGCCGTTGTCCTCGTCACCGGCGTAGCCCTGGCCCTGCTCGGAACCCACGTACAGGCGCGCCATGATCTCGCGCACCTTCTCGGCGGTCCGCGCGGGCTGACCGGCGTAGTTGTACATGTAGGCGATGTGGTGCGACGGCTGGTTGGAGTGGCCGTACTGGCCCATCCGCACGTCCCGCGCCTCGATCATCTCGTGGATCACGCCGCCATAGCCGCCGGGGAACTTGGCCGTCTCGGGCAGCGTGAAGAACTGGTCGAGCTTCTGCGCCAGCTTGTCCCGCCCGCCGTACAGGTTCGCGAGACCCTGGCCGTCGTGCGGCACCGTGAACGCCATGTTCCAGCCGTTCGTCTCGGTGTAGTCGTAGCGCCAGTCCTGCGGGTTGTACTTCGCCGGGTCCTCGACGCGCCACGAGCCGTCGACGTTGCGGCCCTGGAAGAAGTCGATCCGCTTGTCGAACGTCAGCACGTAGTTCTGGGCCCGGTTGAGGAAGTACTCGTGCTCCTCGGCATACCGCTGCTCGCCGGTCTTCTCGTGCAGCGCCTTCGCCATCGACGCGATGCCGAAGTCGTTGAGGTAGCCCTCGATCGCCCACGACCAGGCCTCGTGCAGCTGGTCGTTGCCGGTCCAGCCGAGGAAGATCGACCGGTCCATGCCCTTGCGACCGACGCCGCTGTTCGGCGGCACCACGGAGGCGTTCTTCACCGCGGCGTCGTAGGCGGCCTTGATGTCGAAGTTGTTGACGCCCTTCAGGTACGCGTCCGCGAACGCGACGTCGGAGCTCGTGCCGGTCATCAGGTCCGCGTAACCGGGGGAGGACCAGCGCGAGATCCAGCCGCCGTCCTTGTACTGCTGGACGAAGCCCTCGGCCATCTCGCCCGCCTTGGACGGGGTGAAGAGGCTGTAGGCGGGCCAGGTCGTGCGGTAGGTGTCCCAGAACCCGTTGTTGACGTAGATCTTGCCGTCCACGATCTTGGCGCCCGTGCGGGTCGGCGTGTTCTCACCGACCAGCGGCGCCACCGGGGACGCGTACTGGATCTTGTCGCCGACCTTCTCGAAGCCCGAGTTCGGGTAGAGGTAGAGCCGGTACATGTTGGAGTACGTCGTGATCAGCTGTTCTTCGGTGGCGCCCTCCACCGAGAGGATGCCGAGCACCTTGTCCCACGCGGCCTGCGCACGGTCGCGCACCGCCTCGAAGGAGTCCGAGCCGCTGATCTCCTGGTCCAGGTTCGCGCGAGCCTGGTCGACCGAGATCAACGAGGTCGCGATCCGCAGCTGGACCGTCTTGTCCGCGAACGAGTAGTAGCCGCCGACCGCGTCACGACCGGCGCCCGTCAGGCGACCGCTGCCCGTGACGGCCTTGTCGACCTTGCCGTAGACGAACAGGCGCGTCGCACCCGTCGAGAGGCCGCTCTTGACGTCCGAGAAGCCCGTGACGACACCGTTCGCCGGGTCCAGCGTCAACCCGCCGAGGTTGCTGACGTTGTCGAACACCAGGTTCTTCTGGCCCTCGTCGGCGAACGTGAACCGGAACATCGCCGCGTGGTCGGACGGCGCGATCTCGGTCTTCATGCCGTTCTCGAAGGTCACGCCGTAGTAGTGCGCCTTCGCGATCTCGTTGTCGTGCCGGAACGCCAGCGAGCGCGCCGCACGGTCCTGCGTCGGCGCCTTGTCCGACGGCATGACCTGGAACGTCTGGCGGTCACCCATCCACGGGCTGGGCTCGTGGGAGGCGGTGAACGCCTGCAGCGTCGGCAGGTTCTGCGCGTTGTTGCGCTGCTGGTACTCGTACAGCCAGCTGATCGAGCCCGCGTTCGTCATCGGGGCCCAGAAGTTGAAGCCGTGCGGCACCGCGGTCGCCGGGAAGTTGTTGCCCCGCGAGAACGAGCCGTTCGAGTTCGTGCCACGCGTGGTCAGCACGTAGTCCGACGGCTTCGCATACTGCTTTGTGACGACGTCGCCGATCCTGATGTCGTCGAACCAGGCGCCGAACTCCGTCGGGCCCAAGGGAGCGTCGTAGGCGACCAGGATCCGCTTGATCGTCTTGCCGGCCGCGACCGCGCCGATCGTCGACGCCACCTTGTTCCACTGGTTGGTGTACAGGAACTTGCCCGCGCCCTGGCCCTGTGGCGACAGCACCGCGCCGTGCTGGTCGGTCGCCTTGAGGTCGCTCAGGTACGTGCCGTCGGAGAACGCGAGGTCCACCGTCGAGTACGTGCTCGGGTAGTTCAGGTTGTCGGTCACGAAGTCCGGAAAGATCATGTACGACAGCTCGGTCCGCGGCTCGACCTTGACGTCGACCTCGAAGACCTTGTTGTAGCTGTAGGCGCGCCCCTCGGTGGTGTGCTTGCCCTGGACGCGGAACGCCTTCACACCCGTCCAGCCGACCCGTGCCTTCGACGTGTAGCCGCCCGTCGGGCCGTTGCCGACGACGCTGCGCATGTTCGGCGGCGGAGGCGTGTCCGTGCCGTCCGAGAGCTGAACCTCGGCGAGCTGCACGATGTTCGCGGCGCCGTTGTTCAGCGTGATGTCGAGCTTGTAGTGCAGGTACGGCGCCGGGGTCGCGACGTCGTAGGTCTTGGTCTGGAACCGCTCGGCGAACGTCTCACCGGTGCGGGTGTCGACGACGGTCCAGTCGGTGCCGTTGTTCGAGCCCTGCAGGGTCCAGTTCTTCGGGTCGCGCTCAGGAGCGTCGTTCGCCGACGAGAGCGCGTACTTCTTGATGTTCTGGGCCGCACCGAACCGGAACGAAGCCCAGCCGGTGTTGGTGAAGACGAGCCACTTGGTGTTGACGCTGCCGTCGACGAGGTTCTCTTTCACCTCGCCGGAGTCCGCGTACTCACCGTTGGCCTTCACCTCCAGCACCTTGTCCGAGACGTTGCCGGGGATGCCGGTGCCGTCCGAGCCGATCACACCCGCCGACTTCGGGTTGCCCGCCGCGTCGGTCTCGACCGTGTTCGCCCACGATGGCTGAGGTTGACCGTCCTCAAAGGACGACGAAAAGCCCACGCCCGACTCCTCTGGTGCGGCGGCCGCAAAGCCGTTGGTAACGCCACACACCAGTGTCGCAGTGATCGCGACGCTCAACAGAGTTGTAGCTCGTCTCTTCCCCAGTTGCCTCATTGCAACCCTTCCGCCGCCATGCCTGCCCCATTCGCGAGGGAGCGTTTCGGCACGTGACATCGTTGTCAAGAGATCGGTCGGAAACTGTCTTCGAACCTGTCCTACCAACAGTTGCGCGCAGGGACCAGTGGTCAAGACCTAGACTCGGCCGGTGACCGACCGCAAGCCGCCAGAGGTGGGCACACCAGCGGGCATGCGCGTGCTCAACCAACGCGCTGTGCTGGACCGGTTGCGCCGTTCGGGTGCTGCCACCCGGCCGCAGATCGCGAAGGACACCGGGCTGTCCAAGCCCACCGTCGGCCAGGCCCTGCTGGATCTCGAACGGCACGACCTGGTGCGTCCGATCGGCCGTACGACAGCGGGTCCGGGACGTTCCGCGGTGGTCTACGAGCCGAACCCCACCGCCGGTTACGTGCTGGGCGTCGACATCGGGCGGGAACGCATCCGCGCGGCCGTCGCCGATCTGGGCGGGTCCGTGGTCGCACGCGTGGACGAGCGCAATCGCAGCAGGTCCGCGGCGTCGTTGGTGCGAACGATGACTGAACTGGCTGCTCGCACCGTGGCCGACGCGGGGATCGCCCTGGCCGACGTCGTGGTGAAGGTGATCGGCAGTCCCGGTGTGATCGACCAGCGTTCGCGGGTGGTGCGGCACGCGCCCAACCTGCCCGGCTGGGAGTCCGCGGGAGTGCTGGACGGGCTGGAGTCCGCGCTGGGGCCGGCGGTGCTGGTGGAGAACGACGCGAACCTGGCCGCGCTGGGAGAGCACGTCTTCGGCGCTGCCCAGGACGCGCGGGTGTTCGTGTGCGCGACGGTCGGCACCGGTGTCGGCATGGGGATCGTCGTCGACGGCGTGCTGTTCCGCGGCGCGCACGGGGCCGCGGGCGAGATCGGCTACCTGCCGTTCGGGAAGTCCGCTTCGGACGTCCAACGTGGACAGTTCGAGGAGGCGGCCGCGGCGGAGTCCGTGCTGGCGCTTGCCCGTTCGCGCGGCGTGGTGGCGCGCTCGGCCCGGGCCGTGTTCGAGCTGGCGCGTTCCGGCGACGAGCAGGCCCTGGAAGTCGTGCGGGCGGAGGCGGAACGGCTGGCGTTCCTCGTCGCGACCGTGGCGGCGGTGATCGACCCGGAGCTGATCGTGCTGGGCGGTGGCGTCGGGTCGAATGTGGACCTGCTGCGGTCGCCTTTGGAGGCCACGCTGCGCACGATGACGCCCCTGGCGCCGCGGATCGTGGCGGGTGCGCTGGGTGACGGCGCGGTGCTCTCCGGAGCCATCGCGATGGGCCTCGAGACGGCCCGCGAGCTGGTCTTCGAAGTCACTCTCTGAGAGTAGTTGAGTGGCCCTCACCTGGTGATTCACTCAATTGTCGTAGTTGTTAATGTGGATTTGTGGCTTAGCGTTACCGGAACCTCCACCTGGAGGGTGTTGTGTCCTTCCGTTGCAAGGGGAGTCGGTAGGGGGATGCGGGGGACGTAGCCCCCTACCGGCCGTGCACTGGGCAGGTGCCGCGCCCGCACCCATCAGCCTGCCCAGTGCAGTAACGGCGTCACCTGGGCGTTGGCCGGTGCACGTTCGTCGCGGTCGTCTCGCGATGCGTCGAGTCCGCGATCCACCGTGCCCGGGATGGACGCGTCGACCACGCCGTCCTCGAGCCAGACGTACCGGCCGTCCATGACCTGCTTGGCCAGCGCCACGTCGCTGTCGTCGGTGTTCTTCCACAGCTTCTCGAACAGCTCGTCGACCCGGACGCGCGCCTGCTTGGCGAACGCGTCGGCGAGGGTGTGCGCGTCCGGGTTCTTGTCCTGTGCGGCCCGCACGCAGGTGGCGCTGATCGCGAACAGCTCGGCCCCGATGTCCACGATCCGGCTCAGGAACCGCTGCTTGCGCTCCATCTTTCCCTGCCACCGCGACATCGCGTAGAACGTCTGCCGCGCCAGCTTGCGCGCCGACCGTTCGACGAACCGCAGGTGCTTGGCGAGCGGTCCGAACTCCGTGTAGCCGACCGGGGTCTGCCCCTTGCCGACCACCAGCGTCGGCAGCCATTTGGCGTAGAACCCGCCTGCTTTCGCCGCCGCCTTCATCTTGCGCTGGCGGTCGGCGTCCGGGTCGATGATGTCGCCGGCCACGGACAGGTGCGCGTCCACGGCTTCGCGGGCGATCAGCAGGTGCATGATCTCCGTGGAGCCTTCGAAGATCCGGTTGATGCGGAGGTCGCGCAGGACCTGCTCGGCCCCGATGCCACGTTCTCCGCGCGCTGCCTGGCTTTCGGCGGTCTCGTAGCCTCGTCCGCCGCGGATCTGCACGAGCTCGTCGGCGACCAGCCAGGCTTTCTCGGACGCGTAGAGCTTGGCCAGCGCGGCCTCGATGCGGATGTCGTGCTTGCCGGCGTCCGCGAGCTCGGAACTGAGGTCCAGCACGGCTTCCAGCGCATAGGCGGTGGCGGCGATGTAGGCGATCTTGCCGCTGATCGCCTCGTGCTTGCCGACCGGCAGGCCCCACTGGATGCGTTCGGTGCTCCACTCGCGGGCGATCTTCAGGCACCACTTGGCACCGCCGGCGCACAACGCCGGGAGGCTGAGGCGGCCGGTGTTGAGGGTGGCCAGCGCGATCTTGAGGCCGGCGCCTTCCCGGCCGATGACGTTCTTCTTGGGAACTCGGACGTTGTGGAGCCTGGTGACGCCGTTCTCGAGGCCCCGCAGGCCCATGAACGCGTTGCGGTTCTCGACCGTGATGCCCTCGGCGTCCCCCTCGACCACGAACGCCGTGATGCCCTTGTCCGGTACCTGGGCCATCACGACGAGGAGATCGGCCACGACACCGTTGGTGGTCCACAACTTCACGCCGTTGAGGATGTAGTCGTCGCCGTCTTCGGTGGCGATGGTGCCGAGGCGGGCGGGGTCGCTGCCGACGTCCGGCTCGGTGAGGAGGAACGCGGTGATCTCGCCCTTGGCGCACCGCGGCAGGAACTCCTCCTTCTGCTCCTTGCTGCCGAACATCGCGATCGGCTGCGGGACGCCGATGGACTGGTGCGCGCTCAGCATCGCGCCGAGCGCGGGGTTGGCGGACCCGACCAGCATGAGCGCCTTGTTGTAGTAGACCTGCGTGAGGCCGATGCCGCCGTACTCGGGTTTGATCTTCATGCCGAACGCGCCGAGGTCCTTCAGGCCCTTCAGCACGTCGTCGGGGATCTGCGCGTCCCGCTCGATCACGGCGTTGTCGATCCGGGACTCGGTGAACTCGCGGAGCTTCGCCAGGAACGCCTCGCCGCGCTCGCGGTCCTCCGGCGTGCCGCTGGGGTGGGGGTGGATGAGGTCGATGCGGAAGTGACCGAGGAAGAGCTCCTTGCCGAAGCTCGGTCGCTGCCACCGGGTTTCCCGTGCTTGTTCGGCGACCTGCCGGGCCGCGCGCTCGTCGACGGTCATGGTTACCTCCGAGTAGGGGTGTGACCCACGTTACTCAGCGGTAGTCGGATGTCCAACGGCTTCGAGGGTGAAAGGCCCCCAAAGCAAAAGGGCCGCCCCCACCGGGGACGGCCCTTCGCAGCAGACAACCGGATGGCTACGGCCCCCCAGGGTGAAGGTGACGGCCCCCAAGCCGTCACGCTTCGCTCACGTTAGCCGCCGCAGGGTGACGATTCTGCGCAGTTGGTCAACTCGCTTGCGCAGTTGATCATCCTGTCGCCCTTGTGCCGGATTAGAGCGGGGCGGCTCCGCGCTCCGCCAGGTAGTCCTTCATCAGCTCGGTCTCATGGTCTGAGACTTCAGCATGTTGTCGGCCAGCACCCGCACGACCGACTGCCCGGCAGCCGTGGACGCGTACTCGGCCATCGGCGCGCCGCCCACGTGGTGGCGGAGCATCAGCTGCAGGAAGTAGACGTCGAAGTCGCGGCCGGAGAGCGTGCGGAGCTGGTTCAGCTCCTCGGTCTTGGCCATACCCGGCATCAGCGGCTTACCGGCCTCGGGCGTGGTGGCGCCGTGGCCGTGGATGCCCGCGTCGTTCATCCACGCCATGTAGACGCCGGACATGTTCTGCTCGTGCTCGTTCCACAGCATCAGCCAGCCCTTCATCCGCCCGACCTGCTCGAGCTGGGTGGAGGCGATGTCGAACGCCAGCTGCCGGATCTCCGGGTCGACCGAGCGGCTCAGCGCGGTGTTCGCCATCTGGACGCCCTGCAGGTGGTGCATGGCCATGTCCTGGCAGAAGCCCACGTCCACCGAACCGGAGGCCGGTGCCGAGGACGTGGACGAGCCGGGAAGCTTCACGAGCAGGCCGACCGCCGCGCCCAGGAGCAACACGGCCAGTACCGCGGCGCCGATCACGAGGGTCCGAGCGATCCCGGAGGAACGCTCGGACCCGGTTTCGTCAGGTGAGGTCATCAGCTCGACGGAGGCGTCGAGGCGGACCCCGACGGCGGCGGCGTGCCGGCGTTCGGCTGGCCCTCGGTCTGCGAGTCGTCCTTACCGCCGTCCATCGGCACGGCGTCGGCGCCCGGCTTCTCGGCCACGAACGGGGCCGGGTTCGACAGGAACTGCGCGTTCTCGCAGGACGCGCCGACCTCGGGGTAGGTGTTCGGGTTGCGCAGCAGCGACGAGACGAACTGGTCGACGCGCTCGTCGTCGACGCTGTCCACCTTCAGCTGGTGGCCCCACGACTGCAGCGAGACCGGCTTGTCGAGGCCGGGGAACGGCGACAGCATCATGTACGGGATGCCCTCGACCTTGGTCTTGAGCTTGCCGAGCGCGTCGTCCTTGACCTGGTCCGGGTTGTACGCGATCCAGACGGCGCCGTGCTCGAGGCCGTGGACCATGTTCTCGGTACGGACGGCCTTGTCGTAGACGACGCCGGTGCAGTCGGCCCACTGGCTGTCGTGCGGGCCGCCGAACGACGGGGTCTGGTCGTACGCGACGCGCTGCGTCGGCTCGACGTGGCGGGAGCCCTTGTACTCCTTCACGACGATGCCCGCGAGCTGCGTCGACGGGTCCTTGTTCTCCTCGGAGGGCTTCCACTTGGCCAGGGCGGCCTCTTTGACGTTGTTCGCGTGGATCTGCGAGTACGCATACCCGAAGACGCCGCCGGCGAGGCCAAGCACGGCGACTACCGCGATGATCGTGCCCCACGGCTTAGGCTTCTTCCCCACCACCGAGGAACGGGCTGCGGCCACGCTGTTGCGTGTGGCCTTCGTCTTCTTGCCGCTGGTCATGTCCGCCTCAGATGTCGTCCTGGTCAACCGGCGCCAGTGTAGGGACTAGGTGTCTGGTCACTGTCAGAGTGGTGCGATACCACGTGCGCGTTAACACTTGCCGTCTCACCCTCCGAGACCCGGTAACCCGGTCGAGACCTGCGACAACGCTTCTCTAAACTCATCGACCGTGACCCCTGAAGCGCTCGCCGATCTCGTTCGGACCACGGTTGCCCAGTTGCTGGCGGACCGAGGCCTGGACATCACCGCGCTCCCCGAGCAGGTGACGGTCGAGCGACCCAGGAACCCCGAGCACGGGGACTACGCCACGAACATCGCGCTCCAGCTCGCCAAGAAGGCCGGCGTCGGGCCCCGTGACTTCGCGACCTGGCTGGCCGACGCCCTCCGGGAGCAGCCCGCGATCGCCAGGGCCGACGTGGCCGGGCCGGGCTTCCTGAACCTCACCATCGCCACCGAGGCCCAGGGCGCCATCGTCGAGGACGCCCTGCGGGACGGCTACGGCACCGGCGACGAGCTCAAGGGCCGCCGGATCAACCTGGAGTTCGTGTCGGCGAACCCGACCGGCCCCATCCACCTCGGCGGCGCGCGCTGGGCGGCCGTCGGCGACGCGCTCGGCCGTGTGCTCGAGGCCCGTGGCGCCGAGATCACCCGCGAGTACTACGTGAACGACGCGGGCGCGCAGATCGACAGGTTCGCCCGGTCGCTGATCGCCGCCGCGAAGGGCGAGCCCGCGCCCGAGGACGGCTACGCGGGCACCTACGTGAGCGATGTCGCAGCGGAGGTCCTGCGCCGTGAGCCAGGCGCCCTCAACGACGTCGAGGCGGTGCGTACGGCAGGCGTCGAGCTGATGCTCGAGGAGATCAAGAGCAGCCTGCACGACTTCGGCACGGACTTCGACCTCTTCTTCCGCGAGTCGTCGCTGCACGAGTCCGGCCGCGTCACCGAGGCCGTCGAGCGGCTGAAGGCGAACGGTTCGCTGTACGAGAAGGACGGCGCCTGGTGGCTGCGGTCCACCGACTTCGGCGACGACAAGGACCGCGTCGTCATCAAGAGCGACGGCGTGCCCGCGTACATCGCCGGTGACATCGCCTACCTCGTCGACAAGCTCGGCCGCGGCTTCGACCTGTGCGTCTACATGCTCGGTGCGGACCACCACGGCTACTCCGCGCGCCTCAAAGCGTCCGCGGCCGCTCTGGGCGACGACCCGGACCGCGTCGAGGTGCTGATCGGCCAGCTGGTGAACCTCGTCAGCGAGGGCCAGCCCGTGCGGATGAGCAAGCGTGCTGGCACCGTCATCACGATGGAGGACCTGGTCGACGCGGTCGGTGTGGACGCCGCGCGGTACGCGATGACCCGCTCGTCGGTCGACTCCAGCCTCGACATCGATCTCGACCTGCTGCGCAAACACAGCAACGACAACCCGGTCTACTACGTTCAGTACGCGCACGCCCGCATCTCCGGTGTGTTGCGCAACGCCGCTGATCTCGGCGTCACGCAGGGAGACGACCTCTCGCTGCTGGTGCACGAGCGCGAGGGCGATCTGATTCGCACCATCGGCGAATTCCCGAGGGTGGTGGCGACCGCGGCCGAGCTGCGTGAGCCCCACCGGGTGGCGAGGTACCTCGAAGAACTCGCGAGTTCCTTCCACCGCTTCTACGACCGCGACCGCGGCTGCCGCGTGCTTCCCCAGGGCGACGAGGAAACCACCCCGTTGCACCAGGCGAGGCTGACGCTCTGCGCCGCGACCCAGCAAGTTTTCGGAGCAGGTCTCGGCCTGCTCGGCGTCACCGCACCGGAGCGAATGTAATGCGAGCACATCCCGCTGGACCTCGGCACGCCGACGTCATGGTCCCCGGCACCACCGCCGGCGACCGCCCCTCCACCGCCGACCAGCTCGACTACCTGCACCCGACGGTGTGGCCGCGCAACGCCTCCAGGAACGCTTCCGGCGTCGTGGAACTCGCGGGCGTGGACGTGCGCGCGTTGGCCGAGCAGTACGGCACCCCGCTGTTCGTCATGGACGAGCAGGACTTCCGCGCACGCTGCCGCGAGCACGCGGAGGCGTTCGGCGACCCGACGCTGGTGCACTACGCCTCCAAGGCGTTCCTGAGCGTCCAGGTCGCGAAGTGGGTGGCCGAAGAGGGCCTCTCGATCGACGTCTGCAGCGGCGGCGAGCTCGCGATCGCGCTCAGGGCGGACTTCCCGGCCGAGCGGATCGCGTTGCACGGCAACAACAAGAGCGTCGCAGAGTTGACCGCGGCCGTCGAGGCGGGCGTCGGCGGGATCGTGCTCGACTCGTACCACGAGATCGCGCGCCTCGACCAGATCGCGCGCGAACGCGGTGTGGTGCAGAAGGTGCTGATCCGCGTGACGGTCGGCGTCGAGGCGCACACGCACGAGTTCATCGCGACCGCGCACGAGGACCAGAAGTTCGGCTTCTCGCTGTCGTCCGGTGACGCGGCCGAGGCCGTGCGCCGCGTGCTCAAGGCGAGCGGGCTCGAGCTCGTCGGCCTGCACAGCCACATCGGCTCGCAGATCTTCGACGCCAGTGGCTTCGAGGTCGCGGCCCGCCGGGTGATCGGCCTGCTCTCCGAGATCCGCGCGGAGCACGGCGACATCGCGTCGCTGACCGTCGTCGACCTCGGCGGCGGGCTCGGCATCGCGTACACGCCGGACGACGACCCGCCCCCGCCCGCCGAGCTGGCGCGGCAGCTGCACAACATCGTGCAGAAGGAGTGCGAGCACAACGGCCTGGCGATGCCTCGCATCGCGGTCGAGCCCGGCCGCGCGATCGTCGGCCCCGGCACGGTCACCGTGTACGAGGTCGGCACCATCAAGGACGTCGAGCTGGACGGTGGCGCGCGGCGCCGGTACGTCAGCGTCGACGGCGGGATGAGCGACAACATCCGCACGGCGCTCTACGACGCGGTCTACGACTGCAAGCTGGTCTCGCGCGCTGCCGAGCCCGAGTCGCGGGCCGTGCTGTGCCGCGTGGTCGGCAAGCACTGCGAGTCCGGTGACATC
Organism: uncultured Actinomycetota bacterium; assembly: GCA_963771775.1. Classification (GTDB taxonomy): domain Bacteria; phylum Actinomycetota; class Actinomycetes; order Mycobacteriales; family Pseudonocardiaceae; genus Lentzea. The sequence goes on from CAVYUS010000007.1 coordinate 287,308, forward strand.
GTGGTGCGCGACTGCTGGCTGCCGGATGATCTAGCGCCGGGGGACCTGGTGGCGATCGCTGCGACCGGGGCCTACTGCTACTCGATGGCGAGCGGGTACAACCGACTTCCACGGCCCGCGCTCGCCGCGGTGACCGACGGAGAGGCGCGGCTGCTGCTGCGTCGCGAGACCGAGGACGACCTGTTCCGTCTGGAGGTATAGGCAGTGTCAGTCAAAGAGGCGGGCCCCGTGAAACCTATTCGTGTCGCGTTGCTCGGTTGCGGCACGGTGGGCACAGAGGTAGTCCGGCTGCTGACGGACCAGGCCGAGGACCTCACCCAGCGCATCGGCGCGCCGGTTGAGCTCGCGGGCATCGCCGTGCGCAGGCCGAACAAGCATCGTGAAGTACCCGAGCACCTGCTCACCACGGACGCCGCGGCGCTCGTGAAGTCCGACGACGTGGACGTGATCGTCGAGGTCATCGGCGGCATCGACCCGGCGCGCGGCCTGCTGCTGGAGGCGCTGCGCAACGGCAAGTCCGTCGTGACGGCGAACAAGGCGCTGCTGGCCGAGCACGGCCCGGACCTGTTCGAGGCGGCCGACGCGTCCGGTGCGGACCTCTACTTCGAGGCCGCCGTCGCCGGCGCGATCCCGTTGCTGCGCCCGTTGCGGGAATCCCTTGCGGGAGACCGGATCACGCGCGTCATGGGCATCGTGAACGGGACGACGAACTTCATCCTGTCCGCGATGGACGCCACGGGTGCCGGCTACGCCGAGACGCTCGAGGAAGCCTCGCGGCTGGGTTACGCCGAGGCGGACCCGACCGCGGACGTGGACGGGTTCGACGCCGCGTCGAAGGCCGCGATCCTTGCGTCCCTTGCGTTCCACACGCGCGTGACGGCTGCGGACGTGTACCGCGAGGGCATCCGTGCGGTGTCCGCGGCGGACATCGCGGCGGCCAAGGGACTCGGTCGCACGGTGAAGCTGCTCGCGATCTGCGAGCGCGTGACCTCCCCGTCCGGTCAGGAGTCAGTCGCCGTTCGAGTGCACCCGGCGATGATCCCCAAGACGCATCCGCTGGCCAGCGTCAACGGTGCGTTCAACGCGGTGTTCGTCGAGGCCGACGCGGCGGGGGAGATGATGTTCTACGGGCAGGGCGCCGGTGGCGCCCCGACAGCGAGCGCGGTGCTCGGCGACCTGGTCGCCGTGGCGCGCAACATGGTCGCGAGCGGACATGGTCCGCGCGAGTCGGCCTACGCCGCGCTGCCCGCGCAGCCCATGGGGAACACGCCCACCCGCTACCACATCAGCCTCGACGTGGCGGACAAGCCCGGTGTCCTCTCGCAGGTCGCCGCGGTCTTCGCCGAGCACGACGTGAGCATCGCCGCGGTGCGCCAGGAAGGCCGGGTCGAGGACGCCAGCCTGGTGATCGTCACGCACGCGGCGACCGACGCCGCGCTGCGGTCCACTGTGGACAAGATCGGTGGCCTCCCCGTGGTGCGGGACGTCGTCAGTGTCATGAGGGTGGAGGGCGAGGAATGAGCGGCGCTGCGAGAGCTGGCTGGCCCGGACTCATCAACGCTTATCGGGACCGCATCGAGATCCCCGAGGGCGCGGAGGTCGTGACGCTGCACGAGGGCGGTACGCCGCTGGTGCACGCCAAGCGTCTTTCGGCGGCCACCGGGTCCGACGTGTGGGTCAAGGTCGAGGGCGCGAACCCGACCGGCTCCTTCAAGGACCGCGGCATGACCGTGGCGATGACGTACGCGCTCGCCTCCGGGCTGAAGGCGGTCATCTGCGCCTCCACCGGCAACACGTCGGCGTCGGCGGCCGCCTACGCGGCCAAGGCGGGTCTGACGGCGGCTGTGCTCGTGCCCAGCGGCAAGATCGCGATGGGCAAGCTCGCGCAGGCCGTCATGCACGGCGCGAAGATCCTGCAGATCGACGGAAACTTCGACGACTGCCTGGAACTGGCGTCGAAGACCGCGGCCGAGTACCCGGTGACGCTGGTGAACTCGGTCAACCCGGTGCGGCTGATCGGCCAGCAGACCGCCGCGTGGGAGGTCTGCGACGTGCTCGGGCAGGCGCCGGACGTGCACTGCCTGCCGGTCGGCAACGCGGGCAACATCACCGCGTACTGGAAGGGCTACACGTCGTACGACAAGGGCCTGCCGAAGATGTTCGGCTTCCAGGCCGCAGGCGCCGCGCCACTGGTGTCCGGCGAGCCGGTGGCGAACCCGGAGACCATCGCGACCGCGATCCGGATCGGCAGCCCGGCGTCGTGGACCGGTGCGATCAACGCCCGTGACGAGTCCGGCGGCCTGATCGACGCCGTGACCGACGAGCAGATCCTGGCCGCGTACCGGCTGCTGGCCGCGAGCGAGGGCATCTTCGTCGAGCCGGCGTCGGCGGCGTCCATCGCCGGTCTGCTGATGACGGCCGAGGACGGCCGCCTGCCGAAGGGGTCGACGGTGGTCTGCACGGTCACCGGCCACGGTCTCAAGGACCCCGACACCGCGTTGCTCGGCGTCACCGAGGTCGAACCGGTCCCGGTCGACCCCGGTGCGGTCGCGCACGCGCTGGAGCTCGCGTGAAGTTCCTGGTTTCCGTCCCCGCGTCGACCGCGAACCTCGGTTCGGGGTTCGACGCGCTGGGCATGGCGCTCGGGATGTACGACGACGTCGAGGTGGCCATCGCCGATGGCCTCTCGATCGTCGTGGACGGTGCCGGATCGGGTGAGGTTCCGCTCGACGAGACCCATCTCGTCGTGCGGGCCGTCCGCGCCGCGGGCTACGCCGGTGGGCTTGCCCTCAGGTGCCGCAACACCATTCCGCACGCGCGTGGGCTGGGCTCGTCGGCCGCCGCGATCGTGGCGGGTGTCGTAGCCGGATTCATCCTGACGGGTCGCGAGTTGGACACGGACGCGTTGCAAATCGCCGCCGAGTTCGAGGGGCACGCGGACAACGCCGCGGCGTCCTTGTATGGCGGCGTTGTTGTTGCGTGGTCTGAGGGAGAGCGGTACCGCGCCGTCCGGACGGAGCCCGATCCACGGGTACGCCCGGTCGTGTTGATTCCATCCCAGGAGTCGTCCACGAAGACCACGCGCGGTCTGCTTCCGGCGGAAGTCCCGCACGCGGATGCCGCGCACGCCGCGGGAAGGGCCGCGCTGGCGATGCACGCGCTGACCCGGGATCCGTCCGTTCTCCTTGCCGCGACCGAGGATCGCCTCCACCAGAACTATCGCGAGCCCGCGTGGCCCGACACCGTTCGAGTGATCAACGATCTTCGCAAGCTCGGTGTTCCCGCCTGCGTGTCCGGAGCGGGACCCACAGTGATCGCGTTCGGAGAGCTGCCTCCCGAGGTCGACGTCAACGGCTTCGACGTGCGGAGACTCGACGTCGACCGCCGCGGCGTCCGCGTTCGTCCATTGGACTGACACGCCCGACCCCGGTTGTTGCATGCATGAGGACCGGCGTCTACCCTCGGGGGCGATCAGTCACCGCGCGCACGGGCGCCGGTGTCGCGCCCGGACATTCGTTCCGGGTCGCAATCCTTTTGTGTTCCGGCTCTGTGCCGTGCGGGCGGGGCGGACGCAAAAGAGGCACCCGATCGCCGTGTGATCTGAGAAAAGTCCCGTGCTTGAGGGAAGCCGTCGTGCTTCCGTCTTCATCGGACTTGACCGCCGTTCCCCGCTGAAGTGGGAAGGCGGGTCCGCTGGGCCGCGTAGGAGGCGGGGCCTGGTCAGGAAGGACTTGTGTGACCAACACCGATTTGCTGAGCAGCGAAGTCGCAGCTGCCGCTGGTTCTGGAGCCGAGGAGAACGCTCTGTCCACCCCTTCGAACGGCACGACGCCGCGCCGCCGCGCGGGTCTGTCCGGCATGGTGCTCGCTGAGTTGCGCGAGCTCGCCGGCCAAATGGGCATCACCGGAACCGCTGGCCTGCGCAAGGGCGACCTGATCGCGGCCATCAAGGAGAAGCAGGGCTCTGGCGCCCCGGCGAAAGCCGAGAAGCCCGCCCGTGCGCCGAAGCAGGCCGCCGAGAAGCCGGCGCCCACGGCCGAGAAGGTGGTCGAGAAGACCACCGAAAAGCCTGTTCAGCAGCAGCTCGAGGTAGCCGAGAAGCCTGCGGCCGCCACTGCCGAGTCCGGCGCGGAGGACGGTGGTCGCTCGTCCGAGGACGGCGGTCGCCGTGGCAACCGCCGCCGTCGCTCGAGCCGTGGTGGCGGCAACGCCGACGGTGCCGAGGGCCAGCAGGAGCAGCGCTCCGAGCGGCCCGACCGGGCCGAGCGCCAGGAGCGTCCCGACCGCGGTGAGCGCCAGGAGCGCGGTGAGCGTGCCGAGCGCGCTGACCGTCCCGAGCGTGCTGACCGGGCCGAGCGTGCTGAGCGTCCCGAGCGCGCTGAGCGTTCCGAGCGTCAGGACCGGGGCGAGCGTCCCGACCGGGGCGAGCGCGCCGAGCGTTCCGACCGTGGTGAGCGTTCCGAGCGTCAGGACCGCGGTGAGCGTTCCGACCGCGGCGACCGTGGCGATCGCAACGAGCGCGGCGGCCGTGACCGCAACCGCGACCGCCAGGGCGGCCAGCAGAACGACGACGACGGCGATGGCCGTCGTGGCCGGTTCCGCGACCGTCGCCGCCGTGGTGGCCGCACCGAGGGCGGCGAGCGTCCCGACCGCGAGACCGAGGTGCGCGACGACGACGTCCTGCTCCCCGTCGCGGGCATCCTGGACGTGCTGGAGAACTACGCGTTCGTTCGCACGTCGGGCTACCTGGCCGGCTCGAACGACGTCTACGTCTCGCTTTCGCTCGTGCGCAAGTACGGCCTGCGCCGCGGCGACGCCCTCACCGGCGCCGTCCGCCAGCCGCGTGACGGTGAGCAGCAGCGCCAGAAGTTCAACCCGCTGGTCCGCGTCGACAAGATCAACGGCCTGGACCCGGAAGAGGCGCGCAACCGCCCGGACTTCACCAAGCTGACGCCGCTCTACCCGAACGAGCGTCTGCGCCTGGAGACCGAGCCGCACATCCTCACCACCCGTGTCATCGACCTGGTGATGCCGATCGGCAAGGGCCAGCGCGCCCTGATCGTGTCGCCGCCGAAGGCCGGTAAGACCTCGGTGCTGCAGTCGATCGCGAACGCGATCACGACGAACAACCCCGAGTGCCACCTGATGGTCGTCCTCGTGGACGAGCGTCCGGAAGAGGTCACCGACATGCAGCGCTCGGTGAAGGGCGAGGTCATCGCCTCGACCTTCGACCGCCCGCCGTCGGACCACACCACCATCTCCGAGCTCGCCATCGAGCGCGCGAAGAGGCTGGTGGAGATGGGCCACGACGTGGTCGTGCTGCTCGACTCGATCACCCGTCTGGGCCGTGCCTACAACCTGGCTGCCCCGGCGTCCGGCCGAATCCTGTCCGGTGGTGTCGACTCGACGGCCCTCTACCCGCCGAAGCGTTTCCTCGGCGCGGCGCGCAACATCGAGGGCGGCGGCTCGCTGACCGTGATCGCGACGGCGCTGGTCGAGACCGGCTCCGCCGGTGACTCGGTCATCTTCGAAGAGTTCAAGGGCACCGGCAACGCCGAGCTCAAGCTCGACCGCAAGATCGCCGACAAGCGCACCTTCCCGGCTGTCGACGTCGACTCCTCCGGTACCCGCAAGGAAGAGCTCCTGCTCCCGCCGGACGAGATGGCGGTCACGCACAAGCTCCGCCGCGTGCTGCACGCCCTGGACGGTCAGCAGGCCATCGACCTGCTGCTCGACCGCCTGCGCAAGTCCCGCACCAACATCGAGTTCCTGATGCAGGTGGCGAAGACGACGCCTGGCGCCGAGCAGGACTGATCGGCCGTTTCACGTGAAAAGACCCCCGGTGCAGGTCACCGGGGGTCTTTTCGTATCCGTTCACTCGAACGCCAGGCAGGGTCGCGCCCGCTTGGAAAGTGGTTTCAGCGGCAGTCGGCCGCGGACCGGTTCTCGTCGTTCTGCACCAGGCACTGGAACACCAGCCCGAGCAGCACCGGCAGCCCCACCACCGTCGTGACCAGCGCGGGAACCTCCACCGCGCCCACCAGCACGCCGAACGCCAGCACCGCGGCCAGATACGGCCACCGCAGCCATATGCGCTGCCAGGGGCGCCGCCACCGAACCCCGCCGGACACCGCAGCGGCCACCGCGACCCCAGCTCCGGACACCACGGGCGACAACGGCACCGTGGCCCAGGAAGCCGTGACCAGCCCTGCCGACCCCATCAGGCCGAACACGGCGAATGAGAACAGGAACGGCACAGCCAGCCACAGTCGTGGGCTCATAGGCCGTTCGGCGGTGCAGAACACGGCACACAGTCTGATGGACGGTCACCAACAACACGGAGCTGTATGTGGTCGAACGGCTACACCTTGCGCCGAACGGCGTATCAGCGAGGTTAAGCGGTTGTGACATCGGCCACCCGAAAGTCCCTCGAAGACCCTCGGGAACAACCGCGTTTTTGCACGTGTTGAAGGGTCTGGCAAACTAAACGGTCGAGTCCGGCTCCGGTTCACCCGTTCATCAACAGGGACCCGGCGGCCATCCTTGAAAGGGACAAGATCTTGAAGACTGGAATCCACCCGGAGTACACCGTCACCGAGGTGACGTGCAGCTGCGGCAACGCGTTCACCACTCGCAGCACCTCGGCGGCCGAGGTCCGCGTCGAGATGTGCTCGAACTGCCACCCGTTCTACACGGGCAAGCAGCGCATCCTCGACACCGGCGGTCGCGTCGCGCGCTTCGAGGCGCGTTACGGCAAGCGCAACAAGTAGCTGCTTCCACGGCGCCTGACCTCGGCAAACACGCCGAGGTCAGGCGCCGTTGCCGTCTTCACGACCACTCACAGGGAGCCCCGAAGTGTCGCAGTCGCTGGACAGCCTGCTCGCCGAGTACGACGAGCTCGAGACGAAGCTCGCCGACCCGAACGTGCACGCTGACCAGGCGGGAGCGCGCAAGCTCGGCAAGCGGTACGCCGAGCTCGGCCCGATCGTGCAGACCGCGAGGAAGATCGAGCAGGCCAGGAGTGACCTCGAGGCCGCCAAGGAGCTCGCGAGCGAGGACGAGTCGTTCGCGGACGAGGCGAAGCAGCTGGAGGAGCAGCTCCCCAAGCTGCAGGAGAAGCTGAACGATCTGCTGCTGCCGCGCGACCCGCACGACAGCGACGACGTGCTGCTGGAGATCAAGTCAGGTGAGGGCGGCGATGAGTCCGCGCTGTTCGCGGGCGATCTGCTGCGCATGTACACGCGGTACGCCGAGCGTCAGGGCTGGAAGGTCGAGCTGCTCGACGGCACCGACTCCGACCTGGGCGGCTTCAAGGACGTCACGGTCTCCATCAAGGCCAGGACCGTGACGCCGGACGGGGTGTGGAGCCGGCTGAAGTGGGAGGGCGGCGTGCATCGTGTGCAGCGCGTGCCCGTCACGGAGTCGCAGGGCCGCATCCACACGTCCGCGGCCGGAGTTCTGGTCTTCCCCGAGGCCGAGGAGGTCGAGGAGGTCGAGATCGACGACAAGGACCTGCGCATCGACGTCTACCGGTCCTCCGGCAAGGGCGGGCAGTCGGTCAACACCACCGACTCCGCGGTCCGCATCACGCACCTGCCGACCGGCATCGTCACCTCGTGTCAGAACGAGCGCAGCCAGCTGCAGAACAAGGCTCGCGCGATGCAGGTCCTGCGGACGCGCCTCGCCGCGCTGTACGAGGAGCAGAAGGCGCAGGAGCAGTCGGACGCGCGCCGCACCCAGATCCGCACGGTCGACCGCAGCGAACGGGTGCGGACCTACAACTTCCCCGAATCACGTATTTCCGATCACCGGGTTGGGTACAAAGCACATAACCTGGACCAGGTGCTCGACGGTGACCTGGACGCGGTGGTGGACGCGCTGGTCGCCGCCGACCGGGCGGAACGGCTCGCGGGCGGGTGAGGTGAGAGGGGCGCGTTGTGGCGGAGATCCTGGTGAACCCCCGGTCCGCGCCCCTGGATCAACCGGTCGACATCATCGTCGTCGGGCTGCCGCCGGGCGACGAGATCACCGTTCAACTGTCCACAGGTGACCGTGCGTCCCACGGCGTCTTCACCGCCGATGAACGCGGTGTCGTCGACTTGACCAGGCACGCCCCGTCGGAGGGCACTTACAGCGGCGTCGACCCGATGGGCCTTTTCTGGTCGCTGGAACGCACCGGTGGCAAGCCGAGTCCTATGTGCCTGTCCGTCGAGGGCGCGGGTGAGGTCGAGCTGGAGCGCCGCGCCGTCCCCGCGGGGGTCGAGCGGCAGGAAGTCCGCGAGAACGGGCTGGTGGGCACTCTCTTCGCCCCTGAGGACGACGGTGGCGACCTGCCGGGCGTCATCGTGCTCGGTGGGTCCGAGGGCGGGCTGCACGAGTCGGACGCGGCACTGCTGGCCGCGCACGGGTTCGTCACGCTGGCGCTCGGCTACTTCGGCATGAAGGGCCTGCCCGAGCACCTCGTCGACATCCCGCTCGAGTACTTCGGCACCGCGATCGACTATCTGAGCGAGCGCGCCGGCGAGATCGGTGTGATCGGCGGGTCCCGCGGTGGCGAGCTCGCGTTGCTCATCGGCGCCACGTTCCCGCAGATCAGGGCCGTGGTGAGCCTGGTGGGCAGCGGCGTCGTGACCCAGGGCATCGGGCCGGGCGCGAACCTCCTGCAGAAACTCCAGTACGAGGCCGCGTCGTGGACGTGGAAGGGCGAGCCCCTGCCGTACCTGCCCTACGACATCGGCGACGAGTTGCGGGCGAAGATCGTCAACGACGAACCGGTGCCGTTGCGGCTCACGTTCAACACCGAGGACGGCATCCCCGAGGACGTCGAGATCCCCGTCGAGCGGATCGTCGGGGGTGTGTTGCTCATCTCGTCCGGACACGACGACGGATGGCCGTGCGTCGAGCTGAGCGAGGTCGCGATGCGCCGGTTGAAGGAGCACGACCACCCCTTCCCGTTCGAGCACGTCGTGTATCCGGAGGCAGGACACCTGATCGCGGCCCCGCCGTACCGGCCGCAGACCGACGTGACCTATCCGGGGCCCGGTGTCACCTTCTCGGGTGGTGGTGTTCCGCAGGCCACCGCACACGCACAGGCGAACGCCTGGAAACGGACGGTTGAGTTCTTGCAGGAGCAGCTGGGGACCTAGGGTGTGCTCTTATGAGCGCACACTTTGATGTCGTCGTCGTGGGTGCGGGTCCCGGTGGCTACGTCGCCGCGATCCGGGCGGCTCAGCTCGGGCTGAAGACCGCCATCGTCGAGGAGAAGTACTGGGGCGGCGTTTGTCTCAACGTCGGCTGCATCCCGTCGAAGGCGCTGCTGCGCAACGCTGAGCTCGCGCACATCTTCACGCACGAGCAGAAGACGTTCGGCATCAAGGTCGACGGCACCGTCAGCTTCGACTACAGCGCGGCGTGGCAACGCAGCCGCAAGGTTGCGGACGGGCGTGTCAAGGGCGTGCACTTCCTCATGAAGAAGAACGGCATCACCGAGTACAACGGGTGGGCCAACTTCACCGACGACCACACGCTGACCGTCGGGGACGAGACGATCACCTTCGGCCACGCGATCATCGCCGTGGGCGCCACGACCCGGATGCTGCCGAACACGCAGAAGTCCGACCGCGTCGTGACCTACGAAGAGCAGATCATGACCGAGGAACTGCCCGAGTCGATCATCATCGCCGGCGCGGGTGCGATCGGCGTCGAGTTCGCCTACGTGATGCACAACTACGGCGTGAAGGTCACCATCGTCGAGTTCCTCGACCGGATGGTGCCGCTCGAGGACGCCGAGATCTCCACCGAGTTGCTCAAGCGCTACAAGAAGCTCGGCATCGACGTGCGGGTCGGCACCCGCGTCGAGTCGATCGACGAGTCCGGCCCGAAGGTCCGCGTGTCCGTGTCGAAGAACGGCGCCACCGAGGTGCTGGAAGCCGACAAGGTGATGCAGGCCATCGGTTTCGTGCCGCGCGTCGACGGCTACGGCCTCGAGAACACCGGCGTGAAGCTCACCGAGCGCGGTGCCATCGACATCGACGGCCGCTGCCGCACCTCCGTGCCGCACATCTTCGCCATCGGTGACGTCACCGCGAAGCTGATGCTCGCGCACGCCGCCGAGTCGATGGGCATCATCGCCTCCGAGACCATCGCCGGTGCGGAGACGATGGAGCTCGACTACGTGATGATCCCGCGGGCGACGTTCTGCCAGCCGCAGATCGCGTCGTTCGGCTACACCGAGGCGCAGGCCCGCGAGAAGGGCTTCGACGTCCAGGTCGCGAAGTTCCCGTTCACCGCGAACGGCAAGGCGCACGGCCTCGGCGACTTCGCCGGGTTCGTGAAGCTGATCAGCGACGGCACGCACGGCGAGCTGCTCGGCGGCCACATCATCGGTCCCGAGGCGACCGAGTTGCTGCCCGAGCTCACGCTGGCCCAGCAGTGGGACCTCACGGTGCACGAGGTCGCGCGCAACGTGCACGCCCACCCGACGCTCAGCGAAGCGGTCAAGGAAGCGGTGCACGGCCTGGCCGGGCACATGATCAACTTCTGAGATAGGTTCCCCTCTCTCATGATGAACCGGCAGCCGCTCCGCCTCGCCATCTCCGAGGCGGCCAAGATCCTCGCCGACGCGGGCGTGGACAGTCCGCGCGTCGACGCGGAGTTCCTGGCCGCGCACGTGCTCGGCGTGGAGCGCGGGCGGCTGCCGCTCATCCCGCTGGTCGATCCGTCGGTGATCGACCAGCTGCACCAGCTCGTTCGCCGCCGGGCCACCCGGATTCCGTTGCAGCACATCATCGGCTGGGCGGCGATGGGTGCCGTGACGGTCGAGGTCGGTCCCGGGGTGTTCGTGCCCCGGCCGGAGACCGAGCTGCTGATGGAGTGGGGGCTCAAGGCCCTGGTCGGCGTCGCAGCGCCCGTGGTCGTGGATCTGTGCACGGGAACGGGAGCGCTGGCGTTGTCGATCGCCGCGGCCCGGCCGGACGCGGTGGTGCACGCCGTCGAGCTGGATCCGCAAGCGCTTGCGTGGACCCGGCGCAACTCCGACACACGGGTTGCCGCCGGCGACACGCCGATTCGGCTGCATTTCGGGGACGCCACCGATCCGGCGTTGCTGTCCGATCTGGACGGTTGCGTTGACCTCGTGGTGTGCAATCCGCCTTACGTGCCAGAGGGAACTCCGGTGCAGCCCGAGGTGGGCGTGCACGATCCGCACCACGCGGTGTTCTCCGGTGCGGACGGGCTGGACGTGATCCGGCACGTCGTCTCGGCGGCCGCGCGGTGGCTGAAGCCCGGCGGGTTCGTCGGGATCGAGCACGACGACACGCAGGGCGAGTCCGTGCCGGCGCTGCTTTCGGCGCGCCGGGTGCTCACGGACGTGGCGGATCACGCCGACCTGGCTGGGCGGCCCCGGTTCGCGACCGCCCGCAAGGTTTCCTAGAAGAGCGCGTCGAAAGCCTTCGCCAGCTCCTTCATCTGCTCGCCGAGGCCGCGGTCGGCCAGCTTGTCCATCAGGTGCGCCGTGACGTCCTTGCTGGGCTTGGACTTGCGCGCTTCGACCCGCAGATCGTCGACCGTCTCGATGGTCGACGTCGGCGCCTCGGCCTCGTTGAGTTCCGCGCGCAGCTCGTCGAGCAGCCGCAGTACCGCCGAGACGTCCTTGATGTGTCCGATGTGGACGTCCCCGGCTTTGGCGCGTCCGCTGGTGCCGACGTTGCTGCCGATCACCGGCCCCTGGATCTCGAAGTTCCTGTCGTTCATGAGCTGCTTCCCTTGCCCGTACCGGTGTTGCCCGCGCGTGCCTTGCCGGCCGTGGCGATGTTGCTGGAGATCACCGGGCCGGTGATGTGCACGTTGTTGCTCGTCACCTGCATGGCCTGTTCCATGAACTCGGTGACGGAGATGCCCTTGGCTTCCAGGAACTCGCCGAGCGTGCGCAGCAGCCGTGACTCCAGCACCTTGATGTAGCGCTCGATGTCGGTGAGCTGGAAGTAGTTGTCGACCTGGCTTTCGCTCGCGAGCTCGCGCAGGCTGATCTTGGCGCCGTACCGTTCCGCGACGAACGTGCCCCGAGTAAGCCCTGGTGGATCGGGCTCATCCAGCCCACCGCCGACGCGAACCGTTTCGGGAACGTGGCCGGGAACCTCAGCAGGTCGACGACCGCTTCGATGAACGGCTGCATCGACTGCTCCGGCAACACGTCGATGCCGCGGTGCCGGGCCTGGATCGGGTGCAGGATGCAGGGTGTCCACTCGACGTAGAGCATCTCCTCGTCGAGCCCGAACGTCAGGTAGGCCGACACGACGACGTCGCGGTCCCAGGTCTCCAACTGGAACGAGCGGAAGTACCGCATCCACTCCATCGGCCTGGCGATCAGATCGTCCACAACGGACTTCCCGACCTCGGTTTCGGGCGAGTGGTCCTTGTCCGGCAGGATGATCCGCGTCTCGTCGTCGTCGATGTGGTCGATCAGCTCGGTCGAGGAGACGACAATGCGGTCACCGGTCCTCAGATCCCGCAGCCGATGGCCGGGCGACAGCGACGGCGACCGGCCGGTCTTGATCAGCTCGCTCGTGATGTGCTCGTACAGCTCCGGCAGCGCGAACCCAGGCATCGGCCCTTCGGTCTTCTTGTCCTCAGCGGGTTTCAGCGGCAGTGCCATCGACCACGGTTCGAACATCCTGCCGGACCCGACGAAGGGCCGATACCCGTGGTAGACGATCACCTGCGCCTCATCGGGACTATCGGGCTCGGTGCCGTCGATCGGATAGAGCGCGAGCGCTTCGGCGTAGTTCGAGTGCCCAAACCGCCGGATCTTCCACTCGCCCCGCCACAGCTCCTCCTCGCCCGCGCTGGTGCGGAAGTTCGCGCGCCGGAAGCTCTTCGTGACCAACAGCCACGTCACCACCCGATCGGCCAGCAGCACCGCGAAGATCAGCACGATCCCGATGATCGTGAACGCGAGCCCGCCGCCGCCGCTCGTTTGCTCGTACTCGTCGTACCTGTACCTGTAGCTGCTGCTCTCGGACAACTCTTCGGTGAACTTGAACAGCGCGAAGAACAGCGCGATCGCCCCCGCGATCGCCCCGAGCGCGAGCGGTCCGCGCGCGTGCGGCGAGACGCGCCGCGCCGGCTTGCCGAGCCCGAACCGCGCTCCGGCCGCCAGCGCGACGGTCATGGCGATGAGCAGCCACGGCACGAGCAGCGAGCCGCTCGCGGCGAACAGCACCACCACTGCCAGCACCAGCAGCACGCTGTCGCGCACCTTGCGCCGAGCCCGCCCGGCCACGGCCTCCCGCAGCACCGCGCCCGCGTTGACGCCGGGCGACCGCGGGATCGACCGAGTCGACTCCACCAGGTACTCGCGAATGGCCGAGTCCGCGAACTCCTCGTCGCGGTGCGCGGCTCCGCAGAGGAAGCGGGTCGTGTCGTCTCGTAACCTCGGAGAATCGCTTCCCGGAGTCATCGCGGGAGATGACATTGTCCTGTCCACTTTCTGTCATTGAATCGAGCACTTCGCGTTTGTGCTGGTCAGGGACTTGGTGAGACAAAGAACAACACGTATTTTCGGCACCTTGAGTCTGATAGATGGCACAATAGTCGTTCCTGCTCGGAATGGGACAGAGGTGCGCGAATTGCAAATTGTCAATGCGCCGAACGAGGGCAGATGACGCCCTTTTCGGACGCCCCGCCGATCCGCTGCTTCCTGAGCTACGCCCGCCAGGACGACGTGGTGATGGACTTCGTAGGCCCCTTCGCCGACGCACTGCGCCAGTACGCCTACGCCGACCGCGGCCGCTCGCTGGAGATCTTCCTGGACCGCGCCTCGATCGGCTGGGGCGACCTGGCCCAGCCGGCCATCCGCGCCTCGGTCCGCAGCACCACCGTCTTCCTCCCGGTCCTGACCCGCCGCTACTTCGACCGCCCGTACTGCCGCGAGGAACTCTTCATCTTCTACAACCAGGCCTTCGTGGACGGCGTGCGCGGCCTCCTGCTGCCCGTGGTGCTGCTGGGCCACGACTTCCTGGGCGAGGACAACCCCGACCTGGCCGTGCAGATCGTGGTGGAACGCCAGTACCGCAGCGTCCGCGAGGCCTGGATCGAGGGCCCGTCCTCACCAGCCTGGCGCCGCACGATGCTGTCGCTGGCCGGCGAGCTGGTGGACCACGTGGAGACCGCCGAGCGTCGCCTGGGCAGCGGGGTCGAACCCCTCGTGCCGGACGCCGTGGAGGCCGTCGCCGACATCGAGCGGTTCGGGCACGACACCGCTCACATCGTCGATGTGACCTCTCAGGTGCTGAAGGACTTCAAGGAGATCATCCTGGCGACCGCTGACGACGCTGCCAGGGCGGAGGCACTGCTGCCGGGCGCACTGCGGCTGAGGGACTCCGCTCGCGCGTACGAACGCAGGGTCTCGGAAATCGATCGTCTCGTGCGGGCGAAGCCGTATCGGATCGGGCCTGACGCGGCCGCGCTCCGAGATCTTGTCGACGCCGTCGAGCAGCTGCTCACCAGCACCGCGAGAACCGAGTTGATGAACGTGCCGATGCGGCGTTCGATGACCGCCTTCCGGGAGGGGCTGACCACGTTGCGGAGCGCGGTGAACATGGTCACCGTGTGGTCGGAGTTGCCAAATCCTGGCCAATAGCTCGCCGTCTCGCGGTGGGGCGGTCCGTCTGGTCCTAGTTTCGGACGCGTGTCCGAACCGGCGGAACTGGCCCGCGGATACGTGCGAGTGCTGGCGACTGCTGCCGGACTCCACGTGTCCGCCTGCGATGTCGTCCAAGACGGCGTCGACTTCGGGTTCCGGTTCCCAGCCTCCGTCTTTCCCGCCGTCGAGGCGCGGGTCGTGTGGACCGCGAAGCCACGTGGTGAAGACGCGGAGTGGTGCTACGACGGACTCGACGAAGCGTGCTTCAACCGGCTGGCTGGGCGGAACTTCACCGTGCCGCGATTCCTCTTTCTGCTGGTACTGCCGCCGGATCGAGCCTATGTCTCGTTCCAGTCCGATGGAATGGTGCTCCGCCACCTCGGCTACTTCCACCCGATGGCGAACGAGTTGCCGGTACCCGCGCCAGACCGCTCTCGGTGCCGTCCGTTGCAGATCTCGCTCGCCAGGGTGTTGACCGGATCCTCGTTGCGCGAGTTGCTGCGGAGTGTTCGATGAACACCCTCCCGGCGGAGGTCGTCACCGGCTACCTCCGTGCCACGGGGTGGTACCCGCAGCCGCAGGTGTGGAGCACGTTGACGGTGTGGACGCACGACGACGGGGCAGAGGTGCTGGTGCCGCGCGCGACGGGATGAACGACGCGGACCTGCGCATCCGGGAGTTACTACAAGGCGTTGCGGCGCTGGAAGGCCGGGCTGTCGCGGACGTCGCGCTCGACATCGGCGCACCGCCCACGGACGTGATCAGCGTCCACACGCATCCTTCGGATGCGCCAAAAGGCTGGTCCTCGCTGTCGTTCGCGCTGGAGAGCCTCGCCAGTCTTACGAGCGTTGTGCACGCCACGACGAGAGCGGTGGATCAGGGAGCGTTCATCGGTTCGCGGGGCAGGTTGCCCAAGAAGGTGCACGACATGGTCGATCGGATGCAGGTTGGCCCGGTACGAGCCGGTAGCTGCGTCTTGCCAGTCCGGGTTCCGGTCGACGACTACGCGCGAAATGTTCTGGTCCGGCTCAACACGGCGCTGGGCGCGGTGCGGGCGGCGGCGGATGAGGACGACCCGGCGGCGTTCCGGCACGCGGTCGTCGCCGGCGCCTCGGCGGACCTGTGCGACGCGTTGTCCGGGTTCGCGGGCAAGAAGTCGTTGTGGCCGTTCGGATTCTCGTTCCGATGGTCCACTGCTGGCAGAGCGCCGGCGCACACGGCTCCCGAAATGGCGTTCGAGGCGGGCGCGGGCACGCGGATTCGAGCCGGGGCGCGGTACCTGCGTGACGTGCACGACCTCGGCCCGGTCGCGGTGACCGGGTTGGTGCAGGTCGTGCGGCTCGACCGGATGGTGCGGGTCGACACCGTGTGGATGCGGCTGCTCAACCTGACCTGGTATGACGCGGCCGTCACCGCTCACAAGGAAAGGCATCCGGTGAAAGTGTCCGGACTTCTCGTCGGTGAGGGCCAGCGCGCTGAACTGAAAGTGGACCGCTTCGAGGTAGTCGACTGCGAGGGATGAGGATGCGGGAGCTCGGGATCAAGCAGCGCGCGGCGTTGATCACACTGATGGCTGAGGCGCGGGAGGTCTCCAACAACGAACTCGAGGATCTCGCGGGTTTCCGCCTCACGGGCGCGGAACGTCGTGTCCTGAACGAGCTCGGGCTCGTCACGAGTGTCCAGGAGCGGAGCAACCGGCCGTACCGGCACGAGCTCACCGGCGCTGGATGGGATTGGTGCACAACGGAGTTGAGTTCCGGTACGCCGCCAAGGTCCCAATCCGCCGGTGGGGCGCTGTACGCGGTGCTCGGCAGTCTGGCGCGGTTCCTCGAGCGGTCGGGCCTCCACTTGCAGGAGGTCTTCGAGGCAGGGGAACTCGCCATCGACCGGCAGGTCCGCGCCGCCTACGCTGAGGTCGCCCCTGAACCCAGCACGTGGGTTGGGCTCGCGGCGCTGCGCAACGCGCTCAACGGCGAGTCTCGCGGCGAGGTGGATCAGGCCCTGCACCGGCTCAACCGGGCCGCGGACGTCAACATCATCCCCGAGTCGAACCAGAAGATGCTGACGGAGGAAGACCGGGACGCGGCAATCCGGATCGGCGGGGAGGACCGCCACCTCATCGCGATCGTGGCGCGATGACTCCGGAGGAGCGCAAGGCGTTGGCGGCGTTGCGGTTCAACTGGGCGCTGACGCCGGACGACGTCTGGGGCGGAGTTCAGTTCCACGTCGAAGGCCTGCACACCGAGGTCGAGGAAGCCGTGCTCGCGGGGCTGGAGGACGCCAGGCGCAGCACCGGCGCCAGTCCGATCGGACTGGTCATCCAGGGGCAGAAGGGTGTGGGCAAGACCCACCTGCTCGGCTGGGTCAGGGAGCGGGTCCAGGAGACGTCCGGCTACTTCTTCCTGGTGAAGCTCATGGAGGGCAACGCTTTCTGGACGAACACCGCGAACGCGTTCGTCGAGGGGCTGGTGCGGCCGGCGGCCGGTGGCCGGACGCAGGTCGCGCAGTTCCTGGACAGGTTGGCGTCGTTGACCGGCGCGCCGGTGACGAACGTGGACGACTTCGTCGCCTCGGTGCGGCGCTTCAACCGTCTGGTGTGGCACGAGTGCCAGGACACCTTGCGGGCGTTGGTGCTCTTCGCATCGTTGGACGACCGCCTCTCCAACATCGGTGACGACTACTTGAGCGGGATGCAGGAGACGAATCCCGGTGATCGCGAGACGTGGCGCATCCGGCTGCATCCGAAACAGCCGCAGGAGATCGTCAGCGAGATCACCAAGCTGCTGGCACTGACCGGCCCGATCGTGGTGGCGGTGGACCAGATCGACCAGTTGGTCGCGGTGTCGACGCATGCCACCGGCGACGGCCCCGGCAAGGACGACGGCCAGCTGTTCGCCCGTGTCGGTGAGGGCCTGATGTCGTTGAGGGACCATACAAGCCGCACACTGTCGCTCGTCGCCTGCCTTCCGCATGTGTGGGAATCGTTGCGCAGCAAGGCCGCGGACACGTTCGCCGACCGCTTCCGCTCGGAGCGGTCGCTCTCCGAGATCCCGAACGGCAGCCTGGCCCGCTCGTTGGTGGAGAAGCGGCTCGCGGTGACGTATCGGGAACTGGACTTCGTCCCACCCGGTCCGACCTGGCCGATCAGCAAGTACGCCTTCGCCGGTATGCAGCGGTACACGCCGCGGAAGATGTTGCAGCGCATCGACGAACATGCCCGCTGGTGCCTGCGCAGTGGCATTGTGCGCGAGCTGGAGCGGTTTGACGCCGAGACGGAACCCGTGGCAGCGCCTGAGCCGCCGGCTGAAGACGATCTGCTTGTTCTGGACGGCGTTTTCGAGATGTTGCGAGAGGAGGCGGATGTCCGACCTGCGCTCGACCAGAACACCGAGGATGAGGTGATGCCAGGCCTGTTGTCAGCCGCGCTGACCGCGTGGATCGCCGAGCTGGGGGAGAACGACCAGGGGTGGAGCCTGGAGTCGCCGCCGTCGGTGAAACCGGCGTTGCACGCCAGGTTGATCCGCACGATGGACGAGGACACCGAGGACGAGGCGCATTGGGCGTTCCGCGCGATCGCTCACTCGAATGCTCGTGCCGCGCAGTCGCGATTGGCGAAGGCACGCAGCGCGGCCGCGCATCATCTGGTTTCCGAGCGCCGCAAGCTGATTCTGTTGCGCAACCAGCCGTGGCCGTCCGGTCCCGTCACACAGGAGTCGATCGCCGCGTTCCGTGAGGCGGGTGGCAGGGACGTGCCGGTGTCCGAGTCCGATCTGCGCACGTTCGCAGCATTGCAGCACATGCTCGCCGCCCAGGACTCGCGCCTGCCCGCGTGGCTGGTGGCGCGCAAGCCCGCGAGCGACACCGAACTGCTGACCGCGGTGCTGCCGACCGTCTTCCCTGCGATGTCGGGCCAGTTGACCGCTGTGCCCGATACCTCGGGGGTCCCGATCGGCAAGGTGATCGTCGACCTGGCGACTCTGCGAGAGCACGTCTTCATCTGCGCGGGCACCGGCTCTGGCAAGACGGTCCTGCTCCGGCGCCTGGTGGAGGAATGCGCACTGCGTGGCGTGTCGGCGATCGTCCTCGATCCGAACAACGATCTGGCACGGCTTGGCGACGCATGGCCGACGCCTCCCCCGCGGTGGGGATCCGGTGACGCTGAGCGGGCACGCGCCTATCTCGCGGGCACGGAAGTGGTGGTGTGGACGCCGAACCGGCAGGCCGGCCGGCCGTTGTCCTTCCAGCCGCTGCCGGACTTCGCCAGCGTGCTCGAGAACCCGGACGAGTTCGAGATGGTGCTCGACGTCGCGGTGTCGGCGCTGGCTCCCCGTGCCGGCGTTGCTTCGCCCACGGTGAAGAACCAACGATCCAGGGCGGTGCTGCGCGATGCGCTGAAGTCGTTCGCGGCCAAGGGAAAGCGGGAGCTGGGTGCGTTCATCGACTTGCTCGGCGACCTGCCGAACGGGGTCACCGACATGGCCAAGGCCCGCGCGATGGCGGGCGAAATGGCGGAGACTTTGAAAGCCACGATCATCAACGACCGTCTGTTCGCCGGCACGGGCTCACCCGTCGACCCGGAGCTGCTGCTCACCCCGTCGCCCGGTGTGACCGCCCGCGTCTCGGTGATCAGCTTCGTCGGCCTCTCCGAGGAACAGCGGCCGAGTTTCGTGAGCCAGCTGCAGATGGAGCTCTTCGCCTGGGTGAAACGCAATCCCGCGGAGTCCCTTGGCTGGCTGCTGGTCATGGACGAGGCACAGACGCTGGCTCCATCGGGCAAGGCCACGACCTCGACGGCGAGCACCCAGATGCTGGCAGCTCAGGCTCGCAAGTACGGCCTGGGCTTGGTGTTCGCGACACAGGCACCAAAGGGGCTGGACAACCGCATCACCGGCAATGCCACCACGCAGATCTTCGGCCGGCTGGGCAGCCCGGCGCAGATCCGCGCGGCCGAGGAGGTGGCCCGCGCCAAGGGAAGTGCCATACCGGACATCTCCCGCCTGAGCAGAGGCGAGTTCTTCGTGGCGACTGATGCCACCGGATTCCACCTCATCACGGCGCCGATGTGCCTCAGCCACCACCCGCCGAGCCCGCTTACACCTGCTGAGGTGATCGACCGAGCGCGACAGAGTTGACAAATCCTGGCCAATTGCACGACGTTCGGCTGCGTTGGGGCCAAATGGTCGTATGTTTGCTTGTCGGGGAGGGCACGCGGTCACGCGCTCGAGGAACCGCCGCCTCGCGCGTGACCGCGTGTGCGCCACCTAGAGGAAGTCGCGGTCGAGCTTGGTCTTGCGGCGCGATGGTTGTTGTCCCGGTTGCCACTTCGGCCGCCGCAGAACGAGGACGACAAATACAGTGCCAGCCACGGCGGCCGTCGGCACGAGGACGTTGCGCCACCACGTCACCTGCGTCGGTTCGAGGGGCCTGAGACCACCGAACTGGTCGAGGACCAGTTCAGCACGATCTCCGGGTGCGCCGAGAGGTCGATCCACAGGCGTGTGTTGCGCGATCCGTCGCGACCCGCACACGAGGCTGTTGCTGTAGGAGGTGGGTGATCTGCGGCCGACGTGGGTGTTGACGCCGGTGACCTCACAGCTCGTGGTCGCGCCGAAAGCCGTGAGCCACAGTGAGTGCCCACCGATACCGCTCAGCATCGCCGTGATGAGAACGGCGACAGGCGCTGCCAGGACACCGGTCGTGCCCGGCCGCAGCTTCAACATCGCGTAGCCGGCCACGAACATGCCGAGAACCACGATCAGCACCCCGAAGAGCGCACGTGGAACCGGCAGCGCGATCACGAATCCCGCAACGACCGCGCCCAGCAGCGCGACGCCCAGCGCTACGACGAACCGCGGCTTTCTGATCTGCTCAGTGGGCGTCACAGGTCGAGATGACCTTGCTGCCGCCGGAACGCCTTCTGGTCGTCCGACAGTCCCTGCATCTCCAGTTCGTCCTGTTTGGATGTTTCTCGCAGGACGTCCGCTCCCAGTTTGATCTGGTAGCCGCCGTCCATGACGTTCGGCACCGAGTGTGGCGTGACGGAACCGTCAGCCTTGGTGATCGGCTTGAACGGCGTGTACGCGTCGACGGCGTCTTGCTGCCACGGTTTGGACGGAACCTTCTCGCCGTACGGATCTTCGTACTTGTTCTTCCAAGTGTTGCCGGCGTCCGCGTAGCCGTCCTTGAACTCGCGCCCACCCTGCTTCAGCTTGTCGAACGCCTCGCCGGCGGTGGGACGCGACTGTCCCCAGTCCTCCAGCCGCTTGCCCGCGTCGCTCACTACGTCAGCCTTCGGCGTCGACGGTGTCCGCGGCGCGGTCGGTGCATCCACCGCTCGACCGCCACCTTTGCCGAACCGCGCGAGCCGGGCCAGCACATCGCTGAGCTTGGCGAAGAGATCCTTCAGCCGGCCGGCGATCCTGGTGATGACCTTCATCAGCTTGGCGATCTGCTGCGTGATCTTGCCGAGCACCGCCGCGCCGCGTCCGACGGCCCACGCCGAGAACGCCGCGATCGAGCTGCCCAGCGACACGTAGGAAGAAGCGAGCGCGATGATCGCGTTGCGGATGACCTCGTAGATGAACATGGCGATGAGGTCACGGAGCATGCCGCGCACAGCAGCCGTGATCGTGCCCGCCGTGGCGATCTGTTCGCCTGCCGCGGCACATGACCTGCTGACCGCGGTGATCTCGGAGGCGAGCTGTCCCTGACTTGATCGGAAGCGTTCTGCCGCGGCCTCCTGCCACGAGCCGATCTGGCTCTGCACCGCCTTGTTCTGCTCCTCCGCGATCTGCGAGATCGCGACCGCCACCTGGTTCCAGGTGGAGACCGCAGCTTTGATCTTGTCGCCGTTGCCGGCGAGCCAATCCAGAGGTTCTCGCAGGAAACTGAGGTGCTCGATGAGCCAGCCGATGCCCGCGGTTGCCAGTGCCCCGACCGGGTCCATGAACACACCGAGTGCGTCGAGACCGAGCGCGGCCGCGTTGAGCCCGAGCTCGGCGGCGTCTCCCTCGCCGAGCCTGCCCATGGAGTCGACGGTTTGGGCTAGGGATTCGAAAACCCCGGCACCGGCGAAGTTGTCCGGGCCGGTCACCTTGCCTTCGGGGTCCCATCCGGTCCACATGCTCATCCTTGCCCGCCGAACCGGTTCTGGTTGGCGTCCTCGTGCAATTCGTAGAATGAGGCCGTGGTCTTGGTGCTCTCCGCGGCCTCACCGACTCCCTTGGCGAGCTGGCGGATCGCCTCGACCGTCTTGTGCGCCGTCTCCTCGGCGTCGTTCGCGAAGAACTGCAGCAGCACGCCGAACGTGTCGCCGCCGAGGTTCACCCCGGAAGCCTTGTCCGCAGCCGATTCCAGCGCTTGCTGACGGGAGAGCTGGTCCTTGGCGAACGAGTGCAGTTCGCTCGGATCGACGCTGAAGCCGCTCATCTGAGCACGCTCCCGAAGCCGTCGTCGTCATCGTCAGCAGGGCGCTGTGGCCGCGCCGGCGCAGGACGTTGGGGCCGGTCGTTCCAGGAGACCTCGCGCATGACCTGGCCGTCTTCCTGGGGCGGCGGTGGTTGCTCTTCCTCCTGCTGCGGGATGAAGCTGCGGAGGAAGTCCATCGCCTCGGTGCCGCCGAACTCGGGCTCCACGATGGACGCGACCTGCTCGGCTGACTGAATCTGGGCTTTCTGCACCGTTTGCATGACGAGCTGGCTGAGCTGAACGTGCGTCAGACGCATCGCGGTCGGCGAGAACTCGATGTGTTGCAGCGCTCCGTTGGCTGCCACGCGCACCGTCACCGCCTCGTTGGGGGAGGTGACGGTGCTGCTGGCGTGCTGGATCTGCTCCTGCATCTGCTGGGAGCGTTGCTGGAGCTGCTGCGCCTTGGACTCGAGGTCCGCGATCATCTGTTCCGGGTTCAACGTTCGCTCGTCATCGCCAGCACCTGTCCGAGGTGTCGCGCCAGCCCCATGTTGTCCGCGGGGCTGATGGTGAACCAGCCGTTGCGGGTCTGGACGTTGGAGTAGCGGCCCTGGCGCGTGTCGATCCAGGTGACGGGCGGGAAGTCCCGCTTGGTGCGGCCCTGCTCCATCTTGACGACGAAGTGGCCGTTGCCGATGGCCGGACCGGTCAGCATCTGCTTGGCGAGGCGCACGTCGTCGTTCTCCGTCGTGCGCACCGCCTGCCGGAAGCCTTGCTGTTGCTGAGGCTGGTTCTCGAAGGCCTCGCCCGGCACCGTCACGAGCTTGCCCGGTCCTGGTCGTCCCGGCGGCATGGCGTTCGCGAGGCTGGTGGCGATCTCGTTGGGCTGCAGCAGGTTCAGCGTGATGCTCGCATCCTCCTGAGTCACCAGCACCGCGTAGCCGCCGCGAGCCACGACGCTGGCCCGGACCACCTTCTCCTGGTTCATGTCCGGCACACACAGGGCGATGACACGGAGTTCGGGACGCGCCAACAGGTTCAGCGCGTCCTCGAGGTCAGGCTCCGGCCGGCCGCGTCGCGCCAGGTTCCGCCGTTCGAGATCCGCGTGGACCGCGGCCTTGATGCGGGCGCGCTCGTCCAGCGTCTCGCCGTGCTGGCTGACGTCGAAAGGGTAGGGAATGCTCCCTGCCCGCAGGTCCTCCCAGAGGACCTCGAAGGCGGGCAGGGAGAGCTGCGCGAGCTGCTTCATCCGCCGATCACCGGCGGCGCGACCATGCGATCGTCGTCGAAGAACTCGTCAGTGGGCACGAGGTAGTTCGACTTGTGTTCCTTGTCCTCGCCACCTTGGCCGCCTTGCCCTGCGCCGCCACCCATGCCACCGGCACCCGCAGCGCCCGCCCGGCCTTGTCCGGCAGCGCCAGCACCTGCGCCACCTGGGCCGCTACCGGGACCTGCGACACCTGCAGTGCCACCGGGAGTCGCCGGACCAAAGCTGCCCATGCCGCGACCCGCTGCGCCGCCGCCCATGCCGCCGGCGCCCATGCCACGACCGCCGCCGCCACCTCCTGGGCCGCCTCCAGGGCCACCGCCCGGACGCATGCCGGGACCGCCGCCAGGACCCCGGCCGGTCTGGCCACCGCCCGGCGGCCTCGTGCCGGGTGGCGGGAATCCGTGGAGGGGCGCGATCAGCGGCTTGTTGGAGCCGGGTGGGAGGTTCTGGTTGTTGCCCGGCGTGGGGCCCGGCGGTGGCGTCGTCTGCGGTGCGACCCATGCCGTGTTGGTGGAGCCGTTGTTGCTGCCCGTGCCGGGAGGCATGCCGGGCATGCCGGTGGTGCTCGGGGGCCGCTGCGCGGTGCTGAGGCTGCTCGTGCTCGTGCTGCTGCTGGTCTGCGTGACGCCCTGGTCCTGCGTGACGACCGGCGTGGATTCCATGGTGGGCATGGACATCGCCGCGGACATCATCGTGTTGTCGCGCGTCTGCATGACCTGAACAGCTTCTTCTTTGGCGCCTTGCTGCTCGTTGTGCGTGGTCATCATTTCGATGGGTGCGCCCACCATCATCACCGGGCTGACGATCCGCCCTGGTTCGTGACCCACTTCTTCAGCGATGTTCATCGGGCTGAACTCGACCGGCTCAGGCATGCCTTGTTCGCCTGAACAGCAGCTTCACGCTGCTGTTTCGATAGCGGTGGCAGTGCGCGTGAAGCCTTCGCCGGTCTGATCCGCGAACGTGCCGATCTTGCCCAGCGCCTTCCGAACCCCTTCGGCGGCCCGTCCTGTCCAGGCGCTCTGCGACCCGTTGATCAGGATGTTGAAGTCGGTCGCCAGCTCCTTGAAGGTGGTGCCGAACGACTTCCACACGTCGGCCGCGCCGGTCGCGGTATCAGGGGCGTAGTTCTCGGTGACCAGGCCCTTCATCTCGTTCGTGCTGTTGGCCTGGGTAGTTGTCGTTCGGCGTTGGAACAGCGGCTTTGATGGGCGCCATGAGATTCCCCCCTCGGGCGTCGTTACGGCAGCTTCTGTGCGATCAGCTCGGCGGCCTTCGTTCGCGCGCTCGCACGAGGCCGCGGTGTCTCGTGGATGAGGCATTCAACGGTGAGATGACCAGGACCGACGACGTCTCACTGACGGAGATCACGACGTCGCAGGTGGCTTCCGAGCCGTCCGGGGCCTCGATCTTGGTGGCCGCGAACTTGCCGACCTTGGTTTCGGAGACGCTTGCCGCCGTCGAGGTTCAGATCCTTGACACCGTCATTGGGCGGATGCCAGCGACCTGGAGTCCGCCATTGCCGCTGATGGTCCAGTCGCAGCCGTCGGCAGTCGACGATCTTTCCCGTCTCACCGGGGAGTTTGAAGCCGAAGCTGGTTGCCTCGGCATCGGTGAGCAGGTCGCAAGGCTTGATCGACTTCAGGCCGGACGACGCGTTGCTGTCGCTCGTCGGTGTGCTGCCACCCGTGGTGGGCGTCGGCGTGGGGTTGCCCGTCGTGCCAGTGCAGCCGGCCGTGAGTGGCGAGAGGCCGATCAGGGTGGCGATGAGGATGCGCTTCATGACTTCCCGTTGATTTTCTTGAGCGAGTCGGCGCCGGCCTGGTCGACGTTCTGGTAGGAGGCGCGACTCTTCTCGATCTGCGTCTTCAGCTGACTCGATGGCACGATCGACGATCCTCGATCTGCTTGACCGCTGCTGGTCCGAAATCTGTGTTGGTCTGGGCGATGTGCTCGGCGTATCCGCCGCCGAGCTTCATTTTGCGGCTGAGGTCGTCTGCGCTTTCGCAGGATCTTGCCGAGTTCGTCCTGCATCTCGTCCAGCTTTTTGATCATGGCGTCGACCAGGTGCGGGTCGACGGACAGTTGCTGGGTCTCGACCGCGACGGCGACAGACTTGGCCGCGTCGGCGATGGCGCTGAGACCGCCCCCAAAGATGTCGGTCCCACGAACCGCCCGTGGCCCTGTCGGCGAAGCTGCCGACCTTGCCGCTTGTCACTACTGCTTCTTCGGACACAGAAGCTCGACCCTCCCCGATAGCGCTCTGTGGTCGGCTCATGACCTTACAGTGGTGCGCCCGTTCGGGGGATGCGTTGAACTACTTAACCCTGTTTGGGTTAAAACTTTGCCCTGGTCAGGAAGGCTTTGAACGCGCTAAGTGAGAACGAAAGCGCAGGTCCAGAGGGGTGCTTGGAGTCGCGGACACCCGCTTGGGTGGTGGTCAACGCCACCTCGACGCAGTTCTCCTGGGTGCCGCTGTAGCTGCTCTTACGCCAGTTCACCCTGTCTCCCATCGACGCGCCAGTTCGGTGATCACTCCGACCGATTCTTCCGCAGGCAACGCGCGTCGGACCAGAAGCCGAATGGCTTTCTCGTATGATCTCGATCTCCTCGGGCTCTTCGAGGAACAAGCTGGACGTCAGGTTCTCCAGGTAGACGACCTTGTGCCCGTTGTCTCGCTTGAGCAGCCAGAACGCGCCGTTGAGCCCGGCGTGCGCGCCGGAGTTGGGGATCACTCGCAGCGAGATGTTCGAGAGTTCTGCGGACGTCCACGAGGTGGTTGAGCTGGCGGTGCATCACCGCTGGGCCGCCGATCAGCCGCGTCAGCACCTGCTCGTCGATCGAGGGCGAGCAGTCGGGGTGGCTTCGGCCCAGCAGGATCGAGTGGCGATGCGTGCGGGTGGTCATGCGCGATCCTCGATCTCGTCGGCAGGTACCAACTCGCTGTCGATCATCAGGGCGTGGGTGTAGTCGGGGAGCTGGAGCAGGCCGGGACGTTCATGCACTCGAAGTTGACGATGAGGTCGGCCTTCTTCTCCAGGTTGAGGAGGGTGCGGACGCGTTCGTCGAACGTCGGCTTGGTGCGTTGCCACCAGCCGCGCCGGTCCACCTCGTGGGCGAGCGTGAGCAGCTCGGTGCGGTGTGGACCGACGCAGCCGTAGATGGCGAGCAGGGCGGCGACGTCCTCGGTGGAGCCTTCGCGCAGGCCGTTCTCGATGCGGCTCATCTTGGCGGCGGAGGCGTCGATGAGTTCGCCGGCGCGTTCCAGGGACAAGCCCGCGGCCTCGCGGAGGCGGCGCAGTTCGTCTCCCAGTTCCTCGGCGCGGACGGTGAGGTTCATGCACGGCATGGTGCCGGGTCGTACCGACACAAAAGATGGTTTGCCGCACCGGCAAACCCGATCGGGTCAGCGCGACAAGCCTGCTGCCGCGATCACTTGGGCTTTGGACCCTGGTGCGGGAGGAACTGATCATCCGACAAGGAGAAGAACGGTGACATAGCGGGACGAGAACCCTTGGCGTCTGGGCGCATCAGCAGGAACACGCACGCCACGCACACGATCAGGCCGAACAAAGTCGAGCATGCGGAACCAGCGCATCAGCTGTTCTCGTCGGACGCGGCCAGGGTGGCACCGAGGTCGCGGGCGAACTCGCCGACCTTCTCCAGACCGGTACCGGGCCAGGCGGACGAGAGTTCGATGATCTCCTCACCGAGCTTGACGAGTTCTTGGTCGGGCATGCGGGGCCTCCAGATAGTCGAAAGCTCAGCCCACGCGGCAGAAGTTCCCGGCGCTGATGTGCACGACCAGCCGTTCCAAGAGGTCCATCGGCATGGTGTCGGTCGACCACGCGTTGAGGCACAACCGGCAGATGGCGTCCAACCGGTCGGGTGGCTCGAACGTGCCGAAGACGGCGGTCACGGGATGTGGGCAGAGCACGAACTCAAGGAAGCCAGCGACGAGCCCGGCGAGGAAGGTCTTGCCACCGGGGCAAAACCGATCGGGGGACGAAGGTCAGCGGAACAGACCCGCCGCCGCGATCGACTGAGCGGCGGGCAACAGCTGATCGAGCCGGACTGACGCGTCGGGCTTCGGGCCGGTGTCCCCGTTGCGCACGCTCACGTTCACGTTGTCCACCTGGAACATGAAGACCCAGTCGGTGGTGTAGTCGGCCAGGCACGTCTTGCCGGAACCGATCGACGGCGTCACCGGGACGGGGATCTTGTCGCGAAAGGGGGCGCAGGAGGTGGAGTTGCGTGTGGTGGCGCCGGTTTGCTTGTCCCACACGGACAGCTCGACCTCCAGGACGCGGTACTGCTCCTTGTTCAGGACGCCCTGGGGCACGATGTTGTTGCGACGGCAGGAGATGGTGCCGTTGCGGGCGTTCGTGGCTTCGGCCAGGGGAGCGTCGAGGGTGTAGCTGGCCTTGACCATGGCGGGGATTCCGGTGTGAGAAGGGAAGGCCAGTGCGTAGGGGTCGCGGCCGGCGACTGTGCACGGGTCCTTCACCTTGTCCAGCGGGGAGTTGTAGAGGTGGCGCATCGGGGCGGTTGGGCCTGCCGCGATTCCGGACTGCACAAGGCTTTCCAGCTTGGGGACGAAGGAGGACACGTCCAGGGTGCCGGTGGAGTCGGAGGATCGGATGGAGATCTCGACCACCAGTTCGGGGCGCCAGAGGAGGAGGTGCTCGGATTCGTACTTGTCGTCGTGCCAGGAAGCCAGGGACAGGTCGGCGGCGGAGCGGACCTGGGCGCGTGCGAACGTGGCGCGGGTTGATCTGGCGCGTAGATCCTCGGGCGAGTTGAACGGGGTTTGGTAGACGTCCACGTGCAGTGAGTCGTCGCTGTCCAGCATGTAGAAGCAGTTGCTGATCGGGTCGCCGCCGCCTGGGGTGATCGCGGTGGCGGGTGGCACGTCGGCGTCCAGGTGGTCGTGGCCGATGTTGTAGTCGCGGGAGAGCGTCATGCCTAGCGATTCCAGGCCGGCGATCGTGACGAGTGAGCACGCGTCGTAGATCGGGACGTCGCCGTACCGGAGAGCTGGGCCGGTGCCGGGTTCCTGTCGCAGCACGATGGCGTCCGGGTCGCCCGTGACGGGTTCGGGCAGGTTGTTCAGGCTGGTCGACGCGAACGGGACGAACACGAAGATCGCGGCGGCTGCCAGGAGCAGCAACGCCACCAGGCCCACCGAGAGGCCGATGATCAACGGTGTACGTGAAGGCGAAGGTGGTGCGGGCGGGCCTGCCCACGGGTTCTGCTCGATCGACATCAATCCCCCCAGATCGACGCCAATGTAACCGGTCGCACGTGAGAACGCTGCGTGATTGGGCGGGGCTTGCGTCACCCGGTCGAGGTGGCTGGCTAGGCTCACGGAGGTGAGCACGGTCTACGACTGCAGCGAGCCCAGCAACCGCGCGGCCGGACTTGCCGCCGCGGCCGGTGCGGTGCGGAGCGGGCGCCTTGTCGTCCTGCCCACCGACACCGTTTACGGCATCGGCTGCGATGCGTTCGACGCGGAAGCCGTCCGGAGTCTTCTCGACGCCAAGGGACGCGGGCCGGACATGCCTGTGCCCGTGCTGGTCGGGTCCTGGACCACGATCGACGGGCTCGTTCTCAGCGTGCCGCGGCAGGCTCGGGCGCTCATCGAGGCCTTCTGGCCCGGTGGGCTGAGCATCGTGTTGCCGCACGCGCCGAGCCTGGCGTGGGACCTCGGGCAGACGCGCGGCACGGTGATGCTGCGGATGCCGTTGCACCCGGTGGCCCTGGAGCTGCTGCGCGACGTCGGTCCGATGGCCGTGTCCAGCGCGAACAAGTCCGGGCAGGCGCCGGCTTCCAGCGCGCAGGAGGCCCGGGACCAGCTTGGCGACGCGGTGCCCGTGTACCTGGACGGTGGGCTGAGCGGCGAGAACATCGCCTCGACCATCGTCGACCTCACCGGGCCCGACGCGCTGATCCTGCGCGAGGGTGCGGTCAGTGCGGCCGAGGTCAACGAGGTACTCGGGATCGAGGTCGAAGTAGCGCGGTGACGCGCTGGTGCCAGAATTGATCATGTGGCCGCGGGTACCGTGGCCGACACCCCCGAATTCCTCGATTGATTGGTAGGCCCGTGGGGCCCGCATCCTCGTTCGTCCTTCCCGTGCGCGAGTACCTGCTCGTCGCGTTGACGGCTGCCGTCGTGACGTTCCTGCTCGTCGGGCTGGTGCGCGTGATGGCGTTCCGGATCGGCGCCGTGGCGTACCCACGGCAACGCGACGTGCATGTGCAGCCGATGCCGCGCATGGGTGGTGTCGCCATCTACGGCGGTGTGCTCTGTGGGATGTTCCTCGCGCACCAACTGCCGGTGCTGCGGGCGGCGTTCGACTTCTCCAACGACCCGTGGGGCGTCATCGTCGCGGGCGGCGTCATCGTGCTCGTGGGTGCGATCGACGACAGGTTCGAGCTCGACTCGCTCACCAAGCTCGCGGGGCAGGTGACGGCGGCGGGCATCCTCGTGCTGTTCGGTCTGCAGTGGATGATCGCGTGGGTGCCGTGGGACGGCGGCGCGACCATCTCGCTCGACCAGAACCAGGGCGCGCTGCTGACCGTGCTGCTCGCGGTCACCATGATCAACGCGATGAACTTCGTCGACGGCCTCGACGGTCTCGCCGCGGGCATCGGCCTCATCGCCGCCGCGGCCACCTGCGCGTTCTCGATCGGCCTGCTCGTCGAACGCCAGGGCGCGGTCGAGGCCTACCCGCCCGCGCTGATCGCCGCCGCGCTGGCCGGCGCGTGCCTCGGCTTCCTGCCGCACAACTTCAACCCCGCGCGCATCTTCATGGGCGACTCGGGCTCGATGCTCATCGGCCTCATGCTCGCCGCCGCCACGACCAGCGCCTCCGGCAAGTTCGACCAGACGCCGGCGCCGGCAGTGCCGCCGACCTGCTCGGTCTGCTCTCGCCGCTGATCGTCGTCGCCGCCGTGCTGTTCGTGCCGCTGCTCGACCTGCTGATGGCCATCATCCGCCGCACCCGCCGCGGTGAGAGCCCGTTCTCGCCCGACAAGATGCACCTGCACCACCGGTTGCTGGAGATCGGGCACTCACAGCGCCGCGCGGTGCTGCTCATCTATTTGTGGGCGGGCGTGCTGGCGTTTGGAGCCGTAGCTCTGACGTTGTTCGATCCGATCATCGTCGCCACCTGCTTCGTCATCGGTTTGATCGTGGCGTTCGTGGTCTCCGTGATTCCGCGACTGCGCGGCGCACGCAAGTCCTGACGCTTTCGGCGGGGCTGCCTGCGAGTGCGTAGTAGCGGGTTCCTACACTTCAACCCATGAGCGACGCTGACAAAGCGGTCACGCACGAGCTCGCGATCCAGCGGCTCGCGGCGGAAATGTTCCGCGGCGCCGCATGGGCCGCGCTCGGCACGTTCGCCGTGGGCATAGTCGTGTCAACGGTGATCTGGGGGAGCAAGGGGCTCTTCGGCGCACTCATCGGTGGTGCGATCGCCATCGCTTCGAGCCTTGCGACGTTGTTGTTGATGCGCAAGACCGCGGCACTCGACCCCATGTTCGTGATGGTGGCCGCACTCGGTGGATTCATGGGCAAGCTGATCGTCCTGCTGGTCGCGGTGATCTTGCTGCGCGGGCAGGACTGGCTTGAGCCCAGGGCACTCGGAATCACCCTGGTGGCGACTGTCGTCGTCACGTCGTTCCTGGAGGCCAGAGCCTCCAAGCGCAGCCGTAGTCAGATGGTGGTCCCCGCCTCCGAAGGCACCTGAGACCTGCTGATATGGTCGCGCTGACCAGGGACATCCGATCGCAGGGGTGCCTCTGGCAGTCGCTTGCGAACCGTAAGGTACGTTAAGTCCAGATCGTGACGATTCCCCCGGCGGAGTGAACGCCGGCCGGGAGAACCGGAAGGAACACAGTGACCAAGTTGCTGGCTTCGGGCGGCGAGTTCGTCGCCCCCGGTGTGAAGGACTTCTTCCTCCCCGAGATCGCGTTCGGGGTCACGAAGCCGATGGTCCTCCTGGTGCTGTCGATCGTGATCATCGCGGTCTTCTTCCTCTCCGCGGGCCGCAACCTGAAGCTGATCCCCGGCAAGTTCCAGTTCGCCGCCGAGTCGGTTTACGACTTCGGGCGCAACAACATCGCCAGGGAGCAGATCGGCGCGAAGGACTTCAAGCCGTTCATCCCGCTGATCCTCACGATCTTCACCTTCATCCTGGTGAACAACCTGTTCGGGCTCATCCCGATCATCCAGTTCCCGACGATGTCGCACATCGGCTTCCCGCTCGCCGTTTCGTTGCTCGTTGTTTACCCCGTGTACCACTTCGTGGGGTTCAAGCGGCACGGTTTCGTGGGGTACTTGAAGCACCAGACGATTCCGCCGGGCGCGCCGTGGTTCGTGCTCCCGCTGCTGATCCCGATCGAGTTCTTCCAGAAGTTCATCCTGAACCCGCTCACGCTGGCGATCCGAGTTTTCGCCGCCATGTTCGCGGGGCACCTCCTGCTGCTGGTGTTCACCCTGGCCGGTGAGTTCCTGCTGCTCAACGGCGGTGATCACCGTCATCGTGGCGCCGGTGTCCTTCGCCTTCGCCATCGCGCTGACCTTCCTGGAGGCGCTGATCATGTGCCTGCAGGCCTACATCTTCGCGCTGCTGTCTGCCAGCTACATCGGCATGGCGCTGGCAGAAGAGCACTGAGAAACACAAAGCCTCCGATCCGCGAAGACTCGCGGACCGAAGTTGGAAAGGGAACAGCAACAGTGAGCGCTCTCCAGATCGCCCAGGACGCCGTCGAACATCAACCCGGGTCTCGCGGCCATCGGTTACGGTCTCGCGGCCATCGGCCCCGGCATCGGCGTGGGTCTGATCTTCTCCTCGGTCATCAGCGGCACCGCCCGTCAGCCTGAGGCCCGCGGCGTCCTGCTCGGCCTCGCGTGGACCACCTTCGCCATCGTCGAGGTCCTCGCGCTGATCGGCTTCGTCGTGTACTTCATCGCGACCGCGCCGACCTAACCCATCAATCGCGTTAGGAGAACGTCGTGATGCAACACCCTCATCCTGGCTGCGGAAGGACCGATCAACCCGGTCATCCCGCACACCTCGGAGATCATCCTCGGTCTCGTCGCGTTCCTGCTCCTCTTCTTCGTCATCAAGAAGTTCGTGTCGCCGAGGTTCGAGGCGCTGTACGCAGGAGCGCACGGCCAAGATCGAGGGTGGCATCGAGAAGGCGGAGCAGGCTCAGGCCGAGGCTCAGCGCACGCTCGAGCAGTACAAGGAGCAGCTGGCCGAGGCTCGCGCCGAGGCCGCACGCATCCGCGACGACGCGCGGGCCGAAGGCCTGCAGATCATCGAGGAGCTGCGTGAGCAGGCGCAGGCAGAGTCCTCCCGCATCGTCGCGCAGGGCCAGCACCAGCTGGACGCGCAGCGCGCCCAGATCGTCGCCGAGCTGCGTGCCGACCTCGGCCGCACCGCGGTGGAGCTGGCGAGCAAGGTGGTGGGCGAGGCCCTCGAGGACGAGGCCCGTCGCCGCGGCACCGTCGACCGCTTCCTCAACGAGCTGGACGCCGTCGCGGCGCCCGCGAGCAAGTAGAGGCTGCCGATGACGTTGCATGCCGCTAGTCGTGAAGCTCTGGCAGCCGCGGAACTGCGGCTGCTGGAGCTGGCCGACGCCACCAAGTCGACGGACGAGCTCGCCAAGCTCGGCGGAGAGCTGTTCGCCGTGCTGGGCCTGCTGATCGAGCAGCCGGCGCTGCGCCGTGCGGTCGCCGACTCCTCGTCGGAGCCCGCCGGTCGCGAGCAGTTCGTCCGCGGCCTGTTCGCGGGCAAGGTCGGCGACGCGACGCTGCAGGTGCTCTTCGCCGTCGTGACCGCGCGCTGGTCCAGCCCGCGTGAGCTCGTCGACGGCATCGAGTCGCTCGCCCGCACCACGCTGCTGGTGCGTGCCGAGCGCGACGGCCAGCTCGACTCGGTGGAGGACGAGCTGTTCCGGCTCGGCCGCATCGTGGCGGGCTCGCACGACCTCGAGCGCTTGCTGGGCGAACCCGCCGGAGCCGTCGACGGCAAGGTCGCGCTGATCGACACCCTCATCGAGGGGAAGGTCAGCCCGGTCACCAAGACGCTGGTGGACCAGCTGGTCCGTCACCCGCGCGGTGTTCGCGCCGCGAACGGCCTCGGCGAGCTCGCCGACCTGGCGGCCAAGCGCCGTCAGCGTTCCGTCGCGCACGTCCGCTCCGCGGTGGCACTGACGGCGGAGCAGGTCGACCGCTTGACCGCGACGCTGACCACGATCTACTCGCGCCCGATCGCGCTGCACGTCGAGGTGGACGCCTCGCTCGCCGGCGGTCTCCAGATCAAGATCGGCGACGAGATCATCGACGGAAGCATCGCCGGCCGGTTGGCGGCACTGCGCCGCAATCTCGCCAGCTAGCCCCTGAGCCCTTTTCCAAGAACGAAGAAGTGAGAGCAGGAACGACATGGCGGAGCTGACGATCTCGTCGGACGAGATCCGCAGTGCGATCGAGAAGTACGTCTCGAGCTACTCCCCGGAGGTCAGCCGGGAAGAGGTCGGTACCGTCGCCGAGACCTACGACGGCATCGCCATCGTCGAGGGCCTTCCGGGCACGATGACGAACGAGCTGCTCGAGTTCCCCGGTGGCGTCCTCGGTGTCGCGCTGAACCTCGAGGTCCGCAACATCGGTGCGGTCATCCTCGGTGACTTCGACAAGATCGAAGAGGGCCAGGAGGTCCGCCGGACGGGCAAGGTCCTGTCCGTGCCGGTCGGCGACGGCTTCCTCGGCCGTGTCGTCAACCCGCTGGGCCAGCCGATCGACGGCCTCGGTGACATCGTCGCCGACGACACCCGCGCACTGGAGCTGCAGGCGGCGTCCGTGCTGCAGCGTCAGCCGGTGTCCGAGCCGATGCAGACCGGCATCAAGGCCATCGACGCGATGACCCCGATCGGCCGCGGTCAGCGTCAGCTGATCATCGGTGACCGCAAGACCGGCAAGACCGCGGTCTGCATCGACACGATCATCAACCAGAAGAAGGCCTGGGAGTCGGGCGACCCCAAGCAGCAGGTCCGCTGCGTGTACGTCGCCATCGGCCAGAAGGGCTCCACCATCGCGGGCGTCAAGACCGCGCTGGAGGAGGCGGGCGCACTCGAGTACACGACGATCGTCGCCGCCCCCGCTTCTGACTCGGCCGGCTTCAAGTGGCTGGCGCCGTACACCGGCTCCGCCATCGGCCAGCACTGGATGTACCAGGGCAAGCACGTCCTGATCATCTTCGACGACCTGACCAAGCAGGCCGAGGCGTACCGCGCGATCTCGCTGCTGCTGCGCCGCCCGCCGGGCCGCGAGGCCTACCCCGGCGACGTCTTCTACTTGCACTCGCGTCTCCTCGAGCGTTGCGCGAAGCTCTCGGACGAGCTCGGTGGCGGTTCGATGACGGGTCTCCCGATCATCGAGACCAAGGCGAACGACGTGTCGGCGTACATCCCGACCAACGTCATCTCGATCACCGACGGTCAGTGCTTCCTCGAGTCCGACCTGTTCAACGCCGGTGTCCGCCCGGCCGTCAACGTGGGTATCTCGGTTTCCCGCGTCGGTGGTGCCGCGCAGATCAAGGCGATGAAGTCGGTCGCGGGTTCGCTGCGTCTCGACCTGTCGCAGTTCCGCGAGCTGGAGGCCTTCTCCGCGTTCGCGTCCGACCTCGACGCCGCGTCGCGCGCCCAGCTGGACCGCGGTGCCCGTCTGGTCGAGCTGCTCAAGCAGGGCCAGTACTCCCCGGTGCCCGTCGAGGAGCAGGTCGTCGAGATCTTCGCCGCGACCAAGGGCCACCTGGACGACGTCCCCGTCGCGGACATCCGCCGCTTCGTCGCGGACTTCAAGGACTCGCTGCGGCGCAACCACGCCGACCTGCTCGGCAGCATCGTCGAGACCAAGCAGTTCGGTGACGACGCCCAGCGACGCGTGGTCGACGCCGTGACCGAGTTCAAGAAGCAGTTCACCGCTTCGGACGGCACGACGATCGTCAACGAGGCGCCCGAGAAGGCGATGGACGCCGACAAGGTCGCTCAGGAATCGGTGAAGGTCCACAAGCCCGAGCCCACCAAGAAGTGATCTGAGCCATGGGCGCACAGATTCGGGAGCTTCGCCAGCGGATCCGAACGGTCAACTCGACCAAGAAGATCACGAAGGCGTACGAGCTCATTGCCACGTCTCGCCTCGCCAAGGCGCAGACCAGGGTCGCGGCCTCGCGTCCCTACGCGGACGAGATCACCAACGTGCTCTCCGCGCTGGCCGAGGCCTCGGCGAACCTCGATCACCCGCTGCTGTCGGAACGCGAAAATCCGAAGCGCGCCGCTGTCCTGGTCGTGACCAGTGACAAGGGCATGTGCGGTGGTTACAACGCGAACGTCCTCAAGGCCGCCGAGCAGCTGATCCAGCTGCTCAAGTCCGAGGGCAAGGAGCCGGTGCTGTACGCGACCGGCCGCAAGGCGATCGGGTACTTCAACTTCCGCCGTCGTGAGGTCACCGCCTCGTGGAGCGGGTTCTCGCAGACCCCGCACTACGTCAACGCCGTCGAGGCGGGTGACGCACTGGTTGAGGCGTTCCTGGAGGGCACGGAGGACGGTGCGCAGGGTGTGGACGAGATCCACGTCGTGTACACCGAGTTCAAGTCCATGCTGAGCCAGACGCCGACCGCCAGGCGAGTCGCGCCGATGGACGTCGAGTACACGGGCGAGACCAAGGGACCGCGGGCGGTGTACGACTTCGAGCCCAGCGCGGAAGCGCTGCTCGGTGCGATGCTGCCCAAGTACGTGAAGACTCGGCTGTTCTCCGCCATGCTGGAGGCGGCGGCTTCGGAGTCGGCTGCTCGTCGTACGGCCATGAAGGCCGCGACGGACAACGCGACGGAGCTGGTCCGGAACCTCAGCCGGGCGGCGAACTCGGCCCGACAGGCCCAGATCACCCAGGAGATCAGCGAGATCGTCGGTGGCGCCTCCGCGCTTACCGGTGGCGCAGGAAGTGATGAGTGACATGAGTGCTACTGCCACCACCACCCGCACCGGCCGTGTGGTCCGGGTGATTGGTGCGGTCGTCGACGTGGAGTTCCCGCGCGGCGCCGTGCCGGAACTGTTCAACGCTCTGCCACACCGAGATCACCTTCGAGGCGGTCGCCAAGACGCTGACCCTCGAGGTCGCGCAGCACCTCGGCGACAACCTGGTCCGTTGCATCTCGATGCAGCCGACCGACGGTCTCGTCCGCGGCGCCACCGTGACCGACACGGGTTCCGCGATCTCGGTGCCGGTCGGCGACGTCGTCAAGGGTCACGTCTTCAACGCCCTCGGTGACTGCCTCGACCAGCCCGGCCTCGGCCGCGACGGCGAGCAGTGGGGCATCCACCGCAAGGCTCCCGCCTTCGACCAGCTCGAGGGCAAGACCGAGCTGCTCGAGACCGGCATCAAGGTCATCGACCTGCTCACCCCGTACGTCAAGGGCGGCAAGATCGGCCTGTTCGGCGGCGCGGGTGTCGGCAAGACCGTGCTCATCCAGGAGATGATCACGCGTATCGCGCGTGAGTTCTCCGGTACGTCGGTGTTCGCCGGCGTCGGTGAGCGCACCCGTGAGGGCACCGACCTCCTCCTCGAGATGGAGGAGATGGAGGTCCTCCAGGACACCGCCCTGGTGTTCGGTCAGATGGACGAGCCGCCGGGCACGCGTATGCGCGTCGCCCTGTCCGCTCTCACGATGGCGGAGTACTTCCGCGACGTGCAGGGCCAGGACGTGCTGCTCTTCATCGACAACATCTTCCGGTTCACCCAGGCGGGTTCCGAGGTGTCGACCCTGCTGGGCCGCATGCCTTCCGCCGTGGGTTACCAGCCGACGCTGGCCGACGAGATGGGTGAGCTCCAGGAGCGCATCACCTCGACGCGCGGTAAGTCGATCACCTCGCTGCAGGCCATCTACGTGCCCGCGGACGACTACACCGACCCCGCCCCGGCGACGACCTTCGCCCACCTGGACGCGACGACGGAGCTTTCCCGTCCGATCTCCCAGAAGGGCATCTACCCGGCCGTCGACCCGCTGTCGTCGTCGTCTCGAATCCTCGAGCCGTCGATCGTCGGCGAGGAGCACTACCGGGTCGCCCAGGAGGTGAAGCGAATCCTGCAGAAGTACAAGGAGCTGCAGGACATCATCGCCATCCTCGGTATGGACGAGCTCTCCGAGGAGGACAAGGTCCTCGTCGGTCGCGCCCGTCGTCTCGAGCGCTTCCTCGGCCAGAACTTCATCGTGGCCGAGAAGTTCACCGGTCAGAAGGGTTCGTTCGTGCCGATCAAGGACACGATCGAGGCGTTCGACCGCGTGTGCAAGGGCGAGTTCGACCACTTCCCGGAGCAGGCGTTCTTCTCCTGCGGCGGGTTGGACGACGTCGAGGCCAACGCCAAGAAGCTGGCTGGTAACTGAGTTAGGTTGGCTTTTCGAAGGGCCGTTCCTCCTTTGTGGAGGGGCGGCCCTTTGGGCGTTTTTGGGGCCCTTCGGGTTGGCCCTTCGGGCGGACGGTTGCCCTACGGGCGGTGGTGGTGCGGTTGAGAGGGCGGGTCGCGTTCCAGCGGGGTGGGTCACCTGCCGTACAACGGGTCACCTTGCGTTGCGGTTGCGTGGGCCATACCGGGCTTTGGGGTCATCGCCGCTGCGCGACGAATGCGATTGGGGCTTGACCTTGAGCCTCTGGCGAGGCGCTGAAACGGCCGGAAAAGGCCGGTAGCTTCGCGACCGGCCGAGCCCGAGAGGGGAGCACCTCGCCCCCTCAAGGTCAAGCCCCAATCGCCTGTGGCCGACGGGGCATCACCGCTACCCATTCGCGGCTCGGTACGGACGGCTCGCTTCGCCACGCCTGCGCCATGCCTGTCACCAGGCGTTTCGGGTCCTGGTTGCGGTGCTGTTCTCTTCCTGTCGGCTGTAGCTAGATTTCCGCCCAATGGAAATCCCCCTCGCTGCCTGCCGGTCTGGCGCCGCACGATGCACGGCACACCAGGCCGCCCTCGGCGAGGAGGAAAGCGCGTGAACAAATGGGTGTTGCCGTTGTGCTGGACCGCCGTCCTGCTCGACGGGTTTGATCTGGTCGTGCTCGGCACGGTGATTCCCGTGCTGCTGCAGGAGAAGCTGCTCACGACGGCGAGTGCCGGTGCTGTGTCCACGGCCGGCCTGGTGGGAATGATGCTCGGCGCGTTGATCATCGGCACGATCACCGATGTCATCGGGCGGCGCAAGGTCATGATCTACGCGGTGGCCGGGTTCTCGGTGTTCACGTTGGCCTGTGCGGTGGCGCAGGACGCGACCACGTTCGGGGTGTTTCGGTTCCTGGCTGGGCTGGGGCTTGGCGGATGCTTGCCCACGGCGATCGCGTTGGTCAACGAGGCGCGGCCGCAGCAAGGTGGGCGGGCCACCACGCTCATCATGACCGGGTACCACGTTGGGGCGGTCATCACCGCGTTGCTCGGGATCGTGTTGATTCCGCAGCTTGGCTGGCGGGTCTTGTTCGTCGTGGGGGCGTTGCCCGCGTTGGTGCTGATTCCGTTGATGCTCAAGCACTTGCCGGAGACCGTGGTTCGCAAGGCGCCCGCGCGGGAGGCGGTCGGCTCGCTGTTCAAGCCTGGGTTGCGGAAGGCGACGCTGGCGTTCTGGGCGGCGTCGTTCATGGGGCTGTTGCTCGTTTACGGGCTCAACACCTGGTTGCCCCAGATCATGCGCAGTGCCGGGTACGAGTTGGGGACTGCTCTTGCGCTGTTGTTGACGCTCAACATCGGGGCTGTGGTCGGGTTGTTGATCGCCGGCACCGTCGCGGACCGGATCGGGATCAGGCCGGCGGCGATCGGCTGGTTCAGCGGGGCGGTGTTGTTCCTGGCGTTGCTGAGCATCAGGTTGCCGGGGGTCGGCGTTTACGTGGCGGTGTTGCTGGCCGGGTGCTTCGTGTTCAGTGCGCAGGTGCTCGTCTACGCCTATGCGGGGCGGGTGTACGAGGAGAACCGCGCCACTGGCATCGGGTGGGCCGCGGGCGTTGGGCGGTTGGGCGCTATCAGCGGGCCGTTGCTCGGTGGGGCGCTGCTCAGTGCCGGGCTGGCGCATCCGTGGGGCTTCTACGCGTTCGCGGTGGTGGCGGCGTTTGGTGCGGTCGCCATCAGCGTGGTCGGGGCGAAGTCCAAATCGGTGGTTCAGCACTCGGGGTGATGGCACAGTCGGGTCATGTCCCGACATGCGCCGTACGACGAACCGGGCACGCCTGACGTTCGGTCGCCCTGGCGGTACCTGTGGTGGCTGGTGCGGATGCAGCCGTGGCGGGTGCTTGCCGGGGCGTGGTGGGGGACGCTGTGGATGTGTGGGCTGATCGTGCCGCCCTACCTGATCTCGAAGGCTGTCGAGGAGACTGAAGGCGGGGGATCGCCAGGCGCTGGTGTGGTGGTCCGCGGCGCTCGTCGTGGTGGCGGGGTTGCTGGCGCTCGTCGGGATGTTCCGGCATCGCACGATGACGTTCGTGCGGACCGACGCCTCGTTGCGGACGGCGCAGGTCGTGGTTCGGCACGTCACGCGGCTTGGTGGGGTGGTGCGGCGGAAGCTGTCCACGGGCGAGTTGACGTACCTGCAGAACGGGGACACCGCGCGGCTCGCGCACGCGCTCACCAGTACCGGGCCTGGGGTCGGGGCGGTGATCGCGTACGCGATCACGGCGGTGTTGCTGGTGCGGATTTCGCTGCTGGTCGCGGTGGTCGTGTTGCTGGGTGTGCCGGTGCTGGTCGCGGTCACCGGGCCGGTGCTGCGCAGGTTGCACGCCGTGGAGGCCGAATATCGGCACAGTCAGGGTGAGCTGACCTCGCGGGCCGGGGACATCGTGGCCGGGTTGCGGGTGCTGTCCGGGATCGGCGGGAAGCCGGCGTTCCAGGAGCGCTTCCGGGTGATGTCCCGTGAGGTGCTCAAGGACGGCTACCGGGTGTCGGCGTGGCTCAGCTGGGTGCAGGCGCTGACGTGGGGGTTGCCCACGCTGTTCCTGGCGGTGGTCACGTGGATCGTGGCGCGGATGGCGGTGACCGGCGTGATCTCGATCGAGGAGACGGTCGCGGTCTACCTGTACACCACGACGTTGACCGTGCCCGTCTACTTCTTCATGGAAGGCGCGGACTCGATTCCGCGGGCGTTGGTGTCGGCGCGGCGGGTGGTGGACGTCCTGCGGTTGCGGCCCGACGAGAAGGACGACGGCAGCGCGACGTTGGACGTGAAGACCGGTGCGTTGACGGTTGTCGTGTCGACGAACGCAAGCCTGGCAAGGGAAGCGGTGGAGGGGTTGCCGGGAGTGGTGGCGGTCAACGACGACTACCTGTTCCCCGGCACGGTGCGCGAGGCGGTGTCGGTGGCCGCGCACGACGACAGGGAGCTGGACGAGGCGGTGCACGCGGCTGCCGCGGTGGATGTGCTGGAGGCGTTGCCGGACGGGCTCGACTCGCACCTGGAGTCGCAGGGGCGCAACGTTTCCGGTGGTCAGCGGCAACGACTGCGGCTCGTGCGGGCGTTGCTCAGCGAACCGGATGTGCTCGTGCTGGTGGAACCGACGTCGGCGCTCGACGCGGTGACGGAGGCGGCGGTGGCACAACGGGTGCGGGACAGGCGGTTGGGGCGGACCACGGTGGTCGTGTCGTCGTCGCCGTTGTGGGTGGGGCAGGCGGATCAGGTCGTGCACCTGGAGGAGAACCGATGAACCAGCTGCCGATCGCGGACCGGCGTGAGGTGCGCCGGGCGGCGGTGCGGCTGATGCGGGGTGAACGGCCTGCGCTGGCCGTGGTTCTCGTGCTCACCGTGCTGACGGCGTTGTCCGGGCTCGTCGGGCCGTACCTGCTCGGCAAGATCGTGGGCGGTGTGGAACGCGGCGAGCTGACGTTGTCCACTGTGGACCTGATCGCGCTGGGTGTGCTGGGCTCGGCGGTGGTGCACCTGTTCCTGGTGCGGTACAGCGCTTTGCAGGCGACCCGCCTCGGCGAACGGCTGCTGGCCTCGTTGCGCGAGGAGGCCGTGACGCGCTCGCTGGCGTTGCCGGCGCGGGTGGTGGATCGGCTGAGCACCGGCGATCTGCTCACTCGCGTGACGAGCGACGTCGGTACGGTCGGCCAGGCGCTGCGGGACAGCGTGCCCGAGGTGCTCACGGGGACGGTGCACCTCGTCGTCGTGTTCGTGGCGATGTTCCTGCTGGATCCGGTGCTCGGCCTGGTCGCGCTGGCCGGGCTGCCGTTCGTCGCGTGGGCGCTCCGCTGGTACCTCGTTCGTGCGCGCGACGCGTATCTCGCGGAGAGCGCGGCCAACGGTGACGTGGCGGAGATTTCCGCGGCGGTCGGCGAGGGCAGCCGGACGATCGAGACGTACGGGCTGCGGGACCGGATGGTGGCGGCAGCGGACGACACCATCGCGCGGTCGTACGAGACGCGGCTGCGGACGTTGCGGCTGCGAAACGTGCTGTTTCCGGTGTCCAGCTTCGTGAACACCCTGCCGACCGCGTTGGTGCTGCTCGTCGGCGGTCTCGTGTACGCGGCTGACGGGGTTCGGCTTGAGGTCGTCGTCACGGGCAGCCTCTACGTGTGGAGGCTCATCGAACCGTTGGACCGCATCCTCTTGTGGGTCGAGTTCCTGCAGCGCGGCGGTGCGTCGTTCGCGCGGGTCGAGGGGATCGGTGCCAACGTCGAACCCGCACCCGCAGTCCGCGAGCCTGA
Organism: uncultured Actinomycetota bacterium; assembly: GCA_963771775.1. Lineage (GTDB taxonomy): Bacteria > Actinomycetota > Actinomycetes > Mycobacteriales > Pseudonocardiaceae > Lentzea. The sequence goes on from CAVYUS010000007.1 coordinate 329,359, forward strand.
CGACGACCGCGTCGAGCTCAGCGGGGTCCGGTACTCCTATGTGGACGGACATGAGGTGCTGCACGGGGTCGATCTCGTGGTGCAGCCCGGAGAACGGCTGGCGATCGTCGGCGTGTCCGGTGCGGGCAAGTCGACGCTGGGCCGGCTGATCGCGGGCGTCGACAAGCCCGCGGCCGGATCGGTGCTCGTGGGCGGGGTGCCGGTCGCGGATCTCACGGCGGCGGGCGAGCAACGGATCGTCCTGGTGACGCAGGAGCATCACGTGTTCATCGGCACCCTGCGGGAGAACCTGGTGATGGCCGCCCCGGACGCCCCGGACGAACTGCTCCTCGAAGCCCTGCGGACGGTGGACGCGCACTGGTTCGACGAGCTGCCGGACGGGCTGGACACGGTGCTGGGCGCCGGCGGAATGGAGCTGGATCCCGCGCAGGCACAACAACTCGCGCTCGCGCGGGTGGAGGTCGCCGACCCGCACACGCTCGTGCTGGACGAGGCGACGTCCTCACTCGACCCGGCGACGGCCAGGCACGCCGAGCGCGCGATCGCGGCCGTGCGGGAGAGCCGCACGGTGATCGCGATCGCGCACCGGTTGCAGACCGCGCGTGACGCCGACCGGATCGCGGTCGTCGACGCGGGTCGCATCGTGGAGCTGGGCTCCCACGACGACCTGGTCGCCAGAGACGGCACCTACGCGCGTCTCTGGCGTTCCTGGCACGGGGCTTAGAGCGGCACCATCGTCGAGGTGTTGCCCGCCCGAAGCACGGCCACCTCGGTCGTGCCGGGCGGCGCCAGCCACGCGTTCTCGCGCTCCTCGGGACCGAGCAACGCGCCACGGTCGGCGAGGATCGTGCCCTGCCCGTCCGGCAACGCGATGCGCACCGGCACCACCGCGCCCTTCACGGCCGGCCCGCCGGACAGCACGCGGTCGAACGTGCCGTCTGACTGGTAGAGAGCGCAGAGCAGCTCCCCGTTCGACTCGATCGCCACCGCGAACCGGCCGTCCGGCAGCCAGGCCCGCACCTCCCACACCAGGTACGGCACGTCGTAGTCCACGTAGCCGCGTTTCCTGAGGTCCTCGGACACCAGCTTGTCCTGGCTCGAGCCGGGCCTGCTGGGCTCCTGCCTGGACGACGCCCACATCACCTCCCGCCAGCCGAGGCCGGGATACGGCTGCACCGCCGTCTGCTGCCCGGTTTCCTGGCGCGGGGTGATCCGCTCCTCGAAGCGGGTGAAGTCGTCGGCGCCGGGGGCGGTTTCGGAGCGCACGAACACGGCCTTTTCCGCCGGCTTGGCGCTCAGCACGGTCACCCCGTCGTGGAACTCCGCCTCCCGCCACGTGCGCGAGTACCTCAGGTCCGATCCGCGCACGGGGTTCGCCGACCAGAAGACCCGCCGCCCGAGGCCGAGGACCACGTACGTCGAGTCGTCGGCACCGAAGCGGTAGATGCCCTGCTCGCGGTTGTTCCGGCCGGCGATCTCCTGGTCGACCACGACGGCGCCGTGCACCAGGCCCACCAGCGTCTCCGGATCCGGCGAGTCGCGCACCCGCACCGACTGCGCGACCAGGGACGCCGGCCCGTTCGGGGTGTTCCCCGCCCAGAACACGTGCGCGTCCGGTGAGACTTCCGTCACGAGGTCACCGAGCGTCGTTTCCTCAGCCCACACGCTCAGCGACCGCGTGATGAACTCGGCGTCGCCCGCCAGGTCGCCGCTCGTCGCGGCGGTCAGGCGCGCGTCGTCGGTCGTGCGCGGTTCGGAGGAGGAGCGGGTCAGCACCACCCCTGTTGTCACGCCTGCGATCAGCGCCAGCGCCGCTGTCACCCCCACCAGCTTGCGCGTGTGTCGTCGTCTTGCCCCGGCCATGACGTCCCCCAGGAATCCAGGCCGCACGTCCAGGTTCTCCGTCGCGGCCTCCATCGCTTCTTTCAGTTCCACGTCAGCACCTGCTCACCGATCAGCTCGCGCATGCGGGCGAGGCCGCGTGAGGTCTGGCTCTTCACCGTGCCGACGCCGCAGCCGAGCGTGCGGGCCGTCTCCGCCTCGCTGAGGTCGTCGAAGAACCTCAGCACCAGGACCGCCCGCATCTTCTTCGGCAGCTGCGCCAGCGCGCGCACCACGCTGTCCGCGTCCACGACCTGCTGCTCATGCCCACGAGACGTAGGTACCGCCCCCAGTGCCAGCGGTGCCTCCGGCTTGCGGGACCGCGTGCGCCAGCGGTTCGCGGACGCGTTGGCCAGCGCGGTGCGCGCATATGCCTCCGGAGAGGTTTTGATGCGGCGCCACTTGCCGTACATGCTCATGAGGACGTCCTGCAGAATGTCCTCAGCGGCACCTTTGTCACCGCCGCACAGCAGGTACGCGGTGCGCAGCAAGGCCTGCGAGCGCAACGCCACGAAGTCTTCGAAGTCCTGCATGTCCCCCCTTCGGCGGTTGTCGAAGGTACTGACACCGGGCGGGGCGGCAAGGTTGTCAGGCGACCGTTTAGACTCAGATCGACTCCAGACGACGAGGGAGATACGCGTGGCCGAGATGACCGTTGAACTGGTCGCCGTTGAACGCCGTTTGTGGTCCGGTAAGGCCACCTCGGTTTCGGCTCAGACGACCGAGGGTGAGATCGGCATCCTGCCCGGTCACGAGCCCGTGCTCGGCCAGCTGGTCGAGGGCGGCGTGGTCCGGATCCGCACGACGGACGGTGCGCTTGTCACCGCCGCCGTGCACGGTGGCTTCCTTTCCGTGACCGGCACCGGCGTATCGATCCTCGCCGAGGACGCCGAGCTCGCGGGTGAGATCGACGTGACCGCGGCGCGGACTGCGCTGCAGGACGCGGACGATGCCGAGCGCGCACGTGCGGCAGCGCGCGTGCGGGCCGTTGAACAGTCGGCCTGAGTAAAGGCGCGAGGGCGCAGCCGTGGGGATCACCGAGATTGCCGGACTGATCCTTCTTGGGGTGGCGGTCGTCATCGCCTACTTCGCCTGGCGACGGATCAGGCTCCTGCGAGAAGGCGGCGTGCACGTCGCGTTGCGCAGCAAGTTCGACGACCGGGGGCGTGGCTGGCATCTGGGTGTGGGGCACTACCGGGGCGATGTGTTCGTCTGGTTCCGGGTGCTCTCGCTCGGCTCCGGCCCCGATGAGCTGATCTCCAGAGACGCGCTCGAGATCGACGCGCGCCGTGAGCCGACAGGGCCGGAGGCGTACGCCATGCCGGCCGGTGCCACCGTGCTGCGTTGCCGTTCCGGCTCGGGCGAGGTCGAGATCGCGATGGGCCCGGATGCGCTGACAGGATTCCTGTCCTGGCTTGAGTCAGCGCCTCCGGGCCGTTCCATTCCCTGGGCCAGCTAGCGCGCTAGGCGTTCTCGCCGGGGGTCCAGAGCACGTCACCGTCCGGGTTCGCCACGCGAGCCAGGATGAACAGCAGGTCCGAGAGCCGGTTCAGGTACTTCGCCGTGAGCACGTTCGTGTGCTCCTCGTCGGCCTCGATCAACGACCACGTCCGCCGCTCGGCCCTGCGCGCGATCGTGCGCGCCTGGTGCAGCAGGGCCGCGCCGGGCGTGCCGCCGTTGAGGATGAACGAGTCGAGCTTGCCCAGCCGCTCGTTGAACGTGTCGCAGTACCCCTCCAGGCGGTCCACGTACGCCTGGGTGATGCGCAGCGGCGGGTACTTCGGCTCCGGCACGATCGGCGTGCACAGGTCCGCTCCGACGTCGAACAGGTCGTTCTGGACCTTGCGCACGACCTCGAAGACGTCCGGAGCCAGCTGTCCGAGCGCCAGGGCCACGCCCAATGCCGCGTTGGTCTCGTCGACGTCCGCGTACGCCTCGATGCGGGGATCGGTCTTGGGAACGCGCGAGAAGTCGCCGAGTCCGGTCGTGCCGTCGTCGCCGACCCGCGTGTAGATCTTGGTCAAGTGCACCGCCATGACCCGCACCTTATTGGGCGTCCGTAGGATTGCCCGCGTGAGCGAGCATTTCCGGGTACACGGTGGAGCACGCCTGGTCGGCGAGGTTGACGTCGTCGGCGCCAAGAACAGCGTCCTGAAGCTGATGGCGGCTGCCCTGCTGGCGGAGGGCACCACAACACTCACCAACTGCCCGGACATCCTCGACGTGCCGCTGATGGCGGACGCGTTGCGCAGCCTCGGATGTGTGGTCGAGCTCGAGGGTGACGTGGCAAGGATCACCACGCCCGCCGAACTGAGCTTCCACGCCGACTCCGAGGCGATGGGCAAGCTGCGGGCGTCGATCTGCGTGCTGGGGCCGCTGGTCGGCCGGTGCAAGCGCGCGGTCGTCGCGCTGCCGGGTGGTGACGCGATCGGCTCGCGGCCGCTCGACATGCACCAGAGCGGCCTCGAGAAGCTCGGCGCCAAGACGTGGATCGAGCACGGCTGCATCGTCGCCGAGGCCGAGGGCCTGCACGGCGCGCAGATCTGGCTCGACTTCCCGAGCATGGGCGCCACCGAGAACATCCTGATGGCGGCCGTTCTGGCCAACGGCACGACGGTCATCGACAACGCCGCGCGCGAGCCGGAGATCGTCGACCTCTGCCTGATGCTGAACCAGATGGGCGCGAAGATCGAGGGTGCGGGCACGTCCACCCTCACCGTCCACGGCGTCGGGGAGCTCAAGCCCACCACGCACCGCGTCATCGGCGACCGGATCGTCGGCGCGACGTGGGGGTTCGCCGCCGTGATGACCCGCGGCGACGTGCGGGTGCGCGGCGTGAACCCGCACCACCTCGACCTGGTGCTGGAGAAGCTGCGCATGGCGGGCGCCGAGGTCACCGTCTACGAGGGCGGCGAGGACGAGGGCTTCCGGGTCGTCATGGAGGGCCGGCCCAAGGCCGTCGACTTCGTGACGCTGCCGTACCCCGGCTTCGCCACGGACAACCAGCCGTTCGCGATCGCGCTGTCCACGGTCTCCGAAGGCACCGCGATGATCACCGAGAACCTGTTCGAGGCGCGGTTCCGGTTCATCGACGAGATGATCCGGCTCGGGGCGGACGCGCGCACGGACGGTCACCACGCGGTGATCCGCGGCGTCGAGCGGCTGTCGAGCGCGCCGGTCTGGGCGTCGGACATCCGCGCTGGTGCGGGCCTGGTTCTCGCCGGTCTGTGCGCGGACGGGGCCACCGAGGTCTACGAGATCTTCCACATCGAGCGCGGTTACCCTGGGTTCGTGGAAAACCTCCGCAAGCTCGGGGCCGACGTGGAACGCGTTAGCTCCTGAGCACCAGCCGCGCGTTCGCGACGTCCGCCGGGAACACCATCACCCGGTAAGGCGCGTTCCGCGAACGCGTGGCTCGCACCCCGTTCTCCTTCAGCTTCCGCACGAGCACGTTCGCGGCCTCTTCGGTCGGCACGAGCGCGACCTCGCTCAGCAACCCGAAGTCCGTGCCGTCCAGATCGGGTACGGGCCGCTTGTCGTTGCCGACGAAGTAGCGCAACAGCAGAGCCAGCAAGCCGAGCACCCCGAACACGATTGCCGTCTGGTAGATCGCCGTCACGCCCTCATTCTGCTCCGAAGTCACGATTCAGTGAGCAAGCGCACGCGCAGCAATGGTTACCGGCCAGTACGCTCCGATGAACGAACTTGTGGGAGGTTGCTGTGCCGTACCCGGCTGACCGTGAACGCGACCGCCCCTGGGTGATGCGCACGTACGCGGGTCACTCGTCGGCAACCGCTTCCAACGAGCTTTACCGCCGGAACCTTTCGAAGGGGCAGACCGGCCTGTCGGTGGCGTTCGACCTGCCGACGCAGACCGGCTACGACCCCGACGACGAGCTCGCGAAGGGCGAGGTCGGCAAGGTCGGCGTGCCGATCAGCCACATCGGCGACATGCGGCAGCTCTTCGACCAGATCCCGCTCGCGACCGCCAACACGTCGATGACGATCAACGCGACGGCCATGTGGCTGCTCGCGCATGTACGTCACCGTGGCCGAGGAGCAGGGCGCGGACCCGTCGGCGCTCGCCGGTACGACGCAGAACGACATCATCAAGGAGTACCTGTCCCGCGGCACCTACGTGTTCCCGCCGGGACCGTCGCTGCGGCTGATCACCGACATGGTCGCGTGGACCGTGTCGAACGTGCCGAAGTGGAACCCGATCAACATCTGCAGCTACCACCTCCAGGAGGTCGGCGCGACGCCGGCGCAGGAGGTCGCGTACGCGATGTGCACGGCGATCGCGGTTCTCGACTCGGTGCGCGACTCCGGTCAGGTACCGCAGGAGAAGTTCGGTGAGGTCGTCGCCCGCATCTCCTTCTTCGTGAACGCCGGTGTGCGGTTCATCGAGGAGATGTGCAAGATGCGTGCGTTCGCCCAGCTCTGGGACGAGATCACGCTGGAGCGCTACGGCGTCGAAAACCCGAAGCACCGCCGGTTCCGCTACGGCGTGCAGGTCAACTCTTTGGGCCTGACCGAGGCACAGCCCGAGAACAACGTCCAGCGCATCGTGCTGGAGATGCTCGCGGTGTCGTTGTCTCGCAACGCCCGTGCCCGCGCGATCCAGTTGCCGGCGTGGAACGAGGCACTCGGCCTGCCGCGTCCGTGGGACCAGCAGTGGGCGTTGCGCATGCAGCAGGTGCTGGCCTACGAGACCGATCTCCTTGAGTACGAGGACATCTTCGACGGCTCGCCGGTCATCGAGGCCAAGGTCGGCGAGATCCTCGCCGGTGCGCGCGCGGAGATCGACCGCGTGCAGGCGATGGGCGGTGCCGTCGCGGCCGTCGAGTCCGGCTACATGAAGTCGAACCTGGTGTCGTCACTGGCAGATCGCCGTCGCCGGGTCGAGGCGGGCGAGGACGTCGTCGTCGGCGTCAACAAGTTCGACACCACCGAGCCGTCGCCGCTGCAGGCCGAGGGCGCGAACGCGATCGAGACCATCGACCCGATCGTCGAGATGCACGCCGTCGAAGCGATCCAGCAGTGGCGTGCTTCTCGCGACAACGCTGCTGTTGCTGCTTCGTTGGACGCGTTGCGTGAGGCCGCGAAGACCGATCAGAACCTGGTCGAGGTGACCCTGGCCTGCGCCCGGGCCGGTGTGACGACCGGTGAGTGGTCGCAGGCGTTGCGCGAGACGTTCGGCGAATACCGTGCGCCCACCGGAGTTTCCGGCGCTTCGGCGTCCGGCGAGGCGGGCTCGGAGATCGCGCGGGTGCGCGAGCGGGTGCGCGGGACCGGTGAGGAGCTCGGCGAGCGGCTGCGCATGCTGGTCGGCAAGCCGGGGCTCGACGGGCACTCCAACGGCGCCGAGCAGGTCGCCGTGCGTGCTCGCGACGTCGGCTTCGAGGTCGTCTACCAGGGCATTCGCCTCACGCCGGCGCAGATCGTGGCCGCCGCCGTGCAGGAGGACGTGCACGTCGTCGGCCTCTCGATCCTGTCCGGTTCGCACCTCGAGGTCGTGCCCGCGGTGGTCGACGGGCTGCGCGCGGCCGGTGCCGGGGACATCCCGGTGATCGTCGGCGGCATCATCCCGCCGGACGACGCCAAGAAGCTGCGCGACCGGGGCGTGGCGCGGGTGTTCACGCCGAAGGACTACGAGCTGACCGAGATCATGGACGAGATCGTCACCGTGATCCGTGAGGTGCGTTCCCTGTAGCAGGGCCTTAGCTTGATCTTTAACCTCGGCAGTGGTGACCTGCACCCTGGTTGATCATGAGCGCAGCCCTTGGTTGATCATTCGTCTTGCGACAGAAGAACGATCGACACAAGGGCTGCGGTGATCAGTGTGCACGATCCCGATCAGAAGGCGGCGCTCGGGGAGTTGACCCGGTTCCGCCAGGAGTTCTACGAGTGCCTGACGGCTCGGGCGGATGCGTTGTTCGAGCTGGCCGACGCGGTGCTGTGCACCGACGGCCCGGTCCGCTCGCTGGTGGGCTTGTCGCTGGCGCCGGAGCACCGGCGCGGGCACGGCGCACTCTACGACGGGCTCAACCACGGCCGGGTCGATCTCGCCCGGCTGCGCAATCTCGTTGCCGCGCAACGGTTACCCCGAGCCGCCGATGGCCGCATCGTGCTGGCGGTGGATGTGTCGCCGTGGCTGCGGCCGGACGCGAACACCTCACCGCAGCGGTCGTTCTGCCACACCTACGGCCGCGGCAAGGGCCAGCATCTGATGATCCCTGGCTGGCCGTACTCGGTCGTCGCGGCGCTGGAGACCGGCCGCACCTCGTGGACCGCGCTGCTGGACGCGATCCGGCTACTACCCGGCGCGGATGTCGCGGCGGTGACCGCCGCGCAGATCCGCGAGGTGGTGCGAACGGCTCATCGCCGCCGGTCAGTGGCGCGAGGACGACCCGGAGATTCTGGTCGTGCTGGACGCCGGCTACGACGCCCCGCGCATCGCCTACCTGCTGGACGATCTGCCGGTCGCAGATCCTCGGCCGGATGCGCTCCGACCGCGTCCTGCGGCGTCCCGCGCCGCCGCTGCGGCCCGGCCCCAGCCCGGCCGTCCGGCCCGCCACGGCGCCGAGTTCGTCTTCGGCGACCCGGCCACCTGGGGCACCGAACAGGCCAGGACCACCACCGACACCCGCCTCTACGGCACCGCCACCGCACAGGCCTGGGACCGGCTGCACCCCAGGCTGACCCAGCCGCGCGGCCTGGACCGACCACAGGGACCACTGCCGATCATCGAGGGCACCGTGATCCGGCTGACCGTCGAGCAGCTGCCCCAGCGGCGGCGAGCCGAAGCCGGTCTGGCTGTGGTGGTCGCACGTGGACGCCTCCGACACGGACATCGACCGCTGCTGGCAGATGTTCCTGCGCCGCTTCGACATCGAGCACACCTTCCGCCTGTTCAAGCAGACCCTGGGCTGGACCGTGCCCGAAGCTGCGCGACCCCGAGGCCGCCGACCGCTGGACCTGGCTGATGATCCTCGTGCACACCCAGCTCCGGCTCGCCCGGCCACTGGCCACCGACCTGCGGCGCCCCTGGGAAAAACCCACCCCGCCAGAGCGACTCACCCCTGCACGGGTCCGACGCGGGTTTCGCAACATCCGCGCGAAGATCGATCTCTCCAGCGGGTGCACCGAAACCCTCCCACCCAGGCCCCGGACGGCCACCCGGCACCACAAACCAGTGCCAGGCCCCGCGCCACGACGTCGGACGCATCCTCGCCACCGGCGAGGCCTACCAACGCCCCACCCACCACAAGAAAGGCACCAAACCACGACGAACGGGTTAAAGATCAAGCTTAGGGCCTGTATCGAAGTCCGTGTTCGCGATAGCCGGGCCTGAGGCCGCCAGGAACCACCTCAGGCGCGACTCTCATCGAACGAGACTTCGATACAGGCCCTAGAGTCTTGGGATGGTCGACGTTGCACGCGACGGTTCGGTAGTCCGGATCACGATGACCCGTGCGGCCAAGCGCAACGCGCTGTCCGCAGAGCACCTCACGGAGTTGCTGGAGGCGTTCCGGGAGGCCGGTTCGTCGGACGCGGCGGGCATCGTGCTGGCCGCCGAGGGACCGGTTTTCAGTGCCGGCCACGACTTCGGTGACGTGCACGCTCGTGACGAAGAGGGCGTGCGGCTGCTGTTGGAGCTGTGCACGGTGCTGATGAAGACCATTCAGTCCGTGCCGCAGGTGGTGATCGCGCGCGTGCATGGGCTGGCGACGGCGGCCGGGTGCCAGTTGGTGGCGTCGTGCGATCTCGCGGTGGCCTCGCTGGACGCCGGTTTCTCCTTGCCCGGTGGGAAAGCCGGGTGGTTCTGCCACACGCCCGCCGTTCCGGTGGCGCGGTCGGTGGGACGCAAGCGGTTGATGGAGATGGTGCTCACCGGGGACGTGATCGACGCCGAGACCGCTGTCTCGTGGGGCTTGATCAACCGTGCCGTACCTGCTGCTGAGCTGGACACCGCCACGGACGAGTTGCTGGCGCGGGCGACGCGCGGCAGCCGAGTGTCCAAAGCCGTCGGCAAGCGCACGATCTACGCGCAGCTGGACCGGCCGGAGAGCGACGCGTACGAGATCGCGCTGGCCGTCATGGCCGAGACCTCCCAGTCCCCGTCAGCCAAAGAGGGGCGGGCGTCGTTCCTGGAGAAGCGGCCGCCCGTGTGGCCCGACTAGACGGTATGGCGTGACTGCTCGGGCTTCGAGTGGTCGCGGGCCGGGGCCTCGCTCACGCTTGTTCGTGGGTTGCCGGGCAGGAGCGGCCTGCTCGGCCTATCCGACAGGCGTGGGAGGCCCCGGTGTTTACCGAGCGTACGAGCGTGGGGCTGGACGTGCACGCGCGATCGGTCGCGGCAGCGGCCATCGATGGCGTCACGGGCGAGCTGATGCAGACGAGATTGACCCCGTCACACGATCACATCCGGTCCTGGCTGGCACAAGTGCCCGGCCCGGTGGCGGTGGCCTACGAGGCGGGCCCGACCGGGTTCGGTCTGTACCGGTCCTTGAACGGCGCGGGGATTCGCTGTGTGGTCGCCGCGCCGTCGAAGTTGCAGCGGCCGTCGGGTGACCGGGTCAAAACCGATGCCAAGGACGCGGTACATCTGGCTCGCTTGCTGCGACTGAACGAGATCACCCCGGTTGCGGTGCCGACCGTGGATCAAGAGGCGGCGCGGGATCTGGTCAGGGCGCGGGAAGACTGCCGTGGTGATCTGATGCGGGCCCGGCATCGGCTGTCGAAACTGTTGCTGCGTCACGGGATCGTCTACTTCGACGGGAACGCCTGGACTGGTGCCCACGACGCGTGGCTGCGCCGCCTGCGGTTCAGCACCCCGGCGGTGCGGATGACGTTCGAGTCCGACTACGACACGGTGCTCACGGTCAAAGCACGCAGAGACAGGCTCGACAAAGCGATCACGGTCATGGCCGCGGGCAGTGAGTTCGCCGGGTGCGTGCGGCGTCTGAGTTGCCTGCGTGGTGTCTCGACATTGACCGGGTTCGCCCTGGCGGTCGAGATCGGTGACTGGCATCGGTTCACCGGCAGGAGCATCGGATCGTTTGTCGGCCTGGTCCCCAGCGAGAGCTCCTCGGGAGCCTCGCGGGTCCAGGGCTCGATCACCAAAACCGGCAACACCCACGCGCGGCGGCTACTGGTCGAAGCAGCCTGGCACCACCGTGCCCGTTACACACCCGGCAAGACTCTGCGCGACCGATGGGAACTCGCCACACCCGCGGCCAGAGCCCGCGGCGATGCCGGCAACCGGCGGCTGCACGACCGCTGGGTCGGCTTCAACCTGCGCCGCAAACGCCCGGTGATCGCCAACGTCGCCGTTGCCCGCGAGCTGGCCGGCTGGTGCTGGTCGCTGGGGGTGATGAGCGACTGAACACAGCCCCCTTCCAGCCTGCTTCACCGCAACCGTTGTGACGGGTGGCAGCGCGTGGAGCGACCCGCGACGCGACTATGAGCAACCGGCCCAACGTCGGCGACGCTCGACTCTAGACACGCGGCCCGCTCCTGCCGAACAACCCGTCCTGCGGTAACCAACCCGCGCATATCAGTCTGACCGCGCGTCGCCAACGACACGCTCACCCGCCACAACGCCGCGATGAAGCACGAGGCGCCCGCCGGAACACATCCCTGCGGGCGCCTCACCCTGCCCCTTGACAAGAGGCCACTCCATATCAGTCGCGAGAAGCCGCAGCGCGTCCGCGTTCGGGCCGGGCTCCGCCTGGTAGACCACCAGGAACTGGCCGGGTGCCTCGCGCACGTCGAACGAGTGGTAGTTCAGCTTCAGCGGACCGACCGCGGGATGGACGAACTCCTTGGCGTCCTGGGTCTTCCCGCGCACCTCGTGCTGTTCCCACAGCTCTTTGAACACGGAACTCTCGTTGAGTGCCTCGGCCATGTGCTTGAGGCGCTGCGACTTCGGGTCGGCCGTCTGCCGCAGGTGCGCGACGGTGCTCTGGGTGACCCACTGCCAGCGTGGGTAGAAGCTCGCGGCGGCGGGGTCGAGGAAGGTCATGCGCGCCGCGTTGTCGGCGGGCGTGAACGGCTCGTACAGGGCGTCGGCCAGCGCGTTCGTGGCGAGGATGTCGAGCAGCCCGTTCATCACGAACGCCGGCATGTCGTGCATACCGCTGATGAGCTGCCGCAGCCCCGCGCTGACCACGTCCGTCGCGTGCCCTTCGTTGGCGACGACCGCGGCCAGGCGGTGCATGTGCGCGCGGGCATCGGTGTCGAGCTTCAGGGCGCGGCTGAGGGCGTCGAGGACCTGACGTCAACGAGATTGTGGTGCGGCCGGTCGCCCAGAACTAGGCGCCGGTAGTCGAACCTGGCCGGAGGATCATCAGCACGGTCACCGTGGCCCACAGCAGGTTGAAGATTCCCGTGTACATGGCCAGGTTCTTGATCTCCTTGGTCCTGAGCGCCTTCTCCTGACCGGGCAGGATCTTGAGGGCCAGCACGAACGCGGCGGCGGTGGTGAGCGCGATCGACACGATCACCCAGGGGTGGCCGGTCACGCCCATCACGCCGGCCGTCGCGAACCCGAACACCGGCACCGAGATGCCGATCAGGGCGTAGACGCGGCAGATGCGGTGCAGGAGTTCGGGGTTGCCGCTGGTGGTGACGGCTTTCGGGAACATGCTGGCGGCGACGGTGACCGGGCCGATGGCGATGATGGCAGCCAGGACGTGCAGCGAGAGGAACAGCTTGCTCATGTACCTGACGGTAGGCGCGGGTTGATCAACCTGGAACTGGCTGGAATGCCATGTTCCAACGGATTCTCGCCAGCTACGGTGTGGACATGCACGAGGTGGCAGTGGTAGCGATGGACAGCGTCGTTCCGTTCGACTTCGCGACACCGGTCGACGCGTTCAACTGGACCGGGCGCTACCGCGTCCGAGTCTGTGGTCCTAAGAGGACTGTCGATGCGGGCTGTTTCGGATTGAAAGTGCCGCACGGCTTGGAGTTGCTGTCCGAGGTGGACACAATCGTCCTGCCGGGCCACGACCCCGACATGGTCGTTCCCAGGCAGTTGATCGCGGCATTGCGGCAGGCCGCCGCGAAGGGCACGCGGATCGCGTCGATCTGCACGGGGGCGTTCGTGTTCGCGGCCACCGGTCTGCTGGACGGGTTGCGGGCGACCACGCACTGGTTGGGGGCGGAGGAACTGGCCGCGCGGTTCCCGGCGATCGAGGTCGACCCGGACGTGCTCTACGTCGACAACGGGCAGTTCCTCACGTCCGCCGGCGCCGCGGCGGGGCTGGACCTGTGCCTGCACATGATCAGGCGCGATCACGGGTCGGCGGTGGCGGCCGATGCGGCGCGGTTCGCCGTGATGCCGCTCGAACGGGAGGGCGGGCAGGCGCAGTTCATCGTGACGCCGCCGGTGGCGCCGCAGGGCGCGCAGCTCGAACCGGTGCTGCGGTGGATGGAGGCCAACGCGGAGCAGGACCTGACGCTCGCGGACATCGCGGACCACGCCGGCATGAGCACGCGGACGCTGAACCGGCGGTTCCGCGAGCAGACCGGCACCACGCCACTGCAGTGGCTGCACCGGGCGCGGGTGCGCCAGGCGCAGCACCTGCTCGAGACCACGAAGCACCCGGTGGAGCTGATCGCGAGCCGGGTCGGGTTCGGGTCGGCCACGGCGTTCCGCGACCGGTTCAAGCGGATCGCCGGGACCTCACCGCAGTCGTATCGGTCCGCGTTCCAGAGCTGCCACGACTAGGGCGGCCTCTTGTCAGGGGCAGGTGAGGATGGGCTGGTGAAGACGCGCGGTCAGACTGATATGCGCGGGTTGGTTACCGCAGGACGGGTTGTTCGGCAGGAGCGGGCCGCGTGTCTAGAGTCGAGCGTCGCCGACGTTGGGCCGGTTGCTCATAGTCGCGTCGCGGGTCGCTCCACGCGCTGCCACCCGTCACAACGGTTGCGGTGAAGCAGGCTGGAAGGGGGCTGTGTTCAGTCGCTCATCACCCCCAGCGACCAGCACCAGCCGGCCAGCTCGCGGGCAACGGCGACGTTGGCGATCACCGGGCGTTTGCGGCGCAGGTTGAAGCCGACCCAGCGGTCGTGCAGCCGCCGGTTGCCGGCATCGCCGCGGGCTCTGGCCGCGGGTGTGGCGAGTTCCCATCGGTCGCGCAGAGTCTTGCCGGGTGTGTAACGGGCACGGTGGTGCCAGGCTGCTTCGACCAGTAGCCGCCGCGCGTGGGTGTTGCCGGTTTTGGTGATCGAGCCCTGGACCCGCGAGGCTCCCGAGGAGCTCTCGCTGGGGACCAGGCCGACAAACGATCCGATGCTCCTGCCGGTGAACCGATGCCAGTCACCGATCTCGACCGCCAGGGCGAACCCGGTCAATGTCGAGACACCACGCAGGCAACTCAGACGCCGCACGCACCCGGCGAACTCACTGCCCGCGGCCATGACCGTGATCGCTTTGTCGAGCCTGTCTCTGCGTGCTTTGACCGTGAGCACCGTGTCGTAGTCGGACTCGAACGTCATCCGCACCGCCGGGGTGCTGAACCGCAGGCGGCGCAGCCACGCGTCGTGGGCACCAGTCCAGGCGTTCCCGTCGAAGTAGACGATCCCGTGACGCAGCAACAGTTTCGACAGCCGATGCCGGGCCCGCATCAGATCACCACGGCAGTCTTCCCGCGCCCTGACCAGATCCCGCGCCGCCTCTTGATCCACGGTCGGCACCGCAACCGGGGTGATCTCGTTCAGTCGCAGCAAGCGAGCCAGATGTACCGCGTCCTTGGCATCGGTTTTGACCCGGTCACCCGACGGCCGCTGCAACTTCGACGGCGCGGCGACCACACAGCGAATCCCCGCGCCGTTCAAGGACCGGTACAGACCGAACCCGGTCGGGCCCGCCTCGTAGGCCACCGCCACCGGGCCGGGCACTTGTGCCAGCCAGGACCGGATGTGATCGTGTGACGGGGTCAATCTCGTCTGCATCAGCTCGCCCGTGACGCCATCGATGGCCGCTGCCGCGACCGATCGCGCGTGCACGTCCAGCCCCACGCTCGTACGCTCGGTAAACACCGGGGCCTCCCACGCCTGTCGGATAGGCCGAGCAGGCCGCTCCTGCCCGGCAACCCACGAACAAGCGTGAGCGAGGCCCCGGCCCGCGACCACTCGAAGCCCGAGCAGTCACGCCATACCGTCTAGGGCTGGGAATGTTCGTGCAGCAGCAGGAGCGTGTAGGCCGCGATCGACTGGGCGTCGGTGATCTCGCCCTTCGAGATCATCGCCTCGAAGTCGGCGCGCGCGAACCAGGCCGAGCGCATGTCCTGCTCCTCCACCTCCCGCTCGTGGAAGCCCTCGGTGAGTTCCGTGGCAAGGAACACGCGGCCGCGCTGCGAGGTCATGCCGGGCGCGACGTCGAGCAGGCCGAGGTCGACGAACCGGCCGGCCCGCAGGCCCGTCTCCTCGCGGAGTTCGCGGGCGGCGAGCTCGAACGGGTCGGAGTCCGCGCGGTCGGGCGCGGTGCCCTGGGGGAACTCCCAGCGGCGCAGGCCGAGGGGGTAGCGGAACTGCTCGACCAGGCGAAGGCGCTCGCCGTCGAGCGGGATGACCAGCGCGTAGTCGGGCTTGTCGACGACGCCGTAGATACCGGTCGTGCCGTCCGCGCGGCGGATCGGATCTTCCCGGACGGTCATCCACTGGTTTGCGTACACCTGACGGGTGCCGAGGCTTTCCACGCCACGGACCGTACCTAACGGTCAGTTCCAGGACGCACCCCGTAGCCTGTCGCGGTGCGTCTCGTCATCGCTCGTTGCCAGGTCGACTACGTCGGACGACTTACCGCCCATCTGCCGATGGCTCAGCGACTACTGCTGATCAAGGCTGACGGCTCGGTGTCGATCCACTCCGACGACCGCGCTTACAAGCCGTTGAACTGGATGAGCCCGCCCTGCTGGCTGATCGAGGATCCGGACATCTGGACCGTGCAGAACAAGGCGGGGGAGAAGCTGATCATCACCCTCGAAGAGGTGCTGCACGACTCCAAGCACGAGCTCGGCCCCGAGCCCGGCCTGCAGAAGGACGGCGTCGAAGCCGACCTGCAGAAGCTGCTCGCCGCGCACGTGACGACCCTGGGCGACGGCTGGACGCTCGTGCGCCGTGAGTTCCCCACCCCGATCGGGCCGGTCGACCTGATGTGCCGGAACGCCTCCGGGGTGTCGGTCGCCGTGGAGATCAAGCGGCGCGGTGAGATCGACGGTGTGGAGCAGCTGACCAGGTATTTGGAGCTGCTCAACCGCGATCCGTTGCTGGCGCCGGTGCAGGGCGTGTTCGCGGCGCAGCAGATCAAGCCGCAGGCGCGGGTGCTGGCCGAGGACCGCGGGATCCGGTGTGTGGTGCTGGACTACGACGCGTTGCGCGGGATCGAGCCGGACGAGTTCCGGCTGTTCTGATACGCCACCATGAGCGTGTAGGCGAAGCTGTCGAGCCGGTGGTGGTCCAGGTCCCGCAGCCGGCGGACCGCGGACATCACGTCGCCCGCGTCGGCCATCGCGCCGACCTCGTCCCGCACGGCCGGTGGCAACGCTTCCCAGTCCGGTCGTGAGCCGCAGGGTGCGCAGATCTCGCCTCGGTTGTGGTCGCAGCCCAGGAGCGGCCGGCCGCAGGACGGGCACGACCAGTTCACGTGCCCGTAGTCGGTCTCAGCACAGGAGCAGCTCCTCTTCCCCACACTGCTGCGGTAGGAGGCCATTTTCATGTACTCCATGGTGGGACGCTGGTAGCCGTCCAGCTCAGCAAGCAGGTAGCCCGACGGGATCGGGCTGCTCGCGTCGATCATCGCGCCGACCTCGTCCCGCACGGCCGGTGGCAACGCTTCCCAGTCCGGTCGTAAGCGACACGAAAAGCAGAGGTCGACCTTGCCGCTGCCTATCGTCACCCCGCGGCACAACGGGCACACCCAGGTCGTCTGTCTGTGATCAGTCACCAGGTCAGTCTTGGGCTGCCCGGCAACCGCCGCATCCCATTTCCGATGCTGCTCAACCGGGATCCGAGCACATCTCGGTCATCCGGCCGAGCCTCGTTCCTGCTGGCGCAGGTGGTGAAGGTTGATCGGCACCCGGAGACCATCGCAACGAATGAGTTCGTGGATCCGCTTGATCGCCATGACGTTCGACAGTGACGCGACCGCCTGGTCGATCTCGTCGCGCATTTCCTGAGGCAGCGCCGCCCAGGTCCGCTTCGGCTCACACGACAGGCATGGCTGGCCTTCGAACTCCCGCGCGGTGTGGCGATGCACACCGCAGTCAGGGCACGGCGAGGTCATGTACTTCGCCGAGCAGTCATCGCACAGTGGCAGGTACAGGTAGTCGTCTCGGACGGTCGCCGGACCTTCACCGCACATGGGGCACACGAGGTCCACTCCCGCGTGTGCGGCCAGCGCCACGAGCGACTCGGTGATCAGGCGCGGGCCCGGCCGTGGTTCGACCTGCTGCAACGTGCTGACGGCCAGGTTCGTCTTGCCGAGCGCGAGGTGCGCCGCGATCTCGGCACGCTTGGCGTCGGGCAGGGAGGCCAGGAACTCCTGGGCGGACGGCTGCGGCTCGGTCACCGCGCCAGTGTCCGCGACCCGATCACCTGATCGCACCTCGATTCCCAGCTCAGGTCGTTCACAATCCCGTGTAGCTGCGGTAGCGGAGCAGCACCCGGTCCACCAGCGGGCCCGCGGCGCCGGTGTAGCGGGCCGGGTCGAGCAGGTCGTCCAGGTCGAGGCCGGCCAGCTCCGGGAGGCTGCGCAGGACCTCGCCGAACGTCGCCCCCGCCGTGCTGGACGCCTTGGCGAGCAGCGCCTTGGCCTGGGCCTTGCCCAGTTCGGGGGTCAGGGCCACCGCCAGCCGTTCGGCGACGATGGCGCCGTGGGTCAGTTCGATGTTCGCCCGCATCCGATCCGGGTGGACTTCGAGGCCTTCGGCCAGTTCCGCCGCGGTGAACGCCGCGCCACCGACCAGCCGCAGTGCCTCGCGCAGTGCCTGCCACTCGGTGTGCCACGCGCCCGCCGGACGTTCGTCCTCGGCGATCATCGACTGTGCCAGCACCAGCGCGAGGGCGGGGACCTGCCGGCCGGCGGACACGATGAGCGTGGCCAGCACCGGGTTCCGCTTCTGCGGCATGGCCGACGACGCGCCCCTGCCGTCGGCCGCGGGTTCGGCGACCTCGCCGATCTCGGTGCGGGAGAGCGTCTGCACGTCCACCGCGAACTTGCCCAGTGCTCCGGCGACGAAGCTGAGCATCGCGCCCAGATCCGCGATCGGGGTGCGCACGGTGTGCCACGGCAGGACCGGTTCGGCCAAGCCCAGTTCCTCGGCGAAGGGGGCGATCAACTCCACGCCGTCCAGCGCCGGCTTGCCTGCCTGCCTGGCGAACTCGCCATAGGCGGCCAGGGTGCCCGCCGCGCCCCCCAGCGAGGCGGGCAGGCCCGCGCTCGCCACGGATCGGACCTTGGCCAGTGCGTCCAGCGCCAGTTGCAGCCAGCCCGCCGCTTTCAGGCCGAACGTCGTGGGCACGGCGTGCTGGGCCAGCGTCCGGCCCGCCACGAGGGTGTCGCGGTGCTCCTCGGCCGTCGCGGCCAGCGCCGCGGCCACCCGGCTCAGGTCGGCGTCGACCTGGGCCAGCACCCGGCGGGCGATCAGCATCGCGGCGGAGTCGAGCACATCCTGGCTGGTGGAGCCGCGGTGCACGTGCTCGGCGGCCTCCGGGTCCACGGCGGCCACCAGCGCGGTGAACGCCGGGACCAGCGCCACCACGGGGTTCGCCGCCGCGCGTGCGGCCCGTGCCAGCGCGACGACGTCGAGACCGCCCGCCTCGGCGACCTTGGTGATCACCTCGGCGTGCGCGGCGGGCATCAGGCCCAGCCGGGCCTGGCTGCGGGCCAGTGCCGCCTCCACCTCCAGCATCGCGCTCAGCCACGCCTCGTCGCACGTGACGGCTTCGACCGGCGTGCCTGCCCACGTCGGGGCCAGCAGCCCGGAATCGGTGCAGCTCATGCGTTCATGCTCCTGTACTGGGGGTGGACGGTCAGCACTGCTCGGGCGATGGCGTCGGCGTCCTCCAGGGTCACCGAGCCGACGCCGGGACGGATGCCCGCCGCCGTCACCCAGTGCACGCCCTCGGTGGGCACGCCGAACGCGAACCTGGCCGGGTGCGCCAGACCCGTGCGGTCGAGCAGCCGGTACGGGCGTTCGGTCACGGCCAGGCCGCCGCTCTCGTAGCCGCCGACGTGGTACGGCTGGGACTGGCCGGTGGTGAGCAGGTAGCGCAGCAGCGGGTTGGCGCTGCGCCGCAGGTCGACGTCCGGCAGCCGGGCCTCGATGAGGCCGCGGACGCGGACGGGCGGGCCGGGGACCTCCTGGGAGTCGACCAGGAACACGCCGTCGGTGGTGCAGCGGCGGATCCGGATCCGCGGGCCGGTCACGTGCAGCACGCCCGCCTCGACCAGCGCGATCATCTCCTCGATCCGCCGCACCGGTGGGCCGATCGAGGTGAACGCGTTGAGCGGGTTGTACCAGCCCTCCAGTTCGTCGCGGTAGGACTCGCCGCTGATCCCGCTGTGGTCCACCACGAGCCGGATCTCGTTGCGCAGGTCCCGCAGCACGTCCAGCGCCGACTTGAGCGGGCTGGACAGGTTGCCCAGCCTCGCCTCCCGCACGTCGCGGCGCAGGTGGTCGAGCAGCCAGTCGCGGAACTCGGCGCGGTCAGCGAGGACCCGATCGCCCTGTGGCCGCTCGACGAGGTCCCAGTCCCACCGTCTCCGTGATTCCGTACGCGTCCAGCAGGCGGTCGTCGTCGTCCGGGATGCCCTCCACGAAGGAGCGGAGAAACGCCTCCGCGTCGCCGCCCCCGGACCTGACGATCTGGCCGTAGTAGACGGCGCGGACCTCGCGGTCCACCAGCGGCCACACCGCTTCGCGGAAGCCGACCGGCTCGCCGGACTCGGCGCGCTTGCGCAGGCCCGCGATCACCGTCTCAGTGAGGAAGTACGGGTAGTGCCTGCCGTGCGCGCCCTTCTGGTTCTCGCCGCGCGCGTGGTACGGCATGCCGCGGCGGGAACCCACGTACAGCACCGGTTCCCGGCCGGACGGGAGGTAGCGCAGGCCAGCGGCACGCTGTTCGAACGTGCCGCCACGGCCAACGGTGAGCAGCGCCAGGTAGTCGAAGAAGTTCAGGCCGATGCCCCGGACCGCGACGGCCGTGCCCGGCGCGATCGGGCTCAGGTCGACATCGGCCGGGTTGGCGGGCTCGATGTGGCAAAGCTTGTGCCGCAACGCGAACCGGCGGTTCTCGTCCTGCTCGCGGCTGCGTGCGAGCGGACCGTGGCCGAGTGCCAGCACGACCGCGTCGAGCCCGGTCAGGCCAGTGCCGTCGAGCAGCGTCACGGTCTGCCGCCCGTCGGCGTCGTCGTCCACCGCGACCGCTGTGCCGGGGTGCACGACGATGGTGATCGACTCCGGCGCGGTGGTGACCAGCCGGTGGAACACCCAGGCCAGGTAGCGGCCGTAGAACGTCCTGGTCGGGTAGTCGTCCGGGCCCAGCGCGCGGGCCTGCTCGGGTTCACGCCCAAATGATTCACTGAAGTCGGCCTCGCCGTCCACGGCCATCCGCGCCCACTCGTACAGGCTGGGCCCTGGCACCACGGGCCCCTCGCACGGCACGCTGTCGTCGGTGAACAGGCTGATCTGCGAGGCGACCGTGTTCATCAGCAGGTGGCCGGACTGATGGGTGCGCCAGACGCCACCCGGTCCGGGCGGGAACGGGTCCACGACGTGCACCTCGACCGCGCGGCCGTCCGCGTTGGCGCAGATCCGTTCCAGCACGGAGGTTCCCCGCGGCCCGGCCCCGATCAGGCAGATCCGCAGAGCGCTCATCCGGAGGCCAGGCCGTGACGCCAGTGCACCGTCGGCTTCCAGCCCAGTTCCGTGCGCGCCAGTTCTGTACACGCGCCGCGCATGGCGGTGAGCTGGTAGTTCGTGAACCACCCCAGCATCTTCGCCGCCATGTCGGACGGGATCGTGCGCGGTGGCGGAGCGCCGAGCAGACGCGCGTACTCGGGCAGCCATGTCGCGCCCTCCGCCGGCTCGTCGTCGGCGATGTTGAACACGCCGGTGACGTCACTGTCCACAGCGGACAGTGCGGCCAGCGCGGCGTCCCGTACGTGCAGGAACGACGTCACCCCGGCGGCGGTCTCCGGGATCGGCATCTTGGCCCGGCCGACCCTGGCACCGAACGGGCCGTCGGGGTCGTACTGGGTCTGCGCGCCGAACAGCGTGCCGTAGCGCAGGATCGTGCCCGCGATGTCCGGTGTACCCAGCACCAGCCGTTCCATCTCGGCCACGGCCTGCACGGTCCTCGACCACGACGGGTCCGGCGCGTTCAGGTACAGCGGCGCGTCCTCTGCCAGGACGGGGTCGCCGAGCGGGGCCGTGGCGAAGGAGATGCTCTGCACCACCAGCTTCACCACCCCCACCTCCCTGGCCGACATGATCAGGTTCGCGGTGCCCTCGGTGCGCAGCCGTGCCGTGGCCTCCAACGCTTCCGCGCTCATCTGCCGCAGCGCGGTCAGCTGATGCACCACGACGTCCGGCCGGGCCGTGCGCAGCGCGGTGCGCACGGCCACCGGGTCCAGCGCATCCGCGACGACGACGTCGTCCGCAGCCACAGACTTCGACTCGTCGCGCACGAGCGCGGTCACGTGGTGACCCTTGGCTCGCAGCAACGGGAGCAGCGCGGCCCCGATCAGCCCGGTGGCGCCGGCGACGACGACCCTCACGACTGGGCTCCTTCCTGCTTGACGCGGATCAGCAGCCGGCACGCCGGGTCGCCGAACCGCAGGCAGCCGGTCGAGCAGTTCTCCGCGAGCGTCACGCCCAGTCCGTCCGACCACCCGGCGTGCACCTCGGTGCACGGGCACTCGTAGCCCTCAAGCGATCCTGCCATCCGGACCATGGTGACCGCGAAGTTCTGCCGCATGACGACCTCGAGCACGTCCTCGTCGAGCACCACCGCCTGGAGGTCCCGCAGCTCGCGTGGGAACGTCCTGTCAGCGCACATCTCGTAGCGCTGCCGCAGTTCTTCCATGTCCCGCGCGGGTTTCCCGCCGAACTGGCGCGCGACCTTCTTGCCGATGCTGGTCGCCACGTACCGCAGCGCCTCCGCGTTGATCTCGTTCGCGACGGCGGACCCGAACCGCTTCGCCACCCCCTGATACCAGCGGGCGTCGTGCAGCCACCACGAGCGGTAGACGTCCATCAGCTCCGCGCGGGTCGTGGTGTCGGGCTCGTTGATCGTGGTCATGCCTGTCCTCCGGCGAGCTGTTCCTGGAACCGCTCACGCATGAGCCGCTTGAGCACCTTGCCGGTCGCACCCTTGATCACGTCGGCCGCGTCCATCCGCAGTGCCTGGGTGACCGGCGGGAACCCCTTGGCGCGCAACGCCTCGTTGACGAGCTCCGTCCACTTGGCATCGTCCGGCCCACCTGCGTGCCCGTCGGCGAGCTGGAGGAGCGCGTACGCGTCCGCCACGCCGTCGCCCTCCCAGTCCGCGCGCACGCCCTCCGGCGCCACGCCGACCACCGTGCAGTCGGCCAGTTCGGGGAGTTCGGCCAGCAGTAGCTCCTCCGTGCGGGTGCTGAAGACGATGCCCTCGCTCGTCCGGATCGCGTCCGGCACGCGGTCGAGGTGGTAGAAGTTGCCCTCCTCGTCCCGCACGGCCAGGTCACCGGTCAGCCAGTAGCCGCCGAGCCGCAGCTGGTAGAAGGTCAGCGAGTCGTTCCAGTAGCCCGGCGTCAGCGTAGGAGAGCTCACCCCGAGCCTGCCGACGACACCGGCGGGCAGCGGCTGCCCGTCCTCGGACAGCACGGCGGCGTCGACGAAGCTGATCGCCTTGCCGATGCAGCGGCCGTAGGTGGAACTGCCCGTCCGGTGGCCGATGTGGAAGACCGAGTAGCCGGCCTCCGATGAGCCGAGGCCGTCGGTGAACACCGAGCCGGGCACCCGGACGCGCTGGAAGTCCTCGTTCACGATCACGTGGCTGCCCCGCGTGACCAGTTCGCGCACGTACGCCTCGTGGATCGCGTCCCCGGTGTTGTACCAGGCTTCCACGCTCTCCAGGTCGCGCGCGGCCAGGTCCTCGGCGACGATCTCGCCGTACGTCCCGGCGAACGCGAAGACGGTCGTGGGCCGGAACTCCTCGATCGCGTCCAGCACGTCGACGCCGCGCTGACTGGACAGCAGCGCCACCGGCGAGCGCAGCAGGAAACCGAACAACATCACCGACACCGCCGCGTTGTGCGAGCCCGGCATCGCCACGAGCAGCCTGCCCATCGCGTCGCCGACCGACAGCTTCAGCCGGTACAACTGGGCGTACAGCAGGGTTTCGTGGGTGTGTGGCACGCCTTTCGGCATCCCGGTCGTACCGGACGAGTGCGAGATGATGATCGGGTCGGTGGAGTGGTGCCGGTACGGATAGCTCTCCGGCAGCGGCCCGGCCGCGGTGATGTCCGCCGCGGTCACGAGGAACCCGAGGTCCAGGTCGCCGTCGGCCAAGGTCCTGGCGTGCTCGTCGTCGGCCACCGCGCCGACCACTCGCTGGCGGCGGATGTACTCGCGGGCGATCTCGGGGCGCAGGTTGCCGTTGACCAGCGACGGGATCGCGCCCAACGAGGTCAGCGCCAGGTAGTTGACCGCGAACTCGGTGCTGGACCGGGTCTGCAGGGCCACGATGTCACGTGGTTTCACGCCCTGGGCGTGGAACCACGACGCGTAGACCTCGACGGCGGCGTGCAGGTCGCCCAGCGTCAGCACCGCCGGGTGGCTGCCGTCAGGCGCCTGCCACGTGCCGTCGGTCCACAGGACCTCCTCGTCCAGCGGCCTGCCGTAGGCCTTCAACCGGTGGATCACGTTGCCCGCGCCGAGCGTCGGTGTCCGACAGGACCTGTGCGCGTTCCGCCTTGCTGATCATGGTGTTGGCCCTTCAGCCAGTCGTCGTAGGTCGAACCCGCCGTCGTCGGCAGACGAGCTGTCGCGGTCGATCAGCAGGGCGACCGCGAAGTCCTCGGCAGGCTCCGCCAGCCCCAGTTCCCGGCAGACCGCGGTGGTGCGGTCGCTCCCGGCCTGTTCGATGCCGACGACCAGCACCCGGTCCAGTTCCTCGTCGTCCAGCAGGACGTTCGCGGTGTCGAGCAGCGCGGAGCCGAGGTCGGTGAGCGCGGACATCGCGATCAGCGGCCCGGTGATCCCGAACTCCTTGCTCAGGTAGCCGAGGATCGCGTTCGCGGTGGCCTGCATGAACAGCAGCGGGTTGCTCACCTGCCCGCCGATCATCAACCGGCTCGCCAGGTCCGTCGTGCCCGAGTCGCCGACCGTGCTGCCCAGCAGCAGTGCGGTTCGGGTGCAGTCGCCGGGCTGTTCGGCCAGACAGCGCCGGGCGACCTCGTGGACCAGCGGGTTGAACGTGGACTCCACGAACCCCGGTACCGGGTCCGCGCGGTTGGCAGTGATCATCGGCGCTCCAGTACGAGTGCGGTGTTGACCCCGCCGAACGCCGCGTTGACGCTCAGCGCCCGGTGCACGTCGGCGTTGCGGGCCTGGTTGGGCACGTAGTCGAGGTCGCACTCCGGGTCGGCCCTGGTGAAGTTCGCGGTCGGCGGCAGCACGCCGTCGGTGAGCGCCAGCAGGGTGATCACGAACTCCACGACCCCGGCGGCCTCCAGCATGTGCCCGGTCGTGCTCTTCGTGGAGCTGACCGGTACCCGGTCGGCCCGCGTGCCGAACACCTGGCGCAGACCGCGGGTCTCGGCGGGATCGTTGAACCTGGTGGCCGTGCCGTGCGCGTTCACGTAGTCGATCCGCAGCCCGTCCGGGTCGTCCGCGCGGCGCAGCGCCCGCCGGGCCGAGGCGGCCAGCCCGGCGCCTTCCGGGTGCGGCCGGGAGACGTGGTGCGCGTCCGAGGCGGCGCCCCAGCCCACGACCGCGGCGAGCGGCCGGGCACCCCGGCGCCGCACCGCCTCCGCCGACTCCAGCACCACGGTCGCGACACCGTCGCCCAGCAGCATCCCGCCGCGGTCCGCGCTGAACGGCCGGACGAAGCCGTCGCGCGACATCGCCCGCCCCGAGTCGAACTTGGCGAAGACCTCTTCCTCCACGAGGTACGCCCCCGCGCAGACGGCCGACTCCAGCCGGCCGGACGAGATCAGCCCGCAGGCGTGGATGATCGCCGCCGCCGAGGCGACGCACGCGTTGGTGAACGCCAGCCGCCGCCCGGTCGCGCCGAGCCGCGCGGCGAGCAGGTGGGCCTGCCACGCGGGGACCGTGTCGGCCGCCTCCACGCCCGCCTCGCCGCGCCAGAACCGGGTCAGCTCGGCGAAGTCGCCCGACGTGCCGACCAGCACGGCCGTGTCGTCGCGGGCGGTGAACCCGGCCATCTCCACGGCTTCGTCCGTGCACGCGCCGAGCACGTCCCGCATCAGGTCGGGCTTGTCGGTTCCGGTCGTGGCCGCGAACGGCGTCCGGTACGGGCCGGTGTCGAACCGCGTGGTGGGCGCGAACGACGGCGCAGCACCGAAAACCCCGCGGCGGATGGCGTCGGCACCCTGGCCGAACGCCGTCCGCACCCCGAACCCGGTCACCACCACCTCACCCATCGCCGGGTTCACCCGCCTGCACGCGGCTGAGGTAGTCGGTGATGCCGCGCAGCGAGCTGAACTCGGTGACGAGCTCGTCCTCCGGCTCCACCACCAGGTCGTACCTGGTGCCGAGCAGGTGCAGGAACCACACCAGCGCCAACGAGTCCAGCGCCAGCTCGGCGTCCTCGTCGAGGTCGGCGGGCAGCTCCGGGAAGATCTTGGGATCGGAGAGCAGCTCCCGCACGACCGCGGTCGTGATC
This sequence comes from uncultured Actinomycetota bacterium, assembly GCA_963771775.1. GTDB lineage: Bacteria > Actinomycetota > Actinomycetes > Mycobacteriales > Pseudonocardiaceae > Lentzea. Next base: position 355,144 of record CAVYUS010000007.1, read on the forward strand.
TCCACGCGCGTGGTCATGCGGTGGCGCCCCGCTCCACGGTGACGGCGGTCAGCTCGGCCAGCGTCATCGCGCTGAGCGGTTCGATGTCGGTCTCCGGGAACTGCACGTTGAACCGGCGTTCCAGGCGCATGGTCAGCTCGATCAGGCTCAGCGAGTCCAGCTCGATCCCGCCGCTGCCCAGCGGGCTCTCGCCGCTCACCTGGTCGGGCTCGATCGGGTGGTTCATGTCCTCCACGACCGTGTTGAGGATGAAGTCGCGGATCTCGTTCTCCAGCGTCGGCATGGCCAACCCCTTCTGCGTTGGGAAATCAGGACGGTCCGGGAACGGCTTCGCGCAGGGCCTGCGTGCGCCGGATCAACTTCCCGTTGGGGGTGCGGGGCAGTTCCGGCAGCACCCGGATCAGCCTCGGTACCTTGTAGGCGGCCAGCCGGTCGCGGCACCAGCCGGCCAGTTCCCCGGCGGCGGGCCCGTCCTGCGCTGCGGCCACGTACGCCTCGATGGACTCGGCGTGGATCACCACCACGTCGGTGATCCGGGGGTGCTGGCGCAGCACGGACTCGACCTCGACCAGGTCGACTTTCAGTCCGCCGATCACCACCAGCGAGTCGCTGCGGCCCAGCAGCCGTACCGCCCCGTGCTCGTCCTGCTCGGCCCGGTCGTAGGTCCGCAGCCAGCCGGCGATGTATCTGTCCACATCGGACCCCCGGAGGTAGGGGGTGCCGTCGGGCAGTTCCACTTCCAGCTCGCCTTGGTTGACCCGCAAGCACGATGCCGGGCGCCGCCTGACCCACCGCCGGTCGGAGTGTTCCGCTGACGTCCATCGCGATCACGCCGGTCTCGGTGGTGCCGTAGGACTCGCCGAGCCCGACGCCGAACCGCTCCCGGAACGCCTCGGCGACCCCGTCGCTCATCAGCTCGCCACCGGACACCGCCGCCCGCAGGGACGGCAGGACGGGCACGGACTTCGCCGTGGTCAGCAGCTCGTAATGGAACGGCGTGCCGAAGATGACGTGCACGTCCTGCTCCGCCGCCGTGGCGAGCACGTCCTTGGCGGACAACCGTGGCGTGAACACCGCCGCCACGCCCGCCATGAGCGAGTGCAGCAGCCCGGCGATCAGCCCGAAGCTGTGCGCGGTCGAGCTGAGCAGCAGCACCCGTTCGCCCGCCTTGGGCATCCCGTCGATCCGGGTGAACCGCTCGATCTCCGCGGTCAGCGACGCCGGCGTCCGGCCGATCACCTTCGGCTGCCCGGTCGAGCCCGAGCTGAACTGGATCAGCCGGTGCTCGGTCGCCGCCGGCTCACCGTCGCGGTGGTGCTGGGTGACCACCTCGCAGGCGGGCTGGAACGCCATCGCGAACCGCCCGCCCGTGGTGGCGCGGACGGTGAACTCCGGGCGGCACAACGAGCGCAGCGCGTCGACCTCGGCGGGCGCGAGCCGGTGGTCCACCAGCATCACCTGCGCCCCCAGCGACCACAGCGCGAACACCACCTCGACCTGGGTGCGGCTCGGCGGCACCTGCACCAGGACCGTCGAGCCGTCCCCGATGCCGAAACCGCTGAACACCCTGGCTTCCTCGGCGAGTGGACGCGCGAACCTCGGCACGGCTCGACGACGTGCCCGTTGTGCACGAGGTAGGGCAGCTCGCCGGGATGGGCCTCGAACAGTTCGTCGAGCAGGACCCGCATTCCGCCGCCCATCAGCTTTCCTTGCAGAATTCGCCGATCGGGATGCCGACGTGCCGCTGGTCGGTCGCCAGGTAGCCGAGCAGCTCGTCGCCCTGCTGGAGTTCGGTGACGTTGCGGACCTTGCCGCCGGGACCGAGCAGCCGGACGTGCCAGTCGTCCTGCACGGTCAGGCTGACCTCGATGCCGTCGACGGAGTGCGCGGTGATGCTGAGCAGCGGGCGGGACTCCAGTTTGGACCGGCCGACCACGACCCGGCGGGTACGGCCCTCGGAGTTGACCGCGAGGACCGTGCTGCCGGAGCGCAGTTCGCTGAGGTAGTTGGTCCGGTTCTCCGGGCCGAGCACGTAGGAGTGCAGCGCGCCCGCGTTGACCCGGAACGGCCGGGTCGGCATGTAGGGCAGCGGGTGGGTTTCGCTGCAGCTCAACAGGAATCCGGTCGAGAACGAGCCGACCAGGATGCCTTCGTCCTCCTCGAAGTGCGTGCAGGTGTCGACGCACACCCGGTCGCCGAGGCCGTGGTGCTCGATGCGGTCGACGATGAGCGTCGCCAGTTCCAGCTTCGGGCTGGTCGTCTCCAGCATCCGGCTCAGCGCGAAGACCTCGGTCGCGTCCTTCGGCGCGAGCAGCACGCCCTCGGAACCGCGCTCCAGCACGTCGACCACGATCGACGCTTCCTCGAGGTCGCCGCAGACCGTGAACAGCTTGCCCGGCGCGCGGTCGGCCGAGGCCAGCACGATCTCCAGCGGGATCTTGGTCGGGTCGGCGAACCGCACCACGCTGTAGGGCAGCGCGACGGCGGCGGCGCACGCGAGTTGGAGCGTGCGGTCGTCATGCACGTCCACCCACGCCGCGACGTTCTCGCGGTCGCCCGCCGCCAGCACGAGCGCGTCCAGTTCGGACTGGTCCGCGACGACGGTCGTGGTGATGCCGCCGAAGCCCTCGTCCGCGCCCACCAGGACGCTCGCGATGGTCGGGGGCAGGGTCGCCAGCACGGCGGGGTCGTCGGACACGATGCCGTGCAACCGGGTGTGGATGGCGGCGTCCACGACACCTTCGACGTGCTGCGGGGCCACGGTCCGTAGGTCGATCCAAGCGAGCGTCATAGAGATTCCTCCGTGGATACCCCGGCCTTCAGGCCAGGGAGGAAACGGATCCCTGCGGAGCAGGGCAGGGACGGGTTTCGCCGTCAGGGTGAAAGACCGTGCGCTGACCCCTGGTTGGGCCGTTTGGCGGAGCGGCTTGTAGAGTTGTCGCGCCCGGTCGGCGATAACCAAGTCGGCCGGGTCTACCGCCGGGCTGGTGGGATGTCAGGTCTGTGGAGCTTGTGTAAGACCGTGGGCGGTACACCGTCCCTGTGCTGGTAACCCAGGCGGCAACGGGCTGTGAAGCAGAAAACTCGACCCGCGAGGGAAGAATCTCCCTGCTTCGGCTGGGAGAGAGGTCAAAGGGCACCTGTCGTCATCGAGTGGATTCGGGAGAATTCAGCCTGGTGCGTTGGGGAATCCGGCACGCCGCCGTGCTGCCCGTGCACCACGGCGGCCAGCCGGGCGACCAGCGATGCGGGATTGGCGGAGGTGAAGACCTTGCGGCCCACCGCGAGGCCCGCGCAGCCCGCCGCCATCAGCTCGGTGGCGTAGTCGATCAGGTCGGAGCCGTCGATCGGTCCGCCCGCGGCGAGCACCGGGATCGGCGAGTTCGCCACGACCTCCGCCATCCGCCGCACCGGCAGGGTGACCGAGGTCTTCACCAGGTCCGCGCCGAGGTCGGCGGCGATGTTGACGACGTGGGCGAGCAGCGCCGGGTCCCGCGGGTCGATGATCCGCGGTCCCCGCGGGTAGATCATCGCGATCAGCGGCAGTCCCCAGGCCTCACACGCCGTCGCGACCGCGCCGAGGTCGCAGAGCTGCCGCTCCTCGGTGTCGGAACCGATGTTCACGTGCACGCTGACCGCGTCGGCGCCCAGCCGCAGCGCGTCCTCGGCCTCACCGACGAGCACCTTGGCGTTGGTGTCGGCGGCGTGGGCGGTGCCCGCGCTGAGGTGCACCACGAGAGCGCAGGACTTCAGGATCGCCGGGGGCACCAGCCGTGCTCGTCCTTTGTGGACGATGAGTGCGTCCGCTCCTCCCGCCACCAGATCCCGGAGGAGGTCGTGCCACCGGTCGTGGGGCACGACCGGGCCGTCGGACACGCTGTGGTCCAGCGGGACGAACAGGTGCCTCCCGTCGTTCGCCGAGGACAACCGGCGCATCCGGAAAAGCTTTCCGGTATTCGTCATGCCGTCTGAACCTCCTTTTCGAAAGCTGGTTCAGCGAAGGAACTGAATGGAAAACGCTAAGTCGGCAGGCTAGTCACGGTCGCTGGGCCGGAACAAATAACTCCTGCCGATAACTCGGCAGTTATGCCGGTTCAGACGAATTTTCCCCATTTTCCGGTGGGTGGGCCGTGCGGACGCGTCGTGCCGCCCATTCGGACGGTTCACGTACATGTCGACGCTCTAAGAAGTTTCTCATTTTCTTCTGACAGATTCTGTGGTGCCCATGTCTCGATGAGGAGCAGGAGGTCTTCTTGAACGAGCCGACGGATCCGGTGCGCCTGGTGGTGGCGTGTCACGACGGGCGTGGCCACACCGGCAGGCTCGCCGCGGCGGTGCGACAGGGAGCCCAGGACGTGGCCGGCGTCGACGTCGTGGCCATCGCGGTGGACGAGATCACCTCTGAGCAGTGGTTCCAGCTCGACGAAGCGGACGCGGTGATCTTCGGCGCCCCGACGTACATGGGGTCCGCGTCGGCCGCGTTCCACCAGTTCGCCCAGGACAGCAGCCGCCGCTGGCTGACCCGGCGCTGGCAGGACAAGCTGGCCGCGGGCTTCACGAACTCGGGTGCGAAGGCCGGCGACAAGTCCGGGACGCTCGGGTACTTCACCACGCTCGCCGCCCAGCACGGAATGGTGTGGGTCAACCTCGGCCTGCGTTCCGGGTGGTGCACCACCAATGGCAGTGAGTACGACCTGAACCGACTGGGCTTCTCCCACGGTGCCGCCGCGCAGTCCAACGTCGATGAAGGACCCGAACTGATGCACAAGGCTGATCTGGAGACCGGCGAATACCTAGGTAGAAGGGTCGCCACGTACGCGCGGATCGTCGTCGCGGGCAAGAGGGCGTTGGCGCTGTGAAAAGAGTTTCCGGCGCGACCCAGGCCGTGCCGGGGAACACACGGGTCTGGGTGGTCGTCGCGATCGCGGTCGCGGCGCAGACGCTGCTCTGGCTGGACAACTCCATCCTCAACATCGCCCTGGAGACACTCGCCGATCCGGTGCACGGCCTCGGCGCGAACGCGGGGGAACTGGCCTGGGCGAGCAGTTCGTACTCGCTGGTCCTCGCCGCGGCGATGTTCGCGGGCGGGGCGATCGGCGACCGCTACGGTCCGCGCGCCACCCTGTTCGCGGGCCTCGTCCTGTTCTCGGTGGCGTCGGCGTTCGCGGCGTTCAGCACGAGTCCGCTGGAGTTGATCGTGACTCGCGGGCTGATGGGTCTGGGCAGCGCGCTGCTGATGCCCGCGACCCTGTCGATCATCGTCCGCACGACGTCGGACGCCCAGCGGCCGAAGGCGATCGCGCTGTGGGCGGCGGCGAGCGGCCTCGGCGTCGCCGTGGGGCCGATGCTGGGCGGCGCGCTGCTGGCCCGGTTCTGGTGGGGCTCGGTGTTCCTGATCAACGTGCCGATCGTGCTGGTCTGCCTGGTCGGTGCCGTCGCGTTCGTGCCCCGGCTGCGCTTCACGGACCAGCGCCCGCTCGACCCGTTCGGCCTGGTGCTCTCGGTGCTGGGGCTGGGTTTCCTCGTCTACGGAGTCATCGAGGGCGGGCAGCGCGCGGACTGGCTGGGCGTCGGCGTGCTCGGCCCGCTGGTGCTCGGCGTCGGGCTGCTGACGTGGTTCGTGCTGGTGCAGCGCTCCGCCGAACACCCGAGTTTCGACGTGAAGCTGTTCGCGGTGCGGCAGTTCGCCGGCGGCAGCATCGCCCTGCTGTTCACGTTCTTCGGCCTCACCGGAGTGCTGTTCGCCACGGCGTTCTACCTCCAGGGCATCCGCGGGCTCACGCCGCTGGGCGCGGGCCTGGTGATGGTGGCCGCGGCCGTCGGCATCGTGGCCGGCAACCTGGTGTCGCCGCGGGTCACCGCTCACCTGAGCGTTCGCTGGACGGTGGTCGCCGGGATGCTGCTGGCCATCGCGACGTTCGCGAGCTACCTGGCGTTCGACCAGTGGACGCCGATCATGCTGCTGGTGGTGATGCTGGTGGTGCAGGGCTTCGGCATGGGCCTGATCAGCGCGCCGATCACCACCGCGATGATGGCCGTCCTGCCGCCGCGGGTGAGCGGTGCGGGCGCGGCGATCAACAGCGCCATGCGGCAGGTCGGCGGCGCGCTCGGCACCGCCGTGCTCGGCTCCGTGCTGACCGCGAACTACCACCGGCACATCGCGCCGTCGCTGCCCCGGCTGCCGGAAGCCGCCCGTGACCAGGCGGCGGAGTCGGCGCAGGGGGCCAGGGCCGTGGCCGCCGCCGCGCGCGAGCCGTGGCTGGTCGACGCCGCGAACCACGCGTTCCTGCAAGCGATGTACACCTCCTCGATCTGGGCCACGCTGCTGTCCCTGATCGGGGTCGCGTTCGTCATCAGGTGTTTCCGACCGGACAGGTGAGGGCGTCATGGAGTTGGGACTTCGGCATCTGCAGGTCGTCGTGGCCGTGGCCGAGGCAGGCAGCGTCAGCCGGGCCGCGGCCGCGTTGCGGATCGCCCAGTCCGGTCTCACCGCGCAGCTCGGCCGGATCGAGCGGGAGTTCGGCGCGCCGCTGTTCCTCCGCCGCCCGCACGGGGTCGAGCCGACCGACCTGGGCGCCCATGTCCTGGTCGGCGCACGGTTGCTGATCGGTCAGTTCGACGACCTGATCGCCGCGGCACGCACCCGTGCGCACGGCGGCGGGGCGGCGACGGTCCGGCTGGGAGGCGTGGACAGCCCGTGGATCTCCACCGTCGCCGCGGCGCTGCGCGGCCTGCTGCCGGACCACGAGCAGATCACCTATGTGGAGGAGAACTCCGAGACGGTCGTGGACCAGGTGCGCACCTCGCGGCTCGACCTCGCGGTGATCACCGAGCATCCGGACGCCCCGGCGCCGAAACCGCACCGGCTGGTCGTTCGCGACCTCGGCGTCGAGCCGCTGCTGGTCGGCCTGAGCGCCGACCACCCCGAGATCGGTCGCGACCGGATCAGCCTGGCCCACCTCGCCGAGTACGACTGGATCGCGCCGGCCGACAAGGCGGGCGGCCTGCGGCAGAGCCTGCGCACCGCCTGCGAGCGCGCCGGATTCGTGCCGAGGTTCCGCCACTTCGGCGCCGACCACGGCACCGCGGCCACCATCGTCGGCTCCGGCACCACCGTCGGCCTGTTCCCGATGACCTCGGCTCCCGTACCCGGCGTGGTGTTCCGTCCCCTCGCCGACGAACCGCTCTGGTGCCGCACCATGCTGATCTGGCAGCCCGGCTCGCCACTGGCCGGCGTCGCGACCGACGTCGTCACCATGGCCTCCGACGAGTGCTTCCGCACCCGCAAGCCCTTCCTCGTCGTGGAGCCCGGCCCAGCCGGCTACCGCCGCGCGATGTGAACTCTCGAGGTCCTGGCCCACTGGATCGCCGCCCGCGTCACCGAGACGGACGCGATGCGGGGCAACGGGATCGTGGGTGCCACGGTGGGCAGGTCCACGATGAACACCGCGCCCGCGCCGGGCCTGCCCTCGGCGGACACCGTGCCGTGGTGGGCTTCCACGACCTCGCGGACCAGCGACAGGCCGATGCCGAACCGCTGGCCGCGTCCGGCTTTGCCGCGGTTGAAGCGCTCGAACAGCGACCGCCCGTCCGCCTGGTCGAAGCCGACTCCGTTGTCGCGCACCGACAGCCGGACCATGTCCGAGGCAGGCACCTCCAGGGTGACGACGACGGTGCCGCCCGCCGGCGTGTGGCCGATCGCGTTGTCCACCAACGCGGTCACCACCCGGCGCAGCGCGGATGTCTCGCCGGGCACCAGGAACGGACCCGCTTCGCGCTGAACCTTCAGCACCAGTCCCGTTTCGGCGGCTCGCACGTCCTCCGCGGCGATCACTTCGTCGGCCAGTTCCGCGAGGTCCACCAGGTCCGACGGCGGTTGTTCGGCGGAGATCGCGGAGCGCAGGATGTCATCGACCACGTCGCCGAGCTGGCGGGTGCCGTTGACCAGCCGGCGCATCTCGGCGGCCATGGCCTCCGGGCAATCCATCTGGTCCGCCCTACGTGCCAGCAGTTGCGCTCTGGTGTGCAGTTGGGTCAGGGGTGCGCGCAGCTCGTGGCTGGCGTCGGCGACGAACCGCTGTTGCCGCGCGAGGGCATCGTTGAGCGGCGCTATCGCCTGGTTGTAGAGGAAACGGCTCCCGGCAGGGACGACGACGGCCACGGTCAGTGCGGTCAGCAGCAGCGCCACGCTGAATGCGATCAGCAGGTTCTCCCGCTCCAGCAGGTGGAACCGCTCGTCGAGGACGACCTGCACGACCTCCTCGCCGCGCCGCTGCGTGAGCACGCGGAAGCTCTTCCCGTCGCGGCTGACCTGTTCGAAGTGCGGCTCGCCCGCGTTGCGCATGCTCTCGGTCAACGGGAAGCCCGCGGGCAGTCCGGGCGTTTTGGCGACCACGCCGTCGCGTTCGACGATCAGCCACGTGCACGCGGGCGGTTCGGAGATCGACGAGTTCTCCATCGGCCAACGCAGGTCGTGGCGGATGTCGTTCTCACGCATGTTCGCCGTGATGAAGTAGATGAGGCACTCGATGAGCAGCACGACCACCGTGGCCAGCAGCGTCAGCCGCGCGGTGATCGACCAGCGGGCACGGGTGAGCGCGGTACGCTCCGGCGTGATCGCGGCCATCAGACGGACCCGGCCCGGTAGCCGAGACCGTGCACGGTGCGGATGACCTCGCGCCCGAGCTTGCGGCGCAGGTAGTGCACATATGTGTCCACTATGGACTCCGATGTCGCTTCCGGGAACACCTGCGTGCGCAGGTCCGTACGTCGGCAGATGGCGTTGGGTGCGACGGCGAGCATGCGGAGCAGGTCGAATTCGCGGGCGGACAGCTTCACCGAACCTCCCTGCGATGTCAGCACCTCGCGTTGCCGCAGGTCGAGGTGCCCCTGGCCGAGGGGGAGCAGGTCGGTGTGTTCCAGGTGCCTGCGGTGCAGCGCCCGCACCCTGGCGATCAGCTCGTCCAGGTCGAACGGCTTGCCGAGGTAGTCGTCAGCCCCGGCGTTCAGCCCGCGCACCCGCTCGGCGACGTCGGAGTGACCGGTCAGCACCAGGATCTTCGCGGTCACCCCCACCCGCCGCAGCCGGACCATGAGATCCAGTCCGTCGATCGCGGGCAGCCCCCGGTCCAGCACCATGATCTCCGGCTTGCGGCTCAACGCGAGGTGTAGCCCCTGCTGCCCGTTCAGGGCCACGTCGACCTCGTAGCCCTCGCTCGCGAACAGCTCGGCCAGCATCGCCGCCGTCTCCTGGTCGTCCTCGACGACGAGCAGTCGGATCGGCTCCGGCGCCTGCGCAGGATTCGGCACCGTGCCACTTTGGCAGTTTCGCGCCGCGCCCACATCCCCCCAGTCTCACCTGGCGTCGTTCTGACAACACGGACCGCGACAACCGGTTGGGCCTGTTCGATTCGTTCGATGAGCGCGCGATGTCAGGTCGTGGTTTTGTGATCACGCCATTTGGGTAACAAGGCGCGCACCTGGAGTAACGCCTCCTGGTTGTTCACGTTCGACGTTGCGGAAGTCTGGGAGGTGGGCCGTGCCGGTGTCGGTGTTGGCCGAGGCGGACCTGCGGCTTGACGCGGGACCGATCGACTACGCGTTGCTCATCGTCTATTTCGCCGTGGTGCTCGGCATCGGCCTGATGGCACGACGATCCGTCTCCTCCAGCCTCGACTTCCTGCTGTCCGGGCGGTCGCTGCCGGCGTGGGTCACCGGGCTCGCGTTCATCTCGGCGAACCTCGGCGCGCTCGAGCTGATGGGCATGACGGCGAACGGCGCGCAGTACGGCATGGCGACCGTGCACTACTACTGGATCGGCGCCATCCCGGCGATGGTGTTCCTCGGTCTGGTGATGATGCCGTTCTACTACGGCTCGAAAGTGCGCAGTGTTCCCGAGTTCATGCTCCGCCGGTTCGGCAAGCCGGCGCACCTGGTCAACGCCATCAGCTTCGCCGTCGCGCAGATCCTGATCGCGGGCATCAACCTGTTCGCGCTCGCGGTGATCATCGACGCGCTGCTCGGGTGGCCGCTGCCGGTGTCCATCGTGGTCGCGGCGATGGTGGTCCTCGCGTACACGGCGCTCGGTGGCCTGAGTGCGGCCATCTACAACGAGGTGCTGCAGTTCTTCGTCATCGTGGCCGCGCTCGCGCCGCTCACGATCGTCGGGCTGATCAAGGTCGGTGGCTGGCAGGGACTGGTCGCGAAGGTGACCGACCAGGAACAGCTGAGTGCGTGGCCCGCGACGGAGCTCACCGGTATCAACAGCCCCGTGTGGAGTGTTGTCGGGCTGGTGTTCGGTCTTGGGTTCGTGCTGTCGTTCGGTTACTGGACGACGAACTTCGCCGAAGTGCAGCGCGCGATGAGTGCCAAGTCGATGTCCGCGGCCAAGAGGACGCCCATCATCGGTGCGTACCCGAAGGCGCTCATCCCGGCGATCATCATCATCCCGGGCATCATCGCCGCGGTGATCGTGCCGGAGATGGCCCAGCTCAAGGCGGGCGATTCGAGCAGTGGCGCCGTCTACAACAACGTGCTGCCGCTGCTCATGCGCGACCTGCTGCCCAACGGCATCCTCGGCATCGCGATCACGGGTCTGCTGGCGAGCTTCATGGCCGGAGTCGCGGCGAACGTCAGCTCGTTCAACACGGTCTTCACGTACGACCTGTGGCAGGACTACGTCAAGAAGGACCGGCCGGACGAGTACTACCTGCGGATCGGACGGCTGGCGACGGTCGGCGCATGTGTGCTGGCGATCGGCACGGCGTTCATCGCGGCGTCGCTCGGCGGGTCCAACATCATGGACTACATCCAGGCGCTGTTCTCGTTCTTCAACGCGCCGTTGTTCGCGACGTTCATCGTCGGCATGTTCTGGAAGCGGATGACCCCCACCGCCGGCTGGGTGGGTCTGCTCGCGGGCACGTTCACCGCGATGTTCGTCTACGCGATCTCGGAGCCGTCGTTCGGCATCAAGTGGCTGGAGCTGCCTGGTCAGGGCGCGAGCTTCCTGGGTGCGGGTCTCGCGTTCGTGGTGGACGTCGTCGTCAGCGTCGCGGTCAGCCTCGTCACGCGGCCGAAGCCGGACAGTGAGCTGATCGGGCTGGTCTACAGCCTGACGCCCAAGAAGGACCGGTCGCACTCCACCACCGGCGAGGACGCGGGCTGGTACCGCTCGCCCGCGCTGCTCGGTGGCGGAGTGCTCGCTCTCACGACCGTGCTCTACATCGTCTTCGGCTGAGGGAGGCCGTCATGAGGTTGTTCGACCTGCGATTCATCATCGCGTTCCTCTTCGGCGTGTACGGCGTCGTACTGGTCGTCGTCGGTCTCGGCTTCACAACGGCCGAAGACCTGACCAAGGCCCAAGGGGTCAACATCAACCTGTGGGCCGGTATCGCCATGGTGGTGCTGTCGGCGGTGTTCGCCGGATGGGCGGCGGTGCGGCCTCAGTTCGCCAAGACGGAAACTGTGCCTGATTCTGGGCCTGATTCTGGGCCTACGACTGGGGACGACCTGGGTAAACGGGGTTGAAGGCCTCGATCGTCCACGCGTCGAGCCAGTTGAATGCGCGGCGAATTCGGTTACGCACGTCTCTCCTTCTGTCGGGGTCTTCACCAGGTACAGCGCGTTGATCTTCTGAATCGTTCCCGAAACCCTGGGTGACTCCGGCCACCCTGGGGAACGCGGGGTACTGCCCACGAAGGCCGGCAAAGGTCGCTAACGTGCACGTCGTGCTCCGTTTTCGTGCCACCGCCCTGCTCGCCGCCGCCGCGCTGCTGATGGCCGGCTGTGCGACCGGTCCGGGTCTCGCCAAGTCCAACTCGCCGCGCCGCACCGTCCAGGCGGGTGTGGACGCGAGCTCGGCCGACCCGTCGACGAAGTCGTCCGCGCAGCCGGGCAAGCCGGTCGATCCGGCGTTCTCGTCGGAACGGTTGCGGCTGATCAACCCGTGCGCGTTGATCGAGAAGGACATCCTGCAGACGGTCGGCACGCCGTCGCGGTACTCGAGCAGCTCGTACACGCGGTGCTCGAACTACATGAAGGACAAGGCGGGCAAGACGCTGAACCTCTCGCTGGACATCGGCTACCCGATGTCGACCACCGACCTGAAGAACGCGACCAAGCAGATCGCGGGCTTGAAGAGCGGTGAGCAGAAGCTGAACAACACGTCGTGCTTCGTCACGGCGGTGACGCAGGAGAACCCGGCGTTCGCGGTCCGGATCCAGGTGACCACGGGCACCAGCGGCAACCCCGGTGCCGAGCCGTGCGAGCCGGGACGCAAGGTGCTCGAGGGCGCGGTCCGCAAGCTCAAGGGCAACCCGCAGAAGTACAACCCGCCGAAGGGATCACCGGTCGAGGTCGACGCCTGCGCGGTCGTGGACAAGGCGACGCTCGCGCCGGTGCTCGGTGCCTCGCCGAAGTCGCAGGTGCTCGGTCTGCACCAGTGCTCGTGGTCGGGGCAGCAAGCGCAGATGCAGCTGGAGTTCAGGACGGCGCGCATCCCGAAGGACGGCAAGTTCGACAAGGCGTCCGTCGAGGTCGACCTCGGCGGGGTGAAGGGTTACCAGGCCTTCCGGGACGGTCCGTTCCCGACCTGCGAGCTCGTCGTCGTCCGCACGAAGGACGACAGCGACGCGGGCGAGATCGCGGAGTTCAGCGCGGCGGGCTCCAAGGAGAAGGAGTTCGACCGCTGCCAGGCGGCCCAGACGTTCGCGAAGGCCGTGCTGCCCAGCCTGCCCAAGGCCTAAGGCCGCGGTGACGGGGCCAGGGGGCTGAAAGTTTTTCAAGTACGCGTTAGTGTCAAGGTTACTGGCGAGTACCCGGGAGGGGCCCAATGACGCAGACCGCTTCGGACAGCGCGCTGTCGGCCGATGGCGAGCAGCGGCGGTTCGCATCACTGGACCCGCGCACGGGCGAGGTCGTCGCGCATCACCCGATCCACACGGCCGCCGAGGTCGAGGACGCGGTGTCCTCGGCACGTGAGGCCGCCGCGTGGTGGGCAGGCCTCGGTTTCGAGGGGCGCAAGACCAAGCTCGACGCGTGGCGCAGGGTGCTGTCGCAGCGCGCGGACGAGTTCATCTCGCTGATCAGCGCGGAGACCGGCAAACCCGCCGACGACTCCCGCGTCGAGATCGCGCTGGTGATGGACCACCTGCACTGGGCGTCGGGTCATGCCGGACGCGTGCTGGGCAAGCGCCGTGTCTCCTCGGGCATGCTGATGTTCAACCACAGCGCGACGCTCGAATACCGGCCGTTGGGCGTGATCGGCGTTATCGGGCCGTGGAACTACCCCGCGCACACGCCGATGGGTTCCATCTCGTACGCACTGGCCGCGGGCAACGCCGTGGTGTTCAAGCCCTCGGAGTTCACGCCGGGCGTCGGCACGTTCCTCGCGTCGACGTTCGCCGAGGCGGTGCCGGAGTACCCGGTCTTCCAGGTCGTCACCGGCTTCGGTGAGACGGGCGCGGCGCTCTGTGCTTCGGGCGTCGACAAGGTCGCTTTCACCGGTTCCACGCGCACGGGCAAGAAAGTCATGGCCGCGTGCGCCCAGACGCTGACGCCGGTGCTGGTGGAGTGCGGCGGCAAGGACGCGCTGATCGTCGACGCGGACGCCGACCTGACCGCCGCCGCCGAAGCCGCGGTGTGGGGTGCGGTGTCCAACGCCGGCCAGACCTGCGCGGGCGTCGAGCGCGTGTACGTGGCCGAGGAAGTGGCGGACGAGTTCATCGAGATCGCGGTGAAGCGGGTCCGCAAGCTGAAGCCGGGCGGTGAGCCGAGCGCGAACCTCGGGCCGATCACCATGCCGTCGCAGGTGGAGATCATCCGCGAGCACGTGCAGGACGCGCTGGACCGCGGCGGCAAGGCGCTGGTGGGCGGGCCGGACTCGATCAGGCCGCCGTACGTCGAGCCGGTCGTGCTGACGGACGTGCCGGAGGACTCGCTGGCGATCACCGAGGAGACCTTCGGGCCGACCGTGGTGATCAACCGGGTGCCGAACGCCCTGGAGGGTGTGCGGCTCGCGAACCAGTCGAAGTACGGGCTCGGCGCGGCCGTCTTCTCGAAGTCGCGTGGCGAGGAGCTGGCGCGGGAGCTGCGGGTCGGCATGGTGTCGATCAACTCCGTGCTGACCTACGCGGCGATCCCCGGGCTGCCGTTCGGTGGCGTCGGCGACTCCGGGTTCGGGCGCATCCACGGCGAGGACGGCCTGCGCGAGTTCGCCTACCCGAAGGCCGTGACCAAGCTGCGGTTCAAGTCGCTGATCAACATGGCGACGTTCGACCGGTCTTCCCTGGCGGGCAAGCAGATGCTGCGCCTCGCGCGGATGCTCTTCGGTCGGTAGTCGCTAGGAGCATCCGCGCGGTCGTGGGTCAGGCGCCGACCTGCTTCTGCAGGTCGGCGAGGACCACGTTCGCGGCGAGGACGCCGAGGCCGAGGAAGTAGGTCTCGTCGAGCACCGGCTTGGCCTTGTTCGCCTTGACGGCGTTCAGGCCGCTCCAGAGCGGACCGCCGAGGACCGAGGCCTGCGCGGTCTTGCCGGGGTCGCCGTAGGTCGAGTAGATGACGAAGTCGGCGTCGGCCTTGCCGATCTGCTCCGCGCTGACCTCGGCGGCCAGGTCGTCCACCTGGGAGGCGGTCGGCTGCGGGATCTTGGCGTCGACCAGGATCGTGCCGATGAAGGACTTCTTGGCGTACAAGCGGATGCGGCCCGGCATGAAGCGCAGTGCCGTGACGGTCGGACGCACGCCGAGCTTCTTCTCGATAGCGGTGCCGACGTCGGTGGCCTTCTTCGTGTAGTCCTCGAGCATCTTCGCGGCGTCGGCCTGGCGGTCGAGCGCGGCGGCGTTGAGGAGGAAGTTCTCCTTCCACACGTAGCCGGGACGCACCGAGAAGACGGTCGGGGCGATCGCGCTCAGCTTCGGGTACTGGGCCTCGGCGCGCAGCTGCGAACCCAGGATCAGGTCGGGTTCGAGCTTGGTGATCGTCTCCAGGTTGAGGTTGTTGATCGTGCCGACGTTCTCCGGCGTGCCCGCCTTGTCGCCGACGTAGGAGGGCATGGTCGGGGATCCGTCGGTGAATGCGATGCCGACCGGCTTGATGCCGAGTGCGACAACGTTGTCGAGTTCACCCGTGTCGAGCACGATCACCCGTTCGGGCTTCTTCTCCAGCTTGGTCTCGCCCATCGCGTGCTTGACGGTGCGGGGGAACTCGCCCGGCTTGGACTGCGTGCCGAAGCCGTTGCTCAGTTCGTAGGCCTTGCCGAAGTCCTCGCCGCCCTGGGCGACCGTGGGCTTGTCGGGGGTGCTCTGGCCACAGGCGGCGAGCACCAGGGCGACTGCGGCGAGCAGTGCTGCTCTCTTCGGCACGACGGTGATCCTCCACTACTGGCAGTGACCTTGACCTGCATTAATTAGGGCAGCCTAACGGTATCGGGGTCCTTTGCCCGTTCCGAGTGTCAGACCCCCGGAGTAAGAAGGAACACGGACACCGCCTTCTCGAAAGGTGCTTCGATGAAGAAGATCATCAATGATCCGGAAACCGTGGTGCACGACGCGCTGCGGGGAATGCAGGCCGCCCATTCCGATCTGCTGACCGTGCACTACGACCCGGCCGTGGTCGTGCGTGCGGACGCCCCGGTGCGGGGCAAGGTCGCGATCATCTCGGGCGGCGGCTCGGGGCACGAACCGTTGCACGGCGGCTTCGTCGGGCGCGGCATGCTCGACGCCGCCTGCCCCGGTGCGGTGTTCACGTCGCCGACGCCGGACCAGGTCACCGAGGCGGTGTCCCGGTGCGACGGCGGCGCGGGCGCGCTGCTGATCGTGAAGAACTACACCGGCGACGTGCTGAACTTCGAGACCGCCGGTGAGCTGGCGGAGTCCGAGGTGCGCAGCGTCGTGATCGACGACGACGTGGCGGTCAAGGACTCGACCTACACCGCGGGCCGGCGTGGTGTGGGCGGCACGGTGCTGCTGGAGAAGATCGTGGGCGCGGCGGCCGAGCGCGGCGACGATCTGGCCGCGATCGAGGCGCTGGCTGGGCGGGTGATCTCGTCGGTGCGGTCGATGGGGCTGGCGCTGACCTCGTGCACGGTGCCGCACGTGGGTTCGCCGAGCTTCGAGCTGGCCGACGACGAGATGGAGATCGGCATCGGCATCCACGGCGAGCCCGGTCGCCGGCGGGTGCCGGTGAGCCCGGCCTCCGAGATGGTCGCCGCGTTGCTCGACCCGATCCTGGAGGACCTGCCGTTCGCCTCGGGCGACCGCGTGCTGCTGTTCACGAACTCGATGGGCGGAACTCCGTTGATCGAGTTGTACTTGGCCCACGGCATCGCGGAGAAGTTGTTGGCTGATCGGGGGATCACGGTGGAACGCAGGCTCGTCGGCCCGTACATCACCAGCCTGGAGATGCAGGGCATGAGTCTCACATTGCTACGGCTGGACGACGAGATGCTCTCCCTGTGGGACGCGCCGGTGCACACGCCCGCACTGCGGTGGGGAGTCTGAGGTGGGATGCACGGCAGCAGACATCGTCGTGGCACTGCGCGCGGCCACTCTCGTAGTGCAGGAGCACCGCGACGAGCTGGTGCGTCTGGACCAGGCGATCGGCGACGCGGACCACGGCGAGAACCTGCGGCGCGGCTTCACCGCGCTGCTGTCGCGTTTGGACACCGACGAGTCCGCGACGCCGGGCAAGGTGCTCAAGCTGGTCGCCACGACGCTGATCTCCACCGTGGGCGGCGCGGCCGGCCCCTTGTACGGCACGGCTTTCCTGCGCGCGTCGGCCGCGGTGGGTGATGCCGAGGAGCTGGACTCCGAGGCCGTGGCACGCGCCCTGCGAGGCGCTCTGGAAGGCGTGGTGGCCCGCGGCAAGGCCGTGGTGGGCGACAAGACGATGGTCGACGCTTTGACGCCCGCAGTCGCCGCTGCTGCCGCTGCCGCCGCTTCTGGATCGGTGGCAGCGGTGCTCTCGGCGGCTGCCGACGCGGCGGCCGAGGGCGCGGAGTCGACCGTGCCGATGGTGGCGCGCAAGGGCCGGGCGTCGTACCTCGGCGAGCGCAGCGCCGGGCACCTCGATCCCGGTGCGCGGTCTACGGCGTTGCTGTTGCGCGCCTTCGCGGATGCGGCGGCGAAGGCGTGACGGCGCCGCGAACCGAGCAGGTTTTGTTTTTGGCTGTGTCGTGCGGGCCGAGGCGCGGGGGCGTAGGCATGACGGCGGCGCGAACCAGGCGTGTTCGTCCTGCTTTGTTTTTTGCTGAGGCGTGCACTGGTGTGGGTCGAGGCGAAGCGGAGGTGCCGGCATGACGGCGGCGGCGGACACCAGTCGGGTCGGGTTGGTCATCGTTTCCCACAGCGAAATGCTCGCGAACGGCGTGGCCGAACTGGCCGGCCAGATGGCCCCCGAGGTCGCCGTCCTGCCCGTAGGCGGCACGGACGAGGGCGGCCTGGGCACCGACTACGGCTCGGTGGTCGAGGCACTCGCCGACGCGGACTCCGGTGCGGGCGTGGTCGTGCTGTACGACCTGGGCAGCGCCAAGATGACAGCCGAGATGGCCGTGGAGTCCGCGGACGACCCGTCCCGCTACGCCGTGGCGGACGCGCCACTGGTCGAGGGCGCCGTAGCCGCTGCCGTTGCCGCACAAGGCGGTGCCTCGCTGACGGACGTCGCAGCCGCAGCCGAAGGCGCCTCAGGCGAGACGCCGGCAGCAACCCCGAGCCGACCAGCACTGCACCTCGTGCCGGACGCGGTGTCAGCGGAAGTGTTGCTGACCAACGAGGTGGGCCTGCACGCACGGCCCGCAGCCCTATTGGCGCGCACAGTGGCCGAGCTCGATGCCGACGTCGTCGTCCGCTACGGCGACGAGGAGGCGAACGCGGCCAGCGTGCTCGCGTTGATGGGCCTCAGCGCGCCCGGTGGCAAGTCGATCACGGTGGTGGCGACGGGGAAGGACGCGCGCGAGGCGGTCCGGCGCATCGAGGAACTGGCGGAGAGGGGGTTCGACGACTAGGTCGCGCGATTGGCCGGTACGACGAGCGGGCCGCGTAGGTGCTTCGGGCGCGGACTCCGCGTGCACGTCTGGGCTGCACGCTGGCTGGGCTGCGCGCCGACTGGGCTGCTCGCCCAGCGGGCTGGGCTGCGACGAGCAGACCGCTCGGGCGCGTTGCCCAGACACGTCACTCATCAAGCCGTCCGGGCACGCGACCGGCCCGGCCAGCCGGGCACGCGGCCTCGCCCGGGCCGCCCGAGCACGCGACCTGACCCGGCCGGCCAGGCACACCGACCCAGACCCGGCCCAGCCCAGACACGCGACCCACCCGGCCACCCAGACACGCCGCCCCCACACCCCCACCCAGGCCACCCGATCAGGCCACACCCCCACTAGGCCAAGAAGGCGTTCTACCAGGCACACCCCACCTCTAGCCGATTCCTAGACCGATAACTGTTTCGATCCCGATGGCGAAGCTCACGGCCGCCACCAGCGCGAGGAGTGGCATAGTCGCCCGCAAGTTACTCATTGGTAGCCCACGATTTACCTCGCAGGGAGGTCTGCAGTGGCGCGCGAAATCAACACCGTCGGTGTCGTCGGCTTCGGAACCATGGGCGCGGGCATCGTGGAGGTACTCGCGCGCACCGGGCTCGCCGTGAAGGTCGTGGAAGTCGACGTGGCCGGCGTCGAGCGCGGGCTCGGGCACCTGGAGCACTCGACGGAGCGGGCCGTCCGGCGCGAGAAGCTGACCGAGGACGAGAAGGTCGCCCTCCAGGAGCGCATCGCGACGTCGCTCGAGTTGCAGAGCCTCGCGGACTGCGACCTGGTGATCGAGGCGGTGCCGGAGAGCGTCGAGCTCAAGACGCGGATCTTCCGCGAGCTGGACCAGGTCCTCAAGCCCGAGGCGATCATCGCGTCGAACACGTCGTCGCTCTCGATCACCGAGATCGGTGTGGCCACCGGGCGTCCCGGCAAGGTCGTCGGCCTGCACTTCTTCAACCCCACGCAGGTGTTGAAGCTGGTCGAGGTCGTGCGCACGGTCGTCACCGAGCCGGATGTGATCACCGACGTGGTCGCGTTCACCGAACGTCTCGGCAAGTCGCCGGTCGTGATCGGCGACCGGGCGGGCTTCATCGCGAACGCGCTGCTCTTCCCGTACCTCAACCACGCGGTGAAGATGCTGGAGTCGCGGTACGCGACGCGTGAGGACCTCGACGCCGCCATGCGGTACGGCTGCGGCTACCCGATGGGTCCGTTGGCGCTGCTGGACCTGATCGGTCTCGACACGGCGTACGAAATCCTCGACACGATGTACCACCAGTCGCGCAACCGGCTGCACGCCCCGGCGCCGCTGCTGAAGCAGATGATCACCGCGGGTCTGCTGGGCCGCAAGACCGGGCGTGGCTTCTACACCTACGACGGGCCGGACTCGCCGGTGGTCGTGGCGGACACGCAGACGCCGTCCGAAGTGGACAGTGGGGTGCTGACGCGCGACATCCAGCGGGTCGGTGTCATCGGTACGGGCACGATGGCGACCGGGATCGCGGAGGTGTTCGCGAAGCGCGGTTACGACGTGGTGCTGCGGGCGCGGAGCCTCGAGAAGGCCGAGAAGTCCGTTGCTGCGGTGCGCAAGTCGCTGGACCGCGCGGTGAGCAAGGGCAAGCTCTCCGAGCAGGACCGCGACGCGACGCTCGCCAGGATCTCGCCGGCCGTGGAGTTCGTCGAGCTGGCGGACTGCGACCTGATCGTCGAGGCCGTGGCCGAGGAGATCGGCATCAAGAAGGAGGTCTTCGCGGCGCTCGACGAGGTGTGCAAGCCCGGCGCTGTGCTCGCGACGACCACTTCCTCGTTGCCGGTCATCGAGATCGCGGCGGCGACGAGCCGGCCTGAGGACGTCGTCGGCCTGCACTTCTTCAACCCGGCGCAGATCATGAAGCTGGTGGAGATCGTGGAGACGATCTCGACGGGCGCAGACGTGGTCGCGACGGCCCGCAAGATCTGTCTCGACCTCGGCAAGCACCCGGTGCACTGCGGCGACGTGGCCGGCTTCATCGTGAACGCGCTGCTCTTCCCGTACCTCAACGACGCGGTGCGGATGCTCGAGGCGCACTACGCCGAGGCCGACGACATCGACAACGCCATGAAGGTCGGCTGTGGTCTGCCGATGGGCCCGTTCGCGCTGCTGGACGTGGTCGGTCTGGACGTGTCGCTGGCGATCCAGCGCACGCTCTTCAACGAGTTCCGCGAGCCCGGCTTCGCGCCGGCGCCGTTGCTGGAGCACCTGGTCACCGCCGGCCGCCTCGGCCGCAAGACCGGCAAGGGCTTCCGCGACTACTCGTGATCGGTCCCGACGTGTGCCGCTAACAGGGGCACCATGTCGCGTCTGGCATGGTGGTGCCATGCGGCGACTGGTGCTCCTGTTGGCTGTCCTCGTGCTCGCTTCGGGCTGTGCCCGGACGACCATCGAGGGCAGTCCGGTCGCGCAGGCGCCGCTGGACGCCACGTCGCCGTTCGACCAGGAAGGCTCGACCGATCCGAGTTCCTCCGAGGAGCCGGATCCCGAGACCGCGCCGATCGACGGCGAGGTTCAGGGCGTGTGCGCCAAGCTGAAGTGGACCGACCTGCCCTACCCCGGCGCCAAGGCCGACACGCCGCCCACCCAGATCAACTACGACTCGACGTTCGACCAGTCGTGCCGGTGGACGACGAAGATCGACAACGTCGAGGTAGGTGTCTCCCTGCGGTTCCGCGAGGGGCGCGAGATCACGATCGAGCGCACCACCGGCGACTGGGACGTGAAGGGCCACAAGGTCACCTACCTCGACCGCTCCGACGAGCCCGAGGTCGAGCCCTCGTGCGTGCTGGTCGTCCCCTATGACGGCGGTGGGCTCGGGATCATCATCATCGACTCGTCCGGCAAGTTCGGCACGGTCTGCGACCAGGGTCGCAAGGTCGCCGAGACGCTGATCGAGCGCGAAACGGCCTAGCCGCAGCACCCTCCACCGCAACACCCGCCGCCACCGCCGCCTTGTGGCTGCTGAGTGCCGCCGATACCGGCCATCGACAGCAGCTTGACGGTGTCGGCGTGGCCGCCGGGGCAGCTCGCCGGAGCGGACGACTCGCTCATCGGGCGCTGCAGTTCGAAGGTGTCGTCACAGGTACGGCAACGGAACTCATAGGTCGGCACGGCCTGATTCTACGAGCGGTTACCGTGTTCTCGTGCCACGTCGTAACGCTCCCAAGAACGAAGACCCCCGACCGCTGGGTGGCGGCGTCGGCTGGGCTCGTGCCGAGTCGGGTCCCGACGGAGACTGGCTGGTACGCGCCATCTCCGGCGCGCAGGCGCAGAAGACCTACCGCTGCCCGGGCTGCGACCACGAGATCCGGCCGGGTACGCCGCACGTCGTCGCGTGGCCGGCCGAGGACACCGGCTCGGTCGAGGAACGCCGCCACTGGCACCAGGCCTGCTGGGAGTCACGCGGTCGTCGTGGGCCGGCCGCCGCGCCGCTGGTGAGTTAGTGGCGGGGCCCGCAACGTTGCGGGCCCCGCCACTAACTAGAGCCGCACCTGGACGAGCCACCGCTCCAGCCGGGCGCGGAACTCCTCCGGCTGCTCGACCGGCGGCAGGTGCCCGGCGTCCTCGATGCGTTCGCTCGTCGCGTGCCGCAGCAGTCACCGCGAGCTTCGCGGCCACGTCCGGCGGCGTGAGCTTGTCGTGCTCGCCCACGAGCACCAGCGACGGCACGTCGAGCGCCTCCAGCACGTCCGTGGAATCGGGGCGCTTCGCCATGGCCCGCTGCCACCACGCCACGTCCTCGGCCCGCTGCTCCAGGATCATGGTGCGCACCAGCGCTCGCGCGGTGTCCGGCGCGTTCGGGCCGACCAGGTTCGGCAGCATCGCCTCGACGAGCCAGTCGCCGACGCCTTCGCGTTCGACCCGATCGGCCATCGCATGCCGGTTCGCGGCCGCCTCCGGAGCGTCCGCGGTGTGCTTGGTGTCGACGAACACCAGGCCCTTCACCCGTTCCGGCGCGAGCCTGAGCAACGCCATCGCCACGTAGCCGCCCATCGAGCAGCCGCCGAGCACCACGCTCTGGAGGCCGCGCGCGTCGAGTTCCGCGATCACGTTCCGCGCCAGCGTTTCCAGGTCAGGCGGGCCTTGCGGGCGGAGGTTCGGCGTCAGCGCACCGGGCACGTCCCACATCCGCGCGTCGAGCGGAAAGGCGTGCAGCAGCACCAGGTCGTCCATCAGCTCTCCCACTCCGGCGCCAGCACCGACCACACCTCGAGGTCCTGCCGCACCCCTCGGTGCACGTGGTACCCGCGCAGCACACCGTCCTGCGTCATCCCGAGCCGCCGCGCGACCGCGATGCTCGCCGCGTTCGCCGACGACACCAGCCACTCAACCCGATGCATGCCGCGCTCGCGAATCGCCCAGTCGATGAGCACCTTCGCCGCCCGCGTGATCAGCCCCTTGCCCGTGGCGGACGGCTCCAGCCAGCAGCCGACCTCGGCGCGGCCCTGCGGTACGTCCATCACGCGGAACAGCACGCCGCCGACCAGCTTGTCGTCGACCCAGATCCCGTAGATGCGGCCGGTGTCGGCGGCGGCTTTGTCCGCGTAGCGCTGCAACAGTTCCCGCGCGCCGTCGAGGTCCTTCGCGGCGTCCGCGAACCCGATGTGCGTACCGATGAACTCACGCCCGCGATCGATGTGCGCGAAGAACTCCTGCGCCTGGTAGGGCTCCAACGGCCTGAGCTCGGCTCCGTCTGTGCCCAGCGACCTGACGAACATCCTGTTCCCCCAAGATGAGTATGTGCCTACCCGAATCGTATTAGTGCGCCACGCTCAGTCCGTGTGGCCACGCATGGGCGAACCCGACGACGACCAGCGGCCGTTGTCCGAGAACGGCCTGGCCGAGGCGAAGTCGCTGGTTTCGCGGCTCGTGGGGTTCGCGCCGGTCGCGGTGTTGTCGAGTCCGCAGTTGCGTGCGGTGCAGACCGTCGCGCCCGCGGCTGATGCGCTGGGGCTCCCGGTCACGACCTGGCCGTCGTTGCGGGAGTGGGAGTCGGGGTTGCTGCCGAGTGCGGACTGGGAGACGCCGTTTGCCCACAGCTGGGCGAATCCGGCGTCCGCGCACGGGGCGGGGGAGAGCCTGGACGAGCTGACGGTGCGGGCTGGGAAGGCGTTGGCGCGCATGGCGGACGAGTACCCGGACGCGACCGTGCTGGTGGGGTCGCACGGGACGTTCGTGGCACGGGCGCTGATCGCGGCTGGGCGGCGCGTGGACTGGGAGTTCAGCCGCACGATGCCGATGCCGGCGATCTACGAGATCACGATGTGAGCCGTCAGGACTTCTTGGCGGGCTGCGGTCGCGCGATCTTGGCGGTGGGGCCGTCCGACTGCGGTGGCGTGGCCGGCTTGGCCTGCGGAGCGGCCTGTGCCGGTGCGGCGGGCGCGGACTGGCCGCGGGACGCGGACTGAGCCTGAACCGGACTGAGCCGAACCGGACTGAGCCGAACCGGACTGGCCCGGACCGGACTGCGCCGGCACCGGCGAAGCCCCCTCGACCGACCCGACCACCGCGGAAGCCTTCTCCTCCTCCACCGGGTCGAGCAACGGCACGACCTCCTGCAGGGCCGTGCGCACGTTGTGGAGCTGGTGCGAGAGGCGGTTGCGGAGGTTGCGGAGCTGGTCGACGCGCTGGGTGGCGGCGGTGGTGCGGCGGTTGGCTTCCTCGGTGGCCTCGCGGACGCGGCGGTTCGCCTCGTCGGTGGCCTCCTGGATGCGGGCGGTGGCCTCGCTGATCGCGTCGTGGCGGCGGCGGTTGGCCTCTTCGGTGGCCTCGCGGACGCGGCGTTCGGCTTCCGCCTTCGAGGTGGTCTGTTCGGACGCGATGGCGGCGCGAACCCGCGAGGCTTCCTCGGCGGCTTCGCGCATGCGGCGGTCGGCCTCGGACTTGGAGGTCGCCTCCTGGGTGGCCAGGGTGGCCATCGCCTCGCTGCGGCGGGCGGCCATCGCGATCTCGAAGTCCTCCTCCACGGTGACGCGGCGGGCCTCGGAGTCGTCGGCGATCTTGCGGGCGGAGCTCTCGGCCTCGGAGACGATCGTCTCGGCCTCGTTGCGGGCCTTCTCCAGCACGCCCTTGTGCTCGGCCTCCATGGCCGCGCGGCGCTCGTCGAGCTCCTGGATCAGCTTCTCGTAGCGCTGGCGGAGCACACCCGCGTCGGCTTCCGCCTTGGCGCGGATGTGCCCGCCCTCTGCTTCGGCGCGGGCCTTGATCTCGTTGGCCTCGTCCTGCGCCAGGCGGAGCATGCGCTGGAGGCGCTCGGAGAGCCCCTCCAGCGTCGTCGGCGGCAGTGACAGGCGTTCGACCTGGTTGCGCAGCTCGGAGATCTCCGAGCGCGCGGCTTCCAGCTGGCGAGCCAGATCGGACGTCTGGGACACGGCGGCATCGCGGTCCGCGGCGAGCAGCCGCAGATCCGAGTCGAGGCGTTCGAGATGGTCCTCGACCTGGGCGCGGTCGTAACCGCGCTTGACGATGTCGAAGCCGGATCCCAGTGGGACGAGGTCACGGTCGTCGGCGAGGGGGCCCATGCCCCTCACGCTACCCGTTCGGGTAACCCCAGAAGGTCACACACCCCGGAATCGGTTGATGGCCGTGAGGTGCTTCGCGCGCAGCTCGTGATCGAGAACACCCAGACCCTCTTCCGGGGCAAGGCAGAGCACGCCGACCTTGCCCTGGTGCGCGTTGCGGTGCACGTCGTGCGCGGCCTGGCCCGTTTCGTCCATTGAGTACACCTTGGACACTGTCGGGTGGATCTTTCCCTTGGCGATCAAGCGGTTCGCCTCCCACGCCTCGCGGTAGTTCGCGAAGTGCGAGGAGATGATGCTCTTCAGGTTCATCCACAGGTAGCGGTTGTCGTACTGGTGCATGTACCCGGAGGTCGACGCACACGTCACGATCTTGCCGCCCTTGCGCGCCACGAACACCGAGGCGCCGAACGTCTCCCGGCCGGGGTGCTCGAACACGATGTCCGGGTCCTCGCCGCCGGTCAGCTCACGGATCTTCGCGCCGAACCGCTTCCACTCACGCGGGTCCTGCTCGTGCTCGTCCTTCCAGAACTTGTAGCCCTCGGCGGAGCGGTCGATGATCAGTTCGGCGCCCATCGAACGGACGATCGCCGCCTTCTCCGGCGAGGAGACGACGCAGATCGGCGTCGCGCCACCGTTCAGCGCGAACTGCGTGGCGTACGAACCGAGACCGCCGGACGCGCCCCAGATCAGGACCGTGTCGCCCTGCTTCATGTTGGCGCCGTTGGTCGAGACCAGCTGCCGGTACGCGGTGGAGTTGACCAGACCGGGGGAGGCGGCCTCCTCCCACGTGAGGTGCTTCGGCATCGGCATCAGCTGGTTCGACTTCACCAGCGCGAGGTCCGCGAGACCACCGAAGTTCGTCTCGAAGCCCCAGATCCGCTGCTGCGGGTCGAGCATCGTGTCGTTGTGCCCGTCCGGCGCCTCCAGCGGCACGTCCAGGCAGTGCGCGACCACCCGGTCGCCCGGCTTCCACGCGGTGACGCCGGGACCGGTGCGCACGACGACGCCCGCCAGGTCCGAGCCCACCACGTGGTAGGGCAGGTTGTGGCGGCCGCCCAGCTTCTTCAGGAAGCCGAACGTGGACACCGGCTCGAAGATCGAGGTCCACACGGTGTTGTAGTTGATGGCGGAGGCCATGACGGCGACCAGCGCCTCGCCCGGACCGAGCTCCGGCGTGGCCACCTCGTCGATGTGCAGCGACTTGCGAGGGTCTTTGTCCCTCGTCTCGAGGCCCGAGAACATGTCGGCCTCGTCCGCGTGCACGGTCACGCCCCGATAGCTCTCCGGAACGTCCAACGAACCGATCGCGCCCAGCTCGTCGGCCAGAATCGCGTCAAGGATCTTTTGCACGGCGGCATTCCTTCCCAGTGAGGGATAGTCGCAGGTTGCCGGAGGTTACTCATCAGTAAACGATCCAGAATCACGCCTGTGAGGGATTCCACTCAGATTTCTTGACCGGGCGGCCAACCAAGCGGAGCATGGGAGGCGTCCGAGAAGGAGGAGGTGTGTGGAGATGACCAAGGCGTGGACCAGGTGGCAGGACTGGGCCGAGGTGGCTATCGGCGTGCTGGTGCTGCTCTCTCCGCTCGTCGTGGACACTTCGAACGCGGCCATGTGGACGATGATCGTGCTCGGCGCGCTCATCGCGATCGACGGACTCGTCGACCTCGCCATGCCCGCGATGATCTACGGCGAATACGTGCAGATGGTGCTCGGTGCACTGCTGTTCATCTCGCCGTGGGTGATGAGCTACACCGACATGATGGCGGCCTCGTGGGCCTCCTGGATCGGTGGCGTTCTCACCGTGGCCGCGGGGGCGCTGGCAATGCCCGCCGCGAACGCCGCGCACTCCGCTGCGGCGCAACCGCACTGATCGACAGGCAAACCGTGGGCTCAGGAGCGTTCTTGGGCCCACACCACCGTGAAGACGAAGATGCTGTGTGGAGGACCGCGTGGAGGATTCGGCCAAGGAGCGCATCCTGGCCGCGGCCGAGGAACTGTTCGCCGACTCGGGCTTCGACGCCACCCCGACCTCGCGCATCGCCGAACGCGCCGGCGTGCCCAAAGGCCTGGTGCACTACTACTTCAACCGCAAGCGAGACCTGCTGGCCGCGCTGGTCGCACGACTGCCGGACAGCACGGTCGACCACCGCAGGGTCGTAGTGGTGGGAGACATCGCGGAGTCGTTGAGAAGGCTCGTCGCGGCGCTCGACGCGCGCTTGAACGCCTCTCCGCTGCTGTCACACCTGTTGTGGCGTGAAGCGGATACGCATTCGGCTGTTCGCGACGCGATGCAGGCGCGCTACGACAACGTGGCTGCGCAGATCAAGCAGGTCATCCTCGCCGCGGGAGGGGCGGCGGTGGCGCTCAAGGACGTCGAGGCAGCCGCGGCGCTCCTCGCGCTGGCCGTGAGCTACCGGCACTCGGTGGCACGGCACAGCGACGAGGAGGATCCGATCGACAAGGAGCTCACGTTCGTGGCTAGTGCGCTGCTCCGTGAGCCGCAGGTTCGACCAGTTCAATGAGCACGCCGCCCGCGTCCTTGGGGTGCACGAAGTTGACGCGGCTGTTCGACGTGCCGCGCTTCGCGTCGGCGTAGAGCAGCCGCAGCCCCTTGCTGCGCAGCACCTCCGCCGCGAGGTCCACATCGGACACCCGGTAGGCGAGCTGCTGCAGGCCGGGGCCGGAGCGGCCGATGAACTTGGCGATCGTCGAGTCCTCGTTCAGCGGCGCCAGGAGCTGGATCGCCGTGCCGCCGTCGTCGCCCGGCGCGTGCAGCATCGCCTCGCGCACGCCCTGCTCCTCGTTCACCTCTTCGTGTGCGACTTCGAGACCGAAGTTGTCGCGGTAGAACGCGATCGCCACATCGAGGTCGGGCACCGCGATGCCCACATGGTCGACCGCGGTCACGAATCGAGCGAGTTCTGCGTTCATAGCGGGGAGGGTAGCTACCTGATCGGTGCAGGTGTCTCTGTGCGGCGTCTCACACGGTTACCGGCCAGTAGCCCCAGGTATGGTGCTCAGTTAACGACCGTTCGCTCTTCCATGGAGGCAGCTGTGTCCGGTTCCGTCATCGTCGCCGGGGCGCGCACCCCGATGGGTCGACTGCTCGGATCGCTCAAGGACTTCACCGGCGCCCAACTGGGTGGCGTCGCGATCAAGGCGGCACTGGAACGCGCGGGCGTGGCTCCCGAGCAGGTTCAGTACGTGATCATGGGTCAGGTGCTCACCGCCGGCGCGGGGCAGATTCCCGCTCGCCAGGCCGCGGCCGCCGCCGGGATTCCGATGAGTGTGCCCGCACTGTCGATCAACAAGGTGTGTTTGTCCGGCATCGACGCCATCGCGCTCGCCGACCAGCTCATCCGCGCGGGTGAGTTCGACGTCGTCGTGGCCGGTGGTCAGGAGTCGATGACCCAGGCGCCGCACCTGCTGCCCAAGTCGCGCAGCGGGTTCAAGTACGGCGATGTGTCGATGGTCGACCACATGGCGCACGACGGCCTGTTCTGTGCGTTCGACCAGGTGGCGATGGGCGTCTCCACGGAGAAGTACAACGCCCGCTACGACGTGACGCGTGCGGAGCAGGACGCGTTCTCCGCGCGGTCGCACCAGCTCGCCGCGAAGGCCGCCGAGAACGGCGTCTTCGCGCAGGAGATCGCGCCGGTCGCGATCCCGCAGCGCAAGGGCGACCCGATCGTGTTCAGCACGGACGAGGGCGTGCGCGCCGACACCACCGCCGACTCGCTCGGCAAGCTGCGCCCGGCGTTCGCCTCGGACGGCACCATCACCGCGGGTTCGGCGTCGCAGATCTCGGACGGTGCGGCCGCCGTGGTCGTGATGAGCAAGGCCAAGGCCGAGGAGCTGGGCCTCGAGTGGATCGCGGAGATCGGCGCCCACGGCGTCGTCGCGGGCCCCGACGCCTCGCTGCACGAGCAGCCGTCCAACGCCATCAAGGCCGCCTGCGCCAAGGAGGGCATCGAGCCCGCCGACCTCGACCTGGTCGAGATCAACGAGGCGTTCGCGGCGGTCGGCATCGTCTCCACCCGTCAGCTCGGAATCTCCGAGGACAAGGTCAACGTCAACGGTGGCGCCATCGCACTGGGTCACCCGATCGGCATGTCCGGCGCGCGCATCGCCCTGCACCTCGCTCTCGAGCTGCAGCGGCGTGGCGGCGGCGTGGGTGCCGCGGCGCTGTGCGGTGGTGGTGGCCAGGGCGATGCTCTGATCATCCGCGTGCCGTCGAAGGCCTAGTGTTTTTGGCTGTGGCCAAAGCTGTTGACGTAACAGGACTGGTCGACCGCGCGCGTGACGGCGAACCGCGCGCGGTCGCCAGGCTGATCTCCCTGGTCGAGCAGGGCAGCTCGCAGCTGCCCTCGGTGGCGGCGGCGCTTGCCCCGTACACGGGCAACGCCCAGGTCATCGGCCTGACCGGCGCTCCCGGTGTCGGCAAGTCGACCTCGACGAACGCCCTGGTGAAGGCCTTCCGCGAGCAGGGCAAGAAGGTCGCGGTCATCGCCGTCGACCCGTCCAGCCCGTTCTCCGGCGGCGCGCTGCTGGGTGACCGGGTGCGGATGGGCGACCACGCGACCGATCCCGGCGTCTTCATCCGTTCCATGGCCACCCGCGGACACCTGGGCGGGCTCTCCTGGGCCACCCCGCAGGCGTTGCGCGTGCTCGACGCGGCCGGGTTCGACGTGATCCTGGTCGAGACCGTCGGCGTCGGTCAGTCCGAGGTCGAGATCGTGGCGCTGGCCGACACGACCCTGGTCCTGCTCGCGCCCGGCATGGGCGACGGCATCCAGGCCGCGAAGGCCGGCATCCTCGAGATCGCGGACGTCTTCGTGGTCAACAAGGCCGACCGCGACGGCGCCGACCAGACCGCGCGCGACCTCAAGTACATGATCTCGCTGGGCCGCCGCGACCGCTCCGGCCCGTTGTGGCGCCCACCCGTCGTGAAGACCGTGGCCGCGCGCATGGAAGGCCTGGACCGCGTCGTCGAGGTGATCGCCGAGCACCAGTCGTGGATGGCCGAGCACGGGGAGCTGGCGGAGCGCCGGCTGCGTCGTGCGGGCGCCGAGATCGAGGCGATCGCCGTCGAACGCGTGCGAACCCGGTTCGGTCCCGTCGACCAGCTGGCCAAGCGCGTCGTCGAGGGCGAGCTCGATCCGTTCGCCGCGGCCGAGCAGTTGATCAGCGGTAACCTGCTGGAATGACCGCTTGGGGAGCTCCCGCGCCTGTCGTCATCGACCTCGGCAAGAGCGACACCCGCAAAGTCCTGATCGGCGGCTCGGTCGCCGGCGGGCTCGGCATCCTCGCCCTGGTCGGCTCCGTCTCGGCCTTTCTCGACGGCGAACCGGTGGGCGGGAGCATCGCGGGCATCATCGGCATCGCCTTCACCTTCATCGGCGTGATGGCCGTGGTGAAGTGGAAGACCATCTCCCGCCCGCGCAAGCTGATCATCGAGCAGCAGGGCATCCGCCTGGACGACCCGCAGGGCATGCCGTGGGCCGTCGGCTGGCAGGAGCTGGGCGCAGTCTCGGTCTCGCGCACCCAGGAGCGCGCGGTCCAGCTCGCGGACGCCCTGGTCAAACGCACTCTGGTCCGCCTCGACCTGCACCCGCGCGACCCGGCGCGGTTCCGGCCGGCGCACCCGACGATGGAGCCGCTGTGGGAGTTCCACCGGGTGCAGAACGGCTACCGGCTGCCGCTCGGCGACTCCGCCCCGTTCATCGCCCCGCTGGACCACGGCCTGCGCACGTTCGCGCCGCAGATCTACCGCGGCGTGAACGACGAGGGCTTCAGCGTCGGCCTCCACTGACTGCACGCGGGGGCCCCGCGTGTGCCAGGGGGTTACGCGGGGCTCCCGCGTAACTTTCGGCACGGCCGAACGCGTCTACTCTAAGTAGTCATGGTTTTCACCGTTTGCAGTGACGGTCTCCCCCTTGACTACGCTGGGGAGTTACCCTCAGTCGTTCGTGCGGTGTCACTTCTATCCCCCCGAGGGGTGAAGCCGTGGGCGGCAACGTAAGCACTGAACAACGCGTCTTGGACGTGGTGCTGTCGTTCGCCGAAGACGACACCCTCCCCGAGCTGCTGCGGCACGTGGTCGAGTCCGCCTGCGACCTGATCGGCGCCCCCTACGGCGCCCTGGCCGTGGTCGACGGCCACCGCGAGCTGCTGGAGTTCACCGCCGAGGAGACCGGCCAGGTCAACATCATCTCCGGTGACCCGCGCTCGATCGGCGTAGCGGACTTCCTGGGCGCACCGGTCAAGGTGCACGACGAGACGTTCGGCAACCTCTACCTGACGGGCAAGCCGCAGTTCACCGACCAGGACCAGGACATTCTCACCGCGCTGGCCACGGCCGCCGGCTCGGCCATCGGGCACCTGAGCCGCTACGAGGAGACCCGCAAGCGCGAGGCGTGGCTCAGGGCCGCCGCCGAGGTGACCACCGAACTGCTCACCGGCACGTGCGGCCGCGACGCTCTCTACCGCGTGGCCAAGACAGTGAGACAAACCGCGAGAGCGCACTTCAGCGCAGTCGTTCTGCCCGACCACAACGGCGACCTCGTGATCGAGGTGACCGACGGCGGCTCGTTCGATGCCGAGGGCATGCGGGTGCCGAAGGAGGGCACGGTCAGCTACCGGGTCTACGAGTCGGGGCAGGCCGAGAGTCATGAGGAGGGCACGGTGCCGACGGTGCCGGGGCCGTGCGCGGTGGTGCCGCTGACCGTGGGGGATCGCAGGACCGGTGTGCTGATCGTTGCCAGGGTCAGGAGCGAGCCGACGTTCGACGACCTGGAGCTCATCGAGAGCTTCGCGGCGCAGGCGGCGCTCGCCCTCGAGTTCACCCGTGCCAGGGGCGACACCGAGCGGCTGGCGGTGCTGGAGGAACGGGACCGCATCGCGCGGGACCTGCACGACCTGGTCATCCAGCGGCTGTTCGGGCTCGGGCTCGGGTTGCAGGGGCTGACCGGGATGAGTGCGAAGCCGCCGCTCACCGAGCGGATCAGCGGGTTCGTGCAGGAGGTCGACACCACGATCCGCGAGATCCGCCGGACCATCTTCTCCCTGCAGGAGCCGCCGTCCGGGAGCACGAGCCTGCGCGGGCAGTTGCTCAACGCGGTGCACGAGTCCGCGCGGCTGCTGGGGTTCGAGCCCGACGTGTTGCTGGAGGGACCGCTGGACTCGGTGGTGCCGGATCAGCTGAGACCGGACCTGCTGGCCACGGTCAGAGAGGCGCTCACGAACGTTGTGCGGCACGCGAGAGCGCGGCACGTGGCTGTCGCGGTGAGCGTGAACCGCACGGTGACGCGGCTGGAGCTCACCGTCAAGGACGACGGCCGAGGCTTGCCGTTGACTGACGATTCTGGCGGCGTACCCCATCACGCGGGCGGGCTCGCGAACATGGCGGCGCGAGCGCGGCGCCACCACGGCGACTGCGCGGTGGACTCGATTCCCGGCGCGGGCGTGGGCATCACCTGGTTCGTCCCGTTGGTGCTGCAGGAGGCGACATGGCGATAGCGGTGCTGTTGGTGGACGACCACGAGATCGTGCGGCGCGGGCTGATGCAGTTGCTGGCGCAGGCCGACGACATCCGTGTCGTGGGGCAGGCGGAGAGCGCGACCTCCGCGATCACCCAGGCACCGCGGCTCAGACCCGATGTGGCGATCATCGACGTGCGGTTGCCCGACGGCGACGGCGTCACGGTGTGCCGGGAGATCCGGAGCCTGGTGCAGCCGCCGCCCGCGTGCCTGATGCTCACGTCCTATTCGGACGATGAGGCGCTGTTCGGCGCGATCATGGCCGGCGCGGCCGGGTACATGCTGAAAGAGGTGTCCGGCAACGATCTCGTGGCCGCGGTCCGCACGCTCGCCTCAGGTGGTTCACTCCTGCACGCCGGCGTCACGGCGACGGTGCTGCAACGGTTGCGCGGCGGGCCCGAGGAAGATCCGCGGTATGCCGCGCTGAGCCCGCAGGAACGCCGCATC
Organism: uncultured Actinomycetota bacterium; assembly: GCA_963771775.1. GTDB lineage: Bacteria > Actinomycetota > Actinomycetes > Mycobacteriales > Pseudonocardiaceae > Lentzea. The sequence continues at coordinate 387,706 of CAVYUS010000007.1, forward strand.
CTCGACCTCATCGCCGAAGGCATGACGAACCGGCAGATCGCGAACCGGTTGTTCCTCGCGGAGAAGACCGTCAAGAACTACGTGTCGAGCCTGCTGCACAAGCTCGGCTTCGACCGCCGCACCGAAGCTGGTGTGTACGCGGCCCGGCGCAGGCGCACCCACCCCGGCGCGTTCTAGGCGATCCGGTTCTTCTCCGTTCACGCCCAGGTTGGACGTGAACGGAGAAGCCCTTGGTACTCAACCCTTTCCGGGGCTGTGGACGGTCACCAGCCGAGCTGAACCGCCAGCCTCCTCGCCTGCTCCAGCGGCCCGGCCTTCTGCTCACCCGGTTCCGGCAGCGGCACGCCGGGGCACGCCGAGTCCTTCGTCGGGTTCACGCGGTCGACGAGATAGCGCTCGACGACGTCGTTGACGCACTGGTTGTCGAACCCGTAGATGCCGTGGTCACCCTCGTCCTTGACGGTGAGCATCTTCGAGCCGGCGAACCCGGCGTGGGCCCTGCGCGCGCCCTCGATCGGCGTCGGCGCATCGCGTTCGGACTGCACCATCAGCGTGGACGACACGCCGATTCCGTTGGGGCGCTTGAGGTTCACGTTCGGCCGGTCCCAGTAGGCGCAGGGACCCATCAGCTGGTAGTAGCCCAGCAGCGGCCACTTGGCGCCGTCCCGGACCGCGTCACGCTCCAGGTACTTGCGGCCACCGTGGAAGGGCGTGTCGTTGCAGGTGATCGAGTGGAGCGTGGCGTTCGCGGCGTCCGGGTAGCTCGCCTGCGCCGTCATCCGCGTGGGCACCACACCTGCCAGTTCGGCGAACTTCCTTGCGGTGGAGTCGAAGCCGTACTTGCTGTACTGGCCCTGGGCGAGCACGAGGTCCAGCGTGACGGGGTAGTAGGTGCCCTCCGGCAGCGTGACGGGTTGTGCGGCGAGCTTCTTGCGAGTGTTTTCGTAGGCCTGGCGCACCTCTTCCGCGGTCTTGCCGAGGTGGTAGACGTTGTCGTACTTCGCCACCCACGGGAGGAAGTCGACGCGGAAGCGCCGCTCGAAGCCGAGACCGAAGTCGCCGAAGACCGTCTGCCACGGCGCGGTGAACTCGGCGTTGGAGTCCAGCACGATCTTGTCGAGCGTCTTCGGGAAGTACGTGGCGTAGTAGGCGCCCAGCCAGCTGCCGCCGGAGTAGCCGATCCAGTCGACCTTCTTCCTGCCCAGGATCTGGCGGAGCAGGTCGAAGTCCTTCACCGTCTGGTCGGTGGTGATGTAGCGGCCGAGCTCCCCGGACTTGGTCTGGCAGAACTTCGCCTGCAGCTCCATGCCCTGGTAGAGCAGATCGGTGTTGGCCTTGCTGCGGTCCCGCGGGTCCGTCGAGCCGAGCGTGTCGAACAGGCCGCAGGTGACGTTGCTGCTGGCGCCGGTTCCACGGACGTCGATGCCGATGATCTCGGCGTTCTCACTGAGCTTCGGCCGGTCCTGGAAGATCAGCGGCATGGTCCGGCCCGCACCACCAGGTCCGCCGGGGTTGGTGAAGACGGTGGTCTTCGCTGTGCCGTTCTTCGGGACCGTGCGGCTGACCGCGATGGTGATGGTCTTGCCGTTGTTCGGGTTGTTCCAGTCCATCGGCGTGGTGAAGCTGCCGCACTCCAGGCGTTCCGCGCCGGGCGGGGCCGGGTCGAAGCACTTCTGCCACTTGATTTCCTGCTTGGCCAACGGGTTCTGCGCCTGTGCCGGTGACACGACGAGCAGTGACGTCGCGGTGGCGACGGCCAATGCTGTCGCCAGTCTCTTGCGGTGCATCGGTTCTCCCCTTCTTACCAACCGAGCCGGGTGGCGAGCTTTCGCGCTTCTGCGAGCGGGTTCTTCTGGCTCTCGCCGGGAGCGGGCAGCGGAATTCCCGGACACGTCAGGTCCTTGGCGGGCGTGACACCGTCGACGAGGTAGCGCTCGACGACGTCGTTCACACACCCGTTGCCGAAGCCGTAGATGCCGTGGTCACCCTCGTCCTCAACGGTGAGCAGCACCGAGTTCTTGAAACCCTTGTGTGCCCGCTGCGCGCCTTCGAGCGGTGTCGCCGCATCGCGCACCGACTGCACCATCAACGTCGGTGCGACGCCGTTCCCGTTGGGGCGCTTCAGGTTCACGTTCGGCCGGTCCCAGTACGCGCAGGGCCCCATGATCTGGTAGTAGCCGAACAGCGGCCACTTGGCGCCGTCCTGGACCGCGTCGCGCTCCAGGTACTCGCGGCCACCGCGGAAAGGCGTGTCGTTGCAGATGATCGTGTACAGCGTGGAGATCTCGGCGTCCGGGAAGCTTGCCTGCGCCTTCGCCTGGGCGGGCACAGCACCGGCCAGCTCCGCGAGCTTGCGGGCGGCGCCGTCGAACGAGTCCTTGTTGTACAGCGCGGCGCGCAGGGTGAAGTCCAGCGAGACCGGGTAGTAGGTGCCGTCGGGCAACGTGATGGGCTGCTCGGTGAGCTTCTTGCGGGTGTTCTCGTAGACCTGCCGGACCTCCTCGCCGGTCTTGCCGAGGTGGTAGACGCTGTCGTACTTCGCCACCCACGGCAGGAAGTCGACCCGGAACCGGCGCTCGAAGCCCATGCCCCAGTCGTCGAACACCGACTGCCACGGCGCGGTGAACTCGGCGTTGGAGTCGAGCACGATCTTGTCGAGCGTCTTGGGGAAGTACGTGGCGTAGTAGGCGCCCAGCCAGCTGCCGCCGGAGTAGCCGAGCCAGCTGACCTTGGGCTTCTTGAGGACCTGCCGGAGCAGATCGAGATCCTTCACCGTCTGGTCGGTGGTGACGTAGCGGCCAAGCTCGCCGGACTTCGCCTGGCAGTGCTGGGCCTGCAGCCGCATGCCGTCGTAGAGCAGGTCGAGGTTGGCCTTGCTGCGGTCCCGCGGATCGGTCGAGCCGAGCGTCTGGAACAGGCCGCAGGTGACGTTGCTGCTGGCGCCCGTGCCGCGGACGTCGATGCCGATGATCTCGGCGTTCTCGCTGAGCTTCGGCCGGTCGAGGTAGAGCAGCGGCATGGTCCGCCCCGCACCGCCGGGCCCACCGGGGTTGGTGAAGACGGTGGTCTTCGCCGTGCCGTTCTTCGGGAGCATGCGGCTGACCGCGATGGTGATCGTCTTGCCGTTGTTCGGGTGGTTCCAGTCCATCGGTGCGGTGAAGCTGCCGCACTGCAGCCGTTCCACGCCGGGCGGGAAGCCGGGCGGGACGGGATTGAAGCACTGCTGCCACTTGATTTCCTGGTCGGCCAGGCGGGGTTGGGCCTGTGCCGGTGGTGCGACGAACAGCGATGTCGCGATGACGGCCGCGAGCGCGGACGCCGTTGCCCTTCTGCGCATTTCGGTTCCCCCTCCGATGAGCTCCTAGCTCATCGCTTTCGGGGGTTCCGAACATCCGCTGAAGGGTGACTGACGTGTACAACTCTGGTCTTAGGCCAATCCGGCCAAATACCAGGGACATATGTCATTCGCACAGGTCAACGTCCGGACATGGGGAAGGGCCGTCCCCTAGGGAACGGCCCTTCGAAAACTGAAGATCAGCAGGACTGCTTGTAGAAGTACTTCGAGTTGGCCTGCGCGTCATCCTTCGTGATGGCGACCAGATCCGTCTCGATGTCCCGCTTCGTCTCCTTGCCCTCGATCGCGGCCACCGCCTGCTCGACACCCTGCTTGCCGATCGTCCCGGGGTCCTGCGCGATCAACGCCTGCACCGTGCCGCCCTGCAGGTCCTTGACCTGGTTGGGCGAGGCGTCGAAGCCGACCAGGTTCACCGCACCGGTCTTGCCGGCGTTGCGCAGGCCCGTCGCGGCACCCTCACCCGTGTTCAGGTTCGTGGCGAACACGCCGATCAGGTCCGGGTTCGCGGCCAGGGTCGCGGTCACCTTCGAGGCCGCGGTGGCGGCCTCGTTGTCGGTGTACTGCTGGCCGATGTACTTGAGGTTCGGGTAGCTCTTGATGGCGTCCTCGAAGCCCTTGGCGCGGGCGTCGGTCGTGGACGTGCCGGCCTTGGTGTTCAGCACCAGCACCGAGCCGGTCTTGCCGGCCGTGAGCTTGTTGAGCGTCTCGGCGGCGAGCTTGCCGCCCTGCTCGTTGTTGGACGAGATGGTCGACGAGGCGATCGAGGTGTCCTGGAGCTTGGTGTCGACCTCGACGACCTTGATGCCCGCGTCCTTGAGCTGCTTCATCGGGCCGGCCATGGCCTTGTCGTCGGTCGGCGCGATCAGGACCGCGGCCGGCCTGGAGGCCAGGATGCCGGTGACGATCGGGGTTTGCTGGGCCGCGTCGAACTTGGCGGGGGCCTGGGTGTCGAACTCGTAGCCCGCGGCCTTGGCGGCCTCCTGGAAGCCGCACTGCATCGAGATGTAGAACGGCTCTGCCTGGATGCCGGGGATCAGCACCAGCTTCTTGTTCGCGGGGGCGTTGCCCGAGCCGGAGTCGCCGATCTGCCCGCCTCCGCCACAGGCGGCGAGCAGGAACACGGCCGAGAGAGCCACTGCGGAGCGGATCTTCATTGGTCCAGCACCCTTCCCTATCAACGTTGGTTGCGCGCCCGGCGCCGTGTCTGGTCCAGCCACACGGCGGCCACCAGCACGATCGCCACGGCGATCGGCTGCCAGAACTCCTTGACCCCGATGATCACGAGGCCCTTCTCCAGCACCGCCGGGATGAACACGCCGAAGACCGTGCCCAGCACCGAACCCACGCCGCCGAAGATGCTCGTTCCACCCAGGACGACGGCGGCGATCGCGTTCAGGTTGTCCGTCTCGTGGCCGGTGACGACCGCTACCCGGAAGAACGCGTTGCCCAGGAAGCCCGCGAGGCCCGCGAGGGTGCCGGCGAGCAGGTAGACCTTCGTCAGGTGGCCGCGCACCGAGATGCCGACGCGGCGGGCGGCTTCCTCGTTCGAGCCGACCGCGTAGGTGTAGCGGCCGAAGCGCGTGGTGGTCAGCACCAGGGCGCCGATCGCGGTCACGATCACGGCCACGATCACGATGTTCGGGATGCCGAACCACGTGCCGGAGCCGAAGGTGGTGTTCAGCTTGTCCGGGATGCCGGACACGTTGGAACCGTTGTTCAGCAACAGGGCCGCGCCCTGCGCCGCGCCGAACGAACCCAGGGTCACGATCAGCGCCGGGATCTTCGCGCGCGAGATCAGCAGGCCGTTGAGCAGACCCCAGGCCGCGCCGCTCACCACGGCGACCAGCAGGCCGTAGGCGATCACGCCCCAGCCCGCGTTCGTCGCGTCGCCGCCGGACACCGAGTTCATCGCCATCGCGGACGTCACGGAGGCGAACACCAGCACCGAACCGACGGACAGGTCGATGCCGGAGGTGATGATCACGAACGTCATGCCGACCGAGAGCACCAGCAGCACCGCGGTTTCCGCGAGCAGGAACTGCAGCGTGGTCACCTGGAAGATCGCGTCGGGACGGATCGCGCCGAACGTGGCGACCAGGACCAGCAGCACCAGGCCGATCCACAGCGTGTTCGCGCCGGTGAGCCGCTTCAACAGAGGGGTGCGCTGTTCCTCGGTGAAGCCTGACAACGTTGTCTTCTCATCGGTGGTCATCAGGCCGCGTCCTCCTGCGACAGTGCGCCGGTCATCGCGCCGACCAGCTCTTCGACGGTGGTGTCCGCGGCCTTGAAACGGGCCACCCGGCGACCGAGGCGCAGCACCTCGACCCGGTCGGAGACGGACAGCACCTCGGGCATGTTGTGCGAGATCAGCACCACGGCGATGCCCTCGTCGCGCACCCGCTTGATCACGTCCAGCACGCGTTCCCGTTGCACCACACCGAGTGCGGCGGTCGGCTCGTCCATGAAGACGAGCTTCGACGCCCAGGCCACCGACCGTGCGACGGCCACCGACTGGCGCTGCCCGCCGGACAGCGCCGCGATCGGCACGTCGATGCTCTGCAGCGACGCGCCGAACCGGGTGAAGTGCTCGGCGGCGTTGCGGCGCATCGCCTTCTTGTCCAGCACGCCGAACCAGCCGAGCACGCCGGGCTTGAGGAGCTCCCGGCCCAGGTACATGTTCGCGGCCGGGTCCAGGTCCGGTGCGACCGCCAGGTCCTGGAAGACCGTCTCGATGCCCCGGTCGCGGGCGTCGTTGGGAGAGTTCAGGTGCAGCGGCTTGCCGTCGAACAGCAGGGTGCCGCTGGTCGGCTGCTCCACCCCGGACAGGCACTTCACCAGGGTGGACTTGCCCGCACCGTTGTCGCCGATCAGCGACACGACTTCGCCGGGATAGGCGGTGAACGCCGCACCGCGCAGTGCTTCCACGGTGCCGTAGTTCTTGACGAGGTCACGAGCCTCGAGCAGAGGTTCGCTCATGAGTCCTCCACTGTGGACAGAACGGGTGGTCGGCAGCGGATCGCCACCAGGTCACCGGTCAGCCCGATCTCGCCGGCCGCGTGCGGCACGACGACGGTGCTGCCCTGGTGCACCTCCAGCGTTCCCAGCTGACCCGACCCCTCCAGCACCACCAGCACGGCGAACGACGGCTCCAGCGCGAAGGAGCCCTCCACGTGCAGGCGGTCGGCCTGGAAGAACGGGTCGGCGTCGTGGCCGAGCAGGTCGACCGACGGCGCCCACTTCTCGGACGTCTGGTGCACCAGCTTCTCCAGCCGCGTGCCCCAGCTGTGCCGGTCGACGCAGTCCAGCGCGAGGTCGTAGCCGAGACCGAGGTGGCCGACGTCGCCGTTCGGCAGGAAACCCTGCCACTCCAGCGTCACCGAGAAGTCGGTCGGCTGCTGCAGCTCGACGATGAACACGCCCTCGCCGATCGCGTGCGGCACTCCGGCCGGTACGAAGACCGTGTCGCCGGGCCGGACGCAGACCGGGTTCAGCGCGTTCAGCATGGCCTGGGTGTTCTGCGTGGCGACCCACGAGGCGACCGTCTCGGCGGGCACCTCGTCGCGGAATCCGATGTAGACGGTCGGGTCCGAGCCGGTCGTGCCGACGACGATCCACGCCTCCGTCTTGCCGTGCCGGCAGTTCAGGTGGGTGGACGCGAAGGCGTTCGACGGGTGGCAGTGCACCGGCAGGCGCTGGCCCGCGTCGAGCAGCTTCACCAGAAGTGCCGTGTCCGCACCGAACTTCGCCACATGGTCGGCGCCGAGCCACCCCGCCGGGTCCGCCGCCACGGCATCGCGCAGCAGCACGCCGTTCGGCAACGTTGTCAACCCGGCATCGCTGCGTCCGTACAGCGTCGTCGTCGAGGCCACCCAGTCCTCGGGGCCGAAGTCGCCGCTGGTGCCGCCGCGCAGCGCGGCGATCGCCTCGCCACCGCGGTAGAACTGCTTGGGCTGGTTGGCGGGCAAGTTGACAGGCTGGTGAAGCACACCAGAACTCACGCGTGGACCTCCCCGGATCCTCGTGGCACCAAGCGCACCGGCAGCACGACGCGGCGCGGTGGTGAGTTGTCGCCGTCCAGGCGGGCGAACAACAGGTCCGTGGCCGCCTTGCCGAGCGCGCTCGCGTCGTGCGCGATCACGGTCACCGGCGGCGACAACAGGTCGGCGAGCTCGAAGTCGTCGAAGCCCACCAGGGCAGGACGATCCGCGGAACCCGCGAGAGCCCGCAGGATGTGCACGGTGATGCGGTTGTTGCCGGCCACGATCGCGGTCGCGGGCTCGCGTGCGGTCCGCAGTCGTTGCAGCGTGGTGATGACGGTGCTTTCGTCGTGCGGCCCCATCGCCACCAGGTCCTCCTGGTAGCCGATGCCCGCCCGCACGCAGCCCTCGCGGTAGCCGCGCAGGCGCTCGTTCGCGGTGAAGATGTCCGGCGCGTCGCCGAGGAACGCGATGCGGCGGTGGCCGTGCGCGGCCAGGTGCGTGACGGCCTCGATGGTGCCGCCGATGTTGTCCACCAGCACGGTGTCCGCCACGACGTCGCCGGCGGGCGGTCCAGGAACACGACCGGCGTACCCGCGCGCATCTCCGGCACCAGATAGCTGTGCTGCAGCCCCGCCGGCACGATCAGCAGCCCGTCGACGCGCCGCGAGCAGAACTCCAGCGCCAGCTCGCGCTCGCGGCCGGGATCCTCGTCCGACGACCCGGAGATCACCTGCCTGCCTCGCAGTCGGGCGATTTCCTCGACAGCGCGGGTCACGCCGGAGTAGAACGGGTTGCCGACGTCCTCCAGCACCAGCCCGATCGTGCCGGTGGACGAGCCTCGGCGCAGGTTGCGGGCACTCAGGTTCCGCCGGAACCCGAGCTGGTCGATGGCCGCCAGCACGCGCTCAGCGGTGGACGGGTGCACGCCCGGTTCATCATTGACCACGCGCGAGACGGTCTTGATGCTCACGCCCGCCAGCCGTGCGACGTCGTTCATCGTCGCGCGACGGACCTTGCGCTGACCGGCAACCGGTCCACTGGGGGACAACGTTGTCATAGTGGCCCGTATCTCACCTCGCGTGTGCGGCCTTGTCAACCGCTGCGGAACCGGTCAAGGAGCTGTCCGGCGTCAGCCAACGCAGTGGTACCGCCAGAACGAACCGCCGCGCTCCCGGCCCACCAGCGGCGAAGGTTGAGTGGCAGCAACATCGGGGCACACCGGCGTCACCGGGGCGTCCGAGAACGGCGCGCGGGCCCCGTCTTTTTCTTCCGCCTGGCACTAGGCTGAGACAGGTGGACGCACTGGATCCCGTGGAGTCGGTCAACACGTTCATCGGCACAAAGGACGAAGGCAACACCTTTCCCGGCGCGTCCATGCCGTTCGGCAAGGCGCATTCCAGCCCGGTTGGCTCGCACTACGCCGGCTACCGCTACGACGATCAGGTGATCCGCGGCTTCGGGCACTTCTTCCTGTCCGGCGCGGGTTGCTGGGAGCAGGGCGGGCTGGTGCCGGTCCTGCCGGTCGCGCAGCTGCCGAACAACTTCGACCACAAGCGGTACGGGGCCAGGTACACGCACGACGGCGAGATCGGCAAGCCCGGCTACTACAAGGTCAAGCTGGATCGCGACATCACCGTCGAGTGCACCGCGACCACCAGGGCCGGCGTCGAGCGGTACACGTTCCCCGGCGGCGTCAACGGCACGCTCCTGGTCAACGTCGGGCAGGCCAACGACAAAGAGCCCGTGTCGGCGAGCAGCGTCAAGGTGGTCGACGACCGCACGATCATCGGAACCGTGGAGACGCAGGCGTTCTGCGGCGGCCGCCCGTACCTCACGTACTTCACCACCAGGTTCGACCGCCCGTTCAAGGAGTTCGGCACCTGGTCGCCGAGCGGAGCCAAGCCGGGACAACGGGAATCGAAAGGTGGCGCCGGGCTGAGGGGTGCCTGGGTCACGTTCGAACCGGGTCCGGTCACGGCCTGCACCGCACTGTCTCAAGTGGACGCGCAAGGTGCGACGAACAACCTCGAAGCCGAGACCACCGGCAAGGACTTCGACGACATCCGCAACGAGGCTCAGGAAGCCTGGAGCCGAGAGCTCTGCTGCATCGAGATCGAGACGGAGGACTGGGACGAGCGCGCGGTCTTCTACACCGCGCTGTACCACGTGCTCCTGCAGCCGCTGACCGGCAGCGACGTCGACGGCCGGTACCGGGGCTTCGACAACCAGGTCCACCACGCCGACGGCTGGACCTACTACGAGTACTACTCGCTTTGGGACACCTACCGCGCCCACAACCAGCTGCTCGCGCTGATCAGGACGACGCGGAGCCAGGACATCGCCCGCAGCATCCTCGCCGTCCACGAGCAGGGCGGCTGGCTCCCGCGCTGGGCGTTCGCGAACCAGGAGACGAACTGCATGACCGGCGACCCGGTCACGCCGTTCCTGGTCGACCTGTGGCGGTTCGGGCACCTCAAGGGCTTCGAGGAGCAGGCCTACCGGGCGCTGTTGCAGAACGCCGACGGCATTCCGCCGCAGAGCTCGCGTTTCCAGGGGCGGTCGGGCAACCCGAACTACCTGGGCAAGGGCTTCGTCCAGTACGACAAGCGCTTCCCGAAGAAGGGCCAGGACACCGACCCGCACCACGGCGCCTCGGCGACGCTGGAGTACGCGCTGGCCGACGCGTCGCTCGCGATCATGGCCGAAGCGCTCGGTCATCGCGACGATGCCGAACGACTTCGCCAGCGCGGCCTCAACCACCGCAATCTCTGGGACCACAGCGTCACCGACCGCGGCTTCACCGGCTTCCCGCGGCCCAAGCTGCAGAACGGCGCGTGGCTGAACCCGTTCACCCCGCAGGGGCCAGAGGGGTTCCACGAGGGCACCGCCTGGCAGTACCAGTGGCTCGCCCAGCAGGACCCGCAGGGCCTGATCACCGCGCTCGGCGGCAAGGCGGCGGCCGAGGCGCGGCTCGACGACTTCTTCGCCTACCCCGATCTGCTCCAGGACCCCGCGAGGACCGTCCGCGAGAAGTGGGTTGTGGGGCCGTACGACTACTACAACCAGTTCAGGTACAACCCGAACAACGAACCGGACCTGCACGCGCCGTGGATGTACGCGTTGATCGGCAGGCCGGAGAAGGTTTCGGTGGTCGTGCGGGCCGCGCAGACGTTGTTCGTCAACGGGCCGGCGGGTGTCACCGGCAACGACGACCTCGGCACGATGTCGGCCTGGTACGTGTTCAGCGCGCTCGGGATGTATCCCGTCGTCCCCGGAACCGGTGAGTTCGTGCCGCACGCGCCCAAATTCCGCCGGGCGGTGATCCATCTGGAGAACGGCAAGGACATCGTGATCAAGGCGGACGCCGCGGACACCACGAAGACGCAGGTGGTGGAGCGGATTCGCAGCGGCTGGCTGGCTCGATCGAAGGATCGGGTCGAGCTCGCGGAACTGAGGTCGGGAACCACTCTCGAGGTAGAACTCCACACAGTTTCCAATTGAGACGTGGAAACGGCCGTAGGCTCGGTAAATGGGCACCTGCGCGAGCTGTGGCACGGAATTCGCGCCCCGGCCGTCGCGGGCGCGGTACTGCTCGAACGCGTGCCGTCAGCGTGCCTACCGTCAGCGCACCGCCGGTACGTCCACTGTGGTCGCGGAGCTGCCCGTGCACGACGACGCGTTCGTCGGCCGGGAGACCGAGCTGGCGGAGCTGCTTTCGTTGCTGCGCAAGCACAGGATGCTCACCCTCGTCGGGTCGGCGGGGATCGGCAAGACGCGGCTCGCGGTGGAGCTCGCCAAACGTGCCAGAAGGACAGAGGTCCGCACCGTCGAGCTGGGCAAGCTGAGCCGGCCCGACCAGGTGGTGCAGGCGTTCGCGGAAGCCGTTGAGGTGTACCAGCACGCGGGTGTCGCGCTGCGCACGACGTTGCTCGCGGAGCTGTCGAACCGCCGGATCCTGCTGCTGGTCGACAACTGTGAGCATCTCGTCGAGGAGTGCTGCGACGTCGTGGACGCGCTCCTGGCGCGTTGTCCGAACGTGCAGGTCCTCGCGACGAGCCGGGAGGCCCTCCGCGCCATCGGCGAGGCGGTTTATCCGGTGCACGGCATGGACGAGGACGCGATCCGGCTGTTCACCGAACGCGCCGGCGTGCCGGCCGATGCCGACCAGGACGCGATCGCGGCGATCTGCGCACGGCTGGACGGCGTGCCGCTCGCCGTGGAACTGGCCGCGAAGCTGTCGAGGGACGTGCCGCTCGGCGAGCTCGCGGACCACCTCGACCACCGGCTCGACCTGTTCAGCGACGCCGAGGGGCAGACACGGCACCGGAGTCTGCGCGCGGCCATCGCGTGGAGCCACGACCTGCTTACCCCGTGCGAGAAAGAGCTGTTCCGCCGGCTCGCGCTGCTGCCGGGCGGGTTCGGGCTCGACATCGCCCAGGTCGTGCACGGTGGTGCGGTGATCGGCCTGCTCTCCGCGTTGCAGGCGAAGTCGTTGGTGGTGCGGGAGAACGACGGCCGCTTCCGGATGCTCGAATCGGTCCGTCTCTACGCGGAGGAACGGCTCAGGGAACAGGGCGAGTACGAGGTCACGGCCGAGCGGATCATCGAATGGCTGTGCGGGCTGGGAGAACCCGGAGTTTCGTCGTCGATCCTGACGCCGGAGCAGGTGCGGGCGCAGCACCAGGAGTACGACAACGTGGCGTACGCGTTCGCCCATCTGGTGGCACCGGAGGACGAACGGCGACTGATGCTCGCCACGGTGCTGCTGAGGGTGTGCTTCGACCGCGGCTACTTCACCGAGGTCGGCGCGGTGCTGATGCAGGTGCTGCACCAGTCGTCCGCCGACGCGCGCTACCGCATCCTCGCGCTGGAGTACGCGTCTCTTTTGGCGGGACACGAGCAACGGCACGACGACGCGGTCAAGTACGCGAGCGAGGCGATCGAGACGGCGGAAGCCGGTGGCCAGCCGGAGATCATGTGCCGCCTCTACCGGACGTTAGCGGGCGCTTACGACGGTGCGGCCGATGTGCCGAACACCGCATCGGCGCTGCGCCAATCGATCGAGCACGGCGTACGTAACGGCAACGACGTGAGTGTGGCTGTGTCACAGCAGAACCTCGGCTGGGTCATGCTCGTGATGGGCGCGATCGACGCCGCCGAGGTGCTGATCCGGGAGTCGTTGCCGCTGCTGAGAGCGCATGCACGGCAGGACGTCCTGGCCGTCACCGTGCACACGTGGGGCTGCATTGCGTTGGAACAGGGCGATTTGTCCGCTGCGGGCCTGCGGTTCGCCGAGAGCGTGCGGATGTCGGCGCACGTGCCGCGAGCGGTGCTGGAGCCGGTCGAGGGTCGTGCGGTGGTCGCGGTGCTGAGCGGGCGGCACGAGCTCGGCGTGCGGCTTCTTGCCTCGTGCGAGCAGATGCGCGCGGCCTGGGGCGTTCCGGCGGAACCGTGGTGGCGCAGGAGAATGAACGGCGTGCTGGACATCGCGCGGGAGTCCTTGTCCCGCGCGGCTTTCGCTCGTGCCACGAGCGCCGGCCTGGCGATGGACGCGGCGCATGCCGTGGAAACCGCGCTGGACAAGGAGATCGTGCGGCACGAGGCGCTCAGCGACCGGCAGCGGATGGTCGTCGAACTGGTGTCGCAGGGCATGACGAACGTGCAGGTGGCGGCCAAGCTCGGGATCTCCCACCGGACCGTGGAGTCCCACGTGCACAACGTCAAAGCGGCGTTGAACCTGTCGACGCGCGCACAACTCGCCGCGTGGGCGCAGTCGAACTGAGCAGGCCAACCGAGCTAGTCCCACCGGGCAGTCCAAGTGAGACGTAACGCTGCGGTCCATCCGGATGACTTCGCGCCCCCCGGCGTTCATTGTGATGACAACCAACTGAAGGGGAGGGGGCGACGTGGAGCCTTTCCGCCTGCTGCACCCCGACCTCGTGCCGCAGCGCCGCGAATCGCTCCGGCACGCCGCGTCCATGCTCGTCCAGATGGGGCTGGACGACACGGTGCTCTCGGCGTCGCCCGTGCACCAGCGGCTCGCCCGCGTGGTGCTCGCGAGCAGCGACGTGATCGAGTGGAAGCCCGGCTACGGGACCGGTGACGCGGTCCACGACGAGCGCTTCGGCATCGTGCGGGTGGGCGGCGACCGCGGTGGTGTCTTCCTGTCCGGCATCCTGATCGCCTACCTCGACGTGCTGGAGAACGCGGCCAGGATGGGCACCTCGCTCACCGCGGACTCCTGGCGCACGCTGCTCTGGGCGCCGACCGCGCTCTTCGACCACGTGCTGCGCCGCCCCCAGGTCGGCATGACCGTGGTGACGCCCGGCCCCGGCACCGAGGACCTGCCGCACGAGCGAACCCAGGCCGGCCAGCGGCTCTACCTCGCCCTGATGCAGGCCGTGCGGTTCGCGGTCGGCGGTGTGGTGCGGGCCCAGGACGACCGCCCGCTGGTCGAGGACTGCGTGACGCTCGCGACCGCGTGCCTGCGGGCCGCGACGGTGGCGCTCGCGTTCGCCTGCGACGTCGGTGACGACCGGACCCTGCCGGCCATGGAGATCGCGGAGCACCGCTACCTCTGGCAGACGGTCCACGAGGTCCGTGCGGCCGTTCCGCGGGCCCGGTTCGAGCAGTTCGCCTCGGCACTGCGGCGCCTCAACGACGTCTACACCGCAAGCCCGCTGCTGGTCGCGGGCGGTTAGCGCACTGAGGCGAACGTGCGGTTAGCGCACTAAGCGAACGTCTCGACTTCGCGCCGACTTTCGTCGTTCCGCCACGCGAACCGACACGCGCTGACTTACGGTCACCGGCATGACAGAGGCACGGTCGGCGGTCGTGGTGCGGGACGTCCGCAAGAGCTACGGCGAACTGCACGCGGTGGACGGCATCTCGTTCACCGTGGCCGAAGGTGAGTTCTTCGGCATCCTGGGTCCCAACGGTGCCGGCAAGACGACCACGCTCGAGATCATCGAGGGCCTGCGCAAGCCCGACAGCGGCGAGGTCAAGCTGCTCGGCGAGAACCCGTGGCCGCGCAACGTGAAGCTGTTGCCGCGCATCGGCGTGCAGCTGCAGGCGACCTCGTTCTTCGACAAGCTGACCGCGAAGGAGCAGCTGCAGACGTTCGGCTCGCTCTACGGCGTGAGTCCGGGGACCGCGGCGGACATGCTGGAGCTGGTCGGCCTCGCGGACAAGGCGAACGAGCAGGAGAACAAGCTCTCCGGCGGCCAGCGCCAGCGTCTCTCGATCGCGTGCGCGCTCGTGCACGACCCGGACATCGTGTTCCTCGACGAACCGACCGCGGCGCTCGACCCGCAGGCGCGGCGCAACCTCTGGGACGTGCTGCGCGCGATCCAGGAGCGCGGCAAGACCATCGTCTACACCACGCACTACATCGACGAGGCCGAGATCCTCTGCGACCGCGTGGCCATCATGGACAACGGCAGGATCCTCGCGATGGACCCGCCCGCGGTGCTGGTGCGCGGCCTCGACGCGCCCACGCACATCACGTTGCAGAAGGGCGTTCTGTCCGTGGTCGACGCTTCGGCCTTGCCCGGCGTCGAGACCGCGCACGACGACGAGGTGTCGCTGACGATCTCCACCCGGCAGCCTGCGCCCGTGCTGTCCGCTTTGGCCGAACGCGGTGCGCTCGACGGCCTGCAGGTCCGCACGGCCACCCTCGAAGACGTCTTCCTCAACCTGACCGGGCGGGAGTACCGCGCATGACCGCGTTCAAGTCGCTCTCGCTGGCGATGTTCAAGGGGTTCATCCGCGACAAGGTGACGCTGTTCTTCACCTTCCTGTTCCCACTGATGTTCCTGGTGATCTTCGGCCTGATCCTGCGCGACGTCGGCACGGAGAAGACCAGGATCGCGGTGGTCGGCGACGGACCGGTCGTGTCCGCGCTGCGCGAGAGCGGCGCGCTGGAGCTGGAGTCGTACAACGACGTCGACGCCGCGGTGCAGAAGGTCAAGGACGGTGACCTGCCCGCCGCGCTGATCATCCGCGGCCAGCAGCTCGACGTGCGGTTCGCGCAGAGCGACCAGGTGAAGTCGGCGACCGTGCTCGGGATCGTGAACGGGTTCGTGGACAAGGCGAACCTCGCCGCGACCGGTCAGCCGCCGCGCTTCACGTTCGCCGCGGAGAAGGTCGAGGACGCCTCGCTCAAGCCGATCCAGTACCTGACGCCGGGCATCCTGTCGTGGGGTGTGGCGGTGTCCGCGGTGTTCGGTTCGGCACTGACGCTGGTGTCGTGGCGGCGCAAGCAGGTGCTGCGGCGCATCCGGCTCGCGCCGGTCTCGGCGACCTCGGTGCTGTCGTCGCGGCTGCTGGTCAGCGCGGGCGTCGCCGTGGTGCAGGGCGCGAGCTTCGTCGGCATCGCGCTGTTGCCGTTGTTCGGGTTGCAGCTGTCCGGGTCGTGGTGGCTCGCGATTCCGTTGCTGCTGCTGGGAACCATCGCGTTCTTCGCGCTCGGCATGCTGGTCGGCGCGTTCGCCAAGACCGAGGAGGCCGCCTCGGCGGCGGCGAACATCGTCGTGCTGCCGATGGCGTTCCTGTCCGGCACGTTCTTCCCGGTCGACCAGGCACCCGCGTGGCTGCAGGCCGTCTCGAAGATCTTCCCGTTGCGGCACATGAACGACGGCATGCTCGACGTGCTGGTGCGGGGCAAGGGGATCGAGGCTCTCGTGCTGCCGTCGGCGATTCTGATCGGGTTCGCGTTGGTGGTCGGGTTCATCGCGAGTCGCGTCTTCAAATGGGAGGAATAGGACAGCGTTGGATTGCCGCGCCGCCGCGCGGCGGAGGGTTCGTCCAGAAGTCGGTCATCCGGCCGAATTCGGTGCGAGCGGTTGACCGGATGACCGACACGAACCCTCGCCCGGTAATCGTGTGCTCCCCGTCACGGTTCATGCTGGGAGCCATGACGTTCTCCACCGTGGTTGGACGGTTCCGCATCTTCGCGCTCGCCGAGGCGATCTCCTGGGCGGGCCTGCTGCTCGGGATGTTCTTCAAGTACGTCGTCGTGCAGAACGAGATCGGCGTCAAGATCTTCGGCCCGATCCACGGCCTGATCTTCGTCGGCTTCGTGCTCGTCACGTTGATGGCGAAGGAGCCGCTGAAGTGGGACGCGCGCACGCTCGTGCTCGGCCTGCTCTCCAGCATCCCGCCGTTCGGCACGGTGATCTTCGAGCGCTGGGCCACGAAGACCGGTCGCCTCAGTGACGACCTCAGCGAACCAGCGCCCGAACAGCTCTGAGCTCGTCCTGCGGGTCACCCTCGTGGTAGACCCGCTCGGACTTCTCGATGTTGTCCAGGAACTCCTGGTACTTCACCGCGTTGTGCAGGTGTGACGCCCGGCGGCCGACATCGAGTGCCTTGAGAGGGTCGCTGTCCGGGCGATGGGTGAGCCACGCTTCGCTCCACACCTTCCGGATGTGGTCGCGGATCTCGGGCGGGCTGTACTCGAGCACCCGGCACGCGTCGAGCACCGGGTGACCCCAGACGGCGTCGGACCAGTCGATGATCTGGCCGCCCGCGCGCCAGTTGCCGGGGTGGAAGTCGCCGTGCGTGAGCGTGTCCGGCAGGCCGAACGACGGCATTGGCACCGCGGTCGGCCGGACCTGCGGTGGGCCCGCCAGTGCGTTCTGCACGGCCACCCAGCGCGGCACGATCTCCTCGACGTGCTCGTGCTTGATCGGCCAGCACTTGTCGCCCGGCGCGTCGCTCATCAGCACTCGCTGCGGTGCCGAGGCGATCACGTCCGGGACCAGCGTCGGGTCGTGCTCGGCGACCATTTCGATCACCGCGCCCTCGTCGGCGAAGAACGACGGGATGGCTTTCAGCCACACCGGGCCGTTCGCGGTGGGCAGCCGGTGGATGGTCGAGAGGTTCCACGTGCGGACCTGGACGGCCGGGCCGGTGCGTTCGACATGGGTGTCGGCCCACGCGATCAGCTCCGCGGGTCCGCCGAGTCGTGCGTACGGCAGCCTGTTCCGGGCGTTCACACTGGGTTCCCACGAGGGGTGGAGCTTCGTGCGGTCGGGTTCGCCGTGCGCCTCGACGTGGTAGGTGACCAGACCGCCGCCCATCATCCCGCCGTTCTCGACGGAGATCAGCCTGAGCACGCTCGTCCGGACGCCCAGGAGCGCTTCGAGGGCCTCGTTGACGGGTTCGACGTGGTTCCAGTCCCCGGTGGGCATCGCAAGCGCGTCGGTGCGGCCTGCGAACCCGCTGGGGGTGCTGACCAGGGCGATGATCGACCGTTCCGTCATGGGGTGGTCACCAGCTCGCGCAGGGACGTGAGCAAGTTCGCCGGGGAGGTGTCGTGGTAGATCCGCTGGGAGTCCTCGATCTCGTCGAGAATCTCCTGGTCCCTCACCGCCCTCTGCAGGCGCGAGGCGCGGCGGCCGGCTTCGAGTGCTTCGAGCGGGCGGCTGTCCGGGCGGTGCCTGAGCCACGCGTCGCTCCACACCTTTGCGACGTGGTCGTACGACGTGTATTGGAAGTAGTCCAGCAGTCGGCCCACGTCCAGTGCGGGGTGCCCCCACACCGCGTCGGACCAGCCGAGGACCATGCCGTTCGCCATCCAGTTGTGGGGGGAAAAGTCGCCGTGCACCAACGTGTCCGGCAGTCCGAACGACGGCATCGGCACTGCGGCCGGCCGCACTCCGGGCGCACCGGCATCGGCCAGCGCGTGCTGCACCGCGACCCAGCGCGGCACGATCTGCTCGATGTGCGCCGGCCCGAGCATCCGGCAGCTGCCGCCGGGTGCATCGCTGAGCAGCACGCGGTGCGGCGCCGAGGCGATGACCTCCGGCACGAGTGAGGGGTCGTGGGCGGCGACCATCCTGATCACCGCTGCCTCGTCCTGGAGAAACGGCGGGACGGCCTTGAGCCACACGGTGCCGTCGGCGGTGCGGAGCCGGTGCACGCTCGACTTGGTCCAGGACTTCACCTGGACCGCGGGTCTGGTCCGCTCGATCTTGGTGTCGGCCCACGCGACGAGCTCCGCGGGCCCGCCCAGCCGCGCCCACGGCAGCCTGCCCGGGGCGTCGGCCTCGGGTTCTTCGTCTGGGCGGAGGTGCTTGCGGACGTGCTTGCGGTCGGGCTCGCGGAGCGCCTCGACGTGGTAGGTGAGCTCGCCTGCCCACCCGTGATCACCAGGCGTCAGCGGAGACCAGCCTGAGCACGCTCGTCGGCACGTGCAGCAGGGGTTCGAGCAGCTGGTTCACCGTTTCGGCGTCCCACCACCACAGACCCTCGGCCGGGATGGCTTTTTTGGTGCGGCCTGCGAACCCGCTGGGTGCGCTGACCAATGCGATGATCGTCCGACCTGCCACTCGACCATCATCGCGACGGGCTCAACCGGATTTCAGCTGGCAAATCGCAGGAACCCCGGTCGTTCACGGCCGGGAGGAATGCGATCGGTGGTGTCGCGGCGCCCTGTCGCCGCGAGGAAAGCCTGGCGGCCGGGATGTGATTTCGTCGTCCGAACCTGGTCGGTGGTGTCGAACGGGTGTTCGGTATGGTCGTTCGGGTGAAGCTTGTCGTGCAGGTCAAGCTGCTGCCGACCGCCGAGCAGGCCGTGGTGTTGCGGTCGACTCTGCACGCGTGCAACGACGCCGCTGATGAGGTGTCGCGGGTGGCGTTCAAGACGGGTGTGTTTCGTGAGTACGCGTTGCGTAAGCCCACCTACGCGGCGTTGAAGGCGCGGGGGTTGGGTGCGCAGGCTGCCCAGCATGTGATCAAGAAAGTCGCGGACGCGTACACGACGTTGCACGCGAACGTCCGCAACGGCAACCTCGGTCCGGTGGGTGGCAGGCGTCGGGTGAAGGCGGAGTCGACACCGGTCGGGTTCCGGCCTGCCGCGGCGCAGCCGTTCGATGACCGCTGCTTGTCGTGGCAGTACGACGCGGGCACGGTGTCGATCTGGACTGTTGCGGGCCGGGTGAGGAACCTGTGGTTCACGGGCTCGCCCGATCAGCTCAGGATGCTGCGGGCGCATCGGCGGGGCGAGTCGGACCTGATGTTGCGGGACGGCATCTGGTTCTTGATCGCCACCTGCGATGTCGAGGAGAAGCCCGAGTTCGACCCGGTCGACTGGATCGGCGTCGATCGCGGCATCGTGAACCTGGCCACGACGTCGGACGCCGACAACTTCCAGGGGCGCCGCCTGCGGCGTTATCGGCGCTGGCATGCCCGCAAGCGCGCCGAACTGCAGGCCAGGCGGACGAAGTCGGCGCGGCGCCGGTTGAAGCGTCGCGCGAAGCGTGAAGCCCGGCACGCGACGCACGTGAACCATCGGGTTGCCAAGCAGGTTGTGGCTGTTGCCGAACGCACCGGCCGCGGTATCGCCCTGGAGGAGTTGGGCGGTATCCGTGACCGGGTCACGGTTTCCCGGCACCAGCGAGCCACACTCACCACTTGGCCGTTCCACCAACTCGAACAGCACCTCCGCTACAAAGCGAAGCGGGCCGGTGTGCCGGTGCTGCTCGTCGACGCGCGGTACACCAGCCAGATGTGCCCGCGGTGCGGGCACACCGAACGCGCCAACCGTCCCACCAGGGACCACTTCCATTGTCGCCGGTGCGGTCTCGCTGGACCCGCCGACATCGTCGCCGCCGTGAACGTCCGAAACCGGGCACGGTCGGTGTGGGTACACGTCAACGTGCCCGACCCGGTCCCCGCCTAGGCGACCGGTAGATGCGGCCGCACACGCGCAGCCAGCCGTGCACGAGGAACGCAAACAACGCCCTACCAGGACCGAGCCCTCAAGCTCGGTCCCCTTCAGGGCTGAGTAGTTGACTCCTCGAAGTCGCCGCTCGACCGGCGCACCTTCGCCAGCAGTTCGGTGAGCTGCTCGGTCTGCCGGTCGGTGAGGCCCTTCAGGCCCAGGTTGACCTCGACGACCGCCTCGGTCGCCTCCTCGCGGCGCTGCAGGCCGGCGGCGGTGATCTCCACCAGCGTGGTGCGGCGGTCGGTCGGGTGCGGCGTGCGGCGGACCAGGCCGTCGCTCTCCAGCCGGTCGACGATGTTGGTCACGCTCGTCGGGTGCAGCTGCAGGCGCTCGCCCATCACCCGCATCGGCAGCGCGCCCTTGCGGGAGAAGTAGAGCAGTACCAACGCCTCGAAGCGTGCGAACGTGAGCCCGTGCGGCTTGAGGGCTGCGTCCACGGCGGACTGGATGATTTGCTGGACACGCATGACGCTCGTCACGGCGGCCATCGATGTGGCCGGACCAACGCGCTCGTCCCACAGCGCGGCCGCGCGGGCGATCGGATCGAACGGCAGCGGTGTCATGGGCACCGAAGCTACCAGTCAGTATGCAGAGCGATCACCAGGGAGGCTCGTGTGCTTGTCGCGTTCAGCGTCGCCCCGTCCGCATCCGACGATTCGGGAAGCGTGGCCAAGGCGGTGGCGGAGGCCGTGCGGATCGTCCGGGAGTCGGGGCTGCCCAATGAGACGAACGCGATGTTCACCTTGATCGAGGGGGAGTGGGACGAGGTGATGGACGTGGTCAAGCGCGCGACCGAAGCCGTGCAGGCCAGTGCCCCGCGGGTGTCGCTGGTGCTCAAGGCGGACATCCGGCCCGGTCACACCGCCCAGTTGCGGACCAAGGTGGAACGGGTCGAGGAGCACCTCGCTGACATGCCGTGATCTGTCGCGTCGCCGTCGAGGATGTCGTGGTGGCGCGAAAGTTCACCTTGCCGGTGCGGTCGGAGGTGCACGCGGGGAGCTTTCGTGCGCTTCTGGGGTACGTGGGGTCCCCGCGTGGCGTCGAGGGTCTGCACGGATGGCCGAACGCTCTACGCCGCCCCGGTGAGGGCATCCGTGCATCGGCGTCCACTGGGTTAGCGTGTCGGGCGTGGACGCGAGACAGCTGTGGGTGCGGTACGAGCCGTATCACGACGTCACGTATTTCACGCCCGAATCCCGCGCGGCGACCGACGCGCTGGGCTGCAAGGGCGGGTGGATGGGCTACTTCGGCATGCGCGCCGCACCACTGGGCGCGGCCTCCCCGGAGTTGGTGACGGCTGTCTTCTACAACTTCGCCCCGCGCATGATCCACCGCGCACTGCCCGACGCGTGGGCGGTCGCTACACCCGCCGAGTATCTGCGCGTGCGCCTCGAAGGTGCCGACGCGGCGTTGCGCAGGATGCTGGGTGAAGTGGACACCCCGGAGATCTTCGAGGCCGCCGCGCTCGCCAGGGCGGCGGCGCTGGCGGCTCCCATCGCGGGCCGGCCGCTGGCTGCCGCGAACCGGGCGCTGCCGTGGCCGGTCGAACCGCACCTCGTCCTGTGGCACGCCTGCACGATCTTGCGCGAGGCCCGTGGCGACGGTCATGTGGCCGCGCTGGTCGCCCACGGCGTGGGGCCGTGCCAGGCGCTTGCGCTGTACGCCCGCGAGCACTCCCTCGACCCGGCATACATGCGCGCCGCGCGTGGTTGGACTGTCGAGGAGTGGGCGGCCGCTGACGTGCCCGGTGATCTCGCGGAGGTGGAGTGTGCGACCGACGCCGCAGCTCTGGCACCGTGGGAGGCGCTGGGCAGTGATCGAACTGGGCGGTTCGTCGACCTGATGACACCGCTCGCTCTGCGCATCGCTTCGGCCAACGAGGCGATGCGAGTCAACCCGATGGCCCTGGACCCGGTCCGGGAACTAGCCGTGCCAGGATGGAACACGTGACAAGGCCTGATCCTCGCAAGACCGCCGCACTGTCCGCCGCTCTCTCCGGCGCCGTCGACCTCGGCGCCTTGAAGGCCCGAGCCGACGCTGCCCGCCAGGCATCCGTCGCGCCCCCGCCCGCTGCCGCCGGCGCCGCTGCCGCCGCAGACGGGAACGGTGGTGCGCCGTGGATCGTGGACGTCAGCGAGGCCGCCTTCCAGGCCGTGGTCGAGCAGTCCCTGCAGGTGCCCGTCGTGGTGCTGCTCGGTGCCGCCTACAGCCCGGAGTCGCAGCAGCTGTCCGACACGCTGACCCGGTTCGCCCAGTCGTCGGGCGGATCGTGGATCCTCGCGCGCGTCGACCTCGAACAGTCGCCGCGGATCGGCCAGGCGTTCGGCGTGCAGTCGGTACCGACTGTTATCGCCGTCGCCGCCGGTCAGCCGATCGACGCCTTCGCCGGGCCGCTCGGCGATGCCGAGCTCTCCGCGTGGATCGAGCGGTTGCTCGACGCGCTGCGCGACCGGCTGCCGGGCATTCGGGCCGGTGAGGCGAGGGCCACCGCTCCCGCCCCCGAGGACATCATCGAGGACCCGCGGATCGTGGCCGCCGAAGAGGCGTTCGAGCGTGGCGACTACACCGCCGCCCAGGGTTACTACGAGCAGGTCCTGGCCACCGAGCCGGCGAACGAGCTGGCCAAGGAAGGCCTGGCGCAGGCCAAGTTCGCCGAGCGCTCCGAGTCGGTCGACCCGGCCGTGATCACCAAGGCCGACGGTGCGCCCGAGGACATCGACGCCCAGCTCGCGGCCGCGGACGCCCAGGTGGCGCTGCAGCAGGTCGACGAGGCGTTCAAGCGGCTCGTCGACACCGTGCGGCGGGTCTACGGGGACGACCGCGACCGCGTGCGGCAGCATCTGGTCGGGCTGTTCGAGCTGTTCCCGTCGGACGACCCGCGGGTGGCGGCGGCACGCCGGAACCTGGCGAGCGCCCTTTACTAGGCCCTAGTCCTTCCACTCCGGGAAGGTGCGGGCGAACGGCCACGCACCGCGCGAGGTGTTGGACAGCACGGTGTAGGTGCGGCCGGTGTGCGGGTCGTGGACCGACTTGAACGACACACCGGCGTCCTGCCCGGCCAGCATCACCAGGTCGGTGGTCTCGCCCAGCCAGAAGCCGAGGCCGTAGCGCAGGGACTCCTCGGGCACGAGGTGACGCGGCCGCACCACCTCGTCGACGTTCTTCACGATGGCGCCCGCGAAGAGCGCGCGCCAGAACGTGGACATGTCGGCGGCGGTGGTGTGGATGCCGCCGTCGCCGTTGGCCAGCACCGGCAGGTGGAAGACGTTGGAGCGGTCCACCCCGTCGATCGGCAGATACCCCACCGCCGCGTCGGCCGGTAGCTCGTCGGCGCGGAGGAAGCCGGTCGCGGTCAGGCCTGCCGGGCGGAGCACCCGTTCCCGGACCAGGTCGTGGTAGCCGACGCCACCGGCGCGTTCGGCCAGCAGCGCGAGCACCACGAAACCGGCGTTGCAGTAGCCGAACCGCTCACCGGCCTTGAACTTCGTGGGAAACCCGTCCAGCCGGGACAGGAACGCCTCGGTGGTGGTCAGTTCGTGCGCCGCGCCGATGACGTAGTCGGTGAGCTCCCAGTCGCCCTCCTCGTCGAGGTAGTCGCCGATGCCCGAGGTGTGCGTGAGCAGGTGCTCCACGGTCACGTCGGCCGCGATCAGCGGCAGGTCGTCGCCGAGCAGAGATCGGGCCGTGGTGCTCAGCTCCAGCACGCCCTCGTTCACCAGCGAGAGCACGGCCAGGGCGGTGAACCCCTTGCCGCCGCTGGCGATGCCGAACCTGGTGTTCAGCTCGTTGGGCACGCGGTAGGTGCGGTTGGCCAGCCCGTAGGCCTTCGCGAACTCGATCTCGCCGGCGCGGTCGATCTGGACCACACCGGAGAAGCCGGATTCCGCGGCGATCTCGTCAAAGTCCTTCGTCGGCATTGGCGCAGGTTAACCAGGGTGTGCACACGCGCCGAAGCGATTTACCGCTGGGCGGACCGGCGTTCCAGGAGCACGGTGTCGCGCCACTCGCCGTGGTGCTGCGCGATCCGCTCGCGCACGCCCACGGTGCGGTACCCGGCCTTGTGGTGCAGGGCGATGCTGGCCCGGTTCTCCGGGAAGATCACCGCCTGCAGCATCCACAGATCGTCCGCGTCGGCGGCTGTGACCTGGTGGTGCAGCAGGGTCTTGCCCACACCGCGGCCCTGGAAGGCGTCGGCGACGTAGATCGACGTCTCGGCCACGCCGGCGTAGCACTCGCGCGCGGACACCGGCGTCGCGGCGGCCCACCCGGCGACCTCGCCGTCGACCACAGCGATCCAGCGGTGATCCGGCAGCCACTTGGACTCGAGGGTGCGCCGGGAGGGCACGTCGGTCTCGAAGGTCGCGTTGCCCGAGGCGATGCCCTCGCCGTAGATCCGCCGGACGGCCGGCCAGTCCCCAGCGGTCATCGCCCGCATCGTGACGCCCGGCATCGGGCGGACCGTGCCGATGGTCAGCGCTCCCATCACGGCGTCGGCGGCGTGCGGCAGGCCGGTGCAGCAGGCGGGGTTCACCGTGACCAGGGTGGCCGTGCCCTCGCGGCGCACCCGGACGAAGCCGACCTCGGCGAGCTTGCGGACGTGGTGCGAGCACGTGGACTGGCTGACGCCGAGCAGCTGGGTCAGCTCGCCGACGGTCACCGAGCCCGGTGCGGAGGCCACGTGGTGCAGCAGGCGCACGCGGGTCGGGTCGGAGAGCGTGGCGAACCACGAGGCGTAGGTGGTGGCTTCGTCGGTCAGCACCCGGCAAGTATCGACCGGGGTCGATGAAGGATCAAACCGAGTACTTCTTCACGCAGAACGACGAGCCGCGGAAGAAGCCGTCACCGAAGGCCTCCACGCGGGCGAAGCCGGACGGGACGGCCTTGCCGTTCACGTCGGCGGCGATGAGGCTGTCGTCGGCCAGCAGCTCGGCCACGGCCTCGTCCAGGTCGCCGGGGGAGAGCTTCAGGTCGGCGGCGGGCTTCGGGCCGTTCGTGATGCCCGCCCAGGCGCCGGTCAGGCAGGCGGTGCGCTGCCCGGCCGCGTCGTCGTCGAGCTTGAAGCCGGTGGCGTTCTGGATGGAGAGCGAGAAGCGGGAGGCGATGACGGCGAACGCCGCGAAGTCGCCGATGCCGCCCTTGGAGCCCTTCTTCGGCGGGGTGCCGATCTTCACCAGCGACGGGAGGTCGAGCTGCACCTGGTTGGTCGAGGGGCAGTAGGAGGCCGGGGACGTGGTCTGGGCGTCGTTGCAGGCCTTGATGCCGCCCTTGTCGAACGCGGGGAAGGTCGCGCCGCTCGACTTGTACGAGTCGCGCAGGGACTCCTCCAGCGCCCGGAGGTACTTGTCCTGGTCGATCCGGGCGTTGCCGCGGCCCTGGCCCTGGTCCTTGTCCTCGAGTGAGAACGGGCGCTCGGTGATGCGCTTGGCGATCTCGGCCTCGTTGATCTCGGCGCACCGGGCGGCACCGCGGGTGAAGCCGAACTGGAAGGCCGAGACGCGGTCGAACGCGCTGCCGTGGGCGCCCTGCTTCTCGAAGGACGTGCCGGCGGAGTCGCGGATGAAGAACATCGTCTGCAGGACCTGGTTCAGGCCCTCGCCGGTGGAGAGCTCGAAGTGCTTCGACTTGTTCTCGGCGATCCAGCGCATGAAGACGCCGGTGTAGCAGTCGGCCTGCTGCTCCTTGACGATCGACGGGGTGTTCGCGCCGATGCCGGAGGCCGGGCCGAGCTTGTACTGGACGGCGTGGCCCATCTCGTGGGCGAGGACCGTGACGACGGCCATGTCGCCGAACGAGTCCTTCAGCATCGGGAGGAGCTCACCGCGGTCCCACGTGATGCTGTCGTCGAGAGCGCAGTAGAAGGCGTTCGCGACGCCGGTGGTGTTGAGCCGGCAGATCTCGACGCCCTTGCCGTTGGAGTCGTAGGACACGAGGCGCTTGACCGGTGTGAAGGTCTTCCCGGCGAACGACCGCGGGATCTCGGCCTGCCAGAACTCCTGGACGTCGGCGAGGGTGTTGATGGCCAGCCGGTCCATCTCACCGCCGTCGCCGTTCTCCACGCTCAGGTCCGCGTCCGGCACGCCCCGCTTGGGGCCCGACGGGCCGTTGGAGATCTCCAGGCCCGCGACCTTCGTGGGGTCGGGGCGCTCGCCCTTCGGTTCGCCCTCGACCACGGAGGCGCACGCGGTCAGAGCTGCGGTCGCGGCCAGCGCGACGGCGATTCGTCCGATCCCCATGGGCCGAAACCCTACTAAGCACCGTTCAGCCGTGTGCGCCAGGCGCCAGGGGCCAAACGTGAAAATATCTCACCCTCTGGGGTGATTTCAAGACTGCGCGGACTCGTTTTCGTTGTCCCACCTATGTTTCGGAGCGCAGAGTCCCTCCCTGCAAGCCTTCGGTGTGGAAGGAGTAGGGCGGTTATGGGTAGAACGCGCTGGGCACGGTTCGTAGGGGTGCTCGGAATCGGTGCAGTGGGTGCCGGTGTACTCCTCGTCGGGATGTCCCAGGGAGCGCTGGCCGCCTCGTTCGCGGTGTCCGGCACCAACTTCAAGGTGGCCGCCTCGAACTTGGAGGGCAAGGGATTCGTCCAGTTCGGCGGTGTGGACGCGGGTGCCGGCAAGGTTCACGTCGTGGCGGTCAGCGGCTTCAGGTCGGCGACGCTCGACAAGTTCTGCCAGTCCGTGTTCGTGCCCGGTATGCCGATCGTCGGTGACGTGACGATGCGCATCACGGCGGCCGACGAGGACGGTATGTCGGCTGACCACCTGGTCGTCGGACTCACCGACCTCAACGGTGACCTGGTCCTCGGCAACCCCGAGATCGGCATCGACGCGAACAAGGTGACCAAGGGACCGGACAACCTCAGGGGTCTGCCGGGCTCGTTCGGTCTGCAGGCTGACACGGCGACCATCACCAATCTTCAGCAGACGGCCTGGTCCACCACGGCTCAGACCATCAGGTTCAAGGGCATGAACCTGACCATTCGCCAGGGGAAGCAAGAGTGCTTCTGAGGGTCTGGCGAGCCTTCACCGCGTGGCGACGTGGCCGGCCCTTCTGGGCCGGCCTGTTCGTGGCCGGAGGCGCACTAATCATCCTGTTCCCGCCGTTCTTCGGCGTGAAGCTCGGCGACATGATCATCTCGATCAAGACGATGGGCGGCGTGTCCGCGCTGATGATCGGCTCGTTGCTGGCGATCTGTGCTGTGTCGTTGTGGGTGCAGCCCAAGTTCCGGTTGGCGGCGGGCATCGTCACGGTGCTGCTGTCGCTGGTCGCGCTCGTCGTGACCAACCTCGGCGGCTTCCTGATCGGCACCATCCTCAGCCTGCTCGGCGGCGCGCTCGCCGTGGCGTGGACGGACGCACCCAAGGAGCCGAAGAAGTCCAAGCGCAAGCACCGTGCGGAAGAGTCGACCCAAGAGGTCCCCTCCCAATGAATCGAACACAGCCGCTGGCTGCGATCGGCCTGATCGCGGTGCTGGCGCTGCAGCCGCCGTCGAGTACGGAGCCAACGCCTTCGAGCAGTACTCCGGCCCCGACGAGCAGCTCTGAGCCGCCACCGAGCAGTACCAGTCCGTCGAGTACCACCGCACCGCCGGCGTCCACGTCCGTGCCGGACGTTCCGCCCAGCACGGAGCCGCCTGCGACGTCGGCGCCCCCGCCACCGGCCCCTGCCCCGGTGGCGGGCGGAGGGCGTGAGTGGACGCTCACCTCGTCGCGGCTCGAGCTCAACGGCCTCAAGTACGTCGGAGTCGTCGACTCGGTGGTGAACGGCGAGGTCGTCAAGGTCCTCAAGTTCACCGCGCGCGACATGAAGATCCGGGACCTCGTGCAGACCGCACAAGGGCCGTCGGGGTCGAAGATCGTCACCGCGGCGTCGCCGGGGAGCACCTCGACGATCACGACCTCGGGGTCCGGGCGGATCGAGCTGTTCACCGTGCAGCTCAAGGGGAATCTCGACATCCTCGGCATCAAGATCCCGGTCGACTACAGCGCGGCGCATCCGCCGCCGCTGGACGTGCCGATCGCGACGTTCACCGAGGTGACGGTGCGCAACACCGACCTGGTCGGTGGCACGTTGAAGATTCCGGGCGCGCGAACGTCGATCGTCACGGGCTGACTCGCCGCCCGCCGAAGCCACGGCCACCAGCCTGTTCGACACCCGTCGAACAGGCTGGTGGCCGTTATGGCCTCAGAGGCCGCACTTCTTCGGGCCCTCGAACACGCCCTCGCGGAACCGCGCCACCCGTTCGAACCCGGGATCCACGGCGTCCCCGCCGGTCGCGTCCCTGGCCGCGTAGTCGAACTGCAGCAGCACCGTCACCGCCTCGTCGAAGTCACCGGGCGACAACCCGAACCCGCCCTCCCGTGCGAAGACCGCGCCCGTGTACGCGCCGGCCAGGCACAGTGCCGCGGCGGACGCGTCCTCACCCTCGATCGGCTTGCCCACCGCGGCCAGCTCGGCCATGGCGTAGCGGGTCGCGATCAGCGTGCCGGTGGCGTAGTCGCCGAATTCCTTGTGCAGGGCCGGCAGCTCGTCCTTGGTGTCGATCTTGATGGTCTTGTCGGACGGGCAGTACGCGACGGGGCCCTGGTCGCCGGAGCAGGTGGGCTCGGTCTGCGAGGACTCCGCGCGCGGCGAGGGCCAGGTCTTGCCCTTGGTCGTGGCCAGGTTCTTGAAGTAGAGGTCGAGGTCGGGCGTGACGGACTTGAGCATGTCGGCGAACGGCAGGTTGCCGCCGTTCGCGCGGTCCGTGGTGTTGGTGAAGGCGCGCTGGGTGAACGTGCGGTTCTGCACGCTCATGGCGGCGCAGAACTTGGTGCCCTGCTCGTAGCCGTCCTGGAACGCGGCGACGCGGTCGAAGGCGCTGCCGTGCGCCTGCTCGTCCTCCGGGGAGGTGCCGACCGGGTCGCGGAACGTGATCAGGGCGCCCAGGGCCTTGTCCAGGGCGTCGGTGCCGATGTCGAGGTGGGTGGACTTGCCGTCGGTCACCGAGCGGATGAACGAGCCCGCGAAGCAGTCGGCCTGGGCCTCGGTGAGGATCGTCGGGTACTTGTCGGGCTCGCGGCGCTCGGCCTCGGGGGTGATGCCCATGCGGTTCTGCACCGCGTGGCCGATCTCGTGGGCCAGCACGACGACGACGGCGGCCTCGCCGAAGCGGTCCTGCAGGACCGGCAGCAGCGAGGCGCGGTCCCAGGCGATGGCGTCGGCGGCCGGGCAGTAGAACGCGTTGCCCTCCACGTCCGCGGCCTTCTGCGTGCACGGTGGCGGCTTCGCGGCCGCGTCGGCCGTGTCGACCGAGAAGTAGCCGCCGGTCAGCTTCTTCCACGGCTTGTCGAAGGTGCTCTGGAAGGACGACTCCCAGAACGCCTCGATGTCCGTCAGCGCGGTCGCGGCCAGCTTGTCGATGGCGCCGTTGTCGGAGCCGCGGACCTGGATGGTCGGGGCCGTGGTCTCCTTCTTCACCACCTTGGCCGCACGGGGGCGCCCTGGGATCTCGGCGGTGCATCCCACCGCGAGCAGGGCGGTGGCGACGATCAGCGCGATGCTCCGGTGCCGCATGGACCCATTGTGCCTCCCGGTCGGCTCGACGGGCGTCCTACTCCGGGAACTCAGGCGCATACAGAAGCCAACGTGCGCCGGACTGATCAGGTTCACCGGCCCGTGATCCACCAGGTCAGCCCCACCAGTCGATCGCGACCGGGTCCGGCGCGTTCCACCGCAGCGGAGCGCGCCGGACCGATCAGCGTCAGCTCTCCGGCACGAGCCAGACCACCCCGGCGGGCGGCAGCTGCAGGATCGCCGACGCCGGCCGGCCGTGCCACGGCCTGGCCTCCGCCTCGACCCCGCCGAGGTTGCCCACGCCGGAACCGCCGTAGTGCGCCGCGTCGGTGTTCACGACCTCCCGCCACCGGCCGACCGAGGGCAGGCCGACGCGGTAGTCGTGGTGCGGGCCCCCGGAGAAGTTCGCCACGCACGCCAGCATCGAGCCGTCCTCACCGATCCGCAGGAACGACAGCACGTTGCCACCGGAGTCGTTCGCGTCGATCCACTGGAAGCCCTCCGGCGTCACGTCGTGCGAGAACAACGCCGCCGACTCCCGGTACACCCCGTTCAGGTCGCGCATCAGCGACTGGATGCCCTGGTGCAGCGGCTCCTGCTCGACCAGGTGCCAGTCGAGCGACCGCGACTCCGACCACTCCTGCCGCTGCCCGAACTCGCCGCCCATGAACAGCAGCTGCTTGCCGGGATGCGCCCACATGAAGGCGAGCAGGGACCGCACGCCGGCGGCCTTGTTCCAGTCGTCGCCCGGCATCCGCTGCCACAGCGAGCCCTTGCCGTGCACCACCTCGTCGTGCGAGAGCGGCAGCACGAAGTTCTCGCTCCACGCGTACACCAGCGAGAACGTCATCTCGTTGTGGTGGAACGACCGGTGGATCGGCTCGCGCGACAGGTAGTGCAGCGAGTCGTGCATCCAGCCCATGTTCCACTTGAACCCGAACCCGAGCCCGCCCAGGTGCGTCGGCCGCGTGACGCCCGGCCACGCCGTCGACTCCTCGGCGATCATCACCACGCCGGGGTGGCGCCGGTACACGGTCGCGTTCAGCTCCTGCAGGAACCGCACCGCGTCGAGGTTCTCCCGGCCACCGAACTCGTTGGGCAGCCACTGGTCCGCCGGCCGCGAGTAGTCGAGGTAGAGCATCGACGCGACGGCGTCCACGCGCAGGCCGTCGAGGTGGAACTCCTCGATCCAGTACAGCGCGTTCGCGACGAGGAAGTTGCGGACCTCGTTGCGCCCGAAGTCGAAGACGTACGTGCCCCAGTCGAGCTGCTCGCCGCGGCGCGGGTCGGCGTGCTCGTACAGCGGGGTGCCGTCGAACTTGGCGAGTGCCCAGGCGTCCTTCGGGAAGTGCGCGGGCACCCAGTCGACGAGCACGCCGATGCCGCGCTGGTGCAGCGTGTCGACGAAGAACCGGAAGTCGTCCGGTGAGCCGAACCGCGAGGTCGGCGCGTAGTACGAGGTGACCTGGTAGCCCCACGAGCCGCCGAACGGGTGCTCGGCCACCGGCAGCAGTTCGAGGTGCGTGAAGCCCATGTCCTCGCAGTAGTCCGCGAGCTCGACGGCCAGCTCCCGGTAGCCGAGCCCCGGCTTCCACGAGCCGAGGTGCACCTCGTAGATCGACATCGGCGCGTTCGCCCACTGCGTGGCCTCGCGCCTGGCCTCCCACTCCGCGTCGTCCCACACGTACGAGGACTCGGCCACCACCGAGGCGGTCTGCGGCGGAACCTCCGTCGCGAACGCCATCGGGTCGGCCTTCTCGTGCCAGATGCCGTCCGCGCCGAGGATGCGGAACTTGTACCGCGACCCGGCCGGGACGTTCGGCAGGAAGACCTCCCACACGCCGCTGGAACCCATGGAGCGCAACGGGTTCGCGCGTCCGTCCCAGCCGTCGAAGTCACCGGTGACCCGCACGCCGCGGGCGTTCGGCGCCCAGACCGCGAACGAGACGCCGGTGGTCGTGCCGGAAGCCGTCTCGTACGAACGCACGCGCGCGCCCAGCACGTCCCAGAGCCGTTCGTGCCGGCCCTCACCGATCAGGTGCAGGTCCAGCTCACCGACCGTCGGCAGCCACCGGTACGGGTCGTCGACCTCGACCGCCGGCCCGCCGTTGTAGGTCACCAGCAGCCGGTAGTCGCCGGGCGCCTCCGGCAGTTCGCCCTCGAAGAGCGCGTCGGCGATGCGGGGCAGCTCGACCTGCTTGTCACCCCACGCCACCGCCACCGAGGACGCGCCGGGCCGCAGGGCCCGCGCGATCACCTGGTCGCCGACGGAGTGCACACCCAGCACCGAATGCGGGTCGTGGTGCGCACCTGACAGGAGCCGGTCCAGGTCGGCCTTCACGGCTTACTCTCCTCCGCTGGTCATCCGGGCGATCGACGACAGCGGCACCGTCAACCACTCCGGCCTGTTGGCGTGCTCGTAAGCGACCTCGTAGACCGCTTTGTCCAGTTCGAACGCGCGCAGGAGATGCGCGTCGTCCCTCGGGTCGCCCGCCACTTCGGCGTACCCGTCGCAGAACGCCGCCCGGTTGCGCTTCGTCCACTCCATCGCGCGGTAGGCGAGCTGGTCGTCGTCGGGCTGGCCGACGAGCAGCTGCCGGGCCGCGTAGTCGAACGACCTCAGCATCCCCGCCACGTCGCGCAACGGCGACCGCAGCGCGTTGCGCTCCTCGACGCCGGCCGCCGGCTCGCCCTCGAAGTCGATCAGCAGCCAGCCGTGCACGGTCCGCAGCACCTGACCGAGGTGCAGGTCGCCGTGGATGTGCTGGATGGAGATCTGCCCGATGTGCTTGCGCGCGTCGTCGAACGTGGCGCGCAGGGCGTCCTCGTAGCGGCCCAGCTCCGGCACCGCCTCCAGCACGGTGTCCAGGCGCCGCTGCATGTCCGCGATGGCGTGCGTGATGGCGTCGTCGTCGGCCTGCCGCGCACCGAACGCCTCGGCGAGATCGGCGTGCACCCTGGCCACCGCGTGGCCGAGCCGTTGCGCCTCGCCGGCGAAGTCGCCGCCCACCTCGAACGCGTGCAGGTCGGCCTCGGCCATCAGGTCGCGCACCGAGGTCTTGGCCATGTCCCAGCCCTCGACCGCGTCCGGCAGGAACTCCTGCAGCATCGCGAGCGTGACCGGCGCACCGTCCAGTTCGGTCGAGATCGAGCCGAGCGGCAGGGCGATGTGCTCGCAGCCGACCGACCGCAGTGCCCGGTGCAGCACCAGGTCGCGGTTCTCGCCGCGGGCGAGCTTGCGGAAGATCTTCAGGATGTACTGCTGGCCGTAGATCAGCGACGTGTTGGACTGCTCGACGCCGATCGGCCGGCCGCGCAACGAGGTGCGCAGCTCGACACCCTGCTCGTGCGCGAACGTGATGCCGTTGACGCGTTCGCCGGCCGCGATCTTGGCCAGCAGTAAACCGTTGCGCTCGGGATCGGCGGTGGCGTCGTAGCCGTCCGAGTGCTCGCTGATGATCAGCTGGTACAGCTCGGTGCGGCCGGGCTGCTCGACCTCGACGATCACGTGCACGAGGTCGTCCGCGAGCGGCGTCGTCCTCAGTGGACGGACGGCGGTGATCGGGCGGTCCTTGCCGCCGAACCAGCGCAGGGTGGGCAGAACGTCGGGCAGTGTGGTGACCAGCTTGTCGGCGAGCTCGTCGGGATCGATCACGCGGTTCACCTCATCTCGCTGTCGTCGCCCGCCTCTACCAGCTGGAACCAGTAGAAACCGTGACCGGGAAGGGTCAGCAGGTACGGGAGTTCCCCGATCGCGGGGAACTTGACACCTCCGGTGAGCTCCATCGGCGCGTAGTCGCGGTGCTCGGAGAGGTCCAGCTCAACGGGTTGCGGGAAGCGTGACAGGTTGTTCACGCAGAGCACGATGTCCTCGCGCCCGTCGGGCCGCTTCCACTGTCGCTTGTAGGCGAGCACGCTCGGGTTCGAGCCGCCGAGCTCGGTGAAGTCGCCCTCGGCGAACGCGTGGTGCTGCTTGCGCACCTCGATCATGTGCCGGGTCCAGTTGAGCAGCGACGACGAGCTGTTGAGCTGCGCCTCGACGTTCAGGCCCTGGTAGCCGTAGACCGGGTCCATGATCACCGGCAGGTAGATCCGGCCGGGGTCACAGCCGCTGAACCCCGCGTTGCGGTCCGGGGTCCACTGCATCGGCGTGCGCACCGCGTCGCGGTCCTGCAGCCAGATGTTGTCGCCCATGCCGATCTCGTCGCCGTAGTACAGAACGGGCGAACCGGGCAGTGACAGCAGCAGCGCGGTGAACAGCTCGTGCTGGTTGCGGTCGTTCTCCAGCAACGGCGCGAGCCGCCTTCTGATGCCGATGTTCGCCTTCATCCGCGGATCTTTGGCGTACTCGGAGTACATGTAGTCGCGCTCTTCGTCCGTGACCATCTCGAGCGTGAGCTCGTCGTGGTTGCGCAGGAAGATGCCCCACTGGGCGTTCTCCGGGATCGCCGGCGTCTGCGCCAGGATCTCCGAGATCGGGAACCGCGACTCGCGCCGCACCGCCATGAAGATGCGCGGCATCAGCGGGAAGTGGAACGCCATGTGGCACTCGTCGCCGCCGATCTCCGGGTCGCCGAAGTACTCGACCACGTCCGACGGCCACTGGTTCGCCTCGGCGAGCAGCACCCGGCCGGGGAACTCGTCGTCGACGACCTTGCGGCACTTCCTCAGGAACTCGTGCGTGCGCGGCAGGTTCTCGCAGTTCGTGCCCTCCTCCTCGAAGAGGTACGGCACGGCGTCGAGGCGGAACCCGTCGATGCCCAGGTCGAGCCAGAACCGCAGGCAGTCGAGCATCGCCTCCTGCACGTCCGGGTTCTCGTAGTTGAGGTCCGGCTGGTGGCTGAAGAAGCGGTGCCAGAAGAACTGCCCGCGCACCGGGTCGTACGTCCAGTTCGACGACTCCGTGTCGACGAAGATGATCCGCGCGTCCGCATAGCGCGAGTCGTCGTCGCTCCACACGTAGAAGTCGCCGTACGGGCCGTCCGGGTTCTGCCGCGACTCCTGGAACCACGGGTGCGCGTCGGAGGTGTGGTTGAGCACCAGGTCGGTGATCACCCGGATCCCGCGCCGGTGCGCCTCCTCCAGCAGGTACACGAAGTCCTCGACGGTGCCGAACTCCGGCAGCACCGCGCGGAAGTCGCTGATGTCGTACCCGCCGTCGCGCAACGGCGACGCGTAGAACGGCGGCAGCCAGAGGCAGTCGACGCCGAGCCACTCCAGGTAGTCCAGGCGGGAGGCGAGTCCTCTGAGGTCACCCGTCCCGTCGCCGTTGGAGTCGCTGAACGCGCGGACCAGCACCTCGTAGAAGACAGCGCCCTTGAACCAGCTCGGGTTCGCCGACGCCGGCTTGGCCGACTTGAAGTCCTCTGCCTGTGGTTCGACCAGGAAGCCGTCATCGGTGACGCCTTCACCGGTGTGCGGTGTTCCTTCCAACCCCAGCGCCGCGTCGGGACGGGTCTCTTCGATCATGGTTCCCACCTCGTCGGGGTGTTGAGGCCGTGAGTGCTTTCCGTCGTCATAGCGACTAAAAGCACTCACGACCTAGCTGA
Source organism: uncultured Actinomycetota bacterium (assembly GCA_963771775.1). GTDB lineage: Bacteria > Actinomycetota > Actinomycetes > Mycobacteriales > Pseudonocardiaceae > Lentzea. The sequence continues at coordinate 422,875 of CAVYUS010000007.1, forward strand.
AGCGGCGCTGCAGGCTCACGACGTGCGCGATCGCACGCCACGGCTCAAGCCGGACGTAGTTGGCCTGACCCCAGTCCCAGGTCTCGCCGGTGACCTCGTCGTGCGCGATCACCCGCTCGTGCCAGTCGAACCCGAGCGCGGGCAGGTCGAGGTACAGCGTCCCGTCCTGGCCGCCGTTCGGGTCGAGGCTGACCACCACGACCACCGTGTCGCCGGTCTCCGGGTCGCGCTTGGAGAACGCGAGCAACGCGTCGTTGTCGATGTGCTGGAACTTCAGTGTGCGCATCTGCTGGAGTGCCGGGTGCGCCTTGCGGATGTGGTTCAGCTTGCGCATCCACGGTTCGAGGCTGCGGCCATCCGCCAGTGCGCGGGCATAGTCGCGCGGCCGCAGCTGGTACTTCTCGGAGTTGAGGTACTCCTCGCTGCCGGGCTTCGCCGCCTCGTACTCGTACAGCTCGTACCCCGAGTACACGCCCCACGTGGGGGCGAGCGTCGCCGCGAGAGCCGCCCGCAGTGCGAACATGCCAGGTCCGCCGTGCTGCAGCGACTCGTGCAGGATGTCCGGCGTGTTCACGAAGAGGTTCGGCCGCGCCTCGTCCCAGTGGTCGCGGAGGTCCTCGCCGAACTCGATCAGCTCCTGCTTGCCCGTCCGCCACGTGAAGTACGTGTAGGACTGGGTGAAGCCGAGCTTCGCGAGGCCGTAGAGCCGGGCCGGCCGGGTGAAGGCCTCGGACAGGAACAGCGTGTCCGGGTAGACCTCCTTCACCTTCCAGATCAGCCACTGCCAGAAGTCCGGCGGCTTGGTGTGCGGGTTGTCGACCCGGAAGATCCGCACCCCGTGCTCGGCCCAGTACAGGACCACGCGCAGCACCTCGTGGTAGAGGCCCTGCGGGTCGAGGTCGAAGTTGACCGGGTAGATGTCCTGGTACTTCTTCGGCGGGTTCTCCGCGTACGCGATCGTCCCGTCCGGACGCGTCGTGAACCACTCCGGGTGCTTGAGCACCCACGGGTGGTCCGGCGCGCACTGCAGCGCGAAGTCCAGCGCCACCTCGAGGCCGAGCTCGTGTGCCTTCTCGACGAGCACGTCGAAGTCCTCGATCGTGCCGAGCTGCGGGTGGATCGCGTCGTGCCCGCCCTCGTCCGCGCCGATGGCCCACGGCGAACCGGTGTCCTCCGGGCCGGCGACGAGCGTGTTGTTGGGGCCCTTGCGGTTGACTCGTCCGATCGGGTGGATCGGCGGGAAGTAGACGACGTCGAAGCCCATCGACGCGACCCGGTCGAGCTCCTTGGTCGCCGTCGCGAACGTGCCGTGCACCGCCTGCCCGGTCTCGTCGATCCCGCCGGTGCTGCGCGGGAAGAACTCGTACCAGGAGCTGTACGCGGCCTTCTTCCGGTCGCACCAGATCTTGTGCGTCTTGCCCTTGGTGATCAGCTCACGCACCGGGTGCTCGAACATGATCTTCTGGACGTCGTCCGCGAGGGCGGGTGCCACGCGTTCGCCGAGCGGCCGGTCCTCGTCGCGCAGTGCCGTCGCGGCAGACATGAGCAGTGCTCGCTCCTGCCGGCGGTCCGGGCGGCGTCCCACCCGATCGAGTAGTTGTGCGCCGATCTCCAGATCGTTCCCGAGATCACCGGGACCCTGTCCGGCCGCGATCTTCACCTCGACCGCGTGCCGCCAGGTGCTCCAGGGGTCGCTCCAGGCGTCGATGCGGAACGTCCACGCGCCCTGCTGGCCGGGAACGATCACCGCGCCCCAGCGGTCGAGGCCGATGCCGACCTCGTGCATGCGTGTCTGGCGGGCGACTCGGTCGTTCGGTCCGCGCCAGGTGACTGTCGCGCCGAGCTTGTCGTGCCCTTCGCGCCAGACCGTCGCTTCGACCGGAATGTGTTCTCCCACAACGGCTTTCGCTGGGTATCTACCAGCGGACACCACCGGGGATACGTCGTCGATACCGAGTCGTCCACTCATCGGCAGCGCCCTTCCGCCGTTGTGTCGCGTGTCATGCGGAATCTTGCCTTGCTCGATCAAGTCGTGCTTCGGCGGGTTACCCCTTGTAGATCCGTACCCCGCCGATGTCGATCGCACACCTTGAGCACGATGTGTGTCCAGGGTCTCCCGCCACCACATGACCACTTCATGTCCTCCGCGGTGGGTCGATCCCGCCCGTACTCACTTCGTTCAACGGGCGCGTTGGGTACCGTGCGCGCGTGAACAAGCTTGGCGACCGCTACGTCCTGCTCGACCAGCTCGGTGCCGGCGCGATGGGCGTCGTGTGGCGTGCGCGGGACGAGCTCTTGCATCGGGATGTGGCCGTCAAGCAGATGCTGCTGAACGACGTGCCGGCGCACGAAGCGCAGGAAGCCGTCCAGCGTGCGATGCGGGAAGGTCGCATCGCGGCACGTCTGCAGCACCCTAACGCGATCGCCGTGTACGACGTCGTGCTCGACCACGGCAAGCCGTGTCTTGTCATGGAGTATTTGCCGTCCCGAAACTTGTCGGCGATCCTGGAGGAGCGCGGACCGATGCCGCCGGTCGAGGCGGCCCGCATCGGTTCGCTGGCGGCCAACGCGCTCGCCGCCGCCCACGACGCGGGAATCGTGCACCGCGACATCAAGCCGGGAAACGTCCTCATTGGACGTGACGGCACCGTCAAGATCACCGACTTCGGCATCTCCCGCGCGCTGGGCGACGTCGCGGTGACCAAGACCGGCATGCTGGCCGGCACGCCCGCCTACCTCGCACCCGAGCTGGCCCGCGGCTCCGATCCCGCATCGCCGAGCGACGTGTTCTCGCTCGGCGCGACGATCTACGCGATGACCGAGGGCGAGCCGCCGTTCGGGCGCAGCACCAACGACCTGGGCCTGCTCTACAAGGTCGCGCGCGGCGAGACCCGCCCGCCGATGCGCTCGGGCCCCCTCACCCCGCTGCTGATCCGCCTGCTCGCCAACGAGCCGCACCAGCGCCCCACCGCGGCCCAGGCGGCCGAGGCGCTGAAGGCCATCGCGACCGGCCAGCAGGTGCCGGCGACCACGATCCTGCCGCCGACGGCCCCACCGCCGACCGGCACCGCCGTGATGCAGTCCGCGGGCCCCGGCACGATGCGCCCCTCCGGCCCGCCGTCCCGCCCGCCCGCGTCCCGGCCCGTCATGCCTCCGCCCGGCACCCGCCCGCCGCGCGACCTCGAGCCGGAACCGGAACCGGAGCCGAAGAAGAACCGCGGCCTCGCGATCGCCGCCTCGATCCTCGCGGTGCTCCTGATCTCGGGCATCGCCTACGCGCTCGTGAACGGCCAGACCAAGGACCGCGCCGACTCCCCGGCCGGTCCTGGCCCCAGCACCAGTCAGCCGGTCGAACAGACGGTGCCCCTCCGCCGCCCCCGAGACCAAGCCGACCCAGACCAGCGAGAAGCCGCCGGCGCAGACCAAGCCGAGCCCGCCGCCGTCCAGCGCCCCCAAACCGAAGTTCACCAAGGCGCAGGTCACCCAGTTCGTGCAGCAGCACTACGCGAAGCTGCCGAAGAACACGGAGGGTGCGCGCAAGGACTGGGACCCGGACCAGGTCCCCGGCGACTCCACCGACGACAAGTACTGGGGCGCCTACAGCAAGGTGGCGATCAAGGGTGCGCCGCTGGTGGAGGCCAGCGGCGACGGCTTCGCCGTGACGGTGGCGCTGGAGCTGACCGACGCGGAGACGAACAAGGCCTCGGTCGAGGAGCACACGCTCGAGATCTCCGGTACGGGCGAGAAGTTGTTGATCACCGGCGAGCAGAAGGGCTGAGCCGCTCCCGCGTTCACACCTCAACCTGACGAACGCTCGGGTGCCGCCCATCCAGCCTGCTCACGGCCGGTCCCCGTCTTGACCGGTTCTGCAAGTCGTTGCAGGTGTGACCGGGAACGTTGTCAGGCCCGCAGGGGTGACAGGTAAGTTCGCTCGTCATGCGAGCACTTCGCCGGTTCACCGTCCGCGCCAGCCTGCCGGAGCCCCTGTCCGCGCTGACCACGCTCGCCACCAACCTGCGCTGGACGTGGCATCCGCCCACGCAGGATCTCTTCGCCTCGATCGACGCACGTGTCTGGTCAGAGGTGGGTGGCGACGCGTTGCGCCTGCTCTCCGTCGTCGACGCCGGGAAGCTGGAGGCGCTCGCGAGAGACGAGCAGTTCCTGCTGAGGCTGAACGCGCTCGCCTCCGATCTGGAGCGGTACGTCGGGGGGCCGCGGTGGTACCAGCGGCGCCAGGACGAGATCACCCAGCGTCGTGAGCACGGCGCGCCGGACACGCCGCTGCCGACGTCCGTCGCGTACTTCTCGATGGAGTTCGGCGTGCACGAGGCGCTGCCGAACTACTCGGGCGGTCTCGGCATCCTCGCCGGCGACCACCTGAAGGCGGCCTCCGATCTGGGCGTGCCGCTGATCGCGGTCGGCCTGCTCTACCGGTCCGGGTACTTCCGGCAGTCGCTGTCGCTCGACGGCTGGCAGCAGGAGCACTACCCGGCGCTCGACCCGCGCGGGCTGCCGCTGGAGCTGCTGACCGAGCCGTCCGGGCTGCCGCTGCTCGTCCACGTCGCCATGCCGGGCGACCGGATGCTGCGCGCGAAGATCTGGAAGGCGCAGGTCGGGCGGGTGCCGTTGCTGCTGCTCGACTCCGATGTGGAGCAGAACGACGAGGACCTGCGCGGCGTCACGGACCGGCTCTACGGCGGCGACCAGAACCACCGCATCCGCCAGGAGATCCTCGCCGGCATCGGCGGGGTCCGGGCGGTGCGCACGTTCTGCGAGCTCACCGGGCACGCGCAGCCCGAGGTCTTCCACACGAACGAGGGTCACGCGGGCTTCCTCGGCCTGGAGCGGATCCGCGAGTACATCACCAACGACGGCCTCGACTTCGACCAGGCGCTCACGGCCACGCGCGCCGGTGCCGTGTTCACCACGCACACGCCCGTGCCCGCCGGTATCGACCGGTTCCCGGTCGACCTCGTGCAGCACTACTTCGGCGCCGAGAACCTCGTGCCCGGCGTGAACACGCAGCGGATCCTCGCGCTCGGTGCCGAGGAGAACCCCGGCATGTTCAACATGGCCCACATGGGCCTGCGGCTCGCCCAGCGCGCGAACGGCGTGTCCAAACTGCACGGTGAGGTCAGCCGGGGGATGTTCCGCGGGCTGTGGCCGGGCTTCGACGCCACCGAGGTGCCGATCGGCTCGGTCACCAACGGCGTGCACGGCCCGACGTGGGCGGCGACCGAGATGAGCAAGTTGCTCGGTGCGTCCGAAGCGGACACCCAGACCAGCAGCGGTCTCGGCATCGGCGCGTTCGAGCCGGTCACCGACGCGGGCCTGTGGGAGCTGCGGTCGACGTTGCGCGGGCGCCTGGTCACCGAGGTGCGCCGGCGGCTGCGCGAGTCGTGGCTGCAGCGCGGTGCCTCGGCGCTGGAGCTGGGCTGGACCGACTCGGTGTTCGACCCGAACGTGCTCACCGTGGGCTTCGCACGGCGCGTGCCGACGTACAAGCGCCTCACGCTGATGCTGCGCGACCCGGAGCGGCTGCGGTCGCTCCTCCTGCACCCCGAACGGCCCGTGCAGCTCGTGGTCGCGGGCAAGTCGCACCCGGCCGACGACGGTGGCAAGGCGCTGATCCAGCAGATCGTGCGCTACGCCGACGACGCGGGCGTGCGGCACCGGATCGTGTTCCTGCCGGACTACGACATGTCCATGGCCCGGTACCTGTACTGGGGCTGCGACGTGTGGCTGAACAACCCGATGCGCCCGTTGGAGGCGTGCGGCACGTCCGGCATGAAGGCCGCGCTCAACGGCGGGCTCAACCTGTCCATTCGCGACGGTTGGTGGGACGAGCTCTACGACGGGTCGAACGGCTGGGCCATCCCGACCGCGGACGGCGTCAGCGACCCGATCCGCCGGGACGACCTGGAGGCGCACGCCCTGTACGAGCTGCTCGGCTCGCAGGTCGCGCCGCTGTTCTACGACCGCGGCGAGGACGGTGTGCCGACCCGCTGGATGTCGATGGTCCGGCACACGCTGGCCTCGCTCGGTCCGGTCGTGCAGGCCTCCCGGATGGTCCGCGAGTACGTGGAGACCTACTACGCGCCCGCCGCGTCGTCCGCGAACGCCGTTCTCGGTGAGGGCTTCCGCGGTGCGAAGGAGCTCTCCGGCTACCGGCACCGGTTGCGTGCGTCGTGGACGCGCGTGCGGGTGCTCGACAGCGACCTGGTGCTCGGCGGTTCGTCGGTGCCGGTGCTCGGTGCGCCGGCCGTCGTGCGGGCACGGGTCGAGCTGGCCGGGCTGGAGCCGTCCGAAGTGGACGTTCAGGTCGTGCTCGGCAAGGTGTCCAACGACTCCGACGAGCTGACGGACATCGTGACCGCGTCGATGAGCTACGCGGGCAACGGAAACTACGAGGCCGAGGTGCCGCTGCCGCACGCCGGTGCGCTCGGCTACACCGTGCGCGTGCTGCCGCGGCACGGCCTGCTGGCGACATCTGCGGAACTTGGCAGGGTCGTTCTGGCCGGTTAGCGGCACCAGGAGATCAACACAGGGCATCCAGTTCGCCTTCAAACGGCGGGCTGGATGCCCTGATGTGTCCGTCTTCTTTGTTTCCTGATCACTGCAGGTGATCTGACTCAGGCGCGTGCACGATTCAGGGCCTTCCCTCAATCGAATGAGGCCTTTTTCGAGTGGGTGAATTCGCGATCTCCGCTGGTAGGGGCAGTGTGCAGGCTTACGCTCTGCCACATGGAATGAACCGCTCCCGAATCCTTTTGAGGATTTTTCCGGCGCGGCTCCAGTGAATTGCGCATTTGAGGAAGAAGGTAGCCGTGAAGAAAACGATTACCGCACTCTCGCTCGTCGCAGCTCTGTTCACCGCATCCTCCGTCCCGGCTGCCAGTGCGTCGCCCGCCGCGCCAGAACTCCCGGCCGCCTGCGCCGGTCTCGTGACGGACCTCGCCGGGAAGCTCACGAAAGTCGTCGGCAGCCTGTTGCCGATTCCCAACGTGGCTGCCGTGACACCGTTGATCGGCGACCTGCTCGGACTGGTCTCGGCGCTGCAGAGCTCCGGCTGTCTGCCGGCCCTGCCGGTCAGCGCGCCGGTACCGCTGCCGGTGAAGGCCGTCGCGTACTCCGGGCCGGTCGACCAGTGCCTGCCGGTCGTGCTGAACCTGGTCTCGACCATCGCCGGTCTCGGCGGCACGATCCTCGGCGCCGCCGGTGGTGGTCTGCCGGACGTCGGCAAGATCACCGGGATTCTGACGACGTTGCTGAAGACCGTCACCGAACTGCTGAGCAAGTGCGGTCTGCCGGCACCTCCCGGTGGTCTGCCCGCGCTGCCCGGCCTGCCGCTGCCGGTGGAGAACAGCTGATCCGAACGCGGGGTGGGAAAGGGCCCGTCACCGATCTCGGTGACGGGCCCTTTCCTTGTGTTCATTCCCTCGGCAGCTCAGGACGTTTTCGTGAATTCGCGATTCTCGCTGGTCGAACCGGCGGGCTAACTGATCTGCCAGCCGGGCGTGGGTCGCCGCCACCCGCGCACTCCAGCCCGCGAGCTCGTGCGCCTCGGCCGCGAACTCGCGCGCCTTCGCGTTGTTGCCGTCCGCCATCCACGCCCTGGCGATGGTGATCAGGTCGTCGGCGCGGCCCAGCGCGGTCTCACTGCTCTCGGCGGACCAGGCGGCCAGTTGCCGCGCCTTGGCGGTGTCGCCCTCGATCAACGCCATGACCGCGAGCGTCCCGTTGGCCCGGTGCTTCGGGTAGCCCGCCTCGTAGGCGTTCTCGAGCATGCTGCGCGCGGTCTCCAGCCCGACCTCCGCGGGGAACTGCCCGGACTCCACCGCCACCACGGCGACCCCGGCCGTGGTGGCCATGACGAACGCCAGCTCCCGCGTGTCCAGGTCCTGGCGCCCGTTCAGCGCGATCACCGTCTGCAGTGCCTCCAGGTAGCGCTCGCGGGCACAGCAGGTCACGACCTTGAGCCCGACCACGGTGAGCAGCTCGGGATGGTCGCGCTTCAGCCCTTCGTAGATCTGCTCGGCCTCGTCGAGGTCACCCCGGTGGTAGGCGTCCATGCCGGCGAGCACCCGCGGCCGTGCCTCCAGCTCCCCGAGTCGCCGGCCGGAGAGCTTCGGCAGCGTGAACACGAACCAGCCCAGGCTGGTGTGGCCTGGCTCCTCGATCGGCGCGAGCTGCAGCAGCAAACAGGCCGTGGTGGCCAGCGCCAGACCCTTGCCGAACGCCGTTCCGGTGGTGAGCCAGGCGGCCGCCGCGATCGCCGTGCAGAACACGATCGCGGTCACCCCGGCCAGGACGGTCCGCCTGCGCACGCCCGGCTTGAGCCCGGTGATGCCGACGCTGGCGAGCACCGGGATGTTGCGCAGCACGATTCGCCGGTGCGTCGTGGTCCACGACTTGAGCTCGCCGCCGATCCCGATGATCACGTGGGTGATCCGGAGTCCGAAGAGGACGGCCCCGAGCGCGAGGCCCGCCTGGGCCGCGGTCAGCTCCACCAGCAACCCGACGAACGCCCCGGCCAGGCCGAGGTGGAAGTCGGTGAGGGTCCAGGCGACCGTGCCGGCCACCACCAGGGCCGTCACGATCCAGCGCACAACTGTCACGGTCTCCAGACGCTACCGGCGCGTCACCGGTTCCTCCTCACACCACCGCCTGCGAGCCGCCCTCCGTCACGGGCAGGCCGGCGGCCCGCCAGCCGCGGTACCCGCCGACGAGGTCGGTGGCGTTGGCGAGCCCGATCCGTTGCAGGTCGCGGGCGGCGAGCGACGACGCCCAGCCCTCGTTGCAGACCACGACCACCGTCGTGTCCGCGGTGAAACCGGGCAGCCGCCAGTCCCCGGCCGGGTCGAGCCGCCACTCCAGCACGATCCGCTCGACCACCACGGAGTTCTCGATCTCGCCCTCGGCGAGCCGGTTGTGCTGCGGCCGGATGTCCACGACCAGCGCGTCGCGCAATCGGTGGAGCTCGTGCGGGGTCAGGCGCTTCAATCCCGAGCGCGCCTCTTCGAGGATGGTGTCGACGTTGCTCACGGGCCCTCCTGGTCGGCCAGCTGACGCAGTTCGGACAGCGGCAGGCGCTGCGCGGGCAGCGGCGGGATGGAATCGGGGATGTCGAGCAACGACGCGTACTCACGCGTCGGCACGAGAGGCGGCGAGTAGGCGTGCACGGTCGCGGCCGGCAGGTCGAAGGTGTTCGTCACCTGATGCGCCCGGCCCGAGCCGAAGCCCAGCGCGTCACCGGTGTCGCGGACCGCCGACCGGATCGGTCCGGCCGGGTAGCGGTAGTCCTCCCGCAGCCTGCCGGTCAGCACGGTGAACGATCCGGCCGAGCCGCCGTGGTCGTGCGGTTCGGTGCCCTGGCCGGGCAGCCACGACAGCAGCCACAGCTCGACACCCTCGGTCAGGCCGAGCCGCGCCCACCACCGGCGCTCGGGCGTGTGGTCGAGGATCGCGAGCAGACCAGTGGTCAGCTCGCTCGCCACGAACGAGGTCAGGTCGCGCAGCTCGCGCGGCGTCCACAGCGTTCGGGACGGATGGATCACGTCACGCAGCAGCCGGCTGTCCAGCGCTGGGTGCAGGTCGAGTTCTGCGATGGTCGAGGTCACCGGCTCGCTCCTGATGGCACCGTCGGTACGGGGTAGCGATCAAGACGCGACGCAGCTGCTCAGCGCATGCGTCGCGTCGAGCTACACCCGCACGACGCCACAAGGAGAAGGTCGATCGTGCGGTCGGTCCAGCAATTGACCAGCACAGCGGTGATGGTGCCAGACCCTCTCAGAGGGTGGCTAGAGCGTCCACAAGGTGATCAGTGGTCCTCACCGACGGTTGCGGCCCTCAGCCGAGACGCCGTAGGCAGCAGAGATGGAGATCAGTCGCCGAAAGGCACTCGCACTCGGAGCCGCCGCAACGCTGCTACCAGGCACCGCGTCCGCGGCGTCCGCACCGCCCGCGATTTTCTACACACCCCACCAGGACGACGAGTCGCTCGCGATGGCCGGGTCGATCCGCGAGCACCGGGAGGCCGGCCGGCGGGTGGTCCTCGTGCTGCTCACCAGGGGTGAGAACGGCGGATTGCTCGACATCATGAACGGCACCGCCGACTGTCCGCTCGGGCAGGACTGCCCCGGCGGTGGTTCGCACCGCTTCGGCCTCGTGCAGGACGACATCGTCCGCGGGCGCACCGCCGAGTTCCGGGCGGCGGCCCAGCGCCTCGGCGTCGACCAGGTCGTGGTCCGGGACCGGCCCGACTCGGCGTGGACGGACTACCCGGGGTTCGTGCGGGAGGTCCGGGCCACGATCCTCGAGTTCGAGGCGAGGTATCCCGGCGCCTCCCACAAGCTGGTCAACGGCTATCGCGACGTGATCCACGGGTTCCCGCCGGACGAACCCAATCTCACGCACAAGGCGTGCCGGGAGGCGGCGGACGGGCTGGCAGGCCTCGACCTCCGCTTCTACTGGGTCTACGGCTACACCTATCCGCGTGAGCAGCGCACGGCTGACTACGTGCTGAACCTGACCGACCGCCAGTTCGCCCGCAAGGTGCAGGCGTTGAACGAGTACCGGCGCTGGGATCCGAGTCGTGGCCGGTACGCGCTCGGCTACCACAGCGTCGGCAAGCTCATGATCGATCCGGCGCTCGCCGACCCGCGCGAGTTCATCGACCTGCCCCGGCCGGTGCTGGGGTAGGTCGATCCCGCGGCAGGCCGGTCCCGGGACCGGTCAGCGCGGTACGCGGAGGAGCAGCAGCGAACGTGCTTCCAGGGTCAGCTTCGTACGTGGCAGGACGGCTTCGGTGTCAGCAGGGGAGCCGTCTGCCGTCGCCGTGTCCAGGTACGGCTCGTACGACGGCCCGTATCGCTCGTGCGGCAGCGTCACCGTGATGGCCTCCGCTCCGGCGTGCATCAGCAACAGCCACGAGTCGTCCGACGCCAGCTCACCGTGACGGGTGCGCGAGAGGCAGTTCGAGCCGTCGACGAACATGCCGAGCGTCCGGCGCCCCTCGTCGAACCAGTCGGTCTCCGCCATCTCGTGCCCGTCCGGCCGGAACCACACCAGGTCCGGGTTGCCGCTGGGGGTCGTGCGGCCCTCGAAGAACTCGGGCTGCCGCAGCGCCGGGGAGCTGGCCCGGAGAGCGATCAGCCGCCGGGTGAACCCGAGCAGCGCCTCGCCGGCGTCCGTGGTCGTCCAGTCGACCCACGACACCCGGTTGTCGAGGCAGTAGGGGTTGTTGTTGCCGCCCTGGGTGCGCCACATCTCGTCGCCCGCGACCATCATCGGCGTGCCGGTCGACAGCACCAGCGTGGCGAGCAGGTTCCGCGCCTGCTTGGCCCGCAGCGTGAGGACTTCCGGATCGTCCGTCTCGCCTTCGGCGCCGCAGTTCCACGACCGGTTGTCGTTCGTGCCGTCGCGGTTCTCCTCGCCGTTCTCGTCGTTGTGCTTGCCGTTGTAGGAGACCAGGTCACGCAGCGTGAACCCGTCGTGCGCGGTGATGAAGTTGATCGACTGCCACGGCCGGCGCAGGTCGTCCGCGTAGAGGTCGCTGCTGCCGGAGAGCCGGTACGCCAGGTCGCGCACCGAGGTGTGCCCGCGCCAGAAGTCGCGCACCGTGTCGCGGTACCGCCCGTTCCACTCCGCCCACTGCACCCCGAAGTCGCCGACCCGGTACCCGTCGCCGGTCGCGTCCCACGGCTCCGCGATCAGCTTGGACCGGCACAGCACCGGGTCCGTGGTGATGGCGGTGAGCAGCGCCGAGTCGCGGTCGAAGAACCCGCCGCCCGGCCGCCCCATCGTGGAGGCGAGGTCGAACCGGAACCCGTCCACGCCCATCTCGTCCGCCCAGTACCGCAGCGAGTCCGTGACCAGCCGCACGACCTGCGGCGATCCGGCGTCGAGCGTGTTGCCGCACCCGGTGATGTCGACCGTGCTGCCGCCGCCCGCGTGCAGGTAGTAGCCCGGCGCGTCGTACCCGCGGAAACAGATCGTCGGCCCGTCCGGCCCGCCCTCGCAGGTGTGGTTGTAGACGACGTCGATCAGCACCTCGATGCCCGCCGCGTGCAGCGCCGAGACCATCGTGCGGAACTCCTGGACCTCCCGGCCCGGCTCGCTCGCATACGCCGCGTGCGGCGCGCAGTAACCGAGCGGCGAGTACCCCCAGTAGTTGCCCGCGCCGCGCTGCAGCAGCGACGGCTCGTCCTGGAACGCCTGCACCGGCAGCAGTTCGACCGTCGTGACCCCGAGCCGCGTGAGGTGCTCGGTCGCCGCCGGGTGCGCGAGCCCGAGGTACGTTCCGCGCAGCTTCTCCGGGATGTCCGGATGGTTCTTCGTGAAGCCCTTGACGTGCATCTCGTAGATCACGGCTTCCTCGAACGGCACCTCGGGCTTCACGCCCGTGTCCGCTCCGCCCGGCGAGCAGACCACGCTGAGCGGGACGCTGCCGAGCGAGTCGACGGCCGACGGTGGCCCGTGCATCGGGTCGCCCACGTACCCGAGCGAGGCCTTGAGATCCGTGATCCGTCCCTCGATCTGCCGCGCGTAGGGGTCCACCAGCAGTTTCGCCGGGTTGCACCGCAGTCCGCGCCCCGCGTCGTACGGTCCGTGCACCCGGAACCCGTATCGCTGTCCCGGCGTGACTCCGGGCACCAGCCCGTGCCAGACGCCGAACGTCCGTTCGGTCAGCTCGACCCGTTTTTCCGTGCCGTCGTCGTCGATGAGACAGACCTCGACCGCGTCGGCGACATGTGACGTCACCGCGAACCGGACACCGCCTGCTTCGGCGTGTGCCCCCAGTGGGAACGGACGGCCTGCCAGCACCTCGGACTCGGGTCGCGTAGCCATACCCCCGATCTTGGCATCCGGCACCGACAAAAAACTTGAGAGTTCACACAGGCGGCGCAGTGGGCTCACCCGTCGTGAGGGAGACCCCGATGGAGGACCCGTGGGTGGCCGTTGGGAAGAATGGAGCTGTGGCGGACGTCGACGTGACAGATCTGGTCGTGCACATGGCGGGCGTATCGGTCCGCCGCGGGAAGAACACGCTGGTCGGAAACATCGACTGGAGCGTGGAACTGGACGAGCGCTGGGTGGTCCTCGGCCCGAACGGAGCCGGCAAGACGACCCTGCTACGGCTCGCCAGCGCCGACCTGCACCCCACCAGGGGCAAGGTCCACCTCCTGGGTGAACGGCTGGGCAAGACCGACGTCCAGGAGCTCAAGCCCCGGATCGGCCTGTGCTCGGCGGCCCTGAACGGCCGCGTGCCCGGCGACGAGACGGTCGTCGACCTGGTCGTGTCCGCCGGCTACGCGGTGCTCGGCCGGTGGCGCGAGAAGTACGGCAAGGAAGACACCGACCGCGCCCGCGAACTGCTCGGCACGCTCGGCATGGAGCACCTCGCCGACCGCCTCTACGGCACGCTCAGCGAGGGCGAGCGCAAGCGCACGCTGATCGCCCGCGCGTTGATGACCGACCCCGAGATGCTGCTGCTCGACGAACCCGCCGCGGGTCTCGACCTGGGCGGCCGCGAGGACCTGGTCGCGAAGCTGTCGGAGCTGGCTCTCGACCCGGACGCGCCCGCGATGGTGCTGGTCACGCACCACGTCGAGGAGATCCCGCCCGGCTTCACGCACGCGCTGCTGCTGCGCGAGGGTTCGATCGTCGCTCAGGGGCTGCTGGACGACGTCATCACCGAGGAAAACCTCTCCAAGACGTTCGGGCAGGACCTCGAACTGCAAAAGTCGGGGGATCGGTTCTTCGCCCGCCGGAAGGTCTGACAACTGTGCTGGACCGCCGGCGGTTGACCGGACGACCGACGCGAACTCGCGACTACTGACGGGTAACGTACGGTCTGTCCGGGACTCATCGAGGAGGATTTGCGTGGCTGAGTTCGTGAGGCTGGAAGTCGAGGACGGGATCGGCACGATCCGGCTGGACCGGCCGCCGATGAACGCCCTGAACCGGCAGGTGCAGACCGAGCTCCAGGCCGCCGCCAAGGAGGCTTCGGAGCGTTCGGACGTCTACGCGGTCATCGTCTACGGCGGCGAGAAGGTCTTCGCGGCCGGTGCGGACGTCAAGGAGTTCGCGCAGATCTCCCACGCCGAGATGACGCTGCGGGCCAAGAGCCTGTCCGACGCGCTCGGCGCCCTGAGCACCGTCCCGAAGCCCACGGTCGCGGCCATCACCGGCTACGCGCTGGGTGGCGGCTTCGAGGTCGCGCTCGGCTGCGACCGCCGCATCGCCGGCGACAACGCGAAGCTCGGCCAGCCCGAGATCCTGCTCGGCCTGATCCCCGGCGGCGGCGGCACGCAGCGCCTCGCCCGCCTGATCGGTCCGTCGAAGACCAAGGACCTGCTCTACACCGGCCGGTTCGTCGGCGCCCAGGAGGCGCTCGAGATCGGCATGGTCGACCAGGTCGTCGCACCCGACGACGTGTACGCCGCCGCGCAGCGGTGGGCCAGGCAGTTCGTCAACGGGCCGGTGCTCGCGCTCGCCGCGACCAAGGCCGCCGTCGACGGTGGCCTCGACACCGACCTGGAGTCGGGCCTGAAGCTCGAGAGCCACCTCTTCGCGGCGCTGTTCGCGACCGAGGACAAGAAGGCCGGCGTGCAGTCGTTCATCGAGAACGGCCCTGGAAAGGCGAACTTCAGTGGCAACTGACCCGGCACCCAACCCGCACGCGACGGCCGAGGAGATCGAGGCCGCGTGGACGGACGCCAAGCTCGCCAACGTGCTCTACCACGACTGGGAAGCGGGCACGTACGACGAGAAGTGGTCGATCTCCTACGACGACCGCTGCATCACCTACGCCGTCGACCGGTTCAAGGCGACCGCGGGTGACACCGGCCCGTACGAGCACGCGCTCGAACTCGGCTGTGGCACCGGCTTCTTCCTGCTGAACCTCATGCAGGGCGACGTGATCAAGAAGGGCTCGGTCACCGACCTCTCGCCCGGCATGGTCGAGGTCGCGCTGCGCAACGCGAAGCACCTCGGCCTGGACGTCGACGGCCGGGTCGCCGACGCCGAGCGGATCCCGTACGACGACAACACGTTCGACCTCGTCGTCGGCCACGCGGTGCTGCACCACATCCCGGATGTGGAGGCGGCGATGCGCGAGGTGCTGCGGGTGCTGAAGCCGGGCGGCAAGTTCGTGTTCGCGGGCGACCCGACGAACATCGGCAACTTCTACGCCCGCAAGCTCGGCCAGGCGACGTGGTGGCTCACCACCAACCTCACCAAGGCCGTGCCGGTGCTGAACGACTGGCGCCGCCCGCAGGAGGAGCTCGACGAGTCCTCCCGCGCCGCCGCCCTCGAAGCGGTCGTCGACCTGCACACGTTCGACCCGGACCAGCTCGAGGCCACGGCCCGCCGCGCGGGTGCGGTCTCCGTTCGTGCGGTGACCGACGAGCTGTCCGCCGCGCTGTTCGGCTGGCCGGTGCGCACGTTCGAGTCCGCCGTGCCGCGCGAGAAGCTGGGCTTCGGCTGGGCGATGTTCGCCTACCGCACCTGGCAGCAGCTCTCGTGGGTCGACCAGAACGTCTTCGCGAAGGTCCTGCCGCGCGAGGTGTTCTACAACGTGTCGGTCACCGGCACGAAGAACGCGCCCAAGAAGGACTAGACACCGTTGGGTTACGCGTTCACCTCGGACGACGTGGCGTTCCTGCGCTCTGCCGCCGGAACCGCCGCGCTCGCCGAGGTGAACGCGTTGCCGCTCACCGACGCCACTCGCCTGCAGGACATCGGCGTCGCCCGCAAGCTCCTCGGCGAGAAGTTCGCGCCGGTCGTGGAAACCGTGCTGCTGCGCCGTCGCGCACTGTCCAAACTGGACGACGCGGCGGGCTGGCTCTTCACCGACGACGCCCTCCAGCAGGCCACCGCCTCACCGGTCGCCCGGCACCGCGCCCAGCGGTTCGCCGGCCGCGACGTCCACGACGTCACCTGCTCGATCGGCGCCGACCTCAAAGCGCTCGGCGCGGTCGCCGGGAGGTGCGTCGGCTCGGACCTCGATCCGGTCCGCCTTGCCATGGCGCGCAACAACGTTCCGGGCACGCTCGTCCTGCAGGCCGATGCGCTGAAGCCGGTGTCGAGAGCCACCGCGGTCACCGCCGACCCGGCGCGGCGCGACTCGTCCGGCCGCCGCAAGTGGCACCCGCAGGACTTCCTGCCGCCGCTGGACGAGCTGTCCGAGGTCTACGCCCACGCCGATCTCGCCGTGAAGTGCGCGCCCGGCATCGACTTCGCGGTCGCACCGTGGGCCGAGGAGATCGAGCTGGTGTCGTTGGACGGCGCGGTCCGGGAGGCCTGCCTGTGGACGCGCGGCCTTGCCACACAAGGAGTTTCTCGCCGTGCGACGGTCATCCACGGCGATGACTCGTGGACGATCACCGACGCCGAACCCGACGACTGTGCGGTCGCCGACGCCAGGTGCGTGGATCATCGACCCGGACGGTGCGGTCGTCCGTGCCGGCCTGGTGCGGCACTACGCGGCCCGGCACGGACTCCACCAGCTCGACGAACGCATCGCGTACCTGAGCGGAGACACGCCACCCCAGGGCATCCGCGCGTTCCGCGTGCTCGAACACGGGCACTACACGGAGAAGTCGCTCAAGTCGCTGCTGAAGACGCGCGGGATCGGCCGGTTGGAGATTCTGGTGCGCGGCCTGGACATCGACCCGAACACGCTGCGCAAACGCCTCAAGCTCGCCGGCCGTGACGAGGCCACGGTGGTGCTGACCAGGGTCGGCACGAAGCCGGTCATGGTGCTGTGCCGGGCTGAAAGGACCTGAGCAACAGGTCGATCCGGTCCTGGTGGTGGTCCGGTCGCAGCCGCCGCCCGTGCGTCAGCATGGCGATGCCGTGCAGCGCACTCCAGAAGACCTCGGTGAGCGTTTCGACGTCACGGTCGCCCGCGACGGGTTCGACCGCGGCGACGAACTCGCCGAACGCGGCGCGCAGCTCGGCCGGCGTCTCGCTGGTGCCGAACGGGATGTCGACCTCCTGCACGAACATCGCGTCGTAGAGCGCGGGCCGCTCCTGCGCAAACCCCAGATAGGCCTCCGCGACGGCGCGTAGCGGTTCCCGTTGTGCGGCATGGGCTTCGCGCAACGTCCGAGCGAGTTCGCCCATCCCCTGGATCGCGACCGCGCGCACGATCGCGTCCTTGCCCTCGAAGTGGCTGTAGAGCACCGGCTGGCTGTACTCGACCCGGTCGGCGAGCCGGCGCGTCGTGACCGCGTCCCAGCCGTCCGACTCGGCCAGTTCACGGGCCGCGTCGATGATCAGCTGGTGGCGTTCCGCGCGTTCGCGTTCGCGGCGGTTCTGGATGGTCACGAGAGCGAATCTAGCACTGCTAGACATCCGAGCGCAGTTGATGTTAGCGTCGCTCTTGTCGCTAGCAGTGCTAGATATCTGGGGGTTGTCATCATGCGGTTGACCACGATCATGGCTTGGCTCGTCGTGCTGGCCGGCTTCGTCTTCGGGTCGTTCTACCTGCTCAACGGGCCGGGCGCGGCTGCCGGGTTCGGCATCGTCGACCCCGAGGGCTACTACGTCGTGAAGGGCGTGCGCGACCTCGCCTACGCGCTCACCGCGCTGATCCTGCTGGTGCTGAAGCAGCGGCGGGCGCTGGGTTGGGTCGTCCTCGCCGACTCGATCATCCCGATCGGCGACTTCTTCGCCGTGATCACGCACGGCGGCACGGTGGGCTACGCGCTCATGGTGCACGGCTCCGCGGCCGTGCTGGTGCTCCTCACCGCTGCTCTGCTGCTGCGCGAGACAGTTCCCGCGTCGTCGCAGCCGGCACCGGTCAAGCAGCCAGTGTCCTGATCGCCTCTGCCAGCACGGGGTCCTCGACCTCGATGAGCAGCAGGCCGGTCAGCACCCGGAACGCCCGGCGCAGCTCGGCCGGATGCGTGGAGAGCGGCAGCGTACCGCCGTACTCGTCGGCGTCGTCGAGGTCGTCCAGTCCGCGGCCCTGCACGGCGCTGACCCCGGAACGCAGGCACCGCAACGCCATCGCGTGGTCGCGCAGGCAGTTGATCATGTACAGCGCCTGCCAGACGCGGCCACGCGCGATGGACGAGCGGGCGTGCAGCGCGTAGAGCCAGGCGAGCCCGATGAGCTCGTCGCGGTCGGGTTGCGTCGAGTGCGGCAGCTCGTTGGCCTACCGAAGAGCAGCTTGAACGTGGGCCCGGTCGCGCCGAACTCGGTCGACGGCCAGAACGCGATGTCCACCTGCAGCGTCGAGCGCATCAGGAAGACCCGGAAGAGGATCTCGCCGCGCCGCACGTCGAGGTGGCTCACCGCGCCGCACGCGTAGAGCAGATCGGTCCAGTCCTCGACCACCGCGTCCATCTCGCGGTCGACCGACAGGGCGAAGTCGATGTCGGACCAGCGGTCTTCCCTGCCGACCGCCGCGGACCCGGTCAACGCCGCCCCGACCACGCGCGGGTCGGTGTCGGCGGCGTTGACGAGGTCACTGCGCAACTTGTCGCGCTCCGGAACTGTGAACACCCCCCAACACTATTGGCCACGACTTGAGGGATCGACGCGAGCGAATCGGAGCAGGTCCACCATCCGGAAATCACCGCTGGTCCGCGCCGGTAGCGTCGGTTTCCAGTTCGGTTGCTGCCGCAGGTACGACTCGGTGTCGAGCTGCAGCAACCCGACGAACACCTCACCGATCAGCCGAGCACTGGCACCCGCGAGGGTGATCCCGTCGCCGAGCGTCTCGGCCTCACGCAGCGTGTAGTACCAAAGCGGGGTCGAGCGGTCGAAGCCGAACTCCCGCAGCTCCGGCAGCGAGTCGAGCACCGGGATGCCCATCGCCTTCGCCACCTCCTGCCCGGACGGCAGCGACCACGTGAGGTGGCGCAACAGGTTGCGCTGCGGCAGCGCGACCGGCGGCGTGCCGTCCGCGATGGCACCGAGCGGCAGCCGGAACAGCGGCGTCGAGATGTTCGTGTCGATCCGCTTGTTGGGCCGCACCTGCCCGTCCCCGAAGTCGAAGAACGTCTGCCACCCGATGAACCTCCGGCGCGCCCGCCGCCCGCCGCGCAGATCGACCGGGTCCTGCTGTCCTTCCGCGGCAGGGTCGAAGATGAACCCGAAGAACGGCTGGTTGCCGGCGTCTCCCCGCAGGTTCGCCCGGTAGGAGGGCCGCACCATGCTGTGCCCGAACCGGTAGCACGCGCCCTGGAACTCCACCGGCATGTAGTGCTGGCCCTGCGCCGGCCGGTAGAACCGCCGGCCGTGGGCGAGGATGTCCTGCGTGAGTCCGAAGCCGATGATCTGCGGCAGGAACTCGTGCACGACGATCCACTGGTAGTGCCACACCACTGTTCTCTGCGCGTCGGCGAACACGCGGTCGTTCGGCGTGCCCTGCGCTCTGAGCAGGTCCACGACCCGGTTGTGGAACAACAGGAACGCCGCGTGCAGCCCGGCGATCATCAGGTTCTCGTCGTTGCGCGGGTCCCCGATGATCGCCACACCATCGGTTCTGCGCGGCAGGTCCTCGAACAGCCCGCCGCTTTCCACCTTGAGCTTCGCCTTGTCGCCGGACTCGTACAACTGCGGCGACAGGACCGGCCCGCCGCCGTAGACGGTGTCCAGCGACAGCGTCGGGTTCCGCGTGTTCGGCGACTGCTCCGGCACCGCCGGCACCGCCAGCCGCGAGTGCAGGTCGAACGTGAAATCGTGGTCGATGAACTGCCCGAGGAACGTAGTTCCCGCGGTGTTGAAGGGATTGTCGAGGTTGCCCGGACTCAGCTCCGGGTTGGTGATGAGCCGGATCGGCCCCTCGTGCAACGGATCCTCGGCGTCGAGCAGCCCGCCAGGAGCACCCATCGCACGCAACGCGTCCTGCGTGCGCTGCGTGTTCTCGGCGAACGGCGGCAGCCCGGCGAACATCCGTCCGAAGAACCGGGGCGAGGTGGCTGCGGCTTCCGCTTCCGCAGCCACCCGCGCGGCGGCAGGGGAGGGCGCCAAGGTGACGGCACTGGCGCCCGCGACGCCTCCCAGAAATCCACGTCTGGTGAGATTGCCCATGTCAGCGCAGTTTTCTGCAAGATCACTCGCCGCCGCACGGACGAAGAACCATGCAGGGGACGCAAATCCCTTGCTGGGTGTTTCCACGTCAGCCGGGCTTGCGCACCAGGTTCGTGTACCCCGCCAACGCAAGCGTCGCGAGTCCCCACACGAGTACCTGCACGAACCAGATCGCCCAGGTGAACGCTCCGCCCCTGCGACTGGAGGTGTCGAGGTCACACCGGGTGCGCATCCCGATCATGCCCAGTGGCAGACCTCGGTCCAGCCCGAGCCCGACCAGTTCCACAGTGGAGCAGGGCACTCCTGGCGCGGTCCGCGGCGTGGTGGCGGGGACGACCCGCTCGGCGGCGTGATGGTCCGGCCGGGTGGGCACCTGTCCGGCCACCCAGCCGAGCAGGCCGGCCGCGGCGAGAACCAGCAGCAGCGCCACCGCGGTCCGACGGGCCGCGTAGCCGTACGCGGCCAGAAATCCCCACAGCCGGTGGAACAGCCGAGCCGCCCGGCCGCCGATTGCCTCCGGGCTGCGGCGGCGCAGATCATCCTGCTGCGCGATGAGGATCCGGCGCACGTTGCCGTCGTGTCCCGCCGCCCGCTCCACGGCGGCCAGTCGCTGATACGCCGACGCGTGGTAGCCGGGGGTGTGGCACCGAATGACGTGCAGCCACTGTTGCCAGCTCCACGACGGTCCGAGGGAGGCGAAGGAGAATTCATCGAGCTGCACTTGCTGCTTGTGTTCACATGTCCGATCCGTTCCACTTTTTGGGCACACCACGTCGGGTGGCAGTGCCATGGTGGTTCCGACCGTCATTTCTCTGAGGTCGAGCAGCGGATGGGATCCCGCGCTGACCAGCAGATCGACCTGGCGGAGGGAGCCGAGCGCGCCGCCGAGCCGCGCGCCGTGCAGGACGACTGCGCCGCCCTCGTCGTTTCCGGACAACCTGTTCCGCTTCAGCAGAAGCAGCCCGCCGTCGATGCGAGCGCGATTGGCGCGAATGGCAGGACCCGTGGTGTTCGTGACCTCGACGTCCTGCAGATCGAGATCGGTGGTGATGTGAGCGCTCATGAGGTTGATCGCGCCACGGTCACCGTGTCTGATGTGTGCGCCCAGCAGGTTGATCGCGCCGCGCTCGGTGTTCCCCGTGATCCGGGTCCCGTCGCGCATGACCAGGTAGCCGTCGATGCGGACGCTGTCCGCGTCCAGCGCGCACCCGGCGGCGTTGCCGATGTCCATGTTGATCAGTTCGAGATTTCTCTTGATCTCGGCGCCCAGCAGCCGCACCGCACCGAGCCTGCTCGCGCTGGTGATCATGCTCCCGCGGGTCAGGAACAGCGCGCCGTCGATGCGGGCACCATCCGCGGACAGTGCGGGGCCGGTGGTGTTGCTGACGTGGACGTCGCTCAGTTCGAGGTTGCCGGCCACGTGGGCGCTGAGCAGGTTGATCGTGCCGCGTTCGCTGCGCGTCGAGATCCGGATGTTCCTCAGGAACAGCCTGCCGTCGAAATGGGCACCGTCGGCGTTGAGCCCGGCGCATCGCCCGCCGGACAGCACCAGGTAGGGCAGGTCGGCCTGCATGGCCTGGATCGGCTCGTCGGTCACACAGTCGTGCAGGTGCAGGCCGGCGACGGCGGCCACCATCTCGATGTCGAGCACGCCTTCGATGCGCGCACCGGACACCCTCACCCCGCGCGGGTCGATCTTGTGATGGCGCCCGACCAGCAGCTTCCGCACCAGCTTGGCCGGCACAGCGGGATCCGACTTCGTGCAGTGCAGCCATTGGCCGCTCTCGGCCGCGTCGACGAGCCGTTGCTCGATGTCGGTCACCCTCAGCTCATCAGCCGAAAGGCGCGCTACGTCAGCAACCCGAGCCGTTGTGCCTCCGAAAGAGCCTGTGCCCGGTTGTGCACCCGCAGCTTGAAGAACAACTGCCGTTGCTCCGACTCCACGGTCTTCACCGCGATCCCCAGCGCATGCGCGGTCTGCCGCACCGACTCACCCCGAGCGATCGACTCCAGGATGTCGCGCTCCCGGTGGGTGACCGTGGGAACGTTCTCACGAGCGGCGGCGTCCCGGCACGGCGCGCGGACGAGACCCAGCCGCGCGACCACGGCGACCGCCTGCACCTGGCTCTGCACGCTGAGCTTGGCGAAGATGCGGCGCTTGTGGTTGACGACGGTGTGCGGGGAGAGTCGCAGGGCGGAGGCGATGGCGACGGCCGACCGTCCGGCGCAGACGTGGGCGAGGACTTCCATCTCGCGGTCGGTCAGGGCGCCCGCCGCGACGTGACGCAGCGGGGTCAATGGCACGCGTTCCAAAGAGGCGCGCAGGGAGGCGAGTCCGCAGGTGGGGCAGAGGGTGACGAGTGGAAAGTTCGGTACCAAGCCCGGTTCGAGTTGGCCCACCACGACGTCGGGTGGTCTGAGCCGGCACAGCAGGCGGAGATCGTCCAGGGTGCAGGCGGTGCCCACGACGAGCCAGCCGGGCAGTGCGTCGAGCCAGCTCGCGACGGCGTCCGTGGTCAGCCGTTCCCACGAGTGCACCGCGATCCTCGTTGACCGCACGCGTTTGGGCATGGCGCCTCACGCTCAGAGCGAGGCGGCGGCACTTGGGCTCCCACACGATAGGACGTGGATGGTTTCCGTCGCCAGCGCGCCGGAAACCACCCACGATCGACGAACTAGCCCTGCGCCACAGCGAAAATGTGCAGGTTCACATCTTCCGGGAGCGTGACGCTGGCCAGCGTCTTGCCCTCGGGCGCCACGTACGTGCGAGTGGCGAAGATGTGCGTGGCGACCTTCTCGCTGCCGCCGCCCGACTGGTTGCGGTACGGGGTGGCCGCGACGATCACGTTGCCGTAGCTGGGCGTCTGCCCGCCGCCGCCGAGCGTCCAGTCGCTCAAACCGATCTCGACCGTGGCGGTGGTGCCGTCCGTGAACGTCACTGTGGCGGGACGAGTGCGCGCACCGTTGGCGGCGGAGCCGACGAAAGCGAGTTTCGTTCCGGTCAGAGCGATCGTCTGCTTCGCCGCGGTCACGTTGTCCGGCCGGCCCGCGGGGGAGTTCGGCCACACGAACGACAGGCCGTCGACGGTGCTCGTGCCACCCGGCTTCAAACCGGCGGCCGCGAGCGCCTGCCGCGAGTAGCTGTAGCCGCCGCCGTCGAAGTCGCCCTCGCCGTCGGCGTCGTCGGAGGCGCCGACGTTGTTCACGGCAGCGAGCATGCTGCCCGCCGGCGCGACCTTCACCGTCTGCGGCAGCACGACCGGCTTCGCGGCGCCCTCGACGGTCACCGTGACGGTGAAGTCGTAGAAGCCTTGTGCGGTACCGGCTTCAGCCGACACCGTGAACTCGGACGGCACCGCGCCGGTCGTCGGCGTGAACTTCAGCGCCTCCGGGCCGGTGATCGTGTAGGTCGCCTTCGGATCGCCGTCGTACAGCTTGACCGCGTTGACTTTCGCCGTGACCGACTTGCCCGGCTCGACCACGAGCTGCCGCGGTTCGACGGTCAGGTAGTACGGCTGGTCGTGCCGGATCGGCTGCTCGCCGTCGCGGAACGACGGCGGGGCGTCGCCGGCACCCGTGCCCCACGAGGAAGGTGCCTTGCCGAGCACGAAGTCCAGCCTGCCGCCGCGTTCGACGAACGACTCGGGCAGCCAGGTCTTGGTGGTGGCGCGACCGTTGACCTTCAACGACTGCACGTACTTCGTGGCCGTGTTCGCGGCGGGCGCGGTGATCGTGATGTCCTTGCCGCCGCCTCGGTTGATCTTCACCGATGTGAACGACGGGCTGCTCAGCGCCAGCTCGGCACGCGACGGCACCTGCGGGTAGATGCCCATCGAGGTGAAGACGAACCAGGACGACATCGCGCCGAGGTCGTCGTTACCGGGGATGCCGCCGGGCGCGTTCTTCCACAGCGTGTTGATCGTCTCGCGCAGCGTCTCCTGCGTCTTGGCGGGCTGGCCGGTGTAGTTGTAGAGCCACGGCACGTTCACCGACGGCTCATTGTCCAATTCGGACTTCGCGCCACCCTTGCCCGTCAACGCCCAGCTGCCGTCGGCGTTGTGGAAGAAGTCGTCGAGGCGCTTGTTGGCCCGCTCGCGACCACCCAGCGACTCCACGAGCCCGGCGACGTTGTGCGTGACCATCCACGTGTACTGGGCGCTGCTGCCTTCCACGAAACCGTTGCCCGTGTCCGGCGTGAAATCCTTGACCCACGTGCCATCGGCGTTGCGGTTGCGGATGTAGCCGCCGCTGCTGTGCGCGACCGGGTCGAAGTTGTTCTGCCACCACTGCGCGCGCTCGGCGAACGTGCGCTGGGTCCTGCGGTCGCCGGCCCGGGCCGCGAGCTCGCTGATCGCGAAGTCCGCCGCGGAGATCTCCAAAGTCTCCGCCGCACCGCCCCACGCGTTCGACACGGACGGCATGTACTTGTGCTTCAGGTATTTGTCGAGCGACGGCCGCTGCCCGACCGACATCACGGCCCAGCCGTCCTTGCTCAGGTCGAGCGCCGTCGGCACGGTCGCGGCCTTGACCAAACTCCGAAGCGAAGACCTGATGTCGTACTTGTCGCCGCCGAACGCCGAGATGGCCGCCAACGCGATGGGCGCGGGGTCGCCGTTCATCACGTGCGTGCCGCCGTTGTTGTGCGACCAGCGGTCCCAGACACCGTTGTTCTGCTCGGCCTGGTTGAGCAGCGACTGCGCGATGTCCGACCCGATCTGCGGTTCGAGCATCGTCACGAGCTGCAGCTGCGAGCGGTAGATGTCCCAGCCCGAGAACGTGCCGTACTGGGCCTTCTGCCGATTGCGGTCGATCTTGTGGGTCTTCCCGTCGAACCCGGCGTACTCGCCGTTGACGTCGCTGAACAGGTTGGGGTGCAACAGCGAGTGGTACAACGCGGTGTAGAACTTGGTGCGCTCGTCATCGGAGCCGCCGCCGACTTCGATGCGCTTGAGCTGCTTCTGCCACGCGATGTACGCGTTGTCCCTCATGTCCTCAATGGACTGACCCTTGTTCTCCGCCCTGAGGTTCTGCTGGGCGTTGTCGAGGCTGACGTAGGAGATGCCGACCTTGACGCCGACCTGCGAGCCGGGCGCGAAGCCGAGGTAGGCCCCGGAACCCTTGCCCAGCACCGGCCAGCCGTTCGTGCCGTACGTCGTGCCGCCCTTGGCGGTCGTGCTTCCCGGGGTGACAACGTTGTCTTGATACGTGCCGACCTCGGTGAACTCCTGGTCGAACTCCGCCACGAAGTGCAGCGTGTAGTAGCTGCGGCGGCCGACCTGGTTGATGTAGCCGCAGAAGTTGCCGGCCGTCACGCTGCCGGTGATGGTGCGCCGATCCTTGTCGATCACGGTCTGCGCGTCGCTGCTGCCGACCTGCGACTTGGACGTGTTGATCAGCACCGTCGCCGGCTTGTCGGCGGGAAAGCTGAAGCGGGCCGCGCCGGTGCGTTCGGTCGCGGAGAGCTCGGCCTTGGCACCCGACTTGAGCGTCACGTCGTACCGGCCGGGCTTGGCGACCTCGTCGGCGTGCGCGAACTCGCTGGCGTAGACCGCGTCGGTCGCGTCCGTGGTCGGCGCCGTGGTGACCGTGCCGACGTGCGGGAAGATCGGGATGTCACCACTTCCGCCCGCGCACCCCGTCCCGGACATGTGGGTGAGGCTGAAGCCGCGGATCTTCGTGGCGTCGTACCGATATCCGCCGGGCGCCGCGGCGCGCAGGGTGTTGCCGCGGCTCGCCTCGGGGCTGAACGAGAACATGCCGAACGGCACGACCGCGCCGGGGAACGTGTTCCCGAGATTGGTCGTGCCGATGAACGGGTTCACGTGTGCCGCCGGATCCGGCACCACCTGGAGCTGGGGCTGAGCGGAGGCAGGGACCACTCCGAATGTCATGGCCACCGCCACCGCAGCTGTCGTGAGGACTCTTCGCTGCATGGTCGCGGACCCTACTTACCGTGCCCGCGCAACCCCAGAGAGCGACACGAAGTTGTCGTCAAACGGACAAGCGCTGCTCCATGAAGGTCTTCAGCGCAGGCCAATCGGTGTCTTCCGCAACCTCTACCTCGTAGTTTCCTTCGACGAGCGCGCCCTCGTCGTCGATGTCGAGGCGGTGCGTCCTCGTCTTGAGCGTGCCCGGAACGATCGCCTCGGCCACCGCGACCGCGTCGTGCACGAGGATGCCCTGGTACTCGGACCGGTCGGCCAGGTACGCGCGGTAGGTGGCGGTGAGGTTGCTGAGCACCGGGTCGACCTTCGCGAGGAACTCGGGATCCGCGATGCACCGGTGGGTGAGGTTCAGCGGGACGATGAGCGGATTGCCCTTCCGAACCACCGTGCGCGCCGCCTCCGGGTCGGCCCAGAAGTTGAACTCGGCCCGCTCCGTGGTGTTGCCGACGCCGAGACCGCCACCCATGACGATCAGCTTCGGAAAGGTGATCCCCGCGTCCAACGCCTCGGCGATGTTGGTCAACGGCCCGATGGCGACGACCACGGTGTCCGGCGTGAGGTTGTCCGCGAAGAACCGGACGATGTCGTGCCCGTGCAGACCCCTCCGGTGCTCGGGCAACGTGTGCGCCTGCCCACCGAGCCCGTCCTCCCCGTGCACGTCCGCCGCCCCGGCCGGCCCCTCCGCACCCTTGACGACGGGCACCTTGGTGCGCCCGAGGTAGGCGAGCAGCCGCAGGGCGTTGCGGGTGGTGAGGTCGAGCCCGACGTTGCCGAACACCGTGGTGACGCCGACCAGGTCGACCTCCGGGCTGCGGGCCGCGAGGGCGAGCGCGAAGGCGTCGTCCACGCCGGGGTCGGTGTCGATGATGAGAGGGATCGCCATGCCCACAGCTTGCCCGATGATCCTCACCAGTGCTCATGAGTCGAGAAGTGCTTGCCACGGCACTTCCGGCAGTGCTGGTTGTCATCCGTTCGGCGTCATTGTCAATCGCTATCTCGCCGGGCAGACTCCTTGGGGCTAGGGGGTTCGCGTGTTGTCGGGGGGCATGCGCGGATATGGGGGGTTTCTTGAGACGCGCCGAAGTGGCGCAGGGCTTTGTCCTGCGCGCTTTCTTCGAATGGCCCTACGTCGGGTCCCACCAGGTCGGTCACGGCCGGCGCGAGCCTGCTCAAGTCTTCTTCAGCTGACAGGTCAATCCACCACAGAACTGGAGTTGTGTAATGCCCACAGCCCGATCCAAGCGTGGACTGGCCGTCGCACTCGCCGTGTCGCTCGTGGCCACCGTGCTCACCGCCGCACCCGCACCCGCCGCACCGTACAAGCCGCCCGCGCCGCAGAAAGAACGCGTGATCGCGGGCAAGAAGACCGGCCTCGCCAAGAACGAGGACGTCCGCACCGGCAAGGCGTTCACCGGCAGTGCGCCGGTGTGGTCGAAGGCCGCCGTCGCCGACGCTTCGGTGAGTGCGGCCAAGGTCAAGCCGAAGATCAAGATCGAGACCTTCGACCGCGACAGGACCCGCAAGGCCGGCGTGGACGGCTTGCTGTTCAAGGTTTCCGGTGGCTCGGCGAAGGTCGAGGTGAACTACTCGTCGTTCCGCTGGGCCTACGGCGGTGACTGGGCGTCCCGGCTGAAATTGGTCGAGTTGCCTGAGTGTGCGCTGACCACTCCGGGTAAGCCGGAGTGCGCGGCCAAGCCTGTTCCGTCGCGCAACGACGTGGCGAGGGGCACGGTGACCGCCACCGAGGCGAGTCCGGCGAGCGGTGCGTTCATGGCGCTGGCCGCCGGTACCTCCAGCGGTTCCGGCGACTACCGGGCCACCAGCCTCTCCCCGTCGGCCACGTGGGCGGCCGGGAGCAACACCGGTGACTTCACCTGGAACTACCCGCTGCGGATGCCGCCGTCGCTGGGTGGTCCCGCGCCGTCGCTGGCGCTGGCGTATTCGTCGTCGAACGTCGACGGGCGGATGGCCGCGTCGAACAACCAGCCTTCGTGGATCGGTGAGGGTTTCGAGTTCGGTGCCGGGCTTCATCGAGCGCAAGTACGCCGGCTGCGCTGATGACATGGCCACCGGTGCGCAACAACACCGTGAAGACCGGTGACCAGTGCTGGCGCACCGACAACGCGACGTTGTCGATGGCGGGGCACGGCGGCGAGCTGATCAAGGAAGCCGCGCTGTCGAACCGCTGGCACTTGCGCACCGATGACGGCACCCGTGTCGAGCGCCGTACCGGCGCGTCCAACGGTGCACGACGACGGCGAGTACTGGGTAGTCACCACGCCCGACGGCACCAGTACTGGTTCGGCGGCGTAGCGGGTCCAGCTCGACGTTGACGGTGCCGGTGTGCGGCAACCACGCGAACGAGCCGTGCACCAGGCGACGTTCGTTCAAGGACTCGTCCTGCACCAGGCCTACCGGTGGAACCTCGACTACGTCGTGGACCCCCACGGCAACACCATGTCGTACAGCTACGACAAGGAGACCAACAAGTACGCGCGCAACAGACTCCAGTACCGACGCTGGCCGAGTACGACCGGGCGGCTAGTGCTCAAGCAGATCGACTACGGCACGCGCACGGACCGCACTGGGACCGCGCCGATGCAGGTCGCGTTCGACGTCGGCCGACCGTTGCCTGGCCGACTGCGGCATCGAACGATGCCGCAGCACTGGCCGGACGTGCCGTGGGACCAGGAGTGCACCGGCGAGTCCATGCTTACGCCGAGCTCTCCGTCGTTCTGGACCACCAAGCGGCTGGCGTCGGTCACGACCCGGGTCGGCGGCCAGCCCGGTCGAGCAGGTGGACGCTGCGCCCACTCGTTCCCGGATCCCGGTGACGGCACGCGGGCCGGGCTGTGGCTGGACAAGATCTCTCGCATCCGGTCTCGTCGGTCAGCACGACTGATGTGCCGGACATCCGTTTCGCTGGGCATTCAGCTCAGCAACCGGGTCGACACGCATTCCGACCAGCTGCGCGGCGATGAACGTGGTGGCGGCTCAAGACGATCATCACCGAGACCGGTGGCCGCGTCGACGTCACCTACGCGGACCGCGGACTGCGTACCCGGTTCGCGGATGCCGAACTCGGACGCGCTGCAGGACAACAACCTGCGCTGTTACCCGGTGCGCTGGACGCCACCGGGCAACACGACGCCGATCTGGGACTACTTCCACAAGTACGTCGTGAAGAGCGTGACCGAGGCCGATCTCACCGGCGCGCTCGGTGCGCGTCCTCACCCAGTACGAGTACCTCGATGATCCGGCCTGGCACTACACCGACGACGACGGCTTCATCAAGCCCGAGGACAAGACCTGGTCGGTGTGGCGCGGCTACGGTGCGGTCAGGACGATCAAGGGCGATCCCGGTGAGCAGACGCTGACCGAGAAGCGTTACTTCCGTGGCATGCACGGCGACAAGATCCCGTCCGGCACCCGCAACGTCCCCCTGCCCGCGATCGCCGCGGGCAACGTCCCGGCCGTGCTCGACGAGGATGCCTTCGCCGGCGTGCAGCGCGAGGAGATCACGTACAACGGCCCTGGTGGCGCCGAGGTCTCCGCGACCGCCACTGTCCCGTGGCAGTCGGAACCGACGGCGAGCCGCACGATCAACGATGTCACCGTCCACTCCCGGTTCGCCGCGACGGCGAGCAAGCACTCTCGTATTGCGCTCGACGGCGGGCGCGGCTTCCGCACGACCAGCACGGTCACCGAGTTCGACCAGACCCACGGCATGGCGACGCAGACCGAGGAACGCGGCGACGACGCGGTCACTGGTGACGAGAAGTGCACGCTGATCGACTATGCGCGCAACACGTCGGCCTGGCTGGTCGGCAAGGTGTCGCGGAAGCGTGACTTCCTGGTCGACTGCGCGAAGGCCAAGGCGGGCGTGGGCCTGCGGGACGCGGAGATTGCCGGGGACACCAAGTTCTACTACGACGGCCAGGCCCACGGTGTGGCGCCTACCGAGGGCGAGCTCACCAGGAGCGAGAGCCTCAAGTCGTACGTCAACAGCACCGCGGCCTACCTGACCGAGCACTCGACCGAGCGCGACGCCTACGGCCGGGTCACGAAGGTGACTGATCCCAAGGGAACCGTGACTACGGCATACACCCCTGCCGAGGGCGGACCGGTCACCCAGATCACCGTGACCAACACATTGGGCTGGATCACCACCACCGTTGTCCAGCCCGCCTGGGCTTCGCCGTTGTCCACCACGGACCCCAACCAGCACAAGACCGACATCACCTACGACGGCCTCGGCCGGACAACGGAGGTCTCGCGGCCTGGCTACAGCAAGAAGTTCTCCTACCGGCAACGCACAGACGGACCTGTTGTCGTCACGACGAGCACACTGAACACCAGCAGCCAGTACGTAACCTCGTACGAGTTGCTGGACGGCTTGCTCCGGCCGCGTCAGACACAGCAACCGGACGCGGCGGGCGGCACGACGAACGCGGTTGTCACGGACACGCACTACGACTCGGCGGGCCGCGCTGTTCGGTCCAACAACGCGTATCTGGCGAACGTCGCGCCAGGCTCCGAGCTGTTCGTGCCGACTGACACCATTCCGTCGGCGACCGTGAACACGTACGACGCCGCCGGCCGTGAAACGGTCAGCGCGCTGAAGAAGAACGTGCCGGTCGCCAGTCCCGGCGGCGAGGAACTGTTCCGCACGACCACCTACTACGCCGGTGACCGCACGGACGTGACACCGCCTGCCGGTGGAGTCGTGACCTCGACGCTGGTCGATGTCCTTGGTCGCAAGTCCGAACTTCGGCAGTATCACTCGGGTGTCGCCGCGGGCAGCGCGACGGGCTTCGACGCGACCAAGTACACCTACGACCTCAAGGGCCAGTTGACCGAGGTCGCTCATCCGTCGGGCAAGAAGTGGGAATACTCCTACGACCCGCGAGGCAAGCAGATCCGCGCAGTAGATCCGGACAAGGGCATCACGACGTCTGTCTATGACGACGCCGACCAGCTCGTGTCCACAACGGATGGTCGCGGCAAGACGCTGGCGTACACCTACGACGCGTTGGGCCGCAAGACGAGCACACGTGACGATTCGTCGACCGGTGCAGTGCG
Source organism: uncultured Actinomycetota bacterium (assembly GCA_963771775.1). Taxonomy (GTDB): domain Bacteria; phylum Actinomycetota; class Actinomycetes; order Mycobacteriales; family Pseudonocardiaceae; genus Lentzea. The sequence continues at coordinate 453,951 of CAVYUS010000007.1, forward strand.
GGCGGAGTGGTTCTACGACCAGCTCGCCGACGGCACCACGCTCAAGGGCGTGCTGGTGAAATCGGTGCGGCACGGCGAGCTTGGCGACTACGTCATGGAACACGTGGGGATCAGGGGGGATTACCAGCCCTCGGCCACCAACTTCACCGTCCCGGATGCCGAGACCGGCCTCGGCGGCACCTACGGCTACGTCTACACCTACCACGCCAACGGTTTGCCCCGAACGACGCGCATCCCCGCAACGGGTGATCTCAAGCGTGAGACGCTCGAATACGGCTACGACGCGTTGAACCAGCCGAACATCCAGAAGAGCGGCTACGGCACCACGCCGTCATATCTCGTCACCGCCACGGGCTACACGTCCTTCGGTGAGCTGGCGTCCTATCGGCTGCGCAACAATGACGGCAACACGGTTGACGTCACGCGCAACTACGACCAGCACACGCGTCGTCTCAACCAGATCTGGACGACGAAGCAGACCGGGCCCACGGACGTCGCCAACGTGACGTACGGCCACGACGCGGCGGGCAATGTCACGCGCGTCTCGGACTCGGTCAGCTCGGACACGCAGTGTTTCCGAGCCGACTATCTGCGCCGCATGACCGAGGCGTGGACTCCGGGGTCGGGTGACTGTGCGGCCGAGCCGTCCGTGGCCGGGCTTGGTGGACCGTCGAAGTACTGGCAGTCCTTCAGCTACAACGTCGCGGGCGATCGCACGAAGCTGGTGGAGCACGGCACCAGTGCCGGTGATCGCACGACCGAGTACACGCTGACGCCGGGTAAGCACAGCGTGGCGAGCACGGTGACGACTGACAGCGCGGGGAGCCGGAACGCGTCGTACACCTACGACGAGGTGGGCAACACACTCACTCGTCCGTCACCGTCGGGCGGCACGCAGACGATGACGTGGGACCGGGAAGGCCGTGTCGCGTCCACGGTTGACGGCTCTGGTGAGTCGTCGTACGTCTACGACGCCGACGGCAACCGGTTGATCCGGCGCGACCCGGCCGGCCGGACGCTGTACTTGCCAGGCCAGGAGCTGCGCTTTACGGCGTCGTCGGGTGCGAAGAATTGCACTCGGTATTACACGCATGCGGGGCAGGCCATCGCGATGCGGACGTCGACCGGCGTGACGTGGATGTCGTCTGATCAGCACGGTACGACGCAGGTCGCGATCAATGCGCTCGGCCAGCAGGCGGTGAGTACGCGGCGGATGTTGCCGTTCGGTGAAGTGCGTGGTGGTACCGGGACGTGGCCGGACCGGTTGGACAAGGGGTTTGTTGGCGGCACATTGGACAACACCGGTTTGACGCATATCGGTGCGCGTGAGTACGACCCGATAATGGGCCGGTTCGTCTCCGTGGACCCGGTGATGGATCTCGCGGACCCGCGGCAGTGGAACGCCTACGTCTATTCCAACAGCAGCCCGGTCACGTTCAGCGATCCGACCGGCCTGTACTGCGACATGTGCAACTGGTACGCCGAGGTCGGGAACAGCAGCAGCCAGAAAGAAAGCTCAGACGCCGGGTACGAGGTCGGGTGCCACTACTCGCCCAACGGCCTCTGCGGACCGGTCGGCAGCGGTGTGTCCCAAGAGGAGATGCAGCAGGAGTGGGAATGGACGTCCGGTACCGGTGACGGCGCGAACCAGCCGATCATCTACGGCCACCGACTGCCCAACGCGGAGGAGATGAAGAAGGGGCCGATCTTCGGGGCGCCGGTCATGATGGCTCCAGGCGAGTCGTACGCGCAGGCAGTCAAGCACTGGGCGACTTATCTCTGCCGCAGCAGCAATCCCGGACCTGGGTTCTGCGAGTGGTCCTACACCGTCGGCAACAGTCCCGCGAACGGGTGGGACGCCGTGTTCACCGTCCTCGGGGCGGTCGCCCTCGCCGCCGGCGGCGTAGGTGGAGCGGGCTTGCGAGCGGCAGCCACCTCGTCGCGTGCCGGACTGGGGAATGTCGCGAAGGCTGTTGGCCGCGGTAGCTCGGCCATGGAACCGGAAGCGTCGATTGCCGCCAATGAGATCACCATCCTCGGCCGCCATAAAGGCGGTGTAGACGGATACATCGGGAAGCCTGGATACAACACGCTGGCAATTCCTCTGAGGGGTTCTGGAAAGTGGAACTGGACGAGGAACAAGAGATTCATCGACGACGCCATCGAGGGCGGTGGAGAGATCAGGCTCGTCACCGACCCGTTCACGCCGATGTATCGTGGCGGCAATGTTTACCAGCGTGAGCTAAGGTATCTGAAGGATCGTGGCTTCACGTTCGAAGCGCAGGACGACTACTGGGTGGTGACACGTGGGCGCTAAGCGATCGGCGACCGTTGCTCGGGCATTTGGGGACGAGGTCAAGCAGCGGTTCCGGTTCCTCGTCGACCAGGAGGGCTTTCTGGGGCCGGAAGAGCACGATGACGAAATCACATATCACGCACCAAATCTCGCCATCAAGGTGGCGCTGGATCAGCGAGATCGGCACGCACTGACCCTGGTCAACGGGGAGGTCGACGGCTTCACCGCTCGGACCGAGCTGTCGTGTCTGTACGTGCATGCGGGTCTTGGTCCGGCACAAGACGTGGTGTGGTCGGCGGGAACTTTGCACGCGTTGGTGAAAGCCTTGGATTCTCAAGCCGCGGCAGTCCGCAAGATCCTGCCGGTGTTGAAGGGCGAAGGGGCGGCGAAGCTGCTACGGGAGTGTCACGGCAAATAGACCGGGTGGCGGGAGGGAGGTGCGGATTATTGTCACGAACTGGAATTCCTTTGCGTGGCAACGAAGGCGACAAGAAAGACCAGTCAGTGCGTCGCCAGGGGAACAGACCTCAGACCGCCAAGGCTTCGGTTGTTCCCCTGGCGACCACCAACCGGCCGCACACTCGTTTTTTGTTGTATGCCAAGGGCATGCGTCACCAGCACGCGACCCTCAGCACACGCCGACGACGCAACCCCTTACCTCACAAGGCCTTCCGTTCAGAAAGGCTCAACTTCCACGCCTTGTTCCAGGCTGCTTGGCCCAGACCCCCGATTCGTTGGATGCGCTCATGGGCATGTCTGCCTCAGCCAAGTACATACGACCAAGATCCGTGAGCAATACGCCAAGTTCCTGATAGTGCCTCGCCCGCTCCGGGTCCGGAGTCAGACTGCACGTGCGCATCATGTTCCGCGTGAGCATCTCGCCGAACTGGGGATAAGTCTTCGCGACCTCACGTGACAACCGCTGCAGCGAGACGCGCAGCAGGTCCTCAGTCAGGGCTTCTGCGGCCACGACATGGCTCCCTTCTTCCTCACTGCCCGGAACCTTTCGAATTACTGCTACTCCGACCCACTTTGCGGCAGCGCGTTGTCCGGCACGCGGTGGTGACGCCGTTGGCGCAACAACTCCGAGCGCTCTTCGTCCGTCAGGGACAGCCACGCGTTGCCCGCCTCGTCCATCTGCGGCGTCGTCGCGAAATTCCCCGCAGGACGCAACAACTGTTCGCGCGACTCCGCCTGGTGATCGAACATCTCAGCGGCGTGCAACGCAGCTGCCTTGGCCCACCACGGCGTCTCCGGGTGGCCGGCGAGTTGACGCCAGCACCACGCCACCTTCCGATAGGCGGGCGCGATCCGAGCAACGGCGTCCGGATCATCAACAGCCGCGTACCGGTTCGCCTCATCGGCGGCTGTGAACTGCTGATAAGCCTTCTTCCACTGCTCACCCAGCACCTTGAGATCAGCCACGGCTTACGCCGCCTTGGACGCGTCGGACGTAGCGTTGCTCTGCTTCACGGCACGGTTCGAGGCCTGCGGAGCCAGCATCTCCTCCGCCCACACCGTGTAGCTCACCCAGCCGTCCCGCACGTACGGCGTGACCTTCAGACCACGGAACACCGCCGGACGGAAGGGCGTGCCGGGCAGAACGTCCGGCGGCACCGGCTGGTACTCCGAAGCGATCTTCACCACCGCACCCGTGTTCTTGCCCTTCGCGGACGGGTCCGTGCCCTGCACCGTCCACACGGGAAGGCCCGTCATCTTGTCCACGGCCGGACGAGGCTGCTTGCCTTCCGAGTACTCCGTTGCCCGGTCCACGCTCAACACGAAAACCCTTGGGGGTACAACTCGTCGAACGTGATCGGGAACCGATGGCCAGCGGGGATACCCACTTGGTGCTCCTTCTGCAGGTCCGCTAGATCGCGGCTCAGTGCTGCTGCTGGACCGTGCATAACCAGCTTCGGCACCGTTTCGTCCCGTCCGAGTTCCATCGCTGTCTCTTCTGACGCGCCGAGCACTCAGGTAGTCTCGTCTTGGTCTCATCTGCCTGGTACGTTGATCCGGTCTCGCACCACGGGGAGAGGTCGTGCCGACCGAGTCGACGCTGTTGAGAGTGCTGCTGCGGCAGCGACACATGCAGGGCTACCTGACGTTCCGCAAGGAATACGACCGCGTCGCGAAGCAGCTCGACGGCGACCTCGTTGGCCAGTGGCCGAGCAAGGCGCAGTTCTACCGGTGGATGTCCGGCGACCTACTCGGCCTGCCATACGCGGACCACTGCCGCGTGCTGGAGAAGATGTTTCCGGGCTGGACCGCGCAGCAACTGCTTGCGCCCCACGAGGGCGACGGTGAAAGCCTCGTGACCCCACCGCAGCGCACCGCCAGCACTGCCCCCGCCCCGCGTCCAGTGCAGCTACCCCAGCAAGCCCGCCTTGCCGACATCACCGCCGCCTACGCGACGCGTACCGAGTTCCTGCACAACGTCACCCCGCGAACCTTGTTCGACGGCGCGAAGCAGATCAGCATGGCCGGCCTGTCGCTCAACATGTTGTGCCAGCAGTACTCGGACAAGAGCCTGCTGGACGCGATCGAGGACGGAACGGTCATCCGGGCGTTGTTCCTCGATCCGAACGGGGCCTACAGCACCGCCCGCGAGCGCGAAGAGGGATTGCCCGCTGGACACCTCAGCACGCTCACTCGGTTGAACATCGAGGCTCTGCGCCGTGTCGGGTCCAAGGCGTCGCCGAACGCCAAGGGTTCGCTCGGAATCCGCGTCTACGACGAGCCGATCCGCTACAACATCACGATCGTCGACCAGTGCAAGTGTGTCGTGCAGCCGTACCTGCCGGACGCACGAGGAGTTGAATCGCCCACGCTCGTGATCGAGAAGGACGAGACCATGCCTGGTCTCTACACGACGTTCGCCCAGGTCTTCGAGTCCATGTGGGACCGCGCACGGGAGGTTGCTTGATGTACCAGCTCGACCACCTGGCGGACGTGGCTAGGAAGGCCGTCCGCATCGGTCATGAGCTGATCAAGACCGCCCGCCCGGAGACCGTCACCGAGAAGACCGACCGTGACACGTTCACTGACGTGGACGTGAGGATCGAGCACGAGATCCGCGCGTACCTTGCCGAGGCGACTCCTGAGATCGGGTTCGTCGGGGAGGAAGAAGGCCGAAGCGATGCGGCAGCAGACAGCTCGTACGTTTGGGGGCTCGACCCAATCGACGGCACGGCGAACTTCGTTCATGGTGTACCGCTGTGTGGCGTGTCTTTGGCGCTGATGCAGGGAGAACGCACAGTCACCGCTGCGATTTCGTTGCCATACCTGGAACTTCACTACTCTGCCGTTGCTGGCGGAGGCGCGTTCGTCAACGGCAGGAAGCTCTCAGCGAGCAGGACGACCGAGCTGTCAAAGTCCATTGTGGCCATTGGTGACTACGCGCTTGGGGAAGGCGCGGCGGACAAGAACCGCGAGCGGATCGCGCTCACAGCCGAACTTGCCGCGCAGGTTGAGCGTGTCCGCATGTTCGGATCCGCAGCGCACGACCTTGTCTGGTTGGCTGAAGGCCGCATTGACGGCGCGATCGTGCTCTCAAACAAGCCGCTTGACCTCGCGGCCGGCATCCTCATCGCAAGAGAAGCTGGCGCAGCCGTGATGGACAGCACGGGCATCGAGCACACACAGGCATCGGCCCACACCATCGGGGCTGCGTCAGGTGTCGCTAGGCAGCTTTTGTCCCTGGTCCAGTCCGTAACGAGCGGCACTCGGCCGTAGCCGTAAGCCCGCGAAGCACCCACATTGGTTGCACCACTTACGCTTCAGCTGGGACCAAACTATAAAGGGCAGCCTTCTGATCAGGGAAAATACAAGCGGGGCCAGCACTCCACTGTGTCAACAGTGAAAAGTTGGCCCCGCATGGTATAGTTCAGGGTAAGGCGCATAGCGCCCTGTGACACCCTGGGCGCTGCAAGTTGAACCTAGACAGTCAACACTGTACCGCGTGTCATACCTAGCTATACAGGGGTATGAGCAAGTTCATCCGAGCTTGGCTGGAGTGTCACCTGTTCGGAACAGGTGATAACCGACAGTGAAGGCCGTCAAGATCGGTGCTCTGTCCTTCTTGGACTACATGATGAGCACCCCGAAGGGCTGCGCCAAGATCGTCAAGGCGCAGCGAAGCATGTACACCAACCCTGCCGATCAGGGGTTCTACGGCTACGAGTCCATCAAGGCTGCGCTCAAGCGTGCGCTCAGTGCAGTTGATGGCCATGCCACCCTCGATCGGGCGATTGCAGACGCCATCCCGACGATGAAGTCACACTACGAAGCTGTAGCTGTTGGCTTCATGGCTTGGTGCAAGAAGGTCAAGGGCACTGGGATTCGCGCCAAGGACGCCGTATGGACGTCTGGGTATCTCACAGTCACCCTTCGCCACATGATCGGTTTGCGTGAAGCAGACGGATCTCAGTTCGTTGTCTTGACTTACGTCAAGGATCTCGAACTGACTCAGGACATGGCAGATCTACTCCTGCGAATCCTGGAGTTGAAGATGCCGGACATCCTGCCTGGCGCAACACCAATCGTCCTGGACGCGCGACGGGGCAAGCAGTTCAAGCTCCGCAAGAACGCAAACCGTAACGACCTGGACGCGGTGCTTGCCGCTGAAGCCATGAAGTACGTCACCCACTGGATGGCGGCAGCCTGACGCCTGGCGACAGCGTGGCAGTTGGAGGCCAGACCTTGATCGGGCTTTCAACTGCCGCGCAGCCAGCTCAACTCGAACGTCTTGCATCGGTAGCGCGCGTTCACGTCGTACTGCTGAATTCAGCTTTATGGGATCAAGAGCGCGCCGCCGCTGGCGGCGCGCGGGCGGTCGCCTCGCGCTGACACCGCCCACCGTTGCGCCCGCTCCCCGCATCGGGACACGCCGGGCTCCCGCTTCGCTCCGCCCGTCGGCCCCGCGCGGGAGCGCGCGCAGGTGGTCGAGTCCGCGCGCCACCAGCAGCGGCCACACACGCTGGCCACGAGCTCCACGAAAGCCGATCGACCTCACCGCGGAATTGCCCGCAAACGCGCAGCTCACAGACGCTGGCTCCTCCCACGGAGGCCAGATCGTTTAACACCGTGCCGCCGGTATCAAGGGCGCCTACGGCGTCGCTACGCGATGGGCCGAGGCCCACCCTTGACACCAACGACACGGTGCTAACTGCGGCCAGGGCCGAGGGAGCGGGGGCGAAGAGCCACCGCCTCACTCAAGCCCCAGACCTCGACCGCAGGAGCGCCGATCATGAGGACTCGCCGCCGCCAGGCCCCCACCGGACAACTCTCCCTCTGGGGCATCTACGAGCTTGAGGCGCAGGCCGTGAGGTGGACGAACCGCCGGGCCTCTCTTCCTCAGACCGCGCCAACGTCGCCAACTGCCAAGCAGACGACCTCCGAGCCTGTGCGCTTGATGCCCTCGTTCCGCTCAGTCGTCAGCCTGAACCCGACCTTTGTCGAGCCCATCAGCCCATGCCAGGACGGCCCCTCTGCCCACGTTGATGGGCGGGTGCGAGGGGCCGTGCTGGTCGAGTTCCAGGCCGTCTCCAGGCCGTCAGACGTCCAAAACCGACCGGATCTGACCGGATGCAACGAGGGGGAAACCAGCAGGTCAGGGCGAGGGTGCCTCGATTGCGGTACTGGTCAAAAGTTAAGGTTCCCGCCATGACTTCGATGTGGGGCGCTCCGGTGTGGACTCGCTGGCACAGGTCGCGCCGCGACCCGCAGCAGGCGCGCTTCCTCACGCTCGCCTCCCTGCGCTGGGTCCTGCGCCACCGCGCCTACAGCCCCTGGTACCTGGTCCGCTACTGGCGGCTGCTCAAGTTCCGCCTGCTCAACCCCCACGTCGTGCTGCGCGGCATGGTCTTCTTCGGCAAGCGGGTCGACGTCATGGCGAGGCCCGGCTACGGCCGCATGGAGATCGGGCGCTGGGTGCACATCGGCGACGGCAACGCCATCCGGTGCCACGAGGGGTCGCTGCGCATCGGCGACAAGGTCGTGTTCGGCAAGGACAACACGGTCAACTGCTACCTCGACATCGAGATCGGCGCCTCCAGTCTGGTCGCCGACTGGGTCTACATCTGCGACTTCGACCACAAGACCGAGGACATCACCCTGCCGATCAAGGACCAGGGCATCGTGAAGGCGCCTGTCCGCATCGGGCCGGACTGCTGGCTCGGGGCCAAGGTGACGGTGCTGCGCGGCACTCGGGTCGGCCGGGGATGTGTGCTGGGGGCGCATGCCGTGGTGCGCGGGGACTTCCCGGACTACAAGATCGCGGTCGGTGCGCCGGCGCGGGTGGTGCGGGATCGGCGCGTCGACTACGAGGCCGATGCCCAGCGGCGGGCGGACATCGCGGACATGGCGCGCAAGGCCAAGGAAGCGCTGGAGAAGTCGCTGGAGAGCTCGTGAGCGGTGTGGTCGTCAGAGCCAATGCCGGTCACTTAAGGCATTACGGCTGGTCAGGTGCCTTGTCGCAGACTTTGGGGTGGAGCGGGCGGTGTCTGACCGCACTGTGGTCGACGCGGCTGCCGAAGCCCGGTCGTGGGAACGCTCTCAAGGCTGCGAACAGCCCGGTTGGTAGTAGTTATGCGCTCGATGATCATGAGTTGGTAGTACTTGCACACACCCAACCAGCCATGAGAGCGCGAACATCTAGATCAGCATTGCCTCTGGAATGCGCGAACGCGGCTCGTCGAGGGCCACAGCCTGCGCATCCCCCTTAAGTCACCGGCATTGCGTCAGAGCGACCACAACCACTCACGACCCTGCTAGAACGGCGCGAGCTCCGGGCGCTTCGGCGTGAACCCGTCACCCGGCTGCCGGCCGATCAACTTGTTCCGCGACCGCGTGTAGGCGACGGGCAGCACCTGGTCGCGCAACCACCGCCAGTGGTCCAGCACGGAAGCGGGAGCGGCCACACCAGGAAGCGGCGCCATCCACGACGCGTCGAACGGGATCTCCAAGGCCGACAACAGATGCCCGGCCAGCCGTCGATGCCCCAGCGACGACAGGTGCAGCCGGTCCGGACCGAAGTACCGCGAGTCGTGCACGCCGGGGTCAGCCGCCACATCGACCAGAACCGCGCCATAGCGCGACGCGGCGGCACGTGTGGCGTCGTTCAGAGCCTCGATCCGAGGCCGCATGCGCCAGCCGAACGGCATCCGGTGCGAGATGTCGCTCAACGTGAAGACGGCGACGGTGGGCGCGAACGACGTCACGGCGCGCACGACGGAATCGACCCGGCGCGCGATCTCGGCAGCGGAAGCGCCGGACATCACGTCGTTGCCGCCGCCGAAGAGTGCGACGAGGTCGGGCGACAACGACGAGGCCGACGGCAGTTGCTCGACCAGCATCTGGTCCAGCCGGCGGCCGCGCACGGCGAGGTTGGCGTAGCGGAAGCCCGGCGCGTCCAGCACGGACGCGACTCGGTCCGCCCAGCCGCGGTACCGGCCGTCGGGCAGCAGGTCGTCCAGGCCCTCGGTGCAGCTGTCGCCGAGCGCCACGAAGCGTTGGTATTTCATTCAGTCCTCGGTCACCTGTTGTTCACGGGACCGGCGACTGTAGCGGACCTAGGTGAACAGATTTCCGGTAGCGATCTTGGGTCGGCCGAGCACCCGTGGCTCGCGCACAACAGCTGACGAGTAAACGGAAGCGGTGTCGGCGGCGATCGTGGCCCAGTTGAAGTCGGAAACGAGCCGTGCCTTGGCGGCGCGCGCACGAGCGGCGGCGGCCGTGGGATCGGAGAGCACCGCACGCACTGCGCGAGTGAGTCCGTCCACGTCGCCGGGGGCGAACGACAGGCCGGTCACGCCGTCCAGCACCACTTCGCCGAGGCCGCCGGCCGTCGAGGCCACCAGTGGCGTTCCGGCTGCCGCGGCTTCCAGGGCGACGATCCCGAACGGTTCGTAGCGGGACGGGAGCACCACCGCGTTCGCGGCGGTGAGCAAGGCCGCGAGAGACCTGTCGGAGAGATGTCCGACGAACTCCACGGCGCGCAGCACCTTGTGCTTGCGTGCCTGGTCCTGCAGCCACTCCGTCTGCGAACCGCCGCCGGCGACGACGACCCTGGTGCCGCGGAAGGCACGCCGGATCCGGGGGAGCGCGGCGATCAGGTCCTGGATGCCCTTCTCCCACTCGATGCGGCCGAAGAAGAGCAGCAGCGGATCACCGTGCGGGGAGTAGGCGCGCCGAGCGGCTCCGACGTCCGCTGCCCGCACCCGCCAGCCGCCCGGCTCGATGCCGTTGTGCAGCACGGAAACGTCGGAAGTGTCCACATCGAACAGATGCGCCACCTCGCGCCGCATCGCCGACGAGCAGGTGATCAGCGCGTCCGCCCGGTTCGCCAGCCACCACTCCACGGAGTGCACCTGCTGGTTCAGCGGGTGCGACAGCCAGCCGGAGTGCCGGCCCGCCTCGGTCGCGTGGACGGTGGCGACCAGCGGCACGCCGAAAGCCTCGGCGAGAGCGACAGCCGGGTGCGCAACCAGCCAGTCGTGCGCGTGCACGACGTCGGGACGCCACGAGCCCAGTGCCAGACCGGCGCGTGTCATCGCGTGACCCATCGCGAGCGTCCACGCCAGGAGGTCCTTCTCGAACACGAAATGCGCGGGATCCTCGGCGACGCGGACCAGCCGCACGCCCTCGCTCACCACGTCCACCGTGGGGTGCGTGATCGCGTCGGTGCCGGAAGGTTGACGGCACAGCACGACGACGTCGTGCCCTTGCGCGGCCAGCTGTGTCGCGAGCGCGTGGACGTGCCTGCCCAGCCCGCCGACGACCACCGGCGGGTACTCCCACGACAACATCAGCACGCGCATCCGTTACCTCATTCCTCGCGCGTCCAGCTGCCCGAAGGGGCCGTCTGCCGCGCGGAGCTCCGCCGCCCGAGCCTGACCGCGACCGTTGCGAACCGACGGACGCCAGCTCGCTGAAACGATCGCTGTGAATCTTCGCGCGGTAGCGGGCGTAGTCGGCGGCCGAGTCCTTGGTGACCATGAAGGCCCAGTCGCTCGACAACGCCAGCAGCGCCTCGCGCACCGCCTGGTCCAGCACCGGATCCCGCACCTCGGAAGAGAAGTCCAGCTCCAGCAGTTCTTTTTGCACCGACGCGTTCAGCGACACGATGTCGGACACCTGCGCGCCGTCCCAGACCCGCCAGTCCTTGCCGCTGCCCCACGACGACGCCGGCAGCTCGACCGGCGCACCCACGTGCCCCGCCTCGACCGCGCCGCGCAACGTCGTCACGTGCACGCCCGCCTCTGGCAGCGCGCGCAGCACGGCTTCCAGCCACAAGGGACCTTCGTGCCACCAGTGTCCGTAAAGCTCGGTGTCGTACGCCGCCACGACCATTCCGCCGTCGATCGCCCGCAACCGGCGTACGACGGTGTCCACGAAGTCCTCGACATGCCTGCCGATGGCTTCGCGCGCAAGCAACGGGTCGTACGGCCGCTTGTCCTCCGGCGCCACGTTCTTGCCGGTGACCCGCGACGGCTTCAGGCCCGTCGGGTGGTCGAAGGTGTGAAAATCCCGGTACGCCGCGTCGCCCGGATAGCCGACCTTGGGCGACCAGACGCGGTACGAGACCTCGAGATCACGCCCGAACGCCAGCACGTCCGACGATCCGACCGGGTGCGCGGACGAGGTGTCGCCGTGCAGCGCGGGCCCGTCGACCAGGAACCGCCGCACGCCCGCCGCCGCGTAACCCGCCTCCATGCCGGGCGAGTAGCCGCATTCGGGCGCCCAGATGCCTTCCGGGGCCTGGCCGATCCGCAGCGCGGTGTCGTCCAAACCGGTCCGCAGCGCGAAGGCACGCACGCGTGGATCGAGCAACGGCTGAAAGGGATGCGTCGCCGGCCCGCCGAGCAGCTCGATGGTCCCGGTGTCCACGAGGGACCTCAGCACCGGCGAGAACCCGTGCCGCCAATGGCTTTCGAACTGGTCCAGCGCCCACGACGACGCGCGGTGCTCGTACGCGGACAGCTCGCGCAGCCGTTCGCCCGCGTAGTGCGAGCGCAGGTGCCAGTTGCCGAGCCAGTCGTGCGCGCCGCGTAAGCAGTACGGGTCGTCCAGCTGTGCGGCCAGGATCGGCGTGACGCCGAGCGTCAAGACGTCGGAGCGGCCCTCGTCGGCGAAGCGCCGCAGCATGTCCACGATGGGCAGGTACGAGTGCGCCCAGGCCTGGTAGAGCCACTCCTCGCCGACCGGCCACGTGCCGTGGTGGGCGAGCCAGGGCAGGTGGCTGTGCAGGACCAGGCAGAACGTGCCCTCGGAAGCCTTGTTCGCCGACGTTCTCCGGGTCACGCGCGCACCGCCACGGCCACGAGGTCGAGGCACGTGTCCATGTCCTCGGAGGTGATGTCGAAGTCGTCCACCGTCACCGACTCCACCGCCTCCTTCAGTTCCGCGGGCCACGGCGCACCGGACAGGGCGACCTCGACCTGTGCGTCGATGATCCGTCCGTTCAGGAGGGTGTCAAGCCGCTGTCCGTGACGCAGGCCCGTCAGTTCGTCAACGCGGAAACCAGCCTCGCGCAGCATCTCGTCCAGTTCGGACGGTGCGAGTTCCCTGGTGTGGAACGGGTTCAGCGGCGTGTCCTGACCGGGCGAGAACGTGAGCCGGTTCGGCGTCGTCACGATGAGCGTCCCGCCTGGACGCAGCACCCGCCGGCACTCCGCGAGGAAGCCCTCCTGGTCCCACAGGTGCTCGATGACCTGCAGGTTCGCCACGACGTCGACGCCGCCGTCGCGCACCGGCAGCGCCGCGAGGTTCCCGCGCAGCACGTTCAGCTGCGGGTACGCGCGGGCGACGTGCCGCGACGTCAGCTCGTCGTAGTCCAGCGCGACCACCCGCCGCGCGACCGTGCGGATCAGCTGGGCGCCGTAGCCCTCACCGCAACCGGCCTCCAGCACGACGGCGTCCGCGCAGTGTCCGATGAGGTGCAGGTACGCGGCCTCGTGCCGACGGAACCAGTAATTCTCCTCGGCGATGCCGGGCACCGTGCGTTCGCCGGTCAGGGGGAGGGTCACGCCCGCCAGGTTACTTGTGAGTAGAGACGATCAGAACGGCGAGACGGTAACGGCCAGCGCGCCAGGTCCCACGTTCGCGCCGATCGCGGCACTGACCTGCGTCAGCACGACGTCGCGGGCGTGCGGGATGCGCTTCTGCAACATCTTGAGCAGCTCGTGGCCCTCCTTCTCGGCGGCGAAATGCTCGACCGCGAGGTCCACGTTGCGTCCATAGGCCAGTGCGACGGCCTTGTCCACGAGCTTGCCCAGCGCGCGCTCCCGGCCCACCACCTTGTCGAACGGCTCGACCTCGCCGTTGACCACGGTGAGCAGCGGCTTGACCGAGAGGGCGTCGCCGAAGAGCTTGGCGGCGGCGCTGACCCGTCCCGCGCGGCGCAGGTAGTGCAGCGTGTCGACGTAGATCAGCACGTGGGCGTTGCGGCCGCGTTCCTCGGCGATGCCGCGGGCGTGCTGGACGTTGCCGCCGGTCTGCACGATCCGCGCGGCCGCGAGCGCAGCGAACCCGAGCGTCATGCCCGAGGAGTGCGAGTCGACGATGAACACCGGCACCCGCGACTTGGCCGCGGCCGCCTTCGCCGCGTCCGTGGCGGGCGAGAGCTTCGGCGTCACGTGCACCGACACGATCGACTCCGCACCCTTGGCCCACGCGTCCTGGTAGGCCCAGAAGAACGCGTCCGGCGCCGGCGGCTGGGTCGTGATGGGGATCTCCGCCGCCATCGCCTGCAGCAGCCGGTCGGTCGGCACGTATGCCTCGTCGATCAGTTCCGACCCGATCTTCAGCTGCATCGGGACCGTGATGATGTTGAACCGTTCCGCCAGACGGGCGGGAAGTGACGCGGTCGAGTCGGTGACGATGGCTACTCGTGAGGACACGAACGAGAAGGTTAACCAAGGGTGATCGAAGTAGCCACGACCGATCGATGGCAATTGGTGTGACGTATGCCTGAGTGGTTGCTTTCCGTACACGGCGAACGCGCGGAGTGATCCACTCGGAAAGACGTCCCACTTGACACAATCGGGTGACTGCTCGTTCGGATGAGTTGATCTACAAGCGTCTCATTTGCCCTGGAAGCCTGCGATATTCCACGTGTTACAGGTGCCCGTTCTGTCCACTGTCGACGCTGGTTGGTGCCTCCGGCCGTGGGTAAGCTCGCACAATCTTCAGCCTGGTTGAGTGAGTAGGTGACCATGGGTGCAAAAGAGCAGGAACTAGTTCCGCTGCACGCCGCTTTCGACGTTGTCTACCGAGGTTTTCATCGCCGTCAGGTCATCGACCACATCGAGAATCTCGAGGAGCAGCTGCGCTTCACGAGCCTCGATCGGGCCGAAGCGCTGGCACAGGCCGCGGATTTGCGCAAGCTCCTGGAAATGACGCGGCAGGACCTCGATGACGCGCGGGCCCGGATCGAGCGCCTGGAGTCCACCTCCGGCACGCACGCCGGTGCCACCGAACGGATGCACCGCATGCTTCGCCTCGCCGAGGACGAAGCCGCGGAGATGCACCTGCAGGCCGAACGCGAGTGTACCGACCTCCGCCAGCGCACCGACGTGGAGCTGGCGGCGTTGCGCGCCGAGGCCGAACGCGAGGCGTCGGTCCTGCGGTCCGAAGCCGAGTCCGAGCTCTACGCGACCCGTCAGCAGTGCGCCACGAGCGCCGCCGCGATGGAACGGCGCGAGGTCGAGATGGAGCGTCGCTGCTCCGATCTCGAAGCCCAGCACCGGCAGCGCGCCGACCAGATCGAGCGCGAGTGCGCCGAGGCGATGGCCCAGGCCGAGGCCGACGCGGACCGCCTGCTGCGCGAGACCGCGTTGCAGTGCAACACCATCGAGGCCGACTCGGACCGCAAACGCGAGAAGGCCCAGCAGTTCTTCGAGCTCACCATGACCCGCCGCCGCAACGAGGCCGCCCAGCACCTGCAGGAGCAGGAGGCGCTGGCCAGGGCGCGGGCCGAGTTCGTGGTGAAGGTGGCGTGCCGAGAGGCGAACCGCCGGCTGGCCGAGGTCGCCGATCGCACCAACGAGCTGCGCGAACTGCGCCGCGTCGTCCACTCACAGCTCGCGGCGGCCCGCGCGGCCCTGAGCGTGGCCGCTGACCGAGTGGCTCCGACGATGATCCCGGAACAACAGGTGGCCGCGTCATGAAGCGCTGGGTGCCGTTGATCGTGGGCGCGCTGATGGTGCCCGCGTCGGTGACGGCGTTCGGATTCTCCGTGTACGGCGAGGAGCTGAAGACCGCGCTGTCGTCCTCACCCGCCGTTCCGCCCAGCGGTTCCGGACCGGTGCCGGTGGTGGACCTGTTGGGGCCGTTGCGCATGGAGCCGCCCGCACCACTGCTGGTGTCGCCTTCGGAGGCACAGCAGAACGTGCGGCAGCTGTTCTCCACGCACGCGGTCAAGGGCATCACCTTCGCGCCGGGCACTGCCGACCTGGTGGGCCGCGGCGAGGACGTCCGGCGCAGCCTGGCAGCCGTGCTGCGCAACGTCAGCGGCGGCGCGGTCACATTGGTCGCGCACGCGTGGAACGGCGAGACGGCATCACACCGATGCGACGTGCTCGCCATGCAGAGGGCCGGCCTGGTGCGTGACTACCTGGCCGCGCAAGGGGTGGACAGCGTCATCACCACTCGGGTGATCGTGGACCCCGTATGGGGCCCGCCCTCGGACGGCGGACCACAGGTCGACGTCCTCGTCGTATAGGTAGGAGCCTGGGCATGGCAGGGGCCGTCGGGATCGTCTTCGGGTTGTGCGTGCTTTCGTTCACCTTGGGCGCCGCCTTGATGTACGTGGTTCTGCGTCGCCGTGAGGACGCTGCCGCGTCTTCGTCGGAGGAGCCGGTCGAGGAGCCGGGTTGGCTGGCTGGGTCGCGGTCGGATGCCTGGGTGGAGAAGCCCGGTGGAGCCGGTTGCGGAGTTCTACGACTCTCGGCCGATTCACCGGAACCCGGTGATGGGGTTGCCGCAGATGGAGCCTGCGCTGGCGGTGCTTGCTGGGCCGGTGGCGGAGTCCGCAGATTCCTCGGAGGCTTCGGGTTCTGAGCCGGAGTCGGAGTCTGCGGCCGAGCCCGGTTCGGGCGAGAAGGTTGGGTCGATGGCGGCGGTTCGGCTGCTTGCCGGGCCTGGGTCGGTGGCTCGGTTGCTTGCCGGACCTGAGTCACTCGCCGAAGCTGAACTGGTCGCGGAGGCCGACCGGGCTGCGGAACTTGAGCTCGTTGCGGAGGCCGAGCGGGCCGCGGAACGTGAGCTGGTCGCGGAGACCGAGCTTGCCGCGGAAGCTGGGTTGGTCGCGGAACCTGAGTCACTCGCCGGACCTGAGCCAGTCGCGGTGGCCGAGCCGGTGGCGGAATCTGGGCCGCTTGCCGACCCCGAGCCGGGCGCGGAGGCCGAAACTGTCGGTGCTGCTGGATACGATCAGGATGGGGACTTCGATCCCCCCTTGGGGGAAGTTGAAGCCCCCGAATCGATCGTAGCGGCCGGTACCGACAGTCCTGGGATCGTCGAAGAGGCGCCGGAGCCTGACTGAGTCTGATGAGTCTGATGAGTCTGAGAAGGCCGCCGAGGCGGTTGTGGAGACTGTGGTGGGCACCGCGTTGCCGCCGCCTGCCTCGCCTCAGCCGGTCGAGCACACGACCTGGGTGGAGCGGGAGGACTTCCGGCAGCGGTACTTGCGGACCTTTGAAGAGGCGCGTCGGAAGGCTGGTAGCAACTAGTCGCCAGCGTTGGTCCTGTTTGGATGATGGGGCTGTTGCGGGTGGACGGTTGCCCTTCGGGCGGTGGTGCTGTTGCGGGCGGATGGTTGCGTTCCAGCGGGGTGGTCACCTGCCGTACAACGGGTCACCTTCCAGCGTGCTCACCTGGGCCATACCGGGCCTTGGGGTCATCGCCGCTGCGCGACGATTGCGATTGGGGCTTGACCTTGAGCCTCTGGCGAGGCGCTGAGACGGCCGGAAAAGGCCGGTAGCTTCGCGACCGGCCGAGCCCGAGAGGGGAGCACCTCGCCCCCTCGAGGTCAAGCCCCAATCGCCTGTGGCCGACGGGGCATCACCGCTACTCATGAGCGGCTAGGTGCACGGCTCGCTACGCATCGCCACACGGGGAACCCATGCGCGGCATCAGGCCTGACCGGCTCGCCTCGTATCGCGGCGCACGGTTCGTGCCGCGTCCGAAACCGGGCGGATCCTGTCCGAAACTCGCCGGACTTCGGTCGGTGCCTGCTGATATCACTCTGATCATGACTTCCGCCGCTGACCGCACCCGGCTCTTCCACGCCCTGCACCAGCAGGGTTCGCTCGCCCTCCCCAACGCCTGGGACGTCGCCTCCGCACTCATCGTCGAGGCGGCCGGTGCCAAGGCCGTCGCCACCACCAGTGCGGGTGTGGCGTGGAGCCTTGGTTCGCCCGACGGCAACCGGCTGGACCGCGACCTCGCCGTCGAGTTGGTGGCCAGGATCGCCAAGGCGGTCGAGGTTCCGGTGACCGCGGACATCGAGTCCGGGTTCGGCAAGGACGCGGGCGAGGTCGGCGCGACGGTGAAGGCGGTCAGCGCGGCCGGTGCGTCCGGCGTGAACATCGAGGACGGCTTCGAGGGCACGGTTCGCGACGTGCAGGAGCAGAAGGAACGGCTTGTGGCGGCGCGGGAAGCGGCGCCGGATCTCTACATCAACGCCAGGATCGACGTGTACCTGCGCAGGGTCGGCGAGCCGGAAGAACGGCTGCAGCACACGCTGGACCGCGCGCGGATCTATCTGGAGGCCGGCGCCAGCGGCATCTTCGTGCCTGGCGTCACCGACCTCGACACCGTCGGCGAACTGGCGAAGAACATTCAGGCGCCGCTCAACGTGCTGGCCGGGCCGGGTGCGCCGAGTGTCGGCGCGCTGGCGAGCGCGGGCGCGGCGCGGATCAGCGTCGGCACCGCGCTCGCGGCAGCGGCCTATCGGACGGCTCAGAAGGCGGCCGAGGAGTTGCTGGCCAAGGGCACGTACAGCGGCGCTGAGGACGAAATCTCGTACGAGGAACTCAACGCGCTGTTCCGCAACTAGGAACTAGGATCAACGACAACTAGTGCCGCTTGCCCTTCAGCTTGCGGAGGAGCTGTTCGGCCTGGGCGCGCTTGTGAGGGTCCTGAGCCATCTGCCGGGCCTTGGCTTGCAGCTTGTGGCCCTGCGGACTGCGCAGGAACCCCTTGATCTTGTCCATGAACGAGGCCATCGGTTCCTCCAGGTCTCTGTTACGTCCTGTTCAACGGTCGCAACAGCCCTCGGAGTTCCCTAAGGTCAGATCGGCGAAACTGTGATGCCCAGCGCACCGGGGCCCACGTGGGCCCCGATTGCCGAGCTGACCTGCGTCAACATGAACTGGCGGACGTTGGGCACGCCGCGCCGGAGCTTGCGCAACAGGCGGGAGGCCTTCTCCTGCGCGTCGAAGTGCTCGACGGCGATGTCGACGGTTTCGGTGCCGGCCCGCTTGATCGCGATGTCCAGCATCTTGTTCAGCGCGCGGTCGGCGCCGATCACGCGGTCCAGGGGCGTGATCTGGCCGTCGGCCATCGTCAGCAGCGGCTTCATCGACAGCGCGGAGCCGACCAGTGCGGCGGCGGCACCGATGCGGCCGCCGCGGCGCAGGTACTCGAGGGTGTCCACGTAGATCAGCTCGGTGGATCTGTCGAAGCGCCGCTGGGCGGTGGCGAGCACTCGCTCCACGTTGCCGCCCGCCTCGGCCACCTTCGCGGCGGCCTGGACGGCGTAGCCGATGCTCATTCCGCAGGTGTGGGTGTCGATGACGTGCACCGGCACGCGGACCTGGGCGGCGGCGGTGCGGGCCGCCTCCACGGTCGCGGACTGGCGGCTCGACACGTGCACTGAGACGATCGAGCGGACGCCCTGGGCCGCCAGTTCGTTGTAGGTCCAGAAGAACGCGGCGGGATCGGGTGGGATCGTCGCCACTGGCACGTTGGCGCGCATCGCCGAGACCAGGTCTGGAACCGGGATGCGGGACTCGTCGTCGGTGTGGTCGCCGATCCGCACCTGGATCTGGACCACCTCGATGCCGAGTTGGTCAGTCAGCTGCGCCGGGAGACAAGCCGTGGAGTCAGTCACGATAGCCACTCGCCGGTACATGTCGGGGCAGCGTAGTCCCCCGAATGGGTTACGTCTCAAAAGGTGGCGGCAACCGGTGACAACCATCACGCTTGCGGGGTGCTTGCTGCCGTTTGCATGGGTGCTACTGACGGGTAACATCTGGATAGATGGCAGGGTCGTGAACACCCGGCGGCGCAGTCCCTAAAGTCCTCCGCGTAAGCGTCGCCGCCCGTCCGCAGGAGGTCGAAGAGGACCTATGAACATTGTTGTCCTGGTCAAGCAGGTGCCTGACACCTGGTCCGAGCGCAAGCTCACCGACGCCGACCACACCCTTGACCGCGAATCCGCGGATGCAGTGCTCGACGAGATCAACGAGCGTGCCGTCGAAGAGGCTCTGCTGCTGCAGGAAGCCCACGGCGGTGAGGTCACCGTGATCGCGATGGGTCCCGACCGCGCCACCGACGCCATTCGCAAGGCGCTGTCGATGGGTGCGGACAAGGCGATCCACGTCAACGACGAGGCGCTGCACGGTTCCGACGTGCTCGCCACGGCGAAGGTTCTCGCGAAGGCGATCGGCACGGTCGAGAACGTCGACCTGGTCATCGCAGGCAACGAGGCGACCGACGGTCGTGCGGGAGCTGTCCCGGCCATCCTCGCCGAGCTGCTCGGCCTGCCGCAGGTCACTCAGCTGCGCAAGGTCACGGTCGAGGGCACCACGGTCAAGGGTGAGCGCGAGACCGATGACGGCGTCGCGTTCGTCGAGGCGTCGCTGCCGGCCGTGGTCTCGGTGACCGAGAAGATCAACGAGCCGCGTTACCCGTCCTTCAAGGGCATCATGGCCGCGAAGAAGAAGCCGGTCTCCACGCTCAGCGTGGCGGACCTCGGCATCGACGCGTCCGAGGTCGGCCTGTCCGGTGCGTGGACCCAGGTGCTGGAGGCTTCCCCGAAGCCGCCGCGCAGCGCGGGTCAGCGCGTCGAGGACGGTGGCGACGGCGGCGCGAAGATCGCCGAGTACCTCGTCGGCCAGAAGCTCATCTGAGAAGGATTGGGAGGGAAGAAGAATGTCTGAAGTCCTGGTCCTGGTCGACCACGTCGACGGCGAGGTCAAGAAGGTCAGCTACGAGCTGCTCACGGCCGCTCGCCGGCTCGGTACGCCGAGCGCCGTCGTAGTCGGCGCGCCCGGCACCGCGGCGAAGATCCGCGAGTCGCTGGGCAGGTTCGGAGCCGCCAAGGTCTACGCGATCGAGTCCGACGACGCGGTCAGCTTCCTGACGACCCCGAAGGTCGACGCGCTGGCCGCGCTCGCCCCGAACGCGTCCGCGGTGCTCGTCTCCGCGACCGTCGAGGGCAAGGAGGTCGCCGGCCGGCTCGCCGTGCGCATCGACTCCGGCTGGCTGGTCGACGTCGTGGACGTCGAGGCAGACGGCACCGGCGTGCAGTCCATCTTCGGTGGCGCGTTCGTCGTCAAGGCGAAGGTCACCAAGGGCACCCCGGTCATCACCGTCCGCCCCGGCGGCGTCGAGGCCGAGGAGTCCGCCGCGGACGCCGTGCTGGACGAGTCGGTGTCCATCTCCGTGGACGCCGCGAAGTCCGCCCGCGTGACCTCGCGCGAGGCCGTCGTCGGTGGCGACCGCCCGGAGCTCACCGAGGCCTCGGTCGTCGTCTCCGGTGGCCGCGGTGTCGGTTCGGCCGAGAAGTTCTCCGTCGTCGAGGAGCTCGCGGACTCGCTCGGTGCCGCCGTCGGTGCCTCGCGCGCCGCGGTCGACTCGGGCTACTACCCGCACCAGTTCCAGGTCGGCCAGACCGGTAAGACGGTCTCGCCGCAGCTGTACGTGGCGCTGGGCATCTCCGGTGCCATCCAGCACCGCGCGGGCATGCAGACCTCGAAGACGATCGTCGCGGTCAACAAGGACCCCGAGGCCCCGATCTTCGAGATCGCCGACTTCGGTGTCGTGGGCGACCTGTTCAACGTCGCGCCGCAGCTGACCGCAGAGGTCAGCAAGCGCAAGGGCTGAGCACAACGCGAGAATGGCCGTCCCGATCGTTCGGGGCGGCCGTTCTTCGTCTCTGGGGTAAGTGTGACCTGGCTCGACTACGTGTGGAGGCGGCAGCTCGTCGACGAGGTGTACTCGACGCCGCCGCTGCTCGACGACCTCGACCTCTTCTGCGTCAACGTGGACCGCGAGGGACCGCGCATCGACATGCGGTTCAACTTCGCCACCTACGCGGACCGGCCGAGGCCCGAGTGGTCGGACAAGTGCAACCGGGTGCAGGTGAGGCTCACCTTCAGTGGTGTGCGGGAGTTGGTGATCCACGACTTCGGCTGGACCAACGTGGTGTCCATGCGGATGGCGCCGGTCGAGGACGACGCACTGCAGGTGCACGTGCACGGCGACACCACGACCATCTCGTTCCGCTGCCGGCGGCCCGTCACCCTGCAGCAGCTCAGTGCCTACATCTATGACCCGAACGCGCCGCTGTAGCGAAAATCCTCCCCGGCGAACCGGGGAGGGGTCTGCTCCACAAAGGACCAGCGCGTCGGGCTCAGAACCAGCGCAGGTGCGGTTGGCCTGAGTTCGATGGGCTCCGGTTTGTCTGTTTCGTCATGCTAAGTGTCGTCAGCGATATGTCAGGGCTTTTGTGGAGTCTGTCCGTATTGAAACCGACCAAAGGGGTTCAAATGGGACACGTCAAGCGATTCGCGACCGTGGTGCTCGGCCTGACGATGGCGGCGGGCTTCATGTCTCTCGCGGCCGCACCGGCCAGCGCGGACCGGCCGTGCAGCGGGCGTCAGCAGAAGCTCTACTTCATGGGTGAGAAGGACGCGAACTTCGGCGGCTCCGGCATCGTGACGCTGCTCAACTGTCACGCCACCAAGCGCAACGCGAGCATCGACGTGTCGCGCGGCTTCGACCCGGACTGCAAGAAGATCCCGTTCGGCGAGACCCGCACGTTCGAGTACAACCGGCTCAAGGGCATCGCCTCGTACAACCAGCCGAAGTGGTGCTGATCCCGTGACGCGGGAAGCCCCTCCCCGGCGAACCGGAGAGGGGCTTCCGCGATCTAACGAGAAACTCAGACCCAGCGCAGGTGCGGGGCCTGGTGGCACTGGAGCTGGAAGATCGGCTCACCCTTGGCCGTCTTGATGCCGTTCTCCAGGCACTTGTCGGTGAACACGTTGCGGAGCTGGAACTCGTTGGGGTTGTCCCACAGTCGCTCCATGAGCCAGAGCTGGTTGCGGCCCTCGTGGCAGCGCGACACCGTGACCTGGACCCCGTCGGCGAGGTTGCCCGGCATGTCGAGGCACTTGCCGTTGAACTTGACCTTCAGGACGTAGGTGTTGTCGCCCCGCTTCTCCAGCGCGAACTTCTGGTTCTCCAGGTTGTTGCAGTCCCACTGGACGACGGGCGCGCCGTCCTTCTGCTCGAAGGCGAGGACGTCCATGCACAGTCCTGATTGGACGTTCTTGAGGCTGATGTGCACCGGGTTCACGATCGCCGAGGCCGGGGAGGCCAGCAGGACGACCGCGGCACAGGCGGCGAAGAATGCGACGAGCTTGCGAATCACGAGAGTTCCCTTCTACCGCTTGGTCTTCTTGACGGTGAACGCCGGCGCCTTGGTGACGGGAGCGTCCGCGGAGGCCGAGCGGGCCGCGATGGACGAGCCGCCGGTGGTGGCGTAGGCGACCAGGATCTCGCCGAACTCGTTGCGGTAGCTCAGCACCCAGTTGCCGTTCGACATCGCCACGACGCCCGCGTCCGTCTCGGACGGCTCGGGGAAGTCGCTGCCGCGCACCAGGTTCCACGTGCGGTAGATCGCGCCGCCCGGAGTGGTGGTGCCGGTCTCGTAGATGAACCTGTCCGTGCCGCGCCCGACGACGTAGGTGGTGCCGCCGGTCGTGGTCAGGATCGAGGGCTGGCCGAGGAACGTGCGGTCCTGGATCTTGGTCCAGGCGCCGGTCCACGAGCCGTCGGTGCCCTGGCGCTTCGTGTAAACACGACCGTCGGTGCCGCGGGCCGCGAGCTGGACGGTGCCGTCGCGGGTCAGCGTGGCGGACGCGGCCGAGGCCAGACCGCCTTCCGGCGTGCCGAGGGCGGTCCAGCCGCCGACGAAGTTGCCGTTGCCGTAGTAGTTGGCGACCCACGGCTGGCCGTTCACGTCGGAGGCGATCACGACGATGGCGCCGTTGTCGGCGACCGCGGTCACCGCGCGGCCGGCGAACTTCGGCGTCGGGCCGGGAGTCGTGCCGGGGAACGAGGCGTACCCCTTGACCCACGGGCGCAGTTCGGCGTTCGCGGTGTGCTGGCCGCGGGCCCAGATCTCACCCTTCGCGTCGACGACGAACGCCGACAGCAGGTTGTCCTTGCCCTTCACCACGGTCGGCGAGGAGGCGGTGAAGCCGCCGAAGTCCTTGCCCACCCCGAAGAGTGCGTCCTTCGTGGGCTGCAGCGCGCTCAGGACCGAGGAGTTGGTGCCCGAGCCGAGGCCGAGCAGGCGGCCGTCCTCCTGCGCGGCGAGCGAGGCGCCGCCGGTCAGGTTCTGCGACTGCGGCACGGTGTAGAGGTCGGTCCCGGTCGGGTCGACCAGGTCGCGCTGCTTCGCGTGGACGAGGCCGCCCAGGTTGTCCACCCACAGGTGGTGCACGCGGCCGTCAGCGGTCTGCACCAGGCTGGAGGCGCGGTCGGTGCCCTCGGTCAGCCCCGGCCGCTGCGGCACGGTGCCGCCGACCCACTTGCAGGAGTCCGGCGCGCCGATCAGCTTCCAGCCGGAGCTCCAGCCCCAGCCGAGGTAGTTGCCGCCCTGCCAGGTGTTGGTCTCGGCGGCGTAGCGGTACCAGATGATCTGGTTCGGCTCGGTGTTCGCCGGATGCCCGGTCCAGCCGCGGCCGTCATGGGTGAATCCGTAGATCACGTCCGCACCGACACCGGTCAGCCGGTGATACATGTTCCAGCCGGCACCACTCGACATTCCGTACTGCAGCCAGCGCTGTGAGTCTGCGTGATAAACGAAGCGGTACATCCGCCCGTCGTGTTCGCTGGGGTTACGCGCCCAGATCACGCCTTCACCGGACGTGAACACCTGGTCGAACTTGTTCCAGCCGGTGTCGAGAACGCGCTCGGTCCAGGTCTTCGACGACGTGTTGTAGCGGTTCCACAACAGCCGGCCGTCGTCGGCCACCATGTAGAAGTCGCCTTTGGCATCGACCGAGATGCGGAAGCGGGCCGGTCCGTTGTTCCAGCCGGCCCAGGGCACCGGAATTACTTCCGGAGTCGCGTTGTCCCAGCCGGCACCATTCCAGCGACGCTTTTCCAGCTTTCCGTCGTGGACGGTGTAGATCAGGCCGTCCGGACCGGCGATCATTGTCGCGTCAATTACCGCGCCGCCGTGGTTGACCGCCGTCCAGTGGTCGACGCCCGTTTCGGGCTCGCTGTGCTCGTAGGCGCGGAACGCCTTGTCGCCCAGTCCCGCGTAAATGGTGGACGTGGCCTTGCACTGAATGGTCTCGGCCGCCATCGCGGCCGGTGCCGACTGCACGAGCGTCAGCGCTGACGTCACCAGCGCGGCGCTGAGCAGCGCGGACGTCGTTCTGCGCGCATGACTGATAGCCATGACACCCCTCTGTCAGGTCATGTTCGAGATGGATCTACAAGGTTCGTGCTGCTGGCAAGATCGACATCTCGCCCCCAGATGCCCTGCGGATCGAAGTATGACTCCCGGTGTCAACTACCGCGAATAAGAACCGATGTGATCAGCGCCACCGGCAAATGTGTAACGCAAACCTGAGCTTGCGCTGAGAGGCTGCCCGGCTTTACCGTCCACTCTGCGGCGGTACGTCCGTGCTACTTCGGTCCATCCTGGGGGAAGGTCCACTGTGTCTTGGTTGCCGGGCGCTTTCGCGCGCTCTGATTTCGCGCGCAACAAAAGATTGTTCGTGTTGTGCCTTCTTATGGCGCTGGTCGGCGGAATAGTCGGTCCGTCTTCCGGAGCAGTCCTCGAGGGGTGGTTCGCCGAGCGGGAGGCGCAACGCCAGCTCCAGGAGGCCATGGCGGGCACTCCGCAGCAGGACTGGACAACCGCCGGCAAGGCGGCCGCGAAGCTCAAGCACCGCGACCACGTGGTCGACGACGGCGAGGCCAACACCGCGCAGGCTCGCTCCGAGCAGTCGAAGTACCCGCCCATCGCGACGACCGGCCCGTGGGTCCAGAAGTCGAGCGACGGCAAGGTGCTCGACGCGGTGCCGCCGCAGGTCAAGGGCTTCGACGAGAAGACGAGCCAGGAGCTTCCGGACCGTCGCGACGAGCACAAGACCACCTATCGCAACTCCGACGGCACCGAGACCACCGCCTACTCGCAGAACCGGGCCAACTTCCGGGGCGCGGACGGCAAGTGGCAGCGCGTCGACACGAGCCTCAAGCAGGACAACGGAGGCTGGCGCAACGCCGCCGACTCCGTCACCACCAGGCTGGCCGGCCGGGCCGACGCGCAGCAGCTCGTGACGCTGGAGCTCGACCGCGACCACTCGATGAGCTACCGGCTGCAGGACGCGGCGCCGTCGAACGGCCAGGCCGCGGGCAGCACGGTCACCTACCCCGGCGTGCGTCCCGAGTCCGACCTGCGGATCAACGCCACCCCCGGCGGCTTCAAGGAAGACCTCGTCCTGCACAGCGCGAACGCGCCGACGACGTGGTTCTTCCCGTTGCAGCTCAAGGGTCTCAGCGCGAAGGTCGTCGACAACGCGGTCGTGCTGACCGACGGCAAGGGCACCGAGCGCGCGGTCATCCCCGCCGGCTTCATGACCGACAGCAACATCAACGAGAACACCGGCGACCCGGCCACGTCCTACGGCGTGCGCTACGAGATCGTCAACGGCAGCACCCTCAAGGTCGAGCTCGACCAGGCCTGGCTCAAGGACGCGAGCCGCAAGTTCCCCGTCACGGTCGACCCGAGCGTGCTCGAGCGCAAGGCCGCGACGAGCATGTACGTGCAGCGCACCGGAAGCAGCAGCTTCAGCAAGGCCGACGGGCTGGAGCTCAAGGTCGGTCACGCGTCCGGCGGCATCAACGCCACGACGTACCTGTCGTTCCCCGGCATCGAGAACGACCTGCGCGACCACCGGATCTTCGGCGCGCAGCTCTTCCTGCTCAACTACTACTCCTGGTCCTGCCGCCCGGCGCCGATGAGCGTGCACCCGGTCACCCAGAGCTGGGCCGCGGGCTCCGGCCACAACTACCCCGGCCCCGCCGTCGGCAACGCGATCACGTCGAGCAACTTCGCGCAGGGCTACCTCCCGCGCGGCGCCAACTCGTCCGCGTGCCCGGCGACCGGTCAGGCGATCAACCTCGGTGACGGCGGCCGCGACCTCGTGCAGCGCTGGGTCAACCACAGCCAGGCCAACTTCGGACTGAGCCTGCGCGCGTCCGAGACCGACGTCTTCGGCTGGAAGAAGATCGCCGGCCACCACAGCGCGGTCCCGCCGACCCTCTACATCACGCACTCGCCGTACAACGCGAGCTACCACATCGAGAACGGCGTCCCGAGCCCGCCGATCACCCGCAACCAGGACGGTGCGGTCAAGGTCAAGGTCACCAACCTGGGCAAGAACACCTGGCGGCCGGGCGAGTACTTCCTCGCCTACCGCCGGTTCGACGCCCGCGGTGGCTACCAGGCCGAGGTCGAGGCCGCGCAGGTGCCGCACGACGTGCCGCGCGGCGCGTCCGTGACGCTGGACGCCAAGATCGGCCGGGTCGAGCCGGGGCAGTACAGCCTCGAGTTCACCATGGTGCACAAGGGCGTCAAGGTCTTCACCGACGAGCAGGTGGCGCCCGCGCGCCTCGGCCTACAGGTGTTCGACGTGCCGCCGATCGTCACCGGCCAGTACCCGCCGAACGGCCACTCCGCGCCGTCGCTGTCGCAGCAGCTGTGGGTCAACGCCACCGACGTCGACGCTCCGGGCGGCTCCAACGCTGAAGTACCGCTTCGAGGTCTGCGAGGCGGACAAGGACAACAAGGCGATCGAAGGCAGCTGCTTCGACTCCGGCCGGATCGACACTCCCCGGTGGACGATCCCGCCTGGCAAGATCCGCTGGAGCAAGACCTACCTGTGGCGCGCCTTCGCGTGGGACGGCAACGCCGAGAGCGAGGCGCTGCCCTACAGCGCGCTGCTCACGAACGTGCCGCAGCCCGAGGTCACCTCGCAGATCGGCGCCGCGCCCTACAGCGGCGGTGACCGCGACTTCAACCCGGTCAACGGCAACTACACCTCGGCCGCCGTCGACGCGTCGATGGCCACGGTCGGCCCCGACCTGACGCTGGCGCGCACCTACAACAGCCTCGACCCGCGCCGCGACCTCGCGTTCGGCTCCGGCTGGGTGTCCAGGCTCGACATGCGCGTCGTCGAGGACACCGACGGTTCCGGCAACGTCGTCGTCACCTACCCGGACGGCCAGACCGTGCGGTTCGGTGCGCACCGCAAGACCGACGGCACGTTCGACCGCACCTACGCGCCGCCGTCCGGCCGGTTCGCCACGTTCTTCCTGGAGACCATCGACGGCACCGAGACGTGGGTGCTCGTCGACAAGGCGGCCAACCACTACAAGTTCCGCAAGCTCGACGGCCGGCTGATCGAGATCCACGACGCGCACCGCCGCGGCGTGAAGCTCACCTACGGCCTGCCCGACGTCGGCCCGACCCGCATCACCAGCTCGGTGAGCAACCGCCAGCTGCGCCTGGAGTGGGGCACGAACAGGCACGTCAAGCGCGCGTTCATCCAGGAGTCCGAGACCAAGGTCCTGGAGTGGAAGTACACCTACGACGCGACTGACCCGCACAAGCTCGTCTCGGTCTGCAACCCGAAGAACGAGTGCACGACCTACGAGTACGAGCAGGGCTCGCACTACCGCAGCGTCGTGCTCGACTCGCGGCCCAAGCACTACTGGCGGCTCGGCGAGGGCACCGGCGACAGCGGCCGCAGCGAGATCCTGACGAACCTCGGCAAGGACTCGGCGAAGTTCCGGGACGTCCAGCTCGGCAAGGACAGCCCGATCGACGGCAACCAGAACAAGGCGGTCGGGTTCGACGGCAGCCAAGTCCGTCGTCGAGCTGCCGCGCGACGCGGTCCGGCTGAGCCGTGACGTCGCCGTGGAGTTCTGGTTCCGCACCAACGGGAACGGTCCGCTGGTGGGCTACCAGAACAAGCCGATCGGCGAGGACGCCTCGCACGGCGTGCCGATGTTGTACGTCGGTGAGGACGGCAAGCTGCGCGGCCAGTTCTGGAACGGCCGGGTCGCACCGATGACCTCGGGCGACGCGGTCAACGACGGCAGGTGGCACCACGTCGTCCTGACCGGTGCGGTCTCCAAGCAGAAGCTGTTCGTCGACGGCGTGCAGCAGGGCGCCGACCTCGACGGCGACATCGACCACGCGAGCCTCACCTTCGTGCAGCTGGGCGCGGCGAACATTCCGGTCGAGGGCGCGTGGCCGAGTTACGGTGCGGGCAAGCGTCGCTACCTCACCGGCGAGATCGACGAGCTCGCGACCTACGAGCACTCGCTGGGTCTCCCGGCCGTCAAGGCGCACCTGGCCGAGAAGGCGCAGGCGCCGCACCTCACCAAGATCACGCTCCCGAGTGGACGGACGGCGAGCACCATCGCCTACGACCACGGCAACGACCGGGTGCGCGAGGTCGTCGACGCCGACGGCGGCAGGTGGAAGATCGACCAGCCGGTCATGACCGGCTCCGAGGACAACCTGATCCGCACCGTCGGGGTGACCGACCCCGGTGAGCGCCTGCACAGCTACGACTACGACGCGAAGCGCAGCAGGATCCTGCGCTACATCTCGCCGATCGGCATGAGCACGCGGCCGGAGGACCGGCTGCCGCAGCCGGCGACGCCGACGTCGAACCCGAACTGCCAGCCCGCGTCCGGGGTCGAGGACGGCGCGCCCGTCTTCTGCGTCGGCAAGGGCGGCACCACGCCGCCGCAGGTCGTCGACTCGGCCGGCAAGACGCGTGGCGTGCGGACCTACGACTACGACGAGTCCGGGTTCCAGAACACCGTCTCCGACGAGCTGGGCAACCAGGTCAAGATGGTGAACGACGAACGCGGCAACGTCACGCAGACGACGAACTGCCGCCGCAGCGGCACCGACTGCCACACGACCTACGTCCAGCACTTCCTCAACCCGGTCGACTTCACCGACCCGCGCAACGACAAGGTGATCGGCGAGCGGGACGCGCGGTCGTCCGGCCCTGCGGACGACCGGTACCTGGACAAGTCGGAATACGACACGTTCGGCAACCTGCTCACGAGCACGGCGGCCGGCGGTCAGGTCGTGACGCACGAGTACACGACCGAGTCCAGCGACGTGGCGGTCGACGGCGGCAACACGCCCGCCGGTCTGGTGAAGCGCACCGAGCAGACCGGCTCGGGCGCGACGCTGTACCGCTACTTCCGCAGTGGTGACCTCGCCTCGTCGACGTCGCCGACGGGTCTGGTCACGACGTACAAGTACGACTCGCTGGGTCGCAAGATCGAGGAGACCGAGTCGGCGTCCTCCATTCCGTCGGTGACGACGAAGTTCACCTACGACGACCTGTCCCGCGTGGTGGCGACGACCGATCCGGCCGTCACCAACACGATCAGCGGCGTCTCGCACACCCAGGAGAGCCGCATCTCCTACGACGCCGACGGCAACCGCACGAAGGTGGAGGCCGTCGACCTCACCGGTGGTGACGCGCCGCGGGCGGCGACGTTCGGCTACGACGACCGCGGCCGGCTCGCCGAGGAGGTCGACGCCGAGGGCCGCAAGACCAGCCACGGCTACGACCACTTCGGCAACAAGATGTGGACGATCACGCCGGGCGGTGTCCGCACCGACTTCACCTACACGGCCCGCAACAAGATCGCCGAGATCTGGCTGCGCGGCTACACCGGTGACCCGGTCGACCCCACGCGGCCGAACGAGGACCAGAACGACCAGGACGACGTGGATGCTCCTACCAAGCCGGGTAAGGACTCGCTGCTCGTCCACAGCTACCTGTACGACCTCGCCGGCCGGCTCTACGCCGACGTCGACGCGATGGGCCGCACGACGAAGTACGCCTACTACCGGGACAACTCGCTGCGCGCGATCGTCGCGGTCGGCGCGGGCCGGGACGCGGCGGGCAACCGGCGCGACATCACGGTGCAGGACAACAGCTACGACGCGGCCGGGCACCTGATCCGGCAGGCCGTCGCGGGTGGCACCGTCACCGAGTACGAGGTCGACGAGGCCGGTCGTACGCAGCAAGACCGTGCAGGACCCCGGCGGTCTGGCCCGTACCACCACGCTGGCCTACGACGGCGCCGGTCAGGTCAAGCAGGTCGTGAAGACCGGCAACCCGTCGAACTACTCCCACGTCGGCCCGTCGATCACCGAGGTCGTCGACTTCGAGTACGACGCGACCGGCCGGCAGACCAAGGAGATCGTCCACAAGGGATCGTCGGAGAAGCTCGTCACCGAGCGGACCTACGACGCCTACGACCGGGTCAAGACCGAGGTCGACCCGCGCGGTGTCGCGGACCCGGCCAAGCGCGCCGAGTACACGAACTCCTACACCTACGACGCGAAGCAGCAGCTCGTCGAGCTGACCGGCCCGCAGGTCCAGGTCGAGGAGAACGGCGGCACGGCCCGCAACACGCGTGCCCGGATCGCCAGTGGCTACAACACGTTCGGTCAGCTGACGCACCACCGCGACGCGAAGGGCGACGTCAGCGAGACGACGTTCGACAAGCTCGGCCGGCAGTTGTCGAAGAAGTCGCCGGGCTACACGCCGCCCGGTGCGACCGAGGCGATCGTGCCGGAGGTCCGCACCGAGTACGAGCCCGACGGCAAGGTCAGCGCGGTGATCGACGCCGGTGGCGCCGTCACCAGGTTCCGCTACAACCAGCTGGGCCAGCTCGTGGAGAAGGTGCTGCCTTCGCCGGACGCGCCGGACCAGCCGGGTGCGAAGACGTCGTACGTCCACACCCGCACCGGTGAGCTGCTGACCGCGACGGACCCGTCGGGCGCGATCACCAAGCAGGTCTACGACGACCTGAAGCGCCCGATCACGGCGACGCAGATCGAGCGCAAGCCCAAGGCTTCCGTGTTCACGTCGACGTTCCAGTACGACGACGCGGGCCGGGTGGTCAAGTCGACCAACCCGACGGGCGACATCTCCGAGCAGGTCTACGACAAGCTCGGCCAGCGGATCCGCGCCATCGACCCGGACGGCACGAAGACCGAGTTCGGCTACGACGGCGCCGGCCGCGAGGTCCGCACCGTCGACGGCATGGGCCGCATCACCGACCGCGTCTACAACCAGGTCGGCTGGCTCACCGGCACGCTGAACCTGGCGCCGGACGGCTCGTTCCTGCGCGGCGAGCAGATCAAGCACGACGCGGTCGGCAACGTGGTCGAGCAGATCGACGCGCTCGGCCGGTCCACCAAGTTCACCTACGACGCGGCCGACCGCCTGGTGAAGCAGGTCGAACCGGTGTCCGCCACCGACTCGATCACCACGTCGTTCGGTTACAACGTCGCGGACCAGCTGACCCGCACGACGGACGGCCGGCTCAACTCGACCATCACGTCGTACAACTCGCTGGGCCTGCCGGAGAAGGTCGTCGAGCCTTCGACGGCGGCGCACCCCGGTGAGCCGGACCGCACGTGGACCACCACGTACGACAAGCGCGGTCTCGCCACCAAGGTGCAGGCACCGGGTGGCGTCACGCGGGAACGCACGTACGACGCGCTGGGCAGGCTCCGCACGGAGTCCGGTTCCGGTGCGCCGCACGCCACGCAGACCCGTACCCGCGACTACGACGAGCGCGGCCTGCTCGTCGGCGTCAACGCCCGCGACACCAAGAACGTCTACAGCTACAACGACCGCGGCCAGCTGCTGAACGCGACCGGCCCGTCCGGTGACTCGTCGTTCGGCTACGACGCGGCGGGCCGGCTGACGACGAAGACCGACGCGTCCGGCACCAACACGTTCACGTACCTGAAGGGTCGCCTGTCGACCGTCCAGGACGGCGTGACGAACGCGTTGCAGTCCTTCAGCTACAACGCCGGCGGCGACCTCGAGCGCGTGACGTACGGCCCGGACGCGATCCGCAAGTACGAGTACGACGCGCTGGGCCGCGAAGTCGCCGACAAGATCGAGACGTCGGCGGGCCAGTCGGTCGGGTCCATCACCTACGGGTACGACCTGAACGACCAGATGACGTCGAAGGTCACCACCGGCACCGCAGGCGCCTCGTCGAACACCTACGGCTACGACCACGCGGGTCGCATGACGTCCTGGGTTTCGAACGGCGCCGAGACCAAGTACGAGTGGGACAAGTCCGGCAACCGGGTGCGCGCGGGCGACAAGGTCTCGACCTTCGACGAACGCAACCGCCTGCTGTCCGACGGCGACTACACCTACACGTACTCGGCGCGCGGCACGCTGGAGGGACGCACGTCGTCCGGCCTGACCGACACGTACGGCTGGGACGCGTTCGACCAGTCCGTGCAGCGGGGCGGCACGTCGTTCACCTACGACGGCCTGGGCCGCATGATCGGCCGCAACGGCGGGAAGTTCGCCTACGCCGGCTTCGGGATCGACCCGGTGTCGGACGGCGAGTCGCTCTTCAGCCGCGGCGTCGACGGATCGCTCCTGGCCGTGGGTTCCGGTGACCAGAAGAAGCTGACGGTCAGCGACCGCCACGGCGACGTGATCGGAACGCTGCGGCCCGGCGGTTCGTCCATTGAGGACTCGGTCGCGTACGACCCGTTCGGCAAGCGCATCGCCGGCAGCGGTCTTCGGGTCGGCTTCCAGGGCGACTGGACGGACCCCGAGTCCGGCCAGGTCAACATGGGCGCCCGCTGGTACAACCCGGCGTCGGGCTCGTTCACCAGCCGTGACTCGATCAGCCTGCCGTCGTCGCCGTCGATCGCGATGAACCGCTACACCTACGGTGCCGGTTCGCCGATGAACTACGACGACCCGGACGGCCACTTCTTCGGCTGGATCAAGGACCAGGCGAAGAAGGTCGGCAACGCGGTCGCCAGTGCCGCGTCGACCGCGTGGAACTGGGCCAAGACCGACGGCCTCGAGTTCGTCAAGGAAGTCTCGGGCTACAACGACATCAAGGGCTGCCTCACCAACCCCAGCTGGGGCGGGTGCGCCATGGCCGCGCTGAACTTCATTCCCGCGGGCAAGGTCGTCAATCTCGCCGCCAAGGGCATCAAGGCCGGCGTGAAGGCGGTGAAGGCCACCAAGATCGGCCGTGCCGCCGACAACCTCGGCAGCGGCGGATCAAGGTTGATGAAGTCCGCGGGCGACCTGATGCGCGGTGCCGGCAAGGTGGTCACCGAGGTCAAGT
Source organism: uncultured Actinomycetota bacterium (assembly GCA_963771775.1). Lineage (GTDB taxonomy): Bacteria > Actinomycetota > Actinomycetes > Mycobacteriales > Pseudonocardiaceae > Lentzea. The sequence goes on from CAVYUS010000007.1 coordinate 487,735, forward strand.
GGGTCAAGGTCGGCGGCAAGCTCGTCAAGCAGACCGTGTCCCGCGTGATCAAGGGCGCGGCCAAGTACGGCGCCGGTGCGGCTAGAGCGGTAGCCAGATCCGCGGGCGACATCGTCCGCGCGATGCCAGGCCACCAGTTCGCGAAGATGGCAGCGGAACAAGCGGCCAAGCGCATCCCGCCGTCGACCTTCGCGGCCCTGCGCAAGCCGATGCTCTCCGCCAAGGACCTGGTCGTGAACTCGCCGTTCTCACCGGCGAACATCGTCAGCCACGCGCTCGACAACGTGGTGGACGGCGGCGCGGTCCTGGACTTCTTCCGCAGCATGGTGCTGAAGAACACCGACGACGTCATCAAGGACGCCCCGGCCGCGGCGCGGATGGGTTCCGAGATGGCCCAGGGAGCCGGCGCGAAGCTGGACGACATGGCCCGTCCGGGTCGTGCGGGTGGCTCGAAGTCCGACGACCTGGCCGACGGTGCCTCCGGTGCCGCCTGCTCGCTCGCCTCGCGTCTTGGCGTCTCGAACAGCTTCGTGCCCGGCACGTTGGTCCTGATGGCCGACGGGTCGCGCAAGAAGATCGAGGACGTCCGCGCGGGCGACTGGGTTCTCGCCAAGGATCCGACCACCGGCAAGACCGGACCCCGCAAGGTCACCGAGGCCCGCACGAAGATCTCGTGGCGGACCATGGTCGAGCTGACGGACTCGTCCGGCGGCAAGATCAAGGCGACCGATGAGCACCCGTTCTGGGTGGAGTCGGAGAAGCGCTGGGTCAAGGCTGTTGACCTGAAGCCGGCGTACCGGTTCCTGACGGCGGACAACCGGTCGGCGTCGGTCACCGGGACTCGGTCGTGGAGTGGGATCCAGAAGGTCCACAACTTCACGGTCGACGGGCTGCACACGTACTTCGTGGCGAGCTCCCGGGAGTCTGCCCCGGTCCTCACGCACAACGAGGGCGGCAAGCCGCCGCTGAGTTCAATGGGCGAGGGGTGTGAACTCGCTGATCCGTTCTCGATCCGGTTCACACAGAACTCGGCGGGCTGGAACTACTCGAACGGCGGCAACATCAACAACTTCGTCCAGGACATCAAGAACGGACGGGTTGACTGGAACCGGTTCGAGCCGATCCGGCTGGTGCAGCGGCCGAGCGGGCTGTTCACCCTGGACAACCGACGCCTCGTCGCGTTCCAGATGGCGGACGCCGAGATCCCGACGGTCATGGCGCCCGACAACGACGAGACCGCCGACAAGTGGCGAAAGCACTACAACACCACGACCGACGGCGTCGGCATCTCGATCCGTCAGAATCGCAAGGACAAGGTCGGCAAGTGGTGGCCCGGCATACGCGGTGAGGATCCCGGCTGGGACGTCACCAGGGGCCCGTGAGTGAGGAGCGCGTATGGGCAGGCGACCGGACGAGGTGCGCAGCCGTGATGACCTCTTCGACTTCATCACGGATCTCGCCGAGGAGTTCGAGGCCGTCAGCGACGGATGGCGCAACCGGACGGTGCCGGAGTACCTGGACGGGATGAGCGGCTGGCTGCTCGGTGCCGACGGTGCCTATCGGAACTTCAAGGGAGTGCCCGTACCGGAACAGCCCACCTGGGAACTGGTTGCCTGGATGTTGTGGGCAGCGACAGATCACGAATAGACAGTGACCGAAATGCCCCTCCTGCTCACCGGAGGGGCATTTCGCGTCTCCAACCCGGAGACATCGCCACGGCAGGCGAGGAAGCCACCAGCGGTTAACCCGACTGCCACTGAGGCGTCATCGATCTGACCTGCTGTTATTCGCCGACCCGGCTTCACCCTGGTCCTCATGACGCAGCCGGAACTGCTTGTCAGCACCCCCGTCCAACAGGACAGGGACGCCCCCAGCTACTCCCTCCTCGTCGCCCGCGACAGCGCCGAGGTCGTCGCCGCACAGAGACTGCGCTACGAGGTGTTCGCCGGTGAGATGGGCGCAACGCTGCACACGGACATCCCCGGCCACGACGTAGACGAGTTCGACCAGTACTGCGACCACCTCGTGGTCCGCGACGACCGCACCGGCGAGATCGTCGGTGGCTACCGCATGCTGCCGCCGGAGCGGGCCAGGGAGGCGGGCCGGCTCTACAGCGACACCGAGTTCGACCTCAGCAACCTGAACGCCATCAGGTCCAGCACCGTCGAGACCGGCCGGTCCTGCGTGCACCCGGACCACCGCAACGGTGCCGTCGTCAGCCTGGTGTGGGCGGGCATCGCGCGGTACATGCTGCTGAGCGGGCACAAGTGGCTCGTCGGGTGTGCGTCGATTCCCCTGCTGGACGGCGGGAGCTTCGCGGCCGGGGTGTGGGACACGGTGCACGCCAAGCACTACGCGCCCGAGCAGTACCGGGTGACGCCGCACCGGCCGTGGGACGTCGACCAGGTCGAGCGGCCGGCCAGGGTCGTGATTCCGCCGCTGTTGAAGGGGTACCTGCGGCTCGGCGCCAAGATCTGCGGGCGGCCCGCGCTCGACGCGGACTTCGGGGTCGCCGACCTGTTCATCCTGCTCGGCATGGACCACATCGACCAGCGCTATCTCAAGTTCTTCCTGGGGGAGACGGGATGAGTCACGCCTGGATGCCCGCGTCGCCGTGCGGTGACGGGTGTGTCAGCGGTACGGCGACGCAGGTCAGCCCGTTGCGGCAGGCCTGGCGGGCGGTCACGGCGGTCACGGCGCTCCTGTGCGGTGCGGCGATCGCCCTCGCGCTGCTCCTGCCGAGCAGGCAGCGGGAGAGTGTGATCCGGCTCTGGTTCCACGCCGTCCTGAGGGCGTTCGGCGTGAAGCTGAGCGTCCACGGAGCCACGAGGTTCCAGGAGGTTCCCCAACGCGGCGTGCTCGTGGTGAGCAACCACGTGTCGTGGCTCGACGAGCTCGCGATCGACTCGGTGCAGCCGATCCGGCTCGTCGCCAAGCGCGACATCAAGGACTGGCCGGTGCTCGGCCGGATCATCACGGCGGCGGGCACGGTCTACCTCGACCGCGAGCGGTTGCGCGAGCTGCCGCGGACCGTCACCGAGCTCACGCAGACGCTGCGCAACGGCAGTGCGGTCGGCATCCACGCCGAGGGGACGACGTGGTGCGGGCTCGCGTCCGGGCGGTACAAGCCGGCGCTGTTCCAGGCCGCGCTGGACGCCGGTGTGCCGGTGCGGCCGATCGTGCTGAGGTACCGGATCGGCGACCATGTGACGACGCAGCCCGCGTTCGTGGGCAGCGACACGCTGGTCGGCTCCATCCGGCGGGTGCTGAAGGTGAAGGGGCTGGTCGTCGAGGTGCACGTGCTCGACGAGATCGCTCCCGGACGTGCCGCGACACGCCGGGAGCTGGCCAAACTCGCCGAGGACCAGGCAATCCGCTTGACCTCGACCGAACTGGAGATTGCACCATCTACGGGTGACACTCACCGCAGCCCAGCCGTCTCGCCTCTGGTCGCCTGACCGGCGCTGGCCCACGACGGGCATCCTCCTGCTGGTCACGCTCCTCGCCTTCGAGGCGATGGGCGTCGGCACGGCGATGCCCACCATGGTCCGTGAGCTGCACGGAGAGGCCCTGTACGCCTGGCCGTTCCTCGCGAACCTCGCGGCGAGCGTGATCGCGACGGTCTTCTCCGGACGGCTGTCGGACCGGCAGGGCCCGAAGTCCTCCGTCGTGATCGGCGTGGTGCTGTTCCTCGCCGGACTCGTGGTCGCGGGCATCGCGCAGGACATGACGGTGCTGCTCGCCGGCCGCGTGCTGCAGGGCTTCGGCGCGGGCTTCCTGATCGTCGCGATCTACGTCCTGATCGCGCTCGCCTACCCCGAGGACACCCGGCCCGCCGTGTTCGGCGCGCTGTCCGCGGCGTGGGTGGTGCCGTCGCTGGTCGGTCCGGCGGTCGCGGGCTGGGCGACCGAGCACCTGAGCTGGCGGTGGGTGTTCCTGGCGATCGTGCCGCTGGTGCTGTTCGGTATGGGCCTTCTCGTGCCGGTGATGCGCAAGCTGCCCCCGCACACCGCGTCGCCGCCGATGCGCAAGTTCCTGCCGGTCGCCGCGCTGGGCGCCGGTGCCGGTGTCGCGGGCCTGAGCTGGGCGTTGCAGCACCGCACCTGGTGGTTGCTCGCGTTGTCGTTGCTGCTGCTGGCGCCCGCGCTGCGCATCCTGCTGCCGAAGGGCACGCTGACCGCCCGCCGCGGCCTCCCGGTCACGATCCTCGCGCGCGGCCTGCTGGCCGGCACGTTCTTCGCGGTCGAGGGCTTCATCCCGCTCACGCTGACCGTCGTGCACGGGTACTCGCCCCTGGAGGCGGGCATTCCGCTGACGCTGAGCGCGCTCGGCTGGGCCAGTGCCTCGATGTGGGCGTCGCGGCACCCGGAGATCCAGCGCTGGACGCTCGTGCGGGTCGGGTTCCTGTTCACCGCGACCGGCATCGCGGCGGTGACGCTCATCGCACCTTCGTGGGGTCCAGCGTTCCTGACGCCGGTGCTGTGGGCCGTCGCGGGCGCGGGCATGGGCATGGCGACGTCCAGCGTCGGCGTGCTGATGATGGCCGCATCGCCCGAGGAGGACCGCGGTTTCAACTCGGCCGCGCTGCAGATCTGCGACATGCTCTTCTCGGCGACCATGATCGGACTCGGCGGCGTGCTGGTGGTGGCGACCGCGCCGACCGCGGGCGTGGTGGTGCTGAACCTGGCGATGGCGGCGTTGGCGGTGGTGGGAGCGATTCTGACCGGGCCACGCATGCGGGCTACCCTTGAGTCCTGATGGCTTATCTCGACCACGCTGCCACGACCCCGATGCACCCCGAGGCGGTCGCGGCCATGACCGAGGCGTTGTCCACCACGGGCAACGCCTCGTCGCTGCACACCTCCGGCAGGCGGGCGCGGCGGGCGATCGAGGAGGCGCGGGAGAACATCGCCGACGCCCTGGGCGCACGACCGTCCGAGGTGCTGTTCACCGGGGGCGGCACGGAGAGCGACAACCTCGCGGTCAAGGGCGTCTACTGGGCGAGCGGTAAGCGCCGCGTGCTGGCCTCGGCCGTCGAGCACCACGCGGTGCTGGACGCGGTCGAGTGGCTGGAGGCACAGGGCGCGGACGTCACCTGGCTGCCCACCGACTCCTACGGCCGGGTCTCGGCCGAGTCGGTCGCTGACGCCCTGGACGACGACGTCGCGCTCGTCACGACGATGTGGGCGAACAACGAGGTCGGCACCATCAATCCGGTGCACGAGATCGCCGCTGTCTGTGCTTCTCGCGGCGTGCCGTTCCACACGGACGCGGTGCAGGCCGTGGGCGCCGTGCCGGTCGATTTCGCCGCCTCCGGCGCGTCCGCACTGACCATGACCGGCCACAAGGTCGGCGGCCCGTACGGCGTGGGCGTGCTGCTGCTCGCGCGCGACGTGAAGTGCGCACCGCTGATGCACGGCGGCGGCCAGGAGCGGGACGTGCGCTCCGGCACCCTGGACGTGCCGTCGGTCGTCGGCCTCGCGCGGGCCGTCCGGCTCGCGGTCGAGGAGCAGGCGCAGCGCTTCGCCGAGATCACGGCTCTGCGTGAAGAACTGATCGTGTCGGTGCGCGCGGTGGTGCCGGACGTGATCGTGAACGGCGACCCGGTGGACCGCCTGCCCGGCAACGCGCACCTGACGTTCCCCGGCTGCGAGGGCGACAGCCTGCTGATGCTGCTGGACGCGCGCGGCGTGGAGTGCTCGACGGGTTCCGCCTGCACGGCCGGCGTCGCGCAACCGAGCCACGTGTTGCTCGCGATGGGCGTCGAGCCGTCACTGGCCCGGGGTTCGCTGAGGTTCTCGCTCGGGCATACGTCGACGCGCGCGGATGTTGAGAAGTTGGTGTCGGTCATCGGCCCAGTGGTGGAGAGGGCCCGTACGGCGGGCCTGGCAGGTATGCGGCGTTCCCGGAAGGTGGTCAAGCAGTGAAGGTCCTCGCGGCGATGAGTGGCGGTGTCGATTCCGCGGTGGCGGCGGCCCGCGCCGTTGAAGCGGGACACGACGTGACGGGCGTGCACCTGGCGTTGTCGGCCAAGCCCGGCACCCTGCGCACCGGCGCGCGAGGCTGCTGCACGATCGAAGACGCCCACGACGCCCGCCGAGCGGCGGACCTGATGGGCATCCCGTTCTACGTCTGGGACTTCGCCGAGCGCTTCACCGAAGAGGTCGTCGAGGACTTCGTCGCGGAGTACGCGGCGGGCCGCACGCCGAACCCCTGCCTGCGCTGCAACGAGCGCATCAAGTTCGAGGCGTTGCTGGACAAGGCGATCGCCCTCGGGTTCGACGCGGTCTGCACCGGCCACTACGCACGTCTTGCCATGGTGGACGGCCGGCCGGAGCTGCGCCGGTCGCTGGACATGGGCAAGGACCAGTCGTACGTGCTGGCGTCCTTGACCGCCGAGCAGCTCTCACACGCGATGTTCCCGTTGGGGGACACCACGAAGGACGACGTCCGGGTCGAGGCTGAGGCTCGCGGGCTGTCCGTCGCGAAGAAGCCGGACAGTCACGACATCTGCTTCATTCCCGATGGGGACACGCAGAAGTTCCTGGCCGGTCGGATGGAGACCCGGCCCGGGTTGCTGATCGACGACGAGACCGGAGCGGTGCTCGGGCGGCATGCCGGGGTGCACGAGTTCACGGTGGGGCAGCGCAAGGGGCTGGGGATCGACGGTCCTGCGGCCGATGGGCGGCCTCGGTACGTGCTGGCGTTGGAGCCGGTGTCCGGGAACGTTCGTGTTGGTGCGGTCGAGAAGCTTGCGGTTACTGGGATTTCTGCTTCTCAGCCGGTTGCTCATGTTGAGCTGGACGGGCCGGTTGAGTGCGTCGCTCAGGTTCGTGCGCATGGGGGGACGGCTCCTGCGGTTGCCGAACTGGTGGGTGGGGTGTTGCAGGTTCAGTTGCGGGAGCCGCTCAAGGGTGTGGCGCCTGGGCAGGCTGTTGCGATCTACCGGGTTGATGCGGCGGGTGATGTGGTGTTGGCCAGTGCGACGATTGATGCCACTCGGTGAGTTTTTCGGACGCTGAGGCGGCTGCGCTCCACGACCGGTTGAACCCTTGGAACGGCGTTGACGCGGCGTTCTACGACTCGCTTGTCGACTCGGCTCGGGCTGTGCTCGATGTCGGGTGCGGTACTGGGCAGGTGTTGATCTCGGCTCGGGGGCGGGGTCATACTGGGCGGCTTGTTGGGCTTGATCCGGACGGGCCGTCGCTGGAGCGTGCGCGGGTGCGTGCTGACGTCGAATGGGTACAGGAGAAGGCCGAAGACGCGGACTGGTCGGCCGAGTTCGATCTCGCGGTGATGTCCAGCAACGCGTTCCAGTGCTTCGTGACCGATGACGATCTTCGGAAGTCGTTGCGCGCCATTGCGACTGCACTCCGGCCGGGCGGCAGGTTCGCGTTCGACACGCGGTATCCGGCCGCCCGTGAGTGGGAGCAGTGGCCGCTCGCCGAGATCGAGGTCGACGGCCTTACCGTCACCTACGACGTGGAGAACGTCGAGAACGGCGTGGTGACGTTCACCGAGTCGACCTCCTGCGCCGGCGAACTGCTGCGTGTGGACCGCGCTTCGCTGAGGTTCCTCCAGATCGACGAGCTGAACGGGTTTCTGGCCGAGGCCGGGTTCGCTGTCGAAGGTCAGTACGGCGACTGGAAGCGCGGCCCGGTGACCGCGCTGTCCCACTCGATCGTCACCGTGGCTGCCACTCCGAGTCAGCTCCACAGAGGAGCACACACGGCAGTTCGCCCGGCACATCCCCGTTGAGGAACGCCGCGAATGTCGCCGCACCCGCGGGTTCGACCGCGAGCCGGAACTCGGCCCACAGCCGGTCGCGTGCGGCGATCGACGCTACTTCTGATCTTGTTGGTGGTGAGACGCGACCGGGTTGATGGGCGGTCGCTGAGAAGAGAAGGCAGGGTACGGCTGCGACCGGGGGCGACGGCGATCTGCTCCGCGTCGACCAAGCCCGTTGCGGTTTCTCCAAGTCAACGACCTCAACGGGTTCCTGGCCGGCGCGGGCCGCACGATCGAGGGTCAGTACGGCGACTGGACCCGTGGCCCGATCACCGCGCGGACCACGTCCGTCGTCACCGTGGCCCCCGCTCCTGCGTAGGGTGCTTGCTCGGCGGGCCGGGAACAGGTGGAGGTGGGGCCTCGGTGCTGCTGGTGACCGGCGGCTCTGGCGAGAACGTTGTGGCTGCCGGCGGTGCGATGGTGGGCGCCGGTGGCTCGACGCGGGGCACCGCGGTGGTGGGTGCCGCGCTCGTGGCGGGTTTGGGGGTCGAAGCCGGCGCGGTCGTGCGTGTGCTCGGGGTGGTGCGGCGCGCGGACGTGGTCGGGTGCTGCGCCACGGTCGCGCGGACGTTCAGCTCCGCCGGGGCGTTGGGGGCCGTGGGCCTGCTCTGGTTCGGTTCGTCGGGGGCGGTCGTGCCGGTCGAACGGTGCGTCCAGGCCGCAGCGGCCAGCGCGGCGATGCCGATGGCCATGATGCCCGCGGCGCCGACGACGATCTTGGGACCTCTACGGCGTCGCGACGGGGGAACGGGCAGCGGCGCGGTCGTCCTCACCGGGCGAGCCGGCGGGTCGGTGCGCGTGATCACCGGGCGGGCGTCGAACGCCGCCAGGGCGGCGCCGGTCGCGACGGAAGTGCTCTGGTCGGTGTTCACGGCGACCGGGCGGCCCAGCTCCTTCGAGATCAGCTGCGTCACCAGGGGGATCCGGGACGAGCCGCCGACGAGCAGCACCGCGGCCAGGTCCTCGGGGGCCAGCCCGGCGGAGCGCACGGTGCGCCGCAGTGCCTCGACCGAGTCGAGGAGGGCGGGCCGGATCATCGCCTCGAACTCGGCGCGCACCAGCCGGGTCTGCGCACGGGTTCCGGGCAGCAGCACCGGGATGGTCACTTCGGTGTCGGTGGACAACGCCTCCTTCGCCTCGGTGCACTCCCGGCGCAACCGGGCCACCGCGGCGAGCGTGACCGGGTCCTCGGGATCAAGCTCGTCCACGACGTCGGCGATGCTCGCGCGGACGTGGTCGAACACGACCTCGTCGAAGTCGATGCCGCCAAGCCGTTCGATGCCTTCCGGCCGGCCGAGCAGCTCGAAGCCCGCACCCTCCGTGCGGCGCAGTACGGCGGCGTCGAACGTGCCACCGCCCAGGTCGTAGACGGCGATCGTGCCGCCCGGCTCGATCCGTTGTGTCGAGGCGTAGTGCACCGCGGCCGCTTCCGGCTCGGTCATGAACACGACGTCGTCCAGGCCTGCGGCGGACAGGCCCGCCGTGAGCAGGATCTTCTTGTGCGCGCCCCAGCCCGCTGGGTGGGTGATCGCGATCCTGTCCGGCGCCGCACCCTCGCGCTCGGTCACCCGGTCGACGACCCAGCGCGCCAGGAGGCCGGCGAGCTCGTGTGCCTGCTGCGGCCGACCGGCCACCATCAGTGGGGTCGGGTCGCCGATACGGCGTTTGAACTCGCGGATCACCCGCTCCGGATCGGTGACCGCACGGCGTTCCGCGGCTTCACCGACGAGCACGCAGTCGTCCTCGCCGAGGTAGAGGACCGAGGCGACCGACGCCGACCGGGAGCTCAGTGCCACGACCTCGGCGGACGTGGGCGTCCGGTGCATGGCTGCGGCAGTGAACGTCGTGCCCAGGTCGATACCCAACTGATAGACCACAGCGTGGAACATTAGCAACAATTCCGGCCTGTTCGGCAACCCCCTACTTCCCCTATTTAGCGGCCCCGATCCCCGTCACTCATTCGGGTGGTGCGGTATGTTCTGCATCCCCCAGCGGCATCCCGTGGAATTCGGAGCGATCACCGATGGCAAGTCGCTGCCGTGGTCGTAGCGTTCCTGTGGTCGGACGTGGAGTTCGGCATGCATTCGACACGATCTCTGATCTAGAGGAGAAGGCAAGCGCCATGACCAGCCTGCTGGAATTCATTCTCAACCTGCTCCGGGATCCCGCGGCGCAGCAGCAGTTCACCGCCGACCCTCAGCAGGCCCTGCGGGATCACGGGTTCGACGAGCTCTGCGCGCAGGACGTGCACGACGCGTTGCCGCTGGTGGTGGACAACGTCCTGGTGAGCGGCACGGGCGGCGCCCTGCCGGCGGCACAGCCGGGCGAGGAGCACTTCGACATCGCGATCCGGCAGATCGACCACATCGTGAACAACTATTCCTACACCGACAGCCACGACACGAACGTGGACTATTCGGTGCACCAGACCATCTGGACCCAGGGTGACGTGAACCAGTCGTTCGACAACGACTACGGCAGCGACAACGTCAACGGCAACAACAATGACACCGTCGTCGCGAACGACAGCACGGTCGTCGAAGGCGACTCCGACAACGACACTGTCACCACTACCACCACCACGACAGATACCGGGCAGGTGGACGTGTACAACTTCGGTCAGGGCGATGTCACCGTCAACTCCGGCAACAACTCCGGTAACAATTCCGAAAGCGATTCACACAACGTGACCCACCAGCATTCGCACGCCTCGGTCGACTCGTCGTACCGCCCGGAGCACGAACACAACGTCGAAATCGACCACACGAACCAGCACGGACTGGTCAACGTCGACGACACGTTGAACGACATCGACCTGTTGAGCCACAACGACGTCGACCTGCTCAACGGCCTGCACCTGTAGGACGGCACCTCCCGGCCCAGGCCCACGCCTGGGCTGGGTACGGAGCCCACGAGAAGGATCTTTGAGGGAGTAGCACTTGTCGGTACCCGCAGCGATCGAGGTCGTCGACCTCGCGCTCCAGGCGGCGCTGGCCTACGGCCGCGCGGACTTCGGCGCCCGGCTGCGCCAGACGCGGCGCAGACTGGTCGAGGACGGCGTCCGGGTGCTCGTGGTCGGAGAGTTCAAGCAGGGCAAGAGTCATCTGGTCAACGCGCTGCTCAACGCGTCGGTGTGCCCGATCGACGACGACATCGCCACCACGGTGTCCACCATCGTGCGCTACGCCGAGGTACCCGCGGCGATGACCGTACGTGAGTTCGGCGACGACCTGGCTGCCGACAGCACGCCCGTCCCGGTCGACCGGCTCGCCGACTACGTCTGCGACCCGGGCAACCGGCGCGAGATCAGCTACGCCGAGGTGGGCGTCCCGCGCACGCTGCTCGCCGGTGGGCTGGTCGTGGTGGACACGCCGGGCATCGGCGGGCTCGCTTCCATGCACGGTGCGGCCATCATCGCCGCCATGTCGCTGGCCGACGCGGTGGTGTTCGTCTCCGACGCGGGCGCGGAGTACACGGCGTCCGAACTGGACTTCCTCCGGCATGCCGCGCAGGTGTGCCCGAACATCGTGTGCGCGCTGACGAAAATCGATCTCCATCCGCACTGGCGACGCATCGCCGACATCGATCGCCGGCACCTCGCGAACGCCGAGCTGGAGGCCGAGGTCGTGCCCGTCTCGTCGACGCTGCGACTGCACGCGGTCCGCACCAGCGACCACGCGCTCAACGCCGAGTCCGGTTTCCCCGTGCTGATAGGGCATCTGCGTGACGGGATAGTGGCGCAGGCCGACGAACTCGCGTGCCGGGTCGCGGCACAGGACGTGGTGACGATCACGGACCAGCTGGCGGCCACCATGCGGGCACAGCTCTCCGTGTACCAGGCTGGTGGCGCGGCCGGGAAGCTGATCCGCGAGCTGGAGCTGGCGCAGTCGCGGGCCGATCGGCTGCGGGAACGGTCGGCACGCTGGCAGCAGACGCTGAGCGACGGCATCGCCGATCTGATCTCGGACATCGAGTACGACCTGCGCGACCGGATGCGCCAGATCGGCCGCGACGCCGAACGTGAGATCGACCAGGCCGACCCCCTCGCGGTGGAGGACCAGTTCGCCGCGTGGTTGCAGCAGCAGGTCTCCGGTGCGGCGTCGGCGAACTTCGCGTGGGCGATGGAACGGGCGCGCTGGCTTGCCGACCAGGTGGCCGACCACTTCGCCGAGGACGGCGCCAAGGTGCTGCCGAACCTGCGTGACGTCGACTTCGCCCGGATGACCGGCTCCATCGACACCATCGAGTTGCCGCGCAACGAGAATCTGAAGCTGGGCAACAAGCTCCTCCTGGGCATGCGAGGCGGTTACGGCGGCACGCTGATGTTCGGCATGGCGGGAACGCTGGTCGGGATGGCGCTGCTCAACCCCTTCTCGATCGCCGCGGGGCTACTGCTGGGCGGCCGCACGGTCCGAGAGGAACGCAAGAGGTTGGTGCAGCGGCGGCAGATGGAGGCCAAGAGCGCGGTCCGCCGTCACTTGGACGACGTCGTTTTCCAGTTGGGCAAGGAATCCAGGGACATGCTTCGCGAGGTTCAGCGCACGTTGCGCAACCACTTCACCGGTCACGCCGAGGAGCTGCAGCGGTCGGTGAACGACTCTTTGCAGGCAGCACAGAACGCGTTGCGCACCAACCAGGAGGAATGCCCCCGCGCGATCGCCGACCTGCAGGCCGAACTTGCCCGCGTCGCGGCGCTGGAGGACCTCGCGCGTGGTCTGACGGCGGAACCGCGGCTGGCACTGAGCGAGGTCGCACGATGAACAGGACGACGGGAATCGGCACGTCCGTGCGTGCCGTGATGCGCCGGGCGATCAAGGCGTACCGGGACAGCCCGGACACCGTGGCGTACTTGCGGCGGCACCTGGACCGGATGAACGAGCCACTGCGCGTCGCAATCGCGGGGCAGGTCAAGGCCGGCAAGTCGACGTTGCTGAACGCGTTGGTGGGCGAGGAGATCGCGGCCACCGACGCGGGTGAGTGCACCCGCGCTGTCACCTGGTACCGCGATGCGGAGGTACCGCGGATCACGGTTCATCCGGTGGACGCCCCGCCGCGGCAGTTGCCGATCGACCGCCACGACGGCGCGTTGCGCGTGGACCTGGGCGTCGGCTCGGTCGACCGTGTGGTCGTCGACTGGCCGTCGCAGCATCTGCGAACCATGACGCTGATCGACACGCCGGGGCTGCAGTCGATCTCCACGGAGATCTCGGCACGCACGGTGGACTTCCTGTCCGGTGACGAGGAACCGGCCGAGGCCGACGCGGTGGTCTACCTGATGCGGCATCTGCACTCGACCAACGTGCGGTTCCTGGAGTCGTTCTACGACCAGGGCGTCGCGCGGGCGACACCGGTGAACACCATCGCGGTGCTGTCGAGGGCGGACGAGATCGGGGCCGGCCGGGTCGACGCTTTGATGTCCGCACGCCGCATCGCGCGCCGGTACCGCGCCGATGAGAAGTTGCGGGCGTTGTGCCAGACAGTCGTGCCGGTCTCGGGCTTGCTCGCGCAGGCAGGCCGGACGATGCGGCAGGCCGAGTTCACGGCGCTCCGCGAACTCGTACGGGCGCGACGGTCCGATGTCGAGGCCGCGCTGCTCTCGGCCGACCGGTTCGCGCGCTACGGCGGGCTCGAACCGGATGTGTCCTCCAACCTGCTGCACCGGTTCGGGTTGGGCGGGATCCGGTTGGCGGTCACGTTGATGCGGCAGGGTTTCGACAGTGCGCCGAAGCTCGCAGCCGAACTGGTGCGGCGCAGCGGCCTCGACGAGCTGCGCGAGGTGCTCACCGCGCAGTTCACCGCGCGAGCCGAGCTGCTGAAGGCGCGGTCCGCGCTGCTCGCGCTGGACATGGTGCTCAGCAGGGTGGTCCGGCCGGAGACGCAGTCGCTGGTCGTCGAGGTGGAACGGATCGTGGCAGGGGCCCACGAGTTCGCTGAGCTGAAGTTGCTGAGTTCGTTGCGGCTGGGCGCGATGAAGCTTCCGGCCGACGTGCTCGCCGAGGCCGAGCGGTTGCTGGGTGGATTGGGGGACAGCTCGACGGCCAGGCTCGGCCTCGGCGTGCACGCGACCACGGGCGAGCAGCGCAACGCCGCACTGGACGCGCTGAGCCGGTGGCGGCGACGTCTGGAGAACCCGCTGTCCAGCCTGGCGCTCGCCGACGCGTCTCGCATCGTGATTCGCAGCTGCGAGGGCCTGCTGGCCGAGTTCTCGAGTGACCGACCAGTGTCTGCGAGTACCACCAGCTCTTGATCGAATCACCTTGACCGCACCCAACCTGTTCGCCGCCTGTCGAACAGGTTGGGTGCGGTCGTGCGCCTGTTGATGTCGAGTTGGTGGCGGGCCCTTTCCAACCTGACCTTGCCGGCCACAAGATCAGATCGGTGTGGTCGGCTGTCCTGCAAAGTCCGCCACCACGGCGGTCCGCTGCCGGGTCGACGCGGCGCCGACAACCCTCACAAGCTGGCGCGTTCTCACGCGAGTCTGCGCCAGCCCCGAACGAGTCATCCACTACGTCCGCGCCATCCTCACCCTCGAACAGAAGAACCGATCATGAAGATGGAGAAGGCTCGGTACGCGCAGACGCCATCAGCAGGGTGCGGAGCTGGGTGAGAAGCTCGCTGCGCGTCGCGCAGCCGAGGCGGCGGCGCATTTTCGCCATGTGGTGTTCAACGGTCTTGGCGGAGATGAAGAGTCGTTCGCCGATCTGTTTGTACGTCAGGCCACTGACGACCAGCTCCGCCACCTCGCGCTCACGGCCGCTGAGTGGCGTACCGAGAAGGTCGGTCGGTGCCTGGTCCTGCGCGCGGGTGTCCACCGGGGTCAGTTCACGGGCGAACGCCAGGAGTGAGCTCATCGCGGCTCGGTCGCGGCAGCGGATCGCGGCCTGCCCGGCCAGCCGTGCGCCCTCCCAGGGCTGCCCGGTCGCCCACAGGCCACGGGACGCGCGCTCGACCACGGAGACGTCCACGTCACCGGCCAGCACGCGCAGCCACGCCCGTGCCGCGTCGGCCAGCGCCGGATGAGTGCCCGCGAACCGGATCAGGACGGCGGCGTGCTGGTTCGCCTCCGGTGGCGACTCGGCGACGATGGCCGCCTGCAGACAGGCCCAGTGCAGTGGCGCCGCCCAGAACGCCGGACGGCCCAGATCGTCGAGCAGGCGCTCGGCATCGGCCAGATGCGCGGCCAGCCACGCGCGTTCGCCGACGCGGGCCGCGGCGATCGCCAGTTCTCCCAACGGGAGCAGCGCGTACAGGTCCGTCATGTGGTGCAGGACGGCTTCCCGTGCGCGAGCCCACGAGTAGGTCAGCGCCGCCACGTCACCGGTACGCCGGGCGAGCGCGACAGCGAGTGCGGCGGCGAGCAGCTCGTCCCGCGGTTCGAGCACGACGGTGTTGTCGAGCAGGGCGCGGGCCGCGGTGAGGTTGCCTTGGCGCATGACGATCCATGCGCGAAGGAGGTGATGCCGGGGCGGGAGATGGCCACTCAGCACCGACTCGCCGACCGCCAGCTCTCCACAGTGGAGCGCCGCGAGCGCGGTCAGAGCCGCAGGGGAGTCGGTGAGCAATGCGGTGTGTGCCACCGGTTCGAGCAGCGTGGCGGCACGGGTCAGCTGGGACAGTGCGGCGGCGGGGGTACCGGTGATCGTGTCGAGAAGTCCTTGCGCCGTCAGATGTTGCGCCCCTGCCAGCAACGTGGGTCCGGCGACCGTCGAGGCGAGCACGTGCTGCGCCTCGGCGAGCGCACCGGTGCCGAGCAACGCCGGCACGGTCACGAGGGCCTGCTCTCCCAACGCCGGTATGCCCAGCCAGCGGTAGAGATCCGCGCCACGCGCGAGCATGCCCTGGCGCGCCAGTACCGCCGCCGCGACCATGACCGCGCGTGGGCGGTCGGGCGCCTGCGGATCGCCGATCACCTGGTCGGCGAGCCGCAGCGCCGTGTCGAGATCGCCCGCGAGCGCCGCGGCCTCCGCGTGCCTGGCCGGCATCGGACCGGTGGATGCGGCGGTGGGCGTGAGCCGCAGGATGGCCTGGCGCGCCAGTGGAACGAGGGCACCCGAGTCGGTGAGCAGACCCGTGGCGAACGTGCCCTCACTCGCGGGCACGTCGACCCCCGCCGCCTTGGCGAGCAGCACCTCCCGCACCTTCTCGTCGAGGCAGTCGAGGTCGTGCCGGAACTGCTCGACCAGCCCCGCCGGGATCACCGTCGGACCGGTGAGCCTGCCGTCGGCGAGCTGGCCGCTCTCGTGCAGTGCGATGACGAACCGGTCCACCAGCGACGGCATGCCGTTGGTCTGCTCAAGCAGGAAGTCGGTGAGCGGGTCGGAGAGCGGGTGGCCGAGCACGTCGGCCGCGCGGGTGGCCACCGCGGCCCGGTCGAGCCTGCCGAGCACAACCGGTGGACGGCACCTGACCAGCACCGCGCCCAGCGCGCTGAGCGCGTGTGGCCGCGGCCATGGCCGGTAGGCGACGACCAGGCGGTGTGACCGTGCGACGGCCAGCCGGCGAAGCCGGTCGAGCGTCAGGTCGTCGAGACCGTGCGCGTCGTCGACCAGCAATGCCGCGGAAGCGTCCTCTGTGTACTCGTGGACGACGGGAACACCGGCATCGCGGTAGATGCGGGCGAGTGTTTCCAGCATCGCGGTCTTACCGGAGCCACCGGGGCCCGCGACGGCCGCGACCAGCGGTCCGTGTGGATCTGCGACGGCGTCCCGACTGAGCCGTTGTGCCGCGGACGGCAATTGGTGCTCCTTCTCTTGATCGTTTCCCCGACGGCTCTACGGGTATCGGCGTCCTGTCTGGAATCTTTAGGCTTCGAATCTTCAGCGCGGTGCCCACTCGCTGTTCGCACCGCACAGGAGCACGCACGGCAGTTCGCCCGGCACGTCCCCGTTGAGGAACGCGGCGAACGCGACGGCCGCCGCGGGCTCGACCGCGAGCCGGAACTCCTCCCACAGCCGGTCGCGGGCCGCGAGTAGTTCCTCATCGGAAACCAGCACCGACGAAACGTTGCTCTGCCGCAGGATTTCCAGTGCGAACTCGCCCGCGCGAGTGGCGCCGAGCGCGTCCGCGGCCACGGATTTCACCTGCGAGTCAACGGGCTCACCGGCGTTCAGCGCGTTGTGCATCGCGCAGCAGTTCTCGGGTTCGACCGCGATGATGTGCCGCCCGCCGGACGCCAGCGCGGCACCGGCCACGAGCCCGCCGCCACCGACCGCGACGGCGATCGAGTCCACTTCGGGCATGTCCTCGACGATCTCCTGCGTGACCGTCGACTGGCCCTCGATCACCTTGGGGTCGTTGTACGCCTCGATGTAGGTCAGGCCCAGGGTGCGGGCCGCGGTGGCGGCCTCGGCGTAGGTGTTGCCGTGGCGGATCAGCTTGGCGCCCAGGGCTTCGATTCGCTTGGTCTTGGTCTCGGGGGCGGTCACCGGGACGAAGACGGTGGCGTTGACGTTGAGGAGCTGGGCGGCCTGGGCGACGGCGATCCCGTGGTTGCCACCGGACGCGGTGACTACTTCGGAGACGTGCAGTGAGAGCAGTTTGGCGATTGCGCCGCGGATCTTGAAGGAGCCGGTCAGCTGGAGGTGCTCCAGTTTGAACACGAGCGGCCGGCCGTCGACTGATACGCGCATGATCGGGGTGCGGCGGACGTACTGCGACAGCGTTCTCATGAGACCAGCTTCCACAAGAACTGGACGAGAGTCACGATGCCGAGCAGGAAGCAGACGACGACGAAGGTGCCTCCGGTCATCACCACCAGGCAGGCGGCCCAGGAGGTTTCCTCGTCCGGGGTTGCGTCCAGGTCGTGTTGCAGCTCGATTCGCGCCTCCAGGTAGAGGGAGTTGAGGCGCGTGCGGGCGGTTTCGGTGGGAGCCTCGTCCACGCGGCCCTGCCAGCTCAGGGCGACCAGGCGGGCTTCGGCTCGGCGGTAGGCGCGTTCGAAGGCCAGGAGTTCTTCTGGGTCGCGTTCTTCGGAGAGGTAGGTCCAGCGGCCGGCCTGGGCTGGTTGGCCCAGTACTCGGTAGACCTCGGCGAGGCGCTCCCTCAGGTCCAGGCGGTGCGGGTAGGTGCCGACGAGCCCGGCGACGCGTTGACGTGCGCGAAGCACGCTCGCCAGATCGCCCTGGTGCAACTCCTCGGCCGCTTTGTGGAGCGTCAGCTCTACCGGCATGCAGAGTAGTTTTGCAGGTAGGGCTAGCTTTGACCTGTGTTCGGCCTATCGCTGCTGGTCTCCGGGCTCGCCTGGTGGCTCGGGTTGTACCTGCTCGCCCGCGACCCCGGCAAGCCGCTGCTGTGGTGGACGGGCGCGGGGCTGCTCGGCTATGCGGCCCTGATCGTCGCGCCACATCCTGTGCTGGTCGGCCTACCGGCGCTGGCCTGGACGGGTGCGATCCTGTTGTTGATCCATTCGCCGCTGATCCGGTGGTGGATCTTCGCGGTGGTGCCGGTCTTGGTCGTTTCGCTCTGGTTGCCGTGGCTCGTGCTGCTGCCGCTGGCCGTGGCGACGGTGCTAGCCATAAGGAAACGCACTTACTTTTCACTCGTCGGAGTGATGTTCGGCCTGTCTGCGGGCGCGTTCCTGCTGGGTCTGCTTCCTGACGCGATCACGTTGCCGTCGCTCGGGTTCGACGTGGTGGTCTTCGGTGTGCTGGTGGCGGTCACCGACGCGGTCGAGGAGGGCGAGGCGATCCGTGCGGACATGGTGCGGTCGCTGGTGATCGCCGGGTTCACGGCGGTGCTGTTCGGGTCGCAGGTCGTGTTGTTCGGCGGGCCGGTGCCGCTCGTGTACACGACAGTTGCGGCGGCGATCGCGGTCCAGGTGCTCGCGAACCCGCTCGCGTCGATCGTCGACCGGCTTGCTGTGCCTGCCGTTGCGGCCGAGCGGGCGGAACTGCGCGAGGCTGCCGAGTCGTTGCCCAAGCGCCGGCCGTTGGTCACGGAGGACCCGAGTGAGTTCGCGCGGCTCACCCGGAAGGCGCTGAGTCATTACGGGGATCTCGGGAAGCTCGTCGCCAGTCCGTTGATCGGCCTGACCGAAGAGGCGCCGCCGCTTGATCGGGCGGCGCAGTTGAAGAGTCTGCTGCTCACCAGCATTCAACGGTTGAAGCCCGCGGACGGCGATTTCGGCACGAGCGATGAATGGCGCTACTACAACGCGCTGTACTTCTACTACGTCAAGGGAATCCGGCCGTACTCGGTGCGGACCAAGCGCGAGGACCTCGACGCCGAGGACCGGCGTGCGCTGCAGTGGTTCGTGACGCAGGTGCCCGAGCGCACCCTGCACAACTGGCAGAACGCGGCCGCGCGCCTGGTCGCGGCCGACCTGATGGCAGGAGTTGGCAGCTCTTGACGTGGTGCCGGCAGCGTTGAGCGGGCGATCGTCGGGCCATGTTGAAATTCGCCTTGAAACTTGACGGTGTCGCTTCGTTCGCGCTGGGTCTGCTGACCCTGCTGATTCGCCCGGAGGTCGGAATGCCGACGGGCTGGCAGATCGGGCTCGGTCTTTTCTGCGTGGTTTACGGCGTGGGCGTGTTCGCGCTGGGCATGCGGGCCGTGCCGGATCGCCGAATCGTGTTGCTGGTCATCGTCGGCAACGTGGTGTGGGCGGTGGACAGCGTTCTCACCGCTGAGCTGAACTGGTTCCCGCTCACCGACGCCGGTGTCGCGCTGGTCCTCGCGCAGGGGCTGGCCGTGCTCGGCTTCGCGGTCCTGCAGTTCGTCGGCCTCAGGCGCGCAGGGTCCGCGATCGACCGCGGAACTCAGCCACGATCTCGGTCCCTCGCCTGACCGTGATGTCGTAGATCCCGCTGCGGCCGAACCGGGTCCGTTCCACCGCCTCCGCCACCAGTTCGTCGCCCTCGTGCACGGGCTTGATGAAGTCGATCTCGGCCGTGGCGGCGACGGTGACGGACCCGGCCCGGTTGCAGGCGCAGGCGAACGCCGTGTCGGCCAGGAGGAAGACATAACCGCCGTGCGCGATGCCGTGGCCGTTGATCATCAGTTCGGTGACCGTCATTCGCAGCAACGCGTAGCCGTCGCGCAGTTCGACAGGGGTGATGCCGAGCGCGGTCGAGGCCTTGTCGGCGGCCAGCATTTCAGCAGGACCATTCATTCGTGGAGGGTAATCACTCTGGTAGCGGTGTCACGACGTATGCGCATCCGCTTATGGTTCCGCTGCTTTGATCGCTCATCATCGGAGGTGGTCATCATGGCTGGATGCTCTTGCTGCGGCTCTTGCACGGGTCCGGGCTGCGGGTGCTGCAGCGGCTGTTAGAAACAGCCTCGGACGAACGAACAAAGGCCGGCGTGGGGACAGAAGATCCCCGCTCCGGCCTTTGCTCCGCAGGGTGAAATCAGCCCGGGTGGACATCGTGCCGCTGGGGTGGCGCAGGAACGCGGGGCGCGTCGCGCTCCTGCACCACGTACAGGGGACTGGTGTCGTTCAGCACCTGCCCAGTCACGGTAAGTGGCCTAGACCATAGCGTCAATGGGTCTAGACCTTTCTTGTCTGCCGGACAGTGGAAGAATCCGGCCGTGCGTGGAGCAACTGGAATTGGATCGCTGCCCGGAACCGACATCGACGAGGCGGCGAGGATCGTCGTCGGCGAGCTGCCGGAGCTGCCGCACGTCCCGGAGCTGCCTGGCCGGGGAGTGGGCGCGGACATGGTCGGCCGCACCGCCGGCCTGCTCGTCGACCTCGCGATCGAGGTCGTCACCTCCGGCTATCGCGTGACCCCGCGGCCCGGCCGTGATCACCGGCGGGCCGTCGACTTTCTCAGGGGTGACCTGGACGCGTTCGACGAGGCGTTGGAACGTGCGGGTGCGCAGCCTGAGGTCGTCAAGGTGCAGGCCGTGGGGCCGTGGACGTTGATGTCCAACATCGAGCTGATGCGCGGCCATCGGGTGCTTACGGACCGCGGGGCGGTGAAGGAGTTCTCCGCGTCGCTGGCGGAGGGTCTCAAGCAGCACGCGGCCGAAGTCGCCCGGCGCACCAAGGCGAAGGTCGTCGTGCAGCTCGACGAACCGGGGCTGCCCGCCGTGCTGCGGGGCCTGCTGCCGACGCCGTCGAAGCTCGGCACCGTGCCCGCGGTGCCCGAACCGGACGCCCGCGGGGTGCTCGCCACCGTCATCGAGGCGCTCGGCGACCACGAGGTGATCGTGCACTGCTGTGCTCCGCAGCCGCCGTTGACGCTGCTCCGGGAGGCGGGTGCGACGGCGATCGCGTTCGACGCCACGTTGATCAATGGGGCAGCAGCGCTCGACGAGATCGGCGAGACCTGGGAGGCGGGCACCACCCTGGTGCTGGGCCTGGTGCCGAGCACCGATCCCGGGCACCCGGTGACGTTGAAGGACGTGGGGCAGCGCGCCTTCACGCTGGTGGACCGGCTGGGGTTCCCGCGATCGATCCTGGCCGAGCGGGCGCTGCCGACGCCGACCTGTGGTCTCGCGGGTGCGACGTCGAGCTGGGTGAAGCGCTCGCTGTCGCTGACCCGTGATCTCTCCTCCGCCTTTTCGGAACCTCCCGAGGGCTGGTGATGTCCGGTTTGTGCGGCTAGTCTGCGGCGAACTATTAGGAAACTTTCTTAACCGTAGGCCACCGCCGCGGCCTGGACCGGGAGTTCCGAACATGCGCATCAGACGTGCTGCCTTAGTCGCCGCAGTGCTCACCGGTGTGGTCGTGGCGCCTGCTCAGGCAGCCCCCACCGGCCACATCAGGCTCGACCAGATCGGTTTCGGCACCACCGAGGCGAAGCACGCGTACGTGCTCGGTGGTGCCGCGAACGCCAAGTTCACCGTTGTCGACAGTCGCGGCCGGACCGTGCTGACCGGCAAGACCGGAGCGTCCACCGGTGCGTGGAGCACCAGGTTCACCGCCGTGCACCCGATCGACTTCTCCGGGGTGAAGACGCCGGGGACGTACCGGATCAAGGTCGGCTCGACGACCTCGGCGACCTTCAAGATCGACTCGTTGAACCGGCTGTTCGCGCCGGTCGCGCACAACACCGTCGAGTTCTTCCAGGCCCAGCGCGACGGTGCCGACGTGATCCCCGGCCGGCTGAACCGCAAGCCCGCGCACCTCACCGACCGCGAGGCGCTGGTCTACGAGGAGCCGGTGTTCAAGGGCGAGGGAGGCGACCAGATCGCGGCGCCGCTGCAGCCCACGGGCGCCAAGGTCGACCTCGAAGGCGGCTGGTTCGACGCGGGCGACTTCGTGAAGTTCACGCACGCGTCGTCCTACTCGACGGCCTCGATGCTGCTGGCGTTGCGCAACACGCACAACGACGCGCTGTACGAGGAAGCCAAGTTCGGCCTCAAGTGGCTCGACAAGGCGTGGGACGAGCAGACCGGCACCCTGTACGCCCAGGTCGGCATCGGCACCGGCTCCGAGGAGTTCGGCTTCGTCGGTGACCACGACGTGTGGCGGCTGCCCGAGGCCGACGACAAGCTGAACGTGAAGCCGGGCGACAGCGAGTACTTCATCAAGCACCGTCCCGTGTTCCGGGCGAACAAGGCCGGCGAGAAGATCAGCCCGAACCTGGTCGGCCGGGTGGCCGGGTCGTTCGCGCTGGCCGCGCAGATCGAGTCTCGCCGGAACCCGCGTCTCGCGTGCGCGTACCTGGACAAGGCCGCCAAGCTGTTCGCGCTGGCCAAGACCGAGAACGTCGGCCAGCTCGTGACGGCGTTCCCGCACGCCTACTACCCCGAGCCGTCGTGGACCGACGACCTGGAGTTCGGCGCCACCCAGCTCGCGCTGGCCGCGAAGGCGTTGAACGACAAGCGCTACGGTCAGTTCGCCAAGGCCGCCACACACTGGGCCAAGGAGTTCCTGGCCACCGCCGACCCCGACACGCTCAACGTCTACAACATCTCCGCGCTCGGCCACGCCGACCTCGCGAAGCTGCTGAAGGCGGGCGTGCCCGGTGCCGAGGTGACCGAGGCGCAGGTCGTCGGCGATCTCCAGCGCCAGCTGCAGAAGGGCGCCGACGCGGCGAAGACCTCGCCGTTCCGCACCGCCGCCAACGTCGAGACCTGGGACGTCGGCTCGCGCACCTTCGGCTTCATCACCACTGCGGCGCTGTACGAGAAGGTGACCGGAGACAAGAAGTACGAGGCGTTCGGCACCCAGCAGCGCGGCTTCGCGCTCGGCACGAACGCCTGGGGCACCTCGCTGATCGTCGGCGTCGGCGCGAAGTTCCCGGAGTGCCCGCACCACCAGGCCGCGAACCTGTCCGGCTCGCCGAACGGCGGCTCGAAGGTGCTGGTCGGCGCCGTGATCAACGGCCCGAACGACGCCACGCTGTTCGGCGACCTCGGCGACATGCCGCCGGGTTCCGTGGACTGCACCAAGCCGTACACCAAGGAGTTCGACTCCGAGAAGTCCGTGTTCGCGGACGACCTGCGGTCGTGGCCGAGCTCGGAGCCCGCCATCGACTTCACGGCGACGGGAGTGCTCGGCTTCTCGCTGATCGCGAACGGCTGAGTGGCGCCGGTGCGAGCCTGGGTGTCCAATTCGGACTTGTGCTCAGGCTCGCGCTGGTCCTCGTGCTGTTCCTGGCGGCCACCCCGGCTCACGCCCTGCCGTTGAACGCGGCCTGCCGGGTGCCGGCACTGCACGACGCCGACGTGATCCGGACGGTGCTGGAGACGGGCCTGTCGTTGCGCGTCAGCGACAAGGTGCTGCTCGCCGGGTTCGCGGCCGGGTGGGTCGAGTCGCACATGAACAACCTCGACTGCGGCGACCGGGACTCCCTGGGGGTGTTCCAGCAGCGGCCGTCGATGGGGTGGGGCACGCCTGCGGAGATCATGGACGTGTCCTATGCGGCTCGCCGGTTCTTCGAGTACGCCGAGCGAGTGGACCGGCCGGATCTGACGCCGGGGTTGCTCGCGGACGCGGTGCAGCGGTCGTGTTGCCCGGAGCGCTACGACCAGGCGTTGTCGCGGGCCTCGAAGATGTTGCGGCAGGCGTGGCAGGGCGGGCCTGAGGTCGCCGGGGCCGTCTACGTGGTGGAGGACGGCGATGTCTGGGCCGATCGCGATCGGCTGAGCACTGACGGAGACTTCGTCGGACGTCCTTCGGTGGCCGGCCGCTTTGTGTTTGCCCGAACCGCGCGCGGCGTGGTGATGGCACTGGCAGACGGTGCGTGGCACGCCGTGGCTTCCGGCGTGGCAGGGGATCCCGAGGCGGTGCTGCGTCCAGATGGGACGGTCGCCCTGTTCGCCGTGCTGGTGGACGGCAGCGTCGTGAAACTGTCAGACCCCTCTGCGACGATTGGGATGGGGGCCTCTGGCACCCCCCGGGCGGGGGTCGAATCGGAATCGATTCCGTTGAGTCCGGCCGGGTTCGCTGTGGGCAAACCTTCGGCGATCGCGTACCCGGACGGGTCGGTGGCCGTCTACGTCCGGTCCGGCGCCAAGCTCATGGCCAGTGCCGTCGGTGGGTGGCGTGAGGTTGCCGCGGGGGTTGAGGGTTCACCCGAAGCGGTGCTCCGTCCTGATGGGACGGTCGGGCTGTACACGTTGCTCGGTGGCCGGGTGCACCGTCTGGGCGTGGGCTGGGAGCCGTTGGGCGACGGCCGTTTCGTCGACAGCGTGTCCGCACAGCCGGATGGCACGGTCCACGCGCGCACGGCCGGCGGTGAGGTGCTCAGAGTCGGTTGAACGGCTCGGCGTAGCGGAACGGACCGGCCGGCACCGGTGCGAACAGGCGGGCCTGGAAGTGCGGCGCCCACTCGGGAACCGGCGGCGTGATCCCGAACTCCTCGGCGAGCCGGAAGCCGAACCGCGAGTAGTAGGCAGGGCTACCGAGCAGGATGACCGCGCGTTCGCCGAGTGCCTCCGCCGCGCCCAGTGCGGTGTGCACCAACGCCTTACCGACACCACTGCGCTGATGGTCCGGGTGCACGCTGAGAGGGCCGAGCCCGAGCGCCGGCACGTCACCGATGTACCCGCGAGTGCACGCGACGTGGCCGATCACGCCGTCGGCGACGAACGACAACTCCGGGATCCAGCCCTCGTCCGCGCGCAACCAGTCGACAAGCAGGGCCTCGGGACCGTTCTTGAACGCGAGGTTCGTGACGTCGCGGATGGCGTCGATGTCTGCGGGTGTCTCCCGCCGGATCAGCATGACGCGCACTGTGTCTGGGAGCGTCGTCGCGCGCCACTCAGTTTTCGGCGCCATAATCCGCGTCGTGGTCGTCAGACAGACCGTGCTCGTGTGTGTACTCGCCGTGTTGGCGTACATCGGCTTGTGGGCGTTGTTCAGCTCCTCCGATGACGAAACACCCGCAACACCCGCAGCACCGGAATCCATGTTCCTCACCGACTATTCGAAGGCGGCCAAAGGCAGCTGCGTCAGGTTCAACGGCCCCGGTGAGGACGATCTGGGCCTGACCGTCGTCGACTGCAACGGCGACCGGGCCGCGCTCAAGGTCGGCACGGTTCTGACGACGACGTCCGGCGAGTGCCCGCGCGGCGAGTACAAGGTGCTGCGCGACACCAGGCACAACGCGGCGCTGTGCCTGCTGCCCAACGCCGCGGCGGGCGACTGCTTCGAGCTCGACACCGAGGACCTCCAGCGGTCCGTGGTGGCCAAGTTCGACTGCGCGGCGCCACGGGTGAACGTGCAGGTCGTGGACGTGGCGGCGGAAAGTTGTCCCGCGGAGGCCGAACTCGGTGTTCCCTATGAGGAGATGACGTTGTGCCTGAGGAGGGTGCGTTGATCTTCTTTGAAGGGCCCGAGCAGTTCGAAGCCTGGCTGCACGAGAACGGTGCGACCGAGACCGAGCTGTGGATCAAGTTCGCGAAGAAGAGCTCGGGGCTGAAGTCGATCAACTACGACCAGGCGCTGGACCTCGCGTTGTGCCACGGGTGGATTGACGGGCTCGTGCGGTCCGTTGACGACACCTACTACTCGCAGCGGTGGACGCCGCGAAGGCCGCGCAGCAAGTGGTCCAAGCGCAACTGCGGCAAGGTCGAGGAGCTGATCGCGGCCGGCCGGATGCTGCCGGCCGGGCTCGCCGAGATCGAGAAGGCCAAGCAGGACGGGCGCTGGGAGGCGGCGTACGCGGGGCCCGCGACGATCGAGATGCCGGACGACCTCAGCGCCGCACTCGCCGCGAACCCGAAGGCCGCCGAGTTCTTCAAGACGTTGAACAGCCAGAACCGGTACGCCGTGCTGCTGCGCGTGCACGACGCGAAGAGGCCGGAGACGCGCGCGAGGCGCATCACTCAGTTCGTCGAAATGCTGGCCGAGGGACGCAAGCCCTACGCTTGAACCTCATGAAGTGGTTCCGCCGTCGCAAAGCCGAAGACGTTGCTCCTGCTCACCTGCCGAACGCCGCCGAGGCCGCCGAGAGTTTCTGGGAACGGTGGTTCGAGCTGGTACCGGTGGTGAGCGCGGCGCTGGGCGACGGCGAACCACAGCGCGTCGAGGACGATCTGCGCGAGCTGGTCGCCGGGCTGCACCCGGATCTGATGTTCTCGCTCGAACAGGGCCACATGGCGATGTACGCGCTGGTGGTGACGGGTCAGGAAGACCCGCGCCTGCGCCCGTACACCGACGCGTGGATCGCCGCGGCGCCGCCGTCGGACATGGTGTGGGAGTTCCACGACTCGGTGCCGCCGGTGCCGGACCCGACCGAGGTGATCGTGAACCTCGGCGACGTCCGGATGCGGCTCGGCGACTACCGCGTGGTGGCCCAGGTGGACGGTGACGTGGTCGACGTGGCCGTCTACCACCCCGCGCTGGCGGAGCTGAGCGACCAGCACCGGCAGACGATGACGTTCCTGCCACTGGACGTCACTCTCGGCGAGCGGCTGGCGGGGGAACGGTTGCGCCGCGTGGAGACCGCGCAGCTGGAGCCGGAGGGGACGATCAGCCTGCTGGAGCTGCGTTCACTCGTTCGGACACTCGCTCAAGGATCGGACGACTGAATTGTCAGACCTGGTCACTAAGCTGGCGGAGTGACCAGCGAGAGCCTTGAAGACGTTCCGGCCGAGGTGCGCGAGCGGCATGCCGTGCTCGCGGAAGAGGTGCGCTCGCACCAGTTCCGCTACTACGTGCTCGACGATCCGACCGTCACCGACGGTGAGTTCGACGCGCTGCTCAAGTCGCTGGAAGCGCTGGAGGCCGAGCATCCCGGTCTCGCCACGCCGGAGTCGCCGACGCAGCTCGTCGGCGGCACGTTCTCGACCGAGTTCAAGGCGGTCGACCACCTGGAGCGCATGCTCAGCCTGGACAACGTCTTCACGCCAGGACGAGCTGACGGGCTGGTTCGAGCGCGTCGGGCGGGACATCGGCGCCGGCGTGCACTTGCTGTGCGAGCTGAAGATCGACGGTCTCGCGATCAACCTGCTGTACGAGAAGGGCCGGCTGACGCGGGCGCTGACGCGTGGCGACGGCCGCACCGGCGAGGACGTCACGCTGAACGTCCGCACCATCGCCGACGTGCCGGTGGTGCTGAAGGGCTCCGACGAGTACCCGGTGCCGGACCTGGTGGAGGTCCGCGGCGAGGTCTTCTTCGCGGTCGAGGACTTCCTGGCGCTGAACGCCTCGCTGGTCGAGCAGGGCAAGCCGCCGTTCGCGAACCCGCGCAACACGGCCGCGGGCTCGTTGCGGCAGAAGGACCCGAAGGTCACGGCGTCCCGCAAGCTGCGGATGATCTGCCACGGTCTCGGCAAGACGCAGGGCTTCGAGCTCAGCCGCCAGTCGCTGGCGTACGAGGCGCTGCGGGCGTGGGGCCTCCCGGTCTCCCCGCACACCAAGGTGCTCGACCGACCCGGCGGAGATCCGCAAGCACGTCGAGTACTGGGGCGAGCACCGCCACGACGCGGTCCACGAGATCGACGGCGTCGTCATCAAGGTCGACGAGGTGTCGCTGCAACGCCGGCTGGGCACCACGTCGCGCGCGCCGCGGTGGGCGATCGCCTACAAGTACCCGCCGGAGGAAGCCACCACGACCCTGCTGGACATCCAGGTCCAGGTGGGCCGCACCGGCCGCGTCACGCCGTTCGCCCTGATGGAACCGGTGAAGGTGGCCGGCTCGACGGTCGCGCGCGCCACGCTGCACAACGGGTCCGAGGTCAAGCGCAAGGGCGTGCTGATCGGCGACCGCATCGTCATCCGCAAGGCGGGCGACGTGATTCCCGAGGTGCTGGGCCCGGTGCTGGCCGTACGCCCCGCCGACGCGCGCGAGTTCGTGATGCCGACCCGCTGCCCGGAGTGCAACGCCGAGCTGCGCGCCATGAAGGAGGGCGACGTCGACATCCGCTGCCCGAACGCGCGAGACGTGCCCCGGCCAGCTCCGCGAACGCCTGGCGTACCTGGCTTCCCGTTCCGCGCTGGACATCGAGGTGCTCGGCTACGAGGCCGCCGCCGCGATCACCGAGTCCACCGTGTACACGAACGAGGCCGACCTGTTCGACCTCGACGCCGCGGACCTGCTGCAGGTCGAGCGCTTCACGTTGAAGAACGGCGAGCTCTCCGCGAACGCGCCAGAAGCTGCTCGACAACCTCGAGGCCGCCAAGTCCCGTCCTCTGTGGAGGGTGCTGGTCGCGCTCTCGATCCGGCACGTCGGCCCCACCGCCGCCCGCGCGCTGGCGCTCCAGTTCGGCTCGATGGACGCGATCCTCGCCGCCGAGGAAGAGGTCCTGGCCGGCGCCGAGGGCGTGGGCCAGACCATCGCCACCGCCGTCGTGGAGTGGCGCGAAACGGCGTGGCGCCAAGAGAGTCGTCGGAACGCTGGCGAGCCGCGGGCGTGCGGATGGAGGACGAGCGCGACGAGTCGATCACGCGCAACCTCGAAGGCCTGTCCATCGTGGTCACGGGCTCGCTGGAGGAGTTCTCCCGCGACTCGGCCAAGGAGGCCGTCCTGGCCCGCGGCGGCAAGGCGGCCGGCTCGGTCTCCAAGAAAACCGCTTTCGTGGTCGTCGGCGACTCGCCAGGATCGAAGTACGACAAGGCCGTCTCCCTGAAGGTCCCGGTCCTCGACGAGGCAGGCTTCCGCGTCCTGCTCGAACAGGGCCCGGACGCGGCGAGGGAGGTGGCCCTGACCGGGGAAGAAGGCACCGATGGCTGACCTGACCATCCGTCCGGCCGAAGAGGCGGACCTGGCCGCCGTGGGCGCGATCACGGTGGAGGCCTACCGCGTCGACGGCTTCCTGGAGGGCACCGAGGACTACGCGGACACCCTGGCCGACGCCGCCGCCCGCTTCCAGGCCGCCGACCTGCTGGTCGCCGTCGACGCGTCCGGCGAGGTGCTGGGCTCGGTGACCGTGGTACGCCCCGGCACGCCCTACGCGGAGGTCTCCGAGCCCGGCGAACTGGAGTTCCGCATGCTCTCGGTCGCCGCCTCCGCCCGCGGCCGCGGCGTGGGCGACGCGCTGGTGCGGGCCGTGATCGACCAGGCCCGCGCGATCGGCGTCGAGCGGGTCGTGCTGTCGTCCTCGGAGAAGATGCTGGCGGCGCACCGGTTGTACCGACGGCTGGGGTTCACCCGCCTGCCGGACCGCGACTGGGCCCGCTGCCGGGCGTGAACCTGATGGCCTACGCCTACGGAATGCCGCTCTGAGCAGGGGATCGGTGGTCGGACGATCTTGTCGGACCACCTGAGTACGTTGAGATGTAGGGGTTCCCAGCTCGGGGATACCCTGCGAAAGCGCGAGTGGGGTTTCGCGAGATGAGGCTGACCGTCGTTGTCCTGCTCATGGTGTTGCTGACAGCCGCTTCAGCCGCACCAAGGCACCTGCCGGACCACGAACGCCAGCAGATCGAGCAGCTGATCCACCGCTACTTCCAGCACCGCGCGGACAAGGTCACCAACCTCCCCCAGACCACCGGCTTCGGCATCCCCACGACCGACCAACTGGCAGCCGAACTCCAAACGCACGAGGTCAAACTCGAAGCGCGCCGCACACGGTTGAGCTCACTCCCATTCGGGGGCTACGCACGCGCGGAGGTCCACACGACGCCAAGGCGGCTGCACCTGGACCAGGACGGCACCGTAGTCGCGCACGTCCACGAGTTGACCAACCTGTACTTCGAGGACATGGCATCCGTGACGCACACCAGCTACTCAATGCCGCACGTGCTGATCTTCAACCGCGCACAGTCCGGCTGGGTACTGGCGGCTGCCATGCGACCACCGGGCGCCAAATGCGGACTGCCACCGGAAACCCAGTTCTGCGGACACCTATCCGAGCGATGACATGATCCGCGAACGCAACGCCGAATCACCCGCCGCCTGCTCGTACAACAGCTCCCGCAGCACCTCCGCCGGCAGAGCTCTCAGCGCGTCCTTCAGCTCGACGTCCTCCGCGTCCGGCGGCGGCACGGTGAGCCCCCGGTCCAGCAACACCAGCCCGACCGCCACGCAGTGCTTGCAGAAGAACCCCTCCGAGCCGTGCGGGCAGCTGCACGCGCCGGCCAGGTGCGTGCCGGACCACGACAGCTCGATCAGGTAGACGGCGTCCTCGCCGCCCCGCACCCGTGCCGCCACGTGCCTGCTGTGCACCCGCAGGGACAGCACGGCGTCGCGGTAGGTGAGGCCGCGCCAGTACGACTTGGTGCCCGCGCGGTGCAACAGCAGCTCGGTGGTGAGGGTCGTCGACACGAAGGTCATCCAACCGGGTGACCCCGGAGAGGAACAACATGATCGCGATCGGCCCGCTCGAACCCGCAGACCGGGAGCGGTGGCAAGAGCTCTTCGAGGGCTACAACACCTTCTACGAACGCGTTCTGCCAGCGGAAACCTACGACGAGAAGTGGCCCAAGTTCCTTGAAGACACCGAAATCCACGCCCTAGGCGCACGCCACGAGGGCACCCTCGTCGGCATCACGCACTTCTTCAAGCACCCCAGCACCTCAGGCCCGGACGTCTGCTACCTCCAGGACCTCTTCACCGCCCCCGAGGCGCGCGGCCGGGGTGTCGGCCGCGCGCTCATCGAGGCGGTGGCGGAGTGGGCGAGGCGGCGCGACTGCTGCCGCGTGTACTGGCACACCAGTGAGTGGAACGACACCGCGCGCAAACTCTACGACCAGGTCGCCGAGAAGACGCCGTTCGTCCACTACCGAATCGTGCTCTAGCGCGCCGTCGATTCGAGGTCGAGCAACGTCACGGCCGCGCGGAAATACCTGTTGGTGCCCAGGTCGCGGACGGTCTTGATGTTGAACGCGGCCTTCAGCTTCTCCGCGTCGCCCGGGCTCACGCCCTGCAGCGCGTCGACCGGGGCGTCCAGGATGTCGGTGAGCGGGAGGTTCTCGTACTGCTTGTCGAGGAGCATGTCGAGGTTCACGGTGATGGCCATGATCGGCTTACCTCCAAGAATTTTGGGGCGATCACAGCCGATTCTGGTGCTGGATCATCGCTTCCGCAGAACGGCGATGATGACCGCCACCAATGCGATCAGGCCGACGGCGCCCAGCGCCAGATCGCCGATCGCCAAATCGGATTGGGCGAGTGTCAGGGCCAGTCGCATCTCTCCAAGCTAGCCGTTGGAGCACCGCGCCGCCACGGAAGCTTGTGTCAACTTCTCGGCCCTGACGGCTCGAGCGTGGTGCTCGTCCGTCAAGCCTGGTCGCGTTCCCGTCCGCGGCTGGCTGTCGTGTGCGGGACGCATCCACCCGTCCCCGTCAGGGGATGGATGCGGGCATGTTGACGAATACCCACGCGCGCCGTGCCCGGTTGCGGACGTTCACGGCGGCGACGATGTCGGCGGGTCCAGCGAGACCGCACCGGCGACAACGAAAGTGGTCCCTGGTGGGACGGTTAGCGCGGGACACATGCGTACACCGTGGGCACGTCTGGCTCGTGTACCGGGCGTCGATGAGGAGCACCGGTACCCCGACGCGGCGGGCTTTGTAGGCGATGAACTCGCCGAGCTGGTGGAACGGCCAGGACGAGTGAGTGGCTCGCTGGTGCCGGGCAACCGTGACCCGGTCGCGGATACCGCCCAGTTCCTCCAGGGCGACACCACGGCCGGTGCGTTGGGCAACAGCCACTATCTCCCGAGCGATGCGGTGGTTGACTTGACTGGCGTGACGGGCTTCCTTCCTCGCCCGCCGTTTCAGCCTCCGAGTGGCGGATCGGGTCTGTCTGGCCTGCAACTCGGCGCGCTTTCGAGCGTGCCAACGCCGATAGCGACCGAGGCGGCGACCGGAGAAGTCATCGCCATCCGAGGTGGTCGCGAGGTTGGCGATGCCCCGGTCGACGCCGATCCAGTCGGCCGGCGTCGACCAGATTCGGCTCGGGGACGTCGCAGGTGGCGATCAGGAACCACTTGCCGTCGCGGCAGACGAGGTCGGACTCGCCGTGACGGTGTTCCCGCAGGGTCTTCAACTGGTCGGCCGAACCGGTGAACCGCAGGTTCTTCAGCCTGCCGTGCACGGTCCAGATCGACACGGTCCCGGTGTCGATCTGCCAGGACAGACAGCGGTCGTCGTAGGTGTGCGCCGCGTCCGAACGAAACCGGATCGGCTTCGACTCTGCCTTGACCCGGCGCTTCGACCTCGGGCCACCCAGGTTGCCGTTGCGGATATTCGCCCGCAGCGTGCTGCAGGCGTCGACCACACGCTTGATCACGTGCTGCGCCGCCTGCGCCCCCAACCCGCGCGCCTTCAACTCGCCGTAGCACAGCTTCCGCAGATCCCGCACCGACGTGCTGAACCCGTGATGCTCGAACCGACATCCGACACCCAATTCACCGCATCGTTGACCGCGGACAGGGTCGCCACCAGCGCCGATGCCTGCACGGCATCCGGCAGCAGCTTCACCTGCACCACGACCTTCACAACGCGACCATAACGAACACACGTTCGAGTGCGATCAGTCGGGGTGGATCTCAACCCAGCTCACGACACAACGGCGCCGCAGCACTCGGATCGCATTCCTCCGCTCGTGCACAGGCGGGTTTCCTCCGACATCGGGGCGTTCACAGGCGATCTGCTGCAGGCCCACCGGCACCGCATCGCCGGGAAGCCCCGTGGAGCAGCGCGCCGGGCGAACACCTGTGGGACGGTGATGAATGTGCTGCAAGCCTGTCTGAACGGCTCCCGCACCGCCGAGGAGCACCCGGCCCTGCCCCTCACCCCAGAGCGGCTGGCCGAGGACGCCGCCGACGCGGCGGCGCTCGGCGTCACCTCGGTGCACATCCACCCGAGAGACGTCATCGGCGCGCCGACGCTCGTCGGGCCGGAGGTGGCCACGACGATCGCCACGGTGCGGGCGGCGGTGCCGGGCATCGAGATCAGCGTGTCGACGAACGTCCCCGGCAACCGCATGTTGATCGCCAGCTGGGCACCGCTCGCGGCGGGCCGCCCGGACATCGCCAGCGTGCACGTCGGCCAACCCGGCTGGTGGGAGCTCGCGGAGACCCTGCACCGGGTCAACGTGGGCGTCGAACTGGTTGTCGACGCGGCGGCCCAGCTGGGCGAACTGCCGCCGGGCACCACGAGGATCACCGTCACGGCGACCGCGGAGACTGCGGAACAGCTGCTCGACAGCTGGAACCGCTCGGCCTGCCGATCCTGCTGCACGGCCGGGACGACAGCGCCTGGCCGGTGTTCATCCACGCGGCCAGGCTCGAACACGGCGTGCGCATGGGCCTGGAGGACACGCTGGAAACCGGCCGGCGGCCGGCCAGGAACAACGCCGAACTGATCGCGTGGCCAGGAGGAACCAGAAGGCAAAGGCTCCGAACTAGTTAGTGGCCACCGCACTAGGCCGGCTGCCTCGCTGTGCGAGGCAGCTGTCCTGGGCCGAGCTACGACCGATACCTGGTCCGGCAGCTCTTCTCTGTGACCCCCTTGTCGGACGTCGCCGTGCAGGTTCCGTTCAGTTCGATCGAAGGCGTGATGTGGTAGGTCTTCGAGTCGCCCTTCGGCGTGCCTTCGGGGTTGTTCGGCGTCTTCTCGCCGGAGCGGATCCACATGACCTTCACCGCCGACCTGGCTGGGCTCACCCTCAGCCCGGACAGTTGCGCCGGACTGCCGTTCGTGTCCATCAGGTCGAAGCACGAGTTGGCGCGGTCCCAGTACTGGGTTTCCTTGCCGTCGCCGTAGGAGAGGCCGAGCGACTCGTCCGCTGGCCAGGTGAACCGGCGATCTGCGGGAACTGGGCGGTGATCTCGGCGACGACGGCGACCATCACGAGCTTGGAGGTGTCCACGTTCTTGCGCGTGCCGAACATCAGTTCACGGCACGACTTGAAGAGGCCGCTGTCGCTGATGGTCGTCTCCTGGTGCCAGCGAACCCTCACCACCGCCTTGTAGCCGTCCTTGGTGGTGATGTCGAAGGTGACCGTCTTCAGCGGAGCTCCGTACGCCGCCGTTGTGGTCGTCGTGGGCGGCGCGGTCGTGGGGGCGGTTGTAGATGTCGTGGTGGTGGAGGAGGAGCTTTGGCTTGTCGCCCCACCACTTCCGCACGCTGTCAGCACGAGCAGCACTGCCAGGAGGGCAGTGCGGGGGGTCTTGAGGTTCACAGGTCGAGTCACCTCAGCGGGACATCACGAGGCAGTAGACGGCGTCGTCCGGCTCGTGCTTGAGCTCGATTCCGGGCTGGCCGTCTTGAGGGCAGCTCTCGTCGTAGCCGAGCACGTGGGTGATCTTGTAGATAGGATCCCCGATGTCGTCCATGAGGTTGCCGCCGCTGCGGCACTCCGCGGACCTGATGTCGGTGCCACCGATGCCGACGGAAGTCCGTACGCACTCGCCGACTTTGTGCTTGCTGTCGAGCAATCCGCATCCGCCCACGGCCGTTGCGAGGATCACGGCACAGGTCGCTGAACGCGAGGGCATGGTTCCTCCTTCGTCGCCCGGTCCGCTGTGGATTGACAGGTTCTCGACCGGGTCGCGTCAAAAGGAAATCATTGGAGTCGCATTATCGGCCTGTGAGTGTGCGTCACGTGAGGCAGATCAGCCTGTTTTGTTATCGCGCGGCGCGAGTGCGCAACTCGGCGACGTCATTGACGGTGATCACACCTCGATCAGTGGCAATGACGCCTTCCTCTCTGAGTAGTTTGAGTGCGCGTACGACCGACTCCCGTGACAAGCCCAGTGACTCGCCCAATGCGGCTTGCGAGCCGATATCGAACCTGATTCGTTCACTATTGATCCACTCGAACTCGTCGACATAGCGCAACAGCATCTCGGCGATCTTCGTGAACGCGTCGTCGTTCTGACCGAGGATGTTGCGGTCGGACTCGCGCAGGCGTTCGGACACCACCGCGCAGAGGACTCGGAGGGTCCTTGGGCGTTGTGCCAGGTAGCGGTTGAAGACGGCGCCCTCGACGATCAAGGCCTGCACCGGCGTCTCCGCCTGGACCGTCGCTGACCTCGCCTCCTGGTCCAATATGGCCTGTTCGCCAACAATGTCGCCGGCGAACCGCAGTGCGATGGGTGTCTTGCCGTCGCCGGCCACCAGCCGGACGCGGCCGCTGTGCAGGACCGCGACCCAGTTCTCCGCGTCGCCCGCCCTGATGAGGGTGGCGCCGGTGTCGAAGCGGCGCAGGGCCGACAGGGAGACCAAGGCTGTGCGTTCGGCGTCGTCGAGCCTGCGCCAGAAACTGCCCACACGATGCCCGGAGGTCACGGCGGCTAAGTGAGGAATGACTGTCACGCTCGCGCCTCGTTCCGTTCGCTCTGCGATGTCGATGACTACATCGCCACCGCAGAAAGAAACGTAACGGGTGGGTCAGAATCTGGTGACCCTGTACATCTCCACGCCGCTGGAGCTGTAGACCGTCGCCTGATCGGACGAATCGAACGCGATCTTATAGCTGGCTCGGTTTGGTTTCTGGGTCACCTGCAGCGTGTATCGGCCATTCGTGTCGGGCTGACTTGAAATACTGCACGTCATCGGGCCGCCGATGTCGAGCACGGCACCCTGGTTGTAGAAGAAGCCCTCACAGGCACCGCCGTTGCTGGTGAACGACTTCGTGTCGGATTTGTCCGATGGCTGCCAGTTGCCGACGAGCAGGCCTGGGTCGCGCAACGGCTGGCCCGCGGTCGGCGCCGGTGTGTTCACGTTCGGTGCTGTGTTGCCATTCGTCGGCGAGCTGCCGTTAGGCGTGGTGCTCCCGTTCGACGTCGTGGCGTCGCCGGTGTTCCCGCCGAACAGACCGTAGGCGCCCCACCCGGCCCCACCGAGGAGCAGCAGCGCGACCAGGGTGGCGGCTATCGGATGGCGGTGCACTTGCTGCACGAACGTCTGGTTGTGGATCTTGTCTCGGCCGACCTTGTCGCCGCCTACGTTGTCCCCGATGTGCTGGTCCCGCCCAGCGAAGTTCGAGT
The DNA here is from genome assembly GCA_963771775.1 of uncultured Actinomycetota bacterium. Classification (GTDB taxonomy): domain Bacteria; phylum Actinomycetota; class Actinomycetes; order Mycobacteriales; family Pseudonocardiaceae; genus Lentzea. The sequence continues at coordinate 523,805 of CAVYUS010000007.1, forward strand.
CGGTGACAGTCATGTTCCCACTCACAACGGTCTGCGCGCCCTGCTGCCGGGGCTTGCGTTGTCGTGCCGCCACGTCACGTGCGGTCGAGTCATCTCCCGGCACAAACAACCACGCGGTCGCCACGATGTCCTTGACGTGCACAACGGTGGGGTGGAACGCATTGGCCTCGATCTCGCCGTACCCGTGGCGGACGATCGTCTGATACAGCACGTCCGACACCAGGACAGCGCACCTCCGTTCGGTGGCCGACAACGCCTCGCGGAGAGCATCAGAGTCGACCAGCCGGAAAGCGTGGTTGACGTCCGAACCGACGTAGCCTTTCCCGTCCTCGTGAACCTCACCCGTGTGGATGGCCAGCCGCGCCTGGCAGGACCAGCCGGAGGGCAACCGCGGCGCGGACTCCACCCGCTTGGCGAACTCGGTGACGACCCCGCCGAGCAGCACCGCTTTCGGTACCTCGGACGGAACGACGACCATGACACCGTCACCGCGGTCCTCGTGCGCGCAGAGGTTCCACTCGACGCCGCCCTCGGTGAACGCGGCGGACAACAGGTCGTAGAGCTGGCTGCGAGCGGCGAGCTGCTCGGGGTTCGTCAGCTTGCTGAACGACCGCAGGTCCACAACGACGACGGTGGCGGGGAACGGGTATTCGCTCATTTCTTGCACCCCGTGCTCATTCCGAGGATGACGCCACACTGGTGCGCGTTCAGCACAGCGGTCATGGCCAGACCGCCGTTGTTCACCGCGAAGAGGTAGGCGGCGCGGTCGACCTCCCACCGCTTGCCGTTCCAGCGCATCGGGACCTCGCCGGCTTTCGCTCCGCGGAACGACACGTCCACCTGGGCGGCGTTGCCCGACCCCGTCACCGAGCCGATCTCCACGTCCTCGATCTCGGCCCGCAGTTCGGGTTTGGAGGTGAACGACGACGAGACGATGGTTCGGCAGGTGTCTCCGGAATCGGCTGACGTGAGCGTGCACCAGTCGGCCGCGTTGAGCTCGACCTCCGCCTGCTTGATCGCACTCACGGTGTTCACCGCGCCGTCGAGTCCCTCCTCGAACACCACGTCGGTGGGTGAGGAGATGAGCTGCTTGCCGACGACGTACCCGCCTCCGCCAAGCGCCAGGACAACGGCGATCACACCGAGCCCCAATCGGACGTTGGTCCTCTTCGTGATCTTGTCTCGGCCGACCTTGTCGCCGTCGACCTTGTCGCCGATGTGCTGATCGCGGCCGGCGAAGTTCGACCCCTGCACGGAGAAGTCGCCGCCTACGGCGAACGTGTGGTCGTCGTTGTCGCTCATGTCGTCCAGTCCCTCGGGTTCGCGGTCGAGCGCAACGGAACCTGGGAACGCGGACGGCGAGCGACTTCTTCTGCGTCACCGGACGCAGAAGCGGCCCGATTCGTTACGGGCGGTGCGGAGGGTCAGTCGGGCAGGACCACCGCCACGATCCCGGCCAGGTGGGCCAGGCGCGCCACCTCGGCGGCGCGGAACATCGGCCCGCCCGGACGACCGACGACCAGCACCCGGTCCGGCTTGCCCAGGGGTGTGGCGGCCAGTTCGGTGCCCAGCTCGCGCCAGGTCTCCGGCACCCACTCCTCCTCGCCGTCGAGCACGGTCGCGCGCTCCAGCGGGAACCACGGTGCGTGGCCCATCCGGGTCTCGGGAGCGGCGGACGACGCGGTGAGGCGGTTGATCCCGGTGCCGTCGGGGCCGACGACGACGGCCCAGCCGGCGCGGATGATCTTCGGAACGCCCTCGGTGAAGATCTCGAGGCCCTTGCGCGGGTCGTCGGCGATCTCCTCCACGAGCTCCAGCTCGCGGTGGGTGTCCAGGATGCCCGCGTAGGGGCGGACGGCGTCTACCTCGACGCCTTCGACGGATTCGGCCGCGGTGATCAGCGTGTCGGGCAGGCGGCCGGAGGGCAGTTCCACCACGAGGTCGTCGATGGCGATGCCGGAGCCGCGCTCCACCACGTCGACGCTGAGTATGTCCGCCCCGATCTCGCCCAAAGCCGTTGCGACCGCGCCGAGGGTGCCGGGACGGTCCGGGAGCTGGACCCGGATCAGGAACGACAAGGTGAACGCCTCCATAGCTCGTGCGCGAGACCCCGCGTCTTGCGCCGTTGCCGGTCGGTGATTCTCGCAGACGCAGCCTGTACTGATGACCCGCTGTCCGCGTTGCGGAACGGTTAAGTTGAGATGCTGGTCAGTAACCCGTTCGAAGGCGCACCTGACCAGCCCATAGACTCACGGGGTTCCCGATTCGAATCCCGACCCTACGGGGGTTGACAGGAGTGCCCAGCATCTCCCGCGACGAGGTCGCGCACCTGGCGAAGCTCGCCAGGCTCGCTGTTACCGAGGACGAACTCGATTTGTTCGCCGGACAGCTCGACGTGATCCTCCAGTCGGTGGCCACCGTTGGCGACATCGCCACGGCCGACATCCCACCGACGTCGCACGCCGTTCCGCTGACCAACGTCTTCCGCGAGGACGTGGTCCGTCCGAGCCTAGGTCAGCAGCAGGCGCTCTCCGGCGCTCCTGAGGCCGAGGACGGCCGGTTCCGCGTGCCCCGCATCCTGGGTGAGGAAGCATGACCAACGACCTGATCCACGCCACCGCGGCCGAGCTGGCCGCGAAGATCCACAGCGGTGAGGTCTCCAGCGTCGAGGTCACGCAGGCTCACCTGGACCGCATCACCGAGACGAACGGGAAGGTCAACTCCTTCCTGCACGTCGACACCGAGGGTGCGCTCGCGCAGGCCCGCAGGGTCGACGAGGACGTCAAGGCGGGCAAGGCCGTCTCGCCTCTGGCGGGCGTTCCGCTCGCGCTGAAGGACGTCATGACCACCGAGGGGGTGCCGACCACGGTCGGTTCCAAGATCCTCGAGGGCTGGATGCCGCCCTACGACGCGACGGTGACGCGCAAGCTCAAGGAAGCCGGCGTCGTCATCCTCGGCAAGACGAACATGGACGAGTTCGCCATGGGTTCGTCGACCGAGAACTCGGCGTACGGGCCCACGCACAACCCGTGGGACCTCGACCGCATCCCGGGTGGTTCCGGCGGTGGCTCGTCCGCCGCGCTGGCCGCCTACCAGGCGCCGCTCGCGATCGGCACCGACACCGGTGGCTCGATCCGCCAGCCCGGCGCCGTCACCGGCACCGTCGGTGTGAAGCCCACCTACGGCGGTGTCAGCCGCTACGGCCTCGTCGCGTTCTCGTCGAGCCTCGACCAGGCCGGTCCGTGTGCGCGCACGGTGCTCGACGCCGCGCTGCTGCACGAGGTCATCGCGGGCTACGACGAGATGGACTCCACCTCGATCAACGCCCCGGTGCCGCCGGTCGTCGCCGCTGCCCGCGAGGGTCTGAACGGCGACCTGTCCGGCCTGCGCATCGGTGTCGTCACGCAGTTCGCGGGTGAGGGCTACCAGTCGGGTGTGCTGCGCAGCTTCCAGGCCGCCGTGTCGCAGCTCAAGGAGCTCGGCGCGGAGATCTCGGACGTGTCGTGCCCGAGCTTCGACTACGCGCTGCCGGCGTACTACCTCATCGCGCCGAGCGAGTGCTCGTCGAACCTCGCCCGGTTCGACGCCATGCGCTACGGCCTGCGCGTCGGCGACGACGGCACGCGCAGCACCGAGGAGGTCATGTCGCTGACCCGCGAGGCCGGCTTCGGCCCCGAGGTCAAGCGCCGCATCATGATCGGCACGTACGCGCTGTCGTCGGGCTACTACGACGCGTACTACGGCTCGGCGCAGAAGGTCCGCACGCTGATCACGCGGGACTTCGCGAAGGCGTTCGAGAACTTCGACGTGCTCATCTCGCCGACCACGCCGACCACGGCGTTCAAGATCGGTGAGCGCGCGAACGACCCGATCGCCATGTACAAGGCCGACCTCTGCACGATCCCCGCGAACCTCGCGGGCACCCCGGCGATGAGCGTGCCGAGCGGTCTGTCCGATGAGGACGGCCTGCCGGTCGGCCTGCAGATCATGGCTCCGGCGCTGCAGGACCACCGCATGTACCGCGTGGCCGCTGCCTACGAGGCGGCGCGTGGCGCGTTCGGGGGTCCGTCGCTGTGAACATCAAGAAGGCCAAGGGACTCCTTGGTCTCGCGGGTGCCGTCGGTGGAGCCGTCGCAGCGGTCTCCGGCTTCCGGACCGCGCGGGTGAGGAACGACAAGCTGGCTCTGGCGAACGCGATCGCCAGCATCGCCGTGGCGATCACCGGTGCGGCGCTGGCCGTTCGCGCTCTGCGGAAGGACGAGTTGGCATGACCTCTCTGGTTGAGCTGATGGACTACGACGAGGTCGTCGACGAAGTACGACCCCGTCCTGGGCCTCGAGGTCCACGTCGAACTGCACACGAACACGAAGATGTTCTGCGGCTGCGCGAACATCTTCGGCGGCGAGCCGAACACGAACACCTGCCCGATCTGCCTCGGCATGCCGGGCGCGCTCCCGGTGGTGAACGCCAAGGCGATCGAGTCCGCGATCCGCATCGGCCTCGCGCTGAACTGCGAGATCGCCGAGTGGTGCCGGTTCGCGCGGAAGAACTACTTCTACCCGGACATGCCGAAGAACTTCCAGACGTCGCAGTACGACGAGCCGATCGCCTTCAACGGCTGGCTCGACGTGACGCTGGACGACGGCGAGGTCGTGCGGATCGAGATCGAACGCGCGCACATGGAAGAGGACACGGGCAAGTCGCTGCACGTCGGCGGCGCGACCGGTCGCATCCACGGCGCCGAGCACTCGCTGCTCGACTACAACCGCGCCGGTGTGCCGCTGATCGAGATCGTCACGAAGATGGTCCCCGGCATGGGTGAGCGCGCTCCCGAGGTGGCGCGTGCGTACGTCGCCGCGCTGCGCGACCTGCTCAAGGCGCTCGACGTGTCCGACGTCCGCATGGACCAGGGCTCGCTGCGCTGCGACGCGAACGTCTCGCTCTCGCCGAAGACCACCGGCGAGCTGGGTACCCGCACCGAGACCAAGAACGTCAACTCGCTGCGCAGCGTGGAACGCGCTGTCCGCTTCGAGATGACGCGTCAGGCCGCGGTGCTCGCGAACGGCGGCACGGTCACCCAGGAGACCCGTCACTTCGACGAGTCGTCCGGCAGCACGTCGCCCGGCCGCAAGAAGGAGACCGCGGAGGACTACCGCTACTTCCCGGAGCCGGACCTGGTCCCGATCGCGCCGTCGCGCGAGTGGGTCGAGGAGCTGCGCCTCACGCTGCCGGAGCTCCCCTGGGAGCGCCGCGCGCGCATCCAGAAGGAGTGGAAGCTCACCGACGAGGTCCTGCGCGACCTGGTCAACGCCGGTGCGCTGGATCTGATCATCGCCACCGTCGAGGCGGGCGCGAAGCCGGACGAGGCCCGCCCCTGGTGGGTCAGCTACCTCGCGCAGCAGGCCAACACCCGCGGCGTCGAGCTGACCGATCTGCCCATCACCCCGGCCCAGGTGGCGCGGGTGATCGAGCTGGTCAACTCGGGCGCGCTGACGAACAAGCTCGCCCGCGAGGTCGTCAACGGCGTGCTCGCCGGCGAAGGCTCGGCGGACGACGTCGTCGAGAAGCGCGGCCTCAAGGTCGTGTCCGACGACTCGGCCCTGGAAAAGGCCGTCGACGAGGCACTCGCGGCCCAGCCGGACGTGGCTCAGAAGATCCGCGACGGCAAGATCCAGGCGGCCGGCGCCATTGTCGGTGCGGTCATGAAGGCCACGAAGGGGCAGGCCGACGCGGCCCGCGTTCGCGAGATCGTGGTCGCTCGCTGCTCGTAGATACATAATCGAAGCAAGAATCACAAAGGGTCACCTGTTTGTGCAGGTGACCCTTTGTGATCTTAGGCCGACCGAGTGGCTGTTAGCTAATTGAGACGTATGTGCGTAGCTGTGTGTGCGAGTCTCTGCGTGCAACTCATCTGGGGGGATGAGAAGTAGTAGTCCAAACGAGGGGGGAAAACCTCATGAGTGCACAACGCGAAGGCTTCTTCGGCGACATCCTTGACAAGGTCAAGGACATCATCACCGATGACGACCGGCCGAAGGAAGACAAGCCGGTTGAGCAGCCTCCGGTCATCACGCCGAAGTGCTGCGGCCAGATTCCGAAGTTCGCGCCGACCGCGGAGGACCTGACCTCCGACGGGCCGGTCGTGCACGACGAGAACTGCCCGAACCACCCGGACAACCAGGCCGAAGAAGTAGTGGCTTAGTCACACTCCGCGCTGTCCGCTGCCAGGCTCTGCGCCTGGTTGGCGGACAGCGCCATTTGGGCGCATGTGGTGTGATGATCACATGCCCGCTCGTGCCCTGGACATAGCGCGCGAGATGTACCAGAAGGGGTGGGCGGAGCAGGACCACTATCGCTTTCCGTCCGCCATCCGCCTCCTCAAGCGTGCACTCGTGCACGCTGATCGCGCACCCGACAGTCCGGAACGGACGGAGCTGCGGGTCCGTGCCATGTACGGACTCGGCCGGTCTCTCGGCGAGACGAGCAGTTCGGACGCCGCCGTCGAGCTCTTCGACCAGGCGCGGCGTGAGATCGAACGGCTCGAAGATCCGTGGCTGCGCGTGCTGTTGAAAGGCACCGTCGACTACTTCCACGGCGGCATGATCATGCGCATGGGGCAGCCGGAGCAGGCGGTTCCGTGGTTCGACCCGTTCATCAGCTTCGCCGAGGACGCGATGCGGACCTCGCCTGAGCGGATCAACGCGGAATGGGTGGACCGGCTCGCGTCCTCATTGATCGCCAGGGCCCTCTCGAACGCGGCCATTCGCCGCAGCGACGCCGCCATCACCGATCTGGAACGGGTGGCCGTCCTCAGCGGTGAACACAGTCTGGACCGGCTCTACCCCTATGTGGTCGCGGCGCTCGCCAACACGTACAAGCAGAGCGGGGACGTGGTCGAGGCCCTGCGGCACTACGAGGAAGCGGAGCGCCTTTACCGCGCGCATCAGAAGCCGTCGTTGCTGGCCAGTTCGCAGCTGCTGCACGCCGAATGCCTGCTGATGGTCGGCATGTCCGACCACGTCGGCCGGATGCTCGACGAGGCGTTGCCGATCCTGCGCAAGGAAAGAATCAACCAGGACATCGCCGAGGTCGAGATGTACCGCGCGTCGGCCGCGCTGCTCGACGACCAGTTCGACCTCGCCCGCCGGATGGCGAAAGCATCCCTGCGCAAGCTGCACAAGCGCGGTAGCACGTGGTGGATGATGGCCGCGCTGATCGAGCTCTGGGCCCACGCCATGCAGGTGAAGCGCGTGACGAACGCGTTGGTGCAGAAGGCGTTGGCGCTCTCCGAACAGCTCGCGGCCAACCACCTGCTCGACGAGGCCCGGCTGGCGGGGGTGCTCGCCGTCCGGCTCCAGGTCCGCCGGGGCCGGCTCGCCGAGGCCGAGGAACTGCTGCGCCAGCTGCCGGGTCCGCGCGCGGTCACGCCGCTCGACCACCGCATGCAGCGCCGGCTCGTGCTCGCCGAACTCGCTCTCGCCAAAGGGGATCGCCGCACCGCTTTGCTGCACGCACGCAAAGGTCTGGACGAGCTCGGCCAGGTGCGTGACCAACTCGGCGGGCTGGAACTGGTGTCCGCGACCGCGGTGCACGGACGCGAGCTGCGTGAGCTCGCGATCCGCTTGGCGCTGGAGAGCAACAACGCGCGCCAGGTGTTCGTGTGGATGGAGCGCACCCGAGCGCAGACGTACCGCTACGAGCCACTGGAACTGGTCGAGGACAGCGAGCTGGCCGAGCGCATCGCCGAGGTGCGCGGACTCGGTCGCGAGCTGATGCGCGCGGGTCTCGACGGCCGGCCGACCACCGAACTGCGCGGCCAGTTGCTGAAGGCGCAGCGCGAGGCGACCAGGCTGGGCTGGCACGCCCAGCGTTGGGGGCGCACGCGTCCGACGGCGACCATCGGTGAGGTGATTGCCGAACTGGGCGAGCGGGCGATGGTCAGCTTCGTCGTGTCCGGCGGCGACATGGTGGCCGTCGTGGTGGCGGGTGGCCAGGTGCGGATGGTCCGGCTCGGTGCCGCCGATGACGCGCTGGAGGGAGCCCAGAGGCTCCACCACGACCTCAACGCGCTGGCGCCCGACTACCTGCCGCCGCCGTTGCTGGAGGTCATCGGCGGTTCGGCGCGCAGGCAGGCGGACGCGCTCGACTCGTTGCTGATCAAGCCGTTGATCCACCTCGTCGGCGAACGGGAACTGGTCATGGTTCCGACCGGACCGCTGTACGCGGTGCCGTGGGGCGTCCTCCCGACCCTGCACGGCCGGCCGGTCGTCACGGCGCCGAGTGCCACGGCCTGGCTCGCCGCGACCCACGCCGACAAACCGAAGTCCGATCGGGTGCTGCTGGTCAGGGGTCCGAGCCTGCAGTTCGCGGACAGTGAGCTGGACCGGCTCGCCTCCCACCACGACCAGGCCAAGGTTCTTTCGGGTGAGGACGCGACGGCGGCGAAGGTCCTCGCCCACCTCGACGGCGCGGATCTCGTGCACGTCGCCGCGCACGGCGAACACGAGAACGAGAACGCCCTGTTCTCCCGGCTCGAACTCGTCGACGGCCCGTTGTTCGCCCACGAACTGGGGCGTCTCCGCAAGCCGCCCGCACACGTCGTCCTGGCTGCCTGCTCGCTGGCGTTGAACCGCATTCGCCCTGGTGACGAGGCCCTCGGGTTCGCCGGTGCCATGCTCGCCGGCGGCACCCGAACCGTGGTCGCCGCGGCCAGCAAGATCGGCGACGAGGTCAGTGCGGCGGCGATGGCCGACTACCACCAGGCCCTGGTCGCGGGTGCCGCGCCGGCCGTCGCGCTGGCCGAGGCGATGGCGAAGGACCCGTTCCGCCGGCCGTTCCTCTGTCTTGGCTCCGGCTAGTCCGAACGAGTGGTTGTCCTGCGGGCGAACGGCTGAACGCGCTGGTCAGATGTGACTTGTGCCCTAGCAGCGATCGCGGTTGGTGAACTTCTCTCGCTCGCCGGTCACGTTCTGTGCGAGTCTGGTCGAGAGGTCTTGACCGAGGGGAAATCGGTCACGGTCGTCGCAGCCGCTCAGGGGGTGCGGCTGGGGCGACGGTGTCCGCGCCAACGGCCCGCCTATCGGCTCTAGTCGATACGCGGGCCGTTGTGCGAGAAACGACCGATGCGCAGAACTCTGCTCGCCGTACTTCTGGCGGTCACCGCGGCGGTGGCGGTGCCCGTCAACGGAACAGCACAACCGGCAACAACATCGCCTTCGGTCCATGACCGCGAACCGGGCAACGGGCCTGAGCGCAACGAGATCGCCGCACTGGACGAGGCGTTCGCCGCGCAGTCCGTGCCGGCACAGGGGGAGAACCAGGCCGACCGCTACCAGGGCTACCCGCGCCGGACGAAGCTGCGGAGCTATCCCGAGAACCCGGCCGACAAGTCCATCAAGCTCGACCTGGCGCCGTACCACTCGCTCGCGCCGAAGCTGAACGCGTTGCAGCAGAAGAGCAACCGGGTGTCCGTCGAGGTCGTCGGCCAGTCCGGTCTCGGCCGCGACCTGTACCTGGTCACGCTGACCGCGCCCGAGAGCCCCGTCGAAACCCGGATCCAGGAACGGTTCCGGGCAAGCGTCGAAGAGGGGCGCAACGTCCCGGCGGGCCTCTACAAGGCGCCGATCTGGATCAACAACAACATTCACGGCGACGAGTGGGAAGGCACCGACGGCGCGTTGCGCGTCATCGAGCACCTCGCCACGTCCAACGACCGTGAGACCCAGAACCTGTTGCGCCGCAGCAGGATCTACTTCAACCTCACGGCGAACCCGGACGGCCGCGTCGCCGGCACGCGCGCGAACAGCGCGGGCTTCGACCTCAACCGCGACTTCGTCACGAACTCCCAGCCGGAGAACCGGGCGATGCAGGAGATCGTGGAACGCACCCAGCCGCTGATGATGCTGGACGAGCACGGTTACGTGGCGAACACGCTGATCGAGCCGACCACGCCGCCGCACGGCCAGAACTACGACTTCGACCTCTACATCAAGCACGGCTACGCGGGCGGGCTGCTGATGGAGAAGGGCGTGCAGGCGCTGGGGCATCCCGAGGCGGCGAAGCCGGAGATCCCGTTCCGCGACTACCCGGTCGGCGAGTGGGACGGCTGGGCGCCGATCTACACCGCGCAGTACGCGATGTACCACGGTGCGGTCTCGTACACGATCGAGATCCCGATGAGGGTCAACCGCGGCGACTACGACACGCTGCCGGCCGCGGAACTGCAGCGGCGTTCGAAGATCAACACCGATGTCGTCGAGGCCACGATCAAGACCACGCTCGACTACGTGGACGACAACCGGCGGAGCCTGATCGCCAACCAGACGGAGATGTTCCGCCGCGGGGCCGCCGGTGAGGCGCAGCGCCACATCCCGGACGGGTTCGTGCCGGGCTTCGGGCCGGAGGACCGCTTCCGCACGGAGTTCCCGCGCGCCTACGTGATCACCGACGACCGGTCGGCGCCCGCCACCGCTCGCCTCGTCGACCAGCTCGTCCGGCACGACGTCCGGGTCGAACGCGCCGAAAAGCCGTTCACGCTGGGTGGTAAGCGCTATCCGGCCGGGTCGTACGTGGTGGACATGCACCAGCCGAAGCGCGGCCTGGCGAACGTCATGCTGGAGCAGGGCAGCGACATCTCGGACAAGGCGCCGGTGATGTACGACATCTCGGCTGGAGCCACCGGCTGCTGTGGGGCGCGTCGGTCGACGTGTACCGCGGCGGCCAGTTCCGGTTCGACGGCAAGCCGGTCGTCGCGGCCTCGCCGACCGGTCGAGGTCAACGCGGCACCGGGCGCCGACCTCGCCCTGGTGGTGAACGACCAGAAGGACGTCAACGCCGTCAACGACCTGCTGTCACGCGGGATCGAGCTGCGCCGCCAGGACAACGGCACGATCGTCGTTCCCGCGCGGGAAGGCTCGCGGCGCGAAGGAGGTCGCCGACCGCTACGGCGTGCGGTTCACCACCGCCAAGCCGGGCGGCACGGCGTTGCAGCGCAAGGTGGTCGCCGCCGCGGTCGGCCCGGACGAGCTGCAGGTGCTGCGCGAGTCCGGGTTCGAGGTCCGCACGATCTCCACCGCCGTGCTGAACGCGGGCTTCGACTGGTCGCGGATCGACGTGCTCGTCGTGTCGTCCGGCCTGCAACTACGACCAGCTCAACGCCGCCGCCAAGGCCGGCGATGGACGAGTTCCTGAAGCGCGGCGGCGTGGTCACCCGTGGCGCGACGGGCGGCAGGTTCAACGTCGACGCCAGGCTGCTCGCGGCCACGCCCGGTCGCCGGCTGGGAGGACGCCAACGGCGTGGTGTCAATGGTCAACGGCAACGGTGCCGATCGGCACGGGTGCGTTGCCGAACGTCGTTCGTCTATGCGCCGCAGTGGTTCACGGACCTCGGCGCCGGAGTGGCGTCGAACAGCGGTACGGCAGCTACGCCGCTGGTCGCAGGGCATTGGCGGCCACGGGACGACGGCAGCGGCGGCCAGCACGCCGCCGCAGGTCAGGCGGCCGTCGTTTCCGGTACTTCCGCCAACGGCGCGAAGGTCGTCCTCTTCGGCACCGAGCCGATGTTCCGTGATCATCCGAAAGGCCTATACGCCCAGTTCGCACGCGCTATTTTCTGGTCAGGAACTCGCTGACTGACGTGCTCGAAGGAGGGGCTGTTTAGCGAAATACGCCGAACAGCCCCTCCTTTTGGCAATTCTGTGTAGCCTGTTGACTGCGCAGTGCGAGCGAAGCAGGATGTTCGCGGCCAGTGGGATGGCCGGCACTGTGTGCAGGTCCTAGGGACCACAGGGGTGTCCTAACAGGGGGGATGTTCGACGGTGTCGAACGCTGTCACAAAGCAGTTCCTGGCCGACGTCACCGGCCACAGACCGGGGCTGGGACAAGTAGCGCGGCAGCTCGTGCTGCCCGATGTCTTCGACCAGTCGTACGGGCGGTTGCAACTGGATCGACCACTCTTCGTACCGGAACAGGAGATCACGGCGTTCGCCGACGATCTCGCCGCGGTGTTCGAGGTGCTGGTCTCGTTGCCAGGGAGGGTCTTCGGGGGAGACCTTCGCGCGTACTGCGCCGCACTCGGCATGGACGACCGCCTCGCCGAGCTGATGTGCCGCGGTGCGACCGGCAAACCGCCGCTCTACGCACGTGCCGACGCCTACCACGACGGCACGTCCTTCAAACTTCTCGAACTGAACGTCGGCAGTGAGCTCGGCGGTACCGACACCGCGCAGCTCAACCGTGCCTTCCTCGCGGTGCCCGAGTTCGCGGACTTCGCCGAGCGGCATCGCCTCGGCCACGTCGACACGGTCGCTCGTGTCGTCGCCGCGCTGCGCAAAGCCGCCGCCGCCGTCACCGCGGACGAACCGGTCATCGCGCTGATCGAGAGCACCGACGGGATTGCCGCGCACGAGCACGTGTTCGTCGCGCTGCAGGAAGCCTTCCGCGCGAACGACGTCGACCTGTTGCTCGGCGAGATCCACGAGCTGACCGAGCAGGCCGACGGCAAGATCGCGCTGCGCGGCCGGCCGATCGACGTGGTGCTGCGGTACTTCGTCGCCGGCGAACTGATCGACGACCCGGCGGGCCAGGCAGTGCTGGACACGGTCATCCGCGCGGACGCGGCGGGCCGGACCGTGCTGTTCACCCCGCTCGAGGGTGCGATCTTCGCCAGCAAGGGAAGTCTCGCCATGCTGCACGACCCGCGTGTTCGCGCGACGTTCACGCCGGACGAACACGCGGTCGTGGATCGGGTCGTACCGTGGACGCGGCTGCTCAGCGCGACCGGCGACACCGAGCTCTTCGACCGGTGCCGGGCCGAGCGGGAAAACCTGGTGCTCAAGCCAGGTGTAGGTTACGGCGGCGTCGGCACCGTGGTGGGCCACGAGGTCACCGACGAGCAGTGGCAGGCCGCGCTCGCCGCGTGCGCCACTGGCGATCATGTTGTGCAGCAACGTGTCCATCCCGTCTGCGAGTCCGTTTGCGACGCCGACACCGGTGAACTCGAGGACTGGGTCGCGAACTGGGGCATCTTCGTCGACGCCGGCGGGTATGCCGGCGGGTTCGTGCGCGCCCTGAAACCAGGCGACGGAGCCGTCGTCTCGTACTCGAACAAGGGAACTCGCGGAACCTGCGTATTTTCCGCGTCCTGATCTTCTCCTCCTCTCGATAGCCCTTCCGGGTGTCCAGGCCTCCTGCGACGCCTCGATGCCCCCTGCCTGCGTTTGGTGAAAGGATCCGCCGAACCATGTCCCACCGCTCCGGCGATGACGCGCGCCCGCATGTCGTCATCGTGAACCGATGGCGTGAGCACTACGCCGACTACGCGGGCTATCTGAACCACACCGCGTATCGCGTCACCTATGTCAGCACCGAGGTAGGACTCGGTTCCGTGCCACCGGAAGCGGCCGACGTCGAGCACGTCACCGCCACCGACGACCTCGTCCAGGCCCGCGCCGCGGTCGCCGAACTGGTGCGCCGCAACGGATCGCCGCACCGCATCGTCGCGCTCAAAGAGGACGACCTGCTGGTCGGCGCGCAACTGCGGCAGGAGTGGGACGTTCCGGGCCAGCGGCCGGACGACCTGCTGCGGTTCCGCGACAAGTTCCTGATGTGCCAGGCGGTCGCCGCGGCCGGCCTGCCGCTGCCCGCGTTCGCCGCGGTCACCGGGCCGGAGGCGGTGCTCGAGTTCGCCGGCGTGCACGGCTGGCCGCTGGTGCTGAAGCCGCGCATCGGCAGCTCCAGCGCGGGAGTGGTGCTGCTCAACGGATCCGCTGATCTCGCCGACGTCGCCTTCACCGGCGAGTCCGTGCTCGTGCAGGCGTTCAACCCGCACCCGATCCACCACGTGGACGGCGTGTTCGACGGGCGGGAACTGCTGGGCATGAAGGTCTCCCGGTACGTCAACACCTGCCTGGGATTCCGCGAGGGCACGTTCCTCGGTTCGGTCGAAGTGGACGATCCGCGGGTCAACGAGGCCGTGGCGAAGGCCGCGACCGCGTTCCTGGCGGCGCTCACCGACGAGCCGACGCCGTTCCACCTGGAGGTGTTCATCGATCCCGGCTCGAACGCGGTGACGTTCCTTGAGGTCGGCGCACGGATCGGTGGTGCGGAGATCCCGTTCATCTGGCGGGACCTGCACGGGTACGACCCGATGCGGGCGGCGTTCGACCTGCAGTTCGGTCGCCCGGCCCAGGTACCGGTCGAGGACCTCGCCACCGGTGAGGTCGGCGGCTGGCTGCTGATCCCCGCACCGGCGCAACGTCCTTGCCGCATCACGGAAATCACCTCGATGATCGGCACCCAGCCCGGTCCCTACGCCGAGGCGTTGCTCAGCGCGGGCGAGGTGCTGCCCGCCGCGGACGCCTACTACGAGCACGTCGGCGGCCGGTTCCGCTTCCGCGGCGCGACCAGCGCGGCGGTGGAGCAGGCCCTCGAAGCGACGGCCACGAGATTCCGCGTGCAGGCGGAACCGGTGGAACGGGTGGGTGCGGCGTGACTCAGGAACAGGTCCTGCGGGACTACTCCGAGCAGATCCTCGACGGTGACGGGGGCGACGACTACGCGCGCTACATGCGCACGGACACGCTGCTGTCGCTGCAAAGGCGGCCGGAAGACGTCGTGCACCGCGACGAGCTGCTCTTCCAGGTCGTGCACCAGTCGACGGAGCTGTGGCTCAAGCTCGCGTGCTCCGAGCTCGACGAGGCGGCTCGGCTGATCCGCGCGGGCGAGCTCGACGACACCATCGAACTGCTGCGCAGGGCGACGCTCGGCATGGAGCTGATCACCGACCAGCTGGAGATGATGCGGCACCTGTCGCCGTGGGACTTCCAGACCATCCGCACCGTGCTGGGCCACGGCTCCGGCTTCGAGTCGCCGGGCTGGCGGTCGGTGCGGAAGAACGGCCGCAAGCTGGAACGCGCGTTCACCGCGCTGGTCGAGGCCGTGGCATCGACCTCGCCGAGCTCTACCGCGGCCGCGCGCACAGCGCCGAGCACCGGCTCGCCGAGGCGATGATCGAGTGGGACGAGCGGGTCTCGCTGTGGCGGGCGCGGCACTACAAGATCGCCACCCGAGTGATCGGCAACCGGGTGGTCGGCACCAAGGGCACGCCGGTCGACGATGCTGGCAAGCTGATCAAGCACAAGTTCTTCCCCGAGCTGTGGAAGGTGCGCACCGAGCTGACCGACACCGGTCCGATGGGGCAGAACCACCTGGTGACCGAGTCATGAGCGGGTCGATGAGCGCCGCGCCTTCCGCGGCAGTTTCCCGTGCTCGCGCACGGTGTACCTGGCGAGCTGCAGCCTGGGTGCGCGGTCGCCCGGCCTCGACGCGGCGCTCACCGCATGCTGGACGCCATGGCGACCGCGGCGCGCCGTGGGGCACTTCGAGGAGCAGGTCGCGCAGGCGCGCCAGCGGTTCGCCGCACTGATCGGCGCGCGGCCGAGCGAGGTCGCGGTGGTGCCGAACGCGTCCATCGGCGCGTACCAGGTGGCGTCCACAGTGGACTGGAGCGCGTCGGCCGAGGATCGTCACCACCGCCGCTGGAGTTCCCGTCGGTCGCCCATGTCTGGCTCGCGCAGCGGCCGCGTGGCGCCGAGGTCGTGCCGGTACGCGACGAGCGGTACGAGGACGTGGTCGACGGGCGCACCGCGCTGGTGTCGGTGCCGCTGATCACCTACCAGGACGCGCGCGCGGCTGCCGGTCGCCGAGGTCGCGCGGCCGCGCACGACGTCGGCGCGCCGAGGTGTTCGTCGACGCCTACCAGGCGGTCGGCGTGCGTGCCGGTCGACGTCGGCCGAGCTGGACTGCGACTACCTGGTCGCCGGCACGCTGAAGTACCTGCTCGGCCTGCCGGGGCTGGCGTTCCTGTACGTGCGCGACGGCAGTCGCGACGACCTGCGCCGCAGCTGACCGGCTGGTTCGGCCGGGTGGACCCGTTCGCGTTCGACCCGCGCGACGCTGGACTTCCCGGCGACGCCCGCGCGGTTCGAGACCGGCACGCCGGCGGTGCCGGCGGCCTACGCCGCGAACGCCGGGCTGCGGCTGATCGGCGGGCTCGACCTGGCCGAGGTGCGGGAGCACGTGCGCGGGCGGCGGCAGGCCGTCGAACGCCTGACGGCGCAGGGCGAACGGCTGCGGGTGCTGCCCGCGACCGACGCGGCGCGCACATCGGCCTGCTCGACGCCGACCCGCCGGGCTCGCGAAAGCCTGGCCGAGCGGGGCATCGCGGTCAGCCCGCGCGGGCCGGTAGTCCGGCTCTCGTTCCACTACCACACCGACGCGGGTGACATCGCCGGGCTGTGCGCGGCACTCAGCGAGGCGCGCGTTCTCCCCCTTACCGAACAGATCACGAGTCGAGCGGCAGGTTCCATGTCCACAGCTGAGTTGCGGTCGTGGCTCCACGGGTCCGACGAGTTCCCCTACGACGCGGTCGTCGGGAGTTCCACAGGATGGGCAAGCACTTCGTCGCCTGCGAGCTGCTCCGCTGCTCGCCAAGGCACGGGACAAGCTCCACGTGCGCGGTCCGTGGACCAGTGCAGACGCTCGCGCGGTTCCTGAGCACCGCGCTGGACAAGCCCGACGAGCGCTACGACTACCCCAGCTACCTCGCGCTGGCGTGCTGGAGATGCCCGCCGTGGACGATCCATGGAGCAGGCCGCCCACGCCCGGTCGCGCCGCGACCGGCTCGCGGTGCAGCTCGTCGCGGACGCGCTCGCGTTCGAGCTCGAAGCGCTCGACGGCCGCACCATGCTGCTGCCGGACATGCGGCCGGAGGCGGACCTCGTGACCAAGCGGTGCCGGCACGGCCTGCGGGCGATCCGGCCCGCGCTGGACCGGCTGGCGCTGGACGGTGGGCTGACCGGCCCCGAGACCGACGTCCTGGCCCGCCAGGTGTGCTCGGTGGTGCGCGCCGACATGGCGTTCAGCGAGCGGCGTGCGCTGGAGCTGAGCATGCTGCCGGTCTTCACCTCGCACGACGAGTACCTGTTCCTCCGCGTGCTGCAGACGTTCGAGACGACGTTCGCGCTGCTGGCCGTGCAGCTGCGGGCGATCGTCGCCGCTCTCGGCAGCGCGACGTCGACGGCGCGGCGCACCTGCTGGCGAGCTCCGAGGCCGCGCTGCGCGAGAGCGCGCCGCTGTTCTCGATGCTGGCGACGATGCAGATCGAGTCGTTCCGGACGTTCCGCGACTTCACCGAGGGCGCGAGCGCGATCCAGTCGCGCAACTACAAGATCGTCGAGTCGCTGTGCCGCACGCCCGACCGCGACCGCCTCGACTCGGCGGCCTACCAGTCGGTGCCGGAGGTGCGCCGGCGGGTGCTGGCCGGTCAGCCGACGCTCGACGACGCCTTCCTTGAGGCGTCCGAGTCCGGCGAGCTCGAGCCGGAGCAGCGGGAACTGCTGGCCGAGGCGATGACGGCGTTCGCCGTGCGCTGCTGCGCTGGCGCAAGACCCACTACCGGCTGGCGGTGCGGATGCTCGGCGAGGCATCCGGGACCGGCTACACCGAGGGCACGCCGTACCTGGCGGCGGTGCGGACATCCCGGTCTTCCAGACCGTGGACGTGACCGACGACCTGTCCGGCGACGACGCCGCCAGGCCCGACCCGGCGAGGACCCGATGACCACATTCGAGGCGCCGGTCGGCATCGTCGGCGCGGGACCGGTCGGCCTGGTCACCGCGTCGCGGCTGGCCGGCTTCGGTATCGCCAGCGTGCTGCTGGAGGCCGAGCCGGAACTGCTCAAGCAGGGCTCCAAGGCGTGCCTGATCCAGGGCGACGTGCTGGAGGTCCTGGACAAGTTCGGCTGCGCGGAGCCGATCGGCGACGAGGGCATCACCTGGACGATCGCGCGGACCTACGTCCGCAACCAGGAGATCCGCGCGCGGAGTACCCGCGCAGCCTGGGCTTCGGGCCGTTCGTGAACATCTCGCAGTACCGGATCGAGCAGCTGCTGGTCGAGGCGGTCGAGCAGAACCCGCTGTGCGAGGTGCGCTGGGCGCACGAGGTCGTCGCGGTGTCGCAGGACGACGACTCGGCGACCGTCCGCGTGCAGACCGCCGAAGGGGAGCAGGATCTGACCTTCGGCTACGTGGTCGCCTGCGACGGCGTGCGCAGCCGGATCCGCGAGCTGATGGGCGTGGAGTGGACCGGGTACACGCACAAGGACCGGTTCCTGATCACCGACATCAAGGCGAAGCTGCCGCTCGCCAAGGAGCGGCACTTCCACTACGACCCGTCCTTCAACCCGGGCCGTCAGCTGGTGATGCACCCGCAGCCGGACGACATCTGGCGGATCGACTGGCAGCTGCCGCCGGACACCGACATCGACGCCGAGCGCGCGGACGGCCGTTCGAGGAGCGGGTGCGCGCCGTCATCGGCGACATCCCGTACGAGATCGACTGGGTGAGCACCTACCGCTTCCACCAGCGGGTGGTGGACCGGCTGCGGGTCGGCCGGGTCCTCTTCGCCGGCGACGCGGCGCACTCGCTGCCGCCGTACGGGTCGCGCGGCATGAACAGCGGTATCCAGGACGCCGACAACCTCGCCTGGAAGCTGGCGTCATCGGGCCGGCAGCCGGCGCAGGAGCTGCTGGACACCTACCACGACGAGCGGTACGCGGCGGCCAAGGAGAACCTGCGCGTCACCGAGGCGACCATCCGGTTCATGGTGCCGCCCAACCGGCTGCGCCGCTGGACCCGGGCGGTGCTGCTGCCGCTGTCGCACCCGTTCGGCGTGGCCCGCGACCGGGTCAACAGCGGCCGGATGGCCGAGCCGTACGTCTACGACGACTCGCCCATCGTGCGACCGGCCGGCGGCACCGCTGATGGGCGCGTTCGCGCCGGACGCGCGGTCCGCGTCGAGGGTGAGCCGACCCGGCTGCGGCGGCTGTTCGGCGAGTGTTTCCCCGGGCTCTTCGTCGCCGAGGACGGTGCTCGCGCGGCGGAGCTCGTCACGGGATGACGGCCAGCAGTGGAGTGCCGTCCCGGTCGTCGCGGGGCTGCCGGCGGGAGCGTCACGGGACCTGCCGCAGGACGTCACCGTGGTGCGCCGAGGAGGGAGCGCTGCCCGCCTACCGCGGCCGGTCGGTACGTGGTGGCTGGTCCGCCCGGACGGTCACCTGGCCGCGCGCGGTGAGACGGTGCGGACTTCGCCGCCGCGCTGCGCCTCGGCGCCGGCGTCGAGTCCCGCAGCCGGTGAAGGGAAGGAGTTCATGACACCGCCGCCCTACGCCTGGCAGAACGGCGAGATCGTGCCTGGGAGCAGTGCGTGGTGCACGTCCGCTGCCAGGGCGCCTTCTGGGGCGCGAACGTCTTCGAGGGGTGCGTGCCTACGCCCACCCGCAGACCGGTGAGCTGAACGCGTTCCGCATGGACGAGCACCTCGCGCGGCTGCGCCGCTCGATGAAGACCCTGCACATGGCGATCGCCCACACCGACGACGAACTCCAGGCCGCCTGCGCTGGAGTTGGTGCTGGCCAACGGCTTCACCGAGGACGTGCACATGTGCGTGGTCGCCTACTTCGGGATGGGCCCGAACTTCGACCCGCTGACGCACACGACGGCGACCGGGGTGCACATCACCTCCACACCGGTGCGCCGCGCGGCGGGCTACGAACGCGGTGTGCCGCCTCGATCTCGTCCTGGCGCCGGATCAGCGACGACAGCATGCCGCCGCGGATCAAGGCCGGGGCGAACTACCACAACAGCCGGCTCGCCCAGCACGAGGCGGTGCGCAACGGCTTCGACACCACGCTGCTGCTCAACCAGCGCGGCAACGTCTCCGAGGCGCCCGGCTCCTGCGTGATGATGGTCCGCAAGGGCGAGCTGGTCACCCCGCCCGGCACCAGCGGCGTCCTGGAGGGCATCACCGTGGCCACCGTCGCCGAGCTGGCCGGGGAGCACTTCGGGCTCACGCTGAGCCGCGGGAGATCGACCGCACCGAGCTGTACACGGCCGACGAGGTCTTCCTGTGCGGCACGATGTCCGAGCTGCTGCCGATCACCAGCGTCGACCGGATCCCGGTCGGCGACGGCAAGCCCGGCCCGATCACCCGCGTTGCAGGAGCACTACGACAACGCGGTGCGCAACGTGGGCGACCACCCGCAGTGGTGCACCCCGGTCGTGGCCCGCGAGGAGGTGCCGGCATGAGCCTGCTCACCGAGCTGACGACGGCGCTGCGCACCGGCGCGGTCCAGGTCGTCGACCTCACCGCGCCGCTGTCGGAGGACACGCCGATCATCCAGCTGCCCGCGGAGCGCGGCCAGCCGTGGCCGTTCCAGCGCGAGGTGATCAGCAACTACGACGCACCTCGGGCCGCACGTCTTCTGGAACAACATCCGGCTGTCCGAGCACACCGGCACCCACTTCGACGCGCCCGTCGCACTGGTTGTCCGGCAAGGACTCCCGAGGACGTCTCGCAGGTACCGCCGGCCCGGCTGGTCGGCCCGGCCGCGGTGATCGACATGACCGCCGAGGTCGCGCTGAACCCGGACTTCCTGCTGGAACGCGAGCACGTCGAGGCGTGGGCAGGCGAGCACGGGCCGTTGCCCGAAGGCGGCTGGCTGCTGTACCGGACCGGCTGGGACGCCCGCGGGGACCAGCAGGCGTTCCTCAACGACAAGCACACCCCCGGCGTGAGCCGAGGCCTGCGCGCGCTGGCTCGCCGAGGAGACCCCGCTGCTCGGTTTCGGCGTGGAGACCGTCGGCACCGACGCCGGTCTCGCCGGTGAGTTCGACCAGCCCTACCCGTGCCACTGGTTCCTGCACGGCGCGGGCAAGTACGGGCTGACCCAGCTGCGCAACCTCGCGCTGCTACCGCCCACCGGCGCGATCGTCATCGCGAGCCCGCTGCCGATCGTCGGCGGCTCCGGCAGTCCGGCGCGGGTCCTGGCGCTCGTCGAGAACAGGAGTGACAGCAATGGATGACACCGGCTTCCAGCGGGGTACGGCCCTGATGCGCCGCCACCTCGAGGACGACGCCCGCCCGGAGACGTTCGAGCTGCTCGACCGCACGTGGGACCTGCTCGACGGGGTGTTCAGCCCCACCTACACGCCGGTCACGGCATTGTTCTCCACCTGGCTGGCCTACCCCCAGGGCGGCACGTTCCTGGAGATGGGCTCCGGTGCGGGCGTGACGACGGTGATCGCCGCGCAGTCCGGGTGCAGTGCGGTGACCGCGCTCGACATCAGCGTCGCGGCGGTGGAGAACACCCAGCTCAACGTCGAACGGCACGGCGTCGCGGACAAGGCACGGGTGCTGCACAGCGACCTGTTCGCCGCGCTCGAACCGGACGAGAAGTTCGACATGATCTTCTGGAACTCGAACTTCGCCGAAGCGCCCGAGGACTTCGTCAACGCGACGGACCTGCACCACGCGTTCTTCGACCCGCGCTACGACGCGCACCGCAGGTTCGCCCAGGAGGCGCCGGACCGGCTGAACCCCGGTGGCCGGCTGATGCTGGGCTTCGCCTCGATCGGCAACACCGCGCTGCTGCACGAGATCTGCACCGAGGCCGGCCTGCGGACCGAGGCGCTGCACACCGAGCGCCGGGTCCTGGACGAGACCACCGTGCTCGAGTTTCAACTGCTGGAACTGACCAGGTTCTGACAACTGGCAGTATCGACCCGGAACGTATGGGTAACCGAAGGGATCGACCGTGCCTGACCTGGACCACTACCTGTCCCTGCTCGAAGAGCGGCGGCGGGGCGCACTGGTCACGCTCAAGGCCGATGGCAGGCCACAGTTGTCGAACGTGGACGTGGAGTACCTCGCGCAGAGCCGCACCATCCGGTTCTCCACGACGGCGGACCGGGCCAAGGTGCACAACCTGCGCCGCGACCCGCGCATCAGCCTGCACGTCACCACGCCCGACGGCGGTGCCTACGCGGTCTACGAAGGCGTAGCCGAGCTCTCCGCCGTGTCCGCCGAACGTGACGACGAGGTGGTGGAGGAGCTCATCGAACTCTTCCGCGGCGTCCAGGGCGAACACCCCGACTGGGACGATTACCGGCGCGCCATGGTCGAAGACCGCCGGCTCGTCATCCGGTTCCGGATCGACCGCGCGTACGGCTGGATTCCGGCCTGATTTCCCTCTATCTAGGAGAAAGCAGCATCATGCCCCGCCTGCACGTCGTTATCGCGAGTACCCGCCCCAGCCGGACCGGCCCCGCGGTGGCCGAGTGGTTCACCGAGATCGCGGAGAAGTTCGGCAAGTTCGACGTACACCTCGTCGACCTCGTCGACTTCGGACTGCCGCTGCTCGACGAGCCGCACCACCCGGCAGAGCGCAAGTACACCAAGGAACACACGAAGACCTGGAGCGAGTCGGTCGACGCCGCCGACGCCTTCGTGTTCGTGGCGCCGGAGTACAACTACGGCATCAACGCGGCGCTGAAGAACGCGATCGACTACCTGTACTTCGAGTGGCAGTACAAGCCGGTCGGCATCGTCAGCTACGGCAACACCTCCGCGGGTCTGCGCGCGGCCCAGATGACCAAGCAGGTCGTCACCACGCTGAAGATGGTGCCGCTGACCGAGGCCGTCGCGATCCACTTCATCGGCCAGCACATCGGCGAGGACGGCAAGTTCACCGGTACGGAAGGCCATGTCGCCGCGGCCGAGGGTGTGCTGGAGGAGCTGCACAAGCTCGCCGTCGCGCTCGAACCGTTGCGCGCCAAGGCCAGCTGAGTCAGTTCATTTAGGGGCAGGGGAGGACAGTCGTGTCGAACAAACCGCATGTGATCATCGTGGGCAGCGGTGGGCAGCCCTACCGCGAATACGCTTTCGAGGCGCTGGCACAGCGGTACCGGCTGTCCGCCCTGCTTCCCGCCGACCCCACGTGGCAGGTGCCGTTCCTGTCCTCCTGGCAGGTCGCCGACCTGTCCGACGACGTGGTGGTCGCCGAGGCGCTCTCGGCACTGGCCGAACCAGATTCCGGGGTGCTGACCTGGGACGAGACCGTCCTGGAAGCGACCGCCAGAGCCGCGGAGAAGCTGTCGATGCGGCACATGTCGGCGCGGTCGGCGGCCAGGTGCCGGGACAAGTACCAAACTCGCACGTTGCTCGACGAGGCCGGACTCCCGGCCGTGCGGTACGGGCTCGCGCACTCCGCTGACGAGGCGACCGGGATCGCCGGGTCGCTGGGTTTCCCGGTCGTGGTGAAGCCCCGTTCGCTGGCGGGCAGTGTCGGCGTCGTGCTGGCGGCCTCCGCGGACGAGGTGCGGTCGGCGTTCGCGTTGGCCAGCGGCGCCGGGTACTCGACGTTGCCGCGTGGCAACGGAGTGCTGGTCGAGGAGTTCCTCGACGGACCGGAGATCAGCGTGGACTCCGTCGTGCAGGACGGCGCGGTGACGATCGTGCACGTCGCCCGCAAGCGGCTCGGGTTCGAGCCGCACTTCGAGGAGATCGGCCACCTCATCACCGGCTGGGAGGACGAGCCGTGGGCGGACGAGGTTCGTGACCTCGTGGCCGGCGCGCACCAGGCACTCGGCGTCGAGCTCGGCGTCACGCACGCGGAGCTGCGGCTGACCGCTGCCGGTCCGCGCCTCGTGGAGCTGAACGGGCGCCTCGGCGGCGACCTCATCCCGCTCGCGAGCCGGTACTCCACCGGGATCGACCTTGTTGTGGCCGCCGCGGAGCTGTCGCTCGGCCGGGTACCGGACGTGACGCCCGCGTTCAACCGCGCGGCCGAGGTCCGGTTCGTCTACCCGCCGCACGACGCGGTGGTGCGGAGCATCGACGTGTCCGCAGCCGTTGCCGCACCAGGGATCGAGCACGTGGCGGTGCTGGCCGCGCCCGGCGACACCCTGAAGCTGCCGCCGCACCAGGCCATTCCCCGGCTGGTCGCGGTGATCGCGGTCGCCGCCGACGAGGCCGGGTGCGTGGCCGCGCTGGACGCGGCGGTGCCGCTGGTCGCCGCCGAGGTGACGCGTGCCTAGCGGGCTGCTCCGGCCGGTCAACCGGTTGATCGTGCTGCACGGCGTGTCGTCGTTCTGCCTCGGACTCGTCTTCCCGTACACGGCCATCTACCTGTCGGACCTGCCGGACGTCGGTACGCCCGGCGTCGCGCTGTTCTACGCGTGCACGGGTGGGGCGAACCTGGTCGTGGCGCTGTTGCTGAGCGCCGGCGTGATCCGGCTGCCCCGCGTTCCGCTCGGTGTGCTGGGCACCCTGCTGTGGTTCGCCGGGTACCTGACCCTGTTCGGCGCCTCGTCCTACCCGACGGTGCTGCTCGCCGGCCTGGCGATCGGCACCGGTCAGGGCTGCTTCCTCGCCGCGATCGTGCCGATCGTGAACGCGCTGGTCACGCCGGACGAGCGGCGGTCGGTGTTCGCGCGGCGGTACGCGGTGCTGAACGCGACGCTGGCCGCCGGGTCGCTGGTGGCGGGCCTGCTCATGCTGGCGTTGCCGCGCACGGTGATCCCGTACCTGTTCCTCGCCAACGCCATCGGCATCGTGCCGCTCGCACTGGCGATCCTGACGGCGCGCAAGCACCTCCCCGCGCCGTCGGACGCCGAGGAGGCCGCGGCGGAGTCCGGCCCGGTGCTGCCCGCCCTGCAGCTGTGGAAGATCGCGCTGCCGGCCGCGTTGTTCCAGCTTGCGGTCTACCTGTTCGGCCTGTCGCAGTTCGAGGCCACCGCGCCGCTGGTCTCCGAGAAGCTCATGTCGATGGGCCTCTCCACGGTCTCGCTGCTGCTCGTCGTCAACGTCGCGGTGATCGTGTTCACGCAGAAGCCGATCACCAGGTGGCTGGAGAAGCGGCCGGAGACGCAGGGCCTGCAGTTCGCGATCGGCCTGTGGGTGATCGGTTACGCGGCGGCGGGCCTGCTCGCGTTCGGGCCGTTCTGGCTGCGCCTCACCGGTCTGCTGATCTACGCGGTGCTGTTCGCGCTGGGCGAGTGCGCCTACTCGTGCTCGTTCCACCCGTGGCTGATCTCGCTCGTGCCCGACCGCGAGCTGACCAGGGCGAACGCCCTGGCCAACTCGATGATGGGCATCGGTTCGTTCGCCGGCCCGTCGATCGGTGTGGGGCTGGCGGTGACCGGCAACGCGAGCGTGGTCTGGTTCGGCCTGGCCATGTGCTGCACGGTCGTCACGGTGCTGATGGGCTTGCTGACCCGCCGCCGGGCGGCAGTACCGGCCTAGCCACGGCCGGGTGGCAGGAAGCCGTGGGCGGACAGGTCGAACCAGTTGCCCTCGGGGTCGATCGCCCGGTACTCGGCGAACGGGCGGTCCCCGCCACGCAGCGCGGGCTTCGGCTCCAGCGACTCCAGGTACGGCTCGACCGACTCGACGTGGAACCCGAAGTGGTTGAACCCGGTCGGCACGTCCCCGTCCAGCCGCTGCTGGATCAGCGCCAGGTTGAGGTACCCGTCGGTGACGAAGTGGCTGCCGTCCGGGTCGGTGTGGAACAGCTCCATCCCGAACCGCGAGGTGTAGAAGTCCGCCATCTCCTTCGCGTCCTGCACGACGAACGCGATGTGCCGCAACCGAGGCCTGCTCATGACTTTCCCTTCGGGATCATGTTGTGGAACGCGGCGATCTCCCACTTGCCGTCGTGCCGCACGACGACGGCCTGCGCGTGTGTGGTGATGCCCGCCGGCGCGATGGACGACGTGACGTGCACCAGCGAGATGCCGTCGGCCAACGGCCGGATCAGGCTGATCTCGGCGGTCAGCTTGGAGTTCCGGTACGGCCCGGCGAACAGCTGCGCGTGGCCCGCGGCCACCGCGCGCCGTCCGAACAGCTCCTCGCCGCGCACCGTCACGAAGTCGACGTCCTCGCGGAAGACACTGGCGAACACCTCGCCGTCACCGTCGGCCCAGCCCTGTTCCATCCGGCGCCAGAGGTCGTAGATCTCTTCGGTCATGAGTGGTTCGTCCTCAGCGGCAGCCGCTGGCACTCGGCGTCCCACGCGGCAAGCGAGTAGTAGAGGCCGCCATGGCGGCGTTCGAGGTAGCAGACGACGTTCACGGGCCATCCGCTGTTGCGGAACATGTGCTCGTCCATCGGCGTCGGGTGGTCGCTCAACGGCCGGTCGCGCTCGCAGGCAGGTCCGAGCCGGTGCCAGTCCGGGTGCAGGTGGATCGAGCCGAGCACGTCGAGGTCCCGCTCGGTCGCGGCGCGCGTGATCGAGAGCAGGTCGGCCGGGTGCAGCCACCACGCCCGCACCGGGTTCTCGTACGCCGTGCCGAACCGCGGCACGATCGTCGCCGCGAACTCCTCGCGCGCCGATGGGTCGGTCAGGCGCGCGTTGCGGCCGAACGCCACTTCGTCGACCACGGCCTCCGTGCCCGCGCAACGGCCGAGCAGCACCGCGAAACACGGTCTCGGTTCGTCCTCCGTGATGAACGAGTATTCGGCGGACGCGGCCTCCAGAAACGTTTTCACTGCGCGGTCCGAAAACAACACCGTGTCGGTGCGTGTCGGTCGCTCGGCCAATTCCATCACGTCGGCGAACGTATCGAGACGTGGTCGTCTCACGCGAGATTCCGGAGGGTATTGGGGCTATTACAGTTAGCGATAACATCGGCGCCATGCGTCTGGACGTGCGGCATCTCGAACTCGTCGTGGCGATCGCCGACTGCGGCAGCCTGCGGAGAGCGGCCGCCCGCCTGCACCTCACCCAGCCGGCGGTGACGATGCAGCTCAAGCGCATCGAGGACCATTTGGGCGGTGCGCTGTTCATCCGGGCGGCCGATGGTGTGCGGCCCACGCCGGCCGGAACGGATTTCGTCCAGGAGGCGAGGTCCATGCTCACTCAGTTGCACTCGCTGGAACGCGTAACGCGCCGTAACGCGCACAGTTCCGGCGCTCCGACCAGGCTCGCCGGAATCCCCGCTTATCACTTCGGACTACTGGTGAGCGCGCTCCGGGAGAACGTCACCAGCCGGACGATCAAGGAGACCGGGACGCTCACCGCGTTGCTCACGACGGGCGAACTCGACATAGCCGTCCTGCGCCGGTTTCCCGGTACTCCGCTTTCCTTTCCGCCGAACGTGGGACATCGCCTGCTCACCCGCGAGCCGCTGTTCGTCGGCGTGCCGGAGCACCACCCGCACGCGGACCGGCCCGAGGTGCCGCTGGCCGCGCTCGCCGGCGACAAGTGGGTCATGCCGGAGCCGGACGACAGCGGCATGAACGCCCACTTCGCCCGCGAGTGCGCGGCGGCCGGGTTCGAGCAGCGGATCGCGCACTTCAGCAGCGAGGCGCACGTCGCGATGACGCTGATCAGGGAGTCCGGCGCGGTCTGCCCGCTCTACCCGGTCGGCGGCACCCCGGCCGGCATCGCCCGGCTGCCGGTCACCGGGAACCCGCTGGTCCGCGAGGTCGTGCTGACCTGGCGGACCGATGCGCCGATCGCCGCGGAGATCGACGACCTGTGCGAGCAGGTCGCCGCCGGTTACCGGAAGCTGGTCGAGGAGAGCGAGGTCTACGCGAGGTGGTGGCGCGACGGAGGAGAGGAGTTCGCCCTGGCCCGGTCCTGAGGTGGCTCGGTCCTGAGTGATCCGGCCACAGCTCACGACTCAGTCCTTGGTGCCGCCGCCCCCGTTGGGACGCACGACGATCGCGACCCGGTCGTCCGACGACACGGGCTGGCCACCGGCCTTGTTGACCGTGCCGGCGAGCGACGCCGAGTCGTTCAGCATCTCCAGCGGCCCGATCCGGCCGTAGCCGTCCTCCTGCATCGTGAGCTCGGGCTTGCCGGTGAACGCGCCGGCCTCGTTCATCGGCAGCGACTGCAGGCCGGGCATCTTGGTCGTCGCCACGGTCAGCATGTCCGAGTACGAGGAGCAGCCCATCACACCGGGCTTGTCCGGCCAGGTCCAGGCGGCCTCGCCGAGCTTGCCGGGCACGACGCGGTAGACGACGTCGGCACTGGCCGTCCAGTCCGTCACCCAGATCTTCGAGGCGTCCGCCGAGACGCACAGGCCGCCGGGCAGCCGCAGACCGGACGAGACGACCGCGGAGCCCGCGGTCGGGTTGCCCTGGGCGGGCTTGCCGGAGCCGTCGATGCGCAGCACCTTGCCCGCGAGCGAGTTCGGGTCGGCGGCCAGCGCCGGGTTCCCCGCGTCACCGGTCGCGACGAGGATCGCGCCCTTGCGGTCGCTCGCCAGCACGCCGCGGTTGCCGGACGGTCCCTTCGGGATGCCGGTGAGGATCGGCTTGGGCGTGTCGCCGGGGGCGATGCGCAGGATCCGGTTGTCCGTCGCGGTCGTCACGTACACGTACGCGAGCTGGTCCTCGGCGAACGTGGCCGACAGCGCGAGCCCGGTCAGCCCGCCGTCGGTCGAGGTGTCCGTCTCGATCTGCGCGATCAGGACCGGGTCGACGTCCTTGGTCACCTTGACCAGCCGCCCGCCGCGTTCGGTCGCGTAGGCGGCGACGCCACCGTTCGCGTCCGCGCCGATCGGGGCGACCCCCGTGACCGGGTTGAGGCAGGTGGCGATCACGCCGGGGTTGAAGTCCTTGCAGCCCTGCGGCGGCGGCACGCTCGTCGGCGTCTGGCCGCGCCCCTGCTCACCGGGCGTCGGCCGGAACTCGCCCGGCAGCTCGGGCCGCGGCCCGGCCTGCGGGGTCAGTTGCGGCTGCGGCGCTCCAGCTCGTGGGCGGTGGTTCTTCTGGGAAGCTCGCGCAGCCCCCGGCCAGCAGGCAGGCGGCGACCAACAGCGCAACGGAACGAACCACGGCTTCAGGCTAGGTGTCCGACCGTGAACCCGAAGTCAACTTCTCGCCCGTGGTGTACTCGACCGCGAACTCGACCGAGCGAACCCGGTCCAGCAGCAGATCCAGTTCGGCACGCACCACCTCGGGCGCCTCCAGCGGCAGGTAGTGGCTGCACGGCAGCACCCTGAGCCGTGCCTGGGGCAGCGCGCCGGCGGGCGTGCACATGCTCTCCGTCGTCGCCAGCAGGTCGTCGCGTCCGGCGAGCAGTGTGACCGGGCACACGATCGGGCCGAGGTCCTGGCGCGGCGTCTCGCCCAGCGCGAGCGCCAGCGTGAAGTACCAGCGCCAGTCGTGCTGCAGGAACCGGCCGACCGCGTTCGCGACCGCCTCCGGGTCGCTGCTCGGCTTGATCACGCCGCTGTGCCGCAGCAGGAACGTCGTCAGGTCCGTCACCGGCATCCGGTGCAGCACGCTGTCCAGCACCGGACCGGCCTGCCGCAGCAAGCGCGTGCCCATGCTGCCGACGAGCCGGCGGACGTTCTTGGGGAGCAACGGCAGCATGCCGTCGAACGAGTCACCCGGCGCACCCGCGACGAGCAGCAGCCCCGCCACCCGTTCCGGATGACGCAACGCCAGCTCGGCCGCGACCGTGACGCCCATCGACCAGCCCATGACGACGCACCGCTCGATGCCCGCGTCGTCCAGCACCGCGATCGCGTCCGACACGTGGTCGTCCAACGAGATGTTGCGCACGTCGACGGGCCGGTCGGACCCCATCGTGCCGCGCATGTACCAGCTGAGCAGGCCGCCGCGATCGGCCAGCGACGGCCACGACTCGGGTCCTGACCCGATGCCGGGGCACAGAAGTACGGCAGGGCCGTCCTCCGGCACCTGCCACGCTCGGATCTTCGTACCGTCCCAGGAGATGACGTCGTGCTCCCGCATGGCAGCCATTCTGACGTACGTTGCACCTGTGACGCTCACCGTGCTCGTGCCAGATGATCTCGGAGTTGAAACGCTGTCTCAGGTGGACGGTGTCCGGCCGGTCCGCTACACGCCGGGGGAGCCGTTCCCGGCCGAGGCCGCGGCCGCCGAGGTCCTGGTACCGAAGTTCCTGGCCGGCACCGATCCGCGCGAGGTGTTCGCGCAGCTGCCGAACCTCAAGCTCGTGCAGCTGCTGAGCGCGGGCGCGGAGAACTTCATCGGCCGCATCCCGGACGGTGTGCTGCTCTCCACCTGCCGCGGCGCGCACGGCGGCAGCACCGCCGAGTGGGCCATCGGTGCGTTGCTGGCGATATACCGAGAGTTCCTCGTTTTCGAACAGGCCCGCAGCGAGGGCCGCTGGGCCTACCACCTGACGGACACCTTGCAGGACAAGAAGGTCCTGATCGTCGGAGCGGGCGATCTCGGCGAGCAGCTGCGTCGGCGCCTGGAGCCGTTCGACGCCACCGCCACCATGGTCGGCCGCACCGCCCGTGACGGCGTGCACGGCGTCGACGAGCTGCCGTCGTTGCTGCCGGAGTTCGACGTGGTGGTCGTCTTCACGCCGATGACCGAGGAGACCCACCACCTCGTCGACGCCAAGTTCCTCGCCGCGATGAAGGACAACGCGATCCTCGTCAACGGCGCCCGCGGCCCGGTCGTCGACACCGGTGCGTTGGTGGCCGAACTGACCGCCGGGCGACTGCGCGCGGCGCTGGACGTGACGGACCCGGAACCGCTGCCCGCTGATCATCCACTGTGGACCGCGCCGGGCCTGTTGCTGACCCCGCACGTGGCCGGTAGTTGCGCAGGAAACATTCGCCGTGCCTATGCTGTGGCAGCCGCCGAAATCGCTCGGTACGCCGCCGGGGAACGGCCGCAGAACCTGGTCGACGGCGCCTATTAGGCCAAATGGGTGAAGCTGAGCTGCTGTTCGGCCCTCGCGCGTCCGCGCGAGGTCTCCTAGCGTGCGGGCGTGGCTACTCACGACAAAGGCTCGACCACATCGAGCGCTTTCTCCGACGACTCGTTCTACTCGAGCAGCGGAGGGGGAGTGCACCACTTCGACGACAGCACGACCAGAACCGGCGCCGAGTCGCCGTACGACTCGACGACGAAGGCCTTCGACACCACGGCTTACACGCCGCTGGACAAGTCCACTGTGGACGAGCCCGCGTTCGGAGACCGGTTCGCCGAGGACGACGCGTTCGAGGACGAGCGCAAGAAGTTCCGCTGGACCGCCGGTCCCGACCTCGGCCTGCTCGGGATGCGCGCCGTGCTCGGCGGCATCTTCGTGCTGCACGGCCTGCAGAAGGTCTTCGGTCTTTTCGGCGGCCCCGGCATCAACGGCTTCGCGCAGTCGCTGGAGAAGATGGGCTACCGCGAGTCCGTCGTGCTCGCCTGGGTCACCGGCATCACGGAGCTGGCGGGCGGCAGCCTGCTCGTGCTCGGCCTCTTCACGCCCCTGGCCGCGGCCGGTCTGCTCGGCGTGATGGCCAACGTCATCGCGCTGAAGTACAAGGGCGGCTTCTTCGGTCCCAACGGCGTGGAACTGGAGCTGGCGCTCGCGGGCATGGCGTTCGCCGCGCTCTTCGCCGGCCCCGGCCGGGCCGCGCTCGACTACAACCGCAGCTGGTTCCGCCACCCGCTGGCGGCCGGTTTCATCGCGTTGCTGATCGCCGGTGGTGGCGCGGCGGTGACGTTGCTCGTGTTCCGGTAAGAACTTCCGCATGCGGAAGAACCTGACGGGAGCGGTGCTCCAGCTCGCCCTGCTGGTGATCGGGATTCCGGTCGTCTACCTGGTGGCGTTCCCGTTCGGTCTCACCGCCAAATCCCTGCTACCGCCGCTCGGCCTGCTCGCGGGCCTCATCGTCAGCGGCATCATGGTCAAGAAAACGAACCAGCCCGTCAGCGGTCCGCTGACGGGCTGGCTTGTGTTCGGCGCCTCTATGGCGCTCGCTCTGGCTCTTTAGAGGTCCGGGTTGCGCACCGCGCCCGTTGACGCGTCGGTCGCCATCCGCGCGTACGCCCGCAGCGCCGCCGTGACCGGACGGATCCGGTCCACCGGCTGCCAGGGCCGCTCGGACGCGTCCATCTTGGCGCGCCGCTCGGCCAGCACCTCGGCGTCGACCAGCAGCTCGAGCCGCCGTTCGTGCACGTCGATGAGGATCCGGTCACCGTTGCAGACCAGGCCGATCGTGCCGCCGCCCGCCGCCTCCGGCGAGATGTGGCCGATCGACAGGCCCGACGAACCGCCGGAGAAGCGGCCGTCCGTGATCAGCGCGCACTTCTTGCCGAGGCCGGAGCCCTTGAGGAACGCGGTGGGGTGCAGCATCTCCTGCATGCCGGGACCGCCGGACGGGCCCTCGTAGCGCACCACGAGCACGTCGCCGGCCTGGATCTCCTTGTTCAGGATCGCCGAGACGGCCTGCTCCTGGGACTCGACGACGCGCGCCGGGCCCTCGAAGCGCCACAGGTCCTCGTCGATGCCCGCGGACTTGATGATCGCGCCGCGCTCGGCCAGGTTGCCGCGCAGCACGTTCAGGCCGCCGTCACGGGTGTAGGCGTGCTCGTCGTCGCGGATGCAGCCGCCGGCCGCGTCGGTGTCCAAAGAGGACCAGCGGTTCGACGTCGAGAACGCCTCGGTCGTCCGCACGCCACCGGGGGCCGCGTGGAACAGCTCGACCGCCTCCGGCGACGGGTTCTCCGCGCGGATGTCCCACTTGCCGAGCCACTCGGCCATCGTCGGCGTGTGCACCGACGTGACGTCGTCGTGCAGCAGGCCGGCGCGGTAGAGCTCGCCCAGCAGTGCCGGGATTCCGCCGGCCCGGTGCACGTCCTCCATGTGGTAGTCGGAGTTCGGCGACACCTTGGCCAGGCACGGCACGCGGCGCGACAGGTCGTCGATGTCCTGCAGCGTGAAGTCGATCTCGCCCTCCTGCGCGGCGGCGAGGATGTGCAGCACGGTGTTCGTCGAGCCGCCCATGGCCATGTCGAGCGCCATCGCGTTCTCGAACGCCTTGCGGTTCGCGATCGAGCGCGGCAGTGCCGACTCGTCGTCCTCGCCGTACCAGCGCTTGCACAGCTCCACGACCACGCGGCCGGCCTCGGAGAACAGTTCGCGGCGTGCGGCGTGGGTGGCGAGCGTGGAACCGTTGCCCGGCAACGACAGGCCCAGCGCCTCGGTCAGGCAGTTCATCGAGTTCGCGGTGAACATGCCGGAGCACGAGCCGCACGTCGGGCACGCGGAGCGCTCGACCTCGGAGAGCCCGTCCTCGCTCACGGCCGGCGAAGCCGAGGCGGAGATCGCGGTGATGAGATCGGTCGGCGCGACGGCGACGCCCTCGACGACGACGGCCTTGCCGGCCTCCATCGGACCGCCGGACACGAACACGACGGGGATGTTGAGCCGCATCGCCGCGTTCAGCATGCCGGGGGTGATCTTGTCGCAGTTCGAGATGCAGACGATCGCGTCGGCCTGGTGCGCGTTGACCATGTACTCGACCGAGTCGGCGATGATCTCGCGGCTGGGCAGCGAGTAGAGCATTCCGCTGTGGCCCATGGCGATGCCGTCGTCGACCGCGATGGTGTGGAACTCGCGCGCCACACCGCCCGCCTCGCGCACGGCCTCGGCCACGATGTCGCCGAGGTCGCGCAGGTGCACGTGGCCCGGCACGAACTGCGTGTAGGAGTTGGCGATCGCGATGATCGGCTTGCCGAAGTCGCTGTCCGTCATGCCGGTGGCGCGCCAGAGAGCGCGTGCTCCGGCAGCGTTGCGACCGTGCGTGGTGGTGCGAGACCGGAGCTGAGGCACTGCTCCTCCAGATTCAGTTCAAGAAAAAACGCGCGGGACG
Organism: uncultured Actinomycetota bacterium; assembly: GCA_963771775.1. GTDB lineage: Bacteria > Actinomycetota > Actinomycetes > Mycobacteriales > Pseudonocardiaceae > Lentzea. The sequence continues at coordinate 557,302 of CAVYUS010000007.1, forward strand.
CGGGGGTGAGGCGTCCATCAGTCTGGGAGCGGTGCCTCAAAGGTTACTTGTGCGCAGGCTCGCCGAGACCAGCAGATAGGCGAGAGCGAGCGTGATCACGTGCACCACGGTGCACCACAGGCAGATCTTGCCGATGATGAGGAACTCGGCCGCTACCAGGTACACCACCATCAGAACGCCGACGCCGACCGCGCCGAGCCGGGCCCATTTCAGGGCCTCGATCCGCCACGCGAACGGGAGGCAGATCACGGTCAGGAAGGCGAAGAACGCGAGCCCGAGGAACGCGACGGGGATGCCGAGGAGCTCCGACTGCTCGCTCGTGGTGACCGTCTCGCAGTCGATGACCGCATCGGCCGAGCACAGCAGCGCGCTCGCGTTGAAGTGCGTGTACGTCAGGTAAGCCGAGGTCAGCAGGCCTGCGATGGACAGCAGCAGGCTCAGCAGCGGAACTCGTTTGATCACTTCTCCGACTGTACGGATTCCGCTGTCTCGGCTTCGTCAGGCTCGGCGGCGGTCTCCTCGGCTTCAGGCTCCTGAGTGACCGCAGGCTCCTGAGTGACCGTCGGGTCCGGCACCAGCCCACCGCTGACCAGCGACAGCGCCGGCAGGTGCATGAACCGCACCGCGGGCAGCGTGACCTCGGTGTCGTCGGTCCGCACCGCCTTCAGCCAGCCCTTCCGGGCCAGGCGGATCGACTTCACCTCGGACCACTTGACCGTGGTCGAGCCGAACAGGCCGCGCGCGACGAGCTCTTCCTCGGTGACGGTCGTGCGGTTGCGGATCACCCAGTAGGCGTACGCGAGCGGGAGAACGTAGAGCGCTTGCAGCCCAGGAGCGACCCACGCCACAGGAGTGACGCAGATGGCGATCAAACCCGCCGCGAGCAGGGCCGTTGCCGGGATGCGAAAGACCAGCTTCTTCACTCGAAGGATTGTTCCACGTCCACGATCCGGGAATTCCATCCCGCAGAGTTGACGCACTCTTGCGCAAGGCGATAACGTCCGCTTCATGCAGCGCACGCTCGTTCTCGTACTTCTCAGGCGCGTCGACGCCTGAGCCGAACAGCCTGCGTCGACGCGCGACCCTCGCACGACCCAACTCCGGGTTGTCGAGGGTTTTTTCGTGTCCGGACCCCGATACCCACGAGGCAAACCAATGACCAGCGCACCATCGCGACAGGCTTCCGAGCCCACGTCGTCACGTCCAGGTCCGCGGCCCAAACCGGCTCCGCCCACTGGCGCGCCGATTCGAGTGACCGGGGCGCAGTCCCTCGTCCGCTCGCTTGAGGCGGTCGGGTGCGAAGTGGTGTTCGGCATTCCCGGCGGGACGATCCTGCCCGCGTACGACCCGCTGCTGGACTCCACGAAGGTCCGGCACATCCTCGTCCGCCACGAGCAGGGCGCAGGGCACGCGGCGACCGGATACGCGCAGGCCACCGGCAAGGTCGGGGTCTGCATGGCGACCTCGGGTCCGGGTGCGACGAACCTCGTCACCCCGATCGCGGACGCGAACATGGACTCCGTGCCCATCGTCGCGATCACCGGCCAGCAGTCGCGGCCGCTGATCGGCACGGACGCCTTCCAGGAGGCGGACATCTGCGGCATCACGATGCCGATCACCAAGCACAACGTGCTCGTGACCGACCCGGCGGAGATCCCGCGGGCGATCGCGGAGGCGTTCCACATCGCGTCGACCGGCCGACCCGGCCCGGTTCTCGTCGACATCCCCAAGGACGTGCTGCAGGAGCAGACCAGCTTCTCGTGGCCGCCCGAACTGCGCCTGCCCGGTTACCGGCCGACGACCCGGCCGCACGGCAAGCAGGTCCGCGAAGCCGCCAAGCTGATCGTCAACGCCCACAAGCCCGTGCTCTACGTGGGCGGCGGCGTGATCAAGGCGGACGCCCACGCCGAGCTGCTGCGCCTCGCCGAGGAGAGCGGCATCCCGGTCGTCACGACGCTGATGGCGCGCGGGGCGTTCCCCGACTCGCACGAGCAGCACATGGGCATGCCCGGCATGCACGGCACCGTCGCGGCCGTCGCGGCGATGCAGAAGTCGGACCTGCTCATCGCACTGGGCGCCCGCTTCGACGACCGCGTGACCGGCCAGCTGAACTCGTTCGCGCCCGACGCGCAGATCATCCACGCGGACATCGACCCGGCCGAGATCTCCAAGAACCGCCGCGCCGACGTGCCGATCGTCGGTGACTGCAAGGAGATCATCACCGAGCTGATCGATGCGCTGCGCACCGAGCGCGAGACGGCGACGAAGGTCGACCTCGCGCCGTGGTGGGAGACGCTGAACTCGATCCGCGAGACGTTCCCGGTCGGCTACGACTGGCCGGAAGACGGCACGCTGTCGCCGCAGTACGCCATCGAGCGGATCGGCGCACTGTCCCCGGCGGACACCATCTACACCGCGGGCGTCGGCCAGCACCAGATGTGGGCCGCGCAGTTCATCAAGTACGAGCACCCGCGCACGTGGATCAACTCCGGTGGCCTCGGCACGATGGGCTTCGCCGTTCCCGCCGCGATGGGCATCAAGGCGGGCGTGCCGGACCGCACGGTGTGGGCCATCGACGGCGACGGCTGCTTCCAGATGACCAACCAGGAGCTCGCCACCTGCGCCATCGAGGGCCTGCCGGTGAAGATCGCCGTGATCAACAACGGCAACCTGGGCATGGTCCGCCAGTGGCAGAACCTGTTCTACGGCGAGCGGTACTCCAACACGGATCTGGGGACGCACAAGCACCGCATCCCAGACTTCAAGCTCCTGGCCGAGGCACTCGGCTGCGCCGGCCTGCGAGCCGAGTCGCGCGAGGAGGTGGACGAGGTGATCGGAAAGGCGCTGGAGATCAACGACCGCCCGGTCGTCATCGACTTCGTCGTCGGCAAGGACGCCCAGGTGTGGCCCATGGTCGCCGCGGGCACCGGCAACTCCGAGATCATGGCCGCACGCGGCATCCGCCCCCTGTTCGATGAGGACCTGTGATGACCAGGCACACGCTGAGCGTTTTGGTCGAGGACAAGCCCGGTGTGCTCGCGCGCGTCGCCGGCCTGTTCTCCCGCCGCGGCTTCAACATCGAGTCGCTGGCGGTCGGCCGCACCGAGTACCCCGACATCTCCCGCATGACCATCGTGGTGTCGGTCGACGAGCTGCCGCTGGAGCAGGTGACCAAGCAGCTCAACAAGCTCATCAACGTCATCAAGATCGTCGAGCTGGAGCCGACCGCTTCCGTTCAGCGGCAACTGGTGCTGATCAAGGTCCGCGCCGACGCCACGGTGCGGTCGCAGGTCCTCGAAACCGTTCAGCTCTTCCGCGCGAAGGTCGTCGACGTCTCGCCGGAGGCGGTCACGATCGAGGCCACCGGCACATCTGAAAAACTCGACGCGCTGCTGCGCATGCTGGAGCCCTACGGGCTTCGCGAGATCGTCCAGTCCGGCATGGTCGCCATCGGCCGTGGCGCTCGTTCCATCACCGCCACCGCGGTTCGTTAGTACTAGAAAGAGGGAAATACTGTGAGCGTCGAGATCTTCTACGACGACGATGCCGACCTGAGCATCATCCAGGGCCGCAAGGTGGCCGTGATCGGCTACGGCAGCCAGGGCCACGCCCACGCCCTGTCGCTGCGCGACTCCGGCGTCGAGGTCCGCATCGGCCTGCAGGAGGGCTCCAAGTCCCGCGCCAAGGCCGAGGAAGAGGGCCTCGAGGTCGGCACCCCGGCCGAGGTCTCCGCGTGGGCCGACGTGATCATGATCCTGGCGCCGGACACCGCCCAGCGCCACATCTACGCGAACGAGATCGCCGCGAACCTCAACGAGGGCGACGCGATCTTCTTCGGCCACGGCTTCAACATCCGCTACGGCCTCATCACCGTTCCGTCCGGTGTGGACGTCGCCATGGTCGCCCCGAAGGGCCCCGGCCACCTGGTCCGCCGCCAGTTCGTCGACGGCAAGGGCGTGCCCGCGCTCATCGCCGTCGAGCAGGACGCTTCCGGTACGGCGCAGGCTCTCGCGCTGTCCTACGCGAAGGGCATCGGCGGCACGCGCGCCGGCGTCATCAAGACGACGTTCAAGGAAGAGACCGAGACCGACCTCTTCGGCGAGCAGGCCGTCCTCTGCGGTGGCGCCTCCGCGCTCGTCCAGGCGGGCTTCGAGGTTCTGACCGAGGCGGGCTACGCCCCCGAGGTCGCGTACTTCGAGTGCCTCCACGAGCTCAAGCTGATCGTCGACCTCATGTACGAGGGCGGCATCGCCCGCATGCGCTACTCGATCTCCGATACCGCCGAGTTCGGTGACCTGACCCGCGGCCCGCGCGTCATCACCGCCTCCGTCAAGGAGGAGATGAAGAAGATCCTGGGCGAGATCCAGGACGGCACCTTCGCGAACGAGTGGGTGGCCGAGGACGACAACGGCCGCAACAACTACAAGAAGCTGCAGCAGGAGGGTGAGAACCACCCGATCGAGGCAACCGGCAAGAAGCTCCGCGACATGATGTCGTGGGTCGACCGCCCGATCACCGAGACCGCCTGATCTTTTCTCCAGAAGGGGCCCGCGGCTGCGACGCCGCGGGCCTTTTCGTTTGTGTCCGCCGCATCCGCTAGCTTCGTTCCCATGACCGAGAGCGCGCCGATCTACGACGACAAGGCCCACGTGCGCGGCAACCTGGACCTCCGCGACGCGGAGTGGAAGCGCCCGCCGGAGCCGGAACCCGAGGACGGCCACGTGGAGATCGCCTTCGTGGAACACACGGACGGCGCCACGTACGTCGCGATGCGCAACTCCAAGCAGCTCGAACCGGTGCTGGTGTTCACCATGGCCGAGTGGGACGCGTTCGTGGCGGGTGCCAAGGACGGCGAGTTCGACGAGCCCTGGTAGACGACAGAACGGGAGCTTCCCCAGCGATCTCGCTGGGGAAGCTCCCGTTCTGGAACCGGTGCTGGGCCCGGTCCCTGGTCAGGCAGCGGCGGACGGACGATCCGAGTCGGTGTCCTCGGCCACGTCCCCGAGTTCGACCCGGTTGCGCAGAGGATCGGTGCGGAACACCTCGACGAGGATCTCCTCGTTGGGGTCGACGTGCCCGTTGTCGAGATCTGCCCGCAGATCCTCGGTCATCTTCACGTTGGGCAGGATCGCCAGCGGCCCGTTCTCGTAGCCGCTGAGGCGCAGGAGCAGGAAGCCGCCGCGGTTGGCCTGGGCGGGCACCACTCGAGCGACGCGGCCGAGCAGTCTCGTGCCGACGGCGGGCAGGTCCGCATGTGCTTCGGAAACCGGCACACCGTGTCCTGCCGTTACCTGGCTCCGCCGATCACGATGTACGCGGAGCCCGACCTTGCGGGCCGCCGCGTCGACGCTGATGACCTCGACCTCGACATCCATGTCGCGCATCAGGTCGGCCTGCCGAGCTTCCGCGAACGGGATGAAGCCATCGATTCCCTGGGTGATGGCGACGAAGGCAACAGCTCGACCTCCAACCTCGTCCCCAGCCTCCATCCCACCCCACAAGACACTCACCGTGACCTGAGCCACCCGCCAAAGTCCCAGGCAAGCCCCCTGACTATGCTCGTTAACAGTCCGGACACATTGCGGTGCCCGGTCGGCGCGGGCAAGCCGCCCCCGACCACGCCCGCGCCCCACGATTCGACCGTTCCTGGGAGCGATGTCCGTGAGCAACACGAGCCGACCTGTTGTCCTCATCGCCGAGAAGCTCGCGCCGTCCGTGCTCGACGCTCTCGGCGACGGCGTGGAAGTGCGCCACGTAGACGGCACCGACCGCCCGGCCCTCCTCGAGGCCGTCGCGGACGCCGACGCCCTGCTCGTCCGGTCCGCGACCCAGGTCGACGCGGAGGTGTTCGCCGCCACCCGGAAGCTCAAGGTCGTCGCCCGCGCGGGCGTCGGGCTCGACAACGTCGAGGTGCCGGCTGCGACCAAGAACGGCGTGATGGTGGTCAACGCACCCACGTCGAACATCGTCAGCGCCGCCGAGCACGCCGTGGCTCTCCTGCTCAGCGTGGCCCGCCAGATCCCGGCCGCGCACGAGACGCTGCAGAACCACGAGTGGAAGCGCAGCAAGTTCAACGGTGTCGAGCTCAACGGCAAGACCGTCGGCGTCGTCGGCCTCGGCAAGATCGGCCAGCTGTTCGCGCAGCGCATCGCCGCGTTCGGCGTCGAGCTGATCGCCTACGACCCGTACGTGTCCGCGCAGCGCGCCGCCCAGCTCGGCATCGAGCTCGTCACGCTGGAAGAGCTGCTCGAGCGCGCCGACGCCATCAGCATCCACCTGCCGAAGACCCCGGAGACCAAGGGGCTCATCGGTTCGGAGCAGCTGGCGAAGGCCAAGCGCGGCGTCATCATCGTCAACGCCGCCCGCGGTGGCCTCATCGACGAGGAAGCCCTCGCCGAGGCGGTGAAGGAGGGTCAGGTCGGCGGCGCCGGCATCGACGTCTTCAGCACCGAGCCCACCACCGAGAGCCCGCTGTTCAACGTCCCGGGCATCGTCGTCACGCCGCACCTCGGCGCGTCCACGGCCGAGGCGCAGGACCGCGCGGGCACCGACGTCGCGAAGAGCGTCATCCTCGCGCTGGCCGGCGACTTCGTGCCGGACGCGGTGAACGTCCAGGGTGGTGCGGTCGGCGAAGAGGTTCGCCCGTACCTGCCGCTGGTGCAGAAGCTCGGCACCGTCCTCAGTGCCCTGTCGCCGAAGGCCCCGACCAGCGTCACCGTCGAGGTCCGCGGCGAACTGTCCAATGAGGACGTCGCGGTGCTCCCGCTCGCGGCCCTGCGCGGCGTGTTCGCCAAGGTCGTCGAGTCGCAGGTGACCTTCGTCAACGCCCCGCAGCTCGCCGCGGACCTGGGCGTGAACGTCGAGGTCGTCAAGGAGACCGAGAGCCCGAACCACCGCAGCCTCGTCACGGTCCGGGCCGTGCAGGCGGACGGCACGGTCAACAGCGTCTCCGGCACGGTCAGCGGCATCGCGCAGGTCGAGAAGCTGGTGAACATCAACGGCCGCAACTTCGACCTTCGGGCCGAAGGCACCGTGCTGCTGCTGGAGTACCCGGATCGTCCGGGTGTCATGGGCACCGTCGGCACGCTGCTCGGCGAGGCCGGCGTGAACATCGAGGCCGCGCAGATCAGCCAGACCGGCGCGGACGCGGTCATGGTGCTGCGGGTGGACCGTCCGGTGGACACCGCCGTGCTCGACCCGATCGGTGCCGCCGTGGGAGCGCGCACGGTCCGCTCTGTCGACTTCGGATAGTCACGACAAAGCGGGAAGGGGACGGCAAAGTCCCCTTCCCGTGGCTGTCGAGTTCACAACGAACGCGTAACAGGCAACTATCTGTAGACCACATTCATACTTTCGGGGCAGTCGCAGACACACGATCAGCGATTAGGTTCCCCACGAGGTTGACCCGGTGCCGTGGAGGGCGCGGCACTATTTGCATTCGGGTCGAAGGCACACACCTCGGTTGGGGCAACGTTGTGAAGAGACGATCAAGTCTGGTGGTGTTCTCCGCCATCACCACACTGCTGATCGCACCCGCTACGGCTCAGGCGCAGAGCGAACCGCTCGCGCAGCCGGTCAAGGGTGCATCGGGGTTGGACGCGAAAGCGTTGCACCTCAAGGTTTCTCCCAGGCTGAACACGTCCGGCAAGGTCACCGCGTTCGTCGCGCTGGACCGCAAGCCCGCCGTCGACGCGTTCGCCGAGAAGCAGGGCCAGGGCAAGGAAGTCCAGAAGCAGGCCGCCAAGCAGGCCAAGAACGACGTGTCGGCCTCGGTCGACCAGGTCGTCGGTGAGCTCAGGGCCAAGGACTCCGGTACCAAGGAGCAGTACCGCACGTCCAACGGCGTCCCCGGTGTCGTCGTGACGGCGGACGCGCAGAAGGTTCGCGAACTGGCGCAGCGCCAGGACGTCATCGCGGTCTACCCGGTCGTGCCGAAGAAGCGCCAGAACTCGAACGCCGTCCAGCTCACCAGGACGCTCAACGTCTGGCAGCAGTACGGCAAGCTCGGCGACGACGTGCGGGTCGGCATCATCGACACCGGCGTCGACTACACGCACGCGAACTTCGGTGGTCCCGGCACGGTCGAGGCGTTCCGCGCCGTCGACCCGCGGGCGAAGGACCCGAACTTCCCGACCGCGAAGGTCGTCGGCGGTTACGACTTCGTCGGCGAGGACTACGACGGGGAGAGCACCGACCCGGCGATCAACACGCCGAAGCCGGACCCGAACCCGCTCGACTGCAACGGCCACGGCTCGCACGTCGCGGGCACCACGGCCGGCTTCGGCGAGAACGCCGACGGCAGCACGTTCAAGGGTGACTACACCAAGCTCGACGCCGAGAAGCTCAACGCGATGAAGATCGGCCCCGGCACCGCGCCGAAGGCCCTGATCTACGCGCTGAAGGTCTTCGGCTGCGACGGTTCGACCAACGTCACCTCGCAGGCGCTCGACTGGTCGCTCGACCCCGACGGCGACGGCGACTTCTCCGACCACCTCGACGTGGTCAACCTGTCGCTCGGCTCCGACTACGGCGCCCCGGACGACCCCGACAGCCTGTTCGTCAAGAAGCTGTACAAGGTCGGCGTCATGCCGGTCTTCTCCGCGGGCAACGGTGGCGACCTCTACGACATCGGCGGCTCGCCGGGCAACACGCCCGAGGCGCTGACCGTCGCGTCGACGCGTGACTCGTTCGTGCTGCGTGACGGTGCCGAGGTCATCGGCCAGGACACGAAGCCGGGTCAGTACAGCCAGAACTTCACGGGCTACATCGGCTACAGCAAGACCCTGCCGGTCGTGAAGCTGACCCAGGCGGGCAACCTCGACGGCTGCCAGCCGATCACCGAGGCTCTCACGGGCAAGTTCGTGTGGCTGGAGTGGGACGACAACGACGCGACCCGCCGTTGTGGTTCCGGCGGCCGTACCAACAACGCGCAGGCCGCCGGTGCACAGGGCGTGCTGCTCTCGTCCACTTTGGACAACTTCAACGCCGGTATCGCGGGCAACGCGGGCATCCCGGTGTTCCAGTTCACCGGCGCCGCCACCAAGCAGGTCCGTCCGCTGCTGGACGCGGGCACGCTGACCGTGCGCCTCGCGGGTGACCTGCGCACCACTGTCCCGACGTACGACCAGTCCATTTCGGACACGCCGAGCTCGTTCACCAGCCGTGGCACCCGCGGTCAGTCGATCAAGCCGGACGTCGCGGCGCCCGGTGACACGATCTCGTCGACCGCCGTCGGTTCCGGCAACGACCGCTCGGTGATCTCGGGTACCTCGATGGCGTCTCCGCACGTCGCCGGCATCGCCGCCCTGGTGCGTCAGACGCACCCGGACTGGACGCTGGAAGAGGTCAAGGCCGCGATCATGAACACCGCCGGTGCGGATGTGAAGGAGAACGGCAAGACCTTCGCTCCCAACCGCGTCGGCACCGGTCGCATCGACGGCAAGGCCGCGATCGACAACCAGGTGCTCGCGTACGTCGAAGAGGACAACGGTTACGTCAGCGCGAACTTCGGCGTCGTCGAGGTCGCCAAGCCGGTCTCGAAGAGCAAGACGATCAAGATCGTCAACAAGTCGACGAAGGCCGTCGAGTACAAGGTCGGCTACACGGCCGCCACGTCGATCCCCGGCGTGAGCTACGTGCTCTCGCAGGACAAGGTGAAGCTGAGCCCGCGCGGCGTCGCCCGCGTCAAGGTGACGCTGAAGATCGACGACCCCAAGGCGCTGCGCAAGACGGTGGACTCCACCGTCGTGCCCACGCAACTCGACGTGCCGCGCCAGTTCATCGCGGACGCCTCCGGTCGCGTGACCCTCACGCCGACCGCCGGCGCCACGGTGCCGCTGCGCCTGTCGGTCTACTCGGCGCCGAAGCCGGTGGCGGACATCAACACCGCCGACAGCCTCAAGTTCCGCGGCAAGGACAAGCAGGCGATCCTCAACCTGACCGGCCGCGGCGTCGACCAGGGCACGGGCGCGCAGGCGTACCGCTCGCTCGTCAGCGTCCTGGAGCTGCAGGCCACCTCGCCGAAGCTGCGCGAGTGCCGCCGCAACGTCACCGAGAACTGCACGCTCAACGAGACCGCCAAGGGCGGCGACCTGCGCTACGTCGGTGCGGCCTCCACGGCCCCGCTCGCCAAGGCCCAGGGCAAGCCCGCGGACTCGCTGCTCGCGTTCGGTGTCGCGACGTGGGGCAACTGGTATCACCTCGGCAACAACACCATCCCGTTCGTCGACATCGACACCAACGGTGATGGCACGGCCGACTTCGAGACGTTCGCGACCAGGCTGACCGACACCGACCTGCTGGTCGCGTCCACGATCGACCTCAAGACGCGTGAGACGGTCGACATCCAGGCCGTCAACGGCCTGTTCGGCGACGTCGACGCGAACGTGGCGGACACCAACGTCGTCGTCCTGCCGGTGCTGCTCACGGCACTGGGCATCGACCCGACGAAGGACACGGCGCGCATCTCGTACGTCGTGGGCACCGGTGGCTACTACGCCGCGCCGGGCAACGCGAACAAGCTGGTCGACGTCATCGACCGCAAGCTGTCCTTCGACCCGCTCAAGCCGGGTCTGTGGGCGCAGGGCGGCGGCGACGCGGCGCTTTCCTACCTCGCCAAGCCGGGCACCGCGCTCGTGGTGAACCGGGACGAGGCGGCGCTGAAGGCCGACAAGTCCGAGGGCCTGCTGGTGCTCAACCACCACAACGCCAACGGCGACCGCGCGTCGGTCGTCAAGGTGAAGGCGAGCGGCAGGGGCTCCGTCTACTGACACCCGCCTGATCCGATGTTTCACCCGGAGGCCCGGTCCGTTGTCCAGGACCGGGCCTCCGGCGTTGGACCAGTGTGGTCACGGCCTGGAACCGCCGCCCGTCACCCCTTGACGTGACCCCGTTCCTGCGGTCGAGTGACACTCGAAAGTGGGAAATGGGCCGTGTGGGTGTCCCGCAGTACGGGAGAGAACACCCCGATGGGGTGTCCGGCATGCGGCGAGTGGCGGCGATGCCGGTAGCCTTTCGCGAAGGAAAGTAGTCCCACCAATTGGGGACTGACACCTGGGAGGTGTGTGGATGCGGCTCGCAGTGATCCCAGGAGACGGGATCGGGCCCGAGGTCATCGCTGAGGCCCTTAAGGTCCTCAACGAGGTCGTTCCGGCGGCCGAGATCACTCGCTACGACCTCGGCGCGGCGCGCTGGCACGCCACGGGAGAGTTGTTGCCCGAGTCGGTGCTGGGCGAGCTTCGCCAGCACGACGCGATCCTGCTCGGCGCGGTGGGCGACCCGTCGGTGCCGAGCGGAATTCTGGAGCGCGGGCTGCTGCTGCGGCTGCGCTTCGAACTCGACCACCACGTGAACCTCCGCCCCGCCCGTCTCTACCCCGGTGTCCGCAGCCCGCTCGCGGACCCGCAGGAGATCGACATGGTGGTGGTCCGCGAGGGCACCGAGGGCCCGTACGCGGGCAACGGCGGTCTGCTCCGCAAGGACACACCGCACGAGATCGCCACCGAGGTCTCGATCAACACGTCGTTCGGTGTCGAGCGCGTCGTCCGCGACGCCTTCGCCCGCGCGGCGAACCGCCCACGACGCCACCTGACGCTGGTGCACAAGACGAACGTCCTCACGCACGCCGGCTCGTTGTGGTCGCGCGTCGTCGAGGAGGTCTCGTTGCAGCACCCGGACGTCACCGTGGCGTACCAGCACGTGGACGCGGCCACGATCCACCTGGTCACCGACCCGGCTCGGTACGACGTGATCGTGACGGACAACCTGTTCGGCGACATCCTGACCGACCTGGCCGCCGCCGTCACGGGTGGCATCGGCCTGGCCGCCTCGGGAAACATGGACGTGACCAGGCGCAACCCGTCGATGTTCGAGCCGGTGCACGGTTCGGCGCCGGACATCGCGGGCCAGGGCATCGCGGACCCGACGGCCGCGGTGCTGTCCGTGGCCCTGCTGCTCGACCACCTGGGCGAGCACGAGTCCGCGCGGCGGATCGAGGCCTCCGTGGCCTTTGATCTGGCTACTCGCGACCATCAGTCCCCTGGCGCGACGTACGCGATCGGCGACCGTCTCGCCGCTCTCGTTTCGTCGAACGTGCGCACGGGCTGAGCTACTCGCACACCGAAGCCCCGGCCGGAACTCGGCCGGGGCTTCGGTCTTTCGGAAATCTCTAGAGCTGGCCGGTGGACTCGCGCCAGGCGCGCTCCTTCTGGATCCATTCGTTGTCCTGGGGGAACTCGTCGATCGTCGGCACGCGGCGGATCTCGGTCTTGAACCCGGGCCCGGTCATCGGGGCGCGCTTGGCCCACTCGACGGCCTCTTCCTTCGAGGCGACGTTGATGATGTAGAAGCCGTTGAACAGCTCCTTGGTCTCGCCGTACGGTCCGTCCGTGACGACCGGCGGTTCGGTGGAGTAGTCGACGACCACACCCTCGGACGGGTCGGAGAGGCCTTCCGCGGCCAGCAGGACGCCCGCGCGGATCATCTCGTCGTTGAACCGGCCGACCGTCTCCAGCATCTTGTCGAAGTCGAACTCGCCCATGTTCGCGAAGGCCTCGTCGGTGGCGCGCCAGATCATCATGAACTTCATGGTGTGTCTCCCTGTTCGTGTGCTCGGTGCCTGACATCCCGAGGTCGAACGGGCCGGGTGCCGGATCGACATCACACCCGGAAAGTTTTCGAAGTTTCTGTTTTCGCAGGTCACGCGAGCCAGATGATGAGGCCGGTCAGCAGCAACCAGTGCTGGACGGCCATCGCGAGCACCCGCCGTGACGGCCTGAACAACCGCGAGATCCCGATGCTGAGCGGCACGAACAGCATGCCCGCCAGGACGTAGGTCAGCCCAAGCACCCAGAGACCCGCGCCGACCGAGCCGTCCTGGCCGGCCGCGAGGACGAACGTGAGCATGAAGCAGCCCGCGAACAGACCCACGTAGATGGCGACGGTGAGGCGCCAGAGGGCCACCAGCAGCGGCAGGGCCGCGATCGCCCAGGCGGTGAGCGCCTGCGGCAAAGCCACACAGGACAGTGGTGTGCAGTAGAGCTGGTCCAGCGCGGTGGCGACTGGTCTGTGCCAGGCGACGGCGGCCGCACAGCCGACGATCATCAGCGTCATCGGCAGCCAGACGTGGGTGGCGTCCCTGCCGGGCTCCGCCGGCTTGTCCTGTTCGTGCTCCTCCGGCCCGAGTTGAACCTGCTCGCGTCGCTCCCGCTCGCGTTGCACCTTGCGGCGCAGCCGTCTTCGTTTGTCGCGATTCACGACACATAGACGCATCTCGTGGCCGTTCTGTGCAAACAGGCGGGTTAGAGTGCGTCCGTCGTGCACGGGGGAAGTCCGGTCGAATTCCGGCGCTGACCCGCAACGGTAGGTCCCTCACGGGACGAGCCCGATCACCCGCACACGGCCCAAGAGGAACTCCGACTCCTGCCGTGGTCTGCGGGAAGGGAACAAGTGATCGCGAAGATCAGCGTGCTCGTCGGCGTGCTCGCCGTCAGCATCGTCGCCGGGGTGGCACTCGGCCCCGTCTCCGTCCCGTTCGATGTCACCCTGCGGTTGCTGCACGCGGCCGTCACGGGCGGCACGATCCCCACCGACCTGGCCGGGCAGTACCACATCGTCTGGGACATCCGGTTGCCTCGCGTGCTGCTGGCCGCGGTCGTCGGCGCCGGCCTCGGCACGGTCGGCGTGGCCATCCAGGCCATGGTCCGCAACGCCCTGGCGGACCCGTACGTGCTCGGCATCTCCTCGGGCGCGAGCATCGGTGCGACGGCCGTGGCGACGCTCGGGATCCTGTCCGGCCTCGGCGTCTACGCGCTGTCCACGGCGGCGTTCGTGACGGCTCTCGGTGCCACCGCCATCGTCTACCTGACGTCCCGCACGAGCCGCGGCCTCACGCCGTTGCGGCTCGTGCTGACCGGAACCGCCCTGGCGCACGGGTTCTCGGCGATCGCCATGCTGCTGGTCTTCCAGGCGCCGCACGGGGAGGCCGCCCGCAGCGCCATGTTCTGGCTGCTGGGCAGTCTGGGCGGCGCGCAGTGGACGTCGTTGCCGGTGGCCGCCGCGGTGACGTTCCTCGGCATCGTCTACCTCGCCACGAAGGCGCGTCAGCTCAACGCGCTGGCGATGGGCGACGAGACGGCCACGACTCTGGGCGTGCCGGTGCAGCGGCTGCGGACGCACCTGTTCATCGTCACCGCGGCCATGACCGCGGTGCTGGTCGCGGTCAGCGGCGCGGTCGGGTTCGTGGGGCTGATGCTGCCGCACCTGACCCGCATGGTGGTGGGCGCGGACCACCGCAAGGTCCTGCCGCTGGTTCCGCTGGCCGGCGCGTCCTTCCTGGTCTGGGTCGACGTCGCCGCCCGCATGCTGGCCGCGCCGGAAGAGCTGCCGCTCGGTGTCATCACGGCCGCGATCGGCGTGCCGTGCTTCGTGGTCCTCATGCGCCGCAAGGCCTACGTGTTCGGAGGACGCTGATGCGCGTCGAGCTGCACGACGTCACCGTCCCGGGCATCGTCGAGGACATCACCCTGTACGCCGAGAACGAGGTCGTCGGCATCATCGGCCCGAACGGCAGCGGGAAGTCCACGACGCTGCGTTGTGTCTACCGTGCGCTCAAACCTGCCGGGGGCACGGTCCTGCTCGGCGGCGAGAACGTCCACAAGCGACAGAACGTCGCCCGCGACCTGGCCGCGCTCACCCAGGAGTCGCAGGTCGAGTTCGACTTCACGGTCACCGAGGTCGTGGACATGGGCCGGCTGCCGCACGATCGCGACCCCGCCCGCGACCGCCGGGTGGTCGCCGCGGCACTGGCCACAGTGGACGCCGGACATCTCGCCGGCCGCAGCTTCCTCAGCCTGTCCGGCGGCGAACGCCAGCGCGTGCTCATCGCGCGGGCCATCGCCCAGGAACCGCGGGTGCTCGTGCTCGACGAGCCGACGAACCACCTCGACATCCGCCACCAGCTCGACGTCCTCGCGTTGACGCGCAAGCTCGGGGTCACCGTGCTCACCGTCCTGCACGACCTCAACCTCGCCGCGTCCTACTGCGACCGGCTGTACGTGCTCGACGAGGGACGTCTCGTCGCACACGGCACACCGGAGGAAGTCCTCACGACGGACCTCATCCAGAACGTCTTCCACGTCACCGCGCACGTGGTCGCCCACCCCACCACGGGAGTTCCACAGCTCCTGTTCGACCAGGAGGTCACCCCTTGAGAACCGCCCTCGTCACCGCCGCCCTGCTGCTCGTCTCCGGCTGCGGGGCCACGGTCGCTCAGGACACCTCGAAGTCGGAGCCGGTCACCGTCACGAACTGCGGCGAGCAGGTGACGTTCGACAAGGTGCCGTCCAAAGTGGTCACCAACGACACCGGCATCACCGAACTGATGTTCGCGCTGGGCCTGCGGGACCGGATGGCCGGGTACGTCGTGGACGGTGCCGACACCGCCGACCGGCGCACCTCCCCGTGGAAGGCGGACTTCGAGAGCGCGAAACACCTGTCCGACAAGATCTCCAAGGAGGTCGTGCAGGGCGCCAACGCCGACGTCGTGTTCGCCGGGTGGAACTACGGCTTCAGCGAAAGCACCGGCTTCACCCCGGACGCGCTGAAGCAGCTCGGAATCGCGACCTACCAGCTGACCGAGGCGTGCCGCAACGGTGTCGGCAAGCAGCGCGGCATCATGCCCGCGCTCGACGCGTTGTACACGGACCTGCGCAACCTCGGGAAGATCTTCCGCGTCGAGGCGAAGGCGGAGGAGCTCATCAAGGGCTACCAGCAGCAGATCGACAACGCGGCGAAGCTGATGGCGGGCAAGCCGCGGCCGAAGGTGTTCCTCTACGACAGCGGCCAGGACCAGCCGTTCACGTCAGGTAGGAACGCCGCGCCGCAGGACGTCATCGGCAAGGCCGGTGGCGACAACATCTTCGGTGACCTCAACGACAGCTGGACCACGGTCAACTGGGAGACCGTCGTGCAGCGCGACCCGGACGTCGTGCTGATCGTCGACTACGCCGACGGCGACTTCAACACGCCCGAGGGGAAGCAGGCGTTCCTGGAGGGCTTCGCTCCGCTGCGGAACTCGCCGGCGGTCAAGAACAAGCGCTTCTACGCCCTGCCGTACGCGGCGCTGGTCGAGTCGCCGCGCAACCCGGCGTCCATCGAGGCCTTCGCGAAGTACCTGTCACAGGCGTGAACGTGACCAGATAGTGGGAGATTTCCTCCCGCCGCTTGGTACGGCGTGCTGAGCTGTGGCAGCATCGCGGTCATGGCTCAGCATCTCGCCACCATTATCGACGAGCGCGTCGGGTAGTGCCTCCCCTGGCACCCGACGCGCAGACCTCTCGCATCCGCGGGGGGTCTTTTTGTTTGCCCGGATGAGGAGATGACCCCGATGGCCGGCCCCAGCGACGAGTTCCACGTCTACGACACGACGTTGCGCGACGGTGCACAGCGTGAGGGCATCTCGTACTCCGTCACGGACAAGCTCGCGGTGGCGCGGCTGCTGGACGGGCTGGGCGTCGGGTTCATCGAGGGCGGCTGGCCCGGCGCACTGCCCAAGGACACCGAGTTCTTCGCCCGTGCGGCCGCGGGTGACCTGGAGCTCAAGCACGCCAAGCTGGTCGCGTTCGGCGCGACCCGCAAGGCCGGCGTGCGGGTCGAGGAAGACCTGCAGGTCAAGGCGTTGCTGGACTCCCAGGCGCCGGTGGTGACGCTCGTCGCGAAGTCGGACCTGCGGCACATCGAACGCGCACTGCGCACCGACGCCGAGGAGAACGCGCGGATGGTGCGCGACACCGTCCGGTTCCTCACCGAGCACGGCCGGCGCGTCTTCCTCGACGCCGAGCACTTCTTCGACGGCTACGCCTTCTCCCCGGACACCTCGCTGCGCGTACTGGAGTCCGCTGTGGAGGGTGGCGCGGACGTCGTGGTGCTGTGCGACACGAACGGCGGGCAACTGCCGCTCGGTCTCGCCGAGACGGTCGCCGAGGTCATCGAGAAGACCGGTTTCCGAGTAGGAATCCACTGCCAGGACGACACGTCCTGCGCGGTGGCGAACACCCTCGCGGCCGTTCAGGCGGGCGCGACGCACGTTCAGTGCACCGCCAATGGATATGGCGAGCGAGCAGGCAACGCCGACCTGTTCGCCGTCGTGGGAAACCTCGTGACCAAGCTCGGCATGGAGGTGCTCCCGACCGGAGCACTGGCCGAGCTCACCCGGGTCTCCCATGCGTTGGCCGAGATCGCGAACATCGCACCCGACACCCACCAGGCCTATGTCGGGTCGTCAGCATTCGCTCACAAGGCGGGTCTGCACGCGAGCGCGATCAAGGTGGATCCGGAGCTGTACAACCACATCGATCCGGACACCGTCGGCAACGACATGCGGGTGCTGGTCACCGAGATGGCCGGTCGGGCGAGCATCGAACTCAAGGGACGTGAGTTCGGACTCGACCTGGCCGGCCGGTCAGCCGAGGTCGGCAGCGCGCTGCGGCGCGTGAAGGACCTGGAGGCGAAGGGGTGGTCGTTCGAGGCGGCCGACGCGTCGCTGGAACTGCTGCTGCGGGGCGAGCTGTCCGAACTGGACGGTCCACCCCCGTTCACGCTGGAGTCCTACCGGGTCGTGCTGGACCACCGCTCGGACGGCGAGATCGTGTCCGAAGCCACGGTCAAGGTGCACGTGGCGGGGGAGCGGGTCATCGCGACCGCCGAGGGCAACGGTCCCGTGCACGCGCTCGACGCCGCGCTGCGCAAGGCGTTGCTGCCGCACCTGTCCTGGTTGGACACTGTGGAGCTGGCCGACTACAAGGTGCGCATCCTCACCGAGCACCCCGGCACGGACGCCGTGACGCGCGTGCTCGTCGAATCGACCGACGGCGAGCGCGAGTGGACCACTGTGGGTGTGCACGGCAACATCGTCGAGGCCTCCTGGCTGGCGTTGTGTGACGCTCTCGTGCACAAGTCGATGCATGCAGGTCACAAGGCCATCTCACGCCGCTAACGCGACAGCGCTCCTCCCGGAGTTCACCCTTGATGCTCTGGTTACTCGTAAACTGACACAGTGCGCATCGCCCGAATCGCTCATCCGCAAGGTGTTGCTTTCGTCGCCGTTCACGGCGAGGAAGCCGCAGAGATCGCCGAACACCCCTTCGGCACGCCCACGTTCACCGGTCGCAAGTGGCCGTTGGCCGACGTCAGGCTGCTTGCCCCGATCCTGCCCACCAAGATCATCGGCATCGGCCGCAACTACGCCGACCACGCCGCCGAAATGGGCAACGAGGTGCCGGCGGAACCGCTGGTCTTCCTCAAACCCAACACCTCGGTCATCGGCCCGAACGTCGAGATCAAGATCCCGGCCGCGTCCGAACGGGTCGACTTCGAGGGCGAGCTGGCCGTCATCATCGGCCAGCCGTGCCGCGAGGTGTCCAAGGCCAAGGCGATGAGCGTGGTGATGGGATACACGATCGCCAACGATGTCACCGCTCGTGACCTGCAGAAGAAGGACGTGCAGTTCACGCGGGCCAAGGGTTTTGACACGTTTTGCCCGATGGGTCCCTTCATCGAAACCGAGTTCGATCCGTTCGACGTCCGCGTCGTCACCGAAGTTGACGGGGAAGTCAAACAAGACGGCCGTACTTCGTTGATGGTGCACGACATTCCGTCGCTCATCGAGTACGTCTCCGGCGTCATGACGCTCCTGCCGGGCGACGTGATCCTCACCGGGACGCCGGCCGGTGTCGGGCCCATGAGGGCCGGACAGACGGTCTCCGTGACGGTGGACGGCCTCGGGACGCTCACCAATCCGGTCGCAAATAGGTAGCCGTACGGAGCAATCCGGCGTCTGGCTGGTTACACACCCGGGTACTCGCTAGTAACTTCCCGGTGTCATGACGGACCCGGCGTCCACCCGTGTGCTGCTAGTCGATGGTTCGCAGCTCATCACCGAGGGGCTGCGACTCTCGCTGCACCGCACGCACTGCTTCCGCGTTGTGGGCATCGCCCACACCGTGGCCGACGCCGCGCGCTGTCTGCGCGGCGTCCTGGTGGACCTGGTCGTCACGGACTTCGACGTGCCGGGCGCCGGACCTCTGCGTACCGTGCGGGACACGGCGCAGTACCGGCCGGGCGCCCGCGTCGTGGTGCTGTCCAATGCGGACAGTCCGAGCTGGGCCCGCGCCGCGCTGGACGCCGGCGCGGTCGCCTACCTGCTGAAGACCTCGCCCGTGGCCGAGCTGTTACCGCTGATCATGGCCGCGGTGCGGGGTGCTCCCGCCACGATCGACGCGCGGGTGGGATCACTCGCGCGCCTGCCGTCGCGGATGCCGCCACCGGCCACGCTCGGCCGGCTGTCCGCCCGTGAGTTCGACGTGCTGGCCGAGATGGCGAAGGGCATGGACAACGCGCGCATCGCCCAGCGGCTCTTCATCAGCAACGACACTGTGAAGACCCACGTGAAGGCGATCCTGCGCAAGCTCGGTGCTCGTGACCGCGCCCACGCCGTGGCGATGGTGCTCGGCGAGTCGTCCGAGGTCTTCGTCGCGACCTAGGGCCTGTATCGAAGTCTCGTTCGATGAGAGTCGAGCCTGAGGTGGTTCCTGGCGGTGCGGCCGACAGGCCCGCATACCGCTGTTGTATGTGGGCCTGTCGGCCGTGCCCCCAGGGGCCGCCTCAGGCCCGGCTATCGCGAACACGGACTTCGATACAGGCCCTAGTCACGACCTGGTCAGGACCTGGCGATCTGCTGCGGTGCCCGGCGCGCGAAATCGGGCGCGTGCTCCGGACGTGGCCCGATCGCGACCAGGTAGGCCGGGATCACCTGGAGCCACGGCAGCTTCTGCGCGATCTTCAACGGCAACGGCATGCCGGGGGACGAGACCGTCTCGGTGCTGTTGAGCTTGCGGCCGAGGAACAGCCGGTGGACCACCCGCTGCATGGTCTGGATCACCACGGTGGGGAACAGCCGGCGCCGGCGCACCTTCGCGAGCACCGCGTTCGAGACCATGCCCTGCCGCAACGGCTTCGCGAGCAGCGTGGCGGTCGCCACCGCGTCCTGCACGGCGAGGTTGATGCCCACGCCGCCGACCGGCGACATCGCGTGCGCGGCGTCACCGATGCACAGCAGCCCGTCGACGTGCCATTGCCGCAACCGGTCCAGCTTCACGTCGAGCAGCTTCGCGTCGTCGATGGTCTCGATGTGGTCCGACCCGGTCCGCGAGCCACGGGATGAGCGTGACCACGCGTTCCCGGAACTTCTCGACGCCTTCCGCGCGCATCTTCTGGTCCGTTCCCTTGCGGATCAGGAAGGCGCACTGGAAGTACTCGCCGCGCGGGATCAGCACCATCGCGCTGCCGGCGCTGAACCGGCCGCCGCCGCCCTTGACCGGATCGCTTTCCTTGCGCGGCAGGCGGAACCACCACACGTCCATCGGCGCGCCGAACCGGTAGACCGGCAGGTTCACCGCCTCGCGCAGGATCGAGCCACGCCCGTCCGCGGCGACGACGAGGTCCGCAGCGATCTCACCCTCGTGGCCGTCGACGCGGTCCCGATACCGCACGCCTGTGACTTTGTCGCCGCTCTTGGTGATCCCGGTGACCTCGGTGTTCATCCGCAGGGTGAACGTCGGTTCGAGCTTGCCCGCGTCCGCCAGCAGGTCCAGGAAGTCCCACTGCGGCACCATCGCGATGCGCTTGTTCGCGCCGGGAAGCCTTGTCAGGTCGGCGATCGTGGCCTTCGCGCCGCCGTCGAGCAGTGCCTCGATCTTGTCGACGTCCTGGTGCGGCACCTGCTCGAACGCCGGTCCGAGCCCCAGCTCGTCCATCAGCGTCAGCGTCGACGCGTGCACCGTGTCGCCGCGGAAGTCACGCAGGAAGTCGGCGTGCTTCTCGAGCACCGTGACCTCGACCCCGCCGCGCGCCAGCAGCAGCCCCAGCACCATTCCCGCAGGTCCGCCTCCCACGACGAGGCAGGTTGTCCTCTCCATGTCGATCCCCTCTTTTCAACCGGTGTTGAATAAAACCAGCATGCTCTTGATCGCCCGCCGCGTCAAGCCGCGCGCTGCGAGTCCTGTTTGGACGGTCTGGGAAGCCAGGCCTCAAAAGGGTTGCGGCCGGTGTGAAATGTCGCGAGTGGAGCTATCGTGTCGCGCCCGCGCGAACTGCCCGTTCGGGCAGACCTGCTTGCGTTGGCGAACAACACTCGTCCGGGGGATTGCATTCAGCGCCCGGACCAGTCTGACTAGTTCGTTCGGGGCCTCAAGGTCAGCTTGATCGTGCAAGGACCCACCGGAATCACCTCGTTAGCCGAATCGGACGAGGCCCCCGCGCACCTAACCTTCCGGGGTGACAACTGCGTCCCCGACTTTCACGCGTAAGAGAACCGGCGAGATCCGCGCTGTGTGCCTGGACGTCGACGACACACTTGTCGACTACAGCACTTCCTCTCGCGCCGCGTTGGCCTCGATGGTCGGTAACGCCGACGCCTGGTCGTTGTGGCAGCGAATCACCGACGACCACGTCTCCCGTCAGCTCGCCGGTGAGCTCGAATACGAGTCGATGCGCAACATCCGCACCCAGGCCTTCTTCTCCGCCCTCGGCGAGGAGTTGTCCCTGGCGGAGGCCACCAGCCGCGAACTGTCCCGCCAGCAGGTCCTCTCGGCCGGCTGGTGCCTGTTCCCGGACGTGATCCCGATGCTCGACTGGCTGCGCGCGACCGGCCTCCCGATCGCCGCGATCAGCAACGCCTCAGGTCACCACCAGCGCGTGAAGATCGCCCAGCTGGGCCTCTCGTCGTACTTCGACGCCGTCCTGATCGCCGGCGAGGTGGGCTGCGCCAAGCCGGACCGCGTGATCTTCCACACGGCCTGCCTGGCCCTGGGCGTCCCGCCCGGCGACACCGTCCACGTGGGAGACCGCCTGCACGCCGACGCCATCGGCGCCCGCGACGCCGGAATGCACGGCGTCTGGATCAACCGGACAGGGCCGACCGAGCGGAAGCCTGCCGACCGGACTGTCCTCCATCACGACGCTGGCGGAGCTGCCGGAGCTCGTCGTGTGCGAGCTCTCCGCCGCCACCGCCTGACCAGGGCGCCGGACTGGCTTGAGATCGGCCCCTACCTGCGCGTTTGCCTGCAGGTGGGGGCCGATTTCACTTCTGGTGGCCGCGTGGTCTAGTATTTCTCCCGGCAGCAACGAACACCTCGGAACTCCTTCCGGAGCCCGAAGTCGATCGTGAAAGCCAATGGGGTATGGTGTAATTGGCAGCACGACTGATTCTGGTTCAGTTAGTCTAGGTTCGAGTCCTGGTACCCCAGCTGCTGCGGGAGTTTCGACTTCCGGAGTTGCAGGAAAAAGAACTGAATAGCCGGATTTGGACCGGACAGAGTGATCTGATAAGGTTCAACGGCAAGAAGTTCTAGGGCCCCGTCGTCTAGCGGCCTAGGACGCCGCCCTCTCAAGGCGGTAGCGAGGGTTCGAATCCCTTCGGGGCTACAGAGGTGGTAGAGGCCTGTCAGCGGATTGCGCTGACAGGCCTCTTTCGCTTTGTCTTCTGGGGGCCGAGCCCCCAGACCCCCAGCCGGCGGGGCTTCGCCCCCCGGACCCCCGTAGGTTACTGAGAGCGTAAGGGTGGCTTCGCTTCGCTCGCCCGAGCCCTGGCTTACGAGTGGTGAGAATGCGTTGGGGTTGAGGAAGACCTCGCTTCGCATCGGGCAAGAAAAGAATGAGTGATTCGGCTCACCGGACTGTGGTGGGCGCTTTCAGCTGCCCTTGGCATTCGACTTGGCTGGTCATTGTTTTGGTGGCTGTGGCTTGCGGGGCGGGGCTTTGAGGGCTGCTGAGGGTTGGGGTGGCGGGTCTTGTTGTTGAGACGGGGACGGCCGCCCTTCCTGGTGGGAGGGCGGCCGTCGTCTGCTGGCGGTAACGGTTAGAGGCGGCTTTGCAGGGCCTCGGCTGCTGCTAGTAGGTCTGCGGCCCAGCGGGCGCCTGGGCGGCGGCCCATGCGGTCGATCGGGCCTGAGACGGAGACTGCGGCTACTACGGCGCCTGAGGAGTCTCGTACGGGGGCTGAGACTGAGGCGACGCCTGGTTCTCGTTCTGCGACGCTTTGGGCCCAGCCTCGGCGGCGGACTTCCAGGAGGGTGCGTTCGCCGTAGACGGCGTCGGCGAGCACGGCTCGTTGGGTGCCTGGGTCTGCCCATGCGGCCAGGACCTTGGCGCCTGAGCCTGCCGTCATGGGGAGCCTGGCGCCGATGGGCACGGTGTCGCGTAGGCCTGAGGGTGGCTCGGCTGAGGAGACGCACACGCGTTGCATGCCGTCGCGCCGGTAGAGCTGGACGCTCTCGCCGGTGATGTCGCGCAGACGCGGCAGCACGGAGGAAGCCGCGTCCAGCAACGGGTCGGTGGCGCCGCCGGCCAGTTCCGCGAGCGCGGCGCCGGGGCGCCAGCGGCCGTCGGAGCCGCGGCGCAGCAACCGATGCACCTCCAGGCCCACGGCCAGGCGGTGCGCGGTCGCTCGTGGAAGGCCGGTGCGATTGCACAACTCGGCCAGGCCACACGGATCTTTTGCTACGGCGTTCAAGACGGCCACTGCCTTGTCCAGCACGCCGATCCCGCTATGCTGTCCCACAGGCCGATACTAACTTCTCAGACAGTGAGAAGTCCAGATCTGTCGGCGCGTCCATGATGTGGGAGATGTCGCGATGAGCCGCACGCTCGCGGAGAAGGTGTGGGAGGCACACGTTGTGCGCCACGGCAGTGGCGCGGAGCCGGACCTGCTCTACATCGACCTCCACCTGCTCCACGAAGTCACCAGCCCCCAGGCGTTCGACGGGCTGCGCCTTGCGAACCGCAAGCTGCGCAGGCCCGATCTCACGATCGCCACCGAGGACCACAACGTCCCGACCGTCGACATCGACAAGCCGATCGCGGATCCGGTGTCGCGCCTGCAGGTCGAGACGCTTCGCCGCAACTGCGCGGAGTTCGGGGTGCGGCTGCACCCGATGGGTGACTTCGAACAGGGCATCGTGCACGTGGTGGGCCCGCAGCTCGGGCTCACGCAGCCGGGCATGACCGTTGTCTGCGGCGACAGTCACACCTCTACCCACGGTGCGTTCGGCGCGCTGGCGTTCGGCATCGGCACGTCCGAGGTGGAACACGTGATGGCGACGCAGACGTTGCCGTTGCGTCCGTTCAAGACGATGGCCATCGACGTCGACGGCACCCTCCAGCCCGGAGTCACGGCCAAGGACATCATTCTCGCGGTCATCGCGAAGATCGGCACCGGCGGCGGGCAGGGCTATGTGCTCGAGTACCGCGGCGCCGCCATCGAGAAGCTGTCGATGGAAGCGCGCATGACGGTGTGCAACATGTCGATCGAAGCGGGTGCGCGCGCGGGCATGATCGCGCCGGACGAGACGACTTTCGACTACCTCAAGGGGCGTCCGCACGCGTCGTCCGGAGCGGACTGGGACGCGGCCGTCGCGTACTGGCAGACGCTGCGCACTGACGACGACGCAACTTTCGATGCGGAAGTTCACATCGACGCCGACGAGCTCACTCCGTTCGTCACGTGGGGGACGAACCCCGGACAGGGTCTGCCGCTCAGCGCGTCCGTGCCCGACCCCGAGGCGATCGTGGACGAGAACGAGCGCGTGGCCGCCGAGAAGGCACTGACGTACATGGGCCTGAAGGCCGGCACGCCACTGCGCGACATCCGCGTGGACACCGTCTTCCTCGGTTCGTGCACGAACGGGCGCATCGAGGACCTGCGCGCCGCCGCGGACGTGCTGCGTGGCAAGCACGTCGCTTCTGGAGTACGGATGCTGGTCGTTCCCGGTTCGATGCGGGTGCGCGCGCAGGCCGAACAAGAGGGCCTGGACAAGGTGTTCCTCGACGCGGGCGCCGAGTGGCGGCAGGCCGGCTGCTCGATGTGCCTTGGCATGAACCCGGATCAGCTCGCGCCCGGCGAGCGCAGCGCGTCGACCTCGAACCGCAACTTCGAGGGCAGGCAGGGCAAGGGCGGCCGGACGCATCTGGTGTCCCCGCTCGTCGCCGCCGCCACGGCCGTGCGCGGCACGCTGTCCGCACCTTCTGATCTGGCCGCAACCGCAGACTCGGAGAACTGACCATGGATGCCTTCACCACCCACACGGGCGTCGGTGTGCCGCTGCGCAGGTCCAACGTGGACACCGACCAGATCATCCCGGCCGTCTACCTCAAGCGCGTGACCCGCACCGGGTTCGAGGACGGGCTCTTCGCCGCCTGGCGCGGTGACGAGCACTTCATCCTCAACCAGGAGCCGTACCAGGCGGCCAGCGTCCTCGTGGCGGGCCCCGACTTCGGCACCGGGTCCTCTCGCGAACACGCCGTCTGGGCGTTGATGGACTACGGCTTCCGCGTGGTCGTGTCGTCCCGGTTCGCCGACATCTTCCGGGGCAACTCGGGCAAGCAGGGCCTCGTGGCGGCGCAGTGCAGCCAGTCCGATGTCGAGCTGCTGTGGAAGTTGCTCGAGGCCGAACCCGGCACGCCGGTCACCGTGGACCTCACCGACAAGACCGTTCGCGCCAAGGACTTGGTCGCCCCGTTCGAGATCGACGACTACACCCGCTGGCGCCTCCTGGAAGGCCTCGACGACATCGCTTTGACGCTGCGCCACGAGGCCGAGATCAGCGTTTTCGAGGGCAATCGCCAGACTTGGTTGCCCACAACGGATCCGCTTCCAGCGGTCTGAGAGGGGGCCGGATTCTCCCCTTGAGAGGGGCGAATCCGGCGCCTCCTGTCCCTCGAAGGGGCGCAATTAGCCACGCCACAACGAAAAATCTGGCGTGGCGATTGGTATTTCTCGCGTTTTGGGCCTACCGTTGCGTTCTAGTCGGCCCGACTCTTAGGGCCGTGAGCGTCCTGGGAGGGACTGACGGTGAATAAGGCCCAGCTCATCGAGGCGCTCGCCGAGCGCCTTGGAGACAAGAAGACCGCCGGCGCTGCTGTTGATGGCCTCGTGGACGTGATCGTCCGCAGCGTCAACAAGGGCGAGAAGGTCAACATCACGGGCTTCGGTGTCTTCGAGAAGCGCGCTCGTGCGGCTCGCACCGCGCGCAACCCGCGCACGGGCGAGACCGTGAAGGTCAAGAAGACCAACGTGCCCGCGTTCCGCCCCGGCTCGACGTTCAAGGACGTCATCAGCGGCGCGAAGAAGCTGCCGAAGGCTGTTGCCGCCAAGGCTGCTGCCAAGCCGGCCGCTGCTGCCGCTGCGAAGCCCGTGGCCGCGAAGGCGCCTGCCACCAAGGCGGCGACCACTCGCGCGACCACCACGCGTACCCGCACGGCCGCGGCCGCCACCAAGGCGCCCGCGACCCGTCGCACCACCACGGCTGCCGCGAAGCCCGCTGCTGCCAAGGCGCCTGCGAAGCCGGCCGCGAAGGCGACCGCTACGAAGGCCGCTGCCAAGCCGGCTGCGAAGGCGACCACGGCGAGGAAGACCACGGCTGCCGCGAAGCCCGCTGCTGCCGCCAAGCCCGCCGCGAAGGCGGCTGCGAAGCCGGCTGCGCGCAAGACGGTTGCCAAGAAGAAGTGAGACGGGCCTCCTCATGAAGGAGGCTGCGCTACTTCGGTAATACCCGCGGAAGG
This sequence comes from uncultured Actinomycetota bacterium, assembly GCA_963771775.1. Classification (GTDB taxonomy): domain Bacteria; phylum Actinomycetota; class Actinomycetes; order Mycobacteriales; family Pseudonocardiaceae; genus Lentzea. The sequence goes on from CAVYUS010000007.1 coordinate 583,915, forward strand.
CCCCGGTGTGCGCACGCCGGGGCCTTCCGCGTGCCTGGGGAAGACCGGCTGAGAACGTCTGCGCACCAATAGAAATAACGCTTCACCGCGCTCGGCAACGGGTTCAGGTTCCTCGTCCGGGTGAACATCGGAGCGTCGCTCGAAGGTCCAGATCTGCCAATAGAAATAACGCTGACGGGCCTGCGAACGCCTTCCGGACAAGCGAAACCGCCGCCTCCCGGCCCGACTTGGTTGCCAGAGGCGAACTTTCGTCGAACGGTGGGAGACGGCGGCGGCGAACACCGGAAAGCGAAGGTCAAAGGCCTTACGGGCGAGGCAGCGCGGACGGCAGGTAGTGCGCCGACACCAGCGTTGGCCAGCGCGAAGGCGAGTCCGAAGTGGACCAGCTGCCGAACGGCCGGGTGAAGGCCAGCGCCCACACGCTGCCCTTCTTGCAGGGGATCTCGGACAGCCGCAGCCCGCCCAGTTCGGCCAGCGTCTGCACCACCGACGGGATCACGCCGCCCTGGGACGACACCACCGCCCGGCCCTCCTCGGCGGCGATCTCCAGCAGCCGCACGAGACCGGCCTCCGCGTCGGGCCAGTAGCCCTCCTCGGACAGCCGCGGCTCCTCGACCATCTCCACCGAGAGGTCAGTGGCGACGCCTCGCACGGTGTCCACACAACGCACTCTGGGCGCCGTGTGCACGCGCGTGGGCGACCACAGGGGCAGCAACCCCTGGAGCGCGTGAGCCTGCCGCCACCCGGCGTCTGAGAGCGGCCGGAGATCGTCGTCGGCGTTCCACTCGGACCGTTTCCCGGCCTTCGCGTGCCGCACCAGCAACACCAGCAACAGGTCCGCGGGCAGCCGGGCGAATTCCTCCAGCACGAGCCGGTCCGGGTCGTAGGTCAGCAGAGCCGACGCCTCGGCGACCGGCAGCCACCTAAGCGAGTCGACCTCTTCATTAGCGGCGAAAGAACCGGAAACAGCCTCGGCCGCGTAGTAGTCGACGGTCTTCGGCACGTCCTTGACGGAGTACGAGACCTGCCGCAAATGCCGGCCGAGCACGCACGCGTACCCGGTCTCCTCCGCTATTTCCCGCACCGCGCAGGCGGGCAGTGTCTCGCCGCGATCCAGCTTTCCCTTGGGCAGCGACCAGTCGTCATAACGCTTGCGGTGCACGATCGCGACCTCGACGTCACCGTCCGCGTCGCGCCAGAGCACCGCCCCAGCAGCTTTGATCACCCAAGAGCTCCGTGCTTGTGCAGTAGTTCCATTTGATGGTCGCGCACCGACGAACCGTCCGACGGTGACGCTTCCCATTCTCCGTCCGAGCGCAGCACCCAGCAGCGCGTCTGCGGGTCGAGCGCCGAAGTGAAGACGGACGCCAGCTGCGCGACCAGCCGCGGTGAGGCGATGCGCACGGCGACCTCGACGCGGCGGTCCAGGTTGCGGTGCATCATGTCCGCGCTGCCGATCCAGTACTCGTCGCTGGAGACGAAGTGGAAGACCCGCGAGTGCTCCAGGAACCGGCCCAGGATCGAGCGCACCTTGATGTTCTCGGACAGTCCCTTGATGCCGGGCTTCAGGCCGCAGATGCCGCGCACCACCACGTCGACCGGCACGCCCGCCTGCGAGGCCCGGTACAGCGCGTCGATGACCTGCTCGTCCACGAGCGAGTTCACCTTGATGCGCACGCCCGAACGCTCACCCGCCCGCGCCCGCTCGATCTCCCGGTCGATCCGCTCCACGATGCCCTTGCGGACGCCGTACGGCGCGACCAGCAACGTGCGGTACTCGTCCTGGCGCGCGTAACCCGTGAGGACGTTGAAGAGATCCGTGAGGTCCGCGCCGATCGTCGGCTCGGCGGTCAGGATTCCGACGTCCTCGTACAGCCGCGCGGTCTTCGGGTTGTAGTTGCCGGTGCCGATGTGGCAGTAGCGCCGGATCGTCGAGCCCTCCTGGCGCACCACGAGCGACGTCTTGCAGTGCGTCTTCAGGCCCACCAGGCCGTAGACGACGTGGACGCCCGCCTTCTCCAGCGTGCGGGCCCACTTGATGTTCGCCTGCTCGTCGAAGCGCGCCTTGATCTCCACCAGCGCCACGACCTGCTTGCCCGCCTCGGCCGCGTCGATCAGCGCGTCCACGATGGGGGAGTCACCCGAGGTGCGGTACAGCGTCTGCTTGATGGCGAGCACGTGCGGGTCGGCGGCGGCCTGCTCGATGAAGCGCTGCACGGACGTGGAGAACGAGTCGTACGGGTGGTGCACCAGCACGTCGCCCTCGCGCAGCGTCGCGAAAACGCTCTTGGGCGTCTCGCGCTCACCGAACGCCGGGTGCGTCGCCGGCACGAACGCCGGGTCCTTCAACGTCTTGCGGTCGATGCCGTAGAGCTGCCACAGGCACGACAGATCGAGCAGTCCAGGCACGGTCACGACGTCGTGCGGGTCGACTTCCATCTCCCGCAGCAGCAACTCGAGCATGTGCTCGGTCATGTCGTCGGCGACCTCGAGGCGCACCGGCGGGCCGAACCGGCGCCGGGCGAGCTCGCGTTCCAGCGCCTGCAACAGGTCCTCGTCGCGGTCCTCCTCGACCTCCAGGTCCGCGTTGCGCGTCACGCGGAACGCGTGGCACTCGATGACCTCCATGCCGGCGAACAGCTCGCCGAGATGCGCGGCGATGAGTTCCTCCAGCGGCAGGAAGGTCGCCGACGAAGAGGAACGGTCCCCCTCCACCCGGACGAGGCGCGGCACGTTGTCCGGCACCTTCACGCGGGCGAACCGCTCGCCGCCGCCCTCGGGATCCCGCACGGTCACCGCGAGGTTCAGCGAGAGACCGGAGATGTAGGGGAACGGGTGCGCCGGGTCGACCGCGAGCGGCGTGAGGACCGGGAACACCTGCTCGCTGAAGTAGTTGGAGAGCCGCAACCGGTCGTAGTCGGTGAGGTCGCCCCACGCCACGATGCTGATCCGGTGCTCTTCCAGGCCAGGCCTGATGTGGTCGAGGAACGCGCGGGCGTGCTGCTCGACGAGTTCCTGGGAGCGCTTGGAGATCGCGACGAGCTGTTCGAGCGGCGTGAGCCCGTCCGCGCTGCGCACCGAGAGACCCGTCTCCGCACGACGCTTCAGGCCGGCGACCCGGACCATGTAGAACTCGTCCAGGTTCGAGGCGAAGATCGCGAGGAACTTCGCGCGCTCCAGCAGCGGCTGCGAGGAGTCCTCACCCAGCGCGAGCACCCGCGAGTTGAAGTCCAACCAGGACAGTTCCCGGTTGAAGTACCGGTCGTCCGGCAGGTCGGTGGGCAGGGTGCTCGACGTCACCGCGGGCGGGGCGGAGGGGACACCCCGCACCGGCGTCGCGATCGGCTGGGTCGGCTGGGTCTTCGTCCGCGGCGGCTGGGCGGCCCGCCTGGTCGCCGCACGAGGTTGCTTGCGCGTGGTCGCCGCGGGTGGGGGCTTCACCGCCTTGCCGCGCGTGGAGCGGCGTCGCGCAGGGGTCGCCTTGCCGTCGTCGTTGTTCTCCGTGCTCACGACCCGCATTGTTCCGCACTATCGCCGCAAGCGCCCCTGTCCGGAACGTCCTACTGATGAACTCCTGGTCACAGAACCGGCCTGCGCAGGGCGGTGACGACCCCTTCGGCACTACGTTCGAGGGTCACCCGCTGACCCGGACGCAGCATCCGCCAGCCACCCGCGGTGACCGCGGCTGCGCTCACATCGAGCAGAACACCGTCATCGCGCAGCACGGTGGCGGAACCGTCACTGTTGAACGTGGATACGGTCGCCTGCACGAGACAGAACCCTAGACGTTCGTCGGTACTGGCCTCATCCGGTGCGCTGCCAGGGTCGATCCATGAAGGTTATAGCCACATTCACCGCGGCGACCCTGCTGGCCTTCACCACGGCGGGACTGGCATCGGCCGCGACGGCCGAACCCAGGACCCCCGAGGTGGACAAACCCCGGCTGCAGGCGGCAGCCAAGAACGTGCGCCTCAAGGCCTCGCTTCCCGGGACCACCGGTGCCATCTCGATCGCCTTCGCCCAGTACGGGAAGCGCGACGTCGCATTCGTCAGCGCGACCGACGGGCTGAAGACGTTCGACGTCACCGACCTGGACGCCCCGAAGCTCCTCGACCACCTCACCAAGCAGGAGATGGCGCTGCCGGGCGACGACCCGACGCAGATCTTCTGGGAGAACGAGGACATCAACGTCGACCCCAAGCGCAAGCTCGCGTTCCTCGCACGCGAGGTCAACGCGTTCGGGCGCAAGCTGCCGGGCGACCGCCCGACCGGCAACTACATCGTGTCCGCTGTGGACCCGGCCGACCTGAAGGTGATGAGTTTCCACCGGCAGAACACCGGTCATACCTCCACCTGCGTCAACGACTGCCAGTTCCTGTGGACGGCCGGCCTGGACCGGTCGGACGCCAAGACCGGGCGGATCTTCGTCACGGACCTCCGCGATCCGAAGACCCCGAAGGAACTCCCGGTCTCGATCGACGTCCGCGGCAAGGCGGGCGAAGGCAAGATCACGCACGACGTCCAGGTCGACGCGCAGGGCATCGCGTGGGTGGCCGGCGACAACGGCACCCGCGGCTACTACACGCGTGGCTGGCACCGCGACCCGTTGAGCGGCAAGTACCGCGAGGCGAAGGCGTGGGACCCGGTCGCGTACGCGGGCGGCAACGTGCCGAAGATCGACATGCCGACCTCGTTCACGCACAACTCGTTCCGGCCGGCGGGCAGCACGCTCGACGACGGTCCGCGCCCCACGCGGGAGAACCCGGCGGGCAGCCTGCTCCTGCACACCGAGGAGGCGTTCGGTTCCCCCACGTGCAAGGACCAGGGCCGGTTCGTCATCTCCTCGTTGAAGGGCACGCACAACGGCGAGGGCTGGGCGGAGACGCCCGCGGAGATGAAGACCGTCGGCGTGTGGAGCCCGGACGACCAGGAGGGCACTATCCCCGGTGACGTCACGTGCTCCGCGCACTACTTCGACGTGCAGAAGCGGATCGTGGCCTACTCCTGGTACGACCAGGGCACCCGGTTCCTCGACATCTCCAACCCGGCCAAGCCGATCCAGATCGGCTACTGGCGGCCGGACGCGGCGACCTCATGGGCGCCGTACTGGCACAAGAACAGCGTCTTCATCGCCGACATCTCGCGCGGCGTTGAGATCGTGACGCTGGAGAAGGGCGCCTACGAGGCTCAGGCAAGCGGCACGAACCTGACGCTCACGACGCAGTACTCGAAGGAGCAGGCCAGGGAGAGCGGCCGGGAACGCGTGCCGCTCGCCCCGAACCCGTTCTACGGCTGGGCCTGTCCGATGCTCGCGAGCCGGGAGGACTCGGGCACCGACTGCGGCGTCGGAGCCTGCGGCGCGCCCTGCTGAGTCGATTTCTGGGTCGATTCCTTGGCCGCCGCCTCCTGAGCCACTCCGGCCCGGACGGCTGCCTTAGCGCGCTGGCGGGCGATCACCCGACGGCCGACGTTGATCATCGGGATCTCGACGGTCAGGTACAGAACGCCCGCCAGCGCCAGCCCCAGCGCGGTGACCACCACGGACTGCCCGATACCGGACAGGGCGGGCCAGAAGAACGCGATGATCGTCGCGGCGATCGTCTGCACGAGGTAGAGCGAGTACGAGCGCTCACCGACGAACTGCATCGGCTTCGTGGACAGGAAGGTCGTGGCCGGTCCCGGCGCGATCAGCGCGGCGAGCAGCACGGCCGTCGCGAGCGCGTACACCGGAATGACCAGCACGTGGCCGGGGATCCCGTTGATCCCGTCGAGGAAGCCGGCGATCGGCTTCACACTCAGGTGCACCGCGACGAATCCGATCGAGACGAGCACGCCGGCGATCGGGTTCGTGAGCGGGCGCAGCAGCGCGAACCCGCGCGGGCTGTGCAGCACGACGGCGACCAGGACGCCGGTCAGGATCGAGAAGTAGTGCACCGGCCAGCCGGGGTTGCTGTGCGAGGTGGTGAAGTTGACGACCACGAGCGCGAGCAGCATGCCGAGGGCTGCCGCTCCAGCGCGCCGTTTGAGCACGACCGTGCCCAGCGCGATCGCCACCAACGGCCAGACCAGGTAGAACTTCTGCTCGATGCCCAGCGACCACGACTGCCCGTACGGGCTGGAGCCGGCGAACTCGTTGGTGAACGTGAGGAAGTACTTCAGTGCGGGACCGATGCCGTTGCTGATGAACGTGCCCGCGATCGCCGAGCCGGCCGCGGTCACCAGCAGCACCACGAAGTACACCGGCAGAATCCGGAACCCCCGCCGCAGGTAGAACTCCTTCAGCGAGATCCGGCCGCTGCCGCGCTCCTCGCGCAGCATCAGCGTGGTGATGAGGAATCCGCTGAGGACGAAGAACATCTGGACCCCCGCCCAGCCCTGCAGCCAGTCCGGCCCTCCGTAGTGGAAGAACACCACCAGCACCGCGGCGATGGCCCGCAGGCCGTCGAGCGCGGGAAAGCGGCGCAGCGCCAGGTAGTCGGCGTGCGTCAACGACTTCATGCAGGAACACCTCAGCAACGCGTCGGGGAGGCGACGTCGGGGGTACGTCGGGGGGTTACGTATAAAGGTGCCGGGGTTTCCCGTTACGTTGCTCGAAACAACATTTTCGTGTCGTTTGTCACTGCCTTAACAGGCGGGCAACGGTGAAAGCCCGGACAGTGGCGTGGCCGCGGCGACCTCCCAGCCTTCGCGGGTGAGCGCTCCGCCGTGGACCTCCAGCCAGTAGGTGCTGTCGGTCGTGTGCATGGTCGCGCCGGACCGGATGTCCGTGACGTACGGAGACTCCGAGCGCCACGACACGAAGTCGCCGCTGACGCGCGGGAGCACGATGCTTTCGGTCATCGGTACGGACTTGATCTCGGCGAGCTTGCGCGCTCGCGGCCAGTCCGCGCGCCAGCCGTACAGGATGTCGCCCTCCGTCCACACGACCGTGCGGCCGTCCGACGCCACGTTCCGGCCGGGCTTGGCGTTCTGCAACGCCTCGGGCAGCGCGGCCGCACTCCGATCGAGCTTCGCCGCGCGGAACCCGCCGTTCTGCGACCAGACGAGCATGTCGCCGAAGAACGCCGGCGCCGTGCCTTGGCCTACAACACCGTCCTTCTTCTTCGCGAGGTCGTAGAGATGGACGTCCTTGGCGTCAGACCAGGCTGCCTTGCCGTTGTGCACCACAGCTCCACTTTCGCCGATGCGCACCGGAGCGCCGTCCGCACGCGAGTCCCAGGCGTACGCGGTCACGGTGTGGTTCTCCGGGTGCGGAGTGGTGGCGAAGGTGACCCAGCGACCGTCGAACTCCACGCCGAACAGCTGCGCGTTCGTCCTTCAGCGCCATCACCTGCTGGCGGCGTTTGCTGTCGCGCAGCACGAGTTCGGTCGTCTTGTTGCGCGTGGTCTTCACCAGTGTCGTGCGGGCGTCCTCGTTCGCGGCGACGATGGTGACCTTCTCGTGCGAGCCGGCCTCGATCTGGTTGCGAGCCAGTTCCTGCTCCCAGTCCTGCGGTAAGCCGGTGCTGCACGACAGCAGCTTGTTCGGTGCGGCGTACTCCGCCGGCCGGTTCGCCGGCATCGCCGCGGCGCATCCCGAGATGGCCGTGATCGCCGCCAACGCGATGAGCGTGCGCATGTCCGTCCCCAGATCTTGATCTCCAATGACCAGGAGGACGTGTGAGGACGACTCAGGTTGTCCAGGCGGGCAAGGCGTTCGCGGTGTGCGTGCCGAGGCCGAGCGCCTGCGCCAGTCGCAGATCTTCTTCTGTGTCCACATCGCAGCGCAGCGACGGCCACGCTCCGTAGAGCGCGATCGCGCCGGAGATCCGGTGGTGCCCGGCCGAGCCGACACCGAAGCGCGGGTCGAGCTCACCGCCGGGCGCGGCGAGCAGCAGCGTCGTGCCGGTGCCCTGGCGGTCCGGCACGAAGGCGCGACGGTTCCGGGCGGCTTCGAGCGCCGCCCGCAGCTCGTCGGGGCGCAACGCGGGCAGGTCGGCCTGGAGCGCGCCGATCCGGTTCGACCGGAGCGTGCGGGCGCCGTGGATCAGCGCGGCGTTGAGTCCGGGCTCGGCGGGTTCCGGCAGCGACTCGACACCCATGGCGGCCATCTCGGCGGCGACGGCCGGATCCGATGTGATCGTGACCACCCGGCGGACACCCGGAGTGCTGATCGCGGCGCTCACCGTGTCCATGGCGAGCGCGAGCGCCAGCGCCGCGTGCGACACCGGATCTCCGCCGGTGGCGCTGGTCAGCCTGGTCTTGGCCCGGTCGAGCGTTTTGACCGGAACCACGAGGTCAACTTCATCCCGCACCTCGTCATAGTCCACGATCCGGCGACTAGTGTGCTCATGGGCGCAGGTAGCTGCAGGTTCGGGAGTGAGGAGAGGCCACGTGGCCAAGGAGAAGGGCGGCTTCTGGGTCGGTGTCGCCGCGGCGATCGTCTACCCCATGTCGTTCGTGCTGGGCAGGCACCGGATCCTGCACGGTGACCGCATCCCGCGCCAGGGCGCGGCGCTGCTCGTGATGAACCACATCTCGCACCTCGACCCGTGCTACGACGCCGTGTTCGTGCACAGGAACGACCGCGTGCCGCACTTCCTCGCCAAGCACAGCCTGTGGAACGTGCCGATCATGGGCTCGATCCTGCGGGGTGCGAAGCAGATCCCGGTCTACCGCGGCACCGCGGACGCGCAGCAGAGCCTGCGCGAGGCGCACAACGCGCTCGCCACCGGGCAGCTCGTGGTGATCTACCCGGAGGGCACCATCACCAGGGACCCCGACGGCTGGCCCGCGAACTCCCGCACCGGCGTCGCGCGGCTCGCGCTGCAGCACGACGGACCGGTCATCCCGGTCGCCCGCTGGGGCACGCTCGACCTCTACAACCACTACCGGAAGAAGTTCCGGCCGCTCCCGCGCAAGACGATCACCCACAGCGTCGGCGAGCCGATCGACCTGTCCGCGTACCGCGGCCGGGAGGAGACGCTCCCGCTGCTGCGCGAGGTCACCGATCTGCTGATGAACCGCGTGAAGGACCAGCTCGCCGAAGTTCGCGGGGAGCAGGCGCCAGAAGGCTTCTACGGACCCAGGAAGGCCTGAGCGCATGGGAATCGAACGCGTTGCGGTGCTCGGCGCCGGTTCGTGGGGCACGACGTTCGCGAAGGTCGTCGCGGACTCCGGCCCCGAGGTCGTGCTGTGGGCGCGGCGTCAGGAGGTCGCCTCGGCGATCACCGAGACCCGCGTCAACACCGGTTACCTGCCCGGTATCGAGCTGCCCGCGAACCTGAGCGCGACGACGGATCCGGCGAAGGCGCTCGACGGTGCGGACGCGGTGATCCTCGCGGTGCCGTCGCAGACGTTGCGGGTGAACCTGTCGAGCTGGAAGGAACTGCTGCCGCCGGACGCGACCCTCGTGTCGCTGTCCAAGGGCGTCGAGCTCGGCACGCTGAAGCGGATGAGCGAGGTCATCCGCGAGGTCGCCGGCGTCGACGAGTCGCAGGTGGCCGTCGTGTCCGGGCCGAACCTGGCCAAGGAGATCGCCGTCGGGCAGCCGACCGCGACCGTCATCGCGTGCACGGACCACGACCGCGCGGTCGACCTGCAGCACGCGTGCTCGAACAGCTACTTCCGCCCGTACACCAACACCGACGTGGTCGGCTGCGAACTGGGCGGGGCGTGCAAGAACGTCATCGCGCTGGCCTGCGGCATGGCCGCGGGCCTCGGCTACGGCGACAACACGATGGCGTCGATCATCACCCGCGGCCTGGCCGAGACGGCCCGGCTGGGCGCCGCTCTCGGTGCCGACCCGCTGACGTTCGCCGGCCTGGCCGGACTGGGCGACCTGGTGGCGACGTGCGCGTCGCCGTTGTCGCGCAACCGGACGTTCGGCGAGCGGCTCGGCCGGGGCGAGACCCTGGAGCAGGCGCAGGAGGCCGCGCACGGGCAGGTCGCCGAGGGCGTGAAGTCGTGCTCGTCGATCCGCGAGCTGGCACGGGCGCACGGCGTGGACATGCCGATCACCGAGGGCGTGCACATGGTGTGCCACGACGGTCTCGGTGCGCGTGATCTCGGTGCCGCGCTGCTGGGCCGCGACCGCAAGCACGAGCGCCAGTGACGACTCGTTCGGTGACGGCACCCGAGTGGTGCACGCGGTGTCAGGTGCGCCGGGCGAACCGTTCGGCGCACAGCCGGTGTTCGCCTCGGCGTACCACCTCGGCGGCCAGGACTACTACGGCCGCGCGGGCAACCCGACGTGGCGGGCCCTGGAGGACGCGCTCGGGTCGCTGGAAGGCGGCGAGTGCGTCGTCTTCCCGTCCGGGATGGCGGCGATCTCGACGTTGCTGCGGACCGTCCTGTCCACAGGGGACACTCTGGTGCTCCCGTCGGACGGCTACTTCCTGACCCGCAAGCTGGTGTCCGAAATGGACGTCGACGTGGTCGAGGTGCCCACGGCCGGGCCGTACCCGTCCTTCGAGGGCGTGCGGCTGGTGCTGCTGGAGACGCCGTCGAACCCCGGCCTCGACGTGTGCGACATCGCGGCCGCTGGTCGAGGTGGCGCACGCGGCGGGTGCGCTGGTGGCCGTGGACAACACGACCGCGACCCCGCTGGGGCAACGGCCGTTGGAGCTGGGCGCGGACATCGTGGTGGCGTCGGACACCAAGGCGGTCGCCGGGCACAGCGATGTCCTTTTCGGACACGTGACGGTGGCTTCGGCTTCGGAGCTGGCGGCGAAGATGCGTGACGCGCGGACGATGTCCGGCGCGATTCCCGGCCCGTTCGAGACCTGGCTCGCGTTGCGCGGCCTGGGAACGCTGGACCTGCGGCTGGCGCGGCAGGCGGAGAACGCCGAGGCGATCTACGCGTTGCTCAAGGGCCGCGTCGCGGGCCTGCGGTGGCCCGGTGCGCCGGAGGACCCCGCGTACCTGGTGGCGGCGCAGCAGATGCGGCGGTTCAACGGCGTGCTGACGTTCGAGCTCGAGTCGGTGCGCGGCCGTGGACGAGTTCCTGGCGCGGTCGAAGCTGGTGTCGGCGGCGACGTCGTTCGGCGGCCTGCACTCCACGGCGGACCGGCGGGCCCAGTTCGGTGATCCGGTGCCGGAGGGACTGGTGCGTTTCTCGGCCGGCTGTGAGGACACCCGCGATCTGGTCGCGGACGTGTCCCACTCTTTGGGACTGGATTGACGGAGGGTCCCGGTTCCGGGACCCTCTGCTCCATGTCCTTCACTGCACTGTGTTGTACCTGGCGATAGTCCCGCGTCCTCTTTTCGCGCATTCGCCTGTAAGGACAGCTCTCCCCATGTTCGCCGTTCCCGAGAACAGCGTCGTACTGCCGGAAAACTCCGCACTGCTGCACCCGGTCCGGGTCGCTTTGGCGTGGGCGGCCGACCGCGACCGCTGGAAGCACCTGCTGCGCTACGACCCGGAGGAGCGCTTCTCGACGTTGGTCGAGAAGCACGCCGACCAGGAGATCTGGCTGATGAGCTGGCTTCCCGGTCAGACCGCCTCGTTGCACGACCACGCCGTGACCTCCGGCGCGTTCACCGTGGTCAGCGGCGTGCTGACCGAGGTGGTCGCGACGAAGATCCAGGTCGTGCACTCTCTGCACCAGGGGCAGTCGCGCGTGTGGGGCCCCGGCTACGTGCACCAGGTGCGCAACGACGGTGTGGATCCGGCCGTGTCGATCCACGTCTACCGTCACGGCACACGCGCCATGACTCCGTACCGCTACGACCCGGTCAACGGCCCCGTGCGCTGACGTGCGGCGGAATGTCCTTGTCCGTCTCGTGCGGCACCGGCGCGCCCCACGTCGTGATGAGCGGCATGTGCCCGGCCCACACGAGGTTCGCCTCCAGGTCCTCCGGCTCCTCGCCGGGCCCGCCGTCGCGCACCTTCACGCTGGCCTCGGTGAGGTCGATCTCCAGTGCGACTGTCTGGGCCAGCTCCTTCTTGGACGGTTCGCGCGCGTAGTCCCAGCTGCCCGGCGTGACGTGCTCGACGATGACCTTGAGCGCGTGCGCGGGGTTCTCGGCGACCTTCGCGGTGCCGTGGATGATCGCCGACCGGTAGTTCATCGAGTGGTGGAACACCGACCGCGAGTACACGACGCCGTCCACGAGCGTGACCGCGACGCAAACCGGCTTGCCTTCGATCATGCTCCTGATGGACCGTGACCCGGTGGACCCGTGCAGGAAGATGCGGTTGCCGTCCCGCCCGTACGCGGTGGGAATCAGGAACGGCGCCCCGTCGACCTCCACGGCGAGATGGCAGACCAGCCCGGCGTCGAGGATCTCGTAGAGCACCTGACGGTCTTCGACGGCTCGCTTCTTGCCGCGGATGACGGTGCTGCGCGGGGTGGGGGAGAGCTGCAGGTCAGTGGTCATACTTCTACTGTGCGGCCTCAAGTGGCATCATTGAAGCGCCAGTTTCGCACGATATGAGAAGGCCACTTTGGCGGAGACCGCACTTCCCGTAGCCCTGGACCGCGAGTCCTCCGAACCGCTCGCCGTCCAACTGGCCGACGCCCTGCGCTCAGCGGCGTCGGAAGGACGGCTGCGCGCCGGCGACCGTCTCCCGTCCACTCGTGCGTTGGCCGAAAGTCTCGGTGTCTCGCGCACGGTCACCGCCGCCGCCTACGAACAGCTGCACGCCGAGGGCTGGATCGCCGGCCGGCACGGCTCCGGCACCTACGTCACCACGACCCCGCCGGGAGCGCTGCGCAAACGTTCGCGCAAGCCCGTCACCCCCGCGATCACCGACTTCGTCGACCTCGGCCCCGGTGCTCCCTGGGCCGGCGGGCTCGACCGGGCGGCCTGGCGCCGGGCGTGGCGAGCCGCCGCCGACGTGGCCCCGCTGTCCCGTCCGGAACGCGCCGGCCTGCCCGAATACCGCGAGGCGATCGCCGAACACCTGCTCCGTCACCGCGGTCTCGCGGTCAACGCCGAACCCGTGCTCGCCACCGGTGGCACCACCGCGGTCCTGACCGAGATCGCCGTCGCGGTCCTGCAACGCGGCGACGCCGTGGCCGTGGAAGAACCCGGCTACCAACGCGCCGTGGGCGTCTTCCGCGCCAACGGCCTGAAGGTCGTTCCCTCTCTTGTTGATGCCGAGGGCCTTCTGCCAGACGCCGTGCCACCCGGCGTGCGTGCCGTCTACTGCTCGCCCGCCCACCAGTACCCGCTCGGCGGCCGCATGTCGGCCGGCCGCCGCGTGGCACTGGTCGAACGCGCACGGCGAGACGGCTGGCTCGTCATCGAGGACGACTACGACGGCGAACTGCGTTATGACGTGGCTCCGCTGCCGTCACTGGCCGCGCTGGCCCCGGACGTGGTCGTCCACCTCGGCACGACGAGCAAGATCCTCACCCCGACCCTGGGTGCGGGCTGGATGGTCGCCCCCGAACCGATCGCCACCGCCGTGCTGGAGCACCGCGACCTGACCGGCACCAGCCCGGCGGCCGCGGGCCAGCGGGTCGTCGTCGAACTGGCCAGAACCGGCGACCTGGGCCGCCACCTGCGCAAACTACGCCGCGAGCTGTCCGAGCGCCGCGCGCTGATCGTGGACACCTTCGCCGAGGCGGGCATCAAGGTGCTCGGCGACGACGCGGGCGCGCACGTCGTGGTGCTGGTGCCGAGCGCCGAGGCGGAACGGGAGATCATCCGGCAGGCGTTGCGGCTGGGGCTGCGGCTGGACGGTCTGGCCAGGCACTACGTGAACCGCGCCAAGCTCTACGGCCTCGCCGTCGGGTACAGCGCTTGTTCACGCGACCAGTTGATCTCGGCGCTGCCCGTGCTGACCGAGCTGCTCAGAACGAGCGGCTGACCACGAGCACCTCGCGGGCCGTGACGAAGCCCAGCCGCTCGTTCACCCGGATCATGGGGAAGTTGGTCGCGGCTGTTCCGGTGTCGATGCGTTCGAGCGCCGGTCGGTCCGCGAGCAACCACCGCAGCATGTGCGCCTTGTTGACCTCTCTCCCAGCTGAAGCAGGGAGATTCTTCCCTCGCGGGTCGAGTTTCTGTTTCACAGCCCGTTGCCGCCTGGGTTACCAGCACAGGGACGGTGTACCGCCCACGGTCTTACACAAGCTCCACAGACCTGACATCCCACCAGCCCGGCGGTAGACCCAGCCGACGTAGTTGTCGCCAACCGGGCACGACAACCATACAAGCCGCTTCGCCAACCGCCCAACCTGGAGGTCAGAGCACGGTCTTTCGCCCCTGGAGGCGAAACCCGTCCTTGTCCTGCTCCGCAGGGTCCGTTTCCTCCCCGGCCTGAAGGCCAGGGTATCCACGGAGGAATCCCGATGAACCGGACTGCGTCATCCGGTCACGCGGCGATGGCCTGCCTCAGCGACTCGACGATCCTCTCCCGGCTCGGTGCCGGTTCGTCCGGCCGGTCCACGGCCTGGGCCGCGATCCGCACGTCGGCGTACCCGTGGATCTCGGCGTTGTCGTCCAGGTCGAGCGGTTCGATCTCCAGCACGAGATCGACAGTAATCACGTCGTACTGCCCGGTAGGCACAATCGCCCAAACGGGTAGGGTCGGGCCCCATGACGCAGCGCAAGACGAGGGTGGCCGTGGTGTTCGGCGGCCGCAGCTCCGAGCACGAGGTCTCCTGCCAGTCCGCCAAGAGCGTCCTGCCGTACCTGGACGCCGACCGCTTCGAGGTGGTGCCGGTCGGCATCACGCCGCAGGGGCAGTGGGCGCTCGGCACGGACCCGAACGTGCTGGAGGCCGGTGCGGGCAACCTCCCGACGCTGCGCGACAAGAGCGACATCACGCCGATCGAGCCGGGCCAGGCGCTGCAGGGCGCGGACGTCGTCTTCCCGCTGCTGCACGGCGCGTGGGGTGAGGACGGCACGATCCAGGGCCTACTTGAGCTCGGCGGCATCCCCTACGTCGGGCCGGGCGTGTTCGCGAGCGCCGCGGCCATGGACAAGGTCTTCGCCAAGAAGATCCTGGAGGCCGATGGCCTGCCGGTCGGCAAGTACGTCGCCCTGGACCGCGGCGCGACCACCCTCACCCTCGACGAGCGCGAGCACCTCGGGCTGCCGGTGTTCGTGAAGCCGTCGCGCGCCGGGTCGTCGGTCGGCATCACCAAGGTCGGCGACTGGGCCGATCTCGACGCCGCGATCTTCGCGGCGCGGCAGCACGACCCCAAGGTCATCATCGAGGCCGCCGTGCCGAACGCGCGCGAGATCGAGTGCGCCGTCCTGGAGTACCCGGACGGTCGCGTCGAGGCGTCGCTGCCCGCCGAGCTGCGGCCCGTCGGCGAGGGTGTCGGGTGGTACGACTTCAACGCCAAGTACGTCGACGACTCCTACGAGGCGGACATCCCCGCGAAGCTGGACGACGACATCTGCGCCGAGCTGCGCGCGATGGCCGTCACGGCGTTCAAGGCGCTCGACTGCCAGGGCCTGTCCAGGGTGGACTTCTTCCTCACCGAGCAGAACGAGCTCATCATCAACGAGCTCAACACCATGCCCGGTTTCACGCCGATCTCCATGTACCCCAAGGCGTGGGCGGCGACCGGCGTGGACTTCACCACGCTGCTGACCACGCTGATCGAGACGGCGATCGCACGCGGCAGCGGTCTGCGCTAGGGCGAGGTCTTGACCGGCTGCTTCGGCAGCAGGTCGCGCACCGTCGTCGACATGTCCTGCAACGGTCCGGTGCCCGCGTCGTCGGGCACCGTCAGCGCCACGTACACCGGGCGATCCACGATGACCCACGTCGAGCTGCCCGAACCGGGCAGCTGCAGCCACTGCACGTCCGAGATCACCCGGAGTTGTGACGTCGCGGACAGCTCGGCCGGGCGCGGCAGCCCGCACCGGAGCACGACCGGGTCGTGGCGGGCGTCACCCCAGGCCACGGCGGCGGGCGGCGCGGGCGTGGCGATCTCCCGGCGCGGCAGCATGTCCTTGCCGGACGGCAGCCCGACCGGCACCTTCTCGACCAGGGAAGCGCATTCCGGGGAACCCGCGGAAGGCGCGTCGATCGAGACCAGTGCCAGGGGACCCGTGCGGCCGGGTACGTCCTCGGTCTGGTTTCCCGTGCCCAGCACGAGACCGAGCGCGGCGACACCGATGGCGAGCAGCACGGCGAGCCCGACCGCCGCGAGCAGTGGCCGGGAGAGCGCCGACGTGGATTCCTGCTGAGTCACCCGGTTATGACAACACGGGTCAGAGATGCACCACCGGGCAGGTCAACGTCCGGGTGATTCCCTCGACGTTCTGGATGCGGGCGACCACGAGCTGGCCGAGCTGGTCGACGGTCTCCGCTTCGGCGCGCACGATGACGTCGTAAGGACCGGTGACGTCTTCTGCGGTTGCCACGCCGGTGATGCCGGAGATCTCGGAGGCGACTGCGGCGGCCTTGCCGACCTCGGTCTGGATGAGGATGTATGCATGCACCACGGCGTGCCCCTTCGTCGCGACAGGTTGGGTCGAGGTAGGAACGTGTCACGCAACGTACCCCAGTCGGGGTTCCGATTGTTCAGATTGGGAGGCAACTTTGCGTCCGGAGCCGCCGCGCGACGCGGAGACGGTCGCCGAAGTGGGTGAGTTCAATCTCATCCACCGGGTGACGACCGGTCGGGCGCAACCCGAGACGACCATCCTCGGCCCCGGTGACGACGCGGCCGTCGTCGCCGTGCCGGACGGGCGTGTCGTGGCCTCCATGGACGTGCTGGTCGAGGGCGTCCACTTCAGACTCGACTGGTCCAGTCCCGAGCAGGTGGGCCGAAAAGCGGCCGCGGTGAACCTCGCCGACGTCGTCGCGATGGGCGCGCTGCCCTCCGCGCTCCTGGTCGGGTTCGCCTGTCCGGCGGACACCCCCGCGGCCACGGTCGAGGGGATCATGTCAGGGCTGTGGGAGGAAGCGGCCAAGGCCGGCGCCGGCATCGTCGGCGGCGACATGGTCAGCTCCGCCACGCTGGTGATCTCCATCACGGCCATGGGAGACATGAACGGACTCGAGCCGGTCACCCGTTCAGGTGCGCTTGTGGGTGACGTCGTGGCGGTGACCGGCCGGCTCGGCTGGGCGGCCGCGGGACTGGCCGTGCTGGGTCGCGGATTCCGTTCCCCGGTAGGCATCGTGAACGCGCAGCGCACCCCGGAACCGCCCTATGAGGAGGGTCCCAGGGCCGCGGAGGCGGGCGCCACCTCGATGATCGACGTCTCGGACGGACTGCTGCAGGACCTCGGCCACATCGCGGACATGAGCGCGGTGGCGATCGACATCCGCACCGAACTGCTGCCGCTGCACTCGCGCCTGCTCGACGTCGCGTCGGCGCTGGGCGGCGACGCGCGGCACTGGGCGTTGACCGGTGGCGAGGACCACGCGCTCGCGGCGACGTTCCCCGGCCCGAAGTCGGTTCCCCCCGGCTGGACGACGATCGGCACGGTCCGCGCGGGCGAGGGCGTGACGGTCGACGGCAGGGTGTATGAAAAACCACCTGGCTGGGAGCACTGGCGCGCGTAAACTGGTCGGCGTGGAACTATGCACACGAGCGTATGACCATCCAGACGCGGTCAAGCTGATCGCTGACCTGCAGCAGGTCTTCGTCGACCGGTACGGCGACGAGGACATCACCCCGGTCGACCCGGCGCAGTTCGCCGCGCCGCTCGGCTACTTCGTGGTCGGCTATCTCGACGGCGTGCCGGTCTCGTGCGGTGGCTGGCGGGTGCACTCCGAACTGGAGGGTGCCGTGGAGATCAAGCGCATGTACGTCGCGGACTCGCTGCGCGGCAAGGGCCTGTCGCGGCTGATTCTCACCAACCTGGAAGACACCGCGCGCGAGGCCGGTCACCGGCAGATGGTGCTGGAAACCGGTCTCCGTCAGCCGGAGGCGATCGGGCTGTACATCGCGACCGGCTACGAGCGCATCGAGAACTTCGGCGTCTATCGCGACCACCCGGAGAGCGTTTGTTACGGGAAGTCGTTGTAGGTTCGGCGCATGGCCATCTATGCGCTGGGGGACTATTCACCGCAGATCCACCCGGACGCGTACGTGCACCCGGATGCGACGGTGATCGGCGACGTGCGCATCGGCGCGCATTCGTCGGTGTGGCCACAAGCCGTGCTGCGCGGCGACTACGGCCGCATCGTCGTCGCCGAGCGCACGTCGATCCAGGACGGCACGGTGATCCACTGCACCGAGGTCCACCCGGTGCACATCGGTTCGTCGTGCGTCATCGGCCACAACGTGCACATCGAAGGCGCGACGGTCGGCGACGAGTGCCTGATCGCCTCCGGCTCCGTGGTGCTCAACGGTTCGATCGTCGAGAAGGGCGCGATCGTCGGCGCCGGCGCGGTGGTGTCGTTCGACGGCCACATCCGCGAACGCACGATGGTCCTCGGTGTTCCCGCCCGTGAGCGTGCTGGATACGTTGTGCCAGAACAGGCTTGGGCGTTCATCGTCGAGAAGTACGTGCAGAACATCGCGCTGTACCGGGAGAAGCTCCGCCGGCTGGATTGAGTGAGATAGGGTTCACAGCCGTGGCTCGTCCCCTCAACGAAGTTGTCGAAGCCGGTTGGGCTGAAGCTCTCGCCCCCGTTGCTGACCAGATCGCCGCCATGGGTGAATTCCTGCGTGCGGAGGTCGCCGCCGGCCGCACCTACCTACCGGCCGGCGAGAACGTGCTGCGTGCGTTCCAGCAGCCGTTCCACCAGGTGAAGGTGCTGATCGTCGGGCAGGACCCGTACCCGACGCCCGGCCACGCGGTCGGCCTGTCGTTCTCGGTGGCTCCCGAAGTGCGGCCGATCCCCAAGTCGCTGGTGAACATCTACAAGGAGTACGCCGAGGACCTGGGGCACCCGTTGCCGTCCAACGGCGACCTGACCCCGTGGTCCGAGCGCGGCGTGCTGCTGCTCAACAGGGCGCTCACCGTGCAGCCGGGCAAGGCCAACTCCCACCAGGGCAAGGGCTGGGAGGCCGTGACGGAGCAGGCGATCAAGGCTCTCGCCGCCCGGGACGCACCGCTGGTGTCGATCCTGTGGGGCCGCAACGCGCGCAACCTCAGGTCGCTCTTGGAACCGTTGCCCGCCATCGAGTCCGCGCACCCGTCGCCGCTGTCCGCGCACGCTGGCTTCTTCGGCTCGAAGCCGTTCAGCCGCGCCAACGAACTGCTGGAGAAGCAGGGCGCCGACCCGATCGACTGGAAGCTTCCGTAATTCACTTGTCTCCGCATGCCTCGTGACCACTAGCGTCGCGAGGTATGCGGGGGAATCGCGATCTGTCATTGCTTGCCGCGGGCGCGGGCGTCTCGCAGTTCGGCAACTCACTGTCGTTGCTGGTCCTGGTCTTCTGGGCGACGCCGATCAGCCCGTTGCTGGTCGCCGCGATCCTGGTCGCCGAACTGCTGCCGATAGTGCTCGGCGCGCCGTTGGCCGGTGCGCTCGTCGACCGGCTGCCGAACCGCAAGCTGCTGATCACCGCGCTGCTCGGCCAGGGCGTCGCGATCGCGGCCATCGCGCCCTTGATGGGCACCCCGGCCCTCGTGGTGGCGCTGGTCTTCGTCTCCGGCTGCGGCCTTGCGGTCGCGGTGCCCGCCACCTCGGCGCTCGTACCGCACATCGCGGGCGAGGAGGAGTCGACCCGCGGTTACGCGATGGTCGGTACCGCGCGCAGCGTCGGCAACATCGCGGGCGTCACGGGTGGCGCGCTGCTCGCGGGCTTCTTCGGCCACCCCGCCGCGTTGCTGATCGACGGGATGACCTTCCTGGTCTACGCGGCGCTGCTGGTGTTCGTGCGGGCCGAACGCAGGCCTTCCGGCGAGCACGCGGCACGTCCGAGCGCGTTGGCCGGGATCAGGCACGTCCGGCAAGATCCAGCTGCTGCTCGCGGCGATCACCGGGCTGGCGTTCTTCGTCGGCGCGGTCGTGGTGATCAACGTCGCGGACCCGGCGTTCGTGCGGTTCGTGCTGCACGGCGACGAGTTCCTGCTGGGCGCGATACAGGCCTGCTGGATGGTCGGCATCCTGCTCGGCAACCGGGTGGCGGCACGGCTGAAGACCGACTCGCAGGTCGCCACGGCGCTGGGGATCACCGGGATCACCACGGGCATCGCCGTGCTGATCCCGGCCGTGTTTCCCGTACGTCGTGGCCGCCGGGATCGGCTGGGTCATCGGCGGCATCTCCAACGGCGTCGACAACGTGACCATGAACGCGATCGTGCGGCTGCGCACGCCTGAGGAGATGCGCGGGCGGGTGTTCGCGGCGGTCGGGTCGATGGTGACCGGGGCGAACCTGATCGGGACGGCCACCGCGGGCGTGTTGCTGCTGTTCGTGGGGCCGCGGGCGGTGTTCGCGCTCGGCGGCACCGGGGCGTTGCTCAGCGGTGTCGTGTGCCTGGTGTTCGTGCGTCGTGCCCTGAAGACCGGGAAAAGAAGAGAGCCCGGCCGAAGCCGAGCTCTCCCTGACGAACTAACTACGAACTGTGGCGGTGATCAGCCGCGCACGACCTTGCCGGCCTTCAGGCAAGACGTGCACACGTTGATCCGCTGGCGCTGCGAGGCCGAAACCTTGGCGCGCACAGACTGGATGTTCGGGTTCCAGCGGCGGTTCGTCTTCCGCTGGGAGTGCGAAACCGAATGGCCGAAGCCCGGCCCCTTGCCACAGACGTCGCACACGGCAGCCACGTCAGCCACTCCTTCAGGTTCCTCAAGCGGTAAGTCTCGCGTCCCGGTGGGCGCGCAAGCGTGCACAAGCCTCAACCGGGCACGGCAACCCAGTCAGGGTAGCCGGTGGCCGCACCCTCGACCAAACCGGGTGGATACCCTCGCCGCCATGCAGGTCATGGATGCGGTCGCGGTGCGCAGGTGGGCGGACGCCTGCGTGCGGTCGCTGGACGCCAACCGGGAGTCGATCGATCAGATCAACGTGTTCCCGGTGCCGGATGGCGACACAGGTACGAACCTGCTGCACACGATGCAGTCGGCGCTCGACGCGCTGCTGCGTTCGCCCATGACAACAGTCGGCGAGGCGTTGTCCGCGCTGGCCCGCGGCGCGCTCGCCGGGGCCCGTGGCAACTCCGGCGTGATCCTGTCGCAGGTGCTCAGGGGCCTGGCGGAGTCCGTGCAGGAGGTTTCCGTCGTCACGGGGTCGACGTTGCGCAAGGCGCTGCATAGAGCCGATGAGCTCGCCACAGCCGCTGTGTCCAAGCCGGTGGCCGGCACAGTGCTGACGGTGCTGCACGCCGTCGCCGAGGCCGCCCGTGACTGTCCTTCTGATGAACTCGATGACGTTGTCATGGCCGCGTCGCGCGCGGGTGCCGTCGCACTGGCCGATACGCCGCGGCAGCTCGCCGTCCTCGCCAAAGCCGGTGTGGTCGACGCCGGCGGCCGCGGACTCGTTGTGTTGTTGGACACACTCGCGGCAGTCATCACCGGTCAGACCGTGGAAACGCCGATAGACGCGCCGCTGCTGCCGCGCACGCCCGAGTCGCTGACGACCGCGCGCGAGAGCGGCTCCTCGGAGTTCGAGTACGAGGTCATGTACCTGCTCGACGCCACCTCCGAAGAGCTCGTGGTCGAGCTTCGCGCCACGTTGAACATGCTCGGTGACTGCGTGTCGGTCGTGGGCGACGGTGCCGAACTGTGGACCGTGCACGTGCACTGCAATGACATCGGCGCGGCCATCGAGTCAGGTGTGCGCGCTGGACGCCCACACCGCATCACGGTGGCGCGGTTCGCCGACCAGATCGCCGCGCAGGCGTCGCGGTTCGTGCGTGACCGCGCGATCGTGGTGGTGGTGAGCGGTGCCTTGGACCTGTTCCGTGCAGAGGGCGCTGCGGTGTTCGACCTCACGACCACTTCGGCGACGCCTACAGACCTGTTGTCGGCCATCGTGTCGACGCGCGCGCGTCACGTCGCCGTGTTGCCCGGCGACCCGGACATTCGCGAGGCCCTGGAAGAAGCCGTGGCCTACGCACAGGCCGCAGGGCAGGACGTAGTGGTGGTGCCGACGTTCTCGCCGGTGCAAGCTCTCGCCGCGTTGGCCGTGCACGACGCGTCACGGCGCGCCGGCGACGACGTGGTGGCCATGGCCGAGGCCGCCGCCGCCACGCGCCGTGGTGAACTCTCGATCGCCGCCGACGAGGCCATCACGTGGGTGGGCCGCTGCCAGCCGGGCGACCTGCTGGGCATGCTGGACGGCGAGGTCGTGCTGATCGAGCCCGGCCCGGCGACGCCCGAGTTGCTGCTGGACCTGTCCTGCCGCCTGGTCGACCGCATGCTGACCGGCGGCGGCGAGCTCGTGACCGTGATCCTGGGAGCGGACAGCCCGGACGGCCTGGTCGACGTGCTGGAGGACCACCTGCGGGTCACCCATCCGGAGGTGGAGGTGACGGCGTATCCGGGCGGTCAGCCGGACGCGGTCATTTTTGTCGGTGTCGAGTAGTTCAATGGGACGCGATGATCTCCTTCGACAGCAAGCTGCAGCCGTTGCTCGGCAAGAAGTCCGCCGACGCACTGGAGACCGGCCTCGGCCTGACGACGGCCGGTGACCTGCTGCGTCACTACCCGCGCCGCTACGACGAGCGCGGGAAGCTGACCGACATCAGGTCGCTGGAAATCGACGAGCACGTCACCGTGCAGGCCGAGGTCCGCAAGTGCTCGAAGCGCAACATGGCGGCGCGCCGCGGCCAGCTGACCGAGGCGGTCATCACCGACGGCACCTCCGAGCTGCACCTGGTGTTCTTCGGCAAGACCGCGTTCGTGGCGGAGAAGGAACTGCTGCCGGGCACGCGCGCGCTGTTCGCGGGCAAGGTCGGCCGCTACCGCAAGAACCTGCAGCTGGTGCACCCGGCGTTCGAGATCCTCAGCCCGGAGTCGGACGGTTCGGAGTTCCTGCAGGCGTTCCTGCCGGTCTACCCGGCGTCGCAGCACATCAACACCTGGAACATCGCCAACTGCGTGAAGCAGCTGCTGGAGGTCTGGGACGGGGTGCCGGAGGACCCGCTGCCCGCCGACTTCCGCGAGGAGCACGGCCTGATCGGGCTGGAGGACGCGCTGCGGGCGATCCACCGGCCGGAGAGCTGGGCCCAGATCTCCGTGGCGCAGCAGCGGCTGAAGTGGGACGAGGCGCTCGCGGTGCAGCTCACCCTGGCGCAGCGCCGCAAGGCCTCCACCGCGCGTCCGGCTCCGTCGTGCGCCCGCCGGACCGGCGGCATCCTGGACGCCTTCGACGCGCGGCTGCCGTTCACGCTGACCAACGGCCAGGTGGAGGTGGGCGAGCAGATCGCGTCGGACATCGCGTCCGTCGTGCCGATGAACCGCCTGCTGCAGGGGGAAGTCGGCAGCGGAAAAACCATGGTCGCGTTGCGAGCTATGTTGCAGGCCGTCGACGCCGGCCGTCAGTCGGCCATGCTCGCTCCCACCGAAGTCCTTGCGGCACAACACGCTCGCTCGCTGAACGAGATGCTCGGCGACCTGGCCCAGGCCGGTCAGCTGGGCGGTGCCGACGTGGCCACCCGCGTGACGCTGCTGACCGGCTCGATGAACACCGCCCAGCGCCGTCAGGCCCTGCTCGACATCGTGACCGGCGAGGCGGGCATCGTCGTCGGCACGCACGCGATCATCCAGGAGAAGGTGGAGTTCCACTCGCTCGGACTGGTCGTCGTGGACGAGCAGCACCGGTTCGGCGTGGAGCAACGCGCCGCGCTGAGCGCACGGGGGGCGAAGGAAAACCCGCACGTGCTGGTGATGACGGCGACGCCGATCCCGCGCACGGTGGCCATGACCGTCTACGGCGACCTCGAAGTGTCCGCGCTGAGGGAGCTGCCGGGCGGCCGCTCGCCGATCAAGACCTCCGTCGTGCCCGTACGCGAGAAGCCCACCTGGCTGGACCGGGCGTTCGCCCGCGTGCGCGAGGAGGTCGCCGCCGGCCACCAGGCGTACTTCGTGTGCCCGCGCATCGGTGACGAGGAGCCCGCGAAGTCCGACGACGAGGACAAGCGCCCGGCCCTGTCCGTGGTCGACGTGGCGAACATGCTGGTCCAGGGCCCGCTGCGCGGCCTGCGCGTGGAGATCCTGCACGGCCGCATGCCTCCCGACGAGAAGGACGCCGTGATGCGCGCCTTCGCGGCCAACGAGGTCAAGGTGCTGGTCGCCACCACCGTCATCGAGGTGGGCGTCAACGTCCCCAACGCCACCGTCATGGCCATCATGGACGCGGACCGGTTCGGCGTCTCCCAGCTCCACCAGCTCCGCGGCCGCGTGGGCCGAGGCTCCGCGCCCGGCCTGTGCCTGCTGGTCACCGAGATGCCCGAGATGACCGCCACGATGGAACGCCTGCGCGCCGTCGAGTCCACTCTGGACGGCTTCGAACTGGCCCAGCTGGACCTGGAGCTGCGCCGCGAGGGCGACATCCTGGGTGCCGCCCAGTCCGGCCGCCGCTCGGCGTTGAAGATGCTCTCGCTGCTGCGCGACGAGGACATCATCGCGGAGGCGCGCGTGGCCGCTCAGCAGGTGGTGGACGCGGATCCGGACCTGGAGAAGCACCCCGGCCTGGCCTTGATGGTGGCCACGCTGCTGACCGAGGAACGCGCCGAGTTCCTGGAGAAGGCCTGAGCCGTGTCCTGCGAGTCTCGTTCGCGATAGTCGCGTCAGAGAACCGCTCGCACGCGACTCTCATCGAACGGACTTACAGGACACGGCCTGGAAAGCGACCGGCCGGGGAACCGAAGTTCCCCGGCCGATGCGAGTCCTGCGCGAGCCGGTGGTGCGGCTCGACACCACGCCCCTAGGGCCTGTATCGAAGTCCCGCTCGATGAGAGTCGCGCCTGAGGTGGTTCCTGGCGGTGCGGCCGGACGGCCCGCATACCGGTGTTGTATGTGGGTCGTTCGGCCGTGCCCCCAGGAACCACCTCAGGCCCGGCTATCGCGAGCATGGACTTCGATACAGGCCCTAGTAGAGCGTTGCGGCTTAGTTGTGCCCCTCCGGGCGGTCGCTTGTCGTCGAAAGCCCGGATGGTCGCGCTCTCACGTAACGTCAACGGCGAGTTGGCGGTAGAAAACTGCCGACGCAAGCGTTTGCTGATCGCCCCAACTACCACCAACCACGCAGGCGGCAGCCATGAGAGCGCGATCTTCATGATCGAAACACGGCCACCTGCCGGCATCACGCCCGCCGCCAATACTCCAAATATTAGTCGCAACGATCTACTAGTTCTGGCGCGGCTTCGGTAGCTGCTCGGTCTTCTGCTCCGGCTTCTGCTCGACGCCGGCACCGTTCTCCGCGGCCGCGGCCTCGTCCAACGGCTTCAGCACCGACATCGCCGCCTCCACCGCGGCCTGCGCGGCGTGGAACTGCGTGGCGAGGTTGTCGTGCGCGGAACGCAGCGACAACTCGCGGTCGGCAGCCGCGGCCGCGCGCTGGTCGGCGAGAGCGACCGCGGCGGTCGTCTTCTCCTCGGCCTCACGCACGAGGGCCGAGGTTTTGGCTTCGGCGTCGCGGACCAGCGTGGTCGCCTTCTCGTCGGCTTCACGCACCGCAGCGGTGGCCTTGGCCGAGGCTTCCGAGACGGTCGCGGCGGCCTTCTCGTCCGCTTCCCGAACAGTGGTCGCGGCCCTGGAGTCCGCCTCGGCCACGGTCGCGGCGGCGTACGAGTCCGCCTCGGCGACGGTCGTGGCCGCCTTCGAGTCGGCTTCGGCAACGGTGCTCCCGGCCCGGTCGGAGGCCTCGCGCAGCGTGGTCGCCGCCTTCGCCTCGGCCGCGCTGACCAGGGCGGCGGCCTGTGCGGACGCCTCCGAGGTGGTCTTCTCGGCCTTGGCGAGCGACTCGGTCTCCAGGTCGGCGAGCGCCTGCTCGGCCTCGGCCTGCTTCGCCTTCAACGCCTCGTCGAGCTTGCGCAGCGCCTCGACCCGAGTCGCCTCGGACTCGGCGGCGATCCGGTCGGCCTCGGCCCGCGCGTCCGCCAGCACCTTCTGGTGCTCGGCGGCCAGCGTCGTCTTGAGGCCGTCGTACTCCTTGTCCAGCTCGTCGTGGTACGCCTTGTACTTCTGGTCGAGCTCGACGCGGCGCCGGTCCAGTTCGGCCGACTTCTGCTCGTGCTCGGCCGCGACGCGCTCACCGGACGCGCGCACCTCGGCGACGAGGGTTTCGTGCTCCGAGGCGAGCTTCCCGCGCAGCGCGGCGTACTCGGCCTCCAGCTCGGACTTCCGGCCGGCGAACTGCTTCTCCAGCTCGGCCCCGCGCTGCTGGTAGCCGACCTCGAGCTGCTTGCGGCGCGCCTCGGTCTCGGCGAGCAGGCGGTTGTGCTGCTCGCGCTGATCCGCGGCCCACTTCTCGGCCTCACCGCGGATGGCGGTGGCCTTGTCGAGGGCGCCCTGGCGGATGTCCGCGATCTCTTCCTCGGCGAGGGTCATCATCACGCGAACACGCTCGGTGACGTTGGACGCGCTCACCGGGCTGTTGGCGAGGTTCGCGAGTTGCTTCTTGGTCTTGTCGAGATCGGCGTGCATCGAGTTGAGGAGCTTCGTCAGCTCCCCCACCTGCGCCGCGGCCGCGTCACGGGACCGGTTCGAGTTCTTGAGATCGAACTCCAGGCGAGTGACGCGTTCGTTCACCTGTCGCTGGTTGTAACCACGAAGGACAACGTCGAAATGCGGTGTCCGGGCAGTAGGCTGCCCGGCTCCATCAGCCCCGGCCATATGGCTCACCCTACCGAGATGGTTACCAAGATCGTCACTCGATCTGGTTAATCCCACTACCGGCCGCAGTCTGACCGGGTGGTGGGTATCAACCTAGCTCCCGACACGCGAAAATCCAGGCCAGCAAGACCGATCAGGATGACACCCATCACGTGGGACAGTCCTCCCAACAGGCAAGAGTCGCACGGTAACGTGCCCGAACTGACCGCCGAGCAGTAACCGGGAGGGCTACGGATGTTCCGCAAGGTTCTTGTCGCCAACCGCGGCGAGATCGCGATTCGCGCGTTCCGTGCCGCCTACGAACTGGGCGCGGGAACGGTCGCCGTTTTCCCTCACGAGGACCGAAACTCGCTGCACCGGTTGAAGGCGGACGAGTCTTACGAGATCGGTGAGCCCGGGCATCCCGTCCGCGCCTACCTCTCCGTCGAGGAAATCATCAAGGCCGCCCGCAAGGCGGGTGCCGACGCGATCTACCCCGGTTATGGGTTCCTGTCCGAGAATCCGGAACTCGCACTGGCGTGCCGTGAGGCAGGTCTCACCTTCGTCGGCCCGGTCGCCGAGGTGCTGGAGCTCACGGGCAACAAGGCGCGCGCCATCGCCGCCGCCCGCGAGGCCGGACTGCCGGTGCTGGAGTCGAGCGCGCCGTCGTCGGACATCGAGCAGCTGCTCGAAGCGTCGAAGACGATGCGCTTCCCCGTCTTCGTGAAGGCCGTTGCCGGTGGCGGCGGCCGAGGCATGCGCAAGGTCGACGAACCGGCGGCGCTGCGTGAGGCGCTGGAAGCGGCCTCACGTGAGGCCGAGTCGGCGTTCGGCGACCCGACGGTGTTCCTCGAGCAGGCCGTGATCGAGCCGCGCCACATCGAGGTGCAGATCCTCGCCGACGGCCAGGGCAACGTGATCCACCTCTTCGAGCGCGACTGCTCCGTGCAGCGGCGCCACCAGAAGGTGATCGAGATCGCGCCCGCGCCGAACCTTCCGTCCGAGCTGCGTGAGCGGATGTGTGCCGACGCGGTGAAGTTCGCGCGCCACATCGGCTACCGCAACGCGGGCACCGTCGAGTTCCTGCTCGACCCGCAGGGTCACTACGTCTTCATCGAGATGAACCCGCGCATCCAGGTCGAGCACACGGTCACCGAGGAGGTGACCGACGTCGACCTCGTCCAGTCGCAGATGCGCATCGCGGCCGGCGAGACGCTCGACGACCTCGGCCTGTCGCAGGACACCGTCCAGCTGCGCGGCGCGGCGCTGCAGTGCCGCATCACCACGGAGGACCCGGCCAACGGTTTCCGCCCGGACACCGGCACGATCAGCGCCTACCGCTCGCCCGGTGGTTCCGGCATCCGCCTCGACGGCGGCACGGCCGGCGCCGGCATGGCCATCGGCGCGCACTTCGACTCGATGCTCGTGAAGCTCACGTGCCGCGGCCGCAACTTCCCGCTCGCCGTCGCCCGTGCGCGGCGCGCGGTCGCGGAGTTCCGCATCCGCGGTGTCTCCACGAACATCCCGTTCCTGCAGGCCGTGCTGGACGACGTCGACTTCTACGAGGGCCGCGTCACCACGTCGTTCATCGAGAAGCGCCCGCACCTGCTGACGGCGCGCCACTCGGCCGACCGAGGCACGCGCCTGCTGACCTACCTCGCGGACGTCACGGTCAACCACCCGCACGGCACTCGTCCGACGGCGGTGGACCCGCGCGAGAAGCTGCCGATCGTCGACCTGAACGCCGAGCCGCCCGCCGGCTCGAAGCAGAAGCTCACCGAGCTCGGCCCCGAGGGCTTCGCCCAGTGGATGCGGCAGAGCAAGGCGATCGGTGTCACGGACACGACGTTCCGCGACGCGCACCAGTCGCTGCTCGCCACCCGAGTGCGCACCAAGGACCTGCTCGCGGTGGCGCCGCACGTGGCGCGCATGACGCCGGAGCTGCTGTCCCTGGAGTGCTGGGGCGGCGCGACCTACGACGTGGCGCTGCGGTTCCTCGCCGAGGACCCGTGGGAGCGGCTCGCGGCACTGCGCGAGGCCGTGCCGAACATCAACCTGCAGATGCTGCTGCGGGGCCGCAACACGGTCGGCTACACGCCGTACCCCGAGGCGGTCACCAAGGCGTTCGTGCAGGAAGCCACGAACACCGGCATCGACATCTTCCGGATCTTCGACGCCCTCAACGACGTCGAGCAGATGCGCCCGGCCATCGAGGCCGTGCGCGAGACCGGGACGGCGATCGCCGAGGTCGCGCTCTGCTACACGAGCGATCTGTCCAACCCGGACGAACGTCTGTACACACTGGACTACTACCTCAAGCTCGCCGAGCAGATCGTCGGCGCCGGCGCGCACGTGCTGGCCGTCAAGGACATGGCCGGCCTGCTCCGGGCACCCGCGGCGGCACGCCTGATCTCCGCGCTGCGCAAGGAGTTCGACGTCCCGGTCCACCTCCACACGCACGACACCGCCGGTGGTCAGCTGGCCACGTACCTCGCGGCCATCCAGGCCGGCGTGGACGCCGTCGACGGTGCTGCGGCATCGATGGCGGGCACGACGTCGCAGCCGCCGCTGTCGTCGATCGTGGCGGCCACGGACCACACCGAGCACGCGACCGGCCTGAACCTGCAGAACGTGTGCGACCTCGAGCCGTACTGGGAGGCCGTGCGCAAGATCTACGCGCCGTTCGAGTCCGGCATCCCCGGCCCGACCGGCCGCGTGTACCACCACGAGATCCCCGGTGGTCAGCTCTCGAACCTGCGCACCCAGGCCGTCGCACTGGGCCTGGGCGAGAAGTTCGAGGAGATCGAGTCGATGTACGCGGCCGCCGACCGCATGCTCGGCCACCTCGTGAAGGTGACGCCGTCGTCCAAGGTCGTCGGCGACCTCGCGCTGCACCTCGTCGGCGCGGGCGTCTCGCCCAAGGACTTCGAGGCGGACCCCGGCAAGTACGACATCCCGGCGTCGGTGGTCGGCTTCCTGCACGGCGAGCTGGGCGACCCGCCCGGCGGCTGGCCGGAGCCGTTCCGCAGCAAGGCGCTGGCCGGCCGCGCGGCCCCCAAGCCCGTCGAGGAGCTCTCTGCGGAGGACGAGGCGGGCCTGGTCGACGACCGCCGGGCGACGTTGAACCGGCTGCTGTTCCCGGCGCCCACCAAGGAGTTCCGCACGCACCGGGACGCCTACGGCGACACGTCCGTGTTGCGCTCCAAGGACTTCTTCTACGGTCTGCGTCCCGGCGAGGAGTACTCCGTCGACCTGGAGCCGGGCGTCCGGCTGCTGATCGGCCTGGAGGCGATCTCCGAGGCAGACGCGCGCGGCATCCGCACGGTGATGGCGACCCTGAACGGCCAGATGCGCCCGATCCAGGTGCGCGACCGTTCGGTGGCCGCCGACATCCCCGCCGCGGAGAAGGCCGACCGCACGAACCAGAACCACGTGGCGGCACCGTTCGCGGGCGTGGTGACGGCGGCGGTGGCCGAGGGCGACAGCGTCGAGGCCGGCCAGACCGTCGCGACGATCGAGGCCATGAAGATGGAGGCCGCGATCACCGCTCCCAAGGCGGGCCGCGTTCAGCGCCTGGCGTTGCGCGGTGCCCAGCAGGTCGAGGGCGGAGACCTCTTGATCGTCCTGGAATGAGCCTGCTGATCGTCCTGGAATGAGTTCGAGAAGAGGCCCGGCTTCGGCCGGGCCTCTTTCGCGCTGCGGCCGGTGCGGAACTCCACGACCATTCCCTGCGTTGCACCGGGCACAGGTCAGGGAGAGGGAACCTCACTTGACCTCTCTCCCAGCTGAAGCAGGGAGATTCTTCCCTCGCGGGTCGAGCTTTCTGCTTCACAGCCTGTTGCCGCCTGGGTTA
Organism: uncultured Actinomycetota bacterium; assembly: GCA_963771775.1. Classification (GTDB taxonomy): domain Bacteria; phylum Actinomycetota; class Actinomycetes; order Mycobacteriales; family Pseudonocardiaceae; genus Lentzea. Next base: position 614,376 of record CAVYUS010000007.1, read on the forward strand.
CCAGCACAGGGACGGTGTACCGCCCACGGTCTTACACAAGCTCCACAGACCTGACATCCCACCAGCCCGGCGGTAGACCCGCCGACTTGGTTATCGTCGACCGGGCACGACAACTGTACGAGCCGCTCCGCCAACCGCCCAACCTGGGGGTCAGAGCACGGGCTTTCGCCCTGGAGGCGATACCCCGTCCTTGCCCTGCTCCGCAGGAGTCCGTTTCTTCCCTGGCCTGAAGGCCAGGGTATCCACGGAGGAATCCCGATGAAGAAGACGTTGGCCGGCCTGCTCGGACTGGCGGGCGTGGCGTGGGCACTGCGGGACGTTCCGAAGCAGCTGGGCGGCAAACCGGACCCGGCCGCGATGGCCCGCTCCCCGCGCTACCGCGACGGCAAGTTCCACAACGACAAGGAAGTCCGCACGGTCCCGGACCGCGACTCCTTCTCCCTGCGCGACTTCGTCTTCGGCGGCGACGACCGCAAGCCGTCCGCCTCGGTACCCCTGGTCGGACCGGCCGCGCCGGTGTCCTCCGGCGTGCACATCACCTGGTACGGCCACGCTTCGGCGCTGATCACGATCGACGGCGCGTCGGTCCTGGTGGATCCCGTGTGGAGCGACCGCGTCTCACCGTCCGCGCACCTCGGACCTCGTCGCCTGCACCCGGTTCCGCACGAGTTGTCGGATTTGCCCGCCTTGAGCGCCGTCGTCATCTCGCACGACCACTACGACCACCTCGACATGGCGACCGTGCAGGCGTTGGTCGCGGGTTCATCGGCGGTGTTCGTGGTGCCGCTGGGGCTCGGGGCGCACCTGCGGCGGTGGGACGTGCCGGAGGACCGGATCGTCGAGCTGGACTGGGACGAGTCGTTCTCGGTGGACGGGTTCACGCTCACTTGTACTGCGGCGCAACACTTCTCGGGTCGTTCGGTGCAGCGCAACGTCACGCTGTGGGCCTCGTGGGTGATCGCGCGCGGGTCGCGGTCGGTGTTCTACAGCGGCGACACCGGGTACTTCGCCGGCTATGCCGCGATCGGTGCGGCTCATGGTCCGTTCGATGCGGTGCTGATGCAGGTTGGGGCGTATGGGGATGCCTGGCCGGACATCCACATGACGCCTGAGGAGGGGGTTCAGGCGTTCGAGGATCTTGGTGGTGGGTTGTTGATTCCGGTGCATTGGGCGACGTTCAACCTTGCGCTGCATTCGTGGACTGAGCCGGTTGATCGGGTTTGGCGGGAGGTCAAGGGGCGTGGGTTGAAGGTGGCGGTGCCGCGGCCTGGGGAGCGGGTTGATGTTGATGCGCCTGGTGAGGTTGATGGGTGGTGGCAGGCGCTCGCCTGATCTTGTCGGGGGTGCTGAGTACGTTGTGATGTAGGGGTTCCCGGATCGGGGGGACGCCTGCGTCAGCTTGCGGGGGCGCGAGTTTGCGGTGGTCGGCTTGCGGGCGGCGGCCTCGCGAGTGGTCGGCTTGCAATACCGCGACCTTGTGGGTGGTCGGCTTGCGGGCGCGCGGCCTTGCGGGTGGTCGGCTTGCGGGCGCGCGGCCTTGCGGGTGGGTCGCCTTGCGGGCGGCGAGCTTGCGTTGCGAGAGTTTTTCTGGGGCTCTGCCCCAGACCCCGGCAATCTGATCGGGGGATAGCGCCACGGGCGGGTTGATGGCACGCCGGTTTCGTACGGCGGCTGCCGGTTGCGTGCGTGCTTGCGTTTGGGTGGTGGGGTCCCGTCACGAGCCGCACTGAGAGGCAGCCACACCTGAGGGGTCAGGTCAAGTCGCGAAAAGCGTGCGACTTGACCTGACCCCTCAGGCGCGGCAAGAGCATCAGTGCGACTCGTGACGGGACCCCACCACCGGGCCCGGTATGGCCGGACGGCTCGCCTGCGGCATCGCGTGAGGGAAGGACGGCTCGGCTTTGCCATCGCGTCGGCGTGCGCTGCGTTCGGTGGCGTAACCATTTGCGCGCGGTGCCTAGTAGATCGTTGCGACTAATATTTGGAGTATTGGCGGCGGGCGTGATGCCGGCAGGTGGCCGTGTTTCGATCATGAAGATCGCGCTCTCATGGCTGCCGCCTGCGTGGTTGGTGGTAGTTGGGGCGATCAGCAAACGCTTGCGTCGGCAGTTTTCTACCGCCAACTCGCCGTTGACGTTACGTGAGAGCGCGACCATCCGGGCTTTCGACGACAAGCGACCGCCCGGCGGGGCACAACTAAGCCGCAACGCTCTACTAGTAGACCGTCGCCTCGAACATTTGGTGTATTGGTGGCGTGTTGTGATCGGCAGGTGGCCGCGCTTCGATCATGAAGATCGCGCCCTCATGGCTTCCGCCTGTGCAGTTGGTAGTAGCTGCGATGATCAGCAAACGCTTGCGTCGGCAGTTTTCTACTGCCAACTCAGCGTCGGCATTGCGTGAGAGCGCGACCATCCGGACTTGGTGACCAGCGACCGGACCATTCAGACCCTGCCCAACTCAACGGAGCACAACTAAGCCGCGACGCTCTACTAGGGTGGGGCTGACGACTCTGTGGGGGAGGAAGCATGCGTACTGCGGTTGTGACCGGGGGCGGCACCGGCATCGGCCGGGCCATCGCTCTTGAGCTTGCGGGCAAAGGTTTGGAGGTCACCGTCACCGGCCGCCGCGCCGAGGTGCTCGCCCTGGTCCCGAAGACAAGGTATGTGGCCTTCGACGCCACCGACCCGGATGCGGTCGAGGCCGCGTTGGAGGAGCTCCCGGCCGAGGTGGACGTCCTGGTCAACAACGCGGGTGGTGTTGTCGGGCGCGAAGGTGACGGTGGGCGGGCCACGAAGACGCAGTGGCTGGCCAACTACGAGGCGAACGTGGTCAGCGCGGTCCTTGTCACCAACGCGCTCGCACCGAGGCTTGCCGCGAACGGTCGTGTGATCACCATTGGGTCGATCGCCGGTCGGCGAGGTGGTGGGAGTTACGGAGCGGCGAAGGCGGCGGTGGAGGCGTGGACTGCTGATCTGGCGGGCGAGCTCGGTAGGCGGCAGATCACTGCGAACGTCGTGTCGCCGGGGCTGATCGTCGACACGGAGTTCTTCGGCGACTCGATGACGGAGGAAAGGCTCAACACGCTCATCGGCCAGACCAAGAACGGGCGTGCGGGCACGCCGCAGGACGTGGCCGCGCTGGTGGCGTTCCTGGCGTCGCCGGAGGCAGGTCACATCACCGGGCAGGTGCTGGCGGTCAACGGTGGGGCGCACCTGGGACGATGAGCGGGTGACACGCATCGTTGCCGGGACCGCGGGTGGACGCAGGTTGAAGGTGCCGCCCAAGGGCACCAGGCCCACGTCCGACCGGGTGCGAGAGGCCCTCTTCAGTTCGCTCGAGGCGATGATGGACCTCGACGGCGCGCAAGTGCTGGACCTGTACGCGGGGTCGGGGGCGCTCGGGTTCGAGGCGCTGAGCAGGGGTGCGGAGCACGCGACGTTCGTGGAGTCGGACAAGCGGGCCGCCGAGGTGCTGAAGGCCAACGCGAAGGAGCTCGGGTTCGCGAACACGACGATCGCGAACCGGACGGCCGAGGCGTATGTATCGGCCGAGGGGGAGAAGTTCGATGTCGTGTTCGCCGATCCGCCGTACGCGGTGACGGACGACGAGATCGAGAAAGTACTGCGCGGGATCGCGCCGCGACTCGCCGAAGATGCGGTGCTCATCGTCGAACGAGCTTCGCGAAGCAGCGAACCAGCGTGGCCGGATGGAGTAGAACCCTTGCGTGCCAAGCGATACGGGGACACTGCCGTGTACTGGGGCCGGGTACGTGCTGATGGGTGACGAGAACCACGGACACGCCTGGAGGCGTCCGATCGGGTGCTAACGTCCGCTTCATGACGCGTGCCGTGACGCCCGGCTCCTACGACCCGGTAACCAACGGTCACCTGGACATCATCGGGAGAGCTGCGCATCTCTTCGACGAGGTCGTCGTCGCCGTGCTGATCAACAAGACCAAGCGCACGCTGTTCTCCGTCGAGGAGCGCATCGACATGTTGCGCGAGGTCACGGCACCGTGGCCGAACGTCCGGGTGGACTCGTGGCACGGCCTGCTCGTCGACTACTGCAACGAGAACGGCATCAAGGCCATCGTGAAGGGCCTGCGCGCGGTCACCGACTACGACTATGAGCTGCAGATGGCGCAGATGAACCACCAGCTCAGCGGGGTCGACACGTTGTTCATGCCGGCCACGCCCGCCTACTCGTTCCTGGCGTCCTCGCTGGTCAAGGAGGTGGCGACGTACGGCGGTGACGTGTCGACGCTGCTGCCGGCCACCATTGAGCAGCGGCTGCAGCAGCGCCTCGCCGAGACCCGCTAGAGCGCGAGCTTCATCCCCACGTGCGATGCGGTGAACCCGAGCCGCTCGTAGAACCGGTGCGCGTCCACCCGTGACGCGTCCGTCGTGAGCTGCACCATGCCGCAACCGCGTGCACGGGCCTCGTCGATCGCCCACTTCACGAGGAGCTCGCCCAGGCCGTTGCCGCGCTGGTCGGAACGCACCCGCACGGCCTCCACGGTCGCGCGGGTCATGCCCAGCCGCGACAGCCCGGACGTGAACGTGAGCTGCAAGGTGCCCACGACCTCGTCGCCGGTCACCGCCACCGCGAGGAGCTGGTGCGGGTCGGCGTCGATCACCTCGAACGCGGCCAGGTAGGCGGGGTCGCCCGGCCGTTCCCTGGTGGCGCCCAGCGGATCGTCGGCCAGCATGGCGACGATCGGGTCGACGTCGGCGGCGACCGCCCGCCTGATTGTGATCTTCACTTCTTCCCCCTGGTCACTGTCGGCAAATCCTGACACGCCCTGCCGATCTCCCTCTTTGGGGGAGATCGGCAGGGCACACTTGTTGCGGGAGCCACAGGGGTTAGGGAGTGAGACGTGTACCGGGTGTTCGAGGCACTCGACGAGCTCGTCACGATCGTCGAGGAAGCGCGCGGCGTTCCGATGACTTCGGGCTGCGTCGTGCCGCGCGGAGATGTGCTCGAACTGCTCGACGACGTGCGCGACGCGATCCCCGCGGAGCTCGACGACGCGCAGGACGTGCTGGACCACCGCGACGAGGTCGTCGGCAAGGCCAAGCACGAGGCGGAGTCCGGTGTGTCGAAGGCACGCTCGGACTCCGAGCGCATGCTCGCGGAGGCGCAGGCCGAGGCCGAGGCGATGCTGTCCGACGCGCGCGCCCGTGCGGAGCGGATGATCGCGGAGGCCGAGGACCAGGCGGAGCGCACCGTCGCCGCCGGCCGGCAGGAGTACGACGACCTGGTCAGCCGTTCGCACAGCGAGGCGGAACGGATGATCCAGGCGGGCCGCGCGAACTACGAGCGCGCCACCGAGGACGGCCGCGCCGAACAGGCTCGGCTGATCAACGAGCAGGAGGTCGTCCGGGCGGCGCACGCCGAGTCGGCGCGCGTGCTCGACGCCGCGCAGAACGAGGCCATCAGGCTGCGTTCGGAGTGCGACGCGTACGTGGACGGCAAGCTCGCGGACTTCGAGGACCTCCTCGCACACACGCTCAGGTCGGTCGGCAAGGGCCGTTCGCACCTGCGCGGACCGGCCGTCGCGGGTGTCGCGGCGCCGTTCGACTACGGTTCCTGACGAACCAGCCGGTTCCAGGCGCGACTGAACGTGTGATTCGCGCTACGTCGGACAGGTGCGATCACCTGCCGATTTCACGTGCGGGGCCGTCGTCCCGTACCCTGGACCGGCTGGACGTGGTAGGTCCCCGCCAGCAACAACCCGAAATCATGACTGAGCATCGTCACGCGTCCACGCGTCCCACAGCATCCAGTCCCTGGGTCATCGACACCAGGGACATCGGCCGTCGCGCCGGTCTGAGCCGACCCCTCGTGAGGTCGGTCCCCGGCGAAGGTGTGGGGCTGCTCGGGGTGATCGCGGTGCCCGAGAGCGGGGAAGTTGAGCTGGACCTCCTGATCGAATCGGTCGTGGAGGGCCTGCTCGTGTCGGGGACAGCGTTCGCGAAGGTCGAGGGGGAGTGCTCGAGGTGTCTCGAGCCGCTCACCGATGAGGTTGAAGTCCGGGTCACGGAGCTCTACGCGTGGCCGGACAGCACCACGGACGAGACCACGGATGAATACGAGGTCAGCCGGATCGTCAACGATCTGATCGACCTCGAGCCTGTGGTGCGGGACGCCATCGTTCTCGCGCTGCCGCAGGCACCGCTCTGCGAGCCGGACTGCAAGGGGCTTTGCTCCGAGTGTGGTGGCAGGTGGGCGGAGCTCGGGCCCGACCACGGGCATGAGACGATTGACCCTCGTTGGGCCGCATTGCAAGAGCGGTTCGACGATGACAACTCGGAGGAGAAGTAGTCGTGGCCGTCCCGAAGCGGAAAATGTCGCGTTCGAACACCCGATCGCGCCGTTCCCAGTGGAAGACGTCTGCCGTGCACCTGGTGGCGTGCTCCAACAAGGCTTGCCGCCAGCCGAAGCCGCAGCACGTCGCCTGCCCGGCCTGTGGTCAGTACGCTGGCCGCCAGGTCGCTCAGCCGGCCTGATCTCCTCGGCGACGTAGTGGGGGGAAAGCCGCCGCGCGCACCGCAAGCGGACCGCGCGGACCTGCTCGAAGCGCTCGGCGTCCACCTGGACGCCGAGCTGCTCGTGCTTTCACTCACCCACAGGTCCTACGCGTACGAAAACGGCGGCTTGCCGCCGAACGAGCGGCTCGAGTTCCTGGGCGACGTGGTGCTCGGGTTGGTCGTCACCGACCACCTGTACCGCACTCACCCCGACCTTCCAGAAGGTCAGCTCGCGAAGCTCCGTGCCAGCGTGGTGAACATGCACGCACTCGCTGGAGTCGCGCGCAACCTGAGTGAAGGCGGTCTCGGCGCACACCTGTTGCTCGGCCGCGGCGAAGAGCTGACGGGCGGCAGGGACAAGGCGAGCATCCTCGCCGACGGCCTCGAAGCCGTCATCGGTGCGGTGTACCTGCAGTTCGGTATCGATACCGCACGAACGTTCGTTCACCGGCTGTTCGATCCGCTCTTGGCCAAAGCTCCGCTTTTGGGTGCTGGACTGGACTGGAAGACAAGCCTGCAGGAGCTCACCGCTCAAGCCAGTCTCGGCGTCCCGGAGTACCGCGTGGACGACCAGGGGCCGGATCACCGCAAGGAGTTCACCGCCAAGGTGCTCGTCGGTGGCCAGCCCTACGGCAAGGGTGATGGGCGCACCAAGAAGGAAGCCGAGCAGAAGGCCGCTGAAGCGGCCTATCATGTTCTGTCGGAGCGGGTTCATGCCGAGCAGGAGTCGGCTGCACCCGTGAGTAGACAGAATGGCGCCTCGGTGACGCCAGGGATCTCCCCAACCGAGGAAGACTGAGACCGCAATGTATGCGACCAGGTACCGCACGAACCGCCGCAGCCGCTCCGCTCGCGGCCCGGTGAACGCCTCCCGCAACGGAGGAATCCAGGGACTTGTGCTGGTCAGGGACACGAGCCGGGCAGGCGTATGGGTGCTGAAGCCCACCAAGCCGCAGGCCGCCGTGATCGAGGCGCAGCCCGTCGACGAGGGCAAGTCCCAGGACTGACGTGCCCGAACTCCCAGAGGTCGAGGTGGTTCGCCTCGGCCTCGAAGCCCACGTCGCCGGCCGGGTCATCTCCTCGGTAGAGGTCCTGCACCCACGCGCCATCCGCCGGCACGACCTGGGCTCCGCGGACTTCTGCGCGCGCTTGGCATCGCAACCGATGGTGGCAGCCAAGCGCCGCGGCAAGTACCTCTGGGTAGAACTGGCTGACAAGGCCGCCATGCTCGCCCATCTGGGTATGAGCGGCCAAATGCTCGTCCAGCCCTCATCGGCCCAGGACGAGAAGCACCTACGCGTCCGGTTCCGGTTCGCCGACGGCGGCCCGGAGCTGCGCTTTGTCGACCAACGAACCTTCGGCGGCCTGGCCCTGGCCGAACTGGTCGAGGTCGACGGCACCCTCGTGCCGGACTCGGTCGCGCACATCGCCCGCGACCCCATGGACCCCTTGTTCTCCCGTGATGCCGCCGTGCGCACCCTGCGCCTGCGTCACACGGAGATCAAGCGCGCCTTGCTGGACCAGACCCTGGTGTCCGGCATCGGCAACATCTACGCCGACGAGGCGTTGTGGCGGGCCCGGCTGCACGGGACCCGCATGACGGACAAGCTGACTCGGGGCAAGGCCGCCGAGCTGCTGGACCACGCCACCGATGTGATGCGTGAGGCGCTCGGGCAGGGTGGGACCTCGTTCGACGCCCTGTACGTCAACATCAACGGGCAGTCCGGGTACTTCGACCGCTCGCTCAGCGCATATGGGCAGGAGAACCGGCCTTGTAAGCGGTGCGGTGCGCCGATCGTCCGCGAGCCGTTCATGAACCGGTCCTCGTTTTCGTGTCCGCGGTGCCAGCCTCGCCCTAGAGCTTGAGGATCTCCGTCAGCTTGGCGTGCAGCTCCTTCAGGTAGTCGATCGCGGCCGGCTCCAGTGCGATCTGATCCGGGTCGTTGACCAGCCGGCTGGCGATGACGGTCTTGCCCGGCGCGCCGATCTTGTGGGCCTTGCACCAGTCGCTCACGGCCTTGCCACGAGTCTTGCCGGTGTCCAGGTCGGCTGTGCTCACCCGATGCGGGATGCCGCACTCCGCGAAGTGGGCGTTGACCGCGCCCAGATGGGAGTCCGCGGTCAGCAGGTCCTCGATCGCCTGACCCGTGGGCAGCGCCAGCACGTGGTCGGCCGGCACGCCCGCCGTGACCAGTTGGGCCTTCTTGGTCGTTCCGCCCTTGTCGCCGTCGACCAGATAGGCGGTCCGTGCCGCCACCTCGCCGAGCTGTGGATCGTCCGCGGGAGCGTTGGCCAGGCCGGGCGCGACCTGGTAGGTCAGGTGCGGTTCGCCGGTGGCCAGCTTGATCAGGGTGGGCAGCAGGATCATCTCGGTCGGACCCTCGGCGATCACCGCGTGCCGGCACGACGAGAACGCCGCCGCGCTCGCACCCATCTTGAACAGCAACGAGCTGAAGCCGGGGCCTTCGTTGGTCCAGAAGTTGTTGCGCAGTTCGCTCGTGCCGGGCGCCGAGGCACTCGTCGCGACCAGCCGGACGCCGGTGCCCAGATCCGGCGGTAGGCAGCCGGGTGAGTGGGTGGTGTACAGGATCTGGTTCACGACCTCCTGCTGGAGCAGCATCTCGACCAGGTCGGCCTGGGCGTCCAGGTGCAGGTGGTTGTCGGCTTCGTCGATCAGGAGGATCGCGTCCTCCGGGAAGTCCGTCGGGTAGTTCATCGTGTGCAGGAAGCCGACCAGTGCGATGAAGGTCCTCAGCCCCGCACTGCGCTCGTCGAGCGCGGTGACGCTGCCCTGCGGCACCAACTCCTCGACGAAGACCTGGAGCGTGCTTCTCTCCAGCGAGAGCCGGACGGTGACGGGTGAGTGCCGCCATCCCCGGCGGATGGCCTTCTCCAGCTCGTGGTTGGCGCGCTTGAGAAGTGTGTGGCGATTGAGCGTGTTGTTCTCGACCACCACGTCCCACAGCCGGTCGATGCCGAGGCCGGCCATGGCGAGCAGGTTCTGCAGCGCTGGTGGAGGGGAGTGGCGGAACTCCTCCTCGCGGATGTCGTAGCTCGGTTGCAGCTGCCGGTCGGCCTCGGTGAACAGCCGGAACATCGGCCGGTTGTCGCGCAGCCAACGCAACGTGAAGTCTTGCGCCGAACCGCACCGCAGCAGACCGATCAGGTGGCCCGCGAATTCGAGGACGAGACTGGAGTGGAGGTCCTCGAATTCCGCGATCTCGGCCTTCGACCACGCGTGGCCGGAGCCGAGGTCGAGTCGGCGGATCACTCGCTCGATCTGCTTGCGGCGTTCGTCGTCAGCCGTCTCTGAGCGCAGCTCGTACTCCAGTTCGTAGAGCGCCTGACTGAACGGAGCCTCGGACCACGTCGCCCAGGGGGAGGCTTCGGTCTTGGTGCGGCCATCGCGGAACTTGCTGACCTTGCAGGTAGTGGGCGGATTCTCGACGTCGCGCTCCCGCAGCGTCTCCCGGTCGCTGTCATCGAGCTGGAACGTCACGCTCACCACCGGCAGGTGCTCCCACAGCTGGTGCTCGCGGGTCCGCGCGGTGTCCGGTAGGGGTGTGCGCCCCCAGGTGTCGAGCCAGGCGAGGGCTTCGAGGACGCTGCTCTTCCCGGCCTCGTTCGGGCCGACGAACGCGATCAGCTTCCCGTCCACGTTGCACGACGTCTGCGCGAGGCGCTTGTAGCCGTTGAACTCGATCCGCGTCAGCCGCATGAGTGGACTTCTAGCACAACCGTTCGGCCCGGGACGATCAAAATCTCGAAGCAATAACCCGCGTTAGACAGTACTGCGCAGTGCGTAGTACTGTTCACGGCGCAACAGCGGGTCGGAGGGGCCATGGACACGAGCCAACTGCTCAAAGGGGTGCTGGACCTGGCCGTCCTTGCGGTTCTGCGCAAGGACGACGGGTACGGGTACGACGTGGTGCGCAGGCTGCGCGCCGGGGGATTGAACGAAGTCGGGGACGCGTCGGTGTACGGGACGCTGCGGCGGCTCTACAACGCGGGGATGCTGACCTCGTACGTGGTGCCGAGCGAAGAGGGGCCGCACCGCAAGTACTACAGCATCAACGAAACCGGGCGGGAGCGCCTCGCCGAGCAGAGGGAGACGTGGAGGTCGTTCGCCAGCACGCTGGACGGCCTGCTCGAGGAGGTCGCAGCATGAACACGCAGGCACTCGGCGTCGAGTACTACCTGGCCGGGATGCGGGCGGCCCTGGACGACCTGCCGCCCGGCGAGGTCGCTGAGATCATGGAGGACGTCGAGGCGCACGTCGCCGAACTGTCGATGGAGCTCGAAGAGGGCGAGACGCTCGAGCAGCGGCTTGGGTCGCCCGACCAGTACGCGCAGGAGTTGCGGCAGGCGGCCGGCTATCCGTCGCGGACCGAGCGGCTGCCCGTCACCACCAAGAAGAAGTGGCTGAGCCGGCCGCGTGCGGCGGCCTGGGGGTTGGCCGCGGCCACTGGCATCACGTTGCTCGCGGGGGCCGCCGCGTTGCGGGAGCCGGCGATTCTGCTGCTGCCCGGCGTGATCCTCGTGCTCAGCCTGGCGCTGGTGCAGGATCGCGGGGCCGCGCAGCGCGACGTCATGACGCTGCCGGAGACGCTCAAGCTCAAGGAGTGGCTGTCGCCGCAGGTGGGAACGCCCGCGGAACGGGCGATCACCTACCTGAAGACGCTGCAGTCGGCATGGTGGCTGGCACGGGCGGGGCTCATCGGGCTCGGGGCCGTGCTGCTCGCCGGGCGGGACATTCTCGGGTTCCTGGCGCTTGCCGGGATCGCCGTGGTGTCGGTGTTCGCCGGGCCGCGGGCCAAGGTGGATCGGCGGTGGCTGTGGTTCAGCCTGCCGGCGTCCGCTCTGGCGGTGGGGTTGTTGTTCCAGGTGATCGACGGGATGGCGAACCAGCTTGCGTACAACACGCGTTCGTATCAGCCGACGCCGGCGCCGATGATGGACACGTACGAGAACATCTACGCGTATGACGAGAACGGCAAGTTGCTCACCAACGTGCTGTTGTACGACCAGGACGGCAGGCCCATCAACGCGCCCCGGCAGTACAACGGCTGTAGCAACGGTGACCCGGAACCGATGATTCCGGCTAACAGGTATCCGCGTCCGGAGATCAACTACGAAAACGGCGCCTGTTACACGGTGGCACCGAGTGTGTCCGCTCCGTCATCAACGCCACCAACGTCGAGTACACCGCCGTCGAGTTCTGACAGCGCACCTTCCAGCTCGGTGACACCTACTTCAGTGTCACCCAGCAAGTAAATGACTTGGGGCGGGACCCGTCGGGGGGTCCCGCCCCTACTTGTTTTCCTGCGGTTCGGCCAGGTGGCGCAATACCGGCATGGCCGATCGCAGGTGGTCTCTGTCTTCCGGCGAAAGTGCGGACATTCTTTCACTCAATAGTTCGGCCTCGCCGTGAGCGAGCGACAGGATGGTCTCGCGACCGACTTCGGTGAGGACGACTATCGTCGCTCTGCCGTCGGCCGCATCGGGCTCTCTGCGGACCAGGCCAGTGCCTTCGAGGCTGGTCACGACGGTTGTCGCGGTCGGCTGCGAACACAGCGCGCGCACCGCGATCTCGCCGATCCGCATCGGGCCGTGGGCGCTCAGTTCTGACAGCACCAATAACTGGGTGGGTTGCAAACGGCGGGCCGGAGCGGCCTGCCGAAGACTACGCACCAGCCGGTGCACGGCCACCACGAGTTGAAGTGCTTCGTGGTTGGTGACGGTGGTGGGCATCGTTTCTCCGCGCGCATGTGATTGTCCGAATTCGGACACGAACCCTGGAACTTTCCCTCATTCACGCTCTGCGCGCTATCCGCCAACTGCCGATAACCCATTCGGCCGTTGTGGGGACCGGAGTGTCACCGCGCGCGTCCAGCACACTTAAATGTGCTGGTAAACGGCGTAAAAAGCGCAGTGTGGCTCACTCGAACGGGCGCCGTGCTGAAGCGTGATTCAACGAGACAGATCTGCGGCCAAAGATGTGGGAAGGAGCACGTGTATGACCGGATGACGCAGCGTGTACCCCCGAACAGCCCACGAGGGGCCAGGAGCAGACTGGACCGGTGAGTGCGAAACCCAGGCGTGGCGAGCTCCGCATCTATCTCGGTGCCGCTCCCGGCGTCGGCAAGACGTTCTCGCTGCTCGGGGAGGCGCACCGGCGGCGGGAACGCGGCACGGACGTCGTCATCGGATTTGTGGAGACCCATGGCCGGGCGAAGACCGCCGAACTGGTCGAAGGCCTCGAAATCGTGCCGCGCCGGCACTCTGTGCACCGTGGCGTCGAACTCGCCGAGATGGACGTCGACGCGCTCCTGGCCCGTGCGCCCGAGGTGGCGGTCGTCGACGAACTCGCGCACACCAACGTGCCCGGATCTCGTAATGCCAAACGGTGGCAAGACGTTGAGGAACTTCTCGATGCCGGGATTGACGTGCTCTCCACCGTCAACGTGCAGCACCTGGAATCGCTCAACGACGTCGTTCAACGCATAACCGGGGTTCCCCAACAGGAAACGGTGCCGGACGAGGTCGTGCGCAAAGCCGCGCAGACCCAGCTCGTCGACCTCACCCCCGAGGCCCTGCGCCGCCGGCTCGCCCACGGTGACGTCTACGCCGCGAGCAAGATCGACGCCGCGCTCGGCAACTACTTCCGCCTCGGCAACCTCACCGCGCTCCGCGAGATCGCGCTGCTCTGGGTCGCAGACCAGGTCGACGTCGCACTGCTGCGCTATCGGGCCGAACAGCAGATCACGGACACGTGGGAGACGCGCGAACGTGTCGTCGTCGCCATCACCGGCGGCAAGGAGAGCGAGACGCTCATCCGACGCGCGCGTCGCATCGCCACGCGCGCGGGTGGCGACCTTCTCGTCGTGCACGTTCTACGCGGCGATGGCCTCGTGGGCGCTGATCCGCACGCACTGACGAAATATCGCAAGCTCGCAGAGGATGTCGGTGCCACCTTCCACACCGTCGTAGGCGATGACGTGCCGACGGCGCTGTTGGAGTTCTCGCGCGGAGTGAACGCCACTCAGCTCGTGCTTGGCACCTCGCGCCGTTCACGGTTCGCGCGCGTGTTCTCGGCAGGTATCGGTTCCACGGTCGTGCAGGAGTCCGGCGCGATCGACGTCCACATGGTCACGCACCCCGCGACGACCAGCGGCTGGCGCGCACGGTTCGCGGGCAGCCCTCTCAAGCCGAGCCGGCTCGCATGGGGCTGGGTCCTCGCGATCATCGGCCCCGCGCTGGTCACGGCGGCCGGTGCGACGATGCGCGACGCCCTGATCCTTTCCACGAACGTCGTCGCGTACCTGCTGGTCACGCTGCTCGTGGCGATCATCGGGGGCGTGGGACCGGCCATCGCGACGGCACTGTTCAGCGCGTTCCTGCTGAACTTCTTCTTCACCGAGCCCTTCCACACGTTCACCATCGACGCGCAGCAGAACGTGGTCACCTTCTTCGCGATGATCATCGTGGGCGTGTCGACCGCGTTGGTGGTGGACTATGCCGCGCGCCGTGCGACGCAGGCAGCGCGCGCTCGCACCGAGGCCACGCTCCTCGCGTCGTACGCGCGCACCGTGCTGACGAATCCGTATCCGCTGGCCCGGCTGCTGGAGAAGGTGAAGGAGAACTTCGGCCTGACGTCGGTGGCGTTGCTGGAACGCGTCGACGGCGAGTGGGCACGCGTCGCGTGCATCGGCGCGAGCCCGTGCGACGAACCCGACGAGGCGGACGTCGACATCGCGGTGACACCGGAGGTGCACCTGGCGTTGCGCGGCCGCTCGCTGCCCGCGTCCGACCGCCGGGTGCTGGAGGCGGCCGCGGGCCAGGCGTTGCTCGCGTTGCGGCAGCAGCGGATGGCCGACCAGGCGCTCGAAGCCCAGCGGCAGGCCTCCCGGACCGAGCTGCGCACCGCATTGCTCTCCGCCGTCGGCCACGACCTCCGCACGCCGCTGACCTCGATCAGGGCCGCCGTCGACGCGTTGCGCGACCCGGAGCTGAGACTGTCGGAGTCGGACACCGCCGAACTGCTGGAGACCGTCGACGAGTCGGCCGAGCGTCTCACCGGCCTGGTCGACAACCTGCTCGACTCGTCCCGCCTCGCGACCGGCGCGGTACAGCCGGTGTTCCGCGCGGTCGGCTACTACGAGGCGGTCGCACGGGCGTTGCGCGGCCTGACCGGCGACATCGAGGTCGACGTCCCCGAGTCACTGCCGCCCGTCCGCGCCGACATCGGGCTCCTGGAACGCGTGATCGCGAACGTCGCCGGCAACGCCCTGCGCTACGCCGGCACCGTGGCACTGCGGGCGTCAGCGCACGGCTCTGAGGTGGAGCTGCGCGTCGTCGACCACGGCCGCGGCCTGCCCAGCGGTACGGCGGATGAGGTGTTCGCCCCGTTCCAGCGCCTCGGCGACCGCACGCCGGGTGGTGTCGGTCTCGGTCTGAGCGTGGCGAAGGGCTTCACCGAGGCCATGGACGGCACGATCAGCACAGAGGACACGCCCGGTGGCGGTCTCACCGTGGTGATCTCACTCCCGGCCGAGGCGAGGGTTTCATGACGAAAGTGCTGGTGGTCGACGACGAGCCGCAGATCGTGCGCGCCCTGCGGATCAACCTCTCGGCCCGCGGCTACGAGGTCCTGACCGCCCACGACGGTGCCACCGCCCTGCGCCTGGCAGCCGACGCCAAACCCGACGTGGTGGTCCTGGACCTGGGTCTGCCGGACATGGACGGCACGGACGTCATCGCCGGCCTGCGCGGCTGGACCACGCTCCCGATCATCGTGCTCTCCGCCCGCATCGACTCGGCCGACAAGGTCGATGCCCTCGACGCCGGCGCCGACGACTACGTGACGAAACCGTTCGGCATGGACGAGTTCCTCGCTCGCCTGCGCGCCGCGGTCCGCCGCTCGGCCGGCTCGGGGTCCGAGGACGAGCCGACCGTGCGGACGGCGTCGTTCACGGTGGACCTCGCCGCCAAGCGAGTGTTGAAGGACGGCGCCGAAGTGCACCTCACACCCACCGAGTGGGGGCTGCTGGAGGTGCTGGCGCGCAACGCCGGGAAGCTCGTCGCGCAGAAGCAGCTGCTACGGGACGTGTGGGGGCCGGCCTACGAAAGGGAGACCCACTACCTGCGGGTCTACCTGGCCCAGTTGCGGCGGAAGCTGGAACCGGAGCCCGCGCGGCCGCGGCACCTGCTGACCGAGCCCGGTATGGGGTACCGGTTCGAGCTGTAGACCAGGGGGAAGTGCTGGCGGCCGACCTCGATCTGCTGCGCTGAGTCGTGCCCGTCAGGGCTTCGGGGCCGGCGCGGGCGAACTCGACGAAGACGAGGACGACGGCGGCGTGGTGGTCGACGACGCCGAAGAAGAAGACGACGCCGGCGGTTCCGTCGACGACGTGGGCGGGTTGCTGTTCGTCTGCGACGGCTCGGTCGGGTTCGTCGTCAGCTGCGGGGGCTGCGGCGCGTCCGGCTTCGGCTGCTCCTGCGGCCGCGCGGCCTGCTTGCGGTCCGGCGTGGCCGACGACGAGCCCGAGCTCGACGACACCGTCACGAGGACGGTGCTGGTGCTGCCGTCCGGCGCCACGCTGGTGATCGTCTGGACTACGTCGGCGGACGCGCGCTCCGGGTTCGCCTGCTGACCGGCGGCGGCGAGCATGGAGGCGACGGTGGCGAACAGCGTCGCCACGACCACGCCGCCTGCGGCCAGCATCACGACCGTGCCCTTCCGCTTCTTCGGCGGATCGGCAGGTGACTGCGAATGATCTTTCTCGAACACACCCATCTCCTCGTGGGAAACCCGGTCGGATGGTCTTGCGTTCGAGTTATCGGCGGAAACGCACCAACGCCTCAGTGACGCCACACGTTCGTGTAGCTCTGCGTCACTTGTTGGTGACTGGCGTTACTTCGGGCCTACGACGTCGTTGGCGCCGGGTCCTTGGTCGTGGTGGTGGGGTCCTGAGTTGTCGTGGTCGGGTCGCGGCGTTGTCGTCACCACGGGAGGCTGTGACGTCGCCGGCGGCGGGTCGTCGGTCGTCACCGTCGTGGTGGTGCCGTCGGGGCGCGTGATGGTCGTGATGCGCGTCGGCTTCTTCGTCGTCGTGGTGGTCGAGGTCGTCGTCGTGGTCTCGGCGGGCGACGAGGTCGGCTCGACTGAAGAAGGTGCCGACGTCGGCACGATGCTCAGGGCGTCGCGCACGGCCTCCTTGCGCGGAGGCTGGTTCGACGGGCTCTCGGTGGCGGCGTTGGAGCCCGCCGCGAGCGAGGCCACGGCGGCGAAGATGGTCGCCAGCACCACGCCGGACGCGGCGAGGATGATCTGCGGTGCACCGCGAAAGCGCGAGCGCGAGTCCGGTTCCGGGCTCTCGTACACGAAGTTTCCCCTGCTCAAAGCGTTAGCGGCCGAAGTTCTGGGTCCAGAGCCAGCCTCGGGTGTCCACTCCCAGGCCCATGGTGGTGAAAGTGCAGGTCTCGATGTTGTCGCGGTGGCCCTTGGAGTTCATCCAGCCCTCCATGACCTGCTCGGGCGTGCGATAGCCCTTCGCGATGTTCTCGCCGCCGGGCCGCGGGTAGCCGGCGTCCTTCATGCGCTGGTCGAACGTCCTGCCGTCCTGCGACACGTGCGAGAAGTAGTTGTTGGTGGCCATGTCGGTGCTGTGGCCCTGCGCGGCGGTCGTGATGCGGTCGTCGATCACGAGTGCCTTGCAGCCCTTCGCCGCACGGGCGTCGTTCACGAGCGCCAGGACGGCCTGTTCGGGCGTCTTCCCCTGCTGCGGCGCCTCGGCGGGAGGCTGCGGCGCTTCGAGAGGCGTCGTCGTGGTGGTGGGGGCCTGCGACGAAGATGAAGAGGAGGAGGGGCTCGCCGTCGTCGACGAAGTGGTGGGAGCGGAAGAGGACGACGACGTGATGGGAGTGCCGGCACCTGTGTTGCTGTCGGATGGGCTTTGTCTGTTGGGTGCAGCTGCGTTGCCGGTATCGAACTGGTTCGCTGATTCGGAGGTCTCCTGCTGTGCGGCATTGGTGAAGCTGATGCCGAGAGGAGAGGTACCGGTGACGGCGAGACCGCCGATGCCGGTCGCACCGATCAGCAGGCCGAGTAAGAGGCTGCGGGCGCTCACGGGTCGGCACCGTACCACTAATGGATGACAACCACAGAGTGCCTCTTTGGTCACCTTGGGTGACTACGCGACCATTCGGGGGTGGATGTGCGACTGAACGCGTGGGTGCGTGGACGGGTGCAGGGCGTCGGTTTTCGCTGGTGGACGCGAGCCAGGGCACTGGAGCTGGGCCTGGTGGGCAGCGCTTCGAACCGGCCGGACGGCAGGGTCGAGGTGGTTGCCGAGGGTCCGCGCGAAAAGTGTGAAGAACTACTCAGGGCACTCCGGTCGGGTGAAACCCCAGGACACGTCGAATCTGTCGGTGAGCAGTGGTCCGAGGCCAGGGGCGATGTGACCGGGTTTGCCGAGCGCTGAACTTTTCCGGAAAAAGTGGCGTAGTAAGGGAGCGTGGACTCCGGCGAAGACGTCCTCATCCAGCTTTACGACCGCTGGCGAGGCCCGTTGCTGCACTACGTGTTGCGGCTGGTCGACGGCGACTATCAGCAGGCAGAGGACGTTGTGCAGGAGACGTTGCTTCGCGCGTGGCGGCATCACGAGGAGCTGAAACCGGACGACGCGGCACCGTGGCTCTACACGGTCGCCCGGAACCTGGTCGTCTCCGGCTACCGGCGCCGCAACGCACGTGCGACCGAGGTGCCGCTCGAACCGGTGGACCTGCCGCCGGTCAGCGACCAGGTCGAGCACGTGCTGCAGACGTGGCAGATCGCGTCGGCGCTGCGGGCGCTCACGCCTGAGCACCGGACGGTCGTCATCGAGCTCTACTACCGGCGCCGCACCGTCGCGGAGGCCGCCAAAACGCTCGGCATCCCGCCGGGCACCGTCAAGTCGCGCTGCTTCTACGCACTGCGGGCACTGCGCGACGCGTTGGAGGAAAGAGGGGTGACCGAGGCGTGAGCTGCCAGTACACCGTCGACGTCGGCGCCTACCTCTTCGGATCGCTCGACCTCAAGGAACGGTCCGCGTTCGAACGCCATCTGCCTGGTTGCGACACGTGCCAGGCCGAGATGCTGCGGCTGGCCCCCCTGCCAGGCCTGCTCGGCCGCCTGAGCCTGGAGGACGTCGAGAACCTCGACGAGATCCCGGCCCTCCCGCCCAAGCCGAACCACCAGCGCCGCGTGCTGATCGTGTGCGCGGCCGTCCTCACCGCTCTGGCGCTGGCCGGAGGGATCCTGTTCCTGCGACCGGCAGAGCCTCCACCTGAGCCTCCGATCGCGCTGCCACCTGCGCCGACGTGGGCGGCACAAGATCAGGGAACGGGTGTCGACGCCAGCGTTTCCATGGTCACCAAGTCGTGGGGCACCGAGATGTGGTTCAAGCTCGGCAACGTCAAACCGGGCGCGCGCTGCAAGGTGATGGTGTTCGACCGGCAGGGCCGGCGCGAGATCGGTGGCTGGTGGGGTTCGGATCATGCGCCCGACGAGCGGATTCCGGGTTCCACGTCGTTCCGGGTCGATCAGATCGATCGCCTGGAAGTGTCGGACGAAAGCGGTCCCTTGGTTACTCTCCGTCCCTAGCGCTGTGACCGCCGGCCTTCACCGCGTCTTCCGGCGCTCAGCAGGGCGCCTCGCGGCACCGGCCCCGCGCCCCCAACCAGTACGAGGACGCGGGGCCGGCACCACGATGCACCCGTCTGACCGTCGGAACACGGGGCGAAGGCCGACGATCACAGCACTTGGAAACGCAGGTCAAGACCCGCCTCCCGCATCATCCGCAAGCGTTTGGGTACTCTGCCCCGCGTGCATCTCAAGAGCCTGACGCTGAAGGGCTTCAAGTCCTTCGCCTCGGCTACCACGCTGCGCTTCGAGCCCGGCATCACCTGTGTGGTCGGCCCCAACGGGTCCGGCAAGTCCAACGTGCTCGACGCGCTGCGCTGGGTGATGGGCACGCAGGGTGCCAAGGACCTGCGCGGCGGCAAGATGGAGGACGTCATCTTCGCCGGCACGTCCGGGCGCGCGCCGCTCGGTCGCGCCGAGGTGACGCTGACCATCGACAACGCCGACGGCATGCTCCCGATCGAGTACACCGAGGTGTCGATCACCCGCCGGATGTTCCGCGAGGGTGCCACCGAGTACGAGATCAACGGCAACTCCTGCCGGCTGATGGACATCCAGGAGCTGCTGTCGGACTCCGGCATCGGCCGCGAGATGCACGTGATCGTCGGTCAGGGCCAGCTCGCCGCGATCCTCGAGTCCAAGCCGGAGGAACGCCGCGCGTTCATCGAGGAGGCCGCCGGCGTCCTCAAGCACCGCAAGCGCAAGGAAAAGGCGCTGCGCAAGCTGGAGGCGATGCAGGCGAACCTGACGCGCCTCACCGACCTCACCTCCGAGCTGCGCCGCCAGCTGAAGCCCCTCGGCAAGCAGGCCGAGATCGCTCGCCGCGCGCAGGTCGTCCAGTCCGAGCTGCGCGACAGCAAGCTGCGCCTGCTCGCGGACGACCTGGTGACGCAGCGCGAGAACATCGCGCAGGAGGAGCACGACGAGGCGAAGGCCCGCGCGCGCCGTGCCGAGGTCGAGAAGTCGTTGCAGGCGGCGCAGTACCAGCAGAACGAGCTGGAGGAGCGGGTCGCCGCCGACGCGCCGAAGCTGCAGGCCGCGCAGGACACCTGGTACCGGCTGTCCGCTTTGGAGGAACGCCTCCGCGGCACCGTGCGCCTGGCCGCCGAACGTGCCCGGCACCTGTCCGCCGAGCTGGACGCGCCGTCGCGCGGTCGTGACCCCGACGAGCTCGATCGCGAGGCCGAGGACACCGCCGAGATGGAGCTGGAGCTCCAGGAGGGCGTCACCGAGGCCAGGATCGCGCTGGCCGAGGCCGTCGAGACGCGGTCCGAACTGGAGCGCATGGTCTCCCAGGCGGAGAAGGCGCACATCGCCGCCGTCCGCGCGATCGCCGACCGCCGGGAGGGCCTCGCTCGGCTCTCCGGCCAGGTGGAGGCGTTGCGCAGCAAGACGAACGCGACCGCCGAGGAGATCGAACGGCTCTCCGTCACAGTCGTCGAGGCCACCGAACGCGTCGAGTTCGCGTCGATGGAACTGGCCGAAGCCCGCGAGATCACCGGCACCGAAGACGAGGACGACCACGGCCTCGACGAGCGTCACCACCAGGCCGTGCAGTCCAACGACGCGGCACGGCAGCGCGTCGACGAGTTGGTGAAGGCCGAACGCACCGCGGAACGCGACATCGCCTCGTGGCGGGCCCGCGTCGACGCTCTGTCGCTCGGCCTGACCCGCAAGGACGGTGCGGGTGCGCTGCTCGCGTCCGACGTGCCCGGCCTGCTGGGTTCCGTCGCCGCGCTGCTGACCGTCGAGCCGGGGTTCGAGGTCGCGCTCGCCGCCGCACTCGGCCCGATCGCCGACGCCGTCGCGGTGTCCTCCGGCGACGGTGCGCTCGCGGCCCTGAAGCTGTTGAAGGAGAAGGACGCCGGTCGCGCGGGCGTGCTGATCGGCTCCCACGGGTCCCCTGTGGACACGTCGCAGTGGGGCTATCTTCCGCACGGCGCGCGGTGGGCCATCGACGTCGTGCACGCGCCGGAGGCGTTGCGTCCGGCATTGGCTCGCGCGCTCGACCGCCTTGCGGTGGTCGAGGATCTGGACACCGCGGCCCGGCTGAACGTCCGGGCCGTGACGCGTGAAGGCGACCTCTTCGGCACGGACTGGGCGATCGGCGGTTCCGGCGCCCAGGGCCAGAGCGTGATCGAGGTGCAGGCGGCCGTCGACGAGGCGCAGGAAGCGCTGGCGACGGCGGAACGCGCGCTGGAGCACGCTTCGGCGGCGCTGGAAGGTGCCCGTGCCGAGCAGCAGGCCCGCCGCAAGGTGCTCGACGCGGTCAAGGAGGCCATGCAGGAGGCCAAGGTCCGCCAGGCCCGCTCCGGCGAGCGCCTGAGCCGGATGGTCACCGCCGTGCGGTCCGCGGAGGCCGAGGTCTCCCGCATCACCGAGCAGCGCGCCAAGGTCGAGCGGTCGCGCGAGGAAGCCCTGCTGAAGCTGGGTGAGCTCGAAGAGCGGCTGCTGATGGCCGAGGAGGAGCAGACCCTCGACGACGAGCCGGACACCGACCAGCGCGACGCACTCGCCGCCGAGCTCGCCCAGGCGCGTCAGGGCGAAATGGACGCCCGGCTGGTGCAGCGCACCGCCGAAGAACGCGCGAGGGCGTTGCAGGGCAAGGCGGACGGCCTGCGCAGGGCCGCGCGCGCTGAGCGTGATGCCCGCGAACGCCACGCCCGCGCGACGCAACACCGTGCGCATGGAGCCGTGGTCGCGAAGGCCGTGGTCCGCGGCGGCGAGGAAGCGCTGGCCCGCATCGAGGTCTCGCTGACCCGCGCCGCCCGTGAGCGCGACCAGGCCCAGGAACGCCGCTCCCAGCACGAACTGCTGCTGACCCAGGTGCGCAACCTGGTCCGGGAGATGTCCGGCGAGCTGGAGAAGCTGGTCGACGCCGTGCACCGCGACGAGGTGCTGCGCGCCGAGCAGCGCCTGCGCATCGAGCAGCTCGAGACCAAGATCTCCGAGGACTTCGGCATCGGCCTCGAGGACCTGGTGGGCGAATACGGCCCGGACCAGCCGGTGCCCGCGTCCGCCGGGGAGCTCGCCGAGTACGAGGCGGCCAAGGAACGCGGCGAGCAGGTCACCGAGCCGCAGCCGATGCCGTACGACCGCGACACCCAGGCCCGCCGGGCCAAGCGGGCCGAGCGCGACCTGTCGTTGCTGGGCAAGGTCAACCCGCTGGCGCTGGAGGAGTTCGCGGCGCTGGAGGAGCGCTACAAGTTCCTCTCGACCCAGCTCGAGGACATCAAGGACACCCGCCGCGACCTGCTCACCGTCGTGAAGGACGTCGACGAGAAGATCCTCGAGGTCTTCTCGCTGGCCTACGAGGACGTGGCGCGCGAGTTCGAGATCGTCTTCAAGGTCCTGTTCCCCGGCGGCGAGGGCCGTCTGGTGCTGACCGAGCCCGGCGACATGCTGACCACCGGCATCGAGCTGGAGGCCCGCCCGCCCGGCAAGAAGGTCAAGCGCCTGTCGCTGCTCTCCGGCGGCGAGAAGTCGCTGGCCGCGGTCGCGATGCTGGTCGCGATCTTCCGCGCCCGTCCCTCACCGTTCTACGTGATGGACGAGGTCGAGGCGGCGCTGGACGACACCAACCTGCACCGGCTGATCGGCCTGTTCGAGCAGCTGCGCGAACGGTCGCAGCTGCTGATCATCACGCACCAGAAGCCGACCATGGAGATCGCGGACGCCCTCTACGGCGTCTCGATGCGCGGTGACGGCATCTCGCAGGTGATCTCGCAGCGGTTGCGGACGGCGGGCGACGAGCGGAAGGCCAAACCGGCCGCTGAGGTTGTCGCGCCGGTCGAACCTTCGCCTGAGCCGGCCGCACCGGTCGACGCTGCCGAACCTTCGCCTGAGCCGGCGGAAACCGAGGCCTGATAGGGCGACCGGAGCGGCGCCTGGGGGGCTAAGACCAACTCCGGCCGCGGCTTCTACCAGTCGGGCTGCGCCAGCGCGGCGACCTTCCTCTTGAGTGAGGAGGTCCCCCGTTTCACCACGCGGACACAGCCCGGGCACCTGCTGGGGTGAAGTCCCCCAGATCAAACCTCACCACGTCAGGTGCACGCCGACCACTCTGCACCACGGAGCTTGTGAAAACCTTGTATCCGCAGGTCAGAGCGGACGCTCAGCCTGTTGTCAGGGGGCATCTTTCAGCGGTCTTGCTCCGACCTGGCACCGATCTTCTCGAGCAGCCGCCTCGCGGTCAGCGTGTCCATCCGCTCCTCCAGCAGCGGCAGCGCCTGCCGGTAGAACCGGCCGGCCAGCGCGGTCTCCCCGAGCGCGAGGTGGACGTCGCCGATCTTCTCCAGCATCTGGGCCTCGTAGAACGTGCGGGCCAGGTCGCGGAAGAGCACCTGAGCACGTTCGAACAACGGCAGCGCCTCGTGATGACGGCCGGTGTCGAGCAGCACCGCTCCGAGGCTCGCGAGGCTGTGCGCCTCGGCGTTGCGGTCGCCGTGTTCCTGACCGATCGCCAGCGCCGCCCGGCAGTGCTCCTCGGCCACCTCGAACTCGCCGCACCGGGTCGCGTGCATGCCGACGGTGAAGGCGGCTTCCGCCTCCCAGCTCGGGTCGCCCAGGGCGCGGGCCAGTGGCAGCGCGTCGCGCGCGAGATCCAGAGCTGTGCGGGGATCTCCGCTCTGCTGCAGGAGGTGCGAGAGCGTGAGCAGCGTGCCGAACTGCCGGTATTCGTTGTTCTGCTCAACCGCGAAGGCAAGCGCTTTGCGTAGATGGCGTTCACCGTCAGCGAAGGCGTCGATGGCCAGGTACTCGGCTCCGAGCAGGTCGTGGGCGTTGAGGAGTGCGGTGGGGTCGCCGAGCCGTTCCGCGGCCGCCACCCCGTTCCTCAGCGCGGTGAGGTAGTCGTCGTGGGGGCGAGTGCCGAGGTAGTAGTAGCTGTCCAGCGCCCAGCCCAGCTGCCAGGTCGTGGCGTCGTCGGCGACCTGCTGGAGCGCGAGAAGGGTGCGGTACTCGGCGTCGAACCACGCCACCGCCGCCTTCTGGTCCGCGAACGCGAGGGGGTCGGTGACGCACGGCGTGAGTGTGATCGGCCTGCGGCGCGGCAGGATGTGCCGGTCCGCCGCGGCCGCCGTGTGCAGGACGAAGTTGGCCAGCCGGCGCATCGACTCGTCAAGGTCGGGTGGTGTGGCGTGCGCCTGTCCGTAGAGCCGCACGAGGTCGTGCATCCGCCATCGGCCGGGGATGTGTTCCTCGGCCAGAGAAACCCGTTCCAGCGTGCGGAGATCGCTGCGCACCTTGGCAGCAGACTTCCCCGTCAACGCGGCTGCGCACGTGAGGCTCACGTCCGGCCCCGGCGTCGCGGCGAGGAGCCCGAACGTGCGGGCGTGGTCGGCTTCCAGCGCACGGTACGAAGAGGACAGCACGACCGTCAGCGACGCGGCCGGATCGTCGAGATCCATGGCGTGCAAGCGATCTGACTCGTCGCGCAGTTCGTCCGCGAGCACACCGAGCCCGAAGCTCGGCCGCATCTGCGCGTGCCCGGCGACCGCGCAGAGTGCCAGCGGTAGTCCGGCGCACCACGTCAGCAGCTCGTCCGCGGCCTTGGGGTCGGCTTCGAGGCGAGCGGCGCCCAGCCGTTCGTCGAGCAGCAGCCGGGCATCCTCAGTGGACAACCCGGCCAGCGGCAGTGCTCTCGCCCCTCCGGTCGTGACGATGCCGTGCAGCCGGTCGCGACTCGTGATCACCACCGCGCACGACGGCGTCCCCGGCAGCAGTGGCGCGACCTGGGCGCTGTCGGCCGCGTTGTCCAGCACCAGCAGCATCCGCCGGTCCGCCACCGTGCTGCGGAACGACGCGGCCCGCGCGTCGACGCCGTCGGGCACCTTTGTGACGCCGAGGCTGATGAGCAACCGCTGCAGCGCGTCCGCCGGCGTGACGGGGTCACCGGACGGGGTGAACCCGAGCAGGTCGAGGTGGAGCTGGCCGTCCGGGAAGAGGTCCAGGTGGTCGTGGGCCCAGGTCAGCGCCAGCGCGGTCTTTCCGACGCCACCGGGCCCGCTGATCACGACGCGCCCCGTGGCCATCGCCTCGGCGAGCGCGGCCAGTTCGGCGGTCCGGGCGCTGAAGTAGCCAGGCCTGGCCGGCAGCTCGCGTGGCACGCCGGAAGCGGCCGGCTGACCGTCCAGGATCTGCTGGTAGACCCGCTGGGTCTCGGGCGCGGGATCGACGCCGAGCTCGTCGGCGAGCCGCTCACGTAGCGCGTGATAGCGGCGCAAGGCCTCGTGCTGCCGCCCACAGGCCGTGAGCGCGAGCAGCAGCTGACGCGCGAGGCGTTCGTCGTATGGGTGTTGTTCGGCCAACGGCTGCAGCACGGGCACCAGTTCGGCGTGCTGTCCCAGCCGGAGCCGGGCGTCGTGCAGGTCGAGCCGGGCGGCGAGGTGCTCGGCCGCGAGCGCGGGCCGGACCGCCCGCAGACCCGGCGCCTCCAGGCCGGTGAAGGGCTCACCCGTCCACAGCGCCAACGCCTCCGTCAGCACCTCCACCCGGCGCCGGTCGTCGGCCGGTGCCGTGGTGACGAGTTCGCGGAAGCGGTGGAGGTCGACCGAGCCCGGATCGGCCTCCAGCACGTAGCCACCGGAGCGCTGGGCGATCGCGAGGTCCGGCGGCAGAGCGGCGCGCAGGCGGGACAGATAGCTGTAGAGCGCCTCCCGCGGCTGGCGGGCAGTGCCTCACCCCAGAGGTCGTCGACGAGCCGTTCGGTCCGCACCACGCGGTTCACGTCGAGCAGCAACAGCGACAGGACGGTGAGCACGCTGGAGTGCTTGAGCGGGCGGTCGTCGATCGTGACCTCGCCCAGCAGGCGGAACCGGGTCACCCGCGCCGGTCGAGTTTCGCCGCCTGTTCCGGCGTCGGAGCGGTGCCGCCGAGGTGCGCGGGCGCCCACCAGGCACCCGGCTCGGTGGGATAGCCGGCCTGCGCGGTGTCCAGCAGGTCCTGCATCCGCTTGCGCAGCAGCGCGTCACCGGAGTCGTCGGGGGAGGCCTCGAACGGCTCGCCGATGAGGATGGTGATCGGCACGTGCCGCTGGGTCAGGTCCTTCGGGCGGCCCTTGGTCCACAGCCGCTGCGTGCCCCAGAGGGCCATGGGGACGAGTGGCACGCCCGCCTCGTGCGCCAGGCGGTTCGCGCCGGACTTGATCTCCTTGACGGTGAACGACTGGCTGATGGTGGCCTCGGGGAAGATCCCGACCACCTCGCCGCTACGGAGCGCGGACAGTGCCTGCTGGTAGGAGGCCTGGCCCGCGCTCCGGTCGACGGGGATGTGGTGCATGCCGCGCATGAGCGGGCCTGCGATCTTGTTGGCGAAGATCTCGTGCTTCGCCATGAACCGCGTGAGGCGCCCTGAGGGACGCGCGCCGTAGCCCGCGAAGATGAAGTCGAGGTAGCTGACGTGGTTCGACGCCAGCACCGCTCCACCCGTGGCGGGGATGTGGTGCGCTCCTTCGATGGTGATCCGCAGGTCCAGCACCCGGAACATGAGCTTTGCTGCGGCGATCACCGGGGGATATACGCGATCCGACATACTTCCGAACGGTAGCCGTAAACGCTACTGACCGGTACCGGTGCCTTCCTGTTCTCGCATGACCCTTGGCACACCCGCGAGGTCCTCGTCGTTGCAGAGCAGCTTGAGGTCGTAGTACGGGTTGCCCTTGGTGTCGTCGTAGTCCAGGTGAACTGCGATGACGTCCACGGGTTCGCCCAACCACTGCTGAGTCTCGCGCAGCCACGTCGCGGCGCGTTCGAGAGCGGTGGGCAGATCATCGTCACGGAATTCGACCGGCCGGTACGGAACGCCCTGGACCTGGTCCCGGATGTTCGCCGGCAAGGGCAGGTCGACGGCCACCCCGGATTCGTTGAGATCGAGTTGGATCGTTTCCTCACTCACTGTAGAAGAGTCCCCCACCCTCACCAGCCCTGCAAGCCCGAATCTGGGTGTCGTGCCGGACAGTCGCGCGTGCTCTCACCGCCTGTCCACTCCGAGCCGTGCCCGCCAGGTCCGTGAAAGGTTCGTGCAAGGCCTGGCGGGCAGTGTTCGTGACTGTCAGCGATGTGGGCGAAGCCGCCCGGATGGACAGGAGCCAGAGAATTGATCGATCGTCTCCGAAAGGGCCTGGTGTGCGCCGTGATGGCCGTACCCATGATCGGTTTGTGCGCGACGCCCTCCTTGGCCGAAGAGCCTGAGGCAACCGGATACTGGGCAACTTTCTGTGAGAGTGGGCGTGCCTGCGTCAAGAGCAACGTCCCCCCAGGGGCCAAGCCCTGGTTCAACTTCAACGGCTGCGGTCGCCACGCGTTCTTCGCCAAGGCTGTTTGGGGCAAGGCGCACGGCAACAAGTTCCGGGTCACCTACAAGGACAACCGCTGGGACGAGGTCAACCCGGGGAGCGATCGGCCCCTGGACGGGAACAACAACCCCAAGTACGTAGACGTGTACTGCTGAGTGAACCCTTGGGCGCACCGGCTCTTCCCGCCACTGGGTGGCCTCGAGTTCGGCGGGAAGCCGGTGCCCCTCCCGGTCGCCGTCGTGGTGCTGACCACCCACGATGTGGGCGTCCGGGAAAACTCCCTCGCTTCGAACGGCCGTGCGAGCAACCATTCCTTCTATGTACGACATCCGTTTCGCCGAACCTGGCGACCTCGGCGCCACGATGGCGCTGCTGGTCCGGCTCCAGGCCGACAACGCGCATCACATCGGGTACCTCGGTGAGACAGTCGACGAGCTCCGTGCCGAGCTCGGCGAGTTCGAGCCCAGCTGGGCCGACTGCACGGTGGTCGCCACCGACGCCGACGACAACATCACCGGCATGCTCAGCGTCGAGATCGACGCCGAGCTGGGCCGGGCGTGGCTGCACGGACCGTTCGTCGACGTCCCGGTCAACCACCCGGCGGGCAGCCGGATCTGGGACCAGACCGCCGACGCGTTGTTCCGCCGGGCCGCGGAGCTCCTCACCGGCATCACCGACTTCGAGCTGTACGGGCACACCTCGCACCGGAGGCTGGCGGCGTTCGCCGAACGCCACGGTTTCAGCGCCGGCAAGGCGAGCGCCATCCACATACTCGACAACGGGGATCTGCGCACGCTGTTGCTCCGGGACGCGAAATGTCCCAGTCCACGCGAGATGCGCGTCCTCCCGACCGATCCGCACGTGCACGAGGCCGTGGCAGTGCTGCACGAGCGATGTTTCCCGCGGACGTACTTGTCCGGCAAGCAACTAGTCGAGTCCAAACCGGATACTCGCACGGTCGTCGTCGCCATGGACGGCCAACGCGTGCTCGGCTACGCCGCGGGCAAGGCCCAGCCCGAGGAGTACTACATCGACTTCGTGGCCGTCGAACCCGATGTTCGCGGCCAGGGCGTGGGCGTCTCTCTCGTCACCGAACTGCTGTGGAAGCTCGCGGCCGAGCACGGAGCCCGGTCGCAGGCCGCCGCGTCGATCTACTCGGGCAACGAATCGTCGCAGCACATGTTCGCGCGCCTAGGCTTTCGTCTCCACATCGAGCTTGTCGCGTACCGGCACACCGCGTGAATGCCGCAATGACAACAACCCACCGACAACCAGGGTGACCGCCACCCCCAGGGGCGTGTTCCACCACCCGGTCAACGGCTTCAGCTCCGCTGTCGCCTTGCCGAAGTTGATGGTCGGCGTGCTCCCGGCGAACTTGACGCCGAGGATCACGAAGCCCACGACCAGCACCGTCGCCACGAACGCGATGATCGCGTCCGCCTGCGTGACGCGCTTGAAGACGAGGCCGAGAAGGAAGGCCCCGAGCAACGCGCCGTAGGTGTAGCCGGCGATGCCCAGCGCCTGCACCACGATCGGGTCCGCCGTGGTCTTGTTCGAGGAAGCGAACAGACCGGCGCAGACGATCAGCAGCCCGGCCCACACGAGGGTCCAGATCCGGCCGTGGCGCAGGCGTTCGTCGTCGGTCATCTGGGTCCTGCGGACGCGTTCGTAGACGTCCGTGACCGTGCTTGAGGCCAAGGCGCCCAACGAGGACGACAGCGCGGCCGCGAGGATGCCGGCGATCACGAAGCCGGACAGGCCGGACGGCAGATCGTTGACGATGAAGTGGGCGAAGAGCTCGTCCTTGTTGTTGAGCTTCAGGTCCTTCACCGGATCAACGCCGGCGTAGAACGCCCACATCATCACGCCGATGAACAGGAAGAACGCGAACTGCAGGAACACCACGAAGCCGGACGCGATCAACGCCTTCTGCGCGGACTTCACGTCGCGCGTGGCCATGAGCCGTTGCACGATCAGCTGATCCGCGCCGTGCGAGGCCATCGACAGCAGCGCGCCACCGAAGAACGCCGCGATGAACGGGAACGAGCCCGTCAGCGGTGACGACGTGAAGTCGAAGAGCTGGAACTTGTTGACGTCCACGGCTTTGCCGAACCAGCCGTCGGGCAGCTGACCGGCCAGCACCCAGATGACGACGACGCCACCGAGCACGTACCAGAGCATCTGGATGGCGTCGACCCACACGACCGCGCGCACGCCGCCGAAGAAGCTGTAGAACACCATCGCGATGCCCAGCGCCAGCACGATCGCCCAGTACGACGCGGTGATCCCGTACTCGGCGAGCACGATCTTGATCGGGATGGCGGTGGCGAAGAGCCGGATGCCGTCCGCGAGGAGGCGGGTGAAGAGGAACGTGACGGACGCCGTGGCGCGCATGCCGTCGCCGTACCGCTTGCCCAGGAATGCATACGCCGTGACGAGGTCACCGGCGATGTAGCGCGGCAGCAGCACGAAGCTGACGATGATCCGGCCGACGATGTACCCGAGCGCGAGCGTCAGGTACGTCATGCCGCCCTGCGCGGGCGTCGCCATGTAGGCGATCACCGGCACGCTCAGCACGGTGAGCGTCGACGTCTCCGCGGACACGACCGACAGGCAGACGACCCACCACGAGATGCGTTTCTCGCTGACGAAGTAGTCGGTGGACGACTTCTGCCGGCCGCCGATCCACGTGCCGATCAACGGCATGCCGACGAGGAAAAGGACGATGATCGCGAGATCTAGTCCGCGCACTTCGGTTCCCCCACATTCAGCTTGGTCACGGCGGTGGTGACGGGCTCCGGCAGCCGCAGCGGTCCGGCGCCGGGCGTGATGCTGCCGAGCAGCCGCGGCCCGGACGCGCCGGTCGCGGACGGAGTGTTGCCCGCGATCCCGTGCCACGTCAGGAATCCGAGCAGCGCGGCGAGGTAGGCCTCCTTGCCGTCCCTCGGCAGGCCCAGCGAGTCGCTGATCTTGAGCGGAATCGGGTCGAGCGCCTTCGTGAGCGCCTCGACCAGCACCGGGTTGCGCATGCCGCCACCGGACGCGACGACCACGCTCGCGTCGTGCGCCCGGCACGCGTCCGCGATGGTGCGGGCGGTCAGCTCGGCGAGCGTTCTGAGCATGTCCTCGGCCGGCACCGTCGGAAACCCTTGCAGGTACTCGGCGTTGAAGTGCTCCTTGCCCGTCGACTTGGGCCACGGCTTCGCGTAGTACTGGTCCGCGAGGAGCTTCTTGAGGATGTCTTCTCTTACGTGGCCGCGTTTGGCGAACTCGCCGTTGGTGTCCTGGCGTCTCTGGCCGTTGGAGAGGACCTCCATGACGGCGTCCATCAGCGCGTTGCCGGGCCCCGTGTCGTAGGCGATCGGCGGTGATCCCGGCCGGACGACGGTGATGTTCGCGATGCCGCCGATGTTGAGCGCGATCGCGGGGCTGTCACCGGCCAGCCAGAGCGCGTCGAGGGTGCTCGCCAGCGGCGCTCCCTGCCCGCCCGCGGCCACGTCGCGCACCCGCAGGTCGGCGACGACCGGGACGCCGGTCCGTTCCGCGATCCACGCGGGCTGCCCGAGCTGCAGCGTGCCGAGGCAGTCGCCGTCCTGCACCTCGTGGTGCACGGTCTGCCCAAGCGAGCAGATCAGGTCCGCCGGCAGGTACCCGGCGGCGACTTCACCGAAAGCCTGTCCGAGCGACGTGTCGAAGGCGCACACTTCGGCGAGATCCCGTGGTTTCTCGAGCAGATCCTTCGGGAACGGGTGCTCGGCGCACTGCACCGGCACGAGCTCGACGACGTCACCGCGGATCGACAGGTCGGCGACGGCGACGTCGATGCCGTCCATCGACGTGCCGGAAATCAGTCCGATCACCCTCACGAGGTGTGGTCTATTCCACACTCCTGTCCGGCGCAAGTGCTTCGGTGAAATCTTCGCCTAATTGAGCAATAGATGGTTGACAGATCACATGAGGCGCTGTGAAACGATGACCCCGTGCCGACGTCTTCCCTTGTCCTGATCCTCGTCGTAGTGGCGGTCGTGCTGATCGCCGCGCTGGTGACCGGCGTGGTGCTGACGCGTCGCCGGCGCATCAGCCTGACGCAGAAGGAGGAGGCGCCGCGGCCCGGTGGCTACCAGGCTTCGTCGGGCTTCTCGCTGGCGCCGGCCGCCCCCGACGCCACGGCCGAGGAGGCCGTGGCGGAGACCGAGGCGGTCGTCGAGCCTCCGGTCGTTGAGCCTCCAGTCGTTGCGCCCCCGGTCGTCGAGCATCCGGTCGCCGACCGCACCGAGGTGGACGGCCAGCCCGGTGTCGGCGACGACGCCTCCGTGCCGCGCGACTCGGTGAAGCGCGGCTTCGTCGAGGTCGACCTGCCGGAAGAGGCGTCGGAGATCGAGGAGATCGAGCCGACGGCCGGTCGCCTGGAACGCCTGCGGGGCAAGCTGTCCAAGTCGCGCACGGCGTTCGGTTCCTCGCTGCTGGGCCTGCTGGGCGCCGGCGACCTGGACGAGGACTCGTGGCAGGACGTCGAGGACACGCTGCTGATCGCCGACCTGGGCGCCGCGACGACCGCCGAGATCGTGGAGACGCTGCGCTCGAAGATCGTCTCGTCCGGCGTCCGGACCGAGGCGGACGCGCAGGCACTGCTCCGCTCGGTGCTGGTTTCCGCGTTGGATCCCTCGATGGACCGATCCTTGAAGGCGCTGCCGCACGCCGGTAAGCCCGCCGTGTTGTTGGTCGTGGGCGTCAACGGCGTAGGCAAGACCACCACCACCGGCAAGTTGGCGCGCGTGCTGGTCGCTGATGGACGCACCGTGTTGTTGGGTGCCGCGGACACGTTCCGTGCTGCTGCTGCCGACCAGTTGGAGACGTGGGGCAAGCGGGTCGGCGCGGAGACGGTGCGCGGGCCTGAGGGTGGGGATCCGGC
Source organism: uncultured Actinomycetota bacterium (assembly GCA_963771775.1). Classification (GTDB taxonomy): domain Bacteria; phylum Actinomycetota; class Actinomycetes; order Mycobacteriales; family Pseudonocardiaceae; genus Lentzea. Next base: position 646,793 of record CAVYUS010000007.1, read on the forward strand.
CTCGGTCGCTTTCGAGGCGGTCAAGCGTGGGGTGGAGACCGGGGTCTCCACGGTGCTGATCGATACCGCTGGGCGGTTGCACACCAAGAAGGGCCTGATGGACGAGCTTGGCAAGGTCAAGCGCGTCGTGGAGAAGCAGGCTGTGGTGGATGAGGTTCTGCTGGTTCTGGATGCCACTACCGGGCAGAACGGGCTGACCCAGGCTCGGGTGTTCGCTGAGCAGGTGGCTATCACCGGGATCGTGCTGACGAAGCTGGATGGCACGGCCAAGGGTGGGATCGTGTTTCAGGTTCAGCGGGAGCTGGGGGTGCCGGTGAAGCTCGTCGGGTTGGGGGAAGGGGCTGACCACTCTGGCCCCGTTTGAGCCTGGGGCGTTTGTGGATGCGTTGCTCGGGTGATCTTGTCGGGGGTGCTGAGTACGTTGTGATGTAGGGGTTCCCGGATCGGGGGGACGCCTGCGTCAGCTTGCGATCGTGCGGTTTGTGGGTGGGGCGGCTTGCGGGCAGCGGTCTTGCGAGTAGCGGCCTTGCGGGTGGTCGGCTTGCGGACGGGCGCCTTGCGATCGCGCGGCCTTGCGGGTGGTCGCCTTGCGGGCGCGCGCGACCTTGCGGGTGGTCGCCTTGCGGGCGGCGGGCTTGCGTTGCGAGAGTTTTTCTGGGGCTCTGCCCCAGACCCCGGCAATCTGATCGGGGGATAGCGCCACGGGCGGGTTGATGGCACGCCTGTTGCGTACGGCGGCTGCCGGTTGCGTGCGTGCTTGCGTTGGGGTGACGGGACCCCACCACCGGGCCCGGTATGGCCGGACGGCTCGGCTGCGCCATCGCGTGGGGAGGGACGGCTCGGCTCGCCTCCGGCTTCGCGTTAGGCGGATGCGGCTTGGTCTGCCAGGCGTTTTGCCACTGCCAGGACCTCCGGGAGGATGCGGTTCACCGCGTCCTTCGTCAGCCTTCCCTCCGGGCCTGAGACCGATACGGCCGCCAGCGTTGGGCCGCCGATCACCGGCACCGCGATGCACCGCACCCCGAGTTCCTGTTCGGACTCGTCCAGCGCGTAGCCGCGCTCGGCGATCTCGTCCAGCGAGTCGAGTAGCTCGGTTGCGTCTGTGATCGTGTTCGGCGTGTAGGCGGGAAGGCCGGTGCGTTCCAGTAGCGAGCGCACCTCGTCGCGCGGCAGTTGCGACAGCATCGCCTTGCCCACGCCGGTGCCGTGCGGCAACAACCGCCGCCCTACCTCGGTGAACATTCGCATCGAGTGCTTTGACGGGACCTGCGCCACATAGACGACCTCGTCGCCGTCCAGGACGGCGAGGTTTGCGGTTTCCTCTACCGAGTCAACTAGTTGTGACAGGAAGGGGCGGGCCCAGGTGCCGTACTGGCGGGAGGCGGTCTCGCCCAGGCGGATCAGGCGCGAGCCGAGGGTGTAGCGGCGGTTGCTGTTCTGGCGCACATAGCCGAGCGTGACGAGGGTGCGGATGAGACGGTGGATCGTGGGCAACGGTAGGCCTGAGGTGGTGGCCAGTTCGGAGAGTGAGGCTTCGCCGCCTGCGTCGGCCAGGCGTTCTAGCAGGTCGAACGCTCTTTGCAACGACTGCACGCCACCTGTCGACACGTGCGACTCCTCTCGTTGCAGTTCCGCAATGCAAAAACTATAGTCCACACAGCAAAACCGAGAGAGGTGGATCCAGGTGCAGGTCCTCACTGACGAGGCTCTTGAGTTCGTTGCGAAGCTGCACGAGGCGCATGCCGCCCGCCGGGACGAGTTGCTTGCCCTGCGTCAGGAACGTCGGCCTCTCGGGTTTCTCGAAGAGACGCGAGGTGTCCGCGAGAGTGAGTGGCAGGTGGCGACCGCGCCCGCGCCTCTCCAGGACCGCCGGGTGGAGATCACCGGGCCCACCGAGCGCAAGATGACGATCAACGCGCTCAACTCGGGTGCGAAGGTGTGGCTGGCTGATCTTGAGGATGCGAACACGCCGCACTGGGACAACGTTGTGCAGGGGCAGGTCAACCTCTACGAGGCGGCGCGCGAGACGATCGCGTACACCTCGCCGGAGGGCAAGGAGTACTCGCTCAAGGGTGGGCCGTATCCGGCGATCGTCGTGCGGCCGCGTGGGTGGCACCTTGACGAGCGGAATCTTCAGTTCGGTGGCAAGAACGCCGTTGGTGCGCTTGTGGACTTCGGGCTGCACTTCTTCCACAACGCCGAGTTGGGCAGGCCCTACTACTACCTGCCGAAGATGGAGTCGCACCTCGAAGCACGGCTGTGGAACGACGTCTTCACCACGGCGCAGAGGTTGCTGAACGTCCCGCACGGCACGATCCGGGCGACGGTGCTCATCGAGACGATTCCGGCCGCGTTCCAGATGGACGAGATCCTCTACGAACTGCGTGATCACGCGTCGGGGCTGAACGCTGGTCGCTGGGACTACCTGTTCAGTGTCATCAAGTACTTCCGGGATGCCGGTGCGGACTACGTGCTGCCGGACCGCAACAGCGTGACGATGACGGCGCCGTTCATGCGCGCGTACGCCGAGCTTCTGGTGAAGACGTGTCACAAGCGCGGGGCGTTCGCCATGGGTGGCATGGCTGCGTTCATTCCGAACCGGCGTGACCCGGAGGTCACCGAGAACGCGTTGCGCAAGGTGCGTGAGGACAAGACGCGCGAGGCGAACGCCGGGTTCGACGGGTCGTGGGTGGCGCACCCGGACCTGGTGCCGATCTGTCGCGAGATCTTCGACGGAGTGCTGGCCGGGAAGCCGAACCAGATCGACCGGCAGCGACCCGACGTCGAGGTGACGGCCGAGCAGTTGCTGGACTTCAAGTCGGCGGGCGGGGCGGCCACGCGGGCGGGGCTCGAGTCCGCGGTCGACGTCGGGGTCCGGTACATCGCGTCGTGGCTGGGTGGCAACGGGGCGGCGGCGATCCACAACCTGATGGAGGACGCGGCCACCGCGGAGATCTCGCGGAGCCAGATCTGGCAGTGGGTCAACAACAAGGTCGTGCTCGACGACGGCACGCAGGTCACGGCCGAGGCGGTGAAGGAAGTGCTCGCGCGGGTCAAGGCGGAGCTCGAAGGCCCGTACGTCAGCGATGCCGCTGAGCTGTTCGAGCAGGTCGCGTTGTCCGAGGACTTCGTCGACTTCCTGACGCTGCCGGCGTACGAGCGCATCTGATGTACGAGACGTCGCTGTCGCCTGACGACATCGCGAGGGTCACGGCGCGGTTGTCCACTGTGGAACGTGTCGTTCCGGCGGGGCGTCAGCCCGTGCACACGTGCTACGTGCCCGCCGGACGGATCATCGGCACCACGATCGAGGACTGGGGCCGGGAGGCGCTGGAGTCGATCGAGCCGGACCTGCTGCCGGACCTGCCCGACGGCGTGCTCGACCGGGTCGAGGCCAAGCTGCGGCGCGAGCCGATCGAGGACCTGCGGATCGACTTCGAGGACGGCTACGGCGCGCCCGAGGACGACGTCGAGGACATGGACGCCGAGAGCACGGCGCACATCCTGTCCAGGTGGCTGGAGCAGGGGATCGCGCCGCCGTCGTTCGGGCTGCGGATCAAGTCGTTCGACACCCCGGCGTTGCGCGAACGCGGACTGCGCACGATGGACATCTTCCTGACAGCACTGGGAGAGATTCCGCCAGGTTTGGTGATCACCTTTCCCAAGGTGACATCAGTCGACCAGGTCGAGGTGTTCGGCGAGGTGCTGGACCTCTTCGGCGAGGACCTGAAGTTCGAGATCCAGGTCGAGACGACACGGTCCATTGTGGATCGCGAGGGCCGGCTCGCGATCCCGCGGTTCATCGAGGCGGGTCATGGCCGGGTGACAGGTCTGCACTTCGGGACCTACGACTACACGGCGGACTGCGGGCTGTTCGCGGCGCAGCAACATCTGGCGCACGGCGCGTGCGACTTCGCGCGGCACGTCATGCAGGTTTGCGCTGCTGGGACGGGTGTGCGGCTGTCCGACGGGTCGACCAACGTGCTTCCGGTCGGGGACCAGAAGGAGCTCGGCTGGGAGACGCACTACCGGCTGGCCCGGCGATCACTCGAGCACGGTTTCTACCAGGGTTGGGACCTGCATCCCGCGCAGCTGGTGACGCGATACGCGGCGGTGTACGGCTTCTACCGCGAGGGTCTGGACGCCGCCGCGAACCGGCTGAAGTCCTATGTGCAGCGCGTCTCGGGAGACGTTCTGGACGAACCGGCGACCGCCCAGGCGTTGTCCGCGTTCTTCCTCCGAGCGGTGGACTGCGGTGCACTCGATCCGGTGGAAGTGCAGGTCGCGACGGGGCTGGACGAGTCAGCGCTGAGGGGGCTCATCACACGATCCGGCTGATCGGGTCGTCATCCGATCGTGTGGTTCTGTCAACTGGTGTCGAATGTTCGGCGGCGATGGGGGCAGGGTGGCACGCATGAGCATGCGTGCCGGCCTCTGGACGGGGCTGCCCGATCTCGACGCGGCGGAGCACAAGTACCAGGTCGTCGCGTGTGATGCGGACGTGGACACGCTGATCGGCCTGCTCGGCCGGCCCGCGTGCAACGACGGGTCGCTCGACCACTTCGGGAGGCCGCTGACCGCCGACGGCGACGCCGACCACAACGTGGTGCTCGCCGTGCGGGGCGCGTGGGGCTACATGTACTACGTCGACAACAGCTTCATGGGGTGGCCGAAGGGTTCGCCGGAAGCGCCGTACGTCAACGAGAAGTACACGGACTTCCCGCCCGGCGTCGGTGTTCCGCTGGACCTGTACCGGCAGTTGCTCATCGAGTTCATGACGACCGGCGAACGCCCGACCGGGGTGGACTGGTACAGCGAGGCGGATCTCTTCCACTCGTGGCGCGACCAGCAGATGTCCCTGCGCACGACCGAGAACCGGTGACTCTCAGCTGATCGCTGGTTCAATGGGGCCATGAAGGCCGTGGTGGTGGGTGGGGGAATCGCCGGCTTGCTGGCGGCTCGCGTGTTGAGCGAGTCTCATGATGTCGTTGTCCTGGAACGGGACAAGCTGTCCGACGAACCCGAGTACCGCGCGGGTGTGCCGCAGGGCAGGCACGTGCACGGGTTGCTCGTGCGCGGTGGCGAGCTCATGGAGGAGTTGTTCCCCGGTCTGCGCGACGAGCTCGTGGCGGCCGGCGCGCCCCTGGCCGACGCGGGGGACATGCGGATCCTCAACTCGTCCGGATGGCTGGCCACGACGGACACCGGTCTACCGCTGCTGTCGTTGAGCCGCCCGTTGCTGGAGACCGCCATCCGGCGCCGCGTCACCGCGAAGATCGTGGACGACGTGCACGTCACCGGGCTGTCGTTCCGCGGTGGCGTCGTGGACGGCGTGCTCACGCGTGACGGCAGGATCGACGCGGACCTGGTCGTCGACGCGTCCGGCCGGTCGTCGAAGCTGCCGGCCTGGCTCGCCGAGGCGGGGATCACGGCGCCGGAACCCGAGGTGGTCGACTCCCGCACCGGGTACGCGACCCGGATCTACACCGCGCCGAAGGACTTTCCCGTGGTGTACGCCGAAAGCCTGTCGGCGCCGGACAACACGCGTGGCTGTGCGGTGATGCGCATCGAGGGTGACCGGCTGATGGTCACCGCGCAGGGTGCCGCCGACGATCACGCGCCGCGCGATCCCGACGGCTACCAGGAGTTCCTGGACTCGTTGCGGGTGCCGATCTCGGAGCTGCTCGCCGAGGCCGAGCCGCTCACGCCGGTCTACCTGTTCGCCCGCACCGCCAGTCGCCGCAACGCTTTCGAGGCCACGGCGAACTGGCCCGGCGGGCTGGTGGCGGTGGGCGACGCGGTGTGCGCGTTCAATCCCGTGTACGGACAGGGCATGACCGTGGCGGCGATGGAGGCGCTGTTGTTCCGGCAGCACGACGACTTCAGCGCCAAGGGGTGCCGGGCGTTCCAGCGCAAGGTCGCCAAGGCCGCGCAGGGGACGTGGGCGATGTCCAGCAACGCCGACCGCACCTGGGTGGAGACCAACCGCGGCGGCCTGCTCGGCTGGTACCTCAAGAAGTGGCAGGTCGGGATCGTGCACGACCCCGACCTGTTCCGTCGCTTCGTCCGGGTCGTGCACATGGTCGCCTCGCCGGCGAGCCTGTTCAACCCGGTGGTGTTCAGAAGGCTGGCAAAGTACTCCAGGCAAGACCGGCCTCAGGCGCGTCGTCCCGCAGGATCGAGCCCTCGATGAGGCCGTACGGGCGGTCCGCGGCGTAGAAGACCTCGTTGTCGTTCTCCAGGCCGAACGCGCTGAGGTCCACCAGGAAGTGGTGCTTGTTCGGCATGGAGAGCCGTACCTCGGCGACCTCGGGGCGGGCGTTCAGCACCGCCTCGCCCATCGCGTACAAGGTCTGCTGCAACGACAGGGAATGCTTGTCCCCGAACGTCTTCAGCATGATCGACCGGATCTCGGTGAACGACTTCGCCCAGTCCACGTCGGTGCCGACGTAGCGCCAGCGGGCGGTCACCGACGTCGCCAGGATGCGGTCGTTGGTCTCCTTCAGCGTCGTGTACGGGTCCTTCGGGTAGCCGTGGAACTCCGATCCGGTCGACTTCAGCACCACGAGGTCGCGCACGCCGGACACCACCCACGCCTGTGCGCCCTCGATCGTCACGGCGGTGGTGCGCTTCTCGTTCGAGCCCTGCACGAACGAGTGGTCCTGGCCGTCGATGCGGTCCCAGCCGTGCTCGTCGATCAGGATGCGCGCGCCGGAGATCGCCTCCTGTGACGTGACGAAATGCCGGCCCAGGCGCAGCGCGAAGTCCTCGATCTCGCCGACCGGGGCTTGTTTGGCGAACGCGTAGACGGTGTTCTTCTGCGTGTCGGTGGCGAGGACCTTGGCGTTGTCCCCGGTCAGGTGCGTGTCGGCGAGGTCGCCGCGCAGCGAGGTGCTGACCGTCAGGTCTTTGATCGTGTGCACGGAACCGTTGCGCGACACCGTTACGAGGCGGTTCTCCGCCTTTCCGTACTGGTTCGGGCCCAGGACGATGGCCATGTTGTTCAGCTCCCGATCAGCTTCTGCAGCCGCAAGGCGGCGATCTTCGCGAGTTCGTCGTTGACGACGCGGAGTTCGACGTCCGGCGGGTTGTCCATCCGTGAGGACAGGTTGCCGAGCATCTCCGCACCGCTCAGGCCGGTCGCGCACACCAGGTAGATGTGCCCGAACCGATCCTCGTACGCGGCGTTCGCAGCCGCCAGGCGATCAGCCTGGGAGCTGTCCACACCGGACTGTTCGGTCCGCGACCACCTCGCCGACACCCCGCCTGTCTTCTGTCGTTCGCCGATGCGCGGGTGCCCGGCGATGGCGCCGAGCACCTCCTCGTCGGAAAGTCCTTGTGCGGCAACCGAAGAAGCCGCGAGGAGTGCATCCATCGACGCGTAGGGCCTGCCCGCCACTATCGCGTCGATCCAGCGGGGTACCGCGAGGCACTCGGTGAGCAGAGGTCGAAGTTCGGCCTCGGGGGCGCTGTTGAAGCTCTCCACGGCTCTCCAAGTTTCTGTATCGCGGAATCTAGATTCCACATTCTTGACCGGAGCCGAGTGGGATGTCTAGTGTCTCCGTAGAGTGAAATCCTACTTCCGCATTGTGGAAGGACTGCCGAAGATGTTCGACGCCAACCTCTCCATGCTCTTCACGGAACTGCCGTTGCTGGAGCGCCCGGCCGCCGCGCGCGCCGCCGGGTTCGACGCGGTCGAGATCTGGTGGCCGTTCGCGGACGCCGTACCCGAGACACGCGAGGTCGAGGCGTTCGAAAGCGCCATCGAGGAAGCCGGTGTCCGGCTGGTCGGCCTCAACCTCTACGCGGGCGACATGCCGGCGGGCGACCGCGGGCTCGCGTCCTGGCCCGGCCGCGAGACCGAGTTCCGGACGAACGTCGAGATCACGGTCGCCATCGCGGCCCGGCTCGGCTGCCGCACGCTCAACGCGCTGCACGGCAACTTCGAGACCACTGCGCAGACCATTTCCAACTATCGCTTCGCCGCCGACGTCGCGGCCGGGGCCGGTGCGCAGATCGTCATCGAGCCCCTCAGTGGCGCGCCCAGGTACCCCATCAGGACCGCGCGGCAGGCGCTCGACGTCATCGACGAGATCGACCGCGGCAACGTGAAGCTGCTTGCCGACCTCTACCACCTCGCCACGAACGGCGACGACCTCGACACCCTCGCGGACCACGTCGACCTCATCGGTCACGTGCAGATCGCGGATGCTCCCGGCCGCGGCGAACCCGGCACCGGCGAGCTGGACATCTTCGGGCACCTGCAGAAGCTCCGCGCCAACGGCTACACCGGCTTCGTCGGCGCCGAGTACAAGCCCGTCACCCACTCCTTCGCATGGAGGGACAACGCATGACCCGCATCGGATTCATCGGACTCGGCATCATGGGCTCGCCGATGGCGGCCCACCTCGTGGCCGCCGGGCACGACGTGACGGGCTTCGACCTCAGCTCCGCCTCACTGGACAAGCTCGTCACGGACGGTGGAAAGGCCGCTTCTTCAGCACAGGAAGCAGTGAGCGGCGCCGAGGTCGTCATCACGATGCTGCCGAACCATCCGCAGGTCGAAGCAGTGATCAGCGAGGTCACGTTCGACGACGGCACGTTGCTGATCGACATGAGCACGATCCGGCCGTCCACGTCGATCGAGATCGCGAGGAAGCTGTCGAACGTCCGCGTGCTCGACGCGCCGGTCAGCGGCGGTCAGACCGGTGCGGTCCAGGCGTCGCTCAGCATCATGGTCGGCGGCAACGAGGCCGACTTCGCGGCGGCCCGGCCGTTCCTGGAGGTCGTCGGCAAGACGATCGTCCACGTTGGACCGCACGGTGCCGGCCAGGTGGTGAAGGCCGCGAACCAGCTGATGGTCGGCGGCATCTACGCCCTGGTCGCCGAGTCGATCGTGCTGCTGGAGGCGTCCGGTGTCGATCCAAAGGCGGGTCTGGACGTGCTCGCCGGCGGTCTCGCGGCGAACCGGATCCTCGACCTCAAGCGCGAGAGCATGATCGCGCGCGAGTTCCAGCCCGGTTTCCGGATCGACCTGCACCACAAGGACATGGGCATCGCACTGGACGCGGCCCGTGCCGCCGACGTCGCGCTGCCGGTCACCAACCAGATCGCCGCGCTGGTCGCGGCGGCACGCGCGCAGGGTTACGGGTCGCTCGACCACTCCGCGCTGCTCAAGGTCATCGAGAACTTCGCCGGAAGGGCCTGATATGCCGAAGATCCCCGTCATGCAGGCCGTCGTCGAGGTCCTCAAGTCCGAGGGCATCGACACCGTGTTCGGCTGCCCCGGTGCCGCGATCCTCCCGCTGTACAAGGCGATGGAGGAGGACGGCGGCATCGAGCACCTCATCGTCCGGCACGAGGAGGGCGCCACGCACATGGCCGACGGCTGGTCGCGCACGACCGGCAACGTCGGCGTCGCGATCGGCACGTCCGGTCCGGCCGGCACGAACATGATCACCGGCCTCTACACCGCGCAGGCCGACTCCGTGCCGATCCTGTGCATCACCGGCCAGGCCGCGGTGTCGAAGCTGCACCAGGAGGCGTTCCAGGCTGTCGACATCGTCTCGATCGCCGCACCCGTCACGAAGTGGGCGGTGCAGGTCAAGGAAGCCGCGCAGATGCCGTGGATCTTCCGCGAGGCGTTCCGGATCGCCCGGTCCGGCAGGCCTGGCCCGGTGCTGATCGACCTGCCGATCGACGTGCAGAAGCAGGAGATCGAGTGGGACTCCTCGATCGACGAGCCCCTGCCCATCACGAAAGCAGCGCCCTCCGACGCACGGGTGGAGCGGGCGCTGGAGCTGCTGCTGGCCGCCGAACGCCCACTGCTGCTCGCCGGTGGCGGTGTCATCCTCGGCGAGGCGTCCACCGAGCTGCTGGACCTGGCTGAGCTCCTGCAGATCCCGATCCAGGCCACGCTGATGGGCAAGGGCGCGATCGACGAGGACCACCCGCTCTACGCGGGCATGACCGGCATCCAGACCTCGCAGCGGTACGGCAACGCGTCGTTCCTGGAGTCGGACCTGGTGCTGGCGCTGGGCGCGCGGTTCGGCGACCGGCACACCGGTGACCTGGCGACTTACCGCGGCGACCGGAAGTTCATCCACGTCGACGTCGAACCGACCCAGATCGGCAAGGTGTTCGGGCCGGACCTCGGAATCGTCGCGGACACCAAGGTGTTCCTGCAGGCGTTGCTGGAGAAGGCAAAAGCACGTGGACCGCGTGCGGCCGGTGCGTGGGTCGACCGCTGCCAGGAGCTCAAGCGGACCCTGTTGCGGCGCGAGGACTTCGACACCGTGCCGGTCAAGGCGCCGCGGGTGTTCAAGGAGATCAACGAGTTCTACGGCCCGGACACCTACTTCGTCACGGCCATCGGGCTCTACCAGATCTGGTCCGGCCAGCACCAGAAGGCGCACAAGCCGCGGCACTACCAGGTCTGTGGCCAGGCCGGTCCGCTCGGCTGGGAGATCCCGGCGGCGATCGGCGTGAAGAAGGCCCTGAAGAGGTCACAGCCGGACGCCGAAGTCGTCGGCATCGTCGGTGACTACTCGTTCCAGTTCCTCGTGGAGGAGCTCGCGGTCGGCGCCCAGTACGACGTGCCGTTCGTGCTGATCATGCTGAACAACGAGTACCTGGGCCTGATCCGGATGGCCGAGGACCACGGTGGCTACGACATGAAGTACGAGGTCGACATCCACTACGACACCACCGGTTCGGACAACGTGAAGATCATGGAGGCCTACGGCTGCTCGGGCGTCCGGGTCGCTGATCCGGGTGAGATCCGCAGCTCGCTGGAGTGGGCGCGCAAGGAGGCCGACCGGACGTCCCGGCCGGTGCTCGTGGAGATCATGATCGAACGCGAGGGCAACACCGCCAACGGCACGTCCATCGCCGCGATGAAGGAATTCGAGCCGATTCCGTGAGTCACGTGATCCCCAAAGTGGTCATCGCGCCGGACAAGTTCAAGGGATCGCTCACCGCCCCGCAGGTCGCCGCCGCCGTCGCGCGCGGCCTGCGGGAGGCGGTCCCGGACGTGTCCGTGCGCTGCCTCCCGGTGGCCGACGGCGGCGACGGCACCGTCGACGCCGCCGTCGCCGCCGGGTTCATGCGGGTCGGCCGCTGGGTCACCGGGCCCGTCGGCAAGCCCGTTCCCGCGTCGTTCGCGGTGCGTGGCACGACCGCCGTGGTCGAGGTGGCCGCGGCGGCCGGGCTGACGTTGCTGGAGCGGCCGGCGCCGCTCGACGCCACCAGCCACGGCGTCGGCGAGCTGCTGAAGGCCGCGCTGAACCTCGGCTGCACCACGATCGTGCTCGGACTGGGCGGCAGCGCGTGCACGGACGGCGGCGCCGGGATGCTGGAGGCGCTGGGCCGGTCGTCGTTCGACGGTGTCGATCTCGTGCTGGCCTCGGACGTGGACAACCCGCTGCTCGGTCCGGAAGGCGCGGCGGCGGTCTACGGACCGCAGAAGGGCGCTTCACCCGAACAGGTCGAGATCCTCGAAGCCAGGCTGGCGGCGTTCGCCCAGCGCATCGGGCCGGCGCACGCCGAACGCCCTGGAGCGGGTGCGGCCGGCGGCATCGGGTTCGCCGCGCTCGCGGTGCTGGGAGCGCGGTTCCGGCCGGGCATCGAGGTGGTGCTGGAACTCGTCGGGTTCGCCGAGGCCGTCGCGGACGCGTCGCTGGTGATCACCGGTGAAGGCTCGCTGGACGCGCAGACCAGGCACGGCAAGGCGCCGTACGGGGTCGTGCGGGCCTCCGGCGACGTGCCGGTGGTCGCGGTGGCCGGCCAGTGCTCGGTCGCACCCGGTGACCTGGGGTTGAAGGCCGCCTACGCGCTGTTGGACATCGAACCGGACGTGACGAGGTGCATGGCCCGGGCCGAAGGTCTCCTCACACGGCTCGGCGGTCGCATCGCCCGCGACTGGGTGTCAGAGTGAGGGACATGGACCTGGTCTTCCGCGCCCGCAGGGTCATCACCCCGCAGGGCGAGATCGCGTGCGACGTCGGGGTGGTGGACGGCCGGATCGTGGCGGTCGAGCCGTTCATCGACTCGCCGAACGTCATGCACCTCGCGGACGACGAGGTGCTGCTGCCTGGCCTGGTGGACACGCACGTGCACGTCAACGACCCCGGCCGCAGCGAGTGGGAGGGCTTCGAGACCGCCACCCGTGCCGCCGCTGCCGGTGGCGTCACCACGATCATCGACATGCCGCTCAACAGCATCCCGCCGACGGTCGAGGTGGCGGCGCTGGAGATCAAGCGCAAGGCCGCCGCGACCGTGTCGGTGGACGTCGGGTTCTGGGGCGGCATCGTCCCCGGCAACTTCGCCGACCTGAAGCCGTTGCACGAGGCAGGCGTCTTCGGCTTCAAGTGCTTCCTGCTGCACTCGGGCGTCGACGAGTTCCAGGCCGTCACCACCGCCGAGCTGGAGCTGGCGCTGCGGGAACTGGCCACGCTCGACGCGTTGACGATCGTGCACGCCGAGGACGCGCACATCATTCGTGACGCCGAACCGGACTACGCGGGGTTCCTCGCCTCTCGTCCGCGCGAGGCGGAGAACCGGGCGATCAGCGATGTCGTCGAGCTGACCCGCAGGACCGGTGCGCGCACGCACATCCTGCATCTCTCGTCGTCCGACGCGTTGCACGTCATCGAGGGGGCGCACCGCGACCGGCTCCCCGTGACCGCGGAGACCTGCCCTCACTACCTCACGTTCACGGCCGAGGAGATCCATGACGGGCAGACGGAGTTCAAGTGCTGCCCGCCGATCCGCGAGGAGGCCAACCGCGAGGCGCTGTGGCAGGGGCTGCGCGAAGGTGTGATCGACCTGGTCGTGAGCGACCACTCGCCGTGCACGGTGGAGCTGAAGGAGGGCGACTTCGCGACGGCGTGGGGCGGGATCGCGTCACTGCAGCTCGGCCTGCCCGCGGTGTGGACCGGGGCGCGGGAACGCGGCTTCAACCTCACCGACGTCGTCCGCTGGATGGCGACGCATCCGGCGCGTCAGGTCGGGCTGGAGACCAAGGGCGCCATCGAAGTGGGCAAGGACGCGGACCTGGTGGTGTTCGCGCCGGACGACACGTTCGTGGTCGATCGGAACGCGCTGTACCACCGCAACCCGGTCACGCCCTACCACGGCCGCAAGCTGCACGGCGTCGTGCGCCAGACGTGGTTGCGTGGCAAGGAAAGCAGTCAGACGCAAGGCAAGTTGCTACGCAGAGGAGAAGCATGACGGAGTGGACCCGGCTGCCCGATCTCGCCTCACGCGCGGTCGGAGGTGGTGTGGTGTGGGCGAACGACGAGCTGTTCGCCGAGCGGGAGAACCTGATCAAGCCCGCCGAGCCGGTCTACCAGACCTACACCTTCGGCCACAAAGGACAGATCTACGACGGCTGGGAGACCAGGCGCCGTCGCTCGGAGGGGGTCGACCAGGCGGTGATCCGGCTCGGCATGCCGGGTGTCGTCAAGGGAGTCGTCGTCGACACGGCGTTCTTCAAGGGCAACTACCCGCCGTTCTGCTGGGTCGAGGGAGCCCAGGTCGACGGCTATCCGAGCGGCGACGAGATCACCGAGTGGTTCCCGTTGGTCGAACGCTCTGCACTTAAGGGCGACGAGAAGCACTTCTTCGACGTCACCGAGAACCGCCGTGTCACGCACGTACGTCTCACCATGGACCCAGACGGCGGTATCGCACGCCTGCGCGTTCACGGCGAACCGGTCGCCGATCCCCGGCTCCTGATCCCAGGCGTCGATCTCGCCGCACTGGAGAACGGCGCCGTGGTCACCGGCTGCAGCAACATGTTCTACAGCTCGCCCAACAACCTCATCGCCCCCGGCCAGGCCACGGTGATGGGGGAGGGCTGGGAGACCGCGCGCCGGCGTGACGACGGCAACGACTGGGTGTCCGTCCGGCTCGCCGCACCCGGCGCGGTGCGGCTGGTCGAGCTCGACACCAGCCACTTCAAGGGCAACGCGCCGGGCTGGGCGAGCGTCTCCGGCTGCGACGAGCGCGCGGATCCGGACGCCTGGTTCGACCTTTTGCCGCGCACCCGGTTGCAGCCCGACACGCGCCACCGGTTCCTCGTGGACGGCCCCGAGGTCACGCACGCGCGGCTGGACATCTACCCCGACGGCGGCATGGCCCGGCTCCGGCTCATCGGCACACTTTCGGGCGATGGCGAACAACACCTACGAACGGTGTGGACCGAAACGACTAACTGAGGGTGGTTGTCCAACCACAGGCTGATTCTGCTCCATACCTCGGTTGGTTGCCTGCGTCACACGATCGGTGGAAGCGTTCCTCCCGCAAGATCGGGGATCTAGGGAGGACATCCATGCAACCGATGATGCGCGCCTTCGGGGCAGCGCTCGCGAGTTCCGCATTGGTTCTGAGTGGTAGTTCCATCGCGACCGCGGCTCCGGAAGGGCAGCCGGAGTACGGGGTCGCACCGATCGAATGGAAGCCTTGCGAGGAGGTGCCGACGGTCGACTGCGGTTTCCTGACGCTGCCGATCGACTACGCGAAGCCCAACGGCGAGAAGTTCCAGCTGGCCGTGTCCCGCCGCAAGGCGAGCAACCCCGGCGCCCGGATCGGCGCCATGGTGATCAACCCCGGTGGACCGGGTGGTTCGGGCGTCGACTTCTCGATGTACGCGGACCAGTACTTCAGCAAGGAGATCTCGGACAAGTTCGACATCGTCGGGTTCGACCCGCGCGGTGTCGCCCGCAGCCAGCCGATCAAGTGCTCGGCCGAGCTGTTGCAGAGATCGCCGTCGAACTACCCGAAGAACGTGGCCGAGTACGACCAGCTGGTCGCGTTCAACAAGGAGCTGCGCGACGACTGCCGCAAGCAGTCCGGTCCGATCTTCGACCATGCCTCGACCGCCGACGTGGCGCAGGACATCGACTCGATCCGTCGTGCGCTGGGCGAGAAGAAGATCAACTACTACGGCATCTCGTACGGCACGATCATGGGGCAGCACTACGCGGAGAAGTTCGGCAAGAACATCCGCGCCATGATCATCGACTCCAACATGGACCACAGCCTGGGCACCAAGGCGTTCCTCGCGTCCGAGGCGCGAACCGCCGAGGACTCGTTCCAGGAGTGGATGAAGTGGAACGACCGCACGCCGGCGTCGCCGTACTACGGCCAGGACCTCCGCAAGATCTGGAAGGACCTGCTGGCGAAGGCGGAACGCGGTGAGGTTCCGGCGCCGTGGGACCCGAACGTCAAGATGACGCCGGAGGACCTCGGCGGCGGTGTGGTCAGCATGGCCTACGGGCCCGCCTGGTACGGCTTCACCCAGCAGGTCAAGCAGATCGTCGATGGCCTGCCGGTGCCGGCGGCGGCGTTCGGGGCGGCCGAGACGTTCCCCAACCCGTTCCCGGGCATCTTCTGCAACGACTACAACCTCCGCGTCGGCTCGTGGCAGGAGTACCAGTCGCTGGTGCGGATGGAGAACAACATCGCGCCGAACACCCGTGGTTCCTCCCTCGGCCACGGCGCCATGATGGGCTGCATCGGGTTCCCGAAGGCCACGAACCCGCAGCGCACGCTGAAGATCAAGAACGCGCCGAAGATCCTGCTCACCAACGCCAAGCACGACCCGGCGACGGCGTACGAGTGGGCGGTGAACGCGCACCGTCAGTCCCGTGACACCACCGTCTTCGTGACCTACGAAGGCTGGGGCCACGGCGTTTACGACCGCAGTGAGTGCACGTTGAAGATCAACAACGAGTACCTGGTCTCGCTGAAGCTGCCGCGCAACGGCGCCAGGTGTGCGGCTGTCGAGCCCACGCCGCCGACGCCCGGTGCGTTGACGGTGAAGCCGAGGATCCCCGCTGGTCCGTTCTCTGGTCGATAGCACTTGCTGTAGCGCGGACCGTGCCCTCGGCGCGGTCCGCGCTACAGCGTTACGCCGCGAACGCCGAACAGGTGACGACCACCAGCACGATCGCGACGGTGCGTATCAGCCGACGGTAATCAGTTCGGCGCCGTGAGGTGGCCGAATCGAGACCGTGAACGCCGCGAAACGCGGACGTAACACGTCCAGGTCGACAGTTCACCTCCGCGAAACACATCGCGTAAGTGCGCGAAACAGGACATCCCGATGCTCCCTGCAACCGACGTGCAGTGGAGGTCGAAGTGGATACAGGGGACACCGCCTGGGTGCTCACCAGCGCCGCCTTGGTGCTGTTGATGACGCCGGGCCTTGCCTTCTTCTACGGAGGCATGGTCCGTTCGAAGAGCGTGCTCAACATGATGATGATGAGCCTCGGTGCGATGGCCGTCGTCGGTGTCCTCTGGGTGCTCTTCGGGTACTCGATGGCATTCGGCGGGGACGTCGTCGCAGGCCTGGTGGGCAAGCCGTTCGAGTTCTTCGGCCTTGACGGGCTGCTGGCCGCCGACTCGCTGTTCGGCAAGATCCCGAGCACCGTGTTCGTCGCCTTCCAGGCGATGTTCGCGATCATCACGGTCGCGCTGATCTCCGGCGCGATCGCCGACCGTGCCCGCTTCGGCCCGTGGCTGCTGTTCGCCGGCCTGTGGGCGACGATCGTCTACTTCCCGGTCGCGCACTGGGTCTTCGACTTCGACGTCAAGGACAAGGCCGGCAACGTCACCGAGGCCGGTGGCTGGATCGCCAACAAGCTCCTCGCGATCGACTTCGCCGGTGGTACGGCGGTGCACATCAACGCCGGTGCGGCGGGTCTGGCGCTCGCGATCGTGCTCGGCAAGCGCGTCGGCTGGCCCAAGGAGCCGATGAAGCCGCACAGCCTGCCGCTGGTCGTGCTCGGTGCGGGGCTGCTGTGGTTCGGCTGGTTCGGGTTCAACGCCGGTTCGGCCCTGGGCGCGAACGGCACCGCCGGTGTCACCTTCATCAACACTCTCGTCGCCACCTGTGCCGCGATGCTCGGCTGGCTGCTCACGGAGCGCATCCGTGACGGCAAGGCCACCACGCTCGGTGCCGCGTCGGGTGTCATCGCCGGTCTGGTCGCCATCACCCCCGCCTGTTCCGCGGTCACCCCGGTCGGCGCCATCGCCATCGGCGCGATCACCGGTGTCCTCTGCGCCCTGGCCGTGTCGCTCAAGTACCGCTTCGGCTTCGACGACTCGCTCGACGTCGTCGGCGTGCACCTCGTCGGTGGTCTGTCCGGCACGATCCTGATCGGTCTCTTCGCCAGCGAGTCGGCCCCGGCCAAGATCAACGGCCTCTTCTACGGCGGCGGCGTCGACCAGCTCTGGCGTCAGGCCGTCGGTGCCTTCGCGGTGCTCGGCTACTCCTTCGTGCTGAGCCTGGCGCTCGGTTACCTGGTGAAGTTCACCGTCGGGTTCCGCGCGTCGGAGGAAGCCGAGGTCGCGAGCATCGACGAAGCTGAGCACGCTGAGCGCGCCTACGAGTACGGCAGCCTCACCAGTGCGCGTGGTACCGGCAAGCCGAGCGTGGCCGCTGGCGCGACCGCGGTCCTCGAGGGGAGCAACAAGAAATGAAGCTGGTCACCGCGATCATCAAGCCGTTCACGCTGGACGACGTGAAGGGTGCCCTGGAACAGCTCGGGGTGCTGGGCATGACGGTCAGTGAAGTGCAGGGCTACGGGCGCCAGAAGGGCCACACCGAGGTCTACCGCGGTGCGGAGTACTCGGTGGACTTCGTGCCCAAGATCAAGATCGAGGTCGTCATCGACGACACCGCCGTTGAGAAGGTGCTGGAAGCGGTGGTCGAGGCCGCCCGCACCGGCAAGATCGGCGACGGCAAGGTCTGGGTCACTCCGGTCGAGACGGTCGTGCGGGTCCGCACGGGCGAGCGCGGATCGGATGCACTCTAAATAATTCAAGGAGACGGCCCGTGGAGAACAACGAAACGGCCGTCGTCACGGCTGACGACCTGGTGCGAGCGCGCGAACGGCTGCTCACACCAGGTCGTCGTCGCTTGACCGCCGAACCGCTGCGCGAGGCACTCGTGGACCTGCACGAGTTCTGGCTCACCAAACACGCGGGGGGAGCGGGGATATCCGGATCGGGTATCGCGCTCGTGGCGGTCGGCGGGCTGGGGCGGCGTGAGCTCGTGCCCTACTCCGACCTGGATCTCGTGCTCATCCACAACGGCGTCAAGAACATCGACACGGTGGCCGAGAAGCTCTGGTACCCGCTGTGGAACTCCGGCATCGGCCTCGACCACTCCGTTCGCACGGTGGGCGAGGCGCTGCGAGTCGCGGCCGGTGACCTGCGCACCGCGTTGGGACTGCTGGACATCCGGCACATCGCGGGCGACCAGGAGGTCACCCAGAAGCTCGCCGACGGTGCGCGGCAGGCGTGGCGCGGCAACGTGCGCAACCGGCTCGACGAGATCGCCGAGTCGTCGCAGAAGCGGTGGGCCCGTGGCGGCGAGATCGCGCACCGCGTCGAACCTGACCTGAAGCACGGCCGTGGTGGTCTGCGGGACCTCACGATCCTCGACGCGCTGTCGCTCGCGCAGCTCGTGGACCGGCCGTCCGCCGATGTGGACGACGCCCGCCGGCTGCTGCTCGACGTGCGGACCGAACTTCGCCGGGTGGCGCGGAAACCTCGTGACGTGCTGCGGGCGCAGGACGGCGACGAGGTGGCTTCCGCTCTGGGGCTCGCTGACCGGTTCGCCTTGGCTCGCTCGCTTTCTTCTGCCGCGCGCACGGTCGTTTACGCGTTCGACGTGGCCATGCGGACGGCTCGGGCCGCCGCGCCCAAGCGCGGGCTCGGGGCGTTCCTGAGAGGGCAGCCCCCGCGCAAGCCGTTGGACGAAGGCGTTGTGCTGCACGGGTCTGAGGTTTCGCTGGCCCGTGACGCGGTTCCGAGCCGCGATCCCGCGTTGTTGTTGCGCGTCGCGACGGCGGCGGCGCGGAGCAAGCATCCGATCGCGACCGGCACGCTGGCCCGGCTCGCGGACTCGGCGCCGGAGCTGCGCCAGCCGTGGCCGCGCGAGGCCCGCGAAGAGCTGCTGGCGTTGCTGGGCAGCGGCAATGGACTCGTGGACGTCGTGGAAGCGTTGGACCGCACGGACTTGTGGGGCCGGCTGTTCCCCGAGTGGGGTGCGGTACGGGATCTGCCGCCGCGCGACGCCGCGCACATGTGGACGGTCGACCGGCATCTGGTGCAGACCGTCGCGCACGCCGCGCGGCTGGCGACGACGGTGGCGCGGCCGGACCTGTTGCTGCTGGGCGCGTTGATCCACGACATCGGCAAGGGCCGGCAGCAGGACCACTCCGAGGTGGGCGCCGCGCTGGCGACCCAGATCGGTGAGCGGATCGGGTTGTGGCCGCAGGACGTCGTGACGTTGTCCGCGATGGTCCGGCACCACCTGTTGCTGCCGCACACCGCGACTCGGCGTGACGTCGAGGACGAGGCGACCGTTCACCGCGTGGTGGAGACGCTCGGCGGCGACGCGGTGCTGCTGGAGCTGCTGCACGCACTGGCGGAGTCGGATTCGCTGGCGACCGGGCCGGGCGTGTGGACCGACTGGAAGGCCGCGCTGATGGCCGACCTGGTCGCGCGGTGCCGCAAGGCGATGGCCGGTGAGGCGCTGCCCAAGCCGGAACCGCTCGATCCGACGCACGTGGCGATGGCGGAACGGGTTGCGGCATCGGGGAAACCCGATGTGCTGCTGGAGAAGCAGGACCACGCGGCGGTCGTGACGGTGCTGGCGCCGGACCGGCCGGGCATGCTGTCCAAGGCGGCGGGCGTGCTCGCGTTGAACTCGTTGGAGGTCCACGCGGCGACGTTGCGCTCGCACGGTGGCGCGACCGTGGACGCGTTCACCGTGTCGCCGCGGTTCGGGTCGCTGCCGGACGCGTCGTTGCTGCGCGAACAGCTGGCCAGGGCGATCGAGGGCTCGTTGCCGTTGGCGGAAAAGCTCGCTGCCAAGGAACGCGACTACGGCGGCCCGCCGCTCGACCCGCCGCCCGCGAAGGTGCTGTGGTTCGACGACGAGGCGACCGGCGCGGTCGTGCTGGAGCTGCGTGCGGCGGACCGGATCGGGCTGCTGCACAAGATCGCCGGCGCGTTGGAGCAGTGCGGTGTCGACGTGCAGTGGGCGCGGGTGTCGACGTTGGGTGCGACGGTCGTCGACTCGTTCAGCATCGTGGGCACGAACCTGGATCGGCGGCGGATCGAACGAGCGGTGCTGGACGCGGCCAGGTAGAGGTTGAGTAGGTCTACGCACAACCTCTCCGGGTGCTCACGCTCCTTCGCGGTTCCGGAACAGGGCAGTCTTCGTGGTGTCCGGAAAGCGTTCCTCGAGGGGTGGAACAGTTTCCGGACTGGCAGGTCCGGCCGGGGCAGGCCGGTGGTGAGAGGTTGACGGCGCCGGGGGAGGCACCGCGCAACACCCACCTCCGGCGGCTCCGGCCGGTGTTTCCCTTGTTGCCAAAGGCTCGCTGACAACAGGACAGCTTCCTGGACAACGCGGACGCGGCCGGGGCAAGGTGGCAGTAGGGAATTCGCGAAGCTGGGGGATGCATCGTGAACAAGAAACTGTCATTGGCCTCGGTCGCGGCCGTTCTGGCGACCGCGCTGTTCGCTCCTTCCGCGCAGGCCGTTCCACTGGCCGTGGAGGATCTCGGCACGTTGCCGGGTGATCTCCGGAGCACCGCGCAGGACATCAACGAGTTCGGTTCCGTCGCAGGGGTTTCGATGGGCACGGGCACCGCACAGCACGCGGTGCGGTGGGATCGCCACAGCCCGATCAAGAAGCTGAACGACCTCGGTTTCGACAGCTGGGCCGCGGCCATCAACCGCGCGAGCACCGTTGTCGGCTACGTCATCGACTCGGCGAGCGAGGCACAGCCGGCCCGGTGGGATTCCAGCGGCGCGTTGACCGTGCTGACCGTGCCGGGTGCGACGCGCGGTGTCGCTTACGACGTCAACGACTCCGGCGCCGTCGCCGGCAGTGCGTCGATCGGCGGTGTGGCCCACGCCGTCGTCTGGGACCCGGCCGGCACCGCGACCGTTCTCGGTGCGGGCAACGGCTTCCACATCACCAACGCGGGCTGGGTGATCGGCTACTCCGGCAACCAGCCGGCCCGGTGGACGGACCACGGCAACCTCTACGTCTACGACAACCCCGGCGCCACCCTCGTCGGCCACAACCAGGCCGGCGACGCGGTGGGCACGTCCGGTGGCGAGGGCGTGCTGTGGCTCGGCCGTCGTCGCGCACCGCTGGGAGCGGGCACCAGTCCGCGCGACATCTCCGACACCGGCTGGACCGTCGGCGTCGCCGGCTCGCAGGCGGTTCGCTGGGAGTCCTCGGAGTTCACCGCCGCGGTGCCGCTCGCCCCGGCCCCTTCGGCCGCCTCCGACGTCAACGACGCCGGTGTGGTGGCCGGCACAGTCGGGGCGTGGGCCGCGACCTGGGATGCCGCCGGTAGCCAGGCGATGCTGCCAGTGCTCCCCGGATCCAACCGCAGCCTGGTCACAGGTCTTGCCGAAAACGGCCAGGTCATCGGCATCGCAGGTTTCGCGGGTGGCGACTACCGGGCAGTTGTGTGGCGATAAGCCTATCTATTTCGTGTGAAATCGGACGAGACTGAACGAGATGGAAGGTCAACACGTCTCTTAGGACATGACCGCCGTGTTGAACACGCGTACCACTGCCGTCCGGGTGCAGCCCCGCTCACTCGTCGTCCTCGCCGGCATCCCCGGCGCGGGCAAGACGACGCTGCTCACTCGCCTCGACGCGGACGAACCGGTCACCGTGCTCGACTCGGACCAGGTGCGCTCGTGGCTGGAGCCGCAGGTGCGCCTGCCGTACAAGTACTGGCGCGTCTTAGTGCACCTCACACACCGTCTGCGGGTGTTCTGGGCAGCGCTGTTCTGCACGGGTCTGCTGGTCGTGCACGAGCCGTCGACCCGTCCCGGCACGCGTTTCATGCTGGTGCTCGCCGGTCTGCTGTCGGGGCGTTCGCGGCACTTCCTGTGGCTGGACGCCTCGGCGGCCCAGGCCCTGGACGGCCAGATCGCCCGCCGCCGGGTGGTCCGGACGCACGCGTTCGAGAGGCACGTCCGCCGCGGCTCCTCGATGCGCGCGCAGTTCGAGGCGGGCTGGGTGCCGGCCGGATTCCGCAGCGTCACGCTTTTGACCCGTGCCGGAACGTCGGGCGGTCTGCGCATCATGGTCTCGTGATCAAGGCCGTTCTCTTCGACTTCGCAGGCACCCTCTTCGGGCGCCCCACCTACCGTTGGCTCTCACCTCCGCACCTCTCCGTGCTGCGCGCACCCGCGCCGTACGTCGCACGCATGAACGCGGCCGAGCGGGCGGTCTGGGATGCGCGTGACCTGACACAGCTGGCGAACCGCTCGGCCTACTGGACGCTGTTCCGGCTGGCCGGGCTGACGCTGTCCGACGACCTGTTCCAGCGCTTGCACAACCCGGCGTTCTGGCTGCCGTACCCGGACACCGCGCCCGCTCTGGCAGCCGCGCGGCAGCTGAAGGTCGGGGTGCTCAGCAACATCTCGTGGGACATCCGGCCGGTGTTCGCTCGCGAGTCCCTGGACGTCGACGCCTTCGCGTTGTCCTACGAGATCGGCTTCTCCAAGCCATCCGCGCGGGCCTTCGACGCGGCCTGCGTGCGGCTCGACGTGGATCCGTCGGAGTGCCTGTACATCGGCGACGACCCGGTTTCGGACGGTGCGGCGGTCGCGGCCGGTCTGCGGTTCGCGCAGATCGCCACGGCTCCGGTGGGGCGGCGTGCGCCGGTGTTGCTGGAGGCCTTGGCCCGTTACGGGATCGCGGCCAGCTAGTGTGGGGGTGTGTTCTCCACGCTTTCCGACCGGCTGACCGCGGTTCTCCAGGGCCTTCGCGGCAAGGGCAAGCTCAGCGACGCCGACATCGACGCCACTGCGCGCGAGATCAGGGTCGCGCTGCTCGAGGCCGACGTCGCGCTGCCTGTCGTGCGCAACTTCATCGCCAAGGTGAAGGAGCGCGCCAAGGGTGCCGAGGTGCACCAGGCGCTCAACCCGGCGCAGCAGGTCGTGAAGATCGTCAACGAGGAACTGGTCAACGTCCTCGGTGGCGAGACGCGCCGGCTGAACCTCGCGAAGAACCCGCCGTCGGTGATCATGCTGGCGGGTCTGCAGGGTGCCGGTAAGACGACGCTCGCGGGCAAGCTCGCCAAGTGGCTGAAGGGGCAGGGGCACACGCCGCTGCTCGTCGCGGCCGACCTGCAGCGCCCCAACGCGGTGACGCAGCTCCAGGTCGTCGGTGAGCGCGCGGGCGTGCCCGTGTTCGCTCCCGAGCCGGGCAACGGCGTCGGCGACCCGGTCTCGGTGTCGCGGCGCGGTATCGAGGAAGCGAAGGCGAAGCAGCACGACATCGTGCTCGTCGACACGGCCGGCCGGCTGGGTGTCGACGAGGAGATGATGAAGCAGGCCATCGACATCCGGGCCGCGGTCAACCCGGACGAGATCCTGTTCGTCGTCGACGCGATGGTCGGTCAGGACGCGATCAACACGGCCACGGCGTTCCGCGACGGTGTCGGCTTCACCGGTGTGGTGCTGACCAAGCTCGACGGCGACGCCCGCGGTGGTGCCGCGCTGTCGGTCCGCGAGGTCACCGGCCAGCCGATCCTCTTCGCGTCCAACGGCGAGAAGCTCGAGGACTTCGACGTCTTCCACCCGGACCGGATGGCCTCGCGCATCCTGGGCATGGGCGACGTCCTGACGCTGATCGAGCAGGCCGAGCAGCACTTCGACCAGGAACAGGCCGAGAAGGCCGCGGTCAAGCTGCAGTCCGGCCAGCTGACGCTCGAGGACTTCCTGGAGCAGATGCTCGCCATCCGCAAGATGGGCCCGATCGCGAACCTGCTCGGCATGCTCCCCGGCGCCGGGCAGATGAAGGACCAGCTGGGGATGCTGGACGAGAAGCACCTCGACCGCATCCAGGCGATCATCCGCGGCATGACCCCGGCCGAGCGGGACGACCCGAAGATCATCAACGGGTCCCGCCGGCTGCGCATCGCGAACGGTTCCGGTGTCAAGGTCAGCGACGTCAACGACCTGGTCAACCGCTTCTTCGAGGCCCGCAAGATGATGGCGTCGATGGCCGGCCGGATGGGCTTCGGCGGCGGTGGCGGCAGCAAGACCCGCAAGGGCAAGAAGGGGAAGAAGGGCAAGGGCCGCGGCCCGACGCCTCCGAAGATCAAGGGCGGCTTCCCCGGGATGTTCCCCGGCGGTATGCCCGGCATGCCTCCCGGTGGCATCCCCGGCATGCCTCCCGGCGGCGGCATGCCGAACCTCGGCGGCAGCATGAACGAGCTTCCCCCCGGTTTCGACCCGTCGAAGTTCAAGTTCGACGGGGACGACAAGAAGAAGTGACCATGCACCTGCGCGGCGTCGTCCTTCCGGACGGCGAACCGCGAGATTTGTGGGTGGTCAACGGTCGCGTGCGCACCCGGCCGGTGCCGAACGCGCAGACCGTGGTGGACGGCGGGTTCCTGGTTCCCGGCCTGGTCGACGCGCACTGCCACGTCGGCCTGGGCGCGCACGGTGCGGTAGAGCTCCCGGAGGCCGTCGAGCAGGCGATCACCGACCGGAACACGGGCACGCTGCTGATCCGCGACTGCGGTTCGCCGATCGACACGACGCCGTTGCAGGAGCGCCTCGACCTGCCGCGGATCATCCGGGCGGGCCGCCACCTCGCCCGTCCCAAGCGCTACCTCCCGTACATCGGCGTGGAGGTCGAGTCGGATCTGGCCTCCGCGGTCGCCGAGCAGGTCGCGTACGGCGACGGCTGGGTGAAGCTCGTCGGCGACTGGATCGACCGCGGCGTGGGCGACCTGGCTCCACTGTGGACGGACGAGGAACTGGCGGGGGCCATGAAGGTCGCCCACGACGCCGGTGCCCGCGTCACCGCCCACGTGTTCGGCGAGGACGCGCTGCCCGGCCTGATCAACGCGGGCATCGACTGCATCGAGCACGGCACCGGCCTGACCGACGACACCATCGCGCTGATGGCCGAACGTGGCACGGCGCTGGTGCCCACGCTGGTCAACATCGAGACGTTCCCCGGCATCGCGGACCGGGCCGGCAAGTACCCGGTGTACGCGGACCACATGCGCGCCCTGCACGCCCGCGTCTCCGCCACGGTGGCGTCGGCGATCGAGGCGGGCGTGCCGGTCTACGCGGGCACGGACGCCGGCGGCGGCATCCAGCACGGCCGTATCGCCGACGAGATCGCCGCGCTGCACCGCGTGGGCATGTCCGCGACCGACGCCATCGGCGCGGCGTCGTGGAAGGCCCGCGAGTGGCTGGGCTTCCCGTCGCTGAGCGAGGGCGCGGCCGCGGACATCGTGGTGTACGACGAGGATCCTCGCGAGAACCTCGATGTCCTGCGGTCGCCGCGCATGATCATGCTCAGGGGCCGGATCCACTAGTGCCGCGAGGCGCCCTGCTGAGCGCCGGAAGACGCGGCGACGGTCGGCGGTCGCGGCACTAGCTGTTGAACTGGGCCATCGCGCCGGTCTGGTACGACCCGCCCTTCTGCTGCGTGATCACGGCCATCCGGTTGGCGGCGTTGATCAGCCCGACCAGGCACACCAGCGCGGCGACCTGCTCGTCGTCGTAGTGCTTGCGGATGTTCGCCCAGGTCTCGTCGGTCACGCCCTCGTGCGTGAGGCGCGTGCCCTCCTCGGCGAACGCCAGCGCGGCCTGCTCGGCCTCGGTGAACACGGTGGTCTCACGCCAGCCGGCCACCAGGTGCAGCCGCAGCGGGTCCTCACCGGCCGCCAGCGCCTCCTTGACGTGCATGTCGAGGCAGAAGCCGCAGCCGTTCAGCTGGCTGGCCCGCAGGCTGACCAACTCGGCCGTGGGCGTCGGCAGCGGCGACTGGTGCACCGCCTGCCCGAGGCCGGCGAATCGCTTCGCGAGCTTGGCGCCGGTCTGGGTGCCGAAGAGGTTGAAGCGCGGTTCCATGATTTCCTCCCTCGTGGGCCTTGCTTGACGACCACGAGATGCCGGTGCCCCGCTTCGTGTGACTGTGACTCATCCCACTGTCACAAAGCCCCCGGCCGCGGCGTCCCGTGAGGCGACACCTGTTTCAAAGGGGGAGACCGATGCCGGACCAGGCCACCGACGCGTTCATGAACCACCGCAACCTGCTCTTCACGATCGCCTACGAGATGCTCGGCTCGGCCGCCGACGCCGAGGACGTGCTGCAGGAAACGTGGCTGAAGTGGTCGGGGGTGGACCTCGGCGTCGTCGAGAACGAGCGCGCCTACCTGGTCCGCATCGTCACGCGTCAGGCGCTCGGCCGGCTGCGCACCCTGGGCCGCCGCAAGGAGTCCTACGTCGGCTCCTGGCTCCCCGAACCGCTGTTGACCACCCCCGACGTGGCCGAGGACGTCGAACTCGCCGACAGCGTCTCGATGGCGATGATGCTCGTCCTGGAAACCCTCACCCCGACCGAACGAGCCGTGTTCGTGCTCCGCGAGGTCTTCGGCCTGGACTACGACGAGATCGCCGCGGCCGTCGACAAGAACCCCGCCGCCGTCCGCCAGATCGCCCACCGCGCCCGCAACCACGTGGCCGCCCGCCGCCCCCGCGGAACCGTGTCGCAGGCCGAGACCCGCGAAGCCCTGGCCGCGTTCCAGCGCGCCACCGAGACCGGCGACCTGCAGGCCCTGCTCGACCTGCTCGCCCCGGACGTCGTCTTCCTCGGCGACGGCGGCGGCGTGAAGCAGGCCGTGCCGCGCCCTGTCGTGGGAGCGGACAAGGTCGCCCGCATGCTCCTCGGCGGCATGATGAAGGTGTCCGACTGGTCGATGGAGCCGACCCAGGTCAACGGCCACCCGGCGCTGGTCTTCCGGTTCGGCGGCGAGCTCGACACCGTGATCGCGCTGCGCATCGACGACGGGTTGATCAGCGGGCTCTACGCGGTGCGCAACCCCGCGAAGCTGTCGCACATGGCGCAGGAGACCGCCCTGCGCCGGTGAGGCTCAGCGCGCGACGAACCTGGCAACCCCTGCACCGACCGCGATGTGCCAGTGCAGGTGCATGTTGTGCTGTTCGTTGCCCAACGTGGTGAGCACCTGACAGCCGCCGTGCTGATCAACGGCCTGCGCCGCGACCTTCTTGACGGTGGCCAGCAGTTCCACGGCCAGGTCGTCATCGAGGTCGAGCAACGAGGCGACGTGCCGGGTGGGGATCACGATGACGTGATCGGTGCCGAAGCCGGGCAGTGGCGGCCGGAACGCGAGCGTGTTCTCCGTCCGGACGAGCACCTCCACCGGCACTCGGCCCGGGATGACCTCGTCGCAGTACCAGTCCGGCCCCATCCCCCGAACGTAGCCGTGCAGGTTTAGTTCCGGCGACGGCGTGCCGATCCATTCACGGGAGTGAAAGGGACATCCGGCCCGGCCCCGATCTGGCCATCTTTTGACCAGGTGCTTGGCCGGAGTTCGCTCGATGCAGCACGCTAGCCTCGGATTCCAGGCGTATCACGAGGCACCGGCCGAGCATCGGTGCTTCGTCAAGCCGTCGATCGCGAGGTGAGCCGATCATGCAAGCGCCACAGATCAGGCCCCGTTCCGCCGCGCCCCCGCAGGTGGCCTCGGCGTGACTAGATTGCAGAGCGTGAGTGAGCCGGAGTCCCCGAAGCCGAGCCGGGGGTTCATTGAGAGCGTGAAGGACATCAGCCGCAACCCGGAGCCCGCGCGGGTCGGCCAGCGCTGGGGGTTCGGCGCGTTCTTACTGGTGGAGGCCGTCTTCCTGTTGAGCGCCGTGTTCATCACGGCCGTGGGGAAGAGCCTCGGCGCGACCCTGGAGAACTCGACGACGCTCGTGCTGGTCGGCTCACTGGTGCCGATCCTGCTCGCGGCCGGCCTCGCCATCGCGATCACCTACGTCCGCGGCAACGGCCCGGTGATCGATCTGCGCCTCAGCATGTCCAGGTCCGACGTCGCCACCGGTCTGAAGATCGGCCTCGCCGGCCTGGTCCTCACCCTGGCCGCGGCGACCGTCTGGTCGAAGATCGTCGGCGAGGAGAACGCCACCAGCGCGGTCGGCGACCTGTTCACCGACGCGAACCTGCCGATTGCCGCCGCCATCACGATGTTCCTGTACATGAGCTTCATCGGCCCGATCTGCGAAGAGATCATCTTCCGCGGCCTGCTCTGGGGCGCCGTCGAACGGCAGGGCTGGAGCCGGTGGGCCGCGTTCGTGCTGACGACCGTGATCTTCGCGGTCAGCCACCTCGAACCGCACCGCACCTGGCTGCTCCTCGTGATCGCCATCCCCATCGGCGTCGCCCGCCTGATCACCCGCAGCCTCGGGGCGAGCATCGTGGTGCACGTGATGAACAACTTCCTGCCCGGCCTCACCCTGCTCCTCGTCTCCTTCGGGGTCATGTAGTGGATCTCAACAGCGACCTCGGCGAGGGCTTCGGCATCTGGAAGCTCGGCGACGACAACGCACTCCTGAGCATCATCACCAGCGCGAACGTGGCGTGCGGCTTCCACGCCGGCGACCCGTCGACGATGCGCAGGGTGTGCGAGGAGGCCGCCCGCAACGGCGTGCGGATCGGTGCCCAGGTCTCGTACCGCGACCTCGCCGGCTTCGGACGCCGCTTCATCGACGCCGACCCCGTCGAACTGGCCGATGAGGTCCTGTACCAAATCGGTGCGCTCGATGCGTGCGCACGAGCAGCAGGCACCGAGGTCGTTTACGTGAAGCCGCACGGTGCCCTCTACAACGCGACCGTGCACCACGAGAAGCAGGCGGAAGCCGTGGTGAACGGGGCCAAGGCGTTCGGCAAGCACCTGCCGATCCTCGGTCTCCCCGGCTCCGAACTGCTCAAGAAGGCCGTGCACGCGGGCCTGCGTCCGGTCCAGGAAGCGTTCGCCGACCGCGGGTACACGCCGCAGGGCACCCTGGTCCCGCGCAGCGAGCCGAACGCGCTGCTCACCGCCACCGCGCAGGTCATCGAGCGCGCGACCCGGCTGCTGGAGGGCGAGATCGTCGCCGTCGACGGCACGGTCATCAAAACGCAGGCCGAGTCGCTGTGCGTGCACGGCGACACCCCTGGCGCGGTCGAGCACGCGCGAGCCGTGAAAGAGGCGCTCGGAGCGGTCACGCCGTTCGTCTGACGGACCCGATTCGGATCCGGCGACCCCCATCTGGCAGAATCGATGGTTGTCCGCCGTGGCCGGCCCCTCTGCCCGGGCCGCGGCTGTGCGAACCACCAACACAGAGTTCAAGGAGTACCAGGCCCGTGGCCGTCAAGATCAAGCTTCAGCGTCTCGGCAAGATCCGTCAGCCGTACTACCGCATCGTGGTCGCCGACGCGCGCACCCGTCGCGACGGCAAGGCGATCGAGACGATCGGCAAGTACCACCCCAAGGAAGAGCCGTCGTTCATCGCGGTCGACTCCGAGCGCGCGCAGTACTGGCTGGGTGTCGGCGCGCAGCCGACCGAGTCGGTGCAGCGTCTCCTCGAGATCACCGGTGACTGGCAGAAGTTCAAGGGCCTGCCGGGCACCGAGGGCACCCTGCGCGTCAAGGAGCCGAAGACCCCGAAGGCCGAGCTCTTCGCCGCCGCGCTCGCCGCCGCGAACTCGGAGCCGATGACCGAGGCCACCACGCCGAAGGCCAAGAAGGCCAAGAAGACCGAAGAGGCCCCCAAGGCTGAGGCCGAGGCGCCCAAGGACGAGGCGTGAGTTTGTTGGCTGACGCCCTCGAACACCTCGTTCGCGGCATCGTCGACCACCCGGACGATGTCCGGGTGAACCTCGTCACGACCCGCCGCGGCCGCACCCTCGAGGTCCACGTCCACCCGGACGACCTCGGCAAGGTGATCGGCCGTGGCGGTCGTACCGCGACGGCTCTGCGCACCGTGATGGCCGGTATCGGCGGTCGCGGTGTCCGGGTCGACGTCGTCGACACCGACCGCTGAACGAAGCTGCAAAGGGCAAATGGACGTCGTCGTCGGCCGTGTGGCCAAGGCGCACGGGATCACTGGCGAACTAGCCATTGACGTGCGCACTGATTCACCTGAGTTGCGTTTCGCCCTCGGGCAGAAGATTCAGGCCAAGCTGCGTGACGGCACGTCCCGAAGCCTCACCGTGTCAGCCGCCCGGCCTCACTCCGGGCGGCTGCTCGTGCGTTTCGAGGAAGTCGTCACCCGAGACGTCGCGGAGTCGTTGCGCGGCACGTTGCTGCTGGGCAGCACCGACGACCTGCCGCCGACCGGCGACCCCGACGAGTTCTACGACCACGAGCTCGAAGGGCTCACGGCCGAACTCGTCGACGGTACGAAGATCGGCACGGTCAAGGAGATCCTGCACGGTCCCGGCGGCGAGTTGCTCGTGGTCATCCGTGACAGCGGTGAAGCGCTCATCCCGTTCGTGCGCGAGATCGTGCCCACTGTGGACGTTCGCGGCGGTCGCGTCGTGATCGACCCGCCAGAGGGCCTGCTCGATGCAGATTGACGTCGTCACGATCTTCCCGGAGTACCTGGCGCCGCTGCGTGCCGCGTTGCTCGGGAAGGCGATCGACAAGGGCCTGATCAGCGTCGGCGTCCACGACCTGCGGGACTGGACGCAGGACGTGCACAAGGCCGTCGACGACAGCCCGTACGGCGGCGGTCCGGGCATGGTCATGAAGCCGGACATCTGGGGCCACGCGCTCGACGACGTGTGCACAGACGAGACGCGGCTCATCGTGCCGACGCCGGCCGGGCGCCCGTTCACGCAGGCACTCGCGCACGAGTACGCGGGCGAATCGCACCTCGTGTTCGCGTGCGGTCGCTACGAGGGCATTGACCAGCGCGTCGTCGATGACGCTGCACGGCGCGTGCGCGTCGATGAAGTGTCCATCGGCGACTACGTGCTCGTCGGCGGTGAGGTGGCCGTGCTCGCGATCGTGGAAGCGGTCGCGCGACTGCTGCCCGGTGTCCTCGGCAACCCGAAGTCGCACGCCGAGGACTCGTTCCAGGACGGGCTGCTCGAAGGGCCGAGCTACACGCGGCCGGAGGTGTGGCGTGAGCTCGCCGTGCCGGACGTGTTGCGGTCCGGCAATCACAAGCTGATCAACCGCTGGCGTCGTGACCAGTCGCTCGCCCGGACCTTTCAAAGGCGTCCTGAGCTGCTGGAATCGTTGCCCGCGGAAGCGTTCGACAAGCACGACCGGGCCCTGCTCGCGCGCCTGCGTGAGGGTGGGGACTAGCCCGATTTCATTCCGGAGTGCCTGGTCTGGCACACTGGACCAGTTGTCGCAGCCAGTTTTCATACCGGCATGCGCTCCTAGCCGACCCCCATCATGTCGTGCACTGTCATGGAACATGCTCTGGGGAGTTCACAGACATACGTGAGGACGACCGATGAACATCCTGGACGCACTTGACGCCCAGTCGCTGCGCACCGACATCCCGGCCTTCCGGGCCGGTGACACGTTGAAGGTCCACGTCCGCGTCATCGAGGGCTCGCGCGAGCGCGTCCAGGTGTTCCAGGGCGTCGTGATCCGTCGTCAGAACGGCGGCATCCGCGAGACCTTCACCGTCCGCAAGGTCTCGTTCGGTGTCGGCGTCGAGCGCACCTTCCCGGTGCACTCCCCGAACATCTCCGAGATCGAGGTCGTGACCCGCGGTGACGTGCGTCGCGCCAAGCTGTACTACCTGCGCGACCTGCGCGGCAAGGCTGCCAAGATCAAGGAGAAGCGCGAGGCCCGTCCGGTCTCCTGACCGGTGGCTTCGAGCCCAGAAGACTTCGAGGACGCCTCCGCACCGGATGAACCGGAGCGGGGGCGTACTCCTGTCTGGAGAGAAGTTCTCTACGTCGTCATGACGGCCGTCGTGCTGACGGTGCTGATCCAGGCGTTCGTGGCGCGGGTCTACGTGATCCCCTCGGCGTCGATGGAACGCACGCTGCACGGTTGCACTG
This sequence comes from uncultured Actinomycetota bacterium, assembly GCA_963771775.1. Classification (GTDB taxonomy): domain Bacteria; phylum Actinomycetota; class Actinomycetes; order Mycobacteriales; family Pseudonocardiaceae; genus Lentzea. The sequence continues at coordinate 678,684 of CAVYUS010000007.1, forward strand.
GCTGCGAGAACGACCGAGTGCTGGTCGACAAGCTCACCTACCGCTTCGGCGACGTCGAGGCGGGCGAGGTCGTCGTGTTCCGCGGCCCCGAGGCGTGGACCGCGAACGACTTCCGTGTCGCACCGTCGACGAACCCGGTTGCGCGCGTTGTGCAGAACATCGGCTCGTTGCTGGGCATCGCGCCCGCGAACGAGCGTGACTTCGTCAAGCGCGTCGTCGCGCTGCCTGGCCAGACGGTGATGTGCTGCGATGAGCAGCACCGTCTCGTCGTGGACGGCAAACCGCTCGACGAGCCGTATGTGTACTGGCAGCCCGGTAGTTCGCCCGCGAACCACGAGCCGTTCGCCCCGGTGCTCGTGCCGGAGGGGCGGCTGTTCATGATGGGCGACAACCGGATGAACTCCACCGATTCGCGCAAACAGGGCGGTGGGGGCGTAGCGGGCACGGTGCCGATCGAAAACGTCATCGGCAAGGCGCGCTACGTCGTCTTCCCGAAAGATCGTTGGAGTGTTGTGTCCGATCACAACCCGCAGCCCCTAGGCTGATCTCGTGGTTGACGTCGATCCAGAGCAGACCCCGTCCAGTGACGAGCCGACATCGGACGCTTCGGAGAAACCTTCGAAGAAGAAGAAAAAGGGCAACTTCTGGAAGGAACTGCCGGTCCTCATCCTGGTCGCGTTCGGTCTCGCGATCGGTATCCAGATCTTCCTCGGCCGGGTCTACATGATCCCGTCGGAGTCGATGGAAGCGACGCTGCACGGGTGCACCGACTGCTACGGCGACCGGGTCCTCGTGGACAAGGTCACCTACCGGTTCACCGAGCCGGCGCCGGGCGACGTGATCGTCTTCCGTGGGCCGCCGTCGTGGCAGAACGACTTCGTCTCCGAAGAGCCGGCCAACCCGATCTCGCAGGCGCTGTCGTGGCTCGGTTCGGTCGTGGGCCTGCCGTCGGCGAACGAGGAGGACTTCGTCAAACGCGTGATCGCGGTCGGTGGGCAGACGGTGAAGTGCTGCGACGACCAGAACCGCGTGACGGTGGACGGCAAGGCGCTCGACGAGCCGTACAAGCACTTCGACGAGGGCACGCCGGCCGAGCAGGAGGCGTTCGAGGAGCTCAAGATCCCGGACGGGTACCTGTTCGTGCTCGGCGACAACCGCAACCACTCGTGCGACTCGCGGTGCCAGGGCCAGGGCGGGATCAACGGGCTCGTGCCGGTGGACAACGTGATCGGCAAGGCGCGCGTGATCGTGCTGCCTCCGTCGAGGTGGGGCGGGGTGTCGGACCACGATCCGCATACCGTGTCGATGGGCGCGCCGGGATGGCAGGAGAACGTGCCGCTGGGCGTCGGTATCGTCGCCGCGTGGCCGCTTCTGCTGCTCGGGCGTCGAGCGCGAGACCGATTCCGCCGATGACCATGCTGTTACCGCCTCGAGCCGTCGTGCGGGGCTCCTCGGGGAACTGGGCGTTGCAGAGCACGCTGGAGCGACGTGGGCTCGGGCCGGTCGCCGGTGTCGACGAGGCCGGGCGCGGGGCGTGCGCCGGGCCGCTGGTGATCGCGTCGTGCGTGCTGCGGCCGAACGACGCGGCGCGGTTCGAGGGCCTGAACGACTCGAAGCTGATGACCGCGTCTGCGCGCGATCGGATGTACGACCTGGTGCTGAAGCGTGCGCTGGATCACTCGGTGATCGTGGTGCCGCCCGCGGACGTGGACTGGCTCGGCATCCACGTCATGAACATCGAGGGCATGCGGCGGGCGGTGGCACAGATGTCGACGCATCCTGGGTATGTGCTGACCGACGGCTTCAAGGTGCCGGGGATGCCGGCACCGAGCGTGGCGGTGCTGAAGGGCGACCAGGCGGCGGCGTGCGTGGCGGCGGCATCCGTGCTGGCCAAGGTCACGCGGGACCGCATCATGGCCGATCTGCACACGCGGTATCCGGAGTACGGGTTCAACGTCCACAAGGGCTACTGCACACCGGAGCACACCGCTGCGTTGATGGAGCACGGCCCGTGTGCGGAGCACCGGTGGTCGTATGCGAACGTGACGACGGCTGCTTTGAAGCACGGACTCGCCGCGCCGCACAGGGTGGCGCGCGGCATGGCCGCGGCGGCCGTGGTCCAGAATGAGGCTGCCCCGGTTGACGCCGGGGAGCTCGCGACGAGGGAGGGCGCGGAGCAGATGACCCGCGCGGAGGCGTAATGAGTGCAGAGGATCTCGAAAAGTACGAGACCGAGATGGAGTTGTCGCTGTACAAGGAGTACCGCGACATCGTCAGCCAGTTCTCGTTCGTCGTGGAGACCGAAAGGCGTTTTTACCTGGCCAACTCGGTGGATGTGCAGGTGCGCAACGCCGATGGTGAGGTGTACTTCGAGGTGCGCATGTCGGACGCCTGGGTGTGGGACATGTACCGTCCGGCGCGCTTCGTGAAGAACGTCCGGGTCATCACGTTCAAGGACGTGAACGTGGAGGAGCTGGACAAGCCAGACCTTCGCCTGCCGGAAAGCGGGCCGTTCCCCACATAGCACACCCCACCGACAACTCCGCCGTTTCAAGATCGACAACGGCCGACTTGTCCACAGCCCCCGAGTTGTCCACAGATTCCCCTCACCCCGGCCACCCACCCCGCCCCACCCTGCAAGGTCGTACCCAACGACCCGCAGGGAGGCGAGGGCAATGGAAACGCTGGTGGCCACGAGGCAGCAGGAGTTGGGCCGCAAGGGGGAGGACCTGGCGTGCAGGTACCTGGAGGGGCAGGGCCTGGTCGTCCTGTCGAGGAACTGGACGTGCCGCGACGGCGAGCTGGACGTCGTGGCCGTGGAGGACGGCCGGTTCGTCGTCTGCGAGGTCAAGACCCGGTCCGGCCCTGCCTGGGGCCGCCCGGACGAGGCCGTGGACGCGGCCAAGCTCGCCCGCCTGCGCCGTACCGCCCTGCGCTGGCTGGCCGCGCACGGCGTCGGCTGGCTCGCGCCCCGCGTCGACCTGATCTCGGTCGACTGGCCCCCTGACGGCGAACCGCGCCTGCGACATCTGCGGGGAGCCTGACGTGGGCCTCGCTCAGGCATGGGCCGTCGCGCTCTACGGCGTGGACGGCCTGGTCGTGGAGATCGAGGCCGACGTGGGTGTGGGCCAGCCCCGCACCCATCTCCTGGGCCTGCCCGACGCTTCCTTGCACGAGTCGAAGGAGCGCGTGAAGGCCGCTGTCCGCAACAGCGAGGAGGAGTGGCCGAAGCAACGCATCGTCCTGGGTCTCTCGCCGGCCAACCTCCCCAAGGGCGGCAGCGGCTACGACCTGGCGATCGCCTGCGCCACCCTGGCCGCCGCGGGCTCGGTCCCACCGGACCGCCTGTCCGGCACCGTGCTGCTGGGCGAACTGGCGCTGGACGGCCGAGTCCGCCCGACCCGAGGCGTACTCCCCGCCCTGCTGGCCGCCCGCCGCGCCGGCCTGAAAGCGGCGGTGGTCCCGGTGGCCGCCCTGCCGGAGGCAGCGCTGGTGGACGGCCTGGAAATCCACGGCGCCACCACTCTCGCCGAAGTCCTCTCGTGGCTACGGGCAGATCGCGCATCCCTGCAGCCGCCCGCTCCCGCGGAAGACCCGCCCCTGCCAGTGGTCCCAGATCTGACCGACGTGATCGGCCAGCCAGAAGCCCGCTGGGCCCTGGAGGTAGCCGCCGCGGGCGCCCACCACCTGCTCCTGACCGGCCCACCGGGCACCGGCAAAACAATGCTGGCCGAGCGCCTGCCGGGCCTGCTCCCACCCCTGACCCGCGAAGACGCCCTGGCCGTCACCGCCGTCCACTCAGTGGCAGGCGTCCTGACCTCGGACGCCCCGCTGGTCTCCAGCCCACCCTTCGTCGCCATCCACCACACCACCTCGAACACCGCCCTGATCGGCGGCGGCAGCGGCATGGCAAAGCCAGGCGCCGCCTCAAGAGCCCACAAGGGCGTGCTCTTCCTCGACGAAGCCTGCGAGTTCGGCCCGAAAACGATCGACACCCTCCGCACCGCCCTGGAAGACGGCGAAATCCGCATAGCCCGCCGCGACGGCATAGCCCGCTACCCGGCCCGCTTCCAGCTGATCATGGCCACCAACCCGTGCCCCTGCGCCCCACCAAAAGAAGTCGACTGCATCTGCACCCCGCTGGCCCGCCGCCGCTACCAGTCCCGCCTCTCCGGCCCGCTGCTGGACCGCGTCGACTTACGAGTCCGAATGCGAGCCACCACCATCATGTCGACCGCCGACGCCACCCCACCCGAACCAACCGCAACCGTCCGCGCCCGCGTCCTCAAAGCCAGATCGCGAGCCGCAACCCGCTGGTCAGCCCACGGCCACACCTGGCAGGCCAACGCCCTGGTCCCCGGCCCAGCCCTACGCCGCGAGTTCGCCCTCCCCCGCCAATCCACCGCCCTGCTGGACCGAGCCCTGGCCACCGGCGCCCTGACCGGCCGAGGCGCCGACCGCTGCCTACGAGTCGCCTGGACCCTCGCCGACCTGGCCGAGTCCGACCACCCCACCGCCGACCACGTAGCCGCCGCCCTGAACTTCCGAGAACGCCGCACCCCCTAGCCCCCTCACCCCACTCCAGCCACCCCAAACAGCCAGCCGCAGAGCCCAAGCCCCACCCCGGCCCGCCACTACCCAGGCACTCCAAACAGCCGGGCGCCGAGCCTCCCAGCCCCGACTCCGCGCCCGGCCCAGGCCAACCGACCCGTCCACCCCAAACCCCTCAACCCACACCTAAACCGCAGCCGCCCCAGTCGCTCATAAGGTCGCCTCGCACCCCTGCGAGGGCGCTCCCCAACTCACACCTCAACCGCAGCCAACCCCAGCCGTTCGAAGGCACCCTCATCCAGCGCGGGCGCCCTGCTCCCCAAGCCAGACCTGAACCGCAGCCAACCGGCCGCTCGAAGGCCGTCCCGCACTCCAGCGGGCGTCCTGCGCCCAAGCCAGACCTGAACCGCAGCCAACCGGCCGCGTCGAGGCAGTCCCCAGCGCAGGCGTCCTGCTCCTCAACTCGCCTCACGCCTCAACCGCGGCCAACCCCCGGCGCTCCCAAGCCGCCGGGCGCGGGGTCCCACTCCCTCCTCCGCGCCCGGCCCTCATCGAGCGGGACGCCCGCCACCCCCTGCGGGCGTCCCGCTCCCCAACCCACACCTCAATCTCAGCCGCTTCAAGGTCGCCCCTCACCCCGGTGCGGGCGTCCTGCTCGCCAACCCGCATCTCAAACGCGGCCGACCCCGGCCGCTCCAAGGCCGCCGGGTGCGGGGTCCCACTCCCTCCTCCGCGCCCGGCCCTCATCGGGCGGGACGCCTGCCACCCCCTGCAGGCGTCCCGCTCCCCACCCCGACCCGCATCCAGTTCTCAACCACCCGACCCCCTCCCGACAGGAGCCCGACAATGGCCTCCCTCCTTCTGCCCGACCTCTCCATCACCTCAGCCGTCCCAACACTTCTACGGCTGCCCTCCGTCGTCCGCCGGCAGCGATCCGGAGCCAGCCCTCCAAACCCGTGGCGCCCTCACCCCTGGCACCGATGGCTGCCGTGGTGGTTCCGATGACCTCCACAACCGACCAGGTCCGCCTGGCCAGGGCCTATCTCTCCCGAGTCGCGGAGCCGTACCCCGCCGCGCTGGCCGCACTGGTAGCGGAAGCAGGCCCGGTACAGGCCGCCGAACTGGTCCGCAGCGGCGAGATCTCACCCTCCGTCGCAAGCCAGACATCCGCCCGCAGAGCCGAAGAACGAGCGCACCAAGACCTCGAACGCATCACCCAACGCGGCGGCCGGCTGCTGATCCCGGAGGACGACGAGTGGCCGCGGTGGCAGTTCGTCGCGCTGGACCAGTACAAGCAGCGCTGTGGTGGTGGCGAGCCGTTGGCACTGTGGGTTCGCGGTCCGCACGACCTCGCGGAGGCGGTGGACAGGGCGGTCGCGGTCGTTGGCTCGCGGGCTGCCAGCGGGTACGGCGAGCACGTTGCGACCGAGCTCTCCTACGGCCTGGCAGAGACCGCGGTGACCATCGTTTCCGGTGCGGCGTACGGAATCGACGGCGCCGCACACCGCGGTGCGCTCGCCGCCGGCGGCATGACGATCGCGGTGCTGGCGTGCGGAGTCGATGTCGCCTATCCGGCAGGACACCAAGGACTGCTGGGCAAGATCGCGCAGGAAGGGCTTGTCATCAGCGAGTATCCGCCTGGCGTGACGCCGGCGCGGCATCGGTTCCTCACGCGCAACAGGCTCATCGCGGCCCTCGGCGGCGGCACGGTGGTCGTCGAAGCCGGAAGACGTAGCGGGGCCAAGAACACCGCTGCGATCACGGCTGCGATGGGACGTCCGCTGATGGCGGTGCCGGGGCCCATCACCTCCGCCAGTTCCATCGGATGTCACGAGTTGTTGCGCGACAAGAAGGCGGACCCGGTCAGCTCGGTGGCCGAGATCGTGGAGTCCGTGGGGAGGTTCGGCGAAGGCCTCGCCACCGAGCCCGCGGAGAAGGAAAGCGACCTCGGCACGCCGCAGGGCGACGCCATGCGGGTGTACGAGGCCATGGGAAAGCGGAGCGGGGTCAGCGACGTGGTTGTGTCGGTTGAGTCCGGGGTGCCGCTTGAGCACGTGCGGGCCCTGTTGCCCGAACTGGAGTTGGCCGGGCTGGCTCGGCAGGTCGACGGTGGCTGGCAGAAGGTGGAGGTGCGGTGATCAGATCCCGCGGATGGCGGCCGCGGCCTCCTCCGCCTGGTTCAGGGTGGTGAACGGGCCGGGTAACTGAGCCGTGTCGCCGGTCAGGGGCTGCATGATCGGGCGCGGACAACACTTTGTCGTCGACGAGGACCGTGAGGTGTTTGCCGAGGCGGAAGTCCGTGCGGCGCTGTGGGTTCACCTCCAGTACGAGTTCCGTGACGGCGCCGCTGGCCTCGCGGAGGCCCGTTTCGGCCAGCGGTGCTGAGCGGCGAATGCGGATCGCCGCGTAGATGCCGTAGACCGCGAGGCCCGGTATCAGGAGCATCTGCGGCATTAGCAGGAGGTTGCCGGCGCCACCGCTTTCGCGGCCGGGCAGCCGGTTCGCGATGAAGGACGTTGAACAGCACCGTCGCCGCGAGGAGGAGAAGCAGGAGGATCATCTCGGACGGTAATGCCCTGGGGTTGACCTGCGGCTTCACTTCCGTCATCGCGCGGCTTCACCGGACTCGCGTCCCAGGTCGGGGTTGTTGTCGCGCAGTACGAGTGCGGTGACGACAGCGTCGGCGAGCGCTTCGGCCTTCTGCTGCTTCATGCCGAGCGACAGAGCGCGTTCCAGAGCGATCTGGCGCACCTCGGCGAGTTGCGCGGCCGTGAGAGGCGCGGCCGGCAGTTCGAGGGGTTGGGGCTGCTGCTTGCCGCGGACTTTGCGCCACGCCTTGCGCAGGGCACCTCCGGCGCCGTCGCGCACTGCGTTGCCGATGCCGTCGGAAACGGCGGTGATGACGCTGCCGGACACCAGGGCGATCACCGGTGTGGCCATGGCGACGATGTCGGCCGGGCCGAAACCCAGCGGGTCGTCGTGGGCCTGGCGCAGCCTGCGTTCGGCGGCTTTGGGGTTGTCCAGGTACGGAGCGGCGACGATGTCGAACGAAGACAGCTCCTCGGGTGCGATCTTGCGCACGACTCGGCGGGCCAGCTCATCGGCTGTTCGGACGGTGGTGCTGGGAACCATCGCTACTCCGAAAGGTGATCTGTACGTGCCGGCACACCGCTGGTCGTCACAGGGAGTTGAAACGTTATCTCGCCGACGATCATGAGAGCGCTCTCAGCTGACGCGGGGGTGTGGCGATACTTGACCAAACGGCCCGACTGGCGCAGCGTCTTGGCCTATGTCCCCGCCGCCGCCTGGTCGGACACGCCGTGTCGATCTCGTTCGCCTGCGCGAAAAACTTCCGGCGTGCGTCGCGGACGTGCTGCAGCAGTACGAACGGCACTTGACGTTGGAGCGAGGTCTCTCGCCGCATACCGTGCGCGCATACATCGGGGATGCGGTGGCGTTGCTCGGACACGTGGCGGGGAATATTCCGGAGAACGCCGACGTCGGAGGCGTTGACCTTGCTTCCCTGCGGTCGTGGCTCGCCGCGCAGCGCACAGCCGGTGCCAGCCGCACCACGCTCGCGCGAAGGGCCGCCGCGGCGCGCACATTCACCGCTTGGGCGCATCGGGTCGGCCATTTGGCCGCAGATCCAGGCCTGCGTCTTGCCGCCCCGCGACCGCACCGGACGTTGCCGTCCGTGTTGCGCGCGGACCAGGCGAAGGACGCGATGGACGCCGTATCCTCTGGCGCGTCACAGGGCGATCCGGTTGCGCTGCGTGATCAGGCCGTGGTGGAGTTGCTGTACGCCACAGGTATCCGCGTGGCCGAACTCTGTGGTCTTGATCTCGACGACGTGGACTACTCCCTAAGGGTGATTCGGGTTCTGGGCAAAGGTGGGCGCGAGCGCAGCACGCCCTTCGGCGTGCCGGCCGAGCGAGCGCTGCGGCGGTGGGTGGACGAGGGGCGAAATGCCCTGGTAGCACCGGATTCCCCACCGGCGGTGTTCCTCGGTGCACGCGGCGGCCGACTGAACCAGCGGGCCGTTCGCACCCTGGTGCACGAGGTCGTCGCCGTGGTACCGGATGCGCCGGACATCGGGCCGCACGGGTTGCGCCACTCCGCTGCGACCCATTTGCTGGAAGGAGGAGCGGACCTGCGCACCGTCCAAGAACTGCTTGGTCACGCTACGCTCGCAACGACTCAGCTTTACACACACGTCACTGTCGAACGGCTGAAGGCGATCCATGACCGAACCCACCCCCGTTCCTGACGCCGCAGGGGGAGGATCGCGTACGGCGACCGTGCCCCCTGATCCCATCGTGCCCGCACCCGCTTCGAAGCAGGCGAACAACGGGCACCGTCAGAACGGTGCGCCGTGCACCGAGGCGAGCTCAGAGCCCGGTGCCAACACGCATGTCAACGGCACGCCCGCAGTCGTCCCGACAGCCGTGACGCGCACGGACGCCAGGTCCGGCGACGACGTCGAGGCCGGCATCGTCGCCCTGTGGCGCGGCTACGGCGAGTCCCGCGAGCAGGGCAAGCGCGACCGCCTGGTCCTGCACTACGCACCGCTGGTCAAGTACGTCGCCGGCCGGGTCGGTACCGGCCTGCCCGCCCATGTGGACGTGGGCGACCTGATCCAGTCCGGCATCTTCGGCCTGGTCGACGCGATCGAGAAGTTCGAGCCGGAACGCGGCCTCAAGTTCGAGACCTACGCCATGCAGCGCATCCGCGGTGCGATCCTCGACGACCTCCGCTCCCAGGACTGGGTGCCGCGCTCGGTCCGCAGCCGCGCCCGCGACGTCGAGCGCGCCCTCGAACGCCTCGGCGCCAAGCTCCAGCGCACGCCCACCGACCGCGAGCTCGCCGCAGAGCTCAAGATCGGCCTGGCCGAGCTCCGCGAGCTCTACGGCCAGCTGCAGCTCACCAGCGTCGTGGCCCTCGACGAACTCATCGCTCCGAACAAGGGCGGCTCCTCACTGGCCGAGTCACTGCCCGACGACGCCGCCGAAGACCCGGTCGCGAGCCTCGTCGACCAGGACAGCCGCCGTCAGCTGGCCGACGCGATAGCCCAGCTCGCCGAACGCGATCGCGTGGTCGTGACCCTCTACTACTTCGAGAACCTGACACTCGCCGAGATCGGCAAGGTCCTCGGCGTCACCGAGTCCAGGGTCTGCCAGCTGCACACCCGCGCCGTCCTGCGCCTGCGGACCAAGCTCAACGAGCAGTCCGAAGCCTGACCGCCCCTCCTGCCCCACCCGCAACCCGGCAAGCGCCGGGCTGCCGCACGCCCGCACCCCATTGCGGTGCGCCGCCGAGGCCAACAAGCCTCGCGAACATGCCCTGAACCTCCTTTCTGAGCCTTGCCAGGGCTAATTCACTCGAACGGGTGGCACGTGGACCCGCTCCAAGCACGCCGAGTGCGTGCCCTGCCAATCACGTAGGCAGCGGTTCGGCCGGCGCCACGCCTACGCCGAACCGTCCGAACCCGCGTGCCGTGTTGATGTGCGAGACGCCGACCACCCCGGCGCTGATGGATTCAGCGTTTGGTGGGGCTGGGCGCTGACGAGCGCGGTGCCGAGGGATAGGGATGCCGAGGGCAGGGATGCCGACGGATCCGGCGCCGCCGAGCCGAACGTGCTTAGACAAGCCGGACAAACGACGAACCGAACGACGAGCCGACGCGGACGTGCGTGGCGGTGGCAGACGGACTGCTGACAACCAAGCGGGGTGAACCAGCGTCGGTGAGCTCGGCGGCGCGAGCCGAAGCTGGTGACCTCGGCATGGGTGAGCCGAGCGCTGACGGGCTCAGCGTGGGCGGGTGATGCGGCGCGAGGCCGGTGTGGGGCCGGTGTGGGCGGGTGATGCGGTGCGGGTCGGGTGTGGGGCGCGGCAGGGCGGTGTTGGGGCGGGCTGGCCTGGACGGGTTGGCGCTGGCGCTGGCGGACTGAGTGCGACCAGCCGAGCGGTGACGTTGGCTGGGCGTGAGCTGGTTGGACTGGACTGGGCGGGCGGGGCCTGGGATCGGCGTTGGCGTGTTCGGTGCTGGCGGGATGTGGGCGCTTGCTCAGGCCGACCAGGTGGGCCGGGAGGCGGCGGAGGGGTGAGACGCAGCCGCCTCCCGGCACCTGCCGGGCGCTTGCGGCGCGCAACGGGGACGCGCCGCCGTAACCGCCGGGGGAGCGGCGGGAAGGCGCCCGGCCGGACCGCCGCGCGGACGGGGACGGTGGCTGCCGGTCGTGGGGTTCGCGGGCACAGGGGCCCTGCTGGGCCGCTCACGGCGGAGCCACGCCCGAGCGGCGGAGGCTCGATCAACGGGCAGGGGTGGGTCGCCACGCAGTCGGGCTCGAACAACACGGCGCGGTTGGATACCGCGCGTCGGAAGCAAGAACTACGGGGTGGCCTAGGCGGTTGCGGGGGTGGAGGTCACGTAAACGCAGCGTGTGATCTGGGGCGACGTGTGGCGCGAGGTGAGAACTTGGCGGGGTGGACGGCTGCTCAGTGGAGGTCACATACACGCAGGGCGTGACCGGGGACGACGTGGACACGAGCGAGAGCGACGTGGCGGGATGGGCGGTTGCTCGGTGGAGGTCACGTGCACGCAGGGGTGTGACCGGGGACGGCGCGCGATGTGAGCGAGAACGACCCGGCGGTGCGGGCGGTCGCGCGGGAGGTCGCCCAACGCAGTGTGTGATCGGGGACGGCGCGCGGTGCGAGCAAGAACGACCGGGCGGAGCAGAGGCGGTTGCGAGGCGGAGGCCTCGCGGACGAGGCGTGTAGCTGGGGGCGACGCGCGTGGCGTGAGCGAGAGGGGGTCGCGTAGCGGAGGTCACGCAAGCGCAGCGTGTGACCGGGTACGACGCGTGGCCCAAGCGAGACGACCCCGGCGGATAGGCGGTCGCGTAGCGGAGGCCGTGCACACGTGGCGCGCGGCGTGACGGCGGATGACGCGGCCGGGACTGGGAGGCGCGGAAACGTCTGCGCGTGGCGTGACCGTGGTTGGTGAGGCCGGGACCTGGAGGGCCGGAAACGCGGTGCGCGGCGTGACTGCGGAGGGCGCGGCACGACCGGAGGCCGCAGGGGAGCGAAGGGCTAGCTGCCTCGCCGGGGTGCGGTGGCGGGGATGGGTAGTAGGCGGACGCGGCCGGACGACACGAGGCGTAGTGGGTCCAGGTACTCGTGGCCGCGCCGGACGCCCCAGTGCAGGCACGGCGAGGCGCAGTGGCCAGCTTGCAGGTGGCCGATCACCTCGCCCCGTCGCACCGGACGGCCGGCCGTCACGGCTGGGGCTATCGGTTCGTAGGTCGTTCTCAGGCCGCCGCGGTGTTCGAGGGACACCAGGGTCCGTGCGGCGACTGCGCCTGCGTACACCACCAGTCCGTCGCCGGCTGCCAGGACGGGGGTGCCGGCGGCTGCGGACAGGTCCACGCCGCGGTGGCCGGGGCCGAACGGGGACAGCGGTGCCTGGAAGGTGCGCACCACCGGGTGTGGTGGGGGCAGCGGCCAGGTGAAGCGGGAGGAGGACGCGGGGGTCAGCAGCGTGGTCAGGGTCAGGAGGGTGGGGAGGAGCATGGGGTCAACGGTGGGCCGAATGGCACAGCGGGGACCAGGGGTGAGCTCGGAACTGTGGATAACTCGCCGGTTGTGGATAAGTGGCGCCGGTTGGACTGGGGCGATTCGAAGTTTGTCGGGGGTGGGGCGTAGACTGTTGGGCGCGTCCCGTCTGTGCGCGGGGCGACTTCGCGTGCCAACGCAGATCCGACCAGCTGATCCCAGCCGGGTCGAGTCACGACGTCCGACGGTCCTGACGGTGGAGAGATCCTCCGCGGGTGCGGGCGGCGGCGAAGGCACCAGGGCTCTGAGTCACCTGACTCGGGGCGACAACCGGAATGACGCGCGAGCGTCCTACAGATGAGGTGCGAACCGGCCATGGCCGTCGTAACCATGAGGCAGCTGCTCGACAGCGGCGTGCACTTCGGGCATCAGACCCGCCGTTGGAACCCGAAGATGAAGCGCTACATCTTCACCGAGCGCAACGGCATCTACATCATCGACCTGCAGCAGACGCTGACCTACATTGACCGGGCTTTCGAGTTCGTCAAGGAGACGGTCGCGCACGGCGGGTCGATTCTGTTCATCGGCACGAAGAAGCAGGCGCAGGAGGCCATCGCCAACGAGGCGCTCCGCGTCGGCATGCCCTACGTGAACCAGCGCTGGCTGGGCGGCATGCTCACCAACTTCTCCACGGTCCACAAGAGGCTTCAGCGCCTCAAGGAGCTGGAGTCGATGGAGCAGACCGGCGGTTTCCAGGGTTTCACCAAGAAGGAAATCCTGATGATGAACCGCGAGAAGGACAAGCTGGAGCGCACGCTCGGCGGTATCCGCGACATGTCCAAGGTGCCCAGCGCCGTGTGGATCGTGGACACCAAGAAGGAGCACATCGCGGTCGGTGAGGCTCGCAAGCTGAACATCCCGATCGTCGCGATCCTCGACACCAACTGCGACCCGGACGAGGTCGACTACCCGATTCCGGGTAACGACGACGCGATCCGTTCCGCGGCTCTGCTGACCAAGGTCGTGGCCGAGGCCGCCGCCGCCGGTCTCATGCAGCGCTCCGGTGGCCGCCGCGACGCCGCGGACGGCCAGGACAAGCCCGAGGTCGCGGGCGACGAGCCGCTGGCGGAGTGGGAGCAGGAGCTCCTCACCACCAACGCCGCCGTCGCGACTGAGGCCCCGGCCGAGGCTCCGGCCGAGCAGCCCGTCCAGTCCTGATTTCCCCCACGAGGTGCCCGCGATCAGCGGGCACCTCGTGACCTAAGCGCGTACATCGCAGAAGGAAAACGATGGCGAACTACACCACCGCGGACGTCAAGAAGCTCCGCGAGCTGACCGCCGCCGGCATGATGGACTGCAAGAAGGCCCTGGACGAGGCGGACGGCGACTTCGACAAGGCCGTCGAGATCCTGCGCATCAAGGGCGCCAAGGACGTTGGCAAGCGCGCCGAGCGCACCACGTCCAACGGCCTCGTCGCGGTCAAGGACGGCGCGATGGTCGAGCTGCGTTGCGAGACCGACTTCGTGGCCAAGAACGCGGACTTCATCGCGCTGGCCGACGACATCGTCGCGCTCGCCAAGGCCAACAAGGTCGCCGACGCCGAGGCCCTCAAGGCCGTCGAGGTCGACGGCAAGTCGGTCGACGCGCTGGTCCAGGAGTTCTCCGCCAAGATCGGCGAGAAGCTCGAGCTGGCGAAGGCCGTCGACTTCGACGGTGCCGTCTCGGTCTACCTGCACAAGCGTGCCGCCGACCTGCCGCCCGCCGTCGGCGTGCTGGTCGAGTACACCGGTGACAACGCCGAGGCCGCCAAGGCCGCCGCGATGCAGATCGCCGCGATGCGTCCGAAGTTCGTCACCCGTGACGAGGTTCCCGAGGACCTGGTCGCGAACGAGCGTCGCATCGCCGAGGAGACCGCTCGCGAGGAGGGCAAGCCCGAGGGCGCGCTCCCCAAGATCGTCGAGGGTCGCGTCAACGGCTTCTTCAAGGACGTCGTGCTCACCGAGCAGGCTTCCGTGACGGACAGCAAGAAGTCGGTCAAGGCCCTGCTGGACGAGGCCGGCGTGACGGTCACCCGTTTCGCTCGGTTCGAGGTCGGCCAGAGCTGATCGCAGTGAGGGCGGGGTTGCGGCAACAGCGACCCCGCCCTTGCCGTGTCCAGAGCAGAACGTCGTGAGGAGAACCTTGTGAGCGAAGAAGGTAGCCACGGCTACAGCCGGGTGATGCTCAAGCTCGGTGGCGAGATGTTCGGCGGCGGTGGCGTCGGGGTCGATCCCGATGTCGTCCAGACAGTCGCCCGGCAGATCGCGGCCGTCCACGAGTCCGGCGTGCAGGTGGCCGTCGTGATCGGTGGTGGCAACTTCTTCCGCGGGTCAGAACTTCAGCAACGCGGCATGGACCGCTCGCGCGCCGACTACATGGGCATGCTGGGCACGGTCATGAACTGCCTGGCGCTGCAGGACTTCCTTGAGCGCGAGCACGGCATCGACACCCGCGTGCAGACCTCGATCCAGATGACGCAGGTCGCCGAGTCGTACATCCCCCGCCGCGCGATGCGTCACCTCGACAAGGGCCGCGTCGTGATCTTCGGTGGCGGTGCCGGCCTGCCGTACTTCTCGACGGACACCACCGCTGCCCAGCGCGCGCTGGAGATCGGCTGCGAGATCGTCCTGATGGCCAAGGCCGTCGACGGCGTCTACACGGCCGACCCCAAGATCGACCCCGAGGCGTTGATGTTCGACAACATCACCCACCGCGAGGTGCTGGAGCGCGGCCTCAACGTCGCCGATGCCACGGCCTTCAGCCTCTGCATGGACAACAACATGCCGATCCTCGTTTTCAACCTCCTCACCGAGGGGAACATCGCGCGCGCGGTGCGTGGTGAGAAGATCGGCACACTGGTCAACACCCCCGGTGGCCGCCCGGCCTTCTAGACCTGCTGGGATTGACCGGAACCGGGCAGAAGTACACGCAGAGCAAGGGAGCAGTCGTGATCGACGAGACCCTCCTCGACGCCGAGGAGAAGATGGAAAAGGCTGTTTCGGTGGCGAAGGACAACCTCGCCTCGGTCCGGACCGGTCGTGCGACGCCCTCGATGTTCTCCCGCATCGTCGTCGAGTACTACGGCTCGCCCACGCCGCTGAACCAGATGGCGAGCGTCTCGATCCCCGAGGCGCGCATGGCCGTCGTGAAGCCCTACGACGCCAGCCAGCTGAACGCGATCGAGAAGGCGATCCGGGACTCCGATCTCGGCGTCAACCCGAGCAACGACGGCAACATCATCCGCATCGTCATCCCGCAGCTCTCCGAGGAGCGCCGCCGGGACATGGTGAAGGTCGCGAAGGCGAAGGGCGAGGACGCCCGCGTCTCCGTCCGCGGTGTCCGCCGCAAGGCGAAGGAAGAGATCGACCGCCTCGTCAAGGACGGCGAGGTCGGCGAGGACGACGGCGCGCGCGGTGAGAAGGAGCTCGACGCTCTGACCCACCGGTACACCGCGATGGTCGACGAGCTCGTGAAGCACAAGGAAACCGAGCTTCTCGAGGTCTGATGTTCCTGATGGTTTCGCCCGGCCGACGCGCCGCAGGCGTGGAAGTTTTGGCCGGGCGGAGGTCGTGATGGGAGCACAGGTGGCAGGCAGTCCCGCGGAGGTGCCCGCGTCGAAGCCGTCGCGGGCGGGGCGTGACCTGAGGTCGGCGATCCTCGTCGGCGTCGGTCTCGGTGTCGTCATCATCCTGTCGCTGCTCACCGTGCGGCAGACCTTCATCGGCATCGTCGCGGCCGCCGCGGCGGTGTCGACGTGGGAGCTCGCGTCGGCCTTCCGCAAGGGCGGCATCACCGTCGCCCTGTGGCCGGCCCTGATCGGCGGCCAGGCGATCATCTGGCTTTCCTGGCTGTTGCAGCCCTTCGGCATGATGACCGCCTTCGTGATCACCGTGCTGGTGTGCATGATGTGGCGGTTCCGCGGCGGAGCGGACGGCTATCTGCGCGACGTCAGCGCGTCCGTGTTCACGATCGCGTACGTGCCGTTGTTCGCGGCGTTCGCGGCCATGCTCGTGGTCCCCGAAGACGGTGCGGGCCGCGCGTTCGCGTTCCTCATCGGCGTCGTGCTGTCCGACGTCGGCGGCTACGCGGCCGGTGTCTTCCTCGGCAAGCACCCGATGGCGCCGTCGATCAGCCCGAAGAAGTCCTGGGAGGGCTTCGCGGGTTCGCTGATCGCCGGCATGGCCGGTGGCGCGATCACGGTGTCGACGCTGCTCGACGGCCAGTGGTGGCACGGCGTGCTGTTCGGCGCCGCGCTCGTCGTCACGGCGACCGCGGGCGACCTGGTCGAGTCGCTGATCAAGCGCGACCTCGGCATCAAGGACATGGGCACGCTGCTGCCCGGCCACGGCGGCCTGATGGACCGGATGGACTCGCTCCTCCCGTCCGCCGTCGTCTCCTGGCTGATGCTGTACCTCTTCGTCCAGTGACGCTTTCGGGACAACGCCGCAAGTAGTGGTTGTGAGAGACCACGAGGCACTGGCGGCGTTCGAGCGGGTCTACCGCGACAACGTCGGCGCGATCACCCGGTATCTTCGCCAGGCGATGCACCGAACCGCAGCTCGTCGCCGACCTGACCGCGGACACGTTCGTCCGCGCGATCACGTCGTTCCCGACTTTCGACGACTCCAGGGGCACGGCGGCGAGCTGGCTCTTCGGCATCGCGCGGCACACGTTCTCCGCGCACTCGAACTCGCGGCCCGCAGCCGCGGCACTGGTGCGCAGGGCCGGCGGCAGGCGTGAGCTCGACCGCGACGAACTGGCCGAGCTCGAAGCCCGCATCGACGCCGAACAGCCCAGGTCGCGCGCTGCTGGAACGGCTCGCGGACGTTGCCGGAGCTGGAACGGGAAGCCGTCGAGCTCGTGCACCTCAGTGGTCTCGCACCCAAGGAAGCGGCCGAGGCGCTCGGCGTGCCGAAGGGGGCGATGCGGACTCGGCTGTATCGCGCCATGGCACGCCTGCGCGCGGTCGTCGAGGACGAGGTGGAGGCACGCGGATGAGCAAGTTCGAGGACAACCTCTGGGCTGAGCTGGAGCGCGAGCATGCTCTCGCGCTGCTGCAGAACGTGGCCACGCAACGACGTCAGGCGCACGGCGCGATGGATCGGCGCAGCAGCAGCGTGTCGCCGTGCTCGGCGCGGCAGCGGTGATCGGCACCGGCGTACTTCGGCGGCACACCACCCGCGTACGCCGTGGTCGACAACCCGGACGGCTCGGTGACGCTGACCATCCGGGAGGTGCAGCGGTTCGAGGAGGCCACGGCGAAGCTGCGCGAGCGGGGCATCCCGGCGATCGCGGTGCCGTTGCGCGAGGACTGCGTGCCGAGACGGGGCGCCGGCTCGACCTCCCGATGGCCGCGGTGGAGCTTCGAGTTCACCGCCGAGGCATCCAAGATCACGATCACGCCCGACCTGATTCCCGCCGGCCGCCACGGTGGTGCTCGCGACGGACAGGTCGACGGCGACGACGTGGACCGTCACCGGCGGCGTCTACGCGCGTGACCAGCTGCCCGGCTGCCTGGTCGACCGCGCCGCGTTAGTCGTCGTACGGGTCGTCCACCTCGGTGCGCGGCCCGGCCTCGATCACGCGGGACTGGTCGATCACCGAGAACACCATGCCCGCGTGGTCCTCGACGACGGTGATGCGCCCGAACGGGGTGTCGTAGGGCTCGACGGTCACCCGGCCGCCGAGCTCGAGCACCCGGTACGCCACCGAGTCGGTGCCGATCTCGGGCGCGGCGTTGAAGTACACCATCCAGTGCGAACGTTCCCCGTACGGGAACTCGCGCCCCATCTTCTGCCGGCCGATGACCTCGGTGCCCTCGACGGACCACGTCGCGTAGTCCAGCCGGTGCCCGTCGCCGATCTGCGTGATGTCGTAG
Source organism: uncultured Actinomycetota bacterium (assembly GCA_963771775.1). Taxonomy (GTDB): domain Bacteria; phylum Actinomycetota; class Actinomycetes; order Mycobacteriales; family Pseudonocardiaceae; genus Lentzea. The sequence continues at coordinate 696,703 of CAVYUS010000007.1, forward strand.
TGGCACAGCTCGCCGAAGAACTCGTCGGCCGCCGCGCCGTCGCGGGTGTTCAGCTCGGCCCACGCGTAGGAGCCGTGCCCGCCCATGCCGAACCGCCAGTCCGGCGGCACGTGCCGGAAGCCGACGACGGCCCCGCTCGGGTCGCCGATCACCGTGCTCTGCGTGTGGTCGGCGGCGTCCTCGGGGTTGCGCAGCACGGATCCGCCCAGGTGGAAGGCCTTCTCCGCGGTGGCGCGGGCGTGCGGGGTGACCAGGTACAGCCGCCACTGCTCCGGTTCGCCCTGCGGCAGTCCGGCGACGGGGATGCCGTCGACCATCGCCACGGTGTAGCCGGCGTCGTCGGCGTAGTGCCAGCCGAACAGGCCGGTGTAGAACTCGATCGCGCCCTTGAGATCGTCGACGGTGCGCTCGACCCAGCACGGGCTTCCACCGAGCAACGGCGCTAACCTGGGCGCGTTGGGAGCGATCGACACTGCCGCCTCCTGCAGGGAAGAGATGCGGTCACGCTACGCCGCAAATGGACGAATTCGAACGGTCATCGGCAAATCGAAGCCCTACAGTGTCTTCGTGAGGGGATTCGTGCGGGCGGCGCTGAATGCGGTGCGTCCGGTTGACGTCGTACCAAGTCCGAACATCTGGCATTGGCCTGACGTCTACGAGGTCGAGAACCGCGCGCAGGACGTGCACGGCGCGATTTGGTCGGCGTTAAGCGAAGAATGTCCGTTTGGCGATCTGGATGTCGTGGACATCGGCTGCGGCGACGGGTTCCACCTGCCGATCTTCGCGGCGACCGCGAACTCCGTCACCGGCGTCGAGCCGCACCCGCCGCTCGTCGTGCGCGCCAAGCAACGTGTGGCGCAGCTGCCGAACGTGCGCGTCGTTTCCGGTCCCGCGCAACGGTTGCCGCTCGACGACGCGTCCGCCGACCTGGTGCACGCCCGCACGGCGTACTTCTTCGGCCCCGGCTGCGAACCGGGCCTGCGCGAGGCGGACCGGGTGCTGCGACCCGGTGGTGCGCTCGCGATCGTCGACCTGGACGGTGCCGCCTCGCCGTACGGGCCGTGGCTGTGCGCCGACGAACCGCGCTATGACCCGACTGCGGTGGAGAAGTTCTTCGCGGACAACGGATTCTCGCTCATTCGCGTGACGGCCGAGTGGCGGTTCGCCAGCCGCGATGACCTGGAATCCGTGCTGCGCATCGAGTTCTCCGAAAAAGTCGCCGAACGGGCGATCGCTTCCGTTGACGGACTTGGCTTCCCGGTCGGGTATCGGCTGCACGTCCGGCGCAAGCCCAAAGGGCTGATCGTGTGATTTGCTAGACCGTTCGGTCCTGTTGCACGGGCTCGTCTCGTATGTACAGTCCCTCAACTTCGTCGCTGTGACGTACTGGGGGTACGCGATGAGACGCCGGTTCCTGTTGTCCTTGTTGATGTTGCTCAGCCTGGTCGCGGTGCCGCCGGCTGCGCTCGCGGCGCCACCGGCAGCCGACCTCAACGCCTTGTTCAACACCTATGGCGACCAAGGCGGGCACTGGACCGGCGGCGACAGCACCGTGTCCGTGCCACTGCCCGACGGTCGCGTCGCGTGGCTGTTCTCCGACACGTTCCTCGGCCCGGTCAACCCGGACCACTCACGGCCGAAGAGCGCGCCGTTCATCCACAACTCGATCGTCGTGCAGCAGGGCAACCAGCTCGTGCAGACCCTGCACGGTGGTACTTCGGCGAGTCCCACCTCACTGGTCAACGCCACCAACCCGGACGAGTTCTACTGGATCGGCACGGCCAAGGTGCAGGACGGTGTGCTGAAGGCGCTGTACGGGCGCTACAGCAAGGCGGGCGAAGGTCCGCTCGGCTTCGCCAGGGTCGGCACGGCACTGGTGACGTTCTCGCTGCCCGCGCTCGCGGTCACCAGCGTCACCGACCTGACGCTGGACACGAAGGTCGGCTGGGGTTCGGCCATCGTCTCGGACGGCGGGTACGACTACGTCTACGGCACCGAGGACGTCGACGGGAACAAGTTCGCGCACGTCGCCAGGACGACGAACATCGGCGGCGCGTGGGAGTTCTGGAACGGCAGCGCGTGGGTTGCGCAGGAGAGCCAGTCCGCACGTCTGCTCTCTGGTGTGGGCACGGCGTTCTCCGTGGTGCGCAACGGCAATCAGTTCGTGCTTGCAACGCACGACGGCAACACGCCGTTCGGGCCGTGGTTTGTCGCGTACACGGCGCCCAGCCCGACCGGACCGTTCTCCGGGCCGGCGTACCTGCACAAGGCACCGGAGCCGGAGACCAGCACCAACTGGCAGTTCCCCTACGACGCGCAGCTGCACCAGGAACAGGCGAGCCCAGGCACGCTTCTGTTGTCCTACAACAACAACAGCCTCAACAACGAGGACAACTACCTCGACGCGCGGATCTACCGGCCCCGGTTTGTCGACGTGCCGTGGCCGCCGGCCACGCCGGATCCGTCGACCGTGCCCGCCGCACCGACCGGCGTCGCCGCGACCACCGACACCGAGGGCGGCGGCAAGGTCACCTGGACCGCGCAGAACGGCCTGAGCTACTGGGTCTACCAACGGGATGTGACGGCCGGGCAGACGCACTTCGCGCGCTCTCCCAGTCCGGACACGGCCGGCGCGCATGGCCTCGCCGGACTGCGGGACGGGCACACCTACGAGTACCGGGTGTCCGGGATCAACGCGAACGGCGAGGGCGCCTTCTCCGCGACGGTCAGCGTCACCGCCCACGTCACGCCTCCGCCCGCGCCGGCCAACCTGCGCGCCACGCCGGGTGCGAACGCGGATGTGGCGCTGCAGTGGGACGCCGTGACCGGCAACGCGCAGTACCAGGTCTTCCGGCGGGACGTCACCGCGAACGAAGCCGACTTCACCGAGTCGTGGTTCCCGAACCCGAACAGCACCAACCACACCGTGACCGACCTCGTCCCGGGACACACCTATGAATTCAAGGTCCTGGCACGCAACGGCGGCGGCCAGAGCGGTCCGTCCAATCTCGTCCAGGCGACGGCGCGGGTGGCACCGCCGCCCGTGCCGACCGGCCTGACCGCCGCTGCCCAGGGCGACGGCAGCGTGAAGCTGCAGTGGACGTCGGCGGGCGAGGGACTCTGGTACTGGGTCTACCAGCGTGACGTGACGGCCGGGGAGACCGACTTCAAACGGCTCGCCTATCCCGTCGCGGACGGCACCGCCGCGCAGCCGGGTCTGTTGCAGCACGGGCATGTCTACGAGTTCGCGGTCACCTCGATCAACCGGTTCAACGTCGAGTCGGGCCGTTCGGGCGTCGTGTCCGCGACCGCCCGGTACGACAAGCCTGCCGCGCCCACCGGCCTCACCGCCGCCGCTCAGGGCGACGGCAGCGTGAAGCTGCAATGGAACTCCGCGGGCGAGAACCTCTGGTACTGGGTGTATCAGCGGGACGTCACGGCGGGCGAGAGCTTCACCCAGCTGCAGTTCCCGATCACCAGCGGCACGAGCTTCCAGCCGGGGCTGTTGTTGAAGGACCACCTCTACGAGTTCAAGGTGAGCGGGATCAACGCGGGCGGTGAGGGTCCGGCGAGCGCGGTCGTGCAGACGACCGCCCGGTACGACGCACCCGCCGCTCCGGCCGGCCTGACCGCGACCGCGGGCGACGGCACGGTCGCGTTGAGCTGGAGCGAGGTACCCGGTGCCTGGTACTGGATCCACCAGCGCGACGTGACGGCGGGCGAGTCGAACTTCACCAAGCTGGAGTACCCGATCACGTCCGGCTCTTCGTTCACCGCGGGACTGCTCGCCAACGGGCACACCTACGAGTTCAAGGTCTCCGCGATCACCAATGGCGGTGAGGGCGCGGCGAGTGCCGCGGTGTCCGCGAAGCCGATGCCGCCGTTGCCCGCCAAGGTCACCGGTCTCACCGCGACGGCGAAACCTTCCGGCGAGATCGAGCTCGGCTGGACCGCGCTGCCGAACGTCTACTACTGGATCTACCAGCGGGACGTGACCGCGGGCCAGGGCTTCACCAAGCTGCCCTACCCGGCGAGCGAAGCGAAGTTCACCGCCGGTGGGCTGACGCACGGGCACGTCTACGAGTTCAAGATCGCGGCGACCAACCTCGCCGGTGACGGCCCGGCCTCCGACGTCCGGCCGGCCACCGCGAACTACGCGCTCCCGGCGGCTCCCGGCAACCTGAAGGGTGGCGCGGCCGGTGACGGAAGCATTGACCTGCAGTGGGACTCGGCCGGGCCGAGCCTCTACTACTGGGTCTACCGGCGGGACGTGACGGCGGGCGAGACCGCGTTCACGCGTGCCGCGTACCCGACCGACCAGACCGCGATGAGCTGGGAGGGGCTGCGCGACAGCCACGTGTACGAGTTCCAGGTGCGCGCGGAGAACGCGGGCGGCATCGGGGCCGTCTCGAACACCGTCAGCATCACCGCACGGGGCGGGCTGCCCGCTCCGCCCACGAACCTGACCGCGGCGCCGGGCAACGGCCGGGTGGTGCTGAACTGGGCGGCGAGCACTACCCCGAGCGTCTACTACTGGGTCTACTACCGGAACGCCTCGATCGGTGAGGGGTTCCGCAAGCTCGACGTGCCGTTCGGGTCGACCACGGCGACGCTGGAACCGTTGACCAACGGCCAGACCTACGAGTTCAAGGTCTCCACGACGAACTGGGCCGGTGACAGCAAGACCACCCCGGTCGTGAGCGCCCGGCCGTTGCCACCCCGGCCCGCGGCCGCCTCGCTGACCGCGATCGCGGGCAACGGCGAGGTGGGCCTCGGCTGGAACGCGGTCGAGCACGCCACGTACTTCTGGGTCGAGTACCGCGACACGACCGCCGGACAGACCGCGTGGCAACGGCTTCCGCTGCCGGTGCAGACCTGGGCGCACACCGTCCGTCCGCTCGCGAACGGCCACCGCTACGAGTTCCGCGTGATCTCCGGCAACGTCGCGGGGGAGAGCGGCGCGTCGAACGTGGTGGCGGCGACACCGGTACCGCCACCGCCGGCCGCACCGTCGAACCTGCGTGCCGTCGCGGGCGACAAGAAGGTGTCACTCACCTGGAACGCGAGCCCGAGCGGGCCGGTGTACTACTGGGTGTACTTCCGGCCGCAGGGCCACAGCCAGTGGTACTTCTTCCAGTACCCGGCGAGCGGCACGTCGTTCACCGCGACCGGTCTGCTCAACGGCTTCAACTACGAGTTCCGCGTGACCGCGGCGAACCTCGGCGGCCAAAGCCCACCGTCCAACGTGGTCAGTGCGAAACCGTTCCAGCCCTTGCCTTCCGCACCGAGCGGGCTGTCGGCGAGTGCGGGTGACGGACGTGCGTCGCTGAGCTGGAACCCCAGCGGCGGAGCCGACTACTACTGGGTCTACTTCCAGCCGCAGGGCCAGTCGACCTGGTTCTACTTCCCGAATCCGGTGCACGGCACGTCGTACACCGCGACCGGTTTGCTCAACGGCTACAACTACTCGTTCTACGTGCGCGCGGCGAACGAGGCCGGTCAGGGCAACCCGTCGAACACCGTGACGGTGAAACCCATGCCACCGCTACCGGTCGCACCCTCCTGGATCAACGCCTCGGCCGAGCGCAACACCGCCAAGGTGAACGTGTCGTGGGCAACGAGTCCGACGTCGGGCATCCTCTACTCGCTCCAGTACCGCAACGCGTCCGACAACGGCCCGTGGTACCCGATGTCCAGCACCAACCGCACGAACGACTACCTGCATCAGCGCCCGGTCGGTGTGCTGTGGGAGTTCCGCGTCGCGATGTCCAACATGAGCGGCACGGTGTACTCACCGACCGCGCGCGCCGCCTCGAACGTGTGGATGCCGGACTTCCAGTACAACTGGCAGAACATCGGCAACGGCTCGAACCTCGCCGCGTACCTGGTGGTCCAGAAGATGGGGCTGGAATGCGCGACGAGCAATCGTCAGCGGGTGTGCTTCGGCTTCAGCCCGACGGCCACCGGCCAGCCGATCACGATCGGCGACTACTTCTTCTTCCCGCAGAGCAAGGACAGGCTCAACCAGCTCACCAGGTGTGAAGCGGAGGAGCGGCTGAGTCTGCGCAACCGGTACGGAACGGGAGTGGCCGAGAACAACTCGCAGCACTTGCTCAAGCATGAGGCCGTGCACACGTGGCAGACGACGTTCTTCTCGCAGTACACGTCGTTCGTGACCGCTTACGGGATTGCGGCCGCGGCATCGTGGAAGCTCACGGGCAACGCCTGGAGGGCGAACACGTTCGAAACGGACGCGAACCTGTACTGGGGCGGCTACCTCGGGCCCTACGGCGGCACGCGGGACTGCTACTAAGCAGGCTGCCCGAAGTCCTGTCCGTTACTCGCGGAGCGGTTCGGCGTCGGGCCCGATGGCGCCTGCAAGGACTCTGTTGGCGAATTGCTGGCGGTGCCTGGTCGTGATCTTGAGGCTAAGGTTCTCGGGCATGGTGCTGCGTCCAGAGTCGTTGGTGTCGATCCCTGAGGAGACTGTGCGGGTCGCGCGGGCCGCGCATCGCAGGGGCAGTCTGTGTATGCGGATCCGCGACGAGCTCGGCCCGATCTTCGCGGATGAGTCGTTCGCGGGGCTGTTCTCGCGGCGAGGACAGCCCGCGGCCTCGCCCGCTCGGCTGGCCATGGTGCTGGTGCTGCAGTTCGTGGAAGGACTCAACGACCGTCAGGCCGCCGACCAGGTCCGGTCGCGGCTGGACTGGAAATACGCGCTCGGGCTGGAACTGACCGATCCGGGGTTCGACTTCTCGCTGCTCTCAGAGTTCCGGGACCGCCTGATCGCCGGGACGGCCGAACAGCACTTGCTCGACACGCTGCTGACCCGGCTGAGGGAGAAAGAGCTGCTCAAACCGGGTGGCAAGGCTCGCACGGACTCCACTCACGTGCTGGCGGCGGTGCGGCTGCTCAACCGGCTGGAGAATCTGGGCGAGACGATGCGGGCGGCGCTGGACGCGGTGGCCGGTGCGGCCCCGGACTGGCTGCGGTCGTGGGTGCCCGGTGACTGGTTCGACCGCTACGGCCCCCGCCTGGATTCCTACCGGCTGCCCAAACCCGAGACCACACGCCGTGAGCTGGCCGCCCAGATCGGCGCCGACGGGTGGCGGCTGCTGACCACGATCCGCGGCGACGCGGATCTGGCCTGGCTGGCCCGGCTGCCCGAGGTCGAGGTGCTGCGCCGGACCTGGGTCCAGCAGTTCTACCTCGACACGAAGGGCCGGATCCGGCCGCGGGACCCGAAAGACCAGGGCCTGCCCCCGGCCCGGCGGCGGCTGGACTCCCCGCACGACCCCGAGGCCCGCACCGCCGCCAAACGCGACACCCTCTGGTCCGGGTATCGCGCACACCTGACCGAGACCTGCGATCCCGGCAGCCCGCACGTGATCACCCACGTGGGCACCACCCCGGCACCGGTCAGCGACCTGGAGATGACCGGGCCCATCCAAGACGACCTGGCCGCCCGTGATCTGCTGCCCGCCACGCACATCGTCGACGGCGGCTACGTCGACGGCGGCACCCTCACCACCAGCCACACCAAGCATCACATCGAGCTACTCGGCCCGGTCCGCCCCGACACCAGCCGGCAAGCCAAAGCCGGCAAGGGATTCGACCTCGCCGGCTTCGGCATCGACTGGGATCAGCAGGCCGCGACCTGCCCACGCGGCGTCACCTCCACCGGCTGGACCGAACACACCCGCCCCACCGGCTACACCGAGATCCACATCCGGTTCCCCCGCGCCGCCTGCACACCCTGCCCGGCCCGCCCCGACTGCACCCGCGCGAAAACCATGCCACGGCAACTGGTCCTGCGTCCCCGCGCCGAGCACGAGGCAATCACCCACACCCGACAGCAACAGAACACACCCGAGTGGAAACTCCGCTACAACCCACGCGCCGGAGTCGAAGGCACCATCTCCCAAGCCGTCCGGGCGTTCGGGCTACGCCGCACCCGCTACATCGGACTGGCCAAAACCCATCTGCAGCACATCCTCACCGCGATCGCGATCAACCTCACCCGCCTCAACGCCTGGCTACTCGATCAACCCCACGGCACCACCCGGACCACCCGATTCCAGGCCCTACAGACCGCCGCCTGACGAGATCAACAATTCGCCAACAGAGTCCTGCAAGTACCACCAACTCAACATCAACAGGCGTTTTTCTACTACCAACAGGGCGTTTCGGTCCCGATTACCTGGTGCCGGTGCTGCGGGATGCGGAACAGGTTGGGTGTAGTTGACGGTGATTCGATCAAGAGTTGGTGGTACTTGCAGACGCACTCGGCACCAACGAGCCACTGAGGTTCCGGACAAGACCTCTGGCCAGGCGCCTAGCGCACTAGGCTCCGGTTCGTGGAGAAGCGAATCGCAGGCAGGTTGAACCGCCAGGTCGGCGTCGTGGGGCTGGGTTGCTGGCAGCTCGGCGCCGACTGGGGCGAGGTGGACGAGAGCGAGGCGCTCGCGTTGCTGCACGCCGCCGCCGACACGGGTGTCGACTTCTTCGACACCGCGGACGTGTACGGAGACGGTCGCAGTGAGACGCTCGTCGGCCGGTTCCTCAAGGAGCGCGGCGACGACGTGTTCGTCGCCACGAAGATGGGGCGGCGGCTGCCGGCGCAGACCACGGAGGGGTACAACCGGGAGAACTTCCTCGCGTGGAACGACCGGAGCCGCCGCAATCTCGGTGTCGACACGCTGGACCTCGTGCAGCTGCACTGTCCGCCGACGCCGGTGTACGACCGGGACGAGGTGTTCGACACCTTGGACGAAATGGTTGAGCAGCAACGGATCGCTGCCTATGGCGTGTCGGTGGAGAAGGTCGAGGAGGCGCTGGCGGCGATCAGGCGTCCGCACGTGGCCAGCGTGCAGATCATCCTGAACGCGTTCCGGCTCAAGCCCCTCGAGGAGGTGCTGCCGGCCGCGGCCGAGGCGGGTGTCGCGATCATCGCCCGGGTGCCGCTGGCTTCCGGGCTGTTGTCCGGGAAGTACAAGGCGGACACCACTTTCGGCGCGGATGATCACCGCAACTACAACCGCGACGGTGCGGCGTTCGACGTCGGCGAGACCTTCTCCGGCGTGCCGTACGAGGTCGGCCTCGAAGCGGTGGAACGGCTGAGGCCACTCGTTCCGGAGGGTGCGACGATGGCGCAGTTCGCGCTGCGGTGGATCGTCGACCAGCCCGGTCTGACGGTCGTGATTCCCGGTGCGCGCAACGTGGAGCAGGCGCGGGTGAACTCACAGGCCGCTGACCTGGAGCCCGTTGACCACAAGGCGGTCGCGGCGGTGTACGACGAGCTGATCCGGCCGCACGTGCACGACCGGTGGTAGGTCACCCCTCGGCGAGGATGGCGTAGAGCTTGCGCCGCAACTCGTTGTAGAGCTCGGCGGCGCGGGTCTTCTGCTCGGGCGTGCCCGCGTGGGAGACCTGCTCCATCGCGCTGCCGAGCAGTCGGATCGCGGTGCGCAGTTCGCCGTCGACCGGGTCGAGCTGGATTTCGATGTCGTGCCAGGGCGGGGCCGGGTGCTCCGTCCTGCCATGGTCGGTGAGCGTGAACAGCTTCTTGCCTCCTTCTTCGACCGAGGAGATGAAGCCTTCGTCGGCGAGCATCTGCAGCGTCGGGTAGACCGAGCCGGGGCTCGGGCTCCACACGCCGCCGGTGCGCCTGGCGATCTCCTGAATGATCTCGTAGCCGTGCATCGGCCGTTCTGCCAGCAAGGACAGCACGGCCGCCCGGACGTTGCCGCGCCTCTGACGGCCGCCCCTGCCACCGCCCCCGAAGGGTCCGTGGCGATGCCTGTGGTGGTGGTTCCTGTGGTGTGGTTTCATCATCATGTCGCTAACGATATATCGGAACCTATCGCGATGCAACGGTCTTGTGGCGGCGAAGTTCGTGGGACACTAGATGTGCTATGACCTCTCTTCCCCTTGTCTTCGACGCGCCCAAGCGCGGCCTGCCGCCGCGCCACCTGGTCGACCTCTCACCCGCCGAGCGCGCCGAAGCCGTTGCCGCCCTTGGTGAGAAGCCGTTCCGCGCCAAGCAGCTGTCGAACCACTACTTCAGCCGCCTGACCGTCGACCCGGCCGAGATGACGGACATCCCGGCGGCCACGCGCGACAAGCTCGTGTCGGACCTGATGCCGCCACTTTTCACGGTTGTGCGCAAGGTCACGGCAGACGAGGGGACGACCGCCAAGACCCTGCTGCGCGCGCACGACGGCACGCTCATCGAGTCGGTGCTGATGCGCTACCCGGACCGCGCGACGCTGTGCATCTCGTCGCAGGCGGGCTGCGGCATGGCGTGCCCGTTCTGCGCGACCGGCCAGGGCGGCCTGCAGCGCAACCTGTCGACCGCGGAGATCGTGGACCAGGTGCGCATGGGCGCCGCGGCGATGCGCGACGGCGAGCTGCCGGGCGGTCCCGGCCGGCTGTCGAACATCGTCTTCATGGGCATGGGCGAGCCGCTCGCGAACTACAAGCGCGTGATCGAGGCCGTGCACCGCATCACGGCCCCCGCGCCGGACGGGCTCGGCATCTCACAGCGCACGGTCACCGTGTCGACCGTCGGCCTGGTGCCGGCGATCAAGAAGCTGACCGAGGAGAAGCTGCAGGTCAGGCTGGCGGTGTCGTTGCACACGCCGGACGACGAGCTGCGTGACACGTTGGTGCCGGTCAACACGAAGTGGAACGTCGCCGAGGTGTTGGAGGCGGCGCGGGCGTACGCGGACCAGACCGGGCGACGGGTCTCCATCGAGTACGCGCTGATCCGTGACATCAACGACCAGGGGTGGCGGGCGGATCTTCTGGGCAAGAAGCTGCGCAAGCACCTCGGGCAGCTCGTGCACGTGAACCTGATCCCGTTGAACCCGACGCCTGGGTCGAAGTGGGATGCGTCGCCGAAGCCGGTTGAGCGGGAGTTCGTGCGGCGGGTGCGGGAGCAGGGTGTGGAGTGCACCGTGCGCGACACTCGTGGGCAGGAGATCGCGGCGGCTTGCGGTCAGCTCGCTGCTGAGGGCTGAGCAGCGCGTCTGGCGAGCTTGTGCTGCACGTACTTGCCGAGTGCTAGGTCGGGCCATTTGCGGAACGTGCGCGGGCGTTGGCCGGACAGCTTCTGTTCGACCGCGTCGGCCTTCGTCGTGTCGGTCGAGACTGTGGCACCGAGCAGGACCTGATGTGCCCGGCGCCGATTCGCACGGTGCACGCGAGCGCGCTTGCGCGGGAGGTTCGTCCGTGACGCTTTGTCGTTCGCGCCGTAGATGTTCCGATGGTCCTTGGCGTAGCTCAGCTGCTTCTTCTCCTGCGGCGACTTCCTCTGGCTCACAGGCTCAGCGTAAGTGCGCTGTCATCGGGATTTCTTGGACAAGCGGAGCATTGACTGCAATGACAGCATCGGAGGTGGATCATGGCGGTCCTGACGATCCGCGACTTCGACGAGAGTCTGAAGGCCAAGCTCAGGATTCGTGCGGCTGAGCACGGCCGGTCGATGGAAGCAGAGGCGCGCGCGATCCTCGCCGCGGTGTTGACCAAGGCCGACTCGGGGCCTGGCATGGGGACGAGGATCCAACAACGCTTTGCCGATGCCGATGAAGTCTCGTTCGAGCCTCCTCAGCGAACGGAGCGGGCGCGACCAGCGGAGTCTCCCGAGTGATCGTTCTTGACGGCGATGCCGAAGAGTTCGGGGCTGAAATCGCTCGCTGAACCACGGCGATGAGCTCTACCGTTCCCGGCGATGAAACTCGAGGGGGAACGCTGGCGCACGCTCGTCAGCTCGGTCCGGCTGGGCCGCGACGAGTACCGGGTGGTGCAGCCGGCCCGGCCGTTGCCGCACGCGCCGCTGTACGAGGGGTACATGGGCGTTGAGGCGTGCGTGAACAAGGCGGCGGCGCGCACCATCGCCGTGGCCTGGGAGTTCGCGACGCGTTCGCCGCGCACGTTGGTGTACCTGCCGCTGCGGCAGAGCGATTGCGCGTGCCGCGGGAGCGACGGGTCGTTGCTGGATCTGGTGCTGTTGCACCACAGTCTCGGGTTTCGGCTGTCGAAGTGGAAACAGGTGCGTGCCAAGCTTCGGGGTGGGCGGCCGCACACGGTTGTGTGCCAAGGGTTTGAGCAAGAGCCTGACTACGAGCGGTTGCGCCGCCGCGACAACAGGGATCTGCTGCGGGCCGACATTGTGGCCGACACCGCGTTCGTCGTCGGGAGCAAGCCTGCTTTCCAGGTTGGGGGACAGGCGTTGCGGCAGCTGGTCGAGGACTGCCCTCAGCACATGCACGAGAGCCCGGGCACGCATTGTTGTGCCGAGATCACCGAAGACCGGCAGCACTGGAAGTGGCTGCATGTCGTTTACTGCGACGAGCATCGGGTCAGCACAAGGTGAATGTCGCCGGAGCGCGTCGGGCCCGGCCGGCCGCACACTTTCCAGAGCCAGGGGTTTTCGCCGCTGGACGATCTGCTGACCGCGGACTTCCAGCCGTTGTCCCGGAAGTACCTGGACGAGTTGCGGCACGACCAGACCTTCTATTCGGAGCTACTTGAGCGAAGCTCCTCGGGCGACGGCACGCAGAGCCGGTTCATCTCGGCCAGGCACACCCGGACCGCCTCGGCGGCGTCGTACGTGATGTCGGGTTTCACACGCCGATCCTCAACAACCGTGAACCGTCCGTCCCCGGCCGACCGCACCCACGGGCCGGGCACCCTGTACTCGTCTGCGGTCGGCCGGAACGACATCCAGAACATCGACGTGAACGGGTACATCCGCCGTAGCCGCGGCTCCCGCATCGCCGCCTCGACGAACTCGCCCAGGCCGTGCTTCTTGTGCGCGCGGCACATCTGCCACTTGAGCTCGATCCGGTCGCCACCCTCGTACAGCGATTCCCCCACGCCGCCAAGTTACCCAAGAGGCAGGTCAGAGGCCGCAGAGTGCAGCCCCGCGGGTCGGCGGCACCCGGTCGATCATGGTCAGGCGGACAGAACCGGACACGAAACCGGTTGCCGCGAGCGTGCCGATACCATGCGGCGCGTGGGGGAACCGACGAGACTTGTCGCGGGCCGGTACGCGACGATCAGAGAGCTCGGCCGGGGCGGCATGGGGGTCGTCTGGCTGGCTGAGGACCAGGTCATCGGGCGGCAGGTCGCGCTCAAGGAGTTGCGGACCACCGAGACCGAGCGGGTGCTTCGGGAGGCGCGGACTGCCGGGCGGTTGAACAGCCCGAACGTCGTTGGCATCTACGACGTCATCGTCGAGCACGGTGTCACGTACCTGGTCATGGAGCTGGTCGAGGCGCCGACGCTGTCCGAGGTCATGACCAGCAAGCGCCTTACCGACGACGAGGTCGCGGACATTGCCCTGCAGACGCTCAACGCGCTTGAGGCGGCGCACGCGGCGGGCATCGTGCATCGGGACGTGAAGCCCAGCAACATCATGGTGTTGCCGGATGGACGGGTGAAGCTTGCCGACTTCGGTATCGCACGCGCTATGGACGATCCTGGGCTGACGGCTACCGGCGGCATCATGGGTTCGCCGGGCTACATGGCGCCGGAGTTGTTCGCGGGCAAGGCTCCTTCGCCGGCCAGTGACCTGTGGGCGTTGGGCGCCACCATGTTCCACGCCATCGAGGGGCGCGCTCCGTTCACGCGCGACACGACCGCGGCCACTATGCACGCGATCATGTACGAGGAGCCGGTGCTTCAGCGCACGAACGGCCCGCTCGCCGCCACGATCATGGGACTGCTCACCCGCGACGATGCCACGCGTCCCACCGCGGCTCAGTTGCGCGAACGGTTGAACGACCGCACCAAGGTTGTCCGGCCGCCGACCCAGTCCGAGCAGACCGTCGTCATTGAACCGGTCACCGCCTACGTCGCGCCGCAGGCCGTGACGCGTGACGACTGGGATGACGAGAAACCCAAGTCCCGCAAGAAGATCGGTGTGTTCGCCGGTGCGGCGGCAGTGGTCGTGGTGATCGCGCTCGCCGCCGTCTTCCTGATCAAGCCGGAGACGCCCGGCACGGCAGCGGCGCAGCAGGGCGTGGACTCCAGCACCCAGACGACGTCGCAGACCAGCACTGCTTCCAGTGCGCCGGCCAGTAGTAGCAGCAGCGCGGCCCCGAGCAGCAGCGCGGCGCCGTCGTCCAGTCAGGTCAACGGGCCGAAGCCCACGCAGAGTCAGCCGGGACAGCCCCAGTCGACCACGACGCCGCCGAAGCCGCCACGCGAGACGCTCGTCTTCTCCCGCTACCGCAACGGTGGCGGCTGGCACTACAGCGGCACCTCGCTCTCGCCGGTCCCGGCGGGGTTCACCGTCGAGAACACCGGTGGGCTGGGCAAGATGCTCGCGAACCCCGAGGCGAACACGAGGTTGTTGTACACCTGCAAAATCAACAACTCCGAAGACCGGATGACGTCGTCGGTGCAGAGCTGCGAAGGGCAGGAGTACTACGGCAAGCTCGGCTACGTCTTCACCGTCGAGCCGACCGACGTGCGGGCGCTGTCGTTGTGGCGCTGCAACATGGGCGGCCACCACTTCGACTCGGTGACGGACAACTGCGAGGGCTACACCAAGGAGTTCCGGCTCGGGTGGGTCATCGCGTGACGACTGGCTCCAGCCCGATCGGCTCGGAGGCGTCGAACGTCTCCCGTGCCTCGGCCACCGACTCGTAGTTCCGCTGCGCCCACGTCCGCAGTGATGCCAGCGGCTCGATCAGGCTGCGACCAAGCTCGGTCAGCTGGTACTCGACGCGCAACGGCACTGAGGGGTACACGGTGCGCAACACGAGCCCGTCGCGTTCCAGCGTGCGCAACGTCTGCGTGAGCATCTTCTGGCTGATGCCGTCCAACCGGCGCTTCAGCTCACCGAACCGCTTGGGCTCGCCTTCCAGCGCACCGATGGTCAACGCGGTCCACTTCGAGGCCACCATGTCCAGCAGACCGCGGCACGGACACATCTTCATATAAACGTCCCTGATCACGGCTAGTTTCTATCAGGTACCTAGTGCAGTCGAAAGTGCCTAGTTGTCAGAAGTGACCAGCTCTCCGAGACTGGAGACCATGCGAGCGATCACCCAGAACGAGTTCGGCGGCGCCGAAGTCCTCACCCTCACCGACCTGCCCAAGCCTGCTCCGCTCCCGACGGAGGTGCTGGTCAGGGTGCACGCGGCCGGCATCAACCCGGTCGACTGGAAGACCCGCGCCGGTGGTGGTATGGCGGGCCTGCAGAGCATGCCGCTGGTTCTCGGCTGGGACGTCTCCGGTGTTGTCGAGGAGGTCGGCTTCGGCGTCACGACGCTCAAGCCCGGCGACGAGGTCTACGGCATGCCGCGATTCCCGCACGCCGCGTCCGCCTACGCCGAGTACGTCACCGCGCCGTCTCGTCACTTCGCCCACAAACCGAAGGGACTCACGCACGTCGAGGCAGCCGCTCTGCCGCTGGCCGCGCTCACCGCGTGGCAGATCCTCGTCGACACGGCGGACGTGCAGCCGGGGCAAAAAGTGCTGGTCACGGCTGCGGCGGGCGGTGTCGGCCATCTCGCCGTGCAGATCGCGAAGGCGCGCGGCGCCTACGTCATCGGTACCGCGCGTCAGCCCAAGCACGCGTTCCTGAAGGACCTCGGCGCCGACGAGGTGATCGACTACACGCAGGCGGACTACGAAGGCGACGACATCGACGTTCTCGTCGACCTCGTCGGTGGCGGCTCAGCGGCGTCGGTGCGCAGCGGTGGGCTGTTCGTCGGTGTGCCGTCCGGAGTGGACAGCGCGATCCGCGACGACATCAGGACGAGCCCGATCCTGGTCGAGCCCGACCGCGCGGGCCTGGAGGCGATCAGCGCGCTCGTCGAGAGTGGTGAGCTCCGGGTGCACGTCGACGCGACGTTCCCGCTCGAGGACGCCGGAAAAGCGCATGCCCTGGGCGAGACGGGCCGCACCCAGGGCAAGATCGTGCTGGAGGTCTAGGGCCTGTATCGAGGTCCCGTTCGATGGGCCGCCGGCTATCGCGAGCATGGACCTCGATACAGGCCCTAGCGGCGCCAGGACGTGCGGCGGCGAGCCGTGTCCCACACCAGGAAAGCGATGATCGAGACACCGGTGGCGACGAGGAAGATGTTCTCGGTCTGACCGTGGTGGTTGCCGATCAGCATCAGGAAGCAGAAGCCGGCCGAGAGCCAGCCCGCGATGCGCGTGCCCTTGGGGAACGTGCCGTGCCAGCCCCACTCGTGCGACGGCTCCTCGTGCGGGTCGACGGCAGGACGCTTGTCCAGTTCCGAGGACGTAGCCACGGTTTCCTCCACTGCTCATCCGGATTACGCGGTCATCGTCGCACATGTGAGTGATCGCGGATGTGTGAGGTCGCGCGCGCGACTTAGCAGCGAGGTCGCGCGCCGTTTACGCTCAGTGAGGCCATGCTCATCCGATCTCCGAAGGCGCCTCGACTTGACCGGCTTCTCTCCCGCTGAGGCCTCCACCCCGGACACGTTCGCCCCCGTCGAGATCGGTCTGCACGGGGTGCGCAAGCGCTTCTCCGACCAGGTGGCGGTCGACGGCATCTCGCTCAACGTCCACGAGGGCGAGTTCTTCTCGGTGCTCGGCCCGTCCGGCTGTGGCAAGACCACGGTCCTGCGCATGATCGCCGGGTTCGTAGACCCCGACGAGGGCCGCATCGAGCTCGACGGCAACGACATGGTGGGCGTCCCTCCGTACCGGCGGGACGTCAACACCGTCTTCCAGTCGTACGCGCTGTTCCCGCACATGTCGGTGTGGGACAACGTTGCCTACGGCCTCAAGCGCAAGAAGATCCGTGGCGACGAGCTGAAGAAGCGCGTCGGCGAGCACCTCGAACTGGTGCGGCTGTCGCAGTTCGCCAAGCGCAGGCCCACGCAGCTCAGCGGCGGTCAGCAGCAGCGCGTGGCCATCGCCCGTGCGCTGGCGGCCGGCCCGCGGCTGCTTCTGCTGGACGAACCGCTCGGCGCGCTCGACGCCAAGCTGCGCAAAGAGCTGCAGATCGAGCTCATGCGCATCCAGCGCGAGGTCGGCACGACGTTCCTCTACGTCACGCACGACCAGGAAGAGGCGCTGGTCCTCTCGCACCGCATCGCAGTGATGAACGCGGGCAAGATCGAACAGGTCGGCTACCCCGAGGACGTCTACGAGCGCCCCGCCACCCGGTTCGTCGCCGGCTTCATCGGCACGTCGAACATCCTCGACGCCGAGGTGTCCGGTGTGGACGGCGACCTGGTCGCGCTGAAAGCCCCCGGCGCCACGAACCTGCGCGCCAAGTTCTCCGGAAGCCTCAGCCACGGTCAGAAGGTCGCCGCGACCGTCCGCCCGGAGAAGGTGCACCTGTTCAACGAGAGCGCGGAACCGCCGACGGGCTGGTGCGTGATCCAGGGCGTGGTGCACGACGTCGTCTACACAGGGGTGTCGACCCAGTTCATGGTCGACACACCCGGCGGTGAGCTGGTGGCGTTCGTGCAGAACGCCCAGCGCATCGACGACGCGGGCGCGCCCGGCCAGCCGGTGCGGATGGCGTGGGATCCCGAGTTCACCGTGCTGCTGGACACGATGGAGCCGGTGGATGGCTGAGCAGGTCCGGATCGCCCGGCTGTGGGACGTCGGCAGCCCGCGGGTGACCCGGCGCACGATGCTGGGCTCGATGGCGTTCTTCGCGCTCGCGGCCTGCGCCGTCGGTCCGGCGCCCACCAGTACCGGTGGCCCCAGCGGTGCCGGGAAGGCCACGAACCTGGTGGACGAACCCAAGCTCAACTTCTACAACTGGACCGACTACATCGCGCCGGAGACGTTGCCGGGCTTCCAGGCGACCTCCGGCATCGAGGTCACCTACGACAACTTCTCTGCCAACGACGAGATGGAAGCCAAGATCGCGTCCGGCCAGGCGGGCTACGACCTGGTCGTGCCGAGCGACAACTTCCTGCGCCGGTTCCTGCGGTCCGGTCTGCTCCAGCCGCTGGACCATGACGCGCTGCCGAACCTCGCGAACCTGGAGCAGCGGTTCGTTGACGCCGAGTACGACCCCGGCAACCGGTTCTCCGTGCCGTGGGCCTGGGGCACAACGGGTCTGGCGTACTCGAAGTCGCAGATCGGTGGCGACGTCACCGGTTTCGACGCCTACGACCTGCCGAACGCCCAGGGTCGTAGCTCGATCCTCGACGAGGCCCGCGACGGCATGGCGATCGGCCTGCTCAAGCTCGGCCACGACCCGAACACCACCGATCCGGGGCAGATCGACGACGCGGCGAACTTCCTGCTGTCGCTGAAGAAGAAGCTCGGCCAGATCACCTCCGACGTGATCGAGCCGCTGACGTCCGGCCAGGTGCGGCTCGCGCAGTCGTACTCCGGCGACGCGTTCCAGGCGCGCGAGACGAACGACGACGTCGGCTACGCCATCCCGGCCGAGGGCGGACTGTCCTACGTAGACCTTCTCGTCATCCCGAAGGACGCGCCGCACGCCGGGAACGCGCACCGGTTCATCGACTACATCCTTGGCGCGGAAGCGGGAGCGGCGCTGTCCAACGCCGTCCGGTACGGCAGCCCCAACGCCGCCGCGAAGCCGTTGATAGACAAGGAACTTCTCAACGACCCGGTGGTCTACCCACCGGACGACCAGCTGAAGAAGCTCCCGTTCACCAAGGACCTCGGCGGCGACGTCGAGGCGAGGTACGCCGACGCCTGGACGAAGGTCAAGACCGGCTGACCGGCATGCTCTTCATCCCGCGGATCACCACCGAGTCGCGGAACGCCACCGGGCCTGTCTGCCGCAGGTCCGGCATCCGGCGGGCCAGCGCCCGGAACGCGACCTCGCCCTCCATCCGCGCGAGCGTCGCGCCCAGGCAGTAGTGGATGCCGCTGGAGAACGCGAGGTGCTCCGGCTTGTGCACCCGCATCACGTCGAACTTGTGGGCCTCCGGATAGACCTCGGGGTCGCGGTTCGCGGCGCCGATGAGCAGCGTCACCATCTCGTCTTTGCCGATCTGATCGACCTGCTCGTGCGCGATCCGGCTGGTCAGCTGCACCGGCGGCGCCCACCGCAGCGTCTCCTCGACGACCGCCGGCGCGAGCTCGGGGTTGGCCTTGAAGAACTTCCACTGGGAGGGGTGGTCGAGCAACGCGCGGGTGCCGTTGCCGATCAGGTTCACCGTGGTCTCGAAGCCCGCGACGAGCAGCAACACCAGCGTGCCGAGCATCTCCTGCGCCGTCAGCTTCTGCTCGGCCTCGGCGGCGACCAGCGAGCTGATCACGTCGTCGCCGGGCGTTTTGCGGCGTTGCGCGATGAGCCGGTCGAACAGCGCGAGCACCTTGTCGTTGGCCTTGGCCATCTCCTGGGTCACCCCGGAGTCGAACGAGGCGGCGACGAGTGCGCCGTAGTCCGCGAACTCCGCGGTGTCGGAGTCGGGAATGCCCAGCAGGTCGCTGATCACCGAGATCGGCAGCGGCGCCGCGAAGTCCGCGATCAGGTCGAACTCGTCCTTGTGCAGCAGCGCGTCGGCGACCTTCTCGACACGGGCTCGGTACTCGTCGATCTTCTTCGGGCTGAACGCCGGCATGGCGATCCTGCGCAACCGGGTGTGGCCGGGCGGATCGAGCTCCAGGAACGACTCGGGCAGCAGGCTGCCGTTGCTCGGATAGCTGCCATCGGTGAACCTGACGCCGAACCGCCGGTCGCGCAGGATCTTGTTGGCCAGCGGGTGGCTCGTCGTCAGCCACATGCCGCCATCGCGCGTCAGCGGCCCGTGCGCGCGTAGCCGTTCGTAGATCGGATGCGGGTCTTCATGTCCGGTCAGCTGTTCCAACATTCGCTACCCCCTCGAACACTGTGGTCAGCACGAACCGGGGAGCGTCGAGCGGCGCCAGCCGACCGGCGACGATCGCCTCCCAGGCGTTGAAGAGCCCGGCGTAGAGGGTGTGCAGGATCCACCACGCGGGCAGGTCGCGGCGCAGGCGCGTGCCCTGCAGCCGGGTGATCAGATCGAGCACGGGCTGGTCGAGCACGACGATGCGGGCGTGCAGCTCGGGGTCGCGCTCCAGCCCGGGGAAGCGCATCAGGAACTCCATCCGCGGGCCGAGCGCGACCAGCCGCGTCACGAGGTCCTCGATCGCGTCGTCTCGCGAGAAGTCCAGCTCGGACAACACGGACTCGACCAGGTCCAGTGCGTCGTTCGCGATGGCGCGGACCAGCGAGGCGCGGGTCGGATAGCGCTTGTGGAGTGTGGTCCTGCCGACACCGGCCGCCCGCGCCACGTCGCCCAGGGCCGCGGTCGGGTCCTTGAGCAGCACAGATGTCGCCGTCTGCAGCAGGTGAACACTCATGTTCACAACGGTACATGAATGTTCACCTGGCATGATCTGCCTTCGTGCTCCGACGGTGGCTGAAGGCCAACGCCCTCCTCACCCCGACCGGGATCTGGCTCGGGATCTTCCTGATCGCGCCGCTCGTCGTGGTGGTCGAGTTCAGCTTCGCGACGCGGGACACGGGTGTGGCGCGCGCGGTGCTGCCGTGGACGACCCAGGCGTACCTGACGGCACTGGACCCGGCGTTCCTGCCGATCTTCGGGCGCACGCTGGTGTACGCCGTCGCCACCACGGTCGCGTGTCTGCTGCTCGGGTTCCCGCTGGCGTGGTTCATCGCGCGGTACGGCGGGAGGTACCGGACGGCGTTGCTCGCGGCGGTGCTGATCCCGTTCTGGTCGAGCTACCTCGCGCGGATCTACGCGTGGAAAGCGCTGCTCGACGGCGAGGGCCTCGTCAACACCGTGCTCGGGTGGGTGGGGCTGGACCGCGACGGTGGGTTCCTGCTGACGCACGGAGCGGTGATTCTCGGTCTGACGTACGGTTTTCTGCCGTTCATGGTGCTGCCGCTGTACGTGGCGTGCGAGCGGTTCGACGTCCGGCTGGTGGAGGCGTCGTACGACCTCGGGCACGGGCGCGTGTCGACGTTCTTCCGCGTGGTGCTGCCGGGGATGACGAGTGGCGTGCTGGCCGGGTCGTTGCTGGTCCTGGTGCCCGCGGCGGGTGACTTCGTGACGCCGAAGCTGCTCGGCGGGGTGGGCCAGTCGACGTTCGGGTCGGTGATCGACGACCAGTTCCGCGGTGGCAACAACTGGCCGTTGGGGTCGGCGATGGCGGTCTTGTTGCTGGTGCTGGTGGTCTTTGTGCTCGTGCTGCGCGGACGGCGTGGGGAGGACGTCCTGTGAACCGTCGTCCGTGGGTGCTCGGCTTGTGTGTCGTGCTGGTGTTTCTCTTTCTGTACGCACCTATCGCGTGGCTGGCCATCGCGTCGTTCAACTCATCGCGGTCGTTGTCGCGTATCAGTGGCTTCTCGACGCAGTGGTACGTGGAACTGTTCGAGGACGCGCGGGTACTGGAGTCGCTGGAGTTGACCCTGCGGCTCGCATGCGCGTCCGCGGTGATCTCGACGGTGATCGGGACGCTGGCGGCGTTCGGGCTGCGACGGGCGTTCCCGGGCCGCGGGCTGTGGACTGTCCTGCTGGCGCTGCCGCTGGTGGTGCCCGAGGTTGTCATGGGGGTGGCGATGCTGGGGTTCTTCGTGAAGCTCGCCGGCCTTCCGCTCGGGTTCGGTGCGCTGCTGTTCGCGCACGTGGCGTTCTCGCTGAGCTTCGTGGTCGTCGTGGTGCGCTCGCGGGTGTCCGGAATGGACGTCCGGCTGGAGGAGGCCGCCGCCGACCTGGGGGCGTCGCCGTTCGTGGCGTTCCGGACCGTGACGCTGCCACTGGTGGCGCCCGCGGTCGTCGCCGGTGCGGCGTTCGCGTTCCTGCTGTCGTTCGACGACGTGGTGATCTCGTCGTACCTGACGGGTGTCGGGTCGACGACGTTGCCGGTGTTCGTCTACGCGCAGGCGTCGAAGCGCGGCATCTCGCCGGAGATCGTGGCGCTGTCGACGTTGATGGTGACGGCGACCGCGCTGCTGTTGGTCATCGGTGTGGTGATCGCATCGTGGCGAGCCCGCCGGGTAGTCAACTTTCGTCGCACGAATTCGATACTCCAGCGTGCCGCGTGAACATGGGACGTCTCGTAGCTTGAGAGCGTGATTACTGCTGTGCGGACCAGGGCTGAGGCGTTCCGCACCGACAACCTGGCCCGGTTGAGCGCGCTGACGCCGCTGCGCCTCGTCGGCGAGGCCCTCGTCGTCGTCGCCGTGGTGGTGCTGGACCTGTGGCCGGGTCTGTGGGCGACCAAGAACGCGTCCGGCTGGACCCTCGCCGGGCTGATCTGCGCGTTCCTGGTGCTGCTGGCGCTGCGGCACGCGCTGCCGGCGACGGCCATGATCGTGGGCGTGGCGCTGGCCATGATGACGCCGTACGGCGGGCCGGCGCTGATGGTCGTGATCAGCTACACCGCCGGCCGCCGGATCGAGTCGTGGATCAAGGCCGTGATCACCGCCGCGGTCACGTTCGTCGCGGTGATCGTGTTCTGGGACGAAGACCCGATCATGGTCGAGCCTGTCTACGGGGTGCTCATCCTGATCACCGTGTTCGGCGTCGGCGTGGCGCTGCCGTTCCTCGTCGGCCGGTACCTGGCCCAGCGCGAGGCACTGGTGCTGGCGATGCAGGAACGTGAAGCGCGGATGCGGACCGAGCACAAGATGCTGTCCAGGCAGGTGCGTCTGCGCGAACGCAGCCGGATCGCCCAGGACATGCACGACAGCCTCGGCCACCGGCTGTCGCTCATCTCCGTGCACGCGGGCGCGCTCTCCATGGACCCGTCGCTGAACGAGAAGCAGAGCGAGGCCATCGGGGTGCTGCGCTCGGCGGCGTTGACCGGCATGGAGGAGCTACGGGCGATCATCGGGGTGCTGCGCGCCGAGGACGGACCCGACGACGACCCCGCGACACGGACCGTGGAGTCCATCGACTCGTTGGTGAGCGACGCGCGCAAGGCCGGTGTGCTCGTCAGCCTGGTGCGTGGCGGGCAAGCGCATCCGTTGCTGTCGAAGGTGTCGCACGCGGCCTATCGGGTGGCGCAGGAAGGTCTCACGAACGTGGCCAAGCACGCACCGGGCGCCGCCGTCCAGGTGACTGTGAAGTACGAGCCGGACGCGCTGGTCGTGGAGGTGCGCAACAACCCGTCGCGGGACGGCTCACCGCGCCGCGATCCCGGTGTGGGCCTCATCGGCTTGACCGAACGCGTGCGCGTCGCCGGCGGCATGCTGCACGTCGGTTCGCTGCCGTCGGGCGGGTTCCGGCTGGCCGCGGTGCTGCCCTACGAGGAGACCACCCTGCCGGACGAGCCGGAGGACGAGCAGGAGGAGGCGACACCGCGGCGGCGGATCCGAAAGTGGGCGGGCGTCGGGTCGATCGCGGGCATGTCGGTCGTGCTGGCCGTCATCTTCGGCGGCTTCACCTGGCTCGGTTCGCAGCCGGTGACCAAGGTCGTGTCACAGGAGAAGTTCGACCGGATGTCGGTCGGCCAGCCGGAGTCCGAGGTGATGGTGATGCTGCCGCCCGGTGACGAACCGCTGGTCGGCGACGGTGAACGCAAGTCGCAGGCCGCGCCGGAACCACCGGGCGCGCGCTGCATCTACCACATCATGGACGAGCAGTCGTACCTCGACGAAGGCACTCGGGTGGTGCGCTTCTGCTTCCAAGACGGCAAGCTGGTCGAGAAGAAGATCCACGTGCAGAAGGACAATCCATGATCCGGGTGCTCATCGCCGACGACGAGCCACTGATGCGCGCGGGCATCAAGGCCATCCTCGGCACCGCCGACGACATCGAGCTGGTCGCGGAGGCCGGCGACGGCCGCGAGGCGGTGCAGATCGTCCGCGAACGCCGCGTCGACGTGGCGGTGCTCGACATCCGCATGCCGCGGATGGACGGCCTCGCGTGCGCTCGCGAGCTGAAGGTCGTGGCACCCTCCGTGCGCGTCGTGATGCTGACGACGTTCGGCGAGGACGAGAACATCGTGCGCGCCCTGTCCGACGGCGCTGCCGGGTTCCTGTTGAAGGACTCCGCGCCTGAGGAGCTCCTTCGCGCCGTGCGGGCGGTAAACAACGGTGAGGCCTATCTGTCGCCGATGGTCACGTCGCGCGTGGTCGGCATGGTGGCGACGTCCGGGCAGCCGAAGCAGCAGGAGGCGCGGAAGGCCGTCGCGGGGCTGACCGACCGCGAGGTCGAGGTGCTCGCGCTGCTCGGGCAGGGCATGTCGAACGCGGACGTCGGCGGGAAGCTGCACATGTCCGAGGCGACGGTGAAGACGTACGTGTCGCGTCTGCTGGCGAAACTGGGACTCACGAACCGGGTGCAGGCCGCGCTTCTGGCCCGAGACGCAGGCCTGGCCAGCTGAACTTTTCGCCGCACGCGGGGCCCCCGCGTCCTCTCCTGGAGTACGAAAGCTCCCCGCGTGCACTCGGCACAGAAGACACGGGGCCGTTCGGGTGTCACCCGAACGGCCCCAAATGTCTCAGTGCGCTAAACGCGTGCCCTGCCGCGTGTTACCAGCCGGTAGATGCCGAGCAGGATCAACGATCCGACGATGGCCAGCAGCCACGTCCGGAGGTCGAAGAACGAGCCCAGGTCCGTCTTGAAGAGCGCGGATCCGATGAAGCCACCGAGAATCGCGCCGACGATGCCGAGCAGCATGGTGATGATGAAGCCGCCGGGATCGTTACCAGGCATGATGGCCTTGGCGATGGCGCCGGCCAGCAGACCGAGCACGATCCATCCCAAAATGCCCACGGAGAGTCTCCTTCCATCAGCTGTCGCGGAAGGAATGCCCCCGAACTGGCGACTTCACGCCTTCAAAACCACTCCGTTATCAAAGTAACGGGCTGTGCCGGGCTCTCAGGCACTCTCCGGAACAATGAGGGGCGATGAGTACTCCACGCACTGTCCTGATCCTGGGGTCGACCGGTTCGGTCGGCACCCAGGCGCTCGATGTCATCCGGCGCAACCGCGACCGGTTCCAGGTCGTCGGGCTCGGCGCGGGTGGTCGTCAGCCGGCCCTGCTCCAGCAGCAGGCAGCCGAGTTCGGCGTACCGGTGGTCGCCGTGGCCAACGGCGCGGAGGTTCCCGGCGTCAAGACGTTGACCAGCATGGTCGACCTGATCGAGGCGTGTCCCGCGGACGTCGTCCTCAACGGCATGGACGGATCCAGGGGGCTCGAGCCGTCGCTGAAGGCGCTGGAGTCCGGCGCCACGCTCGCGCTCGCGAACAAGGAGTCGCTCATCGCGGGCGGGCCGCTGGTGCTGAAGGCGGCCAAGCCCGACCAGATCGTGCCGGTCGACTCGGAGCACTCGGCGCTCGCCCAGTGTCTGCGCGGCGGCACCGCGAACGAGGTGCACAAGCTGGTGCTGACGGCGTCCGGTGGGCCGTTCCGCGGCAAAACCCGCCAGGACCTCCAGGACGTCACCGTGCAGCAGGCGATGGCGCACCCCACGTGGTCGATGGGGCAGGTCGTCACGATCAACTCGGCGAACCTGGTGAACAAGGGTCTCGAGCTGATCGAGGCGCATCTGCTGTTCGGGGTGCCCTACGACCGCGTCGACGTGGTGGTGCACCCGCAGTCCATCATTCACTCGATGGTGACCTTCACGGACGGCTCGACGCTGGCCCAGGCGTCGCCGCCGGACATGCGGCTGCCCATCTCGCTGGGCCTCGGATGGCCCGAGCGCGTAGCCGGTGCCGCGTCCGCCTGTACCTTTGACACCGCCACCTCGTGGACGTTCGAACCCCTGGACAACGTGACGTTCCCAGCGGTCGAGCTCGCGCGGCAGGCGGGGAGCGTGGGCGGATGTCTGCCCGCGATCTACAACGCGGCGAACGAGGAGGCACTCGCCTCCTTCGTCGCGGGCACGACGTCGTTCCTGTCGATTGTGGACACCATCGGCCAGGTTCTCGGCGAGGCGAGTGACTGGCAGAAGGACCCCGCGGACGTCGCGGAGGTTCTCGCCGCCGAGGACTGGGCACGCGCACGTGCCCGCGAGCTGGTTGGAAGGAACTGAGCTTTCGTGGACACATTCGTCAACATCCTCGGGGTGCTGCTGTTCGCGTTCGGCATCGCGGTGTCCATCGCGCTGCACGAGTTCGGGCACCTGCTGACCGCGAAGGCCTTCGGCATGAAGGTCACCCGGTACTTCATCGGCTTCGGCCCGCGCCTGTTCTCGTTCCGCAAGGGCGAGACCGAGTACGGCCTGAAGGCGATCCCGGCCGGCGGTTTCTGCGAGATCACCGGCATGACCGCGCTGGAGGACGTGCACCCGGACGACCGCAAGCGCGCCTTCTACAACCAGAAGGTGTGGAAGCGCGTCGTCGTGCTGTCGGCGGGCTCCATCACGCACTTCATCGTCGGCTTCATCATCCTGCTGTTCCTCGCGATGTCGCTGGGCCTGCCCAACAACAAGGGCATCCCGGTGCTGCAGGAGGTCACCAGCTGCGTGCCGGTCGCGAACGTCACCGACAACTCGTGCCCGGACGGTTCGCCCTCGCCCGCGAAGGACGCCGGCCTGCAGCCCGGTGACGAGATCGTCGCGATCGCCGGCCAGGCCACGCCGACGTGGCCGGACATGCAGCGGATCACCCGCGAGCGCACCGGCCCGACCGAGTTCAAGGTCCTGCGCGACGGCACCGAGATGACCGTCACCGTCGACGTGGCCAAGGTCACCCGCACGCTGACCGACGGCAAGGGCGGCAAGGAGACCAAGGAGATCGGCGCGATCGGCGTGCTGCCGAAGGAGTCGTTCAGCTACGGTCCGATCGAGGCCATCCCGGCGGCCGTCGTGTTCACCGGCGACATGTTCGTGAACACCTGGAAGGGCCTCATGCGCTTCCCGGAGCGCATCCCGGCCGTGGTCAAGGCCATCGGCGGCGGCGAACGCGACCTGGACACGCCGATCTCCGTCGTGGGTGCCTCGCGCCTGGGCGGCGACGCGGCGGAACGGGGTCTCTGGGCGTTCTTCGTGCTGATGCTCGCCGGCCTGAACTTCTTCGTCGGTGTGTTCAACCTCCTGCCGTTGCTTCCCCTTGACGGTGGTCACATCGCCGTCAACCTCTACGAACGGGTGCGAGACTGGGTGCGGAAGCTGCGCGGGAAGCCCGCCGGCGCCCCGGTCAACTACATGCGCCTGTTGCCGCTCACCTACGTGGTCATCTTCCTCGGCGGCGCCATCACGCTGCTGACCGTGACCGCCGACATCGTCAACCCGATCAGGTTGCAGTAGTGATTTACGGAAAGGTGCACAACCCATGACTGACGGCGTGATGCTCGGAATGCCGGCACTGCCGCCGCCGGTGCTGTCGGAGCGTCGCAAGACCAGGCAGCTGATGGTGGGCAACGTCGGTGTGGGCAGCGAGTTCCCCGTCTCCGTCCAGTCGATGACGACGACTCTCACGTCGGACGTCAACGCGACGCTGCAGCAGATCGCGGAGCTCACCGCGTCCGGCTGCGACATCGTCCGGGTGGCCTGCCCCTCGCAGGACGACGCGGACGCCCTGCCGGCGATCGCCAGGAAGTCCCAGATCCCGGTCATCGCGGACATCCACTTCCAGCCGAAGTACGTGTTCGCCGCCATCGAGGCGGGCTGCGCGGCGGTGCGGGTCAACCCCGGCAACATCCGCAAGTTCGACGACCAGGTGAAGGAGATCGCGGCCGCCGCCAAGGACCACGGCACCCCGATCCGGATCGGCGTCAACGCCGGTTCGCTCGACCCCCGCCTGCTCAAGAAGTACGGCAAGGCCACCCCGGAGGCCCTGGCCGAGTCGGCGATGTGGGAGGCCTCGCTCTTCGCGGAGCACGACTTCCACGACATCAAGATCTCGGTGAAGCACAACGACCCGGTGGTCATGGTGCGGGCCTACGAACTGCTGGCCGAGCAGTGCGACTACCCGCTGCACCTGGGCGTGACCGAGGCCGGTCCCGCCTTCCAGGGCACCATCAAGTCCGCCGTGGCCTTCGGCGCGCTGCTTCGCCAGGGCATCGGCGACACCATCCGGGTGTCGCTGTCCGCCCCGCCGGTGGAGGAGATCAAGGTCGGCCACCAGATCCTCCAGTCGCTGAACCTGCGC
Source organism: uncultured Actinomycetota bacterium (assembly GCA_963771775.1). Lineage (GTDB taxonomy): Bacteria > Actinomycetota > Actinomycetes > Mycobacteriales > Pseudonocardiaceae > Lentzea. Next base: position 724,728 of record CAVYUS010000007.1, read on the forward strand.
CCGCGCAAGCTGGAGATCGTGTCCTGCCCGTCCTGCGGCCGCGCGCAGGTCGACGTCTACACGCTGGCCGAGCAGGTCACCGCGGGCCTGGAGGGCATGGAGGTGCCGTTGCGCGTCGCGGTCATGGGCTGCGTCGTGAACGGTCCCGGCGAGGCCCGCGAGGCCGACCTGGGTGTCGCCTCCGGCAACGGCAAGGGCCAGATCTTCGTGAAGGGCAAGGTCATCAAGACCGTCCCCGAGCACGCGATCGTGGAGACCCTCATCGAAGAGGCCATGCGTCTGGCCGAGGAGATGGAACCGGTCGAGGGCGGCACCCCCGCCGTCACGGTCGGCTGATTGTTTTGACGCACGCGGGGGCCTTACGTACTTCAGGAGAGTACGAAAGGTCCCCGCGTGAAGTCCCAAAACACGGACGGGCGCTTGGGCCGGTGCGGACGGTCACGGTCGGTGCGCACTGTTGGCAGATGCCACACACACGTCTGATCTGGCACGCTAGGTGACGTGCTGAGGCTGGCCGGAGCGCGAGTGCTCGACGAGCGCGATCTGATCGACGTACGCGGGGTGCTCGACAACGACCCCGTGGCTGGGTGCATGGTCGCCGCGAGGGTCGAGCACGCGGGCCTGGACCCGTGGCGGCTGGGCGGCGAGATGTGGGGCTCGGACTCGCGTCCCCTGCGCGGCCGCGTGGACGGCCTGTGCTTCTCCGGGCCGAACCTGATCCCGCTCAAGGGCAGCCCGAGCGCCATGCGCATGTTCGCGGACCGGGCCAGGCGAAGGGGCCGGATGTGCTCCAGCCTCGTCGGCCCCGCTGAACAGGTCTTAGCCCTGTGGGACGAGCTCCAGCCGGACTGGGGTCCCGCCCGGGAGGTGCGCGGCGACCAGCCGCTGATGGCGATCTCGGTCGCCCCGAAGATCACCCCGGACCCGCTGGTCCGCCAGGTCCGGCCGTGCGAGATCACCCGCTATCTCCCCGCGGCCATCGCCATGTTCATCGAAGAGGTCGGCATCGACCCGTGCGCGGAAGACGGCGGCGCCGGGTACCGCGCCAGGGTGGCGGAGCTGATCGCCGCCGGCCGGGCGTTCGCGAGGTTCGAGCACGGCGAGGTCGTGTTCAAGGCCGAGATCGGCGCCATGTCGTCCCGCGTGGGCCAGATCCAGGGCGTCTGGGTCCGCCCGGACCGAAGAGGCGGGGGCATCGGCACGGCGGGAACGGCCGCGGTGGCCGACCGGCTGGTCCGCAGTCTCAACCGGACCGCGAGCCTCTACGTGAACGGGTACAACCACGTCGCGCAGGCCGCGTACCGCAAAATCGGGTTCGAACAGGTCGGTCAATACGCGACTGTCCTGTTCTGAACGGGCATACTCGCGCGAGTGCGACTTCTCGCGACGATCACGGTAGTGCTGGTGACGGTGAGCGGCTGCGGGCTGTTCAGATCAGAACCCGGACCACCGGAGATCACCAACGACTTCCTGGCGAAGCTCGCGTCCGGTGACGTGCAGGGTGCCGCCGGGATGACCGACAACCCGAACGAGGCCAAGGAGACCCTGGAGAAGTTCCGGGGCGCGCTGAAGCCCGAGGGCCTGGCCAGCAAGGTCGACCAGATCCGCAAGAACGGCGACACGGCGTCCGAGGCGAGCGTCACGCTCGACTGGGACCTCGGCAAGAACCGGCACTGGTCGTACCCCACGAAGTTCGACGTGCGCCGCGACGCCGACACCTGGAAGGTCCACTGGGCCTCCTCCGCGGTGCATCCCAAGCTCGCCCCGCAACAGTCCGTCAAGGTCACCGAGCTCAAGCCGGACCCGGCGCCGGTGCTGGACCGCGAGGGCACGCCGTTGCTGGCCCCCGAACGCGTCGTGTCGGTGCTGCTCGTCGGGAAGGAGGCCGGTGACGTCGGCGCGGTCTCGAAGACGCTCGCGGACGCGCTGAACCCGCTGGACAAGGCGATCACCCAGCAGGCCATCGCGGACGGCGTCGCCAAGACCCCCGACGGTCAGGCCTACCAGGTCGCGGCGCTGCGGGACCCGGACTACCAGGCGGTGAAGCCGAAGATCTACGAGCTGCCCGGCGTCCGGTTCACCGCGCAGACCTCGCTGCTCGCGCCCAGCCGCACGTTCGGCTCGCAGGTGCTGCCGGCGGTCCGCAAGCTGGTCGAGAACGACATCGCCGGTCAGGCGGGCTTCCGCGTCGCGACCACCGACGCGCAGGGCAACGAGATCGACGAGCTGCACTCGAAGGCCCCCGAACCGGCCAAGGCCGTCAACATCGCGCTCTCCAGGGCGATCCAGGCCGCTGCCGAGGACGCCGTCGAACCGGTCACACAGCCCACGATCCTGGTGGCCATCCAGCCGTCCACCGGCGACATCCTGGCCGTCGCGCAGAACGATCCCGCCGACGCGCAGGGCGCCCTCGCGCTGACCGGCCGCTTCCCGCCGGGGTCCACGATGAAGGCCGTCTCCGCGCTGGCCGCGATCGGGTCCGGCAAGGTCAACGCCGAGACCCCGCTGCCGTGCCCCGGCAAGACCACCATCGACGGCCGCCGGATCGTGCCGAACTCCAACGAGTTCGAGAAGGGCACCATCCCGCTCCGGTCGGCCTTCGCGTTCTCCTGCAACACCACGTTCGCCCAGCTCGCCGTCGACATGCCGCCGGACCTGCTGACGAACACCGCGCAGTCGCTCGGCTTGGGCGTCGACTTCGACATCGCGGGCCTGACCACGATCACCGGCTCCGTGCCGCCCGCGACCGACGTCGTGGAACGAGCCGAGGACGCGTTCGGCCAGGGCAAGGTGCTGGCGTCGCCGTTCGGCATGGCGCTGGTGTCGGCGTCCATCGCGAAGGGCTCCATGCCGGTCCCGCAACTGGTGCGCGGCAAGGACACCAAAACCGACAAACAGCCCACGCCGCCCACGGCGCTCGACCCGGTCCGCCAGATGATGCGCGAGGTCGTCGACTACGGCACTGCACCGCAACTCAAGCCGTACGGTGACGTGCGCGGCAAGACTGGTACCGCACAGTTCGGCGACGGCGTGCACTCACACGGGTGGTTCATGGGCTACCGGGGCGATCTCGCGTTCGCGACGCTCGTCCTCAGCGGGGAGACTTCGACACCAGCCGTGGAGGTGGCGGCGAGGTTCTTGAAGGCGGTGCCGTGATGGCGAGGACCAGTGATCTGACGTTGCGGGAGCGCCTGCTCCGCGCGGGTGTGTTGCTTCCCGCGCCGCGCGTGCCGGAGCCTCGTCGTGAGGACCAGGTTCAGGGCGGTGCGCGCACCGGCCGCTAATGTGGAGTGCATGGCTGTTCGTGCTCCCCTGCAACCCGGTGTGCAATCTCCGCGTCGTCAGGTGCCCTCCCGCATCGTCCGTCCCGAGTACGTGGGCAAGCCCGCGCCGCAGCGCGGCACCGACCCGTGGGTGCAGACGCCGGAGATCATCGAGGCCATGCGGATCGCCGGCCGGTTGGCCGCGCAGGCGCTGCAGGAAGCGGGCAAGGTCGTCGTTCCCGGCGTGACGACCGACGAGATCGACGCGGTGGCGCACGAGTTCCTGTGCGACAACGGCGCGTACCCGTCGACGCTCGGCTACCGCGGCTTCCCGAAGTCGTGCTGCACCTCGCTCAACGAGGTCATCTGCCACGGCATCCCGGACTCCACCGTGGTGGAGGACGGCGACATCGTGAACATCGACGTCACCGCGTTCATCGGTGGCGTGCACGGCGACACGAACGCCACCTTCCTCGCGGGCAACGTCGCGGAGGAGAACCGCCTGCTGGTCGAGCGCACGCACGAGGCCACCATGCGCGCGATCAAGGCCGTGAAGCCCGGCCGCGAGATCAACGTCATCGGCCGCGTGATCGAGGCGTACGCCAAGCGCTTCGGTTACGGCGTGGTGCGCGACTTCACCGGGCACGGCATCGGCCGCTCGTTCCACAGCGGCCTGGTGGTCCTGCACTACGACGAGCCGTCGGTGAAGACCGTGCTGGAGCCCGGCATGACGTTCACGATCGAACCGATGATCACGCTCGGCGACTTCGAGCACGACATGTGGGACGACGACTGGACGGTCACCACCAAGGACAAGAGCTGGACCGCCCAGTTCGAGCACACCCTCGTCGTCACCAACGACGGTGCGGAGATCCTCACAGTCTGCTGACGACGGATTTCAGCGCGGCCGCGACCTGCGAGGGCGACGTCGCGGCCGCCAAATGGTGTGACTCCACCCGTTCGACGGGCCAGCCCAGCGCCTCGGCCTTGCCGGCCTCGTCCTCGTAGACCGCCGACAGCAGCACGTACCCGCACGGCCCGGCCCACTCGACGATCGGGCGCTGCTCCTTCAGGAACTCCCACGACACCTCGGGTGCCTCGTCGCGCATCTCCTCGCGCAGTTCGGCGGGCACCAGCCGCAGCGGGTCCTCGGGGAACCAGCGGTCCCAGCGCGGCAGCTTGCCGTTGCGTACCGAGGCCTTCACCTGGCGTGCCAGTTCGGGATCAACGGAGTCGCGCCAGGTCCGGCCCGGCGTCGGCAGGTCGGAGTCCACGAACACCAGGCCCGCCACCTCGGTCTCCAGGGCGTAGGCGAAGCCCGGCAGCAACGGGCCGGCGCCGCTGTGGCCGACGAGCACGAGCGGTCCCTCGACGCCGGAGTCCTGCAGCGCGTCCGCGAAAGCGCCCATCAGCCGCTGGTGCACGGGTGCCTCGTTGACGGTCATCTGCAGGTCGACCAGCAGCACCGCCACCCCGTCGGAGGCCAGTTCGTCGGCGAGCGGACGCATGCTCGAAGGGCCGAGAAACGGGCTGTGCAGGAGCACGACGGTGAGCATGCTGGTGATGATGGCAGCATTGGCGTCCATGCGGGGTGCGATGTTGATCTGTGGGACGACCTCGGACGCGGGCAAGAGCGTCCTGGTCGCCGGTCTGTGCCGCTTTCTGGCACGCCAGGGCGTCGACGTCGTGCCTTTCAAGGCGCAGAACATGTCGAACAACTCGTTCGTCACGCTCGACGGCGGGGAGATCGGCCGCGCCCAGGCCCTGCAGGCGCGGGCGGCGTTCAAACAGCCGAGCGTCCGGTTCAACCCGGTGCTGCTCAAGCCGGGCAGCGACCGCACGTCCCAGGTCGTGGTGCTCGGCAAGGCGGTCGGCGAGGTCTCCGCGTTGAGCTACCGCGAACGCAAGCAGCAGCTGCTCGGCACGGTCTTGTCCACTTTGGACTCACTGCGCGCTGATCACGAGGTGGTGATCTGCGAGGGCGCGGGCTCGCCGGCCGAGATCAACCTGCGTGCCAACGACATCGCGAACATGGGGCTCGCGACCCAGGCGGGCCTGCCGACGCTCGTCATCGGAGACATCGATCGCGGCGGTGTGTTCGCGCATCTCTTCGGGACGCTGGCGGTGCTCGACGCGGCCGACCAGGCGTTGATCTCCGGGTTCGTGGTGAACAAGTTCCGCGGCGATCCGCGGCTGCTCGAACCGGGTCTGCACCAGCTCAAGGCGCTGACCGGACGGCCCGTGCTCGGCGTGCTGCCGTGGCGCGAGGACCTCTGGCTCGACGCCGAGGATTCGTTGTCCTACAGCGCGGACGGCGTGATCGGCCGGCCGCGGCCGCCGTTGCGTGACTGGCTCCGGGTGGCCGTGATCCGGTTGCCGCGCATCTCCAACGCCACCGACGTGGAGGCTTTGGCCTGCGAGCCCGGTGTTTCCGTGCGGTTCGTGACCGAGCCGTCGCGGTTGGCGGACGCGGATCTCGTGGTGCTACCCGGTTCCAAGGCCACGGTCGACGACCTCGGCTGGCTGCGCGAAACCGGTCTGGCGCAAGCGATCCAGCGGTTCGACGGCCCGGTCCTCGGCATCTGCGGCGGCTTCCAGATGCTGTCCCGGCGGATCGAGGACGACGTGGAGTCCAAGCACGGCACCGTCGCCGGCCTGGGCCTGCTCGACGTCGACATCCGCTTCCAGCCGCGGAAAACCCTTGCCACGCCGTCGGGTACGGCGTGGGACGAAGCCGTCACCGGCTATGAGATCCACCACGGTCAGGTCGTCCGCAGCACCGAGCAGCCGTTGATCGGCTCAGAAGGCGCCGAGACGGAGCGCGTGCTGGGGACGCACTGGCACGGCCTGCTGGAGAACGACGGGTTCCGCCGCAAGTTCCTGCGCTGGGCCGCCGAACGCGCGGGACGGGACTTCGAGCCGGGCGAGGTGAGCTTCCAGGCCGCCCGCGAGGCCCAGCTGGACCTGCTGGGCGACCTGGTCGCCGATCACCTGGACACGAAGGCCGTCATCGACCTGCTGGAACGAGGGGCTCCACCGGGACTTCCGTTCGTACCGCCCGGCGCCCCGCCAGTACCGGGATAGCCAGTCCCGCCAGCACCAGCCCGCCGGCCGCCGCCCGCAGCACGGTCAGGTCCTCGCCGAGGAACGCCCACGCCGAGAACATCCCGAACACCGGCACCAGCAGTGCGAACGGCGCCACCACCGATCCCTCGTACCGGCGCAGCAGGAAGCCCCAGATCCCGAACGCGAGCAGCGTCGAGATCCACGAGACGTAGCCGAGCGCGCCGATGCCGGTCCAGTTCAGCCGCCCGAGCGCCGACACGTCCTCGGTCAGGAAGGACAGCGCGAACAGCGGCAGCACCGCCACCGCGCTCACCCAGACCATGAACCGCAGCGTGTCCGCCGGCCTCGCGTAGCGCATCAGCACGTTCGACACGCCGAAGCACACCGCCGCCGCGAGCACCAGGACGAACCCGAGCAGCGGCGAGGACTTCCCGTAGTCCCACGCGATCACGCCGATCCCCACCACCGCCAGCGCCGTCCCGGTGATCTGCACCGGCCGCGGCCGTTCGCGCAGCACCACCGCGGCGAACACGACCGTGAAGATCACCTGGCTCTGCAGCACCAGCGACGACAACCCGGCGGGCATGCCCGCGCTGAGGGCGACGAACATGAAGCTGAACTTCGCGACCCCCAGCACCAGTCCGACCGCGATGATCCAGCGCCAGGCCACCGTCGGCCGGCCAACGAAGAAGATCGCGGGTACCGCAGCGGCGAGGAAGCGCAGGGCGGAGAACAGGATCGGCGGGAACTCGCCCAGGCCGATCTTCAGCACGACGAAGTTGAACCCCCAGATGACGGCGACGAGCACGGCGAGCAGAACGTGGCGGGGACTCATGGGACTAAGATTGCGCGAGCTAACTATTAAGCACCAGTTCCGATTGCTTAGGTTATGGGTTTAGCATTGCTACATGCTCGACCTGGGAAGACTGAAGGCCCTGCACGCCGTCGCCACCTACGGCACGGTCGGCGCCGCCGCCGACGTGCTCGGCTACACGCCGTCCGCGGTCTCGCAGCAGATCGCCAAGCTGGAACGCGAGACCCGCACCACGCTGCTGGAACGCCGCGGCCGAGGGGTCCGGCTCACCGACGCGGCCCTGCTCCTCGCGGACACGGCGGGTCAGGTGCTCAAGCTCGTGGAAGAGGCCGAGGTCGCGCTGGAGGAACAACGCGGCGCCGCCATCGGCCGGCTTTGCATCGGCTCGTTCGCCACCGCCTTGCGCGGCCTGCTCCCCGATGTCCTGGCCGGGCTCGCCGAGCAGCACCCGGCCCTCGACGTCCGGCTGACGGAGATCGACCCACCCGAGGCCGCGGAGGCGGTGGCGCGCGGTGAGCTCGACCTCGCGATCATCCACGACTGGCAGAACGCCCCGCTCCCGGTGCCAGAGTCGCTGTCGCGGATGAGCATCTGCGAGGACATCGCGGACGTGTTCCTCCCGGCGACGCACCCGTTGGCGCACCGGGACTTCCTCGAACCCGCCGACCTGGCCGGCGAGCGGTGGATGTGCCAGCCCGAGGGGTCGATCTGCCACGACTGGCTGGTGCGGACGTTCCACGGCGCGGGGATCGAGCCCGATCTGGCGTACCGGATCAACGAGTACCAGACGCAGTTCGCCTTGCTGGCCAAGGGGATCGGGGTCGCGCTGATCCCGCGGCTGGGGCGAGCGGAGGTGCCGGACGAGATCAAGGTGGTGCCGCTGCGGCCCACCCCGACGCGGCGGCTGTACGCGGTGTGGCGCAAGCAGGCGTCGCGGCGTCCGGCGATCACGGCCATGCTGGACGTGATCAGGTCCGTCGTCGCTGACGGGGGTCCTGCGTGATGGCACCGGACGGATGGCCGGCCATCTCGTGGGCTCCGTCCTTGAGGAAGACGTGGACTCCACCGGGGTCGGCCACGTAGAACGCCCTGCGCTTGGACCTGGCCAGCCCGGCGAAACCGGACTGACAGCCAGGGCACATAGGCTTGGATGACGCGAGCGCCCGCACGCCGGCGGCCTTGGCTGTTTTCAGCTCGGCGTGGGAGCACTGGTACTGGCCGGGCAGGTCCCGGTCGTAGACGTGGCCCTCCGGTTCCACGCCGGCGCCCAGCAATTCCTGGCGCACGGCTTCGGTGAGAGCGACCTCTCCACCTCCATAGCCACTGCGCCGCATCTCGCCTTTCGCGCCAGCGCCCACGGTCTTGCGCTGCTCGATGTTGGTGAGACGGGAGAAGGCGATCGACGCCTCCTCGACGCCCGCCTGGTGCACGGGGTCGTCGAGGGGGTTCGTCATGGCCTCCGGGTCGTCGATGTCCCAGCCCACCTCGAACTGGTCGAGCGGGCTGCGCGCGCGTTGCACGACGGCCTGGATGCCCCAATTGCGGCCCTTGGGCACGGGTTCGAGCACGTCCACGCCGTAACGCAGCTTGATCGCGCCGAGCAGAGGCTTCAGCGCGGCACCGGCGACCGGTCTGCCCGCGAAACGGTTGGCTGCCGCGACTCCGGCCCGCAGTGCCGCGTCCTGCCGCTTCTTCTTGCCCTCCGGACTGTCGTCGCCGCCGCGCAGCTTCGACTTGATCTTGCTTCCGATCCCCTTCACGCCGCGGATGATCGGCCCGGCCAGCGTCAGCCCCTTCTTGATGACCCAGTCGAGCGCCTTGTTCACCGGCTTCTGCAGCGACTCGATGATCGACCGGATCTTCGCGCCGATCCCGCCCAGCCCGATCGCGCTCGCGAGGAAGCCGATGATGATCGGGACCATCTGGCCGAGCACGTCGTTGATCTTGGTGACGACGCCGCTCACGTTGCCGCGCACGATGTCGGCGACCGAGTCGATGACGGTGTTGACGAACTTCATGATGCGGCCGGCGTTGTTGACGAAGAACATGATCACGTCGTAGATGAGCTTGCAGGCCTTGATGAACGCCGCGGCGGGGTTCAGCAGGCCGATGAGCCAGGTGATGCCCGCGGTGATGATCTTCGTGATCACGAAGTCCTTCACCTGCTCCAGGATCATGTCCTTGATGTCGCCGAGCTTCTCCAGCAGCATCTGCCACAGGCCCGCGACGCCCTGGGTGGTCAGCACCTGGAAGATCTCGACGCCCTTCTCGGCCGCGGCCATGGCCTTCTCGCCGATCTGGCTCACGAGGCGGTTGCGGATGTTCGACCAGGTGAGGCCGAAGATCGACGCCAGCAGCTTGATGATGCCCCGCACGTCGAACTTCTCCGGCAGTTCGATGCCGGCCTCGGCCAGTGCGCCGAAGAGCCAGCCCATCAGGCCCTTGCGCAGGTGGTCGACGATGTTGTCCTTGAACTTGAGGACGCCGCCCTTCACGCCCTCGATCAGGTTGCCGAGGAACTCGACGGGCTTCTTGATGATGTCGCCGACCACGCCGGCGGCGCGGGACAGGACGTCGCGCAGCATCCCGGCCAGCTCGCGGATCGTGTTGAGCACGCCCTTGACGGCGTCGAGTGCGGCGTCGACGAGGCCCTTGTTCTCCGCCTGCAACGCCTCGATGCGCTCGTCGAGGCCTTGGCGCGCCTCGGTGTACTTGGTGGCGAGGGTGTCGACGACGGCGTCCTGCTTGGCGGTGACGTCGCTTTCCAGCTGCTCGAACTTCTCGTTGATCTCGGCGGACGCCTCCGCGCCGACTTTCTGCAGGTCCGGCGAGAGGGTTTTGACGAACGCGGCGATCTCCGTCTTGCCGGTGGCGATGCGTTGCTTGGCAAGGGAAAGGTCGTTGCCCACGATGTCGGCGACCTGGGAGATCACGCCGTCCATCTGCTTGAGGTACAGCTCGCGGCCGGCGGTGTAGAACTCGTTCACCTTGTCCGGCATGCCGAGCAGCTTGTCCTTGGCCCAGCGGAGCCCGCCGAGCCAGCCGCTGTAGCGGTCCTGCTTGTAGGCGCCGACCTTGGCGGCCACGAACGACTCGAACGCCTGTCGTGCCTGTGCCTCGCCTTCGCCGAAAGCCTTCTCGACCTTCGGGTCGATGCCGTCGAGGATCTTCTTCACCTCGGCCTCGGTGGCCGCGAAGATGCCCTGCACCTTCGTCGTCACCTCGGCGCGCTTGGCCTCGTCCTTGGTCTTCGTCTTGCCCTTGTCCGCCACCAGGTTCGCCAGCGCGGCGCCCTTGGCACCCTGCATGCCGGCGACTCCGGAGGCGGTCGCGGCCCCGGCGTCCGCCTTGGCCTGGCCGAGCATCTGCTGTTCCTGCGCGCGGAACTGGCCGGGGGCGGTGTCGGCGTGCGCGGACGCGGTCTGCTTGGCGTCCAGGGCCTGCTGGAACTGCGGTTCGTTCGACTGCCGCAGCTGCTCGTCGGTGACGTCGCCCTGGGCCTGGTCGAGCTGCTGCTGGCCGGCGCTCAGATCGGTCTGGGCGGGTGGCGCGGGCTTCGGGGCGGCGCCCGCCGCCGGGATCGACGCGGCGGCACCAGGGGCCTCCTGGGCCATCGGGGTGACCGGCTTCGCGACGGCCTTCGACTGGTCCGGCGGTGCGTCGGTGGCTGCCTCGATGTCCTTGGCCTGGCCCTCCTTGCCCTGGGAGACCATGCCTTTCACCTCGGAGCCGACGCCGTCGGCCTTGCCCTGCGGTGACGTCGCCTCCTGCAGCGTTCTTGGGGGACTTCGCCTCGATCGCGGTCTTCACGGCCGCGATGAAAGCCTTCTTGTCGAACGAACCCGCCGGCTGCGCGTCCATCGAGTCGACCTTCGAGGCCTTCGCCTGGCCCGCCAGGTCGTCCGAGGGCGCCTGCGCGGCGTCCTGTGCCTCCTTGGCTTTCGCCGAAGCGGGCGGGTGCGCCTTCTTGGCCGCGGCGAAGCCCTTGACCTTCTCGGTGACCTGCATGAACGCCGGATCGGCCGCGGCGACCGCCGCAATCGCGGGCGCCGGAGCAGGCTTCGGTCCCTTCGGGCCGCCTCCCGCCGCCGGCTTCGAGCCCGCCTTGCCGAGCTTGGACTTCGCGGGCACCGGCTTGGCGGGCGGCGTCGGTTTCTTCGCGGGCACGGCGTTCGGGCCGAAGCCCGTCGTCGTCACGGCGAGGGCGGACGCCGGCGGTTTCGGTCCTTCCAGCGTGACCGGAACGCCGGCCGACTGGGCCGCCTTGAGTCCCTTCTCGACCGTGTCGATCGCGGGATCGTCGCCGCGGACCTCCTTCAGCGCCGCGTCGATGTGACCGAGCGCGGTCTGGTCCGGCTGCTTCTGCTTGGCCGCCATGAGCGCGCCCACGGCCGCGTTGCCCGCGTCGCGTTGCAGCGCGAGCAACGCGGCCGGGCCGACTGCTGGGCCCGCCTTGCGCTTGCCGTCCGCGAGAGCGCCCGTGACCTCGGCCTTCGCGTCGGTTTCCCGGCGTGCGGCGACCATGCGAACGAGCCTGACCTGCCGCTCACGCCGCAGACACGACCGCCAGACACACGCAGGGGCAGGAAAAACCGCCCTAAGGGGCAGCGACCACGTGGGCCTTCTTGGGCGCCATCAGCTTCAGCACCGCTTTGGCCTCGCGGACCACGCCGGCGAGGTCCTTCTTCGTCGTCTTCACGTACGGCTCGATCGTCAGCGTCGCGGTGTCCTTGGTCTCCACCACGTTCCAGGTGCCGCGCAGGAACCCGTCCACGAGGAACGTCGGCGGGAACACGCCGTTGCGCACCGCACCCCACCGCGAACGCGCTTCCTCGCTCATGATCCGCGTCCGGTCCGCGTGCCCCAGCAGGACGTTGTCGAACGCGGGCAACAGCCGTGCGGGCGCGGGCACGTCCTCCGAGACGATCAGGCCGTCCGGCACGTCCAGCAGCTCCTTGCCGTCTTCGTTCTTGTACCGCACCAGATCCAGGTCGGCCGCGTGCGCCTTCAGCCCGATCAGCCGCGACCACGCCTGCATGTCGGCGAGCGTGGCCGGACCGAACGCCCGCAGGTACCGCTTGATCAGCTCCGGTACGGCAGCCTCGGTGGGCAGTTCGCGGCCCAGCCAGGTCGCCATCGCGACGTTCTGCGGCACCCCGCCGACGCCCCAGATCCCGCGCGGCGGCACCTGGATCATCGGCACCAGCATCTGCGCCTGCGTCGACAGGTCGCGCGCCTTGGCCTCGGGGAAGTGCTCCTCCAGGTACGCGCCGATCTCCGCCACCGTGCGCGGTTCGGTGTCGATGTACTCGCGGGTGATGCGGGCGAGCTTGTCCAGGTCGATCTCGACCCGGTGGGCGGGCGCCATGACGATCCGCGCCCACTTGTTCAGCTCCGGCTGCAACGCCGTGCGCATCAGGTACACGTCCGACGCCGAGATCAGGTGCAACGTGCCGCGCCACAACGTCATCCGGACCAGCGAGCGGTCGATGATCAGTTTGCTCAGCGCGTCGACCTTGTACGGCTTCAGCCGGGTCCAGAGCGCGAGGTAGGGCGGAATCGGTGCCTGGGCCTGGAGACCGCCGAGATGTTCGACGGCGTCCACGATCGGCATGCTCGTCCGCTCCAGGAGCAGTTGCCGCGCCAGGAGCGTCCGGTTGAGGGTGCGGTTCGAGAGTGTTGTGCTCACAGCGATTCGAAGAACTTCCTGATGTCTTGGACCAAGAGGTCCGGCTCCTCCATCGCGGCGAAGTGGCCGCCGCGGTCGAACTCCGTCCAGTGCGTGATCGTCGGGATCATCTTCTCCGCCAGCGACCGGACCGGCGCGCTGATGTCGTACGGGAAGATCGCCACGCCGGTCGGCACCGTCGACGGCTGCTGCTGGCCCCAGGACGCGGACTGCTCCTTGTACAGCGCCGCCGACGAGCCCGCGGTGCCGGTGAACCAGTACACGGACACGTTGGTCAGCATGTGGTCGCGGTCCACCGCGTCCTCGGGCACGCCCTCGTTGTCCGTCCAGTCGTGGAACTTCTCCGCGATCCACGCCAGCTGCCCGACCGGCGAGTCGGTCAGCCCGTAGGAGAGCGTGCGGGGCCGGGTGCGCTGCAGGTGCATGTAGCCGGAGAGTTCCTTCTGGTAGTGGTCGAGCGACTCCAGCGCCCGCAGTTCCTCGGGCGGCAGGTCGTTGACCCCGGACGGCCGGAACGTCTGCAGCATGTTCACGTGCACGCCGACGACCTGCTCGGGGAAGACCCGGCCGATCTCCTGCGCGATGCCGGAACCCCAGTCGCCGCCCTGCGTGCCGTACCGCTGGTAGCCCAGGCCCTCCATCAGCTTCGCGAACGCCCACGAGACGCGCAGCACGTTCCAGCCGGTCTTCTGCACGGGTCCCGAGAAGCCGAAGCCGGGGATCGACGGGATGACCAGGTGGAAGTCCTGCGACAGCGGCTCGATCACGTCCAGGAACTCGACGAACGAGCCCGGCCAGCCGTGGATCAGCAGCAGCGGCAACGCGTCCGGGTTCTTCGACCGCACGTGCAGGAAGTGGATGCGCTGACCGCTGATCTCGGTCGTGAACTGCGGGTGGGCGTTGATCCGCGCTTCCTGCGCACGCCAGTCGAACCCGTCCGCCCAGTACTCGGCGAGCGGCCGCAGGTAGCTCAGCGGGATGCCGTAGGACCAGCCGACCCCCGGCAGGTCCTCCTCCGGCCAGCGCGTGCCGGCCAGGCGGGCACGGAGGTCGTCGACCTCGGCCTGCGGGATCTCGATGCGGAACGGCGTGATCTCCATGGCCCCCACGCTATGAGCTCATGCGGACAGTTCCGGTCCGCGTTCAGCAGAACTTCTCGATCAGCTCCTCGAAGAACCCGCCCGCCTCGATCGCCGCCTTCTCCTGGTCGCCGTCACGGACCGCGTGCAGCAGCCCGGTGTGCGACACCTGGTCCTGGCCAGGCTGGCTGGTGTCGACAGATGCCGCCACCGAAGCCTTGACAGCCTCGGTCAAGCCCTGGTAGAGCTCCGCTAGAAGCGTGTTGTGCGAGCACTGCACGAGCAGCACGTGGAACGCGGTGTCGTGCTCGATCACCTCGTCCCACCGCTCCGCCTCCATCGCCGAGTCGCGCTTGCGCAGCAGCTCGGTGAGGCGGGCCAGTTCGGCCTCGGTGCGGTGCTTGGCGGCCAGGCGCGCGCCCTCCACCTCAAGGGTGCGGCGGACCTGCAGCACCTCCTTCAGCTCGGTGCCGCACATGCGGCGGACCGCGCCGGAGATCTCGCTGGTCGCGCGGACGAACGTGCCGTCGCCCTGGCGCACCTCCAGCAGACCGGCGTGCGAGAGAGCGCGCACGGCCTCTCGAACCGTGTTCCGGCCCACCCCGAGCGCGGTGACCAGCTCGGGCTCGGGCGGGATGCGCTGCCCGACGGGCCATTCGCCGCTGGTGATCGCGCTTCTCATCTGCTCGATCACCTGGTCGACGAGGCCCGCCCGTCGGGTAGTGGCCAACGGCACAACCTCATCCTCTCATCCGAACATCCTACGTCTGCGATAGTGGTGCTCGTGACGATGCACCAGACGACCCTTGCCGAACAGACTGCCACCGATCGAGGTCGCAGGGTGACGGTCGTCAAGAATCGTCACGTTCCGCTGGTCGGGACCACACTGCTCGCGATCGGGGTCGCCCTCGCGGCGGCGAATCTCCGCCCTGCGGTCACCAGTCTGGCCTCGGTGCTCGTCGATGTCCGCGCCGCCCTTGGGGTTTCGGCCGCTTGGACCAGCGCTCTGACGGCCGTTCCGGCGCTCTGCTTCGGCTTCGCGGCGTTCGCGGCCCCGTGGCTCGGCCGCCGCCTCGGCATGGCCCGCGCCATCGGACTTTCACTCGGGGTGCTCACGCTCGGCCTGGTGCTGCGCGTGATCGACGGTCCGTGGGTCGTGCTGGGCGGGACCTTCATCGCCTGTGCCGGCATCGCGGTGTCCAACGTGCTGATCCCGGTGGTGGTGAAGGCTTCCTTCCCCACCAAGGTCGGTCTGATCACCGGTGTCTACACGGGAGCGCTGGCCGCGGGTGCCGCGCTGGCCGCCGCTCTCACGCCTCGGCTGGAGGAGTTCCTCGGCTCGTGGCGGCTCGCTGTCGGTGCGTGGGCTCTGCTGTCGCTCGGCGCGGTGATCGTCTGGTTCGCCGCCGCACGGCACGGTTCTGTGGCATCTGTCGTTCGATCGGCCGCCCCGGCGGAGAAGCGGTCATTGCTGCGCAGTCCGCTCGCGTGGGTGATCACCGTGTTCTTCGGCCTGCAGTCGCTGTTCGCCTACACCGTCATGGGGTGGCTGCCCGCGATGCTCGTCGACGCCGGTGTGGACCGGAACACCGCCGGCATGCTGCTCGCGGTGTCGATGCTGCTCGGCGTCCCGGTCAGCCTGTTCGTGCCGCCGATCGCCGCCCGGTTCTCCAACCAGGGCCCGATGGTGCTGGGACTCGGCGTGCTGTCGTTCGCGGGCATCCTGGGCATGCTGGTGGCACCGGCCGCCGCGCCCGGGCTGTGGGTGGTGCTGATCGGGTTCGGCATGGGCATGTTCCCGCTGGCGCTGCTGATCATGTCGCTGCGCACGAAGTCCACTTCGGACACCGCGCGGCTGTCCGCGATGGCGCAGTCGCTCGGGTACCTGATCGCGGCGTCCGGCCCGTTCGCGTTCGGCATCCTCCGTGACGCCACCGGCTCCTGGTCGGTGTCGCTCGTGCTGCAACTGGTGCTGCTCGCCGCGCTGACCGTGCTCGGCGTGATCGCGGGCCGTCCGCGCTACGTCTGACGGCCCGCATCAGGTGGTCAGGAATCGAGAAGCGGCGGGTTCGCGCCACTTCTAGCGTTGTCGTCATGGACATCAACATTCACGCGACGTTCCTCCCGCACACCGACCCGGACGCCTCGGTGGCGTTCTACCGCGACCTGCTCGGCTGGGAGGTCCGCGCCGACGTCGGCAAGGGTGCGATGCGCTGGATCACGGTCGCCCCGGCCGGTTCCGGCTCGGCCGTCGTGCTCGAACCGCCGGCCATGGCGGACGGCCTGACCGAAGCCCAGCGCACCGCGATCAGCGAGATGATCTCGGCCGGCTCGTACGCGTTCATCAACCTTTCCACGCCCGACCTCGATGGCGCGTTCGAGAAGCTGCAGGCGGGCGGCGCGGACGTCGTGCAGGAGCCGACCGACCAGCCGTGGGGCGCGCGCGACTGCGTGTTCCGCGACCCGGCGGGCAACACCGTGCGGATCCAGCAGGCCTAGTTTCTTTAGTTGCTCACGAACCCGCGGTGCAGCACCGTGAGCTGATCGGCGAGGTAGCGGGCCCATGCCTTCGCCCGGTCCCAGTCCGGCGTCGCACCGTCGAAGCTGATCGGCCCGTTGGCACCGAGCTTGCGCACCATGCGGGTGACGTCGTTCGGTACGGGCGGCGCGCCCCGGTGGAACAGCCACAGGGGTGTGTGCCGGAGCGGGATCTTATGCCTGCGTACAAACCTGTGGGCGTCACGTGCCGCGGCGTCACCCATGACCACGGCACCGAACCCGTGCAGCGTTTCGGCCGCGGCGACCGAGAGCACGGTGACTCTCAGCCCGCAGCCCGCCAGTTCGGTGCCGATGATCTGGGCGATGTCGTCGGTGGCGGCGATTTTCGAGGTGTACGCGACGAGGACTCTGTCAGCCATCGCCTCATAGTTGCCGGTCGTCCGGTTTTTCGGCAGTCGCGGAAGTCCCGGTGGACCGGGACCTTCAGTCCAGCGGCAGGTTGAGAAGCGCGTTCTCGACGAGTTCCGGCATCGCCGGGTGGATCCAGTACTGCCCCTGCGCCATGGTCTTCGCGTCCAGCCCGAAGCTCATCGCCTGGATCAGCGGCTGGATCACCGTCGACGCCTGCGGCCCGATGATGTGGGCGCCGAGCAGCTGCCCGGTGGCCGGATCCGCGATCAGCTTCGCGAACCCGGTCGTGTCCTCCATCGCCCAGCCGTACGCGATGGACGCGTAGGCCTGGCTGGAGGTCACGTACCGGATGCCGCGTCGCTTCGCCTCTTCCTCGGTGAGCCCGACGCTCGCGATCTGCGGGCTGGAGAACACCGCGGCCGGCACGAACCGGTGGTCGCTGGCCTTGGGGTCGTCCGGGTTCAGCAGGTTGTGCTGCACCACCCGCGCCTCGTGGTTCGCGACGTGCTTGAGCTGGTAGTCCGAGCTGATGTCGCCCAGCGCCAGGATGTGCTCCTGACTGGTGCGCTGGAACTCGTCGACCTTGATGCGGCCGTCGTCGTGCAGGTCGAGACCGGCCTTGCCGGCCTGCAGCAGGTCCGCGTTCGACTGCCGGCCGGTCGCGACGAGGAGCTGCTGCGCCTCAACGGTCTCCGCGCCGTCCGGGCCCTCCATGTGCAGCTTCACGCCGGCGTCGGTCTTCTCGGCGCGGATGGTCTTGCGGTGCAGGCGGACGTCCCACTTGTGCTTGGCGACCTCGGTGAACCGCTCGGCGATCTCGGCGTCCTCCTGCCGCAGCAGGAGCCCCGACCGCGCGATCAGGGTGACCTTGACGCCGAAGCTGCTGAACACGTGCGCGAACTCGGCCGCGATGAACCCGCTGCCCAGGATGATCAGGCTCTCGGGCAGCTCGTCGAGTCGCATGATCGAGTCGCTGGTGTGGAACCCGGTGGTCTCGATGTCGGCGATCTCGGGAACGGTGGGCCGGCTGCCGGCCGCCACCACGATCCGGTCGGCGGTGATGGTCTCGCCGGTGCCCGTGTCGATGGTGTGGGCGTCGATGAACCTGGCGGTGCCCTCGTAGACCGTGACGTTCGCGTTCTCGTTGGCTCGCCAGTTGCGGCCGCCTGCGGAGATCGGGTCGATCCGGCCGAAGATTCGGTCTCGGATCTCGGGCCAGTGGACGGTGTCCAGATGGGCGTCGATGCCGAGCTTCTTGGCGTTTGCAGGCGCTGCGGCCTGGTCGGCGGTGTGGACGAACATCTTGGTGGGGATGCAGCCCACGTTCAGGCAGGTGCCGCCGAAGGTTCCGCGTTCGAGGATGGCGATCTGCCAGCCTGCCATCGCGTCGTTCGGGATGGAGTTGCCGGAGCCGGTGCCGATGATGACCAGGTCGAAGTGCCTCACGTGCTGATCCAACCATTTTGCGGGTGTGGGTGTTCCCTGGTTGGGGTCCCGTCGTGACGGGACCCCACCGCCGGGAGCTAGCGCTCAGGACGGCTCGCCTTCGGCCTCGCGGTTGAGGGCTGATGGCGTGTGCAAGTACTACCAACCCATGATCGAACCGCCGCAAACTACCGCCAACTCGACTTCGCCGTCGCGGTTAGTGCTGGTAGGTCGGCGTGATGATTGCTCGGGCCAGGGTGTGGAAGGCGAGGTTGAAGCTCACGTAGGCCGGGGAGGCGTCGGCGTCCACGTCCAGCTTGTCGATGTCTACGGCGTGCACCACGAAGTAGTAGCGGTGTGGGTGGTCGCCCTTGGGTGGGGCGGCGCCGCCGAAGGATCGGGTGCTCAGGTCGGAGCGGACGTGGAAGGCGTCACCTGGAAGTGTGGCGTCGGAGGTGCCTGCGCCGGTGTCCAATGAGGTGGTGGCGGCGGGGAGGTTGACGGCCACCCAGTGCCAGAAGCCGGAGGGGGTGGGGGCGTCCGGGTCGTAGCAGGTGACCACGAAGCTGCGGGTTTCGGCGGGGAAGCCGGACCACGCGAGCTGGGGTGAGGTGTTGCCGCCTTCCAGGAGCTGGGCGTCGGCCAGTTGTTCGCCGTCGCGCACGTCGGTGGAGGTGACTTCGAACGTGCCTACCTTGGGGAGCAGCAGGTAGGGGTCGGGAGCGACTGGGCGCTCGAGGCTCATGGAAACTCCTCCTTCTTGTGATCAGTTTGAGCCTATCCCCGTGCAACCGGGAGGGGCCGCGCGGCGTCCTCCGCGTGGAGGGGGAATTTTGATGTCGAGGTTGCGGTTTTTTGCTGCGTTTTTGCTGGTTGCCGGGTTGGTCTCGTGCGGAGAGACGCCCGATGCGCAACCGAGCGGTCCCGTGCTGACGACGTCTTCGCCGCCGGTGACGACCACTACGCCGGAGATGCCCAAGCGGATGTTCGAACCGGCGTACTCGTACGGCACGGTTCAGCAGAAGGCGCCGCCGGTCGTTGACGGCATGGTGCCGGTGCTTACGCGCATTCCGACTGACAAGCCGTATGTGTTCATCACTATTGATGACGGTGCGGTGCAGCATCCGAAGGCGCGCGAGTTGATGATCAACGCGGGGGTGTGGCCGTCGGTCTTCCTGAACACGAAGTACGCCGAGGGGCACAAGGACTACTTCAAGGAACTGCCCGTCACGGTTCACAGTCACACGTCGAACCACCCGAACCTGCAGGGCAAGCCGTTCGACTTCCAGAAGAACGAGATCTGCGGGAACGCTGACTTCCTCGCCGCCGACTACGGCAAGCGGCCGACGCTGTTCCGGCCGCCGTTCGGCAACTACGACACGACGACCCGGCAGGCTGCCGCGGCCTGCGGGTTCAAGGCGCTGGTCAACTGGACGGCCGCGGTCAACGACGGGCGGGTGCAGTTTCAGCAGGGCGACAAGCTCAAGGCCGGTGACGTCGTGCTCATGCACTTCCGGACGACGTTCGTCGAGGACTTCACCGCGTTCCTGAATCGCGCGAAGCAGGACGGACTGACTCCGGTGCCGCTGGAGGACTTTCTGGGGTAGGCAACCGGACGGTGATGCAGAACGTGACCACGACGTCACGTCTGGAAGAGGGGGAAGAGGATGAAGCGAATCGCAGCAGGGGTGCTCGCCGCGGGGATGGCGCTGAGCATCGTTCCGGCGGCGTCTGCGGCCGACTATGCGGAGCTCACGAACGTCCGCACCGGGCACCACGCGACGTTCGACCGCGTCGTGTTCGACCTGACCGGTGGGCAGGTCGAGGACAGCGTCAGCTCGATCCCGGAGCCGGTGAACTGCGGCTCCGGCAAGCCGATCTCGGCGGACGGTGTGGAGTTCCTCGAGGTGCGCCTGCAGCCGGCCGACGGGCACTCGTACACCGGGTCGCGCAACATCGACACGAACCTGCCGACCGCGCAGAGCGTCGTGTTCACGTGCGATTTCGAGGCGGACCTGTCGATCGCGATCGGCGTGAACCACCGGAACCCGACCTACCGGGCCTATTACCTGACCAACCCGCTCCGGTACGTGGTCGACATCGACCACTGACGTCCTGCTTCAACGAAGAGGGGGAACAACCATGAAGAAGCGTCTGGCCGCGGTGCTGCTCGCCGTGCTCGCGGTGTTCACGTTCGTCCCGATCGCGTCCGCGAGTGGCCCGGCCGAGCTCAACAACATCAGGACTGGCCGGCATGACCACTTCGACCGGGTCGTGCTCGACATGACCGGTCTGCCGAGCGACTTCCAGTCCCGTGAGATCACCAGTGTCACGGACTGCGGCGCGGGCAATCCGGTCGCTGTGCCGGGCAACGAGGTCCTCGAGTCGGTGTTCCACTACGCCAGGGCGCACGACGACAACTTCAACCCGACCTACCCCGGCCCGCGGAACTTCCCGACGCCCGGTCTGGCCAACGTCCGCGGCATCGCGTTCACCTGTGACTTCGAGGCGACGCTCGGTATCGCGGTCGGCTACGACGACCCGAACTCGTGGCACAAGGTGTACACGCTGACGAACCCCGACCGGGTCGTCATCGACGTCTACTCGTACTGACGCAACTGTGGTCCGAGGCACGCGTCTTATCTGGCAACACAGGGGAGTTCCAGAGGGGGAACGCAAGATGAACAAACGTATTGTCGCAGTTCTGCTCGCGGTGCTGGCGGTTTTCACGCTGGCTCCGGTCGCGTCGGCGCAGAGCATGCCGACGCTGTCGGACATCAGGACCGGTAGGCACGCCGACTTCGACCGGGTGGTGCTGGACATGTCCGGCCTGCCCGCCGAGCACCGGGTCATGGTGCGCACCGAGGTCTCGCAGTGTGCGTCCGGCAATCCGATTACCTTGCCTGGCAACCAGGTTCTCTTGGTCTCGCTGATCGGGGCCGCCGCGTACGACGAGAACGGGAACCCGACCTACACCGGGTCGCGCAACTTCGCGACGCCCGGCCTCGGGAACGTTCGCGGAATCGCGTTCCAGTGTGACTGGGAGGGCACGCTCAACATCGCCGTCGGCTACGACGACACCTACGCGTGGCATCGGGTGTTCACGCTGACCAACCCGAACCGGGTCGTCATCGACATCGGTCACTGAGAACAAGCAACTGTGGCCTGCGTCACACGTCCATCTGAGTAGTAAGGGAGCCCTGGAAGGGGGCCTACAGATGAACAGACACAGACGCATGGCCGCAGCGCTGTTGGCGATGTTGACAGTCTTCGCGTTCGTCCCGATGGCGTCGGCGCAGAGCACGCCGACGCTGTCGAACATCCGGACGGGCCAGCACCCCGGATTCAACCGGGTCGTGCTGGACCTGTCCGGTCTGCCCACCGAGCACCGGGTCAGGGAGGTCACCGCGGTCGCGAACTGCGGGTCCGGCAGCCCGGTCTCGATGCCGGGCAGCAACGAGATCCTCGCGGTCGTCCTGATCGGTGCCGCCGCCCACGACGACAACGGGAACCCCACCTACACCGGGTCGCGGAACTTCGCGACGCCCAACCTCGACAACGTCCGCCGGGTTGCGCTCACCTGTGACTTCGAAGCCACGCTCGGAGTAGCCGTGGGCTACAACAACACCAACTCGTGGCACCGGGTGTTCACGCTGACGAGCCCGAACCGGGTCGTCATCGACATCGGCCTGTAGCAACGGAAAAGCCTTGTGGGGACAGCAGTCGCCGCTGCTGCCCCCACAAGGGGTCGGTCACCGCGATCCGGTCACGCCGCGACGGTCGTGGCGGCGGTCTCCTTCTGCAGTGCGTGCTCCAGCACCTCGGACACGTCCGCGACCAGGTGCACGGTCAGCTGCTCCCGCACCGACTCCGGCACGTCGTCCAGGTCCGGCTCGTTGCGCGACGGCAGCAGCACGGTCGTGATGCCCGCGCGGTGGGCGGCGAGCAGCTTCTGCTTCACGCCACCGATCGGCAGAACACGGCCGGTCAGCGAGATCTCGCCGGTCATCGCCACGTCCGAACGCACCGGGCGGCCGGACAGCAGTGACGCCAGCGCCGTCGTCATCGTGACGCCCGCGGACGGCCCGTCCTTCGGCACCGCGCCCGCCGGGACGTGGATGTGCACACCCCGGTCGGCCAGCGCCGCGGCCTTGTCGTCGTTCGAACGCAGGTACGACAACGCGATCTGCGCGGACTCCTTCATCACGTCGCCCAGCTGGCCCGTCAGGGTCACGCCGGACGCGCCGGTGTCCTTGGGAGCCAGCGAGGCCTCGATGAACAGCACGTCGCCGCCGACGCCCGTGACGGCCAGACCCGTTGCCACGCCGGGAACCGAGGTGCGTTCCGCCGACTCGGGCGTGTTCTTCGGGCTGCCCAGGTACGACTTCAGCGCCGGCTGGTCGACCGCGACCGGCAGCTCCAGGTCGCCCAGGGCGACCTTCGCGGTCAGCTTGCGCAGGATCCGCGCGAGGGCCCGTTCCAGTTGCCGCACACCGGCTTCCCGCGTGTACTCGCTCGCCAGCTGGTGCAGTGCCGGCTCGTCGAACGTGACGTCCTCGGGCGCGAGGCCGGCTCGTTCGATCTGCCGGGGCAGCAGGTGGTCACTGGCGATCGTGACCTTCTCGTCCTCGGTGTAGCCGTCGAGCTGCACGAGTTCCATGCGGTCGAGCAGCGGCGCCGGGATCGACTCCAGGACGTTCGCGGTCGCGAGGAACACGACGTCCGAGAGGTCCAGCTCGACCTCCAGGTAGTGGTCGCGGAACGTGTGGTTCTGCGCCGGGTCCAGCACCTCGAGCAACGCCGCCGTGGGGTCGCCGCGGTAGTCGGAGCCGACCTTGTCGATCTCGTCGAGCAGCACGACCGGGTTCATCGACCCGGCCTCGCTGATCGCCCGGACGATCCGGCCTGGCAGCGCGCCGACGTACGTGCGGCGGTGGCCCCGGATCTCGGCCTCGTCGCGAACGCCACCGAGCGCCACGCGGACGAACTTGCGGCCCATCGCCCGCGCCACGGACTCGCCGAGCGACGTCTTGCCGACCCCGGGAGGACCGGTGAGCGCGAGCACGGCGCCGGAGCGACGTCCGCCGACGACGCCCATGCCGCGGTCGGCCCGGCGCTTGCGCACGGCCAGGTACTCGGTGATGCGCTGCTTCACGTCGTCCAGGCCGGCGTGGTCGGCGTCGAGGATCTCGCGCGCCGCCTTGACGTCGTAGGAGTCCTCGGTCCGCTCGTTCCACGGAATCTCGAGAACGGTGTCGAGCCAGGTCCGGATCCAGCCCACCTCGGGCGACTGCTCGGAGGTGCGCTCCAGCTTGTCGACCTCGCCCAGCGCGGCCTTCTCGACCTTCTCCGGCAGGCCGGCCGCCTCGACGCGGGCCCGGTAGTCCTCCTGCTCGGTGGCGGGCTTGCCGTCGAGCTCGGCCAGCTCCTTGCGGATCGCGGCCATCTGCTGGCGCAGCAGGAACTCGCGTTGCTGCTTCTCGACGCCTTCCTTGACGTCCTTGGCGATCGTCTCGTTGACGTCCAGCTCGGTCAGGTGCGCCTGACCCCACTCCACCAGCTTCTCCAGCCGGGTGGTGACGTCGCTCGTCTCCAGCAGCCAGATCTTCTGCTGGTCGTCGAGGTAGGAGGCATAGCCGGCGAGGTCGGCGAGCGCCGACGGGTCGCTGATCTGCTGCACCGAGTCGACCATCTGCCACGCGCCGCGCGTCTGCAGGATGTTCGTCACAAGGGCGCGGTACTGCTTCGCGAGCTCACGCGTCCGGTCGGTGATCGGGGAGTCGTCCGCGACCGTGGCGTTCACCCAGAGAGCCGCGCCCGGTCCAGTGGTGCCCGTGCCGATGCGCACGCGCTTGGTGCCGCGAACGACGGCGGCGCGCTCGCCACCGGGCAGGCGGCCGACCTGTTCGATCTCGGCCAGCGTGCCCACTGCCGCGTACTTCCCGTCCAGCCGTGGAACGAGCAGCACTTGATGATTCGCCGCAGTCGTAGCGGCGTCGACGGCCGCACGGGCCTCGGCGCTCGCGTCCGCACCGGAGATGCGGATCGGCACCACCATGCCGGGCAGCACCACGACGTCGTCCAGCGGCAGTACCGGCAGGGCCAGAGTTTCGCCCATCTCGTCACCCTCCAAAGTTGAGTCTGTTCCGCTCAACCAAGTGGAGCGAGCCGGTGTTCCCCTCCGGTGTTCGCTGTGAGCGAGCACCCGCGACACGATCCGTCGCCACACGGCTGGCGGTGGACACCCGTGTGGCAACGGGTAAGGATGCGCGCGTGATGGAAGAGCTGAAGTGGGTGCCGTCCACGGTCGACGTCACGCGTCCGAGCGTCGCGCGCATGTACGACTACTACCTGGGCGGCTCGCACAACTTCGAAGCCGATCGTGCCGCCGCCAAGCAGGTGGAGCAGATCTTCCCCGGTGTTGCGCAGAGCGCACAGGCGAACCGCTCGTTCATGCGCCGCGCCGTCCGTCACCTCGTGGCGCAGGGCGTCGACCAGTTCCTCGACCTGGGCTCCGGCATCCCGACCGTGGGCAACGTCCACGAGATCGCCCAGCACGACAACCCGTCCGCGCGCGTGGTGTACGTCGACTTCGAACCGGTCGCCGTCTCGCACAGCAACGCGCTGCTGGCCGACAACCCCTACGCCACGGCGGTGCTGGCAGATCTGCGCAGTTCCTCCGCAGTACTGGCCGGTTGCCGCGAGGTGCTCGACTTCTCCCGCCCGGTCGGCGTCCTGATCGTCGCCGCGCTGCACTTCGTCCCTGACTCGGACGACCCGTACGGCTCGGTCGCCAAGTACGTGGAAGCCTGCCCGTCCGGCTCGTACCTGGTGATCACGCACGGCACCCGGGACGGCGCCTCGGAGGAGGAGAAGGCGGAGGGGGAGCGGATCGCGCAGGTCTACCGGACCTCGGACAACCAGCTCACGATGCGCACACATGCCGAGGTGACCCGGTTCTTCGACGGGATGGAACTGCTGGAGCCGGGCGTCGTCGCGGTGAACGACTGGCGCCCGGACTCCTTCGAGGACCACACGGGCATCTACGGCGCCGTCGCCCGCAAGCCCTGAAGCAGCCGGTCCCGGATCTCGTTCGTCTCGCGGTCGGTGAGGGTGCGTTCCGGCGCCCTCATCGTCACGCGGATGAGCACGTTCTTCTGACCCGGCAACGCTTTTGCTCGCACCTGGACGTGCTCCGGCAGCAGTTCGGTGGGTGTCTCGCTGAGAATCGCGATCTCCTCGATCACGTCCTCCGGGACAAGTGCGCGGATCTGGTCACCAAGCGTCTCGGCGTCCGCACTGCCGTCCGCCATGATCGAGATGTCCCTCGTCGCGGCCGGATGCCTGGAGATCGGGCGGTACCTGCTCAGGTCTTCCATCTGGGACTTGATGCGCGGATCCTCGTTGCGCAGCAGGCGGATGTCCGGGATTCCCTTGCGCAGCATGAGAAGCCGATCCAGTCCCAGCCCCATCGCGAGGCCGTGCGGATGGTGCTTGAGCACGTGCCGGGCCGCGTCCCCGCACTCGCCGATCTCCACCCACTGGCCGTCGTGCCAGACGTCGATCTGCCTGCCGTTCGTGGTGTAAGGGTGTGTTGCCGGGATGGTGCGGTAGCGCTTGCCAGGCAGCACGGTGCTCACGACCAGGTCAATGAGGTCTTCGAGGCGTTCCGGGGCGTTCGAGATGCGCCAGAGGTCGAGCTGGTGCGGTGTTCCGGTGTGCAGCCGATCGACCGTGTCGCGGCGGTAGACGAGGCCGGGGCACAGCAGCGTCACGTCCGGGGTGGCTCGTTGTAGTGCCGGCGGGATCATCGCCGTGGTGTGGCTGCGCAGCATGCACGTCTCGCTGACGTACCGGGTGTAGCGGGCGTCTCGGGTGATCGCGTCCTGCGGATAACCGAGATGCTCGTAGTTGTGCTCCACCGGTACGAGCGGATGGTGCCGGACTTCCTCGGGACGGTCGAGGACCGCCTTGAGATCGGCGATCAGCAGCTGCATCGCGTGCGGGCCCTGCGCGGGATCGGTGAGGTCGCGGACGTTCAGGGCGTGCACGAGTTCATCGGTGCGGTACATGGGGTTTCCCG
Source organism: uncultured Actinomycetota bacterium (assembly GCA_963771775.1). Taxonomy (GTDB): domain Bacteria; phylum Actinomycetota; class Actinomycetes; order Mycobacteriales; family Pseudonocardiaceae; genus Lentzea. The sequence continues at coordinate 751,057 of CAVYUS010000007.1, forward strand.
TTCTGCTCGGTCGGGTGGGATCCGGAGTCCCCCGACCGACGGGAAGGTTTAGACGCGCGCCACCGCCGAAGGCCGGGGGCAGCTAAATCGACGCGTCATGCGTTCAGGTTAACCCGCCTACTCGGGTGGCGTCAGCCGCAAATCCGGATCCACCGGCGGCACCCCGTCGAACGGCCCGCCGTCCTTCAGCCGGCCGACGTGGTCGAGCGCGACCTCGATCTCGGCCCGGAACGGATCACCGTCGGCCGGTGGCGTGCGGAACCACTCGTGCAGCGTCCCAGGGATCTGGAACCGTGCGAGCAGCTCCTCGTACATCGCGTCACGTTCGGCCGCCTGCACACCGAGCCCCTGGTACTCGCGCATCGCCATGCGCAGCCGGATCCAGCGGTAGCGGTCGGTCTCGGCCTGCTGTTCGAACCGTTCGCGCAGCAGGTCACCGGCCCGCTGACCGCGCAACGCCAGCCGCTTGATCGTGTCGGGCGGCATGAAGAGGTTCGTGCCGCCCTCGTCCTCGGACTGCCGCACGTGGGCGATGCGGCCGCGGTAACCGGGAAGCGCGGACTGCATGGTGTCGCGCCAGTCCAGGAACGTGTCCAAAATGGACATGAGGAAGCGCGGCATCGAGGTCAGCGGCGTGTAGTGGGCGCCGCTCGTCGACGCGTCCTGCTCGGGCAGCCACACCTCGCCGTTGTCGCCCGGCGGGTAGGACTGCAGGCTGAGACCGAACGTGGGCCAGCGCGGCAGCAGCGAGTCGAAGAAGTGGATGGGGAAGTTGCTGGTGATGCCGCCGTCGGAGAACCAGTGCACACGCCCGTCCCGGCACAGCGGCACGGCGGCGATCAGGCCGGGGAACGACAGCGACATCCGCACGGCGAGCACGACCGGCAGGTCGTCGCGGGAAGGCAGATCGTGCAACGGCATGCGCTCGTGCAGCGGACACTTGGCAGACGTCTCGGGGCCGTTCATCTGCTCGACGACCCGGCGCGGCAGCACATAGCCGAGACACTCTTCGCAGTACTGCCAGTTCTCCTTGAACGGCAGGCGATACGGCCGCCCCTCGGACAGATCAGTCGTCATCAGCACGAGGTTGATGTCGCCGAGATCGCCGAACGTCAACGCGTCGTCGGTCCCGGCCAGCGAGTCGAGCTGGTCCGCGATCCAGTCGGCCAGCGGCGGCACACCCGTCGACTTGGGGACACCGGCCAGCCGGTCGAGCCACGACGGCGTGAAGTCACCGGTGCCCGGCACGAGTCCGAAGTGGATGGACCGCGCGTTGTTCCGCAGGTACACCTGCATGGCGAGCGCATAGGTGATCGTCAAAGCCGAAGCCGCCGCGAACGTCAGCACCAGCCAGACCAGCAGCACGACCGCCGCCGTGGCAAGGTGCCGCGAGAACGCCAGCCCCAGCACGAGCGGCACGGCCATGAACACCCACGCGGGCCACGGCAAGGTGTTTCGCAGCCGCCACAACACCAGCGGCACGCACGCCACCGCCAGCACGATCACCAGCACCGCGATCCACCGCGGCCACACCGACGGCGCCAGCCAGGCCGACCACAGCACGGGCCCGCCGAGCCACAGCACCGTCATCAACGCGAGCGCCGCCTTCGCCCGCAAGCCCACCGCCCCCAGCAACGCGAAGAACAGGCACGAGACCGCACGGCGCCCCGTCGTCTCGCGCTTCTGCATGGACGCGATGACGATCCGGTACAGCGCACGGGTTTTCTCGGCCGGCTGGAACAGCTGCGCCATCCGCCACCGCTCCGCACCCGTGCCCGACGTGAACCAGTCGATCAACCGGGTCAGCTTCTCGAAGCCACCGGTCGCACGACCACGTTCGGCGGCCGCCGTGAACCCCGCGGCGATCGCCCCGGCGGACGCGCCACCGATCTGCTTGAACTCGTAGTGGCGGGCCAACGACGCGACGGCCAGCGGATAGACGACACCGCTGGTCGTGCCGCCGCGCATCGTCAGGTCGCAGTAGCGGTCGTACTCCATGTGCTCATGGTGGCGTGATCAGAACCATTCGTCGCGGAAGTTCACTCGGACGCCACCGAACCGATCTCCACTCGCGATCAGGCCAGGTCGGCCAGGTCGGCCGGCGTGCCCATGTAGCTTCTCGTTCCGTGCGAAGAAAGCGCGAGGTGCTGCTGGTCGGCAAGGGCGGTTTCGCCGACGTGGCGGCGGCATTGCGGTCCGCCCGGCCCGGTGACGTGGTCGAGCTATCGCCCGGCGAGTACGACGGGGAAGTCGTCGTGGACGTGCCGATCGAGCTGCGGCCGAAGATGGGGCGCGGCACCGTCACGCTCTCCGCAGGCACCGGGAACACCCTGATGCTCCTGGCCGATGTGACCGTCCGTGATCTGACCATCGTCGGCCGTGCCTGGGGCGCCGCGGCTGTCGAGGTCGCCGGACCGGTGGCGCCGCGGATCGTGGACTGCGAGGTCCGCGCTCCCGGCCATACCGGGATCCGGGTCCGCTCCGGGGCACGGCCGGAGGTCTCGTCCTGCCGGATCGGTCCCGCTCTGCACGGCTTGAGGGTCGAGTCCGCCGGAGGTGAGTATCGGAGGTGTGAATTCACCGACACCGCGCTGGAATCAGTGATCGCGGCCGCTGGCGCCGAACCGCGCGTCGCGGACAGCCGGTTCGTGCGTCAGGGCGGGCACGCGGCCGTCGCCGTCGGCCAGGAGACGGTGCTCTCCTTGCACGGCAACGACTTTGAAGGCGGTCCGGTCGCATCGATCCGCGCGAGTGATGGCGGGCGGATCGTTGTCACGGACGCGACGTTCCACGACGGTGGCGGGCCCGCGCTGGAGGTGGACGACGACGGCGTGTTGCACGCCAACAGGATCAGGATCGCGGGCACCGGTTCGGAAGGTGTCCTCGTCAGCGGTGGTGAGGGCCGGTTCACGGCGTGCCGGTTCACCGGGACGCACGGGCCGGCTGTCTGGATGACGGGTGGTCGCGCCCGTTTCGAGGACTGCGAGGCGATCGACGCGGACCGTGCCGGCTTCCTGGTGGTGGGCGGAGTCGCCGAGTTCGTGCGGTGCGTGGCGCACAACAACGCCGGCCAGGGCTTCTCGTTGCTCAGCGAGGTAACGCTCACCGAATGCAGCTCGTTCGGCAACGGCCAGCCGGACGACGTCGGCCAGCGCCGGCTCGAACCGGTTGGTGCGGCCGTCGACGCCGTCGGCCCCAGGGCCGTCATCGAGATCGCGCCGGGCGAGCACGAAGAGGGTTCGAACAAGCCGGTGGAGCTCCGTGCGGCCGGGAAACCGAACAGGAAGCGTGCCCTGCCGCAGAATTCCGGCCGGCTGGTGCGCGTGGGCAATGTCCAGGCGTTGAAACAGGCGATCGAGAAGGCGGTCGCCGGGGACGTCATCGAGATCGCCCCCGGCAACTACCGCCGCGTCGACGGCCTGCGCATCCAGCGGGAAGTGGAGGTACGTGCCGCGGAAGGTCCCGGCACGGTGCAGCTGGCCGTCAGCCGCCCGATCGTGGTGAGTGCGGCGGCGACGTTGCGCGACGTCAGGATCATCGCGAACTTCGTCCCAGGGTTGATTGTGCGGAAAGAGGGCAGCGCCGTTCTCGTCGAGCACTGCGAGATCATCTCCAACGAGGGCGCCACGGTCGAGATCGCCGACGGCGCGAGCCCGACGTTCCGCGAGTGCGAGATCAAATTCGCCCAGCGCGGCGTGGTCCTGCGTGCTGCCGGTGGCCGCTACGAGCAGTGCCGGCTCATCGGCGGCGCAGAGCCGGTGATGGTCGTCAGATCGACCGGCGCGGTGTTCCTGAACTGTGAGATCAGGTCCGGCAGGAACGGCTCGGCGCGGGTCGAGGTCGACGGCAGCCGCGCGGGACTGGTCGTCGGCAGCGATGGTCTTCTGTCCGGATCCGTCCAGTACGGAGACAGCGCGACCGTGCGCCTGGTCAAGTGAGCGAGGCCTTCACTCCGCCACCTCAGCCAACTCCGCCGGCGTGCCCGACATGATCACGCGGACGTGCTCGGTCACCTTCTCCACCGGCCAGTCCCACCACGCGATCCGTTCCAGCAGCTCGACTTCCGCGTCGCTGTACCGCTTGCGCAGCAACTTGGCCGGGTTGCCGCCCACGATGCCGTACGCCGGAACGTCCGCCACCACAACGGAACCGGCCGCGATGATCGCGCCGTTGCCGATGCGGACGCCCGGCATGATCACGCTGTTGTAGCCGATCCACACGTCGTTGCCCACGACGGTGTCGCCGCGGCTCGGGGCGCCCAGAGCGATGTCGAGCGTCTTCTCGCCCCACGAACCGCCGAAGATCGTGAACGGGAACGTCGACACGCCGGCCATGCTGTGGTTGGCGCCGGACATGATGAACCGGACGCCTTCGGCGAGGGCGCAGTAGCGGCCGATGACGAGCTTCTCCGCGCCGAAGTTGTAGAGCACGTTGCGCTGCTCGAACTCCATGGCGTGGTGCGGGTCGTCGTAGTAGGTGTACTCGCCGATCTCGATCTGCGGGTTCTTCACCAGCGGTTTGAGCAGCACTGTGCGGGCGATGTCCGGCAACGGGTAGAGGTTGTCCGGGCTCGGTACTGCGGTGTTGTCGGTCACGCGGCTCCTCGTGGGGTGCTCAGGAAGTGGCGCAGTGCCTTGATGGTGCTGCGGCGGAACGTCGCGAAGTCGTGGCCTCCGGGGGCCTCGTGGTAGGTCACGTCCGCACCCTTCGCGGTCAGTACCGTGCGGAGATGGCGGTTCGCCGCCCGTTGGTCGATGCCGGGGGCGAACGCGTCCACGGTTCCGGTTTCCAGCGTGCCCACGTCTGACCCAGAAGCGCAGCCGGGTTTCCGGTCCGGCGGCGATCTGCCTGGTCAGCCACTCCGGTTCGCCGTCCACCGCGAGGCCCCACCAGTGGCTGCCCGAGGTGGAGATGACCGCGGTGAAGACGTCCGGGCGACGCACCGCGGCGTGGGTGGCGGCCAGACCCGCCAGGCTGTCGCCGCCGATGATCACGTCGGCGAAGTCCTTGCCCGCCACCGCGTCCGCCAGCCAGTCGGCGAAGTCGTCGTTGCAGGTCTGCTCCCGCATCCGGTCGGCGGGACCGCCCTTGTTGTGCACCAAGGCGTAGCGGGCCGGCATCAGTTCTCCGGCGCCGGTCAGCTTCTCCAGTGCCGCGGGGAGGTTCGCCACGTGCAGCCGGCACTCGCCGTCGAGCAGGACGACGAGGGTGCCGGCGTCCCGAGGGCCCCACCACGTGACCGGTCGGCCGTCGACCTCGACCGTCTCCAGTTCCGGCGGTGAGCCGTCGAAGAGGTCCATCGGTTCGGCGTCCGGCATCACCGCGACCGAGTCCCAGTTGTCCCGCGGAGCGTCCAGCACGCCACCGATGAGCGCGCCCTGCGGATAGATGCGGTGGGTGTGCGCCGGGTCCGCGAACGACCGGGTGCGGGCTTCTGCCATCAGCGCAGCCAGGCCGGTCAGGTCCGACATGTCGGCCGTCAGGAACGGGTCGTCGACGATGAACTGGTAGGCGAAGACCGCGTCCGACGGCACCACCGAGGAGAGCCGCCACTCGGAGCCCACCCGCGTCCATCGGGTGCGACATCGCGTTGCGGTCGTCGAACACCTGCGCCCGCACCGACACCTGCTCGACCTCGTGCGGCCACACGAAGGTGACCCGTACCTGCTTCTCGTCCACTCGTTCGATCAACATCCCGGCGCCCCCTCGCTAATGCAACCCGCGTTGCGTTAAGCTTGGCACGAACGTCTCGTTAATGCAACTGGAGTTGCTATTGTGGCTGAACGGCCTGGTGGAAGGACTGCGAGGGTCCGCGACGCGGTGCTGGACGCGACCTACGTCGAGCTCACCGAGCGCGGCTATCACGCGATGAACGTCGACAACGTCGCCAAACGCGCGGGCGTGCACAAGACGACCCTCTACCGGCGGTGGGGGTCGGTCGAGGGGCTGCTCGCGGACGCCCTGCTGAACAGCGCGGCGGGCGAGTGGAACGTCCCGGACACCGGCGACGTCGAGGACGACCTGACCGCTCTCAACCTGGAGATCCTGCACGCGAACCCGGAGGTGGTGCACGCGGTCATCGGCGTCGCGTTCCAGTCCGACGCCGCGCGCGAGGCGTTGACCGAGTTCTTCCGGCTGCGGCACGAGCAGGCCTCGGTCGTGGTCACCCGCGCGATCGAACGCGGGGAGATGCCCGAAGGCACCTCCCCGGTGGACGTCGTGCGCATGACGTGCGCGCCGATGTACTACGGCCTGTTCATCACCCGCGAGCCAGTGGGCGAGCCGGAGGCCAGGCAGGCGGCGCGCGCGGCGATCGCCGCGGCCCGGCAGGGGGTCCTATGACCCGACCGGCTCCTCGCTGAACTGCGTCCGGTACAGCTTGGTGTAGTAGCCGTCCAGCGCCAGCAGGTGCTCGTGGGTACCGCGCTCCACGATCTGCCCGCTGTCCACGACCAGGATCTGGTCCGCCGCACGGATCGTGGACAGCCGGTGGGCGATCACCAGCGACGTCCGGCCGGCCAGCGCTTCGACGAGCGCCTCCTGCACCGCCGCCTCGGACCGCGAGTCCAGGTGCGCGGTCGCCTCGTCCAGGATCACCACGCGCGGCTTGGCCAGCAGCAGTCGTGCGATGGTCAGGCGCTGCCGCTCGCCGCCCGAGAGCCGGTAGCCGCGCTCGCCCACCACGGTGTCCAGCTGGTCCGGCAACGACGACACCAGGTCGGCCAGCCGGGCCCGCGTCAACGCGTCCCAGATCTCCTCGTCCGTGGCGGCCGGCGCGGCGAGCCGCAGGTTCGAGCCGATCGACTCGTGGAACAGGTGCCCGTCCTGCGTCACCATGCCCACGGTCTCGCGGATCGAGTCGAACGACAGGTCGCGAACGTCCACCCCGGCCAGCCGGACCGACCCGGAGTCCGCGTCGTACAGCCGCGGCACCAGGGACGCGATCGTCGACTTGCCCGCACCCGACGCGCCCACCAGCGCGATCAGCGAACCCGGCTCGGCCACGAACGAGATCCCGCCGAGGATCACCTCGCCACCGCGGGTGTCGAGCGACGCGACCTCCTCCAGCGACGCCAGCGACACCTTGTCCGCGGACGGATAGGCGAACTTCACGTCCGAGAACTCGACCGACACCGGTCCGTCCGGCACCGCGACCGGGTCGACGCGCTCCTTGATCAACGGCGGCAGGTCCAGCACCTCGAAGACCCGCTCGAACGACACCAGCGCGGTCATCACGTCCACCCGTGCGCCGGCCAACGCCGTCAACGGCGCGTACAGCCTGGTCAGCAGCAGTGCCAGCGTCACGATCGTGCCCGGCGCCATCTGCCCGGCGAACACGAAGTACCCGCCCAGCCCGTAGACCAGCGCCAACGCCAGCGACGACACCAACGTAAGAGCCACCAGGAACAGCCACTGCGCCACCGCGGTCCGCACGCCGATGTCGCGCACCCGCCGTGCCTTCGAGCCGAACTCGGCACTCTCCAGCGCGGGCCGCCCGAAGAGCTTGATCAACGTCGCACCCGGCGCGGAGAACCGCTCGGTCATCGTGGTCGTCATGGCGGAGTCCAGGTTCGCCGCCTCGCGGTGCATCGACGCCAGTCGCTTGCCCATCCGCCGCGCCGGGATCAGGAAGATCGGCAGCAGCACCATCGCGAGCACCGTGACCTGCCACGACAGCGTCAGCATCACGATCAGGGTGAGCACCAGCGCGATGACGTTCGTGACGACGCCGGAGATCGTCTCGGAGAACGCCCGCTGCGCCGCGATCACGTCGTTGTTCAGCCGCGACACCAGCGCACCGGTCCGGGTGCGGGTGAAGAACGCGATCGGCATCCGTTGCACGTGGTCGAAGACGGACTGCCGCAGCCGCAGGATCAGGTCCTCACCGACCCGCGACGACTGCCACCGCTCGGCCAGCGAGAACCCGGCCTCCAGCACGGCGACCCCGGCGATCGCCAGCGCGAGCCACACGACCAGCCCGAAGTCGCGCCCGCCGATGATGGTGTCGACGACGCGACCGGCGAGCACCGGTGAGGCGACCGCGAGCACGGCCGCGACCGAACTGGTGGCGAGCAGTGCGTACACCGCACGTCGCTGCGGGTGGGCGAACCGGGCGACACGCTTCAACGTCGCCCGGCTCACGCGCCGGCTTTTCTCGTCCTGCATCGCACTTTCGAGCGCGTACCAGGCGTTGAAGTCGATGTTCATGCTGCCCAGTCTCGAACTTCGACCTATGACGAGGTCAAGCGGTTTTGAGGAACTCGTCGACCTCGGCCAGCGCCGCCGCACGCACTGGCTCAGGCGACAGGAACAGGTCGTGCATGCCCGCCTTGATCTCCACGACCTTGACCGATGATCCGATCTTCGGACCCCACCTGCGCATGCCGGCGACGTCCAGGACGGCGTCGGCCTTGGCGACGTCCTCGCTCCACTCCTTGGCGTTCAACATGCTCTTGTCGGAATGCAGCACCAGCACCGGCACCCGCACGTCGAGACCTTTGTGGACCTTCTCCTGCGCCACGAGGACCGCCCGGATCCACCCGGCCAGCACCGGGAACCCCGCGAGCGGCTTCCACTTCAGATCGAAGTCCCACTCGCCGTTGCGCGAGCTGTGGATCGCCGCCCCGTACGCCTCACCGAGGTTCGCGCGGATCTTCACCTTCGGCGCGAGCTGTCCGATCAGCTTCACCACCTGCCGCACAAGCGGCGGCTCGACCACGTCCAGCCACGGGCTGTTCAGCACCAGCGCGTTGATCAACTCGCCGGCGCGTCGCTCGTGGGCCCACAACGCCGTGGTGAGACCACCGGTCGAGTGACCCATGAGCACCACCCGTGAGTGCTCTTCGCGGATCTTCGCGATCGCCGCGTCGATCTCCTCGAAGTACAACGCCATGTCGGTCGTGTAGTTCGGCACCTCGCCGTCGCGCAACGACCGGCCGTATCCGCGCAGGTCGACCGCGTAGAAGTCGTAGCCCTGGGCGGTGTAGTGCTCCGCCACGTGCTCCTGGAAGAAGTAGTCGGCGAAACCGTGCACGTAGAGGATCGCGCCGCGGTCGTTGGCTGCGGCACGGCGGCGGACCAGGGTCGCTGTGGCCCCGCCGCGCAACGGCAGGACGGTGGTGTCTTCGTCGCTCACCCGGCCAGTCTGCATCGGTCCGGAGCCGATTCCGTGCAGCCTTGTCCGGATCGTGTCTAACCTGGGGGAGTGACGGGGGATATTGAGCAGTCGTCGAGGGTGCGTTTCATGGGGATCAGCCCGCGCGCCTATGAACATCCTGCCGACCGAGGCGCCCTTGCGGTGCTGAGGGCGGTGCCCGCCGTGGCACCGATCCTCAAGGCGGTCGCGGCGGCCTTCTCCGAACGGGGTGAGCGCCTGCTGCAGGTGGCTTCCTCCGTGCGAGTCGGCCCGAAGCAGTACCCGCAGCTCGACCGCATCCGCAACGAGGTCGCCGCGACGTTCGACCTCGACACGGTGCCCGAGCTCTACGTGCAGCGGCACCCGGTCGAGGCGGCGTGGACGAGCGGCATCGACTCGCCGTTCATCGTGCTCACCACCGGCCTGGTGGACCTGCTGGACCACGACAGCCTGCGGTTCGTCATCGGCCACGAGATGGGCCACGTGATGTCGGGCCACGCGCTCTACAACACGCTGCTCAGGCGCCTGATCGGCATTCAGCAGTCGTTCGCGTGGGTGCCCGCGGGCGCGCTCGCGATGCGGGCCGTCATCGCCGCGCTGCGCGAGTGGCAGCGCAAGACCGAGCTGTCCTGCGACCGGGCCGGCCTGCTCGCCTGCCAGGACCCGCAGGCCGCACTGCGGGCGCACGTCGCGCTCGCCGGCGACCTCGGCGGCCAGGTCGACATCGCCGAGTTCCTCGCCCAGGCCAAGGAGTACGAGGAGGTCGAGGACATCCGCGACAGCATCCTCAAGCTCCTGCACACCGAGGAGCGCTCGCACCCGCTGGTCGTGGTGCGGGCCGCCGAGCTGCAGCGCTGGTCGGCGAGCGAGGAGTACCGCGAGATCCTGACCGGCACGTTCGCGCGCCGCGAGGACGACCGGCCGGCGAACAACCTCACGGACGACGTGAAGTCCGCCGCCCGTTCGTACAAGGAGTCCATGAGCACCTCCGCCGACCCGTTGATCAAGACGATCAACGACATCGGCGAGGCCGTCATGGGCGCGGCCGGAAAAGTCTGGAGCAAGGTTAGTCCGAACGGCCCAGCCGAGTAGCTACCATCTGGAGTCATGAGACGACTCCTCGTGGTTCTCCTCGCGCTGCTGACCGCAACGGGTACCGCCGCCGCCGATGAGCAGGTCATCGGCGGCGAGCGGGCCTCGATCGAGGCCAACCCGTGGGCCGTCTACCTGACCGACGACCGCGGCTGCCCAGTTCTGCGGCGGCACCATCGTCGCGCCGATGAAGGTGCTCACGGCGGCGCACTGCGCGCTCGGCCGCTCGCCGTCCGAACTGCGGGTGGTCGCCGGTCGCGAGGACAAGCTGGACCGCGACTCCGGTGTGTCGGTCGCGGTCACCGACATCTGGATCCACAAGCAGTACATCTCCGCCGACGAGGGCGAGGACGTGGCCGTCCTGACCCTGAAGAAGGCGGTGCCCTACGCCCCGCTGCCCATCGCCGAACTGTCCGATCGGGCGCTTTACGAGCCCGGTACGGAGCTGCGCGCGCTCGGCTGGGGCCGGACCAGCGAGAACGGCAAGACGTCCCGCTACCTGCTGCAGGCCGCGCTCCCGGTGCTGCCGGACACCTACTGCGCGGAGTCGTATCCGCAGTTCGTGCGGACGGACATGTTCTGCGCGGGCTACGACGGCGGCAAGATCGACACCTGCCAGGGCGACTCGGGCGGCCCGATCGTCGCCGGCGGCAAGCTCGTCGGCGTCACGTCGTGGGGCGAGGGCTGTGCGCGCAAGGGCAAGCCCGGCGTCTACGTGCGAATCGCCAAGTACGCCAAGGAACTTCACCCGGTCGTGGATGCTTTGCCGCCTGGAGTTGTCGAGCCGTAGGCGCCTGGGTTCAGTGGGACGCATGCGTCTACTGGCAGCGGTGCTGGCCCTGATCGTGATCACGGTGACCCCGGCTCACGCGGAGCCCAGAGTCGTGGGTGGCGCACCGGTGACCAACGCCGATGAGGTGCCGTGGATGGTCGCGCTGACGACGTCGTCCGGCTACCAGCTCTGCGGTGGCGCGCTCGTGGCGGCCGATCTGGTCGCCACGGCCGCGCACTGCGTCTACGGCCGTCAGCCGTCCTCCATCACTGTGGTGGGCGGCAAGCTCGACCTCCGCACGGACGGTGGCAGCACATCGCTCGTGCGGCAGTACCAGATCGCGGACGGCTACTCGACGCCCTCGCGCGGCAAGGACATCGCGCTGCTGACGCTGTCGAAGCCCATGCCGTACGCGACGTTGCCGATCGCCGCCACGACCGCTGTGTACGCGGCCGAGAACGTCGGTGTCGTGTACGGCTGGGGCCGGCAGTCGGAGAGCGACACGAACAAGAGTCCGTTGCTGCACAAGGCTTCCATTCCGGTCATGGCGAACGAGCAGTGCGCGACGGCGTACGCGCGTTACGACGCCAAGTCCATGTTCTGCGCCGGCTATCCGGAAGGCGGCATCGACGCGTGCATCGACGACTCCGGCGGCCCGTTCGTCGTGGGTGGCCGGCTCGCGGGCATCGTCTCGTGGGGCATCGGCTGCGCACGGCCGAACACGCCCGGTGTCTACACGCGGGTCACGGCATACCTGACCTGAGTTCGCGGACGAGATCCGCGCGGTAACGCATGCCCGCGCTCTCCGCTCGTTCAATTGCCTTGTCGTACAACGCCTTGTCCTGAAGCAACGTGGCTTTGCCCGCTAGCGCGCGTACCTCGATGATGAGGAACTCGGCCTCGGTCGCGCGTCGCAGCACCTCGTCGAACTCGGCGACCGAACGGTTCACCTCGGCGAGCACGAGCTGTGCGTCGACCTTGGTGAACAGATCGTCGTCACCGGCGAGTTCGAGGGCGCGCTCGGCGTTGTCCCGTGCCTCGTCGAGCCGGCCGGTGGCGATGAGCAGTTCGGCGTACTCGACCCGCGTCGACATCTCGGTCGGCCGGAAACCGTGCCGCTGAGCCATTTCCAGCGCCTCGTGGAACGCTGCCTCCGCGTCCGCGTACTGCTTGCGCGCGGCCAGCACGACGCCGAGGTTGTTGAGCCCGTGCGCGACTCGGTGCAGGTCGTCGATCTCCCGCGCGAGCTCGACGGATCGGCGCAGCGCGTCCTCACTGGACTCGAGCCGGCCGAGTTCCAGCTCCAGCAGCCCGAGGTTGCCGAGACCGCCGGGGAGGTGCGTACGCAGGTCGTTCGCCACGTACAGGTCGATCGCGGTCGTGAGGTGTTCACGAGCGAGGTCGAGCTCGCCGAGGTCGTGATAGGCGCCGGCGAGGATGTTGAGCGCCACGGACTCCTCCGCCTGCCGACCGGCGGCGTGGAACTCGCTGATCGCCTGCTCGCAGTGCGCGATCGCGGACCGGTGCTCGCCGAAGCGCCAGTCGAGATAGCCGAGACAGACGCGCATCGCCGCCGCCCGTTGCCCGGCAGGCTCCGTGGCGAGTGCGGCGCGGGCGATCGTGCGCAGGTCGGCGAAGTGCCCGGCGAGCAGCAGATGCCCGCGCAGTCCGGCGACCAGCGCGGCGTCCGGCTGGTCCTGGGCGAGCGCGACGAGGTTGGCCCGTTCCGTCTCGAACCACGCCACGGCCTCGTCGCGCGATGGGAACCGCATCGGCTGGGGCACGGGCGGCAGCACCCTCGTGAACCCGATCTTCAGCTCGGCGTCGGCGCCGTCGACCCGCTCCAGGTACCACTGGAAGACCGCCTTCCGGTCCGCCGCGGTCGCCCGTCCGTGGGCGTACAGGCGCAGAAGGTCGTGCAACTGGTAGCGATCGGCACTGCGCTGCACCAGGTTGGCCGAGACCAGTTCCTCGACCGCGGCGCCGGCGAGGCCGCGCGGGATGTCCGGGCCGGGCACCGCGCCGAGGAAGTCGAACGTGCGCCGCGCCTGCGGGGACAGCTTCCGGTAGGAGAGGTCGAACGTCGCCTGCACGGCCACGTCGTCCTCCGCGATCTCCAACGCCGCCAGCCGGTGCTCGCGCAACTCCTCGACGTAGTCCGGCAGGTGCCGGCCGGCGAGGTTCGCCCCGGCGATCCGCAACGCCAGCGGCAGGTGCGCGCACAGCCTGATCAGCTCGGTCGTGTCCCCGTCGACGCGCATGCCCTTGAGCAGCTCGCGCGCCTCCTCGTCGGTCAGCACACCCAACCGGACCTGCGCGTACATCGGCAGGTCGGTTCGGCTCGTGATCAACGCGGCGCAGCCGGGCAGGTCCGGCAGCAGCGGCGCGATCACGTCCGCGGTCGCGTTGTCGAGCACCACCAGCACCCGGCGGTTGCGCAGCAGTTCGCGGTAGTCGTCGTCGGGCCCGCCGCCGAGTGCCTTCACGAACCGGGTGAGCGCCTGCTCGACGGTCATCGACGGACCGGTGGAGAAGCCGCGCAGGTTGACGTACAGCTGCCCGTCCGGGAACCGCTCGCGCAGCCGGTGCGCCTCCCGCACGGCGAGCACGGTCTTGCCGACGCCGGGCAGTCCGGTGATCGCCCGCACCGGCGCGTCGACCAGCTCCAGCCGCGCGATCTCCTCTTTACGGCCGACGAAGTCCGGCAGGTCGGCGGGCAGCTGGCACGGTGCCGGTGGCCGGACGACGAGCCGGTAGCCGGTCGGTTCGGTGATCACCTGCTCGGTCGCGCGCAGCCTGCTGACCAGCGTGCGCAACGCCCCGCGCGGGTGCATCGGCGGCTCGTCCGGCCACACCTCGTCGACGAGCCGGTCGAACGGCACGGGCACGCCGGGGTGCGCCGCCAGCACGTCGCGCAGTGCCTGCAGCCGATCCGTCACCGTCCTACGACCTGCCTTCGCTGAGCCCGACCAGCACCTTTTCCAGCCCGTACTCGAAAGTCTTGTCCCGCAATGCTTTCGACGTTACGCCGTGCTGACTCAGGTCATCCTCCGACTGGCCACTGCGCGCCAGCAGCCGCACGTACGCCGCCTCGCTCACGGTCATCCCGACCACGTATCCGAGCACCGTCTTCATCGCCAGGTCGGCCTCGTCGTCAGGGAAACCGCCGCCGGTGAACAACGCCAGGAGCGCGGCCGAGCGGTCGGACAGGTTCGGCCCCAGTTCCGCCAGACCGACCTGGCCGAGCACCGACGCCACCCACGGGTGCCGCAACACCATGGCGCGCAGGCTGCGTGCCGCATCGGCGACCGATGCAAGCCACGGTCCCGACGGCGAGATCTCCATCTCGCCGTACACCTCGTCGACGACGAGCTCGATCAGCTCGTCCTTGTTCGCCACGTGCCGGTAGAGCGAGGTCGCCTTCGTGTCCATGCGCGCCGCGAGCGTGCGCATCGACAACGCCTCCAGTCCGTCCGCGTCCAGCAGCTCGACGGCCGCGGCCACGATCCGGTCCTGGCTGAGACCGGCGCGGGGACGCTGCCGGGTCCACACCGAGGGAAGCTCGCTCATGCGTTCAACGTACGCACTTGCGTACAGCTCCGCGATCTGCGTACAGTGTTCGCATGACGCGAACACCGTACGCACAGAACCTGCTCGACACCCTCCGCGCCGAGCACGACGTTCCCGGCGCCACCCTCGCCGTGCTGGTCGACGGCGAGATCCACGAGTTCGCCAGCGGCGTGCTGCACACCGGCACCGGCGTCGAGACCACCACCGACTCGGTCTTCCAGCTCGGCTCGGTCGCGAAGATCTACACGGCGACGCTGGTGATGTCGCTGGTCGAGGAGGGCCTGCTCGACCTCGACGCCCGCGTGACGGACGTGCTGCCGGACTTCCGCGTCGCCGACCCGGACGCGACGAGCAAGATCACCGTGCGGCAGCTGCTCAGCCACACCAGCGGCCTGAGCGGTGACTTCCAGCCCGACACCGGACGCGGCGACGACTGCATCGAGCGCTACGTCGAGGCCTGCGCGAAGCTCGGCCAGGACGTGCCGCCCGGCTCGACCGTCTCCTACAGCGGCGCCGGCTACGTCGTGCTCGGCCGCATCGTCGAGGTGCTGACCGGCACGACCTGGAACCAGGCGCTCGCCGACCGCGTGCTCACGCCGGCCGGTCTGGCGCACACCATGACGCTGCCGGAGGAGGTGCTGCGGTTCCGCGCCGCGGTCGGGCACTTCAACGGCGAGCCGACGCCGGTGTGGGACCTGATGCCGCGGGCCGCCGGGCCGGGCGCGTTCGTCTGCGCCAGCGCCGGTGACGTCGTCCGGCTCGCCAAGGCGCACCTGGAGAACACCCTGCTGAAGCCGGAAACCGTTGCCCTGATGCAGGAACGTCAGGTCGACGTGCCGGACAAGTGGACCGTCAGCGCGGACGGCTGGGGTCTCGGCTGGACGCTCTACGACTTCACCGGTACGCCCGGCATCGGTCACGACGGCGCCGCTACCGGCCAGTATGCCTACCTCCGCGTGATTCCGGAGCAGGGCGTCGCCATCGCGTTGCTGACCAACGGCGGCGGCGCACGTCCCTTGTCGTCGGCGATCCTGCGCTCGTTGCTCGGTCAGTTCGGTGTCGAGATGCCGCCGCCGTTCACGCCGCCGGCCGAGCCTCTTGAGGTCGACATGGCGCCGTACAACGGTGTCTACCGGCGTGAGGGCGTGGTCATCACGATCGACGGCCGCCGGGCGCGGTACGAGTTCGTGGACGACATGGCGATCTACCCGTCCATGGACATGGAGCTGATCCCCGTGGCGCACAACGTTTTCGCGGCCACCGGCGCAGGGTCGTCGTTCCAGGACGACTTCATGCCGGTCGTGTTCGAGAACGGCTACTGCTACATCGGAATGCGCGCCGCTCCGAAGGTCTCGTGAGTGGAACGCGCCGGCCCAAGCAGGCTGCCCGAAGTCCTGTCCGTTACTCGCGGAGCGGTTCGGCGTCCAGCCCGATGCGTCTGCGAGTACCACCAACTCTTGATCGAATCGCCGTCAACTACACCCAACCTGTTCCACATCCCGCAGCACCGGCACCAGGTGCCCGGTCCCGAAACGCCCTGTTGGTAGTAGAAAAACGCCTGTTGATGTTGAGTTGGTGGTACTTGCTGACGCCGGCGGCAACGAGTCGCCTGAGGTTCCGGACAAGCCTTCTGGCCAGGTGCTTAGACCACGAGCCCGACGGACATGGTGAGGAAGACGGCCGCGCACACCGCGTCGAGCGCGGTCGTCACACCGGGCCGATGCAGCCGCCCGGCCACCCGGGACGCGGCGAGCACGATCATCAGCTCCCACACGGCGGCCAGGCCGAGGAACACCACGGCGAGCATCGTGAGCTGCGGTGCCGGTTCACCCGATCCGATGAACTGTGGCAGGAACGCCAGCGAGAACAGGATCATCTTCGGGTTCGTGATGTTGGTCAGGAAGCCCTGCCGGAACGGCCGGTCGCTCATGGCCTCCTCCGGCGCGCCGCCGGAGCGCCTGATGAGCCCGCGGGTGATGGAAACCGCGAGGTAGAGCAGGTAGGCGGCGCCGATCCAGCGCAGCGCGGTGAGCACCATCGGGTACCGCGCGAGCACCACGCCGAGGCCGGAGATCACCAGTCCCACCTGGACCGCGGCGGCCGAGTGGATGCCCGCCAGCGCCAGTAGTCCGGCACGGGTGCCTGAGCGCAACGACGTGCGCAAAAGCAGGAACGCGTCAACACCGGGGGTCACGATGACGACCGCGCACGCGATGAGGAAGGCCGGAACCTGGCCGAAGTCGAACAACACCGTACATACCCCCGTGATCTGTGCCACTGACCGCAAGATCTCCGGTCTAATGGGACACTAACACGAGAATCTTCGGTTTTGACGCGGTCCTAGCGCGATCGCTACCGTTGGTGACCATTCGTCCACCTGGTGCAACGAGGAGTGGTCCGTGAGGGGTAAGCGGTTGGCCGTGATCGCGGCGATGATCGCGCTGGTCAGCGGTACTTCGACGGCCGATGCGATCGTTGGGGGGACACCCGCGCGAGTGGCGGACACCCCGTGGGTTGTGGCGATCACCACCCCGGACGGCCAGCTGATCTGCGGTGGCGCGCTCGTCGCACCGGACAAGGTCATGACCGCCGCGCACTGCGCCACGTTGAAGGGCGTGCTGGGCAAGAACCAGCGACCGGCCGAGCACCTGCGGGTGATCGCCGGCCGCAATGACCTGCGGGTCAAGGACGGCATGGAGGTCGCCGTCGCGAGCGTCTGGCGGCATCCCGAGTACCGCGAGGTCACCAAGGGTGACGACGTAGCGGTGCTGACCCTGGCCCGCGCGCTGCCGTACCGGACCATCGCGCTCGGCGAGGTCGGCGACGACGGCGTGGTGCTCGGCTGGGGTCGCACGGCGGAGAACACCCCGCCCGCCATGACCCTGCGCAAGGTGACGGTGCCGATCCTGTCCGACTCGGAGTGCCTGCTGAAGGAGCCGGACTACCGGCCGGGTGCGATGTTGTGCGCCGGACGGGGCGGCCGGGACGCGTGCACCGGCGACTCGGGCGGGCCGTTGGTCGTGCGGGGCCGGCTCGCGGGCGTCGTGTCGTTCGGCCGGGGCTGTGCGCGGCCCGATGAACCTGGTGTCTACACCCGGCTGGCCAACTACCGGTCGACGCTCGGCTTCTGATATCCAAGGTCCGGTGCGAACCACACCTTTTCCGGCCACCCTGCGCAGGCAGTGGGGACTCGACCTGAGTCCGGCCCAGCTCTACGCGATCCTCCGGCTGAGGCAGGACGTCTTCGTCGTCGAGCAGAACGCCGTCTACTCCGACCTGGACGGCCGCGATCTCGAACAGGGAGCCCGGCACTTCTGGCTGGAAGCCGACGGATCGCACGATCCGCTCGCCTACCTGAGGCTCATCGAGGAGCCCGGCGAGACGTTCCGCATCGGCCGCGTCGCCACCGCGCGCATGGCCCGTGGCCGTGGCTTCAGCCGTCGCCTGATGCAGGCGGCTCTGGCTGACATCGGCAGCACGCCGTGTGTGCTCGACGCGCAGACGTACGTCGTGGACTTCTACGCGTCGTTCGGCTTCGTGTCCGAGGGTGCGGAGTTCATCGAGGACGGGATTCCACACCTGCGGATGCGGCGCATTCCCTGATCACGCGCACCGCGCGCTCGATGTCGGCCTCGGTCAGATCGGCGCGCGCGGTGAGCCGCAGGCGGCTGATCTGGTCCGGCACCGACGGCGGCCGGAAGCAGCCGACGATCACGCCGTTCGTGCGGCAGTTCTCGGCCCACTGGAACGCCTGCTCCGGCGACGGCGCGCGCACGCTCACCACCGCGGCAGTGGGCGTGCTCGTCGTGAAACCGGCTTCCTTCAGGCGGTTGCTCAGCTCGTGCGCGACCTTCAGCGCCCGCTCGGGACGGTCCGGCTCCTCGCGCAGGATCTTGATCGCGGCCAGCGAGGCGGCCGCACTGCTCGGCGCGAGGCCGGTGTCGAAGATGAACGTGCGCGCCGTGTCGATCAGGTGCCTGATCACCCGGCTGGGGCCGAGCACCGCGCCGCCCTGCGAGCCGAGCGACTTGCTCAGCGTCAGCGTGGTGATCACGTCCGGTGCCCTGATGATGCCCGCCTCGGCCACCGCGCCCCGGCCGCCGGGGCCGACCACGCCCAGGCCGTGCGCGTCGTCGACGACGAGCGCCGCGCCGTTCGCCCGGCAGGCCTCGTGCAGTTCGTTGAGCGGTGCGATGTCGCCGTCGACGCTGAAGACCGAGTCCGTGACGACGATCGCCCGCCGCTTGCCGCGGGTCTCCAGCGCGTGCCGGACCTTGCTCACGTCGCAGTGGTCCGTGACGACGACGTCGGCCTTCGACAGGCGCGTGCCGTCGATCAGCGAGGCGTGGATGTGCTGGTCGGCGACGATGGCCGTGCCGGGCCCGGTGAGCGCCGTGAGCGCGCCGAGGTTCGCCGCGTAGCCGCTCGAGAAGACCAGCGCGGACTGGCTGCCGCAGAAGTTCGCGAGCTCGAACTCCAGCTCGGCGTGCAGCTCCGTCGAGCCCGTGACCAGGCGCGATCCCGTGGAGCCCGCACCCCACTTCAGGGTGGCCGCCGCGGCCGCGCCGGCGACGCGCTTGTCCTTCGCGAGCCCGAGGTAGTCGTTGCCGGCGAGGTCGAGGTCCGTGGAGTCGGCCTGCCTCGGCCGGAGGCGCCGGGCCAGACCCGCCTTGGCGCGCGCTTCAGAACGGACGTCGATCCAGTCGAGCGTCGACTCACCCGTACTGGAAATCGCCTCAGTTGTGCTCACGGTCACCGCCTGAGTCTCCCATCCGCCGACTAGCGTCCCGCTCGTGGACCTGTTCACCTTCACGCGCGCCGAACTCACCTCGCCGGTGCAGTTCTGCGACGGCCGCTGGGTGGTGTCGGACTACGACGACGTGCGCGCTGTCCTCGCCGATCCGGTGACGTATCTCCCGGACAACGCCCTGACGGCCGTCACCCCGGTGGCACCCGCCGCGTTGCGCGCCCTGGTCAGGGCCCGCTTCTCGCTGCCGCCGACGCTGGCGAACAACGGTTCCGCGTCGCACACCGAGCTGCGGCGCCTGGTGGCGTCGTTCTTCACGCCGGCGCGGGTCGCCGCTGCGGAGCCTCGCATCCGATCGCTCGTTCTGGAACGTCTGGGTGGCACGGATCTCGTTCAGGATCTGGCCTGGGACCTGCCGGCGATCGTGCTGATGGACCTGCTGGGCCTGCCGAACGTCGACATCCCGACGTTGAAGCGCTGGAGCACGGGTTCGCTGGAGTTCTTCTGGGGCGACATCTCCCGTGAACGCCAGCTGGAGCTGGTCGACGACGTCGGCGAGTTCCACCAGTGGCTGGTCAAGCGCTACCACGCGCGGGACGGTGAGCTCTTCTGCGCCTTGATGGACGCCGGTGTGTCCGCGGAGGACTCGGCCGGGCTCTGCTACTTCCTGCTGATCGCGGGCCAGGAGACCACGACCCAGCTGCTGTCGACGGCGTTGCGGATGGCGTTGCAGGACCGCGCGCTGTGGGAGCGGCTGCCGTCGCCGGGCGTGGCCGAATCGTTTGTGGAGCACGTGCTGCGCGTCGCCACGCCCGTGGTGACCTGGCGGCGGCTCACGGCTCGTGAGGTCGTGCTGTCCGGAGTTCGCGTACCGGCCGGTGCTGAGCTCGTGTTGTTGTTGAGCGGCAAGGAGAACGACCCGCGGCACCTGGCGTTCGGCTACGGTCGCCACTTCTGCCTCGGCGCCGGACTGGCCCGCCTGGAGGCCGCCGTGGCGCTGCGGACCGTGGCCGAGCACGAGCCGTCGTTGCACCTGGTCGGTGACGAGCCCGAGTGGCTGAACCTGCTCTCGTTCCGCGCGCCAAAGTCGGTGGCCGTGAGTCGTTGACCTGAGGTTTGATGCCGGGGTGATGAACCGTCAGCTCTCGGGCGTCCGGAAGAAGACCCTGCTGGAGATGCTCGGCCCGGTGCCGGACATCGCCCCCGACCGCTACGGCGACGGCGGCCCGGTGGGCGAGCTGGAGACGAGGGTCGCGCAGCTGCTGGGCACCGAGGCCGCGCTGTTCGTGCCCACCGGCACGATGGCGCAGCAGATCGCGTTGCGGTGCTGGGCCGACCGCACGCACAACCCGATCGTCGCGATGCACCCGCAGGCACACCCCCTCAACCACGAGGACGACGCGCTGACCGTGCTGTCCGGTCTGCGTCCGATCAAGGTCGACAACGACGAGGTGGCGAAGTGTCCTGAACCGTTCGGGACGCTGCTGGTCGAGGTACCCGACCGCGAGGCCGGCTTCATCCTGCCGACCTGGGACGAGCTGTCCTCCGTCGTGGACGCCGCCCGCGAACGGGACGCCGTCGTGCACCTCGACGGCGCGCGGCTGTGGGAGAGCACGTACGGCCTCGGCAAGCCGCTGGCCGAGATCGCCGGCCTGTTCGACTCGGTCTACGTGTCGTTCTACAAGTCGCTGGAAGGCATCTCCGGGGCTGCGCTGGCCGGCACCCAGGACTTCGTCGACCAGGCACGGGTCTGGCGGCACCGCTACGGCGGCATGCTGTTCCAGCAGTGGCCCGCCGCGTTGTCGGCCCTGCACGGCCTGGACACCGTGCTGCCCCGGTTGGGCACCTACGTGGCACACGCGAAGGTCGTCGCCGAAGCCATGGGCCTGCCCGAGCCGCACACGCACCAGTTCTCGCTGCACCTGCCCGGCGACCCGAAGAAGCTGACCGAGGCGAGCGGGAAGTTCCTCGGGAACTTCTGGCAGGACGGGCCGCTCGCGAAGAACGAGATCACGGTGGCCGGGCCCGCGCTGGAGTGGACGGCGGAGGAGGTCCGCGAGGCCTGGGAGCACTTCCAGGACCTGCTGTGACCCAGCAGCTCTGAGTTGGCTGCAGCAGGGGTGATCGGCAAACGTTTGCGTTCGCCGTCAAGTGCACCAACTCGATCCGGCCTGGCCGCGCGAGAAGAGCGTAAGGGCGACATCGCTCACCTGGCTGTTGGTACCGCCGGTGCGAAGTGCGACGATGCCGGGGCTGTGAGGGAGTTCGAGGAAGCCGGTGTGAATCCGGCGCCGTCCCGCGACTGTGACCGGCATGGGAGACGCCGGGAGTCAGGAACTCGTCCCCTCGTATTCGACCGGCCACGGGCGTGGACACCCGAGGAAGGACTTCACCGAGCATGTTCCCGTTTTCGGCTGTCGTCGGACATGACGACCTCCGGCTTGCCCTGTTGCTGAACGCCGTGCATCCCGGCATCGGCGGTGTTCTCGTGCGCGGCGAGAAGGGGACCGCGAAGTCGACGATCGTGCGTGCCCTGGCCGCGCTCCTGCCCGAGCTCGACGTCTCGCGCGACTGCCGCTTCGGCTGTGTGCCCGGCAGCACCGACTGCCCGGACGCACCGCACGAGGGCGGCGAACGGCGGCCCGCCCGCCTCGTGGAACTGCCCGTGGGCGCTACCGAGGACCGGCTGGTCGGGTCGCTCGACCTGGAGAAGGCGCTGACCGCGGGCGTGCGGGCGTTCCAGCCCGGCCTGCTCGCCGCCGCGCACCGGGGCGTGCTCTACGTCGACGAGGTCAACCTGCTGCACGACCACCTGGTCGACCTGCTGCTCGACGCCGCCGCGATGGGGCGTGCGCACGTTGAACGCGAAGGCGTCTCGGTGTCGCACCCGTCGCAGTTCCTGCTGGTCGGCACCATGAACCCGGAGGAGGGCGAGCTGCGGCCGCAGCTGCTCGACCGGTTCGGGCTGACCGTGACGGTGAAGGCGGCGCGGGACGTGCACGTCCGCACCGAGGTGATCAGGCGCCGGCTCGCCTACGAAGCCGGTCCCGTGACGTTCGCCGAGCAGTGGGCCGACGAGGACGCCGCGCTGAAGCGGCAGATCACCAAGGCGCGCGCGAACCTGCCCGCGGTGTCCCTTCCGGACAGTGAGCTGCGCCGGATCGCCGCTGTCTGCGCGGCGTTCGAGGTCGACGGCATGCGCGCGGACCTGGTGGTCGCCCGTGCCGCCATGGCCCACGCGGCCTGGCGGGGAGCGGAGCAGGTCGAGGAGTCCGACGTCGAGGTCGCGGTCCGGCTCGCGCTGCCGCACCGGCGCCGGCGCGACCCGTTCGACGAGCCGGGCATCGAGGAGCAGCAGCTCGAGGACGCGATGCGCCAGGCGGCCGAGCACGCGGACGACGACGGGGGACCGGACGACGGCCCGGACGACGACGGCCCCGGTGGCGGCGAGCTGCCCGAACCGCAGGAAGGCCCGGCCGGCAACGGAAACGCGCCGAACGACCGCCCGGCCCCCGAACCCGCGCCGGCGTTCAAGGCGCGGCTGCTGGAGGTTCCCGGTGTCGGCGAAGGCGCGCCGGGCAAGCGTTCCAGGGCACGTGCCCGCACCGGCCGGATCGTTCGCTCGTCCAAAGTGGACGGAAGTGGACTGCATCTGGTCGACACGCTCATGAACGCGGCCCCGCACCAGAACGCACGCGGACGCAGTGGCCCCGGGCTCGTTCTGACCGGCGGCGATCTCCGCAAGGCGGTGCGGGAAGGCAAGGAGTCGAACCTCATCCTGTTCGTCGTCGACGCCTCCGGCTCGATGGCCGCACGGCAGCGGATGTCGGCGGTGAGCGGCGCGGTCGTGTCGCTGCTGCGTGACGCCTACCAGCGGCGCGACAAGGTGGGCGTGGTGACGTTCCGCGGCCGGACCGCGGAAGTCGCTCTGCCGCCGACGACTTCGGTGGACGCAGCTGCTGCCAGGTTGAAGAAGATGCGCACCGGCGGCCGGACGCCACTGGCGGACGGCCTGCTCAAGGCCCACCGCGTGCTGGAGATCGAACGGTTGCGCGACCCGCAGAAGCGCCCGCTGGTGGTGCTGCTGACCGATGGCCGCGCGACGTCGAGCGGCCTCGGCGGCGACCCGACGAAGGACGCGCTCAAGGCGGCCGGCCTGCTCGAACAGACCGCGGTCGTGGTCGTGGACTGCGAACAGGGCCACATCCGGCTCGGCCTCGCGCAGAAGATCGCCGAGGCGCTGTCGGGTACCTGCGTCCGGCTCGACCAGCTCAGTGCCGACCACCTCGCCGGCGTCGTCCGCGCTGCTTAAGGAGATTTCAGTGCCACAGGGACAGCCGACCGAGGTTCCGAAGGACGGCCTCACGACCCGGCAGCGCCGCAACCGGCCGCTGCTGATGGTGCACACCGGCGACATGAGGGGGAAGTCGACGTCGGCGTTCGGCATGGCGCTGCGCGGCTGGAACCAGGGCTGGGACATCGGCGTGTTCCAGTTCGTGAAGTCCGCCAAGTGGAAGGTCGGCGAGGAGACCGCGTTCAAGGCGCTCGGCCGGCTGCACGACGAGACCGGCGAGGGTGGCGCGGTCGAGTGGCACAAGATGGGCGAGGGCTGGTCGTGGTCGCGCAAGCCGGGCAGCGACGAGGACCACGCCGCGAACGCGCTGGAGGGCTGGCGCGAGATCCAGCGCCGGCTCGCGGCCGAACGTCACGGCTTCTACGTGCTCGACGAGTTCAGCTACCTGCTGCACTGGGGCTGGATCGACGTCGACGAGGTGGTCGAGACGCTGGTCAACCGCCCCGGCCACCAGCACGTGATGATCACCGGCCGGTACGCGCCGGAGAAGCTGATCGACGCCGCCGACATGGTGGTGGAGATGACCAAGGTCAAGCACCCGATGGACGCCGGGCAGAAGGGCCAGCGGGGGATCGAGTGGTGAGTCGGTTGAGGCGCGGCCATTTCGCCGCAGCGGTTGACCAGGTGGCGAGTCGGTTGGAGCGCGGCCACTTCGCCGACTCGGCGGGTGATCAGATGACGAACCGGCTGACGGACGCGGCCACCGTCCCCGGACAGCGGAGCCCCAGATGGTGAACCGGCTGGTCATCGCGGCCCCGGCATCGGGCAGCGGCAAGACCACGGTGGCGACCGGCCTGATGGCCGCGTTGCGCCGGGCCGGATCTCGGGTCGCGCCGTTCAAGGTCGGCCCCGACTACATCGACCCCGGCTACCACGCGCTGGCCACCGGCCGGCCGGGCCGCAACCTCGACCCGGTCCTCGTCGGCGAGCACCGCATCCCCGGCCTGTTCGCGCACGGCTCGAAGGGCTGCGACATCGCCGTCGTCGAGGGCGTGATGGGCCTGTTCGACGGCCGGGTCGACACCGCGGGCGTCGGCTCGACCGCGCACGTCGCCAAGCTGATCAACGCGCCCGTGCTGTTCGTCGTGGACGCCCGCGGCCAGAGCCGATCGCTCGCGGCGCTGCTGCACGGGTTCCGCGGCTACGACCCGACGGTCCGGCTCGGCGGCGTGATCCTCAACCAGGTCGGTTCGGAACGGCACGAGCAGGTCCTCAGATCGGCCTGCGACGAGGTCGGTCTCGACGTCCTGGGCGTGTTGCCCAGAGACGCCTCGTTCTCCTTGCCCTCACGGCATTTGGGGCTCGTGACGGCGGCCGAGCACGGGTCCGAGGCGGTCGCCGCGGTGGACGCGATCGCCGCGGCGGTGGCCAAGCACGTCGATCTCGACGCGGTGCGCGCGCTGGCGAGTTCGGTGCCGGCGATGGCGGTCGCCGCGTGGGAACCCCAGGTCGAACGGGTCGCGGACGAGCCGTTGATCGCGGTCGCGGGCGGATCGGCCTTCACGTTCGGCTACGCGGAACACGTCGAGGTGCTGAAGGCGGCGGGTGCGGCCGTCGCGGTCGTCGATCCGCTCAACGACGAGGAGCTGCCGGACGGGACAGCGGGCCTCGTGCTGCCGGGTGGATTCCCGGAACAGCACGCGGAAGCGCTGTCGGCCAACGCGAAGTTGCGCGCGGCCGTCGCCCGGTTCGCTCGATCGGGTGCGCCGGTCCACGCGGAGTGCGGCGGGCTGCTCTACCTGGCGCGGTCGCTCGACGGGCATCCGATGTGCGGCGTGCTCGACGCCGACGGGTTCATGACGCCGAAGCTGACCTTGGGCTACCGGGACGCCGTCGCATCGGCGAGTTCTCCGCTTGCATCCGCCGGGCAGCCGCGTGACCGGCCACGAGTTCCACCGCACGCAGCTGTCCACACCGCACTCGACGCCACCCGCGTGGCACTGGCGCGGCGTCGATTCCCGTCCGGTGGCGGAAGGTTTCGTGGTCGGTGGCGTGCACGCGTCGTACCTCCACACGCACCCCGCAGGTGACCCAGAAGCCGTAGCACGCTTCGTGCGGGCCTGCCACCCGTTCGTGGCAGGAGTGGCAGACGGTACGGTCTTCGCCTAAGCCTTCGTCAAACCCCTGTGGAGCTGTCGTGACGACGACCGGTCGGGTTTCTTTCGTCGGCGCCGGTCCGGGCGCCGCCGACCTCATCACTCTCCGAGGCGCGCGCAGAATCGCGGAAGCCGACGTCGTCATCTGGGCTCCCAGTGCGGTGGACGCCGAGTGCGTCCGTGAGCACGCACGCGCCGATGCCGAGCTGGTCGACTTCTCGCGCGTCACGCCGGACGAGATCACGGACGTGTACCGCCGTGCCGCCGCGTCGCGTCAGACGGTCGTGCGTCTGCACGCGGGCGACGCCGCGACCGGTGGTGGTGTGCAGGAGCAGCACGACCTGTGTGTGCGTCTCGGCCTTGAGGTCGACGTCGTGCCGGGTGTGTCGTTCGTGGCCGCGGCCGCCGCCAGGATCGGCCGGGAGATCACCCAGACCGAGGCGTCCTCGACGGTCCTGATCTCGCCGGAGAGCAGCGAGCTGGTCCGCGAGTTCGCCGAGCTGCAGACCACGATGGCCGCGACGGTCTCGGGTGCGCGCACCGGCCAGTTCGTCGAGAAGCTGCTGCAGGGCGGTTACTCGGAGGCCACGCCGGTCGTCGTGGCGTACAAGGTGAGCCAGCCGGAAGAGCTGATCGTGCACACCACGGTCGGCGAGCTGGAGTCGGTGGTGAAGCAGCACAAGCTGTACCGCCCGACCCTGTTCCTGGTCGGCGCCGCCGTGAAGGCCCCGACCCGCCGCGTCTCGACCTCGGCCACCACCGCGGTGGACGAACCGATCCGCGCCGCCCGCCCGACCCGCTGGTCGCGCCGCGCCGCCTCGCGCATCGCCACCAGGACGGACGAACCGGTCCCCGCATCTGATCCCGGCCTCCGACGCCGTTCCCGCCGAGCCCAACCCGGCGTGGAACGCGGTCGAGGAGTTCCAGCAGTCGGTGCGCAAGCCGGCCGAGGAGTCCCCGGCCAAGCCGAAGCTGACCGTGGTCGCCGCCGCGAAGAAGAAGCCGACGACCGTGCAGGCCACCGTGCAGGCCACCGTGCAGCCCGCGCCTCCCAAGAAGAAGCCGGCCGCCCGTAAGCCCAAGCGCACGAGCTGATGACAGTCGAGAAGCTGCGCGAGGCAGCCGGTCGTCCGGTCGAGATCGTCGATGCGGCGGACGGGCTGCGTCCTGCGCTGAACGTGTGCCGCGCCCGCTCCGCCGTGATCGTCAAGCTGGCCGAGGGCATCGGGCCCGCCGAGATCGGTGCGGGCCTCGCCGGCTGGCGCCGCACGCTGACGGTGTCGGACTCCGGCGAGCTGGTCCCGGTGGACCCGCGTGACGCCGTGACCCGCCGCTGGACGGCGCCGGACGCGGTGCTGTGCCTGGCGGACAACGAGTTCCTCACCTCGAACGACGGCTGGGCGCTGCCGGACGACGCGTTCGCGAGCCGCTCGCACGTCCTCGGTGCCGAGGTCCGTGCGTTCGTGCTGGCCAGGCTTGCGCCACGGCCCGGCGTCCTCGTGTGGGACGTGCTGGCCGGATCCGGCGCGGTGGCCGTGGAGTGCGCCCGGCTGGGTGCCGCGGTGGTCGCCGTCGAGCCGGATCCCGTGCAGGGCGTGCGGATCATCGCGAACGCCTCCGCGCACGGCGTCGACGTTCGCCTGGAGGAAGGCGAGCTGGACGCGTCCTCGTTGCCGCGCCCGGACGCGGTGTTCGTCGGCCGGGGTGAGATTCGCGAGGTCAAGGCGTGCGCCGCGGTGTCCGCCCGCCGCGTGGTCGTGGTGACGGAACGGGTGGACGAGATCGTGCCGGCCCGCGACGCGCTGCAGGCCGCCGGGTACGAGGTGGAAGGCGTGCACTGGACCGCTTCCCGCCTGCTCGACTCGGGTTTCGCCCCCGCGGTGCCGGTGACCGTGCTGTGGGGAACCAAGAAGTGAGTGCCGTGCCAGGGCCTGTATCGAGGTCCATGTTCGCGATAGCCGGGCGACTCTCATCGAACGGGACCTCGATACAGGTCCTAGGCCGGCGGGGCGGCCGGACGTGATCGGTGTGTTCGCCGGGCCGGACCAGCGCGGTGACGCCGCCGACCTGGCCGGCCTCCTCGGCGCGGACGCGGTGATGTCGGACGGTCCGATCAAGACCGCCGTGCGGCAGCTGTGGCCACGGCTCGATGCCGCCGTTCTCTTCCTGGACGCGGCTTCCGCGGTCCGGCTGATCGCACCCCTGTTGCGGGACAAGCGATCCGACCCCGCCGTCGTGTGCGTGGACGCGCACTTCGTGGTGGCGCTGGCCGGTCCGGCGGATGAGTTGGCGCGGCAGGTCGCGGACGCGCTCGACCGCACGGCCGTCGTGACCGGCGGCCCGTCGATCGACTCGGTGCTGGACGAGCTGGTCGAACAGCTCGACGCCACCGCAGATGGCGACCTCGAAGCCTGCGCCGCCGCCATCGAGGCGGGCGAGAAGGTCGTGCTGCGCAACCCGTTGAACTTCCCGTTGCCCGCGCTGCCGCCCAACGTGGTCGCGGCCGGTGAGGACGCGACGTGGGTGATCCTGGTCGACGACCGGGCGGTCGGCCTCAAGGGCAACGTGCTGCGGATCGTGCCGCGCACGCTCATCGTCGGCGTGGGCTCGACGCGAGGTTCGTCGGCCACGAGTGTCGGCGCCGCGCTCGCGGAGCTGGACGCGCAGGGCGGGCTGGATCTCCGCGCGGTCAAGGCGTTCGCGACCGCCGACGCCAAGGCGGACGAACCCGGCATCGTTGATGCCGTGGAGGACTGGGGTTTCTGGCACGGTGACACCGCCGAGCTGCTGACGTTCCCGACCGAGGAGCTCGCCGAGATCGGGGTGCCGAACCCGAGCTCGGTGGTGCGCAACTCGATGGGCACCGCGAGCGTCGCGGAAGCGGCCGCGTTGCGTGGCGCGCAGAGCCTCGGGCACGGTGGCCCGGTCGAGCTGGCGGCCGAGAAGTTCAAGCGGGACAACGTGACCGTGGCCGCGGCCCGGGTGCTGCCCCGCGGCCGGCTCGCGCTCGTCGGCCTGGGACCGGGCTCGTCCGAGGAACGCACGCCCCGCGCGGAAGCCGAGATCCGGCGCGCGGCGTTCGTGGTCGGCACGCCCGAGGCGATCGACGCGATCGCGCCGCTGCTCCGGTCCGGTACCGAGATCCGGCACGAGGGCGCTCCGGAGCTCGCCGCGCGCGGTGCGGCGGTCGCGTTCATCGCCTTCGGGACCGGGCCGACGCTGGACGATCCGGTCGAAGCCGACGTCATTGTTGTTCCGGGAGTCCGGGAAGGCTGACGAGGTGGTGTGGCCCGAGCTCGGCCACGCGATCCAGGTAGCTTCCACGGCCCGCGAACTGCCTGAGTCAAAAGTCAAACCACCCTTCACAGACGAGTGGCGGTTGTGCGGTTGATTCCATGCCCGTGACGCTGTGTGTGCCGCCGCTCGACACCCTGCACACACAGCGTCATCGGGAAGGACTGGCAGCTATGGCGAAAACCCTGCATCGCCTGATCTTGTCCGTCGTGGTCACCGCTCTCGCGAGCATCTTCTTCACCGCACCGGCGAACGCCGACGATGTGTCGCCGATGATCGTCGGTGGCACGCGGGCGAGCACCGCGACTTATCCCTGGGTCGTCTACCTGGCGTCCTCCTCGGGCGGGCAGTTCTGCGGCGGCACGCTGGTGAAGGCCAACAAGGTCGTCACCGCCGCCCACTGCGTCTCCGGCCGCTCGCCGTCCAACACGCGCGTCGTGCACGGCCGCGACGACAAGCAGAGCACCGCGGGCACCGTGGTGAACGTGAGCCGCATCTGGGTGCACCCGAGCTACCGCACCGCGACCTCCGGCTTCGACGTGGCCGTGCTGACGCTGGCCAGCAACCTCAACTCGGCCACCATGCCGCTCGCCACCCCGGCCGACACGGCGCTCTACGCCGCGGGCAACTCCGCGCTGATCCTCGGCTGGGGCACCACGTCCTCCGGCGGTTCCGCCTCCCGGTACCTGCTGAAGGCCAACGTGCCGCTGACCTCGGACGCCACCTGCAAGACCGCGTACTCGCAGTACAGCAACACCTCGATGGTGTGCGCGGGCTTCCCGCAGGGTGGCGTGGACACCTGCCAGGGCGACTCCGGTGGCCCGCTCGTGTACGGCGGCAAGCTCATCGGTGACACGTCGTGGGGCCGCGGTTGTGCCGGCGCGGGCTACCCCGGCGTGTACGGCCGGATTGCGACGTACTACTCGGCCATCAACGCCCAGCTCTAACAGCAGCACTGGGCAAAGCAGTGCATTAGTCCACAGTGGACGTTTTACGGCGGCTTTGGCACGAGTACGGCCACCACACCGGTCCTCAGGACACGGTGTGGTGGCCGTTCGCCATGCTGCGGTTGCAGCGTGCCCACGTTCACGCGCATCCTTCGGGGCATGGCCGATCTGGAAACGATGCCGGAGGACTGGGAGAGCGCGCTCGTCGTCGTCGCTCACCCCGATGACATGGAGTACGGCGGTGCGGGTGCGATCGCGCGCTGGACCGCCCAAGGCAAGAAGATCGCTTATCTGCTGGCGTGCCGTGGTGAGGCGGGCATCGACTCGATCGAGCCGGCGGTCTCCGGGCCGTTGCGGGTCGAGGAGCAGATCGCGTCCTGCGCCGCGGTGGGGGTGTCCGTGGTCGAGTTCCTGGACCACCCGGACGGCGTGATCGAGTACGGCGTGCCGTTGCGGCGCGACATCGCCGCGGCCATCCGGCGGCACCGGCCGGAGGTCGTCATCACCGGCAACTTCCGCGAGACGTGGCCCGGCGGCGGGCTGAACATGGCGGACCACATCGCGGTCGGGCGCGCGACCGTCGACGCGGTCCGGGACGCGGGCAACCGCTGGGTGTTCCAGGACCTGGGCCTGGAGCCGTGGAACGGCGTTCGGTACGTGGCGGCGGCGTCCTCGCCGATGGCGACGCACGCCGTGGACATCACTGACTCGTTCGACGCTTCGGTGGAGTCTCTGCGCGCGCACAAGGCCTATCTGGCTGCGCTGAGTGGGGACATGGCGGAGCCGGAACCGTTCCTGCGCGGCATGGCGGAGGCCGTCGGACAGCGGTTCGGCGGCGTGCTGGCGACCTCGTTCGAGTTGTTGCGCCTGTGACCATGTTCCCTTCGGCTGGACACGACGTGTCCGGTGTGGATGCTTCTACGCATGCCCTTTGAACAGCACTACCTGGCCGGCCTCGATCTGCGGGGCCGGCGCGTCCTCGTGGTCGGCGGCGGCACGGTCGCGCAGCGCCGTCTGCCTCGCCTGATCGCCGCCGGCGCCGCCGTCGAGCTCGTGTCGCCGTCCGTCACTCCCGCCGTGCAGGGCATGGTCGACGCGGGCGAGCTCACGTGGCATGAGCGGCGGTTCCAGACCGGTGACGTCGAGGGCGCCTGGTACGTGGTGGCCTGCACGTCGAACGTCGAGGTGAACACGCAGATCGGCGACGAAGCGATGGCTTCGAGGGTGTTCTGCGTACGCGCGGACATCGCCGTCGAGGGCACGGCCGTGACACCGGCCGTGGGGACGCACGACGGGCTGGTTCTGGGCGTGCTGGCCGGCGGTGAGCACCGTCGTTCGGCCGCGGTGCGGGACGGGCTCGTGGCGGCGTTGCGCGACGGCCGCATCGCGGACCAGGCCGCGCGGCCGGTCGGCGTGGCGCTGGTCGGCGGAGGCCCCGGCGACCCGGAACTGATCACCGTGCAGGGCAAGCGTTTGCTGGCGCACGCGGACGTGGTGGTCGCCGACCGCCTGGCCCCGCGTGAGCTGCTGGACGACCTGCCGCCGCACGTCGAGGTCGTGGACGCCGCGAAGATCCCTTACGGCCGTGCGGCCACGCAGGAGTTCATCAACCAGACGCTGGTCGACCGCGCCAAGGAAGGCAAGTTCGTCGTCCGGCTGAAGGGCGGCGACCCGTACGTCTTCGGCCGTGGCTTCGAGGAACTGCTGGCGTGCGCCGAGGCGGGCATCCCGGTCACCGTCGTGCCCGGCGTGACGTCGGCGTTCGGCGTTCCGGCGCTGGCTGGTGTGCCCGTGACGCACCGAGGCGTCGCGCACGAGGTGGTGGTCGTCTCCGGTCACGTTGCGCCCGACGACCCGCGTTCGCTGGTGGACTGGCCCGCCATCGCACGTCTGCAGGGCACCGTCGTGCTGATGATGGCCGTCGAACGCGCCGGTGCGTTCGCCACGGCCCTGATGGAAGGCCGGCCCGCCTCGACCCCCGTCGCCGTGATCCAGGAGGGCAGCACGGCCGCTCAGCGCGTCTACCGGTCCACTTTGGACTCGCTGGCCGCGGACATGGAGGCCTGGGAGGTTCGCCCGCCGGCGATCATCGTGGTGGGTCCGGTCGCCGGGCTTGCTTCAGCAAATAGTTAGATAAGTTTCTTTACAATTACCGCGGAACCGGTGGACTCTGCAATCACGCCGCCCAAGTCCACCGGTTCTGCGGAGGCACGCATGAAACGCGCCCTGTCTGTGGCGGCAGCAATCTTGCTGATGATGTCCGGTTTGTTCGCTTCGTCACCTGCGAGCGCCGCACCCCAACAGGTCTTCTGGACCTTCTACGGCTGGTACGACAACACCCCGCCGGGCGGCGACATCGCGTACCCGCAGATCCACAACACCGCCGGCGGCAAGGGCACCTACGCGGACCCGATCACGTTCGCGACGTCCAGCAAGGAAGCCAAGCCCGGCACGAAGATCTATTTCCCGCGCGTGAAGAAGTACTTCATCATGGAGGACTCCTGCTCCTCCTGTGAGCAGGACTGGAACGGCAACGGCCCCAACGGCGGCCCGAAGCTGTGGCACTTCGACGCGTGGGTCGGCGGCAAGGGCGGCAACGCCATGAACGCCATCGACTGCGAAGACGCGCTGACGAACTACCACGACGACGGCAAGCCGGTGATGGAGGAGACCATCATCAACCCGCCGTCGAACCTCACGGTCGACTCGACGCCGATCTTCAACACGTCCACCGGTGAGTGCTACGGCGGCGCGAAGCCCAAGACCACCAACGGCGAATACAAGAACGTGTCGACCGGCAAGTGCCTCCAGGGCACGCCCGGCGCGCAGCTGGCCACCGCCACCTGCAACGGTTCGGCGACGCAGCAGTTCAAGTTCCACGGCGCGTTCATGGAGCAGGGCTCGCCCCAGCAGTGCACCACGCTGTCCTCGGGCAAGGTCATTCTGCGGAAGTGCGACGGCGGACCCGCCCAGCAGTGGTCGATCAACCCGAACAAGACCATCTCGGACATGCAGTACAACACCAAGTGCTACCGCGACGCGTCCGGCAAGGTGACCGCCGCGTCCTGTTCCGGCGACGCTGCCAAGTGGACGTTCAAGGCCGCTCCCGGCCAGTGAGCACGTAGCGGTTTGAGGCAGAGCAGGCCGACCGCGGTGCGCAGGCCCACGGCCACGAACCACGGCGCCAGCAGCCCGAACGATCCCGCGATGAGCCCGCCCAGCAGCGCGCCGACCGGCATGACACCCCAGGTGATCAGGGTCTGCGCGCTGCTGACGCGGCCGAGCAGTTCAGCCGGCACAGCCCGTTGGCGCAACACCGAAGTGGCCACACCCCACACCGCAGTGCAGAACGAGCCGATGACCGCGAACGCCGCGACGGTCTTGAGATCGTGTGCGACGGTGGCAATCCCCAGCCACATCAACGGAGTCAGCACCACGGTCACCGTCACCGTGGTGCGCGGCGTCAGCTTCACGAGGATCCGTTCGGCGAGCAGTCCACCCGCGACGCCGCCGCACGCCAGCGTCGCCAGAAACGCCCCGAAACCCGCGTTGGTGAGCCCGAGCCGGTGCTGGGCGAACAGCACCAGCGTCGCCGTCGTGATCGCGATGCACAGGTTCGAGGTCGCCGAGATCACGGTGACCGTTCGGAGCGCCTTGTGGTTCTTCAGCCACCGCAAGCCTTCGAGCGCCTTCGGGCGTTCCGCGCGCTTTCCTGGTTTGGTCCGCATCCTGGTGACCAGCACGGCCGCGACGGCGAACGTCACCGCGTTGACCCAGAACGGCAGCGGTGTCACGAGTGCGAACAACAACCCGCCCAACGGCGGTCCCACGAACTGCAGAGCGACGGCCTGCGACGCGAACAGCCGGCCGTTCGCCCGCTCCAGCAGGTGATCCTCGACGGTGGCTTTGATCAGCGGCTGCCCCACCGCGCGCGGCAGGTTCTCGGCGGTGCCGATGAGGAACGCCATGCCGTACAGGAAGCCGATGTGTGCGTTGTGGAACGTCGCCAGCACGGTCAACAGCGCCGCCTGTACCCACAGCGAACCCAGCAGCAGCTTCCTGGGGTCGTACCGGTCGGCGGCCGCGCCCGCCGGGAGCGCCGCGAGCAGCCAGGGAAGCGTGCCGAAGAAGGTGACTCCGGCGACCAGCTTCGGATCCTGGGTGAGCGTCGCGGCCAGCAGGGGGAGTGCGGCGAGGAAGATCCCGTCACCCAGCGCCGAGATCGCGCTGCCGCTCCACAACAGATACCAGTTCCGCCCCATGCCGCACCATAGTGAGGTCGTGACCGGCTGTGGTCGCTCTGGTGACCACAACCACTCACGACCGCGAAATGGCGAAAGGCCGCCTCCCCGTGTGGGGAAGCGGCCTCAGGCGTCGATCAGATCAGTGCTGCGGTGCCCTGCGCGGACGACCGCCGGTGCGCTCGGTGCGGCGCGGGCCGCCACCCTCGGCAGCGCGACGGGGGCCACTGCGGAACTCGCCGCCGCCCTCGGTGCGCCGGCCGGAGCCACCGCGGTGCTCACCACCGCGGCCACCGGCGGCAGGAGCGCCGAAACGACGACCGCCGCCACCGGCACCACCACTGCGGCGGGCCGGCTTCTCGCGTTCGATGATCGGCTCACCGCTCGGGATGCGAGCACCCGTGATGCGGATCAGGTCGTCGTCGCCGGGGCGCACCTTCGTGCTCTCGGGACGAATGCCGGCGCGGGCGGCCATGCCCTGGACGGCGCGACGCTGGTCGTGCGTCACCAGGGTGACGACCGTGCCGGACTGACCGGCGCGAGCCGTGCGGCCGGCGCGGTGCAGGTAGTCCTTCGGGTCGGCCGGCGGATCGACGTGGACGACCAGCGAGATGTCGTC
Organism: uncultured Actinomycetota bacterium; assembly: GCA_963771775.1. GTDB lineage: Bacteria > Actinomycetota > Actinomycetes > Mycobacteriales > Pseudonocardiaceae > Lentzea. Next base: position 785,925 of record CAVYUS010000007.1, read on the forward strand.
CACGTGGATGCCGCGGGCGGCCACGTCGGTCGCGATCAGGACCGGCATGGTGCCGTCGCGGAAGTCGCCGAGCACGCGAGTGCGCGCGCTCTGCGCCTTGCCGCCGTGCAGCGCACCGGCGTTGACGCCCATCGAACGCAGCTTCTTGGCCAGGCGGTCGACGTGGTGCTTGGTGCGCACGAACATGATCGTGCGGCCCTCGCGCGCGGCCACCTCGTTCACCACGTTCTGCTTGTCCTCAGCGGACACGAACAGCAGGTGGTGCTCCATCGTCGTGACGCTCGCCGTGGCCGGGGCCACCGAGTGCGTCACCGGGTTGTGCAGGTACTGGCGGACCAGCTTGTCCACGTCGCCGTCGAGCGTCGCGGAGAACAGCAGACGCTGGCCGTCCTGCGGGGTCAGGTCCAGAATGGCGCGGACCTGGGGCATGAAGCCCATGTCCGCCATCTGGTCGGCCTCGTCCAGCGCGGTGATCTCGACCGAGCCGAGGTCACACGTGCCCTGGCGGACGTGGTCCGACAGCCGGCCCGGCGTGGCGATCAGCAGGTCGACGCCGCGGCGCAGGTGCTCGATCTGACGCGGGAACGACGTGCCGCCGACGATCACGCGGCACCACAGGCCCAGCGAGCGGGCGTGCGGCGTGAGCGCCGTCTCCACCTGCATCGCCAGCTCGCGGGTCGGGACCAGGATCAGGCCGCGCGGCTTGTTCGGCTGCGAGCGGCCGGTCGCGAGGCGGGTCAGCATGGCGAGACCGAAGGCCAGCGTCTTGCCGGAGCCGGTCTGACCGCGACCGAGGATGTCCCGGCCGGCCATGGAGTCGGGAAGGGTGGCCGCCTGGATCGGGAACGGCTCGGTGATCTCGTTGGCGACGAGCGACTTGATCAGCGCGTCAGCCAGGCCGAGCTCGGCGAACGAGGGCAGCGGGCCTTCCGGCAACGTGCTCTCGAACGGCTCGGCGACAATCGGTTCCTCGACCCGCTGCTGCGGACGCGAGGAGCTGCCCTGGCGGCCCGAACGACGCCGCGGCTTGCCGCGGCTGAAAGAGCGCTCGGAACGACCTTCGGACATTGATGGCAAAACAAACCTCCGGGACATGGCACGTCTCGAGGCTGCCCCGCGCGCTACCGCGGTGCCGATCACAAGGACGGGCCCGGCGTGATGGTCACGCCGCTGATGAGTGGGTGGAAACACCGGTCAACGGCCGTCAAGCCTTCCTCGGTGTACAGCACAGTCTAGCCGATCATCGGCCACGCCCTGCGCGCCCGGCAGTGTCGTTGGACACGGCCGGACGCGCAACGTGACTCACCCCATACCCGCCACGTCCAGCAGCGTTGCCACCAGCGCGGACGGGTCAGCGATCTCCGGCGGAAGCCCGCGCGAGACGAACCACGCGCTGACGTTGCGGATGTCGCGGTCAAGGAACTCCACGCCGCGTGGGTTCGCGACGAGGTCGACCACCTGCGGCAGGTCGATCATGATCAGCCTGCCTTCGTGGACCATCAGGTTGTACGCGGACAGGTCGCCGTGCGTGAGGCCCGCGTCGGCGAGCGTCATCAACGTGCTGACCAGCTGCCGCCACAGGTCGAGCAGCTCGTCCTCGTCCGGACGGGTCTGCGCGAGCCGCGGTGCCGCGTTGCCGTCACCGTCCCCGATGAACTCCAGCAGCAGCTCGGTGCCGCTGCGCTGCACCGGATACGGCACGGGCGCGCCGATCTGCCACAGCCTGGCGAGCGCGGCGAACTCCGCGACCGCCCACTGCTCCGCGATCAGGTTGCGCCCGAACGCGGTGCGGTTCTGGATCGCCCGTGTCTCGCGGGACTTCTTCATCCGGCGACCTTCCAGATACCCCGCGTCGCGGTGGAACATCCGGTGATCGCCACTGCGGTAGCGCTTGGCGGCGAGCAGGCACGCCTTCTCGCCCATCGCGCGTTCCAGCAGGAAGACGTCCGCCTCCTTGCCGGTCTTCACGATGCCCAGCTCGCGGTCGACCGCGGCCAGCTCGGTGACGAGCCAGTCCGGGTACGGCTTGGGGCCCTGGTCGGCGTCGCCCCACGTGGACCAGCGGTCGCCGTCCTCGGGGGTGTCCGCCGCGCTGAGCTGGTCCTCGCGCAGTCGTGCGACCCGCAGCTTTTCTTCTTCTGTCATGCGGCCGCGACGCGTTGGCTCCGCATCGTCTGTGTTGCCGCGCTTACCGCGCCTGCTCTTGCGCTGTGTGGTGTCAGTGTCGTCGTAGGACGATTCGAAACGGTCGTAAAGATCGTGCTCGCGCACGGTGGGGTCTCCCAAAGATGAAGGTGACCGCCCTACTGGCGCTCTGCGATCAAACGACGCTGATCAGGCGCGAAGGGCGGAGGGACGGGTCGGTGCCGCGTCCATGACAGGCTCAGACACAACGCACCTCCTCGATCCAGCTCCGATGTCACGCTTCGGGGGAGAGCTTGCCGGGCGGCGCCGGGGCGCCGCAACCGAATTAATCCGTGATCAGGTCGGCGGTCTTCGCGCCGGTCGGCACGAGCCGCATTCCGGCCTTCTGCGCGAGCCTGACCAGTCCTTTCAGGTCGCTCGGCTCGGTCTTGCTGCTCGTGATGGCGCGGGCGAGCAGACCCTTGTGCGCCTTGTTGAAGTGACTCACGACCTTGCCCTCGCTGGTGATCACCCGGACGACGACGGCGTGCGGAATCCGCGCGAGGCTCGAGTAGGCGCCCGAGCGCAGGTCCACGACGAACTCGTCGGCCTCCACGAGCACCGGTTCCAGCACCGGCTTCCACAGCGTGCGCAGGCTTCCGTGCGCGGGCAGCGCGCTCCCACCCGACAGCCGGTACGCGGGCACGGGATCGCCACCGCGAATCGCCCCGAACAGCGCCGACGCGACGGCCAGCCGCTGGTACGCCCGTTCCTTCTCGGCCTTCTTGAGCGTCGGGAAGTCGAGGTTGTCGTAGAGCACGCCGGTGTAGCGGGCGAGCGCCGGCATCGTTTCCGACGTGCGCAGTGCGGCGTTGCGGTGCACCTCGTCGACCTGGCGTTCGGAGATGTCGAGCGCCTTGAGACTCGCCGGAACGTCCCGCGCGAGGTCGGCCAGCGCGGACACCAGCTTGTCGCGCATCGGGTTGAGCTCGGGGAACGACAGCGCGTCGAGGTCGAGCGGCGCACCCTCGCCGCCGATCGCTTTGGTCTCCGACGGGGGAAGCAGCACCAGCACGACGTGAAGGGTAGGGCAACGAGGGAAACCGCTGGACCTGTGTGGTGCCCTGGAGGCGTGGACGCCCTGGACCGCTTGTACGGCTCACTCGACGCACGGCCGCGCGTCGAGGACGTGGTTGCACTGGTGCTGGAGGCGCATCCGTCTTTGACGCCACACGAACGTGCGGTGCTGCGCGACGTGGCGACGCGTTCGCACGGCTGCTCCAGGATGGGTGCGGATGCCCATTTGGATGGTGATGTCCGCCGGGATGGTGATGTCCGCCTGGATGGTGACGTGCGTCCGGTCGGTGCCGTCCGCTCGGATGGTGAGGCCAGTTCGGCCGGTGACGCCCGCCCAGGCGCTGAGGCTCGCGTGGACGGTGGCGCCCGTCCTATCGGTGCCGCTCGCCCGGATGGTGCTACTCGTTCGGCCGGTGACGTACGCCCGGTTGGTGACGCGCCCTCTGTTGGTGACGCTCGCACGGTTGGAGATGCTCGCGCGGTTGGTGACGCCCGTCCGGTTGGTGATGCGCGCTCTGTTGGTGACGCCTGCTCGGTCGGTGACGCTCGCACGGTCGGTGACGCTCGCACGGTTGGAGATGCTCGCGCGGTTGATGACGCCCGTCCGGTTGGTGACGCGGGCTCGGTCGGTGACGCTCGCACGGTTGGTGATGCGCGCTCGGTTGGTGCCGCCTGCTCGGACGGTGCCGCCTGCTCGGACGGTGCCGCCTGCTCGGACGGTGCCGCCTGCTCGGACGGTGCTGCCCGTTCGGTCGGTGCCGCGCGTCAGGTCGCCGCGGCCCGCTTCTTGTTCGGCGTGGACGGTGGCGCCGTGGACGTCGACGATCCGATCTCGGTGCTGGAGTTCGCGGCGTTCGCCGGCGCGGAGATCGGCTGGGACCCGGCGCGCACCGACTTCCTCGCCGACCGGCACAACCGCGAAGCCCGTGTCGCCGCGGGCATCGAGCTGTCGAAGCGCCAGTACAACCGGCGCTTCCGGGTGCTGCGCCGGCTGTCCGCGAAGGCCGCGCGGCTGGAACACCTGCGCAGGACACGCCCCATGTCACTGCTCGCGTCGGTCGCGATCGTCGGCGGAATCGACCGCGACCGGTTCCGTGCGGACATCGACGCGGCCTGCTTTGCCGCCTACGCCGCGGCCCGGCGCCGGCTGCGGCGCGAGATCACGCCCGCCGGCCGGGAGAACCCGTTCGACCAGGCTTCGGACGTCCTGCTCGCGCGGTGCACGGCTCGTGCCGACACCGACTGGGAGATGATCGCGCTGGTCTGCCCGACCCGGGACGTCCTGCGCCGGCTGCGTCCCGACCAGCTCGGCGAACTGCTCGGCCGGTGGTCGGCCGCGACCAGGTCGGTGGCCGCTGAGCTGGCCTCGCGGTGGCGTTCGTCCGAGATCGACAAGGCGACCATGGTCGTCCGGCGCGGCGTCGACTCGTCGACCTGGAACACCCTGGCCGACACCTACAACGCCGCCCGCGCCGGCTGGATCGCCTGCCTGCACGCCGCCGGTCTGACCTCGTTGGCCGAGAACGCGTGGCCGGGCAAGGCGACGCGTGTGGCGGCCGCCGCCCTCGCCCGCTGGCACCAGGAGCCGGGATGCGGCCTGCACCCGGACATCTCGGTGTGGTCGCTTCTGCCGTTGCCGTGGGAAGTGCTCGACGGCACGGTTCCCTGCTCACGGGCCGATGTGGAGGCCGCGTGCCGTGCGCACCGCGTCGACCCCGAACGCTCCGGCTGGACGACACCGCGAGTGCCCGGCGGAGCCGTCCAGCCGACCCTGGAGATCGTGCAGGGCGTGGCCGTGCACGATCCGTTGTGGGCCACGACCTTGCGCGCGCAGGTATCCGGTGGACAGGACGCGCTCGACTGAGCAGGCTGTTCCGTCGAACACGTAGCTCAGCGGTAGAGCGCCCGGATCCCGATCCGGAAGGACGCCGGTTCGAGCCCGGTCGTGTTCACCAGGGACCTTGCAGCGCCGGGTACGTGAGCCCGATCGTGTTCCTAAGGAGCCTGCAGCGTCAGGTACGCGAGCCCGAGCGTGCCGCGCCAGCCGCGGAAGCGGTAGGTGCGCTGCCTGTCGGCTTTCGCCCGGATCTCGTCCGCGTGCTCCGAGTCCGGGTTGGCGCGCAGCCAGCGTTCCCACGCCAGACCGTGCCCGTTCTCGAACACGTCCCACTCGTCCAGGCTCGCCTGCTCTGCCGCGAGCAACCGGTACCCATGCGCGTGTGAGAGCTCCACCAGGTCGGCGATCGTGCCGTACTGGTCGCGCGGAACCGGCATCGCGGCGAGCTGCTCATCCGTCGGCTCGCGCTCCCAGAAACCCTCGCCCAGCAACAACTTCCCGCCGGGATTGAGCAACCTCCTAGCAGCCGTGAGCGCGTTCGTCGTGTGCTCCAACGGATCGCCGCCCCACACCTGGCTGGCGCCGTTGACGATCACGACGTCGGCAAGCTTCTCGGGTTGCCACTGCCCGACGTCGGCCACCTGGAGGCTGACGCGGGATGCCAGTCCGCGGGCCTCGGCGTTGGCCTGTCCGTGCGCGATGTCCGTCGCCTTGAGGTCGACCCCCGTTCCGGTGGCGGTGGGACAGGCTTCGAGTGTGCGGAGCAGGAACTCCGCCCACCCGCAGCCCAGGTCGAGCACGTGGGCGTTGTCGAGCGGTGCGAGCGAGCGGATCAGTCGAGCGGCGCGTTCCTCGGACAGCGGTCCGTGGAACGTGACGTCTTCGTGCAGCGGGGCGATCTCAGGTGTCGTCATCGCGTGCAGGATGTCGCCGCCGGACCGCTCCGGGCAACGCCTTATTCAGTTGTTGGTGGCAACACCTCCCCGTAGCGTCAATTGCCGTGGAACTCGTGTGGCGCCCGCTCACGACAGCGGACATCCCCGCGGTGACGGCGCTGTACACCGTCGCCGAGGCTGCCGACGACACCGGCGAAATCCTGTCCGAAGAGGACTTCGCCCAGTCGTTCGGCAAAGCGAACCTGCCCGAAGCCTCGGTGGCCGTGCTCGCCGGCACCGCGCTCGCCGCTTACGGCGTGGTCGAGCCGCGCGACGAGCCGTCCGGCACGCACCGCGTCCGCCTCGACGGCGTGGTGCACCCGGACTTCCGCCGCCACGGCATCGGCCGCGCGCTGATGCCGCGCATGGTGACCATGGCCAAGGCACTGCACCTCGCCACGCACCCGGCCATGCCGCTCGTCGCGAGCACCATGGTCGAGAGCCGCTCGGCGGGCCACCTCGCACTCGTCTCAGCGCTCGGCTTCACCGCGGACCGCTACTTCTACGAGATGGAGGTGGCACTGGGCGAGTCACTCGCCCAGGTCCCGATCCCGTCCGGCTACGAGATCGTGCCGTTCTCCGCGATCCGCTCCGAAGAGGTCCGCCAGGTGGTCAACGCGGCGTTCGCCCAACACTGGGGTTCGACCGCGCGCACCCCGGAGGAATGGGCGGCGTCCTTCACGGACAGCAAGCGGTTCGTGCCATCGACCTCCTATCTCGCGCTGGACCGCGCGTCCGGTGCCGTGATCGGCTTCGTGCTCTCGCGGCACTACCCGGCTGTCGAGGAACAGACGGGCGTCCGCGAACTCTGGATCGGCGATGTCGGCACCCTCGACGAGCACCGCGGCCGTGGTGTGGCGTCGGCGTTGCTGAGCTGGACGCTGGCCCAGGGGCAGACGCAGGGCTACCACCGCGCGGGACTGTCCGTGGACTCGGCCAACTCGACCCGTGCGCTCGGTGTGTACGAGCGGGCGGGGTTCAAGGTGGTGCGGACCTGGATCGACTACGGGTTGCCGGTCGACCTCGACTGACCCGGCTCGGTGCCGGGGCAGCGTTGGGGACACGCGTTGTGTGGCGAGGGCTCGTGGTGGACGCGTTGTGTCGCGAGGGCTCGCATGGCTGCGCTGTGCGGCGAGGGCTCGTGGTGGACGTGTTGTGTCGCGAGGGCTCGCGTGGCTGCGCGTGTGGCGACGGCTCGTGTGGCAGTGCTGTGGACGCGTGGTGCGAGGGCTCGTGGCTGCGTTGTGCAGCGAGGGCTCGCGGGAACGCGTCGTGTTACGAGGGCTCGCATGGCTGCGCGTGTGGCGACGGCTCGCGTGCTGCGCTGTGTTGCGAGGGCTCGTGGTGGACGCGTCATGCGTGACGCGAGGGCTCGCGGGATGCGTTTCACTGCGAGGACTCGTGGACACGCGTTGCCACGAGGCTCGCACAGACACGCCGTGCCGCAGGCTCGCGCAGACACGCTGTCCGCAGAACGCCGTCCCGCAGGTTCGCTGAACGCCGCACCGCAGGTTCGCCGACGCAACACAGGGCCAAGCCACACCGGCTCGGGTGCGCCGTCCGGACGTGATCGCGCCCAATCTGCCAGGCGAGCAGGCCTGATGTCCCTGGCATGGGCCGCGCGGGTCCGGTGCTGTTGCGCTCAACCGAGTCGGCCGCCTCTGCCGGACAAGGCGCCGACGCAGATCAGGTAGTGGCCAATGGCGGCTCCAAGAAGGGCGGTGGGGCCGGGCTGACGGTGATCAGGCGTCCTCCCGGCCCCGTGGGCTACAGGGCCGCCAGGTCGTCCGGCTGACCGATGCAGAACTGGTTGCCGTCCGGGTCGGCGAGGACGGTCCACGTGAGGCCGGGGACGTTGTGCTCCGCGACCTCCGTGGCGCCCAGCGCGACCAGGCGGGCGACCTCGGCCGGGCGGTCGGGGACGTGCGAGTCGAAGTGGACGCGGTTCTTGCCCGGCGTCACGTCCGGCACCTGCTGGATGCCGAGGGTGGGACCGTTCTCGGAGTTCGGGGCGAGGACGAGGAACTCGCCCCAGTCGTGCTGGATCGTGGTGTTCAGCGCGGCCGTCCAGAACGACGCGAGCTTGCGGGCGTCGCCCGTGTCGATGGTGATCATTCCGATGGTCATGGACATGCGGGGGACGCTACTCAGGGGGTCTGACAATTCTGAGTACCACCAGGTCAGCCCCCATGAAAGGCGCGAAAGCGCGACAGTGCGAAATTCGTCGGCAGCGCAACCAGTACGCTGCTCCAACAGCCCGTGATAGAGGAGTACCCACCGTGATCACCAGGATGTCGTCGCTGTTCCTGCGCACGCTTCGCGAGGACCCGGCCGACGCCGAAGTGCCCAGCCACAAGCTGCTGGTGCGCGCCGGCTACGTCCGCCGCGTCGCGCCGGGCGGATACTCCTGGCTGCCGCTCGGGCTGCGGGTGCTGCGCAACGTCGAGGCCGTCGTCCGCGAGGAGATGGACGCCTTCGGCGCGCAGGAGATCCAGTTCCCCGCACTGCTTCCCAAGGAGCCCTACGAGGCGACCAACCGGTGGGAGGAGTACGGGCCCAACATCTTCCGGCTCAAGGACCGCAAGGGCGCCGACTACCTGCTCGGCCCCACCCACGAGGAGCTGTTCACGCTCACCGTCAAGGGTGAGTACAGCTCCTACAAGGACTACCCGGTCACGCTCTACCAGATCCAGACCAAGTACCGCGACGAGGCGCGTCCCCGTGCGGGCATCCTGCGCGGCCGCGAGTTCCTGATGAAGGACTCGTACTCGTTCGACCTCACCGACGAGGGTCTCAGCAAGTCCTACCAGGACCACCGCGACGCCTACATCCGCATCTTCGACCGGCTCGGCCTGGAGTACGTGGTCGTCTCCGCGACGTCCGGTGCGATGGGCGGTTCGGCGTCCGAGGAGTTCCTCGCCGTCGCCGAGACGGGTGAGGACACGTTCGTCCGCAGCACCGAGTCGGGTTACGCGGCGAACGTCGAGGCCGTCACGACGCCCGTGCCCGCCGAGCAGTCGATCGACGACAAGCCCGCGGCGCAGGTGCACCACACGCCGAACACGCCGACCATCGAGACGCTGGTCGACTTCCTCAACGCGAACACCGACCGCAAGTTCACCGCGCAGGACACGTTGAAGAACGTCCTGGTCAAGCTCAAGCAGCCCGGCAAGCCCGTCGAACTGCTCGCGATCGCGGTCCCCGGTGACCGCGAGGTCGACTTCAAGCGCCTCGAAGCGGCGATGGAGCCCGCCGAGGTCGCGATGGTCGACGAGGCGGACTTCGCCAAGAACTCGTTCCTGGTCAAGGGTTACATCGGCCCGGCGGCGATCCAGGCGAACGGCATCCGCTTCCTCGCCGACCCCCGCGTCGTCAAGGGCACCGCGTGGGTCACCGGCGCGGACAAGGCCGACCACCACGTCGTCGACCTCGTGGCCGGCCGCGACTTCACGCCCGACGGCGTCATCGATGTCGCCGAGGTCCGCGAGGGCGACCCGTCGCCCGACGGCAAGGGTGTGCTGGTCGCCGCGCGCGGCATCGAGATCGGCCACATCTTCCAGCTCGGCCGCAAGTACGCGGACGCGTTCTCGCTCGACGCCCTCGGCCCGGACTCCAAGCCCGTCCGGATCACCATGGGCTCGTACGGCGTCGGCGTCTCGCGGCTCGTCGCGGCCATCGCCGAGCAGTCCTACGACGAGCGCGGCCTGATCTGGCCCCGCAACGTCGCCCCCGCCGACGTCCACGTGGTCATCGCGGGCAAGGACGAGACGCTCGTGCAGGCCGGCGAGGACTTCGCGAAGCAGCTCGACGCCAAGGGCGTCAAGGTCCTGCTCGACGACCGCAAGGCGAGCCCCGGCGTGAAGTTCGCGGACGCCGAGCTGGTCGGCATCCCGACGATCCTGGTGATCGGCCGCGGCCTCGCCAACGGCGTCGTCGAGGTCAAGGACCGCAAGTCCGGCGACCGCGTCGAGGTGCCGGTCGCCGAGGCGGTCGACCACCTGGTGGCGCTCGTCCGCGGCTAGTCGCAACGACCTGAAATGCCGGGCAGCCCTGCTGCCCGGCATTTTTCAGCCCGCCCGGCGCTCCGTCAGCACCACGAGAGCGGGCTGCTCCAACCACGCCGTCGCGCGTTCCTGCTTGAGCGCACGCACGGCGCGAGGCAGCTGATCGGCCACGACGTCGCGTACGAGCGCGTGCCGGAAGCCGTACTCGATCTCGCCGGTTTCGCTGTTGCGGCCCTGACGGCGGAGAAAGTCGCGCTGTTCCAGCAGTTCCAGGGCTTTGGCGACGTCGCCGGGATCGTGCCGGCCGGTGGCGGACACGGAGCCGGGGGAGACGAGGTCGCCCACGACGGCGGCGTCCTGCAACACCGCCTTGACCGCGGCCGGCAGCGAGTCGAGCTGGGCCGTGATCACACTGCGGACGGACGGCGGGACCGGCAGCCCGGAGTCGTTGTGCAGACAGGGCATGCGCGGGTCGGAGACCATGCGGGCGTACTCGGTGGCGAACAACGGGTTGCCGCCGACGCACGAGACGAGCGCCTGCCACAGTTCGGTGGAGAGCTCGCGGGTCTCCAGCAGCGAGTTCAGCAGGCCGCGAGTCCCGTTGTGGGACAACGGTTCCAGGCTGATCGTGGTGGCGTTGCGCTTGCCGCCGAACCACGCGGGCCGGCGCTGCAGCAGCTCAGGCCGCGCGGTGGCGATCACCAGCAACGGCACGGAGCCGGCGTGCTCGCTGAGCTCTTCGACGAAGTCGAGCACCACGTCGTTGGCCCACTGGACGTCTTCGAGGAACACGACCAGGGGACCGGCATCGGCGATCTCCTCCAGGAAACGGCGCCACGCCGCGAAGTCCACGGGCACGCCGGGGTGCGGCTCGGTCAGGCCGACCAGGCTCGAATGCAGCCGGTCCGCGAGTTCGCCGGCACCGACCAAGGATGCGAGACCGGCGCGCAGATCACCGGCGAAGCCGCGCACGACGTCGGACAGCGGGCCGTAGCCGTGGTCGTCGCCGAAAGCGGTGGCGGTGCCGCGCAACGCGACCACCGAAGAAGAAGTGCAGGCGGCGGCCAGTTCGCACACCAGCCGGGTCTTGCCGACGCCCGCCTCACCCAGCACGGTCACGAAATGCGGCCGGCGCCGGGATCGGACCTCGTCGAGAAGTCCCTGCAGCACAAGGAGTTCACGCTCGCGTTCGACGAGCGGCACGGAAGCCTGCACACGGCGGGTCGCACCGCGTTGAGACGCGCAGGACACCGCCTGCCAACCACCGGTGGGTGCGGGATCTGCCGCCCACGTCACCGAGGAACCGGCAGCGCGGGTCGAAGTGCAGGCTCGAACGGCACCGAGGGGCGCGAGAGCCGTGAGCTGACGGCACTGGTCGAGCAGCACACCGGACGCGGACGGCGTCCCCGAAGCGGGCAGCCGAACGAGAGCGTCACCGGTGGCCACGCCGATCTGCACGTCCGCAACGGACGAAAGCTGATCGCGGATGGCCAGAGCAGCACGCACGGCACGGTCGGCGTCGTCCTCGGCCGTACGAGGCACACCGAACAGGGCCAGGAAGACGGAGCCGACGGAACCGCCGACGACACCGCCCAGCCTGGAAACCTCAGCGTGCACAACGGAAGAGACTTCCTGATGCACCTCGTCGACGTCCTCGGGATCACCGTCGCCGGCCGCGAGACCGAGCTGCGCGGCGACCATCAGGACGCTGACGAGCTTGCGCTCCACGGTCGTCACGTCCAGTACCGGAACGGGAACCGGCTCGGGTGCCCGAGCCGGCGCGGGCGGTATGACCACCGGAGACGGGGTCTGGCCCACAGCGAGCAGGTGCCTGCGCTGCACCGAGGCCGGGAGGTCCAGCGCGGGGGCGTGGTCGAGGATCGCGCGCTCCAGTTCCTGGAGCTCCCGGCCCGGTTCCAGACCGAGTTCCTCCACCAGCGCCGCCCTCGTGCGGCGGTAGACGCCCAACGCGTCCACCTGCCGGCCACACCGGTACAGCGCGAGCATGAGCTGGCTGTTGAGCCGTTCGCGATACGGCTCGACCTCGATCAACGACTCCAGCTCGCCGATGATCTCGTAGTGCCTTCCGCAGGCGAGCTCGGCTTCGAAGCAGTCCTCCTGCGTGGCCAGCCGCCAGTCCCTGATGGCGGTCAGCTCCGGCCAGTTGATGCCGGTCTCCGCGAGATCCGCGAGCACCGGTCCGCGCCACAGGCTCAGTGCCTTGCGGAGCACCTTCGCGGCCACGGGCCAGTTGCCGGCGGACAGCTCACCGCGGCCCTGTTCGGTCAGCTGCTGGAAGCGCGACAGGTCGAGCGAGTTCGGGTCCACGCGCAGCAGATAGCCCGGCGCGTGGGTGAGCAGCAGAGCGGAACCCTCGGCGCTGCCGTGAGGAGTGAGAACGCCGCGCAGTCCGGAGACGGCGTTCTGGAGCATTTTGCGCGCGGTGGGCGGGACGTCGCGCGACCACAGCGCCTGGAGCAGCTTGCTGGTCGCCACCACCCGGTTGGCGTGCAGCAGGAGGAAACCCAGAGCCGCGCGCTGCTTGACGCCGCCCAATGGCACGGGCAGGTCGTCGTCGAGGACTTCCAGTGAGCCAAGCAGGTGGAATCGCATGGTTCTGGCCTCCATTTGGGGTGAATCCGGACGGAGGGGGAGAAATCAGCCCCAGGGGGTGTCCTCGGCACTCGACCCGGCGTCGGCGACCGGCGGTGTCGGGAGACTGATGTGGCCCCAAGGGGTGTCGTCGTCGGAGGCGGTGATGCCGGGACCCGAAGGAGTGTCGACGTGCTGGGTCCACGGGGTGTCGTCGCTGGCGATGCCGACGGGCCAGGGCGTGTCGTCGGGCTGTGCGGTGCCGGCGAAGATCGTGAGAGCCAGGGCCGCGGGAACGGCGGAGAGAACCAGGGCGGCTGCGGTCGTCTTGCGGATCATGTCGGCCTCCTCATAGTCGGTCGGACCTTGGCTTGAGTTCTGGTCGGGATGCGTTCGACCCGGTGTCCGAGAACGAAGTTAGGAGTTCCGCCCATCGCCGCTCTATCGCGTACCCACCGCGTATCAATCGGCCGTGATGGCGGACCGGAAGTGGCCAGTTGAGACGCCGGGAGAGCCGTCCGGTCAGTCGGTAAACAGGTGTTTCTACGCAGGGTGGTTGTCAATCCGCGAAATTAGGTGCGGTGTACCGCAATGGTTGGGTGAGGTTAGCAATCCGAACGAACTTCCTGTGCTTGTCGGAGCAGGTCCCGATGAGGCGTTCCGGCTGCTCGGTGACATGCCGTACGATCGGTGCGAAGTCGGCCGCCGAACTGTCCGGCATGACCTGAATTCCTGGGCGCGGGCGCCGTTTGATCTGCCGCGTTGTTTCTGGTCTGATCAAATCCAAATGAGATGCCTATTGAGATCGGGCGCATTATGGTGGATCGACACCCGATGCACAAGAAGGATCTTGACAGCTTTCCTCGCCGGGGCTAACTTTGGAGATCATCACCCGTACGAGTGACCGCCTCAGGTTGATCCTAACGGGAGGTCAGCACCTGTATGTGAAATACTTTCAGATCGAACCCCGATCTTGAGGTGACGCCCCAGGGCCCGCCTTTTCCGCGTCTTCGGCCGGATTGCGCGACGTGTGTGACGCTGCATCCACAAATGCATTCCCGTCACGGAAACTCCGTTGCGGTGACCGTCGGAGCGTGAGGTGTTGGGGCTTGCGAGAGATAAAGGCGCGAGGGGTCGTCCGTCATGAGCTCCGCCCCTGACGAGAAGCTGATTTTCCGGCTGCTCGGCCCGATCGAGGTCATCGGCGCCGAGGAGCAGGTGCAGGTACCGCCGGGACGTCAGCAGACGATCCTGGGCGCCCTGCTGCTCGAAGCCAACCGCGTGGTCGGCATGGACCAGCTCATCGACCTCGTCTGGGAGCACACCCCGCCGTCGACCGCACGGGCGCAGATCCAGATCTGCGTGTCCGCGCTCCGGCGGGAGTTCGCCCGAGTCGGCGTCGACGCCCAGATCGAGACCCGGCAGCCCGGCTACCTGCTGCGAGTCGCCGGCGACCGGATCGACACCTTCATCTTCGAACGCCGCGTGGCCGACTCCGACGCCGCTGTCCGGCAAGGACGCATGGAGGACGCGTCGGCGGTCCTGCGTTCGGCATTGGCGTTGTGGCGCGGCCCGGCACTCGGCGGCGCCGCGGCCACGTTGCAGAACAAGGCACTGCGTCTCGACGAGAAACGCCTGTCGGTGCTGGAGAACTGCATCGACATGGAGTTGTTGCTGGGCAGGCATCACGCACTCATCGGTGAACTGCAGAGCATGGTCACCGAGCACCCGCTGCGGGAACGGCCGCGCGGCCAGCTCATGCTCGCGCTCTACCGGTCGGGCCGTCAGTCCGAGGCCCTCGACGTCTACCGCGCCGGCCGCGACCTCCTCGTCGAACACCTCGGGCTGGAACCGAGCGACCAGCTGCGCAAGCTCGAGACGGCGATCCTCACCGACGACGAGGTGCTGCGCCTCGACCAGGAGAAGCCGGTCCCGGTCACGGTCCAGAACGTCGTGTCACCGCACCAGCTTCCGGCCACGATCTCGGACTTCATCGGCCGCCAGGACGTCGTCGCCCGCGCCGAGAAAGTGCTGTCCGGCGACCACCTGACCATGCCCGTGGTGAACATCTCGGGAAAGGCCGGCATCGGCAAGAGCGCTCTCGCGGTGCACGTCGCCCACCGCGTCGCCGCCGAGATCTACCCCGACGGCCAGCTGTACTGCGACTTGCGCGGCACCCAGGCCCAACGGGCCACACCGGTCGAGGTGCTCGGCCGGTTCCTCTCGGCGCTGGGCGTGGTCGGGTCGACGTTGCCGGACGGCGTGGACGAGCGCGCGGACATGTACCGCAGCATGCTCGCGAACCGCCGGGTGCTGGTCGTGCTGGACGACGCGGGCAGCGAATCCCAGGTGCACCAACTGCTGCCGGGCTCACCGACGTGCGGTGTCGTCGTCACCAGCCGGACCCGGCTGACCGGTCTCGCCGGATCTCATTTGGTCGACGTCGACTTCATGGACTCCGACGACGCGCTGGAGCTCCTCGGCCGCATCATCGGCCTGCCCCGCCTGCAGAGCGAACCCGTTGCGGCGGCGGCATTGGTGGACGTCGTCGGCGGTCTGCCGCTGGCGCTGCGCATCATCGGTGCCCGCCTCGCCGCCCGCCCGCACTGGACGCTGGCCTCGATGGTCGGCCGGCTCGCCGACGAACGGCACCGCCTCGACGAACTCGTGCACGGCGACATGGTCGTGCGCGCCAGCCTGTCGCTGACCTACGACGGCCTGGAGCCCGACACCTGCCGGGTGATGCGGCTGATGTCGTTGCTGGAAGCGGAAAGCCTGTCGGTCTGGATGGCCTCGGCGCTCACCGACGACGAACGTCACCGCGGCTTCGACCTCCTGGAACGCCTCGTCGACGCCCAGCTTCTCGACGTGGTCGGCAGCGACGTGACCGGACTGCCGAGATACCGCTTCCACGACCTGATCCGCCTGTTCGCCAAGGAACAGCTCGCCGTGCACGAATCGCCGGCCACGCAGCTGGCGGCCGTGGAACGGGTCGCCGGCGGCTGGCTCGCGATCGCCGAGCAGGCCCACCAACGGCTCTACGGCGGCGACTTCACCGTCCTGCACGGCAGCGGCCGACGATGGCAGCCGCACGCACCGTTCGTGGAGCAGGTGCTGCACGACCCGTTGGGCTGGCTGGAAAGCGAGCGCCCGAACATCTGCGCGGCGGTGCTGCAGGCGGCGGACGCGGGCCTGGACGAGCTGTGCTGGGACCTGGCGGTCACGCTCGTGACGTTGTTCGAGACCCGCAGCTACCTCGACGAGTGGCAGCAGACGCACGAACGGGCGCTGGAGGCGACGCGCAAGGCGGGCAACAGCCGCGGCACGGCGGCGTTGCTGTGCTCGCTGGGATCGCTGCACCTGAGCCAGAAGCGGATGGGGGCGACCAGAGCGACGCTGGAACCCGCGCTGGAACTGTTCCTGGAACTGGACGACGTGCACGGCCTCGCGCTGGTCCGCCGCACGCTCGGCATGCTCGAGTACAACGAGAACCGCCCGGAACTCGCCATGCGGATCTTCGAGCAGTCGCTGGCCGGCTTCAAACGCGTCGGCGACGTGGTGGGTCAGGCCTATGTGGTGTCCCAGCTCGCGCAACTCTCACTGGACCGCGGCGAGCACGAGCTCGCGGTCGGTCAACTGAGAGGCGCGCTCGGCATGTGCCGGGAGATCTCCAGCCCGCGGGTGGAGGCGCAGGTGCTGTACCGGCTCGGCGGCGCGATGCTGGTGCAGGGCCGGTACGAGCAGGCGCAGCAGCTGATCACGTCCGTACTGGGCATGGTGCAGCGGTCCGGCGACACCGTCGGCGAGAGCTACGCGCTGCACTCGCTCGGCCTGATCCACGGCCGGATGCGGATGTTCGCCGAGGCCGGCCGGCTGCTGCGGCGCGCGATCCGGTTGTGCGAGGAGAACCTCGACCGGGTCGGGGCCGCGCGGATCCGGCTCGACCTGGCGCAGCTGGTGTCGCAGCGCGGTGAGACGTTCCACGCGATCGCCATCGTGGAGCAGGCGATGATGACGTTCCAGGAGCTGCGGCTCGCGCTGTGGGAGAGCAAGGCACTGGCCGTGCTGGAGAAGATCACGGGCGAGCATCCGCTGCCCGCCGCCGTCCCCATGAACGGTGGCGCGCGCTGACCAGGCCGTGTCCTGCAGGTCTCGTTCGCGATAGTCGCGTCCGAGGGGTCCGCTGACGGCACCGCCGCAACCTCCGAATACAACCCGGTATGAGGAGGTTGCGGCGGCACCACCAGCGAACCTGCCAGAAAGGGTCAACTCAGGACGTGACTCTCATCGAACGGACCTGCAGGACACGGCCTAGGTGGTCGGGACCAGTGAGTCGATCATCTTCTGCAGCTCGGACTCCTTGGGCAGTGGCGGGTTGGCGCCGCCTCCGCCGCCCTCCAGGTCACCGTTCACGACCAGCGCGTGCAGCTTGTTGCTGCCGTCCAGCACGACGACCTTGACCGAGCCCTTGGCCGCCAGGCACTTGTTCGCGGACTGCGTGATCGTGGCGTCGACCTGCACGCCCTCGACGACGACCTTCTTGCCGTCCTTCTGGGTGTGCTGGATCTTCACCGCCTTGGGCTGCGACAGCGTCACCTTGGGCTCGCCACCTGACGCGTAGAACTGCGTCGCGACCGCCTGGGTGAAATCGGTGGCCGACTTGGTGATGTCGCCCTTGGGCAGCAGCGCGCCGCCGTTGGTGCCCTTGGTGAACGGCTTCTCCTCGCACGTGTAGTCGCCGTACGTGCTGATGCCGGTCAGGGAGATGCCGGGGAACTTGTCGATCGCGATGCTGGCCGACGCGATGATGTCCCAGTTCTTCGGGATCTCGTAGCTGTACCCGAGCGACGTCTCGACGCACTGCATGCCGTCGTTCTTGGGGCATGCCTTGTCGGTGGGCTGTGACGAGGCACTGGCCGGGGCGGTCGGGTTGTTCTGCGCGGTCGGGTCGCCGCCGCGCGTGAGCAGGAACGTCGTCACGCCGCCGCCGGCCAGCAGCACCAGCACGACCGCGCCGAGGACCAGCCACAGCGTCTTCCTGCTCTTCTTCGGTGGCTCGCCACCGGCCCCGCCGTACACGCCGAGGCCGCCGTACTCGCCGCCGTAGCCCTGCTGGGGAAAGCCACCCGTCTGCGGATACCCGCCGGTCTGGTAGCCGCCGCTCTGGTAGTCGCCCTGTTGCTGCTGACCCCATCCCGACTGGTCGTTCCAGCCGCCCTGTCCGCCGCCGCCTGGGTAAGTCACGTGCGAACGGTACCTGCTGGGTCCGGCAGAACTTAATTCATCAAGCGTTGACTTCGATCTCGTGTCGGGCGTACCTTCCATCCCATCGAATTCAACACATGATGAACTTTGGAGGCCCGTGATGCGCACCGCGCTGGTCACCGCCGTCGCAGGCGCGGTGGTGGCGTTTCTCCTGGGACTGCTGACGTTCGGCGTGCAGGCGACCGCGCACCCGCACGACGTGCCGCTCGCCGTGGTGGCGCCGCCGCCGATCGCGCAACGGGTGGCGGCCGCCGGTTCGGCCGAGGTCGACCTGCGGGTCGTGTCCGCCGACGAGGCCCGGACCCTGTTGGCGGACAAGGAGGTCTACGGCGTGCTGGAGATCACGCCCGGTCAGGCGACGATCCGGCTGAACCCCGCCGTCAACCCGTCCGGAACGCAGGTCGCGCAACAGGTGCTGACCGGAGTCGCGCAGGGTGCCGGTCTTCCGGTGAAGATCGAGACCCAGGCCGTGTCCGCCGCCGAACGCACGGCGCCGCTCGCCGCGTCGGCACTGCTGTGGGTCGGCGGGATGATCGCCGGACTGCTGTTCGTCGTGCTGAAGGGCCGCCGGTTCCGGCTGGTGTCGTCCCTGACGGCCGCGGTGCTGGTCGTGGGCTCCGTGACCGGGCTGCTGGCCTGGTGGGGCGTCACGTTCTCCGCGGTGGCGCTCGGCTTCCTGCTCGCCGTCGCGGTCTCGTTCGCGCTGCTGCAGGCCGGGCTGTTCAAACACCTCGGCATCCGCGCGATGGCCGTTCTCGGTCTGCTCTACCTGATGGCGCCCGCGGTGGCGGGCCAGGTACCGGAGTTGCTCAACCCGGTCTACCGCGCGGTCCTCTGGTCGTGGACGCCGTTCCGGTTCTCCACGGAAGGCCTGCGCAGCCTCATGTACGACGGGTCTGTCAGCACCGAGTGGTGGGTGTTCGGCGGTATCGCACTCGTCGGGCTCGTGCTGCTGCTAGCCGGCAAGGAAGCTCAGCCGGACCGTGCGGACGGGGTTGTCGACGTTGGTGTCGACGAGGCAGACCGACTGCCAGGTGCCGAGCGCCAGCACACCGCCTAGTACTGGGATCGTCGCGTAGGGCGGCACCAGCGCGGGCATCACGTGGTCACGGCCGTGACCAGGGGTGCCGTGCCGGTGCCGCCACTTCACGTCACGGGGCAGGATGCGCTCCAACGCGGTCAGCAGGTCGTCGTCGCTGCCAGCGCCCGTCTCGATGATGGCGACACCGGCGGTCGCGTGCGGCACCCACACGTGCAACAGGCCGTCGCCGTTCTCGTCTTCGAGGAACTGCTCGCACTCGCGGGTGAGGTCGTGCACGACCTCCTCGGCACCGGTGCGGATCTGGATCTCCTCGCTGCGCATGACATCAGATCTTACGAACGACCCGCGCCGGGTTGCCGACCGCGAGCACGTGATCAGGCAGATCGCGGGTCACGACACTGCCGGCGCCGACCACCGTGTTGTTCCCGATGGTGACGCCGGGGCAGACGATCACGCCGCCGCCGAACCACACCCGGTCCCCGATGACGATCGGCGCGGTGGTCTCCCAGCCCGCGATCCGGGCGTCGTGGTCCTCGATCGGGTGCAACGCCGTGAGCAGCTGCACGCGCGGACCCATCATCACGTCGTCGCCGATGGTGACCGGGCCGCAGTCGAGGATGATGCCGTCGTAGTTCATGAAGCTGTTCGCGCCGATGCGGGTGTTGTAGCCGTACTCGATCTGCAGGCGCGGCAGGAGAACAGTGTTCTCGCCGATCTCCGCGACGAAGTCCTTGAGGATCGCGGCCATGCCCTCGTAGTCACCGGGCTCCGAGGCGTTGTAGCGGATCATCGTGCGCTGCGCCCGCTGCCGGTCGTCCTCCAGCTCGGTGTCCATCGCCAGGTAGGGCTCGCCCTTGATCATCTTCTCGCGATTGGCGTTCATGCGTTCCTTCAGGAGGTGTAGGCGCGACGGTAGTCGGTGGGCGTGACACCGACGTGGGCGGTGAAGTGGCGGCGGAGGTTCGTGCCGGTGCCGAGGCCGCAACGTGCCGCGACCTGTTCCACGGACAGGGAAGTCGTCTCCAGCAACGCCTGGGCGTGCGCGACCCGTTGGGCGAGCAGCCACTGCAACGGGGTGCTGCCGGTGGCGTCGTGCAGGCGGCGGAAGAACGTGCGCTGGCTCATCCCGGCGCGGCGGGCCAGTTGGGTGACGGTGAGCGGCTGGTCCAGGTGCTCGGCCGCCCAGTCCAGCACCGGGGCGATGCTGTCGTCGTCGGTGTCCGGCACGTGCCGTGTGACGAACTGCGCCTGGCCGCCGGTGCGGTGCGCGGGCACGCACAGCTTGCGGGCGAGCCGGTTGGCCACGTGCGCGCCGAAGTCCTGGCGCACCAGGTGCAGGCACAGGTCGAGCCCGGCGGCCGCACCCGCGCTGGTGAGGATGGCGCCGTCCTCGATGTAGAGCACCGAGTCGTCGACCTCGACCCGCGGGTACCGGCGGGCCAGGCGGTCGGTGTACGACCAGTGCGCGGTGGCTTTCCGGCCGTCGAGCAGCCCGGCCTCGGCGAGCACGAACGCCCCGTTGCAGAGCGCGGCGATGCGCACGCCGTTGTCCGCGGCGTCCTGGAGTTCCTTGACCAGCAAGGGATCCAACGGCTCGGTGCCGTCGAGAACGGCCTGCGGGACGGACGGGACGATGATCGTGTCCGCGCCGTGCAGGCCCTCCAGGCCGTGCTCGGGACGGAGCACCCAGCCGTGCTCGGACCGTGGCGCCGCCGGGTTCAGGCCGCACAACCGCATCGTGTACCAGGGATCGGCGAGGTCGCGGTGGTCGACGCCGAACACCACACACGCCAGACCGGCCTCGTAGACGTCCCACAACTGCGGTGCGTCATCGTCGGTCACCAAGATCGCCACCGTGCCCCCGGCCATGCTTCCGAGCCTAGCTGGCAGTAATCGTTCGAAGGTCGGCATTCCTGCCGCTGTCGGTCTTGCGCCTGCGTTGCGAGGGTTGGTGCGTTCATTCAGAAACCTTTGGGGGACAAGACAATGCATGCCGACATTGCCGTGCTCGGCCTCGGTCAGATGGGTTCGGCGCTCGCCTCCGCCTTCCTGCGCGCCGGTCACCGCACCACGGTCTGGAACCGCTCGGCCGCCAAGATCGAACCGCTGGTTGCACAGGGCGCTACGGCCGCCACCTCCGCCGCGCAGGCCCAGGCTTCCGCCCCGGTGGTGGTCGCCTGCGTGCTGGACTACGCGGCGCTGACCGAGATCCTCGATCCGGCGCTGTCCGGCCGGATCCTGGTCAACCTCACCTCCGGTTCCCCGGAACAGGCCCGCGAGCTGGCTGAACAGATGGCCGAGCGCGGTGTGCGATACGTCGACGGCGGCATCATGACCACGCCGCCCGGTATCGGCGACGAACGCTCGATGATCCTCTACAGCGGCGACCAGGACGCGTTCTCTTCTGTAGCACCGTTGTTGTCCGCGCTCGCCGAGCCGGTCAACCTGGCTGCCGACCCCGGCCGTGCTGCGCTGTACGACACGGCGTTGCTCGGCATCATGTGGGCGACGCTCACCGGCTGGCTGCACGCCAGTGCACTGGTCACCGCCGATGGAGCCACCGCCGAGCACTTCACGCCACTGGCTACCCGCTGGCTCGGTCCGGTCGCCGGCTTCGTCTCCAGCTACGCCGGGCAGGTCGACGCCGGGACCTATCCCGGTGCGGACGCGACGCTCGACGTGCACCTGGCCACGCTGGACCACCTCGTGCACGCCAGCGAGGTCAGGAAGATCGACCCGGCGCTGCCCCGGTTGCTGCACGGCTACGCGCGGCAGGCGGTCGAGGCCGGTCACGGAGCGGACGGCTGGGCCAGGGTCATCGAACTGCTGCGGGCGAAGGCGGCCTGAGGTGAACTGGTCCGCGTTGTTCGATGCCGCGGCGCAGGACTGCGTGCAGGTCCTGGGCAAGCTGCCGGAGGACGACTTCTCCCGCCGCGCCCTCGGTCTGCAATGGTCCTGCCGCACGACCCTCGACCACGTCGTGGAAGGCCTGCTCGGGTACACGGCGCTGCTGGCCACCCGTGCCGAGGGCCGTTGGAGCGGCCTGCTCGGCAGCCTGCGTCCCGGTCTGCCGATCGACCACTGCCTCGAAGGCCTCGCGACGACCGCCACGCTGCTGTCCCGCACCGTCGCCACCGCCACCCCGGACGCACGGGCCTGGCACCCGTGGGGCACCTCGGACGCGGCCGGGTTCGCGGCGATGGGCGTCACCGAACTGACGATGCACACGCACGACATCGCGCAGGCTCTGGGCGTTGCATGGCGGCCGGATCCGGAGCACTGCGCGCCGGTCGTCGAGCGGTTGTTCCCCTCAGCGCCAAGGCATTCCGACCCGGTCGAGCTGCTGCTGTGGTGCACCGGACGCGGTGAACTGCCGGAGGTGCCGCGACGAGAGCAGTGGCAGTGGCACGGTGAGGTTTAGATTCACGGCATGCGCGTGCTCTTCGCCAGCATGGCCACTGTCGGTCACACCTACCCGTTGATCCCGCTGGCGCTCGCACTGCGCGCCGCGGGGCACGAGGTCCACTTCGCCGTCGGCGACGAGATGCATCCGGAGCTGGAACGGCTGGGACTGCGCCCGTTCCGCCCCGGACTCGTGTTCGGCGAGATCTACGCCGAGGACATCGCGCCCGAGCTCGAACGCGTCCTGCCCGACCTCGTGATCAGCGGGTGGGCCGTGCCCGAGGTGTTCAAGGAGGCGCGGCGGCGGGCGTTCCCGGTGATGTGGCACGGGTTCGGCCGGCTGTTTCCGGACGGCATCGGCCTGGCCAGGCCGGCGGGTGGGCGGCATCTCGACATTTGCCCGCCTTCCTTGCAGGACAAGGGTTTCCGAGACGATCGGATCCTGTTGCGGCCGGTGCCGCACTCGTCGCCCGGCGAGGTGCCGCGCCGCAGCCACGAGAAGCTGGTCTACCTCACGCTCGGCACCACGTTCGGCACGGAGTCCGTGCTCGCCACCGCCATCGCGGGGCTCGGGAAGGTCGACGCACAGGTGGTCGTCGCCGCGCCCCGGGTCCAGCTCACCGACCTGCCCTCGAACGTGTCCGTGCACCGGTGGCTGCCGCAGACCGAGGTGATCCGGCAGGCGGACGTCGTGGTCCACCACGGCGGCAGCGGCACGATGCTGGCCGCCCTGGCCGCGGGCGTGCCGCAGGTGGTGCTGCCGCAGGGCGCGGATCAGTTCGGCAACGCTTCCGCGCTCGTCGAGGCCGGTGCGGGGGTGCGCCCGGATGCGCTCAGTGCCGAGGCGGTCGCGGAGAGCACGCGACTGTTGCTCGTGGACGGCCGGTACGGGGAAGCCGCAGGTCAGGTTGCTGAGGAGATACGTCACATGCCTTCACCGAAGGAAGTGGCAGACAGTCTGGCGGAAGTTGTGTAACACTGTTATTTATGAAGGCAAGCCGCCTGCGCTTCGGGATGAACCTGTGGCCGCCGTTCCTGTTCGCCGGGATCCGCGTGCTCGAGATCGCGCCGGACTACCGGTACGCGCGGGTGCGGATGCGTCTGCGCCCGTGGAACCGCAACTTCTTCGGCACCCACTTCGGCGGCTCGCTGTTCGCGATGACCGACCCGTTCTGGGTGTTGCTGCTGTTCCACCAGATCGGTCGGGACCACGTCGTGTGGGACCAGGCCGGTGAGATCGAGTTCGTCGCGCCCGGCCGTGGCACGGTCTACGCCGAGTTCCGGCTGACCGACGAGCACGTCGAGCAGGTGCTCGCGGAGACCGGTTCCGGTGAGAAGTCCCTGACCTGGTTCGAGACCGACGTCGTCGGGCAGGATGGGACCGTGGTAGCCAAGGTGCGCAAGCAGGTCTACGCGCGACGCAAGCGCGATAAGCAGCTCACGAATGCGTGAAGCGTTCGGGGCGGTGTTCGACGTCCAGCCGGGTTACCTGAACACGGCGTCCATCGGCGTGCCGCCGCGGCACGTCGCAGACGCGGTCTCGGCGGCGCACGAACGGTGGCGGCGCGGCCAGGACACTTCGTCGACGTTCAACGAGGCCGTCGAGACGTCCCGTGCGGCGTTCGGCCGCCTGATCGGGGTGCCGGCGACGTCGGTCGCGTGCGGCGCCACGGCCTCGCAGTTCGTCTCACTGGTGGCGCAGGCGTTGCCGGCCGGTTCGAAGGTCTTCGTCCTGGACGGCGAGTTCACCAGCGTCACGTTGCCGTTCGTGGCGGCCGGCCACGAGATGGTGTCCACAGTGGACGAAGCCGATCTGGTCGCGCTGAGCGTCGTCCAGTCGGCGGACGGGGCGATCGCGGACCTGGAGGCGTTGCGTGCGTCCGGCAAACCGGTGCTGCTGGACGTGTCCCAGGCGGCCGGGTGGATGCCGTTGTCGTTGGCGTGGGCCGATTTCGTGGTCGGTGTCGCCTACAAGTGGCTGATGGCGCCGCGCGGTGCGGCCTGGATGGCGATCCGGCCGGACCGGATGGAGTTCCTCAAGCCGGTGGCCGCCAACTGGTACAGCACGGCGGAGAACTACGGCACGGATTTGGTGCTCCGTTCGGACGCACGGCGGTTCGACCTCTCGCCGACGTGGTTCGCGCACGTGGGTGCTGCGGTAGCGCTGCCGTGGGTGGCCACGTTGGACCTGGAGGCCGTGCGAGCGCACTGCGTCGATCTGACGGATCGTCTGCTGAGCGGGCTCGGGCTGCCGTCGAACGGTTCGGCGATCGTCTCATTGGACGTAACACACATTCCGGACGTCGTGTCATCGGTTCGCGCAGGTCGGACGCGGTTCGCCTGTCACCTGTACAACACGATCGAGGACGTTGACCGGGTGCTCGGAGCGCTCAGCTGACCGCCGTCCGTTACCGTGGGTCCTTGTGTCGGAACCACGCCAGTCACCTGAAGAGGTGACCCAGAACATGCCTCGCTTTCCACCGAGGCCGTCCGACACCGCGCCGCTCTACCCGGCCGACGAGCTGATGAAGCTCCAGTCGATCATGGACAACCGCC
Organism: uncultured Actinomycetota bacterium; assembly: GCA_963771775.1. Lineage (GTDB taxonomy): Bacteria > Actinomycetota > Actinomycetes > Mycobacteriales > Pseudonocardiaceae > Lentzea. The sequence continues at coordinate 810,759 of CAVYUS010000007.1, forward strand.
AGGGACAGCTGCCCGTTCCGCCTCCCGCGCCCACGCGGAAGGCGACGTGGATGGGCCGGGCGCTGGCGCTCGTCGGCGTCGCGGTGGTGTCGGGGTTCGTGTGGTGGGTGTTGCAGCCGTCGGACCCGGTGGACCAGCCGGTGCCGGCGCCGCAGAAGACCGCGGGGGAGTTCGAGTTCACCCCCGTGCCGCAGCTGCCGGAACCGGTGAAGGACAGCGACTGCGCGGCCCACGCGACGAGCCAGACGCAGGCCTTTCTGAAGACGACCCCGTGCCTGCAGCTGACGCGGGCCTTCTACACGGCCAAGCTGCCCGACGGCCGGATCGTGTACTCGTCGGTGTCCGTGGTGCGGATGAAGACGGCGGACGAGGCGCGCAGGCTGCGGGAGCTGACCCAGAAGGACGGCACCGGCAACGTCAAGGACCTGGTGCTGGACAAGGCGATCAGCGTGCCGCCGCTGACCACGCTGGCCAACGGCGGGTACGCCTCCGAGCAACGCGACCAGGAGGTCGTGATCGTCGAGTCGGACTCGCCGGTCAAGGGCACCGACGCGGCCGCGCACAACAAGGAGATGAAGAAGGTCTCCGCCGACGCGATCAGACTCGCGTCCTCGTTCGCCTGAAGAAGCGGAAACCGGCGGCTAGCCGGACGCCACGCCCGGCATCGTGATGGAGGCCGGCGTGGTCCCCGCGACCTTGCGCCACCGCGTCGCCCGCACCGCCGCCGCCGTCAGTGCTTCCAGCGCCGAGGTCCGCAGCCCGGTGTCGTCGGTCCGCTCCAGCACGCCGCGCCACGCGGCACAGGTGTCCTGCTCGACGGCGATCAGTGCCGCCAGCGCGGACGGGCCGTCGGAGACCGGTGACGGCGGAAGGTAGGCGGCAGCGGGCGGCCTCGGCGTCGCACCCTGGTCCCGCAGCCATCGCTCGGTGACGTCCCGGCGCGCGCGGTGCGCGTTCGCACCCTCGGCGACGGGAGCGGCCTGGTTGCCCAGGAACGCCGACACCAGGCCGTAGGTCCACAACGCCGCGTGCTCGGTTCCGAGCGCGGTCTGAACAGCGTCCACGTTCATGCGAGCACCTCCCGCAGCGATGCGCAGCCGGCGGCCACCGATCCGACGAGCCCGGCGCGGTACGTGGGCAGCTTGGCCACCACGGCCGAGGCGTCGCGCACCGCGTCGTCGAGTGCGGTCCGCAGTGCCGCCAGCGGGTTCGGTGGCGTGGGCGGGACGGTGGGAACGGGCGGTGCGGTGGAGGACAGCGGCGGCCGTTCGCGGTCGACCTCGGCCTGCAGCAGCCGGGCGTGGGTCTCGCGGGCCTTGGCGATCTCCGCTGCCGCCGGCACCGACGTGAGCGTGGTGGCCAGCGCGGCGTCGGCACGGGCCTGGGCGGCGAGTGCCGACAACGGGTCCGGCGGTGGTTGCGGGGGCGGCTCTGCGGTGCACGCGACGGCGAGCGGTGCGGCGGCCACCGCGAACAGCAGCCGTCGGCGGCTGACCGATTCGGAGATCACGTGAACCCATATTGCCAGCCCTGCTGTCACACCGTGGGCGCGCGGTGGCAGGCGCGCAAAGGAGATAGTCTGAGCGTCCACGGCCGCCGAAATACCGTCGGCCGGGGTTTTCATGCGTTCGAACTGAAGGAGACACCACGTGTCCAGCCCGCCGCGCGGAGAGCTTTCCGCGCAGCTAGCACCGGTTGTGCGGGAAGCGCTCGAAGCCGCCGGCTTCGACCTCGACGCGCTCGACGTGAATCAGGCTGGGCGCCGCCGTCTGGTCAAGGTCGTCGTGGACGGCGAGGACGGCATCGGACTCGACGAGGTCGCCACGGCGAGCCGCGTGGTCTCCGCCGCGCTCGACGCGCACGACCACCTCATCAACGGGCCTTACACCCTCGAGGTCACCTCGCCGGGTGTCGACCGTCCCCTCACGCACCCGCGCCACTGGAAGCGCGCGCACCTGCGTCTCGTGAAGATCAAGCAGTCCGAGCAGGCCGAGTGGTTCGGCCGGGTCGGCGAGTGCGACGAGACCGGTGTCGAGCTGCTGCACAAGGGGGAGCTGCGACGCGTGGAGTACCGCCACATCGAACGCGCGGTCATGGAGATCGAGTTCAAGCAGCCGCCGGTCGAGGAACTGGCTCGGCTCACTCGGAAAGCACCGAAGGAGGAGCCGAGGTGAACGTCGACATCGCCGCCCTGAGGGCGATCGAACGTGAAAAGGACATCCCCTTCGAGACAGTCATGGAGGCGATCGAGTCAGCACTGCTGACCGCCTACAAGCACACCGAAGGACACCACGCGCACTCGCGCGTGGAGATCGACCGCAAGACCGGTGTCGTGCGAGTGATCGCGCAGGACCTGGGACCGGACGGCGTGGTGCAGGAGGAGTGGGACGACACTCCGGAGGGCTTCGGCCGCATCGCCGCCACCACCGCGCGCCAGGTCATCCTGCAGCGCCTGCGTGACGCCGAGCACGAGCGCACGTTCGGCGAGTTCGCCGCCAAGGAGGGCGAGATCATCGCCGGCGTCGTGCAGCGCGACGCTCGCGCGAACGCCCGCGGCATGGTCGTCGTCCAGGTCGGCGACACCGAGGGCGTGCTGCCCCCGGCCGAGCAGGTGCCGGGCGAGCAGTACAACCACGGCGAGCGCATCAAGTGCTACGTCGTGAGCGTGTCCCGCGGATCTCGCGGTCCGCAGATCGCTCTCTCGCGCACCCACCCGAACCTCGTGCGGCGGCTGTTCGCCCTCGAGGTCCCGGAGATCGCGGACGGCACCGTGGAGATCCCCGCGGTGGCACGTGAGGCAGGTCACCGTTCGAAGATCGCGGTCAAGACGACGGTCTCCGGCGTGAACGCCAAGGGCGCGTGCATCGGCCCGATGGGTGCCCGTGTGCGCAACGTCATGCACGAGCTCGGTGGCGAGAAGATCGACATCATCGACTGGTCGGACGACCCGGCTACTTTCGTCGGGAATGCGTTGTCCCCGGCCAAGGTTGTGTCTGTCCGGGTGCTCGACGAGCGCGCCAAGACGGCGCGGGTCGTGGTGCCGGACTTCCAGCTGTCGCTGGCGATCGGCAAGGAGGGGCAGAACGCCCGTCTGGCCGCCCGCCTGACCGGCTGGCGCATCGACATCCGCAGCGACGCGGAGGCTCCGGCTGCCGGAGCGGTCACATCCAGTTCGGCCGAATGAGCTCCAGGGGATAGAATTATCAACGGTTCAACGTCGGGATCGGTTTCCCAGCACATCGGCCCTGTTCGCACGTGTATTGGATGCCGCGCCCGGACGTTGCCCTCTGAGCTGCTGCGTGTGGTCGCGGTGGACGGATCGGTCGTACCGGACGTCCATCGGCGGCTTCCAGGTCGAGGTGCTTGGTTGCATTTCGATCTCGGATGTCTCCGCAACGCCGAGCGGCGACGGGCGTTCTCACGGGCCTTCAAGGTCCAGGGAGCACTCGACGTCACAACGCTCCGTGAGCACATCGAGCAGCACGAGACCTTGATCGCGGGACAGCCTCGCGGTCAGCAGGAATCAAGGAAGCAGGTCGACCCGTCATGAGTCAGCCGTGAAGCTGAAGACATGAACGCGCGACGTTAAGACGAGGTCGATGGGACTTGCCCGCCGGCCTCACAACCAAGGAGAGCAGTGGCAGGCAAGGCCCGCGTGCACGAGCTCGCAAAAGAGCTCGGAGTCACGAGCAAGGAAGTTCTCAACAAGCTCGCCGAACAAGGCGAGTACGTGAAGTCCGCGTCATCCACCGTCGAGGCCCCCGTGGCCCGGCGGCTTCGTGACGCCTACGAAGCCAAGGCGAAGCCGTCGGCCCCCAAGCCGGCCGCTCCGAAGCCCAAGGCACCCGCTCCCGCAGCCGCAGCGCCCGCCGCCCCGGCGGAGTCGAAGCCGGCTGCGACCGACAACAAGCCCGCGCCGAAGGCCATGCCCGGCCCGAAGCCGGCTGCCCCGCGCCCGCCGGCGCCCAAGCCCGCTCCGGCAGCTCCTGCCGAGCAGGCCCCGGCTCCCGCGGCGCCCGCACCGCAGCAGCAGCCCCAGGCTCCGGCCGCCGCGCCGGCACCCGCTGCCGCGCAGGCTCCGGCCGCCGAGAAGGCGGCTCCGGCCGCCGGTGGCACCAAGCCCGGTGGCGGCCCGCGTCCTGGCCCGCGCCAGGCTCCGCAGCAGCCCCAGGCCCCGCAGCAGCCGCAGGCTCCGGCCGCGTCGGCTGGTGCCCAGTCCCCGTCCGTGGTGCCGCCGCGCCCGCAGTCTCCCAAGCCTGCAGGCCCGCGTGCCCCGCGTCCGGGCAACAACCCGTTCGGTGTGGGTGGCGGCAACGCTCCCTCGCCGCGTCCGGGTCCTCGTCCCGGCCCGCGTCCGGAGCAGGGCGACCGCCCCTCCGGCCCGAAGCCCGGCGAACCCCGTCCGGCGAACCCGCGTCCCGGTGGCGACCGTCAGGGCGGTCCCCGTCCCAGCGGCGACCGTCAGGGCGGCCCGCGTCCGAGCGGTCCCGGTCAGGGCGGTCCTCGCCCGAACCCCGGCAACATGCCTCCGCGCCCGAACCCCGGCATGATGCCGGGTCGTCCGGCCGGTAACCGTCCCGGCCCTGGTGGCGGCGGCGGTGGCGGCGGTCGTCCCGGTGGGGGCGGCGGCGGTGGCGGTCGTCCCGGTGGTGGCGGCGGCGGTGGCGGTGGCTTCCGCGGCGGCGCCGGCGGTGGCGGCGGTGGCGGTGGCGGCGGCTTCCGTCCCGGTGGCGGCGGTGGCGGTGGCGGTGGCTTCCGTCCCGGTGGCGGCGGTGGCGGCGCTGGTGGCGGCTTCCGTCCTGGTGGCGGTGGCGGCGCTGGTGGCGGTGCCCCGGCCGGTGGCGGCGGTTTCCGCGGTCGTCCCGGTGGTGGCGGCGGCGCAGGTCGCGGCGGTACCGCTGGTGCCTTCGGTCGTCCGGGTGGTCCTGCGCGTCGTGGACGTAAGTCCAAGCGCCAGAAGCGCCAGGAGTACATGGACAACATGCAGGCGCCTTCGGTCGGTGGCGTCCGCCTGCCCAAGGGGCAGGGCGAGACGATCCGCCTGCCGCGCGGTGCCTCGCTGACCGACTTCGCCGACAAGATCAACGCCAACCCGGCGTCGCTCGTGCAGGTGCTGTTCCACCTGGGCGAGATGGTCACGGCGACCCAGTCGGTGTCCGACGAGATCCTGGAGCTGCTCGGCTCCGAGATGAACTACGTCGTGCAGGTCGTGTCCCCCGAGGAGGAGGACCGCGAGCTGCTCGAGACGTTCGACATCACCTACGGCGAGGACGCCGGCGGTGAGGACGAGCTGCAGATCCGTCCGCCGGTCGTGACCGTCATGGGTCACGTCGACCACGGTAAGACCCGACTCCTCGACACCATCCGCAAGGCGAAGGTTGCCGAGGGCGAGGCCGGTGGCATCACCCAGCACATCGGTGCCTACCAGGTGCAGACCGAGCTCGAGGGCAACCCGCGGCTCATCACCTTCATCGACACCCCCGGTCACGAGGCGTTCACCGCCATGCGTGCCCGTGGTGCGAACGCGACCGACATCGCGGTCATCGTCGTCGCCGCTGACGACGGCGTGATGCCGCAGACGGTGGAAGCGATCAACCACGCCCAGGCGGCCTCCGCGCCGATCGTGGTCGCGGTGAACAAGATCGACAAGGAGGGTGCGAACCCCTCCAAGATCCGTCAGCAGCTGACCGAGTACGGCCTGGTCGCCGAGGAGTATGGCGGCGACACGATGTTCGTCGACATCTCGGCGAAGCAGGGCATCAACATCGACAGCCTGCTCGACGCCATCCTGTTGACGGCCGACGCCTCGCTGGACCTCCGGGCCAACCCGGACATGGAGGCCCAGGGTGTCGCGATCGAGGCGCACCTCGACCGCGGTCGCGGTCCGGTCGCCACGGTGCTCGTCCAGCGCGGTTCGCTCCGCGTCGGCGACTCGATCGTCGCGGGTGACGCGTACGGTCGCGTCCGCCGCATGGTCGACGAGCACGGCGATGACGTCACCCTCGCGACCCCGTCGCGTCCGGTGCAGGTCATCGGTCTGACCTCGGTGCCGCGCGCAGGTGACTCGTTCCTCGTCGTCGACGAGGACCGCGTCGCCCGCCAGATCGCCGAGCGTCGTCAGGCCCGCACCCGCAACGCCGCCAACGCGGCGAAGCGCAAGCGCGTCAGCCTGGAAGACCTGGACGCCGCGCTGAAGGAGACCAGCGCTCTCACCTTGATCATCAAGGGTGACAACTCGGGTACCGTCGAGGCCCTCGAGGACGCGCTCATGAAGATCGAGGTCGGCGACGACGTCGAGCTGCGCGTGATCCACCGAGGCGTCGGTGGCATCACCGAAGGCGACATCAACCTCGCCGTGGCCGGTTCCGCCATCGTCCTGGGCTTCAACGTCCGGGCCGAGGGCAAGGCGACCGAACTCGCGAACCGCGAGGGCGTCGACGTGCGCTACTACACGGTCATCTACCAGGCGATCGACGAGATCGAGGCGGCCCTCAAGGGTCTCCTCAAGCCGGAGTACGAAGAGGTCCAGCTCGGCCGCGCCGAGATCCGCGACGTCTTCAAGTCCTCCAAGGTCGGCACGATCGCGGGTTGCATGGTCCTGTCCGGCGAGATCCGCCGCAACGCGCGGGCCCGCCTGCTCCGTGACGGCAAGGTGATCGCGGAGAACCTCCCGATCAGCTCGCTCAAGCGGTTCAAGGACGACGCCACCGAGGTCCGCGAGGGCTTCGAGTGTGGTCTGACGCTCGGCAACTACAGCGATCTGAAGCTCGAGGACGTCATCGAGACCTTCGAGATGCGCGAGAAGCCGCGCGCCTAGCGGTCTGACAGGGGGTGCGGAGCCATTAACTCGGTGGCTCCGCACCCCCTTCTCGCTGGAGGATCTTGCCCATGTACGTGGGGGCTCTGGAACTGGACGTGCTCTTGGGCGACGTCCACTCGTTGAAGGAGAAGCGCTCGGTGGTCCGGCCCGTGGTGGCCGAACTGCGCAAGCGCTTCGAAGTTGCCGCTTCCGAGGCAGGTCATCAAGATCTGCATCGGCGCGCGCTGATCGGTGTTGCCGCGGTCGCAGGTGATGCCGCGCATGTCAGGGAAGTCCTGGCCGGCTGTGAAAGGCTGGTAGCCGGACGACCCGAACTGGAACTGCTCTCCGCCCGCACGCGTCTCGTCGGGCCGGAGGACGACTAGGAAGGGGAGGCTCGTGGCCGACACGGCACGTGCCCGCAAGCTCGCCAAGCGAATCTCACAGATCGTCGCTTCCGCTCTGGAGCACGAGGTGAAAGACCCCCGCTTGGCCCGCGTGACGATCACCGACACGAAGGTGACCGGGGATCTGCACGACGCCACCGTGTACTACACGGTGCTGGGTGAGCGGCTGGACACCGAACCTGACCTCGCCGGGGCCGCTGCGGCTCTGGAGAAGGCCAAGGGAGTGCTGCGGTCCATGGTGGGAGCGCAGACCGGGGTCCGGTTCACGCCGACGCTGACGTTCGTCACCGACACGGTGCCGGATGTCGCCCGCAAGATGGACGAGCTGCTGGCTCAGGCTCAGGCCGCTGACGCCGAGGTTGCTCGGCTGGCGGCCGGGGCGAAGCCGGCTGGGGACGCTGATCCCTACAAGGCTCCTCGTGAGGACGAAGACGAAGACTGATCGACTGTTGATGCCTGGGGGCTTAGCTCCCAGGCATCACTGTTGTGGCTTGTTGTGCCTGCTCCGGGATGGAAACTGTCTAGTCCGAGGGTGCCCTACAGCACATCGAGACCTTGGGCAGTTAACGTTCTCATGTGGCAGACGACCTGAGCACCACCATTGCCGAGGCTGCGCGGTTACTGGCCAACGCCCGTGATGTGACCCTTCTCAGTCACATCAACCCTGATGCCGACACACTTGGAAGTGCGTTGGCGGTGGGACTCGCGCTGCATCGGCGCGGGGTCGCGGTGCGGGTGGCGTTCGGCGAGCCCGAGGTCGTGCCGGAGAGCTTGAAGGCGCTGGACACGGCCGGCTTGCTGGTGCACCGGGACGAGGTGCCCGCGGAGCCGGAGTTGCTCGTCGTGATGGACACCGGCAGCCTGCAACGACTCGGACCGCTCGCCGGTCGCGTCGCGGCCGCCAAGGGCCCCGTCATCGTCATCGATCACCACGTGTCGAACACGCGGTACGGGACGGTGCACTGCATCGACGATCATGCGGAGGCCACGGCGCTCATCGCGCTCAAGTTGCTCGACGAGATGGACGTCGAGATCGACGAGCCGATCGCCCGGTGCATCTACGCCGGCTTGGTGACGGACACCGGCGGCTTTCGAAAGGCTGGGCCGGCCGCGCACGAGACGGCGGCGCGGCTGTTGCAGACCGGAGTGGACGCGTACAGCGTCACCCGGCCGTTGATGGACGCGCATCCGTTCGCGTACTTGGGCATGTTGTCGCGCGTGCTCGCCAAAGCCGAGCTGGACCAGGAGGCCGCTGGGGGCCTGGGCCTGGTGCACGCGGTCGTCAGTCTGGACGACGCGCGGGGTGTGCGCAGCGAGGAGGTGGAGAGCGTGATCGATGTGGTGCGCTCCACCTCCGAGGCCGAGGTGGCGGCCGTGCTGAAGGAACTGAGGCCTGGGTTCTGGTCGGTGTCGCTGCGGGCCGTCAGCCAGGTGGACGTGCGTGAGGTGGCGCAGGTGCTCGGCGGCGGCGGGCACCGGCTGGCCGCCGGCTTCACGTTCGACGGGCCCCCGGAGCAGGTGGTCGCCGCGCTGAAGGGCGCCTTGGAGCGGGTGGAGTCATGACACGGACTGGGAGCCCGCGGCTGCTGCGGGAGATCAACGACCGGGCGGCCATCGAGACGTTGTTGCGCAGCGGTGCGATGACCCGGGCCGAGCTGGAGGAGGTCATCGGCCTCTCCAAGCCCGCGACCGCTCAGCTGCTGGCGCGCCTGGAAGAAGACGGCATGGTCGTCCGCACCGGGTTGCGTGGTGGTGGACGTGGGCCGCGCGCGCAGATGTGGGCCGTGAACGGCAGCGTTGGTCATGTGGCGGCGGTGGCGTTGGCGCCCGAGCTGATCGACGTGGCGGTCGCGGACATCACCGGCGCACTGCTGGCCGAGTACAGCGCGCCGATGCCCAAGGAACACCCGCTGCAGGCGTTGCGCGAGACCGTGCAGAAGGCGGCGGCGCTGGCCGGCCTGAAGCTGGACGAGCTGTCGCACGTCGTCGTGGGCACACCGGGTGCGGTGGAACCGGCGACCGGCCAGCTCAGGTTCGCGCCGCACCTGCCGGGGCTGGTGGACGTGGACCTGCCCTCGACCCTTCGCGAGCTGCTGGGCACGTCGGTGTCGATCGAGAACGACATCAACCTCGCCGCGCTGGAGGAGATGAGCTCCGGCAAGGCGGTGGGGGTGCGGAACTTCGTGCTCTTCTGGCCGGCCGACGAGGTAGGCAGCGCGGTCGTCATCAACGGCACGCTGCTGCGCGGCGTCACCGGCGGCGCGGGCGAGATCGACTCGATGCAGGTACCGGGCGGCCGGTACGTGGACCAGGTAGACAGCGACGCGATCGTGGCGCTGGCGGCCTCGCACGGCATCTCGGCGCCGACCGGGCTGGAAGCTGTCGCGCACGCTCTGACCGTCGGAACCGAAGGCCGAGCGTTCTTGTCAGACCTCGCTCGTAGGATCGCTTTGGGCCTGGCGAACGTCGTCTGCGTGCTCGACCCGGAGCTGGTGCTGCTCTCGGGCGGCGTCGCGCAAGCGGGCGGCGAGACGTTGCGCGACCTGGTGTCGGTGGAACTGCTGAAGCTGGTGGTGCCGCGCACCCCGGTGCAGCTCGCCCAGATCACCGCGAGCCCCGTGCGGTCGGGTGCACTGCACTCGGCGCTCGCGGTGGCACGGGAGCAGGTCTTCGGGCTGCCGCAGCGGGCCTAGCCTCACTCGATCGGGTGGACATGGCCTCGGAACTGTCCTGAAACGCTGTTTCGCTCGCCTCGCGTACGAGGAAGCGCGGGGGAGCGGACCGGGATGGGCGGTTGAGTGACTGCCGGTGTCGTGGTGCGGTGCCTGAGCGGTTGGGTCGGGTTGTGGAGGGCCGGGCTGCCGGCTGCCGGGTGTTGGTCGGTGCGGGCGGCTGGCGCAGGCGGGCGGTGCGGGGGCGCGGTGCAGTGCGGGCGACGCGGCGCAGGCAGCGCGGTGCGGGACATGGTCGACGCCGTTGCCGCTGCGGGCGCGGGTGGTCGCCGACGTGGGGGTGAGTGCGGTGGCCAGGTGGTTTGGGGTGCTGGCGCGGGCGCGAGTAATCGTCGCCGTCGGCGAAATGAGGTAGCCGCGCGGCTTGGGCGCTGGGCGCGGCGTGAGTAGTCGCCGTCACCGGCGTGAGCGCGGGGCCGCGTGGTTCGTGGTGCTGAGGCCGGTGTGGGAGCGCAGCAGCCGCGTGCTTGGGGTCTGGGGCGGGCGCGAGTGGTTGCCGCCGTCGGCGAGGGTGCGATAACCGCCGGGGTGGGGTGTTGAGGCGGGCATGAGTGGTCGCCGCCGTGGGTGGGGTGCGGTGGCCGTGTGCTTGGGTGCCGCTGCCAGCGTGGGTGGTCGCCGCCGTCGGCGGGTGCACGATGGCCGTGTGTTTGGGGTGCCGGGCGGGAGTGGGCGGCGCGCCGCCAGCGGGAGCGCGGCAGCCGTCCGGTCGGGTTGCTGGCGCGGGCGTGAGCGGTCGCCTGTGACGATGGGAGCGCGGTAGCCGCGTGGTTGGGGTGCCGGGCGGGCGTGAGTGGTCGCCGACGCGGGTAGCAGCGCGGTGGCCGCGTGGTTGGGTGCCGGGCGGGCGTGAGTGGTCGTCGTCGGCGGCGGGTGCGCGATGGCCGTGTGTTTGGGGTGCCGGGCGCGGGCGTGAGTGGTCGCCGTCACCGGCGTGCAGCGGTGCCGAGCGCATAGGTTCGTCGGGTGGAGGATCGGGTTCCCGCTCGGCGGGTGATCGGGCTGGCCGTGCCGGCGTTGGGCGTGCTGGCGGCCGAGCCGTTGTATGTGCTGGTCGACACGGCTGTGGTTGGGCATCTGGGGGCGCTGCCGTTGGCTGGGTTGGCGCTGGGTGGGGTGTTGCTCACGCAGGTGTCGACGCAGCTGACGTTTCTCTCGTACGGCACGACGGCTCGCACGGCTCGGTTGCATGGGGCGGGGCGGCGTCGGGATGCGGTTGAGGAAGGTGTTCAGGCGACCTGGCTGGCGCTTGCGGCTGGGCTGCTCGTGGTGGTGCTGGGGCAGGTGTTCGCGCGGCCGTTGGCGGAGTTGCTGGCGGGTGGTGGGGCCGTTGCGGATGCGGCGGTGGAGTGGGTTCGCATCGCGTTGTTCGGGGCGCCGTTCATTCTCGTCACGATGGCCGGCAACGGGTGGATGCGCGGTGTTCAGGACACCAAGCGGCCGTTGAAGTACATCCTGATCGGCAACGGCATCAGTGCGGTGCTGTGTCCGGCGCTCGTTTACGGCGCGGGGTGGGGGCTTGAGGGTTCCGCCATCGCCAACGTGGTCGCGCAGGTGTTGTCGGCTGGGTTGTTCTTCAAGGCGTTGGTTGCGGAACGGGTGGCGTTGAGGCCGCGTTGGGAGGCCATGCGCGCGCAGTTGGGCATGGGGCGCGACTTGGTGTTGCGGAGTTTGGCGTTCCAGGCGTGCTTCATCAGCGCGGCATCGGTGGCGGCGCGGTCGTCCATTGCGGCTGTGGGTGCGCATCAGGTCGTGTTGCAGCTGTGGACGTTCCTGGCGTTGTTGCTGGATTCGCTGGCGATTGCGGCCCAGTCGCTTGTCGGTGCGGCGTTGGGGGCGTCGAAGCGGAAGCAGGCGGAGAAGCTCGCGTGGCAGGTCACGCGGTACGGGCTGGTCTTCGGGATTGGGCTGGGGATCGTGTTCGCGGCGCTGGCGCCGGTTCTTCCGCGGGCGTTCACGACCGACGCGGGCGTGCTGGGCGAGATTCCGAACGCTTGGTGGTTCTTCGTTGCGCTGCAACCGATCGCGGGCGTGGTGTTCGCGTTGGACGGGGTGTTGCTGGGGGCCGGCGACGTGAAGTTCATGCGGACGGCGACGCTCCTGTCGGCGGTGATCGGGTTCCTGCCGCTGGTGTGGGCCTCGCACGTGTTCGGGTGGGGGTTGGCGGGCATCTGGACCGGGTTGTCGGCGTTCATGGTGCTGCGGCTGGTGGCGGTGGTGTGGCGGACGAAGTCGGGGGACTGGGCGATCGAGGGCGCGGTTCGATGACTCCGCAGAACGTGGGCGCCGTTCGACGATGCCGGAACGTTGGCGCGGTTCGATGACGCCGCAGACCGAGGGTGCGGTTGGGTGACGCCGGAACGTGGCTGCGACTCGGTGACGCCGGAGCGTGGGCGCGGTCAGATGACGCCCGACCGTGGGCGCCGTTCGATGGGCACCGGACCGTGGGCGCGTTCGATGACGACACCGGCGTGACCTGGTGAACTGGTCCCCGGCCACCCCTGTGGCCGACCTCACGGCATGAAATCGTTACCAAGAAGGTTGTTTAGGCGATGTAACTAATGTCTGCCTGCCTCCGACCTGGGAGTGTGTCGCCTTGCCGGTCGTTGATCGCGCCACCCGTATCTCGTGGCTGATCTGGACCACCGCGGTATTCGTCTACTTCGCCGCCGTCTTCCACCGCACCACGCTCGGCGTGGCCGGGTTGGCAGCGAGCGAGCGCTTTGGGCTCGGGCCCGCCCAGCTCGGTGTGTTCACCGTGCTGCAGGTGGGTGTGTACGCCTTCATGCAGGTGCCCACCGGTCTGCTCGTGGACCGCTTTGGGCCCCGCAAAATCCTCACCGCCGCCGCGTTGCTCATGGGCACGGGGCAGCTCCTCTTCGCCGTTGCCGACTCGTACGCGCTTGGCCTCACCGCGCGCGCGGTGCTGGGTATGGGTGACGCGATGACGTTCATCAGCGTGATCCGGCTTGTGGCGTCGCACTTCCCGCCGCGCCAGTACTCGCTTGTGGTCGCGATCACGGCCGCGTTGGGCGGTGTCGGCAACCTCATCGCCACCGTGCCGTTGACGCTCATGCTCGGCTCGATCGGGTGGACGTGGGCGTTCCTCATCGCCGGTGGCGCGACGGCCGCGTACTCGGTCATCGCCTTCCTGCGGCTGCGTGACGTGCCACCTGGGGTGACGGTCCCCGCGCCGGAAGTCGTGCCGTTCCGCCGGATCTGGCCGAAGGTGCGGCAGGCGTGGAGCGTGCCCGGCACCCGGCTGGGGTTCTGGGCGCACTTCAGCACGATGTCGACGCCGGCCGTTCTCGGTCTGTTGTGGGGTTATCCGTACCTCGTGCAGGCGCAGGGCATGTCGGCCAAGGCGGCGTCGTCCACGCTCGGATTGCTGGTCATCGGCGCGATTGTGGCGAGTCCGATCGTCGGTGCGTTGTTCTCACGTAACCCCGAGTGGCGCATGCCGATCGCGGGCTGGTTCTTGGCGTTCGCGTTCATCGGGTGGGGCGTGCTGCTGCTGTGGCCGGGTGGGCACGTGCCGGTGCCGGTCATCGCAGTGGTGTTCCTCGTGCTGACGGTGGGTGGGCCGGTTTCGGGTGTCGCGTTCGCGTTGGCGCGTGACTACAACCCGTCGCATCGGCAGTCCACCGCGAGTGGGCTGGTCAACGTCGGCGGCTTCCTCGCGGTCACCGTCGCGGCGCTGGGTGTGGGCGTTCTGCTGGACCTGGTCGAGCACGTGATGACACCGCAAACGGCCTTCCGGGTGGCGTTCAGCTTCTGCGTGGCGGTGCTCGCGCTCGGGTCGTGGCGGATGCTCGTGTGGTGGCGTCGCGCGCGGGCCGCGGTGTTCGCCGCGGAGGAGCGTGGTGAGACGGTTCCGGTCCAGTTGCGGCGCCGCCGTTGGGACGCTCTGCGGGTCGCTTAAGCTCTCGGGCCGTGAAACCCTCTGTTGCACCGGGCCTGGTCGTCGTCGACAAGCCGGACGGCATGACCTCGCACGACGTAGTGGCGCGTGTGCGCAGGATTCTCGGCACCCGCAAGGTCGGGCACGCCGGCACGCTCGACCCGATGGCGACCGGCGTGCTCGTGCTCGGCATCGAACGTGCCACGAAACTGCTCGGCCACCTCGCGCTCGACAGCAAGGCCTACCTCGCGACGATCGTGCTCGGCGCGTCCACGACGACGGACGACGCCGAGGGCGAGGTGCTGTCCTCTGTGGACGCTTCGGGGATCGGGGACGACGCGATCGCCGCCGAGGTGGCGAAGCTGACCGGCCCGATCCAGCAGGTGCCGTCCGCCGTGTCCGCGGTGAAGATCGACGGCAAGCGCGCCTACGCACGGGTGCGTGCGGGCGAGCAGGTCGAGATTCCGGCACGGCCCGTGACCGTGCACCGCTTCGACGTGCTGTTCACGCGCCGTGAGGACAAGACGGTCCTGATCGACGTGATGGTCGAGTGCTCGTCCGGAACGTACGTGCGCGCGCTGGCCCGTGACATCGGTGCGGCGCTGGGCGTCGGCGGGCACCTGGGCGCGTTGCGGCGTACCAGGGTCGGCCCGTTCGACCTGCGCGTCGCCCGCACCCTCGACCAGCTCGAGGAGTCCCCGGGCCTGTCGCTGGACCTGGACGCCGCGGTCGCCACGGCGTTCCCGCGCCGCGAGATCGACCCGCTGGAGGCGGCCGCCCTGTCCCACGGGCAGCGACTGCGTGCGGGCGGGCTCGAGGGCACCTACGGGGTGTTCGGCCCGGACGGCCACGTCATCGCTCTGGCGCGGGACGAGGGCACCTCGTGCAAGCCCGTGGTGGTCCTGAGCCCCGCTGGATAACCGCCTGAACGGGGGCCGTGGACCGGGAAGATTCGCCGACGTGGGAAAGTGGCGGCGTCGTCGCCGGTCCGAGCACCGGCGGGCGCGGAGGTACTGCGGGTGCCACCGAATCGGCGCCCGACGTAGGCTGATCACCGTGCAACGCTGGCGCGGACTAGATCACCTTCCCGGCGGCTGGGGCCGCTGCGTGGTCACCATCGGAGTGTTCGACGGTGTCCACAAAGGTCACCAGGCCCTCATCGGCCGCGCCGTGGCCCTCGCGAAGCAGCGCGGGCTGCCGAGCGTGCTGATGACGTTCGACCCCCACCCGTCCGAAGTGGTCCGGCCCGGCAGCCACCCGGCGCAGCTCACCACCCTGCGCCGCCGGGCCGAGCTGGTCGAGGAACTGGGGATCGACCACTTCGTCGTGGTGCCGTTCAGCCTCGAGACCTCGCGCATGCCCGCGGACGAGTTCGTGCACGAGGTGCTGGTCGAGAAGCTGCACGCGGCGGCGGTCGTCGTCGGCCAGAACTTCACGTTCGGGCACAAGGCGGCGGGTAACGTCGCGCTGCTGCGTCAGCTGGGGCAGCGGTTCGGATTCGTGACCGAGGGAGCTGATCTGGTGTCCGCTGACGAGGTGACCTACTCGTCGACCTACGTCCGGGCGTGCATCGACGCCGGGGACGTGCGGGCGGCGGCGGAGGCGCTGGGCGGCCGCACCGGCTGGAGGGCATCGTCGTCAAGGGCGACGGCCGCGGCAAGGACCTGGGGTTCCCGACCGCCAACCTGTCGACGCCCAAGTTCGCGGCTGTTCCGGCTGACGGCATTTACGCGTGCTGGTTCACGGACTCGGCCGGTAAGAAGCTCAAGGCCGCGGTGAGCGTCGGGACGAATCCGACGTTCTCCGGGCGGGAGCGGCGGGTCGAGGCTTTCGTGCTGGACGTGGACGAGGACTACTACGGGCAACGAGTCGCGGTGGACTTCGTCGAACGGTTGCGCGAGATGGTGAAGTTCGACTCCGTTGAGGCACTTCTCGAACAGATGCATCGAGATGTAGACCGATCGAGGGAACTGCTGACCTAGTCGTGACCGTCAGATTGGGCGAAGCGGGCGTGGGTGTCGCTCGCTGCTGGCAGGATGCTGGTCGGAATGCGGGCTACGGGAGAGGCCAAGGTGGAGGACCACAAGATCGTTCAGCGCAACCTCGCGCTTCAGCGCGAGTGGTACGGGGAGCCTTTGGGTGACCGAGTGCGCCGGTTGGTCGTGGCCTTCAACGTGTCGCAGGCTCAGCTCGCCGACGTGCTGGGGATCAGCGCGCCGATGCTCAGCCAGGTGATGAGCGGCCGCCGCGCCAAGATCGGCAACCCGTCCGTGCTCGCTCGGATGATCATGCTGGAGCGCAAGGTGCTCACGCCGGACGTGGCGACCGGGGCGCCCGAGGCGTTGCAGCGGGCGCTCGACGACGTGCGCGAGTCGAAGCCGACGGTGTCGCGCGACTCGCTGCCGGTCAACGGTGACGAGAGCGTCGCGTACCCGGTGCTGCGCCGCATCGCCGACCGCGTCGAGCTGCAGCAGGCCGCGGACATGCTGACCGAGGAGTTCCCGGCGCTCGCCGAGCTGCTGCGCCGGGCAGGCCGCGCCGGCCGGTGACGGGCAGCGATCCCCGTGCGGGGGAATCGGCGGCGACTTAAATCAGTTGGCACGGGTGGCCGGTGCGAACGACAATCGGAATACGCACCGGACGGCGGCGTACGGGCTCCGAAAGCAGCCCGTGGACACCGTCCGAAGCAGTGCTCGTGAGCAGCGCCGACGGCATGAACACGCCCGTGGCCCAGGTGGGGTTGCGCACGTCAGCGCGCCGCTGAGCGCTGTGCCTGATAGCCTTCGCAGTTGGGTCTGGCTGCGGTCCGTGGCGGCCAGTACCGGCTACCCCGGCCAGCAATTCGGCGGCATGGGGCCGCACGGACCTGAACAAGTAGGAGAAGTACCTAGTGGCACTGTCCACGGATCAGAAGAAGTCCATCCTCGGTGAGTACGGCCTGCACGACAGTGACACCGGCTCGACCGAGGCCCAGGTTGCCCTGCTGAGCAAGCGCATCGCTGACCTCACGGAGCACCTGAAGCAGCACAAGCACGACCACCACTCCCGCCGTGGTCTTCTGCTGATGGTCGGCCGTCGCCGCCGTCTGCTGAACTACTTGACCAAGGTGGACATCAACCGCTACCGCGCGCTGATCCAGCGCCTCGGTCTGCGCAGGTGATATTTGCCGAGGGGGAGTGACCGGCCGGTCACTCCCCCTCGGCGCACAGCCGGGTGTATACAGACCCCTGGCTGCAAAGAGGAATGAAAAACAGGGCCCGCATCGCGCGAAGCAGTTATCGCCGGTCCTCGGTAGTGGCCCCCTGGTTGCCAGGAGAAATCGTGGCAGCCCCAGGGGACTTCGATCGAAGACCGGCCTCGTCAGAAGAAGCGTGCTGCGGTGTCCAAAAGACGAGGAGTAACAAGTAAATGACGGACATCGAGGTCCACGAGGCGACTGCCGTTATCGACAACGGCAAGTTCGGCTCGCGCACCATCCGCTTCGAGACCGGGCGCCTCGCGCGTCAGGCCGCGGGCAGCGTGGTTGCGTACCTGGACGACGAGACCATGCTTCTGAGCGCCACCACGGCGTCGAAGCACCCCAAGGAGCACTTCGACTTCTTCCCCCTCACGGTGGACGTCGAGGAGCGCATGTACGCCGCGGGCCGCATCCCCGGCTCGTTCTTCCGGCGTGAGGGCCGTCCGAGCACGGACGCCATCCTCACCTGCCGCCTGATCGACCGGCCGCTGCGCCCGTCCTTCGTGGACGGTCTGCGCAACGAGATCCAGGTCGTCATCACGGTGATGAGCCTGAACCCGAAGGACCTGTACGACGTCGTGGCGATCAACGCCGCGTCCGCGTCGACGCAGCTCGCGGGCCTGCCGTTCTCCGGCCCGATCGGTGGCGTTCGCGTCGCTCTGATCGA
The DNA here is from genome assembly GCA_963771775.1 of uncultured Actinomycetota bacterium. Lineage (GTDB taxonomy): Bacteria > Actinomycetota > Actinomycetes > Mycobacteriales > Pseudonocardiaceae > Lentzea. The sequence continues at coordinate 828,503 of CAVYUS010000007.1, forward strand.
GGTGCCAGTGGGTGGCGTTCCCGACCTACGAGCAGCTCGAGAAGGCCGTGTTCGACATGGTCGTCGCGGGCCGCGTGGTCGCTTCCGGCGACGTCGCGATCATGATGGTCGAGGCCGAGGCCACCGACAACGTGATCGACCTGATCGGCGAGGGCGCTGTCGCCCCCACCGAGGAGGTCGTGGCCGCGGGCCTCGAGGCCGCCAAGCCGTTCATCAAGGTCCTCTGCGAGGCCCAGGCGCAGCTCGCCCAGGTCGCCGCGAAGGCCACCGGCGAGTACCCGACGTACCCGGCCTACCAGGCCGACGCGTTCGAGTCCGTCGAGCAGGCTGCTTCGGCCGAGCTGGCGCAGGCGCTGACCATCGCGGGCAAGGCCGAGCGCGAGTCCAAGCTCGACGAGATCAAGGCCGCCACGCTGGAGAAGCTGGCCGAGCAGTTCGAGGGTCGCGAGAAGGAGGTCGGCGCGGCGTTCCGCTCGCTGACCAAGAAGCTGGTCCGCCAGCGCATCCTGCGCGACAACGTCCGCATCGACGGCCGTGGCCTCACGGACATCCGTGACCTCGGTGCCGAGGTGGCCGTGATCCCGAGGACGCACGGCTCGGCGCTGTTCGAGCGCGGCGAGACCCAGATCCTGGGTGTCACCACGCTGAACATGCTGCGCATGGAGCAGCAGATCGACTCGCTCGCCCCGGAGACGCACAAGCGCTACCTGCACCACTACAACTTCCCGCCCTACTCGACCGGTGAGACCGGCCGCGTGGGTTCGCCGAAGCGCCGCGAGATCGGCCACGGCGCGCTGGCCGAGCGGGCGATCATGCCCGTGCTGCCGAAGCGCGAGGAGTTCCCGTACGCGATCCGTCAGGTCTCCGAGGCGCTGAGCTCCAACGGCTCGACGTCGATGGGCTCGGTCTGCGCGTCGACCCTGTCGCTGCTCAACGCCGGTGTCCCGCTGAAGGCGCCGGTCTCCGGCATCGCGATGGGCCTCGTCTCCGACGAGGTCGACGGCGAGACCCGCTACGTGGCGCTGACCGACATCCTCGGTGCCGAGGACGCGTTCGGTGACATGGACTTCAAGGTCGCCGGCACGAAGGAGTTCGTGACGGCGCTGCAGCTCGACACGAAGCTCGACGGCATCCCGTCCGAGGTGCTGGCGGCGGCGCTGGGCCAGGCCCGCGACGCTCGCTACACGATCCTGGAGGTCATGGCCGAGGCCATCTCCGACCCGGACGAGATGAGCGCCTTCGCGCCGCGCGTGACGTCGGTCAAGATCCCGACCGACAAGATCGGCGAGGTCATCGGCCCGAAGGGCAAGATGATCAACTCGATCACCGAGCAGACCGGTGCCGACATCTCCATCGAGGACGACGGCACGATCTACGTCGGTGCGGCGGACGGCCCTTCGGCCGAGGCCGCGATCGACATGATCAACGCGATCGCGAACCCGCAGCTGCCGAAGGTCGGCGAGCGCTTCCTGGGCACCGTGGTGAAGACCGCGGCGTTCGGCGCGTTCGTCTCGCTGCTGCCCGGCAAGGACGGCCTCGTCCACATCTCGAAGCTGGGCAACGGCAAGCGCATCGCGAAGGTGGAGGACGTCGTCAAGGTCGGCGACAAGCTCCGCGTCGAGATCGCCGACATCGACCAGCGCGGCAAGATCAGCCTCGTCGTCGTGTCGGACGAGGACGCTGCCAAGCCGGCTGACGCCCCGGAGGCCGTCGAGGCCACCGAGGCTGCTGAGGCGGCTCCCGCGCAGTGAGTGCGACAGACAACAACGTGACGGCCGCGGGTGCATCCACCCGCGGCCGTCCGCGTACCGGACGGTTGGGGCACCTCCAGCGGCCGGGCAGCACGCGGGTGCTCGAGAACACCGCCGGGTCCGAGGTGCGGCGCAGCATGCTGCCCTCGGGCCTGCGGGTCATCACCGAGCGCATCCCGAGCGTGCGGTCCGCCTCGGTCGGGCTGTGGGTGCAGGTCGGGTCCCGTGACGAACGGCCCGAGGTGGCGGGTGCCGCGCACTACCTGGAGCACCTGCTGTTCAAGGGGACTTCCCGGCGTTCCGCCGCGGCCATCGCGGAGGAGATCGACGCGGTCGGCGGCGAGCTGAACGCGTTCACCGCCAAGGAACACACCTGCTACTACGCGCACGTGCTGGACGAGGACCTGTCGCTCGCGGTGGATCTGGTGTCCGACGTGGTGTTCGAGGCGATCTGCGGCCCGCGCGACTTCGAGACCGAACGCGGCGTCGTCCTCGAAGAGATCGCGATGCGCGACGACGACCCCGAGGACCTGCTGCACGACGCGTTCATCGAGGCGTTGTTCGGCGCGCATGCCTTGGGACGCCCCGTTCTCGGCACCGAGAAGTCCATTCAGGACATGGAGCGGGACAACCTCTACTCGTTCTACAAGAAGCACTACACGTTGCCGCGCATGGTGTTCTCCGTCGCGGGCAACATCGAGCACGCACACGTGATGCGGCTGGTGCGCAAGGCGATCGGTGACCGGCTGTCGCGGGAGGGCGGCGCGGTCGCGCCACGGACGGGTCGTGCGCGCATCGCGAACGCCCGGAAGCTGGTGCTGCACACCGACGACACCGAGCAGGCGCACATGATGCTCGGCATGCGCGGCCTGGACCGCCACGACGAGCGGCGGTTCGCGCTGAACGTGCTGAACGCGGCCGTCGGCGGCGGCATGAGCTCCCGGCTGTTCCAGGAGGTTCGCGAACGGCGAGGCCTGGCCTACCAGGTGTACTCGTCGGTCGGCATGTACGCGGACACCGGCACGTTCGCCGTCTATGCGGGCTGCCAGCCGGACCGCCTGGGCGAGACCGCCGGCGTGATCCGCGAGGTGCTCGTGGACGTCGCGCGGGGCGGCCTGTCCGACGCGGAAGTGGCGCGCGGCAAGGGCCAGCTGCGCGGAGCGTTGGTGCTGGGTCTCGAAGACACCAGCTCCCGCATGTCGCGCATCGGCAAGAGCGAACTGAACTACGGCGACCACCTCAGCGTCGAGGCGACACTGGCGCGCATCGACGCCGTCTCGGCTGACGAAGTGGCGTTGCTCGCACGTGATCTGCTGCGCCGACCGGTCGCTGCCGCGGTGGTCGGACCTTACGATCACGCCGACGATCTTCCCGACCAGGTGCACGAGGTGATTGCATGATTCGCGTCGGAGTTCTCGGCGCGCGGGGCCGCATGGGCGCCGAGGTGGTCCGCGCGGTCGAGGCCGCGAAGGACATGGAGGTCGTCGCCGCGATCGACGCCGACGACTCGCTCGACGCGCTGGTGGACGCCGGCGCTCAGGTCGTCGTCGACTTCACGCATCCCGACGTCGTGATGGGGAACCTGGAGTTCTGCATCGCGAACGGGATCCACTGCGTCGTCGGCACATCCGGGTTCGACCAGCCTCGGTTGGACGCTGTCGCGGCCCTGCTCGCCGAACGGCCTGAGGTCGGTGTGCTGATCGCGCCGAACTTCGGCATCGGTGCCGTGCTGCTGATGCGCTTCTCCGAGATCGCCGCCAGGTACTACGAGTCGGCGGAGATCATCGAGCTGCACCACCCGCGCAAGGCCGACGCGCCTTCGGGCACGGCCGCCCACACCGCGCGGCTGATCGCGGCGGCACGGGCCGGCATGGACCCGATGCCCGACGCGACCACGCAGGAGGAGCCGGGCGCGCGCGGTGCTGTCGTTGACGGCGTGCGGGTCCACTCGCTGCGGATCTCCGGGATGATCGCGCACCAGGAGGTCGTGTTCGGCGGGGAGAGCGAGACGCTGACCCTGCGCCAGGACTCGCTGCACCGGACGTCGTTCATGCCCGGCGTCGTGCTGGGCGTGCGGGAGATCGTGTCCCGTCCGGGCCTCGCGGTCGGTCTCGACAAGTACCTGGACCTGTGAAGGTCCGGGTCACCGTCGGGCTGCTGATCGCGGCACTGGCGGTCTACTTCGTGCTGCTCACCGGCCGTGCGCTGGCTCTGCTGCAGACCGGCTCGGTGGTCGGCGTGCTGCTCGGCGTCGGTGTGCTGATCCTGCCGCTGCTCGGCGTGTGGCTCGTGTACTCGAACCTGCGGTTCGGGTGGGAGACCGAGAAGATGGCGCGCGAGCTCGACGCCGATGGGTTGCTGCCGGACGTGTCGCACCTGCCCCGGCGGCCGTCCGGGCGGGTGGATCGGGACGCGGCGGATGCCTGGTTCGAGGAGCGGCGGGCCGAGGTCGAGGCTTCGCCCGAGGACTGGCGGGTGTGGTTCCGGCTCGCGTTCGCCTATGACGTGGCGGGGGATCGCGGGCGGGCTCGCGAGACGATGCGGAAGGCCATCCAGCTGCACTCCTGATCTTGTCGGGGGTGCTGAGTACGTTGAGATGTAGGGGTTCCCGGATCGGGGGGACCCCTGCGTCAGCATGCGTGACGGCCTGACGGTTGCGGTGGGAAGGCTGACGGCTGCGGCGGAACGGCTGACCGCTGACGGCTGCTTGCGTGACGGCTGGCGGCTGCGGTGTCGTGGCTTCGTGACTGCACCGCCCCGTCAGGGGGCGGTTGCTTGAGAGCAGCGTCAAGCTCGGCGAACAGGTTGGGGGTAGCCATCGACGATTCGATCAAGAGTTGGTGGTACTTGCAAACACCTGCGACGCAACGAGGGCGCGCAAACGCTGCCTGTCAGACCTGCTGAGTACGTTGAGATGTAGGGGTTCCCGGTTCGAGGGGACCCCTGCGTCAGCATGCGTGACGGCTGACGGCTGACGGCTGACGGCTGCGGTGTCGCGGCTTCGCGACTGCACCGCACTCCCGGTCAGCCGTGCGGTTGCTTGAGAGCAGCGTCAAGCTCGGCGAACAACAGCGTCGGGGCGCTTCGCCCGTAGCGGGCGGCGATCACGGGCCACAGCCGGCGACCCAATTCCAAGGCGGCACGCAGCGCGCCGGTCAGCTCCTGCGGCGATGCGGCGGAGGTCGCCGCCCGCAGCCCCGCCACCGTGTCCGCCGACAACTCACGCTCGGCACCTCGCGACGGAGTCAGCCAATGCGCGGTGGACTCCTCGGCCAGGCGTGCCATCCACAGGAGATGCCGCTGGGCATGCCCGAGTGCGTCCCACGCACGCAGATCCTCACCTCGCGCCGCCAGATGATGCGCCAGCACCAGCCAGTTGGCGAAAGGGTCGCAGTACTTCGTGATGATCTCGGGGCTGTCGACCGGCGGCACGTACCGCTCGGGCAGGCCGCGCAACACCGGAGCCAGCGCTCCACTGCGGTCGACCATCATCATCCGCTCGACCGCGGCACCGCGGGCCGGCCACTCCGCCACGCCGGCGATCTCGTCCACGGTCGCGAAGTGGAACTCGCCCCGCACGAGGCCGGGGAAGAAGGCCACGTAGGAGCCGAACTCGTTGAGCAAGCCGTAGCTGGTCGGCGCGATGCCGGCGCACCACGACCGCGGATCGATCTCGGCGCGTCTCGCAGCGGTGAAGAACAGCCAGAACTCGATGTCGCTGTGCTCGTCGGCCTCGCCTGTGGTGAAAGAGCCGTACATCAGCGCGGCGTCCAACCCGTCGTCGGCAGCGCACACTTCGCGAACACGCTCGATCAGCTCTTCCTGAAACAGCACGCGCACACCCAAGCACGATTAAGGCGTCACGCGTCACTCGATTACGCAAAGCCCGGCAGCGTGACCGATGGCCGTTATCGCAGCCCGGCGACCGCCACCGCCAGCTCCGCGGCCAGGTCGCCCTTCTGCACCACGAGCACCTCTTCCAGCCCCAGCCAGCGGGCCATGAGCGCCAGTTCGCCGGCCAGCTCGGGAGCGACCCGGCCGTGGTCCACGCCCTCCTCGGCGAACGCAGACTGCACGCGCAGCACCCCGGCCGCCCGGTCGGCCTTGATGTCCACGCGCGCCACCAATTGGCCGTCCAGCAGGAACGGGAACACGTAGTAGCCGTACACCCGCCGTGGCTCCGGCACGTAGATCTCGATGCGGTACCGGAACCCGAAGATCCGCTCGGTGCGGGCCCGCTCCCAGATCAGCGGGTCGAACGGGCACAGCAACGCGCGTCCGGCCACTCGCCGCGGCGCTGTCGCGTCAACGTGCCGGTAGCCGACGCCGCGCCAGCCCTCGACCGACACCGGTTCCAGTACGCCGTCCTCGACGAGCGTGGTCACGGCGGCCTGGGAGCGACGCGGGTCGAGGCGGTAGTAGTCGCGCAGGTCGGGTTCGGTGGCCACGCCCAGGGCGAGCGCCGAACGCAGGACGAGTTCGCGGGCGCCCGATTCGGGCGTCCACTTCTGGGCCAGCACGTCCGGTGGGATGACGCGTTCGGTGAGGTCGTAGAGCCTTTCGAAGCCACGGCGCGTGCCGGTGGTCAGCACGCCCACGCCGAACAGGACCTCGCACACCCGCTTGACCTCGGACCAGTCCCACCACGGGCCCTTCGCCCGGCCCTGGTCGCCGAGCAGGGCCTTCTCCAGGGTGCCGGCGCCGATCGGGCCCAGCTCCTTGACCGCGGCCAGCACCTCGTCGACGAGCTGGGGCGAGCGTTCGAGGATCGTCTGGTAGTTCTGCCACCAGCCGCGCTTCTTCGCACCGGAGTGGAACAGCGGCCAGTCCAGCACCGGCACCAGAGAGGCCTCGTGCGCCCAGGTCTCGACCAGCATCCGGGGCTTGCGGGCGGAGTGGGTCCACGCGGCTTCGTCCAGCAGCGCCGGCTCGTAGGCGCCCAGCCGCGAGAACAGCGGCATGTAGTGCGCGCGCACCGCCACGTTCACCGAGTCGATCTGCAACAGCTGCACCCGCGACAGCACCCGTTGCAGGTGCCGGCGGGTGGCCGCCGACGGCCTCTGGTCGGTGAAGCCCTGCGCGCCCAGGGCGATCCGGCGGGCGACGTCCGCGCTCATCCTCTGCACGTCCGGGATGTTGCCATGCACCCCTGACAATTCTCCGGCACGGCGTCGATAAGGTGCGGCAATGGCCGACGCCGACGTGCACACCGCCACTCCCGCGGACCTCACGGAGATCATCCGCATCCACCGCGAGACGTGGCGCCTCGCCTACGCCGAGTTGCTCCCGCCGGAGGTGCTCGACACGCTCGACGCCGACGAGGCGTGGGCGCTGGCCGTCCAGAGCGGCGCGGTGCTGAAAGCCACCGAAAGCGAGTGGACCGTCGGGTTCGTGGTGGCGAGCAAGGCTCCGGACGAGGAAGTGGCCAAAGCGGACGGAACGCTGCCCGCGGACGCGGAGACCACCGCGCTGCTCAGCGTCCTCGTCGAACCCCGCTGGGGCCGGCGCGGGCACGGAACGCGCCTGGTCGCGGAGGCGTGCCGGCGGCTCGCGGAGGGCGGTGCGACGCGCGGCATCGCATGGGTGCCGGAGGCAGACAAGGCGTCGCGGAACTTCTACGAACGACTGGGCTGGACGGGTGACGGCACGGTACGCACGCTGGACGCGGGAGGGCGCCCGTTGCGCGAGGTCCGGCTGTCCGGGCCGCTGACGGTCCGACTCGAATCCTGAGAACTGTGTAGCCTCGGCCGCGTGCTCGCCTTGGTTGGCCTCACCTTCGGGGTCGCGCTCGGCTCAGCGTTAGTCCCCTTCGTCAGCATCGAAGCCTGGGTCCTGGGACTTTGCACGCGCTGGCCGGACATCTCGATCTGGATCATCGGCCTGGTCGTGGCCGCCGGCCAGGTGCTGGGCAAGCTCGTTTACTTCTACGCGGCCAGGGGCGACATCCACCTGCCGAAGTTCTTCCACCGCAAGCCGAAGGAGAAGCCGTCCCGCCTGCAACGGTGGTTCGGCCCCGGCACGCGCGCGCACCGCTGGTACGACTGGGTCAACGTGAAGTGCAAGGCGCATCCGAACTGGATGGCCGGCACGCATGCGGTGAGCTCACTGGTGGGCCTGCCGCCGTTCATGGCGACGAGCGTTCTCGCCGGGCTCGCCGGCATGTCCACGCTGATGTTCGTCGTGACCGGAATGGTCGGCCGCTTCGCGAGGTTCAGCTTCCTCGCGGCCTCTCCCGCCATGGTCATGGCCTGGTTCTAGCCCCACATGATCGACACGGTGACCGCCGTGGCGATGACGAGGGCGGCGACGGTGACACGGGCTGAAGTGATACGGGTTGAATCGAGCACAAAGTTGACGGTATCGACCCGCCGCCGATGAAAACCAGGCGCAAACGGGTGAGAACCGAATGATCTGGCTCTCACCCGCCGGTTTCACGCCCGATTATTCAAGAACGAGAACGCCATCGGGCAAGCCGGGAATGTCGTACGAATGCCACATCGGGCGCCAGCCGGGCAGCTCCAGCATCCGCTTCAGGTCCGCGAAACCGCTGAGCCAGCCCATCCACGCCCCGTACGGCGGGTTGCCGACGTCGAACCCGCTCTGTACGAACGTCAGGTGCGTCCGGCCCTCCGAACCCTTCAGCTCCCAGGACGCCACCATCCCTTCCTGGAAGTCCAGCGCGAAGTGCCCCTCATCGAGCGCGATGATCTTCGCCGGGTGCTCGTTCTCCTCGAAGCTGCCCATCGTCCACCGGCCGCCGACGTGTGGCTCGATCTCCATCCGGGCGCCGAACCACCGCGCGAACACGTCGGGGTCGGTCAGCGCGTCGATGATGGCCGCCGGCGTCGCCGCGATGTCGGTCTCGAACCGCTGCTCGGGCGTCGTGAAGTCGCAGAACCCGAACACCGGCCGTCCCTCGGCGTGCTCGACCAGGTTCGCCAGCACCAGTGGCCAGAACGTCTGGAGGACCTCCGACTGCTCGTCGCCGAGGCCCCAGGTCGGGTACGGCGACTGCGCCACCGCGATGAGCGTCTCGCCGTCACGCTGCTCCACGCCGAGTTCGACCGTGTACTCGGTGCCGTACAGCAGCCACGAGAAGCGCACCGACGTGTCGTCGAAGCTCAGCAGCTTCTGCCGGCCGCGTTCGCCGTCCGGGGTGTGGCGCCCCCAGAACTCGAACTGGCCCTGTTCCAGGTCCACGTCCGCGTGCTCGGCGAGCCACGTCTGCAGACCCTCCGCGGTCGTCAAGGCCTCGTAGATCCGGGTTGTGGGCGCGGACGTGCGAACGCGGACGGTTCCGGTGCTCATCGGTTGTCTCCTTTGGGATAGCAGGCGAGCGCGATGCGGAACGCATCCCCCTCCGCGCCGCCGTATCTGGTGAAGAGGTCCTGCAACGTCTTTTGCAGCTCGGTCAGGAACTGCTGGCGGTCCTCCGGCCGGACCCGGATCTCGCCGGATACGCCGACGGACGGCAGCTCGCTCGAGCGGTCCAGCTCGGCCACGTCCGCCTGCACCTGCTCGGCGAGGTCGACGAGGTGCCCCAGCGCCAGCTCGTCCCGCGACCCGATGCGGCCGACCAGCCGCGGCGACAGCCAGTACGACCGCGCCGCCGCCTGGTAGAGCCCCTCGTGGACGCCGCGCACCTTGCGTTCGGCGACCTGGGTGGCGAGACCGGCCTTGACCAGCTGCTTCACGTGGTAGTGCACGCGTTGCGGCGTCTGGTCCAGCACCTCGGCGACCTCGGTGCACGAGCGCGGCGTGGCGAGCTGCCGCAGCACTTCGACCCGCTGCGGCTTGAGCAGGGTCTCGGCCTGCTCCATCCGGTCCAGATAGATCACGTCTCTCATCGCAAAAACAACTTTGAACGTTCAAAACTACTTTTGTCAATTGGGCGGACAAATATCGACTGACAGATATTGAAATCTGTCAGTCGATCGAGCAGGGTGGAACCCACAGACGAGATGAAGGAGTCAGGCAATGCAGAAGCGTCAGCTCGGAACCACCGGCCCGGTCGTGTCCGCCATCGGGCTGGGCTGCATGGGCATGTCCAACGCGTACGGCCCCGCCGACCGGGACGAGAGCATCGCGACCATCCACGCCGCCATGGACGCGGGTGTCACGCTGCTCGACACCGGTGACTTCTACGGCATGGGCCACAACGAACTGCTCATCCGCGAGGCGGTCGGGAAGCGCCGCGACGAGGTGCGGCTCAGCGTCAAGTTCGGCGGGATGCGCGACGCCGGCGGCGCGTTCATCGGGTTCGACACCCGGCCGGTGGCGGTGGCCAACTTCCTCGCGTACTCACTGGAACGGCTCGGCACCGACCACGTCGACCTCTACCGGCCCGCGCGGCTCGACCCGGACGTGCCGATCGAGGACACCATCGGCGCCATCGCCGAGCAGGTCGAGAAGGGCCGCGTCCGGCACATCGGCCTGAGCGAGGTCGGCGCCGAGACCATCCGCCGGGCTCACGCCGTCCACCCGATCGCCGACCTGCAGATCGAATACTCGCTGCTGGAGCGCGGCGTCGAGCGGGAGATCCTGCAGACCACGCGTGAACTGGGCATCAGCATCACGGCGTACGGGGTGCTGTCGCGCGGCCTGATCTCGGCCACGCCGCCCGCCATCACCTCCGACGACTGGCGCGGCCACACGCCCCGGTTCCAGGGCGACAACCTGACCCACAACATCGCGCTCGTCCAGAAGCTCGACGAGATCGCGAACAGCAAGGGCGTCACGATCGCGCAGCTGGCCATCGCCTGGGTCGCGGCGCGCGGGAAGGACGTGGTGCCTCTGGTCGGCACCACTCGGCGTGCGAGGCTGAACGAGGCGATCGGGTCCGTCGACGTGACGTTCACCGAACGGGAACTGCAGGAGATCGAGACTGCTGTTCCGGCCGGGGCCGCCGCGGGCACGCGGTACGCCGCCGAGCAGATGGCCGGGCTGGACAGCGAGAGGTGAGTGACGTGGCGGAGGCGTTGACCGGTGAGGCGATCCTCGTGGCCACCGAAGAGGTGCTGCGACGGTACGGGCCGGCCAAGGCGACGGTGGTCGACGTCGCCAAGGCGCTCGGGGTAAGCCACGGCAGCGTCTACCGCCACTTCCCGACGAAGGCCGCGCTGCGGGACGCCGTCACGCGGCGCTGGCTCGACGCGGTGCACGAGGAGATGGCCTCGGTCCTCGACGACGACGCCAGCGCGGCGGAGAACCTGCGGGCCTGGCTGCAGGGCTTGTTCGACAAGAAACGGCGCTCGCACACCGAGGACCCGGAGCTGTTCGCGACCTACCGGGTGCTGGTGGGTGAAAGCCGCGCCATCCCCGACTACCACATCGGACACCTCGTGGCTCAGGTCGCGCGCATCATTTCGGCGGGAGTGGAAACCCAGGAGTTCGTGACCGACGACGTGGATGCGACAGCGCTGGCGGTGTGGGACGCGACCCAGAAGTTCCACCATCCGGCGCACGCCCAGGAGTGGGGCGATCCTCACATTCAGGCCGCGTTCGACGCCGTCGTCTCACTGGTCGTCGCCGGACTGCGGTACAACCGAATCCCGAGTGCCGCAGGCGATGCTTGAGGGTCACGGAGGTGAGCGGTGCCGCCTGACGAGTGGATCGATCTGCTGGGAGCGCCGGAAAGGCGTCCGGACGCGGTTGACTGGGACGCGGTCACCGCACGGGCCGGTACCGCGCTGCCCAGCGACTACGTGCACCTCGCGGAGGCCTATCCGCCGCTGATCGTCGGTGGTTACGTCCGGATCCTGCATCCCACGGCACGTGCCGGGTTCATGAACTGGATGGCGCAGGCGCCCAGGATCCTGCGTGCGCTGCGCAGGCAGCCGGGGCTCCGGGTGCACCCGGACGTGCCGGGCCTGTTGCCCTGGGGTTCGACGCTCAACGGCGACCACTGCCTCTGGTACACCCGAGGCAGCCGGACGAGTGGACCGTCGTGATCACGGACCTGCGGCAGAGCTGGTCGTACGACGGGAGCTTCTCGAGCTTCATCCGGCGGTTCCTGACCGGTGAGATCCGCTGCCCGCTCTTCCCGGACGACGTCCCCGGAGGCTCCAAACCGTTCCAGGAGCCCTGACCGGGGACGCCTTTCCCGACCCCCCGGTCAGCTTGCGGCGGCCGTCACGAGCGCGCTGCCGCTGCCCGTGCGGCCGGTGACGTTCAGCTCGGCGTTGCCCAGCGGCTCGGCCGAGACCTCGAGGTCGCTCCGCGCGACACCGGACGTCGACACCAGGTCGACGCGGGCCAGTGTGCCCGGCCGGATGCCGACCCGGATGTTGCCCGAACCGGTGCCGAGCTGGATGTCGCCCCTGGCCGCGTCGGCCACGGTCAGGTCGCCGCTGCCGGTGCGGACCATGACGTCGCTCTGCACGGCGCCCAGCCACACGTCGCCGGTACCGGTGATGAGCGTGGAGTTGCCGCCCACGGACGACACCTCGACGTCACCGCTGCCCGTCTTCGCCTTCAACGACGACAGCATCGTGCCGAGCCGCACCGTGCCGGCGCCCGAGTTCACCTTGGCCTCGCCGGTCGCGCGGTCGGCCGACACGGTGCCCGTGCCGGTGTTCAGGTCGAGCCGGCCCGCACCTCCGGTCACGATGACGTCAGCCGCGCCGGTCCGTGACGTCACGTGCGACCCCACGGGCGCCGTCACCACCACCGAGAGCGGCACGGCGCGCAACGGCAGTGCCTTCGACGACTCGATGCGCAAACGGTTGCCCAGCAGTTCGACGCGCGCCTCGCGGACGGCCTCCTCAGGGCCGGCCGAGGTGCCGGCGGCGGTCTTGTCGGGGCCGAACTGGCCGCTGACCCAGCTCAGCACGCTGGACAGGCCCTCGGTCCACGAGTTGCCCGCGGACGGATCGTGCCGGACCTCGACGTGCACGCCCGGATCGTCGACCAGGTGCACCTGCACCCGGCCGCTGAGCAGCGAGATGTCGATCTCGGCGATACCCGCGAACTCGAAGCTCTGCTGACGCACCACACCGGTCGGTTCGCTGCCGGTGGGTTCACTGCCGGTCGGTTCGGTCATCCCGCTCACCCCTGCACCCATCCCCGGACGCGGGAACCCTGCCCGCCGCCGGTGCTCCACCCCTTGTGCTGATGCTTGTGCTTGCCGTGCACCGCGCCACCCACGGCCTGCTGGATGAACGAGTTCAGCGACACGCCCTGGGCCGCCGCGGCGGCCTCGGCCTTCGACTTGAGCTCGTTGATCATGCGCAGCGTGATGCGGCTGATGTCACCGGTGGCGTCACCCAGCGGCATCTCCTGGCGCGGAGCGGGCTCCGGCTCCGGAGCGGCTGCCCCGGTGACGACGACCTGGACGTCCCGGCCGGCCAGCCGGACGTCCACGACCTGGCCGTCCAGGGCGGCGGTGACCTCCGCGGCCAGGTCCGACAGTGCGTTCATGATTGCCAGTCGCGCGGCTGGTTCGAGCGCGGCGGACAACGCGGCGGCCGTTCGGCGGGTGTTGTCGTCCCCCGCGGATGCGGCCGTCGCCAGGTCCTCGCGTAGTGACGCGATGTACGGCGACAGATCCATGACACCACTATGACGTCACTTCTGGCGTCGTGCAACCACCACCTGATGTCAGGGCTACTGTCCGGGACATGCCGAGAGTGCGCTTGGTGGCGAAAACCGAGTTCATCCCGCCCGACGACGTCCCGTGGTCGACGGACGCGGACGGTGGCGCGGCACTCGTCGAGTTCGCCGGCCGGGCCTGCTACCAGTCATGGGACCGCTCGAACCCCATGACGAACACGAACGCGACGTTCCTGCACCACCTGCTCGACGTCGGGCACCTCGCCGCGTTCGAGCACGGCAGCGCCACGCTCTACCTGACCGAGCTGCCCCGGTCGCTCACCCACGAGCTGATCCGGCACCGGCACTTCTCGTACTCGCAGCTCTCCCAGCGCACCGACCCGACCGACGTCGTCGAACCCGCGCTGATCAGGAACGACCCCGAGCTGCACGCCCGGTTCGTCGCCGCGACCGAGGCGAGCCTGAAGGCCTACGAGGGCCTGCTGCACGGCCTCGAAAAGACCGTCAACGGCCGGCGCGCGCGGGAGGTCGCACGGTCGGTGCTGCCCAACGCCACCGGCACCGCGATCGTCGTGACGGGCAACTACCGGTCGTGGCGGCACTTCGTGGCGATGCGCGCGACCGAGCACATCAACGTCGAACTGCGTGAGCTCGCGGTCGCCTGCCTGCGCGAACTGCTCAAGGCGGCGCCGAACGCGTTCGCGGACTTCGTCATCTCGACACTCCCGGACGGCACAGAAGTTGCTTCCAGCCCTCTGGTGGTTGAAGGCTGACGCCATGAAGCGGCTCAGCGTGGACGTCCGGCCCGGCGAGTACACCGTGACGCGCCTGGCTCCAGACGCCCCACTCCCCACCGGGCTGCTCGACCTCACCGACGTCCTGGTGTCCGTGACCAGGACCCCGGACGAGATGTCGATCATCGCGCCGTCGTCGTTCGCGCTGCCGTCCGGCACCGCCGAGAAGGGCTGGCGGCTGCTCACCGTGCGCGGCCCGCTCGAGTTCACGCTCACCGGCATCATGGCCGCCCTCGCGGGTGAACTGGCCGCTGCGGGGGTCTCGCTGTTCGCGCTGTCCACCTACGACACCGACCACCTGCTGGTGAAGCACACGGACCTCGGTCGTGCCGTGCTGGCGTTGCGTGCCGCAGGTCACGAACTGGTTGTAGCGCCGGAAGCCTAGGAACCGATCACCCGTCTGGCGGGTCTGAAGTACCGTCATCGCCCCCGGCCCCCGTTTGTAGGAGCGCACGTTGCACGGACAGGCTGTCGAACCGCGCGTCATCGCGGGCAGGTACGCCCTGGTGGCCGAGCTCGGCCGCGGTGGCATGGGCATTGTGTGGCGGGCACAGGACCGCCACATCGGGCGTTTCGTCGCGGTCAAGGAACTCCACCTGCCGGACGGCATCGCGCTCGAAGAACGCCGTGTGCTGGAAGAGCGCGCTCTTCGTGAGGCGCGCACCGCCGGCAAGCTCAACGATCCCGCCGTTGTGACCGTGTTCGACGCGATCAACGAGAACGGCACGACGTACATCATCATGGAGCTGGTCGAGGCGGCGACGCTGTCGACGTTGATCAGCGCGCACGGTCCGATGCCGCAGAACCAGGTGGTGTCGATCGCGCTGCAGTCGCTGTCCGCGCTGGAGGCCGCGCACCAGGCCGGGATCGTGCACCGCGACGTGAAGCCGGGCAACCTGATGGTCCGCCCGGACGGCAAGGTCAAGCTCACCGACTTCGGCATCGCGCAGGCCGTCGACGACCCGCGCCTGACGACCAGTGGCAGCCTCATCGGCTCGCCCGCGTACATGGCGCCGGAACGCATCCACGGCCACGAGGCCGGACCCGCGTCCGACCTGTGGGCACTGGGTGCCACGCTCTGCTACGCCGTCGAGGGCTGGAGCCCGTTCGAGCGCTCCTCCACGGCGTCCACGCTGCACGCGATCATGAGCGAGACCCCGCGGCTGACCCGCGCGACCGGCGTGCTGAGCGCGGTGATCACCGGTCTGCTGATCGCGGACCCGAACGCCCGGCTGAACGGCCCGCAGGCCCGCGCCATGCTCGCCAGCATCGGCAACCAGCCCACGCCGCCCACCGGCATCGCGCCGCAGGTCACGCAGCAGTACCAGCAGCCGGCCGCCGATCCCGCGAAGAAGAAGCGCAACCGCATCCTCGCGTTGGTCGGTGCCGTCGTCATCGCGGCGGCGGCGTTCACCGGTGGCATCTACGCGCACAGCTGGTTCACGGCACCAGGTGGTGGCAGCAGCGCCGCGCTGACGTACGGCGAGGGCGGCGAGATCCCCGTGTTCGGCCTGTACGAGAACACGTGCGGTATCGGCGCCGTCGCACCGACCAAGCAGCTCGACTCCGACACCAAGGAGGAGTGCGACAAGCCGCACGACTTCGAGGTGTACGACGCGATCGACGTGCTGCCGGTGGAGTCGAGCATGCCCGACGCCGCCTACCCGAGCGCGGACACGCTCAAGGGCGTCGGCGTCCCGCGCTGCCAGCTGCTGCTGGACTCGCAGTGGATCAAGGACGGCTCGAAGCTGAAGCTCTCGGTGCTGGTCCCGACCGAGGCCGCGTGGCAGAAGGACAAGAACGGCAGTGCCCAGCGCAAGATCTTCTGCGTGGCCGGCACCAAGGACGGCAGCAAGCTGGACGGCACCATCAGCACGAAGAAGGACAACTAGTCGTGAAGAGAAGGATCGTCTCCGTTCTGCTGGCCCTCGGCTGTGCGGCGGCCCTGTCGGCCTGCGCCAGCAACGAGGACAAGTTCGTCACCGAGCTCAAGGCCGCCGGGTTCACCAACCCCGGCGAGCCCAGCACGGAGAAGTCGAAGAAGTCGAAGAAGATCGGCAAGCGCACGGTCAAGTCCTCGGAGAAGACCATCGAGGTGACCGTGCGGGTGAAGGGCTGCGATCTGGAGTTCGCCAAGACCTCGGGGCAGTCCGGCTACTGGCTGGACGAACTGCACGTCAACGGACAGGAACCGGACTGGCCGGGCTACCCGGAGAACCTGAACCGCGACCAGGTGGTCAAGCTGCTCGCCGACAACTCGGCCAAGCCGGAGGGCTTCAAGGGCTGCTACAAGCCGAACGAGGCCTGAGCCGGTTGTGATGCAATGGTGGTGTTCTGCGTACCAGGGGAGGACGGCAAAACGTGGGTCTCGCCCGCGATGAGCGCAAGGCGCTCGTCGATCTGATGACCGAGCTCGGCCCGGACGCGCCGACCCTGTGCGGCACGTGGTCGACCAAGGACCTCGCCGCGCACCTCGCGATCCGCGAGCGGCGCCCGGACACCGCGCCCGGCATCATGCTGCCCGTGTTCGCCAAGTGGACCGAGAAGGTCCAGGAGGACTACTCGCACAAGGCGTGGGGCGAACTGCTCGACCTGGTGCGCACACCGCCGTTCTGGATCCAGCCCGTCGACGACCTCATGAACACGGGCGAGTACTTCGTGCACCACGAGGACGTGCGCCGCGCGCAGTCCGACTGGGAGCCACGGCCGTACGACGCTCGTCGCGAGAAGACGCTGTGGAAGCTGCTGCCGTTGACCGCGCGCATGACGTTCAAGTCGTCGCCCGTCGGTGTGACGCTGGTGCGGCCGGACGGCGAGCACATCGTCGCCAAGCCGGGTGCGAACGGTGTGATGATCACGGGCGAGGTGTCCGAGCTGGTGATGCTCGCGTTCGGGCGCGACGAGGTCCGGGTGGAATACAGCGGTGACGCCGACGCGGTCGAACGCGTGCGGTCGTTGAACCGAAGTGTGTGAACTCGGGTAGTTTCTGCGCATGCCCGGAAGCTCGTACGCAGCGCCGAACCGCCCGTTCGGCCGCGTTCTCACCGCTATGGTCACGCCGTTCGACACCCGCGGCGAGGTCGACCTCGCCAAGGCGCAGGAACTGGCGAAATACCTGGTGGACCTGGGCAACGACGGCCTGGTCGTGAACGGCACGACCGGCGAGAGCCCGACCACGACCGACCGCGAGAAGGCCGCGCTGATCACGGCCGTCGTGGAGGCGGTCGGCGACCGCGCGACCGTCGTGGCCGGTGCGGGCACCTATGACACCGCGCACAGCATCCACCTGGCGCAGCAGGCCGAGAAGTCAGGCGCGCACGGCGCTCTCGTCGTGACGCCCTACTACTCGCGCCCGCCCCAGGAGGGCCTCCTGGCGCATTTCACCGCCGTCGCCGACGCGTCGGACCTGCCGGTGATGCTGTACGACATCCCGCCGCGCGCGGTCGTGCCGATCGAGGTCGACACGCTCCTGCGCCTGGCCGAACACCCGCGGATCGTCGCCGTGAAGGACGCCAAGGGCGACCTGCACGCCGGCAGCCGGGTGATCGCGAGCACCGATCTCGCCTACTACTCGGGTGACGACCCGTTGAACCTGCCGTGGCTCTCCGTCGGCGCGGTCGGGTTCGTGAGCGTCATCGGCCATCTCGCCGCGGATCGGCTCCGCGACATGGCCGAAGCCTTCGCCACCGGGGATGTGGTGCTGGCGAAGGAGATCCACGAGTCGCTGCTGCCGCTGCTGCGACCTTTCCGCCGGGTTCCCGGCGTGACGTACACGAAGGCTGCGCTGCGCCTGCGCGGACTGGACGTGGGTGACCCACGTCTGCCGCTGGTGCCGGCCGCCGCCGAAGACATCGAGGCCATCGCGGCCGAACTGGGAGTCAACGCGTGACCCAATCGACCGAATTGCCGCCCGCGCTGCCGGAAGGCGGCCTCCGCGTCGTCGCACTCGGCGGAATTGGCGAGGTCGGCCGCAACATGACCGTCTTCGAGCACGCCGGCCGGCTGCTCGTGGTCGACTGCGGCGTCCTGTTCCCGGAAGACGACCAACCGGGCGTGGACCTGATCCTGCCCGACTTCCGCGCCATCGAGGATCGCCTGGACGACATCGAGGCCCTCGTCCTGACCCACGGCCACGAGGACCACATCGGTGCCGTGCCGTTCCTGCTGAAGCTGCGCCCCGACCTGCCGGTCGTCGGTTCCCGCTTCACCCTGGCGCTGCTCGCCGCGAAGTGCCGTGAGCACCGCCAGACCCCGCGGCTCGTCGAGGTGCGTGAGGGGGAGCGCCGCTCGTACGGCCCGTTCGAGCTGGAGTTCTTCGCGGTCAACCACTCGATCCCGGACGCGCTCGCGGTCGCCATCCGCACCGCCGCCGGCCTCGTGCTGCACACCGGCGACATCAAGCTGGACCAGCTGCCGCTCGACGGCCGGCTGACCGACCTGGCCGGGTTCTCGCGGCTCGGTGACGAGGGCGTGGACCTGTTCCTGGTCGACTCGACCAACGCCGAGGTGCCCGGTTTCGTGGTGCCGGAGCGCGAGATCGGTCCCGTGCTGGAGAACGTGATCCGCAAGGCCGACCAGCGGGTCATCGTCGCGTGCTTCGCCTCGCACGTGCACCGCGTGCAGCAGGTCCTCGACGTCGCCGTGCAGTACAAGCGCAAGATCGCGTTCGTCGGCCGCTCGATGGTGCGCAACATGGGCATCGCGTCCGATCTCGGCTTCCTGAACGTGGCGGACGGTCTGTTCGTCGACCTCGACGTCGCGATGCGGATGGAGGAGAACGAGGTCATCTTCGTCTCCACCGGGTCGCAGGGCGAGCCGCTGTCGGCGCTGTCCCGCATGGCCCGCGGCGAGCACCGGCAGATCTCGATCCGCGAGGGTGACACGGTGATCCTCGCGTCGTCGCTGATCCCGGGCAACGAGAACGCGGTCTTCAACGTGGTCAACGGCCTGGCCAAGCTCGGCGCGACCGTCGTGCACCAGGGCAACGCCAAGGTGCACGTCTCCGGCCACTCACCGGCCGGCGAACTCCTGTTCCTGTACAACGCCGTGCGGCCGTCGAACGTGATGCCGGTGCACGGCGAGTGGAGGCACCTGCGCGCCAACGCGGCCCTGGCCGTCGCCACGGGTGTCGCCGAGGACCACGTCGTGATCGCCGAGGACGGCGTCGTCGTCGACCTGGTGGACGGCAAGGCGGCAGTCTCCGGCCGCGTCGTCGTCGGCCACGTGTACGTCGACGGCCTGTCCGTGGGCGACGTCGGCGAGTCGACGCTGTCCGACCGGCTGGTGCTGGGCGAGGGCGGCTTCATCTCGATCTCCGTCGCGATCGACCGGACGACCGGCCGGGCCGTGACGGCGCCGACGATCTCCGGCCGCGGCTTCTCCGACGACCCGAAGGCGTTGGAGGCGGTCGTCCCGCTCGTCGAGATGGAACTGGCGCGGACCGAGGCCGAGGGCATCGCCGACACGCACCGCATCGCGCAGGCCGTGCGGCGGGTTGTGGGCCGTTGGGTGGCGGAGACCTACCGTCGCCGGCCGATGATCGTTCCCACCGTCATCCCGGTCTGATCTTCGGTCCAACGACCGTGACCCTGCTGTGATCTGCGTCCCTCTCGTCCGATAAGGTTTGATCCCAGACCTTGGACGAGGGGGACGCCCATGGCCGACAGTCCTGTTTTCGACCCGCCAGGCAAGGAAGACATCCTTCTTCCGCCGATCTTCACCTGGAGCCGGCCCTTCGGGTTGCCGTTCGACCTGGCGATCAACAAACCGATGGTGCTGCTGGCGCTGTCGGTGGTGATCATCCTGGTGTTCTTCCTGGCCACCACCAGGAACCTGAAGCTCGTGCCGTCGCGCTGGCAGTTCGCCTCCGAGTCCGTCTACGACTTCGGCCGCAACACCATCGCGCGCGAGCAGATCGGCGCCAAGGAGTTCGCGCCGTTCGTGCCGCTGATCGTCAGCATCTTCTGCTTCGTACTGGTCAACAACCTCTACGGGCTGGTCCCGTTCGTGCAGTTCCCGACGTTCACGCACACCGGGTTCCCGTTCGCGGTGGCGCTGATCATCATCTTCCCGCTCTACCACTACGTGGGCATCAGGAAGTTCGGGCTGCGCGGCTACCTGCGCAACCAGTTCATCATCCCGGGCGTGCCGAAGCCGGTGCTGTGGGGACTGCTGATCCCGACCGAGGTCATCCTCAAGTTCTTCTTCGACCCGGTGAACCTCGCGATCCGGGTGTTCGCGGCGATGTTCGCGGGCCACCTGCTCGTGCTGGTGTTCACCCTCGGCGCGGAGTTCCTGTTGCTGCAGGGCCCGCTCTGGCTCAAGCCGGTGGCGGCGATCGGGTTCGGGCTGGCGATCGCGATCTACTTCCTGGAGGCGTTGGTGCAGGTCTTGCAGGCCTACATCTTCGCGTTGCTGTCAGCGCACTTCATCGGCCGTGCGTTGGCGGAGCAGCACTAAGAACGCTGGCACACCAGGTGGAGCGACTCCTCGGGCATGGCGCCGGGGTAGGACGGTGTGAAGACCGGACGGCTCCGGCGCACCACCCGCAGGCCGACGGCGTTGAGGTGCTCCTCGTAGTTCTGCTCGGAGAACGAGGACACCTCGATCTCCTGGCCCATCCAGGGCAACTGCACCTGTTCCACATCGATCGCCACGGTCGCGAGGAAGAAGTGGCCGCCGGGCCGCAGCCACGTCGAGACGCGGTCGAGGATCGCGATGATCTCGGCCTGGGGCATCTGCAGCAGCGAGAACACCGCGCAGATCACGTCCCAGGAGCCGGCGGGCGACTCGAAGTCGCGGATGTCGATCTTGTGAAACGCCGCGTCGGGGACCTGCTCGGTGGCGATGTCGACCATCACCGGGGAGACGTCGAGACCGGTGACTCGCATGCCCGCCTTGGCGAGCGTGCGGGCGACCGGAATGCCGGTGCCGCAGCCGAGGTCGAGCACGCGCGAGCCGGTCGGCTGTGTCGCGGCGAACCAGGCCAGCGTGCCGTGCAGTGCGGGCTGGTGCGACCATGCGCGTTGGTACTCCAGCCCCAAAGTGTCGAAGACCTCGGCCGCGTTCATCTTAGCCCCCTCATTTCGGCCCAATCCACCTGATGTGAAGTGTGGAGAACCTCTCTGCACGGACTCTGGATGGCTTCTGGACGAAAACTGACGATAGGTTGCTGGGTGACTGCGGACAGCGACGAAGTGAGAGACAGCGTGCAGAACGAGTTGCGCGTCAGCCTGCTGGGCGCGCTCGCTGCGACGGTGGACGGCGAGGAACTCACGCTCGGGCCACCGCGGCAGAGGGCTGTGCTCGCGGTGCTCGCGTTGCGCGCCAACCACGTCGTGTCGCGCAGCGAGCTGATCGACGCGGTCTGGGGTGAGGACCCGCCTGCCAGTGCGGACAACGGCATCCACACCTACGTCGCGGGGCTGCGGCGCCTGTTCGAGCCGGATCGGGCCTCGCGCGCGCCGAGTTCCGTGCTGCTCTCCACAGACGCTGGATACCTGCTGAGGCTGCCGGCCGGCAGTTCCGACGTCGGGCGGTTCCGCACGCATCTCGACGAGGCCGGCCGGTTGCGTTCCCAGCCGACCGAGGCCATCAGTGCTTTTGACGCTGCTCTGGGGTTGTGGCGCGGCATTGCTCTGGATGGCGTGCCGGGACCGTTCGCTGCCGTCGAACGCGCGCGCCTGGCCGAACTGCGGCTCACGGCCGTGGAGCAGCGCGCCGCGTTGATGCTGTCCGTCGGACGTGAGGCAGAGGTGGGCACGGAGCTCTCCACTCTCGTCAACGCGCATCCGCTGCGAGAGAGGTTGCACGGGCTGCTGATGTCCGCGCTCTACCGCGGTGGCAGGCAGGCCGAGGCGTTGGCGGTCTACACGGACTTACGCCGGTTGCTGATCGAGGAGCTCGGCATCGAGCCGGGTCCCGAACTCCGTCAGCTCCACGAACAACTGCTCGTCGGCCGGCACGAGCCGCAGCCGGAACCCGCCGCGCCCGTGCTGGTGCCGGTCCAGCTGCCGCACGAGATCCGCGACTTCACCGGCCGGGAGAAGGAGCTGGCGAGGCTCGCCGAGCTCGTGCCCACCGATCACGCGCCGGTGCTGGTCGCGATCACCGGCACCGGTGGCGTCGGCAAGACCGCGTTGGCGGTGAGGTTCGCGCATCAGGTGGCAGGGCGGTTCCCCGACGGGCAGCTGCACGTCGACCTGCGCGGGTTCGACGCGTCGTCGCCGCCACTGCGGCCCGCCGCCGCGCTGCACCAGCTGCTGCAGAGCCTCGGCGTGCCGGCCGAACGCGTCCCGGAGGACCTGCACGCGAAGTCCGCGCTGTATCGGAGCGTGCTGGCCGGCAAACGCGTGCTCGTGCTGCTCGACAACGCCCGTCTGGCCGAACAGGTGCGCCCGCTGCTGCCGGGCCGTTCGTCGTCGATGGTGCTGGTGACGTCACGAAACCACCTCGGTGGGCTGGTCGCGCGCGATGGTGCGCACTCGGTGACGTTGTCGACCCTGACGCGCGACGAAGCGTTGGCACTGCTGACCTCTGCCGTCGGTGCGGACCGCGTCGCCGCCGAACCCGTCGCCGCGGCCAAGCTGGTCGAGTTGTGCGGGCATCTGCCGCTGGCGGTGCGGATCGCGGCCGAACGTGTGGTCACCCGGCCACATCTGACGCTGGCCGACCTGGCGGACGACCTCGCCGACGAGCACGACCGGTTGAACGTGCTCGCGACCGGCGACGACGAGGACACGGCCGTGCGGGCGGCGTTCTCGTGGTCGTACCTGGCCCTGAAACCCGACGCCGCCAGGATGTTCCGGCTGATCGGCCTGCATCCCGGGGCCGAGGTCGGGTTACCGGCGGTGGCCGCACTGGCCGGTGTGCCGGTGTCGCGGGCGCGTGTCCTGGTCGACGTGCTGGCAGGCGGGCACATGCTGGAGGAGGTCGCGCGCGGCCGGTTCCGGCTGCACGACCTGCTTCGCCTGTACGCCACGGAACTGAGCGCCACCGAGGAGTCCGCGGAAGGCCGCTCCGAGGCCGTTGCCAGGCTGCTGCGCTGGTACTTCGACACCGCGAACGCGGCGGGCACGGTCATCGCCCCGCCGGACCACCCGTCGTTCCTGCTGCCGCCACTGTCCACTCAGGACTTCACGACGCACGACGACGCCTTCACCTGGTGCCGCACGGAATCCGCGAACCTGCTCGCGGCCGCGAAGCTCGCCGAGGAGGAGCATTCGCCGACGGCGTGGCAGCTCCCGGTCGCCCTGTGGAACTACTTCATCGTGTCGAGCGCGCTGGACGAGTGGACCCGCACCTACCGCGTCGCCGAACGCGCCGCCGCCCGCGACGGCAACCAGGGCGCTCGCGCCTGGGCCGTGCACGGTCAGGGCCTCTCCGCCTTCCGCGGCCAGCGGTTCGCCGACGCCCTCGAACTCTTCGACCGCGCGCTGGCGATCCGGCGCGAGATCGGCGACGCCGTCGGTGCCGCGTGGAGCCTCACCGGTCTCGGCATGGCGTACGGCGGCCTGCGCCAGTTCGACCTGGCCGTCGACCGGTTCAGCGAGGCCCTGGAGGGGCACGCCGAGGTCGGCTCGTGGTTCGGCGAGGGTGGCACCCGGTTGTTCCTCAGCGACATCCTGCGCTCGGCCGGTCAGTACGGGTCGTCACTGGCCGCCGCGCGCCGCGCGTTCGAGCTCTTCGACTCCCACGACGCCTTGCACGGCAAGGCGATGGCGCTGGTCAGCATCGGCTGGGCGCAGGCGAAGCAGGGCGAGCGGGTCGGGGCCCGCGACTCGTTCCGGCACGCGCTGGCGTTCCTGCGCGTGCTCGGCGACCGCAAGAGTCTCGCGGAGGCGTTGCACGGCCTCGGAGAAACGAGCGCCGGGCAGCCCGACGTGGCGCGGACGTACCTGCTGGAAGCGCTGACGATCTACGAGGACTACGACCACCCCCTCACGCCCGAAGTGCGCACGCGGCTGCACGAGCTCGCGTAGAAATGCATTCGTGCACTTTGTAGAAATCGGCTCCGGTATCCCGGTGCTCGCCGTTCACGGCTGGACCCCTGACCACCGCCTGATGCTGGGCTGCCTGGAACCGCTCTTCGCGGCCCTGCCCGGCTATCGGCGGCTGTATCCCGACCTGCCCGCGATGGGGAAGTCGCCGGCGGATGGCGTGAAATCCAGCGACGACATGCTTGCGGCGCTGGAAGAGTTCGTCGACGCGGAGATCGGCACCGAGCCGTTCCTGCTGATCGGCGAGTCGTACGGCGGCTACCTCGGCCGCGCCCTCGCGCACCGCCGTCCGGATCAGGTGGCCGGGTTGGCGTTGATCTGCCCGACCGGCGTGCACCTCCAGGCGCCCGACCGGACGGTGCCGGTGTTCGAGGTCCGCCGGTCGGACGGCGTCGAGCTGGAACCGGAGCCGGCCGAGCAGTTCGACGGCATGGCCGTGGTGCGGACGGCTGAGACGGCGCGGCGTTTCGCGGACGAGATCCTCCCCGGCCTGCAGATCGCGGACCGCGAGGCGATGGCGCGGATCTCCGAGCAGTGGGAGCTCTCCATCGGTCCGGAGCTGGGGACCTTTGACAGGCCGACGCTGATGCTCACCGGGCGCCAGGACAACGTCACCGGTTACGAGGACGTGTACGCGTTGCTGCCGCACTATCCGCATGCGTCGTTCGCTGTCCTCGACACCGCTGGGCACAACCTGCAGATCGAGCAGCCGGCGTTGTTCAACGCGCTCATGGGGGAGTGGCTGGACCGGGTCGCTCAGTAGGGGAGATCCCTGATGCGCGCGCCCTGACGTGTAGACAAGCTACATATCATGGCGAAACGCGCGAGAACCCTGCTGGTGTGGCTGCACGTCGTGACGTCCGTCGGCTGGCTCAGCCAGGCCCTGGCGCTGCTGGCCCTGCTGCTGCACGGCCTGTCGACGGGCGACGTCAGCGCGTTCCGGATGGCGCGGGTGCTCGACCACCAGGTGCTCGCGTTCATGGGGGCCGCCAGCGCGTTCAGCGGCATGATGCTCAGCGCCACGACGCCGTGGGGGTACTTCCGGCACTGGTGGGTGCTCGCGAAGTTCGTGATCACCGTCGGGCAGCTCTACATCGGCGTCTTCATCCTGAGCGACAACCTCGAAGCGGCGGCGAACGGCCACGTCACGCCGTGGCTGCCGGTCGGCACGGCGTGCATGATCGGCGCGTTCTCGTTCCAGACGTGGCTCAGTGTCGCGAAGCCGTGGCGGCGCACGCCGTGGGCGGACCCGAAGGTCAAGCTGCCCACGGCGAGCACCAAGGCGTTCGTGCTGGCACTGACGATTCCAGCGGCAGACCTCGTGATCGGCCTCTACACGAACAGCCCGGCGCCGTTCCTGATGCTGATCACGGTGATCGCCTACTCGATCAGACGGGCCGCCACGGGGAGGCGCCGGTCGTCGGACGCGTCGGGTCGTGGAAGCGAGGCGCGTCCGGCTCGTCCAGGCGCAGCGGCACCAGGCCCTCGGTGATCGCCGTCATGATCCGCTCGTGGGCGCGGCGGGCGTCGCCCATCGTGGACTCCGACAGGTCGGAGAGCTCGATCGGCTTGCCGAAGTGGACCTTGAACACCGGGCGACGGCGGACCGCGGAGAGCCACGACGTCAGGTACGGCAGGAAGTCCCTCCAGCCGGACACGCGCAGGTTGCCCCAGTACACGGCCTCGTGGGCGCCCCACTGGCTGATCGGGATCACCGGGATGCCGCCGCCCAGCGCCATGCGGGCGACACCGGTCTTGCCGCGCTCCGGCCACATGCCGGGGTCCAGGCTGATCTTGCCCTCGGGGTAGACGGCGATCGGGTCGCCGCCCTTGCGCAACGCCTCGACGGCGCGGTGCATCGCCTCGCCCACGTTCGCGGACGCCCGGTCGACGCGCAGGTGCCCGCACGCCTTCAGGGCCGGGCCCATGACCGGGGCGTCGAGCAGGCCGCCGGCGAGCATGAAGCGCGGGTTGACGCCCACCTTGCGACACGCGGCGATCAGCACGAACGGATCGAGGTTGCCGATGTGGTTGGACGCGAGGAGCAACGGCTTGCCGAGCAGCTCTGGCGGAATGTCGCCGGAGACCTCGAGCTTTCCGGTGAGCGCGACGAAGCCCCGGTCGATCGCCATGAGCACGCGCCAGAAAAGCGGTGTGGACACGCCGGGCAGCGTACGGCGTGTCGGGACGACGCCGGACCGGATCCGGGGAACCATGAGGAATCGCACGCGTCCCAGTTGCAAACGTGGCTGGTGAGACGCAAGGGACTACCTTATACACATGGCCGGGCGTACAGGGACTTCACGAAAGACCACGTCACGCGGCAAAGCACCAGCCAAGCCGCGGGCGCGATCCACCGCGTCCAGAAAGCCCGCCCCGCGCAAGAGCGGTGGCGCGATCTCCGCGGTGTGGGGCGCTTTGGGACGCGGTGTCGGAAGCATCGTTCGCACGGTCAGCCGTACAAAAGACCTCGATCCCGAACACCGCCGTGACGGCCTAGGTCTGCTGCTGATCGCGCTCGCCGTGATCACCGGCGCCGGCGTGTGGTGGCAGGCCGGTGGACCGGTCGGCGGCTGGGTCGACATCGCCGTGCGCAGCTCCGTCGGGTTCCCGGCGGTGTTCGTGCCGGTCGCGCTGTTCGGCATCGGCGTCACGCTGATGCGCACCGATCCGAAGCCCGAGGCACGGCCGCGGTACATCATCGGTTCGCTGCTGGTCGCGATCGGTGTGCTCGGCATGTTCCACCTCATGGGCGGCCTGCCGATGGACCCGGTCGAACGCCGCTCCGCCGGTGGCGCGCTCGGCTACCTCTCCGGCGGGTTCCTCGCGCAGGGCCTCACGCCGTGGGTCGCCGGGCCGTTGCTCGTGCTGATCTTCGCGTACGGCCTGCTGGTCGTGACGCACACGCCGATCCGTCAGCTGCCCGAACGTCTGAACTCCTTGCTGCACCCCGGAACCAAGGCCGACGAGGACTCCGCCGACGAGGAAGAGGCCGAGGAGCCGAAGCCGGTCCGGCTGCGTCGTCCCAGCAGGCGCCGGCAGGCCGCCGTGCCCGCCGAGGAGGAGACGCAGGCCGAGTTGCCGCTGGAGGAACCGGAGGCACCGAAGCCGGTCGCCAAGGAGCCCAAGGAGAAGAAGGCTCCGGCGATGGCCGTGCGTGCGGTCGAGGGCACGTACCAGCTGCCGCCGCCGGACGTCCTCAAGGCCGGCGACGCGCCGAAGACCCGCAGCAAGGCGAACGACCTCATGATCGAGGCGATCTCCGGTGTGCTGGACCAGTTCTCGATCGACGCCCAGGTCACCGGCTTCACCCGCGGCCCGACGGTCACCCGCTACGAGGTCGAGCTCGGCCCCGGCGTGAAGGTCGAGAAGATCACCGCGCTGACCAAGAACATCGCGTACGCCGTGGCGACGGACAACGTGCGCCTGCTGGCGCCGATTCCGGGCAAGTCCGCGGTCGGCATCGAGGTGCCGAACAGCGACCGCGAGATGGTGCGCCTGGGTGACGTGCTGCGCGCGTCGTCCACGGTCAAGGACACGCACCCGATGGTGATCGGCCTCGGCAAGGACATCGAGGGCCACATGGTCACCGCGAACCTGACGAAGATGCCGCACCTGCTGGTCGCGGGTTCCACGGGTTCGGGCAAGTCGTCGTTCGTGAACTCGATGCTGGTGTCGCTGCTGTCCCGCGCGACGCCCGACGAGGTCCGGATGATCCTCATCGACCCGAAGATGGTCGAGCTGACGCCGTACGAGGGCATCCCGCACCTGATCACGCCGATCATCACGCAGCCGAAGAAGGCCGCCGCCGCGCTGGCGTGGCTCGTCGAGGAGATGGAGCAGCGCTACCAGGACATGCAGGTCAACCGGGTGCGGCACGTCGACGACTTCAACCGCAAGGTGAAGTCCGGCGAGATCACCGCGCCGCCGGGATCCGAGCGCGTCTACCGGCCGTACCCGTACATCATGGCGATCGTCGACGAGCTCGCGGACCTGATGATGACCGCGCCACGCGACGTCGAGGACGCCATCGTGCGCATCACGCAGAAGGCGCGTGCGGCAGGCATCCACCTGGTTCTGGCGACCCAGCGGCCGTCCGTCGACGTCGTCACCGGTCTGATCAAGACGAACGTGCCGTCACGGCTGGCGTTCGCCACGTCGTCGCTGACGGACTCGCGGGTCATCCTGGACCAGCCGGGCGCGGAGAAGCTGATCGGCATGGGCGACGCCCTGTACCTGCCGATGGGCGCCTCGAAGCCGGTGCGCATCCAGGGCGCGTTCGTGGGCGACGAGGAGATCTCGGCGATCGTCGAGTTCACCAAGAACCAGGCGCAGCCCGAGTACACCGACGGCGTCACGGCGGCCAAGGCGGCCGAGAAGAAGGAGGTCGACGCCGACATCGGCGACGACCTGGAGCTGCTGGTGCAGGCGACCGAGCTGATCGTCACGTCGCAGTTCGGCTCGACCTCGATGCTGCAGCGCAAGCTCCGCGTCGGGTTCGCGAAGGCGGGCCGCCTCATGGACCTGCTGGAGACCCGTGGCGTGGTCGGGCCGTCCGAGGGCTCGAAGGCACGTGAGGTGCTGATCAAGCCGGACGAGCTCGAGAACGTGGTCTACCTGATGCGCGGAGGCGGCTCCGCCGACCCGGAAGATGCCGACTAGTCGGTGTTCAGCTTGATGGGGTGACGGACGTCCTTCGGGCACGCCCAGATGTTCAGCGCGCCGTCACCCGCGAACTGCCAGTCGACCGGGTATGCCTCGGGCTGGGGACAGACGTCTTCCCAGGCGTGCTCGATCGTGTTCAACGACAGCAACAACTCGCGTTCGGTACCGCACTCCGGACATTCGAAGTCGCCGGGCCCTGACGCGTACCAGAAGGCCCAGCCGCCGATCTTGCCCGCCATCGGTGCCGGCCGGGAACGGGAGCTCCGGGAAGTCGCGCCGGAACAGCTGCACCGGCGCGGTGAAGGCGATGCTGACGCCGCGGGTGCCCTCGTCGAAGCCCTGGGCGTGGGTGCAGCCGTCGCAGTACGGCCACGGCTCGTCCGCGGGCCACAGGACCGGGCCGCCGATGTGGCTGTCGGTCACGGCGGGCGCGCCGGGCATGGGATGCAGGCGGACGGCGGGTCTCGCCCAGACGTCGGTCGGTGCGGTGTTCATGGTGCTCCCCCAAGCTGGCGCAGGGGTCCCCCTTGATTGGGAACCCCTGCGTTTCAACGTACTCAGGGGGTCTGACAGTTTTGTCCGACCTACTTCAGCCCGGCCTGCTGGATGCTCGTCGCGGTGGACGAAGCAGATCCACCGAACTCGCGCACTGCCTTGTAGTAGAGGTCAGCCGTGCGCTTGCACGCCCAGTTGCCGTCGCACGTCCTGTACATGTCGGCCTTGAAGTTGTTGTCGATCCGCAGCCGGTTCGCCTCGCTGAACCGGCTCTGCCGCTTGTAGTTGCGGTAGCCGAAGTCGTGCCGGTGGCAGGTCGGCAGGAACTTGAACCCGAAGGGGTTGTCCGGCGAGTAGGAGCAGCCGTCCGACGACCAGTCGAGCTGGCCGGCGTAGGGCTGCTGTGTCCGCAGTGTTTTGAACTGACTCAGGGTTTTGGTGTACAGGTAGTCGTCGGTCACCGCGACGATGTCCACGGCGTGTGCCGGGGCACCCGTGAAGATCAGGGCCAAGGACGCGGCGGCACCCACGAATGCCGAGCGCAGGGTCTTCGACATGGCGAGCTCCTCGGTTGTGAGCAGGGTCTCGCCAGTTGTAGCGGGTGGTCGACTGTCCTCGGTAGACACGATCTGATGAACGTCAGATGATCACGTGCCGGCGATGTGACCGCAGGCGATCGCCGTGGCCACGCGAAGTTCGCGGGGTAGGCCGAGCGAGTGAAGCATCTCGTTGTCCGCTACTCCACCGAGCAGATAGCCGCCGAGTTTCTGCTGGGCCAAACGGAGGCAGATGCTCTGCGCGGCCGCGCCGACCTCGATCAGGCCGAACCTGCCCGCGCGCTCGCCGTACTTCTCGAACGCCTCGTTGTCTTTTAACACCAGCACTATCGCGAGCGGTGGCACCTCGGGCGTGCCGAGGATCTCCGCCAGGTTCGGAGGTGCCTCGCCGATGTCCTGGATGGCGTGCCGGCCGATGTCGTACCGGACCGCGCGACCGTTGTGGAACGCGTAGCAGCGCAACGGGTGCAGGCCACCGGCGGACGGGTGGCTGTTGTCGCCGAGCGCGCCCAGGACCGTGCCGAGCTGCTTGTCGGTCAACGGCTTCGGCGCGAACTCCCGCGTGCTCCTGCGGGCCTGGAACAGCTTCTGCAGCCGGTCGTCGGGGCGAGGTAGCGGCACCGGAGCCGCCGGCAGTTCCAGCGGGTCGATCAGCGGCGGCTGCGGCCGGAAGTCGCGCAGTCGTTCGCCGAGCCGGCGCTGGTGCAGTGGCGAGAACCGGCTCGCGGCCCAGAAGTCGTCGAACATCGGTCACCCCAGCGGATGCGGTGCGGGATTGGGGAACACGCCCGGTGAGGCGTGCGGGTAGCGCCAGTCCAGCTCCCGGGCGCGGCCGCCGAGGTGCGGCCAGCGGTGGTCGGAGTGCAGTGGCGCGAGGTCGGGGGAGAGGACGCGGACGCAGTGCAGCCCTACCGCGGACAGTTCCGGCGTGGTCAGCTCCCGGTAGGCGAGCCGGATGCGAGCAGCGTCCAGCGCGTGCACCAGTTCGGTCAGTTCCGCTGTGGTGCCACGGGCTTCGGCGTCGGGCGGCGGGTCCGTCTCGATGCCGTTCCACCACGGCAGCGCGTCCCACTCGTCCGGGCGCGTCGCGTAGTAGACGGCGTGCTTGTCGAAGTCGGTGACCTCCTCGACGGGCTGGTCGCCGTTGCGCGCCAGCCACACCTCGATGAACACCGTGCCCTGCACCCACTCCTCGTAGGCCTTCCGCAGCGCTTCCTCGACCGTTGCCCGGCAGGCGAGCCCGAGCGTCGGTCGCGGCCGGCCGGCGATCGGCAGCGAACCCGCTACGGCGATCACCGGGTGCGGGCTGTAGGCGGGCGTGAGGTCGAACGCCATCGCCCCGTGCGGCAGGTCGGCCGCAAAACGTTGAGGCGCAATGGAGTGCAGCCAGGTCGTGGTGAACGCGTCCCGCTCGACGAGTTCCTGGGTGGCCCTCAGCAGGGCGCTCGTCGTGGACGGCCCGGCCGCGAGCCCCGACGAGGTCGCGGGCAGCCCATAGGAGGCGTCGAGGCCGACGAGCCCGGCCGGAACGCGGATCGGTTCGTTGCCGGGCAACGTCCATGCCCGCGTGTACCGGGTGTCGACGTATCCCTTGCGGTACCGGTAGTTCGGATACACCCGCTGCTCGACCGTGTGCAGGCTGAAATGCTCCAGCGGCCAGCACGGCCCGTCGGTGACGATCTCCAGCGGCGACCGCGCGGCGGCGTGTCGTTCCAGCGCCTCGGCGATCGCGGCGATCTTGCTGGTACCGCCGGAAGTGCCGCCGGTCGCGAACGGCTCCGGCACCGCCGCCCAGCCCTCGATGTCCACATCGGACAGACTGTGCGGCACGGGATGCAGCTGTGACACCACACCCTGCCGCCAGCCGACCGCGCGCTCGATCAGCGCTTCCGCGACGGTCTTCACCTCTTGCTCCGGTAGTGCAGGTAGAGCCAGGCACCGAGCGCGACGCTGGCGCTGAGGTAAGGCACCAACGCGATGACCCAATGCGTCGTGTGCGCGACCACGCCGCCAATTGGCAGGACGACGAACGGTTCAAGGCACCACAACAAGCACCATCCGAGCAGCCGCAGCACGCTGGCCCCCGGCTTCGGCGATCGCGCCAGGAACCCGGCCGCGACCGCCCATCCCAGTGCCGCGACGAAACCGCCGACCCACCACCCCCAGTGGAGGTCGAAGATCGCGCCCATCGTGAGGAACGGCAGCACGACGATCAGAAGCGGAAAGATCGCCGCGGGCAGGACGAGCGCGCTGCGCGGGCGTTCGAGCTGCTGGGTGTCCTGGTACAGCGCCGCGGGGATCTGCACGGCCGCGCCGACCGAGGAAATCGCACAGCAGCAACAACAACAGCAACAGGTGGGCGTCGCGGCGTTGGCAGCGGCCGCACCGGGTGAGAACTGGTCAGGTAACCGTACTGCCGTCGCGTTCATGGTTCCCCCAAGGCAAGGACACGCGCCCGAACTCGACCTTCGGGCAGATTTCGCAGCCGGCCGCGGGCAGCACGCTCTCCCGCGTCGTCGTGAAGTCGTCGAGGTTGACGGTCACGACCGTGTCCAGCAGCGTCAGCGAACCGTTGCGGATGTTCTGGATGGCTTGCATCGCAAGTGAGATCGGAAAGTCGTACGTCAACGCGCCAGGCCGCGGAGGAGGCGGCGGATCCCCCCACCGCCGCCCCGCCCGCACCGCGAGGCATGCCAGGCACGCGCCGGCGCCGGGCACCACGAAGGGCCCGATGGCGGCGGTGTGGTGGTACGCGAGATCCAGCAACAGGTGCGGAACCTCGGCAGTGCGCGCCACCTCGATCAGGTCGGTCAGCGTGCCGGTCGTCCGCACCACGAGCAGGAAATCCGGATTCTCGTTGTGCGGCAACATCGGCAACCGCTCCACCAGCCCGGCGGGCGCCTCACCGACGACGCGCGTGCCGACCCCCATCGGCTTTGCATCCTCAGCAGGCAACCCCGCCGGGCGGAGAGCGCCCAGGGTCCTCAGCTGGGCCACGTGCCGGCGAACCGGTTCCCCCAACCGGCTTTCGTCGACCGTGCGAGCCACTCCCCTCAAAACTGGCTCGAACAGTCCTGCCAGCGCCACGGCCACCGCCCTGGGCAGGTCCGGAATCAGGTACGCGAGGTCCGCCCCCGCGTACACGACCAGGCCTTCGTCTCGTACTTGTGCGTGCCAGGCAGGATCAGCGACCAGGCTCATCCTCGTCCCCCCTCCGCAGGAAACTCTCGATCTCCTGCTCGGTCGGCAGGTCGCCGGCCGGATCCATGAGGTTCTCGGCGATCGGCGGCAACGGCTGCTCCGCCCAGGCGGGCTGGTAGTCGTCGCTGGGCAGCAGCCCGTGCCGTGACGCGAACTCCTCCGCCGCGTCCCGGATGGACTCCCGCAACGTCCCCACCACCGCGGTCTCCGCCGTGTACGTCAGTTCGACCAGCAACGCCCGCACGTTCTCGAGCTGGTTCTCGTCACCGGCCTTGCGGGCGAGTTCCGGCCAGAACTGCCGCTCGAACAACCGCACGAAGTCCGCCGCGACCGCGTCGGTCGCCGTGCGCAGCCTCGTGAAGCTGTCCATGACGTCATCGCTGGGCACCCGGAGGCCGGAGAGCCTTCCCCCCGCCTCGAGTGCCCAGCGACGCGCGTGCGGCCAGCCGTACTTCCACCGCACCAAGCCCAACCGCATAGCCCGGAGGAGGAGTCGCGGTTGGACGTCTCCCATCGGAATCAGGTGCTTGATGTCGCGCACCTTGATCCGAACCCAGTCGTCGGGCCCCTCGGTCTCGCCCATGCCGAGAACCGCGGCGACCGACTCGCCCTTCTCACGTGCCGTGATGAGCTCGGCGATCGCCGGCAGCGAGAACCCCCGCTGCTGCAACCGCTGCACCAACGTCAACCGCTCGACGTGCGAGGCGTCGTAGTACGCCACGCGTCCCTGCCGTCTCGGCGCGTGCAGCACACCCTTCGTCTGGTACATGCGAATGGTGCTGCTGGGCAGGCCGATCCGGGCAGCGAGCTCGTCGACGGTCAGCGATTCGGGCACACCGCAGATCTTGGTGTGCTGAGGTTCGTCGAGTCAAGACTCTTCGAGTAATTACTCGAAGAGTTACAACTCCAGGAGCATCCGGCTGTTGCCGAGCGTGTTCGGCTTCACGTAGCTCAGGTCGAGGAACTCGGCCACGCCCTCGTCGACCGACCGCATGATCTCCTCGTAGACCTCGGGGCTCACCGGCGTGCCCTCGATCTCCACGAACCCGTGCTTGGCGAAGAACCGCGTCTCGAAGGTCAGCACGAAGATCCGCGCGAGCTCCAGCTCCTTGGCGGTGGCGATGAGCTGCGCCACGATCCGGTGCCCCACACCCCGGCCGAGTGCCATCGGGGAGACGGCCACGCTGCGGATCTCGGCCAGGTCCTCCCACATGACGTGCAGGGCGCCGCAGCCGAGCAGCTCGCCGCCGTCCTCGGCCACCCAGAACTCCTGTACGGCCTCGTACAGCGTGACCAGGGGTTTGGCCAGCAGGACCTTGCCCGCGTACCCGTCGATCAACGCCCTGATGGCGCGCACGTCGCTGGTGCGGGCACGCCGCACGACTACCCCACTGGTCACAGTGGTCAAGTATGAGCCTCGGCCCCTGGTGAGGGCTTGCCGGTAGGCGCGACCGCGAAAACCTCCCATCGATGAAGCTGTAGGAGGTGGATGAGGTGCTGCGCAGTTTCCGACTGGGGAACCACCGCTCGTTCCGTGACGAGCATGAGTTGTTGCTCATGTCTGCCTACTCGAAGGACCGGCTCGTGCTGCCGGTCGCGGCGATCTACGGCGCGAACGCCTCGGGTAAGTCGAACCTGCTCGACGGCCTGCGGTTCATGGCTGAAGCCGTGCGGGACTCGTTCGGCGTGTGGAAGTCGGGGGCAGGTGTACCGCGCCATCCGTTCAAGCTCGACTTGGAGGCGCGCGGCCGGTCGTCGGTTTTCGTGGTCGAGCTCGTGCTTGATGCTGTCCGGTACACCTATGGGTTCGAGATTGACGACAGTCATGTCCTGGAGGAGTGGCTGTACAGCTATCCGGAGAAGCGCAGGCGTGTGCTGTTCGAGCGCCAGGGCAGCGTTTTCAAGTTCGGTGCCAAGCTTGACCGGAAGTCTTTTTGGGATGACGCTGTTGATTTCATGAACCCGGAGGGGCTTTTCTTGAGCTTCGCCGGTAAGTCCACCGTCGAGCCGCTGGCTACGGTTTACAAGTGGTTTACCTCGCATCTCCTGTTTCGGCTGGACGTTGGGTCGGTGGACGAGGCAGGCATTGTTGAATTTCTGCAAGGTGATTCGGCTGTGCGTCATGAGGTTGTTTCGCTGGCGCGTGCCGCAGATTTTGGGATCTCCGACGTTCTGACCGTCGAGGAAGGTTTGGCTCCGGATGTGGAGGTCCGGGTAGAGCTGCGCCATGGTGCCAGCGACGAGCGCTTCGACCTGGCTGATGAGTCGGCGGGTACGCGTTCGTGGCTGAACCTGTTGCCTGCGGTGGTGGCAGCGTTGCGGGATGGGCGCACCCTGGTGATCGACGAGCTCGACACGAGCCTGCACCCTCTTCTGGCTGCGCGCCTCGTCGGGCTCTTCCACGATCCGGCCACGAACGCCAACGGGGCTCAACTGATCTTCACGACGCACGACGCGACATTGCTGCATCCCCCTTACGTGGACCAGGTTCTCGATCGTGACGAGGTCTGGTTTGCGGAAAAGGACAGTGCTGGGGCGAGCGGAATCTATCCACTCACCGATTTCAATCCGCGCAACGAGGAAAACCTGGAACGGCGTTATCTTGCCGGCCGGTACGGCGCAGTTCCCACGTTCTTCGAGGAAGATTTCGCCACGGCGATTCGGGGTGGCAATGAGTCCGCGTGAGAACTCGGCCGGCCGTCGTCCGCGGTGGCGTGGAGATCGTCCTGGACGCATTCTCGTTGTCTGCGGCGGTCAACGGACCGAACCGGACTACTTCTCCGGACTCAAGCGTGCGCGGCTCGACGTCACGCATAAGGCTGAGTCCCCGCGGAACCTCGTGTGGTACGCGAAGAAGATCTTCAACGAAGACGAGTATGACGCGGTGTGGTGCGTAGTCGATGTCGACGAGTTCGATGTTGAAGCTGCGTGGACGCTTGCTCAGGCGAACGCCGTGGAGCTGGCGGTGTCGGAACCGTGCTTCGAGCTCTGGCTGCTGTTGCACTTCGCTGACCACAAGGCCTACATCGGCAACGGCAAGGCCGCCTGCACGCTGCTGGCCAAGCACGTGTCCGGCTATGACAAGAAGCTCGACTTCGGCAAGTTCGACGCCGGCTAGGACGTGGCGATCGCACGGGCCAAGAAGCTGGGACCAGGCAACCCGTCGACCGACGTGTGGCGTCTCGTCGAGCTGCTCTTGCGGCACTAATTCAAGGTCTGGGACCTGAGGCGGTTACTCTGAGCGCCGTGTCTTCTCCCACCACTCCGCGACGTGTGTCGCTGCTGACCCTGGGCTGTGCCCGCAACGAGGTCGACTCCGAAGAACTCGCCGGACGTCTCGGCGAGGGCGGCTGGGAGCTGGTGGACGAGGACGCGGACGTCGTCGTCGTCAACACGTGCGGCTTCGTCGAGCAGGCCAAGAAGGACTCGGTCGACACGCTGCTCGCCGCGTCCGACACCGGCGCCAAGGTCGTCGCGGTCGGATGCATGGCGGAGCGCTACGGCAAGGAGCTCGCGGACAGCCTGCCCGAGGCGGCTGCGGTCCTCGGGTTCGACCAGTACAACGACCTGGCCGAGCGTCTCAACGACGTGCTGCACGGCAAGCAGATCGAGTCGCACGTGCCGGTGGACCGCCGCACGCTGCTGCCGATCACGCCGGTGAAGCGCCAGGAGGCGGCGGCCTCCGTCCAGGTGCCCGGCCACGGCTGGGGGCCCACGAAGGTCCAGCGCAAGCGGCTCGACGACGCTCCCGTGGCCCCGCTGAAGATCGCGAGCGGCTGTGACCGGCGGTGCTCGTTCTGCGCGATCCCGAGCTTCCGCGGCGCGTTCGTGTCGCGGCACCCCGACGAGATCGTGTCCGAGGCGATGTGGCTCGCCGAGAACGGCGTCAAGGAGCTGTTCCTCGTCAGCGAGAACTCGACGAGCTACGGCAAGGATCTGCCGCGTGAGCTGGGCGCCCTCGAAGCGCTGCTGCCGCGGCTGGCGAGCATTCCCGGCGTCGAACGCGTGCGCGTGAGCTACCTGCAGCCGGCCGAGACCAAACCAAGCCTTGTCGCGGCCATCGCGAAGACCGAGAAGGTCGCGAACTACTTCGACATGTCGTTCCAGCACTCCAGCGACAACGTGCTGCGGCGCATGCGCCGGTTCGGCGACACCGACAGCTTCCTCAAGCTCGTGTGGCAGATCCGCGAGCACGCCCCCGAGGCGGGCATCCGCAGCAACTTCATCGTGGGCTTCCCCGGCGAGACCGAGGCGGACCTGCAGGAGCTCGAGCGGTTCCTCACCGAGGCGCGGCTCGACGCGGTCGGCATCTTCGGGTACTCGGACGAGGACGGCACCGAGGCCGAGGAGCTGGACGGCAAGCTCGACGCGGACACCATCGCGCAGCGCGTCCAGCGCATCGGCAACCTCGTCGAGGAGCTGACCAGCCAGCGCGCTGAGGACCGGGTCGGCTCCGAGGTCGTCGTGCTCATCGAGCACGAGGAGGACGAGGAGAGCGACTGCGTCGGCCGGGCGGAGCACCAGGCGCCCGAGGTCGACGGCGAGTGCATCGTGCTCGACGGCGAGGACCTCAAGCGCGGTGACCTCGTGCGCTGCCGCGTGGTCGAGTCCGAGGGCGTCGACCTGGTCGTAGAGGTCATCGGGACATGACAGAGGCCAGGAAGGTCCCGCTGCTCAACGTCGCCAACATCCTCACGATGGCGCGCCTGGCACTTGTTCCGGTCTTCCTGTTCTCACTGTTCGAAGCGGGTGGGTTCGACACCACCTGGCGCCTGATCGCGTTCGGGATCTTCGCCGTCGCGAGCTTCACCGACCACATCGACGGCACGCTGGCCCGCAAGCACGGGCTGATCACCGACTTCGGCAAGATCGCCGACCCGATCGCCGACAAGGCGCTGACCGGGTCCGCGCTGGTGGGTCTGAGCATGCTCGACGTGCTGCCGTGGTGGATCACGATCACCATCGCCGTGCGCGAGGTGGGCGTGACGCTGCTGCGGTTCTGGGTGATCCGCTACGGCGTCATCCCGGCCAGCCGCGGCGGCAAGGCCAAGACGCTGGCGCAGATCATCGCCATCGGCCTGTTCGTGCTCCCGCAGAACGACGTGCTGCAGCTCATCGCCTGGGTCATCATGGCCGTCGCGCTGATTCTCACCGTCGTCACGGGAATCGACTACGTGATCCGCGCGTTCAAGTTGAAGGCAAGGGCAGGTCGCGCGATCGCATGACGAACGTCGTCGAGCTGCTCAAAGCGAGGCACCAAACCGTCGCCACGGCCGAGTCGCTGACCGCGGGTCTGCTGTGCGCGACGATCGTCGACACACCGGGGGCGAGTGCCGTGGTCCGCGGTGGGTTGATCGTCTACGCCACCGAGCTCAAACACGAGCTCGCCGGCGTGGATCAGCAGTTGCTCGACGAGCACGGCGCCGTGCACCCAGACGTCGCGATTCAACTCGCACAGGGCGCACGGAACCGCTGCGGATCGGACTGGGGGATCGGACTCACCGGGGTCGCCGGGCCGGATCCGCAGGACGGAGTCGCTCCAGGAACGGTCCACATCGGCTTGAGCGGGCCTGGAGTATCCACAGTGCGGACAATCACGGTGAGTGGTGACCGTAAAGCGGTGCGTTCCACAGCGGTGGAAAAAGCGCTGGTCCTGCTGTCGGAGTACCTGCTGATCACCGAGGACGGGAACAAACGATGACTCCGCGTTCGTTCGCCCTGGGCGGACGTGTTCGGAAGTCACTGCCCGTTGTCGGTATCGATCGGTAACGTAGGGACACGGCCGGC
Organism: uncultured Actinomycetota bacterium; assembly: GCA_963771775.1. Classification (GTDB taxonomy): domain Bacteria; phylum Actinomycetota; class Actinomycetes; order Mycobacteriales; family Pseudonocardiaceae; genus Lentzea. Next base: position 867,301 of record CAVYUS010000007.1, read on the forward strand.
CGGAAGGAGGCGCGCGATGACCGTGCTGCTACGCGAGGCGATCGGTGATCGACTTCGCCATGCCCGCACCAACCAACGCCGCACGCTGCGCGAGGTCTCTCGGACCGCCCGCGTGAGCCTGGGGTACCTGTCCGAGGTGGAGCGCGGCCGCAAAGAGGCCTCCAGCGAGCTCCTCGCGGCCATCTGTGATGCGTTAGAACTGCCGCTGTCCGAACTGCTGCACCACGTCGCCTCCGACATCGGCGCCGTCCAGCAGACGCCGGACACGGTGCCGGACACCGTTCCCGAGGGTGGCCGCGAGCGCGGCAAGCTGGAGGGTGGCCGTGTGCTGCCGTCCACGCTCTCGGACGACCTGTCCGACCTGCGCCTGCAGCCGATGCTCAGTCACCGCCTCACCAGCAAGATCGGCAAGGCACCCAAGGCCGTGGTAGCGGCATAGCGGCACAGCTCTGTCCGCTCTCACTCTGGACGGCTCATGCTCACGGAGAGCGTGAGCCGTTCTTCGTTCGGATCGTGTCTGATCCCTGGGGGCGAGCCCCCAAACCTCCACGTCGCTCCCGGCGGCTCGCCTCTCAGCCGCCCGACCGGCACGCGGGGCCTTTTCGTGCGCGCACACGGTACGAAAGCTCCCCCGCGTGGGCTGTGGCACCCGCCACGTGACGGTCTGCAACAAGAACGGGCACTCGCACGTTCAACAGGCAACGACCCCCCGCGCAGGCAACGGCTTGGCCACGGCAAGAGGGGTCGCCGTGTCGGAGGGCGCGGGTGCGGGCAGGATTGGGCGCCGTCAGGCGTGTTTTCCAAAGTCCCGGGGTGGGTCAGGGTGTTCCCGGATATCTCCCCGTGTAGGTGGAACCGCCGACGCACAATTGAGACGATGGATCCAACACCGGCACCGAGAAGGCAGGCGTAGGAGATGGCCAGTCCGTTCGTGAAGTTCTGGAAGTACCTCATGGCGGCGTTCTCGTCGAAGATCGACGAGCACGCTGACCCGAAGGTGCAGATCCAGCAGGCCATCGAGGAGGCGCAGCGTCAGCACCAGGCGCTCTCCCAGCAGGCCGCGGCCGTGATCGGCAACCAGCGTCAGCTGGAGATGAAGCTGAACCGGCAGCTCGGCGACGTCGAGAAGCTGCAGGCCTCCGCACGTCAGGCGCTCGTGCTGGCCGACGAGGCCCGGGCGAAGGGCGACGAGCAGAAGGCCGCCCAGTTCGAGAACGCCGCGCAGGGTTTCGCCACCCAGCTCGTCACCTCCGAGCAGGGCATCGAGGACCTCAAGACGCTGCACGACCAGTCCCTGGGGGCCGCCGCTCAGGCGAAGCAGGCCGTCGAGCGCAACTCGATGATGCTGCAGCAGAAGATCGCCGAGCGCACGAAGCTCCTCAGTCAGCTGGAGCAGGCGAAGATGCAGGAGCAGGTCTCCGCGTCGCTGACCCAGATGAGCGAGCTTGCCGCGCCGGGCAACGTGCCGTCGCTCGAAGAGGTCCGCGACAAGATCGAGAAGCGCTACGCCACCGCGCTGGGTTCCGCCGAGCTCGCCCAGAACTCGGTGCAGGGCCGGATGCTCGAGGTGCAGGCCTCGACCACGCAGCTCGCCGGTTCCTCGCGGCTCGAGCAGATCCGCGCGTCGATGCACGGCGGTCAGGCGAACACGCCGCCGCAGGTCACCGCGGGCAACAGTGCGGCGGCGCAGATCCAGGCCGAGATCGCACAGCGCGTTTCGCAGGAGCAGAAGACCACGCAGCAGCAGGTTCCGCCGGCTCAGAACTGAGTTCTGCGGCCGGAGGAACAGGAGGAATCAGCAGGTGATCATGGAGCCCTGGAAGAACCGTCCCAACAACGAGATCGTCCGCAAGGTCGTCAACGAGTTGGGTGTGTCGATCCAGGGCCACCCGCTGGCCGAGCAGGCGCGGTATCGCCTGCAGAAGTGGAACGACCCGCGCGCGAAGCTCGAACGCAAGCGCAAGCGCACGAACGCCGTGCTGACGTTCTGGCTGGCCCTGATCACGATCTTCGGCACGCTGGCGGTCTTCGGCTTCACCGGCGTGCTCGGCACGTGGGCGGCCGTCGGCGGCACCATCGGCGCGAGCGTGCCCGCGTTGCTCGCCGTGCGCAGCGGGTTCAAGCTGCGCGAGCTCAAGGCCGCCAAGCAGCGGCTGGCCTTGGCTCCGCCGCCACCGCCCCGGCCGCCGTTGCCCGTGCACATCTCCTCGGCGCGCGTGCCGATGGAGAAGCTGCACGGCGCCGAGGACACGTTGAACGAGCTGCTGCGTCAGCTCGACTCGCCCGCGCTCACGTCGTTGCCGACGGAGTCCATCCAGCACGCCCGGCAGACCGCCCAGGAGGCCTCCGCGGCCATCAGGGCGGTGTCCGCGCAGCTCCAGGCGGTCGAGCGGGCTCGTGACACGGCTCCGCACCTGGAGCGTGCGTCGCTGGTCGAGGGCGTGCGGGTGCTCCGGGCGCAACTGGCGGACGGCGTCGACCGCTACTGTGTACTGGTCGCGGCCGCGGGGCAGGCGCTGGCCGCGAGCACGGCGTTCCAAGATCCGCGGGAGTTCCTCGACGACGCCACCGACCACATGGCCGGCCTCGCTTCCGCGATGCGAGACGTGTCAGGCTATTCAGCGCACTAACCGTGACTCTGAGTAATCGCATGCGCCGATTCGGCGGTTCCCCTGGAGATCTTTAGGGCAATCGTGTGATTATCAGACCGTTATCTAGCCGTAGTCACTACATGGCGTGGCAGGATTCCGGGGCCGGACAGCGGGAATCCGGCTGGGTTGCCGGGAGGCAGTGCGTTGGCGTTGTGGACCGTGCACGGCGACGGTCGGATCACCGACAGTGAAACCGTCGCACCAGCAGGAGCGGGTGAGCTGGCCGCTCACCATCGGGTTCGGCGTGCAGCACCTGGTCGCCATGTTCGGCGCGACGGTGCTCGTACCCACCGCCACCGGGCTTCCTGTTGCCACGACCCTGCTGTTCTCCGGGCTGGGCACGCTGCTGTTCCTGGTGATCACCAAGAACCGCGTCCCGAGCTACCTGGGCTCGTCCTTCGCCTTCGTCGCGCCGCTGGTCGCCGCCCGCGAGCAGGGCATCCCCGCCCAGCTCGGCGGTGTGGTCGCCGCGGGCCTGCTGGTGATCGTCGTCGGCATCGCGGTCAAGGCGCTCGGCGTGCGCCTGCTGGAGTCGGTCATGCCGCCGGTCGTCACCGGTGCCGTCGTGATCATCATCGGCCTGAACCTCTCGCACCAGGCCACCTCGAACTTCGCCAAGCAGCCCCTGCTGGCCGCCCTCACGACCGTGGTCATCCTCCTGGCCGGCGTGCTCGGCCGCGGCCTGCTGTTCCGGTTCTCGATCCTGATCGGCTTCGTCGCCATCTGGATCGGCGGGCTCGCGTTCGGCGCCGTCCCCGCGGACCGGATCGAGGCTCTGCGCGACGCGGCCTGGGTGGGTCTGCCACAGCTGTACCAGCCCGAGCTCCGGCCGTCCGTGGTGCTGCTGATGCTGCCGGTGGTGATCGTCCTGGTGGCCGAGGTCGTGGGCCACGTGAAGGCTGTGGCGGCGCTGACGGGCCGCAACCTGGACGGCAGCGCTGGTGACGCGATCATCGCGAACGGGCTCTCCACGGCGTTGTCAGGGCTCGGAGGAGGCGTCGGGACGACGACGTACTCCGAGAACATCGGCGTCATGGCCGTGACGCGGATCTACACCACCGCGGCGTTCGCGTTCGCCGGTGTGTTCTCCGCGGCGCTGGCGTTCTCCCCGAAGGCCATCGCGCTGTTCGGCACCCTCCCGGCCGGTGTGCTCGGCGGCGGCACGTTGGTGCTGTACGGCCTGATCGTGCTCGTGGGCGTCCGCATCTGGATGGACCGCGGTGTCGACCTCACGAACCCGGTGAACGCGATGGTCGGCGGTGCGGCGTTGGTGGCCGGCGTCGGCGACCTGACGATCGAGATCGGCGACCTGCAGATGGGCGGCATGGTGTGGGGCTCGCTGCTCGTCGTCATCCTGCATCCGGTGATGCGCTGGCTGAGGGCTGCGCGCCGTAACTGACCACCACACGTTTGTGTGGTTTTCGTCCCTCCACTTCGGACCGATCCCACCTCCGGTCCACGGAGGGAGAATCACCATGGTTGCCGCGTACTACGTGGTGTTGTTCACGGCCTGCACGATCATCGCGGGCAGTCTGATCGCGTCGCGCATCCGCCTGATGCGCTATCGCCGATGACGTCGCTGGTCTGGCTGATGGTGCCGCTGGCGATCATCGGCGTGGTGCGTGTGTGCGTCGTACTGGTGGCAGCTGACCTGTACGACCTGTCGTTGTTCCGCTCGCGTCCGATCCCTTACGCGCCGCCGGTGTGGGTCGTGATTCCCGCGTACAACGAGGAACTCTGCGTCGCCCGGGCTGTCCAGTCCGTTTTGGACAGTTCCTACGCCGACGTCTCCGTGATCGTGGTCGACGACGGTTCCGATGACGGCACCGTGGCTGCCCTTAGGTGCTTCGGATCGCGCGTTCATGTTGTCTCGCAAGCGAACGCGGGCAAGGCGGCGGCGATCAACACCGGCATGCACCTCGTCGGCGACGGCCTCGTGATGGTGCTGGACGCGGACTCGACGCTGTCCCGATCGGCGGTGTCACGGATGGTCGCGCACTTCGCAGATCCGTTGGTGCTCGCCGCCGCGGCCAACGTGAAGATCGCTTCTCCGCGTGGTGCGCTGGGATGGGTGCAGCGCCTGGAGTACGCCGTGGTGCACCGGCTGAAGCAGGGCTACACGGTGTTCAACTGCGAGTACGTCATCGGCGGTGTCGGCTCGATGTTCCGTACCTCGATCGTGCGGGCGTGCGGCTACTTCGACACCGACACGATGACGGAGGACATCGACTTCTCCATGAAGATCCTGTCCATGCGTGGCAACTACGACTGTCGCATCATCTTCGCGGCAGATGCGATCGCCTACACACAGGCCGTGCCTTCACTGCGAGGGCTGCTGCGGCAACGGTTCCGGTGGAAGTTCGGCCGCCTCCAAGCGTTCTACAAGCACCGGTCGTTGTTCTTCGGCAAATCCTGCTCGCGTCTGCTCACGTGGCTGCACCTGCCGTACACAGCGGCGGGGGAGGTGCTCGTGCTGTTCGAGCCGTTGTTCATCTACGTCGTCGTGAGCGCAACGTTTCAGACAGGCTGGTTCACCGGCATTCTCCTGCTGTGCGCGGTGTACACAGGCGTCGCGCTGTTCACGGTGCTAGGCGACGTCACCGAACCGTGGCGCGCCAAAGCGAGGTTGCTCGCGTTGGCCCCGTTGGCATACCCGCTGCTGATGGTGATCGTGTTCGTGGACTTCGTGGCGGTACTGCGCTCGGTGCTGACCGTGCTGCGCGGCTACCGTCCGGCGGGCCGCTGGGAACACGTCGAGCGCACGCTCACCTCAGTGCCCGGTTGATCCTGGAAACCAGCCCCGGTCCCTCGTAGATGAAACCGGTGTAGATCTGCACGAGGCTCGCGCCCGCGTCGATCATGCGCTTGGCGTCGTCGGCGGTCGCGATGCCGCCGACGCCGATGACCGGCAGCTCACTGTTCTTCGTGATGAACCGGACAACGTCATTCGCGCGCTGGGTGAGCGGCTTGCCACTGAGGCCGCCGGTCTCCTCCTTGTGCGCGCTCGTGAGGCCCTCACGGCTAAGGGTGGTGTTCGTGGCGATAAGGCCCTTGATGCCGTTGTCGACGCACACCTGAATGACCTCGGAGATGGCGTCGTCGGTCAGATCGGGCGCGATCTTGACCAACATCGGCTTGTCCGTGGCCTGGGTGAGCGCCTGGACGAGCTCGGTGAGCGCACCCTTGTCCTGCAGGCTGCGCAGACCGGGCGTGTTGGGCGAGCTGACGTTGATCGCGTAGTAGTCGCCGTGGTCCTTCAGAGCGTTCAGCGAGTTCAGGTAGTCCTGGACCGCCTCGGTGACAGGCGTGATCTTGGATTTGCCAAGGCTGATGCCGAGCGGCGCCTTGAGGGTCGTTTTGTCGAGCTTGCTCGCCAGCGCCTGCGCCCCGGCGTTGTTGAAGCCCATCCGGTTGATGATCGCCTCGTCCTCGCGAAGGCGGAACAGCCGCGGCTTCGGGTTGCCCGGCTGCGCGTGCCAGGTGACCGTGCCGACCTCGACGAACCCGAACCCCAGCGCGCCCCACGCCGGCAGCGCGCGCCCGTCCTTGTCCAGCCCGGCCGCGAGACCAACCGGGTTGGGGAACCGGACGCCGAAAACGGTGCGCGGGTTGTTCTGGTTGCGGGCGAACCTCGCCAGCGGACTCAGCCGCTCCATGACGTTGAGCGTGGTCTCGTGGACCCGCTCCGCGTCGCCGCCGTGCATCCCGAACAACGCCCTGCGAACCACCTGCTTGTAAACCACGCGCCCACCCTATAACGGCAGCTCAGGACGGGCGCGCACCCCTCGGCCAGTTGTCGGTTTCCATCAGACAGTCCGGTGCCGGGTTCCGATTCGCTCCGGTGTAACCGAGCCGGCAACGCCGTTACGTGTACCGGATACCGGTGGCGAGCTCGATGAGCCGGATCACGAGATCGTGAAGGCAGCGACTGTAGGCGGCAAGTCGTTCCAGGTAGTCGTTGGCGTCGTCGATCCGTCCTTCGATGAGCATCCCGCGCACCAACTTGAAGTGGCGAACGGCCTCGCTCCACATGGAACAGCCGTACTGCCTTTCGGATAAGATTGCAATTGTTGCGTCGCCCGCAGCGGGCGTTCGTGCCCCCGCAGCGCCTAGGGTGGCGTTGTGGATGAGCCGACCTGGACTGACGTCTCGACGCCCTATCTGACGCCACGAACCACCGGCCAATCCGACGCGTGGACCGAAGAAACCGCCCGCCAGGGACGCCGAGGCACCCAAGAGCTGCGCGAAGTCGCCGAGATCGTTCCGCCGGCCGAGGTCGCGCGTGCACTCGCACTTGCCGAGGGGGAGCAGGCCATCGTCCGCCGCCGCCTCATGCGACTGGACGGTCAGCCGTTCGAGCTGACCGACTCCTACTACCCGCAAGCAATCGCCGCGGGTACCCCGCTCGCCGAACCGAAGAAGATCAAAGGCGGAGCGCCGGCGGTTCTGTCCGAGCTGGGAAAGCGCCCGCACCGGATCCGCGAAGACGTGTCCACCCGCCCGGCGACCGGCAGCGAACGCGAGTTGCTCGAACTCGGCGACGCGCAGTGGGTGTTGATCCTCTTCCGCACGAGCATGGCTGAAGATGGGACGCCGATCGAGGTCAGCGTGATGACGATGGTGCCGACGAACCGGCGCCTGACGTACGAGCTGACGCTGTGACGAAGGAGCGCTGGATGGACGGCAGGCCGAGGCATCAACAGGTCGCCGCGCAGCTGCGTGCCCAGATCATGTCCGGTGAGTTGCAGCCTGGCCGGCAACTCCCGTCGACGCCCCAACTCGTCGACCGCTACGACGCCGCGAACGCGACCATCCGGCGTGCGCTCGGAGCGTTGAAGGACGAAGGATTCCTGACCAGCCGCATGGGCAAGGGCGTCTACGTCAGGGACCGCGCCCAGTTCACGGTTCAAGTTGCCACCTACCTCGCGCCATCCGAACAGGCCTACAACTACCGACTGTTCGAAGTCGCGGAAGTCGCGCCACCGGCGGACGTGGCGAAGTTCCTCGGCGATCGTGCCGTGCTGAGACACCGTCTTCTGCTGCACGAAGGCGAGCCCGTCGAACTGTCGTGGTCGTACTACCCGGTCGACCTCGCCGAAGGCACTCCGCTCGCGGACCCGAAGAAGATCCGTGGCGGTGCCCCGCGAGTTCTGTCTGACCTCGGACACCCGCAGACCGAATACGTCGACCGCATCACCGCGAGGCTGCCCACGACCGAGGAGCTGGAAGCCCTCCGGCTTCCGGATGACGTTCCGGTGCTTCGCCAGTTCCGCGTCGTCCGCTCGGCAGACCGCGTGGTCGAGGTGTCCGTCCTGATCAAGGGCGGTCACCGGTTCGAACTGGAGTACCGCGGCTAGGACGGCTTGGGCACCTTGATCGTCGCCTGCTCGTCCAGCGGCATCGTCGGCTTGGTCCGGAACGTCACCGGCAACGCCCGCAACCCACGACTGCCGAGCGACACCCGCCAGCCCAGCGGCCGTGCGGGGTCAAGCGTCAGCCCGGCGCAGCGCGACAGCAGCGTCCGGAACGCGATCTCACCTTCCAACCGAGCCAGCGGCGCCCCGAGGCAGAAGTGGATGCCGTGCCCGAACGCCAGGTGCTGCCGGTCCGCCCGCTCGATGTTGAGCTGGTCGGCCCGCGGGTACCGCGTGCCGTCGTGTTCGGCGGAGGCCAGGGACAGCAGCACGACGTCGCCGGCCGGGATCTGCGTGCCGCCGATCGTCAGCGGCTCGGTGGCGAAGCGCACCAGGTGCGAGGTCGGGCCGTCGAACCGCAGGAACTCCTCGATGGCGCTGGGCAGCAGTGACGACGAGCGCTGCAGCAGTTCCAGCTGCTCGGGGTGGCGCAGCAACGCCAGGACGCCGTTGCCGACCAGGTCGACCGCGGTCGTGTAACCGGCCACGAGCAGCAGGAACGCCAGTGAGGCGAGTTCGCGGTCGGTCAGCGCGGCCTCGCCGGTGGCGCGGGCCAGCGCTCCGATCAGGTCGTCGTCGCCGGACGTCCGCTTGTGCGCCACCAGGTCGCGCAGGTAGCCGGAGGCCTCCTCGCGGGCCGACGAGGCGTCGCCGTCGCTCAGGCCGGTGACCACGTCCGCCCAGTACCGGAAGTTCTCCTGGTCGACGGTGGGAACGCCGAGCAGGCCCATGATCACGGTGATGGGCAGCGGCGCCGCGAAGTCCGCGATCAGGTCGCAGCTCCCCGACTCGGCGAAGGAGTCGGCCAGCGACGCGGCCAGCTGCTCGACGCGGGGGCGCAGTGAGGCGATGCGGCGTGGCGTCAGCTCGCTCGACACCGCACGGCGCAGCCGGGTGTGGTCGGGGCCGTCGCTGTTCATCATGTGGTGCGACAGGTCGCCGAACCACCACGACGCGAAGTGTGGATGCCCGCGCAGTGGTTCGGCGAGCGCGGAGCCGTGTGAGGACAGCAGCGGGTTGTCCAACGCGGCGCGCACGTCGGGGTAGCGGGTGACGAGCCACATCGGCACACCGAAGGTTTCGACCCGGTGCACCGGGCCTGCATCTCGCAGGCTCTTCAGCACCGCGTACGGGTCATCGGTGAAGCCGGGGCGCAGGGCATCCAGGTCGACCGCCATATCTGGGGACACGGGGTGGAGGCCGTCGCGGTTCAACCTGACTGGCATTTTGGGCAGAAGTACACAAATCTGTGGTCCAACTCGCCCGATTGGACTCTTGTGCGACAGCGCAGACAGGGTTTGCCGGTGCGCTCGAAAACGTAGTGCTGGACGCGCCGGTCACCGGTGGTGATCTGTTCCGGCCGCCACTGGTTCGCCTGCAAGAGCTTGCGAGACAACGCAACTGCCCGTGCGGCATCCACAGATGACACAGGTGCTGTCGGCTGAACACCCAACAGGAAACAAACTTCCGCGCGGTAGAGGTTTCCGACGCCCGCCATGACCCGTTGGTCCAGCAACGCGAGACCGATGGGCCGCGCGGGGTCGGCGGTCAGCCGCTGAACGGCCTCGGCGTCGTCGAACTCGGGCGCGAGCAGATCAGGCCCGAGATGCGAGATGAGCTCGTCTTCGCGGGAGGTCGGCACGAACTCCATGTCGTGCAACGCGAACCCGATGGCCTGCCGGTCGTCCACCTCGAACACGGCGCGGGCCTGGTGCGCGGGACGACGCCAGCGCTCGCCGGGCCGGTAGAGGTGCCACGCGCCGTCCATCCGGAAGTGGCTGCGCAGGCTGTTGCCGTCGGAGAAGTGCGTGAACATGTGCTTGCCGTACGTGCGTACGCCGAGTACGTCCAGGCCAGCGAGGTCCAGTGTGGACAGTCGAGGGTGGCGCAGCTCGCCGCGCCGCAGCGTCTTCCCGGCCAAAGCCTCGTGCATGCGATGGCCGGCCAGAAAGACGGTGTCACCCTCAGGCATCCACCGCTTCCTGGATCTCGTCGTCGTCGAAGTCGTGGTGCACGGCGCGGCGCCGGCTGCGGGAGATGCGCTGGATGCGGGCCAGCAGCAGGTTGAACGCCAGCGCCACCTCGCGCGCGCCCGGCGTGCCCCACTCGTGGATCGGCATGCACGCGCCCTGGGCCTGCTGCACCGCCAGCCGGTCCGGCAGCGCCACCGGCATCACCAGCGGGCCGAAGATGTCGCGCAGCTCCTCGATGCGGAACTGGTGCTCGTGCGACCGCGGCCGCACCCGGTTCACCACGACGCCCAGCGGCTGCAGGTCCGCGTTGTTGCTCTCGCGCTCGTTCTGCACCGCCTCGAACGCCCGCTGCACGCCCGCCACCGCGAACATCGTCGGTTCGGTGACCAGCAGCGCGCGGTCGGCCGCCACCAGTGCCGAGCGGGTCAGCTGGCCGAGTGACGGCGGGCAGTCGAGCAGCACCAGCTGGTACGGGAACTCGTCGTACATGTCCCGCAACGTGCGCAACGCGTCTTTGAGGCGATGCAGCCGTGACACGTTCGGGTCGGGGTGGTTGAGCAGCTCGGCTTCCTCGGACCCGGACAGCACGTCGATGCCGTCGCCCCACCTGCTCGGGCGGATCGCCTCCTCGAGGTTCTCCTCGGACGGGTCCTGCAGGACGTCGTAGATGCTCGCCTTGGACTCCTCTGGCTCGAGCGTCGACGTGGCGTTGCACTGCGGATCGAGGTCGATCACCAGCGTGCGAACACCACGGCGGAGAGCGGCCGAGGCGAGGCCGAGGACCACCGTCGTCTTGCCGACGCCTCCCTTGAGGCTGAGTACGGACACCGTATGCACAGATGCAGCTTAGGGTCTCGACTACCCTCTCGTGCTATGCGACCGGACGCCGTACACAGGGTGCTCGACGCCGAGCTGGCCGCCGCACGTGAGCGCAGGGGTGGCGAACCGCCCCGTGTCCTCGACGTGGGAGGCGGCAGTGGCGTGTGGGCCGTGCCTCTCGCGGCTGCGGGCTGCGCCGTCACGGTCGTCGAGCCGTCGCCGAACGCCCTGGCCACGCTGCACACCCGTGCGCGCGAGGCCGGTGTGACGATCAACGCGGTCCAGGGCGACACCGACTCGTTGGGTGTTCCCGCTGGTGAGGCCGATCTGGTGCTCGCGCACGGCCTGCTTGAGGTCGTGGACGACGCACCGGCCGCGCTCGCCGCGCTGGCTGCCGCCGTCACGCCTGGTGGCGCGGTCTCGGTGCTGGTCGCGAACCGGTTCGCGGCGATCCTGCACCGGGCGATCGCCGGACGTATCGTCGATGCTCGGCGGTTGCTGGACGACGACGCCGGTCAGCTGGCCGGGACGCGTGACCCGTTGCAGCGCCGCTTCGACGTTCCAGGGCTTGAGAAGCTGGTCCTGGAAGCTGGGCTTTCTGTCGAGATCCTGCAAGGTCACGGCATTGTCGCCGAGCTCGTGCCCGGCGTGGTGCTGGACTCGCATCCGGGCGCTGCGGAGGCGCTCGCGGAGCTGGAACTGGCTGCTGCCACCCGGTCTCCGCTGAGAGACGTGGCCGCCAGATTACACGTGCTAGCTCGCCGTACCGCCTGACAGAGTCCACTTCACGGGTTTGCGATCGGGACGAGTTGCGTCCGGATGAGTGGTCCCAAACGACTTTGCGGCGAATGATGATGGCTCCGCTGCCGACGTAGGGACCTACGCCATGGAGAGTTCCGACCTGCTGGCCTCAATGGTGAACGAGGCCGTCGCGGGTGACCGGCGTGCCGTCGAACGGCTGCTGGGGTCAGTCCGGCCGCTCGTGTCCCGTTATTGCCGGGCGCGTGTCGGTCGCAACGAACGGGCGTACGCGTCGGCGGACGACGTGGCGCAGGAAGTGTGCCTGGCGGTGCTCACGGCGTTGCCCACCTACCGTGAGCAGGGACGACCGTTCCTCGCGTTCGTTTATGGCATCGCCGCGCACAAGGTCGCGGACGCCCATCGGGTCTCGGCGCGCAACCGCTCGGAGCCGGTCGCCGAGGTGCCGGACGGGCCGTCGACGACCATCGATCCGGAGGAGAGCGCGCTGCTCGGGTCACTCTCGGTGCGGCTGGGACAGTTGCTGGGCGGGCTGCCGGACAAGCAGCGCGAGATTCTGCTGCTGCGCGTCGTCGTCGGCCTGTCGGCGGAGGAGACGGCTGAGGCGGTCGGTTCGACGCCAGGGGCCGTGCGGGTGGCTCAGCACCGTGCGCTGGCGAAGTTGCGCACGATCGTGGGGGTTGAGGAGCTGATTTGACCGGCGCCTTCTACGACGGCCTGGCGGGGACCTATGAACTGATGTTCCCCGACTGGGACGCGTCGATGGCACGGCAGGCATCGCAGCTCTCGGAGTTCATACCGACCGGTGCGCGCGTTCTCGATTGTGCGTGTGGCATCGGCACGCAGACGATCGGTCTCGCGCTGCGCGGTTATGAGGTCATAGGCGCTGATCTGAGCCCTAAGGCGGCTTCTCGGGCCGTTGTGGAGGCCTCTGCGCGTGGCGTCCCGTTGCCGGCATTTGCGGCCGATATGCGTTCGCTGCCGTTTGCCGATGCCTCTTTCGACGTCGTCTTGGCCGCGGACAACGCGCTGCCGCATCTATTGACCTCGGACGATGTACTTCTGGCGTTGCGTGAGATGCGGCGAGTGCTGCGACCGGGCGGCCGGTTGATCATCTCGACCCGCGACTACGACGAGATTCTGCGCGAACGGCCGTTGTCGACGCCGCCGTCGGTCGGTCCCGGCCGGGTGGTCTGGTTCCAGCTCTGGCATTGGGACGGTGACCAGTACGAACTGGAGATGTTCCAGCTGCGCGAGGCCGACTCCTGGCACGTCTCCGTGGGCAAGGCACGATATTGGGCGATTACCCGTAACGAAATCACCGAATTGGCTGAACGCGCCGGTTTCGATTACGTGGAGTGGTTGCTCCATGCCTACTACCAACCGCTGATGATTGCGACAAACGGGTGACGTTTGAAGTTTCTCCCAACTTTCCGCATAAGGAGTGACGTGTCGCACGTCTCCTCTCCGGGACGTCGACGAGGGGACACTTCGGATGGAGAGTTCGGCTTTATCCGCGGAACTGGTCAACCTGGCTGTGCATGGTGACGCCAGGGCCATTGACCAGCTACTTCGCTACCTGCGCCCGCTGGTGGTGAAGTACTGTCGCGCACGTGTGGGGCGTTCCGCGACTACCGCGGACGACGTCGCGCAGGACGTCTGCCTGGCCGTGCTGACGGCGCTGCCGAACTACCGGGAGCAGGGCAGGCCCTTCCTCGCATTCGTTTACGGCATCGCGGCGCACAAGGTCGCGGACGCGCATCGTGCCCTCGCTCGTAACCGTGCGGAGCCGACGGCGGACGTGCCGGATCAGCCGTCCCGGTCCACCGGGCCCGAGGACTTCGTCCTTCAGGACGAGCTGAACGGGGCCATGGGCGACCTGCTGCGCCTGCTGCCGGCCAAGCAGCGCGAGATCCTCGTGCTGCGCGTGGTGGTGGGTCTGTCGGCCGAGGAGACCGCGGAGGCTGTGGGGTCGACGCCGGGCGCGGTCCGGGTCGCCCAGCACCGCGCACTGGGCCGTCTGCGCAAGGAAATAGCCGCTTCCGCTGTGCCGATCGGGTGAACTACCGTTGGGCGCGTGGGGTGAATGTCCCCAAACAACATACCTAAGGGCATGAGAAGTTCTGACTCAGCGCTCGCCGCCGAGCGGCTGCGCGTCGACGGGGTGCTCGTGCAGCACTTCCGTGAGTCAGGGCTAGCCGGTCCGCGCTGGGACCAGTTCCATCGCCAGCTTCTCGGACATGGACTCACGATCGTTACAAAGCTCGTGCGCTCCGGCGCGATGTTCTCCCGGTGTGGCCGGCATGGCCGCTATCTGCATCAGGAGGCGATCGCGCCGCAGGAAGCGGAGGAACTCGCGAGCGACGCGGTCTTCGAGGGGTTCGTCTACTTCTGCGAACGCGGGTTGCTCGGCCGGCAGTGGTCGATCGACCACGGGCAGCCGTTGAGCGAGTACTTCGTCAACGCCTGCGTCCTCGCGTTCCCGAACGTCTACCGGCGGTGGCAGACCCGTATGAACAGCTGGCGGGACGTGGACCTGCTGGATTCGTTCGCGGCACTGGAACAGGTCGTGACCCTGGGGACCCCGGAGGACGCCGTGGTGGAGCAACAGGCGGCGGACGACGTGTTCGCCAAGCTGAGCGAGGACAGCCGCAGGTTGCTCATCCTGCACGAGCAGGGCTTCTCACACGCGGAGATCGCGGAGCTCACGCGACTCACCCCGCGTGCCGTCGAAGGGCGGATCCGGCGCGCCCGGCTCGCCGCGCGCCAGCAATCAGACGAGGAACGGTGATCTGCGTGGAGTTCACGACCGGCCTGCACCGGCGGGTCCCTGAGGAAGCCGTTCAGCAGTCGTCCGTCGGCGGCCCGGTCGAGGTCACCAAGAACGGCCTCGACGCGTTGGTCGAGCGCACGGCGGCCGTCAGCGGTCAGGATCCTGTCGATCCACCGGCGCCCTCCTACTACGCGACCCGCCCCGAGGCCGCTGACGAGCACATCGCCAAAGCCGCCGCCGGTGACCGCGCTGCCATCGAGAGGCTTCTGGGCACTATCCGGCCGTTGATCGTCCGGTACTGCCGCGCGCGCGTTGGACGGCAGGAGCGCTCGGTCGCTTCAGCCGATGACGTCGCACAAGAGGTGTGCCTGGCCGTGCTCAAGTCCTTGCCGTCGTATCGCGATCAGGGGCGGCCGTTCCTCGCGTTCGTCTACGGGATCGCCGCGCACAAGGTCGCGGACGCGCACCGCACGACCATGCGCAATCGTGCGGAACCGGTGTCCGAGGTGCCTGAGGCGACCGATCTCACCGCCGGGCCAGAGCAACGTGCGATGCAGGGCGAGCTCTCCCAGCAGATGGCAGCGCTTCTGCGTGTGTTGCCCGCCAAGCAGCGAGAGATCGTTGTCCTGCGGGTGGTCGTGGGGCTGTCGGCGGAGGAGACGGCCGTGGCGGTCGGCTCGACGCCCGGTGCCGTGCGGGTGGCTCAGCACCGTGCGTTGACCCGCCTGCGCAAGGAGATGATCAGTGACGCCAACGAGTGATGTTGGCGATTCCCTGCGGGCTCGCGTCCTTGTACCGCTCCATCTCGCCGCGCCGGACGTCGGCGATCGTGCCCGCGAGCTCCCGGCCGAACGCCGCGGTGAGGACCTCGTCCTTCTCGAACTCCTCGACGGCTTCCCGCAGGGACGCGGGCAGCCGCGGGACGTTGTCGAGCAGTGCCGGGTCGACGTTGAGGCCCTCGGGGAGGGCGGCCTGGGTGGCGATGCCGTCCAGGCCGGCCGCGATCACGCCCGCGACGACGAGGTACGGGTTCGCGGTCAGGTCGAAGCACTTGACCTCGAGGTTGTCCTGGATCAGGCGCAACGCGGTCTCGCGGTTCTCCTCGCCCCACGCCACGAACGGTGCTGACCAGGTGTGCGGCACAAGCCTGAGGTAGCTCGCGAGAGAGGGGCAGCCGACGGCGCACAACGCGCGGATGCGGTTGAGGACGCCCGCGGTGAACTGCTTGGCCTCGTCCTGGAAGCCCGCGAACAGGTTCGTGTCGCCGCGCCAGATGCTCAGGTGCAGGTGGCCGCCGTTGCCGACACCGCCGTTGACGACCTTGGGGGAGAACGACGGCCGCATGCCGTGCCGGATCGTGATGGCGCGGATGGTCTCTTTGACCAGTACAGCGGTGTCTGCTGCTGCGATCGGGTCTTCGGGCGCCGTGGACACCTCGAACTGGCCGGCGGCGTACTCGGGGTGGAACTGGAGGACCTCGACGTCCTGCTGGTCGAGCGCGGTGAGGACGTCGACGCAGTAGTCGGACAGCTCGACCTGGCGGGCGTGCCCATAGGCGGCGCCGCTGGTCGCGGGGACCCAGTCGTCGGTGTCGGGCTTGCCGACGCACCATTCGATCTCGAAGCCGGCCTTGGCGGTGAGGCCTTGTTCGGCGAGCTTCTCGACCGCTTTGCGCGCCTGGAGGCGCTGGTCCATCGGGTACGGGGTGCCGCTCTGGTAGTGGCGGTCGGCGGGCGCCCACGCCCAGCCGGGCTGGCCCGCGAGGACCGTGAGGCGGTCGAGGTCGGGGTGCAGCCGCAGGTCACCGACCGGGCCGCCGGCGAACCTGCCCTGGATGATCCAGTCGTCGAAGAGGAACACGTCGAACACCGGTGAAGCACCTACGCCGTGCGCTGCTGCGTGCGCCAGTCTGCGCAGAGGCACGGACTTGGTGCGTGTGATGCCGCTGTTGTCCACCCAGGTGAGCGCTACGACGATCACGTTCTTGGCGTTCAGCCCGTCGAAGAGCTCCGTCGCCCGGTCGAACCGCTGGTCCCGTTCCGCAGAGTCCACGATCCTAAGCGTATGGGCATCTTGCCGTTCGTCGCCGAACTCGGGCTGATAGATCACCACTGCCACGGCGTGTTGCGCGCTGACAGCACACTTGCGGAGTTCGAGTCGTTGTTGTTGGAGGCCGACGCGGTCTCGCCGTTGGCTGGTTCTTTCTTCGACTCGGCGGTCGGGTTCGCGGTGCGGCGCTGGTGTGCTCCGCTGCTGGACCTGCCTCGGCACGCGTCTGCCGAGGAGTACCTCGAACGGCGGAACTCGCTGCACATCACCGAGGTGTCGCGGACGTTCCTGATGGCGTCCGGGATCCACACGTTCCTGGTGGACGGCGGGTTCCAGCCCGATCGGTTGCTGCCGGCCGCCGAGCTGGCGTCGTTGGCCGGGGCCGTCTCGCACGACATCGTGCGGTTGGAGCAGCTGGCTGAGGAGCTGCGTCCGTCGGTGTCGCCGTCGGAGTTCGTCGCCGAGGTGCGGTCGCGGCTGGCTGTTACTTCTGCTGTTGGGGCCAAGTCCGTTGCGGCGTATCGGGTCGGGCTGGAGTTGGCGGGCTCTCGGCCGGCTGATGCCGACGTCGTGCAGGCGGTTTCCGAGTGGTCTTCCGGTCGGCTGGTCTCGCCGGTGGTGATCTCGTGGTTGGCGTGGGAGGCGTTGGACGCCGGTCTGCCGTTGCAGTTCCACGTGGGCTATGGCGACTCGGACATCGATCTGCACCGTTGCGATCCCTCGTTGCTGACGCCGTTCTTGCGTGCGACGGCTTCGCTCGGTGTGCCGGTGCTGTTGTTGCACAACTACCCGTTCCATCGGCAGGCCGGGTACCTCGCGCAGGTGTTCCCGCACGTGTTCTGTGACCTCGGGCTGGCGACGCACGGGCTGGGGCATCAGGCGCCGCGCGTGCTGGCGGAGGCGCTGGAGATCGTTCCTTACGGCAAGTTCTTGTTCTCGTCCGACGCGTTCGGTCTGCCCGAGTTGTACTACCTCGGCGCGTTGACATTCCGTCGCGCGTTGTCGGAATTCCTGGCCGACGGGCTGCGACGCGACGCGTTTCTCGAGGAGGACGCGCATCGGATCGCACGGCTCATCGCGTCGGAGAACGCGGCGCGCGTGTACAAACTGTAGGATTCCATCGAACTGACGTTCGAAGGGGTGTTCATGGGTCGCAGTGCGAACCTGCCACGCGGCCTGCGTGACCGTTTCCGCGCGCGTGATGGCGTCTGGCCGGACGACACCGGCTGCCGGATGCTGCACGTGGACATGGACGCCTTCTACGCGTCGGTGGAGATCCGCGAACGCCCCGAGCTTGCCAACGTGCCCGTCGTCGTCGGCGGTGTCAGCGGACGTGGCGTGGTGTGTTCCGCCAACTACCTCGCGCGCGAACACGGCATCCGTTCAGCGATGCCCACCGCGCACGCACGGCGGTTGGCGCCGCACGCCGTGTACCTGCCGCCCCAGTTCCACCTCTATCAGGAGGTGTCGCGCGGGGTCATGGCGATCTTCCGCGACATCACGCCTCTCGTAGAGCCGCTCTCTCTCGACGAAGCTTTCCTGGACGTCGGCGGTGCTCTTCGGCGTCTGGGCCTGACGCCGGGCGGCGTGGGCGAGTTGATCAGGTCTCGGGTGTTCGCTGATCACGGCGTCACATGCTCCGTGGGCGCGGCACCGACGAAGTTCCTCGCGAAGCTCGCTTCTGGCATGTGCAAGCCCGACGGCATGATGGTCGTGCCCTCTTCTTCGGTGCTGGAGTTCCTGCACCCGCTGCCGGTCTCGGCGTTGTGGGGCGTCGGCGCGAAAACCGCTGCGCGCCTTGAGGAACTGGGCCTGGAGACGGTCGCCGACGTCGCCGCCACCCCGCTCCCTCGCCTGCGCCGCATGATCGGCGTGGCCATGGCGGAACACCTGTTCGTGCTGGCGCAGGGCGTCGACGACCGCGCGGTGGTGCCGGTGACGCGGGAGAAGTCGATCGGCGCGGAGGAGACCTTCGAGGTCGACCACTGGGACCGCGAGCTGCTGCGCCGCGAGCTGCTGCGTCTCTCGGAACGCTCGGCAGGTTCGTTGCGCGCGAAGGGTTTGTGCGGCCGGACCGTCTCCATCAAGGTCCGTTTCGCCGACTTCACGACGATCACCCGCTCCCGCACCCTGCCCGTCGCGACCGACGTGACGCAGGAGGTCTACCGCACCGCCTCCGAGCTCCTCGACACCCAGGTTCCGCCCGGCGCGGTCCGTCTGATCGGCGTCCGAATAGAGGGTCTTGACAACGCGGACTCCGCCCAGCAACTGATCTTCGACGCCCCAGAACGCGGCTGGCGCGAAGCCGAGCAAGCCGCTGACCAGGCTCGTTCCCGCTTCGGCTCGCTAGCGATCCGCCCAGCCTCACTGCTGAGCAACAGTCCGGAAAGGACAGCCGAGTTCGATCCGAAGCCCGAATGATCGCGACTTGTCCACAACCCGCGAGTTATCCACAACTTCCCGCTGACTCCAGCCACCCCCGCACCCCGCAGTGCACCCTGAACCCATGCGCCACCCCATCGACCTGGAAGCCCTGGGCTCCCTCTTCCTGCACCGCGTGGCCCGCAGGGTCGCCCTGATCCACATCGGACTGTCGCCGCATCTGATCGAGCAACGCTCGAAGCCCGGCGGCCCCTGGCAGCGCCTCTTCCCAGGCATCCTGCTGCTGAGCCGAGACGGCCCCACCCGCGAACAACTGGTGCAGGCCGCCCTCCTGTACGCCGGGCACGGCGCCATGCTCACCGCCTTCGACGCCCTCTACATGCACGGCATGAAGTCAGCGACCCCCGCCGCGGACGTGATCCACGTGCTGGCCCCACGCCACTCCCGCGGCATCGGCTTCGGCCCCCTGCGCCTGGAACACACCGAGCGCCTCCCCAGACCGGTGCTGCGCCGAGGCTTCCACACCGCACCCCTGGAACGAGCCGCCATCGACGCCATCCGCCGCACCAACTCGATCGCGATCTCCAAGGCCATCCTCGAAGAGGTGGGCCACTTCGTGGGCATCCAGGCCCTGCGCGCCGAACTGGCCATGGCCCCGCGCAAGGGCACCGCGTTCGCCCGCAAGTACCTGGGCGAGTCCCCAGCCCGTCAACTGGAACGAGCCGTGCTGGAACGCCGCCCCGCACTCACACCCCTGCCACCCGCCCGCACACCGGTCGCGATCGGCTGAACCCCTTGCCCCACAACCCACCAGCACGCGCCCCAACCACGCGCCCACGCCAACCCGACGCCTGCCCACGAAGGGCACGTGCCGGGCTGACGAACGGCGAAGCCATGCCGCCCAAGGCACCCACCACCCGACGCACACAACCGATCCGCCGCCAGCTGCGCAACCGGCGGCGGGCCGGTGCAGCCGCTACCGGATGCGCGCAACCGGTCTGCCGACTGCCACCTGCGCAGCGGCCACCCGACGCGCGTAACGGGCCCGCCGTCCAGCCACCTGCGCAACCGCGGGCGGGGTTGGTGCACCCGCTGCCGGATACGTGCAACCGGTCCGCCGCCACTGTGTAACCGGGGACGGGCCGATGCAACCGCCACCGGACGCGCAACGGGGCCGCCGTCCTGCGCGGTCGGCGGTCGGCGGATGCAACGGGTGTCTGGGCCGACGTCGGCGGCCCGCCAAGGTGGTCGAGCCGACCGATCTGAGCTGACCTTCAACGATCCCGGCTCAACCCGGTCAACGTCCGATCGCCTGCCCGCAGCAGGCGGAGTTCTTCCGGGTGTTTGCGCTTCAATCCGTTGGCGCGCATACGAGTCCGAGCCGACCGACCGGGTCCGGGTCTCGCCAAGCCGAACAAGACTCGGCCGCGCAACGAGGCCGCCTAACCCGGTCGCGCAACCGAACCGCTCGACCCGACCGCCTCGACCCGACCGCATCGAGCGCACGACCTGATCGCACGACTCGACCGCCTAACCCGAGCGCACTACCTGACCGCGCAACGCGACCCCACAACCCGACTGCCTTGTCCGACCGCGGAGCCGGCCGCACAGCCCGACCGCGCGGCCCGGCCCCACAACCCGACCGGACACGCCGACTGCCCAAGCCCCGACCCCAAGTCCCCATCCCGGACGCCGAACCCCAAGCCCGCCAAACACCCCAAGAACGGAGCCGCGAACGCCCCATTCCCGGCCCTACCGGACCGGAGCCTTGATCCCCTTCCCCTTGGCCGCAGCCTTGATCACCACAGACCGCATGCTGAGGAACGAGAGCCGAGGCTCCTCGAAGTAGTTCCAAGGCCCGGCATCCGCCAACGCACCCAAGGCCCGGAACTGCCCCAAAGCCTCCTCGAACCGGTGCAGCTGGATAAGCGCGTAAATCGCGTACCCCCGGTCGTCCCGCACGGCATGGGTGTCGGCGCCCTCATCAGCCAACCGGTCCAACAACGAGTCCAGGGAGGCAACGACCTCAGGCGACTTCCACATGTCCGGATCGGTGCTCTGCGCCTCGTAGGCGGCGTGCAGCGGCCATGCCAGGAACTTCGGCGACTTGGCGGCCGCCTCCAGGGCGAACGAAAGTGCCATCTCGTTGGAGCCGTGCCACTTGCGGCACCAGTACTGCAGGGCCTGCCGGTGTCCGCTGTGGTGCAACGGGTCGCGCTCCATCAGCTCGGCCCAGATGGCGCGGAACTCCTCGTGCTCCGCCTGGAGGCCGCGGGCGAGCGTCAGGAAGGTGATCCACGGCGTCGGGTCGTCCGGCAGGAGGGAGGCGGCCGCACCGGCGGCGTCGCGGGCCTCGAACAGGACGCGGTGGAAGCCGTCGAACTGCTCGCGGGTCGTTTCGGTCGCCGTTGCGCTGCCGCGGATGTCCCAGGCGAGGGACACGAGCGACATCGCGTAGACGACGGCCCAGTGCGGGTCGGTGGGACGTGCGGTGTGCCAGGCGGTGAGCCAGGTGTCGTCCTTCGCGGCGAGGTCGCCCAGGGCCCACACCACGCGCTGGCGGCGGTCCCAGTCGCCGTAGGTGGCGGCGGTCAGGTCGGCGGCGTTCTCCCAGTTGCCGGCGCGGACGTCGTCCTTCACGGCGGCCAGGGCGAGGTCTTCGAGCGGAGAAGTACTGGTCACCTCGGCGTCGGCGACCAGGCCGTAGCGCTCGGGGTGGGACTTGGGCAGCACGTAGGCCGCCACCACGTCGGTGGGGAGCTCGTCGATCTCGACGCCGAGGCGCTTGGCCTCGCGCATCAGGCGGATGACGGTGATGAGTTCTTTGGGCTTGAAGAGAAGTGAGAGGACCACGGGGTTCTCCAGTCAGTGCGCGGGGCGGTAGTCGGGGGCGACACCGGCAGCGGCCAGCGCACGGCGCAGGTCCTCGGTGCTGCCGTTGTCGGCGACCGCGGTGTCCAGGTGGTCGGCGATGTCGAAGTCTTGAGAGGAGGTGATGAACGTGGTTCGTCCCAGCCAGTCCAGCTCCCAGTGAGCGAGGCCGGCGTCGGAGAACGCCAGTGCCACCAGGGCGGAGAGTTCGGGCAGCACTTCGCCGCGGGCCATCTCGCGGCGGGCTCGCACGCCGGCGTTCTTGCTGCCCGGCGTGAACGAGCCCAGGTCGGCCAGCCGGCCCGTGTCCAACGCGTCGAGGACGGTCGTCAGTGATGGCGGCTGGTTCATCGCCGTGGTGGCCGCGTGCAGGAGGCGTTCGGTGCCGCGCACCACTCGGGCGCGGGCGCCGATGTGGCCGAGGGTTGCCCAGTCGACGCGTTCCTTCGAGGCGGCGTCGGACACCAGCGTGTTCAGCACGGCGGCGTCCAGCAGCGGCATCGGGTCGGTCAGCAGTTCGAGTGCGGGGCGGTCGCCCCAGCCGGACTCGGGCTCCAGGACCAGGGCCTCGATGGCGGTGATGCGGTCCGGCAGCGGCGGGTGCGAGTCGTACGGGCCGCGGTCCGGGTCGGACGGGTGCTGGCGGATCTCCTCGAGCTTCTCGTGCAGCTCGGGGGAGGTGCGCAGGCGGGCGAAGCCGTCGAAGAACGTCGTGGGGAGATAGCCGAGCTCCCACGCGACGGTCAGGTGGCGTTCGGTGAAGAGGTCCCACGCGGCGTCGATCACCGGCAGCTCGCGCAGTGCGGAAGCGGCGGCCGACGAACCGGCCAGCGTGGCGGCGAAGCGGTCGGCGGCGAACTCCTGGCGGCGGCTGATCGCCTGGGAGACACGGAGGTACAGCTTGGCGTAGCCCAGGAACAGCTTGGCGATCATGCGCTGGAACCAGTGTTCGGCGTTCATGTGGGAGCCGGCGCGCAGCATCGCGTTTCGGCCTGAGACGACGACGCCGGCCAGCCGCGTGTCCTTGTTGGCGTAGTGGCCGAGCTCGTGGGCGAGTACGGCGATGAGTTGCTTCTCGGTCAAGGAGGTGAGCAGCGGAGCACCGATGAACATCCTGCGCTTCACCACGCGCAGGCCCAGGAAGCGGGTGTCCTCGGCGACGCCGGCGTTCACCGCGGCGAGGATCCGGATCTCGTCCGGCGGGCGGGTGCCGACGTCGTTGGCCAGGCGGCACACGAGGTCCCAGAGCGCGGGCTGTTCCGCGGGCGTGACGAGGGTGCCGGGCACCTCGTCCTGCGTGCGGCGCTCCAGCGACAGCAGGCCCTTGACCAGCGCGTACACCACCGGCACGACGAAGAACGCGAGCTTCAGGCCGACGAACGGACGGTTGATCAGGGCATACGTCTCAAGAGCGAGGAGCCCGCCGATCAACCCGAAGGCGAGCACGTAGAAACCGACGAGCAGCGCCACCGCGATGGCAGCGCGCAGCGAAACACGCATGAGTAAAGCGACCTTCCCCCAGTGCCGCGCCCAGATAGCGGCAGGAGGGAGTCTGCACGAAAGGACGGTCACGACTCAATCCCGAAACAACGGCGAGCACGAAACGAATGCGAGCCCGAAACGACTGGAGCCCGGAAACAACCGCAGGTTGTCAACCAGTCGATCGGCCACTCCGCCTACCTCTCCAGGATGAGAAACGGGCCGGCAGCTGGGGCCTTCAGACGGAGGTGAGGTGACGTTCGGTGTCCCTACGGTCACTCGGGCAACACCTCATCGAACACTGGAGGTACCCAGTGAGAGCAGGACCGCGAGGTGCCCGTCGGGGGATCACCGCGCTCGCTGTGTCGGCAGGCCTCGTCGCCACGAGTGCGATCGTGGGGACAACGGCTGTCGCACACGGGCAGGAACCGGCATCGGGAGGGCGTGACCAGAGTGTCACGCTGATCACCGGTGACCGGGTGGACCTGGCCGGTGGCCGGGTCGTGCGGTACGTGCCGGGACCGGGCAGGGAGAAGGTTCCGGTGCGCACCTACACGCGGGACGGGCATCAGCACGTGGTGCCCGGCGACGCGATGCAGTTGGTGGAGAACGGAAAGCTCGACTCGAGGCTGTTCGACGTGACGTCGCTCGTCGAGTTCGGCTACGACGACGCGCGGCGTACGACGGTGCCCGTGATCCTGCGGCCGGCGGCGGGCGCGCGATCGGGCATCACGGCGCTCGCCGGGCAGGAGTCGGTGGCCGAGTCTGGTGACCGGTGCGGTCGAGAAGTCGGGCAGCGCCTGGGAGTCGCTGCGCGGCGGCGCGGTGGAGAAGGTGTGGCTCGACGGCATTCGCAAGGTGTCGCTCGACCGCAGCACCAAGCAGATCGGTGCACCGGAGGCGTGGCAGGCGGGTATCACCGGCAAGGGCGTGAAGGTCGCGGTGCTCGACACGGGCGTCGACGAGAAGCACCCGGATCTGCAGGGCAGGCAGGTCGCGGAGAAGAACTTCACCGACTCGCCGGACAACACCGACGAGGTCGGCCACGGCACGCACGTCGCGTCCACGATCGCCAGCAAGGGCGAGAAGTACCGCGGTGTCGCGCCGGAAGCGGAGATCCTCGACGGCAAGGTCTGCCAGCCGGGCGGCTGCACCGAGTCGGCGATCCTCGGCGGCATGCAGTGGGCGGCAGACCAGGGCGCGCAGGTCATCAACATGAGCCTGGGCGGCGGGGACTCCGCGGACATCGATCCACTGGAGGCGGCCGTCAACCGGATCTCGCGGGAGACCGGTGCGCTGTTCGTGATCGCGGCGGGCAACTCGGGACGGCCGGAGACCATCGGGTCGCCGGGCAGTGCCGAGTCCGCGCTGACCGTCGGTGCGGTGGACCGCAACGACGGCATCGCACCGTTCTCCAGCCGTGGTCCGGCCGCGGACGGTGCGGTGAAGCCGGACGTCACCGCGCCCGGTGTCGACATCGTGGCGGCCGAGGCCGGAACGCAGGGCCACGTCGCGATGTCCGGCACCTCGATGGCGACCCCGCACGTCGCGGGCGTTGTCGCGCTGCTCAAGCAGCAGCACCCGGACTGGTCCGGTGAACGGCTCAAGTCGACGGTCATGGCGTCGGCGAAGGCCAATCCGGCGCTGAAGCCGTTCGATCAGGGCACCGGCCGTGTCGACGTGCCGAAGATGCTGGCGCAGCAGGTGATCGCCGAGCCGGGCAACATCAACCTCGGCGTGCAGCAGTGGCCGCACGACGACGACCAGAAGGTCGTCCGCGAGGTCACGTACCGCAACGCGGGCAAGGAACCCGTGACGCTCGACCTGACGCTGGACGTCACCGGACCGGACGGCAAGCCCTCGCCCGCCGGTCTGATCGCGGTGTCCCCGGCGAAGGTCACCGTTCCCGCCGACGGTGCGGCCAAGGCCACGATCACCGCTGACACCAGGGTGAACGCGCCCGACGGTGCCTACAGCGGTGCGGTCGTCGCGTCGAACGGCCAGCGCACGCTGGTCAGCGTCAACAAGGAGGTCGAGAGCTACGACGTCGGCGTCTCGGTGCTCGACAACGCCGGCAACCCGGCGGTGAACCACGGCACCTTCTTCCTCAACACCAAGACCGGCAAGTCGTACTCGGCGATGTCGAAGAACGTCCGGCTGCCCAAGGGCGAGTACCTGCTGGACAGCGGGATCATCACGGCGGACGGCAAGGTCGCTCTGCTGGTGCAGCCGAAGGTCCAGGTGACCGGCAAGACCGCGGTCACGGTCGACGCGCGCAAGGCGAAGCCGGTCGGGCTCAAGACCCCGGACCCGGCGGCGAAGGCCATGATCGGCACCTTCAGCTACAGCGGTCAGGTGGCGGGCAGGCCGTTCTCCAGCGGCTGGGCGTTCTTCGAGGGGATGGCGGGCCGGTTGCTCTCCGCCCAGATCGGCGCGGACCCCGGCGGCCTCACGACGACGCTCGCGGAGCAGTACGCCGGCACCCCGCGCGACGAGAAGACGCCGCTGAGCTACCGGTTGATGTACTCCGAGCGCGGCATCCCGACCGGCTACGAACGCACCGCCAAGGCGTCCGAGCTGGCCGAGATGACGAGCGCCTTCCGCCCGGGAGGCGAGGGCTACGAGCACTACGTCTCGGCGATGCCGAACCCGGACGACGGCAGCGGTGGCTTCGCGTGGCTGACCAAGGTGCCGGACGGCGGCCGCGCGGTCGACCTGGTCTCGACGGCCACCGGCAAGTGGAACTGGTTCTACGACCGGGTCGCGCCGGGCGACGTCCCCGAGTACGCCGCCAGGACCCAGCCGCGCGCCTTCAGGGCGGGCGGGAAGTACTCGCAGGCGTTCGGCCGGGCGGTTCTCGGCCCGTCCGTCCCGGCGGCTCCCGGCTTCGGCCTCGCCAGGTTCGAGGACCAGATCGCCGTCCGGGTCCCGCTCTTCACCGACGGCAACGGCGGCGAGGGCAGGGTCGGCACCGGAACCGCGCGAACCACCCTGTTCCACAACGGCACCA
This sequence comes from uncultured Actinomycetota bacterium, assembly GCA_963771775.1. GTDB lineage: Bacteria > Actinomycetota > Actinomycetes > Mycobacteriales > Pseudonocardiaceae > Lentzea. The sequence continues at coordinate 893,481 of CAVYUS010000007.1, forward strand.
AGCTCGGCGAGCAGAACCAGCCGTACGCGATCTTCGACGTGCCGGCGGCGGAGGGTTCGTACCGGGCCGAGATGGAGCACAGCCGGACGGCCGACGTGTCCACGAAGGTCAGTGGCGCCTGGACGTTCAAGGCCAAGAACACGACCGAGATCACGCACCTGCCGCTCTCGGTCGTCCGCTTCCTGCCCAAGCTCGACGACAAGGACACCGCACACGGCCGTGTGCTCCTCGTCCCGCTGAAGGTCGAGCAACAGGAGGGCACGCCGAAGGTCAGGCGCGTCACCGTCGAGGTGTCGTTCGACGACGGTGCGACCTGGAAGCAGGTGCCGGTGGCCGGCGACAAGGCCCTCGTGCAGCATCCGAACGGCGCGAAGTTCGCTTCACTGCGCGCGAAGACGACGGACGCGGCGGGCAACACCGGTGAGGTGACGATCATCCGGGCCTACCGGATCGCAGGCTGATCGAGTTCGTTCCAGTTCGTGTGCGGGCGGGGCACAAAACCCCGCCCGCACACGCGTTCCACGTCCGACCGGAGATCGCGAACTGAGACGACCGGCGCGACGATGTCACGCTCTGTCGCAGGCGTGCTTACCCCCGAAGAAGGACCTGCCGAACCGGCGGCCGGTGTCGTACCAGAGCTCGGCCGGGGCGTCTACGACGGTGAGCCGGCCGGTCCGGCCTGCTCCGCGCCGCCGTTGATCACGAGTCGATCATGCGGCCGATCCGGCCCAGGGGTGCTGTCGGAACCGGATCTCGAGGCCGACCTGGGCGTGAACGGAGGGCTTCCAGGGCCCTGAAGGTGCCTCACGAAGGCCTCACCACTGCCCCAGGAGGATGATGGTGATAGAACGGACCGTATGAGAACGCCCACTGGGTAGTCGCCGAGCCGCGCGGATCGTATCCTGGGGGGTGACGTCCCCAGGGTGGGCCGTCCGCCGGGTTCGGCGGAAACCGAGAACACCCGGCGCCCGCGACTGTGCCGGAGGAGGAACGATGCCACTCTCCGAGCACGAGCAGCGACTGCTCGATCAGATAGAGCGCGCTCTCTACGCCGAGGACCCGAAGTTCGCATCCACTGTACGAGGCGCCAAGTTGCGGCGACCGTCCAAGCGACGCCGCGTGCAGGGCATCGTGTTGTTCGTGGCTGGTGTGGCGGCGCTCGTTGCTGGTGTGATCTTCCCGAAGCTCGCGATCGTCGGGATTCCCGTCGTGAGCGTCTTCGGCTTCCTGCTCATGTTCTTCGGCGTGCTCATCACCCTCACGACGCTCCGTCGCGGTGACCAGGTGGCCGAGGGGACGCAGGAAGACGGCAAGCCGGCCCGCAGCCGCAGCTCGTTCTCCGAACGGATGGAGGAGCGCTTCCGTCGGCGTTTCGACGAGGAGAAGTAAGCCTTCAGACCAAAGCGAAGGGCCCGCCCCCGCCAACTCGGGAGCGGGCCCTTCGCTTTGCGCGGAGAACTTAGACCGACACGGTTTCGCGTTCCGGCATGTCGGCCACCGGTGCGGGCGTCGGCCGCATCACCGACTTCGGGAACAACCGGGCCCGCAACGAGAGCGGCGCGTTCTGTCGCAACGACTGTCGTACGGCCGCCAGCGCCGAAGGCAGTGAGGGGTCGGCCACCGGGTTGGCGCTGTACCAGGACCGCTCGATCGCCCCGATCACCGTGCGCAGCCCGCCCCGGCCGGCTTCGTCGAGGTTGTGCTCGCGGGCCAACCGGCGGGCAGCGGTGCGGATCGTCTCGGCTGCGGGCACCGGGGCGCCGCGGTCGATCGACTCGGCCATCAGCTCGCTCCAGGCGGCGGAAGCGGCCTTGGGACCGAGCTTCGCGACATCGTGCAGCCGCTTGCGCCGCCGAAGCGCGCGGATGGTCGCAGGAGTGGCCACGACGAGAAGCAGCAGGGCGACCGCCATGAGGATGTACGACAGCCAAGCCGCCGCCAGCAGCAGCACCACGGCCCACAGAATCATCGAGACCGGCCCGCTCACCCGCCGCAGCTTCGCCATGGGGCCGTCTGGATTCAGCTTCCGCTTCGGCGAGTTCGAATCAGGTCCAGGCGTGACCGTGCTTTCCGTTCGGTACAGGCGCACCAACTGGAACAGCATCGCGAGGATGATGGCGACGATCAGCGCGTAGGGGACCCAGTCCTTGGACGTGTCCGCCGGAGTCGCGAGGTCCTGGTTCCCGGTGCCGTCGTCACCGTCGGGCGACGCGGACTGGGCGGCCGAACCGGTGGCGGACGGGCCCGTCGTCTCGACCGAAGTCTGCGCGGTCGGCTCCTCCTCGGCACCCGGCGCCGTCTCCCGCAGGTACGGCGGCACCACGCCGCGGCCGTCGTTGACCGGGGTCGGGTCGAAGGTCATCCAGCCGTGGTTCGGGAAGAAGATCTCGACCCACGCGTGCGCGTCGTCGGTGCTGATCACGCGGTAGGAGTTGTCGGCGGACGCGACGCCGGCGGTGAAGCCGATCGCGACGCGGGACGGCAGGCCGACCACGCGGGCCATGACGGCCATCGCGGAGGCGAACTGCTCGCAGTAGCCGACCCTGCCGCGCGTCACGAAGTCGGTCAGCGCGTCCTTGGTGACGTCGCCGCCGGTCTCGAGCTTGTACTGGAACAGCTTGTCCGGGCCGTTGAAGAACGTGCTCAGCGCGGCGGCCTTGTCGAAGTCGTTGGTGGCGCCCTCCACGAGCTTGTTCGAGAGGTCGATCACCTCCTGCTCGACCCCCTCGAACCGGTAGTACTCGGGGTCGACCAGGTTCTTCGGGCCGGCCGCCATCCGCAGCTGGTTCTTGGTGGGCGTCGCCAGCACCGTCTCGATGTCGTACGGCTCCGGCTCCCGCTCGCGCTGCGTGAAGATCACGCCCTTCTTCGTGTCGAAGCGGTAGTCGTCGTCCGGGGTGTCGATGCGGCGGACGGCGCCGTACGTCGGCAGCCAGAAGCTCTTCCAGTCGCGCGGCTCGATGTTGATCCGGGTGTTCTTGCCCTCGCCGCGGTCGCCCGGCTGCAGCGGCAGTTCGCCGCGCGCGGGCTGGCCGCCGGGGTCGCTGCCGCGTTCCCAGCCCTTGTTCGGCACGTACCGGGCCAGCGTGGAGGCACGCATGTAGGTCTGTTCGTTGAGGCCGCGCACGTAGAACACCTCGGCGGTCTTGCCGCGGTTCAGCATGCCGCGCAACGACGTCATCTCGCTCAGGCCGATGCCGCCCTTGCCGCCGGCCCCGCTGCCGCCCATCGGCAGCCGGCCGACCGTGCCGACGATCGTCACGCCGGCGCCGACGATCAACGCGATCACCATCGCGATGCTCGCCACCGTCGTCGCGGAACCGCCGGACCCGCTCGCCGAACCGGACCCGAGCCGGCCGCGCCACGCCTCGTGGCGGTGCTGGCCGTCGACCGCGAGCAGCATCGCGAACGCCGCCGCGCCGAGGATGAACGTCCAGAACGGCAGCATCTCGTCGGCCAGCGACGCGGGCACCGCGAACACGCACAGCAGCACCAGCCCGGACGCCGCCGGAGCCGCCGCCGCGACGGCCAGCGTGTCCACCAGGATCGCCACCAGGCCGATCGCCAGCACCACGAGCGCCTGGATCGCCGGCGTCGCGTGCACCGGTGGCACCCCGGTCTGCACCTGGGCGACGGACTCCGCGAGCACGTTCCCGAGCTCGCCCAGCGCCTCCGGTCCGGGGATGAACAGCAAAATGCCCGACCGCGTGTGCAAGGCCGTGAGCAGGCACATCAGCACGAAGACCTGGGCGAGGGCGACCAGCGGCGGGGTCAGCCGGGTCGCGCGCAGGAACGCACCGGTCACCGTGATCGCGATGATCATCACGCCGATGCGCACCAGCCAGAGATCACCCTCGATCACGCCACCGAGCGCGGTCGACGCGCACAGCACGGCCAGCGCCGCGATCCACGGCGTCGCCGACGTGAACCACTCGGGCTCGGTCTCCTCGCCGCAGCGGCGGAACGCGTCCCCATCTCAGCCCACCTCCGAGCGCACCGACGGTCCACGGTTGCCTGCCGAAGCACACAACTCCTGCCACACCTGCTGCATCGACGCCGACGGCTTCGCGATCGTCACGCCCCAGCCCGCGCCGGTCAGCAACCGCCGCGCGTCGCCGGGATCGGGGGCGGAGGCGGCCGAGTCGTTGCCGCCACCGGCCCAGGCGTTCACGTCCAGCAGCACGGCCAGGCTGCGCATGCCGCGCGGCCGGTACCGGATCAGCTCCTCGACCGACGCCGGCGACACCCCGCCCAGCACCGCGATGACCTCCTGGCCGGCGCCGGGGTCGATCCCGCCCGAGAGCTCACGGCGGTGCGACGCCTGCAACGCCGCCAGCGAGTCCAGCACCACGTGGTCGCTGTGCCCGCCGTCGGACGAGCCTCCCGCGAGCACCCGGCCGTCCTCCGACACCAGTCGGATCTGGTGGCCGAAGTGGTGCAGGTGCAGGCAGATCGACGCCACGAACGAGATCGCCCACTCCAGCGAGGCCGCCGGCCCGCTGCCCCGATGCGCGTGCACCCGGTGGTCCAGCAGGATGGTCGTGCCGCCGCGCCACGGACGTTCCTCGACCCGCACCATCAGCTCGTCGCGCCGGGCGGTCGAGCGCCAGTGCACCTTCCGCAGGTCGTCGCCCTGCCGGTACGGCCGCACCACGGCGTCGTCCTCGCCCTGCCCGGCCCGCAGCCGCACCGAACCGTCGTCGCCGGCGCCCATGCCGGAACCGCCGGGCAAGCCCGACAGCCGCACGACCCGAGGCACCACGACCAGCCGCGACCGGCCCGCCAGTTCACGGTCGAACTCCGCCAGCCCGAACGGGTCGGTGATCCGCGCCATCAGCGGACCGACCTGCTGGATGCCGCGCATCACCGGCTTGAGCGGGTAGCGCAACGTCGTCGGCGTGTTGCGCGGCAACCGTTCCACCAGGAACCGCGGCCGCGCGCCCAGCGCGTACGGGACGGTGTCCTCCAGCATCAGCCCGCCCGTCGGAAGACGGCCGGTGCTGCGCAGGTCCAGCTTCACCTCGGACGCGGCCCCGACCGGCACCCGGCTGGGCGCGAGGAACCGGGCCGCGTGCAGCCCCACCCGCGCCCGCGTGGCGAGCCAGGCGGCGAGCAGGGGCAGCGCGATCACGAAGGCCGCGACCCGCAACAGGTCGCGTTCGTTCAGCACGACGGCACAGGCTCCGGCAGCGAACCCCGCGGCCAGCAAGCATCTTCCGCGTGTGGTCAGACCGGACAGTGCGGTGCGCATCGTCAGCGTGGCGTCCCTGCGTTGTGGTTCAAGCTGCGAACGAAGGCGGCACTCGGGTCCAGCGCGGCCGTCGGCACCGGAACCCGTTGCAACAGCGCCCTGATCAGCTCGGCGGGCGACCGGCGGGCAGCCTGTGCCTCCGCGGTCATCACGAGCCGGTGCGCGAGCACCGGGATCGCGATCGCGTGGATGTCGTCCGGCACCACGAAGTCACGGCCCGCCAGCGCGGCTTGTGCCCGTGCGGCGCGCACGAGGTGCAACGTGGACCGTGGCGACGCGCCCAGCCGCAGCTCCGGCAGCCGGCGCGTGGCCGACACCAGCTCGACGGCGTACCGGCGTACCTCAGGAGAGAGGTGCACCCGGCGGACGGTCTCGATCAGCCGCAGCACCTGGGCCGCGTCCGAGACGGGCCGCAGGTCGTCGATCGGGTTGTGGCCGGCGTGCTCGTCGACCATCGCGAGCTCGGCCGCCGGGTCCGGGTAACCGATCGACAGGCGGATCGTGAACCTGTCGCGCTGTGCCTCCGGCAGGGCGTAGGTGCCCTCCATCTCGATCGGGTTCTGCGTCGCGATCACCATGAACGGCGAACCCAGCGGGTAGGTGTTCGCGTCGACCGTGACCTGATGCTCCTCCATGCACTCCAGCATCGCGGACTGCGTCTTGGGGGAGGCGCGGTTGATCTCGTCGCCCACCACGATGTTCGCGAAGATCGGTCCCGGCCTGAACTCGAAGTCGTTCTCCTGCCGGTTGTAGATCGAGGAGCCGGTGATGTCGCTGGGCAACAGGTCCGGCGTGAACTGCACGCGACTCACGGTGCAGTCGATGGAACGGGCAAGCGCTTTCGCCAGTGAGGTCTTGCCGACTCCCGGCACGTCCTCGACCAGCAGGTGCCCCTCGGCGAGCAGCGTCACCAGCGCGAGTCGAACCACGTCCGGCTTGCCGACGAGCACGCGCTCGACGTTGGCGGCGATCCGCTGAACGGCGCCGTGCAACTCTCCCAGGACCTGATCGACCGGCGCGTGACTGTTCGCGCTTGGGCTTCCCGGCGTCACTAAACCTCCAGCAGCCGTGTCCGGAACACGGACGTGTGAGCGTTTCACGCAGTGTGTCAAACCTTGGCTAAGTGCCCTACACCTGCGGGCTACTCCGGGTTCGCACCACCAGTTTCCACCTTCCCCCACCGATGTGTACCCACACGATGTTTTGACCGAAATTACTAGGCCGTTCGAGTGCTGAATCGGGCCTGAACTCTCACTCGGCAAGGTGGTGGCTGACCAGCTCCCCCACCATCCCCCCACGCCTCCCCACTCCGTCTACCTGGGAAAACGAGTCACGAGTTGGTGTGTAAACACCTGTTTCAACGTTGACTGTGGTGAAAAGTGGGGTACTGTGGCGGCCGGTGGGGCAGACGGGGGCTCCACTGCCGGTCTTGTCGCCCGGCAAGGGAGGTGGATGCCGTGTTCCTGGGCACTCACTACCCGCGCCTGGATGACAAAGGTCGGCTGACACTGCCTGCGAAGTTCCGGGACGAACTGGCGGGAGGTCTCATGGTCACCAAAGGCCAGGACCACTGCCTGTACGTGTTTCCCCGGGCGGAGTTCGAGCAGATGGCGAGGAAGGTCGCCGAGGCACCGTTCACCAACGATGCCGTACGCGCCTACCAGCGTTATTTGTTCGCAGGTACGGACGAGCAGCGTCCGGACGGTCAGGGCCGCGTCCTGATCGCACCGGAACTGCGGCGGTATGCCGGGCTGACCAAGGAGTGCGTGGTCGTCGGCGCGTTCACCAGGATGGAAATCTGGGACGCGGCGGCCTGGCAGACCTATCTCGAAGAGCATGAAGACGGCTATGCCGAGGCTCGCGAGGAGGTCATACCGGGCGTCTTCTGATGGCGGTCAGCCGAGCAACAGGCCGGATGTTCAAACGCGATTCGGGTGCCGTGAGGCCTCGGTCCGCTCGACTATCGGCCCTGGCGCACCTTCCCCGGCGCCAGGTTCGACGGGCGGGCGGGGACCTGACGTCACCCGAACGCGCATCAGGGGAGTAGAGGGACGATGGATCAGCCGCGGCACGTACCGGTGCTGCTGGACCGCGTCCTGGAACTCTTCGCTCCAGCGTTGTCCGGCAAGCCCGCCGTCGTCGTCGACACGACGCTCGGCATGGGCGGCCACTCCGACGCGCTGTTGAGCGCCCACCCCGAGCTGACCCTCATCGGGCTCGACCGCGACCCGCAGGCCATCGAGATGGCCGGCAAGCGGCTGGCACGCCACGGTGATCGCGTTCAGCTCGTCAACGTCACCTACGACCACATCGACGAAGCCGTGGAAGACCTCGGCTACTCGCGTGTGGACGGTGTGCTGATGGACCTCGGCGTCTCCTCGTTGCAGCTGGACGAGGCGGAGCGCGGGTTCGCGTACTCGAAGGACGCGCCGCTCGACATGCGGATGTCCAAGGGCACCGGCATGACGGCGGCGGAGGTGCTCAACACGTACTCGCACGGCGACCTCGCGCGAATCCTCTCCACGTACGGCGAGGAGCGGTTCGCGGGCAAGATCGCCTCGGCGGTGCTGCGAGAGCGCGAGAAGGAGCCCTTCACCAACTCCGGCCGGCTCGTCGAGCTGCTCTACGCCGTCGTGCCCGCGGCTTCGCGGCGCACCGGCGGACACCCGGCCAAGCGCACGTTCCAGGCGCTGCGCATCGAGGTCAACGGCGAGCTGGAGTCGTTGCGGCTCGCGCTGCCGGCCGCGCTGGGTGTGCTGGGCGTGGGCGGGCGGATCGTCGTGGAGTCGTACCAGTCCCTTGAGGACCGGTTGGTGAAGCAGGCGCTCGCCGAGCTGGCGAAGTCGAAGACGCCGCAGGGCCTGCCGGTCGAGCTGCCGGGCCACGGGCCCGAGATCAAGTTGCTCACCAGGGGCGCGGAGCTCGCGAACGAGCAGGAGATCGAGGACAACCCGCGCGCGGCCCCGGTCCGGTTGCGCGCCGCGGAACGGATCGGAGAACCGCGATGACGGCACCCGCAAGGGTCGGCGGACCGTCCCCCCGCGATCCCTCGAAGGACAAGAAGGACAGGACCGACACCGCGGATCGCGCGCGGCGGCGGACGGCCGGTGCCGAGCGCGCCTACGCCCGCCGGGCCCAGCGTGCCCAGAACCTGCGCGGTGGCGTTCCCGCGCCGCTGCAGCGAACCGCGTCCAAGGCGCCGTTCGTCGTCCTCGTGATGCTCGTGCTCGGCGCGGGTGTCGCCGGGATCATGTACTTCTCCACCCAGGCCGCCGCGGACACCTACCGCCTGCAGGAGGCGAAGGCCGAGGCGGAGAAGCTGTCGCTGCACGTGGAGCAGTTGCGCCGGGAGGTGGCGCTGCTCGAGTCGCCGACCGACCTCGCGCGCCGGGCCGCGGAGATGGGTCTCGTCGAGCCGTCCAACCCGGCTCGGCTGCGGCAGAACCCGGACGGCTCGATCGAGCAGTTCGGCAAGCCGAGCGCGCCGACCAAGTCGACGCCCGCGCCGCCCGCCGGTCACGGAACCGCCCGCCGGACAGCAACCGCCGGCTGGTCAGCAACCGCCCGCAGGCAACCAGCCTCCCGCAGGTCAGCAGCCTCCCGCAGGCAACCAGCAGCAGGGCCAGACGCCTCCGGCGGGTGGCTGATGCCCGGTCCACAGCAGCGCGGCCCGCGCCGCCCGTTGTCGGTGCGCGGCCCTCGCCCCACCGCGCGCCCAGGCGGCAACAGCAAGCTGCGCATCGCGATCGGCCGGGTGCTGCTGATCGGCGCACTGGTGCTCGCGGGCGTGAAGCTCGTGCAGGTGCAGGGCATCCAGGCCAAGGAGCTCTCGGCACAGGCACAGCTGCAGCGCACCACGCGCCAGTTCATCCCGGCCGAACGCGGCGCCGTCCTCGACCGCAACGGCAACCAGCTCGCGTTCTCCGTCGAGGTCCGCGCGCTCTACATCCTCCCGCAGCGCGCCAGGAAGAACTGGGACGCCGCCCGCGCGAAGGACCCCAAGGAGTTCCCGCTCTCGTTCGAAGACCACATGCGCGAGGTCGCGAAGTTCGTCTCGTCGACTCTCGGCCCCGAGGTCAACGGCGAGAAGACCGACGAGGAAACCGTCTACCAGCAGCTCGTCAAGGACATCAGCTACGAGGTCCTGGTGAGCGAGGCGGAACCGGCCAAGGCCGCGAAGATCGTCGAGAAGTACCCGGCCGAGGTCGGCTCGGAGTACCGCGCCAAGCGCATCTACCCGAACGGCGAACTGGCGTCGAACATCGTCGGCGCCGCGAACTGGCGTCAGGACGAGAAGCCGCCCACCACCCAGGGCATCCTCGGCCTGGAGAACCTCCAGGACAACGTGCTCGCCGGCCGCATGGGCAGCCGCGTGGTCGACACGATGTCCGGTGACGACACGCTCGTCATCCCGAACACCGAACGCGAGCTCGTGCAGCCGTTGCCGGGCAAGAGCCTCGAGCTCACCCTCGACATCGACACCCAGTACGCCGTGCAGCGCATGGTCACCGAGTACGCGAAGAAGTCGGGCGCCCGCAACGCCTCCGCCGTCGTCCTCGACAGCCGCACCGGCGAGATCGTCGCGATGGCCAACGACAAGACCTTCGACCCGGTCGACTTCGGCAACGCCGACCCCGAGCGACTCCGCAACTGGGCGGTCTCCGCGGTCTTCGAACCGGGCTCGGTGAACAAGATCGTGACGGCCGCCGCGGCCGTGGACTACGGCTTGTTCCAGCCCGGCGACGTCCTGCAGGTGCCCGGCAGCATCAAGGTCGCCGACCGCACCATCAAGGACGCCTGGAACCACGGCACGGTCCCGATGTCGTTCACCGGCGTCTTCGCCAAGTCCTCGAACGTCGGCACCCTGCTGGCCGCCCAGGAGGTCGGCAAGGAACGCTACGCCGAGATGCTGCAGAAGTTCGGCCTCGGCAAACGCACCCAGTCCGGCGTCCCCAACGAGGAGTCCGGCCTCGTGCCGCCGCTGAACCAGTGGTCCGGCTCGACCTTCGGCAACCTGCCCATCGGCCAGGGCCTCTCGATGACCCTGCTGCAGATGACCGGCATGTACCAGGCGATCGCGAACGACGGCATGCGCGTCCAGCCCCGCCTCGTCCGCGCCGAGATCGCCTCCGACGGCAGCCGCTCCGAGAAGCCGCGCCCCGACGGCATCCGCGTCGTCTCGCCGGAGACCGCGAAGACCGTGCGGGAGATGTTCCGCTCCGTCACGCAGACCGACCCGCGCGACGCCAACCAGAACGGCACCGGCAAGCAGGCCGCCCTGCCCGGCTACCAGATCGCCGGCAAGACCGGCACCGCCCAGCAGATCGACCCGGTCTGCAAGTGCTACTCGCAGACCGACTACTGGATCACGTTCGCCGGCATCCTCCCCGCCGACAACCCCCGCTACGTCGTCGGCATCATGCTCGACAACCCGCACGGCACGAACCTGAGCGGGTCCGCGGCTCCGCTGTTCCACGACATCGCCGCGTACCTGACCCAGCGCTTCCAGGTGCCGATGTCCGCGGAGCAGACGCCGTACGTGCAGCTGCAGCTGTAGATCATTTCGCAGGTCGCGCATTCTTATCGATGCGTTTCGATTTCGCAAGTGATCCGAGACGCGTCCAGGCGTGTCAATGACGCGATTCATTGTTTAACAGTGAAAATCACCACCGCGCATTCTCCTAATGAGACGCATTTCATCCCGTCTAATACTCCGAAACCGGAGAGCAAGGCGAGATGGGGTTTGGCGTGCGTTCAGTAGGTATTTCGATCTTGGCGGGTATGCTGGCGGTGTCACTTGTTCCCGCAGCTCAGGCTAATGATTCGGATCCGGCCGTGAAGTCGTACTGGCTGCATATGAACAGCACGTCGACGCCCGACGAAATGATCAACACTGAGGCGCGACGGCGGTCGTACGTGGTGCTCAACGCCTGGGAAACCGATCTTGCCTCGAAGCTCAGGGCAGCGAATCCGAAGATCCAGATCTTCGTCTACAAGGATCTCTCCTCGACGCGCAGCTACGCGTGTGCGGACGGGGTCGACGATTCCGATCTCCCCACCGGTGTCGGATACTGCGCGGCCGACCCCGAGTGGTTTCTCACCGGCCCGGACGGTCAGCGTTTCGAGTACGACGGATATGACGGCCACTGGCAGATGGACGTCGGCAACACCGACTACCAGAACACCTGGGCCGACAACGTGATCGCGTCGAGCAAGGCGTTCGACGGCGTGTTCATGGACAACGCCCTGTTCGCCTGCGACACCTACCACGACGGCGTGTGCCCGGCGGCGTACCCGACCGACGAGGCCATGCGCGAGGCCTACCGGTCCATGTTCGCCAACACCAGGCAGAAGTTCGTCGACGCGGGCCTGAAGACCGTCGCCAACATGTCGAACGCCCGGCTGCACGAGGGCGCGTGGGACACCTACGTCGAGTACCTCGACGGAGGCTTCGACGAGTGGTGGCTGACCTTCAATGACAACGACCTGCTCTCGGAGTACCCGGAAGGCTGGAGCAGGCAGGTCGCCGAGATCGCCGCGAACGAGGCCAAGGGCAAGATCACCTGGGTGCAGCCGCACCACAGCGGCGCCGAACAGCCGTTCCGCTACGCCTTCGCGAGCTACCTGCTGGCCAAGGGCGACCTCGCGGCGATCTCCGAGATCCACGAGACCGACCGCTACGACAACGCCTCGCCGTGGCGCGCCGAGTACGACTGGGACCTGGGCGCTCCCGAGGGCGAGTACCGCGCGGTGGCGGCCAACGTGTTCCAGCGCGACTTCGCGTGCGCCACGGTGGTGGTCAACGCGAACAAGACCGGCAGCAGCGCGGTGACCGTCAGGCTGGATGCGGTGCACACCAACGAGAAGGGTGCGTCCGTCCGATCGGTGTCCCTGCCCGGCACGTCCGGAACCGTGCTGCGGAAGCCCTGTTAGGTCCAGCGGGGCTGTTCGCCGGTGATGCCCCAGACCAGCTGATCGAGCGGGTCCGGGTCGGCCATCCGCATGTCCACCGTCGACCACACCCGCAGAAACCCGGCAGCACCGGGTCCGAGTCGGTGCCGTCGAGGATCACCGGGATGACCCGCCGATGGCGGTTGCGCGCGGACCAGTCGTTGATCAGCTCCATCTCCGCCTCGTGCCACGGACCAGGGCCGGCGGGCCGATGAGCACGGCCGCCGACCGGCTCTTCTCGATGCCCTTCGCCATCTCCTGCTGCCACCGCGAGCCCGGCTGGATGGCGTGGACGTCGAGCCACGGCAGGATGCCGCGATCCTCGAGCGCCTTGGCGATCTCGAGCACCTGCGGCTTGTCCTTGACGTTGTGGCACAGGAAGACGTCGAAGTCGCCGGCCTCGCGCTTGCCCTTGAGCGTGGTGGCGGCGACGTCCTGGTCCCGCTGCGCGTTGGCGTTGGAGTTCATCTCGGCGACCGCCGGCCGGACGTCCCCGGCCACGGGCTGGTCGACGATCGAGAGGACCGCGTCGCAGATCTGGCACGTCACCGTCGTGAGACCGCGGCTGAGCCTGCGCTGCACGACCTCGTCGTCGATCGCGTAGTTGCACGGCTTGCACCTCCGCACCCGTCTTTGGACGACGGTGTCAGCGACCGCACGTTGTTCCAGGTGCTCCACGACGTACGCCTCGAACTGCTGCCGCACGATCGGCTGCGCGTCTTCGTAGAACAGGACCAGCTCGCCCTTGCCTTCCTTGAGCTCCCGGATCGCGATCCCGCACGCACCTCCGGCCTCCGCACGGTAGGAGGCGGAGTTGTGCCACATCGCCTCGCGGTGGAAGAACCGGGAGTGCGACAGCCGGACCGCGAGCGTCGAGTAGATCGAGTACAGCGGCCCGTCGAACGTGAACACCACATCCTGCCCGGGAAGTTCCGGCGCGTCCGGCCGTTCCCTGGTGAACTGCGACGGGAAGATCAGGTCGACCTCGCGGTCCGTGACCTCCTTCAACGCGATCTCGCGCTTGAGCAGCTCCTGGACCACCGCGATCAACAGGATCCGCTCCTGCTGCGCGTTGGTCAGCCGCTCCGACTCGGGCATCCGGAACCGGCCTTCGAGCGCATCGGCTTCCGCGACGAACCCCAGCCGTCCGGCTCATCCTTGGCCGCCTGCACGAGCGACGACGCGTAGGCGTCCAGCAGTTCCGGCCGGAGGAGGACGTAGTCGCCGAACGCCATGCGCCGCACCACGCCGACGCTCTCCAACCGCCCGAGACACGCTCCGAACCGGTCCGCGAGCTCCTCGACCGGCGTCTCGTCCTGGTGCACCCGCCGGAAACTGTGCAGCAGATCGTCCACAGTGGTCAGAATGCGACCCTGCTTCTTCTCCTCCAGCACGAAGTCCTTGATCGCCTGGAAGAGCGCGTTCGAACTGACCGCCGGCACGGCGTCCCAGTCGATGGCGTCGCGAACCGTGCGGATCAGCTTGTCGACGCCCCAGCCTTCCTTGGCGCTGGTCTCCACGTATCCGTCGAACCCCAGCGCTTCGACCGCCTGCTCGATCCGGGCCGTGCTCACCGCCGTACCGCCGCGATCTGTTCGCGCGGCGACGAGGTAGGCGCGCAGCCGGACGGCCGCGGCCCCGTCCAGCCTTCGAGCCTGCGCGAGCGCCCGGCTCCAGTACCGCACTCCGGCGAACGGATCGGTCTCACTGCGCGCGTCGAACACCACCAGCGCCACGGCGACCTCGTTGAGGTGCAGTTGGTGAACCATCCGGTAGCCGGGCTGGCCGGCGAGGTCCCAGAGCAGCGTTTCTCTCGTCTGCACGTCACCGGAAGGCGTTGTGGCGTAGGACTTCTCGAACGTCCAGACGTTGCGACCGTGCGTGGACTCGGTCGGCTCGAACTGCTGACCGCTGAGCACCAGGCCGAGCCCTGACTTGCCCACGCCGGTGTCGCCGACCAGCACGACCTTCGCGTTGGCGTAGTGGCGCGAGGTGTTGGTCGCGCCGGCCTGGTCGAGTTCCTGGTGGATGAGGCGGACGATGTCGACGTGATTGCCGTCCTTGACGGCCAGCAGTGGCTCGGTGGGGTGGAACGCCAGGCCGCCCCGGCGGCTGATGTCCTCCCGGGGCAGTACGGCGACGCATTGCCAGTCGGCGCAGCGCCAGATCCGGACTGTGTTGTCCTCCGACATCGAGGCGAGGTAGTCGCCATCCGGCGAGAACTTGGCGCAGGTGACCCGCTTTGTGTGCCCCTCCAGCACCACTGGCGCGAGAGAGTCGATCTCGATACCCGCGCCGGCAGGAGAAGCGAATGCGACAAGTTCTTGGGCGCCCGCGGACAGGAAGAGGTCCAGCGGTTCACGGCCGAGGCAGGGCAGACTCCACGACAGAGCTCGTTGCCCCACATGAAATGCGCGCACAGTGTACGCGTTCGCTATGCAGAGGTACTCCCCGTCCGCTGACCAACGTGGTTTCACGAGGCCGGACGCCCGCTCTACGGGCACAGAGCCGTACTGGAACATCTCATGCTGCTCACCTGTGGTGATGTCGAGGATCCACAGGGAATTTCCGTCGTGCATGGCCAGTGAGTCACCGTCGGGCGACCAGCTGATCCTGGTACCCGCCGCCACGACACACAGTGTGCGTGTCGTTCCGTCCTCGAAACTTGTGACCTTCAGGCTGTGCCTGTCGCGGTTCGCCGTAACCGGGTCTGCCGATCGCTGTATGACGGCCGCGATCGGTCTCGTCGGATGCCAGGCCACATCGGACACACGGGCGAGACGGTCGACGACTTTCGGCGCCGAGTTCACCGCGATCCCCCAGAACGTGACTACCCCGCCCGAGTTGGTGGTCACCAGCTGACCGTTTGATGACCAGGTGACCTGACCGACCGCCTGCGGCCCAGCGGACAACGCGCTGTGGACGATCTCGACGCCGAGCTGCTCCCCCTGAGGTACCTCACGAACTGATCGTCGAACGACCGCATCGCCGTCGAAGGAGAGCAGGGACGACACGGAACGGTGGCCGTCGACGTCCAGATCTCTCGACCACAGGTCGGCCAATGCGCGCGCTCCGCTCACCTCGCCGGTGGGGTCGATGAACAGCCGCAGCAGGACCAGGTTGGCGGAATAGACGGCCAGCGAACGGATGGCGTCCGGAGCGGTCGGCTGGTAGCTCGCGTACCGGCCGGGGTTCCGCTGGCGCCGGTACCCCTCGATCAGGTCGTCGAGCGCCTGAGTCAGCTCGGCTCGCTTCGCCGGCTCCATCTCCTCGGCCAGCTGGGCCGTGAACGTCAGGGTCGACGGACGAACTGCCAGCGGGCGGTGGGACAGCAGCGCGAACAACAGCTCGTCGTTCGGCTTGCCGATGCGCGACATGACCGCGGTCCGGTGGAGCGTCTCCAGCAGGTCCGCGGCGATCAGGAACTCGGCGAACGTCGCAGGCCACCACTCAAGATCGCGGAGAGCCGGTGCCGTGCGTCGAGCCGGTGATCGCCGAGGGCTGTGAGGTCGGCGCGGAGCTCGTCCTCCGTGATCGTCTGGCGGCAGCGGTTGAACATGCCCAGCGCGGCGATGGCCGACACCTGGGACGACGCGCCACGGTACGTTCTGAACTGCTGGTACAGCTCCAGTGTCGACAGCGGGCCGCTGAGCTGTCGGGTCGCCTCGCCGGTCACGTGTTCCGCGAGCATCGACAGCAGAAACGGGTTGCGGGTCAGGTCCTGTTGGGCGAGCGCGGTCTCCAGCGCCATCGGACGTTGCGGGTTCGCCCGGTTCCACGCGTCCACCCACTGGCCGATCTGCGCCTCGTCGAACTCCGCGAGCTGCACGATCGGCGTGCCGTCCGGGATGAGCAGTTGGTCCACGGACGAGGTCCGGCAGGTGACCACGACGGCTGCCGGGTGGCCCAGTGCGGCTTCGACTGCTGGAACCTGACCACCTCTTCGAGGTAGCTCAGGCGGGTACCGGAGGTCAGCAGCATCTGGTCCAGGCCGTCCAGAACGACGACGCACTGCCGGTTCGCGTTCTGCTCCACGAAGTCGCGCCACCGACCTGCGTGCTGGTGAGTTCACGCAGCCCTGCTCGACCTGGGTGACGACCTCCACGTCGGGGTTGATCTTGTGCATAGGTACGCGGATGACGGTGAACTCGCGGGGTGGCAGCCGGGCGGCGAGCACCTGGTCAGCGTCGACTTGCCCGAACCCTCCGCGCCGATCACCAGCAGGGAGAGTCCGGGTGGCATCGGCGGTGGTCAGGTGAGTGGCGATCAGCAGTTCGACGTCCTGCTGGGGCTCGATCTCCGATGACCACCAGCCTTCGTCGGCCAGCCTCGTCGTGGGACCAGCGGCGGTGAGCCGGTAGTTCGAGGTGACGTAGACGGCGTCGAGCACATCGCTGGGGGAAGCCAGTGCCATCACGCGGTCGAGTGCTGTCTGCGTCCTGTTCGCCCACAACGTGAATTCAGGTATGTCCGCCGCGAACGTGCGGTATTCCTCCCTGTAGTGGGCAGCCACGTTTCGCGCGAAGTGGAGATCCAGGAGCGGCTCACTCATTTGGCGCGGATTCGTCCTCCCCAGGACGCGGTGCAGGCGCTCGCCGCGGTCGGTCGCCCACACCGCGACGGCCGCCAGGGTGTCGTCGAAGCTCCGGGTGACCGACGGCACGGGCAGGTCGTCCGAGTACAGGTTCGAGACGAACGAGTGGTCTTCCTGAAGCCAGTCGGTCTTGGCGGGTCCGCGAAGAGGGTGTCCTACCAGGTATTCCTGGACCGACTCGAAGAACGTGTTCGCCACCAGCGCGGTGTGCACAGCCGAGATCGCTTCCCGCCGCGCGGTCCGCGCAGTGACGGCAGCTGCTCGGTCATGCGGGACAGCCCGTCCCCCGTCAGCTGTAGTACCTCGGCTCCGTCCAGCCAGCCGTACAGGCCGTGCATCGACTGCTTGATCGAGGTTCTCGACAAGACCTGACCCAGTAACCGGTCGACCGAGTCGAGCCACTCGTCGTCGCCCTGCGCCAGCACGGTCAGGGCTGAGGGTCACACCCACCGCGGCGGCTCGTCCACGGTGCGCCTCGCAGAGTTGTCGCGGCAGCAGGCGGCATCAGCACATGCTGGATAACGGCGTACGCGCCCGAACGAATTCGCTAGAGCGTCACCCGGTCGTCGTGCAAAGGCTCCGGCCGAGCCACCAGCACCGGACAAGAAGAGTGATAAAGCGCAGCCCGAGTAATGAGCCCGACGCCACCATTCTGTCCACCCCGCCCGACCACGACGAGGTCGGAATCCAACTCGGCGAGGGCTTCGTGCGGATGCCGCGATTCCACCAGGACCTCGGGAATCAGTTCGGGAGCGGTGGTGCGCAGGAACAACACCGCGCGTCTGACCGCGGCCTCGTCGCGCGGCACCGAAACGCCGTGCTGGGCGGGTGGGTGGACGTGCAGCAATCGCAGGGACGCGCGGCGGGTGCGGCAGAGCTCGACCGCGCGTCGCAGCACGACCGGGTCCTCGCACCCGCCGACGGCCGCGGTGATCCAGCCGTATTCGCCACGGATCGCCGGGGGTCGTCCGCGCACCACTACGACTCCGCACCGCGCGCGGCGCAACACCGGGAGGACGAGGGAGCCCAGACCCAGGCTGCGGTGCTGTTCGCCCTTGCACCCCAAGACCAAGGTCGCGCTGGAGTCCGACGCCCTCACCAGTGCGGCCACCGGGTCGTCACCGCTCGGGCGGAAGTGGGCGGTGAGCATGGGGAGTCGTTCGAGGACTCGCTGGACCGTCGTGTCGCCGGGGTCCGCGAGGTACACCTGGAGATCTGTTCGCAGCGACCACGCGTGGCGCGCGGCCCACTCGAAAGCGTGATATGCGGTTTCGGAAGTGTCGACCCCGACCGTCACCGAACGACTGAAATCCGGTGCCCAGAAAGAAAACCTCCTGGGCTGCACCGTTGTGCCTGTCCTCATCGCCGCCTCCTGCCGACCTATAGCTCACCGTGCCCGCACTGCTGGTCACAGGGTCGGAAGTCACAAAGCGGGCGGGAACTTGTTCGGCCGGACGGGCTCACACCTGAAGAGCAGCGGAAACGGCCACTCGAACGGACCATCGCCGCAGATCATCACCCGATTGCCAACGCGCCGCCCGGCCGCTCCGTGCACGCCGGTAGCCTCTTGCCCGTGCCTGCCAAGCTCGAGGGCAAGGTCGCGACCGCCCCGCCCCGCCCGAACACCATTCGCCCTGCGTCCGTGGCTGCTCTCGCCGCGGTCGCCGACGTGCACCTGACCAGGCCAGCGCATGCCGACGTCCAGGTGACCGGGGTGACTCTGCGTGCACAGCACGTGGTCCCCGGAGACCTCTACGCCGCGCTGCCCGGTGCCCGTGTGCACGGTGCCGACTTCGCCGAGACGGCGATCGCGAACGGTGCCGTCGCGGTGCTCACGGACGAGGCCGGTGCCGCGCGTGAATCCCTCAAAGACGTGCCTGTGCTGATCCACCCGCGCCCGCGCGAGGTGGTGGGGCTGCTCGCCGCGCACGTCTACGGCCGGCCCTCGACCAAGGTCAGGTTGTGGGGGGTCACCGGCACGTCCGGCAAGACGACCACCACGTACATGATCGAGTCCGCGCTCAAGGCCGCGGGAAGGCAGACCGGTCTCATCGGCACGGTCGGCACCCGCATCGGCGACGAGCAGCTCGGCAGCTCGCACACCACGCCCGAGGCGCCGGACCTGCAGGCGCTGTTCGCGGTGATGGCCGAGCGCGGCGTCACCGACGTGGCGATGGAGGTGTCGAGCCACGCGCTGCACATGGGCCGGGTCGCCGCCACCGAGTTCGAGATCGGCGCGTTCACGAACCTCAGCCAGGACCACCTCGACTTCCACGCGGACATGGAGGAGTACTTCCAGGTCAAGGCGCAGCTGTTCGACGGCCGCGCGCGCAAGGAGGTCGTCTGCGTCGACGGCGAGTGGGGACCGCGGCTGGTCCACGACGACACGATCACCATCGCCACCACCAAGCCCGCCACCTGGACCGCGAGCAACGTCGAGGTGTCCGCGACCGGTGAGCAGACGTTCACCGCGCACGGCCCGGACGGCGACCTCGAGATCGACCTGCCGCTCGCCGGCAGCTTCAACATCGCGAACGCCCTGCTCGCCATCGCCTGCCTGCACCTCGAAGGCATCCCGGACACCGCCGTCGTCGAGGGCCTGAAGAACGTCCAGGTCCCCGGCCGGATGCAGCGCATCGACGAAGGCCAGGGGTTCACCGCCGTCGTCGACTACTCGCACAAGCCCGCCGCCGTCGCCCTCGCGCTGGACGCCGTGCGCGCCAAGACCGACGGCCGGGTGATCATCGTGCTCGGCTGCGGCGGCGACCGCGACCGCGCGAAGCGACCGCTGATGGGTGAGGCGGCCGCACAACGAGCCGACGTGTTGATCATTACCGATGACAACCCGCGGACCGAAGACGCGTCCTCTATCAGGGCCGCCATGCTCGAAGGCGCCCTCGCCACGGCGAACAGGGGCGACGTGCTGGAGATCGGCGACCGGTTGCTGGCCATCGAGAAGGCTGTCGAGCTGGCACGACCGGGTGACGTCGTCGTCGTGGCGGGCAAGGGACACGAAACGGGACAGGAGATCGCCGGCGTGATCCACCCGTTCTCGGACGTCGAGACGCTGACCGCCGCGATCAGAAAGGCGCACCGTTGATCGCACTCACGCTCGCCGAGATCGCGGAGATCGTCGGCGGACGGTTGCACGCAACCGATGGCAGCCCGGTAGTCACGGGCACGATCGAGTTCGACACCCGCGAGATCACCGAGGGCGGCCTGTTCCTGGCGCTGCCCGGTGAGCGCGTGGACGGCCACGACTTCGCCGCCCAGGCCGTCGCCCAGGGCGCTGTCGGCGTGCTGGCCGGTCGTGAGGTCGACGCACCGGCCGTGATCGCGCCGCCGGTGGAGACCAAGCACGCGAACGCGTACGTGCTCGCGGGCGACAAGACCGGTGAGGGCGCCGCGGTGCTGGCCGCGCTGGCCAAGCTCGCCCGCCACGTCACCGACCGGCTCAAGGACCTGGCGATCATCGGCATCACGGGTTCGGCCGGCAAGACGTCCACGAAGGACCTCATCGCGCAGGTGCTCAGCCCGGCCGGCGAGACCATCGCGCCGCCCGGCTCGTTCAACAACGAGCTCGGCCACCCGTGGACGGCTCTGCGCGCCACCGAGGACACCCGTTTCCTGGTCCTCGAACTGTCCGCGCGCGGCATCGGCCACATCGCGAGCCTCACCGAGATCGCTCCGCCGAAGATCGGCGCCGTGCTGAACGTCGGCACCGCGCACGTCGGCGAGTTCGGCTCCCGCGAAGGCATCGCGCAGGGCAAGGGCGAGCTGGTCGAGGCACTGCCGGAGGACGGCATCGCCATCCTCAACGCCGACGACCCGCTGGTCGCGGGCATGGCGAGCCGCACGAAGGCCAAGGTCGTGCTGGTCGGTGAGAGCCCGCGCGCGGACGTCCGCGCCGAGAACATCGAGCTGGACGAGCAGGCCCGCGCGAGCTTCACGCTGAAGACCGCCCAGGGCGACGCGCGGGTCAAGCTCGCACTGAACGGCCCGCACCAGGTGGGCAACGCGCTGGTGGCCGCCGCGATCGCGCTCGAACTGGGTGCGACGCCCGCCGAGGTCGCGGACCGGCTCGGCAGCGCGCAGAGGGTTTCCGCACACCGGATGGTGGTCACCGACCGGGAAGATGGCGTCACCGTCATCAACGACGCGTACAACGCGAACCCGGACTCGGTGCGGGCGGCGTTGAAGGCGCTGGCGACGATCTCGCGCGCCACCACGCCCGCCCGTCGCAGCTGGGCCGTCCTCGGCCCGATGGCCGAACTGGGCGCCGACGCGGTGCGCGAGCACGACGAGATCGGGCGCCTCGTGGTGCGCCTGGACATCAGCAAGCTGGTCGCCATCGGTGACCCGGCCCGCGCGATGCACCAGGGTGCGCACCTGGAAGGATCTTGGGGAGAGGAATCGGTCCTGGTGCCGGACGCGGACGCGGCGATCGCCTTGCTGCGCGCGGAACTCCGGCCCGGTGACGTCGTGCTGGTCAAGGCATCCAACGCCTACCGCCTGTGGCGCATTGCCGAGGCCCTGCTGGAGGCAGGAACCAAGTGAAGAGCATCCTGATCGCGGCAGCGATCGCACTGGCAGTGTCGATCCTGCTGACGCCCTACCTGATCAAGGTTTTTTCCCGTCAGGGCTTCGGCCAGGAGATCCGCGAGGACGGACCGCAGCACCACAAGACCAAGCGCGGCACGCCGACCATGGGTGGCCTCGCCATCCTGGTCGCGATGTGGGCCGGCTATCTGGGCACGCATCTGGTGAACTCGATGTCGGCCTCGGCGTCCGGGCAGACCCCGACGGCGTCCGGTCTGCTCGTGCTGATGCTGACGACCTCGCTGGGGCTCGTCGGCTTCCTCGACGACTTCATCAAGATCCGCAAGGCCCGCAACCTGGGCCTGAACAAGACCGCGAAGCTGGTCGGCCAGTTCATCGCGACCATCACGTTCGCGATCCTCGTGCTGCAGTTCCCGAACAAGGACGGCCTGACGCCCGCGTCGGTCAACCTGTCGTTCGTCCGCGACATCACCGTGGTCTCGTTCGGCACGATCGGGTTCATCGTCTTCTGCTACGGCATGGTCGCCGCCTGGTCGAACGCCGTGAACCTCACCGACGGCCTCGACGGCCTGGCCGGTGGCTCGTCGGCGATGGTGTTCGGCACCTACGTGGTGATCTCGTTCTGGCAGTTCCGCTACAACTGCTCCAGCTACGCGGTCGCGGGTTGCTACGACGTGCGTGACCCGCTGGACCTGGCGGTGATCGCGGCCGCCGCGATGGCGGGCTGCATCGGCTTCCTGTGGTGGAATGCCGCGCCCGCCAAGATCTTCATGGGTGACACCGGTTCGCTCGCGCTCGGTGGTCTGGTCGCGGGTCTCGCGATCGCCACCCGCACCGAGCTGCTGATGATCGTCATCGGTGGTCTGTTCGTGGTCGAGGCGCTGTCGGTGGCGTTGCAGGTCGCCGTCTTCCGCTCGTCGCGGCGGCGGCTGTTCCGAATGGCGCCGTTCCACCACCACTTCGAGCTGGCCGGCTGGGCGGAAACCACTGTCATCATCCGGTTCTGGTTGATGGGCGGTATCTGCTGCATGTTCGGGCTCGGCGTGTTCTACAGCGAGTGGCTGACAGGCGGATTCTGATGACGAAGCTGGCCGGGACACGGGTACTGGTCGCCGGTGCCGGCGTGACCGGCCGGTCCGCCGCGGAGGCGTTGCTCGCGGCGGGCGCGGAGGTCGTGGTGACGGACTCGTCGCCGGAACGACTGATGGCGCTGGAGACGCTGCTGGACGGCGTCGAGCTGGTGCCCGGTCTGGTGGAGCCGCCGGCCGGGACGTCGCTGGTCGTCACGAGTCCTGGCTGGCAGCCGTCGAGCCCGTTGCTCGCGGCCAGCGCGTCGGCGGGCATCGAGGTGATCGGCGAGGTCGAGCTGGCCTGGCGGATGGCGGCCGAGCTGGCCGACCCGCCGGTGTGGCTCGCGGTGACCGGCACGAACGGCAAGACCACCACGGTCGGCATGCTGGAGTCGATCCTGCACGCGGCCGGTGCGGACGCGGTGGCGTGCGGCAACGTCGGCCTGCCCGTCGTGGACGCGCTGCTGGCCGGGCGCCGGGTACTGGCGGTGGAGCTGTCGAGCTTCCAGCTGCACTGGGCGCCGTCGGTGCGCCCGCACGCCGGTGCGCTGCTGAACCTCGCCGAGGACCACCTCGACTGGCACGGCGGCATGGGGCCGTACGCGCAGGCCAAGGCCCGGATCCTCACCGGTGACGTCGCGATCGGCTGGCTCGACGACGAGCTCGTCGGCGACCTGCTGGAGGCCTCACCCGCCCGTGACCGCATCGGTTTCACGCTCGACGAGCCCGAGGACGGCCAGCTTGGCGTGCGCGACGGCTGGTTGGTCGACCGGGCGTTCGCCGACGACGAGCCGCTGGTCGAGATCGCCAAGATCCGCCCGGCTGGTCCGCCCGGCATCGCGGACGCACTCGCCGCCACGGCGCTGGCGCGCGCGTACGGCGTGCCGTCGGAGGCTGTGCGCGAAGGCTTGGAAGCGTTCGAACCGGCCGCACATCGCGCCGTGCTCGTCGCCGTCGACGGTGACGTCCGCTATGTCAACGACTCGAAGGCGACGAACCCGCATGCCGCGGTCGCGTCGTTGCGCGCGTTCGACAGCGTCGTCTGGATCGCGGGCGGCCTGTTGAAGGGCGCGTCGGTCGAGGAGATGGTGCGGACGGAGGCAGGGCGGCTGCGCGGCGTGGTGCTGATCGGCCAGGATCGCCAGGTCATCGCGGACGCCCTCGCGCGACACGCGCCGGATGTCCCCGTTCGTGTGCTTGACACGGGGGACGATGACCCCATGACCGTCGCGGTACGCGCTGCCCGGGAACTGGCGAGGCCGGGTGACACCGTGCTGCTCGCGCCCGCCGCGGCCTCCATGGACATGTTCACCGACTACGCCCATCGCGGCCAGGCCTTCACGGCCGCGGTGCAGGAGCTCATCGGCTGATGAGCGTCGTCGCGGAGAAGACGAGATCGAAGCGCAAGGTGCGTCCAGCGGGGCGCATCGGGTCGTTGCGTGGCGGGCTGACCGCGTGGATGAGCCGCCCGCTCGCCGACTTCCACCTGCTGCTCGCGATCTTCGGCATGCTCACCGTGCTCGGCCTGGTGATGGTGCTGTCGGCGTCCGCGCCGGGCCAGGTCGCCTCGGGTGTGTCCGCGTACAGCGTCTTCCAGAAGCAGCTGATCTATGTCTGCGTCGGCGCGGTGCTGTTCTGGATCGTGCTGCGGTTCCCGCTCAAGCGGCTGCGGCACCTGTCGACCGCGGCGATGGGCATCTGCGTCCTGCTGCTGATGATGGTGCTGACCCCGCTCGGTGACGTGCGCGGTGGCGCGCAGTCCTGGTTCGCGGTCGGCCCGATCTCGTTCCAGCCGATCGAGGCGGCGAAGCTCGCGCTGGCGCTGTGGGGCGCGCACGTGCTGGTCACGAAACGCGCGCTGCTGTCGCAGTACCGGCACCTGCTGGTGCCCGTGGTGCCGGTGGCGATGCTGGTGTTCGCGCTGGTCATGCTGCAGCCCGACCTGGGCGGCACGATCACGCTCGGCGTGGTGCTGATCAGTCTGCTGTGGTTCGTCGGCGCGCCGATGCGGCTGTTCGGCGTGATCGCGGGCGGTGCGGTGGCGGGTGCCGTCGTGCTCGCCATCGGCGCGACGTACCGCCTGCAGCGCGTGACGACGTTCCTCAACCCGGAGGCCGACCCGGAAGGCGCGGGTCTGCAGGCGCGGCAGGCGATGTTCGCGCTGGCCGAGGGCGGGTTGTTCGGCAAGGGGCTCGCGCAGGGCAGTTCGCAGTGGCGCTATCTGCCCAACGTCGAGTCGGACTTCATCTTCGCCGTCATCGGCGAGGAACTCGGGTTCGTCGGCTGCGCGCTGGTGCTGGCGCTGTTCGGCGGCCTCGCGTGGGTCGGCCTGCGGGTGGCGTGGCGCAACACCGACCCGTGGATCCGGATCGTGTCCGCGACGCTGACGGTGTGGCTGGTCGCGCAGGCCGCGATCAACATCGGCTACGTCGTGCGGCTGCTCCCGGTCACCGGCATCACGCTGCCGATGATCTCCTCCGGCGGCACCTCGGTCGTCACGACCATGGTGGTGTTCGGCATCCTCGCGAACTGCGCCCGGCACGAGCCGGACGCCGTGGCGGCGCTGCGGTCGCTCGGTCCCGGCCGGGTCGGCGGGCTGCTCAAACTGCCCGCCCCCGAGGCGTACCGGACCCCGCCCAAGCGCAAGCCCGTCCGCCCGTCCACGCCGCCGCGCGCACCAGGCAGAAGCCGCACCGCGCAACTTCCGGTGGTCGACGAACGTCGTATGGCTGGAAGGTCCGCTCCGCCCTCGGAGTACCGTCGCCGCGAAACGCGGCGGGTGAACCAGAGCAGGTCGGAACAAGGCCGTTCGACCCGCGGTCGCGGGCGCTACAACTGATTTCTCGAGCCTGAACCAACACCGGAGGAAGTCTTGACCGGGCACCCTGCCCCCAGTGGTCCGTGCGTCGTGGTCGCGGGCGGTGGTACCGCGGGACACATCGAGCCGGCACTGGCGCTGGCCGACGCGGTCATGCGGCTGCGACCGGACGCACGCGTCGTCGCGCTCGGCACCGAGCGCGGCCTGGAGAACAAGATCGTGCCGGCCCGCGGGTACCCGCTGGAGCTGATCCCGCCGGTGCCGATGCCGCGCAAGCCCACGCTGGACCTGCTGAAGCTGCCGCTCAACGTGCGCAGCGCGGTGAAGCAGACCCGTGAGGTCCTGGAGCGCGTCGGCGCGGACGTCGTCGTCGGGTTCGGCGGCTACGTGGCGCTGCCCGCGTACTTGGCCGCGCGTGGCCGCATCCCGATCGTGGTGCACGAGGCGAACGCCAAGGCGGGCCTCGCGAACAAGGTCGGCGCCAAGTTCGCCGCGCACGTCGCGGCGGCCGTGCCGGACTCCGGTCTGGTCGATGCCGAGATCATCGGCATCCCGTTGCGCCAGTCGATCACGACGCTGAACCGCGCCGCGCTGCGCGACGAGGCCCGCCGCTTCTTCGGCCTGGACCCGCACGCGCCGACGCTGCTGGTGTTCGGTGGCTCGCAGGGTGCGCGCTCGATCAACGAGGCGATGGCGCCAGTCGCCGCCGAGTTCGCCCGCGCCGGCGTTGGCGTGCTGCACGCGCACGGCCCGAAGAACACCCTTGTGGTGCAACAGGTTCCGGGTGCGCCCGCGTACGTTCCGGTGCCGTACCTGGAGCGGATGGACCTCGCGTACGCCGCCGCGGACGCCGTGCTGTGCCGTTCCGGCGCGATGACCGTGGCCGAGGTGTCGGCCGTCGGCCTGCCCGCGGTGTTCGTGCCGCTGCCGATCGGCAACGGCGAGCAGGCGCTCAACGCCGGCCCGGTCGTGGCCGCCGGTGGTGGCCTGCTGGTGCTGGACGCGGACCTGACGCCGGAGAAGATCGCGCAGCTGGTGGTCCCGCTGCTCGCGGACCGCGCTCGCCTGGCCGCCATGTCCCAGGCGACGCTCGGCACCGGCCGGCGCGAAGCCGACGAGGTGCTCGCCCGCAGGGTGCTGGAGGTGATCAAGAAGTGAGCCTCGAACGCGTTCACCTCGTTGGTATCGGTGGTGCCGGCATGAGCGGCATCGCCCGCATCCTGCTGGCCCGCGGCGTGCAGGTGTCCGGTTCGGACGCCAAGGACTCGCGCACGGTGCTCGCGCTGCGGGCGCAGGGCGCGCGGATCGCCGTCGGTCACGACGCCGCGAACCTCGACCAGCTCGTGGGTGGCCCGACCGAGGTCGTGGTCTCCACCGCGATCAAGGAGTCGAACCCGGAGTACTCGGCGGCTCGCGAGCGCGGCATCACGGTGCTGCGTCGTGCCGAGGCGTTGGCCGCTCTCATGGAAGACCATCGCGTCGTGTGTGTCGCTGGTACGCACGGCAAGACGTCGACCACGTCGATGCTGACCGTTGCGTTGCAGCACTGCCGGTTGGACCCGTCGTTCGCGATCGGTGGCGACCTGAACGAGTCCGGCGCGAACGCCCACCAGGGCACCGGCGGCGTGTTCGTGGCCGAGGCCGACGAGTCGGACGGCTCGTTCCTCTTCTTCTCGCCGTCCATCGCGGTCGTGACGAACGTCGAGGCCGACCACCTGGACCACCACGGCACGGTCGAGGCCTACACGGCGGTGTTCGACTCCTTCCTGGAGCGGATCGCCGACGGCGGCGTCCTGGTGTCCTGTGTGGACGATCCGGGTGCGGCCCGGCTGATCGCCGAGGCCCGGTCGCGCGGGATCCGCGTGCGCGAGTACGGGCGGGCTGCGGCCGATGCTCGGCTCGTCGACTACAAGCCGACCGAGAGCGGTGGTCTGGCGTCGGTGGAGATCGACGGTTCGATCGTCGAGGTCCGCGTCGCCGTGCCGGGTGAGCACATGGCGCTGAACGCCGTGGCGGCTCTGCTGGCCGGTCTGGAGCTGGGTGCGGACCAGGCCGGGATGCTGGAAGGCCTGGCGGCGTTCGGTGGCGTGCGGCGGCGGTTCGAGTTCAAGGGCCGTGCCGGTGGCGTGTCCGTCTACGACGACTACGCGCACCACCCGACCGAGGTCGACGCACAGCTGCGTGCGGCGCGTCCGGTCGCGGGTACGGGCCGTGTTGTCGTGGTGTTCCAGCCACACCTGTACTCGCGTACTCGCACGTTCGCTGCCGAGTTCGCCACCGCACTGTCGTTGGCGGACGAGGTTGTGGTGCTTGACGTTTACGGCGCCCGTGAGGAGCCGGAGCCCGGTGTGACCGGTGCGCTGGTCGCGGACCAGGTCACCACCTCCGTGCACTACGAGCCGTCGTTCGACCGGGTGCCGACGCTGGTCGCTTCGCTGGTGCGCGAGGGCGACCTGGTCGTCACCATGGGCGCGGGCGACGTCACGATGCTCGGCCCCGAGATCGTCAGCGCACTGTCGAGCAAAGAGCAGGCATGAGCGCCCCGGTTCGTGGCAGGTCCACGCGAGCTCGCACCGCGAACCGGAGACCCAGAAGTGCCGAGTACCGGGCGCGGCGCAGGATCATCCTGCGCCGCCGCCTGGTCGCCCTGCTGACCGTGCTTTCGGTGGCGGGCTTGACGTACTGCGTGTTCTTCACGCCGTTGCTCGGCGTCCGCGACGTGTCCGTGCACGGCTCGGTGGTGCTGACCGAGGACGAGGTGCGCAGGGCCGCCGCCATCGCGCCCGGTTCCCCGTTGGT
Organism: uncultured Actinomycetota bacterium; assembly: GCA_963771775.1. Taxonomy (GTDB): domain Bacteria; phylum Actinomycetota; class Actinomycetes; order Mycobacteriales; family Pseudonocardiaceae; genus Lentzea. Next base: position 921,524 of record CAVYUS010000007.1, read on the forward strand.
GCGGCTGGATCTTCGCGGCATCCGCGAACGCGTGGCCGCGCTCCCGCGGGTGTCCTCGGTCGAGGTGGAACGGGAGCTGCCCGGCACCGTCCGCCTGCTCATCGTCGAACGCGTCCCGGTCGGCTTCGTGAAGCTCGGCGACGAGCTTCCACCTGGTCGACGCCACCGGCATGGACTACGCGTCCCTGCCGGCGGCGCCGCCGGGCGTACCCGAACTCGTGCTCGCCACCCCCTCGTCCGCGGACCCGGCCACCCGCGCGGTGGTCGGGGTCGTGAACGAGCTGCCGGAGAAGCTGCGGCCGGAGGTGCTGCAGGTCTCGGCCACGTCCGGTGCCGACGTGAAGGTGACGCTCTCCGGAAACCGCGTGGTGAAGTGGGGCAGCTCCGACGACACGCCGCGCAAGGCGGCCGTGCTGATCGTGCTGCTCTCCCGGCCGGGCACGACTTACGACGTGTCGTCCCCGGACCTGGCCACGGTTTCCTAGCCACTGCTCTTCCTGCATCTGCAAGTACCACCGACTTCGAGTCGGTGGTACTTGCAGACGTGCCAACAAACGCCGCGATCAGCGCTCGGGGCTTCAGAAACGCCTTGGTGTCCCGCTGCCTTGCTTGCCGGCGCGCCGACGACCCTGGTGTCGGCGAGCCGGGCGCCCGGTCATGGCCGCGGTGCAGGCGGCCGTGAAGGTGTCGGGAACCGGCGGGGACGGCGGAGCGGGAATCGGGGTATCGGCTGAGAGCACACGAGAATCTCCGGAGGTTTCGTCGGTCAGCCGGTCGGCCTGAGCCGGGCCGTCGCCACCCGCACGAGCAGGCTGCCCAACCTGCTCGAGACGAGTTCCAACACGATCGCCTCGATGACGAGCGAACGCACGGACGCGGGTGCGGGTGCCAAGACGGGCCTCCTCGTAGTGAACGACTACCGTGCTCATCGGACTGCTCCGCTTGGCATTAGCCATATTTGTCGTTGTCACCCGAAGGAAGTACGCATGGCAGGCCACGTCGTGGTGGTGGGCGCCGGACTCGCCGGACTGTCCGCCGCGGTGCATCTGCAAGGCACCGGGCGTCAGGTCACCGTGCTCGAAAAGGCTGATGCCCCAGGCGGTCGCGCCGGGACGGTCCAGGTCGGCGGGTTCACCGCGGACAGCGGGCCGACCGTGCTGACGATGCCGGAGTACCTGGAGGAAGCGTTCGCCGCGGTGGGGGAGCGGCTCGGCGACTGGCTGACGCTCGACCGGATCGAACCGGCCTACCACGCGCGGTTCGCGGACGGGTCCGCGATCGCGGTGCACACCGATGCCGCCGCGATGGAGGACGAGGTGCGCACCGTCTGCGGCGCAAGGGAAGCGGCCGGGTACCGGGAGCTGCGGCGGTGGCTGGGCGAGCTGTACGCGGTGCAGCGTGAGCACTTCATCGGAGCGAACTTCGACTCGCCCTTCGACCTCGTCCGGCCGGAGCTGGCGCGGCTCGCGGTGCTCGGTGGGTTCGGCCGGCTGGAGTCGCAGCTGCGACGGTTCATCAGCGACGAGCGGTTGATTCGGCTGTTCTCGTTCCAGGCGTTGTACGCGGGTGTGCCGCCGCAGCAGGCCCTCGCGGCGTATGCCGTCATCGCCTACATGGACACCATCGCCGGCGTCTACTACCCACGCGGTGGGATGCATGCGGTGCCTCGGGCGCTTGCGGCGGCCGCTACCAAGCACGGTGCGGAGTTCCGTTACGGTGCAACGGTTGCGCGGCTGGAGTGGTCTGGGTCACGAGTCGTTGCCGTGCACACCGCGGAGGAGCGCATCGCGTGCGACGCGGTGGTGCTGGCGTGCGAGCTGCCGGACGCGTACCGGTTGCTGGGGAAGGCACCGCGGCGGGTGCTCAATCACCGGTGGTCGCCGTCCGCGGTGGTGTTGCATGCCGCGACGGACCGCACGTGGGACCTCGGGCACCACAACATCCTGTTCGGGGACGCGTGGCGAGGCACGTTCGACGAGATCGTCCACAAGGGACGGTTGATGTCCGATCCGTCGTTGCTCGTCACGCACGCGCAGGACGGGCTGCACTACGTGCTGGCGCCGTGCCCGAACCTGCAGGCCGCGCCGATCGACTGGCGCCGGGTCGGGCCCCGGTACCGCGACGAGCTGGTGCGGACGTTGGAGGCTCGCGGGCTGGACGGGTTCGGTGCGGCTGTCGAGGACGAGCTGCTCGTCACGCCGCTGGACTGGGGCAACGCGGCGGGCACGCCGTTCGGGCTGGCGCACACCTTCGCGCAGACCGGACCGTTCCGGCCGCGCAACGTCGTGCGTGGCGCGGACAACGTGGCGTTGGCCGGGGCGGGGACGACACCGGGCGTGGGCGTGCCGCCGGTGCTGATCTCCGGACGGCTCGCGGCCCAGCGGATAAATGCGGTGCGGTGAACGCGGAAGCTGCTGCACGCTGCGCCGCATGACACGAACCGCACCACCACTTGTCGCCGATGAACGTGCGACGTACACGGCCCTGCTCGACTACCTGCGCGCCACGATCGAGCTCAAGGTAGAGGGTCTGTCCGACGACGACGCGGCGCGGGCGGTGCTGCCGTCGAAGCTGACGACGACCGCCGGCGTGGTGAAGCACGTGCGGTGGACCGAGCACTATTGGTTCGAGGTGGTGCTCGCCGGACGCGAGTCGCGCGCGCCGTACACGATGGAGGACCCCGACGCGGACTGGCGCATCGAGGACGGCGAGACGCTCGCCGGGCTGCTGGCGGACTACCGGCGGCAGTGCTCGGTGAGCCGGGAGATTCTCGCCGGTGCCGAGCTCGACGGTGAGGTGCCGTTCCGGGGCGACCGGACGGTCTCGGCCCGATGGGTGCTCGCGCACGTCATCGAGGAGACCGCCCGGCACGCCGGTCATGTGGACGTGGTCAGGGAACTGCTTGACGGTGCTGTTGGCGACTAGGCCGCCGGCAGCTCCACAGCTGCCAGGTGTTTCTCTGCCGTTCCCTCGGGTAGGTGAACACCCAGCCGCCACCAGGCGTGAGATACCGCTCGCCGGTGGACTACCGAATCCTGGCCGCACCGGTCTTGGCGCTGGTTGCTCGCATCGGTGCAGGTCTTGACCCTGAAACCGGAGTGCGGCCGCGGCCGGTTCGGGCTACAGGCAGTCGCCGAGCGCCACGTTTTTGATCTCGATGATGTCGTTTCCGGTCGCGGCGCTCGCGGGCGCCGCCGGCACTGCCCCCAGAGCGATCGCGGCCGGCGCGACGCTCAGCATCTTCATCCCCACCTGCCGACGGTAGCGACAGTTCACCGGAAAACGGTGCGGAAATGCCAAAGGTACGGCCGAGACGATCTCCGAACGGAGGTCCGACTACGCTGGTGGTGCGTCGTGCTCTGCGCCGTGCGCACTACTACTACTTGACGGCACGACCGGGGAGTAGTAGCGCACAGTGTTGGGACCCTACGGCGTGGCTGCTGGACCGACGCACCGCCGGTGCTTACCGTCCAGCAGGAACATATGGGGTTGACATAACTCTGGGCCTCGAGCAGAGGTTGAGAGTTTCAATCCGGGTGCATCACCACCCAGCACCACAGCGCGGACCACGATCAGGAAGGCGGATCCGATGACGCCCCCGCACAACTACCTCGCGGTGATCAAGGTCGTCGGCATCGGTGGTGGCGGTGTCAACGCCGTCAACCGCATGATCGAGGTCGGGCTCAAGGGCGTCGAGTTCATCGCGGTGAACACCGACGCACAGGCCTTGCTGATGTCTGATGCCGACGTCAAGCTCGACATCGGCCGCGAGTTGACCCGCGGCCTCGGTGCCGGCGCGAACCCGGAGGTCGGGCACAGGGCCGCCGAAGACCACCGTGAGGAGATCGAGGAGGTCCTCAAGGGGGCCGACATGGTCTTCGTGACCGCCGGCGAGGGTGGCGGCACCGGCACCGGCGGAGCGCCGGTGGTGGCCTCGATCGCCCGCAAGCTCGGCGCACTGACGATCGGTGTCGTGACGCGGCCGTTCTCCTTCGAGGGCAAGCGCCGCGCCAAGCAGGCCGAAGACGGTATCCAGGCCCTGCGCAACGAGTGCGACACGCTGATCGTCATCCCCAACGACCGGCTGCTCCAGCTGGGCGACATCGGTGTCAGCCTGATGGACGCCTTCCGCTCCGCGGACGAGGTGCTGCTGTCCGGTGTCCAGGGCATCACCGACCTGATCACGACCCCCGGTCTGATCAACCTGGACTTCGCCGACGTCAAGTCGGTCATGTCCGGCGCGGGCTCGGCCCTGATGGGCATCGGGTCGGCGCGCGGTGAGGGCCGAGCGGTGCAGGCCGCGCAGAAGGCGATCAACTCGCCGCTGCTGGAGGCTTCGATGGAGGGCGCACACGGCGTCCTGCTGTCGATCGCCGGTGGATCCGACCTGGGACTTTTCGAGATCAACGAGTCTGCCTCGCTGGTCCAGGAAGCCGCGCACCCGGACGCGAACATCATCTTCGGTACGGTCATCGACGACTCCCTGGGCGACGAGGTCCGGGTCACGGTGATCGCCGCCGGGTTCGACAGCGGTGGCCCCACGCACAAGAAGCTGGAGCCGACGGCGTTGTCCTCGGCGCCTCGGACGGCCACCGGGCCGATCGCGTCCGCAACGGCGGTGCCTACGCATGCGCCGGTCGCGCAGACGCCTCCGCCGGTGCAGGCGCCCGTTGCTCAGCAGCCTGTTGCGCATCAGCCCGTTGCTCAGCAGCAGCCGGTTGCGCAGCAGCATCATCAGCCTGAGGTTCGGCAGGTGCCGCCTGCCACGGTGCCGCCGCAGCCTTCTCCTTCGCAGGGGAACGGGTATGTGCCGTCGGTGCCTCGGTCGTTGTCGCAGAACGGGTCGTTGCCTTCTCGGCCGGTGCCGGTTACTGAGGACCCGGATGATGAGGTTGATGTACCGCCGTTCATGCGGCGTTGATCGGTTGGTTGCTGGTTGACCGGTTGCCGGTCGCTGGTTGGCTGATCGGTGGCTGCTGATCTTGTCGGACCCCCTGAGTACCTTCGGGTATTCGGGGGGTCTTCGTTTTGAGGGGACGCCTGCGGTCGCTTGCCTGTGGGTGGGGTGTGGGTGGCGGCCTTGCGGGTGGTCGGCTTGCGGGTCGCGAGTTTGCGGGCGGCGACCTTGCGGACGGGCGCCCTGCGATCGCGCGGCCTTGCGGGTGGTCACCTTGCAATACCGCGACCTTGCGGGTGGGTCGCCTTGCGGGCGGCGAGCTTGCGTTGCGAGAGTTTTCTGGGGCTCTGCCCCAGACCCCGGGGGTCCACGCCACACGCGGGTTGATGGCACACCTGTTTCGTTGGGCGGCCGCCGGTTGCGTAAGTGGTTGCGTCTGGGGTGGTGGGGACCCCACCGCCGGGCCCGGTATGGCAGGACGGCTCGGCTGCGCCATCGCGTGGGGAGGGACGGCTCGGCTCCGCCTTCGCGGTTGGTCGCGGGTCTTGTCACGTGCTCGAACTAGGGTGTGGGCGTGCGTATTCGTCGTGTTGTCACCACCCGCGCTGGTGGCGTGTCCAAGGGCCCGTACGACTCCTTCAACCTCGGCGATCATGTTGGGGACGATGCGAAGGCGGTTGAGGCCAACCGGGTTCGGCTTGCTGAGGGCATTGGGCTCGCGCCGGAGCGGTTGGTCTGGATGGAGCAGGTGCACGGGCGCACTGTTGGGGTCGTGGACGGGCCGGTGGCCGAGCCGCTTGAGGCTACTGATGCGGTTGTGACGAAACAGGCTGGTCTCGGGCTGGTGGTGCTGACGGCGGACTGCGTGCCGGTGTTGCTTGGTGATGAGGCGGCCGGAGTTGTTGGGGCGGTGCACGCTGGGCGGGTTGGTGCGCGGGTTGGGGTTGTTGTTGAGACGTTGAAGGCGATGATGGCGCTGGGTGCGGAGTTGGAGCGCATCGAGGTGTTGTTGGGGCCGAGTGTTTGCGGTGAGTGCTACGAGGTGCCCGCTGACATGCAGAAAGACGTCGAGAAGCACCTGCCTGGGAGTGCGTCGAAGTCCCGGAAGGGGACGCCTGCGCTGGACTTGCGGGCTGGGTTGTGGAACCAGCTCGGGAGTGCGGGGGTGGGGAAGATCGGGGTGGATCCGCGCTGCACGTTCGAGGAGCGGGATCTCTTCAGTCATCGCAGGGAGGCGCCTACGGGGCGGCTTGCGTCGGTCATCTGGATTGAGCCGTGAGCCGTCGGGAGGAGATCGCGGAGAACCTCGCTGAGGTTCGGGAGCGGATCGCCAAGGCGTGTGAGGCGGCGGGGCGGGAAGCGGGCGAAGTGATGTTGCTCGCGGTGACGAAAACCTGGCCGGCCAGTGATGTGGAGATCCTTTACGAGCTCGGGCTGCGGAATTTCGCGGAGAACCGGGATCAGGAGGCCGGGGCCAAGGCCGGCCAATTGAGACACCTCGAAGAAGCGAGGTGGCACATGGTCGGGCGATTGCAGCGGAACAAGGCCAAGTCGGTGGTCGAGTGGGCGCACCAGGTGGATTCGGTCGACAGCGTTCGGCTGGCTGAGGCGCTTGCGAAGGCGGCGCGTGCCAGAGGCGTGAAGCTGGACGTGTTGGTGCAGGTCAGCATCGACGGCGACACGTCCAGGGGTGGGTGTGCCATTCCGGACGTCGGGGAACTGGCTGGCGCGATCACTCGTTCGGGTGATCTTATTCTCCGAGGTGCGATGACTGTCGCGCCAATGACGATGAAGCCATCGCAGGCGTTTGAGGCGTTGGCGTCAGTGGTATCAGGCCTACGTGATGATCATCCCACTGCTGTGCAGTTGTCTGCGGGGATGAGCGGAGACCTGGAAGATGCCATCTCGCACGGATCGACATGCGTGCGTGTCGGAACCGCGTTGCTCGGAAGCCGGCGACTAACCTCGCCATAGGTTGTCGGGAACCTCGGGGCCGTCCGCACCGTCCCTAAGGTGGGGATCTCGCGGAGGAGGGGCTTGAGATGAGCGCTTTGCACAAGCTGAAGGCCTACTTCGGGATGGTCCCCGCCGAGTACGCAGACGACCCCGGCTACGACGACGACCGCGGTCGCTACGGCGACTACCGGTCCGAGTACGCGGCCGAGGCCGACGACTACGACCCCTACCCGCGGCGCAGCCGCGTGTTCACGCCGGGCCGGACGGAGCTCCCCGGCTCCGGATACCGGGCCGACATCGACGAGTCGGACGACTACGAGCCGGAGTCGCGGCGCGGGGGCAGCCCCTCGAGCACGCGACGCTGGAGTGCCGATGCACCCGTGCACGGCGCACTCGCCGTCGAGCCGCAGCGCGAGCCCGTGAGCAGGCTGCGTCCTGTCGCTGAGCCGGCAGGCAACCCGTTGGCGCGCATCACCACGCTTCACCCCCGTACCTACAGCGAGGCGCGCACGATCGGGGAGCACTACCGCGACGGCACCCCGGTGATCTTGAACTTGACCGACATGGACGACGCGGACGCGAAGCGTCTCGTCGACTTCTCGGCCGGTCTCGCGTTCGCTCTGCGCGGGTCCATGGACAAGATCACCAGCAGGGTGTTCCTTCTCTCACCGCCGAACATTGACGTCACGGCGGAGGACCGCAGGAAGCTGGCCGAAGGCGGGTTCGGCAGCCACGGTTAGAGTTGACCCCGTGGAGCCGATCCGTTTCGTCATCTTCTACCTGCTCTTCGCGTTCTCCCTGTTCCTGACCGCACGTGTGGTGGTCGAGCTGGTGCGGACGTTCGCGAGGGAGTGGCGACCCGCGGGCGGCGTGGCCGTGACGCTGGAGACCGTGTACACCGTGACCGACCCACCGGTCCGTGCGCTGCGTCGGGTGATCCCGACTGTGCGGATCGGGGGCGTCGGGCTGGACCTATCGATTATTGTGCTGTGGCTAGTCGTTATCATTCTGATGCGATTCGCAGATCCCAGGTGACGGGGAACCGTGGGATGACCGCAGCCCAGGAGTGCGAGAGGTGATCCGATGCCGTTGACCCCCGCTGACGTGCACAATGTTGCATTCAGCAAGCCGCCGATTGGCAAGCGGGGCTACAACGAGGACGAGGTGGACGCGTTCCTCGACCTGGTTGAGGGCGAGCTGGCCCGCTTGATCGAGGAGAACAACGACCTCCGTCAGCAGGTAGAGCAGCTCGACCAGCAGCTCGAGACCGCACGCGCCGACCTCGACGACGCGCGCGTGAAGGCTTCTGCCAGCCCCATGACAACCCGTGTGCCGGTGGTCGAGGAGCCGCGCCGTCTGGCGCCGGTCCCGCCGCCGACCGTGATGGAGCAGACTTCGCCCGGTGGTGGCGGTGACCACCACGTGCAGGCCGCGAAGGTCCTGGGCCTTGCCCAGGAGATGGCGGACCGGCTGACCGGCGAGGCCAAGGCCGAAGCCGACGGCATGCTGTCCGAGGCCCGTACGAAGTCCGAGCAGTTGCTGTCCGAGGCCCGTGCCAAGGCGGACACGATGGTCAACGAGGCACGTACGCGTGCCGAGACCATGCTGAACGACGCGCGCACGCGTTCCGAGACGCTCGAGCGGCAGGCCCGTGAGAAGGCCACCGCGCTCGACCGTGACGCGCAGCGCAAGCACGCTGAGGTGATGGGCAACATCACTCAGGAGAAGAACACGCTCGAGAAGCAGATCGACAAGCTGCAGACCTTCGAGCGTGAGTACCGCACGCGCCTGAAGACCATGCTCGAGTCGTCCCTGCGCGACCTCCAGGACCGCGGCCCGGCCGCGCCCTCGGACGGCCGTTCTCAGGGCTACTCGTTCGGCGCACGCGCCGAAGCGGGCTGAACTACTGTTCATTAGGTGCTCTTCGTAGTTCTGCTTCTGGTGCTGGCAGCCCTCGGGTTGCTCGTGCCTGCGCTGACCACGTCCAACACGTTGTGGGCATGGTCATCCGTGGGTGCGAGCACGCTCGCCGCCCTGGTCCTTGCTTGGGACTGGTGGCGACGGCGACCGGGGGACCCCGCTGCCGCGTCAATAGTAGATCAACACGCTGTAGCTGATGATCAACGGGTAGTGGTGCCGGCCATAGCCGACACGCCGCCCGCTGAAGAGGAACCACCGGAAGAGGACACCGACGCGGCGGACCTGCTCGTCGTGGCCGATCTGGTGGACGAGGTACGGGTGCTGGACGAGCGGCCCCGGTACCACCTGCGCTCGTGTTCCTGGCTTGCCGGGAGGCCCACGCTGGGCCTCCCGGTGCAGGAGGCACGCCAGCTCCAGTTCACGCCTTGTGCCGTGTGCCGGCCTGATGCGACGTTGGTGTCGCGCCACCGCCTGGCTGACCGCGAAGGCTCTACCTGAGCACTTTCGCACCGGTTTGACGAAGTACCGGGCGAACAGCTCCTACCTGCGCTAAGACCATGAGCATGACTCTGGGGGTCTTGTTCCGTGCGGTGCTCGTCGCCGCCTTCGTGTTGTCGAGCAGCATCCCGGCACAGGCGCAGGAGTCCTCCGCGCTCGACCGGTGTGTGCCCCCGGACCTGCGCGGGGACCTCATCAGCTTCCGAGCCGAGGACGACGTCGAGATCAGGGGCCTGGTGCTCGGCAGCGGCTCGCGAGGTGTGCTGCTCGCGGGCAGTCAGACCGAGTTCGATCCCTGCGCGTGGCTGCCGTTCGCGCGGGAGCTCGCCGACGATGGCTACCAGGTGCTGGTGTCCGACATCCGCGGCCCGGTCAAGGACGACAGGCTGAAGAACTTCCGCTGGGACCTCGACGTGGAGGCCGGGGCGCGCGAGCTCGAGCGCCGTGGTGTCGGCTCGATGGTCGCGGCGGGCAGCAGCACGGGCGCCTCGGTGGTCGCCGCGAGCGTGCGCAAGATCCCCGGTCTCGCCGGTCTCGTCCTGCTCTCACCTCTCAAAGCGGTCAGGGCGGGCCAAGCCGGCCGGCTGGACGCGGTCGGCGCGCTGGAGACGGCCGGCCTGCGCGTGTTCATCGCGGCGGCAGAGGACGACCGGGCGGTGAACGACGAGGGCGACGGCTTCGTGGCCGCCGATCACGCGCGTGAGCTGGCCGAGGCGGCGTCGGGCAGCAGGCTCGCGCTCGTTCCCGGCGAGGCGCACGGCACCAAGCTCATCAAGGATGACGGACAGCTGCGTGGCGAAATGCGGGCGTTCGTCGAAGAGGTGTTGCCGGTGCCCCCGTACGAGCGGTGGCTCAAGCCCGTTGCCGTCGGCGTCGTGGTGCTGGGCCTTCTCGCGGTCGTCTTGATCGTGTGGCGGCGTCGTGCGAGGAAGTCAGGTTCCCAGGACGACCGGGCGGGCGCCGTGGGCGGTGACGAGACCCGGTAGGCGTTCACGGCTGGTGACGACGACACGGCACCGTGGCGTTCCGGGCAGCAGCGGGACGACCTGAGCGGTGTCCGCGGCGTTGTCGAGCACGATCAGCATTCGCCGGTCCGCCAGCAGCGTGCGGTAGAGCGCGGTCTGCGCGTGCGGCTCCGGTGGGATGCCATCCGGGCCGGTGCCCAACGCGGCGATGAACTCGCGGACCACGTCGGCGGGGTCGCTGCCGTTCAGGTCCACGAACAGCTGGCCGTCCGGGAAGTCCGCGGCGTGCCCGTGGGCCCAGTGCAGCGCGAGCCGCGTCTTGCCGGCCCCGGCCGGTCCGGTGATCGTGACGATCGGCCCGTCGAGATCGAGTGCCGCGAGGTCGTCCGGGCGTCCGGCGAAGTCCGTTGGTGCGGCGGGCAGCTGGCGCGGGCTCCACCGTGGACGCTGGGCCAGCGAGGCGTGCAGGTCGCGCAGGGCGGGGCCGGGGTCGAGGCCCAGTTCGTCGGCGAGCCGGTGCCGCAGCCGCAGGTAGTGCGTGAGCGCGTCGGACCGGCGGCCGGCGGCGATCAACGCCCGCATCAGCTGGCTCGCGAGCCGTTCGTCGAGTGGGCGCAGGGCGGCTCTGGCGGTCAGTGCGGTGACCAGCGTCTGGTGCTCGCCCGCGGCCAGCTGAGCGTCGGTGTGGTCCAGTTCGGTGGCGGTGATCTCGCCGGCCAGTGTCTCGCGCAGGGAGGCGAACCACGTGCCGTGCAGTCCCTCGAACGGTTCGCCGCGCACGAGTGCCATGGCCTCGCCGTACCGACCGGCGGCCACGAGAGAGCGGAAGTGGTGCAGGTCGATGGTCTCCGCATCAGCCTCCAGCACGTAGCCACCTGAACGGCGCACGATCGGAAGGCCGTCGAGCGCGGTCCGCAGGCGGGAGACATAGCTGTACAGGGCGGACTTGGCCTGTCGTGGCGGCGCGTCGCCCCACACGCGCACAAGCAGCTTCTCGACGCTGACCACCTGGTTCACGTCCACCAGCAGCGCCGTCAGCACGCTCAGCTGGCGGGCGTGCCCGACGTCGACGAGTGCCGCGCCGCGCCGGACCTCGGGCGTGCCGAGGACCCGGAACTCCAGTGGTTCGCCCATGTGCCGATCATCCGGCCCGCGTTCAAGGTTTGTCCAAGGATTGTCACCACCGTCCCCGGCAGGTTGGCCTGCGGCAAGTCCGAACTGGGGGAAGGACTACTGCGTCATGAGGCGTGCGTCTGCGTTTTTCACGGGATTGCTGGCCCTGTCGGCAACCGTGCTCGGGACAGGGGTGGCGTCGGCGGGTCCGCCGGCGCCCGGTGAGGTCAGCGCTCAGGCGATCTGGCAGTGCGACGTCGGCAGCGGCTGGTGCGTGTCGACCACGGCGCGCGTGAACCTGCGTGTCGGCCCGACCCTTGACCACAAGGTGGTCATCACGATGATCAAGGGCGCCCGGTTCGCGCCCGAGTGCTGGACCTACGGCACGTCCGTCAACGGCGACAACATCTGGTACTGGGGCACGCACCGGGAGAGCGCCGACGTGATGCCGCCGCAGTGGGAACGCGGCTACGTCGCCGGCTACTACCTGGCCACCGGCAAGGACCCGAACCCGGCGTTCCGGCAGTGTGGCTCATGAGAACGAAGCGCGTTCTCACGTTGTCGGTAGCCCTGCTGTGCCTGGCGCAGCCGGGCATGGCGGGTGCCGCGCCCGACCAGGAGGGCAAGGGCACGACGCCGAAGTCCACCGCCCTGCCGAACGACCCGCCCGCGGTCCGCGCCGAGCAGCGCGCCGACGTGCTGGGGAAGGACTGGCGGTCCTCTGGTGACCGGCTCTGGACCACGCACGGCGACGGCAAGGGCTTCCACGTCCTGGTCGCCGACGCGAAGAGCGGCTACGCGTGGCGCACCGCCGCGACGCTGACCGAACCGGCACTCGAAACCGACATGTGGATCGGCAACGCGTGCGTGACCGGCTCCGGTGACCGTGCCGTCGTCGTGTACGCGCCACGCCTGTTCACGAACAAGGAGCAGCTCTTCGGCCGCGGCGGATTCACCGCGGTCGTGGACCTGAACTCCGGCGCCGTGACCAAACTGCCGGTGCGCACCACGCTCGCCTACTACAACCCCGGCTGCGGCATCGGCGAGACCGCCGCGCTCACCCAGGACGCCACCGCGGACCTGGGCAAGACCGGCGTGCTCAAGGTCGATGCCACCACCGGCAAGACGAGCAACCGGATCGAACTCGGCGGCCAGCTCACCTCCGCCGTGCCGGTCGGCGACGACATCGCCGTGTCCGCCTCGCACAGCATCGTGAAGGTCGCCGCCGACGGCACCCGCACGCGGCTGGCCGAGACCCGGACGCAGGCGGTCCAGCTCACCCCGGACGCGGGTGGCGCGATCGTGTTCCAGGAGCGCGACACCAACGACAGTGCCACGACCTCGGTCAACCGCACGGCACCAGCCTCGGCGGCGGTCCGGAAGGGCAAGGCACCCGCCGTCACCCGCCTTGCCAGTGGCAGGTCGGGCGAACTCGGCCTCGCCAGGGGCGTGGCCGGGCAGGTCTACCTGACCGGCAAGGCCACCAAGGTGGAGAACCTGCCCGCGTCCGTCCGCAAGCTCGACGTGGCCGCGGACGCCGAGGTCTCCACCAGGGGCGAGGCCGCGGTCGGCGAGGTGCGCACGCAGGTCGCGATCTCGGCGACGCCGCAGCCGTTGCACATCTCCGCCCGCAGCACGAAGACCGGCAAGGACCTCGGGTTCAAGGTCGACGCGGGCACCGTGCCCGCCGCACCGTCCCCCGCGCTCACCGCTCCGGCGGGCGGCGAGCTGGCGGCACAGGCCGACCAGGACATGAGCGACCCGCAGGCGACGTGTTCGGTGCGGCGCAACGACACGGGCCTGCAGGTGCTCCAGCCCAAGCCGAAGCAGGTGGAGTGGGCCGCGGACCTGGCGGTCAAGAACGACCTGATGAAGGTGCGCCCGGCCGGCTGGAACAGCAACGGCCTGCAGTTCGGCTACGAGCCGCAGATGCAGTTCCCGCAGCCGAGGATCGAGCCGAACGGCGGCCAGGTGCCCGCGCAGATCCTGCTCGGCATCCTCGGCCAGGAGTCGAACCTCTGGCAGGCCAGCAGGCACGTCATGCCCGGCGAGTTCGGCAACCCGCTGATCGGCAACTTCTACGGCATCGACCTCTACAACGGCGACCCGAACGACGACTGGACGGTCCGCTTCGACAAGGCCGACTGCGGGTACGGCGTGTCGCAGATGACCGACGGCATGCGTCTCGCCGGACGGGAGGGCGGCAAGCCGCCCGCGCTGCCGTACAGCAAGCAGGTCATGATCGCGACGGACTACGCGGCCAACGTCGCGGCCGGTCTGCAGCTGCTGATCGGCAAGTGGAACCAGTTGCAGACCCAGAACATGGGCCTGCACGACAACAACCCGAGCCGCATCGAGAACTGGTTCTTCGCGGCGTGGGCCTACAACTCCGGCTACCACCTGCCGGGCGAGCCCGGCTCGGACGGCGCCTACGGCCTCGGCTGGGGCAACAACCCGGCGAACCCGCGCTACTGGGCCCAGCGCCACCCGTTCGGCAGCAGCCCGCGTGACTTCGCGACCCCGCAGAAGTGGCCGTACCCGGAGAAGGTGATCGGCTTCGCGAGCCTGCCGCCGTCCGGGTTCGAGCAGCCGGGCGTGGAGGTGCCGTTCTTCCGGCCCGCGTGGTGGAGCGGCACGAACGGCGACGTCAACACGCCGGGCAGCGCCAAGTACAACCGGGCGCAGGCCAAGCCGACTGACGACGCGGTTCTGCTGGCCGTTGCTCAACGACTGCAGGCCGGGTGAGCGGTTCACGCCGAACGCTCCGGGGGTGGACGGCGACCCGGTCAACGACACCGGGCCGTGCGCACACAAGAACGCCGCCGGCCAGTACGACCTGAAGTGCTGGTGGCACCACCCCGCGGCGTGGAAGGACGACAACTGCCGCGAACACGTGCGGGAACGAGTTCATCCGGTACGACTTCAGCAATCCCGAACCCGACAACGGCACCAGTTATCCGTCGAACTGCGGAGTTCAGGAGATCATCCCGGACGCCGCGTGGACCGTGGACGAGCTTGGTGCCGACACCCCCTCCGTGCGGTACGGGGGTGACTGCGACCGGCAAGGGATGTCGGCCAGAGCCGGTTTCTCGATGTCCTTCGGGACGGAGAACGACACGGTTCCGGCCAAGGTCGACCTGCACCAGGTGGGCGGCGGGTTCGGCGCGCACTACTGGTTCGCGCATCAGCACCAGCCGGGCTTCATGGGCGGCAAGCTGAAGATCGAGGCGACCTGGAAGCTCGACCAGCACATGAAGGCACCGGTCCAGGTGTACGTGCACATCCCGGCACACCACCACTCGACCAAACCGGTCACCTATCGCGTCAACACCGCGACGGGCTGGGTCAGCGTGACGATGAACCAGAACGGTTCGGGCAGCGCCACGCTGGACAGGTGGGTGTCACTCGGCACGTTCTACCTGGACAACCCGCCGGAGGTGAAGCTGAGCAACGAGAACCCGGATCCCGGCGCCGTCGACGACGAGATCGTGTTCGACGCCGTCGCGTTCGGTCCGGGCGCGGCCACCGGCCCGGAGCAGCCCACGGACAAGCTGCTCAACCTCCGGAACAAGGCGACCCTGCAGTGCCTGCGCATTCCCGGCAACGACACCGCGGACGGTGTGCAGGCGGCACAGGGCAGGTGTCAGTACAACTTCACCGACAACTGGAACATGCGCTTCCAGCGGGTGAACCAGAGCTCCGGCTGGTACGAGTACATGCTCGTCAACCCGAACACGGGCAAGTGCCTGCAGGTCGCGGACGGGCAGGCGGGACCCGCCTTCCAGATGCCGTGCGACTCGACCAAGAGCGAACAGCTCTGGAAGACCTCGGTGCAGCGGTGGGGTGACAGTGGCCTGCAGGGCTTCCGGGACGTCCTGCAGAACGTGCTCTCGAACAAGGTGCTGCGGGTGATCGGCACGAATCCGCAGGCCGACTCACCGATCGGGCAGGTGCCCATGCCCGCGTCCGAGCAACCAGAGGTCATCTGGGAATGGTGCAGCTCTGAGCACTGCTGACCGGAGCCGCCGCGAGTCCATCCCGGACTCGCGGCGGTCTTCACCTGTCCAGGAAGAGCAGCGTGATCAGCAAACCCAGCAGCACCAGGTCCACGACGACGCCGCTCGGCTTCGAGTCGTACCTCAACCGGGTGATCGTGGCGCCGACCATCAGCAGCCCGAGCCCGACGGTCGCCGCGTGCGCCACCCACTGCCACGTGAACGAGCCCACGACCAGGCCGGCCGCCCCCGCCCACTCCAGTGCGCCGATGGTGCGCCAGAGGTTCCCGTTCATCCGGAAGTGGTCGCGGGCCTCCAGCGACGCCTTCGCCCCGAACAGCTTGCCCGCGCCCGTGGCCACGAACAGCAGGGCCAGCACGATCGACAACGCGATGGTCAACGACATCGCGCGAGCATACGGTTTGCGCCCACCCGTTACCCTGTACTCACAGGCACCGATCCGGCCATCACCGGGGAGCCTCCGGAAGAACGGGCTCAGCGTCGGTGTCTGAGCCTCAGTAGAACCGGACGGGACCGGCCCGTCACAGCCGATGAACGAGCGGCTCGCCGTGTTCGCAAGGGCATGGGTGAGCAAGCGGGGTGGTACCGCGGCCCGCCGAGCCACATCGGCGTGTCGTCCTCGCGTGTCCTACGTGACCGCGAGGAGCAGTGGAGATGGCCTACCCCAGGGCCGGACAGAACGAGGTCCCGGCGCAGCCGTCCTTTCCGAACCTCGAGCAGGACGTGCTCGGGTACTGGAAGGACGACGAGACCTTCCAGGCGAGCATCGACCGCAACCCGGTGGGTGACAACGGCTCGAACGAGTTCGTCTTCTACGACGGACCTCCGTTCGCCAACGGCCTGCCGCACTACGGGCACCTGCTGACCGGCTACGTCAAGGACGTCGTGCCGCGCTACATGACCATGCGCGGCAAGCACGTCGAGCGCCGGTTCGGCTGGGACACGCACGGCATGCCGGCCGAGTACGAGGCCGAGAAGCAGCTGGGCATCACGCAGAAGCACGAGATCGACGAACTCGGCATCGAGAAGTTCAACGAGGCGTGCCGTACGTCCGTGCTGCAGTTCACGGACCAGTGGCGCGACTACGTGACGCGGCAGGCTCGCTGGGTCGACTTCGACAACGACTACAAGACGCTCGACCTCGACTACATGGAAAGCGTCATGTGGGCGTTCAAGGCCTTGTGGGACAAGGGCTTGATCTACGAGGGCTTCCGGGTGCTCTGGTACTGCTGGCGCTGCCAGACGCCGCTGTCCAACACCGAGACCAAGATGGACGACGCCTACCGCGACCGGCAGGACCCGGCCGTCACGGTGGCGCTGCGCCTCGAGTCCGGCGAGAAGGCCCTGGTCTGGACGACCACGCCGTGGACGCTGCCGAGCAACCTGGCCGCCGCGGTGCACCCGGACGTCGACTACGTGACGGTCGTGGGCACGGACGGCTCGCAGTACCTGCTGGCCGAGGCACGGGTGGCCGCGTACGCACGCGAGCTGGGCGAGGAGCCCGAGGTCGTCGCCCGCTACAAGGGCTCGGACCTGGTCGGCAAGAAGTACCTGCCGCCGTTCGACTTCTTCGTGGGCCGCGAGAACGCGCACCAGGTGCTGACCGCGGACTACGTGACCACCGACGACGGCACGGGCATCGTCCACATCGCGCCGGCGTTCGGTGAGGACGACAAGGTCGTCACGGACGCGGCGGGCATCGAGGTCGTCGTGCCGGTCGGACCGGACGGCAAGTTCACCGCCGAGGCCGGGCCGTACGCGGGCGTGCACGTCTTCGAGGCGAACAAGCAGATCATCCGTGACCTGCGCGAGGCCGGTCTGCTGCTGCGGCACGAGACCTACGACCACCCGTACCCGCACTGCTGGCGGTGCAACAACCCGCTGATCCAGCGTGCGCTGTCGGCGTGGTTCGTGGCCGTGACGCAGTTCAGGGACCGGATGGTCGAGCTCAACGGGCAGATCAACTGGGTGCCCGGCCACATCAAGGACGGCCAGTTCGGCAAGTGGCTGGAGAACGCGCGCGACTGGAACATCTCGCGCAACCGGTACTGGGGCTCGCCGCTGCCCGTGTGGACCTCGGACAACCCCGAGTTCCCGCGCACGGACGTGTACGGGTCGCTGGACGAGCTGGAGCGCGACTTCGGCGTGCGGCCGGACAACCTGCACCGGCCGTTCATCGACGAGCTGACCCGGCCGAACCCGGACGACCCGAGCGGTCAGTCGGTCATGCGGCGCATCCCGGACGTGCTCGACTGCTGGTTCGAGTCGGGCTCGATGTCGTTCGCGCAGGTGCACTACCCGTTCGAGAACGCGGAGTGGTTCGAGAACCACTACCCCGGCGACTTCATCGTCGAGTACAACGGGCAGACGCGCGGCTGGTTCTACACCATGCACGTGCTGGCGACGGCGTTGTTCGACCGGCCCGCGTTCAGCAACTGCATGGCGCACGGCATCGTGCTGGGTGACGACGGGCAGAAGATGTCCAAGTCGCTCAAGAACTACCCGGACGTCAACGAGGTCTTCGACCGCGACGGGTCGGACGCGATGAGGTGGTTCCTCATGGCGTCGCCGATCCTGCGTGGTGGCGACCTGGTGGTGACCGAGCGCGGCATCCGTGACGCGGTGCGCCAGGCCGTGCTGCCGTTGTGGAACTCGTGGTACTTCCTCGCGTTGTACGCCAACGCTTCCGGGCGTGAGGGCACCTGGCGGGTGGACTCGAAGCACGTGCTGGACCGGTACGCGCTGGCGAAGACGCACGACCTGGTGCGCGATGTCCAGGCGGCGATGGACGTCTACGACATCTCCGGTGCCTGTCAGCTGGTGCGTGAGTACCTCGAGGTGCTTACGAACTGGTACGTGCGGCGGTCTCGTGGCCGTTTCTGGTCCGGTGACCAGGACGCGATCGACACCCTGCACACGGTGCTGGAGGTCGTCACGCGCGTCACGGCGCCGTTGCTGCCGTACACGGCCGAGGTCGTGTGGCGCGGTCTGACCGGTGGGCGTTCCGTGCACCTGACGGACTACCCGTCGGTGTCGGATGTGCCGGCGGACGACGCTCTCGTGGCGGCCATGGACGAGGTGCGGGCGGTCTGCTCGACGGCGTTGTCGTTGCGCAAGGCGAACAAGCTGCGCGTGCGACTTCCGTTGGCGCGCTTGACGGTGGCGTCTCCGGTGGCCGGCTCGCTGGAGGACTTCGCCGAGATCGTGCGCGACGAGGTCAACGTCAAGGAGGTGTCGCTGTCCACGGACGTCGACGCCTACGGGCAGTTCCAGCTCGTCGTGAACGCGCGCGCCGCCGGCCCGCGGCTCGGCCCGAACGTGCAGAAGGTCATCAAGGCGGTCAAGGCCGGCGACTGGTCCGAAGTGGACGGTCAGGTGGTCGCCGCCGGTGTCGAGCTGTTCGAGGGCGAGTACGAACAGCGGTTGGTGGCAACGGATCCGGCTGCCACGGCGGCGCTGCCCGGCGGTGCCGGTGTCGTCGTGCTCGACACGGTGCTGACGCCGGAACTGGAGGCCGAGGGGCTGGCGCGTGACCTGGTGCGCGTGGTGCAGCAGGCGCGCAAGGACGCTCAGCTCGACGTGTCCGACCGGATCACGCTGACGCTGGAGCTGCCGGACGACGTCCGGTCGGCGGTCGAGCCGCACCTGGAGTTCGTCCAGGCGGAGACGCTGACGTCGTCGGTGGTGTTCGGCGAGGGAGTCTCGGACGGCACCGTGGGTGACGGTCTGAAGGTTCGGGTGGCAGTCGCCCGAGTGTGATGTCGGTTGTGCGGGGCCGCTGTCTTCGGACGGCGGCCCCGTGCCATGTCCGTGGCAGAAGACTGTCAGACCTCGTCGGTACGGTCGGAAACGACAGACCGAGAGGGGACTGAACATGATCACTGGGGGATGGCGCCTCGTGCTGGGCGCCGCGCTTTTGTCGGCGGGTCTGGTGGCACCGGTCACCGCGCATGCCGACTCCAACACCTGCGGCGACCGGGTGGAGACCGAGCTGCCGGTACCGCCGGACGTACTGCTGAGCTCAGTCACGGGTGCCGCCGGATCGTGGGCCGTCGGCAACGGCTACGACCGTGCTGTCGAGAAGGTCATGCTGGTGTGGCACGACGGCGTGCTCGTCGTCCGGCATCAGTTCGAGAGCAACAGATTCCACGCGACCGCCGTGAACGCCTCCGGCGTGGTGGTCGGCTTTACCGCCAATACCGGCTTCCGTTGGCAGGACGGGAAGTTCACCACGCTGGACCGATGGCCGGGTACCGCGGGGGCGGGCGCCATGAAGGTGAACGCACGCGGTGACGTGCTGGGCCTGTCGGACAACACGGACGTGGTGTGGCCGGCGGAGTCGTCGACACCGGTCCAGATACCGGGCACCGACGACGGCACGACCTGGTACGCCTCGGACATCGACGACGACGGCTCGGTGGTCGCCGTCCAGTACGTCCAGGGGACTTTCGTCGGCTATCGGCTCACCGCGACCCAACGGGTGCGGCTTGCGGGTACGACGACGAACCCGAGGGCGGCTCGCCGTGGCCATGTGGTCGGCATCGCCGACGGCAAGGTGGTGCGCTGGAACCGTCTCGGCGCCGTGGTGGGCACGTACGGGGAGGCCGAGGACGTCACCGACATCACCTCGTCGGGCGTGATGCTGGGCAGGACCTCGGCCGAGCCGGCGGTGTGGAGCACGTTCGGTCAGCCGGACTGGCGGGCCGGCGACAGGAATCTCACGGCGATCACCGAGGAAGGCGACCTGTACGGCACGGTTTCCGCTCAGTCCGGTACCAGGGCGATCAAGCTCTCCTGTGCGAACCGGAGGTGATGATTCGGTGAGGTGATCGGGCGCGGCGCAACCGTGCCCGATCCCACCGCGCTGTCGCACATCGTGCTGCGGCGGTTCGGCTGAGGAACACCCAACGCACCAACGGTGGCGGGGTCGCGTGGCCGCGTCGCAGGACGGCTGGGCCGACCCGGTCGGCCTGGACTGAAGTGGGACGTGCCAGGCGACATCGTCCGCATCCTCGACGGGGCGACCGAAGCCGGCGTCGTTCCGATCCGCTCGAGTTTGATCTCGGTGGTGCGGGGCCGCTGTCTTCGGACGGCGGCCGTGCCATGTCCGCGGCAGACAGGTCAGGCGCGCACCGGCTGACGGCTGATCAGCCCGAACCCCCGCCGCACCAACCGGACCCACAGCGACCACCGTGCCGGTGCGGCGGGCTCGCGGCCGGCCGCGCGTTCACAGCCGTCGAGGAAGTCCTCCAGGCACGCGTCGTGCAGCCAGCGGATCACCAGCGCCCAGCGCAGCCTGGCCGCGAGGTCGAAGTCGCCGATCAGCTCGTGGCGCAGGACGTCGCCCGTCGCCGAGAGCGTGTGTGTGCCCGTGAGGTCGGTGAACTCGAACGTGATCGACTCGCCGGGGACGAACTCGGTGCAGCGGTAGTGGATCGGGCCGTGGCCGCCGTCGGCGCCGACGCCCAGCGGGCGGTCGAACTCCTGCTTGCCCCAGGCGGGCGGCCACAGTTCCTGAATCCGGTCCACGAACGGGCCCGCAGGTGCGCCGAGGTCTCGCGAGTGCACGTTCTTGATCATGGCTCTCCCCTTCCATACGCCACCGTATGGTCCTGGAACATACGGTAGCGTACGGAAGCGTGGTGCGGAGAACTCGCGACGACTGGACTGAGATAGCGCTGAGAGCCCTGGCCGAAGGTGGGCTCGCGGCCGTCGCGATCGAGCCGCTCGCGGCAAGGGCGGGGGCGACCAAGGGGAGCGTCTACCACCACTTCCCGAACCGCGAGGCACTGCTCAGGGCCACTGTCGAGCGGTGGGAACGGGAACACACCGAGAAGGTCATCGAGCTGGTCGAGGCGGAGGGGACGCCGCAGGACAAGCTCCGGACGCTCTTCGCCACGGTGCTCGACCGCACCCGCAAGGGCTCGGTGGAGCTGGCGCTGCAGACCAACGCCCGCAACGAGGTGATCGCGCCGGTCCTCGAGCGCGTCACGCAGCGGCGGCTGACGTACCTCACCGAGCTGTTCGAGCAGCTCGGGTTCGAGCCGGAGCACGCGCGGAAGCGGGCGCTGATCGCGTTCAGCCTCTACCTGGGACAGGTGCAGATGTGGGCGACCCTGCCCGGCCTCGTCGAACCGGTGCTCGACGAGGCCGTGCAGGTGCTGACCCGCGATTAGGCGGCGGACGCCCACAACGCGTAGGCGATCACGTCCGCGTTGCGGTCGAGAGCCGTGGCGTTGATGTTCGACAAGGTGTCGCAGGAGCGGTGGTAGCAGCGGTCGTAGGCCTGGCCGGCCGTGCCGCCCCACTTCTGCGCCTGCGCCGAGGTCTTGGTGCCCTCGGCACCGGTGAAGGTGCCGCCGATCGGGATGCCGGCCCTGGCGAAGGCGGCGTGGTCGGAGCGGCCGCCGACGCTGGTCAGCTCGGTGGAGACGTTGAGCGAGGTGAAGCCCGCCTGCAACCGCTGCTGCAGCGCCAGCGAACCGGAGGGCTGACCGGAGGCGCTGTAGACGAAGTAGCCGGGGTTCGGCGAACCGGTCATGTCGAAGTTCAGGTAGGCCTTGATCTTCGACTTGTCGGTCGACGACAGCGAGTTCACGTAGAAGGTCGAGCCGATCAGGCCGCGCTCCTCAGCGCCCCACCAGCCGAACCGCAGGTGCTTGGTCGGCTTGAAACCGGTGGCCTTCACCTGGAGGGCGACCTCCAGGATCGACGCGGAGCCCGTGCCGTTGTCGTTGATGCCGGGTCCCGCGGTGACGCTGTCGAGGTGGCCGCCCAGCATGACGACGTCGTTCTCGTTGCCGCCGGGGTAGTCCGCGATCAGGTTGTAGCCCGTGGCGCCGCCGTAGCTGAACGACTGCACCCGCGTCACGAAGCCGGCCGCGTCGAGCTTGCTCTTCACCCAGTTCACCGAGGCCAGGTACCCCGGGCGCCCGTGGGCGCGGTTGCCGCCGTTCGCGTTGGCGATCGACTGGAACTGGTTGAGGTGCGACTGGACGTTCGCGACGTTGATGTTCGGCGCCGCCAGCACGGCGGGCGCTGCTGCTTGCGCTGCGGTGGTTCCGGTCACCATCAAGGCGGCCGCCAGCGCGATCAGGATCCTCATGGTTCAACTCCAAGCAGGGGTTAGGGATTGAGCCACTGATCAACATGCTCCACTGTGCATGAGCCCGGTAGAGGCGAACGGCTGGTGTCGGGTTCGCGTCGGATTCGTCCATTTCGGTGGTGATCACTCAGAATGGTCCAGGTGGGTGACGTCACCGTTGTGCTGGGCCTGGGCGCCGCCGTTCTGCTGATCTCCGTGATCGCGGTGCGCGTGTCGATCCGGCTTGGGCTGCCCTCACTCCTGCTGTACCTGGGCATCGGCGTGATCCTCGGCGAGTCGGTGCTCGGCATCAACTTCGACGACGCGGGCCTCACGCAGTCACTGGGCATCGCGGCACTCGTGCTGATCTTGACCGAGGGCGGGATCACGACCCGCTGGCAGGCTGTGAAGTCCTCGCTGTGGTTAGGCGTGGCACTGTCCACAGTGGCCGTCGCGGTGAGCGTCGCCGTCACCGGAACAGCGCTGCACTACCTGCTCGGCCTCGACTGGCGGATGGCGTTGCTGTGGGGCGCGGTGCTCTCCTCCACGGACGCGGCCGCCGTCTTCAGCGTCCTGCGCTCGCTGGGCGTGGGCCCGCGGCTCACCGGCGCGCTCGAACTCGAGTCCGGCCTCAACGACGCGCCGGTCTACATCGCCGTGGTGCTGCTGGCGTCCTCGGACAAGATCACGTGGACCGCGCCGCTGCTGGTGCTCTACGAACTGGGGGCGGGCGCGCTCATCGGCATCGCGCTCGGCTGGCTCGGCGGGGCGGGACTGAGACGCGCGGCGCTGCCCTCGACCGGTCTCTACCCGCTCGCCACCGTCGCCGTGTGCGTGATGGCCTACACGGCCGGCGACCTGCTGCACGCCTCCGGGTTCCTCGCCACCTACGTCGCCGCGCTCGTGCTCGGCAACGCCCGCCTGCCGCACCGCGCCGACACCCTGTCGTTCGCCGAAGGTCTCGGCTGGCTCGCCCAGATCGGGCTCTTCGTCCTGCTCGGCCTCTACGCCTCGCCGTCGCGGCTGCTCGACGTGCTGTTCCCCGCGCTGGTCGCGGGTGTCGTGCTGACGTTCGTGGCACGGCCGCTGTCCATCGTCCTCGCCTCGCTGCCGTTCAAGGTGCCGTGGCGGGAACAGGCGTTCCTCTCGTGGTCGGGGCTCAGGGGCGCGGTGCCGATCGTGTTCGCACTGATCCCGTTGATCCAGGGCGTCGAAGGTGCGCGGGAACTGGTCGACGTGGTGTTCCTGCTGGTCATCGTGCTGACGGTGGTGCAGGGCACGACGCTGCCGTTCCTGGCTCGGCGCCTCGGACTGGTGCGGACCGGTGAGGCGCAGGAAGTGCAGGTCGACGCCTCGCCGTTGGACGAGCTCGGCGCCGAGTTGCTGCAGGTGCACATCCAGCGCGGGTCGAAGCTGCACGGCGTCTACATGTCCGAGCTGCGGCTGCCGACCGGTGCCACGGTGAGCCTCGTGGTGCGGTCGGGAAAGAGTTTCACGCCACAGCCGACGACCCGGCTGCAGACCGACGACCAGTTGCTCATCGTCACCACCGAAGAGGCGCGCGATGCTTCTGAAAGGCGCATACGCGCCGTGGACCGGGCCGGTCGCTACGCACGGTGGAAGGGCGAGACCGGCGATTAGTCGGTCTCCGAGGCTTCTCACCATGTGATCGGCTGTCGACGAGCTCTGGTGGGCTCCGCTAACGTCATCGGCAGGTCATGAGAGCCAGCGTCAAGCCCAAGCTTGCTGGCCGGCAACCCTCCTCCGCGGTGGGGTGCCCTTGGTGAGGACCTGGTCCGGCGCGTTGGGCGCCGGTCAAGCGCGGGCCTCCACGCAGGCCCCTGGCCTCGGAGGCAGCTCGATGACGCTCGCGATCACCCCGAACACGGTTACCCCGGTTGTCACGGCTGTTCCGGCTGTCGTCGGCGCTGACCTGCGCGTTCCCCTGGTCACCGGAGAGCGCGTGACCTACGCCAACCTCGACCACGCGGCTTCGGCGCCGTGTCTGCAGGAGGTCCGCGACGCCGTCGACGAGCTGCTGCCCTGGTACGCCAGCGTGCACCGCGGCGCCGGGTTCGCCTCGCAGGTCTCGACGCGTGTCTACGAGCAGGCGCGTGACCGCGTGCGGAAGTTCATCGGCGCGCACTCCTCCGACGCCGTCGTCTTCACCCGCAACACCACCGATGCGCTGAACCTGTTGGCGCGCAGCGTTCCTCGCGGCACCGCCGTCGTGCTGTTCGACAGCGAGCACCACGCCGCGCTGCTGCCGTGGCGTGGCCCGAACGTTCAGCGCATCCCCGTACTCGCCAAAAAATCAAACACTGCGTCCGGCGCCGCCTCCTTGGTTGTCGCGCTGGACCGGGCGTTGGCCGCCGCCCCGGTCGGCCCTCGGCTCGTGATCGTCACCGGGGCGTCCAACGTCACGGGTGAGCTGTGGCCGGTCGCGGAGCTCGCGAAGGTCGCCCGCAGGCACGGCGCGCGGATCGCGCTCGACGCCGCGCAGCTCGCCCCGCATCGCCCGGTCAATGCCCGTGAGCTGGGTGTCGACTACGTCGCGTTCTCCGGCCACAAGATCTACGCGCCGTTCGGCGCCGGTGTGTTGGTGGGCCGCGCGGACTGGCTGCAGCAGGCCCAGCCGTACCTCGTCGGCGGCGGCGCGACGTCGAAGGTGACCGACCACGGCGACCGCCTGGGCGTGGCGTGGTCCGCCGTGCCGGAGCGGCACGAGGCAGGCAGCCCGAACGTCGTCGGCGTGCACGCGCTGGCGTCGGCCTGCGAGATCCTGTCGCGGCACTGGGAACAGACCATCGCGCACGAGCAAGAGCTGCTGACGCGCCTGCAGGACGGCCTGCGGTCGATCCCGGGCTTCCGCGAGCTGTCGATCCTGACCGACGCCGACAAGGTGGGCGTCGTGAGTTTCACGATCTCCGGCTTCGAGGCGGGCTTCCTCGCGGCGGCACTTTCCGCCGAGTACGGCATCGGCGTCCGTGACGGAGCGTTCTGCGCGCACGTGATCGTGGGACGCCTGGTCAAGCAGGCCGGTTCGCACGAGGACCGCGCCGTGCGCGCGTCGATCGGCCTGGGTACGACGACCGAGCACGTGGACCGTTTGGTGGCGGCGCTGCGCACTCTCGTCACCGAGGGCCCCAAGTGGAGCTACACGCAGCGCGACGGTCGCTGGGTGCCGGAGAACGACAGCCGAACCCTGCCGCCGTTCCTCGCGTAATCCCGGTCGTGGACAATGACCTGGTGAGTGACGAGTCCAAGGCCGCTGAGAAGGCTGCCGCGAAGCCTGCCGAAGAGCAGGTCAGCGAGTCGACGGCGGTCGAGGAACCGAAAACCGCGGAACACGTGGTCGTCGACCCCGCTGCCGATCCCGCCGCCGAGCCGGTCGCCGAGGAGAAAACGGCCGAGAAATCGGCTGAGACCTCCTCCGGCGAGGCTGACGACGCCGTCGAGCCGGAGTTCTCGATCACCGGTTCGCTGCCGGAGCCGAGAATCAAGATCCTCGCGATCCTGGCGGCCGGTGTGCTGGCCCTGGACGTCCTCACAAAAGTCCTGTCCGTGGCGTTTCTCGAGGATGCCGACCCGATCAAGATCTTCGGCGGCGCGCTGTACCTGACGTTCGTGCGCAACCCCGGAGCCGC
Source organism: uncultured Actinomycetota bacterium (assembly GCA_963771775.1). Classification (GTDB taxonomy): domain Bacteria; phylum Actinomycetota; class Actinomycetes; order Mycobacteriales; family Pseudonocardiaceae; genus Lentzea. Next base: position 947,620 of record CAVYUS010000007.1, read on the forward strand.
GTTCGGCCTGGCCGAGGGCATGACGTGGATCCTGGCGCTGATCGCGCTGGGCGTCGTCGGGTTCATCCTCTGGATCTCGCGCAACCTCCGCTCCCAGCCCTGGGCCGTCGGCCTGGGCCTGGTGCTGGGCGGTGCCCTCGGCAACCTCGCCGACCGCATCTTCCGCGAGCCGGGACCGATGCGCGGCCACGTGGTGGACTTCCTGTCACTGTTCGACCCGTTCGGCCGCGTTTGGCCGGTGTTCAACGTCGCTGACATGGCGATCGTCTGCGGTGGCGCGGCGATCGTGGTGCTTGCGCTGATGCAGCACGACTACGACGGGACGGTTCACAAAGAGAAGAAGGTCGACGCGTGAGCGGTTATCGAACGCTGCCGATTCCCGATGGTCTGGACGGCATGCGCGTGGACGCGGGCCTTGCGAAGCTCCTCGGGCTGTCGCGCACCGTTGTCGCTTCGATCGCCGATGCGGACGACGTGCTGATCAACGGGCGCGTGGTGGGCAAGTCGGACCGGCTGGTGGCCGGGGCGATGCTGGAGATCACCCTGCCGGCGCCCCCGCAGCCGGTGACGGTGCAGGCGATCCCGGTTCCCGGGTTGCTCATCCTGCACGAGGACGACGACATCATCGTCGTGGACAAGCCCGTTGGCGTGGCGGTGCATCCGTCGCCGGGGTGGACCGGGCCTACCGTTGTCGGTGGGCTGGCCGCGGCTGGGCGTCGGATCGCTACGTCCGGGGCTGCTGAGCGGCAAGGGGTGGTGCATCGGCTTGATGTCGGCACCACCGGGGTGATGGTTGTCGCCAAGTCCGAGTCGGCTTATTCGGCTTTGAAGCATGCCTTCAAGGAGCGGACTGTCGACAAGGTTTACCACTCGATCGTTCAGGGGCATCCGGATCCGATCAAGGGGACTATTGATGCTCCCATTGATCGGCATCCAAAGCATGACTACAAGTTTGCTGTGATGCAGGACGGTAAGCCGTCGATCACGCATTATGAGGTTATTGAGGCGTTTCGGGCTGCGTCGTTTGTTGAGGTGCACCTGGAGACTGGGCGTACTCATCAGATTCGGGTGCATTTCTCGGCGTTGCATCACCCTTGCGTTGGGGATTTGACGTATGGGGCGGATCCTACTTTGGCGAAGCGGCTTGGGGTTTCTCGGCAGTGGCTGCATGCTCGGCAGTTGGGGTTCCATCACCCGGCGGATGGGCAGTGGGTTTCTTATACTTCGGAGTATCCGGAGGATTTGGCTGCATCGTTGGCTCGGTTGCAGGAAGAAGGCTGATTCCGGGGGATTCGCCGCCCGGATTTCTGGGGGACTCCGTCCCCCAGACCCCCTGACAATCTGATCGGGGGATAGCGCCGCCTGCGGGTTGATGGCACGCCTGTTGCTTTGGGCGGCTGCCGGTTGCTTTGGTGATTGCGTTTTGGGTGACGGGACCCCGCCGGCCAGGTATTGGCTGGCGGACCGGACGGCTCGGCTACGCCTTCGCCGCTTGCCTTCGGCTTCGCGGGAGAAACCGCGCGTGGCCGCGCGGGGGGAGGCGGAGGTCAGTCAGTCCTCTACGGTCCAGACCAGGGTGTTGATGTCCACCTCCGGGCGGATGCTCCAGCGGACCTGGATCACGTCGGTCATCTCCGGCAGCACGTAGACCGTGTGGCCGCCCGCGGTCTCGCCTGGCTGCACGCCCAGCTTGTGTGCTGGGCGGGAGGAGAGGGAGACGGGGGCCTTGGTTACGGTCTCGCCGGTCTTGGTGACCAGGACGAGGTACATGTCCGGCAGTGAGGTGTAGGGCACCTGGCTGGTGTTGGTGATCTCGGTGTGCACGACCACGGAACGCTCGCCGTCGGCGAGCTTGTAGCCGGCGGCGGTGAAGAGGAAGTCTGCCGGGTCCACTACCTCGACCAGCTGGATGGAGAGGCGGGCGCCTTCCAGACTGTCGGCTTCCAGAGCGGAGCCGACTTTGCCGGTGCGGGAGAGCTGCCTGGGCTGCGGCTGGTCGGCGCGGACCCAGCCGGCTGACTGGGGTGGGCCCCAGGTGGCCTGGGGCTGGGGCTGGGCCTGGAAGGGCTGGCTCGGCGGGCCCTGGGGTGGGTACTGGACCTGGTGCGGGCCGCTCACGTGGTGGGGGCCGCTCTGGTGCACGGCGTAGGAGCCGGACTGGGGTGGGCCCGCGTAGTTGCCGTAGGCGGCGGCGTTGGCCAGGGCTCGGCGCAGGCCGTTGGGGTCGCCTTCCACGCCGACCAGGAGCGGGAGGCCGCTGCCGGAGAGGGTGATCAGGCGCATGGCGGCCTCGCGCGGGTCCATGCCGAGGCGCTGGGCGATCTCGTGCACGGCCGCGCGGCCTGATTCGGCGAGAATTGCTAGCAGACGAGCGTCTACGGGATCAGGGGCCACCACGAAAAGAACGCTACCTGCCGCGCGCGATCTTCGCGTCATCGCCTGCCGGATCGAGATCGTGGTGGACGCGAGGTACGTCACGTGGGGGGAGTGACCAGGCAGTTTGGCGTTACCCGCGCGGCGGTCGGAGCCGGCGCCCCGCTGGGCCTGTAGGCTCGACCGGCGCGAGGACGTGATCGTCCCTTGTTCGCGCTAAAACGCTTGCTACACAAGGGGGTTGCCGGTGGCGGACTCGTTTGTGCACCTGCACGTGCACACCGAGTACTCGATGCTTGACGGTGCGGCCAAGGTGGCCCCGTTGTTCGAGGAGGCGGGGCGGCTGGGCATGACGGCCGTGGGCATGAGCGACCACGGCAACATGTACGGGGCCGACGAGTTCTATCAGACGGCGACGAAGACCGGCATCAAGCCGATCATCGGCATCGAGGCCTATGTCGCTCCGCACAACCGGCTGCACAAGAAGCCGGTGTTCTGGGGTGACCCCGGGCAGCGCAGCGACGACATCTCCGGTGCCGGTGCCTACACGCACATGACGATGTGGGCGCGGAACGCGGCCGGGCTGCGGAACCTGTTCCGGCTGCACACCGAGGCGAGCAAGACGGGCTACTACTACAAGCCCCGGATGGACCGCGAGCTGGTCGCGGCGCACGCCGACGGGATCATCGCCACCACGGGATGTCCGTCCGGTGAGGTGCAGACGCGGCTGCGGCTCGGGCAGGTCGAGGAGGCGTTCCAGGCTGCCTCGGACTACCGGGACATCTTCGGTGCGGAGAACTTCTTCCTGGAGTTGATGGACCACGGCCTCGACATCGAGCGCCGGGTTCGCGAGGGGCTGCTGGAGATCAGCAAGAAGCTCGGCATCCCGCCGCTCGCCACCAACGACAGCCACTACGTCACCAAGGACCAGGCGGACACGCACTCGGCGTTGCTGTGCGTGCAGTCCGGCAAGATGCTGACGGACCCGAACCGGTTCAAGTTCGACGGCGACGGGTACTACCTGAAGTCCTCCGACGAGATGCGCCAGATCTGGAAGGATCTGCCCGAGGCGTGCGACAACACGCTGCTCGTCGCGGAGAAGATCGAGTCCTACGAGGACATCTGGACCGTCAAGGACCGGATCCCGAACTTCGAGGTCCCCGAGGGCGAGGACCAGGCTTCGTGGTTCCGCAAGGAGATCCGGCGCGGCCTCGAGTGGCGGTTCACCGGCCAGGAGGTGCCGGACGAGTACATCAAGCGCTGTGACTTCGAGGCCCAGGTCATCATCGACAAGGGCTTCCCGGCGTACTTCCTGATCGTCGCCGACCTGATCAGCTACGCCCGCAGCGTGGGCATCCGGGTCGGGCCCGGTCGTGGTTCCGCCGCGGGTGCCGCGGTGTCGTGGGCGATGGGCATCACGAACATCGACCCCATCCCGCACGGTCTGCTGTTCGAGCGGTTCCTGAACCCCGAGCGCACCGCCATGCCCGACATCGACATCGACTTCGACGACCGCCGCCGTGGCGAGATGATCCGCTACGCCAGCGAGAAGTACGGCGCGGACAAGGTCGCCCAGGTGATCACGTTCGGCACCATCAAGACGAAGGCGGCGCTGAAGGACTCGGCCCGTGTGCACCACGGGCAGCCGGGCTTCGCGATCGCCGACAAGATCTCGAAGGCGCTGCCGCCGCCGATCATGGCGAAGGACATCCCGCTCAACGGCATCGTCAACAAGAGCCACCCGCGCTACGGCGAGGCCGCCGAGGTCCGGTCGCTGCTGGAGTCCGACGCGCAGGTGAAGGAGATCTTCGACACCGCGCTCGGCCTCGAGGGCCTGATCCGCAACGCCGGTGTGCACGCCTGCGCGGTGATCATGTCGAAGGACCCGCTCACCGAGTCCATCCCGCTCTGGTACCGCGACGACGGCTCGTTCATCACCGGCTGGGACTACCCGTCGTGCGAGAACATCGGCCTGCTGAAGATGGACTTCCTCGGTCTGCGCAACCTCACGGTGATGGGCGACGCGATCGAGAACATCGAGGCGAACCGGGGCAAGGACGCGGTTCCGGACTTCGACAAGCTCACGCTGGACGACCCGGAGACCTACGCGCTGCTCGGCCGCGGTGACACGCTCGGCGTGTTCCAGCTGGACGGCGGGCCGATGCGCGACCTGCTGCGCCGGATGCAGCCGACCACGTTCGAGGACATCGTCGCGGTCGGCGCGCTGTATCGGCCCGGTCCGATGGGTGTGAACGCGCACAACGACTACGCCGACCGCAAGAACGGCCGCCAGGAAGTCAAGCCGATCCACCCGCAGCTCGAGGAACCGCTCAAGGTGATCCTCGGCGAGACGCACGGCCTGATCGTCTACCAAGAGCAGATCATGTTCATCGCGCAGGAGGTCGCCGGCTACTCGATGGGCCGCGCGGACGTGCTGCGCAAGGCGATGGGCAAGAAGAAGGCGGAGGTCCTCGCCAAGGAGTTCGAGGGTTTCCGCGAGGGCATGCTGAACGACCCGCGCGGCTTCTCCGACGAGGCGGTCCAGGCGCTGTGGGACACGATCCTCCCGTTCGCCGGCTACGCGTTCAACAAGTCGCACGCCGCCGCGTACGGCCTCATCTCGTACTGGACGGCGTACCTCAAGGCGAACTTCCGCGCCGAGTACATGGCCGCCCTGCTGACGTCGGTGGGCGACAACAAGGACAAGTCGGCGGTCTACCTCGCCGAGTGCCGCCGCCTGGGCATCAAGGTCCTGCCGCCGGACGTCAACGAGTCGGCGCTGCGCTTCGGTGCGGTCGGCACCGACATCCGCTTCGGTCTCGGCGCGATCCGCAACGTCGGTGCGAACGTCGTCGAGTCGATCATCAAGACCCGCCGCGAGAAGGGCAACTACACGTCCTTCACGGACTTCATGGACAAGTCCGAGCTCGTGGCGTGCAACAAGCGCGTGATCGAGTCGCTGATCAAGGCCGGCGCGTTCGACTCGTTCGGCCACACCCGCCTGTCGCTGATCCAGATCCACGAGGACGCGGTCGACGCGGTCGTCCCGATCAAGCGCAAGGAAGCCGAGGGGCAGTTCGACCTGTTCGGCGCCGAAAGCGGTGAGGAACCGGACGACAGCTCGTCGCCGCTCGCGCATCTCAAGTTCGGCACGGACGAGTACCAGCGCAAGCAGATGCTCAGCCTCGAGAAGGAGATGCTCGGGCTGTACGTGTCGTCGCATCCGCTCGACGGCGCCGAGCGGATCCTGCGCAAGTTCGCGCCCAGGCCGATCGCGGTCGTGCTCGACGATCCGCCCAAGGAGGGCGAGCTGATCGTCTCGGGCATGATCTCGTCGATCGAGCGCCGGGTGAACAAGAACGGCCTGCCGTGGGCGATCACTGTGATCGAGGACCTGGACGCCTCCATCGAGGTGTTGTTCTTCCCCAAGTCCTACGAGGTGCTGCGCGACGACCTCGAGCTCGACTCCGCCGTGTGCGTGAAGGGGCGGGTGAACTGGCGCGAGGACAAGATGGCGATCTTCGGTGACGGTGTCGTCCCGCTCGACATCAGCGACGCCGAGCTGAACCCGGACGCGGATCCGCCGGTCGTGCTCGGGCTCTCGACCAAGATGCTGACGCCGGAGCTGATCGAGGAACTGAAGATCACCTTCAAGTCGCACGAGGGCCATGTCGCCGTGCACCTGGAGGTCCAGAAGCGCGACAGGTCGAAGGAGATGCTGGTGGTGGACAACTACCGCGTCCAGCCGACACCGTCGTTCTTCGGTGACCTCAAGACCATCCGCGGCGTGACGATCCAGCGCTGAGGCCGGTTCACCACCTGATCCGAGCTTTGCTCGAAAAAATGTGGCAAGCGGTGAGTTAACGGGGTTAACTGGGTGAGGTGACGACTCTCACCCAGTTGCCCGACGACTACGTCCAGAACCCGCACGAAGCGCACGACATGCTGCGTGCCGAGGGGCCCGTGCAGGAAGTCCACCTGCCGCGCGGGCTCAAGGTCTGGCTCGTGACTCGGTACGAAGAGGCCAAGGTCGCGCTCACCGACCCGAGGATCAGCAAGAACATCCTCGCCGGCAGCCACGTCTTCGAACGGCACTCACCGGAGAACGCCGACCGGCGCATGTTCGACCAGGCGCTGACCGTGCACATGCTCAACATGGACCCGCCCGACCACACCCGCCTGCGCAAGTTCGTGACCAAGGCGTTCACCGCCCGCCGGATCGAGCAACTGCGGCCGCGCGTCGAGGAGATCGCGGCCGAACTGATCGCGAAGATGGCCGACGGCACCGAGGTCGACCTGCTGGAGGACTTCGCGTTCCCGCTGCCGATCACGGTGATCTGCGAGCTGCTCGGCATCCCGATCGACAACCGCGACGAGTTCCGCGAGTGGTCGAACACGCTGCTCTCCTACGGCACGCAGGAGCAGATCGCGCACGCCGGTGGCGCGATGGCACAGTTCCTGTTCGAGCACGTCGATCAGATCGCGGCGGCCGAGCCGACCGACGACTTCTTCTCCGCGCTCGTGCACGCCGACGACTCCGGGGACCGCCTCGACCGCAACGAGCTGGTGTCGATGGCGTTCCTGCTGCTCGTCGCCGGCCACGAGACGACCGTGAACCTGATCGGGAACGCGGTGCTGGCGCTGCTGCGCAACCCGGACCAGCTGCAGATCCTCAAGGACCGGCCGGAGCTGATCGCGGCGTCGGCCGAGGAGTTCCTGCGGCTGGAGGGGCCGGTGAACATCGCGACCTTCCGCTACACCACCGAACCGGTGGAACTGGGCAGCGTCACGATCCCCGCCGAGGAGCTCGTGATGGTGTCGCTGATCGCGGCGAACCGGGACCCGGAGCGCTACGCGGACGCCGGCCAGCTCGACGTCACCCGCGACGCACGGGGCCACGTCGCGTTCGGTCACGGCATTCACTTCTGCCTGGGCGCCCCGCTGGCCCGGCTGGAGTTCGACGTGGCGCTCACGGCGTTGCTGAAGCGCTTCCCCGGCATCGAGCTCGCGGCCGAGCCCGAGACGCTGGCGTGGCGCGACAGCACGCTGATCCGCGGCCTGCTCACGTTGCCGGTACGCCTCTCGTAATGTTCGGCGGGTGGACGACCTGCTGAAGCTCGACCAGGCACACGTCTGGCACCCGTACGGCCCGATGCCGGGCACCCAGGAGCCGTTGCTCGTCGCGGAGGCCTCTGGGGTCCGGCTCGCGCTGGCCGACGGCCGGGAGCTGATCGACGGGATGTCGTCCTGGTGGGCGGCCATCCACGGCTACCGGCACCCGGTGCTGGACGCGGCGGTCACCGAGCAGCTGGGCCGGATGAGTCACGTGATGTTCGGCGGGCTCACGCACGAGCCCGCCATCCGGCTCTGCTCGAAGCTCGTCGAGATCACGCCGGAGCCGTTGCAGCACGTGTTCCTGTGCGACTCCGGTTCGGTGTCGGTCGAGGTCGCGATCAAGATGTGCCTGCAGTACTGGCGTTCGCAGGGCCGTCCGGAGAAGCACCGGCTGCTGACGTGGCGCGGCGGCTACCACGGGGACACGTTCAACCCGATGTCCGTGTGCGATCCCGACGGCGGCATGCATTCGCTGTGGCGTGGAATTCTGCCGGAGCAGGTCTTCGCGGACGCGCCGCCGGCCGAGCTGGACACCGCGTACGTCCAGCACCTCGCCGACCTGGTCGAAGAGCACGCTGCCGAGCTGGCGGCGATCATCGTCGAGCCGGTCGTGCAGGGCGCGGGCGGCATGCGGTTCCACGACCCGCGCTACCTGCACGTGCTGCGTGAACTCGCGTACACACACGACGTGCTGCTGGTGTTCGACGAGATCGCCACGGGCTTCGGGCGCACCGGAGAGCTGTTCGGTGCGGACCACGCGAACGTCAGCCCGGACGTCATGTGCCTCGGCAAGTCGCTGACCGGCGGTTATATGACGATGGCCGCGACTTTGTGCACGTCACGCGTGGCGGACGGGATCAGCAAGGGCGAGGTTCCGGTTCTCGCGCACGGGCCGACGTTCATGGGCAACCCGCTCGCGGCGGCGGTGTCGCTGGCGTCGATCGACCTGCTGTTGTCGCAGGACTGGAAGCGCGAGGTCAGCCGCATCTCAGCCGGGCTTTCGAGGGGACTCGCGCCCGCACGCGCGTTGCCCGGCGTCAAGGACGTGCGCGTGCTGGGCGCTATCGGGGTCGTGCAGCTGAATGAGCCCGTGGACATGGCACGAGCCACCAAGGCGGCAGTGGATGCCGGTGTGTGGCTGCGGCCGTTCCGCGACCTGATTTACACCATGCCGCCGTTCATCAGCACGGACGACGACATCGCGGCGATCTGTCAGGGCGTGATCGCGGCGGCGAGCTGAGTGTCGGTCGGCTCGACCATGAACTCGCCGTTCGGGAGCACGACGACGGGGATCTGCTTGCGGCCGGAGATCTCGATCGCCCGGTCGCGCGCCTCGTCGTCGTTTTCGACGTCGATGTAGGTGAACGGCACGTTGTTGCGGGTCAGCCAGGCCTTGGCACGGCGGCAGTCGCCACACCATTCGGCGCCGTACATCACGATCGGTTGGTCGGTCATGTTGTCACGGTATGTCACGGCCTAAGGTGAGGATCCGTGAGCGTGCTGGTGATCACCGGAACTGGGACCGAGGTCGGCAAGACTGCCGTCACCGCTGGAATCGCGGCGCTGGCCAGGGCAGAAGGTCGGCGGGTCGCGGTGCTGAAGCCCGCGCAGACCGGCCTGCTGCCGGGCGAGCCGGGCGACGTGGCGGAAGTGGCGCGGCTGGCGGGTGACGTGACCACCCGTGAGCTGGCCAGGTACCCCGATCCGCTGGCGCCGGCCACCGCCGCCAGACGTGCCGGGATGGCCACCGTGCACCCCAAGGACGTCGCCGCCGCCGTGACCGAGCTGCACGCCGACCACGACCTGGTGCTGGTCGAGGGCGCCGGCGGGCTGCTGGTGCGGTTCGACGAGGGCGGCTCGACCCTGGCCGACATCGCGTGGGCGGTGAACGCGCCCGTGCTGATCGTGGCGCAGGCGGGGCTGGGCACGTTGAACACGACCGCGCTGACGGCGGAGGCGCTGCGGCGGCGTGGCATCGAGTCGCTCGGCGTCGTTGTGGGCAGCTGGCCGTTGCACCCGGACCTCGCCTCACTGACGAACCTGGCCGATCTGCCGGAAGAAGCCGGTGGACCGTTGCTCGGGGCGTTGCCGCAAGGTGTGACGAAGCTCGGTTCAGTGGATTTCCTGGCCGTCGCCAGGAGATCGTTTTCACCGTGGTTCGGCGGTGAGTTCGACCCGGAGACGTTCGCCGCTCAGTTCGCGGTCCAGTGACCTACGTCGCGCCACCCGCAAGGATTCTTCTTGGGAAGGATTCAGTGAGGCAGACTGCTCGCCAGGCCACACAGGAGGAGAGACCGTGACCGCAGCACCAGAACAGATCGACGTGCTCAACGAGGCTCGTGAGCAGGTGCTCGAACGAGGCGTTGGGCTCACCGAGGCTCAGGTGCTGAAGGTGCTGGAGCTTCCGGAGGACCGGATTCCCGAGCTGCTGGCGTTGGCGCACGAGGTGCGCGAGCGCTGGTGCGGCCCCGAGGTCGAGGTCGAGGGCATCGTCTCGCTGAAGACCGGCGGCTGCCCCGAGGACTGCCACTTCTGCTCGCAGTCGGGCCAGTTCCCGTCGCCCGTGCGCTCGGCGTGGCTGGACATCCCCGGCCTGGTGCGCGCGGCGCGGCAGACCAGGGAGACCGGCGCGACCGAGTTCTGCATCGTCGCGGCGGTGCGCGGCCCGGACAAGCGGCTGCTCTCGCAGGTGCGCGACGGCATCAAGGCCATCCGCGAGGACGGCAACGACATCCAGATCGCTTGCTCGCTTGGGCATGCTCACGCAGGAGCAGGTCGACGAGCTCGTGGCGATGGGCGTGCACCGCTACAACCACAACCTCGAGACGGCGCGCTCGCACTTCCCCGAGGTCGTCACCACGCACTCCTGGGAGGAGCGCTGGGACACGCTGCGGATGATCCGCGACGCCGGCATGGAGGTCTGCTGCGGCGGCATCATCGGCATGGGGGAGACGCTGGCCCAGCGCGCGGAGTTCGCCGTGCAGCTGGCCGAACTGGAGCCGGACGAGGTGCCGCTCAACTTCCTGATCCCGAACCCCGGCACGCCGTACGAGAACTACCCGGTCGTCGAGGGTGCCGAGGCGCTGCGCACGGTCGGCGCGTTCCGGCTGGCGCTGCCCCGCACGATCCTGCGGTTCGCGGGCGGCCGTGAGCTGACGTTCGGCGACCTGGGTGCGAAGCAGGGCATGCTCGGCGGCATCAACGCGATCATCGTCGGCAACTACCTGACGAACCTCGGCCGCCCGGCGCAGCAGGACCTCGACATGCTGGAAGAGCTGTCGATGCCCATCAAGGCGCTGAGCCAGACCCTGTGATGATCTCCCAGATGACCTACTGCTCGTTCTGCGGCAAAGAGGAAGCTGACGGCGACCACGCGTTCTGCCGTCAGCGCCTGTCGATGATCGACCCGCCGCGGTACTGCTCGGAATGCGCGCGCCGGATGGTCGTCCAGGTGACCCCGGACGGCTGGGTGGCGCGCTGCAGCCGTCACGGTCAGATCAGTTCAAGCCCCTGATTGATCCGGTAGTAACCTCTCGCGAATGGACGAGAAAGCAGCGCCGGTGCGCATCGAACCCGTGCCGGAGCCGCCGTACGTCTACCACTACATCCGGCCCCGGCCGAAGGTCGTGGTGAAGCGGGATCTGCTGCCGGGTCTCTCGGTGTTGTTGACGACGTCCATCTTCGGTTTCGGTGCCGCGTTCCTCTGGGCGTGGCTCGCGCCGCCGCAGACCAAGATCGCCTCCCCGCAGGAGGGCGCCGGGCTGCAGCCGTTCGGCGTGGAGAGCTATCACCGGCTGGACGCGCTGATGGTGTTCGTGCTGATCGGTCTCGGCGCGGGCGCGATCACCGGCATCGCGGTGTGGCTGCTGCGGCAGCGGCGTGGCCCGGTCGTGATGCTCGGCATGACGCTGGGCTCGGTCGCCGCCGCGGTGCTGGCGCAGTGGCAGGGCGGCAAGATGGCCGAGGGGATGTACCCCCAGCCCGCGACGATGCAGCCGTACGACATCGTGGCGGTCCAGCCGGTGCTGGAGACGTGGTGGGGCATCCTGGCGTGGCCGCTGGCGGCGGCGCTGGCCTACGGTTGCTGTGCGGCCTGGAACGGCCTGGACGACCTGGGGCGGCGCCTCGGTTGATCGTGGGCTCGAGGCGCCGCTCTCGGGACTACCCGACGCGGTAGGCGAAGTCGGGCATGTCGGTCACGAACATCTGACCCGGCGCGTGCGTGATCGCGAACGGCGGCTTGGACTTCATCAGCACCGCCTGCGGAGTCACGCCACACGCCCAGAACACCGGTACGTCACCGGGTTGCGGCTGCACGGCGTCCCCGAAGTCCGGTGCGTGGATGTCGTCGATCCCGAGCATCCGCGGATCTCCCGCGCCGACCGGAGCCCCGTGCACGGACGGCATCAGCGCCGTGACCTTGTGCGCGATGTCCACAAGGGACTCCGGAATCCACCGCATCGACACGACCATCGGCCCGTGCAGCCGACCGGCGGGCCGGCACTGGATGTCCGTGACGAACATGGCGACGTTCTTCTTCTGGTCCACGTGCCGCAGCGGCACACCAGCGCTGACGAGCGCGGTCTCGAACGTGAAGCTGCAGCCGATCAGGAACGTCACCAGGTCGTCGCGCCAGAACTCGGTGGCGTTCTCGGGTTCGGAGACCAGCTCGCCGTGTTCCCAGATCCGATAGCGCGGCGCGTGGGTACGAACATCGGCGTCCTGCTTGAGCGCGCTGACCGTCTCGCCGGCGTCCAGCACGTCGAGCACCGGGCACGGTTTGGGGTTGCGGTGGGTGAAGAGGAGGAAGTCGTAGGCCCAGTCCCTCGGGACGGCGATCAGGTTGGCCTGCGCCTGTCCCGGTGCTTGTCCCGCGGTCGTCATGCCAGCTCCTTGTTCACCGTCTCCGGCAGCCAGATCAGTGCCACGACAGCGATTCCGTACGCCGCCGCACCGAACAGCATCGCACCGCCGATGCCGAGCCGGTCGGCCATGAACCCGACCAGGCCGGGGAAAACGGCGCCGAACGCGCGCCCGAAGTTGTACGTGAAGCCCTGCCCGGTGCCGCGCAGGTGGGTGGGGTAGAGCTCGCTGAGGTAGCTGCCGAACCCGCTGAAGATCGCGCTCATGCAGAACCCGAGCGGGAAGCCGAGGAACATCACCAACGTGTTGGCCCCGTTGGGGATCTGCGTGTAGGCGACGATCAGCAGGGCGCTGGCGATCGCGAAGATCACGAAGGTCTTCTTGCGCCCCAGGTAGTCCGTGAGATAGCCGCCGCTGACGTAGCCGATCCACGCGCCGGTGATGAGGAACGCGAGGTATCCGCCGGTGCCGATGATCGTAAGGCCGCGGCCGGTCTGCAGGAACGCCGGCAGCCACGTCGCGAGCGTGTAGTACCCGCCCTGGACACCGGTGGCGAGCAGCGCGGCGAACAGCGTGGTCTTGAGGAGGGGGCCCTGGAAGATCTTCGGGAAGGTGCCCTTCTCCTTGGGCTGCGCCTTGGTCTCCGGTGCGTCGTCCACGTTGCGGCGCACGTAGAAGATGAGGATCGCGGGCAGCGCACCCGTCCAGAACATGATCCGCCACGACCACGCCGGGTCGGTGAACGAGGCGACCAGGGTGTTGATGAGGACCGCGAGACCCCAGCCCACGGCCCACGCGCTCTGGATGAACGCCACCGTGCGGCCGCGGTACTTCGGCTTGCAGTACTCGGCCACGAGGATCGCCCCGGCCGCCCACTCGCCGCCGAAGCCGAGGCCCTGCAGGGCGCGGAAGACCAGCAGCGTCTCGTAGTTCGTCGCGAAGCCGCACAGCACGGTGAAGAACGCGTACGCGGCCACCGTGATGATCAGCGTTTTGGAGCGGCCGAACCGGTCCGCCATGACGCCCGCGACGGCGCCGCCGATCGCGCTCATCAGCAGGGTGCTCGTGCCCAGCAGGCCGGCTTCCGCTTTGGTGAGGCCGAAGTACCCGGTGATCGCGACCAGGCTCAGCGGCAGGACCCAGTAGTCGTACGAGTCCAGCCCGTACCCGCCGAACGCGCCGACGAACGCGCGCTTGCCCTTCGCGCCGAGCGTGCGGAACCAGGCTCCCCGGCCTGTGTCCTCGGTCGTGGTCGTCGTCATGGGACACCTCGCAGCGTGGTGGAGGAGTGCTTGAGTGTGATGTGGCCCTCAGAGTAAGGATTGTTCAACAATCCCACAAGACCACAATCCAACGATCCGACAATTGGCGCTCCTCGGCTGGGCTTGATGGCGTCTGTGGGTGCGCCCAACTCTGGATGGAAACGCTGGTAGCCGCACTTTCAGCTTGTTCGGCGCATGCGGAACAGGCTGGGGTGGTTGCCGGTCTGTTGACCTCGGGAGCGGGTGAGGTGTGGGTGCTTGCAGGGACCCGGTTGCCGGAAGCGGTCGGTTCGGGGCTCGCGGGACCCCCCGGTCGCCGAGAGTGGTCGGTTCGGGGCTCGCAGGGTGTCCGGTTGGCCGGAAGCGGTCAGGTCGGGTGCTCGCGCGGACCTCGGTTGCCGGGAGCAGTCGGTTTGCGTGCTTGCCGAGGCCGGCTGCCAGGAGCGGAGATCAGTTCAGGTGCTCACAGAGGCCCTGGCTGCCGGGGCTGGTCGGTTCGAGGCTCGCAGGTCCCCGGTTGCCGGAAGCCGTCAATCTGGGTGCTCGCGCGGACTTCGGCTGCCGGGAGCAGTCGGTTTGCGTGCTCGCTGGGGCCCGGCTGCCAGGAGTGGAGATCAGTTCAGGGGCTCTCAGAGGCCCAGGCCGTCGGAAGCGCTCAGTTCGGGTGCTCACAGCAGTTCCGGTTGCCAGGGGAGGCCGGTTCGGGAGTCCGCAGAGGCCCAGGTCGCCGGGAGCGGTCAGTTCGGGTGCTCACAGCGGTTTCCGGCTACCAGGGAGGTCCGCTCGGATGTTCGCAGAGGCCCTGGTTGCCGGAAGCGGTCAGGTTTGGGCGCTCGCAGCAGTCCCGGTTGCCAGGGGAGGCCGGTTCGGGTGTTCGCAGACGCTGAGGCTGCGGGGTCAGTTCGGGTTCGGCACGTGCCCGAACTCGGTGAGCGGCACCGGAACCGCCTTCAGGGCGCTCAGAATCCCGGTCTCCCGGTGCAGCATCCGCCGCACCAGCCGCAACCGCCGCGCCGGCGACCGTTCCTCCAGCAGCCGCTGCCGATCCTCCACCGGCAGCAGGCAGTCCGCGGCGAGCATGTACGACAGCGCGCCGACATCGACGTCGTCGTCCGGGGAGGACCAGTCCTCGCGATGCCAGGCCGCGCCGCAATACCGTTCGTGGGCCGCCCGTGCGCCGCGCTCCAGGATCGGCACGACCTCCAGCGCCGCCTGGGGCACCGGGGCGTCGTCCAGGTACTCGACACGGCCCAGCAGGTACGGCGCGGTCGTCTGGTCGACGTCCAGCAGCCGGAAGCGCTTCACGCCGCGGGTGACGATGTCGAACCGGCCCTCCGGCAACGGCCGCGCGTCCAGCAGGTCGGCGGAGCAGCCGATGTCCTGCAGCGACTCGACGTTGTCGGTGCCGACCTCCCAGCCGTGCTTGATGCAGACCACGCCGAAGGTGCGGCCGAACAGGGTTCCGGTCATCAGGTCGACGACGAGCTGCCGGTAGCGCGGCTCGAAGATGTGCAACGGCAAAGACGCCCCGGGCAGCAGCACGGTGCCCAGGGGGAAGAGCGGGAGCGTCTCGGCCACGCGTCCACGTTACGGGTTGGCACTGCCGCCCGCCGGACGGCCGGATCCCGGCGGCCTCAGCACGGCGAACGGGTCGGTCACCTTGATTCCCTTGGCGCTGAACCGGAACAGGGCGGCCGGTCGGCCGCCGGACGGTCCGGGGGGTGCGGTGCCGCCCGTGGGTTCCAGCAGCAGGCGCCGGGAGAGCACCCGCTGCAGGTTCGTCGCGGACACCCGGTAGCCCAGCGCCGCCGAGTAGTGGTCGCGCAGCTCCGAGATCGTGAACTCCGGTGGCGCCAGTGCGAAACCGAGGTTGGTGTACGAGAGTTTCGAGCCCAGCCGGTGCCGCGCTCGATGCACGATCGAGGAGTGGTCGAACGCCATTGGAGGGAGCGTGTCCACGCAGTGCCACTCGGTGTCCGCCGGACGCTCCGGATCGACATCCGAAGGGACCAGTCCGAGGAACGCGGTGGCGACGACGCGTGGCCCGGGAGCGCGGTCCGGGGCGCTGAAAACGGCGAGCTGCTCGACGTGTGACAGTTGTCGCACGTCGACTTTTTCGGCCAGCTGACGGCGAATCGAGGACTCCACGTCCTCGTCCACCCGGAGCTCCCCACCCGGCAGAGACCAGCGGTGAGCGTGCGGTTCCCGAGCGCGCTGCCACAGCATGACCTGGAGTGATGCACCTCTCACTCGCAGGACAGCCGCCAGAACTTCATGTCCCACGCCCGCCACTCGGCTGATACTATCGGCCACGTTTTCGACCAACAGGCGAAAACCTTGGGGACCGAGGAGGCAGTGATGGTCGCTACCGCAACCGTGGAGCGAACCGCGTCAGGTGTATTCGGCGGTGTCGAGCCGAACGCGGCGTGGCGCGACGAGGTGCTGCGGCTCGCCGAGGAGCGCGACGCCGTCATTCTGGCGCACAACTACCAGCTGCCTGAGATCCAGGACATCGCCCACCACACCGGCGACTCGCTCGCGCTGTCCCGCATCGCCGCGCAGTCGGACGCCCAGACGATCATCTTCTGCGGCGTGCACTTCATGGCCGAGACGGCGAAGATCCTCGCGCCGGCGAAGACCGTGCTCATCCCGGACGAGCGCGCGGGCTGCTCGCTCGCCGACTCGATCACCGGCGCCCAGCTGCGCGAGTGGAAGGCCGAGCACCCCGGCGCGGTCGTCGTGTCCTATGTGAACACGACCGCCGAGGTGAAGGCGGAGACGGACATCTGCTGCACGTCGTCCAACGCTGTCGACGTGGTGCGCTCGATCCCCGCTGACCGCGAGGTGCTGTTCTGCCCGGACCAGTTCCTGGGCGCGCACGTGAAGCGCGAGACCGGCCGCGAGAACATGCACATCTGGGCGGGCGAGTGCCACGTCCACGCCGGCATCAACGGCCCTGAGCTGGCCGATCGCGCCGCCGAGAACCCGGACGCCGACCTGTTCATCCACCCGGAGTGCGGGTGCGCGACCTCGGCTCTGTACCTCGCGGGGGAGGGCATCGTCCCGGCGGAGAAGGTGAAGATCCTCTCGACCGGCGACATGATCACCGCCGCCCGCAGCACGAACGCGCGCAAGGTGCTCGTCGCGACCGAGGTCGGCATGCTGCACCAGCTGCGCAAGGCCGCCCCGGAGATCGACTTCCGCGCCGTCAACGACCGCGCGTCCTGCACCTACATGAAGATGATCACTCCCGCCGCGCTGCTGCGCTGCGTGCGTGAGGGCCTGGACGAGGTGCACGTCGACCTGGAGACCGCGAAGCGCGCTCAGGGCGCCGTGCAGCGGATGATCGAGATCGGCCAGCCCGGCGGCGGTGAGTGATGGCCGCGCGCTGGGAGGCGCGGGCCGACCTGATCGTGGTCGGCACGGGCGTGGCGGGCCTGACGGCCGCGCTGCGGGCCCGTGAGCTGGGACTTCGCGTCCTCGTCGTCACCAAGGCGGCGGGCGACGACGGCAACACCCGCTGGGCTCAGGGCGGCGTCGCCGTCGTCATGCAGGACCAGCACGACCCCGGCGACTCGGTCGGGCGGCACATCCAGGACACGTTGACGGCAGGTGCCGGCCTGTGTGACGACGCCGCGGTCTCGGCGATCATCACGGACGGCCCGGCGGCGGTCGCGCGGCTGCGTGAGCGCGGTGCGGTGTTCGACGCCGGCTCGGACGGCCTGCTGGAGCGCACCCGCGAAGGCGGCCACAGCGCGTTCCGCGTCGTGCACGCCGGCGGTGACGCGACCGGCGCCGAGGTCGAGCGAGCGCTGCTCAAGGCCACTGTGGACGGACGGGTTCCCCTGCTGGAGAACCACGTCGCGGTCGACGCGGTGAAGACGCCGCTCGGTGCGGTGGCCGGGCTGCTGGTGCTGGACGGCAACGGCGTGCCCGGCGTGCTGACCGCGCCCGCCGTGCTGCTCGCCACCGGTGGCCTGGGGCAGATGTACCAGGCCACCTCGAATCCCGCGGTGGCAACGGGTGACGGTCTGGCTCTGGCGTTGCGCGCGGGTGCTCTCGCGGCGGACGTCGAGTTCATCCAGTTCCACCCGACCGTGCTCTACACCGGTCGCGGCGCTCGTGGCCGCTGCCCGCTCGTCACGGAAGCCGTGCGCGGCGAAGGCGCCGTGCTGGTCGACGCGACCGGCGCCCGCGTGATGAAGGGCGTGCACCCGCTCGAGGACCTGGCCCCGCGCGACGTCGTGGCCGCGGCGATCACCCGGCACATGGCCCAGGAGCCCGGCGGCGTCGACGACCACGTCTTCCTGGACGCGACGTCGTTGCACGGCATGGCCACCCGCTTCCCGACGGTGTACGCGGCCTGTGTTTCGGTGGGCATCGACCCGGCGGTGGACCCGATTCCGGTCGCTCCGGCCGCACACTTCGCCTGTGGCGGCGTGGTTTCCACCGTCGACGGCCGCACCGGTGTTGCCGGCCTCTACGCCATCGGCGAGGTCGCCCGCACCGGCCTGCACGGCGCGAACCGCCTGGCCTCCAACAGCCTGCTCGAAGGCCTGGTCTGCGGCACCCGCGCAGCCGAGGCCGTGGCCTCCGATCTCGCGCTCGGCCTGGTCGCTCCGGTGCGCACGCCTGAGGTCGCGCTGCCGGTCGCCCCCGTCGCCGACCGCGACCTGCTCCAGCGCGTGATGTCCCGTTACGCCGCGATCGGCCGCGACGCCGAGGGCCTGGCCGTCGTCGGCTCGGTGCTCGACGTGTCCACAGTGGACAAGCAGCTGGAGTCACGCGAACTGGTCGAGGACGCGGCCCTGACAATGGCCGCCCGCGCCCTGATCGCCGCTGCTCAGCAACGCACCGAATCGCGCGGCTGCCACGTCCGCACGGACCACACCGCGCGCTCCGAGACGTGGCGACGCAGCCAGCTCGTCCGGCTCACCCCGACCGGCCAGCCCGTGCTGGCCGATCCTGTCCTCGCGGAAGGTGTGGCGTGACCATCGACCCCGCCGGAATTGACTGGGACGACGCGAACCGGGTCATCCAGCTCGCTCTGGAAGAGGACCTCCGCTACGGCCTGGACGCCACGACGCTGGCGACCGTGCCGGAGAAAGCCACGGCCACCGTGGAGATCACTCCGCGCGCGGCCGGCGTGCTGTGCGGCGTTTCGATCGCTCGCGCGGCGTTCTCCCGCTACCTGCCGGAGGTCGAGGTGCAGCATGAGGCCGAGGACGGCTCGAAGGCCGTGCCCGGCGAGCCCGCACTGGTGCTGACCGGCCCGGCCCGCGGCCTGCTCACCGTCGAACGCACCGCGTTGAACCTGATCTGCCACCTCTCCGGCATCGCGACCCAGACCGCGCGCTGGGTAGACGCGATCGAGGGCACCGGCGCTTTCGTCCGCGACTCCCGCAAGACCTTGCCGGGCCTGCGTTTGCTGCAGAAGTACGCGGTCCGGTGCGGCGGCGGCGTGAACCACCGCATGGGCCTCGGCGACGCGATCCTCATCAAGGACAACCACGTCGCCGCGGCGGGTTCGGTCTCGGCCGCCATCCGCGCGGCCCGCGCGCACGCGCCGGAGTTGCTGATGGAGGTCGAGGTCGACAGCCTGGGGCAGTTCGACGAGGCGATCGCCGAGGGCGCGGAACTGGTGCTGCTGGACAACTTCACGCCCGAGCAGTGCTTGGATGCGGTGCGGCGGCGGCCCGAGAACGTGAAGCTGGAGGCGTCCGGCGGGCTCACGCTGGACGTGGCCCGCGCGTACGCCGAGACCGGCGTGGACTACCTCGCGGTCGGTGGCCTCACACACTCCAGCCCGTCACTCGACCTCGGCCTGGACCTGCGCTAGCGGCTGGTAGCGCGCCACGCTCACATGCCGGACGCCGGGGAAGTTCTGCACCCGGCGCCGGCTGTTGGTGTTGGAGCCAACGCCGGATCGAAGGCAGGGCCCCACCCTCCCGGGGGCTGACCACCCGGCCCTAATCACCTCAATCTAGCTGCTGAAACGCGCTGTCAAGCCCCCGTCCGGCGATCTGTGGACAAGCGCGTTTCGCGGCGTGCGTTGTCCACAGATCGGCCAGCGGGGGCTTGACAGCGCTATTTCGCGAATAGGCTGACTGTGTTGGCCGGTCTGCCCCCGAGGAGGGCGGGGCCCTGCCCTCCGGGCGAAGATCGTCGCGTGATTGTCGAGATCCGTGCGGTCGAGGACAAAGAGGGCAACACAGGCAGAGTTGTACGACCGATCCTGCGAGCTCGACCTAGCTGGAGGTCAAGCTCACTCGAACGAACAACCCGGATTCGGCTCGTCGCGCGACAACGGCGCACCGGCCGGGTTCACGTACAGCACCTGCAGCACCATCGGCTCGGTGCCGAGGTTGCGGCCGACGTGTACGTGGTGGGGTTCCTCGACCAACGTGTCGCCGCGGTGGTGCACGAACGAAGTGGTGCAGTCGGAGAGGGTCCGGGTCAGCGTGCCCTTCTTCACCACGGCGTGCAGCGTGCCGTCGTGGTGGTGCCATCCGGTGCTGCCACCGGCGGCGATCGTGATCTCGCGGACGGCGAAGTCCTTGTCGCCGACCGACCACTTGGCGATGTCGCGAGCGGTCACCCCGCGCGAGGGCGTCGCGGTGGCGGCGCCGGAGAACAACAGCAAAGCGGCCACCACGGCCGAAATGATGCGCATGGATTTCAACGTAGCCGTCGGTTGGCGAGTACCGGCAGAACCGACCGCGCTTGTTCCACCGTCCCCTCGGGATCGATGTCGACGACCGAGACGGCGGGCTTGTCGTCCAGCTGCAGAGCCACGTTCCCGAACGGATCGGCGACGGTCGAGTACCCGATGCCGGTCGGTGCCGACGAGCCCAGTTCGCCGGGGTAGGCCTGGCCGCAGGCGACCACCCACGAGGTGCAGTCCAGCGCGCGGGCCCGCACCAGCAGCTCCCACTGCTCCTTCTTGCCCGGCCCGGCACCCCAGGACGCGCCGACCAGCACGGCCGTGGCGCCCTTGTCCGCCAGAGCCGTGAACAACGCGGGAAAACGGATGTCGTAGCAGGTGGCGACGCCCAGCGTGACGCCGTCCACGTCGAAGACGACCGGCTCGGAGCCCGGAGCGACCGTGCGCGACTCCTGGAACCCGAACGCGTCGAACAGGTGGATCTTGTCGTAACCGAGGTGCACATCGGGCCCGGTCACCAGCATCGTGTTCGTCACGCGGTCCCCGGCGGGTGTGAACATGCCCGCCACCACCACGACGTCGTGCGACGCGGCGATCTCGTGCACCGCCGAAGCCCACGGGCCGTCCAAAGGCTCTGCGACGGGCCCCAACGGCACGCCGAACCGGCACATCGTCGCCTCGGGCAGCAGCACGACCCGCGCGCCGTCGGCCCGGCGTACCGCGTCACGGACTAGCTCCAGGTTCGACCGGGGGTCGGTGGTGGAGCTGATCTGACTCACAGCGATCCGCATGGGCATCACTGTAGGGTCCGACACCGTGCGTTCCCCATTGCTGCTCGTCGTGTTGCTGGCCGTCGCGGGCTGCACCGAGACCGCCACACCCAGCCCGGACGGCACCACGAACGGCACCTCGATCGTGCTCGCCGACCGCGACGAGCCGACCACGCTGAACCCGCTGCTCGGCTACGGCGCGCAGGGCGTGTCGAAGATCTACGACGGGCTCGTCGAGCACCGCCAGGACGGCACGCTCAAGCCGCAGCTCGCCGCGGACCTGCCCGAACCGGCGGCGGACGGGCTGAGCTGGACGGTGAAGCTGCGCGGTGACGTGAAGTTCACCGACGGCAGCGCGTTCGGGGCGGAGGACGTCGTCGCGACTTATCAGGCCGCGCTCCAGAACCCGGTCAAGGACCGGTTCGCCACGCTCAAGTCCGTGGAGCAGCTCGACCCGTCCACGGTGCGGTTCAGCCTCAACCAGCAGCACGCCGCGTTCCCGCACCTGCTCGTGCTCGGCGTCCTGCCCAGCGAGCAGGCGAACCCCAACGGCCAGCCGATCGGTACCGGCCCGTACAAGGTCACCGAGTGGAAGAAGGGCGACCGGCTGCTGCTGGACGCCAACGAGAGCTACTTCGACGGTGCGCCCAAGGTCAAGAAGCTGACCGTCGTGTTCGTCACCGACGACAACCAGCGCGCCCGCCGGATGCAGGACGGCGAGTTCGACGGCACGGTGCTGCCGCCCAAGATCGCCGCCACGTTCACGACGCGCTCGGACACCCTCGTGCAGTACCACCGCAGCGCCGACTACCGCGCCGTCGCACTGCCGGCCGCCAACCCGGTCACCGGCAACGGCGCCATCCGGCTCGCGCTGAACTTCGCCACCAACCGCCAGGGCATGATCGACAACCTGCTGGACGGCAAGGGCACGATCGCCTACACGCCGGTGCCGGACGCGTTGGCCGAGGAGTTCGACCCGACCGCGAAGTTCCGTTACGACCGCACGGAGGCGACGCGGCAGCTCGACGCGGCCGGCTGGGTCCCCGGACCGGACGGCATCCGGGTCCGCGAGGGCGTGCCCGCCCGCTTCACGCTGATGTACCCGCTGGGTGACGACCTGCGGGCCGACCTGGCCACGGCGTTCGCGGCCGATGCGAAGGCCGTCGGGGTCGACGTGCAGCTCGCCGGCCTGTCGTGGGAGGCGATCCGGCCGCGCGTGGGCCAGGACGCGCTGCTCTCCGGCGAGGGCTCGCCGTTCGACCCGGACCTGATGCTCTACGACCTGCGCGGCCAGGGCAGCCCGGCCGCCGACGCGGCGCTGGTGAACGGCCGCAAGCTCATCGACCCGGCGCAGCGGGCGGTGGCGTACAAGCTCTTCCAGCAGGCGTTCGTCGCCGCGCCGTCGATGGTCGTGACGGTCTTCCCCGAGCACGCGTACGTGATGCGTGACGCGTGGAACGGCTACCAGGCCGTGGTGGACCCGAACTCCTACGGCGCGCTGGCCTGGGGTCCCTGGTGGAACCTCGACAAGTGGGAACCCAAGTAGTCCGCCACAGCCTAAGAAGTACGGCTGTTGATCTCGCGGACGGCCCGCTCCGGGTCGTCCGCCCAGAAGTCGACCCGCACGACCCGTTGCACCCCGGTCTTGCCGAGGTCCACCAGCTGCGGCTCGCGGAACGGAACGGACACGTTCGTCCTGGTCAGCGCCTGGATGACGAGCGCGTCACCGATCACCTCGACGCTGCGCCGGCCCTTGTGGGCGCGGTCGGCGACCTGCGCCGCACCGAGGTCCGCGGTCGGGATGCGCCAGTCGAAGAACCCCAGCTGACGCAGCCGCAGCTCATCGTCGGAGACCGTGTGCGGCTGCTTGTGCAGGATGTAGAGCGCGCCGACGCACACAACGGTGTTCAGCACGCCCAGCACGATCAACGCGATGAGCAGCCACGGGATGTCCACGGCAAGCGCGACCAACGCGACACCGACCGCCGTGATGATCAGGAACCGCCAGTACCGCGGCCGCATGCGCTTGCCGTAGGGGATCTCCACCATGGCACTGAGCCTATTTTCGCAGCGCACGCACGATCGCGGCGGGGTCGTCGGCCCAGAACTCGATCTTCGTCACCTCGTGCACGCCACGCCGCCCGAGATCGACCTCCAGCGGCTCGTTCAGGTGCACCAGAACGTTGGTGGAGTTGGAGATCTCCAGCACGAGCGTGTCGTCCACAACGGACTGCGTCTTGTTCAGCAACCGGCTGGTCAGTCCGTGCGTCACATTCTTGATAGCTGCCAACGGAATCCGATGTTCGAACTCCCGCGCGTACCGCAGCCGGAGGTACTCGTCGTCGATCTCGTGCTTGAACTTGTGGAGCATCCACAGCAGCCACCCGAGCAGGGCAGCGCTCAGCAAGCCGAGCAGCAGCAACGTCACCCGCAGCCATAACCACGGCACGAGCAGCTCGACGAGCAGGATTTCCACGGGAGTCAGCACCATGAACACCCACAGGAACGGCCGAACCTGGGCGCTGTAGCCGAACATTCGATCCCCCATGCCCTCGATCGTGGCACAGTGAAGGCCGTGAGTGACCTGATCTTCCTGGACAGCGCCGGTTCCTCGATCCCGCCCGCCCCGGTGGTCGACGAGGTGATCGGGCACCTCAGGCGGGAGACCGAGATCGGTGGCTACCGGGCCGCCGCGGAACGCCATGACGACCTCGAAGCCGGCTATGCGGTGCTGGCCGAGCTCTTCGGCTGTGCGCCGGCGGAGGTCGCGTTCACCGACAGTGCGACCCGCTCGTGGCTCGCCGCGTTCGACGCCGTCCCGCTCGGCGAAGGCGACCGGATCCTGGTCACCGAGGTCGAGTACGGCGGCAACGCCGTCCCGATGCTGCGCCGCGCGGAGGAGACCGGCGCGACGATCGAGGTGCTGCCGTCCGATCGGCACGGGCAGCTCGACGTCGACGCGCTCCAGCTCGACGAACGGGTCAAGCTGATCTCGCTGGTGCACGCGCCCACGAACGGCGGCCTGGTCAACCCGGTCAACGAGGTCACCGCGAAGGCCCGCGAGGTGGGGGCGCTGGTGCTGCTCGACGCCTGCCAGTCGACCGGTCAGCTCGACCTGCGCGGACTCGACTACGACATGCTCGTCTGCACCGGCCGCAAGTGGCTGCGCGGGCCGCGCGGCACGGGTGCGCTGGTGGTCCGCGACGACGTGCGCAGGAGGCTGCGGCCACGGCTGATCGACCACGACGGCGCCGAGTGGACCGCGCTCGACCGGTACGAGCTGCGTGACGACGCTCGGGTGTTCGAGCTGTGGGAGTTCAACGTCGCGGACCGGCTCGGCCTGATCGCCGCCGTGAAGTATGCGCTGGCCAAGGGGCTGGACGTCATCGAGGCCGAGGTCGCGGACCGTGCCAAGCGTTTGCGCGAGGGGCTCCGGAACATTCCCGGCGTCACCGTTCAGGATCTCGGCGTGCGGCAGTCCGGCATCGTCACGTTCACGTCGGAGAACGTGCCGGCGATGGAGCTGAAGGACCGGCTCTGGGACGAGCAGGTCGCCGTCACCGTGTCGCAGCTCGGCTCGACGCGGATCGACATGACCAGGCGGGGCCTGGACGAAGTAGTGCGGGCCTCCCCGCACTACTTCGTCACGCCGGACGAGATCGATCAGGCGCTGGACCGGATCAGCAGGTCTGTCCGATGACCCGCTTCACGCAGTCCGAGTAGCTCAGGAACAGGTCGACGGCGCGGTCGTTGCGGGCGGTCTGCGCCGCGATGACCGTGTCGCGCGGGTAGAAACCGTTCAGGCCACCGCTGCTCGGGTACATCTCGAAGGTGTACGACCAGATCTTGTGCTGGCCCCACATCCAGTCGTCGATGCTGCCGTCGGTGATGTACAGGTCGCTCGCCTGCTCCGGCGTGTAGCCGTTGGTGGCGGCCATCTGCCGGCCGAGCGTCTGGAACGCACGTGCCTCGTTCGCGTTGAGGCCGGTGTCGGTGTCGGCGCGGGTGTAGCCGTACGGCCACAGCACGAGCTCCGAGAACGAGTGGAAGTCGATGTACGTCTTGATCTGCTGGGCGCCACCGACCACGCGCGAGTTCACGAAGTCGCGGATGCGGGTGGTCTCCGGTGCGGAGAACGCCGACGGGCCGCGGTAGGTGTCCGACGTCGTGCTGCCGCTGGAACCGCCGCAGCAGCCCCACTTGTAGCCCCAGTTGCGGTTGAGGTCGGTGCCGTTGCCCTGGCGGTTCTTGCGCCAGCCGCGGAACGAGCCGGTCGCGATGTCGTACTCGGCGCCGTCCGGGTTCACCATCGGGACGAACCAGACCTCGCGGCTGTCGACCAGGTTCTTGATCGCCGGGGTGGCGTAGTTGTCGGTGTAGCGCTTGATGATCTGCAGGCACTGCTCGACGGTCAGGTGCTCACGGGCGTGCTGGTTGCAG
Source organism: uncultured Actinomycetota bacterium (assembly GCA_963771775.1). Lineage (GTDB taxonomy): Bacteria > Actinomycetota > Actinomycetes > Mycobacteriales > Pseudonocardiaceae > Lentzea. Next base: position 973,107 of record CAVYUS010000007.1, read on the forward strand.
GTGAAGCAGCACCTCGGGCTCGCTCTCGTCCGTCGCGGCGTTGTCGCTGATCTTGATCGCGTGGATGTCGCGGTTCTGGAAGCTCTTGCCGATACTGCGCAGGCTCGCGAGGTTCGGGTGGTCGCGGACGGTCTGCTGCAGCTCGGCGGTCATCTCCGCGTAGTTGTGGTAGCCGGCGTAGCCGGACGGGAAGTCCTGCGTGCCGACCTGGCCCGGCTGTGGGTCCTTGAAGTCGACCTTGCCGAGGCTCTTGAGCTGCTGTTCGAAGTCGCCGATGTACTTGATCGGCAGACCGGTCGCCTTCAGGGCCTGGTACTGAGCCTTGTCCGCGACCACCGAGACCGTGGTGAGCTTGGTCGCACCGAGCACGTCGACGCCGATCTGGGCGACCTGGGTGCGTTCGGCCGAGGTGTTCGCGGTGACTTCGAGCAGGTAGCGGCCGGAGTCGGCGGAGCTGGGCTGTGCCATGCCCGCGACCAGCACGGGCAGGCAGATGCCGAGCACTGCGGCGATCAGGCCGCGGCGCTTACTGAACATCGTTCCTCCATCATCAGCAGGGGTTTGCGACGGAGTGGTGCTGAACCGAGCGTGGCCGTGCGGTCACAGGCTGAGGTAGCGCCGATAGCGGGCTGACCGTTGACAGATTTCCGCAGGAACTAGGCTGTAGGACATGCTGAACCGCATCGACCTGCGAGGTCGCACCACGACCCCCGCTCAGTTGCGCGCCATCGTGCCGCGCGCCGAGGTGGACGTGGACGCGGTTCTGCATCACGTGCGGCCCTTGGTGGACGCGATCGCCGAGCGCGGCGTCGAGGCCGCGATGGAGTACACGGAGAAGTTCGACGGAGTTCGTCCCGATTCCGTCCGTGTGCCCGCTCGAGAGATTTCATCCGCTTTGTCCTCCCTGGACCCGGCCGTGCGCGAAGCGTTGGAAGAGGTCATCGAACGCACGCGGCGGGTGCACGCCGACCAGCGCCGCACGGACACGACCACGCAGGTCGTGCCCGGCGGCACCGTGACGGAGAAGTGGGTGCCGGTCGAGCGCGTCGGTCTCTACGCGCCCGGCGGCCTCGCGGTCTACCCGTCGACGGTCGTGATGAACGTCGTGCCCGCGCAGATCGCCGGCGTGGCGTCGCTGGTGGTGTGCTCGCCGCCGCAGGCCGAGTTCGGTGGCCTGCCGCACCCGGCCATCCTGGCCGCCGCCGCGTTGCTCGGCGTCGACGAGGTGTGGGCCGTGGGCGGCGCCCAGGCCGTGGCGCTGCTGGCGCACGGCGGCGTGGACACCGACGGAGCCGAACTGGCCCCGGTCGACGTCGTCACCGGCCCCGGCAACATCTACGTGACGGCGGCCAAGCGGTTGCTGCGCGGCCTGATCGGCATCGACTCCGAGGCGGGGCCGACGGAGATCGCGATCCTCGCCGACTCGTCCGCCGACGCCGTGCACGTGGCCGCCGATCTGATCAGCCAGGCCGAACACGACCCGCTCGCGGCGTCGGTGCTGGTGACGGACTCCGCCGAGCTGGCGGACGCGGTGGACGCCGAGCTGGACCGCCAGATCGGTGCCACCAAGCACACCGAGCGAATCCGCACCGCGCTGGCCGGCAAGCAGTCCGGCACCGTCCTGGTGTCCTCTGTGGACGAAGGCGTGCGGGTCGTCAACGCCTACGCCGCCGAGCACCTGGAGATCCAGACGCGCGACGCCCGTGCGGTGGCGCAGCGGATCACGGCCGCCGGCGCGATCTTCGTCGGCGCGCACTCGCCGGTGTCGCTGGGCGACTACTGCGCCGGCTCGAACCACGTGCTGCCCACCGGTGGCTGCGCGCGGCACTCGTCCGGGCTGTCCGTGCAGACGTTCCTGCGCGGCATCCACGTGATCGACTACTCCGAGGACGCACTGCGCGAGGTCGCGGACAAGGTCGTCGCGCTGGCCAACGCCGAAGACCTGCCCGCGCACGGGCAGGCTGTCACAGCGAGGTTTCCCAGAAGGGCGTGGACACAGATGAAGCCTGTTGTCGGCGCGCGGGTGGAGCTTTCGGACCTGCCCCTGCGCGAGGACCTGCGCGGCCGCACGCCCTACGGTGCGCCGCAGCTCGACGTGCCGTATCGCCTGAACACCAACGAAAACCCGTACGAGCCGACGGACGCGCTCGCGGCCGACGTCGTCGCGGCCGTCGCGGAGATCGCGGGCGAGCTGCACCGGTACCCGGACCGTGACGCGGTGGCGTTGCGCGAGGACCTGGCGGCGTACCTCGCCGAGGCGACCTCGGTGCCGCTGACGTCCGAGAACGTGTGGGCGGCCAACGGTTCCAACGAGATCCTCCAGCAGATCCTGCAGGCGTTCGGCGGTCCCGGACGCACGGCGCTGGGCTTCGAGCCGTCGTACTCGATGCACCCGATCATCGCGGCCGGCACCCGCACCGAGTGGGCGCCGACGCCACGCCGTGCCGACTTCTCGCTGGACGTGGAGAAGGCCGCGGCCGTCATCGCGGAGACGCGGCCGGACGTCGTGTTCGTGACGTCGCCGAACAACCCGACGGGCCAGTCGATCCCGCTGGAGGACCTGCGGCTGCTCATCGCGACCTCGCCGGGCATGGTCGTGGTCGACGAGGCGTACGCGGAGTTCTCCTCGCAGGAGAGCGCGATCAAGCTGCTCGACGAGTACGGCTCGCGGCTGATCGTCTCGCGCACGATGTCGAAGGCGTTCGCGTTCGCCGGCGGCCGGCTGGGATACCTGGCGGCCGCTCCCGCCGTCGTGGACGCGTTGCAGCTGGTGCGCCTGCCGTACCACCTGTCCGCGCTGACGCAGGCGGCCGCGCGGGCTTCGCTGCGGCACGCCGCCGAGACGCTGGGCTCGGTGGCACTGCTTTCCGCCGAACGCGACCGAGTGGTGGCCGCGTTGACGGAACTGGGTTTCCAGGTCGTGCCCTCGGACGCGAACTTCGTGCTGTTCGGCTGGTTCGAGAGCGCACGGGACGTGTGGAAGTCCTATTTGGACCACGGCGTGCTCATCAGGGACGTCGGAATCGCGGGTCACCTGCGGGTGACCATCGGAACGCCCGAGGAGAACGACGCTTTCCTCGCGGCCAGCAAGGAGGTCAGCCGGTGAGTCGCGTTGGCAAGGTGGAGCGCACGACCAGGGAGTCGTCCGTCTACGTGGAGATCGACCTGGACGGCACCGGTCAGGTCGAGATCAGCACCGGTGTGCCGTTCTACGACCACATGCTCACCGCGTTCGGCGTGCACGGCAGCTTCGACCTGATCGTCCGCGCCACCGGTGACACGCACATCGACGCGCACCACTCGGTCGAGGACATCGCGATCGTGCTGGGCCAGGCGCTGCGGGAAGCGTTGGGGGACAAGAAGGGCATCCGCCGCTTCGGCGACTGCTGGATCCCGATGGACGAGACCCTCGCGCACGCCGCGGTCGACGTCTCGGGCCGTCCGTACACCGTGCACCGCGGCGAGCCGGAGCAGTTCAACAGCTTCGTGATCGGCGGGAACTACCCGTTCGTGCTGAACCGCCACGTCTTCGAGTCGCTGGCCTTCCACGCCCAGATCGCGCTGCACGTGCGCGTCGAGTACGGCCGCGACCCGCACCACATCGCGGAGGCCGAGTACAAGGCGATCGCGCGTGCCCTGCGCACCGCCACCGAGCCCGACCCGCGCGTCGGCGGCATTCCGTCGACCAAGGGCGTGCTCTGATGCCGAAGGAGGTCGTCGTCATCGGCCTGCTGGCCCTCGCGGGCTTCATGGCCGGTGGCGTCTACGCCACGTGGAAGACCGCCAAGTTCATGGCGGTCATCCTGCTGGTGCTGATCGTGGTCGCGGTCGGCGGCGCGGTGCTCTGGCTCATCTAGTGCCGCGACCGGCAACCTTCACCGCGTCCTCCGGTGCTCAGCAGGGCGCCTCGCGGCACCGGCCCCACGCCCACATCCAACCAGGATGAGGACGTGGGGCCGGCACCACGATGCACCCGTCTGACCGTCGAAATACGGGGCAAAGGCTGCCGGTCGCGGCACTGGCACCAAACCGTCAGACTCGACCATGTGGGCGAGCCTGATTACGACGCTTTCATCTCGTACAGCCGTGCCCTGGACGGCACCCTCGCCCCGACGCTGCAACGTGGCGTCGAACGGTTCGCCACGCCCTGGAACAAACTGCGCGCGTCGCGGGTGTTCCTCGACGACGCCAGCCTGTCCGCGAACCCGGGCCTCTGGACGTCGATCGAAACGGCCCTGAGCCGGTCGCGCTGGCTGATCCTGATGGCCTCGCCGGAGGCCGCGGCGTCGACGTGGGTCAACCGCGAGCTCGAGTGGTGGCTGGAGCACCGGTCCGCGCAGCAGATCCTCGTCGTGCTGACCTCCGGCGAATACTCCCAGTCGGTGCCGCCCGCGGTGCGCAGGGCGCTGGGCGAGGAACCTCGATGGGTTGATCTGCGGTGGTTGCGCGAGGTCGACCAGGTCGACGGGTCGAACCCCCGGCTGCGGGAGTGCGTCGCCGACATCGCGAGCGCCGTGCGCGGCGTGCCCAAGGACGATCTCGTCGGCGAGCACGTCCACCAGCACCGCAGGACGGTGCGACTGGCGCGCGGGGCGGTGACGGCGCTGGCGCTGCTCACCGTCGGCGTGCTGGTCACGGCGTTCATCGCGGTGGGGCAGCGCAACGACGCGGTCGGGCAGGCCCGCACCGCCACCGCTCGCGGTCTCGCTTCGGCCGCCGTCGCGAACCTGCGCGGCGATCTCGCGCTGAGCCAGCTGCTCGCCGCGCAGGCTTATCGGACCGAGCCGAACGCGCAGACGCGGGCCGCGCTGTTCGAGGCGGTGACGGCGAGCCCGCAGCTCGACCGCTACCTGGAGGTCGGCGGTGAGGTGTCCGCGCTGGCCGCCTCCGCCGACGGCAGGGTGGCGGTCGCGGGCACGCGGGACGGCCGGGTCGTGCGGTTGGACCTCGCCGGCGGACGCACGGAGCAGAAGGTCGCCGAGAGCGCGGTGACAGCGGTGGCTACGAGTGCGGACGGCGGTGTGGTCGCCGCGCACGCCGAGAACAGGAGGCTCCGGTGGGACGTCAGAACCGGTGCCGTGCAGGACATCGGCACTGATCGCCGCAAGAAGGGCGAGATCGCGGTGTCGCCATCCGGACGGTTCACCGCGGTGCGCGCCGAGGCGGACGGCCAGGCGAAGCTTTCCGTCCATGATGGACAGACGAGCCGGGTGACCGAACGGGAGGACACCCCTCTCGACCTGTTCTGGCTGCGGATGCCCGACGACGAGACGCTCGTCGAGATCTCGTTCACCAACTGGGTCCGCCGGTCACCCGCCAGCCTCGACGTGGTGTCGGCCGCCCAGGGATATGCGATGCCCGCCAACGGTTTCTGGGTCGGTTTGTCGGCCAACGGCGAGCACTTCGGCTATTCGTCCGAGGGCGACACCCGGTTGTGGCGCACGACCGCGCCCTCCTTCGACTACCAGTCGCACGAGGCCGTGCTGCCGGCCGGCCGTGCCGATCCGGCCGCCGTGGCGATCACCGACGATGGCACCCGCACGGCCGTCGCGGATGCCGGAGCGATCTTCGTCTACGACGTGAAGGGCCCGGAAACCGGCGAACGGGCCCGGCTCGAAGGCAACGTCGAGACACCGTTCGTCGCGTTTCTCGGCGACAAGGACCACCTCGTGTCCGCCTCCCGCGACCGGTTGGTGCTGTGGGACCTGAATCGCGACACCCGCATCGGCTCGGAGCTGCCGACCAGGGTCCCGGTGGTGTGCAGCGCGTGCCCGCCGCCGTGGCTCGCGTCGTCGCACGGGCGGGTCGCGGTGTCGGCGGGCGAGGAACTGGCTGTGGGAGCGGACATGGCGTCGGTCAGCCCGGACCGGCTGGCCGGACCGCTGGTCTGGAACACGAGCGGTGACCGGCTGTTCCACGTGACGTCGCCGCAGGGCATCGTCGAGAGGTGGGATCCAGGCGGTCTGCGTCCGGTCGGGGAGTGGAGCTCGAAGGTGACCGCGCAGGACCTGCTGGCGATGGGCATGACCGCCGACGACCGGCTCGTCGTGGTGGACAGCGCCGGCGACGTCCAGGTGCTGCGGGACGACTCCGTGCGCGAGATCCCGCTGAAGCGGCAGATCTCCCGCGAGAACCAGCCGCCGCAGAGCCACCTCGTCGCGGTGAGCCCGGCCGCGGCCCTGGTGGCTGTGGTGTGCACGGATTCCGTCGCGATCCTCGACACCGCGTCGGGCGAGGTGCGGGACGTCCAGGGCCAGGCGGACGCGGTGACGTTCGCCGGAGACAGCCTGCTGATCCAGCGCGCGGAGTCCGTCGAGGTCTGGGACGCCCGCGGGACCTCCTTGCGCCGCACGGTTCCGCGCGATCCCAGCTACCTGGCCGGGATCACCGGCAGCCCGGACGGTTCGCTGGTCGCCCAGCTGCGCGTCGACCGCGTGCTGGTGCTGACCGATCTGCGGACCGGCGAGCTGCTCGGCCAGGTGCGGCTCGCGGAGCAGCGCGGCAGGTTCGGGCCGATCGGCCTGACCTTCACCGGCGACCAGAACCTCGTCACCGCCGTCTCGAACCGCAAGCTGCGCTCGTGGGACCTCGCGCCGGACAACTGGGTCCGGGCGGCCTGTGCGTCCGCTGGGCGTGACCTGACCGGGGACGAGTGGCGGCGCTACGTCGGCACCGCACCACCCGCCGATCTCACCTGCGGGTGAGCACCCAGTGGAACGTCGCCGGTGCCGGCTCGTGCATGGTCACCAGGTCGTCGATCACGATCTCCATGTGCTCCGCGAGGAGCTCACGGTTGCGGGCGGGAGTGTTGCTGCCGAAGAACATCTCGACGCCCAGCCACGTCTCGGTGGCATCCGCCGTGCCGATGCCGAGCGAGGCCAGGAACAAGCCGCCGGGCTTGAGCCATCGCGCGATCTTCGCGATGAGCGCCGGTTGCTCGGCCCGCGGCACGTGCAGGATCGAGTAGAACGCGGCGATCCCGTCGAACGAGCCGTCCGGGAAGTCGAGCGTGGTCATGTCGGCCTTCTCGAACCGCGCGTTCGGCACGTTCGCGCGGGCGAGGTCGAGCTGTTGCTGTGACAGGTCGACGCCGAGGACGTCGTGGCGTTCGGCGAGCAGGCGCGTGCTGGGGAGGCCGGCACCGCAGCCGAGTTCGAGGACCTTGGCGCCCTCCGGTAGCCGGGTGTCGAGCTCCGCGAGGTAGTGCGTGCGCGGGTCGTCGGCGATCTGGGCCGACCAGGTCAGGTAGTGCTCCGCGATGGCGTCGTAGCCCGCTTCGATGATCTCTTTCACGATGATCTCTTTCACGAGGTGCGCAGGTACTGGGCCGGGACGTGCTGGGCCAGCCAGACGCCGTTCGCGCTGAGCCGGAACTCGTGGCCGTCCGCGTGCATCGTCTTCGCGTCGACGAGCAGGATCAACGGCCGGCCGCGCCGCGCCCCGACCCGGCGGGCGGTCTCCCGATCGGGGGACAGGTGCACGTCGTGGCGGGTCATCGGGCGCAGTCCGTCGCGCATGATCTCGTCGAGGAACGTCGCGACTGTGCCATGGAACAGCGTGTCCGGCGGGGTCGCGGCCGGCAGGCCGAGGTCGACCTCGACGCTGTGGCCCTGGTTCGCGCGGATGCGGTCGCCGTCGATCGTGAAGCGCTGCTTGTCGTTCTTGCGCACGACCTCGCGCATCTCCTCGTCGGTGATGCCGATCGCGTTCAGGAGTTCGGTCACGCTCACCCAGCCCGCCGGGTCGAGGGTGAGGCCGATGCGCTCCGGCTGGTGGCGGAGCGCCTTGGACATCCGCTTCGAAAGGCGGACCATTCTGTCTTCTTTCATCTCCCCACCAGGAAAGCACAGCTCGTCGACTGGTTTTCGGCGTGGGACGATCAGCGGGTGAGCGGGCGCGGGTGGTGGTTGGGGCTGGTGGCGGTCGTCGTGCTGACCGGCGCGACGGCCTGCGACGTGCCCTCCGCGCCTCCGCTGCCTGCTCCGGCCCGCGCGGCGGGTCCCCCGATGGGGTGGAACAGCTGGAACCGGTTCGGCTGCGGCATCAGCGAGCAGCTCATCCGGGAGAACGCCGACGCGCTGGTCAGGTCGGGGATGCGCGACGCGGGCTACACCTATGTCGTGGTCGACGACTGCTGGATGGCCACCGAGCGCTCCGCCGACGGCCGGTTGCAGGCCGATCCCGTGACGTTCCCGTCCGGCATGAAGGCGCTGGGCGACTACGTCCACGGCCTGGGACTGAAGTTCGGCATCTACTCGTCGGCGGGGTCGCGGACGTGCGAGGGACGACCGGCCTCCCGCGACCACGAGGAGATCGACGCCCGGACCTTCGCGGAGTGGGGCGCGGACTTCCTGAAGTACGACTACTGCGAGTCCAAGGCCGCCGACCGCCCGACCGGTGTGCCGGCCCGCGACCGCTACCTGAAGATGTCCGACGCCCTGCGCGCGACCGGCCGGCCGATCGTGCTCTCGATCGTCGAGTGGGGCGACGAGAAGCCGTGGGAGTGGGGTTACGACGCGGGCGGCACGATGTGGCGCACCACCCGTGACATCAAGCCGAACTGGCCGAACATCACCGGCATCCTCGACCAGCAGGCGGGCCTGGAGCAGTTCGCGCGGCCAGGCGGCTGGAACGACCCGGACATGCTGCAGGTCGGCAACGGGCTGACCGAGGACGAGAACCAGTTCCACTTCACGATGTGGTCGCTGCTCAACGCGCCGCTGATGGCCGGCAACGACATCCGGTCGATGGACGCGGCGACCGCGCGGGTGCTGCTGAACCGGGCGGTGCTCGACGTGCAGAAGGACTTCGGTACCGGTCAGGGTCGCCGGCTGCGGGACGACCTGTGGGTGAAGGGCATGTCCGACGGCTCTGTCGTGATCGCCCTGCTCAACCGGGACACGTCGACGATCTCGGTGTCCGCGGCCGCGTCGGACGTCGGCCTGCCCGACGCCCCGTCGTACCGGGTGCTCGATCTCTGGAACGGGGAGCAACCGGCCTCCGCCGGACCGTTCGGCGGCGAGGTGGCCGCGCACGGCGTGCTGGCATACCGGGTGTGGCCCTAGAGCGTGCCGCCCTCCAGCACCGGCTTCAGGCGGGCCGCGCCTGGACCGTTCTCGGCCAGCTCGTCGTCGATGTTCTGCAGCGAGCAGCTGCGCAGGGACAGGCAGCCGCACCCGATGCAGCCGGTGAGCCGGTCCCGCAACCGGAACAGGGCGTCGATGCGTGCGTCGAGCTCCGACTTCCACGAGCGGGACAGGCGTTCCCAGTCGGACTTCGTGGGCGTGCGGTTGTCCGGCAGCTGGGCCAGGGCGTCGCGCACGTCCTCCAGGGTGAGGCCCACGCGTTGGGCGGTGCGGATGAAGGCCAGGCGGCGCAGCACCGAGCGCGCGTAACGGCGCTGGTTGCCCGCGGTGCGGATGGAGGCGATCAGGCCGCGGTCCTCGTAGAAGCGCAGGGCGGTGTGGGGGACACCGCTGCGGTCGGCGACCTGGCCGATGGTCAGCATTTCGGGCAACTTGCTCACCGGATCATGGTAACCGCTTGACCTCCAGCTTGGTCGAGGTTGAACAGTTGGTGGCATGCAACGGATACCGGAGTTGTTCGCGAGGATGAGCGGGGACGAGAAGCACGAGTGGGCGGCGGCGTCCACGATCGACGTGCTCTGGGTCCTCTACGACCGGGTGCTCAACGTCACGCCGGCGACCGTCGACGACCCCGGCCGGGACCGCTTCCTGCTCTCCAAGGGCCACGGGCCGATGGCGTACTACGCGGTGCTGGCCGAGAAGGGGTTCATCGACGAGTCCATTTTGGACGACTGGACGTCGTGGGACAGCCCGCTCGGCCAGCACCCCGACCGGATGCTGGTCCCCGGCGTCGAGATCAGCAGCGGCTCGCTCGGGCACGGGCTGCCGATCGCCGTCGGGACCGCGATCGGACAGGGGATCGGCAAGCGCGGCGGGCGTACGTTCGTGCTGGTCGGCGACGGTGAGCTGGACGAGGGCAGCAACCACGAGGCCATCGCGGTGGCGGCGCGGCTCGACCGTCGCGAACCTCACCGCGATCGTGATCGACAACCAGACGGCGATGTACGGCTGGCCCGGCGGCATCGAGCAGCGCTTCGCCGTCGAGGGCTGGCAGACCGCGGTCGTCGACGGCCGCGACCACGAGGCCATCTTCGCCGCACTGACCGCGCCGCACGACCGCCCGTACGTGGTGGTCGCCAAGACCGAGAAGAGCTACTGATGACGACGATGCGAGAGGCCTTCATCCAGACGGTCAACGACGGGATCAGGCACGACCCGCGGATCGCCGTGGTCACCGCGGTGATCTCCAGCAACAACTTCCCCCAGGAGAACGAACGCGTCGTGGACGTCGGGATCCGCGAGCAGACCATGGTGGGGGTGGCGAGCGGGCTGGCGCTGGCCGGGCTGCGGCCGGTCGTGCACAGCTACGCGCCGTTCCTGGTCGAACGACCGTACGAGCAGATCAAGCTCGACATCGGGCATCAGGACGTGGGGGCGGTGTTCGTGAGCATCGGCGCGTCCTACGACGACCCGGTGTGGGGACGCACCCACCAGGCGCCGGGCGATGTCGCGTTGTTCGACACGCTGCCCGGCTGGACCGTGCACGTGCCGGGGCATGCGGACGAGGTGACGCCCATTCTCGAAAAGGCGCTGAAAGACGACGACCGGGTCTACGTCAGGCTTTCACTGCACGAGAACACACAGGCGTATCCGGTGGGTAAGGGATTCACCGCGCTGCGTCACGGAAAACGCGGAGTGGTGCTCGCCGTCGGGCCGATGCTGGACCGGGTGCTCAAGGCGGTCGACTCGGAGAACGCCGACGTCACCGTGCTGTACGCGGCCACGATCCGACCGTTCGACACGGACGGACTGCGCAAAGCGGTGCAGGAGACCGACCACGCCGACGTGCTGATCGCCGAGCCGTACCTGGAGGGAACTTCATCTCATCTGATTTCCGAAACTCTGCAACAAATCCCGCACCGCGTTCGTTCTGTAGGTGTCAAACGACACGCAGAGCTCCGCAACTACGGCACGGCCGAGGATCACGACGCCGCGCATGATCTCGACGTGGTTGGGCTGGCGAGCGCTGTGCGTAGTTTCTTCAGGGGGTGAAGAAATGTTCGCAGTCATGGGGGATGACTGGACCGGCGCGCCTTCTCGCGCCGTTTAGGGGTGGAGATAGTGAGATAGCCGCACGATCGGGCAAGATGCCCGATCGTGCACACCCCACGTGTGGTCATCTGGACCACATCGGACCCGGAGTCGGCACGGGCGGCGCTGATCAGGCACAGTGCCCGGCCGCGGTTGCTGGTACCCGTCCCGCACGGCACGTTCGTGCTCGGCCCGGATCCGTACACGTCCGAGACGCTGATCGACAACCTGCGCATCGTGAAAGGCGTGCGGGTCGGTCTGGTGTGGACGGAGACGACCGCGTGGCTCGTCTACTTCGACGGCGCGGTGCGCGGCTGGCGGTTCGGCCCGGACGACTCCTTCGAGCCGGCGACGCCCAAACGCGTACCGGACGGGCTGAGCTGGCTCACTGAGGCGGTTGCGGCCGTGCGCGCGCAAGGCGTGCTCGACGGTCTCAGCGCGCTGCGAATCGCCTTGGAGTCCGCTGGTTTCTACACCGACGCCGCCGCGCTGGTCAGGATCGACGGCGGCGAGGTCGATGAAGCCGTGCCGCACCACGAGAAGAAGTGGTGGGAGAGCGTGGCCGGCGAGCGCCAGTGGATGTCCGACCTGCCGGTGGTGAACCCGGCCCTGCCTCTCGCCGGCACGGTTGTCCTGGGCCTCGTCCTGGTCTTTTTCCTGTCCGGGCCGGGGATTCCGGTCCTGCTCTCGGTGCCGGTGTATGTGTTGCTGGCGGGCGTTCTGGTGATGCAGTCGGCGGTGAACGCCGTGTTCTGGCATCGCGGCGGCGCGTCGATCCGTTCCCCGAACGGGACATCCTTGGCATGTCCGACTGGGCCCGCGCGGCCGAGGAGGAATGATGTCGGTCGTGAGGATGCTGATCTGGACCCCGTTGAACGCCGCCGAGCTGCAGAAGGCCATGCACGGCGACAGCGTCGGTCCCGCGGCCCTCGTGCCGGTGCAGTCCGGCACGGTGCTGCTGCCCTCCCCGAACACCAGGGTGGTCGACGCGATGGCCGTGGCGTTGAAGATCCGCAAGGTGACGGGCAACGGCTCGGTCGTGGCGGTGTGGAGCGAGGACGGCGCGATCGTCTACACCGCTGGTGCGACGGTAGTGCGCGGCTGGTCATGGGGTGGCCATGAGCCGCTGCGACGGCTCAACGTCGAGGCGAACCAGTACGGCTGGTTCGGGCGCTGGTACGACCGTGCCTCCAGCAGGTTCTTCAACCGACGCGACAAGGAGAACGTCGCAGGCCAGTCAGGTGCAGCGATACGTCTTCGCCGTCCCACGGGCAGACCGTGATGCGGTGAGCGGCATTGTGCGCGACTACCTCGACGCCACAGGTGTGGTGCCGAGGTTGTTCCGTGCGTTCAACCTGCCCGAGGTGGCCCAGGTCGCCCAGTTGGTGGACCAGGGCAGGGCGGACACCTGGCTGGAGCCGCTGGCCGCACCACGGCTGTCCAAGGGGCTGGAGCGGCTGTACTTCTGGCCCGCGTTGGTCGTGATCGCACTCGTCGTGCTGACGTCGTTGTCGCTGTGGCTGAAGCTCGCGCTGCTCATGCTGCCGCTGGCGATGTACTACGGGATCACGGCAGTGGCGGTGCAGCAGCGCGTGGGCAAGAAGCCGATCAACACCGTGTTGCCGGTCATACCGGTGACGCAGGGTGCGGCCCCAACTGACTAGCACCGACCGACTAGCCTGGTCGGCGTGGCACGTGTCGTCGTACTTGACTATGGCTCCGGCAACCTGCGCTCCGCCGAGCGCGCGCTTCAGCGGGTCGGCGCCCATGTCGAGGTGACGTCGGACCCGAAGGCCGCGCGCGACGCCGACGGCCTGGTCGTGCCCGGTGTCGGTGCGTACGCGGCGTGCATGGAGGGCCTCAACGCGGTGCGCGGTGCGCGCATCATCGGTGAGCGCCTCGCCGGTGGCCGGCCGGTGCTCGGCATCTGCGTGGGCATGCAGATCCTGTTCGAGCGCGGCATCGAGCACGGCGTGCTGACCGAGGGCTGCGGCGAGTGGCCCGGCACCGTCGAGCGGCTCGAAGCGCCGATCGTGCCGCACATGGGCTGGAACACGGTCCGCGCGCCGGAGGACTCGAAGCTCTTCGCGGGCCTGGACAAGGACACGCGGTTCTACTTCGTGCACTCCTATGGCGTGCGCCGCTGGGAGCTGGAGCCGGCCGACCACCTCAAGCCGCCGCTGGTCACGTGGGCGGACCACGCCGGTGACGAGTTCGTCGCGGCGGTCGAGAACGGGCCGCTGTGGGCGACCCAGTTCCACCCGGAGAAATCCGGCGATGCCGGGGCGCACCTGCTGCGGAACTGGTTGACTACCTTGTCGTGATCACACGACTGCTGACGGTAGCCGCGCTCGCGGCTGCCTTCGTGGCCGTGCCTGGGGCTCACGCTGCACCGGCACCGTTCCACGACAACTTCAACGGCGTTGCCCCCTCCAGCCTGACGCACGGGCTGAACGACAACCTCAAACAGCGGCAGGGCACCGGTGCCGTCACCTACACCCGAGTCGCCGGCGACCACGCGGAAGTCACGCGGTCCGGCAAGCTGTCGATGCGTTCCGGCACGACATCGGTGCGCCTCGACGCGCCTTCCACCGGCTCCGCGATCTCGGCGACGCTGACCCCAGGTGGTGCGCCCGGCGACTGGTCCTCGATCGTGCTCAGCCGCTCGGCGAACATCACCGGCGACGCGTCCGATCCGGGCGTCGATCTCGGCTTTCTTGTGTACACCAACGGAAGCGTGCAGATCTTGCAGCCCGGCAAGCAGCCGCTCGCGGCGTCGGCCACCCCCAAACGGGACGGCTCGTTCGACGTCACGCTGCAGCTCGCCGGCACCGTGCTCGACCTCACCGTCAACGGCAAGCACCAGAAGATCACCCTCGGTACCGAGGTGCCGACCAATCGGCTGTGGGTCTACCTCGGCCGCCACGGCGACCAGTCCGCCGGCCACGTCGACGACCTGAAGATCGCGGCGCTGAACTCCGACCACCTGCGCAAACGACCCGGTGCGACGCTGCGCTACTACGGCTATCTCGGCGCTGAGCCGGCCGCGGTGCGCGGTCACAGCAATCTCAACCTGATCGAGGTGGGTGCCCACCAGGAGGTGGCCGCCGAGCAGCGGTTCGACGGCTTCGTGGTCAGGGACGCCGGCACCGCGCGTGAGGTCAAGAAGCACTTCCCCGGCAAGAAGGTGATGCTGGCCGTGGCCGGCGCCGAGATCACCGACACGTTCCAGGTGCCGTCGGAGGTCGACTGGGTCGGCTTCCACCAGCACTGCGCCGGGTACGGAGAGCTGGAAGAGCGGATGCTGAAGCTCGTGGAGCGGGCGCCCGGAATGGAGCTCTTCCTGTTGCCGGAGGGGTCTCCGCAGCCGCCGTGCGCGGACCGCACGGACGCCGGTCTGGAAAGCACCCAGTACCTGTACCTGGCGCTCGCCCAGGAGTATCCGAGCTTCGTCGGGTTCCTGGTCACTCCGGTGGCGCCGGGCTTCGCCCGGACCGCGGACGCCCAGGAGCGCGTGGCCGCCCTCGTGCTGGGGGACGCTAGGCTGAGCGGGTGACGTTCACACTCCTCCCCGCTGTTGACGTGGCCGACGGCCGCGCCGTCCGGCTCGTGCAGGGCGAAGCCGGTACCGAGACGAACTACGGCGAGCCGCTCGACGCGGCGTTGCAGTGGCAGCGCGACGGAGCGGAGTGGATCCATCTCGTCGACCTCGACGCGGCGTTCGGGCGCGGCTCGAACCGCGAGCTGGTCGCCCGCGTCGTCGGTGAGCTGGACGTCAAGGTGGAGCTGTCCGGCGGCATCCGCGACGACGCGTCGCTGGAGGCCGCGCTGAGGACCGGCTGCGCCAGGGTGAACCTCGGCACGGCCGCGCTGGAAGACCCGGAGTGGTGCGCGAAGGCCATCGCCGCCCACGGCGAGAAGATCGCGGTGGGCCTGGACGTCCGCATCACCGAGCAGGGCCACCGGGTCAAGGGCCGCGGCTGGACGTCGGACGGCGGCGACCTCTGGGAGGTCCTCGACCGGCTCGACCGCGACGGGTGCTCGCGCTACGTCGTCACGGACGTGTCGAAGGACGGCACGCTGAAGGGTCCGAACCTGGACCTGCTGAGCGAGGTCTGCGCCCGCACCGACGCGCCGGTGATCGCGTCCGGCGGTGTGTCCAGTGTGGACGACCTGATCGCGCTGGCGAAGCTGTCGCGCGACGGCGTGGAGGGCACGATCATCGGCAAAGCCTTGTACGCCGGTGCTTTCACGCTCCCGGAAGCGCTTGCTGCGGTCCGTTGACGACCTTCTCGATGTGAGCGGCCGCGGCCGCGTGCGTCACACCGGTGGTGTGCAGCACGTCGGCCGCGGTCCCGTCTTTTTCGAGCAGCACGCCGAGCAGGATGTGCTCGGTGCCGATGAACATGTGGCCCATCCTGAGCGCCTCGCGGACGGTCAGTTCGAGTGACTTCTTGCAGTGCGTCGAGTACGGCTGCTTCTCCGGGCGCTGCTTGGCCTCGTTGTCGAGCCGGTTCAGCACGGCGAGGCGCGTGCTGCCGTCGCCGGACTCGAGCTTCGCGATGGTCTTGGCCGCGAGCCCGCCCGACTCGTCGAGCAGCCCGAGCAGCAGGTGCTCGGTGCCGATCCGTTCGCTGAACCGCGCGTGGTGGCGGGCGAGCGCGATCACCCGGCGCGAGCGTTGCGTGTAGCGCTCCATCGACGGCTTGGTGAGCTCCGGCGACTCCCTGGGCACGAACCGCTTCTGCGCGGCCTGCTTGGACACCCCGAGGCTCTCGCCGATCTCGGCCCAGCTCGCCCCGCCGCGGCGCGCCTCGTCGACGAAATGCCCGATCAGGTGGTCGCCGAGCTCGTTCAGCTGACCGCTCATCTCGACCGCTCTCGCGAGGCGCGTGAGGGCGTCTTCGGCCTCTTTGGCGACCGTGACGATGAGGTCGGTCAACTGGATCATTCGTCAACTCTAGGTTGACGCCGGGAGTGCCGTCAACCTCGGGTTGACGCAGTTGCTCAGGCTTCCGTGATCTCGATGCCGATGGTGCCCGTCCGGCCCCGGCGCAGCTTGCTGCCGAACATCGTCAGCCACCCGATGCAGCCCGTACTTCTTCACGATCCTCGACCGCACCACGTCGCTCGCGTCGTCGTCCAGCAGCTTCGCGCGCGCCTTGACCGACTCGCCCTTCGGGTTGCCCTTGAAGTCGCACGACGCCGATCTCCACGTCGCCGCTGCGCCGGATCCGCTTGACCTTGCCGGTGTCCCTGGCGCTCCACGCGTAGATCACGCCGTCGGAGTCGCCGGGGGTGACCCAGACCGGTGTCGGCACGGCGGTGCCGTCCTTGCGGAACGTCGTCAGCAGGAGGTACTGGCCCTGGCCCAGCTCGGTGATCACGGTGTCGCAGCGTAGCCCTCCGGCGCTGCTTGTAGGCTTTCGCGCATGTCAGTCGCGGTCCGTGTCATCCCCTGTCTCGACGTCGACCGGGGCCGGGTGGTGAAGGGCGTCAACTTCACCAACCTCGTCGACGCGGGCGACCCGGTCGAGCTGGCCAGGGCCTACGACGCCGAGGGTGCCGACGAGCTGACGTTCCTGGACGTGACGGCCTCGAGCGGCGACCGCGAGACGACGTTCGACGTGGTCCGGCGCACGGCCGAGCAGGTCTTCATCCCGCTCACGGTCGGCGGCGGCGTGCGCAGCCCCGAGGATGTGAACAAGCTGCTCCGCGCGGGTGCGGACAAGGTCAGCCTCAACACCGCGGCCATCGCCCGCCCCGAACTGCTGCGCGAGTGCTCGCAGCGCTACGGGGCCCAGTGCATCGTGCTGTCCGTCGACGCGCGGCGCGTGCCCGGCGGCACCGGCTTCGAGGTGACCACGCACGGCGGCCGCACCGGCACCGGCATCGACGCGATCGAGTGGGCGGCCCGCGGCCAGGAGCTGGGCGTCGGCGAGATCCTGCTGAACTCGATGGACGCGGACGGCACCAAGGCCGGGTTCGACCTGGAGCTGATCGAACTGGTGCGCCGCGAGGTCGACGTGCCGCTGATCGCCAGCGGCGGCGCCGGCGCGGTCGACCACTTCCCGCCCGCCGTCGCCGCCGGCGCGGACGCCGTGCTGGCCGCCAGCGTGTTCCACTTCGGCCAGCTCCGCATCAGCGAGGTCAAGGACGGCCTGCGCCAGGCCGGCGTGGTGGTGCGATGACGACCGTTCGCACCCCGGTCGAGGTGCGGGTGGCCTCAGTGGTCGCGTTCGGCGGCGCCCTGGTGTTCTTCGTCGTCGGCCTGATCCTGTGGCGCTCGACCGGCGACGCGGACGTGCTGAAGCTGCCGTCGTTCCTCGCCCTCCTGGAACTGCCCGTCGCGGCGTCCCTGCTGCTGCGGCTGCGGTTCATGCACTACCCGGCGATGATCGTGTTCATCCTCATCGCCCTGCTGCACCTGGTGATCGTGCTGGCCGACGGCCCGGTCTGGGCCCGCGTCGCGTCCGGCGTGCTGTCCGCAGTGCACATCTACGGCGTGGTCCTGCTCAACACCGGACCCGCTCGTGAACACCTGGGAGGACCCCGTTGAGCAGCCCGCTCGATCCAGCCGTCTCCGCGAGGCTCAAGCGAACCCCGGACGGCCTGGTGTGCGCGGTTGCTCAGCAGCGTGGCACCGGTGAAGTGCTCATGGTCGCGTGGATGGACGACGAGGCGTTGCACCGCACATTGACCACGCGGCGGGCGACCTACTACTCGCGCAGCCGTCAGCAGCTGTGGGTCAAGGGCGCTACGTCCGGGCACACGCAGTACGTGCACGAGGTGCGGCTGGACTGCGATGGCGACACGTTGTTGCTGACCGTCGACCAGGTGGGCGCTGCCTGCCACACGGGTGATCGCACGTGCTTCGACGCCATGGTGCTGCTCGCCGAGGTATGACCGCCAGGGCCTGTATCGAAGTCCATGTTCGCGAACGGGACCTCGATACAGGCCCTAGTCCAGCTCTCCGGTCAGGTAACGCTGCAGGTTCGGGGCCACTGCCTTGACCACCGTGTCGATGTCGGCCGACGCCAGCGGTTCGAAGTGGACGACGTACCGGACGATGCCGAGCCCGACCATCTGGGTCGCGCACAGCGTGGCCCGCAGGTCGCGTTGCTCGGCGCCGATCTCCGCGAGCACGTTCTTGAAGATCGCGGTGATGAGGAACGACTTCAGCGCGGTCGCCACCTCCGGCTGGCTGGTGACGCTGCGGATCAGCGCGGCGAACGTGCCGCCGCCGGTCGCGTCCCAGACGGTGATGAAGGTGCGGATGATGCGTTCGCCCGCCTGCTCGACCGGGCCGTCGATCAGGCGTTTGAGGATCTCGGCCGGGTCGAACGGGAGCTGCAGCACGGACTGGGCGAACAGGCCCTCCTTGCCGCCGAACCAGTGGTTGACCATGGCGGCGTCCACGCCGGCCCTGGCGGCGATCGCGCGGACCGTGGCGCCGTCGTAGCCCTTCTCGACGAACGTCTCGCGGGCCGCGGCGATGAGTGCGGCTCGCGTGTCCTCGCCCGCGGCGCGGCGGCCCCGCCGTTTCTGGTTCACTTGCTCCACACGGGTCATAGTTCAACAGATGTTGAATTTATGCAACAATTGCCGGCATGGTGAGCGTCATCGGGGCTGTGGCCGCCGCTGGTCTGGGGGCCGTGAGCCCAACGCGTGAGGAGTTCCGCGAACTGGCGGTGAACCGCCGGGTGATTCCGGTGGTGCGCAGGCTGCTCGCGGACGCGGAGACTCCGGTCGGTCTGTATCGCAAGCTCGGGGCCGATCGGCCCGGCACGTTCCTCTTCGAGTCGGCGGAGAACGGGCGCTCCTGGTCGCGCTGGTCGTTCATCGGCGTGCGGTCGTCGGCGGCGCTGACGGCCACCGGTGGCGAGGCGTACTGGACCGGCACGCGGCCCGTGGGGCTGCCGGACGGTGGCGATCCGCTGCAGGCGTTGCGCGAGACCATCGAGGTGCTGCGCACGGACCCGTTGCCCGGGATGCCGCCGCTGACCGGCGGCATGGTCGGCTACATCGGCTACGACGCGGTGCGGCGCCTGGAGCGGCTGCCGAACATCGCCGAGGACGACCTGAAGATCCCCGAGCTGGTCATGCTGCTGGCGACGGACATGGCCGCGCTCGACCACCACGAGGGCACGGTCACGCTGATCGCCAACGCGATCAACTGGGACGACTCGCCGGAGCGCGTCGACGAGGCGTACGAGGACGCGGTGCGCCGCCTCGACGAGATGACGACGGCGTTGTACAAGCCCGCGCCGCCGACCGCCGCGGTGTTCTCCCGGCCGAAGCCGGAGTTCCGGCGCCGGCGTTCGCAGGCCGAGCACTTCGCGGCCGTCGAGAAGGCCAAGGAGGCCATCCGGGCGGGCGAGGCGTTCCAGGTCGTCGTGTCGCAGCGGTTCGAGATCGACACGGACGCCGACGCGCTCGACATCTACCGGGTGCTGCGTGCGACGAACCCCAGCCCGTACATGTACCTGCTGCGCCTCGACGGGTTCGACATCGTGGGCTCCAGCCCCGAGGCGCTCGTGACGGTGCGCGACGGCAAGGCGACCACTCACCCCATCGCGGGCACCCGCTGGCGCAGCGAGGACCCCGAGGAGGACGCCCTGCTGGAGAAGGACCTCCTCGCCGACCACAAGGAGCGCGCCGAGCACCTGATGCTCGTCGACCTCGGCCGCAACGATCTGGGCCGCGTCTGCAAGCCGGGTTCGGTGCACGTCGTCGACTTCTTCAAGGTCGAGCGGTACAGCCACGTCATGCACATCGTGTCGACCGTGACCGGTGAGCTGGCCGAGGGCAAGACGGCCTACGACGCGGTCGCGGCCTGCTTCCCGGCCGGCACGCTGTCCGGTGCGCCGAAGCCGCGCGCGATGGAGCTCATCGAGGAGCTGGAGCCCACCCGCCGCGGCCTCTACGGCGGCGTCGTCGGGTACTTCGACTTCGCCGGCGACGCGGACACGGCCATCGCCATCCGCACCGCGCTGGTGCGTGACGGCGTGGCGTACGTGCAGGCGGGTGGCGGCATCGTGGCCGACTCGGACCCGCTGGCCGAGGACAACGAGTGCCTGAACAAGGCGGGCGCGGTGCTGGCCGCGATCGCCACCGCGCAGACGATGGCTCCCGCCGTTGACAGGTAGCTCCCGTCCACTGTGGATCGCCGCACTCCTGCTCGTGGGTGCGGCGGGTGCCTTCTGGGGCGCCGGCTCCGTGCCGGTAGCGCTGCTGTGCCTCGCCTCCGTGGCGGCGGTCGTGGCGCTCAGCGGCGTGGCCCGGCGCGTCCTGGGGGCGTTGCTCGTCGTCGTGGGCATCGCCGCGGCGTTCTCCGGCTCCTGGCCGGCGATCGCGGGCGGCGTGCTCATGGTGGCCTCAGGCGTGCTTCAGGTGGCGCTCGGGGCCCGCATGCCGAAGATCGGTGTGGGCGGGCAGAAGTCCCGCGCACACGACCCGGAGACGGACCTGTGGCGTGCGCTGGAGCGTGGCGATGATCCAACCGACGATAAGACCCCCGGCGGACCGGTCTCGAACGAGTGAAGATCATCCATCCACGTTCGTGCATGTGACACGCGCACAACCTTGGCTAGCTGCATCGACACCGAACCCCCGGTGGCTGGGGCACTACTCCGCCGGGGTTAGCATCCCCCTAGCGGGAAGGGGAGCAAGACTGTGACGGTTCTCGAGTCGATCCTCGAAGGTGTGCGTGAGGATCTCGCCGTTCGCGAGGCTCAGTTGTCCTTCGACGTCGTCAAGGAGCGCGCGGCAAGGACTGCCCCGCCGCTCGACGTGATGTCGGTACTGCGCGGACCGAACGTGGGTGTCATCGCCGAGGTCAAGCGCCGCAGCCCCTCCAAGGGCACGCTGGCGGCCATTCCGGAGCCTGCCGAGCTCGCATCCGCCTACGAGGCGGGCGGCGCGTCGGTGATCAGCGTGCTGACCGAGCAGCGCCGCTTCGGCGGGTCGCTGGCGGACCTCGAAGCGGTCCGCCGGGCGGTGAAGATCCCAGTGCTGCGCAAGGACTTCATCGTGTCGCCGTACCAGGTGCACGAGGCGCGGATGTACGGCGCGGACGTGGTGCTGCTGATCGTGGCCGCCCTGGAGCAGAACGCGCTGGTGTCGCTGCTCGACCGCGTCGAGTCCCTCGGGATGACGGCGCTCGTCGAGGTGCACACGGCCGAGGAGGCCGACCGCGCGCTTGAGGCGGGGTCGACGGTCATCGGCGTGAACGCCCGCAACCTCCACAATTTGGAGGTCGATAAAGATGTTTTCGGCAGGATCGCTCCCGGACTACCCTTCGAGACGATCAAGATCGCCGAGTCGGGCGTGACCGGGCCCGGCGACCTGATGTCGTACGCCGGTGCGGGCGCTGACGCGGTGCTCGTCGGCGAAAGCCTGGTGACCAGCGGTGACCCCAAGGCCGCCGTGAACAAGCTCGTGACCGCCGGTTCGCACCCCGCGTGCCCGCGGCCAAGTCGATAACGGCTGTCGCCGACAGCGCCAGAGGAGCTACCCGATGGGCCAGTTCACGCCCACCCCCCACGATCCCGACGCACGCGGCCACTTCGGCCCGTGGGGAGGCCGCTTCGTTCCGGAGGCCCTGATCGCGGCGGTGGACGAACTGGCCGCCGAGTACGACAAGGCCCGCCTGGACCCGGAGTTCGTCAACGAGTTCAAGCGCCTGCTCAGGGACTTCGCGGGCCGCCCGTCGCTGCTCACCGAGGCGCCGAAGTTCGCGGAGCACGCCGGTACGCGGGTCTTCCTCAAGCGCGAGGACCTGAACCACACCGGCTCCCACAAGATCAACAACGTGCTCGGTCAGGCGCTGCTGACCAAGCGCATGGGCAAGAAGCGCGTCATCGCCGAGACGGGCGCGGGCCAGCACGGCGTCGCCACCGCGACGGCCTGCGCGCTCCTCGGCCTCGACTGCGTCGTCTACATGGGCGAGGTCGACACCGAGCGCCAGGCGCTCAACGTCGCCCGCATGCGTCTGCTGGGCGCCGAGGTCATCCCGGTGAAGTCCGGCTCGCGCACCCTGAAGGACGCGATCAACGAGGCGCTGCGCGACTGGGTCGCCAACGTCGACGAGACGCACTACCTGCTCGGCACGGCCGCCGGCCCGCACCCGTTCCCGCTGCTGGTGCGCGACTTCCACCGGGTGATCGGCATCGAGGCGCGCGAGCAGATCCTGGAGAAGGCCGGCCGGCTCCCCGACGCCGTCGTCGCCTGCGTCGGTGGCGGCTCGAACGCGATCGGCATCTTCCACGGCTTCATCGACGACGCCGACGTCCGCCTGGTCGGCGTCGAGCCCGGCGGCTCGGGCCTGGACAGTGGCAGCCACGGCGCGACCCTGACCGCCGGCACGCCCGGCTCGCTGCACGGCGCGATGTCGTACGTCATGCAGGACGAGGACGGCCAGATCACCGAGGCGCACTCGATCTCCGCCGGTCTCGACTACCCCGGCGTCGGCCCCGAGCACTCGCACCTCAAGGACATCGGCCGCGCCGAGTACTTCCCGGTGACCGACGACGAGGCCATGCAGGCGTTCGCGCTGCTCTCCCGCACCGAGGGCATCATCCCGGCGATCGAGTCCGCGCACGCCCTGGCCGGCGCGCTGAAGCTGGGGCCCTCGCTCGGCCCGGACGGCCTGCTGGTCGTGAACCTCTCCGGGCGCGGCGACAAGGACATGGACACGGCCGTGAAGTACTTCGGCCTCGCTGACGGGGGACAGGCCTGATGTCGCTGGCAGACGTTTTTTCCACTGCTCGTGCGGAGTCCCGCGCCGCTCTGGTCGGCTACCTGCCCGCGGGTTTCCCGACGGTCTCCGGTTCCAAGGACTACCTCCGTTCGATGGTCGAGCGGGCTGCGACCTGGTCGAGGTCGGCCTGCCGTTCTCCGACCCGGTGATCGACGGCCCGACGATCCAGGCCGCCGCCGAGCAGGCGTTGTCCGCCGGCTTCCGCGTGCGGGACCTGTTCGACGTGGTCTCCGCGGTCTCGTCAGCCGGTGGTCGTGCGGTGGTGATGACGTACTGGAACCCAGTGCTGAAGTACGGCGTGGACGCGTTCGCTCGCGACCTCGCGGCTGCAGGTGGCCTCGGGATGATCACGCCGGACCTCATCCCGGACGAGGCCGACGACTGGATGGCGGCCTCCGAGGCGCACGGCCTGGACCGGATCTTCCTGGTGGCGCCGTCGTCGACCGAGGAGCGCATCGCGAAGACCGCGCGTGCCTCCTCCGGCTTCCTCTACGCCACCGCGGTCATGGGCGTCACCGGTGCCCGTGACGTGGTGTCGTCCGCCGCACCCGAGCTGGTCGCGCGGGTTCGTGAGCACACCTCGCTGCCGATCGGCGTCGGGCTGGGTGTGCGGTCCGGTGCCCAGGCCGCCGAGATCGCCGGGTTCGCGGACGGCGTCATCGTCGGGTCGGCGTTCGTGTCGGCCGTGGCCGAGGGCGACGCCGCAGTGCGGGCGTTGGCCGCTGACCTCGCCAAGGGTGTGCGCTCGGCGGCCGCGACCGTCTGATCTCCTTCGTGTCCTCGCCGGTCCGTCGTTTTGGTCCGGCGAGGACATCGACGTCGGCATCTTTCCGCGGGTGAAGCCGGCTCTGCAGCGTCGGCTTCACCCAGGTGTTCGTCGCCATCGAGTGGTTGTCGGGGTGACTCCGCCCATGACTGAAGTCGTGGGCTTCCTGCGTCGGTGGCTAGGCCGCCGTGCAGAGGGCCAGCCCGGCCCTGTGGTTGATGTTGATCGCGCCGACGCGGTCGGCGTGCTCGATGAGCCCGCACTTGACGCAGGCGAAGGCTTCTCCATCGCGGTTGTCCGCTGCCACGTGCCTGCATGTCGGGTCGGGGCAGGTGCGGGAGGTATTGCTCCTGCAGTGCGGCGTTGTACAACGAGCAGTGATCGCGGGTCATCTCGTGAAGAGTCTGCTCCTGGCGCGGGGTAAGGCGCAGAAGGAACTTGTAGGCGCGGATCACCGCTGCGCTTCCTTTCGGGCGTGGTTGGCTTACTCCAAGAGCATGACACCGATTCGAACACCTGATCGAGTGAACCTCAATTTGAGTGGGGTCAAAACTCCCCTGGACTGTCGGTCTGACCTGCGATCGTGGCGCTATGCACAAGCCAGCTACCCGCTCGGCGTGCCACACTGGTGGTCGCCGGACGGTTTTCGGAGGTGATGCCCTGTGGCGGCTCCAGCTGAAGCCAAGCCAGATTTCCTGCTGCCCAACCACGAGGGTCCCTGGACACTCGAAGACGTCCTCGCGTTGCCGGAAGACAACAGTCAGCGCATCGAACTGGTTGACGGGATGCTCTACGTGAGCCCGCTGGGGACTGCGTTGCACCAGCGACTGGTGTTCGAGGCGTCGTACTCGTTGCGCGGAGCGTGTCCGAAGGAGTTCGAGA
The DNA here is from genome assembly GCA_963771775.1 of uncultured Actinomycetota bacterium. Taxonomy (GTDB): domain Bacteria; phylum Actinomycetota; class Actinomycetes; order Mycobacteriales; family Pseudonocardiaceae; genus Lentzea. The sequence goes on from CAVYUS010000007.1 coordinate 997,693, forward strand.
CCACGATCGAACTGAACGTCCAGTTCGATGGCGATCGCCTGTTCATCCCGGATTTCACGGTGCTGAAGAAGAGGGGCGCCAAAGGTCTGACCGTGCCGGCGGCGGACGTGCTCCTCATCGGCGAAGTGCTCTCCCGAAGCACCAAGGTGAACGACCTGGTGCTCAAGCGTGCGATGTACGCGGAAGCCGGTGTGGCCTACTACCTGATCATCGATCCGGCCAAGGACGTTCCCAAGGCGACGTTGTTCGAGCTCGGAGAAGCAGGAAAGTACGTCGACATCGCGCGGAGCGAGAACGGCGTGCTGACGATCGAGCGGCCGTTCCCGGTCACGATCAAGCTGCCTCCTAGCCGTACAGCCACTCCAGCTGATCGTGCAGGTCAGCCACGGTCCACGCCGCGAACATCGCGTCACGGGCCGCAGCGGCGGCACCGGCCGGGTGATAGACCTCCCGACCCATCAACCGTGAGGCGTGGTGGACGCGCGCGGTCCTCTCTGAACGCAGAGACACGTACCGGGCAAAAGAGCCGACCACGTCTCCGGCCTCGAACACCGAGGCCAGGCACACGGCGTCCTCAAGGGCCTGACAGGCGCCCTGAGCGGCGTACTGGAGCACGGGATGGGCGGCGTCACCGAGCAGCACGACACGCGAGTCCTGCCACGTCGTGACCGGCGCGCGGTCGCACAGCACCCACGCACGCCACTCGTCGGCCAACTCCATGACCCGCGTGGCATCGGCACACAACGGCGTGAAGTGCCGCATCACGTCGGCGTGCTCGACAGGCTTGCCGGTCATGGGCTCGGCAGCGCCGTTGTCCGTGGTGGCCACCAGGTTCACGTAGCGGCCGCCGGCGATCACGTACCAGACGACGTGGAAGCGCGGCCCCGCCCAGAGCGTGACGACGTTCTCCTTCAACGCACGCGGCACGTCCGCGGCGGGGATGACCGCGCGGAACGTGGTGTGCCCGGAAACCGTGGGATCGCCGTCCCTGACCAGCTGCCGCCGCACGGCCGAGCGCAACCCGTCCGCGCCGACCAGAGCCGTGCCGCGGACCACCTCGCCCGAACGCAGCACCGCGCTCACACCGCCGGAATCCTGCGCATAGGACTCCACGCCGCTGTTCACCCGGAGATCGATGAGCTCGGAGTTCTGGCAGGCGTCGAGCAACGGCGTCAGCACATCGTTGCGGTGCACCACCGCGTACGTGCCGAACCGCTGCTGAAAGCCGGCATCCAACGGCAGGTGGGCGATCAACGAGCCGGAGACCCCGCACCGCAGCCGCAACTCGTCCACGTGCACCGCCCGCGACCGCACCACCGGCCCGACACCCAGCGCGTCGAGCATCCGGAACCCGTTCGGCCCCACCTGGATGCCCGCGCCGATCTCCTCGAACACCGCCGCCGACTCGAGCACCGTCACGCGATGTCCAGCCCGTGCGAGACCGAGCGCCGTCGCCAGGCCACCGATACCGCCGCCGACCACCAGGACCGTCATGTCCGACCTTTCGCGAGTCCGCCACAGACCGCGTCCGAGTATCTCGGCTCCGCGATCACGAACCCCCTAGTGCGAAGGCGTCAACCGTTGCCTGCTCTTTCAACGGCCGGACGGGCCGTCAAGGTCGCGAACCCCTAACGAAGGTGCGTCCGAACGAGACGCTCACATGACGACCGGTACGGTGGGCGCCGTGTTGGACGCCCTTCTGGCAACGATCCCGAGCCCCGACCAAGGTGTGTGGCACCTCGGTCCGCTCCCGATCAGGGCCTATGCCTTGTGCATCATCGCCGGCATCATCGTCGCCATCTCGTGGGGTGAACGCCGCTGGGTCGCCCGCGGTGGCATCAAGGGCGAGGTCACCGACATCGCCGTGTGGGCGGTGCCGTTCGGACTGGTCGGCGGCCGGCTCTACCACGTCATCACGGACAACCAGAAGTACTTCGGGCCGGGCAAGAACCCGCTCGCGGCTCTGGAGATCTGGAACGGCGGCCTCGGCATCTGGGGCGCGATCGCGCTCGGCGGGGTCGGCGCCTGGATCGCCTGTCGCCGCAAGGGCATCCCGCTGCCCGCGATGGCGGACGCGCTGGCGCCCACCATTCTCGTGGCGCAGGCCCTCGGCCGCCTCGGCAACTACTTCAACCAGGAGCTCTACGGCGGCGACACGACGCTGCCGTGGGGGCTGGAGATCTACCGCCGCGTCACGCCGGAGGGTCGCGAGGACGCGCTCGCCGGTGTCGCGATCGACCACACGCCGATCCAGATCGTGCACCCGACGTTCCTCTACGAGCTGCTGTGGTGTCTCGGTGCCGCCCTGCTGATCGTGTGGGCGGACAAGAAGTTCCGCCTGGGCCACGGCCGGACGTTCGCGCTGTACGTCGCGGGCTACACGGCGGGCCGGTTCTGGATCGAGCTGATGCGCACCGACGAGGCGACGCTGGTCTTCGGTCAGCGCGTGAACGTGTGGGTGTCGGTGCTGGTGTTCATCGGCGCGATCGTCTACTTCGTCCTCGCCGGGTCGCGTGGTGAGCGTGAGGACGTCGCCGCGCTGCGAGCCGTCGGAGAGGTACCTGACGGCGAGGAACCGGTCGCAGCGGCCGAACCCGTCGACGACGCGGACGACAAAGCTGACGAAGAAGCTGACGAAGGCGACGAAGAAGTTGACGAAGACGTCAAGGAAAAGAACTCCCCGGAGTCCGTGAAACCGGAGTGACCCGTGCGCGTGCTCGTCGTCGAGGATGACGACCGGGTGGCCAGAGGCCTGCTGACCGCACTGCGGCACGCCGGCTACGAGGTGCATCGGGTGGCCACGGCCGCCGACGCGCTGCGTGCCGCACCCGCCGACGTCGTGTTGCTGGACCTCGGCCTGCCCGACGGCGATGGCCTGGACGTGTTGCGCGAACTTCGGCACCGTCCGGGCACCGCCGTGATCACGGTGACCGCGCGCGGCGAGGAGCGCGAACGCGTGCTCGGTCTGCGCGCGGGTGCCGACGACTACGTGGTGAAGCCGTTCGGCACGTCCGAACTGCTGGCGCGTATCGAGGCCGTGCTCCGGCGCACGCGCACGCACCGTGCCGAGCCGGAGAGCGAGGGCCCGATCCAGGTCGGCCCGCTGCGGATCTCTGCCTCGACGCGCGCCGTCACGCTGGCGGGGGAGCAGCTCTCGTTGACCCGCAAGGAGTTCGACCTCCTCGCCCTGCTCGCGACCAGGGCGGGCGAGGTGGTGAGCCGCGACTTCATCACCGACCAGGTGTGGCAGGCGCACTGGGAGGCGCCGTCCCGCACGCTCGACACGCACATCGCGGCGTTGCGCGGGAAGCTGGGCGACCACGTCAAGATCGAGACCGTCCGGGGAGTCGGCTACCGCCTCGCCACCTGAGGCACCCATGGCGTGAGCGAACACGCACTGCGCGCGACCGGCGACGTACCGGATGATGGACGCCGGAGGTGCCCGATGCGACTGACCAGTGACGGCGGCTGATGCTGCGCAGACTTCTCGTCATCACCGTCCCGTTGCTCGTCGCACTCGTCGCCGCGCTCGGCATCCCCCTCGCGTCCGCCGTCGTGCAACGGGAGACGCAGACCACCTACCTCGACCGGCTCGGTGACGCCAGCCGGTTCGCGTCGCTCGCCGAGAGCGCGCTGCAGTCCGACCGGACCACCGCGCTCAACCTCGAGATCCAGCGCTATGACCAGCTCTTCGACATCCCGGTGGCGGTGGTCAGCGCCGACAAGCGGCTCCTGCTCACCTCCCGCCGCGGCTTCAACCCCACCGACGACCCCGAGGTCGTCGCGGTCCTGAACGAGGCGCTCAACGGCTACCAGCCCGACTTCGACTACTCCGGCTGGCCGTGGCGCACCGGGTCGATGGTCGTCGTCGAACCGGTCGGGCGCGACAGCGAGGCCGTGGCCGCGGTCGTCACCGTGTCGTCGACGGCGGCGCTGCGGGGTGAGGTGCTGCGGCAGTGGGGTCTCATGGCGCTGGCCGGGCTCGCCCCGATGCTGGCCGTGGTCGCCGCCGCCTGGCCCATGTCGCGCTGGGTGCTCCGGCCGGTCCGCAGGCTCGACGAGGCCACCGCGGCGGTCGCGGCGGGCAACCTCGACGTGCGTGCGGACGAGGTGGGCGGGCCGCCCGAGCTCAGAAGGCTCGCCAGAAGCTTCAACACCATGGTCGACGTCGTCGGCAAGGCTCTGAACAGGCAGAAGGCGTTCGTCGCCGACGCGTCGCACCAGCTGCGCAACCCGCTGGCCAGTCTCCGGCTCGCCGTCGACAACCTCGCGCCGCACGTGGAGGGCGAGCACGGCAACGAGGCACACCAGATCGCCGTCGAGGAGGCCGAGGAGATGGGGCGTGTGCTCGACACGCTGCTCGCCGCCACCCGCCTCGACAGCGCCCGGCAGACCGAGCCGGTCGAGATCGACCAGCTGCTCGCCACCCACCGGCCCGCCTGGCAGGCGCTCGCGACCCGCTCCGGCGTCCGCCTCGAGATCGACGTACCGGCCGGCCTCACCATGCAGGAGCCGCCCGGCGGCCTCGGCAGCGTGCTGGACGAGCTGGTCAGCAACGCCCTGCGCCTCGCGAACGCCACCGAGGTCCGGATCACCGGCGAGCCGGGCGAGCTGCACGTCATCGACAACGGCGACGGCCTGACCGGCGACGAACGTGAGCACGCACTGCAGCGGTTCTGGCGCGCCACCAAGCATCAGAACGTCGCGGGCACCGGCCTCGGGCTCGCCATCTGCGCCGAACTGATCGAGTCCGCCGGCGGCACGCTCACCCTGCACGACGCCGCACCAGGCCTGGACGTGAAGGTCTCGCTCAGCGCCTGACCCCAGCGCCCGACTTCAGGGCCTGAACCTCAGCGCTTGACGGACCGGAACCACCGCGCCGCACCGTCGTGCAGCGGCACCAGGCCGGTCGCGATGCCGGTCCGGAGGTTGATCCGCGCCGCCTCCGGATGCCCCTCCACGATCCGCGCGGTCTCGGTGAACACCGTCCGGGTGACGACCTCGACCACGTCCGCGCTCAGCGACTCGTGCGCGAGCAGCAGGTTCGGCACCGCGAAGGTCCGGTTCGAGGGCAGCGCCTCGTAGGTCTTGCCGGGGATCGTCGCCGGGATGTACGGACCGTGGAAGGCGTCCGACAACTCGATCGCCTGCTGTGGAATGTCGATCAGCCGCACGTTGCCGCGCAGATCGGTGATCGCGGACGTCGGGATGCCGGTCAGCGCGAGCATCGCGTCCAGCGAACCCTCGGCGACGCGGCGGGAGGCCTCCGCGTGCGCCATGCGTTCGCCCAATGCGGACACCTTGAAGTGGTTCAGCATTCGCGTGGCGGTGAACTCGGTGCCGGAACCCTTGGGGCCCAAGGAGATCCGCTTGCCGGCCAGGTCGCCGAAGGTCTCGATCGGCGAGACCGCCGGCACCGCGATCTGCATGAAGCTGTCGTAGAGCCGCCCGACCGCGCGGACGCTCTCCGGCGCGTCGATGGGGTCCAAAGAGGACAGCGCGAGCTGCGCCCCGCCGGAGGCCAGCAGCCGGAGGTTCTCCACCGACGCGGCCGTCGGCAGCGCGATCACCTTCGTGCCCGGCAGCTGCTCGGCCAGCGCCACCGCCAGGGCACCACCAACCTCGCGGAAGACGGCGCCATCGGGCCCGGTCGCGAGCACCAGCTCGGCGGGCGCCTCGACCCTGCGCGGGGTACAACCCGTCAGAGCGAGGCCGGCGCCTAGCAGAAGCGTGCGACGGCTTAGCGACACCGATAAAGACTAGCTGTTACGTCAGGGCTGTCTGAAGTTTCCTGACCTCGGCTTGTCGCGCCCGGTGGCGCGGCTCACTCTCACTCCCAACGCGAAGTTCAAGGAGGAACCGTGGCGAGTACCACCACAGGCCGCAAACCGATCTACAAGCACCTGTACTTCTGGGTGCTGGTCTCCATCGTGCTGGGCGCGGCCGTCGGCTTCCTGTTCCCCAAACAGGCGTCCGAGATGAAGTGGCTCGCCGACCTGTTCGTCAACCTGGTCAAGGTCGTCATCGCGCCGACCATCTTCGCGACCATCATCGTCGGCATCGCCGGGCTCGGGAACCTCGCCAAGGCGGGCGGGCTCGCGCTCCGGACGATCCTGTACTTCACCGCGATGACCACGGTGGCGCTGGCGATCGGCCTCATCGTCGTCAACCTCGTCCAGCCGGGTCACCACGGCGGCGACATCGCGCTCAACGCGAGTGCGGCCGACGCCACGCTGAAATCGGCATCGAGCGCGGAGACCGGCGTCACCGGCTTCATCCTGAGCCTGGTCCCGAAGTCGTTCGTGAGTGCGTTCACCGACGGGCAACTGATCCAGGTGCTCGTCATCGCGATCCTGGTGGCCGTCGCGGTCGCCGGCATGGGTGAGCGCGGCGCCAAGGTCGTCTCCGCGATGGAGACGCTCTCCAAGGTCATGTTCGGCATCATCAAGATCGTCATGTACGCGGCGCCGATCGGTGCGTTCGGTGGCATCGCCTACACGGTCGGCAAGTTCGGCGGCGGCATCCTCGGCAAGCTGCTGTGGCTGATGGGCTCGTTCTACGCGACCTGCCTGCTGTTCGTCATCGTCGTGCTCGGCACCGTCGCGAAGATCGCCGGCTTCAGCCTGCTGAAGTTCCTGCGCTACATCAAGGACGAGATCCTGATCGTGCTCGGCACCTCGTCCAGCGAGTCGGTGCTGCCGCGCATGATGGTCAAGCTGGAGGCGGCGGGCGCGCAGAAGTCGGTCGTCGGCCTCACCATCCCGACCGGCTACTCGTTCAACCTCGACGGCACCTGCATCTACCTGACCATGGGCGCGATCTTCATCGCCCAGGCCACCGGTCACGACGTGTCGACTCGGCGTCCAGATCGGCCTGCTGCTGTTCATGCTGATCGCGTCGAAGGGCGCGGCGGGCGTCACCGGCGCCGGCCTCGTCACCCTGGCCGCGTCGCTGCAGGCCTTCGAGGCCCACAGCGCCATCCCCGCGGTCGGCATCGCGCTGATCGTCGGCATCGACCGCTTCATGTCCGAGGCCCGCGCCATCACCAACGTGATCGGCAACGGTGTCGGCTCGCTGGTCGTCGCAGCCTGGCAGAAGGGGCTCGACAAGGAGCGCCTGACCGAGGTGCTGAACAACCCCGACCTGGTCGACGTGGACGACCTTCTGCAGAAGCAGCACGCCGAGTCGGACAAGCTGGCGGCCGCGCACTGAGAAACGTCCGTGACCGGGAGCGTCTCTTCCCGCTCCCGGTCACGCGACCACACGCCACTTGAATGCCGAGGCCCCCTTCTAGCCGCATGCGGCGCGGGTAGAAGGGGGCCTCGGTCTCGTTTGGCAGCCAACAACCCCGCTGTGCGAGTGGGTTGTGACCAGGTGCTTGCGGGCCGTCGGAGGTGAGCGTCCGCTAACTGAGACGCCAGCCTCGTGAGCAGCAAAGACAGTGGGATACCCGGCGGATCCAGTGTCAAACCGTGATTGTCGCGCAGCTCTCATCGACCTGGTCGATGTTGAACGTTCGGTTACGCTTACCTGGCCGTAACGAACGCCGATGTTGGCCGCAATGTCGCTCCGGGGCGGACAATCGTTACAGTTCCATGACCTAGATCACCCATTGGCGGGTGTCCCTGGGTTTCGCGGCTGTTAAAGTCGCGTCAACACGCGGGCCATCGTCGTCCCGTGCTCCCACCTGTTGGTACGAGGTCTGAGCACGAGGACTTTGTTCTTTAGCGAGGACGACGAAGGAGGTCTGCGCAGTGATCTTCTCCGCCATCCCCGGCCCCCAGGGTCTCTACGACCCCGCCGATGAACGCGACGCCTGTGGCGTTGCGATGGTGGCCGACATCCAGGGCAGGCGTTCGCACGGCATCGTGGTCGATGCACTGACGGCGCTGGCCAACCTGGAGCACCGCGGCGCCGCCGGCGCCGAGCCCACCTCGGGCGACGGTGCTGGCATCCTCCTGCAGCTGCCGGACGAGTTCCTTCGTGCGGTCGTCGAATTCGACCTGCCGGAACGAGGGCAGTACGCGGCCGGAATCGCTTTCCTGCCGTTTGAATCCGAAGAACGCGTCGCCGCAATGCAGCAGATCGAGCGCATCGCGGTGGAGGAGAACCTGGAAGTGCTCGGCTGGCGCGACTTGCCGGTCGACGCGGAAAAGGCGAACGTCGGCCCGACCGCGATGTCCGTGGCGCCGCACTTCGCGCAGCTGTTCGTCAAGGGCACCCGCGACGAGGCCGGTGTCGCACTGGACCGCCTCGCCTTCTGCCTGCGCAAGCGCGTGGAGCACGAAGGCAGCGTGTACTTCCCGTCGCTGTCCGCGCGCACGATCGTCTACAAGGGAATGCTGACGACCGAGCAGCTGCCGGCGTTCTTCCTGGACCTGCACGACGAGCGCCTCTTCACGGCGATCGCGTTGGTGCACAGCCGTTTCTCCACGAACACCTTCCCGTCGTGGCCGCTCGCGCACCCGTTCCGGTTCGTCGCGCACAACGGTGAGATCAACACCGTCCGCGGCAACCGCAACCGCATGCGCGCCCGCGAAGCGTTGCTGGAGAGCGAACTCATCCCCGGCGACCTCGCGCGGCTCTTCCCGATCTGCGACCCCGAGGGGTCGGACTCCGCGAGCTTCGACGAGGTGCTGGAGCTGCTGCACCTCGGCGGCCGCAGCCTGCCGCACGCGGTGCTGATGATGATCCCGGAGGCGTGGGAGAACCACGCCACGATGGACCCGAAGCGCCGCTCGTTCTACCAGTTCCACGCGAGCCTGATGGAGCCGTGGGACGGCCCGGCCTGTGTCACGTTCACCGACGGCGACATCGTCGGCGCGGTGCTCGACCGCAACGGCCTGCGTCCGGCCCGCTGGTGGCAGACCGCCGACGGCCGCGTCGTGCTCGCGTCCGAGACCGGCGTGCTCGACGTGCCGTCCGACCAGGTGGTCGCGAAGGGCCGCCTGCAGCCGGGCCGGATGTTCCTGGTGGACACCACCCAGGGCCGCATCATCGACGACGACGAGTTCAAGTCGGGCCTGGCCTCCGAGCTGCCCTACGACGAGTGGCTGCACGCCGGGCTGCTCGACCTCGCCGACCTCTCCGACCGCGAGCACGTGGTGCAGAGCCACGAGTCGGTCGTGCGCCGCCAGCTCACCTTCGGCTACACCGAAGAGGAAGTGCGCATCCTGCTCACGCCCATGTCGATCATGGGTGCCGAACCGCTCGGCTCGATGGGCACGGACACGCCCGTTGCCGCGCTGTCGCAGCGTTCCCGGCTGCTCTACGACTACTTCGTGCAGAACTTCGCGCAGGTCACGAACCCGCCACTGGACGCGATCCGCGAAGAGATCGTCACGTCCGTCTCGCGGGTGATGGGCCCGGAGCAGAACCTGCTGAGCCCCAGCCCGGTGTCGTGCCGCCACGTGACGCTGGACTACCCGGTCATCGACAACGACGAGCTCGCCAAGCTCATCCACATCAACGACGACGGCGACCTGCCGGGCTTCGCCTGCACCGTCCTGTCCGGACTGTACGAAGTGGACGGTGGCGGCGACGCGCTGACGGCGGCCATCGAACGGGTCCGCAGGGAGGCGTCCGAGGCGATCGCGAACGGCGCCCGCACGCTCGTGCTGAGCGACCGCGACTCCGACCACCGGATGGCGCCGATCCCGTCGCTGCTGCTCGTCTCCTCGGTGCACCACCACCTGGTGCGCACCAAGGAGCGGCTGCGCGTCGCGCTCGTCGTCGAGTCCGGCGACTGCCGCGAGGTCCACCACGTCGCCGCGCTGCTGAGCTACGGCGCCGCCGCGGTGAACCCGTACCTCGCGTTCGAGACGATCGAGGACCTGATCAGCCAGGGCGCGATCACCGGTGTGCCCGCGCACAAGGCGATCCGCAACTACGTGAAGGCGCTCGTCAAGGGCGTCCTGAAGATCATGTCGAAGATGGGCATCTCGACCGTCGGCGCCTACACCGCGGCGCAGATCTTCGAGGCGGTCGGCCTGTCGAACGACCTGCTGGACGAGTACTTCACCGGCACGGCGTCCAAGCTCGGCGGTGCCGGGCTGGACGTGCTGGCCGAGGAGGTCGCGCTGCGCCACCGCCGCGCGTTCCCGGACAACCCGACCGACCGGGCGCACCGCAGGCTCGAGGTCGGCGGCGAGTACCAGTACCGCCGCGAGGGCGAGCTGCACCTGTTCACGCCGGAGACGGTGTTCCTGCTGCAGCACGCCACGAAGACGCGCAAGGAGGACGTCTTCCGCCGCTACACCGCGGAGGTCGAGCGCGTCTCCCGCGAGGGCGGCACGCTGCGCGGCCTGTTCTCGTTCCGCAGCGAGGGCCGCACGCCGATCCCGATCGACGAGGTGGAGCCGGTCAGCGCGATCGTCAAGCGCTTCAACACCGGTGCCATGTCGTACGGCTCGATCTCGGCCGAGGCGCACGAAACCCTTGCCATCGCGATGAACCGGCTCGGTGGCCGGTCGAACAGTGGCGAGGGCGGCGAGGATCGCGAGCGCTTGTACGACCCGGAGCGCCGTTCCGCGGTCAAGCAGGTCGCGAGTGGACGGTTCGGCGTCACGAGCGAGTACCTCGTGAACGCCACGGACATCCAGATCAAGATGGCGCAGGGTGCGAAGCCCGGCGAGGGCGGGCAGCTGCCCGGCTTCAAGGTCTACCCGTGGATCGCGCGCACCCGGCACTCGACGCCGGGCGTGGGCCTGATCTCCCCGCCGCCGCACCACGACATCTACTCGATCGAAGACCTGGCGCAGCTGATCCACGACCTGAAGAACGCCAACGAGCAGGCCCGCATCCACGTGAAGCTGGTCAGCTCGATGGGCGTCGGCACGGTCGCGGCGGGCGTCGCCAAGGCGCACGCGGACGTCGTGCTGATCTCCGGTTACGACGGCGGCACCGGTGCCTCGCCGATGAACTCGCTCAAGCACGCCGGCACGCCGTGGGAGATCGGCCTCGCCGAGACCCAGCAGACGTTGCTGCTCAACGGTTTGCGCGATCGCATCACCGTCCAGGTCGACGGCGCGATGCGCACCGGCCGTGACGTTGTCGTGGCCGCGTTGCTCGGCGCTGAGGAGTTCGGCTTCGCCACGGCACCGTTGATCGTCGCGGGCTGCATCATGATGCGCGTCTGCCACCTGGACACCTGTCCGGTCGGCGTCGCCACGCAGAACCCCGACCTGCGGGCCCGCTACACCGGCCAGGCCGACCACGTCGTGAACTTCTTCGAGTTCATCGCGCAGGAGGCCCGGGAGATCCTGGCGGAGCTGGGTTTCCGCACGATCGACGAGGCAGTCGGTCACGCCGAGCTGCTCGACAAGAACGCCGCGATCGAGCACTGGAAGGCGTCCGGGCTGAACCTGGAGCCGGTGTTCGAGGTGCCGGAGACGCCCTACCCCACGGCGAAGCGCAAGATCCGCGAGCAGGACCACGGCCTGGACCGGGCCCTGGACCGCACGCTGATCCAGCTCGCCGAGGCGGCGCTGGAGGACGCGCACCAGGTCAACCTGGAGCTGCCGGTCCGCAACGTCAACCGCACGGTCGGCACGCTGCTCGGCGCCGAGGTCACCCGCCGCTACGGCGGCGAGGGCCTGGAGGACGACACGATCCGGGTGAAGCTGACCGGTTCGGCCGGCCAGTCGCTCGGCGCGTTCCTGCCGCGCGGCATCACGCTGGAGATGGTCGGCGACGCGAACGACTACGTCGGCAAGGGCCTGTCCGGCGGCCGGATCATCGTCCGGCCGTTCGAGGACGCGCCGTTCCGCGCCGAGGAGCAGGTGATCGCGGGCAACGTGATCGGCTACGGCGCCACGTCCGGCGAGGTCTTCCTGCGCGGCCGGGTCGGCGAACGCTTCTGCGTCCGCAACTCCGGCGCGTTGCTGGTGGCCGAAGGCGTGGGTGACCACGCGTTCGAGTACATGACCGGTGGCCGGGCCGTCGTGCTCGGGCCGACCGGGCGCAACGTCGCGGCCGGCATGTCCGGCGGTATCGCGTACGTGCTCGACCTGGACCCGTTGTCGGTGAACCAGGAGATGGTGCAACTGCAGCGCCTCAGCGCCGAGGACCTGCGTTGGCTCAAGGACGCCGTCACCAAGCACCACAAGGCGACCGGCTCGGCCGTCGCCGCGTCGCTGCTCGGTGACTGGACCCGGCGAGCCGGTGCGTTCACGAAGGTCATGCCCGGCGACTTCCAGCGAGTGATGGACGCGATGCGCCTCGCTCGCGCGGAGGGCCGGGACGTCGACCAGGCTGTCATGGAGGCGTCTCGTGGCTGATCCACAGGGTTTCATGAAGTACTCCCGCTCCGACGCGCCGAAGCGTCCGAAGCCGGACCGCCTGAAGGACTGGAACGAGGTCTACCTCCACGAGGATCCGGCGGAGCGCAACAAAGCCGTGCGCACGCAGGCGACCCGTTGCATGGACTGCGGCATTCCCTTCTGCCACAGCGGAACCGCGGGCTGCCCGCTCGGGAACCTGATCCCCGAGTGGAACGACCTGGTGCGCCGCGGCGACTGGGAGCTCGCCTCGGACCGCTTGCACGCCACCAACAACTTCCCGGAGTTCACGGGTCGTCTGTGCCCGGCACCGTGTGAGGCCGCCTGCGTGCTGGCGATCTCCCACGACGCCGGCGGTGCCGTCGCGATCAAGCGGGTCGAGGAGACCATCGCGGACGTGTCGTGGGAGAACGGCTACGTGCAGCCGTCCCAGGCGACCGTGTCCTCGGGCAAGCGCGTCGCGGTCGTCGGCTCCGGTCCGGCCGGCCTCGCCGCCGCGCAGCAGCTGACCCGCGCGGGTCACGAAGTCGTCGTGTACGAACGGGACGACCGCCTCGGCGGCCTGCTGCGCTACGGCATCCCCGAGTTCAAGATGGAGAAGAAGGTCCTCGACCGCCGCCTTTCGCAGCTGCGCAAGGAAGGCACCAAGTTCGTCACCGGCTGCGAGGTCGGCGTCGACATCACCGTCGAGCAGCTGCGCGCCGAGTTCGACTCGGTCGTGCTGGCCGTGGGCGCGCTGCGCGGCCGTGACGACAAGACCACCCCAGGGCGTGAGCTCAAGGGCGTGCACCTCGCGATGGACCACCTGGTGCCCGCGAACCGCGCCGTCGAGGGCGACGGCCCGTCCTCGATCTCGGCCGAGGGCAAGCACGTCATCATCATCGGCGGCGGCGACACGGGCGCCGACTGCTACGGCACCGCGACTCGCCAGGGCGCGCTGTCGGTGACGCAGCTCGACCAGTACCCGATGCCGCCCACCGTGCGCGACGACGACCGCTCGCCGTGGCCGGTGTGGCCGCACATCCTGCGCACGTACCCGGCGCACGAGGAGGCCGGCGAGCGCCGCTTCACCGTGGCCGTCCGCCGCTTCGTGGGCGACGACGAGGGCCACGTGCGCTTCATCGAGCTGCAGCAGGTACGAGTCGAACGCGACTCGTCCGGCCGCCGCTCGGTGGTGCCGCTGTCCGACGAGGTCGAACTGCTGCCCGCGGACATGGTGCTGCTGGCGATCGGCTTCGAGGGCGTCGAGCACATGCGCCTGCTGGACGACTTGGGGATTTCTCTCTCGTCGCGCGGCACGATCTCGTGCGGCTCCGACTGGCAGACGACCGCTCCTGGCGTCTTCGTCTGCGGGGACGCGCATCGCGGCGCTTCCCTTGTGGTGTGGGCGATCGCGGAGGGCCGATCCGTGGCCCACGCCGTGGACAGCTACCTCACCGGGGCGTCGAACCTGCCCTCGCCCGTTATCCCCAACCTGCTTCCGCTCGCTGTGGTCTGACAACGGCGTCCGACCACCGGCAGCAGCATGACGCCCCGGCCGACAACGACGTCGACCGGGGCGTTCGCCTTCTTTGAGGTTTGCGCTCGTGAGCAGAGAGAGCTTGGAGACGCCGTACTCCGGGATCGATGGCCTGTTCCAGAACTCGGGGTGGGACCGGGTCGGCAGCACGTGGCGAGATCGCTACGCCGGCGTCCCGGCGGCCGCCCGTCACCTGTACATGGTGGAGATCATCGACGGCGTCGTGCCGGCGAACTACCCGCTTGTCGTCGGCCACATGTGTTCTGGGAGATGGTCGAGGAGAAGTTCGGGATCGCGCTCTCCGTGAAACCTGGAACTCTTTCGGGTGAATCTGGAGTTTGAAGCGGTTGACCTGGTCTTCTGTTAACCCGCATGTCATCCCGTCGGGTAAGACTGGAAGAGGTAGATCAACTCGGTCGGGGGTGAGTCGTGCGCAGTGTTCTGTTGGCTGTCGTGGTCGCCCTTTGTGCCGTGCTCGCTCCGGCCGTCACGACGGTGTCGATCGGCGCGCCGCCGCCCAAGTCCAAGACGTCGGTGCCCAAGGAGGAAGCGCCCCGCGAGGAGCGTGAACCGAGCCGGCTGCGCATGCTGGCGGCGGCTGCGGCGGTGGAACGGGTTTCCACGGAGGCCCGGCCGTCCATCGTGACCTGGGCGCCCCGGGTCGCGGCCGTGCGGAGCCTCGTGTCCGCGGCCGAACCCATAGCGGTTTGGCGCACACCGCCCGCGCTGCAGGTGTTCCGGAACTGATCGGTCCCCGCCGTCCGATCAAACCGAACACTTTTCCTTGGCAGTGAGGGATTCCCATGGACTTCCATCGCTTTGTTCAGCATGCCCGCGCGCACTCGCGTTCCCGTGCCGCCGGCCGGAAGCTCGCGGCTGGTCAGCAGCCGACGACCATGTTCATCACGTGTGCCGACTCACGCATCGTGACGGCCGAGATCACCGGGGCGGAGCCGGGTTCGCTCTTCGAGCTGCGGACCGCGGGCAACGTCATTCCGCCCTACTCGTTGACCGCGCCGTCCAGTGAGATGGCGACGATCGAGTTCGCGGTGCTGCAGCTCGGGGTCAGCGAGATCGTCGTGTGCGGCCACTCGCACTGTGGTGCGGTCGGGGCACTGCACAGCGGCGGCATCGACCACCTGCCGGCCATGCGCGGGTGGTTGCAGCCGCGGCAGAGGACGCGGAAGCCGGAAGATCCGGCGATGCGCCGAGAAGGGCAGGAGCACGTCAAGAACCAGCTCAAGACACTCCTTGAGTACCCGTTTGTGGCCGAGAAGGTGGCCAGCGGCGACCTCAGGGTGCACGGGTGGTTCTACGACATCGAGACCGGTGCGGTCTCCGCGTGTGCCGAGCACGCGTTCCTTCCGCTGTAAGGGTTTTCAACATCATGAAGAAGTATTGGGCCGATCTCGGCGCATCGGTCGTCGTGTTCCTCGTGGCGCTGCCGCTGTGCGTTGGTGTGGCGGTGGCGTCCGGGGTGCCGGCCGAGCTCGGCATCGTGACCGGGGTGATCGGCGGCATTGTCGTCGGGTTGCTGCCGGGTAGCACGATGCAGGTGAGCGGGCCGGCGGCGGGACTCACGGTGCTGGTGGCCGATGCGGTCGGCCGGCACGGGATCCAGGCGCTCGGTGTGATCGTGCTGGGGGCCGGGCTGATCCAGACGGCGCTCGGCTTAGCCAGGTGCGGACGGTGGTTCCGGGCCATCTCGCCGTCGGTGGTGCAGGGGATGCTCGCCGGCATCGGGCTGGTTCTGGTGCTGGGACAGCTGAAGCCGTTGGTGGTGTCACCGGTGGCGTTGGCGCTCGGGTTACTCACTATCGTGATCATGCTGCTGTGGCAACGGACTCCGTTGCGCGTGGTGCCCGGCGTGCTCGTCGGGGTGGTTGTCTGCACTGTGCTGGCAGCCGTGTTTGCTTCGCCTGTAGCGAAAATCGAGGTCGGCGAGCTGTCGACGGACATCCACCTGCCGGACTTCTCGTTGCTGAGCACGGGATTGATCGGCACGGCGGTGGTGTTCGCGTTGGTGGCGTCGGCGGAGAGCATGTTCAGTGCGGCGGCGGTCGACCGGATGCACAACGGGCCGCGCACGCGGTACAACCGGGAACTGGTGGCGCAGGGACTGGGCAACTCGATCTGCGGGTTGCTCGGGGCGTTGCCGATGACGGCGGTGATCGTGCGCAGCGCGGCCAACGTCCAGGCCGGCGCGCGAACCAAGGCGTCGAGGGTGCTGCACGGCGTCTGGCTGCTGCTGTTCGTCGTGTTGCTGCCGGGCTTGCTCACCCTCATCCCGGTCGCCGTGCTGGCCGCGATTCTCGTGCACGCCGGGTGGAAGCTGCTCGCGGTCAAGCAGGTGATCACGTTGTGGCGCACGGACAAGGCGGAAGGCGCCGTGCTCGTGCTGACCGCGGGACTGATCGTGGCCACGGACCTGTTGACCGGCACGCTCGTGGGGCTGCTGGCCGCGGTGGTGAAGACGGCCTGGGACGTGTCACGGCTGTCGGTGGTCATGACGCAGGAAGGGGTCGTGTTGAAGGGAAACGCGACGTTCCTGCGGCTGCCACGGTTGCTGGACGCGCTGGACCGGGTCGACCGGAAGCACGTCCGGATGGATCTGAGCGGGGTCCGGCATCTCGACCAGGCCTGCGGGCAGGCCATCGACCAGTGGGTGGACGAGTCTCGCCGGGCCGGCAAGACCGTCGAGCTGGTCGGGAGATAGGGGTCGGCGCCGCGGCCGTGGGGGTCGCGGCCGCGGCGCCTCTATTCAGTTGGTCTCTAGTGGGTGGTGAACTGGCCGCGCACCGCACCGCCGGGGAACGTCGCCGTGTGGATGTTCGAGTAGAAGTCCTTCGGCGACTTCTTCAGGGCGTCGACCGCCGCCTGGTCGACCCCGGCGACCGTGCCGGACACCGCGAAGACGCCGTTCGGGACGGCCGTGCCGAAGAAGAGGATCTTCACCGGGCCGTTCACGCCCTTGGCGCCCTGGTGGAGGTGGCCGAGCGTCGGTGCGTCGATGTTGACCCACGCCAGCGAGAAGTCGACACCGGTGCCCGCCGGCTGCACGAACGTGATGGCCTGGCCGTCCGGGTCGCCCGCCTTCGGGCCGTTCGGCACCGGAACCTCGTTGCGGCCGTTGGAGAACGCGCGGAGCTTGCCGCCCTTGATGATGTCGAGCGGGTTCACGTGCTTGCCGAGCGGCTTGAGCTGGGCGCGGACGGCGCCGCCCGGCCGGTCGGTGCTGTGCAGGTTGACGTAGAAGCCGGCCGGGTTGCGCCGGATCTCGTCGGCGAGCACCGGGTCGACCACGGTCTGGCCGGCGGCCGCGGACAGCGTCTCCGGCATCGGGGTGGTGAAGAGGTTGACCTTCACCGGGCCGTTCTGGCCCGCCACGCCCTGGTGGATGTGGCCGAGCGTGAGCTGGGCCGTCTTCTGCCACTCCACGGCGAACGTCACGCGGTCGCCGCGGACCTCGACCAGCGCCTTCGCCGAACCGTCCGCGTCACCCACGGCGGGACCACCGGGGGTCGGGACCTCCTGCTTGCCGTCGAGGTCGGCCGAGAAGAACACCGGCTTGCCCTTGGCAGGAGCAGGAGCGGGAGCGGGAACGGGCTGGTTCGGGGCGGGCGCTGGGTTGTGGCCGCCGTGCTCACCACCCTGGGCACCTGACTTCGTTGCGGTCGGCTTCTCGGCCGAGCCGCCCGCGTCGATGTTCAGGGCCGGACCGTCGGCGGTGAAGTTCTGGAAGACCGAGCCGCCGTTCTTCACGACCACACGGACCTCGATAGGGCTGTTCTTGCCGGGCTTGACGGTGAAGGTGCGCGACTCGCCCTTCCTGGCGCCGTCCAGGCACCGGCCTTCGAGAACGTCGGCGGCGCAGAACGTGGCCTCGTAGCCGGCGGTGTTCGTGATCTTCACGGTGACGGCGTCCTGGGCAGCGGACGCCGGTGTCACCACGCCCAGCGCGAGCGAAGCGCCCAGCAGGCAGGCTGCAGCGACTTTTTTGTTGGCAGACATGCGATGTACTCCAAGGCTCCTCAGTGGGAGTCGGGGGGTCTGGCGGACCCGACGCCACCAACACGGACGCCGATCGGATTCGGTTCAACTCGTTCGTTAGTGAACCGAACGACTTCCGCGGACGTGTTGACGGCGGAACAGGACACCCCCGCTAGGAGACGAAGATGCGCGTACGTATGGGAATGCTGGCGTTACCTGCACTGATCGCTTTGCTGGCTGCCTGCGGAAATGAGGCGCCGCAAGCAGTTCAGGAGCCAGTCAAGGCCGAGGTGAGGATCGCGCAGTCCGACCTCGGTCCCATCCTGGTCGACCAATCGGGACGGACGCTCTACGCGTTCACCAAGGATGAGGAAAAGTCCAGCGCGTGCGACGCGGACTGCATCGCCGTCTGGCCCGCACTCACGGCACAGTCCAAAGTGGATGCCAAGGACGGCGCCGATGCGAACCTCGTCTCCCAGGCCGACGAGCAGGCCGTGTACGGAAAGTGGCCGCTCTACTACTTTGTGGGAGACCAGGTCGCCGGCGACGTCAACGGCCAGGGCGTCGACGACGAGTGGTTCGTGATCGCCGCCGACGGCAAACTGATCAAGAAGTCCGCGTGAACATTGGGCCGTTCGGGTGTACCCGGCTAACGGCCACATGAGATGTGTCGACCCTGCAGATGAACCAGTAGGGGGCGACACATGACCAGCACCACCGTGCAGATCGGTTTCGACGCGGGGTTTCTCGGCACCGACGCCGGGATCCCGGTCCTGACCGAGTCCGGAGCAGCGGACGCGGTCGAGCTGAACGGCTCTACCACGATCGACTACACGCACTTCTCGCTCGCGCTGAGCAAGACCCGCAAGTTCGCGAGCTGGGTCGCGTGGAACATCGACGGCGGCGAGATGAAGGCCCTGAGCCGCAGCAACATCCCGTTCGTCAAGGACCCGCGCCTCCCGGCCGCGGTCCAGACCGGCGACGAGCTCTACCGCGACAACCGGCTCGACCGCGGCCACCTCGCGCGCCGCGCCGACCTGTGCTGGGGCCCGAAGGCCGAGGCGCAGAAGGCGAACAAGGACTCGTTCTTCTTCACGAACATCACGCCGCAGATGGACGACTTCAACCAGAGCAGCAAGGCAGGGCTCTGGGGCCGGCTCGAGGACGCGGTGCTCGCCGACGTCGACGTGGACAACCTCAGGGTCAGCGTCTACGGCGGCCCGGTCTTCAACGCCGACGACCGGCTCTTCCGCGGCGTCGCGATCCCGCGCGAGTTCTACAAGGCGATCGCGTTCGTGGTGAATGGCGAGCTGCGCTGCAGCGCGTTCCTGCTCACGCAGAACCTCGTCCTGGCCGAGGCGCTCGACCTCGACGAGTTCCGCGTGTTCCAGGTGTCGCTGACCGAGGTGGAGAAGCGCACCAGCTTCACGTTCCCGGCGCAGCTGCACGCCGCCGACACCGCCGCCGTCCAGCTGCTCGACGAGTCGCAGCGCAAGCCGCTCGGCAGCCTCGACGAGATCAGGTGGTGATGCGCACCGATCGCAGCTGCTGACGCAGTTCCTCCAGCCGGGCCGGCGACTCCGGCTGGTGCACGACGAGGTGTTCCAACGCCGGCAGCACCCGCAGGTCGTCCGCCGACGGCACGCCGAACACCTCCAGCACGACGACGCTCGGCCACCGCTCCAGCCCCGCCAGCGGGTAGGGCGGGCGGTGGTCGATCGCGAGCTCGCGCAACGCGGGCAGCGGCGGCAGTGCGGCCAGCCCGGCATCGGTCGCGGCGTCACGGATCTGCAGGCGCCGCAGCGTCCCGCCCGCCAGCGACGCCAGGTCGACCCGGCTGAAGTGCAGGTGCAGCTCGTCCAGGTCCTTCACCGGCGACAGGTCGATCCGCCCGAGCGGACGGCACCGGCTCAGGTGCAGCTCCCGCAGCGACCGGGAAATGGACAGCGGCGCGAGGTCGCGCATGACCTCGTTCTGCCACAGCTCCAGCCGATGCAGCGCCGGCATCGCCGCCAACGGGTCGAGCGGGTTGATGTTGCCGATGCACCGCACGTACCGCAGCTTCGCCAGGTGCATGATGAACTGGATCCGGTGCCGGCCCCGCACATCCACGCGACGGTCACCGAAATCCACTTTGGACAGCACGGACTTCGCGTAGTTCTCCGCGTCCGGCGTGTTCCGCCACGCCCGCAGCAGCTCGTCGATGACCATCGCGTGATCGACGGCGACGAACTCCGCGATCCGCTCCCAGGCCTCCTCGCCGCCGATGTTGGCCAGCGTCCGCACGATGTACGCGGCTTCCTCGGCGGCGTCCGGCCCGGGCAGCAGGTCCACCCGTTCGACCAGCGGTCCCGGCCGGGTCAGCTCGCGCTGGCGTTTTCGGTTCCTGGCACCTTTGTGCACGACTTCGAAGAGACCGAGCAGCAGGCGCTCCAGCACGGTCTCCAGCACCATCAGCAGTCCGGCGGAAAACGGATCGGCCACCCTTCCAGTATCAGCGCGTGATCACCGTGGGTTCCGGGACTTCACCAGCTGTTCATGCGGGCTGAAGTCACTGGGCCGGCACCAGCACCTTCCGCAGGTGCCCGATGGCGAACTCCTTCGTGGACCCGTCCTCGCACTCGGCGGTCAGCACACCTTCGAGGTGCTTGGCCGGTGTGATCAGGTGCGTGTCCAGCTGCCGGGGACCGCTCGCGTACCCGATCTCGATACGACTCCCGTCGACCAGCGCCGAGGCCA
This sequence comes from uncultured Actinomycetota bacterium, assembly GCA_963771775.1. Lineage (GTDB taxonomy): Bacteria > Actinomycetota > Actinomycetes > Mycobacteriales > Pseudonocardiaceae > Lentzea. Next base: position 1,018,219 of record CAVYUS010000007.1, read on the forward strand.
GGATCAGCACCTCCTCGTCGCGCAGGAAGACGTTCTGGTCGCGCAGCATCCGCGCGGCGCTGGCCCGCGGGGTGCCCCGCCCGACGGCCGGCCGTTCCTGCTCCACCAGCCTGATCGCGAGCTGCGTCAGCTCCAGGTCGTCCAGCTCGGTCCGCCACCACCTGTCCGGGCGGCGTTCGCCCCGCGCCGACGCCCGCCTGCGCTCCACCTGCTCCACAATGGACTGGTCGCCGGCGTCGACCCCGGTCGGCGCGTAGCCGGCCCTGCGCAACGCCGACAGCGTCTCCGCCATCGGTTGCGCCGACGCCAGCACGGTCGGTGCGAGGAACCGCAGCTTCAGCGAGGTCAGCCGTTTCGACTTGGCGATCTCCTGCAACAGCGTCGAATCCTCGGCCCGTACGCAGCTCGCCACGTCCGTGACGGTCAAGTGCCCGTGCCGGCGTGCCACGTCCTGCACCTGGTACTCGATCACCTGCGGCAGCGGCGCCTCGGAGACGGCTGCCAGCCGGGCCAGCACCTCGTCGGCCGACAGCCCGGTGTCCAACGCGCGCCGCACCGATCCGGCGGACAGTCGCCACACCCGCGCCGCGTCGTTGTCCTCCAGGTCCGCCACCAGGTTCAGCGTCGCGCTCAGCTCCGGTGACGGCAGCCCGTTCACCACCGCCGTCATGTCCGTCTGGAACGCGGCCTTCTCCGCCGCCGGGGGCATCAGCTCGCCGGCCGCGGCCTCGACGTCGCCGCCTTCCAGCACCGCCGCGCCCAACGGCGTCAGCGCGCCGCCCGCGACCAGCCCGAGCGACTTCATCTCGCCGATCACCGCCGCCGTCGCGCGGGGGTCGTGCACCGCCGGGAGCGTCCACACCAGGTCAGCGACCAGTTCGTCGACGTCCGCGAAGGCTTCCGCGGCCGAGAACCGTTCCAGCGCGGTGCGCCGCAGCGGCAGTCCGTTGGCCCCGGCGTAGTCGCGCAACGCCGCCCGCGCCTGGTCCGGCTCCGGCCGCCAGTCCATCCGCCGCCAGGCCTCGGCCAGCGCCGCGAGCCGCGCACCCGGCGGCGAGTCGAGCCACGTGTCGCCGGTCCTGGTCGGCAGCAGCCGCGCGCGTTCCACCCCGATCAGCTGAGCCTCCACCGCGAGCTCCAGCCACAGCCGCAGCACCGTGTCGGTGACCCGCAACGCCCGCGCCACCCGGCGGATCTCCACCGTCGCGACCCCACCGGTGTAGCGGGCGTCGAAGTTGTCCTGCTCACAGTGGGTCAACAGCCGCGCCACACCGTCCACAGTGGACATGGCGGCCACCACGGGCGAGACGGCCGACGCCTTGCGTGTCCGTGGGGCAGGAGGACGTAACGTCAGCCGGCGATCCTCCGCACCGTTCGCCCGCACCGAGTTCACCGCGACCAGCGCCGGCCCGTCCGGCCACGCCAGTGCCCGGTCCTTCAGTTCACCCAGCGCCCGCTCGAGGTCGGGGACCGAGCACCGCAGCTCGGCGCACACCGCGTCGACGGAGGCCCCGCTGCCCAGCGCCACGATCGTGCCGAGCACGTCGAGCGCACCCTGGTCCAGTGTGTCCTCGGCGGCGTGCACCGAGTCGGAGTCGGTCAGCTGGGTCGCGAGGTCCTTCAACGTGCGGATGAACCGATCGCCCACGTCCCGGCGATGGAGGAGGACTTTTGCCACCTCTTCCGGCTCGAGTCGGTGGAGCCAGGTCGAGAGCGCGTTGATACGGCGTGGCATTCATCCGATTATGGCCCTGATTGTGTGTCCTCAAACGAATTTCACGCGCATGGGCGATCGGCTTAGGCTGTCTCGGTGACGTTCAGCGGGTTTGGCGAGTACGCCATCGACTTCTACGACGGCCTGGTTCTGGACAACTCGAAGGCGTACTGGGACGACCACCGGGAGACCTACCTGCGGGACGTGCGGGGACCGATGGAGGCCCTGCTCACGGCGCTGGAGCCGGAGTTCGGGCCGGGCAAGGTGTTCCGGCCGTACCGCGACGTGCGGTTCGCCAAGGACAAGACGCCGTACAAGACGAACTGCGGCGGTGTCATCGAAAAGGGCCGCGGCGGCGGCGCGTACTACGTGCAGCTCAGCCCGGAAGGCCTGATGACCGGCGGCGGCTCGTTCCACATGGCCCCTGACCAGCTCGCCCGTTACCGGGCCTCGGTCGGCGCGCACGGCGTGTCTGCTGCGCAAGATCGTGGACAAGCTGGTGAAGCAGGGCTGGGAGCTCAGCGGCGACGTGATGAAGTCGAAGCCGCGCGGGTTCACCGACGACCACCCGCACCTCGACCTGCTCCGGCACCGGTCGATCTACGTGCGGAAGGTCTGGGAGCCGGACGACGAGCTGCACGAGCCGGGGTGCCTCGACCGGGTGCGCAAGTCGTGGCGGCAGCTCAAGGACTTCAACGCGTGGTGCGAGGATCACGTCGGCGTGAGCGAAGCCAGGTCGCGGTAGCCCAGCCCAGCGCGATCCCGAGCACGTCCACCAGCGCGTCGATCCAGTCACCGCTGCGGTGCAACGGCGTGATGAGCTCCTGAAGAACCTCCGAAATGCCTGCGTAGACCACCAGCAACGGCAAAACATGAGGAATCTTCGCATAAAGGCCGGTGCAGGCGAGCAGTGCGAACAGCAGCGTGTGGATGACCTTGTCCGTGCCCGGCGGCGCGGTCGGCACACCTGACTCAGGGGTGAACAACACGACGACGCTGAGCGACGCTGCGATCACAAATGGCAGTACTCGACCCATTGTCCGAACATTACCGAGGAGTAGTTCGGGATCGGTCCAGGAAGGAGGTCTAGTCTCTGCAGACGTGAGTCGACGCGCAAAGATCGTCTGTACCCTCGGTCCCGCCACTGGCACGCCGGAGAAGGTTCGTGACCTGGTAGCGGCCGGTATGGACGTGGCCAGGATGAACTTCAGCCACGGCAGCCATGCCGACCACAAGCAGGTTTACGACATGGTCCGCGCGGCAGCCGGCGAGTCCGGCCGCGCCGTGGGCATCCTCGCCGACCTCCAGGGCCCCAAGATCCGGCTCGGCCGCTTCGCCGCGGGTCCTGTCGACTGGAACAACGGCGACGTGGTCCGCATCACCGTCGAGGACGTCGAAGGCACGCACGACCGCGTGTCGACGACGTACAAGGAGCTCGCGAAGGACGCCAAGGTCGGCGACCGCATGCTCGTGGACGACGGCAAGGTCGCGCTCGTGGTCGTCGACGTCGAAGGTTCCGACGTCGTGTGCGAGGTGACCGAGGGCGGCCCCGTCAGCAACAACAAGGGTCTCTCGCTGCCCGGCATGGACGTCTCCGTGCCGGCGCTGTCCGAGAAGGACATCGAGGACCTCGAGTTCGCGCTCTCGCTGGGCGTGGACTTCATCGCACTGTCGTTCGTGCGCTCGCCCGCGGACATCGATCTGGTCCACCAGATCATGGACCGTTCGGGCGGCAAGCGGCTCCCGGTGATCGCGAAGATCGAGAAGCCGGAGGCCGTCGACAACCTCGAGGCCATCGTCCTGGCCTTCGACGGCGTCATGGTCGCCCGCGGTGACCTGGGCGTCGAGCTGCCGCTGGAGCACGTCCCGCTGGTGCAGAAGCGCGCGATCCAGATCGCCCGTGAGAACGCCAAGCCGGTCATCGTGGCGACCCAGATGCTCGACTCGATGATCACCAACTCCCGCCCGACCCGCGCCGAGACGTCCGACGTCGCGAACGCGGTGCTCGACGGCGCGGACGCCCTGATGCTGTCCGGCGAGACCTCGGTCGGCCGCTACGCCATCGAGTCCGTGCAGACCATGGGCCGCATCATCGAGGCCGTCGAGACCGAGTCGGTCGTCGTGCCGCCGCTGACCCACGTCCCGCGCACCAAGCGCGGCGTGATCTCCTACGCGGCCCGCGACATCGGCGAGCGCCTCAACGCCAAGGCCCTGGTCGCGTTCACGCAGTCCGGTGACACGGTCCGCCGCCTGGCCCGCCTGCACACGCACCTCCCGCTGCTGGCGTTCACGCCGGAGCAGTCGGTGCGCTCGCAGCTGTCGCTGACGTGGGGCACCGAGACGTTCCTGGTCCCTCGCGTGGAGTCCACGGACGAGATGGTCCGCCAGGTCGACACCTCGATGCTGGAGATCGGCCGTTACTCGGCGGGTGACCTCATGGTGGTCGTCGCCGGTTCGCCTCCTGGCACCATTGGGTCGACGAACCTCATCCGGGTGCACCGGCTGGGCGAGGACGACCACGCCTAGCGCGTGTTGCGCCTCTCAGCCGAGTACGTCGTGATGCCGGCCCCGCCCCCTCATACTGGTTGTGTGAGGGCGCGGGGCCGGTGTCGTGCGTCGCCCTGGTGAAGATCGTGCTCAAGGCACTGAGGAGTGTTCTGCCGTGACTGAGGCCGCCCGTGCCGCCGCTATGTCGCCTTCGGGACTTGAGCGGCCAGTCCGCAGTGGACGACCTGGTCGCGTTGCTCGACCTGGAACGCATCGAGGAGAACATCTTCCGAGGCGTGTCGCCCGCCGAGTCGCCAGTGCGCGTCTTCGGCGGGCAGGTCGCGGGCCAGGCCCTGGTGGCCGCCGGCCGGACCGTCCCGGTGGAACGCCGCGTGCACTCGCTGCACTCGTACTTCATCCGGCCCGGCGACCCGCGCGTGCCGATCGTGTACGAGGTGGACCGCATCCGCGACGGCCGCTCGTTCACCACGCGCCGTGTCGTCGCCGTACAGCACGGCAAGGCCATCTTCGCCCTCTCCGCCTCGTTCCAGCTGGAGGAGCAGGGCGTCGAGCACTCCGCCGCGATGCCGTCCGTGCCGGACCCGGAGTCGTTGCCGACCTGGACCGAGGCCGCCGAGGGATACGCGCTGCACTCGCTGCGGTTCCCGCGCCCGATCGACGTGCGGTACGTGACCGAGCCGCCGTGGGAGTCGCGTGAGGACGGTCCCGGCGAGGCTGCCTCGCGGGTCTGGATGAAGGCGGACGGCAAGCTGCCGGACGACCCGATGCTGCAGATCTGCGTGATGACCTATGCGTCGGACATGACGCTGCTGGACGGGGTGCTGGCGCGGCACGGCGTCTATTGGGGGCTGGACAAGGTTCTTGGGGCCTCGTTGGACCACGCGATGTGGTTCCACCGGCCGTTCCGGGCGGATGAGTGGCTGCTCTACGACACCACTTCGCCGTCGGCGTCCGGGAACCGTGGGTTGGCTACCGGGCAGTTCTTCTCTCGGGACGGGGAGCTGGTGGCGACTGTGGTGCAGGAGGGTCTGATCCGGGTGCTCAAGCCGTCACCCGACGGGGAGTGAGCTCGAACCCCTGTTCGATCCACCCGTGTGAGTGATCAAGCCAGGTGCGGCTTGAGTCGATGCCTAAGCAGGCTGCCCGAAGTCCTGTCCGTTACTCGCGGAGCGGTTCGGCGTCCAGCCCGATGCGTCTGCAAGTACCACCAACTCTTGATCGAATCGCCGTCAACTACACCCAACCTGTTCCACATCCCGCAGCACCGGCACCAGGTGCCCGGGCCCGAAACGCCCTGTTGGTAGTAGAAAAACGCCTGTTGATGTCGAGTTGGTGGTACTTGCTGACGCCGGCAGCAACGAGTCGCCTGAGGTTCCGGACAAGACTTCTGGCCAGGTGCTTAGACTGACTGGTGGCGGATACTCCGGGGCGGAAAGAAGGTGCGCACGTGACCGCGGGAGCGTGGCGGAATCACCTGATGAGCCTGGACGAGTGGGACGCGATGCCAGAGGACAAGAACCTCGAGCTCGTAGATGGAGTCCTGCACGTGGTACCTGCCGCACTACCCCCCACATCAGAGGGCGCAGAACCGGTTGACCTATTGGCTCGATGAGCAGCTGCCCAAAGACCTGACGGCATTTGACGATGTCGACGTGGTGATCGATGACTCGAACCGGCCGACGGTGCGCAAGCCCGACATCGTCGTGGTCACGACTGAGGCCGCGGAGCGCAAACCCAAGAGGTTTGTGGCGGCGGACGTGGTGATCGCGGTCGAGATCGTGTCTCCTGGTTCGGAGCGCACTGACCGTCTCACGAAGCCGATGCGGTACGCCAAAGCAGGGATCCCGCACTACTGGCTGGTCGAACTCGACGATCCGATCAGCTTGACAGCATTCGACCTCGTGGCCGGTGTCTACGAAGTTGTCGAGGACGCAGTGGGTCAGGTCAAGTTCAGCCGACCTGCATCGCTGGTGTTCGACCTCGACGCCCTGGCGCCCCGCTAGTCCGCGCGACGCCGCCGGTGAGTCGGCCGCAGGTTCGCCGGCGGCGTCAACGCCCGTGTCTCCACCCGCTCCAGCACCACCGAACTCGTCAGATTCCGCACCTCGGTCCGCGAAGCGATCTTGTCCATCAGGAACGCCTGCAGGTGCGTGGAGTCGGCAACAGCGATGTGGATCAGAAAATCCGCCTGCCCGGACACGTGGAAGATCGACCGGGTCTCCGGCTGAGCCATCACGAACGCCCGGAACGCCGCCACCACCGGCCGCGTGTGCGGCCGTACGTTCACCGACACGACAGCCTCCAGCGGCAATCCCGTCGTGGCCGGATCGACGACGGCGTGGCTCCCGGTGATCACGCCGAGGTCGCGCAGCCGCCGGACCCGCTGCAGGCAGGAGGACGGTGCCAGGCCGACGATCTCCGCCAGCGAACGGTTCGGCAGCGTGGCGTCGTTCTGCAACTCCTCCAGGATGTGCCAGTCGACCGAATCCAGTTCGGCTTGTTCGCGCATAAGCGAACATCGTACTGACCAGCTGGAACGAACACGAACAAGTGGCGACGATCAGCGCATGCACATCGCGTGGACGTCGTTCCTGGTAGCTCTGCTGATCATCATGATCGTGCCGGGGCCGGACTTCGTGCTGATCATGGGGAACGCGGTGCAGAGCCTGCGGCGCGGGGTCGAGGCGGCGCTCGGGGTGATGACCGGGCTGCTGGTGCACGCGACGCTGGCGACCATCGGCCTGAGCGCGCTCGTGGCGGCGGCCCCGGCGGCGCTGTTCGTCGTCAAGGCGGTCGGCGCGTTGTACTTGGCCTACGTCGGGTTCATGACTCTCAGGACCGCCAGCAAGCCGGCGCAGGAACAACGGCCCACGGGCAACGTCTTCCTGCGTGGCATGCTCTGCGACCTGTTGAACCCCAAGGTGATGCTCACGTTCCTGAGCCTCATCCCGCAGGCGATGGACCCGCACGCCGCGCCACTGCCGCAGGCCGCGCTGCTCAGCGCCGTCACGGTCGGCGTGTTCGCGCTGTTCTGGGTGATCGTGGTGCCGCTGGCGCGTCAGCTGGGCACCCTGCTGGGGCGGCCCAAGATCCGCGCGACCTTCGAGCGGGTGTGTGGGACCGCTCTCATCGGGATGGCCGCGTCAGTTCTCGCCGCCTGAGTCCCAGGAGACGGACAGCTCGTCCCGGGATCCGAACCGGATCAGGTGCCGCTCCACGACGTCACGCAGGCGCGCCACGTCCTCCTCGGACGAGGACACCACGCGCATCGTCAGGAAGTCGTCCGAAGCCTCGAACTCGGCGAGGCCGCCGGAGAACTTGACGAAGCCGCGTCCGTCCTCCCAGGACCCTTCGAGGTCCTTGGCCGTGAAGTGCTTCACCAGCTGCGAGCCGTACCTGGAGGCGCGGTCGGTCGTCGAGCGTCCCACGCTCGTGAATTCCGTCATGCAGCCAACTTACGCCTAGCAATACGTACCGGCGCGTGACGCGGTTCACCTGGCAAAACGGAGTCTGAGAACACCCTGTGACGTCTCGCGAAAACAACGAGAACACGGCAGGCTGTCGCGTATGACGGAAGGCAAAGCACGTATCGCGGTCACCGGTCTCGCCACCATGGGCAGCAACCTCGCGCGCAACCTCGCGCGGCACGGTTTCAAAGTCGCCGTGCACAACCGGACGCCCGCGAAGATGAAGGCCCTGATCGAGGAGCACGGTCACGAGGGTGACTTCGTCGGCGCCGAGACGCTGCAGGACCTGGTGGACAGCCTGCAGACGCCGCGCCAGATCATCATCATGGTCAAGGCGGGTGGCCCGACCGACGCCGTCATCGACGAGCTGAGCGGGCTGCTGGAGCCCGGCGACATGGTCATCGACGGCGGCAACGCCCACTTCAACGACACGCGCCGCCGTGAGGCCGCGCTGAAGGAGAAGGGCCTGCTGTTCGTCGGCGCGGGCATCTCCGGCGGCGAGGAGGGCGCGCTCAACGGCCCGAGCATCATGCCGGGTGGTCCCGCCGAGTCGTACAAGCACGTCGGTCCGGTGTTCGAGGAGATCGCGGCCAAGGTGGACGGTCAGCCGTGCTGCGTGCACGTCGGGCCGGACGGCGCCGGGCACTTCGTGAAGATGGTGCACAACGGCATCGAGTACGCCGACATGCAGCTGATCGCCGAGGCCTACGACCTGCTCAGCCGCATCGGCGGGCAGACGCCGGCCGAGATCTCCGAGGTCTTCACGCAGTGGAACTCGGGCGACCTGGAGTCGTACCTGGTCGAGATCACCGCCGAGGTCCTCAAGCACGTCGACGCGGACGGCACGCCGCTCGTGCAGGTCATCGAGGACGCGGCGGAGCAGAAGGGCACCGGCCGCTGGACCGTGCAGGAGGCGCTGGAGCTGGGGGTGCCGGTCACCGGTATCGCCGAGGCCGTGTTCGCACGCTCGCTGTCCGGCCACACCGACCAGCGCAAGGCCGTGCGCGCCGCGTTCGGTGCCAGCGAGGTCATCGCGAAGCCGGACGCCGAACTGGTCGACGACGTGCGCCAGGCGCTCTACGCGTCGAAGGTCGTCGCGTACGCGCAGGGCTTCGACATGATGCGCGAGGCGTCGAAGAACTTCGACTGGAACATCGACCTCGGCGCGATGGCGACGATCTGGCGTGGCGGCTGCATCATCCGCGCGCAGTTCCTCAACCGCATCCGTGAGGCCTACGACGCGAACGCGGACATCGCGTCCCTGTTGGTGGACAACTACTTCCGCGACGCGGTGCAGAACGCTGAGGCCGCTTGGCGCAGGGTTGTGGTCCGTGCGGTCGAATCCGGCGTGCCGACGCCGGGCTTCGTGTCCGCTTTGGCCTACTACGACGGACTTCGCTCGGAGCGGCTGCCGGCCGCGCTTGTTCAGGGTCAGCGGGACTTTTTTGGTGCACACACGTACAGGCGCACCGACAAGCCCGGTAGCTTCCACACGTTGTGGTCGGGTGATCGCTCAGAGGTGGAAGCGTGAAGTTAGGAATTCTGGGGGTGGTCGTCGTTGTGGCGGCAGGGTTGACCCTGACGTCCAGCGGCGGCGCGACGGCGGTCGGCAACGAGGCGCTGACCGCCGATCTCGACGCCATCCTGGCGAACGCGGGGCTTCGTGGCGCCGACGTCGGCGTGACGGTGCGGGACACGAGCACAGGTGAGGTCGTCTACACCAGATCGGGCAGCAAGCGTTCGCAGGTCGCTTCGAACATGAAGCTGCTGACGACCGCCGCCGCGCTGGACCTGCTGGGTCCGGACTACAAGTGGAAGACCGAGCTGGTCTCCGCCGGCGCGCGCAGCGGGTCGACGCTGAACGGCGACCTGGTGCTGCGCGGCACCGGTGACCCGACGATGTCCGCGCAGCGCTACCAGGCGCTGGCGGACACGTTGAAGAACAGCGGTGTCACGAAGGTGAATGGCGCGCTGCTGCTCGACGACTCGGCGTTCGACGAGCTGCCGTACGGATCGGGCTGGGCGTGGGACGACGAGCCGTACGCGTACAGCGCGGAGACCTCCGCGCTGACGCTGGCGCCGGACTCGCGGCTCAACCCCGGCACCGTGCTCGTCCGCGTGAAGCCGGGTGCCGCGGCGGGCAACCCGGCTCAGGTGAGCGTCGAGCCGGCGAACGATCACGTGCAGATCCAGAGCACAGCGACCACGGTGGACCGCAACGCCTCTGGTTTCGCGGTCGTGCGTGAGCGCGGCACGAACGTGATCAGGGTCAGCGGCTCCGCGCTGACGGGCGCGGGTGAGGTCGTCGCGCAGTCCACCGTCAAGGACCCGACCGGCCTCGTCTCGTCGGTGTTCCAGAAGGCGTTGCAGCAGAACGGGATCCAGGTCACGGGTGGTGCGCGTGAGGGCTCGGCGCCGCAGGGTGCCGCCGTCCTCGCGACCGAGCAGTCGATGCCGCTGAACCAGATGGTCAACCCGTTGCTCAAGGTCAGCAACAACATGATGGCCGAGGTTCTGGTGAAGACCGCCGGCCGTTCGTTCAAGAACGGCATCGACCAGCTCAGCACCAAGTGGGCGGGTCTCGGCGTCGACCCGAACTGGGTCGAGATCTTCGACGGGTCGGGCATGTCCCGGATGAACCAGATCTCGCCGGACGACCTGAGCATGATCCTGGTCAAGGCGAAGGCCAAGCCGTGGTTCGTCGCGTGGGCGACGTCGCTGCCGATCGCCGGTTACGACGGCACGCTGGCGAACCGCATGGCAGGCACCGCCGCGCAGTACAACGTGTGGGCCAAGACCGGTTCGCTCACCGGTGTCTCCGCGATGAGCGGCTACGTCACCACCGGGGAGGCGCAGCCGAGGCAGTTCGCATTCTCGATCGTGCAGAACAACTTCGTGCTGAGCACGAACGTCATCAACCCGAAGTCGGTCGAGGACGCGATCGCCGTCCGCCTGGCGGAACACGGCAGGACGTCGGCGTCGCTGGCGCCCGCGCAGCTCAGGGGCCAGGGCCAGGAGCGCATCGACGTCGAGTGCTCGTGGATCGGCGCCTGCTAGCAGAGGTGTGAACGAAACTGGAGCCGCCACGGGAAACCGGGGCGGCTCCAGTGTTTTCTAGGCCGGTGCCGGCACCGGCTCCAGCCCGTTGCGGTCCGGGTCGACCAGGTACACGCGGGCGTTCGAGATGTCGAAGTACATGCCCTTCAACGTGAGCGTGCCGGCCGTGATCGCCTCCCGCACGCTCGGGTAGCCGAGCAGGTTGTCCAGCTGCTGTGCGACGTTCGCGACCGAGAGCCGGTCCGCCACCGGCAGCTCCGAACAGCCGGGCGCCGTCGGCGCGTGGAACCTGATCAGCGACGGTTCGGCGTTGCGCAGCCACGAATGCAGGTGCGAACCGCGCGAGGCGGTTCCCTTCACCAGCGCCTTCATCGCGCCGCAGTCGGAGTGTCCGCAGACGACGATCGAGCCGACGTTCAGCACCTCGACCGCGAACTCGATCGCCGCGCCGACCGACCGGTCCTCAGTGGAGCACATCGGCACCAGGTTGCCGATGTTGCGCACGCAGAACAGGTCGCCCGGCCCGGACGTGGTGATCAGGTTCGGCACCACGCGGGAGTCGGCGCAGGTGATGAACAGTTGCTGCGGCTGCTGCCCGCGCATCGCGAGCTCCTGCAGGAACGGCCGCACCAACGGCGCCGACCGCTGCTCGAACTCGTGCATCCCCAGGAGCATCGGATCGCTCTCCACTGAGGACCGCTGGGCCGGCAGCGGCACCTGGTCCGGCGTGCCCTGCCAGTGCGACCACGGTGCGAACCAGCGCGGCAGCGGACCGGGCAACGTCTTGCGCCGCCCCGGTTTTCCCTGGTCGGCGCGGTCGTACCAGGTGTCGTGCACCTCGTCGACCCGCACCCGCCCGCCGAGTCGCTCGTAACCCTCGCGCCAGTCGTTGATCGCCTCGTAGGACGCGTGGTCCAGGTAGTCGACGTGCAGCTCCAGCACCACGGTCTGCCCCAACGGCAACCGCCGCAGCTCGCGCACGAGCCGCCCGACGCCGAGAAACACCAGTGACCCGCGCACGCACACCCGGTTGCCCTCGACCCGCACCGAGCAGTGCGTCAACCGGTACAACGCGCGCAGCAACGCGATGGCAAGCCCGACGACCACGCCTTCAAGGAGTCCGAAAAGGACAACGCCGAGCATGGTTGCCGCGTACACCAAGAACTCCTGGTGCCGCCACAGCGTTCGCATCCGGTCGGGCGACACGAGCCGCAGACCGACCACGAGCAGAACTCCGGCCAGTGCCGGCAACGGGATCAGCTCCAGTGTGCTGCTGAATGCCAGCACCGCCACCGCGATCCACACGCCTTGCAGAATGGCGCTGTACCGCGTCTTCGCGCCCGCGGCGACGTTCGTGGAGCTCCGCGCGAGCCCGCCACTGATCGGCAGCCCGCCCAGCGCGCCGGCGAGCACGTTTCCGGTGCCCTGCGCGATCAGTTCCTTGTCCAGCCGGGCCCGCGGACCGTCGTGCAGCCGGTCGACCGCCACGGCCGACAGCAACGATTCCATGCTCGCCACCAGCGCGACGGTGATGATCGCCGTGACGACCGTGCCGGCGCTGCCCTGCGGCATCTCGGGGAACACGAGCGCGTGGTTGTCCGGCAGGTCGACCCGCGCGACGTCGAGGTGCAGCACGTACGCCAGCGCGGTGGCCGCGGCGACGGCGACCAGCGGCGCGGGCACCAGCGAGGCGCGTGGAACCTTGGGCCACAGCAGTAGAACCGCGATCGCGACCCCACCGGCCACAATCGACCCGGCGTGCGGTCCGGCGAGTTCTCCCGGCAGCAGGGCGAGGTTCGCGGGCGCGGACGACGCCGCCATGCCACCGAGAACCACGACGAGCTGGCCCACCGCGATCGAGATGCCGATACCCGCCAGCATTCCGTGCACCACGGCGGGGGACAGCGACAGCACCAGCCGGGAGATCCCGGTCAGTCCCAGCGCCAGCTGCACCACACCCGCGGCCAGCGTGATCGCGGCCGTCGCGGCCCAGCCGAACTGCGCCACCAGACCCGCCACGATCACCACGAGCCCGGTGCCAGGTCCGCTGATCTGCAGCGGCGCCCCGCTGATCGCGCCGACGACCACGCCGCCGACGACCGCGGAGATGATCCCGGCCATCAGCGGCGCCCCGGTGGCGTGCGCGATGCCGAGCGACAGCGGGATCGAGATCAGGAACAGCACGAAGCTCGCGGGCAGGTCGTGCCGGAGGATCAGCGGTGGACCGTGCGGGGTGTGGTCGGCGGCGTTGGACCTCGGCGGATGGCTCACAAGGGTTCCTTTCATGGAAAGCGGCATAGCCCTGTGCGACAGGCACAGGGCAGGGGCAAGGGGAGTGAGCTGAGAGCGCTCTCTAGTGGCGCGCTAAGGGCAGCATTCGACGCGGCCGAACGGCGGCGAGCGCGTCGGCGCGGTCATGCGGGGTCGGCACGGGAACACCTCCGTGTCGGCACAGGCATCGGGTTCGGATCAGGCCGCGTCGCCACCATGATGGCGGCGGAATCGGCGTCGTGACAGATCTGTCAACCGGACGTGTTGATCTTGCTCGGCGACGTCACGCGAGGTGGTGAAGAGAAGGGCCGGCTCCGGTCGGGGGGTGCGGAGCCGGCCCAGGTCGGGACGGAACTGAAGAACTATCGAGTTCCGGAATTCAGCCTACCGAGCGCAGGTGCTTGCCGTGCGAAGTCTCCTGGCCGACGACGGTCAGGACGAGCTGTGCTGACAGGTACGCGCGGCACGGCGCGGGCAGCCTCCTGGCGAACCACCCGCGCTTGCAGGTCGCGCAACGGCCGTGCTCGTCGGGCTGGTGCTCGTCCAGCAGTGCCTTGACGACCGCGACCACCCTCGGTAGCTCAACCCTGGCGAGCACGAGGGCGGTCTGGTCGTCGCCGCGCTGGGCGAGCTCGGTGAGTGTGGCCAGGTGAGCGTGCAGCGACTTGTCCAGTTGGCTGAACACCGTGACGGCCATCAGGCTCAGAGCTCCAGTCCCTACGTAAGCAGCCCATGCAGCCTGTCGCGCACCACATGAGATCTGCAAGTTGCAGTACACGAATGGATGACGTCTCTTTGCGACTTCCTCTTTTGCTCTCAAACTGAGATGGACCAGGAGGCGTGGACGCCACCCAGGAGGAGATATGCGGGGTAGCAGCCCGACCCTGCGCAAGCGCCGGCTCGTGAGCGAGCTCCGGCGACTGCGCGAAGTGGCCGCGCTGACGATCGAGGAGGTGGGTGAGCGGCTCGAGTGCTCGGCCTCCAAGATCAGCCGCATCGAGACCGGGCGGGTGGGGGTGAGCCCGCGCGACGTGCGGGACATGCTCACCGCCTACGGTGCGGACGTCGCCACCCTCGACGAACTGGTCCAGCTGGCCAGGGAGGCCCGCCGCAAGGCGTGGTGGGACGAGTTCGGTGACATCGTGCCCGGCCGATACGTCGGGTACGAGGCCGATGCGGACTTGATCAGGACCTACCAGGGGCTGATGATCCCGGGCTTGCTGCAGTGCGAGGCGTACATGAGATCGTTGATCTCCCAGGTGCTCCCGGATGCGAGCGCCGCGGAGATCGACCGGCGGGTCCGGTTGCGCAGGGCCAGGCAGGCCCTGCTGGGTGAGGACGACCCGTTGCGCCTGCACGTCGTGATCGACGAGGCTGCCCTGCGCAGACTCGTCGGCGGCACCGAGGTGATGTGCACCCAGATGGCGCGTCTTCTCGAAGTCGGTGCACTGCCGAACGTCATGATGCAGGTCGTGCCGTTCAGCGCCGGTGGTCATGCTGCGATGGACGGCCCGTTCGTCATCCTGAGCTTTCCCGAGCAGCTCGACTCCGACGTGGTGTATATCGAAAGCACTAGAAGCGGCGTCTACTTGGAGCAACAAACAGACGTCCATTGGTACGCCGAGATGTTCGAGCGTCTGGTGAAATCCGCCCTGAACCCGAGGGAATCGGCCTCCCTGATCACGGAGATCGCTCGCACACTCGCGTGACGCGACCGGGAGTGAACAGACAGTGGAAAGCTTGCGTTGGCGCAAGAGCAGCCGATCGTCCGCCGGCGGGCCCGAGTGCGTGGAGATCGCGCTCGTCTCATCCGGCGCGGCTGTGCGGGACAGCAAGAACGCGGACGGCGCGCGGTTGCGGTTCGGCGGCTCCGGATGGGAGACCTTCCTCGCCGCCACGAAGACCGGCTCGTTCGTCAGCTGATCGACACATGACCGAAATCCCCGCAGCGTGTGCCTCGGGTTCAAGAGGTCGTTGCAACACCTGAGTTGAGGGGTTGCGGTGGACTTCGAGACCCGGGAGGACCGGGGCCCGCAGGGCCGGAAGAAGTTGGCCCGTGAGCGGGAGCTTTACCTTTCTCTGATGGATCAGGGGATGGGCAACGCTCAGGCGTGCCGGGTCGTGGGAGTCAACGAGCGGACCGGGCGTGAGTGGCGTCGCGGGCGGCCGGAAGGTCGTGTGAAGAGGTCTCGTCCACCAGCGCGTGAGACAGCGCGGGTGGACGAGGCCTCGTCTCGTTTCCTGACCGAGGACGAGCGGATCGTGATCGCTGACCGGTGGCGGGCGAAGACCACGATGCGGGCGATCGCGGTCGAGTTGGGACGGCCGGTGTCGACGGTCAGCCGGGAGCTGAAAAGGAACGCTCATCCCGGCAGTGGTGACTATCGGCCGCATGCCGCGCAGGCTCGTGCCGATGCGCGCCGGGCTCGTCCGAAGGGCGGGAAACTGGCCGCCTGCCTGGAGTTGCGTGAGGTGGTCCAGGAGTGGCTGGGGCTGGAATGGAGCCCGGAGCAGATCAGTCGTAGCCTGCGGCGGGAGTTCCCCGACCGGCCGGAGATGCGGGTGTCGCACGAGACCATCTACCAGGCCCTGTATGTGCAGGGCCGCGGTGAGCTGCGGCGCGAGCTGACACGGGCGTTGCGCACCGGCCGCGCCTAGCGTAAGCCGCAGACCAGGCCTGATCAGCGTGTGTCCCGGTTCATCGAGCCGATGGTGATGATCAGCGAACGTCCCGCCGACGCCGAGGATCGTGCCGTCCCAGGACACTGGGAAGGCGATCTGATCATCGGCCAGGGCCAGCAGTCCCAGATCGGCACCCTGGTCGAGCGCTCCACCCGCTACGTGCTGCTCGTGCACCTGCCCGGCGATCGGACCGCCGAGACCGTCCGCGACGCCCTGGCCGCCACCGTCGCGACGCTGCCCGCCGAGCTGAAACGGTCTCTGACCTGGGATCAGGGCAGTGAAATGGCGTTGCACCACCAGTTCAGCACCACGGCCGGCCTGCCGGTCTACTTCTGTGACCCGCACTCGCCCTGGCAACGTGGCTCCAGCGAGAATACCAACGGCTTGCTGCGCCAGTACTTCCCGAAGGGCACGGACCTGTCGGTCCACAGCCCTGAACACCTCGCCATGATCGCCGCCCGGCTCAACGGCCGCCCACGCAAAACGCTCGGCTGGGAAACCCCAGCCGAGCGTCTCGCTAAGCTTCTGGCCGAAGCCAGTTGATCACTTCTGTTGCAACGACCCCTTGAAAGCGCCTTGCCCAGCCGGGGCCTTCGCACGTAAACACTTAAGGGGACGTGGGCCGGCCGGCGTTCCGCCGCCGCGGGCTGGATGCCCCTTGCACGCCGGCCGACCCACGTCGATCATGGGGAGCAGCGGGTGTTCCGCTGTCCGGTCCAACCTGTTCCGACTGCTTGATCTCCGGTTTTCGTTGATCTCGCGGTCTGTGGTTGGTTGGACACGCTAAGCGTAAGAATGGCTTCTACAGCACGACTGGAGCCCGACTGAAGTGATCTTCAAGCTCCAGGTGGCCACCAGGCGAAGGACAGATCGGTGACGCACGGCGAGGGACCCCTGCGGTTCGAGGTTCTCGGCCTTCTCCGGGTCGTTCGCGCAGGTCACGAGGTGGATCTTGGCGCTGCCAAGCAGCGCGCGGTCCTCGCGGTGCTGCTGTTGGCGCGCAACACACCGGTGAGCCGGGGACAGATCATCGAGGCGGTCTGGGGCGACAACGTGCCCTCAAGTGCCGTGAATCTGGTGCAGACCTACGTCGCCGGACTGCGCCGCGCACTGGAGCCGGCCCGCGCGCGCCGGGCTCCCGCCGAACTGCTCACCTCCGTGGGAGACGGCTATCTGCTGCGCGTCGAGCAGGGCGCGCTGGATCTCGACGTCTTCGAACGCCAGGTGCTGCTCGCGAACCGCATGCGCGCCGCCGGTGATCTCGCCGGAGCCGCGGTGGAACTGGACGACGCACTGGCGCTGTTCCGCGCCGAGCCGCTGGGTGGCGTCTCGGGCCTCTTCGCCGACGTCGAACGCGGCCGGCTCGTGGAACGCCGGCTCGCGGTGGTGGAGGAACGCGCCGAACTGGGGCTGGCCATCGGCCAGGGACCGGAGCTGGTCTCGCAGCTCAGCTCGGTGGTCGTCGAGCACCCGTTGCGGGAACGCGGTTACGGCCTGCTGATGCGGGCGATGGTCCAGGCCGGCCGGCAGGCGGAGGCGCTGGCCGCCTACCGCGAGGCGCGCCGGGTGCTGATCGAGGAGCTGGGCGTCGAGCCCGGCCCGGAACTGCGCCGCGTGCACCAGGCCGTGCTGGCGGGCGACAGCCCCGAACCGGAACGCGCGCCGATCCGCGTACCGCACCAGCCCGCTCCCGAACCCGCTCCGGTGGCCGTTCCCGCGCAGCTGCCGCGTGCTCCGGTCGCGTTGATCGGCCGGGACGGCGAGCTGGCGTACATGGATCAGCTGCTGCGCGACCACGCCGGTCCGGTGTTGCTGGTGACCGGTCCGGCGGGGGTCGGCAAGACCGCGCTGGCGCTGCACTGGGCACATCGGGTCCGCGACGAGTTCCCGGACGGCCAGCTCTACGTCGACGTGCACGGGTACGACCCGAACCGGGAGCCGCTCGCGATCGGCGAGGTGCTCAACCGGTTCCTGCGCGCGCTGGGCGTGCCGGCCGGCGACACCCCGGTCTCGGTCGACGAACGCTCGGCGTTGCTGCGCACCCTGCTCGCTGACCGCCGCATGCTCGTGATGCTCGACAACGTGCGCGGCTCGGCCGATCTGCTGCCGATCCTGCCCGGCGCGCCATCGTGTGTCGTCGTGACCTCCCGGCGCCGGCTGGTCGGCCTGGTCGCGCAGGTCGAGGCCAAGCTCATCGAGCTCGACATGCTCGACCAGGACGCCGCGGTCGACGTCCTGGGCCGCATCGCCGGCCGCTCGGACATCGAGGCTTCCGCGTTGCGCGAGCTGGCGGAGCTGTGCGACGGCCTGCCGCTGGCGCTGCGCATCGCGGCGGCCCGGCTCGCCGTGTCCCCCCGGCTGCGGGTGGCCGAACTGGTCGAGGAGCTGCAGGACGAGCACGGCCGGCTCGCCGCACTCGGCCTGGAGGACGGTGAGGGCACCGTGCGGGCCGCTCTGGACGCCTCGCGCCGCGCCCTGCCGCCCGTTCCGGCCCGCCTGCTCGCCGTCATCGGCCTGCATCCGGGCGCGGACCTGACCGCGCACGTGGTCGCCGCCATGGGCGAGGTCCCGCTGCTGGCCGCCCAGCGCGCGCTGGACGCGCTGACCGCCGCGAACCTGCTGTCCGTCGGCGAACCCGGCCGGCACGTCGCCCACGACATGGTCCGCGTCTACACCAAGACGCTGGCCGGCGAGCTCCTCGAACCGGAACGCCGCGCCGCCACCGTCCGGATGCTCGACTACTACCTGCACTGCGCGGACCTGGCCGACGGCATGCTCCCGATCAACCGCGGCAGCGTCCCCATCTCGCCGGAACACCGCCCGGCCCACGTGCCGGTGCTCACCGGTGCGGCCGACGCCATGGCCTGGTTCGACGCCGAACGCGCGAACCTCATCGCCGCCACCGAACACGCCGCCGCGTCCGGCTGGCACGTGCACGCCTGGCAGCTGCCGTACACGCTGTCGCGCTACCTGTGGCTGCGCACCGAACGTGAGACCTCACTGCGCCTCACCACGGCCGCGCTGCAGGCCGCGACCGTGCTGAACGACGACGACGCCCGCTTCGTCATGCAGTTCAACCTGGGCGTGGCCCTGCTGCAGCTGGAACGCTACGAAGAGGCCCTGCACGCCCAGCGAGGTGCGCTGGAAGTGGCGCGCCGCAAGGGAGACGTGCACCACCAGGCCCGCGCGCTGACCACGATCGCCGGCACGCTGCAGGACCTCGGCCGCGCCGCCGAGGCCGAGGCCCACTACCGCGAGGCCATGGAGATCTCGCGCATCGCCGGCTCGAAGTGGGCCGAGGCCAACGCCCACCACCACCTGGGCCTGCTCTACCTCACCACCCAGCGCTTCGACGACGCCATGCCCTGGCTGCGCGTCGCCCTGCGGATGTACCACGAGGTCGGCGAACAGTGCGGCGAGGCGGCCTGCCACGTCGACCTCTCCACCGCCCTGCTGGAAACCGGCGACACCGAGGGCGCGCTGTCCTCGGCCCGCACCGCCCTGGCGGTGGCCTGCGACGCCGTTTCCCCGTACCACCAGGCATTGGCGCACGATCGGCTCGCCGCGGTGTTCGACCAGCTCGGCGCGGCCGGGGCGGCGGCGCACTGGCAGCGCGCGCTCGCGTTGTTCACCGAGCTCGGGGCGTCCGAGGCGGACGGCATCCGGGCCCGGCTGGCGAGGGCACGCGCCGTGTCGGTCGGCTGAAGGCGTCTGCAAGTACTACCGAAAGCCTGTCGGTAGTACTTGCAGACGCTCCAACGGCCAGAGGTAAGGGGTTCGCCGGGCAGGACTGCGTGATCCTCCGATGCCTGAGGTAAGGCCTCAGCAGCACTGTCACAGCCATGACGGAATGGACTCCTGAAGCGATCAACGCGGAGATCGAGTACCGGCGCCGCAACGCTCAGTGCAACTGGCAGCGCTCGAACGGCCGCCTGCCCGGCTGGCTGCGTCGAGTGATCCACCCCACGAGTGGGAAACACAGCAGCACCAGGGCATGAGGTGTGACAGCATGCCACTTGTGGCGCGCCTCGGTTCCGGAATCCCGTTGGTCGCGCGCGACCGCGAGCTGGGCCGGTTGCGCGCCGCGTTGGCGAAGGCGGGTGACGGCACCGCGGGGGCGGTTCTCCTCGCCGGTGACGCCGGGGTGGGCAAGACGCGCCTGATCGACGAGCTGGCCGCCGGCGCCGAGGACACGATCGTCCTGCTGGGACGGTGCCTCGACGCGGGCGAGACCGGCCTGCCGTACCTGCCGTTCGCCGAGGCGCTCGGCTCGCTGAAGACCGATGTGGCGCACCGGCCCGCGCTGGCGATGTTGCTGCCGCAGCTGGCACTGCCGGCCGAACGCGAGCCCGGAACCGAGGGCATGATCGCGCCCAGTCTCATCCCCGGCCGCCGGCCGGAGCAGGACGTCGGTCAGCTCCAGCTGTTCGACGCGGTGCTCGGGTTGCTGAGCGATCTCGCCGAACGGCAGCGCGTGCTGCTCGTCCTCGAAGACCTGCACTGGGCGGACGCCTCGACGCGGTACCTGCTCTCGTTCCTGTTGTCCCGCCTGCGTTCCCAGCGGCTGCTCGTCGTCGGCACGTATCGCTCGGACGATCTGCACCGCAGCCATCCGTTGCGCCCCTTGTTGTCCGAGCTGGTGCGGCTGTCCGCGGTGGACCGGCTGGACCTGGCGCCGTTCAACGCGGCGGACTCGCGCAGGTTCGTCGAGGCGCTGACCGACGACCTGCCCCACGATCTCGTCGACCAGGTCGCGAAACGGTCCGAGGGCAACGCGTTCTTCGCGGAGGAGCTCATCGCGGTGGCCACCTGCGACCAGGGTTCGTTGCCGTCCGCGCTCGCCGATGTGTTGCTGAGCCGGGTGGAGCGGCTGGGGGACGAGGCGCAGCACGTGGTGCGGGTCGCGTCGGTCAGTGGGCGGCGGGTGAAGCACGCGAAGCTCGTCGAGGTCTCCGGACTGGGGCCGGTCGCGCTCGACGCGGCGTTGCGTGAGCTGGTGCAGCATCATCTGCTCGTCGTCACCGACGACGAGGTCTACATGTTCCGGCACGCCCTGCTGAGGGAAGCCGTGTACGGCGATCTCCTGCCTGGCGAACGGGTCCGGCTGCACGCCGCGTACGCCCGCCACATCGCCCAGAACCTCGACGAACGCGGTGCCGCCGCGGGCCTGGCCCACCACGCCTTCCAGAGCCACGACCTTCCGCAGGCGCTGGCCGCCTCGATCAAGGCGTCGAAGGAGGCCGAACGCACCGGTGCGCCCGCGGAGTCGTTGCGCTACCTGGAAAAGGCGCTCAACCTCTGGACCGCCGTGCCCGCGGCCGATCGTCCGTCCGATGTGGACGAGTCGGTGCTGCTGCGCCGCGCCTCCTGGGTCGCCGGCACGGCCGGGCAGCCGGAACGCGCGGTCGCGTTCGCCCGCAGTGCCACCAAAGCGGTGAGTGCCGAGCAGTCGCCGGAAGCGGCCGCCGAGGTCTGGTTGCGGCTCGCGCAGGCGTTGTCGATCCTCGACGGCAACGAGGAGGAGCACTTCGCGGTCATCGGGAAGGCGCTCGACCTCGTGTACGACCGCGACCCCAGCCCCACTCGCGCCAGGGTGCTCGCGGGCAAGGCGTCGGCCATGCGCCAGCAGCGAAAGGACGCCGCCGCACGGGAAGCCGCCGAGCTGGCGATCGCGGACGGCCGGACGGCGAACGCGCCGGGTGCGGTCGCGGACGCGCTGGGCACGCTGGCGATCCTCGACGACCACGCGATGCGGCACACCGAGGCGAAGCTCAGCTTCGAGCGCGCGATCAAGAGTGCGCGTGAGGTCGGCGCGTTCAACAACGAGCTGAGGGCTTGGTACTACTACGGCCTGATGCACTACGACCGGGGCGAACTGGCCGAGGCCGCGCGGGTCTACAACGAGGCGGGCAACCGGGCCAAGGAGACCGGTCTGACGTGGAGCATGTTCGGCCTGGAGATCCGCATCCTGCAGGTGCTGGTGCACTACTACATCGGCGACTGGGACTACGCGGCGTGGGCCAGCGAACCGCCCGGCATGTCCGTGTCCTCCACCGTCCTCGCCCGGCTCACCGCGGCGAGCACGCACCTCACGGTCTCGCGCGGCGACCTGGCCGAGTCCGAGCGGATGATCACGAAACTGCGCAGTGACTGGCATCGCGACATCCAGATCGCGCTGATCACCGGCGGCACCGGCGCTGAGCTCGCGCTCTGGCGCGGCCGTCCGGAGCTGGCCGTCGAGCGCGTCACGGACGCGCTGGAGTGGACGCGCAAGCTCGGCGGTCCCTGGGTGCTCGCGGGCATCAGGATCGGCGCGATCGGCATCTCGGCCTATGCCGACGTCGCCGCGAAGGCACGCCGCAAGCGCGATGCCGAGGCCGAGAAGAACGCCGTCCAGCAGGGCCGCGAGCTCGCCGAACACGTGCGGCTGACCGCGCAGAACGGCAAGCCGCGCACCGGCACGCTCGGACCGGAGGGACGTGCCTGGCTCGCCCGCGCCGAAGCCGAGGCGTCGAGGCTCGACGGCTCCGGCGACCCGGAGCTCTGGCGCAAGGCCGTCGACGAGTTCGGCTACGGCGTCGTCTTCGAGCAGACCCTGTGCCGGTGGCGGCTCGCGGAGGCGTTGCTGGGCGCGGATCGCCGCGACGAGGCCGCCGAGCAGCTGCGTGAGGCCGACGAGGTGGCGACCAGGCTGGGCGCCAAGCCGTTGCAGGACGCGATCACCTCGTGCGCCAAGCGGGCCCGCATCACCCTCAAGGCGGACGCACCGGCCCGTGAGCAGGTCGACCTCTTCACCCCGCGCGAACGGGACGTGCTCACGCTGGTCGCCGCCGGACGGACGAACCGCGAGGTCGGCGAGGAGCTGTACATCAGCGAGAAGACCGTTTCCGTGCACCTTTCGCGGGTGATGGCGAAGCTCGGCGCGACCAGGAGGGCCGAAGCGGTGGCCATCGCGTACGACCGGGGTCTGCTGGAATAGCGCCGGTTGTCATACCTCAGGCTGATGCGCAACGCGTCGCGGAGTTGATGTCCGCGCACAGACCGGCGAAATAGCTTCTTCCTCGTCAAGGAGACCCATCCCCTGCGAGGAAGGCAAGCGACATGTCTGCACTGGTGTCCGAGGTCGGCACCCGGACCGCCGCGGCGGCCCACAACCTGGTGAAGGTCTACGGCAAGGGTGACACCGCGGTGCGGGCGCTCGACGGCATCAACGTCGCCTTCCAGGCCGGCCGGTTCACGGCGATCATGGGTCCGTCCGGTTCCGGCAAGTCCACGCTGATGCACTGCCTCGCGGGACTGGACACGGTGGACAGCGGTGCGATCCACATCGGACAGACCGAGATCACCAAGCTCAACGACAAGGACCTCACGAAGCTCCGCCGCGACCGCGTCGGCTTCGTGTTCCAGGCGTTCAACCTGCTGCCGACGCTGACCGCCGAGCAGAACATCCTGCTCGGGCTCGAGCTCGCCGGCCGCAAGCCCGACAAGCAGTGGTTCGACACGATCGTCAACACCCTCGGCCTGCGCGACCGCCTCTCCCACCGGCCGACCGAGCTGTCCGGTGGCCAGCAGCAGCGCGTGGCGTGTGCCCGTGCGCTCGTCGCTCGTCCCGAGGTCATCTTCGCCGACGAGCCGACCGGCAACCTGGACTCCCGCAGCGGTGCCGAGGTCCTCGACTTCCTGCGCATGTCGGTCCGCAAGCTGGGCCAGACCGTGATCATGGTGACGCACGACCCGGTGGCCGCGAGCTACGCGGACCGCGTGGTGCTGCTCGCCGACGGCCGGCTCGCCGGTGAGATCCACGAGCCGACCGCCGAGTCCGTGCTCGCCGCTCTCGCGCATCTGGGGGCGTGAGATAGATGCTGAAGACCATCCTTGCGGGCCTGCGGGCCCGCACGGCGAGGTTGGTGCTGTCCAGCATCGCCATCGCACTGGGCGTCGCGTTCGTGACCGGCACGCTGGTGCTCGGCGACGCGGTCGGGGAACAGACCAGGGACAACTTCGCCCGCAGCGCCCGCAACGTCGACGCGGCGGTGCACCTCTCGGAGAACAGCCCGGATCGGGACAACGGCATCCCGGCCGGCTTCCTGCAGAAGATCCGCAACACTCCCGGCGTCGCGGGCGCGGACTCGCGTGAGTTCGGCAGCGCCGCGTTGCTCAGCTCGGAAGGCAAGGCGCGCAACGCGTTGGCGCAGCCGCTGCCGACGACGGAGAAGCTGCGCGACTTCAACCTCAAGGACGGCAAGTTCCCGGTCAAGGCCGACGAGGCCGCGATCGACACCAAGACCGCCCAGATCGCGAAGCTCAAGGTCGGCGACAAGCTCAGGATGCTCGACAAGGACAACGCCGAGCACTCGTTCACGATCGTCGGCACCTACCAGCAGGGCGCGAGCAGCATCTCGATGTCCGGCAGCGACCACGTCGTGCTCTCTCCGGAGGGCCTGCGCACGCTGATCCCGGAGCAGCGGATCTACGAGATCGTGGCGGTCGCGAACGCCGGTGTGTCCCAGCAGCAGCTCGTGGACAACATCAACAAGGCCATCGGTGCCGGCTACTCGGTGCAGACCGGTGAGCAGCTGACCCAGGAGACGCTGGCCCAGGTCGGTGACGCCGCGAGCGAGATCAAGACGTTTCTGCTCGCGTTCGCCGCGATCTCGCTCGTCGTCGCGGCCATGGTCATCTACAACACGTTCACCATCCTCGTCGCCCAGCGCACGAAGGAACTGGCGCTGCTGCGCTGTGTCGGTGCGGACCGCGGGCAGGTGTTCCGCAGCGTGCTGGCCGAAGCGGTCTTCATGGGGCTCGCGGCGTCCGTGCTCGGCATCCTCGGCGGACTCGGCGTCTCGGCGGGCCTGCAGCTCCTGGTCGGCTCGGTCGGCGGCCCCAGCGGCGGCGAGGACGTCACGGTCCGCCTGCCGATCTCCTGGGTGACCATCGCCGCCGGCTTCGGTGTCGGCGTGGTCGTGACGGTGCTGTCGGCCGTCCTGCCGGCTCGCCGCGCCACGAAGGTCGCCCCGGTGGCCGCGCTGCGCTCGCAGCCGGACAGCCACGACGACGTCGCCCGCACCGGCAAGCTGCGCATCATCTTCGCGGCGCTGATCGCACTCGTGGGTGCGGCCGCCGTCTACTTCGGCATGGGCCAGGAGGAAGAGGCCGCGCTGTTCGTCACCGGCGGCGGCACGATGGTCCTCCTGCTCGCGGTCCTGCTGCTCGGCCCGCTCTACGTGCCAATGGTGAACCGTCTGTTCGGCAAGGCGCTGCGCGGTGTCCCGTCGAAGCTGGCCTCGGCCAACGCGGGTCGCAACCCGAAGCGCACGGCCGCGACGACGGCGGCGCTGATGATCGGCGTGACGATCGTCGCGATGGTGACGGTGGTGGCCGGCAGCGGCCGCGCCACCATGAACGAGCAGGTCGACAAGCGCTTCCCGGCCGACTACGAGGTCACGTCGAACGTCTACAGCCAGCCGCTGACCCAGAAGTTCGCCGACGAGCTCGCGAAGGTGAAGAACGTCGCGAAGATCGCGCCGGAACTCACCGCGTACGGCGAGTCCGACCAGCTCCAGTACGCCGACGTCGTCGGCTACCCGGCCGACGCGATCGGTTCGCTGGTGCGCCCGACGACGACCGATGGCACGTTGACCACGCTCAAGGACAACGAGATCGCCATGCGGGAGAAGGACGCCAAGACGGCCGGCCTCTCCGTCGGGTCCACGGTCAAGATCAGCGGCAAGGATCTCAAGATCGTCGCGCTGCTCAAGGACAACAGCTTCGGCACCGGCATCGTCACGCTTCCGTCCGCCGTCTCGCTGTTGAAGGAAGCGCCGAAGGGCTACCAGAAGCTGCTGGTCAAGCTCACGCCCGGCACCGACATCACGGTGGCGCGCGCCGACCTGGAGCGGGTCATCGCGACCTCGCCGGTGGCGGTGCTGAACTCCGCGGCCGAGACCAAGGCCGAGCTGAACTCGCAGATCGACCAGATCCTGCTGTTCATCTGGGCCCTCGTCGGCCTGGCGCTGATCATCGCGCTGTTCGGCATCGCGAACACGCTGACGCTGTCGGTGCTGGAGCGGACCAGGGAGTCGGCTCTGCTGAGGGCGCTGGGGCTCACCCGAGGTCAGCTGCGGCAGATGCTGGTGGTCGAGTCGATCCTGATGGCTCTGATCGGCGCGGTCGTGGGCGTGCTGCTCGGCGCCGGGTTCGGGTGGCTGCTCGTCGAGGCGATCTCGTCGGCCGAGTTCCCGATCACCTTCTCGATCCCGTTCGGTCAGATCGGCGGGATGCTCGCCCTCGCCGTGGTCGCCGCGATCATCGCGGCCGCGCTGCCCGCTCGCCGGGCAGCCAGGAACTCCGTGGTCGCGGGCATGGCGGAGGCGTAAGGCACCCCGCCTGGGCCGGGCCGTCGGGGGACCGGCCCAGAGCGGGGACGGCGTGCGGTGGCAGGGGCCGCACGGCCGGGGGATGGGTGGAGGTCCGGTGCCGTCGGGGCGTCGGACCTCCGCTTTTCCGCATCCTGAAAGTAACGCGGGGGCCCGCGTTCCCCCATGGGTAACGCGGGGCCCCCGCGTGTCGTCAACGGCGCGAAAAAAGTTTGGAAGCGCGCGTCACTTTCGTCGCTAAAACCCCTCTACCTGGGGTGAGGGACGACCGGAGCGAGGGCCCGGTCGTCCCTCTCAACGTCTGCCTCCAGACGCTCCCGTTCCGGTCCAGGTTTTTGTTGCCTGCCTCCACAAAGTTACGGAACGATGTCGACCGCTTGACACCCGCGCTTCTCCGGTTGAGTGTGAGAGCGCTCTCACAACTTTAAGCGCCGGTCACGGCGTCGTCGAGGAGGACGGATGAGCAGAAGGCTGGTCGGCAGCGTCGCTGCGACCCTCGTGATGGTTCTGGCCGCTGGATGCGGCGGGAGTTCCGAGGCCGACGGCAAGATCGAGCTGTCTCTCGGTCTGTTCTCCGACTTCGGGTACGACAAGCTCATCGAGGAGTACCAGGCCTCGCACTCGAACATCAAGATCGAGCAGCGCAAGGTCAAGATGGAGCAGCACAACACCCAGCTGGCGACTCAGCTCGCCGGTGGACGTGGTGCCGCGGACATCGTTGCCCTCGAGGAAGGCGTGGTCTCGCAGTTCCGCGCCTCCAAGGACAAGTTCGTGAACCTCGCGGAGTACGGGGCGAAGGACCTCAAGTCGCAGTGGGCCGACTGGAAGTGGAACCAGGGCACCGCTGACGGCGGCGAGTTCGTGCTGGGGCTGGGCACCGACATGGGCAGCCTGGGCCTCTGTTACCGGCGTGACCTGTTCGAGGCGGCCGGCCTGCCGACCGACCGGACCGAGGTCGCGAAGCTGTGGCCGACGTGGGCGGACTACGCCAAGGCCGCGGACCAGTTCACGACGAAGACGCCGGACGTGAAGTTCGTCGACACCGGCCGCAACGTCTACAAGGCCATCCTCGACCAGACCGAGGAGGGCTACTTCGCGAAGGACGACTCGTACATCGCGGAGTCCAACGACAAGGTCAAGACGGCGTTCGACACGGCGGCCGCGCTCGGCACCAAGAAGCAGACCGGTGCGCTCGAGCCGTTCAGCCAGGACTGGAACGTCGCGCTGAAGCAGGGTTCGTTCGCCACCACCACCTGCCCGGCCTGGGCGCTCGCGCTGATCAAGGCGGGTGCCGGTGACGCGGCGGCCGGGAAGTGGGACGTGACGACCGCGCCCGGTGGCGGCGGCAACTGGGGTGGCTCGTTCCTCGCTGTCCCGAAGCAGGGCAAGCACCCCAAGGAGGCCTACGAGCTGGCCAAGTGGCTGACCGCGCCCGAGCAGCAGAAGCGGATCTTCAAGGACACCGGCAACCTGCCGAGCCAGCCGAAGGTCTACCAGGACGCCGAGGTGCAGGCGACGGTCAACGAGTACTTCAACAAGGCTCCGGTGGGTCAGATCTTCGCGACCTCCGCCGAGTCGCTGAAGCCGACCTACCGCGGCACCAAGGACTCGAAGGTCGGACCGGTGTTCGGCACCGCGCTGACGCGGGTCGAGCAGGGCAAGCAGTCCGCTGCCGAGGCGTGGACGCAGGCGTTGAAGGAAGCGACGGACGCCGCGAAGTGACGGCTCTGCGTACAGAGACCGAGGCGGCTCCGGCCGCCTCGGTTCCTTCTTCCGGA
Source organism: uncultured Actinomycetota bacterium (assembly GCA_963771775.1). Classification (GTDB taxonomy): domain Bacteria; phylum Actinomycetota; class Actinomycetes; order Mycobacteriales; family Pseudonocardiaceae; genus Lentzea. The sequence continues at coordinate 1,046,072 of CAVYUS010000007.1, forward strand.
GAACCGAAGCGCTTCAAGCTGAGCGCCTGGGACGCCAGGTACACGCCCTACCTGATCATCGCGCCGTTCTTCCTGGTGTTCGGGATCTTCGGGCTCTACCCGCTGGTGTACACGGCGTGGGTCTCGCTGCACGAGTGGCAGCTGATCGACGGCAACCTGGGCTTCGTCGGTCTCGCCAACTACGTCGAGCTGTTCGGCGACGCCAAGTTCTGGAACGCGCTGTTCAACACGCTGAGCCTCTTCGTGCTCTCGACGGTGCCGCAGCTGCTGGCCGCGCTGGGCCTCGCCGCGTTGCTGGACCGGGGTCTGCGCGGAAGTGCGTTCTGGCGGGCCGGTGTGCTGCTGCCCAACGTCATCTCGGTCGCCGCGGTGGCGCTGGTGTTCGCGCAGTTCTTCGGCCGCGACTTCGGCATCGTCAACTTCCTGATCGGCCTGGTCGGGATCGACCCGATCGACTGGCGCGCGGAGACCTGGGCCTCGCACCTCGCGGTGTCCACAATGGTCATGTGGCGCTGGACCGGTTACAACGCGCTGCTCTACCTGGCGGCGATGCAGTCGGTGCCCAAGGACATGTACGAGTCGGCCACTTTGGACGGTGCGTCGAGCTGGCGGATGTTCTGGTCGATCACCGTGCCGTCGATCCGGCCGACGATCCTGTTCACCGTCGTCACCTCGACGATCGGTGGTCTGCAGCTGTTCGCCGAGCCCGCGCTGTTCGACCCCGGCTTCGCCGCCAACAACTCCACCGGTGGCTCCGACCGGCAGTTCCAGACGCTGGTGCTCTACATGTACGAGAAGGGCTTCCGGTTGTTCGACGCCGGCTACGCGGCCACCGTCGCGTGGATGTTGTTCCTGGTCGTGCTCGTGGTGGCGGTCATCAACTTCACGCTGACCCGGCGCATCGCGGGCAAGGGGTGATCATGAAGAACGCCAAGGCAGGTCCGCTGCTCTACGGGTTCCTGGTCGCGGTGCTCGCCGCGTCGATCTTTCCGTTGTACTACTCGTTCATCGTCGCGTCGAAGGACAACTCGGTCCTCGGCGAGAAGGTGCCGCCACTGGTCCCCGGCGGCAACCTGGTCGAGAACATCACCAGGGTCTTCGACACCGTCGACTTCTGGCTCGCCATGCAGAACTCGTTCATCGTGGCGTCGAGCGTGGCGATCTCGAACGTCGTGCTGGGCACGCTGGCCGGGTTCGCGTTCGCGCGGCTGCGGTTCAAGGGCCGCGACTCGCTGTTCCTGGTCGTGCTCGGCACCGCGATGGTCCCGACGCAGCTCGGCGTGATCCCGCTGTACATGCTGATGTCCGACCTCGACTGGTACGGGACACTGCAGGCGGTCATCGTGCCGGTGCTGATCGGGTCGTTCGCCGTGTTCTGGATGCGCCAGGCCTGCGAGGAGACGGTGCCGTTCGAGCTGATCGAGGCGGCCAGGGTCGACGGCTGCTCGGTGCTGCGGACGTTCTGGCACGTCGGTTTCCCGGCGGTACGGCCTCAGGCGGCGGTGCTGGGCATGTTCACGTTCATGACGGCGTGGAACGACTTCTTCTGGCCGTTGATCGTGCTGGACCCCAACGACAGCCCGACGGTCCAGGTGGCCCTGTCGACGCTGGCCAGCGGCTACTACACCGACTACTCGTTGATGCTCGCCGGCGCCTCCATCGCGGTGCTGCCGGTGATCGCGATCTTCGTACTGCTGTCGCGCCAGATCGTCGGCGGCATCATGCAGGGCGCCCTCAAGGGATGACACAACAGGGAGTGCAGTGGATGACGACCGACTCGGACGTTGAGGTCGGGCGGGAGGTGCTGACCTTCCCACCGGACTTCCTGTGGGGAGCGGCCACCGCGGCGTTCCAGATCGAGGGTGCGACCACAGCGGACGGTCGTGGTCCCTCCATCTGGGACACCTTCGCGGCGACACCCGGCAAGGTCCTGGCCGGCGACACCGGAGACCCGGCCTGCGACCACTACCACAGGTACGAATCCGACGTCGAGCTGATGGCGTCGCTGGGACTGGCCTCGTACCGGTTCTCCGTGGCGTGGCCCCGGATCCAGCCGAACGGCAGCGGCGCGGTGCAGGAGCGCGGACTCGCGTTCTACGACCGGCTGGTGGACTCGTTGCTGGAGAAGGACATCCAGCCGCTGGTGACGCTGTACCACTGGGACCTGCCGCAGGTCCTGGAGGACTTCGGCGGCTGGCGCAACCGGGACACGGCCTACCGCTTCGCCGACTACGCCGCCATCGTGCACGACCGGCTCGGCGACCGGGTGCAGGCCTGGACGACGTTGAACGAGCCCTGGGTCTCGGCCTTCCTGGGCTACGGCAACGGAATCCACGCGCCCGGCGTCACCGACGCGGTCGCGTCCCTGGAGGCGGCGCACCACCTGCTGCTGGCCCACGGCCTGGCCACGCAGGCGTTGCGCGCGCAGGCACCCGAGTCGCACCGGCTGTCGATCGTGCTGAACTTCAGCACGGTCTGGGGCGAGGACGACTCGGAGGCGTCGCGCGAGGCCGTCCGGAAGGTCGACGGGCTGCAGAACCGCATCCTGCTCGACCCGATCGTCGGCCGCGGCTACCCGCTCGACGTCCTTGAGGACACGGCGTGGCTGGGCGACTGGACGAACGTGGTCCGCGACGGTGACATGGAGACCATCGCGACGCCGATCGACTGGATCGGCGTGAACTACTACAACCCGACCAGGGTCGCGGCCGCAGATCCCGATTTCGTGCCGGCCGGTCCGCACGCGGGTCTGCGTGGTGTCGCCCTGCAGCCGCCGCAGGGCGAGCTGACCGGGTTCGGGTGGGAGCAGAACGCCGACGCGTTCACCGAACTGCTGGTCCGGCTGTCCCGCGACGCAGCCGGGCTGCCGCTCGTGGTCACCGAGAACGGGTCCGCGTTCCCGGACGTCGTGGACCCGATGGGTCGCGTGGTGGACATCCAGCGGACCAAGTACCTGATGGACCACGTGCGCGCGGTGCACCGGGCCATCTCCGAGGGTGCGGACATCCGCGGATACCTGGCGTGGTCGCTGCTCGACAACTTCGAGTGGGCGGCGGGGTACTCACAGCGGTTCGGGATCGTGCACGTCGACTTCGAGACGCAGCGGCGCACGGTGAAGGAAAGCGCGGTCGCGTTGTCCCGGATCATCGGGCAGAACGGGCTTCCCGCGCACGGCTACACCGTCTAGCGCGGCACCGGGTCGGGCCGAGGGGGTCTGGCGCTCTCACCTGCGGACACATCTGTCCGAAGGTGAGAGCGCTCTCTCCCGCTACCTGCGACGCAGCACGCGAGGATCCGCGTGCAGGTTCTCCGCGAGCCTGATGGTGATGAACTCGTTGTTGTCCGGCTTGCCCGGCGTGCGGCCCGACGACGACGGGAAGTTGTTGTCGTTGAGCACCGCGATCGTCCGGTCGTCGAGGATCGTGACGTCCTCGATCGTGACGAACGGGAACTTGAACGGGTCCGCCTGCCCGCCGATGTGCCTGGGGTTCGCCAGGTTCAGCAGGTCGGCCACCATGGTCTTGTCGAGGTTGCCGTCCTTGTCCCGGTCCCGCTTGTCGGCGAGGTAGACGCGCTTGACGATCGCGTCGACGCCCTGGGCGCTGTCGCGTTCGATGATCAGCAGCCGGTTGTTGTCGATCGCGATGGCGTCACCGATGGCGAAGTTCGGGTTCTCCAGCTGGTAGCGCCACGTGGTGCCGGTGAAGCTGTTGGAGGCGATGTCGAACTCGTTGAGGCGCAGCGTTCCCGGCGTGTCACCGGCCACAGTGCCCTCGAGCAGCGCGTTGATCTTCTTGCCGTCCGGCGAGAGGGTGATGCCCTCGAAGCCCTTGCTGCCACCGATGTTGGGGTTGCCGGCGGGGTTCTCCGGGGCGCGCACACCGGGCAGCGGGGCGGGCGGTGCCATCAGGCGTCCGGCGCGGTCGAAGTGCAGCAGGTAGGGTCCGAACTCGTCACCCATCCAGTAGGTGCCGTCCGCGCCGCGGGTCACCGACTCGACGTCGATGTCCGCGCCGGTGATCACCCGGTCCGGCCTGGTGATCGGGAACGGGATGTGGCCGGCCGGGTCGGTGAGCGTGATGCCGCCGACGACGTCGACCGAGTTCGTCTTGAAGTTCGGCGCGATGCGGTGGATGCGCAGCAGGAAGTCCGCGCTGTTGGCCCTGGTGCCGTACCCGTTGTCCGAGATGGCGTCGAACGTGCCGTCGCTGTTGCGGACCAGGCCGCTGAAGCCCTGGATCGGCTGGTCGGCGAACGGCACCGGGACGCCGTTGATCGGGGTCGTGCCGAGCGCGGCGCCGCTGGGCTCGCTGCCGGGCAGGAAGGTCTCCGCCGGGAGGAACGCGAAGTTCGTCAGCGTGGCCTGTTTGGGGGCGTTCTGCCGAGCGGTGTCCGGAGCGGCGACGGTGGGCGTGGCCAGAGCCGTGACGGTGAGCAGGGTGAGGCCTGCGGCAAGGGTTCTCCTCATAAGAGGACCCTAGTGCGACCTCGATACAGGCCCTGGTGTGACCTGCATCGGTTTACCCGCAGTTCGCATCCAGGCAACAGGTGCAGGGAACGCTGGTGGCATGACCACGACCTGGCGCCTGCGCTTCGAACTCAGTGACAGCCCCGGCGCGCTCGCCCGCGTCACCGTCCGGCTGGCCGCGGCCGACTGCAACGTCCTCGCGTTGCACGTGATCCCGGTTCCTGACGGAGTGCTCGACGAGATCGTCGTACGGGCGGGCGACGACGTGCTCCCCGCCGATCTCGTCGAGGCCGTGCGCAGTGAGGGAGGCAAACGCGTGCAGATCACGGGAGCCGCCATGCGTGATCTCGTGGACGAACCGACGGCGGCGTTGCGCGCGGCCAAGCTGCTCCTGACCGATCCGGACCGGGCGCCGGAGGCGCTGCGCCAGGTGCTGGCCGCCGACTCGGTGACCTACGGCGAGGCGGCCGAGGGGCAGATCCAGTTGGGAGACATGGTGGCCCGGCGCGGCTGGGCCAGGTTCACCCAGGTCGAACTCGCGCGTGCGCAGGCGTTGCTCGACCTCGTCGACGCACCGGCTCCCGCACTGCGAGGAATGCTCAGTGATGACGGCGTGGCACTGGTTCTGCGTCCCGGCACCGGCGCGGACGAGGACGCCGTCGCCGGCCTGCACGCCCGCTGTTCGATGAAGACCTTGTTCAACCGCTACCACTCCGGCATGCGCACGGTGCCCCGCCGTTGGGTGCATCGGCTGCTCAACCCGCCGCGCGGCACCACGATCCTCGCCCAGTGCGCGGATCAGGTGGTGGCGCTGGGCCAGCTCATCCACACCGGAACTCCGGACTGCGCCGAGGTCTCGCTGCTCGTGGAGGACACGTGGCAACGCCGGGGCGTGGGCACGGCGCTGCTCGGCGCACTCGCGTCGGACGCCCGTGCCGCCGGATACTCCGAGCTCGTCGCGTGGTGCCTGCCGTCGGAGAGCGCGCTGGTGCGGACGGCCGAGCGCGGCGGGGCTGGCGACCACGACACGCCGGGAGGACGGACTGCTGCGGGTGTCGATTGCGCCGCGCGGGCGTGCTCTGATGACGCCAGTTGCGACGGTCATGGCTGAAAAAACTCGGTGAACAGCGCGGAAATCCTCGGCGGAGATCGCTTGCGGCTAAGCTGACCAGCGACTCAAAGGTTTTCATCGAGGAGTGGTGGTGTTCGTGTCCAACCACGCGCGTCCGACGTTGGAGGACGTGGCCGCGAGGGCCGGGGTCTCCCGGGCCACGGCGTCACGAGTGCTGAACGCGTCGCCGCGCGTCAGCCCCGAGGCCCTGGAAGCGGTCAACGCCGCCGTGCTGGCCCTGGGCTACCAGCCGAACCGCGCCGCCCGCGCTCTGGTCACCCGCCGCACCGGCGCCGTGGCCGTGGTGTTCTCGGAGCCCGAGCCCAAGATCTTCGACGACCCGCACTTCGCCCGCCTGATCCGAGCCGGCGCCCGCGCCCTCGCGGACGCCGACGTGCAGATGGTCCTCATGCTCGTCCACTCGTCCGACGACCAGGCCCGCGCCCACCGCTTCCTGGCCGGCGGCCACGTCGACGGCGCCCTGGTGTTCGCTCCGCACCGCAACGACGAGCTCGTGGCGATCGTGAAGAAGCTCCCCCTGCCGGTCGTCTACGCCGGTAAGCCGTGGGGTTCGTTGCGCGGCATGCACCTCGTCGACAACGACAACGAGGGCGGCGCCGTCCTCGCCACCGAGCACCTGAAGTCACTCGGCCGCAAGAAGGTCGTGCACGTGTCCGGTCCGCTGGACGAGCTGTCCGCGATCGACCGGCTGAACGGCTTCAAGTCCGCGCTCGGGCTGGACGACAAGGGCGCCCTGAAGGTCACCGAGGACGGTGACTTCACCCGCGAGGGCGGGCGCAAGGCCATGGCCGCCCTGCTGGCGAAGGTGCCGGCGCTGGACGCCGTGTTCGTGGCTTCGGACCTGATGGCCGCCGGTGCGCTGGAGACGTTGAACGAGGCCGGCAAGCGGGTGCCCGAGGACGTGGCCGTGGTCGGGTTCGACGACCACGTGTCGATCGCCGAGCACACCTCGCCACGGCTCACCTCGGTGCGGCAGGACTCGGACGAGCAGGTCAAGCACATGGTCGAGCACCTGATGAAGCTGTTGCGCGACGAGACCGTCAAGACGAAGAAGCAGATGCTGCCCACCGTCCTGGTGCGCCGCGAGTCGGCCTGACCGACGCTGCCGGAAGGGTTCCGCCAGACTTCTGGCGGACCAACCCGGAGGCGCGAAGCCGTAGGCCAGCGCGGGGGTCCGGGGGCTTGCCCCCGGCTGGGGTTTGGGGGCTCGGCCCCCAAAAGACGCGCCTGGCGGCAGGCGGCGAAGACGCGTCAGCGTCGAGCACGCTGACCGAGCCGCCAGGCCGGATCCCTTCTCAGTTGCCCAGGTTCTTGCAGGTGGGCGGCGGCAACGGGTTCAGCGGGCTGCACGGCCACCCGGACGACGTCGGCGTGGTCGTCGAGGTCGGGTCGGGCGGTGGCGGCGGGGCCGGGTTCGTCGCGGCCGGCGGCGGGGTGGTCTTCTTCGGCGTCTGCTGCGTGCTCGGCGCCGAGCTGTTGGAGCTCGGTGGGGCACTGCTCTCGGGGGCGGAGCTCTCGGTCGGGCTCGGCGGGGTGCTGGACGTGGAGTTGACCCAGCTGGAGGCCGGTGTCCGGCTCGCGGATCTTCGTCGGCCACGCCGTGGATAGCCATTCCCACGAGTATCCCGAGCAACGCGGACCCGAGCACAGCGGAACCACCTGCGGCCCACAGTGCGCGCACAGCAGTCCTCCTCAAATGCCACGGTTGGAAGTCAGGCGATCACGCTCTTCGGCAGATTACCCGGTAGGCCGGTCGCAGGAGAATGCTCACCTGCTTGCCTTATCGGCTCCTTGACGCCCCCGGTTGAGTGATTGCCGTCACTGATCTGTTATCCGGGCAAGTACCAAACTGGCCCCGGAAAGGCCTGCCACCAGCACGGTCCCGGTCAAATGCCACGTTGGAGCGTCACCCGAGCAGGTGAACACTTCGGTGAAGCGTTCCGAGGAGCAGGTGACGAACGGGACCGACGACAGAGCGATGGAGGCCGCCGCCACCCCGCCCAGCAACGCCGAGCCGAACGTGCGCATCAACGGGAAGGCGGCGTTGGCCGTGCCGACCGCGGCGACGGCGAAGAGCAGGGGCACGGGTTTGGGGAAGAGGCCCGTGAGGGCGCAGCCGACCATCAGGACACCGAGCACGGCCTGGCCGATCCTCGCCTGCGTCTCCACGGGGAGGGACCCTAACAACTCCGTAAGCTCTTTCCGGTCCGGTTTGAGCCAGTATTTTCGGTATGCCCCATCGCAGATTCCTGATCCCCGTCGCCGTCGTGCTCGTCGTCGCGCTCGGGGTCGGGTTGTACCTGTTCCAGCCGTGGCGGCTGCTCACCGTCCGCGAAACGCACGAGGCGCTGCTCGTGCCTGCGCCGACGACGCAAACGACGTCTTCCGCGCCAGTCTTCCGCGCCCACGTCGGCCGTCGTGGAAACGCCCGAGGTGGTCGCGGAAACCCCGCGGGAGGTCGCGAAAGGTGACTGGCGCTCACTTGAGCACGCCACCACGGGTAAGGCGAGCCTCATCAAACTTCCCGGCGGCGCGCATTCCGTCCAGTTCGCGTCCTTGAACACCAGTGATGGCCCTGACCTGTACGTCTATCTCTCGCCGCACGATTCCGGCTCGTCCGAGAAAACGTTCGGTGAAGGATTCACCAGCTTGGGCAAGTTGAAGGGAAATCGTGGCGACCAGGTGTACGAAATTCCCGCCGGCGTGGATGTGTCCGGCATTCGAAGTGTCGTGATCTGGTGTAAGCGCTTCTCCGCGGGCTTTGCCGTAGCGCCACTGGAACAAGCCTGAAACATCGGCCCGAGCCTGCTCTCTTCGCGCTATTGACATTCCTGGTCTAGACCACATAGCGTTGTTCGGCGGACACAACATCGTCCCTTGCCGGTGGGCGTGCGGATGCCCCATTGGCGAGGAGTACGGCTCACTGGGTGGGCCCACTCCGGCGGTGACGCGGCTCCAACTCTCCCCGGAGCCGCGTCACCGCCGGTGGCGTTTATGGTGGTTCGTGCACACCCGGACCGTGGCGATCCACTACGTGCGCGCCGCCCTGCGCGCCTGCCCGTCGCCGTCCGACGTGCTCGCGGCCGCGGGCATCCCGGCCACGCTCCTGGCCGACGACCGCGCCAGGGTCACGCCGACGCAGTACACGAAGCTCATCCAGTCGCTCTGGGAAGTCCTCGACGACGAGTTCATGGGCTTCGGTCCCCGCCCGTCGAAGCGCGGCACGTTCGCGATGATGTGCCTGCTCGCCGTCCACTGCCCGGACCTGGAGTCGGCGCTGAGACGCGGCCTCGCCTTCTACGCCCTCTTCGACGAACCGCTGGAGCTCTCGCTCGACGACGGCCGCTTCCACCTCCACGTGCCCGGCGACACCGACCACTTCCTGACCGAGTCGCTTCTGGTGCTGTGGCACCGCTTCTCGTCGTGGCTCATCGGCCGCCGCATCCCACTGCGCGAGGCCGCGTTCGCCTATCCGGAACCCACCCACGCCGCCGAGTACCACCTGATCTTCGGTTGCCCGCTGACGTTCGGCGCCCCGGCCACCGCGATCTCGTTCGACCCGAGGTTCCTGCGCATGCCGGTCGTGCAGGACGAGGCGGCGCTGCGGAGGTTCCTGCGGCACTCGCCGGCGGAACTGCTGTCGCGCCGCGACTACGGCGCCGACACGGCCGGGCACGTGCGCCGGCTGCTCGGCGGCGAGGTGAGCGGGCTGGAGGCCGTCGCGACCCGGCTCGGCGTGAGCGCGCCGACCCTGCGCAGGCGGCTGGCGGCGGAGGGGACGTCGTTCCGCGAGGTGCGCGAGCAGCTGCTGCGCGACCAGGCGGTGGCCTCGCTGGTGCGGGGCGGGGAGTCGGTGGAGGAGTTGGCGCTGCGCCTCGGGTTCTCCGAGGCGAGCGCCTTCCACCGCGCGTTCAAGCGGTGGACCGGGTCCTCACCCGGTTCCTACCGAGCCTGACTCACCACTCCCAGCCGTCCTGGGCGGCCAGCTGCAGCCGAGTTGCCGGTCTGCGGCAACAGCGTGTCGATGGACGCGGGACCGGCCAGCGCCAGCATCGCGGCCGCGGCGGACACCAGCGCGGCGAACGTCTTCTTCATCGATTTCCCCTCAGTCGGCCATTCCTACGAGGGGAGCATGCGGCCGTCCGGCGGACGGCCGCAAGCACACCAAAACCTGCCCAAAACCTCAGAAACCGTCGCGCTCCCGCAACGAGGCCGGCGGCCGGAACCGCTCCCCGTACGTGTCCGCGAGGTAGTCCGCCCGCTCGACGAACGCCTGCACCCCGTAGGAGTTGATGAACTGCAACGTCCCACCGCTCCACGGCGCGAACCCGAACCCGAAGATCGAGCCGACGTTCGCGTCCGCCACCGAGGTCAGCACGCCCTCGTCCAGGCACCGCACGGTCTCCAGCGACTGCACGAACAACAGCCGGTCCCGCACGTCCTGCTCGGAGACCCCGGCGTCGGCCTTCACGTACCGGGTCGCCAGCTCGGGCCACAGGAACTTCTTCGAACCGTCCGAGGGGTACTCGTAGAAGCCCGCGCCACCGGACTTCCCGGTGCGCCCCAACGACACCATCTCGCGGATCAGGTCGTAGGCCGCACTGTCCGACACCAGCGAAGGATCGTCGGCGAGCGTCTGGTCGTGGATCTTCAGCTGCAACGACAGCGTCACCTCGTCCGAGACGGCCAGCGGGCCGACGGCCATGCCGGCCTTGCGCGCCACGTTCTCGATCAACGCCGGCGCCACGCCCTCGGACAGCATCGTGATCGCCTCGATCACGTACGTCGCGAACGTGCGCGAGGTGTAGAAGCCGCGCGAGTCGTTGACCACGATGGGCGTCTTGCCGATCTGCCGCACGTAGTCCAGCGCGCGCTGCAGACGTCTCCTCGGACGTCTGTGCGCCGCGGATGATCTCCACCAGCCGCATCTTCGGCACGGGCGAGAAGAAGTGCAGCCCGATGAACCGCGTGGCGTCCGGCACCGCCGTGGCGAGCCCGGTGATCGGCAACGTGGAGGTGTTGGACGCGATCACCGCGTCCGGCAGCGACTGCGCCTCCGCGGCCGCCAGCACCTTGTTCTTCAGCTCGCGGTTCTCGAACACCGCCTCGATGATCAGGTCGCAGCCGGCGAGGTCGTCGTCGGAGTCGGTCGGCTTGATGCCGTCGAGCCCCTGAGCGCCCTTCTGCGCCCCTTCGAGGGTCACGTCCTTCAGGACCACCTCGATGCCCGCTTTCGCCGACACCTCGGCGATTCCGGCGCCCATCATGCCCGCGCCCAGCACGCCAAGCTTGGCCACCCGGCGTGCCGGACGACGACGCGCGGCCGTTGACCTCGTTGAGGTTGAACCAGAACGCCGTGATCATGTTCTTGGAGACCTGACCGGCGGCCAGCTCCACGAAGTAGCGGCCCTCGATCTGCAACGCGGTGTCGAAGTCGACGTACGCGCCCTCGACCGCCGTGGCCATGATCTTCTCCGGCGCCGGGTACGCGCCGTGCGACTTCTTGCTCAGCACGGCGGGCGCCGCGGCGAGAAGGCCGTAGCTGTTGGGGTCACCGAACTTCAGGTCCGGCACACCCGCGCCCTGCACGTCCCACGGCTGCACTGGCGCCGGGTTCGCGAGGATCCACGCACGGGCCTCGGAGAGCAGCTCCTCGCGCGTCTCCACCACCTGGTGCACGATTCCGGCCTGCAGCGCGCGTTCCGGCCGAAGCTGCTTGCCCTCCATGAGCAACGGCAACGCCTTCTGCACGCCGAGCAGGCGCACCATGCGCGTGACGCCACCGCCGCCGGGCAGCAGCCCCAGCGTGGCTTCGGGCAGGCCGACGCGGATGCCGTTGTCGTTCAACACGATCCGGCGGTGCGAGGCCAGCGCGATCTCGAACCCGCCGCCGAGCGCCGAACCGTTGATCGCCGCCACGACCGGCTTGCCGAGCTTCTCGAGCCGCCGCAGCTGGGACTTGAGCTCCTCGACGCCTTGCCGCGCCTGCGAAGCGTTCTCCGGGGTGATCGCGATCAGCACGTTCAGGTCGCCGCCGGCGAAGAACGTCTTCTTGGCGGACGTGATGATCACACCCGTGAGGCCGTCCTCCGCCTCCAGACGCGAGACCGAGGCACCCATCAGCTCCTGGTACTCGGTGTTCATCACGTTCGCGGAGCCGGACATGTCCATCGTCAGGGTGACGATGCCGTCCGCGTCCTTCTCGTAGTGGAACGTGCCCGGGGAATTAGACACAGTTCAGACCCTCTCGATGATCGTCGCGATACCCATGCCGCCACCCACGCACAGCGTGGCCAGGCCGCGGCGGAGGTCCCGGCGCTCCAGCTCGTCCAGCAGCGTCCCGAGGATCATGCAGCCGGTCGCGCCCAGCGGGTGGCCCAGCGCGATCGCGCCGCCGTTCACGTTGACCTTGTCCTCGGGGATGTTCATGTCCCGCAGGAACTTCAGCACCACGGACGAGAACGCCTCGTTGACCTCGAACAGGTCGATGTCCTCGACCGAGAGCCCGGCCTTGTCCAGTGCCTTGCGGGCGGACGGCGCCGGTCCGGTCAGCATGATCGTCGGCTCGGTGCCCACCACGGCGACGGACACGATCCGCGCCCGCGGCGTCAGGCCGAGCGCCCGGCCGGCGGCGGCGGATCCGATCAGCATCGCCGCGGCACCGTCGACGATCTGCGACGAGTTGCCCGGCGTGTGCACGTGGTCGATGCGCTCGACGGTGGGGTAGCGGTCGATCGCCACGGTGTCGTAGCCGAGATCACCGTGGAACTGGAAGCTCGGCTTCAACCGGCCCAGTGACTCCACAGTGGACTCAGGACGGATCGTCTCGTCCTCCTTGAGCACCACGGTGCCGTTCTGGTCGACGACCGGCACCACGGAACGCTCGAACCGGCCGTCCTTCTGCGCCTCGAAGGCACGCGCGTGCGACCGGGCGGCCCACGCGTCGACGTCGGTGCGCGAGAAGCCTTCCAGCGTCGCGATCAGGTCGGCGGAGACACCCTGCGGCACGAACGACAGGTCGAAGTTCGTCGCGGGGTCGATCGCCCACGCGCCGCCGTCGGAGCCCATCGGCACGCGCGACATCGACTCGACGCCACCCGCGACCACCAGGTCCTCGAACCCGGAGGCCACCTTGGCGGCCGCGAGGTTCACCGACTCCAGGCCGGACGCGCAGAACCGGTTGAGCTGCACGCCCGCCGGTCGCTGGTCCCAGCCCGCGGCCAGGACGGCGGTGCGGGCGATGTCACCGCCCTGCTCGCCGAGCGGTGACACGACGCCGAACACGACGTCGTCCACCGCGGAGGTGTCGAGGGAGTTGCGTTCGGACAGCGCGCGCAGCACCCCGGCGGCGAGAGCGACGGGCTTGACGCTGTGCAGCGACCCGCGCTTTCCCTTACCGCGCGGCGTGCGCACCGCGTCGAAGATCAAGGCTTCGCTCATGGCACCCACGCTAGGCCCGCCTTCGCAAGCTGGCCATGACCGTGAAGGGTGACCGATTAGCTCACCAGGAACTCCATGTGCTCTTCCTCGAAGGCGTCAACGAAGCCGAGCCGCTCGTAGAGCCGCCGAGCAGGCACGTTGTCGTCGTACACGCGCAGCCGGACGAGCTTCCAGCCCTCCGCCGCCGCCCACGTCAGCACCTCGCGGACCAGCGCTTGCCCGAGCCCGCGGCCGCGATGCGACGAACGCACCCACATCGAGTAGAGGTAGAGGCCCTCGTGCTCGGGTGCGCCCGCCACCATTCCGACCGGTCCGTCGTCGAGAGCCACCAGCCGCACGCCGTTGACCAGTGCTTTGCGCCAGTCCTGCTCCTCGTACTCCTGCTCGCGCGCGAACGTCGACCCGAACTCGGCGGGGTCGGTGGCCAGCGCCTCCAGGCGGATGTCCCGCCACAGCCGCCACTCGTCCGGAGTGACCTGGTGGATCTGCATACCGGGCAGTCTGTCGGACGGGGTGGGAATTTCGCTCAGTTTTTCGGGTGACGGCCTGGCGCGCCGGTCATGGCGTGGATCACCGCCCGGTGGTTTCGTGGACCGCATGGCAGAGCGTCGATCGCGGTGGATGGACAGCGACCTGGATCAGTTGCGCCAGCTCGCCCGCACGTTCATGGACAAGGAGGTCGCGCCGCACCAGGAGCGCTTCGCCGAGCAGAAGCAGGTCGACCGCGACCTGTGGCGCCGCGCGGGCGAGGTCGGGCTGCTGTGCCTGAGCATCCCCGAGGAGTACGGGGGCGGCGGCGGCACGTTCGCTCACGAGGCCGTGCTGCTCGAAGAACAGGCACGCGCCGGTGACAGCGCCTGGGGCAACAGCGTCCACAGCGGCATCGTCGCCCACTACCTCAACTCCTACGGCTCGCACGAGCAGAAGCAGCGCTGGCTGCCCAAGCTCGCGTCCGGCGAGTACGTCGGCGCGATCGCCATGACCGAACCCGGCGCGGGCTCCGACCTGCAGGGCATCCGCACGAAGGCGATCAGGGACGGCGACGAGTACGTCATCAACGGCTCGAAGACGTTCATCACGAACGGCATGCACGCCGACCTCGTGATCGTCGTGGCCAAGACCGACCCGGCGCAGGGCGCGCAGGGCATCTCGCTGATCGTCGTGGAGAACGACATCCGCCGCGGCCGCGTGCTCGACAAGGTCGGCATGAAGGGCCAGGACACCGCCGAGCTGTTCTTCGACGACGTCCGCGTGCCCGCCACGAACCTGCTGGGCGACCAGGAGGGCCTCGGGTTCGTCCAGCTCATGCACCAGCTGCCGCAGGAACGCCTGATCATCGGCGTCTGCTCGATCGCCGGCATCGAGGCGGCCGTCGACGTGACGCTGAAGTACGTGAAGGAGCGCACGGCGTTCGGCAAGGAGCTGATCAAGTTCCAGAACACCAGGTTCAAGCTCGCCGAGTGCGCCACCGAGGCGGCCGTGACCAGGGCGTTCATCGACGAGTGCATCGAGAAGCACCTGCGCGGCGAACTGGACGTGCCGACCGCGGCGATGGCGAAGTGGTGGGCCAGCGACCGGCTGGGCAAGGTCGTTGATGAGTGCGTGCAGCTCTTCGGCGGCTACGGCTACATGAACGAGTACCCGATCGCACGTGCGTGGGCCGACGCTCGCGTGCAGCGGATCTTCGGCGGGACGAACGAGATCATGAAGGAAATCATCGCGAGGTCCTTGTGACTGCTACTTCAAGGACAGGGCCGCTCGCCGGACTCAAGGTCGTCGAGCTCGCCGGCCTCGCGCCCGCGCCGTTCGGCTGCATGGTGCTCGCCGACCTCGGCGCGGACGTCATCCAGGTGCACAAGCCGGGGAGCCACTCGACCGTTCCCGGCGACTTCCTGACCCGCAACCGGCGCTCGATCGCGATCGACACCCGCAAGCCGGAAGGCGCCGAGCTGGTCCTGAGCCTGGTCGAACGCTCGGACGTGCTGGTGGAGGGCTTCCGGCCGGGCGTGACCGAGCGGCTGGGCATCGGCCCGGCGCAGTGCCTCGCCCGCAACCCGCGCCTTATCTATGGACGCATGACCGGCTGGGGCCAGGACGGGCCGCTCGCCGACCGGGCCGGCCACGACATCAACTACATCGCCGTCGCCGGTGCGCTGGAGCCCATCGGACCCGCCGGCGGGCCGCCGGTCTTCCCGTTGAACCTCCTCGGCGACTTCGGCGGGGGAGGGCTGCTGCTGGCCGTCGGCGTGCTGGCCGCGCTGTACGAACGCGAGCGCTCCGGACGTGGCCAGGTCGTCGACGCGGCCATGGTGGACGGGGCGGCGCTGCTGACGACGTTCCTGCACGGGATGCGGAACGCGGGCATGTGGGCGGGCGGGCGCGGCGAGAACATGCTGGACGGCGGCGTGCCGTTCTACGACGTCTACGAGGCCGCGGACGGCCGGTTCGTGGCCGTGGGCGCGCTGGAGGAGAAGTTCTACGCCGACCTGGTGCGCGTGCTGGGGCTCGCGGACGCGCCCTCCCGCAACGACCCGGCGAACTGGCCTGAGCTGCGCGAACGGATCGCGGCGGCGGTCAAGACCCGGACCAGGGACGAGTGGGCGGACCTCGCGCGGGACACGGACGCGTGCCTGGCACCGGTGCTGACCCCGGCCGAGGCGGCGCGGCATCCGTACAACGCGGCACGTGGCTCGTTCGTCGACGTCTCCGGTGCGCTGCACCCGGCGCCGGCGCCCCGCTTCGACCGCACTCCGGCATCCGTTCCGACGCCTCCGGTGAAGGCCGGAATGAACACCGGGGAAGTACTTGCCGACATGGGTGTGGCAGACGACCGGGTTATGGAACTACGACGGTCCGGAGTAATTGGTTGAGTGCACCTGTGTGCATTGTTAATGACACGAAGGCGTGACGGAGTGTGATGCCGAGCGGTCGGCATTCGGGTGAGGCCCGGTACAACAGTCTCTCGTCCAAGCTGTGGGATGCGAGGGAGCCGTGTTCACCTCGCACTCCTGACATCGGCGCAGGTTCCGGGCCTCTTTATCCGCCAATCGGGTGACGCTGGCCGCACCACAGGCGTGCGTGGCAGGTGGATCCTATGAGCTTCTTGGCGTGGCCGTTGTTCATCGCATGGGTGAATGAGGGACCATGACGGGTGACACGGGCGGTCCGCCGCCTGACTCGTGAGCGACATGGACGGAGAGGTACCTGTGAACCTCAAGAAGGTGCTAGTGCTGGCGGCTGTCGCGCTGGTGCTGTTCCTCCTGATCACCGAGCCCGAACAGTCCGCTGGCGCGGTCCAGACGGTCCTCGGCTGGCTGCGTCAGGGTGCCGAGTCGATCATCACCTTCATCAGGAGCCTCTTCGGGACGGCGACCCCGATCAGCTAGTCACCCAGGGTGATCCTCGGCCGTTCGCGTTGGACCGGATGGGTGGAATGAGGCCAATCACGCACTGGTAACGGGTGTTCTGGGGATTCAGGGTCTGGCGATTGTCAGACCTACCGAATACCTTCCGCTGCAATGGCCGATCCCCGACCGACGAGGAGGCACATATGGTCGAGGACTCCGGGGTCCACGAGCTGTTGCAGCAGTGGGCGGCTGAACGGTCTGATGACGCAGAGATGCAGGAGGTGAACCGGATCAAGAACGCATGGCTCGCGGAGGCTCCCCCCTCGGCGCCTGGCATCCCCGTGCAGCGGGGAGGCAGGAGCGGGTCGCGTGGCTTGGTCAAGGTCGACTCGGCGGATCCGGCCTACGTGGCCGCGATGCGCAAGCGGGCGCCGGAGGCACCCGAGGCACTGCTCGCCGCCGCGGCGAGCTACTGGCAGCTGGTTGGCGATGTCGCCGAGGCCGAGCAGTGGTGGGACGCGGGCATCAGCCCGTTGGACCAGCGCGCGCTCGACTACCGCGCGGCTGGCCTGTCTCCTGCCGACCTCGGTCGGCGCCTGGGACCGATGACGGTTCTCCAGCACCTCCGCCGTGGCTCCGCCGCGGCCTGGTGTGTCGCACGTCTGCAGAGGCAGCGCCGGGACGGCGTGGCGTAGTAGGAGGCGTGACGAACGGAAGTGGTGTGCTCGCGGGGAGTGCTCGCCGAAGTTCGTTCCGCATGATCGGTGTCGAGCAGGTGCAGTTGATCGTGCTGCACCACATCGCGTTCGACATTCGTGGGGGCTCGCCTCCACACCCCGGCCGGGGCGAGCCCCGGACCCAACGGGTCGGCCTCCCGACGTGGAGGCCTTACCCAGGTGATTCGAGGGGCAGGCTCTCGGAGGCGGGAGCCCTACCCAGGAGGCGTCGCGCGCTCGCGGAACGCGCTCGCCAAGCCTGGTTCGGAGTGTTTTCGCCGGGGGCGGCCCCCGGACCCCCGGAAAGACTGTCCACCCAGAGGCGTCGCGCGCTCGCGGAACGCGCTCGCCAAGCCTGGTTCGGAGTGTTTTCGCGGGGGCGAACCCCGGAGTCTGGAGCCGTGCGCGGTCTCCTCACCCCCCAGCGAGTGCTGATCGGGCTTGTGTGCCTGATCGCCCTGATCGCGTGCTGCGGACTCGCGTACTGGCAGTGGCAGCGTTTCGAGTCCGCCAGTGGTTCGTTCCAGAACCTCGGCTACGTGCTCCAGTGGCCCCTCTTCGGTCTCTTCCCGGCTTTCATGGTGTGGCGTCTTCGTCGTTTGGCGCGTCAGCGCCGTGACGAGGATCCGGTTGCGCCCGCACCGGAGCCGGTGACTACGGTTGTTGCCGTCAAACCCGCGCCGGTCGACCAGGTCGACGATGACGAGGACGCGGAGCTCGCGGCCTACAACCGCATGCTCGCGGCCCTCAACGCGCGGGACGGTCGTTGAGGTGAAGGCGGGCAGATGAAGGGTGCGTTGACCCGGTTCCGGGTCATGGCTTACGTGGTCGGTGTCTTCCTGCTGCTCCTGGTCGTGGCCATGGTGCTCAAGTACGCCGCGGACATGGGCCAGATGATGAAGGTCGTCGGGCCGATCCACGGCTTCCTGTACGCCATCTACCTGGTGATTTCGGTCGACCTCGCGCTGAAGCTGCGCTGGTCGATCAAGGGCACCGCCCTCGTGCTGCTCGCCGGGACGATCCCGTTCCTGTCGTTCTGGGCCGAGCGCAAGGTGGTCGAGAAGACTGCGCAGGGCGTGCCGCTGTGACGTTTGGCCTGCTAGCGTCTGGGGCTGACAACTGAACACGGCCGTCGATGTCGCGCGGAAGAGTCCCCTCTTGCAGGGGCGCCGAAGGAGCAAATCCTCCCCGGAATCTCTCAGGCACAGGTACCGCACGACGAAGGCAACTCTGGAAAGCAGGCGTCATCAGCAGCCTCGCCCACGGTGCAAGCCGCGCTCCGCGCGGCGAAGCTCTCAGGCTCATGACAGAGGGGGAGGCTCGCTCTAGTGAGGAGTCTCCGATGGACCGTGTCATTCTTCTGTTGCCTCAGCCGGCTGAGTCCGGCTCTTCGGCGCACCCTGGAGGAGCGTTCTGATGTCCCGCCTCACGCCTCTGAACGCCGAGCACGAGCAGCTCGGCGCGATGTTCACCGACTTCGCGGGCTGGCGGATGCCGCTGCGCTACTCCAGCGAGCTCGCCGAGCACCACGCGGTGCGCACGACCGCGGGCCTGTTCGACCTCACGCACATGGGTGAGATCGTCCTGACCGGAGCCCAGGCCGGCGCGGCTCTGGACCACGCGCTGGTCGGCCACATCTCGGCACTGGCCGTCGGCAAGGCGCGCTACACGATGATCACCCAGGCCGACGGCGGCGTGCTCGACGACCTGATCGTGTACCGCCTCGGCGACGAGGAGTTCATGGTCGTCGCGAACGCCTCCAACGCCGCCGTCGTGCACGAGGCCCTGGTCGAGCGGGCCGCCGGCTTCGACACCGTCGTCACCGACGCCTCGACCGACTACGCGTTGATCGCGATCCAGGGTCCGAAGTCGGTCGAGATCCTGTCGGGACTGACCGACACCGACCTGTCGGCGGTGAAGTACTACGCCTCGTACCCGTCGAAGGTCGCGGGCGTCGACGCGCTGCTCGCGCGCACCGGTTACACGGGCGAGGAGGGCTTCGAGCTCTTCGTGGCTCCGGCCGACGCGCCGGCCGTGTGGGCGGCGCTGCTGTCCGCCGGCGAGCCGCACGAGCTGAAGCCGTGCGGTCTCGGCTGCCGCGACACGTTGCGGCTGGAGGCTGGAATGCCCTTGTACGGCAACGAGCTGACCACGTCGCTCACGCCGTACAACGCGAACCTCGGCCGCGTCGTGAAGCTCGACAAGCCGGGCGACTTCGTGGGCCGCGACGCGCTGGCGAAGGTCGCCGAGTCCGGTGTGGACTCGGTCCTGGTCGGACTGAAGACCCTCGAGCGCCGCGCCCCGCGGCACGGCTACGCGGTGCTGAACGGCGACGAGGTCGTCGGTGAGGTCACGTCCGGCGCTCTCTCGCCGACGCTCGGCTACTCGGTCGCCATGGCCTACGTGACGAAGGCCAGTGCCGAGCCGGGCACCCAGTTGCTGGTGGACGTCCGCGGCAAGAAGCAGCCGGTCGAGGTCGTCGCACTTCCGTTCTACAAGCGTGCCAAGTAGGGAGATCTTCCAGATGTCCGACCAGTTCAACGCCTCCCTCGCGGAGTACGACCCCGAGGTCGCGCAGGCCGTTGCGGCCGAGCTGGCGCGCCAGCAGGGCACTCTCGAGATGATCGCCTCGGAGAACTTCACGCCCGTGTCGGTGTTGCAGGCACAGGGTTCGGTGCTGACCAACAAGTACGCCGAGGGCTACCCCGGCCGTCGTTACTACGGCGGCTGCGAGCACGTCGACGTCGTCGAGCGCCTTGCCATCCAGCGCATCAAGGACCTGTTCGGCGCGGGCTTCGCGAACGTCCAGCCGCACTCGGGCGCGCAGGCGAACGCGGCCGCGATGTTCGCGTTGCTGCAGCCCGGCGACACGATCCTGGGTCTGGACCTCGCGCACGGCGGCCACCTGACGCACGGCATGCGCATCAACTTCTCCGGCAAGCTCTACAACGTCGTGGCGTACCACGTTTCCGATGGTGACGGCCGCGTCGACATGGCCGAGGTCGAGCGCCTGGCCACCGAGCACCGCCCGAAGCTGATCATCGCCGGTTGGTCCGCGTACCCGCGCCAGCTGGACTTCGCCGAGTTCCGCCGCATCGCGGACTCGGTCGAGGCCTACCTGATGGTCGACATGGCGCACTTCGCCGGTCTCGTGGCCGCGGATCTGCACCCGTCGCCCGTCCCGCACGCGCACGTCACCACCACCACGACTCACAAGACCCTTGGTGGGCCTCGTGGTGGCGTGATCCTGTCGAACGACGCGGACATCGCCAAGAAGATCAATTCCGCGGTGTTCCCCGGTCAGCAGGGTGGTCCGCTGGAGCACGTGATCGCGGCCAAGGCGGTGGCGTTCAAGCACGCCGCCTCGCCGGAGTTCGCGGACCGCCAGCGCCGCACCCTGGAGGGGGCGCGGATCCTGGCGGAGCGGTTGTCGCAGGCGGATGTCGCGGCCGCGGGCGTGAAGGTCCTGACCGGTGGCACGGATGTCCACCTGGTGCTGGTCGACCTGGTGTCGTCGGAGCTCGACGGCAAGCAGGCCGAGGACGTGCTGCACCAGATCGGCATCACGGTCAACCGCAACGCCGTCCCGAACGACCCGCGCCCGCCGATGGTCACCTCTGGTCTGCGGATCGGCACGCCGGCGCTGGCCACCCGCGGCTTCGGCGAGGTCGATTTCGCCGAGGTCGCCGACGTGATCGCCGAGGCGTTGAAGCCCGGTGCCGCGGTCGACGAGCTGCGTGCCCGGGTCGAGGTGCTGGCGGCCAAGCACCCGCTGTACTCGACGCTCTGACACACAGCGAAGGGGCCGCACCGGAATTTCCGGTGCGGCCCCTTCGCTTTTCTGAGACCACCACCGTGACCCGAGAGCGAAACGACGGGAACCCCGGCCCCTTCCCCAGGGCCGGGGTTTCACCGTGTCAGGGTGTTGTGTGTCTCAGATGGACCGTCCTAATGGGAGTCTTCTTAGGCTGCCGGTGCCGTCACGCCGGGCGGGAGGCACTCGACGTTGCGCTTGCCGTCGGGCTGGATCACGAACCAGGTGCCGCCGACACCCTGGCCCTTCCACGCGCCCGGCTTCGGGTCCTGCGAGTAGGTGTACAGCGCCCAGCCGTCGATCGCGACCTGCTTCTTGCCGTCCGCACGGGTGATCAGCGAGACGAGCTTCGAGTCGATGCCCTCAACCTGCGGGATCGTGTCCTGGAGCACCGGCGGCCACGTGACGGCGCACTGGTTGTTGCAGTTCGACTTGCCTTCCGGCTTCGGGGTGTCCTTGTCGAAGCGGTACAGGGTCCGGCCATCGCCGTCCTGGACGACGAGGCCCATCTTGTCGACCGGCTTGCCGACCAGCTTGAATCCGCTGACGGGGGCGGCTGCGGGGGGCTGCGCGGCGGGAGGCTGCGCTGCCGGCGCGGGGGTTTCCGGTGCCTGCTGCTGAACAGGGGCCTCGGGTGCTTGAGCGGGCTCCTGGAGTACCGGGGGCTGACCCACGTCGCCGTAGTCACCGAGGACGCCCAGGTCGGTTTCGGTCTGTGCCACCGGCTTCGAGTTCGTGCCACTTCCCGTGGCGCTCCAGACACCCAGACCCAGCACAACTGCCAGTCCCGCGGCGAGCCCGATGGCAATGCGGTTACGTCGGATCACACTCATGTCCTCCTTGTTCCGTCGTTCGCTCTATCCAGGCCATACGGGTGCGGTTGCGTCTCGGTTCAGAAACGAACCGAACCTCTTCCCGTCTCGAACGTCTGGCAGAGCCAGGTCATGCAGGAGGTGCAGGGTGGTCGTCGCTGGTCAGCTGGCTGGAATGGCCGAACGGATACTGGGTGCGTTGCCCATCGGAATTCGGGCGTGGGACGGGAGCGTGGCGGGTCCGCAGGACGGCACGGTGCTCGTGATCCGGTCACGCGACGCTCTGCGCCGGCTCGTGTGGAGCCCGAACGAGCTCGGTCTCGCACGTGCGTACGTGAGCGGGGAGCTCGACATCGAGGGCGACCTGGCGTTCGGCCTGTCGCAGATCTGGGGGCTCGTGCGGCGCGGCGGCACGCGGCGGCCTCGGGTCTCGGAAGTCGTGAAGCTTGCATTGCAACTGAAAGTGCTTGGTCCGGTGCCGGCGGCGCCGGAGGAGGAGGCGCGGCTGAGCGGTGCGTTGCACACCAAGAGCCGCGACCGGGACGCCATCTCGCACCACTACGACCTGAGCAACGCCTTCTATCAGCTCGTGCTCGACCCGAGCATGGCCTACTCGTGCGCCTACTTCACGTCCGATGAGGACTCACTGGAGCAGGCTCAGCACAACAAGCTCGACCTGATCTGCCGCAAGCTCGACCTGCGGCCAGGAATGCGGCTGCTCGACGTCGGCTGCGGCTGGGGCTCGATGATCATCCACGCCGCTCGGAACTACGGCGTGCACGCTGTCGGTGTCACGATCTCCGCGCAACAGCGGGAGCACATCCTCGGGCGGGTTGCTGTTGAAGGACTGCAGGACCGCGTCGAGGTGCGGCTGCAGGACTACCGCGAGGTGACCGACGAGCCGTTCGACGCGATCTCCACCATCGAGATGGGGGAGCACGTCGGTGAGTCGAACTACCCGACGTACGCCTCGACGTTGCACCGCCTGTTGAAACCCGAAGGCCGCCTGCTGCTGCAGCAGATGTCGCGCGGTGCGAACGCACCGGGCGGTGGAGCGTTCATCGAGTCGTATGTGGCGCCGGACATGCACATGCGACCCGTCAGTTCCACGACGGGCTTTCTGGAGGCCGCCGGACTGGAGATCCGCGACGTGCACTCGTTGCGCGAGCACTACGTCTGGACCGTGCGGGCGTGGGCGAAGACTTTGGCAGACCGGTGGGACGAGGTGGTTGCGCTGGTCGGTGAGGGGCAGGCGCGGGTGTGGCGGCTGTACCTCGCGGGTGGGGCGCTGACGTTCGAGGAAGGGCGGATGGGCGTGGACCAGATCCTTGCGGTGCGCAGGAGCGAGCACGGGCGCAGCGGCATGCCTCGCGTGCGTCGTGAGCTGGTGTCGCGATGAGCTTCCTGATCAGCTTTGTCGCGGTCTTCCTACTGCTCAGCGGGTTGTTCCTGTACGCGGACGCGCGCAAGCGCTACGACCTGATCGACTCCGCGTGGGGCCCCGGCTTCGCCGTGATCGCGGTGCTCACGTTGCTGTTCGCGGACGGCGAACCCACCCGGCAATGGCTGGTCACAGCGCTGACGATGATCTGGGGCCTACGCCTGGGCGCGCACATCTATTCGCGTAACCGGGGCAAGGACGAAGATCCGCGCTACCAGGACATTCTGAGGCGTGCCAAGGGAAATCCGCGCCTGCGGATGTACCGGGTGTACCTGATCCAGGCCGCGCTGATGTGGATCGTGTCGCTGCCGGTGCAGGCCGCGCAGCATCTTTCGGCCCCGTTCGGCCTGCTAGATTGGGTGGGCACTGGCGTGTGGATGGTCGGCTTCGCCTTCGAGGCCGTTGGTGACTGGCAGCTCTCCCGGTTCCGGGCGGACCCGGCGAGCAAGGGCGCCGTGATGGATCGCGGCTTGTGGCGCTACACAAGGCATCCGAACTACTTCGGCGACTCGGTCGTGTGGTGGGGCCTGTTCCTGTTCGCGGCGCACTCGTGGGCCGGCGCGCTCACGATCATCGGTCCGGTGGTCATGACGTTGCTGCTCGCCAAGGGCAGCGGCAAACCGTTGCTCGAGAAGGACATCGTGTCGCGCCGGCCCGGTTATGCCGAGTACGTCCGGCGAACGAGCGGCTTCTTCCCGTTGCCTCCGAAGGGTCGCGCGGGGTAGGGACACGCTCGCCAAGGCCGTGGGGCAGCGGCGCTGTCGGATCCGTTCGGCGTTGGGCTGAGCACCGCTCTCGTGCGGTGCCGCGGGGCCTACCTCGGCACCAGCCTCTCGTCGGATCCGTTTTGGCGTTCGGGCTGGGCACCCCGCGACATCGCTCTCGCGCGGTGTCGCGACCCAGATGCCTGCCTGGGGCACCAGCTTCCGGTCGGACCGTTCGGCGTCGGGTTGGGCACCCCGCGACGTTGCTTTCGTATGGTGCTGCGGCCTGGCGGCACGCCTCGGGCAGCAGCGTCTCGTCGGATCCGTTCGGCGTCGGGCTGGCACCCGCGATCGCTTTCGTGCGGTGCCGTGGCCTGGTGGCCTGCCTAGGGCACCAGCCTTCCGTCGGATTCGTTCGGCGTCGGGGCACGCGCGACATCGCTCTCCTGCGGTGCCGCGGCCCGGCGGCATGCCCTCGTACCGGCCAACTAGCGGCGGCGAGCCGGTGCGTTGCCACGTCTCCTTCAGGCGCGTCCGCAACCTCCCACGGGTCTGTATCGAGCCAAGCAGTGCACGTCACAGCACCCGTGCCGCACACGTGCGCGGGTTAGTGTTGGCGGGTGGGCAACGACATCTCCTTCCCGCGCCAACAGGCGCGCACGCAGCGGTTCACCGTAGGCGCACCCCGTACCTTCGCGGTGTCGGCCGACGGATCCCGGGTGTTCTTCCTACGACCGGCCACGGCATCCAGCCGTGCGAACGGCCTCTGGGAGCTGAACGCCGCCACCGGCGTCGAACGGCTGCTCGCCGATCCGGCGAAGCTGCTGACCGACCCGGAGGACCTGCCGGCGGAGGAGAAGGCGCGGCGCGAACGCACGCGCGAGTCCGGCGCGGGCATCGTCGGCTACGCCCTGTCGAAGGACGCGGCGGTCGCCTCGTTCGCCCTGTCCGGCCGCCTGTTCGTGGTCGATCTGGTCTCGGGCGCCGCCCGTGAGCTGCCGACCCAGGGCGGCGTCATCGACCCGCGTGTCGACCCGACGGGCTCGCGTGTGGCGTATGTCACGCGCGGCACCCTGCGTGTGGTCGACCTGGACTCGGGTGAGGACTACGCCGTCGCGGTCCCGGACGGTGAGGACGTGACGTTCGGCCTGGCCGAGTTCATCGCGGCCGAGGAGATGTCGCGCTACCGGGGCTACTGGTGGGAGCCATGCGGCACCCGCCTCATCGCCGCGCGCGTGAACAACGCCGAGGTGCGGCGCTGGTACATCGCCGACCCGGCGAACCCGGCCACGCATGCCACCGAGATCGCCTACCCGGCGGCCGGCACGACGAACGCCGCGGTGTCGCTGCACGTGGTGTCGCTGGACGGCACCTTCGTGCCGGTGCTGCTGGAGTTCGACTACCTCAACGACGTGCACTGGTCGTCCGGCGGTGCCCCGCTGATCACCACCCAGACCCGTGACCAGCGCACCCGCCGGATCTACACGCTCGCCCCCGAGACCGGCTCGGTGACCGAGCTCGCCGTCGAGACCGACCCGACCTGGCTCGAGGTCACCGACGGCGCTCCGGCCTGGACCCCGGACGGCCGCCTGGTGCGCATCGTCGGCTCCGGCGACTGCTACGCACTGCAGGTGGGCGACGACGTCCGGACCGAAGGCCTCCAGGTCCGCCGGGTGCTCGACATCGCCGACGACTCGATCCTGGTCGCGGCCTCCGCGGACGACCCGACCCAGGTCCACGTCTACTCGGTCGGCGCCGAAGTCACGCGTCTGTCCACTGAAGACGGTCTGCACTCCGCGATCCGGGGCGGCGACACGGTTGTGCTCGTGTCGTCCTCTTTGGACCACTACGGATCACGGGTGACCGTCGGCGAGCACGAGATCGAGTCGTGGGCGGAGACCCCGGTGATCAAGGCGTCCCCGCGCCTGCTGACCCTGGGCGAACGCTCCCTGCGCGCCGCACTCCTGCTGCCCTCCGATCACCAGCCCGGCACCAAGCTCCCGGTGCTGTTGGACCCGTACGGCGGTCCCCACGCGCAACGGGTCGTGTCGGCCCAGAACGCCTTCCTGGCCTCGCAATGGCTGGCGGACCAGGGCTTCGCCGTCCTGGTGGCCGACGGCCGCGGCACCCCGGGCCGGGGCTCGGCCTGGGAGCGCGCGATCGCCTTCGACTTCGCCGGCGCCACCCTCGAAGACCAGGTGGACGCCCTGCACGCCGCCGCGGCCGAGGAGCCGGACCTCGACCTGACCCGCGTGGCCATCCGCGGCTGGTCCTACGGCGGCTATCTGAGCGCCCTGGCCGTTCTGCGCCGCCCGGACGTCTTCCACGCGGCCATCGCGGGCGCCCCGGTCACCGACTGGCGCCTCTACGACACCCACTACACCGAGCGCTACCTCGGCCACCCCGACGACAAGCCCGAGGTCTACGACTCGAACTCCCTGATCGCCGACGCGGACAAGCTCTCCCGCCCGCTGATGATCATCCACGGCCTGGCCGACGACAACGTGGTGGCGGCCCACACGCTGAGGTTGTCGAGCGCACTGGTCGCGGCCGGGCGCCCGCACACCGTGCTGCCGCTCTCCGGCGTCACGCACATGACCCCGCAGGAACAGGTCGCCGAGAATCTGCTCCTCCTGCAGGTCGACTTCCTGAAGCAGTCGCTGGCCTGAGACACCCTGTCAAGCCGCCGCCAGCCGATCTGTGGACAACTCGGTCGCCAGCTCGAGTTGTCCACAGATCGCCGGATGGCAGCTTGACACGGCGATTTCGCGTCTAGATTGAGGTTCTGCGGCCGTGGTGGTCAGCCCCCGGGAGGGTGGGGCCCTGCCGTCCGCGCGACTCGATCATTCGGCTCGCCGGCACACCCTGCGCGGCCGTCGCCAGGAGACAGCGAAAAGGGCGCCTCCCCTGGAAACGGGAAGCGCCCCTCTCGATGCAGAACTCAGGCCAGCGACTGCCGCACCCGATAAGGCGGAATGCTGTTGCCCAGCAACGCCAGATCGTCGATCGACTCCGGCTGGTACCCGGCCGTCTTCAACCGCTCGACCATCAGCGCGGTCGGGTCCTCGACGACGTCCGCGCGCCCGAACAGGTACGCCCACTCGTGCTCGTCGGAGCCGTAGTACGCCACCGTGTCGAACACCTCGTTGAACCGCTGCCAGGAGCGGATCAGCGTGGTGTTGCGCCACATCGTCTGGCAACCGGACTGGTTGACGACGACGCCGCCGGGACGCAGCAGGGCCTTGCACATGCGCAGGAAGTCGGCGCCGTACAAGCGGTTGTGCTGCGCCTCCTCCTCGCGCTCGTCGGGCAGGTCCACCAGCACGATGTCGTACTTCTCCGACGTCGTGCGGATGTACTCGAACCCGTCGATGTACTGCACGCGGATCGGGCCGGAGCCCTGCTCGGCGAGGGCAAGCTCCTCGAGCGTGTACCCGTACGGCAGGTGCTCGGCGCACAGCTTGACGGCCTGCTCGTCGATGTCGATGTGGTCGACGACGGTGGCGCCGTGCTGCACGGCCATCTGGCAGACGACGCCCTCGGAGGAGCCGATGACCAGCACGCGCTCGACGGTGTCGGCCAGCAGCAGCGCCGGCACCATCAGGGCCTCGTGGTAGGTCAGCTGGCTGAAGTCCGTCGACTGGCGGTCGTTGTCGCAGAAGAGCGACACGCCCTGGGCGGTGCGGGCGATCACGAGGTGCTGGAAGTCGGTCTTGGTGTCGACCAGGACGTCCTCCACGCGCCAGTGGCGGGTCATGCCGTCGGCGAGTGGCTCGTTGATGGTGTTCACGCGGCGTGCTCCTTGATGCCACGAGTGACGACATCCGTGCTCACGTGAGCGGCGCCCAGGGCGTCAGCGAGTAGCTGCACGGCCAGCGCGGGTTTCGCACGAGTACCGCAGGTGAACACGTCGACGAACACCGAACCCACTTCGGGATACGTGTGGATCGACGCATGGGATTCCGACAGCAAAGCCAGCACGGTGACTCCTTGGGGATCGAACTTCTTGGAGATCACCTCCAGCACCGTTGCGTCGGCCTGCGTGAGAACCTCACCAAGGGCGTGTCGGAGGAACTGCTCGTCATCGAGCAGATCCGCACTCACACCCGAGAGCTCTGCAAGTACGTGCTGTCCCGCGAACAAACCGACGGTCTCCTCGGTCTGACAGGGCGCTTCGGACATCAATCACTCCAAACTATGTGAAGAACAACGGACTCAGACGCAGTACGTGGCCAACGGCGGGAAGCCGTTGAAGCACACGGACGAATAGGAGGAGGTGTAGGCGCCCGCGTGGAGGATGTCCACGTGGTCGCCGGCCTGCAGGTCCAACGGCAGGTCGTAGCGCGTGTGCTGGTAGATCACGTCATCCGCGTCGCACGTCGGACCGGCCAGCACGACGGGTCCGGCCTCGGAACCGTCACGCGAGGTGCGCAACGCGTACGCGATGGCCTCGCCCTCGGTCTCGGCCAGGCCCTGGTAGCGGCCGACGTCGAGGTACACCCAGCGGCGTTCGTCCGAATAGGACTTGCGCGACACCAGCACGACGGACGAGCGGATCATCCCGGCCTCCGCGGAGATCGCGCGGCCGGGCTCGATCATCACCCGCGGACGCACGGCTCCGAAGTGCCGTGCCACGGAAGCCTCGATGGCGGCGGCGAAAGCCTCGAGCGGCGGCGGGGCGGCCTGGTACCCGGCGGGCAGTCCGCCGCCCAGGTTCACCGTCGACGTCTCGATGCCCTCGGCCCGCAGCTTCGCCGCGATCAGCGCGGCATCGGCGATGCCGGAGTCCCAGCCGTCGACGGAGAGCTGCTGCGAGCCCGCGTGGAAAGCGACGCCCAAAGGAACGAGTCCTGACTGGTGCGCCAGCCGCAAGAGATCCGTCGCCATCTCCGGATCGCAACCGAACTTGTTGCCGAACGGGTAGGTGGAACCCTTGCTGTGTACAAGAATCCGCACCAGAACGGACGATCCGGGCGCATGGGCGGCCACGAACCGCACGTCCTGCTCGCTGTCCGACACGAACATCCGCACCCCGCGCGCGTAGGCGTACGCGATGTCCGCGGCCTTCTTGATGGGGTTGCTGTAGGAGATCGACGACGGAGCGGCCCCGCGTTCGAGGCACAGGTCGATCTCAGCGGGCGATGCCACGTCGAAGTGCGAACCCTCGGAGACCAAGGTGCCGACCACATCGGCCTCGGGGTTCGACTTGACGGCGTAGAAGATGTCGACGGACGGCAGCGCCGCGTGGATCGCCTGATAGCGCGCGCGGATCGTCTCGAGGTCGATCACCAGACACGGTGTCGACGGGTTCTCCTGGTCCAGGAAACGCCGAATACGAGCCTCTGCCTCGTAACGCCGGTCAACGGCGAAGCTCTCGGTCATTTCCCCAGGGTTCCCCCTTCATCCGTACGTGGGCACGGCCGTCCACTCTACGGGTTGGGCACCGCAAGTGCGCAATCCAGCACGGCCGAGTGTGATCTAGCCAGCAGTGCGCAGTTCGATCATCGTGATGTCCGGCGGGGCGCCCACCCGCACCGGCGGACCCCAGAAACCCGCGCCACGACTGACGTACAGCCACGTGTCGTCCACCTTCGACAGCCCCGCGACGCTGGGTTGCTGCAGCGGCACCACGAAGTTGAACGGCACCATCTGTCCACCGTGGGTATGACCGGACAACTGGAGGTCGACGCCTCGTGAAGACGCGTCACTGACCTGTACGGGCTGGTGTGACAACAGGACGATCGGGTTGTTCCGGTCACGTCCCGCGAGAGCGCGGTCGATGTCCGGGCCGTCGTTGTACGCACGCCCGGTCACGTCGTTCACGCCTACGAGCTCGACCCCGCCGGCGACGGTCAATCCCTCGTTGCGCAACGGGTGCACGCCGAGCCTGTCCATCTCCGCGATCCACTGCTCGTGGCCGGAGAAGTACTCGTGGTTGCCCGTCACGAAGAAGCTGCCGTTCTTCGACACGAGGTCCCGCAACGGTGCGGCGGCCTCGCCCAGTTCGGCGACCGTGCCGTCCACCAGGTCGCCCACGATCGCGACGAGGTCGGCCTCCTGCTCGTTGATCATCCGCACGATCCGCTCGGTGTGCGAACGGCCGAGCAGCGGTCCGAGGTGAATGTCGCTCACAACCGCGATCCGGAAGCCCGAATTGGACTTCTGGAGCTTGTTCAGCGTCACCGGCACGTGCAGCAGCTGCGGTGCGCCCAGCGCCTGCGTCATGCCGTAACCGACCACGCTGCCCGCCGCGACACCGGCGCCGATCGCCACCGACCGCGAGATGAACAGCCTGCGCGCGGGATCCGGCACGACCTCGACCGGCTCGATCGGCTCGGAACCGGGAACGCCGGCGGCCGCGGGTGTGAGTGTTGCTCGCTTCAGCAGGATCCGGCGCGGGATCTCCGCGATGCCGAGCGCGATGGCCAGGTAGAACAGCACGGCGAGCCAGACGAACCCGGGCCAGGCGAAGAACTTCCCGTACTCCGGCGGCACCCGTCGTGTCACGACCAGTGCGCTCATCAGCAGCACGAACGCTCCGATGATGGCCAACGTGCCGATGCGGCGCCCGAGCGTCCGCGGGCGTGTCGTGTCCACGACCAGCCGGCGCCACAGGTACAGATGGCCCAACCCGGTCGGAACTCCGAGGAGCAACAGGAAAATCACGACATCAGTATGCTTTTCGCTCCCGCGGGCCTGATCGCTGGAGGGACCTAAGAGGTCGTCCGGCTCGCATGGTCACGTTCAGCACGTGGACCGTCACCACCGGTGGGACCCTCTCGCCACCGGGCGCGAAAAAACCGCGGATTCATCGCGAGGTTCATGCAACCCGCCAAGCCGCAGGTGGCGTGAGTAACCCGGTACCGCAGACAGAGGGAGATCTGATGAGTGATCGGGACGCCGCGTTCCAGGAGTACTTCGCGGCCCGTTCCGACGCCATGCGAGGCACGGCATACCTGCTGTGCGGCGACTGGCATCGCGCGGAAGATCTCGTGCAGCAGGCGTTCACGAAGCTCTACCTGGCGTGGCGTCGGATCCAGCGGCACGAGGCGTTGGACGCCTACACCAGGCAGATTCTGGTGCGGACGTTCCTGTCCGAGCGACGGCGCGGGTGGTTCCGGTTCGAATCGACGAGCGACGAGCTCGCCGACTCGGCCGCTCCACCGGGTATCCACCCAGAGGACCGGATGGTGTTGCTGGAGGCGCTGGCGAAGGTGCCTCCGAAACAACGTGCGTGCCTCGTCCTGCGGTACTGGGAGGACATGTCGATCGAACAGACGGCAGTTGTCCTCAAGTGTTCACAGGGAACAGTAAAGAGTCAGGCCGCGCGGGGGCTGCAGACGCTGCGCGGTCTGCTCTCACAGCAGGAGAGGGTTCGATGAACGAACAGGACCTCAAAAGGGCTTTCGAGGACGTGGTGGTGGCGAGCAGCCCGCCGCCGTCGATGGATCCCGGCCGGGCGCTCGTCGTGGCGCACAAGGCCAGGTCGAAGCGGCGGTCGTCGCTCGTCGGCGCACTGGTCGCCGTGCTCGTGGTCGGTGTCGGCCTCGGCTCGGCCTTCGCGCTCAACCCGAAGGGCGCGGAGGAGTACATGACGGGTGCCGGGCCGAGCAGTAGCAGCTCCAAGGCGGCTGAGCCGGCGACGGAGTGGGGTGAGAAGTGGCCGGTCGGGCAGACCGACCGCACGGCCACCAACGGTCCGCAGGCCGACCGCGGCACGATGGTGCTGAACGAGCTCAAGGCTTCCGCGCCTCAGGGCTACGACATGCCCGCACTGGATTATCTGGAGCCCGGGATGCACGGCGGCATGCTGCGCTCCCAGGCGCAGATTTCGACAGATAAGGGCGAGAATCCCGAAATCTGGGACTACACCGCGACCGCGCCGGTACGCAAGGACGGCAAGGTCGGCATGGTCTACGTCAAGGTGTCCATGCCGGATCCGAAGGCTCCGACCGAGCCGTGCGCGCTGGCCAGGAGGTCCTGGGGCTCGGGCGACGCCCCCTGCAAGATCGTCGAGGTCGGCGGCAAGCAGGTCGGAGTGGCGTCCATCGCAGCACCTGATGCGGGCCAGGGCACCTGGGCGACCTACCGGGCTGCCAACGGATGGACGGTGACGATCGCGCAGAGTGCGATCTACCGGTACAGCGGCTATCCGGCTCTCGACGCCGAGCCGTTCCTGACTCCGCAGCTGGCCGCGCTCGCGGCGGACCCGAAGTTCCTCCTGGGTAGCTGAGCGGAGCCGATCGGCGAGAGGGCGGTCACGGTCTGTGGCCGCCCTCTCTCCTGCGTCCGATCGGGTGTTTTGCCAGGTAGAGTGCCGTCCTGGAATGCGCACTCTGCTCATCGACAACTACGACTCGTTCACGTTCAACCTCTTTCAGCACCTCGCTGAGGTGAACGGTGCCGAGCCCGTGGTCGTCCACAACGACGACCCGCGATTCCGGCTGGCCTCGTTGCGTTCGTTCGACAACGTGGTGATCTCGCCGGGCCCCGGCCGGCCGGGCAAACCCGCCGATTTCGGCCTGTGCCGCGCGGTGATCGACCACGCCGAGATTCCGTTGCTGGGCGTCTGTCTGGGCCATCAGGGTCTGTGTCTGTCCTACGGCGCCACGGTCGGCCCCGCGCCTGTGCCGCGCCACGGGATCATTTCTCCGGTTACCCACACCGGCGTCGATGTGTTTGCCGGGCTTCCGTCGCCTCTGTCCGTGGTGCGCTATCACTCGTTGGCGGTCACGGATCTGCCTTCTTCTTTGGAAGCCATCGCGTGGAGCGACGACTCCGTGCTGATGGGTGTGCGCGCGCTCGACCGGCCGGCGTGGGGTGTGCAGTTCCACCCCGAGTCGATCTGCACCGACTTCGGGCGCGAGATGCTCGCCAACTTCGCTGCCCTGACCCCGACGCGGACCGCGGCGGTGCCGGAGCCGGTGATAGTTCGCCCAGAGCCTCAGAAGCGTGCTGTGCACGTCCGGAGGCTCGACCTGATTGCATCGGTGGAGGAAACGTTTGCGGCGCTGTACGGGGCGTCTGAGGCGGCGTTCTGGCTGGACAGCGGCTCCGGCGGGCGGTTCTCGTTCATGGGGGACGATTCAGGCCCGCTGGCGCGCGTCGCGCGGTACTCCGTGCCGGACCAGGTGCTCACGCTCGACGGCACGCGTCTGTCCTGTCCTTCCTTCTTCACCTGGCTGGACGAGGATCTTTCGTCGTGGGGTGTGGAACAGCCCGACGTGCCGTTCGACTTCTCTTTGGGGTGGGTCGGCTACCTCGGCTACGAGCTGAAGGCGGAGTGCGGTGGCGACTTCGCACACCGCGCCGAACAGCCGGACGCGTCGTTCGTCTTCGCTGACCGAGCCGTCGTCGTCGACCACGTCGAGGATCACGTCTATTTGTTGTCGCTGACCGACGATGACTGGTTTGAGCGGGTTACGGCCGTTCTGACGGATCTGCGGCCGTTACCGGCGCCTTCTCGTCCGGTCGTGTCAGACGTGACGTTGCGCCATCCGCGCGCGCACTACCTGAAGCTGATCGCCGCGTGCCAGGAAGAGATCACGGCGGGGGAGACGTACGAGGCCTGCCTGACGAACATGATGTCGTGGCGGGCGTCGCTCGACCCGTGGGACACATATCGCCTGCTTCGCGCGGCAAATCCCGTTCCGTTCGGGGCGTTGCTGCGTTTCGGTGACCTGTCCGTGCTCAGTACGTCACCCGAACGATTTATCAGGGTCGGCCGAGATGGCGTCGTCGAGTCATCGCCGATCAAGGGCACGCGCCCACGGGGCACAGATGCGTCGGACGACGAGATGTTGCGCACCGCGCTAGGCCGTTCGGTCAAGGACCGGGCCGAGAACCTGATGATCGTCGACCTCGTCCGCAACGATCTCGGCACCTGCGCGGAAGTGGGTTCGGTCGAGGTGACGCGGTTGTTCGACGTCGAGAGCTACGCGACCGTACACCAATTGGTGAGCACCGTCCGGGCGCGTCTACGACCGGACAGTTCTGCTGTCCGATGTGTTCGCGCCGCGTTTCCCGGTGGTTCCATGACCGGTGCACCGAAGATCCGGACCATGCAGATCCTTGATGGGTTGGAAGCCGGTCCACGCGGGGTGTACTCCGGAGCACTGGGTTACTTCTCGCTCAACGGAGCAGCCGACTTCAGCATCGTCATCCGAACCCTCGTCGCGAACGGCGACCAGGTCAGTTTCGGGGTCGGCGGAGCAGTCATCTCGCTGTCCGACCTGGACGAGGAATTCGAGGAGACAGCGGTCAAGGCCACTGCGGTGTTACGCCTGTTCGGAGCGCACTTTCCCGGTCGTTGATCCCACGTTCCCGGGATAGCCGGAGTGGAAACGAACAGAGATGTGTTTGATCCTCGACGGGGTTAACACGTCGGCCGGCGACCCGGCCGACGTGTGGAAACCTCGCATGTTTTTGCAGGTCAGGAGGCGTGCGCTTCCTGGAACTGCACGACCAGGTTCTGCGGAATGCGACCGCGGTCCGAGATCTGGTGCCCCTGCGCACGAGCCCAGTCACGAATGCGCTGCGCCTCGGCCTTGTCCGTGGCCTTCACCGTGCTCTTGCCAGTGCCCTTGCGCTGCTTGCGGCCACCCGCACGGCGAGCCTTGCCGACGAAGTCCGCCAGCGACTCGCGAAGCCGCTCCGCATTTCCCTTAGACAGGTCGATGGCGTACTCGACACCGTCAAGTGCGAAGGTCACGGTCTCGTCGGCTTCTCCGCCGTCGAGGTCGTCGATGAGTTGGACGACGGTCTGCTGTGCCACTGTTCCTCCGTTGTGTACTCACATAGCACGCGGATCCTCGACCAAACCACGTGCTCCGACAACACCATAGTCCACACGAGGAAAAACGGCGAACCTTTCGCCGCTAAAATGTGACCCCAACCGCCCAGTCGGGGCATTTACCCCGGTAAACCGCACGGGTGTTATGGGTCCAAAATGAGCCCCGGTCGTCTCACTTCGACCCGTTGCTGGGCTTGCCGGACGCTTCACCATTCCCGCTGACGGAGCAGCGTCGCACATAACGCACCCCCATCTGGTGCAGGTATCCTGGACATACCCGCCAGGGGTAGGGAAGGTCAGGTGCGATGCACGGGTACACCGCGGACAAGGACGCATACCTCAAGCGACTGCGCCGCATCGAGGGACAGATCCGCGGCCTGCAGCGCATGGTCGAGAACGACGAATACTGCATCGACGTCCTCACCCAGATCGCCGCGGCCACGAAGGCCCTCCAGGCCGTCTCGCTGGGGTTGCTGGAGGAGCACCTGAAGCATTGTGTGGCCCAGGCCGTCGCCGAAGGCGGCCCGGTGGCCGAGGAGAAGCTGGCCGAGGCTTCCGCCGCGATCGGCCGTTTGGTGAAGTCCTAGACCGGGTCCCGCAAGAAACCCGTTGGGCTGATCCGCTAGAGTTCACCCTGCTACGCCCCCGTAGCCCAATCGGCAGAGGCAGCGGACTCAAAATCCGTCCAGTGTGCGTTCGAGTCGCACCGGGGGCATCGACCTTCGGGCGAGGTGTGTTCGCGGAAAGCGCGAACCTCACCTCGCCCGATGGTGTTTTCTGGGGGCCGAGCCCCCAGACCCCAGCCGGGGGCTGCGCCCCCGGACCCCCGCTTCGGCCTTCGGCCTTTGCTTCGCTTGGTCGATCGATGGTGGCCAAGTGCGAGTGCTTCGAATGTTCTTCGCTGACCAGGCTGACGAACTGTGTCGTTTGAGGACGGTGGCCTCCCTTTCGCTCAGTTGATCAACGCCGAACGGTGGATTGAGCTCTCGGAGAACCGGGATACGGTCGTCAAAGTTTCAACGACTGTGGGAGTGCCCTGGTGCTGCGGATTTTCCTGCTGGTGCTCCTCGTGCTGCTCGCCTGCGGGTGCACGGCGGAAACTCCGGCGCCTTCGTCTTCTGATGGTCGTGGGCCGGCTCGGCGGCCGACGCTGATCACGGAGGTGCAGGAGAACGTGCCGGCCGTCGTGCGTGGGGTGATCGACGCCCGCACGGTTGAGCTGGACAGTGGCGAGCGGGTGCGGATCTCGTTGCTCGCCGCGCCCGCGGCGTGCTGGGCCGCCCCGGCGATCGCGTTTGCCAGGAAGACGTTGCTGATCGGGTCGGTCCGGGTCGCGACCGTCACCCCCGGCGAGGCGAGCCTGACGCTTGAGGACGGCACCGACTACGCGCTGCTCGCCGTGCGGGAAGGTGTGCTGCGGGCGCAGGGGGCGGCTGGACAGCTCGCGGAGGCGGAAGTCCTTGCGGCACGCGAGAATCGCGGGTTGTGGGGGCCGCCCTGCGACGGGATGGATACTCAGGGGGCTACTGCCGTCGTGCCGACGACGAAACGTGTTGTGCCGCCGAAACCGACTGCCACGACACCGCCGCCCGCGCCTCCTGTTCCGACAACGACGACTCCGCCGCCGGTTCCGCCGGTTCCGCCGTGCAAGGTCTCCTATCGGATCAGCGGGCAATGGCCGGGTGGGTTTCAGGGGAATGTCACGGTCCGGAACACCGGTGGTGCGGCGATCAACGGCTGGACGTTGCGGTGGTCCTTTGGCGACGGACAGACCGTGCAGAACATGTGGAACGCGGTGTCGACGCAAAAAGGCGCGAGCGTCAGTGCGGCCAACGCCCACTACACGGCGGTGATCGCGCCCGGCGGTGAGGTGTCGCTGGGATTCATCGGGACACACCGCGGCGCGAACGGCGTGCCTGGGGCGTTCACGCTCAACGGAACGGCCTGCTCGGCGGGCTGAGCACCCGTGCTGGGCTCCTCGGTCGTGCGCCGCGTACTGCCTGCTGAGGGCTGATCTGCCCACAGCAGCAACGGAAGCGAGCGCCGGGCGGGCGCGGGCATCGTCAGAGGCATGACCAACAACGAGAAGCTGTTCAGCCCAGGGCTGCGAGAACGGTTCTTCGGTCAGCGGGTGCTGATTCTCGACGGCGCGCTCGACGACGACAACGGAACCGTGCTCGCGACCCAGCTGCTCTCACTGGCGAGCGACGATCCACGGCAGGACATCGCGTTGTGGATCCACTCGCCGGGCGGGTCGGTGCCCGCGATGCTGGCCATCCGCGACGTCATGCGGCTGGTGCCGTGCGATGTGGCGACGCTGGCGCTGGGACTGGCGTGCAGTGCGGGGCAGTTCCTGCTTTCCGCCGGTACCAAGGGAAAGCGGTTCGCGTTGCCGCACGCGCGGATCCTGATGCACCAGGGAAGTGCGGGCATCGGTGGGTCCGCGGTCGAGGTGGAGGTTCAGGCCGACGACCTGCGGCACACCAGGGACACCGTGCTCGGCCTGATCGCGGAGGACACCGGGCAGCCGTTCGACCGGATCTTCACCGACTCGCTGCACGACCGGTGGTTCACCACCGCGCAGGCGCTCGAGTACGGGTTCATCGATCACATCGTCAGTGATCTCGGCCAGGTCGTGCCCGTGCGCACGCACAAGCTTGGACTGCACTCAGGAGCTGTCGCATGAGCACCTACACGATTCCCAACGTCATCACGCGGGACGCGCGCGGCGAGCGGGTCATGGACGTCTACTCGCACCTGTTGTCCGAACGGATCGTCTACCTCGGCACCGGGATCGACTCCGGGGTGGCGAACGCGCTGATCGCCCAGCTGCTGCACCTGGAGGCGGACAACCCGGACCTGGAGATCAACCTCTACATCAACTGCGAGGGCGGCGACCCGTCGGCGATGCTCGCGCTGTACGACACCATCCGCTACATCAAGGCCCCGGTGGCGACCACGTGTGTCGGGCAGGCGGTGGCGGCCGGCGCGGTGTTGCTGGCGGCGGGGGAGTCGGGACGTCGCGCGGTGCTGCCCCACACCAGGGTCGTGCTGCACCAGCCGGCGGCGCAGGGGCGTGGCACGATCCCGGACCTCATCCTGGCGGCGGACGAGGTCGTGCGGGTGCGCACCCAGTTGGAGGACATCCTGTCCCGGCACAGTGGCCGGAGCGTGGCGGAACTGCGCCACGACACCGACCGGGACCGCGTGTTCGACGCACCGGGCGCGGTCGCGTACGGCCTGGCGGACCAGGTGCTGGAACGGCGTTAGGCGGCCATCAGCACGGGACCCGCGGGACGGCCCGTGGGACGCGAGATGTGGAAGTGCGAGGTGGGCGGCTGCGCAGCATTGGGATGCTTGGACCGGGACTGCGAGACCTCGGTGCGGAACTGCGCGGTCTGGAAGTGACGGACCTGGCCGGCGACCCCGATCAGCAGGTCGGCCAGGTCGATGCCCAGCGCGCCGGTGACCGCGGCGATCATCTCGCTCGACGGCTCCTTGCGGCCGCGCTCGATCTCGGAGAGGTACTGCGTCGAGATGCCGGCCCGCTCGGCGATGTCGACCAGGCGCTCGCCCCGCTCCTCCCTGGCCTCGCGCAGCTTGCGGCCCAGCGCCTCCCGCCACAACGGCTCGGGGCTGCGCCTGCGGTTGAAGTCCAGGATCTCCGCCATGTCGTCATGGTGACACCGATCCCGAAGGTCCCCAGGCGCGTTCTGCTACGAGCAGAAAGACCGCCCTAAAACCACCCAAAGGTGGCCGAAAGACCGCTGAGCAGGCTGTTCCCCGCAACACAACATCCACCAAGGGGAGAAACAGCATGAGAATGCTCATCGGTCTGGGCGTCGTCACTCTCGCTGCGGTCGCCATGCCGGCCGTTGCGCACGCCGCGCCGCACACCACGGTGTACGTGCAGAACAAGGTGCTGATCGTCGAGGCCGAGGCCGGCAAGACCAACAACATCCTGATCGGGCTGGACACGGCGAACCACCGGCTCACCGTCACCGACTCCGGAGACCTGCTGGCCGTCGGCGCCGGCTGCACGCTGAGCGGTGCGAACGTGAACTGCACCTACGAGTCCGGTGCCACGAAGCTGATCACGTCGATCCAGGTCAGGGCGAACGACCTCAACGACCGGATCAACATCGCCTACGACAACACCAACGCCGACGCGATGCCCGCCAACGTCTACGGCGAGGCGGGCAACGACGTGATCGAGACCCGCGCCAAGGGCACGATCAACGGCGGCGACGGCGTCGACCACCTGCGGCCGAAGCGCGGTGGGGTCTTCGTGTACGGCGGCCCCGGCACCGACCGCGTGGACTACAGCACCGGCAGCCCGCTGCACCCGAACTCAGGTGTCTCGGTGACCATGGGCTCGGGTACCGACGACGGCTACGACACGCTGGCGCTGAAGGACTACGTCGCGAGCGACGTGGAGAACCTGACCGGCACCAACTTCGTCGACCACCTGGTCGGCACCGCGTCGGCCAACAGCATCTCGGCGCTGAACGGCAACGACCTGATCTGGGGCGCGGCCGGCAACGACACCCTCAACGGCGGCCTCGGTGTGGACACCTGCCTCGACGCCGAGGCCGGCGACACGCTCGTCAGCTGCCCCTGATCTCAGCGAGCTGACCTTAAGACGGCTTTAAGCGAGCGCGGCATCCTTCGGGTCCGCGGGCTGACCAGGCCCGCGGACCCGAAGGGGGATGAACGTGAAGGTGATGAGCACGGCTCTGCTCGTGCTGAGCCTGACCGGCCCGGACGCTGCCGACGATCAGGTGGTGGCGGTGCAGGCCGTCAGTACCGCGACGTCGTCGGGCAAGACCGTCTCGGTCACCTGCCCGAGCGGCACGAAGGTCGTCGGCGCCGGCGGCTCGGCGACCGGGAAGCGGACCACGATCACGCGGGTGCGG
The DNA here is from genome assembly GCA_963771775.1 of uncultured Actinomycetota bacterium. Taxonomy (GTDB): domain Bacteria; phylum Actinomycetota; class Actinomycetes; order Mycobacteriales; family Pseudonocardiaceae; genus Lentzea. Next base: position 1,085,654 of record CAVYUS010000007.1, read on the forward strand.
CCGAACGCCGATCTCTCCGGCGTCGAGGTCGCGGCGGTCGAGCACGGGGCGGGGACCGTGCAGTCGTGGACGGTGAAGGTGCGGGCGACCTGTGCGCCCGGCGAGTTCACGCTGGTGTCCAAGGGCGGCACGAAGAACGCGGAAGCCACCTGTCCCGGCAACCAGAAGGCGCTCGGCGTCGCCGGTGAGATCGAGGGCGACGGCGGCGTGCACTTCACGAAGATGGCGCCCAAGAACAACCTCAAGGGCGGCGTGATCGAGACGTCCGGCAACGCGGACGTCACGGCGCACGCGATCTGCGGTACGCGACCGGGACTGGTTCTGCGAGGCGGCAGCCCATCGGTCGTGATGACCAAGACCGCCTCGAAGTCCGTTGCCTGTCAAGGAGACGAGCAGGTGGTCAGTGCCGGCGGTGCGGTCGCCGGCGCGATCATCGAGGACGTCGAGCCGGTCGGCCCCGGCGCGACCGTCACCGGTGAGGGGACGAACGCGCAGGGGCAGGCCATCCGCTGGTCGATCACGCCCTACGTCGTGTGCTCCCAATGACGTGGGCCGTGAACGGACGCGGGTCGACCTCGATCTCCCGCATCCGCGTGACGTAGGTCTGGTAGCACCGCCGAGCCTCGCCGTGACTACCTCCGGCGGCGAGGACGCGCACCAGCATCAGGTGCGCCGGCTCGTCGTACGGGTCGCGTTCCAGTACGCGCAGGCAATACCTGCTGGCCAGCGCGTAGTCCCCACCGGACTCGGCCCGTGCGGCGAGCACCGCCACCACCTGCAGGTAGATCAACCTGGCTTCCTCGCGCAGCCGCCCGGCCCAGTCCTCGTACGGGTCCTCCTCCAGGAAGTCGCCGTGATAGGCGGACTCGGCGGCGGCGAGCAGCGACTGGGCCTCGGACGAGTTCCGTTGTGCCGCAGCGAGTCCCGCCCGTGCGTCGGCGAGGAAACCGACGACGTCGACGGGCAGCACCTCCGTGTCGATCCGGATCGCGTCCCCCTCGGCGACGATTCCGGTGCCCGCCCTGAGCACGCTGCGGGCCGTGGACAACGCCACCGCCAGCCGGTTCGCGACCCGCTCCGGTTCCTCGTCCGGCCACAGCACGATTTCCCAGCGCCTCCCGGGTGATCGGCCGTCCGCGCCGGGCGATGAGGATCTTCACCAGGTCCCTGGCCTTGCGCGACTGCCACGCGGCGGGTGGCAGCGGTTCACCGTCGCGCAGCACCCGGAACCCGCCCAGCGTCTGGATGAACAACGCGGGCCGGCTCGCTTTCCGGCACGTCTCGGCAACCGCGGCCGCCGCTTCGGCGAGTATCCGCGCACCGAGATCAGCGGCCTGCAGCCGTGCTTCTCCGGCAAGCTGTTCGCCCGCCGCGCCACCGACCAGCGCCGCCTGGGCCGTGCGCACCCGGACCTCCCCGAGCGGGTCGCCGACCTCCCGCCACAACGTCAGCGCCTGGTCGAGCAGCACCGAGTCCCGCTCCAGACTTCCCTGCAACTCCAGCGCTTTCGCGAACCCGGCCCGGTCACCGCGCCGGGTGGCGACCTCCGCCGCCTCCTGGCACAGGTCCTTGGCCTGGTCGAGCCGGGCCAGCACGAGCAGTGCCGCGACGCTCTCCCCCAGGTCGAGCGCCTTGCGGGCGTGCTCCTTGGCGAGGTCCGGGTCGTCCCGCTCGAACAGTTCGGCGAGTCCGACGTTCGCCAGCATCATGTGCGGCACGGTGTTCTTGGCCGAAGCGAGCCGCAGTGCCTCCCGCAGCGCGAACCCGGCCAGCGCCCGGTCACCCCGCAGCCGGTGCACCTCGCCCAGGTAGACCAGCGGTGCCGCGGCGAGCCAGCTCCCCGCCCGGTCGAAAACCTGTTGTGCGGCATGGAAGTCGGCCGCCGCCTCGTCGAGCCTGCCGAGCCCGAGCAACGCCTCGCCCCGGTTGTGCAGGCCGATCGCCCGGTACGTCGCGAAACCGGTGACGTCCGCGAGCGGCAGCATCTCCTCGATCTCCTGCAACGCCGCCCGGCGCTCACCCGCCTCCACGTGGTGCGACGCCCGGTTCGACCGGATGCGGATCACGCCGAGCACGTCGCCGGCCTTCTGCGCATGGTCGAGCGCGATGTCGTAGTGCTCCGTCAGCTCGTCGCGTTTCCCTTGTGCCGCAGCAACCATCGCGAGCACGGTGTGCGCTGTGCCGATCGCACCGTCGTTCGTCGCGGTCTTCAGCGCCTCGATCGCCTTCGTCTCGGCCGCTTCGAGATCACCCAACGCCCAATGCGCACTGGCCGCCGTGCTCAGCAACATCGACTCCGCCGTCGGATCGCCACCGTCGGGCACGCACTCGTCGCAGATCTTCAACGCGTCCTGCGGTCCGCCACGCAGGTGCTGGATCCACGCCATCCGCCAGGCCAGCTCCGCGGTCAGCCCGTCCTCGGTCGCCTTGGTGAACCGGTCCGCCGCCTGCCGCCACTCACCCCGCAACTGATGCGCGACACCTTCGAGCTGCCACACCTCAGCCGTGCGCTCGTTCTCCGGGATCAGACCCGTCGCGTCGAGCACCGCGTCCGCACCCTTGGATCGCAGCACGTCGCCGAGCAACGCGGTGACGCCACCCCAATCCTCCAGCGCGGCAAGGGAATCCGCCGCACGAACGTACTCACCACGGCCCGCGAACCACCGCGCCGCCCCGGCATGCACACCGCTCGCCGGCGTCAGGTACTCCCGCGCCAACGGCACCAGCGTGAACCAGCCCGGTTCCGCCCGGACATGCTCGACGAACAGCCCGCGCCGCGCGAGGTCGGGCAGGATCGCGCCGGCCTCGCCGTGGCCGAGCGCGGTCAGCAGATCGGCCGTGAACCGGTCGAACGCCGCAGCGGTCCGCAGCAGCTCCCGCGTCTGTTCCGGTTCCCTGCCAACGACCTCGTCCACCAGGTCGCCGAGCTCCTCGACCGTTCCCGTCTCCGCGACCAGCCGCACCGCGATGGGCCATCCACCGGTGACGTCGTGCACGTCCTGTCCCGCGACCACCCTGGTCTCCTCGGCCGTGAACGCCAGCTGAGCCGCGTTGAGCTCGGTCAGCTCGCCGTCAACCTTGAGCCGCCGCAACGAGAACGGCGGCGGCGTGCGCCCGGACAACACAAGTCGCGCGGCCGGCTGGCAGTTGGAGGCAAAGCGCCTCCAACAGCTGCACAGCCGGATCTCCCTGTCTCAGCACATGTATGTCGTCCAGCACGATCAGCACGTCGTCGGGCCACGCGTCGCACAGCAGTCCCGCGATGGCGTGCGCCCGCCCGGACTCGTCCTCGCCCGACACCGCCGGAACGCTGGTCCAGCCGGCCGCCAGGGCGTTGGCCAGCGGCTGCACCAGCCGATGGCCTTCCTGGCAGGTGTGCCATACGACCGAACGGTCGGTGTGCGCCTGGGCCAGCAGGGTCGTTTTGCCGTAGCCGGCGGGTGCGACCAGCGTCGTGAGCCTTGTCGTGCAGAGCAGCCCCTCAAGCCGGGGGCGCCGGATCACCGTTGTCCTCCCACGCCCCAAGATCGTTGTTCAGGCCTTTGCGTTACACATCGTTCGATGTGTGCTGCGACAACAAGTTCCGTTCTTCGGACCCGTGGCGTCAAGTCGCCCGGCGCAGGGAGCACTCCCTTGTTAGCTTCGGTTGACAAGGGGGCGTTGTGCGCGAGTTTGTCGAGGCAGCGGCCGAGTTGAGGCCGGTGCTGGAGCGGAACCAGGCCGCCGGCGACCGGGACCGGCGGCTGACCGGCGAGGCGATGGCCGCGCTGCGGGACGCCGGGATGTTCCGCATGCTCGTGTCCGGTGAGCAGGGCGGCCTCGACCTCGATCTGCACACCGCCGTGACTGCGACCGCCGAGCTGGCCAAGGGCGACCCGTCGGCCGCGTGGGTCGTGATGATCCTCGGGGCCGGCGACCTGCTGACCCGCCGGCTCCCCGAGGACGTCCAGCGCGAGATCTACGCCGAAGGCCCGGACACGCACGTCTGCACAGTGCTGACGCCACGTGCGACAGCCGAACGCGTCGAGGGCGGCTGGCGGCTCATCGGCGAGTGGTTTCCCTCGTCCGGCTGCCTGCATTCGACGTGGGCGCTGGTGGGCTTCCCACTCGGCGAAACGGACTCGGGCGTGGCCGCGGTGCCGTTGAGCGAGCTGCGGATCAAGGACACCTGGTTCACCGTCGGCATGCGTGGCACCGGCAGCAATCTCCTGATCGGCCAGGACGTTCTCGTGCCGGATGCACGCGTCCTGCGGATGAGCGACGCGATCGCCGGGAAGATCCCGGGCCATCCACCGGTGCTGCCGACCGTGCTCACCTACATGATCGGCCCCTACCTGGGCATCGCCCAGGCCGCGCTGGACCATGTGGTGTCCTGCGCGGACAAGCGTGGCGTGTCGTTCACCAGCTACCAGCGCCAGTGCGACTCCCCGGCGTTCCAGATCGCGATTGCCGAGGCCGCCGCCAGGATCGACGTGGCCGCCCTCCTCGCACGCTCCTGCGCCGAGACGGCCGGAGGGTCTCCGGACTACCTCGCCCGCGCACGAATCCGTCTGCACGCCGCCCACGCGGTGCGGCAATGTGGCGAAGCGGTCGACATTCTGGTGTCCGCACACGGCGCGTTGTCCGTGACGGAGTCCAGCCCACTCAACGTCTACATGCGAGACATGCAGACCGCATTGCGGCACGCGATGATTAGTCCCGCGCTGAACCTGGAGGCGTTCGGCCGCGCTTCTGGGAGTGGAGCCCAACATCACCGCCCTGATCTGACCCGCTCTCCTGTGGCATGATCGACTTCATGAGAACTGGGGGCAGGATTCTCGTGCTGTTGGCCGTGCTCGCCGGCTTGGCCGGTTGCGGCACGCGTCCGGTCGTGGCACAGGCGCCGGAACCGCTCGCGCAGCCGGTCGCCCTGGCCACGCCGTCGTCCGAAGCACCGGCGTGCGACACCGGGCTGCGGTTCACCACCGAGGTCACCGACGCGGCTATGGGCCTGCGCGTGATGTCGGTGCAGCTGTTCAACTGCGGCACACAGCCGTTGCAGCTCAACGGATATCCGCAGGTGAAGCTGCTCGACGAGCGGTGGCAGCCGCTGGAGGTCGAGATCATCAACGGCTCTGGTGGAGTTGCCTCGGTCGAGGGGTTCGACAACCCGCCGCAGCCGATCACGGTGCCGCCGGGGGAGCGCGCGAACAGTGCGTTCGTGTGGCGGAACACGCACGCGTCGATCGACCCGCCGCTGGTCGGTAGCCACGTCGACATCGCGGCCGCGCCGGGTGGCACGTGGCAGCCGCTGCAGTCGGTCGGGCCGCACGGGGCTATCAACATCGATCTCGGCAGCACCGGGCGGATGGGCGTGCGAGCCTGGTGGAGGTGACTCCCGAGGAGGTGTCAGGCGTGTTAATTCTTCTGGTGGCACTGCCTTTTCGTGTTTTCATGACGTCATGTCGACCGCCGTCCTCCTGAGCTTCACGTTCGTCGCGCTGCTCACCGTCATCACGCCGGGCCTGGAGACCCTGCTCGTGCTGCGGACGGCGCTGCTGGTCGGACGTCGCGCGGCGATGGGTGTCGTGGTGGGCAGCACGCTGGGCTGCCTGGTGTGGGCGACCGCGGGCCTGGTCGGTCTGACGGCGTTGTTGCAGGCGTCCGAACTGGCCTACGACGTCGTGCGCTGGCTCGGTGCGGCATACCTGATCTACCTGGGCGCCAAAGCGTTGTGGAACTCCCGCCGGCCAGTCGAGATCGACGAACCCGCGCCGGTGCCGTCGGTGCGCGCGGCCGTCCGGGTCGGACTGCTGACGAACCTGCTCAACCCGAAGCCGGGCGTATTCTACGTGTCGCTGCTGCCGCAGTTCCTGCCCGTCGGCCAGCCGGCGTGGGGCGGGGTGCTCGTCGCCATCCACCTCGGCATCGGTCTCGTCTGGTTCCCGATCCTGATCACCGCGGCCGGCCGGGCGCGTGCTTTCCTGCTGCGGCAACGGATTCTGCTCGACCGCATCTCCGCCTCCGCGCTCATCGCCTTCGGTCTTAAAACAGCGGCGGATGCTCGCTGACTTGTGATCTCATGTGCCCATGTCGACCGCTGTGCTCCTGAGCTTCTCCCTGGTCGCATTGCTGACCGTCATCACACCGGGCCTGGACACCGTGATGGTGCTGCGGACCTCGTTGCTGAGCGGTAGGCGTGCGGCGATGGGTGTCGTTCTCGGCATCACGCTGGGGTGTCTGGTCTGGGCGATCGCGAGCCTCGCGGGGCTGACGGCGCTGCTGCAGGCGTCCGAAGTGGCCTACGACGTCGTGCGGTGGATGGGCGCGGCATACCTGGTCTACCTGGGCGCCAAGGCGTTGTGGAACTCGCGCAAGGCCGTTTCGCTCGACGACTCGCGGCCGGTGCCGGGCGCGGGGGCGTCGTTGCGGGTGGGGCTGCTGACGAACCTGCTGAACCCGAAGGTCGGCGTGTTCTACCTGTCGTTGCTGCCGCAGTTCATGCCCGCGGGACAGCCTGGGTGGGGTGCGGTGCTGGTGGCCATCCACCTCGGCCTCGGACTCGTGTGGCTGCCGATCCTGATCGCGGTCGCCGGTCGGGCGCGTGCTTTCCTGCTGCGCCAACAGGTGCTGCTGGACCGGCTGACCGCGTCCGTGTTCGTCGCACTCGGGCTGAAGCTGGCGTTCGAGGCGCGTTAGGACCCGGCCGCGGACTGATGCCACGCCGCGAGTGCCATTCTGCTCGGCAGGCCCAGCTTCACCCGGATGTTGACCACGTGCCGGTCCGCCGTCCGCGGTGAGATGAACAGCCTTGCCCCGATCTGCTTCGACGTGAGCCCCTCGGCGACCAGCCCGGCGATGGTGAACTCCTGCCTGGTCAGTCCGCCCGGCAACGAGACCTTGGACGGCCGGCGCTCGCGGTCGGGCACCGGCTCCAGCGCGAACTCCATCGCCTGCTCGCGCCGCAGGTCCGCGCCCAGCGTCGTGATCACCGGGTAGTCGTCGCCGAGCGCGCGGCGGGCGGTGCGATCGGCGCGTTCCAGCAGCTTGTGGAAAGGCTTCATACCGGCGAACGAGATCCGCACGCGCCGTTCGTGTGACCGCAACGCGCCGAGCAGCCGGGCCGCCCGGTCGAACGCCCCCAGCTCAGCGCAGGTGCACGCGAGCAGCCACAGGCTGTACGCGGGTCCCCACGTGTCGCCGAGCGCCAGTTGAACGCCCAGTGCCTCCACGGCCAGCGAGTGCGCCTGCGCCGGATCGCCGTGCAGCAGTTCGTAGAGGCCGCGGTGCCACAACCCCCAGGCGTGCGACCAGTCCACGCCGTTGTCCTCCGCCAGCCTGGCCAGCGCGGTCGTCGCCTTGTCCGCGGCCTCGGCGTCCAGCAGGAAACACGACGACATCGCGTGGAACATCTCGGTGACGTATGTGTCACCGGGCGTCCCGTGCAGCCGGCGCAGCTCGGCGAGGTGCTCGTACAACGGCACGCAGTCCGGTGAGCCCTCAACGAAGAAGAGGTGCGTGGCCTCGACCCACATCAAGCGAACGTCGGTCTCCAGCCGCCGCGGCAACGCCCGCGCCTCGTGCATCGACGGAACCGCCGCCACCATGTCGCCCCGCAGTTGCGCCGCCCACGCACATTGCGCCAGCAACGATGTCCGCAACGGCCCCTCGGTGATCACCTCCCGAGCCGCCGCCAGCAGGTCGTGCATCTGCCCGAGCATCCCTGCGAAAGACGGGAACCGCGTCCGTTCCACGTTCATCGCCATCACCGCGCCGATCTCGGCCAGGTCCGGCGTCTTGAGCGCGTACCCGATCGCCGCACGGATGTTCGGCCACTCCTCGCGCAGTCGCCCCATCCACAACGCGTCGTCACGCGACAGCCACGACCGCGTCGCCTCATCGACAAACGCGTTGTAGTGCAACACATGCCGGCGCAACGGCTCGTCCGTGCCGCCGAGCATCCGCGACCCGAACTGCGAGACGGTGTCCAACAGCCGATAGCGGGTCTGTCGCGTAACCGGACTGGTCGTCGCCACCACGATCGACTTCCGCACCAACGCCGCCAACGGCACCGACACGTCGCTCTTGGCCACTTCTTCTGCCGCCGTGCGATCGAAATCGGCCGGAAACGCCGACAGCGCCGCCCACAGCTGTCGCTCTTCATCCGTGCAGTGCCGCGCCGACCACTCGAACGCCTGCTCCAGCGTGACGCGCTGAGCCCCGCCAAGCACATCGGTGGGCGGCATGTCCGCCGACCGCGCTGCCGCCAGCTCGATCGCCAGCGGCACACCGTCCAACGCCCGGCAGAGCGCCGTGACCTCCTGCAGATCCTCCTTGCCGAACGTTGCCCCGGCCGCGGCCGCCCGATCGAGGAACAGCGGCACGTCCTCGTCCTCGGTCAACGGAGGCACCCGCAGCAGTCGCTCGCCGTAGATGCCGAGCTGCTCCCGCGAGGTCGTCAGAATCGTCAGCCCCTCGCAGTCCCGCAACAGGTTGTGCACGAGGTGCCGCACCGCGTCGAGCAGGTGGTCGCAGTGGTCCAGCACGAGCATCATGTGCTTGTCGTACAACGACTCCACCAGCCGGCATGGCCCCGCCGCCGGCGAGTTGTCGACGATCCGCAGCTCGGCCGCGACCGTGCGCGCCAGCAGCGCCGGGTCCCGCAGATCAGCGAGCGGCACCAGCCGAACACCGTGCTGGAACGCCGCCGCGCGCACCATGGCACGCCCGGTCTCCACGGCGATGCGCGACTTGCCGACACCGTCCGCGCCGATGATCGACACGAGCCGGGCTTGGGCGAGCAGCGTCTCGGCGTCGGCGAGTACGGCCCGGCGGCCGATGAACGTCGTAGTCTGGGCAGGCGGCGTGCCCCGCACGGTCATCGGCGCATCTTCGCTCAGCGGCGCCCGGACGTGACAACGAGGATCGCCTCTCCACCCTTTCGGACTAGCGAGTTCGGCTTTCAGCGGGACGTCAGGCACTAGTGGGTTCGATCAGGTGCGGCCACACGCTCACGCGAGCGGATGATCATCTTGGTGGCCAGGCGGAGACCCTGCCGTGCGTTGAGGTGCGGCAGGTAGGCGCGGCTGACCGCGTTCGCGATGCGGGGCAGTGCGGCCGAGTCCGGGTAGGCCATGAACATCGGCCGGTAGGTCGGCTGGAACTTCGCCTTGAACGCGAACAGCGAGCGGAACCCGTACACCGGCTCCAGCACCTGTCCGGTGAGGTCCAGCACCCGCTGCAGCGCGCGCGGACGTTCGCCGCGGTCCAGCCGGGCCAGCGGCGCCCCGGACAGGCTCAGGAACCGCGCGTCCTCGGTCTTGAGCTTCAGCGCCGCCGAGGCGATCAGGAACTCCATCGAGCCGCGGAAACCGTTGGCACGACGGCGCATGAAGTCGAGCGTGTATCCGACGACCTCGCCGTCGGAGTACACCGGCAGCCAGCTCGTGATGCCGTGCACGGTGCGATCGGCGTCGATCGCGAGCAGGCACCGCACGCCGTCGCCGGTGAGCTCTTCGAGGCCGCCCAGCGTGAAACCCATTTCGGGCAGGCCCTTGTCCGCCATCCACTCCGCCGAGATCGACCGGATCTGGTCGGTGATCGCGTACGGGGCGTCGGCGTAGGTGCACCACTCGGCGGTGATGCCGGCCTTGCCGGCCTTGTTCAGCGCTGTGCGGACGTCCTGCCACTTCTTGCCGGTGAAACTCAACGTGTCCAGCTCGATCACGGTGTCCTCGGCGACCTGCACCGCTGACCAGCCAAGACTCTCCACAGCCTCCCGCGTCTCCGCGCCCACGCTGTACAGGCACGGCGTCCAGCCGTTGCGCGCGCAGAACTCCGCGAACCCGCGCACGGCATCAACGCGCGCCGGCCCGATCGGGTCGCCCACGGTGAGCGCGATCGTCGCCACCACCCGATACGCGATGGCCGTCTCGCCGTCGGGCGTGAACCAGTACTGGTTGCCGCGCCACGTCGTCATGTACGACAACGACGAACCGCCGTGGCGTCGCATCAGCTCACGTGCCTGCGCCGCCGCCTTCTCGCATGGCGACGGCCACGTGCGCCACGACGCCATCAGCAGACCCGCCAGCACGATCAGCCAGAACACCACCCCCGTGTACTCGAACAGCAGCGAGCCGACGAACCCCTCGGCGGAGAACTGCAACGGCACCAGGCCGAGCAGGTAGCCGGGCGGCAGGAACCGCGTCGGCAGGTCCGCGACGAGCTGAGCGAACCCCGGCTCCGGCGCGAGCTGGTCGCGGACCAGATACCCGCCGAAGACGTACAGCACCGACAGCAGCGTCACGCTGCCCAACGTGAACCGCCAGAACTTCCTGACGGCACGCCGAGGTAGACGCACGGCGAAGTGCTTGCGCGTCAACAACAACACGACCGCGATCGCGAGCGGCGCCAGCAACGGGATGCTGTACGAGAACGCGATCTCCACCACGCCGATGTCCGGAATCCGCGCGGCCTCCACGACGTACCAGCCGATGAAGGCCGCGTACGCCACGTTGAACACCAGCGCCGACCACCACGCGAACCGCCGCCCGCGCCGCAGACCTTCCGCCAGCACCAGCAGCAGCAACACCGGCAGCAACGACATCACCAGCGCGGGGAACCGGCCGTACGACAGCTGGACCAGCATCGTCCGGCACAGCTCGACCGAGTCCGGCGAGCCGCACACCACGTCCACGTCGTCCTGCGACGGCTGTACGACCGCCACCACGTCCGCGAACCACCACAACGGACCGTTGGGGAACGGCGACATCATCGCCACCACCGGTCCGAGTGCCGACGCCGCGAGCAGCAGCGCCACCAGCACCCGCGTCTCCTGGAACGTGCGCGGCTTGTGCGCCGCACCGCCCCTCAGGAACAGCGCACCGATCAGGAGTCCGGCCACGCCACCGGACAGTCTGAGCAGATCTTCGAGCCAACCTGAGTACAGCGTAAGGACCAGCACCGACAAGATCATCATCAGCCGGACGCGGCGCCTCCACAACGGCGGCATCCGGAACGTCAGCGCGAGCGCCAGCCCCACCCCGCCGATCGACGGACCGGCGGCGACCTCGCTCACCAGCGACTCGAGCCACGACCAGTGCACGTGCCCGCCGATCAGCACCAGCCCGAGCCCCAGCAGCGAACCGATCACGTGCGACGAAAGGAAGATCGCCGCGGTGCGCAGCGCGCCGAACTCCCGTTCGGCCAATGTGCCGAAGACGAGCAGCAGCACCGTGGTCGCCACATAGCCCACCAGGTCCATCGACCACAGCGCCGAGCTGAACACGGTCCACAGCGGAGTGTCGGTGCCGAACCCGATGCGGTTGAGCAGCTCCTCGTTCGGGTTCCTGATCGCGCTGGTCAACGCCCCAACGGTCCAGAACACGACCAGGAACACACAGGTCAGGGGAGCAGTTCTGGATAACCGGGAGATCATCTGGCCAGCCCCGTCCGCGCCGCGAGCCACGGCAGCGAGTCGGAGAAACCGTCCCGTGCCATGTTCCAGTCGTGCCCAGTCGGGAATTCTTTCCACAGCACGTCCATTCCTGCTTTGCGGCAGGCCTCGAACACCTCGGCGTCCGCCTGGCGGTACGTGGTGTCGTCCCGGCCTGCGACGATCATGCCTGCGGTCCGTGGGAACTGTTGGCGCGCAAGGATGTCCATCGGGTTGACTCGGACGAACGCCGCCTCGTCGCCACCGAACGCCGCCTTCACGGTCTCCTGCCGCGTGCCGAGTGTGGGCTCGCGCTGAGGAGCAAGAGCGACGAAGTTGCCGTACACGTCCGGTGCGCGCACGGCGAGTTGCACCGCGCACGTGGCGCCTTGAGAGAAGCCGGAGATGGTCCACGCCTCGCGTCGCTCGTCGACGGTCAGCCGTTGCTTGATCCACGCCGGCACGTCGCGGGCCAGATACGACTCGGACCGGCCCAGCGCGGAGTCGAGGCACAGCGGGTTCGCCGTCCCGTGGCCCAACTGGTCGACCACCACGACGATCGGTGCGAGCCCGTCGTGCTCGCGCGCGTATGCGTCCAGGCTGTGGGAGATCCGGCCGGCGTCCAGCCACTGAACAGGGCTGCCGGGCTGCCCCGCCATCAGGACGATGACCGGCAGCTTCGGGCGCGGGGTCGTGGCGTAGGCCGGCGGCAGGTAGATCCACGCCGGCCGCGCCTTGAACGTGCCGGGAATGTCAGCCTCGGAGACCGTGCCCTTGTCCGGCAGGTCGTCCGGCTTCCGCCAGACGTCGGCGAGCTTCTTGCCCGCGGGCACGTCGACCACGTTGGACGGAGGAACAGCAGCTTCGTCGAGGGCGACACGGTTGTTGCTGAAGGCGTCCAGTATCGCGCGCATGGTCGGGTACTGAGCGAAGTGCGCGTTCACCGCCACTACGGAGCTCGTCAGCACGCCCAGTGCGAGCAGCACGCTCAGCACGCGGCCGTACCAGCGTCCTGTGCGCAGCCGTGCGACCGCCAACGCCAACGCCGTCAAAGCGGCGCCCAGCCACACCGTGAGGATCACCGGCAACGGCTCTGGCCAGGGCTTCCACACGTGGTCGACGACGTACGAGAGCCCGGCCGCGACCAGCACGCACGCCAGCACCACGATCGGCAGGACCCTGGTCCACCAGGTCCGGTTCTTCCTGATCCCGAGGTACGTCAACGCGAGGGTGGAGGCAACGGTCGCAGCGACGGGGATCGGTCCATTTATCAGGGACAGATCCAGAGGGCTGAGCATGGTCTCAGTTCATCAGCAGATCTTCAGGTCCACATCGGATGTTGGTCTGGATTCAGAGCTGTGAACATCAGCCTTAAGGTTGACAACCGATCAGTCGGATGACGCGTCGCGCCACGCGTTCGTGAGCACTCGCAGGGCGTCTGGATGCTCCGCGATCTCCGCAGCTCGGGACAAATCGGACTCCGCCATGCCCAGCTCACGCAAGGAAGTCGCCGCACCGAACCGTGTGGCCGTGTCGTGGATGCGCTTGGACAGGTCGGCAGGCGCCGTGTGTGGGAGAAGCGCCGTGTGTGTGGCGGCGTGCGGTAAACCGAACGAACCACCCAAAACGTGCGCGAGCTTGTGGTGCAGTCCCATCGGGACGGATGCCAGGCAGGTCCCCGCGAGCCACGCCGAGTACAGCAGTTCGGTCCGCGCATCCACTGTGGACGGGTTTCCGCTCAAAGCGTGCAGAACGCCCTCGGTCGCCTTCGTGGCGATGGCGTCGATCAGCGGGTTCTCGTTGCCTCGTGCGGTGACGGCGTGTGCGAGCGCGTTGAGTGCGCTTGTCACCGTGACGTCCAGGGGCAGGTCCAGCGTCAGGTCGACGTCGTAGATCACCGTGTCCGGTTGGATCGCCGCGTCGCGCCGGGTCTTCTTCAGACCGGACGCCGTCTCGCCGAGCACCGGCGTGACCTCGGAACCCGCGTAGGTCGTCGGAATGATGATCTGCGGCACGCCGGCGCGCACCGAGAGCGCCTTCGACAGCCCCGTGCTGGATCCGCCGCCGACCGACACCAGGCCGTCCGCGCCGTGCTCACGCAGCAACGCGAGCGCTCGTTCGGTGACCTCGACCGGCGTGTGCATCGCCGCGCCGGTGAACCGCGCCGCGAGCAGCGGGCCGAGCTCGGCGGCCACCTTGTCGCCGCCGTGCCGGGCGATCAGCAGAACTCTGGTCGCACCGAGTCGCTCCGCCTCGGCGCGCACGGAGGTGGAGGTACCGCGTCCGAATACGACTCGTGTGCGCGCGGGTTCGAAAGTGAAGCTCACAAGGTCGAATATTCGGTACGAGCTGTACCTACCGCAACTGAAAGGAACCAGACTTTCGACTCTGATGGGTGACAACGTCACTCCGTAGCGTGAAAATTCATGAAGCGTGTTCGTGTTGTAGTGGCGTTAGCAGGGGCCCTGACCCTGACGCCAATCCCTGCCACAGCGGCGACACCGGCATTCACCCTGTCCGGCGGCGTGTCCGCACCGATCCACTCGATGGCCGACGCGGTCCGCGAGACCGTCTACGTCGACAGCGGCCTCGATCTCGATGGCGACGGTCGAGGCGACCGCGTCACCGCCGACATCATCAGACCGTCGACCATCGGCCGTGTGCCCGTGATCATGGATGCCAGCCCGTACTACCAAAGTGCGGGCCGCGGCAACGAGAGCGAGGTCAAGACCTACGACTCCGCCGGTGTGCCGGTGAAGTTCCCGCTCTTCTACGACAACTACTTCGTGCCGCGCGGCTACGCCGTCGTGCTGGTCGACTTCCTCGGCACGAACCGGTCCCGCGGCTGCGTCGACGTCGGCGGCCAGGCGGAGATCGCGTCCGGCACGGCGGTGATCGACTGGCTGAACGGCCGCCGCACCGGTTACTCGACCCTGACCGGCACCACGACGAAGGCCGCCTCGTGGTCGACCGGGGCCATCGGCATGATCGGCAAGTCGTGGGACGGCTCGATCGCCAACGGTGTCGCGGCGACCGGTGTCGACGGTCTGCGCACCATCGTGCCGATCGCGGCCATCAGCTCGTGGTACGACTGGTTCCGCTCGGACGGCGTCGCGTACCCCAGCTACAGCTCGCCAACCGGGCTGGGCTCGCAGTTCGAGAACTCCAATGCGCGCTCACGGTGTGCTGCGGTGCGCACAGCGATGACAAACGGTTCTCCTGCCAACGGCGACTACACGTCGATGTGGCAGCAACGTGACTTCGTGCGCAACGCCTCGCGCGTGAAGGCGTCGGTCTTCGCGATCCACGGACTGAACGACCTCAACGTCAAGACGCTGCAGTACGGCCAGTTCTGGGACGCGTTGCCCGCATCGGTGCCGAAGAAGCTGTGGTTCTCGCAGACCGCACACGTCGACCCGTTCGACTTCCGTCGCGGTGAGTGGGTCTCGACGCTGCACCGGTGGTTCGACCGCTGGCTGCTGGACGTGCCGAACGGGATCGAGAACGAGCCGCAGGTGTCCTCCGAGCGTGCACCGGATCAGTGGGCGGACGATCAGACGTGGCCACCGCAGGGGACCGTCAGCACCGTGCTGCGGCCTTCTTCTTCGGGCCTCGGTACGGCGCCTGGGACAGGTACGGCTGCTTTCACCGACAACGGCCAGGCAACGCCCTCAACGTGGCTCTCCGGCTCGAACACCGGCCGGGTGCTCTACTCGACCGCACCGCTGACGTCGGACCTGCGCGTCGCCGGCACGTCGTCGATCACCGTGGGCGTCTCGTCCTCGACCTCGACCGCGCACTTGACGGCTTACCTCGTCGACTTCGGTCCGGCTCGGGTGCGAACCGGTCAGGGCATCCGAACCCTGACCACGGAGTCGTGCTGGGGTGAGAGCCGTACGGGCGATGACGGCTGTTACCGCAACACGGAAGCGACGGCGGGCAACGTCGACGCACAGATCATCGCGCGCGGATGGGCGGACCTCGCGAACTACGCGTCACTCTCCACTCCACGCACGATCACACCGGGAACCAAGTACCGCATGACGTTCCGACTGTCCACAACGGACCATCTGGTCCCGGCCGGGCACCGCCTGGGCCTGCTGATCGGCGGAACCGACTCCAGCGCCATCGTCAGGCCGAGTCAGCTGCCCCGGCTGACCGTCGACCTGGCGGACACGTCGGTGCGGATCCCGATGCGGGGTTCCGTGCCCGCCGCTTCGGCCGCTCCGGTGACCGCCGGCACTGTTTCCGCTGGTACGGCGAGCGCGCTGGGCTAGCTAGCGGGGTTGTCGGTGCTGCTCGCTAGCATCGGCGGCATGGGTTCAACCGACGGTGTCGTTCTCGAAGACGCGCTGCAGGTCCTGCAGCGCGTCTTCGGTTACCCCGAGTTCCGCGGCGACCAGGCCGACATCGTCGAGCACGTGATCGCCGGCGGCGACGCACTCGTGCTGATGCCGACCGGTGGCGGCAAGTCGCTGTGCTACCAGGTCCCGGCGCTGGTGCGACCAGGCACCGGCGTGGTGATCTCGCCGCTCATCGCGTTGATGCAGGACCAGGTCGACGCCCTGCGCGCCCTCGGCGTGCGCGCGGGCTTCCTGAACTCGTCCCTGTCCTGGGACGAGCGCCGCGACGTCGAGGCGGCGTTCGTCAAGGGCGAGCTCGACCTGCTCTACCTGGCGCCGGAGCGCCTCACGTCCGAGGCGACCCTGCGCCTGCTGGACCAGGGCGACATCGCGCTGTTCGCGATCGACGAGGCGCACTGCGTCTCCCAGTGGGGCCACGACTTCCGCCCGGACTACCTCTCCCTGGCGCACCTGCACGAACGCTGGCCCAAGGTCCCGCGCATCGCCCTCACCGCTACCGCGACGGAGGCGACGCGCAAGGAGATCCTCACGCGCCTCGACCTGGGCGACGGCCGTCAGTTCGTGTCGAGCTTCGACCGCCCGAACATCCAGTACCGCATCGTCGGGAAGAAAGAGCCCAAGAAGCAGCTCCTGGACCTGCTGCGCACCGAGCACAGCGGCGACGCGGGCATCGTCTACTGCCTCTCCCGCGCCTCGGTCGAGAAGACCGCCGACTTCCTGGTGGCCAACGGCATCGCGGCCCTCCCGTACCACGCGGGCCTCGACTCCCAGACCCGCCAGCGCAACCAGGCCCGCTTCCTGCGCGAGGACAGCCTGGTCATGGTCGCCACCATCGCGTTCGGCATGGGCATCGACAAGCCGGACGTCCGCTTCGTCGCCCACCTCGACCTCCCGAAATCCGTCGAGGGCTACTACCAGGAAACGGGCCGGGCCGGCCGCGACGGCCTCCCGTCCACCGCCTGGCTCGCCTACGGCCTCTCCGACGTCGTCCAGCAGCGCAAGATGATCGAGTCCTCAGAAGGCGACCTGGCCTTCCGCCGCCGCTCCCAGGCCCACCTGGACGCGATGCTCGCCCTCTGCGAAACCGTCTCGTGCCGCCGCACGATGCTCCTCGACTACTTCAGCGAGACCGGCGTCCCCTGCAACAACTGCGACACCTGCCTGACCCCGCCCGAATCCTGGGACGGCACAATCGCGGCCCAGAAACTCCTGTCCACGATCTGGCGCCTGCGCAACGAACGAGGCCAGAAGTTCGGGGCGGGCCAGGCCATCGACATCCTCCTGGGCCGCAAAACCGCCAAGGTCATCCAGTTCGACCACGACCGCCTCCGCACCTTCGGCGTGGGCGAGGACCTGAACGAAAGCGAGTGGCGAGGTGTGGTCCGCCAACTTCTCGCCCAAGGCCTGCTGGCCGTGGAAGGCGAGTACTCGACCCTGGTCATGACCCCGGCGAGCGCCGAAGTCCTGGGCAGCAAACGCACCGTCCTGATGCGCAAGGACCCCACCCCCGCCCGCTCCACCACCCGCACCGCCGCAGGCGCCACCGCCAAGGCAAAGGTGGTCGACCTGCCAGCGGAAGCCGCCCCGCTCTTCGAAAAGCTCCGCGAATGGCGAGCCGCCCAAGCCCGCGAACAGGCCGTCCCCGCCTACGTGATCTTCCACGACGCCACCCTGCGCTCCATCGCGGCCTCCCGCCCCGCCACGCTGACCGACCTGGGCGGCGTGACCGGCGTAGGCCAGGCAAAACTGGCGAAGTACGGCGACCAGATCATCGAGGTGGTCGCCGGCGGCGACCCGGCCCCGGTCTCTGCCGCCACCGCTGCTCCGGTCGCCTCCGAAGCCCCCAAACCCAAAGCCAAGCCCAAGACCACGAGCACAGGCGGCGCCGCATGGGGCTCCGGCACTGCGGAGGTCGACGAGTGGCCCGAGCCGGAGGAGCCAGAGGAGCCGGACGAGCCATCGGACTGGTAGGCCATGCCCAGCCCAGCATGTGTGCCGCGCCGCCGCGCCGCGAAGCGAGCCGTCCGTACCTAGTCGCGCGGGGTAGCGGTGATGCCCCAATCGCAATCGTCGCGCAGCGGCGATGACCTCAAAGCCCGGTATGGCCTCCACAACCACGACGTAAGGCGACCAGTAGCACGGCAGGTGACCACCCCGCTGGAACGCACCAGTCCGCACGCAACAGCACCCACCGCCCGAAGGGCAACCGCCCGAAGGGCTCAGGTCACCTTCTCAATCTGAGCCCGCTTGATCAAACTCTTCCCAGACTCCCCAACCAACTCAAAAGCCGCACTGTTCAACACCACACAAGCCGACCCGACCCCAACAATCCGAACAGTCGCCTGCCGCCCGTTGTCCAAGTTCGTGACCCGAATCGAAGTCCCGATCGGCAACTGCGAAGAAAACGCCCCAGCCTGCCCGCCAACAGCCGACAACCCGATCGAAGCCCCGTCACAAACAACCTGCCCCACAACCCCGGACGCCCGAACTCGTGCCGTGGACGACCGAGGAGCAGAAGTCCGGACCGGCGCCGGAGCATTCCCGACGATCTCCACCCGAACCCGCCGGAGAACGCTTTCCGTCCCACTCCGCGTGGCCGCGTTCCGCCCGGTCTCGGGCGTCCGCAGAACGTCGAATGCCGCCGAGTTGATCGCCGCACACGAAGAGGAAGTCCCGGCCACCGCAACCGTGACAGCCCGCCCGTTCGCCAAATTGGTGATCCGCAACGACGTGCCGACCGGGAACTGGTCCGACAGCACGCCGGCCGCCCCCGGAGAGTCGACGACGGCGAGAGGCTGCCCCGAGCAGACCTCCTTGCCCGCCACCCCGGACTGCGCGGCGGGAGTCTCCGCTCCGGCAAGGGCGAAGGCCGCACCCCCGATGGCCACGACGACCGTGAACACCCCGACGGCCGGGAGCCAGCCCTTTGACGAGCGCATGTGCAACACCGACCTCTCTGTCAGGCCGTACGGCCCGCAGATGTAGAAGGTTCAACGACGCGTGGCTCGAACCAGGGCCGTTGGGTCGCACGAAGCCAAATGATCGCGCAGCACCACGTGGGCGAAGCGGTAGTCGCCGTCGACGCGGGTCAGCAGCAGGCGGTCCTGGGCGAGGTGCAGCAAAGCCTTGCGCCGGAACGACAACTCGCCCAGTGACAACGGACGGGTGAGGCCCTCGGCGGCCACTTCGGCCAGTGCGTCGAACGGCCAGACGTAATCGCGCGCGGCGGTCGGTGTGACCAACAACCCCAGTGCCACGCCCAGCGCGGTGCCCCAGGATCCCATCGCGCCGAGCCCGCCCAGCACCCCGGCCAGTCCGAGGACCGGGACCACGGGCTGGACCCACCACGGCCGGCCGACGCGCATGCGTTCGTGTTGCACCGGGCGCACCGTGCGCCACACGCGTCCCACCGCCGCCGCGAACACGCCGCCCGCCACGCCGGCGGAGAAGCCGATCCCCATGCCGGCCAGCACCTCATAAGGACCGGTCCAGATCATCGAGATGCCAGGCGCGGCAGCGATCAGCAAGGACCACGCTATGGGTGCCGCACCGGGCACGAAGCCCAACGCCAAGAAGAACGAGACCACCACCACGAACACGTACGCCACGGCGTACGGCCACGGCGTGCCAATACCTCCGAGCCACAAACCGGCGAGGCCCACCAGAAAACCCATCAGCGCACCGGCGAGGAATCCAAGAATGGCCGTCAACAGTCCGTGCGCGCGCCCAGGCGGGTGGAAGACGTGGGGAAGTTTGTTCACGAGCACGAGCAACAAAGAAGCGGCGCCCACGAACACCAAGGCCGACAACCATCCGAGTTGCAGCCCAGTCAAGA
Organism: uncultured Actinomycetota bacterium; assembly: GCA_963771775.1. Lineage (GTDB taxonomy): Bacteria > Actinomycetota > Actinomycetes > Mycobacteriales > Pseudonocardiaceae > Lentzea. The sequence continues at coordinate 1,105,266 of CAVYUS010000007.1, forward strand.
ACGCCACAGCGCACACACCACCGGCATATGAGGCAGGCACCGCGCGCACGAACAACAACCACAATGGACGCGTCGGCAGCAGCGGGAGCCACGCACGGCGGTGAGGCATGTGCACGGGCGCACCGAGATCCGGCCGGTCCAACCGTGCGAGGAACTTCAACGCGCGGATGGTCGGGCCCGCCCCGCGTTGGGCGGAAAGCCGTTCCACCACGAAGGAACCCACGAGGTCATCGCCGATCGTATCGACCTGCTTGTCCAGATGTGTCAACGCCAGCAGGTTCAACGCGAGCGGGGAGTCCAGGCGATCCCAGATCGCCGGAGTCAGGGCGGATTCCAGGCCGTCCAGGCGTGGGCTGACGGACGCGATGTACTCGAGGACCTGGCCGCGGGACAACGGCTCGACGAACACCGTCGGCAGGTTCTCGATCGGGGTGGTCGAGCATACGGCCGAGGCGAACGGCGCGAGCTCGGTTTCGCAGTGCGCCCGGTCGACGTGCGGCACCTCGTCCAGCCCGTCGATCAGGACGGCCACCCGGCCACGGCGCAGCCAGATCGTGCCCGCCGAGCGGCTGATGCCGTAGCGGCGGTTCATCTCGCGCAACAGCCACGCGGTGAACTCGGTCGGCTTGCGCGAGCCGTACGCGCGCCACGTCGCCAAGTCCACGACAACCGGAATGGGCGCCTCTGGGTCGTTACGCGCGCGCTCGACCAACACCAGGCAGAGCTCGCGCAGCAACGTCGAACGGCCGCTGCCGATTGGGCCGACCAGGACCATGGTGCGGCCGAGGCGGTCGTAGACGGCTTCGGCGTCCGGCGAGGAGATTTCCTCGCCGTCGACGCGGACGGAGAGCTTTGGCTGCCGCAGCACCCCGAGCTTGATCTGCGTCTGCGCGGCCAGCGATGCCCCCAGCAACACTTTCACCCGAGCCTCGACCCGCCCCAGGACGGCGGCACGACTGCTGGTCTCGTGACCCCGCACTCGTTCCCAGATCGCGAGACCGATGGCGACGAGCACCATCGCGCCGACCGCGGGCCACAACCACCTGCCGAACTCGCCGAGGAGCTCCGGTGTGACCCCGCCGGTGCTCACGCTGATGGCCGCCGGGAGCAGTAAAACGACGGTGACCAGGCACAGCGCGGCCAGTGCGGTCAGCCGCGCCGCTCTTGTCACCCCGCTCGGATCCACCTTCACCTCCGCGATCCCGGCGAACGACGGTAACCGGGCCGCCGGGATCGCGGAAGTGACTCAGAGGCGCTGCCAGAGGGATGCCGCGTTCGGCGGTTCCCAGCTCGTGATCGCTGTGTGTCCCTGCAGGCACTGATAGTCCAACCCGGCGTAACTCACACGCGACCCAACCGCATAAACAGTCCCAGACGCCCACGCTGGGTATGCCCCGCCACCGGGAGGTTGCGTCGTTGTGGTGGTTGGCTGTGATCCACACGATCCGAAGACCTCGAACTCCCAGAACGAGAATCCGTAAACCGTGGCCCGCTGAGTGCCGTTGAACCGCACATAGCGAGCGTTGCCGGAAATCCCGATGTCCTCCACGCCACCTGCGCCCGTGAACGTGGAATAAGCCTCACGCCACGAACTGCCGTTGTCGGACAGCTGAATCGAGTATGCCCGCCCGTACGCGGCTTCCCAGTTGATCCGCACACGACTCAACGGCCGGATCGAGCCGAGATCGACCTGCCACCAGTGCGGTTCGCTGTGCGCGGACGACCAGCGCGTCGACGTCGAACCGTCGACCGCGAACGCCGCCGCCTGGTTACCGCTCTCCACGCTGGAAGACGAGGCCGGCCGGTTCTGCGAGAGCAGCGGCCCGCACGTCGGCGGGGGAGTCGTGGTGGTCGTCGGTCCGCCGCCGGATCCCCGCGTCCACACGCCCACGTAGTCGACGACCATCGGAATCCCCGGCACGATTCCCGGGCCCGGTGTCCGCGTGCCGGAGTAGTTGTCGGGGAACTCGCCGCCGATCGCGATGTTCAGGATGATGAAGTACCCGGCGTGCCCGGTCATCTGGTTCCAGGTGTCCGCGGGCAGCTGGTTCTGGTTGACCTGGTGGAACAACTCGCCGTCCACGTACCACCGCAGTTGCTGCGGCGACGTCGAGGCGTCCCACTCGAACCGGTAGGTGTGGAAGCCGCCCTGGCACGAGGCGCCCGGACACGGACGGCTGTTCGCGATGCCGTTCTTCTCGTTGCACGGCCCGCCCGGCGAGACACCGCAGTGCAGCACGCCCCACACGCGGTTGACGCCGTTGACGTTCTCCATGATGTCGAACTCGCCGACACCGGGCCAGTTCCACCAGTTCCCGCGATACGGCGAGCCCAGCGCCCAGAACGCCGGCCAGTACCCCAACGCGGCGGCACCGGAGACGTTCGGCATCTGCAGCCGGGCTTCCATCCGCATCACGCCGCCGGCCGGCGCTTTGAAGTTCTGCGCGTTCGTCTCGATGCGTGCGGACGTCCAGTTGCCCGCGCCGTCACGCCGGGGCGTGATGCGCAGGTTTCCGCCGCCGTCGAGCGAGACGTTCGCGGGGTTGCTGGTGTGCGCGGCGATCTCGCCGGTGCCCCAGTTCGCCGGTCCGCCCGGATAACCGTGACCGAGTGAGAACCGCCAGTTTCCCGTGTTGGGCAACGAGTTCGCCGGTCCGGTGAAGTCGTCGCCGAAGACCTGCGTCCACCCGGCTGGGGGAGGTGGAAGCGCGGCGTTGGTGTTGTGCGCGACGGCGACCAGTGCGCTCAGGGTGAGTGCACTGGCCGCCGCCAGCGCGATGGCTGTTCGTTGTCGAGTGAGCCTCATTGCCAACCCTCCGAACGAGAGAGCATGGGAGCGCTCTCACGAACGATGGTGGCAGCCCTGTCAACGTTGAGGGGCCATCACTTTCGCCGGTACCGGTTACGCGCGATCACTGCTGCTGGTCGCCGTAGTTCCGGAGGCCTTCCTTGAGCTTGTCCTCGCCCTTGTCGATGTGCTCGCTGTGCTTGCCGCCGGTTTTCTCGTCGGCGAACTGCCCCGCGCGCTCGACCCCTTGGTCGACCTTGTCGCCGTGCTGGCCGATCAGGTCCTTGGCCTTGTTCTTCAGGTCATCGAAGCCCATGACTGCATCACCTCCCTATGCAGTTCGGGTACCCGGTCTGACCCTCGGTACACGTCACTGGATGGAGTGAAGTGCCGCGACCGGGCTCACTCGAGCCGCACGACGGGCAGGCAGCAGCCCCGCACAACCTCTCCGCGCGAGAACTCGACGTCGTGAAACCCGCCGCGGTGGGTCGTACAAACGCGGAGATCGCGCAGGAACTGTTCATGTCAGTAGGCACGGTGAAGACGCACCTGGCGAGCGTTCAGGCCAAATTGGACGCTCGCAACCACTTGGGCGTGGGAGGCCAAAGTGGTCGGCCAAAAGTAGGACCCATAACCCGTCTGCGGACAGCACCGAGACCGTCGACCTGCCGGTGAAGAACCGCGCGATGCTCGCCAAGGTGCTCAGCAAGATCACGCTGAAGATCAAGCCGGAGAACGGTCAGGCCGCCTGCAAACTCCGTGTCGAGAAGGAGAAGGAGATCTCGAACGCGGGCAACGAGGCTACTTGCGAGTACGAGATCACCGAGGACGCCGACAACTGAGTGATCCGTTAAACCTTGCCGGTCACCGCCATCTCCACTAGGAATCGCGCATGAGGCGAATCGCAGCTGGCCTGGCCGTGGCGGCACTGGCCGTGGGTTTCATCACGACCGGAACCGCGTCCGCGCAACCAGAAGCACGGCCCGACTGCGGTTACACCGCGACGCCGGACGAACCTCCCGCTCGTCCGGTGTCCATTCCGCACGACCCGTGGTTCACCAAGGGCAAGGTCCTGGTGAAGGTCAAGACGAACCAGGGCGACATCCCGCTGGTGCTTGACCGCACCATGGCGGCGTGCACCGTGCACAGCTTCATCCACCTGGCACACCGCGGTTTCTACAACCAGACCGAGTGCCACCGTCTCACCGCGTACCCGACGCTGAAGGTGCTGCAGTGCGGCGACCCGTCCAACACCGGTGAGGGCGGCCCCGGCTACAAGTACAACGACGAGCTGCCGACGCACCTGAAGCCGGCGCCGAACGACCCGACCGGCCAGCGCCGCATCTACCCGCGCGGCACGCTCGCGATGGCCAACGCCGGCCCGGACACGAACGGTTCGCAGTTCTTCCTCGTGCAGAGCGACTCGGTCCTGCGCCCGAACTACGCGGTGTTCGGTCAGATCCTGCCCGAAGGCCTGAAGACGCTCGACAAGATCGCGGCGGCCGGCATCGCGGGGGAGAACCCGCTGGACGGCCGTCCGAACGTCAAGTCCGAACTCAAGTGGGTGCTCCCGCTGGGGATCTAGGGCGACGCCCACCCGGTCAACGCACCGTAGAACGCATCCGAGAGCCGCCGGACCACCTGCTCGTCAGGTAGTCCGGCGGCTTTCGTCAGATCGATGATCTCCCGCGGGTCGAACAACGCGTTGTGCAGGAACCGCGCCACCGACAGCAACGCGTCCGGCAGCGCCAACTCGATCAGCACCCCGCGCAACGCCCGGTCCCACGCCTTACACGACAGGGTCGTCAGGACGTCAGCGGCGTGCAGGCGTTCCAGAAACCCGCTCTGGGACCAGAACCGCACGATCACCGGACCGTGCGTGTTCTGCATCCGCACCCATCGCGCGGCCTGATGCTCGAACAGGTCTTTGCCCGTCTTGCGGGACCGTTCGCCGTGTTCGACCAACGACGAGATGACGTCCTCGTGGTAGGCGGTGACGAGCGCGTCCACGGATGGAAAGTGCCGATACGCCGTCGCCTGTGAGAGGGACGCCTTGCGCGCGATGGACTGCATCGTCGCCGTTTCTGGTTCAGCCCGCAGGACGTGCGTCGCGGCATCCAGCAATCGCTTGCGGTTGCGGCGCGCGTCACTGCGGCTGCTGGTCTCCTCCGGCAGAGCGTCCTCCCACCCGCGAACGAATTGCGAGTGCAGGATAGGGGGAATGATCAGCGGAACGCGGCGATTCCGGTCAACGCGTGGCCGATGGATAGCAGATGGATGTCCGAGGTTCCCTCGTAAGTAAGTACGGATTCCAGGTTGTTCGCGTGACGTAGGGGCGAGTATTCGAGGGAGATGCCGTTGGCGCCGAGGATGGTGCGGCTCTCCCGTGCGATCGCGATGGCCGACTCGACGTTGTTGTACTTGCCGACGCTGATCTGCTCCGGCTTCAGCGTGCCGGCCTCCTTCAGCTTCGCGAGGTGCAACGCCAGCAGCATCGAGTTGCCGACCTGCACGGCCATGCTCGCGAGCTTGCGCTGCGTCAGCTGGAAGCCCGCGATCGGCCGGTCGAACTGGATGCGCGTGCCGGAATAGTTCAGCGCCGCCTGCAACGAGTCCCGCGCGGCACCGACGGCACCGAACACGATTCCGAACCGGGCCTCGTTCAGGCACGAAAGAGGAGCGCGCAAGGAGGTCGCGAGCGGCAGTCGTGCGCTGTCCGGCAGTCGCACGTCCTCCAGAATCAGCTCGGAGGTGACGGACGCTCGCATCGACAGCTTGTGCTTGATGTTCTGGGTGGTGAATCCGGGCGTGCCGCGGGGAACGAGGAATCCTCGAATTCCTTCCTCGGTCTGCGCCCACACCGTCGCCACGTCGGCCAGGCCGCCGTTGGTGATCCACATCTTGGTGCCGTTCAGTACCCAGTCCGAACCGTCCCGGACCGCACGCGTGCGCATCCCGGACGGGTTCGAGCCGAAGTCCGGCTCGGTCAGCCCGAAGCAGCCGATCGCCTCGCCGGCCGCCAGCCGCGGCAGCCACTCCTGCTTCTGCTCCTCCGACCCGTACTTCCAGATCGAGTACATCGACAGCGAACCCTGCACGGACACGAAGCTGCGGATGCCGCTGTCCACCGCCTCCAACTCCAGGCACGCGAGCCCGTACGCCAATGCCGACGTACCGGCACATCCGTAGCCTTCGAGGTGCATGCCCAGCACGCCGAGCTTGCCCAGTTCCTGCGCCAGTTCGCGCGGCAGGATGCCCTCTTCGAACCACGTGCCGATGTGCGGCCGCACGTGATCGGACAGGTACGCCGCGACGGTGGCCTGGATGTCGCGCTCCTCGTCGCTCAGCAACGACGGGATGTCCAGCAACTGCAACGGGTCCTGCACTTCACTGCTCCAGCTTCGGCGGGCGCAGCCGGTACGTGACCGGCGTGCGCGACAGGCGGATGGGGTTCGCGACGAGCGTCATGTCGTCGATCGTCGCGGTGGGGCTGAGGTCCAGCGACTCCGCCAGCACGAACGCGTGCGCGATGTCGTTCACCGGGCCACACGGGACACCAAGGGGCGTCAGGGTTTCGAACCAGTGCTGCGCCGGACACGTCCGCAGCCGCACGGACAGTGCCTCGAACAGCTCGTCGACGTGCTCGACCCGGTCCGAGTTCGTGGCGAACCGCGGATCCGTCGCCAGCTCGGGCACGTCCAGCACCGAGCACAGCCGGCGGAACTGCCGGTCGTTGCCGACCGCGAGCACGATCGGCTGGTCGACCGTCGGGAACACCTCGTACGGCGCGATCGACGGATGCCGGTTGCCCATCGGCTCGGGGACCGAGCCGGCCAGCGTGAAGCCCGCGCTCTGGTTCACCATGCTGGACAACAACACCGACAGCAGGTCCAGCTCGACGAGCTGACCCTCACCGGTCGCCTCCCGGTGCCGCAACGCCGCGAGGATGCCCACGCACGCGTGCAACCCGGTCAGCACGTCGACCAGCGCCACACCGGTCTTGACCGGCTCGTACGGACCGGGCCCGGTCACGCTCATCAACCCGCCCACGGCCTGCACCAGCAGGTCGTAGCCGGGCAGGTCCGCGCCCTTGCCCGAGCCGAACCCGGAGATCGAGCAGTACACCAGGTCGGCCCGCCCCAGCGACTCGTAGTCGAGCCCGAACTTCTTCATGGTGCCGGGCTTGAAGTTCTCGACCACGACGTCGGCGCGCGCGATCAGCTCACGCGCCTGTTCCTGACCGGCGCTGGTGGACAGGTCTATCTGCACGGACGTCTTGTTCCGGTTGACGGACAAGAAGTACGTGGCCTCGTCCTCGAAGTGCGGCGGACCCCACGTGCGGGTCTCGTCGCCCCGGCCGGGCTGCTCGACCTTGATCACCTCGGCACCGAGGTCGCCGAGCATCATCGTCGCGTACGGCGCGGCCAGCACGCGGCTGAAGTCCGCGATGACCACACCTTCGAGCGAACTCATGCGACCCGTCCCCGCAGTTTCATCGCCTCCAGCACTCGTTCCTGCGCCAGCTCGCGTGCCGCGACATGCGTTGTGGTGCCGCGATTTCGCGCCTCCACGAGCACGTTCGCCGCGTTCGCGCGCAGCTTCGACGACACGGCGTCCAGCACCGTCCGCGGGTCGACCGGGAACGGCGAGTACCGCGCGTCCATCCCGAACGCCGCCGCGACCACACCACCGGCGTTCGCGATGAAGTCCGGCACCACCGTGATCCCGCGTGCGGCGAGAACCTCCTGCGCCGCAACGGACGTGGGCAGGTTCGCACCCTCGATCACCAGGGTGGTGTCGAGCTCCTTCGCGAGATCGGCGTCGATGACGTCCTGCAGCGCGGCCGGCACGAGCACGTCGCACGGCACCCGCAGCTCGGCGCCCAGTTCCCGCACGGTCCCGTACTCCTTGACCGCGAGGTCGCCGGACTCCGCACGCAGCTTCAACAGCCGCGCGACATCCAGACCGTCGGCATCCACCAACGCGCCGTGCACCGAAGACACAGCAACGACAACGGCACCCAGTTCGGCAAAGCGCTTGGCCGCCGCCGCGCCCACCGCACCGAACCCCTGGATCGCGACGCGCTTGCCGCGCAGCGATCCCTGCTGGGCCATCAGTTCGTCCGCCACCTCGGCCACGCCGAACCCGGTGACGCCCAGCTCGTCGTACGGCAAGCCGCCGAGTTGAGCCGGTGCGCCCATCATAGCGCCGCGGTCCGACAGTTCGTCCTGGACGATCGCCGCGTCCCGTTCGGTGAGGCCCATGTCGAGCCCGAGCACGTACTCGCGCGGCACCTCGTTCGAGAGCTTGCGCGCGAACGCCCGCAGCGCCGCTTCCTTGTCGGGAGAAGCAGGATCGAACACGATCCCCGCCTTCGCGCCGCCGAAGAACAGATCGACTCCGGCCCACTTCCACGTCATCACGCGCGCGAGCCGGGCGATCTCCGCGACGGTCACGGCCGGGCTCATCCGCGTGCCGCCCTTGCCCATGCCGCGCGCGGTGTTGTCGATGACGAGCACACCTTTCATACCGGTGCGCCGGTCGGACACGCAGACGACCTTCTCGGGTCCCCACTCGTCCATGAGCTGGAGAACGTCCATTCCCACCCTCACACGCAGTTGAGTTCCGGCCGCGCCTTGTCGGCGGCGAACCGGCAGGCGTCCAAACTGGACACGTCGACGAACGGCTCGCGGTCCAGCACGAGGTCGCGGATGACCTCGCCGACCGCGGGGCCCTGCAGGAACCCGTGCCCGGAGAACCCGGTGGCGTAGAAGAACCGCCCGGCCGAGCCGATCAGCGCGTTGTGGTCCGGCGTCACCTCGTACAGGCCGGCCCAGCCGTTCTTCACGCCGACGTCCAGCAGCTTCGGTACCCGCCTGCCGATCGCCTCGGTGAGCCGCGGCAGCCACGCGTCGGACATGTCCAGCTTGAAGCCCGGCGTCTCGTCCGGGTCGGACATGCCGAACAGCAGCCCCCGGCCCTCGCGGTGGAAGTAGAAGGTACTGCCGAAGTCGATGGTGAAGGGAACCACCCGTTCGAGTAGTTCCGGCATGGGCTCGGTGAACATGATCTGCCGCCGCAACGGGGAAACCGGCAGGTCAACGCCCACCATCTCGCCGATCGACCGCGACCACGCGCCGGCCGCGCAGACCAGAGTGCCCGTCGAAATCTCGCCCCGGTCGGTCTGCACGCGAAAAGTGTCGGACCCCGTCCCTACTATCGATCTCACGGTGGTTCTGGTGTGGAAACGGACACCGAATCGGCGGGCCGCGGTGGCATAGCCGAGGACCACGGACTCTGGTGTGCAGTGTCCGTCGTCCGGCGAGAAGGTCGCCGCGAGCAGGCCGTCCGTTTCGATCAACGGCGACATCCGTTGTGCTTCCTCGACAGTCAGCATGCGACTGCGTACGCCGAGGGAGTTCTGGAGGTCGACGCTGCGCTCGAACGCCGCCACGTCTTCGTCGGAAGAAAGGAGGAACAGGTAGCCGACCTGGTGGAGATCGATCTCCTGCCCGGGACGCTGCGGAAAGCGCTGGAACGCTTCGAGTGATCGGGCTCCGAGCCTGATGTTCAGCTCGTCGGAGAACTGGGCGCGCACTCCACCCGCTGCTTTGCAGGTGGAGCCGGAACCCAGCTCGTCCTTCTCGACGACCACGACATCCCGGACGCCTGCCTCGGCGAGGTGGAAGGCGATGGACGTCCCCATCACCCCGCCGCCGATGACGACGACCTCGGCCTGGCTAGGCAGCTCAGGCGAGGCGACTGTGTTATCGGAGTCTGAAGGCAAGGTTCGCCTCGATCGCGAGCGTGTCCATCTGCGCCTTCTGCAGCTTCCCCGAGTAGTCCCAGTTCATGGACTGCCAGCGGGTGAACTGATCGAGCACCCACACGCCCGACTGCCGGGAGCCGTTGCCGCTCTTGCCGTTGCCGCCGAACGGCAGGTGCGCCTCGGCCCCGGACGTCGAGTTGTTGACGCTCACCATTCCGGCGGAGATGCCGGCGCGGAACCGGAAGGCCTTGTTCGGGTCCGTCGTGTAGATCGAGCAGGACAGGCCGTAGCCCGGCTTGTTGCCGAGCTCGATCGCCTCGTCGAGGTCCGTGTACTTCATGACGCCGACGATCGGGCCGAACGTCTCCTGCAGGAACAGCTCGTCGTCGGAACGCACACCGGAAATGATTGCGGGGTGGTAGAAGAAGCCGTTCTCACCAGTGAAGCCGTTGCGCGGGTTCGAAGCCGTGACGCGGCCGGTCGGGCCGTGCACCGTGTGGTGCTCGCCGATCCAGCCGAGGTACTTCTCGTACGCGAGCGCGAACTTCTCGTCCAGCAACGGTCCATAGAGGACATCACCGGTCGGGTCGCCGACGACGGCGCCGGACACGGCCTCGACGAACCGGGACAGGAACTCGTCGTACACCGACTCGTGCACGATCGCCGTGCCGAGCGAGGTGCACCGCTGGCCCGCGGAACCGAAGCCGGCGAACAGCGCGCCCTGCACGGCCAGGTCCAGGTCGGCGTCCTCGGTGACGACCATCGGGTTCTTGCCGCCCAGTTCCAGGCACGGCGTCTGGAGGTGGCGACCGCAGAGCTCGCCGATCCGCACGCCGACCTCGCTGGAGCCGGTGAAGCCGACCTTGTCGACGAGTCGCTCCTGCAGCGCCTGCTCCAGGCCGTCGAACGTCTCCGACCCCTCGGCGAAGACGATCTCGAACACGCCGGCCGGAAGGCCGGCGGCCTGGAACACGTCGTAGAAGGCCTGGGCCGACGCGGCGGAGTACTCGGCGGGCTTCCACACGACCGAGTTGCCGCACAGCAGCGCTGGAATGATGTACCAGGACGGCACGGCGACGGGGAAGTTGCCGGCGGTGATGATGGCCGCGACGCCGACCGGGTTACGGAAGGTGAAGAGCTGCTTGTCCGCCATCTCCGACGGCACGGTCTGGCCGTAGAGGCGCCTGCCCTCGCCCACGAAGAAGTTGGCGGTGTCCACGATCTCCTGGACCTCGCCGCGTGCCTCGCCGATCGGCTTGCCGATCTCGCGGGTCACGAGCTGGGCGAGCTGCTCGAAGTTCGCTTCGACGAGCCGGCCGATGTTGCCGATGACCTGTCCGCGCACGGGTGCGGGCACGCGGGCCCATGCGCGCTGTGCCTGTTTCGCCCGCCGCGCGGCGTCGACGAAGGTGCGGCTGGTCCCGAGCTCGACCTCGGTGACCACGTCGGAGGTGTTCGACGGGTTCGTGGAGACGTAGGGCATGCACTTCACCCTGGTAGTTACCCGGTGGTTCCGCCAGGGGCGGCAGAATGAAACCTCGCTACGTCGAGCATAAGCTGTCCTGATGCTCAACCCGGTGCATCTCCGCACGCTCGTCGAGGTGGTGAAGACCGGCTCGTTCGCCGAGGCCGCCCGCCGCCTCGGCTACACGTCGTCGGCCGTGTCCCAGCAGATCTCGGCCTTCGAACGGGCCGTCGGCGTGGCCCTCTTCGAACGCGAGGCGCACTCGATCAGGCCGGCCGCGGCGGCGCTGCTCATCGCCGACCGCGGCGGCGAGCTGCTGGCCGCGTTCGACGGGTTCGAGCACGAGGTGAAGGCGATGGTGCAGGGGCTGCGGGGGCGCCTGCGGATCGGCACGTTCCCCACGGCGAGCTCGCGGGTCGTGCCCAAGGCGCTGGCGAAGCTCTCCGCGGACCTGCCCGACGTCGAGATCCGGCTGGACGAGGCCGAGCCGGAGGACGTGCTGCCGCTCGTGCTGACCGGCAAGCTCGACCTCGCTCTGGTCTACGCCTACGACCTGGTCCCGCAGGCCTGGCCGGAAGAACTGACGGTGCTGCCGTTGCTCGACGAGAATCTGCTGATCATGGTGCCGGTCGATCATCCGGCCGCGAAATCGTCGGGCAAACTCGAAGATCTCAAAGACGAACGCTGGATCGCCTCACGTGACGGCACGTCGGGAGCCACCTGCCTCACCCGGCTCTGCGCCGCGGCGGGCTTCGCGCCGAAAATTGCTTTCCGAAGCAACGACTACGAGGTCGTCCAGTCGCTCGTGGCGGCCGGTGTCGGTGTGGCGCTGGTGCCGGCGCTCGGTTACAAGGCGCTGGCCGGCACCCACGCGATGCCGTTGCGCAGCAAACCTTTGCGTCGCCACGTGCACGTCGTCCATCGCACCGCGAATACAAACCCGTTGCTGCGTGACGCGGTAAACGCTCTCCGTGAGGTTTGCCAAAACGCGGTAGGCGACTACATAAATCCGCCATGATGGGTAAATGGGGGAACTCGGCGGCGATGGGGCGCTGGCTGGGATCCGGGACTGGGGTTCACCGGATCTTCGTGCGCACATCAGAATTCTGATCGACAGCAGCGAGCCGGGCATCGGGGAAATCATCCTCGACAGCCTTGAGGAAGCGGGCCCGGTGCGCCCGCTGCTCTGCCGGATCCTCGCGGAACGCGATGCGGACCGTGACCCGGAATACGCTCTCCGTTATTTCTACGAGGAAACCGGCGGCCCGGTCCGCAGGTGGCTCGGCCAGGAGGTCTACCGCAGCCCGTGGGTCTGGCTGTACGGGATCACCCGGCTGCGCACCGCGAACCCGGTCGCCCGCATCACGCCGGACACGACGCACTGGCTAGCCACCCGCCGCCAGATCGCGGTGACGGCCCTCGGCGACACGGCCGACCCGGCCGCGCTGTCACCGGTCATCGGCCGGCTGCGCGACCCGAAGTGGTGGGTCCGCGCCCAGGCGGCGGCCGCGACCCGCAGGCTGGCCCGCGGCGGCGTCCAGGTCGGCTCGGCGGCCGAAGCGTTGATCACGTGCCTGCACCACGACCGCCAGGAGGTGATCGAGCAGGCTGCCGCGGCCCTGGCCCTCCCGGCCATGCGAGAACGCCTGCTGTGGTCGAGGGCGACGTTGATGCCGCTCGCCGGCGCGATCGCCGACAACGCACTCGACGGCGTAGTCGTCCCGCTCACACCGCTGTGGCCAGGGGAGAACTGAGCCGTATCGTCCCTTTGCGCTTCATATGCCTTGGGGGACAACCACATGATCACCAATGAGGAACGGCAGGCACTCGACCGGCTCGGCTCCGGCACCGAGGAGGAGGCGGCCGAGGCCGCGGCTGTGCTGGCTCGTGGCCGCGGCGACGAGGTGGACCGCGAGTTGCTGGAACTGTTCGACGCGGCCGCTGACTGGAGCAACTCGCCGGAGGCGAAGTTCTCCCAGAAGACCGGGTGGCAGGAGCACGCCGAGCTGATCAGCAGGATTCTGGCGGAGCGCGACCCAGATCGCGACCCTTCCTACCTCGACCGGTTGTTCGACGACCACCAGCCCGGTGTCGTGGTGGTGGGTGGAGAGGACTGGGGGTTCACCCGCCTGCGCCGGTTGGAACCCGTCCAGAGGTACGCCGATCAGCTGCGCGACGGCGGCTTCATTGCTCGTGTGTCCGCCGCCATCGGCCTCGGCGATACGGTGGATCCAGCCGCCTTCGACGTGCTGATGACCGTCCTGTCCGACCGGCGCTACATGATTCGCGGTGCTGCCGTGCAGTCGGTCCAGCGGCTGGCCCAGTCCGGACTGGAAGATGCGTATTCCACGCACGCGGCGCGACAACGACTCGCCGACATGCTGCTGACCGACCGCAGGCTGATTGTTCGAGTGCTGGCCGCGCGAGTGTTGTGCCTCTTCGGTGACGACCGCCTCGTCGTCGACGCGCAGCACAAGGCTCCGTGGCGGCGCCCACGGCTCAGGGCCTCCCTTAAAGCGTGCCTGAGCGGAGCAAACCCGCCTCTGGAAAAGGTCTGGATCGGAGAGCGCTAGTCACTCACCGGTCTGACCGTCCGCCAGTTCGCGGAGCAGGTCGAGATGGCCCACGTGCCGCGCGGTTTCCTGCGCCACGTGGGCCAGGATCCACCGCACGGTGCGCTCGCCGTCCGCCGCCGTCGCGCCGGAGTCGAGCTTCCGCAGCGCCTCGGCGTTCTGCCACTCCTCGCGGTATGCCTGAATGAGCGACTCAGGCGTGTCGTTGGCCGTGAGGTCCCACGACGGATCCGGGCTGCCTTCCCACAGCGACGGCAGGTCGAGTCCCGCGCCCGCGATGCACAGCCAGTAGCGCTCCACCGCGACGAGGTGCTTGAGCACGCCGAGCGCGGTCAGCTTCGGTGAGGTGGCGATCGGGGCGGCCACGGCCCGATCGCGGGTGAGCCCGTCGACCTTGAGCACGGCGGTCTTGCGGAGGAAGTCCAGGAACTCCCAGGCGAGTACGCCTTCGTCCGTGGCGAGGTTGGTAGGCCAGGTTCGGGTCACCGCGCGAGTTTGTCAGCCTTCGCGGCGGTGAGAAACGCGGACCACGCACTCGTTCCGATTGCGAGGTGGGTGACGGGTGCCTTGCTATCCCTCACCCCGATGCCGCGCCCGACCTCGACGCAGTCGGTCCCGTTGGGGCTGTAGCTGCTCTTGCGCCACTCGGTCATTCCGGTTGGCTCCTCAGGAGGCGATGCGGGCGATCAACTCCTTGGATTGTTCCACGTCCAACGCAGTCGCATCGAGCGACTTGACGATGCTGCGAGTACGCCTCGATGGAGTCCTTGTCATCGAGGTAGACGCCGTGGTTTTCGGCATCGATGAACACGACTGGCTCCAACTTGGCGAACTTCATGAAGCGTGAACGAGCCCGCCTGCCTGCGTGGGCCCCGATGCCGTTGGCACGATGCGGTAGGTGACGTACGGGCGGATGCCCATGTTCATCACATGATCCAGCTGATCGGACATCACCTCTGGGCTTCCGACGGGAAGCAGCAGTGCCTGCTCATGGATGTAGAAGGTCATGTTGCAACGCCGTTTGATCAGCTGTTGCTGGCGCGCCGTGCGGGCTGCGACCCGTTCGTCAGCTTCCTTCGACGGGGAGTTCGGGTTGCCCTTGATCAGCGCGCGCAGGTAGTCCGGGAGTTGGAGCAAGCCGGGGATGAGGTTCATGCTCCAGCAGATCACGTCGGTGGCGACCTTCTCGTTGTCGCCCAGGGTGCGCGGCCAACTGGGCGCCCTCTCGCCGTGAACCTGCAGCCAGCCGGACCGGTCAGCTTCGCGGAACAGCGGTCAGCAGGTGTTCGGACTCCTCAAGCGGGGTTCGGCAGATGCCCAGCAGTCGGTCGAGGTCGTGCTCGTTGACGCCGCCCTTGCCGTTGATCATGTCGGACAGCTTCGGCGGGGTCCCATCCGGCGAGTTCTGACGCGCCGCGTCCGGTGAGTCCGGCTTTGGTGGAGAGCTTCGCGTATCCCCGCGCCGAACTCCCGTCCGCGCACCGTGGAGTCTCTCTTTGGCATGAAATGAAGCTAGAGCCAAACGTGGAGAGATTCCTAGTTCTCTGCCCAAATTCAGCCGAAGGGGCGTCAGTGTTGGAAGAGTTCCAATGTCCTAAGTGGTCAGTAGAAACGCCGTAGTTTTGGCCAGATGACTTCCCATGGTTCCGTGGGTGCTGTGCACACCCATATCTCCGTGCCGTCTTCTTCGTTCTCGACAACGTTGTGATGCTGTGCAACGCGCTTGCAACCAGTGAACGGCGACTCGTTGAATCCCACGAGCATCACCTTGTTGCTGGACGACTCGGGAGGTCCCCAGTCGTAGAAGGACATGTGCCCGGAATGGGCGTGGATCTGGGTGTGGGTCTCGATCGCGCCGGCCTGGCCGTAGTTGCGGGTGATCACGATCGGTCTGTCGTTCTCCCACCACGCTTCCTGGACGGTGGCGGCGAGCTCGCGCCAGCCGACCTGCTCGCCCTGTTCCGGGTTGATGGCGAGGACCGGTCCGAGCGCGCTCGCCGGCAGGATCGGCAGCGAACCGATCAACGCCGGCACCACGCTCAGCGTCACGAGTACGCCGCCGATCACCTTGCGGCGCAGCAACCATTCCTGGGCCTGGCGGGCTCCGGCCGCCATCAGCACCAACAGCAACGGCACGGCGTAGTAGGGCTTGCCGCCCGTCAACAGACACAGCACGCACAGCAGCGGGTAGGCCAGCGCGATCGAGCGGAACGTCCTGTCGCGCCACAGGTTCCGGAAGCCGATCACCCACACCGGTACCAGGAACGGCGAGAGCATCAGGAGTTGCATGGGGATGAACATGATGCGGTTCTCGGTGCCGTCGTCCTCGCTGATGCCACGTGCGACCGTGAGCAACGGGAAGTCGTGCATCACCTGCCACGCCACGATGGGCGCGGAGATGACTCCGCACACGGCCAGTCCGGCCGGCAGCCACCAGGTGCGCAGGACGTCGCGCGGGCCGGTGATGAGCAGTGCGACCGCCAGCGCGGCGAGCAGGAGGAGCAGCAGCCACTTGTTGGCCAGGCCGACGCCGGCCGTCGCGCCGAGTGCCAGCCACCAGCGGCCGTCCCGAGTTTTCAGCAGCTTGATGGCGAAGTAGCCGACGAGGACCCAGATCAGGAGGTCGACGGTGGCGGTCGAGAGCATGTGGCTCACCGCGAGCACGAACGTCGACGTCGCTGACGCGATGGCCGCGAAGATCGCGCCGCCGCCCAGTTCCTTCGCGATCAACGCGACCACGACCGTGATGGCGAGTGCGAGGATCGTGGCGAACACGCGGAGGCCGGGCGCGGTCTCGCCGAACACTTCTGTGGCCACGCGGGCGAGAATCGGTGTGATCGGTGGCTGGTCCACGTAACCCCACGCCGGGCGTTTGCCCGCCGCGATGAAGTACAACTCGTCCCGGTGGAACCCGTACCGTCCCGACAACGCGGTCAGCACCACTGCCTGCACAGCGAGCACGATCCCCAGCCCACGTCTCATGGGCGGGACGCTACCGACGAGGCGTCTGATCAAGCTGCGGTTTTGCGGTACCAGCGGGGTGAGGTGTTGATCGGCGGCTTGAGGTGCGCGTTGACCACGATCATGTTGGGGCCCACCGAGTCGGCCAGTGCGTCCGGCAGGCCGTCGAAGCCCTCGATCGTCACCGCCGGGATCCCGAAGCTCTCCGCGAGCTTCGCGAAGTCCGGGCGGGTCAGGTCCACGCCGGTGATGGTGTGGTTCGCGACCTGCTGGTCGTAGCGCAGCATGCCGTAGCCGCCGTCGTCGACGAGCACGATCGTGAGGGGCAGCCCTTCCTGCTTCAACGTCGCGAGGTCTCCGCAGGCGAACAGGAAACCGCCGTCGCCGACCACGGCGATCGTGCGGTGTGCGACGGCCGCGCCGAGTGCGGCCGGGAAGCCGAAGCCGAGCGTGCCCCAGCCGACCGGGTAGGCGAGGCCGCGTGGTTTGCGGACGTGGTGGAAGCCGCCGATCCAGTAGCCGGGGATGCACATGTCCGCGACGATCGTGGCGTCCTGGTCCTTCAGGGCGTCGAGGAGCTTCGCGGCTTCCGGGGAGTCTTCGTTGATCAGCGCTTGCACGGCGGCGTTGACCTGCCCGACGTCGGTGCCGGTTGCCTTGGTCGCGACCTTGGGCAGGAGCGCGGCGGTGAGATGCTTCGCGTCGCCTTCGAGCGTGACGTCGCTCGGGTAGTTCTTGGAGAGCTCGGCCTTGTCGATGTTGATCGACAGCAGCTTCTTCGGCTTGGGCTGCAACCAGTTCTGGGTCATCATGCCGTCGAAGTCGGTGCCGATCGCGATCACGAGGTCGGCCTCGTCCCACAGCTTGCCCACGGGCGGTGCGTGCACCGGGCCGCGCACGACTTGTTCGTGGTCGGTGATGCCGCGGGCGCCGTACGTGGTGACGATCGGTGCCTTCAGGTCTTCGGCCAGTGCGCCGATCTGCACGCCCGCACCCGCTCGGGCCGCGCCGCCGCCCGCCCAGATCAGCACCTTCTCGGCGCTGTCGATCAACGCGACCGCTTCGGTGAGGTCCGGGATCTCGACGCGCTCGTTGTGGGTCACCGTCGCGTGGTAGTTCGGGACGTCCGCGGCCAGGAAGTCCGTGGGCACGCCGAGGTAGACCGGGCCCTGTGCGCCTTCGACGGCCGTCATGACGGCGCGGTCGGTGTATTCGGGCAGTACGGCGGCCGTGGGCACGTCGAACGTGGCCTTGGTGACCGGCACGAACATGGCGCGCTGGTCGCGGGTCTCGTGCAGGACGCCGCGGTAGACGCCGGGCTGCCGCAGCGTGCTCGGGATGTCCGTGGCGATGACCAGCACCGGGCTGCCCGACGCCATGGCCTCGCCGGTGGCGCCGAGGGTGTTCGCCGCGCCAGGTCCCGTGGTCACCACGGCCACGCCGAGCCTGCCGGTGGAGCGCGCGTACCCGTCGGCCGCGTACACGGCGGTCTGCTCGTGCCGGACGCCGATCATCCGGATGCCCGAGGCCTGCAACGCCTCCCACACGGCCAGGTTGTGCACGCCGGGCAGGCCGAAGACGACCTTCACGTCGTGAGCGGCCAGTATCGACAGCAGACTCGCGGCACCCTTCGGCATGAGTGCGACGCTAAGGGCTGCTTAGTCCCTCGACAACCAGCGTGAAGCAGGTCTGTTGCTGAGCCTCACGCGCACGACGGCTGGGTCATCCTGTATCGGTCCACTGTCGACGGTGATGTGAATGTCCCGATACGACGTTCGGCGGAACTGGAACGCATTCGTCATGAATTGATTTCACAGTTCTCCGGGTCCTTCGGAGTTCGTGAATTCGTGGCGCACTTTGATTGACGGGTGAACCATGTTCACGGACTGGTCCCTTGTGCCACGATGTGCGCGACCGCACGACCTTGGGGGTGGAGATGCTGTACTTCGGTGGGCTGTTCGGAGTGGTGACACTGTGTCTGTGGATCTTCGCGATCGTCGACGTGATCACGACCGACGAGGGTTCAGTTCGCAATCTGCCGAAGATCGGCTGGCTTCTCCTGGTCCTGCTGTTCCCGTTGGTGGGTTCGATCGCGTGGCTCGTCGCGGGCCGTCCGGTGGGGGCCGGACGCGCGCGCCGTGGTGCATACGAGCGCGTCCACTCCTGCCTATCCCGAGTACGACCGGCCGGGACGTTTCGCGGCCGGCTCACCTGAGAACGACGAGGAGTTCCTTCGGCGCTGCCGTGAGCGCGCGGAGGAACAACGACGCAAGGGACGCGAGAATCAGTGAGGAAAGCCCTGCTGTTCTTAGTTGTTCTGCTCGCTGGATGCGGAGGCAACGCCCAGATGGCGGCCCCGCCCCCGGCGCCCCAGACGTCCACATCGGACAAATTGGCGCCCGCGGAGTTCCAGGCCCGCTGGTGGACGTGGGCGTCGCAGCCCTCGAACACCAACCCGGTCTCGGACACTTCCGGGCGCTTCTGCATGCGGGACCAGCCCGTCGAGGTCTGGCTGCTCGCCGGATCGCTCGGCGAGGGCCCAGTGGAGCGGCAGTGCCGGGTCCCCGCCGACAAGCCGTTGCTCGCCCCCGTCGTGAACCTGGCCAGTGATGTCGCCGGCTGCGAGAGATTCATGAAGAACGCGCAGGGTGAGGTGCTCGTGGACGGTTCCACCCAGGCGTTGACGAGGGTGTCCGCCACTCCGTTCACGTACGAGGCGCGCGCCGGCAACCCGTTCGGCAACCAGGTCGGGCGCATCAACTCCGTCGGCTGCGGGCTCTACGCGTGGATCAACCCGCCCGCCTCCGGTGAGCACGAGATGCTCATCCGCGGTTCGGCCGGCGGCAAAGAGGTCGACGTCAAGTACAAGCTCATCGTGGGTGCGGACTAGAAGCAGCCGCTTCGAACCAGCCGCTTGAGAAATTACCGTGCGCCGGTCCGGTAACGTGGTTGGTGGCGTCCGAGCAGACGTGAGGCTGGAGCCGCTCCCCGGCAGTGGGCGGCACTTTCCGCCGCAGTGTTCAGCAACTCCTGCTCACCGAAGCGAACTGACCACGTAGACGCGTGCGGATGCGTCCTTGTCTTGCCGAGCCGGGCGGCGGAAACGAGGACTGCTGTCATGGCACGTCTGTCCATCACGGACCAGCTCGCCGATCTCCGGCGCGCCTACACGGGTGAGAACCTCTCCCAGGCGGTCCCGGCCGTCCGGGACACCGAGCAGGTGCTGCCCGACGCCACCACCGAGGCCCAGCAGCAACTGGAAGCCAAGGTGCTGCTCGCGGGCTGCACCGCGGCCAGCATGCTCCAGCTGATGCCGCCGGCGAGCATCATCCGGCCCGCCCACGCGTTCCGGACGGTGGAACCGGGGGAGACCCTCAAGCTGCACCTGGGCGACCGGGCGCTCGGCCCGCTGCTGTTCGAACTGCTGCCGCGGACCGAGGCCGGCTACGGCATGGGCGTCGCGGGTCTGGCCCACCGGCAGTACCGGCGCTCGGCCGAACTGACCACGGGCGAGGCGGGTGTCGTCCTCGTCGGGGTCGACGAGAACGCCTGGGATCTGGGCATGCGGTACGTGCGCTGGATGCACGAGTTCCGCGGCGTCGAATACACCGACGGCGGCGGCAACGACGAGGTGACGCCGGAAGCGGCCACTGGGAGCGCTCTTCTGCGCCGGGTACACCTGTGGCATGACGCGTGCTGGCTCCGAGCACTTCCCTTGGGTTCCGGGTGGTTCGTCGAGTGGCCCGGTGGACCTACCGAGACCGAGGTCCGCGCGAAGCTCGCCGATCCGCGGTTCGGCACCACCCGGGAGATCACCCTCCAGCGCAGCGACGCGCCCATCCAGGACGTCGAGGAGGGCATGCGGACCTATCCGTGGCCTGACGAGTTCGTGTCTGCCGTCACGGCCGGTGCACCCGATGAGGGGTCTAACCCCCGGTAGACTGCGCTTTCGCCCGCAGGAACGATCGTCAGGAGGACCCCGGTGACCCAGCAGGCTGCCGAGGCCCAAGCCGAAGCCACGCGCAAGGCTCCTCGTGTGCTCGTCGCCGAGGACGAGGCGCTGATCCGTCTCGACCTCGTGGAGATGTTGCGCGAAGAGGGTTACGACGTGGCGGGCGAGGCCGCAGATGGTGAAGAGGCCATCAAGCTCGCGACCGAGCTGAACCCCGATCTGGTGATCCTGGACGTGAAGATGCCCAAGGTCGACGGGATCGAGGCCGCTCAGCAGATCGCGGGAAACCGGATCGCGCCGGTCGTGATCCTCACCGCGTTCAGCCAGCGCGACCTGGTCGAGCGTGCCCGTGACGCGGGTGCGATGGCCTACCTGGTCAAGCCGTTCGCCAAGCGGGACCTGGTGCCCGCGATCGAGCTGGCCATGAGCCGGTTCGGTGAGCTCGCGGCTCTCGAGCAGGAGGTCGCCGGCCTCACCGAGCGGCTGGAGACGCGCAAGGTCGTGGAACGGGCCAAGGGCATCCTCATGACCAAGCAG
The DNA here is from genome assembly GCA_963771775.1 of uncultured Actinomycetota bacterium. GTDB lineage: Bacteria > Actinomycetota > Actinomycetes > Mycobacteriales > Pseudonocardiaceae > Lentzea. The sequence continues at coordinate 1,126,311 of CAVYUS010000007.1, forward strand.
GGTCTGAGCGAGCCCGAGGCGTTCAAGTGGGTGCAGCGCACCGCGATGGATCGCCGCACGACGATGAAGGCCGTCGCAGAGGCCGTCATCGAGAACTTCGGCTGAGTTCGAGCCAAACGGAGTCCGTCTGCGCCTCGGGATTCTCGGGGCGCAGGCGGACTTCGACGTTGTGGCTGCCTTTCAACGAGAGCAGCACCTCGTGCCGGCCCCCGATGCCGCCGGGCATCGGCATGGTCGCGACGTGACCGCTGTCGACGTACACCTCGAAGCCCGCTATCGGCGCCACTGACCGCGCACCGGCGGCGTCGAGGGTGACCACCAGCGTCGCCTCGTTCGGGGTCACACGGGTGAGCTCAGCCGTCATCACGGGCAACGCCGGCGCGGGCTCGGCCGGTGCGTTCTCCAGCTGCACCGGCGACTGGCCCGGCACCTCCAGGTAGCTCTCCAGCACCTGGGCCTGCGACGCGCCCGGCATGCGCAGCACGAACGGCGTCAGCGCGTTCGGCCCGGCGGATCCGAGCAGCTCCGCGGGAACGTCCCCGGCCACCGTCAGCTCGCCGTCCTCGGCTCCGGACCACCCGCTCACGACCGGCCGCAGCGGAAACCGGGCCGATCCGAGCTGCGCGACCAGGCCGTTCAGGTCACCGCCGGCACCGATCCGGACCGTTGCCCGCAGTCGAGCCGATGGAGCTTCACGCAGCGGTGCGCGCGCCACGCCGATGCCCGGCGCCTCCTCATCGGGCTCCAGCACGCGCAACGTCCCCGCTACGAGCGGTGTCTCGATCACCTCGGGCAGTGCCTGGGTCGAGCCGCTGATGCCCACGGTGTCGATCTCGACGCGTCCGGGATAGCCGGGCGGCGGGGTGACGCTGATCAGCACACTCGCCTCACGCCACTGGGGCACCACGGGCGAACTGCCGATATGCGCGCCGTCCTGCAAAACGCGCACACCATCGCGCGTCAGCACTACTTCGAATCGATGCAGAACGCCCGCGCCGCGCGTTCCAGCTGCAATGGAGTCGTCCACCACCACGCGAATCGCATCAGCAGGAGGAATCGGTCCCACGCGGTCCGGGGTGCCGGGAACCAGGTCGAGCACCAGCTTCCCGCGCGGCCCGGCCGCGTCCGTCACGACGGCCACCCGGCCCAATTCCTCTGAGGCGTCGTTGAGCTGCAACAACGACCGTGCGCGCAATACCGCCGTGTCGTTGCCGCACGGCATGTCGATCACCAAACGGCCACCGGACCCGGAGTACGGGCTGACGCAGCCGCGCCGCCCGCTGAGGTGGTAGCGGCGTTCGAAGAAGGTGTCGTCGAAATCGTCGAGCCAGCCGGTCGCCTGCCGCCACGACTGGTCGTCAGCAGGGCGTTCTTCGGCTCGGACCGGCAGTGACCGCTGCCCGAACGCGTCCACGGCCCGCACGTCCGGCCGGCCGGAACCCGCCAGCTCGGGCGAGGCGACCAGCCTGCCGAAGATCTCGTAGCCCGTCGCGCCGGTGACGGGAGTCCATTGGACCCTGCCGTCACTGCTCCAGACGGAGGAGGGGGCATCAGGAGCCGCCGGTCGAGCCGGCAACGTGACGAAATCCGCCGCGTACCTCGTCAATCGAACGGGCTCTGAACTGCGCTTTTCCCTGGAGTCGTCGGTCTCGCGCAGCACCAGCACGGCCGCCACGAGCACCAGCGCGGCTCCTGCTGCGGCGATCACCCGACGACGCGGAGTCATACGTACACGTTATGGGAGGGGTCCAAAGAGTGAACGGAGGTTACTTTATGTAACATTGCTTAAGGAAAACATAACGCCGCGTTGCGTTATGGTCACGAGCCCATTGGCGTTGATGACTGGGGTCACAGTCATCGCCTAGGTTCCGGCCATCCCTCAGGAGAGGGTCGTGGAGCGGTGCGCGGAGAACTCGCGTCGCCGGGAGCAGGGATAGAGGAGGGACATCACGTGCGTAAGCACTCTGTGAAGTCCGCAGCGATTGTCGGCTCTGCGCTGCTTGTTCTCGCAGCCTGTAGCACGAACAAGCAAGAAGGCAGCGGCGACGGGGGCAGCTGCGACACGTCGAAGGGCACTCTGACCGTCGGTGTTGTGGCGCCGCTGTCCGGCAACCTGTCCGCTCTCGGCCTCGGCATCAAGCAGTCCGCCGAGCTTGCCGTGGACGAGGCGAACAAGAAGTGCACGGTGAAGGGCTACAAGCTGGCCGTCTCCGCGCAGGACGACGAGGCCAACCCGGCCAAGGGTGGCCAGGCCGCCACGAAGCTGTCGACCGACCCGAACGTCGTCGGTGTCGTCGGCACGCTGAACTCGTCGGTCGCCCAGACGGTGCAGCCGATCCTGAAGGAGAAGAGCATCCCTCAGGTGTCGCCCGCGAACACCAACCCGTCGCTGACCAGGGGCACCGAGTTCCTCACCGCCCCGAAGCGGGTGTACGACAACTACTTCCGGGTCTGCACCACCGACGACCTGCAGGGCCCGTACGCGGCCAACTACCTGGTCGAGAAGGCCGGCAAGAAGAAGATCGCGATCATCACCGACGGCAAGACCTACGGTGAGGGCCTCGCGGCCGAGCTGTCGAAGCAGGTTGCCAAGAAGGGCGGCCAGATCGTCGGCTCCGAGAAGGTCGGCGAGAAGGACACCGACTTCTCCGGCGTCATCGCCAAGATCAAGGCCCTGAACCCGGAGGCCGTCTACTACGGCGGTGAGTACCCGAACGCGGGTCCGCTGTCCAAGCAGATGGCGTCGGCCGGCCTGAACGTCCCGCTCATGGGTGGCGACGGCATCTTCGACCCGAAGTTCATCGAGCTGGGCGGTAAGGAAGGCGACCTCGCCACCTCCGTCGGCGCGCCGACCGAGTCCCTGGCCACCGCCAAGGCGTTCGTCGAGGCGTACAAGGCGAAGTTCGGCAAGGAGGACTACGCCGCCTACGGTGCGTTCTCCTACGACGCCACGAACGCGATCATCGGCGCGCTGGCCGCGACGCTCTCGAGCGGTGACTGGGCCGAGACGAAGCGTCCGGACATGGTGACCAACGTCGGCAAGTACACCGGCTCCGGCGCCACCGGCGAGGTCAAGTTCGACCAGTACGGCGACAGCACCAACAAGGTTCTGACCGTGTACCAGGTCACCTCGGGCAAGTGGAAGGACGTTCAGACCGGCGAGTTCACCGGCTGACGACTACTGATCACTGATTGAAGCTACGGCGGGGGCGGGCGTTGTTTGCTCGCCCCCGCCGTCTACGGAGGTAGTCGTGTCAGTCCTGCTTCAACAGCTGGCGAACGGGGTCATGCAGGGCGCGTTGATCGCCCTCATCGCCCTCGGGTACACGATGGTGTACGGCATCATCCAGCTGATCAACTTCGCCCACGGCGAGGTTTTCATGGTGGCCTCGTACGGAGGTCTCGCCACGTTCACGCTTCTTCCGGAAGACCTCCAGAAGTCGCCGGTCGTGGCTCTGCCGCTCATGTTCGTCGGCGGCATCGTCATCGCGGTCATCGTCGCCGTGATCATGGAGCGCTTCGCTTACCGGCCGCTGCGCAACGCCCCCCGGCTCGCGCCGCTCATCACCGCACTCGGCGTCTCGGTGTTCCTGCAGGAAGCCGTGCGCGTCTGGTACCCGAACGCCAAGTCCAACCTGCCGTACCCGAACGTCTTCCCCCAGGGCAACCTGTCCCTCGGCCCGGTCAACATCTCGTGGACCGGCGTGCTGCTCGTCGTGCTGTCGGTCGGCCTCGCCATCATCCTGCAGACCTACATCAACCGTTCGCGGATGGGCCGCGCGATGCGTGCGACCGCGCAGGACCCCGACACCGCGAAGCTGATGGGCGTCAACCCCGACCGCGTGATCGTGACGACGTTCGTCCTCGGTGCCGCGCTCGCCGGTGTCGCCGGCATCCTCTACGGCGGGTTCCTGGGCAACATCAACATCGACATGGGCTTCCAGAACGGCATCTTCGCCTTCACGGCGGCCGTCCTGGGCGGTGTCGGCAGCATCCGCGGCGCGGTCGTGGGCGCGTTCATCATCGGTCTGATCAAGACCCTGGCCGGCCAGTACATGCCGGGTGGTACCCAGTACGACTACGTGTGGATCTTCGTCGTGCTGATCCTCGTGCTCGTCTTCCGCCCGCAGGGTCTGTTCGGTGAGCCGGAAAGGGTGCGCGCATGAGCAAGACGAGCACTGTGTCCACTCCTTCCGGAAGGCCGTTCCGCACTCGCCCCGTTCGGCAAGCCGTTCGCGGCGGTCGGCGGTGTGCTCTCGATCGTCGCGGCTCTGCTGCCGTGGGTCACGTTCAACCTCAACGACGGTAACTGGCCGGACAAGTCGACGCTGCAGTTCTTCGACGCGCCGTTCGCCGTCACCGGGTTCCGCTGGCACCTCCTGCTGCTCGGTGTGCTCATCCTGGTCGCGGCCTTCGCGCCGGTTCCGTCCAAGGGCCGCGTCGTGCGGGCCCTCGGCTGGGGTGTCGCGCTCGTTTCGTTCGTCAACGGTGCGTACATCACGTCCAAGGGCGGTGGCCTCGGTGCCATCACGGCGGCCGAGGGCGCTACCGCGTTCGGTGCCATCGCCGGCCTCGTCGCCGGTGTGCTCACGATCCTGGCCGGTTACGGCATCGGCATCGAGCTGGTGGCCGACTGGAAGTTCAAGCCGTCCACGCCGATCGCGTACCTGGTCCTCCTGGTCTCGTTCGCGGCGGTGCTGCTCGCCGTCGCCGCGATGCTGACCACCGGTGGCGTCGGTACGTCGAACCCGTACGCGGGTGCGATCTTCCTGTCGTTCCTCGGGTTCGCGGCCGGTGTGCTCGCGGCGCTGAGCGGCATCGGGTTCATCCGGTGGCTGTCGAAGCTGTCTGAGGACCACCGCGTGTTCAGCGTGATCGTGCTGGCAGCGTGCGCACTGCTGCTGCCGTTCACCGACGCCGGCAACGAGTACTGGATGACGGTCGCGGCGAACATCGGCATCTACGCCGCCACCGCCATCGGCCTGAACATCGTCGTCGGTCTCGCCGGTCTGCTCGACCTCGGGTACGTGGCGTTCATGGGTATCGGCGCGCTCGTCGCGGCGAACTTCTCCGGTGCCGCCGCCGCGAACTTCGGCATCACGCTGCCGTTCCCGGTGGCCGCGGTCATCGCCGCGATCGTGGCCGGCATCTTCGGCGCCATCGTCGGTTCGCCGACGCTGCGCGTCCGCGGTGACTACCTGGCGATCGTGACGCTGGCGTTCGGTGAGATCTTCACCCGCTCCGCGCAGAACGACATCGGCAGCATGACCAACGGCTCCAACGCGATCCCCGGCATCCCGCCGCTGTCGCTGTTCGGTGCCGAGTTCAACAAGCAGTTCTCGATCGGCGCGGTGAAGCTGCCCGCCGGTGTCCTCTACTACGTCCTGATCGTGCTGCTCGTGGCGGCGACCATGGCCGTGTTCGCGAACCTCAAGTTCAGCCGCATCGGCCGGGCCTGGATCGCGATCCGCGAGGACGAGGACGCTGCCCGCGCGATGGGCATCAAGACCGGCCAGGCGAAGATCCTGGCGTTCCTCATCGGCGCCACGCTCGCGGGTCTCGCGGGTGCGGTGTTCGCGCACAAGAACGGCACCGTGTCCTACGAGTCGTTCAAGTTCCTCGAGTCGGTCACGCTGCTCGCGGCGGTCATCCTCGGCGGCATGGGGTCCATCCCCGGCGCGGTCCTGGGTGCGGCGCTGCTGTTCGTGCTGCCCGAGAAGCTGCGCGACTTCGAGGAGTACCGCCTCATGATCTTCGGCCTCGCGCTGATCGTGATCATGCGGTTCCGTCCGCAGGGCCTCATCCCCGACCGTCACCGGCGAGCCGAGCTCGCTGACGAGGATGTCGGTGGTGTGCCTGTTGACGAGGTCCACGAGGCATCGAAGGAGGCGAAGGCGTGAGCACGCCGGTATTGGAAGCGCGCGACGTCTCGATGGTCTTCGGTGGCCTCAAGGCGTTGAAGGGCGTCACCCTGACGCTCGAGGAAGGCAAGATCGTCGGCCTGATCGGCCCGAACGGCGCGGGGAAGACGACGTTCTTCAACTGCCTGACGGGTCTGTACACGCCGACCACCGGCCAGGTGCTGCTCAAGGGCACCGAGCTGCCCGGCGACCCGGCGATGGTGACGACCGCGGGTGTCGCCCGCACGTTCCAGAACATCCGCCTGTTCCCCAGCATGACCGTGCTGGAGAACGTGCTGGTCGGCCGGCACGTGCGGATGAAGCAGGGCCCGCTGGCCTCGCTGTTCCACGGCCCGGCCTACCAGCGCGGTGAGAAGGCGGCCCGGGAGCGCTCGCGTGAGCTGCTCGAGTTCGTCGGCCTGCGTGGCCCGGACGACGAGCTCGCGCGCAACCTCCCGTACGGCGACCAGCGCCGTCTCGAGATCGCGCGCGCGTTGGCGACGGACCCGGCAGTGCTGCTGCTGGACGAGCCCACGGCGGGTATGAACCCGCAGGAGACGGAAGCGACGCAGCAGCTGATCTTCCGCATCCGCGAGACGGGCGTGTCCGTCGTCGTCATCGAGCACGACATCAAGTTCATCTTCGGGCTGTGCGACTCGGTTTCCGTGCTCGTGCAGGGCGAGCTGCTCGTCGAGGGCAGCCCCGAGGTCGTGCGGGCGGACCCGCGGGTGGTCGAGGCCTACCTCGGCAAGCCCCCGGAGGAAGTCGAGCTCGACATCGAGGCAGCGAAGGGGGAGCAGGCATGACCGCGCTGCTCGAAGTCCGCAACCTCTCGGTCGCCTACGGCGCGATCGAGGCCGTCCGCGACATCTCGTTCACGGTCGAGGCCGGCCAGATCGTGTCGCTGATCGGCTCGAACGGCGCGGGCAAGACGACGACCCTGCGCACCATCTCGGGTCTGCTGCGTCCGGCGTCCGGCTCGATCCTGTTCCAGGGCAAGCCGATCCACAACGACCCGGCGCACGCGATCCTCGGGGAGGGCATCGCTCACTGCCCCGAGGGCCGCCGGCTCTTCCCGCGGATGACCGTGGAGGAGAACCTGCACCTCGGCGCGTACGTCCGCAAGGACGACGGCATCGAGGCCGACATGCAGCGCGTCTACGACCTGTTCCCCGTCCTGGGGGAGCGCCGGCACAACAAGGCCGGCCTCTTCTCCGGCGGTGAGCAGCAGATGCTGGCCATCGGCCGCGCGATGATGTCCAAGCCCCGTCTGCTGATGCTCGACGAGCCCTCGATGGGTCTCTCGCCGATCATGACGCAGAAGATCTTCGACACCATCAAGGAACTGCAGTCGCTGGGCACCACCATTCTGCTGGTGGAGCAGAACGCCCTCGCGGCGCTGGCGCTGTCGGACCACGGTTACGTGATCGACCTCGGCAAGACCACGCTGGACGGTCCTGGGCACTCGCTCCTGGCCGACCAGCGGGTGCGCGATGCGTACCTGGGTGAGGCTCACTGAGGTTTGGTTGTGGGAGCGGGGCGGAGGGGTTTCCCTCCGCCCCGTTTCCGTTGTCTGGGGCGTTGTGGCGTTGGCGTCGGTGAGTGCGTTGGACCGCTGGGAGTCATGCCTGGCATGAGGTCGGCTGGGATGACCGGCAGACCGGGGTGGTCGCGGGCCGGGGTGACCGGTGGGCTGGGATAGCCGGTGGGCTGGGACGGGCCGGGATGACGGGCGGGCCGGGTGAGTGGTTGGCTGGTTCGGCGGTGAGGCCCGACGCGATCTGCGTGCCGATGAGTTCGTTGGCTTGTCTCGTTTTGTTGACCGGTGTGGTGAACCGCGGCGCCACGCTGCGGTAGCGGCGTGGACGGTGCGAATTGTTCGGCGGCGATGTGGGTGCTGGCCGGTGGTGCTTGGCGCCAGCACCGGAGTCCGTGTCGAGTGCTGCCGCCCAGCACGGTTTCGCGTGCGGCCCGCCGTGGGTCGAGGGCCTGAAACCGGGCCGTAAGGGCGTTGAGGGGCCGGTTTCAGGCCGCCGGGCCCGCTACGACCGGTCGAAGTCCGTCAGGATGCGGGGCAGGGCGAGCTTGGCCGCCCTGCCGTGGTTCACGTCCGCGCCGAGGTCGATCAGCGTGCTCCTGGCGTGGTGCCGGTCGAGCCGTTGCTTGCAGTAGGCGGAGGTCTCGATCAGCGTGTCGCGGTCGCCGGTGGAGGAGTAGAGCGTCACCGGAACCGTTGGGCGCCAGTCGCAGTAGCTGTCCGCCTCACGCAGTTTCGTCCTGAGCACGCCGGTCGGGTGTGCGAGCCGGTCGAGGTAGCTCTTGGTCAGCAGGTCGGGCATCGTCGCGGGCAGGTGCTTGAAGATGTCCTCGTTGCGGTGCTCGCCGTCGAAGAGGCCCTCGATCGACGGGTCGTTGAAGGCCTCGGCGGGTGAGTCGTACAGGTGGTGGATGCGGTTCCACGCCACGGTCCAGTACGCCATGTATGCGACGCCGTTGGCGATGTTGCCCTTCAACGCTTCGCCGACGAGCAGGCTTGGGCGCATCGGCGCGCCGATCGGTGCCAGCGCGCCGACCTTGAGGCGTGGGTCGGCGCCGCGCTGGAGCGCCTGGCCGAGCGCCATGGCGGCGTGGCCACCTTGCGAATGGCCGGTGATCAGTACCCGTGGGTCTGGCCGCTGGCCTCGACGCGCGGCGAACTCTCTGGTCGCGCGTAATGCGTCCACCGATGCCGTGACGGTCGACGGGGCGTCGACGTACGGGTGGAAGCCGGGGCCGGTGCCCAGGCCGAGGTAGTCCGGAGCGGTGGTGAGGTAGCCGGCGGAGGCGAACAGCAGGGCTGCCGCGCGGTCGTTGCCGTCCGCCACCGAGGCGGTCGAGCCCCGGTAGCCGGTGGTGCCGTGCAGCCAGGTGACCTGGCGTGGTGACCTGTCTTTGTTGCGCGGTAAGGCGATCAGGGCGCTGGCCGTGGTCGGCTTTCCGTGCGGGTCGATGGTGCGGTACACGATCCGTTTCGCGTCCACACCGAATCGGACGCGCGAGGCGTCCAGGTCGTGGTCCCCCAGATAGCTGACCAGCTGGCTGGTGTCCATCGTGGACACCGGGACGACGTCGAGGAGTTCGCCGCGCTTCGTGGCGGCCGCGGACGCGGTGGCGGGGACCGCCGCCGCGACCACGACGCCGCAGAGAACGGCTGCTGTCAATCGAGTCGGGAAGGTCATGACACCACGATGTCGTGGTGATCTTGGTAGGACAGTGGGGTGGGCCGCAGAGTTGGGGTGGGGTTTACCCCAGGGCTCAGGCGCCGGGTGGCTTCGGGCGCAGGATGCACGTGAGGCGGGCGGTGCAGGTGCGCTTGCCGTCCTCGTCCGTCACGACGATCTCGTACGTCGTGGTGCTGCGGCCGAGGTGCAGGGGGCGGGCCACGCCCGTCACGATGCCGTCGCGGGCCGCCCGGTGATGGGTGCAGGACAGTTCGAGGCCGAGGGAGATGGAGCCGAACTGGGCCGCGTGCATCGCGGACGCGACACTGCCGAGCTGCTCCGCGAGCACCGCGTTCGCGCCGCCGTGCAGCAGGCCGAACGGCTGGCGGTTGCCCTTGACCGGCATCGTGCCGATCAGCTCCTGTACATCCCATTGGGTGATCTCGATGCCCATGCGGGACGCCAGTTGCTCGGCTTCGTGGTCTGTGGGCAGGTCGGGGATCACACGGGCTCCCAAAATGAGTTAGACGCAGGGCGAGGGCTCAAGCGAAACTGTCAGACCCCCACCCTAGACTCGGGCTCGTGACTCCCTCAGACGTGAAGCGGCTCCTGCTCATCGACGGTCACTCGATGGCCTACCGAGCGTTCTACGCCCTGCCCGCCGAGAACTTCGTGACGAAGACGGGCCAGGTCACGAACGCCGTGTACGGGTTCACGTCCATGTTGATCAACATCCTGAGGGACGAGAAGCCCACGCACGTCGCGGTGGCGTTCGACGTGTCGCGCAAGACCTTCCGCTCCGAGCAGTACCCCGAGTACAAGGCCGGTCGCTCCAAGACGCCGGACGAGTTCCGCAGCCAGATCTCCCTGATCAAGGACGTGCTGGCCACGCTCCAGATCCCCACGATGGAGAAGGAGAACTACGAGGCGGACGACATCATCGCGACGCTGACCACGCAGGCCGTGGCGCAGGGCGTCGAGGTGGAGATCGTCACCGGCGACCGCGACGCGTTCCAGCTGGTCAACGACCAGGTCACGGTGTTGTACCCGGTCAAGGGCGTCTCGGAGATGGGCCGGTTCACGCCCGCGTACGTCGAGGAGAAGCACGGCGTGCGGCCCGAGCAGTACGCGGACTACGCGGCGGTGCGCGGCGACTCGTCGGACAACCTGCCGAACACGCCGGGTGTGGGCCCGAAGACGATCATCAAGCTGCTCAACCAGTTCGGCGGGCTGAACGAGCTGGTCGACCGGGTCGACGAGGTGCCGGGCAAGGTCGGCGAGGCGCTGCGCGGCAACCTGGCGAACATCATCATGAACCGCCAGCTCACCGAGCTGATCAAGGACGTCGAACTGCCGTACGCGATCGACGAGCTCGAAGCGAAGGCGTGGGACCGCGACGCCGTGCACCGGCTGTTCGACGAGCTGGAGTTCCGCGTCCTGCGCGACCGGCTCTTCCAGACGCTGACGACCGCGGAGCCCGAGGCCGAGGAGGGCTTCGAGGTCTCCGGCGGAGCGATCCCGGCCGGCACCCTGGCGAACTGGCTGGACAGCCACGCGCGTGGTGCGCGCGTCGGTGTGGCTCTGCGCATCACGAACGACCTGGAGGGCGTCGCGCTGTGCACGAGCTCCGGTGAGGGCGGCTACGTCGACGTCTCGGAGCTGAACGAGGCCGACGAGCAGGCGCTGGCCGCCTGGCTGGCCGACGAGAGCGTGGTCAAGGCGGGCCACGACCTGAAGCTGCCGCTGCGCCGCGTCCGGGCCCGCGGGTGGAAGCTGCGCGGCCTGTCCTCGGACACCGCGCTCGCCGCGTACCTGGTGCGTCCCGGCCAGCGCTCGTTCGCGCTCGACGACCTGGCGCTGCGCTACCTCAAGCGCGAGCTGCGCGCCGAGGAGTCGGGCGACGGTCAGCTGTCGCTGCTGTCCGACGAGTCCGAGGAAGCGCAGAAGGTCGCGACCAGCACGATCCTGCGCGCCCGCGCGGTGGCCGAGCTGGCCGACCGGCTGGACGAGGAGCTGGTGACGATCGGCGGCGCGGAGCTGCTGTCGAACCTCGAGCTGCCGCTGATGAACGTTCTCGACGAGGTCGAGGCCGTCGGCATCGCGATCGACGTCGAGCACCTGTCGTCGCTGGAGGCGCACTTCGCGGCCGGCGTGAAGGACGCGGCGCAGGAGGCGTACGCGGTCATCGGCAAGGAGATCAACCTCGGCAGCCCGAAGCAGCTGCAGACAGTCCTCTTCGACGAGCTGAACATGCCGAAGACGAAGAAGACCAAGACCGGCTACACCACGGACGCCGACGCGCTGCAGAACCTCTTCGAGCAGACCGAGCACCCGTTCCTGCAGCACCTGCTGACCCACCGCGACGTCACCCGCCTGAAGTCCACTGTGGACGGACTGCTGAAGTCCGTGGCCGACGACGGCCGCATCCACACCACGTTCCACCAGACCATTGCCGCCACGGGCCGGTTGTCCTCGACGGACCCGAACCTGCAGAACATCCCGATCCGCACGGACGAGGGCCGCCGCATCCGCCAGGCCTTCGTCGTCGGCGACGGCTACGCGGAGCTGATGACCGCGGACTACAGCCAGATCGAGATGCGCATCATGGCCACGCTGTCCGGCGACGAGGGCCTGATCGCGGCGTTCAACAGCGGCGAGGACCTGCACACCTACGTGGCGTCGCAGGCGTTCTCGATCCCCACCTCCGAGGTGACCGGCGAGATGCGCCGCCGCATCAAGGCCATGTCCTACGGCCTCGCGTACGGCCTGTCCGTCTTCGGTCTCTCGCAGCAGCTCCGCATCCCGACCGAAGAGGCCCGCGAGCAGATGGAGGCCTACTTCTCCCGCTTCGGCGGCGTCCGCGACTACCTCAACGAGATCGTGAAAAAGGCAGGCAAGGACGGCTACACCGAGACCGTCCTGGGCCGCCGCCGCTACCTGCCGGACCTGACGTCGGACAACCGTCAGCGCCGCGAGATGGCCGAGCGCATGGCCCTCAACGCCCCCATCCAGGGCAGCGCGGCCGACATCATCAAGGTCGCGATGCTCGGCGTCTACCGGGCTCTGGAGTCCTCCGGCCTGCGTTCGCGGATGCTCCTGCAGGTCCACGACGAACTGGTCCTGGAGGTGGCCGACGGCGAGCGCGAGGCCGTGGAAGCCCTGGTCCGCGACCAGATGGGCAACGCCTACCAGCTGCTGGTGCCGCTGGAGGTCTCGGTGGGCGTGGGCCGTTCCTGGGACGACGCCGCTCACTAACGCCGAATGCTCTGCAGCCCGTCGCCAGGCCAACGCCTGTGCGGCGGGCTGTTTGCATTTCAGAGAGGGACAGCTCTTCCTCCCACTGGAACTCATAACCGACCGGGGGACTTGCCGCAAGACCCGGGGTCGCCCTCACAATTCGTGTCCTGACCAGGGGATTGAGGGGAAACACCATGCGATTTCTGGTGTCCACGGTGGGTTCTAGGGGAGAGGCACAGCCGGTCACCGCACTGGCCGTGCAGCTGAAGGCGCTGGGCAATGACGTAGAAGTGGTCGCGCCACCGGACTTCGAAGATCTCGTGACCAGCAACGGCCTCGACTTCACGCCGGTCGGCCCGAACCTGCGCATCGCCACCGCCACCAAACTCGCGCTCGACGACCTGCGCAGGCTGGGCGAGGAGTCGGTGAAGGAGCAGTTCAGGGTCGTCGGACAGGCCGCGCGCAACGCGAACGTCCTGGTGGCGGGCGGTGCGTTGCAGCACGCCACGCGTTCGGTGGCGGAAAGCATCGGCGCGCATTACGTGTACGCGAGCTTCTGCGCGAACACGTTGCCGTCGCCGCGCCACGCGCCGCCGGCATTGTCGGGCAACGTTCCGGTGAATGGAACGCCCGAGGAAAACCTCGCGCAGTGGGACCAGCAACGCCACTACTTCACCCTCGCCCACGACGTCATCAACGCCGAGCGCACCACTCTCGGCCTCGACCCGATCGACGACGTCCGCGACCACATCTTCGGCGACGTGCCCTGGCTGGCCGCGGACCCGGTGCTCGGTCCGTGGCCGGGCCCCGGTGAGCTCGTCCAGACCGGTGCCTGGCTGACGAACGACCAACGCCCGCTCGCACCGGAGCTGGAAGAGTTCCTGGCCGGCGGAGAGGCACCTGTCTACGTCGGTCTGGGCAGCATGCGAGCGGCCCCGGACGTGGCCCGCAACGCCATCGAAGCCGCGCGCAAGCTCAACAAACGCGTGGTCCTCCAACGCGGCTGGGCGGACCTGCAGCTCACCGACGACGCCCCGGACTGCATCGCGATCGGTGAGGTGAACCAGCAGGCGCTGTTCCGGCGCGTGGCCGCGGTCGTGCACCACGGTGGCGCCGGTACCACCACGACGGCGGCGGCGGCGGGCACGCCTCAGGTCGTGCTGCCTCACATGTACGACCAGTACTACTGGGGCAGTCAGGTCGAACGCCTGAACATCGGCCGCGCGGCCACCACGCTGACCGCGGAGGTCATCGCCGAGGCGCTCGAACTCGACGAACAGGCCGCCAAGGTGGAGATCCGCACCGACGGAGCGCGGGTCGCCGCGCAACGCCTGATGGCGTTGTAACAGCGCAAACGGCGGATGCGGGCGGGGACTGCGTGGTAAGCCATCGGCATGAAGATCCTCGCCGTGGCGTTGCTGCTCGCCGTCTCCGCCTGCACGGCCACGGAGGCAGGCACACCGGCCAGGGAAGCGTGGCTCACGGGCAAGCTGACCTTCCGCAAGGTGCAGAGCGAGGCGCCGACGTCGAAGCCGTCGTCCGGCTACCCGGCGCCGCAGCACAAGGCCGACGCCCCCGAGGTCAGGACCGCGCAGGCGACCCGGCAGAGCACCGACGACAACACCCGCGAGCAGGCGCTCGCCGCGTTCGACTGCAGCGCGCCGGATCCGTTGGTGGGCAACGACGACGCGGCCCGCCCACTGATCACCTGCAACGCCGGCGACGTCAAGTACGACCTCGCGCCGGTGTTCCTGGACGGCGACCGGATCGCCAAGGCCACGGCCGCGCCCAGCCCGTACGGCGGGCACGTCGTGACGGTCGAGTTCGACGTCCAGGGCGAGCAGATCTGGGGCGACTTCACGACGGACAACGTCGGGCAGCAGGTCGCGATCCTGATCAACGGGCGGGTGCTCAGCGCGCCGAGCATCCAGTCGCCGATCCTCGGTGGCGTCACGGAGATTTCCGGGCAGTTCACCAAGGACGAGGCCGAGCAGCTCGCACAGCAGTTGAGCGGACGATGAAGAAATTGAACCGCGCCAACTGAGACGACGTGTGATGGGTGTCCGCGCATAAGGGGTGACCCACTCATGTCGTACCAGGTTGGGCTCGATCTCGGATCCGCAGGCACCACCGTCGCCACCGACCGGGGTGTCACGACCAGCAGCCACGCCAGGAACCACCGCCCGCACGCCCCCGCCAAGGAACTCGCGAAGGCCCTCGACGACCTCGCGCAGCGGCACGGGGAGCCGCCCAGCAAAGTCGCCATGACGCATCCGCTGACCTGGGGCCACGAGTACCTCGAACAGCTGCGGGCAGACCTGATCGACGAGGGGCGCGCGGACGTGTTGTTCGTGCCGTCGCCGCATGCCGCCGCCATCGCGTTCGACGCGAACGCGCAGATGCCTGAGCACAGCACGGTGGCGGTGTTCGACTTCGGTGCCACCGGGTGCGACATCACGGTGCTGCGCAAGCAAGGGGTATTCCTCGTCGCCGGACAACCGGAGCGGGTCGACATCGGCGGGTTCGACCTCGACGACCTCGTGGCCGAGCACGTGCAGGCGAAGATCGGAACGAGCAGTCCGGAGCTCAGAACCAGCTGCGCCGAGGCGAAGGAGCTGCTCGGCAGCTACCCGGAGGTCCGGATTCCGGTGGTCGACGTCGAGATCCGCGAGGTCAGGCTCAGCCGGCTCGAGTTCGAAGCGATCATCCGGCCGTCGATCGCGCTCACGGTGGACGCGCTCGAACGCGTGGCCGACAGCGCCGGGCTGTGCCTGCCCGACGTCATCCTGCTGGTGGGCGGATCGGCGCGGATTCCGTTGGTGGCCAAGGAGATCTCGGATCGGCTGCGGATCCCGGTCCTGCGGGCACCGGACGGCGCGACCGCGATGGGGGCACTGCTCGAAGCGAAGCAGCTGGAGCCCGAACCGGCGGAGGAGCCGACCGTGTGGATACCGGCGCCGCGCGACGAGACCAAGCCGAAGCGGCGGATTCCGACGACACCGTTCGTCACGGCGGGGCTGCTCGCCCTCGTCATCACGGGCGGGTGGGCCGCGCACGAGGCGATGAACCGGCCGCAGGTGGTCATGGAGACCACCAGCGTGGAGCTGGCGCCGCCGGGAGTCGCCCGGCTGCCGCGGATGTGATCAAAGAGCACGGATCTCCCGAAGCGTGCGGTCGATCTCCTGCGGTGTGTTGACGATCGCCGTGCCGATCCGGGCGTACGGGATCCGGTAGGTCGCGGTGGTGATCTGGATCCGCTTCTGTGCCAACCGTTCCACCAGCTGCGGACCGGTCTGCCCGGCGAGGTCGAAGCACACCATGCCCGCGGCCAGCCGAGGGTCGCGCGGCGTGTGGATGACGGCGCCGGGCAGTTCGGCGAGGCCGTCCTTGAACCGGGCCGACAGCTCGGTGATCCGGGCGGCGACCCGGTTGCGGCCGAGCCGTTGGTGGAACCGCACGGCCGTTTTGACGGCGTAGTAGTGCTCGAACGCGTGGAAGCCGCCGGGTCCGAGCGACGCGGTCTGGCTGCGATTGCTCAGGCTCGGCAGCAGCGGCACGATCTGGTCGCTGATCTCCGGGCTGACCCACACCATGCCGGTGCCACGCGGCCCGAAGAGCCACTTGTGCGTGCCCGAGACGAACACGTCCGCACCCATGCGCGCCGCGTCGTCGTCGACCGCTGCCAGGCCGTGCACGCCGTCGACGATCAGCAGACACCGGTCTTCCTGTTTGCGGCCGCGGTTCGCCTCGGCCACGACCTGCGCGCACGTCCGCACCGGCATCTTCAGGCCGGTGCTCGACTGCACCCACGTGACGCCGACCGCGCGGGTTTGTGGCGTGATCGAGTTCCTCAGCCGGGTCGCGATCTCGTCCTCGGTCGCTTTCGCCGAGTTCTCGAAGAGCGTGCCGATCCGGACCTTCGCGCCGACCCGGCGCGCGGCCAGGTCCGCGGACTGCTTGTGCCAGGCGTGGTCCTGGTCGTTGAGCAGCAGCTCCTGATCGGAACGCAGTTTCAGGCCGCCGTAGGCGATCGAGAGGCCGATCGTGGTGTTCGGGACGAACGCGATGTCGTCCGGGGCGCCGCCGACGTACTCGCCGAGCGCGGTGGCGACCTCCTGTGCCTGATCGAGGAGGAGGTCGTGCGAGTTCGCGTCGAGCCTGCGCTTGAAGTCGTCGACAGCGGCCCGCACCTCGCGCGGATTCGACGCCAGGTAGAACAGCCCCAGGTTGATCAGCTCCGGGTCGAGCCGGAACTCGCGGCGGACGGCGTCCCAGTCCAGTCCCTGCGCGGCCGACGCGGCGGTCGGCGTGACGGCGAGCAGTCCGGTTCCCACGAGGAAGTCACGACGATCCATGCCTCCCATGGAACCGCTCGCGGACGTCGTTGGACAGAGGCGATTTTTGGGGCGGTTTCTGGGGCGCGAACGGAATTCCGGTGTTCAGGGCCTTGGCGCCGATGGTGCACAGCTCGCCGAGCAGGCTCACGGCGATGGAGAGCTGCGTCGGCGCGTGGTGGTCGAGCAGCAGTGCCAGGCCGAAGCTCACGCCGATCGACGTCACCCACACGAGCAAGGTCCACGGCGTGTACCGCTGCCACAGGTGGCCGTCCCGCTCGAACAACCGGATCGTCATGCCGCGCAGCGCTCCGAACGCGAAACCTGCCGCGAGCGGGACGAGGTAGACGAGGTGGAACTCGTCGATGGCGCGGATGCCGAAGAACAGCAGGAACGCCGGCGGCGCCAGCAGGTCCCTCGCGTTGAGCGGCTCCCCCATGAACCTGCGCACCAGCACGTACAACACGGCTGCCGCTACCAGCGCATATGTCATCGCGACCCCCTAAGTAGCATGACCCTGCTACTTAAACTAGCAGGGTCATGCTAGAAAAGGCGAGTGTCACCCCGAGTCGTTGATCCGGTAGCCCGCCGCCAGTCCGTCGCCGAGGCGGTCTTCCGCGTGGTCGTGCGGGACGGCGTCGAACAGGCCTCCCTGCGCAACGTGGCCGCGGAGGCGGGCCTCGCGATCGGCTCGATCCGGCACTACTTCGACAGCCACGACGACGTGATCATTTTTGCGGTCGAGGCCCTGATTCACTCGATAGAACAGCGCGTGTACCGCCACGTGCAGTCCCTCGACGACCCCGCCGACCTCCGCCGCCCCGCCGAACGCGTGCTCTCCGAGGTCCTCCCGCTCGACGACCGCCGCCGTGACGAAGCCGTGCTGTGGCTGGCCTTCGCGACCGCCGCCCGCACGCGTCCTTCGTTGCTGCCGCACGCCGAACGGCTCTACGACGGTCTGCGCGCGCTGTGCCGCCGGGCGCTGACCGTGATGTCCGAGTCCGGCACCGTGGCGGCCGGTCTGGACATCGCGCTGGAGACCGAACGGCTCGCGTCGCTGCTGGACGGCGTCACCGTCGACGGTGTGCTGCACCCGGACCGGATGACCCCGGAACTCGCGGTGTCGTTGCTGCGCAGGCACCTCGACTCGTTGCGGTAGCTGCCGCGATCCTCACACGCTAAAGCGTGTCGCAATCAGCGCGGATGAGGCATTCTCTTAGCGCGCAGGAAGGTCATTTGGGGGTGTGCGTGCGAGCGCTCGTGCTTGGGCCGATCGAGGTTTGGGTCGGCGACAGACAGGTGAGTCTCGGGGGGCCGAAGCCGAGGACGTTGCTCGCCGCCCTGTTGCTGCAGCCGCGTCAGGTGGTGCCGGTCGAGCGGCTGATCGACCTGATCTGGGACGAGTCACCGCCGCAGACGGCGGGCGCGCTGGTCCACACCTACGTCTCGTCGCTACGGCGGGCCGTCGGCAAGGCGCTGGTCACCAGGGCACCGGGGTATCTGCTCGACCTGGACAGCGACATCGAGCAGTTCAACAAGCACCTCACGACGGCGCGGCAGGCGGAGCGGGCCGACGACCCGGCCACGGCGATCACGCACTACCAGCACGGGCTCTCGCTCTTCCGCGGACCGGCGCTGCACGGCGTCGACGCGCAGTTCGCCCGCGGGCACGCGATGACGCTCGAAGAGTCGCGGCTGAGTGCGGAGGAGGGCCTCGGCCGGTGTGAGCTGGCGCAGAACCGGGTCGAGGACGCGATCGCCCGGCTGTCCGCGCTGGCGAACGCCCACCCGGCGCGCGAGGACACGCGTGAGCTGCTCATGAGAGCGTTCCACCGCGCTGGACGGCAGGCCGACGCGCTGAACGTGTACCGGGACGCGCGCGGGTACCTGCTCGACGAGCTCGGCATCGAACCGGGCGAGAAGCTGCGCGACCTGCAGACGGCGATTCTCAGCGGCACTCTCGAAGTCACCACGCCGACGACGACCGCGCCGGCACCGGCGGTCATGCCCACGCAGCAGGTCGTCCCGCACCACCTGCCGCCGGACATCAGCGACTTCACCGGCCGCCAGGACGCGTTGAAGCAGGTGCTGAGCCTCACCGAGAACGGAGAGGACCGCACCGCGACGCCGACCGTGGTGGTGTCCGGGTTCGGCGGTGCGGGCAAGTCGGCGCTGGCCGTGCACGCCGCGCACCTGCTGCGGAAGTCGTACCCCGACGGTCAGCTGTTCGCGGACCTGCGCGGCGCGGGCCGGGACCTCGAGCCGCAGGAAGTGATCGGGCGGTTCCTCGGGCTGCTCGGCATTCCCGGCCACGACCAGCCCGCCGCACCGGACGAGCGCGTCGAGCTGTACCGGCGCACCGTCTCCGATCGCCGGCTGGTGATCGTGCTCGACAACGCCCGCAGCGAGGCCCAGGTCCGGCCGCTCCTGCCGGGCAACGCGAACTGCTTCGTGATCATCACCAGCCGCAGCCGGCTCACCGGGCTGGAGGGCGCCGAGCCGATCGAGCTGGGGTTCTTCAACGCCGAGGTCAGCGAGGAGATGCTCAGCCGAGTCGTCGGCCTCCAGCGGGTCAACGCGGAACCCGAAGCGGCGCAACGGATCGCGGAGCTGTGCGGCGGCGTGCCCCTCGCGTTGCGGGCGGCGGGTGCGAAGCTGCTGGCGCGACCGCACTGGCCGTTGAAGACGCTGGCCAAGCGACTGTCCGACGAACGGCGCAGGCTGGACGAGCTGGAGATGGGCGACCTCGCCATCCGGTCGTCGCTGAAGCTGAACTACGCCGAGCTGGACGCGGTGCACCGCAAGGCTTTCCACCTGCTGTCGCTGCTCGACCTGCCGGACTTCGGTGCGTGGATCGCGGCGCCGTTGCTGGACATCTCGCCGTATGACGCGGAAGACGTCGTCGAGCACCTCGTCGATCTGCGGCTGGTGGACGTCGCCGGCGTCGACCAGATCGGCCGGGTGCGCTACCGGTTCCACGACCTGGTGCAGCTCTTCGGCGCCGAGCAGGCCGCCGGAGAACCGTCCGAGGAAGTCACCGAGGCGGTCACCCGCGCGCTCGCGACGTGGCTCGCGCTCGTGGAAGCCGGCGTGAAGAAGCTGCCGCGCGTGACGCTGGGACTGCGGCCGCGGTTGCTCACCGAGGTGGAGCTGGACGAGCGGCTCGCCGAGGACGTCGAGGAGGACCCGACCGGCTGGCTGCACTCCGAGACGGGCGCGGTGGTGCGCGCCGTCGAACGGGCGCACGACCTCGGCGTCGACGAGCTGACCACGACCGTGATCACGTCGCTGCTGTCGTCGCCCTTCGCGGCCCGCAACGAGTTCGGCAACTGGCAGCGCACCCACGAGGTCGCGCTGCGGTCGGCGCGCGAACGCGGCAACCGGCGGGCCGAGGCCGTGCTGCTGGCCGGGCTCGGGCAGCTGCGCTACGAGCAGGACGACTTCGCGGCGGCGCTCGCGAACTTCCAGCAGGCGGCGGACATCGCGGCGGAGATCGACGAACCCGAGACGCTCGCCGTCGCGTACGTCGGGATGGGCACGGTGCGCCGCGACCTGGCCGAGTTCGAGGCGGCCCGTGAGCTGCTCGAGAAGGCGATCGCGCTGGGGGACAACGGGGTCGTCGCGGCGGCCAGCTACGGCGTCGGCGCGATCCACCGCGACCACGGCGATCTGGACGAGGCCATCCGGGCGTTCGAACGCTGCGTGGAGCTCTATCGGTCTCAAGAGGACAAACGCGGTGAGGCGCTGGCGATGCGCGGACTCAGCCTGTGTCACCGGGCGGCGGGAGCGTTCGCGGAGGCCGTGGCGCTGAGCCGGGACGCCGAGCAGATCCTGCGCGACGCCGGTGACGAGCTCGGCGCCACCTATGCGGCCCAGTCGCTGGCGAAGTCGATGCTGCGGGCGGGCGAGTTCGACGGCGTGGACGAGCTGCTGGCCGAGTGCCTGGAGGTCTGCACGCGCCAGCACGACCGGTTCGGCGTCGCGCTCATGACCCGGACGCTCGGCGAGGTCGCGCTGGCCCAGGGCCGTGCCGAGGAGGCCGCGGGCCTGCTCGAGGACGCGCTGGCCCAGTGGGTCGCGCTGGGGCTGCCGATCTGGCGGGCCCGCACGATGCGCGACCTCGCTGCCGCGACCGGCGACGAGGAGACGTGGTCGCGGGCCAAGGAGTTGTTCGCGTCGCTGGGTGCACGGGAGGCCGGCGAGCTGGCCGGGTTGAGCATCGGCGACTGGCGGTCGACCCTCTGACGGCAGTCGGCTTCACTGCCGAGCCGTCACCTGCACGTCCCGCGCGGTCAGTTCGGCGCCGCAGTCCGTGCACTCGACCTTCGCCCGCACGCCGCCGCCGCAGTCGCGGTGGTGCAGGTGGAACGACTCCTCTTCTTCTTCGGGAGCCATCCACCGCTCGCCCCACGTGCGCAGCGCCATCATCACCGGGTAGAGCTCCCTGCCCTTCTCGGTGAGGCGGTATTCGTGCCGTGTGCGCCCATCCTCGTGATAAGGCACGCGCTTGAGCACGCCCTCCTGCAGCAGCACGTTGAGCCGGTCGGTCAGCACGCTGCGCGAGATCTCCATCTTGGCCTGGAAGTCCTCGAACCGGCGGGTCCCCAGGAAGATCTGCCGAAGCAGCAACAGCGTCCAGCGCTCGCCCAGCAGCGCGGCCGGGCGGCTCAGCGTGCAGGGCATGCTGGCGAAACTCGCGTGCGACATGAACCCAGGATATCCCTTGCGTTCGGTTTTCGAACCCAGCTACAGTTCGGATTCCGAACTCAGGGAGTCGATCCTCATGCGCGTCACCGAGCTCAACCGAGACACCGCGCCCGAAGCCGTCGACGCGGTGTTCGAAGGACTGTCCGCGCGAAGCCGCTACCTGCGGTTTCACTCCCCAACGCCACGCCTGACCGCGTCCGCGCGCCGGGTGCTGGTCGACGTGGACGGTGAGCGGCACGCGGCGGTGTGCGCCCGGATCGGCGACGCACCGATCGGCATCGCCCGGTTGATCAAAACGGGCGAGTGCGGTGCGGAGATCGCGGTGGCGGTGGTCGACCTCTGGCAACGCCGCGGCGTCGGGCGCCGGCTGCTGGAGGAGCTGACCTCGGTGGCGGCCAGGATGGGCGTCGCGCAACTCCACGGCGACGTGCTGCCGGAGAACGAGGGCATGCTCGCGCTGGTCAGGAAGGTTCTGCCAGGAGTGCGCCTGACCAGGGAGATCGACACGATCGAGCTGAGCTACCCGCTCGCGTGGGTGATCGCCGAGATCACCGATGCTGATCTTATAGACAGCTTGCAGGGGATTTAGAGGTCGTGCTCCGATCATGGCGGCGTGACCACCGCACGTGCCGCCGGCCGTCTCATCAGCCGCTCCGAGGTAGTGGAGCGCGCCTGTTCCTGGCTGCGCGACTCGGTTCCGTACAGCCAGACCAGGTTCCACCAGAACGAGCACGGCATCTACCGCGCCGACTGCTCGGGCTTCGTCTCGATGGCGTGGGGGCTGCCGGGCAAGCCGGAGGACCGCCACGGCGGCCTCGACACCTCGGGCCTGGCCGTCGTGAGCTCGCTGATCACGCCTGCCGAACTGCGCGCCGGTGACGTGATCGTCCGGCCGGCCGGCACGAACCAGACCCGGCACGTCGTGATCTTCGCGGCGTGGGCGGAGGAGACCGGTCAGTACTGGGCGTACGAACAGGCGGGTGGTCACCGTACCCGCCTTCGCGTCATCGCTTACCCGTACGACACCGAGGCTGAGCTTTACGTGCCGCGCCGGTACGACAGCGTGCTCGACCAGACGGCCTGACCGGCCCGGTCAGCGTCCGCACGGGCGAGATCGCGGCGTCCGCACGGGCGGAGTTCGCTGCCCGCGGGTTCGGCCGGCCCTTCACGGTTGACCGCCTGGACGCCCTCGGCGCGCAACCGTCCGGGTGACACAGCAGGTGAGCCGCCCGGCACCCAGAGTTCAAGATCGTCACCCGACCAGGCGGAGAGCTGGAACTCAGGACGTTCGACTGGACCAAAACTTCACATCGCCTTGCTACGGTGACCGGCATGAGATCGTGGGGGATGTTGGCGGTCGCCGCGGCGGCCATCACGTTCGGCTCGACGCTGGCCATGCCAGACGTCGCGGTCGCGGCTGCCGAGGGCGGGGTGGCCTGCGGTACGTACGAGGCCAACTCCAAGATCACTCGCAGTGAGATCCTGGCGCGTTCGCGCACGTGGATCAGCGCCCGCGTGCCGTACAGCCAGGCGGACTGCTTCGGCAACAAGTACGGCGCGTACCGGACGGACTGCTCCGGCTTCGTGTCGATGGCCTGGGGCCTGCGCATCTCCTACACCACGCACATCCTCGAGCAGATCGCGCACCGCATCGACTGGGAGGACCTCCGCCCCGGCGACGCGCTCAACGACCGCGAGAACCACGTCGCGCTGTTCATCGGCTGGGCGGACGCGGCCAAGACGCGGCCGATCGTGCGCGAGCAGGCCGGTCCGGACGGCAGCCGGCCCGTGCAGCGGGTCTGGAGCGCCGGCACGGCCAAGAGGTACGTGCCGCTGCGCTACAACAACCTCGTCGAGCCCGGTGGCAGCAGCGCCGGCAGCGACACCCCGGTCACGGACAAGCCGGTCATCACCGCCGGCCCGCAGATCTCGAACACCGGTCAGCAGCAGCTCGAGGTCTTCGCGCGCGCCGCGGACGGCACGATCATCACGAACTTCCACAAGACGAGCCGCTGGAACGGCTGGCAGCAGCTCGGGCCCGAGCTCTTCGCCGGCGACCCGGTCGCGTTGATGAACCCCGAGACGAAGATCGTCGAGGTGTTCGCGCGCGGCAGCGACGACAAGGTCTACCGCCGCGCCGACGGCAAGTGGATCGCGCTCGGCGACACGCCCGTCGCCGGTCAGCCGACGCTGGTGTGGAACGACAAGAGCAAGGCCGTCGAGGTGCTCGCCCGCGGCGTGGACGGCGTTCTGCAGCGCTTCACGGACAAGTGGGCGCCGGTCGGCGACCGCAAGCTCCAGGGTGACCCGGTCGTCGCCGACAAGGACGTCTACGCCCGCAGCGCCGACGACAAGCTCGTCAAGTGGGACGGCACCGCCTGGCAGGACCAGGGCGAGACGAAGATCGTCAGCGACCCGAGCGTGGCCGTCGACCAGGTCTTCGTGCGCACCGCGTCCGGCAGCGTCGAGCAGTACGCGGCGGGTGTCTGGAAGTCGCTGGGCGGCAAGGGCACCGGCGCGCCGTCGGCGGTGTTCAACACGACGACCGGCTCCATCGACGTGGTGCAGCTCGGCGAGGGTGGCATCGTCGAGCACTCCCGCGCCACCGCCAACGGCTTCACGACGTGGGCCAAGCTCGGCACCACGAAGGTCGCCGAGGCGCCGACCGCGATGTACCACGCGCAGACCAAGACGATCGAGGTCTTCGCCCGCACGGACGACGGCAAGCTGCTCCGCCGCTTCTACAAGGAGAAGGCGGGCTGGAGCCAGTGGGCGCTGCTCAGCGACCGCGCGATCAGCTGATCTGACAACGCGAAAGGCCGCGGCTCACCTCTGTGAGCCGCGGCCTTTTTCGAGCGTCAGCAGTGCGTGAAGATTTCCAGCCCCGCCGCTTCGCCCTTGGCCTCGTCGTTGGCGACGGCCGCCGCTCTCAGCGCACGTGCCGCGTCATGGCACTTCTGCGACCTCGCCGCCTCCGCCTCGGCCCGCTTCTGCGCGGCTTCGGCGGTCTTCTGCGCGTCCACGGCCTTGGTGGCGTCGTCCTTGCTGTCCTTGGCCTTCTTGGTGAGATCGGTGATCTCCCGGTCTTTGCCCTCGATCTGCGTGGACAGGTCGGCGGAGTGCTTCTTCTCCACGAAGAAGAGCGCGCCGAACGCACCCGCCGCGCCGAACAGCAGCACGGTGAACACCGCCACGACCACCACGCCGGTCCTCTTCGGCTTCGGGGCCGGCGGCGGCGGAACCGCCATCTCCGGCTGAACGGGCAGCACGAACTCCGGCGTGTGCACCTCGAACTGCGGCTGAGCCGGGTTCTCAGTGGGCTGCTGTGGATCGAAAACAGGGTTGGTCATGGTTCCCCCCAAGAAAGTCGCCCCTGCGCTCATCATCGCCGCGCAGTCAAAGCCGTTACCGCTTGAACGCGAAAGGCCGCGACTCTGCTGAGCCGCGGCCTTGATCGGTGCGTCACATCAGCATTTGGACATCATGTTGACGAGCGCGGACGTGATCTTCTGCTCGTCCTGGGCGAGGGCGGCCGCGGTCACCTCGCGTGCGACCTCGCGGCAGGCCGCCGCAGCCGACGCGTCGTCCCGTGCCTTCTTCGCCGACTCCTGTGCCTTTTGCGTCTCTTCGAGGTTCGACTGCGCCAGGATGGTTTGCGCCGTCAGCGACTTCTGCTTCTCCTCGACCTGCTTGGACAGGTCGGCGGCGCGGTTCTTCTCCGAGACGTAGAGCGAGCCGAACGTGCCGGCCGCACCGAGCGCCAGCACGACGAGCACCGCCAGCACCACGAGCCCGGTCTTCTTCGGCTTCGGCTGCACGGGAGCCGGGACGACGGCAGCCTCGGGCTGCGGTGCGAACTCAGGCGGGTGGACCTCGAACTCGGGCTGCATCTGGGCAGGCTGAGTCTGAACAGGGTCGGTCATGGTTCTTCCCCCAGGGTGATTACTGCTCTCGTGGCTATCATCGTCTCCTGGTCAACGCCGTTACGTGAGCCGCGCCACTGCGTCGATGACCAGGTCGAAGAACCCCTCCACGTCGAGGCCCACCGCCACGCGAGCGTTCGGCGCGAACCCCAGTCGCTCGTGCAGGTCCACAACGGACGCACCGCGCGTGAACGTTCCCGTCGTCTCGATGCCCACGAACGCCTCGACGCACGTCACCAGCGTCGGATCGATCACCCGTGCCACCGCCACCGGGTCGTGCAACGGTGGCGCCTCGAACCCGAACACGTCGCGATAGGTGGCCGCGAAGAACGTCATCAGCTCCCCGCACATCCGCCCGAGCGGCCCCAGCGCCTCGAACCGCGCCACAATTTCAGGAGTCACCAACGCCTGGTGCGTCACGTTCAACCCGATCATCGTGACCGGCACCCCGCTCGCGAAGACAACGGCAGCGGCCTCCGGATCGACGTAGAAGTTGAACTCCGCGTACGGCGTGGTGTTGCCGCGCTCGGTCGACCCGCCCATCAACACGATCTCGCGCACACCGGAAGTCCCGTAACGAGTCAGATAGGCGGCCACGTTCGTCAACGTCCCGGTCGCGACGAGCGTCGCCGGCATGTGCGCGTGCATCACGTCGATCG
Organism: uncultured Actinomycetota bacterium; assembly: GCA_963771775.1. GTDB lineage: Bacteria > Actinomycetota > Actinomycetes > Mycobacteriales > Pseudonocardiaceae > Lentzea. The sequence continues at coordinate 1,152,271 of CAVYUS010000007.1, forward strand.
CGTGATCATCAACCACGCCAACCGAAAGCGCGCCGAACGCCGGACCATCCATCCCGGACTCACCGTGGATGTCGTCCGCCACGTACAGCGGCCGCACCAACGGCCGCGCGCAGCCCCGTGCGATCGGCACCGAGATTCCGGCCGCCGAACAGATCCGCTGGGCGTTCAGGGTGACCTTGTCGAGGGTCTGGTTCGCGGCGACGGTCGTGATCGCGCGCAGGTCGATCGCAGGCGAGCCGGCCGCGAGCAGGATCGCGATCGCGTCGTCGTGGCCGGGGTCGCAGTCGAGCACTACGGGGATGGGCATGAGGCCATCCTCCCGTTCACGTCCATGAAACAGCCGAAAACGTTTTCGCGGAACTCTTGACGAGGTCAGGGCCGGTGCGGCTAGCGTGGGGAAACCGTTTACCGGGGAGGTCGTGATGGCTCGCAGGCGCTACGCCGTGGTCGGTACCGGAGCGCGGGCCGAGCGGCACGTCCAGGCCATCGCGGTCGAGCACGCGGACACGTGCGAGCTCGTCGCGTTCGCCGACGTGAACCGCACCCGGATGGCGGTCCACAACGACCGGCTCGCGCAACTGGGGGTCGAGCCGGTCCCGACGTACGAGCCGGGCGACTTCCTGAAGATGCTCGACGAGCAGCGGGTCGACGTGGTCGTGGTGACGACCGTCGACCGGCACCACGTCACGTACATCGTCGAGGCGCTGGACGCCGGCCGCGACGTCGTGACGGAGAAGCCGATGACGACGGACGTGCCGTCGGCGCGCAAGATCCTCGACGCGGTGCACCGCAACGACGGCAACGTGACCGTCACGTTCAACTACCGCTACAACCCGATCCACGAGAAGGTCCGCGCGCTGCTGGCGGACGGCGCTGTCGGCGAGATCGGGTCCGTGCACTTCGAGTGGCTGCTCGACACCCGGCACGGCGCCGACTACTTCCGCCGCTGGCACCGCGACAAGGCCAACTCGGGCGGCCTCATGGTGCACAAGGCGACGCATCACTTCGACCTGCTCAACTGGTGGGTCGGCTCGGTGCCGGAGACCGTCTACGCGCACGGCCGTTTGTTCTTCTACGGCGAGGAAAACGGCAAGCGCCACGGCTACTCCGGCGACGACCGGTTCGCGATCAAGCTGGAGCAGAACGACTGGCTCAAGAAGCTCTACCTCGACGCGCGACACGAGGACGGCTACCGCCGCGACCAGGACCCGTTCGCGCCCGGTGTGTCCATTGAGGACGACATGTCGGTGCTCGTCCGCTACGCCGGCGGCGCGAACCTGACCTACCACCTCACGGCCTATTCGCCGTGGGAGGGCTACCGGCTGATGGTCAACGGCAGCAAAGGGCGGCTCGAACTCGAAGTCGTCGAGAACTCCTGGGTGTCGAGCCAGCACCCGGCCGTGCACGGCGTCAACGCCAACCCGGAGCAGGGGTGGGCGAAGCTCTCCGTGCAACGGCTGTTCGAGGAACGGGAAGAGATTCCGCTGGAATACGACCGGGACGGTCACGGCGGCGCCGACCAGCGCATGGTCGACGCGCTGTACGGGCCGGCCGGGCAGGAAGACCCGTTGGGACGCAAGGCAACGCACTACGACGGCACCCTCTCGCTGCTGACTGGTTTCGCCGCCAACCGCAGCTTCGAGACCGGGGAAGCGGTTCACGTCGTCGACGTCATCGATCTTCGCTGAGAGGAGACCAGTGAAAGCGTTTGTGGGCTTGTTGCTCTGCACAGCGCTGGCGGCATCCGGTTGTGGTGGTTCGGCGAGCAGTGGTCAGACCGAGATCCGGTTCATCTGGTGGGGCAACGACGACCGCGCCAAGGTGACCAACGAGGCGGTGCGACTCTTCGAGAGCCGCAACACGAACATCAAGGTCTCGACGTCCTTCCAGAACTTCCAGAACTACTTCGAGAAGCTCTCCACCGAGATCGCCGGCGGCAACGCGCCGGACGTGATCCAGATGGACTACCGCTACCTCAACGAGTACGCGGGCCGCAACGTGCTGCTCGACCTCTCGCCGCACGTGGGCAAGGAGATCCGCACCGCGGACTGGGACCAGGGCTTCGTCGGCAGCGGCAGGCTGAACGGCAAGCAGGTCGCGATGCCGTTGGCGCAGAACGCCACCACGATCGTCTACGACCCGAAGCAGTTCGAAGCCGCCGGGGTGCGGCCGCCGGAGATCGGCTGGACCTGGGCCGACTACCGGCAAAGTGCGGCGAGGATCCAGGCGAGCACCGGCGGCAAGATCGCGGGCGCCACGGACTTCGGCGGCACCGAGGACGTCTTCGAGACCTGGCTGCGGCAGCGCGGCAAGGCCCTCTACGCCCAGGACGGCAGGCTCGGTTACGCCAAGGACGACCTGAAGGCGTTCTGGCAGCTCTCCAAGGACTTCCGCGACGGCAACGCGACCACGCCGGCCGAACTGGTGACCACGCTGAACGCCGGCGCCGAGCAGACCCCGATGGGCAAGAAGCTCTCGGCGTCCGAGCACAGCTACGACAGCCTCTACGGCGGATACAACACGGTGCGGCCGAACGAGCTGAAACTCGGCCCGTATCCCAGTGACAGCAAGGAAGTCCTCGGCTCCTACCGCAAACCGTCGCAGCTGATCAGCGCGTCCGCCCGCACCAAGAACAAGGACGCGGCCGTCAAGCTGATCGACTTCCTGCTCAACGACCCGGACGCGGGCAAGATCCTCGGCGCGAACCGCGGCCTGCCGGCGAACCTGAAGATCCGCGCGGCCGTGGCGCAGAACCTCAGCGGTGCCAACAAGGTGATCTTCGAGTACCAGCAGGCGGTGGACGCCAGGCTCGGCGACGCCCCGCCCGCCCCGCCGAAGGGCGACGGCACGATCTACAAGCTGATGCAGCGCAAGCACGAGGAAGTGGTGTTCGGCAAGAAGAGCATCGACCAGGCCCTGGAGGAGTTCTGGCGTGATGCCGAAGAAGCGTTGAAGTAGTGCGGAATAGCTCGCAAGGTGTCGCGTACCTGTTCCTCGGCCCGTGGCTGCTCGGCGCGATCGGTCTCACCGTCGCGCCGATGGTCGTCTCGCTGTACCTGTCGTTCACCGACTACGACCTGTTCAACGAGCCGCAGTGGGTCGGTTTCGGCAACTACGCCAAGCTCTTCGGCGACGATCCGCGCTACCTGCACTCGGTCGGGGTGACGCTCAGGTACGTCGCGTGGTCGGTGCCGTTGAAGCTGGTGCTCGCGCTGGCCGTCGCGTTGCTGCTGAACGCGTTGCGTGGCAAGGGACAGGCGTTCTTCCGCTCGGCCTTCTACGCGCCGTCGCTGCTGGGCGCCTCGGTCGGCCTGGCGCTGGCGTGGCGCGCGATCTTCGACACCTGGGTCGACACCCCGGACACCGCGCTGCTCACCATCGTGCTGTTGTCCGCGTGGCAGTTCGGCGCCCCGATGGTGATCTTCCTGGCCGGGCTGCAGCAGATCCCGCGCGACCTGTTCGACGCGGCGGCGGTGGACGGCGCGGGCTGGTGGCGGCGGCTGTGGTCGATCACGCTGCCGATGCTGTCGCCGGTGCTGTTCTTCAACCTGGTGCTGGAGACGATCCACGCGTTCCAGGCGTTCACGCAGGCGTTCGTGGTCAGCGGCGGCCGCGGCGGACCCGCCGACTCGACGTTGTTCTACACGCTCTACCTGTACGAGCGCGGCTTCACCGAGTTCCGGATGGGCTACGCGTCGGCCATGGCGTGGGTGCTGCTGGTGGCGGTCGCGTTGATCACGGCGGTGCTCTTCCGGACGTCTCGGCACTGGGTGTTCTACGGAGATGAGCGATGAAACGGGCCGCGGTGTTCGTGCTCTGCCTCGCCGGGCTGGGGCTGGTGCTGTACCCGATCGTGTGGTTGGTCTCGGCGTCGCTGACTCCGGTCGAGGACCTGGTCTCGAACCTGCGCACGCTGTTTCCGGGGCGCGTGACCACCGACGGGTACGCGGGCGCACTGGAAGGCGCGGGCGGCGAGTCGTTCTGGACGTTCCTCGGCAACTCCACGATCGTCGCGTCGGGCGCGGTGATCGGCAACGTCGTGTCCTGCTCGCTGGCCGCCTACGCGTTCGCCCGGCTGCGGTTCCGGCTGTCCGGGCCGCTGTTCGCGTTCGCGCTGGTCACGATCATGCTGCCGGCCCACGTCACGCTGATCCCGCAGTACGTGGTGTTCCAGCGGCTGGACATGATCGACACGTTCGTGCCCCTGATCCTGCCGAAACTGCTGGCCACCGACGCGTTCTTCGTGTTCCTGATGGTGCAGTTCATGCGCGGCATTCCGCGCGAGCTGGACGAGGCCGCGAAGATCGACGGCTGCGGACCGGTCCGCAACTACCGCTACGTGGTGCTGCCGTTGTCGCGGCCGGCGATGGTGACGACGGCGATCTTCACGTTCATCTGGACCTGGAACGACTTCTTCTCGCAGCTGATCTACCTGTCGTCGACCGGGAACTACACGATCCCGATGGGGCTGCGGCTGTTCATCGACCAGACGTCGTCGTCCTCGTACGGGCCGATGTTCGCGATGTCGGTGCTGTCGCTGGTGCCGATCGGGCTGTTCTTCCTGGCGTTCCAGCGGTTCCTGGTGGCCGGGGTGGCCACGACGGGGCTCAAGGGATGACGCGCGAACGGTTCGAGGTCCTCGCGGACACCCTGCTGGTGGGGTTGTTCGTGTTCGTCGCCTCGCTGCCGCTGGTGACCGCGTTCGCGGCCTTCGGGGCGGGATGCGCCGTCCTTCGGGACGGTCTTGCGGTCGGGCGGTTCTGGAGGCTGCTGAGGTTCTCGTGGATCCCCGGGCTGGCGTTCGCGACGCTGTGGGCGGTGCTGGTGGTGGACGTGGTCGTCGTGGTCACGGTGCTGCCGGCGCCGTGGCCCGTTCGGTGCGCGGTTCTGGGCGCTTCGGCCGCATTGGGGACGCTTCTTCTTGATCAAGCGCGTCTCGGTTGGCGCGGCGGATTGAAATTCACGGCACCTCGGCCGATGCTGATGACCGCGTTGGTGGTTGCCGCTGTGCTGGTGTGGGCCCTGCCTCCGCTGGCGCTGGTGATCGCTGGACCCTTGGCGCTGGCTGCGGAGTCCACCCGAGAAGGGTGAGAACGATGCGTGTTGCGCTGGTTGGCGCTCGTGGGCATGGAGCGCGGCACGTGGAGAACCTGCTCCGGCTCGGCCACGACGGGCTCGCGACGTTCGTCGGGGTCTGCGACGTGGCCGACGTCGACGTGCCGGTCCCGTCGTACCCCGACCTGCCGTCGCTGGCCGCCGAACTGCACCCGGAGGTCGTGGTGATCTCCTCGCCGCCGTCGACCCATCGCGACCTGATCCTGAGCGCGTTCGCGCTGGGCTGCGACGTGCTGGTCGAGAAACCGGCGCTGCTGACGGTGGCCGACTTCGACGAGATCGCCGCCGCCGCGGCCGAACGCGGGCTGGTGTGCCAGGTCGGGTTCCAGTCGCAGGGCACCGGATCGTACCGGCGGCTCTGCTCGTTGATCGGGTCCGGCGCACTGGGGAACATCACCGGGATCGGTGCGGCTGGCCGTTGGGTGCGCACGGACGCCTACTACTCGCGCGCCAAGTGGGCCGGACGGCAGGGTGAAGACGGAACGCTCGTGAACCCGTTCGCGCACGCCTTGCAGAACGCGCTGCTACTGGCTGACGTCGAGGAACGCGCGGACATCTCCGTTGAACTGGAGCTGTTCCGGTGCCGGGAATCGATCACCGCGGACGACACGGCCTGTGTGCGCGTCACGGCTGAAGGTGCCCCTCCGGTCGTGGTCGCCACGTCGCTTTGCGTCTCGACATCGTTGCCACCTGTGGTCTTGGTGCACGGATCGCTCGGTCAGGCCGTGTGGTGGTACGACGACGACAGCTTGTCCGTCAACGACCACAAGATGGTCGTCGCCCCGCCGGTCGACCTGCTGGAGAACCTGATCCAGCACCGCCAGACCGGCGAGCCGCTGGTGTCGCCGCTGGCCGCCGCACGGGCGTTCACGTCGGTCGTCGAGGCCTGCGGAAAAGCCGACGTCGGGCTGCTGCCCGCACGCCGCGACGGCGACCGCGTGGTGCTGGACGGAATCGACGAGGTCGTCGTCCGTGCGGCTGAAAAAATCGCGACCTTCGCCGAGCTGGGATGCGGTTTCGGCAGGTAAGCCGTACTCTCCCGCCGGATCCGTTGTGTTCGGGGGTTGTGTGTGGACACCTACATCGACTTGAGGGACGTCCGGCTGACTGGCTACGTGAGCCAGGGCCTGATCGCGCTCGTGGCCGTCGCGTCCGTCTGGGGCACGATCATCGACTGGCAGGGCGGGTCGACCTCCTGGAGTTTTCTCGCCATCGTGCTGGTCATCCCCGCGGCCGTGGCGTTCATCCTGTGGTACCGCAGCGCCACGCACAACGCCGAGGCCATCGCGCTGCACGGCGTGCGGATGATGTCGCAGGTGTGGAAGGCGAGCGATCCCGCGCAGCGCGACAAACCGTTCGACCAGCGCGTGGCCAGCCCGTTGATCAGGCCGTGGCAGTACACGTTCCTCGCGATGGTGGCGTGCGACATCCTCGAGTCGCTGACCCTCGACACACCCGTCTACGTGGTGTTCTCGACGCTGTCCACGTTGTGCGCCGTGGTGGCCGCGGGGCTGGCGTGTTTCGTGATCCTGCGGATTTCGCTGATGCAGCAGCGGTTCGCGGTGCCGCAGCGCAAGCGTCACTAGGGCCCGGCAGCGCCGCCGACCTGAGAAGGGCGGCGGAACGTGTTGTGATCACTCGGTTTTCGTTAGCCTGGACCGATGCCGTTGCTCGGACCAGCCGATCCGCTGCCGCACGTGCCCCGGCGCGTTCTCGTCGCGGGCAACGCCGGATCCGGGAAGTCCACGCTCTGCCTGCGCATCGCGCAGCGGCGTGACCTGCGCCGGGTCGAGCTGGACAGCCTCTACTGGGGTCCACAGTGGACACCGCGGCCGGAGTTCCCCGACGAGGTGGCGGCGTTCGCGGAGCACGACAGGTGGGTCACCGAGTACCAGTACAAGGTGGTGCGCCCGGTGTTGCTGGCGCGGGCGGACACGGTGGTGTGGCTTGATCACCCGTTCACGACGGTGATGGGACGACTGGTTGGTCGTACGGTCAGACGGCGCGCACGACGGGTGAAGTTGTGGAACGGTAACGAGGAATCGCCGCTGTGGTCGGTGTTCACGGACTCCGAGCACATTCTTCGGTGGGGCTGGAAGAGCTACTGGCGCAACCGTGCCAGGGTGCTGGCCCTGGTCGACGAGGTGGTGGTCGTGCGGTTGCGCGGGCAGGAACAGGTGGAGCGGTGGCTGGCCGGGCCGCTGGCCTCGGTCGGGGAGGAGCGTGCTCGGTGAGATCGGCGCTGGTGCTCGGCGGGACCGGGATGTTGGCCGGATGTGCGCAACAGCTGGTGGCGCGCGGATGGCAGGTGGTGCTGCCGTCTCGGACGCAGCCGCTGATGGCCGATGGCGCGCCGGGACGGGCGGCGCGGGCGACGATCGCGCGTGGGCATCGGCCGACGTGGGTGCGTGCGGACTGGGCCAAGCCGGCGCAGTTCGCGACGGAGGTCGAGGACGAGCTGGCGGGACGGCGGGTGAACCTGCTGGTCGCGTGGGTGCACGACAGCTACCGCGAGGGTGTGCTCAAAGCGGTGCAGTACCTACTGGCAGAGGGAGCGCCGGTGGTGGAGGTGCACACGCACTCGCCGGTGCCGGACCCTGTGCTGCCGAACCCGACGCAGCAGGTGTTGCTGGGTCACTTCACACACGACGCCGCGCAGCGTACGAGCCGTGCCGTGCTGGACGCGGTGGAACGGGCGTTGGAAGGCCGGGCGCCCTCGTTGCACCACGAGGACGCCCGCTGAGCGCCTGTTCTGCTGGATCTCAGCCCTTCTCGATCTGCGCCCGGCCGATCTCCGCCTGGACCTTGATGCCCGCCGCCACGTCCACGAGCTGGCGGAACGTCACGTCCTCGTTGCGGATGTCGGCGATCTTCTGCTTGGTCTTCGTGGTGAACACGAACTCCGCGACCTCCGGCGGCTCGATCTCGACGACCTCCTGGAAGTCCTTGCTGAAGTCCAGGATCACCTTCGCGTCGTCGATCACCTGCAGCTGGTAGTCGGCGGGCTTGGCGGAGGAGAAGCCCTTCCGGAACTTGCCGGTGACCTTGATGCCGTCGGCGGTCTCCTCGAAGTCGAGGACTCCTTCGACCGGGGCGAACAGCGCCTCCTGGAAGTCGGCGGTGGCCGTGACGGGTTCGGCGGCGAGTGCCGGGGACGTCGTGACGGCGGCGCAGGCGAGGAGAGCGGCGGCGAGACTCAGCAGTTTTCGCATGTCTTCGTTGGTACCCGCAGTCATTTTGCCCCGCACGACCAAAGGTGTCGCTCGATCGGGCGTTGAGGATGTACGCTCCGCGCCGACGTCGGGGGACGTGGGCTTTTCTGGGGGAAATTGTGAGTGATCAAAGTTTTAGACCCGTGCGCGGAATCGGCACGGCCGCGACCATCCTGATCGGACTCACGGCGGTGGGCAGCGTGGTGTCCACGGTCATGGACTGGGTCACCGCGCCGGTGATCGAGGACTACCTCGCCGGGGGTGACACGACCGCGGAGGAGGCGTTCGCCGCCTCCGCGTCGGCGCTGGCGGTCACGTGGGTCTCGCTGGTCGCGTACGTGGTGGCCGGCATCGTGTTCATGATCTGGATGTACTGGGCGCGGCTCAACTCCCACGCCGTCACGGGCACGCACCAGCACCGGTGGAAGCCGGTGTGGGCGATCGTCGCGTGGTTCATCCCGTTCGTGAACCTGGTGGTCCCGCACTCGGTGATGCAGGACATCTGGCGCGGTTCGGACCGCTCGCAGCAGCTCGTCAGGCTGTCGAACCGGCCGATGAGCAACCTGATCAAGGCGTGGTGGGCCTGCTGGATCGTCTCCTGGGCGACCGGCGTGCTGTCCGCGAGGATGCCGCAGGACGTCGTCGTGTGGTCGACGATCTCCGCGGCGGCCAGTATCGCGGCGGCGGTGCTCATCGCGCGGGTGATCCGGCAGCTGAGCGAGGTTCAGCACGCCCTCAACGAGCAGAACGCATTCCACGCACCAGCAGCATGACCGAGTCGCGCACCTCCGCCCGTGACCGCTCCGGCTGGAACACCTGCCAGTCCAGCGCGATCACGAGCAGGGTGCCGAACAACGCCGCCGACGCGGTGCCGACCTCGACCCCTTCGGGCAGCCGGCCCGCGTCGGACAGGCGCTTCATCTGACCGCGCACGATCGACACGATGTCGTCGCGCAGCAACGAGAGAGTGCCGTGCCACTGGCCCGGCGTTCGCCACAGCTCGGAGACCAGGAGCTGACCGAACGCCGGGTACTCGGCCCAGAAGCCGAGCATCGCGTCGACCAGCGCCTCCAGCGAGTCCTCGGCGCCCTCGGCCGACCGCAGCCGGACCGCCAGGATCTCCACGCCGTGCCGCAGCAGGGCCTCGACCAGGGCGTCCTTCGAGGCGAAGTTGTAGTAGATCGTGCCCTTGGCGACACCGGCCTCCGCGGCGATCTCGTCGACCGTCACCGAGGCCGCGCCCCGCTCGCCGACCAGCTTCAACGCCGCGTCGAAGAGCTTCTGCTTCGTCGCCGTGGTTCTCGCGCTCACAGGACCAGCTCCGGCTTGAGCTTCGAAGGTGTCCACACCCGCTGCTTGTAGGCCGCCACGGAAGTCAAGGCTAGGGCCCCGACCAGCCATGCGAGAAGGATCAATGCATCCTTCCCCACGCTGCCGAGGTCGCCGCCGTACATCAGGTGGCGCAGGCCGTCGACCGCATAGCCCATCGGCAGGCCGTAGTGCAGCGGATACAGCGGAACCGGGATCGTCTGCCACGGGAACGTGCCGCCCGCGCTGACCAGTTGCAGGATCAGCAGCACCAGGCCGACGAACTTGCCCACTGCGCCGAACGCCGCGTTGAGCGCGTGCAGGATCGCCACGAACGTCAGCGACATCAGCACGAGGAAGCCGAACGTGCCGAAGGGGTTCGACGGCTCGATGTCCACCACGAAGCGCACCACCGAGAACATCACGAGCACCTGCACGACGCCGAGCAACGCACCCGGCAGCCAGCCACCCAACGCCACACGTACCGCGGACTGACCGGCGGCGAGCGCACGTCGTGAGAGCGGACGCAGCAGCAGGAAGAGCACGAACGCGCCGATCCAGGTCGCCAGGCCCAGGAAGAACGGGGCCAGGCCGGCGCCGTACGTGGCGGCCTTCGTCTGGGACAGGCCGCGCACCGCCACCGGGTCACCGATCGCCTGCGCGATGGCCGCCCGGGTCGGGTCGTCCTGGTTCGGGATCTTGTTGATGCCGCCGGACAGGCCGTCGCGCAGTTCCGCGGAACCGCTCGCGAGCTTCGTGGCGCCGTCCTTCAGCTGCGGTGTACCGGTCGCGGCCTTCTGCAGGCCGTCGCGGAGCTGCGCGTTGCCGTCGGCGAGCTTCGTCGCGCCGTCGTCGAGCCGGACGACGCCGGCGACCAGGCCGGGCATCTTGGACGAGAGCTGCTCGGCGCCGTCGGCCACCTGGTCCGCGCCGGTCGCGAGCTTGCGGAGATCACCGGCGGCGCCCTGGACCTTGCCGTTGGCGTCGTCGACCGGCTTGCGGACCTGGCCGAGCGTGGTCAGGACGTTCTGCACCTGCTCTTCGGTGAACCCCAACGCGCGCAAGCGGGCCGCGATGTCGCCGTTGGCCTGGTCGAGCACGCCGACGAGGGCCTGGGCCTTCTTCGCGTACTCCTCGGCCTGGGTCGCGGCGGTCTCGTTGCCGTTCGCGACCTCGCGCGCGCCGTCGGCGATCTTCTTGGCGCCGTCGGGCAGTTGCGCGGTCTGCGAACGGAGTTCGTGGGTGCCGTCACGCAGCTGCGCGGCACCGTTGGCGGCCGTCACCGCACCGGTGGACAAGCTGCTGGACACCGCTGTCGAGCTCACCCAGCTTGTCGCGCAGCGTGGCGCTGCCGTCCGCGAGCTGCTTGGCGCCGTCGACGGCCTTGGTGGTCTCCTGGCGGATCGTGGAGAAACCGAGCAGCAGCTTGTCGGCGGCCTCGGTGGAGACCTTCGCGGTGACGGCGCGGCGCACCTCGGAGACGACCTGGTTCGCGATCGTGCTGCCGAGGTAGTTGTTGGCGTCGTTGGTCGTGAGCGTCAGCACGCCCTGACGCGGCTTGTTCTGCTCCGCGGACGTGAGCGCCTCGGAGAAGTCTTCCGGCAGCGTCAGGGCGAAGATGTACTTGCCCTTGCGGACGCCCTCGTCGGCATCGTCGACGACCTGCCAGTTGAACTTCTTGCCGTTCAGCAGCTCGTCCGCGACCTCCTTGCCGGCGTTCAGCTCCGTGGTGCCCTTGTCCTTCACGACGAGCGCGGCAGGCACCTGGTTGAGGTTCGCGTACGGGTCTTTGTTGGCGTACAGGTAAAGCGACGCGTACAGCAGCGGCACGAGCGCCAGTGCCAGGACGGCGAGCTTGGGCAGCTTGCCGGACGTGACCCGGCGAAGTTCGTTGAAGGCCATGCGAAGGGCGCTCATGCGGTGATCTCCATCTTGGTGTCGTTGTCCTCACCAAGGCGCGCGTGCGGGATGTCGAGGATGTTGGCCGAGAGAAGAATGTGAGCCGAGGAGTTCGAGCAAAGGACGACCACGGACCGTTCGGGGGTCACGTAGTCGTGTGCCAAGGCGAACCACTCGCGCGGGTTGGGGTGGTAGCGGTCTGGGCAGTCGAGGATGAGCGACGTCACGCCGGGGCGCGCGGAGGCCAGTTCGAGCATCACCGCGCAGCGCGTCTGCGCCGGCACGTGCTCGAAGCGCTTGGCCGCGTGCTCGTCGGCGGCGTGTGCCACCAGCCAGTCGTGCACCGCCTTCTTGCCGGACGGCATGCCGTTCATCGAGAGCTCCTCGCCGACGACGGCGGCCAGGGTCAGCGCTTCCTCCGGCTCGTTCACCTCGGGGGCGTCGATCAGGACGACCTGCTTGCGCAGCGCCTTCGCGTCCGGCGACACCGTGCCCGTCGAGGGCTTCATACGGCCGGAGAGGAGGAGGCCGAGCGCCGTGTGCCCGGTGCCCGGCTCACCTGCGACCAGCGTCAGCTCACCCGGTTCCACGGTCAGCGAAGTCGGGCGGAGCAGAGGACCATGTGCCCCGTTGACGCCTGCGCGTTGCGCACGGATCTCCACGCCTTTACCTTCCGTTTAAACTGACCGGTCAGTACAAATTCTCTCGCAGACGAGGGCGCGTGGCAACTCGGACATTGGTCACCTAAGGGCGGACGCGGGGCGTACTTCCCAGACGGTCCACAGCGGCCGGTAGCCCTGCCGCGGCCAGAACACCGAGCTCAGCGGGTTCGGCGGGTTGTAATAGAGGTACGTGCCGACCGTGCCCATCCGATGAAGTTCCTGGTGGGCGTAGGCGAGAAGTTGCTGGCCGACGCCGGAGCCGCGGGCGCCGGGCAGCACGGAGACGCAGTTCACATAGCCCCAACGGCCACGCGGCAGCCTCATCGCCGCCATCGTGCCGGGTTCGGACGACACGATCGCGCACTCGGCGAGCGCCACGGCGATGCCGTCGCGTTCCGCGAGCCAGATCGGGCTCGCGTTGTTGAGCCGTTCGACGAGCGCACGTCGTTTCACGGCCGCCGCCTCGGGACGGACGATCGTCGAGCCGACGAACGACGAGTACTCCAACTCCGCGAGCGACAGCTCCAGCACGGTTTCCAGATCGTGCGGGGTGGCGCGGCGGATCGTGAGCGTGCGCTGGGCACGGGGCGGGGGAGTCTTCAGTCGCACGGCGAGCACGGACAGCGGCACCATGCCGTGGTCGAGGAACGCGCGTGCGGCCCTGGTGTCCCGGCTCGGCCAGTGCACCACGCACGCACTGTCTTCGTCGTTGGTGTCCTGCGTGTCGAGGTGTCGGCGAAAGCGCGTGAGCAGCGCATCCATGCCTTGTGAGGTGCCGACCAGCGGCAGTAACTCCCACACCTGCGCCGTCGACCACAACCGGACCGTGGAGTGCGCCTCGAAGGTCTTGTGGCTGATGACCCCGGCGACCCGCGTGCCGTCCGCGAGTGCGGCCGTGATGACGTGACCGTCCGTCGGCGGTTCGGTGGCGGCCGGGAGTAACGGGTCCAGCGAGGCGAAACGAGCCGACTGGGCCGCCACAAGTCCGCGCGCCGAGGTCATGGGCGTTGAGGTTACGACGTCAGCCGGGTCCGGAAGATCGCGGTGCCGGGGAAGAGCTTGCCGCGCAGTGGGCTCCACTGGCCCCAGTTTCGCGTGTGGCCCTTCGGCCACTCGGGCTCGACGAGGTCCTCCATGGTGAAGCCGGCCTTCGTGAGCGCACGGACGTAGTCGCCGAGCGTGCGGTGGTGCTCGACGTACGTCGCGTGGCCCTCGCCGTCCACCTCTACATAGGGGGTGCGGTCGAAGTACGACTGCGTGACCGTCAGGCCGAGGGGGCCGGGGTCGTCCGGGAAGATCCACCGCATCGGGTGGTTCACCGCGAAGACCCAGGGCGCGCCGGGCTTGAGTACGCGGGCGATCTCGTCGAAAACTTCCTGCACGTCCGCCACGAACGGCACAGCGCCGAACGCGGAGCAGGCGGCGTCGAAGGAGTCGCTCCGGAACGGCAGCTGGTCGGCGCTGGCCTGGACGAGCGGCACGTCGATGCCGGTCTTGGCGTTGTTCTCACGGGCGTGCCGGAGCATGCCCGCGGAGATGTCGAAAGCGGTGACGTCGGCCTTCTTTTCCTTGAGCCAGCGGGCGCAGGGGGCGCTGCCGCAGCCGACCTCGAGGATGCGCTGACCAGCGGTTTCACCGAGGAAGCGGGCGTCCTCCTCGCGCAGTCCCTCGGGGCACCAGACGAAGTCCGCGGCACCCAGGAAGTCGCCGTGCGTGTCGTGATAGGCGTCCGCGTCGGCGTCCCACCAGATGCGGTTCGCCGAGCGTGACTCAGCGGCGTCCGCTCCCCGCTTGACGATGCCGGCGGTGCCGAGCGCTTGTTCCGCGCTCGCGTGCTGGTTGGACACACTGCTCCTTCACATGGGGGCTGGTTTGCTCGGGCGACGAGCAGCCGCGTACGATATCGCGTGCGTAGTGGGTTAGTGCTGCCCATGATCCAGAACAGTCGGGATTCCAGGTCGCTGGGTCGCTGCGCGCGCACCACTACCAGCCAATAATGCCAATCCGTACCGGAGCCACCTACCTAATGTCCACCGACACCACCACCGCCCCCGTTGCCGCTGCTCCCAAGCAGGTCGCGATCAACGACATCGGGACGGAGGAGGACTTCCTCGCAGCTATCGACAAGACGATCAAGTACTTCAACGATGGCGACATCGTTGAGGGCACCATCGTCAAGGTCGACCGGGACGAGGTCCTGCTCGACATCGGCTACAAGACCGAGGGCGTCATCCCCTCGCGTGAACTGTCGATCAAGCACGACGTCGACCCCAACGAGGTCGTCAAGGTCGGTGACGAGGTCGAGGCACTTGTTCTCCAGAAGGAGGACAAGGAAGGCCGTCTGATCCTCTCCAAGAAGCGCGCTCAGTACGAGCGGGCCTGGGGCACCATCGAGGCGCTCAAGGAGAAGGACGAGCCCGTCAAGGGCACGGTCATCGAGGTCGTCAAGGGTGGTCTCATCCTGGACATCGGCCTCCGCGGCTTCCTCCCCGCCTCGCTCGTCGAGATGCGTCGCGTCCGCGACCTCCAGCCGTACGTCGGCCGTGAGCTCGAGGCGAAGATCATCGAGCTGGACAAGAACCGCAACAACGTGGTCCTGTCCCGTCGCGCGTGGCTTGAGCAGACCCAGTCCGAGGTCCGCAGCGAGTTCCTCAACCAGCTGCAGAAGGGCCAGGTCCGCAAGGGCGTCGTGTCCTCGATCGTCAACTTCGGTGCCTTCGTGGACCTGGGTGGCGTCGACGGTCTCGTTCACGTCTCGGAGCTGTCCTGGAAGCACATCGACCACCCGTCCGAGGTTGTCGAGGTCGGCCAGGAAGTCACCGTCGAGGTCCTCGACGTCGACATGGAGCGCGAGCGCGTCTCCCTGTCGCTGAAGGCGACCCAGGAAGACCCGTGGCGCCAGTTCGCCCGCACCCACGCGATCGGTCAGATCGTGCCGGGCAAGGTCACGAAGCTGGTTCCGTTCGGTGCGTTCGTCCGCGTGGACGAGGGCATCGAGGGCCTGGTCCACATCTCCGAGCTGGCCGAGCGCCACGTGGAGATCCCGGAGCAGGTCGTCCAGGTCGGCGACGACGTCATGGTCAAGGTCATCGACATCGACCTCGACCGTCGCCGCATCTCGCTGTCGCTCAAGCAGGCCAACGAGGGCTTCACGGTCGACACGGAGTTCGACCCGACCCAGTACGGCATGGCCGCCGAGTACGACGACCAGGGCAACTACATCTACCCCGAGGGCTTCGACCCGGAGTCCCAGGAATGGGGCGAGGGCTTCGACAAGCAGCGTGAGGAGTGGGAGCGTCAGTACGCTGAGGCCCACACTCGTTACGAGGCCCACATGAAGCAGATCAAGAAGGCCGCCGAGGCCGAGGAAGAGGCGACTGCCGAGGGTGCGGGCAACTACACCTCCGGTGGCGACGCTCCTTCCACGTCCGTTGGTGCGCCGGCTCAGTCCGGTGGGACGCTGGCCTCCGATGAGCAGCTTGCTGCGCTTCGGGAGAAGCTGTCGGGCGGTATGTGATCTGGTCCAGCCTCCTTCGGGTAGCTGACTGAACGAAGGCCCTCGCACTTTGGTGCGGGGGCCTTCGTTGTTCCCACCAAGCCTGGCTGTTTGGCGTCTGCAAGTACTACCAACAAGAGATCAACAAGCACTTTTCTACTACCAACAGACCGAGTTATCCCCAGGTTGCGTCACCAGCCGCCGTACCGAAGTCGCACCGTGCACGCTAGGCCGTGTGGACGAATGGATTGATGCGGTCATCGAGTACGACGGCCTGATCCTGCGCGAGCGGGCATTGCGTGAGGGCGTAGACCCCGACCAGGTCATGAAAGCGTTGAGAACGGGTCGAATCCGTCGTGTGCAACGGTGCGTGTACGTCCGAAGAGCGACGGATGTAGCTCCGTTGGCACTCGCACGGGCTGCAGTGTTGAGCTCTGGTGTGGCTGACGCTGTTGCCAGTCATCAGACCGCCGCACGGGTGCACGGGATTGCCGTGCCTGACGGTCGATGGCCGGAACATGTCACGGTGGCTCGCAACGAACGGCGGATCCGAAGGCGGGAGTTGATCTGTCACGGTCGGGCTCTCGCGCAGGGCGACGTCGAGTTGCGCGATGGTGTGCCGTTGACGACAGCGGTGCGTTCCTTGCTGGACATGTCCACCGAGGTGGCAAGGCTGAACGCAGTGTGGGCGATCGACGATGCTATTCGTAGCGGCCTGGTCACGGCAGATGAGATGGCGACGTCGTTAAAGACTCGTCATGGCGGACGAGGCGACGGTGTAATCAAGATGCGAGTGTCAGAGGCCGACGGACGAGCTGAATCCATCCTGGAGACTGCGGGCAGACTTGCTCTCAAGGACGCTGGTGTCCAGTTGCCGATCGCGCAGCATGAGGTCTTCGATGGTGGTGGCAAAGTGGTGGCACGCCTAGACGCTGCGTACCCGGAACTTGGGCTCGGCATCGAGTACGACGGCGCAGCGGTGCACGGTGTAACGCGTGCGCTGTATCGCGACCGTCATAGGCAGAACCGCCTGTTGCACCTCGGTTGGACGTTGCTCAGGTTTACCTGGTGGGACGTGACGCATGACCCGGCTGGGTTTGTGGCGACGGTGCGGAGGGCGCTTGAGGTACAGCGGAGTTGGGTGTAGTCAGCGTCGGTTTGATCATGGGTTGGTAGTACTTGCAGATTCTCCAACCACAGGGGGAGTCGGGCAACCGTTCACTCTGTGGTGGAGGCCGGAGTCCGTTGTGTAGGTTGGCAAACCTATGCGTGGGAACAGACTCTTTGTGGCACTTGGCGCGGTGGCGCTGGCGGCTTGTTCGGGCTGCTCGTCTGTGGCTCCGCAGACTGAAGGGCCGCCGCCTCCGATCCCCAGGATCACGCCGCCGACTACTCCGTCGAAGATTCCGCTGATGGTTGATCGGCCGCTGCCGGACGACTGCGAGCTTGTCGTTCCGGTCGACACCATGAACGCCACGCTCGGGCAGGAGTTGCCGGGGGAGCCTCGGATCATCATCGGCATCAAGGAGCCGGGGATCGGGCGTACGGGCAAGATCGACTGTTATTACGGGATTCCGCCCAAGAAGAACTTGCCGGACGCGCCGATTGTCATCGGGCTCTCGACCTACAGCGATGATCTGACGGCGCGTACGCGTGTTGGTGAGAGCATCGAGGCTGAGCGGCAGGACGGGGCGAAGATCACTGAGGTTGATGTTGGCAAGCAGAAGGGGACGTTGATCGAGGGCAAGGATGAGAAGTTGCTCATCGGGTTTCTCGGCAAGTCGACGTTCGTGGTGCGGTCGCGGCACAACTTCATCCCGCCGGAGAGGCTCATGGCGATCTTGCCGGTGCTTGCCCAGCTGTCGATGACGCCGCCGGTGTAGTTCGCGGCTAACCTGGCTTGCATGCTCAGGGTGGGGTTGACCGGGGGAATCGGGTCCGGAAAGTCGACGATCGCGAAGCTGCTCGCCGAGAACGGCGCCGTTGTCATAGACGCGGACAAGCTCGCACGTGAGGTGCTGGAGCCTGGCACCGATGGCCTCAAGGAGGTCGTCAAGGCGTTTGGGGAGGATGTTCTCAACGCCGATGGCTCGTTGAACCGGGCTGCGCTTGCGGCCAAGGCGTTCGCTACCGAGGAAGCTCGGCAGACGCTCAACGGCATCACGCATCCGCGGATTGGGGCGCTCACCGGGCAGCGCATGGCCGAGGCGTCTGAGGATGCCATCGTGGTGCACGACATCCCGTTGCTGGTGGAACGCGAGTTGGCGGCCGCGTATCACCTTGTGATCGTTGTGTATGCGGATGCGGAGACGCGGCTGCGGCGGCTGGTCACCAGTCGTGGCATGGATCGGCGGGATGCCGAGAACCGGATTGCCGCGCAGGCCACGTGATGAGCAGCGTCGGGCTGTGGCGGACGTGTGGCTGGACAACTCGGGGGAGGTTCCGGACGTCACGACGTTGTGGGACCGGCTTGTGGGTTTTGAGAAGAACGTTCGCACGCAGTCGTATGCGTCCGGCTCGCCCATCGTTGTGCCCTACGACGAGCGCTGGCCTGCGCAGGCTCGGCGGATTGCCCGGCGGATCAGTGTGGCCGCTGGTGGCCGGCATGTGGAGCACATCGGTTCGACGGCGGTGCCGGGGCTTGCGGCCAAGGACGTGCTCGACTTCCAGCTTGCGGTCGAGGACATGGAGACGGCCGACGGGCTGCGGGAGACGTTGGCGCAGGCCGGGTTCCCGTATGTGGGGCCGTACGAGGACACGCCGCGCGGCGAAGGTGACTGGAGCAAGCGGCTGCACGCCGGGGCGGATCCGGGGCGGCGGGTGAACCTGCACGTGCGGGTCGAAGGTGCGGCCAACTGGCGGTGGGCGGTTGATTTCCGCGACTGGCTGCGGCACGACACCCAGGCTCGCGACGAGTACGCGAACATCAAGATGGAGCTGTCCCAACGGTTTGCGGCCGACTCCGGGGCCTTTGCCTACGGTGAGGCCAAGGAGCCGTGGATGGAGGCGGCCGTTCAGCGCGTCGAGACCTACAAGGGCGGCCAGGCGTCGTAGATGCCCTGCCACGTCAGCCACGACGTCAGGTTGTGGTTGACGTTGCTGAGCTCTTCGAGCGCGCGGTGGACCGTGCGCAGCGCCTGGTCGGCGTCACCCGGCCGCAGCACGCGGCCCGCTACTGCGGCGGCGAACTCCTCGCTGCGCACGATGCGGGCCGTGGTGCCGCCGGGAACTGCCAGTCCCAGCAACAGGTCCGTGGTCTGCCAGTGCCGGTGGTCGCGCTCGACGCGGACCGCGGACAGCACGCTCGGGCTGCTGCGCGCGTGCCGGGAGCGGGGCCGGTAGGTCGTGAGGCGCAGGCCCAGTTCGGGCATCAGCCAGGTGACCTCGGTGTCCGAGAAGGGGTCTTCCGGAGTGGGATGCTCGATCCGCAGACCCCACCGTTCGACGCAGCACGAACTGAGAGTTCGCGTGCCACCGGACGAATAACTTCGCACGCCCGAAATGGTGTCGATGACATCGACCAGCTGAGGTGTAGTGACCGCTCCCACGACGCTGAGGGTAGTCAAATAACTGCTCGCAGTTACCCACAGGGTCGATTTGTTACGTCACGGTCAGATGACGACCACACTCTGTGTACTAACGCCAGGAGGTGGGGCAACCCGAAGAGGTGAGCCACCTGACCACATCGTGACCGTGCGCAGAAATGCCGGACACCGCCGAGTAGGTGGTTTCCAGCGCCCATTGCGCGCGCTGCGGACTGATCAGGTTGTGCTGAACCGCGGCGATCAACTCGTCCGTGTCCAGAACGGTGACGCTGCGGCCCGTTCGGACGATCAGGTCGAGGTAGAGGTCGGTCGTCCTCCAGACCGTGCCCACCGGGGAGATCTCCACGACGTCGACGTAGAAGTCGAAGTCGAGCTCGAAGCCGGGGTGCCAGGACTGGCGCGTGACCCGGATGCCGAGTTTCGGCAGGAACCAGCTCTCGAAGTGGCTGATCTTCGGATGGCCGGCGAGCGGCCGGAACATGTAGAGGCCCGTCGGGGTGAGGCGGTACTCGTCGACGCTCCTCAACTGTCCCTTGGGATCGGTGTTGCTCTTGGCGTCCAGGTCGAAGTACTCGATCTTCGGCGGATGGATGTGGGCCACCTGGCCGATACTGCCATCAGAACCCCGTCCGGCCACTTAGGATGCGCCGCATGTTCGGGATCATCCGCCCCTGCCGCAACAGAATGGGGCCTGAGCTGCGGTCCGCGTGGCTCTCCCACCTGTGCGGGATGTGCTTGTCGTTGCGCGACGAGCACGGTCATCTCTCGCGCCTGGTGACCAACTACGACGGCTTGGTGATCTCGGCCGCGGTCGAGGCGCAGGCCGGCGTCTCGCGGCGATCGGCGGGACCGTGTGCGTTGCGTGGCATGAAGTCCGCGGAGGTGGCCATCGGGTCCGGTGCCCGGCTGGCGGCGTCGGTGTCGCTGGTGCTTGCTTCGTTGAAGATCCACGACCACGTGGACGACGGCGACGGGCTGGCCGGGAAGTTCGGCTGGGCGGGGCGCGCGGTGGCGCGGCGGTGGGCCGGCAAGGGGCTCGGAACGGCCTCTGATCTCGGGTTCGACGCCTCGGTGATGGTCGACTCGGTGCGCCGGCAGCCGGAGATCGAGGCCGCCGCCGGGCTGGGCAGCTCGGTGCTCGTGGTCACCGAACCGACGGAGACCGCGACCGGGTTCGCCTTCGCGCAGACCGCGTTGATCGCCGGTCGGCCCGCCAACGCCGAGCCGTTGCGCGAGGTCGGGCGCCTGTTCGGCCGGGTCGCGCACCTGATCGACGCCGCGGAGGACCTGGAGGCGGACCGCGCCTCCGGCTCCTGGAACCCGTTGACCGTCACCGGGACCTCGGTCGAGGAGGCGCACCGGTTGTGCCTGGACGCCTTGACGGGCGTCAGGCTGGCGCTGGACGAGGTCGAGTTCGCCGACGCGAGGCTCGTGCACAAGCTGATGGTGCACGAACTGGAAGAGTCGGTCATCCGGGTCTTCGGCAAACGGCACCACCACCAGGACGACCGGCGGACCCCGGTGGATCCCGGCAGCGGGCTGTGGGCGTTTCCGAGACTGACCTACGAGCCGCGGCCACGTGGGTGCTTCGACGGCTGCGGCGCGTTCCTCTACATGTGCGGGACCTGCCAGTTCTGCTGCCGCGACCCGTTCCCGGGGCCGTGGAGCGACAAGTGGCGGAGCAACCCGTGCGACTGCGACTGCTCGGACTGCAACTGCAACTGCGGTGACTGCAACTGCTGCTGCTGTCCCTGCGATTAGGCCGCTGACCAGGCCCGATCTGAAATTGTCAGACCTCCGGCGTAACGTGCTTCCCGTGGCTTTCGCAACCGAGCTCCCGCCAGAGGAGAGCACCGTCAGGGCGCACTCCGAGCACCGTCCCGTCGGCGACATCACCCGCTCCGACGGGCAGTTCCGCGTGGTCAGCGACTACCAGCCGGCCGGCGACCAGCCCGCGGCGATCGCCGACCTGGAGCGCCGCGTGCGCTCCGGCGAGCGCGACGTCGTGCTGCTCGGCGCCACCGGTACCGGCAAGTCGGCGACCACGGCCTGGCTGGTCGAGAAGTTGCAGCGGCCGACGCTGGTGATGGCGCCGAACAAGACCCTGGCGGCACAGCTCGCGAACGAGCTGAAGGAGCTCTTCCCGCACAACGCGGTGGAGTACTTCGTCAGCTACTACGACTACTACCAGCCTGAGGCGTACATCCCGCAGACGGACACGTACATCGAGAAGGACTCCTCGATCAACGAGGACGTCGAGCGGCTGCGGCACTCGGCCACGATGTCGCTGCTCACCCGGCGCGACGTCATCGTGGTCGCCTCGGTGTCGTGCATCTACGGCCTCGGCACGCCCCAGTCCTACCTCGACCGCTCGATCCGGCTCGAGACCGGCGTGGAGGTCGACCGCGACGCCTTCCTGCGCCTGCTGGTCGACGTCCAGTACACCCGCAACGACATGTCGTTCACCCGCGGCTCGTTCCGGGTGCGCGGCGACACCGTCGAGATCATCCCGTCCTACGAGGAGCTCGCGGTCCGCGTCGAGTTCTTCGGCGACGAGATCGACAAGCTCTACTACCTCCACCCGCTGACCGGCGACATCGTCCGCGAGGTCAGTGATCTGCGGATCTTCCCGGCCACCCACTACGTCGCCGGTCCGGAGCGGATGGAGCGCGCCATCCGCGACATCGAGGCCGAGCTGGAGACGACCCTGGCGACGATGGAACGCCAGGGCAAGCTGCTGGAGGCGCAGCGGCTGCGCATGCGCACGGCCTACGACATCGAGATGATGCGGCAGGTCGGGTTCTGCAACGGCATCGAGAACTACTCGCGCCACATCGACGGCCGCGGGGCGGGCACCGCGCCGGCGACGCTGATCGACTACTTCCCCGACGACTTCCTGATGGTCATCGACGAGTCGCACGTGACGGTGCCGCAGATCGGCGGCATGTACGAAGGCGACGCGTCCCGCAAGCGCAACCTCGTGGAGCACGGCTTCCGCCTGCCGTCGGCCATGGACAACCGCCCGTTGACCTGGGAGGAGTTCGCCGACCGCATCGGCCAGGTCGTGTACCTGTCGGCCACGCCCGGCCCGTACGAGATGGGCCAGGCCGGCGGCGAGTTCGTCGAGCAGGTGATCCGGCCCACGGGTCTGATCGATCCCGAGGTGGTCGTGAAGCCGACCGAGGGCCAGATCGACGACCTGGTGCACTCGATCCGGGAGCGGGCCGAGCGCGACGAGCGCGTCCTGGTCACGACGCTGACGAAGAAGATGGCCGAGGACCTGACGGACTACCTGCTGGAGCTGGGGATCCGGGTCCGGTACCTGCACTCCGAGGTCGACACCCTGCGCCGGGTCGAGTTGCTGCGGCAGCTTCGTCTCGGCGAGTACGACGTGCTGATCGGCATCAACCTGCTGCGGGAAGGCCTCGACCTGCCCGAGGTGTCGCTGGTGGCGATTCTCGACGCGGACAAGGAAGGGTTCCTGCGGTCCGGGACCTCGCTGGTGCAGACGATCGGTCGCGCGGCGCGAAACGTGTCCGGTGAGGTCCACATGTACGCGGACCGGATCACCGACTCGATGCGGCACGCGATCGAGGAGACGAACCGGCGGCGGGCCAAGCAGGTCGCGTACAACGAGGAGCGAGGGCTCGATCCGCAGCCGTTGCGGAAGAAGATCACCGACATTCTGGAGGCGGTGTACTCCGAGGTCGAGGACGAGGTCCAGGTTGGTGGGTCTGGGCGGAACCAGTCTCGGGGGAAGCGGGCGAACGGTGAGGGTGGTCGGTCGGCTGGGGTCATGCAGTCGCATGAGCGGGCTGGGATGGCTCGGTCGGAGTTGGCTGATCTGGTGCAGTCGTTGACTGATCAGATGATGAATGCGGCTCGGGAGTTGCAGTTTGAGTTGGCGGGGCGGTTGCGGGATGAGATTCAGGATTTGAAGAAGGAACTTCGGGGGATGGACGCGGCTGGGGTTAAGTGATTTTTGGGGGTTGCGGGCGCCTTGTGGGGCGCGGCCTTGCGGGTGGGTCGCCTTGCGGGGCGCGGCCTTGCGGGGTGGTCGCCTTGCGGGCGGCGAGCTTGCGGTTGCGTGCTTCCCCTGGGGGCGCTGCCCCCAGACCCCCGGCAATCTGATCGGGGGATAGCGCCGCGGGTGGATTGATGGCACGCCTGTTTCGTTGGGCGGCTGCCGGTTGCGTTTGGGGTGACGGGACCCCACCACCGGGCCCGGTATGGGCGGACGGCTCGGCTGCGCCTTCGCGGTGGAGGGGAGGGCTGGCTTTGCCATCGTGCTTGCGGCCGTGTGGCGCTTGACGGCTCGTGGTTTCCCGGCCAGTGTCGATCTCGCGCACTCGCCGCTGCGCACCGGGTTCGGTTGCGTGGCGGGAGGCGTTTCATGCTGCGTGTGGTGGCATTTAGTGCGGTGGTTGTCGCGTTTGGCGGGACTGTGTTGGTTCCGGTTGCTGGCGCTGAACGACTGCCTTCTGTCCGGCCGTCTGCGTCGGTGGCCAAGATGGTCACGCTTGTTTCTGGTGATCGTGTTGCTGTGCAAGGGGATCAGGTCACGGTCGTGCCCGGTGCTGGGCGCGACGAGATGTTGTTTCACCAGCGGCGTACGGCTGATGGGCATGTGCATGTGGTGCCGCAGGATGCTGTTCGGCTTGTGCGCGGGGGGAAGGTCGACAAGAGGTTGTTCGACGTCACTGCGTTGATTGAGCAGGGGCGGGATGACGGTAGCCGGGACACGTTGCCGTTGATTGTTGATCGTGATTCGCGTGCGCTTGCCAAGAGTGCCCTTGCGGGGGTGTGGGAGGGCATCAAGCGTGATGACGGGGTTCGGAAGGTGTGGCTGGACGGGCGCGTTCGGTTGATGGATGCCGAGAGTTTTCCGCAGATCGGGGCGCCGGTGGCTTGGGGGCTTGGGCTCACTGGGAAGGGTGTCACGGTTGCTGTGCTGGATGGCGGGTATGACCCGGCGCATCCGGATTTGCAGGGGAAAGTGTTGGAGGCCAAGGACTTCACTGGTAGTGGGGTAGAGGACACGTTCGGGCATGGGACGCATGTTGCGGCGACTGTGGCTGGTCGTGGGGTGTTTGGGGGCGTTGCCAAGGAAGCGCGGTTGCTCGTGGGCAAGGTGTGTGCGGCGGACACCTGTGACGAGTCGGCGGTTCTTGCGGCGATGGAGTGGGCTGCGCCGCGGGCGAGAGTGGTCAACCTCAGTCTTGGTGGCGGGGCGACTGACGGCACGGATCCCCTGTCCCTGGCCGTTGATCGCCTCTCCGAGCAGCACGGCACCTTGTTTGTTGTCTCTGCTGGGAATGAGGGGGAGTCGTTGTCGGTCAGCAGTCCGGCTGCGGCTGATGCGGCGTTGGCGGTGGGGAGTGTCAGCAAGGCCGATCGGGTCAGTGGGTTTTCCAGCCGGGGGCCTCGGGTTGGGGATTTTGCGGTCAAGCCTGATGTTGTGGCTCCTGGGGAGGGGATTGGGGCTGCTCGTGCTGCTGGGACGAGCATGGGGGCTCCGATTGACGCGTTTTACACGCGGGCTGATGGGACTTCCATGGCGGCGCCGCATGTTGCTGGGGCTGCGGCCCTGGTGGCTCAGGCGCATCCGGAGTGGTCTGGGCGGGAGTTGAAGGCGGCGTTGACCTCGGCGGCCAAGACGGTTGGGCGTGGCGTTTACGAGGAAGGGGCTGGGCGGCTGGATGTTGCGGCTGCGGTGGCGAACTCTGTTGTGCCTGCGGTGTCCGGGTTGAGTTTTGGGGTGTTGAGGTTTCCGCACGCGCAGTTGCCGCCGATCACCAAGAAGCTGACTTATCGGAACGTGTCGGCTCAGGCGGTCACGGTGTCGGTTGCCAGCGATCACGAGGCTGTTCGGGTTGGGGCTGGGCGGATCACGGTTCCTGGCAACGGGTCGGCTGACGTCGAGGTGACGCTGGATCCGGCGAAGGTCGCGGTGGGGTCTGGTGGGGCGCGGATCACTGCTGGGGGCGGCAGCGTCGTGGTGGGGTTCACGGCTGAGGCTGAGATGTACGAACTGGCGGTGACGATCATCGGGCGGGATGGGAAGCCGGCCGATGCCGAGGTCAGTGCGTTGGAGTTGGGGAGCGGGGACAGCGAGGACTTCGCGCAGCCGGTCGACGGGGTGGTGAGGTTGCGGTTGCCGAAGGGCAGCTACGCCGTTGACGCGTTGGTGCACGGGGATCGTGCGCACACCTGGGCCAGCACCGGGAGGATCGGTCTCGATCGGCCGACGGCTGTCACGATCGATGCGCGGCAAGGGGTTGCGGTCGGGGTGACGCTTGATCGCGCGGCGGTGCGGAAGTACCTGGGGCTTGATGCGGTTTATCAGGCTGGTGGTGCTCGGGTGCAGACCGGGGTGGCGACGCGGAATGCGGATGCGGTGTTCGCGGTGCCGGTGCGGGCGGATGCCGGATACTTCAACTTCGGGACGTTTCAGGTGTGGGGTGGCGGCGGGCACGAGTATTTTGTGGCGTCGCCGTATGAAGGGGCGATTCCGGCCGATCTGGCGCCTCGGGTGCGGGATCGGGATCTCTACCGCGAGAAGGTGCGGTATCGGGCTCAGGGGGCGCCGGCGATCGGGTCGCGGTCTTCGACGCCGTTCTACCTGAAGGGGCAGGGGGCTTCGTTCGGGGTGGCGCTGGACCTGGCCATTCCGCAGCGGCGGGTCGAGCATTTCACCGGGCGGCCGGACGTCAAGTGGGTCATGGACTTCTTCCAGCGGACGCCGTCGCAGCCGCGTCTCGGGTTCGACGGGCACATCAGTGCCGGGCGGCCCGTGTTCGTGGCGGGGAGGACGGCCTCTCGGTCGTGGAACAGTGTGGTGGCGTCCACGGATCTGAACCTGCGCGGGTTCCACGGGTTGGTCCGCAACGGGAACGACGGGTTCGTGCAGCACTGGCCGTTCGCGCCCAGTGAGGCGGATGCGTCGGACGAGTTCGTGTTCGGGGCGCCGTATGTTCGCGCCAGGACTCGACTGTCCACTGTGGATGGCCGGGTGATCGTGGAGAACGGTGGGGTGTTCGCGAACTTCTTCGGGTTGCCGGAGGCGGAGACCCGGTACGTGCTCGACGTCGAGGCTGAGCGCAGCCCCAAGTGGACTCCGTTCGCGCCTAGGGCCTCGGCGCGGTTCGAGTTCTCGTCGGCTCGGACGGATGGGCAGGTGTATCTGCCGGTGCCGACGTTGCGGATTTCCGGGGCGTTCGACGACCTGAACCGGGTGCCGGCGGGGTGTGGGGTGTTCGCGGTCGACATCAGCGTCACGCCGCAGGCCGGGTCGGTTGGTTCGACCGCGGTGCGGAGCGTGTCGGTGCAGGCGTCGGCGGACGACGGGGCGACGTGGCGGCGGGTGCCGGTGGTCGGGGGCGGGGCGCGGTGGAAGGCGCTCGTCCGGCATCCGGTGGGAGCCGAGTTCGGGTCGCTCAAAGTGAAAGCGGTGGATGCGGTGGGTAACTCCGTTGAGCAGACGACGATCCGCGCCTACGGCATAAATCGCTCTCTGGGGTGAGATGTCGGCTGACAGCTTTCGTCAGGGCGAAGGACGGCAATGATCACACGGTGGATGTGGACTCCCACCTCGCCGCGGTGGAGCAGGCGCTGATCGCGATGCGGCGCAGCCAGTCACGCCGAGCGCTCGCTGACCTGGCCGTACCGGCCTTCGACGTGCTGGACGTGGTCGAGGCGGCGGAGCGCGGCGGGGTGCAGGCAACGGTTTCCAGTGTGGCGTCGGCGTTGCACGTCGATCAGCCGCGGGCCAGCAAACTCGTCACGAGCGCGGTCGACGCGGGGCTGGTGTCGCGGGTCGCGGACCGGGCGGATGGGCGGCGGGTGCTGCTCGTGCGCACGCCGCGCGGGCGCACTACGTCGGCTGAGCTGCATCGGGCGCGGCAGGCGGCGTGTGCGACGGCGATGGCGGACTGGAGCGAGGACGAGCGGGTGGCGTTCGCGGATCTGCTCACGCGTTTCGTCGCGGTCTTCGGCGCGCGATAATCCTGCTGTGACACTGGACCAGCTGATCGCCTACTGCGCTTCGAAGCCCGGCGCGGAGGAGACGTATCCGTGGGGCGACGCCGAGCTGGTGTGCAAGGTGGGCGGGAAGGCGTTCGCCTTCATCGGCCTCGACGTGCACACCGTCGGGCTCAAGTGCGGCGTCGACGCCGAGGCCGCGGCGCCGTGGCGCGAGCGCTTTCCGGACGACATCACGGTCAGCGGGTACGTCGGGCGCTACGGCTGGAACACCATCGCGCTCAAGGGATCGGTGCCCGACGACGACCTGTTGGAGCTGGTCGACGGCTCCTACGAGGCCGTCGTCGCGCGGTTGCCGAAGCGCAAGCGCCCCTAGCGTTCCTCGGGCTGCAGGATGCCGAAGATGTTGCCCTCGGTGTCCTTGTAGTAGGCGAGCAGGCCGACGCCGGGCATCTTGTCCTTCGGCAGCGCCACCGTGCCGCCGTTGACCTCGATGGCCGCGATGGTGACGTCGATGTCGACCACGGAAATCGTCATGACGTACCCGTGGACGGGCGCGTCGGGCGCGGGGTCGGGGCCGCGGCGTGGCAGCAGGCCGCCGTTCACGCCGGGCTGGTCGTCGTCGCCGGTGGTGATGACCCAGTAGGGGATGTCGCCCCACTGTTCGATCTTCCAGCCGAAGACGGAGGAGTAGAAGTTCCGCGCTCGCTCGGGATCTGCGGCGTGGATCTCGAAGTGCACAGGACGTGACATGAGACGGCAGGCTACTCCGGACAGTGGTTGTCCGCATTGGGTTCTACGGTCGCTTCATGGCAATCGGAATCCAGGTCACGATGGACGCGGCGGACCCCGGCAAGCTCGCCGCTTTCTGGGCGGAGGCACTCGGTTACGAGGTGCAGCCGCCGCCTCCCGGCTTCGCGTCGTGGGAGGACTTCGCCATCAAGAACAACATCCCCTACGAGACGCTGAACGACTACTCGGCGATCATCGATCCCGAGGGCACCGGGCCGCGGGTCTTCTTCCAGCGCGTGCCCGAGGGCAAGACGGCCAAGAACCGCGTCCACCTCGACGTGAACGCGGGTCTCGACGCCGTTGATCGTCTGGTGGCCCTCGGCGCCACGAAACTCCAGGAGTTCAATGACGGCAAGGGCCACTGGGTCACGATGCTCGACCCGGAAGGCAACGAGTTCTGCGTGCAATGACTAGCTGGTGATGTCCTTGACCTTGAACTGGCGCGCCGCGAGCAACGTGAAGATGCCGCCGTAGACGAGCGCGGAGAACGTTCCGCGCGTCATCTCCGACCAGTCCACATCGGTCGAGAGCAGGTCGGCCCATGCCATCGCGTAGTGCGTCGGCAGGTAGTTGCGCAGGTCCCCGAGCGGCTCGATCTGGTCGAGGATCTGCGACAGGATCGACACGAGCACCGTGCCGCCGACCGCGCCCAGCGGAGCGTCGGTGGACACGGACAGGAACAGCGCCAGGCCGGCGACCCAGAACAGGTTGATCGCGATGTAGCAGACCGCGAGCGCCATCCCGAGCACGCCGTCCGCGAACGGCGCCGCCTCACCGGTCGGGCTCACGACCTCGCCCGCGCCGTACCAGACGACGCCGACCGCCAGCGCCACCGCCGGCAGGAGCGCCAGCGCGAAAACGCTGAGGATGCCGGACGAGATGGCTTTCTGGCGGAGCAGGCGGTGCCGTGGGATCGGTGCCGCCAGCAGGTACTTGAGGCTCGACCACGACGCTTCGGACGCGATCGTGTCGCCGAAGAACAGCGCCACGATCATCGGCAGCAGGAAGCTGCCGCTCACGAACAGCGTGAGCACCACGAAGTTGATGCCGCTCGCCGTCGCCAGGTCCACGAAACCGCCGGAGCGCCGGTTCGGGCTGGACTCGCCGATCTCGAAGCTCAGCGCGAGGATGAACGGCAGCAGCACCAGGAAGCCCAGCACGAGCTGGGTCCGGCGGCGGCGGATCTGCCGCTGCAGCTCGACGCCGATCCTCAGAGTGCGGCGCGCCTTGTAGCCCTTGGAGGAGCCGTCCGCGGCGACCTCGGTGTGCTGCTGGGCGGCCGCTTCGGTGAGCTCGGCGATCGCGCCCGGGTCGGTGTGGACGTCGTGCTCGTTCACCGGTTCACCTCCTGGCGGGTTGGCGCCTTCGTGCGGTTCGGGTTCGCGGTGAGGGCGGATTTGGCTGGTTGAGCGGGTTTCGCCGTGCGCGAAACGGTGTCGTGAACGGTCCGTTCGTGCTGCTCGCGGTCCGGAATTGTCAGGGCTGGCTGGGAGAATGAATTCAGGGGTCCCCCTTGCCCGGCCGGCGACGTGTGCGCCGGATCGGAGGGGACGCCTGCGGGAGCCTGCGCGGTGTTCATCGGGCAGCCCGTCTCGTCCTGCACGGCGTTCATTGGGCCGCCTCCGCGTCCTGCGTGTCCGCGACCTCGTGGGCCACGTCGAGGCCGGCCTCGACCAGCACCTCGATCGCGGCCGGGTCCGGGGCGTCCGCCGTGGCGGACGCCGCTGCCATCAGGAAGTCATTCACCGACCAGCTCCAAGAACGCGTCTTCCAGCTTGCGTCGCGGACCCGCCTGGTCCACCGCGACACCCGCGGCGACCAAGGCCGTGAGCGCTGCGGAGCGCGGTACGCCGTTCAACGACGCGTGTACGGCGTCCTCGTCCACGTGCACGTCGTGCACGCCTTCGAGTTCGCGCAGGACATCGGCGGCCTTCGACGGGGAGTCGACGCGGAACGTCGCCTCGCCGCCGCCCGCCGCGATGTCGGCCACTTCGCCCGCGGCGACGAGCTGGCCCTTGTGCATCACGACCACGTGCGAGCAGGTCTGCTCCACCTCGGCCAGCAGGTGCGACGACACCAGCACCGTGCGGCCCGCCGCGGCGTAGCGGCGCAGGACCTCGCGCATCTGGTGGATCTGGGGCGGGTCGAGGCCGTTGGTCGGTTCGTCCAGGATCAGCAGGTCCGGGAGACCGAGCATGGCCTGGGCGATCGCGAGCCGCTGACGCATGCCCTGGCTGTACGTGCGCACACGGCGGTGCACGGCGTCGCCGAGGCCGGCGATCTCCAGCGCCTCCTCGATGTGCGCCTCCTCCAGCGGACGGCCGGTGGCCGCCCAGTAGAGCCGCAGGTTCGCCGCGCCGGACAGGTGCGGCAGGAAGCCGGAACCCTCGACGAACGAACCGATGCGCGACAGCACGGGCGCGCCCGGCGTCACCTTGTGGCCGAACACCCGGATGTGGCCCTCGGAGGGATGGATCAGGCCCATCACCATGCGCAGGGTCGTGGTCTTGCCGGCGCCGTTGGGGCCGAGCAGACCCAGCACCTGACCGTGCTCGACGCGGAAGGACAGCTCCTTCACGGCCTTCAGGCCACCGGGATACGACTTCGTCAGGTTCGAGATGACCAGCGGCACGTCGGCCAGCTCCGGATCGAAGTCCTGGGCCATCCGCCGGCGGAACAGCGCGATCACGCCGGCGCCGATCAGCACCAGCAGCGCGATCACGATGCCCCACAGGGCTCCCACCGGGAAACCGGTCGTCACGTTGCGACCGGAGACCACCGGGACCGAGATCGACTCGTCGGCCAGCGAGATGCGGTACGCGGCGGGCTGTTCGGCGTTCGCGAACGCCTGGTCCGTCGTCGACACCACCAGAGCCAGCTTGTGCTCGCTCTCCACGGGGCGCACGGCGGGCGGCAGCGTCACCGTCACCTCGGCCGCGGAGCCGTCGGTCGGCAGTGCCACGCGGAACGGTGCCACCGCCGAGCCCGGCAGCACGCGCGTGCCGTCGCCCGAGACGTCGTAGAGCTTCGCGAACAGGATGGCCTCGCCGGAGTTCTGGTCACCGCGCGCGACGCGCAACCGGACCGAGGACGAACCGGTCAGCAGCAGCTGCGAGTCCAACGCGTCCGAGGTGAACACCGCCGCCTGGCCCGGCAGGTCGAGGGACAGCCGCGACGAGATCGCCGACGACCGCGACAGCGCCGATCCCAGGCCGGGCAGGTTGCTGATGGCCGCCGGGTTGCCGCCCGCCGGGTTCACCGCGATCTGCTCGCGTCCGGTCAGCCGCACCGTCTTGCGCTCGGTCGTGGAACCCTCCGCGAGACCGGGGTAGGACGGCGCGACGACCGTGCGCAGCGATGGCGTGCCGGACGAGCGGAACGCGCCCTGCACCGAGTACTCGAAGCCGGTGCCGGGGTCGGCGCCCTTGCCCTGCAGGTGGAAGACCATCCAGTCGGCGATCTCACCGCGCAGCGCGGTGCCGGGGTTGCCGCCGTCGTGGCCGCCCGCGTACCAGACGGTCTTGACCTTGGCGCCGGCCGCGGCGATCTGGCGCGCGGTCGCGTCGGACTGGTCGAGGCCGAACAGGGTGTCCTGCTCGCCCTGCACCAGCATCGTCGGCTGGGAGATCTGGTCGGTCACCGCGACCGGGGACGACTTGCGCAGCAGTTCCAGCGTCGGCTGCGAGGCCTTCCCGGTCGTCGCGACCTCCGTGTAGGCGGTGCACACCTCGGGGAGGAAGCGGCCGCACGCACCCAACGAAGGCGTGGGCGGCTGGGACCCGGCACCGGAGTTCCCGCCGGGCTGCTGCTCGGCGCGGCCGGCTGGTTCGCCTCCGTCTGGCCCACCTCGGGCGCGTCACCCGTGGGCGACGACAGGTCGATCGACGTCATGCCCGCGGAGAAGAAGATGCCCGCCCACGAACGCTTGAAGACGCCGTTCTCGGAGAACGCGGTCGCGGCCGGGGTGGCGTCCGCGCGCGGCGAGTGGAGCGCCGAGTTCGGCAGCAGCGCCTGCGCGAGGTCGTTGTAGGTGATGACGGGGACGAGTGTGTCGACGCGCTTGTCGACGCCGGCGAGCAGCAACGACAGCGCGCCGCCGTACGACGCGCCGGTCACGCCGACGCGCGGGTCGCCGCCTTTGTCCTTCTGCACCTCGTCACGGGTGGCGAGGAAGTCGAGCAGCTTCTGGGCGTCACGGACCTCGCGGTCGATGGAGTTCAGCGCGATCTGGCCGGTGCTGCGGCCGAAGCCGCGCGCGGACCACGTCAGGACGACGAAGCCGCGCCGGGCGAACTCCTCGGCCTGGGTGTGCACGCTGCGCAGGCTGCCGCCGAACCCGTGCGCGAGCATGATCGCGGGCGCCGGAGTCTGCTGGGGGAGGTAAAGCCGCGTCTCGATCGTCACCGTCTGAGCGCTGTCAGGGCTCTCAGGTGCGTCGATGTTCGCTTCTTTATATGGAACGGCCACGGGGTCGTCGCCGGATCGGGTGAAGTACACGCCACCTGCGACGAGGGCGAGCACGACGACCGCTGCGGGGATTGACCACCTGCCGCGAATGCGGGAGAGGCGGGACACGCTGACGACGATATGCGAGTTTTGCTGAGAACGACCTGTCGGGATCCGGTCCTGGTCTCAGTGACGGCTCCGGAGAGTGGATCTTCAGCGGGGCTTCAGGTAGCGACCGGTTCAGATCCGAACGACACGCTGTGTATTCCCGTTGCACCTGGTTGCGTGGGTCTGCTCACCCTGTGTGGCGCTAACCGCTCTTCGTGGAGCACAATATTCACGCAGCATGGAGGGGAGTACTCCCTAAGCGGCGGTGTCGTCAATACGGAGCTCGGCGTGGAGCTCCCGGTGCCGTCGGTCGTTCGAGAGATCATCTCGGCGGCGGAGGAGACCTCCGGGTTTATCTGGCATGCGCGAGAATCCCGGAGGTTGGGTTGTGAACGTCCCCGCATGGATGTGGATCGCGACGATCGTAGGTCTGCTCGTTCTGCTAGCCGTCGACCTCGTCATCGTCGATCGAAAGCCCCATGAGGTGACGATCGGGGAAGCGGCCCGCTGGGTCGTCTTCTACGTGGCGATGGCCGCCCTCTTCGGTGTCGGCATCTGGTACTTCTCCGGTGGTCAGTACGCGACGGAGTTCTTCGCGGGGTACATCACCGAGTACTCGCTGAGCGTCGACAACCTCTTCATCTTCTTGATCATCATGACGACGTTCAAGGTGCCCGCGATCCACCAGCACAAGGTGCTGCTGATCGGCATCCTGCTCGCGCTCGTCATGCGTGGCATCTTCATCGCGGCCGGCGCGGCGCTCATCAGCCAGTTCAGCTGGGTGTTCTTCATCTTCGGCGCGTTCCTCATCTACACCGGCTGGCAGCTGGCGCGGGAGAACCACGACGAGGAAGAGGAGTACAAGGAGAACCTCATGCTCCGCATGGTGCGCAAGGTTTTCCCGGTCACCGACGACTTCCACGGCTCGAACTCGTTCATCAAGATCGACGGCAAGCGCTACGTGACCCCGATGTTCATCGTGATGGTCGCGATCGGCTCCACCGACCTGCTCTTCGCGCTCGACTCGATCCCCGCGATCTTCGGCCTCACCAAGGAGCCGTTCCTGGTGTTCACGGCCAACGCGTTCGCGCTGATGGGCCTGCGCCAGCTGTACTTCCTGCTCGGTGGCCTGCTCGCGAAGCTGGTCTACCTCTCGATCGGCCTGTCGGTGATCCTCGGCTTCATCGGTGTGAAGCTGATCCTCGAGGCGTTGCACACCAACAACCTGTCGTTCCTCAACGGCGGCGAGCCCTTCCACGTGCCGACGATCGGCATCGAGGTCTCGCTGTCGGTGATCGTCGGCGTGCTGGCGATCACGACGATCGCCAGCCTCCTCAAGGTGAAGCGCGACCCCGAGGCCGCGAAGCACGTTGGTGCCAACCACTAACTGATGGCGACGCCGTTCTGGTAGACGGCGCGGATCGCCTGCTTGAGGGTGCCGGACTTGACGTGCTGCTCCGCGTCACCCTCCACGAGAACGAGATCGGCGAGCTTGCCCGGTGCGAGCTCGCCGAGTTCGTTTTCCAGGCGCAGCAACGAAGCCGCCGACTGCGTGGTCGCGTAGATGGCCTGCGCGGGCGTCATGCCGTACTCGACCATCAGCGTGAGCTCGTTGAGGTTGTTGCCGTGCGGGCCGACTCCGGAGTCGGTGCCCATCGCGATCTTCACGCCGGCCTCGTGCGCCCGGCGGAACGACTGGAAGTGCTGCTCCACAACGGACTTCGCCTTCGTCAGGATCACGTCCGACACCGAGACTCCCGCGGCGGCCTGGTCCAGCACCATGCGGGGCGCCATCAGCGTCGGCACGAGCCACGTGCCGCGCTTGAGCATCTCCTCGATGCCCTCGTCGGACAGGAAGACGCCGTGCTCGATGGACCGCACGCCGTTGCGGACCGCGGTGAGGATGCCGTCGCCGCTCATGGCGTGCGACATGACCGTGATGCCCGCGGCGTGCGCTTCCTGGACGATCATCGCGATCTCCTCGTCGCGGAAGTGCGCGTGCCGAGGGTTGCTGCGCGGTGACAGAACGCCACCGCTGGACGCGATCTTGATGACGTCCGCACCCGCGCGGACCAGCGTGCGCACGACCTTGCGCAGCTCCTCCGGCCCGTCCGCCACGCCGTTGGGCAGCCCAGGGTGCAGCGGCGGGCTGACGTGCGCGCCGCACTGCATCCAGTCGTCGTTGTGGCCGCCGGTCTGCGACACCATGTTGATCGCGATCTGCAGACGCGGGCCCTGGATGAGGCCGCGGCGCACCGCCTCGGCGACGCCCAGGTCGGCGCCGAGCGCGTCGCGGACGGTCGTGATACCGCATGCGAGGGTGGCCTTCATGTTGTCGATGGCCTCGTAGAACGGCAGCGAGAACGGCGTGTTCAGCGACCTGACCAGGTCTGATGCGTTGCTGAACATGAAGTGGACATGGCAGTCGAACAGGCCCGGCAGGATCGTGTGCCCAGTGGTATCGATCTTGGTATCGCCATCGAGGCCCACGCCGACCTCGACGATGCGGTCGTTCTCGACCACCACGTCGCCAGGCTCGGTCGTGGTGCCGGTGAAGACCCTGCCCCCGGAGAACACGATGCGCGTCATACGCGGAAATCTATGTGGCGAGTCAATTTTTGTGATCGGTCAACAACCGGTTATGAGCTTTGCTAACCACTTCTGTTAGCGTCCTGCCCGTGCGCCCCGAAGACCTGTCGCTGCTCACCACGCCCGGCACCGTCGCCGTGTCCGGAGACCTGGTGCTGGTCAGCATCACGACGCCCGACCTCGACTCGAACGCCTATCGGGGAGGCCTGCACCGGGTCGCTCCCGACGGCACGACAACCCTGTGGACACACGGTGACCGGGACTATGCGCAGCGCATTTCCCCGGACGGCCGATCCGTCGCGTTCCTGCGTGCCACGGGCAAGTCCAAGCCGCAGCTCTACGTCATGCCCGTCGACGGCGGCGAGCCGCGCAGGCTGACCGACCTGCCGCTGGGCGCCGGTGCCCCGGTGTGGTCGCCGGACTCGACGCGGATCGCCTTCGTTGCCCGGCTGCCGGAAGCCGGCCGCTACGGCACCACGGACGACGGCCCCGAGGCCGAGGCACCGCGCCGCATCACGCGCCTGGACTACCGGATCGACGACGTCGGCTTCCTCGGCGACCGCCGCCCGCGCCTGCACGTGGTCACTTTGGACGGTGCGGTGTCGGAGCTGACCGACGGCTCGTACGACGTCTCCGACCCAGCCTGGATCGACGACTCGGCGCTGGTGTTCGTGGCGCCGCGCGACCTCGGCGCGGTCGAGACGCTGCATTCCGACCTCTACCAGGTGCCCGCCGTCGACGGTTCGGTGTCGCTGCTGGTGCGCGGCGCCGGCGAGTCCTCGATGCCGTTCATCGTCGGCACCTCGGTGTACTGGCTGGGCACGGACTTCACCGGCATCGACGCCGTGGCACGCAACCACGGCCTGTGGCGCGCGCCACTGGACGGCTCCGCCGGGCCCGTCCGGCTCACCGACCCGGAAACCGTTGACGTGGAACGGCTTTCCGGCCAGCCCGTGGCCGACGAAGCCGGTGTGCTGCTCGTCGTGCGCAACCGCGGCGCGTTGGAGCTGCGACGGATTCCGTTCGACGGCGGCTCCGGCGAGCTGCTCACCGGTTCCTCCGCGATGGTTCGCTCGTTCGCCACCGACGGGTCCACTGTGGTCGCCGTGGTGTCCACTCCGGACAGCCCCGGCCAGGTGGAGTTCGTCGGAACCGGCGTGCGCACGGCGTTCTCGTCCGTGCCGGCCCGCCGGGTCGTCGAGCTCAACGGTTCGGCGTCGGACGGCTACCCGGTGCACGGCTGGCTCGTGCTGCCCGACGGCGACGGCCCGCACCCCGTGGTGCTGGCGGTGCACGGCGGCCCGTTCATGTACCACAGCTGGGGTTTCTTCGACGAGGCCCAGGTCTACGCGACCGCCGGCTACGCCGTGGTGCTGCCGAACCCGCGCGGCTCGGCCGGTTACGGCCAGTCCCACGGCCAGGCGGTGGTCGGCAAGTTCGGCACCGTCGACGTCGACGACGTCCTGTCCCTGCTGGACGTCGCACTCGCCCGTGACGACACCGACGCCGAGCGCGTCGGCGTGATGGGCGGCTCCTACGGCGGCTTCATGACGTCGTGGCTGTCCGCGCACCACGGCGAGCGCTTCAAGGCCGCGTGGAGCGAGCGCGCCGTCAACTCCTGGGACTCCTTCACCGGCTCCTCGGACATCGGCTACTTCTTCGCCGACGCCTACTGCGGCACCGATCCCGAGGCCCAGCGCGCGATGTCGCCGCTGACCTACGCGGAGAAGATCAACCTGCCGTTCGCGGTCGTGCACTCCGAGCACGACTGGCGCTGCCCGATCGAGCAGGCCCAGCGCATGTTCGTGGCGCTGCGCCGGCGCGGGGTCGAGGCGGAGATGCTGATCTTCCCGGGTGAGGGGCACGAGCTGACCCGGTCCGGGCAGCCGCGGCACCGCAAGCAGCGCTTCGACGCGGTGCTGGAGTGGTGGGGCCGCTACCTCAAGGCCTGACCCGTCCGGAACAGCCAGCCGACCGGTGACTCGCGCGCCGCGTCCGCCTTCAACCAGAGGCGGACGCGGCGCGGTACACCGGTCCGTTGATTTCGTTGTGCGACGTCACCCCAGCAACGTGTAGTTCAGTTCCTCGCACACGCGCGCCAACGGCAGATCAAGCCCCGGATGGTCCAGCGGCAGCAACACGTCGGGCGCGGCCGGCAGCCCGGAAGCCCCCGGCGGGTCCCACAGGCAGATGGCCGGGTCGCCGGAGTCCATGGACGACCGGTACCAAAGCCCGTCCAGCTCCGGATAAGCCGCGCGGATCGCCCGCGACCACGCCTGCGTCACGAGCTTGGGCCCGGTGGAGATCTCCTGCGAGGCACCGACCCGCGTCGGCCACAGCCCGCCCAGATCGAGCAGGCGCAACGTGCGGCGAGGGCGCAGGACCACGAGGAACGGGCTGCGGGTGCGGCGGTCGACGATCGAGGTGGCCTGGAAGACCTCGGCGATCGACGTGCGCACGGACAGGCCGAAGTAGAGGACGCCGTTCTCGTGGTCCTGGACCGGGCGGCCGTCCTCGCCGGGTTGCTGCGCGTCGAAGCGGGCGTGCGGGAGGGGGCCGGTGTAGCGGAACGTGTTCCAGCGCTGGGGATGGGAGCCCTTGGCCGTGAAGACGCGCACCAGGCGGGTTGCCCGGTGCACCGCCACGACGTCCTCGGTGCGGCGCAGGTGTGCCTGGAGCACGGCAGGGGCAGGCGGCTGCGGAAGCCGTGACATTCGGGTCCTGTCGGGTGTTCGGGAGCGCTCAGGCGGGGGTGCCGAGCGCGGAGGCCAGGGCGGCGACGTGGCGGGGGTCTCCTCCGGCGAGGAGCCACTCGCGTGGCGTCGCGGGCTCGCCGTCGACGGGCAGGTCCTCCTGGGGGGTGGTCATGAACGCGGCGACGACCAGTGCCGGTTGGTCCGACGGGATCTCCGCCAGCACCGTTTCCAGGCCGGGCAGCACGCCGCTGCCCGCGAACTGCCACGCGGGCAGCCGCCAGCTGCCGCGGTCCTTCCAGCCGACGAGCCTGCCGACGCCGAGCCGGTGCCGGATGCGGCTCGTGTCGACCTGCAACTGGCGTGCGGCGTCGGCGACCGTCAGCGCCGAGTCGCGCAGCACGGCGTGTGCCACGACCGTGCGGGTGCGTGGACGCGCGTCACCAGGCGCGACGGGAGAGAGGTCGAGGCCCACGTCGGCGAGCGCGATCTGCTGGTCCGGCGTGAAGTAGCTGGCGGGTTCCGGGTGCGGTGGAGCGAGCCGCCGTGCCGCGTCGGACACGAGGGCCAGGAACTCGTCGGGTGACACCTGCAGGCCGGCCTTGGCCAGCACCGTCTCCAGCGCGGGACTCATGCGCACAGAATATCCCGAGCGTGCGCATTTGTGCGCCCTACGAACGGCTTAAGCAGCGACTTTCGACGTTGCGCATCCACGCGACGACGCTACGTGAGATTTTCCGGTCCGGAGTCGTGACGTGGGCCTCATCCGGCGCATCGCTAGGATTCCCCGATGCAGCTGGACCGCAACGCCAAGCGGATCGCGGTGGCGTGGCTCGTCGTCATGATCGGCAACATCGTCTACGTCATGCTCCGCCCGCCCGGCAACTCGCTCGACCTGCGTGTCTACCGCAACGGTGGCGCCGCGTGGCTCCAGGACCTCCCGCTCTACGTCGAGGGCTTCAGCAAGCCGCTCGGTGGTCCGGACCTGCCCTTCACCTACCCGCCGATCGCCGCGGTGTTCTTCAGCCTGCTGGCCCTCGTGCCGCTCGGCGTCGCGATCTTCGCGGTCGTGCTGGCGAACATGGCGGCCTTGACGGCGTTGTGCCTGATCGCGGCGTCCCGCGTGGTCGGCTGGGGGCCGGACGCGATCAAGTGGGGCCTTGGTGCGGCCGCGGTGTCGTCGGTGTTCGACTCGCTCCGTGAGACGTTGTGGTTCGGCCAGGTCAACCTGCTGCTGGGCGTGCTCGTGATGGCCGACTGCCTGCTGGAGCGCACGCGCTGGTGGCCGCGCGGCGCGCTGATCGGGCTTGCGGCCGCGATCAAGCTGACGCCGGCGTTCTTCGCGTTGTTCTTCGTGGCACGGCGGCAGTGGAAGCCGGTGTTCGTGTCGATCGCGTCGTTCTTCTTCTTCGTGCTGGCGGGGTTCCTGATCGCGTTCGGTGACGCGAAGGAGTACTGGACGCACGCGTTGCTCGACCCGAGCCGCGTCGGGCGGCTGACCTACGCGTCGAACCAGGCGATGCGCGGTGTGCTGGCGCGCTTCGGGCTGGAGAACGGTGCCCAGGTCGCCGTGTGGCTCGTGCTGTCGTTGCTGGTCGTGGGGCTGACGTGGTGGGTCGCCTCGCGCGTCGGCGAGGTGGAGGCGTTCTTCGCGGTGGCGATCGGCGGCCTGCTGATCTCGCCGGTGTCGTGGGGACACCACTGGGTGTGGATCGCGCCCGCGCTCGTGCTGCTCTCGCGGCCCGCGCTGCGCCGCCACTGGGCGTCGTGGGCGATCGTGGCGGTGTTCGCGATCGGGCCGCACTGGCTGTTCCCGCGCGACAACGACGTGGAGCGCAACTGGGCGTGGTGGCAGCAGGTGATCGGCAACCTCTACGTGTTCGTCGGGGTGGCCGTGCTGGTCACACTCGCGGTGCGGGTTGTACGAGACCGCCGTCGAGCTGCTTCAACCGCAGGCTGAACAGCACCAGCACCACGCCCCACAGGATCGCGAACGCGCCGATCGTGATGACGAACGCGAGCGCGCCGGCGGCCGGGTTCAGGACCAGGATGATGCCGAGCAGCACCGTCAGCGCGCCGGTGACGATGTAGAACCACTCGTTCGTCATCACCTTGCGCAGCCGGACGGCGTTGACGATCTGCAGCACGCCGACGACGAGCGCCCACGCCGCGATGAGGAGCAGCAGCGCGGTCGCGGTGATGCCCGGCCAGAACAACGCGATCAGGCCGGAGAAGACGCCGAGCGCGCCGATGAGACCGAGTGCCCAGCGCGCGGGCCACTCCTTGTGGGTGAGGGTGGCGTAGAGCGTCATCGCGCCGTCGACGAGCGCGTAGGCGCCCCACAGCAGGATCAGGACCAGGAGGGTGAGGTCGGGCCAGATCAGGGCGCCCAGACCGAACAGGATCCCGAACACTCCGCGCACCGTGAAGAGCCACCACCGTTGCATGGTCACCGATGGTCTCGGCTGTCGGCCGGGTCGGCAACCTGAGACCCTCGTCCGGTGCTGATCCGAGTGGCTGACTGGGAGCGGATCCGGTCCGGCGAGGTCACGCTCGCGTTCCGGCGGTGGAAGCGGCCGACGGTGCGGGCGGGCGGCACGTTGCGCACTTCGCTGGGCGTGCTGGCGATCGACGCCGTGGACGTCGTGTCGCGCGTGTCGCGAGCCGAGGCCGTGGCGGCCGGGTTCCCGTCCATCGCCGCTTTGAAGTCCTCAGTGGACGGCCGGGAGGGCTCGCTCTACCGGATTCGCCTGCGGTTCGTGGGCGAGGACCCGCGGATCGAGCTGCGGTCGTCCTCGGACGTCGGCGGGCTGACGCTGTCCGACGCGGCGGTGGCGCTGCTCCGGCTGATCGCCGCGAACCCCGGCGTGCGGGCCGCGGACCTGGCTGCTTCGGTGGGCCGCGAGAAGCTGCCGTTCAAGGCGGACGTCCGCAAGCTCAAGGCCCAGGGACTCACCGAGTCGCTCGAGGTGGGGTATCGCCTCTCCCCGCGGGGAGAGGCGTACCTGCGAACGCTCTAGCTCTGGCTTCGGTGATGATCGAGACCGCGCGGTCCTGCGCCTGCTCGCTCACCTCGCCGATCTGGAACCCGCGCGCCGCCGCGTGCGCGACCAGCTCGGGCTCCGGCGGCAGGCCGTACTTGCGCAGGTAGTGCGGCACGGCGCCGGCCCAGATCCAGGTGCCGTCGGTGCGGAAGTTGAGCGGCACGTCCTGCTCGCCGTTCTGCGAGAACTCGTCCATGTCGTAGCTGCGCGCGGCCAGCACGACCGGCGCCGACTCCAGGTAGGTGAGCAGGTTCTCCACCAGCTGCGGGTCGATCGGGTTGCGGTTGACGATGATGCGGCCCTCGTCGCTCTTGCCGTCGTACACGCGCGCCGTCCGCAGCTCGCCCGACTGCGGCTGCGTCCTGCGGCGGAACCTGGAACTCCTGCGGCGGCTCCGGCTGGGGCTCCGGCTGCGGTTCGGGAGCCGGCAGCGGCGGCAGGCCGACGCGCTGCCGCCACCAGTCCGGGATCAGCCGGTCCGGTCGCGGGAACGTCTGCAGCTCGTCGCGGAAACCGATCGGCGGCGGCGCGTTGCGCCAGCGCGGCTCGTCCTCGGCGTTGAAGTCCACCGTGAACGCCGCCGGCGCCTCGATCTCGTAGGTGGCGCCCAGCCACGTGCCGCGGTCCGGGTGGTACATCCCCGCACGCAGCTGGCCGAACATCTGCACCACGTCCATCGGCGGCCGCACCGGTCGCAGCTGGCCGTCCGGTCCCGCGAACGCCAGGTCGACCTCGATGTGCCGGCCCGCCGCGCGGTACTCGGCCCGGATGCGCTGCCAGCCCTGCGGTACGGCCGGCAACATCGCACGGCCGATCTGCCGCACGAGCTGCTGCTGGTCCTGCTCGCTCAGCGGTGTCGCCGGCTGGCTCATGTGGTCCTCGCCCCTCTCCCCGTGAAAGCCCGCTGATCTTATCGGGCCGCCGCCGTGCGCGCGGGCCGGTCGGCGACTCGTGGCCGTGCACACAGGTCCGACTGCCTGGCCCGC
This sequence comes from uncultured Actinomycetota bacterium, assembly GCA_963771775.1. GTDB lineage: Bacteria > Actinomycetota > Actinomycetes > Mycobacteriales > Pseudonocardiaceae > Lentzea. The sequence continues at coordinate 1,194,146 of CAVYUS010000007.1, forward strand.
GCCGTGGTTCCGTTGGGGTGCGGTGAGGTTGAGAGCGCGGACTCGCGACGAACTCGTCAGGGTTGTCCGCGAGTTCGGCCTGGCGGCAGTGGTCGCGGTGAGCCAGCCGACCGGGTGGCGTGCTGGTTCGGGCCGAGCGCGGGCAGTTGTCGTGGGCGATCCTCGCCTTGGCCGCCGTCAGGCGTAGCCGCTGTGACGCAACAAGTTCACGTGCTCAGCGGGAGCGCGGTCGTGGCCGCCGAGTACGCGCCTCGCCGTGGATGGTTCCCGGTCACTTCGTGGGGAACTCGCCGAGCCAGGTCCGTTGCACCAGGTGCTTGGGGAGGTAGTCCGACTCGACCTCGATGGGGAACTCCGCGTCGTACGCGAAGCAGGTCATGGCCAGCGGCCCGAGCGGCAGGGTGCCGTTCGGCATGTAGTTGCGGCCCTCCTCCGGCGTGTCCCAGTACTCCTTGTTCAGTTCGAGCGCCTCGGCGAGGGCGTCGTTGAACTCGGCGCGCTGGTTCTGCAGGAAGCGGTAGAAGAGGTTGATCGGCGGGTACAGGATCTTGAGCATCAGCTCGGACGACGTGCCGGTCGTTTCCGGGTCGGTGCCCTGGATGGCGGCCTGGAGCTTGGCGCCGATGTCCGGGCCTTCGTGCCAGTAGGTCTGCAGGGTGTCGACCCAGGCGTAGATGTACTCGTCGAACTCCGCACCCGACGCGCGCAGCAGTTCGATCGGGGTCTCGGCGAGCATCTTCAGCCGGTCCTGCTCGCGGCAGACGACGGCCAGGTAGTAGGCCGTGACCCAGTTGCCGGCGTGGGCGATGTCCCGCGTCGACCCGGCCGGGACGGTGACGGTCCGCTCCCCGACGAGGATCCGGACCTCGCCCTGGTCGGCGTTGGCGATCTCGAAGATCGCGTTCGCGGCCTGCATCGCCATCACCGTGGCTTCCCACGACTCGGCCTTGTTCGCGGTCGGGTCGAGGTAGCAGCGCCAGCTCATCAGCCGCACCAGGGCGGGGAGGAGCCTGGCGAACGCGTGCGGGTCGGCCTCGATCCCGGCCAGTTCCTTCTCGACGGTGTCGGCGATGCGGGCATCGACACCCTCGGTGCTCGGGACCTGAAGCTGGTGCCTAGTTACGGCCCTGGTAGCCACCGGGCTGAGCCTCCTTGTCGAGGTTGAAGTACTTCAGAGAGTAGCCGTCGTATGCGCCGTCCTTCATGACCGGCTTGACCACGACGTACTCGACCTTGCCGTTCGCCAGCGCGTTGTTGAGCTTCTCGGCCAGCTCCTTCTCGCCGTTGCCGAGGAGCTCACCTCGTGCCGTCATGGCGTCGGTGATGTGTTCGAAGTAGTCGCGGCGACCCTGTCCAACGGGGATCTTCTGGCCGTTGGGGCCCTCGATCTTGCTCGAGCCGAGGTCCGCGCTCGGGCCCTTCGCCTCGACGACGACCATGCGGCCGTCCGGCATCTCGTAGACCTGGTCGAACTGGCGCTGGCCGTAGCCGAGGTCCGGCAGGTCGACCTTCTGCGCGTCCGGGAAGTGCTCCTGGACGGCGTGGTGCTCGGCCGTCCGCTCGCCGAGCTCCTCGCCGGCCTTGGACATGTCCTCGTGCGGTTTGGCGTGCGCCTGCTTCTCGTCGGCGTACTTGTCCTTCGCGGCCTCGTGCTCGGCTTTGGCGTCCTCGGCCTCCTTGCGGTTGGCCGGGGTCTCCTCCGCCTCCAGCTTCTTGTCGGCGGCTTCGACCCGTTCCCTCGTCGACTCGACGCCCTTCTTGGCCTCCGCCAGCTTCTCCTCGGCGGCCCGGTCGACCTTGAGCTTCTCGGCGCGGTCCTTGACGGCCTCGTCGATCTTGTCCTTGGCGTCGCCCGAGACCGGGCCCGGCTTGTCCGGGGCGTCGTCGGGAGCGTCCTTGTACTTGTGCGGCAAGGGGGGCGGACCGGCTTCGGCCGGTTCCCACTTGCCGGTGTCCTCGTTCCACTTGATCTTCGGCAGCGGCCCCTCGTCGGGGATGACGCGGTCGGCCTCCTTGCGGTGGCCGTTTGTCCTTGTAGTTGTCCGAGAAGAACTTCGGGTCCTCGTTGGCCTTCTTGACGAGGTCGTCCCTGATCTGTTCCGGCGTCCGCTGATCGGGGCTCCCGTCGCCGTCGCCGCGGTCCTTGGCGTCGGTCGGGTCGAGATCCTTGTCCTTGTCGTGCGTGCCGGGCGCGAACCCGTCGTCGCCGGCCTTGGTATGGCTGCCGTCGGGGTGGTGGGTCTCCCACTCGCCGTTCGGCGGGATCTTCGGCTGCCGGGTGCCGTCGGGGCGGATTTCGGCGTCGCTGGTGAAGACCCGGCCGTTGGCGTCGGTCCAGGCCGGCTTGGTGGGCGCCAGGACGGGCGCGTCGAGGTTCTTGGACAGCTGCTGGGCGAAGTCGTTGCTGGCGGCGTCGCAGCCGATCAGGCGGACGGGCTTGCTGCCGTCGTAGCCGGAGCGGCGGAGCATGTCCGCGTACTCGGCCGGGGTGTAGTCATGGCCGCCGATACGGGCTTTGCCGTCCGGGGTGACGTGGACGTCCGCCGTGAAGTAGCGCGGGTCGTTGGGCACCTTGTGCGGGCAGGTCGCCCATGTCCGGGTCTCCGCCGTGGTGGGAGACGCCCGCCGGGGTGGACTCGGCGTGGCGGGCGTGTGCCTCCTCCGGGGCTGGGGCGGTCCGCGGGCGGGGCGTCCGGGTCGTTGCTGTTGGGGTCGTTCGGGTCGTGGTCCTTCGGGGAGTCGCCGTCGTGCGACTTGTCCGGGGTGCTGTCGTGCGGCTTGTCAGCGTCCGGGCCGTGGTGCGACGCGTCCGCGTCGGGGCGGCGGGGTGCGTCGGCGTCCGGGCCGGTGCGGGGCGGTGGCCGTGTCGGTGCCGCGGGAGCGGGCGCCGTCGGGGGTGTGCGGTCGCGAGCCGTCAGGGCGGGTGCCGTCGGGACGGTTGCCGGGGCCGCTGCCGTCCGGACGGGACGGGCCGTCGGGGCGGTGAGGCGCGTCGGGACGTGATGGTGTGTTCGGGCCGCCGTGTGGGGCGTTGGGCCGTGCGGCGCATTCGGGCTGTGCGGCGTGTTGGGGCCGCCGTGTGGTGCGTCCGGTCGCGTAGGCCCGTTGGGGCTGTGGGGCGCGTCGGGACGTGACGGGGTGTTGGGGCCGCTGTGCGGTGCGTCTGGACGAGACGACGGCGTGGTCGTGCCGCCGTGCGGAGCGTCAGGACGTGACGGGTGTTGGGCCCGTGGGGCGCGTCGGGACGAGATGGTGCGTTGGGGCCGCTGTGCGGTGCGTCCGGCCGTGAAGGGGCGTGGGGCGCGTCAGGACGTGACGGCGCGTTGGGGCTGTGCGGCGCGTCCGGCCGTGACGGTGCGTTGGGGCCGCCGTGTGGTGCGTTGGGGCTGTGCGGCGTGTTCGGGCCGCCGTGTGGCGCGTCGGGGCGTGACGGTGCGGACGGGCCGTGGGGCGCGTCGGGCCGGGATGGCGCGTTGGGGCCGCTGTGCGGTGCGTCTGGTCGTGATGGTGTGTTGGGGCCGCCGTGTGGTGCGTCCGGTCGCGTAGGCGCGTTGGGGCTATGGGGTGCGTCTGGGCGTGACGGTGCGGACGGGCCGTTGTGCGGTGTGCCGGGGCCGTGCGGGCCGGGGGGGCGGTGTTGGGGCGGCCCTGTGGGGTGTCCGGGCGGGAGGACGGGGCGTTTGGTGCGTCCGTGCGCGCGGATGGTGCTGACGGGGTGTTGGGGCTGTGTGGTGCGTTTGGTGCCGTCGGTGCGGAGGACTGCGGGCGCATCGGGGCGTCGGTGCGGGGTGCGTTCGGCGCGTGTGGGGCGTTGGCCGAAGGTGCGTGCGGGGCGCCGGCTGAGGGGGCGTGCGGGGCGCCCATCGACGGGGCGTGTGGGGCGCCTGCGGGCGGCATGTTCGGAGTGGACGGTGCCGACGGGGCGGTTGGCGCCGCTGCGGAAGGTGCGGTGGCGCGGCTCGGGGGAGTCGCGTCAGGGCGGCCTGCGTTCGGGGAGCCTGCGGAAGGGCTGCCACCGTGCGGGGAACCTGCCGAGGGGCTGCCGTGCGGAGCGCCTGCCGAGGGGCTGCCGCCGTGCGGCGCGCCGGCCGACGGGGCGTGTGGGGCGCCTGCGGAAGGTGTGTGCGGCATGCCGGACGGTGCGGTTGGGGCCGAAGGCGCGTGGGGCATTCCGCCGGACGGTGCGCTTGGGGACGAAGGCATCGACGGCGAGGAAGGTGCCGACGGAGCGGACGGGGCCGAGGGCATCGAGGTCGGGCGGGGCGGGGCGTCGGCGCGTGCGGCCGACGTCGACATGTCGGGGGTGCGGGGCGCGGATGGTGTGCTGGCGCCGGGGCTGCCGGGTGTGCCGGTCCAGCCCTGGCCGCCGCCGGTGGTGGGACGGCCGGCGGCGGGTGCCGAGGGCGCGTTGGCGGGGGCGTTCGGGGCGCCGCCCATCGGGCCCGACTGGGGCGTAGTCGACGGGGAGCTGTCCGGGGTGCGGGCCGGGGACGGGGCGTTCGGGGCGTGGGCCGGGGCTTCCGGGGGTGCCACCGAGGACTGGGTGGTCTGGCCCGTGTTGCGGGGCGGCGGGGCGTCGGGGGTCGAGTCCGGCGTACGTGAGGGCGAGGGGGCCGACGAGGACGACGGAGACGACGAGGGGGAGCTGTCCGGGGTGCGCGAGGGAGCGTCCGGGGTGGACGAGCTGTCGGGCGTCCGGGACGGGCTGGGGGCGTCCGGCGTCGACGGGCTGTCCGGGGTGCGTGACGGCGACGGTGCGGACGACGGGGACGAGCTGTCCGGAGTGCGGGAAGGACTGGGGGCGTCCGGCGACGAAGGCGAAGGCGACGAAGGCGACGAAGCAGAAGGGGAAGAAGGCGAGGACGGCGAACTGTCCGGAGTGGACGAAGGTGAAGAGTCCGGAGTGGACGAGGAAGAAGACGGCGAAGACGGAGAAGACGGAGAACCCGAAGGCGAGAGGTCCGGCACATCCGTCCGCTGGAACAACCCACCGGGCTTGATGGACTTCGTCGAGATCACGTCGAGCCCGGTCACCTTGCCGACCAGCTTGCCGACGACCTTCATGATCTTCGCGAAGATCTCGACCAGTTTGCCCAGCAGCGGCGAGACCTTCTTGATGGTCTTGATGAGCTTCTGGATCAGCTCACCGATCCGCGCCGCCCACTTCGAGATCGCGGTGACGGCCTGCGCCACGATCACCGGCGTGCCGAATCCCAGCGTGAAAACGGCTTCCAGCACCCACGTGATCAGCTTCGCCACGAGGTCGGCGATCAGGTCGCGCACCATCTCGCGCACGAACCCGACGACCATGCCCATCACGCCGACGACGGTGCCGACCGATCCGGCGGTGGAAGCCGCGCCGGACAACGCGTCCAGCTGGCCACCGGCCGCGGCGCGGTACGCGTCAGCGGCGGAACCGGTCCATTCGGAAGTGGCGTCGACGGCGGCTTTGTAGTCGGCCGTGACCTTGCCGAGTTCCTGCGAGACGTTGCCCCACGTCGTGGAGTACGACTGGATCACCGGCGGGTCGCCGGCCAGCCAGTCCAGTGCGTCCTTCAACGGCTGCACGTGTTCCATCAGGAACGAGGCCGCGGAGGACAACAGCGTGCCGAACGGGTCGATCGCCATCGAGGCGGCGTCGGCGACCAGGCCGACGACGCCGAGGCCGCCCTCGATCCAGTTGCCCTCGGAGATGCCCTTGTACGCGTCGACCGCCGAGTCGGCGATCGAGAAACCGGTCGCCCAGCCGTTGTCACCGGTGCCGGCGTTGAAGAAACCGGACGGTTCCGCGGGCGCCTGCGCCACCAACGGGTTCGGTGTGGACATCAGAAGCCCTTCAACGTATTGGCGATCTGGTCCTCAACGGCCTGGTAGTGCTTCGCGGTCTCGGTGACGCGCTTCGCGGTGGAGTCCATCGCCTCGGCGACGCCCTTCAGCGCGTCCATGCCCCACTGCTCGACGGGGTCGAGCAGCATGCGGAACGGCTGGCAGATGATCCCGTACGCGTCGGTCGGCATCGACACCGTGTTCGCCGCGTCCACTGCTCCCTGCAGGCGCCCGTGCAGACCCTCCAGGGCCTTGGCGTGCGCTTCCAGCACGTCCGAGGTGACGTTGAAACCACCGGAAGTCATCGAACCCCCTCAAGTTCGAGCAACGGACAAGATCAGGTGAGCACGGAACCGCCGCCGAAGTCGTCGTCGTCATCCGCCGGCGGGCGGCGTCGCACAGGTGGCGCGGGTGGCGTGGGCCGCGGCGGCGCGTCGTCGTCCACCCGGAAGTTGATCTCGTTGCGGTCGTACGGCGTGGCGGGCGGGTCTTCCGGCGGCGGCGCCGGGAAGTTCTTCTTCGCCTCGCTGAACAGCACGTTGGCGGTCTCGTCCTGCGTGCCGATGGTCTCGGCCATCGCTTCCTGCAGCAGTTCGGGAATCCGGGACTGCGCGCGCTGCAAGGTCTTCATGATCTCGCCGCTGACCTCGGACATCCGCTTGCCCGACGCGGACTCGTTGATCACCAGGTTCTGCAGGATCCCGTTGGAGCCGATGGTGAGCTCGACGGAACCGTCGGACGACCGCTCGGAGATCGTCATCCCCTGCACGCGCGTCGCCATCTCCTGATAGCGGGCGGCGCGCTGTTGGATGTTCTTGTCCCAGTTCGCGAGCATCTGCTCGGACCCGGCGATGTCCTCGGGCACCCGTGTTCCCCTCTTGCTGCGGCGGCGGACTCAAGGATGACGCAGCCGGTCGTGATCTCGTTCCACGCGCAGCCCAAATCGGCCGCACAGACCAGCGACGTTCCACTGAGTGGACCAGTGGAACGCCGCCGAGTCAGTGTTTCAGTTCACGCCCAGCAGGTCGACGACGAAGATCAGCGTCTCGTTGGGCTTGATCGCGCCACCGGCACCGCGCGCGCCGTAACCCAGGTGCGGCGGGATGACCAGCTTGCGGCGGCCGCCGACCTTCATGCCCTGGACGCCCTGGTCCCAGCCCGCGATGACGCGGCCGCCACCGAGCGGGAACTGGAACGCCTCGCCGCGGTCCCAGGACGCGTCGAACTGCTCGCCGGACGAGTGCGCGACACCGACGTAGTGCACGGACACGAACTGTCCGGCCGTGGCCTCCGCACCGTCGCCGACGGTGATGTCCTCGATCAGCAGGTCGGCGGGCGCCGGGCCGTCGTGCGGGTCGACCTCAGGCTTCGTGGGGGCCATCACAACTTCCTCTCGGAACGGGATTGTTCGCGGTCGATCCAATCACGCGCGCGTGGGCGCGGCCGAATGGCCTACGCAGACCAGCCCTTGTTGTTCGATTCAGCGATCTGTTGATCTATATGAGCCCGGTCCTGCAACCGGGAACACAACAGAAGAAGGAGATGATCATGGCGGCAACCCTGCACCGCCTCCGGTCATGGCTCGGCGCGGCATTGGTGGCGGCAACGCTCCCGATGGCGGCCGTCAGCGTGGCCGAAGCAGCTCCGACCCCCACCCCCGACGGCGATGTCGGCATCCAGATCGTCGGCGGCACGCGCGCCAGCACGTCCACCTACCCGTGGGTCGTCTACCTCGCGACGAGCAGCGGGTTCCAGTACTGCGGCGGCACTCTCGTCGCGCCCAACAAGGTCCTCACCGCGGCGCACTGCACCGAGGGCGACTCGGCGTCCGCGGTCCGCGTCGTGGCCGGCCGGGACGACAAGAACTCCACCGCGGGCACCACCGCCCGCGTCACGAAGATCTGGATCCACCCGAGCTACAGCGACGTGACCGCCGGCTACGACGTCTCCGTGCTCACGCTCGACCGCAACCTGTCGCAGACCCCGATCAAGTTCGCCACCTCGGCGGACAGCGCCCTGTACGCGGCGGGCACCAGCTCGACGATCCTCGGCTGGGGCACCACCTCCTCCGGTGGTTCGGCGTCGCGCTACCTGCTCAAGGCCACCGTGCCGCTGACCAGCAGCTCGACCTGTTCCAGCTCGTACGGCACCAGTTTCAACGCCACGCACATGGTGTGCGCCGGCTACACGCAGGGTGGCACCGACACCTGCCAGGGCGACTCCGGTGGCCCGCTTGTGGCAGGCGGCAAGCTGATCGGCGTCACGTCGTGGGGTGAGGGCTGCGCGGCCGCCGGTTACCCCGGCGTCTACTCCCGCGTCTCCACCTACGCGACGCAGATCCAGGCACAGCTGTAAGTAGGTCGTGCGTGGTTGTGGTCGTTCCCACGGCCACAACCACGCACGAGCAACCGATTCCGGGGTTGTTTCCGTCCTCATGGCATGAACGGCAGAAAGCTGTTGACCGGCGCCGCCGTGCTGGTCGTCGCCGGAGTGTGTGTGAGCTCCGCGGTGCGAGACGAAACCCTCGCACCAACACCGATCGTGGACTACGGGCCGGTGCGCCTCGTTGCGTTCGATTCGTGCGACAACGCACTGACCGAACTGCGCCGCGCCATGTCCCCGTACGTCAGCGCGTTCGGCCTCGGGGGAGGCAACGCGCGCATCCTCACCGCTGAGGGCATGGCCACGGACATGAGCGCGGGCACCGCGCAGAAGAGCATGCCGCAGGCCGCCACACCGCCCGCCGAGCAGCGCGACCACTCGACGACGAACGTCCACGAGCAGGGCGTCGACGAGCCGGACATCGTGAAGACGGACGGAAAACGCGTCGTCTCCATCGCCGACGGCAAGCTCCGCGTGGTCGACGTCGCGAGCAGGACGATCGCCGGCACGCTCGACCTCGGCGACAACCGCCACGCCACGCAGCTCCTCGTCGCGGGCGACCGGGCCCTGGTCGTCACCGGCGGCGCCGGAATGATCTACGACCGCCCGGTCCCGACCGGCAAGCCGATGATGCCGGACCTCTACGCGGGCACCGAGCTCGTTCTGGTGGACCTCAAGGGGCTCAAGGAGATCGGCAGCCTCAAGACCGACGGCCTCTACCTCGACGCCCGCCAGATCGGCGGCACCGCCCGCGTCGTCGTCCGCTCGCAGCCGCGCATGCCGTGGGTGTACCCGGACCAGACGACCAACGAAGCGGGTGCGTTGCGCCGCAACCGGGAGATCCTGCAGAACGAGCCGATCGCGTCCTGGCTGCCGCAGTACGAGCTGAACCAGAACGGCGCGAAGTCGAGCGGCACCCTGGTCGACTGCGCGAACGTCAGCCACCCCGTCGTGCACTCCGCGACGTCGATGCTGACCGTGCTCACGTTCGAGCTCTCCGGCCAGCTCGGCACCGGTCAGCCGGTCTCGATCGTGGCCGACGGCGACACCGTCTACGGCACCGACCGCAACCTCTACATCGCCGACGACCACCGCCTGCTGCCGGAACTTCCCGGCAGGCCACCGGTGCAGCGCCCGATCAGCACGGCGATCCACCAGTTCGACATCAGCCAGGCCGGTCCGCCGAAGCACGTCGCGTCCGGCGATGTCGCGGGCGCGCTCCTGAACCAGTACTCGTTGTCCGAACACAACGACGTACTGCGGGTCGCCACCACCACGGGCACCTCGGCGCCGTGTTGCTGGCGCATGGGCGGCGATGTGTCGCAGCAGCCCCCGCCGCCGCCACCGTCCGAAAGCGCCGTCACGACGTTGCGCCGCGACGGCAACAAGCTGGCCCAGGTCGGCCACATCGGCGGCCTCGGCAAGGGCGAGCGCATCTACAGCGTCCGGTTCATCGGCGACCTGGGCTACGTCGTGACGTTCCGCCAGACCGACCCGCTCTACACGCTGGATCTGAAAGATCCCAAGCACCCCAAGGTCACCGGCGAGCTGAAGATCACCGGCTACTCCGCCTACCTGCACCCCGCGGGCGACGGCAGGCTGATCGGTGTCGGCCAGGAGGCGACCGACCAGGGCCGGGCGACCGGCACGCAGGTGTCGCTGTTCGACGTGCGCAATCCCGCGTCACCGCAACGACTTGCGCAGTACCACCTGCCGGACTCCAGCTCCGAGGCCCAGTTCGACCCGCACGCGTTCCTGTTCTGGCCGCAGGACGGCACGCTGGTCATCCCGGTGTCGACCTACCGGACGAACCCGGAGGTCAGCTCGCTCGTGCTCAAGATCGAGGGCGACCAGATCCGCGACGCCGGCAAGATCGTCGAACCGCAGAACCAGAACTACGGCGGTGCGCGGCGCACCATCGTGATCGGCGACCAGCTGTGGTCGGTCTCCGCGGCAGGTGTGCAGATCACCGCGCGGAACGGACTGGCCCAGCAGGCCTGGCTCCCGTTCTAACGGTTCCGGACGAACGCGGGATCACCCGAGAGCAGGCGGTGCGACAACACCGTGCCGCCTGCCATCGCCGCCGGGAGCACGATGATCGCGGCCAGCGGGATCAGGCACAGCAGGTAGGTGGGCACGGCGAACCCGAGCACCAGCGCCCGCCGGGTCGCGAGGGCCTGCCTGCGCTGCTTGAACGACCGGCCGCGGCGGGTGAACGGGATGCCGGTCAGCTCGATGCCGAGCAGGTAGCCGTTGATGCAGACCGCGAGGACCGGCACCACGGTCTGCCCGATGACCGGGATGAAACCGCAGAAGAACAACGGGATCGCGAACAGGATCGAGGTGCCGACCAGCAGCAGGGTGCCGCGCAGCCCCACCAGGAACCCGCGCCACCAGCCGACCTGCTCCGCCTCCGGCACACCGCCGAGCTCGTCCTCGACCTCCTCGGCGATGTACTCGTAGAACGGGCCGCCGATCATGATCGTGATCGCGGTGAACAGCAGCACGCTCAGGCCGAGCCCCACCGCGATCACCGAGATGCCGACGGCGACCTCGGCGACGTTGCGCCAGGTCTCGCTCCACGACGACGCGAAGCCGGTGAGCCACCCGGCGATCGAGTCGATGTTCATGAAGAGGAACACCCAGCCGGTGATCATCAGCGCCGCGGTGATGACCGCGGGCAGTGCCCCGACGAGCACGCGCTTGGGCGAGCTGAACACGAGCCTGAAGCCGCGCAGCAGCAGTCCGACGCCGGCACCGAAATCCTTGATCACGCGCGCAGGATAGTCCGTGCGGGAACCTGTTGAGACGGGGAAGCGTTAATCCGGCGCGCCGGGCATGATGCGAAACACCGAACGCGGGAGGCGTTGAGGTTGAGCACACCACCCAGGAACGCCGTCGTCGTCCCGGCCGGGCCGCTGCCGTTGCTGCCGCCCGCCATCTGGGCGTCGGGGGAGGTGCGGGACGCGGTCGCCGCGGAGTCGCCCGGTGCCGTGGTCGCGATCGCGCGCAAGGCGCACGGCCTGCGCCAGGACGAGCTGGGCACACTCGCGGGCTTCTCCCAGTCGGCGATCTCCCGCCTCGAATCGGGGAGCAACATCGCCTACGACATGCGCGTGCTCCGGACGCTGCAACGCCTCCTCGGCATCCCCGCCCACCTGCTCGGCCTCACCGACCGCACGCTGCCGATGCGTGCGGGTGTGGCCAGGAGCCTCGGCGGACTCGAGGCCGCGGCGAACGACCTGGTCGTGGGCATGGAGGGCAAAGCGCTGATGGCGTTGTGCGCTTCCGCGGTTTTTGGGGAGCCGAACGGGAGCGGCGCCATGACCACCGACGCCGTGAGTCAGCTGCTCGTGCTGCGCCGGATCGTCAACGACGCGCACAACTGGCGCGGTACCGGAGCGCTGATGCCCGCCGTGCGCAGCATGTACGACTTCATCGACGTGTTGCGCCGCAACGCGCGTGGTGACGTTCGGCGGAGGCTGCTCGGCACCGGCGCGATGTACGCGGAGTTCTACGGCTGGTTGCACGAGGAGATCGGCGATATGCGCGGTGCCGGCGCGTGGACCTCGCGTGCGCTGGAGCAGGGGCAGGCCGCGGACGACCGTGACGTCGTCGCGTACTGCTATGTGCGGATGAGTCAGCTCGCCGAGGTCGACGGCGACGACGACCGGGTGATCGGCCTGGCCCGCGCCGCCCAGCGGGAGACCGGGCTGAGCCCGATCGTGCGGGCGATGGCGTTGCGGCAGGAAGCGCGTGGTCTCGCGCGGGCGGGCCAGGACTCGTGCATGCCGCGGTTCGACCTCGCGGAGTCCCTGGTGCAGACCGTGGAACGGCCGCGGACCGACGAGTACTCCATCGGCTACTGCTTCACCGACGTGCACGTGTCGATCCAGCGTGCCGCGAGCATGGTCGACCTCGGGGACCATTGGCGTGCCATCGACGCGTACGCGGAGATCATGCCGAGGTGGGGCAGCGTCTGTCAGTGGGAGCAGGGCGTGCACACCGCCAAGCTCGCCTATGCGCACGCCGCCACCGGTGATGTGGACCAGGCCGGCCAGTACGGGGTCGTGGCGCTCGACCTGGCCCGCGTGACCGGCTCGCAGTTGATCGTGACCGAGCTGGAGCGGCTCGGCCCGTGGACGGCCACCCCCGCGATCGCCGAGCTCACCGCCGAGGTCGCCGGCCTGCGCTAGGAACAGACAGCCGTGTCGAAGGTGCCGAGCAGGTGCTCGATCGACGCACCGCCGGTCAGCGCGGTGATGTAGACGGTCACCGCACGCCCGGAATCGTCCCGGCCGCTGACGTTCGCGACGCCGCCACCGGCCAGGTCACCACCGTGCGCCCAGACTTGGCCTCCGCACGAGAGCGGCAGCCGGGCCACGCCGAGTCCGTACTCCGCCTCCGGTCCGAGCTCCGGCGCCGGCACGGGGGTCAGCATCTGGGTCAGGACCCACTGCGGCAGCAGCCGGCCGCCGAACAGCTCCTGCCAGAACCGGTTGAGATCCGCCGGCGTGGACACCATCGCGCCGGCCGCACCCGCCCAGGATGACTCGAACTCGGTGACGTCGACCAGCGGTCCGGCCGAATCGGACGGGTTCAGGGCGTAGTTGCGGGCGTGCGGGCCGCGGATGCGCCGCTCACCGGCCGGCGGCCAGTAGGTGTCCGGCAGGTGCGCGGGGCGGATCACCAGCTCGGTCACGGCCGTGCCGATGTCCTTGCGCGTCAACCGTTCCACCAGCATGCCGGCGAGGACGTAGCCGGTGTTCGAGTACTGCCACCCCTTGCCGGGGCCGAAATCCGGCTTGTGGGACAGCGCGATGCGGACCAGTTCCGCCGCCTCGACCGGTTCCCGCGGGTCGTCGGGGTTCAGGAACCTGACGTAGTCCGGCAGACCGCTGGTGTTCTGCAGCAGCTGGCGCACCGTGATGGTGCGGCCGTCGATCTCGTGTCCCTCGCCGGTGCCGCGCACCACCCCGGGCAGGTACGTCTCGATCGGAGCGTCGAGCCGAACCCGGTGCCGGACGACCAGTTGCAGCACGGCGACCGCGGTGAACGGCTTGGTGACGCTGGCGATCCGGAACCGGCCGGCGCTGCCGACCATGGGCCGGCCGGTGCCCAGTTCGGCCGTACCGGACGTGACCGTGACGGGCCTGCCTCGCCGGTCACGGACCTCGGCCAGTGCCCCTGGAACACGGTCGGTGCCGGTGATCAGGTCGAGCTGGGCTCTGATCGCCTCGATGTCGACCGGACCGCGTTCGGCGGCGGCCGGCGCGGACGACGCCAGCACCACCGCGCAGGCGGCCGCCAGCGCGACATTCCCCCGTGTGCTTCGCATGGGTCAAGCCTGTTGGCCGGCCCGGCGTGCGGCAATGGAGCCGGCCCCAGGACCGGGGGTGGGCCTGGCCCTACCGGCGGGTCCCATATGCGAGTTCCGCATACGCGACCCGCAATTGATGAGCAACCCTCCCGATTACCTGCCGGGCATCGCACGATCTAGGAGTGATCGACCTGACGAATGGAAGCGCGCATGCCCGTATTGCTGGTCCGCAAGCGTGCAGGTGTCGTAGGCGAGACACAACGCACGTGCCACCTCGTACCCATGCCCGATGACGACCACGCACCGCTCTCTTTGACGGCCTACTGCGGTGAGCTCATCCACCGCGGCGAGGCCGAGTTGCTCACCCAGCCGTCGGGCATGCCGTGCGTGGGCTGCCTGTACCGGGTTCCGCTGCCGCGCGGCGCCGGCGAGCCCTGATCAGTCCGGAACAGCGGCGATACAGGCAGTGCCGACCTGGCGGAACCCGACGCGTTCGTACACCCGCGCGATCTGCGGACTGCCCGCGGACAGGAACACCAGCTTCGCGCCCCGCTGCAGGGCATCCCTCGAAAGTTCCGCCGTGACCGCACCACCGAGGCCACGTCGCCGTGCCGCCGGCAACGTGCCGACGCCCACGATCTCCACGACGTCACCCGCCCGTTGCGCCGTGCCGACCGCCAGTACGCCCTCGCCTGGCAGGTCGGCCACCGCGTGCCGGTGCCGGGTGCTGCGTGGCACGGCCCCGTCGAGCGCGTCGTCCCGTTCCTTCGTGCCCGCCGCGCCGATCTCGGTGCCCGGCGCCGAGAACGCCAGTAGCGCCACCGTCATCACCTCCGCCGGCGACGTGTCGATCACGCGCACGTGCGGATGTGGTTCCGGCAGCTGCTCCGGGTCGAGCACGAGCAACGGGGCCCGCAGCACCTCCATGCCCGCCTCGACCGCCGTGTCGTGGAGGTCGGGCGTGGTCTCGTGCACCCATTCCAGGGCTTCCGGCACACCGAGTTCGCGTTGGCGTGCGCGCATTTTCAGCACGTCCGCCACCGTCGGCCGCCCGCCGGGGAACCTTGGCCGCGCGTAGTACGGGTAGCCGTCGCCCGCCTGCAGGAACAGCACCAATTCGCCGTGATCCTCGACGCTAGGGCCTGTATCGAGGTCCCGTTCGATGAGAGTCGCCCGGCTATCGCGAACATGGACCTCGACACAGGCCCTAGATCCCGGTCGGGGCACAGAGTCGTAAAAGTCCTCGAGAACGTCCCACACGGACGATCACGCTAGCTACCTTTGGCGGTATGACGCACCGCATTTCCCGGTCGGGGCCGGCATGAGGGTCGTGGCGGCCGTCGTCGCCCTCCTCCTCGTCCTCACGAGCTGCGGCAGCGACCGTGAAGACCGGTTCGCGCGCCCCGGCGCGCCCAAGTCGTCGCCGAGCGGGAAGTTCGTCGCGCACGCTGAGAGCGCGAGCGAAGTGCGGGTGACGGACCGCAACGGCGGTGAGGTGTTCAAGAAGTCCTACGAGTACGCCACGAGCTACCGCAACGACGGCATCGGCGTGGTGTGGATGTCCACGAAGGACCAGCTGTGGGTGCTCGTTCCCGGTGAACGCAAGAGCGAGTGCATCGAGGCGGGACCGGACGGGGTGTGGCAGGCCGTCGAGGCCGAGCTACCCGGGGAGATCACGCGGCTCGGCTGAGGCGTCCTGCGGCGCGGTGCCCTGCGCGATCCGCCGCCCGCGTTCCAGCTCCGCGTCGAACTCGGCGCCGAGCAGCACCGCGATGTTGGAGATCCACAGCCACACCAGGAAGACGATCACGCCACCGAGCGAGCCGTAGGTCTTGTTGTAGGACGCGAAGTTCGCCACGTAGATCGCGAAACCGACGGTCGCGAGCGCCCACAGCGCGATCGCGAGCAGACTGCCGGGGGTGACCCAGCGGAAGCCGGGCTGCCGCACGTTCGGCGCCGCCCAGTACAGCACCGCGAACGCCAGGCTCACGAGCAGCAGGATGACCGGCCACTTCGCGATGTCCCACACGGTGACGACCGTGTCGCCGAGCCCGATGAAGTTGCCGACCATGTCCGCGACGCCACCCGTCAGCACGAGCGCGCCCAACGTGAGCGATACCAGCACGACCGAGCCCAACGTCAGTGCGAGCCTCAGCGGCACCGTCTTCCAGAACGGCCTGCCTTCTTCTACGTCGTACACGGCGTTGCACGCGCGCATGAACGCACCGAGGTAGCCCGACGCGGTCCAGAACGCCGTCAGCAGGCCGATGATGCCCAGCAGTCCGGCGGCGCCCTGCCCGTTGCGCAACTCCTCGATGGACGACCGCACCAGCTCGCCCGCCTGGCCGGGCGCGACCTGGTCGACGTACTTGAGCAGCTCCTGCGTCGTCGTTTCGCCGAGCAGGGCGAGCACGGACGTCAGCACGATGAGGCCGGGGAACAGCGACAACACGGCGTAGTAGGTGAGCGCCGCCGCCCAGTCCGTCAGGTTGTCGTCGTTGAACCCCTTGACCGTCCGTTTGAGAACGCCCCACCAGGCACCTTTCGGCAACCTGGTGGGGCGGTCGACGGTCTTACCTGCGGGCACGGCGCCAGTTCCACGAACGGGTACCGGAACCGATACCGGCGAGGTGCAGGGCGAGAAGCAGCAACCCGAGCACGACGAGGGTGTTGACGGTGATCACTTCACCGAGCGCGACCTTCGCCAGGTCGAGGATCAGGGCGAGGCCGAATGCCACTGCGGCGATCATGGCCATCATGGTGTCCACCTCTCTAAGGTTCTGAGCTGCGGATACCCGTTTCGTTAGCGGTGAATCGGCCCGTTCGGAGCAACGGTCGTGCCATGATCCGCGCATGAACGTCCAGCGGTGGCAAGCGGCCGCGGTTCCGTGGTGGGTGACCAGGGTCGGTCTCGTCGGTGGCTGGATCGTCGCCGTCTACTTCGCGATCGCGGCGAGTGAGGTGCCGTGCACAACGGCACGGCCATGCGTGCCGGAACCGCTGTTCTCGCTGGCCATGGTGCCGTTGTTGGCTACGCCGCTGCTGTTGTTGTTCGGCCGTGTGCTCACCGGGTGCGCGACGGGAGTGGCGTTCGGCGCGCTGGCCCTCGCGCTCGACAGCTCAATAGCGTTCGGCCTGCACGCCGCTGCGTGTGCTGTCGTCGCGGCGTGGACCATCAGGTCGCGCGCGGACCAGCACGCGGCGGCGGGTGCGACGGCGATCTCGCTGCCGGACATGCCGCCCCAACGCGGAGTTCTGCGCGTCGTCGCGGTGTTGCTCGTCGTCTTCGGCTTCCTGGCTTTCGTGCAGTACGACCTCGTCAGCGGCGAGATAGAGGAGCACGTCGCGAAGGCCAGCCGCGTCGACGCCGAGGTCGTGGACGTCAAGGACTCCTCCGAGGTGTGGGTGGAGCTGCCGGACCGGCAGCGCGCCGCGTTCCAGCCGCTCGCGCCGGAGACGTACCAGGTCGGTGACACGGTGCCGGTGCTCGCCGACGGCGCGTGGGTGCGGATGGCCAACGAACCCGACGACGTCACGTGGTGGCTGGCGCTCGGTGGGGCCGCCGTGTTCCTCTCGATCATGCTGGCCGTGCGGGAACGCCGCCGCCGCGCGCTGTGGACCGGTCCGGTGAAGGCGATCCGGCTGCAGGCGCACCCGGTCGGGCCGCGCCGGATCCTCCTTCGTCACAACAACAAGGACATCGCGACCGTCACCACGATCGCCGACCTCGGGCTGGAGGAGCCGCTCTACCACGACACCGACCAGTTCGGCCGGGTGTGGCGCGGCGAGGAGGACCCGCCGGTGCAGCTGGACCCGGCGGAGATCCTCGTCGCCGGGGAGTGGCACCACGGTGGTCAGGTGGCGCTGCTGGTCGAGGGCGAGGTCGTGGCCACCAGCACGCTCAGCCGGGTTCGCCCGCGCCACACCGTCCACAGTGCGCATCTGCCGGGCGAACCGGTCACCGCGGGCACGCCGGTCGACCTGCCGCACGCGATGTGGCCGGGAGATCGCCGGCGCACCGAGGGCGTGCTGCTGTTGTTCGGCGCCGCCGGTGCGTTGATCGCGCTGCACTACTACCCGGACCTGTTCGTGCTCGGTCTGCTCGGCGTCCAGTGCGTGCTGTCGGCGGTGCCGCGGTTCCAGCCGTTGATGCGCCTGGACCACAACTCGGTCGTGCTCTACACCGGTATCTGGACCTACCGCGTGCCGTGGGCGCAGCTGCACGGCGTGCGCCGCTCGGGCCCGCAGCTCATGCTCGCCTTCGGCCCCACCGGTGACGTGATCACCACGCCGCAGCTGCCGGACCGCCAGGCCGGCGAGCAGCTGATGTGGGCGCGCGCCCGGTCGTTGATCGCGGAGCACCCCGGTGAGCGGGTGGCGCGCAAGTTCAACGTCAGCGTGTTCGTCGGACTCGCCTACATCGGAGTGCTCTTGTTCGTCTGAGCCTGGTTACTTCAACCGGGCGACCGCCGTCAGCAGACGGTCTACATCGGACTCGTCGGTGTACGGGCCGATGCCGGCCCGCACCGCGCCCTTGTCGCCGAGGCCGAGCCACCGCGAGCACTCGATCGCGTAGAAATGGCCGGCCGGCGCGTTCACACCCTCCGCGCCGAGCCGGCGGTACACCTCGGCCGGCTCCAGCCCGTCGACCGAGAACAGCACGGTCGGTGTGCGCGACGAGGCCTTGCTGTGGATCCGCGCGCCCAGCTCGCGCAGCCCGTTCTCCAGCTTCTCGCGCAGCCCGATCTCGTAGTCCTCCAGGCCGTCGAGGCCGCGCAGGAACTCCACCGCCGCGGTCGTCCCGGCCAGCAGCTCATACGGCAGCGTGCCCAGCTCGAACCGTTCCGGCACGGCGTTCGTCGACGGCAGCAGCTTGTCCGGCCGCAGCGTCTCCAGCAGCTCCGGCGCGGCGGCGAGGACACCGAGGTGCGGGCCGAGGAACTTGTACGGCGAGCACACGAAGAAGTCCGCTTCGAGCGCCTCCACGTCCACCGGCACGTGCGGCGTGTAGTGCACGCCGTCGACGTAGACGAACGCCGCTCTCTCGTGCGCGGCCGACGCGATCGCCGCCACGTCCGGCCGGGTGCCGAGCAGGTTCGACGCCGCCGTGATCGCGACGACGCGGGTGCGGTCGGACAGCAGGTTCGTGACCGCCTCGGTGGGCAGCTCGCCGGTCTTGCGGTCGAACGGCGCCCATCGCACCGTGGCCCTGGCCTGTTCGGCGGCCTGTACCCACGGGCGGATGTTCGCGTCGTGGTCCATCCGCGTCACGATCACCTCGTCGCCCGGCCGCCAGTTCTTCGCGAGCGTGCGGGAGATGTCGTAGGTCAGCTGGGTCATGCTGCGCCCGAACACGATGCTGCCCGCGTTCAGGAACTCCGCCATCGTGCGGCGCGCGGTCTGGACGATCTCCTCGGCCCTGCGTTCGGCCGCGGTGACCGAGCCGCGGTTGGCGACGGCCGAGGTCAGCGCGTCGCGGACCGCCTCGCCGACGACGTCGGGCACCTGCGAGCCGCCCGGTCCGTCGAAGTGCGCGGCACCCTCGCGCAACGCGGGAAAGTGGGCGCGCACCGCGGCGACGTCGTAAGCCATGTCCTCATGGTGCTTCAGCACCCACGAAACGGGAAAGGATCAACCGTAGGGTCGTCACCTGTTCGGTCGCGTCGAAGTCCGGGTCCACCAGCCGGCCGAACAGTCCGTCGACCAGCCCCTGCGCCCAGGTCGCCGCGGTCGGCGCGCTCACCGGGAGCCGGATCTGGCCGGCGTCGTGCGCCTGCTGCAGCAGGGCCGCCAGCTCGTCGCGCACCACCTGCTCGTTGCGGGCGACCAGTTGCCACAGCTCCGGATCACGGCTTGCCTGCGTCACGACCTCCAGCACCAGCCCGGCCACGGACCGGTCCAGCGCGGGCAGCGACAGGTGGTCGACCACCATCAGCACGCCGTCCCACGGGCTGAGCTCGCGCGCTTTCGCGAACAGCTCCGCGTTGTCCTCGGCGTCCTGCTCGAAGATCGCCCGGAAGATCGCGCGCTTGGTGGGGAAGTAGTGGAACAGGCTGCCCGTGCTGATGTCGGCGGCCTTGGTGATGTCCGCGACGGTCGTGCGGTCGAAACCCTTCTGCGCGAACAAGCCCGCCGCGGTCTCCGTGATGTGCCGCTTCTTCTCCGCGTGCTTGACCGGATCTACGGTTCTCATCGGTTCCTGGTCATCGCCGGTAGTACTGCCTCTTCTTCTCGTCGCGCACGTAGACGCCGCGCTTGCGGATCTCCCGCGCCAATTCTGCGGCCTCCTCGTGCTCGTACTTCGAGATGGCCTTCTTGCGTGCCGCGAACAGCGCGTTCACGTCCGCCGCCAGTTCCGGCGCGTCCTTGACCCACATCCTGAACTCGTTCACGAACGGGTCCGCGTCCCGCCACCGGTAACCCTGCCCGGTGAAAGCCCGTTCGAGCTTCGCCCGGCTGAGGTCAGAGGTCTCGCGGGCCAGTTCGGCACCGCTCGGCGACAGCAGGACGAGCTGCTTGCCGTCCGCGAACGCCGACTCGACCTCGCCACGCTCGAAGCCGAAGCTCTTGTCGTCCTTCTTGAGCGTCACCCGCTCGTGTGAGACCTCGACCGCCATCATCTCGGCGGCCCAGAGCAACGCGAGCACCCCGCCGGCGATGGCACCCATCGCGAGCGCCGCGATCGTCGCCCACGGTTCCGGGATGTCCGTGACCAGCTCGAACACGCCCCGGAACGGGAACCACTTCAGCGTCGTGATCCACCCGGCCGCCAGCTTGAGCCCCCACACCACGGCGGCTCCCAGCGCCGGGCACAGCACCCAGATGCCGTACCGGACCGCCGCGGTCTCCTGCACAGTCGTCATGCGGCCAATAATAGACCGAGCGCTCGGTTTATGATGGCGTTTCAAGGTAGGTAGAACGTCAGCAGATCGCTCGTCACCGGTGGGAACAGCGCGAACATCAGTTCCTCCTTCGGGCCGGGGTAGACGTCGGGGTGCGTCCGGCGCAGGCCGTCCATCCCGTGCGGCCCGAACAGCAGCTGCGGCACCAGGTCGGGTGCGATGCCCGCGCCGCCCTGTGAGTACGGGCCCTGCATCGGCCCGCCCCAGCGGAACTCGCCCACCTCGCCGTCCCAGGTGAACCGGACGTGCGTGCGGAAGAACGAGAGCAGCACCTCGTCGTGGGGCTGGCCCTGCAGTCGTTGCGCGAAGAGCGGGCGCAGGTGCTCGAACAACGTGGGCAGGTCCGCGACCCGGTGGAGGTACTGCTCGATCCGCGGGTCGCGCGGTGCCAGGTGCTCCTCGAGCGCGGGATGCCGTTCGACGACGTTGTCCGGGTCGGTCAGATGCACCAGCGCCTTGGCGGCTGCGTCGTCGACCGCGGCGACCTCGCCGAGCACGACGTCGCCCTCTTCCGGCGGAGTGGTGCGACCGGTGGCGACGATCGCGCCGTCGCGTTCGACGACCCACGTGGTGCTGCCGGTGCGGTTGAGCAGAAAGCGCCACACGGCTTCGGTGTGCGCGAGCCGCAGCCCTGCCTCGCTCTGCGCGAGGTCCTGCAGCCGTGACAGTTCGGGGATGTCGGCTTCGGTGGCGGCTCGGATCGTGTGTCCCGCAACGGGTTCCGGCTTCGTGGCCAGTTCCCGCGTCTGCGGGATCGTCGCCGTGTAGGCGTAGCCGAACTGGCGGTAGAAGTACGGGATGCCGAGCACGAGCTGTACGACGTGGCCGCGCCGGGCGGAGCGTTCGTGCGCCCAGTCGATGAGCCGGCGCATGAGTCCGTGGCCCTCGTAGGCGGTGTGCGTGGCGACCTGTTCGATCTGGCCCGCGGGGAGGTCGACCCCGCCCAGCCGCAGGGTCTCGTCCATCAACGTGATCGTCGCGACGACCTCGTCACCGTCGACGGCGACCGCACACCACTCCCAGCCCGCGTCCGGGTCGTTGAGCAGCAGCCGGGCGTCGATCGCGTCGGAAGCGTCGCCCCGGTCCGTCAGCAGTTTCTCGATCTGGCCGAGATCACGTGGCTGTGCCGTGCGGATTTCCATGGGGTGAGTGTTTCCAGGACGGTGGTTGTCCGCATAGCGATTTACCTTCGTCGGCATGGACTGGAACAACCTCTTGACCGAGCAACTCGACTACCACTGGCGGCTGCAGCTGCGGCCGCGGCTGGAGGGGCTGACCACCGAGGAGTACTTCTGGGAGCCCGCGCCGGACGTGTGGAACCTGCACCGGGACGGTTCGATCGACTTCGAGTACCCGGAACCCGTGCCCGCACCGATCACGACGATCTCGTGGCGGATGGCGCACATCATCGTGGGCGTGTTCGGCGCGCGTGCGGCGTCGCACTTCGGTGGACCGCCGTACGACTACATGACGTGGAACTATGCGGTGAGTGCTGACGAGGCGCTGAAGCAGTTGGACGACGCTTATGCGTTGTGGATCAACGGCGTGCGCACGGCGGATCTGTCGAAGGCGGTCGGTCCGGCCGAGGGACCGTTCGCCGAGGAGTCGATGGCGACGCTGGTGCTGCACATCAACCGCGAGGCGATCCACCACGGCGCCGAGATCGCCCTGCTTCGCGACCTCTATCTTCGGGAGAGTTAGTCACTCAAAGGTGTCTACTTTCCAGAAGTTGGCGCTAACTGCAAGATGAACGCATCGAGATCGTTCGAAGGGGACATGATGCGAGTCATCACGCAGAAGACCGTCGGGGACGCGTCCGCACTGGAGGTCGCGGAGGTCGACCGCCCGGTGCCCGGCGCCGGTGAGGTGCTGGTCAAGGTGGGTGCGGCCGGTGTGAACCCGGTCGACACCTACGTCCGCTCCGGCGCGTTCTCGCTGCTCGGCGAGCCGCCGTTCACGCTCGGCTGGGACGTCGCGGGCACCGTCGAGCAGCTCGGTGCGGGCGTCGCGGAGTTCGAGGTCGGCGACGCGGTCTACGGGTTGCTCGCGTTCCCGAAGGCGGGCAACGCCTACGCCGAGTACGTCGTGGCCTCGGCCGCCGAGCTGGCGTCGCGGCCGTCGTGGCTGACCGTCGAGGAGGCCGGCGCGGTCCCGCTGGTGGCGCTGACGGCGTGGCAGGCGTTGGAGCGGGGTGGGCTTTCCGCCGGCCAGCGCGTGCTGATCCACGCCGCGGCGGGTGGCGTCGGGCACGTCGCGGTGCAGATCGCCAAGGCGCGCGGCGCGTACGTGATCGGCACGGCCTCCGCGTCCAAGCACGACTTCCTGCGCTCGCTCGGCGCGGACGAGGTGATCGACTACCGGCACGAGGACTTCACGTCGATCGACCCGGTCGACGTCGTGCTCGACGCGGTCGGCGGGGAGTACGCCGAGCGGTCCGCGAAGGCCTGAAGCCCGGTGGCGTGCTCGTGTCGATCATTCCGGGCAATCCGGGTTTTGACGTTGACCGAGCTGTGGACCTCGGCATCCGGTTCGAGCTCTTCGGCTCGGTGGTGCCGTCCGCGGCCGATCTCGCCCTGTTGCCGCAGTTCAGGGTGCAGCTCGACCACGTCGTGCCGCTCGCGGAGGCCGCGAAGGCGCACGAGCTGGTCGAGTCGGGGAGGACCACGGGCAAGGTCGTCCTGGTGCCGTGACACCGCGTTTACCTTTCGTTGACCATTTGCCCTGATCGTGTGCACAACGTTCACGCGATCGGGGAGGGCATATGGCGCGGTGGAGTCCACTCGCGTTGGTCATCGGTTTGTTGGCGGCGGTCGGCCTGTACGGGTCGACCGTCGCTTCCGCAGCAGCTCCGCTCACCGTTGCCCAGGCGATCGCAGCAGAACAGCGGCTCGGCGACCGTCCGCGGGTACGTTGTCGGTCAGCCCACCGCCACGAGCACGGTCATCCGTTCGGGTTACCCGAACGACTACGCACTGGCGCTGGCCGACCTGGCGTCCGAGACCGGCACCTCGCGCATGATCTACGTGCAGATCCCGACGTCGTTCCGGGCGTCGTGGGGCCTGCGGACCAACCCGTCGTTGCTGGGCAAGCAGATCGACGTCACGGGCACCTTGGGCGCGTACTTCTCGCACGCCGGTATGACCTCGCCGACGGCGTTCGCGTTCGCCGGCACAACACCGTCGCCTACGACGACATCGCCGCCCACGGCTCCGCCGACAACAACGACCGCGCCTCCGTCCTGCACGGGCTACTACGCGGCGGCCTGCAACAAGACCGGCGCGGCGTTGAAGTCGGCGTTGAACGGCATCATCCGCACTCAGACCAAGCTCAGCTACGACCAGGTCTGGGACGCGCTGAAGGTCACCGACCAGGACCCGAACAACTCCGCCAACGTGGTCCTGCTGTACAGCGGCATTTCGCGGTCGAAGTCGTTGAACGGCGGCGACCCGGGTGACTGGAACCGTGAGCACGTCTGGCCTCAGTCGCACGGTGACTTCGGCACCAGCGCCGGCCCTGGTACCGACCTGCACCACCTGCGGCCGGAGGACGTGGGCGTGAACGCCAAGCGCGGCAACCTGGACTTCGACACCGGTGGCTCGCCGTACGCGCCTGCTCCGGGCAACCTCGTCGACTCCGACTCGTGGGAGCCGCGCAGCGCCGTGAAGGGCGACGTCGCACGCATGCTCTTCTACATGGCCGTGCGCTACGAGAGTGGCGACGGCAAAGACTTGGAGCTCAACAACTCGGTGTCCAACGGCTCGTTGCCGTACATGGGCAAGCTGTCGGTGCTCAAGCAGTGGCACCTCCAGGACCCGCCGGACGCGTTCGAGACGAAGCGCAACCAGGTGATCTTCGACAGCTACCAGAAGAACCGCAACCCGTTCATCGACAACCCAGGCTGGGTCGCGGCTATCTGGCCGTGAGCCGCTCCTCAAGGGTGTGCAGGAAGGGGCGTTGCGCGGAGACGATCTTCGCGCTCGCCTCTTCCACGCTGAACCACTGAACCCGGTCGACCTCCGGGAACGACTTCTGCTGGCCCGACTTCGGCGGCCATTCCATCTCGAACGTGCCCGGCGTGACCGTCTCGGGGTCGAGGTCGCCTTCGAGCGCCCACACCGTGATGATCTTGCCGGATCCCTTGGCCTCGCCGAGCCCGATGAGCTCGCCGCCGGGGACCGGCAGGCCGAGCTCTTCCTCGAACTCCCGGCGCGCGGCGGCCTCCGGTTGCTCCTCGTCGGTGTACTCACCCTTCGGCACGGACCACGCGCCGGCGTCCTTGCGGGCCCAGAACGGGCCGCCCATGTGCCCGAGAAGTACTTCCAGCTGGGTGTTTCTCCTGAACAGGAGGATTCCGGCCGACCGTTTCATCTGAACTCCTCCGAGGAGACCCCGTCCTTCAGGGCGGGGAGGAATCGGACCCTGCGGAGCGGGGCAGGAACAGCCGTGTCGCCGCCGGGGCGATACGGCGTCCACCATCCACGCCGGGCCACGCAACGACTCTGTATTCTGTGAACTGTGAATGGGCAGGTGAAGCGGGGGTTCAAGTTCCGCTTCTATCCGAGCGAGGCGCAGGCGGTGGAACTGTCGCGCACGTTCGGGTGTGTTCGCAAGGTCTGCAACTTGGCGTTGCAGGCTCGCGCGGACGCGTGGTCGCAGCGTGGGGGAGCGGGTCGGTTACGAGGCCACGTCGGCGTTGCTGACCGGGTGGAAGCGCACCGAGGAGCTGGCGTTTCTGGCCGAGGTGTCGTCGGTGCCGTTGCAGCAGGCGTTGCGGCATCTGCAGACCGGGTTCACGAACTTCTTCGCCAAGCGTGCCCGGTTTCCGCGGTTCAAGTCGCGGAAGAAGTCGCGTGCCAGCGCGGAGTACACGCGGTCGGCGTTCCGGTGGCGTGACGGGATGTTGACGCTGGCGAAGATGGCCGAGCCGCTGGACATCCGCTGGTCGCGGCCGCTGCCTGAGGGTGCGGTGCCGTCGACGGTGACCGTGTCGCGGGACTCGGCCGGGCGCTGGTTCGTGTCCCTGCTGTGCGAGGACCCCGGCGTGACGCCGTTGCCCGCCACCGATGCGGCGGTGGGCATCGATGTCGGCCTCGACCACCTGCTGGTCCTGTCGACCGGGGAGAAGATCGGCAATCCCCGGCACGAGCGCCGGGACCGGACGGCTCTGGCCAAGGCGCAGCGGGCGTTGTGCCGTAAGCAGAAGGGCAGCAGCAACCGGGACAAGGCCCGCGTCAAGGTCGCCCGTATCCATGCCCGGATCGCCGATCGGCGCACCGATTACCTGCACAAGATCACTACTCGGCTCGTGCGTGAAACCCAAACGCTCGTGATCGAGGATTTGGCTGTGTCCAACATGGTCGGTAACCATCGCCTGGCTCGCGCGATCGGTGACGCGGGCTGGCGGCAGTTCCGGCAACAGCTGGAGTACAAAGCGAGCTGGGTGCGCCACGAGGCGCTGTGTGACCGTGTGGAGGTGGGAGACCTTCGTCGCGTGGCCGTCGCAGCGGCTGCGTAGAAGCTGGGGGAAGCCTGAGCCGGGGGATGCCGGTGAGGGCGGGAAGCAGCCCCGACAACGTCGGGACGTGTCGGCACCATCAGACGGCGCGGGTCCGGCTAGCGAGACCAGAAGGTACAGCGAGAGCGAACCGGTGGTTGAAGCCCCGTAACCTTTGTGCCGGCTCGAACCTGATGGATCTGGGCCGGTGTGCAGTGCGCGGTGTCCCGTCCAGGTAGGGACCCGACTCCGTAGCGGTGTCCAGTTGGCTGCTGCGGAGATCACGGTGAAAGTCTGCGGCGTAGCCGTGGTGATGCTGTCGGGGTAAAGCCGGGTGCCGACCTGGTCGAACGGTTGCACGGTGAACGTGGGAACCGCTTCACAGCCGCCCCTGACCGGACCGCCAGTGCGGGTGCGGGGGCAGGTCCATCGCCGACCGGTGGCCGTGGGGCGGGGCGGAGGCCCCGTAGTAGTCCGGGCGCGCGAGAGGCGCGTACATGGCGAAGGGGGCCAGCAAGTCGGCGGGGAGGATGCTGGAATGCCAGGAGTGCGTTGGTGAACACCGACGAGCTGGACGTGGCCCTGTTCAGGGCTGAACGCCGGGTACTGGAGATCCAGGCCAAGCTGCACCAGTGGGCAAGCGGTGACTCTCATCGCCGGTTCGACGATCTGTTCAACCTCGTGGCCGATCCCGCGTTCTTGTTGGTGGCGTGGGCTCGGGTGCGGGGCAACAAGGGAGCCCGCACGGCCGGGATCGACGGCCGGACCGCCTACATGGTGGAAGCGGGTCCTGGGGTCGAGGCATTCCTCGACCGGCTGCGGTCGCAGGTCAAGGACCGCAGGTTCCGGCCGGTGCCGGTGCGGGAACGGATGATCCCGAAGGCGAACGGCAAGCTGCGTCGTCTCGGTATTCCGACCGTGGCCGACCGGGTGGTCCAGGCATCCCTGAAGCTGGTTCTGGAGCCGATCTTCGAAGCGGATTTCCTCCCGTGTTCCTACGGGTTCCGCCCGAAGCGCCGGACCCACGACGCGGTCGCCGAGAGTCGTTTTCTCGCCTCCCACTTCTACGAGTGGGTGGTGGAAGGCGATATCGAGGCGTGCTTCGACACCATCGACCACACGGCCCTGATGGACCGGGTGCGTCGGCGGATCGGGGACAAACGCGTCCTGGCCCTGGTGAAGGCGTTCCTCAAAGCGGGCATCCTGCAACAGGACGGCGCACAGAGGGACACCCGGACCGGCACCCCGCAAGGGGGAATCCTGTCGCCACTGCTGGCGAACGTCGCCCTGTCGGTCCTGGACGAGCACATCGCCCAGACGGCGGGCGGACCGAACTCCACTCAGGGACAGCGGGCCAAACGCAAACGCCTGGGAGAAGCCAACTTCCGGCTGGTCCGGTACGCGGACGACTTCCTGGTGCTGGTCGCAGGCACCCGCGAGCATGCGATGAGCATGCGTACCGAGGTGGCCGAGGTCCTCGCGCCGATGGGCCTGCGCCTGTCGGTGCAGAAGACGAAGATCACCCACATCGACGAGGG
The DNA here is from genome assembly GCA_963771775.1 of uncultured Actinomycetota bacterium. Taxonomy (GTDB): domain Bacteria; phylum Actinomycetota; class Actinomycetes; order Mycobacteriales; family Pseudonocardiaceae; genus Lentzea. The sequence continues at coordinate 1,221,608 of CAVYUS010000007.1, forward strand.
CCTCGACTTCCTCGGCTGGCACATCCAGCGCCACCGCAAGCGAGGCACCGACCGGCAGTACGTCTACACCTACCCGTCCCGCAAAGCTCTGCGGTCGGTGATGGGCACGGTCAAGAACATCTGCCGCAAGAGCGTCAACCTGCCACTGCCCGCCCTGCTGCACGAACTCAATCCCGTGCTGCGGGGCTGGTGCGCCCACTTCCGGCCTGGAGTGTCCAGCGCCACGTTCCAGTACCTGTCCCACTACACGTGGGAACGGGTCATCGGCTGGGCGCGGCGCAAACACCGCACGGTCACATGGAAGACCATCCGGCGCATCTACTGCCGTGGCGGATGGTGGCCGACCAGCCACCGAGGAGAGCTGTTCAACCCCGCGAAGGTGAGCACGACACGCTACCGATATCGCGGGGCCGCGATCCCCGGTCCCTGGCCGAACATCAGATGAGAGAACTGAGGCTGTCCCTTGGGACTTGTGGAGAGCCCGTTGCGTTGAGAGGCGCACGGCGGGTTCGGGAGGCGGTTCGGGGAAACCCACCAACGGCAACGTCGGCAGGGCGCCCCGAACCGACCTCACTACGGGCGGGATGTGATCGTCGTTGATCGCTGGTTCCCGTCGTCCAAGCTGTGGTCGGTCTGCGACGCACTCGCGGCGACCATGCCGCTGCACGTGCGTACGTGGACGTGTGGCTGCGGCGTGACCCATGACCGGGACGTGAACGCGGCACGCAACCTTCTGGCCGCCGGGCTGGCGGTGACAGTCTGTGGAGCCGGTGTAAGACCTCAACGGAACACTCCGGGCGGGCAGTCGGTGACGAAGCAGAAAACCCTGCGGCGCGAGCTGTAGGAGTCCCCCTCGTTCACGAGGGGGAGGTGTCAAACTGTCGAGCATGCCCGACTGGGTCCTGCACATGGACCTCGACCAGTTCATCGCGGCGGTGGAGGTCCTCCGCGATCCGTCGTTGCGCGGCAAGCCCGTGGTGGTGGGCGGCAACGGCGACCCCACCGAGCGCGCGGTCGTTGCGACCGCGTCCTACGAGGCACGCGAGTTCGGCGTGCACTCGGGCATGCCGCTGCGGCTGGCCCACCGGAAGCTGCCCTCCGCCGTGTTCCTGCCGGCTGATCACCCGTTGTACGAGGCCGCGTCGGCCGACGTCATGGAGGTGCTGCGGTCGTTCCCGGTCGTCGTCGAGGTGATGGGGTGGGACGAGGCGTTCGTCGGGACCTCGGTCGACGACCCCTTCGCGCTGGCCCGGTCGTTGCAGGCGGCGGTGCTGGCATCGACCGGGCTGCACTGCTCGGTCGGCATCGGCGACAACAAGCTGCGCGCCAAACTCGCGACGGACTTCGGCAAGCCCGCCGGGGTGTTCCAGCTGACCCAGTCGAACTGGGTGGAGGTCATGGGCCACCGTCCGACATCCGCGCTGTGGGGGATCGGCACGAAGACCGCGCGCAAGCTGTCCGAGCTGGGCATCTCGACCGTGACCGACCTGGCGACGGCGCCTGTCCCGGTGCTGGCCGACCGCTTCGGCCCGCGGATGGGCCCGTACTACCGAAACGTCGCGCTCGGCGCCGGCGACACGGTCGTGAGCGCGACGCCGTGGGTCGTGAAGTCTCGCAGCCATGAGAAAACTTTTCAGCAGGACCTCTCGTCGCTGGACGACATGCGCCGCGAGGTCGTGGATCTGGCCCACCAGGTGGCGGCGGACGTCGTCGCCGAGGGCCGCCCAGCCGTACGCGTAGGGGTAAAGGTGCGGTTCGTGCCCTTCTTCACGAGGTGGCGCTCGATGAAGCTACCGGCACCGACGTCCTCCGCGTCTGTGCTCGCAGACGCCGCGCTGGAGGTCCTCGACCGCTTCGAACACGGCCGCGCCGTACGCCTTCTGGGGGTACGCGCGGAATTCTCTGACGATGATGTCGAACCGAGTGCTTCTTCTTCGACGTATTAGTGAGTACACGCATTACCCGCAAGGGAGAAGAAGATGACCGCCTCATCGCTCACCCACCGCGACCGCGCGGTTCTGCGAGCCGTCGCCGACGGCCGCTGCGAGATCAACGGAAGCGCGCTGCTCGTCGACGGCCTCTGCGTCGCCGACCAGTTCGCCGGCCTGCGCCTGACCTCGGCGGGCCTGATCACCACCCGGCCCGGCCCCGCCGCGCTGACCACGGAAGGCCACGCGATGCTCACGGCCGCCTGATCCGTCACTTCCTGGGGACGTTCTTGCGGAAGATCGACATCAGGTAGGAGTTGGCGAACCGATAACCGCCCGCCGCGGTTCGAAACGGTTCAGCCGCGACCCGGATCTTTTCCGCGACGGATTCTTCGCCTTCGCTCTCGATGAGCAACTGGTAGCTGCCTGCGCTCATCACGGCGCGTAGCATCGTGTCTTCGTCGGGATGGACCTGAGGAATGTCGATCGTGACTTCCTCCAGCGGTTCGGGCAGTTCCGACGGCCGGTGTTCGCTGGGGCCCCGCACCGCCCGCCCGATGACCAACAGGTCGCTCGTGTGCTCCGGATGCCACTCGCACACGACCAGGAAGTCCTTGCTGACCCGCACCGCCTCCTCGAACGCTTCCTCGCGATCGGTCGCGAAGAACAGGGAGTTGAACGCCGTCACGACGTCGAACGTCCCGTCGTCCCAAGGCAAGCGTCCCAACGGCCACACGTGGAACTCGGCCGCTCTCGCGGTCTGCTCCGCCACCTTGATCATCTCGTACGACGCGTCGATGCCCGTGGCCCGCGCGCCCGCTTCCGCTGCCGCGGCACAGAACTCGCCGCTGCCACACCCGAGATCGAGCACCGAGCTGCCTGCCCCGATGCCGGTGCGCTCGATCACCTTCTGCCAGGCGGGCGCGGACATCCGCGCGGCCAGCGCGGCCCGCTGCGCCGATCGTCGGCCCCAAAGCCCGGCCTCGTGGAGGGCCGTGGTGTCGACAGGTTCGGGCACGATCATGAACTCGCGCAACCGGTCGACGAGATCCGGCGGCCACGGCGTGGTGACCTCGGCACGCCACTCGCTGGTCTGGATCCGCCACGTCAGCTCGCCTTGGTCCGCCATGACCGCGAGGTCGCGGTCCGCGCTGACCCACTCTCGCGCGCCGTCCTCTTCCTGGAACCCGGCGAGGAAGTCCGCGAGCCGGCCGCCGTCCGCGTAGTTCGTGACGCGGTCGAGCCGCGCGCTCAGTGTGGGAGCGTTGATCTCGACGGAGAAGAACACCCTGCCGTCCCACGGGTGGATCATCTCCACACGGTCCGCGAATCGGATCCGCGCCCGGTCACCCACGACGACCTCGCCGGGCCGGGACCGGGCGGCGTTGCCGAAGTCGTAGGTCATGGCCTCGACCCTAGGGCCTGTATCGAAGTCCGTGTTCGCGATAGCCGGGCCTGAGGCGGCCCCTGGGGGCACGGCCGGACTGCCCACATACAACACCGGTATGCGGGCAGTCCGGCCGCACCGCCAGGAACCACCTCAGGCTCGACTCTCATCGAACGGGACCTCGATACAGGCCCTAGTCGCCGCGGAAAACCATTGGCCGGTATGCGGATCATGGTGGGCATGAGTGTCTTGACGCGGGTGCTGCGGAAGGTGGGCGGCGAGGACGCCCTGGACCGGCTCGAACGGTTGCCCGGCAGCGACCTCACGACCTTGCTGCTCGCGCTGATGCGACGACGCGTGGACGCGGTGTCAGCGCCGGAAGTGTTGCGGCGGTACCGGGAAGACCGCTTCGTGGCACCGGCCGATGTGCCGTTCGACGTGCTGCGCGCGGCGGAGGACCGGCTGCTGGCCGCGTTGCCGCCGGCGTTCTCCGTGCTGGGACTCGCACCGGTCGCGCCGTTCGGAACGTGTGCCGCGGTGGCCGCGGTGGACCAGAACAACGTGGTGTCCACGGTGCGCGGCAACGAGGTCGCGGCCGATCCGACCAACGCGCTGGCGCTCGAAGCCGCCGTGCGCAGACAGTCCGGGCCGGACGACGTGCGGCTGGCGGCCGTGCAGCGAGTGGTGCGGGCGCAGCGGTTCGAGGGTGCCGGGCGGTTCGCGCATTTCACGTTGTTCGGTGCGGTGTCCGCTGGGCGCGACCGCGGTTCGCTCGCGTTCGAACGGCAGCATTTCGCTGAGCACATGGACTTTCTGCGTGCCGCGTGCGGTGACATCGAGGTGCGGGTGACCGTGCTCGATCCGCGGTTCGAGGTGCTGCGCGGTGACTCTGCCCGCTGATCCGTCGCGGCACACCGGGTACTACAAAGGCTTGTGCTTCAAGGTTTTCCGCGATGGCGTGGAGATCGGCGACGGCGGGTTCGTCGACTGGACCCAGCGGCTGCTGGGCAACCGCAAGGAGCGGTTGCTGATCAGCGGGATCGGTGTTGACCGGCTCGCGACGACCTGATTCCATGTCATACCAACAAGTTCTGCTTGCGTGTCCTTGAAATGACACCTTTCTGTCAATCGGCTGGCGCACCTCTGGCGGTGTCTCGATCAACTTGTCGGACCTAGGCTCGGGTGTGGCCTTGTCGGGTCGGGGACCGTGCCGGGAGGGCGACGATGGCGGCGGAGTTGACGTGGAAGCGCAGCTCGTACAGCGGCGGCGGTAACGCCAACTGCGTCGAGTGTGCTGGTGACGGCCGTGCGGTGTGGGTCAGGGACTCCAAGGATCGCGGCGGCCGGACGCTCGAGGTTCCGCTGACTGTCTGGCGCGCGTTCGTGGTCTTCGCCTGCTCCTGATCTCACCGAACAGGTGACCCCTGGTGGGCTGGCTGGATTTGATCATTGCGGCTTCAGGCTGCTATCTATCCTCCTGAAACTGGTCAATTGGTTGACAACCATTGTGGAACCCCTCCAATTGGCCGCTACCATTCTGCTACCTAGCAGATTGAGGGAGGAGGGGTGTTGCCCCGCAAGGAAAGTCCCGTCGTTCTGCAGAAGCGACTGCTCACGGAGCTGAGGCAGACGCGGGACGGACTCGGTCTCAGTCAGCAGGCCGTCGCGGAAGCGATGGACTGGTCCGTCTCGAAACTGATCAGGATCGAAAAGGGCGAGAACAAGATCTCGGTCACCGACGTGCAGGCGCTCCTCTTTCACTACGGCGTGCGGGACGACGCCAGGGTCGCCGAGATCGTGGGGATCACCAGGGCGATCCGGCAGTCCAAGTCGGCGTGGATGGAGAGGTACCGGGGGTCGTTCAGCGAGCAGTTCGCGAAGTTCCTCGAAATGGAGACCTCCGCGATCCGGATCCGGCAGTGCCAGCTCAACGTCGTTCCCGGACTGGTGCAGGTTCCGGAGTACGCGCTCGAACTGGTCACGGCCTACGGGCTTTCGGGTGCGGCCGCTGATCGCGGCGTCGAGATCCGCATGCACCGCCAGTCGGTGCTGGACCCGGACGGTCCCGAGATCTTCCTCGCCCTGGACGAGTCGGTGCTGCATCGGATGATCGGCGGCGAGGCCGTGCTGCGCAAGCAGTTGCTGCGGATCAAGGAGGTCGCCGCGCTGTCGCACGTGACGATCCAGATCCTGCCGTTCTCCGCCGGCATCCATCCGGCGATGAAGGGCTCGTTCGCCATCCTCGAGTTCTCCGAGGGGGAGGAGGACTTCGCTTTGCTGCTCGAACATCCCGGCCGCGACGAGCTCCTGACGTCAGGGCCGGAGCTCAGGGAGTACCTGAACCACTTCTACGGGCTGGAGAACTTCGCGCTGCCCGCGAGTGAGACCCCGAACGTGATCGACCGACGACTCGAAGAGCTGGGAGGTCCTTGATCGGCAGTGCCGGGCGGGTGGCTGCGTCAACAGCCACCCGTCCGATGGCAACCAACAACCGAACCCCAGTCCCATGAGGCGAGGCGATGTCGCCGTCCGTCAGCGTATGACGTTCGAACCCAGATGAGTGCCGCCATCCAGGTCCCGTTCGGGTGATTGGACCTCGCCGCACCGATCCGGCGGATCGGCGCGCGACCACGCCCGCAGGAGGCGCACCATGTGCAACGTCACCAGAGATCGCATTCAGCCCCTCTTATCCCAGGCGTGTGACGGGAGAGGTTGCTGCGATGGCCATATTTGTTAGCTACAGCAGTAGCGACGGCGGCCCGGCCGCGTCCGTGGTGGTGGATGCGTTGCGGGCACGAGGTTTCGACGTGCTCTGGGACGGCGACCTCACCATCCTGCACCCACTGTCCATTCCGGCCTGGATGGAGAGCGCGGTCCGGGATCGGACGGTGCTGGTGATCGTGTCGGACGACTACCTGAAAGCGTTGCTGTCCAACGACTTCGTGGAACGCCGGGGAGTGCGTTACGAGGCCGGGCTGGTGCGGCACAAGATCTACCACCACGGCGGGGCGCACGGATGCGCCGTGCTGCCGGTCGTGCCGCCGGAGATCGACGCGAACCTGCTGCCGTCCGTCCTGCAGCAGCTGGTGATCCACCGGTTCGATCCGAGCACCCGCAGCGGCGAGGAGGACCTGGTGCGAAGTCTCGGTGCGCTCGAGCCGGAGAACGGGGGTGTGGCGATGCACGCGGAACCGGACGGTGAGGCGGTGCGCAGGACCCGGTCGATGCTGGCCGGTCTGGAGTCCTGCCCGCCGTGCTCGGAGCAGGCCTACCGGCTGGCTCGCCGGTTGGTGGAGCACGGCGAGGACGATCTCGAACTGGCCAGGGCGTTCGACTCGGTGGTCGGGGTGGCCAAGGCACATGGCGACGTGCGGCTGGTCAGCCGCCTGTCCCAGGTGTGCCTGCAGACGCTGTCGTCAACGTTGCCGTTGAAGGGTGAGGGGGCGTTGAAGGCGAAGGTGCTCATCGCGGGGCAGGCGTGGCACCTGTTGCGGGAACACCGGTTCAGCCAGGCGACGTCGGTGGCCGAGGAGGGGACGCAGATCGCGAAGAAGTACCGCGACCTGTACACGGCCGCTCGTGGACAGCGTGCGCACGCGCGAGTTCTTCTGCACATGGCATCGGAAGCGCTGCCGTACGACCGTGAGTTCTACCTGCGCAACTGCGAGCATCTGCTGATCCTCGCGACCACACTGTTCCGTTCCGTCTGCGGTCCGCGGAGCGAGGAGGTCGGGGTGTGCGCCTCGCTCCACGCGGAGAAGCAGTTGCTGCGGTACGAGATGACGGGTGAACGCGCGGAGCTCACGACCGCGCTCGACCGCGTGCAGACGGCCGAGGGGCTGCTGACTCCCGGCACGGAGCCGTACCACTGGCTCACCGTCCTGCAGGCACGACTGTGCCTCGCGGCGCGGAAGTACAACGAGGGCAAGGAGTTCGTCACGAACGTCATCGCCACCGCGGACTTCCCCGAGGTGGTGGCCAGGTCGCGGCAGGTGCGGGCCGGCTTGCTGCTCGCCACGCGGGACAGGACCGAGGCGGTGCGCGACCTGCTCGATGCCGAGGAAGGGTTCCGCGCGCTCGGCTGCGAGTACGCGGCCGCCACGTGCTGGTGGACGGTCGCGAAGATCGACTCGACCAAGCTCGTGGAGTTCCGGCTCACCGCGGCCGACATCGAGCGGCTCGAGGACCTTGCTCCGGACCCGCGCGACCGGCGGCTCGCGGTGCTGGAGCACGAACTGAGGGCGGCCAAGCGGCTCGGCAGGCGGTGTACCCCGGACTGGGCCTGCCTCGTCGACCGCGTGCAACACGAGTGACGGTCCTCAGCGCTCCGCGTAGCGCTTGGCGAGATCCGCTTCCCGGTCGGCCGGCCACGGGCAGCGGATCTCGCCCTGCGTGGCCGCGAAGAACAGCTCCAGATGCACGTGCCACGCCGCGAGCGCCTCGGGGCCGTGGGCGTTCTCCTGGAACAGCGTGACCGTGGTGCCCTGCAACGGCACGTGCTCGAACTCCCAGCGCACGACGCCCTTGGGCTCGCCGTCCCGCAGCCACTCGTACTCCAGGAGGCGCGGTGCTTCGGCCCGCGTGATCTTGCCCGGGGTGAGGCCGGGGTGCGCGGCGCGGACGGGGACGGCGTCCTCGGTGCCTTCGGTGTCTTCGGTGTCTTCGGTGAGGAGCTGCCAGACCTCGTCGAGCGGCTTCCAGACCAGGTCGCGCACGAACAGCACGCCGCCGTCGCGGTCCTCGCCCTCGTCGAGGCCGAACTTCGCGACGTAGTGCTCGATCCGCGACAACCACTCCGTCGGCGGCTCGAACGTCGTGCCGTCGGCGTGGGCGACCAGCGCGTCGAGGCAGGTGGTCCAGCCGGGGGCGTCGCGGCCGACGGTGAGCTTGTTCGTCACGACCGCGGTGAAGACCAGCAGGCAGCCGTCCTCGCGCGGCAGGATCTCGAAGCGCAGCACGTCGTTGATCCAGCGGAAGGCGAACACCTTCGGCGGGTCGGACTCGAGCAGTTCGCCCTCGCCGCCGTCGGCGTCGACGGGAGCCTCGTCGGGGAAGGTGAAGCTCATCTTCCTGCCGTCGATCGTGACCTCGGCCGGGAACCAGTGCCGCATCTCGGCCGGCTCCGTGACCACCCGCCAGACCTTCTCCGGCGAGTGCCGCAGCCTGCGCTCGAAGCGCAGGACGGGCTTGCCCTCGATCATCCGCAGTTCGGCGTCCACGGGTTCAGTTCCCTTCGATCTCGTCGAGTCGTCGTTCCAGTGCGTCGAGACTCTTCTCCCACATCCGCCGGTAGGGCGCGAGCCAGGCGTCGACCTCGGCCAGCGGCCCGGGCGAAAGCCGGTACCAGCGCCGTTGCGCGTCCATGCGCACCTCGACCAGACCGGCCTCGCGCAGCACCTTGAGATGCTTCGACACGGTCGGCTGGGTGAGCGTCAGCCGGTCGACGAGGTCGCCGACCGGCCGCTCGCCACCACGCAGCAGGTCGAGGATCTCCCGCCGGCTCGGATCCGCCAGCACAGCGAACGTAGATGCCATGTCAGCAATATAGCTTGCTCGGCATATACGGTCCAGTATGTGACCACCAGCTGGAAATCCATCCTCGGTCGCGGTGGTGTCCGGTTAACGTTCGTTCATGCACCGCACCCTCGCCGTCGCCAGCTCCCCGGTGCGCGACCTGCTCGCGCTGACCTCCCGCCCGGAGGTGATCTCCTTCGCCGGCGGGCTTCCCGCCCCCGAGCTGTTCGACCTGGACGAGCTGCGCGCCGCCTACGACCGCGCGCTGAGCGACCGCGCGGTGCTGCAATACGCCCCCACAGAAGGAAATCCGGCCCTGCGCTCCCTGGTGTCGGCCCGCCTGACCGACCGCGGCCTGCCCACGCCGGACGTCCTGATCACCACCGGCTCCCAGCAGGCCCTGTCACTCGTGGCCACCGCTCTGCTGACGCCGGGCGCCGTCGTGGCCGTCGAGGAACCGACCTACCTGGCCGCACTGCAGTGCTTCCAGATGGCCGGCGCCCGCATCGTGCCGGTCGAGAGCGATGCCGACGGCCTCGATCCCGCGTCGCTGCGTTCCGTGATCGAGCGCGAACGCCCTTCCCTGCTGTATTTGGTGCCAACGTTCGCGAACCCGACCGGCCGCACGCTGTCCGCCGCGCGACGCGCCGAAATCGCTTCACTGGCTGCCGCGCACGACTTCTGGATCGTCGAGGACGACCCGTACGGCGAACTCCGCTACCGCGGCTCGGCCGTCGCCCCGCTCGCGTCGATCAGCGATCGAACCTTGTACCTGGGCAGCTTCTCGAAGGTCGGCGCACCCGGCATGCGCCTCGGCTGGCTGCGCGCTCCCGCGGATCTGCTGCGCACGCTGGTGATCGTGAAGCAGGCCGCCGATCTCCACACGTCCACAGTGGACCAGGCCGCTGCCGCGGCGTACCTGGCGCACAACGATCTCGACGCGCACATCGCCCGGCTGTGCGTCGAGTACGGGCAGCGACGCGATGCGATGATCGCCGCGCTGCCAGCGACGGTGCCCGAGGGCACGACGTGGAGTGACCCGGACGGCGGCATGTTCGTGTGGCTGCGGCTGCCGGGCGACGTGGACAGTGCCGTGTTGTTGAAGGAGGCGCTGCGCCACGACGTCGCGTTTGTGCCGGGTGCGCCGTTCTTCGCGACGACGCCGGACCCTGCGACGTTCCGGATGTCCTTCACCACCAACACGCCGGACGAGATCGTGGAAGGCATGGCACGCCTGGCGAAGGTGCTCCGATGAGCCTGCTCGACGACGAGACGCTGTGGCGCTCTTCGGTGGTCGCGAACTGCGAGATGAACCGGGAACGTGGCCTGGCGAGTTACCGCCGCGAACTGGGCGTCGACCTCGTGCCGACGCCCGGCACCCGGTGGGTGGATCTCTGCTGCGGTTCGGGGAAAGCCCTGGCTGAGGCAGCGCGTGCGGATGTGACGATCGTGGGCGTGGACCTCGTCGATCACCACGTCGCCGTGCGGCCAGGTCTGCGGTTCGACGTCGCTCCGGTCGACCTGTGGGAACCGGACGCGCCCGTAGATCTCGTGACGTGCGTGCACGGTGTGCACTACGTGGGCGACAAACTCGGCTTGCTCACGCGCGCCGCGTCCTGGCTCGCGCCCGGCGGCCTGCTGGTGGCGAACTTCGACGTCGCCAGCGTTCGCCGCGCTGATGGCGCGCCGTTCGGGCGTTCGCTCACCAAAGCCTTGCGCGACGCGGGATTCACCTACGACAGCCGCAAGCGCCTCATCCGCTTCTCGGGTCCGGGAACTCCCCGGCTGCCGTTCACCTATCTGGGCGCCGACGACAAGGCCGGCCCGAACTACACGGGTCAACCCGCCGTCCACTCCCGCTACGAGACCCAGGGCCCGACGCCGGCCACCCGGTCGACCGTGATGCGCGTGACGAAGCCGCCCGGCGGGTTGTCGAACGGCGGGAACTTCACCTCCGGCCCGAGGTAGGTGTGCGCGAGGCGCTGGAGCAGCTCCGGCGCCCCGCCCTCGGTGATGCGCGCGGTGCCGTAGACGACGAGGTACTCCTGCAGGCCCATCTCGTTGATGTTGGGCGTTTCGAGGGAAAGCACGACGCGGCCGTCGTTGCGGATGTTGCGCACTTTCTGCTGCTGCATGAGGTGACCGGACACGATCTCGTCACCGTCGAGGCCCACCCAGACGATCGTCACCTGAGGTGAGCCGTCCGGGCCGAGCGTCACGAGGTGGCCGAGCGCGTTCGACTCCAGCACCGCCCTGGCGGATTCGGGAAGCATGCCGGGGACGCTACGCCGGTCGCGGCGGTTCAGCCTGGTGCTGCCAGACCCAGGAGTTGCTGGCTTCTCTCGCCGTCACGTAGCGAGCGCGTCCTGGTGGTAGTCGCACCGGCCGCCACCGGTCGCGATGGTGCAGGGAACGCCCTTCTTCGTGAGGGCACCGCACTGCAACGCCGGGTCGTGCACGTGACACAGCCCGTTCGCCCCGGCGCTGATCGGACACGGCGTGCCCTTCTTTGTGGGTGCGCCACACGGCTCGCCGCTCAGTTCACGCGGCTGCTTCGGCTTGGCCGCCTTCTTCGGTTTCGCCTGGGGCTGCGTGATCTCCCGCCCCGTCACCTCCTCGACCCCGCGCACGGCCAGCCGGTCCGCGCGCTCGTTGCCCGGATCGCCCGCATGCCCCTTCACCCAGTGCCACTCGACCTCGTGCCTGGCCGCGGCCTCTTCCAGGCGGCGCCACAGGTCGGCGTTCTTGACCGGCTCCCGGGCCTTCGTGAGCCAGCCGTTCGTCTTCCAGCCATGCACCCACGACGTGATGCCGTTGCGGACATACGTGCTGTCTGTGTAGAGCTGCACCGTCGAGGGCCGCGTAAGGCCCTCCAACGCCATGATGGGCGCCATCAGTTCCATGCGGTTGTTCGTGGTGGGGCCGATGTCACCGCCGTACATGTCCTTCTCGTGCTCGCCGTAACGCAGCACAGCGCCCCAGCCGCCTGGACCGGGATTGGGGCTGCAGGCACCGTCGGTGTAGATCTCGACCTCCATACGTCAGGAGGCTACCGACGAGGTCCGGCACCCTTGCGGCGGCGGTTGCCGGCGATGATTTCGCGGAACATCTCGACCAGCGCCGGCGCGTTGATGGGCTGGTCGCGGTACACGGAGATCATGCGCGCTGTCTTGTTGTTGTGGCCGCTCGTGATGATGTTCTCCGGGTCCGGCACGATCGCCTTGTCGTAGAGCATCACGTTCACGTGGTCCTTCGTGCCGAGCAACGCGCAGACGTTGCCGTCCAGCACGAAGTACGGCCGGTTCGTGAACTTGATCGTCTCCTCGACGGCCGGATCGGCCTCGTGGACGAGCCGGCGGACCTCGCGGCAGATGTCCTGCTGCCACTTGGGCAGCCCGCCGATGTAGTCGTCAACGCGCGCGTCGGTGTTCATAGTCCTGTGTCGCAGCTCCTGGCCGTTTCTCGACATCGTGCCCGTACAGAAAAACCCGGATGCCCGCGGCGATGTCGTCGTCGTCCGGACGTGAGCCTCTGATGGACGGGTCACCCGTCATCGTGAGCACCATCAAGTGCACCGCCGCGCGCTGCGGATCCTTGAACCCGAGTTTGCCGAGTTCTTGGGCGAGCGTCCGTCTCACCTTGCGCGGTCCCGTCTCCTGCCACGCCTCGACTGCCTCGGCCGGGATGTGGGTCAGTTCGGCGTTGATCTGCCGGACCAGTGCGAAGTGCTGGGCGTGGCCGAGCTCCCTGCTCATCGCCTTGCCGAACGCGACGAGGTCCGCCTCAAGGTCGGTGATCTTGTGGAAGTGCCGCTCGATGATCGCGATCTGGTCCCGCGCCGCCTCGTCCGCGCTGGCCTGGATGACGTTGCGGCGGCCTGCGTGCCGTCGAACAACTGCGGCTGGTGCTCGCGGAGCTGAAGGTGGCGACCGTGCGCACTCAGGTCGCGCTGGGGCGCGGCGAACTGGAGGAGGGGCTGCGGCGGCACGAGGAGCTCAACGCGATGCTCGACGAGCTGGTGGCGTGGGCGTCGGCGTTGAGGTCGGTCCGGGCGGTCGCGGCCTAACGGGGAAGCAAGCTCGCCATGTCGGCCACGGCGTCCAGCGTCTCACCGCTGACGTGGCCGGACGCTGACTCCGTCTCGGCGATCACGACGGTGCTGCCGTCCGGCCTGGACTGGTAGTGCAGGCCGGTGAAGCGGATGTCCGCCAGGTCGAGCAGCGGGGTGCCGAGAGGGGTGATGTCGCCCGTGCCGTGTACGTCGATCAGCTTCTTGAACTCGCCGGCGTCGCGCCGGTTCCGGAAGCCGACCCATGCCACGGACACGACCGCGACGTTGCCCCGCTCGTCGCCGATCGCGAACAGCGTCCGGTCGAGCGACTTGCACGGGTTGCGCGCGAAGTGGTCCCGCACCTGACCGAACGAGTGCGACAGGCACTCCAGCGCGGGCTTGGTCACGCGCTTCAGGGTCCGCATGTTCACCTGCCGCCACGCGCCGTCCGCGTCACCTTTGCGGGCGGACTTCCCGCCCTCGGACTTCGCCCTGGTCACGTTCGTTCCGACCGATTCGGTGGCGGCACCGCCTCCGAGCGACAGCCCTCCGCTGCCCGCGGCGACCGATATCGCGAGGACTCCCGCGGCCACCACGGCGCCGGCCTTGCCCGCGCCGGGATCGGAACCTCCGCCCGCACCGCCGATTCGTCGTGCCATCCGTGGCCTCCTTGAGCCACGAGGAGACCGCACGGGGGATGGGACGCGAGGTGGATTGGGGTCAAACCACCCGATCGGATCAGTTCACGGGTGCCACCGGGCCGGAGCCCAGGACGGCGCGGGCGGCGGCGATCAGGTCCGCCTCCCGTCCGTGCCGTGCCACCGCCTGCAGTCCGACCGGCAGACCCTCCGAGTCGAAGCCGGCCGGGATGCTGATCGCCGGATGCCCGCTGAGGTTGAACGCCCAGGTCAGCGACGTGTTGATCCGCGATCCCGGCCCGTCGTGGCCGTGCGGTGGCCCAGGCGTTGCCGGAGTGAGCAGCAGATCTGCGGACTCGAACAGCTCGTCCAGCACGGGGTTCGGGCCGCAGCGGTGCGCGAACCAGTCGTCAGCCGGGTCGCCGAGCACCAGATCAACTGGCCGGGGGCGCAATGGTGCCGCTGCCCGCAGCGCGATCTCGGCCTGCTCGGCATCCACCTCGGCGAAACCCAGGTCAGGTGACCAGACCGCGGTGGGCGCGCTGACCTCCGACGTGCCCGTGTAGATCGCGAGCAGGTCGGGATCACGAGCGAACACCCCGACCGCGGCACGTTCCGCCGAGGTCGTCTTCAGGCCGAGCACGCCACACCACGCGGCGGGAATGCGGATCGAGCCCGCCCCGTCGACACCGGTCGCCAACGGCACGATGCCCGCGGCGACCGCCACGGCCGAGCCGGCGGACGAACCGCCCGGAGTGCGGTCCAGGTTCCACGGGTTGCGTGTGACGTCGCGAGAGTTGCGGCCCCACGTCTGCCACGGGGTGGTGCCGTCGGGTGTGGTCGTCAGTCCAATGGGCACGCAACCGAGGGCCATCAACGCCTCCCGGTGACTACGGCGTTCGCCGCGCTTCACCGCGATGGGCAGCCCGGCGAACGGCAGGCCGGGATCGGCGAGTTCCAGCACGGACTCGCGGAAGACCTTGTGGAACGCGCACAGGCGAGGTTCCGCGCGATCAAGCCGCTCCAGGGCGGCGGCGACCTGCTCCACTGCGGCCTCCAGCAGAATGACGCCCGTGAAATGGACCCGCGCAGTGCACCACCTGACAGACCTCGTTGAGAAGTGCGCCGAGCCGCCCAGGCCGGTCTTCCGCTTCGACGTGATCGAGCTGTGGGTGTTCGGCGACCTGCTCGGGGTACCGCGGGACCTCGACGAGATCCAGGTAGCGGTGGTGGCCGACCTCCCGGTGGACGAGGTGCCGTGGCTCACCGAGCCGGTCGGGGCCGAGCACTGGGCGAACTCCACCCGCATGTCGCGCAACCCGATCTCGGCGCGCTGGCGGTCCGCCGAGGCACCGGTGTGGAACCACGTCATCGAACGGCCCGCGCTGGTGTGGAGCAGGGCCGAGGGCATCGCCGAGGAAGCCCTGGTCGCGGTGAGCGACGGCACCGGTGAGCTGGTGCGCCTGCCGGACCCGGAGCCCGACGAACTGCGCAAGCGGGTCGAGGACGAGCTGGCGGTGAGCCTGGCCGCGCTGCGAGTGGTGAACCAGACCTACACCGACCGGCGCTGGAGTCCGGGCAAGCTCACCCCGCACGCCGACGCGCTGTGGCGCACGACGACGGGTTACCTGGACCTGCTGGACGTCCGGGTCTAGCTCATCGGCAGCGGCCGGGGCGGCACGGGCGTGGAGACCACGATGGACGTGGTGGTCTGGCCGTAGAGGAGGAACCGATCGAGAACCTCCTCGAGCTCGTCCAGGGCAGCCGCGTGCACCTTGATCAGGAAACAGTCCTCACCCGTGACGCGGTGGCATTCGGTGACCTGGGGCAGCTCGGCGGCCAGCTCCGCGATCTTGCGCAGCTGGCCGGCGGCGGGGCGGACCCTGGTGAACGCGGCCAGGGGCAGGCCGAGCGCGGCGGGGTCGACATCCACCCGGTAGCCGGTGATGACCCCGGCCCGCTCCAGCCGCTGCACGCGCTCGGTGACCGCGGGCGGGCTCATCCCGACCCGGCGGGCGAGGGCGGACATCGTGATCCGCGGATCGGCGTGCAACTCGGCGAGCAGCCTGCGGTTCACCTCGTCGAGCGGTGCATTCGCCCCGCCGAAGGTCGAACCGTCGTTCTGCCGTGACTCCGTAGGCAAATGATCGCCCCTGCCTTCAGATGGCCATGTACTTCATTCACTGAAGCTACAAGCATTGCATCCCAGTCGCTTCCTGGGAGGAAACCTGATGGCAAGCCGCATCTACTCGCTGCCGGTCGACTGCGCCGACGCCGAACTGCTGGCCGCGTTCTGGGCGGAGGTGCTCGGCTGGAAGATCGTCCACCGCGCCTACTACGGAGTCTCCATCGGTCGCGAGTCCGGTGGCACGTTCGAGATCGACTTCCGGGTCGTGCCCGAGGTGAAGACGGTGAAGAACCGGCTGCACCTCGACATCAACCCGACCGATCGCGACCAGGACGCCGAGCTTGCGCGACTGCTCGCGCTCGGCGCCACACCCGTCGACGTCGGCCAGGGTGATGTCGGCTGGCACGTTCTCGCGGATCCGGAGGGCAACGAGTTCTGCCTCTGTCGCGAGAGGGTCGATCCCTGAGCGGAGAGTCAGGGCCAAGCTGTTGTCGATCGTGCGTCCATTGCTACCCCCGGTAAGACTGAATCACACGAGCGGTGAACATCTGGGCCACCGCAGATATGGATCCAGCGTGCCGGGATGGGACTTGAGTGCAGGTCCATGACGACGCCAGCGCCGGGGTGGAGCCAACGAGAGATCGAAGTGGCTCCACCCCGGCTTCAGGCTCACCAGCCGCGGGCGCGCCACTCCGCCAGCGAGGGGCGTTCCTTGCCGAGCGTCGAGTCGTCGCCGTGACCGGGGTAGAACCACGTGTCGTCGGACAGCACCGCGAAGATCCGGTCCTCGATGTCGTTGATCAGCGAGGCGAAGTTGTCGGCCGACGTGGTCTTTCCCACACCCCCCGGAAAGAGTGAATCACACTAGCGGTGAACATCGCTCCCACCTGCACGACCTATGGGGGCTCTTCGAAGTTGGCCGCGGTGCGACCGCTCGCGAGGTCGCCGCCAGGCAATCGTGATCGCAAGACCGGCCCCGTGTTGGCGGCAGATGGGGTGATCAGCAAACGTTTGCTTCGGCAGTTTTCTACTGCCAACAGGCGGGACCCCGGCCAACATCGAAGAGCCCCTATGGGGCCAAGCGCCAGAGCGCGTCAAGTGGCAGGGCCTTGATCTTCTCTCCGAATGACAAGGTCTGTTGGCCGGCGTAGAGCACGTACCCGGCGACGAACCGATCTCCCAAATGGTTGGCCAGGTTCCGCAAGCCAGCGAGGTCCTCGGTACGCACTGTCGCCCCTGCTTTGACCTCTACCCCGATCACTCGGCCGTCTGGTGTCTCGATGACGGCATCAACCTCCTGCTTGTCCTTGGTGCGGTAGTGATACAGCCGTCCACGCTCCTCGGACCATGTGAGTTGGCGAGCGAGTTCCATGACGACGAAGTTCTCCATCATTGATCCTGCGGCGCCGCCTGGTTCACCGAGTCGCACAGGGTCTTGACCGATGAGGTGACAAGCAATCCCGGTGTCCACGAACGCAAGTTTGGGCGTGCCCACGGCGCGGCGGGTCTGGCCGGACGACCAGGCGGGGACGCTCTTGATGAGAAAGACCGACGCCAACAACTCCAGATAGCGAATCAGGGTCGTTCGAGGAATACCAGACTGAGAGGCAAGAACTGTCGGCTCCAGTAGGCCTCCGGCACGTCCGGCCAGCAGGGCTATCAATTTGAGCAAGTCGCCTTGGCGCTCGATGCTGGCCAGTTCCAGTACGTCACGTTCGATCAAAGTCGACAGGTATGAGTCGAAGAAGGCCGTGCGGCGGCGTGGAGTGCGCCGCGTCGCTTCTGGGAAGCCGCCGACAACGAGGCGTTCGAGGTAATCGCGGCGGTGTAGCTCTGAGGAGTGGTCGATCTGAGGGCCATGTCGGAACGCGGCATCTACGAATCGGTCAGGAGATCCGTGCATCTCTCCTTGGGAGAAAGGCCAGAGCTCGATCACCTCCATGCGTCCGGGCAGTGCGTCCGGAAGGGTTCGCATGGCCAAGATTCGCGATGAGCCCGTCAGGAGGTAGCGGCCTGGGGTGGGATCCAGATCCACAGACACCTTGATCGGCTGTAGAAGCTCTGGAACCAGCTGGATCTCGTCGATGACCATGAGACTGTCGTGCTCGACGAATCCGGTGGGATCCTCCTTGGCGGCAAGCAGTGTTGCCGGGTCGTCGAGAAGGCGTAGCACTGTGGGCTGACGATCGGTAGCGAGCCTGGTCAGCGTGCTCTTACCCACCTGTCGAGCACCGTTGACAAGGACAACGCGTGTGTCCTCAAGCGCCTCATGAACCAGCGATTCGGCGCGGCGGGGGACCAGGCGGGACGTGACAGACATGGACCCAGTCTGCCGTACGAGCAAGATCAGTGGTCATCTGGACGGTGTTCGCGTGGTCATCTGGACGGTGTTACGCGCTGGTCGTCTGGACAGCACAGCGATGGCGGACTGGACGCTCGCTCGGTGGAACCTCCTGCAGAGCGTCCAGCCTGTCTGAATGGCACATGGATCTCGAACAGCTCTGATCCTGGATTCGCCGTGTGGCCGCCTGGCGGGTACGCGGTCCCGATCAGGTCACCAGCCGCGGGCGCGCCACTCCGCGAGCGAGGGGCGTTCCTTGCCGAGCGTCGAGTCGTCGCCGTGACCGGGGTAGAACCACGTGTCGTCGGACAGCACCGCGAAGATCCGGTCCTCGATGTCGTTGATCAGCGAGGCGAAGTTGTCGGCCGACGTGGTCTTTCCCACACCCCCCGGAAAGAGTGAATCTCCGGTGAAGAGGTGCGGGTGGCCGGTCGGGTCGTCGTAGAGCACGGCGATCGAGCCCGGCGTGTGGCCCCGCAGGTGGATGATCGAAAGAGGGACTTCTCCCACGTTGATGGTGTCGCCGTGGTCCACCAGGACGTCCGGTGGGACGGGGAGGACGGCGGCGTCCAGTTCGTGCGCGACGGTGTTCGAGCCGTGGGCGCCGGCCAGGGCTCCCAGCGCCTGCCAGTGATCGGCGTGCTGGTGCGTTGTCACGATCGTGCGCAGGCGGGGGCGGTTCGGGATGTGGCCGAACAGGTCGGACAGGCGCTCGTAGTCGTTGGCCGCGTCGATCAGCAACGCCTCGTTCGTGGACCGGCATACGAGCAGGTAGGCGTTGTTGTCCATCGGCCCGACGGAGATCTTCGTGATGGTCAGGGCGTCCAGGGTGCGGCGGGCCGCGGGGCCCTCTGGATCGACGTGACCGGTGTAGTTCTCGAGTACGTCCACGGTGGCTGACGGTAGTCGCTCGATGCGGCGAGACGCACACCTTCAGGTTGCATACAGGTCTCACTCATAGGGTAAGTAAGGATCAAGCTTCGAACTCCGCGTACGCCGAAAGCACCAACGAACAGGTCCCCACCTCTCGTGATTCCAGCGCAACGACAGAAGCCCAGGACGGCCCGCAGGGTCAGCTGGGACGTCCTCAGGGTCGTCGCCATCGGGTGCGTGTTGCTTCACCACGCCACGCTCACGAGCGTCAGCAGTCACCCCGGTCTCGGGCCGCTGCCGTTCACCTTCCCGATGTCGATGGGCGCCAGCACGCTGATGGTCATCTCGGCCTTCTTCGCCTGCGCCTCCCTCAGCAGCGGCAAGCCCGGCCTGTTCCTGTGGAGACGTCTCGCGCGGCTGCTGCCCGCGTACATGGTGGCGGTGCTGCTCACCTACGCGGTGCAGCGGTGGATCGCGCCGGAGGGCTGGAGTCAGCTCGACAGCAGAGACGTCGTCTACAACCTGCTGCTGATCAACCAGTGGGTCCCGGACGTCAACATCGTCGACTTCGCCTACTGGACCGTGCCGGTGCAGGTGGCGGCGTTCATCGCCGGAGCGGTGCTGGTCAAGCGACTGAGAGGCACCAAGCTCCGGTTCTTCCTGTGGGCGCTCATCGTCGCGCCGCTGCTGCTACGCCCGTTGCTGGACCACTCGCACACGCTGTTCGTGGTCTACAACGGGTTCGCGTTGCACAGGGCGCAGTTGTTCGCGGCCGGCATCGCGATCTGGCTGTGGCACAAGCACCGGATGAGCACCCCGCATCTCGTCGCGCTGCTCACCGCCACCCTCGTGGCCCAGGCGATTCACACGAGCGAGTACGGCTCGACGCTCGGCTTCGCCGTGTTGCTGCTCCTGGTGTGCGCCGCGGCGACCGGTCCCGACTGGGTGTTCTTCAAGCCCATCGGGAAGCCGGTCACCTGGCTCGCCGGTATCTCGTACGGGATGTACCTGGTGCACCAGCAGATCGGCACCGTGGTGATGGACCGCATGCACGCCGCTGGGCTGCGGTCCTGGTGGCTGCTCGCCGGGTTCCTCACCTCGGCGCTGGTGCTCGGCTGGGCGATGACGAAGTTCGTCGAACGGCCCGCGTACCGGCTGCTGACTCAGATCCAGTCGGGCAGTTCCGGCAGTTCGCCGCGCAGGTCGGAGCCGTCCGTGCGGCCGGTCAGCCACCCGAGCACCGAGCTCGCCGATCCGCTCACCGAGTTGCGGCTGGCCGGGCCGTTGACCGTCCAGATGCGCTGAGTCTCGTCGGGCAGGGTCACCTCGATGCTGAACGGGCCGACCCTGCCCTCGAACTGCTGCACGGCGTCGTCGAGGAACTCCTCCACGAAGTCGGTGGGCAGGTCGCCGAACCCGACGCCGGCGTTCAGGTCGATGAGATGGATCCAGATCTCGCGCAACCGGAACAGCGGCACCTTGGACGCGGCAATCGCCTGGCCCTTGGGTGCGGTGACCTCGGCGCGCCACGAATGTGCGGGCATCTCCCGGCACGCGGCCTCGAACCGCAGGCACGCGGAGTCGAGATCGGCCTTGATCACCTGAAGGATCCTGCGGGACCCCTCTTCGATGTCGGCGTCGCGGTCCGTGCGCGAGGCGTACGCCTGGTGTTCGACGCCGGTCCGCGCCCAGGTGAGGAGGTTCACCAGGGCGTCGGCGTTGCGCGCGAGATGGGTGACGACGTGTCCGCGGGTCCAGCCGGGCAGCAGGCTCGGGCCGCGCACGGCGGCCTGGTCCAGCTCCTCGACGACCTCGTACAGCACGTCCGTCGCCTGACGCACCGCGTTGATGTGCCGGTCCGGCACACCTCGCGGAGCGGGTACGGAGGTGTGCTGCGTGGACGGCGTGTAGGTCATGTGTGCTGCCTCTCCCCGACGTTGAGGCTCTGATCGAAGTGACCAGCCTAGGAGTAAAGCCTGCTCAGGGGAATGCGTCAGCGGCCCGAACCGTTTTTGTCAGGGGTGGGACCTAGCATGGTCGGCGGGTCGGTCGCAGCCTCCGAAACGATGCTAGTACTCTTCGAACGCTTGTTCGGGAGAGTGTGGCGTGAGTGACCCGCCAATCGCAGCCGAAGGGACCCCAGTGGCAGACCGTCTTGTCGTTCGCGGCGCCCGCGAGCACAACCTTCGCGGTGTGGATATCGACCTGCCGCGGGACAGCCTCATCGTCTTCACGGGGCTGTCCGGCTCCGGCAAGTCGAGCCTCGCGTTCGACACGATCTTCGCCGAGGGCCAGCGCCGCTACGTCGAGTCGCTCTCGGCCTACGCGCGCCAGTTCCTCGGGCAGATGGACAAGCCCGACGTCGACTTCATCGAGGGTCTCTCGCCCGCGGTGTCCATCGACCAGAAGTCGACCAGCCGCAACCCGCGGTCGACCGTCGGCACCATCACCGAGGTCTACGACTACCTGCGGCTGCTCTACGCCCGCGCCGGCAAGCCGCACTGCCCGCAGTGCGGTGAGGCGATCGGCAAGCAGACGCCGCAGGAGATCGTCGACCAGGTGCTCGCGATGGAGCAGGGCACCAAGTTCCAGGTGCTCGCGCCGGTCATCCGCGGCCGCAAGGGCGAGTACCTCGACCTGTTCCAGAACCTGCAGGGGCAGGGCTACTCGCGCGCGAAGGTCGACGGTGTCGTCTACGCGCTCGCCGAGGTGCCCAAGCTCAAGAAGCAGGAGAAGCACCACATCGCGGTCGTCATCGACCGCCTCAGCGTCAAGGCGTCGTCCAAGCAGCGCCTCACCGACTCGGTCGAGACCGCGCTGCGGCTGGCGGACGGCCTGGTCGAGCTGGAGTTCGTCGACCTCCCGGAGACCGACCCGAAGCGCATCAGGGGCTTCTCCGAGAACCTCGCGTGCCCCAACGGCCACCCGCTCGCGATCGAGGACCTGGAGCCGCGGTCGTTCTCCTTCAACTCGCCGTACGGCGCGTGCACGGTCTGCACGGGCATCGGCGTGCGCAAGGAGGTCGACCCGGAGCTCGTCGTCCCGGACGACGAGCTGAGCCTCGAAGAGGGCGCCATCGCGCCGTGGGCCGGTGGGCAGACCGCCGAGTACTTCACGCGCCTGCTGCAGTCCCTCGGCGAGACCATCGGCTACCGGATGGACCAGCAGTGGCGGCTGCTGCCCGCCAAGGCGCAGAAGGCGATCCTGCACGGCATCGACGAGCAGGTGCACGTCAAGTACAAGAACCGCTACGGCCGTGAGCGCTCCTACTACGCCAACTACGAGGGCGTCATCCCGTTCCTCGAACGGCGTCAGGAGCAGACCGAGTCCGAGTACATGCGGGAGAAGTACGAGGGCTACATGCGCGAGGTCCCGTGCCCCGCGTGTTCGGGCACGCGGCTGAAGCCGGAGATCCTCGCCGTCACGCTGCACCACGGCAAAAAGGGCGACAGGTCCATCGCCGAGGTCTGCGCGATGAGCGTCTCGGAGTGCTCGGACTTCCTCGACGGCCTGAAGCTCGGCAAGCGCGAGTCGATGATCGCGGGCGCGGTGCTCAAGGAGATCCAGGCCCGCCTGCACTTCCTGCTCGACGTCGGTCTCGACTACCTGTCGCTGGACCGCGCGTCCGGCACCCTGTCCGGCGGTGAGGCGCAGCGCATCCGGCTCGCCACGCAGATCGGCTCCGGCCTGGTCGGCGTGCTGTACGTGCTGGACGAGCCGTCGATCGGCCTGCACCAGCGCGACAACCACCGGCTGATCGAGACGCTCACGAGGTTGCGCAACCTGGGCAACACGCTGATCGTCGTCGAGCACGACGAGGACACGATCCGCAACTCGGACTGGGTCGTCGACATCGGCCCCGGCGCCGGTGAGCACGGCGGCAGGGTCGTGCACAGCGGCCCGTACAAGAAGCTGCTCACGAACAAGGAGTCGATCACCGGCGCGTACCTGTCGGGGCGCAAGTCGATCCCGATGCCGGCCAAGCGCCGCAAGATCGACAAGAAGCGCCAGCTGACGGTCGTCGGCGCCCGCGAGCACAACCTGCGCGGCATCGACGTGTCGTTCCCGCTCGGCACGCTCACCTCGGTCACCGGCGTGTCCGGTTCGGGCAAGTCGACGCTGGTCAACGACATCCTCGCGACGGTGCTGGCGAACAAGCTCAACGGCGCGCGCCAGGTGCCCGGCCGGCACACCCGGATCAACGGCCTGAACGAGGTCGACAAGCTGGTGCGGGTCGACCAGTCGCCGATCGGCCGCACCCCGCGGTCGAACCCGGCCACCTACACCGGCGTCTTCGACCACGTCCGCAAGCTGTTCGCGGCGACCACCGAGGCGAAGGTCCGCGGCTACCAGCCGGGCCGCTTCTCGTTCAACGTCAAGGGCGGCCGCTGCGAGGCGTGCGCGGGCGACGGCACGATCAAGATCGAGATGAACTTCCTCCCGGACGTCTATGTCCCCTGTGAGGTGTGCAAGGGCGCGCGGTACAACCGCGAGACCCTGGAAGTGCACTACAAGGGCAAGACGATCTCCGAGATCCTCGACATGCCGATCGAGGAAGCCGCGACGTTCTTCGAGCCGATCAACGCCATCTACCGCCACCTGCGCACGCTGGTCGAGGTGGGTCTCGGCTACGTGCGGCTGGGCCAGCCGGCGCCGACGCTGTCCGGTGGTGAGGCGCAGCGCGTGAAGCTCGCGTCGGAGCTGCAGAAGCGCTCGACCGGCAAGACGGTCTACATCCTCGACGAGCCCACGACGGGCCTGCACTTCGAGGACATCCGCAAGCTGCTGGGCGTCATCAACGGCCTGGTGGACAAGGGAAACACCGTCATCGTCATCGAGCACAACCTCGACGTCATCAAGACGTCGGACTGGGTCGTCGACATGGGTCCCGAAGGTGGCTCCGGCGGCGGTATGGTCATAGCAGAGGGCACACCCGAGCAGGTCTCTGAGGTCGAGAAGAGCTACACGGGGCAGTTCCTGCTGCAGGTGCTCGGGAACGAGGAGGTGTCAGCCGCAGGGTGATGATCCCACTTGATGCGCTGGCCCACCGCGAGCGCGCCCTTCAGGCGTCGCGCGGCGAGCCCGTGGCGTACCCCTTCAGCCTCTTGGAGGCGCTCGACTCGTCGGAGCAGGCACTCCGCCGGGTCGCGGCTGTCAGTTGGTTGCGAGCCCTGGAACGGCTTCCTCACCTCGTCGACAAGTGAACTCGGCTCTGGTCGCACGCCGCTGGAGCCGCGCTTGAGCGGTATGACAGGTCGTCAGGAATAGCCGTCTTGATGTGAGATTTGTCGAGAAGCTGTCACTCGAACGAGCGATCCGCGATGATGTCGCCCGTGTCACTTAACCGCTACAGGTTCCGCAGCGTGTGGCACGTGGGCGCGTGTCCGACCGCTGTGTACGAGGTGTTGTCCGACATCGCGAACTACCCGCAGTGGTGGCCCGAGATCCGGTCGGCCAAGAAGGTGGACGAGGAGTGCGGCGAGCTCACGTGTCGCTCCTTCCTGCCCTTCGACATCGTCGTGCAGGTCCGGCACAGCATCAGGGACCAGCAGGCCGGGCTGTTGCGCGGGACGTTGTCCGGTGACCTCGAAGGCTTCGCCAGCTGGGAGATCACCGGCCGCGACGGCGGAACGGAGCTCGTGTTCGACCAGGAGGTCGTGGTCAACAAGGCCCTGCTGCGGCGTCTGGTGCTGATCGCCAGGCCGTTCTTCCGGGGCAACCACGACCTGATGATGCGCGGCGGCCTCAAGGGGCTGAAGCAGGCCTTGCAGCTCCGGGCGGCCAGCCGCCCGGAGTCCTAGCGCTCACTGGTAGTCGCCGATCTGCACGACCTGGTTGTCGGCCGTCCGCACACACTTGAGCGGCACCTGGGCGTGCGCGAAGCCGTCCTCGTAGGGCCACGAGCAGGCCCACTCACCGGAGTTCCAGACCAGACCCTGACCCGGCGCCTGCCCGGCGGCGATCGCGGCCAGGTAGCGGTCGGCGATGTCGAGAACGGCCGGGCAGTCGAGCCAGCCGCCCACGTCGATCACCCTGCGCTCGCCGTCACGGCAGATGACCGGCTCGGACATGCACTGGAAGTCGAACTTCTTCCACACGTCGCGAGGCACGTCGCCACACGGCACCTCGGTGTCCGCGAACCGGAACCGCCACGCGTTGTCCTTGAACTCGAAGACGGCCGGGACGTCGTTGGACTCGATCTGCGTGGCGCGCATCCGAGCCAGCACGTAGCGGTCCTGAACGCACTTGATGTCCGCGTAGATCACGCCGGCTTCCGGCGGGTGCGCCACCGCGAGCGTCTCGGGAGTCGCCGAATCACACGGTGCCGTCTTCACCTCCGTGGCCGCCAGTTCTGCGGGAGTCTCCTTCTTCGTCAGGAGGAGACCGCCGAAAACCAGCCCCAGCACCACAACGACCGCACCTGCCACCAACAACCAGCGCTTCACCCCGGTGTAGACGGCGAGTGGCTCCGGCAGGTTCCCCGGTCGAATGGAAAGAAGATCAGGTCCGGCCGGACAGGTGCCGCACCAGCAGCGCCAGCTGGGCCGCGTACTTCTCGGCGAACTCGGGCGTGGCGGGGTCCTCGCCGGTGATCTGGCCCGCGGTGTGCCGAAGGGTCAGCGGCGCCGAGGCGGCCGCCATCAGCGCCAGCAGCAGGAAACCGGGGTCTAGGTCCGCGGGGAGCTCGCCGGCGGCCTGCCGGTCCCGCATCCGGTCGACCTGGGCGCGCAGGAACGCCTCGTCGGTGGGTGGGCTGTCGCCCGCCAGGTTCGACCACGCCCACAGGCGGCCGTGATCGGTGAGCGTGGTCGCCACGAAGCTCGCCAGCACCGTGTCCAGTGGCTGGTCCTGGCTCGCCATCTCGGCGGCCGTGCTGTGCCAGCTCGTGGCCACCTGCTGGTAGAGGCCCTCTTTGCCGCCGAAGTAGTACGAGATCAGCTGCTTGTTCACGCCCGCCCGGGCCGCGATGTCCGTGGTGCGCGTGGCGGCGTACCCCTTCGCGCCGAACTCCGCCACGGCCGCCTCGATGATGCGGGCCCGCGTGCGTTCCGGGTCGCGCTTGCGTTCCGAGGCGCTGGGAGAGCGGCGTTGATCCACGGCGACACGGTAGTCGACCGGCACTTTTCAACCAACTGGTTGACTTAATCAACCATACGGTTGAAACTTGGCTGCATGAGAATCGCAGTGGTCGGTGGGGGAATCGGCGGGCTGTGCCTGGCGCACGGGTTGCGCAAGGCCGGCGTGGACGCGGTGGTGTACGAGCGCGATCTCTCGCGCACGGACCGATTGCAGGGGTATCGGGTGCACATCAACCCGGGCGGTGCCGCTGCTCTCAGAGAGTGCCTGCCAGCGGCGAACTGGGAACGCTTCGAGCGCAGCGCCGGGCACGGCGGCAACGGGTTCGGCTTCCTGACGGAGCAGCTCACACCGTTGCTGTTGCTCGAACCTGAGGAGGAGCAGCATTACTCGGCCAGCCGGATCACGCTGCGGCAGGTGCTGCTCGACGGGCTCGACGTGCGGTTCGGCAAGCGGTTCGAGCGCTACACGGAAGACGGTGCGGTCACGCTGCACTTCGAGGACGGCACCACGGCCGGGTGTGACGTGCTGGTCGGTGCGGACGGGATCCGGTCGCGGGTGCGCCGGCAGTACCTGCCGCACGCGGGCACGGAGAAGATCGGGGTCACGGCGATCGCGGGGAAGCTGTTCCTCGACGACCACGACTGGGTGCCGCAAGAGCTGGTCGTCCGGGCCAACACGGTCGTTCCGACCGGCCGGTCGGGGATGTTCCTGGCCGCGCACGACGGGCAGGGCGTGACCGACGACCAGGACGACCTGTTGCTCGACAACACACGTCCCTACCTGATGTGGGCGTACGCGGCTGCCGGTCTGACCGTCCACGATGGACTCGACCTGCAACGGGAGGTGCTCGGCCGGATCGCGCGGTGGAGCCCGGAGCTCACCCGGATCGTCCGGGCCTCGCCGCCCGAGACGATCAGTGAGTGGCGCATCCGGTCGTCGAAGCAGATCGAGCGCTGGCAGTCCACGAACGTGACGTTGCTGGGCGACGCCATTCACGCGATGACGCCGATGCGGGGCGTCGGGGCGAACGTCGCGTTGCGGGACGCGCAGTTGCTCGCGCGGTGCATCGCCGAAGGTGGTGACGCCATCGCCCGGTATGAGAAGGAGATGTACGACTACGGTTTCGCGGCGGTTCGTGACTCGTTGCGGGCTGCCCGCCAGTTCGCCGACGGTAGCCCGATCGCGCGGACGATCTTCAAGACCGTGCTCAGGACCGCGAGCGCCGTGCCCGCGCTGAAGCGCGCGATGTTCTGAAAATCAGTTTGAACCGACCTGGCGGTCTGTACGTGTGATGGGCGTTGGAGGCCCGAGCCAGGAGGTTCATGATGATCCGCAAGGGTGTTGCGGTCGTCGCGCTGGGTTTGATCTCGCTGACCGCCTGCGCCGGCGCGCCGGAGAGCAAGCCGGCCGCGCAGCAGCAGGAAAGCGTTGTCGCGCTCAATGTTGCCGAGATCGACGACCTTGGGCCGGTGGTCACCGACGTCGAGGGTTTCACGCTGTACCGCTTCGACGGGGACCGGCCGAACGAGTCCACTTGCGACGGTGAGTGCGCCGCGAGCTGGCCGCCGGCGACCATCGCCGACGAGAACTTCACGGTGAACGGTGTCGCGAAGGAGCTCGTCGGCAGCATCGTCCGCAAGGACGGCAGCCGCCAGCTCACCGTCGACGGCCTGCCGCAGTACCGGTTCGCGAAGGACAGCAAGCCCGGCGAGACCAAGGGTCAGGGCTTGCAGGGCAAGTGGTTCGCCACCGGCAAGGACGGCGAACGCACCCAGCTGGCCGCCCGCACCGGCGTGATCGCGGGCCTGGGCGCGGTGCTGACGAACGCTGCCGGGCTCACGCTCTACCGGTTCGACGGCGACAAGCCCGGTGAGTCCACTTGCGACGGTGGCTGTGCCGCGACCTGGCCGCCGGTCTACGTGGAGGGCGAACAGCCGCGGGTGAAGGGCGTCGACCCGAAGCTGCTCGGCACGATCGTCCGCAAGGACGGCAAGAAGCAGCTCACGGTCGCGAACTGGGCTCAGTACACGTTCAAGAACGACACCAAGCCCGGTGAGGCCAAGGGTGTGACGGTGCCGAAGTGGTTCGCCACCGCCACCGACGGCAAGAAAGCCCAGCAGAACAAGGCGATCGCACTCACCAGCGCGACCGTCGCGGACCTCGGCGTCGTCGCCACCGACGCCGACGGCATGACTCTCTACCGGTTCGACGACGACTCCGCGGACCCGTCCACGAGCAACTGCTCAGGCGAGTGCGCGGCGCAGTGGCCGCCTGCTTACGTCGGCGAGGGTTTCCAGGTGCAGGGCGTGGATCCCGCGCTAGTGGGGACGATCGAGCGGGACGGCCGCAAACAGCTCACCATTGCGGGATCGCCGCAGTACCTCTTCTCAGGGGACAAGGTCTGCGGTGAGGCCAACGGCCAGGGCGTTGGCGGCAAGTGGTGGGCGACCAAGGCCGACGGAAGTCGCGCCGGCCAGTGAAAAGACCGAAGCCCCGGCGGGAAAGTTCCCGCCGGGGCTTCGGCACGTCTAGCGCGGCGCGTCTAGCGCAGCCGCATCAGGATCGCCTGCTCCGGGTCGATCACCGGCAGCCCGATCCCGACCGAACCGAGCACGGAACCGGGCAGTTCCACGGCAGCCCAGTCGTCGACCCGCCGCTGGTTCAGCCGGGGCCGCCCGGCCGGCGCGTCGAACGACAGCCGGTACGTCCGCGCCGGATCCAGACCGGGGAACCGCACGCGCGTCGGCTTGTTCCGCACCGCGGTGGCGATCTGCGCGTAGCAGAACAACGCCTCCGACTGATCTGCCGCCACGATCCCGTGCACCCACGCGGCCGGGTCCGGATGGTCGGAGTGCACCACGGTTCCGGTGTGCACCAACGACCGCACGTCCTTGTAGTACTCGATCGTGGCCTGCAGCTGCGCCCGTTCGTCATCGGTGGCCGCGTTGATGTCCCACTCGATCCCGAAGTGCCCGAACAACGCCGCCGCGACGCGGAACGACAGATCGTGCACGCGTCCGGTGGTGTGCGAGTGCGTCGGGCCGACGTGCGCGCCCATCAGTTCCGGCGGCAGGAAGACCCCGGTCCACCGCTGGATCATCTGGCGTTCCAGGGCGTCGTTGCAGTCGGACGTCCAGACACGGTCGGTGCGCGACAGCACGCCGAGGTCGATCCGGGCGCCACCGGACGAACAGCTCTCGATCTCCACATGCGGGTGCCGCAGCCGCAGGGCGTCCAGCAGCCGGTAGAACGCCTCGGTCTGGTCGTGCACCCGTGACCCGATCAGGTCGCGGTTGTGGTCCCACTTCACGAACGCGATGTCGTTGTCGGACAGCACCGACGACACCCGTTCCAGGATGTACGCGTAGGCCTCGGGATGCGCGATGTTCAGCACCTGCTGGTTGCGCCACGACGGCGGCAGCACGCCCGGCCGCGGACCCAGCACCCAGTCCGGGTGCGCGCGGTAGAGGTCCGAGTCGGTGTTGATCATCTCGGGTTCGAACCACAGGCCGAACTCCATGCCCAGCGACCGCACGTGCTTGATCAGCGGGGTCAGGCCGTCCGGCCACACCGTCTCGTCGACGTACCAGTCACCGAGGCCCGCGGTGTCGTCGCGGCGGTGGCGGAACCAGCCGTCGTCCAGCACGAACCGCTCGACACCCACGGCGGCGGCGGTGTCCGCCAACGAGGTGAGGCGCGACAGGTCGTGGTCGAAGTACACGGCCTCCCACGTGTTGAGCACGACCGGGCGCGGCCGCAGCGAACGCTCGCGCAACTGCCGGTGGAAGGCCGCGCTGATCCCGTCGATGCCTTCCGGCGAGTAGGCCGCGTACAGCCACGGCGTCTCGTACTCCTGACCCGGTGCGAGCATGATCTCGCCCGGCAGCAGGAGTTCGCCGCCGCCCAGCACTGGCGTCGAGTCGGGGAGGTTCTCCGCGTACGTCACGTGGTTGCCGCTCCACGCCACGTGCAGCGCCCAGACCTCGCCCTCGCGGAACGAGAACCCCGGCGTGCCGGCCAGCAGCCCGATCGTCGCGTCGTGCCCGGTGCGGCCACGGCGGCTCTCCCGAACCCAGGAGCCGTAGGAGAACGCCTGCCGCTGCGGTGACCGCTCGCGGGCCCACCGGCCGGTGAAGTCGAGCAGTTCGGTGGCGAAGGCCGGCACCGGCAGCGCGGTTTCCAGGCCCTCCAACGCATACGGCGTCTCGCCGTCGTTGCGGACGATGTGCCGGAGCCGGAGCATCCCGGACGCCAGCAGTTCCACGGTGCCGGTCACGGTCAGCTCGGCCGCCTCGTCCGAGGCGACGTAGCGGAAGATCGAACCGTCCTCGCCCGAGAACGACGTCACCGTCAGCGCGGGCGCGAAGTGCTCGCCGCCCCGATGTCCGCGCAGGCCCGGGCGACCGGAGTGCCCGGCGCCCGCGTCCGGCAGCAACGCCTGCGGGACCGCCTGGTCGGGCGCGTTGTTCGGGTGCGTCCACAGCACGGCGCCGGCCAGGGTGCGCAGGGCATCCTGGCCGACGTCACCGAGCGTGCGCCCCCAGTGCGTCACGACCGGAAGGCCTGCGCCCCGGACGTCGATCACCACGCTGGAGGTGTCGTCGTGCAGGTGCACGACCTCCCTGTTGCTCATGCCGGCCCCGTCCACATCAAACACAAATGAACATTGCGCCGATCCTGTGACGCGGGGCCTTCGTTGTCAAGCGTGCGAACTTGTTGAGTTGTGTCCGATTAGACAACCAGGCTGAGCAGCGCGGCGACCACGAAACCGACCACCGAGAGGATCGTTTCGAGGACCGTCCACGACTGCAGCGTTTCCTTCACCGAAAGGCCGAAGTAGCGGGAGACGATCCAGAACCCGCCGTCGTTGACGTGCGAGGCGATGATCGAACCGGACGCGATGGCCATGACGACCAGCGCGAGCTGCGGCTGCGAGTAGTTCAGGTCCGCCAGCACCGGCGCGACGATGCCCGCGGTCGTCACGATCGCGACCGTCGCCGAACCCTGCGCGATCGCGGATGACGCAGCTGATCACGTACGCCAGCGCGATCACCGGCAGGCCGATGCCCGACAGCTCGTTCGCCAGCGTCTTGCCGATGCCCGTCGCGGCCAGCACGGCGCCGAAGAAGCCACCGGCACCGACCACGAGCAGGATCATCGCGACCGGCTTCAACGAGGCGCCGGACAGTTCCGCGATCTTCTCCCGCGTCATGCCCCGCCGGAAACCCAGCAGCCAGAACGCGAGCAGCACCGAGATCGTCAACGCCACCGCGGGCGTGCCGAAGAACGTCGCCACCGAGTACAGGCGCGTTCCCTTGGTGAGCAGGATCGAGCCGAACGTACCGGCGAGGATCAGCACCAGCGGCAGACCGATGATCGAGAGCACCAGGCCGAGCGACGGCGGTTCGCGATCGCCGTTGTCCTCACGCGCCGCCTCGGCCGCCGCCAGCATCTCCTCCGGCACCGGCACGTTGATGCGCCTGCCGATCCAGTACGAGTACAGGACACCGCCGACGAACCACGACGGGAGCGCCACCGCGAGGCCCATGATGATGATCCAGCCGAGCGACACGCCCAGCAGACCGGCCGCCGCGACCGGTCCGGGGTGCGGCGGCATGAACGCGTGCATGACCGAAAGGCCTGCCAGCAAAGGCATGCTGAACAGCACGATCGACTTGCCGCTGCGCTTGGCCGCCACGTAGACCAGCGGCGCCAGCACGAAGATGCCGATGTCGAAGAAGACCGGCACACCGAAGATCAGGCCGGCGAGACCGATCGCGACCGGCGCCTTCTTCTCGCCGAACGCGTTCATCAGCTTGTCCATCAGAACCTGCGCGCCACCGGACGCTTCCAGGATCGCGCCGAGCAGCGTGCCGAGACCGATGATCGCGGCGATGTGCCCGAGGATGGAGCCGAAGCCCTTCTCCAGCAACGAGTCCGAGGCCTTCTGTGCCGACCCGACCAGTGTCTCCACCGGCACGCCCGCCAAGAGGGCGACCAGCAGTGCGACGACGATCAGCGCGATGAACGGCTCGACCTTGAACTTGATGATGAGGAGCAGCAGCACCGCGATGCTGACTACCGCGAGGGTCAGCAGACCCGGTGTTGAGTGTTGCAACCAGTCGATCACGGGCGGCTCCTGAGTGAATGGCCTGGCAGTGCGCCGGTGGCGGTTCCGTCGTCGATCACCGGCACCCCGTTGCAGAACACGTACGGGATGCCGGCGGCCTGCTGCCGAGGCTCGTCGAACGTCGCCGTGTCGGCGATCGTCGTGGCGTCGAACAGCACCAGGTCGGCCGCGTAGCCCTCGCGGACCAGACCCCGGTCGGTGAGCCGCAAACGCTTGGCAGCGCGGCCGGTGAGGTGCTCGACGCACTCCTCCAGGCCCAGCACGCCCAGTTCACGGACATAGCGCGCGAAGTAGCGGGGGAACGTGCCCCACGCGCGCGGATGAGGCCGGTCGCCGACGAGCAGGCCGTCGCTGCCGCCCGTGTGCGCCGGATGTTTCATGATCGCCTGCACGTTCTCCTCGTGGCCGACGTGCATGAGGCAGGAGGTACCCAGCCGTTCGTCGGCCAGCACGTCGAAGTACAGGTCGGCCGGCGCCCGGCCCAGTCGCAGCGCGGACGCGTAGACACTGGCGCCGACCAGATGGGCGTTGCGCTCGTTGCGGACGCCGTTGATCTCGATGGAGTCCCAGTCGACCGGCACGCCGTGGCATCCGTCCGAGCCGATCTCCTCGATCTCCTCGCGGATGCGCTCGCGGGTGTCCACATCGGACAACCGCGCCAGCGCGCTCTCCGGCCCGCCTTCCGTTGCCCACGAAGGCAGGAGCGCGCTCAGGTACGTCGCACCCGGCAGGTACGGGTAGGTGTCGAGGCTGATGTCGGCGCCGCCGGCGATCGCGTTGTCGAGCAACGTCAGCAGTTCCGGCGCTCTGCCCTTGTTCACCGGGAAGTTCATGGTGGCGTGGGCGAGATGCAGCGGGCAGCCCGACCGCATCGAGACGTCCACCATCTCGGCGTACGCCTCCAGCGCGCCCGCCCCGTAGCTGCGGTGGTGCGGGCTGTAGAACCCGCCGAAGCTCCCGACCACCTCGCAGAGCTGCACCAGTTCGGCCGTGTCCGCGTACATGCCGGGGGTGTAGGTGAGTCCGGACGACATGCCGAACGCGCCCTGCACCAGTGCCTGCGCCAGCTGGTCTTTCATGACCGCGATCTCGGCGCCGGTCGCCGGCCGGTCGTCCCAGCCGACCACCAGCATCCGCAACGTCCCCTGCGGCACCAGGTACGCGGCGTTCACCGCGATGCCCTGGTCGAGCCGGTCGAGGTACTCGCCGACCGAGCGCCAGTTCCAGTCGAAGCCGGGCGGGTCGTCGTTCCACCCGGCGAGCTGACCGCGCAGCGTCGCGAGCACCTCGTCGTTGACCGGCGCGTACGACAGGCCGTCCTGGCCGAGCACCTCCGTCGTGACGCCCTGCGAGACCTTCGCCAGGTGGTCCGGTTCGGCCAGGATGCGCAGATCGGAGTGCGAGTGCATGTCGATGAACCCCGGCGCGAGCACCAGCCCGTCCGCGTCGATCGACCTCGTGGCCGTCAGACTGTGACGATCATTTTGGGTACCGATCGCCGAGATGACGCCGCCCTTGATTGCCACATCCGCGCGATAGGCGGGTGAGCCCGTGCCGTCGGCGATCAGTGGTCCACGCAGGACGACGTCGTCCATCGGAGCGCTCCTTACTCAGCGGTTAGAAGTAGGTGCGGATGAGGTCGACCACGGTCGTGCCCTGGACGACCGGGATGAGCTGCCACTTGTCGAACACCGTGCAGGGGTGGGACAAGCCGAGCCCGACCCAGTCGCCGACCCGGACCGTGGCCTCGGCGCCGAGCTGGAGGAACGCGTGCTGGTCGTTCAGCGCGGTGACCTTCGCCTGCGCGAGCGGGGCGATCGCACCGTCGCGGCGGCGCACCAGCTGCGGCTCCGGCAGGCCCTCGTCGAACGACGCGTCGCGCTTGCCGATCGTCAGCAACGCCAGGTCGCGTTGCGGCCGTGAGGTGACCTGCGCCCAGGCTCGCAAAGCGGAACGGAACGGCTCCACACCACCGATCCGGGCGAACGGTGAGATGCCGCGGTAG
This sequence comes from uncultured Actinomycetota bacterium, assembly GCA_963771775.1. GTDB lineage: Bacteria > Actinomycetota > Actinomycetes > Mycobacteriales > Pseudonocardiaceae > Lentzea. The sequence continues at coordinate 1,255,683 of CAVYUS010000007.1, forward strand.
AAACCGTCGTCGTGCGTGATGTACGCACCACTGCGCAGCACCGGGTTCACCGGCACCGGCCACGGTTGCCCGAGCGTCGCCGCCACCTGGTCGAAGTACGCGCTGCCGCCCGCCGTGACGATCACCTCGTCCAGCTCGTCGAGCAGCCCGCCGTCGGCCATGCGCAGCACCAGGGTTCGCAGGTCGGACAGGTAGCGGTCCACAATGGACTGCGACGACTCGGAGGCGTCGTGGGCCAGCGCGCCCTCGTAACCGCCGGCGCCGACCAGTCGCAGCACTGGGCTCTGGTCGACCGCGCGGGCCACGGCCAGCGCCGTCTCCAGATCGCGCGCCCCGGTGCGGCCGCCGGGAGCACCCAGCTCCACCAGCACGTCGATCGGGCGGGCCGGCTGAAGTTCCTGCAGCGTCTCGGTCATCAGCGCGACACCGGCCTCGGAGTCGGCCCAGCAGCTGAACTCGAAGCGCGAGTCGTGGTCCAGTTCGGCGACCAGCCAGCGCAGCGCGGCCGGATCGAGCAGCTGGTTGGCCAGCAGAATCCGGCTGACCCCGAACGCCCGGTAGACCCGCAGCTGCGACGCGTTCGCCGCGGTGATGCCCCAGACGCCCTGCTCGACCTGCCGCTGGAAGAGCTGCGGCGCCATCGTCGTCTTGCCGTGCGGCGCCAGCTTGACGCCGTGGTTGGCACACCACTTGGCCATGGTCGTGAGGTTGTGCGTCAACGCGTCCGCGTCGAGCACGACGAGCGGTCCGACGAACTCGTCGGCGAAGAGGTCCAGCCGCCGGTCGGCGACCTCGCCGATGGTCGAACCGAACGTGCTCGACGGGAGACCCTTGAACCGCCAGCTGACGCGTTCGGACCTGATGTCCGCGATCGCCGAGTGGTCCATCTCCATCAGTTGTTGCATATTTTGCAACTCCCATTGCGCGATGTGATGCTGAGTTGTGTAGCATTCGGGTGCGCCGCCGTCAACGAACACCTCTTGGAGCACGCATGCGGTTCGAACACGTCGGCGGTGTCGTGTGCCTCGGCGAGACCATGGTGATGATGGTTCCGGCTGAACCCGGTCCTGTGCATCTGGTGCGCACCTGGCATCGCGCGATCGGTGGGGCCGAGTCCAACGTCGCCTGCCACCTCGCGCGCCTCGGCGTCCGGTCGTCGTGGGTCAGCGCGGTCGGCGACGACTCGTTCGGGCTCGCGGTGCTCGACACGGTGGGCGGCTTCGGCGTGGACGTGTCGCGGGTGCGCGTCGACCCGGTCCGCCCGACCGGCCTCTACGTCAAGGAGGCTTCACCGCACGGCAGCCCGGTGCGCTACTACCGGCGCGGCTCGGCGGCGTCCGGCATGGGGCTGGAGATGATCGACCGGCTGGGTCTCGGCGAGGCGAAACTCGTGCACATCAGCGGAATCACGCCCGCCCTGTCCGACTCGTGCCTGGCGTTGCTGCGCGAACTGCTGCGCCGTCCGCGGCAGGGGTTCAAGATCTCGTTCGACCTGAACTGGCGGCCCGCGCTGTGGTCCGACCGCGACCCGAGCGTGCTGCGCGAGCTAGCGGACCTGGCCGACGTGGTCCTGGCGGGCTCGGACGAGGCCGAACTGGTGTGGGGCACCGGTGAACCGGCCCGGCTCCGTGCGTTGCTGCCCGGCCCGTCGTCCCTGGTGGTGAAGCAGGGCGCGGACGGCGCGACGCTGCTGGAAGGCAGTTCGTCCTACTTCGAACCGGCCCTCAAGGTCGAGGTCGTGGAACCGGTCGGCGCGGGCGACGCGTTCGCGGCGGGCTTCCTCGCGGCCACCTTGGCGGGGGAGTCGCCGTCGGTCCGGCTGCGCGCCGGCCACCTGCAGGCGGCCTCCGCTTTGCTCACCGCCGAGGACGTCGGCGATCCTTTGCCGGACGACGTGACAGCACCGCTGCTGCGCGCCGACCCGCAGACCTGGGCGTCCGCCCGCCTGGAGGTATAGATGAGCCAGAGCCTCGACCGCGCGCTCACCCTGGTGAGCCAGCTCGCGACCGGCCCGAAGACGCTGGACGAACTGTCCGGCGTGATCGGCGTGCACAAGTCGACGACGCTCCGGCTCCTGCGCACGCTGGAGTCCCACCGCTTCGTGCAGCGCGACGGCGTGCACCACTACCGCCTGGGCACGGCTTTGTTCGACCTGGCCAACCGGTCCCTCGAGGAACGCGACGTCCGGCGCTCGGCCGAGCCCGCGTTGCGCGACCTCAACGCACGGCTGGGCCACACCGTCCACCTCGCGTCCTACGAGGACGGTGAGGTGATCTACATCGACAAGTACGAGTCCAGGCACCAGATGCGCATGTACTCGCGCATCGGCCGCCGCGCGCCGTTGCACTGCACGGCCGTCGCGAAGATCCTGCTGGCCGACCTGCCTTCGTCTGCGTTGCAGAAGGTGCTGGCCGGTATGGAGTTCCCGCGCTTGACGGCGAACACCATCATCGGCCCGACGGCGTACATGGCCGAGCTGGAACGCGTCCGTGCCAACGGTTACGCCGTCGACAACGCCGAACACGAGGACTTCATCCACTGCATCGCCGCGCCGATCAAGGGCGCGCGAGGCGAGGTGCTCGCCGCCGTCTCGATGTCCGTGCCGAAGGTGCTGCTGGACTTCGACGGACTGATGGCCCACCTGCCCGACCTGCTCGCCACCGCCGAAGCTGCATCAGTCGAATGCGGTTATGTTTCGAGGTAAGGGGAAATCCGTTGTCCAAGGTTGAGATCAAGACCGCCGACGCGCCGCAGCCGGTGGCCCGCTTCTCGCAGGGCGTCCGCAAGGGCAACATCCTGCAGGTGGCCGGTCAGGTCGCGTTCGACCCGAAGTCCGGCGAGATCGTCGGCACCACCGTCGCCGAGCAGACCCGGCAGACGTTCGCGAACCTGCACGCCGTGCTCGCCGCCGGTGGTGCGTCCATCGACGACGTGGTGATGATCCGGGTCTACCTCACCGACACGGCGCACTTCGCGGAGTTGAACGAGGTCTACGGCGAGTTCGTCACGGATCCGGCGCCGGCTCGTACGACTGTCTACGTTGGACTGCCGGCCGGGCTGCTGGTGGAGATCGACGCGCTGGCCGTCGTCGACTGACCTGGTCTGCTGGGTGGAACTCGACGCGCGGACCGTGCCCGGTTGATGCTTTGCTGAAGGCGTACCTCCGAACGGAGGTACGCCTTCAGTGCTTGGAGGACGCGGTTGATCTCGGAGAAGGCCAACGTCGCGATGCGAGCGGCGCTGCACGCGATCAGGCCCGGTGACCCGGACCTGCCGCCGTCACTGGCCGCCACAGTGGCCAACGGCTGGCTGGAGCACCCGTCCGGCTACCTGCTGCGGTCGATGTTCGAGGCCTGCCAAGGACCTGACGACCAGTCAGGCGAGGCCGACGTGAACGGCCAGGACATCCCGCGCGGCGATGACCTGGCCGAGTTGCTGGGCGTCTCGATGGTCTATGCGCGGGCGTGTCTACTGAAAGCGCAGAGGCCGGTCACCGCGCTGTTCTCCATCTCCGAGCCGTACGACGATGTCATTCCGGTGACCACGCACGTCACGTTCTGGACGGAACCGCGCGACCAGGACGAGTTCGAGAACGCCGCCCGGCCGTTGATGTTGCTGAGCACCGAACCCGTCGACTTCCTGTACGCCTGCAACGACGAGCAGTGGAAGGTCATGGCCGACACCGTTCGAGCGCTCACCGAAGCGGGTTTGTCGCGCGACGAGTCGGTGGCCAGGGTCAACGAGTTCTGGGGTACGCCGAGCAGACGGTGGGCGCTGCTGTATGGCGGATGGATCGTGCGGCAACCGGGCGAGCACTGGGCTCGGCTCATGATCACGACGTAGAAAAGCCTGTCAACGCACATCAATCCGAGGGCTTGCCACTTTCGGCCACAGTTCCTTCGCATGGCAACATTCCCGCGTATGAAGTGGTACGCGGACAGACCTGTCAGGTTCACGCGTCAGCTGATCGCCGACCTCCTCGCCGTTGCCTGGGTGGGCCTCTGGATCTGGGTGGCCACCACCGCCCACGACTGGGTGCTCGGGCTGAGAGCCCCCGGCGATGGCCTGGTCAACGCGGGCGGCGACATCCGCGACGTTTTCACCAATGCCGCCAACAAGGCCAGGGATCTGCCGCTGGTCGGTGACGACCTGGCCGGGGCGCTGGGCAACGGCACCAAGGCGGGCGAGACGCTCATCGGTGCGGGCAACACCCAGATCAGCGTCGTGCAGGACACCGCGTTCTGGCTTGCCGCGGCCTTGATCGTCGTCCCGGTGCTGTTCCTGGTGATCACCTGGCTGCCGATCAGACTCCGGTACGCGCGCAAGGCCGGCAACACGGCGAGGTTGCGGGACAAGCCGGATCTGCTTGCCCTGAGAGCGCTTACCAGTCTGAGCCCGAAAGATCTGAGCAAGTTCCCCAACGATCCCGCGGTCGGCTGGCGGACCGGGGACACGGACGTGATCGAGGAGTTGGCCAGAAGGCAGCTCGCGGCGCTGGGGGTGCGGGCATGATCGCCGTGAGTGTGATTGCCGCCATCGTGGCGATGTGTGCGCTGGCGGTTGCGCTGTGGCAGGCCCGGGAGGCGAAGCAGTCGCAGGCGGCCGCGGAGCAGGCTCAGCAGGCCGCGCAGCGCGCGCAGGAAGAAGCGCAGGCCGCGCGCAAGGCGGTGGAGCAGGCCACGGGCAGTGCGCTGCAGGCCAAGACGGCGACTGAGGAAGCGCGCAAGGCTGCCGAGGAAGCGCGCAAGGCGGCCAAGGAGTCGCAGGAGGCGGCTGCTGCATCGAGGATGCTGGCCGACGAGGCGGGCCGGACCGCACAGACGGCGATCGAGCAGGTCAACCTGCTGACCGAGAGCTTTGCCGCCGAACGCAGCCGCAGCGGCATGCCGACGTTCGCGATCACGCCCGGCGCGCCCGACGAGTTCCACCTCAGCTACTTCGGCGGACCGGCCGTCATCGAGCAGCTGACGGTGTCGGTGGTGCCGGGAAGCAGGGTGCTCGGGCTGTCCCAGCACGACGAGCCCCCGGCCGAGCACCTGGAGATCGGACCGCTCCGCAACGGCACCGCCATCACCTTCCGGGCGGCGACGGGGCAGCGGGCGAGTGCGGTGTTCCAGATCAGGGCCGAGCCGTGGGAGCCCGTCGTGGTCAGGGCAGACCAGTAGTGAGGGATCAGTAGACGGGACCGGTGTACTTCTCGCCGGGACCCTGGCCGGGCTCGTCCGGCACGACGGAGGCCTCGCGGAACGCGCGCTGGACGGACTGCAGGCCGTCCTTCAGCGGGGCGGCGTGCGGGCCGAGGTACTCACCGGACGCGGTGATCAGGCCGGCCAGCGCGGTGATCAGGCGGCGGGCCTCGTCGAGGTCGCGGCGGGGGGAGTTGTCGGGGTCCGGGTCCGCGAGGCCGAGGCGCTCGGCGGAGGCCGACAGCAGCATCACGGCCGCCCGGCTGATCACCTCGATGCTGGGGACATTCCCGAGGTCACGGATGCTGTGAGCACTGTCTTCAAGCGGATCGGTCACGGGCACCATTCAAGCAAGCCGACGTCACACCGCCTCGATTCGGGGGTTGACAAGTGGGTCTGCTACTATTTCGGACGCGACCAGCCCTCGTTAGTGCGAGGGCGGCAAGTGGAGCCCCGCTCCCACCCGCGCCCACCGCGTACACAGGTGGCCGGGTCCGGTCCTCCTGACTACAGGGCACACGGGTGCCCTCCGTCCAGGTTTGCGATCGGTCGGAAGCGGGCCCCTTCGTCGGCGACGACGAACGGGGCTCTTGTCTTTTGGCGCAGACGAGTCGCAAAGGACGTGAATGACAAGTCCCTCGAACCGAGGTGCTCCCGTCAGCACCGAGCCGCGCATCAACGATCGCATCCGGGTGCCGGAGGTCCGTCTGGTCGGGCCGAACGGCGAGCAGGTCGGGATCGTTCGCATCGAGGACGCGCTCCGACTCGCGCAGGAAGCGGATCTGGACCTCGTCGAGGTCGCCGCGCAGGCTCGACCGCCGGTCTGCAAGCTCATGGACTACGGCAAGTTCAAGTACGAGACGGCGCAGAAGGCCCGCGAGTCTCGTCGGAACCAGCAGCTGACCGTGATCAAGGAGCAGAAGCTCCGGCCGAAGATCGACCCGCACGACTACCAGACGAAGAAGGGCCACGTGGCCCGCTTCCTGTCGCACGGGAACAAAGTCAAGGTGACCATCATGTTCCGCGGCCGCGAGCAGTCGCGCCCGGAGCTCGGTTACCGGTTGTTGCAGAAACTGGCGGAGGACGTCGCGGAGCTGGGCTTCGTCGAGTCCAACCCGAAGCAGGACGGCCGCAACATGATCATGGTGTTGGCGCCGCACAAGAACATCAAGGCGCGTCCGGTCAAGCAGGACCAGGACGGCGACGTCGAGGGTGACGAAGCCGCCGAGGTTGCCGAGTAGGACGCATGGCCGCCCCCGACCCGGTGGGTAGCACGAGACGAGGACGGAAATGCCGAAGAACAAGACGCACAAGGGGACCTCGAAGCGGTTCAAGGTCACCGGCAGCGGCAAGATCCTCCGGGAGAAGGCCGGCAAGCGCCACATCCTGGAGAAGAAGTCCAGCAAGGTGACGCGTCGCATGACCGGCACCGAGGTTGTGTCGGAGCACGACGCGCCGCGCATCAAGAAGCTGCTCGGTCTCTGACCCGCTTCGACACCCCCAGCTAATTCGGGCGGCGGCAGCGCCAAGTTTTCTGGCGAACTCCGCCTCCCCATGAGATCGACAGGATGGACCCGTGGCACGCGTCAAGCGGGCTGTAAACGCCCAGAAGAAGCGCCGTACCACCCTTGAGCTGGCGAGCGGCTACCGCGGTCAGCGTTCGAGGCTGTACCGCAAGGCCAAGGAGCAGGTGCTCCACTCGCTCAACTACGCGTACCGCGACCGGCGTGCGCGCAAGGGCGACTTCCGCAAGCTGTGGATCCAGCGCATCAACGCCGCTGCCCGCGCGAACGGAATGACCTACAACCGCCTCATCCAGGGCCTGCGCCTGGGCGGTGTCGAGGTCGACCGCAAGATCCTCGCGGACCTGGCCGTCCACGACGCCAACGCCTTCAGCGCTCTCGTCGAGATCGCCCGCGCGGCGCTCCCGGCCGACGTGAACGCTCCGGCCGGGGACCAGGCCTGAGTCAGCACGCACGTGGTCATCGACCCGAGGCAGATCCGTTCACTGAACGGACGCCTCGGGTCGTTTCTGCGCGCCACCTGACTCGTCGGCAGGGTCGTGACAAAGCCGGTCGCTTCCTCGTCGAGGGAGCTCAGGCCGTGCGTGAGGCACTCGCCTGGAAAAACGGTGCGGTGCACGAACTCTTCGTCACGGCGACGGCCGCGGAACGCAACGCCGAGCTGCTCCAGTCCGCCGACCAGGCGGGTGTCCGGATCAGCGAGGTCACCGACAAGGCCGCCGAGTCGCTGTCGGAAACCGTGACGCCCCAAGGCCTCATCGCGGTCTGCGACGTCGTGCCGCAGCCGCTCGGCCAAGCCCTCCAGGGCACCCCGCGGCTCGTCGCCGTGCTCTACGGCGTCTCGGACCCCGGCAACGCGGGCACCGTCACGCGCGTGGCGGACGCGGCCGGCGCGGACGCGGTGATCTTCGCGGGCGACACGGTCGACCCGCACAACGGCAAGTGCGTGCGCGCCTCCACCGGCTCGCTCTTCCACCTGCCGATCGCACGTTCCCGGGACGCGGACGAGGTCTTCGCCGCCTGCCGTCAGGCTGGCCTGAAGCTCGTGGCCGCCGACGGTTACGCGCAGGACGACCTGGTCGAGGCCTCGGTCCGGGGCGATCTGAAGCAGCCCACCGCATGGGTGTTCGGCAGCGAGGCCCACGGCCTGCCCGACGACGTGGTCGCCTCCCTCGACACCTCGCTGAAGGTGCCGCTGTACGGCGCCGCGGAGAGCCTGAACCTCGCCACGGCCGCCGCGGTGTGCCTCTACGCCTCCGCGCGCGACCAACGCAATTGAGCTGACGGGAGCCGGGCGCGCCATTAGTGTGCGCCCGTGCGCGAACCCGAGATCGAACTTCTCTGCTCCCAGCTCGCTTCCTACTACGTCTTCCCGGACGTGGCCGAGGACATCACGAAGGTCCTGCGCGCCCGTCTGGCCGAGGGCGCTTACTCCACTGTGGACGATGAGGAGTTCTCGGCCCGGGTCACCGCGGATCTTCAGTCGGTCAACGGCGACAAGCACCTCCGGCTGCTCCACAGCGCCGAGGAGGTCCCGGAAACCGGCGAGGAGTCGGCCTGGGATCTGGTGGCCTACCGCAAGGAAGCCGAACAGAGCGCCTTCGGCATCACCAAGATCGAGCGCCTCGAAGGCAACATCGGTCTGCTGGAACTCAGCCTCCTGCACGCCGCCGAGGTCGCCACACCCGCCATCACCGCGGCCATGAACCTCGTCGCCTACACCGACGCGCTCATCATCGACCTGCGCAACAACGGCGGCGGCGACCCGAACACGGTCGCCCTCGATCTGCAGCTACCTGTTCGACGAACCGGTGCACCTCAACGACATCTACAACCGCCCCGAGGACACCACGCGGCAGTTCTGGACCCTGCCGCACGTCCCGGGACCGAAGTTCGGCGGTCAGAAGCCGGTCTACGTCCTCACCAGCAGCCGCACCTTCTCCGGTGCGGAGGAGCTGAGCTACAACCTCCGGCAGACCGAGCGCGCCACGCTCATCGGCGAGACCACGAAGGGCGGCGCCCACCCCGGTGATCGCTACCGGGTCGGCCCGCACCTGAAGTCCGCCGTTCCCAACGGCCGCGCGATCAACCCGATCTCCGGCACCAACTGGGAGGGCGTCGGTGTGGTCCCGCACATCGAGGTGCCCGCGGACGAGGCGTTCGAGGTCGCGTACCGGAAGGCGACCTCGAACGCCGGCTGACCAGGGCAGTCAGTCCGGTCAGGCCAGCCGCTGGGTCAGCTCGCGGACCAACGGGTCCGTGCCGGCCGGCTTGTTCTGCCGCTGCAACGCTTCCGAGAGCGCCGACAGCACGTTCCCGACCTGCATGTCGTCGGGCAGCAGGGAGGCTGCCCGGCGTGCCTCGGCCTCGGCGCCCTCGGCGTCGTCGGCCGCGAGCAGCACCTGCGCCGACCGCAGCACGACGAACACCCGCCAGCTCTCGTCCTCCAGCGCCACCACCAGCGCCTCGGCGTCCCGGTAGTGCTTCATCGCCAGCGCGAACTCGCCGGCCTGGCCGTGCACCCACGCGCGGATCGCGGCGATCTCGGCCTGCCGCCGGGTGACCTCGCGCGGCTCGTCCAAGCTCGGCAGGAGGGTCTCGGCCTCGTCGACGGCCAAGCGGGTCTCGGTGATCTCGCTGTCCGGCAGGTTCGAGGCCAGCTCGATCAGCGAGCCGATCGCCTCCGAGACGTTGCCCTCCTGCTGCCACAACGCGGCGGCCGCCCGCCAGGAGGCCGTGGCCTCGTCGTGCCTGTCCAGCTTGCCCTGCACGGCGGCGAGCGCGTCTAGCAGGAACGCCCGTCGACCCACCTCCTCCGGCGGCAGCAGTTCGGTCGCCTCGCGCAGGTAGCGCTCGGCCGACGGCAGCTCGCCCAGCTTGTGGCAGACCTGTCCCAGCCGGAACACCACCTGCAGCCGCAGATCGCCCTGACCGCCGGGCAGCAGCCGCAGCGACTCCTCCAGCACCTCGGCGGCCTCGACGAACCGGTCCAGCTGCACGTAGCCGCCGCTCAACGCGAAGCAGAAGAGGGCGGTGTGGCCCGGGGAGAGGTGCACGCGCGAGATCGCGACCGCCTCGCGCAGGTCGGCCAGGCAGGCTGACTCCTGGTCCAGCTCCTGGATTGCGGAGACCTGGTACCACAGCGCCTGAGCCCCTTCCGGCAGCGGGAACGCCGACACGAACGCACGCGCCGTCGCCACCGCCTCGGCGGCCTTGCCCAGCACTGTTTCGAGCCGCAGCCGCAGCCGGTAGCCCTCGAACCGCGCGCTCGCGGACAGTTCGCCCGCCATCACCCCGACGATGTCGGCGTACGCGCCGTCCACATCCTGTTGCCGCGCCCGGTGCTCGGCCGCGTAGACCTGCACCCGGCCGCGCAGCTCGGGAACGTCCAAAGAGGACGCGAGTGCGAGCATTTCGCCCGCCCGTTCGTGCGCGTGGTCGTCGTCGAGCAGCTCGGCCAGCGCCAGCGCCGCGATCGTCCGGGTGAAGTCCGATTCGGCCTCCGCCAGGCAGTGCTCGGCGATCTCGAAGCCGTTGTCCCGGCCGAGTGCCATCCGCGCCTTGTACCGCAGTTCCAGATCGGAGGGCAGCGTGGTGGTCAGCGCCTCGAACGCCTCGCTGTCGAACGGCAGCTGCCCGGTCAGCATCCGCCGGATGCCCGCGTGCGCGGCGAGATCGGGCGGCAGCAACGAGTCCATGTCCGCGGGCAGCGAGTCGAGCATCCGCCGCGCCCGCACGAAGTCGCCGTTCTCGTAGAGCGCCACCATCGCCTCGGCGATCTCCACGGGATCGCCGAACACGACCGGCTCCTCGGCCGGGACGGGCACCGCCGCCGACGGAACCGCCAGCGGCACGGGGGCGTAGTCGGCCTGCGCCAACGACTGCGAGATCCGGTCGACCCACGCCGACGTCCCGTTGCGCGCGTCGAACGCCCCGGCCAGCTCCAGCGTCCTGGCCGAGAGCCGATCGAGCAGTTCGGCGGCGGTCAGCGGGCCGATCGACGGGACCTCGAACACCACGTCGGCCGCAATCCGCTGCAGCAGAACGGAAGCGCACTCCGCGAACGACATCTCGTCGGCGGGTAGCTGGGCCGCGGTCAACTTGTGCAGCGACCGGCGCAGGATGTCCTCGCCGCGGGACACGTTGCCCGTCAACGCGCAGAAGCGGATGTGCTCGTGCACGTACGAGGTGATCTCGTCGTCCTTGATCAACCGGTACGCGGTCGTGTGCGCGTGCGCGGCCCGCTCGACGTCACCGATCTCCAGCAACGGCCACAGCAGGGCGGACAGGATGCCCTGCGGTTGCGTGGCGCACTTCGTGTTGCCGGACAAGCCTTCCCAGCCATGCGCGGCGGCCTCCTGATGACGGCCGAGGCGCGCGAGCATCCAGACCTGCTCCTCCACCACGCACGCCTCGCAGTCCGCCATCGGCCCGCGTTCGGTGGCCAGGTACTTCCCGAGGTGCTCGGCCAGACCCACCATGTCGCCGACGTGGTAGGCGTACTCCGCGCGAGCTCCGTGCACCGGCTGCACGGAGAAACCGAGGCGCCCGTAGCGGTCCGCGAGCTGCCCGATCACCGCCTGCAGCTGGTCCAGCGAGAACCGCGGGTCGCGGCGCAGCCCGGTCGCGATCCACTTGTGCGACCAGTTCAGCGAATGGCGCTCGTAGTCGTTGAACGCCTCCGGGTCCTTCTCCTCGGCGGCCCTGGTCCACGCGAACGGCGCCAGCATCAGGTCGTAGCGCGCCAGGTAGTAGGCCGAGTCGATCAACGCGACCCGGCACGACACCCCGAGCGCCAGATGGCCCAGCGCGTCGGACATGCGCGCGGCACGTTCCAGCGCCTCGTGCTTCGGCATGCCTGTGGGCATGTTGTAGGCCTCGAGAAACGCTCTCTCGGCGTCCTCTGCAGTGAAGTCGGCCATGTCATTTACCCCCAACGGCACGGTCGAGAAGTTCCAGGAACGAGCGGTTCAGCGCCGCCGTGTCCTTCGGTCGCATCGCCCGCCGCGCTTGCAGAAGGGCGTGCACGTAAAGAGATTCGAGGGTCAGCTCGACCAGGGCCGGGTCCTTCAGCCTGGCCAGCCGCTGCACCAGCGGGTTGCGGCAGTTCAGCACGAGCTGCTCCGGCCGCGCCGACCCCGTGTCGGCCGTCAGCTGCCCCAGCAGCTCGGCCCACAACGGATCCGCCGACTCCTGCGCGGTCTGCTCGGTGTCGAGCTTGCGCTGCTGCTCGGCATTGCTGATCAGCAGGGCGGGCAACGAGACCGGGTCGAAGTCGCGGATCACCGCGTCGCAGTCGTGCCGGTCCAGCGCCGCCGCGCCCTCGGACAGTCGCAGCCGCAACGCCGTCTCGATGTCCGGTTCCGGGTCGGCCAGCGCCGCCAGCAGCTCCGACGGTGCCACCCGGCGGGCCACCGCGGGACCGTCCAGCGCGCTCAGCCGGTTCAGCAGCTCCATGTCGTAGGCGTAGCCGGCGTTCACCAGGCCCAGCCCCTGCGCGGCCGCGACCGGTGCGAGCTGGTGGAACTCGTCGACGTCCGGGATGTAGAGGATCGCGCCGTGCTTGCGCCGGAACTGCCGCAACGGGATCGCGCCGTCCGTGGTCTCGAACGGCAGCCAGCGCTCGACCAGCCGCAGCATCTCGTCGTCGGACCGCGCCAGCGACTTGATGCCCAGGTGGTGCGCGGCCAGCAGCTCGCCCGCGCGGCGCGGCTCGATCGCGTCCAGCCTGATCAGCCAGTCGCGGATCTGCTCGCCCAGCTCCTCGCGCACCGCGAGCAGCATCTCGTCCTGGTACAGCGACTCGCGCGACGCCGTCGGCCGGATCGCGGACGCGTCGACCACGCACCGCACGAAGTACGCCCAGTCCGGCAGCAGCCCCTCGACGTTGTCGCCGACCAGCATCCGCTTCAGGTACACGCGGTGCGTCTGCCGCGTCCCGGGATGCACGCCGGACGGCAGCACGAACGCGACGCCGGTCAGCCCGGCCGCCTCGACCTCGATCGGGATCGCCTCGAACGGCGTGAACCCGAACACCTGCTCGCAGTACGCCGAAAGGTCGGCTTCCTCGTCGTCCCACGGCCGTTCGCCGCGCGTCACGACCTCGCCGTCCACGGTCACGACCGCGGGCAGCAGATCGCCGTAGTCGCTCACCAGCGGCCGCACGGTGTCCGCCTCCAGCCAGTGCTCGTTGCCGCGGGAGGCGGCCAGCACCACCGTTGTACCGACCGGCACGTCACCGTCCATAACGGACACCGAGTAGTTGCCGGACGAATCGGCCTCCCAGCGCACCGCCGGACCGCCGCGCGCGGACCGCGTGATGACTGTCACTGAAGTCGCGACGAGAAAGCACGACAGCATGCCGACGCCGAACTGGCCGAGGAAGCCCTCGCGGGCAAACCCGAGGTCATCGCGCTTCGAGGTGCGTCCGAGCGTCGACAGCAGCTCGTGCACCTCCGCCTCGGTGAGCCCCACGCCGGTGTCGGTGATCCGGAGCTCCGGCCCGCAGGTGATCGTGACCTCGGCGGGGCAGGACGGGTCGGTCTCGCGCCGGGCCGTGATCGCGTCCACGGCGTTCTGCAGCAGCTCACGGACGTAGACACGCGGGCTGCTGTACAGGTGATGGCTGAGCAGGTCGATGATGCCGCGCAGGTCGACGCGGAAAGTGTGCGACATGATGCCGCCCATCCTAGGGAGCCGACAGGGGCCAGTGCCGCCCTTTAAAGGAACGGCCGCGAACGGTCAAGAGCGCACCCACTAGGATCGGCCTGTTGATTACCTGATGTCCGCGTGTGGGATCAAGACTGGGAGCTGTCCACCAACCATGTCCGGAGCCAACGACCCGTACGACCCGAAGCAGGTCGCGGCGCTGTCGGCCGAGCACCTCGACGCCGCCGTGCAGAAGGCGCGCGAGGCGTTCGCCGGAGCTGCCGACCTGGAGGCCCTGGCGGCGGTCAAGCCGGGCCACCTCGGTGACCGGTCGCCCGTGCTGCTGGCCCGCCGCGAGATCGGTGCACTGCCCCCCAAGGCGAAGGCCGAGGCCGGCAAGCGGGTGAACGAGGCGCAGTCCGCGATCAGGACCGCGTTCGACGAGCGCCACGCCGTGCTCCAGGTCGAGCGCGACGAGCGGGTGCTGCGTGAGGAGTCCGTCGACGTCACGCTGCCCTGGGACCGTTTCCCCCGCGGCGCGCGCCACCCGATCACGACCCTCGCCGAGCGCATCGGCGACGTCTTCGTGGCCATGGGCTACGAGATCGCCGAGGGCCCCGAGCTCGAGACCGAGTGGTTCAACTTCGACGCGCTGAACTTCGGCAAGGACCACCCGGCCCGCTCGATGCAGGACACGTTCTACATCGCGCCGGGCGACTCGTCGCTCGTCCTGCGCACGCACACCTCGCCCGTGCAGGCCCGCACGCTGCTGGACCGCGAACCGCCGGTGTACGTGGTGTGCCCCGGCCGCACGTTCCGCACCGACGAGCTCGACGCGACCCACACCCCGGTGTTCCACCAGGTCGAGGGCCTCGCGGTCGACAAGGGCCTGACGATGGGCCACCTCAAGGGCACGCTCGACGCGTTCGCCCGCTCGATGTTCGGCGAGGACTCCAAGACCCGCCTGCGTCCCAGCTTCTTCCCCTTCACCGAGCCGTCGGCCGAGGTCGACGTGTGGTTCCCGGAGAAGAAGGGCGGCGCCGGCTGGGTCGAGTGGGGCGGCTGCGGCATGGTCAACCCCAACGTCCTGCGCGCCTGCGGCGTCGACCCGGACGTCTACTCCGGCTTCGCGTTCGGCATGGGCCTCGAGCGGACGCTGCAGTTCCGCAACGGCCTGCCCGACATGCGCGACATGGTCGAGGGCGACGTCCGCTTCACCCAGCCATTCGGAACGGAGGCCTGACCGGTGCGTATTCCGGTTACCTGGCTGGTCGAGCACCTCGGCTTCGACGAGACACCCACGCCCGACGAGCTCGCCGAGGCCTTCACCCGCATCGGCATCGAGGTCGAGGAGGTGACCTCGCTCGGACCCGTCACCGGTCCGATCGTCGCGGGTCGCGTCGTCGAGATCGAGGAGCTCACCGAGTTCAAGAAGCCGATCCGCTACTGCAAGGTCGAGGTCGGCCCCGAACAGGTCAACCAGATCATCTGCGGTGCGACGAACTTCGTCGAGGGCGACTCGGTCGTCGTCGCGCTGCCCGGCGCCGTCCTGCCCGGTGGGTTCACCATCACCGCGCGCAAGACGTACGGCCGCACGTCCGAGGGCATGATCTGCGCCGCCGACGAGCTCGGCATCGGCGACGACCACTCCGGCATCCTCGTGCTGCCCACCGGCACGTCGCAGCCGGGTGACGACGCGATCGAGCTGCTCGGCCTGACCGACACGGTCATCGAGGTCGCGCCGACCCCGGACCGCGGCTACGCGTTCTCGGTCCGCGGCCTGGCCCGCGAGATCGCCTGCGCGCTGGAGGTGCCGTTCGGCGACCCCGGTGTCATCGAGGTGCCCGAGCCCGAGGGCGAGGCCTGGCCGGTCCACATCGAGGACCGCACCGGCTGCTCGCGGTTCGTCGCGCGCCGGGTCGGCAACGTCGACCCGACCGCGCCCACCCCGTGGTGGATGCGCCGCCGCCTGATGCTCGCCGGCATGCGCTCGATCTCGCTGCCGGTCGACATCACGAACTACGTGATGCTCGAACTGGGCCAGCCGCTGCACGCGTTCGACGCCGCCGCGCTGCAGGGCGGCCTGGTCGTGCGCCGGGCCGTGGCGGGCGAGAAGCTGACGACGCTGGACGACGCCGTGCGCGCGTTGGACCCCGACGACATCGTGATCGCCGACGACTCCGGCGTGATCTCGCTGGCCGGTGTCATGGGCGGTGCGTCCACCGAGGTCCGTGACGACTCCTCGGACATCCTGCTCGAGGCCGCGAACTGGGACCCGGCGTCCATCGCCCGCACGGTCCGCCGCCACAAGCTGCCGTCCGAGGCCGCCAAGCGCTTCGAGCGCACGGTCGACCCCGCGCTGGCACCGGTGGCGCTGGAGCGGGCCGCGAAGCTGCTCAACCACTACGCCGAGGGCAGCATCAAGCCGGGCCGCACCGACGTGGGCTCGCCCACGCTGCCGGACCCGGTGTCGATGCCGATCGATCTGCCGGACCGCATCGCCGGTGTCCGCTACGCCCGTGGCGTGACGGCGCGGCGGCTCGGCCAGATCGGCTGCCAGGTCTCGGTCACCACCTCGGACGACGGCCAGACGATCGTCACGGCCGTGCCGCCGACGTGGCGCTCGGACCTCGTGCAGCCCGCCGACCTGGTGGAGGAGGTGCTGCGACTGGAGGGCTACGACACGATCCCCTCCACGTTGCCGCCCGCCCCGGCCGGTCGCGGTCTGACCGAGCAGCAGCGCCGCCGCCGCACCGTGTGGCGCACGCTGGCCGAGGACGGTTTCGTCGAGGTCAAGCCGTTCCCGTTCATCGACCCGTCGGTGTTCGACAGCTTCGGGCTGGCGGCTGACGACGTCCGCCGCAACGCCGTGGGCGTGCTGAACCCGCTGGAAGCGGACAAGAACGTCCTCGCGACGACGCTGCTGCCGGGTCTGCTGGAGACGTTGCAGCGCAACCTGGCCCGTGGCGCTCGCGATGTCGCTCTGTACAACGTCGCGCAGGTGACGTTGCCGCGCGCGCAGCAGGTGCCGGTGCCCGCGCTGGGCGTCGACCGTCGTCCCACCGAGGCCGAGGTGGCCTCGCTGCTCGCCGCTCTGCCGCAGCAGCCGCTGCACGTCGCGGGTGTCCTGACCGGCCACCGCGAACTCGCCGGCTGGTGGGGCAAGGGCCGCCTGGCCGACTGGTCGGACGCGGTCGAGGCCGCCCGCCGGGCCGGCGAGGCCTACGGCGTGTCACTGCGTGTCGTCGCTTCGGACCTGCTGCCCTGGCATCCCGGCCGCTGCGCCGAGCTGCGCGTGGGCGACTGGCCCGTCGGCCACGCCGGCGAGCTGCACCCGAAGGTGGTCGAGGCGCTGGGTCTGCCCAAGCGGACCGTGGCGTTCGAGCTCGACCTCGACGCCCTCCCGCTGGACGACCACCGCCCGGCCCCGATGGTGTCCCCGTACCCGCCGGTCCTGCTGGACGTGGCGCTCGTCGTGGACGCCGCCGTGCCGGTGCAGTCGGTGTCCGAGGTGCTGGGCTCGTCCGCGGGTGAGCTGCTCGAGGACATCCGCCTGTTCGACGTCTACACCGGTGAGCAGGTCGGCGAGGGCAAGAAGTCGCTCGCGTACTCGCTGCGGTTCCGCGCGCCGGACCGCACGCTGACGGTGGAGGAGGCGACGACGGCCCGTGACGCGGCCGTGGCCGCCGCCGGCGAGAGACTGGGCGCGGCATTGCGCGCCTGACTGATCGTTTCGCTCGGTCGTGAGGCCCGGGATTCCGCCGCGAATCTCGGGCCTCGTCCGTCTGATTACGTACTTGACGTTGTGTCAGATGCAGATGTATTTGCCGTGAAAGTTCGCTCGATCGGTCGAATCCCGGCAATCGGGATTTGGGATCAAACCAGCAGGTGGTAGCCCTGCGTAGCTGTCAAGGTGCCAAAGGTCCCGTATTACAAGGGGAAATCGGCGCCCGCGAGACGCTTGCGCAGTACGTGAAGCTTCTCCAGTATTGGCCACGCGGCCCGCTGGGCCGAGGGGCGAAGCGATGAACCACCGGGCGTGTATGGTCGCCGGTCCGGTGGGGAGCTAGAGGCGAACCCACCGCCTGGGAGCAACGACTCTGGAGAGTTGCGCCATGCGTAGTTTGGGTCCGCGCCTTGAGATCGCCGTGTCGTTGACGATCCTCATGGTCGGCGCGGCCGTTGTGGCGGCCATGCACCTCACGTGGCCGAAGCCGCAGCTGCCCGCGATGGCGTACTCCGTGAGCAGCGGTGAGTCGGACATCCAGCAGCTGAAGCCGTTTGAAATCAACGACATCTCGGGCGCGGCCGTGGAACTCACACCAGGTGCCGTCGGCGAGCGCCGGGTGCGACTGTCCAACCCGAACAGCGTCGACATCATCGTCGAGAGCCTGTCCGCGGTGCCCGGCCAGCCGCTCGACGCCACCCAGCAGCGCGTCGCGGGATGCCCGGCCGGCGTGCTGACCGTCGTGCCGCTCAAGGACATCGTGGACATCCCGGCCGGGGGCGCCGTCGAGGTCGTCATGAAGGTCCAGGTCGCCCACGACGTGCCGAACGAGTGCGCCGAGCTCGTCTTCCCGCTGACCTACTCGGGCCGCGCGAAACACGGTTAGTCACCGGTCCGTCGTCAGAGGTGCTTCAGCGCTTCCCGCCGTGACAGCGGCGACAGCTCCGGCCGCGCGTCGACGAACGACCGCACCCAGCCGGGCTCGGTCTTCGCGAACTCCCGCAGCGCCCACCCGATCCCCTTGCGCAAGAAGAAGTCGGGATCGTCCACGTTGGCGTCGATGCATGCCTTCAGCAGGTCCACATCGGTCGCGCCCTTGGCCCCGAGCTGACAGATGATCGAAGTGCGCCGCCGCCACCTGTCGTCGTCGGCCGACCACTTCAGCATCAGCGGCCGCACGACCTCCGGCGTGGAGCGCAGCAACGGCCCCACCCGGTGCGACGCGATGTCGTCCACGTAGTCCCACCAGGCCCCGGTCACGATCATCTCGTCGAACCACGGCAACAGGCCGGCCGACTGGAAACGACGGTCCCCGCTCAACGCCAGCGCGACGTACCGCTCCTCGCGGTAGGTCGCCTCCCGCCACAACGTCTGGACGGCCTCCAGCCACTCGTCCCGCGAGTCCAGCGGTGGCAACGACCGCAGCAACGACACCCGCCCGGGCTTCTGCACGCCCAGGAACGGCATGTCGGACTTCATGTACGCCTGCATCTCCGGTGCCTTCACCGGATCGGCCAGCTCCGCCAACCCCGAACGAACCGCCTCGACGAACGCCTTGGGAGTCACCGGACGCACGATATAGGCCGTTGCGCTGTCGTTCTAATGGCGCACCATTGCGGTCTCAAAGGAGTACGCCTGTTGAGATCGATATCTAACGAATACTCATAGCATCCACTTCGCAAGAAAGACTGTGAACGGAAACCCGGGGCGGGCCCACTACAGTTCGCGTTCATGCGCGTGCTGATGGTCGTGGTGGTGCTCGTGCTCGGCAGCATGAGTGCTACGAAGGCGGAAACTGTGGATTTCCTGGATCTGCCGCCGGTCAACGGAAACGGTGAGCAGCGGGGTGGCGTGCACCCCGGCCTGCCGGATGACCGGGCCACGCTGGAGCGCGCGCTGGACGGCCATCGCACCAAGCGCATCGCGCCGGCCAGGTACAAGACGTTGCTGTGGCAGTACTGGATCGTCCGTGCCGCCGAGGACGCCGGCGTGCGGCTGTCCGACTGGGACCCGCAGCGCACCGCCGAGCACAACCGCGCGACGATCTTCGCGGTCTACGACTTCTACGCCCGGCTCTACACGCAGAACCCCGATACGTTGCGATGGATGGGGTTCGCGAACATCGGCGCGCCCGCGTTCGCCGCCGGCATGCTCGACCTCGGGATGGTGCCCGAATTACGGTTCTTCTCGTCGATGCTGATGTCTATGCAAAAGCACATCTTCATGGATCTCGGTGCGATGCACGCCGCCTATCTCAGCGGTGGCATCAAGGCCGTGGAGGAGATGCGCGACGCGGGCATCATCGACGCGGACACCACGGCCGCGTGGCGTGATCCGGCGCAGGCCGTCTTGGAGTTCTCGTTCCGTGAGCAGAACATCGTGATTCCCGACCAGTTCGACCGGATGCGCGCCCGGTTACTGCCTCCCGGCGAGGTGATCACGTACGCGATCACGGTTGCCGGTCCGATGCCGGTGCCGGGTGGGAAGACCCCGGCGCAGTACCGGCCGCTGCTGGGCGGGCCGTTACCCGCGTTCAACTACGCGAACCGGGAAGACCGCTGGGACTTCCTCAGCAACGACACCGTTCCGGCTTACGAACGGCTTTCGCGCGACGCCGTGCACCGGATCGTCACGCGGCCGTTCGCGGACCGCGTCGCGGAGTACCGCGCCACGGCCCGCCTGCTCGACCTGATCCGGCCGTTCAGGAGTGACGAATCCCGGACCGCAACTCGCTGAGCACCGTCAGCCGGTCCTCGTCGACGATGCGGCGGGTGGTGACACGGTCGGGATAGCAGCGCATGAACATGTTCGTGAAGTGCGTGCCGTAGTGGATGACGTCCTCCCCGTTGCCGGCGTCTTCGAGCGGGCGCACGACGGCCTCGAAGTTCGGCTCGTGGAAGTACGCCATCGTGAACCGCTCGCGCGTGTTCAGCAGGACCTTGTGCGGCGTGGAGAGCAGCTTGCCGCCGGTGAGGAACTGCAGGATGTCGCCGGGGAACACGGTGAAGACGTGCTGGACGGGTTCGACGAAGGTCCAGCCCTCCGCGTCCTGGAAGCAGCCGGCCGCGGACTCGTCCGGGAGCCAGTTGCGCGGCCGGTCCTCGCCCTCGATCGGCGGGCGGACGTAGAGGCCGCCGACGTCGTCCTGCGCGGCCAGGACGAGCATGCCGTAGTCGGTGTGGGCGCCGATGCCGCGGTCGACGGTCTCGGACCTGGTGGGGAAGCGCAGCACCCGCATGTGGTGCCAGCCGCCGGCGCTGAGCCGGGTGAACGTGTCGATGCCGAGCCCGAACCCCAGCGCGGTGAGCTGCAGGATCCGTTCGCCGGCGTTGCCGAGCATGTCCATGAACGCCTGCATGGCGTCCCGGTAGGTGTTGTCCGGCCACGGCACCGGACCGTGGCACGGCCACCCGTCGGCGACGCGCGGGTCGTCGAGCGGAACGTCCGGGCAGACCGTGAAGATCTCCGAGTAGTCCGCGACGCCGTCGGTGACCTCTTCGCCGGACGCGATGTAGCCGGCGTAGGTCAGGTCGCTGACCAGGCGTGACTTCTCTTCGAGCGACAAGCCGTGGAAGAACCCTCTGCTGGCCGCCATGGCGTCATCTGTGGTTCGGTCCTCGACCGCGTCCGTCGCGATCTGCAGGATCCCGTCGGCCTGCCACGCCTCGATGAGCAGGCGGCCGAGTTCGATGTCGTCGTCCGAGCCGGTGATGATCTCGGGCAAACGGAAGGTGCGCAGTTCGGTCATGGCCCACGCACGAACGCCGCCCCATAAGGGGTTCATATTTCGTTCGCGCGTGGAATCGATTCCGTCTTAGTAGGCTGGCCCGCATGACGTCGTACGACTACGACCTGATCGTCATCGGCTCGGGCCCTGGTGGCCAGAAGGCGGCGATCGCGGGTGCGAAACTGGGCAAGCGCGTGGCCATCATCGACAAACAGGAGATGGTCGGCGGCGTCTGCGCGAACACGGGCACCATCCCTTCGAAGACACTGCGCGAAGCGGTCATGTTCCTGACGGGCATGAGCCAGCGCGAGCTGTACGGCGCGAGCTACCGGGTCAAGCAGGACATCACGATCACCGACCTGATGGCCCGCACCCAGCACGTGATCGGCCGCGAGGTCCAGGTCGTGCGCGCGCAGCTGCACCGCAACGGCATCGACCTGATGCACGGCATCGGCCGGTTCGTCGACGCGCACACCAGTTGCCGTGGAAGGAAATCACCGCGGCGACCGCACGTCGATCACCGGCGAGTACATCGTCATCGCGACCGGCACGACGCCCGCCCGTCCGTCCCAGGTGGACTTCGACGAGGAACGAATTCTGGACTCCGACGAGGTTTTCGCCCTCACGGAGATCCCGTCGTCGTTGGTGGTCGTCGGCGCGGGCGTGATCGGCATCGAGTACGCGTCGATGTTCGCCGCGCTCGGCACCCGCGTCACGGTCGTCGAGCAGCGCGAGAAGATGCTGGACTTCTGCGACCCGGAGATCGTGGAGTCGTTGAAGTTCCACCTGCGCGACCAGGCCGTCACGTTCCGGTTCGACGAGAAGGTCGTCGACGTGAGCGTGTCGGACTCGGGCACGGTCACGACCCTGGCGTCCGGCAAGCGCATCCCGGCCGCCGCGGTCATGTACTCGGCCGGCCGGCAGGGCTGCACGGACAAGCTGGACCTGCCCGCCGCCGGCCTGGAAGCCGACCGCCGCGGCCGCCTGAGCGTCGACGAGCACTACCGCACCCCGGTCGAGCACATCTACGCCGTCGGTGACGTGATCGGCTTCCCGGCGCTGGCCGCGACGTCGATGGACCAGGGCCGCCTGGCCGCGTACCACGCGTTCGGTGAGCGGGTGCACGAGCTGACGTCGTTGCAGCCCATCGGCATCTACACGATCCCCGAGATCTCCTACTGCGGCGCGACGGAAGCAGAGCTGACCTCGTCGGCTGTTCCTTACGAGATCGGCATTTCCCGCTACCGCGAACTCGCGCGCGGCCAGATCGTCGGCGACGCGTACGGCATGCTGAAGCTGCTGGTGTCCACCACGGACCGCAAGATCCTCGGCGTGCACGTGTTCGGCACGGGCGCGACGGACCTGGTGCACATCGGCCAGGCCGTCATGGGCTGCGGCGGCACCGTCGACTACCTCGTCGACACGGTGTTCAACTACCCGACGTTGTCCGAGGCCTACAAGGTCGCGGCCCTGGACGCCACGAACAAGATCCGCGCGTTGGACCGGTTCAGCGGCATCTGACGCTCAGGTCGTGAGCCCGGCGTCGTGGGCGATGATGGCGGCCTGCACGCGGTTGGCGCACTCCAGCTTGGGCAGGATCCGGCTGATGTGCGCCTTCACCGTGCCGGTCGCCATGTACAGCTGCTCGCCGATCTCGGTGTTCGACAGTCCTGAGCCGACGAGCTTGAGCACCTCTTTCTCGGTCTCGGTGAGCGCGTCGATCTTGCGGCGCGCCTCCGTGCCGTTGTCCGGCGCGGTGAGGTGCTTCTCGATCAGGCGCCTGGTGATCTGCGGGGCGAGGATCGGTTCGCCGTTGGCCGCCTTGCGCACGGCGTTGATCAGCTCCTGCGGCGGGGTGTCCTTGAGCAGGAACCCGGTCGCGCCGACCTTCAACGCCTGCGCCACATAGGAATCCTCGCCGAACGTCGTGAGCATGACGACGTTCGTGCTCGCGGCGATCTCCTCGGCCGCCTTGAGGCCGTCGCCGCCCGGCATGCGGATGTCCAGCAGCGCCACGTCGACCGCGTTGGCCCGGCAGTGCTCGACGGCCTGTCTGCCGTCACTCGCCTCGGCCACCACGGTGATCTCCGGGTCGTTCTCCAGGATCAGCCGGATTCCGGCGCGCATGAGCGTTTCGTCGTCGGCGATGAGGACTCGGATCACGCCCCGCAGCCTACGGGCGTTCCTGCACCTTCGAGGCCAGCCGTCCGTCCCGGAAGCACAGCTTGTAGAGCAGGTCGGCGTTGTGCGAGGTCCGGAACCGCGAGCACCCGTCCACCCCGAGCTGCCCGACGCCGAACTGGTTGTAGATCTCGCCCTCGGACGTGACACCCACCCGCAGTGAGTCGAAGTACGGCGCGTTCATCTGCGTCGGGTTGAGCAACGCGAAGAGCAGCAGCACGATCAGCGCCCCGGCGATCGGCAGCAGGGCCAGCAGCCCGAGGCAGCCGCCGCCCAACACGCGCGGCACGGTCAGGACCTCGGCGGCGAGCGGTGGTGGCACCTCCGCGACCTCGGTGACGGACTGGTCCGCCTGGGCGACCGGGTGCAGGGGCACGTCCGCCGCCACCCGGAAGCCGCCTTCGAGCGGCGGGCCCGCGCTGAACGAGCCGCCGAGCAGTCCGACGCGTTCCTCCAGACCGATCAGGCCGCGCCGGGTGCCCTTGCCCGGAGTCGCGGGCGACGGGCCGTTCAGCACCTGGATCCGCGCCCGTCCACCCTGGACCGCGACCTGCACGCGGGTGCGGGCGCGGGGTGCGTGCTTGTGCACGTTGGTCAACGCCTCGCGGACCACCCGGTGCACGGCGCGGCGGGTGCGCGGATCGGCGTCGTGCAGGTCGTCGCCGGACCAGTCGAGCGAAGCGGTGATTCCGGCCGCCACCGACAAGTCGACCAGCGCGGTGATGTCGGAGCGGGTGCCGGTGTCCTCGTCGAGCGACTCCGGTTCCGGGTTCGTCCGGAGCACGCCGAGGATCTCGCGCAGTTCGGCCATCGCGAGTGACGAGGTGGTGCGGATCAGCTCGGCCTGTTCGTGCAGTTGCGGGGCCTTCGTCGCGGTCGCCAGTTCCAGCGCGCCGGCGTGGATGGAGATCAGGCTGAGCCGGTGGCCGAGCATGTCGTGCATCTCGCCGGCGATGTGGGCGCGTTCGTCGGAGCGGGCCGACGCGGCGGTCAGCGCGCGGGCGCGTTCCAGGTACTCGTTGCGCTCCTGCAGCAACCGGACCATGGGCCGGCGGCGGCCGAGCAGCATGCCGGACACGGCGGGGAAGAGCACGAAGAACACCGAGCTGATGGCCGCGCCGGTCACCGACTCCCAGAGCGGCATGGTCCGGTAGCTCTCCTGCAGCTGGCTGAACCCGGTCTGCAGCACGGTCATGATGCCGAGCAGCGCCCACAACCGGCCGGCTCGCGTCATGCGCCGGGACGCGGTGAAGACCACGAACGTCGTGATGGCCTGTGCCCAGAGGTTGTTCACCGCGAAGAGCGGCGCCGTCAGCAGCAGCGCCCACTCCGGTTTGCGCGGGGCGAGCCACACGAGGGCCGCGATCCACAGCGCGGTCGCGATGGTCAGCGATGGGTGCGGGATCGGCGCCAGCGGGGCGATCAGGGGCACCAGCCCGACCAGGAAGGCGAGCGACGGCCAGACGTACCTCACCGGGTGAACTCCCTCTTCGTTGTCAGCACACCCTTCCGGTCGAAGCAGAGCTCGAAGTCGCGGCCGTCCTCGTCGTGTGCGTGGTAGCGGAAGCATCCGGTGTTGTTCGTCGGCACACCGAAACCGTGCGTCTCGGTGACCTCCTCCTCATGCACGACCGCCACCTGGAAGGCGTCGAACTCCTGCCTGGTCATCTCGCTGCGGCTGAAGATCGCGACGACGAGCAGCACGAATGCCGTGCCCAGCGCCGGCACCACGGCGAGCGTGCCCAGGCAGCCGCTGCCGATGACGCGCGGCACGGTCAGGATCTCGGCGGTGATCGGCGGCGGCGCTTCCTCGACGGCACTTGCCGTTCCGGTCTCCTCCTGCACCACCGGGTGCGCCGGAAGATTCGCCGCCACCCGGAACCCGCCCGCGAACGGTCCGGCGTGCAACGACCCGCCGATCAACCCGACACGTTCCTCCAGCCCGATGAGCCCGCGCCGGGTGCCGGCACCTCGGGGCTCGCCGCTGGGTCCGTTGACCACCTCGACCCGGACCCGGTCGGCAACGTGCACGGCGACACGGGTCTGAGCTGACGGCGCGTGCTTGTGCACGTTCGTGAGTGCTTCGCGTACGACCCGATGCACTGCCCTTCGCAGCCGTGCGTCGGCATCAGCTAGATCAGTGCCCGACCAGTCCAACGAGACGGAGACGCCCGCATCGGCCGACGCCGCCACGAGCCGTTCGACATCCGCGCGCGTGCCGGCGTCCTCGTCGGATTCGGTGGCCCCGAGGACACCGAGGATCTCGCGCAGTTCCTCCATCGCGACCGCGGACGTCTTGCGGATCAGTTCGACCTGTTCCCGCAGTTCGGGTGCTTGCCGAGCGGCGGTGAGCTCGAGGGCTCCCGCGTGCACGGCCAACTGGCCGAGGCGGTGACTGAGCACGTCGTGCATCTCGCTCGCGATGTGCGCGCGCGTACCGGACCGTGCGGTGCTCGCGGTGAGGAGACGGGCGTGCTCCAGGTAGTCGTTGCGCTCCATCAGCACCTGCGTCAACGGCTTGCGGCGCCCGACGAGCGCGCCGGACACCGCGGGGGACACCAGCAGGAACACCACGGTGAACACGGTGCCGAGCAGGTATTCGGAGAGGCTGTCCCCGCTGAGCCACGAGTGCAGGGCGCTGAACCCGGCCTGCAGCACCGCGGTGGCGGTCACCAGCCCCCACAGCTGCCACGGCGACCTGATCGACCGGGCCGCGCGGAAGACCACGAGCGAGGTCGGGGCGATCGCGAGCAGGTTGTTGACCGCGTGCAGGGGAGTGGTGAGCAGCATCGCCCACCGCGGCCAGCGCGCGCTGACCGGCACCAGCACCGCCACCCACACCGCGGACGCGACGACCAGCCACCACTGGGCGGGCCGGCCGAGCGGGACCACCAGCGCCACCAGCGCGAGCAGGAAGGCCCCGGCCGCCCACAGTCCGTCGCGCAACCGCACGTTCACGCTGATCATCATCGTCGAGCGGCGCGGACGGATCACAGCGCCAGGTGGCCCCGATCGGGTGGCCAGGTGGCCACGCTCACGTAAGGGTGCCCTTATCTGTGTTCGCGTGCTGGGATGAGACGAGCGACAAGTTGAGTGGTTTTGCATGACCGTGCATAATCATGCGTATGACAGTGAGGATCGCGGTAGCCGGCGCCAGCGGGTACGCGGGAGGCGAGCTGCTCCGCCTGCTCCTGGGCCATCCCGACATCGAGATCGGCGCGCTGACCGCGAACAGCAGCGCCGGCGACAAGCTGATCAAGCACCAGCCGCACCTCCTGCCGCTTGCCGACCGCGAGCTCCTGGAGACGTCCGTCGAGACGCTGAAGGGTCACGACGTCGTCTTCCTCGCGCTCCCCCACGGTCACTCAGCCGAGCTCGCCGGGCAACTCGGCGACGACACGGTCGTGATCGACTGCGGTGCCGACCACCGGCTGACCAGCGCGGACGACTGGACCCGCTGGTACGGCGGCGAGTACGCGGGCTCCTGGCCGTACGGACTGCCCGAGCTGCCCGGCCAGCGCGAGAAGCTGGTCGACGCCCGCCGGGTCGCCGTTCCCGGCTGCTACCCGACGGTGTCCTCCCTGGCGCTCGCACCGGCGTTGGACCTCATCGAGGACGAGGTCGTCATCGTCGCCGTGTCGGGCACGTCGGGCGCCGGCAAGTCGCTGAAGCCGAACCTGCTCGGCTCCGAGGTCATGGGCTCGGCCAGCGCGTACGGCGTCGGCGGCGCGCACCGCCACACCCCCGAGATCACCCAGAACCTGACCGCCGCGGCGGGCCGGCCGATCAAGGTCAGCTTCACCCCGGTCCTGGCGCCGATGTCCCGCGGCATCCTCGCCACCTGCACCGCGACACTCACCGGAACGAACGTCCGCGAGGCCTACGAGAAGGCCTACGCCAACGAGCCGTTCGTGCACCTTCTGCCTGAGGGCATGTGGCCGACGACGAACGCCGTCCTCGGCTCGAACGCGGTTCAACTGCAGGTCACCGTCGACGAGGACCTCAACCGGCTCGTGGTCGTGGCCGCCGTCGACAACCTCGCCAAGGGCACCGCCGGTGCCGCCGTCCAGTGCATGAACCTCGCTCTCGGCCTGCCGGAGCAGACCGGCCTCTCGACCGTTGGAGTCGCACCGTGAACCGCAACAAGGGCGTCACCGGACCTCAGGGCTTCCGGGCCGCCGGGATCGCCGCCGGGATCAAGGAATCCGGTGCCCTCGACCTCACGCTCGTCGTGAACGACGGGCCGCAGGACTCCGCCGCCGGCGTCTTCACCACGAACAAGGTGAAGGCCGCGCCCGTCCTCTGGTCACAGCAGGTCCTGGGGTCGCGACGGCTCACCGCGGTCGTGCTCAACTCCGGCGGCGCCAACGCGTGCACCGGCCCCGAGGGCTTCCAGGACACCCACGCCACCGCCGAGAAGGTCGCCGAGGTGCTCGGCACCGGCGCGGTCGACGTCGCGGTGTGCTCCACCGGCCTGATCGGCGAGCGGCTGCCGATGGACAAGGTGCTGACCGGTGTCGAGAACGTCGCGAAGGAGCTGGCCTCCTCGGACGACGCCGGCCTCAACGCCGCCACCGGCGTGATGACCACGGACAGCCGTCCCAAGCAGGCCTGGAAGGCATCCGAGCAGGGCTGGTCCGTCGGCGGGTTCGTGAAGGGCGCCGGCATGCTCGCGCCGAACCTCGCCACGATGCTCTCGGTGATCACGACCGACGCCCGGATCAGCGGCGAGCAGCTCGACCAGGCGTTGCGGGAAGCGACCTCCAGGACGTTCGACCGACTCGACGTCGACGGCGGCACGTCCACGAACGACACCGTGCTGGTTTTGGCGTCCGGCGCTTCGGGTACCGAGCCTTCGTTCGACGACTTCGTCGCGCTGCTGACCGAGGTCGCGGGTGACCTGGTCAAGCAGCTGCAGGGCGACGCGGAAGGTGTGACGAAGGAAATCAGCATCATCGTCAAGCAGGCCGCGACCGAGGCCGAGGCCGTCCACATCGGACGGACGGTCGCCGAGGACAACCTGGTCAAGACCGCGTTGTTCGGCAGCGACCCGAACTGGGGCCGCATCGCGATGGCACTGGGCCGCGCCGACGCCCAGATCGACCCGGACGTGCTGCAGATCGTGATCAACGGCGTTTCGCTGTACCGCAACGGAACCCGCGACCGCGACCGCAGCGAGGCCGACCTCTCCGGCCGTGACATCGAGATCGTCATCGACCTCAACGTCGGCGACGCCGAGGCCACCGTCCTGACCACCGACCTGTCGCACGCCTACGTCGAAGAGAACAGCGCATACTCCTCATGAACAGCCCGAATATGACGGCACAGCAGAAGGCAGCCGTTCTCGTCGAGGCGCTGCCCTGGTTGCAGCGCTTCCGCGGCGCGATCGTCGTCGTCAAGTACGGCGGCAACGCGATGGTCGACGAGGAGCTGAAGAAGGCGTTCGCCGAGGACATGGTGTTCCTCCGGCTCTGCGGCCTGCGCCCCGTGGTCGTGCACGGCGGCGGCCCGCAGATCAAGGCGATGCTCGACAAGCTCGGCATCCACAGCGAGTTCCGCGGCGGTCTGCGCGTGACGACCCCGGAAGCCATGGACGTCGTCCGGATGGTCCTGGTCGGCCAGGTCGGACGCGAGCTCGTCGGCCTGATCAACCAGCACGGCCCGTACGCGGTCGGCATCTCCGGTGAGGACGCGCACCTGTTCACGGCAACGCGCCGAGGCGCCATCGTGGACGGCGAAGAGGTCGACATCGGCCTCGTCGGCGACATCACCGAGGTCAACCCGGACGCGGTGCTCGACATCGTGCGGGCGGGCCGGATCCCGGTCGTGTCGTCGGTCGCGCCGGACATCGACGGCGTGCCGCACAACGTGAACGCGGACACGGCGGCCGGTGCACTGGCTGTCGCGCTGGGTGCGGAGAAGCTCGTGGTGCTGACCGACGTCGAGGGCATGTACGCGAACTGGCCGGACAAGTCGTCGCTGCTGCACCAGGTTCGCGCGAGCGAGCTCGAGAAGATGCTGCCGGACCTGGAAAGCGGCATGGTGCCGAAGATGGAGGCCTGCCTGCGCGCGGTGCGCGGCGGGGTTCCGCAGGCGCACGTGATCGACGGCCGGCTGGCGCACTCGGTGTTGCTCGAGGTCTTCACCACTGAAGGTGTCGGAACGATGGTGCTGGGGGACAAATGACCACGCGTTGGCAAGAGTCCATGATGGACAACTACGGCACGCCGGCAGCTGGCACTGGAGCGAGGTGAGGGCGCCTACGTCTGGGACACCGACGGCAACCGCTACCTCGACCTGCTGACCGGTATCGCGGTCAACGCACTCGGCCACGCGCACCCGAGGATCGTCGAGGCGGTGACCGCGCAGATCTCGAAGATCGGCCACACCTCGAACCTCTACGTCAACGAACCGGCGCTGCTCCTGGCCGAGCGGCTGCTGGACCTGTGCGGTGTGCCGGGCAAGGTGTTCTTCTGCAACTCCGGCGCGGAGGCCAACGAGGCCGCGCTGA
This sequence comes from uncultured Actinomycetota bacterium, assembly GCA_963771775.1. Lineage (GTDB taxonomy): Bacteria > Actinomycetota > Actinomycetes > Mycobacteriales > Pseudonocardiaceae > Lentzea. The sequence goes on from CAVYUS010000007.1 coordinate 1,285,186, forward strand.
AGATGTCGCGCCGCACCGGCCGCACCAAAGTCGTGGCGACCATCGGCGGCTTCCACGGCCGCACGATGGGCGCGCTGTCGCTGACCGGCCAGCCCGCCAAGCGCACGCCGTTCGAGCCGCTCGTGCCCGGTGTCTCGCACATCCCGTTCGGTGACGTGGCGGCGCTGGAAGCGGCGATCGACGACGAGACGGCCGCGTTCATCGTCGAGCCGATCCAGGGCGAGCAGGGCGTCGTCATGCCGCCCGAGGGGTATCTGCAGGAGGCGCGCCGCATCACCTCCGAGCACGGCGCGTTGCTGATCCTCGACGAGGTGCAGACCGGAATCGGCCGCCTCGGCACGTGGTTCGCGTTCCAGCAGGCCGGGATCGTGCCGGACGTCATGACCCTGGCCAAGGGCATCGGCGGCGGCCTGCCGCTGGGCGCCACCATCGGGTTCGGTGCGGCGGCCGACCTGTTCCAGCCCGGGCACCACGGCACCACGTTCGGCGGCAACCCGGTCTGCTGCGCGGCCGCCCTCGCGGTGCTCGACACGATCGCCGCGGAAGGCCTGCTGGAGCACGCCTCGTCGGTGGGCAAGGAGATCGCGGCCGGCGTGGAGGCGTTGCACCACCCGGCGATCTCCGGGGTGCGGGGAGCCGGTCTGCTGCTCGGCATCACGCTGCGCGAGGCGGTCTCGGCGAAGGCCGCGGCGGCCGCGCTGAAGGCCGGCTACCTGATCAACCCCATCCAGCCCGACGTCATTCGCCTGGCGCCGCCGCTGATCCTGGACGAGTCCGACGCGCAGTCGTTCGTGGCCGCGCTGCCCACCTTCTTTGAGGAGCAGTCGTGAGCCCTCGGCACTTCCTCCGTGACGACGACCTGACGACCGACGAGCAGGCGGCGGTACTCGACCTCGCGGACGCCTACAAGGCGGACCGGTTCACCGCGAAGCCGCTGGCGGGCCCCAAGTCCGTCGCGGTGATCTTCGAGAAGAACTCGACCCGCACCCGGTTGTCGTTCGAGGTCGGCATCGCGCAGCTCGGCGGCAACCCGGTGATCATCGACGGCCGGTCGATGCAGCTCGGCCGCGAAGAGACCATTGAGGACACTTCGCGGATCCTCTCGGGTTACGTCGACGCCGTGGTGTGGCGGACCTTCGCGCAGGCACGCATCGAGGCGATGGCCAGCGTCTCGCGGATTCCCGTGGTGAACGCGCTGACCGACGAGTTCCACCCGTGCCAGGTGCTCGCGGACCTGCAGACGATTCGCCGCCGCTACGGCAAGTTGAGCGGTCTGACCCTGACGTACCTGGGCGACGGCGCCAACAACATGTCGCACTCGCTGCTGCTCGGTGGTGCCACGGCGGGCATGCACGTCCGGATCGGCGCACCGGCCTCGTTCGTGCCGAACCCGCAGTTCCTGCAGGACGCCAAGAAGCGCGCCGCGGAGACCGGCGGCTCGGTCGAGTTGATCAACGATCCGCGGGCCTCCGTCGACGGCGCGGACGTGCTGGTCACCGACACGTGGACGTCGATGGGGCAGGAGAACGACGGCAAGGACCGCGTCGGCCCGTTCCGCCCGTACCAGGTGAACGCGGATCTGCTGGCCGCGACCGGCAAGCCGGACTCCACCGTGCTGCACTGCCTGCCGGCGCACCGCGGCTGGGAGATCACCGACGAGGTCCTCGACGGTCCGCAGTCGCTGGTGTGGCAGGAGGCCGAGAACCGCCTGCACGCCCAGAAAGCGCTGCTCGTGTGGTTGCTGGAGCAGTCGTCATGACCCGCACCGCCCGTCAGGGCCGCATCATCGAGATGGTCAGCCAGCGTGCCGTCCGCAGCCAGTCGGAGCTCGCGAAACTGCTTGCGGCGGAAGGCATCGACGTCACCCAGGCGACGCTGTCACGCGACCTCGACGAGCTGGGCGCGGTGAAGCTGCGCGGACCTGACGGCGGTGCCCCGGTCTACGTGATCCCGGAGGACGGCAGCCCGGTGCGCGGCGTGCAGGGCGGGACCACCCGGCTGGTGCGGGTGCTCGGCGAGCTGCTGGTCTCGACCGACTCGTCCGGGAACCTCGCCGTCCTGCGGACGCCGCCGGGCGCCGCGCAGTTCCTGGCCTCGGCGCTGGACCGGGCGGCGTTGCACGAGGTCGTCGGCACGATCGCCGGCGACGACACGATCCTCGTCGTGGCCCGCGAACCGATGACCGGTGCCGAACTGGCCGAACGGATCACCGCGCTCGCCGCTGGTGAGCTCGATGAATGAGGCCGTGCACGCCGTGCTGACGTTCGAGGCGGGGGTGCCGGTCGCGGTCGACGGCGAGACGGTCACGGTGGCCGAGGCGATCCGCGAGCTCAACTTCCGCGCGGGCGTCTACCGGTCCAGCCTGGGATCGGTCGCCCTGCGAGTGGCGCGGACGGCACTCGGAGCTCCATCCGGCGAGGTCGACATCTCGCTGCACGAGGGGCGCGTGGTCGGGCTGGTCGCGCGTTCGGAACAATCGCTCTACGACTTCGCCAGCTGACAGCTGGCCAAATGAAAGTTGCGCAGCAATGAGTTCTTTGTGGGGTGGCCGGTTCGAGTCGGGCCCGGCCGAGGCGATGGCCCGCCTGTCGCTGTCGACGCACTTCGACTGGCGTCTCGCGCCGTACGACATCGCGGGTTCGCGCGCGCACGCCAACGTGCTGCACGCGGCGGGTCTTCTGTCGGATGAGGAACTGTCCGGCATGCGGAAGGCGTTGGACGAGCTGCTCGCCGACGTCGAGTCCGGCGACTTCACCCCGGTGCTGGCGGACGAGGACGTCCACACCGCACTGGAGCGCGGCCTGATCGACCGCGCGGGCACCGAGCTGGGCGGCAAGCTCCGCGCCGGCCGTTCCCGCAACGACCAGGTGGCCACGCTGTTCCGGATGTGGCTGCGCGACGCCGCCCGCCGGGTCGCCGCCGGTGTGCTGGACGTCGTGGACGCCCTGGCCGCGCAGTCTTCCTCGAACTTCGGCGCCGTCATGCCGGGCCGTACGCACCTGCAGTCCGCACAGCCCGTGCTGCTCGCGCACCACCTTCTGGCCCACGCGCACGCACTGCTGCGCGACGTCGACCGCCTGCACGACTGGGACAAGCGCACCGCGTTCTCGCCCTACGGCTCCGGCGCACTGGCCGGCTCCTCGCTGGGCCTCGACCCGGCCAAGGTCGCCGCGGACCTGGGCTTCTCCGCTCCCGTCGAGAACTCCATCGACGGCACCGCCTCCCGCGACTTCGCCGCCGAGATCGCGTTCGTGCTGGCGATGATCAGCGTGAACCTCTCGCGGGTGGCCGAAGAGATCATCATCTGGACGACCGCGGAGTTCCGCTTCGCCGTCCTGGACGACGCCTGGTCCACCGGCAGCTCGATCATGCCGCAGAAGAAGAACCCGGACGTCGCCGAACTGGCGCGCGGCAAGTCCGGCCGCCTGATCGGCAACCTGGCCGGGCTCCTCGCGACGCTGAAGGCCCAGCCGCTGGCCTACAACCGGGACCTGCAGGAGGACAAGGAGCCGCTGTTCGACTCGGTCGAGCAGCTGGAGCTGCTGCTCCCGGCGTTCGCGGGCATGGTCGCGACCCTGCGCTTCGACGTCGACCGGATGGCGTCCCTGGCCCCGGCCGGCTTCACCCTGGCCACGGACATCGCGGAATGGCTGGTGCGCCAAGGCGTTCCGTTCCGCGTGGCCCACGAGGCCGCCGGTGCGTGCGTGCGCGCGGCGGAATCCCGTGGCGTCGGCCTGGAAGACCTGACCGACGACGAGTTCGCCGCGATCTCACCGGCTTTGACGCCGGACGTGCGCGCGGTGCTGACCGTCGAGGGCTCGATCGCCTCGCGCAACGCCCAGGGCGGCACGGCCCCGGAACGCGTCCGCGAACAGCTGGACGCGTTGGTGGCCAAGGCTGCGGCGGCCCGTGACTTCTAGGTTGCTGACCAGGGAGGAGCTGGCGGTCGACCCGGTCGAGGCCGCCCAGCTCCTCCTCGGTTCGTACCTGGAAGCGGGCGACGTGCGCGTCCGGATCGTCGAGGTAGAGGCCTACCGGGGCGGCGACGACCCGGCGTCGCACTGCTATCGCGGCAAAACCCCGCGCAACGAGGTCATGTTCGGCCCGGCCGGCCATCTGTACGTGTACTTCGTCTATGGCATGCACTTCTGTGCCAACGTGGTGTCTCTGACCGACGGTGTGCCTGGTGCAGTGTTGTTGCGCGCGGGCGAGGTGGTGTCTGGTGAGGACGTCGCGTTCTCTCGACGCCCGGCCTCGCGTTCTGCCGCCGAACTGGCCAAAGGACCCGCACGGCTGTGCAAGGTTCTTGGGCTGGACCGCGGTTCGAACGGCCTCGACCTGACGTCTGCCGATTCGCCCGTGCGGTTGTACGCGGGGGAGCCGGCGGTGAAGGTGTTCTCGGGCCCGCGCGTCGGTGTCGCCGTGGCGATGGACGTGCCGTGGCGGTTCTGGATCGACTCCCCGGCTGTGTCGACCTACAAACGCGGCGGGAAACGGCAACTAAGGTGTGAACCCCGACGATCTGAGGGATCACATGCAAGCCGAGCTGGCTGCTCTCGCGCGCGAACTGTGACCTCGATGGAACCGGGGTTCGAGTCCATCTGACGCTGCGGGCGTCCTGCTGCGGTGGCGGCTCCAGCCAGCGGACTCACGGTCCGGACCGTCCGGACAGGACGTGACGCATCCGCCACGGCAGCTGGAGAAGGTGGGTGCGGTCGGCCTGGAACGGCCGGTCGTGTTCGAGATGAGGGTGAACGCGGACGGCACGTTCCAAGCCGTCGTCACCGAGAAGATCATCCAGATCACGGTCCTACCTCCCGCCGACGTACACCGTCGTGCGGAGGCCACGTCAGAGCCCCGCAGGCACGAGGTCACGTCGTTGGCCGAGGTGGAGGCGGCGATCGGGGTGTCGCTGCCCGCGGAGGTGCACGAGCTCTACGCGAGCGGATAGCGGAGGAATCGACGAGTCGACGTTACCCGCGACCGACGAGATCCTCGACTGACGTGGCAGATGTACATCGCCATCGGAGCAGGAAGACCCACGTGAGTGGGCAAAACCCGTGCTCTACGTAGGACCTCCTGACGCGGTGCGGATGGTGCAGTTCCACCCGCTGTGGGTGCCGATCGCGACCAACCGCTGGGGCGACACCCTGTGCGTCGACCTCGCGCCCGGTCCGGATGGGCGGGTCGGGCAGGTGATCAGACCGCGGGCGAGGTGCCGCTGACGCACCTGGCCGACTCGGTGACGGACTGGCTGACGTTCGCCGGAAAGCCCGGGCCACGAAGGGGCTGCAGGACCACTTCGACGTGGCGGACCGCGGGCCGGACGGGGTGGCCGCGCTGCCCGCGACGATCCAGGAACTCACCCTCCGCGAGCCGGGTGACCTCGACTTCGGCCTGCTCGCCCGGTTGACCTCACTGCGGCAGCTCCACGTCCTGCGCGGTACGTCCGTGCGGCTCGGCGATCTCGCGCACCTGCCGTTGGAACGCCTGGAGGTGAGCGGCGACGAGATCGAGCTTCCGGCGTGCAAGACCCTGACCAGCCTGGTGGTCGGCGGCGGTGCGCGCGTCGAGCTGCCTACGTTGCCGAACCTGCGGGTGCTCGACGTTTCCGACGCAGTGGTGGACGTCGAGTCGTTGCCGCAGGTCGAGTACCTCGTGCTGAATGCCGAGCAGTGGCGGCGGTGCTCGATGACCCCCGCCGCGGCCACTCTCACCGGTGAGTCCTCGCTGGCCCGTGCCCTCGACTGGGCGAGCGAGCGAGGTGTGGAGCTGCCGCGTCAGGTGATCAGCGGGTCAGCCTGAGAGCTTGTCGAACGCCGCCAGGAACTCCCGTTCCAACGCCGGATCCACCTCGAACACCAGCGGCACGGTCAGGTTGATCGGCTCGCCCGCGGTCAACCTCTCGACCAGCGTGTCCGCCACCTCCCGCAGGTCAGCGGCGACCGCATGCATGGCCTGCAGCTGCTGGTCGGCGAACTGGGCCTGAATCCGGGCCGCGACACGTGCGTGCTCCTGCGCGTAACTGGTGCCGTGGATCCCGCGCGCCCACTCCAGGATCTCGTCGAACGTCCGCACGAACAGCTCACCGAGGTGCACGATCCGGTCCGGATCACCGGGAGTCCCGGGCGCCCCGAACGCCGCCTCCTGGGTGTCCGCCGTGAACAGCGTGTCGACCGCGACCTTGATGATCTCGCTCAGCAGCACGTTCCGATCGCGGATCAGGTCGACGCCGTTCCCGTGCTCGACGGTCCCGTTGCGCGGCGCATAGCGCAGGAAGTGCTCCCAGTACTTCGACTCCAGCTCAGCAAGTCCTTGCGCCACAACGGCCACGTACAGCAGGTACTCCCACCCGCGCGGCTTCTCACGCACGAGCGCCGCCACGGACTGCGGCGTGATCGGCGTGGACGGAGTGAACGACGCACGGTGTTGCGCCAGCTTCTCGACGACGGCCTGTGCGATCACCTCGTCGCTATGTACACGCACGTCGAGGTACCCGATGGTCGGTGCGAGTCCCGGCACGGGCGTGTCGTCGATACGGATCGGCAGCACGTACTCCGTGTGCTCCTCCAACGCGCGCGCCTGAGCGGCACGGCGCTGGAGACGCGCCCACGCCGAGACGTAGTGCCGCGAACCGAACAACAGCACGAACCTGGCTCGCTGGCTGAACGTCTCGGAGAAGTACTCGACCAGGTCGACGCCCCACATCTCGACCCGCTGGTCCACGTCGTAGAAGACCTTCACGCCCAGGTTCCTGAGGCGTTCGACGATCGGGAGAACCCGGTCGCGGTCCTCTTCGGCGAAGGACGGGGCGACGTCCCAGCTGTACTCCGTCACCCCGCCATTCTCTTACGTACCGCACGCTCTTCCGGTACCAGGCGCGCCGGTGCTCGGCCGGCAGCGCCAGACGCGTGATCAGGTTCGTCAGCAACGCGCCGATGAGCAACCACAAGAGTGCGGCCAGGCCCTCGTTGAAGAGCACGGCGGTCTTGGGGCTCTCCGTCGTGAAGAGACCGTCCAGGCCGAGCGTGATGCCGCCCGCCCAGCCGGCGACGAACTGGAAGAAGCCGTTGCCGGCGTTCGCCTCCGCCACGACCAGGAAGATGTGCACGAACAGCACGATGGCGAACACCCAGCACACGACGTCGATGACTGCACAGACGGTGTACACCGTCCGTGCCTTGCGGTAGGTGTCGTCACGCTCGACGACCTCTTCCACGACTGGCTCGTTCACGCGCGGCATGCGTTCAGTGGGCCGCCGTAACTCGTCACGTGGCTCCGTCATACCCGAGAGCTACCCGCACGGACACCGGTCGAAACCCGTTAGACCTGGTAAGCGACAATGAGTGCCGTGAGCGAGCACATCCTTGACGAACTGACCTGGCGCGGCCTGATCGCGACGTCCACCGACCTCGGCGCCCTCCGGAAGGACCTGGACAGCGGCCCGCTCACGCTCTATTGCGGTTTCGACCCGACGGCGCCGTCGCTGCACGCCGGCAACATGGTCCCGTTGCTGATGCTCCGGCGCTTCCAGAAGGCGGGCAACCGGCCGATCGTGCTGGCCGGTGGGGCCACGGGCATGATCGGCGACCCGCGCGACACCGGTGAGCGCACGATGAACGCGCTGGACACCGTCGCCGCCTGGGCCGAGCGGATCCGCGGCCAGCTGGAGCGGTTCGTCGAGTTCGACTCGTCGTCCCCGACGGGCGCGATCGTCGAGAACAACCTCAGCTGGACCGGGCAGGTCAGCGCGCTGGAGTTCCTGCGCGACATCGGCAAGCACTTCTCGATGAACGTCATGCTGTCGCGCGACACGGTGAAGCGCCGCCTCGAGAGCGACGGCATGTCCTACACCGAGTTCAGCTACCTGCTGCTGCAGTCGAACGACTACCTGGAGCTGTACCGCAAGCACGGCACCTCGCTGCAGGTCGGCGGGTCGGACCAGTGGGGCAACATCGTCGGTGGCGTCGACCTGATCCGCCGGGTCGAGAGCAAGCACGTGCACGCGTTGACCGCGCCGCTGGTCACCGACGCCGAGGGACGTAAGTTCGGCAAGTCCACCGGTGGCGGCAGCGTGTGGCTCGACCCGGAGATGACCTCGCCGTACGCCTGGTACCAGTACTTCGTGAACGTCGACGACGTCACGGTGCTGAACTACCTGCGCCTGTTCACGTTCCTCACGCGTGAGGAACTGGACGAGCTCGAGAAGCAGACCGCGGACACACCCCACCTGCGGTCCGCGCAGAAGCGGCTCGCGCAGGAGTTCACGGATCTGGTGCACGGCGAGCGGGCGACGCAGCAGGTCATCCTGGCCTCGTCGGCCCTGTTCGGCCGGGGCGAGCTCCGCGACCTGGACGCGTCGGTGCTGGAAGCGGCCCTCGCCGAGGCGCCGAAGGGCACCGTTCGGCTGACGGACGAACCGACGATCGTCGACCTGCTGATCGCGTCGGGCCTGGCCGAGAGCCGGGGTGCCGCGCGGCGCACGATCAACGAGGGCGGTGCCTACGTGAACAACGCGAAGGTGACCGACGAGGAGTGGAAGCCGGCGAAGGACGACCTGCTGCACGGCAAGTGGCTGGTCCTGCGCCGGGGCAAGCGCAACAACGCGGGCGTGCAGGTAGAGCTCTGACCTGCGGGTTCTAGCGCCGGAAGGCCGTCGGTCCCACCTGGGACCGGCGGCCTTCGATCTTTCTTGACGTGACGGCGGTCACACTGTGCACGGGATCGGTGCTGCGATAGCTTGTTCGTGGGTCCTGTATGGGGCTGCTGAGCTGCGGTTTCTTAACCGTGGGTAGCGGTGTTGCCCTCGATTTGACCCCGAGTTGGCGTGCGTGTAACTTTCTCCATGTCAGCGCGGAACGGGCCGGGAACACCGGAACGGAGCGCGACGCGGGTCACGAACCAAGCTTCCACTGAGTGTGGTAGAGTGGGTGACTGAGAAACGATGAAGACCCAGCCGGTAGCTCGTCTGAGCTCAGAGGCCAAGGGCGTCGAAGTTTCAAACACAAGCTTATGTACGACACAGCCTCGGATCGAGATCGCCTTGCGGCGGATCGTGATGATGTGCGCGTGTTCTTTGAGAACTCAACAGCGTGCCGAAACACAGCCAGTAATATATGAATTACCTCCTCGTCGAGGTAGTTCCTTTGAGATGATAGATGCCAGACATATTCCGTCTGGAGCGATCAACACAATCCTTATTGGAGAGTTTGATCCTGGCTCAGGACGAACGCTGGCGGCGTGCTTAACACATGCAAGTCGAGCGGTAAGGCCCTTCGGGGTACACGAGCGGCGAACGGGTGAGTAACACGTGGGTAACCTGCCCTGTACTCTGGGATAAGCCTTGGAAACGAGGTCTAATACCGGATACGACCACTGATCGCATGATTCGGTGGTGGAAAGTTCCGGCGGTATGGGATGGACCCGCGGCCTATCAGCTTGTTGGTGGGGTAATGGCCTACCAAGGCGACGACGGGTAGCCGGCCTGAGAGGGTGACCGGCCACACTGGGACTGAGACACGGCCCAGACTCCTACGGGAGGCAGCAGTGGGGAATATTGCACAATGGGCGAAAGCCTGATGCAGCGACGCCGCGTGAGGGATGACGGCCTTCGGGTTGTAAACCTCTTTCAGCAGGGACGAAGCGCAAGTGACGGTACCTGCAGAAGAAGCACCGGCTAACTACGTGCCAGCAGCCGCGGTAATACGTAGGGTGCGAGCGTTGTCCGGAATTATTGGGCGTAAAGAGCTCGTAGGCGGTTTGTCGCGTCGGCCGTGAAAACTTGGGGCTTAACCCCAAGCTTGCGGTCGATACGGGCAGACTTGAGTTCGGCAGGGGAGACTGGAATTCCTGGTGTAGCGGTGAAATGCGCAGATATCAGGAGGAACACCGGTGGCGAAGGCGGGTCTCTGGGCCGACACTGACGCTGAGGAGCGAAAGCGTGGGGAGCGAACAGGATTAGATACCCTGGTAGTCCACGCCGTAAACGGTGGGTGCTAGGTGTGGGGGGCTTCCACGCCCTCTGTGCCGCAGCTAACGCATTAAGCACCCCGCCTGGGGAGTACGGCCGCAAGGCTAAAACTCAAAGGAATTGACGGGGGCCCGCACAAGCGGCGGAGCATGTGGATTAATTCGATGCAACGCGAAGAACCTTACCTGGGCTTGACATGGACTAGAAAGCTCTAGAGATAGAGCCTCCCTTGTGGCTGGTTCACAGGTGGTGCATGGCTGTCGTCAGCTCGTGTCGTGAGATGTTGGGTTAAGTCCCGCAACGAGCGCAACCCTCGTTCCATGTTGCCAGCGGGTAATGCCGGGGACTCATGGGAGACTGCCGGGGTCAACTCGGAGGAAGGTGGGGATGACGTCAAGTCATCATGCCCCTTATGTCCAGGGCTTCACACATGCTACAATGGCCGGTACAAAGGGCTGCTAAGCCGTGAGGTGGAGCGAATCCCATAAAGCCGGTCTCAGTTCGGATCGGGGTCTGCAACTCGACCCCGTGAAGTCGGAGTCGCTAGTAATCGCAGATCAGCAACGCTGCGGTGAATACGTTCCCGGGCCTTGTACACACCGCCCGTCACGTCACGAAAGTCGGTAACACCCGAAGCCCGTGGCTCAACCCGCAAGGGGGAGAGCGGTCGAAGGTGGGACTGGCGATTGGGACGAAGTCGTAACAAGGTAGCCGTACCGGAAGGTGCGGCTGGATCACCTCCTTTCTAAGGAGCATCTCGTTGCTGACCTGAGCGAACGTCTCAGCAGCAACGCAGACCCACGCCAGCACTTGATGCTGGGTGGTGCTCATTAGTGGATGCTGGCTGGCTTGACGTTCGGTTGCTTCGACAGTGAGTACTGCATCTTCGGGTGCGTGGAAAGGTGTCGCGGGGGCTGGATGAATAGATCGGTACGCTGTTGGGTCCTGAGAGAACACGCTAAGTGTCTTTCAGTGATCGGCCATCTTGCCGCGAATGAACCGCCTGCGTCGACTGGATAGGCCGGCGTTCGCAGTAGAAGCGAGTGGGTCTGATTGTTCTTTGAGAACTGCACAGTGGATGCGAGCATCTTTGTAGCAAGTTAGTAAGGGCATACGGTGGATGTCTTGGCACCAGGAGCCGATGAAGGACGTAGGAGACTGCGAAAAGTCTAGGGGAGCTGTCAACCGAGCTGAGATCCTAGAATTTCCGAATGGGGAAACCCGGCCCCAGTCATGTGGGGTCACCCATACCTGAACACATAGGGTATGTGGAGGGAACGCGGGGAAGTGAAACATCTCAGTACCCGCAGGAAGAGAAAACAACCGTGATTCCGTGAGTAGTGGCGAGCGAAAGCGGATGAGGCTAAACCGACTCGTGTGATACCCGGCAGGGGTTGCATGTCACGGGGTCGTGGGACCTCTTGGTCAGTTCTGCCGAACTGGCAACGAGTCAGAAAATGCTGTGGTTAGAGGAATGCGTCTGGAAAGCGTGAGCGTAGAGGGTGAAACTCCCGTACTCGAAAACCTGGCATCTCGTTAGAGTGTTCCCAAGTAGCAGCGTACTCGTGAAATTCGCTGTGAATCTGGCGGGACCACCCGCTAAGCCTAAATACTCCCTGGTGACCGATAGCGGACTAGTACCGTGAGGGAAAGATGAAAAGTACCCCGGGAGGGGAGTGAAATAGTACCTGAAACCGTGTGCCTACAATCCGTCGGAGCCTTTAGGGGTGACGGCGTGCCTTTTGAAGAATGAGCCTGCGAGTTAGTGCTACGTGGCGAGGTTAACCCGTGTGGGGTAGCCGTAGCGAAAGCGAGTCTGAATAGGGCGCTTGAGTCGCGTGGTCTAGACCCGAAGCGGTGTGATCTAGCCATGGCCAGGGTGAAGCGCGGGTAAGACCGCGTGGAGGCCCGAACCCACCAGGGTTGAAAACCTGGGGGATGAGCTGTGGTTAGGGGTGAAAGGCCAATCAAACACCGTGATAGCTGGTTCTCCCCGAAATGCATTTAGGTGCAGCGTCGTGTGTTTCACCGCGGGGGTAGAGCACTGGATGGTCTAGGGGGCCTACAAGCTTACCGAAATCAACCAAACTCCGAATACCGTGGTGTGAGAGCGCGGCAGTGAGACTGCGGGGGATAAGCTTCGTAGTCGAGAGGGAAACAGCCCAGAACGCCAGCTAAGGTCCCTAAGTGTGTGCTAAGTGGGAAAGGATGTGGGGTCGCACAGACAGCCAGGAGGTTGGCTTAGAAGCAGCCACCCTTTAAAGAGTGCGTAATAGCTCACTGGTCAAGTGGTCCTGCGCCGACAATGTAGCGGGGCTTAAGCACACCACCGAAGCTGTGTCATTTCGAGCTTTACTCGGGATGGGTAGGGGAGCGTCGTGTAGCGGTTGAAGCGGCGGAGTAATCCAGCCGTGGACGCTATGCGAGTGAGAATGCAGGCATGAGTAGCGAAAGACGAGTGAGAAACTCGTCCGCCGGATGACCAAGGGTTCCTGGGCCAGGCTAATCCGCCCAGGGTAAGTCGGGACCTAAGGCGAGGCCGACAGGCGTAGTCGATGGACAACGGGTTGATATTCCCGTACCCGTGTGAACGCGCCCATGATGAACCTTGTGATACTAACCGCCCGAAGCCCTCCGACAATCCTTCGGGATCTAGGGGCAAGTGGAGCGCGGGACCTGAACTTGTAGTAGTCAAGCGATGGGGTGACGCAGGAGGGTAGCTCCGCCAGTGAGTGGTAGTACTGGTGCAAGCGTGTAGGCCGAAGCATAGGCAAATCCGTGCTTCATTAAGGCTGAGACGTGATGCGTAGCCGATTGAGGCGAAGTAGAGTGATCCCATGCTGCCGAGAAAAGCCTCTAGCGAGCTTTCACGCGGCCCGTACCCCAAACCGACACAGGTGGTCAGGTAGAGAATACCAAGGCGATCGGGCGAACTGTGGTTAAGGAACTCGGCAAAATGCCCCCGTAACTTCGGGAGAAGGGGGGCCGTAGCGCTTGAAGCCTCTTGCAGGCTAGGGCGAGACGGCCGCAGAGACCAGCGAGAAGCGACTGTTTACTAAAAACACAGGTCCATGCGAAGTCGCAAGACGATGTATATGGACTGACGCCTGCCCGGTGCTGGAACGTTAAGGGGACCGGTTAGTCCTTCGGGGCGAAGCTGAGAACTTAAGCGCCAGTAAACGGCGGTGGTAACTATAACCATCCTAAGGTAGCGAAATTCCTTGTCGGGTAAGTTCCGACCTGCACGAATGGCGTAACGACTTCTCGACTGTCTCAACCACAGGCCCGGCGAAATTGCATTACGAGTAAAGATGCTCGTTACGCGCGGCAGGACGGAAAGACCCCGGGACCTTTACTATAGCTTGGTATTGGTGTTCGATTCGGCTTGTGTAGGATAGGTGGGAGACTGTGAAGCGGCCACGCCAGTGGTTGTGGAGTCATCGTTGAAATACCACTCTGGTCGTATTGGATGTCTAACCTCGGTCCGTGATCCGGATCAGGGACAGTGCCTGGTGGGTAGTTTAACTGGGGCGGTTGCCTCCCAAAGAGTAACGGAGGCGCTCAAAGGTTCCCTCAGCCTGGTTGGCAATCAGGTGTCGAGTGCAAGTGCACAAGGGAGCTTGACTGTGAGACTGACGGGTCGAGCAGGGACGAAAGTCGGAACTAGTGATCCGGCCATGGCTTGTGGAAGCGTGGTCGCTCAACGGATAAAAGGTACCCCGGGGATAACAGGCTGATCTTGCCCAAGAGTCCATATCGACGGCATGGTTTGGCACCTCGATGTCGGCTCGTCGCATCCTGGGGCTGGAGTAGGTCCCAAGGGTTGGGCTGTTCGCCCATTAAAGCGGTACGCGAGCTGGGTTTAGAACGTCGTGAGACAGTTCGGTCCCTATCCGCCGCGCGCGTAGGATACTTGAGGAAGGCTGTCCCTAGTACGAGAGGACCGGGACGGACGGACCGCTGGTGTGCCAGTTGTTCTGCCAAGAGCATTGCTGGTTGGCTACGTTCGGAAGGGATAACCGCTGAAGGCATCTAAGCGGGAAGCCTGTTCCAAGATGAGGTATCCCACTCTTCGTGAGTTAAGGCCCCCAGCTAGACCACTGGGTTGATAGGCCAGAGGTGGAAGACCGGTAACGGTTGGAGCTGACTGGTACTAATAGGCCGAGGACTTGTTACAAAGACGCTACGCATCCACTGTGCGGTTCTGGAAGAACAACCAGAACCGATCGCAACCCCGCTGGTCGGGGTTCTAGGTTGAATTCCATAGTGTTTCGGTGGTTATAGCGTTGGGGAAACACCCGGTCCCATTCCGAACCCGGTAGTTAAGCCCTTCTGCGCCGATGGTACTGCACTGGTTACGGTGTGGGAGAGTAGGTCGCCGCCGAACTTTACTTCCCTGAAGGGGCTTGTGATGCGGGGCACAACAACAGTGCTCAGATCACAAGCCCCTTTCAGCGTGTCCATAGTAGGAGGATTTGGTGTCTAGGTTCGGGGATCGTCCCGGCGACCGTCAGCGTGGCCAGGGAGACCGACCGCGCCATTCCGACGGTGGCCGCCCAACAGGCGATCGCAAGGTCAGCAGCAACAACAACAAGCGTGACGACCGCGCCGGCTTCAAGCCGCGCGAAGATCGTGGCGGCTACCAGCGTGGTGAGGGCTCCGGCGACCGCGACCGCAGCGGAGACCGTCGAGACGACCGTGCCGGCACCCGCAGCAGCAGCGACCGCGGCGGCTACAAGGGCTCAGCAGCTCCAGCGACCGTGGTGGCTACGGGCGGCGTTCCGGCTCCAGACGACCGCTGGTGGCTACCGGGGCGAGCGACCGTGCCGGCTACCCGCAAGGAAGCGCAGAGCTCGGCGACCGTGGTGGTTACCGCGGTCAGGGTTCGAGCGAGCGTCGTGACTTCAAGCCGCGCGAGGACCGTGGCGGCTACCAGCGCAGCGAAGGTTCCAGCGACCGCGGCGGCTACAAGGGCTCCAGCAGCTCCAGCGATCGCGGTGGTTACAAGGGCTCGAGCTCCAGTGACCGTGGCGGCTACAAGGGCTAGCAGCTCCAGCGATCGCGGTGGTTACAAGGGCTCCAGCTCCAGTGACCGTGGCGGCTACAAGGGCTCAACCTCGGGCGAGCGCGGCGGCTACAAGGGCTCCAGCTCCAGTGATCGCGGTGGTTACAAGGGCAGCAGCTCCAGTGACCGTGGTGGCTACCAGCGCAGCGAGGGTTCCAGCGACCGCGGTGGGTACCGCGGCGGCGACCGTCGTGATGATCGCGGCGGCTACCAGCGCAGCGAAGGCTCTGGCGAGCGCAGCGGTTACCAGGGTTCGAGTGACCGTGGTGGCTACAAGGGCACCAGCAGCTCCAGCGATCGTGGTGGCTACCGCAAGGACGACCGCTCGGGCGGCGACCGTGGTGGTTACCGCGGTCAGGGCTCGAGCGAGCGTCGTGACTTCAAGCCGCGCGAAGACCGTGGCGGCTACCAGCGCAGCGAAGGTTCCAGCGACCGCGGCGGCTACAAGGGTTCGAGTGACCGCGGCGGGAGCTCGGGCGAGCGCGGCGGCTACAAGGGCTCGACCTCCGGCGACCGTGGTGGTTACAAGGGCTCCAGCAGCTCTAGCGATCGCGGTGGTTACAAGGGCGGCAGCTCCAGCAGCTCCAGCGACCGTGGCGGTTACAAGGGATCCAGCGATCGCGGTGGATATCGCGGTGGCGAGCGTTCCGACGACCGTCGTGATGACCGTGGCGGCTACCCGCGCAGCGAAGGCTCCGGCGACCGTGGCGGCTACCGCAAGGACGACCGTTCCGGCGGCGACCGTGGTGGTTACAAGGGCAGCAGTTCCAGCTCCAGCGATCGCGGCGGCTACAAGGGCTCCAGCTCTAGCGACCGTGGTGGCTACAAGGGCGGCAGTTCCAGCTCCAGCGATCGCGGCGGCTACAAGGGCTCCAGCTCTAGCGACCGTGGTGGCTACAAGGGCGGCAGCTCCAGCAGCTCCAGTGACCGTGGTGGCTACAAGGGGTCCAGCTCCAGCGACCGCGGTTCCAGCGATCGTGGCGGCTACCGTCGCGACGACCGTTCGAGCGACCGTGGCGGTTACCGCAAGGATGACCGTTCGGACAGTCGCGGTGCCGGCCGTGGCGGCTACCAGGGCGCAGGCTCGGGTGACCGCAACGACTCCCAGCGCAACGACTCCCAGAACAACGACGCCCAGCGCGACGACCGTCGTGACGAGCGCAGCCGTGAGCGCGCGGCGCGCTTCCAGGACCGGATCTCCGAGCAGGAGACCACGGGCCAGGAAGACGCCGAGCTCAAGGGTGCTCAGGTCGACGGCGCCGAGGTCGACTCGGACGTGACCCCGGAGGGCGCGAAGTCCGCGCCGACCGGTGAGCGCGCCGGCTACCGCCTGGGCCACGGCGCCGCGGCCACCCGCGCCGCTGCCGGTCGCGAGCAGATCGCGACCGAGTCCAACGACTCCGCGGACGACGACTCCGCCGAGGCGACGGCAGCCGCCGGTGACAGCAACATCGACGGCGGCCACCGTGCCGCCGACGAGCGCGCCGATGACGACCGCGCCAACGACGACCGTGGCGTTCGTGCCGACGGCGACGGGCCTGACGCCCGTGACGCCGAGGACCGCAATGTCCGCGACAGCCGTGGCGCCGGTGACGCCGACAGCCGCGACGTGCGTGCCGCCGATGCAGGCACTGACAGCACTGACAACCGCGACAGCACCGACAGCCGTGACGACCGTGAGGACGCCCCGGCGCCCCGTGGTGGCCGTCCCGAGCTGCCCGAAGAGGCCGACCTCTCGCTGCTCGACCCGGAGATCAAGGCCGAGCTGCGCGGGCTGCCCAAGGGCCTCGCGGAGATCGTCGGCCGGCACCTGGCCGCGGCCGGGCTGCTGATCGACGAGGAGCCGGAGCTGGCGCTCGAGCACGCCCGGTACGCGCGCAGCAAGGCGGCGCGGGTCGGTGTGGTGCGTGAGGCCGCGGGTCTGACCGCGTACTTCGCCGACGAGTGGGCCGAGGCTCTCAGCGAGCTGCGGGCCGCGCGCCGGATGATGACCGGACCGGGCCACCTCGCGATCATGGCCGACTGCGAGCGGGCGCTGGGCCGGCCCGAGCGGGCGATCGACCTCGCGAAGGACCCGTCGGCGAGCGAGCTGTCCCAGGAGGACGCCATCGAGCTGCGCATCGTCGCGGCCGGCGCGCGTCGTGACATGGGGCAGATGGACGCGGCGGTCATCGCGTTGCAGGGGCCGGACCTCGACCCGGGGCAGCGGAACCCGTACTCGGCGCGGCTCTTCTACGCTTACGCCGACAACCTGGCCGCGGCCGGTCGCATCGAGGAAGCCGTCAAGTGGTTCCTCAACGCCGCCGAGGCTGACGACGAAGGGGAGACCGACGCCGCCGAGCGCGCGTTCGAGCTCACCCAGGAGGAGACCCCGCAGCAGTGAGCGAGACGTTGGTCGACCGGTACGACGCGTTGCTGATCGATCTCGACGGCACCGTCTACCGCGGGTCCGAGGCCGTGCCGGGTGCTGCGGAAGCCATCGCGGCGGCCAGAAGCAAGGGCGTCGGGATCCGGTACGTCACCAACAACGCCTCCCGCTCACCGCAGGCGGTCGCTGATCACCTCGTCGAGCTCGGGTTCGACACGAGTGTCGACGAGGTGAGCACCTCCTCGCAGGCAGGCGCGGCCATGCTGGCCGAACGTCTGCCGAAGCGTTCCACTGTGCTCGTGCTCGGCACCAAGGCCCTCGCGGCCGAGGTGCTGAAGCGCGGTCTCACCCCGACCGACACCGCCGAAGGCGCGGTGGCGGTCCTGCAAGGCCTCAGCATGGACCTCGGCTGGCGTGAGCTGGCCGAGGCCGCGGTGGCCATCCGCAACGGCGCGCTGTGGGTGGCGTGCAACGTCGACGCCACCCTGCCCACCGAACGCGGCCTCCTGCCCGGCAACGGGTCCCTCGTCGCGGCGCTCAAGACCGCCACCGACCAGGAGCCGCTCGTCGCCGGCAAGCCCGCCACGCCGCTGCTGCAGCAGGCGGCGAAGGACCTCGGGGCGAACCGGCCGCTGGTGGTCGGCGACCGCCTCGACACGGACATCCTGGGCGCGGTCAACGCGGGCATGGACTCGCTGCTTGTCCTCACGGGTGTGTCGACCGAAGCGGAGGCGCAAGCGCTTCCGCCCGAGCTTCGGCCCACGTATGTCGGCGCGGACCTGTCGGTACTCCATCGGCTACCGTAAGAGCCGTGAGCTACCCCCTGCCCGGACCGCCGCCCAACCCGGCTGACGCCATCGATGGCGCGCTGGCGAGGCTCGACGGGCTTGAGAACGTCCCCCTCGACGAGCACGTGGCGCGGTTCGACACCGTGCACGCGACGCTCACCGACGCACTGTCGAGCATCGACAAGGTGTGATGCACAGTGCCTCGCAGGGTGCGGCTCGACGCCGAACTCGTGCGCAGGGGGCTCGCAAGGTCCCGTGAGCACGCCAGCCAACTAGTCGCGGACGGCCGCGTCACGGTGCGCGGCACCGTCGCGACCAAGCCCGCGACCGCCGTGGAGACCTCTGACGCCGTCGTCGTCAAGGACCTGAGCAACGATCCCAACTGGGCGTCGCGCGGCGCGCACAAGCTGATCGGCGCGCTCGAAGGCTTCAAGATCGACCCCACCGGCAAACGCTGTCTCGACGCCGGCGCATCCACTGGCGGTTTCACCGACGTGCTGCTGCGCCACGGCGCGCGGCAGGTCGTCGCGGCCGACGTCGGCAGGGGCCTGCTCGACTGGAAGCTGCAGACCGACGACCGGGTCGTGGTGAAGGACAAGACCAACGTCCGCACCCTCACTCCCGAGGACATCGGCGGAAAAGTTGAACTCGTAGTAGCCGATCTTTCGTTTATCTCGTTGAGGCTTGTGCTTCCCGCACTGGCCGCGTGCCTCGACGAGGAAGGCGACCTGCTGCCGATGGTCAAGCCGCAGTTCGAGGTGGGCAAGGAACGCCTGGGCTCCGGTGGCGTCGTACGCGAACCGGAACTGCGCGTCGATGCCGTTCTCGAGGTCACCAGGGCTGCCGAAGAACTGGGCCTGGCCGTGCACGGGGTCGTCGCGAGCCCGCTGCCCGGTCCGTCCGGCAACGTCGAATACTTCCTCTGGCTCCGCAAGGCGGACTCCGTCCCAACGGGATCCGACGCCGCCGAGATGGTGCGCACCGCTGTCGCAGAAGGGCCCCAATGAGGGAAATCCTGCTGGTCGTCCACACCGGCCACCAGAGCAACATCGATCTTGCCCGTCAGGTCGCCGGCCGGCTCGCGGTCGGTGGCGTCACGACCAGGGTGCTCGACGACGAGGCGCGTGACCTCGGCCCGTCGTGCTGCACCAAGGTCGTGCCCGCCGACGACTTCGCGGCCGAGGGCACCGAACTCGTCCTGGTGCTGGGCGGTGACGGCACGCTGCTGCGCGGCGCCGAACTCGCCCGCCCGGCGCAGGTGCCGGTGCTCGGCGTGAACCTGGGCCGCGTCGGTTTCCTCGCCGAGGCGGACTCGGACGCGCTGCACGAGGCCGTCGGCCACGTCCTGGAGCAGGACTACTTCGTGGAAGAGCGTATGACGCTCGACCTGGTCGCGAAGGTCAACGGCGAAGTCGTCGCGAAGACGTGGGCGCTCAACGAGATCACCGTCGAGAAGCTGATCCGCGAACGCATCCTCGACGTCGTGGTCGAGGTGGACGGACGGCCGGTGTCGGCGTTCGGCTGCGACGGCGTCATCTGCGCGACACCGACGGGCTCGACCGCATACGCGTTCTCCGCCGGTGGACCGGTGGTCTGGCCGGACGTGCAGGCGATCCTGGTGGTGCCGAGCAACGCACACGCGCTGTTCGCGCGCCCTCTGGTCGTGTCGCCGAAATCGCACGTGGCGTTCGAGATCGACCCGTCCGGCCATCCGGCGGCTTTGTCCGCAGACGGGCGGCGCACGTTCGAGCTGCCCGCCGCCGCGCGGATCGAGATCGTGGAGGGCGAGATGCCGCTCAAGGTCGTGCGGCTGCGCCAGGCCCCGTTCACCGATCGGCTGGTGGAGAAGTTCGCGCTGCCGGTGAAGGGATGGCGGGGGCCGTCGGCAGGTTGATCGCGCCGCTCGGTGCGGCGGCACTGGCTCGTTATGGTGCCCCCAGAGCAAGGTCCAATCCGGAAATGTCGGACCCGACAAGTAAGGTTCGCTCTGTGCTGGCCGAGATGCGCATCAATGGCCTTGGCGTGATCGACGAGGCCACCCTTGAACTAGACCCCGGCTTCACCGTAGTCACCGGTGAGACGGGCGCGGGCAAGACCATGGTCGTGACCGGGTTGCACCTGCTCGGCGGAGGCCGGGCAGAGGCGTCCCGGGTGCGCACCGGAGCCGACAAGGCAGTCGTGGAGGGCCGTTTCCAGGCCCCGGCGGGCAGCCCGGCCGCGAAGGTGGCCGAGGAGGTGGGCGGCGAGGCCGACGAGGACGGCTCGCTGATCGCGATCCGAACCGTAGGCGCCGACGGCCGCTCCCGAGCCCACGTGGGCGGCCGCTCCGTACCGGTGGGCGTGCTGTCCGAACTGGCCGAGCAGCTGATCGCCGTCCACGGCCAGAACGACCAGCTACGCCTGATGCGCCCGACCGAGCAGCGCGCCGTCCTGGACCGCTTCGCCAGCGACGACGTGGCCGAGCCGCTGCGCGAGTACCAGCGCATCCGCGAGGAGTGGCTGCGCGTCACGTCCGAACTCCGCGAACGCACCGACCGCTCCCGCGAACTGGCCCGCGAGGCCGACCTCCTGCGGCACGGCCTGTCCGAGATCGACGCCGTGGACCCCAAGCCAGGCGAAGACCTCGAACTGCACGACGAGGCCCGCCGCCTGGCCGACGCCGATCAACTGCGCGAGGCCGCCCAAGGCGCCCAGTTCGCGGTCTCCGGCTCGCTGGAGGGCGACCCGGAAAACCCAGGCGCACTGGGCCTGATCTCCGAGGCCGCCCGCCGCCTGGCCACCTCCGAGGATCCGCGCCTGCGCGAGATGGAACCCCGCCTCGCAGAGGCCGCAACCCTGCTGGCCGACGTGGCCGCCGAGGTCTCCGGCTACCTGGACCACCTGGACGCCGACCCAGGCCGCCTGGAACAGGTCCTGCAACGCCAGGCCGAACTAAAGGCCCTGACCCGCAAGTACGCCGCAGACGCAGACGGCGTGATCGCCTGGGCCACCAACGCCCGAACCCGCCTGGACGGCCTCGACACCTCCGAGGAAGCCCTGACCGCCCTGGCCACCCGCCGCGACGAACTGGCAGTGGAACTGGCCGCCCTGGCCGAACAGGTGACCGCCGCCCGCGTAGAAGCCGCCACCGAACTGGGCAAGGCCGTGACCGAGGAACTGGACGGCCTGGCCATGCCCCACGCCTCAGTGGAACTGGCCGTCCGCCCCCGCCACGCAGAAGCAGGCGACGCCCAAGCCCTCCCAGTAGGCCGCTCCGTACTACACGCGGGCGCCTCAGGCGTGGACGACGTGGAACTACGCCTGATCTCCCACCCCGGAGCCCCAGCCCTGCCAGTGCACAAGGGCGCCTCAGGCGGCGAACTATCCCGCGTAATGCTGGCCCTGGAGGTAGTCCTCTCCCACTCCGACCCGGTACCCACCCTCGTCTTCGACGAGGTGGACGCCGGCGTGGGCGGCCGAGCCGCCGTGGAAGTGGGCCGCCGCCTGGCCCGCCTGGCCCGGTCACACCAGGTGATCGTCGTGACCCACCTGCCACAGGTGGCCGCCTTCGCGGACCGCCACCTGGTGGTGGACAAGTCAGCCGACGGAACGTTCACGCGCTCCGCAGTGCGAAGGCTGGACGAGACCCAGCGCGTAGTGGAACTGGCCCGCATGCTGGCCGGTATGGACTCGACCGACACAGGCCGAGCACACGCCGAGGAACTGCTGGCAGCAGCCAGCGCCGACAAGTCGGCGGCCCCGGTGGTCCGACGACGCAAGAAAAAGTCCTAACCAGCCAGCACGCGAAGGCGCCGAGTTGGCGGTAGTTAGCGGCGGTTCGATCACGTGTTGGTAGTACTTGCACACGCCATCAGCCCTCAACCGCGAGGCCGAAGGCGAGCCGTCCCTGACCCCACCGCCAACGCAAGCACCTACGAAACCGGCGGCCGCCCAACGAAACAGGCGTGCCATCAACCCGCCCGTGGCGCGGCCACCCGGATCAGATTGCCGGAAGCCTGGGCAGAGCCCCAGAAAAACTCTCGCAACGCAAGCCCGCCGCCCGCAAGGCGACCACCCCGCAAGGTCGCGCCCGCAAGGCGGCTACTCGCAAGGCGACCCACCCCCAAACTCGCGACCCGCAAGCCGAAGACCCGCAAACCCGCCACCCTTCGGCATGATGGAACCCGTGACCGACCACCGGTCACCCCCGCACCCGCCAGTGCGACAGAAAGGCGGCCACCATCGTGACCACGCGCCGAGTGCTGGGAGCGGTGCTGGTACTGGTAGCAGCCGCCCTGGCAGCAACAGCCACCTTCCTCTCCGCCTACTCGGTGGAAGCCACAATCCGAGGCCAAACCCTGAGCTTCGAAGCCACCGCCTGGACCATCGACCAGGACGACTTCCAGGGCGCCCTGCAACTGGGCCCGATCGAGTTCGGCGAACCAGCCATAGGCGGCGCGATACTGATGGCCCTGGCCGCAGTACTGGCCTGGCGCCACCCAGCCGCAAGAGTCGGATCCCTGCTGGGCGCAGGCGTACTGGCCGGCGCAGCCTGGTCCGCAGTAGGCACCGTCCAGGGAACAGTGAAACGACTCGCGGAGCTAGAAGCACCGGTACCGCTGAACGTGGCCCAGGGAGACGGCGTAACCCTGCTGATCATCGCCGCAGGCGTAGCGGTAGTGGCCGCAGTGCTGCACCAGGAACTGCCACGCCGAGTCCAAACCGAGCCAAGCGAGGCAGGCGGAGCGGTGATCCACCAGATCGAAGGCGACGACACCGAGACGCCGCCATACGGATACCCGGTGATTGTGGAGCCCAAGAGTGACTGATCGCAGGAAAGTGGCCATGGTCCTCGTGCTCCTGGGCGCGGGACTGGCGGCCGCCGCGAGCTTTCAGGACACGTACGGCACCTTCCACCGCCAGCCCGGCCTGGAGGTGACGTACATGAGCACGTTGTGGATCGTGACGTCGAACCATCCGGCCGGCGACCCGATCACCGACCCCTACTACGTGGCGGGATGGCCGGTGATGATCGCCGCCATCGTGATGGCGATCGCGGTGGTGCTGATGGTGCGGGAGCGGACGGCGGCCATCGCGCGGCCGCTGGGCATGGGAGCGGCGGGGGCGCTGGCCGGGATCGTGTTCTTCTACGTGACCCAGGTGCAGCACGAGGAGGACCGCATGAGCTCCTGGCCGGTCAACACCGGGCAGGAGAACGACCTGCAGTACTTCCCAGGGATGTACCTGTTGGTCGCGGCAGCGATCATCGGGCTCGTAGGTGCCGCGCTAGCCCAACAGAAGCAACAGCAGCAGGAACCCGAGGACGAAGAAGAGATTGTCGTGCACCAGCTCGACAGCGATGACGACACACCACCGTTCGGGATCGCCATCCTCGAACAAGAACGCACGCAAGAAGAGCAGGAGACGCGTTGATCGGAAGACCGACGGCGGTCGCGCTCATCGCGGCCGGGGTGGTGCTGACCGCGACGGCGATGGTGCTGCCGTGGTACTCGACCGCGTATGCCGGCAACGTCGAGGTCGTGGTCAGGGCCTGGGGCACGGAGGTCCTGAACAAGCCCGGTGACTGGCCCGCGGGTGACCTGTCGCCCTGGTACGGCATCCCGATCGCGGTCACGGCGGCGCTCCTCATCGCCGGCATCTGGATCAACCGGGCCGCGCTGGCCGGTGCGGCCGCGCAGCTGGGAGCCGCGGGCATCGTCGCGGCGCTCGTCGTGTCGGAACGCGGCCACGCGATCGAGCAGCAGGGCGACTTCGCGCTCGGCTTCGGGCTCGTCTTCCTCGCGCTGGGCACGCTGACCGCGGCGACCGGCGCCATCGCGGTCCAACGGGAGCCGGCGTGAAACTCCCCGGCACGAACCTGAACGGCACGAGACTGCTCAGCACCGTCCTACTGGGACTCGCCGCCGCGGCCGCGATCACGGCGACCTTCCTGCCGCTGTCGGAACTCCTGATCCGCCTTGCCCCGGACCAGCCGCAGACGGCGTTCGTCACCACCGGCTGGCGCACGCACTTCGGTGCCACGACGGACCAGCACGCCCCGCTCTTCGGTATCCCGATCGCCGCGGCGGCCGTGACGATCCTGCTGGGCGTCAGGTGGCGCAAAGTCGCCTTCGCCGGAGCGGCGGCGCTCGCCGGAGTGACCGGAATGCTGTTCGTGTACCTGTTGAACGCCATCAGCTTTCACAAAACGGGCAACATCACCATCGACCCAGGCCTGGAAGCCGGGTTCGGCAACGGCATCTGGGTCCTGATGGCGGCAGTCGTCGCAGCGTTTGGTGCCGTAGTAGTTCACCCCGACGACTGACCAGCGCGAATTGCCCGGCGTGCCTCACCTGTCGCGTCCGCACCGTGAGTCACTATCGGACGCATGAAGCTTTCCGGGTTGCTGAGCCGCTCTAACCACGAACTTCCCGGTGTCACGGGTGTCGCGCGGGTTGATCGGCGCGCGAGTGACCTGGTGCGGCGCGTCAGTCCCGGAGACGTCGCCGTCTTCGACCTCGTCGATCTCGACCGGCGCACGGCGGAGGCGTTCGTCGCCGCCGAGGTGGTCGGGGTGGTGAACGCCTCGCCGTCGATTTCCGGCCGGTTTCCCAATCTCGGGCCGGAACTGCTGATCGAGGCGGGCATTCCGCTGATCGACAACGTCGGCGCCGCGGCGCTGCGAGAGATCAAGGAAGGCACCAAGCTCCGGTTGCACGAGGGTGTCGTCTACGCCGGTGAACGCGAGCTCGCCAAGGGGATCGAGCAGAACGCGGAAAGCATCGCGGACGCCATGATCGAGGCGAAGGCCGGCATGTCGGCGCAGCTGGAGGCCTTCTCCGCCAACACCATCGAGTTCCTGCGCCGGGAACGCGCGCTCGTGCTCGACGGTGTCGGCGTGCCGGAGGTGTACGTGCCGATGCGCGACCGGCAGGTGCTGGTCGTCGCAGGTGGACCGTCGCACGCCGAGCAGCTGCGCAAGCTCCGCAAGTACATCCGCGAGTACCGGCCGGTGCTGATCGGCGTCGACACCGGCGCGGACACGCTGCACGACGCCGGCTACAAGGCGGACATCATCGTCGGCGACCCCGACGGCATCGGCACCGCGTCGCTGCGCGCGGCCACCGAGGTGGTCGTGCCCGCGCAGACCGACGGGCACGCGCCCGGCCTGCAACGGATCCAGGACCTCGGCATCGGCGCGGTGACGTTCCCCGCGTCGGGCAACGCGGAGGACCTCGCGTTGCTGCTCGCCGAGGCGCACGGGGCGTCGCTGGTCGTCACGGTGGGGCTGCGCGCGACGTTGCGCGAGTTCCTCGACCGCGGGCACTCCGGTTCCAACCCCTCCACGTTCCTCACCCGGTTGAAGCTCGGTAGCAAGCTCGTCGACGGGGAGGCCGTCGCGACCCTGCACCGCAGCCGGGTCTCGCTGGGCGTGATCGTCCTGCTGGTGACCGCCGCGATCGCCGCCATGGCGGCGGCGCTGGCGGTGTCCGGTGTCGGTCACGTCTACGTCGACATCGTGGTCGACGGCTGGCAGTCCGTCGTCAACTGGTTCAAGGGGTTGGTCTCGTGATCACGCTGCGCTACCACATAGTTTCGATCACCGCGGTCTTCCTCGCGCTGGCGATCGGTGTCGTGCTGGGGTCGACCGCGATCAGCGGGCGGCTGCTCTCCGGGCTGAGTGACGAGAAGAACTCGTTGGCACAGCAGGTGAACGACCTGCAGAACGACCGCAACGCGTTGAACGCCAAGCTGACCGAGGCCGACAAGTTCGCCGCCTCGGTCGGGCCGCTCGCCGTGAAGGACCGGCTCACCGACCGGACCGTCGTGCTCGTCACGACCTCGGACGCGCGTCCGTCCGATCGGGACGCTCTGAGCGGGCTGCTGAAGTCCGCGGGCGCCTCGGTCACCGGCGAGATCCAGCTGACCGACGCGTTCGCCGACCCGTCGCGCGGCGACCAGTTGCGCGACCTGGTGGCACGCCTGCAGCCCGCGGGTTCACAGCTGCCGACGGCGGGTGACCCTGGCACGCGCGCCGGCGGTCTGTTCGGCACGTTGCTGCTGCTCAACCCGTCCAACAACCAGCCGCAGGCGACCCCGGACGAGTCCGCCGCGGCGCTCGCGGGCCTCTCGAACGCCGGGTTCGTGAAGGCGACGTCGGGCGTGAAGCCGGCCCAGCTCGCGATCGTGCTGTCCGGTGGCGCCGCGATCGGTGACTCCGCCGCCGACCGGGCCTCGACCATCGCGCGGTTCGCCACCCAGCTCGACCGCACGGGTGCGGGTGTCGTCCTGGCCGGCGCGAACGGTTCGGCGAACGGCACCGGTGCGATCGGCGTGGTCCGCGCGGACACCAACGCGACGTCCATCCTGTCCACGGTGGACAACTCCGACACCCCGGCCGGCCAGGTCGTCGTCGTGATGGCGCTGCGCGAACAGCTTGAGGGCCGCGCGGGTCGCTACGGCGTCGCGGGCAACGCCGAGGCGTCCTCGCCGGGCACCGCCGGCTAGTTAGCGCTCCCAGGCGCCGGGAAGTTGCTTCGCCAGCAGTTCCAACGCTTCCGGCGTGCGGGCGCGGGCCCACAGCCACTGCGCGGTCGTCCTCGCGGACGATCACGTCGTCGGAGACGAACCAGCGGCTGAGGGGACTGTTCAGCGGCAGGAGCGTGAAACGTGCTCTTCGAGCAGGGAGATGTCCGCATCGGACATCTCCCTGTCCGCTGTCTCGGCGCCGTCGCGGAACAACGCCATCGGACAGCACCAGCTCCACACACGCCAGCGAGAAGCGCGGCAGCCACGGGTTCCACCGGTACTCGTACTTGTTCACGGGAATCGGCCTTGACCAGGACTTCCGGATCCTCACCGGCGAGCGATGTGCCCCAGGCCGCGATCCACTGGTCGCTCGCGGAAGACGAGGACCTCACCGTCCAGCCGCAGCTCGGCCGGCGTCGAGCAGGCGGTCGTGGTTGCTCGTCACCTCCGGCCGTTTGCCGAACAACGACAGCGCCTCCTTCAACGCCTCCGGGAGACTGCACTCCGAGCCGGTCCTCGGCCTCGGCGAGCTCCCGGCGGCTCCAGCCGTCCTGAGGCTCGATCGGCTCCGTCCACGCGGCCGCGAAACCCTCGATGAAACGCCACGCCGCCGACCGGTCGTGCATGGCTCTGGCGGCGCTCCCTGCCACGTCGAAGGTCACGTGACAACGATTCCTGATCCCGGCCCGTGCCGGGGGAAGTTCGGGGAAACGCCGCGCTGCGCCGATCGGGTGATGTGATCTGCCGGGTCGTGGTGCGCTGAGTGACCGGTGGCGTGTTAGCGTTATGGCCCGTGGATAGGGGGATTTACCCCCACGATTTTCACGGGAGCCCCGTTGGTGCAGCAGGCACGTACGACCAAGCACGTCTTCGTCACGGGAGGCGTCGCGTCTTCCCTGGGCAAGGGGCTCACTGCCTCCAGCCTCGGCCAGTTGCTCACCTCGCGCGGCCTGCGGGTAACGATGCAGAAGCTCGACCCGTACCTGAACGTGGACCCCGGCACGATGAACCCGTTCCAGCACGGCGAGGTCTTCGTGACCGACGACGGCGCGGAGACGGACCTCGACATCGGCCACTACGAGCGGTTCCTCGCGCGGGATCTGAGCGGCGACGCGAACGTCACCACCGGCCAGGTGTACTCCGAGGTGATCGCCAAGGAGCGGCGCGGTGAGTACCTGGGCGACACGGTCCAGGTCATCCCGCACATCACCGACGAGATCAAGCGCCGCATCCGGGCGATGGCCGAGCCCGACGCCGACGGCGTCACGCCGGACGTGGTCATCACCGAGGTCGGCGGCACGGTCGGCGACATCGAGTCGCTGCCGTTCCTCGAGGCGTGTCGCCAGGTCCGCCACGACGTCGGCCGCGACAACGTCTTCTTCCTGCACGTCAGCCTCGTGCCGTACCTGGCGCCGAGCGGCGAGCTGAAGACCAAGCCGACGCAGCACTCGGTCGCCGCGCTGCGCAACATCGGTATCCAGCCGGACGCGATCGTGTGCCGCGCGGACCGGGAGATCCCGGACGCGCTGAAGCGCAAGATCGGCCTGATGTGCGACGTCGACACGGACGCCGTCGTCGCGGCCGTCGACGCGCCGTCGATCTACGACATCCCGAAGGTCCTGCACTCCGAGGGCCTCGACGCCTACGTCGTGCGCCGCCTCGACCTGCCGTTCCGCGACGTCGACTGGACGGTGTGGGGCGACCTGCTGGAGCGCGTGCACAACCCGTCCGAGACCGTGCGGATCGCGCTGGTCGGCAAGTACGTCGACCTGCCGGACGCCTACCTCTCGGTCACCGAGGCGCTGCGTGCGGGCGGTTTCGCGCACCACGCCAAGGTCGAGATCAAGTGGGTGGCGTCGGACGAGTGCAAGACGCCCGAGAGCGCGGCGCGTGCGCTGTCCGGCATGGACGCCGTGCTGATCCCCGGCGGGTTCGGGGTGCGCGGCATCGAGGGCAAGATCGGTGCTCTGAAGTACACCCGCACGCGCGGTGTGCCGACGCTGGGCCTGTGCCTCGGCCTGCAGTGCATGGTGATCGAGGCCGCGCGCAACCTCGCGGGCATCGAGGACGCGAACTCCAGCGAGTTCGAAGAGGGCGGTTCGCCGGTCATCTCCACGATGGCCGACCAGGAGGACGTCGTCTCCGGTCAGCGCGACATGGGCGGCACGATGCGGCTCGGCGCGTACATCGCCAAGCTCACGCCCGGTTCGCAGGTCGCGACCGCGTACGGCGCCCCCGAGGTGTCCGAGCGGCACCGGCACCGCTACGAGGTCAACAACGCCTACCGCGGCAAGCTCGCCGACGCCGGCCTGGTCTTCTCCGGCACCTCGCCGGACGGCCGCCTGGTCGAGTTCGTCGAGCTGCCGGCCGACGTGCACCCGTTCTACGTCGCCACGCAGGCGCACCCGGAGCTCAAGTCCCGGCCCACGAAGCCGCACCCGCTGTTCGCGGCGTTCGTGAAGGCCGCGATCGACTACCGGGTGGCCGACCGGCTGCCGCTGAAGACAACCGCGGGGGCATCACAGTGACATTTTCTGGGACGGCGAGACACGACTTCCGCACGGTTTCCAGCGAGGACGTGCACGTCGGGAAGATCCTGGCGTTGCGCGTCGACGAGGTGGAGATGCCCGGCGGCGGCACGGCCAAGCGCGAGATCGTCGAGCACACCGGCGCGGTCGCGGTCGTGGCGGTCGACCCCTCCGGCGAGGTCACGCTGGTGCACCAGTACCGGCACGCGCTCGGGCGGCACCTGTGGGAGCTGCCCGCGGGCCTGCTCGACCACGACGGCGAGCCGCCGGTCGTGGGCGCGCGCCGGGAGCTGGCCGAGGAGGTCGGGCTCGACGCCGAGCAGTGGCACGTGCTGGTCGACGTGGCTGCTTCTCCCGGGTTCACCGACGAGGTCGTGCGCGTGTTCCTGGCGCGCGGGCTGTCCGAGGTGGATCGTGACGTGCAGGGCGAGGAGGAGGCGGATCTGGAGATCCACCGCTTCCCGCTCGCCGAGGCTGTCAGGATGGTGCTGGCCGGCGAGATCGTGAACGCGTCCTCGGTGGCCGGGCTGCTCGCGGCGCGCGAGGTGCTGGAGGGACGGGTCGAGCCCCGTCCGGCCGACGCGCCGTTCCGTGACAAGCCGACCCGGTTCGTTTCACGCAGCAAGTAGGGCTTGTACGAAGGACTGAAACGCATGAAGACGCTGAGGGGTGCGCTCTCGCGGTTGCGCGCGCCTCTCAGCGTGCTCGCCGTTGGCGGTGCCGGCGCGGTGTTGTTGCTGTTCGTCGATCCGAACAAGCCGAACAACCTGCTGCCCAAATGCCCGTTCAACTGGCTGACGGGCCTCGACTGCCCAGGATGCGGCGCCACGCGCATGGTGCACGCGCTGCTGCACGGCGATGTCGTGGCGGCGTGGCACTTCAACGCCGTGTTGCTCGCGTTGGGTGTGCCACTGGGTTTGTGGCTGTTCTCGCGCTGGACGCGTGACAAGTGGGCTGGGGAACGGCGATCCGTGCCGAAGTCGGTCGGTGTCGCCGTTCTCGTCGTCGCATTGGTCTGGGGCGTAGGCCGGAACCTCGCCGGGGTCTAGTCCCGCAGCTTGCGGCCCTGAGCGTCGGTACCGCCGTTGATCAGGATCATGATCCCGTCGATCAACGCCCAGATGCCGCAGCCACCGCAGGTCAGCAGCTGCGCGACCGCGATACCGGTGTCGCCCATGTAGAAGCGGCCGATGCCGAACTGGCCGAGGAAGAGCTGCAGCACCCCCGCGGCGACCTTCGACTTGTCCGACAGCGGTAGTCCGCTGACCGGGTCGTAGCCGTACGGGGCGGCCGGGTTCGGATAACCCATGCCGGGCGGCGCCATGCCGGGAGGCGGCGGCGCGTACTGCGGCTGCGGGCCCGTGGGCGGCGGGTAGTACGGCTGGGTGGGCTGGGGCGGGAAACCCGGCGGCGGCGGGGGCACAGCGAGGAACGGCACCGAGGGCGGCGCCAGGAACGGCGGGTGTGGCTGTGGCAGGTCGCGGAACAGTTCCGCGAGCTCGCTGTAGGCCTGCGCGCTGGATGCGCGGTTCACCCGCTCCTGGTACTCGCCGATGTCGAGCCGTGCCATCGCGAAGTGGTCGTTGAGAGCGGTGATCGCTTCTTCGCGCTGCTGGTTGCCGATGCGCTGCTGCTCGGGCCCGAATGCTTCTGACACGGCTGCGCACGTTATCCGATGCAGGAGATCGATATCGGGAATACGCTGCGACGATGCTGGTCGGTGTCCCAAAGGAGATCAAGAATCACGAGTACCGCGTCGCGATGACCCCGGCCGGCGTGGTCGAACTGGTCCGCCGCGGGCACGAGGTCGTGGTCGAACGCGATGCCGGAGCGGGTTCGTCGTTCCCCGACCACGAGTACACGACAGCGGGCGCGCGGATCGCCGTCACCGCGGACGAAGTGTGGTCGTCGGCCGACCTGGTGCTGAAGGTCAAGGAACCGATCGAGCCCGAGTACCACCGGATGCGGCGCGACCAGGTGCTGTTCACGTACCTGCACCTGGCGGCATCGCCCGCGTGCACCAAGGCGATCGCCGAGTCGGGCACCACGGCCATCGCGTACGAGACGGTGCAGTTGCCGGACGGGTCGTTGCCGTTGCTGGCGCCGATGAGCGAGATCGCGGGACGGATGGCGGCTCAGGTCGGCGCGCACACCCTGGAACGTGCGCAGGGCGGCCGCGGTGTGCTGCTCGGTGGTGCGCCCGGTGTCGCCGCGGGCAAGGTCGCGGTGATCGGCGCGGGCGTGGCCGGGATGAACGCGGCGACCATGGCCGTCGGCATGCAGGCCGAGGTGATCGTGCTGGACAACAACGTCAACCGGTTGCGGCAGATCGACTTCACCTACCGCGGGCACCTGCAGACCATCGCGTCGAACGCCTACGAGGTCGAGAAGGCCTGCCGCTGGGCGGATCTGGTGATCGGCGCGGTGCTCGTGCCGGGTGCGAAGGCCCCGAAGCTCGTCAGCAACGAGTTGGTGGCGCAGATGCGGCAGGGCAGCGTGCTCGTCGACATCGCGATCGATCAAGGCGGTTGCTTCGAGGATTCCCGGCCGACGACGCACGACGATCCCACGTATCGGGTGCACGATTCTGTGTTCTACTGCGTCGCGAACATGCCCGGTGCCGTGCCGAACACGTCGACGTACGCGCTGACGAACGTGACGTTGCCGTACGTCATCGCGTTGGCGGACAAGGGTTTTGACCGTGCGGTCGCGGAGGATCCGGCGCTGGCCAAGGGCGTCAACGTGCGCGCAGGAGAGATCGTTCTGGAAGGGCTGGCGTGATCCCAGGGGTCGTCACAGAACTGGTGGCGAGCTATCTCGACCACCTCGCCGTGGAACGCGGCACCGCCCGCAACACGCTCGACTCCTACACCCGCGACCTGCGCCGCTACACCGAGCACCTGGAACAACAGGGAATCACGGACCTGGGCGCCGTGTCCGAACCGCACGTGAGCGGGTTCCTGGCGGCGTTGCGGGAGAGCGGGCTCGCGGCGTCGTCGGCGGCCCGGACGCTGGTCGCCGTGCGGGGGCTGCACCGGTTCGCGCATCGTGAAGGCCTGGTGCCGCACGACGCCGCTCGTGCGGTGCACCCGCCGTCGCCGCCGAAGAGGCTGCCGAAAGCATTACCAGTCAACGATGTCCTGACGCTCCTCGACACCGTCGGGAACCTGCGGGACAAGGCGTTGCTGGAGTTGCTGTACTCGACGGGCGCGCGCATCTCCGAGGTCGTCGGGCTCGACGTGGACGACATCGATGCCGCGGAACGGACCGTGGTGCTCGATGGAAAAGGTGGAAAACAGCGGCTCGTCCCAGTCGGACGGCCGGCGTTGGCCGCTGTGGACGCATACCTGGTGCGAGCGCGCCCTGCGTTGGCGGCCAAGGGACGTGGGACGCCGGCGCTGTTCCTGAACGCGCGCGGTGGACGGCTTTCGCGGCAGAGCGCGTGGACCGTTTTGAAGACTGCTGCGGAGGAAGCCGGGATCACCGCAGTGGTGTCACCGCACACGTTGCGGCATTCGTTTGCCACCCATCTGTTGGAAGGGGGTGCGGACGTTCGGGTGGTGCAAGAACTTCTTGGGCATGCATCGGTTACGACCACTCAGGTGTACACACTGGTAACCGTTACGACTTTGAGGGAGGTCTACGCAACTGCACACCCTCGGGCCACTGGAACATGAGGCTTCCACGGGTACGGTGGACAGGTGCCGAACTTGGACGAGCCGTCCCCACAGGCAATTGACCTGGCCGCTGTGCTGCACGCGCTGAGCGACCCGACAAGGCTCGCGGTCGTGAGTCAGATCCAGGCGAGCGGGGAGAGGCTGTGCGGGGCCTTCGAGGTCGACGTCGCGAAGTCGACCCTGTCGCAACACCTGCGTGTGCTCAGGGAAGCGGGCATCACCCGCACCCGTTGCCGGGGCAACCAGCGCTGGGTGTCATTGCGCCGCGATGACCTGGACGTTCTCTTTCCCGGGCTGCTGGACGTCGTCCTGACAGCCTCGGAGAGGCGTACACCTTCCGGGGTACCCGCCTGAATTCACCCTTGACAACACCGGCGAGGCGCGTTGCCGCTCGCACGGGTGCGGCCTAGGCTGCGCCCGGAGAGACGACTACGACCAGTGAGGGATCGCCAGCCATGTCGACACCGGAGCACGCCGAGCGCTTCGCGCCGCGTGCGGTCGACCTGAGCCTGGCCCCGCACGCCGCGCCGGTCGACGACGTGGCCCCGGAGCCGGTCCAGGGCACGCCCGGTCCGACCGGGCGGATGCGCCGCCACATCCCGGATCCGCCGCCGCTGGTGCACCACGGCCCGGCGAAGATCCTCGCGGTGTGCAACCAGAAGGGCGGCGTCGGCAAGACGACGTCGACCATCAACCTGGGCGCCGCGCTCGCCGAGTACGGCAGACGGGTGCTGCTGGTCGACTTCGACCCGCAGGGCGCGCTGTCGGTCGGCCTCGGCATCCACCCGCACCAGCTCGACATGACCATCTACAACGTGATCATGGAAGGCGACACGGGCGTCCGCGACGTCATCCGCCAGACCATGGTCGACGACATGGACCTGCTGCCGAGCAACATCGACCTGTCCGCGGCCGAGATCCAGCTCGTGTCCGAGGTCGGCCGCGAACACACGCTCGTGCGCACCCTTCGTCCCGTCATCGACCACTACGACTACGTACTGGTCGACTGCCAGCCCTCGCTCGGCCTGCTCACGGTGAACGCCCTCGCGGCCGCGGACGGAGTGCTGATCCCGCTGGAGTGCGAGTTCTTCTCGCTGCGCGGGGTGGCGCTGCTCATCGACACCATCGAGAAGGTCAAGGAACGGTTGAACCCCAAGCTCGCCATCACCGGCATCCTCGCCACGATGTACGACCACCGGACGTTGCACTCGCGCGAGGTCATGGCCCGCGTCGTGGAGGCGTTCGGCGAGATCGTGTTCGACACGGTCATCAACCGCACGGTCCGCTTCCCGGAGACGACCGTGGCCGGCGAGCCGATCACCCGCTGGGCGCCGCGGTCGTCCGGTGCCCAGGCCTACCGTGCGCTGGCACGCGAGGTGATCGCCCGGTGAACCGTCGCCCTTCACTGCCGGGGGCGGCCGAGCTTTTCCGGCTGACCGCTGCCCCTGCTGCCGTGTCGGAGGAAGTCTCCTCCGACGAGGTGGCTCCGCAGCAACGTCGTGGCTCCGGCCGCACGAAGCACACCACGAAGATCACGGTGTACGTGTCCGACGAGGAACTGCTGGCCCTGGAACAGGCGCGGCTCTCGTTGCGCGCCTCGCACGGCCTGGCCGTCGACCGCGGCCGCGTGGTGCGCGAGGCGATCGCGATCGTGCTGGACGACCTCGAGACGCACGGTGACGCGTCGTTGCTGGTACGCAGGTTGCGCGAGCAGTGACCGAGGACCTTCCCGCTGAGGTTGCTCCGGACGACGGCAAGTTCAAGGTCAAGCTCACGAACTTCGAGGGTCCGTTCGACCTCCTGCTGCAACTGATCTCCCAGCACACCCTCGACGTGACCCAGGTGGCCCTGCACCAGGTCACCGACGACTTCATCGCGCACATCCGCGCCATGGGCGACTCGTGGGACCTCGACGAGACCACCGAGTTCCTGGTGATCGCCGCGACCCTGCTGGACCTGAAGGCCGCCCGGCTGCTGCCCGCCGGCGACGTCGACGACGAGGACGACCTGGCGTTGCTGGAGGCGCGCGACCTGCTGTTCGCGCGGTTGCTGCAGTACCGGGCCTACAAGCAGGTCGCGGCCCTGTTCGCCGAACTGGAGCAGGGTGCCTTCCGCCGCTATCCGCGTTCGGTGTCGCTGGAGCCGCGCTTCGAGGGCCTGCTGCCCGAGGTGATGCTCGGCGTCACGCCCCACAAGTTCGCACTGATCGCCGCCTCCGCCTTCCGCCCGAAGCAGAAGCGCACCCTGTCGGTCGAGCACATCCACCAGCACCGGGTGTCGATCAGGGAGACCGCGGACGTGCTGCGGGCGATGCTGATCGAGCGGGGCACGGCGTCGTTCTCGGAGATCGTCGCGGACTGCACCGAGACCATGGAGATCGTCGCGCGCTTCCTGGCGCTGCTGGAGCTGTACCGGGAGAGGTCGCTCGCCTTCGAGCAGGAGGACCCGCTCGGGCCGCTGCGGGTGACGTGGGTCGGCGGGTCGTTGGAGGAAGCGCAGGCGCAGGTGCATGCCGGCGATGAGGATGAGGACTATGGCGGATGAGTGAGCCACTCGTGGGGCCGGACGCGGCGGAGATCGAGAAGGCGGGGCCGGCGTTCGACGGGGGCGCGGGCGCGGAGCCGGGTGCTGCTGCCGAGCCGGACGCCGCTGGAGTCTGCTGAGGCCGCTGAAACTGACCTGGACCCGGCGGGGGTCCCCCCGGTTTCCAGTCTATCTGGCGACACCGACGAAAACGGCACGTCAGCGGCAGTGCCTGTGGACAACTCCGAGCCGAGCCCGAGCCCGAGCCCGAACCCGAGCCGGATGCGGAGCCTGCCGAGGAACCCGAGCCCGCCGACCTCGAATCGGCAGCCGACGCCGCCACCCTGGAAGCCCAACTCCTGGCCACGGCCCCCGAGGAAGCCATCGAGGACAGCGGCCTCCCCGACCTCACCGAAGACAGCGAACTCGACGCCGCTCTCGAATCCGTACTGCTCGTGGTCGACAGCCCGATCGGCGAAGACCAGCTCAGCAGTGCCCTTGACCAGCCGGTTAAGCGAATCAAGGAAGCACTCCGTAGACTCTCCACCCGGTACACCGAGTCCGGCAGCGGCATCGACCTGCGCAGGGCGGGGGACGGCTGGCGGTTCTACACGCGGGACCGGTACGCCCCGTTCGTGGAGAAGTTGTTGCTCGACGGCCAGCGCGCGAAACTCACCCGCGCGGCTCTGGAGACGCTCGCGGTGATCGCCTACCGGCAGCCTGTCACGCGGGCGCGGATCGGGGCGGTGCGTGGCGTCAACGTGGATGGTGTGATTCGGACCCTGGTCGCGCGGGGGCTCATCGAGGAGACGGGCACCGACAGCGACACGGGTGGGATCCTGTACCGCACGACCGAACTGTTCCTGGAGCGGTTGGGGCTGTCGTCGCTTGCCGACCTGCCGCCAATCGCGCCGCTGCTGCCCGAAGTGGATGCGATCGACGATGTCTGAGAACGAGGGCGTGCGCCTGCAGAAGGTGCTCGCGCAGGCGGGCGTCGCCTCGCGCCGCGCTTCCGAGGAGCTGATCGCCGAAGGGCGGGTAGCGGTCGACGGCGAGGTCGTGCGCGAGCAGGGCCGCCGGATCGACCCCGAGACGGCGGTCGTCCACGTCGACGGCGTGCGGGTGCAGATCCGCGAGGACGTCGTCACGATCGCGTTGAACAAGCCGTTCGGCATGCTCTCCACGATGGAGGACGACCTGGGCCGCCCGTGCGTCGGCGACCTGGTGCGCAACCGCAAGGAGCGCCTGTTCCACATCGGCCGGCTCGACGCCGAGACCGAGGGGCTGCTGCTGCTCACGAACGACGGCGAGCTCGCGCATCGGCTGATGCACCCGAGCTACAACGTCATGAAGACCTACCTCGCCGAGGTCCCCGGCCCGGTCGAGAAGGGTCTCAACAAGAAGCTCAAGGCCGGCATCGAGCTGGAGGACGGCCCGATCAAGGTCGACTCGTTCAAGCTCATCAGCGCCGTGCCCGGCAAGGCGCTCGTCGAGGTCGTCCTGCACGAGGGCCGCAAGCACATCGTGCGGCGCCTGCTCGAGCACGTCGGCTACCCGGTGCAGTCGCTGGTGCGGGTCGCGGTCGGTGACGTGTCGCTCGGCAACCAGCGGCCCGGCTCGATGCGCGTCCTGAACCGCCAGGAAGTCGGCGGCCTGTACAAGCTCGTCGGTCTCTGAGCAAGAATTGACTCCAGGGCCCCTCCGGCCCCCTGAAACCGGAGGGGCACACCTGGCGATCCCCTGATCACCACCTGCAACGCGAAACGCTACGGCGCACAACGTTGTAAGGGGTCGGCCATGCGCTTTGAACAACACGGTGTAGACAATTCGTCACAGGGGGAGACGAAAATGCCACGCACCGAACGTCCGCTCGACAGCGAGGAAACCGAACTCGGCAGCTTCGCCGCGGACCTCCGCAAGCTGCGCGACAAGGCGGGCAAACCGTCCTACCGCGCCCTCGCCTCACGCGCGCATTACTCGGCCGCGACGCTGTCCGACGCCGCCGGAGGCAGGAAACTGCCGTCGCTCGCCGTCACCCTCGCCTACGTCAAGGCCTGCGACGGTGACGAGCAGGAGTGGGAACAGCGCTGGCGTGCCATCGCCGCCCCGCCCGACCCGACCGGCGAAACGCCGTACGTGGGCCTCAAGGCGTTCCAGCAGGAAGACGCGGACCGGTTCTTCGGCCGCGAGAAGCTCACCGCGAAGCTCGTCGACCTCGTCGCGAACCGCCCGCTCGTCGGTGTGTTCGGCGCGTCCGGCTCAGGCAAGTCCTCCCTGCTGCGCGCCGGCCTGCTGCCGCGCCTCGACCACGCCCTGATCTTCACGCCGGGCGTGCACCCGCTCGACGAGTGCGCCGTCCGGCTCGCCCAGGCGACCGGCCACTCCGCGGTGGTCCTGCGCTCCGAGCTCACCGACCCGGCCGCACTGGGCCTGATCGCCCGGCAGCACGACCTCGTGCTGGTGATCGACCAGTTCGAGGAGGTCTTCACCCTCTGCGGTCCCGAGCAACGCGACTGGTTCGTCCAAGCCCTCGTCACCGCGCCGCACGTCGTCATCGGCGTCCGCGCGGACTTCTACGGCCACATCGGCCGCCACCCGGAACTCGTCGAGGCCCTCGAAGGCGCCCAGCTCCTCGTCGGCCCGATGACCACCGACGACCTGCGCCGCGCCATCACCGAACCCGCCCAGCACGTGGGCGCGACCGTGGAAACCGCGCTGGTCACCCGCCTCGTGGCCGACGTGGCGGGGCAGACCGCCGCGCTCCCGCTCGTCCAGCACGCGCTGGTCGAGACGTGGCACCGCCGCCGCGGCATGACGCTCTCGCTGGTCGGCTACGAGGAGGCGGGCGGCGTCGAACACGCCATCGCCCGCACTGCCGAAGCGGTGTACTCCGAGCTGACCGACGATCAGCGGGAGACCGCCCGCCGGACGTTCCTGCGCCTCATCGCACTCGGCGAAGGCACCGAGGACACCAAACGCCGCGCCGCCCGCGAGGACCTCGACGCCGAAGTCCTCGAACGTCTCGCCGGCGCCCGCCTGGTCACCCTCACCGAGCAGCACGCCGAGCTCACCCACGAAGCCCTGATCCGCTCGTGGCCGCGGCTGCGGGACTGGATCGCCGAGGACCGCAACGCGCTGCGCGTCCACCACCAGCTCACCGAGGTGGCGGCGGAGTGGGACGGCGATCGCGACCTGCTCTACAAGGGCGCACGGCTGGCCCAGGCCGGCGAACTCGCCCGCGACTCGCTCACCGAACCCGAACGAGCCTTCCTCACCGCCAGCCAGGCCGACGGCCGCCGCCGCGTCCGTCGGACCCGAGTGGTGGTGGCCGTCCTGTCGGTGCTGGTCCTGCTGCTGGCGGGCACTGTCGTGTTCGCGGTCGACAAGGCCGGCGAGGTGTCCCGGCAACGAGATGTCGCCGTGGCGGAAAGTGCCGCCGACGAGGCACGGCGGATGGCGCTGCTGCCGACGGACTCCGGGGAGGCGATCCGTCTCGCGCTGGCGGCGTACCGGGTGGCGCCCACCGAGGCGAACCGTGACGTGCTGCTCACCGTCGACGCGACGGCTCGGCGCGAGCGAATTGCAACGTCCTCGTCGTCGGGAACCCGCTTCACCAAGCTCGACGGAGGCCGTCTCTTCGCGACTTTCGAGGGGTACGACCTCACCACGCAGCTTTGGGATCTCCGCTCACACGGCGCAGATCAGTACCGCGGAATGATGACCGGACGTCCGCTCATCGTCAGCGACGACGACCGGCGCGCGATCGTCGGCACGGGCCGGGGTGCCGAACTGCAGGACATCACCAATCCGTCCAGCCCGCGCAAGCTCTCCGACGCTCCCTCCGGTTTTTCTGACGAGAACGACTTGTCGGCGAACGGCGCGGTGGACACCTTCGCGAGCATCGCCGTGAACGGCTTGGGCCGAGACGACCGGGCGGTCAAGGTGTGGCGGTACGTCGGCTCCAGTGAGCTGCGCGAGATCGTCCTCCTTGGCAACAAACCCGTGGCGCTCCGAATGTCGCCGGACGGCCGCACTCTGGCCGTGTCGCGGTCGGATCCCGGATATGTCGAGATCTGGCGGCTCGACGGCGATACCGCCCACCGGATGAGCGAGTCCGTGACGCAGACGCTCTGGCATCCCACCCGGTTCAGTCCGGACGGCAGGTTCCTCCTCCTGACCAACTCGGCGGAGGGTGAGGTGCAGGTGTGGGACGTCGCCGATCCCGCGAACCCCGTGGTGCAGGCCGACATCCCCACCCAGCCCCGCGCCAAACCCATGATCGAGTTCTCCCCGGACGGCCGCCGCGTGCTGCTCGGCACCGATCGTGCGGTGAGCCTCTGGGATCTGGAACAGCGCGGCAAGCCCGTGCGGGTCGCCAGGTTCGAGAACTTCCCGGACAACATCACGGCGGTCGACCACTGGTCGCCGCCGTACGGGTTCGTCGCGGTGACGGAGATCAACATCTGGCTGCTGCGCACGGACGCGGACGAAGTGATCCGGAATCTGTGTCTCGGTGACGTGGAACTGTCCGACAGCGACTGGGCGAAGTACTTCCCCGGCGTGCAGCGGGTTCCCGTGTGTTGAGCCGTGGGTGGCGTTCTTGCCGGCCACCCACGGCCACACCGGCGCCGGTTCGGGGCGCGAGCACCGGGTCCTTCCCCGTCTCCTGACGTTAGGGCGAACGGGTTGTTCACGGTCATGTGTTGGCCGCTGAACAAAGTTCTCTGAACAATGACGGGATGCCGAGACGGGAACGCCCTCTCGACGAGGGCGAGAGCGGTCTCCTGCAGTTCGCGGCGGATCTCCGCCGGCTGCGGGAGCGTGCGGGCAGGCCCACCTACCGGGAGCTGAGCCGGCGGGCGCACTATTCGGCGGCCGCGTTGTCGGAGGCGGCGGGTGGGCGGAAGCTGCCCAGTCTCGCGGTGACGAAGGCGTACGTGAAGGCCTGTGACGCTGACCCGGACGAGTGGGAGCGGCGGTGGCGGGCGGTTGCCGAGGCGCAGCCGCAGGTGGCGAACGACAGTCCGTACGTCGGGCTGGCGATGTTCCAGCCTGGCGACGCACCGAAGTTCTTCGGCCGTGAGCGGCTCACGGCCGAGTTGCTGGCCGGCGGCAACCGTTTCACCGGCGTCTTCGGTCCGTCCGGTGTGGGCAAGTCGTCGTTGCTGCGGGCCGGGTCTCGTCGCCCGTACGCGCGAACCGGCCCTGCTGTTCACGCCCGGTGCGAATCCCGTCGAGGAGTGCGCGCTCGCGCTGGCCCGTCTCAGCGGCGCGGACGCGGTCGAGCTCACCGACGAGCTGCGCGATCCGGAGGCGCTGCACCGCAGGCACGAACATCTTGTGGTGGTGGACCAGTTCGAGGAGCTGTTCACGTTGTGCCGCAGCGAGGAGCTGCGCGAGTGGCTCATCACGGCGTTGACGGGCTGCATGAAGGTCGTCATCGGTGTGCGCGCTGACTACTACGGGCACTGCGCGCGCTATCCGGAGCTGGTCGAGGCGTTGCGGGGCGGTCAGATCATGGTCGGCGCGATGACGCCCGACGAACTGCGCCTCGCCATCACCGAACCCGCCGCGCACGTCGGCGCCAAGGTCGAGACGTCGTTGCTGGCCCGGCTGATGGCCGACGCGGTCGGGCAGGCCGCGGTCTTGCCGTTGCTGTCGCACGCGCTCGCGGAGACCTGGCAGCACCGGCGCGGCATGACGCTGACGCTGTCCGGTTACGAGGAGGTCGGGGGCCTCGAACACGCCGTCGCCCGCACCGCGCAGGAGGTTCTCGACGGCTGCACGGCCCGGCAACGGGCGCAGGTCAAGCAGATCCTGCTGCGACTCGTCACGGCCGATGACACGAAACGCCGTGCCCGCAAGGACGAGCTCGAAGCCGACGAGGAGGTGCTCTTCGCGTTGGCCGCGGCCCGGCTGGTCGTCATCGACCGCGACGGCGTCGAGCTCGCCCACGAGGCGTTGATCCGCAACTGGCCGACGCTGCAGGAGTGGGTCGAGGAGAACCGCGAGAACATCAAGGCACAGCGCGAGCTCACGGACGCCGCGCAGACCTGGGAGTCCCTCGACCGCGACCCCGGCGCGCTGTTGCGCGGTCGCCGGCTCGCGAACGTCCCCACCGGCCTTGCCTTGAACTCCAAAGAAAGTGCGTTCCTGGCCG
This sequence comes from uncultured Actinomycetota bacterium, assembly GCA_963771775.1. Classification (GTDB taxonomy): domain Bacteria; phylum Actinomycetota; class Actinomycetes; order Mycobacteriales; family Pseudonocardiaceae; genus Lentzea. The sequence continues at coordinate 1,326,773 of CAVYUS010000007.1, forward strand.
CCAGCCTCGCCGCCGAGGAGGAGGTCACGACGAGCACCCGGAGGCGCACTCGCCGGCAACGCCAGCTGCTGACCGCACTGGTCACCCTGATCGTCGTCGCCGCCAGCTCCACCGTCTTCGCCCTGCAGGCCAACCAGACCGCCGCCGAGCAACGCACCACCGCCGCCGTTCTGAAGGCGGTGGGCGATGCCGCGGCCCTGCGCTCCACGAACCCGCACCTGGCCCAGCAGATCGTGCTGGCCGCCTACCAGCTCGCACCGTTACCCCAGGCGCGCAACGGTTTGCGTCAGGAGGACGTGCCGTCGCAGGTGCTGCGGGGAGCCCAGTCCGAGGTCACCGCACTGATCGTCGGCCCGACGCAGCAGCAGGTCGCCACCGGCCACCTCGACGGCACGGTCGTGCTGACCACGTTCGACGACCTGCCGTCGCCGCGCACTTCCCATGACGCCACAAAGCATTCCGGTGCCGTCACCGCCCTCGCGATGGACGCGTCTGGCGGCATGGTCGCCTCGGCCGGCGAGGACGGCACCGTCCACGTCGTCGACATCTCCCTGGGCAAACCTCGCGAGCTCGCCGTACTTCCCGGCCACGCCACCGCGATCGCCTGGCAGGGCACGCACCCTCGTCACCACCGACGACGACGGCACCCTGAGCTTCTGGACGGACCTGCGCCGCGAACGCCCGCGCCTGCTCGCCACCGGCGAACTCGCGCTGGGCCCGTTGCAGGGCTTGGCCTTCCGGCCCGGCGGCCAGGTCCTCGCCGCCGTGACCACCGGCCGCGCCGTCCACCTGGTCGACGTGAGCGATCCGCAGAACGCTCAAACCCCTCGGCCTGACCAGGGAGTTCGCCGGCGGCGCCCAGTTCGCCGGCGACAGTCTCCTGCTGACCACCGCCACCACCGCCGTCCACCTCTGGGACACCACCGACCCCCGCGACCCGGTCCTGCGCGCCACGATCCCGTCCGGCGGCGGCGAGGTGACCTCCGCCTGGCTGAGCGCCGAGAGCCTCGCCGTGGCCACCGACGACGGACTGGTCCGGCTGTGGCGGCTCGGTAGCGACAAACGGGGAGAACCGGTCGAGCAGGCCCTGCTGCGCGGCCACGCCGGCCCGGTCACGGCGGTCGGCCTGACGCCGAAGGGCGACGAGGTGGTGACCGGAGGTGCGGACCGGGCGGTGCGGCTGTGGAACGTCGACCCGCGCGACCCGGCGGTCCGGATCTGCGAGCAGGCGATCCCGCGGATGACGCGCGCGGAGTGGGACCGCCACTTCGCGGGCCTCGACTTCGCCCACCGTGCTAGTAGATCGTTGCGACTAATATTTGGAGTGTTGGCGGCGGGTGTGGTGCCGGCAGGTGGCCGTGTTTCGATCATGAAGATCGCGCTCTCATGGCTGCCGCCTGCGTGGTTGGTGGTAGTTGGGGCGATCAGCAAACGCTTGCGTCGGCAGTTTTCTACCGCCAACTCGCCGTTGACGTTACGTGAGAGCGCGACCATCCGGGCTTTCGACGACAAGCAACCGCCCGGCGGGGCACAACTAAGCCGCAACGCTCTACTAGGGCCTGTATCGAGGTCCATGTTCGCGATAGCCGGGCCTGAGGCGCCAGGAACCACCTCAGGCTCGACTCTCATCGAACGGGACCTCGATACAGGCCCTAGGACTAAAAGCTACGCACAGTGCGCGAACGGCGACTGCGTGGTGGCAAAAACGAGCGGTTAGCGGTGCGTTAGACGAAGAGCGAGTCTCTGGTGGACAATCCGGCCGGGAGGCGGCATGCCACGAGGGGAACGACCGCTCGGCCCGGAGGACACCGCGCTGCTGCGGTTCGCCGGCGACCTGCGGAGACTGCGTGACCAGGCAGGCAAACCGAGCTACCGCGAGCTGGCGCAACGGGCGAACTACTCGCCGACCGCGCTGTCGGACGCGGCGGGCGGCCGCAAGCTGCCCTCGTTGGCGCTGACGCTGGCGTTCGTCAGGTCGTGCGACGGCGATCCGGCGCCGTGGACCAAACGCTGGCGTGAGCTGGCGACCCAGTACGCGCTGCCGTTGCACCCGAACGCTCCGTACCCCGGCAACGCGCCCTTCACCGAGGACGACGCGAAGCTGTTCTTCGGGCGGGAATACCTTGTCGAGCAAGTGCTTGAGTCGATCAAGACCAGGCCGCTCACCGCGGTGTTCGGGCCCTCCGGTTCGGGAAGGACGTCGCTGTTGCAGGCCGGTCTCAAGCCCGCGCTCGACGACGCCGTGGTGATCACCCCGACCGGCAACCCGCTCTACGACCTCGCGGAGGTCCTCGCCAGGATCTTCGGGAACACGACCAGGGAACAGCTCGCCGCCGAGTTCCGGGCCGACCCGGACCACCTCCGGCTGCGGATCCGGCAGCACCGCCCCGACCTCGTCCTGCTCGTCGACGACTTCGACCGGGCGATGAAGTCGGACGAGTTCGTCACCGCCCTCGTCCGCTGCCCGCACGTGGTGGTCGCGGTCCGCTCGGATCACCGGGACCGCTGGCACGAAAAAGGCCTGGGCGGCAACGAGATCACCATCGAGCCGATGAGCGCGGACCAGCTGCGCCGCGCGGTGAGCGAGCCCGCCGCCAAGATCGGCGCGACCGTCGAGACGGCGGTGATCGCCCGGCTCGTGGCCGACGCGGCGAACCAGCACGCGCTGCCGTTGGTGCAGCAGGCGCTCATCGAGACGTGGCGGCGCAAGCGCGGCATGACGTTGTCGCTCGCGGGGTACGAGGAAGCCGGCGGCATCGAGCAGGTCGCCAAGCAGGCCGCGGCCGCGTTCTTGGACACCTTGGACAGCGACGAGCGACGAGCCGCGAAGCAGGTCTTCCTGAGGCTGGTTTCCCTGCAGCACAACGGAATCGTGCGGCGCCGCACCCGCAGGCTGGACATCGAACCGCGCCTGGTCGACCTGCTCGCCCAGGCCAGGCTGGTCACGCTGACGCAGGACGGCGTCGAGCTCATCCACGACGCGGTGCTGCGCTGGCCGAAGCTCATCGAGTGGATCGACGAGGAACGCGAGAACCTCAGGACGCACCAGCAGCTCGTCACCGCGATAGAGCTGTGGGAGGCGAGCGACAACGACCCGCAGGCGCTCTACCGGGGCGCCCGCCTGCGCCGGGCCAGGGAGCTCGGCGACTTCCTGACCGGCAAGGAACGCCGGTTCGTCGACATGAGCGCCAAACGCGAGACCCGCCGCTCGACGGCGTTCATCGCGGCGGTGGCCGTGCTGGCCGCGCTGGTGCCGGGCAGCGTCGTCTACGCGCTCACCAACGAGCAGCGGATCACCCGGCTGAACGACCAGGCGCTGGGCGGCAAGGCGATGGCCGAGTCCGAGGCGATGATGGAGCAGCGCAAGCCGTACGCGGACCGGTTCGCGCTGGTCGGGTACAAGGTCGCGCCGTCGGCCGAGGCCGAGAAGGTGCTGCGGCTGGCCAGCGCGGTGACGCACCGGATCCCGTTCACCGGCACGCCCGCCGCCGACGCGACCGTGATGGTCGCCCCGCGCGGCGAGATGGCGGCGGTCACCGACGAGGACGGCACCGACCGGATGTGGGGCCTCGACCGGGACGGCGCCGAGTCCGGCAAGAAGTTCGCCGACCGTCATCGGGTCGTCAAGCTCGCCGAACATCGTGCGATCACGAAGGACCCCTCTGGCCAGGAACACCTGTGGGTGGTCAACAACGCGAACGACATCACTTACCGGGCAAAACTGCCGGACCGGTTCCACACGCTCGACTTCAGCGCGGACGGTTCGCGGATCGTCGGCAAGATCGGCGGAACCGTCGAGCTCGGGCTCCCGGCGACGGAGGCCTCCGAACGCGCCGTGCTGCTCGACGTCAGCGACCCCGGGCGGCCCCAGCCGCTGCCGATGCCGGAGCTCCGCCCCGAGACCTTCGCGCTGAGCCAGGACGGCCGCGAGCTCGCGACCGCCGTCTGGGATGCGAGGTCCGGCCTCTCGACGATCGAGTTCTGGCGACTCGGCGGTACGGTCGAGCGTTCGGTGCCGTCGGTGTTCCAGGCCGGTTACGTTCGCGGCCTCACCTACAGCGGCGACGGCCGCTGGTTCGCCGTCGAGCACTCGCCCGAGTCCGTCATCGAGGTGTGGCAGCGCGTGCCCAGCAAGGCGCTGGTGCACCGCGCCACGCTCGACAACGCGCTGCGGGCCGGCGCCCACGTCACGTTCTCCGACGACGATCGAGTGGCCGTTGTACGGGACAACGTCTTCGAGGTGCGGCGGCTGTACACGACCGGCCGCCCCGCGGACCGGCTCGTGCACGTCGTCGGGCACGGCAAGGAGATGCAGGCGGCGTACCGGCCGCAGCACCAGGACTTTCTCGTGCGCAGTGGCAGCCAGGACCCCGAGCTGCTGCCGTACGACCTCGACACCGGTCGGATCATCCGCGAGATGTGCGAGCAGGGCGCCGCACGGCTCACGGACTCCGAATGGGCGAACAGCTTCGGCGAAGTGGAGCGCGTCGAGGTCTGCTGATGCGCGGCGATGTGTGGGAAACAACCCGGAGTTGACCCGGTACGCATTGTGATTGCGAGATCCACTCTCTAGGGTGACCGAGTGCGTGCGTTCACAAGGGGACTTCTCGGCATCGCCGGGTTTCTCGTGCTGTGGGAGCTCTTAGGACGCTCTCCGCTTCTCCCTGCGGACTCGCTGCCCCCACCGTCCGTCGTGTTCGGTGAGCTCGTCACACAACTGACTTCGCCCGCGTTCATCAGTCATGTCGTGGCAACGGTCCTGGCACTGCTGATCGCCATCGTGATCGCCGTCGCCATCGCGGTGCCGAGTGGACTGGTCCTCGGCAGCGTGCCCGCCGTGCGGCACGCGACCCGCGCGGTCGTCGAGTTCCTGCGCCCGATCCCTTCCGTGGCACTGATTCCGCTCGCGCTGGTGATGCTCGGCTTCGGCCCGGAAACCAAGATCACGCTCGCCGTGTACGCGGCACTGTGGCCGATCCTCTTCAACACCATCTACGCACTGGACGAACTGGACCCGCTGCTCGTCGACACCGCACGGGCGTTCGGCACCGGGCGGCTGGGCGTGCTGTTCCTGGTGGCACTGCCGAGCGCGTTGCCGTTCGTCCTCACCGGAATCCGGCTCGCGGCGACGACCGCGCTGATCGTGATGGTGAGCGTGGAGATCATGGCGGGCAGCCAGATCGGCCTCGGCTACTTCATCATGGAGGCCCGCAGCGGCCCGGGCCGGATGGACCAGGTGCTGGTCGGCACCGTGGTCGCCGGCGCGATCGGCGTCGTGCTCAACAACGGCCTGGAACGCGTCCGCCGTCGATGGGTGGCCTGGTGACCAAGTTCCTGCAACGGTGGGCCGTGTTCGCCGGTCTGGTCGCCGTTTGGCAACTGCTGGGCTGGCTGGCCGACGACCCGTTCTTCCCGCCGCCCTCCGAGATCGTCTCGGCGGCGTGGGAGTGGTGGGTCCTCGAGCCCGAGAACTTCGCCAATCACGTCGTGCCGTCGATCGTGCGGCTGCTGTCCGGGTGGGCGATCGCCTCGGTGATCGGCGTGTGCCTGGGCCTGCTGCTGGGCCGTTCGGACCGGGCGATGGAGTACGCGGGACCGCTGCTGGTCTTCCTGCGCTCGATCCCGCCGCCCGCGCTCGTGCCGGTGTTCCTCCTGCTGTTCAAGGGGGGCACGTCGATGCAGCTCGCGACGATCGTCTTCGGCGTCATCTGGCCGGTGCTGCTCAACAGCGTGGACGGCGCCCGTTCCGTCGACGTGACCAAAGTGGACACTTCCGCGGTCTTCCAGATCCCGCGCTGGCAGTGGGTGCTCGGCGTGGTGCTGCCCGCCGCCTCGCCGAAGATCTTCGCCGGCCTGCGGGTCTCGTTGTCACTCTCGCTGGTGCTGATGGTGATCTCCGAGCTGGTCGGTACGGACAACGGCATCGGCTCACAGCTCATGCAGGCACAGCGCGAGTTCGACTACACGCGCATGTGGGCCGGGATCGTCCTGTTGGGCGTGCTCGGCTACGGACTCAACACCGCGTTGCTCGCGGTGGAACGCAGAGCGTTGGCGTGGCAACCGAGGAGTCGTGATGAGCAACATGCTTGAGGTGGCCGATCTAGGCCACACCTACGGCGACTACGAGGCGATCGGCGGCCTGTCGTTCACCGTGCGCGCCGGGGAACTGGTGTGCGTGGTGGGTCCATCCGGGTGTGGGAAGTCCACACTGCTCCGCGCGCTCTCCGGGCTGATCGCGCCCTCCCGCGGTGACGTGTCCTTGAAGGGCTCGCACCTCGCGGTCGTGTTCCAGGACTACTCCCGCTCGCTCTTCCCCTGGCTTTCGGTGCAGGGCAACGTCGAGTTCCCCCTGCGGTCCCTGCCACGCGCCGAGCGCCGTGCCCGCGCCGCCGAGGCGCTGGAGTGGGTCGGCCTGGGCGCCGCGGCCCGCAAGCGCCCCTGGCAGCTCTCCGGCGGCATGCAGCAGCGCGTGGCGATCGCGCGCGCTCTGGCGTACCGGCCCGCGTTGTTGTTGATGGACGAGCCGTTCGCCTCGGTGGACGCGCAGACCCGGTTCGAACTGGAGGACCTGTTGCTTCGCGTGCGCCGTGAGCACGACACGACCGTTCTCGTCGTCACGCACGACATCGACGAGTCGGTGTACCTGGGCGACCGGATCCTGGTGCTGAGCGGCTCTCCGGCGCGGCTGGTGGCCGATCTGGAGGTGCCGTTGCCCGCCGAGCGCGACCAGGTGACGACGCGGACCGACGAGGGCTTCGTGGCGCTGCGGTCCAAGGTGGCCCGGCTGCTCAACGTCGGCAAGCCCAGCATGGACGTGGAGAAGTGGGCCGCGGCCGAGCGGGAGTCGCTGAGCGAGACCGTCGCGACCTCTTCCTGACGGACTTCACCGGGTGACCGACTGGAACCTGTTCCTCGTCCTCGACGCGGAACCCGTCGAGGTGTCCGGCGGCCGGGACAGCGTTGTGCTGCTTGCGGATCGGCGCATGCTCGCGTTGCCGGACAACGGCTTCCAGCTGCTCCTGGCGTGGGTCGCCGGCCCGCGCCGGGTGGTGCGCACCCCGGTGCCCGTGCATCCCGATCAGGAGATCATCGACGCGTTCGTCAACTCGTACCTGGTGGACTCCGGGGTGCCACCCCGGCCGCGCGGGTTCGCCTGGTACCTGGACCTGCCGTCCGAAGTGGAGCCCGCGGATGTCTGGCGCGCGGTGAACTCTCGTACCGTTGGTGTGCATGGGGAAGCGGTCGACCTGCGCCGTGTCCGTGCGGCCATGGCGAGCGTCATCGTGGACCTGTACGCCTGACGGCGTTCTGCGTGGTCTGTGCGGGAGAGGGCGGGCACTCGCGCTCGGGGGCAGAGCACGAGCACCCGCCTTCCGTTCCCCCGTGAGATGAGATCGGGTCAGAGGTGGATGTCGATGTCGTTCCCGTTGCCGACACCACCGCCGAGCACGTCGATGTCGCCGACGTTGACATCACCGATTACCTGGCCGAGCTCGTTGTGGACGTCGCCGATCTGAGCGACGTCCTGGACCACGTTGCCGGACACGTCGGCGACGTCCTTCACGTCGACGTCCACGTCGTTGAGCGCGTCCTTCACGAGCACGTCAGCGTCCACCGTGTCCTTCACGACGACGTCGGTGTCGATGTCCTTCACCAGCACGTCGGACACGTCCTTGACGTCCGCGACGTCGGCCACGCCGGAGACGTTCGAGACGACCTCGCCGGCGTTCAGAACGGTGGCGTCGAGGGAGCTCGACACGTCGCCCACGTTGCCGAAGCCGGTGACCAGCGCGGTGATGGCGGAGGGGGCGGCGACGCCGGCGACCCCGGCGGCAACACCCGTCACGCTCTCCACGTTGCCCGCGATCAGCTTCAGGCTGTCGGCGGCGGTCAGGTCGCCGGCCTGCCGGCCACGACCAGGGCCTGGTCGACCGCGTCGACCTGCACGACGGAAGCGGCGTCGAGCACCAGCGGCAGGATGTCGTGGACGTCCGTCACGGAGATGTCGCCCAGACCGGCGGCCTCCAGGCAGCCCTCGGGGTCGGCCTGGAACGCCAGGCGAGCATCGAGGTCGCTGAGCAGGGTGAGGGTGAAGTCGTGCAGCGTGGTCTGCTGGGTGCCCATGGAACTCAAGCTCCTGTAGGTGGATCGGGGGATGTCGGGTTGAACCGTATGGACGAACGACGTCCCCCGGCATCGGGAGTTGGCCCCAGATCGTGACGAAATGAGATCCATAGGGGGCTCGCGCCACCCGTTAGGGATGCGGGGCTCTCACCCGGCAGGGCGATTTTTGCCAGACAGATCAGGCAGATCAGACAGCTCAGCCCCGGACCGATGCGGCGGTCCGGGGCTGATGCGCAGACTGGGATCAGTGGTGCAGGAGACCCAGGTCGTTGAGGTTGCCGAGACCGTCGTCCAGCAGGCCGACGTTGCCGATGTTGACGTCGCCGAGCACGTTGCCGACCGTGTTCTGCACGTCGCCGACCTGGCCGACGTTCTGGACCACGTTGTTCACGTTGGTGACGTTGCCGCAGCGTCGGTCCACGTCGGTCACGTCGCCAAGGTCGGCCACGTCGGTCACGTTGCCGAGGTCAGCCACGTTGCCGAGGCCAGCGAGGTCGGTGACGTTGCCGAGGTCAGCCACGTTGGCCACGTTGCCAAGGCCGGCCACGTTGGTCACGTTGCCGAGGCGGCCAGGTCGGTCACGTTGCCGAGGTCGGCCACGTTCGCGAGACCGGCCACGTCGGTCGCGCCGGCGAGGAGGTCGCTGCCCTGGGCGATGCCCGTGACGCCGGAGACGGCGTCGGTGGCGTTCGGCACGATGCCGTCGAGGGTGCTCGACACGTCGCCGAGGCCGGAGAAGTCGTCCACGAGCCCGCTGACGGACGCGGGAACGCCGATGTCGGTCAGGCCGGAGATCGCGTCGACGTTCGCGACGGAGGCGGCGTCGAGCACCAGCGGCAGGATCTCCTCGACGTCGCCCGCGGTGAGGTCGCCGAGCCCGCAGGAGTTCAGGACACCCTGGGGGTCGACCTGGAAGGCGTCGAGGGCGGCCGGGTCGTTCAGCAGGTTCAGGGCGAAGTCGTGCAGCGTGGCCGGCGCGGCCTCCTGCGGCACGGCCGCCGGGGTGGCCTCAGGCGCGACCGGCTGCGGGGCCGGCGGGGTGGCCTGTGCGGTGTTCTGCGCGGTGTCCTGCTGGATCATGGAAGTCGAGCTCCTAGTTGCTGTCGCGGGGTGTCGCTCCAACCTATTAAGATCGACATCCCCAGGGCATCGGGTGCAAGCCCTAGCCCGTGGCGCACCGAACTCCCTAGGGGCTCGCGCGGCCCGTTAGGGGCCTACGTAGTTCTCCGCGAACGACGCGCGGTAGGCAGGCGACTCGGCCAGGTGTTCCAGTCGCGCCTGCGCCAACCGTCCGAAGAACGGCGAGCTGACGTCGGTGTGGATCATGTTCACCATCCACTGGGAAAATTCCTGGGCCCGCCAGACCCGCCGCAGGCAGTCGTCGGAGTAGGTCTTCAGACCGGTCTCGGAACCGGTCGCGTAGAAGTCCGTCAGTGCACGTCCGAAGGTCGCGGCGTCGTTCAGGGCGAGGTTCATGCCCTTGGCGCCCATCGGCGTGATGATGTGGGCTGCGTCACCCAGCAGGTACAGCCGGCCGTACGACATGGGCTCGACGACGTGGCTGCGCATGTCCAGCACGCGCTTCTCGATGATCTTGCCCTCGGTCAGCGACCACGTGGAATCGTGCAGTGCGAACCGCTTGTGCAAGGCCTCCCAGACCTGCTCGTCAGACCAATCATCGGCATTAGTCCCGACCGGTACCTGAAGATAGAACCGGGAAATGGAAGGTGATCGCAACATGTGGCCGGCGAAGCCGTCGTCGTGCAGCGCGTAAATGACAGCTTTAGTCGACGGAGGGGCTTCCGCAAGAATGGTCAGCCACTCAATTCCGTGGTGATGCGAGAATTCTTTCAGCACCCCTTCGGGAATCGACGGGCGGCTCACGCCGTGGAATCCGTCACACCCCGCCACGAAGTCACATGAAACTTCTTCATGTACCCCGTCTGCGCTGGTCCACGCCACGGACGGGGTAGTGGACAGCAAACCGTGCAACTCAACGTCGTCGACCGAGAACCGGATGTCACCCCCGGCGGCCAAAAATGCCCCGATGAGGTCTTTGACCACTTCCTGCTGGGGGTACACGTAGTGCTCGCGGCCCTCATAGAGATCGCTGTACGCCACCTGGAACGCCCGGCCGTTCACGCGGAATTCACACGTTCCGTGACGGTCTGCTTCCATCAGCAAACGATCGGCGAGTCCGAGCGACTCCAGCATGGTTACGGAGCGGTGCTCCAGGACTCCCGCGCGTGGCCGGGTTTCCACATGGGTGCGACTACCTTTTTCGAGGACCACGCAGTCGATACCTGACTGCTGGATCAGATTTGCCAAGGTCAGACCGGCCGGCCCGGCGCCGACAACGGCTACAGCGCGCTTCAACTGGGGATCTCCTAGCGCTAGACCTGCTGTGCTTAGATGCTCACCGCAGGTAGTGGACTGGAACCTGCTCGTGTCGGTCAACTAGGGTCTTTTGGAGCAGCATCATTACTCTGAGTGGTTGACCGTCGCGACTTTTCCCCGCAACGACGACACCGCTCCGACAGGAGAGTGCTCCCGATGACTCCAAGAGTCCGCCGTATGGCCGTCCGTGGCGTCGCCCTCGCGACGCTGCTCGCCACCTTGGCGAGTTGTGGACTGCTCGGCGGCAAAGAGACGCCGACGCCCGCGGCCGACGCCAACGGCCAGGTCGAGAAGCCCAAGATCACCCTGGGGGTGCTTCCGATCCTCGACGTGGCGTCCGTCCACGTGGCGATCAAGAAGGGCTACTTCAAGGCCGAGGGTCTCGAGGTCGAGCTCAAGAAGATCCAGGGCGGTGCTCAGGCGATCCCCGGCCTGATCAACAAGGAGCTGGACTTCACGTTCGGCAACTGGGTCTCGTTCTTCGCCGCCCAGTCGAAGGACGCCGCCAAGCAGGTCGACGGCATCAAGCTCATCGCCGATGGCTACCAGGCCAAACCCGACATGTTCCTGATCCTGGCCGCCGGTGACTCGGCGATCAAGAGCCCCCAGGACCTCGCGGGCAAGACCATCGCGATCAACACGTTCAAGAACATCGCCGAACTGACCGCGAAGGCCACCCTCGAGGCGGCCAACGTCGACCCCAAGTCGGTCACGTTCAAGGAGATGCCGTTCCCGGACATGCAGGCGGCGGTGCAGAACAAGACCGTTGACGCGGCCTTCATGGTCGAGCCGTTCATCACCCGCGCGCAGCGGGCCGCCGGCCAGGTCAAGGTGCTGGACGCGGCCGCCGGGCCGACGGACAACATCCCGATCGCGGGCTACGCGACCAGCGGTCAGTTCGCGAAGGAGAACCCCAAGACGGTGGCCGCGTTCCAGCGCGCGATCGCGAAGGGGCAGGCCGACGCCAGCGACCGCCCCACGGTCGAGCCGCTGCTCGTCGAGTACGCCCAGGTCGACAAGGAAACCGCAGCTCTCGTGCACTTCGGAGCGTTCCCGACCACGCTCGACGCCACGCGGCTGCAACGCGTGACCGAGCTGATGCAGCGCTACGGGCTGCTCGACAAGGCGATGGACGTCAAGCCGATGATGATCCAGCCGTCCGGCAGTTGACGAACCGCGCGGGTGGCTGTGATCGTGCCGTGATCATGGCCGCCCGCGCGAGTCGTTACGGCCGGATGAATTATCGGTTGGGGGCCGTTTAGCCGCGAGGCCCGCAGTTGTTGATTCTCGAACCACTGTTTTTGTCGTCCGAACGGCGGTATGACAACGGTGCGTTTTACACCAAGATCCACCAAGTTTGCAGCTATTCACGGGGCGGGGAGTGTTGACGGTGCGCGGTCGTGAGGACCAGCGAGGCATCGACCGGTTCCGCCTACGCAACTGGCGGTTGCGGAGCAAGCTCGCGGTGGTATTGCTAGTTCCGGCGCTCAGTACCGCGACGCTCGCGGGTCTGCGCCTGAACGCCCAGCTCGACGATGTCGAGCTCTTCGGCACGGTCCAGCGCGAGCTCGAGGTGAGCCACCAGGCGGCCAAGGTCGAGAACGCGCTGCAGATCGAGCGTGACTGGGCGGTGCAGTGTGTGGCGGCCGGGCGGCAGAACGCGTGCCCCGAGCAGGCCGCGCGCGCCGCAGTCACCGACAAGGCGCTGGTCGAGTACCGGGATTCCGGCGCGTCGACCGCGGCGCTGAGCGCGACGTTGCAGGAGTCGTTCGGCAAGTCCGTGCAGTCGCTGGACGGGCTGGCGAGCCTCCGGGTCACGTTGCTCAGCACGAAGTACCCGGACATGGCCGTGATCGGTGCGTACAACCAGATCATCGCCTCGCTCGGGCAGGTGCACCGCGCCGCGATCTCCAGCCTGAGCGAGCCGGAGATCGTTCCACTGGTCGCCGCCGCGCAGGCGCTGTACCAGGCGCAGGAACAGCTCGGCCAGCAGAACGCGATTCTGACGGCGACCGCGCTGCGCAAGAACTTCGCGCCCGGTGCCGCGGACGAGCTGCGGTCCGCGCAGTCCCGCCTGGACGCCGCGTTCAACGAGTTCAACGACGTGGTGAGGCCGGAGAACCGCCAGCTGTTCCAGGACGTCGTGTCCGGGGCCTCGGTGGACGGCCGCAACCGGCTGGTCAAGCTGGCGCTGGCGCAGGACTCGGTGAACAAGCCGGTGTCCATCACGGACGCCGAGGTGCTCAAGGACGGCGAGGGCACCGCGAACCTCGTCCGCGAGGTCGCGACCAACGTGGAGGGTCAGGCCGACGCCACGACCACCCGGCTGGCCGGCGAGGCCCGCGCGGCCGCGTGGCGTGACGCCGCACTGGTCGCCGTCTCGCTGCTGATCGCGTTCGGTCTCATGGCGATGGTCGCGCAGTCGATGCTCCGGCCGCTGCGCATCCTCCGCCGCAGCGCGCTCGACGTCGCCCGAAACCAGCTGCCCGACGCCATTCGCCGCATTCGCTCGCACCGCGACCCCGAACGCGCCGCGGAAGAGGCGATCGTCCCGGTGCCACTCCACACGACCGAGGAAGTCGGTCAGGTCGCGCGGGCGTTCGACCTGGTGCAGCGCGAGGCCGTGCGCCTCGCCGTCGAGCAGGTGGCCCTGCGCGCGAACGTCAACGACATGTTCATCAACCTGTCGCGGCGCTCGCAGGCGTTGGTGGAACGCCAGATCGGCGTGATCGACCGGCTCGAGCAGGACGAGCAGGACCCCGACCACCTGGCGTCGCTGTTCGAGCTCGACCACCTCGCCACGCAGATGCGCCGCAACAGCGAGAACCTGCTGGTGCTCTCCGGCACGACGGTCAACCGCCGCGTCACCCGCCCGGTCGCGATCGCCGAGGTGCTCGGCGCCGCGGTGTCCGAGGTGGAGAAGTACGCGCGCGTCCAGATCGCGCCGACGCCGGACATGATGGTGCAGGGCCGCGTGGTCAACGACCTCGCGCACCTCATCGCCGAACTGCTCGACAACGCGACCGCGTTCTCCAAGCCCACCACCAAGGTCACGGTGCGCACGATCGAAACCCGCAGGGGCGAGATCGCGATCCGCATCCACGACCGCGGGGTCGGCATGCAGGAGGACGACATCGTCGAGTCCAACGCGAAGCTCGCCGAGCCGCCGGAGGTCGACGTCTCGGTCGCCCGCGAGATGGGCCTGTACGTGGTCGGCCAGCTCTCGAAGCGGCACGAGATCCGCGTGACGCTCGCGAACAACGACGACATCGAGGGCGGCGTCACCGCCCAGGTCGTGCTGCCGATGGCGTTGCTGCACAAGGGCCCGCCGCCCGCGCTGCCGCTGCCCGCCGTCCCCGCAACCTCCGGCCCCGTCGAGACGACCGCGGAAGGCCTCGCGGGCGTGCCGAAGTGGACGCCGGAGTACCCGGCGGTCGTGGTGCCGGCGCAGGACAACGGTTCGGACGACCACTCCGGCCGCCACCGCATCGAGCAGACGTCCGCGGACGGTCTGTTCACCGCGCGGGTCGCAGCGCTGGAAGTGTCCACTGAGGACGCTTACTCCTACGAACCGCCGATGGAGCGCCCGGCCGAGACGGACCCGGCGACCGAGATCTTCCCGGCCGTCCAGGACGACGAGGACATCTCCGCCGACGCGCTGTCGCGGTGGTTCCGGACCCCGGTCGCGGAGAAGCCGGCGCCGAAGTCCGTTGTGGACGTTCCGGCAGCGGAGCCCGAGCCCCAGGCCCCCGAAGAACCCTCCACGGTGAACGGCCTGCCGAAGCGGCAGCGTTCGCCGGAACCGGTCGCGAAGACCGAGGTACCAACGGCGGTACCCCGTGCTGTCGCCGACTTCGCCGAGTCCGACTGGGGATCGGCCGCCGACGAAGGCTGGCGTGCGGCGGGAGCGCTCGACACCGGCGAGCCCGCGCAGACCACGGAGAACGGCCTGCCCAAGCGCGTTCCCAAGGCGCGCCTGGTACCCGGTTCGAGTCCCAAGGCGTCGTCACCGGTTCCCCAGCTGGCCACCGCGGGAGTGAGCGGCCGTTCCGCCGAACGGCTCCGCCAGCGGTTCGCCACGTACCAGAAGGGTGTCCAGATGGGCCGGGAGTCGCTCTTCGACTCGTCGGTCGGCGGCATCCCCGTGATCGCAGAAAGGGAACACCAGTGACCACCGCGACTGAGGAACTGGACAACTTCAGCTGGCTGGTCGAGGACTTCGTCAGCAGGGTGGCCGGTGTCGCGCACGCGATCGTCGTCTCGGCCGACGGCCTGCTGCTCGCTTCGTCGGACCGCCTGCCGCACGACCGGGCCGAACAGCTGGCCGCCGTTTCCTCCGGCCTCGTTTCGCTCAACCTCGGCGCGGCGCGTTGCTTCGAGGCGGGTGAGGTGAAGCAGACTGTCGTCGAGATGGAACGCGGCTATCTCTTCCTGATGTCCATCAGCGACGGGTCCTGCCTCGCCGTGCTCGCCGCGCCCAACTGCGACATCGGGCTCATCGGGTACGCGATGACCCGCCTGGTGGAGCGGGTCGGTCTCCAGCTGACCCCGGAGATCCGCGCCCAGCTGCACGTTTCCATGCGAGCCTGAGTGTTTTGAGTAGAGAGAAGCTCCCCATGAGCAACGGTGCTCCGGGTCGACCGGGGACACCTGGGACCGATCTGACCGCGATGTCGGCGAAGATCGTCGTCGCGGGCGGGTTCGGCGTCGGTAAAACGACGTTCGTCGGATCAGTCTCCGAGATCACCCCGCTGACCACCGAGGCCGTGATGACCCAGGCCTCGGTCGGCGTGGACGACCTGTCGGCGGTCCCGGACAAGGTGACCACCACGGTGGCCATGGACTTCGGCCGCGTGACGCTCGACAAGGACCTGATCCTGTACCTGTTCGGCACGCCCGGCCAGCACCGGTTCTGGTTCATGTGGGACGACCTGGTGCGCGGCGCGATCGGCGCGGTCGTCATGGTCGACACCCGCCGCATCGACGAGGCCTTCGCGCCCATCGACTTCTTCGAGGACCGCGATCTGCCGTACGTGATCGCGGTGAACTGCTTCGACGGGTTGATGCACCACCGGGCCGAGGAGGTGCGGGACGCGCTCACGATCCCTTCGTCGGTGCCGATAATTCCGTGCGACGCCCGCAACCGGCAGTCCACGAAGCAGATCCTCATCGCGCTGGTGGAGCACGCGCTGCGCCAGCCTTCGTTCGCCTGATGGCGTCTGCAAGTACCACCAGCTCCTGATCGAATCGCCTTTAAGTGCAACCAACCCGTTCGGTGACCGCCGAACAGGTTGGGTGTAGTCAGAGGCTTGTTGACGTGGGCTTGGTGGTACTTGCAGACGTTCCAGCAGGATGGGTTTCAGGGTGACCGTCAACGGTCATTCGCTTGACCTTCATCCCGCACGTCCCGGAACTGCGGCACGCTCCCATTCATGGAGCGTCGAAACTTTCTACGTGTCGCAGTTGTCGGATCGGCCGCAGCGGCGTTCGGTGGCGCCAACTGGGGTGTCGCCTTCGCCGCCGGTGCCCAGCCCGGCCCGAGCCCGTACGGACCCCTGCAGCCGGTCAACTCCAGCGGACTCATGCTGCCAGCGAACTTCACCGGCCGGGTGATCGCCCGCACCGGCCAGAAGGTCGCCGGCACCGGCTACACCTGGCACCCCGCACCGGACGGCGGCGCCTGTTTCCAGGACGGCACCGGCTGGATCTATGTCTCCAACAGCGAAGTGTCGTCGACCGGTGGCGTGGGCGCGGTCAAGTTCAACGCACAGGGCACCATCACCGGCGCCTACCGGACCCTGAGCAACACCAACGTGAACTGCGCCGGCGGGGCGACGCCGTGGAACACCTGGCTCAGCTGTGAGGAGGTCGATCGAGGCTATGTCTTCGAAACCGACCCGTGGGGCGTCAAAGCGGCGAAGCGTCATCCCGCGATGGGCCGGTTCAAACACGAGGCCTGCGCCGCCGACCCGGTCCGGAAGGTCGTCTACCTGACCGAGGACGTCCCGGACGGTTGCCTCTACCGGTTCAAGCCCACCACGTGGGGTGACCTCAGCGCGGGCACGCTGGAGGTCATGACCGGGGGCAGCGGAACCAGTGGATCCGTTGGCTGGGCCAGGGTTCCGGACCCCGATGGCAGTCCGACCGCGACGCGCAACCAGGTCAGCGGTGCCAAGCGGTTCAACGGCGGCGAAGGTTGTTACTACGCCGACGACACGTGCTGGTTCACCACCAAGGGCGATGGCCGCGTGTGGGCCTACAACGCATCACAAAGCACCATCAGCCTGACTTATGACGACTCGCTGGTGACCGGCGGAACGGCTCCGCTCACCGGTGTCGACAACGTGACTCGCTCGTCTGGCGGCGACCTGTTCGTGGCCGAGGACGGCGGGAACATGGAGATCTGCATCATCACGCCGGCCGGAGTCGTGGCCCCCTTCCTGCGGATTCCCGGCCAGAGCAGCAGCGAGATCACCGGTCCCGCGTTCTCGCCCGACGGAAGTAGGTTGTATTTCTCCTCGCAGCGCGGCACGACCGGGAGCAGCAGCGGAGGGATCACCTACGAAGTCTCTGGACCGTTCCGGCGCTGATTGACACTTGACGCTTCTTGTGCGCCAACGCTGCAGCGATACAGTCGAGGTGCAATTCCCTGCATTGCGAGGAGATTCCTGTGTTTCTGCGCAAATCAATTGTTTCGGCCGTCGGGGCCGTCGCCCTGGCCGCCGGCTTCCTCGGCACCGCTGAGGCCGCGCCCCGCATCGTCACCTACAACTCGAGCGCGACCGGAGAGTTCCAGGCCGCCGTCGACAAGGGCGCCCAGGTGTGGAACAGCAGCGTGGTGGGCGTGCAGCTGAAGAAGGTGACCGGCACCGCGAACGTCACGGTGACGGTGGACAACCAGTGGCCCCGCGCCTACGTGTCCAGCCTCGGCCGTGGCCGCTGGGTCATGGGCCGTCAGGCCGTCAACGACGGGCATGACACCGTCCGCATCTCGTCCCACGAGTTCGGTCACCTGCTGGGTCTTCCCGACCGCAGGACGGGGCTGTGCACCGACCTGATGTCCGGCGCCAGCGCCGGCACGTCGTGCAAGAACCCCAACCCGAGCGCCAAGGAGAAGGCCGAGGTCGAGGCGAACTTCCGCCAGGGCGTCACCGTGCAGCCGTCAACGTTCGAGGACGCTGCCTAGCTCAGCTGGCTCGCGGGTGGTTGTGGTCGCCCTGACGGCCACAACCACTCACGACACCATCAGGTCCACGCCCAGCGCGCGCAGCTCGTCCGGATCGCCGGGACCGCCGATCACGTGCACGCCTGCCGACCGCAGCAACGGCACCAACAGGGACAACCCCTGCCGCGCCAGTCGTTCGGCGGGCGGTGCGGCCAGCCGCACACCCCACACCGGACTCCGGTCCACAGTGGACAGCCCGGTGAACCCGCCGCCGAACTCGTGCAGCAGCACGTGCACGCCCATGTCGTGCAGCACTTCGAGGTTCTCCTCGCCGTCCGGCATCGACCGCACGTCCAACGCCAGGAACAGCGACGAAGCCGAAAACGCGCACGCCCGCAACGTAGCGCGCACGTGCGCAGCCAGATCCGGATCACGCGACTGGTCCCGGGACAACCGGACCAGCACCGGTTCCCCGCGCGAACACGCGTCGCGCAACACGAACTGCCCAAGACGGGAAGCCAGGCCGAGCGCATCGGCATACGCCACGACGTCATCGTGCCGGGAGACGCCCCACCGCAGCGATGCCTCGACGAAGGCCGGCGTGCCCGAAACCCACGACACCGGCGCGTACTCCACGGAGATCTCGCCGTTCTCGAAGGCACCGGGCATGGCCGCGATTCGCGCGAAGCGGGCACGATCGGCGACGTCCGCCTCGTGGTCGTAGATCGCCCACTGTCTCTTGCCGCCGGTCTCGGCCCGCCGCAACGTCGAATGCGCCCGCCGCAGCACGACCGCCGGGGGCGCCGCGGGTCCGGCGGCGTGCACGAAGCCGATCGACGTCGACACCGCGACTCCCGCGCCCTCCAGGTAGACGGGCTCGGACAGCTCCTCGTCGATCGTTGCCGCCAGCGCGGCGACATCGGGCGAACCCTGGATCAGCACCACGAACTCGTCGCCGCCGACCCGTGCCACGACCGCGTCCGGCAGCACCACCCGCAGCCGCCGCGCCACCTCCACCAGCACCGCGTCGCCGGCCAGGTAGCCGAGGCCGTCGTTCACGATCGTCAGGCTGTCGACGTCGAGGTAGCCCAGCACGTGCGGCCGGCCGGACGCCAGCGCCGACTCCAGCTTGTCCATGAACGCCGCCCGGTTCGGCAGCCCGGTCAGCAGGTCCGTCAACGACTGGTGCCGCAACCACTCCTGCAGCATCCGCTGTTCGGTCACGTCCTCGATCAGCGCGACGTGGAACTTCGGCAGCCCGTCCGACCCGCGCAGCACCGACAGCACGACGTTCGCCCACACCGTGTCGCCGTTCTCGCGGGTCAGCTCCCACTCACGGCGGTCACTGTCCACTGAGGACTCGATCATCCGCGCACACGCTCCGGCGAACGCCAGCGCGTCCGCCTCGACGAACAGCTCCTTGGGCATCTCCTCGTGCCCGAGGATCTTGGCCAGTGCCTCGTTCGCCTCCACCACCGCGCCGGTCAGGTCGAAGATCGCGATGCCCACCGCCGTCGACGCGAAGACCTGGGCGAAGCGGGTCTCGCTGTCGTGCAGGTCGCGCTGCGCGTCCTCGGCCGCCTTCAGCAGCGCGTTCTTGACCTTCTCCTGCTCGGCGAACAACTGGTCGCGCGTCGCCCGCACGTAGCCCGCCGCCAGTTCGCCGAGCACCTCGGGAGGAAACGCCGGCGCCAGCACCTCCAGCGTGCGCCGCAACGAGTCCGGCCCGGTGAACCGCTTGCGCACGAGCCAGGCGCCGACCGCCGCCACGTCCTGGCCAGCACGAAGCCGGGAGGCGTGTTCCTCGAGGTGCTGCGTCAGCTTCCGCCGCGACATCGGCGAATACGCGCTCTCGATCAGAACCGCCGCCCAGCGCTGTGCGAGGGGCGCGGTGGCCATCAGGGTTTGCGGCCCACCGCGGCGTAGATGTTGGCCTTCGACGGGTCGGAGCCGACGTCCTCGGGCGTCTCCGGCCGCCACTCGGGCGTGAACACGATGCCGGGCTCCACGATCTCCAGGCCCTTCAGCATGTCCGTCACCGCAGCCTTGGTGCGCGGCGTGATCGGCTCGGCCGTCTTCGCGAAGATCTCCTTACCGGCCGCCATCGCCGCCGGCATGCTGTCCGCGGTGAAGTGCGACAGCGCCAGGTACGAACCGGCGGGCAGCGCGTCGACGTACCGGGCCAGCACGTCCCACGGCTCGTTCGCGTCCGGGATGAACTGCAGGACGCCGACGACCAGCAGCCCGATCGGCTGGGAGAAGTCGAGCAGCGAGGACGCCTGCTGCAGCACCTTCTCCGGCTCGCACAGGTCCGCCAGCAGCGCGGTGACGTTCGGCTCGTCGGCCAGCATGAGCTCGGCGTGCGTGATCGCGACCGGCTCGAAGTCGACGTAGACGATTTTCGCCTCCGGGTCGACCTCGTGCGCGACCTCGTGCACGTTGCCGACCGTCGGAATGCCCGAGCCGAGGTCGAGGAACTGCCGGACGCCGAGACCGGCCAGTTCCAGCACAACGCGACGCAGGTATGCGCGGTTGCGCCGGGCCATGTCCCGCACGGGCAGGACCCGGATCAGTGCTTCGGCCGTCTCGCGGTCGGCTTCGAAGTTGTGCCCGCCGCCGAGCAGGTAGTCGTAGATCCGTGCCGAGCTCGGCACGTCGACGTTGACACCTTCCGGGACCCAGCTGACTCGATCGACCACAGCAGCACACACCTCTCGAGCGGCGAATTCTGAGTGTCGACAACCCTACTGGCCGAAGATGTAGGCCGAACGAGCGAATTCGATCATCACTCGAATGGTGAGTCAGAGGATAAACCAATCGGTGCAACCGCTTGCGAAACGGAATTTCACCGGTCCGCGTGGCGCCGCACCCATGACGAACATGCCCAGTTCGTCCACGACCGCGGTCTCGGAGTCACCCGCGGGCGTCACCAGCGTCACCGAACCGGACGGTGGCATCAGCTGGCCGGCGATCCCCGCCGCCGACACCTCGACCTGCAACGACACGCCGTCCGCGTCGAACACCAGCTGCCGCGCCGTCGACGTCGCCCGCGCACGGGCGAACAGCGTGTCGTCCAGCACCGAGTCGTACGACGTGATCAGCAGCAGTTCCTCGTCGATCGTCCGCCAGGTGAACGCGGCCTTGGCGGCCTCGACGAACTCCGGCGGAACCTCTTCCGAAGGTGTGCTCAACGCGTCGCGCAGGGCGTCGAGAAGTACCTCGTCACTGTCCCAGTCGTGCCGCACCCAGCACACCTCCTCTCGCAGCCGGTGATCCCACAAACGCTGAGATCGCAGGGGTTTTCCGCAGTTTCTCCAGGCAGCGAATCCGCGTCGGGCCGATGCTGCCGACCGGCATCGCGAGCTCCTCGCTCACGACCTGGTAGCTCGGCGGCGGGTCGGTCATCAGCTTCGTCAGCAACCGCTTGCACTGGTCGGTGAGATCGGC
The DNA here is from genome assembly GCA_963771775.1 of uncultured Actinomycetota bacterium. GTDB lineage: Bacteria > Actinomycetota > Actinomycetes > Mycobacteriales > Pseudonocardiaceae > Lentzea. The sequence continues at coordinate 1,347,906 of CAVYUS010000007.1, forward strand.
GAACCCGTCGCGCAACGCCTGGCGCCGTTCCACGGCCAGCAGGTCCGACTCCACGTCCACATCCGACTCCGCCGACTCCAAGGCGTCGGACTCGGACAACGGGTCGTAGAGGTGCGTCCGCTGCTGCACGCGCAGCACGCGCAGACATTCGTTGCGGGTGGTCGTCATGATCCAGCCGGGCAGCGCCTCCGGCTCGCGGAGCCGGCCGATCTGCTCCACGAGCCGAAGCCACAGCGTCTGGTTCACGTCGGCCGCATCCGCGGGTCGCAGCCGGTGCTTGTAGATCACCGACACCACCAGCGGCGTGTAACGGTCCACGATCTCGTTCCACGCCGACTGATCGCCCTCGGCCGCCGCGCGCACGAGCGCGGCGATCGGGGATGCTGAACTCACGTCGACTCCTTGCGGTCACAACTGGCGGAGGCCGAGGTTGCTCCCCAGATACAACTATTTGACAAAAACACCGTAGCCGGGATGGAACTCGACGTCAGCGAGCAGCTTGTCGCGGGCCTGAGCTGCGGTGACGCCATCGGCAGCCATCACGGCGGCGATCCGGCCGCTCATCCACGGCGCCGAGAACGACGTTCCGGCCCAGTACGCCCACAGCTCGAACGGCGTCACGTCCGGCTCTCCCGGCAGCTTCCAGTCGCCCTTGAGGTACGTCGACGGCCGGTTGCCGACCGCGCACGCGTTCACCCAGTGGCCGAAGCTCGAGTAGCACGCGGGGATCAGCGAGCCGTCCTTGTTCTGCGCGAGCGCCGCGACGGCCGTCACGCCGCAGAACGCGGCGGGCCAGCTCGGCCGCTGGTCACCGCGGTTGCCGGCGGAGGCGACCACGACGACGTCACCGGGCAGGTTCTGCAGCGTGACCCTCAGCGGCTCGGACGCCACGTCGTCCTCGGTGTAGCAGCCGAGCGACAGGTTCAGGATGTTGATCTTCCTCTTGCCCAGCTCCGCGATCTTGCGGCAGAGCGTCTCCTCGTCGCCGAGCCCGTTGGGGTCGAGGGCGACCTCCGGGTCGAACTGGACACCCGGCGCGGCGCTCTGGATGACGCCCGCGACGAACGTGCCGTGCCCGCCCTGCAACGCGAAGAGGTCGCCCGAGCTGTAGGCCTTGTCGACGTCGTCGGACTCGGCGGTGTACCGGTTCTTGAACCAGTCGGAGTGCTCGTCCACCGCGTTCTCGGAGATGCCGGTGTCGATGATCCCGACCCGGATCGCGGAGTGGCGCTCGTCGGCCTTGGGCGCGGAGATCGGGTCGGTGGGCCGCGGCCGGTCGCCGGGACTGCCCATCACGTTGCCGCCATGACCGACGATCAAGTGATGCGGCTGCACGAGCGGTACCCGCTCGTTCGGCCAATTCCGTTGATCTCTCAACAACCGGACGATGCGCGGAATGTCCTCGGCGTTGTTCGGCAGGATCAGCCGGACCATTCCGGCGAATCCTTCACCGGGTCGGGCGTCGATATTGTTCTGCCGAAGTTTCTCGATCACCCGGTCGCGGTCGGCGGTGCCGACCAGCAGCTGACCTGGGCGATAAAGGAATTCCCGCCCGCGTTCGGCGTGGAAGCTGATGTTCTTGTCATCTGCGATGAGCTGCTGAAAAGCTCTTTCGTAAAGCTCAGAACGTTCTGGCGATTTCGACACCACGGCCTCACAAAGCAGCGTTGACGGGCACCCCGACCGAGCTTGATCAAACTACCACACCGGATAAAGTGACGCCGTGACCGAATTTTGTGCGGAGGACGCGCTGGAGGCCAGGCAGCGCGACCCGCGCGCGGCCATCGAGATGGCGCGCGCGGTCCTTCGTGCGACGGAAGATCGCTCGGAATGGGCGACCGCGGAACGCGCCATCGGCCTTGCGCTGCGCGAACTGCACGACCTCAGTGGCTCGATCCGCCATCTGCGTCGTTCGATCCGCATCGCCACCGATGCGTCGTTGCCGCGTTTGTCCGCTTTGGCACGAATGAGCCTCGCGTGGGTGCTCGCCTACACGGGCAAGCACCGTGCCGCGCTCCGTGCGCTGGACCTCGCCATGCCGGAGCTCAACGGCGCGGACGCGGTCATGGCTCTGAAGCAACGCGGCATCGTCTTCCACTACCTGTGTCACTACGGCGAAGCCCAGCGCGACTACACCGCCGCTATCTCCGGCGCACGGCGCGTGGGCGACCAACTGACCGAGGCGCGTGCTCTGAACAACCGCGGTCTCGTGCGCGCCTATGTCGGCGACATGCGTGACGCCTCCGCCGACTTCGATCTCGCCGCCGAGCTGTTGTCATCGCTCGGCCAGGACCTCGGTGTCGCCGACGTGCACTGGAACGCGGGCATCATGGCCACCCGCAACGGTGACGTGCCCGCCGCGCTGACCATGTTCGACAAGGCCGACGAGGTCTACCGCCGGCTCGACGTGCCGCGCCCGGCCCTGCTCGTGAACCGGCTGGAACTGCTGGTCTCCGTGCCGCTGGTGGACGAGGCCCGCGCGGCGGCCGACCGCGCGATCACCGAGCTGAAGGCCCTGAAGAACCCGTTCGGCGTCTCCGAGGCGCTGTACTTCCGCGCCCGCATCGCCCTGCTGGACAACGATCTCGACGCCGCGAACACCTTCGCGGCCGAGGCCCGCCGCCGGTTCCGCCGCGAGCAACGCCTGCTCTGGGCGGCCGGCGCCCGCTATCTGGAGCTGCACGCCGCCGTCCTGCGCGGCGACCGCACCCGGCCGCTGCGGGTGGCGTTGTCCCGCGTGGCCGCCGAGCTCGACGCGATGGACTGGCGGCTGCCCGCCCTGGAGGCCCGCATCGACGCCGGGCTGGTCGCCGCCGACCTCGGCCACCGCGCCCGAGCCATCTCCGAGCTGTCGATCGCCGCCGCCGCACGCCTGCGTGGCCCGGCCGGTCTGCGGGTGCGGGGCTGGTACGCGGAAGCGTTGCGCCGCAAGCTTTCCGGCGACATCCGCGGCACCTCCTCCGCGCTGCGCCGCGGTATCGGCCTGCTGGACGAGTACCGGGTGTCGCTGGGCGCGGCCGAACTGAGGGCGTTGACCGGCGCGCAGGGCCAGGCCCTCGCGCTGGAAGGCCTGGGCCTGGCGGTGGCGTCCGGCAACGCCGCCCGAGTGCTGTCGTGGACCGAGAGCTGGCGGGCCGGCGCGCTGCGGATGAAGTCCGTGTCGCCGCCCGACGACCCGCGCCTGGAAGACGCCCTCGCCACGTTGCGCGCCGTCACCTCGGACGTGGAGTCCGCGATCCTGGCCGGCAAACCCGCGGGCGCCCTGCGCGCCAAGCTGGTCCGCGCCGAGCAACGCGTCCGTGACCTCACCCGCCAGATCTCCGGCGGGGTGTCGGTGTTCAAGCCGCCGTCGGTCAGCAGCCTCGCTACGGCGCTGGGCTCCGCCGCGTTGATCGAGTTCGTCGAGTACGACGGTGTGCTGATGGCGGTGGTGCTGGCCGACGGCCGCGCCTCCCTGCACTCGCTCGGCGCCGTCGAGGGCGTCGTCCGCGAGATCCGCCTGCTCCGCTTCGCCCTGCACCGCCTGGTGACGCTTCCTCCTGGGCTCCCGAATCTCGCCGTGGCCCGGTCTTCGGCGTCGCACGCCTCCTCGCTGCTGGCTCAGCGTTTGCTGGCGCCCTTGGCTTCCCGGATCGACGGACGGCCACTGGTCGTGGTGCCGACCGGCGCCCTGAACGGCCTGCCCTGGGCCGTGCTGGACCGCCAGGTGACCGTCGCGCCGTCCGCCTCCGTGTGGCTGCGCGCCACCTCGGTGGCCGATGCCGTCGGCGAGCCGGTGCTGGCCGCCGGACCCCGCATGGCCGCCGCGCCCGCCGAGATCAAGGCCATCAGCGCACACGTGCCGGCCCGCGTTCTCGTTGACTCGGAAGCAACCGTGAGCGCCGTGGCGTCCGCAATGGACGGTGCTGCTCTCGCCCACATTGCCGCCCACGGCTCGTTCCGCGTGGACAACCCGTTGTTCAGCGCTCTGGAGCTGGCCGACGGGCCTTTGACCGTCTATGACATCGAACGCCTGCACACGCCGCCGACCGTCGTGGTGCTGTCGGCCTGCGATACCGGCCAGTCGGCCGTGCGTCCCGGCGATGAGCTGATGGGCTTCACCGCCGCGCTGCTCGCGTTGGGCACGCGGACGTTGATCGCGCCGGTCGTGCCGGTGCCGACCGACGGCACGGCGCCGGTGATGATCGAGCTGCACCAGAAGCTGGCCGCCGGGATGGCACCGGCTGCGGCGCTGGCGGCGGTGCAACGGGCTGCCGCCGACGACGCTGCTTACGCTGCGGCCGTTGGGTTTGTGTGCTTCGGAGCGGGCTGATCACGCAGGCACGATCGCGTGGAGCCACGCTTCCAACGCGCGCAGCTGCGCCCGTGCCGGTCCGGTGAGCGGGTCTTCGCCCAACGCGGCCCGCACCGTCGCCAGCGCCTGCTGCCGGTAGCCGCACCGCACCAACAGGTTCGCCGCCCTGATGCCGATCTCCGGTACGTCGCGGTGGCGCCGGACCACATCGAGCCAGAGAGCGATCGCGCCCTTCAACGACCCGTGCCACACGAACCGTTCCGCCACGCCCATCCGCAGTTCGGCGGTCAGGTCGTGGTCGAGGACGGTCCGCACAATCAGGTCGCTGCTGCGGGAACCGGCCAGCTCCAGCAGCGTGATCACGGATTCGCTGAGATCGTCCGTTCGCACACAACGGGCGAACGTCTCCGTCGCGATGCGAACAGCGTCCTCACGGCGGCCGATCCGGTTCAGCACGCCCGTCAGGACTCGAACGACCCGCGGGCGCTGGGAGGCCGCCAACTCCATCGCCTCGGCGAGCAGGGGTTGTGCCACGGCGGGGACGTCCTTGCGGGCCAGCGCGTCCAGGCAGGAGATGACCTGTTCGCCGTCCACCGGCTTGGCGAGCAGCCGATCGACCAGTTCGGCCGCCTGATCCGCGAAGCCTCTGCGGTAGAGCAACGGCGCGGCCCCCGCCCAGTGCACGGGAAGACCGGCGGTGGCCGACTCGAACACCGCGGGGCCGAGTTCGCCGAACTCGACCGACTCCGCCAGGAAAGGCCCGAACCACCCCGGTCGCGCGGCCACTTCGGAAAGCGCTCTCCGCACCAGGTGGTCGGCGGTCACACCGTAGCGGGTCAGCGTCCTGGCCAGGCTGAGCAGGTCGTCGGGGTCGACCACGCCGCGTTCGTCGACCAGCTGGACCACGAGGCCGGGAACGAAGGCGGCGAGCTGCTCGCACGCCGTCACGAACTTGTCCGCGCCGGCCGCCGGAGCGCGTGCCACGAGCACGGCCAGCGGCAGTGCCCGATCACTGCCGAAGAAGGCGAGACGCTTGACCGCGACCAGAACGTGGTCGAAGCCAAGTGATCGGGCCCGCTCCTCGATCCGCGCGACAGCGGCTTCTCCCGTGCACTCCAGCATCACCCTGACGGCGCGGCCGAACTGGTCGCTGGTGGGGTAGGGCTGTGCGAACACCTGCTCCGCCGCCCACAGCGCCTCCTCGGTGCACCCGGCCTCCTGCGCCAGCGTCGCGAGCGCACCCCAGTTGTGCGGGTCGCCGTCCCGATCACCGTCGTACCGGTGCAGATGGGTGCCCACGGGTTCGGTCGCGCCCTGTTCCCTCATCCCGGCCGCGAGCCGGCGGAGCAACGTCGCGGCGGGCTCGGGCCGTTCCAGGCCGACCAGGATCTCCGCCGCCGTCACGATCTCGGCCGGGCTCGGGCTCGTGGTGGCCCGGCCGACCAGGAGCGACTCGGCGATCTCCGCTCCGTCCGGCACGAGTTCGGCGAGGCCACCGGAGATCGCGTACATCGTGAACGGGTCGGACGCGTCGGTGAACTCCCGCAACCACCGGGCCGCCTCGGCCGCCGAGTCGAGATGACCGAGCGCGACCGCACAGGCGATCCGCACCGATGGCGGTAGTTCGGCTGCGTCCCGCAGCGCGCGCAGGCGTGGTTCGAGCACTCCGGCGACCGCGTTGTTCCCGAGTCCGCCGAGCACCCTGGTGATGTTGTCGTAGTCGAGCCACGGGTCGCTGCTGACACCGTTGGCGAGCAACAGTTCCACCAGCCGTTCCGCGGCTTCCTCGACCAGGTGGGTGGACACGTCGGCGTACTCGGCGAGCAGCTTGCCCGCCACCAGGGCGTGGTCCGGCCCGCCCTCCAGCAGGCGTCGCAGCACCAGGTTCAGGTCGTGTCCGTCGGCCCGGCCCCAGAGCACGAAGGTGAACAGCACCGAGTTCTCCCGCGCGGGCATGCGGACTCCCTGGCCGACCCAGTCGTCCAGGTCGGGGAAGTCCGCCCCGATCTCCGCGGCCTGTGCGCGCGCGGCGAGGAACTCCGCGAAGGAGTGGTGCAGGAACCTCAGCCCGCTGTCGCCGTGCACCAGCACACCGGTGCCGGTCAGCACGGCGAGCAGATCCTCGGTCTCATGTGGTCTGTCGACCCAGTCGGTGGCGAGGTCGAGCAGCGACCCTTCCGACTCCAGGCGCCCGACCGCGAGGTGCGCGATCAGGTCGTGGCGGTGCGCGTGCAGCCATTCGGCCTGTGCCAGCCGTGCGAGATCGTCGCGAAGGCTCTGCCGCAGTGCCGCGAGCGTGTCCCGCCCGCTGGACGTGCCGTCCATCAGGTAGGTCATGAACCGCTCGTAGAGGTCGACGCGGTTGTGCGGCAGCGGACGGCCGGGTTCGAGGGTGGTGGTGATGGCCGCGATGGTGGCGAGTAACGGGTTGCGCACCAGCTCGCGCAGCCTGCCGTCGTGCACCTGCCGCACGAACTCGTCCGTCCGGGCGCGCGCCCGGATCGGATCCTGCGCGTGGAACCAGGCCCAGGCGAACTCGCGCAGCTCGACCGGGCTGAACGGCTGGATCGTGTAGTGCTCGAGGTGCGGGCTGTGCAGCTGCTTCAGCTCGTCCGGGGGGAAGCGGCCGCGTCATGATCACGATGCGGTGCTCCGCACCACGACGCATCCGGGCGGCGATCGCGTCGATCACGCGGGCCCGCCGCTCGGGTTCGGTGATCTCGTCCAGTCCGTCGACGAACACCAGCCAGCGCGCACCGAGCGCGCGCTGGGCGAACAGCGCCGCCGGTTCAACGAAGCGTTCAGCCGGCGGTCGCGGACGGCGTTCGCGAGCAGTTCGCTCCACGGCAGCTCGTCGGCCAGTGCTTTGGCCGGGACGCGCAGCGGCAACACCGGTTCCGGCAGCGGCGGGTGGCCGCTCGCCTCCAGCCACACCTTCGCCAGCCGCTGCACGTACATCTGACTCAGCGTGGACTTGCCGGCGCCGGGCTCGCCGGTGATCAACAGGTGCGTTCCCCGGCCGAGTGCTTCCTCGACGGACATCGGCGGCTGGGGCGGTCGCTCTGCCTGCGTCGTCCCTTTCCTGGCGAACGGTCTGCTGCACGTACACCCGAGTCAGTTCCGGCTGTTTCACGCCCAGGAGGCGGTAGGGGAGCGTCTCCGCCGCGTCGTGCTGCACGTACAGCAGGTCGCGCAGTTCGTCAGTGAGGGCAGGGCGGTCCTGCCACGAGGTCAACGGCGGATACGGAGCATCACCGCCGTGCAGGTGCAACTCGCCGATGGACTCTGCTTGGACCACGTGGCCGTGCACGGTGCTATCGCTGACCTCGTTGTGCATAGGGACTGTTCTACCGGACACCCGGTAGGTGATGGAGGCTTTCCAACGACCGCCTTTTCGGTTAGACCTGGTTCCAAACGGTGTCTGGAGAGTGGAAGCGGTCCTATTTTCATTCCTATGCCAGCTAGAGCCTCCACTGTGCGCGGCCGCGAGTTCGGAGCGGGTGTCCGCGCTGTTGTCGACGCGACGGGTATGTCGCATCGCGCGATTTCGAAACTGTTGGGCTGGGACCCGCAGAAGTTGTCCGACCTGCTCACGGGGAAGGGCGGGGTCGACGAGATCGACTTCGCTCGGTTGCTGGGTGTGTGCCGGGTGCCGGAGGAGGAGTTCGAGCACCTCATGGCGCTGTTCCGGGTGTCGAGAGAGAAGGGCTGGTGGCAGCTCTACGAGGGCGTGATCCCAATTCAGCTGCGCACGCTCTTCGAGCATGAAGACGCTTGCAGCGAACTCACCAGCTGGCATCTGACGCTGATACCAGGCCTTCTGCAGACCCCCGAGTACATGCGGGCGCTGCTCAAGGTCTGGCCGAAGATCAAGCCCGAGGATGTCGAGCATCGAGTAGCCGCGCGAGTCGCACGGCAGCAGATTCTGGAACCGCGCCGACAGTTCGTCTTTTACGTGCACGAACAGGCGCTGTGGCTGCCTGTAGGCGGTATGAGTGTGTGGAGGGAGCAGTTGCACCACATGTTGCGGATGTCGGTGCGGCCATACATCTCCGTCCGCGTCGTACCGACGCGAATTGGCGCGCACGCCGGAACCATGGGCGAGTTCAGCCTTCTGAAGTTCAAGAAGCTCGTCGCCCGTCATCTACGTCGAGACGATGAACTCGTGCCTCTTCATGGAGGACAAGGCATCCGTGGATCTGCACTCGGACATCCTCAAGTCGCTGGATGGCGTGGCGTTGGATGAGGGAGAATCGAGGAGGTTGATCACCGACATAGTCGCCTGAGGAGGCCACAGTGTGGCGGAAGAGCAGCTACAGCCCGGATGGCAGCAACTGTGTCGAGGTGGGTACGGGGGTCGGTATCCGTGACAGCAAGGCTCCTGCTGCCCACATCGCGCTGTCCCCGGCGGCCTGGTCGGCGTTCCTCGGCACCGTCAAGGGTGTTCCGGAACGCGGTCGTATCGCATAGGTTCTCCGGCCATGACAACGAGGTCGTGGTGGGGCTGGGGCAACGTCGAGGACGCTGTCACCCCGGATGAACGCCGTGCGCTGGTCGACCGCGTCCGGGCAGTGCTGCCGAACGCGGACCTGACGTTCCACGAGGCACCGAACCCAGCGGACCTCGACCTGCCCGGCCCACGGATCACGCCACCCGGCGACCTCTACTCGGCGGACCCGGTCGACCGCCTCGGCCACGCCCGCGGCCAGGCCTACCGCGACGTCACCCGCAACCTCGCCGGCGATATCGGCCCGCTGCCGGACGCCGTCGCCCGCCCGCGCACCGAGCAGGACGTCGTCGACGTGCTGGACTGGTGCGCGGCGAACAGCGTCGCGGTGATCCCGTTCGGCGGCGGCACCTCGGTCGTGGGCGGTGTCGAGCCGCGCGACCTCGAAAGCCCTGTCGTCACGCTCGATCTCGGCCGGCTCGACCAGGTGCTGGAGGTCGATCCGACGAGCCGCGCCGCCCGCGTCCAGGCGGGCGTGTTCGGGCCGCACCTGGAAGCCCAGCTCAAGCCGCACGACCTGACGCTGCGGCACTTCCCGCAGTCCTTCGAGTTCTCCACCCTCGGCGGCTGGCTCGCGACCCGCGCCGGCGGCCACTACGCCACGCTGCACACGCACATCGACGACCTGACCGAGTCGCTCCGGGTCGTCACACCAGCCGGCATCTCCGAGTCGCGCCGCCTGCCGGGGTCGGGCGCGGGCCCGTCGCCCGACCGCCTTTTCCTTGGCTCAGAAGGAACTCTCGGCATCATCACCGAAGCCTGGATGCGCCTGCAGTCCCCGCCCACCTACCGCGCGGGCGCTTCGGTGCGGTTCGCGTCGTGGGAACGCGCGGTGGAGGCGACCCGCCTGATCGCGCAGTCGGGTCTGCACCCGGCGAACTGCCGTCTGCTGGACCCGGCGGAGGCGTTCCTCAACGCCGGTTTCGCGACGTCCGTGCTCGTTCTCGCCTTCGAGTCCGCCGACCATCCGGTGGACTCGAAGCTGGCCCGTGCCCTGGAACTCCGCGGCGACGGCGAAGTAGTCGAAGGCGTCGCGCAGCAGTGGCGGAAGTCGTTCCTGCGCATGCCTTACCAGCGCGACGCCATGGCCCAGCACGCCATGATCACCGAAACCTTCGAGACCGCCTGCACCTGGGACCGGTTCGCCGAGCTGCACGCGTCCGTCATCGAGGCCGCAACCACCGCGCTGCAAGAGGTCTGCGGCATCGGCGTCGTCACGTGCCGCTTCACCCACGTCTACCCGGACGGCCCCGCGCCCTACTACGGCATCTACGCGCCGGGCCGTTGGGGCAGCCTCACCGCGCAGTGGGACGAGATCAAGGCCGCGGTCTCCGAAGCGCTGATCAACGCCGGCGGCACCATCACCCACCACCACGCCGTCGGCCGCGACCACATGCCCTGGTACACGCGCCAACGTCCGGACGTCTTCGGCGCGGCCCTGTCCGGAGCCAAGGCCGCGCTGGACCCTCAGGGCCTGCTCAACCCCGGCGTCCTCACCACACGATCGACCGCAGGATCAGCGCCGCGATGAACACCACCGTGAACGCCAGGTCCAGCCCGAACCCACCGAACCGCACCGGCGGCAGCACCTTCCGCACCGGCGACAACACCGGCTCGGTCACCCCGTGCGTGACCCGTTGCACCTTCCACACCCAGGCACCGCGCGCCTGAAACGTGATCGCCCAGTCCACGATCATCCGGCCGATCATCACCAGGATGAACAGCGTCAAGAGCCAACCGAGCACCCAGCCGACCAAGCCGAACAAGATGGCCTCCTTACGTCCTGTATGTCCATCAAGCCACACGAAACTGAGAGGCGCCTGGCAACTCGCTGAGACAGTATTCTGCGTATGGCGTACGACGAGGGCCTGGCCCACCGTCTGGGCGAGTCGCTGGGCGACCTCCCGGACCTGAGCACGAAGAAGATGTTCGGCAGCCTGGTGTTCCTCTGGCACGGAAACATGCTGGTAGGGGTGCTGGGTGAGGACCTGATCGCCCGCGTCGGCCCGGAGGCGCAGGCCGACGCGCTGGCCCAGCCAGGCGCCCGCGTCTTCGACTTCACCGGCCGCCCGATGAACGGCTGGGTGGTCGTGTCCGGCGAGGCGGTGACCGAGGACGAGGCGCTCGGCGACTGGATCGGCCGGTGCCGCGAGTTCGTGGAAGCCCTGCCGCCGAAATGACCGACCTGCTGAGCCGGGTCCGGGCGGCGCTGGAGGATTACCGGTACGTCAGCGAGACATCGGCGCTCGGCGGCGTGGTGTTCGAGTGGGGCGGTGATCCGCTGGTCGGCGTGGTCGACGGCGACCTGGTCGTGCGCGCGGGAGGGGGTGGCTGGACCACCGTGACCGGCGACATCGCCGCCTGGATCGAACGCTCGTCCGAGGTGGTGATCGCCGAGTGCGTGGCGCGGTGGCACGACGAGCTTCGGGCGGGTGGACAGCCGGCGGCCCAGGCCATGCTCGGACTCACCCACCACGAGCCGGACCGCGAGCAGCTGCAACGGATGTTGCTCAGTCGCACCCAGACCACTGGCCCGGACCTTCGCCGGCTCGCTGTCACGTGCCTCGGCCATGTGGGCAGGCTCGACGGCGCGGTGCTCCCCGAGGTCGTGTCCCGCCTCCAGGAACTGCTCGACGACCCCGAGCTCGGCGGTACCGCCGAGGACGCGCTCGGGGACATCGAGTCGTTCACCAATCGCTGACGTCAGAACCGCACCAGCGGACCGCCCGTCTGGTGACACGTAAGGTGCGCGCGTGACGTTCTACCTGATCGAGCCAGAGGTCGCGGGCGGTTGGGGCGGCGACTTCGAGATCGACCGCTCGACCAACACCGTGATCCGCGTGCACTACGAGGTCGCCGACTGGCTCGGCGACTGCATCGTCACGACCCACCCGGTCTACCTCGTCCTGCGGGAAACCGGCAAGCGCATGACCGAGGCCGGCTTCAGCGGCTTCATCCTGGACGAGGCGATCGTGACGGCCTGCGACCAGCACGAGATCTTCCACCCGGACGGCGTGCTGCCCGACCTGGTGTGGCTCAAGGTCCACGGCGAACCCGGGGTGGACGACCTCGGGCTCGCCGATGGTGACCTCATCGTCGGTCAGCGCGTGCTGGACCTGTTCCGCGCCGACGGCTTCAACACGTTCGTCGCCGCCGGCTTCACCATCGCGACGGCGACCGAGTGGGTCAGAACCGCACCAGCGGACCGCCCGTGAAGAACTCGTAGACGAAGTTCACGAAGAAGAACCCGAAGAACACCACGTTCAGCGCCAGAATCACGTAGTGCCACCACCTCGGCCGAGCCGGTCGTGGCAGCCGGGAGTTCAGGTACATCAACGCGAACGGGAACATCAGCGCACCGAGGTTCGACATGTTCGCCGAGATCTGCACCAGCTCCACCGGCAGCGCCAGGTGGATCGCGCCGGCGATGATCACCAGCACCAGCAGCATGAACGGGTAGTAGAACCGCCGCGGATCCTCCTCGATCCGCTTGCGCAGCCGAGGTGACACCGCGTGCACCGCGTCGGTGAAGTTCCGCACCAGTGCCTCGAAGATGCCGAGCTGCGTGGAGAACAGCACCAGCACACCCACCACCAGCATCAGGTAGAACATGCCCTGCCCGTAGATGATCCCGAGCTGGGAGGCGGAGAACGTGGGCACGTTCGCCGCGGTCGGCCGTTGACCTGAGACCGCGACGATGTGGGCCATCAGCACGGTCGGCAGCAGCATGCCGAGCATCGCGCCGACGAAGAACACCGCCCACTGGTCGATCAGCAGCAACCGATACCAGCGACGCCACAGTGAAGCGTTCTCCGGAGTGTCCACAAAGGTCACACCGACCGGTTTCACGGTCTGCTTGCCGCCGCGCAGGCCCGCGAGGTAGCCGACGTGGTGGCCCATGCCGTAACCCTTGTCGCGGTAGTGGTTCATCGCGTACCAGTTCAGGCCCGACGCGAGCGCCGTGAAGCCCGCGAGGCCGCCCAGCTGGGTGGCGGTGATGCCGGCCGGCGGCGCGGCCGGGGTGACCAGGCCGCGCACGCCCTCCAGCCACACGGAGAACGGCACGATCGTCAGCGTGACGGCGAGCAGGATCAGCAGGAGCGCACCGACGAGCACCCAGTTCGTGAGCTCCAGTGTCCGCGAGACCTTGCGCGCGCCCACCGTGATCAGGAAGACCACGACCAGCAGCCCGATCGCGAGCAGCCGCACGTACTCGATCTCCTCCGGACGGTGCACGCGGCCGGCTATCAGGGCGAAGAGTCCCTGTCCGGCGCCCGCCGCCCAGCCGCCGAAGATGAACGCGAAGTAGAAGACCGCGAGCGACACCGGCACCCAGAACTTCCAGCCCGGCGGCACCCGGCCCCAGCCGACGATCGGGACCTCGCCGGTCGCGACGACGTAGCGGGCGATCTCCACGTTGTAGAACGTCTGCAGCAACGCCGACACGGTGATCACCCAGCCGATGCCGACGAACCCGAAGGTGCCGACCGCCTGTGGGCCGAGCAGCCATTCGCCGCTGCCCACCGAGATGCCGAGCGCGATCAGGCTCGGGCCGATGACGAACTGGACCACCTGCACCGGCCCCAGTTTCCGGACTTTGAAGACTTCCTCGGGTGCTGGCAGCTCGGCCACGCCCAACGGCGGCCTGCTCACACCGATCTGGACAGAAGAGTCGGATGAACGTTCTGTCGACGACATTGTCGAACCCTCCCGACACGTCGGGGAATGGAGCGTCCACTCTCCCGACGTGCCGAGCGGCTGGTCAAGCCCGCATCGCTCGTTCAGCCCCGACCCGCACTCGGTTATACGCCGCACAGCCATGGTCCGAAAGGCCTAACGGGGGCCAGGTGGCGACAACCGACTTTCGGACGTGTCGAGCGACAAGGCAACTACGTAGCGTGCGCTGCGGATTCCGAGAGGGGAACTAACCGTGCGAAGAGTTTTGGCGGGAGCAGCGGCGTTCGCGCTCGTCACCGCGGGCCTGGCCGCACCGGCCGCAGCGGTCCCGGCCGGGCAGCCCGAGCAACCCGAGCAGCAGGTCCGGCAGCAGTCCGACGAGCAGCCCCACGAACTGGAGCTCAAGCGCCGCGCGCTCAAGCAGCAGGCGCTCTCCGAGGTGCTGACCGGCGAGGCGACGACCGAGAAGCGCGGCGCGAGCACCGTCGCGAAGGTCGGCAAGAAGCAGAACAAGGACCAGTACGTCGAGCTCAAGCGGGAGAAGACCGACAAGATCTTCGTGATCCTGGCGGAGTTCGGCAACGAGCGGCATCCCGACTACCCCGACCGCGACACCAACCCGAACATCCCGGGGCCGGCGCGGTTCGACGGGCCGGTGCGCAACCAGATCCCCGAGCCCAACCGCGCGGTCGACAACACGACGATCTGGAAGGCCGACTTCAGTCGGCAGTACTTCCAGGACCTCTACTTCTCGCGCACGAAGGACGCCAACTCCGTCGCGAACTTCTACGACAAGCAGTCCTCCGGGCGCTACACGGTCAACGGCACTGTCTCGGACTGGGTGAAGGTCCGCTACAACGAGGCGCGTTACGGTCGCAGCAACGGTTACCCGTGCGCCGACAACACCTGCAACAACGGGCGTGAGCTGATCAAGGACGCGGTCACCCAGTGGGTCGCGGACCAGCAGGCCGCGGGCAAGACCCCCGCGCAGATCAAGGCCGAGCTGGCCCCGTACGACGAGTGGGACCGCTACGACTACGACGCCGACGGCGAGTTCAACGAGGCCGACGGCTACATCGACCACTTCCAGATCGTGCACGCGGGCGGTGACCAGGCCGACGGCGACCCGTTGCAGGGCGAGGACGCGCTCTGGAGCCACCGCGGCTACGCGTTCAAGAACTACGCGACCGGCCCCGGCACCAACAAGCTCGGCGGCGCGCCCGTCGGCGACACCGGCATCTGGGTCGGCGACTACACCGTGCAGCCCGAGAACGGCGGTCTCGGCGTGTTCGCGCACGAGTTCGGCCACGACCTCGGCCTGCCCGACCACTACGACACCGCCGGCGGTTCGAACGGCGTCAACTGGTGGTCGATCATGGGCCAGAGCCGCGCGAACGACTCCGGCGAGACGATCGGCTCGCGGCCCAACGAGTTCTCCGCGTGGGACAAGCTGCAGCTCGGCTGGCTCGACTACGAGATCGCCGTCGCGGGCCAGGAGCGCGTGTTCGAGCTCGGCCCGCACGAGTACAACACCGCGAAGGCTCAGGGCCTCGTCGTCGTGCTGCCCGACATCTCCAAGTCGTTCGACTACGGCGCGCCCTTCGCGGGTAACAAGATGTGGTGGAGCGAGAAGGGCAACGACCTCGACCACTCCATGACCGCCCCGCTGGACCTGACCGGCAAGACCACCGCCGTCGCTGTCGTTGAAGGCCCGCTACGACATCGAGGCGGACTACGACTACCTCTACGTCGAAGCGTCCAATGAGGACGGTAGCTGGGTGCAGCTCGACGGCATGGCGAACGGTGCGCCGTTCGTCCGCGACTCGGGGAACTCGCCCGCGATCAGCGGTTCGTCCGGTGGTCAGTGGGTGGACGTGCAGGTGCCGCTGGACTCGTTCGCCGGCAAGAAGACCAAACTGCGCCTGGCCTACCGCACCGACGGCGCCCTTGCACCGCAGGGCTTCTTCGCCGACGCCATCTCGGTCGTGGCCGACGGAGCGCCGGTGCTGACCGACGGCGGCGAGACCGCGGGAGTGTGGACCACGCGCGGGTTCCGCACGACCGAGGGCAAGGAGACGAAGACGTTCGACCAGTTCTACATCGCGTCGAACCGGACCTACCAGTCCTACGGCAAGTACAACCGCACCGGCCCGTACCGCTTCAGCTTCCCGGACAAGCCGGACCTCGTGGAGCACTTCCCGTACCAGGACGGGCTCCTGGTGTCGCTGTGGAACACCTCGTACCTGGACAACAACGTCAGCGAGCACCCCGGCGAGGGCCTGATCCTGCCGATCGACGCCAACCCGGCGCCGCTGTACAACCTCGAGGGCCAGCGCTGGTCCACGGCCATCGGCGGCTACGACGCGCCGTTCTCGCTGCAGAAGTCGGACTCCTTCACGTTGCACGTCAACGGAAAGGCTTCCTACGTGCGTGGCCAGGCGGCCCAGCCGGTGTTCGACGACACGTTGCAGTACTGGTACGCGGAACAGCCCAACGCGGGCGTGAAGCTGCCCGCGGTCGGCGTCGGCCTGCGCGTTGTCCGGCAGTCCGGCACGTCGATGACGGTGAAGTTGTCCAAAACGAAGTAGTTTGGCCTCCATGACCGCTGCTTCAGACATGCTGGCCGTCGCCGTCGAAGAGGCGCGGATGGGACTATCCGAAGGCGGAAT
Source organism: uncultured Actinomycetota bacterium (assembly GCA_963771775.1). Classification (GTDB taxonomy): domain Bacteria; phylum Actinomycetota; class Actinomycetes; order Mycobacteriales; family Pseudonocardiaceae; genus Lentzea. The sequence continues at coordinate 1,364,053 of CAVYUS010000007.1, forward strand.
CCCCATCGGCGCCGCACTCTTCGACGGCGACGGCCGTCTGCTGGGCCGGGGCCACAACCGCCGCGTGCAGGACGGCGACGCCTCGATGCACGCGGAGACCTCGGCCTTCCGCAACGCCGGCCGCCAGCGCAGCTACCGCGGCACCACCATGGTCACGACCCTGTCGCCGTGCTGGTACTGCAGCGGCCTGGTCCGCCAGTTCGGCATCTCGAACGTGCTGATCGGTGAGGCCACCACGTTCTACGGCGGCCACGACTGGCTGGCTTCTCATGGCGTCGGCATCACGATCGTCGACGACGCCTCCTGCATCGAGATGATGACGTCGTTCATTTCTACGCACCCCGAACTTTGGTACGAGGACATCGGCCAGGATTGACCTGGAGTGCACTCCAGGTCGTAGCTTGGGTACATGGCTTCCGTTCTGATCACCGGCGCCAACAAGGGCCTCGGCCTGGAGACCGCCCGCCAACTCGTCGTTGCCGGTCATGCGGTGTGGCTGGGCAGTCGTGACCTGGCGCTCGGCGAAGCGGCCGCTGCTTCGGTGGGCGCCCGGCCCGTCCAACTCGACGTCACGTCCGACTCCTCGGTGGCCGCGGCGGTTTCTACGGTCGGCTCGTTGGACGTGCTGGTCAACAACGCCGGTATCGCTCCCGAGTGGACGCCTTCGGGGGTGATCGGGGCCGATGCGGCTACCGCGGACCTCATGCGCGAGACGTTCGAGGTCAACGTCTTCGGCCTGGTCCGGGTGTTGCACGCGTTCCTGCCGTTGCTGTCGCGGTCTGCTGCGCCGGTGGTGGTGAACGTCAGTAGCCGGTTGGCTTCGCTGGCGGTCGCGGCTGCCGGTACCGGCTATCCCGGGGTTGCCTATCCGGTGTCGAAGGCCGCGGTCAACATGGTCACGGTGACGTATGCGAAGGCGTACCCGCAGATGCGGATCAATGCTGTTGAGCCTGGGTTCACCGCTACCGATCTGAACAGCGGCAGCGGGCGGCAGACCGTCGAGCAGGGCGCCGAGATCATCGTGCGGATGGCGCAGATCGGGCCCGATGGGCCGACCGGTGGGTATTTCGACGCTTCGGGCACGCTGCCCTGGTAGCGCGGACGGTCAGGACGAGTAGCGCTCCGCCGCCTCATCCACCGTCGGCAGAATCGTGAACACCGAATCCAGCCCAGTCGCCTCGATCGGCCGCAAAGCCGCCCGAGCCGAAGCGACCACGACGAAGTCGACCCCTTCCCGAGTGGCCCGCTGCTGCCCCACGACGAGGGCTTCCAACCCGGCGGAACCCAGGAACTTCACGCCGGCGAGATCCACGACGACAGCACGGTTGGACGACACCACGTGGCTGCCCAACGGTGTGGTCAGCTCGCTGCTGCTCGTGGTGTCGAGCTCCCCGGACACGTGCAGCACGACGACGTCGGGTGCGATCCGGTCGACGACCACTGAGGCCAGAGCGGTGGAGTCGGGCACGCTAGCTCCTCTCGAAAGCTGTCAGCACCCCACGTTAACCCGGCTCGAAACCGGCAGCCACCGCCCCCTCATCGACGTGCGGCCCTCGCTGAGTGCGGTGTGGACGTGCTGGGTCAGGCGGCTGTGCAGTTCGTGGCAGACGGTGAAGCCGAGGCGGACGTCGTCCGGTGGGCATTGCACTGGCAGCAGTTGTGCGAACGGGTCGCCGCCGATGGTGTCGACGGCGGTCAGGAAGCCGACCAGGGCTCCGACCAGGCGTTGGTGCAGGCCGAACAACGAGAGCGCGTTCGCCAGTGCCAGGGTCACCGCGGGCATCTCGTCCACGCCGGCGCCGAAGTCGAGGTCGCGCAACGTCACCGTGAACAGCACCGAATGCGTTCGCTCGGAACGCGTGCCGTAGGCGTCGCCCTGGATGTCGTGCAACACCGAGCGCATTTCGCGGCGCGGCCGCCAGAAAGCGTGGTGCCGGCGCAGCTCAGTCAGCTCTTCAACAGACAACGTGGCGGGCTGGGTCGTCTCCGGAAGTGACCGCAGGCCGGCTTCCCAGCGCGACTCCAGACCCGTGTGGAACTGGGCCAGCGCGGGGTGGTCCTGCCAGCCGGGCGCGACGTCCTCGAAGCCGCGCATCCGCAGCTCGTAGCAGATCCACAGCGACAGCTGGAGATCGTCGTCGGCACAGGTCTCCCTGGTTCCGTCGCTGATCAGCAGCGCGGGCCTCGGCACCGGCGGTTGCCGCAGCGCGGTGACGAGTGCGGCGCTCATGTGGCCGCGGGGAGCAGGGAGGCGCATCAGGTTTCCTCACGCGTTCGGGCGATCAGCATGTCCACAAGGGACTCCGGGTCTGGGCAGCGACGTTGTCTTGAGGCACCGCAGCCGTTGTGGCGCAACCAGTCGATGTGCTGTTCCACAGTAGACAGAGTGCCGCGATCGCGCAGCGCGACCTCGACATGTGCCAGCAGCTCTTCGGCGCGGTCGAACGCGGGGGAGAGCTTGCCGGTAGCAGGGTCGGCGGCGAGCCCGTCGATGCCGTCACGCGATGCCCGCCAATATGCCGCCCGCAGCACGGAGTCGTCCACCCGCTGTTCGGAGGGTTCGGACGCGACGAGGGCGCAGACCAGTTCCGCGAGAACGGAGACTTCCGTTGCCAGCTGAGGAATGTCCGCGACGCGCACCTCAACCGTCGGATGATCCGCCGACGGGCGCACGTCCCAGTACACCATTGCCCGATCCAGCAACGCTTCGGTGGAGATGATCGCCTCGACGGTCCGGTCGTAGTGCTCGGGACCGTCCCACGACGGCGGCGGACCGCTGACCGGCCAGCGCGACCACACCATCGACCGCCAGCTCGCGTACCCGGTGTCCTCCCCCTCGTAGATGGGGGAGTTCGCGCTCAGGGCGAGCAGGGTCGGCAGCCACGTACGCAGCTTGTTCGACGCCCGCAGCGCCTCCGCCTTGTCCGGAACACCTACGTGCACGTGCAGCCCGCAAGCACCCTGCCCGATGACGAGTCTTCGATGGGAGTACTCGATCTGGTGATATCTGGGGTCATCCGTTCCGGGCGGGGGCCCGGCCTTGCCGATCGGCGGCATGCCGGTCGCCACCAAGCGGCATCCGGCTTGGTCGGCGGCGTCGACCAGCACCCGGCGGCCGCGCCGGACCTGCTCGTCGAGCTCTTCGAAGCTGTGCGTGATCCCGGTGGCGATCTCGATCTGGAACGGCGTCAGCTCGCCCTGCACGTCGAGGTCACCTGGCGCGCGAGAGATCTCCCTGACCCGGGGTGCCAGTGCTACCGGCCGCCGCGACTCGGGATCCACAAGAAGGAACTCTTGTTCCACACCGACCGTGTAGTGATTCATCGCCGGGCGGGTACCCGCACCTCGTGCTGATCAACCATGAGGTGGCCGGATGAGATTGCGCCGCAGCGACCCGGCCCGTCCCGGTTGGACCCGCCGCCGGCACGGCAGTGGTTTTCGCTACGAGGACGCGACCGGCCAGCGTCTCGCCGCCGACGCCGTGGCCAGGATAAAAGCCCTGGTCATCCCGCCGGCGTGGCGGGACGTCTGGATCTCGCCGCACCCGAACGGCCACATCCAGGCCGTCGGCGTGGACGACGCGGGCCGCCGTCAGTACCTCTACCACGACCAGTGGCGGGCGAGCCGGGACGCCGAGAAGTTCGACCGCGTCCTGAAGCTCGCCCCGAAGCTCCGGCGGTTCCGCGAACAGGTGGCTGACGACATGAAGTCACGCGGCCGCAGGCGGTTGCTCGCCATCGCGCTGCACATACTCGACCTCGGTGTCTTCCGCGTCGGCCACGAGGAGTACGCCGAGGAGAACGGCACGCACGGCGTCGCCACCCTGCTGTGCGAGCACCTGTCCGTGCGCGGCGACCGGGTCAGGTTCCGCTTTCCCGCCAAGCACGGCGTCGAGGTCGACGAGGAGATCACCGACCCGGCGCTCGCGCGGGCCGTCCGCTCGCTGCTGCAAGGGCAAGCCGCCGGACTGCCGCGTCTTCGACCTCACCGCCGACGACGTCAACGACCGCTTCCGCGAACTGGTCGGCGCCGAGTTCACCGTGAAGGACCTGCGCACCTGGCACGCCACCGTCCTGGCGGCCCAGGCCTTCGCGGCCCAAATCTTCGCGGCACAGGGCAAGCCGACGACACGCGCGGTAGGTGCGGTGATGAAGGAGGTCGCCGAGAACCTGGGCAACACCGCGGCCGTCGCGCGGAAGTCCTATGTGGATCCGCGTCTGGTCGAGGCGTTCGAGCAGGGCGAGGTCATCGGGAACGGCGATCCGGAACGGGCCGTGCTGCGGCTGCTCAGGCGTTCTTGAGCGCCGCCGCCCGGTCGCACTGCCGGCACCACACGGCACCCTGCGCCACCGCCAGCGCGGCGAACCCGGCCAGCAGGTGCAGCGCGTTGCTGCCAGGGTTGACGTTGAGGACGTTCACGACCTGGTCGTCGTAGCGGGCCGTGCCCAGGCCGAACGTGACCAGCAGCAACATGGCGACCAGCAGTCCGACGCCGCTCAGCGCCTTCATGCGCGGGTACGCCAGCAGCAGCGCGAGGCCGAAGACGAGGTGGATGGTGTTCTGCAGCGGGTTGACCCGCAGGCCGAGGACCCAGGTGTCGGACTCGCCGGCGAACGACGAGAAGCCGGTCACCGCGAAGCCGGCCACGCCCCAGAGCGCGAGCAGGGCGCCAGTGCTGATCGCCAGCTTCTGGGGCCACCGCAACCGGTTCATACGGCCAGTATCGCGAAAACCGGGCATTCGCGCTCGCTCATTTCACTCGTCGGCCAACAGGTCGCCGCGCAGCTGCTCCAGTGACTTGGTGAGCAGCCGCGACACGTGCATCTGGGAGATCCCGACCCGGCGGGCGATCTCCGTCTGGGTCAGCCGGCCGAAGAACCGGAGCACCACGATGGTCCGTTCACGCCGAGGAAGGCCCCGCAGCATGGGCTGCAGGGCCTCGTGGATCTCGACGCCTTCCAGTGCCGGGTCGTCGACCAGGCTCTCTTCGAGGGAGTCCAACGGCGCGAACGCGACGTTGGACTCCACCCGGAGGCCTTCGTAGACGTCCTGGACCGGAACTCCCAGGTGCCGGGCGATCTCGGAGGGAGTGGGAGATCGCCCGGTCTTGTGCGACAGCTCGGCGGTCGCGCCGTCGATCGAGTCGCACAGCTCCTTCAGGCGGCGCGGCACCCGTACGGCCCAGCACTGGTCGCGGAAGTGCCTGCGCACCTCACCGGTGATCGTGGGCACGGCGTAGGACAGGAAGTCCGTCTGCCGGCCCACGTCGAACCGGTCGATGGCGTTGATCAGCCCGACCGCGGCCACCTGGGCGAGGTCTTCCATGGGCTCGCCGCGTTCGCTGAACCTGCGGGCGATGTGCCGGGAAAGCGGGAGATACTCACGCACCAGACGGTCCCGCAGCGCGTAGTAACGCGCTGAGTCACGCGGGGTGCGGGCGAGTGTCTCGAACGCCTCCTGTTGATCTGGCGTCAACGCGCACCGCGATCAGACCTGGGGCGGCGGCGTGACGTCGCCCCTCCAGGCGCCGGTCTCCGTGCCGCGGTTCTCGATGAACTCCTTGAACCGCTTCAGATCGGCTTCGATCCGGTGGCCGACGACGCCCAGCGCCGCGCCAGCCTTCTCGGTGATGGTCTCGGGGGCGTACTCCATCTGGAGATGCACCCGAGTGGTGTCCTGGTCGAGCCGGTGGAACGTCACGACGCCGCCCTGCGGCGGCCCGTCGACCGTGGTCCACGCGACGCGTTCGTCGGCGTGCTGCTCGGTGATCTCGGCGTCGAACTCGCGCACGACCCCACCGATCTTCGTGGTCCAGTGTGTCCTGGTCGGCGTGACCTGATCGATCTTCTCGACGCCGTCCATGAACGCCGGGAAGGATTCGAACTGGGTCCACTGGTTGTACGCCGTACTAACCGGCACGTGGACGTCCACCGACTTCTCAATGGTGGTCACGAAACCTCCTCCTGATGAGTTGTCTGCACCAGGTGAATACCCCGGTCACGACTTGTTACACATCGCGTTCAGTCCACTCTGGACGGACACGGAGAGTATTGTCCCTGTCGCGATATGCGCATCACGAAATCGCGCACAGTAGTCATATCGGACGTGATCCACGTCATACTGATCGGCATTCCGGGCCCGAGGAGGCGCCAGTGCTCGAGGCGAACAACCTTGAGGTTGTCTACGACGACGTGATGCTGGTGCTCAGGGGCGTGAGCCTGAAAGTGCCCGCCGGGAAGATCGTCGCCCTGCTCGGAGCCAACGGAGCTGGGAAAACAACCCTGATGCGGGCGTTCAGCGGGCTGCTCGACGTGCACGACGGCAAGGTCACCAAAGGCACGATCACGCTCGATGGTGAACCGATCCACCGGCTTTCACCAGCGAAAATCGCGGACCGAGGCATCAAGCAGGCGCTGGAGGGCCGCCGCATCCTCGCCGAGCTCACGGTCGAGGAGAATCTCAAGGTGGGCGGCCACGCCAGACCGAAACGCCTCAAGCAGAACCTCGAACGCTGCTACGAGCTCTTCCCGCGGCTCGAAGAACGCCGCAGGCAGAGCGCCGGCTACCTGTCCGGCGGCGAGCAGCAGATGCTCTCGATCGGCCGCGCGCTCATGTCCGAACCCTCCTACCTGCTGCTCGACGAGCCGAGTCTCGGCCTCGCGCCGCTGCTCGTGCAGCAGATCCGCGACCTCGTCGTGAAGATCAACGAACAGGGCACCACGGTGCTGCTGGTCGAGCAGAACGCCAGCATGGCGCTCTCCATCGCCGACCACGGCTACGTGCTGGAGACCGGCAAGGTCGTCATGGACAAACCGGCGCAGGCCCTGCTCGCCGACGACGACATCCGCGAGTTCTACCTGGGCCTCGGCACGTCCTCGTTCCGTGCGGTCAAGCACTACAAGCGGCGGAAGCGGTGGCTGTCATGAGCATCCTGGAGGTCACCGACGTCCGGCTCGCGTTCGACGGCGTCGTCGCCGTCGACGGGGTGTCGTTCGAGGTCGGAGCGGGTGAGCTGTTCGCCATCATCGGCCCGAACGGCGCCGGCAAGACGTCCATCTTCAACGTCCTGAGCGGCGTGTACCGGCCGCAGCAGGGTTCCGTGCGGTTCAACGACGACGACCTGCTCGGCATGCGCCCGCACCGCATCGCCGCGAAGGGGATGGCCCGCACGTTCCAGAACATCGAGCTGTTCTCGCACCTCACCGTCGTCGACAACCTGATGCTCGGCCGCCACAACCACATGCGCTACGGCGCGCTGTCGGCGTTCCTGTGGCTCGGGAAGGCCCGCAACGAGGAGCTGAAGAACCGGGCCGCCGTCGAGGACGTGATCGATTTCCTGGAACTGGAGCAGTGGCGCCGCTACCCGGTCGGCCTGCTGCCCTACGGCGTGCAGAAGCGCGTCGAACTGGGCCGGGCGCTCGCGATGGAGCCGAAGCTCCTGCTGCTCGACGAGCCGGTCGCGGGCATGAACGTCGAGGAGACCGAGGACATGGCCCGGTACATCCTCGACGTGCGCGAGGAGCTGAACATCCCGATGATCATGGTGGAGCACGACATGGGCCTCGTCATGGACCTCGCCGACCGCGTGATGGTCATGGACTTCGGCCGCCCCATCCGCACCGGGACGCCGGCCGAGGTGCAGGCCGATCCCGATGTCATCCGCGCGTACCTGGGTGAGCAGCACCGGAGTGTGGCGTCATGACCACGACCGTCGTCAGCAGGGTCAAGCACCGGGCGGCCAACACACCCGACCAGATCGCGTTGCGCGCCAAGGACTTCGGCATCTGGCAGGAAGTGACCTGGGCGTGCTACTGGGCGAACGTCGAACTGGTCGGCGACGCGTTGCTCGCACTCGGGCTGCAGCCCGGCGACCGGGTGGCGATCGGATCCGAGAACCGGCGCGAGTGGCTGTACGCGGACCTGGGCATCGTCGCGGCGCGCGGCATCACCGTCGGGTTGTACCCGACGAACCCCGCCTCCGAGGTGGCGTACCTGCTGTCGCACTCCGGCGCGCGGATCCTCATCGCCGAGGACCAGGAACAGGTCGACAAGGCGTTGCTGGTGCTGGAGGACACCCCCGACCTGGAGTGGATCGTCTACCTCGAGCCACGCGGCATCAAAGGGCGCTACGACAACCCGAAGCTGTTGTGGTGGGACGACTTCCTCGCGATGGGCGCGCGGTACCGGGACGAGCACGGCGACGAGCTGGCCGCGCGGATGGGGCAGACCGAGCCCGACGACGTGATGACGCTGATCTACACGTCCGGCACGACCGGACCGCCCAAGGGCGCGATGCTCACCGTGGCGAACGTCGAGTTCGCCGTCCACGTGCTGGTGGAGGGCGGTGGTTTCACTTCGCCGCCACCGTCCTCCACCGACGTCACACTGTCGTACCTGCCGTTGTGCCACGTCGCCGAACGCATCTTCACCACGTGGTTCAGCGCGGCCAGCGGCGTGCAGGTGCACTTCGCCGAGTCCATCGAGACCGTGCAGGCGAACCTGCGCGAGGTGCAGCCGACGATCCTGTTCGGTGTGCCGCGAATCTGGGAGAAGGTGCTGGCGGGCGTCACGATCGGCGTGTCCAGCGCGTCCTGGCTCAAGCGGTCGGTCACCAGGTTCTGGTTGAAGCGCGCGGAAAGCATCGGCTCGACGCTGGTCCGGACCGGTGGCAAGCACACCACCCAAAGCAGGCTGCTTTACGCGCTGGGCTGGCTGTTCTGCTTCCGGGCGCTGAAGGCGCGCATCGGCATGCGGTACGTGCGTTACGCGTCGTCCGGTGCCGCGCCGATCGCGCCGGACGTGCTGAAGTTCTTCATGGGCATCGGGGTGCCGATGCACGAGGTCTACGGCATGACCGAGAACACCGCCGTGGCAACGGGAAACCGGCCGGGACGGGTCAAGGTCGGCACGGTCGGCGAGCCACAGCCCGGCATCGAGCTCCGGATCGACGAGGAGACCGGCGAGATCCTCACGAGACACGCCGGCACGTTCGCCGGCTACTGGCGTGATCCCGAGTCCACCAAGCGGGTCGTGACCGACGGCTGGCTGCACACCGGCGACGTCGGCGAGTGGGTCGACGAGACACACGTGAAGATCACCGACCGGATGAAGGACATCATCATCACCGCGGGCGGCAAGAACATCGCGCCGTCCGAGCTGGAGAACGCGCTCAAGACCTCCCCGTACATCAAGGAGGCCGTGGTGATCGGCGACCAGCGGGCGTACCTGGTGGCGTTGATCGGCATCGAGTACGAGACGGTCGGGCACTGGGCGCAGCAACGCAAGATCACCTACACCACCTACCGGGACCTGTCGGAGAAACCCGAGGTGCTGGAACTGGTGCAGAAGATCGTGACCGACGTGAACGGGAAGTTCGCGAACGTCGAGCAGATCAAGAAGTTCCGCATGTTCCCCAAGGAGCTCGACCACGAGGACGGCGAGCTGACCGCGACGCAGAAGGTCAAGAGATCCGCGCTGGGCAAGATGTTCGGCGACCTCGTGGAGTCCATGTACGGCGGAGCCGGGGGGACACAGCATGGATGAGTTCCTCCAGTCGATGATCCGGGGCCTCGGCACCGGGTCCATCTACTCGCTGCTCGCACTCGGCTTCGTGATCATCTACAAGTCGACGCAGGTGATCAGCTTCGCGCAGCCGGCGTTCATGCTCGCGGGCGCCGTGCTGGTCTCGTACCTGGCGCCGTCGGTGTCCTTCTTCGGGGCCGTCGCGGTCGCCGCCGTGGTGATCGCGGTGCTGGCGCTGGGCGTGGAGCGCACGGTATTGCGGCCCATGGTCGGCAAACCGGTGTTCGTCGTCGCGATCATCACCATCGGCGTGGACGTGGTCGTGCGGGTGGTGACGAACGCGTTCATCGGCCTCGACGTGCGCCAGGTCGGCGACCCGTGGGGGCTGAACACGGTGAGCTTCCTGGGTGCCGAGGTGCAGCAGCGGTACCTGGTGATGATCGGGACCACCGCCGTCGTGACGATCGCGTTGTTCGCGTTCTTCCGGTACTCCCGCATCGGGCTCGCGATGCGGGCGGTCGCCTACGACCAGGAAGTCGCGCTGGCACAAGGGATCTCGGTCGGTTCGGTGTTCGCGCTGTCGTGGGCGCTGGCGGGTGGGCTGGCCGCGTTGGCGGGCGTGTTCGTGGCGACCGGTGCCGGCGTCGACCAGCAGCTGTGGATCGTGGCGTTGAAGGCGTTGCCGGCGATCATCCTCGGTGGACTGGAGTCGCTGGGCGGTGCGGTCGTCGGCGGGCTCGCGGTCGGTGTCGTCGAGTCGCTTTTCGGTACCTACCAGGGTGATTTCGCGCCTTGGCTCGGGCCTAACTTCGGGCTTGTCGCGCCGTACGCGTTGATGCTGCTGGTGTTGCTCGTCAGACCCTATGGCTTGTTCGGGAAGAAGGAGGTGGAACGGCTGTGAAAGGTCGCCCAGAGCTGTACACCTCATATGGGCAGGACATGGGGTTCCTGAACACGCGGCCGAAGCGCGCGTGGACCGGTGGCCTCGTCGTTTTCGCTTTGCTGATGCCGTTTCTCATCACCGACGACCTGCTGCAGCTGCTCGCGACCGGGTTCGTGGCCGCGATCGGTGCCATCGGACTGAACATCGTCACGGGCTACGCGGGCCAGGTTTCTCTGGGGCACGCGTTCTTCCTCGCGATCGGCGCATACACGGGTGCGGCGCTGTCGGGGTCCGAGACCGGGCGGACGATCGGGTTCGGCATCACGTCGCTGCCGATCTGGCTGCTGGCCTCGGGTCTGGTGGCCGCGCTCTTCGGCGTGCTGGTGGCGCCGGTCGCGGTGCGGCTGCGCGGGCTCTACCTGGCGATCGTCACGCTGGGGCTGGTCTTCCTGGGAGAGCACGTGTTCCGGGAGTGGACCTCGCTGACCGGCGGACCGGGTGTCGGCCGGCCCGCCGCCGTGCCCGAGCTGTTCGGCGTGCGGCTGGACCGCGACAGCGCGTACTTCACCGCGGCCCAGCAGATCTACCTGCTGATGTTCGTGCTGCTGGTGATTTTCGGTGTGCTGGCCCGGAATCTGGTGCGCTCACGGGTGGGCCGGGCGTTCGCGGCGGTGCGGGACCGGGACCTGGCCGCGTCGGTGATCGGCGTGGACCTCACGAAGTACAAGGTCCTGGCGTTCGCGGTGTCCTCGTTCTACGCGGGTGTCGCGGGCGCGTTGCTGTTCGTGGTGAACGGGTTCTTCGATCCGGGCTCGTTCAACCTGCTGTTGTCAGTGCAGTACATCGCGATGGTGCTCATCGGCGGCGCGGGCACCATCTCGGGCGCGGTCATGGGTGCGCTCTTCATCACTCTGCTGCCACGCATCACCAGGGAGCTGCCCGCGGTGCTGCCGTTCATCAGTGGAGACGCCACCGGTGCGATCACGGTCTTCCAACTGGAAGCCGTGCTCTACGGCGTGCTCATCATCGTGTTCCTGATCGTCGAGCCACGCGGGTTGTTCGGCATCTGGGTGCGCGTCCGCAACTACTGGCGCACCTGGCCGTTCTCGTACTGAGGAGAATCCCCAATGTCTGGTAAGCGATTGGCTGCTCTATTCGTTGGAGTAATGGCTCTCGCCTCGTGCCGTGGCGGGGACGGTGCCGCACCGCAGGAGGGCGCGGGCGGCATCAAGGTCGACTTCGGTGTCACGAAGGAGGCGTGCCCGCAGGCTGCCGACAAGGCCAAGGGCTGCATCTACCTGGGCACGATCTCGGACCTCACCGAAGGCCCGTTCAAGACGCTGGCCGTGCCGATCACGGACGCGCAGAAGGCGTTCTGGAAGCGCGTCAACGACCGCGGCGGCATCGGCGGCTACGAGATCGACGTGACGACGTACGTGAAGGACAACAAGTACAACCCCCAGATCCACAACCAGGTCTACCAGGAGATCAAGGGCAAGATCCTGGCGCTGACCCAGACGCTGGGCTCGCCCACGACCGCCGCGATCCTGCCGGACCTGGAGAGCACCCAGATGGTCTCGGTGCCCGCGTCGTGGACCTCGTTGTGGGGCCACGAGGAGGTCGTGCTGGAGTCCGGCACGAACTACTGCGTCGAGTCGATGAACACGGTCGACTACGCCGTGGAGAAGCTCGGCGTGAAGTCCGTGATGGCCGTGCACCTCGCCGGTGACTACGGCGACGACGCGGCGGCGGGTGCTCGCATTGCCGCCGAGAAGCGCAGTCTGTCGTTCGAGAACGTCACGACCCAGACCGGTCAGGACAACCAGGGCGGCGCGATCGACGCGGTGGTGTCCAAGAAGCCCGACCTGGTCGTGCTGACCACCGGCCCGACCGACGCGGCCGTGATCATCGGACAGGCCGCGGCCCGCGGGTACAAGGGCAAGTTCATCGGCACCTCGCCGACGTGGAACCCCGGCCTGCTGAAGTCGCCGGCCGCGCCCGCGATCAAGGCGCTGTACCTGCAGTCCGCGCCGTGGAAGGCGTGGGCGACCGAGTCCGTCGGCCACACCGCGATGCGTGCCGCACTGCCGGGCGTGACGCCGAACGACGGCTACACGGCCGGTTGGGTGTGGGCGTACCCGTTGAAGGCGGCCCTGGACAAGGCGGCGTCCAACAAGGACCTGACGCGTGCCGGTGTGCTGAACGCGGTCCGTTCACTCACCTCAGTGGACTACGAGGGCATGCTTCCTTCGGGTGCGGGCAACTTCGCCGCTTCCCCGCAGGACGCCCTGTTCCGTCAGTCGCTCATCTACCGGCCGGACGACGCCGCGCCGACCGGAGTCACGCTGGTGGAGGACTTCTTCACCGGTTCGACGGCAAAGGACTTCAAGTACGAGAAGCCCTGTTACCAGTGATCCGAACGGGTGACATCCACCGCTGATGCTTCCGGTTTCTGGCTAGTCTCGGAGGTTGGACATGTTGCCAGGAGGTTGCCGCGGTGTTGACGTGCGTTGAAGTTCGCCGAGCCGCCGGAGGCCTCCGATTGTTCGTTCGTCCCCCGGCCGCGCTGCGCTGGAGCGCGCGGCTGGGGTACGAGCGGGTGTCGGAGCTGTTGACCGCGATTCGTCAGGCGGAGTCGTGCACGGTGCCGGACGTTTCGCTGCAATACGTGCCAGACCAGCGGACCGGTGAGGCCGTTCTGGCGTGCGCCACCGGGACCGTGATGCTGGACGCCGACGACGTGTCGGCGTTGCACGACACGTTGCGCGCCCACATGCCGGACCGGATGCGTCCGCTGCCCGTCTGACGAGCACAGTGGGCGGGTGACGATCGAACGCACGAGCCAGGCGTACGGACAGCGGGCCGACGAGTACATCGACGCCGTCGGCACCATGGAGGCCACCGCGTCCCTTGACCGCGACCTGGTCGGCGCCTGGGCCCGCCGGCACCGCGGCGGGCAGCTCCTCGACGTCGGGTGCGGGCCGGGGCAGTGGACGAACTGGCTGCACGAGCAGGGCATCACGGTCACCGGCGTCGACCCGACACCGGAGTTCCTGGAGCGCGCCCGAGCCCGCTATCCGGCCGCCCGGTACGTCGAGGGCCGTGCCGAAGCGCTCGATGTCGCCGACGGCGGCCTCGCCGGCATCCTCGCCTGGTTTTCGTTGATCCACACGCCTCCGCACGAGGTGCCCGCGATCCTGGCGGAGTTCGCCCGCTGCGTCGAACCCGGCGGCGGGCTGTTACTGGGGTTCTTCGAGGGACCGGAGCTGGTCCCGTTCGACCACAAGATCACCACCGCGTACTACTGGCCGATCGACTCGCTCGCCCGCGCGGTCGCGGTGGCCGGCTTCACCGTCACGGCTCGTGAGGCGCGCGTCGAACCCGGGCACCGGCGGCAGGGCGCGATCACGGCGATCCGGACCGCCTGATCCGGCTGCCCGTTGGGGCAGCTGTTCGTGCCCGGCGGGACGTCACCGCGCTGGTCGTTCTTTCCGGCCGGGCGAGCCATCGTGGTGGGGTGATCCACGAGGTTGACGAGGCTTTGCGCCGCCTGGTCCGCGACGAGGCGCTGCGCGGTTCCGACCTGGACGTCGCGTTCGACGCGCCGACCAAGGACTGGGCGGCGCGGCGGAACTCGCCCACGGTCAACATCTACCTCTACGACATCCGCGAGGACATGCGGCGGCGCCAGCGCGGGCTGCTCAACGAGTACGACGCGCAGGGGCAGGTCGCGGCCCGGCACCTGCCGCCACGGCACATGAAGCTGTCGTACCTGGTCACCGCGTGGACGCAGCGGCCGGAGGACGAGCACCGGCTGCTGTCGGAACTGCTCGTCGCCTTCCTCAGGTACGACGCGGTGCCGCCGGGTCTGCTCAGCGGATCGCTGGAAGAGCACGCGCTGCCCGTGCCGATGACGGTCGCGCTGCCGCCGCCGGAGGATCGGGCGTTCGCGGACGTGTGGAGTGCGCTCGGCGGTGAGCTGAAGCCGTCGCTCGACATTGTGGTGTCGGCGCCGGTGTCGTCCGGGCGCAAGTTCGCTGCAGGGCCGCCCGCGCGCGAGGGTGTGCAGCTGGAGACCGGCGGGGATCGGGTGCGGCACAACGTGTCCGCCGACGGGGTGTCGATGCGCCGGACAGCGCGATGATCCTCGAGCGGCTTGCCGGGCTGGAGCGGCGGATCAGGGTGGCGGTGGCGGCGCGGCGGGTGACGGATCCGAACCCGGACGACCCGTTTCGCGGGCTGTACCTGTCCGACGAGGTCATCGAAGCGTTGCTGGACAGCGGAAGGGAGCCGTTCGCACCGTTCGTGGAGACGGCGGCGGACGGGCGGCTCGGCCGGCTCGCGCGGAAAGCCCGGCTGTCCGAAGTGGACGTCGAACTGCTGCTCGTGGCGCTGGCACCGGACGTCGACAGCAGGTTCGAGCAGTTCTACGGCTACCTGAACGACGACGTGACGCGGCGCAGGGCCACGATCGGGCTGGCGTTGAGGCTGTGCGGGCTCGCGGAGGCCTCGTCGCAGGGCCGGGCGCGGCTCGACCACGGCAGCCCGCTCGTCAAGTCAGGGCTGATCGTCATGGAGGATCACGAAAGGCCGCTGCTCAGCAGGTCCTTGCGAGTGCCGGACAGGGTCACGGCGCACCTGCTCGGCGACGACAGGCCGGATCCGTTGCTCACGGACTTCGTGACACTGCCGGCGGACCCGGTCCCGATGCCGGGCGCCGAGAGACTCGCCAGAGGCATCGATCGCGGGGTGCGGCTCGTGTACGTGCGTGAGCACCCCGGTGGCGGTGCGGCGGAGCTGGCCGTGGCGGCACTGGCGCTGGCGGGTTTTCCCGCGTTGCTGGTGGATGCGGCGCGCATGACCGACGCGCTGGCGGTCACCAGGGAAGCGTTGCTCATCGGCGCGGGGATCACCATCGGGCCGGTGGACTCGAACTTCGCGCTGGATCCGTTGCTGCACGAGGAGATTCCGGTCATCGTGTACGGGTCGGGCGCGTGGGAGCCCCGCTGGACGCGGATGCCGCCGTTGCAGCAGGACGCGGTACAGGTGCCGTTCGACGTGCGGGCGGCGTTGTGGCGCACGGAGCTCGACGGCAAGCTGGCGGCCGGGATCGATCCCGCCGAGGTGACCGCGCACTTCGTCCTCGGGCCCACCCAGATCAGCAG
This sequence comes from uncultured Actinomycetota bacterium, assembly GCA_963771775.1. GTDB lineage: Bacteria > Actinomycetota > Actinomycetes > Mycobacteriales > Pseudonocardiaceae > Lentzea. Next base: position 1,379,623 of record CAVYUS010000007.1, read on the forward strand.
GGCGGCGAGCGCGGCCACGGTCTCGGCGCTGGCTGACAACGGCCTGATCGACGTCACGCACCTGCGAGCAGGCGCACGCAGCCAGAACGCCGGTGGCCTGCAACGGCTGGCCCGGCGCATCGAGCCCGCGGTGTCGTGGCCGGACCTGGTGCTGCCCGCGCCCGTCACGTCACTGCTGCGCGAGCTGGCGGCCAGGGCGAGGTATCGGGACCGCGTGATCGACGAGTGGCACATGCGTCCCGGCGGCGGCCGCGGTCGTGGTGTGACAGCGTTGTTCGCGGGGGATTCCGGCACGGGCAAGACGATGTCGGCCGAGGTCGTCGCGGCGTCGCTCGGGTTGGATTTGTACACGGTCAACCTGGCGACGGTCGTGGACAAGTACGTCGGCGAGACCGAGAAGAACCTGGAGCGCATCTTCGTCGAGGCGTCCGGCGTCAACGGTGTGCTGCTGTTCGACGAGGCCGACGCGATCTTCGGCAAGCGGTCCGAGGTCCGCGACGCGCACGACCGGTACGCGAACATCGAAAGCGCGTACCTGTTGCAGCGCATGGAATCGTTCGACGGCATCGCGGTGCTGGCCACGAACCTGCGCGCGAACCTCGACGACGCCTTCACCCGCCGCCTCGACGTGATCGTGGACTTCCCGCTGCCCGACGCGGATCTGCGCCGCGGACTGTGGGACCGGTGCCTGGGCGGCTCGGTGCCACGATCGTCCGATGTGGACCTGGACTTCCTGGCGGTGTCGTTCGAGCTGGCAGGCGGGCACATCCGGTCGGCGGCGGTGACAGCGGCGTACCTGGCCGCCGCGGCCGGGCACGTCGTAGGCATGGTCGAGCTGATCGGTGCCGTGGCGCGCGAATACCGCAAGCTGGGGCGACTGGTGGGGCAACGCGAGTTCGGCCGTTATTTCGAGCTGGCCACCGAACGTCTGGTGGGGTAGGCATTAACAGGGAGCGGAGATGCACGGACACGATTTCGACTCGGAGACTTCCTTCCGCCCCAAGGGCGACAGGGTCCAGCACGAGGAGACCGACCTGCTCGGCCGCGCGGCCGTCGCCGGCCGTCCCGACGTGCTCGGCCCCGCCGGAATGCTCGGCCTGCAACGGGCCGTGGGCAACGCGGGCGTAGGCGCCGTCGTGGAGGAGGAGCGCTCACCGGTGCACGACGTCGTCTCGTCGGGCGGTGGCTCGCCACTGGAAGCCGATGTGCGGGAGGACATGGAAGGCCGGTTCGGCCAGGACTTCTCCGACGTCCGGGTGCACACCGGATCGTCGGCGCACGACTCGGCGAAGTCGGTGAACGCGCAGGCCTACACCGTCGGTTCGAACATCGTGTTCCAGCGCGACAAGTACGACCCCGCGTCGGACTCCGGCAAGCACATGCTGGCCCACGAGCTGACCCACGTGGTGCAGCAGCGGTCCGGGCCCGTTGAGGGCACCGACTCCGGTGGTGGTGTGAAGGTGAGCGACCCGTCCGACCGGTTCGAGCGCGATGCCGTCGCCAACGCTGATCGGCTGATGTCCGCGCCTGCTGCTCCCGTACAGCGTTGCGAGGACCACGGTGGCGGGGACGAGGCTCTGCAGCGCATGGTCGTTCAGCGTGAGGATGCTCCGCCTGCGGAGGAGGAGGAAGCGGCTGCGCAGACCTACGTTCAGCGGGCGGAGGAAGAAGAGGAAGTCGCCGAGTAGGCGGCCAGCGGCAGGAGGTCAGAGACGGTCGATGGTTCGGACCTGTCGACCTGTCGACCGGTCGTGCGTGAGTCTGATGGACTCACCCGGCCGGTAGCCTTCCAGCGTTCCGGGATCTCCCCGAAAGTCGTCATAGGGATAGGACGCGGCCTCGATGGGTCGCCCTTTCCCATCGAATACCGCGGTTACCTGAAGCTTGAACCGGACCTCATACCGTGACGGCATGCCGCGTGCTTTGCTGGGAATCTCGTGCGTCTCCACAGCTGTGATCACACCGTGGACCTCGAAGTCGCTCATGTCGCCTCCTGAGCAGCAGGCCCTGTTGGTAGTAGAAAAGTGCCTGTTGATGTTGAGTTGGTGGTACTTGCAGACGCCATCAGGGGCGGGCGGGTCACGGACACCACTTCGGGCAACCTGCTTAGTCCACTCGTCGTGCTTTGCGGGTCTTGTCCGGCAACTGCTCTGCGGGAAGCTGATTGCCTTCGGCGTCGAGTCCCAGTTTCCTGTTCTGTTTCTCGATCTCATTGTGCAGACTGTTGGGGTTGTCGATCAGCAAGCCTCCTGACGGAGCGCTCTTGCCGGTCGCCGCGGCGAACATCTCCCGCGCGAAGGTCGTGCAGTTGTAGCGCAGCAGGTTGTAGGCGGCCGTGGCCTTGCCCTTCGCGTAGTCGATGCCCTTCTTCAGGTCGTCCATGCTGATGCGGTGCTTGGCCGAGCTTGTCGGTGAGTGCGCGGTATCAGGGTGCCTGACCTCGCCAGGGACACTCTTCCACGGGCGTCGGGGATCGAACCCGCCGCCACGACCCGCGTCCTTCGGCCAGAACCCGTACGAGTCCTCTTTGCCGTCCTTGTCCTTGATCATGATCCAGGAGTGTCCGACGCGTGCTTCCTGGAAGTACTCACGAGTGAAGAACCCGGCTTCCTTGTCCGCGGCGATCGTGATCTCGACGTCCTTGCCGCCTTCGACCGTGCCTTCGGTGATCTTCGACTCGGGACTGGCCACGGCCAGGATGTCGAACTTCTTGTCGTCGTCCTTGTGCGGAACGGCGCGCAGGTCCTTCAGCCCTTCAGGGCGCAGCTGGGTAAGTACTTCCCTGGTGGCCGCGTGCATGGCCGCCGTGTCGGGCAACGGCTTGCTCAGTTTGCCACCGAGGACATCCTTCGCCTTCTGTTTGACGGCGCGACTGCGTTCGTTGTCGGGGCCGTCCTTCTTCCCGCCACGCAGCTTGCCGATGAACTTCTTGCCCGCCTTGACGATCGTCCCCACGACCTTGTCGATGACCTTGCCCACCGGCGCCTGGATCTTCTCCAGAATCGACTTGATCTTCTCCGAGATCCCGCCCAGCCCGAGCAACGACGCGAGGAACCCGAGCACCATCGGCACGGCCTTGGCGAGCGTCTTCTCGATCAGCCCGGCAACCGCCCCGACCCCACCCCGTGCGATCGACTCGACCGAGTCCAGCACCGAGTCGACGAACTCCTTGATCTGTGCGGCCTTGTCGACGAAGAACATGACGATGTCGTAGATCGCCTTGCAGGCCTTGACGAACGCGGCCGCGGGGTTGAGCAGCGAGATGATCCACGTGATGCCCGCCTTGACGATCTTCTCGACCACGAACTCCTTGATCTGGCCGAGCACCATCTCCTTGAGGTCGCCGAGCTTCTCCACGACCCACTTCCACAGGCCGGGCAGCCCCTCGCTGAACAGGATCTTGACGACCTCCAGCTTCGACTCCAGGAACGCGAGGACCGGTTCGGGGATGAACTTGGTGATGCGTGCCCGTACCGACCCCCACGTCAATCCCAGGATCGAGAGGATCATCCGGAGGATTCCCTTGGCGTCGAACGTCTCCGGGATCTCGATGCCGGCTGAGGCCAGGTTGCCGAGCAACCAGCCCTTCAGGCCGCTCTTGAGGTGTTCCAGGATGTTCGCGGCGAAGTTCATGACACCGGTCTTGACGGCGTTGACGAGGTTGCCGAGGAACTCGATGGGCTTGGCGATGATCAGCTCGACGGCGCCGGCCGCGCGGGAGAGGACGCCGAGGAGCATGTCCTTCAGCTTCAGGATGGTGTCGATGGCGCCGCCGACGGCCTCCTTCGCCTTGCTCCACAGGCCCTTGTTCTCGGCCTGAAGGGCTTTGATCTCCTCGTCGACGGCGTTGCGGGCTTCGACGTAGCGTGAGGCGAGATCCTCGACGAGCGACTGCTGCTTCTCGTCGACGGAGCTTTCCAGCGAGTCGAACTGGCTGCCGAACTCGTCAGCGGCCTGCGCGGCGATCTTGCGCAACGCCGGCGACTGTGAGGCGACCTTCTGCTTCACCCGGTCACGGCCCTCGGCGATGAGGCGCTTGGCCTCGCCCAGACGGTTGCCGATGTGGTCCGCGATGCTGTTGATCACGGCCAGCATGCGCTGCTCGTAGAGCTTGCGCGACTCCAGGAACAGGGCGTTGGCCTCGGCGGGCAGGTCGGCGAAGAGGTCGTAGGTCCAGCGGGCGGCGCCGGCGAGGCCTGAGTAGCGCTGGTCCTTGTAGCGACCCATACGGGCTTTGTGGTCGGCGGTGAACGCTGCCTTGGCTTCGCGTTCGCCGTCCTCGAAGAGCTTGCCGACCTCGCCGTCGAGGGCGTTCAGGACGGTCTCGGCCTTGGTCTTGGTCTCGTCGAAGATCCCGCGGATCTCACCGGTGATGCGGACGCGTTCTTGCTCGTCCTTGGTCTTCGTGGCGGAACGTTGTGCGGCGCCGTGTTGCCCGCCGGCGGTGCGGGCGGTGTTCATGCCCGCGATGGCCTGGGCGCCGGACGCCTGGGCGGCGGCAGTTGCGGTCGTCAGGGTGGCCGCCTCGGAGGCGCGCACGGCGGCGGGTGCGGTCGTGGTGTGCTGCTCGCCTTCCTTCTTCGCGGCCAGCGCGCCCTGGAACTCCGGCTCGTTCGACTCGGCGAGCTGCTGGTCGGTGACCTTTGCCTCGGCCATTTTCTCGTGCGTGTCGCACTGATCCGCGCGCAGATCCGTCTGTTCGGCAGGGGCCTTCACCGGCATGGCTTTCGTGGCGTCGACCGGAGGTACCGGGGGCTTCGGCGTCTCAGCGAGGGGAGTGACCGGCTTCTCGACTGCCTTGCTGGTGTCCGGCGTCTCCTTGGTGCGGTCGGTGACGTCCTTCGCCGAGGTTTCCTTGCCTGCCGCGACCTTGCCGCTCACCTCGGACTTCACCGCGTCGGCCTTGCCGGAAGTCGCGAACTTGTCGGCATCGTCCAGGTTCTTCGGCGCCTGCTTGGCGATCGCGGCGTTCACGGCCGCGACGAACGCTGCCTTGTCGAAGCCACCCGGTTTCGCGCCGGCCATCTTGTCCGCCTGGTCGGCCTTCGCCTGGGCGTCCTTGTCGCCGGCGGGGGCGACAGCGGCGTCCTGTGACTTCTTGACCTCGGCCGCGGCCGGCGGATGCGCCTTGGCGGTCTTGGACTTGGCTGCGATGTCCGTATGCACCGACCTGAAGCGCGGGTCGGCGGCGGGCGTGACGGCGGGTGGTGCGGGGGCCGGTGCCGGGCAGGTGCGCTGGACGAGCAGGTCGGACACAGCGGCGTTGCCGGCGGCTTGTTGCAGGCGCAGGAGAGCGGGAACCGGCTTGCGCACGCGCGGAAGCGGCCGGGACGGCTGCTCGGCGCCGCCGGCGTGGTCACGGTCCCGTGGCATGCCTCCACTGTCGCTGCGCGGGCTGCTCCTCACAATGTCCGTACGGGCAGTCACCAGGGCGCAGGTGAGCTGGCCTCCGGGATCATGACCGCCGGCGTGCCGGTCCCGTCGGCGGGAACGGCCCACACGTCGTTCAGCCCGTCGTCGCGCTGGATCCCGTACGCGACGGTCCGGTCGTCCAGCCAGGCCGGCTGGTCGTCGACGCTGCGGGTCTCGGCGAGCGGCGTGATCTTCCGCGTCGCCAGGTCGAGCACGGAGATTCGCCAGCCCTGCTGCGGATCCCCGTTGACCGCGGCCTTGTGGGCGATCCGGGTGCCGTCGGGGGACAGCGACGGGCATTCGACGTTGTCCAGGTCCGTCATCGGGCGGACACGGCGGGCCGCGAAGTCGCCTTCCAGCAGGTAGCGGTGCCCGCCGGTGGACATGGTGGCGTAGAAGCGGTTGTCGTCCGCGGTGAACGTGACGCCCCAGAAGTTCGCGTCCACGGGCAGTTGGGGCATGCCCTCGACGGCGAACTCCTCCAGCGACGGCACCAGTGTTCCGGTCTTCGTGTCCAGGATTCCGGTGCTGGTGGAGAACCCGTTGGCGGCGTAGGAATGCCCGTCGACGAACAGTGTCCACGCCACCATGCGGCCGCTCGCGGAAACGCGCGTGCGGTTCGGGAACCCGGTCAGCGGGACCGTGCGCAGTTCATTTAGTTCGCTGTCCAGCACGGCCAGTTCGCCGGCCTTGAGCGCGCCGACCGGCCTCAGACAGGAAACGGTGCCCGCGGCGGCATACCCGCGGTCGCAGCGTTGCTCGGTGATCGCCCGCGGACCGGCCGGATCGTCGCGGGACACGGTGGAGAGCTTTCCGTTGCTCAGCACCATCAGTCGTGGTCCGGTGCCGGCCGGAACGGAGTGCGCGGCCTCGCCGGGGCGGCCGGCGAGCACGGTGTAGCCGATGGCGACGCCGGCGAGCAGCACGGCGGCGATCAGGGTGATCAGCGTTCGGTTCTTCACGGGTTGCGACGTCCTAGGGTCTGTTTCATAGGTCTCGTTCGATGAGAGTCGCCCCGACTATCGCGAACATGGACCTATGAAACAGACCCTAGCAGTGCGGCGGTGGTGATCAGGGCCAGGACGACCGCGCCCGCGGCGATCCTGGTGGCGGTTTCCGGGCTCCAGAACTGCCAGGCGAGACCGAACAGCACGGATGAGCCGAGGTAGGCGAGCGCCTGTCCACTTTGGATCAGCGCGATGCCGGTGGTGCGCAGGCGTTCCGGCAGGACCGGGCCGGCGAGCGCCATCAGCACGCCGTCCGTGGCCGCGTAGAAGACGCCGTAGAGCAGCACGACCGTGACGAGCAGCGGCCAGCCGCCGATCGGGCCGTGCAGCAGCAGGTAGACGAGGGTCAGCGCGCCGTAGCCGCACAGCATGACCTTGAGCCGGCCGACCCGGTCCGCGAGTGCGCCCAGCGGTGCGGCGAGCAGCAGGTAGACCAGGCTCGTGCCGACGGCGAGCAGGGGGAACCAGCCGAAGGCCAGGCCTTCCCGCTTCTGCAGCAACAGGTACACGAACCCGTCGCCGACGGTGACCAGGCCGAGCAGTGACGCGGCGAGCACGATCCTGCGCACGGCCGGGTCTTTGAGCAGGACGAGCTTCAGGGGCTCCTTGCGCTGAACCGGTTCTGGGCGGTCTCGCACATAGAGGACCAGGACCAGCACGCCGAACGTGGCGATGCAGAAGCTGGTGACGAACACGGCGTCGAACGATTGGGCCGACGCGGCGAGCACGGCCATGGCGACCAGCGGACCGGCGAAGGCGCCGATGCCGTCCATCGCCCGGTGCACGCCGAAGGCACGTCCGAGGTCACCGCTCGGCGTGGACAACGTGATCAGCGCGTCCCGCGGTGCGGTGCGCAGGCCCTTGCCCGCGCGGTCCGCCGTGATCGCGAACCCCAGCGCGGTCAGCGAGTTGCCGGCCGCCAGCAGGCCCAGCTTGGCCACCGCCGAGATCCCGTAACCGAAGCCCGCGACGGCCTTGCGTTTGTTCGTCCGGTCGGCGAGGTAGCCGCCCGCGAGCCGGAGCAACGTGGTGGCGCCGGTGTAGACGCCGTCGATCAACCCGTACGCGGCCGGGCTGAGCTGGAGGCCGATGACCAGGTACAGCGGCAGGATCGCGGCCACCATCTCCGACGACACGTCGGTGATGAGACTGACCGTGCCGAGCGCGAAGACGTTGCCGCTCAGCCCTTTCCAGTTCGCTGTGCCAGGTTTGTCGATGGTGGACAGGTACACATCGGCCTCCAGCGGTCCGCGTCAGTGACAGTCGGTGGTGCCGCTGTCGGCGTACGTCTTGCCGGCCTCCGGGACGAACTGCCAGTCGAAGCTGTTGCTGTGCAACGTCAGCTTCAGCACGCCGCGGGTGCCGGTGTTGCGCGCCTCGCTGTTCGGCTTGATCGTGCCGAACCCGTAGGCGCCGGCACCGCCCATGCCCGCGACGAACGTCCGGATGCCGCGTGCCGTGTCCAGCCCGCCGTTGGGGTTCTGCGGGGCGAACCGTTCGTAGTGGTGGTTGTGCCCGAAGAGCACCACGTCCGCGTTGGCGTCATACAGCGCCTGGAACAGCGGTTTCGTTGCCGTGGACGGAGCGTGGTTGGCACCGCTGGTGAACAGCGGGTGGTGCCAGTACGCCGCGGTGCACGGCTTCGTGCTCGCCGCCAGGTCCTGCCGCAGCCACTGCTCCTGCGCGCTGCCGGCGGACATGCTGATGTTGGAGTTCAGCGACACGATGTGCCAGTTGCCGATGTCGTAGGAGTAGTAGCCGAGCCCCGACGGCCCGGCCTGCGCACCGAAGTAGTTGTAGTACCCGGTGGCGCCACTGGTGTGGTAGTCGTGGTTGCCCGGCGACGGCCGCGTGCGCGCCTTGTGCCGGCCCCACGTGGGCTCGTAGTAGCTCGTGAACTGCGACGCGGTGCCGTCCGGGTAGACGTTGTCGCCGGTGGTCCACACGGTGCCCTGGATGTTGTCCAGCAACGCCGCGGTGGCGGTGTCACCGGAGCCGGAGTCGGCGATGTCGCCGGCGCCGACGAACACGGGGTCGCCCGGCGGCGGGATCGTGCCGCTGGTGACCACGAGCTGTGGCGCCGTGGCACCGCTCTCCCGCGAGTCGTAGTCGGCACCGTCCGAGCTGCTGGACGTGACGCCGATGGCGAACGTCCCGTTGCCCGTGACGTAGCTGGTGACGTCGACCTCGTACCAGGCGTTGCGCACCACCGCCCCGAGCGAGCCGAGCGTGGCTCCGTCGATGGCGGGCTGGTTGTTCCAGGTGACGCCGGTTTCGGTCCAGCCCGCGTTGGTCATCGAGCGGAACGTGCCGCCGTTCGGGCTTTCGGCGCCGGAGACGTCGTCGGTGTGGACGCGCAGCTTGACGCTGCTGACCGTGCCGCTGATCCCGGACACGGCGAACTTCAGGAACGTCCGCTTGATCGAGGAGTTGTCGATGCCGAGCTGGCCGGACGTGCCGTGGTTCGTACCGGCGGCGGCGTTGTCGACGTAGGTGTCTGCGGTGGGGGTGAAGGTGGTGGTGGCCGCTTGCGCGGCGGTGGAGGCGGTGAGGGTGGCCGCCGTGACGATGACCGTGGCGAGCACGGCCAGTGGAGCCCTGCGACGTGACATGCCGACGCTTCCTTGTTGGCGGACAGGGGCCGTCGCGAAGGGTAGGGCCAGGGCAGGCCGTCCGCAGTGATCGTTTGGCGGCGGTTCGGTGAACGGCCGGGAAATCGCCCTCCGGGGTGGTTGCCCTTTCGGGCAGTCACCGGCTCCCTCCGGCACCGTCGCGCGGTCGTGTCGGGTTTTCCCTGCTCGCCGCAGCATGTGTCGTACAGGGTTCCGTACGACTTGGGAGGCCGTCGATGCCCACCTATCTCTCGCCGGGCGTGTACGTCGAGGAGGTGGAGGCGGGTGCTCGTCCGATCGAGGGCGTGGGCACCGCCGTCGCCGCGTTCGTCGGGTTCGCGGCCAAGGGCGACTACAACACCCCGACGCTGGTGTCGAACTGGTCGCAGTACACCGAGAAGTTCGGCGACTTCGTCGAGGGCTGCTACCTGCCGCTGGCCGTCTACGGCTACTTCCTCAACGGTGGCACCAACTGCTACATCGTCCGCGTCGGCGGCTCGCGTTCACCGGCCGCGTTGCCCGCTGGTCCGCAGGCCCAGCTCGGCGGCTATCGGGTCTCGGCTCGCGAGCTCGGTGCGGGCAGCCTGTCCGTCGAGGTCGGCGACCCGGCGGGGGAGAGCCAGCCGGACGACCGCTTCTCGTTGCTGGTCAAGGACAACGGCAAGGTCGTCGAGACGCATCAGGTCTCGACCAAGCGCGGCAAGGAGAACGTCGTCACCGTCGTGAACACGGCCTCCAAGCTGATCACGATCGAAGAGGTCGCGGGAGCGACCTTGGCGCGTCCGGACAAGGCAACCGCCGCGTTGCGCGAGGCTCCGGCACCCGCGCCCGTGCCGCGCAAGGTGGTCGCGGACGACTACGTCGGCGACGTCTCCGACCGCACCGGTTTCGGTGGCCTGGAAGCCGTCGACGAGATCACGATGGTCTCGGTGCCCGACCTGATGAGCTCCTACCAGCGCGGGCTGATCACGCTGGAAGCGGTGAAGACCGTGCACGCCGGGATGATCGCGCACTGCGAGCTCATGGGCGACCGCATGGCGATCCTCGACCCGCCGCCGGAGCTCTCGCCGGACCAGGTGAAGAACTGGAAGCAGGTCGAGGCGGGCTACGACTCGAAGTACGCGACGCTGTACTACCCGTGGATCAAGGTCTACGACCCGGCCACCTCCGACAACATCTTCGTACCCCCGTCGGGCCACATGGCCGGCGTATGGGCCCGCACCGACGCCACCCGCGGCGTGCACAAGGCCCCGGCGAACGAGACCGTGCGCGGCGCCGTGGCGTTGCAGACACAGCTCACCAAAGCCGAACAGGAACTGCTCAACCCCATCGGTGTCAACTGCATCCGCTCGTTCACCGGCCGCGGCATCCGGGTCTGGGGCGCGCGCACGCTCTCATCGGACCCGGCATGGCGCTACCTGAACGTCCGGCGGCTCTTCAACTACCTCGAAGAGTCCATTCTGGACGGTACCCAGTGGGTCGTCTTCGAACCGAACGACGACGCGCTGTGGGCCCGGATCCGCCGGACCATCGCCGCGTTCCTGGTCATGGAGTGGCGCAAGGGCGCGCTGTTCGGTCTCACGCCGGACGAGGCGTTCTACGTCAAGTGCGACCGCGAGACCAACCCGGCGGAGGGCATCGACCTCGGCCAGGTCGTCTGCGAGGTCGGCATCGCGCCGGTGAAGCCCGCCGAGTTCGTCATCTTCCGGCTCGCCCAGCTCCAGGGCGGCACCAGTCTGGTCAACGAGTAAAGGCGGTTCCTCGACATGGCACTCCCCGATCTCGACACGTCGGTAGGCCACTCGTTCGGCCTTGAGGTCGACGGCATCACGATCAAGCAGATCTCCGAGGTGACCGGCCTGAAGATGGAGCAGGACGTCATCGAGCTCAAGCAGAACATGGCCGACGGCAAGTACGTCATCAAGAAGCTGCCCGGCCGCATGAAGGCCGGCGAGGTCGTCTTCACCCGCGGCCTGACCGCCGACAACTCCTTCGAGAAGTGGGTGAAGGACTCCCGCTTCGGCAAGATGGGCAGCGCCCGCAAGAACGGCGTGGTCGTCGTCTACGACTACGAAGGCGCGGCCATCAAGCGCTACAAGATCGTGCGCTGCTGGCCGAAGGCGCTGGAGATCGGCACCCTGAAGGCCGGCGACACCTCCGTGCTGACCGAGAAGCTCACGGTCACCTACGAGGAGATGGAAGTCGAGTGAAGCGTGCTGGTGCTGTGACCATGCAGACGGAGTTCGCCTTCGAGCTCCCGCGTGGCTACGTGGACGATTCAGGTGTCGTGCACAAGTCCGGCGTCATGCGCCTCGCCACGGCCCGCGACGAGCTGATCCCGCTGCGGGACGACCGGGTGCGCGAGAACGGCGCCTTCCTGACGGTCGTGCTGCTGGGCCGCGTGGTGGTGCGGATCGGCGCGGTGACCGACGTGCACGCCGGCATCATCGAGAACCTGTTCGCCTCGGATCTCGCGTTCCTGCAGGAGATGTACCGCCGCATCAACAGCGAGGGCCACACCCGGACCCCGGTCGCGTGCCCCTCCTGCGGACACGGCTTCGAGGTCGACATCGCGGGTGGGCGCCTGGGGGAATCCTGACGTACGCGCCGGACCGGCTCTACTCGGAGGTCGCGTACGTCGCCTACCACTTCCACTGGTCGCTCGACTCCATTCTGGACCTGGAGCACGGCGAGCGGTTGCGGTACGTGGAGGAGATCGGCCGCATCAACACGCGGATCTCCGCCGGTTCTTCGGGTTCAGGTTCGGGTTTGGTTTCCGGTTTCGGTTCGGGGAGGTGACTTCGCGGTGTGGCCCTTTCGACGGCGTGCCGAGGCTGCTCTGCCCGTGGTGCGGGCCGACTGGCGGATGTTGCCGCCCCTGCAGCGGATCATCCAGCCGCACCCGCTGATCAACCCGGTGTCGGGCTTCTCCTCGCAGCTCGCGTCGTGGCAGAACCCGTCGTTCCTGGCGCCGCTCGCGCACGCCGTAGGTCCCGCTGAACCGGCCGGCTCGATCTCGGACGTGGCGTCGCCGGTGGAGTTTGGACCGCCCTTGGCCGGGTCGAAGGCGGTGCCTAACGTGCCTGGCCGCGCTTCGTCCGGTGGGCCGGTGGTGTCGCGGATGGCGGAGCCTGCTGCTGCTCCTACTGCCGCTCGTGGTTCCGCTCCTGGTTCCGGTGCGGCCGAGGTGACGGTGTCCCGCTCGGTGTCGCCGGAGCCCGGTCCTGGTCCAGTGGGCGAGGTGGCCGGGTCGACGTCTGTTGCCGAAGGTCCGGTGGTTGAGGCTGCGAGTTCGGTCTCCGCCGCCGAGGAAGTTGCAGTCACGGAGGAGGACGCGCCCACCCTTGCGTCGGCGCCTCTCGCCGTTGCCGGATCGACGGACGCACCGCCGACTTCGCCATCGACGGACGCACCGCCGACTTCGCCATCGGCGGACGCACCGCCGACTTCGCCATTGATGGGCGGACCGGCGACCTCGTCGGCGAGCGTGGAAGGCGGGGTGGTCCAGCGGTCAGCGTTGCCCGGCCTGCCTCCGCCGACGTCCCGGCCGAGGAGGTTGGGGCTCGGGGAGCCGATCTCCTCGGTGGTGCAGCGATCCGCCGAACCTGCTCGCTCCAAGCCCGCCGAACCCTTCGTCCAGCGGGCGATGGACTCCGGTTCGGCACCTCTCAACGGCCCTGTGCTCGGCGTACAGCGGGTGGTGGACTCCGGCGACTCCGCCATGGCACCGCTCCCCGGTCCCGTGCTCGGTGCGCGGGCCGTGGACTCCGGCGCGGCGGCGCCCTCCGGTCCTCCACCGGAAGTGCAACGGGCCGTGGACATCGGCGCGACCGCCGACTCCGCCACTTCTGCCGTGGCGCCACTCACCGGCTCCGGGCCGCCGATCGTGCAACGGGCCGCCGGCTTCGACACGCCCGCCGATTCCGGCGCCCCTGACGCTGTCCAGCCCACCGGAGCCGACCTGCCTGTCGCGCAACGGTCTTCCGGCTCTGCTGAGCCGAGGACCGCCGAACCCGCTCCCGCACCGCCGACCTCATCGACAAATTCTGTCGAACCGGCACCGACCTCGGCTGGAGTAGCCGACGAGTCGGCGCCGACCGTGGGTCTCACGGAGCCTGTACCGGTCCTGGGACTCGGCGATCCTGATGAGCCGGCGGAGATTGTCCAGCGCGCAGTCGGCTTCGGCGGGGAAGCTGAGCGGGCCGCGACACCGGGGCTGCCGGTCGTGCGTGGTCCTGGCGTCCCGGACAGGACGGCGGTGCAGAGAACGGCCGAGTCCGGGTCCACGTCGGCGGATCGCGCGGTCGTTGTCCGCCAGGGCGACACCGAGACCGGGGCTTCCTCGGCGGGCGGCCCGAGCGGTGCCTCTGGGGCTGAGCGAGGTGCCGGCGAGCCGGTTGCGCAGCGTCTTGTCGGTGCCGCGCCCGACCTGCCGATCGTGGCTCGACCAGAGGCCGGGGCCGTGCCGGATGCCACCGCGGCCATCGGGACGTCCGGGCCGACCAGGTCCGACCTCGGTGAGCCGGTGGCGCAACGCCTTACCGGTGCCGTGCCCAGCCTGCCGGTTGCGCAGCGTCTTGTCGGTGCCGCGCCCGACCTGCCGATCATGGCTCGACCAGAGGCCAGGGCCGTGCCGGATGCCACCGCGGCCACCGGGACGTCCGGGCCGGCCGGGTCCGACCTCGGTGAGCCGGTGGCGCAACGCCTTACCGGTGCCGAGCCCAGCCTGCCGGTCGCGCAACGTCTTGTCGGTGCCGCACCCAGCCCGCCGGTCGTGCAACGCCTGGCCAGTGCCGCGCCCGGCCTGCCGATCGTGGCCGGCACCTCGGCGCTGCGGGAAGCGACCACGCTCGGAGCAGGACCGCCGTTGGTCCAGCGGGTCCTGGAACTCGGTTCGACTCAGCGGACCCCGGAGTTGGGTTCGGCTCAGCCGGTGTCCGGTTCGGCTCAGCGGGTCCCGGAGTCCGGTTCGCCTCAGCCGGCGTTCGCCGCGGCGCCTGCCGAGCGGTCGGCGCTCGTGGTGCTGGCCCGGCCGGCTGAACCGCGTCCCGTGCAGGTCGTCGCACGCGCCGTCGAAACCCAAGCGCCGCCCATGCCGGTCGTGGCCCGCGTCGCCGAACCCACGCCGGAACCCGCGGTGATCGCCGCACCACCGGCACCCGTCGTCCAACGCGTCGAAGCACCGCAACCCGAAGCAGCACAAGCATCCCAGCCAGAAACCCCTCAAGCACCGCAAGCGCAAGGGCAGAGCGCCGACGAGTTGTTGCGCAAGTTGTACGACCCCCTGCTGCGCCGGCTCAAGGCCGACCTGTGGCTCGACCGCGAGCGCCGTGGCGCGCTCACCGACCTGTGAGGACATGCCATGACCGCACCAGAGGAAGCCGTCGCCGTCTGCTTCAGCGTGCAGGTGGACAAGGACGACCTGGGGTCGTTCAACAGCTGCGAGGGGCTCGGGTGCGAGTTCGTCATCGAGCAGCGGGAAGAGGGCGGCAACAACGGCATGGTCTGGCAGTTGCCCACGCGCATCAAGTATCCCAACGTGAAGCTCACCAGGCCGGTCACGCGGGACAGCCAGAAGATCACCAACTGGATCGCCGGTATGGCCGCGGGGGTCAAGCGCAGGACGGCGGTCATCGAGGCGAAGACGCTGGAAGGTAAGACGATCGCCAGCTGGTCGCTCGCGGAGGTCGTGCCGGTGCGGTGGACGGGGCCGCAGCTGAGCGCCGAGCAGACCAAGGTCGCGATGGAGACGCTCGAGCTGGCGCACCACGGGTTCCTGGACGCGCGATGACCGTCACGTTCACGAGTGCGGGGTCGGCGACGAGCACGTCCAAGAAGATGGTGCACGCGAGCCTCACCGTGCACGAGCCGCCGAAGCCGGGCGGGCTGCAGAAGCCGGGGGCGCAGCTGGACGTGATCGAGTTCCAGTTCAACCCCAAGGAGCTCACTCTCGCCAAGAACGCCAAGTGGCAGCGGCAGGCTCAGCCCAACGCGGCCAAGGCGGGCGTCCCGGAGTTCAAGGGGGCCGAGCCGGCCAAGCTGACGCTGGAGGTCTTCCTCGACTCCACCCGCGACATGGGCGACTCGACCATCAAGACGGTCGAGCGGCTGTTCAACCTGACAGTGCCCACAAAGGACAGTCGTACGGACGGCAAGGGCAGCCCGCCCTGGGTCATCTTCAAGTGGGGCACCACGACCGGCTTCCCGAGCTACGTCGCCAGTGTCACGGCCAAGTACACGCTCTTCACGCCCGGCGGCATGCCGGTCAGGGCGCTCTGCACGGTCAACCTGGAAGAGGTCAGCGGCGAGCCGGGCGGTCAGAACCCGACCAGTGGCGCCCTGGCCGCACGGGACTCGCGCACTCTCATCGCGGGCGACAGCCTGCAAAGCCTGGCTTACCAGGCGTACGGCAACCCGGAGTTGTGGCGCCACATCGCCGAGGCCAACGACATCGACGACCCGATGCGCCTGAAGCCCGGCACGACCGTCCTCGTTCCGGCGTTGGAGGAGATCCAGCATGGCTAACGAGAGCTTCGCCAACAACCTGGTCGTCGAGGTCGAGAACCAGCCTCTTCCCGCCGACGTCAAGCTGCTGCTGACCTACGCCTACGTCGACGACAGCCGCAACCTGCCGGACATGTTCGTGCTCCGGTTCCGGGACCCCGGCCACGTCGTGCTCAGCAAGGGCCACTTCAAGATCGGCGCCAAGGCCGCCATCAAGGTCCAGACGGCCGACCCCGGCGGACCGAAACCGTTGATGAGCGGCGAGATCACGGCGGTGGGCATCGAACTGGACGCCCAGGGCACGTTCACGGAGGTGCGCGGCTACGACGAGGCGCACCGGCTGTTCCGCGGCACGCGGGTCGCGGTCTACCCGAACATGACGGTCGCCGACGTCGTCCGCAAAGTGGCCGAACGCGCGAACATCAAGGTCGGCGAGATCGACAACGTGCCGGGCTTCGGCGGCCGGCCGGACACGCAGCTGAGCCAGGACAACGTCAGCGACTGGGAGTTCCTGAGCCGCCTCGCGAAGACCGTGGGCGCGCAGATCGCGGTCAGGGAGGGAAAGCTCGACTTCAAGCTGCCCGAACCACCCGCCGCGGCCCCGAAACCCAACGCCAAGGCCAAGGCGAACCCGCTCGTCCTCGAACTGCACAGCACCCTCGTCGCACTCCGGGCCGGCATCACGACCGCGGGCCAGGTCCCGGAGGTCCAGGTCCGGGGCTGGGACTTCGAGAACAAGCAGGAGGTGGTCGCCACCGCCATCCCGAACACCGCGGGCGTCGAGGTCGCGCAGGCCAACCCCACCGAGCTCGCGGGCAAGTTCAAGGCCCCGCCCCACCTCGAAGCCGGTCTGCCCTACCGGACGCACGCCGAGGCCAAGGCGGCGGCGGAAGCGCTGGCGGCACAGCTCGGTGGCTCCTGCGCCGAGCTCACCGGCGTGGCGAGGGGAAATCCGGAGCTGAAGGCGGGCACGGCGGTCGCGCTGGCCAACGTCGGCGAACCGTTCCAGGGCAAGTACACGCTGACCAGCACCAGGCACCTGTTCGCCGAACACACCGGCTACACCACGGAGTTCACGGTGTCCGGCCGGCAGGAACGCTCGCTCTACGGACTCGTCCACACCACGTCGGCCAAGCCGGTCAACGGACTTGTGCCCGCGATCGTCACGAACGCCAAGGACCCGTTGCAGATCGGGCGCGTGCAGGTCAAGTTCCCGTGGCTGTCGTCGGACCTCACCAGCGTCTGGGCGCGCACGGTCCAGGCCGGCGCGGGAGCGGGCCGCGGCACGGTGATCCTGCCCGAGGTCGGCGACGAGGTGCTGGTCGGTTTCGAGCACGGCGAGTTCGACGCGCCCTACGTGCTCGGCGGTCTCTACAACGGCAAGGACAAGCCGCCGAAGCTCGGCAAGCCGCCGGTCGACGGCGCGAACGGCGAGATCGCGGTGAGGGGGTTCGTGAGCCGCAAGGGGCACAAGGTCGAGTTCGTCGAGGACGACGGCATCGTGATCTCCAGTGGTGACGGGAAGTTCGTCGTCAAGCTCGACCAGAAGTCGCAGAACATCGAGATCACCAGTGGCAAGACCATCAACGTCAAGGCGCAGAACGGGATCACCGTCGACGCCGGCACCGGTCCGCTGGAGCTCAAGGGGCAGAAGGTCACCGTCAAGGCGCAGACCGAACTGAAGGCGGAAGGCGCCCAGGTCAAGATCGCCGGCCAGGCGCAGACCGAGGTGACCTCCAGCGGTGTCCTCACCGTCAAGGGTTCCATCGTAAAGATCAACTAGTCGTGCGTGGTCGTCAGGGCGACCACGCACGACCCCGAAGGGGGAGCAGTGCCACCCGCAGCGAGAGTCGGAGACATGACCGGGCATCCCGGCGTCCTCATGCCGCCCGGTGTCCCGACCGTGCTCATCGGCGGACTGCCCGCCGCGACGGTCGGGAACATGCACACGTGCTCGTTCCCGCCGCCCGCCGTGCACCCGCCGACGCCGATCATCCCGCCGGGCTGCCCGACCGTGCTCATCGGCGGCAAGCCCGCCGCCCGCGTCGGCGACATGAGCGGCTGCGGCGCCCCGATCCTCCCGCCCGGCTGCCCGACCGTCCTGATCGGAGGGTGACCGGTGGACTTCATCGGCAGGGGACTCAGCTTTCCCGTCCGCACCGACGCGACGGGATCGGTGGCGCTCGTCCACGGCGACCGCGAGATCGTGGAGAGCATCCGGCTGATCCTCGCGACCGCGCCGGGGGAACGCCCGATGCGCCCCGAGTTCGGCTGTGCGATCCACGACCTGGTGTTCGCGCCCGCCGACTCCACGACGGCCGGGCAGATCGCCTACGAGGTGCGGCAGTCGCTGGAGCGGTGGGAACCGCGCATCGACCTCACCGACGTCGTGGTCGACTTCGCCGAGGTCGACAGCGGCACCCTGCTGATCGACATCCGCTACACCCTGCGCAACACCAACGATCCGCGCAACCTCGTCTTCCCGTTCTACGTCATCCCACCGCACGAGGACGGTGCGTGATGCCGCTTCCCTTGCCGAACCTGGACGACCGGCGCTTCCAGCAGCTCGTCGACGAGGCCAAGCGCCGCGTCCAGCAGCACTGTCCGGAGTGGACTGATCACAACGTGTCCGACCCCGGCGTCACGCTGATCGAGGCGTTCGCGCACATGGTCGACGAGCTGATGTACCGGGTCAACCGGGTGCCGCGGCTGCACTACCTGAAGTTCCTCGACCTGATCGGCGTCGAGTTGTTCGCCCCGACCGCCGCCCGCGTGGACGTCACCTACTGGCTCTCCGCACCCCAGCCGGCACCCGTCGAGGTCCCCAAGGGCAACCAGATCGCGTCGCAGCGCAAGGGCGTCGAGGACCCTGTCGTCTTCACGGTCGACCGCCCGCTCACGATCGTGCCCTGCGAACTCGCCCACCTCGCCACGGCCGCGGCGAACGGCCAGCCGATCGACCGCACCGACGATCTCAGGGCGGCCAAGGAGCCGTCGGCGTTCAGCGAGCAGCCGGAACCGGGCGACGCCGTGCTGTTCGGTCTCTCCGCCGCGATCCCCGGCTGCGCGGTGCTGCTCCGGTTCGACTGCGAACCGATGGGCTCCGGGATCAACCCGGCCGACCCGCCGTGGGCGTGGGAGGCCTGGACCAGCGAGGGCTGGACCGCCTGCGAGGTCGACAACTTCACCAACGGCGGCTTCAACTCCGCCGGCGACGTCGTCGTGCACGTCCCACCCGGCCACACCACGTCGATCCTGGCCCGGCAACGCGCGGGCTGGCTGCGGTGCCGCGCCGCGCAACTGTGGCAGGACCAGCCGTTCTACCAGCGCTCGCCGAAGATCCGCGACGTCACGGCCGCCACGATCGGCGGCACCACCGAGGCCGTGCACGCGGACGTGGTCCGGGGCGAGACCGTCGGCGTCTCGGAAGGCGTGGCCGGACAACGGTTCCCGCTCGCCCGCACCCCGGTCGTCGCGGGCGCACCGATCACCGTCGAGGTAGCGACCCCGGACGGCTGGGAGGAGTGGACCGAGGTCCCGACGTTCGTCGAGTCGGGCCCGGACGACCGCCACTTCCTGCTGGACAACATCGAGGGCCAGCTCATCTTCGGCCCGGCCGTCCGCCAGCAGGACGGCACGTTGCGGCACTACGGCGCGGTGCCGGCGAAGTCGGCCGCCATCCGTGTCCCCGAGTACCGCACCGGCGGCGGCGTGCGCGGCAACGTCGCCCGCAACCTCGTGACGGTGCAACGGGATCCGGTGCCGTTCGTGAGCAACGTGACGAATCGCAAGGCAGGCCGCGGCGGTGTGGCCGGCGAGTCGGTCGAGGACGCGGCGCTGAGAGGCCCGCTGTCGCTGCGGACGCGCGACCGGGCGGTGACGGCCGAGGACTACGAGATCCTGGCGCGAGAGGCCGCTCCGGAGGTCGCACGGGTCCGCTGCGCGCCCGGTGACGACGGCGTGCGCGTGCTGGTCGTGCCGGCCGTTCCGGAGCACGAGGAACCGAACTTCGCGGCCTTCCAGGTCGACCAGGAGACCCTCGAACGCATCGCCCACCACCTTGACGCCCGCAGGTGCGTCGGCGCGAGGGTGAGCGTCGAGCCGCCGTTCTACCAGGGCGTCACGGTCGTCGCGGACCTCAAGGCCCGCACCGGCACGCCGACCGAGGCGGTGCGCGCGAGGGCCATGGACGCGCTGGGCGACTACCTCGACCCGATCCGCGGCGGTGCGGACGGCGACGGCTGGCCGTTCGGCCGGCCGGTGCACTCGGGCGAGGTCTACGCCGTGCTGCAACGCATCCCGGGCGTCGAGCTGGTCGAGGACGTCCGGCTGTTCGCCGCGAACCTGCACTCCGGTGAACGTGGGCAGGCGGTGCAGCGGGTGGATCTGCCGCCGAACGGGCTGGCGTTCTCGTACGCGCACCAGGTCCGAGTGGTGAGGGGTTGACCGTGCGAACCGCCATCGACGACCTCACCTCCCCGCACCCCCTGGGCGAGCGCATGCCCGGCGTCTACGTCGACGACGACTTCACCCAGCGCTTCACCCGGGCGCTGGACGAGGTCCTCGCCCCGGTCTTCACCGTGCTCGACTGCTTCGCCGCCTACCTCGACCCGCGCCTCGCCCCCGCGGACTTCGTCGACTGGCTCGCCGGCTGGGTCGCGCTCGACCTCGACGAGAGCTGGTCCGCCGCGCAACGCCGTGAGCTCGTCGCCCGTGCCGTGCACCTGCATCGGTTCCGCGGCACCAGAAGGGGCCTGGCCGAACACGTCTGGCTGCTCACCGGCGGCCGCGTCGACGTCGCGGACAGCGGCGGAGTCACGGTCTCCCAACGCCCCAGCGGTCCGCTGCCCGGCAGTTCGCCCGCGCACGTGCTGATCCGCATCCGCATCGCGAACCCAGAAGCCGTTGACCGGGCGCGGATCACCGCGGCAGTGCGCCGGATGGTGCCCGCCCACGTCGCCACGACCATCGAGGTGACCACATGACCCAGAGTCAGATGATCGTCTGCCAGGCCTGCGGGGAGCACAACGCGCCCAACGCGGAGTTCTGCGGCAACTGCGGCGACTTCCTGAAGTGGACCGGCGCCCAGGTGCAGACCGGTGCGGTCCGCCCGGACGCGCAGCCGATGCCGCAACCGCACCACCGTCCACAACAGACTGCTCGGCGGCAGCCTCAGCCCGGTGACCTGATCTGCGGCCAGTGCGGTTCCGGCAACGTCCCGACCCGCCGGTTCTGCTCGGTCTGCGGCCATTCGCTGCACGACGCGGTGGCGCAGAAGCAGCCGTGGTGGAAGCGCTGGCTGCCGGCGAAGGGGCCGAAGGTCAGGGAGCACGGCAGCCGGCCGCGCCGGGTCAGCCGGGCGGCCAAGGTACGCCGGGGCATCGGCATGGCGGTGCGCTGGATACTCGCGGCCGCCCTTCTGCTTTTCGGCTGTCTGTACGGGTTCTCCCAGCCGTTCCGCACGACCGTCAACACCCAGGTGATCGCGGGCAAGGACGCGGTCGCGGGCATCTTCAGCCAGAAGGTCGTGCCGGTGCGGCAAAGTTCCGTCTCGGCCACGCAGGAACGGCCGGAGCACCCGGCGAAGTTCGCCATGGACAGCAACACGGCGACTTTCTGGGCCGCCCAGACCAACCCGACCACCGCGGCGCTGACGATCCAGTTCGACCACGTCACCGACCTGCGCCGGATGATCATCCACATCGGTGATCCCAAGAAGTACCTGGACTCCCAGCGGCCGCAGCGGCTGACGCTGGTGTTCGACACCGGCAAGACCGACGACATCACCCTCACCGACGTGGCGGACTCGCAGGAGCACGCCATCGAGAACGGCGCCGGCATCCGGCAGGTGCAGGTGCTCATCGCGGGCGTCTACCCGTCCACCGAGGGCACCGACACGGTGATCAGCGAGATCGAGCTGTTCGAGAAGCAGGTGAAATGACCGTGCGCGCACTTCCGTTGTTGCTCGTCGCATTGCTGGCCATGCCCACTCCGATGGCCAGCTCTCAACCGGCACCGCAGCCCGAGCCGTTCAACATCGGCTTCACCAGCGACAACGACATCTTCAGAACCGACAGCAACGGCAACGCGCGCACGAACCTGACGAACAACGAGGGCACCCAACGGGATCCGGCGTTCTCGCTCGACGGCACCAAGCTCGCCTTCGTCGACGACAACCACGTCATGATCGCCAACGCCGACGGCACCAACGCCAGGCGGCTCAACACGGAAGTGCTGCCGCAGTCGCAACCGGCCTGGTCGCCGGACGGCACGATGATCGCGCTCGTCACCTGGTTCCCGGACGGTTACGACGAACGCCCGGTCGTGCAGATCTACCGCGTCGCCGACGGAGTCAGAACAGGCGAGATCACCGTCCCGAAGCACCTCGTCGGCGAGGACACCGAGCCGGACTGGTCGCCGGACGGCAGGACCATCGCCATCACCCGGCAGGCCGAGAACAGGATCCCGCCGCCACCGGAGATCACCCTGCCCGAGGTCGACCGCCCGACCCGGCTCGGCAGCACCTTCGAGCTCGAGCAGATCGTGCACACCCCGCGCATCCCGCCGAAGCCGGACGTGGTGCTGCTCATCGACGTCAGCGGGTCGATGGGAGACGAGCTGCAGGCCGTCAAGGACCAGCTGAAGACGATCATCGAGGACGTTCAGAAGGTGCAGCCGGAGACCCGGTTCGGCGTCGCCACCTACGCCGGACCGGAGAGCGAGGAGGCGAGGCTGTTCGACGTCCAGGTCCGGTTCGCCGACCCCGACCCCGCCGGGGCCGTGCAGAAGGTCACGCTGACCCGCGACGTCAACTCGGAGGAGATGTGGGCCAACGCGTTGATCGAGACCTCCACCGGTGCGTTCGACTTCCGGTCCGACTCCAGCCGGGTCGTGGTGCTCATCGGTGACGAGCCGACCCTGCCGGGGCCGGACGAGACCGACACGCTCGACAACGCCATCGCCGCGCTGAACCGGGCCAACGTCCGACTCATCGGTGTCGACACCGGTCCCGCCACCGGTCGCCGGCTGGACGTGGAAGGGCAGGCGACCCTCGTCGCCAACCGCACCAACGGTGTGGTGAAGCAGCTCACCGCCGGAGCGCAGGAGATCGGCAAGGCGATCCTCCAGGGCATCACCGACCTCCCGGTCACGGTCACGCCGGTGCCGAAGTGCGACGCCGAGCTCACGGTCGAGCTCACCCCACCGGGTCCGGTCCCCGGTCCGAGCGGTCAGGACGTGAAGTTCGCCGAGAAGTTCACCGTGGCACCGACCGCCACGCCGGGCAGCACGTTGCGCTGCACCATCGAGTTCCGGCTCAACAACGAGACGACCGTCCGCCCCGGCCGCACCCAGACCGTCACCGTCCGGGTCGCCGACCTCGTCAAACCGGTCGTGCGCGTCGACGACGTGATCGTGCAGGCCCAGGGCGACACCGGCACCGGCGCCCCGGTCACCTACCAGGCGAGCGCGACGGACAGCCAGAACCGGCCGCTCACACCGGCCTGCGCTCCTCCGTCGGGCACGACGTTCCCGGTCGGCGTCACGACCGTCACCTGCACGGCCACCGACGCCCAGGGCAACGTCGGCAGCGACACCGCGGTCATCACCGTCACGTCCGGCAACCCGGCCGGTCCAGGGATCTGGGTCGTCACACCGGATGGCGCCGCGCAGACCAACCTGTCCGAACGGTTCGGCGAACCGTGCCGCAGCCGCGGAAGCGAGGACCCGGCGTGGTCGCCGGACGGAAGCAGTCTCGCGTTCGCCCAGGACGAGCGGATCTGCACGGTCGCCGCGGACGGCACCGGCGCCCGCGTGGTCGTGCAGACCGGTGCGATCGTCGTTCGCCCGCGCCAGCCGGCCTGGCTGCCGGACGGGACCAGGATCGTCTTCCAGGCCGCGGGCGTCGAACAGCCACCGGACCTGTGGACCGTCCAGGTGCAGAACGGCACACCGCAGATCCTGATCCGCGACGCGAGCCAGGCCACCGTGCAACGCCTGCCCAGGCTCGCGGTGACCACCACCGCCACCCCGGCCGAGATTCCGTTCAACGGCACGACGACGATCGAGGTCGCCGTCACCAACTCCGGCTTCGCGCCGGCCCCCGCCACCCTCACCGTCACCGTGCCACCGGGCCTCGAAGGCGGTCCGGCCGGTGCCGACCTCGGCCAGATCGCGCCGGGCGAGCGGAAAGCCGTGAGCGGTGCGGCGAAGGGAGTCACGGCCGGGGAGCACGTGGTGACCGCCGTGGTGGGGACGATCACGTCCCAGGTCACCGTGAAAGTCCTGGAACGAACCGGATCTCTCTCGCTCACGTTGTCGGCGGCCCCGCAACCGGCGTTCGTCGGCGGTGACGCGGTGACCGTGACCTTCAAGCTGCTCAACAGTTCCGGCTCGACGCTGACCGACGTGCGGGTGGTGGCATCGGCGTTCGGCTGTCTGCCGGAGTGCCCGGTCGGCACGCTCGGGCCCGACGGCCAGGCCGAGGTGACGCTCACGATCCCGGCCACCGAGGCGGTCGACCGGGAACTGGTCGGCATCGTGATCGCCACCGGCCCGGACGAGGACGCGCAGGACAACGTCGACGCGACCCAGATCGTGATCAGGCAGCCGGTGCTCACCACCGACTCGCTCGCCGGGCGGCTGGGTGGCGTGGTGTCGGTGCAGGGCAAGGACTTCCCGCCGGGAGCCAAGGTGCGGCTCGCCTGGAGTGCCGGCATCTCCGAGGCGCCGGGTGAGGTCATCGCGGTCGACGGCTCGTTCACCGCGCAGATGCTGGTCTTCCACAACGACGCCGAAGGCATCCGGCAGGCCACGGCGAGCTTGGTCGAAGGAACGAGGTTCGGCGAGGTGAAGTCACCGGACTTCCTCGCGCTGCCGAGCACCTCGCAACCCGCCGACTTCGTCGGGCGCGGCTGACTTCCCCAAGGGGCAGAGATGCGCGCACCCGGCCACGCCTCCACCGCCGCTGTGCGGCGACAGGGAAAGAAGGAGACTGCTGGTCATGGGAGCAACAGCGACACTGTCCACTTCGGACCTGTCGGTCGCACCGGGCGGGGACGTCACCTGCCAGGTAATGGTGCGCAACGCGGGCGAGCTGGTGGACCAGTTCACGATCGACGTCGTCGGCGAGGCCGCGTCGTGGAGCCACGCCGAACCCTCGGCGGTCAATCTCAACCCCGGTGAGTCCGCGCCGATCCTCGTCCGGTTCGCGCCACCGCGCGAGGCCGGTGTCTTCGCGGGCCCGGTTCCGTTCGGTGTCCGGGTCATCTCCCGCGAGGACCCGAACGGCTCGGTCGTCGAAGAGGGCGTCGTCGTGGTCGGTGCGTTCACCGACGTGGCCGCGGAACTGGTGCCCGCCAAGGCGGAGGGCAGCAGAAAGGCCAAGTTCGAGGTCGCCGTCGACAACGTGGGCAACTCGCCCGCGATGCTGCGGCTGCGCGCCGTCGACCCCGAGGACGAGCTCGACTTCCGGCTCGACCGCGGCGAGATCGCACTGCCGCCGGGCACGACCGCGTTCGTGCGGCTGCAGGCCAGGCCGCGCCGGCGGTTCCTGCGCGGCGAGCCGAAGCGGCACCCGTTCCAGGTCGAGATCACCCCGGAGCAGGGCGAGCCGCTGATCGCCCAGGGCACGATGGTCCAGCGCCAGCTGCTGCCGAAGTGGTTGCTGCCGGCCCTGATCGCGTTGCTCGTCATCGCGGGAATCCTGGCGGCGCTGTGGTTCACCGTCCTGAAGCAGGCCGTGAAGTCCGCGGCCCGTGAGGCGGCACAGCAGGAGAGCGCGGCGGTCATGCAGAAGGCCGACGAGGCGGCCAGCGCGGCCGGTGCGGCCAAGGAGGAGTCGAAGGAGGCCGCCGCGAACGCCGGCCAGGCCTTGGGCGCGCTGGGCATCAAGCCGGGCGACACCAGTGCGACGCCGACGCTGCCGAAACCCGCGGAGAAGGGCGAGCCGGTGACGTTCCGGATCGACGTCACCGCACCGATCGTGGCGAACGCCGGTGCGTTCACCGAGGTGACCTTCACTCCGCCGGACGACAAGAAGACGTTCCTGATCAAGGACATCTTCTTCGAGAACGCCAAGGCCGACGCGGGCACCGCCCAGCTCGTCCGGGACGCGGGCGGGACGCGCAGTGTCATCCGGGTCATCGGGCTCGGGAACTTCCGGGACCGCGACGAGCACTTCCAGGAACCGCTGCGGTTCCAGCCGGGCGAGAAGATGGTGTTCCGGGTGAGCTGCCAGAACCCGCAGCCGAAGGGCGCGTGCACGCCCTCGGTCGTCCTCAACGGCCGCTCGGAGTGAGCGGCCTGGCCGGGCTCCTGATGACGTCTGCAAGTACCACCAACTCAACATCAACAGGCACTTTTCTACTACCAACAGGTGTTCTCGGAGTTGCCGGAGCAGACGCCAGTAGGCGACAACGGGTGCTAGATCAGGCCTTCGCGCAGCGCGAAGGCCACGGCGTGGGCGCGGTTGCGCAGCTGGAAGCGGTTGGTGATGTCGTGCAGGATCGACTTCACCGTCCGCTGCGAGTAGCACAGCCGCTCCGCGATCTCCCTGGTCTCCAGGCCGTCGGCGATCATGCGCAGCACCTCGGTCTCCCGGCTCGACATGCCGGCGAGGTTGAGCCCGTTGGGGCGCAACACGTTGCGCTGCAGCTGGGACACCCGGCCGAGCAGCCGGCCGAGCAGGTCGGCGGGCAGCGAGCCCTCCCCGGCCTGCGCCGCGCGGATCAGCCGGACCAGCGTGTCCGGGGTGGCCTCGGAGCGGCGCAGCACGGCGGACACCCCGCTGCCGACCACGTCGAGCAGCTCGGAGTCGGCGACGTCGCCCGCGACGAGCACGATGCCGGGACTGGGCTGGCACTGCAGCTTTCTCAGCAGTTGCAGCACGTTCTCGTCGAGACGTTCGGCCACGACGAGCGCGACGCAGCTCTCGGTGGTCTCCGGCTCGACGAGCCGGATCTCCGGGCGGGATCGCAACGCGACGGTCACTCCCGCGCGGGTGATCGAGTCGGTGGCGTGCAGGACAACGGTTACGGGTTCGGCGTTCATCAGCTCCCCTTCTGACGACAGCACTCCTCATCATCGTGGCGGGCACGTCCCGGCCGACAGGGGCACTTATCCCGAACTGTCCCGGAACAGGTTTATCGCCTGAGTGCGGTCTGCGACCTGCAACTTGCGGAGGATGTTGGACACGTGGTTGCGCACGGTCTTGGTGGTGAGGAACAGGTCTCGGGCGATCGCGGCGTTGCCCTTGCCGGCCGCCATGAGGTTCGCGACCTCGCGTTCGCGCCCGGTCAGCGCCGGGAGGGTGCTCGGACGTGGTGCGGTGGCGAAGAAGTCGAGCAGCCGGGTCGCCACGGCCGGGCTGAAGATCGCCTCGCCGTCGCCGACCGCCCGCACCGCGTCCACGATCTGCTCCGGTCGCGACGACTTCACCAGATAGCCTCGTGCGCCCGCGCGCATCGCCGCGAAGACCGACTCGTCGTCGTCGAACATGGTCAGCACGAGCACGCGTGCGGACGGGGTCGCGGCCACTATCCGGCGCGTCGCCTCCACGCCGCCGAGGTCCGGCATGTTGAGGTCCATCACGATCACGTCCGGCTGCAGCCGCGCGGCCAGCTCGACGGCCGCCGTGCCACCGGAGGCCTCGCCGACCACGTCGATGCCGCTGTCGATCAGTGCCGCCATCACGCCGCGGCGGAAGAGCGGGTGGTCGTCCACGACCAGCGCGCGCAGTGTCATTGCAGGGGTATCGCGGCCGCGAGTCTGGTGCCGCCGTCGAGGCCCGGCTCGACGAGGCAGTTCCCGCCGAGATCGCCGGCCCGTTGCCGCATCGATGCGAGGCCCACCCCGTCCGAAGGCTCGCCGGAATTCGAGGCAGCGGCACCGACGCCGTCGTCGACCACCTCGACCTGCAGTTCGGCGTCGAACCACATCCGTACCTGGCACGTGCGCGCGTCGGCGTGCGCGACGACGTTCGTCAGCGCCTCGCGGATGATCCGGTACGCCGCCATGCTCACCGCGTCGGGCAGCGCCGGGATCTCGCCGAGCACGACGACGTCGATCGTGACGCGGAGCCGGGACCGCAGCGTGGCGACGAACTGCTCGACCGCGCCGACCAGACCGAGCCGGGCGACCGAGGCCGGGTTCTCGTTCGCCACGAGGCTCTTGATGTCGTCGATCGCGGAGTGCATCTCGTCCTCGAGCACCGCGAGCAACCGGCCGGCGCCCGCCGGGTCGGAGGCGAGCAGCTGCCGGACCGACCGCAGTCCGAGCGCGACGGCGGCGAGTGAAGGGCCAACACCGTCGTGCAGATCGCGCAGCACCGTGCGGCGTGCCTCGGCGGCACTCCTGGCGCATGACTCCGCAGGCACGATGAATTGGCGGCGCATGCTTGCTCCTCTCCCGACGATGACGTCGTTCGCACCGCTGGCCCCGTTTCGGACCATCCCGAGGTGTGGCCACAAGTCGCCTGATCGGCCCATTCGCCGCCGTTGCGGGAGTGGGTGACGAAATTCTTTGCACTCCGATGGAAGCGGTGGCGGCCGTGATACAGCCAGATGAAAAAACCAAATGGCCCGATGAGCGGTACGGAGGTATTTGTGGGCCGAACGGACGCTCCTAACGGGTATGGCAGTCGAGGTCCACGACCCGCGCTGGCTCACGGTCGCGCCGGGAGCCGAGCTGGTGGTCGGGCTGGACGAGGTGGGTGAACGCGCCGCGGAGGGTCACCGGGTGACGGTGATGATCGACCTCGTGCCGGACAACGTGGCATTCCTGCGGGGCATGGCCGCCGAGGCCGTGGGGAAGGGCGCGCGCAAGGTCCGGGTGCGGCCGCACGGTGTCGACCGGGTCGATCTCGTCTACGCGGCGGTGGAGCTGAACCTGGTCGCCGAGGACGACGCCGTCGAGGTCCAGTTCGACGTCACGTCCGCCGCGCTGCTGCGGGCGACTCCCACGGCATTCGTGCGCGTCGATCCGCTGGTGGTCAAGGCCGACGGGACGGTTGTGCCGATCTGCGCCGGGCTGGAGCGGTTCGCGCTGGGCTCGCTGGCGTCGACGCCGGAGACGTTCGACGGTCTGGTCGCCGCCTGGGATCCCGAACCGGTCCGCGACCTGTGCCGGGTCGCGCTGGGCCGCGCGCTCGCCGACACCGGTCCGCTGGTCTCCTGGTACGAGCACCTCACCCGGACAGCAGCCGGGCTGCGGGCCGGGTGTTGATCACCTGCTCCGGCTCGACACCGCACTCTTCGGCCCGCGCGCAACCGTAGTTCAGCCAGTCCAGCTGGCCGGGGGCGTGCGCGTCGCTGTCGATCGAGAAGGTGCAGCCGGCGTCGACCGCGAGGCTGAGCAGCCGGCGCGGGGGATCGAGCCGCTCCGGTCGTGAGTTGATCTCCACCGCGGTGCCGTTCGCCGCGCACGCCTCGAAGACCGCGGCCGCGTCGAACTGGGACTCCGGGCGGCCCTTGCCCACGACGAGCCGGCCGGTGCAGTGACCGAGGATGTCGACGTGCGGGTTCGAGACCGCGTTCACCATCCGCCTGGTCATCTCGGCCCTGGGCATCTTCAGTTTCGAGTGGACGCTCGCGACCACGACGTCCAGTCGTTCCAGCAGATCGTCGTCCTGGTCGAGCGAGCCGTCGTCGAGGATGTCGACCTCGATGCCGGTCAGGACCAGGAACGGCGCCAGCTCCACGTTCAGCTCGGCGACCACCTCGAGCTGTTTCAGCAACCGGTCCCTGGAAAGTCCATTCGCGACGGTCAGGCGCGGCGAGTGGTCGGTCAGCACCATGAACTCGTGCCCGAGATCCCGGGCCGCCTCGGCCATGTCGCGGATCGGGCTGCCACCGTCGGACCAGTCGGAGTGGACGTGGCAGTCGCCCTTCAGCTGCGCGCGCAGCTCCTCGCCACCGGTGAGGTCGACGTGGCGGAGCTTCGCGAGGTAGGCCGGCTCGCGGTTCGCCAGCGCGTCGGCGACCACGCCCGCGGTCGACTTGCCGACGCCCTTCAGATCGGTGAGCGTGCCGAGTTTCGCGCGTTTGACGACCTCGTCGGGGTCGAGCTCGGCGAGAACGGCGGCCGCGTTACGGAAGGCCTGGACGCGGTAGGTCGGCTCGCCGGCCCGTTCGAGGTGGAATGCCACCTGCTTCAACGCCTTGACCGGATCCATACCTCTTCCTACCTCATCCACCCAGGGTGTGCCCTCTGTTGGCACATTCGTTGCATTGGGCAAAGATGTTCGCCATGTCCCCACGTCCGGCCGGTGCCACACCGGCGAACGGAGCCGGTTCGCGCCGCAAGCGGAGCAAGGGTGACCTGACGTCGCAGGCCATTCTCGACACCGCGGAGCAGCTGCTCGAGGCGAAGCCGCTCGACGAGATCGCCGTCGACGAGCTGACGTCGGGCGCGGGGATCTCCAGATCCACGTTCTACTTCCACTTCGAGTCGCGCGAAGCGGTGCTGTACGCGTTGTCCGAACGAGTCGCGGAAGGACTCTACGACTCTGCGGCGCTGTGGTTGCGGCGCGGCAGCGAACCGCCGGAGGACTCGATCCGGCGCGCGATCGCGAGCACGGTGTCGTTGTGGCGGGCGCACGGGCCGGTGCTGCGGGCGGCTGTGCGCGCCCGCGACACGAGTGAGTTGGTGCGCGGGTTCTGGTCCGGTGTGGCGCGCCGGTTCATCGAGGCGACCGAGCAGCAGATCGAGATCGAACGCGCGGCGGGGGTCGCTGTGGCCGGACCTCCTTCCGCACGAGCGCTCGCGACCGCGCTCGTCTCGATGAACGAGTCCATGTGTCACAGCCTCTCGCTCTCCCGGAAGTCCGCCGCCCGTGACCGGGACGTCGTCGAGACGCTGACCGCTGTGTGGCTGCGGTCCGTGTACGGGGTTCCCCGGTAGATAAGCCTTGCTCGTTGCTTAATCGACACGGAGTCGAATAATTTCGCCACTATGTCGAGCAACCCGTTTTCGCTGGTCGGACACGTCGCGCTGGTCACCGGCGGCACCCGTGGCATCGGTCTGGAGTCCGCCCGTGCGCTGGCCCGCGCCGGAGCCGGCATCGCCGTGGTCGCGCGCACGGCGGAGAGCACCAAGGAGGTCGCGTCGGCCCTGGAACGCGAGTTCGAGGTCGAGGCGCTGCCCGTTGTAGCCGACATCGGCCACGATGACGAGATCCCCGGCATCGTCGCCGCGGTCATCGACCGCTTCGGCCGGATCGACGTGCTGGTCAACAACGCCGGCGCCGCGCCGCCGTTCGGTCCCCTGATCGACGTGCCCGCCAAGGTGTTCGACAAGATCATGGCCGTCAACGTGCGCGCGCCGCTGGCACTGACGCGGGCCGCCGTCGCGGCAGGGCTGGGTTCCGGTGGTGGTTCGGTCATCAACATCGTGTCCGCGGCCGGTCTGAAGGCCGAGCCGTTCATGGGGCTCTACTCCGCGGCCAAGGCGGCGATGATCAGTGCCACGCGGACGTTGGCGCGTGAGCTCGGTCCCGGCGGGATCCGGGTGAACGCGGTGGCTCCAGGCGTGATCCGCACCGATTTCTCCGCGGCGATCGTGGCGAACGAGGACCTGCACGCCTCGGTGGTCGCGAAAACCGCGCTGGGCCGGGTCGGCGAGGCGTCGGAGGTGGCCGGCGCGGTGGCGTACCTGGCCTCCTCGGCCGCCGCCTACACGACCGGATCGATCCTCGTCGTCGACGGCGGGACGGTGGCGTGATGGAGCTCGTGCCGCTGGGAACGATGACCGCCACGTTGCGAAAGCCGTACCTGCTACCGAAAACGCCCGCCGGTGACCGGTTGATCTACGAGGTCGCGTCGGGAAGCTTCGTCGGGGAACGGTTGTCCGGCGTCATGCACGGCACCTCGACCGCGGACTGGCTGACCATCGGCCCGGACGGCACGGCGACGCTGGATGTCCGTTCTGTCCTGCTCACCGATGACGGCGCGTACGTCTACCTCTATTACTCGGGCCGGGTCGACGTCTCAACTGGCTTCACCGCACCGCTTTACGCCGCGCCTCTCTTCGAAACCGGCGACGACCGCTACCGCTGGCTGAACCGCGTGCAGGCGGTCGCGAAGGGCGTGCTCGACGGCCTGGTCCTGACCTATGAGGTATGCGAAGTGCGGTGAATTTCAACAGACGTTCGGGGGTTCCGATTGTGGTGGCGCTGAGGAAGCGTCGCCGCCACCACAATCGGAGGGGTTTAGTGTGAGGAAGCGTTGGGGTGCGGCGGCTTTGGTCGCTCCGTTGTTCATGTCGCTGGCCGGGACTTCGCAGGCGGCCGCCGGACCGCTGGACGAGTACTACAACCAGACCGTGGCGTGGGCCGAGTGCCCGGCCGGCTGGGTCAACCCGTCGACGGGCATCGAGTGCGCCACGGTCATCGTGCCGATGGACTACAA
Source organism: uncultured Actinomycetota bacterium (assembly GCA_963771775.1). Taxonomy (GTDB): domain Bacteria; phylum Actinomycetota; class Actinomycetes; order Mycobacteriales; family Pseudonocardiaceae; genus Lentzea. The sequence continues at coordinate 1,411,561 of CAVYUS010000007.1, forward strand.
GAACCCCGGCAACGGAAATCTGGAAGTCGCCATTTCGCGGCGCAAGGCAACAGATCCCGCGCGCCGCAGAGGTGTGCTGCTGACCAACCCCGGCGGGCCGGGCGGGTCCGGCCTGGGCGCGGTGCACTGGTTCAACGGGCAGACCGACGTCCTGAAGATCTACGACGTCATCGGCATGGACCCGCGCGGCGTCGGCCGTTCCACGCAGCTGCGGTGCATCTCGACGCCGTCCGACGACGAGTTCCCCTCGCGTCCGACGGACTCGCAGCTCTCGAACTGGTCCGACTACGCACGGGCGATCGAGGAGAACTGCCAGCGCGGCGGCGGTGAGATGCGCCGGTTCGTCTCGACCATGAACACCGCGCGCGACATGGACGTTATCCGCGGTGCGTTGGGGGAGAAGAAGGTCTCCTTCGTCGGCTACTCATACGGCACGCAGCTCGGTGCCGTCTTCGGCTCCATGTTCCCGAAGTCGCTCGACCGCAGCGTCCTCGACTCCGCGCTCGACCCGCTGAAGACGTGGCACGAGCAGGACGTCGACGTGGTGGACGCCATCGTCGACAACCTCAAGAAGTGGACGGAGTGGACGGCCGCCCGCAACGGCACCTACGGCCTCGGCGCCACTCCCGCCGCGGTGCGCGGTGAGCTCGACGCGATCGCCGCGAAGCTGAAGACCGGACCGCACGGCGGTTACGCCGACGTGTCCTCCTTCGACTACGCGACCGGTGCCACCCGGTACCGCCGCTCGTGGGCGGCGTTCTCGCGCCACATCGCCTCGATCAAGGCCGGCGTCGCCGACCCGGCCGAGGCGTCCGCGATCGTGGCGGCGCTGAAGAAGGGCGACATCGAGCCGACCTCGCCCGGCACGTACCAGGCCGTCACGTGCGAGTGGGACTGGTTCACCGACGTGAACACCTACTACAACGACATGAAGCGCTGGCGGGACACCAACCCGTACGGCGGCACCGTCGACTACATGGCGCCGACCAACTGCACGTTCCGGGCGTTCAAGCGGCCGGAGAAGATCCCGGCCATCACCCGGAAGTACCCGGCCGGCCTGGTCGTCAACTCCGACGGCGACACCCAGACCCCGCTGGCCAACGGCCGGGTCATGGCCGAGCACCTCAACGTGCCGCTGATCAGCGTGTCGAACGACGGTCAGCACGGCCACTACGCGTTGCGCCGCAACGCTTGCGTGGACGCGTTGGTGAACAAGTACCTGGTGTCCGGCATCCTGCCGGCCTCCCGGGTCACCTGTGCCGGCACGGACATCGCGGAGGACGTGCCGCCGGGGGCGGCCGCGTCGCTGTCGGTGCAGCAGTCCGCTCGGCCGGCCAGCGAGATCCTGAACGAGATCGCGGCGGAGACCAAGCCGTTCTGATCGCGAGTCATACCACTTAGGACTCGTCGGTATGGTCGGTGGTGTGCGGGCATTGCCCGCACACCACCGATTCGTTTGGGGGAAGAGATGCGGATGAAGGTTTCTCGTGCGGTGCTGGCAGGTGTCGCCGCGGTGCTGATGCTCGGGCTCTCCGTGGGACAGGCGGCCGCCGCTGACGCCCCTGTGGACAGCGGGGAGGTTCGTGTGGAGATCGTCGGGCTGGGCAACGACGGCAACTCCTGATCGCCTGGGCGATCTTGTCGGACCCCGCGAGTACGTTGAGATGCAGGGGTTCCCGATTCAGGGGGACCCCTGCGTCAGCGTGGCAGCAGAGCCGTTGGCCCTGTTGCCGCCAACTGGCTAACTCCGTCTCCGCAAGCCTGTTGGTAGTAGGAAAGTGCTTGTTGATGTCGAGTTGGGCGTACTTGCAGACGCCTTTCAGCGACCAGGCCGATACGGGACCCCTGCGTCAGCGTTGTTGCATCGTGTCGAGCACGCGGGCGAGCTCCAGCCGTGACGACACGTGCAGCTTCGCGTAGATCCGGGACAGGTAGACCTCGATCGTGCGCGGGCTGTAGTGCAACGCGGCGGCGATGTCCCGGTTGCGCATGCCCTGCTGCACCAGCCGGGCCACGTTCTCCTCGGCCTCGGTCAGCAGTCCCGGCGCCTTCGAACGGGCCCTCGGCACCTTCGCACCGAGGGCTCGCAGCCGGTTCCCGGCCTGGCGACGCAACCCGTGCGCGCCGAGCCGCTGGAACGCCGTGTAGGCCTCGACGAGAACTGGCACCTCGTCGGAGTCGGAGGAGAGCTCGCCCAGGGCGAGCTGTGCGCGGGCCTTCTCGAACTCCAGCCCGCCCAGCGCGGCCTCGGACACCGCCTCCCGCAACAGCTCGACGTCCTTGTGCGCCACCCCGGCCACGCGCCGGGTCGTGGTGCGCGACCAGGGCGAGACCCTGGTCGCCGACACGGCGTCGAGCCGTTCCAGGGCCTCGGCGGCCACGTCGGCGCGGCCGTGTTCCAGGTCCAGTTCGATCATGCGGGCGACCAGGACGCAGGAGTAGGCGGCCTCGTACCGTTCACCCACGGCGGCCCCGAGCAACGCATAGGCCTCATCCACCTCGCCGCGGGCGATCAGGTACTCGGCCAGGGCGGCCGTGTGCAGGCGCGAGATGTTCACCGACCGCGGTGCGGGCAGGGCGGCGAGCCGCGCGGCCACGTCCAGTTCGCCGCGCCACGTGCGGATGGAGAGCTCGATCGCGTGCAGCACGCCGAGCGCCTGGTCGGCCTGGGCGGCCTCGACCTCCGGTAGCCAGCGGCCGATGCCGTCCAGCGCCGCGTCCCACCGGCCGCCCAGCCAGTCCAGCGCCACGCGGGAGGCGGCGCGTTCGGCGCGGAAGCCGTGGGAGCCGACCTGGTCGACCAGTTCCTCGGCGCGGCGCACCCGCCACGAGGCGTCGTGGACCAGGCCCGCCAACGCCGTGATGGACGCGCACACCGAGAGCGCCTGCAGTTCGAGCATCGGCTGGCCGTCGCTGCACTGCAGGGCGCGGTTCGCGTACTCGACGGTGCGGTCGTGCTGGAAGAGCAGCGAGGTGAGCATGGCGAGGTGCTCGAAGACGATGACGCCCTCGGCGGCGGAGCTGATCGGCAACGCCTCGATGCGCGCGACCTCGGCGACGGCGTCGTCGTGGCGGTCGTTGTAGACGAGCAGGACGGCGCGCTGGGCCTGCAGGGACGCGGGCGCCGAACCGGCCGCGACCTCGCGGTCCGCCAGTTCCATGGCCTCGGCGGTGCGGCCGACCGAGAACAGCGACGAGATCACGGCGGTGGCCACGCGGGCGCGTTCCTGGCCGGCGCCCAGCGTTTCCAGCGCGGCCAGCCCCGGTTCGATCGCCGCGGCCGGCCGGGAGGCGCGTGCCAGCACCCGGCACTGCAGCGCGAGCAGTTCGGCACGTTCAGGAGCGTTGCGCGGCAACAACCGCAGGGCGCGGTCGCACAGCGCGGCGGCGGTTTCGGGCGCGGAGGCACGGGCCAGTGCCGCGGCCTCGGCCAGCACCCCGACGGCCACGCGGTCACCGGGGGCGGCGGACTCGGCCAGGTGCCAGGCGAGCTGCAGGAGGTCGACGGGCAGGCCCTGGGAACGATCTTCCAGCAGGCGCGCCGAGATCAGGGAGTGCAGGTGACGGCGCTGGGCCGGGCCGACCTCGTGGTAGAGGGCCTCGCCGACCAGGGCGTGGGAGAAGCCGTAGCCCAGCTCGTCGTGCACCACGATCTGGGCGCGGAGCAGGTCGTCGAAGGCCGCGACGACCGTCGACTCCGGCAGCGAGGCGACCCTGGCCAGCAACGGGATCTGGTCCAGGCGCACGCGCCGGAACACCGAGACCGCCCGCGCGACCAGGCGGGTGTCGTTCTCCAACGGCGCCACCCGGCGCAGAAGAGCCTCGCGGCGGGTCAGCCTGATCGCGTCGGGGGACACGGCCAGGCGGGCGCGGTTGCCCTCGACCGTCACCAGATCCAGCTCTCGCAGCGAGCGCGCGATCTCGGTGACGAAGAACGGGTTGCCGTCGGAGCGGTGCAGGACCTCGCGAGCGAGCCCCTCGTCCACCGCACTGTCCAGAACGGACTCGACGATGCGCGTGACGTCCGCGCCGGACAGCGGGGCGAGGTCGATGCGCAGCAGCTCAGCGTGCTGCTCGACGCGGTCCAGCAGCCCCTCCGCGCCGGCCGAGCTCGAACGGCTCGCGGTGACCAGTACGAGAGGTGCCGCCGACACACGGCGCAGCACCAGCGTCAGCAGGGCCAGGGAGTCGTCGTCGACGTGGTCGAGGTCGTCGATCAGCACCGCCGCCGGGCGCGTCGCCGTGAGCTCGGCGAGCAGCCGCACCACCCGGTCGCAGGCGCGGCCGAACCACGCGCCGGAGTCCTCGGTCACCGAGATCTCCAACGCGGCCAAGGCATCCGTGCGGACCTTGTCCAGCGACGGCGGCACGGTCACCGACCGGATCAGCGCCACCACCGCGCCGTAAGGGATGCGTTTGCCCAGCACGTCCGACGCCGACGTCAGCACCCCGCAGTGCCGTTCGCGCAACCGGCGCGTGATCTCGGCGAGCAGCGAGGTCTTGCCGATGCCCGGTTCTCCGCTGACCTGGACCACGACCAGCCCGGTCGCGGGCGCCTGGTCGACGCGGTCGAGCACGGCGCGCAGTTCCGGTTCCCGGCCCCACAGGTCGTTCCCGCGGGGCGCACGGGGCGGAGTGTCGGCGATGACGGCCTCCCGGCGAGCTTCGGCAGAGCACCGCAGAGTCTTCCATGTGGGTGTCTCGTGTCGGCAAGAGCGGCTTTCCGTACGCGATCAGTCACTCTCAGTTGGGCACTTGCTCCAAGTGAGGCCGTTCGCGTTAGCCGCTAAGTGTTCCCTACTGATACGTGGTTCCTCTCGGTGATGCCCTGAGCCCAAGCCGCCGCAACCGCCCGAGGAGGGGTCAATGTCGATCCAGGGAACCTGCGTACCGCAGTTCGCCGAGGTGCGCGCCGAGTTCGAACGCAACTTCGCCGAGCGTGGCGAGGTCGGCGCCTCAGTGCACGTGACCCTCGACGGCGAACCCGTCGTCGATCTCTGGGGTGGTCTCGCCGACCCCGGCACGGGCCGGCTCGTGGTCCGAGGAGACCGTCGTGCACGTCTGGTCGTGCACCAAAGCCGCGACCGCCCTCTGCGCGCACATCCTCGCCTCGCGCGGTGAGCTCGACCTGAACGCGCCGGTCACCGAGTACTGGCCCGAGTACGGCGCCGAGGGCAAGGAGCGGACGCTCGTCCGGCACGTCCTGGCGCACCAGGCCGGGCTGCCCGCGCTCACCGAGTGGCTGCCCGCCGGTGCCTTCTACGACTGGGACCTGGTCACGAGCAGGCTCGCCGCGCAGAAACCGCTGTGGGAACCGGGCACCCGGCACGGCTACCACGGCCTCACGTTCGGGTTCCTGGTCGGCGAGATCGTCCGGCGCGTCACCGGGGTCTCCCTCGGCCAGTTCTTCGAGAAGGAGGTCTCCGGCCCGCTCGGCCTGGACTTCTGGCTGGGTCTGCCGGAGGACCTCGAACCCCACGTCGCGCCCACGATCCCGGTCGACCCGACCCAGCCGGGGATCCTGCTGCCGTCGTTGTTCGTCACCGCGATGACGCAGCCCGAGTCGATGCCCGGCCTGATGCTGCTCAACAACGGCGGCTACATGGCGCCCGGCGAGTCCGACTCGCGGGCCGCGCACGCCGCCGAGATGGGCGCGATCGGCGGCATCTCGAACGCCCGCGGCCTCGCCGGCCTGTACCGGCCGCTCGCGCTGGGCGGTGCGTACAACGGGGTCAGGCTGGTGGAGGAGAGCCAGCTTCCGCAGATGTCCAACGTCGCCGTGTCCGGACTCGACGCCGTCGTCGGCGTGCCGTCGCGGTTCGCGCTCGGGTTCCAGAAGCAGGTCGACAACACCTACCTGCCGCCCAACGACGCCGAGGGCCTGCTCATGCCCGAGGAAGCCTTCGGGCACACCGGAATGGGCGGCTCGCTCGGGTTCGCCGACCCGAAGGCGCGGATCTCGTTCGGCTACGCGATGAACCGGCAGGGCCCCGGGCTCGGCGTGAACGTGCGCGGACAGTCCCTTGTGGACGCGGTGTACTCCTCGCTCGGCTACCGGAGGACCGGCGGCGGCAGCTGGTTCCGCTGACTCAGGCGGGCGGCGGCGCCGTCCGGCCGAGGCGGGTGCGGCCGCTGTCCTGCTGATACCGCAGAACGGTCTCGGCCAGCTGCTCACACGCACGCTCGATGGACTGCTGGGCCTCGTTCCGCTCGCTCGTGACGGCGCTGAGGAGCAACCCGGACAGCGCCATCGACCCGTTGAACGCCTGCAGCAGGATCATCGTGGACAGCAGGTCGGTCTGGGCGAAGTGCCCGGTGGCCGCCGACGTCACGGCGGCCACGGCGATGATCGCGGCACACGGTGCGGCGATCGCGTGCTGGAACCGCAGCGCCGCCCAGATCAGCATCGGGAACACCAGGAACAGCATCCGCTCCTGCGCCACCGTCACGAACGACGCGAGCATCGCGGTGGCGACCAGCAGCACCGCGGCCTCCACGAGCCGTCTCGGCGGGGCGCGCCACTGCCGGGGCAGCGTGAGCAGCAGCGGCGTGAACACCAGCACGCCCATCGCGTCCCCGGTCCACCACACCGACAGCACCGCCGGGATGTCGTGCCACGGGATGTAGGAGTCCATCGTCAACGCGGCCGTGCCGATCACCGCACTGATCAGCATCGCCCCCAGCGCGCCCGCGAACACGAGCAGCATCGCGTCCCGCATCCGGTCGATCGCCGGCCGGAACCCGAAGCGGGTCAGCAGGTACCAGGCGGCCAGTGGCGCGGCGGTGTTGCCGATCGTGATCAGCACGACCGCGCCGAACCCCGCTCCGAGCGTGATGTTGGTGGCGAACGCGCCGAGCGCGATGCCCGGCCAGATCCGGCGGCCGAACATCAGCAGTGCCGCCACCGAGATCCCCGTCGGCAGCCACAGCGGAGTGACCTGACCCTTGACGAGCGCCAGGACGAGGCCGACCTGAGCTGTCGCGTAGTACGCGAGTGCCACCGCGAAGACCGTGGCGATAGTGCGGAATGCGGCGGTCACGGGCACATGCTGCACCCGCTGCTGACCCGTTCGCTATACCCGGCGACGTGGCGTACCCACCTGGACTCATTCCGTAGGTTTGGCGGGTGACCATGGAGTTCCTGCAAGAAGCACGTCTGGCCGTCGAGCCCCGGCTGCGGCGCAAGGTCGACAGCCTGCCCGCCACGGTGCGCCGCCGCGCCGTCCACCACTTCGGCTGGGAGGACCCGGAAGGCGGTACCGGAAAGGCCGTCCGTCCGGCACTGGTGCTCGCGACCGCCCGCGCCCTCGAGGCCGACATCGGCACCGCGCTTACGGTGGCCACCGCCGTGGAACTCGTGCACAACTTCACGCTGATCCACGACGACGTGCACGACCAGGACGCCGAGCGGCACGGCCGGCCCGCGCTGTGGACGGTCTGCGGCACCTCGGAAGCGTTGCTCGTGGGCAACGCGCTGTGTGCGCTCGGCCTGGAGACGCTCGCGGGCCTGAAGGGCGTCGAACGACTCGCACGGTGCGTCATCGACCTCTGCGAGGGCCAGAGCCTGGACATCGCCTTCGAGCGGCGCACCGACGTCAGCCTCGACGAGTGCCTCCGGATGTCGGCGGGCAAGACCGGCGTCCTCCTCGGCTGCGCGGGCGCCCTCACGGCACTCAACGCCGGCGCCGACGACGACACCGTCCGGGCGTTCGACGACTTCGGCGTCGAGATCGGGATCGCCTTCCAGATCGCGAACGACCTGCTCGGCATCTGGGGTGACGAGCGCGCGACCGGCAAGCCCACCGGTTCCGACCTCGCCCGGCTGAAGAAGACACTGCCGGTCATCCACGCGCTGCGGTCCGGGACCGCGGCGGGCGACCAGCTCGCCGACCTGTACGCGAAGGGCGCCGAGCTGGACGCCGACCAGGCCCGGCACGCGGCCGACCTGGTCCGGCGGACCGGCGCACGGGAGTGGGCGGAGGCCGAGATCAGCACCCGCGTCGACCGGGCACTGGCGCACATCGAGACGACCGGATCGCCCGAACTGACCGCGCTGGCCCACCTCGGCCTCGCCTATTACCGGGCCCTGAGCAGCGTCAACTCTTAGTTGTCGTGGAAGCCGCACTACAGCCCGGCGCCGCCGGAAAGTGAGATGGGCTACATGCAGACAGCCGAGGCGGCCGACGAGGTCCGGGTCGAGGACGGTGGACGACGCGTGGTGGTGGTCGCCGGCCGTCTGCACCTCCCTGTCTCCGCGGGTGTCACCGACGAGCAGGCGCTGACACTGGCCAGAGCAGGCACAACGGCGTGGCACCTCCTCCGCACGTGCGCGCACATCAGGCCAGACGAGTCGATCGTCGTGCACGAGGGTGCGAGCGAGGTGGGCGCGATCGCGGTCCAGCTGGCCCGCAGTTTCGCCGCCGGCCGGGTCATCGCCACCGACTCGAGCCAGGCCCGCCGCCGCCGGGCCGTGAAGCTGGGCGCGGACGTCGCCGTCGACTCCGATCGAGACGGGCTCGCCGCACGTTTGGTCCAGGCGAACGAGGGCAAACAGGTCGATGTGGTGCTCGATCCGGGAGGCACGCTCAAAGCCTCCCTGGAAGCGCTGGCGCCGTTCGGCCGGATCGTCTGCTATGGCGCTGACCAGGACGAATCCATCAAACTGACCGGTCTGCTCGGCGGGTCGCGCGCGGTCATCGGGTTCCGGTTCGAGCACACCCTCGAACGACCCGACATGATCGCGAGGGCGGTCAGTGAGCTGTTCGGGTTGACCTCGGCCGGGCGGTTGCGCCCGGTGGCAAGTGACTAGTACCCGTTGGTAGGTAGCCGTCATAAGGGGACTCATGAGGACCGTATTCACGACCTGCCCGCTCTGCGAGGCGATGTGCGGGCTGGAGCTGACGGTCGAGGACGACCGCATCACGAAGGTGCGTGGCGACCGTGAGGACGACTTCAGCAAGGGCTTCATCTGCCCCAAGGGCGCCTCGCTCGGCACGCTCGACGCCGATCCGGACCGGCTGAGCACGCCGCTGATCAAGCGCGACGGCGAGTTCCGGGAGGCGACCTGGGACGAGGCCTTCCGGTACATCGACGAACGGCTGAAGGACTTCCCGGACCGCGACTCCATCGCGATGTACCTGGGCAACCCGGTCGTCCACTCGCTCGCCGGCGGCCTCTACGCCGGGCCGCTGCGCAAGGCGCTGGGCAGCCGCAACATCTTCACCGCCAGCACGGTCGACCAGATGCCCAAGCACGTCCAGGTCGGCCACATGTACGGCGGCATCTTCTCGATCCCGGTGCCCGACATCGACCGCACCGACTTCATGCTGGTGCTGGGCGCGGACCCGTTCTCGTCCAACGGCAGCCTGTGGACGGTCCCGGACGCGCCCGGCCGGTTCAAGGACCTGCACAAGCGCGGTGGCCGGTTCGTGGTCGTCGACCCGCGCCGCAGCCGCACCGCCCAGGCGGCGGACCAGCACATCGTCATCCGGCCGGGTACGGACGTCTTCTTCCTGCTGGCGCTGATCCACGAGCTGTTCGCGCAGGACCTGGTCGATCTCCGGGACCTCGCCGGGCACGTCACCGACCACACCGTGATCCGCGAGCACGTCCAGGCGTTCGCCCCGGAGGCCGTCGCGGAACGGACCGGCGTCGACGCCGCGACGATCCGCGCGCTGGCCCGTGAGCTCGCCGCGGCCGAGCGCGCCGCCGTCTACGGACGGATCGGCACGACGACCGTGGAGTTCGGCACGATCGCCTCCTGGGCGGTCGACACGCTCAACATCCTCACCGGCAACCTCGACCGGCCCGGCGGCGTCATGTGGCCGCTGCCCGCGCACAGCAGGCGCGGACCGGGCCGGGGCAAGGGTTTCGGCATCGGCCGCTGGCGCAGCCGGGTCAAGGGCCATCCCGAGGTGATGGGGGAGTACCCGGCCGTCACGATGGTCGACGAGATCGAGACGCCCGGCGAGGGCCAGGTGCGGGCGCTGTTCACGATCGGCGGCAACCCCGCGCTGTCGCTGCCGAACTCGGCCCGCGTGAACGACGCGTTGTCCTCATTGGACTTCATGGTCAGCGTTGATCCTTATTTGAACGAGACGACCCGGCACGCGGACGTCATCCTGCCGACGCCGCCACCGTCGCGCCGCGACCACTACGACATCGCGTTCCTCAACAACTCCGTCCGCAACGTCGCGAAGTACTCGCGCGCGGCGATCCCGTTGGAGGAAGGCCGGGTCGACGAGACGGACATCTTCTTCCGCCTCGCCACGATCTTCGGCGGTATGGGTCCGTCGGCCGATCTCGACGCGCTGGCGGCGTTCCAGCTGGCTGGAATGAAGGAGAAGCTCGGCGTCGACTTCGAACCGGAAGGCGAGACCCGCGAGGAACGCCTGCTGGACCTCAAACTCCGCACCGGCGCGTACGGGATCACGTTGCGGCAGCTGCTCGACCACCCGCACGGCATCGACCTCGGCCCGCTGACCTCGCGGCTCCCGGAGATCCTGCGCACCCCGTCCGGGAAGATCGAACTGACACCGCAGCCGATCATGGACGACCTGCCGCGCGTGCGCACCTCGCTGGAGCACCCCGAGACCGAGCTGGTCCTCGTCGGCCGCAGGCACCTGCGTACCAACAACTCCTGGATGCACAACGTGCCCGCGCTGGTGAAGGGCAAGCCGTTGTGCACGCTGCTGGTCAACCCCGGCGACGCCACCAGGATCGGCCTGACCGACGGCGCCACCGCCCAGGTCACCTCGCGCGTCGGCAAGATCGAGGTGCTCGTGGAGGTCACCGCCGACATCGCGCCCGGCGTCGTCTCGATGCCGCACGGCTGGGGCCACGACCTGCCCGGCACCCGCCTCAGCGTGGCAAGCGCTCACGCGGGCGTGAACGTCAACCTCCTCACCGACGACCTCCGCATCGACCCGCTCTCGGGCACCGCCGTCCTCAACGGCACCCGTGTGCAGGTCGTGCCCGCCTGACCAGCCCGCCTGACCAGTTCGACGCAGGAGATCCCGCCCCCCGACGCGCAGGAGCCGCCATGACCGCCGGAGTCTCGATCCCGACCGCGGTGCAGACCGTCCGCCGGATAGCCGATCTGCCGTTCCTCGCGGAACAGGCGTTCGGCGACGCGGTGGCGTGGCGGTTCAAGCAGCACGGCGAGTGGCGTGTGCAGACCTACGCCGAGGTCGCCGAACAGGTGCTGGACCTCGCGTCCGGGTTCGTCCACGCCGGACTGAAGGCGGGCGAGCGGGTGTGCGTCCTCGCGAACACCCGTCCTGAGTGGACCGCGGTGGAACTGGCCGTGCTCGCGGCGGGTGGCATCGTCGTGCCGATCTACCCGTCGAGCACGGCGGAGGAGATCGCCTGGGTGGTCGGCGACTCCGGCGCGTCGATCGTGATCGCCGAGAACGAGTCCCAGTGCGTCAAGGTGGACGTGGTCCGCTCCGAACTTCCCGAACTGCGAACAGTTTTCACGATCGACCCCGCCGACGACCGCCCGAGCGTCGCCGAACTGCAGGACACCGGCCGCACCTCACCGCTGGCCGCCGAGCTCGACTCCCGCCGGGCCGCGATCAAACCCGAGGACCCGAGCCTGATCATCTACACCTCGGGCACCACCGGCCCGCCCAAGGGCTGCATCCTCACCAACGCGAACTGGGTCGCGCTGTGCCGGGTCGCCGAGGAAGCCCGCATCGACGCGATGACCGGCACCGTCTACCTGTTCCTGCCGCTGGCGCACGTCTTCGCGCAAATCGTCATGTTCGGCACCATGTACCGCGGCGGCGCGCTCGCGTACTTCGGCGGCGACATGCAGGCGATCGTGCCGGAACTGGCCGAGGTGCGACCGACCTTCCTGCCGTCCGTGCCGCGCATCTTCGAAAAGATCTACACGTTCGTCACGGCCGCGGTGCCACCGGAACAGCTTTCCCAGGCCGTGACGCTGGGCCTGGAGGTGCGGCGCCGCCGTGCCGTGGGCGAACCGGTTCCGCGGGAGATGGCGGCCGCGTTCGAGCAGGTCGACGCGTTGTTCGCCAAGGTGCGTGGCGTGTTCGGCGGGCAGCTCGTCCAGGCGTTGTCCGGTGCCGCGCCGATCTCCCGTGAAGTGCTGCAGTTCTTCCACGCGGCGGGAGTGCCGGTGCTGGAGGGCTACGGCATGACCGAGTCCACGGCCGTCGGCACCATCAACACGTTGAACCGTTTCAAACTCGGCTCGGTCGGCGCGTCCGGCGTGGCGGGACTGGAGATGTCGGTGGCGGAGGACGGCGAGCTGCTGATGCGCGGCCCGCACGTCTTCGCCGGCTACTGGCGCAACGACGAGGCGACGGCCGCCACGATCCGGGACGGCTGGCTGCACACCGGCGACCTCGGCGAGATCGACGCGGAGGGTTTCGTGACGATCACGGGGCGCAAGAAGGACATCATCATCACCGCGGGTGGCAAGAACATCGCGCCGGCGAACGTGGAGAACGTCCTGCGCCAGTCCCGCTGGATCTCGCACGCGATCCTGTTCGGCGACCTCAAGCCCTACTGTGTGGCACTGATCACACTGGACGAGGACGAGATCGTTCCGTGGGCCGAGGCCCGCGGACTGCCTGTGGATGTCGAATCTTTGGTGGGTCACCCGGAAGTGCGCGCCCTCGTGCAGTCAGTTGTCGACGAGGCGAACACGCATTTCGCCAGCGTTTCACAGGTGAAGAAGTTCGTGCTGCTCAGTCGCGATCTGTCCCAGGAGGAGGGCGAGCTCACCCCGACCCTGAAGGTCAAGCGCAGCGTGGTACATCGTGTTCACGCTGGGTTGTACGAAGGGCTCTACGAGTAACCCGTACGTACGAGAAATCCAAAAACAGGTACATCCACCCTGGCGGATTCCTTCCACTCAGGGCAGAGTGGGTCACCAGCGGCGCTTGGCCCCCTCCCCCCTCGGGCCCAGCCGCTTCGCGGCCCCGGCTAACGGTGTACTCCCCCCAGACGCCCATGCCGGGGCCGCCTTGCATCCCGGATCGTGAGTGTTTGTGGTCGCCATAGCGACCACAAACACTGCAGCGACTTCCGTGGCGGTGTGGTGGTTCCACGCACGATCAGTTGCGTCTCCGCCACGATCTGCGGCACGTCGGTGTTGTCCGAGTCCAGCCAGTCGAGCAACAGGTTCACCGCCGTGCGTCCCGCCTGCGCCACCGGCATTGCCACCGTTGTCAACGCGGGCGAGCACAGCGCCGCGTACGTCAGGTCGTCGAAACCGGTCACGGACACGTCGCCCGGCACCGAGATTCCCCGGTCCCGCAGTCGTGCCAGCACGCCCAGCGCCATGATGTCGTTGTAGGCGATGATCGCGGTCGTGTCCGCCGCCACGGCCAGATCGGCCGCCTGCAGGCCGCCTTCGTAGCGCGGCGCGAACGGTCCGAGATCGACCAGGTCCACGCCGTGCTGGGCGACCGCCGACATGAGACCGCGGCGACGCTCCTGGTTGGACCACGAGGTGCGAGGCCCGTTCAGGTAAGCGATCCGCCGGTGTCCCAAAGCGACAAGATGGTCGACGATCGCGTGCATTCCTCCCGCCGAGTCCATCAACGCCGCCGGCACGCCGGGCAGCCGCCGGTTCAGCAGCACCAGCGACGTCGCGCCCGCCACCTCGTAGACCTGCGAGTCCTCCAGGCCCGGCGCGCACAGCACGACGCCATCGACCTGTTTCGCCATCGCGTGCACGAGCTTCGCCTCGGCGACCGGGTCCTCGTCGCTGTCCGCCACGAACACCGCGTAGTCGGCCTGCATCGCCCGCGCCTGCACGGCCTTGAGCACGCCCGTGAAGAACGGGTTGTCGAGGTCGGGCACGACGATGCCGATGTTGCCGGTCTTGCCGGTGATCAGCCCCCGCGCCGCGCGGTTGGGCTGGTAGCCCAGCTCGGTTGCGGCAGCCAGCACCCGCGACCTGGTCTCCGGGCGCACGAGCTCGGGGGACGTCAGCGCACGCGAAACGGTGGCGACCGATACGTGCGCCCTGCGTGCCACGTCGCGGATGGTGACTGCCACTTGTACCTCACCCTCACTGCCGGTTGAAACAATCATGACGGGTCAGGTGTCAGGCCGGATCTTTGAGGCGGGTCACGAGTTGGGTCGGATTCACGAACCGCAGCGCGATCACGAGCAGGACCAGCATCGACCCGGTGTAGATCACCGCCATCGAGTCGACCATCTGCTGTGGCCGGATGCCCGCCGACGACATCGCCTCGTACAGCGACACGACCAGGGTCTGGCTGGTCGGCCCCGCGGTGAGGAACGTCAGTTCGAACATGCCCACCGTCCGCACGAGCACCAGGATCGACGCCGCCAGGATGCCCGGAACCAGGAGCGGAGCCAGCACGCGGGTGAAGATGGCGACCGTGTTCGCCCCGCACATCCGGGCCGCCGACTCGATCTTCGTGTCGATCTGCTCGATGAACGGCGTCATCGTCAGCACGACGAACGGCACGGCGGGCACGAGGTTGGCGGCGATCACGCCGAACATGCTGCCGGCGAGGTGGAACTTGTAGAGCACCGTCGCCAGCGGGATGCCGTACGTCATGGGCGGCATCAGGATCGGCAGCAGGAACAGCACGTTGAGCAACTTCTTGCCGGGAAAGTTGCGGCGTGCCAATGCGTAGGCCGTAGGAACTCCGATTAGGACGGAGATGACGACGACCGCGATGGCGACCTGGAACGTCACGATCAGCACGTCCAGCAGCCGGTAGTCGCGCCACGCCTCGCCGTACCACTTGGTCGTGTAGCCGTCCGGCAGCCACGTGGCGAACCACGACTCGGCGAACGAGTTGGTGACGACCGCGCCGACGACGCCCAGCAGGTTCAGCATGAAGAAGATCAACGCGCCCCAGGTCAGCCACACGACCGGCCGTGCCTTGATGTTCACCCTTTGCCTCCCGTCGCGCCGCGGTAGAGCGTCGTGCGCCAGACCAGCACCACGCCGATCACGATCAGCATCACCAGCGCCATCAGCATCGCGATCGCCGAGCCCATCGCGAAGTCGTTGTCCCGCAACGCCGTCTCGTACGCGGCGATCGACATCACGTGCGTCTCACCGGCCGGGTCGCCGACCATGACCGCACTGGGGAACACGGAGAACGCGAGCACGAAGCTCAGACAGAACGTGACCGCGAGCCCCGGAGCGAGCAACGGCATCGTGATGGTCCGGAACCGTTGCCGCCTCGACGCTCCGAGCGTGGCCGCCGCCTGGTCGAGCGTGGGGTCGATGCCGGAGAGGTAGGACAGCGTCAGCAGGAACGCGAACGGGAACCCGGTGATGATCAGCGAGAACAGCACGCCCCAGTAGTTGTGGGTGAGCCTCGCCGGCTCGTCCGCGCCCAATGCCGTCCAGATCCGGTTGAACCACCCGGCCGGCCCGAAGAACGCGAGCAATCCCTCCGCCGTCAGCACCGTGCCGAGGGTGATCGGGACGACCAGCAGGGTGGTGAGCGCTCTCTTGCCCCGGAACCTGCCGCGCATCCGGAACGCGATCGGGATGGACGCCAGCACGTTGAACAGCGCGGCCGGCAGCCCGAGCCGCAGCGTGATCCAGATGGTCTCCGCCAGGTACTCGTCCTGGAAGAAGGTGATGTAGTTCTGGAACGGGCTGCCGCCGCCTTTCGGCTGGAAGCACAGCTGCAGCCCGTAGAGGAACGGGTAGACGAACAGGAGAACGACGAACACCGCGCCCGGCACCAGCAGCCACAGGACGCGGTCGACGCCCTTCTCGGCGAGCCGGTGCCGGAGCGAGGCCTTCTGCGGTGATTTCTGGTCGCGCAGCGATGGGGATCTCTGGTCGCGCAGCGATGGGGTCGCCGTCATGAGAACACCAGCACTCGCTCGACCGGCACCTTCAGCCTGATGGTGTCGCCCGGTGCCAGCCGCTCGTTCGTGCGGACGTGGAGCTGTCCGCCGTTCTTGAGCCGGGCCTCCACCGCCTGCTCCCGGCCGTGGTACTCGACGATCTCGACGGCGGCTTCGAGCGTGTTCTCGCCTGGCTTCGGTGACGACCGTGAAGTCCTCGGGCCGGATCGCGGCCACGGCGTCGGTTTCCGAGCTCTTCCCGTTTGATGCCAACGAGTTCGATGCCGTCTTCGGTGCGGACGGTCACCTGCTCGCCTTCCTGTGCTGGTCACGCGTCACCCGGATCATGTTGCGGTAGCCCATGAACCCGGCCACGTACCGGTTCACGGGATGCGCGTAGACCTCCTCGGGCGAGCCGATCTGCTGCACCTCGCCGAGTCGCAGGACCACGAGACGGTCGGCGAGGGCCAGCGCCTCCTCCTGGTCGTGCGTCACGTAGACGGTGGTGAGCCCGAGCGACTGGTGCAGCCGGCGGATCTCGGTGCGCATCTCCAGCCTGAGCGCGGCGTCCAGATTGGACAGCGGCTCGTCCATCAGAACCAGCGGCGGCTCAAGGACGATCGCCCGCGCGATCGCCACCCGCTGCTGCTGCCCACCACTGAGCTGGGCCGGGAACTTGTGCTGGTGCTCGCCGAGCTGGACGAGCCTGATCACCTCGTCCACCCGGCGGTTCAGCTCGGCCTTGGGCGTCTTGCGCATGGACAGGCCGAACCCGATGTTGCGCCGCACCGACATGTGCGGGAACAACGCGTAGTTCTGGAACACCATCCCGAACCCGCGCTTCTCCGGCGGCAGGTCGTCGATGCGCTTGCCGTCCAACGTGATCCGCCCGCCGGTGAGCGGCAGCAGCCCCGCCAGGCAGTTGAGCGCCGTCGACTTGCCGCACCCGGACGGCCCGAGCAGGGCGACGAACTCGCCGCCCTTGATCGTCAGGTCCATGCCCTTGAGCGCCACGGTGTCGCCGAACGCGCGTTGCACGCGGTCGAGGTGCAGCTCGGCGAAGCGTTGCCCGGTCACTACTTCTTACCGATCTCTCGGTCCCACCGCTGAAACGCCTTGACCTGCTGAGCGGCCGGCAGCGAGGTCTCCTTCGGATTGGACTCGATGAGCCGGTCGTACTCGGCGCGACCGAACTTGGCGATGGCGTCGCGAGACTCCTGCGGCGCCATGTCCAGCGTGACGTCCTTGACCGCCGGACCGGGGTAGAAGTAGCCCTTGTCGAAGGCCTTGGCCTGCTGCTGGGGCTCCAGCATGAACCGCACGAGCGCGAGGTTCGCCGACAGCACGTCAGCGGAGACGCCGCGGGGTACCACTGCGTAGTGCGCGTCGGTGACCCAGTGGAAGTCCTTGAAGGTCGCGATCCGCATGCCCGCGGGCACCGAGCCGAGCACGCGCGGGTTGATGTCCCAGCCGGTCGTCGAGGCGACCATCCAGGACGTGCCGTTGGCGAGGTTCTTCATCACGTCGGTCGTGCCGCCGGGGTAGTTGTCGACGTACTGGCCCAGGTCCTTGAGGTAGGCCCAGGTCTTCTCCCAGCCCTTCTCCGGGTCCTTGGGATCGGTGTCACCGAGCAGGTACGGCAGTCCCATGAGGAACGTCCGGCCGGGACCGGAGTTCGCCGGGCGCGCGTACTGGAACTTGCCGGGATGAGCCTTGGCCCACTCCAGCAGTTCGGCGGGCGAGGAAGGAGGGGTCGGCACCTTCGCCGGGTCGTACTCGAGCAGCGGACCGGCGGGGTAGTAGGTGACCGCGACGCCCTGGCCCTGGGCGAGCTTCTGCATCTCCCACGCGGGCGGCAGGTAGGTCTTCTCGAGGTCCGGCAGCTTCGACGAGTAGCCGGGGAGCAGCTCATGGACGAGTTTCTGCTCGATCACCGACGACAGGCCGTCGGTCCCGGTGAGCACCAGGTGGGTCTGCGAGGTACCCGAGTTCTGCTCGGCCTTGAGCTTGCCGGGCATGTCCGGCGCGGTCGCCTTGGTGTAGTTGACCTTGCTGATGACGTCGGGGTGGGACTTGACGAACTCGTCGATCATGCCCTGCGTGAGCTGCAGGTTGCCGGCGACGTCGAGCACGTTCAGCTCGACCGGTTTCGACGGCTTGTCCGGTATCTCGGTAGGTGCGTCCTGCGCCCGCGGGGTCTCCGGCGCACCGCACGCGGCGACGACCAGCAGGGCGGGGATGACGAGCCGTAACTTCCTTGTCCAGCGCATCTCGTAGCTCCCTAACTGACTCTGGACCTAGCGCGCGAAAACGTTTACGGTTTTTCTGTAACACTCGTACACCCGCCGCCGGGTAGAACGCAATGCCGCCGCATCACCCATCCCCGAACGAAAGTGGGAGGCTCCTGTGGCACCCCGTTCACGGCGGTTGCCGGTCACCAGAACCGGCATCCTGGCCACTGCGCTCGCAGTGGCGGTGACCTCGCTCGTTTCCGCCGCTCCTCAGGCGGTAGCGGCGGATGTCCTGCTGTCCCAAGGCAAACCTGCGACCGAGTCGGCGTCCGGCGGTGCGAACTACGCGCCCAAGAACGCCGTCGACGGCAACTCGGGTACGCGCTGGGCCAGTCGGTCGAACACCGATCCGGCCTGGATCCGCGTCGACCTCGGCGCGTCCGCGAACATCAGCCGGGTCAGGCTGCAGTGGGACCTCTCGTGCGCCAAGGCGTACCGGGTCGAGACCTCTGAGAACGACTCGAGCTGGACGTCGATTCACAGCACCACCGACGGCAAGGGCGGCGTCGAGGACCTGACGGTCACCGGCCGGGGCCGTTATGTCCGTGTCCATGGCACAACACGTTGCCGTACCGGGACGTCGTTCGGTTACTCCTTGCAGGAGTTTCAGGTGTTCGGCAACTCCGGCCCGATCGACGGCGAGCCGCCGTCACCGCCGTCGGACCTCGTCGCGTCGGAGATCAAGTCCGACTCGGCGAAGCTGACGTGGAAGGCCGCGACCGACAACATCGCCGTCACCGCGTACGACATCTACAACCTCGGTCAGTTCCAGAAAACGGTGCCGGGCAACGCTCTCACCACCGTCATGACCGGGTTGAAGCCGAACGTGACCTACGGCTTCTACGTCAACGCGCGGGACGCGGCGGGCAACGTCTCGCAGGCGTCGAACACGGCGGAGTTCAAGACGCCGCCCGCGCAGGACGACCCGATCCCGCCGACCGCGCCGAAGAACCTGCGGTCGACCGCCACGACGGCGAACTCCGTCTCACTGGCATGGGACGCGGCGACCGACAACGTCGGCGTGACCCGCTACGAGATCTACACCGGGGCCACGAAGGTCGGTGACGCGACCGGCACGTCCGCCACTATCGGCGGCCGCAGCGCCAACACCGAGTACACCTTCACGGTCAAGGCGTTCGACGCCGTCGGCAACGCCGGCCCCGCGTCCAACGCGGTGACGGTCCGCACCAAGTCCGGTGGCGACCAGGTCGGCGCCGTCACGCAGATCGCGACCGACAACGACGTGCCGTGGGGCCTCGCGTTCCTGCCGAACGGCGACGGCGTCTACTCGCGCCGCGACGCGCAGGACATCGTGAAGATCACGCCGTCCGGCCAGAAGACCAGCCTGGGCAAGGTTCCCGGCGTGTCCGGCACGAACGGTGAGGGCGGCCTGCTCGGCATCGAGCTCTCGCCGGCGTTCGCGGCGGACGGCCTGATCTACATCTACCACACGGCTTCCGGCGACAACCGGATCGTGCGGGCGAAGATCGAGGGCAACTCGCTGACCGGCTTCCAGACGCTGCTGACCGGCATCCCGCGCAACAAGTTCCACAACGGCGGCCGCCTGCGCTTCGGCGCCGACGGCAAGCTCTACGCCGCAACGGGTGACGGTCAGAACAAGCCCCTCGCCCAGAACAAGCAGTCGTTCGGCGGCAAGGTCCTGCGCCTGAACCCGGACGGCTCCGCGCCGTCGGACAACCCGTTCTTCGGCGAGGGCGGCAACGCCCGCTACGTCTGGACCTACGGCCACCGCAACGTCCAGGGCCTCGCCGTGGACTCGCAGGGCCGCATGTGGCAGGCCGAGCTCGGTGACGGCAGCCAGGACGAGGTCAACCTGCTGCAGAAGGGCGGCAACTACGGCTGGCCGTCCTGTGAGGGCACCTCGGGTTCGTGCGGCGGCTTCATCGCGCCGAAGAAGACGTTCTCGACCAGTTCGGCGTCCCCGTCGGGCCTCGCGATCGTGAACGACGTGCTGTTCCTGGCCGCGCTGCGGGGTGAGCGGCTGTACCGCATGCCGATCACCGGCTCGTCGCTCGGCACCACCACGTCGCACTTCCAGGGGACCTACGGCCGCATCCGAACGGCCGAACCGGCTCCGGACGGCTCGCTGTGGATCACCACGTCCAACGGTGACAAGGACTCCACCGCGGGCAACAGCAACACCAAGCTGCTGAAGGTCGCGCTGAACTGACCCTCGGAGGCACCAGGAAGCCCTCGGACACCTCGTCCGGGGGCTTTCCTGTTGCCGGTGGCGAGGAGAGGATCGAGGCCGGGAGGTGATCGGCGATGACGTGGCGACGCGTGCTCGTGGTGACCGGCCTGCTGGTGGCCGTGCTGGTCGTGGCGGGCGCGATCGTGCTCCTGTTGCCGCGAGACCAGTCATCCGTGCATTCCACGACGGTGCCCGTGAGCCCGACGCCGCCTGCCTCGGGCGGACCGTCGGTGGTTCCCACGCCGACGAAGCCGAACACGACACCCACCACGACGAAACCGGACGCGACCACCACCCGGTTCCGGCTGGAGGACGGCAAGGTCGTCTACCGCGCCCCGTCTCCCATGCGGGTCAACGACGTCCAGCGCGTCACCGTGCGCGTCGCCGGCGCGGTCGTCCCGCCCGACCTGACCTCGGGCCTGCCCGGCACCGGTTCGGTGACCGCGGACCCGGCGAAGGTCGGCCCCTCGCTCACCGCCGACCTGAGCGGCCCGGACTTCCAGATCACCCGTGTCGGCGGCGACGACGGCCGGCGCGAGCTTCCCGAAGGCGGGTTCGCCGAGTGGGCGTGGGACGTCCGCCCGCAGAAGAGCGGCGACCTCCGCCTGGACTTCGTCCTGTACGTCGCCAAGGACACCGGCGGTGTCCCGATCCACTACCGGACCTACGCCCACGAGGTCGAGGTCGACGTCAACTTCCCGTTCAGCTTCGGCAAGTTCGTCAAGGACTACGGCGCGCTGACCGGCCTGACCGTGCCCGTGGTGGCGGGTGCGGTGTGGACGCTGCTCCGTTGGCTGCGCAAGAAGCGCGAGAAGGAAGAGAGTCCTGAGGAGTAGCTCTCTCCCACTTCAACATATAGCGCACAGGGGGCCTTGCCACAAGACCCCGTATATGCCGCAGAATCGCCCGCCGTAGCCAGAAGCTGGGCAACCGGGGGAGTAACGAAGTGCGTGTTCTGCTGGCAGGGTTCGGTTCGCGCGGCGATGTCGAGCCGCTCATCGCGCTCGCGGTGGCGTTGCGAGAGCGGGGCGCGGAGGCGGTGGTGTGCGCGCCGCCGGACGAGGAGTTCGTGACCAGGCTGGCGGAGTACGGGATGCCGTTGGTCCCGTTCGGACAGTCGGTGCGCGACCTGGTGACCGGTCCACGGCCCGTGGATCCGCCGAGCGTCGCGGCCGCACTGGTCGACGAGTGGTTCGGCCCGATCGCCGCCGCGGCCGAGGGATGTGACGTGCTGGTGGCCGGCGGTCTGCTGCCCGCGGGTGCGCCGTCGGTGGCGGAGAAGGTAGGCGCCCGCTATGTGTACGTGACGTTCCACGGGATCGAGCTGCCGTCGCCGAATCGGCCGCCGTCGCAGCGCCCGGGCAAGGTCTATCCGGCCGACGAGACCGACAACCGGGTGCTGTGGGACCTGGACGTGGAGAACGTGAACGCGATGTACCGCCCGGCGCTCAACGCTCATCGGTCGGCGCTGGGCATGGCGCCGGTGGACAACGTTCGCGACCACGTCTACTCGGGCCGGCCGTTGCAGGCGGCCGACCCGGTGCTCTGGCCGCGGGAGGAGCTGACGAACCTCGAGGTCGAGCAGACCGGCGCGTGGATCCTGCCCGACGTCCGGCCGCTCGCGCCCGAACTGGTGGCGTTCCTGGACGCAGGCGTTCCACCGGTCTACGTCGGCTTCGGCAGCATGCCCATGCACGCCGCGAAGAACGTCGGCCAGGTCGCCGTCGAGGCGGTCCGCGCCCAGGGCCGCCGCGTGCTCCTGGCCAGCGGCTGGGCCGATCTCGCCCAGGCCGATGACAGCGACGACTGCTTCGTCGTCGGCGAGGTCAACCAGCAGGCGCTGTTCCGCCGGGTCGCCGCCGTCGTGCACCACGGTGGCGGGGGCACCACGACGACCGCGGCCCGTGCCGGTGCGCCCCAGGTGGTGGTGCCGCAGTTCGTGGACCAGCCGTACTGGGCTCGCCGGGTGGCCGAGCTGGGCATCGGCGCGGCGCACGATGGTCCGGTGCCGACCTTCGAGTCCCTGTCCGGCGCGCTGAAGACGGCGCTGGCGCCGGAGGTTCGCGTTCGTGCGGCCGAGGTGGCGGGCCTGGTCCGGACGGATGGGGCGGCAGTGGCCGCGAAGTTGTTGCTGGGCTAGATCGTGCCACCTCCCCGATCAGCGTCGGAGGCCGTCGAGGAGTAGTTCGATCAACCGGCGCGGGTCGTAGCGCGGGTCGTCGTCCCGCCCGATGCACAGGTTGCCGATGCCGCGCATCAGCTCGTACGGCCGCACGTCGTCCCGGATCTCGCCGGCCGCGACCGCCGCGTCGAGCAGCGAACCGCACACCGGCCCCAGGCGGTCGACGAAGTACGCGTGCAACGACTCGAAGCCGCCGCTGTCCGACTGCAACGCCCCGGCCAGCCCGTGCTTGGTCACCAGGAAGTCGACGAACAGGTCGGCCCACTGCCGCAGCGCGACGAACGGCGAGTCTGAAGTGGACAGAAGAGTGGGCCCGGCCTCCGCGCACGCCTCGACCTGGTGCCGGTAGACGGCGACGACGAGGTCCGCGCGGGTGGGGAAGTGGCGGTAGATCGTGCCCATGCCGACGCCCGCGGCGGCCGCGATCTCCCGGATCGGCGCGTCGACGCCGGACGTCACGAAGACCTCGGCCGCGGCGGCGAGCAGCGTCTGCTCGTTGCGGACGGCGTCGGACCGCTTGCTGCGTGGTGGCACCCGCGCGCTCCCTTTCCGGACGGTTGACAAAGCGGAACAGCGCTCCGTATCGTTCCGGAACGTCGCTCCACTTAGGCGAGCGTACTCGAAGGGAAACCCATGACCGTCTTCACGGTGAGCCCTGTCGTGCTCGAAACTCCCGGACGGCCCGTTGACCTGCGGCTGAAGGTCAGTGGGCCGACCGAGGGCGGCGAGCTGCCGATCATCCTGCTGTCCCACGGCCAGGGCTACTCGAACCACCTGTCCTCGCTGAACGGCTACGCGCCGCTCGCGAACCACTGGGCGGAGAACGGCTTCGTCGTCATCCAGCCGACGCACCTGAGCTCGCGAACCTTGAACCTGCCGCCGGAAACCCCTGGCGCGCCGATGTTCTGGCGCGAACGGGCCGAGGACATGACCACGATCATCGACCGCCTCGACGAGATCGAGAAAGCCGTGCCGCAGCTGCGGAACCGCCTGGACCGCACCAAGATCGCGGTCGCCGGCCACTCGATGGGTGGGCACACCGCGAGCCTGTTGCTCGGCATGAAGGCCGAACAGACCAGCTTCAAGGAACCGCGGATCAAGGCGGGCGTGCTGCTCGGATCGACCGGCCGGGGCGAGGGCCTCACTGAGGTCGTGCGGCAGAACTACTCGTTCATGCTGACCCCGGACTTCGCCGACATGACCACCTCGGCGCTCGTCGTGGCCGGTGACAAGGACGCCTCCGAACACCTCACGGTGAACGGACCGGAGTGGCACATGGACCCATACCACCTGGCACCCGGCCCGAAGGACCTGCTCGTGCTGTTCGGCGCGGAGCACGGTTTCGGCGGCGTCTCCGGGTACGACGTCGCGGAGACCACGGACGAGAACACCGAGCGGGTCGCTGCCGTGCAGCAGCTCACCACGGCCTACCTGCGCAGCCGGCTCCACGGGACCGACGACTGGCAGGAAGCCCGGATGACCACGGGACGAGTGGAGTCCAAGGCCTAGTGCGCGTTGGGTTCCGGGTTCGTGCCCGGACGTGACAGGAACTCGAAGTCGCAGCCCTCGTTGGCCTGCGTGATGTGCTCGTAGTACAAAGCGCCGTACCCGCGTTCGAACTTCGGCGGCGGCACGGTCCACGCGGCTCGGCGCCGCGCCATCTCCTCGTCGGAGATCTCCACTCGCAACACCCGCGCCTCGACGTCCAGCGTGACGAGGTCGCCGTCCTGCACCAGTGCCAACGGTCCGCCGACGTGCGCTTCCGGAGCCACGTGCAGAACGCAGGCGCCATAAGAAGTTCCGGACATGCGCGCATCAGACACGCGGACCATGTCCCGCACACCCTGACGCAGCAACTTGTCCGGGATCGGCAGCATCCCGTATTCCGGCATGCCGGGCCCGCCCTTGGGCCCCCCACCGGCGAGCACGATCACCGAGTCGCGCGTGACCTCCAGGTCCGGCGAGTTGATCCGTGCCTGCAAGTCCTTATAGCCGTGGAAGACCACGGCGGGCCCGGTGTGCTTCCACAACGTCGGATCAGCCGCCACGTACTTGATCACCGCGCCGTCCGGAGCCAGGTTGCCGCGCAGCACCGCCAGCCCGCCCTCGGGTGAGATCGGGTCGTCCACCGGCCGGATCACCGCGGAGTCGTACACCTCGGCACCTTCGAGATCCTCACCGAACGTCCGCCCGGTGACCGTGATTCGCTTGAGGTGCAACGAATCCCGCAACCGGGACAGCAACCCGCGCAGTCCGCCCGCGTAGTAGAAGTCCTCCATGAGGTACGTGCCGGCGGGCTGAACCGAGGCCAGCACCGGGACCTCCCGCGACAACCGGTCGAAGTCGGCCAGCGACAACGAGATCTGCGATCGCCCGGCCATCGCGATCAGGTGGATGTACGAGTTCGTCGAACCGCCCAGCGCGAGCACGGTCCGGATCGCGTCCTCGTACGCCTCCGCGGACAGCACGTCGTTGATCGTCAATCCCTCGCGCACCATCTCGACGACCCGCATGCCTGAGGCGGCGGCCATCCGGTAGTGCGCCGAGTCGACGGCCGGAATCGACGACGCCCCAGGCAAAGTGAGCCCCAATGCCTCGGCGGCGGCCGTCATCGTCGACGCCGTGCCCATCGTCATGCATGTGCCGGGGGAGCGAGCCAGACCGGACTGGATCTCGGACCAGTCGGACGACGAGATCGTCCCCGCGCGCTTCTCGTCCCAGTACCGCCACATGTCCGTGCCGGAAGCGAGCTTCTCGCCACGCCAGTTGCCGCGCAGCATCGGTCCGGCGGGCACGAAAACCGTTGGCAGTCCAGCGGAAGCGGCCCCCATCAGCAGTGCGGGCGTGGTCTTGTCGCAGCCGCCCATCAGCACCGCGCCATCGACCGGGTACGAGCGGAGGATCTCCTCCGTCTCCATCGACAGCATGTTGCGGTACAGCATGGGCGTCGGCTTCTGATAGGTCTCCGACAACGTCGAAACCGGGAACTCCAGCGGATAACCGCCCGCTTCCCAGACGCCGCGTTCGACCTGCTTGGCCCGCTCGCGCAAATGCATGTGGCACGGGTTGATGCCGCTCCACGTGTTCAGGATCGCGATCACGGGTTTGCCGAGGTGTTCGACCGGGTTCATGCCGAGCTGACGCATGCGGGCGTTGTGCGAGAACGCTCGCAACCCCTCCCCGCCGAACCACTCCGCGCTGCGCAGCGGCCGATCGCTTTGGCTCACAGCATGCTCCATGAGTTGAGCAGCACACCTACGGCCGAACGGTCTGCCTCCGCCAGCAACGAAGCCGGTGGCCGGACATCCCGGCGAGACAACCCCAACTGCGCCAACGCCTCCTTCACCACGGACACGTTGTTCGCGGACTCGTTCGCCGCCCGCAGCTCCTCGAACCTCCGGATGAACTCCCAGAACTCCATCGCCGCACCGAACTCGCCGGCCTGCAGCGACCGGAACATCTGCACCGACAGCTGAGGTGCCACGTTCGCCAGCCCGGACGTGAAACCCGTTGCGCCGACCGCGAAGTAGCCCGGCGCGGACAGCTCGGCCAGCCCGGCGATCCAGGTCAGCCGGTCCAGTCCGGCGTCCCGTGCCACCGAGGCGAACCGCACGGGATCCGGCACCGCGTACTTGACGCCCACGACGTTCGGGCAGGCGTCGGCCAGAGCGGCGATCTGCGCGCCGCCGATCCGCGGGTTCCGCACGTACAGGATCACGCTCAGTTCGGGAACCGCGGCGGCGATCGTGCGGTGGTAGTCGACCCACCCGTCCAGCGACACGTACGGGTGCACCGGCTGGTGGATCATGATGCCCTGGGCGCCGGCCCGATCCGCGAACTTGGCGGCGGCAACGGCTGTCCCGAGGTCGTGCCCGACCCCGGCGATGATCGAGGCGCGGTCGCCGACGGTGTCCACGGTGATCCGCAGCGCGCGCTCGGTCTCGGCCGCGGACAGCGTGTAGAACTCGCTGGTGTTGCCGTTCGGCGTGACGACCGAGATGCCGCCCTCCACCATCCGGTCCACGACCGCGGCGTAGTTCTTCTCGTCGATCCCGCCGTCCTCGGCGAACGGCGTCACCGTGATCGCCACGACGGACGCCAGCTGTTCGGAGAGGTCATCGAACGACATCAGGAAGCTCCTCGACTACTCGGTCGGCGAAGGTCTGGATGTGGCGGCGGAGCAGTTCGGCCGCGATGTCGCCCCGGCCCCGCACCGCGGCGGCCAGGATCGCGCGGTGCTCGGCGGCCTCGTCGTCCCAGGTCGGGCAGATGCCCCAGCCGGCGACGGTGATCAGCGCGGCCTGGTCGCGCAGGCCGTCCAGGATCTGGATCATCAACGGGTTGCCGCACCCGGCGTACAGCGCGCGGTGGAAGCGGCGGTTGGCGAGCGAGCGCCGGGCCAGGTCGGAGACGTCCTCCAACGCCAGCGCGGCGTCGTCGAACGAGGCTCCCAGCTGCACCGCGCGCCGCAGGGCCTCGGGCTCCATCAGCATCCGCACGTCGTAGACCGAGCCCGCCATTTCGGCGTCGACCGTGCGGACCGCCGCACCCTTGTACGGGCTCATCACGACGAGCCCGGACCCGGCGAGCGTCTTGAGTGCCTCGCGCACCGGAGTCTTCGAGACGGTGAGCGTCGCCGCCAGATCTGTTTCCACAAGCGCCTGGCCGGGCTTCAGCTTTCCGTTGAGAATCGCTTCTTTGATCGATTCCAGAACGAAGTCCGTGCGGGACGCGGGAGGCGCTTCCACCCGGTCATACATCATATACGAGACCCTAGGAGCTGCTGATGGCCCAGGTCAAGCGTCTTCTGTGGGCTGCACAACGTCGTTGTATCTGCGTTGAACCAACTCTCTCCCGGGCTCGTTTTGAAGGTGTCGGTCGGCGCGAGTGCGCGGGACTGGAGAAGGAGAAATGTGTGCGACGTTCCCGCGTTTCCGCGTAACCGTGTCCATTGCCGCGTCCATCGGGGCATGGCACCGAACATTTTGGACACCAACGAGTTGAACGAGATCGACACATGCTGATGGAAGAACTGCCACCGGAGGCCGCGCTGAACGGCCCTCCGAAGGACGCGGACCACCTGTTGCAGCGCACGCTGGGCACGGTCCGCGTAGAGAGACATCAGGCCGTGCGACGCCGAGGGCGCATCACGGCCCTGACGTCGACCTTTGTCGTCGCCGGGGTGCTCGCCGGGGGCGTGTGGCTGGGCCAGGGAATGGGTGTCGGCGAAACCGGCGACGCCGGCGAGACCTTGCAGGGGATCTCGTCGACCGGCGCGAGGCTGGCCGTAAAGGTCACCGACACCGAGGGCGGGCTGCGGCTCGTCGCGACCGTCGACGGCATGCAGGACGGGGAAGCCTGCTGGCTGGTCGTGCACACGAAGGACGGGCGGACGTTCACCGCCGGCTCCTGGCGGGCGCACGAGGGCGAGGTGACGCTGGCCGGGTCCGCGATGGTGCGGGCCGGGGACGTGGCCGGGGTCAGCGTGGTGAACCACGGGCACCAGCCGCTGGTGACCGCCTCGTGAGTGGGGTGTGGTCGCCATAGCGACCACACCAGCCACGAGGTCGAAGGTCGTCGAATCCCGTCGAACTGAGACACCGCCCTGTCCCAGACCCGTTCCGCTTGGCAAGCTGTGGCCGTGCTGAAGACCAAACCGGTGACCCTCGCAATCGCGGCGGTCACCGTTCTGGTCCTCGTGGCGTCCGTGGTCTTCCTGTGCGGAACCTCCAGCGCGGACCAGTACGTCAGCGAGCTCGACCAGGTGGTGAACGAGCCGCGGACGCCCAGCGTGGCCATCCGCTGCGGCACCAACGAGGAGCGCCACCTCAACGCGGACAACCCGGTCGCCTCGCCAGGCCTGCCGTACGGGGCGCACCACACGCACGAGTACGTGGGCAACAAGTCGGCCGACGCGATGTCGACGAACTCCTCTCTCGCGGCCGCGCCCAGCACGTGCGAGAAGGGCGACCTGTCCAGCTACTTCTGGCCGGTGCTGCGCCTGACCGACGGCACGGGCCACGACGCGCACGCCGAGGGCGGCGGTCTGCACGGCAACCTCGGCGAGGTGCTGGCGCCGAAGAGCGTCGAGATCCGGTACGAGGGCAGCCCGGTCAGCAGCGTGCTGCCGATGCCGCGGTTCCTGCGCATGATCACCGGCGATCCGGTGGCGTTCACCGGCGGCTACGGCCCGAACGTCAGGGCGCGGTGGGGTTGCGCGGACCGGCCCGGCCGCTTCACGACGAAGTACCCGCTGTGCGGAACCACGACGACGCTGCGCAGCTACGACTTCGGCAGCTGCTGGGACGGCAACAACACCGACAGCGCGTCACATCGCACCCACGTGGTGTTCCCGCTGGTGGGCGGCGCGTGCCCGCCCAAGACGTTCCCGATCCCGCGGCTGCACATCACCGTCGGCTACGACATCCCGGCCGGCCGCCCGTTCGCGATCGACAGCTTCCCCGAGGAGCTGCGCGATCCGGCGACCGACCACGCGATGTTCATCAACGTGATGCCCGAGGCGTTGATGGCGGAGGTCGTCCGGCAGCTCAACGATTCCCGCTAACATCCGCGCAACTCTTAGTTCGAAACTTCGTTGAACCGAAGCCCACGATTACTCGTGTGTCGGCTGAGGTCTGTGAATCAGGACGCCCGCACGAGGTGTTCGCGGGCGGGGAGGAGTGGGTGGATGGCGGCTTTGTTCTCCCGCAAACGGGAGACCGCGGCCGACGAGGCACTGATCCGGTCGCTCTACGAGGAGCACGGTCGGGCACTACTGGCGTACGCGACACGGCTGACCGGCGATCGGGCGGCTGCCGAGGACGTGGTCCAGGAGACCCTCGTCCGAGCGTGGCGCCACCCCGACGCCCTCGTGAACGGCAAGGGATCGGTGCGCGGCTGGCTTTTGACAGTGGCGCGCAACATCGTCACCGATCGGGTGCGGGCCAAGGCGGCGCGCCCGCAGGAGGTGGCCGAGTCTCCGGCGACGCCACCGATCGAGCGCGACCACGCTGACCAGGTGGTCGACTCCGTGGTGGTGCTGGAGGCACTCGACCGGTTGTCCTCGGACCACCGCGACGTGCTGATGGAGATCTACTTCCGCGGCCGGAGCGTGACGGAGGCGGCACAAGCGCTCGGAGTACCACCGGGCACGGTCAAATCAAGATCGTATTACGCGTTGCGAGCCCTGAGGGAGACCTTCGTCGGTCAACAGGTCGCACTGAAGGGGGTGGCCGGATGACCACGCAACACGATCCGCAGCTGCTCGGTGCCTACGTTCTCGGGGCACTCGACGAGCAGGAGGTGCGCGCGTTGGACGAGCACTTGGCGTCCTGCCCCGACTGCCTGCGTGAGGTCGAGGACCTGCGCGCGATGGAGGCCTTCCTCGGCGAGGTGCCGCCGGAGGCCATGCTCGACGGACCGCCGGAAGGCGGCGACCTGTTGTTGCAGCGCACCTTGCGTCAGGTGCGTTCGGAGCGCGGCGGCGTCGCTCGCCGTCGTCAGTTCGCACTGGGTGCCGCGGCCGCCGTGGTGGCTGCTCTGGTGCTCGGTGCCGGCGTCTTCGTCGGCAAGGTCACCTCGCCCGACGGCGGCGTGGCCCAGCAGACCCAGACCACCGCACCGGATCCGGCGGGCACCAAGCTCGCCACGTTCACCGATCCGGTGACCAAGGCGTCGATGACCGTGAAGGTCGTCCCGGCCGCGGGCTGGGTGCGCACGAACATGTCGATCAACGGCATCCCCGAGGGCGAGAAGTGCCGGATCTTCGTCGTGGCGAAGGACGGCAGCCGTCAGGAGGCCGGTTCCTGGGTGGTGTCCAAGAAGGGCGCCGCCGAGGGCACGAACCTGGACGGCTCCGCGCTCGTGGCACCGGCCGACGTCAAGTCGGTCGTGGTCGAGAACTACGCGGGCAAGAAGTTCGTCGAGGTACCGGTTCAGGCGTGACGCGAGTGTGAATGGGGCCGTCCTTCGCGGGACGGCCCCATTTTCACGGCTTCAGCACGACTTTGCCCACCGTGGCACGGGATTCGAGCGCCTCGTGCGCCTTGGCCGCGTCCCTCAGCGCGAACGCCGGGTTGACCAGCGGCACGAACCGTCCGCTCGCCAGCCCCGCCATCGACTCGTCCTCCAGGACCCGCAGGCCGCGCCGCATGAGCCCGGGCCCGAGCGCGACCGTCGCGGTGAGGCTGTTGGCGAACAACGCTTCGGTGCTGATCGGCGTGGACTCTCCGGACGACCAGCCGTAGATGATCTGCCTGCCGCCCGGCCCGAGCGTCCTGAGCGCCTGCTCGCCGACCTCGCCCCCGACGCCGTCGAGCACCACCGTCATGTCCTTGATCCCGTCCGCCCACCCCGGCAGCGTGTAGTCGATGGCGGCGTCGGCACCGTTGTCCATCACGTGGTCGAGCTTCTCGCCACTGGCCAGCCCGATGACCCGTGCTCCGACGTTGCGCGCCTCCTGCACGAACAGCGCCCCCATGCCACCCGCCGCCGACGTCACCAGCACAACGTCCTGCGCGGTCAGCTTCGCGGCGCCGAGCACGCCGACGACCGTGCGCCCGGTGCCGATCATCGCCACGGCCGCCTCGAACGACACGTCGTCCGCAAGTGCGTGCAGCACCTCGACCTTCGCGACCGCCAGCTCCGCGTACCCGCCGTTGGCCTGGCCGAGGTGCGCGGTCACCCGGCGGCCGAGCCACTCGGACTCGACTCCGTCGCCGAGGGCGGTGACCACCCCGGCCACCTCGCGTCCCGGCGTCATCGGGAACTCCACCGGGCCGAACTTCCCCTGGCGGATGGTGGTGTCGACGAGGTGGACGCCGGCCGCGGCCACCGTGACGCGCACCTGACCTGCCGCCGGTTCGGGGTCGGGGACCTCCTCGAAGAGCAGGTTCTGCGCCGGACCGAACTCGTACTGCCGAATCGCGAACATGTGGCGAAACTACGAGCTCGACTTAACTGGAGGTCAAGAGTCGCAGGTGGAAACTACTCGGCACCCACCTGGTGGTAGTAGGTAAGTGCTTGTTGATGTTGGGTTGGTGGTACTTGCAGGCGCCATCAGGAGCCAGGCAACCTGCTTAGTGGGCGATCATCACGTGCTTCACGCGGGTGTAGTCCTCCAGGCCGTGCATCGAGAGGTCCTTGCCGTAGCCCGAAGCACCGAACCCGCCGTGCGGCATCTCGGACGCGACGAGCCCGTGCGTGTTGACCCACACGATGCCGAAGTCGAGCCGCGCCGAAACCGACGCGGCTCGACCGGTGTCACGGGTCCACACAGACGACGCGAGCCCCTGCGGCACACCGTTGGCCAAAGCGATGGCCTCGTCGTCGGAAGCGAACGACTGCACGGTGATCACCGGCGCGAACGGCTCTTCCTGGACCAGTTCCGACGACTGGGAGAGCCCGGAGATCACGGTCGGCTCCAGGAAGAAGCCGGCCGACCCGTGCTGCTTCCCTCCACAGTGGATGGTCGCGGACGACCGGGCGAGCAGCCCGAGCACCCGGTCCAGCTGCGCGGCGCTGTTCAACGGCCCGAAGTCGACCCCGGGCACCGAGGCCGATGCCGCCTTCGTCAGCGCGGCAACGAACTCGTCGTGCACCGAAGAGTGCACCAGCACGCGCGTGGCGGCCGTGCAGTCCTGGCCCGCGTTGTAGAAGGCGGCGCCGACGATGCCCTCGGCCGCCGCGGCCACGTCGACGTCGTCGAACACCAGGACCGGCGCGTTGCCACCGAGTTCGAGGTGCGTGCGCTTCACCGTCGCGGCGGCGCTGCGGGCCACCTCGACGCCGGCGCGCGTGGAGCCGGTCAAGGACACCATCGCCGGCACGGGGTGCTCGACCAGCAACCGGCCGGTGTCGCGGTCGCCCAGCACGACGTTGAACACGCCCGCCGGCAGCACCTGGGCGGCCAGCGACGCCAGCAGGACGCTGGACGACGGGGTGGTGTCGGCGGGCTTCAGGACCACGGTGTTGCCGGCGGCGAGGGCCGGCGCGATCTTCCAGACGGCCATCATCAACGGGTAGTTCCACGGCGTGATCTGCGCGATCACGCCCACCGGCTCACGGCGCTGGTACGAGGTGTGACCGGGGAGGTACTCGCCGGCGGCGGCGGTGCCCAGGGCGCGGGCGGCGCCGGCGAAGAACCGGATCTGGTCCACGCACTGGGGAATCTCCTCGTCGAGCACGACCGAGCGGATCTTGCCGGTCTCCCGGACCTCCGCGTCGGCGACCTCCGGGGCACTGGCCTCCAGCAGATCAGCGAGCTTCAGCAACGCCAGCTGGCGCTCGCCGGGCGTGGTGCGCGACCACGTGGCGAAGGCGGTCTCGGCCGCGCGAACAGCGGCATCGACCTCGGCGGCACGGGAGACGACGGCGCGGCCGAACTCCTCGCCGGTGGCGGGATCGACCAGCGGTGAGCTTTCCCCGGCGGGAGAAGCCGTGGTGCCGTTGATGAAGTTCGCGACGATCACGTGTGCTCCAGGTGCGTGGGGGCGAACATGCGCAGAACAGCGGGCAGCACCACGACGTGCGGGCCGTCCCCGGCGAACGCCTTGGCGAGATCCTCGCGCAGCGACTCGGGTGTGCTGCGGGTGGCGGGCACTCCGAACGCCTCGGCGAGTGCCACGAAGTCCGGCCGGGTCAGTTCGGTGGCGGTGGCCTGGCCGAACGCGTCGGTCATGTACTCGCGCAGGATGCCGTAGCCGCCGTCGTCGACGATCAGCCAGACGACGCGCGAACCATGTTGTGCGGCAACGGCCAACTCCGAGATGCCGTACATCGCGCCACCGTCACCGGACACGGCCAGCACGGGTCCGTCGTGCGCCGCGGCGACGCCGAGCGCGGCCGGGAAGCCGTAGCCGAGACCTCCGGCGCCCTGGGCGGAGAACTGCGCGCCGCCCCGCGGATCCCACGCCGACCAGGCCCAGTAGGCGAGGATCGTCATGTCCCAGCAGGTAGGTGTGCCATCGGGAACCGCCGACCGCAGCGCCGCCAGCACCTGCCACTCCAGGTCGAGCTCCTGCGCCGCGAGCCGTTCCCGCACCAGACCGAGCAGCGAGCGGACGCGTGCCTCGGCGACACCGTCCGCGGCCCGCGCGGTCACCCCGGAAACCAGCGCGCGCAACGCATGCCGCGAATCGGCGTGGATGCCGAGCGCCGGGTAGTTCGACTCCAGCTTGCCGAGGTCGGCCTCGATCTGGATCACCGCGCCGCCCGGCCGGAAGGTGCGGTAGTTGCTCGTCAGCTCACCGAGACCGGACCCCACCACCAGCAGCACGTCCGCGTCGGCCAGGAACGCGGTGGTGTGCCGGTCCTCCAGCCACGACTGCGCGGAAAGCGGGTGCTCCCAGGGGAAGTTGCCCTTGCCGCCGAACGTCGTCACCACCGGCGCCCGCAGCTTCTCGGCCAGCTCCAGCAGTTCGTCAGGAGCAGCGCCACCACCGGCCAGGATCACCGGCCGGGCAGCGCCGTCCAGCAACCGGACGGCCTCGGCCACCAGCTCCGGCCGCGGGTGCAGCGCACGCGCGGACCAGGAGATCGAGGTCACCGGCGGCACCGTGGCCGGCCCGAGCAGCACGTCCTGCGGGATCTCCACCCACACCGGCCCGAACGGCGCGGTCAGCGCGATCTCCCACGCCTCGGCCAAAGCAGACGGAATCTGCGAGGCACGCCGCACCACCCGCGCGTGCTTCACGACGTCGCGAAACGATGCCAGCTGGTCGGTCAGCTCGTGCAGGTACCCGCCGCGAACGCCACCAAGACCGGCCGACGGGATCTGCGACGAGATGCCCAGCACCGGCGCCGAGGCCGCCGCCGACTCCTGCAGCCCGGCCAGCGTCTGCAGCGCGCCGGGTCCGGTCGAGACCAGCAGCGGCGTCACCGAACCGGTGATCCGCGCATGACCGTCGGCGGCGAAGGCGGCGTTGACTTCGGTACGGCTGCCCACATACCGCAGGTCGGAGCGACGAAGAGCGTCGAAGAGGCCCAACGCGTGCTGACCGGGAATCCCGAACACCACTCCAGCGCCGAGCGCCTCCAACGTCTCGGCGACGACGTCACCGCCGGTCCGGGTGCTCACTGCGCCCTCCTTCAGCGCCAACAGACTCACAAGGTCGTACGCCAAGTGCGAGGCTGCCACAGAAGTGATGTCCGCGTGGTCGTAGGCGGGCGCCACCTCCACGACGTCCGCACCCACCAGGTTCAGCCCGCGCAACCCGCGCACGATCTCCAGCAGCTCCCGCGAGGTCATGCCACCGGCCTCGGGCGTGCCGGTGCCGGGCGCGTGCGCCGGGTCCAGCACGTCGATGTCGATCGACACGTACAACGGCCGCGACCCGATCCGCTGCCGCAACGCGTCCACGGTCTCGTCGACCCCGCGCCGCATCACGTCGGACGACGTCACGATCCCGAACCCGAGCCGCCGGTCGTCCTCCAGGTCTTTCTTGCCGTACAACGGACCCCGCGTGCCGACGTGCGAGATCGCCTCGGTGTCGAGAATGCCGTCCTCGACCGCCCGGCGGAACGGCGTCCCGTGCGTGTACGGCTCGCCGAAGTACGTGTCCCACGTGTCCAGGTGCGCGTCGAAGTGCAGCAGCGCAACGGGTCCGTGGATCCGCGACACCGCGCGCAGCAACGGCAGCGCGATCGTGTGGTCACCGCCGATCGTCACCAGCCGGGTGCCGTCGCGCTGCAACTCCGAGGCGGCCTCCTCGATCGTCTCGATGGCCTCCCCGATGTGGAACGGGTTGACCGCGATGTCCCCGCCGTCCGCGACCTGGACGCGGTCGAACGGCGCCACGTCCAGGCCGGGGTTGTAGGGCCGCAGCAACCGGGACGCCTCCCGCACCGCCGAGGGAGCGAAGCGCGCGCCCGGCCGGTACGAGACGCCGGTGTCGAACGGGACCCCCACCACCGCGATGTCCGCGTGCGCCACCTGGTCCAGGCGCGGCAGCCGGGCGAAGGTCGCCGGGCCCGCGTAGCGCGGGACCTTCGAGGAGTCGACGGGGCCGATCATGCTTTCACCAGTTCCTCTTCGGTTGCGTCACCGGCCACCCGGCGGTCCCAGTTCGCGAGCACGGCCGCGTCCGTGGCAGGGGTGGCGAGACTGACCACGACGTACGTCACCAAGGACGCGCCGAGGCTGTAGTAGATGGCTTCGTTGGCGTACACGTCCACGAACACCATGAACCCGATGGCCGTCAGCGACCCGACCGCCATCGACGCCATCGCGCCGAGCCGGGTGCCGCGCTTCCACACCAGCCCGCCGATGATCGCGACCAGCAGGCCGCCGACGAGGATGTTGTAGGCGACGGTCAGCGCGGCCACGACGTCGTTGAGCGCCACCGCGATGGCGATCGCGACCACACCGATCACCAGCGTGAACATCCGGTTGTTGTGAACGTCGTCGCCCTGGGACTTGCGACGCCAGATGTCGTTGGACGCCACCGTCGCGCAGGCGATGAGGGCGCCGGACGAGGTGGACATCATCGCGGCCAGCGCGGCGGCCAGCACGAGTCCGCGCACCCCGGTCGGCAGCAGGTTCTCGACGATCGTCGCGAACGCCTCGTCCTTGTTCGCGATGTCCGGGTACAGCGCCTTGCCCGCGAGGCCGATCAACGCGCCCGCGACCGCGTAGACGAGGCAGTAGAGGCCGGAGGTGATGCCGCCCCAGGCCGCGACCTTCGGCGACTTGGCGGTGAACACGCGCTGCCAGATGTCCTGGCCGATCAGCAGACCGAACACGTAGATCAGCAGGTAGGTGATGATCGTGCTGACACCGATGTTGCCGACCTCGAACATCGCCGGGTCGCCCAGCCGCGCCTGGATGCCGTCGAAGCCGCCGGCGGTGGCGAGGCTGATCGGCAGCAGCAGGAACAGGATGCCGACCGTCTTCACGACGAACTGCACGATGTCGGTGAGCGTGATCGACCACATGCCACCGAGAACGCTGTACAGCACCACGATGCCGCCGCCGATGATCACGCCTACGGACTTCGGCAGTCCGAAGAGGACGTTGAAGATCGTGGAGTACGCGATCGTCGACGTGACGGTGAGCATCAGCGTGTAGGCCGCCATCACCAGGCCGGAGATCATGCTGGAGTTGCCGCCGTACCGGAGATCCAGCATCTCGGAGACGGTGTAGACCTTGAGCCGCACGATCCGGCGGGCGAACAACGCGGACAGCAACAGGATGCCGAGGCCGATGGCGAACACCATCCAGGCACCGGAGATGCCGAACTTGTAGCCGAGCCCGACGCCGCCGATGGTCGACGCGCCGCCGAGCACGACGGCGGACATGGTGCCGGAGTACATCCCGAAGCCGAGCCTGCGTCCGGCGACCAGGTACTCGCTCTTGCTGGTGGCGCGGCGCATGCCCCACCAGCCCATGCCGATCATGCCGAGCACGTAGGCGGCGATCACCGCGTAGTCGAGAGCCACTGTCGGACCTCCTTGGGTTGCAGGTCACAGTAGGAACGCGGGCTGGCGCTGATAAGTGGTCGTTCTGCACAATCGTCGGACCATGGTTGTGCAAACCGTCCCGTTGCGGGAGCTCGTCGCGCGCGTCGATCTCGGCCTGGCCGTCCTGTGTGGAGCCGGCGCGCTGGACCGGCCGATCCGCTGGGCGCACGTGTCCGAGCTGGTGGACCCGACGCCGTACCTGGTCGGCGAGGAGCTGCTGCTCACGGCCGGCGTGCGGTTCCCGTCGGACGTGCCCGCGTACGTCGCCGGGCTGGTGTCCTCCGGTGTCTCCGCGATCGGATTCGGCGTCGAGCCGGAGTTCCCGACCGTACCGTCGTCGCTGGTCGAGGCCTGTGCGGCGCAGGGCATGCCGTTGGTGGAGGTGCCGCCGTCGACGCCGTTCCTCGCGGTCAGCCAGGCGCTGGGCGCGTTGCTCGCCGAGATCGCCGTGCGGGAGCAGCGGATGCTCGCGGACAGCCAGCGCGCCCTGACCCGTGCGGCGACCCGGATCCGGCCCGTCGAGTCGGTGCTGACGACACTGGCCGTGGTGCTGAACTGCCGCGCCGATCTCGTCGATGCTTCCGACGCGCCTGAGGACGTCGCCTCTCTCGTGGACCGTGTCGCGTCCGGCTCAGGACCCCGTTCGGCCTCCGCCCAGCTGGGTGAAGACCACGTGACGCTGGACCCGGTCGAGACCGCGGTGCTCGTGGTGCGCCGTTCGCTGCCGTTGTCACCTGCCGAACGGGCCGTCGTCGCGGTCGCGCTGGCGTTGCTCGGACTGCTGCGCCGGGACGTGGAGAGCGAACGCGGCCAGATCGCACGGCTCGCCGCCGCGGCGGTGCTGCGGTCGAGGATCTCCGGTCTGGCTACCGTGCTGGGGCCTGGTCCGTACCGGGTGGTGGCGGGGGAGTCGAAGGCGGACTACGAGGTGCTGGCGCGGCGGTACGGGCCCCTGGTCTCGAAGGCCGAGGACGGCTTCCTGGCGCTGGTGCCGGCCGGGTTCGAGGTGTCCGGCCTGGTCGGGGTGTCGTCGCCGATCGCCGAACCGGATTCCGAGCCGGGTTCTGGGGCCGGCTCCGTTGACGCGATCACGAGTGCCGTGGCAGAGGCCTCGGCGTTGCTCGGACGGGCGCGAGCGACCGGTTCGCCCGCCTTTCCCGCGTCCGATCTGTCCTCTCTCGTGGACCCGGTGGCGGCTGCCGCGTTCGCCCGCCGGGAGCTGGCGGGACTGCTCGGACGCCCGGAACTGATCGAGACGCTGCGGGCCTGGCTGGGGCAGCACGGCAGCTGGGACCGGGCCGCGGCGGTGCTCGGCGTGCACCGCAACAGCGTCCGGCACCGCATCGCGCACGTCGAACGACTGCTCGGCCGCGACCTCTCGCAGGCCGACGCGCGGGCCTCGCTGTGGCTCGCGCTGACGTGGCTCGATTAATTGCTTTGCGCGGTGTCCGCCCACTCGGTCATCATTGTTCCATGAACACCGCAGAGGAATGGGCCGGAGCGCCCTCAAAGCTGTGACCAGCTAGTTCTATTTCTTCTAATCTCTGCGAGCATTTG
The DNA here is from genome assembly GCA_963771775.1 of uncultured Actinomycetota bacterium. Lineage (GTDB taxonomy): Bacteria > Actinomycetota > Actinomycetes > Mycobacteriales > Pseudonocardiaceae > Lentzea. Next base: position 1,450,082 of record CAVYUS010000007.1, read on the forward strand.
TGTATCAATGCTCGTCCTTGGCGTGTTCGTCCAGTGGTCAGGACACCGGATTCTCACTCCGGAAACACGGGTTCGATCCCCGTACGCGCTACGTGGCCCGGTCTCAGTGGGGTGGACCGGGCCCGCCGTCATCCGGGTCGATTTCAGACGGCCCCAAAGAATCTTCGCCAAACTTCGCCCGAATGGTCTAGGCGCCAGTTACGCTCTGCGAATGGCTGCGGTCCCTGCCTTCGTCCGCTACGAGGTCGACGTACGTCGGCCGAACGCCGCCCGGATTCACGACTTCTACCTCGGCGGCGCGCACAACTACGCCGCCGACCGGGCGTTCGCCAAGCAGGCCGTCCGGATCGACCCGGAGCTGCCGGTCGTCAGTCGCGCGCACCGGGTGTTCCTGCGCCAGGCCGTTCGCCACTGCTGGGCGGCGGGCGTCCGCCAGTTCCTCGATCTCGGCTCCGGCATCCCGACGTGCGGTGCAGTGCACCAGACGTTGCCCGAGGCCCGTGTCGTGTACGTGGACTCAGACCCGGTGACAGTGGCGTTCGCGCGCGGGCTGCTGCGTGGCGAGCCACGCACGTGCGCGGTGGAGGCTGACCTGCGCCGGCCCGACCAGGTGCTCAGGCATCCCGGCGTGCTGTCCCATCTCGACCTGCGTGAGCCGTACGCCGTGTTGATGGTGGACGTCCTGCGCTACATCGACGACGCCACCGGGCCCGGACGGGTCGTGCGCCGATACCGGCACGCGTTGCCCGCGGGTGGATTCCTGGTGGTCTCGCATCCGACGCCGGTCGAGCAGCTCCTGGAGGGGTTGTCGATCGAGGCGCCGTGCGTGGTGCCGGGCGCGTACGCGGGCATTGGGCGTAAGCCGCAGGCGATCCGTATCTGACGCTTTCCGCCTGTCTCCTAAGGGAATGTGCGAGAAGCGCTCGAGCAGGCGAAGGCGTTGCGGTGGGCGGGACGGCCGGAGGACGCGGCTGAAGAGCTGCGCAAGGCGCTCGTGACGTCCACGGACCGGTGCGAGCTGCTGTACCTGTTGTGGGACTGCCAGTTCGTGCTGGGCGACCGGGCCGCCGCCTTCGAAACCCTGCTGGAGGCCAAGGGATTGGCCGAAGGGCCGATGGTCGGACGCGTCACCGTCGCCGAGGCCAGCTGGCTGATGTCGCAGGGCGAGTACGGGAAAGCCCGTGCGCTCGCCGGTTCGATCGACTCGGACGACGACGCCGTCCGCGCCTACGCGTTGAGCGTGCGGGGTGTGTGCGAGGCGTTCCTGGGTGATGTCGAACGTGGCATCGCGACGTTGGAAGACGCGCGCACGGCCGCACATCGCAGCGGGTGCCTGCGGGAACTCACCAGGGCGGTGGGGAACCTGACCTACGTCCTCGCCAGTTCCGGTCAGCACGAACGCAGTGCGCGCATCGGCCAGGAAGCCTTGACGCGCCTGCGGATCCAGGGACTCGCGCCGACGTTCAGCGCGGTCATCCGCTACAACGTCGCGACCAGCCTCCTCGCGCTCGGCCGGTGGCCGGAACTGGACGCGATGGAGGTGCCGGACGCCATCCCCGGCAACAAGGCCGCGCGGATCCTGCTGTGCAAGGCGGAGGCGACGGCGCTGCGGGGCCGGGATCCGGACGACCTCATAGAGGAGGCCGAGAAGGCCATCGACGGCCACGACGCCCTGTTCGAGGCCCAGCGCGCCTACACGAGAGCCGTTGCGAGCAGGGCGAAAGGCCAGTACCGGGCCGCTGTCGAACTGTGCAGGGAGACCGTGGCCGATCCACCGGAGGCGCTGACGAGCGGTGAGGTCCTGCGACTGTGCGTGGAAGGCCTGGGCGCGGCCCGCGACCTCCAGGCGGCGGGCGGCCGGGTCACCCGGCTCGATGATCCACAAGCGACGGAGCAGGAGCTGCTGAGCAGGCTGCCGGCACCGAACGGCCCGGAGGACGCGGTCTGGCACCGGGTCGCCCGCGCGGAGGCCGGGCTGGACAGCTGGGCCGAGATCGCACTGGACTGGGACCGGCTGAGGATGCCGTACCAGGCCGCGTACGCGCGAACCCGCTGGGGCGAACCGGAAGCACTCCGGCACGCCGACCGGGCCGCGCAACGACTCGGGGCCCTGCCGCTGGCCAAGATGATCGACCGGCAGGCGCGCAGGCAGCGCGTCCCGTTGCTGCACAAGGACAAACCGCAGCTCGGCACGCTGACCCCGCGCGAGCGCGAGGTGCTGGAACTGCTGGGCTGGGGGCGCACCAACCGGGAGATCGCCGCGGAACTGGTGCTGAGCGTCCGGACCGTCGGCCTGCACGTGTCGCACGTGCTGGCCAAGCTCGGCGCCGGCAACCGTTCGGAGGCGGCGCGCATAGCCCGCGACCAAACCTAGGTATTGCGCTGGATGTGCCGGTGGCACCACTTGGGTTCTCCTTGAGGGGCAACAGAATCCCCCGATCTAGGAGAACCAGATGAACCTCAAGCGCGTCGCGGCCGTGTTGTCTCTTGCCGGCGGAATGGCCGCCGGCTTCGCGGGGACATCGCACGCGCAGGTCGCCATGGCCGGTGGGTGCGAGCTGCGCATCACCGAGGTGCGTGCGCTGGATCTGCAGGAGACGCCCACCGACGAGATCTACCTGCGGGTCGGCGACGAGAGAACCGGCACCCGCACGTTCACCGAAGGCCAGACGCGGGAGGCCACCGACCTCGGGAACGCCGACCAGATCACGGAGTTCATCGCGCCCGGCGGTTTCGTCGGGGTGTCCGTGGTCGAGGACGACGCGCTGGTCGACACCGTCATCGGCTCGTTCCGCGTGCCGTGCAAGTCCGCCTCCGTCGAGCGTGACGTCGCCGGCGCGGGTGCGTTCTACCGCGTCTCGTACGTCGTGACCCAACTGCCGTAGCTCCACTGCCGCAACCGAGAATTCCGGGCGCCGAGCGGTGGGCGCGGCGCCCGGAGCCCACCACCCACAGGAGACCGCCGTGAATCCGACCGATCCACCTGCCGACACCGAACTCTGGGCCGTGCTGAACGTCGACGAGTTCCAGTTCCGCCTCGTCAAACCGTGGAACCTGGACACGCTCGCCGCCGCCCTGCGCAACGCCGCCGCCCGCGGCACCCAGGTCGAGGTCCGTGCCTACAACGAGCAGAACGCCGAGATCACCGTCCTGGTGAACCCCGCGCGGGCGCGCGTGGTCCACATCGGCAAACGCAATGTCGTCGTGGTGCGCAACGGCATGCCCGACGTGTCCGCGAACGGTTTGACGGAGGTCAGCGCTGGGTAGCCGTCCGGCGACAAGTACGGAGCCTGGAGGGCGTCATGACCCACCGCGTCACTGTCAAGGTCGCCGGTCTGCAACCGGTGCAGATTCTGGCCGCTCTGGCCGGTATCGCGTTCATCGTGTTCGGCGTCGTGGGCTTCATTCGAACCGGGGTCGGCGACTGGTCCGTCCACTCGTTCGTGCTCGGGTTCTCGGTGAACCCGCTGCACAACCTGGTGCACGTGGTCATCGGCGTGCTCGGTCTGCTCATGGCCCTCGGGTCGGGTCTCGCCCGGCTGTACGGGTGGCTGCTGTTCCTCGGCTACGGCGCCGTCTTCGTGTGGGGCCTGATGATCGCCGGCATCGTGTCGACGAACCCGGTTTCCGAGTTCGGCAACCCGTTGGCGCTCAACACGAACGACAACTGGCTGCACCTCGGCCTCGCGCTCTTCGGCCTGCTGCTCGCGGTGCTGCCCGCGCGCCGCAAGCTGATCGAGGAGGAGGAGCCCGAACTGCCGGAGCCGCGTTCGGCGGCGTTCGACGAGTCGGACGAGCACCGGAAGGTGCCCAGGGACGAGCACCGCATCGAGGAGATGGACCCGACGGTCAGCCCGCGGACCCGCGAGCCGATCACGAAGGAACAGGCCGTGATCGACCCGAAGACCGAGCGCATGAGCACGGACAAGATCAAGCACTAACAGTTCCCCTGTCCGGACCGGACGCGCCGTGAGAGCCCACATGCGGCTCTCACGGCGCGTCTGTTTCGATGGCGCGATGCCAACGCTGACCGATGAAGTCCTGATCACCTGGGGCACCGCGCTGGCCGCGTTCCTGGCGGTCGCGCTGCACGGGATCTGGCGGGTCACCCGCAACGTCATCACGATCGCCCACGAAGGCGGCCACGCGCTCGTGGCGGTCCTCACCGGCCGGCGCCTCAGCGGCATCAAGCTGCACTCCGACACCAGCGGCCTCACGGTCTCGCGCGGCAAGCCCCGCGGCCCCGGCATGGTGTTCACCGCGCTCGCCGGCTACATCGCCCCGTCGCTGCTCGGCTTCGGCGCCGCGGTGCTCATCACCAACGAGCAGATCCAGCTGATGCTCTGGATCAGCATCGGCTTCCTCGCGGCCATGCTGATCATGATCCGCAACGTCTTCGGCGTCCTCTCGATCATCGTCACCGGCGGCGCCTTCCTCGTCGTCTCCTTCTACGCCACGCCCGAGGTGCGGGACGCCGCCGCGTACGTCTTCGCCTGGTTCCTGCTGCTCGGCGGCGTGCGGCCGGTGTGGGAGCTGCAGGTCAAGCGGTGGCGCCGGCAGGCCCCGCGCAGTGACGCCGACCAGCTCGCCTGGCTCACCGGCGTGCCCGCGCTCGGCTGGGTGACGCTCTTCGGTGTGGTCAGCGCGGCGGCGCTCGTCGGCGGTGGTGCACTACTGCTCGGCCGATGGTGAAATACTGGACCTTTCAGCCGAACTTCAGGAAGGTGGGCTCAGTGCTGCGTGGAGATGTCGGGCTTGAACTGGGCCAGCGGGTCGCGCGGGCGTTGCGCGCCGCACTGGACGTGGACATCACCGCCGACGAAGCGCTGATCCGACCGTCCAACCGAGACGGTGCCGACTACCAGTGCAACGTGGCCATGAGCCTCGCCAAGAAGCTCGGCAGGAAGCCGCGCGAGGTCGCGCAGCTGATCGTGGAGCACCTCGACGCGGCCGACGCGATCGAGACCCCGGAGATCGCGGGTCCCGGCTTCATCAACCTGAAGCTGCGCCGCGAGTGGCTCGAGACCGAGACCGCGAAGCTGCTCGGCGACGAGCGCGTCGGCGTGCCGGTCACCGAGGAACCGCGCCGCGTCGCGATCGACTACAGCAGCCCGAACGTGGCCAAGGAGATGCACGTCGGCCACCTGCGCTCGACGATCATCGGTGACGCGTTCTGCCGGCTGCTCACGTTCGCGGGCCACGAGGTCATCCCGCACAACCACCTCGGTGACTGGGGCACCCCGTTCGGCATGCTCATCGAGCACCTGACCGACGAGGGCCATGGCGCGGACCACGAGATCAGCGACCTGAACGCGTTCTACCAGCAGGCGCGCCAGAAGTTCGACAACGAGCCGGGCTTCGCGGACCGCGCCCGGCGCCGGGTCGTGCTGCTGCAGGGCGGCGACGAGCAGACCCTGAAGCTCTGGCACGAGCTGGTGGCGGAGTCGCAGCGGCACTTCAACCAGATCTACGAGCTGCTCGGCATCGGCCTGACCACCGGCGACAACTACGGCGAGAGCTTCTACAACCCCTACCTCGCCGACACGATCACCGAGCTGCAGCAGAAGGGTCTCGTCGAGACCAGCGACGGCGCGCTCTGCGTGTTCCCGCCGGGGTTCACCAACCGCGAGGGCGACCGGCTGCCGCTGATCGTGCGCAAGAGCGACGGCGGCTACGGCTACGCCACCACGGACTTCGCGACCGCCCGCTACTGGGTGCGCGACCGCAAGGTGGACCAGCTGATCTACGTGGTCGGCACCCCGCAGGCGCAGCACTTCCAGATGATCTTCGCCACGTCGAAGCAGGCCGGCTGGCTCGACGACGCGCACACCGCCGTGCACACCGGGTTCGGCACGATCCTCGGCTCGGACGGCAAGACCATCCGCACCCGCGCGGGCGGCACCATCAAGCTCATCGACCTGCTCAACGAGGCGATCGAGAACTCCTACAAGGTGATGCCCGAAACGTCCGAAGTGGAGGGCGCGGAGAAGGACGCGCTCGCCCGCACCCTCGGCATCGGCGCGGTGAAGTACGCGGACCTCTCCAACGACCGGGAGAAGGACTACGTCTTCACCTGGGAGAAGATGCTCGCCAAGACCGGCGACACGTCCGTCTACATCCAGTACGCGAACGCCCGCATCCTCTCGATCGGCCGCAAGGTGGGCCGTACGGCGCCGGAGAACGCTCCGCTGGTCCTGCAGGAGCAGGCCGAGCGCGATCTCGCCCTGAAGCTGCTGCAGCTGCCTACGGCGGTCCAGGCGGCCATCGACGAGCTCGCCCCGCACAAGATCACGACCTACCTGTTCGAGACGGCCACGGCGTTCTCGACGTTCTACAACGACTGCCCGGTGGCGACGGCGGAGTCCCAGGAGCTCCAGGACTCCCGCCTGCACCTGCTCACTCTCACGTCCCGGGTGCTCACGCTGGGGTTGTCCCTGCTGGGCATCGGGGCACCCGAGCGGCTGTAAGTCCAGGCAGACAGGTTTACCCCTGGCTGGACCAGGGGTACGCAGTGATCGCAACTCTTCCGCCCAGCAAGGGAGTCGCGATGACCTGCACGACCCGTCTGCCCAAGCCGGTCACCGAGGTGTGGGACTGGCAGATGGAAGGGCTGTGCCGCGGGCAGAACAGCGCCGTCTTCTTCCACCCCGACAACGAACGCGGTTACGCCCGTGCGGCCCGGGAGGAGAAGGCCAAGGCGATCTGCTCGCACTGCCCGGTGCTCGAGCAGTGCCGCGCGCACGCGCTGGAGGCGCAGGAGCCGTACGGCGTGTGGGGCGGCATGGGTGAGGACGAACGCCGCCAGATCATCGCCGCCACCCGTCGCCGGGTGCGGGTCGCCTAGGGCCTGTATCGAGGTCCATGCGGGACCTCGATACAGGCCCTGACGTCGCGGTGAGTGGTTCCGGTCGCATGCTGACGACCAGAACCACTCACGACCTCACTCCTCCAGCACGTCACGCAGTTGCCGCAACGTCTTCGCCAGCAGGCGCGAGACGTGCATCTGCGAGATCCCGACCTTCTGCGCGATCTGCGTCTGGGTCATGTTCCCGAAGAACCGCATGATCACGATCCTCCGCTCCCGCTCCGGCAGCTTCTGCAGCAGCGGGTGCAACGCCTCGCGCTGCTCGATCATCGCGATCTCGGGGTCTTCCTCGCCGATCGTCGAACCGAGCGAGATCGAGGAGTCCTCCGACATCAGCATGTCGTCCAGAGACGCGCTCTGGTAAGCGTTTCCGGCCGCGAGTCCCTCGTGGATCTCGTCACGGGACAGCCCGAGGTGCTCGGCCAGCTCCGACGGCGTGGGGGCCCGTCCGAGCGACTGGGACAGCCGCGAGGTACCCGCGTTGATCGCGAGGTGCAGCTCCTTCAACCGCCGCGGCATCCGCACCGACCAGCTGGAGTCCCGGAAGTACTTCCGGACCTCGCCCATGATCGTCGGCACCGCGAACGACAGGAAGTCGCTGCCGCGGTCGGGGTCGAAGCGGTCGACGGCGTTGATCAGGCCGACCGTCGCCACCTGGACCAGGTCCTCGTGCGGTTCGCCGCGGTGGCCGAACCGGCGGGCGATGTGCTGGGCGACCGGGAGGTGCTCGGTGACGAGCCGGTCCCGCAGTGCCTCCCGCGCGGCTCCCTCGGGGGTCGCGGCGAGCTCGGCGAACAGCGGAGCCAGGTGGTCGTAGTCACCACCTCTGGAGGTCGTCTTGGTCGCCTCCTCCGAGCTCGTCACGCATCCACCGCCCCTGCCGAGGACTTCACGAGGTCGATGTGGACCACGAACCCTTCGGTCTCCTCGACTCGGGTGTGCACCGAGTCGACGAGCGCCGTGAGCACGCGCCAGCCGAAGCTGCCCTCGTCCGGCCCCGCCGCGGCCTTGGCCGCGACGTGGGCGCTCACTCTGACCGCGCCGGCGTCGTCCACCGCGAAGTGACAGCTCAGCACCGCGTCCTCGGCGGCCAGCGTGATCAACGTCGAGCACGTCTCGTCGACGGCGAGCTTCAGGTCCTCGATCGAGTCCAGGTCGAAGTCCTGCCGCATCGCGATGTCCGCCGCGACCGCTCGCGCGATGGACAGCTGTGTCGGATCCGCGGCCATCCGCAGTTCGACCCCTGACAATTGCGTCACACCCACATGTATTCCGTTCTGCTGAAGGCCGGCATTTCATTGCCGTACCCGAATCGATCTCGTTTCACACGTGTATTGGCCGCGCCCCCAGGGAAGCCACCTGGTGGAGGGAACCCATCGGGAGGAGCGATGTGCTGGTGCACGAGGACTTCCTGGCTCTCCGCTTCCCTGCGGACGCGCAAGAGGTGGCGCCGGTGCGCCATCAGCTGCGCGAGTGGCTGCAGGACAGCGGGCTCGGTGAGGACGAGGCGAACGATCTCGTGCTCGCCGTGAGCGAGGCTGTCAACAACTCCGTCGAGCACGCCTACCCCGGCCCCGCGCGAGGCTCGGTCGAGGTGCGCGCACAGATCGGCGACGACGGCGCGGTGAGCGTGGACATCCGCGACCACGGCCAGTGGCGCGTGCCGCCTCCCGCGCTGACGATGCGCGGTCGTGGGTTCCTGCTCATGCGAGAAAGCGTGGACGAGGTCGAGATCGACCGCACGGCGAGCGGCACGACCGTGCGACTGCGCCGAGCCCGTTCTCCGATGCCCGTTCCCGCCGGCAGAGCGCCCGACTGCGAGGTCGTCGTGCACGAGACCTCCTCTTGTGTCGTGGCGGTCGTCCAGGGAAACGCGCCGGCATCGGCCGGTCCGTCGTTGCGCCGAACACTGAGCACGGCGGCACGAGGCGGAACGGTGCCGCTGACCGTCGACCTCACCCGGCTGGGCGTCGAGACCGATGGTGTCGTGCACGCGCTCTTCGCCGTCGCCGAAGCGCTTCGGGCCGCGGGCAACCGGCTCACGGTGGTGGTGCCACCAGGATCGGCCGCCCGCAAAGCCGTCGAAACCAGCGGCCTGCGCTCCGTCGCCGAGGTCGCGTCGTAGCGCGACTCGCAACGTTGGCGAGCCACTAGCCCAGAGCAGCGTCCACGGACTCGTGCACGCTGAAAACTTCGCCGAGTCCCGTGGCTTCAAGCGGCCTTGTGACGGCTCGTGCGGTCGCCACGACCTTGAGCGCGGCGCTGTGCTGCGGGGCCTGCCGTGCGGCCTCCACCAGCACGGCCAGCCCGGCGGAACCGAGGAATGTCACGCCACTCATGTCCACCACGTACGTGCCACCGTCGGCAAGGCCGTTCATAAGGGCGTCGCGCACCGCGGGCGCGGACACCATGTCGACCTCGCCGGACACGGCGAGCACCGTGACACCGGCCGCCGGCTGCCGTACCGCCAGCCCGATCGTCTGCTCCGCTCGCGGGTCCTGCACAGTCACCGATGTTCTCCCTCTCGAACCTAGGGAGCCGCTACCGCAGCGGGCTCCAACGCGGCTGGTGGCTCAACCGCTGCGGCCCCACCGTACGGGAGAGGCCGCCCTCAAGTCAGGTCGAGGAGTTCATACCCCGTCTGTGCCGATCTCAAACGTGCTGGTGGCGTGACTCGGTCACACCTGTAGTGCCGACCAGAGCCGCCGAGCGGTCTCGAACGCGACGCCGGGAGGCTGGACCACTTCCTCCGCACTGTCCTCCAGCGTGCCGCCGACGACCAGCACCAGTGCGGTCGCGACATCCCGCAGCTTCACGTTCGCGTGCTGGCTCGCCCGCACCAGCAGTTCGAACGCCTCGCCGGGCGCGCACGACCGCGCACCCATCACGAGGCCCTTCGCCTGCTCGATGTAGCGGCGGTGCTGCACCATCCGCACCATCTGGTCGGCCCGCAGCACCTCGCCCGCGCAGAACTCGACCACGGCGGCGGCGGTCGCCACGAGCGGCTCGATCTCCTCGATGTCCTTGAGGTCCTCCACCCGCGGCGGGTGGTCCAGGTACACGGTCAGCACCACCGGGCCGCTGTCGCCCCAGCTGCCGGGCACGGCGACGACGTCCACCTCACCGACCCGGCCGGAGACCTGCCGTTCGTCGCGCGAGGCCTCGACGAGCGGCCCCTCGCCGGCGTCCAGCTGCGCCTGGTCCAGCTCGCCCGCGACCCCCATGGCCCGCAGCACGAGGCCGTCCGGCCACACGCTCAGACCGACGCCGAGGCATCCCTGCAACTGGCCACACAGGTGGTCCATCAACCGGGAGATGAGCTCCGCACCGAATTTCACCTGTTCCACGCACTGAGGTTAGGCCCTGCCGATGTTTTTCCGACGATGTGCGGTCATCGCCGTACGACGAACGGTTGCGCAGGCAACCACCGATTCATCCGCCGAGCTTCGGGCCCGAACAGCTCGGCGCGCCATTTGGCCCAGTTAACGCTAAGGACCCAAACATGACACGTGTTCTGAACCACAGTCCGACAGAATCCGTTCTGAGGGATAACACCGGAGCCCCGGTGGACGACATCCCTGATGTCACGGAGGGATTGAAATGAGAACCGCCATGGAAACCCAGCCGCAGCAGGACGCAGAGCCGGATTCCGTGCTGCCGACCTCGCCTTGCAGCGTTGTCTGGAGCCGGGGCCACGCCTACGTGCTCGAGGGTTTCCGCGCCCGCTGGGTCGGCCGGGACGACCGGGGCCGCCCGCACGCCATCAGCGGTGCCGAGATGCAGCAGCGCGGCTGGACACTCTTCAAGACAGCCTGAGCTCTGCCCGCAGTACACCCAGGACTCGCAGAACCCCGTGCCACCCGCAACCAGTCGCCCGCGTGCCGTGACGCCATCCGGCAGCCCGTGCGCAGTCACTCGTTTAGAGTGCGGGTGTGCGTGATCCGGCTGATCGCCTGCTGACGATTCCGAACCTGCTCAGCGTGTTGCGGCTGGCCGGTGTTCCGCTCTTCCTCTACCTGCTGCTCGGACCCCGCGCGGACGGCTGGGCGCTCCTCGTCCTCGTCCTCGCGGGGTTCTCCGACTGGCTCGACGGCAAGCTCGCCCGCTGGCTCGACCAGGGCTCGCGCCTCGGCGCGCTGCTCGATCCCGCCGCCGACCGCCTGTACGTGTTCTGCACGCTGCTGGCGTTCGTGATCAGGGACATCGTCCCGCTGTGGGTCGCCCTCGTGCTCGTGGCCCGAGAGGTCGTCGTCGGCATCTGCCTGCTGGTTCTCCGGCAGCGTGGCTGGGGCCCCTTCGAGGTCAACTACCTGGGCAAGGCAGCCACCTTCAACCTGCTCTACGCCTTCCCCCTGCTGCTGCTCGCGCAGGGCGACTCGGGCTGGGCGCAGGTCGCGCAGCCGTTCGCCTACGCGTTCACGGCCTGGGGCGGAGCGCTCTACCTGTGGTCGGCGCTGCTGTACGTCTACCAGTTCTTCCTGGCCCTGCGGGTCACTCCCGAAAAGGCCGCGTGAAAAGATCACCCCATACAGGTTCGGCACGAGGAGCGCAGTCAGTTGATTCCCGAGGAGCTTCGCTACACCGAGGAACACGAGTGGATCTCCACCACAGGTGAGAACACCGTGCGCGTCGGCATCACCGACTATGCCCAGGAACAGCTCGGCGACGTCGTCTTCGTCCAGCTGCCCGAGGTGGGCCACACCGTCGCCGCGGGCGACACGTTCGGTGAGGTCGAGTCCACGAAGAGCGTGTCCGACCTCTACTCGCCGCTCGACGGTGAGGTCGTCGCCATCAACGACGCTCTGGTGCAGTCGCCGGAGTCCATCAACTCCGACCCGTACGGCGAGGGCTGGATGGTCGAGCTGCGGCTGAACGACCCGGAGGCCGTCGAAGGCCTGCTGGACGCGGAGGCTTACAAGGCCTTGGTGGAGAAGGAGTGACGTCGATCTTTCGCCGGATCTTCGGCCGGAAGGGGAGCCGCTCCTCGGGTGGCGACCCGAACGCGATAGGTTTTACCGGAAGTGACGGATCCAGCAGCAGGAGGAGAGCTCAGGTGAGCACGAACGACGGCCCAGGCGTTCCGCCGGAGCAGTCCCCGGAGCGGACCTCCGTCTTCCGGGCGGACTTCCTCCAGGAGATGGAGGGCGGCGCCGAGGCGCCCGCCCAGGAGCCGGCCGTTGCCGGTGTCGACGCACTTCCCGCCGGTTCCGCGCTGCTCGTGGTGAAGCGCGGCCCGAACGCCGGTTCCCGGTTCTTGCTGGACCGCGACACGACGAGCGCGGGGCGCCACCCCGACAGCGACATCTTCCTGGACGACGTGACGGTCTCGCGCCGCCACGCCGAGTTCCGCCGGGAGAGCGGCGAGTTCGTCGTCATCGACGTCGGCAGCCTCAACGGCACCTACGTCAACCGTGAGCCGGTCGACCAGGCCGTCCTCGCGAACGGCGACGAGGTCCAGATCGGCAAGTTCCGCCTCGTCTTCCTGACGGGTCCTGGCTCCGCGGGAGCCTGACGCGTGACGGCCGGGCGGCCTTGCACTCGTGGGGTTCTCAGCATCGGGGCGGTGCTGGCACAGCTCCGCCCCGAGTTCCCCGAGGTGACCATCTCCAAGATCCGCTTCCTGGAAGCGGAGGGGCTGGTCCGCCCGGCACGCACGGCCTCCGGCTACCGCCAGTTCAGCACGGCGGACGTCGAGCGGCTGCGTTTCGTGCTGTCCGCACAACGCGACAGATACCTGCCGCTCAAGGTGATCCGCGAGCAGCTCGACTCCGCCCCGGCGGACGCCAGCTCGCTCTCGCGGCTCGATCTGCTGGCCCAGACCGGAATCAGCGCGGAACAGCTGTCCCAGCTGGAACGTGACGGCCTGCTGCGCGCGGGTCCCTCCGGCCGCTTCACCACCGACGACATCACCGCACTCCGCACGATCCGGACGATGACCGGACTCGGCGTCGAGCGCGAGCACCTGCGCGCCATCCGCGCGGCAGCCGACCACGAGGTGGTCGTGCTGAAGTCTTTCTCAGATCCCGAGACAGTCCGGGAATTGGCTGACCTGTTCACCTCGTTGCACACGTTGTTGGTAAGAGCGGGCTTGCGCCAATCATCTTGATCACGTTCTACCCGCAACGATTGAGCACACGGCCCGCTTGGCGGGTAGCGTCGAACGCATACGCCGGGGGATGCTCGGAGACGAAACCGGGTACTCCCCAACGAGTCAGAGGGAGGCGAGACCCGATGAGCGAGATGCGCGTCGTGGGCGTCCGGGTGGAGCTGCCCCAGAACCAGCCGATCCTTCTGCTGCGCGAAACCGAGGGTGAGCGCTACCTGCCGATCTGGATCGGGTCCGTCGAGGCCACGGCCATCGCACTCGAACAACAGGGCGTACGCCCGGCACGGCCGTTGACGCATGACCTGCTCAAGGACGTCATCGGCGCACTGGGGCGCAACCTCGAACAGGTCCGCATCACCGACCTGCAGGAGGGCACCTTCTTCGCGGAACTCGTCTTCGACGGCGACGTGCGCGTCTCCGCCCGGCCCTCGGACTCGGTGGCGCTCGCGTTGCGCGTCGGCGTGCCGATCCACGCCGAGGAGTCGGTGCTGGCCGAGGCCGGCCTGATCATCCCGGACGAGCAGGAGGACGAGGTGGAGAAGTTCCGCGAGTTCCTCGACTCGGTCTCGCCGGAGGACTTCCGGGGAGCGGATACATAAGCCACGGTCGCGGCGCGGGTGCATGGGGCACCTGCGCCTGGTTTCGCGCTCCCGATTTCACACTGTTTCGTATGGCGCAACCGTCAATCGTTTGGTGTCACTCGATCGGGCTACGTTCCGCTCGCTTTGGCCGCTAAACAATCACTAAACGTCACCTGAACGTCCCAGTTCGGGTGACGCGGTGAGCCTCTACCTAAGGTTGAGGGTCGACACCTTCCGCGCGTCGCGTTGACCAGCCCTCGGACCGGTCTTACCGTCGAACTCGAGTGGACGTCGCTGGTTCCGCGTGAGCTGGTCCAGCGGCTTGACGGCCTCGAGTTTCGTGGTCGTTGGCGAGGGGAGGCAGGCGTGGCCGAGGAAGCGCCCGTGAGGGCCGAATCCGGGCAGCAGGGTGAGCTGTTCCCGGACTCCTCGCTGCCGGACGAGCTCGTCGGCTACCGCGGTCCCGCGGCGTGTCAGATCGCGGGCATCACGTACCGGCAGCTCGACTACTGGGCCCGGACGGGACTGGTCGCTCCGACGATAAGGATGGCCCACGGCTCCGGCAGCCAGCGGTTGTACTCCTTCAAGGACATCCTGGTGCTCAAGGTGGTCAAGCGACTGCTGGACACCGGTGTCTCACTGCAGAACATCAGGGTCGCGGTCGACCACCTGCGTCGCCGCGGCGTGCAGGACCTGGCGAAGATCACCCTGTTCTCCGACGGCACCACGGTCTACGAGTGCACCTCGCCCGAGGAGGTCGTCGACCTGCTGCAGGGCGGTCAGGGCGTGTTCGGCATCGCGGTCAGCGGTGCGATGCGGGAGATCTCCGGAACCATTCACGAGTTCCCGGCCGAACGTGCGGACGGCGTGGAGATCGCGCCCATGACCGAGGACGAGCTGACGCGCCGCCGGCGGGAGCGCGCGACCGGCTGAGCGGCCTGATGATCGTGGCCGACTGGCGCTGGTGAGTGGCCGGTCGGCAGAAGCGCACGGAGCTTGTTCTTACCCATAGCGTTTCCGGCATGACGCTCACCCCCTCCTATCAGGTCGTGAAGGTGCTGGAAGCGGCGGCGCGGCGCGCGTCCGGCTGGAGTTCGGCTTCCTCGGCACCGAGAACCTGCTGATCTCGCTGAGCGACACCATCGGACCCGGCCGCAAGCTCGGCGTGAAGTCGCTGCGGGCCCAGGCGATGGCGCGGGGGTCCGAGCACTGGGCCGACGACGACGGTGGCGTCGTTCCCGAGGCTCATCCGGACGTCACGGCGTTGGTGAACGTCGCCTGCGACCGCCTTCTCATCGAGACCGTGCCGCCCGTCAGCCGTGCGCTGGAGGAGTGTCTGATCACGGCCCTCGCCCAGGCCGGCGACGGCGTGCTGACCACGACCCACCTCTCGCTCGCGTTGCTGGAGCAGGGTTCCGGGCGTGCCGCCGACCTGTTCGTGCTGCGCGGAGTGGACGTTGAGGCGACGGCCGCCGCGGTGCGAGCCGATGCCGCGCGGCGCCACGCGGAGGTCGAGGAAGCGCCCGCCGTGCGGTTGCTGCGCAAGGCGGGAGCGTTGGAGGGGGACTCCGGCGGCGGGTATGTGCGCTGGCTCGTCCGCTGGGTCGCGCGCGGCCAGGGGCTGGGTGGACCGGTGCTGACCGTCGTGCGCAACGAGGCCGGACGGCTGGCCGTGGCCGCGAGGCGAGAAGTGTCGTCTCGCGATCTGGTGGAGGCGGTGGTGACAGTCGACCGCCAGTTGAAGGTGGCGGGCCGGAAGCTGAAGCCGGAGTTCGAGTCGGGCGGGGCGGCGGCGTTGCGCGAGGCAGGGATCGACCTGGCCGCGTTGCCCGTCAGCGGCGGCAAGGTGGAGCGTGCGATGGAACGGGCGAAGCTCGTCGCCGCCCGGCGTGGAGACGCCGTCGTGGGCACCACACACCTGCTCGTGGCGTTGCGCGACGACCCCGCCGACCCGGTCGCCGGGGCGCTCGCCGGTCTCGCGACTGAGATGTAGGTCGCGTCCCTAGCGACTACCCGAGCTGCCTGCGGGTATTCTTCTCGGGTAGTCGCTGAACTCAGGCGGGAGAGACCGGGCCTCGAACCCGGCGCCGAAGGAGCAAGTTCCTCCCCGGGAACCTCTCAGGCACCCAGGACCGCGTGAGCTAGACGCCTCTGGAAAGTGGACCGCTGAAGCGTATTTCTTCGGTCCCGCCGACGGTGAAAGCCCTTGTGAGAGCAGGGGTGAACCTCTCAGGCGCCCACGATGGGTACGGACAGAGCGGGGAGGGCACCAGGACACGTGTGCCCGCAGCCCCCGGAGGCGTTTGATGACGCAGGACCGCATTCCGCTCGCCGCTCTCGAGCACGGCACCCCGTTCGCCGACCGCCACGTCGGGCCGCGCCCCGCCGAACTCGCCCGCATCCTCGACGTCATCGGCGTCGGATCGCTGGAGGAGCTGGCCCAGCACGCGGTGCCGTCGTCCATTCACGAGCGCGACCTGGTGCTCGACCTGCCCGCCCCGGCCACTGAGACCGAGGCGCTGGCGGAGCTGCGTGAGCTCGCCTCGCAGAACCGCCCGATGACGCAGATGATCGGCCTCGGCTACTACGACACCGTGACGCCGGGTGTGATCCTGCGCAACGTGCTGGAGTCGCCCGCCTGGTACACCGCGTACACGCCGTACCAGCCGGAGATCTCCCAGGGCCGCCTCGAAGCACTGCTGAACTTCCAGACCATGGTCGGCGACCTGACCGGCCTGCCGGTGGCGAACGCGTCCATGCTGGACGAGTCGACCGCCGCCGCCGAGGCGATGACGCTGGTGCGCCGCGCCGGCAAGTCCAAGTCGAACAAGTTCGTCATCGACGCCGACACGCTGCCGCAGACGCTGGCCGTCATCGAGACGCGCGCCGAGCCGCTGGGCATCGAGATCGTCGTCGCGGACCTGTCGCAGGGCATCGAGGGACTTGGCCTGGGCGGCGACTTCTTCGGCGTGCTGCTGTCGTACCCCGGCGCGTCCGGTGTGGTGCGCGACCAGGCCGCGCTGATCGAGGAGATCCACGCCGCGGGCGCCCAGGCCGTCGTCGTAGCCGACCTGCTGTCGCTGACGCTGCTGCGCGCGCCCGGTGAGATCGGCGCGGACGTCGTCGTCGGCACCACCCAGCGCTTCGGCGTGCCGATCGGCTTCGGTGGCCCGCACGCCGGGTACATGGCCGTCCGGTCCGGTTTGGAGCGTCAGCTGCCCGGCCGTCTCGTCGGTGTCTCCGTCGACGCCGACGGTTCGCTGGCCTACCGCCTCGCGCTGCAGACGCGCGAGCAGCACATCCGCCGCGAGAAGGCCACGTCGAACATCTGCACCGCGCAGGTGCTGCTGGCCGTGATCGCCTCCATGTACGCCGTCTACCACGGTCCCGAGGGCCTGCGCGCCATCGCGACCCGCGTGCACCGCCTGGCCACCGTGCTGGCCACGGGCCTGTGCGAGGCCGGTCTCGACGTCGTGCACGGCGAGTTCTTCGACACCGTCCAGGTGCGCGTTCCCGGTGAGGCCGCCGCTGTCGTCGAGAAGGCGCGCGAGGCCGGCATCAACCTCCGCAAGGTCGACGACGACGTCGTGGCAATCGCTTGCGACGAGAAGACGACGCGCGCGCACATCGTCGCGGTGTGGGAGGCCTTCGGTGTCACGGGGTCCGATGTGGACGCCATCGACGGCGACACCGCCGACGGCATCCCGGCCGACCTGCGCCGCACGTCGGACTACCTGACCCACCCGGTCTTCCACACGCACCGCTCCGAGACCGCGCTGCTGCGCTACCTGCGCGCACTGTCCGACAAGGACGTCGCGCTCGACCGCAGCATGATCCCGCTCGGCTCCTGCACGATGAAGCTGAACGCCACCGCGGAGATGGAGTCCATCACGTGGCCGGAGTTCTCGACGCTGCACCCGTTCGCGCCCGTCGAGGACGCTGCCGGTCTGCTGAAGATCGTGTCCGACCTGGAGGAGTGGCTCGCCGAGGTCACCGGCTACGACGCCGTCTCGCTGCAGCCCAACGCCGGTTCGCAGGGTGAGTTCGCCGGCCTGCTGGCGATCCGCGCCTACCACCGCGCCAACGGCAACGCCGACCGCGACGTCTGCCTGATCCCGTCCTCCGCCCACGGCACCAACGCCGCGTCCGCCGTCATGGCCGGCATGCGCGTCGTCGTCGTGAAGTGCGACGACAAGGGCAACATCGACATGGGCCACCTGCGTTCGACGGTCGCCGAGCACGCCGACGACCTCGCCGCCATCATGATCACGTACCCGTCGACGCACGGCGTGTACGAGGACACCGTCGGCGAGGTCTGCGCTCTGGTCCACGACGCCGGCGGTCAGGTGTACGTCGACGGCGCGAACCTCAACGCGCTCATCGGGCTGGCCCGCTACGGCAAGTTCGGCTCGGACGTCTCGCACCTGAACCTGCACAAGACGTTCTGCATCCCGCACGGCGGCGGTGGCCCCGGCGTCGGTCCGATCGGTGTGAAGTCCCATCTCGCCCCGTTCCTGCCGAACCACCCGCTGCAGCCGACGGCAGGACCGGCCACCGGTGTCGGCCCGATCTCGGGCGCCCCGTGGGGTTCCGCGTCGATCCTGCCGATCTCGTGGGCCTACGTGCGGATGATGGGCGGCGACGGCCTGCGCCGCGCCACCCTGACCGCCGTGGCCGCCGCCAACTACGTGGCCCGCCGTCTCGACGAGCACTACCCGGTCCTCTACACCGGCGAGGGCGGCTTCGTGGCCCACGAGTGCATCCTCGACCTGCGGCCGATCACCAAGGCCACCGGCGTGACGGTGGACGACGTCGCCAAGCGCCTCGCGGACTACGGCCTGCACGCCCCGACGATGTCGTTCCCGGTCGCCGGCACCCTGATGGTGGAGCCGACCGAGTCCGAGGACCTCGCCGAGATCGACAGGTTCATCGACGCCATGATCGCCATCAAGCGCGAGATCGACCGCGTCGGTGCCGGCGACTGGCCCGTCGAGGACAACCCGCTGCGCAACGCCCCGCACACCGCGGCCTGCGTGACCGTCGGCGAGTGGAACCACCCGTACACCCGCGAGGAGGCCGTCTACCCGGCCGGTACCGGTGCTCCGAAGATCTGGCCGCCGGTCCGCCGCATCGACGGCGCGAAGGGCGACCGCAACCTGGTCTGCTCCTGCCCGCCGCTCTCGGCGTACGGCAGCTGATCTGAGTCAGTGGGAAAACGGGCGCACTCGGGGGTGCGCCCGTTTTTTCATGCTCCGACGGGGCAGGCGTCGTCGCCGCAGTTCTCGTCGACGCTCAGCCCGGGCTTGTTCAGGTCGTGCTCGAACGCGAAGTGGAAGCAGTCTGGGTGCATCCGTTCGAAGAGCTCGTAGTCTTCCTGGCTCAGCTCGACGGGTTCGCCGCAGCGCTGGCACGTCTGGTCTTCTGGCACCCGCAGATGGTCTCACCCACGCCGGGCGAAGATGACCGCCCCGTCGTCGCCGAGCAACCACTGCGCCTCGACGGTGAACCCGGCCGCCCGCAACCACTCCGCCACCCGCTCCGGTCGTCGCAAATGGACGTGCACGCGCATCGGATGCCCGCCGTAGCCCTGCGTCTTCAGGTTGGTGCGGTCACCGACGTGGAAACCCAGCTGCAACAACCCGTTGGGCTGCAACGCGTCCCGGAAGTGCCCCAGCACCGTCGGGACGAGCTCGTCGGGCACGTGGATCAGCGACCACCACGAGAGGATCCCGCCCACGGAGGCGTCCAGCGGCTCGGTCATCGACCCGACCTCGAACCGCAGTCCGGGGTGGTTCGCGCGGGCGAGCGAGATCATCTCGGGGGAGAGGTCGATCCCGAACGCGTCCACCCCGAGCTCGTGCAGGCGGGCGGTGATGTCGCCGGGGCCGCAGCCGACGTCCGCGACGGGCCCGCGCACCTCTTCCGCGAACAACCGCAGCGCGGCCCGCAGATGGGGAAGCCCGTCCAGCAGGTCCCGCGTGTAGTCGGCGTAGCTGGTCGCGACCGTGTCGTACGAGTCTCGGGTGTCAGTCAGCCAGTCGTTCACGACCGGACAAGTTACTCCTCGAACGGCTCCGCCCGATGCCGTCCGAACAACGCCAGCGCGGCGATCCACGTGTCCGGATCGCCGTCCCAGTCCATCGCCTTGATCTGGTCCGGCGACCGCCGCCCGCCGATCGCCCGCATCAGCTCGAACGACGTGGTGCGCAACGTCCCGGCGGGCTCACCGTGCCCGAGCACGCGATCCCCGTGCTCCAGCGTGATCCGCAGTGCGGGCACCTCGTTCTCCCGCATCCGCTGATCCAGCTGCTGCAACGGTTTCGTCAACGCGGCCCGCACGGCCACCGACTCCCGGTCGCCGGGAACCCCCAGCGCCGCACGGAGATCGTGCTCGTGCGCCACCACCTCGGCGATCAGCACGGATCCCATGGGGGTGTCGAACAACGGCTCGGCGAGCGCGCGGTTCGCGTCCCACTCGGCGAAGGCGTCGTCGAGCGTGTTGGCCTGGCGGTCGCGCACCTGCCGTTCGCCCCACTCACCGGACTCGACGCCGTCGAACCGGCGGTCCACGAAGTCACGCAGACCGCCGGCCAGATGCGCCACCACGTCCTTGACCGACCATCCCGGGGTCGCCGCCACGGGTGTCTGCGGATCACTGCCCTGAACCAGCGAAGTGATCCGCTGCTTGGTCTCGTCGTAGATGGGGGCGTTGGTCATGTTCAGACCTCGTACTCCAGGGTGTAGGTGGCGCTGCCATCCTCCGCCCACTCGACCGTCGCCGCACCTCGCGCGCCCGCGTAGGCGCCGGTGCCGTCGACGATCTCGATCACGGCCTCCACCGACGTCCGGTACGCGCCGACGTGCCGCAGCACCAGCGTGCCCTCGTCCGCGGTGATCTCCTCCAGCGCGGTCGTCCAGCACACGTCGTCGCCGTAGGACATGAGGTAGCGGCACTTCGAAACACCCACGACGGCGCCGGAGTACGAGAACTCGACGTGCGCCTCGGTCAGCTTGCGGCCCTCGACCTCCTTGTAGGGGCGGCCGTCCCAGGTCTTCTCGTCCCAGCTCTTCACTTCGATGGTTCCGGTTGCCTTCATGTGGACCAGCCTGCTGGCAGAACCTGACAGTTCGTGTCAGGTTTGACGGATGAAATCCAGCCGGCTCATCCAGGTCCTCCTGCTCCTGCAGTCGAGGGGCCGGCTGACCGCGGACGAACTGGCCGCCGAGCTCGAGGTCTCGCCCCGCACGATCTACCGCGACATCGAGGCGCTGGGCGCGGCCGGCATCCCGGTGTACGCCGACCGCGGCCCCACCGGCGGCTACCGGCTGGTCGACGGCTACCGCACCCGCCTGACCGGCCTCACCAGCTCCGAGGCGCAGTCCCTGTTCCTCGCCGGGCTGCCGGGCCCGGCGCAGGAGCTGGGGCTCGCGGAGTTCGCGGCCGCGGCCCAGCTCAAGCTGCTCGCCGCGCTCCCGACCGAGCTGCGCACGAAGGCCGAGCAGATCCGCCGGCGCTTCCACCTCGACACCCCGACGTGGTTCCGCGGCGACGAACCCACCGACCACCTCGCCACGATCGCCGACGCCGTCTGGGAGCAGCGCCGCGTGCGGATGACCTACCAGCGGTGGGGCAACCAGACCGTGGACCGCGAGGTCGACCCGTACGGCCTGGTGCTCAAGGCGGGCACCTGGTACTTCGTCGGCAGCGGCCGCACCTACCGGGTGTCCAGGGTGCACAGCCTGCAGACGTTGCCGCACACCTTCGAACGGCCGGCGGACTTCGACCTGGCGCGCTACTGGGAGGAGTGGTCGGAGCGGTTCGAGGCCCGCATGTACGGCGAGCGCATCACGGTCCGCATGACGCGGGCGGGCCTCGACAAGACCCAGTACCTGCTCAGCGGCTACCAGGCGCGGGTGATCAGGCAGCTGGATCCGCAACCGGGCGAGGAGTTCGGTTTCCCCACCGAGTCGACCCGGCACGCCGTCGCCGACCTGCTCAAATTCGGGGCGGACGTGGAAGTCGTGGCACCAAATGAGCTGAGACACGAACTCGTCGCCACGATCAAGGCGATGCAGGACGTCTACAACGATGCGAAGCTACCCGCATGGTTCCGCTGATCTCGCTGAACAACGGAGTACGGATCCCTCAACTGGGCTTCGGCGTCTTCCAGGTGCCCGAGGACCAGGTAGCCGGTGCCGTCACGACGGCCATCGAAGCCGGCTACCGCAGCATCGACACGGCTGCCGCCTACCGCAACGAGTCCGGTGTCGGCGACGCCATCGCGGGCGTCCCCGACCTGTTCATCACGACCAAGCTGTGGAACGCCGACCAGGGCTACGACTCCACGCTGCGCGCGTTCGACGAGAGCATGCGCCGGCTGCGCCGCGACGTGCTCGACCTGTACCTGATCCACTGGCCGACCCCCGAGCGCGACCTCTACGCCGAGACGTGGCGCGCGTTGGAGCAGCTCTACGCCGACGGCCGGGTGAAGGCGATCGGCGTCTCGAACTTCCACACGCGACACCTGCAGCGGCTCTTCGACGAGTTCCCGACCACCCCGGCGGTGAACCAGATCGAGCTGCACCCGTTGCTGCAGCAGGAAGAGATGCGCAAGGTCCACGTCACCCACCGCATCGTCACCGAGGCGTGGTCACCGCTGGCCCAGGGCACGTTGCTCAGCACGCCCGACCTCACCGGCCTCGCCGACAAGTACGGCAAGACCCCGGCCCAGATCGTGCTGCGCTGGCACGTCCAGCTCGGCAACGTCGTGATCCCGAAGTCCGTCACGCCCTACCGGATCAAGGAGAACATCGACATCTTCGACTTCGAGCTGGCGCCCGACGACATGACCGTCATCGCCGAACTGGACAACGGCACCCGCACCGGCCCGGACCCGGACCACTTCAACGCCGTCTGATCAGCGCCGCCTGATCAGCGCCTCGACCAGGTCCGCCGCCTCGGCCGCGCCACCGGCAGCCGTGATCGCCCGCCCCAGTTCGCGGGCGCGCTCCCGGTGGCCGCGGCCAGCACCTGGTCCACCGCTTCCTTGAGCCGCTTGGGTTTGCGGCGGACGATCCCGGCACCCGCCAGTTTGATCCGGCGAGCCGCCTGAGCCTTGTCCAGCTCTTCCGGTACGACGACGAGCGGCACCCCCGCCTCCAACGCCGCCAGCAGACCACCCCACCCGCCGTTGGTGATCATCACGTCGGTCCGCGGCAGCAGCAGGTCATGCGGGATGAACGGCGCCACCCGCACGTTGCGCGGCAGCGGGCCCTCCCACGGCGCGCCACCCGTTGTGCACACGACCAGCGCGTCATGCCCGGCCAGCGCCTCGATCGCGGGTTTCAGCAGGTCGTCGGGGTCGGTTTCGAGCGTCCCCTGGGTCACGTGCACCACTGTTTGGCCGTCGAGGTCCGGCCACCACTCGGGCAGTTCGGCGCTCTTCGGTTGCGTGATCAACCGCCCGACGAAACGCACCTGCGGCGGCACCTGCACGGTCTCCAGTTCGGCAACCCCTTGCGCCAGCACGAGTTCCGGCGAGTAGAAGGCCTCCAGCGAATCGGATTTCGGCTTCAGCCCGGCTTCCGCGCGCATGCGGTTGAACATCCCGTCGACGATCAGCGCCGACACCGCCCTGGCCAGCGGGCGACTGGCCACCAGCGGTGTCACCGCGACCGTCGCCCACGGCACCTGCCGGATCTCGGCGGCCATCGCGGCCCCGAACGCCAGGTGATCCGTGACGACCAGGTCGAACTCCGCCTCCAGCACGTCACGCGCCTGCGCCGCCCCGGTGCCGACCAGCACGTCGCGGAGGTTCGCGAAGTTCGAGCGCATGCCCTTGCCGTCGCCCACGCTCGGAAACGTCCGTGCCAGCTGTGCGTCGTCGAAGTCCGGTGCGTGCTTCCACGGCAACCACTCCGCGCCCTCGAACTTGTGCCGGTACTTCGCGCCGGTGTGCACCACGACGTCGTGGCCGCGCCTCACGAGTTCTGCCGACACCGCCGCCATCGCGCCTACATGGCCGGCGAAGGGCAGCGATGCCACCAAGATCCGGTCCCCATGCCAGGTCGAACGAGCCGCGCGGAGCCTGGGTTCCCTCTGCCCCTACGCGCGCACACCACGCGGCGCTGGCTGGGTTCCCTCTGCGCCTATGTGCGCACACCACACACACGGCGCTGGCCGGGTACCCCCAATTTCAATTCTAGTGAGCAGGTCTGACACTGCGGCTGGCATGCTCGTGACCAGGTCTGACACTGCCTCTGCCGCGCTGGTGAGCAGGACGCACACCGCGTCCGACGTCGACCGGTCAGGCGTTGGTCGACAGCACCTGTCCGAGCGTCGCCTCGATCCCGTCCACGTTCTCCACCACGGACACACTGCCCCCCGTGGTCTGCGCGATCTCCGTCAGCGCCGCCTGGTCCACGTCCCCGCCGATCGCGATGAAGCTGACCGCCAGGTCCTTCCCGCGCAACCGCGACTTCAGCGCCGCCAGGTCGATCCCGCCGTCCGACGACCCGTCGGTGATCACCACGACCCGGTTCACCCGCCCGGCGACGAAGCCGTCGTGCGCCGACTCGTAGCAGGCCGCCAGCGAGCTGTAGAGCTGCGACCCGTCCGCGGTCTTGAGCCCGTCGACGGCCTTGCGCAGCGCCTCGCGCTTCTCCGCCACCGGCCCGGTCCCGACCAGCTGCTTGTACGGCTTCGCGCCGTCGAGGTCCCGCGCGAACTCCCACAGCCCGAACGACCCGGACACCGACCGGTCCACCTGACCGCGCAGCGCGCCCTTCACCTTGTCCAGCCTGGGTTTCATCGACGTCGACACGTCCGCCAGCACCGTCACGACCTGCCCGCCGCGGTCGGCCGAAGCCCACGCCGACGAGATCTGCTGCGCGGTCGTGGCGTCGGCGGGAACGAGGGTTTCCGCTACAGCGGACCAGGAAACGCCGGGGGAGGGCGACGGACGGTCCTGAGTGGACTCGACCCGCAACCCGCCGCGCGCCAGGATCGCCTGCTGCGCAGGCTCGGTCATGAACTCACGGAACGCCTGCGCCGCACGCTGTTCGGCCTCGCCGACCGCGGATCCGCCCAGTGCCACGTACGGGAAGTCGGCCACCGCGGCCGGGCCGGCGGGCAGCACGCCGACGAGCGGCTTCGAGGGGGCTTCCTTGCCGGTGTTGTGCTTGAACAGGTCCACTTCGGACACCGGCGTGACGGAGAAACCCGCCGAGTTGACCGTCGCGCTGTCACCGAGGCGCCCCAGCGCATCGCGCGTCGTGGCCGGAACCTCTGGCGGCACCGCGGCCGCGAGCTTCGACAACGACGCCTTCGAGGTGTCCGAACCGAGCGACTCCGGCGTCACGGGTCCCTTGCCGCCGGCCAGCGCCGCCTGGATCGCCAGCGCGGACGCCGTGTTCGCCGACGGGTCCGGCATCGCCACGCTGAACCGTCCCCAGGTCTGGCCGAACTTGCTCCAGTCCGTGACCTCGGGCATGTCCGTCCACCGGAAGTCCTTCAACACCGGCACGGCCGCTTCCGGGGCGGCGAGCAGCACCGGCGAGGTCCCGACGGACTTCGGCGCCGCGCCGACGAGCTTCGCGTTGAGCGCGGTCAGCCGGTTCGCCCACAGCGTCGAGTCGGGGAGCCACGCGTGCGGCCGCTGGCCGAGTTTCGTCTCGTCCCAGTTCGTCGTCAGGCCGTCCAGCACCGCGGAGGAGTCCAGAGACGTCACTTCGATCGCGATGCAGTGGTCGTACACAACGGGCCGTGTGGCGCTGTACGCGCGCGCGACCTCCGCAACGGCCCCCGCGACACTCGGCGTCGCAGCAACGCGCAGCACCGAGTCGCCCTCGCTGCAGTTCTGGGCCAGCGCCTGAGCCCGCCGGTCGAGCACGCCACCGGCCCACGACCAGGCGAGCCAGCCGAGGCCGATCAGCACGACGAACACCACGATGAGCACGGGCCATTTGGCGATCCCGCGCCGCACCCTCGCCCGCAGCGCGCGGTGTCGAGACATCGAATCCTCACAACTACTCAGCGGCCCCCGACGAACCGCCAATCACGCTAACAGGTGAAGACGGTCAGCGAAGTGAAGTCACTGCAAGTAACGCCTGGCACACATTTATGAGGCGTTCTCGCAACGGCCGCGCCCGCTCAGCGAACGCCGCCTGCCGCCGAACGTACTCCGCGCGGCCTTCCGGGTCCTCGATCGGCACCGGGTCGTAGCCGAGTTTCGCCAGGTCATAGGGCGATGCCCGCATGTCGAGCTCGCGGACGTCAGCGGCCAGTTCGAAGCAGTCGGCCACCAGAACCGACGGCGTCGCGGGCTCCAGCTTGTACGCCCATTTGAACAGATCCATGTTCGCGTGCAAGCACCCCGGCTGCTCGTTCGCGATCTGCTCGTCCCGCGTGGGCTGGAGTGCGTTGCGCGGCCGTGCGGGCTGCGTGAAGAACCGGAACGCGTCGAAGTGCCCGCACTGGATCCGGCTCGCCTCGACCACCTGGTCCGTGCCGTCGCTGCCGAGTCTCAGCGGCCACGCGTTGTGCCGCACTTCCTCGGGCTGCTGTCGGTAGACCATCGCCCACTCGTGCAACCCGAAGCAGCCGAGCCGAGCCGGCCTGCTCAACGTCGCCGTGAGCAGCGCCCGCACGAACTCGAGCGTCTTCTCCCGCTGCTCCAGGAAGCTGCCGACGTCGAGCGTGACACCGTCCGCGGTGGCCTTGTAGTGCGGAAACTCCAGGTACTCGGCAGCGTCTTCGAGCACGACGCCCGGCCCCGGATGCCACCGTTCAAGCCGCACGGGCCGATGGCTGTAGTAAGTGAAGAGGAAGTCCATCACCGGGTGCTTCTCCTTGCGGAGTTTGCGCTCCAGGTGCGGCCCCGTGAACCGGCGCATGCGAGCAACGTGCTCGTCGCGCAATACGTGCCATTCGGCTCGGGTCAGGAACTCCACGAGCGATTACCGTACGCGCATGGTGCAGAGCAAAGCCTCCACGGTCGCCGAGTACCTCGCCGAACTGCCTGATCAGCAGCGTGCCGAGGTCAGCGCTGTGCGCGACGTCATCCTCGCCAACCTCCCCGACGGCTACACCGAGGCCATGGCGTGGGGAATGATCACCTGGCAGGTGCCGCTGGAGGTGAGCGGCCCGACCTACAACAAACAGCCGCTCAGCTACGTGGCCTTGGCCGCCCAGAAGCGCCACTGCTCCATCTACCTGACCACCGTCATGGGGCCGGGCGCGGAGTCGTTCCGCTCCAGGTACCTCGCCACCGGCAAGAAGCTCGACATGGGCAAGTCCTGCGTGCGCTTCCAGAGCGCCTCGGACCTGCCCCTCGACCTCATCGGCGAGGAGATTGCGCGGATGAGGTGGACGAGTTCCTCGGCTTCGTCGAGCGTGCACGCCACTAGAGAGGCGGCACCAGCCCGTTGAACGTCCGCGCGCCGCTGCAGTGCGGGCATTCCCGCCCGTTGTCGACGGTGCGCGGCGCACCACCGATGATCGCGAGCGTCGGCGCCGCGATGTAGCTCGCGCCCCCGCACAGGTGGCAGACCGTGCGCGGTTCGGGCGTGACGGCGAAAAGGTCGTCGGGGTCTTCCTCGTCCTCGAAGTCGTCGTCCTCGGCGAACTCGTCCTCGTCGTCCTCACTCATGGTGGACAACTTAGTGGGTGGGCCGCGACGCTCGCGCGCGCTCCACCCACGCCGGGTTCAGCGTGCCGAGCAGCTCCTCCTGCCGCCGGAACGCGGTGAACCGCTGCTCCTCACCCTCCACCGGGTGCTGCACGGCGTACCCGTAGCCCATGGTCCGGGTGACCTCGTACATCGCCCAGTACAGGATCTCGTCGAGCTGCCACGTCTCCTGCGCGAACAGCCGCTCCCCGCGCTCGTAGGCGAGCAGTCGGTACACCGGCCCTTCGGCGACCTCGATGAACGGGTGGCCGCCGTCGAAGTTCTCGAACCCGACGACCCAGGTCGCCCCGATCTGCTGCCGCATCGCTTCGAGCCGCGCGGCGAGCTCGGCTTTCACGCCTTTCATGACGCTGCGTCCCGTGGCGCTGCGAACTCGGCTGTCATCGACTCCGGCGTCGCCTCCTTGCCACAGTGCGCACACACGACGCGCGGCTCCAGCGCGTGGCCGCACGAGTGTTCCCACACGAGGGGGAGTGGCCCCTCCGTCACGTACGCGTCGCCCCACTCCTTGAGCATGAGCATCACGTTGTGCAGCGCGCGTCCCGAGTCCGTCAGCAGGTACTCGTGCCGCGGCGGGTGGTCGGAGTACTGACGCTTCTCCAGCACTCCCGCGGCGACCAGCTTCTTCAGTCGCGCGGCGAGCACGTCACGTGACGCGCCGGTGTTCGCGGCGATCTGGTCGAAGCGGTTGTTGCCGAAGAACACCTCGCGCAACGCCAGCAGCGACCAGCGCTCGCCCACGACCTCCAGCGCGTTCGCGACGGAGCAGGTTCGAGGGGCCATGTGACCATCCTAGCAGTGGGTTGGCAAATCAAACTTACCTCGGCTACGGTGAGTTGGAAATGCCAACTTAGGAGGTAGCGATGGACTTCATCGGGGCAACCGCACTCGTGACCGGCGCCAACCGCGGACTCGGCCGGGCGTACGCCCGCGAACTGGTCAAGCGCGGGGCGAAGGTCTACGGCGGCGCGCGCAACCCGGCGTCCGTTGTGGACGAAGGGGTCATCCCGGTGCAGCTGGACGTGACCGACGACGCGTCCGTCGCGGCCGCGGCGAAGGAGCTCGGTGACGTCACGATCGTGGTCAACAACGCCGGCGTGCTCGTGCCGGGCGGGGAAGTTGACAGCATCAAGGCAGAATTCGAGGTCAACTTCTACGGGATCGTCCGCACGACGGACGCGTTCGCACCCATTCTGAAAGCCAATGGCGGCGGCGTGCTCGTCAACGTGCTGAGCATCCTGTCGTTCGTCGGCCACCCGCTCTGGCGCGGCTACGCGGCGTCCAAGGCGGCGGCGTGGTCGTTGACCGGGTCGACGCGGGATGCGTTGCGGGAGCAGGGCACCCATGTCGTCGCGGTGCACGCCGGGTACATCGACACCGACATGGCGTCGAGCGTCGACGCACCCAAGATCTCGCCCGAGGACGTCGTTTCCCAGACGCTGCAAGCGATTCAGAACGGTGATGACGAAGTGCTCGCCGACGAGACCACTCGTTCGGTGAAGGCCGCACTGGCCTCTTGAGATAGTCAGCACCGCACATGTGAGCACAACTCGGAACTAGGCGTTCCCCTTGACTGCCCGGCGTAGCTTTCCGCCGCATCCAACCGCTGCGGAAGCGTTCTCACGGAGCGCGTCCGCCTGGGGCGCTTAGGGGAACAGCGATGCTCAACAGACGAGGTGTGCTCGCCGCGGGCGGAATCGCGGCAGGCGTGTTCGGCGTGCCGAAGCTGCTCGCGCCGGCCGAAGGTCACGAAGACTCGGCGCACGGCATGCACCAGTTCCAGGAGTCGAAGACCTTTTCCGGTCCCAGACCTGAAATCGTGCCGTGGACACGGCCGATGCCCGTGCCGCCCGTGCTCAAACCGCTGGTGTCAACACCGAAACAGGAGATCTACCAGCTCTCGATCGAACGCACGACCGCCGAGATCCTGCCCGGCCTGCGGTCGCCGGTGATGGGCTTCGGCGGTCAGTTCACCGGCCCCACGATCAGGGCCAAGACCGGCCGCAAAACCTTGATCCTGGTGCAGAACAGGATGGACGAGGCCGCCAACGTCCACCTGCACGGCGGCCACGTACCGGCCGAGCACGACGGCCACCCGAAGGACCTGGTAGAGCCCGGCCGCATCCGCCTCTACCGCTACCCGAACTCCCAGCAGGGCGCCACCCTCTGGTACCACGACCACAGCCACGGCTCCGAAGCCGCGCACGTCTACTTAGGACTGCACGGCGCCTACGTCATCGAAGACGACTCCGAACGCCCGCTGAACCTGCCGTCCGGCGCCTACGACGTCCCGATCATGTTGCGCGACATCCAGTTCGACTCCAGCGGCAACATCATCGTCTTCGACGATCCCGCCAAACGCACAATCGTCCTCGCCAACGGCGTCCCGCAGCCCTACTTCGAGGTCGCCGCCCGCAGGTACCGGTTCCGATTGATCAACACCGCCAACCAGCGCGTCTTCAAACTCAGGCTGACCGGCGACAGCTTCACCCACATCGGCTCCGACGGCGGCCTGTTGGACGCCTCGACCGGCGACCGAGGAACTCGTCCTCTCCTCAGCCGAACGCGCCGACGTGGTCGTCGACTTCTCGAAGTACCCAGTCGGCTCCCGCGTGGTGCTCACCGACGCCGCAGCCGGCGAGATCCTGCGGTTCGACGTGGTCCGCCGCGCCTCGGACTCCTCCCGCGTGCCCGCCATCCTGCGCCCACTGCCGGCGCTACCACTGTCTACAGTGGACCGCGAGGTCGACCTGGCGTTCGTCTTCAAGCCCAATGAGCGCCCGGACGGCGTGATCAACGGCAAGGTCTTCGACATGGACCGCGTCGACTTCACCATCAGGCGCGGCACCACCGAAACCTGGCTGATCAAGAGCACCGACCCGACCGGCGTCAAGCACAACTTCCACCTGCACCTGGTCCAGTTCCGGGTGCTGGAACGCAACGGCGGCCCGCCCCTGCCCAGCGACGCCGGCCTCAAGGACACCATCCCGATCACGGCGGGGGAGACGGTGAAAGTGCAGGCGACCTTCACCGGCTACACCGGCCGCTACGTCTACCACTGCCACTTCCTCGAACACTCGTGGATCGGCATGATGGCGCAACTCGAAATCGTCCCGTAGGACTGGCGCGGGGCCTGGCTTGCGGCCGCCGTGCCTCAGGCCCGTGCTTCGGGCCCCGCGCGTCAGGCTCCGCACTTCGGGCTACGGCGCGTCAGCAGCATCTATAGCTTCAGTGCTGACCAAAATCAGACCACTTCGGGGCTCCGCGCTTCGGGTTTCGCGCGTCAGGCCGAGTACTTCACCTTGTACCGCAGGTGCGTCACCGAGGTGCTCTCGACGACCGAAACCGGCCCCTCCAGCTCATACCCCTTGCCAGGCGCGAAGAACGGCGTGCCCCCACCGAGGATCACCGGTACCAGGTCGAGGAAGATCTCGTCCACCAGCCCGGCGTCGATCGCCTGCCGGGCCACCTCACCGGAGTTCAGGCCGACCCCCTTGTCGCCCGCCTTCTCCTGCGCGATCTCGATCGCCTTCTCGACGCCGTCGCTGCAGAACGTGAAGTGCTCGTTGTCCTCCAACGGCCGGTGGGTCAGCACGACCGTGTGCACGCCCAACGGATGCTGGCCGTCCCAGCCATTCGTGAAGTCGTAGAGCTTGCGCCCCACCACCAACGCGCCGGTCGCCTGGATCAGTCCGCTGAAGTAGGCGGCGCTGGCCGGCGTGAGGTGGACGGTCATCGCCCCCGTCGGGACCGTGAGCTCGACGTCGCCCGCCTCGTACCAGGCGAAGAGCCTGTCGAAGCCGGAGAACTCCGGGCCCGAGACGTAGCCGTCGATCGAGGTGCTGGCGCCCGTGTAGACCTTGCCCATTTTCTGTGCCTCCCTGTGTGTGTCCGTCACCCATAAGTCGAACGAACGACACGGATATCGACCGGCACCTGGAGGCGCATACCGGGGCACATACCGCTCAGCCGACGCGCCCAGCCGGCAGGGTCACCCCGCAGGCGCGGTCGATCGCAACCCCGGTGACCGGGCGGTGCAGCTCAACGCACACTTCGTCGCGAACCGGTCCATGCCGCGGTGTATCGGGAGCCTGGCGTTCCGCTTCCTGTTCCGGCACCCATTCCCGCCACCCCACTCCCTGTTTTGGCACTCAACGCCCACCTTCCACATCTCCCGTTCGCTGCCCCCGCGCGCTTCCTCGTATGCGAGGCGACCGTAACAACGTTTCAGGACACCTCGATCGGGTGAATCAGCATCGCCACCCACCCACCAAAGCCCGTATCCGCAGCTCAGGCTACCCAAGACGGGCCCAGACCCGCGGAAGTTGTCCACAGGCCGATGGCCTTGACAGCGCGGTAATACTTAAGCACATGCTTAACCATCAGCTCGACCGGCTGTTCCACGCGCTGGCGGACACCACCCGCCGCGCGATGGTCGAGCGGCTGTGCCGGGGTCCGGCGACGGTGAGCGAGTTGAAGGAGCCGTTCGCCATGTCGTTGCCGGCCGTGGTGCAGCATCTCAAGGTCCTGGAAGAGGCGGGTCTGGTCACGACGAACAAGATCGGCAGAACCAGGACCTGTCAGATCGCGCCGCAGGCACTCCGGACCGCGGAGCAGTGGATCACCGACCAGCGCACGGGCTGGGAGCGCAGGCTCGACCGGCTCGGGACATTCCTGGAGGAAGAATGACCATCAAGCACGCGACGTTCACCATCGAGCGCACGTATCCGGCTCCCGTCGCCAAGGTCTGGCGGGCCTGGACCGACCAGCCGAGCAAGGCCAGGTGGTTCGCCGCGCCGGACGGCTGGGAGTCCCACGGGCACACGCTCGACTTCCGGGTCGGCGGTGAGGAGCGCGTCGCGAGCACGGACTTGAGTGGGACCGTGCACGCCTACAACGCGCTGTACCAGGACATTCAGCCCAACGAACGGATCGTCAGCACCTACACGATGCACGCTGACGACAAGCGCACCAGCATCAGCCTGGCGACCGTCGAGTTCCAGGAGCAGGACGACAAGACGACGCTCACCATTACCGAGCACGGGGTGTTCTTCGACGAGTTGGACCGGCCGGAGTGGCGCGAGGAAGGCACCAACGGCCTGCTCGACGCGCTTGGCCGGGCCCTGTAGCCAATGCCGCGCTAGACCCACCGCACGTGGGTGCCGTCCCGGACGGTGCCCACGTACTCCTCCAACAGGTCCTCCAACGCCACGACGCCGCGCTCGGAACCGTCGGCGCCCACCGCGCGCGCGAGGTGTGACTGGGCGCGACGCAGCGCGGCCAGTGCCTCGTCCAGACGCGCGTCAACGGGCACCTCGGGCAACCCACGCACCCGCGAACGCGGCACGAGCGTTGCCGCGCCCTCAAGGTCGAGGATGTCCTTGACGTGCAGGTATCCGATCAGCCCGGAATCCGAAAGCACCGGGAACCGCGAGAACCCGGTGGCGGCGACGGCCGCCTCCATCTCGCCTACGGTCGGCGAATCGGACACCGTCGTCAGCCGATCAAGAGGCACCAGGACGTCGGAAACGGTCCGTTCGGCCGAGGACAGGGTCTGCCTCAACCGCCGGTGCTCCGAATCCTCCAGCAACCCCTCGGACCGGGACTGGCCGATCAGCAACGCCAGCTCGTCCGGCGTGTAGGCCGACTCGAGCTCGTCGACGGGCTCCACGCCGAACCGGCGCAGCACCCACC
Organism: uncultured Actinomycetota bacterium; assembly: GCA_963771775.1. Classification (GTDB taxonomy): domain Bacteria; phylum Actinomycetota; class Actinomycetes; order Mycobacteriales; family Pseudonocardiaceae; genus Lentzea. Next base: position 1,483,016 of record CAVYUS010000007.1, read on the forward strand.
GGCCCACCGCGGTGAACAACGCCAGTGCGGGCGCGATCATCCGCGAGAAGCCGTAGTGCACCGGCACCAGCCACACGGCGGCACGCTCGGGACCGGCGATGGCGAGGTTCTTCGGCACCATCTCGCCGAGGATCGTGTGCAGCGCGACGACGATGACCAACGCCACCGCGAACGCCACGCCGTGCACCACGGCGACCGGCAGACCGACTGCGCTGAGGGGCCCCTCCAGCACAGTGGCCAAAGCAGGCTCGGCGATCGCACCCAGCCCCAGCGAGCACAACGTGATGCCCAGCTGCGCGCCGGCGATCAGCAACGGCAGCTGCTGCGAGGCCTTGATCGCGGTCCGGGCCCGGGCAGAACCCTTGTCCGCCAACGCTTCCAGCCGGTCACGGCGCGCGGTGATCACCGCGAACTCGGCGCCGACGAAGAAGGCGTTGCCTGCCAGCAACAACACGATCACGAGGAAGTTCACGTCGACACCACCACCCGCAGTTCGGCGACCCGGTGCCGGTCCATCCGCATCACGGTCACCCGCCAGCCGTCCACCCGGATCTCGTCGCCGACGTCCGGAATGCGTCCGAGGCGAGCCAGCACCAGCCCGGCCAGCGTCTCGTAGTCGCCTTCGGGCATGTGGAACCCGGTCGCCTCGGCCACCTCGTCGTCGCGCAGCAGGCCCGAGACGAGCCAGCTGTCCTTGCCCAGCGACCGCACCGGCGGCGCCTCACCCCGGTCGTGCTCGTCGCGCACGTCGCCGACGATCTCCTCGACGACGTCCTCCAGGGTGACCATGCCGGCCGTGCCGCCGTACTCGTCCACGACCAGCGCCGTCTGCAGCCCGGAGGCCCGCAGCCGGTCCAGCAGCGCGTCGCCCTCCAGCGTCTCCGGCACCGAGGACACCGGACGGGTCAGCGCCGACAGCGGTGTCGTCCCGCGCAGCGCCGCCGGCACCGCGAAGGCCTGCTTCACGTGCACCATGCCGCGCACCTCGTCCAGCGACCCGTCGTGCACCGGGAACCGCGAGAACCCGGTCTCCCTGGCCTTCATGACCAGGTCCAGCACGGTCGCGTCGGCGCGCAGGGCCTCGACCCGCACCCGCGGCGTCATCAGCTCACCGGCCGTCCGGTCGCCGAACCGCAGCGACCGGTCCAGCAGCACCGCCGTGCCGCGGTCGAGCGTCCCGTGCTCGGCTGAGGTCCGCACCAGCGCGCCGAGCTCCTCGGGCGACCGGGCGGAGGCCAGCTCCTCGACCGGCTCCACGCCGAAGCGGCGGACCAGCCAGTTCGCGGCGTTGTTCATCCAACTGATCAGCCACCGGAACACCGACGAGAACCCGGCCTGGATGCCGACGACACCGCGGGCGGTCTCCAGCGGCTTGGCGATGGCGAGGTTCTTCGGCACCAGTTCGCCGAACACCATCGACAACGCCGTGGCCACCGCCAGCGCCATCGCCAGCGACAACCAGTCGGCCACCGGCGGGGACACCCCCAGCCCGGTCAGCCCGGGCTCGATCAGCGCGGCGATCGTGGGCTCCGCGATGTAGCCGGTGATCAACGTGGTCACCGTGATGGCGAGCTGCGCGCCGGAGAGCTGGAACGACAGCGTGCGGTGGGCGCGGTCGATGGTCCGCGCCTTCGCGTCGCCCACCTCGGCGAGATGCCGCTCGACGGTGCTGCGTTCCAGTGCGGTCAGCGAGAACTCCGCCGCCACCGCGATGAAGGTGCCGGCGGTCAGCGCCACGACGGCGACCAGACCGAGCACGCTCAACAGGATTCCGGTCACCTACGTGCTCCTGAACAGCAGGAACAAGGGACCGGGTTGGTATGCCAGCCGGGGCCAGTACCCACGGGGACGGCTCAACTCCTCATGACTAAGTACGTCAACAGCCAGATGAGTCTAATTGTTGGCCAGAATCAATGGCGACTGGTACTCGCCCTGAGCACCACCTCGCCCGCCACGCGGACGGTGCGGGCCTCGTCACCACCCGCGTCCAGCACGAGGCCGGCGGCGAGCTCGCCCATCTCCTCCAACGGCAGGCGCACGGTCGACAGGGCCGGAACGGTGTCCCGCAGGGTCGGGATGTCGTCGAACCCGGCGATCGACATGTCCTCCGGCACCCGCACGCCACGCTCGCGCATAGCCGCCATCGCACCCATCGCCATCACGTCGGTCACGGCGAAAACGCAGGTAGCGCGGGTTTTCGCGGCCAGCAGCTCCATCGCCGCCGCATACCCGCCGTCCCGCGTGAACGCCCCGTTGATCACCGTGGGCGCCGCGAGCCCGGCGTCGGCGAGCCCCGCCTTGAACCCCGCGAGCCGGTCCCGGGCCACGAACAGCTCCGAGGGACCACCCAGCACGGCGAACCGCTTGTGCCCGAGCTCGGCCAGCGCACGGGCCAGTGCGCGCCCTCCCGCACGGTTGCCGGGCACGACCGTGTCGGTACCGAGCTTCGCCTGCGACACGCACGCGACACGCCCACCCTGATCGGAGAACGCCTCGATCTCCGTCGCCAGCCGAGCCTGTGCCGCCCGGTCGGTCGTCCGCGATCCGGCCAGGACCACCGCACGGGCCCGGTGCGCACGCAGCGTGGAAAGCAGCTCCACCTCACGCTCCGGCCGCCGCCCGGTCGTCCCGAGCACGACCACGAGCCCGGCGTCCTCGGCCACCCGCGTCACGCCCGCGGCGATGCACGAGAAGTACGGGTCGGTGATGTCGTGGACCACCAGCCCGACGAGCGGGCTGCTGTTGCGCGCGAGTGCCTGCGCCGAGGCGTTCGGCACGTAGCCGAGCTGCTCCGCGGTGCGCAGGACACGGTCGCTCAGCTCCTCGCTCACCTGCCGCGTGCTTCCGTTGAGCACGCGTGAAGCGGTCGCCAGCGAGACACCCGCCTGCTTCGCCACCTCGGCGAGCGTCACCTGTCGGGCGGACACGACCACCTCCGTCAACACAACTGTGGAGGCCGAGACTAACTCGCGCGGAGGTTGACGTCCGTCAAGCACCGCCATTAGCGTGGCGGGAAAGCGCTTTCCAGCGCTGCTACCAGGGAGGTGTGATGGCGGTTCGGACCATCGGAGTGGCGGTCAACGGCGTCACGGGGCGGATGGGGTATCGCCAGCACTTGGTCAGGTCGCTGCTCCCGTTGCGGGAGCAGGGCGTGCGGTTGCCGGACGGCACGGTGCTGAAGGTCGAGCCGGTCCTCGTGGGCCGCAACGCCGACAAGCTCAAGGAGATAGCCGAACGCCACGACCTCGCGCGCTGGACGACGGACCTCGACGCGGCGCTCTCCGACCCGGCGGTGGAGATCTACTTCGACTCGCAGGTCACGTCGCGGCACGTCGAGTCGATCACCAAGGCGATCGAGGCCGGCAAGCACATCTACACGGAGAAGCCGGTCAGCGAGACGGTCGAGGAAGCGCTGCAGCTGGCCCGCCTGGCCGAGGCCAGGGGCGTGAAGCACGGCGTGGTGGCCGACAAGCTGTACCTGCCCGGCATCCGCAAACTGAAGCGCCTGATCGACGGCGGTTTCTTCGGCCGGATCCTGAGCGTGCGCGGCGAGTTCGGCTACTGGGTCTTCGAGGGCGACTGGCAGCCCGCGCAGCGCCCGAGCTGGAACTACCGGCTCGAGGACGGCGGCGGCATCGTCTCGGACATGTTCTGCCACTGGAGCTACCTGCTGCACGACCTCTTCGGCCGGGTCGAGGCGGTCACGGCGAAGGCCGTCACGCACGTTCCCACGCGCTGGGACGAGCAGGGCACCGAGTACCCGGCGACCGCGGACGACGCCGCGTACGGGATCTTCGAGATCGAGAACGGCGTCATCGCCCAGATCAACTCGTCCTGGTGCGTGCGCGTTCGTCGCGACGAGCTCGTCGAGTTCCAAGTGGACGGCACCGAGGGGAGTGCGGTCGCCGGGCTGCGCGAATGCTTCGTGCAACCCCGCGCCGTCACGCCGAAGCCGGTCTGGAACCCGGATCTGCCGGTCACGCACCCGTTCCGCGACCAGTGGCAGCAGGTGCCGGACAACGACGAGTTCGACAACGGCTTCAAGGTGCAGTGGGAGGAGTTCCTGCGGCACGTCTACCAGGGCACGCCGTTCCCGCACGACTTCCGCGCCGGCGCACGGGGTGTGGCGCTCGCGGCGGCCGGTCTGCAGTCCTCTTCGGAGGGTCGCCGGGTGGAGATCCCGAATGTCTAGCCAACATCTACCTGGCCAAGATCAATATGACCGCGTTGTGTTCGCGGCGGCACACGTTGTCACCAAAGACGAGCGCACGGTCGACTGGGACGCGACGCTGGCGTTCCGGCATCACCTCTGGTCGCACGGCCTGGGTGTCGCGGAGGCGATGGACACCGCGCAGCGCGGCATGGGCCTCGACTGGCCCACCGCGGCCGAGCTGATCCGGCGCAGCGCCGCCGAGAAGGCCGGCCGGATCTGCGCGGGCGTCGCCACCGACCACCTCACCGGTGAGTTCGGCGTGGACGACGTGCTCAAGGCCTACAGCGAACAGCTCGACGTGGTGCAGGAGGCGGGCGCGCAGCCCGTGCTGATGTGCTCACGGCAGCTCGCGGCGTCCGCGCGTGGTCCCGAGGACTACGCCGAGGTCTACGGCGCGCTACTGGACCGTGTTAGCGAACCGGTGGTCCTGCACTGGCTCGGCACGGCGTTCGACCCGGCGCTGAAGGGCTACTGGGGCGCCGACGAGGTCGACCAGGCCACCGACAACTTCCTGGCGATCATCGCTGAGCGACCGGACAAGGTCGACGGCGTGAAGGTGTCGCTGCTCGACGCCGATCACGAGATCGGCCTGCGCCGCCGGCTGCCGGAGGGCGTTCGCTGCTACACCGGCGACGATTTCAACTATCCGGATCTGATCGCGGGCGACGAGCACGGCTACAGCGACGCGCTGCTCGGCATCTTCGACCCGATCGCCCCGGTGGCCTCGAAAGCGTTGCGAAAGCTTGCTGAGGGCGACACAGAAGAGTTCCACCGCATCATGGCGCCGACCGTTCCGTTGTCACGCCATCTGTTCAGTGCGCCGACTTACTACTACAAGACCGGCGTGGTGTTCCTGGCCTGGCTGGCCGGTCATCAGGAGCAATTCCTGCTGCTCGACGGCCTGCAGACCGCCCGCAGCGTCGAGCACCTGGCCGAGGCGAAACGGCTCGCCGAGATCGCCGGCGTGATCGACCCGGACTTCGCGGAAGGGCGGTGGCGGCAATGGCTCGCCTCTCGCTGAACCAGGCCACGATCAAGCGCGCGACGGTCGTGGAGGCCGTCGAAGGCTGTGTGCGGCACGGCATCGAGTCGATCGGGCTGTGGCGCGAACCGGTCGCGGACCACGGTCTGGAACGCACCGCGAAGCTCGTCGCGGACGCGGGGCTGCGGGTGTCGTCGTTGTGCCGCGGCGGGTTCCTGACGGCGGTCGACAACCGCGCCGCGCTGGACGACAACCGGCGCGCGATCGAGGAAGCCGCGGCGTTGCGCACCGACACGCTGGTCATGGTCGTCGGCGGCGTGGCGGGGGACAAGGACCTGATCGGCGCACGTCAACGCGTTGCGGACGCCATCGCGGAACTGTCCGTGGACGCCCGCTCGGCCGGTGTGACCCTGGCTCTGGAGCCGATGCACCCGGTGTTCTGCGCGGATCGCGGCGTGCTGTCGACGTTGGCGCAGGCGCTCGACATCGCCGAACAGCACGAGTCGGTCGGCGTCGTCGTGGACGCGCTGCACGTCTGGTGGGACCCGGATCTCGACGCGCAGATCGTGCGCGCGGGCGAGCGCATCGCGTCGTACCAGGTGTGCGACTGGCTCACGCCGGTACCGGCGGACGTGCTGCTGGGCCGCGGTTATCCGGGTGATGGCTCCATCGACCTCGACCGGCTGACCAGGAAGGTCGCCGCGACGGGCTATTCGAGGGACATCGAGGTCGAGATCTTCAACGCCGACATCTGGGCGGCGGACTTCGACGAGGTGATCAAGGAGGTTTCGCGGCGGTACCACTCCATTGTGGAACCGGCGCTGGCCTGATTACCGACTGGCCATTCAACATCAACACTGCAACATCAACGCGGGGAAGCCGGTCGTCGACGGCGGCGACGACCGACCCCGGCGTTGGTATCTATATATCTGATAACCAGAGGACTTTGGTCCAGTTTTCAGATAAATCTCAGGAATCAGCCGCCGTTGACGAAGTTGTAAACCTTTGCACGGTGTTTCGGCTTCGCGCACGTGATCTTGATGACCGCGTCGAACATCGACCGGCCGAGCTCCGCGCGGGCCGCGACGGCCGGGTGCGTGGTGCTGAAGTCGGCGTCGTTCGTGGCCTTGTCACCGTCGAACTGACCGGAGGCGAACAGCGAGTAGACGAGGATCGCCCGGTTGTCCTCGCTGAACATGATCCCGGCCTCGTTGCGGCCGTCCTCGAACCAGCCGGCCTTCGTGGCGACCCGCAACCGCTCGTTCGTCCTGAGGTTGAGCCGCACGCCGTCGGTGAAGCTCGCCGTCGCCCGCAGGATGTTGAGCAGGTACGCCGTCGACGCCGCGGACAGCAGCTGGCCGTCGACCAGCTTCTGCAGCAACGTGTGCGTCTCGCGCGCCGTCGTGGTGCCGAGGAAGAACCGGTTCGGGTTCGCGACCGGCACGACCTGCGTGTGCACGAAGCCCTTGTCCTTGAGGATCTGGTTCAGCTCCAGCGCCGGCACCACCAGGCCGCACAGGCGGACCGCGGTGTTGTCCGAGACCGTCAGCAGGTTCGCCAGGGCGTGGCCGATCGTGACCTCGCTCGGGTACGCGCCGTCGAGCGCGAAGATCCCGTCGGTGTCCTGGATGACGATGGCCGCGGACACGGTGACCTTCTGGTCTAACGTGATCAGCCCGCGGTCCACCTTGTCCAGTACGGCGACGGCCACGGCGATCTTGTTCACGCTGTAGGCCTCGACGACCTTGTCCGCGTTCTCGTCGACCGCGGACTTGGTGGTGCCGTCGAGGTCGGCGACCGTGATCAGTGACGACCAGCTGCCGCGCGCCTTGCGCACCTGACGGCGGTATACCTGCGCCACGCGCTTGCGTGACCTGTCGGCGGTGGCCGGGGAACGTTCGATCTCGACCTCCGTCTCTTCTTGTGCTTGTGCTGCACCATTGGAGCCGAGCACGGCCGTCGCGGCCGCGACGGTTCCCAGCCCGAACACGGACCTGCGGTTCAAAGTCATGCGCAACATCCAAACAGGCGCCACTGACATCTCTCTGACTAGGGTTGCTGATCATGGAACACGTCTTCGTGGTGACCGGCGCCTCCCGCGGCATCGGGGCGGCGACCGCCACCCTTGCGCTGGAGCAGGGATATCGCGTGGTAAGGGCGTCGCGGTCGGCCGAAGAATCTGTCGGAGATCGCGGCTGGGACGCGAAATGTGACGTGTCCTCGTGGGACTCCGTGCAGGACCTCATGACCAGAGTGGAATCGCGCTGGGGTCGCATCGACGTCGTCTTCGCGAACGCGGGCGTCTCCGTCGACACCTCGTTCACCACCACTTCCGGGGCCAAGCCGGAGGAATGGACCGACATGGTGGTGACGAACGTCTGCGGTCCCGCGTTCACGGCTCGTGCGGCGATGCCCGCGTTGATGCGTTCCGGCGGACATCTGGTGCTGACCGGGTCCGCGGCCGGGCGCGGGATTCGGCCGGGCAACCTGTATTCGGCGACGAAGTGGGCGGTCACCGGGCTGGCGCAGGCGATTCGGGCCGAAGCCGTCGGGACCGGGGTGCGGGTGACCGTGGTGCAGCCCGGCCTCGTCGACACCGAGGCGATTCCGGCGTCGCGTGTGGACGATCCGAAACTGTCGCCCGCGGACGTCGGCCGGGCGGTGCTCTACGCGGTCTCGCAGCCGTCCAGTGTGGACGTGAACGAGATCCTGATCCGGCCTACCGGCCAGGCTGCCCATCGCTGAGCACGCTTGAGCACCGCTGCAGGAGCGCGCGCAGGGTCGTGCGCTCCTCTTCGGTGAACGCGTCCGCCAGCTTCTGCTCCACCGCGACCGCGCCCTTGTCCGCCTCGCGGAACGTCGCGTAGCCCGCCTCGGTCAGCCGGTTCTCCAGCACGTTGCGCTGCCACTGGTGCGGCGTGCGTTCGACGAACTCCATCGCGACCAGGTTCTGCAGGATCGTCGTCATCGTCTGCTGCGTCACCAGACACAGCCGCGCCAGCTCCGCGGCGGGCGCACCGGGGTGATCGCTCAACGCCAGCAGCGCCGCGTACTGCGGCACGGTCAGCCCCGCGGGCTTCACCGCCGCCGACTTCGCGGCCCGCACGCCGTTCGGCACGTACGTGCTCAGCGGGTACGTGGACGTGCTGGTCGCGGGGTCGACGACGGACGAGTTCAGGCTCGACCGCTGAGCAGGTCGCCAGGCGGGCCACGCCTGGCTCCTGATGGCGTCTGCAAGTACCACCAACTCAACATCAACAAGCACTTATCTACTACCAACAGGTGTTTTCCGGCCTGCCGGTACAGACATGGGTTCGGCAGGCAACGAACAGGTTGGGGGTAGTTACCGGCGATTCGATCAAGGGCCGGTAGTACTTGCAGACGCCCTGGCGCCAACAGGCCCTAGTTCGCGAGGAACTCGAGCAGCAGCCGGTTGATCTCGTCCGGCCGTTCCAGGTAGCCGATGTGCCCGCAGTCGGCGACCTCGACGTACCGGGCACCGGGGATCGCGGCCGCCACCTCGCGTGACAGCCGGGCCGGCAGCACGAGGTCGTCGGCGAACCCGACCACGAGCGAGCGCACCGCGATCCGCCGGTACGCCTCGACGCGCGGGGTGAAGTCGCCGAGCCTGAGCTGGGCGCGTTCGCCGGGGCCGAGCGACGAGCCCGCGAACTCGTACATCTGCAGCCAGTCGCGGGCCGCGTCCGGGTCGGCCAGGGTGGCCGGGGAGAGGTTGCGGATCGCCGAGGCCGCCGCGAAGAACTGCACCGGCAGCTCGACGCCCTTGTCGTGGATCTCGCCGAGGCCGTGTGACCACGCCTGCTGCACGGGGTCGGGACGGCCGGTCGTCGCCATCATCACGGCGGAGGTGACCAGGTCAGGGCGGGCCAGCGCCAGTTCCTGGGTGACGCGGGCGCCCAGCGACGTGCCGATCACGTGGGCCGGGCCGCCGAGGTGCTCGATCAGCGCGGCGGTGTCGGCGGCCATGTCGTCGATCGTGAAGCCGCTCGCGCACTCCGACGACGGCTTGATGCCGCGGTTGTCGAAGTAGGCGACCCGGTAGCCGGCCTTGACCAGCGCGGGCACCTGGTAGGTGCGCCAGACGCGGCCCGGGCTGCCGGTGCCCATCACCAGCACGACGAGATCGCCGGAACCCTCGGTCTGGACGTTCAGCTCGATGCCGTTGAGCGGGACAAGCGCCATGACGTGGATCTTAGAAGCGGCACAAGGGCCGGATGAGAGTCGCGTGAGAGGGATAACGCGCGCACAGGTCGTCCGCGTGACCGAACTGCACGATGTCGTCGGTGTACGGCGGCACCACCACCGTGCCGACCAACGACCATTCGCCTGAGGGTGTGCTGCCCTGCCACACGCCCGGAGGTACGACCACCTGCGGATTCGAAGCCGAGAGAAGAGGCTGCGACACCGAGCCGTCAGGAAAGAGCAGCAGCATCCGCAACGGAGAACCGGCGTGGAAGTTGTAGATCTCGACGTGCTCCAGCACGTGCATGCCCGAGAAGTCGGGCTGCCGGAGCAGGTAGGCGATCGCGGACACCTCGGCCGAACGGTGGGTCTGTGCGAAGTAGCCGCCCTCGACCGGAAGTTCCTGCATGCCGAGGTCGGCAATGAGCTGCGCAGGGTTCAATGCGGCGTTCAGTTCTGGCGTCACGTCATCTCCGGAAGCGGTGAACCGTGCACGACGACCATGCCCTTGCCGAGCCGTTTCGCCGTGTACATCGCGGCGTCCGCGGCACCGAGCACGTCGTCGGCGGTGATCATCGCATCGTACGAAACCCGTTGCGCCACACCGATGCTGGCATGCACCGAATGCACCCGGCCGTGCACCTCGTGCGGATGTGCCAACGCCCTGAGCAACCGTTCGCCGATCTCGTCGGCGTCGCCGCCGTCGATCAGCACGCCGAACTCGTCGCCGCCGAGCCGCGCCACGGTGTCCTCTGGCCGGACGTTGTTCTCCAGCCGTGCGGCGACATTGCGCAGAACCATGTCGCCCTCGGCGTGACCGTGGTTGTCGTTGACTGCCTTGAACCCGTCGACATCGACGAACAAGAGGATCAACGGCCGTGCGCGGTCGCGGACCGCCAGCGCGCGCTCCAGTCGTTCCCGGAACAAGGAACGGTTCGCTACGCCCGTCAACGGGTCGTGCGTCGCCTCGTGGCGGAGTCGCTCGCGAGAGACGCGGAGCTGGTCCATCAGCCGGACGTTGTCCATCATCGTGAGGAGCTGCCGCACGATGACGAGACACACGACGGCGAGACCGACGTAGATCTCGACCGGGTTGAGCCGGCCGCCGGTCGCGGTGTTCCACATGATGAAGAGACCGGTGACCGCGAGCGGCACGTACGGCACGAGCAGGTGCAACATGTCGGCCATGCGCATACGGCCGCGCGTCGGCTGGAGGTTGCGCGTCGGCGCGAGTGCGCTCAACAGGAAGAACGCCGGGCACAGCATGAAGCCGATGTCCGCGGTCGCCGGGATCGCTGTGATGCCCTTCGAGATGTAGAACGCGAACACCCAGCCCGACGACGACTGCGCGACACCTGCCAGTGCCACGAACAGCATCGGCCATTGACGCACGGACTGATGCGTCCACGACATCACAACGATCGCCACGAGCAGCACGAGGTACGCGGCGGGATGTGCGACAACGGTGGCGAAACCGGGTCCTTCGGTCGCCCACGCCCGTGTCAGCGACTCCAGCGCGGACACCCACGTCAGCACGAACAGCGACCCGATCACGATCAGCCCGTCGAGCACCACGACCGTGCGGCTGCGGTAGTTCGGTAGCAGGTCATCGGGCCGACGGCCGGTCTGTGCCTTCACGATCAGCGCGGCCAGGCAGAGGACTGGCACGAGCGTGAACCCGAGCGGCGCGATCGTCGACGTCGGCAGCTGCACGCCCAGGATCTGCTGTCCCCAGATCCACGCCGACAACGCGACGGTCAGGCTGATCATGGCCGCCGTCATCCAGCGGTTGCGCATCCGTGCGTACGCGACCAACGCCGCGATGGCGAACACGAGCTGCACGACCTTGTCGATTGCGATGCCGATATCGCGCGGTGTGGTGAGGGCGGCGACGACGGCTATCGCCATGAAGATGCCGACGCACCCCACAACGAGCCAGAACCGCTTCACCGCAACTCCCGTGATCGAAACCCGACCACCGTAGTAACGGCGACCTGGACTTGTCGAACCGTGTCGGTGCAAGTCCCTCTTCGGTGCACCGGATATGGTTCGAACGGTTGTTCGTCAAAACTCGGGGAGTTGGGCTGTCGTGCGGGTGTTCGGGGTCGACCCCGGTCTGACGAGGTGCGGCTTCGGCGTGGTCGACGGCGGGCCGGGCCGAACCGTGCGCGCCGTGGCGGTCGATGTAGTGCGCACGCCCGTGGATGCCCCGCTGGCCGTACGGTTGCACGAGCTCTACCAGGCCGTGTGCGTCTGGCTGGACCGCTACGAACCGAACGTCGTCGCCATCGAACGCGTCTTCGCGCAACACAACGTCCGCACCGCGATGGGGGTCGCGCAGGCCTCGGGCGTGGTCGCTCTGGCTGCCGCGCAACGGAACCTGCCGGTCGAGTTCCACACGCCGTCCGAGGTGAAGGCGGCCGTGACGGGATCGGGCCGCGCGGACAAGGCACAGGTGACCGCGATGGTGACCAAGCTGCTCGGGCTGAAGGTCGCGCCGAAGCCGGCGGACGCGGCGGACGCGCTCGCGCTGGCGATCTGCCACCACTGGCGCGCGCCGATGCGCAGCCGCCTGGAGGAGGCGCAGGCGAAGGCTGCCGAGCTTGCTCGCGTCCACAGGGCCAAGCTGGCCGAGGCGGCGCGGCGGAGCGGGTCGTGATGGCTTCGGTGCGGATCATGACGGCTTCAGTGCGCGCCGAAATTGTCGGTGCCGGCTGGAAGAATGAAATCAAGGGGTCCCCTTCGCGAGGGGACGCCTGCGTGAGCGTGTACTCCGGAGGAACCAGGTGATCTCGTCACTGCGCGGCCAGGTGCAGCACGTCGGCCTCGACCACGCCGTCGTCGAGGTGGGCGGCGTCGGGTTCGCCGTCCAGATGACCCCGAGCACGCTCGCCACCCTCCGCCGGGGTGAGGAGACCAGCGTCGCCACCACCCTCATCGTCCGCGAGGACAGCCTCACCCTCTTCGGCTTCGCCGACGCCGAGGCCCGCGAGCTCTTCGGCCTGCTCCAGACGGTCAGCGGCATCGGCCCGCGCATCGCACTGGCCACCCTGGCGGTGCTCGAACCGGACAAGCTCAGGCACGCCCTCGCCGAAGGCAACATCACCGTCCTGACCCAGGTGCCGGGCATCGGCAAGAAGGGCGCGGAACGGCTCATCATCGAGCTCCGCGACAAGGTCGGCACCCTGCCCGCCGCCCAGGCGCAGCCGGCCCACAGCCAGACGCGCGACCACGTCGTCGAGGCGCTGCTCGGCCTCGGCTTCCCGGCCAAGGCGGCGGAGGCGACGGTCGACGGCGTGCTCGCCGACAACCCGGACCAGTCCACCAGTGCCGTCCTGCGCCGGTCGCTCGCCACGCTGGGGCGCAAGTGAACGAGGAAGACCAGCGTGTGAGCGAGGAAGACGAGCTCAGCCCCTACGCCGTCCCCGCGGAACGCGACCTCGAGACCAGCCTCCGACCGGCCGACCTGAGCGAGTTCGTCGGCCAGCAGCGGGTCCGCGAGCAGCTCGAACTCGTCCTGCAGGGCGCCATGCGACGGGGCACCGCACCGGACCACGTCCTGCTCAGCGGCCCTCCCGGCCTGGGCAAGACGAGCCTCGCCATGATCATCGCCAAGGAGCTCAACAGCCAGATCCGCATCACCAGCGGCCCGGCCCTGGAGCGCGCGGGCGACCTGGCCGCGATGCTCTCCAACCTGGTCGAGGGCGACGTCCTGTTCATCGACGAGATCCACCGCATGGCCCGGCCGGCCGAGGAGATGCTGTACCTCGCCATGGAGGACTTCCGCGTCGACGTCGTCGTCGGCAAGGGCCCCGGCGCGACCAGCATCCCGCTCGACATCGCCCCGTTCACGCTGGTCGGAGCCACCACCAGGGCCGGTTCGCTGACGGGCCCGCTGCGCGACCGCTTCGGCTTCACCGGCCACATGGAGTTCTACGCCGCCGCGGACCTCGACCTCATCGTGAAGCGCAGCGCCAAGATCCTCGGCGTCGATCTCGACGTCGAGGGCGCGCTGGAGATCGCCGGGCGCAGCCGGGGCACCCCGCGAATCGCGAACCGGCTGCTGCGCAGGGTCCGGGACTTCGCCGAGGTCAGGGCCGACGGCAAAGTGACCGAAGACATCGCGAAGCAGGCCCTGAAGGTCTACGACGTCGACGAACTGGGCCTCGACCGGCTCGACCGCGCGGTCCTCCAGGCCCTGGTCAAGAGCTTCAACGGGGGTCCGGTCGGGGTGTCCACCCTGGCCGTGGCGGTCGGTGAGGAACCGACCACCGTGGAAGAGGTGTGCGAACCGTATTTGGTGCGGGCTGGCATGCTGGCCCGGACACCGCGCGGCCGAGTGGCGACGCCGGCCGCGTGGCACCACCTGGGGCTGGAACCGCCCGCCGGTGATCAACTGTGGTGACCTGGCACAATCGGTGAAAGCACCTGGACATATCGGACGTGCGTCGAGTCACGTCCGCCTGATCGGAGAATGATGGACCTTACGTCTTTGATGTTCCCGTTGCTGCTGGTGCTGCTTGCCGTGCCGCTGTTCCTCAGCGCTCGCAAGCAGAAGCGCGCGATGGCCGAGCAGAAGAACCTGCAGGACTCGCTCGCCCCCGGCGACAAGGTCATGACGACCTCGGGGCTCTACGGCACGGTCGCCGACGCGAGCCACGACCTCACCATCGACATCGAGATCTCCGAGGGTGTTGTCACGCGCTGGCTGCGCGCCGCCATTCGCGAGAAGGTCGACGAGAAGGCCGCCGAGGTGAGCGAGGTCATCGAGAAGACCGATGACGAGGCTGCGGACGAGGCCGAGGTGACCGCTGCAAAGGTCGCCGAGCCCCTGGATCACAACGCCAAGAAGTAGGACATAAGCTCGGCACTCCTGGAGTTGGCAACTGTGAAATCCGCCAACTCCAGGTAGTGACGCGCAGCTCACGCGGCGCGCGTTACGCTGCGCGCTCGACAACCATCAGCTTCTAGGAGACGGACGGATCGTGGCACCTCCGGCCGGGCAAATTCGCCCCGCAAAATATCTGGCGATTTTTGTCCTCATCGTGGTCGCGCTCTACGCCCTGGTGTTCCTCACCGGGAACCGTTCGGCCAAACCCAAGCTCGGTATCGACCTACAGGGCGGCACCATCGTCACGCTGACCGCGCGTCAGGAAGACGGAGCCCAACCGAGCGAGGAAGCGCTGAACCGCGCACGTGACCTCATCGAGGTGCGCGTCAACGGTCTCGGTGTCTCCGGTGCCGAGGTCGTGCGCGACGGCAACAACCTGACGATCACCGTGCCCGGCGCGGACAGCGAAGGCGCGAAGGGCCTCGGCCAGACCGCCCGCCTCGCGTTCCGCAAGGTCATCGGTCAGCCGATCCCGGCCGGCGCCGCGCCGAACCCGGAGGTGCCGTCGTCGAGCACGCCGCCGTCGAACGGGGCGAGCACGCCGCCGTCGAGCCAGCCGCGGGCACCCCGTCGCCGAGCAACGCCCCGAACGGCCGCCCCGCTCCGAACCTGGCCGCGCAGCCGTCGAGCCCGGCGCCCTCGGGCAGCACCGCTCCGTCCAGCCCGGCCCCGAGCACGCCGTCGGCCCCCTCCAACGTCGACCCGAAGGTCGCGAAGGAGATCCAGGAGGCCAAGGCGCTGCGCCAGAGCACCGAGCAGCAGATCCTGCAGCAGGCGGCGATCATGCTCGACTGCTCGCAGCCCGACCCGCTGCGCGGCAACGACGACCTGGACAAGCCGCTCGTCACCTGTGACGAGAAGGGCGAGTTCAAGTACATGCTGGCCCCGGTCAAGCCGGCTGAGGGCGACACCTCGGTCAAGCCGGACGACTACGCCACGTACTCCCGCCTCACCGGTGAGGACATCAACAACGCCGCGGCGAACTCCAACCCGAACGGCACCGGCTACGTCGTCAACCTCGACTTCAAGAGCGACGGCGGCTCGAAGTGGGCCAAGTTCACCTCGGCCAACGTCCAGCAGGCCGTCGCGGTCGTGCTCGACGGTGAGGTCATGTCCGCGCCGACCATCCAGTCGGCCATCGAGGGCGGCTCCACCGAGATCAGCGGCAAGTTCACGCTGAAGGAGGCCCAGGCCCTCGCGAACACCCTGAAGTACGGCGCGCTGCCGCTGTCCTTCGACGCCTCCGAGGCGCAGACGATCTCGCCGACGCTGGGCCTGCAGTCGCTCAAGGCCGGTCTGATCGCCGGCGGCATCGGCCTCGCGCTGGTGTTCGTCTACTGCATGTTCTACTACCGCCTGCTGGGCGTCCTGACGATCCTGTCGCTGGCCTTGTCCGCGCTCGTCATCTACGCCTTCCTGGTGCTGCTCGGCCGCATGATCGGGTTCACGCTCGACCTCGCCGGCATCGCCGGGTTCATCGTCGCCATCGGTATCACGGCGGACTCGTTCATCGTCTTCTTCGAACGACTGAAAGACGAAGTGCGAGAAGGCCGGTCGTTCCGTTCGGCCGTGCCGCGCGCGTGGGTCCGCTCGCGCCGCACGATCCTCTCCGCCGACGCGGTCAGCTTCATCGCCGCCGCCGTGCTGTACATGATCGCGGTCGGCCAGGTGAAGGGCTTCGCGTTCACCCTGGGCATGTCGACGGTCCTCGACCTCGTGGTCGTGTTCCTCGTGACGCACCCGCTGGTCGCGATGGCGTCGAAGTCCAAGTTCCTGACCAACTCGAGCTGGTCCGGCCTGGGAGGTGCGGCCCGCGAGGGTGCCGCGCACCGCAGTGCCTCGACCGGCAAGACCACCGCCGTGAAGGAGGCCTGACATGAGCAGCGTTTTCTCACGCCTCTATGTAGGCAACGGCGCATTCGACATCGTCGGTAAGCGCACCCGCTGGTACATCACGTCGGGCATCATCCTGCTGGTCTGCATCGGCTCGATGGTCTTCAACGGCTTCAACCTGGGCATCGACTTCAAGGGCGGCACCAAGATCTCGCTGCCGTCGGTGTCGGCCAGCGGCCAGGTCATCTCGACGACCAACGTCGAGGACTCGTTCGCGAAGGCCCTGCCCGGCAAGAAGCCGAACGCCGTGCAGGCCGTCGGCACCGGTGACAGCGCGTCGATCCAGATCAAGTCGCCCGCGCTGACCATCCAGGAGGTCGCGCAGCTCAAGACCGGTCTCGCGCAGGACACCAGCCCGCGCGGCGGTCAGGGAGCGATCTCCGACAGCGCCGTCTCCGCGTCCTGGGGCGGTGAGATCAGCGGCAAGGCCCTGTGGGCCCTGTTCTGGTTCTTCGTCGCGGTGACGCTGTTCCTGGTGTTCTACTTCGAGTGGCGGATGGCCGTCGGCGCGCTCGTCGCCGTCTTCCACGACGTCGTCATCACCGCGGGCGTGTACTCGATCATCGGCTTCGAGGTGACGCCGGCGACGGTGATCGGTCTGCTCACCATCCTCGGCTTCTCCCTGTACGACACGGTCGTCGTGTTCGACAAGGTCAAGGAGAACACCCGAGGCCTGCTGGGCCTGACCCGCCGCACCTACGGCGAGGCCGCCAACCTGGCGCTGAACCAGACCCTGATGCGGTCGATCAACACCTCGCTGATCGCGCTGCTGCCGGTCATCGGCCTGCTGGTCGTCGGCGTCGGCATCCTCGGCGTCGGCACGCTGCAGGACCTGGCGCTCGTGCAGCTCGTCGGTATGTTCATCGGCGCCCTGTCCTCGATCTTCATCGCCACCCCGGTCCTGGTGGACCTGAAGATGCGCGACCCGAAGTACATCAGCCAGGCCAAGCGCGTGGCCGCCCGCCGCGCCAAGATCGGCCAGTCGGGTGCCGGTCGTGGCCGAGGGCATCGAGTCGGTCGACGACGACGCGTTGTCGGCGGACCTGCGCAAGGAGGCCGCGTACGCGGCCGCCGCGTCGGTGCCGAACCGCACGGCCAAGGCAGCGGATGCCCGCCGTCGCCCCACCGGGAAGAAGCAGCGTTGAAGTTGGATCGTGCTCTGGGACTGATGCGTGAGGTCCCGGACTTCCCCCTGCCGGGGGTCGTCTTCCGGGACCTCACGCCCGTTCTCGCCGACCCGGACGCCCTGCGCGCCGTGGTCGACGCACTACAGGACAAGATCGACGACAGCACCCAGGTGATCGCCGCCATCGAGGCGCGCGGCTTCCTCCTGGGTGCTGCCCTGGGTTACGGCTGGCGCTACGGCGTCGTGCCGCTGCGCAAGCCGGGCAAGCTCCCCGTGGTCGCCGATTCCGTGTCGTACGCGCTGGAGTACGGCACCGCGTCCCTGGAACTCCCGGGCGGCGCGATCCAGCCCGGACAGCGCGTCGTGGTCGTGGACGACGTCCTCGCCACCGGTGGCACCGCTGAGGCTGCCTGCACGCTCGTAGAGCGCGCGGGCGGCATCGTCACGGGTGTGTCCGTGGTGCTGGAGATCGCCGCTCTGGGCGGACGGTCCCGGTTGGCGGGCCGCGAGGTCAGCGCGCTGCTCGCCGTCTGACAGCGCGAAGAACGCCAGCACCACGAAGGCCAGTGTGCTGATCAGGTTGAAGATCACCCAGCCGAACGGCAGCGCGATCACTACCAGCAGCCACGGCGCGACCGGCTTCCGCGTCCGGCGGAGCAGCCCCACATCAGGGTCGTGGTGAGCAGCCACCCGATCGCTCCGGGGATCGCCATCTCCAGCGCCCGCTGGCTCAGCACCTCGGGCCGAAGCGGGCGATCATCGCGACGTACCAGATGCCCGCCGCGACCGCGCAGTGCCAGAACGGCGTTCGCTGCGGAGCCTGCTGCGGCTGAACCGCCGGTTGTTGCGGATACGACGGATCCATGCGGTCCCCCCAGACCTTGGTGATCCTCCATCTAAGCAGCTGGACGGTTCGGCAGGGGAGGCGAGACGAACCACGCGCCCGTCGTCACGAGCACCAGCGCCACGAACGACACCAGCGCCGTCACCACCGCGAACTCCCACAGCGCCAGCTCCGATCGAGCGGCGCAACAGCATCCAGCTCGTCGCGGTGGCGAAGAACCACGCCACCGACGTGCCCGCCATCGCTCTCGCGTCGAAGTGGGCGGAGTCCTGCAGGGCGAAGAAGGCCATCGTGCCCAACCACACGATGTTCATGACGCCGCACCACAGCAATGTCCTCACCGGACCCTGTCCCGGGCACCCGTTTTCACCCGAACGAGCTGGTTCGTGGAGCAGGGTCAATCCCTAGCGTTCAGACGCATGACTGCGATCACCTCCACCGCCTACAGCAGGGATCTCGGTGACGAGCTACGCCGAATCCGCGAGAAGCTCTCGCCGCTGACCGGCGCGGGCTTCCGAAGTGGCGCATGGAACGCCAGGCGATCCTGAGGCGGCCGACCGTCGCCGGAGTGTCTCTTCTACGTGCACGAACTCGCCCTGCAGCTGCAGGTGGGCGATGATCGGATCATGGAGGAGCAGTACCTCCGCATGCTCTTCAACACGCACATCCTGCGCATCGTGCCGATGTCGGCTGGTCCTGCTCGCTGTCAGGAGTCGGCCCGCATGCTCTTCAGCTTCGAGAAGCGGTGCCGGTGGCGTACAGCGAGACCGACCTGGGCCAGGGTGTTCGCGCACGACGGTGCAGCCATCGCGGACAGCCGGGAGTTCTTCAAGTGGTTGGAGCCCTCGCGTTGGATGAGGGACAATCGCGGAGCATGCTGGCGAACTACGTCAGCGGACTGCGGAAGGACCTCGCATGAGCCACGGGCGGAGCTGGCGTAAGAGCTCCTACAGCGGTCCCCAGGGCGACAGCGCCTGTGTCGAGGTGTCGCTCGCCCAGGACGCTCTCGTGCGTGACTCGAAGGCCACCGGGGGTGACGTCCTGGCGTTCTCCGTCGCCGCCTGGCGGGCGTTCGTGGCGTGCGTCGCCTGATCGGCTCAGCAATAGTTCGGGTCGCGTTCACCGTGTGAGCTGTGCCGCTCACCGCGCCATCGCAGGTTTCGTCAGCGTAAACGCGTTATCCTCGGTACTCGCGAGACCCGAGGAGCGTGGGGTTGAGTCAAGACACCGAACCCGCTGCGACGGTTGTTGGTCAACCGTCGGCAACCAGGCGCGTGCGCGCCCGCCTCGCGCGGCGCATCACCGCCCAACGTGCGGCCCCGGTGAAGCAGGTTCTGGAACCGCTGGCCGCAGTTCACCGTGACCTACACCCCAAGGCCGATCTGGCGCTTCTGCAGCACGCTTACGACGTCGCCGAGGAGAAGCACCGCCCGCAGCGCCGCAAGTCCGGCGATCCGTACATCACGCACCCGCTCGCCGTGGCGACGATCCTCGCCGAGCTGGGCATGGACACCACGACGCTGGTGGCCGCGCTGCTGCACGACACCGTGGAAGACACCGATTACTCACTGGGGCAGCTGAAGGACGACTTCGGCGAGGAAGTCGCTCGTCTCGTCGACGGCGTCACGAAGCTCGACAAGGTCAAGCTGGGGGCAGCGGCCGAGGCGGAGACCATCCGCAAGATGGTGATCGCGATGGCGAAGGACCCGCGGGTCCTGGTCATCAAGCTCGCCGACCGGCTGCACAACATGCGCACGATGCGGTTCCTGCCGCCGGAGAAGCAGGCCCGCAAGGCGCGCGAAACGCTTGAAGTGCTCGCGCCGCTGGCCCACCGGCTGGGCATGGCGACCGTCAAGTGGGAGCTGGAGGACCTCGCGTTCGCGATCCTGCAGCCGAAGAAGTACGACGAGATCGTCCGCCTGGTCGCCAAGCGCGCGCCGAGTCGCGACACGTACCTGAGGTCCGTCGTCGACGAGCTGAACACGCAGCTGGAAGGCGCGCGGATCGTCGCGAAGGTCGAAGGCCGGCCGAAGCACTACTACTCGATCAACCAGAAGATGATCGTCCGCGGTCGCGACTTCGACGACATCCACGACCTGGTGGGCGTGCGGATCCTGGTCGACGAGGTGCGTGACTGCTACGCCGCCATGGGTGTCGTGCACGCTGCCTGGCAGCCGATGCCCGGCCGGTTCAAGGACTACATCGCGCAGCCGCGGTTCGGCGTGTACCAGTCGCTGCACACGACCGTGATCGGTCCGGACGGCAAGCCTCTCGAGGTGCAGATCCGCACGCAGGAGATGCACCAGCGGGCCGAGTACGGCATCGCGGCGCACTGGCGCTACAAGGAGACCAAGGGCACGCACAACGGCAAGTCCGTCGAGATCGACGAGATGGCGTGGATGCGCCAGCTCCTCGACTGGCAGCGGGAAGCCGCGGACCCCGGTGAGTTCCTGGAGGGCCTGCGCTGGGACCTCGCCGCGCGCGAGATCTTCGTGTTCACGCCCAAGGGCGACGTCGAGACGCTGCCGACGGGCTCCACGCCGGTCGACTTCGCCTACTCCGTCCACACCGAGGTCGGGCACCGCTGCATCGGCGCCCGCGTGAACGGCCGCCTCGTCGCGCTGGAGCGCAAGCTCGAGAACGGTGAGGTCGTCGAGATCTTCACGTCGAAGGCCGAGGGTGCCGGGCCGTCGCGTGACTGGCTTTCGTTCGTCGCTTCCCCGCGTGCCAAGGCGAAGATCAAGCAGTGGTTCGCCAAGGAGCGCAAGGAAGAGGCGATCGAGCAGGGCAAGGACGCGATCACCAAGGAGGTTCGCCGGGTCGGTCTGCCGATCCAGCGCCTGGTGAGCGTGGACTCCATGCAGGCCCTCGCGAAGGAACTGCACTACCCGGACATGAGCGCGCTGTACGCGGCGGTCGGCGAGGGTCACACCTCGGCCCGTCACGTCGTGCAGCGCCTCGTGGCCCAGCTCGGCGGGGTGGACCACGCCGAGGAGGAGCTGGCCGACCGCGCCACCCCGTCCACGGTCACCCGGCGCCGCCCCACCGGCGACGCGGGCGTGATCGTGAAGGACGCGGGCGACGTGTGGGTGAAGCTCGCCCGCTGCTGCACTCCGGTGCCGGGCGACGACATCCTCGGCTTCGTCACGCGGGGCGGTGGCGTGTCGGTGCACCGCACCGACTGCACGAACGCGGAGGAGCTGCTGAAGTCGCCGGAACGGCTGCTCGACGTCGAGTGGGCGCCGTCGTCGTCCAGCGTCTTCCTGGTCGCCATCCAGGTGGAGGCGCTCGACCGGCACCGGCTGCTCTCGGACGTCACGAAGGTGCTGGCCGACGAGCGCGTGAACATCCTGTCGGCGTCGGTGACGACGTCGCGCGACAGGGTGGCCGTCAGCCGGTTCTCGTTCGAGATGGGCGACCCGAAGCACCTCGGTCACGTCCTGAAGGCCGTGCGCGGCATTGAGGGCGTCTACGACGTGTACCGCGTGACATCGGCGTCCTGAGTCGAGGACGGCACGCCGGCGTCAGCGAAACGACAGCGTGTCTTGAGATCGTTCTTCCCACGGGAAGACACAGGAGCCCCCAGCCGGTCATGGCTGGGGGCTCCGTGCTGAGGCGTCTGCAGGTACCACCACAAGCAGGTTGGCGGTACCTGCAGACGCCAGAACTCAGCGGCGGGGGATCTTCCAGGTCTGGGCGTTGCTGCCGTTGCACCACCAGATCTGGAGCCGGGTGAAGTTGTCCGACCAGCCGTTGCGCACGTCCAGGCACTGTCCGGACTTCACGTTGACCAGCGAGTTGTTCTGCACGCGCCACTGCTGGGCGGGCGTGCCGTTGCAGTCCCACAGCTGCACGGCCGTGCCGGGGTCGGTCCAGCCGTTCATGACCTCGAAGCACTTGCCGAGCGCGCGCACCGAGCCGTCGGCGTCGAGCTTGAAGTCCTGGGCACCGGTGCCGTTGCAGTTGTAGATCCACACCGCGGTGCCGTTCCAGGTCTTCGCGCCGTCGATGTCGGCGCACTTGCCCGCGAGGCCCTGGAGCCGGTCCGCGGGCCTCGGCAGCACCCACACCTGCGACGCGCTGCCGTTGCAGCCGGCCATCGACAGCTGGCCGCCCGACGTCAGGCACTGGCCGCCGAGCCGCAGCGTGCCGTCCGTGCCCGCGGCCCAGACCTGGCCGGCGCAGTCGGACAGGATCGCGAGGCCGTTCTGCACCGCGAGGCACTTGCCCAGGGCGCGGATGGTGCCGTCCGGAGCCGCCGTGAAGCGCTGGGCGGGGGTGGTGTTGCAGCTCCAGACGCCGATCGGGGTGCCGTTGGCCGTGCCGGCGCTGGCCACGTCCATGCAGGCACCGAAGTTGTTCGTCAGCTGGCCGGTGGAGCCGTTCGGGAACCGGAACGCCTGCTGCGCGACGGTGCCGTTCAGCTTGATGTCCCGCGACGACGTGCCGACCGAGACCTGGTACGAGCCGGCGGGCACCCGGAACGTGCGCTCCGGGGTGTCCCAGATCGCGAACGACTGCCGGTCCATGGTGATCGAGACCTGGGTGGAGGCGCCGGCGTTCAGCGTCACCTTCGAGAAGCCGCGCAGCTGCCGTGGCGGCTCACCGGTCGCGCCCGGATAGCCGACGTACACCTGCGGCACCGTCGAACCCGCCCGCCCGCCGCTGTTCGTCACGGTGAACGCGGCGGTCACCGCGCCGTCCGCCGCCGTCGACAGGTTCAGGCCGCTGTAGGAGAAGGTGCTGTAGCCGAGGCCGTGGCCGAACGGGAACATCGGCGCCGTGCCCGTCGCGTCGTACCAGCGGTAACCGACGAGCAGGCCCTCGGTGTAGTTGTAGTTGCCCGCGACGCCGGGGTACTGCTCCTGCGACTGCATCGGGTCCGCGTCGAGGCCGACCGGGAACGTGACCGGCAGGCGCCCGGCCGGTTCCGCGATCCCCCACAGGACGTCGACCAGCGCGTTTCCGCCCTGTTCGCCGGGATACCAGGCCTCCATCAGCGTGTGGGCCGACGAGAGCCACGGCATGGTCACCGGGCCACCGGTCTCCAGCACGACGATCGTGTTCGGGTTGGCCGCGGTGATGGCCTCGACCAGCTGGTCCTGGTTGCCGGGCAGCGAGATGTCGGTGCGGTCGGCGCCCTCGGTCGTGCGGTCGCCGACGATCACGACGGCCACCTGGGCGTTGCGGGCCGCGTCGACCGCCGCCTGCATCTCCGGGTCCGCGCCGGGCGGCGTGAACCAGTCGAGGCCGACGTTCGCGAAGCCGGCCTTCTCGTAGTAGTCGACCTGGAGGGTGTGCGGCACGCCGGCCTGCAACCGGATGGTGCCCCAGCGCTGCTCGGTGCCGTGGTCGCCCCAGTTGTCCACGACCACGTTGCCGTCGAGGTAGAAGCGGCTGCCGTCGTCGCTGGTCAGCGCGAAGTGGTAGTCGCCGGTGACCGGGGCGGTGAGCGTGCCGGTGAAGCGGGCCGAGAAGTTGTCCGCGTTCACGCCGGGTGCGGGGGAGCCGTTCAGCCAGTTGAACTCGATGACATCGTCCGCCCTGGACACCACCGGTGAGCCGGAGAAGGTGGTGTTGTTGAAGAAGTCGGTCCTCAGGCCGGTGAGCACTCCCTCGGGCACCACGAACGGTTCTCGGCGGGCACCCGCTTTGTAGGACAGGCCGTTGCCGAGCCGGTTGCGCAAGGCATCAACGGGTTTGATGGTGTGCTGGGGGTACGGCGTGACGCGTGAGCTTCCGTCACCACCCGTGTGCGCGACGTCGGCGTAGAAGCCGGAGAGCGCGACCGTGGTGGTGTTGTTCGCCAGCGGCAGGATGCCCCGGTCGTTCTTCAGGAGCACGGTTCCGGCCGCGGACTGCTTACGGGCGAACGCGGCGTGTGTGGCCGGATTGAACTGAGGCGCCGGGTTGCCGTCGAAGGCACCGGTGCGGAACAGCAGCCGTAGCGCGCGCCGGGTGCGTTCGTCGAGCACGTACTTCGCAAGTTCGCCCGAACGGACAGCGTTGGGCAGGCCCGCGTAGAACGTGGAGCCGCCGAACTCCTGGTCCAACCCGGCCAGTGCGGACTTCACGCCGGAGTGGGTGGCGGGGTAGTCCGAGCCGACCGCGCCGGCGAAACCCCACTGGTCGTTCAGGATGTCGTTGAGCAGCGGGAAGTTCTCACACGCGAACGACTGGTTGACCTTGTTGTAGGCGCACATCGCGGACCAGACGTCGGCCTGCTTGATGGCGGTCTCGAACGCGGGCAGGTAGATCTCGCGTAGCGTCCGGTCGTCCACATTGGAGCTGGCGATCGTGCGGTCGTGCTCCTGGTTGTTGACGGCGTAGTGCTTCACCTGGCCCGCGACACCCTGACCCTGGATGCCGCTGATGAAGCTCGCGCCGAGCTGTCCCGCCAGGTGCGGGTCCTCGCCGTAGCTCTCGAAGTTACGGCCGCCCTGTGGTACGCGCACGATGTTGACCATCGGCGCGTACATCACGTTGTAGCCGCGTGCCTTGGTCTCCTTGCCGATGAGCACGCCCGCCTCGTTGGTGAGCGCGCGGTCGAAGCTCGCCGCCATCGCGACCGGGGACGGGAACGCCGTCGCCGGCTGCCCGTCCCGCACACCGGCTGGTCCGTCGGTGAGCCGCAGAGGTGGAATACCGAGGCGTGGCACGCCCGCGACGTATCCGACCTCGTGATGGCCGAGCGGCGCGGCGATTCCCCGCAGCAGCGTGGCCTGCTCTTCGAGGGTCATCTGTTGTAGCAACCCGCTCACCCTCTGTTCCAACGAAGGTGCGGGCTGTATCGCTGCCTGTGCGGTAGTTGCGGTGGACATTCCGGTAAACGCACTCGAAAGAAGGATCGCAACACCCGCGATCCGGCGCCAAGGCGTGCTTCGCCCACTGTGGACATTCATTGTCCAGCTCCCCTCGTCCGCCGGGGGAGAGCCTGCGCGCGCGACTCGCCGGTCTTGATCTTACTAAAAGGTAAAGGTCCGAAACGCGTAATGCCAGCACCCGTACGACTGACATACACAAGAACAGAGCACTAGCCGAGCAGGGGGATACATCCATGGCCCGAGTGCTGAACGTCGTGGCGCACCACGACGATGACCTCCTGTTTCTCAGCCCCGACCTCATGAAGGATCTGCGCGACGGCAACACCGTCCGCACCGTCTTTCTCGTTGCCTCCGACTACCACACCTACCCTGCGTATATGCAGGAGCGGGAGCTCGGAGTGCGCGAAGCGTACGCGGCCGCGGCCAACCTGACCACAACTCCTTGGCGCTCCTACGCCTACGGTGCGGGCACGCTCAACGCGACTCTCTGGACGCTCGGCAACCGCATTTCGATCTTGGAGAACCGCCTGCCGGACAATGCGACGGCGCCCGCGAGCCGGCTTTGGTTCCTCTACGCACGCAACCAGTCACTCACCGGTCGCCCCCTGGACACCGCCGGTGCCCAAACGACCGACCGCACAAAGCTGATCGCCTTCCTGCGCGCTGTGATCGCCGATTTCCAGCCCGACATCATCCGGGCCACCGACCCGTCCGCCGATCTCCAGCTGCAGAACTCGCCGTCGCTGAACCTCGAGGACTTCTACTTCCACCGCGACCACGTGGCCGCGGCGCGGCTGCTGCAGTGCGCGATGCTCGACGTGAACCCGGTGCCGCAGGTCGTCTACTACCGCGACTACACGATCCGCGACGAGGCCGGCAACCAGACCGGCGCGGACACGACGTTCAAGCGCAACGTGTTCCGGGCGTTCGCCGTGCACGACGTCGACATCTGCCCGAACGGTGGCGTGAACTGCCCGCCCTCCGGCGGCTTCTACGACGGCCTGATGAACAAGCAGTACCAGGCGAACGCGGCGTGGATCGGCGACCGCGCGATCCCGCTGCCGCTGGACGACCCGCTGCAGCCGTGGCCGGTGATCGGCCAGCACTTCAACGTCCGCAACCGCGGCACGAACCTCGAACTGGCCGTGAACAACGCCTCCACGTCCGACCTGGAGCCGATCATCGGCTGGCCGCCGTCGGGGTCCGCGAACCAGCGGTGGCGCTTCGAGGCCAACCCGCAGGGCTACGAGCTCGTGGCGAGCCACTCCGGGAAGGCGTTCGACATGCCCAACTCGAGCATGAGCGGCGGGACCCAGCTGATCCAGTTCCAGCGCACGGGTGCGATCAACCAGACCGTGCGGCTGCGCGGCAACCCGACCGCGGGCTGGCGGCTGCTGTTCGCGCACTCCGGCCTCGCGATCGCGGTGCAGGGGAGCGGGAACGGGGCGCCGATCGTGCAGCAGAACTTCACCGGAGCGGCGAACCAGCTCTGGGACCTCGTCCCGGCCTGATCCTCGTCCCGGCGGCGGTTGGGCTCCCGGAAACGCGAAACGGGCCCTGGAGCGTGTTCCAGGGCCCGTGCGCAGCGTGGAGGGGCGTCTACGACGTCTACCGCGTGCCGTCCGCTTCCTGATCACACCCTGATAGAACCGAGCACAGCCGACTCCCGCACGTAGCCGAACGTGCGGGAGTCGTTGCTCGTGGGGTTGTCGCCGCGCACCAGCAGGTGGCCGGTGGGAACCACGCGATCGGCCACGGAGGCGAGGAACTCCTCCGGCACCGGCTCGCCCGCGCGAGCGGCCACCCGTTTGATCATCAGGTCGACGAACTCCGCCTGGTACCGGAACACCACGACCGACCCCGTGCGGTAGCGGCCGCCCAGCCTGGCGAGCACACGCGCGTCCGGCCGCAACGCCGGCATCATGCTGTCGCCGCGCACGGTCACCAGCAGGTAGCGGCTGCGCATCCACCACAGGGCCGCGACGGCACAGATCGGCAGCAACACCAACCACTTCACGACAAGGGCACCCGTTCGTCCTGGTAGCTGCTCGCCTGCAGGCGGAACAGGCGCGCGTACTCGGCTTCCGCGGTCATCAGTTCGTCGTGCGTGCCCTGCTCCGCGATCACGCCGCCGTCCAGCACGATGATCCGGTCCGCATCGCGCAACGCGTTGAGGCGGTGCGAGATCAGCAGGCTCGTCTTGTCGCCGCGCAACGTCCGCAACGTCGTGCTGAGCTGGTGCTCGGCGTCGGCGTCCAGACCGGAGCTGGGCTCGTCCATGATCATGAAGTCCGCGTCACCGCGCATCAGCGACCGGGCGATCGCGAGTCGCTGCCACTGCCCGCCCGAGAAGTTCACGCCGGAGAAGCCTCCGCCGGAGAAGCCCTCGCCCGAGAAGTCCGCGCCGGTCGTGAACGCCGAGAAGTCCGCAAAGGACTGGCTGAGCAGGGTCTGGTAACCCTGGGGCAGCGAGCGGATCTTCTCGTCGATCTCCGCGACCCGCGCGACCCGTTCGATCCTGGGCAGGTCGTCGAGGCCGCGCAGGTCTCCGATGCCGATGTTCTCGGCGGCGGTGAGGTCGTAGTTCATGAAGTCCTGGAAGACCGCGGCGGTGCGCCGGCGCAACGTCGCCGCGCTCAGCTCGCGGATGTCCGTGCCGTCCCAGTGGATCGAGCCGTGCACCGGGTCGTACATCCGGCACAGCAGCTTGACGAGCGTGCTCTTGCCCGCGCCGTTCGCGCCGACCAGCCCGATCGCCGTGCCCGCGGGGATCGTGCACGTGACGCCCTGCAACACCCACGGCGAGTTCTCGTCGTAGCGGAACCACACGTCGCGCAGTTCGATTCCCCGCAGCAACGCGGGAGTCTCGGCTGTGCCGTCCACCATGTCCCGCTCGTCCTGGAGCAGATGGACGAAGTGCCGGAACAGCTTCAGCGACTCGACGACCTGTCCGAACTGGATGATCAGCATCGTGAAGGCGCCCTGCAGGGACGCGACTGCCGCGACGAACAGCGACACGTCACCGATGGACACCGTGCCGCGCACCGCACCCGCGACGACGACAGCGGTGCCGACAGCGGCGATCGCCGCGTTCAGGACGCTGAAACCCGACTCCACGACCAGGTTCTTGCGCCGCACCGCGAGCTCCGCGCCGGAGGAGGTGGCGAGCGCCTCGCGGGACCGTGCACGGAAGAGGTCACCCAGCCCGAACAGCCGGATCTCCTTGGCCGCCTGGCTTTCGGTGATGAGCGAGCGGTAGTAGGACTGCCTGCGGACGGTGTTCATCATCGTCTCGACCGTCGCGGCGTGCCGCTTGGAGATCGCCAGCTGGGCGAAGTACGCGGGGACCGCGGCGATCACGAGCAGGACACCTATGAACGGCCAGATGGCCATCATCGCGCCGACGAAGCCCGCGATCGTCAGCACCTTGCGCACCAGTTCGATGCCGAAGTCCCTGAGCACGGACGGCGCGCCCTGTGCGCCCTGCGCGGCGAGGCGCAACCGGTCGTGGAACACCGGGTTCTCGAAGTTCCGCAGACCGATCAGGTCGTTCACCGAGCGGTTCAGCTCGTCCTCAACGTGCAGGTTCACCAAGTGCTGCACGCGGGCGCCCATGTACGTCCCCGCGTAGGTGAGCACGGCCGCGCAGCTGCCGACCAGCGCCGTGCCGAGCGCCAGCGTCACCGCGAGCCGTTCGTCGGCGGCACGGCCGCGGGCGATCTCGTCGATCAGCAGTTTGCCGAGCCACGCCGCCACCGGGACGGCCGCGCCGCCGAGCGCCGCCATGACGACGAGCAGTGCCGTGCCCGCACGAGCGGCCTGCCAGGTGAGTCGCAGCCCGGCGACGGCGGCGTGGCGCATCAGCCCGCCACCGGTTCGAGCACGTCCGCGAGCTGGGAGCCGCTGCTGACGACCAGGCCTCCTTGCAGGCGTGCGACGGTCGGGAAGCTCGACACGCCGAACGCGCTGGTCACGGCGGTGCTCTGGTCGTCGGCGACGATGGTGACCCCGTCGACCCTTGCCACGGCGGCCCTGGTGGCGTCGTCGAGTTCCTCGACCACGACGAGCAGCAGCGGGTCGCCGAGTCGCGGCACCATCTCCCTGATCGAGGCGACGAGGTCGCGGCACGGCGGGCAGGACGGCGACACGAACGCGGCCACGATGGAGGTCAGGCTCTCCTCGGTGATCGTCGCACCGGTCGTGGTGGTGGTCTCGAACCGGCGCACCAAGGTGCCCGTGTTCATCGTCTGCGGGACGAACTGCGGTTGCTGCGGCTGGTCGCGCAGCTTGCGGATGACCGCGAACAACAGCACGAGATTGATCAGCGTGAGCGTGGCGCAGACCGCCACGGCGACAGTCAGTACGGCGAGCATGTCGTCCCCCGGTCAGTGGTGGTGGTTGTGGGCGGGCTGGGCGCCGTGCTGACCGCGGAAGACGAACAGCAGGTCGTCCCAGTGGGCCAGCGCGACCGCACCGACCACCGCGGCACTCACGGTCGCGGCGAGCAGGCCGAGGTGCGGCGTGGCGGCGGAGGTGAGCGCGGCGAGCCCGGCCAGTGCGATCACGACGAGCACGCCGTTTCGGATCAGGTGCATGCGCCCCATCAGGCCCCCGTCCGCGCCGAAGCAGCGGCAGCGCACCTCACGGCCGGTCGCCTTCGCGGCCACGACGGCCGCCGTGAACGCCACGAGCATCGCCGCGGCGAGCCCGAGCCCGAGCCGCGGTGCGACGGCCAGCAGCACCACCGTGACGGCCTCGACGGTGATCACGGAGGCGGCGAGCGCGGAGCGCAAGCGTGCGGAGCGCAGGCCGAAGCTGCCCAGCGACTCGGTGAAGGCGGTCAGTTCCGCGCGGCCGCGCAGCTTGCCCACGACGGCGAGCAGGAACACCAGCCCGATCACCACGCGGCAGCAGACTTCCAGGTACAGCACGAGGATCTCCCGCTGTGTCAGGCCGGGGCCGCCGCGTGGGCGGCCCCGGTTTCCGGCTGGTACGTCAGCAGGAGCTGCTGGTGCGAACCGTCCAGCAGTTGTCCAGGTTGACCACACAGCCGCAGTCGCACGTGTAGAAGGCCGAACACCACAGCTGGACCACGCGGCCGTTCACGCACCTCGAGTCCACATGCCGGTTGGCACACGGGCCGGGGCACACGGTGCAGGCGCCGGCTTCTTCCTTCTTGAGCAACGAACCCAGCAGACGGTCACCGAGACGGTTGATCGTCTTGGTCATGTGTTCATCTCCCTCGTGCGTCGAGGAGGCGACGCAGGAGGGCACGGCGAACAACACCGTTCCCCCAAATTGAACGGCGTTCCGTGATCCCCCTATGTACCCCCATGTGATGCACAACCTAGGTCGGTTCGCTGGCTCCGCAACCGAGATGTGCAACTGCGGCGTCGAGACGCGGAAGCCCCCGGCCTCACGTGGCCGGGGGCTTCCGCGTCTCGAACGTGCCGGGGTTCGTCCCGGGCCTCAGTTGCACAGGCCCGGGGACTCCGCGGCCTACTTGACGATCGTGGCGGACTCGATCTTGACTTCCTTGTTCGGCTTGCCACCACCGGGCGACGGGTCCATCGAGCCGTCGTCACCGGCGCGCGCGATGTCGTCGATGATCTTCAGGCCGGCCTCGCCGATGCTGCCGAACACGGTGTAGTCGGGGGAGAGCTGGGCGTCGCCGTAGACGATGAAGAACTGGCTGCCGTTCGAGCCCTTGCTCGGGTCGGCCTTGTCCGGGCCCGCGTTCGCCATCGCGAGGTAGCCGCGGCCGTAGGACAGCTCCGGCCACACCTCGTTGTCGAACTTGTAGCCGGGGCCGCCGGAGCCGGTGCCGGTCGGGTCACCGCACTGCAGCATCTGCAGGCCCTTGGTGGACAGGCGGTGGCACGGCGTGTCGTTGAAGTAGCCCTGCTCGACCAGGCTGGCGAAGCTGTTCGCGGCACACGGGGCGAGCGCGCGGTCCAGGGTGATCGGCACCTCGCCCTGGTTCGTCTTCAGAGTGACGTTGACCGTGCCGGTGGCGGGGACGTCGGCGCCGTTGGGCGCGTTCACCTGCTTCGCGGGGGGCGCCGAGTCGTCCTTGCGGTACTCGCAGCCGACCTTCTCCGCGAGCGGCGTCGGCCGCTTGGCCAGCGGCTTGATCTCGGTCGGGATCTCGACCTTGGGAGTCTCCTGGGGAGTCTCCGAGGCCGCGGCGTCGCCGTTGCCGAAGTCGTGGGTCGCGAGCCACCACACACCACCTCCGACGAGCGCAACAACGACGACCGTCGAGACGACGGCGATGATGCGACGCTTCTTGGCCCGCTCATGGCGGTAGACCATCTGACGCTCAAGCTTGCGCTTGGCTGCCGCGCGTCGCTGCTCGTTGGTGGGCACGTGCTCCCTCCCCAGGGACTCATGCGAAATAGGGCGGACGGCTCGGCAGTCTAGGGCCTGGGCATATGAGCTTTGTGTGGTGGTTAGGCTGTCGTTGAACAGGGAGGTCATTTCAGTGCTCGTGATCGGGTTCCCGACCGGTGCGCTCCAGGCGAACTGCTACGTCCTGGCGGCCGGCGAGGGTGCACCCTGCGTGATCATCGACCCCGGTCAGGACGCGACCGAGCCGGTCGAGCAGGCGCTGCGGCAGTACCGGCTCGCGCCGGTCGCCGTCCTGCTCACCCACGGGCACTTCGACCACACGTTCTCCGTCACCCCGGTCTGCGACGGCAACGACATCCCCGCGTACATCCACCCGGACGACGTCGCGATGCTGTCCGACCCGCTCAAGGGCGTGAGCCGCGAGTCGGCCGCGTTCTTCGGCGGCAACCTGGAGATGCGCGAGCCGTCCGAGGTCCGCACGCTGGACGACGGCGCCGAGCTCGACCTCGCCGGACTGAAGATCTCCGTCGACCACACGCCGGGCCATACCGGCGGGTCGGTGATGTTCCGGTCCGGCGCGCAGGAAGGCGGTCGCCTGGTGATCTCGGGTGACACGCTCTTCGCCGGTTCTATCGGACGCACCGACCTGCCAGGCGGTGACCACTCACGCATGTTGTCGTCTCTGCAGAGCAAGGTGCTGACCTTGCCCGACGACACGGTGGTACTGCCCGGCCACGGCCCGTCGACGACCATAGGCCGCGAGCGCGTGACGAACCCCTACCTGGTTCAGCTGCAGGCTGTTGTTCAGAACGTGGTCCAGGCCGCCCCGCACCGAGGACTCTGAGAAACGTGTTTTCCGCTCCCAAGGGCGTTCCCGACTACATCCCGCCGACGTCCGCCGCGTTCGCGCACGTCCGGTCGACCCTGACCCGTGCCGCCGAGCTCGCCGGCTACGGCTACATCGAGCTGCCGGTCTTCGAGGACACGGCGCTCTTCGCGCGTGGCGTCGGTGAGTCGACCGACGTCGTGTCGAAGGAGATGTACACCTTCCTCGACCGCGGCGACCG
The DNA here is from genome assembly GCA_963771775.1 of uncultured Actinomycetota bacterium. GTDB lineage: Bacteria > Actinomycetota > Actinomycetes > Mycobacteriales > Pseudonocardiaceae > Lentzea. The sequence continues at coordinate 1,515,410 of CAVYUS010000007.1, forward strand.
CTCCATCACGCTGCGCCCCGAGGGCACCGCGGGCGTCATGCGGGCCGTGATCGAGCACAGCCTCGACCGCGGCCAGCTGCCGGCGAAGCTCTACTACGCGGGTCAGTTCTTCCGCTCCGAGGCTCCGCAGGCCGGCCGGTACCGGCAGTTCCACCAGGTCGGCATCGAGGCGATCGGCGTCGACGACCCGGCCCTGGACGCCGAGGTCATCGCGGTCGGCGACGCCGGGTTCCGCGCCATCGGCCTGACCGGGTACCGCCTGGAGATGACGTCGCTGGGCGACCGGAACTGCCGCCCCGCCTACCGCGAGCTGCTGCAGGCGTTCCTCTCGAAGCTGCCGCTGGACGAGGCGACTCGTGAGCGCGCCGCGCTGAACCCGCTGCGGGTGCTCGACGACAAGCGGCCCGACGTGCGCGCGCTGGTCGCCGACGCGCCGCTCATGGTCGATCACCTGTGCGACGAGTGCCGTTCGCACTACGAGCTCGTCAAGGGGTACCTGACCGAGCTGGGCGTGAAGTTCGTCGAGAACCCGCGCATGGTCCGCGGCCTCGACTACTACACGAAGACGACGTTCGAGTTCGTCCACGACGGCCTCGGCGCGCAGTCGGGCATCGGCGGCGGCGGTCGCTACGACGGCCTGATGGCGCAGCTCGGCGGCCAGGAGCTCTCCGGCGTCGGCTTCGGCCTCGGCGTCGACCGGGCCCTGCTGGCCGCGCAGGCCGAGGGCGTGCTGCCGGAGTTCAGCCGCGTCGACGTGATCGGCGTGCCGCTGGGCGAGCCCGCGCGGGCCCGGCTGGTCGCGATCGCCGGCGAGCTGCGGGCCGCGGGCGTCCGGACGGACCTCGTGTACGGCGGCAAGTCGATGAAGGCGGGCTTCAAGGCCGCGGACCGGTCCGGCGCCCGGCTGGCGCTGGTCCTGGGCGAGCGCGACCTGGAGGCCGGCGTGATCGGTGTGAAGACCCTGGCCACGGGCGAGCAGGTCTCCGTGGCGCTGAGCGACGTGGTCGAGGCGGTGCGGAAGTCCCTGTGAGCTCCGACGACAAGCTCTCCCTGGATCTGCTGGACAAGGCGACCGTCCGCAAGCGCGCCCGCATGGTCGCGATCGGCGGCATGATGGTGGCACTGGCGTTCGGTGCTGTCGTCGGCTTCATCGGCGGCCGCTGGGCCGGCCTGATCACGTTCCTGATCGTCTCCTTGCCCGTCGTGCTGCTGGCCCTGTCCGAAGCCCGCCGCACGGTGTGGCTGGAGGGCACGCGCGTGAACGTGCGCGCCTTCGGGACGCGGACCGTCGACCTGGCCACCGCCGACGCCCTGGACCTGCTGGTCACGGACCTGCGCGGGGCCCGGACCGTCGGGCTGTTCGTGCGCGGCGGCAAGAGGGCCATCAACGTGGCTGTGTCGATGTACGCGGGCACCGGCGGCCGTGAGCTGGGCATCTACCAGCTGCGCAGGCTGGCGGACGCCCTGGCCGCGCGCGGCGACACGCCCGGACTGGTGTTCTCCGAGCTGCTGGTGGCGCAGCTGCGGGCCGAGGCCCGCGGACTGGCCGCCGCGGAACGGCCGCTGTACCGGCTGGGGTCGCTGGCGCCGGCCGGGCGGATGGCGCAGAAGCTCCATCCGGAGGCCGTGTCGAAGTTCGTGACGTCGCTGGACTGAGTGCCGGTCAGGTACCCCACAGGCCGGACGGCGGCGCGGGGGACAGGGTCGCGGTCTCGTCGGTGGTCACGGGCGCGCCGCCGATGAACCGCGTGAGCCCGGCGCCGTGCTCGACCCGCCCCTGGAACGGGTCGCCGGCCGTGGCCCGCATCAGCTGCTGCATCGGCAGGCCCGTGTGCGACGCGAAGATCACGAAGTTGCCGAACCGGCGGCCGCGGAACACGCCTGGTTCGGCGACTACGCACACGTGCTCGAACACCGCGCGCACGGTCGCGCACTGGGCCCGTGCGAACTGCAGGCCGTTGCCGTCGCCGATGTTCGCCGCGTAGGTGCCGTCCTCCACGAGAGCGGCCGACGCCTGGCGCACGTACTCGACCGATGTCAGGTGGGCCGGCGTGCGGGCGCCCGCGAAGCAGTCGGTGATGATCAGGTCGAACGAGTCGGGGCGGGCGCGGGCGAGCACGGCGCGGGCGTCGCCGGTGGTGATCTTCACTCGTGGGGGTGGAGGTAGTTCGCGGCGGATGAACGCGATCAGCCCCGCGTCGATCTCGGCGACCTGCTGAGACGCGCGCGGGAGCAGTTCCGCCACGTAACGGGCTAGCGTGAGCGCGCCACCACCGAGGTGGAGAACACGCGAGGGCGCGGTGAGGTCGACGATGTGACCCAGCCGGCGGACGTACTCGAACTCCAGGTAGGTCGGATCGTCGAGGTCCACATGAGACTGTGGGGTGCCGTTCACCCGCAACGTCCACGAGCGTCGGCCTCCGACCTCGGGGACCAGTTCGGCGGTGCCAAAGTCGATCGACTCGGTGATCGTCTCTGACTCGGGCCGTTGTCTTCCCACTGCTCTATTCTCTCATCGCTCGTGCTGCTCCAGAGGAGGACCCAAGTGCAGGTTGTCGCCAATGTTCTGATCGCCCTGGTGGCGCTCATCCACCTCTACATCGTGGTACTGGAGATGTTCCTCTGGACGACTCCGCGCGGGCAGAAGGCGTTCGGCATCACGCCGGAGTTCGCCCAGGCCTCCAAGTCCCTGGCCGCGAACCAGGGCCTCTACAACGGTTTCCTGGCCGCCGGCCTGATCTACGCGCTGGTCCGGCAGGACTTCGGCGCGTCGGTGCTGTTCACCGTGTTCGTGATCGTCGCGGGCATCTACGGCACGCTCACGGCGAGCCGGAAGATCTTCTTCGTGCAGGTGGTGCCGGGTGCTCTGACGCTGCTCTTCGTCCTGCTCGCCGGCTAGGCCGTTCCCACGGCCCCTTCTCGGGGTCGTAGCCGATGTGGAGGTCGCCCTCGATCCGGGTGCGCCGCGGCGGTTCGGGCTTCTCCGGCCTCGCGGCGCGCTTCACGGTCTTCGGTTCCGGCTCGGGTTCAGGTTCGGGCTCGGGTGCCGGAGCGGTGGGGGTGACCTCCTGGCGAACGGCGATGAGCGCGGCCAGCGCCGTCGTCACCGGCACCGCGGCGACCAGGCCGATGCTGCCGACCAGGGTGCGGACGATCTCCTGCGCGATCTGCTGCGCGGTCAGGATCTCGCCCATCGACCGCCCGGCCAGCGAGATCGCGAGCAGCAACGGCAGCGCGGCACCCGCGTACGCCATGACGAGCGTGTTCACGACGGACGACATGTGGTCGCGCCCGATCCGCGAGCCCGCCGCGAAGAGTTCCCGCCAGGTCAGCTTGTCGTTGGCGCGCCGCAGTTCCCAGACCGCGCTGGTCTGTGTGACGGTCACGTCGTCGAGCACGCCCAGCGCGCCGATGAGGGCGCCGGCGAGCAGCAGGCCGCGCGTGTCGATGTCGGTGCCGAGCAGGGTGACGAGGTTGATCGTGTCCTCGTCCAGCCCGGTCAGCTTCGCCGCCGCCGAGAACCCCGCGCCCAGCAGGCCGATCAGCGCCAGGCTGACCAGGGTGCCCAGCACGGCGGTCGAGGTTCTCGCGGAGATGCCGTGCGTCAGGTACAGCACCACGAACATGATCAGTCCGGCGCCGACCACCGCCACCAGCAGCGGGTTCTGCCCAGCCAGGATCGACGGCATGACGAACAGCACCAGCACCACGAAACTCAGCACCAGCGCGCCGAGTGCCGCGAGCCCCTGCCAGCGGCCGAGCAGCAGCACGGCGGCCGCGAAGAGGACCGCCAGCAGCACGAGCGACCAACTGCGCTGGAAGTCCACGATCTGGTACGACTCGGCGGCCTGCGCCTGGGTGCCCGAATAGGACAGCACCACCTCGTCGCCGACCTGGTAGCGCGGCGAACCGGGGCCCTTGACGCTCGGGATCGTGACGCTCTGCCCGTTCGCGTCACCGTCGGACATCTTCACCGTGACGGCCGTGCACTTCTCGCCGCACACGTCGTCCTGCACGCCGGTGACGACCGCGTTGACCGGTACCTGATGCAGGCCGATCTCCGCGCCGGTGCGCTGCTCGTGCCCAAACGGATAAAGCAGCGCCGCACCGACCACAGTGGCCAGCACCAACGGCACCAGTAGCCACATCAGCAACGTGCGCACGCGCTGCGATGCGGGTTCCGCTTGCGCGTGACTATGCCCGTGACCGTGACCCACGCGTGACATCCTGCCTCATCAGACGTTCGATCTCCGTCACGGCAGTCGTGAATCGGTCGCAGGTCACCTTCAGCCACGGGACGCCGCGCTGGGTCAGCTCGCGTTCGAACAGTCCGGTCATCCACTCCCGCAGGTGTTCGCCGTCACGCCAGCCGTCCTGTTCGAACGGAACGTCCACGTGGTCGGTCAGCAGGTACAGGTGCGGTCTGGTGCCGCTGTAGAGCTTCGGCCGGAACCCGAGATAGCGCTCTCCCCAGACCGTCGCGGCGAAGGCGTCGTTGTCCGCGACGACCAGTGGCGCGGTCTCGGTGCGGATGCGGCGTTCCTGTTCGCGTGCCACGTCCTCGAAGTCGCCGAGCGTCCACACCAGACCGTCCACAGTGGCGGCCGGGTCGAACGCCCGGGCGGAGCGCAGCTTGTGCTCGGTGTGCTCGCGGCCGTACTCGGGGATCCACGGCGCGCCGAAGTGTGCGGCGAGCTGCTTCGACAACGTGGTCGTGCCGGTGCTCTCCGCGCCGACCACCACCACGCGCAACCCCAGTCCACGCTGGGTCGCGGGCGCGAGGTGGTGCCAGTTCGCGACGGGGTCGGCTCGTACCGCCGTGCCGGAGACGGGGTGCGTGAGGCGGTCCAGGTCGACGAGGACGTGTTGCGCGTCAAGGCGCCGAGCCAGTTCCTCGCCGTACTTCTCGCTGGAGAACACGACGTCCACCGGCGCCTGCTCCGGTTTCCCGTCCGCGATCGCGCGCCGGGCGAGCACGGCGCGCGTCAGCTCGACGTGCAGGTTCCAGATCACGTCGGACTCGAAGTCCATCGGGTGGTCGTCGAGGTCGCCGACGATCCTGATGCCCGGATCGGTGTGCGTCTCGGCGAGCCAGCCCACCCGGTGTTCGAGCGGGATCAGTTCGGCCGACGCGGCGAGCACGGTGACGGTCGTGCGTTCGCTGCGTGCGGCCGCCGTCTCGATCAGGTGGTGATGCCCGTTGTGCGGCGGGTAGAACTTGCCGAGCACCAGCGCGTGGCCGAACTCCTTCACGCCGGCACCTGCTCCCGCATCGACCGCGTCCACGAGCGCAGCCCTATTACACAGAGCACCATGAACCCCACGTACAACACTGCTGTCAGGTAAAGCTCCTTGTACGCGTAGAGCGGCACGTAGATCACGTCCGCGGCGATCCACAGCCACCAGCACTCGACCTTCTTGCGCGCCTGGCCCCACGTCGCCAGCAGCGACAGCACCGTCGTGATCGCGTCCCAGAACGGCACCGTCGACTCGGTGAACGTGACCAGAACCCAGTGCAGCAGCCCGGTTCCGAGCACGCCGGCGACCGCGAGCCAGATCCACTGCCGGCTCGTCGTGCGGGTGACGTGCAGGGCGCTGTGCTGGTCGCCGCCGCGCAGCCACGCCCACCAGCCGTAGAGCGCGAGCCCGACGTAGACGACCTGCAGGCCGGAGTCCGCGTACAGCCCGGAACCCCAGAACAGCACCAGGAACGCGATGTTGTTGGCGATCCCGATGGGCCAGTTCCAGGGGTTCTGCCGGGCGACCAGCCATACGCAGAGTGCGCCGGTGACGAAGCCTGCAACCTCAATGGGTGACACGTGCGCTCCTTGACCGCTGTTCGAACATGTGTTCGAATCGGGGGGTGCGATGGGACGGACAGAAACTCGAGGCAGAGCCGCAGCAGGCACTACCGGGGCTACCGGGACTGGTGCGCAGCGTACGAACTCCTGAGTTCGCGGACGTGGTGTTCCACGAGGTCCGTGCCAAATCCGTGCTCAATGGAGTACCGGGATCGACATTGCCCTTCTCCTGGACCGTGAACCCGTATCGGGGCTGCTCACACGCCTGCACCTACTGCCTGGCCGGTGACACGCCGATCCTGATGGCCGACGGCCGCACCAAACCGATGTCGGAGGTGCGCACCGGTGACCAGATCTACGGCACCGAGCTCGTCGGCAACTACCGTCGCTACAAGCTCACGACCGTTCTCGCGCATTGGGAAACGCGCAAGGTCGCGTACCGCCTGACGCTGGAGGACGGCACGTCGCTGATCGCCTCCGGTGATCACCGCTTCCTGACCGACCGCGGCTGGAAGCACGTGACCGGCGAGACCGCCGGCACCGGTCGTCGTCCGCACCTGACGACCGGCAACAAACTCATGGGCACGGGGGCTTTCGTCGAGCAGCCCGCCGTGACCGACGACTATCGCCGCGGCTACCTGCGCGGCATGGTCGACGACGAGCAGGGGTTCCACATCCCGTTGGCCGACATAGAGGCCATGGACCGCACACAGGAGTATCTCGACTACTTCGGTGTGCGAGAAGGGAGTGGATTTCTGCACCAAGTGCGCGAGCTCGCGCACTGGCAGATAGCCCCGAACTCCGACTGGCTCAAGGGATTCCTGGCCGGCGCGTTCGACTACCTCGGGACCTGCTCGCGCAGCATCCTGCGCCTGTCGTCGCGCAACGCCACCGTGATCGAGGCGATCTGCATCGCGTTGAAGCACTTCGACTTCGACTTCGCCATCGAGGAGCTGCGCCGCCGTCGTGGTGTGCGGGTCGTGCGGCTGCGCGGTGGGCTGCGGGAGAACCTGCGGTTCTTCCACAGCGTCGACCCGGCGATCACGCGCAAGCGCGACATCGACGGCGTGGCGATCAAGTCGCAGCAGCCGCTCGGTGTGGTTTCCGTTGAGCCGCTTGAGGAAATGACGCTGTACGACATCACCACCGGCACCAGTGACTTCATCGCGAACGGCGTCGTCTCGCACAACTGCTTCGCCCGCAAGACCCACACGTACCTGGATCTCGACTCCGGCAAGGACTTCGACAACCAGCTGATCGTCAAGGTGAACGCGGGGGAGGTGCTGTCGCGTCAGCTGCGGTCGCCGAAGTGGAAGCAGGAGCACGTCGCACTGGGCACCAACACCGATCCGTACCAGCGGGCGGAGGGGCGGTACGCCTTGATGCCAGGGATCATCGAGGCGCTGACCGCCTCTCGCACCCCCTTCTCGATCCTGACGAAGGGCACGCTGCTGGCACGTGATCTGCCGCTGCTGGTCGCCGCGGCGGAGGTGGTGCCGGTCGGCATCGCGGTCTCGCTGGCGTTGATGGACCGCGACCTGCACAGGTCGCTGGAGCCCGGAACGCCGACGCCGGCAGCCCGGCTGGACCTGGTGCGCAAGGTGCGGGAGGCCGGGCTGCCGTGCGGCGTGTTCGTCGCTCCGGTCTTACCCGAGCTGACGGATTCCGCCGAACAGCTGGACTTCCTGCTGGAGCAGATCGCGGACGCCGGGGCGACCGGTGTGACGGTGCTGCCGTTGCACCTGCGGCCGGGCGCGCGCGAGTGGTTCGCTGCCTGGCTTCGCCGTGAGCACCCGGATCTCGTGGAGACGTACCGGTATCTGTACGGGTCCGGGTCCTATGTGGACAAACGGTATCGCGCCCGGCTGGCGGCGCGAGTTGTTCCGTTGATCGAGAAGCACGGACTGGCGCCGCGCGGCCGGTCCACCGACGCCGTCACCGGTGTGCCCGGTGACGACGAGGGTGTGTGGCCGGACGGCAGCCTGCCGGTCGGTGTGCCGGCGCCGCGGGTGGACCAGGAACAGCTCACCCTGCTGTGATCTGATCGAGCTCCGGCTCGGAAAAGTGGAGGACCTCGTAGACACCCTCTTCCCCAGGGTGCTCCTCCCACAGTTCGAAGCGCACGACTTCCCACGTGCGTGGATCCACGCCGACGGCCGCCGAGTGCAGGCCGGGCGTCTTCTCCAGTGCCACCGCCGCCACGACGTCGATCGGGTTCGCCTCCGGTGCGAGCCGCGTGATGTGGCGCGTCGCGTACTTCGCCGTCGCGGCATCGCCGCGCAGAAACGCCACCCCCGGCCAGTGCTGCACCACCGGCCTGCCGAAGCTGGCGAGAATCGCCTGGAAGCCGCCGCCGCGGTAGAGGAAGTCCGCCATGCCCGCCGTCGTGTTCCACACGTAGAACGGCGCGTACTGGGTGTCGCGGATCAGGTAGGCCTTGAAGCCGAGACCTTGGAAGTCGTCCAGCGCGTGGCCGCGGGTGCGGACCCGTTCACGGATGATCTCCATGTCGTAGTCCGCCGGCAGGGCGATCTCGTACTGCATCGCGATCATGCTTCCGTTGTACGCGATCGCTCCTGCCGTGACCGGTTCGCAAATGTGAGCGTTCACTTTTCTGGTGAACCGACATACCGCGGTCGAATGTCGTTCGAGCGGTCAGGTGAGCCGGATCGTGGGCCGTAGCCAGGAAATGAGGGATCGTCGCTGACGGAGCCCAGCTCCACCAGTGGACCCGTACGAACGCCAACAACCAGCAGTTCCAGTTCGTGGATTCCGGCGGCGGCTACCACCGGCTGCGCGCGCGGCACTCCGGCAAGGTGCTCGACGTGTCCAGCTGGTCGACGGCCGACGGTGCCGCCGTCCACCAGTGGACCGACCACGGCGGCGTCAACCAGCAGTTTCGACTGGCCGACTCCGGCAGCGGCTACGTCCGGTTGATCAACCGCAACAGCAACAAGGCGGTCGAGGTCCAGAGCGCGGCGACCAACGACGGCGCCGGCGTCGTGCAGTACGGCGACTGGGGCGGCAGCAACCAGCAGTGGCAGCTCGTCCAGGTCGACGGCGGGAGCGCCGGCAGCCGAGTCTGGCTGCGCGTCACCGCCGACATTCGACCTGGCGCCGGACGCCAGGCGACCTTCTCCTACAGCACCGACGGCACGACCTTCACGCCGCTCGGACCCGCGTTCACGCTCGGCGATCGCCCGAATTTCTTCATGGGCCACCGGTTTGCGATCTTCAACCACGCCACCGCCGCCCTCGGCGGGGCCGTCACCGTCAATCGGTTCTCCGTCACCACACCCTGACGCAATGAACGGACACCGGGAGCATCGATGAGCTTCCGGTGTCCGCGTTCGGGCTCAGGCGGGATCGGCGGCGGTCTACTGGGCCCAGCCGCCCTGGACCATCGTCTGGAACTTCCAGTCCTCGCCGACCTTCACCAGCAGGTCGCCGTAGCGCACGGTCATTCCGTCGATCGTGCCGTCGGTGATCACGAAGACCAGGTTGTCGTTGATGAAGTGCGGCGTGCGCACCGACTCCATCTTCACTTCACCGCCACCGCCGAGCTGTGCGCCCATCTCCTTGAGGAACCGCTCCCGGTCCCATGACGTCGCCGAGCCGTCGGTGACCGTGTTGATCGGGAACAGCGCCATGTCGGCCATCTTCTCGACGTCACCCGCCACCGCGAGCTCGTCCCACCGCGCGAACCACTGCATGACTTCGTCGTACGACATACCGTACATTGTACGGACCAGGTCGCGACTCGTCGAGGTGATTCTGGAAGTGGCAGGTCAGGCGGGTAGCCGGCCGACGACCGCGGTGGAGTCTTCGCTGGTCGCGACGCTGGCTTCGAAGCCGGCGTCGGTGAAGGCTGCCAAGGCGTTCGGTGCCTGACGGGTGCTCGTCTCGCTCATCAGGTGTCCGCCGGGCTTCAGCCAGTGCGCGGCCTGCGCGGCCACTCGCCTGAGGACGTCGAGACCGTCCGGCCCTCCGTTGAGCGCCACGCGCGCTTCGTAGTCGCGCGCCTCGGGTGGCATGAACTGGATGTCGTCGGCCGGCACGTACGGCACGTTGGCGACCACGGTGTCGATGCGCCCCCTCAGTTCAGAGGGCAGCGCATCGAACAGGTCGCCCTCGAACACGTTCGTGAGGTTCTCACGCGCGCATTCCACGGCCGCCGGGTCGATGTCGGCCGCGTAGACGGTGGCCTCGGGGAGCCGCTGCTGGAGTACGGCGCCGATCGCCCCGGACCCGCAGCACAGGTCGACGATGATCTCGCCCTTGAGTTCGGTCGCGAGATCGACCAGCAGTTCGGTGCGGTGGCGCGGCACGAACACGCCCTTCGTCACCACGACCCGCTGCCCGCAGAACTCCGCCCAGCCCACGACGTGCTCGAGCGGTAACCCGTCGACGCGCTGCCCGACCATCTCTTCGAGGTGCTCGGGGGATGCGGCGGCCGCTTCGAGCAGTGCGGCCTCTTCCTCGGCGAACACGCAGCCCGCGGCTCTAAGTCGATCAACGATGCTCATCGAAACGGACGCTAGCAGGACTATTTACAAGCAGGCTTGACTGTTTGTTTGTGGGCCGGAACACTCGGGGACGTGGAGACGAGGCAACGCCAGGCCGACCGCAGCCGCGGGACCAAGCGCAAGCTCATGGAGGCGACGGTCGAGTGCCTGGTGGAACGCGGCTGGTCCGGCACGACGACGACCGAGGTCGCTGAGCGGGCCGGGGTCTCGCGCGGCGCCCAGCTGCACCACTTCAGGACGCGCGGTGAGCTGGTGGCCGCGGCCGTCGAGCACGTGGGCGCGGAGAGCGTCGAGGTGCTCAAGCACCGGGCGCAGGTCGCGGAGAAGACCACGCACGCCGTGGTGGAGCTGATCGCGGACTTTCACGCGAGCGACCTGTTCACGGCGGCCCTGGAGCTGTGGGTGGCCGCCCGCACGGATCCGGAGCTGCGCGAGCAGGTGCTCCAGCTGCAGGCGCGGCTCGGTCGTGAGGTGTACGGGCTGGCGCTGGAGCTGCTCGACGTGGACGACACGAAGCCGGGTGTGAAGGACGCCGTGCAGGCAACCCTTGATCTTGTGCGCGGGCTGGCGCTCGCCAACCAGCTCGCCGATGACGCCAAGCGCCGGGCGCACGTCGTGCGCTACTGGGCGAGGATGCTGGAGGAGCAGCTGTGATCACCGAACTGCTGGCCGACCTCGATGCCGAGTCGCGGGAGCTCGACGACCTGGTCGCCGGCGCGGAGGACTGGTCGGTGCCGACGCCCGCCGAGGGCTGGACCGTCGCGCACCAGATCGGTCATCTCATGTGGACGGACAAGGCGGCGATCCTCGCGATCACCAACCCCGAGGCGTTCATGGCGCAGCCGCTGACACCGGACGTCGTGGACCGCACCGCGGCGGAGGCGGCGGCGTTGCCGAACCTGCTGGAACTGTGGCGCGACAGCCGAAAGGCGCTGCACGAGCACCTTGAGAATGCCAGCGGGAAGATCGTCTGGTTCGGGCCGCCGATGAGCCCGGCTTCGATGGCCACCGCGCGGATCATGGAGACCTGGGCACACGGGCAGGACGTCGCGGACGCGCTCGGCGTCGAACGGGTGCCGACGGCGCGGATCAGGCACGTGTGCCACATCGGCGTGCGGACGATGGGATTCGCGTTCCTGCTCAACGGGTTGGCGGTGCCCGAGGCCGAGGTCAGGGTGGAGCTGACCGGGCCGGGCGGGGAGTCGTGGACCTGGGGGCCGCAGGACGCGGAGAACCGGGTTTGCGGGCCGGCGCTGGACTTCGCGTTCCTGGTGACGCAGCGGCGCAACCGCAAGGTGCTCGCGATCGAGGCCACCGGGCCGGTCGCGCAGGAATGGGTGCCGATCGCGCAGGCCTTCGCCGGGCCGCCCGGAGGTGGCCGGTGATCAGGATCGGCAACGCGTCCGGGTTCTACGGGGACCGCTTGTCGGCGATGCGGGAGCAGCTCGAAGGCGGGCACCTCGACGTGCTGACCGGCGACTACCTCGCCGAGCTGACGATGCTGATCCTGGGCCGGGACCGCATGAAGGACTCTTCGCTGGGCTACGCCAAGACGTTCCTGCGGCAGATGGAGGACTGTCTGGCGCTGGCGCTGGACAAGGGCGTCAAGATCGTCGTCAACGCCGGCGGCCTCAACCCCGAAGGGCTGGCTCGCAAACTCGGCGCCAAGGTCGGCTACGTCACGGGCGACGACCTGAAGACGCGGTTCCCGGAAGCCTTGACGGCCAACGCCTATCTCGGCGCGTGGGAGATCGCGGAGTGCCTGGACCAGGGCGCTCAGGTCGTGGTCACCGGGCGGGTCACGGACGCGAGTCTCGTGGTGGGGCCGGCCGCGGCGCACTTCGGGTGGGCGCGCGACGACTGGGACCGGCTGGCCGGGGCCACGGTCGCGGGGCACGTGCTGGAGTGCGGGACGCAGGCCACCGGCGGGAACTTCGCGTTCTTCACCGAGATCGACGCGACCCGGCCCGGGTTTCCGATCGCGGAGATCGACGAGGACGGCTCCTGCCTGATCACCAAGCACGAGGGCACGGGTGGCGCGGTCACCGTCGACACCGTTACGGCGCAGCTGCTTTACGAGATCGGGGCGCCGGAGTACCTGGGTCCGGACGTCACCACGCACTTCGACACGATCAGGCTGGACGAGCACGAGCGTGGCGTCACAATCAGCGGAACCAGGGGAAGCCCTCCGCCAGAGACGTTGAAGGTGTGCCTGAACACGTTGGGCGGCTTCAAGAACGCGACCACGTTCGTCCTCACCGGACTCGACGTCGACGCCAAGGCGGACCTCGTCAAGCGGCAGCTCCACGACGCCATCGGTGTCGAAGGTCTGACGTGGACCCTTGCGCGCACCGACCATCAGGACGCGGACACCGAGGAACGGGCGAGCGCGTTGCTGCACGTCACGGTCAAGACCGCGGATCCCAAGCGGGCCAAGGCGTTCAGCCGGGCCGCGATCGAGCTGGCGCTGGCCAGCTATCCGGGGTTCCACGTGACGGCGCCGCCGAGCGACGGCACGCCGTTCGGGGTGTACCGGGCTGCCTATGTCAACCGTGACGAGGTCAATGCCAAGGCGGTGTTGTTGTGAAGAGGCAGCTCGGCACGATCGTCGGCGCGCGCAGCGGTGACAAGGGCGGGGACGCGAACATCGGCGTCTGGGTGCGCACCCCGGAGGCCTACGAGTGGCTCAACGGCTTTCTGACGGTCGAGAAGCTCAAGGAGCTGCTTCCGGAAGCGAACGAGGTCAGCCGGTACGAGCTGCCGAACCTCAGGGCGCTCAACTTCGTGCTGCACGGCCTGCTCGGTGAGGGCGTGGCGGGCAGCACCCGGTTCGATCCGCAGGCGAAGGCGCTCGGGGAGTGGCTGCGCAGCCGGGAAGTCGAGATTCCGGAGGAGCTGCGGTGATCACCAGGGACCTGTTCGACGAGCGCCGGGAACTCCGTGAGCTCGTCCGCGACTTCACCCGCAGAGAGATCGTGCCGAACCTCGCCCAGTGGGAGCGCGACGGCGAGGTTCCGCGCGAGCTGCACAAGAAAGCCGCGGCGATCGGCCTGCTGGGCATCGGGTTCGAGCAGGGCGACCTGATCGACTCGGTGGTGCTGACCGAGGAGATCATCCAGGCCGGCGGGTCGAGCGGGCTGATCGCGGCACTGTGCACGCACGGCATCGCGATCCCGCACATCTGGCAGTCCGGGAACGCCGACCTGATCGAGAGGTTCGCGAAACCGGCGATCAGGGGCGAGAAGATCGGCAGCCTCGCGGTCACCGAGCCGGGCGCCGGGTCGGACGTCGCGGCGATCAGGACCACGGCCCGGCGAGAAGGCGACCACTACGTCGTCAACGGCGAGAAGACCTTCATCACCTCGGGTTGCCGCGCGGACTTCGTCACGACCGCCGTCCGGACCGGGGAATCGGGCTACCAGGGCATCTCGCTGCTGGTGATCGAGGACGGGTTCAGCCGCCGCAAGCTCGACAAGATGGGCTGGCACTGCTCGGACACCGCGGAACTGCACTTCGACGACGTCCGGGTGCCCGCGGGCAACCTCGTGGGCACGGAGAACGCCGGGTTCGTGCAGATCATGCGGCAGTTCCAGGTCGAGCGGATCACGATGGCCGTCGAGGCCTACGCGACGGCGCAACGTGCGCTCGACCTGACCGTCGAGTGGACCAGGAACCGGGAGACGTTCGGCAAGCCGTTGATCCGGCGGCAGGTGGTCAGCCACAAGCTCGCCGAGATGGCGCAGCGGATCGACCTCGCGCGGACGTACACGCGGGAGATCGCGGCACGGGTCAACCGGGGTGAGGACGTGACCACGGAAGTCTGCTTCGCCAAGAACTCGGCCGTCGACACGTGTTCGTTCGTGGTCGACGCGGCGGTGCAGTTGCACGGTGGCATGGGGTACATGCGGGAGTCCGAAGTGGAGCGTCACTACCGGGACGCCCGCATCCTCGGCATCGGGGGCGGGGCGAGTGAAGTGATGACCGAGCTCGCGGCACGACGATTGGGGTTCGCCTGATGGGCAACAGGGAGGCGCTGCTCGCGAAGATCGCGCAGCTGGACGCCGAGCACGCCAAAGCGCTCGCGGGAGGTGGGCCGAAGTACGTCGAGCGGCACCACAGGCGCGGGAAGCTGCTTGCCCGCGAACGGGTCGAGCTGCTGATCGACGAGGACAGCCCGTTCCTGGAGCTGTCGCCGCTCGCCGCCTGGGGCACGGACTTCCCGGTCGGCGCGTCGGTCGTCACCGGCATCGGGCGCATCGAAGGCGTCGAGTGCGTGATCGTCGCGAACGACCCGACCGTGCGCGGTGGTGCGTCGAACCCGTACACCCTGCGCAAGTCGCTGCGTGCCAACGACATCGCGTTGCAGAACCGGCTGCCGCTGGTCAGCCTGGTCGAGTCGGGCGGCGCGGACCTGCCGACGCAGAGCGAGATCTTCATCCCCGGCGGCAGGGCGTTCCGCGACCTCACCCGGCTCTCGGCGGCGGGCATCCCGACGATCACCGCGGTGTTCGGCAACGCGACGGCCGGCGGTGCGTACGTGCCGGGCATGTCGGACTACGTGATCATGATCAAGGACCGGTCGAAGGTGTTCCTGGGCGGTCCGCCGCTGGTCAAGATGGCGACCGGGGAGGAAGCGGACGACGAGTCGCTGGGCGGCGCGACGATGCACGGCACCACGTCCGGCCTCGCGGACTTCGTGGCCGAGGACGAGACCGACGCGCTCCGGCTGGCCCGCCGGGTCGTCGCCAGGCTGAACTGGAAGAAACTCGGGCCGCTGCCGGACGACGTCGTGGAGCCGAAGTACGCCGCCGACAGCATCCTGGACATCGTCTCCGAGGACCAGCGGGTGCCGTTCGACCCGCGCGACGTCATCGCCCGGCTCGTCGACGGGTCGGTGTTCGACGAGTTCAAACCCTTGTACGGCAACAGCCTCGTCACCGGGTGGGCGCGGATCCACGGCTACCCGGTCGGCATCCTCGCCAACGCGCGCGGCGTGCTGTTCAGCGAGGAGTCGCAGAAGGCCACCCAGTTCATCCAGCTCGCGAACGCCAGCGACACCCCGCTGGTCTTCCTGCAGAACACCACCGGCTACATGGTCGGCTCCCAGTACGAGCAGGGCGGCATCGTCAAGCACGGCTCGATGATGATCAACGCGGTGTCGAACAGCCGGGTGCCGCACCTGACGATCACGATGGGCGCCTCCTACGGCGCGGGCAACTACGGCATGTGCGGGCGGGCGTACGACCCGCGGTTCCTGTTCACCTGGCCGAATGCCAAGTCCGCCGTGATGGGGCCCGCACAGCTCGCGGGCGTGCTGTCGATCGTCGGACGGCAGGCCGCCGCGGCGAAGGGGCAGGAGTACAACGAGGAGCACGACGCCGCCATGCGCACGATGGTCGAGGCGCAGATCGAGGAGCAGTCGCTCGCGCCGTTCCTGTCCGGGAAGCTCTACGACGACGGCGTGATCGACCCGCGCGACACCAGGACCGTGCTCGGCCTCTGCCTCTCCGCTGTCCACAGCGGACCGATCAAGGGTGCCGACGGTTTCGGCATCTTCCGGATGTGATGACCCAGTGATCAAGTCCCTCCTGATCGCCAACCGCGGCGAGATCGCCCGCCGGATCATCCGCACCTGCAACGCTGCGGGCATCCGGACGGTCGCGGTCTTCTCCGACCCGGACGCCGACGCGCCGCACGTGCGGGAGGCCGACTTCGCGGTCCGGCTGCCGGGCGCGTCACCCACCGAGACCTACCTCCGCGCCGACCTGCTCGTCGAAGCGGCTCAGAAAGCCGGCGCGGACGCCGTCCATCCCGGTTACGGGTTTCTGAGCGAGAACGCCGACTTCGCGCGGAAGGTCCAGGCGGCGGGCCTGACCTGGGTCGGCCCGGAACCCGACTCGATCGAGGCGATGGGCTCCAAGGTCGCCGCGAAGAAGCGGATGACCGCCGCAGGTGTGCCCACCCTGCCCGAGCTCGACCCGGAGACGGTCACCGAGTTCCCGGTGCTGATCAAGGCGTCCGCCGGTGGTGGCGGACGCGGCATGCGGATCGTGCGGGAGAAGGCGGAGTTCGCCGACGCGTTGGCCAGCGCGCGACGGGAGGCCGAGTCCGCGTTCGGCGACCCCACGGTGTTCTGCGAGCCGTTGCTGGAGCACGCGCGGCACGTCGAGGTGCAGATCCTCGCCGACGCGCACGGCACGGTGTGGGCGCTCGGCGAACGTGAGTGCTCGATCCAGCGCCGGCACCAGAAGATCGTCGAGGAGTCGCCCAGCCCGGCGGTGACCGGCGACGTCCGCAGGCGTTTGTTCGCGGCGGCGACCGCGGCCGCCGAGTCGATCGGGTACGTCGGCGCGGGCACCGTCGAGTTCATGCTGAAGGGCGAGGACTTCCACTTCCTGGAGGTCAACACGCGGCTGCAGGTCGAGCACCCGGTCACCGAGCTGGTCTACGGCGTGGACCTGGTGGAGTGGCAGCTGCGGATCGCCGAGGGCGATGCTCTACCGGAGATGCCGCAACCGCGTGGGCATGCAATCGAGGTTCGGCTCTACGCCGAGGATCCCGCGAACGACTGGCGGCCCGCGAGCGGCACCCTGCATCGGTTCCACGTGCCCGGCGACGTCCGGCTCGACAGCGGTGTCGAGGACGGATCGGTCGTCTCCGTGCACTACGACCCCATGCTGGCCAAGGTGATCGCGTACGCGCCGACCCGGGCGGCCGCCGCGCGCAAGCTCGCGACGGCACTGGAGAGCGCACAGATCCACGGCCTGATCACGAACCGCGCACTGCTCGTGGACATCCTCTCCAGCGAGGCGTTCCTACGGGGCGACACGCACACCGGGTTCCTGGCCGAGCACGACTTCACCCGAACCGTTGACCCGCAACCGTTTGCGCTCGCCGCGGCACTCGCTCAGGCGGCCGGCCGCAGGATCGGGCACCTGCCGCTCGGCTGGCGGAACGTGCGATCGCAGCAGCCCAGGGCGAAGTTCTTGTTCGGTGAGGAACTGATCGAGGTCGAGTACGACCCGAAGCAGGCCACCTCCGACGTGGTCACGCTGGTCCTGGACGGTGTGCGGACTCCGTTCCACGTCGCCCGGTACGGCGATCTGGTCGAGGTCGACTCACCGCGTGGCTCGGTGACGTTGCAGGTCGTGCCGCGCTTCCCCGAACCGGAAACGAAGCTCGCACCGGGCGCGACCGTCGCCCCGATGCCCGGCACGGTCGTCCGGGTCAGTGTCCAGCAGGGCGATCAGGTCGAAGCCGGCGCCGAACTCCTGGTGCTGGAAGCCATGAAGATGGAACACCGCGTGCTCGCGAACAACGCCGGCACCGTCACCGAACTCCTCGTCGAGCAGGCCCAGCAGGTCAACGCCGGCGATGTCCTGGCTGTAGTAGCCGAAACGAATGGAGACGAACAGTGAGCTTCGTCGAGTCCGAAGAGCGGATCGCGCTGCGCAGGGCCGTCTCCGAGTTCGGTGCCCGGTACGGTCACGACTACTTCGTCGCCAAGTCCAGGGCGGGGGAGAAGACCACCGAACTGTGGGAGGAGGCCGGCAAGCTCGGCTACCTCGGCGTGGCCGTCCCCGAGGAGTACGGCGGCGGTGGCGGCGGCATCGGTGACCTCGCGGCGGTGTGCGAGGAGCTGGCTGCGGCCGGGTGTCCGTTGCTGCTCATGGTGGTCTCACCGGCGATCTGCGCCACGGTGATCGCCCGGTTCGGCACGAGCGAGCAGAAGTCCAAGTGGCTGCCCGGTTTCGCCGACGGCACGCTGAAGATGGCGTTCGCGATCACCGAGCCGGACGCCGGATCGAACTCGCACCAGCTGAAGACGCACGTGCGCCGCGACGGTGACGACTGGATCCTCAAGGGCAGCAAGACGTTCATCTCCGGCATCGACGAGGTCGACGCCGTGCTCGTCGTCGCGATCCAGAAGACCGGGCCGGTGCTCGTGGTCGTGCCCACGAACGCCGAAGGCTTCACCTGGCACCAGATCGAGATGGACCTGGTGGCGCCGGAGAAGCAGTTCACGCTGTTCTTCGACGACGTGAGGCTGCCGGGCGACGCCGTGGTGGGTTCGCCGGACCAGGGGCTGCTGCAGGTCTTCGCGGGCCTCAACCCCGAACGGATCATGGGCGCGAGCATGGCCACCGGCTCGGCCCGCCTCGCCATCGGCAAGGCCGTCGCCTACGCCAAGCAGCGTCAGGTGTGGGACAGCCCGATCGGGTCGCACCAGGGCCTCTCGCACCCGCTGGCGAAGATCCACATCGAGATCGAGCTGGCCCGGCTGATGACGCAGAAGGCGGCCGCGCTCTACGACGCGGGCCGTGACAAGGAGGCGGGCGAGGCCGCGAACATGGCCAAGTACGCGGCCGGTGAGGCCATCGCCGCCGCCGTCGACCAGGCGATCCAGACCCACGGTGGCAACGGCCTGGCCTCCGAGTTCGGGCTGGCGTCGATGCTCGGCATGTCCCGGCTCTCCCGCATCGCGCCCGTCTCGCGGGAGATGGTCCTCAACTTCGTCGCGCAGAACAGCCTGAAACTGCCCAGGTCGTACTGACACACTGCGGGGCATGGGGACCTTCAAGACCTTCGACGGCGTCAGCCTCGCCTACCACGGCCCGTCCGGTCCAGAATCAGGCACAGATCCGCTGATCTGCCTGCCGGGCGGGCCGATGCAGGCTTCGTCCTATCTGGGCGGCCTGCCGCTGGAGAACGTGCTCCGGCTCGACCTGCGCGGCACGGGTGAGTCTGGGGAAGCACCGATCCAGACCTACCGGGCCGACCGCCAGGTCGACGACGTGGAGGCCTTCCGGCAGCACCTCGGCCTCGACCGGCTCCGGCTGCTCGGTCACTCGGCCGGTGCCACCCTCGTGCTCCACTACGCCGCCCGATTCCCGCAGCACGTCAAGGAGATCGTGCTCGTCGCACCGAGTCCGCGCCCGGTCGGCATCGACGTCACCGACGAGGATCGCCGTGAGGTCGCCCTGCGCCGCGACGGCGAGCCCTGGTACGCCGAGGCCATTCAGGGGTTCGAAGAGATCTGGGCGGGCAACGTGACACCCGAGGCGTTCGCGAAGATCAGCCCGTTCTGGCACGGGCGCTGGGACGACGCCGCACGGGCACTCGACGACCACCCGCGCAACGGCGAGGCCGCCAAGGAGTACTACGCGGAGGGCTCCCTGGACCCGGCCGCGACCTGCGCGGCACTCAAAACCCTCGACGTGCCAACACTTCTGATCGCCGGTGAGTACGACGTGGCACTGCCGCCGAAGCGCGCGCGGGACTACGCGAACATCATCGCGGGCACCGAGCTCGTCGTGCAGCCCGGTGCCGGTCACTTCCCCTGGGTGGACGACCCGGCGGCGTTCGCCGGCGCGGTCCAGCGCATGCCGTAGAGGCCCGGCCCGAAGTCGAGTGCGGCGGCGTGCGCGTAGCCCCAGGTGTCCACCGGGGCCGGTCGTGCGCCGCCGAACATTTCCGTTCCTGCCGGGCCCGACGCGAATTGCTCGCAGGAAGCGGGCGGGGCACCGGCCGGGAATTTGATCTCCAGCACATAGTCGTGCACCCGTTCGGCGAAGCGCCGGAAATGCGTGTGCTCGACCGTCGGATGTGGATAGATCAATTCGTACTCGATCGCGATCGAGTCGCCGGGAGTGATCGGTTCGTCGAACATCAACTCCGCGACGAGCACGCCGCTCGTGCGTTCCCGGGCGATCCGGCCGACCCGGCAGGCCCGGATCGCGGTCAGCGCGGGCTGCGTCGAACCCGTTTCCTGGCACAGGATCCAGCGGTCCACACCGGCCGCGGTGGCCTGCATGACCTGTCGCGATCGGACACCCCGCACCCCACCGCACGGCGCGACTTCCACGCGGTCGTGCTGGGCGGTCAGCAGCAGTCCGGAACCGTCCCACGCCGCCCGTGCCGGCTGCTCCCGCCTGCGCGAACGGCCCCGCGGGCGAGGTGGGCCCAGCAGCCGGGAGAGCGCTGTCTCGGGTAGTCCGAGCACGTCCTCCAGCTGGGCGAGCGCTTTCAGCGACTCGGCCCGCTCCGGCCGGCGCCGCCCGGACTGCCAGTAGCTCAGCGCGGTCACGCTGATGGGCGCGCCACGCACCCGCAGGCGGTGCTGCAGCCGTTCCAGACTGAGACCGCGCACCTGGATCGCCACTCGCAACGCGTCCGCGAACGGACCCGTCACCAAGAGGTCGGCGAGCTCCTCGCGCGGTGGGTAAATCGTCAGCATCACCCCTCCGTTTCCCGGGGTCAAGGTCGAGAGGCTATCGGCAGAAAAGGGAACGCGGTACAGCCGATCGGCGGTTTTGCGGCCGTTGGAAACTCGGCAAGTTCAGATCTCGGGTCTATTACGCCGCCAATAGTCTCGATTGGGTTCCTGATCACCCCTGCGACGAACAGGACGACGCAATGCGCAAGACAGCAACACTGGTGGGATCGGCGATCATGGTGGCCGCGTTCGCCTCTCCCGCAACCGCCGCCGTCGGTGAGATCCGCACGTCTCCCGGCGAGAACATCGCCGGCAGCTTCATCGTGAAGCTCAAGGACGACCGCGTCACGGCGAGCGCGCAGACCCTCGGTTCGCGCTTCGGCGGCCAGGTCGGGTTCGTGTACGACACGGTGTTCAAGGGCTTCTCGATCAAGATGACCGACGCCCAGGCACGCAGACTCGCCGCCGACACCTCGGTCGAGTACGTGGAACGCGACCAGCCCGTCAGCATCCAGGCGACCCAGGTCAACCCGCCCTCCTGGGGCATCGACCGCATCGACCAGCGCAACCTGCCGCTGGACCAGCGCTACACCTACAACACCACCGGTTCCGGCGTGAACGCCTACGTCATCGACACCGGTGTCCGCATCTCGCACCGCGACTTCGGCGGCAGGGCGCGCAACGGCCGTGACTTCGTCGACAACGACGCCGTCGCGCAGGACGGCAACGGCCACGGCACGCACGTCGCCGGCACCATCGCGGGCACGTCGTACGGTGTGGCGAAGGCCGCGACCATCCACGCCGTCCGTGTGCTCAACAACCAGGGCTCCGGCACCATCGCCGGCGTCGTGGCGGGCGTCAACTGGGTGGCGACCAACCACGTCAAGCCCGCTGTCGCCAACATGTCGCTCGGCGGCGGTGCCAACACCTCGCTCGACAACGCCGTGCAGGGCGCGATCACGCGCGGCGTGACGTTCGCGGTCGCCGCGGGCAACTCGAACACCAACGCTGCCAGCACCTCGCCGGCTCGCGTTGCCGCGGCGCTGACGGTGGGGTCGAGCGACCGCACCGACGCGCGGTCGTCGTTCTCCAACTACGGCCCCGTTGTCGACGTCTTCGCACCCGGCGGCGGCATCACGTCCGCGTGGAACACCAGTGACACGGCCACGAACACCATCTCGGGCACCTCGATGGCGGCGCCGCACGTCGCCGGTGTCGTGGCCCGTTACCTGCAGGGCAACCGCAATGTGACGCCCGCGCAGGTCGCGACCGCGATCACCTCCAACGCCACCAACGGCAAGGTGACCAACCCGGGCGCGAACACGACGACCAGGCTCCTGTACTGGCCGACGACCGGCTGATCGACCCCGCTGTGCGGCCCCGGCTCCTGTGAGCCGGGGCCGTTTTTCCCTGCAAACCCTGCGCTCGAAAGGAAGTCCGCACGTGAGAGCCCTGCTGACAGTCGCCGCCCTGGCGGCAGCGGTCGTGGTCGCCCCGGCGTCCGCGGCCACATCGTCGTACATCGTCGTGCTCCGCGAGGGAACTGTGTCCGCGTTCAGCGGGCCGGTGGAGCATCGATACACCAGTGTTTTCAACGGTTTCAGCGCTCGGCTGACCGCCGCGCAGCTTCGTTCGCTCAAGGCCGACCCGAACGTGTCCCATGTGGAGCGTGACGGGGTCGTGCACGCGAACAGCACGCAGCTCAACCCGCCGTGGGGGCTGGACCGCATCGACCAGCGCGCGTTGCCGCTGGACCAGAAGTACTCCTACACCAGCACCGGTCGCGGCGTGAACATCTACGTGATCGACACCGGGCTCCGGGTGACGCACACCGACTTCGGCGGCCGTGCGCGCAACGGCTGGGACACCGTCGACAACGACGCGGTCGCCCAGGACGACAACGGGCACGGCACGCACGTCGCCGGCATCGCCGCGGGCACGAAGTACGGCGCGGCCAAGCAGGCGACCGTGTGGGGCGTGCGGGTCCTGAACGGTTCCGGCAGCGGCACGATCTCCGGTGTCATCGCGGGCGTGGACTGGGTGACGCGCAACGCCGTGAAGCCCGCGGTGGCGAACATGTCGCTGGGCGGCGGCGCTTCCGCGGCACTGGACGACGCGGTGCGGCGGTCGATCGCCTCCGGTGTCTCGTACACGGTCGCGGCCGGCGGCAGCAACACCGATCCCGGGAACTCCTCGCCGCAGCGCGTCTCACAGGCGATCTGCGTCGGTGCGCTGACCTCGACCGACATGAAAGCGTCGTCGTCGAACTACGGCCCGCTGGTGGACATCTGGGCGCCGGGTGTCAGCATTCCGTCCGCTTGGCACACTAATGACACAGCGACTGCGACATTGAGCGGTACCTCGATGGCCGCACCGCATGCGGCCGGTGTCGCGGCCCGATACCTGCAGTTCAACCGGGCCGCCACGCCCGCGCAGGTGGAGCGCGCATTGGTTACCACGGGAACTCCGGGCACGCCACCCGTCACTCGTATTCTTTACTGGCCGCCGGCACTGTGAATGCGTGAATTGTTTGACAATCAGGCTCGTCCTAACCTTTAGGACACCCTTGGCAGGAACCGGATCGATCCATAACGTCGAAAGTGTTCGTTCCCCTGCAAAGAACGGAATGCACATGACGCGAAAGATCCGGTTCCTCGCCGGTGCCGGCGCGGCGACTCTCGCCATGTCGATCCTGATGGTCCCTTCGGCGTCCGCGGCCGAGGGTGAGGTCCTGTCGCTCGGTTCCCCTGAGAAGATCACCGGCAGCTTCATCGTGAAGCTGAAGCAGGGCAAGGCCTCCGCCGACACCCTGGCTTCGCGCTTCGGCGCGAAGGTCGAGCGGAACTACGCCAGCTTCGGCGGTTTCAACGTGAAGCTGACCGAGAAGCAGGCCAAGCGCCTGGCGGCCGACCAGTCGGTCGAGTTCGTCGAGGCCGACCAGGTCGTGCACACCCAGGCGACGCAGACCAACCCGCCGTCGTGGGGTCTCGACCGCATCGACCAGAAGAACCTGCCGCTGGACCAGAAGTACAGCTACACCTCGGCGGGTTCGGGCGTCACCGCGTACGTCGTCGACACCGGTGTGCGCATCAGCCACTCCACGTTCGGCGGCCGCGCCTCCAACGGCCGTGACTTCGTGGACAACGACGCCGTCGCCCAGGACGGCAACGGCCACGGCACGCACGTCGCCGGCACGATCGCGGGCTCGCAGTACGGCGTCGCGAAGGCCGCGAAGATCGTCGCCGTCCGCGTGCTCGACAACAACGGCTCCGGCACCCTCGCGGGCGTCGCGGCGGGCATCGACTGGGTGGCCGCCAACGCGGTCAAGCCGGCCGTCGCGAACCTGTCGCTCGGCGGCGGCGCCAACGCCACCCTCGACACCGCCGTGCGCAACGCCGTCGCCAAGGGCGTGACCTTCGCGGTCGCGGCCGGCAACTCCAACGCCAACGCGTCCGGCTTCTCGCCGGCCCGCGTGACCGAGGCGATCACGGTCGGCTCCACCGACCGCACGGACGCCCGCTCGTCGTTCTCGAACTTCGGTGCGGTGCTGGACATCTTCGCCCCCGGCCGCGACATCACGTCGGCCTGGATCACCTCCGACACCGCCACGAGCACCATCTCGGGCACCTCGATGGCCACCCCGCACGTCGCGGGCGCCGCGGCGCGCTACCTCTCGACGAACCGCGCGGCCACGCCGGCTCAGGTCGCCTCGTACCTGATCGCGCAGTCGACGCCGTCGAAGGTGACGAGCCCCGGTTCCGGTTCGCCGAACCGCCTGCTGTACCTCGCGCCTACCGCGTGAGCTAGCTGAACCACGGGAAAGGCCGCGACCTGCGTCGCGGCCTTTTCTCTCTATTCTCGGGTCCATGTTGGAGGGTCTGAACGACGTCGCGTGGCACGGCATCGACCACGCGTACGGCCAGGCACTGGACACGCCGGGCAACGTGCGCGCGTTGCTGTCTGACGACCCTGAGGTGGTCGCACAAGCCGTGGTGGACCTGGACAGGACCATCTACGAGGAGGGCGGGTTCGTGTGCCCGGCGGCGACGGCGGTGCTGCCGTTCCTTGTCGAGATCCTGCCCATCCTCGACGCGGAGCCCCGGGCCGCTCTGCTGGACATGATCGAACGGCTGGCAGACGACGGCGACAACGCCGAACAGGTCGACCGGGGCTGGCACGACGCCTGGCAGACCGCCAAGCCCAAACTAGAGGACCTGTTCCGCGACTGAGAGCGCCACGACGTAGAGGCCGGCGATGAGCGCGGCCCCGATCCACGGGCAGTAGGCCCGCGGCTCTCGCAGCGCGCGGAACCACGTCGCGAAGGTGGCGGACAGCCCGATGACGATGGTGCCGACCGTCGACATCATGAACGGTGCGAAGCACACGCCACTGCAGGCACGCGTCGGTGTGAACCCGAGAATGCCGAAGAACAGCACGCCGACGGCGACCACGAACATCACCAGCATGCCGAGCAGTGCCACCACGATCCGCATGCCGGGGACGCTAGTGAACCGAGATCATTTCCGCAGGAAAAGCCCTGCGTGAAAATCTGTCGGTGCCTCCGGCTAGCCTTGACGCCAAAGCTGACTTCGTCTACAAGGAGCCACCACCGTGTTGCGCACGCACGAGGCCGGGTCACTCCGGGCCGAGCACGCCGGGCAGTCCGTCACCCTCACCGGGTGGGTCGCTCGCCGGCGTGATCACGGCGGTGTCATCTTCATCGACCTCCGCGACGCCTCGGGTGTCGCCCAGGTCGTGTTCCGCGAGGGCGAGATGGCCGAGCGCGCGCACCGGCTGCGCAGCGAGTACGTCATCAAGGTGACCGGCGACGTGAGCAAGCGTCCCGACGGCAGCGAGAACCCCGAGCTCGCCACCGGCGCCATCGAGGTCTACGTGAGCGACCTCGAGGTCCTCAACGAGGCCGCGCCGCTGCCGTTCCAGGTCGAGAGCGACGTCGAGCCGGGCGAAGAGGCCCGCCTCAAGCACCGCTACCTCGACCTGCGCCGCAGCGGCCCGGCCAAGGCTCTCCGGCTGCGCAGCGAGGTCAGCCGGATCGCCCGCGACGTGCTGCACGGCGAGAAGTTCGTCGAGATCGAGACGCCGACGCTGACCCGCTCCACCCCCGAGGGCGCGCGCGACTTCCTGGTGCCGGCGCGACTGCGTCCGGGCTCCTGGTACGCGCTGCCGCAGTCGCCGCAGCTGTTCAAGCAGCTGCTCATGGTCGGTGGCCTGGAGCGCTACTACCAGATCGCGCGCTGCTACCGGGACGAGGACTTCCGCGCGGACCGCCAGCCGGAGTTCACCCAGCTCGACATCGAGATGAGCTTCGTCGAGCAGGACGACGTCATCGCGCTCACCGAGAAGCTCCTCGCCGCCATCTGGAAGGAGACCAAGGACGTCGAGCTGCCGCTGCCGTTCCGCCGGATCTCCTACGCCGAGGCACAGGCGAAGTACGGCTCGGACAAGCCGGACCTGCGCTTCGACGTCGAGCTCACCGAGCTGACCGAGTACTTCAAGGACACGACGTTCCGCGTGTTCCAGGCGCCGTACGTCGGTGCCGTGGTCATGCCGGGCGGCGCGTCGCAGCCCCGTCGCACGCTCGACGGCTGGCAGGAGTTCGCCAAGCAGCGCGGCCACAAGGGCCTCGCGTACGTGCTGGTCGGCGAGGACGGCACGCTCGGCGGCCCGGTCGCCAAGAACCTCACCGACACCGAGCGCGACGGCCTGGCCAAGGCCGTCGGCGCCAGCGCCGGCGACTGCATCTTCTTCGCGGCGGGCGACCCGAGGGACGCGCGTGCGCTGCTCGGTGCGGCCCGCGTCGAGATCGCGCACCGCGTCGGCCTGATCGACGAGAACGCCTGGGCGTTCGCGTGGGTCGTCGACTTCCCGATGTTCGAGGCCGTCGACAAGCTCGAGGCCGGCGACGTCGCGGTCGGTGGTGGCAAGTGGACCGCGCTGCACCACGCGTTCACCTCGCCGACGCCGGACTGGATCGACAACTTCGAGACCGACCCCGGCAACGCGCTCGCGTACGCCTACGACGTGATCCTCAACGGCAACGAGCTCGGCGGTGGCTCGATTCGTATCCACCGCGCGGACGTGCAGCAGCGCGCGTTCGGTGTCATGGGCATCGGTGCCGAGGAAGCGCAGGAGAAGTTCGGCTTCCTGCTCGACGCGTTCAAGTTCGGCGCGCCGCCCCACGGCGGCATCGCGCTCGGCTGGGACCGCCTCTGCATGCTGCTCGCGGGTGCCGACTCGATCCGCGAGGTCATCGCGTTCCCGAAGAGCGGCGGCGGCTACGACCCGCTGACCGCGGCTCCGGCGCCGATCACCGTGCAGCAGCGCCGGGAAGCGGGCGTCGACGCCAAGCCCCAGGAAAAGGCGCAGGAGAAGGTCCAGGACAAGCCGGAGCCGAAGGCCTGATGCTGCGGCTGAGGGTGGTCTGCCCGGCAGACCAGACCGAGGCCGCACTCGAGATCCTCCGCGACCACGCGGGCGCCACCCACCTGGTGGTCCTGCGTGGCGCGGCGATCGACCCCGAGGGCGACCTGATCACCGCGGACGTCGCGCGCGAAGCCGTCGACGAGATCGTCGCCGGGCTCTGCGACCTCCACATCGACCACACCGGCGGCGTCACGATCGAATCGATCGACACGTCGCTGTCGGACGCGGCCGACCGTGCCGAGGAGCTCGCTCCCGGCGAGGGCTCGGACGTGATCGTGTGGGAGGAGCTGATCGCCAAGTCCGGCGAGGAGTCCCGGCCCAGCGTCACGTTCCAGGCGTTCCTCACCATCGCGTGCCTGCTGGCCGCGGTGGGCGTCGCGACGAACTCTCCGGTGACGATCGTCGGCGCGATGGTGGTGGGTCCCGAGTTCGGGCCGCTGGCCGCCATCGCCGTCGGGCTCGTCGCGAAACGGTGGGACCTGGTCAAACGGGCCGCCATCGCGCTCGGCGTCGGGTTCCCGCTGGCCATGGTGATCACGGCGGTGCTGACGTGGTTCGGCGAGCTCGGCGGGCTGTTCGACAAGGACACGCTGCGCAACGGCACGCATCAGGTCGACTTCGTCTACCAGTTCGGGATCTTCTCGCTGATCGTGGCACTGCTGGCGGGCGCGGCGGGCATGCTCTCGATGACGTCGGCGAAGTCGGCCGCACTGGTCGGTGTGTTCATCTCGGTCACCACGGTGCCCGCCGCGGGATACGCTGCGCTGGCGGCGGTTCTCGGAGTGTGGGAGAGAGTGGGGCCCGCGGTTGCCCAGTTGGGCATCAACTTGATCGGTATTGTCGCCGCGGCCGCGTTCGTGCTGTTGATCCGCAGGCGCAGGGCAACGGATGGTGTTTCCACACGTCCACTGTCCAAGGGGTGATCTACGAAAGTTTCGGAAACGGTGCGAGCCGTTACCAACGAGTGGTGGTAGTCGCGGCCTGGCCGGATTAGCGTCGGTTCAGGCCCACGAACCGGGGAGTAGGGTCGGAGGGGATGAGCGTGGAGATCACCGCGGGCCCTCCCGACACGACCTCTCCGGAGATCGCCGAAGCTGTCGACGCGGCCGAGCGGGTACTGACCAGGCGATTGGGCGCAACGGTGCGCCTCGCGGACCCCGAGACTCTCGGGGGTACCGGTCGTTCCGTCGTCATCCGGGTGAGAGTGGCCGCCACGCCGTTCTCCATGCCCCGCACGCTGGTCGTGAAGCGCTATCCGGCCGCTTCCGGCGACCGCGACCCGTGGGCGCACGAGGCCGTCAGCCACCAGCTCCTCACCGCCCTTCCCGCTGAAGAGCGCGCTACGCCAGAGCTGTTCG
Source organism: uncultured Actinomycetota bacterium (assembly GCA_963771775.1). Lineage (GTDB taxonomy): Bacteria > Actinomycetota > Actinomycetes > Mycobacteriales > Pseudonocardiaceae > Lentzea. The sequence continues at coordinate 1,543,755 of CAVYUS010000007.1, forward strand.
CACACGACGCGGCGGCGCGTCTGGTCGTGCTGGAAGACCTCGGCCGCGCGCCGCGGTTGTCCGAGAAGCTGCACGCCAAGGACGCGCGCACTGCGGAACGAGGGCTGCTGTCGTGGGCGCACGCCATGGGACGCCTGCACGCCACGACGGCGGGCCGTGACGCGGACTTCGACGCGTTGATGCGCCGGGCCGGTGCGCAGTGCTGCCAGGACCCGATCGCGGTCGACGTCCACGCCGCCATCACCGGGTTACCGGCGCTGCTCGAGGCCACGCTGGGCGTCGAGACCTCCCCGCACGCCACCGAGTTCGCCGTCGACGCCGCGCGGGCGTTCAGCAACTCGCGCCGCCGCGCGTTCAGCCCGTCCACGTCCTGTCCGGACAACCACCTGGTCACCTCGCGCGGGGTCCGGTTCGTCGACTTCGAGGGCGGCTGCGTCCGCGACATCGTGTTCGACGCCGCCGCGCTGCGCGTGCCGTTCCCGTCCTGCTGGTGCGGGTGGGGCCTGCCGCCGGGGATGTCCGAGGCCATGGTCGCCGCGTGGCGGGCCGAGGTCGGGTCGGTGTGGCCGGAGATGGACGACGACGCGATCCTCTTGCCGCGGCTGCTGGAAGCCCAGCTGCTGTGGGTGTGGCTCGCGACCTGGCGCGCCCTGTCCAAGCCGATGCCGAGCGTCGACAACGCGCCGCCGCGCAGCGTCGTGCTGGCCGGCCGGTGGGTGCGGCTGCGGTCCGACGCGCTGATCCTGGGTGAGAAGACGGTGGCGTCACACGCCGACGTGGTGGTCGGCGCGCTGGTCGACCGCTACGGCGCCGAGGTGCTCGAACTCCCGCTTTACCCAGCATTTCGCTGAACCGTTCCCGCACCGTCATTCCCGGCTCACCGGACCAGCTGATCCTGAGCTGCGTGCTGGTGCTACTCGGTGACTCGACAGCGGTCGGTATCGGCGACCTCGTTCCCGGCGGCTGGCGCGGCTTCGGCCCCATCCTCTCGTCCGCGTTCGGGGACAACGGCTATCGCAACTACGCCGTCTCCGGCGCGCGCCTGGCGGACGTGCGCCGCGCCCAGCTGCCCGCGGCGCTCTCGGCGCGGCCGACGGCCGCGGTCGTCATCGCCGGCGTCAACGACACGCTGCGGTCCGACTTCTCCATGCGGAGAATGCACGAGGACCTCGACCACATCTGCCGTTCGCTGAGGGCTGCCGGTGCATCCGTTGTCACCGTGCGGTTCCACGACCAGGGGCGGGTGTTCAAGCTGCCCGGCCGGTTGCGGCGGGTGCTCAAGGAGCGCATCGAGGGGTTCAACCGCGTGATCGACGCCGTGGTGGCGCGGCACGGGATCAGGTGCGTCGACCTGCACACCATGCCCGGCGCGTACGAGCTGGAGACGTGGGCGGTCGACCGGCTGCACCCGTCCGAGCGCGGTCACCGGATGCTGGCCCAGGCCATCGCCGCCGAGCTGCGGGCGGTCGGGCACCGCGTCGGCGAGGTCAGCCTGGAGTGTTCGGGCGGCCGCGAACTGACCGTGTGGCACCACGTCGCGTGGTTGCTGCTGAAGGGCATTCCGTGGTTGTGGCGACGTGGTGCGGACCTGCTGCCCCTGCTGCTGACCTCAACCGGCGCGCAGCGAGACGGTGAACGTGGTCTTGCCTGGGACGCTCTGCACGGTCACCTCGCCATCATGCGCGCCGACGACGGCGGCCACGATGGACAGCCCCAGCCCCGTGCTGCCGGCGGCGCGTGACCGCGAGCTGTCGCCGCGGGCGAACCGTTCGAAGACCTCCAGCCCTTCCGGGATCCCCGGCCCGTCGTCGGTGACGGTGAGGGCGACTCGTCCACTGTGGATGGTGAGGCCGGTCGTGACCGTGGTGCCGGGCGGGGTGTGCGTGCGGGCGTTGGAGAGCAGGTTGCCCACCACCTGGTGCAGCCGCTGCACGTCTCCCGTGATCGTCACCGGGTCCTCGGGCAGTGCGATCTTCCAGCGGTGCTCCGGCGCGGAGATCCGCGCGTCGCCGACGACGTCCAGGACGAGCCGGGAGAGGTCCACCTCGGTGCGTTCCAGCGGCCGGCCGTCGTCGAGCCTGGCCAGCAGCAGCATGTCCTCGACCAGTGACGTCATCCGGACGGCCTCGGACTCGACGCGGCTCATCGCGTGCGCGATCTGCGGTGAGACCTCTTCCCCCGAGCGGCGGGTCAGTTCGGCGTACCCGCGGATGGCGGAGAGCGGCGTGCGCAGCTCGTGGGAGGCGTCCGCGACGAACTGACGGACCCGGGTTTCGCTGTCGTGCCTGGCTTTCAGCGCGTCGCCGACGTGGTCGAGCATGCGGTTGAGCGCGATGCCGACCTTGCCGATCTCGGTGTCCGGGTCCGTGTCCGGCACCCGGTCCGCGAGCGCGACATCGCCTTCGTGCAACTGAAGTTCGGAGACGCGGGCGGCGGTGTCGGCGACCCGGTCGAGTGGGACGAGCGAGCGTTTGACGATCCGCTGGCTGACCAGGGCCGCCGCGGCCACGCCCGCCGCGGTGAGGGCGACCATCAGCCAGATCATCTGCGAGACGACATCGTCCACCGGACCGGACGGCAGGCCCTTGATCCGGGCCCCCGCGTGGATCGACGTTGACCCGGAAGTGGCCCTCCTCGCCCATGTCCACGGAGTGGTCGCCGGGTCCGAGCCCGGTCAGCGTCTCCAGCTCCTGGGCGTTCAGTTTGCGCATGTCCTTCAACGGCAGCTCGATCGTGCCCTGGACCTGCCCGCCGGCGGTGACGAACGCGTTGATGCCCCGCGCTCGCTGACCGACCGGCGGCTGCCTCATGTCCGAGATCTGGCGGTCGAGGTTGTGGGTCAGGAACCCGTGCAGCGCCAGCACCGCGACCACGCCGGTGAGCACGGACAGCGCCAGCAACACCGCGATCTGGCCGACGATCAGCTTGGCGCGCAGTGTTTTCGGGCGCAGGATTTCAGGCTGCAGGCTTGAGGACATAGCCCGCGCCTCGCATCGTGTGGATCATCGGTGTGCGTCCCGCGTCGATCTTCTTGCGCAGGTAGGAGATGTAGAGCTCGACGATGTTCGCCTGGCCGCCGAAGTCGTAGCTCCAGACGCGGTCGAGGATCTGGGCCTTGCTCAGCACGCGCCGCGGGTTGCTCATCAGATACCGCAGCAGGTCGAACTCCGTCGCGGTCAACGAGATCTGCTCACCGGCGCGCGTCACCTCACGCGTGTCCTCGTTGAGTGTGAGGTCGCCGACGACGAGCCGTGCGCCCGCGTCCTCCTCCGTGACACCGGTGCGCCGCATGAGTGCACGCAGGCGCAGCACGACCTCTTCGAGAGAGAACGGCTTCGTCACGTAGTCGTCGCCACCCGCGGTGAGACCGGCGATGCGGTCCTCCACGGCGTCACGAGCAGTCAGGAACAGCACTGGCAGGTTCGGCTGCTCCGCGCGCATGCGGCGCAGCACCTCGTACCCGTCGAAGTCGGGCAGCATCACGTCCAGCACCACCGCGTCCGGCCGGAACTCGCGGGCCGTCCGGACCGCCGTGCTCCCGTCGAGCGCGGTGCGGACCTCCCACTTCTCCATGCGCAGCGCCATCGTCATCAGCTCGGCCAGAGTGGACTCGTCGTCCACCACGAGCACCCGCACCGGTTGCCCGTCAGGCCTGCGGAGTTCGGCTTTCATCGTGCGCATGGCTCCCATGTTCGCTGGTGATCCTGTGTACCAGCTGTGTGCGGCGTCCACCGTTTGGACGATTGGCGGTTACGTCAAGTGTGAGCGGCTATGTTCGTTTTGGGACCCGACGACCGCCGGAGGTGAGCGTCCTGCGCACGTTCACACTGACGGTGATGGGCACGACGGACCTGCACGGAAACCTCTTCAACTGGGACTACTACCTCAATCGCGAGTTCGACGACTTCGCGCACAACGACGTGGGGCTAGCGAAGATCTCGACCTTGGTGAGCGGGGTCCGTGCCGCCGTGGGCCGGCAGCGGACGTTGCTGCTCGACGCCGGCGACACGATCCAGGGCACACCGCTCGCCTACTACTACGCGAAGGTCGAGCCGATCACGCGGGCGCACGTGCACCCGATGGCGGCGGCGATGAACGCCATCGGCTACACGGCCGCGGCGCTGGGCAACCACGAGTTCAACTACGGGCTGGACGTGCTGCGGACGTTCGAGCGGCAGCTGGACTTCCCGTTGCTCGCCGCGAACGCCCTGGACGTCGGTACCGGTCTGCCCGCGTTTCCGCCGTACATCGTCAAGACCGTGTGGCGCACGGGCGGGCAGCCGCTGCGGGTGGGGATCCTCGGGCTGACGAACCCCGGCATCGCGGTCTGGGACCGTGCACACGTCGACGGGGTGCTGACGTTCCCCGGCCTCGTGGAGCAGGCGCTGCACTGGGTACCGGAGGTGCGGTCGAAGTCCGATCTGGTGATCGTGGTGGCGCACTCGGGTGCGGACCTGTCGTCGTCGCTGGGTGATCAGGTGCCGTTTCCGGAGAACTGCGCGGAACTGGTCGCCGAGACCGTGCCGGGCATCGACGCGATCCTGGTCGGGCACGCGCACGTGGAGATCGCGCAGCGGCTGGTGACGAACAAGGTCACCGGCCGGCCGGTCCTGCTGACCGAGCCGCTGTACTCGGGCAAGCGGTTGTCGGTGATGGAGTTCGACCTGCAGTACGACAAACGCTGGCGGCTGGTCGCGTCGCGGTCCTCGGTCCTGTCCTCGGCCACCGTTCCCGAGGACCCGCGGATCGTGCGGCTGCTGCGACACGACCACGAGAAGGTCGTCACGTACGTCAACGCGCGGATCGGCACCTGCCTGGGGGCGATGTCCGCGGCCCGGTCGCGGTTCGAGGACACGCCGGCGCTGGGGCTGATCAACCACGTGCAGGCGCTGGAACTGGCGAAATCCACGTCCCTGCCGGTGCTGTCGCTGTGCGCGCCGTTCAACCGCGCGGCGGCGATTCCGGCGGGTGAGGTGTCCGTGCGGGACGTCGCCGGTCTCTACATCTTCGACAACACGCTGGTGGGCGTGCGGCTGACCGGCGCGGAGCTGCGGGACTTCCTGGAGGAGTCCGCGCGTTACTTCCCGCAGGTGTCGCCCGCCGGCCCGTTCACGCCCGCCGAGCTGTCGGCGGACGTGCCGGACTACAACTTCGACATCGCGTACGGCCTCGAAGCGCGCCTGACGTACGACATCGACATCGCCCGGCCGGTCGGGTCGCGGATCGTCGACCTTCGCTACGACGGGGTTCTCGTCGGCGCCTCGCAGGAGTTCGCGGTGGCCGTGAACAACTACCGGCAGGCCGGCGGCGGCGACTTCCCGCACATCGCGTCCGCGCCGGTGCTGCACAACCAGCAGCAGGAGATCCGCCAGCTCCTGATCGACTGGGTCAAGGCCGCGGGCGTCATCGACCCGGCCTCGTTCACGCGCTCGGACTGGCGCCTGGTGGCGTCCGGCGAACCCGTGGTGGTCTCCACGAACGAGTGAATTCGGGCGTGTTGTCCTGGGCGTTCCGGTCCAGGCGGTGGCATGAGAGCGCCCGAATGGGATAGGTCAGGCGCGTGCAGTTGCCGCAGCGCGTCTTCTTCGGCGCCCTAGTAGTGCCGATGGTGCTCGCCTCGGTGGGTGTCGCAGTCCGGCCGGAGGACGAGATATCCCCCGGCCACCTGGTGCTGGCCGTGCGATCCAACGAGATCGTGCTGGCCGGCACCGCGGGCTCCGCGGCCGAGCGCCAGGACATGGTCGACGCCATCCGGTCGCTGACCGCGTCCCACCGCATCACCGACATGATCACCCCGTACTCGGGCGAACGCATGCCGGTCACCCCGGCCGCCGCCGCCTCCCTGCTGGAGGTGGTGCTCGACCAGAACGTCACCGACTTCACCGGTGTCGTCCACAAAGGACAGTTCAACGCGTCGGCCCGCGTCCCGGACCCCGAACGCGCGGGCGCGCTGAGCGACGCCCTGCGCGCCGCCGCCGGGGACCTGCGCGTCGACGAGGACTTCACGACTACGGGCTAGGAGCGTTCGTTGCTCGGGTTCTTCATCCAGATGTTCCTGCTGTGCGCGGGCGCCTTCCTCGCGGGCGTCCTGCTGACCTGGCTCACCATGCGCTCCCGCCCCGCCGAGGCGCCGGTCGAGGGCCGGCTGTCGTTCATGGAGCTGCCGGTCGAACTGCCGCCCGCGATCAAGGCGAACTCGCGGACGATGATGTTCCACACGCCCGAATCGCCTTACTACCGGCGGATGAAGGGCGACGCGTTCTTCCACTCGCCGGAGGATGCTCGGCGGGCCGGGTACACGATGTGGACGCCTCGGCCGCGGGTGTCGGCGGCTTCTTGATGTCCTGAGTCGTGAGTTCGCCAACAGCCTCTGTCCTGGCTCTGATGCCGTCTGCAAGTACCACCAACTCTTGATCGAATCGCTGATAGCTACTACCAACCGCTTGGCCACGTCCTCGGTTCAGCCGCCAGGTCGCACGGCAGGGCCGCCAGCCACGGGCCGTGCAGTGGGTCCAGGCGGGCGAGCAGCGGGTTGTCGTGGGTGGGTTCGGTGCGGGCGATGCCGTCGCCGAAGGGGAGAAGCGGGCCGTCGACGTCGAGGAAGAGGATCGGGGGCCCGGTCATGGCACGCACGTTAGATCCCACCTCGTAGGCTCTGCCACGTGATTCCCGATGTGATCAAGCCCGGGCTGGACGTGCTCTTCTGCGGCATCAACCCCGGCCTCGTGTCGGAGGCGACCGGGCACCACTTCGCGCGGCCGGGAAACCGGTTCTGGCCCACACTGCATTTGTCCGGTTTCACGCCTCGGCTGTTCGTGCCGGCCGAGCAGGAGGAGTTGCTGGGGCTTGGGCTCGGCATCACGAACGTTGTGGCGCGGCCGAGTGCCAAAGCCGACGAGTTGACAATTGACGAATTGCGGCGGGGTGGGGCCGAGCTCGCGGAAAAAGTTGAGCGGTATTCGCCGAAAGTTCTCGCGGTGCTCGGGGTGACGGTGTATCGGGCCGCTTTCAACCGGAAGAAAGCGCAGGTCGGGCCGCAGCAGGACACGGTGGGTGGAGTGCGGGTGTGGTTGTTGCCCAACCCGAGCGGGTTGAACGCCCACTGGCAGTTGCCGGCGCTCGGTGAGGAGTTCGCGCGGCTCAAAGCGAGTCTGTGAAACGAGAACAAAAGTTCACATTCATGCCCACTGAAAGTGGGCCGGACGTGCCTGAACCTGGTCTGGTTGTCGCGACATCTGCGTCCATTCGAGTGGCCTTCACCCGAAAGTGGAACTACGTTCGCCGGCTTGCGTCAAAGTTTGGCAATGCCGTGCAGAACTTGGTGATTGTTCAACACTGGTGGGGGCACAGTGGAGGTCAGGATTCTGGGGCCGGTCGAGCCGTCCGTGCCGCCGAAGCCCGCGCAGATCCTAGCTGTCTTGGCGGTCGAATGCGGGAAGATTGTTCCGGTCGAACGACTCATCGATCTCATTTGGGGTGAGGAGCCGCCACCGCAGGCGCGCAAATCGCTGCAGGTGCACATCTCCAGCCTGCGCCGGGCCGGGTTGCCGGTCGAGCACCGGGCCGCGGGGTACGTCCTCAACGCCGAGCCGGAGAGCGTTGATCTGCACGCCTTCCGCAAACGTGTGCAGGAGGCCGGCGACGAGGCGGACCTCAAGGTCAAGGCCGAGTTGCTCAAGGGGGCGCTGCAGCTGTGGCGCGGGACTCCGGTCGTGTTCGCGCAGACGCTCGACGTGCAGCGGCTCGCGGCCGCGGAGGCGTGGATCGACGCCGAGCTCGCGCTGGGGCGGCATGCCGAGCTCGTCGAGCGGCTGGGCGCGTTCGTCGCCGAGTACCCGCTGGCGGAACGGTTGCGGGGGCAGCTCATGACCGCGCTGGCCAGGGCCGGGCGCCGGGCCGACGCGATGCGGGTGTTCCGGGAGACGCGCCGGGTGCTCGTCGACGAGCTGGGGGTGGAGCCGGGTGAGCAGCTGCAGCAGCTGTACCGCGACGTGCTGGAGGGGGCGCGGGACAGCCGGCGCAACTACCTGCCGCGCGACGCCGGCGACTTCACCGGGCGTGATCGGGAGCTGAGCAGGCTGCTCGACTGCGACGGTGGCGTGTGGTGGATCGAGGGGCCGGCGGGCGTCGGCAAGTCGGCGTTGGCCGTGCACGCGGCGCATCGGCTCGCGGACCGGTATCCGGACGGGCAGCTGTTCGTGGACCTGCACTCGCCGTCCGGCGCGCTGGACGCGTTGCTGCGGGCGATGGACGTGCCCAGCGAGCGGATTCCCGAGTCGCCGGAGGAACGCGCGGCGCTGTGGCGGGCGACGGTCAGCGGGCGGCGGGTCGTGATCGTGCTGGACGGCGTCACGAGCGTGTCCGAAATCCGGCCGTTGCTGCCCGGCAGTCCGGGGTGCCTGACGCTGGTCACCAGTCGCAGCCGGCTGTGCGGGCTGGAGGGGGTGCGCCGGATCCCGCTGGACGTGCTGAGCGGCGACGAGGCCGTCACGTTGCTCAAGCGGATCCTCGGTGACGACCGGGTCGCCACCGAGCCCGATCAGGCCAGGGAGGTCGCGCGGCTGTGCGGGTACCTGCCGCTCGCGGTCCGGATCACCGGCGCGCGGCTCGCCGGCCGGGCGCACTGGCCGGTGTCGAAGCTGGTCAGGAGGCTCTCGGACGAGCGCAGCCGGCTGGACGAGCTGGTCGCGGACGATCTCGCGGTGCGGTCGAGCCTGGAGCTCACGTACCGCGCGCTGGACGAGGACGTGCGGGGCGCGTACCGGATGTTCGGGTATCTCGGGCTGCCTGAGGTGCCGAGCTTCCTGTGGGTGCACCTGCTCGACGAGGACGTGCTCGACCAGCTCGTCGACGCGCGGCTGCTCGACGTCATCGGCAGTGCGCGGTACCGGATGCATGAGCTGGTGCGGCTGCACGCCCGCGAGCTCGCCGAAGCCGAAGACCCGCAACAGGAACGCGAAGACCTCGTCCGGCGAGCCGTCGTCGCCGCACTGTCCACTGTGGATGGACTGACCGAGCAGCTGTTCCTGGCCGTGCCGCGCATGCAGGACTCGCTGGGCATCGTCGCGACGGCCGCGCGCCCCACGGACAAGGACGCCTGGTTCGCGCGGGAGGAGTCGCTGCTCACGCGGCTCGTCGAACGCGCGGCGGAGCTCGGCCTCGCGGAGATCGCGTCGCAGCTCGCCGAGGTGCTGGTGTTCGCCTGGTTCGGGCTCAGAAACCGGTACGACGCCTGGGAACGAACACACACGGCGGCGCTGGAAGCCGTGTGGCGCACGGGAGACGTGCGCCTGGAGGCGGTGCTGCGCTGCAGCCTCGGGCAGATGCACTACAAGCGCGACAACCTGGCCGAGGCGCGGTCGTGGTTCGACACCGCGCAGACGCTGTTCGTGAACCTCGGCGACAAGCGCGGCGAAGCCGTCGCGATGAACGGCATCGGCATGGTGTGCCGCGATCTCGGCGAGTACCCGTGCGCGCTGGAGGCACTCGACCGGGCCCGCGAACTGCTGGAGTCGACGGATCCCGAAGGCCTCGCCCACGCGCTCTACGGAATCGGCTCCATCAAACGAGAACTCGGCGACGACAAGGCGGCTCTGGAGATCCTCGCGCTGGCGGAGAACGTCTACCGGGACGCGAAGAGTAGCCGGGGCGAAGCACTGGCGGCCCGCGGGACGGGGCTGGTGTACCGGGCCCGCGGCGAGCTGGACCTGGCCGAGGAGCACATCGTCCGTGCGTACGAGATGGTGGCCGGCACCGGTGACGAGCTGCTCGGCTGCTACACCGCGCAGGCCTGGGCGAAAGTGTTGCTGCGCAAGGGGTTGTTCGACCCGGCGGAGGAGCTGCTGCACACGGCGCTGAACGGCTGCCGCGATGTCGGCGACCGGTTCGGCGAGGCGCTCATGCGACGCACGATGGGGGAGTGGCGGCTCGCGTCCGGTGACTACCCCGGTGCGCGGATCGTGCTGACCGAGGTGATGACGACGTGGGCCGACCTCGGGTTGCCGCTGTGGCGCGCGCGGACGTTGCGGGACCTCGGTGCGGTCCACGCTCGCATGGGGGACTACGCGAGCGCGGACCGCTGCTGGGAGGAGGCTTCCGCACTGTTCAGGCGACTGGGCACCCGCGAGTCGGGCGAGGTGCACCAGTGGCCCGTTCAGTGGAAAACGCTCGGGGGCCTGACGATCAGCTGATCTTCTTGTACTTCCACGGCGCGTAGCCACCGCTCTTCAGCGACGAGATCGTCACGGTCTCGTGGTCCATGTCGGTGGCGGTGCTGCCCTCCTCGTAGATCCACGCGGAGGTCTTCGCGGAGCTCGTCCACTTCTCGAACAGCTTCACGTGGCCGTTGCGCAGGATCATGTCGCCCGGCTTGAGGTTCGCCCACGAGATCTTCGTGGCGACCTCGTCCAAAGTGGACGTGTTGCGGCTCGTGGTGAGCTTCCACGCCATGGAGACGAAGCCGGAGCAGTCCGTGCGGTACTTCTTGCCCTTGTTGATGTCGTAGGCGTAGGCGCTCTGGCTGTACGGGATCTTGCGGTCCCACCAGTCCTTGGCGCGCTTCATGACCTCGGCGCGGGTGATCGCGCCGCCGTACCCGGCCGCCGCCTCGACCTGCGAGATGGCGCCTTCCTGCTCGGCAGGACCCTCGGGTGCGGCGTGGGCGATGCCGGTGATGCCGGACAGCAGCCCGAGTGAGAGGGCGGTCGCCGCGACGGCGTGGCGAATGCGCATCGTTGTAGCTCCGATCGACTTGTTGGTGACCGGACTGTCCGCTGGGGCGCCAAAGATCGGCCAAAGGTCGATTTAGGCGTCCCTTTACCGCTCCTTCCTAGCTTCTGCGCACCTTGCTTCGGGCATAAGGAGAGAGAGCATGTTCGTACGCACGATCGCAGCTGTGATCGCGATGTTCGCCGCTCTGGTCATGGGCGCGTCGGTCGCTTCGGCGGCCCCGGCCAAGTACACGCATTCGCAGGCGACCGCGCAGCTGCGCGCGGCCGGCATCACCTGGTCGTCCAGCGGTGGGTGCAGTGACCGCAACCGTCCGAACTGCACCTCGTTCGACCAGGTCAACCAGACCACCATCGCCGGAGCCAAGACGTTCAAGCGGGCGTCGGGCTGCGCGCTGAACGTCACCGGCGGCACCGAGACCGGCCACGCGTCGGGCGAGTACTCGCACTGGAACGGCTACAAGCTGGACTACTCCCTGTCCAGCTGCGTCACCAACTACATCACCCGCACCTTCACCTCCATCGGTGGCAACAAGTGGCGGTCGGGCTCGGGCAACATCTACTACCGCGAGTCGAACCACTGGGACGTGACCTACCACAACTGCGGCGGTTGCTGACCCGAGGTTGTTGCTGAACCGGCGCGGGGGCCGGTAGTAGTGGACGGGTGACCACACTCGGCGCCGTCTACCGGCCCCAGCTTCCGCCCGAGCAGTTGAAGGGCGTGGTCCTCGCCGCGGAGGAGTCCGGTTTGGACTCCCTGTGGCTGTGGGAGGACTGCTTCCTGGAGAGCGGTATCGCCTGCGCCTCCGCCGCACTGGCCTGGACGTCGCGGTTGAAGGTCGGCGTCGGGCTGCTGCCGGTGCCGCTGCGCAACGTCGCGCTGACCGCGATGGAGGCCGCGACGCTGGACCGGCTGTTCCCCGGCCGCGCGATGATCGGCGTCGGGCACGGCCTGCAGGGCTGGATGGGCCAGGCCGGGGCGCGCGTGCCGTCGCCGCTGACCCTGCTGCGCGAGTACACGATCGCCCTGAAGGCGCTGCTGGCCGGCGAGCGGGTGACGGTGAGCGGCAAGTACGTCTCGCTGACGGACGTGGCGCTGGAATGGCCGCCCGCCGCGCCGATGCCGATCTACGTGGGCGGGCTCGGCCCCAAGACCCTGGACCTCGCCGGCGAGGTCGGCGACGGCACGATCCTCGACTCGTCGGCCGACCTCGACCGCGTGCGTGCGACGCGTGCGACGCGCGAGCACCCGTTGGTCGTCTACGTCGAGACGGACTCGCGGGACCGTGCATTCGTCACGGACTTGGTGCAGTCGGTGGCCGACGCCGGAGCGACCAGCGTGATCTTGCAGCAGTCGGCGTCGTGTGAGGACCCCGAGGGTTTCGTCCACTTTGTGGGTTCACTCGATGGAGTGAGTGCATAGCTCGGTAGATAACGGCGGATACCTCCTTGCGATGGAACGGGCATGGGCCTTTCGTCGCTGTTCGGGGAGGTAAGCATGCTGGGGCGCAAGAACCGCCGGATCGCTGAGCTGGAACGGGCCGTCGAGGGCCTGCAGGAGCTGCTCGCTCGAATCGGTGACGCCCGAACAGCCCAAACGGCGGCGCTGGAGGAGGTCGACCGGGCCGGCGCCGAACTGGTGGCGTTGCGGCACCGGATCAAGAGCGCGCGCGCCGAGCTGCAGCCGTTGAAGGAAGAACTGACCTTCCAGCGGGCCGGCGTCTTCCGCGCCGACCCCAACGTGGACCACCAGGCCCAGCTCGACCTGATCCACGACGAGATGAAGACGCTGATCAAGACCGGCACCGCCGTCGAGGGCGGCGGCGCGGTCACCTACAACGGGTCGGACGCCACCGGGCGGCGGCTCGTGGAGGACTGGTCGGCGCTGATGCTCCGCTCGTACAACTGCGAGGCCGAGAACTGCCTGCGCATGTTGCGAGCCGGTGGCCTGGACGCCGCCCGCAGGCGGCTCGATCGCGCGACGTCGGCGATCGAGCGGCTCAGCGGCACGTTCGCGCTCCGGATCTCGCCGCGCTACCAGGCCCTGCGGTCGTACGAGCTGGAGCTCACCGCCGACCACCTGCAACGCAAGCAGGACGCGCGCCGAACCCGGCGGATTGCGTCCTGACCTGAGGGGTACCTCCTTGGCGTGGCAGAGGTATGTGTTGACGTGGCCGCGTCGATCGGCCAGGTGTGGGACGTGCTCGCGGACGGCTGGTCGTACGCGGGCTGGGTGGTGGGTGCTTCCCACATCCGCGCCGTCGACGACGGCTGGCCCAAACCCGGGACCCGGATCCACCACAGCGTGGGGCCGTGGCCGCTGGTCATCCAGGACACCACCGAGATCGTGCGGTGCGAGGCGCCAGGTCTGCTCGAACTGGACGCCCGGCTGTGGCCGGTCGGCGCCGCGCGGATCACGTTCACGCTGCGCGCCCGGTCCGAGCTGGTGACCGAGGTGCGGATGACGGAGGTCGTGGCCCGCGGGCCGTCGGCGTTCCTGCCGCGGGTCGCGCAGGACCTGCTGCTGATTCCACGCAACAGGGAATCGTTGCGCCGCCTCGCCGCGCTGGCTGAAGGACGTTCTCAGTAGATCGCCCGCTGCGCGCCCTGGATCAACGTCCGGTACAGCTCGCCGGCCGCACCCCACCGCGCCAGCGCCGCCCGTGCCGCGTTGGCCCCCGCGGCTCCGTGCACACCGCCACCCGGCCAGGCCGACGAGCCCGCCAGGAACAGCCGGTCGAACGGGGTGTCCGCGCGACCGAGCCCGGGCACCGGCCGGAACACCAGCTGCTGGTGGATCGCCGCCGTGCCGCCGTTCACCGTGCCGATCTGCTCGGGTCCCAGCACCGAGCGCTTGAGGATCCGCGAACGGAAGCCGGGAGCGCGGTCCTCGATCATCTGCTCGATGCGGTCGGCGCGGCGCTTCAGGCGGTCGTCGGTCCAACGGCCGCCCAGCGGGACGTGTGTGTACGCCCAGGCTGCTTCGGTTCCAGCGGGGGAGCGTGCCGGGTCGGTCGTCGTCATCTGGCCTATGACCATGAACGGCGAGCGCGGCACCTTGCCGCACGCCAGTTCGTGGGCGACGCCGGCCAGGCCGTTGATGTCGCCGCCCAGGTGCACGGTGCCTGCTGTGCGCGGCTTCGGGATTGGTCCACGGGATCGGGCCGGACAGCGCCCAGTCCACCTTGATCGTGTCGCCGTCCCACTGGAAGCGGCCGAGATCGGCGGCCAGCCGGGCGGGCAGCGCGTCTCGGCCGACGAGGTCGAGGTACAGCTGCGGTGCGGGCACGTCAGCCAGGACTGCGCGTCGTGCGCGCACGACGGAGCCGTCTGCCAGACGGACGCCGACGGCCACGCCGCGCGCGTGCAGCACGGAGGTCACCTTGGCGTTGGTTTCGATGCGTCCGCTGAAGCGGCGCACGAGAGAGGCGGTCAGCTCACCCGCACCACCGCGCGGTACCGGGTTGCCGACGTCCTGGCCGAGCATCGACAGCAGCCAGCCGAAGCCCGCGCCGCCGGCCTGGTCCGGGCCGAGGTCTGTGTGCATCGTGTTGCCCGCCAACAACACACGGGCGCCCTCGCCGGCGAAGAGCTCCTCACCGAGACGTCGTGCGGGCAGCGTCAGCAGGCGGGTCAGGCGCAGAGCGTCGCCGGGGCCGAGTGCGCGCAACAAGCCCATGCCACCACGCACCGGTGGGAACGGGCGCAGCAGCGACTCCAGCACGGCATGACGGACCTGGACCCAGCGTGCGTACTCCGCCTGCCATGCCTCGGCGTCGGAGTGGGCGAACGCGCCGACGGACTTCGCGGTGACGTCCACGTCGCGTGACAGCACGGCCACACGGTCGTCGGGCAGCACGTGGGCGAGCACGGCAGGTGCGTGTTGCCACTGCACGTCGAGGTTCAACGCGCCGAGGACGGGCGAGCCGAGCCCGAGGGGGTAGAACGCGCTGTAGACGTCGTTCGTGAAGCCCGGCGCGGTGATCTCGGCCGACGTGACGGCACCGCCGGGGGTGGCGCGCTGCTCGAGCACCAGCACGTCCCAGCCCGCGTCGGCCAGCAGCGTCGCGGCGACCAGCCCGTTCGGGCCGGAGCCGATGACGACCGCGTCAACCTCTTTCACGCACGCCTCCCATAGCCATGACGACCTCGCGCAGCACAGCACGCGCGTCGCGTTCCGGCCACCATTCCAGATCTTCGTGCGCGCGGGTGCTGCGGACGAGAGGAGCCTGATCGGCCATCCGGACCCATTCCCGGGACAGCGGCTGCAGGCCGACCAGTGCCGTCGCCCCCGCCAGCTTCTCCACCAGCGGATACGGCACTGGAATGCGGCCGATGCCGACGTCGTTGGCGATCATCGGCGCGGTCAGCACCGGTTCGGACGCGAGGTTGAAGGCGCCCAACGCCCTACGGCGCACTATCTCCACGATCGCGCGCGCCACGTCGTCGGAGTGCACGAGCTGTAGGCGCAGGTCGTTCCACGGCCTGATGACTGTGCACGGCAGGTGCCGGCGCAACGCGGTGCCGACGTTGCCGGAACCGCCGGTGACGACGACCCTCACCCGAGAACCTTGCGGATCGCGTCGCGTGCCCGGTCCACCACCGCGACGATCGGGCCGAGCGCCAGGTTCGCCACCGGGCTCTCCACGCCGGGATGCGGACGGGTCGGCGCGATCGCCTCGGCCGCCAGCACGGCCTTCGCCATGCGGTCGAGCCGATCCTGGTCGTGCACCTTGCGCAGCAGCGGGAACTCGGCCTGTTCCTCGTGGTCCGCGTGGGCGAGCACGTCGTCAGCCATGCCGCACGGGTACCCGCGAGGCGGCCCGCCAAGCGCGTCTCATTTCGTCAAATGTCGAAGTACTAGCACACTGTGTAGTCGAGCGGTAGTCACGTGAACTTAACGATCCTGTGTCACGTACCACATAGAGAGGCAATCTTTGAGGCCTCAACGAATACTGAGCTACCGCTTAGTATGCCGAGCTTCGAAGGATCCTGCATGCCCTTCCGCCATGTCCTGCCCACCGCCTTAGCGCTCGCCATCCTCGTGGCCGGCTGTGGTGCCAAGGAAGACAAGGTCCAGGTCAAGACCGGGCCGGGCGTCACGGACGACACGATCTCGCTGGGAATCCTCACGGACATGACGGGGCCGTTCAAAGCCTCCGCCCTGACCCGGATCAAGGGGTACGAGCTCTACCTGAAGCAGGTCAACGACCGCGGGGGCATCTGCGGCCGCCGGGTGGAGCTCAAGCAGAAGGACCACGCGTACGACGTCCAGAAGGCGCTCGACGGCTACTTCGAACTCGAACCGCAGGTGCTGGGGCTGCTGGAGCTCGCGGGCACGCCGATGACCGCGGCCATCGAGCCCGACATCATTCAGACCCGCACGCTGACCGCGCCGGCCAGCTGGTCCGCGCAGTTGCTGGGCAACCCGCACATGATGATCGTCGGCACCACCTACGACCTCGACGTCATCAACGGGCTCGACTACTACAAGCGGCGTGGTGTCATCAAGGAAGGCGACACCGTCGGGCACGTCTACGTGCAGGGCAGCTACGGCGACAACGCGCTCGAAGGCTCCACGTTCGTCGGCGAGCAGTGGAAGATGAACATCGCCAAGCAGGCCATCACCGAGACCACGGCGGACCTCGCGCAGCAGATCAGCGCCCTGAAGACGGCCGGCGCGAAGGCCGTCGTGCTGAGCACCACGCCCGCCCAGACGGCCGCCGCCGTCGGTGTCGCCGCGGCGATGAAGTGGGACGTGCCGTTCATGGTCAACGTCGTCGGCTTCGACACCGCGATCCTCGACTCGCCCGTCGGCGCGGCCGTGGAGAAGCAGGTGTCCGTGGTGACGTCGGTAGCGCCGTTCGCCGGCACCCAGGCCGGCCCGCGCGAGGTGGCAGCGGCGTTCAACGACAACTTCCCGAACGACAAGCCTGCGATCTACGTCAACCACGGGTACACGGTCGCGATGGTGTTCCTCGCGGTCGTCGAGAAGGCCTGCAAGAACGGCGACCTCTCGCGCGACGGTGTGCTCAAGGCGTTCCACGACACCAACGGTCTGGACACCAAGGGACTGACCAGTGCGTTGCACTACTCGCTGGTGGGGCGGCCTTCTGCCACCCAGTCGTACATCACCAAGGTGGACAAGTCGGCGCCCGGCGGCCTCACGACCGTTGAGGAGCTTTTCGAGTCCGAACTGGTGAAGGCGAAGGGCACGCGCGCCAGGTAGGCCCTGGTTTTGGGGCGTCTGCAAGTACTACCGACTGCGAGTCGGCGGTACTTGCAGACGCCCTTCAGCTACTTGCCGAACCCGGCCTTGCGGAGCGCGTCCGCCATCGAGCCGCTCGCCGCCGGTGGCGGCGGCGAGTTGCGGTTCTGGTTCTGGCCACCGCGCTGCTGACCGCCGCGCTGCGGCTGCGGCCGGCGGTCCCTGCCGCCACCCCCGCCACCCTGCTGCTTCGGCGCGGGCTTGCCCGGCTCGTCGTCCAGCCGCAGCGTCAGGCCGATCCGCTTGCGCGCCTCGTCGACCTCCAGCACCTTCACCCGCACCACGTCACCGGACTTCACGACGTCGCGCGGGTCCTTGACGTAGGTGTTCGACAACGCGGAGATGTGCACGAGACCGTCCTGGTGCACGCCGACATCGACGAACGCGCCGAACGCGGCCACGTTCGTCACGACACCCTCCAGCACCATGCCGGGCCTGAGGTCGGCGATCTTCTCGACGCCGTCCGCGAAGGTCGCCGTCTTGAAGGCCGGTCGCGGGTCGCGGCCGGGCTTCTCCAGCTCCTTCAGGATGTCCGTGACGGTCGGCAGACCGAACTGCTCGTCGACGAACTGCTCCGGCCGCACCTTCGTCAGCACCGCGACGTTGCCGATCAGCTCGGCGCCCGCGGACTCCTGCATCCGCCGCACCACCGGGTACGCCTCGGGGTGCACCGACGACGCGTCGAGCGGCTCGTCACCACCGCGGATCTTGAGGAAGCCCGCGCACTGCTCGAACGCCTTCGGGCCGAGCCGCGCCACGTCCTTGAGCGCCCGGCGGGTCTTGAACGGGCCCGTTGGCGTCGCGGTGCAGCACGATGTTCTCGGCCAGCCCGGCGGTGATGCCGGAGACGCGGGACAGCAGCGGCACGGAGGCGGTGTTCAGGTCGACACCGACCGCGTTCACACAGTCCTCGACCACCGCGTCCAGCGACCGCGACAGCTTCGACTCGGCCAGGTCGTGCTGGTACTGGCCGACACCGATCGACTTCGGGTCGATCTTCACCAGCTCGGCCAGCGGGTCCTGCAACCGGCGGGCGATGGAGACCGCGCCGCGGATCGACACGTCGAGGCCCGGCAGTTCCGCGGACGCGTAGGCCGACGCCGAGTAGACGGACGCGCCGGCCTCGGAGACCACGATCTTGGTGAGCTTGAGCTCCGGGTGGAGCTTGATCAGGTCGGCGGCCAGCTTGTCCGTCTCGCGCGACGCCGTGCCGTTGCCGATCGCGATCAGGTCGACGTTGTACTGCTTGGCCCACACCGCGAGCTTGGCGATCGACTCGTCCCAGCGGTTCGCGGGCACGTGCGGCTGGATGACGCCGTGCGCGACGACCTTGCCGGTGGCGTCGACGATCGCGACCTTCACGCCGGTGCGGTAACCGGGGTCGAGCCCCATCGTGGCGCGCGTGCCGGCCGGGGCGGCCAGCAGCAGGTCGCGCAGGTTCGACGCGAAGATCTTCACGGCCTCGTCCTCGGCGAACGCGCGCAGGCGTCCACGCAGGTCGATGCCCAGGTGCACGAGGATCCGCGTCCGCCAGGCCCAGCGCACGGTGTCGGTGAGCCACTTGTCGCCGGGGCGGCCGCGGTCGTCGATGCCGAACCGGGAGGCGATGCGCACCTCGAACGTCGAGGGACCTTCCTCCCTGGGCTCCTCCGGCTCCAGGACGAGGTCGAGGACCTCCTCCTTCTCGCCGCGGAACAGCGCCAGGATGCGGTGCGACGGCAGCTTCGAGAAGGGCTCGTCGAACTCGAAGTAGTCGGAGAACTTGGCGCCGTCGGTCTCCTTGCCCTCGCGGACCTTGGAGACGACCCGGCCGCGCGTCCACATCTGTTCGCGCAGGTCACCGATCAGGTCGCCGTCCTCGCCGAACCGCTCGACCAGGATGGCCCGCGCGCCCTGCAGGGCGGCCGCGGCGTCCGCGACCTCCTTCGCGGGGTCGACGAACTTCGCGGCTTCTTCCTGCGGGTTCAGACCGGGATCACCCAGAAGTGCGTCGGCCAGCGGTTCGAGACCGGCCTCCTTCGCGATCTGGGCCTTCGTGCGGCGCTTCTGCTTGTAGGGCAGGTAGAGGTCCTCGAGCCGCGCCTTCGACTCGGCGGCGTGGATCTGCGCTTCCAGGGCCTCGCTGAGCTTGCCCTGCTCGCGGATCGAGTTGAGGACGGCTGCCCGGCGCTCCTCCAGTTCACGCAGGTAGCCGAGCCGTTCCTCAAGCGTGCGCAGCTGTGCGTCGTCGAGACCGCCGGTCGCCTCCTTGCGGTAGCGGGCGACGAACGGGACGGTCGAGCCACCGTCGAGAAGTTCGACAGCAGAGCTGACCTGGCCCGTGGCCACACCGAGCTCGTCAGCGATCTTTTGGTGGATGAGCGTTGTCACAACGCGCCATTGTGCCCGCTGTCCGATTCCACGTGGCACCGTGTCCCAATGACCATCGCCGAGGTCGTCCCGTCGCTGCTGTCCGGCCTGGACGTTCCGGGTACCGACAACACGCTGGATCTCCCATCCGCCGGGCGTGTCTGCCTGCTGCTCGTCGACGGTCTGGGCCACGAACTGCTGCGCGAGCACGCCGAGCACGCCCCGTTCCTGTCGTCGATGGCCGGAGGCGAGATCTCGGCGGCCTTCCCGTCGAGCACGGCCACGGGCCTCGCGTCGATCGGCACCGGACTGCTCGCGGGGGAGCACGGCATCGTCGGGTACACGTTCTCGGTCGGCGACGAGGTGCTCAACGCGCTGACCTGGTCGCGGGCCGGCGACCACCACCACGACCTGCGCAAGACGCTCGTGCCCGAGGTCGTGCAGCCGCATCCGACGCTGTTCGAGCGCGCGGCGGCGGCCGGGGTCGCGGTCAGCGCGGTCGCGCCGTTCAACCAGCGCGGCAGCGGCCTCACGCGGGCCGTCCTGCGCGGCTCGTGGTTCCGGGGCACGGCCGGGTTCGGTGATCTCGCGCTGGGCGCGGTCGCGGCGCTGCGGCAGGACCGGGCGTTCTGCTACGCCTACCACGCGGATCTCGACACCATCGGCCACTTCTACGGTCCCGGCTCGGAGGAGTGGTTGCTCCAGCTGGAGTTCGTCGACGCGCTGGTCGAACGCATCGCGGCGCGCATGCCGTCCGGCTCCCTGCTCGCGGTGACGGCGGACCACGGCATGATCACCGCGGACGAGCGGATCGACTTCGACACCGAACCGTTGCTGTGGCAGGGGGTTCGTGTGATCACCGGTGAGCCGCGGGTGCGCTACCTGCACACCGACAGCGACGAGGCGGCGGCCGTGTGGCGGGAGTTCCTCGGTGACCGCGCGGACGTGTTGTCGCGTGCGGACGCCGTGGAGGCCGGCTGGTTCGGCCCGGTCAGCCCGCTGGCGCTGGACCGCATCGGAGACGTCGTCGTGGCGATGAAGGACGCGGCGGTGGTCGTGCGCGGCCAGGCGGAACCGCTGCTGGCCAAGTTGAAGGGGTACCACGGGTCGCGGACGACCCGGGAGCTGGCGATTCCGCTGCTCTTCCACCGCACGGCCCAGTAACCGCGGCGGCACTAGGATCAGCCGACGTGACGATCGAACTGCCCGGACCAGTCGCCTTCGTGCTCGGCGGCGGGGGAAGCCTCGGCGCCTCGCAGGTGGGCATGCTGCGCGCCCTGCGCGAACACGGCGTGCGCCCGGACCTCGTCGTGGGCACCTCCGTCGGCTCGGTCAACGGTTCCCTGCTGGCCCTGGACCCGGACAAGGCCGCCGAACGCCTCGCCGTGCTGTGGGAGGGCATGACCCGGCAGCGGGTGTTCCCCGGCGGTCCGATCGCGCAGCTGAGGTCGTTGCGCACCAACAAGACCTACCTCTTCCCGAACACCGGCCTGGCCGGCGTGCTGACCGAGGGCCTCGACGGCCGCACGGACTTCGCGGACCTCGCCCTCCCGTTCGGCGCGGTGTCGGTGGACGGTGTGACCGGCGAGGCCGTCAACATCACCTCCGGTTCCCTGATCCCCGCGATCCTCGCGAGCGCGGCGATTCCCGGTGTGTACCCGCCGGTCCGCATCGACGACCGGGTGCTCTACGACGGCGGCGTGCTGGCGAACGTCCCGATCCGCCAGGCGCTGGCGATGGGCGCGAAGTCGTTGGTGGTGCTGGACTGCGCGTTCCCCGGCCACCTGCCCACGGTGCCCGGGACGCTCGCCGAGACCCTGCTGTTCTGGGCCACCCTGGGCATGCGCAACCAGGCCGTGCTGGAGGTCGAGCTCGCCTCCCAGCACGCACCCGTGCTGTACCTGCCGGGAGCGCCCGTGCAGGCCGTGACCCCGTTGGACTTCTCGCACACCGCGGAGCTGGTCGAGGCCTCCTACGTGGCTTCGGCCGCGTTCCTGACGGCGGTCGAGATCACCGGCGCCGGCCTGTACGGCCATCCGTCACACGCTTAGCGGCTGCCGCGTCCGGCCGGCCGGACGCGGCAGACCGTAGTGCTCGCGCAGCGTCCGGCCCGTGTACTCGGTGCGGAAGAGGCCGCGCGCCCGCAGGATCGGCAGCACCTCGTCCGCGAACCGTTCCAGGCCTGAGGGCAGGACCGCGGGCATGATGTTGAACCCGTCCGCCGCGCCCGCCCGGTACCACTCCTCGATCGTGTCGGCGACCTGCACGGCGGTGCCCGCGAACGTCTTGTGTCCGCGCCCGCCACCGAGCCTGCCGATGAGCTGCCGCACGGTGAGCCGTTCGCGGCGGCCCAGCTCGACGATCAGCGTGTACCGCGACTTCGCGCCCTCGATCGCGGCTTCCTCCGGCAGGTCGGCCGGCAGCTCCTCGTCCAGTTCCAGGTGCGGCACCTTCAGCAGGTTCGCGAGCTGGGCGACCGCGTGCTCCGGCACGATCAGCCGCTCCAGTTCGGCGTCCAGCGCCCGTGCCTCCTGTTCGGTCGAACCGATCACCGGCACCAGGCCCGGCAGGATCTTGACCTCGTCCGGAGAGCGGCCGGCCTCCACTGCGCGGCGCTTGACGTCCCGGTAGAAGGCGATGGCGTCGGCGAGCGACTGCTGGGCCGTGAACACGGCCTCGGCGTGCCGGGCGGCGAAGTCCCGGCCGTCCTCCGACGAGCCCGCCTGAACCAGGAGGGGGTGGCCCTGGGGTGAGCGGGGGACGTTCAGCGGTCCCTGGACGCGGAAGTGCGGGCCCACGTGGTCGATGGCGTGGACGCGGTCGTCCCGGGCGTGCACACCGCTTTCCTTGTCCGCGACGATCGCGTCGTCGTCCCAGGAGTCCCAGAGCTTCTTCGACACCTCGACGAACTCGGCCGCACGGTCGTAGCGGGTGAGGTGCGCGGGCTGGGCGTCGAGGCCGAAGTTGCGGGCCGCGTCGTCGCCGGCGGTCGTCACGATGTTCCAGCCGGCCCGCCCGCCGCTCACGTGGTCGAGGGAGCTGAAGCGGCGGGCCAGGTTGTAGGGCTCGTTGTAGGTGGTGGACGCGGTGGCGATCAGGCCGATGCGCGAGGTCACGGCGGCCAGCGCGGTGAGCAGCACGGTCGGTTCGAGCCGGCCTGCCGGGCGGCGGCTCGGTTTGCCCCACAGCACGGGGGAGTCGGCGAGGAACACCGAGTCGAACTTCGCCTCCTCGGCGATCCGCGCGACCCGCTGGTGATAGGCGAGGTCGATGTGCGCCAGCGGATCCGCGTCCGGCAGCCGCCACGACGCCTCGTGGTGACCGGTGTCGTGCAGGAAGAGGTTGAGGTGCAGGGTCATGCGGCTGCTCCGATGCCGAGGGCGGACAACAGGTGGGTGCGGTCGGCGTCGTGCGCCGGGAGGTCGAGGCCGATGCGGCCGTTCTGCAGGACGACCACGCGGCCGGCGAGCTCGATCGCCTCGTCGACGTCGTGGGTGACCAGCAGGACGGCGGGCCGGTGCTTCGCGCACAGCTCGCGCAGCAGGTCGTGCATCTTGATGCGGGTCAACGCGTCCAGCGCGCCGAACGGTTCGTCGGCCAGCAGCAGGCGCGGCTCGCGGACCAGGCACCGGGCCAGCGCGACGCGTTGCTGCTCGCCCCCGGAGAGCTCCGCGGGCCACGCGCGTTCGCGGCCGTTGAGGCCTACTTCTTTCAGTGCCGCCTTGCCTCTGCCGGGTCTCACGCCGAGCTCGACGTTGTCCAGCACCCGCAGCCACGGCAGCAGCCGCGAGTCCTGGAACGCCACCGCGACCTCGTCCGGCACGTCGAGCTCACCATCGCCGGTCACGTCGTGGTCGAGCCCCGCGATGGCCTTGAGCAGCGTCGACTTGCCGGAACCGCTGCGCCCCAGCAGGGCCACGAACTCACCGGGCGCGATCGTGAGATCCAGATCGCTCGAGACACCTTGCGGCCCTGGAGACTCCCGCGTCAGGCCGCTCACCCGGACAGCGTGCGTCGCCATGAGAGCGCCCTCCGTTCGATGATCCGCAGCACGGCGTCGGAGACGAACCCGAACAGGCCGTAGACGACGAGCCCGACCACGATCACGTCGGTCTGGCCGTAGTTCTGCGCCTGGAACATCAGGTAGCCGATGCCGCTCGTGGCGTTGATCTGCTCCAGCACCACCAGCGACAGCCACGACGCGGTGACCGCGAGCCGCAGCCCGAGGAAGAAGCCGGGCAGCGCGCCGGGGAACACGACCTTGCGCACGTACTGGATCCGGTTGAGCCCCACGGCTTCCGCGAGTTCCACGTACCGGCTGTCGATGCCGGTCAGCGCCGCGTGGGTCTGCAGGTACATGATCGTCGCGACGGTCACCGCGATGACCACGATCTTGAACTCCTCGCCGATGCCGAGCCAGAGGATCAGCAGCGGGATCAGGCCGAGCGACGGAATCGCCCGCTTGACCTGGACCGTGCCGTCGATCAGCGCCTCGCCGACGCGGCTCAGCCCGGAGGCGATCGCGAGCAGGGTGCCCGCGGTGGCACCGAACAGGAACCCGAGCGCCGCACGTTGCAACGAGGTGAGCACGCTGTCCGGCAGCTTGCCGCTCGCGGTCAGTTCGAGTCCTGTTCGGACGATCGTCCACGGCGCGGAGAGGATGCGCGGGTCGAGCACACCGGTCGCGGACGTGACGCTCCAGAGCGCGATGACCAGCGCCGGTCCGAGCACCCGTCCGTACGGGATGGGCTTGCCGAGCCCCAGCCGCCTGCGCCGCGGTGGGGTTATAGCTGGGGTTACCGTGGTGGGTCGTTCGAGCACGCTGGGTCATGACCTGCTCCGGTACTTCGCGTCGACGGCCTCGGCGGCGACCTTCTCGAACCTGCGGTCGAACAGTTCGGCGACGTCGAACTTCGGCGTGAAGCCACCTTCCGCCAGCAGGTCCGCGGTCTCCTGCTCCCACGCGATCGCGCGGTCCCAGCTCGCCGGAAAGCTCAGCGGCGGCGTGGACCGCACGATCCGGTCGCCGTCGGCCTTGGAGACGTTCTGGTCCTTGACGTAGTACTGGTCCACCCACTGATCCGGGTTCTCGTAGCTCCACACGGTTCCGCGCGCCCAGAACGGGATGAACGCCTTGATCGCGGCGAGCTTCGCCGGGTCGTTCAGCACCTCCACCGGAGCCCAGAGGATCGTGAGGAGGTCGACCGAGCTCATCGGGATCGCCCTGGCGTCCGGATACTGGCCGAGGTACTTGGTCAGCTGCGGTTCGGCCAGCACCGCTATATCGACCTGACCGGCCTGCACCGCGGTGAGAAACTGGTTGCTGGTCAACGAGATCAGCTCGACATCGGCAGGCTTGAGGCCGAGCTCCTTGAGGGTGCGCAACACGACGACCCCCTGCGCCTGACCCTGCGAGAAAGCGATCTTCCGGCCCTTGAAGTCCTGGAGCGTTCTGACGGTCGAACCTGGTGCGGTGACATAGGTGTAGAGCGGCTGGTCGCGCTCGCCAACCGCGACGATCTTCGCGTCCAGCCGGGTGGCGCGGGCCTGGATGGGCGGAACGCCGGCGTTGGAGGCGAGGTCGACCGACTTCGAGCGAAACGCCTGGATCACGTCCGGTCCCGCGCTGATGTTGGGCCAGTCGGACACCTGGAACGGGAGGTTTTTCAGCTCGCCCGACGCTTCGAGCTGTTTGAGCGTGGTGCGGATGGAGATCGAGAGCTTGGTGTTGGCGGCGGGGCGGTCGTTGGCAGGTCGCCGACGAGTTGCTTTGTGGTGGCGTTGCCCGAGGAGCACCCCGCGGCACCGAGAGCCGCGAGGCCGAGCAACAGGGAACGTCTGGTCAGCTGGAGGTCGTGACGGTCGTGACGGTCGTGACGGGTGTGGAGGTCATGGAGGGTCACACCTGGCCGATCGCGTGGCGGAGTAGGGCGGTGCCCGCTGTGGCGGTGTCCGCCGTGGAGCAGAGGAGAGGAGCCGGACACGCTGTCTCTGTCCTGTCTCTGTCTCTTCTCGCGCGCTGCTGTCACCTGGCCGGGTGATCTCGTCCCGATCCACGGCTGGCGTCGTCTGATAGATGTCCGGAATTCATGGTCATCCACCTCCCCGCAGAGGAAGGGGCGGCGGCGGCGGACAGCGGAGCGGATCGGGAGGGTGCGATGGCCGGAAGGACGTGGCTGGTTCGCAGGCCGGACGACAGCTGTCGTGGGACGGAAGACGGCCGGTGTGTGGGTGGAAGGAAGACGCCGGTGAGTGCGCGGGATGGAAGACGGTCGTCGTGGGACGGACAACTGTGCGTGCGCGGTAAGGAAGACAGTCGTCGTGGGATGGAAGCCAGTTGGTGTGTGCGTGGGAAGGAAGCCAGTTGCCGAAGGACTGAAGACGGCCGGTGCGTGCACGGGAAGCTGGTTGTGGCCAGGCGCTCCGGCCGGTGCGGAGACGGGCTCGCCGGGAGATCGTGCGCCGGTGAGGCCGGCCCGGTCAGGCGGCCGCACCCCGGTCATCAGTCCACCACCACGGCGTGGTCGGCGGTGAACGGCCGGCCCGCGAGCAGCGTCGACTCGCGCCCGTCCGGCCCGACCGGGGTGTCGCCGATGAGGGTGACGCGGTGCAGGGTGCGCTGGACGTCGAGGTGGTCGAGGTCGGGGGGCGCGAGGTGGGCGGTGGCGCGGTTGTCCCAGAACGCGAGGCTGCCCGGCTCCCAGCGGAACCGCACGGTGTACGCGGGATTGGTCAGCTCGGCGAACAGCAGGTCCAGGAGGCGGTCGCTCTCCTGCGCGGCGAGCCCCGACGATGCGGCTGGTGAAACCGGGGTTGACGAACAGCGCCCGCTCGCCGGTCACCGGGTGCACTCGCACCACCGGGTGTTCGGTGACGAGCGGGTTGTCGTTGACGCTGCTGGGCGTACGCTGCTGTCCTCGGCCCACTGCGGCTGCAGCCGCCGAACCGGTGCTCGGCGCGGAGACCGTCGACGAAGCCCTTGCAGCGGTCGCGAGCAGGCCCTCGTAGGCGGCGACGAGGTTCGTCCACTGGGTGTCGCCGCCGATGCTCCGGGACGACGTGGGCGCGCAGGATCGAGGCGGCAGGCGGGTTGATCGCGGCGGTGACGTCGGTGTGCCAGCCGGTTGACGTAGCTGTACTGGCGTCTTGGGCTGCTGCCTGAAGTCGCTTGCCGTAGCGCTCCTCGTAGCGGCGCGGGTCGACAGCGAGGATCTGCGGGAAACCCGTCGGCGGGGCGTCGTCGTGCGGGTGGGCGTAGGTCAGGTCGCCGAACTGCCGGGCGAACGCGATCTGGCTCGGCGTGGTCCGAGCTCCTGGTCGCGGAAGAAGAGGACCTTGTAGCGGTGCAGGGCGTCGCTGGACCTGCGCTAGCTCGATTGTCGTGGCAGTGGCTTTCGGGAGATGTCGATTCCGGAGATCTCGGCGCCGATGTGCCCGGCGATCGGCTTGACGGTGAGCGTCTGTTCGTGGGGTGCGGTGAGCGACTGTTATTGGGTAGCGGTGGATGTCTGTTCGGGAGTGCGGTGGACTTCTGTTCCTGGGTTGCGGTCATGAATCAAGCGTGCAGGTCAGAAGCTCATGAGTCTATTTTCTGCTCAGGGAAAATAAGTCGGCTGACCATAAAGTTCGCCGAGCACGACGGTTCCGGCTGCGACACTCAGCACGTCACGGCCGAAACTGCTTGGAATTACCTCGCGAGCGCGTGGCCCGATTTCTTTTGTCAACACCTCCCAGCATTCAGGAATGAACATCGAACCGGCCTCCACCACGACGAGCACGTCCGGGTTGATCACGTCGAGCAGCAGGCGGGCGGCCTGCCCGACCAGAGCCGCCCGCCGGGTGAGCAACGCGATCGCCCGGCGGTCGCCGCGGTCGGCGGCGTCGACCACGTGCAGTAGCACCGGTTCACGCACGATCCGGAGCCGGACTGCCTGCTCCGCAACGGTTCTGTCGGAGACCGCGGCCTGCAGGCACCCGGTTCGTCCGCACGGGCAGGGCGTGTTGTCGTTCTGGAGCTTGAGATGCGCTGATCTCGCCCGCCGCCCCGCCCGGTCCGGAGTGCACCGCGCCCGCGGTGACGATGGCGGCGTCGACCACGTTGCCCACGAACAGGTGCACCAAGTTGGTGCGGGCTCTGGCGTCGTTCCCGAAGAGCTGCTCGGCCCGCGCGAGTGCCCTCGAGTGCGACTCGACCTGAACACCGAGGTCGAGCGCATTGGTCAGATAGTCCCTGGCGCGCACGTCTTTCCAGCCGAGCTGGCTGTGCTCGGCGATCGTGCCGCCGTCCACTCGCCCGCCGGTCGCGACGCCGACGCCGAGCGGCACCCGGTCGTGCCGGCGCAGGAACGCGGGCACGCGCTCGGCGACGCGGCGCAGCACCTCCACGTGGTGTGTGCCGCGATGCGGTTCGCGTTCCTCGGCGAGTACCCGCCCGCGCAGGTCGACGAGAGCCAAAGTCGTGTGCCCGTAGGCGATGTGGACGCCGCACGCGACATGCCGGTCTACGTCGATGTCGACCGGTACGTGTGGCCGCCCGATCGTGACGCGCGGAATCCGGGTGTCGACCTCGCGCACCAGCCCGCGTTCGGCGAGTTCCGCGTACTGCTTGGTGACGGTCGCGGCGCTCAGCCCGGTGAGGCGCGCGATGGTGCTGCGGGCGACCGGCCCGTGCTCCAGCACGGACCTCAGCACGGTGGCGGCGGTGCGGCTCATGGCGTCCCTCCCCGGTCCTCGGGGGTCGTCTGATCTCCGGTCAGCGCAACGGCGGCACGGCACAGATCGCGCTCGCCTGCCGACGGAGGTCGACGTGGCGGCGCGTGCTGAGCGCTGCTGCCTGGGACATGCCTCGATGCTGACATCCGCCCGAGGCGCGGCCAAGGGTGTTCACGTGGTGAGACACGGCAAACTAGACATCGGCTCGTTCGGAGCCTTTTTCGATTCAGCTGGCGATGTAACGTGCTCATACCTCCGATGACCTCTTGAACTTCGGTGTCGAAGTGGCGTAGACCTTTGCGCAGAAACACCGGTAACACCGAGCACCGTCTTCCTTCCGCCGCAGGAGGCGTCCACCAGGAGGCTGGCTCGTGCGCAAAACGTTGCGTCGTCTCGGCGTGTTGATGACCGCCGCTCTACTCGTTGCCGGCGTGAGTTCCCCGGCGCACGCCGAGGTGCTGCATCCCCGGCAGGACTGGCTGCGGGCCTCCACGTCCGGCCTGTTCCTGCACTGGGGGATGCGAACGAGTCCCGGCTACACCAGTTGCGGCGCTTGGGAAGCGGCGGTCACCAACGGCGGCTGGTCGGCGAAGTACTGGGTGGACGAGGCGAAGAAGCTGCACGCGCAGTACCTGGTGCTGGCGTCGTTCCACAGCAGGCTCGGGTACGCGCGGGCGTGGCCGTCGAACGTGCCCGGCAGCTGCTCGACCAAGCGCGACTTCCTCGGTGAGCTGATCGACGCCGCCTCCGCCGAGGGGCTGAAGGTCATCAACTACATGACCGACGACCCGCAGTGGCACAACGAGGGCGGCCACGAGTGGCTCGACTCGGCGGCGTACTCGAAGTACAAGGGCAAGACGGTCAACCTGCAGGAGCGTCCCGGTTTCGGGCAGTTCAGCTACGACAACTTCGTCGAGGTCATGCAGCGGTACCCGAAGCTCGCCGGATTCTGGATCGACAACGACAACGCCTACTGGGAGCAGAACGGGCTCTACGAGCGGATCCGGCGTGATCGTCCGGACATGGTCCTCAGCAACAACAACGAGGACACGGCGATCATGGACACGATCAGCAATGAGCAGAAGACCGGCATGACACCGAACTACGACTACCCGCAGGCGGTCTACACGGCGGCGCCGCGGCTGATCGAGGCGTGCTTCAAGCTGCCGAGCTCCGGTGCGTGGTGGTACTCCGGCAGCAACTCGGCGGTCGACTACCAGCTCACGCTCGGCCGGCTGATCACCAACGCGGGCAGCGACGTCAAGGCGCTGATGGCCGAGACCGCCATGGTCAACGGCAAGTTCCCGTCGAACCAGGCGACCTTCAACAACTTCACGAACTCCTACCTGAACGCGATCTGGGAGTCGATCGGCGGCACGTACGGCGGCGGCTACCTGCACGGTGGTCTCAAACCGGGGTTCTGGAACGACGGTGCGCACGGCGTCACGACCGTGTCCAAGGCCAATCCGAACCAGCACTACGTCCACGTGCTCACCAAACCATCCGGCAGCACTTTGCGCTTGCGGGACAACGGTTACAAGGTGTCGCGCGTGACGAACCTGCGTACCGGCGCAGCCGTGTCGTGGGCGCAGGCCGGCGGCACGGTCACGCTCAGCGGCATCTCGAACTGGGACCAGTACGACACGGTGTTCAAGGTGGAGACGGCCGGTCGTGAGGGCGTCATCCCGGCTTCGTCGTACACGATGAGCGCGTCGGCTTCCGGCAGCGGCCACCCGGCCTCGCACGCTGCCGACGGCAACTACCAGACCTATTGGGATGCAACGGGTGCGGGCACGGTGTCGCTGCGCTTCGACCTGGGCTCGGCGAAGAAGGTCGCGTACGTCGCGCTGAACCAGCGTGAGGACTCGACCACGCACCCGGCGACGAACTCCGCGCGCATCAAGAACTACAACGTCCACACGTCCAACGACGGTTCCAATTGGACGAACGTGAAGTCCGGGTCGCTGGCCAACCACCGCGGCGTCCAGTTCATCGACCTGCCGGCGAACACGACCGCGCGGCACATCCGGGTGGAGAAGACCTCCACGCAGGGCAAGGCGCAGCTGCGGGTCGACGAGGCGTGGCTCGGCTCGGCGCATCCCGGAGCGGGTACGCCCACGCCGGAATCCCGCCACGAAGCGGAGAACGGCGTCGTGACCAAGGGCGTCGTGGAGTCGAACCACGCCGGGTTCTCCGGCACCGGGTTCGTCAACTACGAGAACGTCGCCGGCTCGGCGGTGGAGTTCAAGGTCACCAGCGACGTCGCCGGCCCGCGGCCGGTGACGCTGCGGTTCGCCAACGGCACGACGGTGAACCGGCCGCTCGACATCTCGCTCAACGGCTCGCTCGCCGTCGACGAGCAGTCCTTCGCGGGCACCGGGGCGTGGACGACCTGGCAGACCGTCACGGTGACGCTCGACCTGGAAGCGGGCGAGAACACGATCCGGGCGGTGGCGACGACCGCGAACGGCGGCCCGAACCTGGACTACCTGGAGAGCTGATCGGCCCGCCGGGAAAATAGGTGCCAACACGAATCGGGTGGGCGGACACGAACAGGTATGACGACCGAAGACCCTGACGACCGCGCGCTGTGGTCGCAGGCCGCAGGGGGCAGTGCGTATGCCTTCGGTGTGCTGTTCGACAGGCATGCCAGAGCGGTCTACAACCACTGCTTCCGGCTCAGCGCCTCCTGGGCGGCCGCCGAGGACCACCTGCAGGCCACGTTTCTGCTGGCCTGGCGCAAGCGCGCCCAGGTGCCGGAGCTCGAACGCGAGTCGGCGCTGCCGTGGCTGCTCACGGTGGCGACGAACGTGGTGCGCAACGACCAGCGCTCGCTGAGCCGCCGGCTCAAGAACCTGGGGAGGGTGAGCGAGGAGCCGCCGGTGCCCGATCACGCGGACCAGGTGGCGGCCAGGGTGGACGACCAGCGGCAGATGAAAACGCTGCTCAAAGCCGTGGAGAAGCTGCCTCGCAACGAACGCGAGGCGCTCGCGCTGTGCGTCTGGTCGGAGGTGTCCTACGCGGACGCCGCGGCCGCGCTCGGGATCACCGAGAGCAGCGTGCGGGCGCGGGTCAGCAAGGCGAAGTCGAAGCTCCAGCAGCACCGCGAGCTCGTGCACACCGGGGAGGACCGATGACCAGCATGCTTCCGCCCACCCGCGACCTGCCGCCCGGTCGTCAGGCGCAGATCCGCGGCGAGCTCGAACGTGCGGTCACCGGCCGCCGGGCCAGGCGGTTCGTCGTGCCGATCCTCGCCGGGGCGACCGCGGTGGTCGCCGTGGCCACGAGCGTGGTGCTGCTCCGGCCGGACCAGGGCACGACCCCGCAGCCGGCCGTCCAGATCACCACGTCGCCCTCGCCGACGACACCGCCGGTCGACTTCGGCATCCCGCCCGAGACGGTCGCCGCGATCGAGGAGGGCTGCGCCCGCTCTGCCGGGGTCGGCAGGGCCAAGCTCTACCAGCTCCTGCGCGAGGAGACCCGGTGGGCGCTGCTCTACTCCGACCGCGAGGCGCTGACCTGCAGCATCGGCGTCGGGAGCATGGAGTACAACTCGGGCTTCTCGCAGACCGCCGTGGAGTGGCTGCCAGGAAACTTCTCGGTCGACAGCGTGAGTGCGAACGCCGGTGGCGACGGGGGCAAGGCCGCGTACCAGGGTGTGCCCGGTTTCCGCACACTCGCCGGACGGGTCGACGCGAAGGTCACGAAGGTGACCATCACCGTCGACGACAAGACCGTGGAGGCCAAGGTCGCGAACGGCACGTTCGCCGCGCGCATCTACTACCCGCCGTCCTGGGCCATCCCGAACACGGAAAGCGGTCCTGTCGTGAACGCCTTCGACGCGGCGGGCAATCAGATTGGCACCGGTGCCGACCTGCGGAAATCCTGCTACTACGACCCGCAGAACCTGACGATCGTCTACGGCGACAACCGCAAGCCACACACCGAGTGCAAGCCCGCGCAGCCGTGGCGCTAACGGAGGCTACCGATCGGTAGTACCAACCGACATACTGGTTGGTATGACGACTGTGGCGAACTTCGGCGGCACCAGCCACTACGCGGACCTCGACGGGCCCGTGCACTGGGTCGACTTCGGCGGACCGGACGACGGCCCGAAGATCGTCCTGGTGCACGGGCTCGGCGGCTCGCACCTCAACTGGGCGCTGCTGGCGCCGTTGCTCGCGCAGCAGGCCAGGGTCGTGGCCGTCGACCTCGCCGGGCACGGGCTGACGAACCCCGAGGGTCGCGAGACGACCGTCCAGGCCAACACGCGGCTGCTCAGCCGGTTCGTCCGGCAGGTCGTCGGGGAGCCGGTGATCCTGGTCGGCAACTCGATGGGCGGCCTGATCTCGCTGTTCCACACCGCGTACCACCCGGACCTGGTCCGGGGCCTGGTGCTGGTCGACCCGGCGCTGCCGATGGTGCTCGGCACGCGGCCGGACCCGACGATGCTGGGCACGTTCTTCATGTACTCGGTGCCCGGTCTGGGCGAGCGGTTCCTCGCCAAGGCCAAGACGGTCCCGGCCCGGCGCCAGGTCGAGCGGGTGCTGGAGCTGTGCTGCGCCGATCCGTCGACGATCCCGGAGGAGCTCAAGCAGGCGAGCGAGCACCTGATCGGCGAGCGCGCCAAGGTGCAGGGCCTCGACACGGCGTTCCTGGCGGCCGCGCGCAGCACCGTGTTCACGACGTCCAAGCGCGGGGCCTACTACGCCGCGATGGACAAGATCCGCGTCCCGGTCTTCCTGATGAGCGGCGACCGCGACCGGCTGGTCAACGTGGCGGCGGCCCGGTACGTGGCGCGCAGGCGCCCGCACTGGCGTTACGACGAGTACGAGGGCATCGGTCACGTGCCCCAGATGGAGATCCCCGGCGTCGTGTCCGAGCGGGTCTTGGACTGGATCGACGCCAACCGTTTGAGCACGTCCGCGAGCTGACCCAGGGTGAGCCGCTCCCTCAGCACGGGAGCGGCACCGGTCAGCACGAAGTGGTCGTCGTGCTGCTCGACGCCGGTCAGCTCGATGCCGCGCGGCAGGTCCGGCACCGCGAACACGCGAGCGGGCAGCCACCGGTGCGGCCGCACGTGCAGCTCGGAGCCGACCAACCGGACGGTCAACGGCAACCAGCTGAACGGTTGCAGCTCCGGGATGTCCTCGACGGCGACCTCCACGCGGAACTCCACCGGCGACGACACCAGGACCGCCGGCGGGTTCACGTGCACGTCGCGGCACACGACCGTCGCGCGGCGAGCCCGCCAGCGCGACCACCGCACGTTCTCCAGCTCGATGCGGACGTCGTCGACCTGGCCGAGTGCCATCCCGAGGGCGCCCAGCCGTGCGTCGAGTCCGACCACGGTCAGGTGCAGGTCGTGCGCACCCGCCTGGATCGTCAGATCGTGTCTCAGGCCGTGGTCTCCGGCTTCACTCCGTTCGCCGAGGTCCTGGCGGTGGTGGTCTTGACCGTCTTGGCGGGTGCCTTCGCGGCGCGCGGCTTCGCGGCGGCGGGTTTCCCGGTAGCCGGCTTCGCAGCGGCGGGCTTGACGGCGGCGGGCTGCGGAGCGGCAGCGGGCTTCGGAGTGGCAGCCTCCTCCTCCACCTCCGCGGCCAGCGCGACCATCTCGTCGAACCCGGCGCGGATGCCGTCGGCGAGCAGCTGCACGTCCGGGACACCGTCGAAGTCGGCGTTGATGCCGAACGTGAACTTGTCCAGGTAGGAGAAGATGCCGACGGTGATCCGGATCGTCGAGGCGACCGGCACGTACGGGAACATCTCCACCAGCGGGCGGCCGAGCATGTAGAGCGGGATGCGCGGGCCCGGCACGTTCGTGGTGACGGTCTGCAGGATCTGCTGTGGGAACCGCATCGCGGTCCGCGAGCCCAGCGCCATCAGCGTGGGCGCGGCGAAGTTCGAGAGGTTCGTGATCACGTCGGCGCCGGCGGCCTGGCGGCTGCTCTTGAGGTCGTCCATCTGCGCGCGGATCGACGCGAGGCGCTTGACCGGGTCCGACTCGCCGACGGGCAGGTTCACCAGCACGGCGCTGACGCGGTTGTTCAGCTCGTTGTGCTGGTCGGACTTGCGCATCGACACCGGCACCATGGTCCGCACGACCATGCCCTCGGTCAGCTCGCCGCGCTTCTCCAGCAGGTCCCGGAAACCACGCGTGATCGCCGTGAGGATCACGTCGTTGACCGTGCCGCCGGCAGCCCTGCGCACCTGCTTGATCTCGGCGAGGTTGGCCCGCGCCCACACCCAGCGGCGGTGTGGCCCGATAGGACCGTTGAGCGACGTCGCGGCCCGCGTGACGAGCCGGCGCGCGGTGCCGGGCAGGCTGCTGAGCAGGGTCTTGCCGAGGTCGACGATCTCGTTGACCGACCGCAGGTTGCGGGCCAGGGCCGGCAGCGCGGACAGGTGCTGCACGGGGGTGAGCACGGCGTCGCGCACACCGTCGACCACGAGGTCGAGCATGCTCGGGACCGGCTCCGGCTTCCACTCCTTGGGCTCCGGGAGCACGCTCTCCTTCTTGAAGTCCAGGATGAGCTGCAGCATGTCCGTTCCGGACACTCCGTCGATCATGCAGTGGTGGACCTTGGAGATGATCGCCCAGCGGCCACCCTCGAGGCCCTCGACGAGCCACGCCTCCCACATCGGCTTGGTGTCGTCGAGCTTCTGCGCGAAGAGCCGGCCCGCGAGGTTGCGCAGCTGGTCCTCACCGCCCGGCGACGGCACCGCGGTGTGCCGCACGTGGTAGAGGATGTTGAAGTGGTCGTCGTCGACCCAGACCGGGCGTCCGACGTGGAACGGCAGGGCCTTCACCTTCTGCCGGTAGCGGGGGACCTGGTCCAACCGCGACACGAAGAGACGGATCACGTCGCCGTACGACGGCGCCGGTCCGTCGAAGACCAGGACGGAACCCACGTGCATGGGCACGTTCTCGTCCTCGATGAAGTAGAAGCCTGCGTCCAGTGAGCTCATCCGATCCACTCGAAAAATGGTAGAGGACCGGGCCTTCTGAATCGACGTCCATGCAGGTGAGAGGCAGTGCACACCTGTGAGGTTGCCAACGTGTTACCTGCAGGTGGTGAATCGAGACTCGAAAGTACTGGCGAAAAGATCGTTCACGAAACATCATGGACGTACTGGGCAACGAGGCCCAGCGGCGCCGGCTCGGGGTTGTCGACGTGTGGGGAGGCTCCTATGTCTGCCGTACCTTCAGACGAAGTCTTCGATGTTCCTGTTCCCACGCCGTTGCACCTCGTCAGAGGAAACGCCCCGGGACTGTTCTGGTACCTGACCGAGCCCACCCGCTGCGCGCTCGACGTCGGCGAGTTCGTCGCCACCCGGTCGATGCTGCGCGGCGCGCCCGCCGGTGACGGTCACCCGGTTCTCGTCTTTCCCGGCCTCGGTGCCGCCGACTCGTCCACCGTGATGCTGCGCCGGCTTCTGTCCGGTTTGGGCTATCAGGTGAACCCGTGGGGCCTGGGCCGCAACATCGGGCCGACGCGCAAGGCCGTCGACGGCATGCACGCCCTGGTGAAGAAGGTGTCCGACGACCACGGCGGACCGGTGTCGATCGTGGGCTGGTCGCTCGGCGGGATCTTCGCGCGCGAGATGGCGCGCGACCACCCGCACCGGGTGCGCCAGGTGATCACGATGGGCTCGCCGTACAACATGAGCGACCCGGTCCAGTCCCGCGCGATGCCCGCGTTCGCACTGTTCTCCCGCCTGCACATCCCGCGCGAGGAGTTCCCGCCGCTGGAGTCGTCACGGCCGCCGATCCCGGTGCCCGCGACGTCGATCTACTCCAAGACGGACGGCATCGTGTCGTGGGAGTCCTGTGTGGAGGAACCCGGCCCTCGCCGGGAGAACGTCCAGGTGTCGTCGTCGCACCTGGGATACGGCTTCAACTCCACCGTGCTGTGGGTGGTGGCCGACCGGCTGGCGCAGGCGGAGGGTACGTGGGCACCCTTCGCCGCGCCGCCGGGCATGGCCGGCCTCTACCCGCGGGCTGCCTAGTAGAGCGTTGCGGCTTAGTTGTGCCCCGCCGGGCGGTCGCTTGTCGTCGAAAGCCCGGATGGTCGCGCTCTCACGTAACGTCAACGGCGAGTTGGCGGTAGAAAACTGCCGACGCAAGCGTTTGCTGATCGCCCCAACTACCACCAACCACGCAGGCGGCAGCCATGAGAGCGCGATCTTCATGATCGAAACACGGCCACCTGCCGGCATCACGCCCGCCGCCAATACTCCAAATATTAGTCGCAACGATCTACTAGTGCCGTGACCGGCAGCCTTTTGCCCCGTATTCGGCGGTCAGACGGGTGCACGTGGTGTCGGCCCACGTCTCATCCTGGTTGGCTGTGGGCGTGGCGGCGCGCGAGGTGCCCTGCTGAGCGTCGAAGACGCGGTGAAGGTTGCCGGTCATGGCACTAGCTGGTCATCGGTTTGCCGTTCGCCGTGACGTTGGTGAACGTCAGGCCGTCCACGTTCTTGACCGTGTTGGTGGTGGAGCCGACTCCGGTGAACCTGGAGTCGCGCACCTCCAGCCCCTGCACGTGCTCCTGTGCGAGACCGGAGACGTCCAGCACCTTGGACGCCTTGGTGCAGCTGGAGTTCGAGATGTGGAACGGCCCGAACTTCGGTGTGTGGCTACCGGTCTGCGAGTTGTAGGTCGTGGTGACGTACACGAACGCGCGCGCGAACACGCCGGACACGCTGTCCAGGTTGATGTTCTGCGAGAAGCCGCCGCGCTTGGTGTTCGACTTGACGTACAGGGCGAACTTGGTGGCGTTCACGCAGTTCAGCTTGTACCCGTAGACGTTGCGGATGCCGCCGGTCTGCTCGGAGCCGCACGTGATGGCGCCCCAGTTGCCGTTCATGCGGCAGTTGACGACGACGATGTTCTGGCACGGCACGTTGACCCGCCGGCCGTCCTCGTCGCGCCCCGACTTGATCGCCACGTTGTCGTCGTGCGCGCCGAGGTCGCTGTTCGCGATCACGACGTGGTCGCACGACTCCGGGTCGCACGCGTCGGTGTTGTTGGCCGAGGTCGTCGGGTCCGTGTGCACGTCGTCGATCGTGACGTTCTTGCAGAGCGTGGGGTGGATCTGCCAGAACTTGGGGTTCTTCAGCGTGACGCCCTTGATCAGCACGGTGTCACACGCATACGGCTCGATGAACGTCGAGCGCATGTTCTTGCCGGAGCCGGGAACCACGCGCTTCTCCGGTGGAGTTCCCTTGGCCACCAACGACTCCAGGTACGATCGGTCGCTGCCCTTGTTCCACGAACTCGTGGCACCGGCGTCGAGCGTGCCCTTGCCCGTCAACGCGATGTTGGTCTGCTTGTAGGCGTAGACCATGGGGGAGCGGTTCATGCACTCGATGCCCTCGTAGCGGGTGAGCACGGTGGGGAACTTCGAGCCGTCGCTGGAGAACTTGAGCAGCACGCCGTCGTCGAGGTGGAAGTCGACGTTGCTCAGCAGATGGATCGAGCCCGTGACGTAGGTGCCCTTCGGCACGATGACGTGCCCGCCGCCCGCTGCGTTGCACGCGGCGATGGCCTTGCGGAACGCTTCGGTGTTATCGGTCTTGTTGTCGCCCTTGGCGCCGTACGCGGTCGCGTCGAAGTTCTTGTCGGGGAACGACGGGAGCTTCGTGTTCTTGACGATCTCGTTGGCGGCCGGCCAGGGCAGGGTGGGGATCGCGGCCGCGAGTGCCGTCCGGGTCAGTGCCGGTGTGGCGACAGCGGCCACGACCGTTGACTTGATCAGCAGCCGGCGGTTGATCATGCCGTCCATTCGACGTCCTCTTCCACAGTGGGGGAACGTGGCCGGCGGCGGCGCGTTACAGAAATACTGTAAACGTTTGCGGGGCTCTGGTCGAGAGCTCGCGACCTAGCTGTAGACGGTGACCGTCAACCGCGGGTTGGAGCGGAAGTCGATCGGCTCGTACGACACCCGCGCCAACGGCATCGAGCCCGCCGCCGCGGTCAGCGTCGTCTCGATCTCGTTGCGCTCGTCCTCGGTCAGGTACGGCCAGAACGAGCTGTGCCAGATCACCGTGTACGTGCCACGTTCTTCAGGCGGCACGAGGTTCTCGCGCAGCCACCGGCCGGCGGGCGAGCGGGTGACCTTGACCCCCACCTTGGCGGCGACCTCGATGGCGTCGTCGAGGTCCCACCGCAAGCGCGTCGTGCTCCGGCGGGATGAACGAGTGCAGGATCATCGCGTGCCGGGGATCGCTCGGGTCGCGCGGCTGCAGGTCGCAGCCCGCGCGCGCGACGATCTCCAGCTCCGGTGGCCGCGGCCCGACGGCGGCCAGGCGCACGGGCGAGTCCTCCTCGCCCCACTCCCAGCCGAGGCCGAACCAGCGGTAGCGGTCCAGGATCAGGTTCAGGCCCGCGCAGGCGCCCAGTTCCAGCAACCGGACCTTGGGCGCGCCGATCATGGTCAGGCCGCGCAGCAGGAACCCGGCCGTCTTCGGCTGGTGCTGCTGAACGGTGCGGTCCAGCGCCGCCAGGATCTCGCCCGCGTTCTCGACGATCGCGCGCCGGGCCGCGAGCCACGCCAGCAGCGCCGTCGAGTCCGACTCGCCGGCCATCGCGGCGGCGTGCGCGCTGGCGAAGCGCTGGCTCAGTTCCGGTGTCTTGCCCGACAACATCAGCAGCCGCACCCCGGCCAGCGCCTGGATGCCGAAGAGCGGGCTGTGCACGGCGGTGTGCGAGCAGAGCAGGTCGGCCACCGGCCCGCCGCGGTCGAGCTCGCTCGCCAGTTCCGAGAGGATGCGCGCGGACACCGGCGCGCTCGTGCGCAGCCGCACCGCGAACGTCCGCAGCGTGGCGGCGCCGATACCGGCTCCCGTCACAGTTCCTCCCTTCGTCGGCAGGGGACTTTACAAGGGCGTCAACACGTTCTTCCCCAGATGTAACCGCGCGTGCCGCCAGAACGCGGTGGGTATCGTGCGGCACGTGAGCGAGTTCCTGGAGCTGTCCGCGGCCGGTCCGGTCGCCACGTTGACGATCAACCGCCCGGCCAAGCGCAACGCGATGAGCTACGAGATGTGGTCCGCGCTGCCGGGTCTGCTCGCACGCGTTTCCGCTGATGAGAGCATCCGGGCGCTGGTCATCCGGGGCGGGGGGAACTTCTCCGCCGGCGCCGACATCGCCGAGTTCTCGACGCTGCGCCGCGGTGCCGAAGGTGCCGCGCACTACGGCGAGGCGGTGCACAACGGCGAGCGCGCGATCGCCCAGCTGGACAAGCCGACGATCGCCGCGATTTCCGGGTTCTGTGTCGGCGGTGGGTGCGAGATCGCCCTGGCCTGCGACATCCGGGTGGCGTCTCCGGATGCGCGATTCGGCATCACGCCCGCGAAACTCGGCATCATTTACAACTTCACGTCCACCAAGGCGCTCGTCGACGCGGTCGGGCCGGCGTGGGCGAAGCAGATCCTGTTCTCGGCCGATTTGCTCGACTCGGCCACGGCGTTGCGGATCGGGCTGGTCAACGAGGTCGTGGAGTCGCTCGATGCTCGGGTGAAGGAGTTGTCCGAGCAGATCGCCGGGCGGGCGCAGGTGTCGGTCCGGGGCGCCAAGAAGATCATCAACTCGATCACGGACGGCGGGCACGAGGACGACTTCGTGCGAACGCTGTACGCGGAGGCCGCCTCCAGTGCCGACTACGCGGAAGGCGTGTCGGCGTTCCTGGAGAAGCGGCCCCCGCGGTTCTGAGGGGTCTTCGATCAGCGGCGGTTCGACGTGGCCAGCACGTACTGCGCGTAGGCGACGGCCGTGTCCAGGACGTAGCGCTGCGGAGCACCGTTGTGGAAGCGTCCCCATCCCCAGAGCGGTCGCCGACCCGCCTGCGGATGTCGTTGATGAAGTTGATGTAGCGGTCGTGACCATTGCCGGCGTCGAGGTAGAACGTGGCGTTGTTTTCCTCGGCGTTCGCACTCGGCACGCCGCCCAGCAGGCCGGCCAGCACCGAGACCACGAGTGGGACCACGGCCGAGGCCACAGTGGCCGCGCGGCGACGAAGGCGGTTGGCCGCTGCCTTCAATCGGGGAATTTCCTTGGTGTCCGTCGGGGACATGCCTGTGCGCTCCCATTGCTCGGTTTTCGCCGCGGGATCGTGCTCGCGGCCTGCACCGAATGTGCCGTCCGGCGACATGCCGGAACAATGGGGAACGAATTGAGTGGGGGACGCACGGCATTAAATGGGTAGCGGGCCACCGACGGCGGGCGCGCCCGCCGTCGGTGGCGCGGTGCTAGAAGCGTTCGGCGTCGATCGTGGTGTCCGAGCCGTGGCCCGTGTGCACCACGGTGTCGCCGGGCAGCGTCAACAACTTCTCCCGAATGGACTTCTCGATCGTCGGCCGATCCGAGAACGACCGTCCGGTCGCGCCTGGTCCACCCTGGAAGAGGGTGTCGCCGGTGAACACCGCGCCCAGCGACGGCACGTAGAAGCACACGGCGCCGGGCGAGTGGCCCGGCGTGTGCAGGACGTGGATCTCGTTGCCGGCCACGGAAAGGACCTGGCCGTCCTCCAGCGCGTTGTGCGGGATCAAGCCGGTGTGCGTCAGCTCCCACACGATGCGGTCAGCCTGGTGCAGCGCAAGAGGTGCACCGGTGGCGTGCGCCAGGTCTGGTGCGACTCGGACGTGGTCGTCGTGCGCGTGGGTCAGCAAAATCGCCACGACGCGGCGCCCGTCCACGACCTTCAGGATCGCGTCGACGTCGTGCGGGGCGTCGATGATCACGCATTCGGACGAGTCGCCGACGACCCACACGTTGTTGTCGACGTCGAAGGTTTCGCCGTCCAGCGAGAAGGTGCCGGAGGTGACGGTGTGATCGACTCGCAGGGTCATCAGAACACCACGACCGATCGCAGCACGTCGCCGTGGTGCATCTTCTCGAACGCGGCTTCCACGCCGTCCAGCGCGATCTCCTCGCTGACGAACGCGTCGAGGTCGAAGCGGCCCTGCTGGTACAGGTCGACGAGCATCGGGAAGTCGCGGGACGGCAGGCAGTCGCCGTACCACGAGGACTTCAGGGAGCCGCCGCGCGAGAAGAAGTCGATGAGCGGCATCTCCAGCATCATGTCCGGCGTCGGAACGCCAACCAGGACAACGGTTCCGGCCAGGTCGCGGGCGTAGAAGGCCTGCTTCCACGTCTCCGGGCGGCCGACCGCGTCGATCACGACGTCCGCGCCGAACGAGTCGGTCAGGTCCTGGATCGCGGTGACCACGTCGTCGACCTCCCGCGCGTTGATCGTGTGGGTGGCGCCGAAACCCTTGGCCCACTCCAGCTTCCGCGGATCGGTGTCGACCGCGATGATCTTCGCGGCACCGGCGAGCCGGGCGCCCGCGATGGCGCCGTCGCCGACACCGCCGCAGCCGATCACGGCCACCGAGTCGCCGCGGCCCACCCCGCCGGTGTTCATGGCGGCACCCACGCCGGCCATCACGCCGCAGCCCAGCAGGCCGACGGCGGCCGCGCGGGCGGACGGGTCGACCTTCGTGCACTGTCCGGAGTGGACGAGCGTCTTCTCGGCGAACGCGCCGATGCCCAGCGCGGGGGACAGCTTGGTGCCGTCCGTCAGGGTCATCGGCTGCGCGGCGTTGTGGGTCGAGAAGCAGTACCAGGGCTTGCCGCGCCGGCAGGCCCGGCAGTTGCCGCAGACGGCGCGCCAGTTCAGCACGACGAAGTCGCCGGGCGCGAGGTCGGCGACACCCTCACCCACGGACTCCACGACCCCCGCGGCCTCGTGGCCCAGCAGGAACGGGAACTCGTCGTTGATGCCGCCCTCGCGGTAGTGCAGGTCCGTGTGGCAGACACCGCACGCCTGCACCTTCACGACCGCCTCGCCAGGACCGGGATCGGGCACCAACACCGAGGTCAGCTCGACGGGCCGGCCCTTGCCCCGGGCGACGATGCCCTTGACCTCTTGCGCCACGCTGTGACTCCGTTCAGTTGACCAAAGCTCAGTTGACCGAGGCTCAGTTGATCAGGGTCTCGCCCTCGAACAAACCGAGTTCTTCCCGGTAGAACTCAACTCCTACACCGTTGGGGTCGCGGATGTACAGGCTGTCCTCGACGCCGCGGTCCGGGCCGAGGTACTCGATCCCGCCCTCGTCCAGCTTGGCCCTGATCTCGTCGAACCGCTCGGGGGAGATGGACAGCGCCAGGTGCTGCACGGCGCCGATCGTCTCCATGAACGGCGGGTGGTGGTGGCCCGGGAAGTCGAAGAACCCCAGCAGGTTCTTGCTGCCCAGGTCGAAGAAGAAGTGGCTGGAGCCGCGGTAGTCGCGGTTCTCCACGAGCTCCACCAGCGGGAAACCGAGGAACTCCTGGTAGAACCGGATGGTCTCCTCGACGTCCTTGCAGATCAACGCGATGTGATGGACACCGCGGGTGGGTGAGCCACCCCGCTGGGCGAGCGGCTTCACGTACTGTTCGCGCAGCTCGTCGCGCTTGGCCCTGATCGCGTCGAGCTCGGCACCCTCTGGCTGTGGCATGCGCGCCAGGGTAGTTGAGAGTTCAAACTCTCGCAGTGGTCATTCGGCTACGCCTTCGAACTCCACCAGGCGCTCCTCCTGCAGGAGGGTGGCCTGCAGATATGCCAGGCTGGTCGCGCGGTCCAGCCGAGTCTCGCACTCGAACCGGGCCAGCGAAAGATCACCTGGTCGCCGGGCGTAGACCTTCAGCGACGTCACGTCGTGCAGCCCGAACCCGTCGTCGACGCCCGAGCGCGCGAGGTTCGCCGAACTCATCAGATCGGCGGCGTCGTCCAGGGTGGGCGCGGAGAAGTAGAGCCGCCCGTGCAGGTAGACGCCGCTGGCGCCGCTCGCCGAGCTGACCGTGGCCGGGACTCCGTTGCGACAGGCCAGGAAGTGGAACGCGATCCCGCCGCCACGGGAGCCGACGACAGCGGGCGCAAGCAGGCCGGACCAGGTCACCGGGCGTTTCGCGAACGCCTCCGCCTGGCCGCGCAGGAACTCCTGGTAGGTCCGCGGGCAGAGGTCCTGCAGGTAGTTCCACATCCGGAAGACGTGCTGGTAGCCCAGTTCGCCGACGAGCTCCAGCGCCGCGCGGAACGCGAGCCGGCCGGCGTAAGTGTGCTCGTCGCACGGCGGGATCCGCCCGGCGCAGAACAGGTATTCGCCGTCGTGGGCATAGGTGATCGCCTTGTGCTCGCCGGACTCGACGCCGTGCGGGCTCGACCAGACCTCGGCGAACCCGCTGTGGTCGTCCTCGGTGAGAAAGACCGTCAGTTCCGGACACCCGGTCCGCAGCACGGGGTTGA
This sequence comes from uncultured Actinomycetota bacterium, assembly GCA_963771775.1. GTDB lineage: Bacteria > Actinomycetota > Actinomycetes > Mycobacteriales > Pseudonocardiaceae > Lentzea. The sequence continues at coordinate 1,587,101 of CAVYUS010000007.1, forward strand.
AGGACGTGCCGGCGAACCGCACGACTCCCAGCCGGGAGCGGACCGGGTCGTCCGCGGCGTCATCTTCGGCGACGAGTGGCTCGAACCTCGAGGACAGCGCACGAGCCCGCAGCTGACGAGTCATCACTGGCCCTTCGAAGGCGATCGGGCCAGATTAGGTCGCCGTGCGATCGGCGGGTACCTTCGCGTCTCGTTTGGGCTGCGTCGGTTCGGGCTGCGCGTCGGTTGTGGATCTAATCCTCTTCGTCGCCGGGCCATTCGCCGGTCAGCTTCTGGAAGCCCTTGGCCCCGCCGCGGTCGATCGCGGCTTTCACCAGACCGAAGATGGCTCCCTGCAAGGCCGCGGCCAGCAGCACCTCACGCCAGGTGCGGTTGCGCATCGTCGGGCTCGGCGCTTCCTTGTCTCCTGCCACGACTTTCCACACCTGACCGAAGATCGCGGTGGCGAGGAACCCTCCCAGTGCACCGACGAGCATTCCCAGCGGGCGGTACAGGAACTTCATCCATTCCTCCTGGACAGTTTCCAGATCAAAAGGATCAACGCGGCGAACACCGCGGCGATGGCGGCCGGGTGCCGGCGCGCCTTCTCGACCTGTTCCGCCACGGGCGCCGGCAGCGAGGCGACGGCCTCGTCGGTGGCGTTGATCATCCTGACGCGCGTCTCGTGCGCCTGCTCCTTCACGCGGCCGGGCACGTCCGCCTTGTGCGCCAGCGCTTCCACGGTCTCACCCAGTTCGCGACGGGTGCGCTCGACGTCGCGCTGCAGCTGTTCCTTGGGGTCGCTCATCGGTGCGCACGCTCCTTGATCGTCGCGATGTCGCGCTGGACGTTGTCCATCGCCTGCCTGGGTACCGGTGGCGCGGCCTGCTTGATCTGTCCGCGGCCCACGAGCGCGAAGATGCCCGCGAACAGCAGAAGGGCGGCCGCGACGATCAACGCGGCCGCCCACGGCGGTAGCACCAGTCCGAGCAGCAGGATCAGGCCCGCGACCACGCTGAGCCCGCCCCACCACGCGAACACGCCGGCCGCGCCGAACATCCCGGCGCCGACACCGGCGTGCTTGCCCTTGTCCTTCAGCTCCGCGACCGCGAGACGGATCTCATCGCGCGCGAGCCTGCTCACCTGTTCGGACAGCTGGTTCACCAGCTGTGCGGTCGACGTGTCGGTGTTCATGCCGATCGGCTACCCAAAGCCAATCGTGCTGAATCACCAGGTCAGCCCTGCTGGGCCTGAGCTTGTTTGACCTTCGCGTGCACCTCGGTCATGTCCACGTCGCGCGCCTGCTTGATCAGGTCGTCCAGCGCGTTGCCCGGCAGCGCTCCCGGCTGCGAGAACAGCACGACACCCTCGCGCACGATCATCAGCGTCGGGATGGAACGGATCCCGAAGGTGGCCGCCAGCTCCTGCTGCGCCTCGGTGTCGACCTTGCCGAACACCAGGTCTTCGTGCTTGTCGGACGCGGCCTCGTAAGTGGGCGCGAACGCACGGCACGGGCCGCACCATTCGGCCCAGAAGTCGACCAGGACGATGCCGGATCCGCCGACCACATCGTCGAAGTTCTCCGTGGTCAGCTCGACCGTCGCCATAGGTCCTCCTCGTGTCGGTGGGGCTACCGGCTCCAACGAAGCAGACGCCGATGGAATTCCCGCCGTGGCCCCGGTCACCCGGACGACTTCAACTTTTTGTGGACGTCTTCAACGCAGCGTTGTACGGTCCCCGCCATGATGCCGCGCCTGCTCGTGACCTCGCTGCTCGTACTGGGGCTCGCTGCCTGCGGGTCCACGTCGGACACCACGCAGACGTCCACGCCGCCGTCGTCCGACCTCTCGTCGGTCAAGAAGGACGACGCGCTCGCCGCGATGCTGCCGCCCGCGATCGTCTCGGCGGGCAAGCTGCGGGTCGGGTCCAACATCCAGAACCCGCCGAACAACTTCTACGCCGCGGACGGCAAGACCCCGAACGGCTCGGAGGTCGACCTGATCAAGGCGGTCGCCGCGAAGCTCGGGCTGACCGCCGAGCACAGCGACATGGCGTTCAGCTCGCTGATCACCAGCCTGGAGACCGGCCGCGTCGACGTGACGATGGCGGCGATGAACGACACCGCGGAGCGCCAGCAGAAGATCGACTTCGTCGACTACTTCACCTCCGGCATCACGATCATGGTGCAGAAGGGCAACCCGCAGGGCGTCAAGGGCCCGGACGACCTGTGCGGCAAGGGGGTCGCGGTCAACCTCGGCTCGTCGCAGGAGACGTACGCCAAGGAGCAGAGCCAGAAGTGCCTGGGCCAGGGCAAGCCCGAGGTGGCGCTCAGCGTGACCGACAGCGACACCGGCAACCAGAACCAGCTGCGCACCGGCCGCGTCGCCGCGATCCTCAACGACCTGCCGACCGCCGTGTACGTGGCGAAGACCGCCGGTGACGGCGCCTTCTTCGAGGTCGTCCCGCTCGCGCCGATCAACGGCGGCCCGTACGGGATCGGCGTGAACAAGCAGAACCCGCAGCTGAGCGCCGCGATCAAGGCCGCGCTGCAGGCGCTGATCGACGACGGCACCTACGCGAAGATCCTCACCACCTGGGACATCAAGCAGGGTGCGATCACCAAGGCCGCGGTCAATGGCAAGTGATCTCCGCGAGGATCTGACCGTCGTCCCGCTGAGCCACCCGTGGCGGTGGATCAGCGGCGGGATCGTCGTCATCGTGGTCGCCGCCGTCGGCTGGGCGATGGCGGAGGCGCAGATCCAGTGGGAGGACGTGCCGGGGTTCTTCACGCACCCCGTGATGCTCGAAGGCCTGCTCAACACCATCGTGCTGGCGGTGTGCGCGCAGGCCGGCGCGATCCTGCTCGGCGTCGTGATCGCGTTGATGCGGCTGTCGGCGAACCCCGTCGCGCGGTGGTTCGCCGTCGGCTACATCTGGCTGTTCCGCGGCCTGCCGGTGCTGCTGCAGATCCTGATCTGGTTCAACCTCGCGCTGGTGTTCAAGAACATCAGCATCCCGATGCTCTTCTCCGTTCCCACCAACGTGGTCATGACCGCGTTCGTGGCGGCGCTGCTGGGGCTGGGGCTGAACGAGAGCGCGTACATGGCCGAGATCGTCCGCGCGGGCCTGACCAGCGTCGACCCCGGCCAGACCGAGGCGGCCAAGTCGATCGGGATGACCCCGTCGGCCACGTTGCGCAGAGTCGTGCTCCCGCAGGCGATGCGGGTGATCATCCCGCCGACCGGCAACAACTTCATCAACATGATCAAGGGCACCTCGATGGCGTCGGTGATCGCGTTCCTGGAGCTCATCCACGCCGCGAACAACATCTCCTCGCGCAACCTGGAGATCATGGAAACCCTGTTCGCCGCCGCGGCCTGGTACCTGGTGATGGTGTCCGTCGCGTCGGTCGGCCAGCACTACCTGGAGCGTGCTTATGGCCCTCGTTGAGGCGATCGGGGTCCGCAAGTCGTTCGGCCACACCGAGGTCCTTCGCGGCATCGACCTGGAGGTCGAGCGGGGCGAGGTCGTGTGCCTGCTCGGGCCGTCCGGTGCGGGCAAGTCGACGTTCCTGCGCTGCGTGAACCACCTGGAGACGATCGACGCCGGCCGGATCTGGGTCGACGGCGTGCCGGTCGGGTTCCGCTCGGCCGGCGGGAAGCTGTACGAGCTGCGGGAACGCGACGTGGCCCGGCAGCGCCGCGACGTCGGGATGGTGTTCCAGCGGTTCAACCTGTTCCCGCACCGCACGGTCCTGGAGAACGTGATGGAGGGCCCGGTCCAGGTGCTGGGCCGGGGCCGCGCCGAGGTGCGCGCGGAGGCGTCGGCGCTGCTGGAACGGGTGGGGCTGGCCGAGAAGGCCGGTGCCTACCCGGCCGCGCTGTCCGGCGGTCAGCAGCAACGTGTCGCGATCGCGCGGGCGCTGGCGATGAAGCCCAAGCTGATGCTGTTCGACGAGCCCACGTCCGCGTTGGACCCGGAGCTGGTCGGCGAGGTGCTCGACGTGATGACCTCACTGGCCCGTGACGGCATGACGATGATCGTGGTCACCCACGAGATCGGCTTCGCCCGCTCGGTCGCCGACCGCGTGGTGTTCCTCGTCGACGGCGCCGTGGTGGAGAGCGGCACACCGGCCGACGTGCTGGACAATCCGCAGCAACCGCGCACGCAACAGTTCCTCGCAAAGGTGCTCTAAGTTGATCGACGCCTCGTACCTCGCCCAGTTCCGCGAACCGGAGGGGTACCTCGACTTCGCCCGCTTCGGCCCGCCGTCTCTTGCGGTGGTGACGGCCACCTCGCGTCTGATGGAACAGGCCTCGCTCGCCGGCCCCTCCACAGTGGACACGATGATGCGCGAGGAGCAACGGGTGAAGGCCGCCGTCGCGCGGCTGTGCCGGTCCGACACCGACCACGTCGCGCTGGTCCCGAACACGTCGACCGGCCTGTTCCAGGCGGCCTTCGGGCTCTCCGGAACGGTGATGTACTCGGCGTCGGAGTTCCCCGCCAACACCTATCCGTGGGTGCGCGCGGGCCTGCCGTCCGTGGTGCTGGAGGGTCCGGTTTCCGCGGCCGCGGTCGCGGTCGGTCTGACACCGGAGGTCTCCGCGCTGTCGGTGTCCGCCGTGGACTTCCGCACCGGCTACCGCGCGGACCTGGCGGCGTTGCGCGAGGTCGTGGGCGACCGGCTGCTGATCGTGGACGGCATCCAGGGCTTCGGCGTGGTGGACGAGCCGTGGGAGCTGGCCGACGTGCTCGTCGTCGGCGGCCAGAAGTGGTTGCGCGCGGGCTGGAGTACCGGCTTCGTGGTGCTGTCGGACCGGGCGCTGGAACGTCTTTCCCCTGTGCTGTCCGGCTGGACGGGCGCGGTCGACGCGGGCCTGTTCGACAACTCCGTGCACGCCACCGCTCCCGACGCCGCCGCGTGGAACATCACGAACCTCTCACCGGTCGTGTCCGGCGCCTTCGCCGAGGCGCTGGAACTGGTCGAGCTGGCGGGCGTCGGTTCGTTGGACACCGCGGTCGCCTCGGTGGTCGCCGAGCTGGAGGAGATCGTGCTGTCCTGCGGCGGCAAGATCGTCTCCGCCCGTTCGCGGCGGGGCGGAATCCTGGCGTTCACCATGCCTGAGGCCGCATCCGTGGTGGGCGAAGCGCTGAACGCCTTCGGTGTCACCGCAACCGTCCGCCCCGAGCACGTCCGTTTGTCGCCGCACGCCACAACTTCACGCGGCGCGCTGGAACGGGTGCGGGCCGCGTTGCAGTCGCTGTCCGGATCTTCGGTCTCCGAGGTGCCGGCCGCGTTGTCGGCGCTGGTGCCGACGGTCGACAGCCTCGCCTCGGCACTGGGCCCGGACACCGAGGTGGTGCTGCACGACCTGGCGCGGCTGCCCAACTCGATCATCGCGATCGCGGGTCGCTGACCGGGCGGCAGGTGGGTGGGCCGATGACCGATCTGTTGCTCGGGTTGGTGCGTCGGGGGACTACTACCGACATGCCCGGCTACGAGACTTATGCGCCGGACGGGCGGGCGATCTGGTCGTCGACGACGTTCGTGCGCGACGCGGCTGGGGTGGCCGTGGGGTGCTTGTGCGTCAACAAACTGGGCACGCACGAGGCTGCTGGGCCCGTCGAGTCGTTCCCGCAGGACGTGGACACGTTGCAGCGGGTGCTGGTGGAGAAGGCGATCGCGGATGTCGGCGTGCCTGTTGAGCTGATGAAGAAGGTGCACAAGTCGCAGGTCGTGCGGGTGTTGGACGAGGCTGGGTTCTTCCTGATCCGTGACTCGGTGGATCATCTGGCCGGGGTCCTGGAGGTCACCCGGTACACGATCTACAACTACCTCAACGAGAACCGAGGGACCTGAGCGTCTAGATGTTCGCGCTCTCATGGCTGGTTGGGTGTGTGCAAGTACTACCAACTCATGATCATCGAGCGCATAACTACTACCAACCGGGCTGTTCACAGCCTTGAGGGCGTTCCCGCGACCGGGCTTTGGCGGCCGCGTCGACCACAGTGCGGTCAGACACCGCCGGCTCCACTCCAAAGTCTGCGGCAAGGCACCTGACCAGCCGTAAATCAGTTACTGCTTTTGGCCATGCCGATCAGGTTCTGCCAGGCGGGGGACGAGAACGCGAGGACGTCGCCGCTCGCGTTCTTCGAGTCCCGCACCAGCGCGTCGTGGGCCAGCGACACCTCGACGCAGTTGCCGTCCTCCGCTCCGCCGCTGTAGCTGCTCTTACGCCAAATGCGGTCCTGCAGTCATCGAGGTACCTCTCGCGGTGGGCTGACGTACTCCGCCAGCTTGCTCCGCGATTGTTCCGCACTCAAGGCGACCTCATCCAGACGGCCGAAGAAGATCCTGGCGCGCGCGATGGCGCCAGGATCTTCCACGAAGACGTTCGCGAGATTGGTCTCGGTGAACACGAGTGGCCGTGCCTTGTCGAACTCCCAGAGCACGAAGCCGGAGGCGGCGATGGGCGCGTCCTTGGGCACGATCCGGATGGTGTGCGTGGTGAACAAGAGGCGGGCGTACTGGGTATGGCAAGCATGTCGTAGCTGGTGATCGTCGCTGCCGTCGACTCGGCCATTGCCACGGTGCGAAGGTTGCCCGACACCTGCACGCTGTACTCGTCGAACGCGTACTGGTAGCGGCGCTTGAAGTCCATGAGGAAGTCGATGTCCTTGCCGCACATCGACAAGTACTGGACGAGGTCGATCTCGCTGGCGCGCGCCTTCCCGTGCTCGATGGTCGACACCTTGCTCGGGTCCCAGCCGAGCTTGACGGCGAGCCTGTTGCCGCTCAGCCCGGTGCAGGTCTCCCGCAGCCGCCGGAGCTCGTCACCCAGGTCCCTGCTGTACGCGGTGGATGCAGTCATGCGTCGACGCTATGGGTTGTATCCAATCCAAGAACCGTCTCGTTCGGGTGAAAACGCTCCCGGTCCCGGTTCGAATTCCGGTAGAGGTCCGGACCTTTCCCTGATCTTTCGTCTTCCCTTCCCCGTCATCCCGCGTTTACCGTCCCAGGTGTGAGAGCGCTCTCAAAGGTGAGATGGCAGGCCTGTCTGGCCGCCGCAGCGTTTGTTCTGTCGTCATTGGTGTCGTCCAGCGCCGCTTCCGCGGCCGAGGACTACACGCAGAACGTGACGGCGATCGATGCCAGTCAGGCGAGGATCAACTTCACGCCGACGACCCCTGCCCTGTACGTCGACGTGCACTACCTGATCTCGGGCACGCCACAGCAGAACTTCCGGATGACCAACAACGCCGGGACGTGGCAGAAGACCGTCGGCTCCCTGTCGGCCGGTACGCAGATCGAGTACTGGTTCACCTACGAGAAGAGCGGGCCTCAGTACGACTCGCCGCACTTCAGCTACACCCACAACAGCGCGCCGGTTCCGGTCGCCACGCCGACGTTCAGCCCGCCGGGCGGCACGTACGCGACGGCACAGACCGTGACGATCTCGACCACCACGTCCGGTGCGACGATCCGCTACACAGTTGACGGTTCGACGCCGACGGCGAGTTCGCCGTTGTACAGCGGGCCGGTTTCGGTGCCCAGCAACAGGACCATCAACGCGATTGGTATCAGGTCGGGCCAGCCCAACTCGGCGGTCGGATCGGCTTCGTACGTGATCGGCACGCCGGTCGCAACGCCGACGTTCAGCCCGCCAGGTGGCGCCTACGCGTCCGCGCAGACCGTGACGATCTCCACAGCGACCTCTGGTGCGACGATCCGTTACACCACAGACGGTTCGACGCCGACGGCGAGTTCGCCGCTGTACAGCGGGCCGATTTCGGTGCCCAGCAACAGGACCATCAGCGCGATCGGCATCAAGTCGGGGCTGGCGAACTCGGCCGTGGCGAGCGCGACCTACACGATCGGGACGCAGCAGGGTTGTCTCCAGTCCGACAACCCGAACTTCGGGCCGAACACCCGGATCTTCGACCCGGGCATGTCGTCGCAGAGCATCCAGACGCAGCTCGACGCGGACTTCAACATGCAGAAGGACACGCTGACCGCGCAGATGGCGCCGCGGCGGGTCGCGCACCTGTTCAAGCCCGGCACGTACAACGTCCATGACGACGTCGGCTACTACACGTCGGTCGCGGGCCTCGGGCGCAACCCAGGTGACGTCGTGATCAACGGTGACATCACCGTCGACGCGTTCAACGAGTCGGACAAGGGTGTGGCGCTGCAGAACTTCTGGCGCTCCGCCGAGAACATGGCGGTCAACCCGAGCAACGGCACCAACCGCTGGGCCGTCGCGCAGGCCGCGCCGTTCCGCCGCATGGACATCCGCGGCAACCTGGCGCTGTACCCGGCGTCGTACGGTTTCGCGTCCGGCGGCTACACCGCCGACAGTCGTGTCTCGGGACAGACCGCCTCGATCTCGCAACAGCAGTGGTACACCAGGGACTCGAACTACGGCAGCTGGAACGGTGGCGTCTGGAACATGGTGTTCTCCGGCACGCCGGGCGCGCCGCCGAACACGTTCCCGAACCCGCCGGAGACCACGCTCGCGACCACGCCCGTGTCGCGCGACGTGCCGTACCTGTACTTCGAGAACAACCAGTACCGGGTGTTCCTGCCTTCGCTGCGCACCAACGCTTCCGGTGCGTCGTGGGTCAACGGCGGCACCCCGGGCACGTCGTTGCCGATGAACCAGTTCTACGTCGTCAAGGCGGGCGACACCGCCTCGACGATCAACGCGGCACTGGCGAGCGGCTGCAACCTGTTCTTCACGCCCGGCATCTACCACGTCAACCAGACGCTGAACGTGACCAGGCCGAACACCGTCGTGCTCGGCATCGGCTACCCGACGATCATCCCGGACAACGGCGTCAACGCCATGCAGGTCGCTGACGTCGACGGCGTGCGGATCAAGGGCGTCCTGTTCGACGCCGGCACGACGATGTCGCAGGCGCTGCTGACCGTGGGCCCCACGGGCTCGTCGGCCGGCCACGCGGCCAACCCGACCACGTTGCAGGACGTGTTCTTCCGGGTCGGCGGCGCGATCGCGGGCAAGGCCAGGAACAGCCTGATCGTCAACAGCCACAACACGATCATCGACCACACCTGGGCCTGGCGCGCCGACCACGGCAACGCCGGCACCTGGGGCTGGGACGAGGCGGTCGGTGACACGGGCGTTGTCGTCAACGGCAACGACGTGCTGGCCACCGGTCTGTTCGTCGAGCACTACCAGAAATACCAGGTGATCTGGAACGGCCAGGGCGGACGGACGATCTTCTTCCAGAACGAGATGCCCTACGACGTGCCGGACCAGGCGTCCTGGATGAGCCCGAACGGGCTGGCCGGGTACGCGGCCTACAAGGTCGGCGACAACGTCACCACGCACGAGGCGTGGGGGCTCGGCAGCTACTGCTTCTTCAACGTCAACCCGTCGGTGCGGGCGCATCACGCGTTCGAGGTGCCGAACCGGTCGGGCGTGCGGTTGCACAACCTGCTGACCGTGTCGCTCAACTACATGGGCACGATCACCCACGTGGTGAACGAGGTGGGGGCGGTGACGCCGCCGGGCACGGTGCCGGTGAACGTCGTCAACTACCCGTAGTGCCTGAGTGAAGGGTCCGCCGGACTCCGGCGGGCCCTTCACCGTTCGTGATCGTGCTCTCTCTCGATTTCGTCAGCGGCCCTCGCGCGGGATGATGCGTGCCATGTCGATCGAGCGGGGCGCCGAGTTCGCCGAGTTCTGGACGGAGCGGCATCTCTGCACGCTCTCCACCATGCGACCGGACGGCACCCCGCAGGTGGTGCCGGTCGGGGTCACGCTTGATCAGGAGAACGGCATCGCGCGCATCATCACGCACGGTGCGTCGTGGAAGGTCAAGCACGTGCGCAAGTCCGGGTATGCGGCGGTGTGCCAGGTGGACGGTCGGCGATGGTCCACGTTGGAGGGTCCCGCGGTCGTGCGCGAGGATCCGGCTTCCGTCGAGGAGGCCGTGCGGCGCTATGCCGAGCGGTACCGGGAGCCGAGGGTCAACCCCGAGCGCGTCGTGATCGAGATTCAGGTGCAGCGTGTCACCGGAACAGTCTGAGGTCGCGGACGTCACGGTCGTCGGCATCGGTGCCGACGGCTGGGACGGGTTGTCGCCCGCCGCGCAAAAGGCCGTGGCCGCCGCGAAGGTGCTGATGGGCAGTCAGCGGCAGCTCGACCTGGTGCCGGGGGAGTTCGAGCGGATCGCCTGGCCGTCGCCGCTGGTGCCGGCGTTGCCCGCGCTGTTCGAGCAGTACCGGGACGTCTGCGTGCTGGCCAGCGGGGACCCCATGTTCCACGGCATCGGCACGACGCTGGTCCGGTTGCTGGGCGAGCGCGTCACGGTCATCCCACACCCCTCGTCGGTGTCGCTGGCGGCGGCTCGGCTCGGGTGGGCGCTCAACGAGGTCGAGGTCGTGTCGCTGGTCGGCCGGTCGGTCGACCAGCTGCGGCCTGCGTTGACGCCGGGACGGCGGGTGCTCGTGCTGGGCGGCGATCCGGGCTCGGTGGCCGAGTTGGCCGGGCCGATCACGGTGCTGGAGCAGCTGGGTGGGCCGGCTGAGCGGGTCTACCAGTGGTCGGGGGAGGCCGCTGATCCGCTGTCGGTCATCGCGATCGAGTTCGCCGGGAGCGCATACTCGCGGGCGCCGGGGTTGCCGGACGACGCCTACGAGACGGATGGGCAGTTGACGAAACGCGAGGTGCGGGCGGTCTCGGTGTCGACGCTGGCGCCGTTGCCCGGTCAGTTGCTGTGGGATGTCGGTGCCGGGTCGGGTTCCATCGCGATCGAGTGGGCGCGGACGCATCCGGCGTGCCGGGCGATCGCGGTCGAGCAGGACGCCGTGCGGGCCGGGCGGATCAGCCGGAACGCGGCCGAGCTCGGTGTGCCGGGCGTCGAGGTCCACGTCGGGCGGGCGCCGGACGTGCTGGCCGGGCTGGAGAAGCCGGACGCGATCTTCATCGGCGGCGGACTGACGGTGCCGGGCGTGGTGCAGGCGTGCTGGGACGCGCTGCCGGCCGGCGGGCGGCTCGTGGTCAACGCGGTGACGCTCGAGTCCGAGGCCGTTGTGGCCCAGTGGTACGCGCGGCTCGGCGGTGACCTGGTGCGGATCTCGGTGAGCCGGGGGTCCGCGGTCGGTGGGTTCACCGGCTGGCGGCCGCACATGCCCGTGACGACGTGGAGCGTGACCAAGTGACCGTGCACTTCATCGGCGCCGGTCCGGGCGCCGCGGACCTGATCACCGTGCGCGGCCGGGACCTCATCGCCTCGTCGCCGGTGTGCCTGTACGCGGGCGCGTTGGTACCGGTCGAGCTGCTGGACTTCTGTCCTGCAGGTGCGCGCAAGATCGACACGGCCGAGCTGACACTGGACGAGATCGTCGCGGAGCTTTCCGAGGCCTCCGCGCAGGGCTTGGACGTCGCCCGGCTGCACTCCGGCGACCCGGCGGTGTTCAGCGCGATGGCCGAGCAGATGCGCCGGCTCGACGCCCTGGGGATTTCCTACGACGTCACGCCGGGCGTGCCCGCCTTCGCCGCCGCCGCAGCGTCGTTGCAGCGTGAGCTGACCGTGCCGGGCGTGGGACAGACGGTGATCCTGACCCGCACTTCGCAGCGGGCCACGCCGATGCCCGCCGGCGAGGACCTGGACACGCTCGGCCGCAGCCACGCCACGATGGTGCTGCACCTGGCCGTGCAACGGATCGACGACGTGGTCGCGGAGCTGGTCCCGAACTACGGCGCGGACTGCCCGGTCGCGGTGGTCGCCTACGCGTCGCGGCAGGACGAGATCGTGCTGCGCGGGACGTTGGACGACATCGCGGCCCAGGTGCGCGCGGCCGGGATCAAGCGGACCGCGGTGATCATCGTGGGCAACGTGCTGGGAGCGACGCAGTTCCCGGACAGCCACCTGTACTCGGCGACCCGCGTTCGATGATCCTCATCCTCGGCGGGACGGGGGAGGCACGCGAACTGGCTGCCCGTGTCCCGGCGATCTCCTCCCTGGCGGGCCGGGTGAGCGCCCCCCGGCTGCCGGAGGGCGAGGTGCGGGTCGGCGGGTTCGGCGGGGTGGACGGGCTCGCGCAGTGGTTGCGGGACAACGACATTCACGCGGTCGTCGACGCCACCCACCCGTTCGCGCGGCAGATCACGGCGAACGCCTATGAGGCGTGCACGCGGATCGGGGTGCCGTTCTTGATCCTGCGGCGGCCGGGATTCCCGCCGCAGCCGGGGTGGCGGTGGGTGGACAGCGTCGCCGAGGCGGCGCGGAACCTGCCCGGCGAACGGGTCTTCCTCACCACCGGACGGCAGGACCTCGCGGAGTTCGCTGAGTGCGGGCAGTGGTTCCTGGCCAGGATGGTCGATCCGCCGGAACCGCCGCTGCCGCAACGGATCGAGGTGCTGCTGTCGCGCGGTCCGTTCACTGTGGACGGTGAGCTGGAGTTGCTGAGGCAGCACCGGATCGACGTGCTCGTGACCAAGGACAGCGGCGGCGACATGACGTCGGCCAAGCTCGAAGCCGCGCGGCAGCTCGGGATCCAGGTCGTGATCGTGCGCCGGCCGCCACTCCCGCCCGCGGAGACGGTCACGACGGTCGGCGCGGCGATCAGCTGGTTGGGTACCGCCGGGGCGTGAAGACGACTCCCTGAGGCGTCACCACGGTCTGCGACGAGCCGATGATCAGCAGGCAGCGCATGTCGATCGTCCCGGCGTCGAGGTCGCCGAGCGTGAGCACCCGGATCTCCTCCTCGGGCCCGCCGACATCGCGGCCGACCACGATCGGCGTCTCCGGCGAACGGTGCTGCAGCAGCAGATCCCGCATCTCCGCGACCTGGTGCGTGCGGGCCTTCGACGCCGGGTTGTAGATCGCGATGACCAGGTCGGCCTTCGCCGTGGCCGCAAGACGTTCGGCGATCACGTCCCACGGCTTGAGCCGGTCGCTCAGCGAGATTACCGCGTAGTCATGGCCCAGCGGTGCGCCGGCCTTGGCGGCGACGGCGTTCGCTGCGGTGACGCCGGGAATGACCCGGACCGGGACGTCGGCGTGCTCCGCCGCGACCTCCAGCACGGCCGTGGCCATGGCGAACACGCCCGGATCGCCCGACGACACGACCGCGACCCGTGCACCGCGGCGGGCCAGGTCCAGCGCGAACGCGGCGCGCTCCGACTCCACCTGGTTGTTCGAGGCGTGGCGCTGCTGGCCGGGGCGCTCGGGAACGCGGTTCAGATAGGTGCTGTAGCCGACGAGCACGTCGGCGGACTCCAGTGCCTGCTTGGCCTCGGGCGTGAGCCAGGCGCGCGAGCCCGGTCCGAGGCCGACGACCACGACCTCGCCCTTGGCCGCGGCGGGCTTGGACTGGCTCGGCAGCAGGGCCAGCGAGAAGTACGGCACCGAGTCGGGGTCGACGTCGGCGAGCTTCGACGTGCGCTGGCGGCCGGTCGTGGCCCGCTCGACGTACCAGGCGCCGTCGAGCCGGCCGGCTTCTTCGAGCGCGGTGCGAACGTTGCCGAAAGTACGGCCCAGCTTGAGGATCGCGGCCGAGTCGGTGTCGGCGAGGCGGGCCGCGAGCTCGGCGGGCGGCAGGGTGCCGGGCAGGATCGTGAGGACCTCGTCGCGTTCGACCAGGGGCGTGCCGAGAACGGCACTCGCGCCGCTGACCGACGTCACGCCCGGCACGACCTCCCACTCGTAACGGTCGGCGAGCCGCTTGTGCATGTGCATGTACGAGCCGTAGAAGAACGGGTCGCCGGCGGCCAGCACCACCACGGTTCGGCCGGCGTCGAGGTGCGCAGCGAGCCGGGCGGCGGCCTGTTCGTAGAACGCGTCGATCTCGCCCTGGTAGTCGTCCGTGTCCTCGGTCGTCACCGGGTAGACGAGCTGTTCCATGATCTGGTCCGCACGAAAGTACGGCGCCGCAATGGTTTTCGCGACACTTCGACCGTGGCGGGCGCTGTGGAAGGCGACCACGTCGGCTTCCTTGATGAGTCGTGCGGCTTTGACCGTCACGAGTTCGGGGTCGCCCGGACCCAGGCCGACGCCGTACAGCTTGCCCGTCATTCTTCCTCGCTCGCGATCGCGTTGATGGCCGCCGCCGTCATGGCGCTGCCGCCGCGCCGGCCGTGGACCACGAGGTGCTCCAGATCCGTTGCGGCCAAAGCTTCTTTGGATTCCGCTGCGCCGATGAACCCGACCGGGATGCCGAGGACCGCGGCCGGCCTCGGGGCGCCCTGCCTCGATCAGCTCAAGCAGGTGGAACAGCGCGGTGGGGGCGTTGCCGATCGCGATGACCGCGTCTTCGAAGCGGTCCGCGAGGAGTTCGAGGGCGGCGGCGCTGCGCGTGTTGCCGATGCTTCTTGGCGAGGTCGGGGGTGCGCGGGTCCTGGAGGTAGCACAGGACTTCGTTGTCCGCGGGCAGGCGGCGGCGGGTCACTCCGGCGGCGACCATGTTGGCGTCGCAGATGATCGGGGCGCCGTCGAGCAACGCGGCGCGGGCGTTGCCGCACGACGTCGGGGGAGAAGGCGATGTCGTGCGTCAGGTCGGTCATGCCGCACGCGTGGATCATCCGCACGACGACCTGCGCGACGTCCTGCGGGAACCCGGTCGAGGTCCGCCTCCTCGCGAATGGTGGCGAAGGAGCTGGCGGTAGATCTCCGCGCCGTCCTTGATGTACTCCGTCACTGGATCTCCTCGTCGCCCGCGGAGCCGGCAATCCGGCGGTAGCCGTCGCCGGTCGCGACGAACTCGATCACATCGCCGGCGGGGCGGCCACATCGGCGTGCACAGCCCGACCAGTGAACCGCGCCGGGACTGTCGGACCTGCTCACTAGAATTGAAATTGGGGGTACCCGGCCTGGCTCGTGTGTGTGGTGCGGTTCGTGTGTGGGGTGTGCCGCGTCCACCCAAGCGCGCGCGTCAGCCCGTACGTCGGACAACGACTTCGCGCAGCCGGGACGCCCGGTGCACGCGCTCACGCCGTGCCACGGCGAGTCCGGGTCCGTGATCAGGCCGGAGACGTCGGTTCCGGCCGGCACGACCAGGCTGCGCCACGGCGTCAACCGGACCGGGACGCCGGGGAGCTGGCGCGCGTCGAGCCGGCCCAGCGGCACACCCGGCGTCACCGGCGACGGTGCGACGGGCATCACAACCGGCGTGAACAAAGCGTCGGACGAGACGCCGAAGTGCTCGGTGATCTTTCGCACACCGCCGTCCACTTCGGACAGGCGCCAGGCGGTTCCGCGCAGTTCCTGGAAGAGCCGGGCGGCCGTCACGAGAGCGTCGACCGGGTCTTGCACCCGGATGCCGGTGTCGGTCCCGGCGAGCAGCAGAACGTCGTCGACCAGGCCGAAGTCACCACCCAGGCCGCTCACGGAAGCACCCACCGTCACCAGGAAACGTCCTGGTAGCGAGGCCAGCGACGGGTCCGCGCACAGGGCTGCGTCCAGGGCGTCGACCAGCGCCTGGTTGTCGTCCAGGGGCGCCGCGATGATGTTGCGGACGCGCTCGTGGGTGGATGACGGCAGCAGGCCCGCCGCACGCAGGCGCGCACCCAGTTCCAGACCGTCCGAAAGGCCCCTGATCTGGAGGTTCGCCCGCGAGGTGAGTTCCAGGGAGCCGGCGCCGAGCTCCAGCGCCGCGACCCGCACCACGTCCCACTGAGCAGCGGAAAGGGTGCCGCCGGGGACCCGGATGCGCGCCAGCCCGCCGTCGGCTGCCTGGTGCAGCTCGACGGCGCCGGGGCAGGCGTCCGGGTGACTCCGGTCAAACCCAATGGGCATAGGTCGGACTGTAACCCGCCGGTTAGGGTGGGCCCGAACTGCGAAGCGCAGGAGGAAGCCGGTGTGAATCCGGCGCGGTCCCGCCACTGTGACCAGGGCAAGGAACCCCTGGGAGTCAGGAACTCCGCTTCGTCAGTTGCCCGAAACCTGGGGCGAGGACCCCACTAGGGATGGAGCCCGCGTGATCCTGCTGCTGTCAACCTCCGACACCGACCTGCTGTCGGCGCGCGCGTGTGGCGCCGAGTACCGGCTCGGCAACCCCGCGCGGCTCACGGCCGACGACCTGCCGGCGCTGGTCGACGGCGTCGACGTCGTCCTGGTGCGCATCCTCGGCGGCCGCCGGATGTGGGAGGAAGGGCTGGACTGGCTGCTCGCGAGCGGTCTGCCGGTCGTGGTGCTCGGCGGTGAGCAGCAGCCGGACGCGGCGCTGATGGAGCTGTCGACGGTGCCCGGCGGTGTCTGCGCCGAGGCCCACCTCTACCTCGCGCACGGCGGGCCGGCGAACCTTGCCGAGCTGCACAAGTTCCTCTCGGACACGATCCTGCTGACCGGGCACGGGTTCGCCACCCCCACGGCTACCCCCACGTGGGGTGTGCTCGACCGCGAGGGCAGCCACGACGGTCCGACGGTCGCGGTGCTCTACTACCGCGCGCACCACGTGGCGGGGAACACGGCGTTCGTGCATGCGTTGTGCGACGCGATCGTGGCCAAGGGCGGCAACCCGCTGCCGGTGTACTGCTCGTCGTTGCGGACCGCCGAGCCCGAGCTGCTCGAGACGCTGAAGAAGGCCGACGCGCTCGTCGTGACGGTGCTCGCGGCGGGTGGCACGAACCCCGCGAAGGCGTCCGCCGGTGGCGATGACGACGCGTGGGACGTCGGTGCGCTGGCCGCGCTCGACGTGCCGATCCTGCAGGGACTCTGCCTCACGTCGAGCCGCGAGTCGTGGGACGAGAACGACGACGGACTGTCTCCTTTGGACACCGCGACCCAGGTCGCGATCCCGGAGTTCGACGGCCGGATCATCACGGTTCCGTTCTCCTTCAAGGAGATCGACGAGGACGGCCTCACGGTCTACGTGGCCGATCCCGAACGGGCGCTGCGCGTCGCCGGTATCGCGGTCCGGCACGGGCGGTTGCGCCACATCCCGATCGCCGAGCGCAAGGTCGCGGTCATGCTGTCGGCCTATCCGACGAAGCACTCCCGGATCGGCAACGCGGTCGGCCTGGACACGCCGGCGTCGACGGTCCGGCTGCTGAAGGCCATGGAGCAGCACGGTTACGACATCGGCACCGAGCTGCCGGGCGTGCAGGAGCTGGACGGCGACGCGCTGATCCACGCGTTGATCGCGGCCGGTGGCCAGGACGCGGACTGGCTGACGCAGGAGCAGTTCGAGAGCAACCCCGTGCGCATCGCGGCGGCGGACTACCGGGCGTTCTTCGAGACGCTGCCCGAGGAGCTTCCGCGAGTCGATGCAGGAGCACTGGGGTGAGGCGCCCGGCTCGCTGTTCGTCGACCACTCGAAGTCCTCCGAGGGCGAGATCGTGCTGGCGGCGTTGCGGTCCAACAACGTCGTGGTGATCGTGCAGCCGCCGCGCGGGTTCGGCGAGAACCCGATCGCGATCTACCACGACCCGGACCTGCCGCCGTCGCACCACTACCTCGCGGCGTACCAGTGGATCGAGTCGCAGTTCGGCGCGGACGCGGTCGTGCACGTCGGCAAGCACGGCAACCTGGAGTGGTTGCCCGGCAAGACCGTCGGCATGTCGGCGTCCTGCGGCACCGACGCCGCGCTGGGCGACCTGCCGCTGATCTACCCGTTCCTCGTCAACGACCCGGGCGAGGGCACGCAGGCGAAGCGGCGCGCGCACGCCACGCTGGTCGACCACCTCGTGCCGCCGATGGCCCGCGCGGACAGCTACGGCGACATCGCGCGGCTGGAGCAGCTGCTCGACGAGTACGGCAACATCTCCGCGATGGACCCGGCCAAGCTGCCGGCCGCCCGCGCGCAGATCTGGACGCTGATCCAGGCCGCGAAGCTCGACCACGACCTGGGCCTGGAGGACCGGCCGCACGAGGCGGAGTTCGACGAGTTCATCCTGCACGTCGACGGCTGGCTGTGCGAGGTCAAGGACGTCCAGATCCGCGACGGCCTGCACATCCTCGGTGAGGCGCCGGACGGCAGCGTTCGCGTCAACCTCGTGCTCGCGATGCTGCAGGCGCGGCAGATGTGGGGCGGCCAGGTCGCCGCGCTGCCCGGCCTGCGGGAAGCTCTCGGGTTGAACTCGACGACGCGCGAGGACGTCGACGCCGTGGAAGAGCAGGCACGCGTGCTCGTCCAGGCGATGGAGGACGCCGGCTGGGATCCGGCCGTGGCGCCGACCCTGCACGAATCCGTTGACGTGCAGAAGATCCTGGAGTTCGCCGCGGTCGAGGTCGTCCCCCGGCTGGCGCGCACCACGGACGAGATGACGAACGTCCTGCACGCGCTGGACGGCGGCTACATCCCGGCCGGCCCGTCCGGATCACCGTTGCGCGGCCTGGTGAACGTGCTGCCGACCGGCCGCAACTTCTACTCGGTCGACCCGAAGGCCATCCCGTCACGTCTCGCGTGGGAGACCGGTCAGGCGATGGCCGACTCACTGCTTGAGCGCTACCGCCTGGACAACGACGGCGAGTGGCCGCCGTCGGTCGGCCTCTCGGTCTGGGGCACGTCCGCGATGCGCACGGCCGGCGACGACATCGCCGAGGTGTTCGCGCTGCTGGGCGTGCGACCGGTGTGGGACGACCAGTCCCGCCGCGTGACGGGCCTCGAAGTGATCTCGCTGGAGGAGCTCGGCCGGCCGCGCATCGACGTGACGGTCCGGATCTCCGGGTTCTTCCGCGACGCCTTCCCGCACGTCGTGTCCCTTTTGGACGATGCGGTGCAGCTGGTGGCCTCGCTGGACGAGCCGGCGGACCAGAACTTCGTGCACGCCCACACAGTTGCCGATCTGGAAGCCCACGGCGACGAGCGCAGGGCGACGCTGCGGATCTTCGGCTCGAAGCCGGGCGCGTACGGCGCCGGCGTGCTGCCGCTGATCGACAGCCGCAACTGGCGCGACTCCTCGGACATCGCCGAGGTCTACGCGGTGTGGGGCGGCTACGCGTACGGCCGCGGGGTCGACGGTGTCGCGGCGCGCGAGGACATGGAGACCGCGTACCGGCGGATCGCGGTGGCGGCCAAGAACATCGACACCCGCGAGCACGACATCGCCGACTCGGACGACTACTTCCAGTACCACGGCGGCATGGTCACGATGGTGAAGGCGTTGACCGGCAAGGCGCCCGCCGCGTACGTCGGTGACAGCACGCGGCCGGAGGCGGTGCGCACCCGCACTCTCACCGAAGAGACGTCGCGGATCTTCCGCGCCCGTGTGGTGAACCCGCGCTGGGTCGGGGCGATGCGGCAGCACGGTTACAAGGGCGCGTTCGAGCTGCAGGCCACGGTCGAGTACCTCTTCGGCTACGACGCCACGACCGGTGTGGTCGCCGACTGGATGTACGAGAAGCTGACCGAGACGTACGTGCTCGACCCGGAGACCCGCAAGTTCCTGCAGACCTCGAACCCGTGGGCGTTGCACGGCATCGCCGAGCGTCTGCTGGAAGCCGCGGAACGCCAGATGTGGGAGCACCCGGAGCCGTCCACTTTGGACGCCCTCCGCGCCGCCTACCTGGAGACCGAGGGCGACCTGGAGGACGGCGCCTGATCCAGTGCCGTGACCACGATGCACCCGTCTGACCGTCGAAATACGGGGCAAAGGCTGCCGGTCACGGCACTAGTAGATCGTTGCGACTAATATTTGGAGTATTGGCGGCGGGCGTGATGCCGGCAGGTGGCCGTGTTTCGATCATGAAGATCGCGCTCTCATGGCTGCCGCCTGCGTGGTTGGTGGTAGTTGGGGCGATCAGCAAACGCTTGCGTCGGCAGTTTTCTACCGCCAACTCGCCGTTGACGTTACGTGAGAGCGCGACCATCCGGGCTTTCGACGACAAGCGACCGCCCGGCGGGGCACAACTAAGCCGCAACGCTCTACTAGTCGGTCAGGTCGAGGCGTACGCAGCAGTGGCCAGGACTGGGATCGAGGCGGGCGGTGTGACCGTTCGCCTTGATCCCGTCCAGTAGGCCGCCGATCAGGCACAGGTTCATGCCGCAGACCAGTTCGGTGTGTTTTTGCGCCAGGCTGTGGAACGGGCAGTTGCCCAGCAGGATCGAGCCGTTCTCCTGGTGCGGCTCGAAGCCGAGGTCCTCCAGGGCCTGGGCCACGTCGCCGTCGGCCTGCGCGGCCAGGTCCTCGCCCCACTCGTAAGCCCGCCGGTTGAGGATCTCCCGCGGCGGCTCACCGGTCGTCTGCGCCTCCAGCAACGCGTCGGTCAGCAGGTGGCTCGCGGCCTCGTAGCGCCGGTCGGGCAGCGACACCTCGATCTGCTCGCCGGAGCGCCGGTAGAGCTTGGCCGGCCGTCCCGCGCCCGGTCCGGTCCGGCCTGACCGGCGTTCGTGGATCACGTCGAGCAGCCCCATCTCGACGAGCTTGTCGAGGTGGAACCCGGCCGTCGTGCGCGGGAGTCCGATGGCCGCGGAAGCCTCGTCCTTGCTGATGGGCGCGGTCTGCCGCACCACGAAGTCGTAGAGCTTGCGCCGGTTGGGCTCGTCGAGAGCCGCGACGGCGGCGACGTGGTCGGCCATCTCTAAAACCCACTTCTGTTGACTAAATTCGCGGTGCGGTTCTAACGTTAGCTCATCTTGTCGTTAGAAGGAGGAGCGATGACTCTGCTGACCCGCACCGATCCCGCCACCCAGGCGTTCGTGCTGTTGCGCACCGTCTTCACCGTGGCACCGGTGCTGTTCGGGCTGGACAAGTTCTTCAACCTGCTCGTCGACTGGCCGGTCTACCTGGCGCCGTGGATCGACTCGATCGTGCCCGGCACCCCGCAGACGGCCATGTACGTCGTCGGCGTGATCGAGATCGTGGCCGGGATCCTGGTCGCCGTGCGGCCGAAGTGGGGCGGGCTCGTCGTCGCCGCCTGGCTGCTCGGGATCATCGTCAACCTGCTGACCCTGTCCGGCTACTACGACATCGCCCTGCGCGACTTCGGCCTGCTGGTCGCCGCGCTGGCGCTGTCCAGGCTGGCGAGCCGATGACCGGTCCGATCGACGTCGAGGCGGCGCGGCAGGCGGTGACGGACCTGCTGAAGGCACTGGGCAAGGACCCGTACTCGGTGCACCTGGCCGACACCCCGCGCCGCGTCGCCGAGGCGTACGCCGAGCTCCTCACGCCGCGGGCCTTCAACCTGACGACGTTCCCGAACGACGAGGGCTACGACGAACTGGTGCTGGCGCGCGGAATCCCGGTGCAGTCGTTGTGCGAGCACCACATGCTGCCGTTCCAGGGCGTCGTGCACGTGGGCTGTCTGCCCGGCGAACGCATCCTCGGCCTGTCGAAACTCGCGCGGGTCGTGGAGATGTTCGCCCGCGACCTGCAGGTGCAGGAACGGCTCACCAAGCAGGTCGCCGACTGGCTGCGGGAGAACTTGCGGCCCAAGGGAGTCGGCGTCGTGATCGAGGCCGAGCACCTCTGCATGTCGTTGCGTGGCGTGCGGGTCAACGGATCCCGCACGGTCACGTCGGCGCTGCAAGGCTTGCTGCGCTCGGATCCCGCGTCACGCCAGGAGTTCTTCACCCTGGTGCACGCCTAAACCGGACCGAACACGTAGGTGCCGGCGGCATCGGCGTCGTCGCCGGCCCAGAACTCCAGCCACAGCTCGGCGAACTCCGCGCGCGACAGCCTGCCATCGCCGTCCGCGTCGAGCTGCGGGAAGTCGGTGGCGCCGGCGTGCCCGAGCCAGGCGCTGATCATCGTCCGGTACTCGGCCGGCGAGATGTAGTCGTCGCGGTTCTCGTCCACCGCACCGAACATCGCGTCCGCGGTCGACGTGACGGCCTCGGGCGTCTTCGGCAGGGCGTCCACAATGGCCAGGACGTCGTCCAGCGCGACCCGGTCCTGGCCTGCGGCCGCCTGCAGGGTCGCCCACCAGCCCATCATCACCCCGGACAGCAGCTCCTCGTCGCCGCCGCGCAACGACACCCAGCGCGCGGTGAGCGCCCGGAAGTCGCTTTCGTCCAGGTAGCCGTCACCGTTGGCGTCCATCGCGCTGAACACCACGGACACCTTGCGCCTCTGCAAGTCGCTCGCCATGCGAAGGACGATAGGCCGAACGTTGCAACGGAAACTATCGGCCGAACGGGTCCGAACCAGTGCCCTGACAGGCAGCTAGTGCGAGTCGAGTGCCTCGGACAGCTGCAAACGGCCGGACACGCCGAGCTTGCGGTAGGTCCCGGACAGCACGCCCTCGACGGCCTCCGCGGGCATCAGCAACGTCGTGGCGATCTCCTCGTCGGACCGGCCCAGCGCGGCCAGCGCCGCCACCTGGTGTTCTGTCGGGGTCAGCGCGGTCGGTCCGGTCTGCCGCATCCGCCGTGGCCCGGAACCCGTGGCCACCAGCTCGGAGTACGCCCGCGCGGCCATCGCCGTGGAGCCGCACTTCTGCGCCAGATCCACCGCCTCACGCAGACAAGCACGCGCGGCAGCGGTATCTCCCTGACGCCGCACCACCACGCCGAGGTCGACCAACGCGCGCCCCAGCTCCAGGCGGGCGGGGGAGGTTCGCAGCACCTGCACGGCCTCTTCGAGCAGCGTCCGTCCGGCCGCCCCCGCGGTCACCCGGCCCGCCGCCCGCAACGCCATCCCCAACGCTCGCGGCGCACCCCAGACGCGGGCCAGCGCGACTTCCTCGTCCGCGAGCGCGCGAGCCCGTTCGCCGTCGCCCGTCGCCGCGTAGGCCAGCGCGGCCCCGGAACGCCACGCGAGTGCGGCCGGGTTCCGGTAGGGCCAGGCCGCGCAGTGCCGGCCGGCGGCCAGGAACGACTCCAGGGCCTCGTGGTCGTCGCCCCGCACGGTCAGCAACCGGCCGCGGATGGTCAGCAGGCCGCCGAACGTCCACATCCGCCGGGCCTGCTCGGTCGAGGCCTCGGCGATCAGCGCGGCGGCCTCGTCGGGATGGCCCTCCTCCAGCAGGATGTCGGCGAGCAACGCGGCGTGCCAGACCGAGACCGCGTGCCAGCGCCGGTCCTGGCGCAGGTAATCGCCGGCCAGCGACAGGTCGGCGCGGGCGGAGACGAGATCTCCCTTGCGGCGCTGGACGTTCGCGCGCATCACGTACGTCAGGCCGCGCACCACCGGAGGCTGCGCACGGTCGACGTCGTCCAGCACCGCCAGCGCCGCGTCCAGCGAGTCGGCCAGGTTCAAGGTCATCGCGGACGCCAGCGAGGACATCGTGGAGTCGGTGGACACCAGTCCAACGGCTTCGGCGGCACTGATGTCACCGACCATCGTGTGGTGCAGCACCCCGGCCGGCGTGTCGAGCGTGACCGACGACGGCACGGCCTCCTGCCACGCCAGCCCGTGCACGACCAGATGTGCCTGTGCCCACGGCGAACCGCCCGAAAGCACCGACGTCAGCTCAAGCGGCTTGCCCTCGGCGTGCAACGCATAAGACAGCGCCACCGCGGATTCGGCATCGTCCTCATTGGACTTGAAGGCCTCACGCAGCCGGGCCGTCGCACCTGGCAGGTTGCCGACCAGCTCGGCAACGCCCAGCAGTCGCAACGCACGTGACGGATTCGCCACCGGCTCACGCAACGCCCGCCACAGCAAGCGCGCGGCACCCGAGGTGTCGCCCTGGTTCACCGCCTCCTGCGCGGCCCGGTCGAGCACCTCGCCCGCCCACGGCTCCAGCCCCGGCGACGTCTCCAGCAGATGGTCGGCCACTACCCGGTCCGAAGCGCCGTGTGCCCGCAACGACCGCGCGGCCCGAAGGTGCAACGCGGCTCGCGCAGGGGCGGGCATGTCCTCGAGCACGGCGGGCCCGGCGATGCCGAGCAACTCGACCGTTCGCACGGCCTCGGCCAGCTCGACCGGGACTGAGACCCGCCAGTTCGGCCAGCACACCAGGAGGTGCGGACGGCCCCAGCACGGCGAGGCAGTGCGCGGCAGTGACGACCGAGGCGGGGCGGCGCCGCAACCGGGCCACCACGATCTCGCCGGCCACCTCGGCACCGCGTTGCGCGACCCGCCAGGCGGCCTCGGCAACGGGCGGCACGCCGTCCTCCACCAGGGCCGTGACCAGGCGGGTCACCATCAACGGGTTTCCGCCGGTCGCGGCCAGACAGGCGGCCACGAACCCAGCAGCCGGCACCCCGCCGAACGCCGACTCGACCAGACGGCCGACCGCCTCCGAAGTCAGGTTGCCGAGCATCACTCGCCGGCACGCGGCCATGATCTCGCCGTATGACGGGTCGTCGCAGCGCTCGCCGGCGCCGACGGCCAGCACGAGCGCGATGGGCAACCGCTGGACCCGCAAAGCCAGGTAGGCCAGCCAGCGCAACGACGCCGCATCGGCCCAGTGCGCGTCGTCGACGACGATGAGCAGCCCGGTCGTGCCCGCCAGCGAGGTGGCCAGCCGGTACACGCCGTGCAGCACGGCGAAGTCGGCGGTCTGGCCGGGGTCGATCGAGTCGAAGAGCTGGGCCACGATCCCGAACGGCAGATCGCCTTCGAGGGCACTCCCGCGCGCCCGCACGACGTGCCGGCCGGAGGTCTCCCAGCGGGCGGCGAGGTCGTCCAGTGCCGCGGTCTTGCCCGTGCCCGGAGCACCCTCCACCACGGTCGTCGTGCCCGGCGTCACCTGATCGCTGATTCCGGCACACCACGCATTCCGCCGGTTTTCCAAGATCTCTCCACAATCCGCGGGTGAAAAGGATCAGCTGAATTGATGCTAGGAGAAAGCGCTCCACTTGCCCAGGTAAAGGTAGGTGCGCTATGGGCGTCTCAACACGGCGGGGGCCCGTATGATCCGCCGGGCAACTACTCGAATGGGTAGCGGCAGCGGGACGGCGTCCTCACCTGGTCATCCCAACGGCCTAGAGATGCTGCCTCGGGGCTGGTCGTGGTGCGGGGCGTTGTGGTAATGCAGCGCGTGTTCTCCGTCGCCGCGGAGCGAAAGGAAAATGGGTGTCGGGGAATCGGGACGGTGTGTTCCGCGGCCACGAGGAAGAACGTGAGCTCCTCAGCTGTGTACTGGACGCGGGCACCGGTGTGGTGCTGGTGGACGGCGCGGCCGGAACTGGCAAGACGCGGTTGCTGACCGAGGTCGCCACTGTCGCCGCCGGCCGCGGCTTCGAGGTCGCCACCGCAGAGGACGAGCTGGACCAGCCGTTCCTGTTAGCCCGCCTGGCCGAACGCGAACCGGACGGCCCCACTCTCGTTGTGCTGGACGACCTCCACCTGGCCGAACCGGGCACCCTGGCCGCTTTGCGAGCACTACTACTCGCCGCCACCCATGAGAAGGTCGTCTGGCTGCTCGCCCGCCGCCGCGGCGAGGGCGCGGATCGCCTGTTCGCCGCCGCCGCGTCGCGCGGTGCCGTGCGCATCGAGCTGAAGCCTTTGCCGGACAACGCGGTCGCGGACCTCGTCGCCGATCTCGCCGGCGGCGTCCCCGATCATGACCTGCGCGCACTGGCGTCGACCGCCCAGGGCAATCCCGCCGCGCTGATCGGCCTGTTCACCGCGCTTCACGAGGACGGTCAGGTCGAGATCACCGCAGAACACGCCTCACTGCGAGCGGACCGGGCGCCGCGGCGAACCGAGGCGCTGCTCCGCGAGCGCTTCGGTTCGCTGAGCGGCAAGGCGAGGCATCTGCTGCAGGTCGCGTCGGTGCTCGGGCCGCGGTTCGAACCCGGTGACGTCGCGGAGCTGCTCGCGTCCAGCACCGCGATCCTGTTGCCCGCGCTGGACGAGGTCATCGGCACCGGCGTGGTGACGGCGCGGGAGGACCGCCTGGCGTTCCGGCACGAGCTCCTCTGGCGCCTGGTCGCGGACTCCGTGCCGGCACCCGTGCGCCGGGCGCTGCACCGCGAGGCCGGCGAAATGCTGCTGGGACGCGGGGATTCCGCGGTCAGCGCCGCCAAACACCTGCTGCACGGTGCCCAGCGCGGTGACGTGCGGTCGATCGACGGACTGGTCGAGGCGGCGAAAGCCGTGCTGTGGCAGGCACCGGACGCGTCGGCCGAGCTCGCGGTCCGCGCACTCGAACTCACCGACCAGGCGTCGGCGTCGCTGGTGCACCGCACGGTGATGGCGGTCCGGGCGCTGGTCGCGGCCGGCAAGCTCACCGCGGCCGAGGAGCTGGCGCAGGACGCGTTGGCACGGCAGGTTTCCCCGTCTCCGGCCGCGAAGCTGCGGCACTGCGTGGCCGTGACGATGCTGCTGAGCGCGCGGCACGCCGAGTCGGTGGAGATCTCCGAGTCGCTGCTCGAAGAACCGGACCTCGCGGCGGAACTCGTGCCGTGGGCGGAGATCACCCGGATGATGGCGTTGCTCGGCCACGACCGGGGGCGCGTGGAGGCGCTGGCCGAGACGATCGTGCGCAACCACGAGGGGGCGCCGGACGACGTGCTCGCCACGGCGTTGGCGGCGCTGGCGGTGATCGCGCGCGACGCCGGACAGCCTGGCGCGGCACTGGAACTGGCCCGCGAGGCCGCCCGGTCCGTCACCTCCTTCGACCTCTGCGCCTACCCGCAGCTGCTGCTCGCGACCCTGCACTCCGGGCTGCGCGAGTTCGCCGACGCCGACAGCCTGGTGCGGCGGGTGCGCAGCGGGCCGTCCGCGGTGGTGACCAAGGAGGCCATGACCTCGGTCGTGCAGGCGCGGATCCTGTTGCAGGCCGGGCGGATCGAGGAGGCCGCCGTCGAGGCGCGCGGCGCGCTGGCGGTGGCGGAGGAGACCGGGCACGCGACGCTGGTGCCGCCGGCGCTGGCGGTGCTGGCGATGGTCGCGATCCACACCGGTGACCTGCCCGCCGCGATCGAGCACGTCGAGCGCTACCGCGGCCGGGTCCCGGTGGACGGCATCATCTTCTCGCCCGCCTACTACCAGTGGGCGGACGTGCTGGTGTCGTACGTCGGCTTCGGGCTCGAGAAAGCCATGGGGCTGCTCACCGCCGAGTACCCGGGACTGGTGTCGTCCGGGCTGTTCGCCGAGGAACCCCGTGCCGCCGGGTGGTTCGTGCGCCGGGCCGTGGAGGCGCAGGACGAGCGGCTGGCCAAGTGCGTCGTCGACCGGGTGGAGCGGCTGGCCGGTGAGAACCCCGGCTTCCGTGCGGTGGCGGCGGCCGCGTTGCACGCGCGCGGTCTTCTCGACCGCGACGCCGCGTTGCTGGAACTGGCTTCGCAGCAGCACCGCGACCTGTGGGCGCGGGCCAACGCGGCCGAGGACCTCGGCGTGCTGCTGACCGCGAGCCCGGCCGACCGGGCGGAGTCGGTGAAGGCGCTGGAGACCGCGCTGGGCCTCTATCGGGAGATCGGCGCCTCGCGGGACAGCGCGCGGGTGCTGGGCCGGCTCCGGAAGCTGGGGCGGCGCAGGCGGGCCGCCCCGGTGCGCCCTGCCTCCGGATGGTCCAGTTTGGACGACACCGAACGGGCGATCGCGAACCTGGTGGCCAAGGGGCAGACGAACCGGCAGATCTCCACGCAGCTGTTCATGTCGCCGCACACGGTGAACTTCCACCTGCGCAAGATCTTCCGCAAGCTCGGGATCAGCTCTCGCGTCGAGCTGGTGATGAGGTCGCGGGACGACCAGTGAGCCGCTTGGCCTGCCTGCGCAGCTGCAGGATGCGGGCCGCGCCCACGACCGCGACCAGCAGCGCACCGCCGATCGCGCCGAACAGCAGGGCCACGCCGAGGGGGAGGTTGAACTCGCCCCACAGGAAGTGGATGGTCGCGTTGCCGCCGTTCTGCAGGATGAAGACCAGCAGGAAGATCAGCACGACGATCGCGGTCAGCACGGCGATCCAGGTGCCGCTGATCCGGGTGGGCCGCAGTTTCTTCGGCGCGGCTACGGGAGCAGCGGCCGATTTCTCCGGCACCTGTGCGGGGACCGGCTTGGTGATCGGGTCAGGGCTCTCGTCGGGAGGGGTTGCCACGACGAGAATTATCGGCGATCCGGCGTGATCCCGCGCGCTGGCAAAGGAGTGGCCTACAAACGCCGCAGCCCGGTCAGAACGCGTTCGAGCAGCGCTATGTTCGGCTGCTCGCCCGGTTCGTGCACGGCGACCAGGTTGAGCGTGATCAGGTCGCTCAGCAGCACTCGCGTGACGCCCAGCGGGATCTTCATCAGCGCCGAGATCTCGGCGACCGAGCGCGGCTGCAGACACAGGCGCATCATCGCCGCCTGGTCGTTGCCGGCGCGGTACAGCCGCTCCTCGTCCGTGGAGAGCAGGGTTTCGAGCCTGAGGTCGTGGCGGGCCGCGGTGCGGCCACCAGTGCGGGCGTACGGGCGAACGAGCGCGCTGTCCCGCGTGGGGACCTGCGGTTCTTCTTCCAGCATTGGCCACTCCGGAGGCGGTTCCGGTGGGCGTTGGCGCAACGGTTGCTGACGGGGCAGTTGCTGCGTCTCCGCGCCGTTGACTTCCTGTCTTCCATCGGCGCGTAGTCGTCTACGGGTCGCCGGGGACCCGAACCGCGCCCCCGTGTAACCGATTTCCGTCGCTTCCTCGTCGTGCACGTGCTCAAGCTATAACGAAGACGCCCGAATGTATGTCGATCACGTTGCCTTTTTGTTGCGCAGATCGAATCTGACCTGGATCGCAGTACCAGACGACGTCGTTTGGGTGCGCACGAGATCCGCCAAACGGTTCACCAGCAACAGACCGCGACCGCCTGGATCGTTTGCGTGAACGGGTGTACGTCCGGCCAGCACATCGGTGATGTGGCCGTTGTCGTTGACTTGGCAAACAATACTGTCCCTTTCGGCCCAAACCCGGACGGTGCTTTCGCCGCCGCCGTGCCGCACGCTGTTGGTCGCGAGCTCGGTCACGGCGAGCGCGAAGTCGTCGACCCGGTCGGGCGCGAGACCCAGCTTGGTGGCCTGCTCACGCGCGAACGCCCGCACCGCCGCCATCGCGCCGACGGCGGCTGACGTGCTCGCCGCGTCAGCCGGTGCCGGAAGCGGCATCGAGTGCGCGGCGACGACGACCCGTGCGGGGTGGAAGTGGTCGCTGGGACGGTGCCCGCTGGAGTCGATCACGACCGGGTGGGTCTTCTCGGCGTCGGCCAGGACGGCGTGGCCCAGGGTGGCGGTGTTGTACGGGCAGAGCATGGTGATGTCGCGCCCGCTGAAGGCGTAGTTGACCAGGGCCTCGTGCAGCGCGCACGCCGGGTATTCGACGTCGCTGCGGCCTTCCCACACCGGTTCACCGATGATCCGCACGGGCCCGCGGTGCCGGTCGGCGAACGCGCGGAGCTCGGGGATGATCCGGCCGGGGTTGCGGCCGGTGTCCGCCATGTCGATGAACGTCACGAGGTGCGCGAACCCGCTCAGCGCGTCCCTGAGCAGCGTCAGGTTGGGCTGCGGCACGGCCACGACCACCGGCTCCGCGTTCGCCAGGCCCTCCATCACGAACGGGACGGTCCCGTCGATGTAGGAGTCCTCATCGGAGTAGAACAACGCCGGATGTGCGAACGTCATGTGCCACCTCTCGTCAACGCCCCAGGATGCGCACCCGGTGCGTTGCTCAAACCCATCATTTCTTGACCCTCACACCGTGTCAGCCCCTACACAGGAGCAGTCATGTTCACCATCGGAGACTTCGCCCGTCTGGGGCGTGTGTCGGTGCGGATGCTGCGCCACTACGACGCAGTGGGGTTGCTGCCACCGGCCCACGTCGACCCTTCGACGGGCTACCGCTTCTACACCGCCGCCCAGCTGCAGCGGCTCAACCGCCTGGTCGCGCTGAAGGACCTCGGTCTGACACTCGACCAGGTGAAGGTCGTGCTCGACGAGAAGCTTTCCGTCGAGCAACTGCACGGCATGCTTTCGTTGCGGCGAGCCGAGCTGCGTCAGCAGATCGTTGCGGACGAATGGCGGCTGCGGCGGGTGGAGGCACGTCTCCACGCCATTGAAAGGGAAGGCGCCATGCCTACCGACGACGTTGTTGTGAAGCCCGTGGCCTCGGCGCACGTGGCCCGGCTGACCGCCACCGCCGCGTCCTACGGCCCGGAGGACATCGGCCCGGTCATCCAGCCGCTGTACCCGGAGCTGATCGCGCGGATGGAGCGCGCCGGCGTCCCCATCACCGGCTACGGCATCGCCACCTACGAGCCGGCCGAGGGCGACCAGGTGCTGGTGCACGCCGGGGTGACGGTGTCGGTGGCGCCGTCCACGTCCTACGACTTCGAGGTGGTGGACCTGCCGGCGCTGGCCGAGGCGGCGACCATCGTCCACCGGGGGCCGATGGACGACGTCGACGCCACCTACCAGGCCGTCGCGACGTGGGTCGAGGCGAACGGGTACCGGCAGAACGGGTTCGCTCGCGAGGTCTACCTCAACTACGGCGACGGGGATCCCGCGGACTGGATCACCGAGCTGCAGCTGGAGATCACGAAGAGCTAGGTGTGCGCCGGCCGGTCGAGATCCGTTTCGACCGGCCTAGCGGTCCTCCTGGTGGATGCGGCGGTGCAACGATTCCATCCGCTCGTCCAGCTGGGCCGCGATCATCGCCGACGACATCAGCTCGCTCACGAAGTCGGCGGGCGGGCTGTCCTCGAACTTGTAGAACAGCTTGTGCTCCAGGGTGGCCCAGAAGTCCATGGCGATGGTGCGCAGCTGCACCTCGACCTTCACGTGCTCGACGCGGTCGGACAGGAACACCGGGATGCGCACGATGAGGTGCAGGCTGCGGTAACCGTTCGGCTTCGGTGCCGCGATGTAGTCCTTGGTGCGCAGGATCTCCACGTCGTGCTGGCGCGCCAGCATCGCCGAGACCCGGTACACGTCGGAGACGAACGGGCAGATCACGCGCACGCCGGCGATGTCGTCCAGGAAGTCGCCGATGGACTCGACGTCGAGCGGCATGCCCTTGCGCCGCAGCTTCTCCAGGATGCCCTCGGGCTTCTTCACGCGGTTCGTGATGTGCTCGATCGGGTCGTGCTGGTGGACGTAGTCGAACTCCTCGCTGAGGATCCGGAGCTTCGTCATCAGCTCCTCGATCGCGAACTTGTAGACGAGCAACCGCCGTTCGAGGTCGCGAAGAAGGCTGAGGTCGTCGGCCAGATCGGTCACATCACCAGGGTACTGATCACCGGGATCCGGGGTTGCGGAGGTCACATAGAGCGACCGCGGCCACCCGGTCAGAACGGGGCTCAGAACCGGGCGGCGGCTTCGGGCGCGTAGCCGTAGAAACCCGGCAGGCCACCGGTGTGCACGAACACGACCGGCACCTGCTGCTCCGGCGCCACCTGCCGGAACTTGGCCGCGGCCTTGCCCGTGTACACCGGGTCGAGCACCACGCCCTCGGTCGACGCGAACAGCTTCAGCGCGTCCCACATGTCCGGGGTGGGGACGCCGTAGCCCGGTCCGATGGTGTCGTCCGTGACGGTCACGTGGTCGAGCTTTGGGAGCGGCCTGCCGAGGAGCTCCGCGGCGTCGTTCGCGAGGTTCCTGAGCTCCTGCTCGGCGTCCTGCGCCGGGTGCGAGACGCTCACCGCGTGCACGGTGCCGGGCCAGCCCAGTAGTTCGGTGCCGAGCGCGATGCCCGCGGCCGTGGCGCCGCTGCCGTGCGGCACGACGATGCAGGCGTTGTCGATGCCGCGGTCGCCGAGCTGCCCGACGAGCTCGACCGCCCCCGCGACGTACCCGAGCGTGCCGAGGCCGTTCGAGCCGCCGACCGGCAGCGTGACGGCCTTGTCGTGGTTCACGAGCTCGTAGGCCTGCACGGTCTCCTCGGCGTCCGCGCAGACGTGCACGTTCGCGCCGAACATGTGGTCCAGCACGACGTTGCCGGACCGCTCGTAGGCGTCGCCCTTCATCGGCACTTTGGCCGTGAGCACCAATTCGCACCTGAGCCCGAGCTTGGCGCACGCCGCCGCGGTCTGCCGGCCGTGGTTGGTCTGCAGCGCGCCGAACGTGATGATCGTGTCCGCGCCCTGCTCGATGGCCTGGCCGAGCAGGAACTCGAGCTTGCGCAGCTTGTTGCCGCCCGCCCCGAGCCCGTTCACGTCGTCGCGCTTGATGAACACCGGCGGGCTGCCGAGCGCGCTCGCGAGCCGGGGTGCGTCGTCGAGCGGGGTCGGCCAGCTGCCCAGTGCGACTCGGGGGAACGCGCTCAGGTCCATGGTGCGAGCTTAGGGCTTCCCGCCGGCGCCGGCGGACCTTGTCCATTGTGGAGGGTCCGCATCAGGCTTCCCGGCCGAACTCGGCGTAGCGCGTGGTACCGCTCTCAAGCGCGTCGACGGCCAGGGTGAGCCTGCGGTGCAGCGACGGGTAGATCTTCGGCCTGGCCTCGTCGAGCGTCAGGTACACCACGGCTTCCAGCTCGCTGTCGTGCGCGACGGCACCGTCCACGACACCACCGTCGAACACGAACTGATGGCAGTCGCGCCACACGCCGTTGCGCGGCGTCCAGTCCACCACCAGCAGCCGCCCGAGCCGGACGTCGAGGCCGAGTTCCTCGCGGATCTCACGGACCGTCGCTGCCTTCGGGGACTCGTCGTCCTCGGTCATGCCGCCCGGGATGTCCAGCACCGCCTTGTAGGTCGGCACCACGAACAACACCCGTCCGGTGGAACCCCGGATGAGCGCGCCGCCGGCGGAGGTCTTGGTGGGCCGGCGCGAGGCCACGCCCGGTTCGTACTCGAACTCGGCCGGGCCCTCGTCGAGAACGTCGGCGGCGAAGGTGGCGGGGTCTCCCGCGTGCAGTGCGGACACCGGTCGATGATCACACCACAGGGTGAATCCCGCGCAACCACCATGCCCGGTCGTGCCTGGTGGGCTGGGGTGCCCAAAATGACGGAACGCAACCAAACGACCAGGGAGTATCCTCGTTGTTGTAACTCCGTGCGATCAATCGCCGATGTCCACGTCAACATCGGTGGAGGTGACGCCAATGGGGGCAACCGGTGCCGCCAGGCGAAGAAGCGACGGTAGATCGGCCCCGTGGTCGGTGGTCGGACTGACCGTCGTGTTCGTCGTGGTGGCCCAGGTCCAGTTCGCCATCGCGATCGCGGAATCGGTCCTGTGGCCGGTCGCGATCGGGGTGCTGCTGCTGGCCGCGGCGGTCACGTTCGTGAAGACGGCGCGCAGGCTGCGTTGGGAAGACAGCGACCCGTACGAAGCACCGCCCGAGGTGGCCAGGCCGCTTCCGGCGCAGCAGTACGAGGCCCATGTCGACGCCGACGGAAGCCTCGCTCGCGCGGTCGGCGACGTGGTCCACGCGTCCCGGCGCTGGAGGGCCTGACAGATCCACATCGCGGAGGCCGGGTCAGGCAGGGTGACCCGGTCGTTTCCGCATGCCCGCGTCGATCGGTCTCCACGACCGCGTGACCGGGCACCTCAAAATGGGTGGCATGCCGACTGTCGAAGAGTGGTTCGTGGCCCGCAGGTACCTGGGCGAGCACCGCCACGTCCTGGCGCTCGAAGCCGCCGGGGAGTATCCGTCCGTGCCCAAGGTCGCCGGCACACCGCTGCTCACGGCTGCGGAGTGGATGCCGGCCGCGCCGATCCCGCTCGACGACCTCTCGCTGGAGCTGCGCGACGTCCGCGGCGGGCTCCCCGAAGGCTTCGGCGACTATTCGAAGGTGATGGCCGAGTTCGCCGCGCCCGCCGTGTTCGAGAACCGCCCGACGTTCCGCCTGCTCGACTTCACCGACCGGCACCTGACGTTCGGCATGGGCTCGTACTTCGACGGCATCGACGTGGGGGAGGCCTGCGCGCACGAGTACGCGGCGCGCTCACTCGGCCAGGTCGGCTCGCTGCCGTTGCGGGCCGGCATCGGCAACCCTTGTGATCTCACGGCCCGGCCGGCGAACGTCGCCGTCAGCACGCTGACCATCCGCCACGACCGGACGACCGGTGACGCGACGTTCTTCCTGCACTGGCGCGACCCGAAGCGCGTCGGCCACGCCGGTGGCCTGTACCAGGTGCTGCCCGTCGGCGTCTTCCAGGACGACTTCTCGTTGTGGCGCTGCATGATCCGGGAGTTCGCCGAGGAGCTGCTGGGCGTTCCCGATGGTGCGCCGATCGACCCGGCGTTCGCCGCGCGGCTGACGTCGGCGGCCCGCGTGTCGTACCTCGGCATGGGCGTGGACCCGCTGACGTTCGCGACCGACATGCTGACCGTCGCGGTGATCGAGGCGGCTCGGTTCGACGAGCTGTTCGGTGATCTTGTGGCCCACAACGACGAAGGCCGGGTGCTCGAAGGACTTCCGTTCACCGCCGCGAACATCGAGCGCTTCGTGCACCACGAACCGACGCAGGCGGCGGGCGCGGCACTGCTGGCGCTGGCCTGGGAGCACCGGGAGGTCCTGCTTCGCCTGTGACTTGGGTCACTGCTGAGTGCGATTTGTGTGACCCGATGCGACCGTCGCCGGTCTCCGATCAGGTACGGGAACTCCGCTGAGGTGAGGGTGTGTGGTCGTGACGGTTCGGGAATGGCAGGTGGACGTCGCACAGGTGGCCGCGGCACGGGCCGGTGACCGCGCCGCGCTCGACGCGATCGTCGAGGACTGCCTGCCCCTCGTCTACAACATCGCCGGCCGCGCGCTGCCCTCGTCCGCCGACGTCGACGACGTGGTGCAGGAGACCATGGTCCGGGTGATCCGCGGCATCGAGTCGCTGCGGCAACCGGAGCGGCTGCGGTCGTGGCTGGTCGCGGTCACGATCAACCAGATCCGCGAGCACCACCGGCGGCGTGAGGCGGCGCCGGCGCCGCTGCCCGAGTACGACCGGCCGGATCCGGACGCCGAGTTCGTCGAGGTCTCGTTGTCGCGGCTGCACTTCGCCGAACAGCGGCGGGAGATCGACGAGGCGGCGCGCTGGCTCGATCCCGTCGACGGCGAGCTGCTGGCGCTGTGGACGCTGGAGCGGGCCGGGCAGCTGACCCGCGCGGAGGTCGTGGACGCGGTCGGGCTCGGCGCGCACGCGGTCACGGTCCGGGTCAGCAGGTTGAAGAGCCGGCTGGAGGTCGTGCGCGTGCTGGTGCGGGCGCTGTCCGCCGAACCGCGGTGCGAGGGGCTCGCGCGGGCGGCGGAAGGCTGGTCCGGGCGGCCGGAGCCGGTGTGGCGCAAACGATTGCTACGGCACGTCGACGAGTGCTCCGGGTGCTGCCGGGGCGACGACGACGTGGTGCCCGTCGAGCGGGTCCTGACCGGTGCGGCGCTGCTCACGGTGCCCGCGGGCTACCTGCCCTGGCTGCTGGAGAACCTGGGGCGCGCCGCCGAACCCGTCGTCGTGGCCGGCGCGTTCGCGAAGATCGCGCACGTCGTCGCCGCGAAACCGTTGCTCGCGATCACCGGTGCCGCGGTGGTGTGCGCGATCGTCGGGGTGGGCGGCGCCGTCGTGCTGTCCCCGGCGGACCGGCCGACCACCGTGCCGGCGACCCCGCTGGCGGTGGAGACGACCACGGTCCTGACGGTGACGGCCAGCGTCGTCTCCTCTTCGGCTCCCGCCACGACGACCACGACGACCACCGCCACGACGTCGGAGCCGCCCAAGGTCGCGACACCCGAGGAACGGGTCCTGGCGCTGATCAACTCCAGCCGGGCCGCCGCGGGCCTGGCTGCGTTGACGATGGACCCCGCGCTGGTCACCGCGGCGGACCGGCACAACCAGGCGATGATCTCCGGTTGCGGGTTGTCGCACCGGTGTTCCGGCGAGTCCGGGCTCGGCGAGCGCGCCACGGCCGCGGGTGCCAGGTGGCGCACGGTGGGCGAGAACGTCGGCATGGCCGGGCCGGTGCCCGACGCCGTCGAGCCGATCTCGCGGAAGGCGCTCGGCCTGACGCAGAGCATGCTGGACGAGAAGCCGCCCAGCGACGGGCATCGCCGCAACATCCTCAGCGCCTCGTTCACCAGGGTCGGGATCGTCGTCACCCGCGACGCCGAGGGGACCGTCTGGATCACCCACGACTTCGCGGGCTAGTGGCGTGACTCGCGACGTTGGCGGTGAATTCACGCTCAGCACCACGATGCGCCCGTCTGACCGCGAATTCGCACGGCAACGTCGCGAGCCACGCCACTAGAACGGGTTGGGCAGGTAGGCCCACGCCTTCGTGTCCGGGACCAGCCGCAGCAACGTCAGCGGCTTGGCCGGGATCGGGTCGTGCAGCAACGCGTGCCGGTCCGGCGTGTCCGGGATCGTCTTCGCCACCGTCTGCCAGAGGTCCTCGGCCGGTGCGTCGAGGGCGCTGATCAGCCCGGTCATCGCGGTCGCGAAGAACGTGGCGAACGTCTTGGCACGCAAGGCTTCCTTGCTCGCGTGCTGGCGTTCGGGCAGTCCGGGGCGCGGGCTCACGCGGATGTCGGCCAGGTCGCGGTAGATCAACCGGCTCGGCCTGCCCTTGTGCAGGCCCACCAGCAGGTTCTGCTCGTGCGCCTCCAGCGCCACACCGCGGGCGAGCAGCGTCATCAACGGTGGCACGGCCAGTTCCGCGAACCCGCGCAGCCACTCGACCGGGTCGCCGAGCGCGCGGATCGGCGGGGGTCCGCCGTCGACCGGGCGGGCGGTGAGCGCGGCCAGCGGCAGGAGGGTTTCGTCCTTGTGCGGCACGGGTTTGTCCCGCAGGATCACGCCCAGCTCGCGGTCCGGCCGGCCGTTCGTGAGCACCGCGGCGGCCGCCCGGTTGTGCTGCAGCTCGATTCCTTCGGTGACGCCGTCGAGGAACTCGGAGACGGTGGTGGCCGCGGCGATCGAGCCGGCGGAGATGTCCCGGACCGCCGACGTGATCTGCGCGCTCAGCGTCGTTTTCACGTGCCAGTCGCCGGTCGACAGGGTCCGCAACGCCATCAGCGGGCTGGCGTCGAGCGTGCCGGCGGTGGGGATGCCCAGTCGCTCGGCCTGCCACGGGTGCACCGGGAGCAGGATCCGTTCGCCGTCGCGAAGCTCGTCCGGCCAGTCGCCGAAGACGACGTGGTGCTCGGGCCGGTGCAGGCGCAGGGCGACGGCCGGCCGGTGCTCGGGACCGTAGGCCAGGTGGTCGTGCGCGGTGAACCCGGTGCGGTTGCGGCAGCACGGGTGCAGCGGATGGCCGTCGACCACGCTCTGCTCGTGCTCCTCCAGCGAGCGTTCGAGGAACGGGGTCGTCAGCGGGCTCGTCGTCCGGGCGAGTGCCAGTCCCGCGACGCTGTGAGCGACCTCTCCCGCCAGGTTCTCCGCGTTCGGCCAGCGCAGCGCCTGGAGGAGTTCGACGGGGTGGCGGTAGTCGGTTCGGTCCACGTTGACCTGCGGCAACGGCTCGATCGAGAGGGCGCGCCACAGCCGTGCGAGCACGGCCGCGCGAGCCTGGGGAAGCGCCGCGAGGAACCGTTCGGCGCGATCACCCCGAAGCGCGGCGGCGAAGTCCTTCTCCACCTGCGTCTGCGTGAGAATGATCTGATCCTGACACATCGCCGAGGGAAGCGGACACCGGTGGAAGCCCTCTCTGATCCCGACGCCATCACCTCGACCGCGCTCCTGAACTGCCTGCGCCGCGAAGTGGGTCAGCTCGACGCGGGGACGGTGCGCCTGCCGCGCACGGGCGTGGTGTTGCGGGTCCGTGAGGGTCGCTGGCTCGTCCGATCCCGAGGTGTTCTCCGGTTCCTGGCAGCCCGTCCCGTGGCACGAGCTCGCGGTGCTGATCGGCAAGGAGCTCGGCGACCCGCCGGTCGGTTTCCTCGACGAGATCGCCGGTTCCCGCTCCGCCATCGCCGCGATCCTGGGGGCGCGCCGGGAACCGCCGGCCGACCTCTACCAGCGCTCCGAGCAGGCGTTGGTCGCCGGCCACCGCTACCACCCCGCCCCGAAGGGCCGTGGTGGCCTGCCCGCCGCGGACTGGCTGCCTTACGCACCCGAGGTGTACGCACGTTTTTCCTTGGCACAGCTGGAAGGCTCGTTCATCGACAAGGGGGACATCCCGCTGCCTCCCGGTGTGCTGCCCGCGCACCCCTGGCAGCTGTCCCTGCTGGGGATTTCCGGGACTACCAGCGACTACGAGGTCTGGCCGACGTCGTCCGTGCGCACGGTCTACGACCCGGCAGCCGACCTGTTCTACAAGTTCAGCCTCGACGTGCAGATCACCAACGACGTGCGGCGCCTGTGGGCGAACGACCTGCGCTGGATCCCGCCGCTCGCCCGCCTGCTGAGACCGGTGTTCGCGGACATCGCCGCCACCTGTCCCGGCACGGTCTTCCTGATCGACCAGGGTTACCGGACGTCGCCGCAGGAGGTCGAGGGGCTTGCGGTCGTGGTGCGCGACGGTGTGCGGCGGCATTCGCTGCCCGGCGTCACACCGTTGCTGGCGGCCGGAATCAGCGAGGGGTTCGACGGCAACCCGTTGGACGGGCTGAGCCGGGACGACGCCCTGAGGTGGTTCCAGCGGTACGTCTCCGTCGTCGTTCCGCCCGCGCTGCACGCGTTCTTCGCACACGGCGTGGTGATGGAATGCCACCTGCAGAACGTTCTGGTGGGCGTGGACGCGTCCGGAATGCCGGTGCAGGCGCTCTTCCGCGACCCGGAAGGCATGCGACTGTTGCTGCCGCGCCATGCTGCTCTGGTGTCCGAAGTGGAGGGTGCGGGGACGCGTGGTGTTGACGAGGCGAAGGGCTGGGAACGGCTCCTGTACTGCCTCGTGGTGAACCACCTGCTGGAGATCGCCGGTGCGGTGCTGGCCCGGCATCCCGATCTGGACGTGTGGCCGGCGGCGCGGTCCGTCTTCGCCGCCTACGCCGAGGAGCACGGAACGCCGAAGCTGCTGACGTCGTTGCTGGAGAGCCCGGTCGTGCCCGCGAAGGCGAACCTCCTGCTGCGCTGGACACGGGCGCAGGGCGCGGCGAGCCGGTACGTCGACTGCCCGAACCCGTTGTACCGCACCTAGCATCGGCCAACGTTCACCGCGTGTTCGACGCGCTTTCACCGCGTTTCGACGCGTTTTCGACGCGGAAACGCGAGGGTCGATCACACCTGTCCGAGCCGGTCGGAATTCCGCCGGTACCGGACACATCGCCCACGGCCGGGATGGCATGATCGTGCCTGGGGAGTGGCCGGCGCGGAGCAGGAGCGGCGAGGTGGTTGTGTCCGGGGAAGCGGCACGGCTGCTGGAGCGGTTCGGCGGGCGGTGCGCCGCCGCTGTGCGCGTTGCGACCGTGCTTCCCATCGCCGCGATCGCGCTGCTCAGGACTTCGCCGGAGCGGTTGTGGCCCACCGTTCTCATGGTTGTCGTCGCGGTGGCCTGGACCTGTGCCATCGGGTGGTGGCTGAGCCGGGGCCGGTGGCGGCCGCCGGTGGCCGTCGATGTCGTGGTGCTGCTGGCGGTGTGCCTTGGCGTGCTGTGGACCGACGCCGCGGACAAGAGCAACACCGGCTGGCTCCGGTTGCTGATCACCTTTGCCTGCGTGACCTGGCAGTGGCATTCGCGGCTGCTGCCCGGCATGGCCGCCGCGGTGGTC
Source organism: uncultured Actinomycetota bacterium (assembly GCA_963771775.1). Classification (GTDB taxonomy): domain Bacteria; phylum Actinomycetota; class Actinomycetes; order Mycobacteriales; family Pseudonocardiaceae; genus Lentzea. The sequence goes on from CAVYUS010000007.1 coordinate 1,626,411, forward strand.
GCGGGTGGCGGGATGCTGGTCATCGTCGAGGCGGTCGGGGCGAAGGTGGAGGCGGGGCAGATCTGGGTGCTGGCGATGGCGGCCATGTCCAGGGCGGTGTGGGTGCTCGTCACGCGTGCTGCCCGCCGTGCCGATCGGATGGCCGAGGAGGCTGAAGGGGCTCGGCGGGCGTCGGCGGTGGAAGCGGCTGTGCGAGCAGAGGAACGCGAGCTCGCCAACGCGTTGCACGACACCGCCGCCACCACGCTGCTGATGGTCGGGACCGGGCGGGTGGGGGCCGACGCGGACTGGTTGGCACCGCAGGCCGAACGCGACCTCGCGCGGTTGCGTTCCGGCGGTGGTTCGGTGCCCGCCAACGGAGATCTGGTCGAACTGTTGCGCGCCGACATCGACCCCACGCTGTCCGTGGAGCTCGACGCCCCGGACGCGGTGCCGCTGCCGTTCGACGTGGCGAGCGCGGTCGCCGGTGCGGTGCGGGAAGCCCTCAACAACGTGCGCCGGCACGCGGGCACGGACCAGGTCGCGGTGCGGCTGCACTGGGACGGGCGGGCATTACGGGTGGACGTCGTCGACGCGGGCCGGGGCTTTGCCGCTACCGCCGGGCCGACCCGCCGCGGGTTGCGGGAGTCCGTGCACGGGCGGATGAACCGGATCGGCGGGATGGCGACGATCACGTCCGCCGTGGGAGCCGGCACGACGGTGCGGCTGGAATGGCGGGCCGTCGGTGGGTGACGCAGAGCCAGGGCCTGTATCGAGGTCCATGTTCGCGATAGCCGGGCCTGAGGCGGCCCCTGGCGGCGCGGCCGGACTGCCCACATACAACAGCGGTATGCGGGCAGTTCGGCCGCACCGCCAGGAACCACCTCAGGCGCGACTCTCATCGAACGGGACCTCGATACAGGCCCTGGACCGGCAGACCGAGACCCAGCTGCAGCGCGGGCTGCGCATCGCCGTGCTGCTCGTGGCCGCGGGTTCGGCGTTGGTGCTCGGCATGATCAACCTGACGCAGCACCTGCGCCGGTACGACCTGCCCGCGGTTCAGTTCGCCGCGTACGGGGCGCTGGCCCTGGTGCTGGCCGGTGAAGCCGTGCTGGTCGTCCGCAACCGGCCGTGGCGACGGTGGCGCATCCCCGCGGTGGCCCTGGTGCTCGCCGCTTCGGTGGCGTCCTACCTGACGCTGCCCGACAACCGCACCTCGACCACGGCGGACTGGATCTTCGGTGCGGCCGTCTGGGTCGGGCTGGTCGTGCTGCTTGATCGTCCACTTCGGACTGTGTTGGCGTTTATCGGCGTGCACGAGTTGTTGGCGTTCCTCAACCTGGTGCTGCTGCACGACGTCAATCGGCAGACGCTCGCGCGGTTCGCCACCGGGTCGGTCACCGTGGTCGGGCTGCCGTTGTGTGTCGCCGTGGTGGCCGTTGTGCTGGGGCAGATCAGCAAGGAGGCCGCTGCGGCGGCGCGGGAGCTCGAACGGGTGCGCACCGAGGAAGCCGTTGCGGTGGCGGCACATCGGCAGCGTGCGCAGCGGTTCGCCGAGGTGTCGGAGACCGCGGCGCCGATCCTCGAAGGGTTGGCCGACGGGTCGCTCGTGCCGTCCGATCCCGCCGTGCAGCGCCGGTGTGCGGTCGAGGCGGCTCGGATGCGGCGGTTGTTCGCCGAGACGGACACCGTGGAGAACCCGTTGCTGCACGAGCTGCGGCACTGCGCGGACATCGCCGACCGCAAGGGTGTCGAGGTGGAGCTGGACGCGCGCGGCCACTGGCCCTCACCGCCCGTGGAGGTTCGGCGCGACCTGACCGACGCGGCGCTCACGGTGCTCGCGACCGCGGGCTCGTGGGCCAGGGTCACGGTGACGGGCGACGACGACCTGGTGTCGGTGAGCGTGGTCGCGGACTGCGGTGAGCTCACCGTGCCTGAGCCCGTGACGCCCGGCGTGCGCGTCGAGACGGTGGGCGGTGGCGCGACGACGTGGATGGAGGCCCGATGGCAACCGAGCCTGAGCTGATCACCGCGGTGATCGTGGACGATCACGTCGCGATCGCCGCGGGTGTGCGGTACTGGTGCGAGTCGGCGGTTCCGCCGATTCGCCTCATCGACGCGGGTGACCGGCTCGCGGACGTGTGGACCGGGCCCGGCGCCGAGGCCGACGTGGTGGTCCTCGACCTGGAGCTGGTGCCGGGACAGCCGCAGTTCGGCGAGTTGCGCCGGCTGGTGGACAGCGGCCGCCGCGTCGTCGTGTACTCGCAGCACGCCGATGACGTCACCGCGATCAAGTGCATCGACCTCGGCGCACTGGCGTACCTGACCAAGCGCGAAGGTCCCGACCACCTGGTGCCGGCGTTGCGCGCGGCGGCCAACGGGATGCCCTACACCGCACCGTCCCTGTCCGGGGCGATCGTCGCCGACAACGCGGCCGACAGGCCGCAGCTGTCTCCGCGCGAGATCGAGGTGCTGCGCTCGTGGTTCGCCTCGTCGTCGAAGGAGCTGGTCGCGGCGAAGCTGCACATCGCCGTCAAGACCGTCGACACCCACATCACGCGAGTGCGGGTGAAGTACGCCAATGCCGGCCGCACCGCCTCCACCAAGAGCGAGCTCGTGTCCCGTGCACTCGACGACGGCCTCATCACCCTCGCCGAGCTCAACGAGCGCTGACTGTGTAGGGCGTTCGCCTGACACCGTCCAGCGCGCGTTGCTCCTAACGTTGCTGCAGAGCGCGAATGCGTTCTCGGACTGAGGGGGCCCGCTGTCGGAGGGGGTGGCGGGATCCCCTCTGTCAGCGAAGGGGGGAGTACGTTTTGACGGCCGCTCCGGCCTCGCCCCGTGCTCGCGCATGACGCCGATGAATCGGTCGGGCCACTACATCCTCGTGCCCACGGTCAAGGGCCGCCCCAGTTGCCAGATGGGCCGCGTTCACGCACTGCTACGCGTACTGACCGGAAAGAAAGGAGACGAATCCGAACCTTCGTGCCGCTGCGGCACAACCAGCACGACCAGCACAACCAGCACGACCAGCACGACCAGCACGACCAGCACGACCAGAACCGCCACACCCCACGGCCCGCCGCACGAGTTCGTGCGGCGGGCCAGGCGTTCGACGGCTGGGCCCTTGTCCACCGTGTATTCGATTACATAGACTGTTGCTTTGCTGCGAAACGATTTCGCGGCCAGTTCAACAATGTGCGCCAGCAATCACAGCGACGTTCTGTGAATCACGACGTCAACATTTGATTGAACCTTTTACGTTCTTGACGAGCAGCTTGTTAGCGATAACACTGCCTTGGAACGGCGAGTACCCGCGCTGGATCCACCAGACAGGCGAGGGGAACGGGTGCGACGCTCCGCGTGATCGCGGTCAGCACCTTTGGCTTGCCGGAGAAGAAGAATCGCGCTTGGACGGTCCTGGGGGCCGTCCAAGCGGTCAATTCCGATCGTCACCAAGGCGGGATCGCCATTGTCCAGCCCAGCCACGTCCAACGCCCCGATGACCCGTCCGGGGATCGTCCGCCGTTCCTGGTGGCGCGCCGGCCAGGGTGCGCGTCTCGCGGTCGCGGGCCTCGGCGTCGTCACCGCGCTCGCCACCACGGGCGCGGTCGCCTTCACCAGCCAGGCACTACCGGGGCAACGCGGCGGCTCCGGTCTCGAAGCGGCGGTGCACAGAGGCGACTCGGTCGAGGTGAACGTCCACAAAGTGTCCGAGGTGGACTCCTTCGAGGGTGTCGAACCGGCCACCGGCCTCTTCTTCCGAGCCCGCGTCGCCGGGTTGCGCCGGATCGCGGACTGCTGGCAGGCGGAGTCGCGCGCCGCCGCCGAGGAACTGTTGCTGGGCAAGAACGTGCGGCTCATCGTCCGCAGGGAAGGCGACTCCGGGAGCGATCAGATCCTGGTCGACGTGCTGCTGCCGGACGGGACGGACTACGCGCGGATCGTCGTGGACGAAGGCACGGTGCCGGCGGACACGTCCGCCCGCAACGAGCTCGCACCGGCCGAGTATTCCGCTCGTCAGTACCGCCGTGGCTTGTGGGCGTTCAACTGCGCGTTCGGTGCGGCGACGTCGACGGCGGCGTCCTCCAGTGCGCCTTCGTCGTCCGCGCCGAGCACGACCACGACGACATCCGCTCCGGCCACCACGGAGTCTTCCTCGCGACCACCGGCTTCGTCGTCCTCGTCGTCGTCGGAGACGTCGTCCTCGCAGCCGGACGACGAGGACGACCTGTGGGAGGACATCCTGGCCGGGAAGCGGTGCTCCACCGAGGGTGAGCGCAAGACGTCCATCACCGGCCGGGAACTGGTCTGCACCCGCAACGGGAAGGGCCAGTTGAGGTGGCGGCGTGTCAAGTGAACGTCGTGTCGACCTGTTCACTGAGCCGGCGCACGTCGTTGAGACAGCACCTCGCCTTCCGGACGGCAGGCCGCCACGTGGCCTGACCGCGGGCGGCTGGGTGCGCACGACCGGCTGGCTCCAGGTCGCGGACAGTCCGGTGAGCTCGGTGTACGTCGCCGCGGCGGCCGGTTTCCTGTGGGCGCCGGTCTTCGCGGTCTCGCTGATGGCCAGGTTCCCGGTCGCGGCCGGGGTGCTGGTGATCACGACTCCGGCGCTGACCGGTGCGGCGTGGTGGTTCTTCACCACCACCCTGAGGCCCTCGTCCGTGGCGCGCAACGTCGACGAGAAGCACGCGAACGACCTGGTGCCAGGGGATGTCGTCCGGCTGCACGGCTTGATCGGGCCGGTCGGTCAGGTGACCAGGGTGACGTACGACGACGCCGTTCTGGTGGACTTCCATGGCGGGGGTCGCCAGTCATGGGCGCCCTGCCACGTGGTGCACATCGCGGAGTTGCTCAGTTGACCACCGGCGGATCGCGGACGGCGAGTTTTGACGGCGTGACCGGCAGCGATCACGATGACGGCGTGACACGACGATCTTCCACCACGCCGAGCATCCGTGATGTCGCGGCGGCCGCCGGCGTCTCCTACCAGACCGTGTCACGGGTGTTGAACGACTCGCCGCGGGTGAACGCCGACACCCGAAGGCACGTGCTCGACGTCATCGAGCGACTGGGCTACCGCCCCAACCGGGCGGCTCGCGCGCTCGGTTCGGGGGTGGCGAACACGGTCACGGTCGTGGTCGCCAACACCACGCTTTACGGCTATGCCGCGACGTTGCAGGGCATCGAGGAGGCCGCGCGGTCGGCGGGTTTCGCCGTGGGTGTCCGAGTCGTGGAGTCCGACAGCCCGGTCGACGTCCAGCACGCCGTCGAGCACGTGAGCGACCCCAACGCGGGTGGCGTCGTGGTGATCGCGTTCGACACCGCCGGTGCCGAGGTGCTCAGGGCGCTGCCCGCGTCCGTGCACGCGGTGGCCGCCACGGAGGCCGGCGGGCTCCCCGGCGTCTCGCGTTCGATGATCTTCCTCGACGAACGGCAGGCGGCCACCGACGCGACGAAGCACCTGCTGGATCTGGGACACCGCACGGTGCATCACGTCGCGATCCCGTCGGAGAGCGGTACGAGTGCCCGCCAGGCGGGGTGGCGCACCGCGCTCGAAGCCGCGGGCGCGGTCGTTCCCGAGGTGCTCCCGGTGGAGTGGGGAGTCCGGTCCGCCTACGAGGTGGGCGCACGGCTGGCGGCCGACCCGGCGGTGACGGCGGTGTTGTGCGGCAACGACGACACGGCGCTGGCGGTGCGACGCGCGCTCTACGAAGCGGGCCGGGACGTACCGGGAGACGTCAGCATCATCGGTTTCGACGACGTGCCCGGCGCGGCCTACTGGACACCGGCGCTGACGACCGTGCGGATGGACTTCGCCGCGCTCGGACGGGCCTGCCTGGCGGCGATCGCGGCCGAGGTCGCGGGCGAACCCAGGACGATCACCGCTCTCGCCCCGCCGTCGCTGGTGATCCGGGAGTCCACCGCACCCCCGGCGTAACAACTCCGTAACGCGGTCTTTCCCTGGGGCGTGTTAACGCTCACACTGTTGCGACAATGTGACCGGTCACACAAGACTGACCAGCGGGAATGAGGCGTACGAGTGATCTCGATCGAGTCCGCGACCAGCGTGGTCTGGGGCCATTCGGCGCTGGAGCTCGTGGTGGACGTGTCGGCCGACGGACAGGTCGGCGTCCGCTCGCTCACCGCCGGTGGCAGCCCGGCCGTTCGCCCTCGGGCGGTGCAGCCGCTGGTCGAGCTGCTGGTTGCGGGGGAGGGGCGGGCCAGGGTCTCGCACCGGTTCTCCGGAGACCGCTGTCGGCGCGCGCCTGGTCTACACCGGCTCCGCCCGCAGCACCGACGGCAGGTGGAGCGAGCTGCACGTCGACCAGCGCGACGAGCGGACCGGTCTGGCGGCGCGCACGACGTTCCGGTCGGTCGACGAGGTCGCCGCCTGCCAGATCACCACCACGGTGACCAACCACGGGCAGGAGTCGTTGCTGCTGCAGGGTTTGACCTCCTTCGCCGCGTACTTCGGCACCGCGCGGCCCGAGGACGTCGACCTGCTCAGAGCGGACAGCGAGTGGCTGGGCGAGGGCCGGTGGTTCCGCCACCCGCTGCGCGACGGCGCCCTGCCCGACCTCAACCTCGGACTGCACGGCCAGGACGGCCGCGGCCGGTTCGCCGTCGTCAGCACCGGCACGTGGTCGACGGGCACGCACCTGCCGACCGGCGGGCTCGTCGACCGCCGGACCGGGCAGGCGTGGCTGTGGCAGGTCGAGCACAACGGCGCCTGGCGGTGGGAGGTGGGCGAGCGGCTGGACGGCGTCTACGTCGCGCTGCTCGGGCCGACCGACATCGACCACCAGTGGCAGCACTGCCTGCTGCCCGGCGAGTCGTTCACCTCCGTCCCGGTGTCGGTGGCGGTGGCCGGGTCCGGTGTGGACGGTGCGATCGCCGCGCTCACCGGCGCACCGCCGCGAGATCGTGCGGCCGCACCACGACCGGACCGCGTTGCCGGTGGTGTTCAACGACTACATGAACACGCTGATGGGCGACCCGACCACGGAGAAGCTGCTGCCGCTGATCGACGCGGCCGCCGCCGCCGGCGCGGAGGTGTTCTGCATCGACGCCGGCTGGTACGACAACGGCGTCGAGCTGGTGGGACAGCGTCGGCGAGTGGCAGCCGTCGCACGACCAGGTTCCCGCGCGGGATCGAGGAGGTGCATCGGCCACATCCGCGCGCGCGGCATGGTGCCCGGTCTGTGGCTGGAGCCCGAGGTGATCGGCGTGCGCAGCCCGATGGCCGACCGGCTGCCCGGACGCGGCGTTCCTGCAGCGCGGCGGTGTCCGGCTCGTCGAGCACGGCCGCTACCACCTGGACCTGCGCCACCCGCGGGCCGTCGCGCACCTCGACGCCGTGGTCGACCGGCTGGTCGAGCGAGCTCGGCGTCGGCTACTTCAAGCTCGACTACAACATCGACCCCGGCGCGGGCACCGACGTGGCCGCGGACAGCGCCGGCGCGGGCCTGCTCGCCCACAACCGGGCGCACCTCGCGTGGCTCGACGGCGTCCTGGACCGGCATCCCCGGCTGATCCTGGAGAACTGCGCGTCGGGCGCCATGCGCATGGACTACGCGATGCTGTCCCGGATGCAGCTGCAGTCCACCAGCGACCAGCAGGACCCCCTGCGCTACCCGCCGATCGCCGTGGCCGCGCCGATGTCGGTGCTGCCGGAGCAGTCGGCCAGCTGGGCCTACCCGCAGCCGGACATGTCCGACGAGGAGATCGCCTTCACCCTGTGCACCGGGATGCTCGGCCGGCTCTACCTGTCCGGGCCGGCTCGACCGGATGACGGCGGCGCAGCTCGACTCGGTGCGGGCCGCGGTGCGCGGTGCACCAGGAGATCCGCGCCGACCTCGCCGACCGCGGTTCCGTTGTGGCCGCTGGGTCTGCCCGGCTGGAGCGACCCGTGGCTCAGCCTCGCGCTGACGCTCCGGTGACGTCACCTACCTCGGCGTGTGGCGGCGCGCCGGCGCGCAGCCGAGCGTGACGCTGTCGCTGCCGCACCTGCGCGGCACCGACGTCGAACTGGAACCGCTTTACCCGCTGGACCTTCCCGCGTGGACGGCCGACTGGAACCGGGACGCGGGAGAGCTGACGCTGACCGCGCAGCGCGTCCCGGCGTCGGCGCGCCTGTTCCGGATCGTCCACCGCACCTCCCCGATTCCCTCACCCACCGAAGGGTTCGCACGATGAAGAGACTGATCGGCGTCGTCGCCGCCGTCCTGCTGGGCCTCACGGCGTGCAGCGACCCCGGCGCGGACACCGCCGCCGGCGGCCCGGTCGCCTGGGCCGACCCCACCGCGTCGCTCACGGCGTCAAGCTGACGATCTGGGCGGCGCAGAACAGCAACACCGTGCCGGAGCAGGTCGTCGCGGCGTTCGAGAAGGCGACCGGCGCCGACGTCGAGGTCGTGACCATCCCGGACCCGTACGAGCAGAGCGTGCAGACCAAGGTGGCCACCGGCGACAAGCCGGACCTCGCGTTCTGGCAGCCGACCGCGTCGATGCTCACCGCGATCAACGCCAAGACCAACCTGCAGCCGCTCGACCGACGCGCCGTGGCTGTCGAAGCTCGTCGCCGGACCTGAAGGACATCACCGGCATCCTCGACGGCACCCGGTACGCCGCGCTGGTCACCAGCCCGGCCGTCGAGGGCGTCTACTACAACAAGGAGGTCTTCGCCGCCAACGGCATCACCGCGACGCCGAAGAACTTCGACGAGATGGTCGCGCGTCGGCCCGGCAGCTCAAGGCCAAGGGCGTCGACGCCGTTCTTCGAGATGGCCGGCGACCGCTGGGCCACCCAGTGGTGGGTGCAGGTCCAGCTCGCCGACGCGGCGAAGGACGGTCTCTGGGAGAAGATCAACACCAGGCAAGGAGACCTTCAGCGAGCCCGGTCGTGCTCGACGCGATCAAGAAGTACAAGGCCCTGATCGACGAGGGCCTGTTCAACGCCGACATCAAGACCGCGAAGTTCGAGGACCAGGGCGCGGCGCTGCTCGACGGCAAGGCCGCGATGGTCGTGCAGGTCAACTCGTTCTTCGGCCAGCTGCAGGCGAAGTCCGACACCGCGACGCTCGACCAGAAGATCGGCTTCTTCCCGATCTCGCCGTCCGGCAACGTCGGCACGTTCATCCCGGACCAGTCCAACGCCCTGGTCGCGTTCCGCACCGGTGACGCCAAGCGCGAGGCCGCCGCACGGCAGCTGCTGGCGTACTGGATGGGCCCCGGCTACCAGGACTTCGTCACCGACCGCAAGACCGTCTCGCTGCAGCCCGCGGTCGCCAACCCGGCCGGCGTGCCGAAGGCGCTGCTCGACGTGCACGCGTCGCTGGCTACCGCGGTCGGCTCCATGCAGGCGCTGGCGGTCGCGAACCCGGACCTGTACATCAACCTCGCGGACATGATCGTCGGGACGATGACGCCGGAGGAGGTCGCGAAGGCGACCCAGGACCAGTTCGCCCAGCTGGCCAAGGCGGCCGGGGCACCGGGCTTCTGATGCCCGTCATGGAACACGCCCGAGTGGGGGAGCGGCCGTCGTCGCGGTCGCTCCCCCCGGTGAAACCCGCACGCCGCAAGGACATCCGGCGGCAGACGCATCCGATGTGGTTCCTGGCGCCGGCCTTCGCCATCCTGCTCGTCTTCTTCTTCCTGCCGACGCTGTTCAACTTCGTCTACGCGTTCACCGACTGGTCCGGCTTCAAGAGCGCGATCAACCCGATCGGGTTCGACAACTTCACCCAGCTCGCGTCGGACGGCACGCTGCTCCGGGCGCTGCGGATCACGCTGGTCTACGCGGTGCTGGTGGCGTTGTTCCAGAACCTGTTCGGCTTCGGGCTCGCGGTGCTGCTCGAACGGGACACCACGCTCAACCGGGTGGCCCGGATCTTCTTCCTCGTGCCCGTGCTGATGTCCGCGCTCGCGGTCGGCTACATCTTCCAGGCGCTGCTGAAGCCGGAGGGCAGCCTCAACAAGCTGCTCGGCATCGACTACGCGTGGCTCGGCGACACGACCTGGACGATCGTCGTCGTGGCGCTCATCCACGCGTGGAAGTGGATGGGCCTGTCGATGCTCATCTACCTGGCGGGCCTCAAGACGATCCCCGAGGACATGCTGGAGGCGGCCCGCATCGACGGCGCGTCGCGCGTCCGGGCGTTCTGGACGATCAGGTTCCCGCTGCTGGCGCCGGCCGTCACGTTCAACGTCGCGACCGCGCTGCTCGGCTCGATGAACGGGTTCGACATCGTCCAGGCGACCACCGGCGGCGGACCGGCGCGCACCACCGAGATCCTCAACATCTTCATCTACCGCACGTTCGGCCAGGGCCTGTTCGCCCAGGCGACCACGATGAGCCTGGTGCTGTTCCTGCTCGTCGCGCTGCTGGCGTTCCCCGTGATCCGCATGCTGCGCAGGCGGGAGGAGGTCCTGTGAGCAGGTTCTGGACCAGGGCACAGCCCGTCGCGACGATCGCGCTGGTGCTCGCCGTCATCGGCGTCCCGCTGTGGCTGGTGCTGGTGACCGCGGCAAGTCGCAGGGCGAGGCGCTCAACCCGGACCTCTCGCTGCCGCAGCGCTGGCAGCTGTTGGAGAACCTGCGGCAGGTGTGGGTCGACGGCGAGGTGCCCGCCGCGTTCTTCGGCAGCCTGCTGGTCGTCGTGCCGACGGTCGCGTTGCTGCTGACGTTCGGGTCGATGGCGGCCTGGGTCCTGGCCCGCCGCGCGACCCGGCTGAACGCGGTGCTGTACGCGTTGGGCATCAGCGGCATCGTGCTGCCGCCGGCGGTCGTCACGGTGGTGTTGCTGCTGCGGCAGCTCGGCCTGGCCGGCAGCGCGGTCGGCATGATCGGCGTCTACACGGGCATCTACCTGTCGACGGTGATCTTCTTCGTCACCGGCTTCGTCCGGACCATCCCGCCTGCGCTGGAGGAGGCCGCGCAGATCGACGGCGCGGGCCCGTTCATGGTGTTCTGGCGGATCGTGCTGCCGCTGCTGCGGCCGGTGCTCGCCACCGCGACGATCCTGATCTGCCTGTACGTGTGGAACGACGTGTTCTACGCGTTCTTCGTCATCGGCGGGCGGATCGACACCCTGCCGCTGAACCTGTTCCGCGTCGCGAGTGCCGGGCTGTACCTCAACAACTGGCACCTGATCTTCGCCTACGTCGTGCTGATGAGCCTGCCGCTCGTCGTCGTCTTCGCCGTCGCCCAACGCAAGATCATCTCCGGCATCACCGGCGGTGCCGTCAAGTGATCCGGAATGGAGCTCCGATGCGTTTCCCTGCCTGCGCGGTCGTTGCCGCGTTAGCGCTCACCACGTTGTCTCCCACCGCCGCGGTCGCGGCGACCGAGACACTGCGCGTGGATCTCGGTTCCTCGACCGGCGCGCTCCGCGGCGGTGCCACCGGCATGCTGTACGGCCTGGGCGATGCCGGGGTCCCGACCCAGGACCTGGTCGCGGGCATGCGGCTGCGCAACATCTCGCAGAAGGCGCCGGACGGCGACCAGCACCCCAACGGCGACGCGCTGAAGCTCGCCGACGGGTTCTTCGCCACGGGCGGCGAGGACATGCACATCTACTCGCAGGACGTCTACAGCAAGTGGCCCTACGAGGACCTGGGCATCGACGACTACGTCGCCAGGTTGCGGCCGCAGCTGGAGAAGGTCGCGAAACGGCCGGACCGCGACCGGTTCGTGTGGACGATCTTCAACGAGCCGGACGGCATCTGGTACTCGGACTGGGCGAACAAGAAGCAGAAGTTCTTCGCCGACTGGACCAGGGTCTACCGCCTGGTGAAGTCCGTGCTGCCCAACGCCCGGATCACCGGCATCGGTGAGACCCGGTACCGCGCGGACCACCTGCGCGAGTTCCTCACCTACGCCAAGGCCAACAACGTGCTGCCGGAGATCACCAGCTGGCACGAGCTCGGCCCGGACTCGCTGGCGCTCTACCGCGGGCACTACGCGGAGTACCGCGAGATGGAACGGCAGCTCGGCATCTCGCCGCGAGAGATCGTCATCAACGAGTACTCCAACCGGCGCGACACCTCGGTGCCCGGCCAGATGATCCAGTGGATCACCATGCTGGAAGACACCAAAGTGGACGGTCACATGGCGTTCTGGTCCATGGCCGGCAACCTCAGCGACCACGCGGTGCGCGCGGGCCGCGCCAACGGCGGCTGGTGGCTGACCAAGTGGTACGGCGACCTGTCCGGTGACACGGTCAAGGTCACGCCGCCGCGGCCCGACACCAGGGACACGTTGCAGGGCATGGCGACGCTGAACCGCGGCGCTGCCAAGGCGACGGTGCTGCTCGGCGGATCGGCGAACGCGGTGGACGTCGCGCTCACCGGCCTCGACCGGAAGGTGTTCGGCGACCAGGTCGACGTGCGCGTCTCCAAGGTCAGCTGGTCCGGCTACGAGGGCGACGCGGGCCAGCCGCCGGTCGTCGCGGCGGCCAGGGTCCGCGTGTCGAACGGCAAGGCCACGGTCAAGGTGCCCGGCGGCGACCAGTTGGCCGCCTACCAGGTGATCATCACGCCCGCCGGCTCCGGCGCGGCGCCGGTGGCGAACGCACCGTGGCAGGCGACCTACGAGGCCGAGAACGGCACCGTGGAGAACGCCCAGGTGTACACCCAGGACGACGGTTCGGGTTCCTGGGACATGGCCATGCGTTACACCACGTCGGGCCGCAAGGACGTCGGGTCGATGAACCGGCCGGACTCCCGCGTGACCGTCAACGTGACCGTGCCGCGCACCGGCACGTACAAACTCGGCGTCTTCTACGGCACCAACGCCTTCGTCGGCCAGAGCGCTCTCTACGTGGACGACGCCCACGTGCGGAACCTGACCCTGCCCGCGACGCTGAACTGGACCTACCGCGGCAGGTACGACACGCCCGTCCAGCTCACCGCGGGCACGCACCGGATCTCGTTGCGCACCAGCGGTCCGGCCGGTCACCTCGGTGGCTCGGCGGACATCACGCTCGACCGCGTCGACCTGACCGAGGTCACCGGTCCGGAAAGGACGGTGTACCCGCTGTCCGACGCGCGCAGCTCCGGCCGTAGCTCGATGCTGCGGGCCGGCGAGTCCGTCACGACCTTCGTGTCCGCGGCCGAGGACGGCTACTACCGGTTCGACACCGGCTTCACCGCGACCGGCAAGAGCACGCTCGGACTCACGCTGTCCGGCCGCCGCGTCGCCGGTGCCGACCTGACCGCCACCTGCGCGGGCTCCTGGAACGGCAGCAGCACGGTGCACCTCAAGGCGGGCATCACCGAGGTCAAGCTCTCCAACGAGGGCCGCACCCCGCTCGCCGTGGGCACGCTCACGCTGACCCGTGACGCCGCGGCCGACCGCAACGCGGTCCGCGTCGAGGCCGAGTCCGGTCAGCTCGCGGGCGGCGCGGCGATCGCGTCGAGCCCCTGGGCGTCCGGCGGTTCCTACGTCGGTTACGTCGGCAACAACGGCACGCTGACGGTGCCCCGCACCGGGGCTCCCGGTCAGTACAACCTGACCGTCGCCTACGCCCAGGCCGACAAGAACACCGGCCACGCCTACAACACCGACATCATCAACCGGTTGCTCGTCGCCACGGAGGCGGGTGGCAAGGCGGTCGCCGCGCCGTACCGCCACAACTACACGTGGGACGGCTTCTGGCAGGAGACGTCGCCGATCGACCTGGCCACCCGCAGCGGCGGGGTGACCTTCGGCAACCCGGCGGCCTGGGGCCCGAACGTCGACTGGGTCCAGTTCGCCCCGCTGGTCGTGGCGAACAAGGTGACGCGGCGGTAGCTCCACCGGAAACCATGAAGGGCCGAGGCGCACCCGCGCCTCGGCCCTTCGTCACACCGAGCAGGCCAGCGGACCACCGTTGAAGGCGATGGCGTCGCCCAGGGCGGCGGCGATGTTGATGTCCGCACCGTCGGCGTCCGCGTACGCGCGGTGCAGGTTGAGCACCAGTCGTTCGGCGTCGGGCAGTTCGGCGAACTCGCCGAGGTCGGTCTCCTGCGCCGCCTGCAACGGCGTCCAGCCCTTCTCCCGGCCGGCTACCGCGGTGTCGCGGATGAGTTCGTAGTAGCGCCGGTGCGTGGCGAGCACGTCCGCGAAGCCATCGGTCACCAGCGGTCCGTGTCCGGGAACGACCACCGCGGGTTCGAAGGCGGCCAGCCAGTCGAGCGATCGCAGCGCGCCTTCCAGGGACCCCATCGCGATCATCGGGGTGACCGCGTGGAACACCAGGTCGCCGGTGAACAGGACGCGTTCCTCCGGCAGCCACGCCACCGCGTCGCCGACGGTGTGCGCCGAATAGCCGGGATGCCGCACCACCACGGGCTTGCGGCCCGCGTGCAACGTGATCTCGTCGCGGAACGAGACCGTCGGCGCGCGGACGGCCTCGACACCCCAGTCCGGCGTCGGCGACCACACGGGCGGGGTGTTGGCCAGGATGAAGTCCTGCAGGATGCCTTGGCGGGTGTGCTCGTGCGCGACGATCACCGTCGAGTCGGGCAGCAGTGCGTTGCCGTACACGTGGTCGCCGTGCAGATGCGTGTTCACCGCGAGCCGGATCGGGGCGCCACCGGTCGCCGCACCGACCGCGTCGAGGAACAGCCTGGTGCGGCGGGCGGTCGCGCACGTGTCGATCAGCACGACCTCGCCGCCGGAGTGCACGGCTCCGGCGTTGTTGATCCACCACGTGCCGTCGGGCTGGATCCAGGCGTGGACACCGTCCGCGATCTCCTGCAGGTGTGGTTCTGACGTCATGATCGGAAATCTAATGTCCCGGTGCAGCGGGGTTCTCATCGCCGTGCCGTGTCGCCGACGTCGACGGTGCAGGTGAGCGATCGGCTGATGCCGGGATTGCTTTCGGACTTCGCGGTCAACGTGACGGTGGTGGTGCGGGCGGCCTCGGCGTCTCGCAGGACGTACACCGGGACGGTGACGGTTCGCCCGGCCGAGGCGGTGGTCAGCGCGTTGTCCAGTTGCGCGGTCCAGCCTCTGCCGCTGGACGACACGGACAGCCGGTAGACGTCGTTGTCCAGTTTGGACACCGCGCCCGGGCTGGTGTGACCACCGGTGTTCGTGGCGGCCTGGCCGGTGTTGGTGAGCGGGAACGCGCACTTCGCCGCCGGCCGGTTCAAGACCGCTGACCGCCGGTGTGCCCAGCCGGGCGCCACGGCGTTGCGGGCCGGAGCCGTCGAGGGAACGCACGGCGAGGGTGTACGAGAGGACGCCGCGGCTGTCGCGTTGAAGGCCGATGACGTAGAAGTGCAGCCGGTTCGCCCGGTCGACCCACTCGTAGGCCGAGCCGGAGTTCAGGCCTGCGTGGAAAGCCGCGTCGTTGAGCTGGCGGTGGTCGGCGACGGACGCCATGACCGCGGTGCCGTCCGGGCGGTGGAAGTCGACCAGCCCGATGTCACCGGGGTTGGCGTCGACGACCCAGTTGAAGCAGTTGTAGCCGCAGGTGTTGCCCTCGCCGGTCTTGTTCTTGGCGATGACGACGCCGCTGTCCGGGGTGAACGAGTCGAAGCCCATCCGGTCGACGACTTCGAGGGTGTAGTGGTCCCAGCCGGTGTTGCCGTGGCAGAACGGGTCGGCGTTGATGTCGCAGTCCGGCGTGCGGTCGGGTCGCCCGGTGCCGTCGAGGCGGACCTTGATGCCGGAGGTCCGGCCGGCCCCCGGATCGACGGCGCGGGAGGTGACGGTGTCGACGACGAGACCGGTGCGGGCGAGGGCCTCGCGGTTGATGTCCAGAACGTTGTCCGGCGGCACGATGCCCGCGTGGATCCTGTTGCGCAGCATCAGACCGGCCGGGGACCAGCCACCCATGTTCGGCGGGATCACCCAGCGCATGTGGTGGCCGCCGGGACCGTTGAACGAGCCGCGGTCCATCATGTCCCACGGCGCGGAGCCGACCCGGTGGAACGGGCTGGGCGGGTTCTGCCGGTCGGAGAACGGATTGTTGTTGTTGTCGCCGATGTTGAAGAAGTAGTGGCCCATCTCGTGGGTGATGGTCCCCGAGCTCTCCGCCTGCCGGATGGACGACAGGCCCCACTGCTGGGCGGCGGCACGCCAGGAGGTCCACTCGACGTAGCGGGTGGGGGCCCAGTTCGGCATGCGTCGTTGTCCGGGTCGACCGACGCGGGCGGGCCCCACTCGTCGGGGATGTCCTCCTTGCGGTTGAACATCATCTCGCCGAACTCCTGCCAGATGCTGGTCTCGTCGTAGCCGGCGTAGACCCGCAGGACCACGTCGTAGCCGCACCGGCTGTCCGGGCACGGGATGCCGCTGCGCGGCGAGGTCGGCCTTCCACACCGTGTCGGCGTCGCGGTCGAGGTTTCCGTTGCAGGTGAAGCTTTTCGGGCAGGCCGCGGTCTGGCCCCACTCGTTGAGGCCGTACTCGAACAGGTTGCGGGGGAGCTGGTAGGCGCCGAAGACGTCCATCTGCCCGACGCCGAGCCGGCCGCGGCTCTGCTCCATCCAGTACTCGTGGATGGTCCGGCCGTGGTTGTACTCGTTCGGGACCAGGTAGAAGTCGTGGTAGAACCGCGGCACGTCCGGCGCGCGGGATCGGGTCGATCTGCGGGTTCCCGAACAGGTCGCTGCCGCTTCGGCTGGGTGATCACGAAGGGCTGGTCGGGGAAGTCGACGGCGACCAGGGCGATCCGCAGGCCGCGCTCACTGGGCCTGGCGTCCGGGATCGTTCCACCTCGTGCCCGGGATGTCGGTCCAGTCCGCCCACGTCATGTCGTACTGGTTCTGCCAGTGCTGGGGGTCGATCGGCGCGACCTCGAAGCGCTGCGGGGCTCGCGGTGGCCGTGCGCCGGCGCCGATCCGACGACGAGCGGCGGCGACGGCGAGAACGCCTGATCAACCGCCTCGGCATACGCGTTCCGGTCAACCTCATCGCACACGCTCCTTCGGGGCTGGCCGATGGATCGGTTACATGTAAAATACGACATGGCACTTTGCCGTGTCACGGGTGAAGCACGTCGTACGATTCACTGTTCGGGAGTTGAGTCGACCTGGAGGACCGGATGGCTGAACCGCGGCACCTGGCGCTGCCCTCGTTCACGCGCTGGACGAGCGTGCGGGAAGAGGTCGCCGACGTGTTGCGCGGCGCCATCGTCTCCGGCGAGATGCGGCCCGGCGAGCTGTACTCCGCCGCCGGTCTGGCCGAGCGGTTCGGCGTCTCCGCCACCCCGGTCCGCGAGGCGATGCTCGACCTGGTCAAGCAGGGCCTGGTCGAGGTGGTCCGCAACCGGGGCTACAGGGTCACCGTGATCTCCGAGGCCGACCTCGACCAGATCACCCAGATCCGGCAGCTGCTCGAGCCGACCGCGGCCGCCGAGGCGGTCGCCGCACATCGCGGACGGCGAGCTGGAAGCGTTGCGCGGCGCTCGCGTCGGCCATCGTCGACGCCGCCGCGGAAGGCAACCTCGTCAGCTACATCAACGCCGACCGGGAGTTCCACCTCCGGCTGCTCCGCGGCCGCCGGGAACCACCGGCTGGTGCGGATCGTCGACGACCTCCGCGCCCAGACCCGGCTCTACGGGCTCTCCGCGCTCGTCGCGTCGGGCCGGCTGGTCGACAGCGCCCAGGAGCACGTCGAGATGTGCGACCTGATCGCCGCGGGCGACGCGAAGAAGCTGAAGAAGCTCATGGGCACCCACCTCGGCCACACCCGGCGCGAGTGGGCGGGCCGCCCGCCGGAGTAGGAGCCTGCGCCTGATCGGCGTCGTTGACCGGTCCTTCGAACGCTCAGTAATATTGCACACCTTACATGTCATCTGGCACCAATGGTGGTGGGGAACGGATGAACAAGGACTGTCTCGCGGCGTCGGGTCCTGCAGATGGGCGCACTGGCCGCCGCGGCTCCCCGCAGCTCTCCCGTTGTCCAGGCGCACGCCGATCCGGCTCGCACAGGCCGGATCCGAAGGTGGCTTTCCCAGTCCGCGAAGCTGGCGGCGTGCGGCCGTTCGAGCTGGGGCAGGTGACGCTCGGCGACAGCGTGTTCCGGGAGAAGCGGGACCGCCTGCTCTACTTCGCCCGCGAGTACGGGCCGAGCGTCGTCGGCGGCGTCCGCGACGACCGGCGGGGTCCCGACCGGATGCTGCGCAGCTTCCGCGTCAACGCCGGGCTCGACCACCGGGGCGCCAGCCCGATCGGCAGCTGGGAGACCCCGGACGGAAACCTGCGCGGCCACTACACCGGCCACTTCCTGACGCTGCTGGCACAGTCCTACGCGTCGACCGGCGAGCGGATCTTCAAGGACAAGCTCGACTACCTGGTCACGGCCCTCGGCGAGTGCCAGGACGCGCTGGCCGCCGCGGCGCGCAAGCCGACTCCGCGGGTGGCCGGCCGGTCGGGCACCGCGATCCGGCTGACCGGCACCCCGAACGGGCACATCACCGGCGACGCGGACCACATCGCCGCTGCCCGCCGGAGTCACGAACGGGCTGACCGACTTCACCGTCGCCACCTGGGTCGACCTCGCGGTCCGGGACGCGGACGCGCGGATCTTCGACTTCGGCAGGCCGGGGGACAGCGCCGCCGACTCGATGGCCCGGATGTACCTCACCGCACACACCTCGACCGGTGGCCCGCGGTTCGCGATCACCACCAGCGGCGGCGACGGCGAGCAGCGCGTCGACGCCACCGACGCAGCTGACAGCGGGCCGGTGGGCGCACGTCGCCGTCACCAAGGCCGGCAACGTCGGCACGATCTACGTCGACGGGGTGGCCGCCGGCACCGGCACGCTCGACCCTGGGGCCGGCGGACCTGGGCGACACCACGGCCAACTGGATCGGCCGGGCCCAGTTCCCGCAGGCCAACATCAAGTTCCTGAACGGGACGATCGACGAGTTCCAGATCTTCGGCCGTGCCCTCACCGAGCGCCGAGGTGAGCGGCCGTCGCGCAGGACGCCGGCGCGGCGGGCACCAAGGACCTGGTGGCGTGGTACCGGTTCGACGAGGCACCTGGTCCGTCTATTGTGGACTCTTCCGGGCGGGGCAACAACGCCGAGTTCTTCGGTGCCACCGACGGACGCCGGCACCCCGGGTTCCTGTCGGCGTACACCGAGGCCCAGTTCATCAGGCTGGAGGAGTTCACGAACTACAGCGGCAGCCGGGATCTGGGCGCCGTACTACACGCTGCACAAGATCATGCGCGGCCTGCTCGACGCGTACCACCTGGCCGGCAGCGCACGGGCACTGGAGATCGCCCGCAAGGTAGGCGACTGGGTGCACAGCCGACTGTCCACAGTGGATCGCGACCGGCTGAACCGGATGTGGTCGCTGCACATCGCCGGCGAGTACGGCGGGATGAACGAGAACATGGCGCATCTGGCCGCCATCGAACCCGACCGCGACCGCAGGGCCGGCTATCTCGCGACCGCCAAGTGCTTCGACAACCGCCGCACGGTGTTCCCCGCGGCCGTGGAGAACCGCGACGTGCTGCGGGGGATCCACGTCAACCAGCACGTGCCGCAGTTCATCGGCTACCTGCGGGTCTTCGAGCAGAACACGGCCGACCGGGAGTACTTCACGGCGGCGGACGAACTTCTGGCACATGGTCGTGCCGCACCGCATGTTCAGCCACGGCTCGGCCGGCGGCCAGTACGCGGCGGGCGACGGCTACCCCGCGAACACCAACGCCGAGCTGTTCCAGCCGCGCGACGACATCGCCGGCTCGCTGACCTACCAGACGCGGCCGGAGACCGAACCCGACGGCGGCGGCGGCGAGACCTGCTCCACCTACAACCTCCTGAAGCTGACCAGGAACCTGTTCTGCCACGAGCCGGACGCGGCGTACATGGACTACTACGAACGCGGCCTCCTCAACCACATCCTGGGTTCCCGCCGCGACGAGAACAGCGACTCCGAACCCATGGTCACCTACTTCCTGCCGGCGCATCCCGGCGCCACCAGGGGATTCGGCAACCTCGGCACCTGCTGCGGCGGCACCGGGCTGGAGAACCACACCAAGTACCAGGACACGATCTACTTCCGGTCGGCCGACGGCCGGACCCTCTACGTCAACCTCTACATCGCGTCCACCCTGCGGTGGGACGGCTTCACCATCACCCAGGAGACGGACTTCCCGCGAGAGCAGAAGAGCACGCTGACCGTCTCCGGCACGGGGCCGGCTGGAGCTCAAACTCCGGGTGCCGGGCTGGGCCACCAAGGGCTTCGCGGTGCGGATCAACGGTGTCGCCGCAACAGGTGCGGGCGGTGCCCGGCACCTATCTCAGCCTGAACCGGGTGTGGTCGCCGGGGGACCGGATCGAGATCACGATGCCGTTCGGTCTGCGCGTCGAGCGGGCGCTCGACGATCCGGCGGTCCAGAGCCTGTTCCACGGCCCACTGGTGCTCCCGGCGCTGAACAACTCACGGAGCTGGCGCACGTTCTCGTTCTACCGGCATCTCAAGCTGGACGGCGACCTGCGCGCGGCGGTCAGCCCGCTGGGACAGCCCAACTTCTTCGCCACACACGGCCACACGTTGCGACCGCTCTACATCGGCGTCGACGAAGCGCACCACCTCTACTTCAAGCGGGCGGAACCGGCCGTGATGTTCGGGTCGGTCGACTCCGGTGTGCCGAACGGGACGGTGGACGACGAAGGCTTCTCGTTCCTCGACCGGGTCTGGCAGGCCGCGCCGTTCGCGCAGCACAGCCGCTTCGTCCGGCGGGTCCGGGACGTGTCGGCGGAGTGGCAGGCCCGCGGCCGGTTCAGCCGGCGCGAACGGGACGCCGTGATCGACGCCGCGGTGCGGGCCGAGGACAGCCTGCGTCCCTGAGAACCCCTACCCAGTACGGAGGGCTTTCATGGTCTTGGCGATGATCTCCTGTCTGGTGCTCGCCGTGGTGCCGGGAGTCACCTACCGCGGTGAAGGAACGTTCTACGGCGCGACCGGTGTCGGCAACTGCTCCTACGACGCGACCGCTGACACCGGCATCGCGGCGCTGAACCACACCGACTACGGCAACTCCGCGATGTGCGGCGCCTACCTGCGCGTCGCCGGGCCGCTCGGCGAGGTCACGGTGAAGATCGTCGACCGGTGCCCGGAGTGCGCTCCGGGCGACGTGGACCTCAGCCAGGCCGCCTTCGCCAGGATCGCGAACCCGTCGGCCGGGCGGGTGCCGATCTCCTGGCGGCTCGTCAGCCCGGACATCAGCGGCCCGGTGAGTTACCGCTACAAGGAGGGATCGTCGCAGTGGTGGTGCGGGATCCAGGTGCGCAACCACCGCAACCCGGTTGCCAAGCTCGAGGTCCGGGTCGGGTCGGCCTGGCGAGCGCTGCCGAGGTACGAGTACAACTACTTCATCTCCGACACGGGCGCGGGCTGTGGATCCGACATCCGGATCACCGACATCTACGGGCAGATCCTCACCGACACCGGTATCGCGATCCGCGAACGGGTCGACCAGCCGGGCAGGGCGCAGTTCGCCAAGGTCACGGCGTGAGGTGGTCCCGCAGGTAGCGGCCGGTGGCGCTGTCCGGCGCGGTGCCGATCCGGCCGGGGGTTCCGGTGGCGATGATCCGGCCGCCCGCGGCGCCGCCGCCGGGTCCCATGTCGATGACGTGGTCGGCGTTGGCGATCATGTCGAGGTCGTGCTCGATGACGACGACGGTGGCGCCGTTGTCGGTCAGCCGCTGCAGGACGGCGAGCAGGGTGCGGACGTCCTGCGGGTGCAGGCCGACGCTGGGCTCGTCGAAGACGAAGAGGGCGCCGTCCTGGTCGCGGTGCAGCTCGGACGCGAGCTTGAGCCGTTGTGCCTCGCCGCCGGACAGCGCGGGGGTCGCCTCGCCGAGCGTCAGGTAGCCGAGTCCGAGGTCGATGAGCGCCTGCAACCGGGTGCGGACGCGGCGGATGTCGCCGATCGGTTCCAGCGCCTGCGCGACGGTCAGCGCGAGCACCTCGGGCAGGGTGAGGCCGTCGGCTCGGCGGATCTGACCGGCCTCCGGCGCGTAGCGGGAGCCGTCGCACTCGGGGCAGACGATGTCGACGTCGGGGAGGAACTGGACGTCGAGCGAGACCTGGCCGGTGCCTTCGCAGCGCGGGCACTTGAGTGAGCCGGTGTTGTAGGAGAAGTCGCCGGCGGTCAGACCGAGTTCTTGTGCCCGTGGGGTTTGGGCGTACGCGCGGCGGAGGTCGTCGAGGATGCCGCTGTAGGTGGCGACAGTGGAGCGCACGTTGACGCCGATCGGGGTGGCGTCGACGACGTTCACCCGGGTGATGCCTCCCGCCTCCAACGCTCGGACGTGCGCAGGTGGTGCCGCGGCGGCGATGTGTGCGGTCAGCGCGGGAACCAGGCTGTCGAGGACGAGCGTGGTCTTGCCCGATCCGGACACGCCGGTGACGGCGGTGAGCCGGCCCTGCGGGCAGGTCGAGGTCGAGGGCGTGCACGGTGTGCAGCGGCGCGGTCGAGAGCCGGATCGTGCCGAGCGCGAACACCTCGTCCTCGCGCGCTTGTTTGCGCACCACAACGGGTTCGCGGCCGGACAGGAACCCGCCCAGCTGGGACGCCGGGTGCTGCTCGATCGCCGCGATGTCGCCGGTGGCGACGACGCGTCCGCCGTCGGCGCCCGAGCCAGGGCCGATCTCGATGATCCAGTCCGCCTCGCGCACGACCTGGACGTCGTGGTCGACGAGCACCACGGAGTTGCCGTCGTCCAGCAGGTCGCGCACGACGCCGAGCAGTCCGTCCACATTGGACGGGTGCAGCCCGACCGAGGGTTCGTCCAGCACGTAGAGCACGCCCGTCGTCCGGTTGCGGACCGCGCGGGCGAGCTGGATGCGCTGCCGTTCGCCGGTGGACAGCGTCGAGGTGGCCCGGTCGAGGCTGAGATAGCCGAGACCGAGGTCGACCAGGCGCCGCGCGTTCTCCAGCAGCTCGGCGACGATGTTCTCCGCCATTCTGGTCATCGACGCCGGCAGCGCGGGAATCACGCCGGGTGCCCAGGCGAGCACGTCGTCCAGGGTCTTCGCGGTGGCCTCGGCGAGGTTGATCCCGGCGACCTGGGTGCCGCGGACCTTCTCGCTGAGCCTGGTGCCGCCGCAGTCAGGACACACCTGGGCGCTGATGAACTTGTTGACGCGGCCCAGCCCGCGTTCGGTGGTGGCGTTGTTCATCGCCTCCAGCACGGCCTGGCGGGCGTTGCGGTAGGTGAAGTTCAGCTCGAACAGCTTGCCGCTCTTGGAAGGCGCGCTGATCCGCCGCTTCTCCGCGGGCCCGTGCATGACGATGTCCCGTTCGCGGTCGGTGAGCTCCGCGTAGGGCACGTCGGTGCGGACGCCGAACTCGGCCACCACCTGCGGCATGATCGTCAGCCCGAACATCGACCACGGCGCGACCGCGCCGTCGTCGATCGACAGCGCCGGGTCGGGGACCAGCGCCGCGTCGTCGACCTCACGCACCTGACCCGTGCCGGTGCAGCGCGGGCAGGCCCCGTCGGAGTTGAACGCCATCACCTCGGCGCCGGGCGGGTAGAACTCCACCTGGCACTGCGGGCAGGTCAGGTTCAGGTTGAGAGCGACGTCGATGGTCGGCGCCAGGCGGTGGCCGTTCGGGCACAGGTGCGAGCCCAGCCGGGAGAACATCAGCCGCAGGACGTTCAGCAGTTCCGTCGCGGTGCCGAACGTCGACCGCACGCCGGGAACGCCCGGCCGCTGCCGCAGCACGAGAGCCGCGGGAACGTGCTCGACACTGTCCACCGCCGCGCGCGCCGCCTGCGACATCCGCCGGCGGGTGTAGGTCGAGAGCGCCTCGATGTAGCGTCGTGACCCTTCCGCGTACAGCACGCCGAGTCGCGAGCGACGACTTTCCCGAACCGGACACGCCCACGACGGCGACGAACCGTCGCAAAGGGACGGAGACGTCGAGGTTCTGGAGATTGTGGACGCGTGCGCCACGCACCTCGATCGAGACCGGGTCGGTGCGCGTGCCGGAGTTCATGATCCCAGCGTCCCACCCGCCCGCCGGTTACCTCAACGTAACCGGCGGGATGTCACTGATCGGGTGTCACTCCAGGACGAACGTGGCGGCCGCCCGGCCGGCGGCGTCGCTGATCGGCTGGAGCCGGAGCAGCGAGTCGCTGTGCCGGAGGTAGCGGCCGGGGACGTTCTGCGACTCGAAGGACACCCCCGAACCGCTCGCCAGCCCGGTGCGGCGGGAGAAGCTGGCGTCACCGCGGAAGATCGCGGTGCCGTCGTTGCGCTCCACCCACAGCTCGTAGTCGCGGTGCCGCAGGTAGTAGCCGGGGAAGTTGGTGGACTCCAGCGAAACGGTGCCCGAGCCGGTGAGGCCGGGAACGATCCTGAACTGGCTGTCCGCCAGCGGTGCGACGTTCGGTTCGACGCGGGCGCGGTAGTCGTAGTGCCGGACGAACCGGTCCGGCAGGTCGTAGGACTTCAGGCGGACCGGCGAGACGCCGTCCGGTACCGGGACACCGAAGTCCGGTGTGCCGTCGGCCTTCCAGTAGACCTTCTGCACGCGGGTTCGCCGGTTGGGGTCGTTGAGCGGATCGCCACTGATGTCGCGGTAGTCGCGGTCGTGGTAGACGAGGATGTCGCTCTGCCCGTCCTCGGACACGGTGAACGAGTTGTGGCCGGGGCCGTACTGGCCGGTGTTGTCGTTGCTGGCGAAGATCGGGTTCGCGGTCTTCACCCAGGACGCCGGGTTGAGCAGGTCGGCCGACGCGGACGCGGTGAGCAGGCCGAGGCAGTAGTTCGCGTCGGTCGCACTGGCCGAGTACGTCAGGAAGATCCGGCCGTTGCGCTGGATCACCGACGGCCCCTCGTTGACCCGGTGACCGCGGGTCTCCCAACTGTGCGTCGGCACGGCGATCCGCGCGACCGTGCCGGTGATCGTCCACGGGCTGGCGCCCATCCGGGCGAGGTAGAGATTGGTGCCCGTGCCCACCGCCGGGTCGTTCTGCGCCCACGTCAGATAGCGCACGCCGCCCGCGACGAACGTGGAGGCGTCCAGCGAGAACGTGTCCAGCGGGGTCGCGATCCGGCCACGTTCGGTCCACGTGCCGGCGATCGGGTTCGCGCTGGAGCTCTCCAGCACGTACATCCGGATGCGCCAGATGTCGTCGGTCCGGCCGGCGGCGAAGTAGATGTACCACTTGCCGTTGATGAAGTGGATCTCCGGCGCCCAGATGTGCGCGCCCATGTCACCGCTGGAGTGCTTGCGCCAGATGACCGTCTCCGGCGCGGTGGCGAGTCCCTGCAACGTGGTGGCTCGCCGCAGCACGATCCGGTCGTACTCCGGCACGGTGGCGGTGAAGTAGTAGAAGCCGTCGGTGTGCTTGACGATGTGCGGATCCGCGCGCTTGGTGGCGATCGGATTCGTGTACTGCACGGCGGGTGACGCATTCGCTTGGCTCACCGGCGATCCCGCGATCAGCGTGACGGCTGCCGCGGCCAATACGGCCGCACGGCGGAGAAAGGTCGTCATCGCCTGTCCTTTTCGCGACCGTCCTTTTTGGCTGGTCACGAGGTGACCCGGAAGGTGGCGTCGCCGCGTCCCGCCGCGTCGCTGATGGGGTCGAGTCTCAGCAGGTAGTTGTAGTGCCGGATGTACCGATCGGGGAAGTTGTACGACTGGAAGGACGACCATGAGGCGTCGGCGAGACCGGCGACCCGGCGGAACGTGGCGTCCGCGCGGAAGACCGTCGATCCGTCATCGGGCGCCAGCACGAAGTCGTAGCCGTAGTGCCGCAGGTAGTGGCCCGGGTAGTTCACCGACTCGAACGACACGTGACCGGAATTGTTGGCCAGCCCCGGAACCAGCCGGAACTGGGCGTCCTGCGCCGGGCTCACGTTCGGGTCGATGCGCACGTCCATGTTCGCGTGCCGCACGTACCGGTCCTGGACGTTGTACGACTGGATCCTGTTGACCGGCACCGAGGTTCCCCACCGGGCGAGCACCCGGTTCTCCTCGGCGGCCGTGATGTTGAGGATCGAACCGTGGCGCTTGCGGCTGGTGCCCATGCTGTAGTCCGACCGCGTGCGGAAGTTGCGGGTGCTGCCGAGGTTCGCCGACGTGATCGGCATGTAGCCGCGGCCGGTGGCGAACTGGTCGAGCCACAGGTTCCACTCGTTGCGGCCGTTGAACTGCGCCCACATCGGGCCCTCGACGACGTTGCCGCCGCCCGTGCCGTTGGAGATGCCCATGTGCGCCAGGTTCCCGATGTTCGACCACGACCCGAGGATCGAGTTGCTGCCCTCGATCGTGATGTGGCCGTCCGCCGACGCCCGGTAGTACCGGAAGCCGCCGACACTGCCGGGCACCTCGATGATCTGGGTGTCGATGATCCCTTGGGTACCAGCGCGTTCGATGTACACCTGCGGTGTCGTGACGCTGCGGAAGTCACGGGTGCGGGTGTAGTAGATGCGGTGCTTGTACGCCCCGTTCACCTGCGTGTTCGTCGCCCAGTAGAGGACGTAGTCACCGGTCGCGGCGTCGTAGATCGCCTCCGGTGCCCACGCGTTGCCCGCGCCGGAGATCGCGCCCGCGACGTTGACGAGCCACGGCGCCGACCAGTTCACCAGGTCGCGCGACTCCCACACCACCAAGGACTTGCTGCCCCGCTTGGCCGCGTCGTCCCACGACGTCCCGCTCGCGATCCGCAGGTCCGTCGCGATGATCCAGTACCGGTCACCGGCAGGGGAGCGGACGATCGCGGGATCCCGGACACCCCTGGTGCCCAAAGTGGACAGCAGGACCGGCGATCCGTTGTTCAGATCGTTCCAGCGCAGCCCGTCCTTGCTGTGCGCCAGGTAGATCTGCTCACCGGTGGCCGACTCCCCGGTGAAGTGGGCCATCAGGTACCCGGTGAACGGATCGGCCGCCGTACTCGACGTAGGCAGCCAGATCGACAGCAACGAGACGGTGATGGCGAACAGCGCGGTCGCCCTCGACAGAGCTCTGGACATCGGCGGCTTCTCCTCGTTGACAAGCACGACATGCCTTGGCCGGTGTCACCGCCACGTTATGTTAGCGTTAACACACTGGGCGTCATCATCGTGGATGCCGAGTCGCGCAGTCAATGCCTGGTAGTTGAGGTCTGCGTCAGGTATGGGCTGATCACGTCAACAAGCGGAGTCACCGCTCGAGGAACGTCAGCGCCTCGGCGACGAACTCCTCGTGGTACTGGAAGATGCCGCCGTGGCCGGCGTCGGGGTAGAGCGTGAGCTGGGCGTTCGGCAGGCGCCGCGCCAGGTCCGCGGAGTTGCTGCTGGGCACCATCCGGTCGTGGTCGCCGTTCGCGACCAGAACGGGGTGCTGGATGACGGTCAGGTCGGCCGGTCGCTGGAGACCCCAGTCGTGGATGGCTTCGAGGTGGTTGCGGAACGCCGTCAGGGAGATCGGCTTGTCGCGGTCGTTCGTGCGTTCCTTCAACCGGTTCACGAACCGCCGCGCGGACGCCTTGCCGTTGGCCGTCCGGGTGAAGAAGAGGAACTCCTTGGGGTCCTTGAAGGTCAGGGTGGCTCGCAGGACGTCGAGGACGGTGATCCGGGTGACCTTGTCGATGCCCTCGCCGCCGGCCGGGCCGGTGCCCGCGAGGATCATCCTGCGCACGAGCCGGGGTTCCTCCTCGGCGATCACCTGGGCGACGAAGCCGCCCATCGAGAACCCGAGCAGGTCCACCTGGTCGTGGCCCAGCGCCCGGATGAACGCGATGGCGTCGCGTGCCATCGTGGCCACCGAGCGCGCGGTGGTGCCCTGCGAGGCGCCGACTCCCCGGTTGTCGAAGGTGATCACCCGGCGGGTCGCGGCGATGCCGTCGACGACGCGCGGGTCCCAGTTGTCCAGCACCGCGCCCAGGTGGTTGAGGAAGACCACCGGTGGGCCGTTGTCCGGGCCGAGTTGCCGGTAGGCGAACGTCGTCCCGCCGATGTCGATGGAACTGGTCGGGGTGTCCTTGTACGCGGTGATGACGGTCATGACGACTCCTTGATCCTGATGACGACTTTGCCTTTCGCACGTCCGGTGTCGACGTAGGCCAGTGCCTCGTTGGTCTGTTCGAACGGGAAGGTCCGGTCCAGGACCGGTTCGATGATCGCCGCGTCGATCAGCGCGGTGATCTCGCGGAGCTGGTTTCCGTTGGCACGCATGAAGAGGAACGAGTAGCTGATCTGGCGGCGGCTCGCTGCCTTCCGGATCCGGTGACTCAGCAGGCTCATGACGGGTCCGAGCGTCCACCGCCGGCCGAGCTGCCGGGCGAAGGAGGGGTCCGGCGGGCCGGAGATCGAGATGAGCTTTCCGCCGGGCTTGAGCACGCGCAGCGACTTCTCGAGCGTCTTGCCGTCCAGGCTGCTCAGCACCACGTCGTAGTCGCGCAGGACGTTCTCGAAGTCGTCCTTGCGGTAGTCGATCACCACGTCCGCGCCGAGCCGGGTGACCAGGTCGACGTTGGCCGCGCTGGTCGTCGTCGCCACGGTGGCGCCGAGATGCTTCGCCAGCTGGATCGCGAACGTCCCCACGCCGCCGGAGCCGGCGTGGATGAAGACCTTCTGGCCCTCGCGCAGATCGGCGATCTCGACCAGTGCCTGCCAGGCGGTCAGGGCGACCAGCGGGACGGCGGCCGCCTCCTCCATCGTGAGCCGCTTCGGTTTCGGCGCCAGGTCGTTCTCGTCGACGGCGATGAACTCCGCGAAGGTGCCGATCCGGTCCTTGTCCGGCCGCGCGTAGACCTCGTCGCCGGGCTGGAACTTCCGCACCCCGGCGCCGACCCGGACCACGACCCCGGCCACGTCGTTGCCGAGGACGAACGGCGGGCGGTAGGGCAGGATGAGCTTGAACTCGCCGTCCCTGATCTTGGAGTCGAGGGCGTTGACGCCCGCGGCGTGGATCTGGACCAGCACGTCGTGCTCGCGCACCTCGGGTTCCGGCAGTTCGCCGGCCCGAAGAGTGCCGCCGCGTCCGTAGCGGTCGAGGATGAATGCCTTCATGACTGCGTCTCCTGTGGGGTCTATCCTGTGTGGACGGTCAGCCGGTCATCCGGTTGAGCCGGCGGAGGCTTCGGTCGAAGGCCCTGGCGGGTGCGATGCGGCGGAGCACGGCGATCCGGCCGGCCGTCGAGCCCGCGAGGTAGCGCGACCTCGGGTTCGGGTCGGTGGCCGCGGCGACGATCACTTTGGCGACCACCTCGGGTGCGTCACCGCCGCGCATCGACTCGGCCATGACGTCCTCGAAGACACCTCGCTGGTGTGCGTAGAGCGCCATCGGGGTGTCGGCCTGCACCTGGTTGGCGTCGAACGGGGTGTTGGTCGGACCGGGCTGCACGCGCAGGACCCGGACGCCGTGCTCGCGGACCTCGTGGTCCAGCGACTCGGAGTAGCCCTCGACCGCGTGCTTGGTCGACGCGTAGACGGCCATGAACGGGTTGGGGACGAAGCCCGCCACGGACGAGACGTTGATGATGCGCCCGCCGCGCCGGGCGCGCATGTGCGGCAGGACGGCCTTCGTCATCCGCATGAGACCGAAGACGTTGACGTCGAAGGCGCGCTGCGCCTGGGCGACGGAGATCTCCTCGGCGGCGCCGTTGACGCCGATACCGGCGTTGTTGACCAGGACGTCGAGCCGCCCGAAGCGGTCGATCACCTGCTCGACCACATCGGCGACCGACTGGTCGCTGGTCACGTCGAGATCCAGGAACGTCACGCCGTCACCGGAGGTGATCCGGGAGGTGTCCCGGCTCGTGCCGATCACCTGGAAGCCCGCGCCGGACAGGGCGATCGTGGCCGCCCTGCCGATGCCGGAGGATGCGCCCGTCACGAGCGCCACCCGCTGAAGTGCAGTCATCACGTCTCCTTTGAATTATGACCGTACTACCATAAGATGAGACGGAGACCGGGCGCAAGGGTTTCGGCGAATTTGGATTATGACCGTACTAACATGGGAGGCATGGTGCGGTACGGCAAAGAACACAAGCTGGTGACACGTCAGCGGATCATCGACACGGCGGGCCGCCGGCTGAAGCGCGACGGCATCGACGGCTCCGGGGTCGCCACGCTCATGAAGGACGCCGGTCTGACCAACGGCGCCTTCTACGCCCACTTCGAGTCCAAGGAGCAGCTGGTCGCCACCGTGGTCGCCGACCAGCTGCGCGATCAGCGCGACCGGCTCGCCGCCGTGCCGCCCGGCCGCGACGGGCTCGAGCAGATCGTGCGGGCGTACCTCTCACCCGAGCATCGCGACCATCCCGAGGAGGGCTGCCCGTCCGCCGCGCTGCTCGACGAGATCACCCGGTGCGAGGAGCCGACCAGGCAGGCGTACACCGACAGCGTGCTCGCGTTCATCGACGACATCGCCGCCCGGCTGGCCCCGCACGATCCGCGGTCGGTGCGCACCAAGGTCCTCGGCATCTACGCCATGATGGTCGGCACCCTGCAACTGTCCCGCGCCTTGGCCGACCGGCAACTCGCCGACGAGCTGCTGGAACAGGGCGTCAGCAACGCACTCGCCGCGCTGGGCCTCGCGGACGGGGTCTGAGCACCGCCGCTCACGTCTCGATCCGCGGACCGAACCGACTGAGTCGCAGCCCCCAGCACGCCATCCGACCGTCCCGACCGGTACGCGTACCAGTCGCCCTCGATCGACTCGAACGTGATCGGTCCGTCCCAGTCCTGCGCGGCGGGTTTCGAACCGGGGCACCAGACGAACCCCGAAGACTGCGACATACCGGGGTCCTCCGTTTCGAGGAGCGAGCATCCCCGGCTCTTGAACCGGGTCCGGAACGAGTAGAGGCCGACCGTGATCCCCGGTGCCATGGCGGCCGTCGGAGCGGCTCTCTCCAACGCCGGCCGGTGCAACGGAAACAGCGCACGGCCGACCAGGTCACCGGACGCGACCGCCCAGCTTGCCGCGAACACGGCGGGTGTGAGCAACAACGTCCACCACTGCCGGAAGGGCCGGCCGAGGTACCTCACCACCGCCGCCAGCCACAGCACCCCGACCGCAGACCAGCCGACGAGCGCGAGCACCAGAACGGTGTAGTACCCGCCAGGCACGACAACTCCCGTGAGCAACAGGTACACAGGCACCACCGCCACCGCGGCCGGACACCACGCAGATCGCCAACGAGACATGCCGCGCCCCCTTCTGCCGATCATCAGGACGCGGCACCGGCATCGAGGTTCCAGCGCCGGCCGCCGAGGTTCCCGTGCCTCGCTACCGGTGCGACACTGGTGTGTTCCTCTCGCGATGAGACGGGTGAGGCTGATGTCGGCAGGTCGGAGCCAGAACCTGGCGGGGATGCTCGAAGCCGCTCAGATCGCGTACCACGACATCGCGGAGCCGCCGCCGCTCAACGGTGCCTCGTCGCTCAACGTGTTGCTGCCGCGGCTCCTCGACGGCGCGTTGTCGCTGATGGGGGCCGACTTCGGGAACATCCAGCTCCTGGATCCGATGTCCGGCTCGTTGCGGATCGTGACGCAGTTCGGGTTCGGCTCCCGGTTCATCGACCACTTCGCCGTGGTGGAGGACGACAACTCCGCGTGCGGACGCGCGGCGGCCGAGTGCGCGCAGGTTGTCATCGCCGACGTCGACACGGATCCCGGTTTCGCTCCACACCGCGAGATCGCGGCGTTGTCGGGCTTCCGCTCAGTGCAAGTACCACGCAGCTCTTGCTCCTTCCGGTCGACTGATCGGCATGATCTCCACCCATTTCCGGCACCCGCACCGGCCGCCGGCACACGACCTGCGGATGATGGAGCAGCACGCCCGCTCGGCCGCCCAGGCGATCCAGGGACGCCTGGGCGTGCTCGACGCCGAGCCCGGCGGTGGCCCACTCGCCGACATCCTGTTGTCCGGCTTGCTGAAGAGGCTGTTCGCCGTCGGGCTGAGCGTGGCGAGCGCACGCAGCATCCTCAGGGGAGGTCCTGCCGACGATCGTCTGATCGTCGCGAGCGACGAGATCGACGACATCATTCGCGACGTTCAGACGATCATGCTGGACCGGATCGCGGACCAGGACGAGACTCCGCGCGCTGTGGGCTTCTAGCGGTATCAGGTCAGTGCAACCGACAAAGCACTGTTAGGAGTCCAGCGGCGGGTCGAAGTAGAAGACCTCCTCACGGGTGATCACGCCGTGCGTCACCGTGTAGAGGCTCATCTTCGTGCTCAGGGAACGCTGGCCGGTGGGCTTGTGCGTCGCGTCGAAGACGACGCGGACGGCGAACTGGTCACCGTGCAGGAAGGGCCCGATGAACTCGACGTCGTGGAAGTCGATGTCCTGGGTGAGCAGCTTGGCGTTGGCCTCGATGTCGGCCGTTCCGCGCAACTCGACCGGCTTGCCGTTGGTCTCCATGGGGGCCACGCGGACGACGTCAGGCGCCATCAGGGCCTCGAGCGTCCATCCGCCAGGAACGGAACGGTGTACCGCTGGGCCACCTCGGCGGTCGTGAGCGGGCGCAGGTCGCCGGCGTGGTCGTGGGCCCACTGCTCGAACGTGCGGGCGGGGTGGCCGGTCAACTGCTCGACCGTGCCGACCACCGGTTCGGGATGGTCGACGAGCGAGGCCCAGTAGTCGAGCGCGCCCTCGGCGAAGGCGTCGTCGCCCCAGGCCGCCATGCCGGCCTTGGCTTCCTCGCGGGAGAGCTCCTCGACCCGCACCGCCCGGCCGGCCACCTCGCCGAGGACGCGGGCCTGGTCGGCCTGGGTGATGACGGCGGGGCCGGTGAGCGGGTAGCTCCTGCCGGTGTGCCCGTCCTCGGTGAGCGCCAGCACGGCCACGTCCGCGATGTCGCGTTCGTGGATCAGCGACCGGGCCGCCTTCGGGTAGGGCATGCGCACCGGCTCGCCCGCGCGGATCGCGGACGCCCACCCGAGGGTGTTGGTGGCGAAACCGCCGGGACGCAGGAAGGTCCACTCCAGGGTGGTGCTGCCGGATCGCCTGCCTCGACCTCGCCCCACACGCCCGAACCGTCGTGGCGCGCTGAACGCCGACACGTAGACGACGTGGCGTGCGTGCTGGGCGATGGCCTGCGACGACCGCGGGCGCGCCCTCCGAGCGTCAGGAACGGCCAGAGCAGGAAGACGGAGTCCACGCCGTCCAGTGCGTCGTCGAGGGTTTCGGGTGCGGTGAGGTCGCCGGTGACGACCTCGACGTCGTCGAACGCGGAAGGAAGGGCCCGCACGCCGACGCCACGGTCGCGGAGGCCGGCCACGACGTGCCGGCCGATGTTGCCGGTCGCGCCGGTCACGAGGATCTTCGTCATGACCACATCGTCAGACCTCTAAAACGATGGAGGTCAAGCGTGAAGCTCGGCGGCAAGGTGCTCATGCCGCCGGTCACCGATGCTGCCGGTGTCACCTTCGCGCGGCTGGAAGACAGCACCGGCAACCACTTCGGCGTGTTCTACATGCCCGCGCCCTGATCACTTCCTCGTCATGAAGCAGGGGTGGGCTCCGAGATCGACTTGGCCCAGGTGTCCATCGCGCCGAGGACCTCACGGAGCCCTTCGCCGAGCGGGGTGAGCTCGTACTCGACGCGCGGGGGGATCTCGGGGTAGGCGGTGCGGGTGACGATGCCGTACTTCTCGAACTGCCGCAGCCGGCTCGTCAGGGTGTGCGGGCTGATGCCGGGCAGGGCGTCGCGCAGTTCGGTGAAGCGGCGCGGGCCCGCCAGGAGTTCGCGCACGACAAGCGTGGCCCACGGCCCGTTGAGCAGGGCGAGGAACCGTGCGACACCGCACTCGGGCAGGCATGCGTCGTTGGTCACATCGCCAGTCTACTCCAATAGTGCAGTTGATGTAATCAGTGCATTGGATGCACTAATAGAGTCATGACTTACGTGATCCATGGCGCCACCGGCGCTCAAGGTGCCCCTGTCGTCTCTGTTCTCACCGCCGCGGGCAAGCCCGTGGTCGCCCTGACCCGTAACGCGGATGCGGTCGTGCCCGGAGCGCGGGTGATGACGGCGGCCTACTCCTCCGTGCAGGAGCTGACCGACGCGTATCGCGGCGCGGAAGGAGTGTTCGTCCACCTGCCCACGGGGATGGAGGAGGACCGCAGGACCTATGCGCGCAACATCGTCGCCGCCGTCCGCGCGGCACGGCCGGCCCGCGTCGTGTTCTCCACCAGTGGTTTCCCCCTCGGGAGCGAGGAGGGTGCCGACGAGGAGAACTCGGCCTCGATCGTGGTCAGCGGACTGGCGGACAGCGGGGTGTCCCACGCCGTGATCGCACCCGAACTGTTCTTCGAGAACCTGCTCCTGCCGCACGTTGTGGCCGCGGTCCGTGAGCGTGGTGTGGTGGGATACCCGCTGCCGGCCGGCTTCGCCGTCTCCTGGGCGTCGCACCTGGACATCGCCGACGTCGCGGCCGTGCTGTTCGAGCGTCCGGATGTTTCCGGCGTGGTCGGCGTCGGGCAGTATCCGGCGATCACCGGAGCCGAACTGGCCGAGGCGTTCGGCGGCAGGCTCGGGCGCGAGGTCACGTACGAGGTCGCCGCGTCGGAGGACTACTTCGGCGCTCTGGTGCCCTTCCTCGGGGAAGGACCAGCCGCCGACCTCGCGGAGAGCTACCGGGCGATGGCGTTGCTACCGGGCCGCGTGATCGCACCTGAGCGCTCCGCGCAGAAACTGCTCGGCGTGACGCCCCGGACCGCGAACGAATGGCTGGGCGACATGGACCTGCGCTGAGGACCGTGCCACCCGCCTTCCCCGCGCGTTGTCGTTGTTGCTGAACTAGGATCGCCGCCGGTAACCGGTTGACCTCAACGCAACCAACGAGTGGGTGTGGTCCTTGTCGGAGAACCCGAGGTGGGCCGCCTCGGCGGCGATCTGGTCCACGCGCACCTCGTTGGTGCGCATGGACAACAAGTGGTCGACCATGGTGGTGATCGCGCTCGGGCGTGGTGGCGGCCTGCGCTTCGGTGATCTGCGCACGGTGGTCGAGGGGGTCAGCGCGAAGGTGCTCACCGAGACCCTGCGCGACCTGGAGCGGGACGGGCTGGTCGCGCGGCACGAGTACGCGGAGATGCCGCCCAGGGTCGAGTACGAGCTGACCGAACTCGGGCGCACCCTGCACGTACCGCTGCAGGCGCTGGGCCTCTGGGCGGAGGAGCACACGGCGGAGGTTCTCGCGGCACGCGAGGGCTATGACGCCGGTCGCCGCTGAGTCAGGCCCGCGCCGGCAAGGTGGCCGTGCGGTATTCGCTCGGACTGATGCCGTCGGTCTGGAGTGGACGGCGTTGCGGCGCCTGGCAGGTCTGAGAGTGCGCGATCACCGGCTCGCGGCCGCCAGCGCGGCGGGCTCACCGGTCGCGGACCGTCCACGCCGGACCTTCGCGACCGGAATGAACGCCGCGATGGCGAACGCGCCCAGCGCCGCGACCGCGCCGAGACCATGATCAGGCGGAAACCGTCCTGGGACGGCACGGCCACCGGACCGAACGAGATGGTCATCTGCGGCCAGGACCACGCCGGCGACGGCGCTGGCGATCGACGTGCCGATGGACCGCATCAGCGTGTTGAGGCTGTTGGCCGCCGCGGTCTCCGACACCGGCACGGCGCCCATGATCAGCGCGGGCATCGCGCCGTACGCGAGGCCGATGCCGGCGCCGATGAGGGCGGAGACGAGGACCAGCTGCCAGAGGCTCGACATCAGCACGACACCCAGGCCGTAGCCGGCGGCGACCACGACCGCGCCGAGCATCAGCGTCACCTTCGGGCCGCGCGCTCGCCGAGATCCGCGCGGACACCGGCGCGGTCGCCATCATCACCAGGCCGGACGGCACCAGCACGAGACCGGTGACCAGCATGGCGACTGCCCGAGGCCGTAGCCGGTGGCCGCCGGCAGCTGCAGGATCTGCGGGCAGCACCAGCGACATCGCGAACATGGCGAACGCGAACACGAGCGACGCGATGTTGGTGAGCAGCACCTGGCGGCGCGCGGTGGTGCGCAGGTCCACCAGCGGCTGCGCCGTGCGCAGCTCGCACCAGCCCCACACCAGCAACACGACCACGGCCGCACCGAAGAGACCGAGGGTCAGGCCGCTGGCCCAGCCCCAGTCGGCACCCTTGGAGATCGCCAGCAGCAGGCACACCAGCGCCGTCGACAGCCCGGCCGCGCCGACGAGGTCGAACCGCCCGCCGGTGCGCACGTTCGACTCCGGCACAGAGACGGCAGCACGAGCGCGGTGACGACGACGCCGAGCCCGGCCGACGGTCCAGAACAGCATGTGCCAGTCGGTGTTCTCGGCGAGCAACGCCGCCGCGGGCAGGCCGAGCGCGCCGCCGACGCCGAGCGAGGCGCTCATCATCGCGGTCGCCGAGCCGAGCCGTTCGGCCGGCAGCTCGTCACGCATGATGCTGATCCCCAGCGGGATCACGCCGGCCGCGAGGCCCTGCAGCGCCCGGCCGACGATCATCGGCACCAGGCTGTCGCTGAGCGCCGCGACGACCGAGCCGATGACCAGCAGGACGAGGCTGACCAGCAGCATCCGCCGCTTGCCGTACATGTCGCCGAGCCGCCCCACGACGGCGTCGCGACGGCGCCGGCGAGCAGCGTGGCGGTGATCACCCAGGCGGTGTCGGCCGGCGGAGGCGTTGAGCAGCGCGGGCAGCTCGGGATCAGCGGGATGACCAGCGTCTGCATCAGCGAGACCACGATGCCGCCGAGTGCCA
The DNA here is from genome assembly GCA_963771775.1 of uncultured Actinomycetota bacterium. Lineage (GTDB taxonomy): Bacteria > Actinomycetota > Actinomycetes > Mycobacteriales > Pseudonocardiaceae > Lentzea. The sequence continues at coordinate 1,663,036 of CAVYUS010000007.1, forward strand.
GCACCACCACGACGAGGTTGGGCCGTGGGTTCGTCCGTGCGGGCTGGGACATACGGGTCCTCCGGTCTCGGGTACAGTGCGACTGCGAACAGATCTAAGTCAGCTGATTGACTTAATTCAAGTTCTTCGCCAAGCTGGGTGGCAGCACGGCAACCACCGAGGAGAGGTTCGCGATGACCCAAAGTGACTCGACCTGTTGCCGAGTTCCCGATCGCCGAGGACGCCGCGCTGGAGCCGCCCGCCGAGTGGGCCGAGCTGCGGGCGAAGTGCCCGGTCGCGCAGGGTCACGCTGGCCAGCGGTGACGAGGCCATGCTGGTCACCCGCTACGACGACGTCAGGCAGGTGCTGTCCGACCCGCGGTTCACCCGGCCGATCGGGGACGAGGGCGCCCGGGTCGCGGACATGGAGTCGGGCGGCGTGTTCAACAGCGAGATGGCGAACGTGCTGCCCCAGCACGGCGAGGGGCACCTGCGGTGGCGGCGGATGATCGGCAAGTGGTTCACCGCCAAGCGGATGAACGCGCTGCGGCCGGCGATCGAGGCGATGGCCGAGCAGCTCATCGACGAGATGGTCGCCAAGGGCTCGCCGGCCGATCTCAAGGCCGGCCTGGGTTTCCCGCTGCCGGTGTGGGTGATCTGCGACATGCTCGGCGTCCCGGACGCCGACCGGGACCGGTTCGCCCACTGGTCGGACATCTTGCTCAGCATGACCCGCTACACCCAGGACGAGATCGAGGCGGCGCAGGCGGAGTTCGGCATGTACATGGGCGGCCACATCGCCGCCAAGCGCGCGGCAGCCGGGCGAGGACCTGCTCAGCGCGCTCATCGCGGAGACCGACGCCGACGGCGAGCCGCTGTCCGACGTGGTGCTGATCGCCACCGGCATCGGCCTGCTGGTCGCCGGGCACGAGACCACCGCCAACATGATCGCCAAGATGGTGGCGATGCTGCTGGCCGACCGGAGCCGCTGGGAGGAGCTGCTGGCCGACCCGTCGCTGGTGCGCACCGCGGTCGAGGAAGCGCTGCGGATGGACGCCAACGCCGGATTCGGCATGCCGCGGTACTTCACCGAGGACGTCGAGGTCGCCGGGACCGTGCTGCCCAGCGGCACCAGCGCGATGTGCAGCATGGCCGCGGCCAACCGCGACGAGCGCGTGTTCGACGGCGCCGACGAGATGGACCTGCGCCGCAGCCCGAACCCGCACCTGGCCTTCGGCGCCGGCGCGCACGCGTGCCTCGGGCAGCCGCTGGCCCGCACCGAGCTGCAGGTCGTGCTCGACGTGCTGCTGCGCAAGCTGCCGTCGCTGGAACTCGCGGTGCCCGTGGCCGATCTGCGCCGTGTCGAGGGGCTCGCCGTCGGCGGGCTGCGGGAACTACCGGTGCGGTGGTGACGATGAGATGACCGCCGGCAGAACGGGCAGAGCGAACGGGCGCAGCGCGACCCGGGACGCTGATCCTGACGGCGGCGGAGCGGCTGTTCGCCGAGCACGGGGTGTTCGCGGTGTCCAACCGGCAGGTCAGCGAGGCCGCGGGGCAGGGCAACAACACGGCCGTCGGCTACCACTTCGGCACCAAGGCCGACCTGGTGCGGGCGATCGCGCGCAAGCACTCCGCGCCGATCGAGGAGCTCCGCCGGCGGATGGCTGGCCGAGATCGGCGACAGCACGGACGTGCGGGACTGGATCGGCTGCCTGGTGCGGCCGGTCACCGAGCACCTGGACGCGGTGGGCAGCCCGACCTGGTTCGCCAGGTTCGGCGCCCAGGTGATGACCGACCCGGCGCTGCGCGAGATCATGGTCGAGGAGTCCTGTCCTCGCCGTCGCTGGTGCGGATCGTCGACGGGCTGAACCGCTGCCTGCCCGCGCTGCCGGCCGAGATCCACGCCGAACGCGGCGACATGGCCCGCCAGCTGCTGGTGCACATGATGGCCGAGCGGGAACGCGCCCTGGCCGAGGGCACGCCCACCCCGCGGGCCAGCTGGCACGACGCCGCGACCGGACTGATCGACGCGCTCGTCGGGATGTGGCTCGCCCCGGTGACCACCCGCGAACGAAGGCCGGCGAAGAAGGAAAGAAGGAACCATGAAGGTGACCGTGGACCAGGACAAGTGCTGCGGCGCCGGTACCTGCGTGCTGCTCGCGCCGGACGTGTTCGACCAGCGGGACGAGGACGGCATCGTGGTCCTGCTGGACGAGAAGCCCGGCGAGGAGCTGCACGCGATCGTCCGCGAGGCGGCGAGCGTGTGCCCAGGCGTCGCGATCTCGGTGAGCGAGGACGCATGACCCGCCCGGCGGTGTGCTGGTGGTCGGGGCGTCGGCGGCCGGCCTCGCCACCGCGGAAGCCTTGCGCCGCAAGGGCTACCAGGGCCGCCTGACCGTTCTCGGCGCCGAGCCGCACCTGCCGTACGACCGGCCGCCACTGTCCAAGCAGGTCCTCTCCGGCGGCTGGGATCCCGAACGAGCCCAGCTGCGCACCCGGACGCACTGTCCACACTGGACGCCGAGTTCGTGCTCGGCGATCCGGCCGTCGGCCTGGACGTGGCACCCGCACCGTCCCCACGGCGTCCGGGCGCGCCTGAGCGCGGAAGCCGTGGTGGTGGCCACCGGACTGCGGCCCGCACCTTGCCCGGGCAGGACGAGCTGGCCGGCGTCCACGTGCTGCGCACCCTCGACGACGCGCTGGCGCTGCGCGCCGAGCTGTTGGCCGCCACGCGGGTCGTGGTCGTCGGCGACGGGGTGCTCGGCGCCGAGATCGCCGCCACCGGCACGGTATGGGCCTCGCGGTCACGATGGCCGGGCCGCAGCCGGCGCCGCTGGCCTACCAGTTCGGTCCGCTGGCCGGCGGGGCTGCTGGCGGAGCTGCACGCCGGCGAACGGGGTCGAGCTGCGGCTGGGCGCCGGCGTCACCGGACTGTCCGGCATGCGGGGCGGGTCACCGGGGTGTGCCTGGAGACCGGCGAGGTGCTGCCGGCCGACGTGGTCATGGTGGCGTTCGGCGCCGCGCCGGCGACGGAATGGCTGGCGGGCAGCGGTCTGCTGCGCGACAACGGGGTGGTGTGCGACTCCCGCTGCCGGGCGGCGGACGGGATCTACGCGGCCGGGGACGTGGCCCGCTGGCACCACGAGACGCTGGACGCGTTGCTGCGCCTGGAGAACCGCACCAACGCCACCGAGCAGGCGGTGGCCGTCGCCGGGCAACATCCTCGGCGCGGACCGCCCGTACACGCCGGTGCCGTACTTCTGGACCGACCAGTTCGACGTCAAGATCCACGTGCACGGCACGCTGTCCGCCGACGCCGAGGTGACCATTGTGGACGGTGACCTGGCTGACCGCCGCTTCGTCGCGCCGTACCGCCAGGGCGGCGTGGTCACCGGCGTGCTCGGCTGGAACATGCCAAAACAGGCCCGCCTGCGCCGCCAGGAGGTCGTCGGGGCGTCGGCACTCGTGGGAGGAAAGTCATGACCACCATCGACCACCGGTCTTTCCCGGTGCCAGGGCGGCAGGTGCCCGTTCGACCCGCCGCCGGCCATGCAGGCGCTGCAGGAGCAGGCGCCGCTGGCCGCGGGTCCGGCTGCCGGACGGCAGCACGCCGTGGCTGGTGACCCGCTACGCCGACCAGCGAGGCGCTGCTGGCCGACCCGCGGGTCAGCTCGACGCCACGCGGCCCGGCTACCCGAGCACACAGGCCGCGGCGGCAGGATGGCAGGGGCGGCGTCGCCGATCAGCTTCATCCTGATGGACGACCCCGAGCACGCCCGGCTGCGCCGGATGGTGACCGCGCCGTTCACGATCAAGCGGGTCGAGGCCATGCGGCCGGGCGTCCAGCGGATCGTCGACGACCTGATCGACGACCATGCTGGCCGGCCCGAAGCCGGTGGACCTGGTCGAGGCGTTCGCGCTGCCGGTGCCGTCGCTGGTGATCTGCGAGCTGCTCGGCGTGCCCTACGCCGACCACGACTTCTTCCAGGAGAACAGCAAGGTCCTCATCAACCGGCAGACCGCGACGGCCGAGCAGCGGGTCGGCGCCGCAGGCGAGCTGATCGACTACCTCGACGACCTGATCGGCGAGAAGCTCGCCAACCCCGGCGACGACCTGCTGTCCGGGCTGGTCGGCGCGGATCAAGGCCGGCGAGCTGACCCGGCAGGACGCGGCCCAGATGGGCGTGCTGCATGCTGGTCGCCGGGCACGAGACCACCGCGAACATGATCGCGCTCGGCACGCTCGCCCTGCTGGAGCACCCCGACCAGCTCGCCCTGCTGCGCGACGACCGACGACCCGGCGGCTGGTCGCCGTCGGCGGTCGAGGAGCTGCTGCGCTACCTGACACATCACCCACAGCGGGCGCCGCCGGGTCGCGCTCGAGGACATCGAGATCGGCGGCGCAGGTCATCCGCGCCGGCGAGGGCATCATCGTGGCCAACGACATCGCCAACCGCGACCCCGCGGTCTTCCCCGACCCCGACCGGCTGGACCTCCACCGCGACGCCCGCCACCACGTGGCCTTCGGCTTCGGGGTGCACCAGTGCCTCGGCCAGCCGCTGGCCCGGATGGAGCTGCAGGTCGTCTACGGCACCCTCTACCGCCGCATCCCCACCCTGCGGCTGGCCACCGACCTGGACAAGATCCCGTTCAAGCACGACGGCTCCGTCTACGGCGTCTACGAACTGCCCGTGACCTGGTGACCGGCGGGGGCGGCCGGCGGATCCGTTCCGCCGGCCACCGCCGGTCATGTGCGTGGCGCCAGGCGCAGCAGGCTGCCCTCGCCGTTGGCCGAGACGTACAGGGCGCCGTCGGGACCGGCCGCGAGACCGGCGAACTGGCGTGGCAGCCCGGCATGCCGTGCGTGAAGAGCGCGGGGTCGGCGCGGGTCACGCCGGGCGGCAGGTCCGACGGCCAGGTCCTCGGCCTCGACCCGGCTCTCGCCCGTCGGCAAGGGAGATCGCCAGCAGCCGCCGCGGTCCGGTCTCCACGACGAACAGCTCGCCGTCGCGGACCGCGAGGCCCTGCGGCGCCGCGAGTCCGTCCGCAACGGACACGGCTGGCCCGTCGTCGATCCGGAACACCGCGCCGCTGCCGCTCGTCGCTGACGTAGCAACGTGCTCCCCGTCGAAGGCGACGTCGACGGGGTGCTCCAGCCCCTCGGCGAGCACGGTGAGGGCGTCGCCGCTCGTCGATGGCCACGACCCGCCCGGCGCCGGTCTCGGCGACGACGAGCGCGCCGTCCGCGCGCACCGCGATGCCCGAGCGGCCGGTTCAGCCCGCTCGCCCGCATCCGCAGTGCGCCTGCTCCGGGTCGTAGCGTGCGGACCTCGCCGTACTGCGAGGTGAGTGTGCAGGAGCCCGTCGTCGGCGGCGATGCCGTGCGTCGAACATGAGCAGTCGTTGTGTGGTCACGGTGTCGCCGTCCAGGCCGGCGACGCGGTAGTGGTCGGCCGGCGTGCACCGTGCCGCGCAGGTCGACCGCGACCCCGTACGGGCCCGACGAGGCCCTGGCGGCACGATCTGCCGCGTCCGGCCGTCGGGGTGCATCTCCGCGATCCCGCCGCTGGCGAAGCTGGAGACGAACATGCGGTTCTCGTCGTCGAACGCCGCGTTGTCCAGCCCGGCCACGCCGCTGGTGACGACCGTCCGCGTGCCGGTGCCGAACAGGTCGACGCGGGTCACGATGCCGGCGGCGCCGCGCGACAGCACCATGCAGCACGCCGCCCTGGTCGAAGCGCACCGCGACCGGCTGGTGCACGTCGTCCGCGACGAGTTCGGGCGCGCCACCGTCCAGCGGGACCCGGAAGACCTGGCTCGGTGCATCATGTGCGGGTAGTACAGGCAGCCGTCCGGGCCGAGCTGCATCGCGTTGCCGAGCGCGAGCCCGCCGGCGAGGACCCGCGGCTCGCCGCCGTCCGGGGAACAGCTCCACCAGCCGGCCGTCGAGCTTCATCTCGTTGACGAACAGCCGGTCGCCGACGCAGGCGATGCCGTTGGGCACCGCCACCTCGTCGGACACCAGCGTGTACTCGCCCGCCGGGCCGCGGCGCCACACCCGGCCGGGCACCAGGTCGGTGATGTACATCGAGCCGTCGGCGCCGAAGGCGAGGTCGTCCGGCGACTGGACCGGGCCGTCCATGCGGCACGACCACCTCGACGTCACCCGGTGGCGAGGTCGACGGCGCTGATCTGCCCGGCGAGGAACTGGGCGACGTACAGCCGGCCGTCGGGCCCGAACGCGACGCCGTTGGACCCCCACAGCCGGTTGGGCGCGGTGAGCCGCTGGACGTTCCACCGGCTGCTGGTGGGGTTCAGGCCGTCCGTGGCGTCGTAGCGGCTCATCCGGCCGCGACCAGGACGTCGCCCATGCCGCCCTCGGCACGCCAGCGCCGGAGCAGCTCGTGGAAGGCGACCGGCCCGTCGCCGTACGGACTCGCTGCGCTCCCGCGGCTTGCCCTCGTTGTTGTAGTAGCCGGGGGTGCACTCCGGCGTGGAACTTGTACAGGTCCGGCGCGCCTTCTCGCGGATCGTCGGCGACCCAGGCGTCCTCGGCCTCGCGCGGTCGGCTCGACGTACCGGGCGCCGCGCTTGCGCGGCCTCGGCGACGACCTCGGCGACGTGCATGGCCTGCTCGTCGAGGATGTGCACGAAGTTCACCGACGCTGGCGTTCTGCAGCGGCCCGAGGTGGAACAGGTTCGGGAAGCCGTGGCTGTAGAAGCCGTGCAGCGTGCGCGGGCCGCCGCTCATCCAGTGCTCGCAACAGGTCGACGCCGCCCCGGCCGTGCACCTGGCAGCCGCCCGGACAGCACGCCGGACACGCCGACCTCGAAGCCGGTGGCGAAGATGATGCAGTCGACCTCGTACTCGTCGCCGCCGACCACGACGGCGTTCTCGGTGATGCCGCTCGACGCCGCCGTGGTCGGCGGTGTCGACCAGGGTGACGTTGGGGCGGTTGAAGGTCTGCAGGTAGTGGTCGCTGAACGTCGGCCGCTTGCACATGTAGCGGTACCAGGGCTTGAGCGCCTCGGCCGTCGCCGGGTCCTCGACGATGGCGTCGACGCGGGCGCGCAGCTCGTTCATCTTCTGGAAGTCGGCGATCTCGTCGACGTGCTCGCGCTCCGCGGCCGCGAGGTCGGCGTAGGCGTTGCTGGGGACGAGCTTCTGGAGCAGGCGGGCGCTGGCGGTCCAGCCGTCGGCCACCAGGTCCTCGCTCGGCCGGCATGCCGGTGACGACCGTGCAGGAAGTTCTCCCGGCGGCGCGCGCTGCCAGCCCGGGGTCGAGCGCCGGCGGCCCAGTCCGGGTCGGTGGGCCGGTTGCCGCGCACGTCGACAGAGGACGGCGTGCGCTGGAAGACGTAGAGGTGCTCGGCGTCGCGCCCCAGGTGCGGCACGACCTGGATGGCGGTCGCGCCGGTGCCGATGACGCGCGACGCGCTTGTCGGCGAGCCTGGTCAGGCCGCCGTTCGCGTCGCCGCCGGTGTAGCCGTAGTCCCAGCGGCTGGTGTGGAACGTGTGGCCCTGCGAAGGTCTCGATGCCGGGGATGCCGGGCAGCTTGGGCTGGTTGAGCGTGCCGCTGGACATGACGACGTAGCGGCGCCGTCATGCGGTCGCCGCGGTCGGTGCTGACGATCCACTCGCGCGTCGTCGTCGTCCCAGCGCAGCTCGGTGACCTGCGGTCTGGAAGCAGGCGTCGCGGTAGAGGTCGAACTGCCGGCCGATGCGCACGGGCGTGCTGCCGGATCTCCTCGCCGGGGGCGTACTTCCACTCCGGGACGTAGCCGACCTCCTCGAGCAGCGGCAGGTAGACGTACGACTCGATGTCGCAGTGGATGCCGGGGTAGCGGTTCCAGTACCAGGTGCCGCCGAAGTCACCGGCCTTGTCGATCACCCGGATGCCCTCGACGCCCGGCCTGCCGCAGGCGCGCGGCGGCGAGCAGCCCGCCGAACCCGCCGCCGAGGACCACCGCGTCCACCCGGTCGTGCAGCGGCTCCCTGGTGAACGCCGGGTCGACGTAGGGGTCTTCGGCGTAGTAGCCGAAAGCACCGTCGGTGCGCTGGTACTGCACGGTCGCCGTCGGGCCGGATGCGGCGGTCGCGCTCGGCGCGGTACCTGGTCGCGGAGGGCTTCGGGATCGAAGCCCAGCTCGTCCGGGATCAGGTCGTCTGCGGCGGACTGGGTGGGACGGGTCGACAACGGCGTGCCTCTCGGGTGAGGTAAGTCAATCGGTTGACTTATTTGCGAGATAGTTCTGTGGGGTCGGTCGGCCCGGCGTCGAGCGGGTGTCAGACGGCGGCCCAGCCGTTGTCCACCGGCAGGATGACGCCGTTGATGTTGCTCGCGGCGTCCGAGGCGAGGAACACGATCGCGGCGGCCTGCTCATCCGCTGTGGCGGCGCGTCCGAAGTTGCCCATGTACTTGCCGAGGGTCTGCGGACCGCGCGCTTCCGGGTCGGCGTCGACGGTGATGTTCGTCATCGTGGCGCCGGGTGCGATCGCGTTGGTGCGGATCCCGGCCTCGCGGTACATGACGGCGGTCGACTTGGTGAGCCCGACGATGCCGTGCTTCGAGGCGGTGTAGGCCGCTCCCGCCGCGCTGCCCCGCAGAGCCGCCTCGGAGGCCGTGTTGACGATCGCGCCCTTGCCCTTGGTCAGCATGTGCGGCAGGGCGGCGCGGGTGAGCAGGAACGGAGCGGTCAGGTTCACCCGGATCACCCGCTCCCACTCCGCGTCGGAGGCGTCGGCGACAGCGGACATCCGGTCCATGATCCCGGCGTTGTTGACCAGCACGTCCAAGCCGCCGAACGTGTCGACCGCGGCGGACACGACCTGCGCGACCACGTCCGGGTCGCTCACGTCCCCGGTCGCCGCCACCGCCGAGCCACCCGCGGCCTGGATCTCCGCCACCACGGCTTTCGCCGTCTCCGCGTCGAGGTCGGACACCACCACGTTGGCGCCAAGGCCGGCGAACTGGAGGGCCGCCGCCCGTCCGATGCCCGAACCCGCGCCGGTCACCACGACGGTCCTGTTGTCGAATCCATTGCCGCTCATCGGCTTCTCCCATCGTTGCCCTGCCCTCACCGTACCCGTTTTTGGCACTGAGTGCCATAAAGTCACCTAGTGACAAACCGGCAGGTAGGGTGTACGGGTGCCAGCTGAGAAACGACCGCCAGCCGAGCGCGCCGCCGTTGCGGCGCACACAGGCCGCTTGCCGTTGAGCGAACGGCGCAAAGCCGAGACCCGGCTGGAAATCGCCCGCGAGGCCGTCCGCCTGTTCGCCGCTCACGGCGTGGCGGGGACCTCCGCCGAGGACATCGCCGCCGCGGTGGGCATCTCCGTCCGCACGCTGTGGCGGTACTTCCCCACCAAGGAAAGCTGCATCCTGCCGCTGTTGACCACGGGGATCGATGCCACAGCACGCGCGTTGCGCGCCTCACCGGCCGGGCGGGGGGTAGCCGGGCTCGTCGAGGAGTTGGTGCGCAGCGAGGACGACCGCCTGGCCGATCTGTCCACCATGCTCGAGATGGTGCGGCTGTCCCGGACGGAACCGGGGTTGCGGGCGGTGTGGTTGCAGGCGCACGACAACGCCGAGCCGGTCTTCGCCGCCGTCCTCGCGGAACGTGCCGGTCTCCCGGCGGACGACCTGTCGACCATGGTCCAGGCGGCGATGATCAACGTAGCGCTGCGGCTGGCGGTGGAACACCATGCACGCGGCACCGTTCCCGCCGACGTCTCCAAGATCGACCTCCTGGAGACGGTGCGCACCGCGCTGCGCACCGTCGCCGCAGGGTTTCCGGACTGAGTCAGTCCGGCTGTCTCGCTCAGGTCTGTGCCGCAGCGGGCACCCGTGGCTCCCGTGGCAGGCGTCCGAGTTCCGCCGTCGGACGCCGGAACGTCTCGCGGCCGGTCGCGATCGCGGTCGCGCTCACCGCGCACACCGCCGCCGTGAAGATCGCGACACCGATCCAGTCGTCGCGCCCGGATCCGATCGCCGACACCACGCTCGGCGCGAGACCGGCGATGGCGAACCCGAACTGGGTGCCGATCGCCATGCCCGACAACCTGACCTCGGTGCTGAACATCTCGCCGTACAGCGCCGGCCAGATGCCGTTGATGGCGGAGTAGGCCACCCCGAACAGCAGGATGCCGAGCGCGAACACCAGTCCGTACGCGCCGGCGGAGATCGACCACAGGTACGGGAAGATCAGGATCGCGCACGCACCGCAGCCGGCCAGGAACACCGGTTTGCGGCCGATCCGGTCCGAAAGCCTTGCCAACAATGGGATCGCGGCCAGCGCGACGACGTTGGCGAGGACGCCGACCCACAGCATGGACGTGCGCGCCAGCCCGATCGTGTTCACCGCGTAGCTCAGCGCGTAGACGGTGAAGATGGTGCTGACCGAGGCGATGGTGGCCGCGAGGACGACCCGCAGGACGTCGGCCCAGTGGGTGCGGAACAACGTCGCGACGGGGAGCTTGGCCACCTTGGTGCGCTGGAACACGGCGGTCTCGTCGATCTTGCGGCGGATGACGAACCCGACGACCACGACGATCGCACTGCACCAGAAAGGCACGCGCCAGCCCCACGTCAGCAGGTCGTCCTGGGGGAGTGCGGCGATGGGCAGGAAGATCGCCGTGGCGAGGATCTGGCCTGCCTGCGTGCCGCTCAGGGTGAAGCTGGTGAAGTACCCCCGGCGGTGTTCCGGCGCGTGCTCCAGCGACATCGAGTTCGCGCCCGCCTGCTCACCTGAGGCGGAAAGTCCTTGCAGCAGGCGGAGAACGACGAGCAGGACCGGTGCGAGGACGCCGGCCGTGGCGTAGGTGGGCAGGCAGCCGACGGCGAAGGTCGCCACGCCCATCAGCAGCAGCGTGAAGACGAGGACCTTCTTGCGGCCGAAGCGATCGCCGACATGTCCGAGCACGAACGCGCCGAGCGGCCGGGCGAGATAGCCCACGCCGAACGTGGCGAGTGCGAGCAGGGTTCCCGTCGCCGGATCGGCGGCGGGGAAGAAGACCTTGTTGAACACCAGCGCGGCGGCGGTGCCGTAGATGAAGAAGTCGTAGTACTCGAGGGCGCTGCCGATCCAGGCTGCCAGCGCAGTCTTGCGGGCCATCGATGCAGGCACGGCGTACTCCTATGTACGACCTAGTTAGTTAACATAAAATGGGATACGCCACCCCCGCCTGTCAAGGATTTGTTTCAGCTGGTCAAGTAGTCGATCAGCAGATCGCCGAGCATGCGCCGGTAGTGCTCGCGGCGGCCGGGGTCGAGCATGTCCCGCCCGAAGATCGCCGCGAACGTGTGCCGGTTCGCGAGCCGGAAGACGCAGAACGAGCTGATCACAATGTGCACGTCGAGCGGGTCGACGTCGTCGCGGAACCGGCCGGCCGCGCGGCCGCGTTCGAGGATCTTTGTCAGACCGTCGAGCGCCGGGTTCGCTAGCCCCGCCAGCACCTCCGAGCGGGCGATGTGCTCGGCGCGGTGGATGTTCTCGATGCTGACGAGCCGGATGAAGTCGGGATGCGCCTCGTGGTGGTCGAAGGTCAGCTCCGCGAGCCGGCGGATGGCGTCCTCCGGTTCGAGGTGTTCGACGTCGAGCTCGGCCTCGAGTGCCCGGATCGCCAGGTAGGCCTGCTCCAGAACGGCGATGTAGAGCTGTTCCTTGCCGCCGAAGTAGTAGTAGATCATCCGCTTGGTCGTGCTGGTGCGCTCGGCGATCTCGTCGACGCGTGCGCCCGTGTAGCCCTTGTCCGCGAACTCCCGGGTGGCCACGTCCAGGATGTCCGCGCGCGTGCGTTCCTTGTCTCGCTGGCGCTCGGCATCGGACGACGGTGCAGCCACCGGGCCCCCTTCGATCTGCGGATGACCAGCCAACTCTAGGGCCTTCCTGCGAGTGGACCAGTGCGGTAGCGTTAACTCACTAGTTCGTTCATTACGGGAGGCCGAGTGACGACCCACTACCTGATCGGTCTCATCGGCTCCGGCATCGGTCCGTCGCTGAGCCCGGCACTGCACGAGCGCGAGGCCGGCGAACTCGGGCTGGGCTACCGCTACCGCCTGCTCGACCTCGACGTCATCGGCCTGCCGGTGGCCGACCTGCTGACCGCGGCCAGGACCGAGGGGTTCGACGGGCTCAACATCACCCACCCGGTGAAGCAGGCGATCCTGCCGCACCTGGACGAGATCGTCCCGGAGGCTGCCGCACTGGGTGCCGTCAACACCGTGGTCTTCAGCGGCGGCAAGGCGATCGGGCACAACACCGACGCCACCGGCTTCGCGCGCAGCCTGAGCCGGGGCCTGCCGGACGCGAGGATGGAGCACGTCGTCCTGCTCGGAGCGGGCGGAGCGGGCGCCGCGGTGGGGCACGCGTTGCTGTCGCTCGGCACCGAATGGCTTGGCGTCCACGACGTCGACCCGAGCCGTGGCGCGGCATTGGTAGCGGCGTTGCAACGCAGGTTCGGTGCGGACCGTGCCGCTCTGTGCACTCCTGACGCCGTTCAGACAGCAGACGGTCTCGTGCACGCGACACCCACGGGCATGGCGGCACATCCCGGTCTGCCGATCGACGAGTCGTTGCTGCGCAAGGAGCTCTGGGTCGCCGACATCGTCTACCGGCCGCTGGAGACAGCGCTCCTCGCCGCCGCGCGGGCACGGGGCTGCCGCGTGCTGCACGGCGGCGGAATGGTCGTGCTCCAAGCCGCCGAGTCACTGCGGCTGTTCACCGGTGCCGAGCCGGACGCGGACCGGATGCTCGCGCACTTCGCGGAGCTGGAAGGAGAACCCGCGCATGCGTCCTGATCTGCGCACCGTCATCGCCACCGTGTGCCTGTCCGGCACGCTGGACGACAAGCTGGCGGCGGCCGCGAAGGCGGGGTTCGACGGCATCGAGCTGTTCGAGAACGACCTGCTCGCCGACCGCCGCCGTCCGGCCCAGATCCGGCAACGCTGTGCCGATCTCGGTCTGAACATCGATCTGTACCAGCCTTTCCGTGACTTCGAGGCGGTGCCGCCGGACGTGCTCGCCGCGAACCTGCGCCGCGCGGAGCACAAGTTCGACGTCATGGCCGAACTGGGCGTGGACACCGTGCTGGTGTGCTCGTCGGTGTCCCCGGACGCCATCGACGACGACGATCTCGCGGCCGAGCAGCTGCACCTGCTCGCGACCCGTGCGGGGGAACGCGGCCTGCGCATCGCCTACGAAGCGCTGGCGTGGGGCAGGTTCGTCAACGGCTACGAACACGCGTGGCGGATCGTGCGCCGCGCCGGGCATCCGGCACTCGGCGTCTGCCTGGACAGCTTCCACATCCTGTCCAAAGGGGACGATCCGAGGGCCATCCGCGCGATTCCCGGCGAGAAGATCTTCTTCCTGCAGCTGGCCGACGCACCGACGCTGCCGATGGACGTCCTGCAGTGGAGCCGCCACCACCGGCTCTTCCCAGGGCAGGGCGACTTCGACCTGACGACGTTCACCCGCAACGTCCTCGACGCCGGCTACCGCGGACCCCTCTCGCTCGAGGTGTTCAACGACGTCTTCCGCCAGTCCGACCCGTACCGCGCCGCGGTCGACGCGATGCGGTCACTGGTCAGCCTCAAGGACTCCCTGCGCCTGCTGGACGTTCCCCCCGCACCCGTCCCGGGCGGCTACGCCTTCGCCGAGGTGGTGGGGGAGCCGAACCTGGCCGTGCTGGGCTTCACGCGAGCCGGCGTGCACCGCTCGAAGCCGGTGGAGCTGTGGACCCAGGGTGAAGCGCGTGTGCTGGTCAACGCCGAAGGCGAACCCGGCGCGATCTCCGCCCTCGGCATCTCCGTGCCGGACCCGGCCGCGGCGGCGTCGCGCGCGAAGATCATGCTGGCGCCACCGCTGTCGCGGACCGCCGGTCCCGGCGAAGCGCCGCTGACGGCGATCGCCGCACCTGATGGCACACAAGTCTTTCTGTGCGCGGACGACGACTGGCTCGGCGACTTCGTGCCGACCGGGGAGTCGGCCCCCGCAGCCGGCATCACCGGCATCGACCACGTCGCGCTGACCCAGCCCTTCGACAACTTCGACGAGGCGGGGCTCTTCTACCGTTCGGTGCTGGGCCTGGAACCGGGCGCGACGACGGAGTTCGCGGCGCCGTTCGGACTGGTGCGGGGCCGCGGTGTGAGCGGCGGCGGCGTCCGGCTCACCCTGGACGCCGCACTGGTTCGACGTGGCGGCTGGGCGCCGGCCGTGAAAGAGCCGCAGCACGTCGCGTTCGCCTGCGCCGATGTGGTCGCGTGTGCCCAGGCGCTCCGGCAGCTGGGCGCGCGGCTGCTGGACATCCCAGGCAACTACTACGACGACCTCTTGGCGCGCACAGGTCTACCGGCCGATCGCATCAGCGCGCTGCGCGAGCACTCCCTGCTCTACGACCGCGACGAACACGGCGAATACCTGCACTTCTTCACCGAGCTCGCGGGCGCACGGATCTTCTTCGAAGTGGTCGAGCGCATCGGGGACTACCGCGGCTTCGGTGTGGTCAACGCACCCGTCCGCATGGCCGCCCACCATGAAGCGCGGCGCACACACTTGCTGACTTGAGAGTCTTACGGCAGGTGCCGCTGCATCAGCACGGTGTCCAGCGTGCTGCCGTGTTTCGCGCCGACGCCACGCAGGCGTCCGGCTTCGGTGAAACCGCAGCGCAGATGAAGGTTCTCCGATGCCGTGTTGCCGTTGTCCACGATCACCGCGATCACCTCGCGGATCCCTGCTGCGGCACAGCGTTCGAGCAGTTCCTTCAGGAGCGCGGTGCCCACTCCCTGTCCTGCCGCGCGCGGGTCGAGATAGATCGAACTCTCGACGGTGAAGCGGTACGCGCTCTTGGCCTTCCACGGCGAGCAGAACGCCATGCCCACCACCTCGCCCTCCAGTTCGGCGACCAGAAACGGCAGGCCACGACCCGCGAGGTCCCAGTACCGCGTGCCCCACTGCGCTCTCGTGGGCGGCGTTTCGGCGAGTGACACGGTGGTCTGCACGACGTAGGCCGCATAGATCGCCGTGACCGCGTCCAAGTCCGCGGGCCAAGCCTCACGAACCTCGGTTTCCACTATAGTGCGCATTGTTCTACTATAGCGATATGTTCGAACTGGTGGAACTGGCTGACCGGATCCAGCGCCTGCGAAGTGAGCGACGACTCACCCTGGCGGCGCTCGCCGAACGGTGCTCGGTGAGCGTGAGCATGCTGTCCGCGGTCGAGCGCGCGGACAAGGCGCCGACCGTGACCGTGCTGGCCCGCATCGCCGACGGGCTGGACGTCCCGCTGATCGCGCTGCTGCAGGACGACGGCCGCAGCGTCGTCGTCCGCCGCCGTGCGGACCAGGACCGCACGGTGCACCCGGATGGCTGGGAACGCGTCGTGGTGTCGCCGGTGGTCGCCGGCGTGAACTTCGAACTGGTGCGCGTGATCCTGCCGCCCGGCTGCGACGCAGGCGAATTTCCGGCGTACGCAAGGGGTTCGCACGAGTACGTCACGGTCGAGCGGGGCACGCTCCGGCTCACCGTGGAGCAGCAGGTGATCGACCTGGAGGCGGGCGACTCGACGTACTTCGAGGCGGACCAGGTGCACGCGTTCGCCAACACCACCGGCGAGCCCTGCACGTACTACGTAGCCGCGCTGATCATGCGCCCGCGGAGCTGAAACCCCTCGGTCGCGAAGTCATTCTTTCTTCGAGGCCACGCTGGCCACCGGTTGCCAGGCTTTCAAGTCCTTGGTCGACCACGTGAGTGCGGTCGCGGCAGCCAAAGCCAGCGTCGCGTGAACCTGCGCGGCGGTCAGGTTCGAGACCTGCCCGGGCTCGCCTGGCTCCACGCCGTCGGCCGTAGCCGCATCGAGGAGTCGCTCAGCTGCCGCGTAGTGCTCGGGACCGTTCATGCAGCCACTCTAGGTCTGAGCGGGCAGATCCGCCGTCAGATCGCACTGGTGCCAGGTGCCTGGCTCACCACCGAGGTCGGCGGGGTCCGCCGGTCCGGCGGGAACGAACCCGGTCTTGGTCAGCACCCGCTGGGATGCGGCGTTCCTGAGAGAGGTGGCCGCCCTGAGCGTGCGCAGTCCGTGCCGCACCTGCGCCAGCCGGCACAACTCGTGAACCGCGGCGGTCGCCACGCCGCGCCCCGCGACGTGCTGTGCGACGCGGTAGCCGAGTTCCGCGGTGCCGGGCTCGGCGAAGATCAGGTTGAACCGGCCCACGACTGAGCCATCCTCGGCGACGAGCACGTAATAGGCGCCGCTGCAGGCCTCCTGCTCGGCCAGCCGGGCACGGAACTGTTCGGCGAACCGATCGAAGAACTCGTCGCCCCGGTCCGGGATCGAGACGGTGAAGTAGGCACGGTTCGCCAACTCGAAAGCCAGGACTGCCGCGGCATGGTCGGCTCGCAGGCGTTGCAACTCGGGCACCGGCGGAGGCTACCGAGCGGCGGTGCGCGTGGCGACCGGGTTTCCGGCAACCAGAACGATCACCCGCCGCAGACCTGTTAGCGCTCACAACGGTGGCAGACATCTGCCAATCGCTCCCAGGTGCCGCCCTGCTTGCAGGAGGGTGATCCGCGGGTGGGTGGCGCGCACGGTCCGGCCTGTCCGTTCGGGAACAAGCGAAGGGAGAACAAGGTGAGAACAGCCGGAAGGTCGTTGGTGGCCCTTGCGGTGCTGGTGTCCGCCGCACTGCTGCCGACCTTGGCAGACCAGTCCCGTGCCTCGGCCGCCGCCCAGGAAACGTACTACGTCGCTCCCGACGGAAACGACGCCAATCCGGGGACGATCACAGCCCCGTTCAAAACCGTCCCGCGCGCACGGGACGCGGTTCGTACGGTTAACGCGAACATGTCCGGGGACATCCATGTCTACCTTCGGGGCGGGAACTACCCGGTGGGCAACACCATCGACTTCACGCCGAGCGACTCGGGCACGAACGGGTTCCGGATCATCTACTCCGCGTACCAGAACGAGACGCCGGTGCTGAGCGGTGGCGTGCAGGTGACCGGCTGGACGCAGCAAAGCGGCAACATCTGGAAGGCGCCGCTCAATCGCGCCAACAAGCTGCGTGCGCTCTACGTCAACGACAAGCGCGCCTTCATGGCCACGAAGACGATCAACTCGCAGGGGTGCTACGGCACGTACAACGTCAACGCCGGTCAGGCTCCATGGGCGTTGGAATCGGGCTCGCAGTGTGACGGCGCCAGGTACAGCATGGCCGATCTGCCGGTCATCACCCGTAATCCGGAAGATGTCGAGATCGAGACGGCGACGACCTGGCAAACGGCCATCGCGGGAGTCCGTCAGGTCACCAGTGACGGTGCGAGCCGGGTGGCGCTGTTCCAGCAACCGGGTGCGGCCATCGCGCAGGGCGCGTTCAACGGCAACTTCCAGGCCGGCGGAAGCCACAAGTTCATGAACGCCTACGAGTTCCTCGACTCGCCGGGCGAGTTCTACTTCGACAAGTCGAGCCAAACGGTCTACTACTACAAGGCCGACTCCGAGAACATGGCGACCGCGACGGTCTACGCGCCGAACAACGTGTCCACCCTGCTTCGGGTCGCCGGCACGTCCACGAGCAACCATGCGCGCAACATCACGTTCTCCGGCATCACGGTGCAGCACTCGGACTGGAACCTCTTCACGGTGGCCGGCTCCGTGTTCAAGCAGGCCCAGCAGGGCGGCCTCGGCAACACCGTGTACGTCAAGGGCAACTTCCACGTCTACTACTACCGCAACGTCGACACCCCGCCGGGCATCATCCAGATGGAGAACGCCGACGGGATAGCCCTGCTCCGCAATCGGGTGCAGCACACCGGTGTCGACGGGATCAACATGGTCAACGACGTGCAGAACGTGCAGTTGATCGGGAACTACACGAACGACATAGCCGGGTCCGCCATCACCGTGGGGCATCCGCAGCACGTCTACATCGGGGACCACACGCCGACGAACCGCGAGAAGTACTCCGCGCAGGTCGAAGGGCTTCCGAAGAACATCGAGATCAAGAACAACTACCTCTACGACAGCGCGGTGTTGTTCAACGGGCACAGCCCCATCGCGGCGTTCTTCGTCGACACCCTGACCGTGCAGCGCAACCGGATCGAAAAGGCTCCGTGGAACGGCATCACGATGGGCTGGGGCTGGTGGAACTTCGACGGCTCGTCGGGCTCCATCGCGCCCAACCGGCCGACGACCACGGCGCGGAACAACAACATCAGCTACAACCACATCATCGACACGGTGCAGCGCCTCAACGACACGGCCCCCATCTACACGCTGGGCAGCCAGCCGGGCACCACGATCAACAACAACTACCTCCAAGGCGTCCCGTCCGGCCACAAGTACGGACTTCACCCGGACGAAGGCTCGGCGTTCATCGGCTTCCGCGACAACGTCCTGAGCGTGGACAAGAACGTCACGTGGCTCATCAACTCCGACGACTTCGGACGCAAGCACGATCTGAGCATCACGCAGACCTACGGGCCGGTGAACAAGGTCTCCCAAAAGGTTCTGCCGAACAGCACCATCCAGGACATTCTTGTCTCGTCCGACTATGTCTGGCCGGCCGCGGCCTACGGCATCACCGTGAACTCCGGACTGGAGGACTCGTTCCGGGACATCATCCCGCAGAGCAACCTCTCCCGGCCGGACTACGTCCTGCCGTCCAGCACGTTCGTCGGCGCGGGCGCGTCCTCGATCCCGATCCGCAGCCTCGGCGACGCGACCAGGACCGTCTGGCTGGCTCCCTTGGGCACGACGAACTTCGTCGCCGGCCCGACGATGACCAGGGCGAGCGGCACGGCGACGACCATCGACGTCCCGACCACGTCCGGTGACTACCGGCTCTACGTCGTGGACGCGCAAGGAAACCGGTCGCCTGAGTCGAAATCGCTCGCGCGGCGGCAGGGCGGCGGTAACCAGCAGAGCGGCACGATCGTGGGCGGCCAGTCCGGCCGGTGCATCGACATCAGCGGCGCGAGCACGGCCAACGGCGCCCAGGCGCAGTTGTGGGACTGCCACGGAAACACCAACCAGCGCTTCACCTACACCTCGGGCAAGCAGCTGCAGGTGTACGGCAACAAGTGCCTGGCCGCCAGCAACGGGGGCACCGCCAACGGCACCGCGGTGGTGATCGGGGACTGCAACAGCCAGACCAGCCAGCAGTGGAACGTCAACGCCAACGGCACGATCACCGGTGTGCAGTCGGCGTTGTGCATGGACGCCAACGGTGCCGCCACCGCGAACGGAACCAGGATCATCCTCTGGTCCTGCGGCGGTGGCAGCAACCAGCAGTGGACCCTGCGCAACTGAGCTGACTCGGGGGCCGGGCACACTTGCCCGGCCCCCGCCTGCCAAGTTGACCGCTGGGGCTAGAAGGCGTCCTCGGTGAAGTCGCTCGGCGCGTCGTCGTCGAAGTCGTCGCGCGACCGCCGGGGGCGCTGCTGACCCGCCGCGACGATCTCGTCGAGGTTCTGGCCCTCCTTGATCGCCGTGTACGCCCGCTTCAGCGACGGCATACTGCTCTGCATCGCACGTTGTACTTCAGGATCGTTGACGGCCTTGCCGGACGAGATGTCCCGCCAGGACATCTCGCCCGAGTCGACCTTGCGCTGCAGGTCTTTCAGCGCGTTCGGCGCGTCCTTCGACCGTGCGAACTTCTCGATCGCGGCGATGTCCGCGGGGGACAGGTCGCCGCCACGGGTCTGCACCTTGGACGCTTCCAGAGCGACCTTCTCCAACCGCGAGCCCTTGGCGTCGAGATCCTCTTGCCACGCCTGCAACTGCTGGCGAGCGCTGTCGTACGGGAACGTCATTCCGCACCGCCCGAACTCGAAGAACTGCTGTCCGTCCAGCGCTCTTCCTTCTGCGCGTCCTGGTACTTGCTCGCGCGCCTTGTACCCACTCTTGGCCATGCCCCACGCACCGCTGCCCACGGCGGCCGTGCCGTCGCTCAGCTTCTCCGTGCCGTCCTGCCACGTGTCGACCACGTCGAAGAAGTCGTTGACGTCCCGCACGTCCGGGATCTTGGCCAGCGCGGTGCCCATCAGCTTGATGCCGTCGATCATGCTCTTGACGCCCTCGATGAGCGTCTGCATGGACTGGATGAGCTTGCGCACCTGGTCGACGATGTTGACCACGTCGTAGACCATCCACACGGCACGACCCCAGCCGACGAGCGGGATCCACGCGGTCATCGCGGCCTTCATCAGCTTGTCGCAGATCTTGTCGAGCAGCGTCAGCGCGAGTTTCGCGGCCGACCGGCAGGAGCCCGCCATGTTCTTGAAGCGGTCGCCGATGAACTTCGCGACCTGCGAGTCCCACTCGATCGCCGTGGTCCACGTGCGGCGCATGCGGTTCTCGAAGCTCTGCGCGGCGCCGCCGTCCCAGCTCGGCGAGAGCTCCTCGATGCCGTTGTTGACGTTGTGCCGCACGTTGTCCAGCGCCTTGGCGACCCGGTCCCACGCGGCGGCGTTCGCGTCGATCTTCTCGAAGTCGCCCGCCAGCGGCATGACCAGGTCGCGCACCAGGTCGTCGCCGGTGACCTGCTGGTAGATCCAGTTGACGCCCTGGATCTTCCATCCGGCGGCCTCGATCAGCTCCTTGACGGTCTGCCGGCCGGGCCGGTCGTCGGGCGCGGCGCGCAGCGAGACATTCGGATCTTCGATGTCCTGGTAGCCGTTGCAGACTCCGCCGGTCATTCGCCCACCCCCAGGAACCGCTCCAGCCAGGACGGGGGCTCCATCTTGCCGCCCGCGGTGTCGATCAGGCAGACCCCGATCTCGTCCGCCTTCTCGTAGGCGCGGGCCGACTTGACCAACGACTCGGCGTCCTGGCTCATCTTCTTGTTGGCGGCATCGAGCGTCTCGCCGTAGAGCTGCGCGACCCCGGTCACGACGGGGTCGAGCAGCGACAGCAGCCCGGTGAACCCGGCCGTGTCCCCACCCTTGAAGATCGCGTGCTCCCGGATCGTCAGGAAGTGCTCGGCCTGACGTTCGAGCAGCCCGCTGTAGCCGCGCAGCTCATCTGGCACGACGTGGAACTGTTCTCCCATGGCGGTCATGACGCCTGACCCCAATGTGCGGTTCCGTCGCATTCGGCCCAATAGGCAACTCGAATCACGTTCGTCCGTGAACCGCCCGCGAAACGGGAAAGCGCAGTCAGAAAGCGTGCGTCAGACAGGCAAGCCGGTCGCCCGCGGTGCCGGCCTTGCCCGGCTCGGTGTGCGTGTGCGTGGCGTGCAGGACGATCGCGTTCGCCTCACCCTTGCGGAACTCCCAGCCCACACTTGCCGAGGAGGTCGCCGCCCCCAGGTCATCGGTGGTGAAGTCCAGCCAGATCTCGTTGTCCGCGTTCGCGAATTTCGGGTCGACTGATGGCGACACCGGGTCCTTGTCGTGCTGGTAGTGCGGACCCGAGTCCGCGGGCTTGGCGCCGCAGGCCTTGGTGTGCACATGCGCGCCGTACGCGGACTTCGGCGGCAGGCCGGTGACCGTCAGGGTCACCGTGGTCCGGCCGTTCGCCGTACTCGCCGAGGTGGCCAGCTGCGCCCCGGCCGGTACTCGCTGTGCGTTGTAGGTGATGGCCGTCGGCTGGTCGCCCGATGACGCGGGTTCGGCGACCGGGGTGCCCGGCGCTGGATCGGCGGCGGTCGTGGCGAGGACGGCGAGCTCGCGGGCTCTCCGGAAGAACAGGCCGTCACACCGCCTGCCAGCAGGACGGCTCCCATGAGGACTGTCACCGTCGTACGCATGATTCTCCTTGTGATACTTGCAAAACTCGTCTTGGGCAAACCCTAGACCGACACTGGGCGTGGCGATAACGATGAACGCCACTTCTGACTATATGGGCGATTTGTCGTGCGCACCTGTCCGACCACATCGGACTAATAAGACGGTGGAGGCCGAAGGCGTCCGAAAAAAGCGGAACCATGAGCGGCGGGGCATGTGTCGGTGGCGGAGCGCTGGTCGCGTATGTCTAATGTGGACCATGCGCGACCTGAAGAACGACACCTCATCCCAGACGCCGGCGAGGCGGGCTGTGCTGCGTGGTCTCGCCCTGGGCGGACTCTCCGTGGCCGTCGCCGCGTGCGGCTCCAAGGCCGGCCAGCCGGCGGTCACTCCGGCGGCGGCGGCCTCCACGTCCGCGTTGCCGGAACTGCCGAAGACTCCGGACGCGGCACTGCAGCGGATCATGGCCGGCAACGAGCGACTCCTCGCCAACAAGGCGCTGCACACGCAGACCCTCGAGAGCATCCGTGCGCACGCCACCGGCCAGTCGCCGTACGCTCAGGTGTTCGGCTGCGCGGACTCGCGCGTACCGGTCGAAGCGGTGTTCGACGAGGACTTCGGTGACGTCTTCGTCACCCGCACGGCCGGAAACGTGCTGTCCGAGCCCACCATCGGCACCATCGAATACGGCGTGGTGGCGCTGAACACGCCGCTGATCATGGTGCTCGGTCATCAGAGCTGCGGCGCGGTGAAGGCGGCCGTGGACGCCATGAAGGACCCGAGCAAGTTGCCGGCCGGTGCGCTCGGCGCACTGGTGTCGGCTCTCGTGCCCGCGGCGCGTGAGGTGAAGGATCGCGGTGCGGACATCTACTCGGCCGCTCTCGAGGCGCACATCCGCAAGACCGTCGGCACGCTTCAGGCCAACCCGGTCCTCAAACAGTCCGTCGACGCGGGGAAGCTGCGCATCGTGGGTGCCTCCTACGATCTGGCCACCGCCAAAGTCACGCTGTACCAGTGAACCTGACCGCCGCCGCCGAAACGCGGTGATCAACTTGTGTGGAACGCTCGGCTGGTCGTCCAGCCGAGCGTTTCGCATTGGGCGGCAATATTGCCGGTCGGCCAGTGAAGGCCCACTGTCCGTCCACTTCGGACCGTGCCAGCTGAGACGCATTCATGCGGTCTCGCTAATGGGACACCGTGCTGGTACCGCACCTCGTTCCCCTCCGGCCGCGCGAACCGAACCGTTGCCAGTGGAATCCACTGTCTTTGCCTCGTTCGGTTGACGTTGTGAGCGCTAACTCGGAACCCTGTCAGGGATCGCCCCAGTGCTCTGAAGCGGTGGTTGCGGGCGCTAGTGGTTCGCCGAGTGCCGGAGATGTCTCGACGGTGCACGCAGAGAGTTGTGTGGTTCTCATGACAAGTGCACACGCGCACGAACGCGGTGCGGCTGCTTCCAGTCGAGGAACGGGCCTGGAGCCCGTGCGCACTTTGCGAGTGGCCGGTGGACAGGAGCGGCGGTTCGCCGAGTTCGTGGCGAAGGTGCGCGCCGCCGGAGAACAGTGGTCGGGTGGCCGGGCGGATCTGGCCGGGTCGCTGTACGAGGCAGCCGCCGATGATCCTGAACTCGTGCGGGTCGCGCGAGCGGGCGGTCAGCTGCTGGAGATCTTCCTCGACGGGCTCAGCCGCAACGCCGCGGTGTCGTCGCCCCGCGATCTCGCCGCCGAGCTGATCGACGGACGGCCGCTGTCCCGCGAGGTGCTCGACCGGCTCGCACCCGTCTACACGGTGGTGCTCGTGCGTTCCCCGGCGGAAGGGCAGACCGAGCAGCTGTCGCTGGAGCCGGCGGACCGCGGTGTGCTGGTCACGAGGCGGTCGGGAGCGCTGGTGCTGCTCGTGCCCGGCGCGCAGGCCGAACTGCTGGAGGAGCTCGTCGGGCAGCTGGCCGGCAAGGTGTGGGTCGCCACGGCCGAGCGGGCCGTGACCGACGTCGAGGACGGATACTCGGAGGCGCGCGACATTCTGCGGCTCGTGCTCGCCGGGCGCCGGCCCGCCGGTGTCTACACCGTCGCCGACGTGCTGCTGGAGCTCGCGGTGACCGGGAACGGCCGGGTGGCCACCCGGCTCGCGGAGATCGTCCGGCCGTTGCGCGAACATCCGGTGCTGTGGCAGACGCTGGTGGCGCTGTCGGACGCGGACTTCAACCGCAACCAGGCCGCCAAGGACCTGTTCATCCACCGCAGCACCCTGGACTACCGGTTGCGGCGCATCGCCAAGATGACCGGGTACGACCCCTGCGGTGGCCGTGGTGCGCAGATGCTGGGTGCGGCGCTGATCGCCGACGCGGCTGCCTGAAGTCGTTTCCGGCGGCGGCGTGCCGTCCTGTTGCGAGCGTCCGCTGTGGACGGATCCAGGACCGGCCTGGCCGCCTGCGGCTCCAGGCTGATAGGACTAAGGTCGGAGACGGCGGTCGACGGCGGGAGTCGGCACGAGGAGCGGCATGGCTGGGATCGACACGGTTCGGGCTATCGCGACCTGGCGGCCGGTCGGCAGGCGTGGCGACGTGGAGCTGGTCCGGACGAGGGTGCGCGAAGCCGCGGCCGGCCTGCCCGGCGTCGCGCTGGTACGGGGCAGCAGCGGTGTCGGCAAGTCCACTCTGCTTTCCATGGTGTGCGAGGCGGTGCAGCACGAGGCCGAGGTTCTCCGCACCACCTGCGCGTCCGGTGGAGCGGACTTCGCGGTGATCCGGTCGTTGTTCGGCCCCGCGGCCGACCAGGTCCTGGCGGACGGGCTCGACGACGGCACCTGGATGCGACAGCTCGTCCGGCTCGCGTTCGATCGCGGCGCTGAGCGGCCGTTGGTGCTGGTGCTGGACGACGCCCACTGCTGCGACGTGGAAACGGCTCGGTGGCTGGGGCTGCTGGCCAGGCGCGCCGGCCAGCTCTTCGTGGTGCTCGCTTTCCCCTGCGTCGAACGCTCGGCGGCCGAGGAGATGTTCGCGGAGTTGACCGGCGCGCTCGACACCACGGTGATCGATCTGGGCCCACTGCCCGAACCCGATGTGCGTGAGCTGCTCCGCGACGCGTTCGGCGTCGAGCCGCACGACGAGTTCGTGCGGGCTTGCGTAGAGGTGTGCAACGGCATCCCGCGCGCCGTTCGCTCCTGTGTGGAGCGAGTCCTCGAGCAGGGCGGACGGTCCGACCAGGACTGGGCGGAACGGTTGCGCGTGGCGGCCACCGCGGAGTCGGTCGTGTGCCTCACGTCCTGGCTTGCCGAGCAGGCCGAGCCGGTCCGGCGGTACGCCACGTCCGTGGCGATTCTCGGCCGCGGCGACACCGGTGCGGCCTCCGCGCTGTTCGAACTGTCCTCGGCCGCCGCCGAAACGGCGCGCACGACGCTGAAGCTGGCGGGCGTGCTCACCGCGCAAGGCGCGCTGCACTCGGAGCAGTTGCGCGCCGACCTGCTCGCCGCGCTCGACCAGTACGAACTGGTAGACCTTCGGGTCAGGGCGGCCCGGTTGCTCGGTGACGAGGGGCGGCCGCGCCGGGAGATCGCCGAGCAGATCGCCGCTCTGCCCGTCATCACCGAGCCGTGGATGGTGTCCGTGCTGCGCGAGGCGGCACGTGACTGCGCGGACCAGCCCGACGTGGCCGCCCGTTATCTGAGGCGCGCGCTCCAGGTCGTCCCCGAGGACGTCGATACCCGGCTGGAACTGGCGACGCTGCTCGCGGACATCGATCCCGCCGCTGCCCATGCGTTGTACGCGGGTGTGCTCGGGGATGTCACCGACTCCGAGGTACGTGCGTCGATCGCCACCCGGTACGGGATGGTCGCGCTGAGGACGGGACACGCGCGTGAAGCGTTCGACGTCCTGGTTGGCGCGTTGCGCGGGTTGCCCGCCGACGCCGATCCGGGACTCCGCGCCGTGATCGAGACCACCGTGCTGGTGGTGGGGCAGGCCGATCTCGCGACGGTGGCCCCCGCTCTTGCGCACGCCCGCGAGATCTCGCCGCCCGCCGTGCTCAGAACACGACTGGCCAGACAGCTGGTGCAGCAGATCGCCCGTAGCGAGCTGCTGATCGGGGAATCCGTCGGTCGCACGCTGGCGCTGACCAGATCGGCGCTGACGCCGTCGACCGCCCCGCACGATCCGTGGGACCTCGCCGCCGCCGCGTCACTGCACTTCTGCGGTTGTCCGGCGGAGGCGGCCGCCGTGGTGGACCAGGTACTCGGTTCCGCCGAGGCGGCCGGTGACGAACCCTCCCAGGTCCTGGCCCTCGGGGCGCGAGCGTGGCTGCTGCTGGAACGCGGTGACCTGGTGCGGGCCGGCTTCGTTGCCGAGCGGGCGATGTCCCTGTCGTCGGAAGAGCTTTCCCAGGAGCTCCAGTGGGCGCGGCTGGTACTGGCGAGAGTGTGTGCGCGCACTGGTGAGAACGAACGCGCGGCTCGGCTGCTCGCCGAACTGCGCCCGGCCCGCGAACCGATCGAATACGGGTTGGTGAATGCGGCCAAGGCTCACGTGCTGCGCAATCGAGGGGAGCTGTCCGCGGCGCTGGACCTCCTGCTGGGGTGTGGCGAGGAGTTCGAAGCCAGGGGCATTCGCAACCCGGTGCTCGTGCCGTGGTGGGTCGACGCCGTGACGCTGCTGGTCGAACTCGGGCGCACCACCGAGGCAGGTGAGCTCGCCGCACGCGGTGCCGAGGCGGTGGGCCGCTGGGACACCCAGGCAGGCCACGGCTACGCGTTGCTCGCTGCCGGACTGGTCAACGGGCAGGTCGAGATGGCGCAGGACGCGGCGCTGCTGCTGGAGGCGGCAGGCTGCGGTCTGTACGAGACGCAGGCTTTGACGGTGCTCGGTACGGCACTCCTGCGGCACGGCGACGACCGGGCGGCCCGCAAACACCTGCGGGCGGCCGCCGACCTGGCTGTGCGGTGTGGCGACGTCCACGCCGCGAGTCGTGCCAGGAGCCTCCTCGTGGAGGCGGGCGGTCGCATGGGCGAGGTGTCGGCCGGGACTCGCGACGCGTTGACCGACACCGAACGACAGGTCGCCGAGCTGGCCGCGGCGGGGCTGACGAACCGGCAGATCGCCGACGCCCGGTTCGTCACCGTGGCCACGGTGGAGAGCCACCTGTCCAACGCCTACCGCAAGCTCGGCGTGCGGACGAGGGCGGACCTCGCCGCCAGATTGAGGTGAGAGGTTCGGTGGAGGCGGTTGAACTGCTCGGCCGCGCAACCGAAGTCGCCGCGCTGGAGCGGGCGGTTCGTGCGCTCGTGGCGGGAGAAGAGCCCCTGATCGAGATCAGGGGCGGCAGTGGTACCGGCCGCAGCGCGTTGCTCACCCGCGCGGTGGAACCTGCACGTGAAGCCGGGGCAGCGGTGCTGACGCTCGCCGGGGCGTCGTTCGGGCGCGGCACTGGCCACGACGGTCTCGACGAGGTGATGGCGCAGCTGGCGTCGCTTCCGGCCGCGAGAGGTGCTTGGCCGGTGCACAGAGCGGCCGGCGGCAGGACATGGTCGACAGGGCTCGCGTCGGCGTGGCACCTGGCCTCGGACGGTGCCGCGTCCTTGGCCGCCACCGACGCCGTGCTGGAGCTCGCCCGCACGGTGCCGGTCCTGCTCGCCGTTGATGACGCCGACCGGCTCGACGATCTCACGCGCGCGTGGCTCACCCGGCTCGGGCACCGCGCGGCGGGCCGCCCGATCATGATCGTCACAACGGTCTGCGGGACGGGGCGTGTGCTGGACGACGCCATGGTGCTCACCACCCGGCCACTGGCACCGGACCTGGTCTCGCAGTTGGTGTCCCTCGAATGCGGGGAGGGAGCGGCGGACCTGGCCGCCACGCTGAGCCGGTGCACCGGGGGAGTGCCGTCGGTGCTGCGGGCGGTGTTCGACGCATTACGCGTGCACCCCCTTCTGGACGCCGAGGACGTCGAGGTGCTGGCGGCGGACGCCTTCGCGGACCTGGCGGTACGGGCGACGGCGGCGATGCCGGCCGCCGCGACCAGGCTGCTGCGAGCTGTCGCGGTGTGCGGATCCGGGTTCGGCCTCGACCAGATGTGCGCGCTGGCGCACCTGGATGACGTTCCGGCCGGTCGCGCCCTGGACCTCCTCGCCGGTGCGGGGCTCATCACCCGCGACCGGCCGCCGGCTTTGGTGGTGGGGTTGAGCCGCGATCGGATCCTGGCGGGCATGACGCAGTCCGATCGCGACGAATGGCACACCCGGGCCGCACGGCTGGGCCACCGCGCCGCAGTCGACGAAGCCGAGGTGGCGCGTGTTCTGGAGGCGACCCCGGTGCTCGGGGAACCGTGGGTGGTGCCGTTGCTGCGCGCTGCTGCTCGGCGCGCGGTCGCAGAAGACGAGCCGTGCGTCGCGGAGCGGCACCTGACGCGGGCGATGCGGGAACCCGGTGATCCGGCAACGACTTCCGAGTTGCAGCTGGAGCTCGCGGTGCTGGAGTGCGCTCGCGTTCCGGAGATCGGTACCCGGCGGCTCGCCAGGATGTTGCTGGAGCCCGCGCCGCCCGAATGCGCCGGAGCACGTCTCGCCGCGGCCGACGAGCTCTACTACCGCGGCGATTCCGCGTTGGTCCAGCGCACGTTCGGCGCGATGCGGTCGACCGGTGTCGAACGCGATGGCGTGGCCGCGATGTACTGGTTCGTCGAGGAGGTGCAGCTGGACGCTCCCGAGTTCGGCTTGTTCGACGTCGCGCCACTTCCGGCCGAACCGGAGGACGCCGAGCGCGCGGGTACGGCGGCATGGCTGTGTGTCGCGCGCGGTCAGGACGCCGCGGTCGCGAGAAGGCTGGCCCGTCACGCACTGGCCGCGCCGTCGGCCCTGCTGATGCCGAGGGTGATGGCCTGCCTGGCCCTGCAGAGCACCGATGACTTCGACGAGAGCATCGCCGGGCTGGACGCCGTCCTGGTCGAGGCACGCGGGCGCGGCCTGAACGGTGTCGTGAGCCAGACGCTGGTCGTCCGCGCCAACCTGATGGTGCTCGCCGGCAGGCTCACCGAGGCCGCGGAGGACCTCGACGGCGCGCGCACCGCCATGCCGTTGCGGCAGTGGCACCCCGACGCACGACCGCGGCTGATCATGGCCGAGGCGCACGTCAGCCTTGAGCAGGGACTCGTCGATCGTGCGGAAGCAGCGTTCGCGAGCACGTCCGAGGACGAACTGGGGCACGGGTACAGCCGCACGCTCATGCTGTTCGTTCGTGCGACGCTGGCATTGGGGCGCGGAGACGCCGCGGCGGCACTCTTGTGGGCGCAGGAGTGCGGGCGGCGCCTGCTGGCCCACAGACTGGTCAATCCGGTTCTGCTGCCGTGGCGCTCGGTCGCCGCGAGCGCGTCGTACGCGCTTGGCGACGTTGCGCACGCCGCTCGCCTGTGTGCCGATGACCTCGCCCTCTCTCGTGCCTGGGGAGTGCCGAGCGCGATCGGTCGCGCGCTGCTGCGTCGTGCGGCCGTGTCTCGCGACCCCGACGACGTCCGGGAGGCGGTGCGGTTGCTGAGACAGTCGCCGTGGCGGTTGTCGTATGCGACCGCGTTGCTCGATCTGGCGGAGATGACCGAACCGCCGGCCGCGGCGCCGCTGGTGCGGGAGGCCGCCGAGATCGCCGTACGCGGGCGCCTCACCGCACTACTCGCCCGTGCGCGCAGGCTCGGCTGGGTGCCCGGCGGATGAGGGAGCGCGGGAGAGCTGTGTTGTTCGAACGGGATCGCGAACTGGACGTGGTGGGCGAGGCCCTGCGCCGTGCGGCCGGTGGCGCGGGCAGTGTGATCGCGGTGGCGGGCCCGCTGGGCAACGGCAAGACGATGGTACTGCGGGCACTGCCGCACCACCGCGAGGCAACGGACTGCGTGGTGCTGCGGGCGTCGGCCACGCCGATCGAGCTCGACTTCGCCGGCGGCGTGCTCGCTCAGTTGCTCGAGTGGGCGGTTCCCCCGATCGCGGGCGACACCACCGCCGATCCGTTGCGGGCACTGCTGGACCTGGCGACCGAACGGACACTTCTCCTGCTCGTCGACGACCTCCAGTGGGCCGATGACGAGTCGCTCGAAGCACTCGAGGCTTTTGCCAGACGGGTTGCGCATCTGCGTGCCGTGCTCGTCGTGAGCGTCCGGGAAGGAGATCCGCTCGCCGAACAGCCGGCGGTGGTGTCGATCGTCGCGGGGGCTGCGCGTCGCCTGCGCCCCGTGCCGCTCACCGTCGCGGGGTCGGCGGCGCTGGTGCGCGAGCGGCTCGGCCGTGACTGCGACGACGAGTTCGCCCTCGCCTGTCATGAGGCGACCGGCGGCAACCCGATGCTGCTCACCGCGTTCGTGTTGTCGTGGAGCGCCGAAGGCCTGCCGCCGGTGGCAGCCAACGCCGACGTGGCGCGCACGATGCGGCCCGCCTACGCACGTGATCGCCTGATCGCATGCGTTGCCGCGCAACCCGAACCCTCCAGAGCGCTGGTGAAGGCGCTGGCCGTTCTCGGCGACGGGCTGCCGGACGCGGCGGTGCTGGCCGGTCTCGACCGGGTGGCGTTGCTCGGTGCGACGAGGTCGCTGCGCAAACTCGGACTGCTGAACGCCACCGGGTTCGCCCATCCCGCGGTGTGCGACGCCGTGACAGAGATGATGACCTCGGCGGAGCGGGAGGACACGCACGTCCGGGCGGCGCGCTTGCTCTACGACCACGGCCGGCCGGAGGAAGAGGTCGCGTGGCACCTGCTCGAGATCACCAGGCCGCAGGGTGCCTGGGCGGTGGAGGTGCTGAGGGTCGCCGCCGAGACCGCGTCGCGGTCCGGTGCGCCGGAGACCGCCGAGTGGTACCTGCGCCGGGCGTTGCTGGAGACGTCGGTGGACGGCGAGGACCGGGCCAGGGTGCTCGTCGACCTCGCGAGTGCGTTGCAGGGCTTCGACGTCCAGGCCGCGACGAGCCGCGTCTCGTACGCCGTTCCGCTGCTCAAGGATCCAAGGTGCCGTGCGGCGGCGCTGATCCGGCTCACGCCGATGGTCCTGGGCGACGCCCCCGAGGTGATCGTGGCGATGCTGCGCCAGGTCTCGTCGGAACTCGGTGCCGAGCTCGACCCGGTCGATCGTGAGCTCGCGTGGCGGGTCGAGGCGAGGCTCCGCTACTCGGAGGCGACCAGCCGCGCCGGGCTCGGCCGGGATGTGGCCCGCCTGGCCGAGCTCGGCGGGCACACGGGAGTGACGACGGCAGCGGAACGGGAACTGCGGGCGGTGCTGCTGAAGTCCGCGGCCCTGGGTGCCGGCCTGCGGGCGGACGAGGTCCGGGCGCACGCCGAATGGCTGCTCGAACAGGAGCCCGCGTCTTCGCCGCACCGTTGTTCGGCGGCTCCGCTGCTGGTGACCTGCCTGGCGGCGGCCGGTGCGCCCGAGACCACGGTGGGCTGGCTCGACCAGGCGATGGAGGTCGCCCGCCGCCGGGGTGACGTCGTGGAACAGCTCATGATCTGCGGCGAGCAGGCCCTCGTCCACGTGCTGACCGGCCGCGTCCACGAGGCGGCCCGTGCCGCCGCCGAAGCGTGCGAACTCGGTGACGGGGACTGGAGCGCCATGGGCACGTCGACGGCGGTGTTGCTGGCCGCGGTCGCGCTGCAGCTGCGCGATCCGGTGTTCACCGGCCGGGCGTTGGCCCTGGTCGGTGGCGAGCCGCCGAACGACTGCCTCGCCGCGGTGGTCGGTCTGCTGCGTGCCTCGGACGCCGCGCTGCGCGGGGACCTGCCGGGTGCCGCCGCGGTCCTCGCCGAATCCGGCGCGTGGCTGGATCGGGCGGGCTGGCGCAACCCGGTGCTCTTCCCCTGGCGAACATCGCTGGCGTTGCTGAAGAAAGAGCTCGGTGGCACGGAAGACACGGAAGACGCGGTGGCGCTCGCCGAGGAGGAGCGCCTGATCGCCGAGGAGTGGGGAGCCCCCTCCGCCGAAGGGCGCGCGTTGCGCGTACTGGGCGCCGTGGTGGGCGGACAACGCGGTGAGAGCCTGACTCGCCGTGCCGTCGAAGTCCTGGAGAGCTCCACGCACGCGATGGAGCTGACTCTCGCGCTGCGGCAGCTGGCCGAGATGTCGGGCAGCAACGAGGTCTGGCGCCGGTGCCTCGACGTGGCCGAGGACATCGGCGTCAAGAACATCGCCGATCAGGCACGGGCGGCGCTGGGCGGCAGGTCGCCTGCTTCCGCACCCGCCGCTCTGACGCCGTCAGAGCGGCGCGTCGCGCTGCTCGCTGTGGCGGGCCGGTCCAATCAGGAGATCGCCGAAGCGCTCGCGGTGACCGCTCGCGCCGTGGAGAAGCACCTCACCAACACCTATCGCAAGCTCGGGGTCCGGCGGCGGGCCGAGCTGGCCGAGGCGTTGCACCAGGTGGACGCCGCACACGCGTGACACTGACGGCGAGGTCCAAAATGGACAGTGCGCTCGGAACCCGCGGTCACGACGCGGGCTGGACCACGCCCATGGCGTCGTCCACGAGGCGGCGCAGGGACTCGGTCCCGTCGCTGTCGAGCCAGACGGCGTTCGCGACGGTCAGGCAGGCGAGCGCCGCGGCGGTGAGCGCGGCCGGGCGCGGGTCGTGGTTCGTGCCGCCGGCGGGCAGGTTCATGCGTGCGGCGACGAGCGGAGTCAGCAGGTCCTGCCAGTGCGTCTGTTTTTCCGACCGGCCGGCCCGCAGCGCCGGAGACTGCCCGGTGATCCGCAGCAGCACGAGACCGTAGCGCGGGTCGCGTTCGGTGGCGTCCACGATGACGTCGAACGAGCGGCGCAGCGCGGTCCAGGTGTCCTCCGTGGCGGGCCGGTTGCCGAGCGCGTCCGCGAGGAGCGCTCCGACCGGGTCGAACTTCCCCAGGACGACGTCTTCCTTGGAGCCGAAGTAGCGGAAGAAGCTGCGTTGGGACATGCCGACCGCTTCGGCGATCTCGTCCACCGTCGTGGCGTCGTAGCCCTGCTGGACGAACAGTTCCCACGCGGCGGTCATCACCTGGGTGCGCACCGCCTCGCGGGTCCTCTCCCGCAGGCCTGGCTTCCTGGTACTCACCCGGTCACTGTAGCTTCCGCCGAAAGTGACATGGAATGCACAAGTTGACAGTGGCTGACAGTTATGACTTATGCTGACGGTCCAGCCATGAGCCTCGGAGGCGCAGATGCACCCCACCAATGCCCTGTCCAGGAAGGTGGTTGCCGTCGTGCTGGCCGCCATGACCTTCGGCGCCGCGGCCGGTGCCGCGCCGGCGGTCGCCGCGTCGGGCCCTGCGCCGCAATCCGCGCGAACGAACGCGCTCGACCTGCACAAAACCATCGCCGCACGGGTGCTCAAAGGTGTCTTCGAGGACGGCGACGTCTCGGTCGTGGATCGCTACATCCGCCCCGACTACATCCAGCACAACCCGGTGGCGCCGGACGGCTCGGCCGCGCTCAAGGCCGTCGCGGGTCCGTTGGTCGCGCAGTTCCCGGATCTGAGCTACGACATCAAGCGCGTGATCGCTGAGGGTGATCTGGTCGTGGTGCACTCGAACGTGGTGCTCGTGCCCGGCACCCGCGGGTCGGCCGTGGTGGACATCTTCCGCTTCGACCACAACGACCTGATCGCCGAGCACTGGGACACCCTCCAGGAGGTTCCGGCGACGTCCGTCAGCGGCAACGACATGTTCTCCACGGTGAGCTCACCGCGGACGAACCAGCCGGGTCCGCGCTGGTTCACGCCGTTCGCCAAGTCGGCCGCGATCGCGTACTTCGACCAGCTCCTGGTGCGCAAGGACGTCAACGCCGTCGATCGCCTCGCACCGGAGTACCACCAGCACAACCCCGCTGTGCCCAGCGGATCGGCGGGACTGCGGGAGGGGTTCGCCGAGTTGTTCCGGCAGTTCCCGCTGCTGACCGTGGAACGCAAGCGAGTCGTTGCCGAGGGTGATCTCGTCGCGATCCACGCCCACTACCGGACCAGTCCGGAAGATCGCGGTCAGTCCGTTGTGGACCTCTTCCGCGTGCGCTGGGACGGGAAGATCGTCGAGCACTGGGACGTGGTCCAGGACGTGCCGGCGACCTCCGCCAACGACAACACGATGTTCTGATCTCGCCTCGCGGCGGATCCACGCCGCAGGGCGGGTCGCGGTGAAGACCGACGGCGACCAGGTGGTGCCGGCCTGATACTCCGGCTGGGCCGGATCGACGCTGAGTCGGACTATTTGACCGAGAGGACCGGTCGCGTAGGTTCGGCCTCATGCCGACCGTGACCGCGGACGTGCCGGGGAGATTGCCTCCCGAGTTGCCGGGTTTCGTCGGCCGCGGGCGGGAACTGGCCGAACTCCGCTATCTGCTCGGGCAGTCCCGGCTGGTGACGTTGACCGGAGTGGGTGGGGTCGGCAAGACCCGGCTGGCGCTGCGTGCGGCGGGTGGCGTGCGGCGGGCGTTCTCCGCCGGTGTCTGGCTGGTCGATCTCACCCAGTTGCCGGAGCGCGGCCTGCTGGCGCAGGAACTGCAGTGCCCCGACATGCTGGCGTATCTGGTCATGGCGTCGTTGGGGCTGCAGCAGGGGACCGGGCCGACGCTACGGCAGCTGACCGGGTACTTGGCCGACCGGCAGACGTTGCTGGTACTGGACAATTTCGAGCACCTTCTTCCGGCGTGTGCCGTTCTGGTGGACGTACTGCTGCGGGATTGCCCACGGCTGACGGTGCTGGCCACGAGCCGTGAGCCGCTCGCCATTCGCGGCGAGGTGCTCTACCCGGTGGCGCCACTGCCCGTTCCCGAGCCGGGCCGGGTGAGCGTTGCCGACCTGGCCCGTTGTGACTCGGTGGCACTGTTCTTGTCGCGAGCCCGCGCCACCTCGCCGGACTTCGCCCTGACCGGCGCCAACGCGGCAGCGGTCGCCGAGCTGTGCCGGCGGCTGGACGGGGTGCCGCTGGCGATCGAGCTGGCCGCCGCCCGCGTCCGGATCCTGGCGCCGCAACAGATCCTGGACCGGCTGTCCGACCGCTTCGCGCTGCTGTCGCGCGGCAGCCGGGACGCTCCGCCGCGCCAGCGGGCCCTGCGGGCGTGCGTGGAGTGGTCGTTCAACCTTTGTAGCAAGCCGGAGCGGCTGCTGTGGGCGAGGGCGTCGGTGTTCGTCGGCGGGTTCGAGCTGGACGCGATCGAGGGCGTCTGCGTCGACGAGTGCCTGCCCGCCGACGATCTGGTGGACGTGCTCGCCGGCCTGACAGAAAAGTCCATTGTGGAGCGTGTGCCCGACGGTACGGGTGAGCAGGCCCGGTACCGGATGCTGGAGACCCTCCGCGACTTCGGGCAGGAGCAGCTGCGCAAGGCGGAGGAGGAGTCGCTGCTGCGCCGCCGGCACTGCGAGTGGTACCTGCACCTGGCGACGCGGTCCGCGGCGGAGCGCGTCCACCCGCGGCTGACCTACTGGATCGCCCGATTCACCAGTGAACACTCCAACATCCGTGCGGCGGTGGAGTTCGCCCTGTCCGAACCGGGTCAGGCGGAGCAGGTGCTGCGCATCGTGACGGGGCTGCCGTGGCTCTACTGGTGGTCGCGAGGCGTGTGCGGCGAGGGCCTCGGTTGGCTGGACCGGGCGATGGCGCAGACGACCGCGCCCACCGTGCTGCGCGTCCGCGCTCTGGCGCTGGCCGGCTTTCTGGCGGCCTGGCTGGGTGATGCCGGCCTCGCGACGTCGCGGCTCGACGACGGCGAGCACCTGGCCAGGAGGCTGCGGGACGGTTCCGGACTGGTCTTCACCATCTTCGTGCGCGGGGTGGCCGCGATGCTGCGCGGCGAGGTCACTC
The DNA here is from genome assembly GCA_963771775.1 of uncultured Actinomycetota bacterium. Classification (GTDB taxonomy): domain Bacteria; phylum Actinomycetota; class Actinomycetes; order Mycobacteriales; family Pseudonocardiaceae; genus Lentzea. The sequence continues at coordinate 1,698,519 of CAVYUS010000007.1, forward strand.
GCGCGATCGACCACCAGGAGGAAGGCCTGGCCTTGCTGTCCGCGCTGCCGGAACACGAACAGCAGGAGGAGGTGCCCCTGCGAGTGAGCTTGCTGATCCAGCTGGGGACCGCCAGCGCGCTCATCGATGATCACGACCGGTCCAGGAACTGTTTCCGGGAAGTGCTGCGGATCGCCGAAGCCCGCCACTCGTCCGTCCAGCAGATCTGGGCGCGCTGGGGACTCGGGCTGGTCGCCTGGCAGCAGGGCGACATCCCGGCGGCCGACAGTGAGCTGCGGGCGTGCCTTCAACTTGCGCAGCAGCACGACATACCGGACCCGTACGTCGCCGTGCGGTGCGTCGAGGCGCTTGCCTGGATCGTTGCCCGGCAGGGGCGGCACCTCCGTGCCGCGGTTCTGCTCGGAGCGGCCGACCGCGCGCAAACCGACCTGGGTAAGGCCGTCCTCGTCGAACCGACGCTGATCGCGGCCCATGAGGCCTGCCGGCGGCAGGTCCGGGCCGACCTCGGCGACGCCGCTTTCGCCAACGCCTTCGACCGAGGCCGGGCTCTCCCGCTCTCCGACGCGGTCACCTACACCTTGGAGCAGCGCGAAACCGTCGCTGTGGCACCAAAGGACGGCACAACGCCGCTGACCCGCCGCGAGCGTCAGGTCGCCGAACTCGTCGCGCAAGGCCGGACCAACAAGGAGATCGCCGCCCGGCTGGTGATCGCCCGGCGCACCGCCGAAGGCCACGTCGAACGCATCCTGGCCAAACTCGGCCTCACCAACCGGACCCAGCTCGCCATCTGGCTGGCAGAACAGCCTTCGCCGACCACACAGGAGTGACCCGGAGGATCGCCGTGAAGCAGCTGCCCGCAGGTGCTGGATCTCGTGGCTACCGCAAGGTTCTGGTGGCAGGCGGGGTGGGCACCGTCATCGAGGTCTACGACCTGTTGATCTACGGCTATCTCGCGGCGATCCTGGCGGGGCAGTTCTTCCCGTCGAGCGACCCGACCGCGGCGCTGCTGGCGACCTTCGCCATCTTCGCCCTGGGGTCCTTCGTGCGTCCGCTCGGTGCCGTCGTCTTCGGTCATGTCGGCGACAGGTTCGGCCGGCGGCCGGCCCTGGCGTTCTCGTTGCTGCTCATGACGGTGGCGACCACGGCGTTCGGACTCCTCCCGACCTACGCCGCGGTGGGCCTGCTCGCCCCCGTGCTGATGGTGCTGTGCCGGATCCTGCAGGGACTCTCGGCCAGCGCCGAACTTCCCGGCGCTCTGCTGCTCATGCTGGAACACGCACCGGCCGACCGGCGTGGCCTGACAGCGGCGATCGGCAACGTCGCCAACGGTGTCGCGCTCGCCGCCGCGGCCGCCGTCAGCCTGCTCCTGTCCACGACGCTGACGCCGGACCAGCTGGCCGGCTGGGGGTGGCGCGTCGCGTTCCTCATCGGAGCCCCGCTCGGGCTGGTCGGCCTCTACGTGCGCACCCGGCTGCTCGACAGCCCGGAGTTCGTGGCGCTGGGCGAGCAGGCCCGGCAGGGCCGCGCACCGATCGCCAGAGCGGTGCGCACCGCGAAACGCGGCCTGGTCCTGCTCACGGTCTGGTCCGGCGCCCACGCGATCGCCGGGTACACGCTGACGGTCGCGATGCCCGCCTACCTGATCCGGACCGGACTGTCCCCGGCCGACGCGTACACGGCCAACCTCGTCGCGGTGCTCGCGTCCACGGGATTCGCGTTGCTGGGCGGCTACCTCATCGATCGGTTCCCGCTCCGCCGGGTGGCGCTCGTGATCATGGGAGGGACCGCCGTCACGGCGGTGCCCGCATTCCTGATCATCACGCGGTATCCGACCCTCATCGGCGCGGTGGCCGGCCAGACGCTGTGCTCGATGTTCGTGGGACCAGCCCTCGCCGTCGGGGCGGTCCTGGCCATGAAGTTGTTCCCGACCGGCATCCGCTTCACGAGCTTCGCCGTGCCCGCTGGTATCGCCATCGGCCTGTTCGGCAGCACCGCCCCGTTCGTCTCGACCTGGCTCACCGCAGTCACGGGCAGTCCGCTCGCACCGGGCTTCTACGTGCTCGCCGCCGCGTCCGTCGGCACCTTGGTCGTGTTCCTCGGCGGAACGGCTTCGTGGCGCCCCGATCGGTGATCGGGACGCCACGACAACGTCGCACAGCGGGTGCTGGTTACGAGCCCTTCACCGAGAACGAGTCGAAGGTGGCCGTGCCCGAGATCGTCGCGGCGTGCGACGTCCAGATCATTCCCGCGTCCTGGGTGGCGGCGACACCCGGCACGGTGACCGGATTGCCGATCTGGTGCCACACCACGCCGTCGCTCGACCAGGATCCGGTGTAGACACTGCCGTCGCGGACCAGCCTCAGATGCAGAGGTCCGGTCGTCGGCGCGTTGGGATCACTTGCCCCCGACTCGAGGTAGCCGTCGCCGTCAGCGTCCCACTGCAGTGTCGCGCGCGTCGCCGGCATGTTGACCAGTACCACGTAGCCGGCCGACCTGCCCCACGCGGTGAGGTCGTTGCGGAACACCAGACCGGCCTTGGTGTAGATGCTGGGCTGGTCGTAGGCGGCCACCCGGACGGTGGCGGTGGTCTTCTGCCCGGCGCCCTGCTTCGCGTAGATCGTTCCGTACTGGTCGTCGTGCTGTGGTGGCCCGCCCCAGATGTCGCTGCTGGCGTTGGTGATCGTGAAGCTGCCACCGAGTTCCGCGAAGCGGGTGGGCACGTTGCCGTACGTCGACAGCGACGTGACCGGGCTGAGCGGTGCGATACGGACCTTCCGCGTCGTCGTGAACCGCTTTCCCTGGCTGGTGTACGCGACGGTGACGGTGAAGTCCTGTGGCCGCAGTGAGGAGAACGCCGCCGGGGCGGTGACCGTCCACTTCGGTGTCGCCGTCGCACCTGGTAGCAGGATCCCGGGTGACAGCGCGGCGACAGCCGTCTTCCAGTCCTTCGGCCCGGTGATGGTGGCGCTCACGAACGTCAGACCCCGCTGCGGATCGAAGTTCGACAGCGGCACGCTGATCGTCGTGGACGCCTTCGCCGCCAGCTCCGGGTTCGCCGCCGAGGCGGCGACCCCCAGCGGTGGCCTTTCCGGGTCCGCAGTGGTCCGCAGCGGGCGTTCCAGACCGGACTGGTACATGATCCGCGAGGCCGCGGGCGGAAGGTCCGCGCCCAGGGCGATCACGTTGGTGGAGCTGCTGCGCGGGGCTTTGCCGAAGTCGCTGGAGGCGACGTCGGCCGAGATGTAGTTGGTGTCGTCGCGCAGGTCGCCGCTGGTGGAGGTCTTCGGAGCGTTGGTGTGCAGCCCGGACCGGGTGCGGATCAGGACGTTGTTGGTGACCGTGATGAACCGTGAGCCTTCGTCCATGTAGAACCCGAAGGAGTAAAGGGCGGCGGGGGCCATGCTGTCCCGGCAGAAGTTGCCGTCGATCGTCGAGCCGGGCATGGCCGACAGCGTGTAGATACAGGCCCCGTCGTTCATCAGGTTCTGCACGTTGTACAGGTAGTTCTGGGTAATGCGCACGTCTTTCAACGTGGTCGGCGTCTGGTAGGGCGGGAAATACCGGTAGGTGCCGCGGGCGGCGTACTCGGGGCTGCCGCCGACGTCCATCATGCCCCAGCCCCAGCCCACGTTGATGCCCGAGTACGGCTGGTTGTAGACCTCGTTGTGCGCGATGTTGAGACCACTGACGTAGGTGGCGAAGATGCCGGCCTGTTCCTGGTAGTCGATCGCGGTGTCGTGCACGGAGTTGTTCGTCACGACGATGTTCTTGTTCGTCATCCGCACGTCCGACGGGTGGTGGGCGTCCGCGCCGACCCCGCCGACGATGATGCCGCCGCCGGCGTTGTGGGAGAACGAGTTGCCGGTGACCGTGATGTCCTGCGCGGCGAGCCCGACACCTGAGCCGTTGGACGCGGCGTCGTTGCCGATGCCCAGAGCGACCGACCCCAGATTGGTGAAGGTGTTGTCGCGCATCGACACGTTGGTGGCCGCCGAGATCTGCACGGCGCCCGAGGCGAGCCGCGTGTTCTGGCGGGTGCCTTCGTACCCGGCGCAGCCCGTCGCACAGGTGGAGAACGCGTCCACCGGCCGCGTCGGCTGCGCACCGGGCAGGACAGCACCGCTCTGGCCGGCCGTATATCCGTCGTCGCTGTTGGGAAAGAGCCAGGACGTCCCGGTGAACGTCAGTCCTGCGAACTTCAGGTTGCGCACCGGCTTGTCCAGTGTGCCCGCCACCTGCAGCAGTGACTCCAGGCGTGGCAGCTGCACGTCCAGCCGGCGGATGTCCTCACCAGCGGCCGGTTTGTAGTGGAGCATGCCCGCGGCGCCATCCAGGAACCACTCGCCGGCACTCAGGAACTGGGGCGCGTTCTGCAACGAGAACTGCGCCGTGCGGAACGGGGACTGCACGGTGTCCCAGCCGAAGGTGTTGTTGTCCCACGCCGGCTGGGCCAGGGTCACCTGGTTGCCGTTGACACTCGCGACCGGTGTGTACCGGTCGGTGAAGGACAGCACGGCGCGGAAGTCCATCGCGGCCGGGTCACGGACCTGACCGAGTTTCTCGGCCAGAGCCGGGTCGTTCACGACGAAACCCTTGGCGTTCAGCGTGATCGCCGACGACGCGACCGCGATCTGCGCGCGCGGGGCCAGTTTGCCGTTCACGTACAGCTGGCGACTGTCGAACCCGGTGCCGACCTTGGCGGCGAAGACACCGTTCGCCGGGTCGCTGAGGGTCCACCCGCTCACCGGACGGGCGCCGGTGAAGACCGGGCGCGCGCCGAGGGCCGCCTGCCACCGCACGGTCTTCCCGGCGGCCGCCGAGTCACGCGCGTCGAACACCAGCGGCGCGGTGAGCTGGTAGCGACCAGCGCCCACCACGACGGTCACATCCCGGCCGCTCGCCGCGCCACGACGCGCGACGTCTTGGGCGGTACCGACCGAACACGGCGCGATGAGCTTGCACGCTGCGCCTTTTCCCTCGGGGGACACGTAAATCGTGTCCGCCTTCCAGTCGGCAGCCGCGGGCGGAGTGACCACGACGCTCAGTAACGCGGCCACCAGGGCCGTGCCCGCCGTGAGCCGCCGCCTTCTGCCCGATTCGGTACACGGTGGTCGCATTCACGAACTCCTTTGTTGACGTGAAGTGCCTGGCGCGGAGCCGGAACGCCGAAACCCCGCGTCCCGGCCGGAACCGTAAGTCGTCATACGAATTAGGTCAACAGTCATATGACGACTGGTGTTTGCCGCCTTGCTCGGATAGGGTGTGCGCCCATGACGAGGGCGCGCGGCAAGAGCACCGAACCGCCCCGCCAACTGGCCCCGTTTCCGCGGCGGCCGGCCCGGCTCGCCCTCCCGGTGATCGAAGCCCTCGTTGACCAGATCGTCTCCGGAGAACTCCCGGTAGGGGCGCAGCTGCCGTCCGAGCCCGCCCTGTGCGAGATCTTCGGCGTCAGCCGGATCACCACGCGCGAGGCCGTCAAGAGCCTGGAGGAGAAGGGGCTCGTCCTGGCCCGTCAAGGCTCGGGGACCACGGTCACCGAGGAGGACGGATGGATGCTACTCGACCCGATCGTGCTCGCGGCGGTCGTGCGGCACGACACGGAGCTGACGCTGCTCGACCAACTGGTGGACGTCCGCGCCCGTCTCGAAGCGGCCATGGCCGGGCAAGCGGCCCGTAACGCGACCCCTGCCGACATCGCCGAGATGGCCGCGCTCCTCGCACTGCTCGACAGTCAGGTCGAAGAGCAGGACAAGTTCCTGGAGACCGACGTCGTCTTCCACGACCGCATCATGCGGGCCTCCGGCAACCGGCTGTCCAGGTCGATCGTGCGCGCAGTGCACGCCGAAGCGCGCAAGAACTATCGCTACCACGGCAATCCGACGTCGACCGAGTGCCGCGTCAGCAACGACGAACACCGCGCCATCCTCGATCACATCAGGAAGAAGGACGAGGGCGGAGCGGAACAGGCCATGTCACGGCACATCCTGTCGGCCTGGGAGCGCCGCCGCCCGAAGCCCCGCTCCGCACGCTGAACACCAGGATCAGGAGGCGATCTCGGCCCAGGCCGAGATGCGCTGCAGACGCAGCCGGCACACCATCATGTCCGGGCTGGAGTTGCGCTTGCCGTACTCCTCGGCCCTGCCCTCGGGCACGTACCGCTCCGCGAGCCGGGTGTTCCATTCGAGCAGGTCGTCACCAGTCAGGGTGACCGGGCCGCGGACGGTCACGTACGCGTACGGGAACTCGTCGCTGTCCACGGTCAGCGCCGCGCGGGGATTGGCCGCCAGGTGCCGCCCCTTGAGGCTGTCGCGTCCGGTGCTGAAGACCACGTCGTCACCGTCCACTGTGAACCACAGCGGGGCGAGACCGGGGGCACCGGACGAGGACGCGGTCGCGAGTTTTCCTGCGCGCGTACCGGTCATGAGGAACTCGATCGCTTCTTCTCGGGACATCTCTCGCATGGGACCAGCTTGCCCCCAAACACGTCCGGCCACACAAGCGAACAGTCCTGTCTCCTGGAGACCCACACTATGGATGTGACGGGCGTCACAACGCGCCTTTGGTTACCTTGAAGTGACTGAGTGCCAATGGTGACCATCGGTGTCCACAAAGGAGGGCGAGCCATGGAGCCGGTGGAGATCGAGGCCAAGTCGCTCATCAACAGGTCGAAGATCCCTTCGGTCGACTACGTGGTGAATCCCTATGTCGGCTGCGTGTTCGGCTGTGCCTACTGCTACGCGAGCGCCTCCGGCAGCCGGGTGGGGGAGCCGGTCTCGGCCTGGGGTGACTACCTCTACGTCAAGATCAATGCCGTCGAGGTCGTTCGCAAACAGCTGCAGCGGATGGGAGAGGGGAAGCGACGAGGAACTCTGGTTCTCAGTTCGCAGACCGATCCCTACCAGGGACATGAGAAGCACTACCGGCTCACCAGGGGCATCCTGGCGGAGCTGGTGGAGGTCGGCTATTCGGGAACGGTGCGCATCCTGACCAAGTCGCCACTGGTGACCAGGGACATCGACCTGCTCACGGCGTTGCCCGATGCCGAGGTGGGCCTGACGGTGACCTCCACCGACGATTCGGTCAGCCGGTGGCTGGAGGTCCGTGCACCGCTCGCCTCGCGCCGCTTGAAGACGCTCGCGGAGCTGCACGAAGCCGGGGTGCGCACCTATGCCTTCATCGGTCCGCTGCTGCCGCACTTTCTCGAGGAGCCCCAGCTGCTGGAGGACCTGCTCGCCCGGCTGGCGGAAACCGGCGTGCGGGAGGTGTACATGGAGCACATCAACCTGGATCCGTACATTCGCCGGCGCATGGAAGAGGTCCTCGCCGGAGAGCCCGATCAGGTCCGCGACGCCTACGTGCGGGCCCGCACCCGCGTGCATCGCGAGCGGCTTGACGAGCTGGTGGGACCGCTGCTGGCCAAGCACGGGCTGGAGCTGCGCTTCGACGAGATCGTCCGGCACACCGAGTTCACGCAGAAGAAGCAGGCCGAACGAGCTGCGCGGGCTGCCGACACTGGTGCGTGAACCAGGAGGTTCGACTGCCGAAGAGGGCTCTCGCAGCTCAGATGCTGCGAGGGCCCTCTTCGGGGGGAAGTCATTTCGTGGAGCGACGATTGGCGGTGTCACGGACTTCCGCGCGCTTCGGAGAAGTCGCGGGGGGACAGCTGCTCGTGCTCGCGCTTGTCGTTTCCGGGTTCTGCGGAAAAGGCCGACGGTGCTCCACTTGGCCGCGTTACGCCAATAGGGTCATGTTCTGCCCTACGGAAAGGAGCGCGTGATGACGAAGAAGAAGACTCGCGGCCGGGGTGACGCCATCTGGGATTCAGCTGCGGGCGTCGTAGGCCTCGCGTGCCGTGAGCACCTGCTCGATGTGCTGCTCCGCCCAGTGGTTCAGTGCTCGCAGCGGCGTGTGCAAGGTGCGCCCCAACGGGGTCAGCTCGTACTCCACCCTGGGCGGCACCTCGGCGTACACGTGCCGGCTGACGAGCCCGTCGCGTTCCAGGTCTCGCAGCGTGTCCGTGAGCACCTTGCCGCTGATTCCGTCCACAGTGGAGCGGATGTCGGAGAACCGGAGCTTGCCGTCGCCCAGCGCGGAGACGATCATCGCGGTCCACTTGTTCGCGATGCGCGCCAGCGAGGTTCGCGACGGGCAGGTCGCCGTGAGCACGTTGAACGCGGGGTGCTGGGGCACGACCGCCCCCCTTCTCGGTTACGTTCAGATAGCAGGTTACGACAATGAACTATAGATACGTGCAGCCAATCCCAGCAAGGTGTGTGCTCATACTCGCCGCAGCCAGCTGGTCACCTCAACGTAACCGATGAGCGGATGTGGCCCATGTCGCAGAACTCCGAGTGGACCGCGCCCGCGGCGATCTGGTCCACGCGCACGTCGTTGGCGCGTATGGACAACAAGTGGACAGCGCTGGTGGTGATCACGCTCGGCCGTGGCGGCGGCCTGCGGTTCGGTGACCTGCGGGTGCTGGTCGACGGCATTAGTGCGAAAGTGCTCACCGAGACGTTGCGCGACCTGGAACGCGACGGACTCGTCGCCCGCCACGCGTACGCCGAGCTGCCACCCAGGGTCGTTTACGAACTGACCGAGCTCGGGTGCACGCTGCATGAGCCGATTCGAGAGCTTGGCGACTGGGCGGAGCGGCACGCCGAAGAGGTGCTCGCGGCACGCGAGGCGTACGACGTCGGCCGTTCACCCGTCTCATCTGCTGCGTATCAGTCCTCATAGGACCAATGCTGCTGTGATGCGCCCCACAATGCCTTTCGGTTACGTTGAGGTAACTGGGTACCAAGAGTGACTATAGGACCACAACAACGAACTTTGAGAGGAACTCCGATGGTTGAGTCGACCGGACCGCTGGCTGTTGTTACCAGGTACTTCGATGCACTGGCCGCCAAGGACTTCCCTGCGGTCGCCGGCCTGTTCGCCGAGGACGTCGTGTGGCACCAGCCCGGTGGCAACCAGTTCTCCGGCATGCACCGCGGCGGTGCCGCGGTCGGTCAGTTGATCGGCGGCATGATGACCGCCAGCGAGGGGACGTTCGACCTCTCGGTGACCGGTCCGCTGATGGTCAACGGCTCGGTGGTCGCGGCGCCGATCCACTTCAGCGGGAAGCGCGAGGACGCGACGATGGGTCAGGACGGCGTCGACGTGCTGCGCGTCGAGGGCGACCGGATCGCCGAAGTGTGGTTGTTCTCCTCCGACCCGGAGTCCGAGGACGCCTTCTGGGGCACTGCCTGAGTTCTGCGGATGTGCCGGCTGACATGAACACTCTGTCAGCCGGCACATTCGTGACCGCGCACAATGGTCCATTGTGGACCTCCAAGGTTCCGTGACTTCGCCGGGAACTTTCGGTGGCTTCGAGCCGACCACTGATGAGAGGGCTCTCATTAGGAGGTATTCCTTGGAACGCCGTACTTTCCTGCGTGCGTCCGCGTTGTCGGCCGGAATGGCGGCGGCGGGCGCGCCCGCCGTCTCGGCGGCATCGCCGCTGCGTGTCCAGATTCTGCTCTACGAAGGTGTGGAGGAGCTGGACTCCGTCGCGCCTTTCGACGTGCTGTCCATGGCCGGCCTCATGGGCGGCGCCATCCGGACGACAATGGTGTCGATCACCAAGCCGACCATGGTCACCGCGTCGAGAGGTCTGCGGATGGAGGCACCGCGCGCGTGGTCGCCGCAGGACGCCGACGTGATGATCGTGCCGGGCGGTGGCCGGCACGACGAGCCAGGCTCGGGCATGCAAAGACTGCTGGCGGACAAGGCGTTCATCCGGCGCCTCGCCGGCGTCGAAGCGGTCATGGCCGGGGTCTGCACGGGCGTGATGGCCTTGTCCGCGGCCGGATTCACGCGCGGCAGGCCGGCCACCACCCACGCGAGCGCCAAGGCCGCCCTCGCCGCTGAGGGCGCGAAGGTGCTCAACGCTCGCGTGGTCGATGACGGCGATCTCGTCACGACTGGTGGTATCACCTCCGGCCTGGATGGCGCGCTCTGGCTGGTCGAGCGCTTCCTTGGCCCGCAGTTCGCCCAGCGCGTCGAGACCGTCCTGGAGTACGAGCGCCGCGGCACCGTCTGGCGCACTTCGTAACGCAGCTCGAAGGGTGCCCGCTCCCGGAGACGAACGCGCTCCGGGAGTGGGCGCACATCGGATCTTGCGCTATCCCAAGCCATCTCTGAACACCGAGAGAGGACCAGCGATGCTCGACCGTCGCTCACTCATGACCAATGGCGGCGCTGCCGCGTTCGGCGTGCTGGCGCTGGCCGCCGTCACCAGCGGAACCGCCACGGCCGGCGCCGCGCCCGCCGGACACAACCCCTGGGTCCCGCTGCCCGACCCGGCCACCACACCCGTTCCCAACCCACCGTTCCCGGCGGGCCTCACGCGGGAGGAGCGGCGAAACCTGGAGACGTTCAGCGAACTCGACTTCGACGTCTTCACCCACCAGAAGTGGGCGCGCCTCGGAGAAAGTCACGCCAAGCACATCCGCGTGCACTTTCCGGACGGCCACTACACCGACGGCATCGACCGGCACATCGAGGACCTGAAAGGCCTGTTCGTCTGGGCGCCGGACACCCGGATCGAGTCGCACTATCTGCGCGTGGTCCGCGACGGCCTGACCGCGGTCGCCGGCGTCCAGCAGGGCACCTTCACCAGGCCGATGCCCGACGGCAAGGGCGGTTTCATCCAGCCGACCGGCAAGAAGTACGCCGTCAACATCGCCACCATCGGCCTGTGGAACAAGCGCGGCACGATGGATGAGGAGTTCCTGTTCTGGGACAACCAGTCCATCGCCCGGCAGATCGGGCTCGGCTGACCTCCTGAGTCGGCCATGCAGGGAGCTTTCATCCACCTGAGCTGATGAAGGCTTCCTGCATGCCGTGGGTGTCAGGCGGCGCGGCGCCTGCTCACCGGCCGCAACCGCACTCGGCGCCGTCCACGGGGCTGCTCGGCTGGTTCCGCTGCGGTGGCGGCACTTTCCGTTGCATCACCGGAGTCGTTGTGCCTCAACGGTGCGCGTCCGCTGGGGCCGCGGTTGCCGAAGTGGACGAGCACCAGCAACCCCAGGCCGATCACCAGGATCAGGTGGCTGAGCACGCGGGAGGCGGTGGCGGTGCCGCTGAGCAGGTCGCTGGTGGAGTAGGGGATGAGTACGGCGAGGAACGCCCCGACCACCGGCAACATTCCGGCTGTCGCGGCCGGACGCAGTGCGGTCCACAGCAGTCCGAGGCCGACCGCGAGGTTCCAGGCGGTGCTCTCGTTGAACAGGTGGCCGCTGCCCATGGTGTGGCCGACGTGCATGGCCGCGGTCGGGCTGCCGACGACCTGACCCATGCCCAGCGCCAGCTGTGCGGTGGCGACGCAGCCGAGCAGGATGCGCGGCCAGGAACGTGGTGTGGATGGGGTGATCGGGGGTGCGGCGTCGAGGATGGCCGCTGTCAGGTCGGGTACCGGGGTCGCCGGCCGCACCCGGAGAGTGCGGGTGAGCGCTGACGCCTCGGCATGCCATGCCTGGCAGGACGCGCAGGTCTCCAGGTGCGTGTCCACCTGGTCGGCGGGCACGCCTTCGGGTTCCCCGTCGAGTCGCGCGGACAGGGCTTCGCGGCAGATGTCGCAGTCCACACACAGATTGTCGGCTATTGGGGCCCAACGGTTCCCGGCGGTCTCTGGGTTACGCTCACCGATCGTGTCCACTTCGAGGAGTGACGACGACGCGGTAACGGCTTCCGCGCTTGCCGCCGGTTCGGGTGACCGCGCCGCGCTGGAGCGGTTCATCCGCCTGACTCAGCGTGATGTCTGGCGATTGGTCGCTCATCTGGCCGGAGTCGGGGTCGCGGACGACCTCACGCAGGAGGTCTACCTTCGGACGCTGCGCAGCCTGCCGGGGTTCGAAGGCAGGTCGTCGGCCCGGACCTGGCTGCTGTCGATCGCGCGCCGGACCGTGGTCGATCACATCCGCGCCGCTGTCGCGCGGCCTTCGATCGCGTGGTCAGCGGACTACCAGCTGGCTTCGGACGCCGGTCGGGCCGCGGACCACACGAGGTCAGCCGGTTTCGAGGACGTCGTCGAGCTCAACGTCATGCTCGCCGGCCTGTCGCCGCAGCGGCGGGAAGCGCTGCTGCTCACCCAGGTGCTGGGCCTGTCCTACGCCGAGGCGGCCGAGGTCGCGGGGTGTCCGGTCGGCACGATCCGGTCGCGCGTCGCAAGGGCTCGGGAGGACCTGATCAGCGGTCAGGACCAGGAGGATGCCGGCATCGTCTGATCGATGCACCGGTACGCGGCAGGGACACCGGCCTGCGATGTCCGAAGTGGACGGACGAGTGTCGTTGTGGCGTGGGTCACATCTGCCCATCACTTACGTTGAGGTAACTGGTTACCAACTCCCACCATCCGATGTTCACAAGGGATGGCTGCGGACGAGAGGGAACCTGTGGGGCGCCCCGAGAAACCACTGACCTCTGGCGCCGATCCCGTCGGGCAGCTCGCCCACGAACTGCGCGTGCTGCGGAGGAAGGCCGGGAGCCCGCCCTACCAGACGATGGCGAAGGTGGCCGGATTCTCGGCGACCACGCTGTCCCGGGCGGCGTCGGGAAAGCGGTTGCCCTCTTGGGAGATCGTAAAAGCGTATGTACGCGCGTGCGGGGCCGACTTCGAGGAGTGGGAGCCGCGGTGGAAAGAGGCGGACGCGGCGGTCGCAGGCGCGGTGCGCGAGCAGGGGGCGGATTCACCGCCATATCCGGGGCTTGCCCGCTTCGAGCAGGACGACCAGCACCTCTTCTTCGGCCGGAAGCGGTCGGTGGAGGAGTTGGAGAGGCTGATGGGGGACCACCCGGTCGTGGTGCTGTCCGGGCCGTCCGGCAGCGGCAAGTCCTCCCTGCTGCGGGCCGGTCTCGTTCCCCGGCTGCGGGAGCTGCTCGCCCACAGCTCCCGGCCGGCTGTCGTGCACGTCCTCACGCCCGGCGCCCGGCCCGCCACGACGCATGAACGACTGCTGATCCCCGCGGACGACGAGCCGGACGCCTGGGTGCTGGTGGACCAGTTCGAGGAGATCTTCACCCGCTGCCGGGACCGCGCCGAACGCGACCGCTTCGTCGACCTCCTCCTGGCAGCGCGCGAACGTGACGGGCGCCTGCGGGTCCTGATCGCTGTGCGCGCGGACTTCCGCAGCGCTGCGCCGAACATCGAGGTCTGGCCGACGTGCTGAGCACGGCCGCACTTCGGCTGGGCCCGATGACGGCGGACGAACTGCGCGATGCCGTCGTGCGGCCCGCCGCCGAGGCCGGGGTGCTGGTCGAGCGGGAGCTCACCGCCCGGCTGGTCGACGAGGTCATCGGCGAACCCGGTGGCCTGCCCGTTCTGTCGCACACCCTGCGGGAGACCTGGCGGCGCCGCAGGACCAGAACCCTCACCCTGGCCGCCTACGAGGCAGCGGCGGAGTGGGCGGCGCGATCGCGTCGACGGCGGAGGAGGTGTTCGGAGACCTGACCGCCGAGCAGGCCCATGCCGCGCATTCGCTGCTGTTGCGAATGGTCGAGCCGGGGCGCGGCGCTCCCGACACCCTCCGCCGCCTCGGCTGGGGCGAACTGCGGGAGTGGCCGGACTGCTCGGTCGTGCTCGAGCGGCTGGCGTGCGCCCGGCTGCTGACGCTCGACGAAGAGGGCGTCCGGCTCGCGCACAGGTCGTTGATCACCTGTTGGCCCCGCCTCGCCGACTGGCTGGAAGAGGACCGCGAACGGCTGCGCCACCACCGGCGGCTGGCCGAAGCCGCCCGCACCTGGTCCGAGTACGGCCGCGACCCCGCGGACCTGTACCGGGGCACGCAACTCGATCGCTTGGTGGAGTTGTTCCCGGGCTTCGCGCGCGATCGTGCTCTGGCCGGCCCGAGAGGCAGTTCCTCACCGCTTCGATCGAGGCGAACGAGGCGGAGAAACGGGCTGCGGTCCGCACCGCTCGCCGGATCCGGCTCCTCGTCGTCCTGCTCTCCGTCGCCCTGGTGATGCTGGTCGTGGCCTTCGTGGCAGTGCACCGGCTCACCCACTGACTCCCGCCGAGGTTCACGGAGTTGTTTCCCAGGCTGAACAGGGGTGTGCATCAACTCCGTGCTCGCCAGGCTCGGTCTCGCCAGGCAAGTGGCCCCTGCGTCCCGAGTGATCGGAGAGCACGGCCCATGTTCCCTGCAACAAAGTCCGGATTGTTCCCCCGTCTCACCAAGGCCGTCCTCGCCGGCGGCGGTGCCGTCGTCCTGACTCGTCGGCCTCACCACCGGCGCATCGGCGTCCGTGCCGAACCCCCTGCCCCAGAACGCCACCTCGTTCCAGAAGACGTTCCAGCCGTACTTCGACTACGACGGCAACAGCTGCTTTCCCGTGGCGGCCATCGACAACAACGGGAACCTCAACGGCGGTCTCGACGACAGCGGGTCCGTCACCGGTCAATGCCGCAGCAACCACCTCGGCAGGGCCAACACCTACTCGCGGGCCAAGTGCAACAACGGCTGGTGCGCGATCAGTTATGCCCTGTACTTCGAGAAGGACATGAACTGCGCCGACTGCACCGTCACCTCACACCGCCACGACTGGGAAGGCGTCGTGGTCTGGGTGCAGCAGGGGGCGGGAACGCCCGCCTACGTGTCGGTCTCCCGGCACGCCAACTACGAGATCAAACGGTGGAACGACGTCCCGAACAAGAGCGGCGTCCGCGCCAGGACCATCTACCACAAGGACGGCGGCAGCACGCACGTCATGCGTTTCGCGAGGTCTGGTGAGAGGCCGGAGGCCTGGGGCAACGGAGGCTGGGACGAGCCTGCGCTGCTCAGCTGGGACAACCTTCGCAGCGATCTGCGGAACAGGCTGAACAGCGCTTCCTGGGGCGATGCCAACTTCCCGCTGAAGGACAGCAGGTGGCCGGGCGAGCTGAGCAGGGCCAAGCCGTCCGGCATCCCGTTCAACCCCAACGGCTGACAGTCGAAGCTGACTCTGGGTAGTAGATCGGGTGTCTTGCCGGGACGGTTTCGCCAGGTGGATCTTCGGTCGTGATGTTAGCGCAAACATCCGATGGGCTAGTCCTGACGACGAGATGCCTCCAGGACTTTCTGCTGGATGGTCGAGCTGCAAGGGCAAAACCAGCCGATGAATGGGTTGCGCAGAGCGGCGCGATGGTCTCTAATGTGAACGATCTCACACGGGCGATCCTGCTTCGAGCCCGGCGCGATATCACTCCTTGTAGTCGAACTACCCCTGCCTCGTCGTGCGCCCTCCGCGGGCGCACGACTTCGCTTTGAGGAGCACTGATGCGCACGCGTTCAAAGTCGAACGTAAGGCGTGTGATGGTCGCCGCCGTGGTGACCGCCGTGGGTCTGGTCGTGCCCTTGCCAGCCGCTGCGGCCGTTGCGGCGACGGAGCTGTACGCCGCTCCGGCCGGTTCCGGGAACGCATGCACACAGGCGGCCCCGTGCAGCCTGGCCGGCGTCCGGACCAAGGTGCGCGGCCTGGTCGGCTCGATGACCGCCGACATCAACGTGCGCCTGCGCGGCGGCACCTACCGGCTGGCGGAGCCGTTCACCCTCGGCCCGGCGGACTCGGGTGCCAACGGCCACCAGGTCGTGTACTCGGCCTACCGGACCGAGCGGCCCGTGTTCAGCGGCGCACGTCAGGTAAGCGGTTTCCGCCTCCACGACAGCGCTCGCAACATCTACCGGGCCGCCGTACCGCCCGGCACGGCCGGCCGCCAGCTGTTCGTCAACGGCAAGCGGGCCCAGCGTGCCCGCGGGCCGCTCGACCCAGGCGGGTTCACCCTCAACGGCTCCAGTTTCACCACTGGGGACACGTCGTACCGCTCCTTCACCAACGCCTCCGCGGTCGAGGTCGCGTACAACCGCGACTGGAAACACATGCGGTGCCCGCTGGCGAGCATCACCGAAGCCGCCGGCGGTGGTTCCAGCCTCAACGTGGCACCGGCCTGCTTCGCCAACAACAACACCTCGGTGCCGAACCTGGGCTTCCCGTTCAACGGCGCCGGGCTGCCGAAGCTCCAGGGCGTCAGCTGGGTGGAGAACGCCTACCAGCTGCTCAACGAGCCCGGTGAGTTCTACCTCGACACCACCACGAACCACCTCTACTACCTGCCGCGACCCGGCGAGAACCTCGCCACCGCCGCGGTGGACCTGCCGGTCCTGGACAAGGTCGTCGACCTCAGTGGAACGCCGGGGCACCTCGCGCCCGTCAACAACACGGACCCGCGCGCGACGTACTCGCCGTCATGGCGAACCTCCACCGGGCGTCCACACGGCGACTTCGACAACGACGTGCACTACACCCAGGTCAACGGTGACTCGATGACCTTCGCCTTCACCGGTACGGGTCTGGACGTGCTCACCGAGGTCAACACCGACGCCGGCGCCATCGACGTGTACGTCGACGGCACCAAGACCAAAACCGTGTCGGCGCACGGACCGGTCCGGCTGGCGCAGCAGCCCGTGGTGTCGGTGACCGGCCTGTCTCCCGGACAGCACACCGTCAAACTGGTCAAGGCCGGCGGCGACTACCTGGTGGTGGACGGGTTCGTGGTGATCCCCGACCGGATCGCCCCGGTGCACGACATCACCTTCAGCGGGGTCACCTTCGCGCACACCACCTGGAACCTGCCCTCCACCGCCGGCTACATCGACAACCAGGCCGGCGTGCTGTGGGACGCCGCCACGCGCCGCCCCATCCGCATTCCCGCCGCGGTGCAGGTGCATCGCGGCCGCGGCATCGTCTTCACCGACGTCGAGATCGCCCACACCGGAGGCACGGGCATCGACCTGGCCGACGGCACCCGCGAGTCGACGATCACCAGGAGCTGGATCCACGACACGTCCGGTGGCGGTGTGTCCCTCGGTGAGGTCGACGACTACTACGTCACCGACCCGAACCGGATGACCAGCGACGACACCATCTCGCAGAACGTCATCGAGTACGTCGGTCAGGACTACCAGGACGCGGTGGGCATCTGGACCGGCTACACCCGGCGCGCCACCCTCGCGAACAACGAGATCGCGCACACCCCGTACTCCGGCATCTCGATGGGCTGGGGCTGGGGCTGGGCCGCGAGTTGCGAGCTGCAGGCGAAGCAGAGCAACTTCCCGGTCGGCTCCTGCCGGCGGGGCACCAACTACGCCGGTGACAACAAGATCGTGGAGAACTACGTCTACGACGTCATGGGCGTGCTGCACGACGGCGGACACATCTACACCAACGGCGGTCAGGGCGGTCACGACGACAAGTCGACCTCGGAGTTCCGGGGCAACGTGCTGAGCGGCGGCACCCGCACCAACAACATGATCTACCAGGACGAAGGCAGCTCGAAGTGGGACACCCACCGCAACGTCATGCACTTCGCCAACGGCTCGTGGACCGGCATGTGGACGCCCACCATCCACGACATCCGCATGCACGACAACTTCTACGCACCAGCGGGTAGCTACAACAACGGCACCAACGTCGTCATGACCAACAACACGAGGGTCGCGAACGGCGACTGGCCGCCGGTGGCCCGCGAGATCATCAAGGCCGCCGGCCTGCCCCGCGAACTGCGCGCGAACCGGAGCCGCCTCGACGACTTCGACCTGTCCATCGAGTACCGCGGATCCTGGATCGCCCCGGGGTTCCGAGGCCTCGGCGACTTCCACGAGACCGCCCACGCCGCACACAACAACGGCGACTCGGCCACCATGACGTTCACCGGCGCGAGCGTCAGCGTGATCGGGGAGAAGAACTCCGACCAGGGCGACATCGAGGTGTTCGTCGACGACGTG
Source organism: uncultured Actinomycetota bacterium (assembly GCA_963771775.1). Classification (GTDB taxonomy): domain Bacteria; phylum Actinomycetota; class Actinomycetes; order Mycobacteriales; family Pseudonocardiaceae; genus Lentzea. The sequence continues at coordinate 1,716,320 of CAVYUS010000007.1, forward strand.
TCCAAGGGTGTGATCAGCACCTGGGCGGCCGCCAGGCAGGTCCAGCAGACGCTGTTCACCGCCGACGACCTGAACCCCGCCACCCCGCACACCGTCCGGGTGGTCAAGCGCAGCGGCCAGTACGCCACCCTCGACGGGTTCCTCGTCTGCGCGGCGCTCTGCGAGGACAAGAAGTTCACCGCGGCCGCGGTCGCCCCGGCCACGGTCGCCAGCGGCGGCACACAGGTGATCACCCTGTCCGGCACATCGCTCTACCAGAGCGACACCGTCCGGATCACGCCCGCGCGGCGGCGTACCGATCTCCGCGACGGTCAAGAGCGTCTCGGCCGACCGCACGGTCCTCACGGCCGAGGTGAACCTCGCCTCCGCCCGGACCGGCCCGGCGACCGTCGAGGTCAGGTCTCACTTCGCGAACGTGCAGCCTGTGGTGCTGGCCAAGGCGCTCACCATCACCCGGCCGGTCCTGCAGGCCGGTGCGGCACCAGCCGTCACCGGACAGTCCGCCGTCGGTCAGACCCTCAGCGCTTCCACCGGTGACTGGCAACCCGCCGCGACGTTCCACGCCTATCAGTGGGCGGCCGACGGTGTCGCGATCAAGGGCGCTGTCCTCCAGACGTACCGGCTGCCGGCCGCCGCACTGGGCAAGCGGATCACCGTCACGGTCACCGCGTCCCGGCCCGGTGCCGATCCCGGCTCCGCCACCTCGACCCCGACGGAGCCGGTCGGCCAAGGCGCCGCCCCGAAGGCGACGACCAAGCCGATGATCTACGGCCTCGCCAGGGCGGGCGTCACCGTCCACGCCACCCACGGCACCTGGTCGCCCAGGCCCGATGCCTATCGCTACGAATGGCGGCTCAACGGCGAGCTCATCCACGGAGCCACCACCTCCAGGCTGAAAGTCGCCACATCGATGGCCGGACAGCAGCTCACCGTCACGGTCGTCGCCATCGAGGCCGGTCACGCCGACGGCATGGCGGAGAGCAAGGCAGTCACCGTGCGCGGGTAACCACAAGTTGGCACGGGCCACGCCGGGCCGGCCCACCTCGCCGGCCCGGCGTCCCCTGTCCACTGTGGACGTGCTGAACTCAGGGAGATGTTCGATGACCACGATCACCAGCACGACGGCGGCTGTCGCTCAGCGGTACGTCGATGCGGTGTCCGCGAGTGACTTCGCCGCGGTCGGACAGCTGCTGGCGCGCGATGTTCTGTGGCACCACCCGGGAAACCACCGGTTCTCGGGTCTTCTCGTGGGTGCTGTGACGGTCCGCGAGATGATCAGCGAGCTGATGGAGGTGACCAAGGGGGCGTTGACGCTCGAGGTGACCGGTCGCCCCATGATCAACGGTGAGTTGTTCGCGGTGCCCGTCCGTCTTTCCGCGAAGCGCGATGACGTCGAGTTGTCGATTGACGGTTTCGACGTGCTGAAGGTCCGGGGTGAGCGGATCGTGGACGTGTGGGTGTTCGCGGACCTTCAGGCGGACGGGAACGCCTTCTGGGACGCCCCCGTCCGGTAGGTCGTCAGCTCAGTTCCACTGCAGACGGTCGGACAGCCCCGCGGCGGCGAAGGCGGCCTCGAGGTCGTCGCGGCCCTCGGTGAAGTGGGCCCAGCCCTCGTAGTGGACCGGGACCACCCGGCGAGCGCCGAGGATCTTGGTCGCCTCGGCGGCCTGGGCACTGTCCAGGACGAGCGGCTGTCCGTCGAAGAGATCGGCGAAGCGCGGCGCACCCGCGAAAAGCACGGTGGTGTCGATCGGGCCGAATCGCTCGGCGATCCGCTCGACGGCGTCGAGCGAGGCGTTGTCGCCGCTGACATAGACCGACGGAAGGCCTGCACCGGTCAGGACGAAACCGACGACCTGACCGGTGAACGGCTCGATTTCCTCGCGGCTGCCGGGGCCGTGGACAGCGGGCACGCCGGTCACGGTGACCGTGCCGCCGTCAGGACGGTCCAGCTCGACGGACTCCCAGTCGGCCAGCCCCTTGGTCCCGCCGCCGAGGCGCTGCCCGGCACCGGGAGTGGTGAGCGTGAGCGGGACGTCGGCGAGCAGGGCGCGCCCGGCGTTGTCCAGGTTGTCGGCGTGCTCGTCGTGGGAAAGCAGCACCACGTCGACGCGGCCCAGGTCGGCGGGTGCGACTCGGGAGTGCCCGGTCTTGGTCAGGACCGTGCCGTCGTCGTCCGGGTAGTCGCCCGGTCCGTCGAAGGTCGGATCGGTCAGGAACCGCAGGCCGCCGTACTCGAAGAGGGCGGTCGGGCCGCCGAAGACGTGAACGGGGAACTGGTCGGTGGCCAGGGGAGCGGAAGTCACGGGAAGGTTCCTCACGGTTTGGGTCTGCGATATCCGTGAGGGTGACGGTAGTGATTCTCACGGACTGAGGCAACCCGTACCATGAGATCCGTGGACGAGAGCGTGACGACAGAAGCCGCCTGGCCGCCTGTTCCGGGCGAGGAGCAGTACTCGTCGCTCGCTCTGGCCAACAGCGCCATCGCGCTGCCGGGCAGGCGCGTTCTGGATCTCCTCGACACTCCCGCGCAGACGAACCAGTGGCTGACCGAACACGGCCTCGCACCGGTCGACATCGGCATGCGGGAGATGTGCGCAACGCAGCTTCGTTCGCTGCGCGAACAGATCAGGGCCTTGTTCGACGCCCGCGTCGCCGGGCTGCCCGCGCTTCCCGCCGCCCTGTCCGCGGTCAACGACGCGCTGACCAGAGTCCCCACGGCACCGCTGCTGCACTGGGACGAGAAGAACGGCCCCTACCGGGCGACCCCGCACCCCACGACCGAGATCGTCGACCACGCCCTCGCGACCCTCGCCGCCAACGCGGCCGACCTGCTCACGGGCCCCGACGCGGAACGGCTCACCGCCTGCCAGTCCAGCCCCTGCAACCGTTATCTGCTCCGCCACGGCCGCCGCCAGTGGTGCTCCACCCGTTGCGGCGACCGCGCACGAGCCGCCCGCGCCTACGCCCGCCGCGCTCAACCCTAGACGAACTGGGTTCTCAGCAGCTGTACTCGTGGCGGCGGCGCAGCATCGCGATCAGCATGGCCGGGAGCATCAGCACGTGCCCGGCGCCCATCAGCGTCATCCCCGACAGCACGTCGGCCCAGTAGAACGGCAGCAGGACCAGGAACGGCACGTACATCGCGGCGGACATCTCGGCGATGCTCGCCCAGCCATGACGGCGGATCTTCATCCACAGCGCCATCGCCAGCGACATGTTCGTGGCCATCACCAGCACCTGCGCGGTCATGTTGTCGGACAGGCCCGGCCAGGCGAACGACCAGACCGGCCCGAGCACGACCATTCCCACCAGCATGGCGACGACCATCTCCAGGAAGTGCAGGATGAAGCGCACCACCGGCCGTGCCCGCCGTGGCGATTCGGTGGTCTGCTCCGCACTCATGAGCGCTCCTTCGAGACGAGGTGTTGTTGCTGTACGCCTGATCCTCTGTCGTCGGGAGAGCGCAGTCAGGTGCCGAAGGTCATGTCCGGGGTCATGACTCCCCGGTCCGAACAGGCCGAGTTCCCTGGCCCGCAACGCCGCCTGGGTGCGGTCGCGCACCTGGAGCTTGGACAGCACGCTGGTGACGAGGTTCTTCACCGTGCCCTCGGCCAGGAACAGCTTCCCGGCGATCTCGCGGTTGCTGTGCCCCACGGAAAGCAGCCGGACGACGTCGAGCTCGCGTTCCGACAACGGCACGGCCGGCGGCTGCCGCGGGGCCTCCTCGTGCGGCCACCGGGCCACCCTGGCCACGAGCTTCGTCGCGACCGACGGCTGCAGCACCGACTCGCCACGCCGGGCCGCGACCAGCGCCTCCACCAGCCGGGTCGAGGACACGTCCTTGAGCAGGTAGCCGACCGCGCCCGCCCGAAGCGCCGCGAACACGTCCGCGTCGTCGTCGAACGTGGTCAGCGCCAGCACCCGCACCTCCGGCTGCTCGACCCGCAACCTGTTGGTCGCCGCGATCCCGTCCAGCACCGGCATCCGCAGGTCCATCAGGACCACGTCGGGACGAAGTTCGGCGGCCAGCCGGACGGCCTGCTCGCCGTCCCCGGCCTCACCGACCACCTCGATCTCGGGCTGGACCTCCAGCAGCGCCACCAGGGCCTCCCGGAACAGGGCCTGGTCGTCGACGATCAGGATCCGCACGGCGGAATCCGGCGGCGTCACCCCGGCACCTCCACGGTCAGCGTCACGCCGCCCCCGGCCGCCGAGTCGACGGACACCCGCCCACCGAGACCCGCGATCCGCTCCCGCAGGCCGACCAGACCGAACCCGCTGTCCGGCAACGGGTTCTCCGGCAACCCCCGGCCGTCGTCGCGCACTTCCAGCCGGACCAGGTCGACGTGACCGAAGTCGAGGGCGACGGTGGCGGCCATCGCCTCCGCGTGCTTGCGGACGTTGGTCAACCCCTCCTGCGCTGCCCGGAACAGCGACTCCTCGACCTCGGCACGGACCGTGCGAGCCGCGCCACGCACCTCCAGTTCGGTGGGCACACCCGCCTCGGAAACCTCGTCGGTCAACGCCCGCAAGGCATCCACCAGCGGAGCCGGCCGTGGTTCGCGCAGCGCGGCGACCGAGCGGCGCACCTCCGCCAGCGCCTCCTTCGACTGGTCCTGCGCCTTGGCGAGCAACCCGTCGAGCCGCTCGACGTCGGCGGTGTGGATCACGGCGCGCGCGGCCTGCAGGAGCATCTGCACAACGGTCAGGTGATGCCCCAGCCCGTCGTGGAAGTCGCGGGCGACCCGGTTGCGCTCCTGCGTGGTGGCAAGCTGCTCGGCCTGGGCGGCGTACCCGCGGAGCAGTTCGTTGACCGCCGCCAGCGCGGCCCTGGCACGCTGCTCCCGCACGAACAGTTCGGTCACCACGACGGTGAAGATGGTGACAGCCAGCGTGCCGAGACCTTCACGCAGTCCGGCGACCCAGTCCATTCCCAGGTGTACCAACGGAATCACCGCGGCCACCACGATCGCGGCACGCAATGGCAGCAGCAACACGCTCTGCGCGACCAGGACCACCAGCAGCAGGACCGCCCCGACCGCCGCGCCCGACAACCAGAACAGCGCGAAACCAAGCGCCAGCTGGATTCCGGCGTACACCACGGCGAACGCCCTGCCACGGCTCTCGACGAACCGGAACCCGACGATGGCCAGCACGGCGAAGACCAGTCCGAGCAGCAACGTCGGCACGAGCCGCTGCTCGAAAACCGACGAGCCCAGCGGCAACGTCGCACACGCGACGATCGTCAGGATGCTCAGCGTCCTCTGCACGCGCTCACTGTGCTGGACCGTGAACGCGGTGGTCAACCTGGCCGCGGGAGATGCAGTCGTGGAGGCGGGCGTTCGCCTCAAGCCTTGAGCCGCTGGAGAACGGTGCGCGGGTCGCCTGCGGCGGCCAGCCGCCCGTTCTGGAGCAGCAGGCAGTGATCAGCCCGTGCTGCCTCGTCCAGGTTGTGCGTGACATGGATGACCGTCACGCCGTTGGCCTTGGCGTCCGATGTCGCGGCGGAGATGTCGTGGCGGGCTTGTGCGTCGAGACCGGCGTCCGGTTCGTCGAGCAGCAGCAGGTCGGACTCCTGTGCGAACGCCTGCGCCAGGAGGGTGCGCTGGCGTTGCCCTCCGGACAACGAGCTGAGCCGGCGCGGTGCGAGGTCGGTGATGCCCATCCGTCCCAAAGAGACATCGACCAGTTCTTTGTCTTTCTTGGACAGTCGACGCCACGCGCCGCGGTGGGACCACCTGCCCATGGCGACCGCTTCCCACACGGTGATCGGTAGTCCTGTCGGGACGGCACTGTGCTGCACCACGAAGGCCGGGCGCCGCGTCCCGATCTCCACGACGCCCGCGGCAGGAGTGACGACGCCGGCGAGGACGCCGAGCAGCGTGGACTTGCCGGAACCGTTGGGACCTACGACCGCCGTTACCTTGCCGCGCGGGAACTCCGCTGTCACCTCGTGCAGCACTGTGCGCCGGGCATAGCCGGCCGACAGTCCGCGAAGCCGCACGGCCGACTGATCCGAGGTGTGCGCCACGACACCCTCCACTTCGTTGTAATGACAATCGTTATCAATATACGGTGCCTGTCGTGGAGTGGTTGCTTGCCCCTTTTGAGGTTTCGTTCGTACAGCGGGCTTTGTGGGCCGGTGTGCTCGTCTCGTGTCTGTGCGCGCTTGCCGGGACGTGGGTTGTGTTGCGCGGCATGGCTTTCCTCGGTGACGCGATGTCGCACGGGATGCTGCCCGGCGTCGCGATCGCGTCGTTGTTGGGCGGCAGCCTGTTCGTCGGTGCCGCGGCGAGTGCGGGCGCGATGGCGTTGGGGGTGACGGCGCTCGGACGCACCAGGCGGTTCTCTCAGGACACGAGCATCGGCCTGTTGTTCGTGGGCATGCTGGCGCTGGGCGTGATCCTGGTGTCGCACTCCGAGTCGTTCGCGGTGGACCTGACGGCGTTCCTCTTCGGCGATGTGCTGGCTGTGCGCCCGCAGGACCTCGGTTATCTCGCCGTGGCGCTGGCCGTGGCCACGCCGGTGGCACTGTGGGGGCATCGCGCGTTCGTGGCACTGTCGTTCGACCCGCGGAAAGCGCAGACGCTCGGCCTGCGTCCGCGGCTGGCGCACGCGGTGCTGCTCGGTCTGGTGACTCTGGCGATCGTGGCGTCGTTCCAGGTGGTCGGCACGTTGCTCGTGTTCGGTCTGCTCATCGCGCCACCCGCCGCCGCGACGTTCTGGTGCAACCGCGTTCCGACGATCATGCTCGGTGCGGCGGTGCTGGGCGTGACCGCCACCGTCATCGGCCTGCTCGTCTCGTGGCACGCGGGCACCGCCGCGGGAGCGACCATCGCCCTGGTCGCCGTCGCACAGTTCTTCGTGGCCGCGCTGGGTGCCCAGGTGCGTGATCGGGTGCGGATCTCCGGCGCGGGCGGGCAGCACGGGGTGCTGATCGCCGCGTTGCTCGTGGTGGCGCCGCTGGCCGGTTGTGGCACGAAGCCCGTCCAGGAGGAAGTGCCGCACGGCTACGTCGAGGGCGCGGAGGAGACGGCGGAGGCACAGTCCCGGCTGGTCGTGGCCGACGGGCGCACCGGTGCGGTGCGGGTCGTCGATCTGACCACGGAGGAAGTCACCGACGCCGGCCAGGCGGACGGGGTCCAGGCGATCACCGGCGACGGTCGTTTCGCCTATCTGACCGGCAAGGGGTCGGTGCGCATCGTCGACAGCGGTGCCTGGATGGTCGATCACGGCGACCACGTGCACTACTACCGCGCCAAGGCGAGGGACGTCGGTTCCGTCGCTGGGGACGTGGTGGTGAACGCGGACAGCGACCCCACGGTCGCGGCCGTGACGTTCAACCGTGGCAACACGACTCTGCTGGACCGGCAGGGTCTGGACAGCGGCACGGTGACCGCACGTGGCGAAATCAAGGGCGGGGTCGCGGTGCCGTACGCCGAGCACCTGCTGGTAGCGGGTTCCGATCGGGTGGCGGTCAAGACCAGGGACGGCAAGGACGTGACGACGATCGAGCAGGCGTGCCAGAGCCCGCGCGGCCAGGCGGTGACCCGGCGCGGCGTCGTGTTCGGCTGCGCGGACGGAGCCCTTGTGGTGACGGGGAAGGACGGATCCTTCGCGGGCGAGAAGATCCCGTATCCGCGGGCCGTGTCCGAGGCCGCCCGCGCCGCCGAGTTCCGCCACCGTCCTGGCAGCACGGTGCTCGCCGCCAGGGCGGGACAGCTCGGTGTCTGGTCGCTGGACGTGCGGGCGAAGAAGTGGGCGCTGCTGGAGACCGGGCCGGTCATCGCCGTGAACGCGGTCGGTGAGGGAGGACCTCTGCTGACGCTGACCGCGGACGGTGTGCTGCACGGCTACGACACCAAGTCCGGCAAGCAGATCGCGCAGCGCCAGGTGCTCTCCGCGCCCGTCACCGAGGGCAGCCCGCCGCCGGTGATCGAGGTCGACCCGAACCGCGCCTACGTCAACGACGCGGGTGCGAGGGCCGTCCACGAGATCGACTACAACGACAACCTGCGAGTCGCCCGGACGATCAAGCTGGAGATCGAGCCGGCGCACATGGTGGAGACCGGACGATGAAGCGACTCCTCGCGATGATCTGCGCCCTCCTGCTCGTGGTCGCCGGCTGCGGCAGCACACCCGGGCAACGCAACGGGATCGTGGTCACCACCAACATCCTCGGCGACATCACGCGGAACATCGTCGGTGACGCGGCGCCGGTCACGGTCCTGATGAAGCCGAACGCCGACCCCCACTCGTTCGCGATCTCGGCGCAGGAGGCGGCCGGGCTGGAAAGTGCCGCGCTCGTCGTCTACAACGGACTCGGGCTGGAGGAAGGGGTGCTCCGGCATGTCCGCGCGGCCGAGCAGGCCGACGTACCGACGCTGTCGGTGGGCGACCGGATCGACCCGATCAGCTACACCACCGAAGACGCGGCGGGCAAACCGGATCCGCACTTCTGGACCGACCCGAAACGCGTGCGCAAAGCGGTCGAGGTGATCAGCGAGCGGATCATCGAGCACGTCGACGGCATCGACGCCGACGCGATCAAGGCCAACACCGCGCGCTACCTCAGCGAGATCGACAAGCTCGACAGCTGGACGGGTGAGCGGTTCGCGGCCATCCCGGCAGAGCACCGCAAGCTGGTCACCAACCACCACGTCTTCGGCTACCTCGCCCAGCGCTTCGGTTTCCAGGTCGTCGGTGCCGTACTTCCCAGCGGCACGACGCTCGCCTCACCCAGTGCGTCCGACCTGGCCTCACTCGCGGAAGCCGTCCGCGCGGCGGGCGTCGGAGCGATCTTCGCCGACTCGTCGCAACCGGACCGCCTGGCCCGCGTGCTCGCCGAACAGGCGGGCGTGCACGTCAAGGTCATCCCCCTCTACTCGGAGTCGCTCACCGCGGCGGGCGGCGGAGCGGCGACCTACCTGGAGATGACGCGCGCCAACACCGAGGCCATCGTGCGCGGCCTCGCCCAGGACTGAACCGACACACTGAAGAGGAAGTTGAGAAGCAGATGAGCAGCTGGTCGCGAACGTGGACGACGGCCGTGGTGTCCACAGTGGCCTCGACGCTGGTCCTTGCCGGTTGCGGCGCGGAGAAGGCGCCGCAATCCGCTTCGGGCGCCGGCTCCGTGGCCGAACCTGTCGCCGTCACCTACGACGGCGGAATCTACGTGCTGGACGGCAAGACGCTCGAGGTCAAGGCCGACGTCAAACTCCCGGGCTTCAACCGGCTCAATCCCGCGGGCGACGACAAGCACGTGATGGTGTCGACGTCGAACGGGTTCCGGGTGCTCGACGCAGCGGGCGGCAAGCTGACCGACATCGAGTTCCCCGGCGCCGAACCGGGCCACGTCGTCCGGCACGCCGGACGCACCGTGCTGTTCACCGACGGCACCGGCGAGGTCCGCATCCTCGACCAGTCCACATTGGCCAGTTCGGAGCGGAAGGCCGAGACGTACAAGGCGCCTGAACCCCACCACGGCGTCGCGATCGAGCTCGCCAACGGCGAACTGGTCTCCACCCTGGGCAACAAGGACAAGCGCGTCGGCATCCAGGTCCTCGACAAGAACCGCAAGGAGATCACCCGCAACGAGGACTGCCCTGGCGTGCACGGTGAGGCGGCCGCGAAGGACGAGGTCGTGGTCATCGGCTGCTCGAACGGGGTGCTGATCTACCGCGACGGCGCGATCACCAAGGTGAAGAGCCCCACGGAGTACGGCCGGATCGGCAACCAGGCGGGCAGCGACCACTCCGCGATCGTCCTCGGCGACTACAAGCAGGACGCCGACGCCGAGCTCGAACGCCCGACCCAGATCTCGCTGATCGACACCACCACCGGCACCCTCAAGCTCGTAGACATCGGCGCCAGCTACACCTTCCGCTCGCTGGCCCGCGGCCCGCAGGGTGAAGCGCTGGTGCTCGGCACCGACGGCAAGATCCACGTGATCGACCCGGTCAAGGGCGAGGTCACCCGCAGGATTCCGGTCACGGACACCTGGCAGGAACCGCTCGAGTGGCAGCAGGCGAGGCCGGCGATCTTCGTCAGGGGCGGCACCGTCTACGTGTCGGACCCGAACAAGCAGCAGCTGCACCGGATCGACCTCGCCGAGGGGAAGATCACGGCGACGGCGTCGTTGTCCCAGAAGCCGAACGAACTCAGCGGCGTCGGCGCCTGAGCACCCGTGGCGCCGACGCGATCCGATGGATCACGTCGGCGTCCCCGGTGTGAATGGCGATCGTCGGTGCGTCCGCGACAGCTGAGCCGGTCATCAGCAGCAGTGCTCTCCCCGCCACGCTTCGCGGCCTTCCTTCACCGCGACCACGGCGATCACGAGTGCTGCCAGCGGATCGGCCCACCACCAGCCGAACAGGCTGTTGACCACCAGGCCGACCAGCAACACACCGGACAAGTACGTGCACAGCAACGTCTGCTTGGAATCCGCGACCGCGCTCGCCGAACCGAGCTCACGGCCGACGCGACGCTGCGCATAGGAAAGGCCCGGCATCACGGCCAGCGAGACGGCGGCGAGCACGATGCCGACCGTCGAGTGGCCGGCGCGTTCTCCTCCGACAACCGAGAGCACGGACTCGAACGTGACGTACGCGGCGAGGGCGAAGAACGACACCGCGATCACCTTGAGCGCGGTGCGTTCGCGCGCTTCGGGATCGCTGCTGGAGAACTGCCATGCCACGGCGAGAGCCGAGGCGACCTCGATCACCGAGTCGAGACCGAACCCGATCAGCGCCGTCGAGGAGGCGATGGTGCCCGCGCTGATCGCGATGATCGCTTCGATGACGTTGTACGTGATGGTCGCGCCCACGAGCAGGCGCACCCGACGCGTCAGCAGCGCCCGGCGATCAGGTGCAATGGTGGTCGCGGGCGCGCAACAACCGTCCGCGCATCCGGTGGTCGTGGCGAGGGAGAGTTCTTCGCGCTGCTCGCTCACTTCGTCCCCACCCGCTCGTCCACGCACTCGACGTCGGTGTCGACCGCGAGCACGACATCCACCAGCTCGCGAAGGGCGCGGGCGAGGTGCGGGTCGGCCAGGTCGTAGCGCACCTGCCGGCCCTCGTAGGTCGCGACGACCAGACCGCAGCCGCGCAGACATGACAGGTGGTTCGACACGTTCGACCTGCTCAGATCCAGTTGCTCGGCGAGCTTCGCGGGATAGCCGGGCCCATCCAGCAGCGCGACGAGGATCCGGCAGCGGGTCGGGTCCGCCAGGGCTCGCCCCAGCCTGGCGAGCGCCGCGCCACGCGTCTCACAGGTCAGCATGGACGAAACAGTACAGTGCCCGCTGTAGTACAGCCAAGGCTGAACAAACCTAGAACGGGGCGATGATCTTCTCGAAGCCCATGGCGAGCCGGAACTCGTCCACGGCTCGCCAGCTCAACACCGGGTCGACGGACAGATCGGCACGGGCCCATGCAAGGTGCTCCACGGCGGACTCGGCTGCCCGCAGGTGCTCGATCGTCGCGGGCAGCCGGTCGGCGAACGTCGTGATCATCGTCGCCGCGTGGTAGAGATGCGCGCTGCATTGCTGTACCAGCAGCGTAAGTTCAGCGCCCAGTTCGCTCGCAGGTGCGCTCTTGGCCTGCTTCAGCAGGTCAGCCGGCACCACGGGCACGTCCTTGATCGCCGCGATCCAGCGCAGCGCGTGCGCGCTGCCCGGTTCGACCTGGCCGCTGGCCCGCAGCAGCTGCCCGTGGGCGACGGTGGCGATGTCCTGGGCGACCAGCCGCGTCGCCAGTTCGGCCAGCGCGTCGACGTTCGCCGCCGACCGCACGTCGTACAACGCGCGCACGGTCCGGCCGAGGTCGCGCGGCAGCCCTCCGGACAGGCAGTGGCAGAACCACACGAACGGTTCCGGCAGCCGGATCACCTGCTGCACCAGCAAAGCGCGCGTGTCGGTGAGCGAGAACCGCCCGACTTGCACGACCGCGTCGAAGGCTGTGTCGAATGTCGTGCGCACCGCCAGGGCACGGCGGGAGAACGACGTCATCGCGTCCTCGGACACCGACACCAGGAAGAACGAGCCGCGTACCTGGAAGATCGCCTTGATGTCGTTGAGGAACCGTTCGGCCTGCTCCGGTGCGTCGATCTTGTCGAGTTCGTCGATGCAGACGACCACGCGGGCGTTCTGCGCGCGGCTGCGCAGGCTCAGGCCGACCTGGTCCAGGAACTCGCGGAAGTCGTCGACCAGCTCGGGGTAGGACTTGGCGATCTCGGCGCGCTGCCGCGCCCGCTGCCTGCCGAGGTCGATGCCGATCGGCAGCTTGGCCTGGCCGGTGTGCGTGACGGTCTGGGTTTCCAGGTAGCGCAACGTCCGCAGGTGGTGCCGCGCCAGGTCTTCGATGGACGTGTCGCGGTACAGCCGCCCGGATCGCACGTAGGCCACCGCCGCGACGAGCACCAGCGCGAGACCGGCCAGCGCGGCGACGATCCGCGGGTTGCCGCGCGCCCACCTGCTCGCGTCCACCAGCGCCGGCCACGCCGCAGCGAGACCGATGACCGTCAGACCCAGAACCAACGCGACCCAAGGCCACCGTCTGCGCGGCGTCGTCTCGGTGGGCGGCACCACGATCTCGCACAGCTTCACGAACAGGTGCACCAGGAACTCGCGGCTGTCGTAGCTGGTCGGCGCGGGGACGATCAGCCCGCGGTCGTTGGAGTTGGAGCGGAACCGGTCGTCGCCGAGCACCCGCAGCACGGTCGACTTGCCCACGCCGCGCGGGCCGCTCAGTCCGATGGCCGCGGTGGGCATCGAGGCCATCATGCGGGTCAGTTGCCTGCTCGTCTCGGTGGGCACGAACTGGGTCAGCTCGGTGATGTCGCCGAGTTTGCCCACCGAGGCCTCGGGCAACGTGGTCGCGTACGAGCGTGCGGCGAACCTGTCGATTTTCGCGCTGAGGATCGGCAGCACGCCGAACTCGTGCAGCGCGTTGATCCACTCGCGGCGGCTCTGCACCGCCTCCCGCCGGGCAGGGCTGTCTCCCGGCGGCCAGTCCTCGTCGTTGTCGGAGACCACCCTGAGGATGGTCTCCTGCCCGCTCTTCGCCCAGCGCCACAGCAGGAAGGCCACGCCCGCGGCCAGCGCAAGTCCGGCGGCCGTCCACGTCCTGGCGGCAGCGGACGGCACCCCGGGCCAGAGCGACGCGAGCAGCAGCGTCACCCCGGCGTACACGGCGACTCCGGCCGCGTTGAGGCCGGTCCGCAGAGACCTGCGGCCGCCCCACAAGCCGCCTGCGGTGAAAGCCGCGGCGGAAACGACGAGCACGCCGTACGACAGCGCCGCCGGACCGGCGACCCGTGACAGCGTCGGCGTGATCGCCACGACGAGCGCCAGCCACATCAGGAACAGAGCCGTCCACCGGTACCAGCTGACACCGGCCGACAGGACCGGAACACCCACCTCCCGGGCGTAGCGGCTCTTGGCCGTCAAGTACCGCTCGTAGTACGACGAGGTGGAGCGGGCGATGCCCTGAGCGTGCGCCCGGATCTCCGCCCTGATCTCGTCGCGCAACGTCCGAAGCTCGTCGGGGTTCAGACCGGCCGCCTTCACCTGGGGCTGCTCGACCGCACGCCCGGCGAGGAACTCGCTGAGACCCGCGATGGCGTTCGTCGCCATCGACTCGCTGGCCCCCACCTCCGGGGTGGAAGCCCAGCTGCTGCTCTCCGGCTGGACTTCGAACCGCCTCGAGGCGTAGGTCCAGTAACCGCCGATCACCGCAGCCAGCAAGGCGGACAACACCACCAGGTGGAAGGGCGCGCTCATCACCTTGAGAACGCTTGCCGTCCAGATCGCCACCGACGTCTGCAGGCCGACCTGGATCCCGGTCTCGATCGCGGTGCGCCACCGTCCGGGCGACCTCGGCTGCTGCACACCGACTATCGCGAGGGAGGACACGAGCGACAGGCCGGCTGCGATCCCGGCGACGACGCCGGCCTGACCCACGGTGACGATCTGGCCGTACGGCAGGCTGATGACCGTCGCCCCGGTCACCGCGGATCCCGCCGTCTGCAGGGCGCGTCGACCGGTGTCCGTCCAGTACTCGCGAGTGAGTCGCACCCGGTCAGTGTCCAGCAAGTGGTGTGACGCCGCGGCCACGTTCGCGCCTCCGCGTAGTCCTTTGTCCCCCATGCGAGCTACATGCGGATGTCCGCTGCACGGTGACGTTGCGCAGTTGCTGCACGGCATCAGGACCGTCGCGAGCGGCGCCGCCCTGCTCGTCCCCGAGGTGCCCGCTGGCTTGTCGGCAGGTTCGCGGCGCGCATTCGGCCGGCCGGGAAGCCGCGGAGGATCGGCTGGCCCCGCGCGAGCTCGAAGTGCTCCGGCTCATCGCGGAAGGCCTGTCCAACAGCGAGATCGCCGCGGCGCTGGTGATCAGCCAGGAGACCGTGAAGACGTACGTGTCGCGCATCCTCACCAAGCTCGACCTGCGCGACCGCGTGCAGGCGGTGGTCTACGCCTACCGCCGCGGGCTGGTGACCTGACCGCTCACCGGGCGATCAGGCCCATGGCCGGATCGTCAATCTGATGCGGACAGACCTCCGTGTGCCGGACAACGGCACAGCGAGTCGTTGTTACCGGTGGGTCGGACTTGGATGGTGTTCCCGTCCCCACCACGAAAGCAGATCGCAACGATGTCCCTGCCATCTCTCAGCGCTCCACCCCCTCAGGCACGTGAACACCGCGAGGCCCGGAAAGTCGCGCTCGCGAGCTTCGTCGGAACCGCGATCGAGTGGTACGACTTCTTCCTCTACGGCGCTGCGGCGACCCTGGTGTTCGGGCCGCTGTTCTTTCCGTCCAGCAACCCGGTGGTGTCGCAGCTGGCCGCGTTGTCGGCGTACGCGGTCGGCTTCGTGGCGCGGCCGCTCGGGGGCATCATCGCCGGGCATTACGGCGACAAGATCGGCCGCAAGCGGATGCTGGTGCTGAGCTTGCTGCTGATGGGCGGCGCCACGGTCGCCGTCGGCCTGCTGCCGACCTACGCCCAGATCGGCGTGTGGGCGCCCATCCTGCTGGTGCTGCTCCGGCTCGCACAGGGCTTCGGTGTCGGCGCGGAGTGGGGAGGTGCGGCGCTGATGGCCGTCGAGCACGCACCCGCCCACCGCCGCGGCCTCTACGGCTCGGCACCGCAGATCGGTGTCCCCGTCGGCGCGATCGCCGCGAACCTGGTCATGCTCGCCTCGTCCAGCGCGAGCAAGGAGGCGTTCCTCGACTGGGGCTGGCGGATCGGGTTCATCGCCAGCTTCGTGCTGGTGGCGTTCGGCCTGATCGTCCGCCGGACACTGACGGAGAGCCCGCTTTTTCGGCAGGCGCTGGACAACGGGCCCGTCAAGGCCCCTGTGGTCCAGGTGGTGCGGAGCCACCCGATGGCGCTGGTGCGGTCGATGTTGCTGACCGCGGGCTGCACCACGTTCGGCTACCTGATCCTGGTGTACGTGTTGTCCTACGGGACCAGGCAGGTCGGGTACTCGCGCGAGGCACTGCTGACGGTCATCATCATCACGTCGATGGTGCAGATCGTGGCGACCTTCGCCTGGTCGTCGCTGACCGACAAGCTGGGCAGGCGCCGGGTCGTCATCGCCGGCGCGGTGGGCCAGGTCGTTGTGGGGATGGCCTTCTTCCTGTTGTTCGACACCGGAATGGTGGCGCTCGCGCTGCTGGCGTGCGTACTGGGCACGATCACCACCTCGGCCCAGTTCGGTCCGTTGCCTGCCATGCTCGCCGAGCAGTTCCCGACGAAGGTCCGCTACAGCGGCGTGTCGCTGGGATACCAGCTCGGCTCGGTGCTCGGTGGAGGCGTCGGCCCGCTCGTGGCCACCGCGATCTTCGCGGCGACCGGGAACTCGCTGTGGATCGGCGCTTACGTCGCGGGACTGGCCGTCGTCACCGCAATCGTCGCCCTCACGACTCGTGAGACCCGTTCGGTGAGGCTCGAAGAGGTCTGACACCACCGCCAACCGCTCCCAGGGGCACGCAAATACGCACAAGCGCCGGGTCGCACGTTGACCAGGCGCTTGTTGCGTTACGACGTCACCCGCCGACGGCTACGCCCGCAGTGCGTGAGGCGCCGGTACGTCGAGCAGCGCGCCACCGAGCACACGGGCGGCAGCGGCGCTGACGTGGCGCAGATGGGCGCCCAGACGTCGCTTGTCGATCCGGTCCGCCGGGCCGGCGACGGAGAACGCCGCCACCGCCCTGCCGGTCCGGGACAGCACCGGCACGGCGACACAGCTCAGACCGGCCTGGCTCTCCTCGTCGTCGTACCCGATGCCGTCACGGCGGATCGTGGCCAGCTCGGCGGCCAGCGCCGCCGGGTCGGTGATGGTGTTCGCGGTGAACCCGCGCAGCGGCGCGGACAACGTGCCGGCCGCCGCGTCGGGGTCGTAAGCCAGCAGAACCTTGCCCACGGCGCTGCAGTACGCGGGCATCCGCTCGCCGATGCGGGACGGCGCGGTCGCGGGGCGGTGGCCGTGCAGCTTCGCCAGGTACACCACCTCGCTGCCGTGCAGAGCCGCCACGTGCACGGTCTCCCGGGTCAGCTCGTAGAGATCGGTGAGGAACGGGATCAGCAGGTCCCGAACCCGGTCGTGGTCGGGCGCGTACACGGTCCGGCCGAGTTCGTGCAGGCGTGCCCCGAGCCGGTAGTTCCGGCCGACCCGCTCCACGACCCCGTTGCGCTCCAGCATCCCCAGTACGCGGAACGCCGTGGACTTGCTCAGCCGCGCGCGGCGGGCGAGCTCGGTGACGCCCACGCCTGCACTCCCGTGGTTGCCGAACGAGACGAGGAGGCTGATGGCCTTGTCCACCGCTGCCCGCTCGTCGCGGCCGTGTTCGGTGATCGAGACGGTCATCCTCGTCCTCCTCTGCTCTGACGTCAGCCGTCAACTTCAGTTTGCGGCCTGTCACTTCAATGTGACAATGATTCGAACGGCGGAATTGTTCACAAACAATGATGGTCCATAATTTGAAAGTGATAGGGGCGCGGGTATGACGGACAGCAATCAGGTCGTCGCTCGCAACGTGCGGACGTTCCGCCTGGAGCGCAGCCTGTCGCTGGGCGAGCTGGCCCGGCGCTCCAGCCTGTCGAAACAGACCCTGTCCAAGATCGAGCAAGGCGTCGGCAACCCCACGGTGGAGACGTTGTCGCTGCTCGGCTCCGCGCTCGACGTGCCAGTCCGGCGCCTGCTCACCGAGTGGGGCACGCCGGTGTTCGTGCAGCGGCACACGGAGGGCAAGTGGGCGGACGTCGGGAACTGGTCGGAGCGGCTGCTCGACGAGGCCTACGGCTCGGGCTACCTGCGCGCGCTTGTGCTGCGGCTCGAGCGGGGCGGGCCGGAACCGAAGCCGATCGACGCCCACCTGGCGGGCACGCTCCACCACCTCTACGTCATCACCGGCAAACTCCGCGCCGGCCCGCTCAGCGAACCGGTGGACCTGGCCGCAGGCGACTTCGTGCGCTTTCCCGGTGATGTTCCGCACCGGTACATGTGTCTCAGCGACCGCGTAGTGGCGTACATGGTCACGACGGTGCCGCAGGTGCGCCAGTTCGGCCCGACCATCACCAGGGGCGGATCGCCCCGCAGGTAAAGGTTCTTCGCGGGATCGGCACTGTCCTTTCCAGACACCAGATCCCACCTGAACGCTGTCACTCAGCGAGCTTTCGGTAGATCAGGCGGATGTTCTGCGGGCCGGCCGAGGCGCGACGGCGTTCGAAGAGCTCGTCCAGCAGCGCGACGACCGGGCGGCGGCGATGCCGGGTGAACACGGGGCGCCAGAGGAACAGGACGAGTTCTCCGCCCGGTCGAAGTACCCGGTGTGCCTCGCGAATGGCCGCCAGCGGGTCGGGCATCTCCTCGAGGCTGTAACCGTAGAACAGGGTGTCGGCCTGGCCGTCGGCCAACGGAAGCTTGCAACCGTCACCGGCCACATAGGACGTTCGCGCACCGGGCACGCCGTCCAGCTGGTGCTGCAGTGATCGCATGGCCGACGGTGACGGGTCGAGGGCGATCAGAGTGGTCCCGCTGCCCAGGTGGGTTTTGAGTGCGGTGGTGTAGAAGCCGCCTCCGCTACCGACTTCCAGGCAGACCGTGCCGGGGCGGCGGTTGATCACGCGCAGGTCGTGGCGGGGCAGGTCCCACCCGAGGATCATGCGCAGGACCGGGCTGCTGATCAGCCGGTACAGGCGGTCGGGTGTGCGCCAGCCGCCGCGGACATCCGGCTGTGCCGGATGTGTCGTGCTGGTCTTGAGATCAAGCTCGGTCATCGTGGTGTGATTCCTTCGTTTTGGGCAGCGCACGTGCCGCGGCGATCGTGGCGAGGACGAACAGGACGACACCGGCCACCATCGCGGCTCGCAGGCCGGTCACGAACGCGGCACGGGCCAGTTCGAGCAGCTGAGAGCCCGCTTCGGGCGGTAGTCCGGCGGCAGCGGCTGTCGCCTCGGTAAGGCCGTCGCGCGCCTGTGCCGCCGCGTCGGGAAGACTGGCCGAGTAGATCAGGGTGGCGACGCTGCCCAGAACCGTGACACCGAGCCCGGCGCCGAGCTCGTAGGCGGTCTCCTCCACAGCGGCCGCCGCGCCCGCCTGCTCGGCCGGTGCGGCGGCGAGCAAGGCGTCGGAGGCGGCGGTGAGCGAGATCGAGACACCGAACCCGGTCGCCGCCAGCACCGGCCCGAGCAGCCACAGATTCTCGGTCACCGTCAGACCTACGGCGGCGGCCGCCAGGGCCACCGCACTGACAGCGAACCCGGCGACCGTCATCCGGCGATTCCCGAACCGCTGCAACAACGGCCCGGCGACGATGCTGCCGATGACCGCCGAGGCCATGACGAACATCAGTCGCAACGCGGCGGGCATGGGCTGCAGCGCGAGCACGAGCTGGAGGTACTGGGCGAACAGCAGGCCCAGGCCGACCAACGAGGTCATGACCAGCAGAACGCTGCTGACCGCGACGCTGAACGCGCGGTCGCGGAACAGCGTCACGTCGAGCAGCGGAACAGGCAATTTTCGTTGCCGCCGGACGAATGCCACGAGCAACAGGCACCCGAGCAGCCCGGCAACCGGGCCGAGCACGTACATCATCCCGCCGTGCGAGGTCTGCTTGACCGCGAAGGCAACCCCGATGACGCCCAGCCCGGCCAACGCCGCGCTGAGCCCGTCCCACGGCCCGTCCGGCGGGTCCGCGGACTCCGGGATCAGCCAGTAGGTCAACGGAATCGCCACGACCATCACCGGCACGTTGATCAGGAACGCGGCGTGCCAGGAGAACGTCTCCACCAGGAAGCCACCGAGCAACGGCCCGAGCACCGCCCCCGAACCGGCCACTCCACTCCAGATGCCGATGGCCGTCTGGCGTTCGGCCCGGTCGGGAAACGCCTGGCGCAACAGCGACAGCGTGGCCGGCATGATCATCGCGCCGCCGACGCCGAGCACAGCCCGTGCAGCGATCAGCACCGCAACGTTGGGTGCCCACGCACAGGCGAGCGAGGCCAGCCCGAACACGACGTATCCGAGCACCAGAATCCGGCGCCGGCCGTAACGATCGCCCAACGTGCCGAAGGCGAGCAGCAGAGGCGCCGCGACCAGCGAATAGACCGCGATGATCCACAGTTGACTGGTGGCGGTGGGCCGCAGGTCCTCCGCCAACGCGGGCAAGGCCATGTGCAGCACGGTCGCGTCCACGGACACCAGCAGCAGACTGGCGCACAAGATCGCCAGCACGAGCCAGCGCCTGCTCACCAGCACTCTGGGAGGAATGGTCACAGCCAGTTGGCCTTACGCAGATAGGGATGCACGGTTCTACTCTGGCCAATTCCGGTCCGTGGCACGTCATCCTTCAGGCGCTCGTGAATCATCCTGTGGTTGTAGAAGCGCAGGCCCGGCTGGCTGACCCCACGTTAGCCGAAAGCCGGTGCCGGTCGCCGAGTGTTAGTGATGAAACTCAACGATCGACCGTCCGGGGTGGCCCGCGCGGACGGCGGCGACGTTGGCGCCACTGCCGCTTGACCTCCCCCTTGCCGAGGTCGTCTCCGGCGATCTCACCGCGCCCGAAACCCTTCGTCAAGCACTGTCCGAAGTGGACTCGGTGTTCCTGCTCTGGCCGTTCCTGACCGCGCAGGTAGCCTTGCTCGCCAGAAAGGTGCTCCTGAGCTGGTACGGAAATGACCCTCGACAAGTCATGTCCGTGCAGTTAAGAGCACCTTTCTCCGTAATTGACGCCCGTCACGTCGAATCAGCACGAAAGCGGCGGGTTAGGATCGGCGCATGATTCGGCAGTTCAGCGGATGGCCTGACCAGGCGCTCGACGTTCTCTTGCGGCTGGACGGTGAGCCGTCGGACCTGGTCCGTAAGGAACATCGCAAGGATCGGGAACGCTTGGTGCGTAAACCGATGATCGCGCTGATCAATGATGTCGCCGATGCGAATCCGGCATATGACGACTACTCGGTCTGGAGTTACGGCAAGCACACGTGGTGGTGGCAGCACCAGACGGCGACGATCAGGCTGGCCCGCAAGGTGGAGATCGGGCTGCGGTTCGACCTCGACGGCCTGTACGTGAAAGGCGCGTGGCACTACCCGGACGTGGGACAGGTCGAGCTGTATCGGGCCGCGGTGGCCGACGGCGGTAGTGGCCCGGCGCTGGCCGACGCGATCGATACGTTGCGTCACAAGGGTTACGAGATCAGCGGGGACGTGATGAAGGTGACCCCGCGCGGATACTCGGCCCGCCATGAACGTGCCGAACTGCTCCGGCACCGGTCCGTGGCCGCCGGCCGGACCCTCGATCGGGACGACTGGCTGGTGACCGCCAAAGCCCTTGACTGGGTGCTGGACACCGCTGCCGACCTGCAGCCGATGCTGTCCTGGTTTGCCGAGCACCTCACGATTCCGGAAGATCTGTAGATTTCGCCAGGTCGCCGCCCCTCAGCGGTGTCTTTGGCACTCCGCGCGGGCCTCCATGTCGTGTTGCCGAAGCTGTTCCGGTGCCACACCCGGCCGTTGCTGGTGACGATCAACGGGACGGAAGCCGAAACGCCGTCCAGTTGCTCCCATGGGAGTGCGACAGTTGCCGGGTGTTTTGCCTGCAAGGTGCGCGGCCAGATCGTCCTTCACGGATGCAGGAGGGCACTTTTCGGACCTTCCGTGCCCTCGGCAGGCCGAAGACCAGCCGTCGCGGTCGGTCTTGTCCGGGGTAGGCGTCGTCCATCGGCAATGAAGATCAACTACTTGACCGCCGGTTCACAAAGCCGACTCTGAGCGGGGGATCGGTGCTGCCGCGCGATGCGTCGCAGGGCTGCGGTGATCTCGTTGCGTAGCGCGGCCATCTGCTTGCCGTCGTGCCGGGTTTGGCGGTAGACGAGGTCGACGCTGAGCCGCCCGCATGCTGTGGCCGCGAAAAGGTAAGGCGTGGCGTCCAGGGACTGGCTGGTGAGGAAACGCAGACCGGTCAGTTCGATGCCGTCAGGTACTCGTGGCGTCTCGACGGCTCCCAGATTCGACAGCATGAACGTCGCTGGCAGTGCGGACGCGGCAGTCATTCGGCCGTTGACCAATGGTTGCAGGCACAGGTCGGCCGAGCCAAGCGCGGCGTTCAGTTGCGTCGCCACCATCTGGCCGAGCGCCGCCGGATCGGCCTCGCTCTGCACCGGCAGCAGGTTCGCCGCTCCTGACGTGTAGTCGGCGAGCACACCGGCCTGGACCGGCGGCTCCATCCGCGTCCGCAGGTCGACGGCGTGCTGCGCGAGCAGCAGAGCCGGATCGGCGGTGTCCGGCAGCAGCGACCGGACGGCGGCCAGCAGGATTCCGGTGAGCAGGGCGTGCACCGAGATCCGGTGGGTGCTCGCCGCGGCGATGACCGCACGGGTCTCGCGCTCATCGAGCCGGACGCCGAGCACGCAGGCGGGCGTGGAACCGGTGTCGTGTCCGGCGATGGCATGGGTCGGCAGGGCGCTGCCCGGGAGTTGGGAGAGTTGATCGGCGATCTCGCGTGCCACCGCGACGGACGACTCGATCTCCGCTTCGGTGAACCTGCCGGCGAGGAGATGCTCGACAGGTGGTCCGAAACCCTTCCCGCACACCGGTGCCAGTGGCTCACCGTGAACCAGTGCGCTGTAGTGGCCCCATAGCTTGGCCAGCAGGTTGACCACAGACCGGCCGTCGGAGAACGCGTGGTCGACCGCGATCATCAGCGTGCCGTGCCCGTCGTGCTCGGCCAGCACCAGCCGGGCCAGGCAATGCTCGGGTGCCCAGGGCCGGTTGAGCTCGGCCCGCAACGGATCGGAGCTCGCGTCGGGTATCCCGATCGCCGCCCGGGTCTGGTCGGCCAGGATCGACCAGCCGGCACGATGCCGCACCACACGGGCGCGCAACGCCGGATACTCCGCCGCGAGCGCGTCCGCGGCCTGGTCAAGCAGGCCGCGATCGACCACTCCGCGATAGGTCCATCCTGCGACGACCGGGCTCGCATTCGTCATGGCGGTCGTTTCGCGGGGGGACAAGGGACGTTCCACGCTGTTCATCGCACCGCTCGTTTCTGCCGTGATGGCTGACCGCCGGTGTTCGACTGCGCAGATCGGCCGGTCGGACATCGAGCTGTTCGGATCGGACGTTGCGTGCCGGCCGCACCGCGTCGACACTCGGCGAGGTCGCCAAGTTTGGCGGTATGCCATCGGATTTGTCCAAAGCCGGAAGGGTGACCGTCCACATGAGCCAGTTGGGAGCCACGCAGGAGCGTCTGATGGCGAGGATGCTCGGCCGGACGATGCGCTCCGCGCCCGGCGAAGAGATCACCACGGTGCCGGACGGAGCGCGTGTCCCGCTCACTCCCGCGCAGGCCAGGATCTGGTTCTCCACCAATATGTTCCCCGACAGCTCCGAGTACAACGCCGCCGAGACACTCAGCCTTGACGTGTCGCCGAGCGAAGAACGCCTGGACACCGCGCTGCGCCTGCTGATCGAGCGGCACGACGCGCTCCGCTTGCGGTTCTTCGAAGACAACGGGCAGCCCGTCCAAGAGGACAGTGGCGCCTTCGATCCTCCGGTCGTCTGGCACGACCTGCGCGCCCTCGGCCCGGCCGAAGCCGCGCTGCGGGCCGAGGAGATCGGCAACGCGAGCGTGTGCCGGTTGCTACGGCCCGACGAGCCGCCGCTGTTCCGCGTCTTGGCGATCAGGCTGCCCGAGGGCAGGGCGCTGATCGTGCTCGTCGCTCACCACATCATCATCGACGGCTTGTCTGCGGGCCTGTTTCTCGAAGAGCTCGCCACACTGCTGTCCGGCGGCACCCTGAATTCCAGGCGCACCACGCGGTTCATCGATTACGTTGCCTGGCAGCACGACCAGGTCGACAAGCGCCGGATCGCGAAGGAAATGGACTACTGGTCGGGCAAGCTCGGTGGCGAGCTGCCGGTCGTCGATCTCCCGGCGGACCGGCCTCGGCCGACGGTCCCGACCCGGCACGGGAACGCGGCGCCGCTCATCGTGCCGCGCGAGGTGTCGGACCGGTTGAAGCGGCTGGCCGACGCCGAGGGCACCACCATGTTCGTCACATTGCTGGCCGCGTTCAAAGTGCTCCTGCTGCGGATGACCGGACAGCCGGACCTGATCGTCGGCACCGCCCTCGCCGGGCGGGACCACCCGGTCACCGAGAACCTCTTCGGGTGCTTCGTCAAGGTCGTGCCGCTGCGCAGCGACCTGGCCGGCGCCACGTCCTTCCGCGACGCGGTCCGGCGCGTGCACGCGACCATGGTCGACGCACAGGACCACCAGTCCATCCCGTTCGAGCAGATCGTCGCGAACCTGGGCATCCCCCGCGAACTCGGCATCCACCCGGTGTTCCAGACCTATTTCGGGCTGCAGTCCATCGAACCGATCCGGCCGGCCGGAGCACAGATCGGGCGGGTCGCGCTGCTGGGCTCCGACCGGGCGAAGTGGGACCTGGCCGTCTCGCTCAACGACACACCGGACGGGGTCGACGGAGCCATCGAGTACTCCACCGACCTGTTCGACGCGGACACGATCACCCGGCTCGTCGGGATGTACCTGCGGCTGCTGACGAGCGTCTCCGCCGAGCCCGAACGGCCGCTCGGTGAGCACCGGCTGATCTGCGCGGCGGAACGCGTGCGCATCTTGGCCGGGCTGAACCCCTACGAGCGCCCGGCCCATCCCTACCGGACCATGGCCGAACCGGTGGAGGAACAGGCCGAGCGGACACCGGACGCGGTCGCGCTGGTCAGCGGCGAGGAGTCGGTGACCTACACGGACCTCAACGAGCGCGCCAACCGGCTCGCGTCCTTCCTGCGTGACGCCGGGGCGGGCCGGGGAACGTTCGTCGCCCTGTGCTTCGAGCGGAGCATCGAGATGATCGTGGCGATGCTCGCGGTCGCCAAGGCCGGTGCGGCGTACCTCCCGTTGGATCCGGAGCTGCCCGACGACCGGCTCGCGTTCATGCTCGGCGACGTCGATCCGTTGCTGGTACTCAGCGACAGCCGCTGGAAGTCACGGGTGCCGGCCGGCTCGTGGCCGGTGGTGTCCCTCGACGAAGAAGAGCACCTGTGGTCGGGGCGCCCGGCGGCGAACGTCGCCTGCGAGGGCTCGGGCGGGCACTTGGCCTACCTGCTGTACACGTCGGGTTCGACGGGGCGGCCCAAGGCGGTCGCCTATCCGGCGGATGCGGCCATCACGAACATGTTCGCCATGCAGGGCTCCTACCCGTACGAGCCAGGGGACGCGACCATCTTCAAGACGTCGTACGGGTTCGACGTGTCGATCTGGGAGATCTTCTGGCCGCTGTTCTCCGGCGCCAGGGTGGTCGTCTGCCGGCCCGGCGGCCACCGGGATCCGTCTCATATCGTCGAGTTGATCGAGCGGCACGGGGTGACGATGGTCCACCTCATCCCGACGATGCTGCAGGTCTTCCTGGACGACCTGCCCGCGGGCAGCTGCCGGTCGCTGCGCTGGGTGCTGTCCGCGGGTGAGCCGATCACGCCGCGGATGCGGGACGCTCTGCACGCCCGGCTCGACGCGCAGCTGGTCAACGGCTACGGCCCGACCGAGACCGGGTGCGCGACCGACATGATCCTCCCGCCGGATCCGGGGGCGGCCGTCCCGCTTGGCAGGCCGCTCCGCAACTTCCGGGTCTACCTCCTGGACGAGGACCTGGAGGTGGTGCCGATCGGGACACCCGCCGAGGCGTTCATCGCCGCCGAGGTAGGGCTTGCCGACGGCTACTTCCAGCGCCCTGACCTGACGGCCGCGGCGTTCCTGCCGGATCCGTTCGGGCCGCCGGGCGCCCGGATGTACCGCAGCGGGGATATCTGCCGCTACCGAGACGATGGCGTGCTCGAGCACCTGGGGCGCAAGGGCCGCCAGGTCAAGGTGGCCGGGATGCGCATCGAGCTCAGCGAGGTCGAGAGCGTGCTGCACGAGCACGAGAGCGTCGCCGAGTGTGTCGTGCTCGTGGCCGAGGATGCTCGTGGCAAGAGCATCGTCGCGTTCGTCGTACCGTGCGATGGCACCGAGTTCGTCGCGAGCCGGCTGTCGTCGCACGCCGCCCGCATGCTTCCCCGGCACATGGTCCCCGCCTCCATCCACCCGGTGAGCCACATTCCGGTGAGCATCAACGGCAAGACCGACCACACCGCGCTGCTGGCGCACCGGCGGGCGGATGTCGAACGGGAGATCGTCCCGCCGGCAGGCGAGCTGGAGACCAGGCTCGCCGATGTGTTCCGGCAAGTCCTCGGGCTGGCCGAGCTGAGCGTCACGGACAGCTTCTTCACGCTCGGCGGGCATTCCCTGCTCATCTTCAAACTGATCAGCCTCTGCTCGGAGAAGCTGCGTGTCCGGTTGCGGGTCGCCGACGTGTTCGCCGCGCCGTCGGTCAGGGAGCTGGCCGACCGGCTGGGCACATCGCTCGAAGCCCCGGAGGCCAGCCTGGTACCGCTCGCACCGAACCCGGGCAAGCCACTGATCGTCCTGATCCACGCCGCGAGCGGCTCGGCACTGCCGTTCGTCGACGTCGCGGGGCGGCTCGGCGACGACTTCTCGGTCTTCGCTCTGCAGGCTCCGGACACCGAGGCGAACCGCGCGGCCGACACGATCGAGAACCTGGCCGCGCGCTACGTCGAGGCGGTCGACGGGGTTCGCGGCCTGAGCCCGCTCATCCTCGTCGGCTGGTCGATGGGCGGCTGTGTCGCCCTTGAGATGGCCCGGCAATGGCGGCCGCGGGGGGTGGCAGTGACCGGGCTGCTGATGCTGGACACCTGGGTTCCGCCGACGGTCGTCCCGGCCGTGTCCACGCAGGCGCGGATCCGGACGGCGATCATGGACCTGGACGTGCTCGCCCAGGAGGGACTCACTGCGGAAGAGCACGTCAGTGCCGAGATGGACCGCTTGCGGGACGTCCTCGACCGGAATCGGGACGCCTTTCTGGGCTATTCGCCCGAATGGTTCGACGGCGAGGTCGACCTGCTGTACGCGGCCGACCGGGTCCCCGAGCTGGAAGCCGGGTTTCCGGACCTCTACTGGGCGCCGGACCACGGCTGGACCGCCCGCGTGCGTGCCGTCGTCCCGCACCAGGTCGACGGGAACCACTTCACGGTGGTGTCCAAGGAGAACGCGGCCACCCTGGCGGAGACGATCCGCGACATCGTCGCCGAGCGGATCACCTTCACCGATATCTGACCAGTGGCCAAGGGTTGTCAGTCGCCGCGGTCGACCATGTTCTCCGCCAGGCGGTTGAGCGCGTTGCGGTTGGGCTGGTCGGTCTTGGCGATCAGGTTGGCGACGTGCTTCTCCACCGTGCGGGGAGAGATGTGCAGCTCGTCGGCGAGCTCCTTGTTGCTCAGCCTACGGGCGAGCAGCTTGAAGACCTCGTGCTCGCGGACTGTCACACCCAGTTTGCGCAGCTCGGCCGGGACCCGGTCGGAGTCGCGGCGATGTGGCTGCACGGGCGCGCCGAACTGGCGTAACAGGGCACGGCAGGCGCTGGACAACGGGTTGGCCGAGATGCCGTGGAAGTAGCCTTCCGCTTCCCGCAGCCACGCGATCGGGTCACCCCAGCCGTCCGCGTGCGCCGCGGGGGCGACCAGTCGCAGCCCGAGATGCCAGGCCACGGGGTAGATCTCGCCTGTTTCGGCCGCCGCGGCCATCGCCGCGGCGGCCTGCGTTGTCCGGCCGTCCCTGCCGAGCAGCACAGCCTCGGCGAACAGAGCGAACAGGCGGTTCCACCGCATCCTGGTGGCCGCGGCCGACTCGACCTCGCGGTACGTCGCCCAGCTCAGTTCGTTGGCCAGTGCGCGTAACAGCAGTTGCAGGCCGTTGTCGCCGACGAGATGGAACGTCGCGGACTGCTTACGCCGGATCGCCACGGCCATGGCCAGCTCACGCCGCGCCACGGGGACGTTGTCCTCCAGCAGCGCGCAGAAGGCGCGGGCCAAGCCGTAGACCAAGGACGCCTCGTGGGACTGATCACCGCCCCACTTGTTGAACATCGCCAGTTCGTGTTTCATCCCGCGCCGGTCCGCCTGGTGCGCGGCCAGCGTCGCCTTCGCCATGAGTACGTAGCAGGCCAACGGTTTCAGCTTCAGCCGGGACACGTCCGACCAGCACTGGTCGAGCCGCTCCCGTGCGGTCTCGAACTGGCCGGTGAGCACCAGTTGCAGGGCGAGCGCGGCGTCGGCGTTGTAGCCCACGATCACGTCGCCGAGCCGGCTGGCTTCCTGGCTGGCCAGCTCCAGTGTGGCGGTGTCGCCGGTGAAGAGCCATTCGTTGCCGCCCAAGCGGATCAGCGCCGAGATCCGCTCGATCGGCATCTGGTGTCGCTCGGCCAGCCGCAGCGCGTGCTCGAAGCATTTGGTCGCTTCGTCGGGATCACGTTCCCTGGTCAGCACACCGAGTTGTTCCCACGCCTGGCATGCGACCGGGATCAGGCCCGCCCGTTCCGCGGCCGGAGCGGCCTTGCGGACCAACTCCTCGGCCAGGCCCGCGCTGTTCGGGCTGGGCGCGTGGATCATCAGCTTCGCGGCGATCACGTTGATGGCCGCGGTCTCCTCGTCGGTGGCGTCGGTGCTGAGCAGCGCCCTGGCCCGGTCGACCTGGTCGACACCCAGTTCCCACCGGCCGGCGTGCAATGCGACCGTTGCCATCTCGGTGTGCAGTGCGACCTGCCGCGGCCGTGCCGCCGGTTCGTCGGGCAACGCGGACAGCACGGGATAAAGCTGGAACGCGCGGTCGAAGTCACCCTGCTCGCCGAGCGCGGGTATGAGCGCGCTGAGGATCTCGATCCGCAGGCCGGCCGCGTCCGAACCGGCGAGCAGTTCCAAGGCCTGTTGCAGCAACGTGGCCGCGGACCCCGGCGCGCCTGCGGCACGCGCGCGCCCGCCGGCCACCAGCAGCAGCTGGGCGGCACCGATGTGGTCGCCGGACTCCACCCGCAGCGATGCGACAAGCTCGCACCACTCGCCGTCGAAGTCGGGATACACCTGTTCGATGCCCTGTGCCGCCCGGCGTGCGAGGTCCGCGCGTTCGTCCGGGCCGATCAGCCCCAGCACCGCGTCGATGATCAGCGGATGCCGGAAGGTGTACCAGTCCGGTCCCCTGTCGTCGGCGATGATGAGCTGAGCTTCGGTCAACGCGTACAGCCGGGTGACCAGCTGGGCGTAGTCCAGGTCGATCGCGTGCTGCAGGACGTCGAGCGGAAATCTCTCGCCCAGCAGTGCGGCGACCGATACCAGGGCACGCATGTCCGGGCCGAGCTGGTTGACCCGGTCGGTCAGGGTGCGCATCAGCGTCGTCGGGATCGCCGTGCGCAGCTCGTTCGCCACCCGCCAGCGGCCCTCGGCGTTGACGAGCGTGCCGTCCTCCAGCATCGGCCGCAGCAGTTCCTCCACGAGCAACGGCACTCCGCCACTGACCGCGAACAGCCGGTCGGCGACCTCGACCGGCACACCGGCGGCCGTAGTGTCCAAAAAGGACGCTATGAACTCGCGGGTGGTCGTGTGATCCAGCGGGCTCATTTCGACGATCTCGCAGGTTTTGCGCTGTGCCGCGGCCCGCGCCATGTCCAGTGCGGGCGCATCCTGGTAGCGGCTGGTCGCGACGATCGCGATCGGCTGGTACTCGACGTTGTCAATCAGGTAGTCGAGCACTGCCAGTGTTTCCGGGTCGGATGCGTGCAGATCCTCCAGCATCAGCACGCATCCGCCGTCGGCGCCGATCAGGCAGAGCAAGCGCAGCACCGCCTCGGCGAGGACCGCCGGTGAGGTGTTGTCGACGACGGACAAGTCCGCGTGCCAGTCCGGCACGATGCGGCCGAGGACGGTTCGGTAAGGCCCCAGACGACTGCCGTCCGGCGGGTCCCCGGACCGGAACAACGAGGTCAGCGCCTCGATGAGGGGGCGGTAGGGGGCTTTCGGCCCGATCGAGCTGCTGCGCCCGCGCATCACCCGAACATCGAGCTGCTCGGCGATGGTCTTCGCCTCCGCGAGCAGCCGGGACTTGCCGATGCCCGCTTCACCGAGGATGAACAACGCCCGGCCTGCGCCTGTCTGCGCGTTGCGTAAGATCCGCTCTACCTCGCGGAGCTCGAATCGCCTCCCGATCTGCGTGGAGGCGCGCAGCTGCATAGTCCCCCTTTTGCTGATCGCTCCCCTGATCCGACGTTAGCAGGTCAGATTCCAACTATCTACCTTGCTACTTTGTTGCGTGGTGCGCGTTTGGTCAGCCCGCGACGCTCGGCGTGGTGTGGTCGAGCACCGACGCGGCCGCGATCATGCCCATGCCCAGCGTCAATCCGGCGAGCGCACCGGCGCGGGCGCCGATCCGCCGGGCCGCGGAGATCCGGATCTCGCCCACCGCCGCGTGGGTCTGCTCGTCGGTCGAGTGGGTGGTGGCGTCGTGCAGGGGCGCGTTCGTCATGTTCGGGTTCCTTCACATGGTTGTGGTGGTTGAGGTTGTGGCGGTTGTGATGCTCGCTGTGGTCTGCGTGTCGAGTCGCAGGACCGAGGGAATCCGGGTGGGACAGGCCAGCCGGAGCAGGCCGTGTCCGATGCCGGCGAGGCCGGTCAGCATTCCGGGGGTGGGTACGGCGGCGGGCGTGCCGCACACGGGTCCGTTCTCCTGCAGTGATGCGGCGAACGACGCGGTACGGCGGTGCTTCTCGGCGGAGGCTTCGTCCCGGACCGTCTCCATCACGCCAAGTGCTTCCAGCACACCGAGTTCACCGTGGCAGAGGCTCATGTCGCCGATGGGGCCGTGGTGCGCGATCGCCCGCACGAGCAGGTCGAGATCTGTGCCGGTCCGGTGCTTGTAGGCGGCGGCGCTGGCCGTCGCGACGCCGGCCAGCCCGGTGCACCAGCCGGCGTCCTTGGCCGGTAGCGAACCGAGATCGCGCACGATCGCGGCGTGTCCCGCGTTGCGGTAGTGCTCGCCGCCGAGGACGGTGGTGAACCGCGACAGGGCCCAGCCGACCCCGGCCAGTCCTCGGGCGAAACCCGAGCGGTCCCCTGAACGGTCTACAGTGGAATTTCCGGCGTAGGTGTGGGCATGTGCCGTACGCCAGTCCGAGAGCAGCGAGTCCGCGTACCGATACGCGAGGTCGCGTGCGCTCGTCAGGCCGGTTCGTTGCCAGACCGCGAGAACGGCGGCCAAGCCACCTGCCCGGCCGGTCGCGACCGATTGGTCAAGACCTTCGTTCATAGCGGCCATCACATCGATCGTCCGCGCGGTGGCCACGAGCAGGTCGGGATCGTCGAGCAGGTCGGACAGCCCGCTGAGGGCGTAGGCGATGCCGCCGAGTCCGTGGTATCCGCCGACACCGACCTCATCGGCCAGATCGGGCTGGGCCGCGAAGACCTCGATCAGGTCCGCGACCGGATCGATCGCGCGCCGCGCAACGTCCCGGTAGCGCTCGTCGCCGGTCCGGCCCGCCAACTGGGCCAGGAATAGAGCGATGCCGCTGTATCCGTCGGCGAGCCCGGCGCCTGCCGGCATGATCACCCAGTGGTGGTCCTCGACGATCTCCATGCCCAGCCAGTTCACCCGGCCGTGGCCGGGCACGGCCGACGCGACGAGGTCGTCGCCGATCCGCTTGGCCGCCGCGAGGAAGATCTCCGGGTCGGCCTGGTCCGCTTCGCGTGCCCGGATCGGGCCCGCGGCCAATGATGCCGCGGTGTGCGTGGCCGGTTTGCCGTAGGCGGCGAAGGACGCTGCGATCAGCCATTCCTGCCGTTGCTGATCCGCTGGGCTCAACGCGTCGATCTTCGCCTCGGCGGCGTGCAGCCCGGTGCGGTCCAGCGCGTCAGGGATCCGCCGCCCGGCGGAGGTCCACAGGTCGCGGGAATCCGGGCGGCCGCTGAACGTCGGGATGTCGCCTGCCCAGAGGTCGGCGATCTCGTGTGCGATCAGCCTGGCGCGCAACCGGTCCGGCAGGGAGTCGACCCACAGCAGGTCGAAGACCTTGTCCCGGTCCAGCGCGTCGCGCAGGACATCCGGGTGGGCGGACTCGTCGAGTACGTTGGCGTACAGCCGGGTCGGGCGGACGAGCACCCGCATCGCGTCGGCGCCGAACCGGGCCAGCCGGGCCACCAGTTCGTCCTTTGCGGACATCAGGGCGCGGTAGCCGGTACGGAACCCGTGCAGCAGGTCGGATTGGTACGCCGCAGGGTCGGCGTCCACGCCGTTGAGCCGTGGCCGGTTCGACGCGCTGACGAACTTGACCGGCCGGCGGCGCAGGCGCATCGTGTCGGTCCGGGTGCCGTCCCAGCCGACGCCCTCGGACGGGTAAGAGCCTTCGCCCAGGGTGCCGTCGCCGCCCAGGCCGGAGATGTCGGCCGAGCCGAGGTCACCGATGACCGAGGCGGGCAGCAGGCCGACACGCAGAACGGAATGGGCGACCAGAGCGGCCGCTGGGTCCTGCCCGGCGGTGACCGGCCGGGCCAGCACCGGATGCAGCAACGTCTCCACGTCCACCAGCACCGGCTGGTCGCCTGCCGCGATCAGGTTCTCGTAGTGCATGTCGACGCCGTCGACGGCGTACAGCAACGCGAGCAACGCGCCGAGCCGGCGGTAGAACACGGCGACTTCCGCGGCGGCCCCGCACGACTCGGGCTCCACGAACTCCAGCCAGCCGTATCGGTCACCGCGGACGGCCTGAACCGTGCGCAGACCGATCCCGTCCAGCTTGCCGTCGTACCACGCCACCAACTCGCCGAAGTGATGGTGCATGTCGAGCGGCCGCGGCTTGTAGACCACGGTACGGCCACTGTCGAACCGAAGCAGTGCGACAAAGCGCCCGCGTTCGTGCAGGTCGCCGCCAGTGGGCTCGACGGCGACCAGAGGGCCGGGATCAACGCCGGCGAAGATGGTGCCGACGATCCGCGTGCGGTCGGAACGCAGCCGAGTCATCAGTTCGACGCCGGCCTCGGTGGACTGCCGGCACGTCTCGCCGACCAGCCGGCCGAGCACCGGGTACTCCGTGAACAGGGCACGCAGGTTCGACCGGTCGGCCAGCCGCCGAACGAACACGGTGAACCGGTCTTGCGGGGTGCGGCCGTTCAAGGTGCCGGAGATCCGCGCGAGGTTCAGCTCCAGCACGAAGGTGCGCGCGGCCAAGCGGGCCAGCGTCCGGCGCAGCTGCCTGATCATGCCGGTGACCGCGCACTCCAGGTCGGCGCCCGCCGCGGCCCGCAGCTGCCGATCGACCTCAGCGACCAACGGGGCCAGGACGTGGGCGAAGTCCACTTCCCAGTCGCTCAGCCCGGAGTCTTGCGGGTCGATCTCGTGCCGGTCGGCGGCCACCGGTTCAGCCGCGAGCGCGGTGTCCACGAACCGGGCCCACGCCGGGGCGGTCGCACGGTCCGCGAGCGCATCGGGGGTCTCGGTGAGCAACGCGAGCAGCCCGGACTCGTCCAGGCCCGACTGCGCCAGCCGCCGTTCGAAGCCGGTGGGGTCGTGCTGGTCGAAGACCGTCCGCCACTCGTCGAGGCGGCCGTGGGCGTCGCCCTGGCCGCCCTGCGCGACCGGTGCGGCGGTGAGGCGTTCGACCAGGTTGAGGCCGAGGGCCCACCAGGGCGCGGTACCCGGTTGTCCGGGGCGTTGACCGTTCACGTCATTCAGGCTGGGTGATCAGGCAATGACGCAGGTAGGGGTTTGACCCCCAGTTTGTGTCGTACGAATGGCGTAATGGCGCGTCAGGGGTGCGGCATGGGGGACAGGCCGGGTGCCTCGTGCGCGGTTCGCCGAACAACGGCCGACAAGATGGGGGCGGAATCCCGCTGTCCGGTACTGACGCGCTCGGCATCCTCGAACAGATCCGAGCGAACGGCTCGCGACTCCACTCACTGGGGGACCGCACCATGGAGCTAAGAAGCTTGCGGTACTTCGCAACCATGGCCGACGAACTGCACTTCGGGCGGGCGGCCAGGCGTCTCTACATCACCCAGCCGGGACTGTCCCAGGGCATCAAGGCGCTCGAGCGCAAGATAGGTGTCCGGCTGTTCGAACGCCATCGCCAGGAGGTCACCCTCACCAAGGCGGGCCAGACCCTGCTGCCCACGGTGCGGCAGCTGCTCGCCCAGGCCGAGGAACTCGACCGGCTGGCCGGGCACCTCGCCACCGCGCAGCGTGGCGTGCTGCGACTGAGCCACTCCAGATCGGCCGGGGTGGGACTGCCCTCCGTGCTCACCAACCAGTTCCGCCGGGTGCACCCGGAGATCAGCCTGCACACGCTGAGCGGCTCGACCAGCCTGAACGTGGAACGCGTCCGCTCACGCGAGGTCGACCTGGGGTTCGTCTACCCGCCGCTGGACCTGACCGACGAGCTGGCCGACTCGGTGCTGGCGTGGGAGCCGGTGGTGCTCGCCGTGCCCGCGGGCCACCGGCTGGCCCGGCAGCCCGCAGTCCCGCACACCGAGCTGACCGGTGAACCGCTGGTGTTCTTCTCCAACCGGTCCGGCGGGCTGTGGAAGTCCGTGCTGGACGCGGTGTACGGGCCCGACGAGCAGCCGAAGATCACCAGGGTCGAGCCGGACGAGCCGCACATGCTCGCCGCCGTGGCCGAGCACGCCGGGGTCGGTCTGCTCACCGAGTCGTCCGCGGCGATCCTGAACGTGCCGGGGGTGACCATCCGGTCGTTCGCCGACTCGGTCACCGTGCCGCTGGGCGTGGTGTGGCGGCAGGACAACATCAACCCGGCGCTGCGGGTGTACCTGGAGCTGGCGGGCAGTGCCGCCGGCCGGGCCGCCGTCAGCGGCACCCGGGCCGACGTCACGCGGGTCCGGGTCAGTGCCTGACCGGTCGCAGCTCCAGCGTGCAGCACTTGACCGCGCCTCCGGCCTTGAGCAGCTCGGACACGTCCACGCCGATGGGGTCGAAGCCGCGTTCGCGCAGTCGCGCGATCAGTCCGGTCGCGTTGTGCGGCAGGACCACGTGCCTGCCGTCGGACGTCGCGTTCAGGCCGAAGACGGCCGCGTCCTGCGCGGTGGCGATGATGGCGTCCGGGAACAGGACCCGCAGCGCGATCTGGCTGACCGGCGTGAACGCGCCGGGGTAGTACATGATCTCGGTGCCGTCCAGCACTGCCAGCGCCGTGTCGAGGTGGTAGTAGTTCGGGTCGACGAGGGTCAGCCCGACGACCGGCCGCCGCAGGGCCAGCTCCGCCTCGGCGTGTGCGGCCGGGTCCGTGCGGAAACCGCTGCCGCCCAGCACACATCGGTCGGTGACCAGGTAGTCGCCTTCGCCCTCGTTGACGGCGTGCGCGTCGTGCACCGGGAAACCGTTGGCACGGAACCAATCCGCGTACGCGGGGCCTTCCGCGGCCCGTTCGGCGTTGCGGAACCGGGCCGTCAGTACCCGGCCGTCGACGACAGTGGCGCCGTTGGCGGCGAACACCATGTCGGGCAGTCCCGGCTCGGGGTCGATCAGCTCGACGGTGTGTCCCAGGTCGAGATACA
Source organism: uncultured Actinomycetota bacterium (assembly GCA_963771775.1). GTDB lineage: Bacteria > Actinomycetota > Actinomycetes > Mycobacteriales > Pseudonocardiaceae > Lentzea. Next base: position 1,751,282 of record CAVYUS010000007.1, read on the forward strand.
CGTCCCGCACCCGTTCCCATTGCGCCATCGCCAGTTTCTGGTCGGTCGGCTTGGTCGGGTCCATCCACGGGTTGATGGTGTAGCGCACGTCGAAATACGTGGGCGGGCACATCAGATACCTGCGGGGCCGTGCGATTCGTGGGGAATGGCAACGCATAGGGGCCTCCTTGCCGGTATTTCCGTTTTCTATTACCGCATCCGGTCCTGCGAGTGTCCAGCAACGACTGTCCCGCCATCGATAAGAACGGCTTATTCAGCGGCGATTCAGCGGCGATAACGGTCGCTTTCATTCGGGCCAGGGTTTGTTATTGGAGATCGCTTCGAGTGTCTGTCAACAATGAACGCACACGCCGGACCAATCCGCGAACATCGTTGGAGGGTAAGGGGGAAGTCGTGTCCGAAGGCTCAACGGCACTCTGGTCGGCCACGGTCGTGGCCGACCAGAGCCTGGAACTGGACGGCTGGCTGCGGGGCAGGCCCGACGACCTGCAGCCGGTCAGCCTGCTGATCGAGGACCTGCGGCTGGCCGACTCACCCCGGCTGGCCGGACCGGATCACGAGCATATCCAGGTACTGGCCGAGTCGGAGGCGGCGCTGCCGCCGATCATCGTGCACAGCCCGTCCATGCTGGTGGTGGACGGCGAGCACCGGGTGCGCGCGGCGACCATGCGCGGCGAGCGGCGCATCGAGGCGTTGCTGTACCACGGTTCGGCCGCCGACGCGTTCGTGCTGTCGGTACGGATGAACATCGCGCACGGGCTGGCACTGTCCAAATCGGACCGCACGCGGGCGGCGGCGCGGATCGTCGCCTCGCACCCGCAGTGGTCCAATCGGATGATCGCGTCGGCGACCGGCCTCGCCGCCGGAACGGTAGCCGAGGTGCGGCGGCGTTCGACCGGCCATTCTGACCGGTCGGCCGCACGGGTCGGCCGCGACGGCCGGGTGCGCCCGGTGAACGGCGCGAACGGCAGGCAACGAGTGGAACAGCTTCTGGCGGCCAGGCCGGACGCGTCGTTGCGGGCTATCGCCAGGGAGGCGGGCGTGTCCCCGTCGACCGTGTGCGATGTGCGGCAACGACTCCGGGCCGGGCAGAACGTGGTGCCCGATCAGCAACTGGCACCGGCGAAGGCCGTCAAGGACACGCAGCAGCCGGTCACGGACATCGCCGAGGTCCTCGGATTGCTGATGCGGGATCCCAACCTGCGGTTCAGCGACGCCGGCCGGGCGCTGCTGCGCTGGTTGCACGGACAACGCACCGGTGTGACGCAACACGAACAGATCGCGCAGCTCGTGCCCGAGCACTGCGCCTCCGTGGTGGCGCGGCTGGCCCGTGGTTACGCCTCCGCGTGGGACGAGTTCGCCACGCGGCTGGAGGACCGGGAACCGTGCCCGTCCGGCTGACTGGTTGACGCACACGGCCCTCGGTTACTTCAATCAGTTGGGAGCCAAGCATTTCTCGCGCACCGAGCAGCAGTCACGGCACCGCGAGGGCGGTAGTTGTGACAATGACCATCACTCATGCGGTGGGCCTGTCGTGGCCTTGTGCTGAGCCAGAGACTCGCGAGGAGCCGTCGTGGTTGAAGAAGGAGCGATCGACCGGTTTGCCGCTCGGCGGCCGCCGAACGGGACCGTCGCGCACGCCGACGACGGCGTCGGGCGGAGCGCGTTCGATCCACTCGACGTGATCGGGATCGGATTCGGACCGTCCAATCTGGCACTGGCCGTGTGTGCCCGGGAGACCGGGGCGGAGAATCTGCTGTTCATCGAGCGTCACCCGGTGTTCAGGTGGCACCCCGGGATGCTGATCGACGGTGCGCGGATGCAGATCTCGTTCCTGAAAGACCTTGTCTCACTGCGCAACCCGGCCAGCCCGTACAGCTTCCTGCAGTACGTCAAGGCGCGCGGCCGGTTGGAGCGGTTCGTGAACCTGTCGGAGTTCCGGCCGACCAGGGTGGAGTACCAGGACTACCTGCGCTGGGTCGCCGAGGACTTCGCCGGCCAGGTCCGCTATGGCGCGGCGGTGACCCGGGTCAGGCCGGTCACAGCGCCGGGCGCCGAGGCGTTGTCGTTGTTCGAAGTGGAGACGCGGGACGAGCAGACCGGCATGCGGACGGTCTACTATGGACGCAACGTCGTGTACGCCGGTGGCGGCCGGGCCCGGATACCCGTCGCCTGCCCCGAGACACCCGCAGTGATCCACTCCAGCGAGTTCCTGCCCCGGCTGCCGGAGACCTTCCCCGACCGCGACGCCGAGTACGACTTCGTCGTCGTCGGTGGCGGCCAGAGCGCAGGTGAGATCACCGCCTATCTACTGGCGCACTACGTCAACGCGAAGGTCCACTTCGTGCAGCCCGGTTACGCGCCCCGGCCGACCGACAACAGCCCGTTCGTCAACGAGCAGTTCATGTCCGGCAGCTCGGCTGACTTCTTCGGCTACCCACCGGAGAAACGAGCGGAGCTGCAGGCCGAACTGTCGGCCAGCAACTACGGTGTGATCCGCGAGGACCTGCTCGACCAGCTCTACGACACCGCCTACCTCGACGAGGTCAAAGGCAGGCAACGGCTGTTCCTCGCCGCCAGCGCCCGGCTGTCGCGTGTGGACCAGAACGGCGACCGCCTGAATGTGACCATTGTGGACCGTTTCGACGCCACCACCCGCCAGATCGGCTGCGACGGCCTGGTTCTGGCGACCGGATACGACCGTTCGCTGAATCCGGGGATATTCGGCGAGCTGGAACCGATGATCGTCCGGGACGAGTCGGACCAGATCGTGCTGTCGCGTGAGCACCGGGCCGAACTGAAGGAGATCCGGGCCGGGCTCTACCTGCAGGGCTACGGCGAGGCCCGATTCGGCCTCGGCGACACGTTGCTGTCGCTGCTGCCGTTCCGGTCCCTGCAGATCCTGCGTGACATCGCCGCGCGCACGCCTCGCCGACCGGCTCGGGTACGGCCGCTGCGCGGCGAGTACCCGCCGAAGCGGCACATCGAGATCGACGAGGACAAGCTGTACCAGGTCGTCGACCGGTTCAAGTTCGCCACGATGATCTCGACCGGCGCACTGGGCGAGCCGGTCGTCACACAGTTGCCGTTGATACTCGACCGGTCGCGCGGTTCCCGGGGTGTCCTGTTCGGACACATGGACCGCGCCAACCCGCACGTCGAGCTGATCGACGGCAGCAACGCGCTGGTGTTGTTCCACGGCCCTAACTCCTACATCTCGCCGTGGGACTATGAAACCGACCAGCTGCCCACCTGGAACTCGGTCACGGTGCACCTGCGCGGCCGGGTGGCCGTGCTGGCCGACCAGGCGGCCGTCGTCCGTGGCCTGTGCGCGATCGCCGCGAGGTCCGAACACGACAGTGTGCTGCGGCCCGACGACCCGCGCATCGACCGGCTGATCGGCCACATCGTCGGCTTCGAGATCGAGATCACCGAGTTGACCGGGCGGTTCAAGCTGTCACAGGACCGCACCGAGACCGACCGGCACAACGCCGCGCTGGCGATGGCGCGGCGCACCGAGGCTGGGGAGCGCGAGTTCATCGAGTACGCCGTGGGGCTGCCGTTGATCAGCGACGACGACCCACGCCCGTTCCTCAACGACATCCTGCACCACCGCACGATGGGAGATGTCTCGTGACCACCGAGGTCGCTTACTTCGTCGTCCGCAACCACGAGGAGCAGTACTCGGTCTGGCGGGCCGGCAAACCGGTCCCGGCGGGCTGGGAGGTGATCGGCGAGCCTGCCGCGAAAGCGGACTGCCTGGCGCGGATCAACGAGCTGTGGACCGACATGCGCCCGCTCAGCCTCCGCAAGAGCATGGCCACCGCATCGGCAATCCGATTCGACTAAGGGAGAACGACACATGCGTACCCAACTGCTTGGCAACGTGGAGTTGGACGAGCCAAGGTTGTTGAAGGACCTCGAAACCAGCCTCGAACTGCCCTACGCGGAGCCCTATGTCGAGTTCCTCTGCGGCCTGCCGTGGAAGAGCGCGATGCTGTGGGCGCCGAACGGCGAGATCGGCGACGACGTCATCGCCCACTACGACACCTCGGCGGCTTCCGGCCCGACGCCGAACGCGCGGCAGATGCCGTACGTGCTGGAGCTGATCGAGAAGTCGGTCAACACCAAGCTGCTGAGGTTCGCCCGGATGGTCGTCATGTCCGACAGCGTGCTGGTGCCGCACCGCGACTACGTCGAGCTGTCCGAGGCCGCGACCGCCGTCCGGCCGGCCCACCGTCTGCACATCCCGTTGGCCACCAGCGAGGACTGCCTGTTCACCGAGGCCAACGAGGTCTACCGGATGCGCCGAGGTGAGGTCTGGTTCCTCGACGCGGCCGCGCTGCACAGCGCGGGCGTGCTGTCCAGCACCCGGCGCGTGCACCTGCTGCTCGACTTCGAGGACGTCGAGGACGGCGCGCAGCTGCTGAACTTCGACATCGCCAACCCGCCTGGCGTGCCTGCCACGCACATCATCCCGCGCGAGCAGTTGCCGGACGCCGAGCGCGCCGACCTCCTCGCACTGGCCCGGATCGCCGATCTGGACAACCTGCGCGAGGTGATCGGGCTGGTGATCAAGAAGCACTACCGCAAGGACGGCGGCGAGAACTTCGTCTGGCAGACCATCACCGAGATCGGTCGGCAGAGTGCGAACCCCGCGGTGCTGCAGAAGATCGAGGAGCTGCACAAGTACTACGTCCTGGAACGCGCCGAGTAGGGCTGACGCGCGGTCCCCACCAGCGAGCAGGGAGTGACGATGGTTCAACCACAAGTGGCGGCGACATTGTGGGCCGACCGACCCCGGCCGCCCGCCCCCCGACTCCACCACGTCGGGATCCAGACCAACGACCTGGCCAACTCCCTGGCCTGGTACCAGGACTTCTTCGGCACTGCGGAGACGTGGTCGCTGGCCACGTTCTCGGCGACCACGGTCAGCCGGCTGCCAGGTATCCACCGGCTGACCGAGGTCGTGCTCGGCCAGATCCGGATCCATCTGTTCGAGCGGCCCGGCCAGTCCGCACTGGCGCCGGGCGAGAGCGCGACGAGCGTGCAGCACGTGTGCCTGTCGGTGGACAGCCTGCAGGAACTCGCCGACTGGCGTGAGCGGTGGCTGGCCTGCTACCGGTCCGGTCGGTACGCGTTCGCGTTCACCGACCAGCCGACCGAGGTGGTCGTCGACGACGACGGCATCCAGAGCTTCTACGCCTACGACGTCAACGGCCTGGAGTTCGAGTTCACCTTCGTTCCGAGTGGTGTGTCTTGAGCGCGGGCAACGGTGCGGTACTGGAGCACTTCCCCGTGCACCGCGACTGGGACTTCGGCGGGTTCGCCTACGGGCTGGAGCCGTTGCGCATCCCGATGACGAACGTCGCCGACGGCGACCTCGTCACGACCGATCCGGCAACGGACTACTCCTACGAGCTGGACTGCCAGCGGATCCGCACGGCGGGCCGGCTCGTCACCCCGCAGTCCGGCGCGCGGGGCGTGGACGCGGTCAACGCGTTGTACTGGTTCAGGTGGATCACCGGCCATCAGGTGAGTTTTGTGCTGTGGCGGCTGATCGCACAGGCGCTGGCAGCGGTGCCGGACGGGGAACGCCCGCCGGCCGAGCTGGCCGACGCGGTCACGCACTACGTGCGTGGCTACTGCGGGATGCTGCTGTACACCAGCTCGTGCCCGCCGAACGTGTACCACCGGCTGATCCGGTCGAGTATGTACCTGCAACATCGGGCGTTCAGCGGCAGCTGGGCGCCGGACTACCGGCCCGTGCGGCCGTTGTTCCGTGGCCGCCGGTCAGCGTGGATCAGTGGGTCGCAGGGGCTGCGGCTGGCCGGTGCCGTGGACCTCTACCAGCGGGTGCACGTCGGGATCGCGGCGAAGCTGGTGCCCAACGGCGGATCGCTGTTGAGCGACGCCCGGCGGACCCATCAGCAGGACCTCGACGTACTCGGCGTGTTGTACGACAACTACTTCATGACCCTGCGGGCGGCCGTGCCGCGGGACGAGGTTGTCACGCAACTGGTCCGGCGGCTGGTGGCCGTGACGCAGGACGTCGCGGTGAACGGCCTGTACCCGGACGAGAACGACCGTGCCGACGAGACGCGCCCAGGGGAATTGTGCGCACCGGACGTGTTCGAGTGCGAGCGCGACTTCGCCGGCATCGCGTTCGGCGCGGCGTGTGCCGCCGCCGGGTCGGTGGCGGGCCAGGTGCCGTTCGGTGGGCTCGTGCCCGTCGGTGAACCGAGCTGAAGGCGGAGGAAGACATGCGCTGCGGAGTGGTGATTCTGCCCGAGCACGACTGGCCACAGGCACGGGAGATCTGGTGCCGGGCCGAGGAGTTCGGGTTCGACCACGCGTGGACGTACGACCATCTGACCTGGCGGTGGCTGCGGGACCGGCCCTGGTTCGGTGCCATGCCCACCTTGACCGCGGCCGGTGTGGTCACCTCGCGGATCCGGCTGGGCACGCTCGTGGCCAGCCCGGGCCTGCGGCACCCGATCGCCTTCGCCAAGGAGATGATGAGCCTGGACGCCCTGACCGGGGGGCGGGCCATCTGCGGGATCGGCGCGGGCGGCTACGGCTCGGATGTCCTCAGTGGACAGACAATGTCGAAGGCACGCCGTGCCGACCGGTTCGACGAGTTCGTCCAGCTGACCGATCTGCTGCTGCGCCGGCAGGTCCCGGACTTCGCAGGCGAGTACTACCAGTGCGCGGACTTGGTCATGCATCCCGGCCGGGCGGGTGGCGGCCGGATGCCGATCGCCGTGGCGGCGGCCGGGCCGCGCGGGATGCGGCTCACGGCCCGGCACGCGGACATCTGGGTCACCTCCGGTCAGCCCAACGGGTTCGATCTGGTGCCTTACGAGCAGACGCTGCCGTTGCTCGCTGAACAGGTGGCACGCCTGGAGAAGGCGTGCGCGGACGAGGGTCGCGATCCGGCCACAGTGGACCGGCTGCTGCTCACCGGCGCGTCGGTCGGCGGGGTGCTCGACTCGGTGGGTGCGTTCACCGACGCCCTCGGCTCGTTCGCCGAGATCGGTTTCACCGACGTGGTCGTGCACTGGCCGCGGCCGTCGTTCCCGTTCACGGGACGGCTCGACGTGCTCGAACAGATCGCCGCGGACGTGCTGCGACCCGGACTGTCCGAAAGGGATCGCCATGCCCAGGTATGAGACAGTCGCGATGTTCGCGACCGACCGGCACACGGGCAGTCAGGTGTCGGTGGTCCCGGACGCTGAGTCGCTGCACACGGCGGACATGCAGGCCATCGCCACGCTGCTGGGCACCACCGAGACCGCGTTCGTGCTGCCCCCGGACGCCGGTGCCGGCTACCGCGTGCGGATCTTCACCTCGGAGGGGGAGTCGCCGTTCGGCGGGCACGCCGCGCTGGGTGTCGCTGCCACGCTCGTGCGGCTCGGAAACATCCCGGCCGGCCACGTCGTGCAGCAGGTCGGTGACCGGCGGCTCGCGTTGACCGTCGAGCAGGACATCGGCACGATCGCCGCCTACGATCCGCTCGCGCCGACTCCGGCCGTCGCGACCGAGACACTGATCGCCGCGACCGGGCTCGACCCCGGCGACGTGGTCGATTCCGTACCGGTCACCGCAGGTTTCGGCCCGTCGTTTCACTACCTGCGGGTACGGCCGGGCGCCGAACAGCGGGCCGTGCCCGACTTCGCCGTGATGGCCGCCAACCAGCTCACTGACGTGACGGTGTTCAGCTGGGACGGGGCACGCCGTACCGCCCACGCCCGGCTGTTCGCCCCTGGTTACGGCATGCCGGAGGACCCGGCCTGCGCGTCCACGGCTCTCGGGCTGGGCGTCTGGCTGGTCCGCAACGGCCTGCTGCCGGACTCCGGCATGCAGGCGTTCACCCTCCGGCAGGGTGACCGGGCCCATTCGTCCACATTGGACTGTGCGGTGACCGTCCTGGCCGGGACACCGGTGGCCGCGTCCGTGACCGGCCAGGTGGTCCCGGTGACCGCGGGCCACATCGACATCCCGGCCTGCCACGAAGTCCGAACCAGCTGAAAGGAGATCGCCGTGTTGTTCCGGCCAGAACTCAGCGGGCGCCTTGGCGCCGTCTCGGCCACCCACTGGCTGGCCACCCAGGCGGGCATGGCGATGTTCGACCGGCGCGGCAACGCGTTCGACGCGGCCGCGGCCGCCGGATTCGTGCTGCAGGTCGTAGAGCCACACCTCAACGGCCCCGGCGGGGACGTGCCGATCCTGGTGCACGACCGGTCGGCGGGCGGTGGCGTGCGACTGATCTGCGGCCAGGGACCGATGCCGCAGGCCGCCACCATCGACCGGTTCCGCGACCTCGGCCTGGACGCCGTGCCCGGCTCCGGCCTGCTCGCCGCGTGCGTCCCAGGCGCGTTCGGCGCGTGGCTGCGGCTGGTGCGTGACCACGGCCGGCTGTGGCTGACCGACATCCTGGAACCGGCGATCAGCTACGCCGCGCACGGCTATCCCTTGCTGCCCAAGGCCGCCGCCATGATCGAGGTGCTGGCGCCGTTGTTCCGCACCGAATGGGTGGAGTCCGGCCGGACGTACCTCGTGCACGACCAGGCCCCGAAGCCCGGCGCGCGGATGCGTAATCCCGTTCTGGCGCAGACGTTCCAGCGAATCCTGGACGAGGCGCGGTCGGCGACCGGCCACCGCGAGGGCCAGTTCGACGCCGCGATCACCACCTTCTACGAAGGGTTCGTCGCGGAGGCGATCGACGAGTTCATGGCCACCAGCGAACCCATCGACGCCACCGGCAAACGCCACGGCGGGCTGCTCACCGGCCAGGACATGGCCTCGTGGCGGCCGGGCATCGAGATACCGTCCACCTTCGACTACCGCGGCCACCTCGTGCACAAGGCAGGGCCGTGGTCGCAGGGACCGGTGTTCCTGCAGCAGCTGGCGCTGCTGGAGGGATACGACCTGGCGGCCATGGGATTCGGCAGTGCGGATCACCTGCACACGGTCGTGGAAGCGGCGAAGCTCGCGTTCGCCGATCGGGAGGCGTTCTACGGCGACCCCGAGCACGCGGACGTACCGCTGGAAGCGCTGCTGTCCCGGGAGTACGCCGACGAACGACGTCAACTGATCGGCGCGCGGGCGGCCGACACACTGCGCCCCGGCAGGCCCGGCGGCCGCGAGGGCTGGATCCCGGCGCTGTTCGACGGTCCGCCACCGCCCGGCGAACCGGGCTGGATGGCCCAGCTCGACGACGGTATCCCGGCCGTGGTGCGCCTGACCCAGGCCAGCGGCGACACGTGCTGCGTCACCGCCACCGACCAGGACGGCAACATGGTCTCGGCCACGCCCAGCGGCGGCTGGCTGAAGAGCTCCCCGGTGGTGCCCCGGCTCGGATTCCCACTCGGCACCCGAGGCCAGATGGCCTGGCTGGCCGAGGGACACAACAACAGCCTCGCCCCTGGCAAACGGCCGCGGACCACGCTCAGCCCGACCCTGGTGCTGCGCGAGGACAAACCGTACCTGGCCTTCGGCACGCCCGGCGGCGACCAGCAGGACCAGTGGACGCTGAACTTCTTCCTCAACCACGTGGACTTCGGCATGAGCCCGCAGGCCGCGGTCGAGGCGCTCGCGTTCCACTCCGAACACCCGCCGTCGTCGTTCACGCCCCGCAAGTCCCGCCCGCGCACCATCTCCGTCGAGCAGGGTGCCGACCCGGCGACGCTGGCGGTGCTGCGCGAACGCGGCCACGACATCGACGAGGTCGCCGCCTACTCGCTGGGCAAGGTGTGCGCGACCGGTGTCCGGGCCGACGGTTTGGTCCTGGCCGCGGCAAGTCCGCGTGGCGAGCAGGCCTACGGCGCGGTCCGCTGATCTTCCGCTTTGACAGCAACATTCCCCACCCAGACCGATGAGGTGACCAGCGTGACCGAGACAATGTCCACAGTGTCCACGGTGCCGACTGCGTCCTCGGTGCTCGAGGACGTGAGTACGACCGAATCGCCGATCTACACCCTGTTCGACGAAACCAAGGCCGACCGGCTGACCAGGGAGCACATCCTCCAGGTCGCCGCCGGTGTGCTCGGGTGCGTGCACGTCGAGGGCTTCTCCTCGCTCGCCGACTGCGACGCGGTGATGGAAGGCCTGCGCAACCGCCCGCTCGGCACGTACGACGAGGAGATCATCTCCCCGCCGATCGCGAAGATCGGGCCGGCCGCGTACGACTTCTACGGCAAGCACGATCTGGACGAGCGCTACTGGGACATCGCCGAGGAGGCGAGGACGATCCGGTCCGGCCTGCTGCGCGGCGGCGATCCGCTCGACTACGCCTACGACCAGGTGCGCCGGGCGTGGGGCGACGACGTCCGGCCCGCGACCTCGCGTGGCCGGGACATGTTCGCGGGCATCATCCGCGAGATGCTCAACGGGGCCAAGCTGCACTTCGACGAGATCGTCCGGGAGTTCCCCGGCGTGCTCGACGAGACACCCGCCAGCTTCGTCACCTTCAACTGGTACCTGTCGGCGCCCGAGGACGGCGGCGAGACGTATGTGTACCGCAGGCGCTGGGCGCCCAAGGACGAGGCACACCGCGACGGCTACGGCTACGCGGAGGACTTCGTCGCCGACGAGCCGGTGGCGGTGATCCGCCCGAAAGCCGGTGACGCGGCCATCTTCGACTCACGCAACTTCCACGTCGTACGGCCGCCAGGCCGCGGCGACCGCCGGATCAGCCTGTCCTTCTTCCTGGGGATCACCGGTCGCGGTCCGCTGGTCACCTGGTCCTGACCGCCGGATTCGACTTGACGAACTAGGAGCGACAACGATGTACCTCACCCCGCAACAGGTTCAGGAGTACCGGGCCAACGGTGTCCTGGTGCTGGACGAGCTGTTCGACGACCAGGAGGTCGAGTCCCTGCAGGAGGCGTTCGAACGGGACTGCGAGGTCCCCGGTGACCACCGGGTGACCGAGCAGGGCGGTGACGACGTGCGCGCGGTGTACGCCTCGCACTACCGTCAGCGGGAGTTCGCCGCGCTGATCCGCTCGCCGCGGATTCTCGGCCCGGTGCACCAGCTGCTGACCGACGACGTCTACGTGTACCAGTTCAAGATCAACGCCAAGCCGGCGATGAGCGGGGACAAGTGGTCGTGGCACCAGGACTACGTGGCCTGGAAGGTGGCCGACCAGCTGCCCTCGCCGCGGCTGGTCAACGTCGGCTTCTTCCTCGACCACGTCACCGAGTTCAACGGCCCGGTCATCTTCGTGCCCGGATCACACCGGCACGGCCTGGTGCGCGACGGACGCCGCGCGGTCGCCGCGTCCGAGCAGCACCTGGACCCCGACGACATCGCGCTCACTCCGTCGCAGATGGAGGGCCTGGTGAGCCGCTACGGAATGGTCAGCCCGAAGGGGCGGGCCGGGTCGGTCGTGCTGTTCGACCCGGAGATCGTGCACGGCTCGGCGGCCAACATGTCACCGTTCCAGCGACGGCTGCTGATCGTGACCTACAACGACGTGCAGAACACGCCGCTGGGCGTGCCACGGCCGGACTATCTGGTCTGCCGGGACACCACACCGTTGCGGATCGTGGACGAACCGCTGGTCGGGAAGGTCCCGGCATGACCACCGGGCGCGCGGTCGTTCTCGAACGGTTCGGTGAGCCGCTGGCGGTTCACGAGTTCCCGATCCCGCCCGCGCCGGCCGGCTGGATGACGGTCGCCAGTCACTTCGGCGGCATCTGCGGCACGGACCTGCATCTGCAGCAAGGACACCTGGACGTGCCGACACCGTTGGTGCTCGGGCATGAAGGGCTCGGCTCCGTGCACGAGCTGGGGGAGGGCGTGCACGCCGACGCGAACGGCACGCCCCTGCGCGAAGGCGACTTCGTGATGTGGGCGTCGTCCATCGCGTGTGGACAGTGCGTGCCTTGCCGGTTGCACCGGGAGCCGACACTGTGCGAGAACCGGCAGACCTACGGCGTGAACCGGCCGATCGCCGCGTCGCCGTCGGCGTCCGGATCGTGGGCGGACTTCATCTGCCTGCGGCCCGGCACGACCGTGGTCAAGGTGCCCGACGGTGTGGACCACCACGCCGCGATGTCCTTTGCCTGCGCGGGTCCCACCATGATCCACGCGTTGTTCGAGCGGCGCCCCGTGCGGGTCGGCGAAATCGTGGTCGTGCAGGGCAGCGGGCCGGTCGGCCTGGCCGCCGCGGCGCTGGCGCAGTTGTCCGGCGCGGCGTCGGTCATCCTCGTCGGCGGGCCGGAACACCGGTTGCGGCTGGCGGCGAAGGCCGGGATCGGCGACCACGCGCTCAACATCGTCGAAGCGGCCGACCAGGAGCAGGTGCTCGCCGAGGTCATGGTGCTCACCGGCGGCCGCGGTGCCGACCTGGTGATCGAGTGCACGGGCGTGCCCGCTGCCGTCGGGCAGGGCCTGCGGCTGGCCCGCCGCGGCGGGTCGTACCTCGTCGTCGGGCAGTACACCGACAGCGGGGACATGTTGATCAATCCGCACCAGATCGTGTACCGGCAGCTGGACGTCGTCGGCTCGTGGGCGTTCACCGGCGCGCACGTCGTCGAGTATGCCCGGCTGCTACCCGCGCTGACCCGCCGGTTCGACCTGGCGAGCCTGGTCGCCACGTACCCGCTGGCCGAGCACGAGCGGGCGATGCGGGACGTCGCAGGCGGAAACGCACTGAAGGCCGTGCTGGTCAGCTGACCGGCCACCGTGACGGAATCGAAGGAATGGTGAACCGACCATGCAGACGTCACCACAGGCCGGGCCCGGGCTGCCTGAACGGCTGAGCCTTCCGGTCGACATCCCCCGGTCCGCGGGCACCAGCTCAGACCGTGGCCGGGTGACGTTCACCGTGGACGCGCGGCTGCACACGGCGTTGACCGCCGTTGTACACACGACGGGCGGCTCCGTGCACGCCGCGTTACTCGCCGGCCTGGCCGCGCTGCTCACAAGGCTGGGCGCGGGGACGGACATCCCACTCGGAGCGTCCGTCCCAGGCCGGCGGGACGGTGTGATCCGGATCGGCACACATGAAGGTCCGGGTTTCGCCCAGCTGGTCCGCGGCACGAGTGAGGCCATGGCGCATCCGGTGCCGGACGCGCCGCCGGTCCAGGTCGGCCTCGCGCTGGGTGCCCCCGACCCGCGTCACGAACTGGCTTTCGGCTTCACCGCACAGCCTGACGGCTTGGCCGGTGTGCTCGACTACGCCGCCGACCGCTACGAAACCGCCACCGCACAAGCGATCTGCGACCGGTACGTCCGTCTGCTGACCGCCGCCGTGGCGGACCCGGACCTATCGATCGGCATGCTGCCGGTGCTCGATCCCGCTGAGCGGCAACGGATGCTCGGCGAGTGGAACGACACCGCGCGGGACGTGCCGCAGGTGAGCGTGCCCGAGTGGTTCGAGGCGCAGGTCGCCCGTACCCCGGACGCGCCCGCGCTCATCCTCGCGGGCGGCCAAGTGTCCTATTCGGACCTCAACGCCAGGGCCAACCGCCTGGCCCGTGCGCTCATCGCCGCCGGTGTGGGCCCCAATGGCGTGGTGGCCCTGCTGCTTCCGCGTTCGGCGGACCTGATCGTCGCCTTGCTCGCGGTGATCAAGGCGGGCGGTACGTACCTGCCGATCGATCCCGAGTTCCCCGCCGACCGGATTGCCTACCTGGTCGGTGACGCCGCCCCGGTGCGGATCCTGACCACGGCCGAACTGGCCTCGCTACTGCCGGACGAGACCGCGGCCCGCCGGCTGCTCGTCGCCGGCACCGCCGGTGAGTTCCCGGCAACCGACATCGACCCCGTCGAGCGGCTGGCCCCGCTCACCCCGGACTGCCCGGTGTACCTGATGTACACCTCCGGCTCCACCGGCAGGCCCAAGGGGGTCACGATGTGCGCGGGCGCGCTGGTGAACCTGCTGGCGTGGCACCTGCACGACCTGCCGACCGGTCCGGGGCGGGTCACCGCACAGTTCACCGCGATCACGTTCGACATCTCCATCCAGGAGATACTGTCCACTTTGGTCACAGGTGCCACGCTGGCGATCCCGGGCGAGGACGTGCGGCGTGACCCGCCCGAGTTCGCCGCGTGGCTCGACCGCTATGGCGTGACGGACCTGTTCGCCCCCAACATCGTCATCGAGTCGGTCTGCGAAGCCGCGGTCGGCCAGGGCCGCAAGCTGCCCGCGCTGGCCCACGTCGCCCAGGCAGGCGAGGCGCTCACCCCGAGTCAGGTCGTGCGCGAGCTGTTCCGCGGCCGCCCCGGACGGCGGATGCACAACCACTACGGCCCGACCGAGACGCACGCGGTCACCTCGCACATCCTCGAACCGGACGTGGCGAGCTGGCCCGCGGCGTCGCCGATCGGCCGCCCGATCTGGAACACCCGCATTTACCTGCTCGACGACGAACTGCAACTGGTGCCGCCCGGCGTGCCCGGCGAGCTGTACGCGGCCGGCGCGTGCCTGGCCCGTGGCTACCACAACCGGCCCGACCTGACCGCCGACCGATTCAGCCCCGACCCGTTCGGCCCGCCCGGCACCCGGATGTACCGCACCGGGGATCTGGCCAGGTGGCGGCCCGACGGCACCCTGGACTACCTGGGCCGGATCGACGACCAGGTCAAGATCCGCGGCATCCGCGTCGAGCTGGGCGAGGTCGAGTCGGCGATCCGGGAGCTGCCGGGCGTGCGTGAGGTCGCGCTCGTCGTGCGCGGCGACGGAAGCAAACGGCGGATGGACGCCTACCTCGTGCCCGTCACTGAGGCCGCCGCCGATCTCGTGGAGCAGACCAGGGCCAGGCTGCGCGAGCGGCTGCCCGCCGCGATGATCCCGGCCTCGTTCACGCTGCTCGACATCTTCCCGTTGACTCCCAACGGGAAGATCGACCGCCGCGCGCTGCCGGACCCGCGCGAGCTGGACCCCGTGACCAACACCCGGCCACTGACCGACCAGGAGCAACGGCTCTGCCGGATCTTCGCCGCCGCGGTCGGGCTCGACGAGGTCGGTGTGGACCAGCGGTTCTTCGACATCGGCGGCCACTCGCTGCTCGCGGCCTCGCTGATCGGCAAGGTCCGTGCGGAGTTCGGCGTGGAGATGAGCCTCGGCGACGTGCTGCGCAACCCGTCTGCCGCCGAACTGGCCGCCAGGGTCGCCTCTGCGGCGTGCGCCTGGCCGCCGATCGTGCGCGTGCAACGGCCGGATCCGCTGCCCGCTTCCTACGCGCAGCAGCGGTTGTGGATCGTCGACCAGTTCGAAGGGCCGAGCGCGAAGTACAACGAGCCGCTCGTCCTGCGCTGCACCGGCCCGATCGACGCCCCCGCCATGCGGGCGGCTCTCCGTGACGTGGTCACACGGCATGAGAGTCTGCGAACGACCATCGACCTCGACCCCGGCACCGGCGAACCGTGCCAACGCGTACGCCAGTCGGCGGACCCGGCCTTGACCGAGATCGACGTGACCGTCGCGGACCTGCCCGGCCGGTTGGTCGACGACGCGCGGCGTCCGTTCGACCTCGGCGCTGACCTGCCTGTTCGCGGCACGTTGTACCACGTGGGTGCGGACGAGCATGTACTGCTGATCGTGATGCACCACATCGCCTGTGACGGGCTGTCGGTCGCCCCGGTCGCGAACGACCTCGCCACCGCCTACAACGCCCGCCGCGCCAGCGAGTGTCCACAGTGGAGTCCACTGCCGGTGCAGTACGCGGACTACGCGCTGTGGCAGCGGCAGCTGTTCGACGACCCGGCATACTCGGGATCCATGCGCGCGCAGGCGGAGTTCTGGGCGGCCGCGTTGCGGGACGTGCCGGACCTGTCGCCGTTGCCCACCGACCGGCCACGAACGTCCTTCCGGGACGGCCAGGGCAGCCGGGTCGGACTCGCCATCGACCCGGAGCTGCACGCGCAGATCGTGGCGTACGCGCGCGCCCGGCAGAGCACACCCTTCATGGTCTTCCACGCGGCACTGGTCGCCACACTCGCCCGGCTGGGCGCGGGCGACGACATCGTCATCGGCGCGGCCGTGTCCGGCCGTGGGGACGAGGCGCTCGACGGTCTGGCCGGATTCTTCGTCAACACCATCGCACTGCGCACCGACGCGTCCGGCGATCCGGCGTTCGAGCACTTGCTGGAACGGGTCCGGACGGCCGACCTGGCTGCGTTCGCCCACCAGGGCCTGCCGTTCGAACAGGTCGTGAACCTGGTGAACCCGCCGCGCTCGATGGCCCACGACCCGCTCGTGCAGATCATGCTCGCGTTCCAGGTCGAGCAGACCGAACCACCGCGGATGGCCGGGATGTGCACCGCCTTCGAGCCGTTTGATCTCGGCATCGCCAAGTTCGACCTGTGTTTCGAGGTGGTGGAGCGATTCACTGCGGACGGCGCACCGGACGGCGTGGCCGGGCATCTCGGGTACGCCACCGATATCTTCGACCGCCGGACCGTGCGGGACCTGGTCGAGCACCTAGTGCTGGTCCTGCGAGCCGCGGCCGGCCGGCCGGAGCACACAGTTCTCCCGGCTCTCCCGCCCGATGACGTCAAGGAGAGGACATGCCACCACCAGGGCCGCTCGCCGGCCGCCTGATCGAGACCTACCGCCAGAACGGATTCCTGCTGCAGGACAAGGTGTTCCAGCCGCACGCGATGGACGGGCTGTGCGCGGAGGCGGACATCGAGTTCGGTGAGTACTCGCCGCGCCGCACCTCCGACCGCGCCAGCGGCGTCCCGTACCGGATGCACGGCTCGCACCTGCACAGCGAGGTGTTCGCCGACCTGGTGCGCGCACCCGCGCTGTTGCCGGTCGCCCGCCAGCTGCTCGGCGACGACGTGTACGTGCACCAGTTCAAGATCGTGGACAAGCGGGCCTTTCACGGCCCGGCCTGGGGCTGGCACCAGGATTTCACGTTCTGGCACAAGGAGGACGGCATCCCGGCGCCCCGGATGGTGACCGCCGTGCTGTTCCTCGACGACGTCACCGACATCAGCGGGCCGATGGTGCTGCTGCCCGGCGGGCACGCCTTCGGGACACTGGACGTCCCGGCCAAAGGCGTCGGCTGGGCGCAAACCCTGACCGCGGACCTGAAATACCCCCTGGACGGCGCCGGGCCGTTGCGCACCTTGATGGAGCGGATCCGCCCGGTCCCCGCAGTCGGTGAGCGAGGCTCGGTCCTGTGGCTGGACTGCAACACCCCGCATGGTTCGGCGCCGAACATGTCCTGTCAGGACCGCCGCTTGGTGTTCGTCACGTACAACAGCGTGACGAACGCGCCCGCTCAGGGGGTTTCCCGCCGCCCGGACTGGCTGGCGGCCAAGACCTGCGTCGCCCTGCACGACCTGGACCCGACGGTGAACCAGGACCGCGCCGGCTGAGAACAGCCGCCCAGGAGGTATTTCAGGACAGCAGAACCGGCCCGGAGTCCGTGGGACTCCGGGCCGGTTCTGTTTGTGCCGCCGGCGAAGGGGGACCGATGGGGGCGCCCGGTGGCTGGGTGCCTGAGTGGTGTCCGGGTGTGGGTGGATTCGCTGGTGCGCCAGTCAGCGAAAGGCCGGGCACGTCCGATCCGTGCCCGGCCCCGCTCTTGCCTTGTTCGGCCCGCGATTCCAGTCAGGCCACTGGGCGAGTCACAGCACACCCGAGCGGCGTTGTGTTCGGGCCAGTTCTCCGGCCGGTTCGACCAGCGCCGCCAGTCCGGCGACGGTCGGGCGCGTCAGGAAGTCCCGCAGCGGCACGTCCGCCAGGTTCTTCCTGATCCGTGCGACGACCTGGCTGGCCAGCAGGGAGTGCCCGCCCAGCGCGAAGAAATTGTCGTGCACGCCCACCCCGTCGACCCGCAGCACGTCCTGCCAGATCTCGGCGATCTCGATTTCCACGGCTGTGCTGGGCGCGACGAACTCGGCACCCGACAGCTGTGGCTCCGGCAGCGCCCGGCGGTCCACTTTCCCGTTGGCGTTCAATGGAAGTGAATCCAGGAACACGTACGCGACCGGCAGCATGTACTCCGGCAGCGCGGTGCTCAGCCACGTCCGGGCCTCGTCTTCGACCCTCGCCCGGTCGCCCGCCACGTAGGCGATCAGCAGACGCCCGCCGGTCGTGTCCGGCGCAGCGACGACCACCGCGTCCCGTACGCCGGGCACTTGGGCCAGGGTGCGCTCGATCTCGCCCAGCTCGATCCGGTAACCGCGGATCTTGACCTGGAAATCCAGCCTACCGAGGTACGTGACGGTCCCGTCGGGACCTAGCCTGGCCAGGTCACCGGTCTGGTACAACCGGCCGCCGGGCGGGCCGAACGGGTCGGGCACGAACTGCTCGGCGGTCAGGTCCGGCCGGCCCAGATAACACTGCGCGAGCTGGACACCGGCGATGTGCAGCTGGCCGGGCACCCCGATCGGTACCGGCGCGAGGTCCTCGTCCAGCACGTACCACGGGGAGTTCTGGGTTGGCCGGCCGATCGGCACCGGGCCGGTCTCGCCCGGCGCGCAGCTGCGTCCGCTGCAGTGGATGGCGGCTTCGGTAGGGCCGTAGAGATTGTGCAGTTGGCAGTCGAACTGTGTGAAGAACCGGTCGACGACGGTCCGCGGCAGTTCCTCGCCGCTGCACAGCACACGCCGTACGGTCCGGCAGGCGGGCAGGCCCTCGTCGGCGAGGAAGGCGCCGAGCATGGACGGTACGAAGTGGACAGTCGTGACCTGTTCCCGGTTGATCAGGTCGCGCAGGTACTGCGGGTCGCGGTGTCCTTCTGGCGCCGCGAGGACCAGCCGTGCGCCGACGGTCAACGGCCAGAACAGTTCCATCACCGACACGTCGAAACCGAACGGCGTCTTCTGCACGACCGTGTCGCTCGCGTCGAGCCGGTGGTCGCGCTGCAGCCAGTCCAGCTGGTTGACCAGACCGCGATGGGTGTTGACGACACCCTTCGGCCGCCCGGTCGACCCGGAGGTGTAGATGACGTACGCGCGCGCGTCCGGCAGTGCCACGCTGCCGGGTTTGGTCGTCGGCCAGTCCGCCCACGCCTGCGGATCGTCCACCGAGAACACCGGGACCGGGGGAGTACCGGGGAAAGCGGCGCCCTGCACCAGGATCGCGTCCGCGTTGCTGTTGGCAAGGATGTACTCGAGCCGGCCCGGCGGCAGCGAGGGGTCGAGTGGCAGGTACGCGGCGCCGGTCTTGAGCACGCCGTACACCGCCACCATCAGCTCGATCGACCGTTCGGCGTGGATCGCGACCAGGTTGTCCACGCCGATTCCGGTGGCGCACAACCGGTGCGCCACCTGGTTGGCGCGCGCGTCGAGCTGCCGGTACGTAAGGCTCTGCTCGCCGAACACCACCGCGGTGGCGTCCGGCGTCCGGGCCACCTGCTGTTCGAACAGTTCGTGCACACACCGGTCGGGGATCGGCGTCGTGGCTGCGTTCCAGCCGGTGAGCACCTGTCGCAGTTCCGGGTCGGACAGCAGCGGCTGCTCGGCCACCGGGATGTCCGGCTCGGCGGCGATGCCCTCCAGCAGCCGGAGGAAGTACTCGGCCAGCCGCTCGACGGTCGCCCGGTCGAACAGGCTGGTGGCGTACTCGAAGCCGCATTCGAAACCCCTCGGGGTGTCCCCGACGAACAGGGACAGATCGAACTTCGCCGTACCGTCGTCGTACTCCACAAAGGACAGGTCCAGATCGGCGAGCGCCGGCCGGGCCTCCATCAGGTAGGAGAACATCACCTGGAACAGTGGCTGCCTGCCGATCGAACGGTCCGGGCGCAGCTCGGCCACCAGCCGGTCGAACGGCACGTCCCGGTGGTCGTACGCCTGCATCAGCCGCGTCCGGACCTGCTGCACCAGCTCGGTGAACGTCGACCGGTCGGCCAGATCGGTGCGGACCACGACGGTGTTGAGGAAGCACCCGATCAGCTTCTCGGCGTCCCGGTGCCCGCGCGTGTCGACAGGGATGCCGACGGAGATGTCGTGCTGGCCGCTCCACCGCGACAGCAACGCCTGGAACGCTGTCAGCATGACCATGAAGGAGGTGGCGCCGTTGGCCTGGCCGAGCTTGGCCAGCGCCGCGGACACCTCTGGGGGCACGTGCACGTTGACGACCTCGCCCGCGTAGTCGGCGATCGGCGGGCGCGGGTGGTCCAGCGGCAGGTCCAGGCTGTCCGGTGCGTCGGCGAGCCGCTCGCGCCAGTAGTCGAGCTGGCCGGCCGTCCGGTCGCGCAGCCGCTCCCGTTGCCAGACGGCATAGTCGGCGTACTGGGCGGGCAGATCGGGCAGCGGCGACGGCTCGCCGCGCCGGTAGGCGGCGTACAGCGTGCTCAGCTCGCCGAGCAGGATGTCCAATGAGGACCCGTCGAACAGGATGTGGTGGACGTTGATCACCATCAGGTGCTCGGCCGGCGCGAGCCGCAGCAGCTGGACCACGAACGAACACTCGCCACGGAGGTCGAATTCGGTCCGGGCGTGCGCGCGGACCAGCTCGTCCGCCTTTCCCTGCCGAGCCTGCGCGTCGAACACGGTCAGGTCGACGAGGTCGAAACGGGCCTTCTCGGCGGGCATGACGATCTGGACACCGGCACCGTCGACGGAGTCGAACCGGGTGCGCAGGATCTCGTGTCTGCGGACGACTTCGTCCAGCGCGCTGCGCAACGCCGCGATGTCCACCTCACCGTGGACACGCAGCACCGTGCGGACGTTGTAGGCCGGGCCGAGCATCTTCAGCTCGTCCAGGAACCACATGCTCTCCTGGGTATGGGACAACGGCGGCGGCTCCGGCCTCGGGCCGGTGACCATGGGGGCCGGTCCGGCCGCCGTCCGCTGGGCGGCCAGCAGGGCGATCGCCTCGGCGCGGTGGGCCTTGAGCACCTCGACCCGCTCGGCCGTCAGTGCCTCGTGCGGCCGGAAGCGCAACCGTCCTTCGTGGACCCACAGCTGCGCGCCTGCGGTACGGAGATCGTCGAGAACAGCGGACACGTCTGCCATTAGGTCTCCTTCGTCCTGTCCGGACGGATGTGTCAGTCGGCGTTCTTGTCAGCGAGGATGGTCCCGCCGGCGATCACCTGTGTTGCCGGCACGTCGACGATCCAGGCGCGCACCGCGGACTGCGGTGCACAGCCTGCCCGTGCGAAAGCCTCGGTGATCTCCTTCAGCAGCAGGCGTTTTTGCTCCTCGGTACGGCCTTCACCCATGGTGATCTGAACGAACGGCATGGCGGTTCCTCACCTCGATGTCGGTCATGACACGCGCTGCGGCAGCCTGTGCGGCACGAGTCGTTCGATGGCCATGGCGTCGGCCGTGCCGCCCGCGCCCTCCATGACCTGCAGGCCCCACCGGCCGCCGGTCGCGTCGAGCGCGCCGATCATGGTGGTGACCGAGCGGATGGCGGACGCGCCGATCGGATGGCCGAGGCCGATCGCGCCGCCGCGGGGGTTGAGGCGTGCCGTGTCGGCGTGGAATTCCTCCTGCCACGCCAACGGGATCACCGCCGAGGTCTCGCTGATCTCGTAGTGGTCGAAATCATCGGGCCGCAGCCCGATGCGGTCCAGGACCGTACGGGTGGCGGCGATGGCATTCACGGACACGTCAGTGCCGTTGCCGACCCGGTCGGCGAGTGCGACGAACCTGGCGCGGGAACGCAAACCGAGGTCCGCGGCCCGTTTGGTGGTGGTGATGAGCATCGCGCTGGCCCCGTCGGCCGCCGTGAACCTGTACCCGTCCGAACCATCGAGCACGGTCTCGTCCGTGGCAATGAGGCCGTCCCGGAGGTGGATCGGGATGATCTCCGGTTCGAACTCGCCCATCGCCGAGACCTCCTGGGCACGTTCCCGCGACCCCGCCGCGTACCGATCGAGCCGGTACTGGTCCCATCGCGAAGGTGTTGCGGTGTCCGGTACATCGCCTGCTTGCCCGTGGCCGCTCATCAGTTCCACGCCGCAGACCACGACCATGCCATTGGTGACACGGCTTCGCCGCACGCCTCGATGGATGACGCGCTGCGCCGGCGTGTCCGCCGTCCACACCGGTGTCGCGGGGGAGAGCCGGTTGTGGCTGGACGCGGCCGGGTCGAGCTCGGCGGTGCAACTGACCAGCACCTCGTCGACCAGGCCCGGATCCACGCCACAGCGGTCAAGCAGCGCGTTGACCGTGTGGGCCAGCAGATCGTCGGGGCGTGTCCCGGCGAGCGCGCCACCCCGCTCACCTCGGCCCAACGGGGACCGCACCGCGTCGACAATCACGACGTCGGACATCAGCCGATTCCTTTCGCCGTACGCACCGGGACTGAGCGGCGCCCATCATGCGCTCTGAAGGGGAACTGTCCGAGCGGTCGGTTTGCCCGGTCGGACAGCGGCGGGCGGTGTTCTCCCCGCCAGGATGACGGCCCGGCGCCGACGCGGGAACCTGTTCGCGAAGGACACTCCCGCACCTGTCTTCCCGGAGGTTTCCGATGTTGTCGATCGCCGACCGGTTGCTCGACGAGGCACGCCGCCGTGGGGTACGGCTCTGGGCCGACGCCGACCTGCTTCGGTTCGACGGCCCGGAGAACGCGCTCGACGAGCGGTTCCTCCGGCTTGTCCGGGACCACCGGGACCGCATCCTGCGACGATTGGCCGACATCGAAGCCGAACCCGATGCCGTGGCTGGTGCGTGGCTGAACCCGTTGGTGGCCAATGGTGCGCCGACGGTGTTGTTCGTCGTGCCTGCGGCGGGTTCGGGGCCGAGCGTGTTCCGTGGCTGGCGAGAGGTGGTGCCGCCGGACGTCGACGTGGTCATGGTGCACCTGCCGGGCCGGGAGGAACGGCTCGACGAGCGTCCGTACACCGAACTGGAGCCGTTGGCGGACCAGATCGCCGAAAGCATCCGCGGCTACGGCGATCGTCCTTTCGCACTGTTCGGCCACAGCATGGGCGCGCTGATCGCGCACGAGGTTGCCACCCGGTTCACCGGCCCGGAGTTGACCGCTCTGATCGTGGCGGGCGCACCGGCACCCGAGTTCGCCGACACGAGCGGAGCCGATGCCGACGACGACGAACTGCTGGCGGCCCTCGCCGAATGGGCGGGGACTCCGGCGGAACTGCTGGCCGACCGCGCCGGGCTGATGCCGTTCCTGCCTTGCCTGCGCGCGGATCTGAAGGTCTGTGCCAGTGCGCGCAGGCCGTTGTCCGATCGCGATCGGCTCAATGTTCCGATCGTGTCGCTGGCCGGCCGGGGCGACGAGTCCGTGTCGGTCGACCAGGTGATCGCCTGGGCGGACTGGACGACCGCCGGGTTCAGTTCGCATACGGTGCCAGGCGGGCATTTTTTCCCGGTCACCGCAGCGGAGACGGTGTTCAGGCTGATCGCCGGCGCACTGGCCCGTGGCCACAGCTGCGGGTGTTCGACCGCGTAAACCTGGCTGGTCGGACAGGCGGAAACGGGGCGAGCACATGGACCGGAGGCGTCAACGGCGGAACGCAGCTGAACGATTGGTGATCACGGAGGCTGTTTGCTTCGATGTACCAATGCAGTCGCCGGCGACCAGCGCAGCAAGCGCCCGCACCCCGATGACGAAGGGACGCCGATGGCCGACCAGCCGACACGACTAGCCGACCGGATTCCCGTCGCCTTGCGCCAGAAGAACTTCCGGTACTTCTGGAGTGCGCAGACCATCTCCTACGTCGGTGACCAGGTCACCACGGTGGCGTTGCCGCTGATCGCGGTGCTGGCACTGGACGCCTCGGCGGCCGACATGGGCTTGCTGATGACCTTGCACAGCCTGCCGATGCTGCTGTTCTCGATGCACGTCGGGGTCTGGGTGGACCGCCGGGGCCGCCGACGGAAGACGATGATCGTGATGGACCTGATCCGGGCGGTGGTGATCGCCAGCCTCCCGGCCGCCTACTTCGTCGGATCGCTGACCTTGTGGCATCTCTACGCCGCCGCGTTTGTGATCGGCTCGCTCGCCGTGGTCTTCAACGTGGCCGCGCCTACCCTGTTCACCGCGATGCTGCCGCGTGAGCAGTACCTGAGCGGAACGGCGTTGAGCCGCGGCAGTTTCTCGTTCTCGTTCGTGGCGGGCCCGAGCATCGGCGGCGTGATCATCCAGGTGCTGTCCGCGCCGGCCGCGCTGCTGATCGACGCCGTCTCGTTCCTGTTCTCCGCGTCGCTGCTGGGAAAAGTGCAGGTGGAGGAGCCGGAAGGCACCGGCAAGCGGGAGAAGCAGCACCTGCGCGAGGCGTTGGCGTTCATCCGGCGCAGCCCGGTGCTGACCGCGAAGTTCGCGTCCGGGGTCGTACTGAACTTCTTCTACACCATCTACTTCACGCTGCTGTTCCTGTACGCCGCCAAGAACCTGGGTCTGTCCGCCGCGTTGATCGGCATGGTGGTCAGCGTGGGCGCGGTCGGCGCGCTGCTCGGCTCGGCGATCACGACCAGGCTGTCCGGGCGGCTCGGGATGGGCACCACGTTCATCGCGGGTGCGCTGCTGTTCTCCGGGGCACTCGTGCTGACCCCACTCGCCTCCGGGGAGAAGTGGCTGGTCGTCACCATGCTGGTGGTGGGCGAGTTCATCTCCGCACTCGGCCTGATGCTGGTCGACATCACCGGTTCGACCATCCAGCAGGCGATCACGCCGGACCGGTTGCGCGCCCGGATGCAGGGTGCGTTGATGGCCATCACCTACGGTGTCCGGCCACTCGGTTCGCTGGTGGCAGGCGGGCTGGGCACGTGGCTCGGCCTGCGGGAGACCCTGTGGCTGGCGGTCGTCGGCGGTTTTGTCGGTGTCCTGTTCCTGTTCTTCTCGCCGGTCCGCGGGATGCGTGATCTTCCGGACGAAAGCGAATGACCGGGTTCTTCATGAGAAGGAGCGACCAGTGGTTGTTCAGACTGTTCCCGCGTTGACCGATGCCGAGCTCTACCGGTCCGGCGATCCGCACGCGGCCTGGGCACAATTGCGCCGGGAATGCCCGATCTCGTGGCACGACGAACCCGGTCACGAACCATTCTGGGCGGTCACGACCTATGCCGAAGGGCTGGAGGTGCTGACCGACTGGAGCCGCTTCTCCTCGACCAGGGGCACGTTTCTACGGCCCAATCTCTCCGATCCGTTCCCCGGCGCGGAGAAAATGATGACGCTGATCGACCCGCCGCGGCACGGCGTGCTCAGGAAAGTGCTGAACATGCTTTTCACGCCCAAGGCCGCGGCCGGGTTCCGGGAGCGTTCGGTGGAGGTGGCCCAGGCGCTGTTCGATCGGGTCGTCGACGTCGGGACCTGCGACTTCATCAACGACGTGGCAGCGAAGTACCCGATGATGGTCACATCGAGGCTGCTCGGCGTCGCGGACGAGGACGTCGAGCGGATCACCAGCTACACCAGTGTGGCCGCGGACAACATCGTGGACATCGACGGGATGATCGCGCAGCAGGCACACCTGGAGGTCCTGGCCTACTACGCCGACGTGATCGAGCGGCGGCGTGCAGACCCCCGCGACGACGTCGTCTCCGCGTTTGTCACCGCACAGGCGGACGGGCTGGACATCACCGACGAAGAGATCATCCTGACCTGCGACAACCTGGTGGTGGCCGCGGGTGAGACGACTCGGCAGGTGGTCGGCGGCGCGCTGCTCGCGATGATCGCCGGCCCGGACCAGATGGCCGCGTTGCGCGCGGGCCTGATCCCGATCCACCGTGCCGTCGAGGAGATGCTGCGCTGGTCCGCGCCGGTCAACCACATCATGCGCACGGCGAAGGCCGACACGACGCTGTCCGGCGTCGAGATCGGCGCCGGGCAGGCGGTCAGCGTATGGCTGCCGTCGCTCAACCGTGACGAGAGCATGTTCGAGCGGCCAATGGAGTTCCTGCTGGACCGCCACCCGAACCGGCACCTGAGTTTCGGTGGCGGACGACATTTCTGCATCGGCGCGCCACTGGCCCGGATGATGATCGGGGTATTCCTCGAAGAGCTTGTCAACCGGGCGGGTAAAATCACGCTCGACGGTGAACCGAGGCGTATTCCGTCGTACATCACCGGCGGTATCGAATATCTTCCTGTTTCCATCAGTTCGTACTGATCGTGTGTTCGTCCGATCATTTTTGATTCCTCATCCGGTGTTGTAACGTTTGTTTCACTTCATGCCTGACCTGTGTCATTCGGTCTGTGTCGCGAAGACATTGCCGGCTTGCCTGAACCAGCCGGTGCCGAGCGAGCTGGAGGTAGTTGTGTCCGAAGACATGTGGCGAATCTGGCCGCTCGCGTCACGGCCGGAAGGCGGTGTCGTGGCCCGGGCCGCGCTGATCCGCGGCCCGCTCGCGATCGACCGGGTCGATCGTGCGCTGAGCAGCCTGGTGACGCGGCACGAGGCGCTGCGAATGGTACTTGTGGACCGCGCCGGGCACCGCTGGCAGGTGCTTGCCCCGCCGATTCCCATCCGTACCACGGAGTTCACGGCGAGCACGCCGGCCGAGGCCGACGTCCGGATCGGCGTCGAACTCAGTACACAGTGGAATCGCGAGGCCGGTCCGATGCTGCGCGCGTGCGCTGTGCGGATCGGCGACGCGACCGTGTTGGCGTTGATCGCTCCGCGTGCGCTGTGCGACGAAGCGTCGATGTCGTTGCTCTGGAAGGAGTTCGCCGCGCTCTACGCGGGCCGGCCGCTGCCGGAGCCCGCGCCCCGCTACACCGATCACCTGGAACTGCGGGACAAGTGGCTGGCCGGTTCCGCCGCTGACGAGCAGCGTGCGTACTGGCAGGAACAGCTGTCCGGTGAGTTGCCCGTCGCACGGTCGGGTATTCCGGCAGCCGAGGGCGTGACCGAGTTCACCGTGACCGGCGAGGCAGACGAGGCGACCCTGCTGGCCGCGGTGGTGGCCACCGAGTACCGCTTTGTCCGCGAGGAGCAGATCGTCGTCGTGGTGCCGGTGGACTGCCGCACCCAGCCGGGCAGCGAACACCTGGTCGGCGACTGCACCAACGAATTGGCGCTGCGGGTGCCGGTCGACGGCGAGCTGCCGTTCAGCGAGCTGGTCGGCCGGGTCACCGAGGTGCTTTCGGCGGCCCGTGACCATCGGGAGCTGCCCATCGCCGAAGTGCTGGCCGAGCGGCCGGACGTGTTCCGCACCGTTGTTGTGCCACCACGACAGGCCCCGGACTCCCTTGCCGCGATCGCCGGCCTCGACATCGAGGAATTCCCGATTCGGCAGGCAGGAACGACGGCGACCGTGCGCTTGCGGTCTGCCAAGGACGGATACGCCGGGGTGATTGACCGCCGCGCCGCGCACGGCTGGTCCCAGGCGTTGCAGACACTGCTGGCCGACGCCGTGAACCGGCCGGCCGCGCGGATCGACGAACTCGTCATGCTGCCCGAGGCCGATCAGCTGCGGCGGTCTGCCTCGATCAACACCGGCTACGAGGTCTACTCGGACCTCAGGCCGATCCACGCCGCGTTCGCCGAACAGGACCCGGCGCTGATCGCGATCGAGAGCGGCGGCGAGTCGATCACCTACGGCGAACTCAACGCCAGGGCGGACGCGCTGGCGGCCGAGCTGGCGGACGCGGGGATCGGGGTCGAATGCCAGGTCGGGATCTTCGCCGACCGGTCGGTCGACCAGATCGTCGCGCTGGTGGGCACCTGGCGGGCAGGCGCGGCGATGGTCCCGCTGGACCCGCGGATGCCGGTCAACCGGGTCGTGGCGATCGCCGAGGACGCCGGGATGGCCATGATCCTGACCCAGGACGCCTTCCGGGACCGGCTGGCCGAAGTGCCGGTGCCGCTCGGCATCGTCCCGCGAGCGGCCGGCGGCCCGCGCCGGACGTCCAGGTCTCCATGCAGAACACGGCGTACGTGTACTACACGTCCGGAACCACCGGTGTGCCGAAGGGTGTCGTGCTCGATCACCGCACGGCCGCCGGGCGGCTCGAGTGGCTGGCCCGGCGTTACGACCTCACACCCGGTGACCGGGTCGTGCACAAGACGCCGCTGATCTTCGACGTCGCCATCTGGGAGATCGTCGTACCGCTGTCCGCCGGTGCGACCGTGGTGCTCGCCGACGCCGGTGCGGAGTCCGATGTGGACCACATCGGCGAGTTGCTGGCCGCGCCGCGGACCGTGCTCGGCCACTTCGTACCGTCCATGTTGGACGCTTACCTGAAGCTGGCCGAGCAGCGCGAGTACCCGGACCTGCGCTGGATCCAGCTGTCCGGCGAGGCCGTACCGCGGCGGTTGCTCGACCGCTTCGCCGAGCACTTCCCGGGCGAGCTGCACGCGATGTACGGCCAGACCGAGACCTCCGAGGTCGCAGCGTGGGAAGGCCGGAAGTACACCGGCGACGGGGGAGTGCCGGTCGGCAGGCAGATCGGGATCTACCGGCTGTTCGTGCTCGACGAGGACTTCAACATCGTGCCGCCGGGCGTGACCGGCGAGCTGTGCGTCGCCGGTGTCGGCGGTCTCGCCCGTGGTTATCGCGGTCGCCCGGATCTGACCGCGGAGCGGTTCGTGCCGAACCCGTTCGCCGTCATCCCGGGCGAGCGGCTGTACCGCACCGGCGATCTCGCCTCGGCCGACGAGACCGGCCTGATCTCCTATCGCGGCAGGCGGGACACGCAGGTCAAGATTCGTGGCTGCCGGGTGGAGATCGGTGAGGTGGAGGCCGTGCTCGCGCAGACCGGCGCCGACTGCGCGGTGGTGGCAAGGCCGGACGAGGACGGCACGCCGGAACTTGTCGCCTACGTGGTCAAGGGCCAGGTCTCGGTGCCGGAACTGGCCGGGCACGCCGAGCTGTACCTGCCGAGTTACCTGCTGCCTGCCGTGTACGTCGAACTGACCGAGTTCCCGTTGAGCGGCTCGGGCAAGCTCGACCGGCTGCGCCTGCCCGCCCCGGCCGCGGCCGACCGGGCCGCCCGCAGCACCGCGACCGACCCGCCCGACGACGGCAATCCGCTGGAGACCCGGCTGATCGAGCTGTGGCAGGACGTACTCGGCATCGGCACGATCGGCCGGGCCGACAACTTCTTCGCCATCGGCGGCAACTCGCTGAAGTCGTTGCAGGTCCTCAACCGCGTCAACTCGACGTTCCACATCCGGTTCACCGTCCGGGACTTCTTCGAAGGCCCGACGATCGAGCAGATGGCAGGCGCGATCGAACGGATGCTGATCGAGATGATCGCCGAGCTGTCCGACGACGACGCCGCCAAGTTGCTGACCGAGCTGAAAGGGGCGTGACGGTCGTGAGCGTGACCAGCGGCCTCGCCGGCACCGACCGGGGACAGTTACTGGAGCAGTTGCTCAAGCGCAAGGTGGATCACGAGGACCGGCGGCGGATCCCGAAGGCCGAACCGGGCGCGCTGGTCCAGCTCACCCCGCCGCAACGGGGGATCTGGTTCTACACCCAGCTCTACCCCACCAGCACCGAGTACAACGTCTTCGACATCGTGCACCTGGACGAGGTGCCCGACCCGGCCCGGCTGACCGACGCGCTGCGCACGCTGATCCAACGACACGACGTGCTGCGGGTCCGGTTCCTCGCCGTGGACGGCCGGCCGTTCCAGCAGGATCACGGCCCGCACGAACCCCAGGTCACGTGGTACGACCTGACCGAATATCCGCCGCACGAGGCCGACGAGCGGGCCAGGCAGATCGGCAACGAGGCCTACAGTGAGGTGCTGCGCCCGGACCAGCCGCCGCTCTACCGGGTCTCGGTGATCAGGCTGCCTGCCGGGCGGGCCGCGTTCATCCTCGGCTTCCACCACCTCATCGCCGACGACTGGTCGTGGGGAATCCTGCTGCGCGAGCTGATGCTGCTGCTGGCGGGCGAACCCCTAGGCCCGCCGCCCGCGGTGTCCTATCTCGACTACGCCGCCTGGCTGACCGCCACCGTGGACAAAGCCGTGATCGACTCCGACATGGCTTACTGGGCCGGGAAACTCGGCGGTGATCTGCCCATCCTGAACCTGCCCAAGGACCGGCCGCGCCCGGCCATCCCGAGCAGGCGCGGCCACACGACACCGATCGTGGTGCCCGGTCAGGTGCTCGCCGCGGCCAAACGACTGGCGAAAGAGCAGAACACCACGCTGTACGTGGTCCTGCTGGCCGCGTACAAGACGATGCTGCTGCGGATCACCGGCCAGCTGGACCTGATCGTCGGCGGTGTGTTCGCCGGCCGTGACCAGCCGTTCAGTGAGCAGCTGTTCGGCTGTTTCGTGAGAACCGCGGCGCTGCGCACCACACACCACGCGTCGTCGGACTTCCGGGACGTGATGGCCGCGGTGCACACCGCGTTGCGCGAGGCGCAGGACCACCAGTCCGTGCCGTACGACGAGATCGTGGCGAGCCTGAAGGTCGCCAGGGACCTGAGTGTCGGACCGGTGTTCCAGACCCAGTTCTCCTACCAGGCCTCGGACAAACTGGCCATCGACGGTGTCCGGATCGACCCGGCCGGGCTGGCCGGCTACAACTCGTCCAAATGGGACATCACGTTCGGGCTGACCGAGACAGCGAAGGAACTCACCGGCCTGATGGAGTGCGACGCCGACCTGTTCGACCGGTCGACCGTCGAGCGGTTCGGCGAGATGTACGTCAGCACGCTGGCCGCGGTGACCGAGCGTCCCGATGTCCCGGTGACCGAGCACTCGTTGATCAGTCCGCAGCAGCGGGACCGGATCCTCCACGGCCTCAACCCGTACCAGCGTCCGGAGCGTTCGTACCGGACCCTGGCGGAGCCGTTCGAGGAGCAGGCACGGTCCACTCCGGACGCGGTGGCGCTGCTCTGTGACGAGGGCCGGTTGACCTACCGCGAACTCAACGAGCAGGCCAACCAGCTCGCGCACTACCTGTCCGATGCCGGCGTGGGACCTGGAACGAACGTCGCGCTGTGCCTGGAGCGCGGCTTCGCCATGATCCTCGCGATCTACGCGGTCGCCAAGGCCGGAGGCACGTACGTACCGCTGGATCCCGAGCATCCGGACGACCGGATCGCGTTCATGCTGGCCGACACCGGCCCGTCGATCGTGCTGACGTCGAGCCGGTTGCGTGCGCGGGTTCCCGAGGGCCCATGGCACGTGCTGGCCATGGACGAGGACAGCGCCGCGTGGGCGGACCTGCCGACCGGCAACCTGGACCGCGGCGTACCCGACCAGTACGCGTACCTGCTGTACACGTCCGGCTCGACCGGGCGGCCCAAGGCGGTGGCCGGTGGGGTGGATGGTCCCATCGCGGACATTCGGTGGATGCAGCGGCAGTATCCGTACCGGCTTGGCGACACGGCGTTGTTCAAGACGTCCTACGGCTTCGACGTGTCACTGTGGGAGATCTTCTGGCCGCTGTACACCGGCGCCACCCTCGCGGTGTGCCGGCCGGGGGAGCACTGGGACGTGCGCTATCTGGCCGACATGATCGAACGGCACGACGTGTGCACGATCTTCCTGATCCCGACGCAGCTCCAGGTGTTCCTGGACGAGCTGGCCGACGGGCGCTGCCGGTCGTTGCGGTGGGTGCTGTCCGGTGGCGAAGCGGTGACCGCGCGGCTGCGTGACACCTGCCACGCCAAGCTGAACGCCGGGCTGGTCAACGGATACGGGCCGACCGAGACCGGCCGCGTGACGGAGATGATCATCCCGAGGGATCCCGGCAACCCGGTGGTCCCGCTGGGCAGGCCGTCACCGAACTTCCGGCTGTACTGCCTGGACGAGAACCTCGCCGTGCAGCCGATCGGCGTCCCGGGCGAGGCGTTCATCGGTGGTGAGACCGGGCTGTCGCACGG
This sequence comes from uncultured Actinomycetota bacterium, assembly GCA_963771775.1. Lineage (GTDB taxonomy): Bacteria > Actinomycetota > Actinomycetes > Mycobacteriales > Pseudonocardiaceae > Lentzea. Next base: position 1,782,959 of record CAVYUS010000007.1, read on the forward strand.
CTACCACAACCGTCCGGAGTTGACCGCCGACCGGTTCCTGCCGGACCCGTTCGGGCCGCCGGGCGCGCGGATGTACCGCACCGGCGACATCGTGAAGTACCGGGCCGACGGTGTGCTGGAGCACCTGGGCCGGACCGGCAACCAGGTCAAGATCCGCGGCATGCGCATCGAGCTGTCGGAACTGGAGGCCGTGCTGTGCGAGCAGGACGGCGTCGAGGAGTGCGTCGCGCTGGAGGCTCGCCAGAACGGCGAACAGGCGATCGTGGCCTTCGTGGTCCCCGCCGAGGGCGCGGAACTCTCGACCAGCGCGGTCAGCGCGCAGGCGGCCCACATCCTGCCCAGGTACATGGTTCCCGACGCGATCGTGGTGGTGCCGGGCATCCCCGCGACGGTGAACGGCAAGACCGACCGGGCGGCGCTGCTCGCGGCGTGGGAAGCGCGAGCGGCCACAGTGGACACAGCGGTGGAGGAGGAGTACGCCGACGAGCTGGAGGAGAAGCTGGTCCGGATCTTCGGCAAAGTGCTCGGCAAGCCCGACATCGGCGTGCAGGACGGCTTCTTCCAGCACGGCGGCCATTCGCTGCTGGTGTTCAAGCTCATCGCGGCCTGTGAGGAAGAGCTTGGTGTGCGGGTCGACGTAGCCGAGGTGTTCACGGCGCAGACCGCGCGTCAGCTCGCCGACCGGATCCGGACCATGGACGGCGAACACGGAAGCCTGGTGCCGCTCGCCGAGCGGCCCGGTGCGCCCACGGTGGTCCTGGTGCACGCCGCCGGCGGTTCCGCGCTGCCGTTCCGTGAGATCGCGCAGTCGTTGGCGGACGAGTACTCCGTCTATGCCTTGCAGGCCCCAGGAACCGAGCTGGCCGAGGCATCGATTGAGGAATTGGCCCTGCGGTACCTGGACGAGGTCGATCCGGTGCGCGGGCTGAGCCCGGTGTGCCTGGTCGGCTGGTCGATGGGTGGCTGTGTCGCGCTGGAGATGGCCCGGGAGTGGCAGAACCGGGGCGTGTCGACGACGGCGACGATCATGCTGGACACTTGGGGCGTGCCGGCCGTCTTCCGTGACGAGGCCGAGCGGGAACAGATGCGCGCCGCCGTGCTGGGCCTGGAAGTGGCCGCGGCGGAAGGCGTCGAGCTGGCCGAGCTGGGTGCGGAGATCGTGCACGTGACCGAGCGCAACCGAAGGGCGTTCTTCAGCTACGACCCGAAGCCGTTCGACGGACGAGTGCATTTGTTCCGTGCCACCGAGTCACTGGACCTGCCCGCACCTCCGCCCGGCGACGGGCGCGAGTGGCGCACGGTGATCAGCGACCTGGTTTGTGAGGAAACCCCAGGGACACACGAGTCCTTGCTGCGCAACGAGAACGCGGGCAGCCTGGCCGCGTCGCTGCGCCGCGTTCTGGCCGAGAGCGTGTCCTACGACGAGATCTAGTGGCGTGACTCGCAACGTCGGCGGTGAATTCACGCTCAGCAGGACACCTCGCGGCACCGTTGCGAGCCACGCCACTAGGCAGCCAACCGGCCGGCCCACAAGGCCGGCCGGTCCCGCACGCACGACTGGAGGCAGATGCATGCTCACCACCCTGGAGGCGATCGGTACCCGGCGCTCCGTCACCCGGCTGATGCACCCGGGACCGAACGGTGCGGAACTGTGGCAGATGCTGCGGGCCGCGGCGAACGCACCGGACCACGGCCGGTGCCGGCCATGGCGATTCATCGTGGTGCCGCGGCAAAGCGCCGACGACTTCGGCCAGATGCTGGCCGACGCGTACGTCCGGCGCTGCGAACAGGCGGGAGTACCCGTGGACCCGGCCAAGTGCGAGAAGGAACGAAACCGGCCGCGCCGCGCACCGACGCTCGTCGTCGTGGTCTGCGAGCCGCGTGACGATCCACGATTCCCGCCGCACGAACAACTCGCCGCGGTCGCCGCGGCAACCCAGAACCTGCTGTTGTCGGCGACCGCGATGGGATACGGCTCCAAGTGGGTGACCGGCGCGGCCGCGACCGACCCGTTCGTCAAGGACGCCCTGGGGCTCGCCGAGGGGGCGAGCGTGGTCGGATTCGTCCATCTCGGCACGATCCCGGGAGACCAGCCCGGTCCGGGCCGAAATGTGGACATCTCCGGCGTTGTGCGCACCTGGCACGCCGCTGCCGCTCTCGTCTGACCGGCACGTTCAACCGAAATGGCCCGCACACTCTGGGGAGTGTGCGGGCCATTTCGGTGTCTGTGCGTCAGTCGAGGGTGGTGCGGACCTGCTCGGCCAGTTCCTCGATGGTCTGGTGATCCATGTACTGCCGCATGTCCAGCCGGATCGAGTAGTGTTTCTCGGTGGTGGTCAGCAGTTGCAGCCGGGCAAGGCTGCCCCAGCCGGGCAGCTTGTCGAACCGGGTCCCCGCGGACAGTCCTGAAGCGTCTACTTTGGAATAGCGGGCGATGAAGCCGCAGAGTGTGGTGGTCACGTCGGACATGGCTGGTTTCCAATCGGGTTAGGCGCAATGCCGGTCGTTTAGGGGGTATGCGCAGGCTGTGGCTCTCGACAAGCCGCGTGTCGCGCATTCCAGAGGCGATGCTGATCTAAATGTTCGCGCTCTCATGGCTGGTTGGGTGTGTGCAAGTACTACCAACTCATGATCATCGAGCGCATAACTACTACCAACCGGGCTGTTCGCAGCCGTGAGAGCGTTCCCATGGCCGGGCTTCGGCGGCCGCGTCGACCACAGTGCGGTCAGACACACCGCCTGCTCCACCCCAAAGTCTGCGGCAAGGCACCTGCTCAGCCGCAATGCCTTAAACGACCGGCATTGGGGTTAGGCGGACACTTCCAGCACGGCGCAGCCGAACGTGAATCCGGTACCCACGCCGCACATCGCGATTCGGTCCCCGGCGGCCAACGCGCCAGTCTCCAACAGGTGCGCGAGCGCACCGACCTGGTCGCCGGCGCCGAGGTGGCCGACCTCCCGGCCCCACCCCCAGCTGGTGCGGTCCTCGTCGATCTCAAACTGCTTGCGCAGCTCCCAGTCGACCTGGGTCTGGCCGAGGTTGGCGAACACCCAGCGGGTGATGTCCGAGCTGGTCAGGCCGGCTTCGTCCAGTGCGAGCCTGATCGCCTCGCGCTGCCGGACCGTGATCGATTCGACCATCTCCAGCAGCAGTTCGCCGCGCTCCATCAGGAACTCGGTCCGCCGCTGCTCGAACTCGGCCGGATCACTGGTGTTGCCGCTGACCTCGAGCCAGGACTGCTCGGCGTAGATCTCGCCGTACGTCGCGTCGCCGATGATCTTCGTGGCGAGCACCTTCGCCACCCCGGATTCGCGCGACAGCACCAGCCCGGTACCGCCGTCACCGAACAGGATCCCTTTGTCCGCGCGGAATCGGTCGTAGCCGGGCCGCTCGTAGAGGTCGCTGGTGGTCAGCAGGGCGGCCGAGTTCCCAGGCATGGCGGTCAGATAGCCGCATGCGACATCCAGCGCGACCAGACCGCCGTTGGAGAACTGGTTGATCTCCATCGCCGGTGCCCGGCCCTTGACCGACCGGGCCTGCACGTACGACGCGGGGGCGATCTCCCCGGTGCACTGCGGGCCGTAGCTGGAGTGGATCACGATGGCGATCCGCTCGGGGTCTACTGTGGACTGTCCGAGTACCTTGTTCGCCGCGGCCACCCCGAGGTCGACGGCGCGTTCGACGCCTTCGGCCACCCGGACGGCGAGATAGCCATCGGCCTGGTAGTCAGCTTGGTCGTACCGGCGTTCGGCCACGGCCTGTCCGGTCTCGTACTTGCGGCCGAGTACCGTCGCGCACGCGTTGACGTAGATGTTGTCCCATCGCATGGATACGCTCCTCTTGCCGCCGCGTCATCGCTGCCAAACTATTGCGGCGCCTGAGAAGTCGTCAAACATCAAGTGCGCAGACGAACGGCCGGCCAGAACACTTGCCGGCGCCGCAACGCCATGGTTGATATAGGGCGTGACGAAACGCAGGCTGAAAGTGGCCGTCCTCCCGACGTTCACCACGACTGAACTGGTCCCGGCGCTGGCCGGTCGGCTGACATCGGCCGGCGTCGACGCCGAGATCCACCTGGCCGGGTTCGACCAACTGATGCCCGAGTTGTGCGACCCGGCGGCCGAACTGACGCGGTTCGGCCCGGACATCACGTTGTGCGCGATCGACGACAGCTCGCTGCTGCCCCGCCGATGGGACCACGGCGACGTGGGGGCGCTCGAGTCGCATCTCGTCGACCGTTTCGAGGAGCTGCACGCAGCGGTCACGCAGTTCATCGAGCGCACCGGCGGCGCGATCTTGCTGCACACCGTGCCATTGGAGCCACTGGTTTCCCGAGGTCTGGTGGGACATCGCGATCGGGCGATGCTCGGCAGGCTCTGGCGGGAGCTGAACTGCCGTCTGCTCGCGATGGCCGATCACGACCACGTGCACGTGGTCGACCTGGAGGCCGCGTTGGTCGATCACGCCGACGTGTTGCGGGACAACCGGCTGAACCAGTACGGCCGGATCGCGTGGTCGAACTCGATCCAGGAACTCCTGGCCGAACAGGCGGCGGTGGTATGCCGCGGCCTGGCGGGCGTGGCCAAGAAGGTGCTGGTCACCGATCTGGACAACACCCTGTGGGGCGGGGTGCTCGGTGACGACGGAATCGACGGAATCGAACTCGGCTCGTTCTACCCGGGCAACTGTTTCGTGGACTTCCAACGCCGGCTCAAAGCACTGCGCCAGCAGGGTGTGCTGCTGGCGATCTGCAGCAAGAACGAAGCGGTGGTGGTCGACGACGTGTTCGCGCGGCATCCGGAGATGGAACTCGGCCGGGATGACTTCGTGGCCGCCGCGGTGAACTGGAACCGTAAGGACGAGAACATTCGCGCACTCGTGCACGAGCTCGGGCTACGGCTGGACAGCGTGGTCTTCGTCGATGACAGCGAACACGAATGCGACTTGGTGCGCACCGAGTTACCCGAGGTGACCGTGGTCCAGCTGACCGGGGATCCGGCGGATCACGCCGATCAGTTGTTCCGGCCCGGTTACTTCGACGTACCGGCGATCACGGCCACTGATCGGGAGCGAACCGGGCTGTATCAGGCCAGGACGAAACGCGCCACGCTGGCAGCGGAAAGCCGGCGCCCGGAGGACTACCTGCGCGGCCTGGAGTTGCGCGTGGCCATCACCGAAGCGGACGCGGTCACGATGCCGCGGCTGGAGCAACTGTTACGCCGTACCAACCAGTTCAAGATGGCCGAGACCACGAACGACTTGGTGGAGGACCATCTGGTCCTGGGGTGTGAAGTGGCCGATCGGTTCGGCCGGGACGGGATCGTGGCAGGCGTATGGCTGGCGCGCCGGGAAGACCACTGGTCCATCGAGAACATGGTGATGAGCTGCCGGGTGTTTGCGCGGGGGATCGAGCACGCGGTGCTGGACCACGTGATAGGGCTGGCGGTCGAGGCCGGCGTGACCAGGCTGGCGGCCAGGTTCACCGCGACCGGCCGTAACCAGGTGGGCGGCCGGTTCTATCCGGAAGCAGGCTTTGCCCGTGCCGGGCAGACCGACGACACCACGCACTACACAATGGATCTGGACCCACGGCCGCGGCTACTGCCGGACTGGATCACGCCGCTGACGGGGAGTGGAGTCCGATGATCTTGCGCATCGACCACATCGGACTGGCCACAGATGACGCCGCGGGCGCGGCGATGGTGTTGCGTGCGTTGAATTTCGGCAGGGCAGCGACCGGTGTGGCCGAGGCGTACCAAGTGAACTGCGACTTCTGGCGGATCGGCGGCGAAATGGCGGACGGCGTGGACGTGGAGGTGGTCTCGCCGACCGGCGCCGACTCCGCGGTGAACGGCGTGCTGGCGCAGTCCGGGCCAGGTCTGTACCACCTTGGACTGGAGGTCGATGATCTCGAAGCCGACCTCGGCCGGTTGGTCGAACTGGGAGCTGTGCCGCTTGACCGCGAACCGTGTGCGGGCGCCAAACCAGGCATGCGGGTCGGGTTCGTCTACTTCGGCCCGCCACTCGGCTTGGTGGTCGAGCTGGTCCAGTACACGCGGGTCACAGTCGACGGTGATGTCCCGGCGGATGCTGAAGTTCTGCCGGGTTACGGAGTTGTCATCACCTGATGACCCGGCTCGCCGGATGGCAAGTGCTTGGGCGGGTGGTGTGACATATCGGCACGATCCCGCCGCTGCGGCCCTGTGGGGTGCCAGAACTCTGCAATCGCTGCTGAGCTGCGGCCGCGCATCGCCGAAGGCCGACGCTGGGCCGGCGACCTGGTCAACGCGTTCACTCGGCTGACCGCGTTACCGCAACCAATCACCTGAACACCAGCCCACGTCCCGACGAGCGGCCGGCGAGCAGATTCGGGGCCTGGTCGCGATGTCCGCGACCCAACGCCTCGGCACCCCGGACGACATCGCCACCGCCACGGCGTTCCTGCTCGACCCCCAGGCCGGCTTCATCACCGGCACCGACCTGCTCGTCGACGGTGGCGTCGTCGCCGCTGTCCGTGCCTTGGCAGCAGCCGCCTGACGTCACAAGGACTTCAGCGCATGGTGGCCGGCACGGCGTCCCCCACGCCGACCCGGATCCCGTCGGCGCTGCCGCGTGGACCGTCCACGACCGGCGAACCCGCCGCCCTGGCTGCCGCGGGCCGGTGATCATGCGCTCAGCTCGGCCGGCACAACTTCCAGGTCGACAGGCAAAGCCAGCTTCGGACTGCTACGCAAAGAATCCTTCTCACCAACTGAACTCCGTCGCGACGGAGTTCATATTCGCTCACGCAGGTTGAGGTGGTACCTCGGCTGTGAACGTCGCGTGCCCCCGCCCGGCTGCTATCTCGGTGACGAGGGGACGCATCCGCGGGTCGTGGCGAACGACGGGGGTCATTGGGGGAGGGTGACCAGGACGCGGCCGCGGCTGCCGGTGTCGACGCGGTCGTGGGCCTTGGCGATGTCCGCCAGTTCGTAGCGGTCGCCGATCTCGACGGTCAGGGCGCCGACGGAGGCCGCGGCGGTGAGATCGCGCGCTGCCTGGCGTTTCGCTTCTTCGGGGAAGTCGTCGCTGCCGATCAGGCGCAGGACGACGTTGTTGAACAGCAGGTTCCAGAAGGGGATCTCGGTCTGGTCCGCCCTCGTCGCGTAGGCGGCGATGACCGCGCCGTTCGCGACGACGGCGTTGTCCAGGTCGGCGTTGTCGGACAGGGAGACCTCGACGACCCGGTGCACGCCCTCGGGCGCGTACGCGCGGATTGCCGCAGCCGGGTCCTGGTGGTCCAGCGCTACGGCGTGGGACACGACAGCGGGGTCGATCTGGGCGAGGTCCGCGCTGCGCCGGACCGTGCCGAGCACCTTCGCCCCGCCCCAGCAAGCGAGCTGAGCGGCCAGGGAGCCGACTCCGCCCAAGACGCCGTGCACCAGCACGAGATTGCCGTCCACCGGGCCGTCGGCGAACACGGCGCGGTGGGCGGTGATGCCGGTGATGCCCAGGGCTGCGCCGAGCTCGTCGCTGAGGTGGTCGGGCAGCGGGACGGCCAGGTCTGCGGGTACGACGGTGTACTGGGCGGCCGTGCCGAAGGGCCGGTATGACTGGGCGCCGTAGGTCCACACCCGCTGTCCGATCCGGCGTTCGTCCACCCCCTCGCCCACGGCGTCGACGATCCCGGCGGCGTCGCTGTGCGGGATCACCCGCGGGAAGGGCATCGACGAGTCGAGCCAGCCGCGCCGCTTCTTGGTGTCGCCGGGATTGACCCCGGAGATGGTGACGCGAACGCGGACCTCGCCCGGGCCGGGGGTGGGGTCGGGCAGTTCGCCGACACGCAGCACGTCGGCGGCGGGGCCTTGGCGGTCGTACCAGGACGCAAGCATGGGGCGGCCACTTTCGGGTTTGATCAGTCCGACGGGTTTTCGAGCGTAGGGGATCGGTCTCGGCGCGCGTGGCGGCCGGCTGGTCACCGTCCAGAACCTCGTGCAACCAGGCGCGTTCGGCGCTACTGATGGCGCGGGCGGTCAGCAACATGCCGCGCCGGTAGGGATCGGCGATGTCCTTGGCGCGCAGTGGCCGGTCGCCCTCGTAGAAGAAGCTCGCCGGTGCCTTGCTCAAACGGCTTCCTCCGGACGAAACACGACCTCAACCGGCCGTGTAACACGCCCAGATTCGTCACCGCCCGCTCGCCCTCTACGATGACGGCCGCAGCCGCCTCGCTGATCTCTTGTGTCACAACCTGATGATCGTGAGGCGGCTGCACCCATGATCAACGGGGCCCGCGAACGGTCTCACCAGCAAAGATCATCAAAGTGCGGCTGCCGTACTAGGTCGGTCTGTGCCATGCCCAGCTCGGACAGCTTGTTCCTGAGCGTCTCGCCGGGAGGGCGGTGTTCGTGTTGTTGTTGTCGCCGTTGTTCCTCATCGACGAGTTCGTCCGCAAGCACTTCATCCAGCCCGACCTGGACTCGAACGACATGTCCTACCTGGGTCCGCGGCTCAGCCTCGTGACGGTGTTCAGCCGGGGTGGCCGGCAACAGTCGCCGCGTGCGGACGGCTCAGCGTCGCCCAAGCAGTAGCGGTACGCGAAGGTCAGGAGTTGCTGCGGTAAAGCCGTTCGTAGGCGGCTTTGGCGCGTGCGTCTGCCTCAGCGTGCTTGGCCCTGCGGGTTTGCTCGCCGAGGCCGCGTGGATAGCCCTGTTTGACTAGGCGGTGCTCGGTCGTGTGCCACATGTAGGTCATCGAGTAGAAGTAGCCGACGCACATGCCCAGCACGATCGACAGGATCCTGATGTAGAGCGGTCCGGGTAGCAGGAGCAGCAGCAGGATCGGTGACATCTGGACGAGGCCGCGCACGAAGTGTCGCACCGCCCATGTGCGGCAGGTGACGTCGTGCAGGACCCACGGGTTGCATCGCTGAGGCAGTCGTCCGCCGACCGCGTACCACAGCCACTGGGCCGGATTGGGTCTGGTTCCACGCAGTGTCATCGGTCGGCGTTCTCCTCTGCCGCTCGGCGGATGGCGGCGACGATCTTGCGGTTCGGCACGCCCTTGATCACGTACTCGACCACGCCGAGTTCTCCGAGTTCGGCCTCGGACGGGGCGTCGATGAGGCCGCACAACGCGACGAGCCTGACTGCCGGCACCAGCTGATGCATGCGGCGGATGGCGTGTAAGCCGTCACCGGACAGGTGCACGTCCACCACGGCGACGGCCGGCACGTGCTGTTCGGCCAGTCGGATCGCGTCGTCCGCTGTTCCCGCGACGGCGACGACGTCGATGTCGGCGGCGCTCTGGAGAACTTCCCGCAGCGTGTCGCGGAAGAACGGGGAGGCGTCGGCGACGAGAACTCTCAGCCGATCGGGAGTTCCGGTCACGGTGCGGTCCTGTCAGGCTGTGCGTGTTTTCGGACTTGCTAAGGTTAGCAAGTGCTGAAGCATGCGACCAGCTGCCGGGCGACGCATGAGCAGGGAGGGGAGCGGGTGAGCAAGCCGCTGTACCAGCTCAAGGCGGAGTTCTTCAAGACGCTGGGCCACCCCGCGCGGATCCGGGTGCTGGAGTTGCTCAGCGGGCGTGAGCACGCGGTCGCGGAGATGGTGCAGCAGGTGGGTGTCGAGCCCGCGAACCTCTCCCAGCAGCTGGCGGTGCTGCGCCGGGCAGGCCTGGTCACCACCCGCAAAGAAGGCGGGACCGTCTACTACTCGCTGACCAGCCCGCACGTGGTCGAGCTGCTGGACGTGGCGCGGCGGATCCTCTCGGCCGTGCTGTCCGGGCAGGTCGAGCTGCTCGAGGATCTCCGCACCGCCGGCCAGCCGGTGCCGCGCGGCGGTTGAGCCGTGGTCACCCCGTGTCCCTCCCCCGAGGCGGGGTGACCACACCCTCCTTCGAACTACCGACTCCATCGCGGGAGCAAGAGCGTGCTGAGTTTGTGGCGCAAGATCCGCCGGACCGGGCGAGTGGCCGAACCTGCGCCGCCGCTGCCCGCAGGCGACCGGCCGGCGCAGGCGGCGGTGCTGGGCGGGTCGGTGCAGCTCCGGCACGTCGACGCGGGATCGTGCAATGGCTGCGAGGTCGAGATCGGATCGGCGTTCGGGCCGGTCTACGACGGTGAGCGCTACGGGGCGCGGCTGGTGGCCTCGCCGCGGCACGCGGACGCGTTGCTGGTGACCGGTGTGGTGACGCGCAACATGGCCGAACCGCTGCGGCGAACGTTCGACGCGGTCCCAGCGCCGAAGCTGGTGGTGGCGGTCGGGGACTGCGCACGCGACTGCGGAGTGTTCGCGGGCGCCTACGGGGTGGCCGGTGCGGTGCGTGACGTGGTGCCGGTCGACCTGGAGATCGCCGGGTGCCCGCCGCGGCCGGAGGCGATCATCGAGGGATTGCGGAAGCTGACCGGCCGATGAACCTCGCCGCGACAGGGATGGCCGCGACGGTGGCCATCGGACTGCTGACCGCATTGGCCGGATTCGTCGTTCCGGCGCGGACGGCCGTGGTCGGCGCGGGGACAGCATTGACGGGTGTGGCCGCGGCGTTCGCGGGGATCGCGGCGCTGGGCGGGAGTTCGTTCTCCGTTGGGCTGCCCGGGGTGTTGCCGTTGTCCGGAGTGTCACTGGCGCTGGACCCACTGGGTGGTTTGTTCGTGGCGGTGACCGGCGGTGTCGCGGTGGCCGCCGGGATCTACGGGATGTCCTATGCGGACACTGCGGATCTGCGGGCACGTGGCGTGCAGGTGGCTCTGCCGCTGTTCGTCGTGGCGATGGTGCTGGTGCCCGCTGCGGCGAACGTGGGCACGTTGCTGGTGTGCTGGGAGCTGATGGCGCTGGCGTCGCTGGTGCTGGTGGTCGCCGAGCACCGGCGTGGCCCGCAGGTGGCCTCGGCGGGCCGGTGGTACGCGGTAATGACGCATCTGGGTTTCGTGTCCGTCCTGATTGGACTGATGGTGTTCGTCGCGCATGCCGGCGACGACTCGTTCACCGCGCTGCGCGAAGCAGGTCCGCGCCTCTCGCCCGCGGTGGCGGCGGTCGTGTTCGTGGCGACGCTGGTGGGATTCGCGTCCAAGGCGGGGATCGTGCCGCTGCACGCCTGGCTGCCGCGCGCACATCCGGAGGCGCCGAGCCATGTGTCGGCGTTGATGTCGGCGGCGATGGTGAATCTCGGGGTGTACGGGCTGGTGCGGGTCGGGGTCGACCTGCTCGGCGGTGGTGTGGCGTGGTGGTGGCTGCTCGTGCTCGCGCTGGGCTCGGTGTCGGCCGTGTACGGGATCCTGCAGGCGGCGATGAGCTCGGATCTGAAGCGGCTGCTGGGGCAGTCGACGACGGAGAACATGGGGCTGGTGCTGATCGGAGTCGGCGCCGCCGGGTTGTTCGCCTCCTCCGGGGACCGTGTTCTGGCCGGGCTCGCCCTGACCGCCGCACTGGTGCACGTGGTCGGCCACGCGGCGTTCAAGACGTTGCTGTTCCTGGCGGCGGGGTCGGTTCTGCACGCCACCGGCAGCCGGGATCTCGATGCGCTGGGCGGGTTGCGGCCGACGATGCCGGTGACCACGGCGGCGTTCGGGCTGGGGGCGCTGGCGGCGTCGGCGTTGCCGCCAGGGACGGCGTTCGTGTCGGAGTGGTTGTTGCTGCAGTCGTTGATCCACGGGTTGCCCGCGGGTGGAGTGGCGGCGGCGATCGCCATGCCGGTCGCGGTGGCGGCGGTGGCGCTGACCGCCGGGTTGGCGGTGGCGACCTTCGTGAAGGCGTTCGGGGTGGGGTTCCTCGCGAAACCGCGCAGCGAGGCCGCGGCGGACGCGCACGAGAGCCCGGCCACCATGCTCGCCGGGATGGGCATCGCGGCGGCGGCCTGTCTGGTGGTCGCCGTCTGGCCGGCCTGGATCCTGCCTGCCGTGCAGGCCGCGGCAGGCAGGGACGCGGTGTCTGGCGAGGTGACCCTGCGGCTGACCGGTGTGACCGGCGCGTTGTCGCCGATGCTGCTCGCGCTCGGGCTCGTCGCCGCGATGGTCGCGGTGGTCGGCGCGATGCGGGTGGTGGCGGTGCGGAGGGCACGCCGGGAAGCCCGGCTGTGGGACTGCGGCGGGGGCCCGATGTCAGCGCGGATGGAGTACACGGCGACGTCGTTCGCCGAGCCGTTGCAGCGGGTGTTCGACGACGTCGTGCAGCCGGAACTGGACGTGGACGTGACCCACCACGAGGAGTCCCGGTACCTGGTGCAAGCGGTGGAGTACCGCAGAACGGTGCCGGATCGGATCGAGCGGCGCCTCTATCAACCAGTGCTGAGCCTGATCGCGCGGTGGGGCCGGGCCGGGCGCGGGCTGGCATCGGGCAGTGTGCACCGCTACCTCGGCTACGGCTTCTACACGGTCTGCGCCGTGCTGATCCTCCTGGCGGCGACCCGATGAGCGCGCTCGGAATGGTCGGCGGGGTCGTGCAGCCGGTGCTGATCGTCGCCGGATCGCCGCTGCTGGTCGGGCTGATGCGGCAGGTGCGGGCACGGATGGAGGGCCGGGCGGGCGCGGGGGTCTGGCAGCCGTGGCGTGATCTGCGCAAGCTGCTGCGCAAGGAGTCGATCACTCCGCGCGGCACGAGTGAGGTGTTCCGCCTCGCCCCGCTGGTGCTGGTGGCCACGACTTTGGTGGTCGCGGTCGTGGCGCCGTTCGTGACGACCGACTCCGCGCTGGACCCGGCGGCGGATCTGTTCGCGGTGGTGGCGTTGCTGGCGTTGGGTGCGGTGGCGCTCGCGTTGGCGGGACTGGACACCGGTACGGCGTTCGGCGGGATGGGCGCCAGCCGCGAGATGACCATCCTCGCGCTGGTGGAGCCGACTCTGCTGGTGGCGATCTTCGCGTTGTCGGTGCGGGTCGGGTCGACCAACCTCGGTGCGATCGTGTCCTCGACCCTGCACGAACCGGCGCGGGTGATCTCCCCGGTGAGCCTGCTGGCCGCAGTCGCCCTGATCGTAGTGATCATCGCGGAGACAGGGCGATTGCCGGTGGACAACCCGTCGACACACCTTGAGCTGACGATGGTTCACGAGGCGATGGTGCTGGAGTATGCGGGCCCTGATCTGGCGCTGGTGGAACTGGCATCCGCGATGCGGCTGTCGGTGTTCCTCGGGCTGCTGGCGAACCTGTTCCTGCCGTGGGGAATCGCTGCCACGGCCGCCCCGGTGGCGCTGCTGATCGGGGTACTGGCCCTGGTCGTGAAGGTCGGTGTGCTCGGCGCGCTGCTCGCGGCCGGCGAGGTGTTCGTCGCCAAGCTGCGGCTGTTCCGGGTGCCCGAGCTGCTGGCCGGGTCGTTCCTGCTGGCCCTGCTGGCCGTCGCGGCCTCGTTCTTCCTGGCCTGAAAGGGAATGCCGATGAGCGAGAGCCTGTACGTGTCGCTGCTGAATCTGGCTTGCGGTGCCTTGCTGCTGACGGCCGTGCTGGTGTTGTGGCTCCGCGAGCTCGCGGTGATCATCCGGGTGTTCGCTTTGCAGGGTGCCGCACTTGCCGTCCTTGTGGGTGTGCTTGCAGCCCACGAGAACTCCGTGGAGCTGTGGGCCGTCGCAGTGGGAGTGCTGATGCTGCGCGCAGGACTGCTGCCGCACCTGTTGCGCCGAGCCCTGGCAGGCGCGGGGGAGTCGCAACGGGAGACCAGCCCACTGGCGAACGTGGCGTCGTCGTTGCTGGCCGCCGCCGCGCTGACGCTGCTGGCCTACGCGGTGTCGCAGCCGTTGGTGGCGCTGGCGCCGTCCCCGGCGGCGCAGGCGATCCCGGTCGGGGTGACCGTGGTGCTGATCGGGTTCTTCGTGCTGGTGACCCGGCGTCGCGCCCTGTCGCAGCTGGTCGGGTTTCTGTTGATGGACAACGGGATCACCGCGGTCGGGTTCCTCACCACCACCGGGGTGGGCCTCGTGGTGGAGCTCGGGGTGTCGCTGGACGTGCTGCTGGCGGTGCTGGTCCTGCAGATCCTCACCACCCGGATGCGGGAGACCTTCGGCGACACCGACCTCGACGAACTGCGGGAGTTGCGCGACTGATGACTGTGCTTGTTCCCGTGGGAGTGCCCGTGCTCGGCGCACTCACCTACCTCCTGTTCGGCTGGCGCCGCGCCACCGCGTGGATCAGCGCTGTCAGCGCGGGCGTCGTGCTGACCGCCGCGATCGTCCTGACGGTCGCGGTGACCCGATCCGGGCCGTTGACCGCGTTGGGCGGACTGCTGCGCGTGGACGCGTTGTCGGCGTTCATGCTGCTGGTGATCGGCGCGGTCGGGCTGGTCGCCAACGCCGCGACCCCGGCGTATCTGCGGGAGGAGATCGCGGCGGAACGGGCCACCGGCCGTACCGCCGCGCGGCACAGCGTGCTCGTGCAGCTGTTCCTGGCCACCATGGCGCTGGCGGTGCTCGCGGCGAATCTCGGTGTGGTGTGGGTGGCGGTCGAGGCCACCACGATCGTGACCGCGTTTCTGGTCGGGCAGCGTCGCACCCGCGCCTCCGTGGAAGCGGCGTGGAAGTACGTGGTGATCTGCTCGGCCGGTATCGCGCTCGCGTTGCTGGGCACCATCGTGCTCAACTTCGCCGCCGCTCACGCTCCCGGCGTCGCCGGGCTTGATCTCGCCGCGCTCGCCGCCCACGCACCCGGTCTCGACCACGGTGTCACCCGGATCGCGATCGTGTTGCTGGTGCTCGGGTTCGGCACCAAGGCCGGCCTGGCTCCGCTGCACGCGTGGCTGCCGGACGCGCACTCCCAGGCCCCGGCGCCGGTGTCGGCGCTGATGTCCGGTGTGCTGCTGTCGGTGGCGTTCTACGCGATCCTGCGCGTCAAGGTGATCAGCGACGGCGCACTCGGCACCGGGTTCGCCCGCTCGCTGCTCGCGGTGATGGCGCTGGCGTCATTGCTGCTGGCCGCGTCACTGCTCATCGCCCAGCGCGACTACAAGCGGATGCTGGCCTACTCCAGCATCGAACACCTCGGCCTGGTCGCGTTCGGCGCCGCGATCGGCAGCCCGCTGGCGCTGGCCGCGGCGCTGCTGCACGTCCTCGGCCACGGGCTGGTCAAGTCGGTGCTGTTCCTCGGTGCCGGCCGCGTCCTGCAGATCACCGGCACCAGCCAGATCAACGGCGTGCGAGGCCTGCTGGCACACCATCCGGCGCTCGTGGCGACGTTCGGTCTCGGCGTGCTCGCGCTGGTCGGCCTGCCTCCGTTCAGTCTGTTCGCCAGCGAACTCGGCATCGTCCGCGCCGGCTTCACCGCCGGTCTTGGCTGGCCGACCACCGCCGCGCTGTTGTTGGTGCTGGTGATCGCCGCCGCCCTCATCGTCCGTACCAGCCGGATGCTTCTCGGACCGCCTCTGTCCACTCCGGACACCTCGGTGGCCTCTCCGATCCCGATCGCGCTGGCGGGCGGCTTGCTCGCGTGTGCCGTGCTCGGTGTCGTCGCGGGACCGCTGCCGGTGCTGCTGGACCTGGCCGCTGACACCCTGGTGGTGACCCGATGATCACGACCCTCGCCCCTGCGGAGCTGCCCGAGCACGCCGGTTCCCTGTTGGCACAGGGATACCGTCTCGCGCTGGTCGCCGGCCATGACGACAGCGGTGTCAATTCTGCCGGCAGGCTGCGCGCGGTGTACCTGTTCACCGCCGCCGCGCCGGATCGGCGGCTCGAACTGCACGTCCCGCTCGACCCTGACGCACCGGAGGTGCCGAGCCTGGCACGGCTGTCGTTCGCGGCCGGACGGTTCGAACGCGAGATGCACGACCTGTTCGGCATCGTGCCCACCGACCACCCGCTACCGCGGCGGCTCGTACGCCACTTCCACTGGCCCCAGGGCTGGTACCCGATGCTCACCGGGGCGGGCGACCCGCCGGAGTTCGGCGACCTCGACGGCCCGTACCCGTTCCGGACCGTGGAAGGACCAGGGGTGTACGAGATCCCGGTCGGACCGGTGCACGCCGGCATGATCGGACCGGGCCACTTCCGGTTCTCCGTGGTCGGCGAGACCATCCTCAACCTCAAGGCGCGGCTCTGGTTCGTCCACAGAGGACTCGAAAAGCTGTTCCACGGCCGTACTCCGCAGGACGGGATCGAACTGGCGGAACGGGTGAGTGGCGACACCAGCGCCGGCCACACCCTCGCCTTCTGTCTCGCCGTCGAGGATGCCCACCGTCTGCCCGTGCCCGAGGACGCGCAACGCATCCGCGCGATCCTGCTCGAGCTCGAACGGCTTTACAACCACATCACCGACATCGGTGCGCTGTGCAACGACGTCGCCTACGGCGTGCTCAACGCCCACTCCCAGCGCGTTCGCGAACGCCTGCTGCGCATCAACGACACCGTCACCGGTCACCGGCTGCTGCGCGGCGCCATTCACATCGGTGGCGCCACGATTGCCGCGCTTCCCGACCTGCGTGAGCTGGCCGCGATCGGCGTCGACGTCGGCGAGATCGTCGCGCTCGCACTGTCCAACACCGTCGTGGCCGACCGGTTCACCGGCACCGCCCCACTCAGCCAGGCTCAGGCCGCCGACCTCGGCACGCTGGGCGTCGTAGCCCGAGCCAGCGGCCTGGCCGTTGACGCCCGTCACGACCACCCGTTCCTGTCCTCGGAGTTTCCTCGCGCCGTCCACACTCATACGGAAGGTGACGTCCTGTCCCGCTTTCTGGTGCGCGCGGAGGAGATCGCCACCTCGGTCGCCATGATCACCAGCCTCATCGACATACTGGGCGGTCGAACCGCCGCGACGGCACGGGCCGCCAGTGGGACCGGCCGCTCCGGGGTCGGCATCGTCGAGGGCTGGCGCGGCACGATCGTGCATCGCGTCGAGCTCACCGGCGACGGGACGTTGAGCCGGGTGAAGATCGTGGACCCCAGTTTCTTCAACTGGCCCGCGCTCCCGGTTGCACTGGCCGACACGATCGTTCCGGACTTCCCGTTGACCAACAAGAGCTTCAACCTCTCCTACGCCGGCAACGACCTGTAGGGGACACCCGATCGGGTGTGTGCGGACTCGCACACACAAGCACTTGCAAACTTGTTTAAGTGCGCAGATCATCGAGTACTTCGGGTCGAGGAGAGATGTTGAGGACGATGAGCGAGTTCGAAGCTGAGCTGCGGAACAAGGTCGCCGAAGCCTGGGAAACCCTGCGAGAAGCTCGGCAGGCCGGCCACGACTACGAGATCCACCTGCACAGTGCCCGGATCCGCGACCTGCTCGACCGAGCTGCCCAGCACGGCGTCGACACCCGCGACTGGGTCGACCCGGCGCTGCTGGAGAGCTCCGGGCCCGGGCACTGACCATGAGCGCACCATCGAGCGACCGGGTGGTCGCGGTGGTCGGCGGAATCGCTGCGACCACTGCGGTTCTGCGTCGTTACGCCGCGATCGTCGAAGACGAGGCGGGACTGCCGACCCGGGTCATCGCCTCCGACTACGGACTGCACAGCCTGCCGCCTGATACGGGCGCCGTGCTGTTGGTCCGGGCCACACCCGAGCGCGAGCAGAGGGCCCGTGACTCCATCGCCGATGTCCCGGTCCTCACCGAGCGGGACACCACCGCGATCGCCCTGACCGCCGCGTTGCTCACCACGCTGACGCGCACCGGCAACACGCCGGAGACCAGCCGGGTCGTCATCGCGGGCGCCAACACCATGCCGCTGCTCAACCCGGTCCTGCTGGCCGCTGGAGTCCGTGACATCACCACCTGGAACCCCGTCGACGCGCTCTCGTTCCCGTTGCGCAGCATCGCCGCCGACGCCGACGCCGTGATCAATCTGGTCGGCGGGGGCGGCCGCTTCGCCTGGCCGAGGCATGCCGCACCGGCCGTGATCGTGCCGGACCCCGCACGCGACCCGTTGCTGGCTCTTCCGGGACTGCTGCGCGCGCTCAGCCGGCATCCGCGCGCACGCCTGACCCCGGACGTGCAGCACGCCTGTGCGATCGCGCTGTCCGCGGCCACCCCGCCCGGCCATCAAGTGCCCCGGCGTGCCGACGAGACCCTCACCCGCCAGATCGCCGAATCCGCGACGAACGCACTGCACCGAGGAGCCGCACGATGACCGCCCCCACCGTTCCCGGGCTGCACCCTTCGGCGTCGCGCCCGGCACCGGCTGGAACACCAACCCCAACGCCATGCGCACGCTGGCCCAAGGCAACTCCATCTACACCAACGTGGCGCTCACCGACGACGGCGACGTCTGGTGGGAGGGCTGCTCCGACACCTCACCGGACTACCTCACCTCGTGGCGGCGAGAGGACTGGACGCCCGAGTCCACCGACCCGTCGTCACACCCCAACTCCCGCTACTGCACACCGATCGCCCAGTGCCCGATCGCCGCCCCCGAGTGGGACAACCCCGACGGCGTGCCGATCTCGGCGGTCTTCTTCGGGGGCCGCCGCGCCACCACCGTCCCCCTGGTCGCCGAGTCGTTCGACTGGCAGCACGGCGTTTTCACGGGCGCCACGCTCTCCTCGGAGACGACAGCCGCCGCCACCGGCCAGGTCGGTGTGGTGCGCCGCGACCCCATGGCGATGCTGCCGTTCATCGGCTACCACGCAGGCGACTACTTCCAACACTGGATCGACACCGGCAAACACGCCGACACCGCGAAACTGCCGAAGATCTTCTACGTCAACTGGTTCCGCCGCGGCGACGACGGCCGGTTCCTCTGGCCGGGATTCAGCGAGAACGCCCGCATCCTCAAATGGGCCGTCGACCGCATCGAAGGTCGCGCCACCGGGTCCCAGACCCCGATCGGCTGGGTTCCCGACCCGAAGGCTCTCGACCTCGACGGCCTCGACGCGCCGCACGAGGACGTCCGGCAGGCGCTCAATGTTGATGAGGACGAGTGGCGCGCCGAACTCCCACTGATCGAGCAGTGGTTCGCCACCATCGGGGACAAGCTCCCCACTGCCCTGCGGGACGAACTCGAGGCGCTCGAACACCGCCTCGGCTGATGCCGTCGCCGGCCGATGGCAACCTCACTCCGCGACCTCGCCATCGGCAGGCGACACCCTCATCCGGTGGCATCTCGGAACGTCAGGAAGCGGAAGCGGTGCTCAGAGGCCAGTGATCATCAGGTCATCGACGTCGAAGCTCAGCCTGTTGCGCACCGCGATCACACCCGGAACTCCGCGCGCGATCCACTCGGCCCGCTCGGTCGCGCTGTGCAGGCTGAGCGTCCCGTCGAGCGTGACAACCCCGCCTGACACATTCACCGTGACCCGATGCACGGTCGTCGAGGCCGGCAGCAGGTGCCGTTCGAGATCTGCGCGAATCGCGTTATCGCCACGCAGGAACAGCCGCAGCGCGTCATGCCCGGTGAGCACCCCCACGAGCGTGCCCGCACCGTTCACCACACACAGCAAGCTCGCGTGTTCACCCGCGAGCAGCCGTAACGCGGCACACAGATTCACGCCCTCCGTCACGGTCGCCACCGGAGTGGTCATCAGGTCAGCCGCGACCGTCGCGGACGACTTGTGCCACCGCACCCGCGTGTGCGTGCCCGCCAGCACCGGCGGATTCTCCGCACCACCGTGGAACTCCAGCTTGGCCGCCAGATCCTCCTCGGACACCACGCCGACCGGGTGCCCGGCCGAGTCCACCACTGGGATCGCGGTCACCTCGTGGGCGATCATCATGCCGACGAGCTCCTTGAACGAGCTGTCCAGTGCTGCGGTGACGACCCGCCGGCACATCACATCCGCCGTCTTCGGCTCACTCATGCTCGCCCTCCCACGGCCGTGCGAGGTGACCAGGGTTGCGTACTTGGTAAGATTAGCAACTGCTGAACCCCGTTGAAACGCATCCCAAGTCGCGATGACAGGGATCAACCAGGGAGGATCAGCACCATGACGACGGTCGGCCGGAAGGGGCTTCGATGAGCAGGCCCCTCTATCAAGTCAAGGCGGAGTTCTTCAAAACACTCGGCCACCCAGCACGCATCCGGGTGCTCGAACTGCTCAGCGAGCGCGAGCACTCCGTCGCGGAGATGCTGCCCGAGGTCGGTATCGAAGCAGCCAACCTCTCCCAGCAGCTGGCCGTGCTGCGCCGCGCCGGACTCGTGACCACCCGCAAGGAAGGCTCCAACGTCTTCTACTCGCTGACCAGCCCCCACGTCGCAGAGCTGCTCGCGGTAGCCAGGCGCATCCTCACCGGGGTCATCACCGGCCAGATGGAGCTTCTCGAAGACCTCCGCACGCCTGCCGCCGCCGCGCCACGCGGTCGAGCCCACAAGCAGAACTAGTGCCGTGACCGGCAACCTTCACCGCGTCTTCCGGCGCTCAGCAGGGCACCGCGATGCACCCGTCTGGCCGTCGAAATACGGGCAAAGGCTGCCGGTCACGCTAGTAGTAGAGCGTTGCGGCTTAGTTGTGCCCCGCCGGGCGGTCGCTTGTCGTCGAAAGCCCGGATGGTCGCGCTCTCACGTAACGTCAACGGCGAGTTGGCGGTAGAAAACTGCCGACGCAAGCGTTTGCTGATCGCCCCAACTACCACCAACCACGCAGGCGGCAGCCATGAGAGCGCGATCTTCATGATCGAAACACGGCCACCTGCCAGCATCACGCCCGCCGCCAATACTCCAAATATTAGTCGCAACGATCTAGTAGTGTGTCGCTGCTTAGTTCTGGACACGTACTGCCCAGGCTTGAACGTCGGAACCGGACCGCCGTCGTCGGGAAGCAGCGTGAAGGACGCCGTGTCGACCGCCTCCTCGTCGCGCTTCGCCACACGCCAGGGACGCCACAGTGTGTCCGGCGTGACACCGGCGGTCTGGAACAGGCGCGCCTCGGCGGCGATCAGCGAGACCGCGAACAGCCAGTAGACCTCGTCCCAGGCGGCGGCGATCTCGGGTGTGACGGCGTCACCGAGCACGGTGGCGACGGCGCCGATGAGGTGCTTGCCGACGATCGGGTACTGATCAGGGCGCACGCCGAGCGAAACGTGCTTCTGGGCGATGCGTTCCGCGATCGGGCCGAACGGGGTCCTGTCGAGCAGGTGCTGGGCGTAGGCGACCACGGCGGCGGCCAGTGCGATCTGCTGCTTGCCGCTGGCCTGGTTGCCGTGGTTGAACAGGTTCAGCAGTTCCGGGTGCGCGGCGAACATCGACGGGTAGAACTCGGCGGTGATCTCGGCGGCGTGGTCGCGGACGACCGGCAGGGTCGTGCGCACTACGGCAGCCGAAGCAGCGGAAAGCACAGGTGGCTCCTCGAAGATGGATCTGGGGAACGGACGGCGCGGCGGCGCGCGATCACATCTCGAGCTTGCGTGATCAGGTGCGGGTGAACGCAGACCTGAGCAGGTGGGGGCAGCCTGCCTCGGCGCAGGCTGCTCACAGCGAAAGAGTCCACATCGGAGTGAGGAGTTGCCGTGAGCACAGACGTTGTGGGACCGGAGGCCGTCACCCGGCCCGATCCGGGTAGACAGCCACGTCCGTCGAGATTCGGTCCGCCCACCGCGACCGCTCGCGACCCCGGCTGCTGCGCGGCGGAGTATCTCGACCAACCAGTCGCCCCGTACACCGTCGACACACCGCATCTTCGCGTTCGCCCTGATGATCCGCGACGGCATTCCAGCCGATGAGGTCGAGCGCTATCTGCACGCCCGAGCGTGGCTGACCGACGCGGCACGGTTGCTGCCTAGGCCTGCCGGCCGCAGATCACCTTGTTGACGAGCGTCCGGTCCGCCTTGTCGTAGGCCAGTGCCAGGTCGGTGTCGGACACCGAGTCGCCGTAGGTCAGCGACAGCTCGAAGGTCCTGCTGCCGTCGGGCGTGCTGCCCGTGATCGTCCCGTAGCCGTGGAAGCCGCCCATGCCCTTGTAGACGGTGCCGCAGTCCTGGCCCGCGTTCTGGACCCACAGCCCGAGGCCGTAGCCGCCCTTGGGGTGCGGCTTGCGCATCTCGGCGAGCAACGGAGCCGGCAGGAGCTTGCCGCGGTTCAGCGCGGAGAAGAACGTGTGGAGGTCCTTGGTGGTCGAGATGATCTCACCGGCGCTGGACGCCCAGGAGGGGTTCTGGCGGGTGATGTCGACGACCTTGAACTGCCCGGCGTCCTGGTAGCGGTAGTAGCCGTGGGCGTGCGGCCCCGGAATTTCCGGCGACGTGCCTGGCACGATGGTGTCCCGCATGCCGAGCGGGCGCAGGATCCGTCGCTGCAACTCGTCGCCGTAGGGGCGGCCGGCGACCTTTTCGATCAGCAGCCCGGCGAGCAGATAGTTGATGTTCGTGTAGCCCCAGTCGGTCCCCGGTGCGAACATCGCCGGTTTGGACAGGCTGAACCGCACCAGTTCCTCCGGCCGGTAGGTGTGGAAACGGTTGTCCACGAACTCCTGTCCCATCAAGGGGATTCCCGGCACGATGGTCCCGTCGGGCAGCATCGCACCGGTGTAGTCGAACAATCCGCTGGTGTGCTGCAACAACATCCGCACCGTGATCCGCCGATCCAGACCGAACTCGGGAAGGTAGCCGGCCACCGGCGCGTCCAGGCCCGCACGGCCCTCGCCGACCAGTTGCAGCACCACGGTGGACACGAAGGTCTTGGTGTTGCTGCCGATCCGGAACCGCCCGTTCGTCGGCGGCTTCGCGGCCGAGCCCAGCTTGCGCACCCCGGCGCTGCCGACCCAGTCGCCCCGGTCGTCGTGCACCCGTAGTTGTACGCCGGCGAAACCGGAGTCGACGATCGCCTGGACCGTCGCCTGCAGGTCAGGACGATCCTGGCCGGCGGCACCGCTGTCCGCGGCAGCCATCCCGGGTAGAGCCATCCCGGCCAGCAGCGCGGCGGCCACCGCCGTGGTCCCGACCCGTCGGAAGAGTCTCGGCACCCTGTTGTCGTTGGTGTCACTGGTCATTTGCGGCCCCGAGGCCACGGTCGCTGAACTGGTCATGGCAACTACGATCGCCAACCACCCTGACACCGCACGGTCACCACGCTGACACGCCCTGACACGGCGCTCTCAGTCCAAACCCGAGCTGGCTGTCCGCTACAGCCACTTGTTCCGCTTGAGCAGCCAGTACATCAGCGCACACGCGAGTAGTAGCACCGACAGCACGAGCGGGCGGCCGTACGTCCACCGCAGTTCGGGCATGTAGTCGAAGTTCATGCCGTACACACCGACTCCCATGGTCGGAACCGCGATGATCGCCACCCACGCGGAGATCTTCCGCATGTCGCTGTTGAGCTGGAGAGTCACCTTGGCGACCGTGACGCTCAGCAGAGTGGTGAGCAGCTCGTCGAAACGCGCGATCCGTTCCGAGACCGCGGTCAGGTGGTCCTCCACGTTGCGGAGGTAGGTGAGTACCTGTTCAGGTACCAACGGTGTGGCGCCCTCGACCAGCCGGTGCAACGGAACGGTCAGCGGGGTCACGGCGCGGCGCAACTCCAGGATCTCGCGCCGCATCAGGTACATCTGCTCCGCGCTCACCTCGCTGCGCGGGGCGAACACGAGGGATTCCATGGTGTCGATGTCCGTCTCGCACGCGTCGGTGACGGCGAGGTACTCGTCCACGACCCGGTCGGCGATCGCGTGCAGCACCGCCGCGGGGCCGCCCTGCAGGCGTTCTGGTTCCGCCTCGAGTTCGGTTCTCAGGTCGTGCAGGCCGGAGTGCTGGCCGTGCCGGACGGTCACGATGAAGTCCTTGCCGACGAAGGCCATGATCTCGCCGGTCAGGACGATCTCGTTCGCGGTGTGCGGTGAGTCGTTCTCGACGTGGCAGACGGTCTTCATCGCCATGAAGAGGGTGTCGCCTTGGTGGTCCAGCGTGGGGCGTTGATGGCGGCGGACCGCATCGTCCGCCGCCTGTTCACGTAACCCGCAGATTCGAGCGAGGCCGTGGAACTGATGCTTCTCCGGTTCGAACAGGCCGATCCAGGCGAATCCCTCGCCGCGGGCGCGGACCTCGGCGAGCGCGTCGGCGTGCGTCCACTGACCGGGCAGCCGCTTGCCGTCGACGTAGACAGCGCAGTCCACCACGGTCGCGGGTGCCACCGGCTGGTCGATCACCCGGTCAGCCTCACCCAGGTCGTTGTCGGCGGGGAAGAGTGCGCCTGAATGCGCTGGCCATTTTTACGCGATCCTTACGCGCACAGGCCCGTGTCTTTACATGAGCGGGACACGTTGGACAGTTGACTGGCTGGTCGTGAACGGCTTGGCGTCCCTTGACGGCGCTGCCCACTTGAGCGACCACCACGGGGGAAATCCGGCATGACCGACACGTCGCAGTTCGCGGTACCTGAACGCCTGGACAGCCCGGTCCGGCGGCTGGCCCCCGCGACCGGGCTGGGGCGGTGGATGCTGCGACACCGGGTTCAACCTGTGGTGGGCCCGGAGGCCGCCGAGACCCATGCCACGCCGCTGTCGTGGTGGAAGGTGATGTGCCTGACCGGCGTGGACTACTTCTCGACGCTGTCCTATCTGCCCGCCATCGCGGCGCTGGCGGCCGGAGCGGTCTCGCCGTTGGCCACGCTGCTGATCGTTGCGCTGACGCTGTTCGGGATGCTGCCGATGTACCGGCGGGTTGCGGGGGAGAGCCCGCACGGGCAGGGGTCGGTCGCCATGCTCGAGAAATTGCTGCCCTTCTGGCGTGGCAAGCTCTTCGTGCTGGCGTTGCTGGGATTCGTTGCGACCTCGTGGATCATCACGATCACGCTGTCCTCCGCTGATGCGACCGTGCATCTGCTGGAAAATCCTTATGCGCCGGACTTCCTGCACGGCCATGCGGTGACCGTGACCGTCGTGCTGCTGCTCGTTCTGGGCGGGGTGTTCCTGCTCGGCTTCAGCGAGGCTGTCGGTGTGGCGATTCCGTTGGTGGCGGTGTTCCTGCTGCTGAACGCCGTGATCGTGGTCGCCGGCGTGGCGGAGGTGCTGGCCGAGCCGGTGCTGCTGGACCGGTGGGTGGAGGCGTTGACGTCCGGGGGTGGCGGGCTCGCCGGTGCGGTCGGACCGGCGATCTTGGCGTTCCCGTTGCTGGTGCTCGGGTTGTCCGGCTTCGAGACCGGCGTGAGCATGATGCCGCTGGTCGCGTCCGACGGCCGTACCGCGGAGGAACGGCTGCAGGGCCGGGTCCGCAACACCCGCAAGCTGCTCACCGCCGCCGCGCTGATCATGTCGGTGTACCTGATCGCCACCAGCTTCGTCACGACGGTGCTGATTCCGGCGGAGAAGTTCCAGCCCGGCGGCGAGGCCAACGGCCGCGCGCTGGCCTACCTCGCCCATGAACTGCTCGGTGAGGGCGTTGCCACGGCCTACGACATCAGCAGCATCCTGATCCTGTGGTTCGCCGGTGCGTCGGCAATGGCCGGTCTGATCAACATCGTGCCGCGCTACCTGCCCTCCTACGGCATGGCGCCGGAGTGGTCGCGCGCGGTGCGGCCGGTAGTGATCGTCTACACCACGATCTGCATCCTGGTCACCGTCATCTTCAACGCCGACGTCAATGCGCAGGCCGGCGCCTATGCCACCGGCATCCTGGCCATGATGGTCTCCGCGTCGGTCGCTGTGACCATCTCCGCGATCCGGCGTCGGCAGAAGCCTGCCGCGGTCGCGTTCACCGTGCTCACGCTCGTGCTGCTCTACGCCCTGGTCGAGAACGTGATCGAGAAACCTGACGGCATCACCATCTCGATCTTCTTCATTCTCGGCATCGTCGCCATCTCCCTGGTCTCCCGCGTCTCCCGCACCACCGAACTGCGGGTCGAGCACATCGAGCTCGACGAGGCGGCCCGCCAGTTCGTCACCGACTCGCTCGCCCACGACGGTGCCCTGACCCTCATCGCCAACCGCCGTCAGGCGGGCGACGCCGCCGAGTACGCCGAGAAGGAAGCCGAGCAACGAGGGACGAATCCCGTACCAGGTACGGCGGACGTGCTCTTCCTGGAGATCGACGTGGTCGACCCCTCCGACTTCAGCGACGTGTTGCAGGTGCGGGGTGTGGAGGTTGACGGGCACCGGATCCTGCGGGCCGGCAGTCCCGCCGCGCCCAACGCCATCGCCGCCATCCTGCTCGCCCTGCGCGACGCCACCGGTGTGCGGCCGCACTGCCACTTCGCCTGGAGCGAAGGCAATCCACTCGGCCACCTCCTCCGCTACCTGCTCCTCGGTCGCGGCGACACCGCCCCGGTCGTGCGGGAGATCGTCCGCACCAGCGAGCCCGACCCGGAACGGCGGCCCGGCATCCACGTCGGCGGCTGAGCGAGGGGAGTCCGGCACGGACGAAGTTGTTCCCGCCACCACCGAACGGATGTCTCCGCGTCCGGGAAGATGTCGAATGCGTCGCCCAGTAGTTCGGCGGTGTAGAGCACGCGCGACAGGTCGTGTGTCGTGCCGTCACCGACCCGGACGACCGCACCGTCCACATCAGATGGAACATCGCCCGCTACGAGATCGAACCATTCGTCATCGCCGTCGGAGAACGTCACGGTGACACCGCAGTCATCCGGGACCAGGACGGTGGCCCGGACGTCGCGGCGGATCGTTACGCCGTTGAGCGCGGCTCGCATCACGGCGGCGAGGTCGGCCCGGCTGAGAACCGGAAAGCCGTTGATGGTGCGCTCGGCACGTTCAGCGAGCGCGGGCGCCAGGCCCAGCCTGCGTGCGGCGGCGTGGCCGGCGCCGCGCAGGACGATGGTGCGATCACGCTGCGAAGGCAGCTCGGCGTGGTCGAGGAGTACGACGTCCCAGCAGCTGCGGCGCAGGCGGAACGCGGTGGCGAGTCCGGCGACACCGGAGCCGACGACAAGGGCGCTTCTGGCAGGCATGGCCGGTCCCTTTCGCGCGGGGATACGTCACGCCGACCAGGCTTCCCGGCACACCACCTTCAGCGTAGAACGTGCGATCGCCATAAGAAAGGCGTCAGGGATCGGCAAACGGCTGGATCAGGCCGCCATCGGGTCACGGCTGGAGGCAGTGGCGCGGCGGGCGACCGAGACGGCGTGGTCGGTGAACCGTTCGTAGTAGCGGCTGAGCAGGACCGCTTCGACGGCGGCCGCGGTGCCGTAGCTCCACTCGCCGCAGCTGACTGCCGCGAACAGCGAGCGGTGCAGGTCGTTCATCTCCCGGTCGTCCGCGTCGAGTCCGTGCGGCAGGACCGAGTCGCGGGCGCGGACGACGCGGCCCGCGGTGACGGCCGAGCGGGTGGCGATCGAGGCCATCTGCTCGAAGCGGGCCCGCAGCGGTGGTGCCAGCACGGGTTCCGGATGTCTGCGGCGCACGGCGTGTGCGACGTGGTGGGCCAGGTCACCCATCCGTTCGACCTTCTCGGCCGAGCGCGCGACGGACATGATCGTGCGCAGGTCGGATGCGACCGGTGCCTGAAGCGCGAGTAGCAGCTGGACGTCGTGCTCGGTGCGGGCGCGCGCCTGGTCGAGGATCGCGTCGTCGGCGATCACCTGCTCGGCGAGCTTGAGGTCGTTGTCCATCAGGGCGGTGGTGGCTCGATGCAACGCCACGGCGGTCAGGTCGCACATGTGCGCCAGCTGCAGGACGAGCACGTCCAGCTGGCGGTGGAACAGATCACGCATCGTTCGTCCTTTCCGGACAGTGGAACGGCTCGGAGCAGCTGCAGTCTGCTCCGAGCCGCATGCGGGTGGTCTACTTGACGGACTGCAGGGTGAGGCGTTCGCTCATGTGCCACAGGCGTTCGACGGCGGCGAGGTCCTCGACGGCAGGGGCGGCTCTGGCGGGCAGACGGCCGTCGTAGTAGGCGCCGTTGACGAAGCTGCTCGCTGAGCAGAGGTGCACGATCGGCACCGCGCCGTCGGTGGCAGGACTGCCGCGGAAGCTGTAGCCGGGTAGCAGCGCGGTGTCGATGATGCCGGGGTGCACGCTCACCGCTGTTCGCCCGCTCGGACCGAACTCGGCCAGCGCCCTGGTGAACATCGTCAGTGCCAGCTTCGACTGGGCGTAGGCGGCGCCACGCTGGTAGCGGCGGCGCCGGTTGATGTCGTTCCAGTTGATCTGGCCGCCGCGGTGCAGCGACGAGGACACGTTGACGACACGGCCGTGCAGTGCGAGCGCGTCGTCGAGCAGCCGCGTCAGCAGGAACGGGGCGAGATAGTCGACCTGGAAGGTCACCTCGTGCCCGTCCTCGGTGAACCGCCGCTCGTCGGGGCCCGCGGTGGCGGCGTTATTGACGAGCACGTCGACATGCGCCACGTCGCGGGCCATCGTGGCCACCTGTTCGAGGCTGGTGAAGTCGGCGGCTACCGGAATCAGCCGCTGTGCGGGGATTCCAGAGGAGGTGAGCCGATCCACTGTGGACTGTGCGACCTCGGCCGTGCGGGCGTGCACGATCACGACGTCGCCGGCGGAGGCAAGCTGACGAGCGGTTTCGTAGCCGATCCCGGCGGAGGCGCCGGTGACGAGGATGGTTGCCATCACTGGGTTCCGGTGAGTTTGGTGGTGAGCTTGAGCAGGCGTTCGGCGGCCCGCTGGTCGCTGACCCGAGGGTTGGGCAGCACAGGCGTGAGCCTGCGGTAGTAGGCACCGTTGACGAGCTGGAGCCCGCTCAACCGGGCCACCACGGCGCCCGCGTCGGGTGCGGGCTCCATCCACGTTCCGTTGAGGCGCAGCAGCTTCGGGTCGGTGCTGCCGGGGTCGACGCTGATCGCGGTGACGGCGTTCGCCTCGGCCAGCGCCCTGGTGAACATCGTCAGCGCGAGCTTGGACTGGGCGAACGCGGACAGCTTGGTGTAGTGGCGAGACCGGTTGAAGTCGGTCCAGTGCAGCGTGCCGCCGCGATGCAGCTCAGAGGACAGGTTGATCACTCGAGGAGCCCGATGCCCTGCCCATCGGCCCTCGAGCGCGCGGGTCAGCAGAACCGGGGCGAGGTAGTTCACCTGGAGGGCGAGCTCGTTGCCGTCCTCGGTGATCACGCACTGGTCGCTGCCGACGATCGTGGCGGCGTTGACGAGCAGGTCCAGCACCGGGTGCTCCGCGGCGACCTGCCTGGCCATCAGGGTGACCTCATCAAGGGAGGCGAAGTCCGCGGCGACCGGGAAGCACGCGGGCCGGGTCGGCGCCGCCCTGTACCAGTCGTTGCGCCGCGTCCCAGCTCTGCTCGGCGGTGCGGGAGTGCACGATGACGGTGTAGCCGTGGTCGAGCAGCATGCGGGCGGCGTCACGGCCGACTCCGTTGCCGGCGCCGGTGACGAGCGCGGTACGAGATGAAGACATGGTTCATCCAATGAATGAGGCAGCGGGAAGCCAGGAGAAAAGATCCGGCGCAGGGCGGAACGAGCAACCGGCTAGAGAGCCGGGCCGGTATTAGGCGGCCGGTCGTCGTGACGCAGGCCGCAGCTCGAGTGAAGGCTGCCCATGAACCCAATGGAAGCCGACTCCGTCGAGACGCGGAAGAGTGCTTTACGCAATCTGTGCGTCAAGGCTGCGTAAGGGGTGCTGTGCGGGGCGTTCGGCCATGCGCACCATGGGATGCATGGGTGATCTCGCCTACACGTTCATGCTCGTCGGCGTCTTCCTGACGATTGCTCTCGCGGTGCGCTGCCTCAATCGGGACAGAAACCCGAATGCGTGACTTATCCTTGGTCGCGGTGCGCCGGGAAGTCTGGTCGGCATGATTGGTCGACCGGGCGAGAGGCGTCAACGTCATGCGCAGCGTGGAAACCGTACTGGCGTTGGTGGTGCTGGCCACCGTCGTCGCCACATTCGCGAAGAGGCTCACCGCCCGCATCGCCCAACGCAGGCTCGCCTTGGCCGTCGCGGTCTGGCACAACCGCGCCACCGGCCAGCCCGTCACCTGATCCCTGATCGCCTACGACCACTGATCAGTCAGGACTTGGTCATCTTGGGATGGGGGGTTCTGTTGTGCCCTCCCAGCGCGCCTGGTCACTGGCGTTTGATTGATGCCGGAAGGAGCGGGAGCGCTGTGCGTTCGACATGCGTCTCGGCGCCATCAGGCACCAGCAAGGAGGCTCGGGCATGCGTGGGGTAGTGATGTACAAAGCCGGTGACGTCCGGGTGCAGGAGCGCGAGGACCCGCGGATCATCGAGCCCACCGACGCGGTCGTGCGGCTGACCGTCACCTGTATTTGCGGGTCGGACCTGTGGCCCTACCGAGGTGTCGAGCCCGCTGACCATCAGGTGATGGGTCACGAGTACGTCGGCGTTGTCGAGGAGGTCGGCTCCGCGGTCAGGACCGTCAAAGCCGGAGACTTCGTCGTCGGCACATTTGTCGTCGCCGACGGCACCTGCGAGATCTGTCTCGCCGGGTATCCGTCGCAGTGTGTGAACCGCGAGTTCGTGTCGCAGACGATCGGTACTCAGGCCGACAAGGCCCGGATCCCCTACGCGGACGGCACGCTGGTGGCGACACCTGGGTACCCGGAGCCGGAGCTGATCCCGTCGCTGCTGGCGGCGTCCGACGTGCTGGGTACCGGCTGGTTCGGCGCGCTGGCCGCGCAGGCCGGCCCGGGCAGGACCGTCGCGGTCGTCGGCGACGGCGCGGTCGGGCTGATGGCCGTGCTCGCCGCCAAGCAGCTCGGCGCGGAGCGGGTCATCGCGATGTCGCGTCACCCGGAACGGCAGAAACTCGCCCTCGAGTTCGGTGCCACGGACATCGTCACCGAGCGTGGTGACGAGGGTGTGGCCAGGATCAAGGAACTGACGGGTGGGCTCGGCGCGCACTCGGTCGTCGAGGCCGTGGGCACGCAGGAGTCGACGATGCAGGCGATCGGCGCTACGCGACCGGCCGGGCATCTGGGCATCGTCGGTGTCAACTACGAGGTCACCATCCCCGGTACCGCGCTGTTCTTCCCGGGCATCCACGTGCACGGCGGCCCCGCTCCGGTGCGCCGGCTGCTGCCCGAGTTGATCCGGCTCATCTGGGACCGCAAGATCGACCCCGGCAAGGTGTTCGACCTGAGCCTGCCGCTCGAGCAGGCGGCCGAGGGTTACCGGGCGATGGACGAGCGGCGCGCCACCAAGGTCCTGCTGACCCTCTGACCATTCGTGCCGCCGGGCGGGAAGCTCTCACGGTCTTTCCACCCGAGGGTGCGCCGGATCGAACGTGGGAGCCATGAGCAGCAAAGACGACGTGCGCGAGTTCCTGATCTCCCGCCGGGCTCACGTGACACCGGAGCAGGCGGGGCTGCCCGACTACGGCGGGGAACGGCGGGTGCCGGGCCTGCGCCGCGAGGAGGTCGCCCAACTCGCCGGTGTGAGCCTCGACTACTACACCCGCCTGGAGCGCGGCAACATCCAGGGCGCGTCGGAAAGCGTGCTCAACGCGATCGCCCGGGCACTGCGGCTCGACGATGTCGAGCGGGAGTATCTGTTCAGCCTGGCCCGCACCGGCCCGGCGAGACCGGCGACACCCACCGTGAGGCCGGCCGTGCGCCGTGTCCGGGCCTCGGTCCAGCGGGTGCTGGACAACACAGCGGTGCCCGCCGTCGTCTGCAACGCGCAACAGGACCTCCTGGCCGCGAACCTGATGGGCCGCGCACTGTTCGCGCCGCACTTCGAAGCCGACGAGCCGAACATGGCCCGGTTCATCTTCCTCGACCCCCGAGCGCACTCCTTCTACGCGGACTGGGCCCTGGCGCGGAAGATGACCGCCGCGATGCTGCGCCTGCAAGCCGGCCGCGACCCCCTCAACCACGCGCTCACCGAGCTCATCGGGGAGCTGTCGATGCGCAGCCCCCAGTTCCGCCAGGACTGGGCCGACCGCGACGTGCACGAGCACCGCACCGGAACCAAGGTGTACCGCCACCCCGCCGTCGGTGATGTCGAGGCGACCTTCGACGTGTTCGACCTGCCCGGCGAACCGGGCCTGTCCATCTGCACCTACACGGTCGAGGAGGACTCCGAATCGGCCGAGAAGTTCATCCTGCTGGCCAGTTGGGCCGCCACCCAGCAGTTCGGCCAC
Source organism: uncultured Actinomycetota bacterium (assembly GCA_963771775.1). GTDB lineage: Bacteria > Actinomycetota > Actinomycetes > Mycobacteriales > Pseudonocardiaceae > Lentzea. The sequence goes on from CAVYUS010000007.1 coordinate 1,814,794, forward strand.
AGCGCTATCGATCGTGGCGCCGATTCTCCCATCCATCGAGAGTGAGGTTCATCCCGTGGAACGTCGCACAGTGCTCGGACTGATCGCCGCCACCGGCGCCGCCGCCGCCTTCCCCGCCCTGCCCGCCTCCGGCACGGAGACCGGTCGCGCCGCGGGCGGCACAGGAGCCAAGGACGGCTACACCTTCGCGCTGGACAAGAACGTCAAGAGGACCGCGGTGCGGTTCAAGAACCGCTACGGCATCCAAGTCGCCGCGGACCTCTACGTGCCGAAGAACGCCAAGGGCAAGCTGCCCGCCCTGGCCGTCAGCGGCCCGATCGGCGCGGTCAAGGAACAGGCCTCGGGGCTCTACGCCAACGAGTTCGCCCGCCGCGGCTACGCCGCCCTTGCCTTCGACCCCTCCTTCACCGGCGAGAGCGGCGGCACGGTGCGTGATCTCGCCTCACCCGAGATCTACACCGAGGACTTCAACGCCGCCGTCGACTTCCTCGGCCTGCAGAAGATCGTCGACCGCGAGCGGATCGGCGTGCAGGCCATCTGCGGCCTGAGCGGCATGGCGCTCACCGCGACGGCCGCGGACAGCCGTATCAAGGCGGTCGCCACGACCTCGATGTATGACATGTCGCGCAGCATGTCCCGCGGCCACAAGGACTACTACACGCCCGAGCAGCGCCACAAGGTCGTGGACTACCTCAGCCGGCAGCGCTGGATCGACGCCGAGAACGGCACCTACGCGCGGGGATCCCACGAGGTGCCCTTCGACTCCAACGGCAACGTCGCCCCCTCGGACCGCGTCCTGCCCAAGACCCTCCCGCCGGACGCCGACCCGATCACGACGATCTTCTTCGACTACTACCGCACCGAGCGCGGCTACCACCCGCGGTCGATCAACTCCACCACCGCGTTCACCGCGACCACACCGATGTCGTTCTTCGCCTTCCAGCTGATGACGAACATCGACATGCTGGCGCCCCGCAAAGCCCTCCTGGTAGCCGGCGCGGACGCGCACTCCCGCTACTACTCCGAGGACGTCCAGGCGAAGGCACCCGGCACCGTCGACCTCATGATCGTTCCGGGCGCGGACCACGTCGATCTCTACGACCGCAAGGACCTCATCCCGTTCGACAAACTGGACGAGTTCTTCACCAAGAACCTCGTCTGACCGAAGTGCTCCCGCCAGGCCGCCGCTTTACCGCGCTGCCAGGCCGACCCGGACTACTCCTCGTCGCCGCCGTCAGCGTCACGCAGCGGCCGGTAGACGCTTCCGCCCAGGTCGGGCAGAACGATGGTGTAACGGCCGTGAACCCCAATGTGGTGGCGTACGCACGGCGAGAGTCGAGCGACGTCCGGGGCAGAGGAAGATCCTGGCCACCACTGATCGCTGTACCGATCTTCCACAACCCGGACCGCGTGCCTGGCTATCGCGGACCTTGGCCGACCTGATCACCACCGTCGGCGAGCCGCGCCCTCGGTTCACCTCACGGCCAGCAGTCACGTTGGTACCTCGGTGCTCGGCCAAACCTACCCGCACCCTGCCCGACGAATGGGCCCACGCCCGCCCCTACCGCACCGAGACCGAACGCCGCGAAGCGTTCCCGCGATGGCTTGACACCTACAATCACCACCACGCACGAAGTCGCCGCACATGTCGAGCACGGCGACGGCGCCGCCGCGATCATCGCGGCGCGGCAGTAGCGGCCGTCGCGTGCCACCCCGTTCGCCAGCTGAACGAATTGGTCAACGACACCCTCAAAGGACAGCTCGAGCTCGAGCTGCACGGCGGCCGCACCATCGACGGCGTCACCGCCCGCATCGCCCAACGCATACTCGCTTTGGCCGTCGCGATCTGGCACAACCGCGCCACCGGACGGCCCATCACCAGATCCCTGATCACCTACGACCTCTGATCAGTCAGGACTTACTCGTCTAATGCCGCGTGGCCGGGAGATGTGCGGCTACCCAGACCGAGATCTCCTCGAGCAACTCCGGGTCGACTGGTCGTCGCAGTTGTTCGCGGGTGGGTGGTGGTGGGGTCGATCCGGTGTGCCGCCGGAGCATGTGGGTCAGGTCGGGGAACCGATGGATGTCCACCGGGCCTTGGGAAAGCTGGGCGAACTTGTCGAGGTCGTCGGGGTCGACCTGGATGTCCTTGCTGCCGGTGACGGCCAGCATCGGCACTTGGACCGCGGCGAGATCCGGCCTGGTGTCGTGCAACAGGAACTCGCGGAACCATTGCGGCACCTTGAGACCGAACACTCGCGTGCGGCCCTGTTGGATCTTGTCGCTGATGCGGCGCAGTTGCTGCGCCGGCGTGCGTCGGAGCAGACGCAGGAGGAATCGGATCGGTGCGGGGATCTCGGCCTCGGGGTGCTCCGCCCACGCGATCATGCCGTCGATTCCGGTCGTGGCCGGGCATCCGACGAGCACGATCGCGGCGACCTCTGCGTGCCGGGAAATCCAGGTGGCGTTCACAGCGCCTTCGCTGAGGCCGACCAGGCCCAGTGAGGCGACGTCCGGCCGTTGCGCGATCGCGCGGGCTACTTGGGCGTCATCGATTCGGTGTTGGTAGAAGCCACCTTGCTTCCACTGTCCTGGTGTGGCTCCGATGCCTCGGCGGTCGAACCGGTAGGACGCGACGCCGTGGGCCGCCAGCGCGGCGGCCAGAGGACGGCCGAACTCGATCGGCCACTTCCCGACGTTGCCGTCGCGGTCGAGTTGACCCGCGCACAGAACCACCACCGTCGCGTGTGGACCGTCTCCCTGTGGCTGCACGAGTGTCCCGGCGACGGGAAGCCCGTCCTCCAGCATCACCGTCAGATCGGTCTCTCGAACCTGTACGCCGGCTTCCATGGTCACTGCGCCCCCAAGCACGAATGATTCCAACTTTGAGAACAGTACCAGCTATGGAATCATAGCGGCGTGAACACGCTCGAACTGCTTCTGCATCCGGTCCGGCTGCGCATCGTCTGGGCCATGTCCGGCGAGCGCGTTCTCACGACCTCCCAACTGGGTGCGGCGTTGCCCGATGTCCCGAGGACCACCGTGTATCGCCATGTCGGACTGCTCGCCGACGCCGGTGTGCTGGAGGTGGTGGACGAGCAGCGCGTGCGTGGGGTGGTCGAACGCCATTACCGGCTGCGCCCGGACCAGGCCAGGATCGACGCCGAGGCGGGGGGAGCGATGTCGCTGGAGGATCACCGGCAGGGGTTCGCCGCCGCCATGGCCGCGATGCTGGCGGAGTTCAACGCCTACCTCGACCGGCCCGGCGCCGATCCCGTGGCGGACTCCATCGGCTACCCGCAGGGCACCCTCTGGCTCAGCCCCGGCGAGCTCACCGAGATGATCAGCGAACTGAGGCAGGTCTTCGCCACGCGCATGGGCAACAAAAGCACGCCCGAGCGTCGCGCACACCTGGTGAGCGGGATCTTCTTCCCTGCCGACGAAACGCCGCGACCCGCTCTTTAAGTTCGGAACCGCAGGCGACAGACGACGGCGTCGGTTCGGCGGCGCAGAACGGTCGCGAGCACGGCGCCGCGCTGGTTCTGCAGGATCCGTTGCCACACGTGCTCGGGCTCGACCTCGGCGATGAGCACGAACACCTGGCAGCTCCCGGTGCCGCGCAGATACTCGACCAGTGGTTCGCCGAGCCTTCGTCGTTCGTCGTAGAGCTGCACGAGCGGCACGCCGGGATTCCACTTCTCCCAGGCGTCGACGAACTTCTTGGTGGCCGCTTCGTCGTCAGGATGCGTCACGTGCACCGCTTCGACGCGGTCGCCCAACGAGAGCGCGGCGGCGATCGCGTTGCGGGTCAGGCGGGAGACCGTGCCGACGGGGACGACGACCAGAGACTCGTGTGGCCGCGGTGGGGGAGGCGTGCGGCCGAGTTCGAGCAGCGAGCCGATGTGCCGGTAGGCGCGGTGCACGCGTTGCATGGCCCAGACCAGAACGGGCAGCGCGACGACGATCAGCCAGCCGCCCTCGGTGAACTTCGTCGCGGTCACCACGATCGCGGCGACGCCGGTGAGTAGCGCGCCGAAGCCGTTCAGCGTCGCACGCCACTTCCAGCCGTCCGACCGGGTCAGCCGCCAGTGCCGGACCATGCCGATCTGCGAGAGCGTGAAGCCGACGAAGACACCGATCGCGAACAGTGGCACCAGAACGTTCATCTGGCCGCCCGCTACCACGAGCAGCACGGCCGAGGTGAGTGTCAGGAACCAGATGCCGTAGCGGTGCACCTGTCGTTCGGCGCGCAGCGCGAACAGGTGCGGCAGATTGTTGTGCTGCGCCAGGAGTTGCGCGAGGACGGGCAGCCCGCCGAACGAGGTGTTCGCGGCCAGCGCGAGCAGCACGACGGTGGAGAACTGCACGAGGTAGTAGCCGAACCCGCTGCCGAGCGACGCGGTGGTGACCTGGGACAGCACGGTCACGCCCTCGACGGGGTGGATCTCGAACTTGTCGATGAGGATCGCGATGCCGATCAGCATGACCGCGAGCAACCCGCCGAGCGTGATCTCCGCGTGCTGGGCACGCCGGACCCGAGGCTTCCGGAACGACGGGACGGCGTTGGCGATGGCCTCGACGCCGGTCAGTGCGGCGCAGCCGTTCGCGAATGCCTTGAGCAGCAGGAGAACGCCGACGGTCTGCAGCGTCTCGACCTGGGCGGTCGGTACGGCGGCGGCCGGTTCCGACCGGAACAGTCCAAAGAGGATGACGATCACGATCGAGCCGACGTAGATCGCGGTCGGCACGATGAACGCCCGTGCGCTGTGGGCGATGCCGCGCAGGTTGACGGCCGTGACGATGGCGAGCACGCCGAGACACAACCAGACCGTGTAGGGCAGCAGCGACGGGAACGCCGAGGTCAGTGCCGCGACGCCGGCGGCGACCGACACCGCGACGTTCAGCACGTAGTCGATGACCAGTGACCCTGCCGCGACGAGCGAGGCGCGGCGCCCCAGGTACGCGCGCGCCACGCCGTACGCGCCACCGCCGTCGGGGAACGCGGCGATGACCTGCCGGTAGGACAGGGTGAGCACCGCGAGCAGCACCGCGATGGAGATCGTGACGGGCAGGGTGAACCCGAGCCCGGCGCCGCCGGCGAGTGCCAGCACGAGCACGATGGCTTCGGGGCCGTAGGCGACCGACGCCATGGCGTCGAGTGACAGGGCAGCGAGCCCGCCGACCACGGTCAGCCGGTGACGTTCGGCGTTGTTCGATGCCTCGGTGGGCCTGGATGCAGGAGTGGACACGTTCGTGAGCACGCCAGTCAGCGTGCGCCCGAATCCAGTGAAAACAAGCGCCTCATACGACATCTTGACAGCCGGTCTGATCACACCTGGTCATCCCCGGAGACCCGTTCGGATGAGACCGGAATCTCCTCGGCATCAATATCGCGTAAAGGAAGCCGTTGTGGGTGTCAAGGAGCCGTCAGCTTGTGGTGCTTTGCCCTCTGCCGTGATGCACGCTTCGCGCCGTCAGGACTTTTCAGACATCGGGAAGGGATCGCGCCATGGCCGATCTGGCCTACGCGTTGCTGCTGATCGGGAGTTTCCTCCTGCTCGGCCTCACGGTACGCGGACTGGAGAAGTTGTGAGCGGCACCGGTCTGCTCGCGAACGCCGTCGCCGGCGTGCTCGCGTTGCTGTTGATCGTCTATTTGTTCATCGCTCTGATCAGGCCGGAGAAGTTCTGATGTCACCCCTTGTGGCCGGCCTGCTGCAGGTCGGCATCCTGGTCGCGGCCCTGGCGGTCGTGTACCGGCCGCTCGGCGACTACATGGCGCGGGTTTTCCGTGCCGAGAAGCATTCGAAGCTGGAGCTGGCGATCTACCGGTTCGGGCGGATCGACCCGAGCGCCGAGCAGAAGTGGAGCACCTACGCGTACGGCGTGCTGGGCTTCTCGTTCGTCGGGATCGTGCTGCTCTATGTGCTGCAACGGATCCAGGCGGTGCTGCCGTTCAACTTCGAGCGCGGCAACGTGCCGGAGGGCATGGCGTTCAACACCGCCATCAGCTTCGTGACGAACACGAACTGGCAGTCGTACGTGCCCGAGGCCGTCATGGGCCACACGGTCCAGATGGTCGGGTTGACCGTGCAGAACTTCGTGTCCGCCGCTGTCGGCCTCGCGGTCGCGGTCGCGTTGATCCGCGGGTTCGTGCGGCATCAGACCGACCGGCTCGGCAACTTCTGGGTCGACCTGGTTCGCGGCACGATCCGGATCCTGCTGCCGATCGCGTTCATCGTCGCCATCGTGCTGATCTCGCTCGGCGTCACGATGAGCCTCAAGTCCGGTGTGGACGTTGACGGCCAGGCTGTTGCCAACGCGCCGATCGCCTCGCAGGAAGCCATCAAGGAGCTCGGCACCAACGGTGGCGGCGTCCTCAACGCCAACTCGGCGCACCCGTTCGAGAACCCCAACGAGTGGTCGAACCTGCTGGAGATCTTCCTGTTGCTCGTTATTCCGGTCGCGCTCACCCGCACGTTCGGGCAGCTCGTCGGCGAGAAGAAGCAGGGTTACGTCCTGCTGAGCGTCATGGCCGGCCTCTGGGCCGCGATGCTCGCGGTCATCTGGGGCGCGGAGGCGACCGGCCTGCGCCCCTTGGAGGGTAAGGAACTGCGGTTCGACATCGCCGGCAGCGCGATCTTCGCGAACTCCACCACCGGTACGTCGACGGGTGCGGTGAACTCGTTGCACGACAGCTTCACCGGCCTGGGTGGCGGTGGTGCCATGCTGAACATGCTGTTCGGTGAGATGACACCGGGTGGTGTCGGCACCGGTATCTACAGCATTCTGGTGATGGCGATCATCGCGATGTTCCTGGCGGGCCTTATGGTCGGCCGCACGCCGGAGTACCTGGGCAAGAAGCTGGGCCGCAAGGAGGTCACCGCTGCGGCGGTGTCGATCCTGGCGATGCCGACAGTGCTGCTGATCGGTGCGGGCATCGCGGCGATTCTGCCGAGCACGCAAGGAGCCTTGAACAACCCCGGCTCGCACGGACTGTCGGAAATCCTTTACGCCTACGCATCGGCGTCGAACAACAACGGCTCGGCGTTCGCCGGTATCACGGTGACCAACGACTGGTTCCAGTCGTCGCTGGGCGTGTGCATGCTGTTCGGCCGGTTCATCCCGATCATCGCCGTGCTGGCGCTCGCCGGATCCCTTGCGGCGCAGAAGAAGGTGCCGGTCACGGCGGGCACGCTGCCCACCACCGGGCCACTCTTCGCCAGCCTGCTGACCGGCGCGATCGTGCTGGTCGCCGCACTCACCTTCGTCCCCGCTCTCGCTCTCGGTCCCATCGCGGAGGCCCTGCTGTGACCACCACAACCGATCGGCCGCACCGCACACCCGAGGAGATCCGGGACCGCCACGCGGACAACCTGGGCCACAAGGTGGGCTCGGGCATCTTCAACCCCAAGCAGCTGCTCACGTCCTTCCCGGACGCGCTGCGCAAGTTCGACCCGCGCCACCAGTTGCGCAACCCGGTCATGTTCGTCGTCTGGGTCGGCTCGCTGCTGGTCACGGTCTTCGCGGTCACGGACCCGAGCGTCTTCTCGATCGCGGTGGCGCTGTGGCTGTGGTTCACCGTGCTGTTCGCGAACCTCGCCGAAGCGGTTGCCGAGGGCCGGGGCAAGGCGCAGGCCGAGTCGCTGCGCAAGACGAAGAAGGACGCGATCGCCCGCCGCCTCACCGAGGACGGCAGCGAGGAACTTGTCCCCGGCACCGACCTGCGGATCGGTGACCTGGTCGTCGTCGAGGCGGGCGAGATCATCCCCGGCGACGGTGACGTCGTCGAAGGCATCGCGACCGTGGACGAGTCGGCGATCACCGGTGAGTCCGCGCCGGTGATCCGCGAGTCCGGTGGTGACCGGTGCGCCGTAACCGGTGGCACGACGGTGCTGTCGGACCGGGTCGTCGTGAAGATCACGACGAAGCCCGGCGAATCCTTTGTGGACCGGATGATCGCGTTGGTCGAGGGCGCGGAACGGCAGAAGACGCCGAACGAGATCGCGCTGACGATCCTGCTGTCCACGCTGACGATCATCTTCATGCTCGCGGTCGTGGCGCTGCAGCCGTTCGCGATCTTCTCCGGCGGTGAGCAGTCGGTGATCGTGCTGACCGCGCTGCTGGTCTGCCTGATCCCGACCACGATCGGCGCGCTGCTCAGCGCGATCGGCATCGCGGGTATGGACCGGCTGGTGCAGCGCAACGTGCTCGCCACCTCCGGCAAGGCCGTCGAGGCCGCCGGTGACATCGACACGCTGCTGCTGGACAAGACCGGCACCATCACGTGGGGCAACCGCCGCGCGACGGAGTTCATCGCGGCCAACGGCACCGACGAACGCCGGCTCGCCGAAGCGATCCGTCTCTCCAGTCTCGCCGACGGCACGCCGGAGGGCCGCAGCATCGTCGAGCTGTGCGTGGCGAAGTACGGTCTGCCAGCCGAGCCGTCGGACGCGGAGAAGGCCGGCGAGTTCGTGCCCTTCACCGCGCAGACCAGGATGAGCGGCATCGACCTCAACGGCCGCAGCATCCGCAAGGGTGCTGCGAGCGGGTTCACCACCTCTGACGAGGTCCACGCCATCGTCGACAAGATCAGCGAAGACGGCGGTACTCCGCTGGTAGTCGCCGAGAACGACGAGGTCCTGGGGGTCATCCGGCTGTCGGATGTCGTCAAGCCCGGTATGAAGGAGCGCTTCGCCGAGCTGCGCGCGATGGGCATCCGCACGGTCATGGTCACCGGCGACAACCCGTTGACCGCGAAGGCGATCGCGGGCGAGGCCGGGGTCGACGACTTCCTGGCGGAGGCCAAGCCCGAGGACAAGATGGCCCTGATCCGCAAGGAGCAGGAGGGCGGTCGCCTGGTCGCGATGACCGGTGACGGCACCAACGACGCGCCCGCTCTGGCGCAGTCCGACGTCGGTGTCGCGATGAACACCGGCACGTCGGCCGCGAAGGAGGCCGGCAACATGGTCGACCTCGACTCGGACCCGACGAAGCTCATCGAGATCGTGGAGATCGGCAAGCAGTTGCTGATCACGCGTGGTGCGCTGACGACGTTCTCGGTGGCGAACGACCTGGCGAAGTACTTCGCGATCCTGCCGGCGATGTTCGCGGCGATCTATCCGGCGCTGGGTCAGCTCAACATCATGCGTCTGGCCACCCCGCAGTCGGCGATCCTCTCGGCGGTGATCTTCAACGCGTTGATCATCATCGTGCTGATCCCGTTGGCGCTCAAGGGTGTCCGCTACCGGCCGTCCAGCGCGTCGGCGCTGTTGCGGCGCAACCTGCTGGTCTACGGCCTGGGCGGCATCGTGACGCCGTTCGCCGGGATCTGGCTGATCGACCTGCTCGTCCGTTTGATTCCTGGAATCGGGTGACCTCGGTGGAGAACTTCTTCAAGCAGTCGTGGGCGGGTCTGCGGATCCTGCTCGCACTCACAGTGATCTGCGGGGTGCTCTACCCGGCCGCGGTGTGGGGCGTATCCCGCATCCCCGGCCTGCACGCCAACGCCGAGGCGACGGACACGACGCTGGTGGCAGTCGTTCGTGAAGGCGACCAGTACTTCGTGCCACGCCCGTCCGCGGCGACGCTGCCCGCGTCCGGTGGTTCGAACAAGGGGGAGCTCAACGAGGACTACACCAAGGTCATCGCCGAACGTCGCACGGCGATCGCCCAGCGCGAAGGTGTACAGGAGGACCAGGTACCGCAGGACGCCGTCACCGCGTCGGCTTCCGGGGTGGACCCGCACATCAGCCCGGCCTACGCCGAGCTGCAGGTCCAGCGTGTCGCCAGGGCATCCGGTCTCTCCGTCGAGATGGTGCAGGAACTGGTCGCGGCCAACACGGGCGGCACCTTCACCACGACCGTGAACGTGACGGCGCTCAACCGTGCCATCGACGCAACCAGCTGAGCGCAGGCGCGGCGAGCTGCGCATCTACCTCGGCGCCGCTCCCGGTGTCGGTAAGACCTTCGCCATGCTCGGCGAGGCTCACCGGCGCAGGGAGCGCGGCACCGACGTGCTCGTCGGCCTGGTCGAGACCCATGGCCGGGAGAAGACCCAGAATCTGCTCGACGGGCTGGACATCCTGCCCCGGACGCAGATCCACCACCGCGGTCTCGACTTCACCGAGATGGACATCGACGCGTTGCTGGCACGCAAGCCGGAGGTCGCGGTCGTCGACGAGCTCGCGCACACCAACGTGCCCGGCTCACGCAACGAGAAGCGCTGGCAGGACGTCGAGGAGTTGCTCGACGCCGGCATCGACGTCCTGTCCACGGTCAACGTCCAGCACCTCGAGTCGCTCAACGACGTCGTGGAACGGATCACCGGTGTCCAGCAACGGGAAACCGTGCCGGACGAGGTGGTCCGCCGCGCCGAACAGGTCGAGCTCGTCGACATCACCCCGGAGGCGCTCAGACGGCGGCTGGCGCACGGCAACGTCTACCAGGCCCACAAGATCGACGCGGCGCTCGGCAACTACTTCCGCGTCGGCAACCTCACCGCGCTGCGCGAGCTGGCGTTGTTGTGGGTGGCCGATCAGGTCGACGTGGCGTTGCAGCGCTACCGGCACGAGCGGCAGATCACCGACACGTGGGAGACCCGCGAGCGCGTCGTCGCGGCGATCACCGGAGGTATGGAGAGCGAGACCCTGATCCGTCGTGCCCGGCGGATCGCCTTGCGTGCGGGAGCGGAACTCCTGGTGGTGCACGTGATGCGCGGCGACGGACTCACCGGTGCGCCGCCTGATGTCGTCGCCAAGTGCCGCAAGATCGCCGAGGACCTCGGCGCGACCTTCCACTCGGTGGTCGGCGACGACGTGCCCACCGCGCTGCTGGAGTTCGCCCGCGGGGTCAACGGCACCCAGCTCGTGCTCGGCACCTCGCGCAGGTCACGGCTCGCGCGGGCGTTCGACGAAGGCATCGGCGCCGCAGTGGTGCAGGAGTCCGGCGCGATCGACGTGCACATGGTCACCCACGACGAGTCCCGCCGCGGCCTGCGCTGGAAGATCGGCCGCAACGCGCTCAGCCGGGCCCGCCAGCTCGCGGGCTGGGCGGCGGCTCTGGCACTGCCCGCGTTGGTCACCGTGCTCGGGCTGTTCTGGCGTGAGGACATCGACTACTCCACGGACCTGGTGGGGTTCCTGCTCGTGACCTGTGTGGTCGCGCTGATCGGTGGGCTCGGTCCGGCGCTGCTCTGTGCGTTCGTCGGCGCGGGACTGCTGAACTACTTCTTCACCGAGCCGTACTACAGCCTCGCGGTGAACAGCCCAGAGAACGTGATCACGCTGGTGGCGATGGTGATCGTGGCGACGCTCGTCGCGCTCGTCGTGGACCGGGCGGCGCGGCTGGGGGAGCAGGGCGCACGGGCCCGTACCGAGGCCGCGCTGCTTGCCTCCTACGCACGCACCGTGCTCACCAGCCCGTACCCGTTGGCCCGGCTGCTGGAGAAGATCCGGGAGAACTTCGGTCTGGAGTCAGTGGCGCTGCTGGAACGCAACAACGGCGGTTGGGAGCGGGTCGCGTGCGTCGGGCCCATGCCGTGTGACGATCCGGACGAGGCCGATGCGGACGTCGCGGTCACCTCCGACATCCATCTGGCGTTGCGCGGCCGCACGTTGCCCGCGTCGGATCAGCGGGTGCTGGAAGCCGCCGCCGGGCAGGCTCTGATGGCGTTGCGACAGCAGCGGATGGCCGACGAGACCCGTGACGCTCAACGCAAGGTCGAGACGACCGAGCTGCGCACCGCGCTGCTTTCCGCGGTGGGCCACGACCTGCGGACGCCATTGACGTCCATCAAGGCCGCCATCGGCAGCCTGCGCGACACTGAGCTCAGACTGTCCGAAGAGGACACGACGGAGCTCATGGCCACCGTCGAGGAATCGGCCGACCGGCTCAACAGCCTGGTGGACAACCTGCTCGACTCGTCCCGTCTGGCGACGGGATCGGTGGCGCCGATCATCCGCCCAGTCAGCTACTACGAGGTCGTGGCCAGGGCGCTGTCCAGCACTGACGAGCGCCACACGATCGCGGTCAGCGTCGACGAGCACCTGCCGCCCGTAAGCGCGGACATCGGGCTGCTCGAACGCGTCGTTGCGAACGTCATCGACAACGCACTGCGCCACGGCCGTATGACACCTCGCCGGCCCGTCGATGTCGACGGCGACGGACACGTTTCCGGTGACGAACCGGAGATCGCGTTGCGCGCCAGCACTTACGGCGACCGCGTCGAGTTGCGCGTCGTCGACCATGGGCCCGGCCTGCACAAGAAGGTGGTGGACAGCGTCTTCACGCCGTTCCAGCGGCTCGGCGACCGTGACGCGACGCCCGGCGTCGGGCTGGGGCTGAGTGTGGCCAAGGGATTCACCGAGGCCATGGGCGGTGAGATCAACGCGGAGGACACACCGGGAGGTGGGCTCACCGTGGTCATCTCCCTGAAAGCGGCTGGGTCGTTGCCAGTTCATGAGGAGCCATGGGCATGACGTCAGTGTTGGTCGTCGACGACGAACCTCAGATCGTGAAGGCACTGCGGATCAACCTCAGCGCCCGCGGATACCACGTGCTGACCGCCTACGACGGGAAGACCGCGCTGAGCGTGGCCGTGGAGGGCAAACCGGACGTCGTGGTGCTGGACCTGGGACTGCCGGACATCGACGGCGTGGACGTGATCGCCGGCCTGCGCGGCTGGTCCACGATGCCGATCATCGTGCTGTCCGCCCGCACCGACTCGGCGGCCAAGGTCGAAGCACTGGACGCCGGCGCCGACGACTACGTGACCAAACCGTTCGGGATGGACGAACTGCTGGCGCGCCTGCGGGCCGCCGTCCGCAGGAAGACCACGTCGGCGGTGGACGAGCCGATCGTGCGAACGTCGACGTTCATCGTCGATCTGGCGGTCAAGAGGGTGCACCGCGACGATCGCGAGGTCCACCTCACGCCGACCGAGTGGGGGCTGCTGGAGATCCTCGCCCGTAATCCCGACCGTCTGGTGTCGCAGAAGCAGTTGCTGTCCGAGGTGTGGGGGCCGACGTACGTCGGTGAGACGCAGTATCTGCGGGTGTACATGGCGCAGTTGCGGCGCAAGCTGGAGCGCGATCCCGCGCACCCCAGGCACCTCATCACCGAACCCGGCATGGGCTACCGCTTCGAGCTGTGAACCCGTTGCGGCAAAACGGCATAAGGATGTGGCAGCGGGACGTTCGAACTCCATAAGGAACACCCTGCGGCGGCGTTTTCCGGTGTGGACTGGAGGTATGCGCACACCCGGAGGCTTCGCGTTCCCCGTGGGGGCGGCACTCGCCGTCGCCGTGACGTTCGCCGCGGTCGCGATCGGTGCCAGGAGTCAGCCGGTGCTGTCCGTGGTCGGGATGGTCGCGGTCGTCGGCTTCATCGCGGTGATCAGCACGGCCGCCGCCACGCTCGCCACCGCGACGCTGTGCTGGTGCCTGCACTCGGCTTTCGTGCTGGGCAGCCTCGGTGAGCTGACGTTCACGGCGCAGTCAGGGCACGACGCGTTGGTCATCGGCGGGTGCGCGTTGGTCGGCGCTCTGCTCGTGTCCACGGCGCGCGCCGCGGTCGCACCGCTGCACGAACGCGAGTACGACCCGCGCGTCCCCGTCATCCCCCAGCAGCCGCGGGCCCGTGCCACTCTGACCGCCGTCAGGTGACCGGCTGTGCGCGCCTGTGACGTCGTTGAGGACTATCCGCTATGCCGCGCTGGCGCTGGTATACGACGAGCGCACTTGACGTGACGGTCTAACCGAGCGCCAGCAACGAGAGGACGACGAACGAGCCGAGCGTGACCAGAATGAAGCGGGCCATGACCAACGAACGCATCGAGGTCGGCATCAGTGCGGGTACGGCCGCTCTGGTGGACGCCAGGAGCACGAAGGGCCTGGTGCGCAGCACGGTGGTCACGCAGGACAACCCCGAGGTCAAGATCTATGCCCGCACCAGGCTCGACGACATCGTCATCCACCGCGTTGCCGCCTGATTCCGGCGTCAGTGGGTTGACAGTCAGTCGTGGCAGGATCGGGCAGGTGCAGATCGGGATTCTGGGACCGTTCGAGGTTCGCGCGGACGACGGCACTCTCGCGGACGTGCCAGGTGCGCGACTGCGTGGCTTGTTGGTCGCCCTCGCGCTCCAACCGGGTCGCGTGGTCCCGAAAACGACGCTCGTCGACTGGATCTGGGGCGAGAGCCCACCTACCGACGCGGCGAATGCCTTGCAACGCTTGGTTTCCCGGCTGCGCAAGGCGCTGCCGGATCCGTCGGTCGAAGGGCTGACAGACGGGTACCGCCTGGCGGTGGATCCCGATGCTGTGGATGCGGTGCGGTTCGAACGTCTCGGTGCCCAGGCTCGCGGCGACGAAGGATCGCTGCGGGTGCAGCGGCTGCGTGACGCTCTCGAGTTGTGGCGCGGCCCGGCCCTGCAGGACGTCGGTTTGCCGGAGAGCGAAGCATTCGACGCGGCAGCCACCCGGCTTGAGGGACTGCGCCTGACCACCATGGAAGAGCGGTTCGACGCGGAGATCAACCTCGGTCGCGGCGCGGAGCTGGTCACTGAACTGACCGATCAGGTGGCCGCAAATCCGGTGCGGGAGAAACTCGTCGCCGCGCTGATGCGCGCACTCGCTGCGGCCGGCCGCAACAGCGAGGCCTTGCTTGCGTACCAGCGCATGAGGGAAGCCCTGGCCGATGAGTTGGGCGTCGACCCCTCACCGGAGTTGTCCGCGCTGCACGTCGCGTTGTTGCGCGGCGAGGTCGGGCGGCGTGAAGAGAACCGCAAGACCAACCTGCGTGCCGAGCTGACCAGCTACATCGGCAAGGACGTGGATGTCACCGCGGTGCGTGACCTCGTCGCGGGGCATCGGCTCACGACCCTGATCGGACCGGGAGGATCGGGAAAGACAAGGCTGGCAACGGAAACCGCGCGCACGCTGCTCGGCGACCTGCCGGACGGGGCGTGGCTGGTGGAGCTCGCCCCGATCGGCCCTGAGAGTGACGTGGCGCAGTCGACGCTCGCCGCACTCAGCCTTCGGGACGCGCTGCTCGGTGAAGCGGCGAACGCGGAGCCGATGGAGCGGCTCATCTCCGCGATCCGCGAGCGTGAGGTGCTGCTGATCCTGGACAACTGCGAGCACGTGATCGAGTCGGCGGCGACGTTCGCCCATCGGCTGCTGGGGGAGTGCCGAAGGCTGCGAATCCTGGCGACCAGCAGGGAACCACTCGGTATCACCGGCGAAGCGCTGTGGTCGGTCGGACCGCTGGACCTGCCGGCGGAACACGCCGAACCCAGCGCGATTGAGAACGCACCAGCAGTTCAGTTGCTGCGGGATCGAGCGGCCGCCGTACGTAGCGACCTCGTGGTCGATGTCGGCACGTTGGCGACGATGGCACGCGTCTGCCGGGCGTTGGACGGGATGCCGCTCGCGATCGAACTGGCCGCGGCCAGGTTGCGCACCATGTCCATCGACCAACTGGCCACCCGGCTCGACGACCGGTTCCGCCTGCTGACCGGTGGCAGCCGCACCGCGCTGCCCCGCCACCGGACGTTGCGCGCGATGGTCGACTGGAGCTGGGAACTGCTGACCGCCGCCGAACGGGTGGTGCTGCGCAGGCTCGCGGTGTTCGCCGGCGGGGCGAGCCTGGAAGCGGCCGAGCTTGTCTGCGCGGATGAGGCCGTCGAGGAGTCCGAGGTCCTGGACCTGCTCACCTCGCTGACCGAGAAGTCGCTGCTGGTCGTCAGTGACGACGGTGCACCGCGGTACCGGATGCTCGGCACGATCAAGGAGTACGCCGCGCACCGGCTCGCTGAGGCAGGGGAGTCGGAGCTGGCTCGGCAGGCGCACCTCGCCTACTTCACCGAGCTCACGGAGACAGCGGCCCCGCACCTGCTCCGCGCCGAGCAGCTGACCTGGCTCGCCACACTCAACGCCGAGCACGACAACATCAATGCCGCGATGCGTGGTGCACTCGCAGCCGGTGAAGCTCATGCGGCGATGCGGCTCGCGGCGGGCGCCGGCTGGTACTGGTGGCTCGTCGGGCACAAGGCCGAAGGCCTGGAGCTGATCCTCGCGGCCACCGAGACGCCGGGCGAGGTGCCCGACGAGATCCGGGCCTGGGTGTACGGCCTCGTCGTGACGTTCGTGAGCTCCGGGCTGGGTGACGAACGCCAGGCGGCGGAGTGGATCCACAAGACCTACGAGCTCTACCAGGCCGGTCCGGATCATCACCCGCTGCTGGGACTGGTCGCCCCGCTGGAACGCATGTTGCGGGAGCCGGACGCGGCTCCGTCCGCGTGGGAGGAGTCGCTGGACAGCGAGGATCCCTGGGTACGCGCGATGGGCCGGTTGCACCTCGGGAAGATGCGGATCGCGGTCGGCCAAGGCGGGCGGGAGGCGGACGAGTACCTGGAGGAGGCGCTCGTCGAGTTCCGGGTGCTCGGCGAACGGTTCGGGATCTCGTTCGCCCTGACCGAGCTGGCGGAGCGGATCGCCACGCGCGGCGAGTTCGCTGAGGCGTGTGAGTACTACGAAGAGGCGATCGCGATCGTCGTTGAAGTCGGTGCCATCGACGACATCATCCGGATGCGCTCGCGTCAGGCTCAGCTGTACTGGCTGCTGGGTGACAAGGACGCAAGCGTGGCCGCCATGGCCGAGGCCGGGCGGTGCGCGGAAGGCGTCACCTGGCCGGATGCGCTCGCCATGCTGGCTCTCGCGAAGGCGGACCTCGCCCGGTGGAGCGGCGATGCCGACGCGGCGTACGAACAGCTCGGTGTCGCGACCACCGTGTGGGGCGCCGACGCAAGGCAGGTGACCATCCGCGCCGTGACACACGTACTGCTCGGCTACCTGACCGACGATCTCGGCGAGGCCCGGGAATTCCTCGCCGGCGCGTGCCAGGCGGCGGCCGAGGTGGGGTACGCGCCCACGATCGCGCAGGTGCTCGTCGCGGTCGCGGACCTGGCACTGCGCCGCGACCAGCCCGAGCAAGCCGCACAACTGCTCGCGGCGAGCACCGCCGTGCGCGGACTACCGGATCGTTCCCACCCCGACGTGGACCGGATCGAGCGGGCAGCACGAAGCCACCTCGGCGACGCGGCGTTCGACGCGGCGGCTCGGGTGGGTGCGGAGACGAGCTGGAATGACCTGGTGGCGGTCACACTCGCTTCCTGACAGGCCGAGCTGACACGGGCACGGCCCGTGTCAGCGCCGTGACAGTCCCGTGTCTGGCTCATCGGCGACCGTGGTGACAACAACCACCACGAAGGGAATCCGATGAGCCACCCGGCTTCCGTCCTGCAGGGCCTGCCGATGGACCGCGACGCGGGCCCGTTCGACCCGCCCAGCCAGATCACCGCCGTGCGCGGGGCCCGGCCCGTCAGCCCCATGGTGTTCCCCGACGGTCACGAGGGCTGGCTGATCACCGGTTACGACGCGGTGCGCCAGGTCATGGCCGACACCCGGTTCAGCAACCGCCAGGACATCGGCATCCTCCACGTGCCGTTCGAGACTCCGGGCATGCCGGGCGCGACCGAGCCGTCCCCGCAGACGCCGGGCCTGTTCATCAGCATGGACCCGCCGGACCACGCCCGGTTGCGGCGGAAGCTCACCGGTGCGTTCACGGTGAAGCGGATGAAGCAGCTCGAAGAGGGCATCATCGCGATCACCGGGCAACAGCTGGACGAACTGGCCAAGCTCACCCCGCCGGTCGACCTGGTGAAGCAGTTCGCGCTGCCGGTGCCGTCGCTGGTGATCTGCGAACTGCTCGGCGTCCCCTACTCGGACCGCGAGACCTTCCAGTCGAACTCCTCGAAGTTCATGGAAAGGGACGTGACGCTCGAAGACAAGATGGCCGTCATCGGTGCCATGTTCGGCTACCTCGCCGAGCTGGTGACGAACAAGCGCGCCAACCCCGGCGAGGACATCCTGTCGGACCTGGCCCGCGACGAGGACCTCACCATCGAGGAACTGTCCGGCATGGCCTTCCTGCTGCTGCTCGCAGGCCACGAGACCACCGCGAACATGCTGGCGCTGGGCACGTTCGCGCTCCTGGAACACCCGACGGAGCTGGCGGAACTGCGCGAGAACCCGGAGCTGCTGCCCGATGCGGTGGAAGAGCTCATGCGCTACCTGTCCGTGGCCGACATCTTCTACCGCTACGCCACCGAGGACATCGAGCTCGGCGGCGAAACGATCCCCGCCGGCTCCACCGTCGTCGTCTCGTTGCTTGCCGCCAACCGCGACCCGCAACGGTTCGAGAACCCGGACGTTCTGGACGTGCACCGCAAGGTCCGTGGTCAGGTCGCCTTCGGCCACGGCATCCACCAGTGCCTGGGCCAGCAGTTGGCCCGCATCGAGATGCGCGCCGGCTTCGAGGGACTGCTGCGCCGCTTCCCGGCCTTGCAGCTCGCCGTTCCCGCCGGCGACGTGAAGCTCAGGACCGACATGCACATCTACGGCGTCCACGAACTCCCGGTCACCTGGGCCTGACCGACCGTCTACTTAGGAGAGAAGCCATGAACCGCCTGGACCGGCATGCTGCCCATCGACGACACCGAGCTGTACGTGCGGGACACCGGAGGCCCCGGCCGCCCCGTCGTGTACCTCAACGGCGCCTATGCCGACCAGTCCCACTGGAAGCGCGTCATCGCCGACCTCGGCCCCGGCTACCGCCACATCACCTACGACGAGCGCGCCCGCGGCAAGTCCAAGCGCTCGGCGGACTACACGTTCGAGGCGTGTCTCCGTGACCTGGACGCCGTCCTGAAGGCGAGGGGAGTGGAGCAGCCACTCCTGGTCGGCTGGTCCTACGGAGGCATCGTCGGGTGGCACTGGACCGACCAGAACCCTGACCGCGTTCTGGGAGCGGTGACCGTGGACGCCTTTCCGGTCGGCCTGACGGGTGCGGCCGGCCGGGAGCGGATCCGGAAGATGTTCCGCCAGTGGCGGTTGGTGCTGCCCATCTCCGCCCTGTTCGGCCTGGGCGCGCGGATGAGTGCCGACGAGCACGCCGACGTCAACATCGAACTCAACCAGATCGCCGCCGACAGCGTGCCGGTCCTCGAACGCCTGACCCGCCCGATGCGGTTCGTCATGGCCACCGGAGACAGCCTCGGCAGCGAGGCGGGGGAGATGGAAGAGGGCAGGAAGGTGCTTGACGAGGTGCTCGCCGCCAACCCGAACATCAAGGTGAGCGCGAAGGTCGCGAGCAACCACAGCAAGATCCTGCGCAACGACTCCCCTGCCGTCGCTCAGGCCGTGCGCGAGCTCGCCGTCAGCCTCGGGAGCGTCCGATGACGACACGACCCGCAATCCACGTGCAAGGCCTGGAAAAGTCGTACAAGACGCTGAACGTGCTGCGCGGCGTGGACTTCGACGTGGAGCGGGGCAGCATCTTCGCGCTGCTCGGCTCGAACGGCGCAGGCAAGACCACGGTCGTGAAGATCCTCTCCACACTGCTGAAAGCCGACGCGGGCACTGCCGGCGTCAACGGCTTCGACGTCACCACGCAGGCTGCGAACGTGCGGAAGTCCATCAGTCTCACCGGGCAGTTCGCCGCCGTCGACGAGATCCTCAGCGGCCGGGAGAACCTCGTGCTCGTCGCCCGGCTGCGGCACCTCAAGGGTCCTGGCAAGATCGCGGATGACCTGCTGGCCCGATTCTCGTTGACGGACGCGGGCGTACGGAGGGTGTCGACGTACTCGGGTGGCATGCGCCGTCGCCTCGACATCGCGATGAGCCTCGTCGGGAACCCGCCGGTCATCTTCCTCGACGAGCCGACGACCGGGCTCGACCCCGAGGGACGGCTTGAGGTGTGGCAGGCCATCAGGGAACTCGCCGGCCAGGGGACGACGGTGCTGCTCACGACGCAGTACCTGGACGAGGCCGAACAACTCGCCGACCGGATCGCGATCCTGCACGACGGCCGGATCATCGTGAACGGCACCCTCGCCGAGCTCAAGCAGCTGCTCCCGCCCGCCAAGGTCGAATACGTCGAGAAACAACCGACCCTCGAAGAAGTCTTTCTCGCACTCGTCGGTGCCCGCAAGGACGCGACATCGAGTCAGGAGCGATGATGACCAAGCACTTCTTCGTCGACACAGCTGTCCTGTTGGGACGGTCCCTGCGCCACATCGCGCGCAGTCTGGACACCATCATCACGACGGTCCTCACGCCGATCGCCATGATGCTGATGTTCGTCTACGTGTTCGGCGGCGCGATCCGAACCGGGTCGGACTCGTACGTGAACTACCTGCTGCCCGGCATCCTGCTCATCACGGTCGCCTCCGGCATCGCCTACACCGCGTTCCGGCTCTTCATGGACATGCAGAGCGGCATCTTCGAGCGGTTCCAGTCCATGCCGATCGCGCGGTCGTCGGTGCTGTGGGCGCACGTGCTGACCTCGCTGGTCGCCAACCTGCTCTCGCTCGTGGTCGTCGTGCTCGTCGCTCTGCTCATGGGCTTCCGCTCGGGAGCGGGACCACTGGCGTGGCTCGCGGTCGCCGGCATCCTGATCCTGTTCACCCTGGCGCTGACGTGGCTCGCCGTCATCCCCGGCCTCACCGCGAAGTCCGTGGACGGCGCGAGCGCGTTCTCCTACCCGCTGATCTTCCTGCCGTTCCTCAGTTCTGCCTTCGTGCCCACCGACACCATGCCCGGCCCGGTGCGCGCCTTCGCCGACAACCAGCCGGTGACGTCCATCGTCAACGCCATCCGCGCCCTGTACACGCAGCAGTCGGTCGGCACCGACATCTGGATCGCGCTCGCCTGGTGCGTCGGCATCCTCATCGTCGCGTACGTCTTCGCCACGATCACCTACCGCCGCAAGATCTCCTAGACGAGTAAGTCCTAAGTCCGGGCAGTGTCTGGAGACGGACAAAGGGTGTTCAAGATCAGTTGTGAGGACCGGCGCGGCGTGGCGGTGGTGGTCGGGCCTCGTGGGCGAAGATCAGTCCGTGCTTGTGGCCGGCACTGATGGGACGCAGGATTGGTTGTCGCTCAGCCCGGCGCCAGGGCTTTCCTCTCTGGCATCAGCAACGACGGCGAGCACGTCGCCATAGCGGATGGCAGCGGCACGGTCCACCTGTTGAACAAGGGCGGCGACCACCACCGACTGGCATCCTCGACCGGCACCCGGACGGCGTTCAGCTCCGACAGCGACACCCTGGTCGTGGCCGGCACCACCGGCGGCATCACCCTCTGGGCCACTCGAACAGGTCAACTCGTCAACACACTGGACACCGGCGACACTCCGATCTTCGACGTCGCCGTCAGCCCGGACGGCGACACCGTCGCCACCGCCGACGAGGGCCGGGTACTGCTCTGGAAGGTACCGTCACCGCGGAAGTAGCCACCTCGAAACCCGCCCCATGAGCGGGTGGGCTGCGCTCACTTCCACCGGGTTCGACGACCGGCAGTCGGAAACAGATGTGCGCCCATCGCAGCCGGCAGCTCTGGGACGAGTGAGCTCAACGAGCACCACCATCCGCGCGGGTGAACGAGTGGTCAGATCGGTGGTTCGCCGCAGTCGTCGTATGGCGGCACTGGCCGGAACCACTCGGTACGGTGCTCCAGGTTGGCGTGGGCGACGTTGCCCGCGGTCACAGGATCGGCCGGGTCAGGGTCGACGACGGTGCTTTGTTCTGCGGCGGCGATCTTGAACCAGCCCGAGCAGCCGTTGACGCAGGGGTGGTTCATCTCGGTCAACACGAGTGCGCCATCCGGGCCGGGCACAGGTTGCTGCCAGGCCATCGTGCCCGTGTCGTCGCACAGGTCGCAGGGAGGTACGCGGTCCACAACGGCCAGCCTCCACCAATGTTGTGCCAGGCCTGAGGGTCATCACTGCAATGGGTGAAGATTTGAACGGTTTACTGCCCGCCAGATGTGGACGAGGCGAACAGCACTGGTGACGCCGGGTATTCCATGTTCGCCTGGCTCGGTTCGCCGGGCGGGTGGGGACCGTGCCGCCCGCACACAGAGTGGTCGGCGGGCAGCTCCCGCAGCGCGCCGGCGGTGGCATCGTCGGTGACCTCGGCTTCGCCGTTCACGAAGATGACGTCCAGTTCGTGCACGACGAGTTGTTTGTAGACGGTGCTGGTGAATCTCACGACAGCCGGACGGTGTGGTCGGCCCAGCGGTCGAGCAGCACCGTGTCGTGGGAGATCGCGAGCACGCCGGCGCCCGTTTCCTGTTGGTAGTGGCGGATGACGGCGACGAGGGCGGCAGTGGTGGAGGCGTCGAGCATGGTGGTCATCTCGTCGCAGATGAGGTAGCCGGGTCGTAGTGCGAGGGCGCGGGCGAGGCAGGCGCGTTGGAGCTGGCCGTCGCTGACCTCGTGGGGTTTGCGGGCGAGCAGGTCGGGCGTGAGCATGACCAGCTCGGCGAGTTCGTCGACGCGGTCTGGTTTTCCGTTGGCGCGCAATGGTTCGGCGATCGCGGCGCGCAGTGTCGTCCGAGGGTCCACGGACAGCCTGGGTTGCTGGAACAGCACGCCGATGCGGGTGCGTTGCTCGCGTGGTGCCCGGTGGCGGTAGCCGGTCACCGGCACGTCGTCGAGCCGAACGGTTCCCGAGAACGGCTTGTGCAGCAACGCGAGAACGCGGGCCAGCGTGGACTTGCCGCTGCCGCTCGGGCCGGCGAGTCCCACGGTCTGTCCGGGATGGACGGTCAGGCTGGTGTTGGTGATCACCGGGTGGGAGTAGCCCGCGGTGATGCCTTCCGCGGTCAGCATGGCCGGTGGCACGCGACGGCGTGCTCGTCGCCGACGGGATCCGGGCGGTCGGTGCAGACGGGCGCCACCTGGTCGCAGCGTGGTGCGAAAGCGCAGCCGGTGGGCAGGTCGGTGAGCAGCGGCGGCTGGCCGGGGATCGGGGTGAAGGCCCGGTCGGGCAGCGCGTCGGCGAGGCCCCGGCTGTAGGGGTGGCGGGGCGTTTCGAGCACTTTGCGGGTGGGTCCGATCTCGACGATCCGTCCCGCGTACATCACCGCGATGCGGTCGGCGATGCGTTGTGCGGCGGCGAGGTCGTGGGTGATGAGCAGGACGGCGTGACCGTCGGCGATCATGCGGCGGAACTCCTCGATCAGACCGTCGACCAGGTGCCGGTCCAGGCCGGTGGTGGGTTCGTCGGCGATGAGCAGCCACGGGTCGCCGACGAGGGCGAGGGCGTTGGCGACGCGCTGGGCCATGCCGCCGGACAGTTCGTGCGGGTAGCGGTCCAGGTCGTCGGGGCTGAGCCCGGCACGGGCGGCGATGTGGTTCGCGTCGTCGGTGAACCGGTGTACTCGGATGGCCTCTTCCAGTTGGGCGCGGGCGGTGCGCACGGGGGTGAGGTGGGCGGCGGGGCTCTGCGGGATCAGGCCGATGCGGCGGCCGCGGACGGTGGTGGCCAGCACCTCGTCGGTCGCGGTGAGCAGGTTGATCTCCGGTCCGTCACCGCGCAACGTGGCTGTGCCGGCGGTCTGGGCGTTGCCGGGCAGGAATCCGAGCAGGGCGCTGGCGAGCACGGTCTTGCCGCAGCCGCTTTCCCCGACCAGTGCCAGGCATTCTCCTGGCTGCAGCCGCAGCGACACGTCGTTGACCGCGGCCACGGTGGCGCCGGGCAGGGCGAACCGGACGGAGACACGGTCGAGGACGAGTTCGGTCACCATGTCAGCTCCGATCGCCGCCGGGGGTTGAGCCGGTCCCGCCAGACTCCGCTGAGCCCGGAGATGGCGAGCGTGGCGGCGATCAGGACGACGCCGGGCGCGAGCGACATCCACCAGCCGCCGATCAGCAGGGACCGCTGAGCGTCGTTGATCATGTTGCCGATGCTGGCCGCGTGGGGTGGCAGACCGAGGCCGAGAAACGACAGCGCGGTCTCGTGCCACACCGCATGCGGGATCATCAGCGTGGTGGCGAGCAGTACCTGCGGTGCGACGTTGGGCAGCAGGTGCCGTACCAGGATGCGGGTGCGTGACGATCCGCCCACGATCGCGGCGTCGATGAACGGCCTGGTGCGCAACGACAGGATCTCCGAACGCACGATGCGCGCGGCGGTCAGCCAGTGGGTCAGCCCGATGGAGATGACGACCGCGGTCAGGCTGGGCCGCAGCACCGCCACGATCACGATGCCCAGCAACAGGTGCGGCACCGAGGCGACGGCGTCGACCAGGCGCATCAGCAGCCGGTCCACCCAGCCACCGACCGCTCCGGCGAGCGCGCCGACGGCGGTGCCGAGCACAGCCGAGATCAGTGCGGCCAGCAGGCCCACGGCCAACGACACCCGCACCGCGTAGACGCATCGCAGCAACACGTCACGACCGAGCTCGTCAGTGCCGAACGGGTGCGCGAGCGATGGCGCGCGGTTGGCTGACGCGAGATCCACGTACTGCTGGTTGAGATCCACCACCAGCGGCACGATCAGCACCGCCGCGACGAGCACGCCGAGCACGACGGCGGAGGGGAGGAGCCGCCACAGCGGGGATCGCGGTGTGCTGGCGGCGGCGACGCGTGATCGTGCGACGGGCCGCCAGACCTGGGTGTCAGCCATCGAGCACCACCCGAGGATCGGCCAGCGCGTAGAGCACGTCGGCGAGCAGGTTTCCCAGCAACACCACCGCGGTGGCCAGCACCGTGAGCGCGCCGAGCAACGCGAAGTCGACATTGAGGGCGGCCTCGACGGTGGCCCGCGCGATACCCGGCCACGAGAACACCGTCTCCACCAGCAACGCGCCGGTGATGAGCTCGGGCAGCCGGGCGCCGAGCAGGGTGAGGAACGGCAGCAGCGAGGTGCGCAGCGCGTGACCGGACACCACCAGGTGGTCCGGCAGACCGCGCGCCCGCGCCCCGACCACGTGGTCGTGCGTGAACGACTCGAGCAGGTTCTGCCGGACGAACAGCACGTACCACGGCGCGTGCGACACGGCGAGCACCGTCACCGGCAGCACCAGGTGCCGGGCGACCTGCCCGACGCTCAGCTCGGCACCGGGGTCGGTGAGCCCGCCGCCGGGCAGCCACTGCAGGTGCAGTGCGAACACGTACAGCGCGGCCAGCCCGAGCCAGAACACGGGCGCGGCCTCCAGCGCGTAGGACACCGAGGTGATCGTCCGGTCCAGCCAGCTGCCCTGGAACCACGCGGCGGCGGTGCCGAGCAGCAGCCCGAGCAGCAGCGCGACGGCGAACCCGATCGCGACCAGCAGCACCGACCAGCCGAGCCTGTCGCCGATCACCTGTGCCACGGGTTGCTGCAGGGACAGCGAGTCGCCGAAGTCACCGGCGACCGCGTGCCGCAGCCAGGCGAGGTACTGCTGGACGACCGGCTCGTCGACGCCCCAGTTCTCCCGGATCTGCGCGACCCGCTCCGGCGAGGCGCCGATGATCCGCAGCCCGAAGTAGCGTTCGACCGGGTCGAACGGGGATGCCTTGGCAAGCACGAACAACGCGAAGCTGACCAGCAGCATCACCGGGACCGCGAAGCCGAGCCTGCGCAGCAACAGCTTTCCGACACCGCGCCTTCTCATGACTTCGGTGTCCACTTTTCGAGGTTCCACCACACCGCGTGGAGCAGGCCGTGGTCGTGTGGCTCGACCTGCTCGGCCTGGCCGTTCCACTTGTCGCGCAACACATAGGTGTGGTCGAGGAACACCAGGAACGCCCAGCCGGGGTCGGCGACGTAGGCCTTCTGGAAGTCGGCATAGGCCTGCTTGCGTGCGGCCGGGTCGAGGCTGCGGCGCCCGGTGTCGAGCGCGGTGTCGACCGCGGAGTCGCGGTACAGCGTCATGTTCACGTAGCCGGACTGGCCGGCGTAACGCGAGTGCAGCAGCGTGTAGGCCGCGGTGTCCGGGTCGTACGGATCGCCGCCGCCCCAGACGCTCGCGGCTTCCTTCTGCCGTTGCAGCATGATCTCGAACGTGGTCGCCTCGACCGGTGCGTCGACGCCCAGCTTGGCGATGTCGCTCGCGGTCGCCAGCGCGAGTTCCTTGCGCAGCACGTCCGGCGCCGGATAGAGGATCGGCAGCCTCGCGGGCTGGCCGTCCTTGGCGCGCTTGCCGTCCGCGCCCTTGCGCCAGCCCGCCTCGTCGAGCAACCGCTCGGCCTGCGCGGTGTCGTACGGGAAGGACGCGCTCTGGTCGTACCAGTCCTCGAGGTACGGCGAAATCGGTGTCGCGGCGGGCTTTCCGGCGCCCGCGAGCACGGCGTCGATCATGGCCTGGCGGTTGATCCCGAGGTTGATCGCCAGACGTACCTTGGAGTCGGATGTGAACGGCAGCTCCGACGGAATCCCGAGGCCGCGGTAGTCGGCCGACGGGTTCTGCACGAGTTTGTAGCCGGACTTACCGGTGTAGGTCCTGGCGAGTTTGGGCGGCAGCACGGTGCCGTCGAACTCGCCGGCGGCCATGCGGGTGGCGCGGGCGTTGTCGTCGGCCACGAACACCACGGTCACCGTCTTGATCGCAGGTGCGCCGCCCCAGTAGTCCTCGTTGGCCTTGAGCACCATCCGGTCACCCCTGCGCCACTCGGCGACGGTGTACGGGCCGCTGCCGATCGGCGCGGTGTTGAACGGCGCGGTGTTGACATCGGCACCGTCGAAAGCCTTGCGCGGCACGATCCCTAGGGTCAGCTGCTGCGCGAACGGTGCGTACGGGTAGGACAGCCGGAACTCGACGGTCTTGTCGTCGGGTGCGGTCACGTCGGCCAGCGCGTCCAGCCGGGACGCGATCGTGGAGTTGACCTTCTTGTCCAGCACGGACTTGTAGGTGAACACCACGTCCTGCGCCGACAGCACGGTTCGGTCGGAGAACTTCGTTCCCTCACGGAGTTTGGCCGTCCACGTGAGGCCGTCCGGCGACGCGGCCGGCACCTGTTCCGCCAGCGCGGGAACGAGCTTCAGCCCGGCGTCGCGGGAGACGAGGCCGTCGAAGATCTTCGAGGCGCCGTCGGGTGCGTAGCCGAGGATCGGGTTGAGGTTCTCCGGCTCACTGCCCGCACCGATCACGATGGACTGGCCGGTGTTCGCCGTCGTCCCGCCATCGGGAGACGTGCACGCGGCCACCAGTCCAGCCGCGAACACCACGATCATCAGCCGACGGCGCACGCGCATCATCCCCGCCCTAAGTCCATTATTGCCTAGGGCAGCTAACAGCAACTAGTTGGCGATAAGCAATGCTTGACTTCTTGCCGATGGAATGTCGTGGCTCACAGCTCGGTGCGCCTCTAAACGATCATTGCGGCGCGGTCCCACCCTTGCGCCGCAAGGCGATGGTCGTGCCAATGCCCACGAGAACCAGAACGCCCAGGAGGATCCACACCCATACCGGCACGCCACCGTTGTCGTTCTCGATCTGAGCCGCAGGCGCGACACTGGACGTGGCGGTGGAGGTGGTGGTCGTCGGCACCGTGGTGGTAGTCGTCGTGGTCGCGGGCGCGCTGAGGGTGAAGTCGATCGTGCCGCTGACCGGGTCGCCGTCCGCGGAGATGGCCTTCCAGGCGATGGCGTAGGCACCGGCCGGTCCTGTGGCCGTTACCGGCGCGGTGACGACGGCACCGGCGACGGTGGCTGGTCCGACTGTCCACTTGGCACCGTCCGGGCCGGTCACGGTGATGCCGTCGGCGGGGACGGTGACCGCTTCGGTGAAGGTGAGCTCGACCTGCTGCGGCGGCGCGGGCAGCGCTGCTCCCTTGGCCGGGTTGCTGCTCTTGAGCTCGGTGTGTGCCGAAGCGGGCAGGGCTGTCGAGCCGAGCGCCACGAACGTCAGCAGCAGAGCCGCGGCCATGCGCCGAAAGGTCATCGGGGGTGTCCTCACGTCAGTCGGGTTTGTCAGGCCGCGTGGCGCCGGCTCACCGGCCGCAGCCGGACCCGGCGGCGGGTGGTGGGCTGTCCGGCTTGCCGCGGGGAGTCGGAGGAGCCGACTGTGTCGGTGGAGTCGCTGTCCCGCACGGGTGTGCGGCTGCCGGGGCCCCGGTCGCGGAAGTGCACCAGTGCCAGCAGGGCGAGTCCGAGGAGCAGCAGTGAGTGGGTCAGGACGCGGCCTGCGGTGGCGGTGCCGTTGACCAGGTCGCTGGCCGAGTAGGGGATCAGCACGGCGACGAACGCGGCGGTGACGGGCAGCATGCCTGCGGTCGCGGCGGGACGCAGCGCGGTCCAGAGCAGGCCGAGGCCGAGTGCGAGGTTCCAGGCGGTGCTCTCGTTGAACAGGTGGTTGCTGTCGACACCGGTGGTGTGCGCACCGTGCGCGGACGTGCCGGTGCCCAGCACCTGGGCGAGACCGAGGGTCAGCTGGGCGACCGCGACACCGGCCAGCAAGGTCCGGGGCAGCCAGCCTCGTGGCGCGGGCGGAATGATCGGTGGCGCCGCGTCGAGGATCGCCGCGGTCAGGTCCGGTACCGGCGTGGCCGGTCGTACGCGGAGGGTGCGGTTCAGCGAGGTGGCGGTCTCGTGCCACTCCTGGCAGGACGCGCATGTCTCCAGGTGCGTGTCCACCTGGTCGGCGGGCACGCCCTCGTCTTCCCCGTCGAGTCGCGCGGACAGGGCTTCGCGGCAGGTGCTGCAGTCCACGTACACATTGTCGGTCATGCGGCCTACCTGGTTCCCGGTGATCTGCGAGCGGTTCGGAGCGGACCCGCGCCGGGCACGTTGCCCGGCGCGGGTGTCGCGGCGGTGGACACCGGCGCAGTGGGGAGAGGACTGTGCCGGTGTGACGCCTCATGCGGCTCGGTTGCCGGTGCCCTGCCGAGGCGGAGAGCCCCTGCACGGACGATTTGGCAGGACACATCCCAGTAGTCGCTCCGAATGGCCGGTTAGTTCCCGACGTTCCGGCCGATACGATTCGGCCTCGTGAACTCCGCCGATGACGAGGTGACCCGCTGGGCGTTGCAGGCCCGCGAGGGTGACCGGGACGCCCTGGAGCGGTTCGTGCGGGCGACCCAGCGCGACGTGTGGCGGTTCGTCGCCCACCTCGCGGACGTCGGCGCGGCGGACGACCTCACCCAGGAGACGTTCCTGCGCGCGTTGCCGAGCCTGCGGAACTTCGAAGCCAGGTGCTCGGCGGCGACGTGGCTTCTCTCGATCGCCCGGCGGGTCGTGATCGACCAGGTGCGGATGGCGCGGTCGAGGCCTCGGGTGTCCCCGGACGTCGACTGGGTGCGGGAGGCGGACCGCGGGCAGGGCGCCTCGTCGGGCTTCACCGGGGCCGTCGAGCTCAACGTGCTGCTCGACGGCCTGGCCGCGGACCGGCGTGAGGCGTTCGTGCTGACCCAGGTGCTCGGGCTGGGCTATGCCGAGGCCGCGAAGGTCGTCGGCTGTCCGATCGGGACGATCCGCTCGCGCGTCGCGCGGGCACGTGAGGACCTGGTCAGGGCCGCCGGGCACAGCGCCAGCGAAACCGGCTGAGAATCGCCGGGAACTACCCCGGCCGGGTGAACGACCTGTGGCACGTGACCGCGTTGTCTCTGCTGCTCAAGGGAGTGCACTGCCGCTATGGCAGGCACCCCGCCGTCCACTCCGTCGACCTCGACGTGTCCGCGGGTCTGCGGGTCGCTCTGATCGGCACGAACGGCTCCGGCAAGTCGACCCTTCTGCGCGCGGTGCTGGGCTTTCAGCCCGTCTCGGACGGGGTGATCGAAGTGGGTGGCGAGCGGGCGGCGACGTCGGCGCAGTGGCGCAGGCGGCGTACCGACGTGGCGTGGATCCCGCAGCTGCGGTCGACCGGCCGGTTTCCCCTGCTGCTGGGCGAGTTGCTCGACAGCAGCGGAGACGGCGGTGCGGCGCGGGAGGCTGCCGCGCGGCTCGGGCTGGAAGGGCTCGAGTCACGCGGCGTGCACACCCTGTCCGGCGGGCAGGCGCAACGGGCGTGGCTCGCCCGTGCGGTCGGTGCGGTCGCCGCTGGTGCGGGGATGCTGCTGGCCGACGAACCCACTGCGGCACTGGACTTCGCCGGCCAGGAGGAAGCGGCGGCGGTGCTCACCGAGCTGCCGGTGACGCTGCTGGTGGCCACCCACGACCGGGCTGTGGCCGATGCGTGCGACCGGGTCGTCGAGATGGCCGCCGGACGTCTGCGGGACGTCGCATGATCGCCGAGCTGCTCGCGCTGGTGCCGGTGCAGCGCGCGGGTCTCGGCTTGCTGCTGGGCGCGGTCGCGCTGCCCCCGATCGGGGTGCTCATCGTCGGGCTCGACATCTACCCGGTCCGCTTCGCGATCATGCACGTCGCGTTGCTCGGCAGCGCCATCGGCCTGCTCACCGGCACGGATCCGTTGCTGTGGGCGCTCTTGCTGTGCGCGCTCGCCGGCGGAGGTCTGGCGCCGTTCGCGACCACGTCGGCGGGGTTGTCCGGCGCGATGGGGTTGCTGATGAGCCTCGCGATCGCGGTGGCGCTGCTGGTGCTGTCGATCTCCGGTGTGAACGCCAACGGCGCGTTCGAGCTGCTGTGGGGATCCATCCTGTCCACCCGGCCGGTGGATCTCGTGGTGCTCGGGGTGCTGGCGGCGGCGATTCCCGCGCTGTTCTGGTGGCGTCGCAGGGATCTTTCGTTGCTGCTGCACGACCGGGAGCTCGCCGCCTGCTCCGGCGTGCGCACGGGGCCGTTGACCGCGGCGTTGCTCGTGGTGATCGCGGTGTCGATCGCCGGAGCGATCAAGTTGACCGGCGCGTTGCTGGTGGACGCGCTGACGTTGCTGCCCGCGCTGGCCGCGCGGCGCATCGGACGCGGGCTGACCGGCATGGTCGTCGCGTCGATCGGCATCGGGCTCGTCGTGGCCGTGGCCGGACTGCTGCTCGCACTCGCGCTGGACCAGCCCCCTGGTCCGGTGCTCGTTCTGCTGGCGGGCGTGATCGCCCTGCTCGCCCAGCTGCTACCGATGAGGAGAACCTGACCAGTGAAGATCAAGCTCGTCGTGCTCGGCGCGGTGCTCGCGCTGACCGCCTGTGGTGGTGGCGCGCAGACCGCGGCGCCCAACGCGACCTCGGACGCCCCGGCGGGCAAGAAGGTCGTGGCTGCGACCGCGTGGGAGGCAGCACTCGCCAAGGCCGCGGGCGCGACCGACGTGAAGGTCGTCGTGCCCGCGACCGTGGCGCACGCGGCGGACTACGACCCCAAGCCGTCCGACCTCGCTGCGGTCGCCACGGCGGATCTCGTGTTGTACGCGGAGTTCGAGGGCTTCGCGGCCAAGCTGAAGGAGGCCGCGGGCGGTTCGGCGAAGGTCGAGGCGGTGAAGCTGGAGAACTCACCGGACGTGGTTCGCGCCGAGGTGACGCGCCTTGCCGGACTGCTCGGCACGACACCGGCCGCCGAGGAGTGGCTGAAGAAGTTCGACACCACGCTGGCCGAGGTCAAGACGCAGGTGAACGGCTCGTTCCCCGGTGGGAAGGCACCGAAGGTGGTGAGCCAGGCGTTCGTCGCCTACATGGCCGCGATCACGGGTGCCGAGGTCGTCGGCACGTTCGGCCCGCAGCCGGTCACCCCGGCGCAGCTCGCAGAGCTGTCGGGCAAGCAGCCGGACCTGGTGTTCGACAACGTGCACATGTCCACCGGCACCGTGCTGCCCGGCTCGTCCGCGAAGCAGGTCAAGATCGTGAACTACCCCGGTGCGGACCTGGATCTCCTCGGCGTTTTCAAGACCAACGCCGAGGAGATCTCCAAGGCCCTCAAGGCCTGACGAGGTCCTGAACGGCGCGGCGGTCGACCTTGCCCGCCGCGCCGAGCGGGAGCGCCTGCACCACGACCAGTCGCTCGGGGAACTTGCGTGGTTCCAGGCCCTGCGCCGCCAGGTGCGCGGTCAGCTCTTCCAGCGTCGGTGCGGGATCGGCCACGACGCAGGCACACAGCCGTTCACCCAGCACCTCGTCCGGCACCGGCACGCACACCACGTCCCGCACCGCGGGGTGGGTGGAGAGCAGTGCCTCGACCTCGGCGGGGCTGATGTTCATGCCGCCGCGGATGATCACGTCCTTGCGCCGCCCGACGACGTGCAGGTAACCGTCCGCGTCGATACGGCCGAGGTCACCGGTGCGCACCCAGCCATCCGGGGTGCGGTAGAGCTCGTTCAGCTCGGGTGCGCCGACGTAGCACATCGGGGACATCGGGCCGAGCGAGACGATCTCACCGACGTCACCGGGCGCGACGTCCCGCATCGAGTCGTCCACGATCCGCAGCCGCGCCACGGACGGGTTGGGGCGACCCGCGGTGTCCGCGTGGCTGGGCGGGTCGTTCAGCGCGGTGTGGCAGTTGACGCCGTCCGCCGAGCCGTAGACGTTGACCACCGTGCAGCCGAGCGTCTCACGGACGCGCGCGGCGGTCGTGGCGTCGAGCGCGGCACCGCCCAGCGCGACCACCCGCAGGCTGGACGTGTCGTACCGGTCCAGTTCGGGGCAGTCGACCATCATCCGCAGCATGGTGGGTACCGCCAGCACGTGCGTGGGCCGGGCGCGTTCGATCATCGCCAGCGCCGTCGCCGTGTCGAACTTGGGCAGCAGCACGAGCGTGCCGCCGTGCACCGCGAGCGTCACCGACGTGCCGTTGCTGCCGTAAGACGAGGCCAGCGGCACCATCACGTAGTTCCGCAGTTCCGGGGTGTCGCCGACCAGCTCGCCGATGAACCGGCCGCGGCCGCCGACGAGGGCGTTGTGCGAGTACAGCACCATTTTCGGCGCCGCCTCGGAACCGGAGGTGACCAGGATCCTGGCAGGGCCGTCGGGGTCGGGGGAGGCCGGTTCGAACCTGACGGGGTCGGCGGCCAGCAACGCCGCCACGGGCACGCATCCGGCGGGCACCGGACCGCCGCCCGCCGCGATGACGGTCCGCAACTCGGGCAGTTCGCCCGCCAGCGCGCGGGTGCGCTGGGCGCAGGGGTAGTCGCTGTAGAACGTCGTGGTCACCACGGCGACCGCGCCGGAGCGGCTGAGCAGGCTTGCCGCCTCCCGGTCGCCACGGCCGACCGGGTAGGGCAGCGAGACCGCACCCAGTGCGGCGATCGCGAGATCGAACGCGCAGGCCAGCCTGCCGTTGGGCAACTGGATGCCGACGACGTCGCCCTGCTCCACACCGATGCCCGCGAGGCCCACGGCGAGCGAGCGGGCCATCAGGTCGAGCTCGGCGTAGCTGATCTCGCCGTCCGCGTCGACGATCGCGGTGCGGCCGGGGCCGGCGAGCACGTGCTCGTAAAACAGCGAGTACAGGTCGCGATCGCGGTACAGGCCGGCGTTCGCCCAGTGGCGGCGGACTTCGTAAGGCACCAGATCGGCCAGGTGCTTTACGACGGGGGTCGCGGCGAGCGTCACAAAAACCTCCACGGAGAGCCGAGTGCGGGACAGCCGCGGTCGTCGCGGCCCAGAACGGCGGCGAAGCGGGGATCACCCAGCAACGCCGCGAGATCGGTGACCACGTCGACACCGTCGACCCGGCCGTCGGCGGGAACGCGGAAACCAGGGGAGTGGCGCCCGTTCTGACCGGCGAGCAACGCGCTGGCCGCACCGAGCAGGCTGCTCTCGACGGCGACGCCACGGCCGGTGAGCCGCCGGGTGAGCACGCCGGCGAGCACGGCTTCGGCGCCGATCAGACCGCCGAGCACGTCAACGAGCGTCATCAGCGACGGCGCGGGTTCCTCGTCCAACGGACGCACGAGTTCGGCCAGCCCGGTGCGGGCCTGGACCATGAAGTCCGTGCCGAGCGGTGTGTCCGGCAGATCGCCACCACCCCAGCCGGAGGTGTAGGCGTAGACGATGCCGTCCGGGAGGTCGGGTGCGGCGAGTTACCACTTCTCGGCGTTGCCCGGCGCCCAGTTGTGCAGGAACACGTCCGCGTCCACCAGCTCGTCGCGCAGCCGTTGCCGGTCAGTCGGGTCCTTCAGATCGATCTCGACGGCACCCTTGCCACGGTTGAGCGCGAGCCACCGGGCAGAGATGTCGCGGGACATCGGCGGCATGCCGCGCAGGGGGTCGCCGCCCGGCGGCTCGACCCGGATCACCTTGGCGCCCAGCAAACCCAGCAGGTGCGCGGCCATCGGAGCCTGGATCCGCCGGCCCGCTTCGTAGATCGCGAGTTCCGCGCCGTCTCGCATCGTGCGACCTTCGGTGGGCTCGATGCGCCACGGGGCGGTGATCGGTTCGATCGGTCCGTGCAACGTGCAGACGCTCGCACCGCTGATGGCGGCTGCCTCGGTGATCTCCGCGAACGTGGCGGCGCGGGTCGCGGTGTGCAATGCGTCGGGGATCGGGGCGGTAGCCGTCGCGTAGCGGAACTGGTACGGCCGCCAGCCACCCCGGATCGCCGCGGTGTCCGTGCCGAGCGCCGTCCAGAACGCCGCCCACACCTCGGGCACCAGCGCCTCGATCTCGAACCGCACGCCGTCCGCGCTGACGAACGGCGGGCCACCGGGCCGCAGGTCGACGGCCTCCGCCTCGTCCGCCCCCGCCGCGGCGAGGTACTGCGAGATCGTCAGCAGCGCGGCTTCGGCGACGCTGGTCCGCACCCTTGGCTCGCCGCGCAGGATCGCCGCCAGCAACCCGGTCGTCGCGAGCACGCCCGCCGCGGTGCCGCAGTAGTCGACACCGATGCCGCGCGGAGAACCAGAGCGCCTGCCGTGCACGTGCATCACGCCGCACGCGGCCTGGACGGTCGCCTCGTCGTGCAGACCGTGGACGGCCACCGGTCCGGCCCAGTCGACGATCACCGTGTGCTGATCACCGTTGCGCAACGTGACCACGGCCTCGGCCGCGTTCTCCGTCGAACCGTCGGTGACCTCCGCTCCGAGAGCGCGGAGATGTGCGCGCATCAGGCGTGCTGCCGCACTCGTTCCCGAGACCGACGCGATCGCGCCGTCCAGAGCCGAGGCTTGCACTGCTGTGGCTTCCGTCATGACTGAAAGGTCGGATGCAGAGCCATCCGGGTTCCCACGATGGTGTGATGTCTCCGTGACAGGTGACAGTCAGTTGCGTCGGTTCGTGGACGACGTCGTGATCCCCGCCGAATCCGAACTGGACGCGGGCGGAGGTCTCGAACTGCGTGAGCTCGCCCAGGACGCCGGGTTGTGGGCACAGCCGTTGCCGGTCGAACTGGGCGGCGGTGGCCAGTCGCTGGCGGACTACTTCGCCGTGGCCGAGGACGAGGGCCGCAGCGATCACGGCCCGGACGTCGTCGGCTCGTCCAGCCTGCTCAACGCGCGGATGCTCACCGCACACGCCCACCCTGAGCTGCGGGACGCCGTACTGACCGACCTGGTCGCTGGTCGCGTGCACGTGAGCTACGCGATGACCGAACCCGGCGTCGCGGGCTCGGACCCGTCCGGGCTGCGCACCACCGCCGAGCGCGGCGCGGACGGCGGGTGGACAGTCACCGGCCGCAAGTGGTTCACCAGCGGTGCGGCTCGGGCGGACTTGGTTCTGGTGGTCGCACGCACCGGTGACGGGTTCTCGATCGTCGCCGTGCCCGCGGGCGGGTTCCGGGTCGAGCGGGAGCTCGACGTCCTCGGCGCCGGCGGGCAGTACGAGATCTCGTTCGACGCGGTCCGGGTGCCGCCGACGCACCTGATCGGCGAGCCGGGGCAGGGCATGCGGCTCGCCGGCGAACGTCTCGCGCTCGGACGCACGCTGCGGGCGTTGCGCTGGATCGGCCAGGCACAGCGATGCCTCGACCTGCTCGCGGACCGGGCGATGTCCCGGACGCTCGGCGACGGCGTGCTGGCAGACCGGCAACTGGTGCAGCGCCTGGTGTTCGAGTCCGAGCTGGAGGTGCGTTCGGCGCGGCTGCTGACCCGTGAGGCCGCCGCGTTGGTCGCTCTCGGCGAGCGTGCCCCGGTCGAGGTGAGCCTCGCGAAGGTCGCCGCCGCACGTGCGCTGAACACGGCGGTCGACGCCGCGATCCAGGTCTACGGCGCGGAAGGGCTCACCGCGGCAACGGGTCTGCCCCGGCTGCTGCGCGTGGCACGAGCCGCCCGCATCCTCGACGGCGCGGACGAACTGCACGTCACCACGACCGCGCGGCGGCTGCTCACCAGGCGTCAGGCGGCACCAGACCGGTGACGATGGCGGCACCGAGGAACGTGAAGAAGTCGCCCCACACGACTTTCAGCTCGGACATGCCGTCGTACTCGGCACCTTCCGGCAGGGTGCGCAGCAGTCGCTCGCCTTCACTTCGCTTGCCTGCCTTCAACAGTGCCACGGCTGCGATCGCCTGCGCGGAACTGTCGTCAGTGGCCAACTCCCAGTCGCCTGGGTTCGTGAGCAACAGCCAGGCCTTGCCTCGTGGCCAGTCCGGGGCGAGGTCCACGTGCGCGTCCCGGTGGCGGCGGGCGACGTCGTGGTGGCCGTGGGTCTCCAGCAGCGGAACGACTCCGGCCGCCCCGTCCGCGCGGATCCCGGGGCCGTCAGCGGCCAGAGCGGTGCCCCACGGGATCGCGCCCAGCGCAGGGTCGAAGCTGCTCGCGAGGTTGTCCGCGACCTTCGCCGTGCTGGGGCGCGGTGCGATGACGCCCAGCCGCTCCGCTCCGCTG
Source organism: uncultured Actinomycetota bacterium (assembly GCA_963771775.1). Taxonomy (GTDB): domain Bacteria; phylum Actinomycetota; class Actinomycetes; order Mycobacteriales; family Pseudonocardiaceae; genus Lentzea. The sequence continues at coordinate 1,851,254 of CAVYUS010000007.1, forward strand.
CCGTACCAGAAAATCATGCCGCGTAGCACCGTGTCCGCCTCCGCCCACACATCCAGCCGGTCCCGCACCGGTCCGACGTCCCCGGCGCCGGTGGCGAGCGTGCGCAACGTGAGCAGTCCTGCCCAGAACCCGCCCGCCCACGACCCGCGGGCCGAGGTCTTCCGCTGTCCATTGTGGAGATAGAGTGGGAACCTCTCCCCGGCGGCGGCTTCGGTCTCGTCGACCTGCTCGCACATCCGGCGCACCAGATCGTGCGCCCAGTCGCTCACACCGTCACCGCGGTGCGCCGGGTGACCAAGAACGCGATACCGGCCGCCACGCCGAACGCCACGCCGACGGTGACCCACAGCCACGCGTAGCCGGCCTGGTGCACCACGAGCCCGGTCAACGGCGGGCCGACGGCGAACCCGCCGAAGAACCCGGCCGACGCCACCGCCGCCGCACGTCCGGCGAGCTTCGGCGGCACCGCCCGCATCACCGCGACCATCGACACGGCGTTGCCCGCCACCGCGAACACCCCGATACGGGGCGCACCGAACCAGACCAGCCAATGCGCCTGGTTCGCGAGCGCCACCACCGCCACCGAGACTACGGCACCCAGTCCCAGCAGCGGCAAACCGCGGGGGATCGTCCGCCTTGCCGGCCGCGCCGCCCACCAGACCGGGCCCGCTAGGCCGACCAGTCCCATTACCGCGAACACCCAGGCCGCGACCGGCGCGGAAAGTCGAGCCGTTCCACGCGGTACAGGGCGAAGAACGTGTTCACCGACGCGAGCCCGAACCCGAGCGCCAACGAGAACGAAGTCAGCGCACGCACCTGTTCACCGACGCCCTCACTGGCAAGCCCTTGGCAGGCGCCGCCCGTACCGTGAGCCGCGCGGCCACCGCCGCACCGACCAGGGACAGCACCACGAAGCCCGACACCCCAGCGCCAGTGGAGCACCACGGCGGGCGGCGCCAGCGGCACGCCCGCCACGAACGCGCCGAGCTGAACCCCGGACATCTTCCACCCGGTCACCGACCCGCGGTCCTCGGGCGCGACGGCGGCCATGATCACCTTGTTCGTCGCCGGGTTCGCCAGTGCCTGGGGGATGCCGCCCAGGGCCACGCCCGCCGCGATCCACCACGTCGATCCGGCGACCGCCAACACCGTCAG
>CAVYUS010000008.1:0-98460 GCA_963771775.1 uncultured Actinomycetota bacterium
CGTTCCACGTTGGCGAAGCGGGGCGCCTGACCGAAAACCGAGTAGGAACGCCCGCGAGGATCGCCGGGGTTCGCTCCACGCCGTTTTGATTTCTCCGACTCCTTGTGCCGTTGCTTCAAGTCCGTATCTCCGAAAGTGCCGGACGTCGGTGGGACTGCGCCGACCGGAGCCAGAGGAGACGGACGTGTCCACCCGCACAGAAGTGCCGGCGGTCGAGGGGAGATCGCGGCGAACGTGGGTGCTGGTGATCACCTCGATCGCGTCGCTGATGGTCGTTCTCGACGCACTGGTCGTGGCGACCGCCCTGACGGCGATCAGAACGGATCTCGGTGCGTCGATCACCGGGTTGGAATGGACGGCCAACGGCCAACGGCCAGCCCGCCATGGCCGGCTACCGCCGCGACGCCTCCGGTGAGCTGCGGGCCGACTGCCTGTGGGCGCTGACCGTGGTCGACGGCCGCTTCGCCCGTGCGACCAAGTTCGAGGGCGCCGGCCTCGTCATCGCTGCGGGCTTTCCGGAAATTCACGGCGGGTGATGCCTCAGACGGCCGCCCAGTGGCAACCTTCTTCTCACTGGCCGTTCCTCCTGTGGCCGGCTGTTCGTTTCTCTCGATTCCTGTGCGTGTCAAGTTGTGCTCGGTCGATGCGGCTGTTAGTCGCGGTTAGTGCTCGCATAGGGGGATTCTCCAGTCTTGGCACCGAGGCGAGATCGCCTCACGGAGAAGGGGGAATTCTCTTGATTCGCAAGACGATGATGGTCCTGGCCGGGGCGGCGTTCGCGGCGTCGCTGGTCTCGATGCCCGCGAGCGCGTCCGCGCCCGCTCAGGGAATCCTGGAGGCGAGCGACGGCGTGTCGATCGCCGCCTACAGCGACTGTCCCGCCGCCCGGATGTGCATCTGGAACAACCTCAACGGTGGCCGCCCGTGGGGCTACTTCGCGGTCGGTGACGCCAACCTGGGTGCTGCTCCCGGCCCCAGTGGGCTCAACAACAACACCGAGAGCGCCTGGAACCGCACCAGCCAGTACTGGTGCTTCTACGACGGCGCCAACTACACGAGCCTGCTCGGCCACATCGCGCCCGGCTCCCAGGGCAACCTGCTGCCGGAGTTCCGTAACAGGATCACCTCCTTGCGGGTGTGTCCCTGACGTGGCACGCGGAGCAGCGGCGCTGGTCGCCGGTGCGGTGATGGCGGGGTCGCTGTTCGCGGCGGCCCCTGCCGTCGCCTCCCCGGTGTCCACCGCCTCCTACGACCAGTGCCTCGCCAACCGGTTCTGCATGTGGACCGGTCCCAACGGCACAGGCGGGCTCGCCATGTTCACCATCGGTGCGGCTCAGCTGCCTGTTGGCGTCGACAACAACGGTGAGAGCGTCCGGAACCGCACCGGCGTGCAGTGGTGTCTCTACGACGGACGCAACTACACGAACCTCCTCGTTGTGGTGGGGCCCGGTACCGTCGGCAATCTGCCGTTGTCCACGCGCAACCGGGTGTCGTCGCTGCGGCCTTGTTAGGCGCTGCAGCACAACCACTGGCCGTGGTGTCCACAGTGGTCGAAGTACCGCTGGCACACCACGGCCAGTTCCCACGCCGGTCCGACCACGCCGTGGGCCGCCGCCAGCTTGATCGTCGCCAGCAGCGCGGGCAGTTCCGCGTCGAACCACGTGAGCGACCCGCGCTCCGGCAGCAGAGCCGCCATCGACTCGGCCATCGCACGCCAGGCGCCGAGTGCGCGGGTGACGACCGCGTCCTGGTCGGGTTCGGGTTGTTCGGCGGCGAAACAGCGCAACAGGTCGTGCATGCCGTAGTGGGTCGTGGCGCCGCGCCTGACCGCGTTCACCAGGTGCCGGCTGACGAGGTCCTCCAACACCCGTTCCGCGTGGTCGCGTCCGGTGTCGAGCAGTGCGGCGGCGACCTGGGCCGGCACCGAGGTCGCGGGCAGCAGGCCCATGCGGCGGAACAACGTCTGGTGGCCCGGCGGAAGCTGGCGATAGCACGCGGTGAAGCAGGCCCGCACGTCCAAGTCACCTGCTTCGAGCCAGTCGAGCCTGGTGCGTTCATCGGCCAGCCGCACGGCCAGGTCGTCGCAGGTCCAATGTGGACGGCCGAGGAGAAGTGCGCCGGCGATCCGCAACGCCAGCGGCAGGCCGCCACAGCGTGCGACCAGCGCATCACCTGGCCGCACACCAACGATTCTGGTGATCAGCTCGACCGAATCGCCGGTGTCGAGCAGCCCGAGCCGAACCAGCCGGGCGCCTTCGAGCTCGCCGAGTGCGCGCCTGCTCGTCACCAGCACCCCGCAGCCGGGTTCGGCGGGCACGAACGGGCGCACCTGGCTCGCGTCGCCGGCGTTGTCCACGACCAGCAGCACCCGGCGGCCGGTCAGCAGGTCGCGCAGCAGCGCCGAACACTCCTCCCCGGCGTTCGGAACGAGGTCCGCCGGTACGCCGAGAGCGCGCAGGAACTGTTGCAGCACAAGCATTGTGTTGTCGCCGCGCAACGTCGCGAAGAGCTGGCCGTCCGGGAACCGTTCGCGCACGCGGTGAGCGAGCTGCACCACGAACGACGTCTTGCCGACTCCCGGTGTACCGGAGATGACCACGAGCGGCGGCCGGGCGCGCTCCGGACCGGTGAGCACGGTGGCCAGTTCGGCGAGCAGTTCGGCGCGGCCCACGAAACCGGGCAGTGCCGGAGGTAGCTGCTTCGGTCGATGTGCCTTGCGCTGCACCGGAAACGCGGGTTGCACGTCCTGTCCGCCGCGCAGGATCCGGGCGTGCAACGCGCACAGCTGCGCGGACGGTTCGACGCCCAGTTCCTCGATCATCGTGCGGCGGAACGCGCGGAACACGTCCAGCGCCTCGGGCACACGCCCGCGCCGGGCCAGTGCGGTCATCAGCGCAGCGCGTAGTCGTTCGCGCAGCGGGTGTTCGGTCACCACCGCCGTCAGCTCGCCGATCAGGTCGGCGCTGCCGCCGAGCAGGAGGTCGGCGTCGACGCGTTCCTCGAGCACGGTCATCCGCAGTTCGGCGAGCTGTTCGGTCATCGGCTCGGACAGCTCCAGGTCGGCGGGTCCGTGCCAGCGGCCGAGCGCCTCCCGCAACCTGGTCGCGCCGAGCGCCACGTCGCCGTTCGCGATGAGCTCCCGTGCCCTGGCCAGGTCCTCGCGCACGAGCTCGACGTCGAGCTCCGCTGTGCCGGCGCGCAGACCGTAACCTGTGGCCGCGGTCTGGATCCGCTCCTTGCCGAGCAGCCGTCTCAGTCGCGAGATGATGCCCTGCAACTGCACCTTCGCCGACGACGGCGGCGCGTCCCCCCACAGCTCGTCGAACATCCGGCCGACCGGCACGACCTCGTTCGCGTGCCACACCAGCAGCGCGAGCACCGTGCGCGTCTGCGGGGTGCCGATCGCGATCTCCCTGCCCTCCCGTTCGACTCGGAAGGAACCCAGCAATCTGAAGCAGTACATACCCCCAGTACCTCCCCCGCCGTTCAGGATGGCACAGCGGGCGAACTCGCCGCATGCGGTTCGAAGCGATCCAAAACGTCCTCGAACGCCTACGGCTACTCGAACCCGGCGTTCGACGCCGCGATGGACCGCGCGGACCGTGCGCCGAGCAAGGAGGCGGCGCTGGAGCTGTACCGGGAGGCCGAACGCCTGCTGGTGCAGGACATGCCGGTCGTGCCGCTGTGGCAGGAGTGGTCGGCGGTCGGCTGGTCGGACCGCCTGCGCAACGTGAAGGTCAGCATCCTGACCGACTTGGACGTGTTCCAGGTGAAGGTCGTCTGTTAACGAGGCCGCGGGTGGCCCTCGTGGCCACCCGCCCTCCACTCGAGGGGATTGGCATGGACTTCGGACTTTTCTACTTCGCCGACGACGGCGCAGGCTCCGGTGACCGCTACCGGCTGCTGCTCGAAGGCGCGCGATTCGCCGACACGCACGGGTTCACAGCGGTGTGGACGCCGGAACGGCACTTCCACCAGTTCGGCGGGCAGTACCCGAACCCGGCCGTCACGGGCGCCGCGCTGGCCGCCGTGACGGAGCGGGTGGCGGTCAGAGCGGGCAGCGTCGTCGGCCCGTTGCACCACCCGCTGCGGATCGCCGAGGAGTGGTCCGTTGTGGACAACCTCTCGCGCGGCCGCGTCGGCCTGTCGTTCGCCTCCGGCTGGCACGCCGTGGACTTCGCGTTGCGGCCGGAGAACTACCCGCGCCGCAAGGAGGTTCTCGTCGAGACCATGCAGACGGTGCGCGAGCTGTGGCGTGGCAAGAAGATCGACGTCGTGGACGGCGCCGGCGACCAGAAGCAGGTGGGGATCTTCCCGGCCCCCGTGCAGGCGGAACTGCCGGTGTGGCTGACCAGCGCGGGCACGCCGGAGACGTTCCGGCAGGCCGGTGAGCTCGGCGCCGGCGTGCTGACCCACCTGCTCGGCCAGGACCTCGACGACCTGGCGAAGAAGATCACCCTGTACCGGGAGGCGTTCCAGGCGGGCTCGCACGGCGTCGCCGGCAACGGTCAGGTGGCGTTGATGCTGCACACGTTCCTCGGCACCGACCGCGACGAGGTGCGCGAGATCGTGCGCAAGCCGTTCAGCGACTACCTGCGCAGCTCGATCAGCCTGATCGCGCGCGCCTCCGGCGACCTGATGCCGGGGGTGAACCCCGAGGACATGGACCCCGAGGACGTCGAGTTCCTGGTCGCGCGCTCGTTCGACCGCTACTTCGACACCGGTGGGCTCTTCGGCACGGTGCAGGACGGGCTGCGGACGTTGGACACGCTCGCCGAGATCGGCGTCGACGAGGTCGCGTGCCTGATCGACTTCGTCGGTGACACGGACGCGGTACTGAACAGCCTGGTGCACCTGGACGAACTTCGGCGGTCAGCGGACGCCCGCTAAGATGGGATGATCACTGGGGGTGATCGCGTGTTCGAGCCCTATCTGGCCGACTACCGCTACTACGCGTTGTTCGAGGACGGCCACGGCATGTCCGATGTCGGCAACGCCAAGGGCCTGTACCGCAGCATCGGCGTTTACGACGAGCAGAAGTACGACGGCCACGGGGTGTGGATGCGGAGCGACGGCCTGTCGAGATCCCGCGACCGGGACTCCTACGACTCCTATCGCGAGGTGAGTGCCGCCGAGGTGGAGAGGCTCAGGCAACTGGCCGACGACCGCGGTCCTGCGCGGAAAGGGCGGCGGGACGGGTTCGAAGGCGGCGGTTTCGCGGTGTTCCGGCGCGAGGCCGACATGGTCGACCTGCGCTCCGCGTACGCCGTGGTCGGCGAGTTGCTGCCGGAACACCGTTTCGCGGTGTCGCTGGCACCCTTCGAGTGGAACGGGCTTGCCGGCATCGTCGCTCTGCTGGCGGCACGGCGGCGAGCCGAACCGGTGGACGGTCACTACTACTTCGCGGCGTTCGAGAGCCGGGACGACATCACAGACCTCGACCGCGCGTACGCGCTGATCCGCTGCCCCTCCAGCGGCGACGGCGAATGGGAGACCTACCTGCAAGAGGGCGCGTGGGTGCTGGGGAAGGAGCCGCGGGACAAGGTCGTGCTGCCGGTCGGCCGCGACGATCTGGAACGGACCATCCGGGGACGAGAGACGCCGAGGCCAGGTACTTCGACGTGGGCACGGCCGCCGCCGAGGACGGGCACTACCTCCACGATCTCGTTCGCCGTACCGGATCGGCCGACGAGACCCCCGACGACCTCGGCTGGCAGCCCACCGATGTGCTCGGGCGGCTGGAGCCCGGCTGGTGGGTGGTGGAGCACGGCGAGCGCGGTTTCCGCGGTTCCCGCTACGTCGCCGTGATGTTGGGGAGATCACGCAGCTTCGACGGCCAGGTCCACGACTACCAGGCGGTCTTCCGCGAGAAGGACGACGTCTACGACCTCGGCAACGTCCTCTTCCTGGCCAAGCGCCTGCCGAACCCGTACGAACTCGAGTACGAGCGGTGGACGCCGGACGGCTGGCGACCGACCAGCGAAATGCTGCTCGGGTACACCACGCTCCCGATCTCCGAGGAGGAGTTCCAGCGGCTCGCGGCGCCCCGCCCGGACGAGTCTGCCTGACACCCTTGCCTTTCTGCTCCGACCACGGACGACAGGTCTGGTTTCGGTACTCTCGGACCGCCTGACGAAAGGACATGGGTGGACGACTCGTCGAAGGTCGGTAGGCATGCTCGCGCGGTGCTGGCCGCCGCGAAGGCGTTCCGCGCCGAGGCAGCAGGGGTGCGCGCGGAACCGGATCGGCTGCTCGCGCTCGCCGCCGCGCAGCACCAGGCGGTCCGGGACTCGCTGGTGGCCGACCAGCTCCGTGCGATGCCGGTGGACAAGCTCCGGGACACCAAGGCGAACCTGCGGCTGAGCAAGCTGAAGGCCGCCGGGTACCGGACCGTCGCCGACGTCGCCAAGGCGCGCCCGGAACAGCTCGACGGCGTGCCCGGAGTCGGCAGGCAGTCCGCCGAGCAGATCGTGCGGGTCGCCCGCGCCGTCGTCGACGGCGTCGCGCGCGACACGACCGTCCGGCTGAACCCCGACCGCGCTGACCGCGCCCAGACCGAGCTGCTGCAGCTGATGTCCAAGCTGCGCAGGGCGAACCAGCTCGTCGGTCCGCTGCACGAGCCGCTCGGAGACGTGCTGGGCAGGGTCGACGCCGACGTGCGCGCCGCCTCCCGTGCCTGGAGCCGGCTGCGGATGTTCTTCTCGTTGCGGAAGAACCGGCAGGCCGCCCTCGACTCGCTCGGCCGGCTCGAAGCCCTGCTGGCCAGTCGCGACGTGGCGGCGTTGCGCGCGGTGGGCACGCAGCTGCGCGTGCCGGACCTGGATCACCGCGCGCTGTGGCGCGACTACGAGCTCGACGCGGCCGCCTACAACACGCTCCTCGCCGACCTCGCCGGTGCGGACGCGATGCCGGATCGCAGTGCCGCCAAGGGTTTCGTCCCGGCCGACATCGAGCACGAGGTCGACGCGACCACACTGGACACCAGCCTGCTGAAGGTGTCGCTGCGCGGCTACCAGGTGTTCGGAGCCAAGTTCGCGCTGGCCCGCAAACGCGTCATCATCGGCGACGAGATGGGACTGGGCAAGACGATCGAGGCCATCGCGGTGATGGCCAGCCTCGCGGCCGGTGGGCGGCGCGGGTTCCTGGTGGTCTGCCCGGCGAGCGTCGTCGTCAACTGGGTCAACGAGATCGCCAGGCACAGCGACCTCGTGCCGCACCGGATGCACGGCGCGGGCCGCGACGGCGCGGTCGGCGAGTGGCTGGCGCAGGGCGGCGTCGGCGTGACGACGTTCGGCACGTTGCCGAAACTGGTGCTGCCGAAGAGGTTCCGCCCGGCGCTGGTCGTGGTCGACGAGGCGCACTACGTGAAGAACCCGGACACGCAGCGCTCACAGGCGGTCAACACGATCGTGCAGCGCGCGGAGCGGGCGGTGCTCCTCACCGGCACGCCGATGGAGAACCGCGTCGAGGAGTTCCGCAACCTGGTCACCTATCTCCAGCCGGGCGTCGCGGCCCGCACGGGCACCATCGACGCCGTGGTGGGAGCGAAGGCCTTCCGCCGCGTTGTCGCACCGGTGTACCTGCGGCGCAACCAGGAGGACGTGCTGGGGGAGTTGCCGGAGCTGCTGGAGATGGAGGACTGGGTCGAGTTCGGCAAGCAGGACCGAGGCGCGTACCGCGAAGCGGTGCGCGAGGGGAACCTGATGGCGATGCGGCGCGCCGCCTACGCGCCGGGCACGCCCCGCGGCTCGGCGAAGCTGGAGCGGCTGCTGGAGATCATCGAGGAGTCGCGGGACAACGGCTGGAAGGTCGTGGTGTTCTCGTACTTCCACGACGTGCTGGACGCGGTCGCGAACCACCTCGAAGTCTTCGGCCCCCTGACCGGCGCGACGTCGGCGCAGGGCCGTCAGCAACTGGTGGACGCGTTCACGGCGTGCGAGGACCACGCGGTGCTGGTGGCCCAGATCGAGGCGGGCGGCGTGGGCCTCAACATCCAGGCCGCGTCCGTGGTGATCATCGCCGAGCCGCAGTGGAAGCCGAGCACGGAGGACCAGGCGATCGCCCGTTGTCACCGGATGGGCCAGGTCCGCAAGGTCCACGTGCACCGGTTGCTGGTCAAGGACAGCGTGGACGCGCGGGTGCAGGAGATCCGCGACCACAAGACCCTGCTGTTCGACCACTACGCGCGCGAAAGCGACACGAAGCACTCACACGCGAGCGCACTGGATTCAGCGGTGTCGGTGGAGCAGCGAGTGGTGCAGGCCGAGCAGCAGCGACTTGGTCTCTAAGCAGGCTGCCCGAAGTCCTGTCCGTTACTCGCGGAGCGGTTCGGCGTCCAGCCCGATGCGTCTGCAAGTACCACCAACTCTTGATCGAATCACCGTCAACTACACCCAACCTGTTCCACATCCCGCAGCACCGGCACCAGGTGCCTGGGCCCGAAACGCCCTGTTGGTAGTAGAAAAACGCCTGTTGATGTTGAGTTGGTGGTACTTGCTGACGCCGGCAGCAACGAGTCGCCTGAGGTTCCGGACAAGACTTCTGGCCAGGTGCTTAGAACCTGGGTCGCCCGGTCACTGTGTCGAGAGTCGGCCAAGGAGGTCCTTCGCGCAGCAAGCGCAGGAGCTCCACTCCGAACCACCGCCCGTTCGGAAACTGGTCGCCCAGCTCCCAACGCCACGCGGCGACCATCGCGATAACGAGCTGCCGGCACTCGTCCAGCAGCCCTTGGTCAACGCTGGGGTAGTGCTCGCAGACCGCCTCGGGAACATGCGCGAGGTCGAACTCGACGGGCCCACGACAGCACGTCTCAAAATCGATGAACAACGGGCCGTTCTTCGTGCTGAGCACATTGCCCGGATGCGGCTCGCCGTGGAGCAGCTGCTCCACGGCGCCGCGGTCGACGATCGATCGTCGCAGGCTTGCCAGCCTGCCACTGAGGAACACGCGGTCCGCGTCGGCGAGCTCCGGCGAGCGATCCGGGTCGGCGACAACTTCTTCCGCCTCCGTGATCCGGTCCGTGAACCTCGGGCTCGGCACATCGACCTCGCGCATGCCGGCGTGCAGTTGCTCCAGCGCCTTGGCGTAGTCGGCTGGTGACCTCTGCGGTGTCACGGGCTCGTAGTAGGTCCACAGCGTCACCGCGAAGCCATCGCGCGTGTACACACTCGGTTCCACGCGAGGCTCCAAGGGGCACACCGGGCCTCCGACCTCGGCGAGCCGCTGCGCGAGCTCGATCTCGAACTGTGCAACCTCTTGTCCCACAGGGGCGACCCGGGCAAAGACGTCGCATGGCGTCAGCCGCAGGGCCAGCTTGTTCGAGTTGTGGAGCACGATTGCGTTGTCGGCTGGCAAGTCGAGCGATGCGGCGACCGAAGCCGCAGCCGCGATCGCACGCGTGACGTCGGTCATCTCCACCCTCGAATCCTGCCATGGATGAGCACCGCGACCACTGAGACGCCGCCAGCCCTGTGCCTGCTTGCGGTTAAGACGATAATCACTCAACCTACCGGCGACAGCGCCCGGAACCGTGTGTCAAATGGACAAAGGGGACGTGGTGGAGGCAAGGAATTCGCAGGTGCGGCAACGCACCGTAGCGCCGGTCGTTGCGGCGCGGTGGGCGCTGTGGACGTTTGTCATCGTCAACCTGGTGATCGTCGAGGTCCTTTTCCTCACCGCGGGGACCGGCAAGAACGGGGTGCTCACGGTCGCCAAGTTCGTCGCCCTGCACGCCGCCGTGCTGTTGCTGTTCCAGCTGCTGCTGGTGGCCCGGCTGCCGTGGCTCGACCGCCGTATCGGCATGGACCGGTTGACGGTGTGGCACCGGTGGGTCGGCTTCACCCTGCTGTGGACCATCCTCACCCACGCCACGCTGGTGGTGCTGGGCTACGCGAGGCTCGATGACGCGTCGATGGGGAAGACGTTCCTCGCGCTGGCCGGAGTGCCGGCCTCCCTGCTCGGGATGTGCGCCGCGACGATCGTCGTCGTGGTCGCCGCGGTCTCAACCCGGTACGTGAGGCGGCGGCTGCGGTACGAGACCTGGCACGGTGTGCACCTGCTGCTGTACCTGGCGTTGGGGCTGGCGTTCGTCCACCAGTTGCGCGAGACCACGACCTTCAACTCTTCCGTTCCGGCGAAGATGTACTGGTGGGCCATGTGGCTGTTCGCGTTCGGTGCCCTGGTCGCGGGGCGGATCGTGATGCCTGTGTGGCGCAACGCCCATCACCGGTTCCAGGTCGCGGAGGTCGTGCACGAGTCGGACAGCGTCGTGTCGGTGCACGTCACCGGACGCCACCTCGACAGGCTGCCCGCCCGAGCCGGCCAGTTCTGCATCTGGCGGTTCCCCGGGCACAACCATTGGTGGCTGGCGAATCCGTTCTCGCTGTCGGCGGCGCCCGACGGCCGCACGTTGCGCCTGACCGCCAAGGCGGTCGGCAGCGGCAGCGCCGGCCTGCGCCACCTCCCGGTCGGGAGCCGCGCGTTCGTCGAAGGACCGTACGGGGCGTTCACCTCGCTGCACCGAACGCGGTCCGGCGCACTGCTGATCGCCGGAGGTGTGGGGATCACGCCGATTCGGGCCATGCTGGAAGAGGAATCGGCCGGCGACGTCGTCGTGCTCTACCGGGTGCGCAGCGAGAACGACGCCGTGCTGGTCGACGAGGTGCGAGCCCTGGTCGCGGCCCGCGGCGGGCGACTGCACCTGCTCACCGGTCGTACAGGAGAGGGAACGTCGCCGTTCGAGCCGGACAGTCTCCGTGCCCTCGTGTCCGACATAGCCGAACGCGATGTGTACGTCTGTGGCCCGCCCGCGATGACCTCGGCCGTCCTCGGTGCCCTGCGCAGGCTTAAGGTTCCCGACCGGCAAGTGCACTCCGAGCGGTTCGGCCTCGCCTGACGAGCGGGTCAGTCCTGAACGGCCTCGACGTCGTCGGCGATGGTGTCGGTCTGGATGAAGGGCGTCCAGTCGTCGGCGAAGTGGATCACGCCGCGGAGCGGTTTCCCGCCGTCGTGCAGCAGCGGCGGCGGGTCGGGGAGCGTGACACCGCGGCGTGCGAACACTTCCTCGGTGGCCACGCGGAAGCGGGCGTGGTCCTCGTCGGCTCCGTCACCGTTGAGCAGGAACAACGCCAGGCGAGAGGGCGGGACGAGCCGGACGGCCGACTCGACCTGCGCGACCGTGCCCGCGGAGGTGCCGGTGGCCGGCATGACGACCCATTCGCAGTGGGGGAACGCGGCGACGAGCGTCGCCTGCCAGTCGTCCGGGGAAAGGGGAAGCCGCGCCACGTCGCCGGGCGGCGGCGGGGACGCACCCCGCACGTAGCCGGCCCGGAACAGGCCGAGCGGTGTGAAGATCGGTTTCAGGTAGCCCTCCAGCCCGATGTGCGGGTCGTCATCGGGATGCGGACGCAGGTACAGCACACCTGGCTCGGGAGCCAGGTCGGCCGGGACGTTCGGATACAGGCGCATCCGGTTCATCTGGGCGAAGTCCTTGCGACAGCCGAACCACAACCACGCCGCCGAGAACAGGCCCAGACCCGCGACGCCGAACTGCTGGCCGAGCGTGGACACGCGGAAGACCCCGATACTCGTGCCGACGACGTAGCCCACCACACCGGCAAGCCGCATCAGCGCGCGCACCAGGTATTCGTGGCTGGTCATGCCGGCGTCCCGCGCGGTCTGCACGACGCGCAGCTTCCGGCGCGACACGACGATGCCGGGCAACAGCTTTCGGCGTGAGCGCGCGAGGACCTCGACCCTGGTCCGGGTGCGCCAGGATCGGCGGCGCGGAGCGTCGACGGGATTCTCGTTCTCGTCGAAGTACCACCTGGCCGTGAGGAATCCGACGCCGAACCCGCGCATCTTCTCCTCGGTCACGTGGTGCCGCGTCTCGGCCGGGTTCAGCGGCGCGACCGGCGTCCTGTCGTCCGGAAGCCGGACCGAGACCTGATCCCGGCTCATGGCACGGGTCAACGCGGCCAGCCGGGCCACGACGCCGAGCATGACGACCAGGGTGAGGGGTAGGGCGACCTGCTGCGGCAAGTCCAGGGTTTCCCACTGCTGCACCACGAACGTGCCCAGCCAGCCGAGGAACCCGGCGGCGATCACTCCGAGGTGCCAGTGCACCCGCACCCGCGCCGGGTGGAGGGTGTCGCCCGGCAGAGCCCGCTCGCACTCCTCCAGCCACGGATCGACCTGCCCGCGGACGGTTCGACGCCAGCGCGCGTGCGGGGTGAGCCCTGATTGCGCGGTGGCGTCGAAGTGGACGAACTCGGCCGCCCAGCCGTCGTCGAAGCGCACTACACCGTGGAACGGATAGCTTCTTTTGCGCTTGCGTGGCCGCAGCGGTTCCGGCCAATCGGGCAACTCCGGTGGTCGTGGCAACGCTCGCGCGGCGAAGTGTTCGTTCGCCCTTGCCCGGAAGCGCTCGTAGTCGTCGGGTTCACCGAAAACGACCAGAACGACACGAGACGGCCGGAGCAGGCGCACCGCCTCGGTGTACTCCCACAGCGTCCCCGCCGCGGCGCCCGAGTCCTGGCTGATGGCGGCAACGACCACCACGAGCCGGGCCCGCCGGATCTTCTCCGTCACCACGCACTGCCAGTCCTGCCGGTCGTCCGGCAGGTAGAAGCGTCGAGCACCCACCGGCGGCCGTTCCTCGCCGGGGCGACCGACGGCGACCACGCGGCCGAGCCGGCCGAGCATCCCGGTGAGGCGGCCTTCCCACGTGTTGTTCAGTTCGGCCAGATCGCGGTGGCCGAAGTAGCCGACGACGGCGGTGAGCAGGTTGGCACCGGCCATCTCGTCGTGCCGGGCCAGGTCGCGGTCGACGAAGAACGACCTGAGGTACAGGACGTAGTCGCGATCAGAGGAAGGGTTCTGGTCGCCGAGGGTGGACAGGGTAAGAGGTCCCCTCCTGCCCGGACTGCCTCTCCGTGCTCATCGACATCACCAGCAGCACAGGTGCGATGAGCACCAACAGGACCGCGAACCACAACGTGTCCTGCTCCATGCTGCTCACGACCGCATACGGCAGGAACACGACGAACATCGCCGTCGAGATCACGTTCCAGCCGCTGAGCATCCACGGCGGCTTGCGGCCGGTCATTCACCCATTAGCCCAGGCGCGTCGATCACCGTCGATAGATCGTTCGGGTGCATAGGACTTTCGAATGACGAGGCCATCGCTCCTCGGCATGGAGGTCAGGAAATGCCGCGGAAGAAGGTGCGGATGTCGTCCGCGAGCAGCTTCGGCTCCTCCATTGCGGGGAAGTGACCGCCCTCGGTGAACTCGCTCCAGTGGCCGATCGCTTTCCACGGGTCCATCGCGCGGCGCACGAGCGGGTGGGTGTCGAACACGGCCCATCCGGACGGCACGCCGGAGCCCATGACAAGGTCGAGTCCGGAGTGCTCGGACTCGTAGTAGAACTGCGCGCTCGACGCGCCGCTGCGGGTGAACCAGTACAGGCTGATGTTCGTGAGGAGCTGGTCGCGGTCGACCGACTCGTCCGGCGTCCGACCGTCGCCGCTGGTCCTGGTCTTGAACTTCTCGGCGATCCACGCGAGCTGACCGACCGGCGAGTCGGTGAGCGCCGCGCCGATCGTGTCGGGACGGTGGTCCTGCATCAGGAGATACCCGCGGTCGGCCACATCCTCGGTGCGCACTGCCTCGATCTGGGCGATCTCGTCATCGGACAGGCCATCGGGGATGGGGAACTTGTCGCCGAGCAACCCGAGCAACCGAGGGTCACAGCCGATGTGCGTGCCGATGACGCGCTCGGGGTAGATCGCCGCGAGACGGCTGGTGGTGCCCGAACCGATGTCGGTGCCGTGGGCCGCGAACCTCTCGTAGCCGAGACGCGTCATGATCTCGGCGTAGGCCTCCGTCGTCCGCGCCAGCTCCCAGCCGGTCCCTGACAGCGGGGTGGAGAACCCGAAGCCGGGCAGGGCCGGGACGACCACGTGGAACTCGTCGGTCAGCAGCGGGATGAGTCGCTGGTACTCGACGAACGATCCCGGCCAGCCGTGGTTCAGGACCAGCGGGGTGGCATCCGGGTTCGCCGATCGAGCGTGGACGACGTGGAACGTCTGGCCGTCGACGACCGTCGTGAACTGTTCGTGCTCGTTGAGCTTCTTCTCCTGCGCACGCCAGTCGAATCCGTCGCGCCAGTACTCGGCGAGCTCCTTCAGGTACACCAGCGGGATGCCGCGGCTGAAGTCGGTGCGATCGTCTCGGCCTGGCACGGGGATCGGCCAGCGCGTGTGTGCCAGCCGGTTGTGCAGGTCGTCGAGGTCCGTCTGCGGGATGTCGATGCGGAACGGTGTGAGTGCGGTGTTCTCGTTCATGAGATCGACGTTCTCAGGCAATGCGGCAGGTTAGCTTCCGCAATTGCTGTAATGATCGAGAACATGTTGGAGACCTCGGCCCGTCTGCTTGAACTGCTGTCGTTGCTCCAGCTCAAGCGCGACTGGACGAGCTCCGAGCTCGCCGGCCGGCTCGACGTGAGCACGAGGACCGTGCGCGCCGACATCGGCAAGCTGCGGTCGCTCGGGTATCCCGTGAATGCGCGCCCCGGCGTCGCGGGCGGGTACCGGCTGGCCGCCGGGACGGCGATGCCCCCACTGCTGCTCGACGACGACGAGGCCGTCGCCGTCGCGGTCGGACTGGGTGCGGTCGCGACCCAGAGGCTCGGAGTCGAAGAGACCTCACTCACCGCGCTCGCGAAGCTGGAGCAGGTGCTGCCCTCGCGTCTGCGCCGGCGCGTGGAGGCGGTACGCGAGGCGACGAGCGTTGTTCCAGGAACTGGGCCGCCGCTCGATCGTCTCGGTTCTCGGCGCGGTCGCTGCCGCGATCCGCGGCCACGAACGGCTCCGGTTCGGATACACGAAGCCCAGGGGCGACGAGGAGGCGCGCCACACCGAACCGCAACGGCTGGTGAGCTGGGGAGCGCTCTGGTACCTGCTCGCGTGGGATCTCGACCGTGACGACTGGCGGGTCTTTCGGGTCGACCGCATGGTTCCGCACGCACCGACGGGTGCGCGGTTCCGGCCGCGCGTGATCCCGGAGGACAGCGTCGTCGAGTACGTCGTCGGACGCATCAGCAAGGGGGCCTGGAAGTACCGCGCCCGGGTACTCGTGCACGCTCCCGCCGCCAAGGTCGCCGCGAAGATCCACATCCCGGTCGACATCGAGGTGGTGGACGAGTCCACGTGCCGTGTCGAGGTGGGTTCCGACGACCCGGACCGGCTCGCGCTGTGGATGGCGCAGCTCGACGTCGACATCGAGGTGATCGACGGAGACGAGCTCATGGTGGCGTTCGATCGCCTCGCGACGAGGTTCCGCCGCGCGGCGGGTGGTGCGTCCACGCGAATCTCGGTCGTCGGTCAGTCGACGATGCCGTCGAGGGCCGGCGGCCGGTAGGTCGATCCCCGCGGTACGTCGGCATGTGCGGACCTCGGTCTGATCACTGGTGTGCGAGCGCGTCCCAGAAGGCCAGGTTGTGTTTCGCCGCCCGGTCGAACGGACCGATTCGGCGGAGGTCGAGGCCTTGCACGTACGGCGTGGTGTCGGCCGCGTCGACGCGGGGCCACGCCGGCAGGCCGGGCCGGTTGGGATTGCCGGTGGTCGCGAAGCGGGCCCAGTAGTCGATCATTCGGTCGCCGAGGCGGCGCTGTGCGGTTGTCAGCCGTACGTCGTCGGAGCGCAGCTCGAACAGGTACCGCAGCTCGGAGCCATGTGCGGCGAGCGGCTCGGTACCGGAGGGAACTCGGGGATCGCCGGTGCCGTGCGGTCGAGGAACTCATAGGCGTACACCGGGATCTCGGCCGCGAACCGGCGATCCGCGGCGCGCTGTGGCCACGTCCAGTCGAGGTCGGTCATGATCGCGGCCATTGCCTGCACCGCGGAACCAGCGTGTTCCTCAAGCGGGTACCGCTGTGCGACCACAGCAGCG
This sequence comes from uncultured Actinomycetota bacterium, assembly GCA_963771775.1. Lineage (GTDB taxonomy): Bacteria > Actinomycetota > Actinomycetes > Mycobacteriales > Pseudonocardiaceae > Lentzea. Next base: position 15,951 of record CAVYUS010000008.1, read on the forward strand.
TGCGGACCGAAGTGCGCGGTCAACGCGGTCATGTAGCCGTCGGGACCGAGATCGGGGAACAGCAGCGGTGCGAAGAGCGTGCCCTCGTCGCGCGTGGTGCCGGTCAGCAGCGGCACGTGGTTGAACCGCCCGGCCGGTACCGCCACCGCGGGGTCCTCCGGCAGCACCGTGTTTCCGAAGGCAGGAAAGGGAAACACCGGCGCGGCGAGCAGGTCTGGCACCGGCTTGCCGCGCAGGCACTCGAGTGTCGTACACCCCAGCCCGGCGGCGACGCTCTGGCCATGCCCCTGGTGCCACTCGTGCGGCACGAACAGCGGCACGTCCAGTAACGGCCGCAAGTCCGTGCCGGCGAAGGAACCCGGTACACATGCCGTGCTCTGGGCGATCGCCCGCTGGAACAACCCGGTCGCGCCCGGCGACGCGAGCTGCGCGCACACCGAGTGCGCCCCGGCGGATTCCCCTGCCAGGGTGACGTTGTTCGGGTCACCACCGAACTCCGCGATGTTTCGCCGCACCCCAGCGCAGCGCCACCTGTTGGTCCTCGATACCGAACGCGCCGCCGTTCGCGAGCCCGGGAAAGCCGAGGAAACCGAGGTTCCCCAGCCGGTAGTTGACGGTCACCACGACCAGACCGCCTCGCGTGACCAGCCGGGTCGGCAGGTAGTCGCTACCGGCACCGTTCATGAGCCCGCCGCCGTGTAACCACACCAGCACCGGTGCCTTCCTGGCCGCCCGCGGTGTGGTGACGTCGAGGTAAAGGCAATCCTCGGTGATGCTGGCCGGTCGGCCGCCGACACTGGCCTGAGGACAGCGATTGCCCGGCTGGGTTGCGTTCAGTGCGCCGGACCACGGCACCTGTGGCACGGGCGAGTGCCAGCGCAGGTCACCGACCGGCGGTGCGGCGTAGGGAATCCCCTTGTACGAACGGACATTCGCGTTCGTGGTGCCCCGCACCAGGCCGGCATCGGTGCGCACCGCGGCGTTGTTGCTCGCCACGGCCGGTGCGGCACCCCAACACCAACGCACCGACGGCGACCATCGCTCCCAGAAGCCGTTTCATGATTCAGACAGTGGCAGTTCGGGCTCACCGGACACATCAACCGATCGGTTGATGATCAAGGTCTCGCAGGGCCGGGCTGTGCGCCGCCGACCAGTCCTCGGCGGCTTGATCAACGAGTACGAACCAGCGCGTTCTAGACGGTATGGCGTGACTGCTCGGGCTTCGAGTGGTCGCGGGCCGGGGCCTCGCTCACGCTTGTTCGTGGGTTGCCGGGCAGGAGCGGCCTGCTCGGCCTATCCGACAGGCGTGGGAGGCCCCGGTGTTTACCGAGCGTACGAGCGTGGGGCTGGACGTGCACGCGCGATCGGTCGCGGCAGCGGCCATCGATGGCGTCACGGGCGAGCTGATGCAGACGAGATTGACCCCGTCACACGATCACATCCGGTCCTGGCTGGCACAAGTGCCCGGCCCGGTGGCGGTGGCCTACGAGGCGGGCCCGACCGGGTTCGGTCTGTACCGGTCCTTGAACGGCGCGGGGATTCGCTGTGTGGTCGCCGCGCCGTCGAGGTTGCAGCGGCCGTCGGGTGACCGGGTCAAAACCGATGCCAAGGACGCGGTACATCTGGCTCGCTTGCTGCGACTGAACGAGATCACCCCGGTTGCGGTGCCGACCGTGGATCAAGAGGCGGCGCGGGATCTGGTCAGGGCGCGGGAAGACTGCCGTGGTGATCTGATGCGGGCCCGGCATCGGCTGTCGAAACTGTTGCTGCGTCACGGGATCGTCTACTTCGACGGGAACGCCTGGACTGGTGCCCACGACGCGTGGCTGCGCCGCCTGCGGTTCAGCACCCCGGCGGTGCGGATGACGTTCGAGTCCGACTACGACACGGTGCTCACGGTCAAAGCACGCAGAGACAGGCTCGACAAAGCGATCACGGTCATGGCCGCGGGCAGTGAGTTCGCCGGGTGCGTGCGGCGTCTGAGTTGCCTGCGTGGTGTCTCGACATTGACCGGGTTCGCCCTGGCGGTCGAGATCGGTGACTGGCATCGGTTCACCGGCAGGAGCATCGGATCGTTTGTCGGCCTGGTCCCCAGCGAGAGCTCCTCGGGAGCCTCGCGGGTCCAGGGCTCGATCACCAAAACCGGCAACACCCACGCGCGGCGGCTACTGGTCGAAGCAGCCTGGCACCACCGTGCCCGTTACACACCCGGCAAGACTCTGCGCGACCGATGGGAACTCGCCACACCCGCGGCCAGAGCCCGCGGCGATGCCGGCAACCGGCGGCTGCACGACCGCTGGGTCGGCTTCAACCTGCGCCGCAAACGCCCGGTGATCGCCAACGTCGCCGTTGCCCGCGAGCTGGCCGGCTGGTGCTGGTCGCTGGGGGTGATGAGCGACTGAACACAGCCCCCTTCCAGCCTGCTTCACCGCAACCGTTGTGACGGGTGGCAGCGCGTGGAGCGACCCGCGACGCGACTATGAGCAACCGGCCCAACGTCGGCGACGCTCGACTCTAGACACGCGGCCCGCTCCTGCCGAACAACCCGTCCTGCGGTAACCAACCCGCGCATATCAGTCTGACCGCGCGTCGCCAACGACACGCTCACCCGCCACAACGCCGCGATGAAGCACGAGGCGCCCGCCGGAACACATCCCTGCGGGCGCCTCACCCTGCCCCTTGACAAGAGGCCACTCCATATCAGTCGCCCGCGCAGGAAGACTGGGCAGGGGAGCGGACCTTCGACAGGAGCGAGCGCAGCTGGTCGGCGTCGGCGGGGGACAGGTCGGCCAGCAGTTCGCGTTCGATCGTGTCGATGGTGTCCTCCATGGCCGTCAGCGTGGTGCGGCCCTGTTCGGACATCTCGACGATGTGCCGACGGCGGTCCTCGGGGTCGCGCTTGCGTTCGGCGAGACCGGCGTTCTCCAGGTCGTTGAGGATCGCGACGAGGACGCTGGGGTCGACGTCCAGCACTTCCAGCAGGCTCTGCTGGCTCGTTGGACCGTTCTCGCACAGGTGCGACAGCGTGAAGCCGTGCCTGGGCGAGAGGCCATAGGCGCTCAACTGCCTGCGCAACCGGGCGTCGACGTCCCTGCCCAGGTGCATCAGGAGCATTCCAACCCGTTCCCCGTCCACCCCACAACTATAGCGGCCGACCAAACCATTGATATGCTTCAACGATCTGATATCTTCCACGGTATGTTCATCGCAACGCTTGTCCTCAGCGCACTACTCGCCGTCGCCTTCGTCGGGGCCGGGGTCTCGAAGGTCATGAAGGTGCCCGCGATGGTCACCGCCGCCGAGACGCACGGGTTCACCGCGGACGGCTACCGCAACATCGGCCTGCTGGAGGTCGCGGGCGCCGCGGGCCTGCTCATCGGCCTGTGGTGGGCGCCGCTGGGCATCGCGGCGGCCCTCGGCCTGACAGTGCTGATGGCGGGTGCGGTGATCGTCCACGTACGTGCCAAGGACAAGGTCGCCGAGACCGTGCCCGCGGTCGTGCTCACGCTGCTCGCGGCGGCCGCGCTGGTGCTGCGGATCGTGACTGCCTGAGGACCTGGCGGTGGATACCCGCCGGCTCGACCGCCACGGTGATCGGCATCCTGCTCGGCACGTTCGGCGTCAAGTGACGACGATCGCGGTGGTCCGTCTGCGCGACCGTCACTGCGCTGGTCGCCGCACTGTGTAGTGAGCCGGTCACTTCGCGCGATCAACCTCGGGGGAGTCCTCCCGGTGTCGAAGCGATCGCGAGGAGAAACGCATGTCCTGGCAGGTAATGGTCGACCCGTCCCGCGTCAGATCGGTGCGGCGCAAGGTGTTGGCGGCCGCCGCGGCCGTCCTGTTGCTGAGCTCGGGCACCGCTCACGCGACAGCTCAGCTTCCGCAGTCCCACCTCTACACGCCCACGAACAACGGGCAGGTCGAGGTCGGCGAAGCCGTGCTGATCTCGGGCGGTGGCTACGACCAGCACGGCAACCCCGACCTGCTGGAGGACTACCAGGTGTCGGTGAACGGCGGAGCGACCTGGGACTCCGGCTACCGGACCGCCATCGTGCGGTTGGGTGGTGAGACCGGCGTCATCCAGGCGCTGTGGGCGTACGAGTTCACCCCGGAGGAGCCCGGCGTCTACACCATCGTCAGCCGGGTCAACACCGACACCGTGTACGGCCAGGCCTCCGCACCCCGGACGCTGTACGTCGGCGTGCCCGCACCCGCGCCCGGCGACTGCTTCTGGTGCGTCTTCCGCACGGAGAGGCCCTATGCGGAGGTGTACGAGGGTCGACGGCTGGAACTGGGTCTGCGGTTCCGGGTCGACCGGCCGGGCTCCGTGACGCAGATCAGCGTCTCATCGAAGCCCGGCCGGGTCAGCAGGGTGCGGTTGTGGCGTGGCGACGGGACGTTGCTGGCCGACCATCGCATCGCCGGGGCGTACACCGACCCGTTCCCCACGCCCGTGCCGGTGGTGCCGGGCGTGGAGTATGTCGCGTCGTACACCGCGTACCTCAGCGAGTACCAGGCGACCGAGAACGTGTTCCCGGCGACGGTGATCTACGCCCCGTTCGTCCTGCCCGCGCACGCGGGTGTCTTCAGCTACGACGACGGGTTCCCCACTCAGGCCTGGAACGACAGCCACTACTGGGTCACTCCGGTGTTCCAGCCCTGACGAAGGCATAGGTCCGCGACCACCAGGCAGTACAGAACATCCCGCCGCGGCGCGTCGGTCGCGCGCACGAATCTTTCGAAGATCCGTCCCTGGCCCGCTTTGGCGATGCCGGGACCGGTGACCTCGACGGACAGTGCGACGCGACCGTCCACGACCTACGTGGTGTCACTTTCTGTAGTGACGCGCTCACCAGCGGAGATGTGGGCAACAACACTCGCCTGTGACGTTCTCGTGTTCATTTCGTAATATGACCGGCCGTGTGACCATGCCCTGTCCCCAACGCAAGGTGCTCCCGAATGTCGGGCCGACATAGAACGAAGCAGACACCCAGCCGGAAGCTGCCCATCGCAGTCGCCGCCACCCTCACCGCGGGCCTGGTCGTGACCTTCTGGGTCGTCCGCGTTTCCGACCAGCCGGTCGATCCAGCCGGAGCGGCCGCCCAGCTGGCCGCCTCGTCGAACCCGGTCAGTCAGGACCTGCGGTCTCTCGCGACATCGACCACCGCGCCGCCATCCTCGCAACCTCCGGTGACCACCACGGAGCCTCCGGTGACCACGGCAGCACCCGAGACCACCACGCCGCCGCCCGCACCGCCGCCGCCCTGTCCGGCCACCCTGGACGGAGTCAAGCCGCATGTGGCGCAGGTAGGTCACCACCTCGACGGCAAGTTCGACGTCAACGACATCGGCGGCGCCGCCGGCCGGGCCGGCGGCGGCGACCATCCGGCCGGTCTGGCGCTGGACTTCATGGTCGACACTGCCACCGGCAACGCCCTGGCCGAGCACGTGCTGGCCAACCGCAAGGCGTTCGGTGTCACCTACGTGATCTGGCGCCAGCGCTACAACGACGGCAGCGGCTGGTCGGCGATGGAGGACCGGGGGAGTCCCACGGCCAACCACATGGACCACGTGCACGTGTCGTTCCAGGCGACCGCGACCGTCAAGGTCACCTGCTGATACTGCCCGTGTCGGAGGAACCAGAGTTCAGCTTCCGGCCACCCGCACCAGACCTGACTCATAGGCCAGCGCCACCAGCTGGGTCCGGTCCCGCGCACCCAGCTTCGTGAGCAGCCTGCCGACGTGCGTCTTCGCGGTGTGCAGACTCACGCCAAGCTCGGTCGCTATGTCCTGATTGGACAGTGCGCGAGCGACCAGCACGAACACCTCCCGGGAACAGAGCTGGTACTGATGCGAGTGCGCTGCTTCGGCAGGTAGCCGTCCTATTGCGGAAGCGGTGGCCAGCCGGGCTCCACCGGAGCCGGCCGCTGGACCGGGTCGCGTCCCGCCCACCAGCCGGCCGCGGCGACCAGAGGCAGGCAGCCTGCCGCGAGGAGCAGACCGAGGGTCACGGCAGAGCCCAGCTCAGGTGGGTGGCTCACGGTCCAGCCGAACACGGGTCCGACGAACGCCAGTCCGGTCAGCACGGCGGCGGCGATGACCACCGCCGTGCGCGATCGTCGCAGCACCCCCTGAGCCATCGCGAGCCCGGCCGCACCGCCGACCAGCAACAGGGTGAGCACCAGCCCTGGCCCGGCCGTCGCGTCGGTGTTCGCGAAGAAGTACCCCATCAGGCCGGTGAGCGGGACAGCTGCCAAAACCAGAAGGCCAAGTGGGACCAGCACTTCGGCGAGCCCGCGGCCGAGCCGGGCACGGGCCCGGCCGGCCGCCACCGCCATCCCGATCAGCAGGGCGAACAGGGTGATCAGTCCGGCACTGCTGATCTCGTTGCCGATCGCCCGGCCGAACGCCGTGAGCGGTACCGGCCGGAGGTCCAGCTCGGTCGCGGTGACCACGACCGGCACGCGCCGCCAGGCACCGTCGGCGCCGCGGACCGCCAGCCCCTCCACGCCGTTGGCGACGAACACCTCGTGTCCACCCGGGACAGCGCGGACCAGAACTTCCACACTGGCCGTCCTGGACGGGCGGCCCAGGCCGCCGGGATACGTGTGCTGGCGCAGGACGAACGGCCACCGCGCGGCGGGCACCTCCCAGGCCGTGTGCCAGGTCTGACCGCCGTCCGTCGTCTCGTCGACGCCGAGCAGACGGCCACCGCGCGGCGGCGACTCGGAGAGGTCGAGCTCGCCACCGCCGTGCACCCGGTAGCAGTGGGCGGCGTCATCAGGTGCGCAGGATTCCGTCTGCAGCCGGCGCTCCGGTGGCTGCGCAGGCGGCGTCTGCGGCAGCAGGGTCCAGTCGTCGACGCCCGACCGGGAACTGTAGGACTGCCCGCTCGCCTCGATCACCACCTGCGTGCCGGCCTCGTCCGCGCCTCGCACGCTGTCGATCGACGGGAAGTAGTCGGAGGGCGGCGACGTCGCGGTGATCGCCAGCACCGCGAACGGCAGCGCGATCGCCACCCGGAACCGGGAGACCGGGCCGGGTGGCAGTGGCGGGGCCGCCGCCACCAGCAGCCAGGCCCACCAGGCGAGGCCCAGTGCGGGCAGCGCGATCAGGTCGGTCGGATCAGCCAGGACGACCGAGGGCCCGTTGATCACCGACCACGCCGCCGACGCGACCTCAGCACCCGCGGGGGTCAGCTTGACCAGCGCGAATCCGGCTCCGGTCAGCAGTACCGCCGCCGGTGCGGCGATCCGGTCCGCGAGGAGCAGGCCGAGCAGCAGCGCGAGCACGGGAGGTGCCACCACCATCCCGGCCACGTCACTGAGCTTGCCGGTGACGAGCCCCGGCCAGGCCTGCTTGAACACGTGGTCGTTGAGCAGGAGCACCGCGGTGGCCGCGACAGTCAGCGGATGTGCCGCCCAGCGCAGAAATCCCCCAGATCGCATCGGAACAGCCTGCGGTGCGGCGATCACGGTCGCGACACGGCTCAGCCGCAGATCAGCGCGGGACAGTGGGACGGAACGGGGAGGACCTGAACCCCGAAGGCTGAGTGCCTCCACCCCAGCGAACTGCTGACCACGGCTATGATCACGCCGCCGGTGATCAGGCGATTGCTCTGCCGATGCCGCGCTGACTCCCTGATCCAGAGATCGTGCCTTGAGGAGCAACCGTGAACCAGCCCAAGGCGCTGCCGGACGTGAGCGGCGATGCCGCGCGAAAGGCCTTGGTGCTGCAGTACATCACGATCGGCTACAACGTGGTCGAAGGCGTCATCGCGGTCAGCGCCGGTCTCGCCGCGGCGTCGGTGGCGCTGGTCGGCTTCGGGGTCGACTCGGGGATCGAACTCGTCGCCGCGCTGCTGATCGCGGTCCGGCTTCGTGCCGCGATCCGCACAGGTGCCGTCGACGAACGCAAGGAGTACCGGGCGCTGCGCTTCGTGGCACTCACGTTCTTCGCCCTGGGCGCTTTCATTCTCTTCGAGAGCGTCCGCGAAGTCGTCGTCCAGACCAAGCCGGAGAAATCGTTGGTCGGCATCATTCTGACCGGGATCTCGGTCGTGACCATGTCCTTTCTCGCCGCCGCGAAACGCCGGAACGGACTGGCGATGAACTCGCGGCTCATCGTTGCCGACGCGGCGGAAACGCGACTCTGCGTCTGGCTGAGCGTGACCACGTTCCTCGGCCTGGTGGCTTACGCCGTGCTCGGCTGGACCTGGCTGGACGCGGCGGCAGGACTGGTCATCGCGCTCTTCGCCATGAACGAAGGTCGTCGCGCCTGGGGTGGCGAGCTGACGTGTGACGTGTGACGTGTGACGTCAGCCGCCGCGCGCCGTCGCCCAGGTGGGTAGAGATCCCGAGTGGGCACCTTGTGCCGGATGCTGCGCGGGACGGCGATCGGCTGCCGTCCGCGCGTGCGGTTCGCGCCGGATCGGATTGTGCTGGGCGACGTGACCGGATCAGGTGGGCGCCGGCACGGCGGTGTGCGACACGACGGCGTTGACGAGGCGTGCCACGGAGCTCCACTCGTCGAGTGGCATTGTCAACGGTGGCAACAGCTTGAGTACGTGACCACCGCCCGTGGTCTCCGCGATGACACCCTCCTCGTACAGTTCCTCGCGCACCCGGTTCGTCAGCGCGGGATCGGCGAAGCGAAGCCCGCTCATCGCGCCGCGCCCGACGACGACCGCGGTTCCCTGCGGCAACCGCCTGCGGCAGCACGGCGACAGCGGCGCTGTCCGTCAACGTCTCGACGATGCCCATCACGGCGTAGATGAGGTACAGCACGATGATCGGCGCGGCGTCGAGCGGCACGAGACCGGTGAGGACGGCGAACATGCCGGCGCGGGAGATGGTCACACGGCGGGGTACATCGCAACAGCCTTTACGGCGTGTTCGGCAGCAAACGCGGGTTGTACCTGGCGGCGTTGCGCCGACACGTAGATCGAGACGTGCGTCCGCACTTGGCTCGTGCGGCGCGGTCGGAGCATGCGCTGACATGGGATCTGTTGCTGCTCGCTGCCGTTGATCGGGCACCGGACGACTCCGAGGTCGCCGAGTTGGTGTCGTCGGTCTTCGTCGAACTCGACGAGGCGACGGGCGATCCGGGCGTCACGGAGGCGCTGCTGGGCCGATGGCTGCGCAGACGGCCCGATGTCGGGCGCCACTGGGCCACCGCGTCCGACCGTGGCGTCCCAACAGGACAGGAGACGCTGGAAACGGCGTCGGACAAGGAGATCTGACATCGCGGTCGTCAGTGTGCAAGGCACCGACCTGGTAGTGGAGATGGAGGGGCTGGACAAGCTGTGGGCACTGAAGAGCAAGTTGACCATCCCTCTGGCGAACGTGCGAGGAGCCACGGTGGATCCGGGCATCCTGGGCGAGCCGAAGGGCATTCGGGCGCCGGGTACGCACGTGCCCAAAGTGATCACGGCGGGCACGTTCCACCATGATGGCGAGAAGGTTTTCTGGGCAGTGCATGACGCGCAGAAGGCCGTGGTCGTGGAGTTGGCCGACGAGAACTACGCCCGGCTGGTGATCGAGGTCGACGACCGGCGCGCGGCGGTCGCCACGGTCGAGTCGGCACGAGCCGATATCGGGAAAGTTGCATGGGATGACGACGGTCGTCTCCACGGCGGCCGCCGGTGGCACGGCCGCATTGCCGGCTGTTGCCGCCTCGGCGGCCGAGTTCGCAGGCCGTAGTCACCACGGCACGGGGGTCTGGGTGCCGGCACGTGACGAGGAGGTGTCCTTCACCGTCGACGGCACGACCACCTACGGGACGCTGCATGTGCCGGCGCGTCGCCGCGGCGAACGGCTGCCCGCGGCCCTTCTGCTGCCAGGGAGTGGGCCGGCCGACCGCGACGGCAACCAGGCTCCGGCGTTCACGCCGAACGCCATCCGTGACCTGGCCGGTGTGCTGGACGGCAAGCGAGTGGTGACCCTTCGGTTCGACAAGTACGGAACCGGCCGCACGGGATTGGGGGAGTGGGCCGAGCGTCCTCAGGAGCTCGACTACCCGGCGTTCGTCCGGCAGGCCGCGGTGGCCCGGGACTTCCTGCGAGGTCGCGGCGAGGTGGCCCTGGGCCGGGTGGCGCTCGCCGGCCACAGTGAGGGAGCGATGACGGCGCTGGTGCTCGCTGCGGATGCTTCACGCGATCGGCGTGCCGCTGCGCTGATCATGCTGCAGCCGCTCGCGTTGCGGATGCTGGACGTGCTGGCCACGCAACTGCACGACCAGACCAGGCAACTGGTCGAGGCAGGAGGGATGACCGAGGCGGAAGGGCACGCCACGGATCGTGCGATCGACGTCGCCGTGGCCGACCTTCGGACCGGTCGGCCGGTCGACACGACAGCCATGCCGCCGGCGCTCGCCGCGCTGTTCCAGGCGCTGGCAGGGCCGAGTCGAAAGTTCATCACCTCCGTCGACGCCGTCTTCCCACCTGACGTCGCACGCCGACTGAAGCCGATGCCCGTGCTGCTGACCTGCGGCGCGCTGGACCCCCAGGTGCCCTGTCACGCCACCGACCAGCTCACCTCCGTCGTGCGCCACCGTGTCGTCCTGCCTGACGTGGGCCACGCGATGACCACCGCCGACGGGACGTTCTCACCGGTCCTGACCAGTCACCTCAGCGCCTTGCGGTGGTGACGACGGGATGAGATGACAAACCGGTCGTGCGCGAGATCGCCGTCAGCTCGGAAATCGTGCCAGGCAACCCGTTCAACGCTGGGGCTGATCCAGCTCAGGCAGTGCGGGGACAAGCCTCAGCGCGCGGTTGTGGCGCGGTTCGGTCCGCGTCTTGGCCTCGTCGACCTGACGGATCAGCTCGTCGCGGACCTCGTTGAGTGCGGCCGGCAGATCCGGCTCGGACGAGGTGGCGACGAGATGCAGGCGGGGAGTGCGGTTGATCCAGCACTCCAGGGTGACTCGTTGCTCGCGCCGCGACGGTCCTTCACGCTGATCTCGAGGTCGACCTGGTCGTCGTGGAACAGCGCAGCCGCGAGCCCAGTGCGGCCAGACGTTCCACGACCCAGCCGCGTTCGTTCGAGAGGAAGCCGGTGGCGAGGTGCAGCCGGTTGGTGATCACCGCGGTGTCCTCTGGCCGTTCGCTCATCTGTTCACTTGTCCTTTGTGGAATGTTGCGCTGCCGAATGACGACGCGAGGTTCCTGCCAGCGCGTGCTGAAGCTCGTTCTTCCCGGTCAGGGTGGTGATCAGGCCACGCAGTGACGTGGTGGCCAGCCCGATGGAGGCGTCGCTCGCGCCGTAGGGGATCACCAGCGTGTCGTCGTGCAGCAGGGCGCCGCAGGAGTAGACGACGTTGGGCACGTAGCCGTCGCGTTCGGTGGCGGCGGGCAGCAGCAGCGGTTCCGGCAGGGTCGCCAGCACCCGTTCGGGGTGGTCGAGGTCGAGCAGCATCGCGCCCATCGAGTAGACCCGCATGGGGCCGACGCCGTGGGTCAGCACGAGCCAGCCCTCGGGGGTCTCGATGGGGGAACCGCAGTTGCCGACCTGGACGAGATTCCAGTCCCGGCCGGGTCCTTCCACGGGTAGTGCGCCGTTCCAGGTCCTGATGTCGTCGGAGGTCACCACGGCCGAGCTCTCGCCGTCGCCGCGCGTCAACGCCGCGAACCGGCCGCCGATCTTTCTGGGGAACAGGGCCATGCCCTTGTTGCGTGCGGCCGAGCCGGTCGTCTGCGTGACGTTGAAGGTGCGGAAGTCCTTGGTCTGCAACAGTTGGGGCGCGACATCGGTACCGTCGTAGGCCGTGTAGGTGGCGTAGTAGGTCTGCTCGCCGTCGTCGTCGGTGAAGTGCACGAACCTGGCGTCCTCCATGCCCTGGCGTTCGGACGGGCCGGTCGGCCAGAGCACTCGCCCGCCGATGACGGTGTCGTCGGGGAACTCCGAGGTGTAGTTGCACGCGGCGATCCACCGGATCAGCTCGACGGTCCGGTGTGCCTCCTGACGGGCGACCAGACTCGGGTGCAGGTCGGCCAGCACCAGGTCCAGCTCGGCACCGGTGAACCGCGCGGGCAGCCACCGATTCAGCACGGCGGAGACCTCGTCGTCCTGGCCGAACTCGGCGAGCTTGCCCTGGAACAGGCTCTTCTCGTACACCGCCGCACCGTGCAGGCCGGTGGTGACGACGTTCGGGGGCGTGTCGACGGTGAGCGCACCACCGGGACCGATCACCCCGGTACGGAAGCCGATCGAGGACAGATGGCCTTCACCGATACCGCGCACGCTGAGCACAAATCTCAGCTGCCCTGGCGCCATCCCGCTCTGGTCGGGGTGCGCGACCATGGACGGGTTGCACAGCGCGGCGCCCTCGATGGCGTACTCGTGGGTGAAGTACGCGCCGATGAGCAGTCTGCGGGACTCGGACAGTTCGACATCTGCGGACAGGCGGTGGCTCACGCTCGCGAAGTGATCGGCGAAGGTCACTCGGACGTCCCGGTGCCTGCCCGCGAACATGCGGACCGTGCGATCCAGCACGGTGCACACAGTCTCCTCGTCCAGCGCCATCACCCGCCGGATCACGGCCGCGGACCGCGACTCGTGCTCCGGCCGCTCTTCTCCCGGCACGAACAGCTTGGCGATGACGCGGCGCGGGTCCGGCCGCAGCCGCAGCGAGGCGCGAGTGATGACGGCGTTCATCCGGTGCTCCCCAGCAGAGTGCGTCCGTGCTGCAGCGTGGAGATCAGGGCCAGCGTCGACTCGGCGCCCTGGTTGCGGTTGGGGCCGTGCGGGGGTGAGGCCGTCGTAACCGCCGCCGGTCTCCTTGTCGCGCATGGGCACGCCGAGGTCGTTGCCGCCGTCGAACCACGCGACCGCGTGGCGGACACCGGCTTGCCACCTCAGGTCGCCGGTGACCTGGTGGGCGCGCGCACAGGCGTCGGCGAGTGCGGCGACCTCGATGGGTTGCTGGTCGAACGCCGGGCGAGGTTCATCGATGCGCCAGCCACCTGCCGGGGTCGGCGAAAGACGGGCCTCGGGGGACTCGACGGTCAGCAGCCAGTCCAGCAGTCGCAGGCCGTCATCGCGGATCTGGGGATCGGCGAGGAGGTCGCCCGCGGCGATCAGCGCCTCGGGCAGCGCGGCGTTGGCGTAGAAGAGTCGTTGTTCGGGCCACGGCCAGTCCACTGTGTCGGCGGGTTCGCCGACGTACGAGGAGATGTCACCGAGCAGCTTGGTCGCGAGTGCGTGATCGGGAACCGCGCCCAGCACCTCGGCCGCGCCCAGCGCCGCGAAGGACATCGACCGCACCGATGGCGGCCGGTGATGGGCACTTCTGTCGAAGCAGGCCAGTGCGGCCTGGCGGATCCAGGGCACCGGGCAGCGGGCGGCCGCGGTGCCCAACCCCCACAGTGCGCGTCCCCACCAGTCACCCAGCCCCGGCTCGTCCCGCCAGCCGCGGTCGGAACCGAGCCGGTTGTGGAAGCGCCCGTCAGCGCTTTGGGCATGCGCGATGAAGGCCAGGTAGCGCTCCGCCAGCGCGACCAGATCGGCGGACAGCTCCGGTTCCCGGCACAGGACGACCAGGCCGCGGGCGACGTCGTCCAGGCAGTAGCCGTGTTCCCGGCGGGGCAGCGGGACCGTCGGCGTGCTCGTACAGACCCGTGTCGTCGCTGAGCCGGATCAGGTGCGCGAAACTCGGGCCGGTCACGTGGTCACGACGACTCGGGCGGCGAGCACACGCTCCGTCAGGCGGCGATACCGGTTCGCGACGGCCGACCAGCTCAGTGCCGGGGCGAGACGTGCCGAACGGTCGCTCATCCCGGCCGCGAGTCCCGGTTCGGTCAGCACCCGCCGCAGTGCCGCGGTGATGGCGGCCGGATCGCGGTGGGGCACCAGCAGCCCGGCTCCGTCCGCCAGCAGTTCGACGGCGTGCGGGAACTCGGTCGCGACCACCGGTTTACCGGCGGCCAGGGCTTCGATGAGCACGCCGGACGTGACCTGCTCGGACGAGTCGTAGGGCAGCAGGACGACATCGGCCTGGCCGACCAGTTCCGCCAGCGCGTCGACCTCGCGGTAGGTCGGGTCGAACTCGACCAGGTCCGCGACGCCGAACGCGGCCGCGCGGTTGCGCAGGTTGCGGCGGTAGGTCTCGCCCTCGTGCGCCAGCACCTTGGGGTGGGTCTGGCCGGCCACCAGGTAACGGGGCTTCAGGTCGCGCAACGGGCCCAGCGCCGAGATGCCCCACTCGATGCCCTTGCCGCGCCCCAGCAGACCCCAGGTGAGGATCATCGGCCGGTCGGCGGACGGAACGTGGGCGGGTGGTTTGACGGGGAGCGCGCCGTGCGGGATCACGACGACCTCATGGGGCCGCTCGACGGCGTAGCCGTCCACGAGCCGCTGCCGCGCGGCCTCGGACATGGTCACCACGGCGTCGGCGTGGCCGACGACCTCTTCGAGCACCTGCCGCTGGCCAGGGCTGGGCGTGGTGAGCACCGTGTGCAGGACGATGATCACCGGCACCCGCAGCCGGGCGAGCACGCCGAGCACGTCGTCGCCGTCGCGGCCGGCGTAGATCCCGTACTCGTGCTGGACCACGACCATGTCGCAGCGGTTGAGCACCTCGGCCGCGTCCTCGACCGCGCCGGGAGTCATCTGGTGCACCATCCGGGTTTCCGCGGTGGCGACCGGCTCGTGGTCCGGTTCCGTGAGAACGCGGACCACGCGGCCCGTGCTTCCCGGCGTCACCGCGGTCAGATGGCGCAGCAGAGACGCGGTGAACGTGGCGAGTCCACATTGGGTGGGCGGATACGTGCTCAGAAAACCGTAGGTGCGGTCCACGAAGCGGGCCTTTCGGGTTGTCGGAGACAAACGCTCCATTGTGGACAGATCAGGTGCGGGTTCGCCGCGTCTGCTCCGGAATGTGACCGTGCAGACTCAGCCTGCGCATCTCGACCTGCTTCTGGCGTACGGGCAGCGTGATGCGATGCCCGTCCAGCGTGGTCAGGTCGATCGTGTGCACGGGGCGTGCGACGAACCCGTCGAGCCGAGTCCGCCGCCATCGGACGGCGAGGTGGTAGTAGCTCAGCCACAGGGCGTCGCCCAGCTCGGCGAGCAGTGTGCGCGGCGAGCGCCGAGGCCGTTCGGGGACCGGTTCGGTCGGTGGAGTGATGGGAAAGTGGGATGCCGACGTCATGTCGGGGACTCCCGTCCCCGGCCGGAAAACAGCCGGTTCAGTTTTTCGCCGAGTACGACATGAGCTTGACCACCCACGTACGAGGTGTTCTCGGCAAAAACAACTCTACACCAATTCTGATTCGATCAGCAAAATGTACTTTCTTGATTTTTCTGCTACGACTACCCGCAGGTGAGAGCCCCATTTGGCGATCCGTCAGATGTCAGGCAGAAAATATCGTGAGCGCGAAACATGAGGTTAGACACGAAATTCGGAAGAATATGGACTGTATTGTCTCCGGATCGTCTGTGAGGTGGTCACGACTTGCAGGTGTCGGGTTCCAGCAGCAGTTCGGAAACGGGACGCCGGGGTGTGGGCGGGACCGGCGTGCTGAACCCGAGCCGCAACATCGACTGCGGCACGAGCACGCCGCCCAGCGTTCGCCGCAGGTCCTCACGGACACTTCGCACCTCGATCGGCTGGGACAGGAACGACGCGGCCAGCCCGCGCACCGTCGCGGTGAGCAGGACGCGCTGCATTGCCTGTCCCGCCTGCAGGTCGCCGAGCGGGCCGTCGTAGTGGGAGCAGAGCACCACGACGAGCGGGTCGGACTCGTAGTCCTTGCCGGGCAGGCGTTCTGGTCCGTGGAAGTCGCGGAACACCCACTCGTCCTGCAGTTCTGGACGCACGCCCGCCGACGCGGGTGGAATGCCGTCCGCCGAGCCTTCTCGGTGGCCGGTGAACGCCGCGAGCTCGGCCTGCACGCTCTCGTCGGCCAGCTGGACCTGGTGCGCCAGTTGGACGAAGCGCTTGAGCTGGGCGCGCTCCTCGCGGGTGGTGACGACGTGCAGCCACGATCGTTCCAGCTCCGCTGCTCGCACCAGCGCGTGGCGCTGGCGGGGGTCGACCGCGGCTTCGTGGAACGGCCGGCGGTTCGTGCGACGATGCGGCACGGCGTCGAGCAGGGCACGGGTCTCGTCGTCGATGTTGACCGTGCCACCTCTGCGGATGACCGCGAGCGCTCCTGGGGCGTTGTGGCCGGGCAGCATCGACACGAGCGGGCGTACGCCCATGCCTTGCAGTGCGAGCCGCAGGTTGAACAGTGCCGCGCCGCACGACAGTCGCAGCTCGCGGCCCTCGGGGTCGGTCGCGGCCAGCTGACGGCACGGGTCCGGGTGCAGCTCGATCCGGTCGGGCAGGACGCGGAACTGCCAGGGCTGGGTGTTGTGCACGGACGGCGCCAGCGAAGCGCTCGTGAGCACTTGCGTGATCTGTTCGGGACCCAGTCCCAGCGCCGCGGTCACCTCGGCCATGCCCTTCACCTCATCGTGTTGCCTGGTAAGCGGGTTGTCGCTTCACTGTGTGCGCAACCACCGGGTGGTCCCACCGCCGAAGGTCCCTACCTCGCCGGGATCGCTAGTGCGACGACGCCGTGACAGGCTTGATCCATGCCGGACCCCGAGGACGGACCGACGCGCAGCTTGCTGGGCGGGCTGCGGCTGGACGAACTGCTCGACGAGATGCGTGAGCGGCTCGCCGAGATCGGCTCCACCCGGGACAAGATGCAGGGCCTGCTGGACGCGGTGCTCGCCGTCGGTGCGGGCCTGGAGCTGGACTCCACACTGCAGCGCATCGTGCAGGCCGCGGTCGAGCTGGTGGGCGCCCGCTACGGCGCGCTGGGCGTCCTCGGCACCCACCACGACCTCGCGCAGTTCGTCTACGTGGGCATCGAACCGGAGACTCGCGCCCAGATGGGACATCTGCCGGAAGGCAAGGGTCTGCTCGGTCTGCTCATCAAGGACCCCAGGGCGATCAGGCTGCACGACCTGGCGGAGCACCCTGCCTCGGTCGGCTTCCCGCCCAACCATCCGCCGATGCACAGCTTCCTCGGTGTCCCTGTGCGGGTGCGGGACGAGGCGTACGGCAACCTCTACATGACCGAGAAGATCGGCGGCGGCGACTTCACTCCCGACGACGAGGTCGTGCTGGCCGCGCTGGCCGCGGCCGCCGGCGTCGCGGTGGAGAACGCCAGGCTGTTCGAACGGTCGAGGACGCGGGAACGATGGCTCGAGGCAACCGCGGAGATCAACGCGCAGCTGCTCGCCGGGGCCTCGGGTGAGGACGCGCTCAGGTTGATCGCACAGCGCACCGTGGAACTGGCGTCCGCGTCGTGGGCCGTGGTGCTGCTCGTGGAAGGGGACGGAAAGCTGCGGCGGGCGGCGGAGGCGGGCGAGATGTCCGTCGAGGGGGAGTTCACCGCGGAGGCCGCCGTGTTCACCGAGGCACTGGAGTCCGGTGCGCCGACGCTGGTCGAGGACGGCAGGCTTGGCGCGATGTTCCCGGAGGCGGGCGCGGCGGCGTTGCTTCCCATGCGGGCGGGTGCGACCGTGACCGGCGTGCTGCTCGCGGTGCGGGAGAAGGACGCTCCCGCGTTCGGAGCGGACCTGGTGCCGCTGCTGGCCTCGTTCGCCGACCAGGCGGTGGTCGCGATCGAGTTCGCCGAGAACCAGAACGCCCGGCGGCTCGTCGACGTGCTGGAGGACCGCGACCGGATCGCCCACGACCTGCACGACCTCGTGATCCAGCGGCTGTTCGCGACCGGGATGAGCTTGCAGGGCTCGCTGACCTGGGTGACCCACCCGGAAGCCCGCCGGAGAGTGCAGAAGGCGGTCAGTCAGCTGGACCAGACCGTGCTGGAGATCCGCACGTCCATCTTCGACCTGCAGGCGGACCTGGGCGACACCGGTCTGCGCAGACGTCTGCTCGACATCGTCGCGGAGCTCACCGAGGGCGCCGAGCTGACGCCGGCGGTGCGGATGTCGGGCACGATCGACAACCTGGTGCCGGACTACATCGGGGAACACGCCCAAGCGGTCGTCCGGGAGACCGTCAGCAACGCGTTGCGGCACGCCCGCGCGACCGAGCTGACGCTCACCGTCGAGGCGGGCGGCGCGCTGGTCATCTCGATGGTCGACAACGGTGTGGGCATGCCGCCTCAGGTCGCGCGCAGTGGACTGCGGAACCTGGAAGAGCGCGCGGCCTCGCTGGGCGGCGGGCTCACCGTCGCCGACGAGCCGGGTGGTGGCACGCGGGTGACGTGGCAGGTCCCGCTGGACTAGGACACGGCCTAACCCGTTTCGTTGTCGTGGCTGGGCTTGCGCAGCTGGGAGGCGAGTACGGCGGCCTGGGTGCGGCGTTCGAGGCCGAGCTTGGCGAGCAGGTGGGACACGTAGTTCTTCACGGTCTTCTCGGCGAGGTACATCTTCTCCGCGATCTGCCGGTTCGTCAGGCCTTCGCCGATGTAGTCGAACACGGTCCGTTCCTGCTCGGTGAGCATGCGGATCGGGTCGCCCTGCGCGCGTTCGCGGCGGATCCTGTTGAGCAGCGCGGCGGTCGAGCGAGCGTCCAGGAGGGACTGTCCTGCTGCGACGGTCTTCACCGCGGTGGTGAGGTCCGTGCCGAGGATGCGCTTGAGCACGAAGCCGGACGCGCCGGCCATGATCGCGTCGAACAACGCCTCGTCGTCGGTGAAGGACGTCAGCATCAGGCATTTGAGGTCGGGCAGCCGGGACATCAGCTCGCGGCACAGTTCGATGCCGTTGCCGTCGGGCAGCCGGACGTCGAGCACGGCCACGTCGGGTGCCACGGCGGGCACCATCGTCAGGGCCTCGGTGACCGAGGCCGCCTCGCCGACGACCTCCAGGTCCGGTGAGGCGCTGAGCAGCTCCCTGATCCCGACGCGGACCACCTCGTGGTCGTCGACCAGGAATACCCGCGACACCACCACAACCACCTCTTCCCGACCGTCCCACAGCCACGATCTCCCGGTGACGTGGCGGCACACAGGGCACAAAGGCCCTGTCACCGGGAATCGATGATCCCGCGCAGCCTGGCGCACCCCGCGCACTCGAATGTCCCACGTCCAGGTCCGTGCCGCAGCGGGCCTCGCGGAGGGTCCAAGTGCCCGTCGTCGGTGAGCAGCTCTGCCCTGTCCTGGCGACGCCATGGAGCGGAATCGTTGGAACATGCCCTGGAACCCGTCAGAAGCAGCGGAAATCATCGAGGCGGCCCGCACTGCGCCGTTCTACAGCGAGGGCCGGCCGTGGGTGCTGGAACTGCATCCTCAGTCGGTCTGCCTGTTCGAGGTGCCACACAGGTCCGGGCACGACCCGCTCGGGCACGACCCGCTGGGGTTCGATCGGCTGCTGTCGTGCGGCGCCGCACTGGAGCACATCGTGCTCGCCGTGCGGCGCTCCGGATGGCAACCGCGGGTCGTGTTCCCGTCCGAGCAGGCCAGCTCCGAACTGCTCGCGGTCGTCCGCGCGGGCCGTCGCGAGCCGCCGAGTGCTCAGGACCTCGAGCAGCACGGGGCGATCCGGCTGCCGGACGCCTCCGGCACCGGCCTTGCCCGCTCCCTCGCCAAGGCGAACCAATGGGCGGGCACGGAACTGCACGTCCTCAACGACCACGAGCTGGTGGTGATCACCACCGACGACCGCCGTCCCGACCACGTCAGGGGCGGAGCGGCGTTGCAGGCCGCGGTGCTGGCGGGTCGCGTTGCCGGGGTTGCGGTCCGTCCGGTGGTGCACCTGGTGCACCGGCGCGAGTGGCGCGCGGGCCTGATCGAACGGTACGGCCTCGCCGGGTTCCCTCAGGCGCTCGCGATCGTCGGCGCAAAGGGCCCGGTCAGCACGGGACCAACGGCAGCGGTGACCGGCCGTACCCATTCCTAAGCACCTGGCCAGAAGGCTTGTCCGGAACCTCAGGCGACTCGTTGCTGCCGGCGTCAGCAAGTACCACCAACTCAACATCAACAGGCGTTTTTCTACTACCAACAGGGGCGTTTCGGGCCCGGGCACCTGGTGCCGGTGCTGCGGGATGTGGAACAGGTTGGGTGTAGTTGACGGCGATTCGATCAAGAGTTGGTGGTACTTGCAGACGCATCGGGCTGGACGCCGAACCGCTCCGCGAGTAACGGACAGGACTTCGGGCAGCCTGCTTAGGGTGCTCGCGCGCTCGTTTTCTGACTGGAGGGCAACAAATGAAAGTCCCATCCGCCCCGATCGTGGTCGGCGTCGACGGCTCCGCTTCGGCGCTGTCCGCTGTCAGCTGGGCCGCGCAGGAGTGCGTGCGGCACAAGGTGCCGCTGCGGCTCGTGCACGCCTACCTGCTGCCGACCCGTGGCTATCCCGCGGTCATTCTCACCGGCACCGACATCCGCGAGGCGATCGAGCAACTGGGCCGGGAGAAGCTGGAAGAGGCGGTCGCGGCAGTCCGGGCGGCAGGGCCGGACGTCGAGGTGACGACGGAGGTCGTGTGCTGCGGCGCGACCGCGTTGCTGATCGAGGAGTCGAAGGCCGCGAGGCTTGTGGTGGTCGGTTCCCAGGGCCTCGGCACCGTCACCGGCATGCTGGTCGGCTCCACCGCACTTGCGTTGGCAGCGCACGGAAAGAGCCCGGTCATCGTGGTGCGTGGCACCGCCGTGCCTGATGGTCCGGTGGTCGTCGGCGTCGACGGTTCGCCGACGAGTGAGGCCGCACTGGCGTTCGCCTTCGAGACGGCGTCGCTGCGTCGCGCTCAGCTGACCGCGTTGATGTGCTGGACCGACTTCATGGTGGAGAGCGCGTACACCGCCTCGCGGTTCACCGTGGACTGGGCCGAGGTGGAGGCCGACGAGCGCAGGTTGCTGGCGCAGCGGCTTGCCGGGTGGCAGGAGAAGTACCCGGACGTGCGGGTGGACCCGCTGGTCGTGCGCGATCGGCCGGTGCGGGCGTTGATCCGGTACGGGGCTGAAGCGCAGCTCGTGGTGGTGGGTAGCCACGGGCACGGCGGGTTCGCCGGCATGTTGCTCGGTTCGACGAGTCAGGCGCTGGTCTACAACGCGCCGTGCCCGTTGGCGATCGTGCGACCCGAGGACTGAGCGAATGCCGCATTAGTGCGCGTGTGGCGGGATGACCACCACCGGGCATTCGGCGTGCCGCAGACAGTTCGCGGCGACACCGTGGGAAAGGACTTCGCGGACGGCTCCGCGCCCCCGCGTGCCGATCACCAGCAGTTCGGCGTGTTTCGAGGCATCGACGAGGTGCTCCGCCGCGTCGCCCACGACAACGCACTCGGCGACGTCCGGAGCGTCGAGCATCGTCGAGCGCGCCCGCTGCACGGCGTCGTGGAGCTCGCGCGCCGGGTGCCGCCGGGGCATCTCGCCGTACGGGTTGAGGCCTGTCGGCACAGCCGGCACGAGCATCGGCTCCTGGTGGTAGGCCAGCATCGCCTCCACCCTGGCGTCCCGGTGCGTCGCTTCCTCAAGCGCCCACTGCAATGCCGCGTGCGACTCCGGCGAACCGTCCACGCCGACCAGGATCACGGGTGTCCTCATGTCTGCTCCCATCACTCGTGATGAGCGTGGGCGCGTCGGCGTGGTGGCAGCAGGGGCCAACGTCACGACCGAGTCGAGCCCAACCGCACTGCGCTGTCCTGCGGACGTTCCCGAGGACAAAGGTCCCGAGTGCGGCGGGACCGCGGGCACTCACCGGCGGGGTCGCCGACCGCGAGGCTGAAGTACATGAGCGAGAACAAAGCCCGGCCCGTGGTGGTCGGCGTGGACGGATCAGCGGCCGCGCAGGAGGCACTGCGTTGGGCGGTGGGGGATGCGCGGCGGCGTGGCTGCCGGGTCGACGTCGTCTCCGCATGGCACCCCGACTTCGGCCTCCTGATCGGGCCGTTGCCCGCCGAAGTCGGTGTGCAGCTGTCCCCGCAAGGCCTGCGGGCGACCCAGCAGGCGGTACTGGACGAGGCGGTGGAGGGCATCGAAGGTGTCGAGGTTCGCCGCGTGCTCGTCGAGGGCGACCCGCGAACCGTGCTCACCGAGGCATCCGTTGGGGCGGAACTGCTCGTAGTCGGAAACCGTGGCCACGGGCCGATCGTCGAGACGATCCTCGGTTCGGTCAGTTCCTACTGCGTGCACCACGCGTCATGCCCGGTCGTCGTGATCCGGGAAACCAAGCCCGAGCAGGAACACCCCGTGATGGCGGCCGCCGCGCCGCTGACACCGGGACCGCTGCTGTGAGCGCCGTTGCGCTTCTTGCCGACGGCTCGGTCGTCACGGTGCGCGAGCTGGGACCGCAGGACGTGTCGGCGTTGCTCGAACTGCATCGCGGCTTGCCGGTCGAGGACCAGTACCTGAGGTTCTTCAGCACCTCACCGCGGCAGCTCGCCGACTTCGTCGAACGGATGGTCTCGCCCGACGAGCCCCGGCACGTGGTGCTGGGCGCGTTCCGCGACGGCCGTCTGCTCGGCGCGGCGAGCTACGTGGTGGTGCGGGCGACGAACTTCGCGGAGGTCGCGCTGGTGGTGTCGCACGCCGAGCAGACCCACGGCGTCGGCACCCTCCTGCTCGAACACCTGGTCTCACTGGCCCGCAGCCGCGGCGTCCGCACGTTCACGGCCGAGGTGCTCACCATCAACGGCCGGATGCTGCGCGTGTTCACCGACATGGGTCTCGTCTCGATGATCGTGCCCGACGGCGAGGTCATGCACGTCGAACTCGGACTGGAACCCACCGACCACTACCTCGACGCCATAGGGCAACGGGAGTCGGTCGCCGACGTGGCGAGCCTGGCCCACGTGCTGCGGCCCGCCTCCGTCGCGGTGGTCGGTGCGGGTCGCGCACCCGGCTCGGTAGGCCACGCGCTGCTGCGCAACCTGGCAACGGGGAACTTCACCGGCGAGCTGTACGCGGTCAACCCGCACGCGGCGTCGGTGGCCGGCGTCGACTGCTACGCCTCGGTGAGCGAGCTGCCGCAAGCACCTGAGCTCGCGGTGCTGTGCGTGCCGGCGAAGGCTGTGCCCGCGGTCGCCGAGGAGTGCGGTTCCCAGGGTGTGCGGGCACTGGTCGTCATCTCGTCGGGCGTCGATGCCGAGGAACTGCTGAAACCCGTTCGCGCACATGGCATGCGCCTCGTCGGCCCGAACTGTCTCGGCGTCGCGGCCGGCTCACCGGCGGTGCGGATGAACGCCACCTTCGCGGCCGGCAGCACGCTCGCGGGCGACATCGGCCTGGTCACGCAGTCCGGCGGCATCGCCATCGGCGTGCAGGAGGAGCTGCGGCGACTCGGCCTCGGACTGTCGAACCTCGTCTCCACCGGCGACAAGCTCGACATCAGCAGCAACGACCTGCTGATGTGGTGGGAACACGACCAGGAGACCCGGATCGTGGTGCTGTACCTGGAGTCCTTCGGCAACCCCCGCAAGTTCTCCCGGCTGGCACGGCGGGTCGCCGGTCGCAAGCCGGTGCTCGCCATCCGTTCCGCCACAAGCGAAGCGGGACAACGTGCCGCGGCCTCGCACACCGCCTCCACCGCGACGCCTTCGGTCACCAGAGACGCGTTGTTCCGCCAAGCGGGCGTGATCGCGGTCGACAGCGTGCCTGAGCTGACCGACGTCGTGATGGCGTTGAGCTGGCAACCGCTCCCCAGCGGACGGTCGGTCGCGGTGCTGAGCAACGCGGGCGGGCTCGGCGTGCTGGCCGCGGACGCCTGCGTGCGCGAAGGCCTGCAGATGGCCGCACTCGCCGAGCAGACCTGCGCGGCGTTGAGAGAGCTCGTACCCACGACGGCCAGCGTGCACAACCCGGTCGACACGACCGCGGTCGTCGACGAGGAGATCTTTGCTCGGTGCCTGGACATCATCGGCGCCGACCCCGCGGTCGAAGCGGTGATCACGGTGACGGTGCCGACCGCACTGGGCGACCCCACGGGCGGCGTGCGGTGCGTCAAGGGCAAGCCGGTGCTGGCGGTACGCACCGGCCAGACCGAACAGCTCGCCGGCGAGGTGCCCTGCTACGCCGAACCCGCTCGTGCCGCGGCCGTGCTGGCACGGTTGGTGGAGCGCGCGGAGTGGCTGGCGCGCCCGAGGGAGTTCGCGCGGCTCGGCGGGATCGATCTGGCGACGGCGAAGGGGATCGTGGCCGGGCATCCCGAGGGCTGGCTGCCTCCGGACGCGGTCGTCGCGTTGCTGCAGGCGTTCGGGCTGCCGGTGCTGGGCGGAACGCTCACCACGACCGCGGAGACTGCCGCAGCGGCACAGCGCGCCTACGACTGCCCGGTCGCGCTCAAGGCGGTGGCCGACGACCTGCTGCACAAGAGCAAGGCAGGCGGGGTGGAGCTCGGTGTGACCGACGGTGTGGCGGAGGCGTTCCGCGGGTTCCAGGAACGGTTCGGTGACCGGCTGCGCGGAGTGTTCGTGCAACCCATGGCGTCCAGGGGACGCGAGCTGCTGGTGGGTGTCGTGACCGACGAGAAGTTCGGTCCACTGGTGGTCGCCGGGCTCGGCGGCGTGGACACCGACCTGGTCGACGACCGGGCGGCCGCGCTGGCCCCACTGTCCACAGCGGACGCCGACGACCTGCTGCACGGCTTCCGCGCCTCGGGTCACCTCCTCGCGGACGTCGACGAGGCGGCCGTGCGCGAGGTCCTGTTGCGGGTGGCCGAACTCGCCACCGCGTTCCCCGAGATCGTCGAACTCGACATCAACCCGTTGGTGCTGTCGGAAACGGGATGCCTGGTCGTGGACGCGCGGGTGCGCGTCGCCCCGGCGCAGCACACCGACCCGTTCCTGCGGCGGCTGAGGACCAGCTGACCGCGGGCAAATCAAGGGAGAGAGCCATGAGCACGAAGTCAGACCCGATCGTGGTGGGCATCGACGGAACACCGGCATCGGACCAGGCGCTCGCCTGGGCGCTGGACGAGGCAGTCGTGCGTGGTTGCCCGTTGCACGTGGTCAACGCCTGGAACTTCGAGGCCATGACCGACTGGACGGAGACGGCCGAACAGCGGGCGCAGACCGAGTCGGAGGCAGTGGTCGAGAAGGCTTTGCTGGCCGCGTCGAAGGGACGTGCGAAGCTACCCGTGATCGTCCGGCAGAGCCGGCGAGGCGACGCCGCGGAGGTGCTGGAACAGGTGTCGGAAGGTGCCTCGATGCTGGTCGTCGCGTCGCACACCGGCCACCGGATGCGCCAGATCGTGCTGGGCTCGACCAGCATGCACTGCGTCCGGCACGCACACGCCCCGATCGTCGTCATCCCGGTCGACCACCACGGCGATCCACGTCTGCGCGCGGTGGCCGAGCAAATGGAGGCAGACCTTGCCGCTCACCACAGCTGACCGCGAAGGCGCCGTCCACCACGGCCTTCCGGTGGCCGAGGTCGTCCTGATCGAGGAGACGGACGAGGCCGCCGGGCTGTCGGCCGCCCAGTGGCGCGAACGCCTCGACGCACACGGCCCGAACGAACTGCCCGCGGCACGCGGGCCGAACTGGGTGGTGCGGCTGCTCGGTCAACTCCACCACCCGCTGATCTATGTGCTGCTGGTCGCCGCGACGGTCACTGCGGCACTCGGTGAGGTGGTCGACGCCTCCGTGGTGTTCGGCGTCGTCGTGGTCAACGCCATCATCGGGTTCATCCAGGAGGCGCGCGCCGAACGCGCCTTGGACGCCTTGACAGCGCTGGTGCGCACCGAGGTCACCGTCGTACGCGACGGCCTCACCGCACGGATCCCGTCAGCGGAGCTCGTGCCGGGCGACCTGGTCGCGCTGGAGGCGGGTGACCAGGTCGGTGCGGATCTGCGACTGGTGTCGACCAGGGAACTGCGCGTAGACGAGTCCGCGCTGACCGGCGAGTCGTTGCCCAGCACGAAGAACCCACAGGCGTTGGCCGCGGACACCGTGCTCGCCGACCGCGCCAACATGGCGTACTCCAGCACGCTGGTGACCGCGGGCAGTGGACACGGCATCGTCGTCGCCACCGGCACGGGCACCGAGATCGGCCGGGTTCATCACCTGGTGAGCACCACGACCACGGTGCAGACCCCGTTGACCCGCAAGCTCGCGCGGTTCAGCCAGGTGCTCACCGTGGTGATCCTCGCGCTGGCGGTGCTCAGCGTCATGGTCGGCCTGCTGCGCGGGGAGCCGTTCGCCGAGATGATGACCGCGGCCGTGGCGCTCGCTGTCGGCGCGATTCCGGAGGGCCTGCCCGCGGCGGTCACGGTGACGCTGGCGATCGGAGTGGCGCGGATGGCGCGCCGCAACGCGATCATCCGGCGGTTGCCCGCGGTGGAGACGCTGGGCAGCACCACGGTCATCTGCACGGACAAAACGGGGACGCTGACCGCGAACGCGATGACGGTCAACACCGTCGTCATCGGAAGCACGCGCTATGAGGTGTCCGGCATCGGATACGAGCCCACCGGCACCTTCACTCCAGAGGTGAACCCGGCGTTGCGTGAGTGCCTGCTCGCGGGGCTGGCGTGCAACGACGCGCGGATCGTCGAGGAGGACGGACGCTCGCTCCCGGTCGGCGATCCGACGGAGGCCGCGCTCGTCGTGGTGGCGCGGAAGGCCGGGATCGACGTCGGTGACGTGCCGGGACGGGTCGATGTGTTGCCGTTCAGCTCCGAGCGACTGTTCATGGCGACCCGGCACGCGAACGACGTGGTGTACGTGAAGGGCGCGGTCGAACGGATCCTGGACCTCGCCGGGCTCGACCACTGCGCAGAGGCGGAGGAGCTCGCTCACGCCGGTCTGCGAGTACTGGCGATCGGTCGCGCGGCGGGCGCCGAGCTGTCCGAGGAAGGCTTGCAGGGCAACGTGGTCCTGCTCGGGATCGTCGCCATGCACGACCCGGCCCGCCCCGAGGCGATCGAGGCCGTGCGCGCCTGCCAGGCCGCGGGCATCGAGGTCAAGATGATCACCGGGGACCACCCGGCCACCGCGCGGTCCATCGCGGCGGAGTTCGGCATCACCTCGGTGCACGCCCGCGTCGCGCCAGAGGAGAAACTCCGGCTGGTCAAGGAGTTCCAGTCAGGCGGCGATGTCGTGGCCATGACCGGCGACGGCGTGAACGACGCGCCCGCGTTGCGGCGTGCGGACATCGGGGTGGCGATGGGCCGCGGTGGCACCGAAGTCGCCAAGCAGGCCGCGGACATGGTGCTCGCCGACGACAACTTCTCCTCGATCCGTGCCGCCGTCGAGGAAGGACGCGCGGTCTTCGACAACCTGCGCAAGTTCATCATCTGGACGTTGCCCACCAACATGGCCGAGGGCCTGGTGATCCTCACGGCGATCCTGCTCGGCGCCGCACTGCCGATCCTGCCGGTGCAGATCCTGTGGATCAACATGACCACGGCCGTCGCGCTCGGGTTGACCCTGGCGTTCGAACCGCGCGAGCCGGACGTGATGAGCCGGCCACCGTTGCCGCCGTCGTTGCCGCTGCTGACGAAGAAGCTCGTAGGCCGAATCGTGTTCGTCTCGGCGATTCTGCTCGCGTGTTCGTTCGGCGCGTTCCGCTGGCAGCTCTCGGCCGGTGCGTCGCTCGACGTCGCGCGCACGGTCGCGGTCAACGTGTTCGTCGGAGCGCAGATCGCCTACCTGATCAACTGCCGCTCGCTCGACCGGTTCTGGCCTCGGGTGGGCCTGGGCCGCAACCCGTGGCTGCCGGCGGGAGTGGCGCTGACGGTCGGGCTGCAGCTGCTGCTGACGTACGCGCCGTTCATGAACTCGCTGTTCCACACCGCTCCGCTCGGATGGCGGCCCTGGCTCGTGGTGCTGGCGTTGAGCGCGGCGGCGTACGTGTTGGTGGAGCTGGAGAAGTGGCGGCAACGTCACGTGAAAGGTGCCTGAACCATGGAAGGCCACGGCGAGCGCCGCCGTGGCCTTCGGTCATCTCGCGGTCAGCCCCAGGTCCACTCGCGGATCTCGGGCAGATCCTCGCCGTGTTCGCGGATCCAGGCGTGGTGGCGGGTGCGCTGGTCCTGCATGAGCTGCCGCAGCCGGGCCGCCTTGGAGCCGAGTCCGGGCACGCGGTCGATCACGTCGATCACCAGCCGGTAGCGGTCCATGTCGTTGAGCACCAGCATGTCGAACGGCGTAGTGGTGGTGCCTTCCTCCTTGTAGCCGCGCACGTGGAAGTTGTGGTGGTTGGTGCGGCGGTAGGTCAGCCGGTGGATCAGCCACGGGTAGCCGTGGTAGGCGAAGATCACCGGCTGGTCCGCGGTGAACAACGCGTCGAACTCGCGGTCCGGCATGCCGTGCGGATGCTCGGTGTCCGGCTGCAACCGCATCAGGTCCACGACGTTCACCACCCGCACTCGCAACGACGGCAGGTGTTCGCGCAGCAGACGAGTCGCCGCGAGCACCTCCACCGTCGGGGCGTCGCCGGCGCAGGCGAGCACGACATCCGGCTCGTCCTCGTCGTTGCTCGCCCACTCCCAGATGCCCGCACCTCGTGCGCAGTGCAGCGCCGCGTCCTCGGGGCCAAGCCAGTCCGGCGTCTCGTTCTTGCCCGCCACGATGACGTTGACGTAGTCGCGGCTGCGCAGGCAATGGTCCGCGATCGAGAGCAGCGTGTTCGTGTCCGGTGGCAGGTAGACGCGGACGACCTCGGCCTTCTTGTTCATCACGTGGTCGATGAAGCCGGGGTCCTGGTGGGAGAATCCGTTGTTGTCCTGCCGCCAGACGTGCGAGCTGAGCAGGTAGTTCAGCGACGCGACCGGTCTGCGCCAACCGAGCTTGCGGTGTGTCTTCAGCCATTTCGCGTGCTGGTTGAACATCGAGTCGACGATGTGGATGAACGCCTCGTAGCAGTTGAAAAGCCCGTGCCGCCCGGTCAGCAGGTAGCCCTCCAGGAAGCCCTGGCACAGGTGCTCGGACAGCACCTCGATGACGCGGCCGTCGTGCTCAAGATGCTGGTCGACGGGCGATGTCTCGGCCTGCCACTGCTTTGCCGTCACCTCGAACACGGCGTCGAGCCGGTTCGACGCCGTCTCGTCCGGCCCGAAGACGCGGAAGTTCCGGGCCTCGGCGTTGAGCGTCATCACGTCACGGAGCATCCGGCCGAGCGCCCTCGTCGGCTCGGAGTGCGTGGTGCCGGGCTTGACCACCTCGACAGCGTGCGCGCGGATGCCTGGCATGCGCAGGTCGCGCAGCAGCAGGCCGCCATTCGCGTGCGGGGTCGCGCCCATGCGGTGGTTTCCGCGTGGCACCAAGGCGTCGAGTACCGGCCGAGGGCGGCCGTTGGCGTCGAACAGTTCCTCGGGCCGGTAGCTGCGCAACCACGTTTCCAGCTGCCTGAGGTGTGCGGGGTTGTCCCGCACGCCCGCGAGGGGAACCTGGTGTGCCCGCCACGTGTTCTCCACCGGCACGCCGTCCACCTCGGCCGGCCCGGTCCACCCCTTCGGGCTGCGCAGCACGATCATCGGCCACCGCGGCCGTTCGACGTCCGAGCCGGTCTGAATCCGGTGGATCTCGTCGAAGACCTCGTCGAGCACCTCGGCCATGCGAGCATGCATGATCGCCGGGTCATGACCCTCCACATAGGATGGTTTGTAGCCATAGCCGCGCAGCAACGAGTCGAGCTCGTCGTGCGGAATGCGGGCCAGCAGGCTGGGGTTGGCGATCTTGTAGCCGTTGAGGTGCAGGATGGGCAGCACCGCGCCGTCGCGCACGGGGTTGAGGAACTTGTTCCCGTGCCAGCTCGCTGCGAGCGGCCCGGTCTCCGCCTCACCGTCACCGATCACACAGGCCACGACGAGGCCGGGGTTGTCCAGCGCCGCGCCGAACGCGTGCGCCAGCGAGTAACCGAGCTCGCCGCCCTCGTGGATGGAGCCGGGTACCTCGGGTGCGACGTGGCTGGGTACGCCGCCGGGGAACGAGAACTGCCGGAACAGCCTGTGCATGCCGTCGGCGTCGCGCGACACGTCCGGTGTGACCTCGCTGTACGTGCCTTCCAGCCAGGTGTTCGCGAGCAGCGCGGGGCCACCGTGACCGGGGCCGGTCACGAACAGCACATCGGCGTCGCGTTCGCGGATCACTCGGTTGAGGTGCGCGTAGACGAAGTTCAGCCCCGGTGTGGTGCCCCAGTGTCCCAGCAGCCTCGGCTTGATGTGCTCAGGTGCCAACGGCTCGGTGAGCAATGCGTTGTCCAGCAGGTAGATCTGCCCGGCAGCCAGGTAGTTCGCGGCCCGCCAGTACGCGTCGACGAGAGACAGGTCGGCGTGCGTCATCTCGCGCTCCTCTGTTCGGTGTGCCTGCTGCGTCACCGCGCCGCGACCAGCTTCTCCGTGATCATGTGGGCCCAGCGGTCGATCTCTTCCCAGTTCCGGAAGTCACCCGCCATGTCACCACGCGCCATCTTCTTGGCGATGAAGCCGACAGCGGTCTCGGGCGTGAGCCTGCCGCCGAACGTCATGGGCTCATCGGCACCGATGCGAGCGGCGATCTCCCTCATGAAGCGTGGGACCGGCCGAGGACCCGGCTCGGCGTCGAGTGGACCGCTCTGGAAGAGCCAGACCGGTCTCCCGGCAAGCAGATCCACATTGTGTTTCAGCAGTTTCACCGCGTCCCGGTGCCATCGTCCGGCGAAGAGCGCACTACCCACCACGACCGCCTGGTAGGGATCGACAGAGCGGACCTGTGCCGCGTCCTGCACGGTCACCTCGTGTGAGGCCGAGCGGAGCCGCTCGGCGATCGCCTCGGCGATCTCCTTGGTCGAACCCGACTTGGTCGCGTAGGCGACGAGAATCTCAGCCATACCACCACGATCTAGCTGCCGGTTCGCCGTAGACAGGGCACTTGTACCCAGCGGTGCAGGGCCGCCAGGTACTGACGGTGCCCAGGTGTGCGCGTGAGAGTTGACGTTCGCGACGACGACGAACTGAGGATGTTGATGAGAACTCGAGATGTGATGACGACGAACGTCCTCGCGGTGAACCCGGACACGCCGGCGCGGGAAGCCGCCGGGCTGCTCGCCGAACGCGGTTTCACCGCGCTGCCGGTGGTCGACGACTCGGGCGAGTTGGTCGGCATCGTCGGCGAGGCCGAGCTGCTGCACGACCGGCTGCCGCAGGACCCGAGGTGGCTCGTGCACGGCGCACCGGCCGCGGCCAGGCAGGTACCTGCCGAGGCGGTGGGACAGGTCATGCGGAAGCAGCCGGTGATCGTCACGCCGAACACGGACCTGGCCGAGGTCGCGGACCTGATGATCGAGCACGGTGTGCGCAGCGTGCTGGTGGTGCACGAGCGGCGTCTCGCCGGCATCGTCACCCGCCGCGACATGCTCCGCTCGATCAGCCGTGCGGACTGGATCATCGAGGCGGAGATCCGCCACCGTCTGGACATGGTCGGCGGTGCCCTCCGGTGGGGGGTCGACGTCAGCGGCGGGAAGGTGTCCATCGAGGACAAGATGGGCGACAGGTCCGAGCGGCATGTGGCGGAAGTGCTCGCGCGTGCCGTGGCAGGCGTGGCCGATGTCGAGTTCATCGGCGAGCTTGCCGTCCACACAGCGGACTGACCCGGTACGAGCCGGCCGTCGGAGGGATGCGGGCGGTCCAGGAGCTGCTTTGGGTGTCGCCGTCGATGCATTCAACGGCGATCAGGTCGCCGGTTATGTCGACACGGAGTTCGGCGCGGGTGGTGTCGGTGTGGCCGGCGATGGTCGTGAGCGCGTTCCGTACCGCGGCGACCACGTCATCGGCGAGCGCGCTGGGGATGGCGCGGCCGAGGTGGCCTTTGAAGGTGACTGTCGCCGGGAAGCCGGCTGTGGTCGTGTGGTCGTCGACTGCGGTGAGGACCTGGTTTTGCAGGCTGCGGGTGTGATGGCCGGGAGTGACATCGACGTTGTAGACGTCGGCGCGGATGTGGCTGATCGTGGTGTCGAGAACGTCGATGTAGCCGTTGATGCGACTCTGGAACGCGGGGTCCTTGTTCGCCGCGAGGAGCCCTTGCAGCCCGAGACTGACCGCGAAGAGCCGCTGGATCACGTGGTTGTTGAGGGCGAGGCCTATCCGATCGTGGTCATCGCTGGTGCGCTGAACCTGCTGATCGGCGTGGACTCGGTCGAGTTCCATCGCCACCGCCGCGTGGCCGCCGAAGCCCGCGAGGTGGTTCAGATCCGCGTCGGTGAACGACTGTCGTCCGGTAAGCCTGCCCACGCTGAGTGTCCCCATGATCTCCTCGCCTGCCGGCAACGGCACCACGATGACCGACCCGATCCGGGCCGGCGCATCGACAGCCTCAGCGGCTTCGGGCGTCGCGACCAGCACGGGCGCGCCGGAACGGGCGACCTGCTCGGCCGCACTGGTGTCCATGCCCGCGAGCATCTGGTCGGTCAGCACACCGCTGGTCGCCCGGATCTGCAGCTGCGTCTGGGCGGTGACCAGCGCCAGGACCGCGAAGTCGGCGTCCGCGGCCTGCTGTGCCACCTTGAGAACCAGGTCGAGTGGATGCTCGTCCTGCTTGGCGAACAGTTGCCGGGCCACCTCGGCGGAGGCGGTCAGCCATCGATGGCGTTGCTCGGACTCCTGGTAGAGCCGGGCGTTGTCGATCGCGACGCCCGCGGTCGCGGCCAGCGCGACCGCGAGCTGCTCGTCCTCGGCGCTGAACTGCCCGTTCGCACTGCCGGCGAGATAGAGGTTGCCGAAGACGCGGCCACGGATCCGGATCGGCACACCGAGGAAGCTGTCCATGTCCGGATGATGCGGCGGGAATCCGGCGGCGGCCGGATGCGTGGTCAGGTCCGCCAGCCGCACCGGGACCGGATGAGTGACCAGCAGGCCGAGGATCCCGCGGCCGTGCGGGAGTTCTCCGATCCGCTCGACCGCGTCGGAGTCCATGCCGACGTGGACGAACTCGGCGAGCACGCCGTGCTCGCCGATCACGCCCAGGGCGGCGTAACGAGCTTCGACCAGCTCACGCGCCGCGGTCACGATGTGCTGCAACACCACTTGCAGGCTCAGTTCGCTGGCGACGACCGCGTGGGCGTGCAGCAGGTGCCGCAGCCGGCCCTGAGTCACGAGCACGTCCTGCGCCCGCGCCGACACCTCGCCGAGCAGCTTTTCCAGCTCCAGGCGGGGCAGATCGGCGAATGGCAACCGGAAGTCGTCCGGGGGCGGGTCGCCCGCTCCCGCAGTGGCGAAGGTGTGCGGCATGGCGTTCACGTCCCGTCGACGTTTGCGCGCGCCAGCGGGGTCCGGGCCAACGAGACAACACCCAATCGGGCCGGGAGGCTTCCCGGCCACACCGCGAACCTACGCCGAACGCCTCGGCAGCGATACGACCAAGGGGTTCTCGCAGATCAGATGTTGTGCGGTGCGGGATAGGCAGCGATGTTGGCGCTCAACACCCGCAGTTCCCGCTGCACCTGTTCAGCTGGCAAATCGCAGGAACCCCGGTCGCTCGCGGCCGGGAGGAACGCGATCGGTGGTGTCGCGGCGCCCTGTCGCCGCGAGGAAAGCCTGGCGGCTGAGATGTGATGTCGTCCGAACCCCCAGGGGTTGTGTCGAACGGGTGTCCTCTCGTGTGGTGTCGTACCCCGAGTGTTCGCAGTGCTCTCCGGGACGGACGCAGGCATTGGTCCCGACCCGGCAGGGACGTCACGCCCTGCGCGGTGCCGGGGTCGGCGGCTGTGATGGATGAGGACGCCTGCTACCTGTTCGACCCAAGCCGCCGTCGATCATCCGTTGTGGACAGTGACGGTGGTGCATGCGGAGCATCGCGAGCGACTCGGCCACGTCGGCATGGATGAGCGTCGAGTCTTCAGAGCAGACATCATCGTGCCTCTCGGTTTCACCCGTTTGCCGCTGCCCCGTTCGGTGGCGGTGTTCGCAGACGAGCCCTGCGGTTCGTCAACCGACGACGGCGGCCGGTGTGAGAAGGGCTATGGTTCACGGAGATCATATTTGGCGAGGAGTGACCGGCGTGGGCACGAATCGGCATCTCGACATCCTCGTGGTGGTCAACGAGATCGCCAGGGCCGAGCAGGAGCCGGTCAACATCCGTCATGTCTGTCTCGCCTGCCGGATCGGCCTGGACGCCATCGGCGTCGCGGTCTACCTGGTCGGTGCCGACCAGCCGCTCGAGGCCGTCGGAACCGCTGGTGACGAGATGGCCGAGCTGCAGGTGACGATGGGCGAGGGCCCCACCTTGGAGGCTGTGCGGCGCAACCAGCCGGTGTTCGTGCCCGACCTGGCGGACGGGTGGAGCGCGCAGCGCTGGCCCATGCTCGCTCCGGCCGCGGCTGCGGCAGGGGTGGCGGCGGTGTTCGTCATCCCTTTGACGCTGGGTGCGATCGCGTTGGGCGCACTGGAGATCTGCCGGGACGTCGACGGTCCGTTGTCACCGGACGAGCTCGCGGACGCGTTGTTGTTCGCGGACACGGCGACGACGCTGTTGCTCGGCCGTCCCGCGACCCCGGCGACGCTGGACGGCGGCGATCTGTGGGGTACCGGGCCGGAGCGCAGGTGGGGCGTGGTGCACCAGGCCACCGGCATGGTGTCGGTGCAGCTGGACACCGACCTCGGTGAGGCGTTCCTGAGGTTGCGCGGCCATGCGTATCTCACCGGCCTTCGTCTGTCGGAGGTGGCGACCGAGGTGGTTGCGCGCAGACTGAGATTCACCCCGGATACCAACCATGAGAAACAGAGGTGAGTCACGTGTTGGACCGGCGGATCACTCAGACCTTCGTCGAGCTTGCGGACACGCTTGTGCTGCGGTTCGACGCCATCGACTTCCTGCACACGCTGACCGAACGCTGTGTCGAGCTGCTGGAGGTCGACGCGGTCGGAATCCTGCTCGCGGACCAGCGGGGTGCGCTGAACCTGGTGGCCGCGTCCACCGAGCAGGCCCGGATGCTGGAGCTGTTCCAGCTGCAGGACGAGGAGGGCCCCTGCCTGGACTGCTTCCACAGCGGGCGGCCGGTGGAGTGCGCCGACCTGGACCAGGAGCCGCAACGCTGGCCCCGGTTCACGGTCGCGGCGCGCGAACTGGGATTCTCCGCCGTGCACGCGGTGCCGATGCGATTGCGCGAGCAGGTCGTCGGCGCGCTGAACCTGTTCCGGACCTCGCCCGGCGCCATCCCGGAGGACGCGGTCGAGCTGGCCCAGTCCTTCGCCAACGTCGCGACCATCAGCATCCTCCAGGTTCGAGCGCTCCGGCACAGCGAGATGGTCGCCGAACAGCTGCAGAACGCGCTCAACAGCCGCATCATCATCGAACAGGCGAAAGGCATCCTGGCCGAACGCCTCGAGATGGATGTCGCGGACGCGTTCTCCCTGATGCGGACCTACGCCCGCAACAGCAACCAACTGCTGTCGGACATCGCGGACCAGGTGATCGCGCGGTCACCTGAGGTCGCCGAACTGACGAGGATCAACAAGCCTCGGGCCCGCTGACACAGAGGCGCGGCACAGTCCACCGGGGCAAGTTCGGTGGTGCCGAGAGAACTTCGCGCGCCGGAAGCCGGCCGAGAGGCTGTCGAGGAGCATGCGGGTGGCGCGTTGGAACTCCATCAGCTCAGGGGACAGCACCGCCTCGGAGCCCAGCCGCAGCAGATGGGGCCGTGCCTCCAGCCGGCGCCGCACGCCGGTCAGATCCGGTGTGTCGCCATGCCGCACCGTGAGCACGAAATTGGGGCCCACGAACAGATGCAGCTCACCGAACTCGACCCGTTCGGTGTCATCGCGGTAGTCGGCCGGGCGCAGCACTACGAAGACGCGGCATGTCGCCCGTTCAGGTAGACGACGTTGTTGACGATGCTGCTGGTCATGCCAGGCAGGGCGTACCGGGCTCCGCTCGTGGCACTGGCAGGACGCCGGGATCACCAAGCGATGCACTGATGATCTGTTCGGCGACGGCACCGAGGCGCAGCTGGACGTGTTCGATGTCGGGACAGACGTCGAACACGTCGTCCAACTCTGTGATCATCAGAGGCCGCAGCACCACGCGTGTGTCCGCTACCAGAAACAGCCTGACGCCCGTTGCCATCGCCGCTTCCCGGACAGTGAGCAGGACGGTGAGACCGGCTGCAGCGAAGAAACTGACTTCGGTGAGGTCGACGACCAGTTGCCGGCAGGTGGGCCGCAAGTGCTCGAGGAGACGGTCACGCAGTCGCGAGCTTGTGCACGAGTCGACCTCGCCGCGCACCGCGAGCACGACAACACCAGGCGGGGCCGCGCACACGGTCACGCTCGCAACTTCCACGTCTGGCTGGACGGCAGCTGCGCGTGCGGGTCGATCAGTCGACACACGTTGGAGAACGGGCGTCATGGCGACATCTCCTTGATCGGAAAGCGTCCTTGCCAGAAGTTCGCAGACACAGCAGTCACGTGTCTGTCCTATCAGGACTGACCGGAAGGACTCACGCTGTGTGCGTGGTCGCGAGCGCGCGGATCCGGTCGATCATCAGTTCGGCCTCGGCCACGCTGAACAGGCCCAGCCCGACAGCACGCTGAATGGAAGCGACCGTGCTCCGATGAGGCTCCGCGATCCCCGCGACCGGCGCGTCGGCGGAAAGCTGATCGATGTGCGTCACGGGAGCGCCCCTCGGTCGGATGCGGCCATGCCGGGGTCCAGGGCACTTTCCTGAAACAGTACGCGCTTCTCCGCTGACCAGCGCGTTTTGTTATCCCAGCTCGGGGACCACGTCGAACTTGCGGTCCAAGCCGGTGAGCCTCAGCGGCCGAAGGACCGCGCGGGTGCGTGCCACCACGATGAACTCGACCTCGGCGGTCACGGTCGCCTCCCACGCGGCCATCAAGGTGGCCAGGCCGGCGATACCGAGGAAGCTCACCGCGGTGAGATCGACGATGAGATCCGGACCCGCCCTGCGGATGTGCTCCTGGAGACGAGTGTGCAGTAACGGCCCACTGTGCAGATCGACCTCGCCGAGTACGGCGATCACGATGGACCCTCGCCGGACAAGTTGTCCTGTGACGGTGAACCGCACGGTTACGGGGCGCCGGTTCGACTGGCGGGGGACATTTTGGGCGACCACAGGCGCCCAGGGCGGACGGACGGTGCTCACGGGATTCTCCTCGGGGAGCCGTGGCGACCGCGGGGTCCAGGCGGGCGGAGGGCTGAGGGGCCGAAGGCCAGGGAGCAGCGCGGTCCGTGCGCAAGCCGGGTCGGCGGCCGTCACTCGATCGGGTCGTCATCTGTGCCCATTCAGCCGTCACGGCATAACGTCGAGTTGATGACAGATCCTCACATTATCGTCGCGCTGTCTCCTGGATAGCTTCTTCGAATGGCCGCACGTAGATTTCTGAAAATATGGGCGCGCCGTATCCCGGCAATAGTCCATTCGGGGTCTGCGGTGTGCATCCTATTCAGTTTGGAGTAGGGTGCGTGTTGTTGCTCAGGACCTCGGTAACGCGGAAAGACGCGAACCGAGGTCTTTTTTGTGCACAATTATGTTTCAGAACAGAAGGCGTCATGCAAAAATTCCGCACGACCGTTCGCGCCCTGCTCGGGGCCACCGTCGTGGTTGGGGGCATGGCCATCGCCGCCCCCTCGGCGCAGGCCGTCTCCATCCCCGTGGCGTGCAGTGAGAACGCTCTCGTCGCCGCGGTGAATCTGGCCAACTCCACTGTTGCCGCGGACACCCTCGTCCTGGCCGGCGGCTGCACCTACAGCCTCACCACCCCCCACAGTGGCCTCACCACCGGGTTGCCGGTGATCACCACACAGATGGAACTGATCGGCCCGGCGACCATCACCCGCACGTCGCTGCTGCTGTTCCGCATCTTCGAGGTCAGCTCCACCGGCAACCTCACCCTCAGCACCGCGGTCGCGGTCACCAGCGGCAGCGCGGTCGGTGACGGAGGCGGCATTCTCAACCGAGGCGCGGTAACGCTGACCAACAGCAGTCTGAGCGGAAACCTGGCAACGCTCAACGGCGGCGGCCTGGCCAACGCCGACACTCCCCAGGGCACCGCGCCCGCCGCCACGTTCACCAGGAGCCCGGTGACCGACAACATCGCGCTGCTGAACGGCGGCGGAATCTACAACGGCCTGCGCGGCACACTGACAACCACCGGCGTCACCGGCAGCCCGATGCTCGTCGGCCGCAACACCGGATCGCTCGGGGGCGGGATCTCGGCAGTCAGTTCGACCGCGACCACCATGACTCAGACCGCCGTGACGACCAACGTCGCCGTGCTGACCTCGGGCGGCGTCTACCGCCAGGGCGGCACCATGACCAACAACAACTCACCGATCAGCGGCAACCTGACGAACAACTGCGTCGGCAGCGTCCCCGCCGTGCCCAGCTGCACCGGATAACCACACCCGGGGCAACGCCGTGGGCCTACCCGGACGGGAAGGCCCACGGCGTTGGCGTCGAGGCTGCTCTGGTGGAGCTCACCGAGAAACCCGGATCACTTCAGCCGGTTGGTCGTGACCCATTCGGCGAGGGAGGCGAGCGTGGTCTCGGCGCTGGCCGCCATGTAGTCGCGCAGTGCGTTGAGCTCCGCGCGAGTGTGTCCGAGGACGGGGTCCAGGCGGAGCAGCCGCCACGACTGCTCCGCCACGGATCCGCCGCCGCGGGCGTGGAGCGTCCAGGTCCACTCGACGATGCCGTCCTCGGCTCCGCCGACCACGAAGGCGAAAGCGGCACCTGGTTCGGCTTTCACCACCTGCGAGCGGGTCGTCCACTCTTTGCCGCCTCTGCGGTTGCGGCCGCTGAACCACGCCCCGATCTCGGGACCGGAGCCCTCGTCAAAGGACACGTCGCTCGAGTTGGGGCTCCAGCGGCTGATCGAGGACACATCGCTGACGAGGCGGTAGAGGTCGGCAGGTGTGGCATCGATCCACGCACGACGCGCGAAAGTGAAATCGGACGGGTCGATCGTCTCGACGCGATCGTGCAGTTCGTTGGTGGTGCTCATGGAATTCCTTTGTTCGGTGTGTCGGCTACACCGAGTTCATCGGTAGTTCGGAGTGCGTGCCACTCCCAGCGCTGCGTATCCCTGGCTGGGGCAGGTAACGCGCTCAGAGCCAGGACATACTCGGATCCATGAGCGCAACCGCAGGGCTGGGCGACTTCCTCAGGACGCGGCGCTCGCAGCTTCGTCCGGAGGTCATCGGCGTGCCGACCTACGGAGAGCAGCGGCGTGTGCCGGGTCTGCGACGCGACGAACTGGCGCGCCTGGCCGGTGTGAGCACCTCCTACTACACGAGGCTCGAACAAGGACACTCGTCCAGCGCCTCACCCGAGGTGCTGGACGCGCTCGCCACCGCCCTGCAACTCGACGAAGCCGAACGCCGGCACCTGCACGACCTGGCAAGGCCGGCGAAACAGGCCCGCCGAGCCCGCCGGCCGGCGCCCGAGCACCTCACCGAGGCGACCGGTCAGTTGCTCGACGCGCTGGCCGCTGTTCCCGCGGTCGTGCTCGGCCGCCGCACCGACGTGCTGGCCTGGAACAGGCTCGGACACGCGTTGTTCGCGGGACACCTGGACTTCGGCGCGGTGGAGGTGGCACAACGCCCGAACATGGCGCAGCTGGTGTTCCTCGACCCGCACACCCGTGAGCTGTACGCGGACTGGCCGAGCAAGGCCAAGGCGGTGGTGGGAAACCTGCGCCTGATGACAGGGCAGCATCCAGACGATGCCGCGCTGCACGAACTGGTGGGACGGCTGAGCGCGAAGAGCACCGAGTTCGCCTCGATGTGGGCCGACCACCGCGTCAAACCCTGTGCCACGGCCGACTACGAGATGAGACACCCTCTGGTCGGTCCGCTGACCGTCACTCAGCAGACCCTGAGCACCGGAACGGGGCCGAGCATCGTGGTCGCCACCGCGCCACACGGCTCGCCGTCACACACCACGCTGACCTTGCTCACTCAAGCCACGGCGCCGAGCACCCCGTCTTCATCGGTGAACCGGGGCAGCGCTACCTGACACCCGCCGGCTGCCGCGCACCTAGATCCTCGGTCGTGCGCGAGATCGCCGACACCGGGGCGGGCCACCGGGCCGCCCCGCGCTGAGCGTCGATCTCACG
The DNA here is from genome assembly GCA_963771775.1 of uncultured Actinomycetota bacterium. GTDB lineage: Bacteria > Actinomycetota > Actinomycetes > Mycobacteriales > Pseudonocardiaceae > Lentzea. Next base: position 55,901 of record CAVYUS010000008.1, read on the forward strand.
CACGTCTGGAGAGCAGCTCACTCCCCGCCGGTGATGTCGGCGAGGCTGCCATCGGCGAGGTGCTCGCCGACCGAGCGGGGCAACAGGTAGCCGCGACCCCCGCCGGGCCGGCCGTGCCAGGGCACCGTCGTCCCGGCCAGCACGCGCAGGTCGCGAGTCACCCGGTAGCGGCGTGATCCTTCGGCTTCCCGCTCCGCGCGCAACGACATCTCCGGGAACTCGGTGTTCGGAGTGAACACCAGGTTCCCGCCGGGGCCGCCGTGCCGGAGGACCTCCCGGCCCGCCATCAGCGTCACCATCCGCTTGTGCGTCAACAGGGTCAGCGGAGGCTCGCCGGGCAGAGGCTGGATCGGCCAGTCGTTGAGGGCGGCGACGGTGTTGGTGTCGGCACCGCCCGCGCGCAGGCGAGCGGGCAGGATCGTCAGCGTGCCGAGCAGGTATGCCCCGGCTTCGAACAGCGTGGGGAAGCTGCGCGCGGCGAAACTCAGCCCGCGTTCGTACTGCGCCACCTGCCACTCGTCGCCGGCGCGCTCGAGGCACCAGCTCTCGTCCACGGGTCCGTCGAGGCTGTACGCCCTCGGGTTGATCCCGGCCTCCGACAGCGCCAAGGCGATCTGCGCCAGCTGTTTGCGGTCGCCGTCGGACAGCTCGGCCGGCGCCGGTTCGGCGGACACCTCGCCGGTGAGCGCGGTGTGTGCCAGCGCCGCGGTCGCCGAGTCGACCGGCGGTGGGGTGAAGTTCGCCGCCCGGATGTGGGCGACCAGCTCGGGCTCCGGCGGCACACCGTGCTTGGCCAGGTAGTGCGGGATCGACGCGGGCCACAGCCACGTGCCGTCGGTGTGGAAGCCCGCGGGGACGTCCGGCGCGCTGTCGGGCACGAACAGGTCGGTGTCGTGTCCTCGGCCGCCCAGTACGAGGTGGGCCTCGTTGAGGTAACGCAGCACGCCCGCGACCTCGTTGGCGGGTACCGGCGGGCGGTCGACCACGGGGCGGCCGTTCGCCTCGCGGCGGTCGAACACCCGTGCCTCGCGGAACCGCGCACGGGCGGCCAGCACCTGCTCGACGTCCGGCACGATCGCCCGCATCCACTCCGGCACGAATTCCGGTGCGCGGGGGAAGCGCCGCAGGTCGTCCAGCACGGCGGGTGCCGGCGGCGTGGTCTTCCAGCCGGGATCCTCCGTGATGTACCTCGCGGAGGTGCGGATCGGGTACTCGATGATCATCTGTGTGCCCGACCACGGGCCCGTGCCCCTGCCAGGGGCGATCATCCTGGCTCGCATCGAGGCCCACTCCTCGGCCGCCGCCGCGGGCGGGTCCCACGGCCGAAGCTGCCCGTCCAGACCGATCACCATGCCACGCATTTCCACGAAGGAGCCCGCGGCGCGGTATCCGACCCGGATCTGGGTCCAGTCCGTGGGCGCGTGCATCAGCAGCAGGTCGGCGACGTTCCTCTCCAGGTACTTCATCGAGCCGACGCCAGCAGGTTCGGTGTTCGGCGGGAGGCCAGGCATGCCGAGCTTGCGGCGCAACCAGTTCGGGATCTCCTCCTCCGGCCTGGGGAAGCGCTCCAGGTCCTTGCGGAACACCTCGCCGGGCACCGGTGGGTCCCAGACCGGATCGTGCTGGAAGTTGTAGTACACGTGGTACTCGGTGGGTGGGTTCATGATGAACCGCGCGGAGAACCACGTGCCCCGCTCGGGCAGGTACATCAGCTCGCGCACCGCGATGAGCGCGTCAGCTGCCTCGGCCGGGGGGTCCACCTGTGCCGCGGTTCCGTCGCCGAGCAACACCACCAGACCGAAGTCCTGCACGCTGGATGCCAACGTCGCGATCAGGTCGAGCCTGACCCACCCCTGCGGTGCGGCCTCCAGCAGCGCGTTCCCGATCTGCTGGATCAGCTCGTCGTACCGACGCGCCTTCTCGGCAATGATCGCCGCGTCGTCCGCATTAGACATTGTCAAATCTCCTGAGCCTGATTCGCGGGGATCCGTCGGGGGCGACCATCACGAAGCGTGAGTGCACCTGGTACGGGACCGGGCCGCCGTCAGCTTGGAAGTCGTGCCAGGCAACCCTAGTGCCAGCCCGTTGATCTCTCGCGGCCTGCATGTCCGCGCCGTACCAGGTCTGTCGGTTGTCCGGCGTGCCCTTGCCCTGGTTCTGGGTGGTGAGCTGCGGGAACTGGCCGACGGCGTCCGGGGTGGGCCGGGTCACCTGGTTCGGCTTGATGTGGCCACCGTCGTAGCTGGGGCCGCCCACATCGCCGACGATGCCCTGTGACCATTCGCTGCGGGTGTTCCTTCGGCTGGGGCCGTAGACGCGCTCATCGGTCGACTCCCCTGGGTGGCCGTGGTCGTTGGTCGCGATCACGTAGTTGCCGTCGAGGACGTACTGGGCGTTCTGGTTGAAGTTGTTGAGGTCCGGGTTGGCGTTGTCCCTCGGGCCGCCAGGACTCGAGGGTGCCTCGACCGCCACCACCCGGCTGAAGCCGTTGGCGTCCGGCGGTCCGGTGTAGAACGTGCCGCGACCCGGTACCTCGAACTTGGTGTTGGGCGGCAGGTTCGTGCGATCGCTGAAGGCCTCCCGGTGCGCGAGCGGCCCGAGTGGGTCGCCCGGTTGCGCGCCGGGGGCAGGCACCTGCACCGGGTTGTTCGGGTTGACGGTGTAGGGCTCGGACCACTCCTGGTACCGCGGTGGGAATCCCTGGTCGTCGGTGGCGTACTGGTGGATGGCCCCGTCGACGTCCACCCGGTAGGTGGTGAGTGGTGCCGGGCGCTCCACGTCGGGGTTGCTGCCGTCGCGGGTGTTCGGCGACTCCAGGTCGGCGTGTGTGATCACGCCACGGTTATCGGTGAAGTACGTGCCTCGACCGTCCACTCGGTACGCGGTGTTCGGGTTGAGGCCCGGCCTGCCGATCAACCGCTCGTCCGACGCCAACGGTCGCAACGGGTTGCCCTGCGTGGCCGGGTTCGCCGCGCCCTGGTTGTCTACCGGGATGGGGATCGGGTTGTTCGGGTTGCCCACCCTGGGCGGGGTGAAATCCGACTGGATCAGCCCGCGCGACGGGTCCGCCGGTGCGCCCGGCGAGACCTGCGGGGTGACGCTGTCCGAAGTGGAGCCGACGGGCAGCCCGCCAGACCCCGTCGGAGTCATGTCCCCGGTGGGGGAGAAGGCGTTCCAGCCACCGTCCGGCGGGATCCTCGGGTACGTGCGTCCGTCCGCGTCGACGTAGTCGGGGCTGGACGAGTACGGCGTGGTGTTGCCCTCGCCGGACCAGGCCCGCTCGGTGGGCGCGATGACCGTGGCTCCCGAGTTGCGCGCCAGGTCGGCGGCGAGGCCGTCCGGGTGCCGTCCCGCCTCGCACCCGACGAGCACGATCGGGTCTGTGCCGTTCCAGCCGAGCCCTCTTGCGAGCGCGGCCAGGTCGGCACCTTGTAGCTGCTGCCCGCCGACGTGGGCGCTCCTGCCGTCGCTGTGCACGTCGAGCACGAAGTGACCGGGGATCGGCGCGACCGCGTTCGCCGCGTTCCTGGTGCGCACGTCCGACGGGTCGAACAGCGCCCCGCCCGCCGGGGTGGCGAACCCGCTGGACTCGGCCAGCGGCCGCAGCCCTTCGGGAACGGCGTCCAGGTTCGGCATCCGGTCGCCGTCGCCGGGCGTGCCCGAGTCGGTGTCGGAGGGCGTGCCCGGGTCGGCCGGACTGTCCGGCGTGTGCGCGAGGGCGTCCGGTGTCGGCGTGCCGTGGGTGTCGCCGAAGTCCGCGGGCAGGATCGGGTTGCCTGGCGGGGCGACGTGCACCTCCCGGATCGCGCCACTGGCGAGCAGCTGCTCGACGCTCGCGGTCTCGGGCAGGGTGAACTGGCGCCCGCCACCCGGCTGTCCCAGTGCGGGTGCCACGTCGGCGAGCTCGCCGGGCAACCCGGCCGGGTCCGCCACGACGTAGACGTGGTACCCGGACTTCGGCGTTGTCCGGGAAGATCGCCCGGTCGCGGTAGTGGTAGGGCTGCCCGTCGGGGGCCATCGGCGACAGGAACCGGCCGGTCTCCCCGCCGAACCGGTCGAGCACGGTTCCCGGCGGCAGGGTGACGTCGCGCTGCGACCCCGGAACCGCGCCACCGTGCGGCGGCCATTGGTTGGTCCGGTACGTCCCGTCCGGCCGGTGGTGCTGGTTGAAGTCGTCCCGATCGCTGTGCGACCCCCACGGGGCGTGGTCGCCGATGAGGTCACGGGTGCGCTGGTCGTAGCTGCCCATGCCGTTGGAGCGGTCCCCGCCCATCGGCACGTACTCGCCCATGGCGGCGAAGGGGTGCTCACCTTGGCGCGTCCCCAGATAGGTGAGCGGCACGCCGTTCTCGTCTACCTGCGGTCCGGGCGTCGGAGCGGGGCCGTCGGCGCCGTCCGTGCTGGGACCGTCCCTGGCGTCGTCGCCGGCCGTCCCCGTCCGCGTCGGGCGCGGGCCCGTCCCCGGCCTCTCCGGACAGGTCCGGCGGTGCGGACTGGTCGACGTCGCCGAGCCCGTCCGGAGACGGTCCCGTGTCCACGCCGGACGGCTGATCGGGTCCGGCCGCGGGGTCCCGGCCAGGCTCGTTCGTACCCGTTTCGGCCGATCGGGTTCCTGGTGCGGGGCCGGCCGGCGGGGCGGTGTCCGGGCGGGTGGGAGCGACGGTGTCCGGGCGGGCGGTGGGTGCGGGCCGAGTGGTGCCGTCCGTCCGTTCGGGGGCGCGGCCGGCGTCCGGCGGACCCGCGGCGTGCCGTGCGGGCACGTCGGGTCGAGTGGAGCCAGGCGGGGTCCAGGTCGGCCGCTGACCGTCCGGTGCCCTCGTGGTGTCGGGCCTGAGCTGGTTCGGGCGTGGTTCGGGGCGGTAGCCGCCCGCTTCGGGGTGAGGGGACTGGCGGGCTGGGCCACCCTGCGGTGGCGTCCCAGGTGCCGCGGGCGCCCCGCCGAACGCGGTCGGGCCGCCGAAAGCGTTGGGCCCGCCGAACGTGCTCGGCGCGCCACCGCGTTGATCGGGGGCTCCGGTGGGCGGCATCCCGCCGTCGGTGCGTCCCGTGTTCCACAAAGCCTGCGGCGGCGCGGTCTCCGCTCGGCTGCTGGAGGTCGCACCCGCTTCTGGGCGTGGCGGACCACCTGCCGTGGCAGAGGAGGGGGAGGGCCCACCCATCCCGAAACCGCCGGACCTGTGGGCGGCCCGCCCTGTGGGCCGTTCCCGCTCGGCGCCGGGTGGGCACCGGGACCGTTCGCCGGGAATCCTCCACCGGCTGTTCCTGATCCCGGACCGCGCCCAGTGGTCCTGGCGCGTTGCCCGGCGTTGCTGTGCCACCGAACCCGCCGTTGCCCGGCCCACCGGCCGGGGCGGGCCCCGCAGGAACGCCCTGTCCGCTCGTGCCGAAGTTCCCCGGGCCACCGGGGTTGCCGGGTCCGCCAGGGTTGCCTGGCCCAGCGAAGTTGCCCGGTCCACCGGGGTTGCCGGGGCTAGCGAAGTTGCTCGGGCCACCGGGGCTGCCGGGTCCACCGGGGTTGCCGGGCCCAGCGAAGGTGCCCGGGCCGCCAGGGTTGCCGGGTCCGCCGGGGTTGCCGGGTCCGCCAGGGTTGCCGGGTCCGCCGAAGTTGGCCGGTGCACCGGGGCTTCCGGATGCACCGGTGCCGCTCGGGCCGCCTGGGGCACCGGAAGTGCCCGGCCCGCCATGTCCGGGGAAGCTCCCGTGGCTGCCTGGCGGGGGGCGCAGGAGCCAGCCGCCTGACGGGCCAGGTCCACCAGTGCCGTGAGATCCGGGCGCGCTCGACGAGCCCGGGTTACCGGGTGCGCCAGGAGTGCTGCCGCCAGGGCCGCCCGGCGCACTCGAAACGTGGCTTCCGGGCCCGCTCGTGCCGGGACCACCTGACGAGGGGTGGCTTCCCGGAGCACTGTGCGTGCCGGGTCCGTGTGCGCCGCCCCCGGTGCCGCCCGGCGCCGGACCGCCGAAGCCGCTCGGACTCGTCGGCGCGAACCCGGCCGGTCGCGCGCCGCCACTCGACGGACTGCCACTCGACAGGCTGCCACTCGACGGGCTGCCGCCGGCCGGGCTCCCGCTCGGCGCGCCGCCGGACGGAGCGCCACCCATGGGCATCCCGCCACCCCCGAACGGCGCGGGTCCGCCGGAGGCAGGGGAGCCGGAGTGGGACGGCGATGTCGGCGCGTGGGGAACGGGCGGAGCAGGCGGAGCGGCGGCCGCGGCACTGGTCTCGGAGTGCGTGCCGGTACTCGCCGGAGCGTTCGAGGGGGCCGCGGGCGGCGCCGATGGGCCGCCGGACGGTCCACCGGAGGGCCCACTCCGGGAGGACGCTGGAGGGTCCACCGGGAGGCGCGCCGGGCGGACCTCCCGGCGGCGGCGGGGCACCCGGCCCGTCGCCGATGTTCGGTGCCGTCGGCGTGTCGTAGTGCGATTTCGCCCCGCCGATGCCGCCGGAAACGCCACCGGAGACGCCACTGCGCGCGAGGTCGCCCGCGGTGATGTCCTGGCCGGTGATCGCCGCGTTCGCGACCGTGGAGGCGACACCCTCGACGCCACCGCGGACGGCGCCCTCGACGATGTTGCCGCCGAGACCGGTCGCCTTGGTCGGGATGAAGTCCATGCCGCCACCGATCGCGCCGGAGATGGCTCCGGAGAGCGCGGCGCCGCCGGTCTTGCTCCAGTCCCAGCTCTTGCGGTCGCCCTTGGCGATCTGGATGCCCTGGATCGCCGCGTCGATGGCGACCTCGGTGAGAACCTCGCGCAGAATCGCGGTGATCAGCTTGCGGAAGATCATCTGCACGGTGATGCGGGTGGCCGCCTGGGCGATCGGGATGCCCGCCGTGGACGTGCCGAACGTGCCGAAGGCCGCCGCGATCAGAGCCGCGATCTCGATGGCGAGCATGATCAGCGCGGCGATGATGGCGTACTTGGCGTACTCCACCTCCAGCGCGGTGTTGTCGCACGTGCCGGCGAGGCCGTCGCAGGACTCCTTCAGCTTCACCAGGTAGGCGTCCGCGCCCTCGACGAACTTCTTCCAGTACTCCTGGAAGGCGTCGGCGGCCTGGCCCTCCATGGCGCCGAACGACGTCGTGGCGGCGTTTCCGGCCTGCGTGATGACCTCGTCGATGTCAGCGGACGCCGCCCGCCAAGCCTCGCCGAGTGCTCTCAGCTTGTCCTCGTCGCCCTCGGGCCAGCTCTCGCCGACGACGATGGGGAACAGCCAGGTGATCTCCGATGGAATGGTGATCGACATGATCCCCGTTCAACCCCCTACAGCGCGCCGAGGCCACCGCTGCTGTTCTTGTCGGTGTCCTGATGCGTGTTGGCGGTCTCGTTCAGCGCGGTCTTGATCGCCTGGATCGCCTCGCTCAGCTGGCTGAACGCCTTGACCGTGCCCTCCGCTGCAGGCACGTAGTCCTTGGAGAACTGCTGTCCTGACTCGTCGCCACCCCAGCAGGCACCCTGCGCGGAAAGCACGTTGGAAAGCGTGCCGCCCGCCTCGGAGAGCATCTCCGCGGCCACTCCGAACGCGCCGGCGCCCGCCCGAACCTCGTCGGGCTGAATCCGAAAGGCGCCGGTCATCGCGGACCCTTGAGCACGCTGCCGAAGCCTTCGTCGTCGTCGGGATCGTCATCGCGCGGTTGCCTGCCCCGCTGCGGCGGCGTCTCGGCACCGGGCGGAGGCGGAGGCGGCCGCAACAGGTCGACGAACGAGGGCGCACCCTCGATCAGTTCGGACAGGTCGGTCTGACCCTCCAGCGGCGCGAGCACGCCCTCGACCTGCTCGCGCGCCGACCGAGCCGCGGCCTGCGCGGTCTCGATCACCGAGCGCGCCAGCTTCTCCGGCGTCGACCGCGTAAACGCGGCAGGAGCGAAGCGGAGGTCCGTCAGCACCCCGGCCGGATTCACCTGGACCTGCACCAACCCGTCCGGCGAGGTGGCCGCCCCGGTCACAGCGGCCGCACGGGCCTGCGCACCGGCGAACTCACTCGTGCGTCGACGCAGGTCAGCCATCAAGTTGTCGACGTTCTCCCGCATGGCGGCGTTGCGCGCTTCCAGCTCAGCCCTGCGCGCGGCAGCGTCACTCATGTGTCCCCTCCCCTGATTGCCCGAAGGACACACGCAAGCATCCCGAAAGTACAGACGCCAAACCTAGCGAGTCGGCCTCGCTCGCCTCAGCGGTTTCGCGATGATGACCTGAAGTTGGCTCCGGAGGGACCCGATTTCGCGTGACAGCCTGCCGCTGGCTCACGGACATGGCCAAAACCGACGACCGCGAACTGGCCGCGCTCCTTACAACTGGCCGAGATCGTGATGCGATGGCCCGCTCTGCGATCAGAAGGTTGAGCGTGGAGCAGGCACCCCGCGAGACGCTGCGGCCGGCCGCCGCCCCAGCAGGGCGTCCAGCGACCAGCGGCCAGGCCCGGCGACGAGCAGGAACAGCAAACCCAGCAGCATCGCCCAGTCTGTGCGCGACTCGTGTGCCATGTCCCACAGACCATCCGCCTTCGGCTTGTCGGCCGAGCCACCCCACAAAATCGGGACCTTCGTCAACGCCAGCGCCAGCACCATGTTGACCAGCATCGGCAGCGCGGCCAGCCGAGTGAGCAGGCCCACCAGCAACAAGACCCCGCAGACCGTCTCGGCCACGGCCGACAGCCCGCCGAAGAACTCCGGCGCCGGGATCCCGATCGTGGCGAACCGCCCGGCGGCCTGTTCGTCCGGATACAGGAACTTGCCGATGCCCTCGAACAGGAACACGGCCCCGACCGCAAGTCGCACCAGGATCGCCGCCGGAGGTCCGTCTGCCTTTAACAGCCCGATTTTCTGGTTCACCGGGAATCACTCCCTGAACACGCCCGATCACGTTCCGTCGACGCCGGACGACAGTATCGCGCCCCGATGTCGGATCGCGATCCTCTGGCGCCTCGCGGTAGACGCCGACCTGCACACCAAGATCCGAAGACCACCGGACCAGGAGGTCCGCGCGGCCTCTCCAGTGCTGGTTTACCGAATCTCTACCGCTGGTTGGGCGCCGCCGAACCACGGATTCATACGGTGACTCGCGAGGCATCCGACTTCGTCGTTACCCGCTGGAGGTCACACGCCATGCCAGACGAGAGCAAAGAGCCCGAGGGTCAGACCCCTGAGGAGATCGAGGTTGTCGCGCACAGCGACGACGAGGACGAAGAGTTGAACGCCGGTTGCACCTTCAACTCCTCTGCAGCCCTGTAGCGACGGACTGCCCAGGGCATCCGGATCTCCTGACGCGCATCCTCCGCATACCCGCGGTGGGCGGATCGGGAAGCCGGATCCCTGGGCGCCCGTAGCCGGAGAAGTCGTCATCGGGATCAGCGAACCCTGCGGAGTTTCTGTGAGCGTGGACCATGTCAAGTTGCACAGCGGGGCGCGGATCCTCGCGGGGAAGAAGAACTACTGGTTCCTCGGCCAGGGTGGCATAGCCCGTATCGGCGCCGGGCAACTGTCCTCCGAGGGGACACTGACACCACGCGCGGAGCACAGCCTGCGCGAATCCGGGCTGTTCTCCGCCCCGCAGAACCGTTTGTACTCGTTGACCGTGCTGACCAGTACCGACTGCAACCTGGGGTGCGGGTACTGCTTCCAGAACATCGGCCCGGACCTGGCCGGAGGCAACCGTCCGCCGCGCATCGGGCACGTGCGGCTGAAGCCGCAGGAGACCACCTCGATCCTCGACTTCGCGGGCCGTCAGATGGCCGCGGGCGGGCTGGACAAGCTCAGCATCCTGCTGTTCGGCGGGGAGCCGTTGCTCAACCCGCGCGGCTGCCTGGAACTGCTCACCCGTGCGGCGGACTACGGCCTGGTGCGCGCCTGGATGATCTCCAACACCACGCTGCTCACGCCGGAGCTGGCGAAGGACCTGTGGGACGTCAAGCTGCGGCACATCCAGGTCACCTTCGACGGGGACCGGCCCGACCACGACCAGATCCGGGTCCGGCGGTCCAACGGCGGGACCTTCGACACGATCGTCCGCAACATGGTCCGTGCCTCCGAGGCCACCCCGATGCCGTGGGTCCTGCGGGTCAACGTCTCGCACCGCACCCACGGCGGGATCGACAGCCTGCTCTCCCGGCTGGCGACGGAGCTGGACGTGTCGCGGTGCACGATCTCCTTCGACCAGATCAGGGACATGGGGGTCGGCTACGAGAACGACCTGGAGTACACCCGGAACCTGTCGGCCTCGTTCTCCCGGTGGCAGCGGCAAGCGCTCGAGCTCGGCTTCAAGGTGCCCCGGCCGCGCGCGACCGAGGAGTGCCGCACGTGCGGCTACGGCGACGGCCGCTACGGCGCGGTGGTGAACGCCGACGGAACCCTGGCCAGCTGCTGGGAGACGGCCGGGAAGCCCGGCTGGGAGGTGGGCACCGCCGCGACCGGATACCTGCCCGCCGAGCAGACCCGCGACCGCTGGCTCCAGTGCGCCGACCGGTACGACCCCAGTCCCGACGCCCCTGACGTCCGGGCGTTCCGTGACGCGGTGGACGCCGCCCTGCTCGACTACCTCGCCGAGACCGGGCGCCTCTAACCATGCCGCCGCGCCAGTACCCGGACGCGACTCCCGAAGACCCCGTTGAACGGCCGCACGGCCGGCATGTTCGTGATCCGTACCGCTGGCTCGAAGATCCTGCCGACCCCCGGACGCTTCGCTGGCTCGATCAGCAGGAAGCCCTCTTCCAGGCCGAGCGAGCCGGCTGGCCGGACGCGGACCGGTGGCACGCGCAGGTGGCGGCGCTGAGCGCGCAGGACCGGGTGATGACGCCGAAGGTCCGCGGCGAGCGGGTCTTCGTCCCCCGGCAGCGGGCGGGGCAGGAACATCCCGTGCTGTTCGTCCGGGACGGCGGGGCCGAGCGGATTCTGCTGGACCCGAACACCCTGGAGCCGGCCGGCCGCGCCACGCTGGAGGCCTGGCAACCGTCGCCGGCCGGTGACCGGGTCGCCTACCAGATCTCCCACGACGGCACCGAGGACTCGCTGCTGTTCGTGCTCGACGTGGCGACGGGTCTGGTCATCGACGGGCCGGTCGACCGGATCCGCGGCAGGACGGTCGGCTGGCTGCCCGGCGGCGAGCTGCTCTACTACATCAGGTGCCTGCCACCGGGGCCCGGCAACGGCGACCCGCGCTATCACCGCCGGGTCTGGCTGCACAAGGTCGGAGCCGCGCCGGACACGGACGTCCTGGTGTTCGGCGAGGGGCGGTCCAAGGCCCAGTTCTACAGCGTGGCCGTCAGCGGGGACGGGCGCTGGCTGACCATCACGGCCACCGAGGGCACCGCCCCGGCCACCGACGTCTACCTGGCCGACCTGTCCGTCAGCCCGCCGGGCCGTCCCGACCTGCGGCCGGTACAGCGTGGCGGGGCCCGCACCCGGCCGCACATAGCGGCCGGCACCGGACCGGATGACGTGATGTGGCTGCGTACCGATCAGGGTGCGCCGTACGGCCGCGTCGTGGCGTGTTCTCCGGCGCACCCGACCGCGGACGCCTGGCGGCAGGTGGTCGCGGAACGCCCCGGCGTGGTGCTGACCGACTTCGCGGTGCTCAAGGGCAGCGAGCTCGCCCGGCCGCTCGGGCTGGCCGCCTGGCTCCGGCACTCCACCGCCGAGATCACCGTCCACGACCTGGTCGGCGGCCGCCGCATCGGCACCGTGCCGCTGCCTGGAGCGGGCACGATCGGCGACCTCTCGGTGCGGCCGGGAGGAGGGCACGAGGCCTGGTTCGCCTACACCGACTTCGGCACGCCGCCGCAGATCATGCACTACGACGCGCGGACCGGCCGGACCAGCGTGTGGGCGCGGGGTGACAACCGCGCGGATAGGTACGGAGTGACAGCGCGGCAGGAGACGTTCACATCCTCGGATGGCACCACCGTGCGGATGTTCGTCGTCTCCGCGGCGGGCCGCCCGGACCGCCCGCGCCCGGCCATCCTCTACGGCTACGGCGGTTTCGGCACTCCGGTGTCGGCGAAGTTCTCCTCCGAGGCCCTCGCCTGGGTCCGTGCGGGCGGGATCTTCGCCGCCGCGTGCGTGCGCGGGGGCGGTGACGAAGGCGAGCAGTGGCACCAGGCGGGCCGCGGCGAGCACAAGCAGAACAGCTTCGACGACTTCACCGCGGCCGCCGAGCACCTGGTCGCAGGGGGGTGGACCGAGCCAGGCCGGCTCGGGATCATGGGCATCTCCAACGGCGGGCTGCTGGTCGGCGCGGCGCTCACCCAGCATCCGGAGAAGTTCGCCGCGGCGGTGTGCATGTCCCCGCTGCTGGACATGGCCCGCTACGAGCTGTCGGGGCTGGGCCCGAGCTGGGTGCCCGAGTACGGCAGCGCCGGCGATCCGGACCAGCTGCGCACCCTGCTGTCCTACTCGCCCTATCACAACGTCCGCCCGGCAACCTCGTACCCGGCGGTCCTGTTCACCGTCGCCGACGGCGACACCAGGGTGGATCCCCTGCACGCGCGCAAGATGTGCGCCGCCCTGCAACACGCCACAGCCGGCGACCGGCCGGTGCTGTTCTGGCTCGAACGCGGGGTGGGGCACGGCAGCCGGGCCGCTTCCCGCCGGGCGGAGCTCTACGGTCAGGCCCTCGCCTTCCTCGGTGCCCAGCTCGGCCTGCCCGCCCTCCGGGGCGGGAGGTGAACGTCCTCCTGTGCCCGCTCAGCGACGGAGGCTTCCTCTATCCGGTGATCGCGGCCGGGCGCGAACTGGCCCGCCGCGGCCATGCCGTCACCGCGCTGGGTCATGCCAGGGTCGCGCCCGTCCTGGCCGAGGCCGGGCTGTCGTTCGCGGCGGTGGAGGACTTCGGCGAGCGGACCGGGTTCTCGGCCGCGCGCTGGGGCCGCACGGGGATGGAGCAGTACCGGGCCACGTTGCGTGCGGCCATCCAGGTGCGGGCTGACGTGCTCGTGACGTCGGTGCTGTGCCACGGTGCCCTGGTCGCCGCCGAGGTGCTGGACATCCCCGTGGTGGTGGTCGGGCTGTCGATCCACCTGTGGGACTACCAGGCCGGCGGGGACGGTGAGCCGCTGGGGGAGACCCGGCGGATCCGGACCCTGGACACGGTCGGGCATCACACCGCCCTGCGGGAGCAGGCCGGCCTTCCCCCACGCCCGTATCGGCAGCCGCACAACCCGTTGCTGGGCACCGCGTTGCTGCTCCGCGGCTCGCCCGCGCTCGAGTACCCCGGTGCGGTGCTGCCCGACCGGGTGCAGCACGTCGGCCCGCTGGCCTGGGAACCGGCGGCCGGCCCCGGCGAGCTCGAAGAACTTCGAGCGGTCCTGGACCGCAGCGCCAAGCCGATCGTCTACGTGCATCTCGGCCGCTACTTCGAAGGCCTCAACCTGTGGCCGCTCCTGAACGCGGCCTTCACCGGAGGGCCGTTCCAGGGCATCGTCGAGCGCGGGCGGTCACGGGACCCGCGGCCCGCTCCCGGTACCGACATCCTGCTCGTGCACAAGCCGTGGATGGGGCCGCTGCTCGACCGGGCCGGGCTGGTGCTGACCAGCGGCACGTCGGCGCCGGTGCTGGCCGCGCTGCGGCAGGGCCTCCCGCTCGCGGTGTCGCCCAACGGGGCGGAGCAGGCGCTGCTCGCCGCCGCCTGTCTGCGGGCCGGTGTGGCCGTCCGCGTCCCGGCCACGGTCTCCCGCGATCCGGCCGCCGCGCTCCGCAAGGCATGGCGGAGTCCCGGACTGCGTGCCCGTGCTCGTGAGCTCGGTCGCGAGCTGGCGGCCGCGGACAGCGCCGCCCGCGCCGCCGCGGTCGTGGAGCAGGCGATGTCGGGTCCAGGTGCGGCCGCGGACTCGGTCGCGTCGCCTGCCCTGCGGAAAGGATGACGATGACCGGCATCCCAGACGTCGAAACCCTTACGCGGGTACAAGACTGTCTCGGCGGTCTGGCCGAAGGGGTCATGAGGTGGCTCGGCCGGAACATGTCGTACTTCGACCCGTTCTCGCCCTCGTCGCCGTTGCCGGAGAACAGAAGGGTCAAGGCAGCGCTCGAACTTGCGATCTTCTGCCACCGGTGGGAGAAGCTGAAGCCGGACGACGAGCTGTTCCACGAGGCGACCGCGCTGCTCCGGACGATCTTCCTGCGCCCGGAGTTCGTCAAGCTCATCGACACGCACGGGGGCGTACACGCCGGCTCGCAACGGATCGTGTACGTCGCGCTGGCGCCGCGTGCGGACCTGCGCGAAGCGGTGCTCGCGCGGCTGAAGGCAGACGGTTACCTGTCACCGCAAGGGAAATCGGCGTACGTGCAGCTCGAAACCCGTTACTACGCCGACAAGGCGAACCTCGAACACGCCCTGGAGTCCTACCGGGATCTGACGGCGAGGAGCCTGCTCGTGAATCCACCAGCGCCGCCGGTGCCCAACGGCACCGCCTATGCCCTGACGCATACGGCGTTCTTCCTCGGCGACTACGGACATCGGGACATGGGCCTGCCCGGTGACGTCCGTGAGCAGGCGGAACGCGCGGTCTGCTCGATGCTCGGCTCGTCCGCCGACGAAGATCTCTGGGACCTGACCAGCGAGCTGCTCATCACGCTCGCCAGCCTCGGTAGCGATGTGCTCGCCACGCCGGCGGGGCAGGCCGGCCTCCGGTGCCTGGCGCGGGCTCAGCAGGCCGACGGAGCCATCCCCGGACGCTCGGCCGCCAGCGGGGTGCCGCGTTCGCTGCCACCGGGCCAGTTCTTCCGCCGGTGCTACCACACGACGCTGGTGACCGCCCTCATGACGCTGGCCGTCAGGTAACCCGGATGTCCTTCCTGCGGCGGCTGACCAACGGGGCGTTGATCAGCCCCGAGTACGCCCGCCTCTGGACCGGGCAGGCCGTGTCCTCGTTGGGGGACGTGGTCTTCACCACCACGCTCATGCTGTGGGTGGCCACCGTGCTGGTCAGGGAGCAGCCGTGGGCGCCGGCCGCGGTCAGCGGTGTCCTGGTCTCGATGGGCGTGGCGGTGCTGGTGGTCGGCCCGCTCGCCGGTGTACTGGTCGACCGGTGGGACGCCCGCCGCACCGCGCTGGGCACCGAGGTCGTTCGCGGCGTCCTGGCGGGACTGCTGACCGTCGTGGTGCTCGTCCCGGTGTCCGACCTGCCGGTCGCGGTCTGGCTCGTCCTGATCTACCTGATCGTCTTCGGGCTGAACGTCGCGGGCCAGTTCTTCCAGCCGGCCCGGTTCACACTGATCCGGGACATCGTGAGCGGGGAGGTCGACCGGGCGCGGGCGGCGGGAATCGCCCAGGCGACGGCCCAGACGGTGACGATCATCGGGCCGCCACTCGCCGCGCCGCTGCTGTTCACCGTCGGTGTGCAGTGGGCGCTGCTGTTCAACGCGCTGTCGTACGTGGTCTCCTTTTTCGCGATCCGCTCGGTGCCGTCCAGGTCGCCCGAAGCCATCTCCGGCCGGCCGCGGCCCGAACACGGCGGCATGTTCACCGAGTTCGCGGCGGGCCTACGCTTCTTCCGCGGCAACAAGACCCTGGTGATCCTGCTGTCCATCGCGGTGATCGGCCAGTACGGGATCGCTCCGCTGGACACGCTGAACGTGTTCTTCGTTGCCGACAATCTGAACGCGTCGACCCACCTGTACGGCTACATGGGCATGGCCCTCGGCATAGGCGGGGTCATCGGGGCGCTGTGCACCGGCCGGATGGTGCGCTGGTTCGGCGCCCGCAACGTCACCTGGGTCGGCATCGTCCTGCTCGGCTTCGGTCTGGCCGTCTACTCCCGCCAGACCGACTTCACCGCCGGGCTGGTCTTGCTGTTCCTGCTCGCCATCCCGATGACCATGGTGAACACGGCCGTGGCGCCGTTGCTGCTCGGTGCCGCGCCGCGGGAGTACGTGGGCCGGACGACGGCCGTGTTCACCCCGGTCACCAGGCTTGCCGGCATGCTGGCCACCTTGGTGGCGGGCTGGCTGCTCAGCTCGGTCCTGCGCGACTTCAGCGTCTCGGTGGCCGGCCTGCGGCTCGGGCCGGTCGACCTGATCTTCCTGGTGTCCGGAGGGCTCATCGTCGCCTCCGGGCTGTACGCGCGGGTCGCGCTGCGGCGGGCCGTCGTCGCTCCGTCGTCCGATGCGGAGAACCAACCCGGCCGTCCCGTTCCCGGCCCGGTGGACGGCACGTCATGACTGCAGGAAGGTGAGCAGATCGAAGGGCGGAGCACGGTCGGCGGGGGCCGCCTTCCGGTGCAGGTCGGCGAGCATCGCGGCGACGCCGAGCGTCACCACGCTCGTCCCGGCACCACGCTCCGCCCAGCGCCAGTCACCGTCGGGGTTCACTTCGAGGAAGATCGGCGTGCCGTCGTGGACGAGGAAGTCGAACGCGCCGTAGTGCAGCGACATCGCGGTGGCGAGCAGCCTGGTGGCGGCGGCGACCGCGGCGGGCGGCGTGACCAGCCGGACGCCGACCCGGCCGGGCGCGAGCCAGGGGTCGGCGGGTGACTCCTTGGTGATCTCGAATCCGTGGATCCGCCCGTCGAGGTAGTAGATCCGCAGCTCGGCCTCGTGCTCGACGTGTTCCTGCACGATGACAGGGGGTCCGGCGCGTGCTCCGCCCAGCAGTTCCCGCCGCTCGACGACCGCGGGAAAGCGGCCGGTCAGGCAGCCGGGCGTGGCCTCGGTGAAATGGCGGTGGACGGCCTTGACCACCAGCCGCCGGCACTGGAAGGCGTCGCGCGCCTCGGCCAGGTCGGTGGTCACGATCGTGCGCGGCACGCAGACCCGGTGCAGCCGCGCGATCCGCAGTTGTGCGAGCACGCCACCCGGCGGGGGTGCGACGTCCGTGGCCGCGAGGGCGGCCAGCACGGCTGCCGCCGAGTGCCAGGACTCGCGCAGGAACAGATCGTCGCCCGGATCACCGGTCCCCTCGATCGCCTGGCAGGAGAAGTGTCTGGTCCAGCTCACTGTCGGGGCCGACCATCCGCTGTCCGTCCGCACGGTCCCGGCCGCGGCGTCGATCACCAGGCCGGCGTCGGCGAGTTCGTCGGCGTTGATCCGGACCACCGGGATCCCCGCCGTGGCGAGCAGGGCCTGCACGCCGCCGAGTTCCTCGTCGCAGACGCGGCTGAGCAGCAGCACGGCCGGCTGCGGCCGGGCCACCGAACCGGCTGCCCTGGCCGGGGCCGGGCCGGTGGCCCGCGCCTTGCGGGGGTGGACGTCGACGACCTGGCTGGGGAAGCGGAACTCGCCGGGCGGGGTCGCGCCGGCATCAGGCATCGGGCCTGCCCGGGCCCGCCGCGTCGTCGGCCAGCAGGTCGTCCGCCATCCGCAGGAGTCTGGTCACCGTGGCTCTGACCTGCTCGGAGGCCACCGGGAGGCGGTCGGCGACCCGGTGCAGCACCGGCATGACCCCGGCGTCGGCTCCGTCGCGGTCGTCGTGCGTGCTCTCCAGTGACCGGAGCCGGACCAGCAGCGCCAGGACCTCCGCGGTCCCGGTGGCGAGCAGCCCGAGCGACTCGAGGTCACCCTGGTCACGCCGCGGCCTGCTGTCCCGGTCCAGGACCTCGAGCACGCCGATGCATTCACCGTCGTCCCGGAACAGCGGCGCCGCCATGATGCTCTGCGGCAGGTAGCCGGTGGACTCGGCGGCGTCGCGGGCGAACTGCGGGCTGGCGGACACGTCGTCGATGAGCAGGGACTGGCCGCACATCACGGTCCAGCCCGCGATGCCGGTGCCGGCCGGGAAGGTCGTCCCGGGCAGCCATCCCTCGCCTTCGCCCGCCACGGCCTCGAAGACCAGGTCCCCGGTCTCCTGGTTCAGCAGGAACACCGAGGCGGCGGCCGCACCGTAGACGCCGCGGGCCATCTCGACGATCGACTGGAGCAGCCGGCGCTGAGTCAGGCCGGACGAGTTGACCAGTGGCATCATGAGCCTCCCTGCGGTTCGGCCACGTTCTCGGCGGTCTGGTAGAGCACCGACCTGAGCTGAAACGGCGTGAGCGTGGGGTGCTTGCTGAGAATCAACGCGCAGATCGCGGCCATGTGCGGGGTGGCCAGGCTGTTGCCGGTGCTGAGGATCTCCCGGCCACCGGGCCACGCCACGCGCACCCGGACACCGCGGGCGTAGAACTCCACCGGCGGAGCGGGGTTGTAGTAGTAGGTCATCGGGTCGGGGCCGTCGTGGCTGGCCACCGAGATCACCGACGCGAACGGCCAGGGATAGCTCCGCACGGGCATGTTGTGGGCCGAGGCGACGATCACGCATCGCCGGAAGTAGGCGCGGTCGGTGAGCTCCGACAGGGCGCCGCGGAACTGCTCCTTGGCGGTCGACAGGCTCATGTTGATGACGTCGAAGCCCTCGTCGATGGCCCAGCTGAGCCCGGCCAGCAGCGCGGAGCCCGTGCCGTGCTTGCCGTTGCCGAGGACACGCACCGAGGTGAGCGAGACCCGCGGGGCGATCAGCCTGATCACGCTCGCGCACGCCGTACCGTGGCCCGCCTCGTCGACGGGGTCCACGGGGACCACGACCATGTCGTCCTCGCCCCGGACCACGTCCATGGCCTGGTCGACACCGCCCACCAGCGGGTGCGTCGCATCCACTCCGCTGTCGAGCACGCAGACCCGGATCCCGCTCCCGTCGGCGCCGCCCCACGCCCAGTCGCGGGTGACCGGGCCGATCTGGCTGCCGGCCACCCGCTCCTGCGGCACCATCGTCGACGGCATCCCCCAGGCGGGCACACCGGGGAAATGGTCGCGCGGGGGACGTCGCCAGGGCGGCAGGTCAGTCACCGGATACCTCCGGCGGACCGGTCGACAGCCACTCGCGGACCCGTCCGGCGAGGACCTCGGCACCCTTGGTCTCGAAGTCGTGCAGGGCGGCCGATCCCGCTGCCGTCGCGGCCGCGGCCCGGCCGGCCGCGCGGAGCACCACCGCCAGGTCGAACGTCGTCTCCCCGGCCAGGCACAGGTCGTCGGTGCCGTCGCTCAACGACCGGGCGGCGGTCGCGGCGCCGATCGCCGCCTCGTGCAGTCCCATGACCGACGCGAGCCGGCCACGCAGCGCGGTCGCGGCGATCCGGGCCCGCGGGCTGCTGGGGTCGCCGCCGGCCGTCACCCGGTCAAGGACCTGTGCGGCGTCGCCGAGCCGGCCCTGCTCGAAGATCTCCCTGGCGACCTGCACCTCGACGTTCTGGGTGTCGGGGGCGTGTTCGCCGGCCCGGAGGATGTCCAGCGCGCGGCGGTAGCAGACCTCGGCGCGATCGTGCCGGCCGGACAGCGCCTCCAGCGCGCCGGTGACCTCCAGTGCGGCGACGGCCGCCAGGTCGAGGTGGATCTCGTCGACGTGCTCGACGAGCGTCGCGAGCTTGTGCCGCGCGCCCTCCAGGTCGCCTGTCAGCGCGAGCAGGTTCGCCCACGTCACGAGCACCGGCACGAGCAGCGCCCGGTTGGCGGCGAACCGGGCCGCGAGGGTCTCGCACAGCGCCAGCCCGGCGCCGATCGGGCTCGGCGACCATTGCGCGACCTCGCAGATGGCGCACAGCAGCCGGTCCTCCTCGTAGCCGTCTCCCATGGCGCGGGCACGGGTCAGCGCGAGCTGCAACGCGGTGTCCGCCGCGGCGGTCCGTTCCCCGACGAGATGCAGGCAGGCCTGGAGGTAGTGGAGCCGGCACCGGCTCAGGTCGTCGCCGGGTTCGCGCTCCAGGTCCGCCTGGATCGCCGCCGCGTCCACCGCCACCTGGTCGGGCGGCGAGAGCCCGAGCCGGAGCGAGACGATGCCGCGCTGGATCGCGCAGAGCGCCGTGTTGGCCCGGTCGCCCGGCAGCGCGGCCTCGGCGACGGCCAGTGCGGTCAGGCACTTTTCCACGTCCCACAGCCACAGTCCCGCGTCGCTGATGTGCAGCGCGAGTGCCGTGTGCCGGGCGTCGCCCGCGGCGAGGAGTTCCCTGGCGCGTTCCAGCATCTGCACCGCGGACGGCAGGTCCCTGCGGTTGAGCGCTCTGTTCCCTTCGGCTGTCAGCGTGCCGGCCGCCTCGGACGCCAGCCGGGGCAGATCCGGGTCGCCGGGCCGCAGTTCCCTGCGCAGCCGCCAGGCCGCCTCCACGTGGTAGGCCACGGCCAGCGCGTCCCCGCGCTCGTCGTACCACCGGGCGACGAAGTCGTGCCACCGCTGCCGGCGGGTTTTCGAGGTGAACTCGTACGCGGTCTCGCGCAACAGGGTCTGGGCGAACCTGATCGTCCCGGCCGAGCCGCGGACCAGGATGCGGCGCCGGACCAGCGTGGCGATCAGCTCGGTGGCCGTGGGCTCGATGGTCCCGTCCGCCGCGGCCATGGTGTGCAGCACGTCGCCGGTGAAGTCCCGGCCGATGATCGCCGCCAGCTCCACCATCGTGCGTTCCTGGCCGGGCAGCTGGTCCAGCCGGGCGCCGAGCAGCGCGTGGATCGTGGGCGGGGTCTGGGCGTCCAGGCCGGTCTGGGTGAACACGTCCATGATCAGCTCGGCGAACAGCGGGTTCCCGTCGCACTGCGCCGCGACGCGTTCGTACGTGTCGGTGTACTCGTGCGCGTACACGTCCTCCCGGATGGCCAGCTGGCTGACCAGTACCGAACTCTCCTCGTGCGTCATCGGCCCCAGCTCGAGCGTCATCGCCGACGGCTTCCCGCCGCCCCAGGTGGGCCTGGTCTCGAGCAGCTCGCCGCGGGTCACGCACAGCATCAGGACCGGGACGTCGGTCAGCCTGGTCACGACGTCGTCGATCAGGTCGAGCAGCGTCTCCTCCGACCAGTGCAGGTCCTCCCAGACCAGGACCACCGGGCGGTCCCGGCCCAACGCGTCGAGCAGGGACCGGACCGCCCAGGCGATGTCCACGGTGCCGACCGTCTCGCTGCCGATCGTCTCGGCGCCCATCACCGTCGCCAGCGTGCGCGCCGCCAGGCCGCCGGCGCCCAGCAGGTCCGCCAGAACGGGCCAGCCGCCGGGGAACGCGGCGAGCATCTCCGCCAGCGGCTTGTAGGTGATGCCCCGGCCGTAGGCGGCGCAGCGCCCGGACAACACCAGCGCCTGGTCGTCCGACAGGGCACCGACGAACTCACTGACCAGCCGTGACTTGCCGATCCCCGGCACGCCGAGCACGGTGACCAGCCGCATCTGCTGGTCGCGGACCACCCGGCGGAAGCTCTGCCGCAGCTCCAGCAGCTCGTCGTCGCGGCCGACGAACGGCGTCGGCCCGGTCCCGTCGCCGACGGACACGGGATCGATGACCAGGTAGGCGGAAACGGGTTGCGCCTTGCCTTTCAGCCGCAGCGGCGCCACAGGTTCGATGCCGACCTGGGAGCGGACCATGGCGGCGGTACCGGCGTCGAGGAGGATGCCGCCCGGCGGCGCGGCGTTCTGGAGCCTGCTCGCGG
The DNA here is from genome assembly GCA_963771775.1 of uncultured Actinomycetota bacterium. Taxonomy (GTDB): domain Bacteria; phylum Actinomycetota; class Actinomycetes; order Mycobacteriales; family Pseudonocardiaceae; genus Lentzea. The sequence goes on from CAVYUS010000008.1 coordinate 77,257, forward strand.
TGTTGCCCGCGTCCCCGACGAGCCGGAAGTCGCCGCCCGGCGTGATGATGACGACCACGTCACCGGTGCAGACGCCGCAGCGGGCCTCCAGCGTGACCTGGTAGCGAGCGGCGAACCCGGCGCTGAGATCGCGCAGCGCGGCGAGGGCCGCCGCGGCGGCGCGAACGGCACGGACCGCGTCGTCCTCGTGGGCGACAGTGGCGCCGAACGCGGCCATGACCGCGTCGCCGATGAACTTCTCCACCGCTCCGCCGTGGTCGGCGACGCAGGCCGCGCAGGCGGCGAAGTACGCGTCCATGATCTCGCGCAGCGGTTCCGGGTCCAGCCGCTCCGCGAGCTGAGTGGACCCCACGATGTCCACGAACAGGACCGACACCTTCTTGCGCGCCTCCTGGGGCGCGGTGGGAACCCCCAGAGCGGCACCGCAGCTCGCGCAGAAGCGATCGGACTCCGAGGTGCGGCAGCCGCATGCCGCGCACGTCATCGCGCCGCCTTCAGACCGAAGGGGTGCTGGGGTGCCGGCCGACGTCGTCCACGCTCACATGACCTCCGCGATGGTGGCGCTTCCGGCTGTGCGCGGAAAGGGGCGTGCAAGCAACATCGCTTTCCCGGGTTCTGAAACGCACAACCACCGGTTTGATACCGGTAAAGCCACCGCCGGTGGCCATCGACAGGCGTTCGCGCGGAGATCACGCTGATGATGACGGGAGCCGTCAGCGACCTTCGGGAGGACCGTCCATGCCGGAGGCCATCGCCTATCGGACCGGCGCGTACCGGGCCGTCGACCCGGCCCAGACCTGGCAGCGGGTGGAGCCCATGCTGGAACGCTTCGGCATCACCAGGGTCGCCGACATCACCAGGCTGGACGAGATCGGGCTGCCGGTCCACGTGGCCTACCGTCCGGCCGGTCTCACCTACGCGGTCAGCATGGGTTTCGGCGTGACCGTGCCACATTCACAGGTCAGCGCGGTGATGGAGAGCATCGAGGCCTGGCACGCCGAGAACCTCCGCCTGCCCGTCGTGGCCCGCGCTCCGGCGGCGGCGCTGGATCTCGGCTACGACGTGCGGGGGTTGAGCCTGGCTTCGCGGTCGCCGTTGACGTCCCAGGTCGTGCTGGACTGGGCGAGCGGGTACGGCCTGCTCACGGGCCGGGAGATACTGGCGCCCGTCGACAGCATCCGGCTCGACGGCACCGAGCCGCGGGACTGGGCCACCATGCTCTTCCGGGCCACCAGCGAGGGCCTGGCCACCGGGAACACGGAGGCCGAAGCGGTGCTGCACGGTCTGCTCGAGCTCATCGAACGGGCGAGCCTGGTCGGGCGCCGCACCCGGCCGGGGCGGTACGTGGACCCTGGTACCTGCGACGATCCGGTCACCAGCCAGATCTACGCCGCTCTGCGGGCGGCGGAGTGCACCGTGGCGGTTCGGGACGTCACTGGGCCCACGGGGCTGCCGTGCTACACCGCCACCATCTGGTCGTCCGACGTGCCGATGCGCTGCGCCGGGTTCGCCTGTCACCTGAATCCGGAGATCGCGCTGGGCCGTGCGCTGGGCGAGGCCGTGCTGACCAGGCTGGCGGCCATCTCCGGAGCCCGGGACGACATCGACGGCGTGGCCTACCGGGAGATGGCCGAGCCGGTCGTGCCCGCCGCGCCGGCTGATGTCCGGGATCACGACGGCTGGGTCGACGACGGCGACCTGCGGTCGGTGATCCGGCACTGCGCGTCCCTCGTGGCGGCGGCCACCGGCTTCGAGCCGTTCGCGGTCCGGCTGACCCACGAGGACATCGGGATCCCCGCGGTCAAGGTGTTCACCCCCGGTCTGCGAGAGGCCTCGTCATGACCACGTGCACGGTGTTCGTCGGGCCGACGCTGCCCCGCGCACAGGTCGAGGCGCTCCTGCCGCACGCGCGGATCCTGCCGCCGGTGCGGCACGGTGACCTGCTGCGGCTCGACGCGCGCGCCGGGGACACGGTGCTGATCATCGACGGGTTGTTCCTGCAGACCGCGTCGGTGCGGCACCGGGAGATCATGTACCTGCTGAACCGCGGGGTGGCCGTGGCGGGCAGTTCCAGCATGGGCGCGCTGCGCGCCGCGGAGCTGTGGCGGTTCGGCATGCGCGGGTACGGAGAGGTGTTCCGGTTGTACCGCGACGGGGAGATCGACGGGGACGACGAGGTGGCCATCGTGCATGGCACCGCCGAGGACGGTCACCGCGCGTACAGCGACCCGGCGGTCAGCATCCGGGTCGCGCTGCGCGACGCGGCCGCCGCCGGGGTGCTCAGCCCGGCCGAGGCGGACCTGGCGCTCGCCGAGGCCATCGCGTTGCCGTTCCGGTCCCGCAGCTTCCGGGCGGTGGAAACGCGGATGCCCGCGGCCACGGCGGAACGGTTCCGGGCTTGGCGGTCGGCGCACGACGTGGACCTGAAGGCCGCCGACGCCAGGCTGCTGCTGACCGCGGCCGCCACGGGCGACCCCGGCCTGCGTCCCGCGGGACCGGGTGATGAGCCGGCCCGCAACGTGCACACGTGGATCTTTGACATGTGGGAGCACCGCTACCACGGCGGGACGGCGGAGGGGGAGTGGGTGTCCGACGCCGACGCCGGTGCCGCGATCCGGTTGTTCCACCCTGGGTTCCGCGACCACCACCGCCGGCACGTCCTGTCCTGGGTCGCCGGGATGGCACCGGACCACCCCGGGGTGGCCGAACGCGCCGTCGCCGTCGCCCGGGCCAGGGGGCTGCAGCAGCCCCCGGAGCCCGGCGGCTGGCTCACCGAACGTGACCTCGCCAGGCCGTCGGACGAAGTGTTCATCACGTTCCTCGTGCGGGCCTTCGGCGCCGCTCGCCGCTGGGCCCCGAGCAAGTGGGACCTGCCGCCGCCGTTGCGGACCGAACGGTCGCTGGCCGCCGGCCGGGCCGTCGTCCTCGCCGCCCGTCGCCATGACCGGGGCCGGCCCGGCACCGAGGAGATCGACGGTGCGGTCGCCGCCGTCTGGGGTTGTGCACCCGGCGACCTGGAGCCGCAGGCGTGGGACCGGGGGATTCCCGACCTGCCCACGCTGCGCGGGATCGCCGCGCCGTTCGCCGGTTACGTGCGGGCCGAGGAGACCATCAGCGCCATGAGCGCGGTCATGAGCGTCACCTGATACGCCTTGCGGAAGCGCTCGGTCGGCGTCGCCGCCGGGCCGGGCATCAGCCCGATCGCCTTGGCGGGGATCGCCCCGGACTCGGCCCAGACCCCGGCGAGCATGCGGATGCCCGCCGCTCCCGACGGAGTGCGGGCCGGATCCAGGCCGAGGCAGAACTGTGCGAGCACGAACTTGGCGACGTTGTCCCATTCCTCGCGCTCGATGTAGTGCGAGGTCAGGTCCACGACGACGTGCCGCGCCCGATCGAGGTCGGAGCGGTCCAGATCCGGGGCCCGCAGGCCGTAGTCGCTGAGGTAGAAGATCGTGTGCGCGACGGTGCACGCGTCGGCGTCGGTGATGGGCAGCGCTTCGGCCCGTCCGGCGAGCAGGCTCGCCGCGTACAGCTCACGGTAGGAACCGATCCCGTGCGTCACCCCGGCCATGTCCGCGTAGTACGCGACTTCGAGGCGCAGGTACGGCGATCCGGCGACCATGGACAGGTAGCCGTCGGCCGTCAGCCGCGCGAGCCCTGCGCGGCTCCGTTCGGCCGCCGTCGGTGCCAACGCGCAGTACATGAGGCTGAACTGACTTGCGTAGCGTGGGTTGGCGGCCAGCGCGTCCGGCAGCTCGTCCCGCGGCCACACCCGCCGGACCAGGGCGCCGACCTCGGCCAGGTCCGGGTCGCCGGACCGGACCCGGTCCCAGCAGCGGGTCAGCCCCGCCAGCTGCAGGAACGCCTTCGCTCGGGGCACCGTGGGCAGCTCGGCCCGTCCCGACGGCGAGTCGAGGAAATCGGCGTTGCGCCGCACCCAGCCACAGGTGCCCGCGCGCAACCGCGCCAAGTCACCGGACACCGGCGCCTCCTGCTTGTGCCGCCGCCATCTCCCGCGCGTAGGCGTAGGTGAGCGGCGGCATCTCGTAGCGGACCGCGTGGGCGAACGTCTCCGTGCTCGGCACGGTGATGAGGCTCGCTTCGAGCAGGCTTTCAAGGACGCGCACCGCCGTGCGCTCGTCCGCGTCGAGGACGGCGGCCGCCTCGCTCAGCGTGAACACCGCCCCGGACAGCATGCCCAGCCGGGCCACCCACTGGCGGGCGGGCCGCGGCAGTTCGCCGATCGCCTCCGCCAGCCGCAGCCGGATCGTCGTCTCGCCCGCGTTCAGCTCGTCGAGCAGGGAGGGCGTGCCGGTCAGTCGTGCCGCGTACTCGCGTAGCGGCACGTGATGCAGCAGCGCCAGCCGCTCGGCCACCAGGCTCAGGCCCAGCGGCAGCAGCCCGGTCGCCAGGACGATGCGTTCGGCCGAGTGCGGGTCGGCGGCCACCCGGGGCGCGCCGATCGTCTGCTGGAGGAACTCCAGCGCGGCGTGCACCGACAACGGCGGGATCGTCAGCCGGAAGGCGTCCAGGCTCGCCAGCCTGGAGCGTGCCGTGACGATCACCGCGCTGTCCCCGGTCTCCGGCAGCAGCGGCCGGATCTCGGACTCGCGGCGGGCGTCGTCGAGGATGACCAGGGCGTGATGCCTCGCGAGCCATCTCCGCCCGGCGAGCAGGTGGTCGTCCGGCCGCCCTCTCCAGGCCGCCTGTAGCAGGGCGGGCGGCAGGAACTCGGCGACGATCTGCTCGGCCGGGCGGGGTTTTCCGTCGGCGTCGTGCAGGCGGACGAAGAACTGGCCGTCCGGGAACCGGTCACCGAGCTGGTGCGCGGCATGCACCGCGAGGGCCGTCTTGCCGGTACCCAACGGTCCCGTCACCACGACGAGCCGGTGCTTGCCGCGGGCGACCGCGTCGGTCAGCTGCCGGGTGGTCTCCGTCCGCCCGGTGAAGTTCGGCGGGTCCCAGGGCAGCCGGCGCGGCGGGCGGCTGGCCGTGCGGATGGCGGGCACGTGCCCGCGCAGCACCGACTGGTAGAACGACTCGAGCGCGGAGCTCGGCGACAGCCCGAGCTCGTGCGCGAGCGAGCGCCGCATCTCGTCGTAGACCGCCAGCGCCTCGGGCTGCCGGCCGGCCTGGCAAAGCGCGGTCATTTGCAGGATGCGCAGCCGCTCGCGGAGTGGGTGCTGCTGCGCGACCTCGGCAAGGCGTTCCACCATGCTCGCACCGCAGTCCATCTCGATCTCGGCCTCGGCCCAGTCCTCGATCGCGGCGAGGAACTGCCGGTCGAGCCGCTTCGCGGCGGCGGCGAGCAGCGGCACGTCCCGCATCCCGTCGAGCGCCTTGCCGCGCCACAGCGAGAGAGCGCCGGCCAGCGCCTCGGCCACGGCCGCCGGCGACTCCACGCGCCGCAGCCTCCCCGCGTCCCGCACCAACTGCTCGAAGCGGAGCGAGTCGAGTTCGGCCGGCTCGACGTGCAGCACGTACCCGCCGGTCTGGTGGAGGATCCGGGGACCTGGCCCCGTGCCGATCATCCCGCGCAACGTGGACAGGTACACCTGGATGTTCTTGCGTGCCGTCCTCGGCGGCGAGCCGAGCCACAGGGCTTCGGCCAGCGCGTCGACCGACACCAGCGAGTTCGCGTGGCACAGCAGGGCGGCGAGCACGATCTGCTGCTTGCGCGGCCCGGTGTCCAAGGAGTCGCCGTGCGCTTCGACCCGCATGGGACCGAGGATCCCGAAACGCAACTCCGGCCTGATCGCCGTCGGTGGCAAGCCGGTCATCCTAGGCGATTTTTACGCTCGTGTGGCCTTCGACATCGGGATCCGACAGGGCGTCCAGCCGTCTCTTGACGGAGTTCAGCACCGCCACCTCGTCTTCGGTGAGCTGGGCGAACACGTCCCGCTGCTCCGCGGCGAGCAGGTCGACCGGATTCCCTGCCTCGCGTAGTGCGGCAAGCGCGTCGAACGTCATGATGGGCTCCCTCGCATGCCCGGAGATGTCCGAAATGGACACCCGCCAATGCCCGGACCCGCAGCGGGAGCCGGCGCACACTCACAAAGCGCAACGAATGACGCCGTAGAAAGCAAATACTCTAATTCGCTTTCTTCGGCGTCTAAGTCAACGCGCAATGTGCCTGTTCGATCGCAACCCCCCGCTCAGGGGCCAGATCAAGAATCTCTCCGCCGAACTGTGCAGTCAATCGACCGAATGGCGGGACTCGCGGTGCAGCGCTAACAACGAGCTTCCGCGTCATTCTGTTTTCCGATGGGCAGTTTCAGGGGGGTTGCCTCCCGATGGGCAGGGAAGTCCCCAGCTTCGCTCGGGTGCCTCACGTGCACCCCGCCTGCGCTCGGTCCCCGTCCCGCACCTCGTTTCGTCACCCATTTGGCGGGACTGGGGACAATTTCTGGTCATGACTGTCTGTTTTTACTTCGGGCTTACCGAAATGTCTTTCCTGTCGCCGATTCACCTGATGTGAAACCAAAGTCGCTCCGAGAGCGGTTCCACGAGCCTCGAAGGCCGGCGCATCCATGCTGACCGCCCAGTACGCCAAGGCGAATCCGTGCGTCAAGTTCAACGCGCTGGAGCCCGGCGCGATCGCCACCGTGTTGCCCTGGTGAGTCAGTTCGCGCGACGCCGGCGGGCGAGGGCGCGGTACAGCAGGATCGGCCCGGCGACCAGCCCGGCCACGGCCCCGACGGCGAGCGCGATCATGACCCACACCGTCCAGCCCGGATCGTTGTACGCACCGGGGAGAGCGACGCGTTCGGGATCAGCGGGGTCGTAGATCACGGTGATCCGGTCGCCCGTCCTGGTCGTGGGGCCGGCATCGCCCAGCGGGATCTGTTCTTCGCGTGACTGGCCGTCCGCGTGGTAACCGACGTCGGCCGTCCACTGGTGGCGGCCACCACCCTGCACGGCGAGCACGATCCCCTCGACCCGCGTGCCGCGCGCTTCCAGTTCCGCGCCGTAGTCCTCGAGCACGACCGCGCCCACGCCGAAGAGGACGAGCATGACGAACCCGGCGACGAAGATGCTCACGGCCCGCCCCGCGCTGTTCGTCACAGATCCAGCCACATGATCCGCAGGCCTGCCAGCCCCTGAGTCGGATGGCGGAACGCCTTGGGCGCGGTGCCGAGTGTGACGAAGCCGAGGCTCTCGTAGATGTGGATCGCCGCCGTGTTCGTGTCGACGACGGCGTTGAACTGGATGGCGGCGAACCCGCTGCGCCGCGCCCAGTCGATCATGTCGGTGGTGAGGGCACGGCCGACGCCCTTGCCGCGCGCTTCCTCGGCGACCATCAGGGTGCCGGAAGCGACGTGGTTGCCGGGGCCGCCCCGGTTGGCGTACATGTTCGCGGTGCCGAGTACCTGGTCGTCGCCGGCCACGACCACTCTCGCCGGTACGGGCAGTAGCCACATCCGCCGGGCGTCGGGCTCGCTCATGCCAGGGTCGTAGGGGATGGTCTCCTGCTGGGTGATGACGTTCTGGATGATCGGCCAGATCTGCGGCCAGTCGCCCTCGCGGGCCTCACGAACAGTGGGAAGCATGTTCGGTGTTGCTCCGGCGGACAAGCGCGGCTCCCTGCGAGATAGACGATCAACGGTCGTGGCAGCCTGGCATCGTCCCGCTGGTTCCATCAACCGGTTATCGAGGTGTCGTCACCAGTTCGTGGACGTTGCAGTCGGGGCCGCGGAAGTGCTGCCAGGTCGGGCCGGGCGTGCCGAGCAGCTCGATGCCCGCCGTGCGGAGTTCGGCCACGGCGGCAGAATCCCTCCTCGTGGTGCACATGTTGTCGCAGTCGTCCAGCACCATCATGCCGTTGCGGTCAGCCCAGTCGTACACGTAGGGGTGGCGTGTGTAGACGCTGTTCCGGATCAGGTTGACCCCGATCGACGCCATGCCGCCGAGTTCCTTGTCGTACTCGGCCTTGGTCATGGAGCGTCCGTGTGCGGCGGTTTCCTCGTGCCAGTTCATGGCTTGAAGAACTGCGGCTTGCCGTCGATCAGGACCCGGCCGTCGGAGACGGTCACCTCGCGGATGCCGTAGCGGGTGGCGAGTGCGTCGACGACCGTGTTGCCCACGTTCAAGATATTGTAGTAATTTATGGTGTCTCGTACCGTGACATGGGCGCAACGAGGTGATGGCAGGGCGCTGTCGTGAGCGCGCGAACGGTTCGGGATGAACCGTGAAGTGGACCGGGCGCAGGTCGGTTTGAGGGCCTTGGTGATCGAGCCGGGCAGGCCGAAGGTCAGCGACCCTGCAGGCGCTCGAGATCGGCGCCCGACTTGTCGACGAGGGCGCGCATCGCGGCGTAGGCGGCTTCAGGGTCGCGTGCCGTGATCGCGTCGAGCACGGCACGGTGGGACGGCACCGGGTCGTCGGCCCCACTGCCGTGGACGAGCTTGTCGCGCTCCGCGAGGCCGATCGAGATGATCCGCTCGACCTGCGTCAGGAACGCGTTGTGCGTGCCGGCCATCAGCAGTCGATGGAAGTCGAGGTCCGCGCGCACGGTCGCGGCCAGGTCGCGGGCGACCGACATCCGCTCCACCGCACCGGCCAACGCCTCGATGTCCGCGTCGGTCGCGCGGGTCGCGGCCAGCCGGGCCGCGGCGGGCTCGACCATCACCCGCATCTCCGTCAGCTCGTCGAACAGGCTGTGATCGGCGTCGGCCATGGTCTGCCACCGCATCACGTCGGTGTCCAGCAGGTTCCACGACGAGCGCGGCTGCACGAACGTGCCGCGCTTCTGCCTGGCGTCGATCAATCCCTTGGCCGAGAGCACCTTCAGTGCCTCACGCAGCGCGGTCAGGCTCACGTCCAGCTCTTCGCGCAGTGCCGGGAGATCGAGGGTGTCGCCCTCGGCGATCTCGCCGGTCAGGATCCGGCCGGCCAGCGCTTCGACGGTCTGGCCGTGCACGCCCCGCAGCCGCTTCCCGATCATGTGGCACATCCTACGACAGTCATAACTTATGAATTGTTCTTCAGCAGAGCCTTGATGTCCTCGATAGGTGTGCGGGCCAGGGCCGAGCCCAGGCCGCACGCCACCGCGCCCGCCTCCAGCCACGCCGGCACGTCGGCCGGGGTCACGCCACCGGTCGGCACGAGCGGTGCGTGAGGGAGTACGGCACGCACGTCCTTGATCCATTGCGGCGTGGGTGCGGGGAACACCTTCACGGCGTCCGCGCCCGCTTCCAGTGCCTGCACGATCTCGGTGACCGTTGCGGCGCCGGGCAGTACCGCCGCGCCGTGGCGATGTCCGGTGCGGATGACCGACGGTTCGACGTTGGGTGCCACCAGGAACTGTGCGCCCGCGCGGATCGCCAGCACCGCCGAAGCCTCGTCCAGCACGGAACCCGCGCCGATCGTGGCGTCCGGATAGGACTGACGGAGGTGCTGGATCGCCTCCAGTGCACCAGGGTTGGTGAGAGGCAGTTCCAGCGACGTCAGCCCGGCGTCCAGCAGTGGCACCGCGGCCTTGATCGCCGACTCGGTATCCCGTGTGCGGATGATCGCGATGATGCCCTGCCGCACCGCTGCCCGCATGATCTCGTATCGGTACACGCCGACGAGCCTACTTGGCTGAACATAAATTAGTATTTATTCTTGACGCTGGAGATCATCGCAGGCAGGCCAACCGCAGGCTGTTCGCGATCAGGGCCGACGGCAAGCAGATGCCGCGGCCCGGGCACGTCCGGCGCAACGGCGGCCACCCGGTCGGCGAACTCGGTGTCGTACACCAATCCCACGAGATCGGCGTTGTCGTACAGGTAACACAGTTCCTCGCGGACGTACCGGTAGTTCACGTTGATGGGCACCGCGCGGATCTTCAGCAGCGCGAGCATGGTCTCCAGGTACTCGGCGCCGTTCATCAGGTGGCAGCCGACGTGATCGCCGGCGCCGATGCCGGCCGCGGTGAAGTGGTGGGCGAGCCGGTTGGAGCGCCGGTCGAGTTCCCGATAGGTCAGGGTCTGTCCCTCGACGTACAGGGCGTTCCGCTGGGGGACCGCGTCGACGACGTGCTCGAACAGGTCGGCCAGGTTGAATTCCATCGTCCTGCCCCTCACAGGTGGGCGGCGGTGCTGCCACCGAGTGGAAGAGCGGGCAGGCCGAGCTTGCGGTGGTCCCACGACCGGGTGTGCGTGACGTCGACCCGCACGGCGACCCGTTTGGCGAGCATGAACTCCACCATCGGCCGGACTTCCTCGGTGTAGGGCCCGTTGTAGCGCTCCCACACGCTCACGCCGACCGCCCACAACGCGTCCGGGTCGTCGACGATCGTGGCTCGCCCTTCCAGTGAGACGCCGCGCAACGTGTCGTAGGTGTGGCCGGTCTCGACCATCACGGTGACCCTGTTGTCCCGGCGGAGGTTCACGGCCTTCTGCGACTTGGCCTTGGTCTCGAACCACACCACCCCGTCGATCACCGCGTACCACATGGCGACGAGATGGGGCTGGCCGGAAGGAGCGATCGTGGCGAGCGTGGCGACGCGCTGTTCGTTCAGGAACCGGGCGATCTCCTCGTCGGACATCACGATCTGCCGCCGCTGGTTCGCTCCCATGAGAGCCCCTTTGCCGCTCGATGAGACTTAGTCCAGAATGAGACTATGTCTCATAGTGAAGCGGACGGCCTCGCCGTCCGCAAGAGGCGGGCGACGTACGCGCGCATCGCCGCCTCCGCGGCACGGCTCGCCGGTGCGCAGGGGGTCGGCAACACCACGGTGGACCAGATCGCGCGGGACGCCGAAGTCGCGCGTGCGACGTTCTTCCGTTACTTCGACACGAAGGAAAGCGCTGTCGCCGAAGGGGTCACCGGCCCCTGGCTCACCCTGGTCACCGAGGCGATCGCCCGCCAGCCCGATCACCTGCCCGCGAAAGAGGCCGTGGTGGCCGCCTTCGGCGAACTCGCGGGCGAGTTCCCCGCGCACGTCAGCCAGATCCGGGAACTCGCCGTGCTCACCCGCGGATCGCCGGCTCTCGGCGCCTGGACCGCGCAGGCCTACCAACGCTACGAGCACGCCATCGCCGAACTGCTCGTCCCGCGCATCCCCGACGCCACCGAACGCGACCCACGACCACACCTGCTCGCCGCCCTCGCGATGGCCTCGGTCCGCATTTCGCTCGATGACTGGATCCGGCACGGAGGCGACCTTCCCGCCCTCATCCGCCACGCCCTCGAGTCGATCTCCGTCTGGCCGGCGTGAACACACGCCGCGTCGTGACCTGCCACGGACAGCTGCCTCAAACGAGTTGTGAGGGGCGATCGTGAACTGCTCATCCATCGGCGGGCTCGTGGGCAGCAGTTGTACCAAGCCACCAAGCACGGCGTCCTCGGACGGCACTCCGGCCCACCCTCCTGTCGGAGGGCGGGCCGGAGTCACCGGGAGGGAATGCCGGCTGGTTGTCAGAGCAGCGCTTCGGCGGTGATGGGGAAGTCGCGGACGCGGCGCCCGGTGGCGTGGAAGACCGCGTTGGCGATGGCGGGTGCGACGCCGACGAGGGTGATCTCGCCGAGTCCCTTGACGCCCAGGGGGTTGGTCTCGGGATCGTTGCCGTTGAGGTAGATGGCTTGGAGGTTGGGGATGTCGGCGTTGACGGGGACGAGGTAGTCGGCCAGGTTGGCGTTGGCGATGCGGCCGTCGCGGGGGTCGGTGACGGTGTGTTCGAGCAGTGCTTGCCCGATGCCGCCGACCATGCCGCCGATGGCCTGACTGTCGGCGAGTTTCGGATTGACGATCTTGCCGGCGTCGTAGACACCGAACATGCGCCGGAGACGGACGATGCCGAGGCGGGCGTCGACGGCGACCTCGGCGAACACCGCGCCGTATGCGGACATGGAGAACCGGTCATGCACGGCCCCGGTGTATGTCCCGATCGCTTCGAGGTGAGGGCGTTGGTTGCGGGTCAGCAGTTGCTGACAGCTCTCGCCGCGCGTGGGGTCGTTCTTCACGTGCAGGCGTCCCTTGCGGACGATGACGTCCTCGGGCCGCACGCCGTGCAGGGGTGAGCGGGAGTCGTTGACGGCGAGGGTGACCGCCTGGCCGCGCACCTGGTCGCAGCCGAGCTGGATCGCGGTGCCCACACTGGCCATGGTCGTCGAGCCGCCGTGCGGCCCGGTCGGCGGCATGACCGAGTCACCGAGGCGGAACGTCACCGTGGTCATCGTCAGGCCGAGAGCGTCCGCGGCGATCTGGGGCATGGAGGTGTAGGTGCCGGGTCCCATGTCGCTGGTCGCGGACTGCACCAGGGCGGTGCCGTCGGCGTGCAGCCGGACGTGCGCCTGCGCGGGAAACCCGCTGGTGTCGTAGACGGCGGCGGCCATCCCGGTGCCGACCAGCCAGTCGCCGTCCCGGGTGACGCCTGGTTTCGGGTTGCGGCGGTGCCAGCCGAATTCGCGAGCGCCGACGGTGTAGCACTCGCGCAGCCGGCGGGTGGAGAACGGCAGCCCGGTCGACGGGTCCTTGCCGGGTTCGTTGCGCAGCCGCAGCTCGATCGGATCGATGCGCAGTTCGTGGGCGAGTTCGTCCAAGGCACACTCGATGACGTGGACGCCAGTGGCAAAACCGGGACCACGCATCCAGATCGGGGTGTTCACGTCCAGCGGCACCGTGGAGTAGGCCTGCCGCACGTGGGGCATGCTGTAGAGCATCTGCCCCGGAAGCAGCACCGCCTCGGTGAACTTCTCGTAGCTCGACGTCTCCGACCTGACGTCGTGGACCATCGCGATCAGCTGACCGTGCCGATCGCCGGCCACCTTCAACGCGTAGGTGTAGGCGGGGCGGTAACCGGTGCCGAAGTACAGCTGTCGCCGCGACAGCACCAGCTTCACCGGCTGAGCGGTCACCCTGGCGGCCAGCGCCGCGATCGTGGTGTGCGGCCACGCACGCAGCCCGCTGCCGAAGCCGCCGCCGACGAACGGCGAGATGACTCGGACCGACTGCTGCGGAATGCCGAACACCGCGGCGATCTCGTGCTGGGTACCGCCGACCACCCATTGGGTCTTGTCCCACAGGGTGAGGTTGTCGCCATCCCAGCGGGCGATGGTGGCGTGTGGCTCCATCGGGTTGTGGTGGTTGCGGGCCATCCGGTAGTTCAGGTCGAGCCGGACCGGCGCCTGCGCCCACGCGGTGTCAGCGTCGCCGCGGGCATAGCGGGCGGGGTCGTCGGCCGGGGCCTGGGTGAGGTCGGTCGACGGTGCCTCAGCTGCGTAGGCGACCTCGACCAGGCTCGCGGCATGCTGCGCGGTCTCCAGGGTTTCGGCCACCACGACCGCGACCGGCTGGCCGAAGAACAGCACCCGGTCGTCCTGAAACACCCGCAACCTCCTGCCTGACTGCGGATTGTTCGAACCATGATTGTCCACATAGGGCAGACGCGGTGAGTTGCCATGGTGGATCACCGTCAGCACGCCGGGCTGGGCGAGCGCGGCCCGCGTGTCGACGCCGGTGATCCGCCCGCGGCCGACGCTGCTGTCCACCACGACCGCATACCGGACGTTCTCGACGCCGTCATCCGGGCCGTGGTCGGCGGTGTAGGGCGCTTGCCCGGTCACCTTCAGCCGTCCGTCCACACGGGACTGAGGGGTGCCGACAGCGGTCTGGGGTTGCAGGGTCACCGGGTTCCTCCCACCACACGCAGCTGACGTTCCACGGTCCGTTTCAGCAGCTCGACCTTGAACTCGTTGTGGGCCAACGGCTGGGCGCCGTCCGCGGCCCGCGCGGCGGCCTCGGTCCACAGCCCGCTCGACGGCCGCTTGCCGATCAGGTGCTGTTCCACCGCGGACAGCTTCCACGGCACCGTGCCGACACCGCCGGCGGCGACTTTCGCCGTCCGGATCAGCCCACCGCCGATGTGCAGGGCGACCGCGGCGGAGGTGAGGGCGAACTCGTAGCTCTGCCGGTCCCGGACCTTCAGATACCCCGACTTGAGCGGGCCGGGGTGGGCCGGGATCTCCACCGCCGTGATCAGCTCACCGGGCCGCAGCGCCTGTTCCCGCTCCGGCGTGGTGTCCGGCCGGAGCAGGAAGTCGGTGAAAGCCACCCGGCGTTCCCCGTCCGGACCGAGCAGGTGCACGGACGCCTCCGGCCGCGATCCCCACGACAAGGAACTCCACGACCTGATCGGCGAACTGTCCACCCGCAGCGACGAGTTCCGCACCCGCTGGGGTGCCCACAACGTCCGCCACCACGGCACCGGCGCGAAAACCTTCCACCACCCCGTCGTCGGCGACCTGACCGTCGCCTACGAAGGCCTTGAAATGGCCGCGGAACCCGGTCTCACCTTCACCATCTACGCCGCCGAACCCGGCTCACCCTCCGACGAGGGCCTACGTCTGCTCGCCTCATGGGCCGCCTCCCAGGAGAGCGAGCAGGAGGACGCCACGCGGCGTTGACGCGTGGTTTGCTTGCAGGCTGGCTGTCAGTACGGCGCGATAGTGGGGCGGTAGAGGTCGAACCAGTGGTACAGGTCCAGTACGCGGTCGATACCGCGGCGCACGTTCGGGGGCAGGTCCGCGGGATCTCGGCGGATCGCCTGCGCGAGTTGTTCCCGGTCGACCAGTTCCATGGCGGGGTGGTCGCGGTCGGCCAGCGCGGCCGCTGCCTGCCGCTGGATCGCCACGTTGTAGGACGGGTCCTGAGTGGACGGATAGGACGCCTTGAGCCGGTCGCGCACCGACGGAGGCAGCACGTGCGCGGCGGCGTGACGCAGCAGGCTCTTCTCCCGTCCGTCGAAGGTCTTCGCGGCCCATGACGCGTTGTAGACGTACTCGACGAGGCGGTGGTCGCAGAACGGCACCCGCACCTCGAGGCCGGCCGCCATGGAGATCCGGTCCTTGCGGTCCAGCATCATCCGGATGAACCGGGTCAGGTGCAGGTGCGTGATCGTCCGCATCCGGCGTTCGACGGCGGTGTCGCCGGGCAGGTGCTCGACCCGGCCGGCGGCGGTCGCGTACTGGTCGGCCACGTAGGTGGCCACGTCCAGCGACCTCCTCAGGTCGGGGGCCATCACGGCGGCTCGGTCGCCGCTCATCGCGCTGCGGTAGACCAGCCACGGGAAGTTGTCCGCGCCGACCGAGGCCGGGTCGTGGAACCAGCGGTATCCGCCGAACACCTCGTCGGCGGACTCGCCCGACAGTGCCACGGTGGACTGCCGGCGGATCGCCTCGAACAGCCGGTACAGGGAGGTGTCCATCTCGCCGAAACCGATGGGCAGGTCACGGGCGCGGATGACCGCACGGCGCAGGTCCGGCGCGCTCAAGGCAGTCGAGTCGAGCGTGACGAACTCGTGCAGGGAACCGACTTCGGCCACGACGTCGCGGATGAACGGCGTGTCCGGCGTGTCGCGCGCCTCGTCGGCCTGGAAGCTCTCCTCCCGGCCGGCGAAGTCGACCGAGAACGTCCGCACCTTCTCGCCTGCCGCGGCGAGATGCGTGGCGGCGAGGCCGGTCACGACGCTGGAGTCGAGTCCTCCCGACAGCAGCACACACCGCGGCACGTCGGCGACCAGCTGCCTGCCCACGATGTCGGTCAGCAGGTCGCGCACGGTGCCGACGGTCGTGTCGAGGTCGTCGGGGTGTTCGGCGGTCTCCAGCCGCCAGTAGGTCCGTTCGCGGATGCCGCCGCGGTCGACGGTGACGATCGTGCCCGGCTCGACCTCGCGCATTCCCCGCCACAGCGCCCATCCCGGCGTCATGGTGAACGCCACGAGCTCGCGCAGACCGTCGAGGTCGACCACCCTGGGCACCGAGGGGTTCGCCAGGATCGCCTTGGGTTCGGAGCCGAACAGCACGCCGTCCGGTGTCGGGTAGCAGTAGAGCGGCTTGACGCCGAGGCGGTCGCGGATCAGCACCAGCTTCTCGGCGCGTTCGTCCCACACCGCGAACGCGAACATCCCGTTGAGACGGTCGGCGACGGCGTCACCCCACTCCAGGTAGCCGTTCAGCACGACCTCGGTGTCGCTGGTGGTGCGGAACCGATGGCCCAGGCGTTCCAGCTCCTGGCGCAGCTCGGTGAAGTTGTACGCCTCGCCGCTGTAGACCAGCGTGACCGAGCCCGACGGTGTGCTCGCCACCATCGGCTGCCGGCCGCCGGCCAGGTCGATGATCGCGAGCCGCCGGTGGCCGAGTGCCACGTGCCGCCGGACCCAGATCCCCGAGTCGTCCGGGCCGCGCGGGGCCATGGTGCCGGTCATCGCCGCCACCACGTCCCGCCGCCGCGTCAGGTCCTCGTCGAACGCCACCCACCCCGCGATGCCGCACATGCGAACGCTCCTCGAGTCGATCCTGCCGGACGGCTCAGGGGGCCGCGATGATCGCGGTGGTCTCGGACGGGAGCTCCGCCACGCGTTCGACGCGCAACCCCGCCCTGGCCAGCAGTGCGGTGTACCTCTCCAGGGTGCGGTGCCTGCCACCGTTGGTCATCAGCAGGTGCAGGTCCCACAGTGAGGGCAGCACGGTGGGCTTTTCGTCCACCACAACGCGTTCGAGGATGACCAGCCGAGAAGACGGGCCCGGCATCGCGGCACGGCAGTTCTCGAACACCCCGACGACGGCGTCGTCGCTCCACCCGGCCAGCACGCGGCACAGGAAGTAGACGTCGCCGCCTCCGGGAACGGCCTTCGTCATGTCGCCGCCGGTGAGCTCCACCCGGTCGAGCCCGACGGTGGACGCGAGGTTCGCGCCGGCGACGGGGATGACGTGGTCGCGGTCCATCACCTTCGCCCGCGCGTCCGGTACCGCGCCGAGGATCGCGGCGGTCAGCTGGCCGGGACCGGCCCCGACGTCGACGAAGGTCTTGCCGGCCAGGTCGATCACGCCGGGCACGTGGTCGAAGAATAGGTTGCCGGCCTTCATGGCGAGCTGGAACCGTTCGCTCACGTCCTCGTGCTGGCCGAGGTAATCGTAGAGCGGCCGGCCGAATGCGATCTCGAATCCGGCGGTGAGTGTGGTGATCGATTCCTCGGCATGCGCCCACGCTGTGTAGAACTCCTCGCCGTAGAGGAGGCACATGTTGCGAAGAGAATCCGGAAAATCGGTCAGAGCGGTGCTGACGGGGGTGTTCTCGTAACCGGCTGTGCCGCCGCCGGTGAAAACTTCCATGGCCACCAGCAACCGCATCAACCGGTGGATGCCTTCCTTCTCGGCGCCGGTCGCCTCCGCCAACGCGGCGTCGGTGTTGCACCCGGTCGCCAGGAGGTCCGGAATTCCCAGCTTGACAGCGGTGTAGAGGCACTGTGCGCGCCAGCCGCCGGTGATGATCTCGACCGCGTCCTGCGCAGCCTTCAGGTCCAGCTTCATCGTCGTCCCGACTTCCCTGGGCGCGTTCGGAGATCGCCATCGTGGTGAGTGGGCGAATGCTCTGTCAACGGCAACCAATTGGGACAGCGACCTTTCGACAAACGGCGCACGATCATCATCAAGGGGCGGATTGTCGGGCACACCATGATTTCTTCAGGATTGATTCATGGCAACGCCGACAGCACGGCCGTCGAGCACGTCGCCCGGACACACCACGGAAACCGGTCCCGTGGTGCGACTACCGATCGGCGCGCTGCACGGCGGGAAATCCGTGCGGGTCAACGGGGAGAACGCCGACCACGTCCGGCGGCTCGCCGGGATCGCCGAGGGAACGCTGCCGCCCATCGTGGTGCATCAGGCCACCATGCGGGTGATCGACGGGGTGCACCGGCTGCGCGCGGCCCGGCTGCGCGGGGCGTCGCACATCACCGCCAGGTTCCTCGACGGTGACGACCTCGACGCGTTCGTCTTCGCCCTGCTGGCCAACAACGACCGGGGCGCACTGCCGTTGACGAGAGCGGACCGGAAGTCCGCGGCCGAGCACATCCTCTCCCATCGTCCACTGTGGTCGGACCGGCGGATCACCGCGGCCACCGGCGTGGCCACCAGGACGGTCGCCGAGTTGCGTGCCCGCCTGGGCAGGTGCACCGAGGTCAGGGTGGGCCAGGACGGGCGGGCCCGCCCCACCGACGGTGCACGGCGGCGCGAGCTCGTTCGTGCGCTGCTGCTGGACCAGCCGTACCTGTCGCTGCGCGAGGCGGCCAGGGCGGTGGGCGTGTCACCGGAGACCGTCCGCGCCGTCCGGGCCGGCCTGCATGCTGACACCGCCCAGACCGAGGCGCCGCGCGTGATCACCGACGTCGAACGCGCCTCCGCCCGTGCCGCCGCGCCGCAGAGGGACTGCGCCACCCTGTTCGAGTGGCTGCGCAACGACCCGGCACTGCGGTCCAGCCAGCGCGGACGCGTTCTGCTGCGCCTGCTGCGACTGCAGCTGGAGCTGCGCACCTCCCTGACCGGCATCACACCCCACGTGCCGTCGCACTGTCACGACAGCCTGGCGGCGTTCGCCAGACAGAACGCGGTCAGCTGGCGTGCCGTCGCCGAGCTGATCGAGCACGCCGCGGCTTCGTGACGAGTCCGCTCCTACCCGAGAAGGTGTTGCATGGCAGGTATTCCACCCATCACGCCGTACCGCTTGCCCGCGGATGGTGACCTGCCGGAGAGGCTTGTGCCGTGGACCGTGGATCCTGCGCGCGCGGTGCTGCTGGTGCACGACATGCAGCGGTACTTCCTGCGGCCGATCCCGCCGGAGATCGCGGAACCGCTGACGGCGAACGCGACCGCGGTGCGTGCTCACTGCGCCGCGGCGGGCATGCCGATCGCGTACACCGCCCAGCCCGGCAGCATGTCCGATGTGGACAGAGGATTGCTGAAGGACTTCTGGGGACCGGGTATGCGGGTGGAGCCGGAAGACCGGGAGATCATCGACGAGCTGGCGCCGGGTCCGTCGGACTGGCTGCTCACCAAATGGCGTTACAGCGCCTTCCATCGCACCGACCTGCTGGAGCGGATGCGGTCGCAGGGCAGGGACCAGCTGGTCATCTGCGGCATCTACGCGCACGTGGGCGTCCTCATGACGGCGGTGGACGCGTTCACCCACGACATCCAGCCGTTCCTGGTGTCCGACGCGGTGGCGGACTTCTCCGCCGAGCACCACCGGATGGCGATGGACTACGCGGCCGCTTGTTGCGCCGTGGTGCTCAGTACGAAGGAGGTGCTGAGGTGACCGATCTGCTGGACACCGTGCTCAACTCGCCCGAACAACCGTATGCGTTGCTGTACCGGCCGTTCTCCCATGAACAGGAACAGCTGGAACTGGTCGTGGGCGACGTGGTCTCCGTGCCGGAGCTCGCGGACGTCCCGCTGCGCGACCTCGACGCGCCGAGCGGACCGCAGGCCGTGGTGCTCATGCCGTACCGGCAGATCACCGAACGCGGCTTCGCGTGCGTCGACGACCACGCGCCCCTGCTGGTGATGAACGTCCGCGAGTACGCGTCGCTGCCGAAGGCGAGCGCGCTCGACCGGCTGCCGGGCGAGCGGATCAGGTTGTCGGGGGCGGGTTTCGACATCGACGACGCCGCCTACGCCGAGATCGTCCGCCGGGTGATCACCGACGAGATCGGTACGGGGGAGGGCGCGAACTTCGTCATCAGACGGTCGTTCGTCGCGGAGATCGAGGACTACCACGCGGGGCTCGCGCTCGGGTTCTTCCGGCGGCTGTGCGCGCAGGAGTCCGGTTTCTACTGGGCGTTCGTGCTGCACACCGGTGACCGGACGTTCGTCGGCGCCACGCCGGAACGGCACGTGAGCCTCGACAACGGTGTCGTGACGATGAACCCGATCAGCGGCACCTACCGGTACCCGGCAGGCGGCCCCACCTTGTCGGGGATGCTGGGTTTTCTCACTGACCACAAGGAGATCGACGAGCTCTACATGGTCCTCGACGAGGAGCTCAAGATGATGTCGCGCATCTGCCAGGACGGGGTGCGCGTGGTGGGCCCGCGGCTGAAGGAGATGGCCAGGCTCGCCCACACCGAGTACTTCATCGAAGGCCAGTCTTCGCACGACGTGCGCGACATCCTGCGCGAGACCATGTTCGCACCCACGGTCACGGGCAGCCCGGTGGAAAGCGCGTGCCGGGTGATCAGCAGACACGAACCGCGGGGCCGCGGTTACTACAGCGGTGTCGTGGCGCTCATCGGCCGTGACGAGGCGGGGCGGCAGGAGATGGACTCCGCCATCCTGATCCGCACCGCCGAGCTGGACCGGACGGGCCGGGTGGAGGTCGGGGTCGGTGCCACCCTGGTGCGCCACTCCGATCCCGTGTCGGAGGCCGCGGAGACGCGCGTGAAGGTCGCCGCGCTGCTGTCGGCGTTGCAGGACGACGTCTCCGTGCAGTGGAACGAGCATCCCGCGGTACGGGAGGCGTTGGACGAGCGCAACACGAGGCTCGGCGCGTTCTGGTTCACCGGCCATGGCGTCGCTCCCACCCCGGCCGCGTCCCTCACCGGTCTGCGGGCGCTCGTGATCGACGCTGAGGACACGTTCACCTCGATGATCGCGCATCAGCTGCGATCGCTGGGCCTCGCCGTCGACGTACGCCGCTACAGCGAGGAGTACCAGACCGACCGGCACGATCTCGTGGTGCTGGGACCGGGACCGGGCAATCCGCGTGACGACGGGCTGGTGAAGATCAGGCGGTTGCGCTCCGAGATCCGCTCCCTGTTGCGCAGCGGCCGGCCGATGCTCGCCGTGTGCCTGAGCCACCAGATCCTCTGCGACGTCCTCGGCCTGGACGTGGTCCGCAGGGACGCGCCGAACCAGGGTGCGCAGCGCGAGATCGACCTGTTCGGCCGCCGCGAGGTCGTGGGCTTCTACAACACCTTCTCCGCACTCAGCGGGTACGACACGTGCCGGCATCCGCGGTTCGGTTCGGTCGAGATCAGCCGCGATCCGATGTCCGGCGAGGTGCACGCCCTCCGCGGCGAGAGCTTCGCGTCGGTGCAGTTCCACCCCGAGTCGGTGCTGACGCGCAACGGTCCGCTCATCCTCGCGGACATGATCGAGGGCGTGCGGGCAGCGCGGGCGAAGCCGTGCGCATGAAGGCCGTGGTCGTGTGGTGGGACCTGCGGGACACCGGCCAGACCGTCGCTTCGCTGCGGGAGTCGTTGCAGCGGGAGGGCACGGAGGCGTGGGCGTCCGTCGAAGGCCTGCGCCACAAGTACTGGATCTCCGATCCGGTGGGTGAGCGGTGGGGTGCGGTGATGGTGTGGGACTCCGAGCAGGCCGCCGAGGCCGCCCGTCGACGAGGACTGCCACCGAACAGGGCGGCTGAGCTGATCGGCTGCC
>CAVYUS010000009.1:0-113948 GCA_963771775.1 uncultured Actinomycetota bacterium
CCGAACGAGTCCGCGCGCAACGCCAACGCAAGTACGAGCAGGAGGGGGGACCTCACCATGTCCGAGCTGCCTAACCCGGACGACTTCATGACAGCCGACGAGTTCTGCGCCCGGATGCGCATCTCAAAGGACACGTTCTACAAGTGGCGGCAGATTCCCGGTGCCGCTCCTGTCGTGCACAAGATGCGGAACGGGGCGCTGCGCATCTCCGGCGCCGACTTCGCCGCGTGGCTGCTCGGCCTACGGAGTGATGCCGCGTGAACCTCACCTACAAGGTCAGCATCTACGCACTCAAGGTCCTCAAGCCGGACGCGAACGGGAGGGTCCGTCCCAAGCCGTACGGGGTCCGCTGGGCGACGGCCGGAAAGCAGCATTCGGAGTGGTACAAGTCCAAGGCGCTCGCGGACAACCGGCGCTCCGATCTGAAGCAGTTCGTCAGGAAGGGTGAGGCCTTCGACATCAAATCGGGGCTGCCGGAGTCGGAGGTCAAGAAGCAGTCCGCGCGGTCACTGTTGAAGCTCGCGCAGGAGTTCATCAGCGAGTCGTGGGAAGAAGCGGCACCCAACACCCGCAAGCGCTACGTCGACACCTTGGCCATCCCAGTGGCGGCGTTCGCGGAGACGCAGAAGGGCGCTCCTCCGGTTCGGGTGCTCCGGCGGGTGCTTACGACGTGCCTACTGCCGGACAACACCCGGAACAGGTCGCTGACAGACACGGAGAAGGACGCGGTGGACTGGATCGAGGCCAACTCGCGTCTGGTTCGCGAACTCGCCGACAAGATCGAGACCGGCCGGTTGCTGCGGTCTCTCGGCCGGAACCTCACCGGCAAGTCGGCTGCCGCGTGGACGACTAGAACCCGGCGGGGCGTGCTTCACCACCTGCTTGGGTTCGCGGTCGACGTCGGCGAACTCGATGCGAATCCGGTCACCGGGCTGAAGTCGTCGATGCAACGGGGCACGAGTGAGGTTGACCCGCGGTCGGTGGTGAACCCCGCTCAAGGTCGCCAGTGCCTCGCAGCCGTGACCTACGCGGGCACCACGACCGGGCAGTACGACTACCTGTACGGGTTCTTCGCGACGATGTACTACGCGGCTCTGCGGCCGTGTGAGGTCAACCGGCTGCGGGAGGCTGACTGCAAGCTGCCCGAGACCGGCTTGGGGTGAACTCATCCTGGAGAAGTCGGCTTCGCGGGCGAACGGGCGGTACACCGACTCTGGAGAGCTGTGGGAGACGCGCTCACTCAAGCGGCAGGCTGAGGGTGCCGTCCGGCCGGTGCCGATTCCGCCCGTGTTGGTCGCGATCCTCCGGTGGCATCTGGAGACGTTCGGGACGACCTCGGACGGGCGGCTGTTCCGCGGGACGATCAGCGGTGGGCCGGTCAACGCGACGGTTTACACCCACGCGTGGGGTCGCGTTCGGGAGCTCGCGCTTTCGCCGGAGCAGTTCGAGTCACCGTTGGCTGACACGCCCTACTCCCTCCGGCACGCGGCGGTCTCGACGTGGCTCGCGGCCGGACTGCCTCCGGCTGAGGTTGCGGAGCGGGCTGGTCACACGGTCGACGTGCTTCTGAAGGTCTACGCGAAGGTGCTGGACGGGCAACGGGAGAAGTCGAACCAGAAAATCGATGTAATACTTAATGCGATCTGACTACATCGAGAACACGACTTCTTCGAATTAACCACCCCAAATTGGATATCCGAAGTGCTTCTCAATAGTCTCGCTGCTATCGACCCAGAAATCCAGATCCGCGCTGTCCGGAGGCAGGAAACGGCGACTCAGCGGACCCGTTGTTGACACAATGTCATGCAGGATCAAATAGTACGCAGCGGATAAAGCGTAGTTCGTCGCCAAGGCAGAGCCAATTTCCAGATCATACGCGAAGGTTCCGTCCGAGCTCCAATGAAACGGCGGCTCAAACCAGCCTGTACCCTTCTCCCCGACCAAATACTCAATGGCTTCACGTGACTGGGAAACGCAATTAGCGCCATAGAAGACCACGAGTGGCGCCGAATTCGTGCGCAAGTCCTCCAGCTTTGCTTGAACCCACGTCAAGTACCCGAAGTGACTTCGGTCGACGTCACCACCTATTTCATCCTTCACTGAGTACATATCCATCTGCACAAGGGAAGGATCATACGGTTTCCGATATTGCATCGGATTCGGCAGCCCAGTAACGTCTGCCAACTTTTGGTAGTACTCACCCAGTTCTTGATGCGTGAGCACTCGGTCAATAGAGCCGACGCGGTCTACCGCTTTGGATAATTCCGCAAATCTGGCAGGAGGGTACACCTCGAACCAGGAGGGCAACGTTTCAGCTCGCTCGAATTCAAAAGGGGGGAGGGGCGGGTTGAGAGCAAAGTCGATCAGGGCTACAGCCGTGAGTAGCATCTCGTGGGGTGTCTTAGAGGTGCTGTTAGACAACCGATAAAACAGCTCCATCGGCGCTCCGTACTCCGAAGAGAACGCCTTAACCATTCTTGGCGCGAGAAACTTGTCGAAAGACGAGGAAGGTAAGTCTGCACCCCACGCCAAGAACTGGTCGATCGTTGCAGCACATTCATACAAGAGTCGCGTAGAGATCTCTTTCCCAGCCAGACGAACTCGCCCTACACGATCTCTATCAGACATTGGCTTTATTGACGGTCTCGCGTTATCTAGTACGTTCGGATCGAGTCGCTGACGCCAAAAGTCTGCGTCCACGCAAGCCGATTCGAGCGCATCGATCAAACTCCAGCCGGGCGAGTCTATATTTACCGCACCTAGGTCAAATAGCGACATATATGCGAAGCGAAGGTCGATCCACATCTGCCGAGCAAGTCTGCAATCATCAGAGACTCCAGAAAGTTCAGCACCGATGTCAAATACCCTCTCGCCAGCAAGCCTACGCCTAGAGATAACCTCTCTATCGCTCGCAGGAAGATTCATGATGAAGTCATGAACCAACCTTTCAGAAGCAAATTTGAGATACGCAAGTGTTGCGCCGCATGTGGTGCCGTGGAATCGAACCCAGTGGCTGTTCTCGTGGGCTGCAAGCATGTGATACTCAAAAGCATCAATCGGGTCGTCCACACTTGAACCACCAGGAATGGTGATCAGGTACGTCGCCAAGTCGAGTCGACCGGAACCTCCACATGCCCCCAAGAAGCCGGAGTCATTCAGATTTATCATTATCCGCGCCGTTCCGACTAGGTTCAGCCTTCAACTTTCGCCAATCCTTCAACTTTGTGTATACCACTTTGATGGTTGACAGTGTTCCCACTGCCGCAACTGCGGAACCATACTGGATTACGAACTCAACGATCGGGGTGCTTCCGAACTCACCGTTTCCAAAGATGTCAACTTTCTGCGACCTGACTTCGGAAACCATAATATCGTCGCCGGAAATATCCTGAATAATTTGCTCACGGAAGGCTTCGACATCTTCCACAGGCCCGAATATTCTGACTTCGCTCACGAACACTCCGATTCATCT
The DNA here is from genome assembly GCA_963771775.1 of uncultured Actinomycetota bacterium. Lineage (GTDB taxonomy): Bacteria > Actinomycetota > Actinomycetes > Mycobacteriales > Pseudonocardiaceae > Lentzea. The sequence goes on from CAVYUS010000009.1 coordinate 3,473, forward strand.
GGGGTTGATTCAGGCACTGCCGAGCAGCAAGCTACACAAGCGGCTAGCCTCGATATCGCACAGGGCATCGTACAAGTTACAACCCAACCAGCCCTGACAAGTGAGTACTGACAGAGCTTCACACCATGCCGTGTGAGCACAGCAACGAGGCCAAGACATGCAGAGGAGCGAACCGCAGGCCACGTCTCCCAACCGATGCCAGCTGGCGACTACAGCTTGTGGACTGTTAGGAACATATGCCAGTTCACATGGCATTGCGGCAGCTCCAGCATCGACCGCAGTGCCGCTCCCCAGCGAGACTTCATGTACGCCACCGCTGTGATGGCTCTCCGTGACTCGTGAACGTCCGCCTCCTACGCGAAGAGCCCCCGGCGATGATCTCGCCGGGGGCTCTATCTTGTTCCACACATGTTCCAGAGACAGCCGCAGAAGGCCGCAGTCAGCGACAGACGGTGACCTGTCGGCGCTGACGCCGTTGGCAGCATCGGAGCAGGTCAACCCGCGTTTGAGGCCTTCAAGCTGCGACTACGGAACGTGGCGAAATCCAGGTGATCAGCCGCGGAGTTCCATCGTGCAGCACTTCGGGCCGCCGCCCGACTTGCGCAACTCCGAGATGTCCACGAACACAGGCTCGAACCCACGCCGAGCCACCTGCTCGGCGAGGTGGGTCGCCTCAAGAGGCATGACGACGTGCTTGCCGTCGGACACCGCGTTCAGCCCCAAGCACACGGCGTCGTCGTCGTTGGCGATCACGGCGTCCGGGAACAGCCGTCGGAGCACCTGCTGCGAGCCCGGCGAGAAGGCCTCCGGGTAGTAGGCGACCAGAGGTGACGGGGACTGGTCGTCGAGCATGAACAGGGCCACGTCGAGGTGGTAGAAGCGCGGGTCGACCAGCTGCAGCGAGACGACGGGCACGCCGAGGACTTCCTGGGCCTCGGCGTGAGCGTGCGGGTCGGTGCGGAAGCCGGTGCCGGCCAGCAGCAGGGAGCCGGTCCAGGTGAAGTCGCCCTCGGCCTCGTTCACGGCGGTGGGCATGACGACGGACTTGTAGCCCGAGGTCAGGAACCATCTGCGGAAGTGGTCGGCCTCGGCTGAGCGCTGTTCGGCCCGGAAGCGGGAGCCCAGGACTCGGCCGTCGATGACGGTGCCGCTGTTGGCTGCGAAGACCATGTCCGGCAGGCCGGCGATGGGCTCGATGACGTTGACCTCGTGGCCCAGGCGCTCGTAGGTCTCCTTCAGGAGAGTCCACTGCTCCACTGCCAGCGATGTGCTGGTGGGTTGGGTGGGATCCATCCACGGGTTGATGGCGTACTCCACCGTGAAGTACTGCGGCGGGCACATCAGGTACCGACGGGTCGTCGGCACGCGCACGGGCGCGAGGGGCTGTGCGATGTCGAGCGTGATCGGCTCGCCGGGCCCGGAGATGGATACGGTCATGGATCGAAATGTAAACGGCAACCTGACCATCGAACAACGCCGCAGTATTGCGCAAACTAGGGCAGAATGTTGCGTGTGGACAGCATCGACCATCGAATCATTTCGTGCCTCATGGCCAACGCCCGATCCAGCTACGCGGAGATCGGCAAGGAGGTCGGTCTGAGTGCTCCGGCGGTGAAGCGGCGGGTGGACAAACTCCTGGACACGGGGGTGTTGCGGGGGTTCACGGCGGTGGTGGATCCGGAGGCTCTTGGGTGGGGTACCGAGGCCTTCGTCGAGGTGCACTGCAGGGGCAACGTCGCGCCGCACGACATCCAGCACCGGCTGGAGCCGATGGCCGAGGTCAGCGCTGCCTACACGGTGTCCGGGGCGGCGGACGCGATCGTGCACCTGCGGGCGGCTGACATCCATCACCTGGAGACGGCGCTCGAGCGGCTCCGGGCTGTGGAGATCATCGATCGGACGGTGTCGACGGTGGTGCTGTCCCGGCTCCTGGACCGGCCGCCGGCACCATAGAGTCGGGCTATGGCTGAGGTTCTGCTGGAGCTCATCGATTCCGTCGCCGTGATCACGATCAACGATCCGGACCGGCGCAACGCGCTGACCATCGACCTGTCGCAGGAGCTGGAAGACAAGGTCAGGCAGGCCGAGCAGGAAGCCAACGCGCTGATCGTCACGGGTGCGCCGCCCGCGTTCTGCGCCGGTGCGGACCTCACGCAGCTCGGCAACTCCAAGGACGAGGGCCTGAAGAAGATCTACAAAGGTTTCCTCGCCGTGGCCAACGCCACTATCCCGACCATCGCGGCGGTCAACGGGGCCGCGGTCGGTGCCGGGCTCAACCTCGCGCTTGCCGCGGACGTGCGGGTCGCGGGGCCGAAGGCGCGGTTCGACGCGCGGTTCCTGCAGCTCGGCATCCACCCCGGCGGTGGCATGACGTGGATGTTGCAGAAGATCACCGACCGGCAGACCGCCACGGCCATGACGCTCTTCGGGCAGATCCTCGACGCCGACCAGGCTGTCGCGAAGGGCCTGGCCTACGCCAAGGCCGAAGACCCACTGGCAGTAGCAAAAGAGCTGGCGAAGGCCGCTGCCGAGGCGCCGGCGGAACTCGTCCGGACCATCAAGGCCACGATGCGGCTGACCGATGTTCTCCACGACCACGCGGACGCGGTGGAGACCGAGCTGCGGCCACAGGTGGCTTCGATCGACACTCCAGAGTTCGCTGCCAGGCTTGCCGCGATGAAGGCTCGGATCAGCGGGCGGTAAGTGTTACCTTGAGTAACAGGTATTGAGGGTGACGTCTGCCGCATTCGGGTATCCGCTGGTAGTGCTGTGCTTACCGTTTAGTTAAGGACCCCGTGCGGCAGATGGGACAGTTCGTCTCGCCTGGTGGTACACGGCCCGTCTGGCAGGCGGTCCTGGCGACTACCCTCGCGGTGGGGCACAGCCACCCTTGGAGAGAGGTATCGGCGTAGGAATGAGCACTGAGACCCGCAAGCTGGATCGCGTCGTGATCCGCTTCGCCGGCGACTCCGGTGACGGTATGCAGCTCACCGGAGACCGGTTCACGTCGGAAGCGGCGGCGTTCGGCAACGACCTCGCCACCCAGCCCAACTTCCCCGCCGAGATCCGCGCGCCCCAGGGCACCCTGCCCGGAGTGTCGTCCTTCCAGCTGCACTTCGCCGACTACGACATCCTGACGCCCGGTGACCGTCCCGACGTACTCGTCGCGATGAACCCGGCCGCGCTCATGGCGAACGTCGTCGACCTGCCGGACGGCGGCATCCTCATCGTCAACACCGACGAGTTCACGAAGCGGAACCTGACGAAGGTCGGTTACGACTCGAACCCGCTCGAGGACGACTCGCTCGAACGGTTCCAGGTCCACAAGATCGCCATGGCGACGTTGACCATCGGCGCCCTGGAGGAGACCGGCCTCGGCAAGAAGGACGCGGAGCGCGCGAAGAACATGTTCGCGCTCGGTCTGCTGTCGTGGATGTACCACCGGCCGACCGAGGGCACGGAACGGTTCCTGCGCGAGAAGTTCGCGAAGAAGCCGGACATCGCCGAGGCCAACGTCCTGGCGTTCCGCGCCGGCTACTACTACGGCGAGACCACGGAAGCCTTCGCGGTCACCTACGAGGTGGCGCCGGCGAAGCTGAACGTCGGCACCTACCGCCAGATCACCGGCAACACGGCGACGGCGTACGGCATCGTCGCCGCGGCGCAGCGCTCCGGCCTGCCCGTGGTGCTCGGCACGTACCCGATCACGCCGGCCTCGGACATCCTGCACGAGCTGTCGAAGCACAAGAACTTCGACATCACGACCGTGCAGGCCGAGGACGAGATCGCGGGCATCGGCATCGCACTCGGCGCGTCGTACGGCGGCGCGATCGGCGTGACGTCGACGTCGGGTCCCGGCATCGCCCTGAAGTCGGAGACCATCGGCCTCGCGGTGATGACCGAGCTGCCGCTGCTGGTGATCGACGTGCAGCGCGGTGGCCCGTCAACGGGTCTGCCGACCAAGACCGAGCAGGCGGACCTGCTGCAGGCGATGTTCGGCCGCAACGGCGAGTCGCCGGTGCCGATCGTGGCTCCGCAGTCGCCGTCCGACTGCTTCGACGCGGTGATGGACGCGACCCGCATCGCGCTGAAGTACCGCACCCCGGTGCTGTTCCTGTCCGACGGCGCGATCGCGAACGGCTCCGAGCCGTGGCTGATCCCGGACGTCGACACGCTGCCCGACCTGACCGTCGAGTTCGCGACGGACCCGGAGAACTTCCAGCCCTACTCCCGCGACCCCGAGACCCTGGCCCGTCCGTGGGCGGTGCCCGGCACGCCTGGTCTGCAGCACCGCATCGGCGGTCTGGAGAAGCAGGACATCACGGGCAACATCTCCTACGACCCGGAGAACCACGACCGGATGGTCCGCCTGCGCCAGGCGAAGATCGACGGCATCGAGGTCCCCGACGTAGTGGTCGAGGACCCGAGCGGCGAGGCAAAGGTCCTTGTCGTGGGCTGGGGCTCGTCCTACGGCCCGATCGGCGCGGCGGCACGCCGGGTCCGCAAGCTGGGCCTGCCGGTCGCACACGCACACCTGCGGCACCTCAACCCGTTCCCGAAGAACCTGGGCGAGGTGCTGAAGTCCTACGACAAGGTGATCGTGCCGGAAATGAACCTGGGTCAGCTGGCGTTGTTGTTGAGGGCCAGGTATCTGGTGGACGCCGTTTCGTACACCAAGGTCCAGGGCCTGCCCTTCAAGGCAGAAGAACTTCAGGACGTGCTCGCTGACGTGATCAAGGGGGTGTCGGCGTGACAGCGATCGACCTCGGAATCCCCGGCTTGACCGGGGTTCCCACCACCGACGAGAAGCAGTCGGCCAGGGACTACAAGTCGGACCAGGAAGTCCGCTGGTGCCCCGGCTGCGGCGACTACATCGTGCTCAACGCCGTGCAGTCGTTCCTGCCGTCACTGGGTCTCAAGCGCGAGAACATCGTGTTCGTGTCGGGCATCGGCTGCTCCTCACGGTTCCCGTACTACATGAACACGTACGGCATGCACTCCATCCACGGCCGCGCACCCGCCATCGCGTCGGGTCTCGCCGTGGCGCGCCCAGACCTGAGCGTGTGGGTAGTCACCGGTGACGGCGACGCGCTGTCCATCGGCGGCAACCACCTGATCCACACGTTGCGGCGCAACGTGAACCTCAAGATCCTGCTGTTCAACAACCGGATCTACGGCCTGACCAAGGGCCAGTACTCACCGACCTCGGAAGAGGGCAAGGTCACCAAGTCGACCCCGCTCGGCTCGGTGGACCACCCGTTCAACCCGGTGTCACTGGCACTGGGCGCGGAAGCTTCCTTCGTGGGCAGGGCACTGGACTCGGACAAGGCGGGCCTCACCTCAGTGCTCCGCCAGGCCGCCGAGCACCGTGGGTCGGCACTGGTGGAGATCTTCCAGAACTGCCCGATCTTCAACGACGGCGCGTTCGACGTGCTGAAGGACGCGGACGAGGCCCAGCGCCGAATCATCAACGTGGTCGACGGCGAACCGATCCGCTTCGGCCGCGAGGGCGAGTACTGCGTGGTCCGCGAGGGCTTCGGCCTGGCGGTAGCCAAGTCCGCAGACGTGGACGCGAGCGACGTGGTGATCCACGACGCGTCGGACCTGAACCTCTCGTTCGCACTGTCGAGGCTGTCGACGCAGGACCTCACGCACACCGTCACCGGTGTGTTCCGGCGTGCCGACCGCCCGACGTACGACGACGGCGCCAGGGCACAGGTGGCCGAGGCAAAGGCCGCAAGGCCAGCCGACCTGCACAAGCTCTTGCACGGCAAGGACACCTGGACCGTGGTGGCCTGACGTAAAGCGCACAAAGGCCCGCCAGCAGCACGCTGGCGGGCCTTTCGCATGCGATGGCGAAGCCGAGGCCCCCGCGATGCCGTAGGCGAGCCGTCCACCCATACCGGGCCCGGTGGTGGAGTCCCGTCACCCCAAACGCAAGCCAACTACGAAACCGGCGGCCGCCCAACGAAACAGGCGTGCCATCAACCCGCTCGTGGCGCTATCCCCCGATCAGATTGCCGGGGGTCTGGGGGCAGCGCCACCAGGAAAACTCTCGCAACGCAAGGTCGCCGCCCGCAAGGCGACCACCCGCAAAGCCGCGACCCGCAAGGTGACCCACCCGCAAAGCCGCGACCCAACCTACGGCGCAGGCCGGAACCCAGCCTTCTCAGCATCAGAAGCCGTCCGGAACCAGACATCAGCCCGAGTCTCCACAAAATTCGCGGACCCTTCGCTGTAATACCGCCGCCCAGTCAACGTCGCCTTGACCGAGAAATCAGCAGCCGGCGCCAACCCATCCGACTTGGGCAAAACCGACCCAGGCCCAAACGGCGACCGAGGGTTGAACCCCTCCGGCTGCTGATACCGAGACGACGACCCAGCAGGAGCACCATTGCTAGGCCGCCCGGCAGACGGCCGCCCACCGGTAGACGGCGAAAAGCCAACCGGCCGAGGACGAGCGGGAAGCGCCGGCGCAGGCGGAGCCTCCGCCTTAGGAGCCTCAAACGCCTGGAACGCCGGGAAACTCTGCTGACGCTGCATAGTCGTGCGACGCGCCTCACGAACCGGCAGGCCAGCTTCCGTAACGCGCTGCGGCAAGTCGGACTCGACAGGCTCGGGTTCCGGCTCCGGCGCCGGTGCAGCGAGCAGAGGCTCGTCGCTAGGCACGAACTTCGGCACGAACGGCTGGTCGTTGGTCGGTTCCGGGAGTGTGCGGGTCTGGCCGGTGGCGGGCAGCGGCTCGTCGGCGTCGAGGAGTGGTTCGAAGAGCGAGCGCGGGTGGTCCACGACCGGCTGCGGGCGCACGGGAGCCGGGGGCGCAGGGGGCGCCTCGACCGCGTGGTCGAAGGCGGCGGCGACGGCGCGTGGCTGCCGCTCGTCCTCGGTGTCCGCGGCCGAGCCGAACGCGTTGAACGCCGAAGAGGCGGGCGCACCGGGGTCGGTGAACGGCGCGGCGAACGCGGAAGCATGGGCCCCGCGCTGGGGCAGCTCCTCGACCGGCTCGGGTTCCTGCTCGACGTAGGGCTCTACGTAGGGCTCGGCAACCGGCTCGTCGTAGGACTCGACGTAGGCTCGGCGACGGGCTCGGCGACGGGCTCGGCGTAGCGCTCAGCGGCCGGCTCGACATAGGGCTCGACAGCGAGCTCGACGTACGGCTCGGCGACGGGCTCGGCGTATGCCTCCACGACCGGCTCGTCGTAAGTCTCGACGACCGGCTCGTCGTAAGTCTCGACGACCGGCTCGTCGTAAGTCTCGACGACCGGCTCGTCGTAAGTCTCGACGACCGGCCCGTCGTACGACTCCGGTGCCAGCGGCTCCCGCAGCGCGTGCGAGTGCGCCGAAGCCGGCTCAGGCTCCGTGAACGACTGCTCCTCGGCCAGCGTGCTCTCGAAGACGCCGTTGCGGACGTGCGGGGCGTCGAGGTCGACCGGCTCGATGAGGGTCTGCTCGACGCGCGACTCCGGCTCGGTGAACGAGTCCAGCTGCCCGGAGATCTCGTCGCGCAGGCCGGGGTACTCGCCGGTGAGGTCGTTGGCGGGCCAGGAGCTCTGCTCGACCGCGATGTACGTCGTCTGCTCGGAGGCCGTGGGGGCAGGGGGTTCGTCCTCCTGCTCGGCGGCCTCGTCGAGGAAGCTCTCCTGCTCCTGCTCCGCCCAGACCTCGCGCGGCTGGTAGAAGAAGTCGTCGGCCTGCTCGTCGATCTCCGGCCCGGCGGTCGGTTCCGGCGACGGCGGCGCGACCTCGGCGGTCGGCTCCACGGTCGGGACGAACGAGGTCTGCTCGGCGGGGAGCTCTGGCTCCTCGTCGTAGTCGAAGTCGGCGTGCTCGAGACCGGAGAGCGGCAGGACCGTCGTCATCTCGGCCGGGTGCTCCTCGGGAGCGTTCTCCGGCGAGAGGCGCTCGAACAGCGACCGCGGACGGTCGTCGTCGTTCGCGTCGGTCAGCGCCTTCTGCTCGGAGAGCTGCTCCTCGAAACGGCGCTGGGCCTCGTCCGCGTCCATGAACGGGCGCGGTGGGGTGACCGGCTCCTCGACCCGCACCGGCTCCTCCACGACCGGCTCAGGCTCCGCAACGGGCTCCTCCGCCGGAGCGACCGGTGCGACTGGAGCGGCCGGGGCCTGCACCGGCTCACCGAAGTAGGCCGGGGGCTCAACGTAGGGCGCGGGGAACGGCGCGGGCGTGGGCGGCGACAGCACGTCGCTCGCCAGCGAGCGCGGCGGGGCGTCGGCCCACTCGTCCACTTCGAAGTCGTCAACTGGAGGCGACGCCATGACCGGGGGAACCGGCCGGCGTGCGTCGAGAAGTTGATCTTCGAGATCGGCGACCTGCCTGCGCGCGGGTCGAACCAGCACCAGCCACGTGAGCACTACTCCCGCGACGAACGCCAGCAGACTCCACAGCCAGACCTGCCCGAAGACATTCACGGGTAAGCCCCTTCTACGACCACACTCCGGCCCCACTCACTCGGAAGGGTGAGCGCTGCCAAACTACAGTGCCTTGGTTGATGCTCCGTCACTACGCCGTCCGGCGCAATCGGCTCGGCAAAACTGCAGCGTAGAGTGGGATTTTGTGCCTCCCCTGACGACCTCGGCCAGCAGTTCGGCAGAAGTTCACACCGAGGGGCGAGGTGTCACCTACGGCGCACTCGCCTACGTCCTTTGGGGACTGTTCCCCGCCTACTGGCCACTCCTCGTGCCCGCCCAGCCGGTCGAGGTACTCGCGCACCGGATCGTCTGGTCGTTCGTCACGCTCGCCATCGCCGTCGCGGTGCTCGGACGGTGGCGCCCCTTGCTCGCACTGTCGGGAAAAGGCTGGCTCATCGTTACCGCCGCCGCAGTGTTGATCACGGTGAACTGGGGCACCTACATCCACGCCGTCAACACCCAGCACGTTGTCGAGTCGGCGCTCGGCTACTTCATCACACCGCTGGTCAGCGTGGCGTTAGGTCTCATCTTCCTGCAGGAACGCCTGCGGCTGCCGCAGGTCGTCGCCATCGGCGTGGTGGTCGTCGCTGTGATCGTGCTCACCGTCGACTACGGCCGGTTGCCGACGATCTCGCTCATCCTCGCGTGCTCGTTCGGCATCTACGGTCTGCTCAAGAAGAAGGTGCCGCTGGACGCGATCTCCAGCCTCACCGCGGAAAGCGCGGTCATCGCGCCGATCGCGCTGGTCTACCTGCTCGTACTCGGCAGCGCGAACACGTTCACCACCGAAGGCACCGGCCACACGCTGATGATCCTCAGCACCGGCATCGTCACGGTGATCCCGCTGCTGCTGTTCGGCGCGGGCGCCCAGCGGATTCCGCTGACCACCATGGGCATGCTGCAGTACCTCGCACCGATCCTGCAGTTCGCCTGGGGCGTGTTCGTCGTGCACGAACCGATGCCGGCCAGCAGGTGGGTCGGGTTCACCCTCGTGTGGCTCGCCCTGGCGATCTTCACCGTCGACGCGGTGCGGAACCGGCGCAAGCAACCGCTCGCGCCGGTCGAACCCGCTTAGGCCGTGTCCTGCAGGTCTCGTCCGCGATAGTCGCGTCCGAGGGGTCCTCTGACGGCAAGGGTCAACTCAGGACGTGACTCTCATCGAACGGACCTACAGGACACGGCCTAGTGCGTCCGCGCCACCACGTAGGTGGCGAGCTCCTCAAGAGCGTCCCGTGCCGCGCACGGCGGCAGCTTGCCCAGCTCCATGCGGGCCCGGTCCGCGTACTCGTCGAGGGTCTCCCGCGCCTTGTCCAGGCCCGAGGACTTCCGCAGCAGCACAAGCGCCTCGTCCACCAGCGCGTCGTCGACGATCGGTCCCGCCAGCAGTTCGGCGAGCCGCGTCTCGGACGGGTCCGTGAGCGCGTAGAGCATCGGCAGGGTCTGCACGCCCTCGCGCAGGTCGGTACCCGGCGTCTTGCCGGACTCGACCGACGGCGAGGCGATGTCGATCACGTCGTCCGAGATCTGGAACGCCGCCCCGATCACCTCGGCGTACCGGCGCAGCGCGTCGATCTGCTCCTCGGTCGCGTCGGAGAACATCCCGCCGAACCGCGCCGCGGTGGCGATCAGCACGCCGGTCTTCTCCTCGATCACCTTCAGGTAGTGGGAGATCGGGTCCTCGCCGGGCTGCGGGCCGACGGTCTCGCGCATCTGGCCGGTCACCAGGACCGAGAAGGTCTCCGCGATGATCCGCGCCGCCGTCGTCCCCAGATCGGCGGTCAGGCGGGACGCGTGGGCGAACAGGAAGTCGCCCGTCAGGATCGCGATGCTGTTGTCCCACTTGGCGTTCGCGGACACCGCGCCGCGCCGCATGGTCGCCTCGTCCATCACGTCGTCGTGGTAGAGCGTCGCGAGGTGCGTGAGCTCGACCACAGCGGCCGCCTTGATGACCTTCTCGCGGTCCCAGTCTTCCCCGAACTGGGAGGCCAGCAGTGTGAAGAGCGGGCGGATGCGCTTCCCGCCCGCCTCCACAAGGTGAAGCGAGGTTTCCGTGACCGGGCGGAACTCGCTCTGCACGACGTCGTGCAGGATGCGCTCCACCTCGGCCAGGCCGTCCTGGACTACCTGAGTGAGCACGGGGTCCACCAACGCGAACCCCGGTCCCTCATGCTCGCTACTGGTCACACCAGCAGACTACGTACTACTAGCTGAGGAAGGTGCCGGTACCCGCCCAATCGAGCACCAACGTGGGCCACAGACCCAGCACCAGGGTCACGACCGCACCGAGAGTGATCGCGACCGTGGTGAACGCACCGGGCACCGTCACGGTCGGGCCGTCCGGCGCCGGCTCGCTGAAGTACATCAGCACGATCACCCGCAGGTAGAAGAACGCCGCGATGGCCGAGGCCACCAGTGCGATCACCACGAGCGGCATCAGGCCGGCCTCGATGGCCGCGCTGAACACCACGAACTTGCCGATGAAGCCGGACGTCAGCGGGATTCCGGCGAGCGCCAGCAGCAGGAACGTGAAGACGGCCGCGACGATCGGCGACCGCTTCGCGAGACCGGCCCACTGCGACAGGTGCGTCGCCTCGCCGTCCGAGTTGCGGACCAGCGACACGATGCCGAACGCGGCGATCGTGGTGAAGCCGTACGCCAGCAGGTAGAACATGGTCGCGCTCACACCGGGAGCCGTGCCCTCCGGCGTCAGCGCGATGGAGCCGATCAGCAGGAAGCCCGCGTGCGCCACCGACGAGTACGCGATCATGCGCTTCACGTCGGTCTGCGTGAGACCCAGCACCGCGCCGATCACCATCGACACGATCGCCACGCCCCACAGCACGCCGCGCCATTCCCACTGGGTGTTCTCGAACGCCACCGTGATCACGCGCAGGATGCCGCCGAACGCGGCGACCTTGGTGCAGGCGGCCATGAACGCCGTCACCGGCGTCGGCGCACCCTGGTACACGTCCGGGGTCCAGGCGTGGAACGGACCGACGGCGGCCTTGAACAGCAGGCCCACCACCAGCAGGCCGAAGCCCGCGAACAGCAGCGTGTCCGAGCGGTCCGTGCCGGCCGCGGCGGTCGCGATGGCCGAGAGCTTCACCGAACCCGCGTAGCCGTACAGCAGAGCCACGCCGTACAGGAAGAACGCGGAGGCGAACGCACCGAGCAGGAAGTACTTCACGGCCGCTTCCTGCGAGAGCAGGCGGCGACGGCGAGCGAGGCCGCACAGCAGGTACAGCGGCAGCGACAGGACTTCCAGCGCGATGAACATGGTCAGCAGGTCGTTCGACGCGACGAACGTCATCATGCCGCCGAGCGCGAACAGCGTGAGCGGGAAGACCTCGGTCTGCATGCCGGTCTTCGTCGCCTGCGCGCGGTCCTGGATGGTGCCGGGACGGATCGCGGCCTGCGCCACGAACGCGCCGCCGGGCTCCACCGAGCGGTCGGCGATCATCAGCACGCTGCCGAACGCCAGCACCAGCAAGGTGCCCCACAGGAACAGCGCCGGCGAGTCGACGGCGATGGCACCCGCCAGCGTGGCGACGCCCTGCGTCGGCCGCTCGGAGTTCGCGTAGATGATCAACGAGCCGGTGGCCGCGACCAGCGTCACGAGCGACAGCACGAGCTGCACCGCCCACCGCTGGTACTTGGGCAGCAACGCCTCCAGCAGCACGCTGACGCAGGCCGCGCCGAGCACGATCAGCACCGGCGCGATGGCGCCGTAATTGATCTCCGGCGCCTCGATCTGCTGCGCCTGAGCGACGAGGAGGTTCACGTCACTTGCCTTCCTGCACGGAGACCGGGTCGGTCACGCCGACCTCGGTCAGCGTCGCCCCCACAGTCGGGGTGATGACGTCGAGCACCGGCTGCGGGTAGAACCCGAGTGCCAGCACGAGGACAACGAGCGGTGCGAGCACCGCGATCTCGCGCTTGGTGAGGTCGCCGATAGTGGTCTTCTTCTCCAGGGTCCCAACGGCACCCAAAGAGGGATCTGGAGCTGTCCGGCGGCCGCACCCAGGAGCGCGTCGCCCCGCAGCGGGCCGGTCATGATCCGCTGGTAGAGCCACAGCACGTACAGCGCGGCGAGCACCATGCCGACCGTCGCGATGATCGTGAAGACCGGCCGCGTCGGGAACGAGCCGATCAGCACCAGGAACTCGGAGACGAACGAGTTCGTGCCCGGCAGCGACAGCGTGGTCAGACCCGACAGCAGCAGCATGCCCGCGAGCAGCGGAGCCACCTTCGACATGCCGCCGTAGTCGGCGATCAGCGACGAACCACCGCGCGCGATCACCATGCCGACCACCAGGATCAGCATGCCGGTCGAGATCGAGTGGTTGAGCATGTACGACACCGAGCCCACGCCTGCCTGCGACGTGAACGAGAAGATGCCGAGCGCGATGAAGCCGAAGTGCGCGATCGAGACGTACGCGAGGAACCGCTTCATGTCCCGCTGGCCCGTGGCGAGCAGCGATCCATAAAGGACACCGGCCACCGCGAGCACGAGCACGTACGGCGCCAGGTTCTTCGACGCCTCCGGGAACATCGGCAGCAGATAGCGCAGCATGCCGAAGGTGCCGACCTTGTCCAGGATGCCGACGACGATCACCGTGACGCCGATCGGCGCCTCGGCGGCCGCGTCGGGCAGCCAGGTGTGGAACGGCACCAGCGGCGCCTTGATCGCGAACGCCAGGAAGAAGCCGAGGAACAGCCAGGTCTGCGTCGTCGAGTCGGCCTTGCTGACCACCTGCACCAGCGTCGCCCAGTCGAACGTGCCCTTGCCCAGCTCGTCCGACGCCATCGCGTAGGCGCCGATCGCGGAGGCCAGCATGATCAGGCCGCCGAGGAACGAGTACAGGAAGAACTTGACCGCCGCGTACTGCCTGCGCGCGCCGCCGTAGCCGCCGATCAGGAAGTACATCGGGATCAGCATGACCTCGAACAGCACGTAGAACAGGAAGACGTCGGTGGCGGCGAACACCGCGACCGTCACGGCCTCCTGAACCAGGATCAGCGAGAGGTACCCGCCCTGCGAACGGCCGGCCGGCAGCTTCTCCGTCCAGCCCGCTCCGATCACCAGCGGGATCAGCAGCGCGATCACCGCGATCATGACCAGCGCGATGCCGTCGATGCCGAACGACAGGCGCACGCCGAACGAGGCGATCCAGTCCACTCCGGACGCGAGCTGGATGCGCTCACCGTCCGGGTCGTAGGCGAACCACAGCAGCGCGGCGAGCACGAGCTCGACGATGGAGAACCCGAGTGCGACGTACTTCGCCTTCAGGTCGTCGTTGCGCAGGAACGCCACCACCAGCGCGCCGACGAGCGGCACGACCAGCAGTGCGATCAGAACCCAGCTCACGAGAACCTCACCACCAGGAGCGCTCCGAGCACGAAGATCGAGCCCAGCAGCATGGACAGTGCGTAGGAGCGGACGAACCCGGTCTGCAGCCTGCGCAACCGGCCGGAGCTACCGCCGAGCAGCGCCGCCGTGCCGTTGACCGCACCGTCGACGCCCTTCAGGTCGAGGAACACCAGCGCGCGGGTGAGCCAGGTGCCCGGCCGCGCGAAGAGGGCCTCGTTCAGTGCGTTGCCGAACAGGTCGGCACGAGCGGCGCGGACCGGGAAGGACACCCGCTCCGGGCGCTCGACCGGCTGCTTGCCGCGGCCGAAGAGCAGGAACGCGAGTCCGGCACCGGCGAGCGAGAGCACGACGGTCAGGATGCCGACCATGCCGTGCGAGAGCACGCCGTGGGACTCCTGCAGCTCGCCGAGCGTCGGCTCGAGCCACCCGGCCAGCCGGCCGTCCGTGGCGAGGAACCAGCCACCGCCCACGGAACCGACCGCCAGGATGATCATCGGGACGGTCATCGTCAGCGGCGACTCGTGCGGGTGGTAGTCGCGGCCGTCCTCGGACTTCAGTTCCTTCCAGCGGGGCTTGCCCAGGAAGACGAGGAGCAGCAGTCGCGTCATGTAGAACGCGGTCAGCGCGGCACCGAGCAGAGCGACACCGCCGAAGACGTACCCGCGCCAGCCCTCCGCACCGAACGCCGCCGCGATGATGGCGTCCTTGGAGAAGTAGCCTGCGAACGGCGGGATGCCGATCAGCGCGAGGTAGCCGAGCGTCCAGGTGACGAACGTGATCGGCAGGAACTTCCACAGCCCGCCCATCCGGCGGATGTTGCCCTCGTCGTTCATGCCGTGCATGACCGAACCGGCACCGAGGAAGAGCCCGGCCTTGAAGAAACCGTGCGTCAGCAGGTGCATGATGCCCAGCGCGTAACCGATCGGGCCGAGGCCCACCGCGAGGATCATGTAACCGATCTGCGAGACCGTCGAGTACGCCAGGACCTTCTTGAAGTCGTCGTAGGCGCAACCGATGATGCAACCGATCAGCAGCGTGACGCCACCGATGATCATCACGACCAGCCGGCCGTCCGCGCTCAGGTTGTAGAGCGGGTTGGAGCGGGCGATCAGGTACACACCCGCGGTGACCATCGTTGCCGCGTGGATCAGTGCGGACACCGGGGTCGGGCCGGCCATGGCGTCGGGCAACCAGGCCTGCAGCGGGAACTGACCGGACTTGCCGCAGGCACCCAGGAGCAGCAGCAGCGTGATCGCGAGGACCTCGGCGCCGGAGAACTCCTGCACCCGGCTGAAGACCTCGGTGTACTGCGTGGTCCCGAGGCGGTTGAACATCAGGAAGATCGCGATGGCCAGGCCCAGGTCACCGACGCGGTTCATCAGGAAGGCCTTCTTGGCCGCCGACGCCGCTTCGGGGCTGGTGCTGGTACCAGCCGATCAACAGGTACGAGGCGAGACCGACGCCCTCCCAGCCGAAGTACAGGGTCACGAAACCGTTGCCCAGCACCAGCAGGAGCATCGCGGCCACGAAGAGGTTCAGGTAGCCGAAGAACTTGCGGCGACCTTCCTCGTGCGCCATGTAGCCGATCGAGTAGATGTGGATCAGCGCGCCCACACCGGTGATCAGCAGCACGAACGTCAGCGACAGCGGGTCGATCCGCAGTCCGAACGCGACGGTCAGCGCGTTGACGTCGATCCAGTTGAACAGGTGCACGTTCTGCACCCGCTCCTCCGGCGACAGGCCGAGCGTCGAGAAGAACAGCGCGAGTCCGTAGCCGAACGCGCCGACGATCGTGGCGCAGCCCAGCAGGTGGCCCCACTTGTCGGTGCGCTTGCCACCGATCAGCAACACCGCCGCACCCAACGCGGGCAGCGCGAGCAACAACCAGGCGAGACTCGCGATCCCGCTGGCGGTAACTGGTTCCGTCACCGGTGACCCCTCAGTACTTCAGCAGGTTCGAGTCGTCGACCGAGGCCGAGCGACGCGTGCGGAAGATGGACATGATGATCGCAAGGCCGACGACGACCTCCGCCGCGGCGACGACCATCACGAAGAACGCCATCACCTGACCGTCGAGCGAGCCGTTGATCCGCGCGAACGTCACCAGGGTCAGGTTGACCGCGTTGAGCATGAGCTCGACGCACATGAACACCACGATGGCGTTGCGCCGCACCAGAACGCCGACGGCGCCGATGCTGAACAGCAGTGCCGACAGCAGCAGGTAGTAAGTGGGAGTCACGACTCACTTCCCTTGAGCGCGTGCGCGTCGGCCTCGTGCCCGGTGCCGGCCACGTCGGCGACGTCGTCCGACAGCGTCGACTTGTCGGTCGCCTCGATGACGTCGAACAGCGACTCCTCCGAGACGCTGCCGTCGGGCAGCAGCGCGGGGGTGGCGACCGAGTTCGCGGTGGCGAAGACACCCGGACCGGGGAGGGACCCGACCCGCTTGAACTCCTGGAAGCGCTCCTCGACGAGTTCCTTCTGCGTCTTGTGGGCGGGCTTCCCGTCGCGGCCGACGAAGGCCAGGATCATCGCGCCGAGGGCGGCGGTGATCAGCAGCGCCGACGTGAGCTCGAACGCGAACAGGTAGTCCGTGAAGAGCTTCGTGCCGATGTTGCCGACGTTGCCGCCGTTCGTGGCGTTCGCCTCGGCCAGGCCGACCGGCTCGACCGAGTTGAGCGCGCGGGCGATGGAGCCGACGATCAGGACGGCGAACCCGATGCCGAGCAGTGCGGCCGCGAGTCGTTGCCCGCGGATCACCTCGACCACGGAGTCCGAGCTGTCGCGGCCGACCATCATGAGCACGAAGAGGAACAGCATCATGATCGCGCCGGTGTAGACGATGATCTGCACGAAGCCGAGGAACGGCGCCTGCTGGACCATGTAGAGGACACCGAGGCTGAGCATCGTCACGACGAGCCACAGCGCGGAGTGCACCGCGTTGCGCGCGAAGAGCATGCCGAGCGCGCCGGCCAGTGCGAGCGGGCCGAGCACCCAGAACGCGATGGCCTCGCCGGTCGTCACGACGTCGG
The DNA here is from genome assembly GCA_963771775.1 of uncultured Actinomycetota bacterium. Taxonomy (GTDB): domain Bacteria; phylum Actinomycetota; class Actinomycetes; order Mycobacteriales; family Pseudonocardiaceae; genus Lentzea. The sequence goes on from CAVYUS010000009.1 coordinate 20,302, forward strand.
CCACGCGCTGCACGGGTTCGGGCTGCTGCGCCAGGAGGCTTACGAGGAGGCTCACTGCTTCCCCTCCGCCTCTTGGGCCGCCTTCGCGAGCTGCGGACCGTTCACGTAGTAGTCCTGCTCGTTCTTGCCGAGCCGCATCGGGTGCGGCGGCTGCTCCATGCCGGGCAGCAGCGGGGCGAGCAGGTCTTCCTTGGTGAAGATCAGGTCCTGGCGGTTGTCGTCGGCGAGCTCGAACTCGTTCGTCATGGTGAGCGAACGGGTCGGGCACGCCTCGATGCACAGGCCGCAGCCGATGCAGCGCAGGTAGTTGATCTGGTAGTCGGCACCGAAGCGCTCGCCGGGTGAGTAGCGCGCTTCCTCGGTGTTGTCGCCACCTTCGACGAAGATCGCGTCCGCGGGGCAGGCCCACGCGCACAGCTCACAGCCGACGCACTTCTCCAGCCCGTCCGGATGCCGGTTCAGCTGGTGACGGCCGTGGAACCGCGGCGCGGTCACCTTCTTGACCTCGGGGTACTCCTCCGTCACCACCTTCTTGAACATGGTGCCGAAGGTGACGCCGAAGCCTTTCAGGGATTCGAACATCCCTACTCAGCCTCCTTGCGGGTGGGAGCGGCGGCCAGGACCTGGTCGTCCTTGGGCTCCTTGGGCAGGTTCGCCACCTTGACCTTGCGCTTGGGCGCGGCCTTGGGAACGGCGAGATCGAGCGGCGGGACCGGGAAACCGGAACCCGCGAGCGGAACGCCCTTGGTGTCCTGGACCTTCTTGTCCGGCAACAGGAACGAGACCAGCAGCACGAGGCCGACGACCACGCCGAGCGCGATCAGCCGTTGTGCCGTGGAGAGCTGCTGGAGGGCACCGGTGCGGATGACCGCGACGGCCATGATCCAGACGAGGCTGGTCGGGACCAGCACCTTCCAGCCCAGCTTCATGAACTGGTCGTAGCGCAGGCGGGGCAGCGTGCCGCGCAGCCAGATGAAGAGGAACAGGAAGAACAGCGTCTTGCCGATGAACCAGAGCAGGCCCCACCAGCCGGTGTTCATGAACTCGCCGCTCCACGGGGCGTGGTAGCCGCCGAGGAAGAGCGTGGTCGCGAGCGCCGAGACGGTGACCATGTTGACGTACTCGGCGAGGAAGAACAGCGCGAACTTCAGCGAGCTGTACTCCGTGTGGAAACCACCGACCAGCTCCGACTCGGCCTCGGGGAGGTCGAACGGCGCGCGGTTGGTCTCGCCGACCATCGACACCATGTAGATCACGAAGCTGGGGAACAGCAGGAGGCCGAACCAGCCGGGCAGCACCCCGAGCACGGTCGTCGCCTGGGCGCCGACGATGTCGCCGGTCGAGAGCGACCCGGTGAACATCACCACCGCGACGATCGACAGGCCCATCGAGATCTCGTACGAGATCACCTGCGCGGCCGAGCGCAGCGCGCCGAGCAGCGGGTACGGCGAGCCGGAGGCCCAGCCGGACAGCACGATGCCGTAGACGCCGAGCGAGGAGCAGGCCAGCACCACCAGCACACCGACCGGGAGGTCGACGAGCTGCAGCGCCGTCTGCTCGCCGAACATGGAGACCTCGCCGGCGATCGGGATCACCGAGAACGCGAGGAAGGCGGGGATGCAGGAGATCACCGGCGCGAGGAAGAACACCCACTTGTCCGCGAGGACCGGGCGGATGTCCTCCTTGAACGCGAGCTTCAGACCGTCCGCGAGCGACTGCAGCCAGCCGTTCGGGCCGACCCGGTTGGGACCGGGGCGGTGCTGCATCCGCGCGACGACCTTGCGCTCCCAGTTGATCATGAACAGCGTCATGACCACGAGGAACGCGAAGATCGCGACGACCTTGATCAGGATCAGCCAGATCGGGTCGTCCGCGAGCAGCTTGGCGGTCTCGCCAATCTCCGCTGCCAGGACGTGCTGGGTCATGACTTCACCCCAATAGAGGTATCGGCGCTGACGGAGACGATCGAACCGTGGCCGGCACCGAGCGTGCGGCGGACGGTCACGTCACCCGAGTTGGTCGGCAGCCAGATGACGCCTTCGGGCAGGTCGTCCGTCTCGACCGGGAGCGTGATCGCGCCGCGGTCGGTGGAGACCGTCACGGAGCCGCCGGACTCCAGGCCGAACCGCTGCGCGGTGGTCTCGGCGACCTTCGCGACGGCCGGGCGTGCGGTACCGGCGAGGTGCGGCTCGTCCACCTGCAGCGAGCCGTTGCCGATCAGGCGGTGCCACGTCGCGAGCACGGCCTGGCCGGCCCCGGCGGGACCGGCGAGCGGCGGCGCGACGTTGAGCGACGAGCCGCTCGGCGTGCCCTCGCCCAGCCGGGCCAGGTCGGCGGCCGCGCTGGCGGGCGTCTGCGTGAACAGGTCCGCGTCCATCTCCACCGCGAGGGTGTCGAGCACGCGGCAGTCCGGCAGCGAGCCGACGCCTTCGAGGGTCGCGCCGAAGTCGCGGCGGCGGCCCTCCCAGTTGAGGTAGCTGCCGGCCTTCTCGACCGCCGGGGCGATCGGGAGCACGACGTCGGCGTGCGCGGTGACCGCGCTCGGCCGCAGTTCGAGGCTCACGACGAAACCGGCCTGCGCCAACGCCTTCCCGGCCAGCGCCGGGTCGGGCAGGTCGAACGGGTCGACGCCGCCGACCACCAGGCCGGACAGCTCGCCGTTCGCGGCGGCGGTGAGGATCGCCGTGGTGTCGCGACCCGGCGTCGCGGGGATCGTGCCCTCCTCGACGCCCCAGGTCCGCTCGACCTCGGTGCGCGCCGCCGCGTTCGCGACGTGGCGGCCACCGGGCAGCAGGTTCGGCGTGGCACCGACCGCGAGCGCGCCGCGCTCACCGGCCCGGCGCGGGATCCACGCGACCTTGGCGCCGGTGCGCTCGGCCAGCCTCGCGACCGCGGTGAACCCACCGGGGATCTCGGCGGCACGTTCGCCGACGAGGATCACCGCACCGGGCTTCGACAGCAGCTCGACGACGTCGGAAGCGTGCTCCTGCAACGCGTTCAGCGCGTTCGCCTCGGCACCGGGCACGCAGGCGAGCAGCGTGCCGAACGTCTTCTCCACGGCCGGGGTGGTGAACTGGCCGAGGTGGAAGACCTTCGTGGTGCCCTTGCGAGCGGCCTTGCGCAGGCGCAGGAAGACGATCGGCGCCTCTTCCTCCGGCTCGAAGGCGACCAGCAGTGCGGCCGGTGCCTTCTCGATGCCCTGGAAGGTGACGCCGTTGTCCGGGTTGGTGAACACCGTGGTGCCGGACAGGAACTCCAGCTCCTCGGCCGAATGCGGCCGGGCGCGGAAGTCGATGTCGTTGGTGCGCAACGCGATCCGGGCGAACTTCGAGTACGCGTAGGCGTCCTCGACGGTCAGCCGGCCACCGGTGAGGACACCGACGCCGTTCGCGTCCCTGGCCGCGGCCAGACCGGCCGCCGCGACCTGCAGCGCCTCGGTCCAGGAGGACTCGCGCAGCTCACCGGTCTCGGCGTCGCGGACCAGCGGCCGCTTGATGCGATCGCCGGTCGTGGCGTAGCGGAAGGCGAAGCGGCCCTTGTCGCAGATCCACTCCTCGTTGACCTGCGGGTCGTCGCCGGCGAGCTTGCGCTGCACCTTGCCCCGCCGGTAGTCGGTGCGCTCGGCACAGCCGGAGGAGCAGTGCTCGCAGACACTCGGCGTCGACACGAGGTCGAACGGCCGGGCGCGGAACCGGTAGGCAGCGCTCGTGAGTGCACCGACCGGGCAGATCTGGATGGTGTTGCCGGAGAAGTACGACTGGAACGGCTTGTCCTGCGCCACACCGATCTGCTGCTGCGAACCGCGCTCCAGCAGTTCGATGAACGGGTCGCCGGCGATCTGCGCGGAGAACCGGGTGCAGCGCTGGCACAGCACGCAGCGTTCGCGGTCGAGCAGCACCTGCGTCGAGATGTTGATCGGCTTCGGGAACGTCCGCTTGTGCTCGTGGAAGCGGGAGTCGCTGCGGCCGTGCGCGATCGCCTGGTTCTGCAGCGGGCACTCGCCGCCCTTGTCGCAGATCGGGCAGTCCAGCGGGTGGTTGATGAGCAGCAGCTCCATCACACCCTGCTGGGCCTTGTCCGCGACCGGCGAGGTCAGCTGGGTCTTCACGACCATGCCGTCCGCGACCGTCATCGTGCAGGAGGCCTGCGGCTTCGGCATCGGCCGGCCGCCCATCTCGACCTCGACGAGGCACTGGCGGCAGGCGCCCGCGGGCTCCAGCAGCGGGTGGTCGCAGAAGCGCGGGATGACCGTGCCGAGGCGCTCGGCCGTGCGGATCAGCAGCTCGCCCTTGGGCGCGATGACGGTTTCGCCATCGATGACGAGCTTGACGTGACCTTCCGGCACGACGACCTCGGCGGCGACGCTCTTGTCAGGGGCGATGGTCATGCGTTCGCTCCAGCCAGAACCTTGGAGTTCGTGTCGCAGAGTGCGAGGAACTCGTCCTTGAAGTACTTGATGCCACTGGTGATCGGGCTGACGGCACCGTCACCGAGTGCGCAGAACGAGCGGCCGAGGATGTTGTCGCAGACGTCGAGCAACGTGTCGATGTCGCTCGCGTTGCCCTCGCCGCGCACCATCCGCTGCAGGATCTGCACCAGCCAGTACGTGCCCTCGCGGCACGGCGTGCACTTGCCGCACGACTCGTGCTTGTAGAACTCCGTCCACTTCATGACGGCCCACGGCACGGACACGGTCTCGTTGAAGATCTGCAGCGCGGTGGTGCCCAGCATCGAGCCCGCCTCGGCGCAGCCCTCGAAGTCCAGTGCCACGTCGAGGTGCTCCGCGGTGAACAGCGGGGTGGACGAGCCACCCGGCGTCCAGAACTTCAGCGGGATGCCGTCCTTCATGCCACCGGCCATGTCCAGCAGCTGGCGCAGCGTGGTGCCCATCGGCGCCTCGTACTGGCCGGGGTTCGTGACGTGGCCGGACAGCGAGAAGATCTTCGGACCGGGTGAGCGGTCGCGGCCCATCTCGCGGAACCAGTCCGCGCCACCGTTGACGATGAACGGCACGGACGCGATCGTCTCGACGTTGTTCACCACGGTCGGCGCCGCGTAGAGGCCCGAGGTCGCGGGGAACGGCGGCTTGAGTCGCGGCTGGCCACGACGGCCCTCCAGCGAGTCGAGCAGCGCGGTCTCCTCACCGCAGATGTACGCGCCCGCACCGGCGTGGATCACCACGTCCAGGTCGAACCCGCTGCCGAGGATGTCCTTGCCCAGGTAGCCCTTGGCGTACGCCTCGCGCACGGCCGCGTTCAGCCGGCGGATGCAGTGCAGGACCTCGCCGCGGACGTAGATCGCCGCGAAGTTCGCGCGGATCGCGTACGACGTGATGATCACGCCTTCGATCAGCGAGTGCGGGTCCGCCATCATCAGCGGGATGTCCTTGCAGGTGCCCGGTTCGCCCTCGTCGGCGTTGATGACGAGGTAGTGCGGCTTGCCGTCACCCTGCGGGATGAAGCCCCACTTCATGCCGGTGGGGAAGCCCGCGCCGCCACGGCCGCGCAGCCCGGAGTCCTTGCACTGCTGGATGAGCTGGTCCGGGTGGGCCTTCAACGCCTTGGGCAGGGCGGTGTAGCCGCCGGTGCGCTCGTAGGTGTCGATGGTCCAGGACTTGGGCTCGGTCCAGCGCGTGGTGAGTACGGGAGTCAGCGGGTTAACCATGTCGTCCCTACTTCTTTTCCGGGATCGGCGGGAACTCGGCCTTGGACGGCATCTTCGGCGCGTCCCAGCCGCGGTCCTTGGCGATCTGCGCGCCGCGCAACGTCTCCGGTGCCGCCGACGGACCGTCGAGGTCGGCGTCGCGGCCCTCGAAGAACCCGGCGAGCTGGAGCTCGGCCTGCTTGAAGTCGGTGAGCGGTGCGCCGCGGGTCGGGGCGGGCTTTTCCCCGTTCTGCAACGACTTCACCAGCTGCAGCGCCTTGTCCGGCGTCTGGTTGTCGTAGAACTCGTAGTTCACCTGGAGAACCGGGCCGAGGTCGCACGCGGCGAGGCACTCGGCGTGCTCCAGCGTGATCGAGCCCGTCGTGCCCGGCTCGCCCGCGGTCTCCTCGTGGCCGACCCCGAGGTGGTCCTTGAGCGTCTTGTAGATGTCGTCGCCACCGAGCGCCGCGCACAGCGTGTTCGTGCACACGCTGACCAGGTGCTCACCGCACGGGCGGCGCTTGTACATCGTGTAGAACGTCGCGACCGCGCTGACCTCGGCCTCGCTCAGGTCGAGCTGCCCGGCGCAGAACCGGATGCCCTCCTGCGAGACGTAGCCCTCGACCGACTGCACCAGGTGCAGCATCGGCAGCAGTGCGCTGCGGGCCTGCGGGTAGCGGGCGATGATCGCCTGCGCCCGGTCCACAGTGGACTGGTCAAAGGTCTGTTCTGGCGCTTGAGTCATCGGTCGCAACCACCCATCACCGGGTCGATCGAGGCGACGGACGCGATCACGTCGGCGACCATGCCGCCCTCGCACATCGCGGGCATCGACTGGAGGTTGATGAAACTGGGCTCGCGCAGGTGCACGCGCATCGGGCGGGTGCCGCCGTCGGAGACGACGTGGTAGCCCAGCTCGCCGCGCGGCGACTCGACCGGCACGTAGACCTGGCCCGCCGGCACCTTGAAGCCCTCGGTCACCAGCTTGAAGTGGTGGATCAGGGACTCCATGGACTGGCCCATGATCTTGCGGACGTGCTCGAGCGAGTTGCCCATGCCGTCGCTGCCGATCGTGAGCTGCGCCGGCCACGCGATCTTCGCGTCCTCGACCATCACCGGACCGGTCGGCAGGCTGTTCACGACCTGCTTGATGATCTTCAGCGACTGGTGCATCTCCTCGAGCCGCAGCAGGTACCGCGCGAAGCAGTCCGCCGCGTTCGAGGTCGGCACGTCGAACGTGTAGTTCTCGTAGCCGCAGTACGGCTCGACCTTGCGCAGGTCCCAGCCAAGGCCGGCGGAGCGCAGGATCGGGCCGGTGATGCCGAGCGCGAGACACGCGTCGACGGGCAGGTACCCGACGCCGGCCATGCGGTTGCGCCAGATCGGCTGACCGGTGAGCAGCTTGTCGTAGTCCGGCAACCGCTTGTGCATGACCTTGAGGAACGCGTTGATCTTCTCGATCGCGTCGCTCGGCAGGTCCTGCGCCAGGCCGCCGGGCCGGATGAACGCGTGGTTCATCCGCAGGCCGGTGAGGTGCTCCAGCAGGTGCAGCGCTTCCTCGCGCTCGCGGAAGCCGGAGGTCATACCCGTGAGGGCGCCGAGCTCCATGCCGCCGGTGGCGAGTGCGACGAGGTGCGAGCTGATCCGGTTGATCTCCATCAGCAGCACGCGGATGGCCTGCGCGCGATCCGGCACGGTGATGCCGAGCAGCTTCTCCGTGGCCATGCAGTACGCGGTCTCGTGGTGCAGCGGCGCCAGGTAGTCCGTGCGCGTGATGAAGGTGACGCCCTGGACCCAGTTCCGGTACTCGACGTTCTTCTCGATACCGGTGTGCAGGTAGCCGACGACGCTGCGGGCGTGGGTGACCGTCTCGCCCTCGAGCTCCAGGACCAGGCGGAGCACACCGTGCGTCGACGGGTGCTGCGGGCCGAGGTTCATGACGATGCGCTCGTCGTGGACGGCGTCCGCGAGCACCTCGTCCCAGTCGCCACCGGTGACCGTGTAGACGGTGCCCTCGGTGGTCCTGCGCGAGTCGGCGATCTCCGGGGTCGTCCGCGGAGTCGCGGCCGGGACCGCTCGTGTCGGTGCCCGTGGTCACGTCGGAAAGACGCTCGGTCATGAGTACGACCGCCTCTGGTCCGGCGGAGGAATCTCCGCGCCCTTGTACTCGACGGGGATGCCGCCCAGCGGGTAGTCCTTGCGCTGGGGGTGTCCGTCCCAGTCGTCCGGCATGAGGATGCGGGTCAGTCCGGGGTGGCCGTCGTAGACGATCCCGAACATGTCCCAGGTCTCGCGCTCCTGCCAGTCCGCCGTCGGGTAGACGTCGATGAGGCTGGGCACGTGCGGGTGGTCGACGTCGACCGCGACCTCCAGCCGGATGCGGCGGCGGTACGTCATCGACGTGAGGTGCGTGACCGAGTGCAGGCGCTGCGGAACGTCGGCGCCGTAGTCCACACCGGACACCGAGCTGCAGAGCTCGAAGCGCAGCGACGGGGTGTCGCGCAGGATCCGCGCGACCTCGGCCAGCGTCTCCGGCTTGAGGTAGAAGGTGATCTCGCCGCGGTCGACGGTCACCTGCTGCACCGTGTCGGCGGGCAGGCCCTTGTCGCTGATCGCGGCGAAGAGCTCGTCGGCGACCTCGTCGAACCAGCCACCGAACGGGCGCTCGGCGGGCGCGGAGACGTGGGCGGGCAGGCGCAGACCGCCGAAGCCCGACGTGTCGCCGGAGCCGCTCACGCCGAACAGGCCCTGGCGTTCCTTGCCGGCGAAGATCGGCGCCTTCGCTTCGGCGCCATTGGTCTTCTCGAGCCCTTCGACAGCGCGGTCGGCGCTGGAGTGCTCTCCCCCTGGCTCGGTCACTTCTTCCTCGCAAAACGCTCGGAGGACGGGATGAGATCGGTGCGGTAGCCCGAGTCGGCGAGTGCCTTGGCGCGCACGGCGTTCAGCGGCTCGTCCATGATCTTGGCGTGGATCTTGAGGATCGCGTCCATCAGCATCTCCGGCCGCGGCGGGCAGCCGGGCAGGTACATGTCGACGGGCACGACGTGGTCGACGCCCTGCACCACCGCGTAGTTGTTGAACATGCCGCCGGTGCTGGCGCACACACCCATCGCCAGGACCCAGCGCGGCTCGGGCATCTGGTCGTAGATCTGCCGCAGCACCGGAGCCATCTTGTTGGTGACGCGACCCGCGACGATCATCAGGTCCGCCTGGCGCGGTGACGCGCGGAAGACCTCCATGCCGAAGCGGGCGAGGTCGTAACGCGGACCACCCGTCGTCATCATCTCGATCGCGCAGCAGGCCAGGCCGAAGGTGGCAGGCCACAGCGAGGACTTGCGGGTCCAGTTGACCAGCTTCTCGACGCTGACCAGCAGGATGCCGTTCGGGAGCTTCTCCTCGAGACCCATGACTTCCTCAGTTCCAGTCGAGGCCGCCGCGGCGCCACACGTAGATGTACGCGAAGCCGACCGTTGCGACGAACAGGACGATCTCCACCAGCCCGAACAGGCCGAGCTTGTCGGCAGCGACGGCGAACGGGTAGAGGAACACCATTTCGATGTCGAACAAGATGAAGAGCATCGCCGTCAGGTAGTAGGCGACGGGCATGCGCCCGCCACCCACGACGGGCTGGGGGCTCGGCTCGATGCCGCACTCGTACGCCTCGAGCTTCGCCCGGTTGTAGCGGCGGGGCCCGATGTAGGGCGCCGCGGTCACCGAGAACAGGGCGAACGCCCCGGCGAGCGCGAACATCAATACGAGGGGGAGGTAAGGGTCAAGCACGCTCCGTCGTCCTTTCCTCGCGGTCGAGCGCACCCTAAGGGGTGTTCTTCACGGGCCCGTTTGTTAGGAGGCCCTAACAAACGCTTGTGAAACAGTTCACAAGCTTGTCCACACTGTTGTGAAGTGATTCACAAGCTCGTCGGCCAGTGTAGAACGCCCGTAAATGACCTAGGTCACAGGGTCTGACCTGCCGGTTTAATCTGCCGGACACATACGAAACGGCACCGGCTCGTATTGAGCCGGTGCCGTCCCCTATTCGGAGTAATTTACGCGCTGGGAGCGAGCTTCGTCGCGGCCACGATCAGGCGGTCCATTGAGTCGCCGTCCTTGGGGTCGTACAGGCCCGCCAGGAGCTTGAGCACGAGTTTCATCAGGCGTTTCCGCGGCATTCCGTACTTCGTTGCGGTCCGCATGATCGCCGGGTTGCCGATGAGCTTCGAGAAGACGTTCCCGAGCCGGTAGTAACTGCCGAGCGCCTGTTCGATCCGGACCGGGTAGCCGTGCAGCGCGTGTTCACGGTTGACGCCGGTGCGCGCGAGTGCCTGAACGATCGACTCGGACGCGATCCGGGCCGACTCCATGGCGTAGCCGATGCCCTCGCCGTTGAACGGGTTGACCATGCCGCCGGCGTCGCCGACGAGCACCAGACCCTTCGAGTAGTGCGGCTTGCGGTTGAGTCCCATCGGGAGCGCGGCGCCGCCGATGCGGCTCGTCGCGTTCTCCTCGCGGAAGCCCCACTCCTCCGGCGTCCCGTCGAGCCAGGAGCGCAGCAGCTGGCGGTAGTCCGTGGTGCCGTAAGCCTTTGACGTGCTGAGAATGCCGAGACCGACGTTCACGCTGCCGTCGCCCATGCCGAAGATCCAGCCGTAGCCGGGCAGCAGCTGGCCGTCCGGGGCCCACAGCTCCAGGTGCGACTCCAGGTAGTCGTCCTTGGTGCGCGGGCTCGCGTAGTAGCGGCGAACCGCGACGCCCATCGGCTTGTCGTCGTTCTTCTGCAGACCGACGCTGAGGGCGAGCCGTGCTGACACACCGTCACAAGCAACGACGATCGGCGCCCGGTAGGTGACCGGGTTCTTTTCCGGTCCCTGCTTGGCCTCGACGCCGACGACCCGGCCGTTCTCGACGACGGCCTTGGTGACCGTGGTGTTCTCGTGCATGCGCGCGCCGGCCGCCTTCGCCGCGTTCGCGAGCATCTCGTCGAAGTCCATGCGCGGGCGGACCAGGCCGTAGTTCGGGAAGGTGGCCAGCTCCGGCCAGTCCAGCTCCAGCGTGACGCCGCCACCGACGACGCGGAGCCCCTTGTTGTGCAGCCAGCCGTTCTCTTCGCGGGTGTCGATGCCCAGGTCGATCAACTGCTTGACGCCACGCGGCGTCAGGCCGTCCCCGCAGACCTTCTCGCGGGGAACGAGCTCTTCTCCAGCAGCAGCACGTCGAGGCCCGCACGCGCCAGGTAGGTCGCCGCGGTCGAGCCCGCCGGTCCCGCCCCCACCACGATGACGTCGGCGTCCTCGTTGATCCCGCGCCTGCTCATCCAGACTCCCTAACGTGTACCGGTCACAGCCCACAGCTCTGCTCGCGACTCTAACCGTCGCCTGCTGAGGGTCTGGGGTGGCCGGTGGTCCCGCCCTGCTTGCTGACCGCACGCGGGGCCCCCGCGTTCTCCAGGAGAGTACGAAAGCTCCCCGCGTGCACTTGAAGATCGCGAGTTGTCCACATGTCGATCAAGGGCTGGTTGAACCTGACGGTCATCTGCCGATGATTGATCAGGTGACGAAGAAGCGATCGATCGACTACGGACTGCTCGCCGACACTTTCGAGGACGCGGTTGCTGTTCGCAGACACCTGCTCACACTGGGCTTCAGCAGCAACACGCTCGCCAAGAAGTGTCGTCCGGGAGGCGGCTGGACTCGGCTGTTCCTCGGGGTCTACCTGCTCACCGGCGGACTCCCGAGCAGGCGGCAGCTCGTTCGAGGCGCGCTGTTGAGGGCTGGGCCGCTGACGTTCCTGACCGGAATCGAAGCCGCACGCAGGTACGGAGTGCGGCGGCTGCCGTCTGACCAGCGCATCCACGTTCTCGTCCCTCACGGCCGCCGTGTCGCCACCCAAGGCCTCATGCTGGTCGAACGAACCAACCGCGCGTGGACGGGAAGGTTGATCGACGGATTCCCCGTGGTGACGCTGGCTCGCGCACTCATCGATGCCGCTCGCAAGGAGAGCGGTCTTGATGTTGTGCGGGCATTCATCGCCGACGCCGTTCAGCGGCAGCTTTGCTCCCCAGAAGCGCTCTCTGAGGAGCTGAAGAACCTGCGGCTGGGCGGCACCTCATTGCCGAGACGGGTGCTGGAAGAGGTCAGCGACGGCGTCCGCTCCGCGGCCGAGGCGTGGTCACGCTCACTGGTCCACCGCTCCCCGCTGCCTGCACCGCAGTGGAACGTGCTGATCAAGTCAGCATCAGGCGAGCGCCTCGCCGTCGTGGACGGCTGGTGGGATGAGGTTGGACTCGCCTGGCAGATCGACTCGTTGGAGTTCCATCTTGCTCCAGACGACTACGCACGGACGATGGCGCAGCACTCAACGCTCTTGGCGAACGGAGTGATGACCGTGCACACGATCCCGTCGCGCCTCAAGAGCGATCCGGCTGGCGTGGTCAAGGAACTGTGCGGGGCGTACCAGGCGGCAGCACAACGAGCCAGACCACGCGTCTCGGCAACGCTCTGGCGCCCAATTTGAGCGCACGCGGGGAGCTTTCGTACTCCAAGAGCGCACGAGAGGGCCCCGCGTGCGGCAAGGACAGCGCGGATTCGGCTGATCAGGCTTCTTCGGGCTGCTCGGCCTTGGGCTTCGGCTTGGTCGCGCGGTGCAGGGCCACCATGCCGCCGGTCAGGTTGAACCAGGCGACGTCCTCCCAGCCGGCCCTGGAGATCAGCTCGGCGAGCGTGCGCTGGTCGGGCCAGGTGGCCATGGACTCGGCCAGGTAGGAGTAGGCCACGGGGTTCGACGACACGAACCGCGCGATGAACGGCAGCAGCTTCAGCAGGTAGCGCATGTAGACGAAGCGGAACGGCTTCCAGACCGGGCTGGAGACCTCGCAGATCACCATGCGGCCGCCGGGCTTGGTGACGCGGGCCATCTCCTGGAGGGCGACGACCGTGTCGTTGAAGTTCCGGATGCCGAACGACACCGTGACGGCGTCGAAGGAGTTGTCCTGGAAGGGCAGGCGCAGGGCGTCCGCGGCGACCTTGGGGACGGGGCGGTGGGCGCCCGAGGCGAGCATGCCGACGGAGAAGTCCGCGGCGACGCACCAGGCGCCGGACGCGGCGTACTCGACCGTGGACACGGCGGTGCCCGCGGCGAGGTCGAGGATCTTCTCGCCGGGGCGGGCGTCCAGGACGCGCCTGCTCCACTCCCGCCAGCGGCGGTCGAAGCCCAGCGTCATGACCGAGTTCGTGCGGTCGTAGCCCTTGGCCACGCCGTCGAACATCTCGGCGACCTCGCGGGGGTTCTTGTCCAAACCGGCTCGCGACATGAGCAAGAGACTAGGTCAGGGCTGCTGAGATCGTCGGTGCAGGTGGCTGGAACCTTGTCTCATTTGTGTTGCACCCGCAGAGCGCCGAGCATCCCGTCCACCGCCGCGTGCCAGGGGTATTGCTCCGCGCGGGCGCGGGCGGCCTCTCGCGAGCCTGACGCCAGGAGTCGCTGAGCGGCGTCGGCGAAGGCGAAGGCGTGGTCGTCCACTGCGGCGCCGCACGACGGCTGCACGATCTCCTTGAGCGCGCTGCTCTGGCTGACGACGACCGGGGTGCCGCTGGCGAGCGCCTCCAGGGCCGCGAGTCCGAACGTCTCGTGCGGGCCGGGTGCCAGCGAGAGATCCGCGGAGGCCAGCAGTGCGGCAACGTCCAGACGCGACTTCACGAAGCCGAGGAACGTCACCGGCAGCCCGGCCGCGCGCTTCTCGAGGAACGATCTGCGCGGCCCGTCGCCGGCGATCACCAGGCGCGCCGAGCGGCCCTGCTCGTGCAGCTCGGCCAGGGTGTCGACGGAGCGTTCGACGTGCTTCTCGTGCGACAACCGGCCACAGTGGACCAGCAGGTTCTCCGCGCCCCGCAGGAGGTCCCGCCGCAGGTCGGCGCAGTGCCGGTGCGGGGTGAACGTGGCGAGGTCGACGCCGAGCGGCACCTGGGTGACGTTGCTCGCGCCGATGCGGTCGAACTCCTCGCGGGCGAACCCGGTCGTGCACACGACGGTGTCGTAGGAGGCGGCCATGCGGCGGTTCGCCCAGTCGGCGCCCCGGACCGCGGGGGCCGCGGGCAGGACGAACCGCAGCAGCCGGTCGAGGCGTTCGTGGGAGATCACGATGTTCGGGACGCCGCGTTCGCTCGCCCACGCGCCCATGCCGCGCAACGTCAGCCGGTCCGACACCTCGAGCCGGTCCGGCCGCAGGTGCTCCATCAACGCCTTGACGCGCCAAGGATCCACGACGCGGTAGCCGCCGGTGTACGGGATCTTCGCGGCGGGCAGCGTGATGCGCCGGACGCCGCCGGGCAGTGTCTCGTCGGCGCGGCGGTCGCCGGGCACCACCAGCACCACCTCGTGGCCCGCCTGCGCGTAGCCGGTGCCGAGGTGGTGCAGCGCCGTGCGGAGTCCGCCCGACTTCGGTCCGTAGAAGTTGGCGAGCTGCACGATCCTCATGCGGCCGCTTGGTGGGTGTGCCCGATGACCGCGGCGTAGTGGCCGATCAGCTCGTCGCAGACCGCCGGCCACGTGCGGGTGAGCACCGACTTGCGGGCGGCGAGACCGAACCGCTTGCGCCGCAACGGGTCGCGCAGCAGCTCGACGTACTGCGCGATGTCGTCGGAGAACAGGTACCCGGTCCGGCCGTGCCGCACCAGGTCGCGCGGGCCGCCCGCATTCGGCGCGAGCACCGGCAGGCCGGTCGCGAGCGCCTCCTGCACGGCCTGGCAGAACGTCTCGTGCGGTCCGGTGTGGATGAAGACGTCCAACGAGGCGTAGGCCTCGGCGAGCGCCTCTCCCGTGCGGAAGCCCAGGAACTCGGCGTTCGGCATGTCCTTCTGGAGCTGTTCGCGTTCAGGGCCGTCGCCGACGATCCTGAGCCGGACGCCCGGCAGGTCGTGGATCTCCTTGAGCCGATGCACCTGCTTCTCCGGCGCGAGACGTCCGACGAAGCCCACGGTGAGCTGGTCGTTCTGCTTCGGACGCGGATGGAACAGGTCGATGTCGACGCCGCGGCCCCACCGGTGCACCCGCGGCACACCGTGCTGCTCCAGCGCCTCGACGGCCGAGCTGGACGGCGCCAGCGTGCGGTCCGCCAGCGTGTGCAGACGCTTGGTCCACCGCCACGCGGCACGTTTGGTGAGCCCGAGCCCGTAGTTGCCCGCGAACCCGGCGACGTCGGTCTGGTAGACCGCGACGGTGGGCACGTCGATCTTCCGGGCGGCTCGCAGGCCGGAAGCGCCCAGCACGAACGGCGACGCCAGGTGCACGACGTCGGGCCGGAAGTCGGCGAGCGCGGCGTGCACCTTTCTGCTCGGCACGCCCACCGGCAGGCTGGTCACCATCGGAACGTCGACCGCCGCGACTCTGACGACGGGCGTGCCCTGGTACTCGTCGGCGCCGGCACCCGGCGCGACCACCAGAGCCTGGTGGCCGTGGCGACGCAGGTGCTCCAGCACACGGAGAACAGAGTTGGTCACCCCGTTCACCTGGGGCAGGAAGCTCTCGGTCACGATCGCTACTCGCACAGCAGACACCCTGTAGTGCGCGCGTGACGTCCGAGTGACACGGAATTTGACGCGGACCGAACACCTCACGTCGTGGCCAGGTGATCGTCGATTCGTCATCTTCGCTTCGGTTCCCGGTCATCCGATGCGGTGAAACTAGGCCAGCATGACCATCTTGTCGTCCCGTCCCGCGCATCCAGTCGATCCCGGCCTGGTGTCCATCGCGCTGGAAGTGGCCGGTCGCCTCGCGAACGACGCCTCGGACGTCATCATGGCCACCGCCGGCCGGGGTGTGCGGCCCGACTCCGGCGAGTCGCCGTTCGACTGGGTGACCGACACCGACCGCACCCTGGAACGCCACACCCGCCGCGTGCTCACCGCCGAGTTCCCCGACATCCCGGTGTTCTGCGAGAACTCCGACCTGGACGTCCCCGGCGACTCCGAGTTCCGCTGGGTCGTCGACCCGGTGGACGGCACCGCGAACTACACCGCCGGCATGCCCTGGTGCGCCTACAGCCTGGCTCTCGTCGACCGCTGGGGTCCCGTCGTCGGGGTGGTCGCCGACCCCTATCGCGCGCAGATCTACGCCGCCGCCCGTGGCCGTGGCATGCGGGCGAACGGGACGCCGGTCCGGTTGACCGAACGGCAGGGCGACTCCCTCGTGGTGTGCACGGAGATGACCCGGACCGGGCCGTGGCCGGGCATGGGCGAGTTCATCTCGACCGCCGCGACCGCCGGCACCGGTGTGCGGGTGCTGGGTTCCAAGTGCCTGGCCGTCGCACAGGTGGCGCTCGGGCACGTGTCTGCCGCAGTGCTGCACGGGTACCACGAGTGGGACGTGGCCGGAGCTGTGTCTTTGGCCGTGGAGTCCGGGGCCGTCGTGCTGGACAGGCGCGGCGAGGGGGCCCAACTGCCCGTGGACGGGTTGCTCGTGGCGGCGCCCGAGGCCGCGGACGAGGTGCTCGGCTGGTGGCAGTCCGCGATTAACGTGGAAGCGTGACTGCTTGGCGGGAGTGGCAGGAAAGTCCATGGGGACGGCTGCGCTATGCGTTGGCGCTGGCGAACCTGCGGCGGCATCTCGCGCCAGGCTCGCGGATCCTGGACGTCGGCGGTGGTGACGGGGCCGACGCGCTGGCGTTGACCGCGCTGGGCCACGACGTCACGGTCGTCGACAACTCACCGGAGATGCTCGCGATCGCCGCCGGACGCGGACTGAAACACGTCGAGGCGTCCGTGTGGGAGCTGCCCGACCTGGGTTCGTTCGACGTGGTGCTGTGCCACAACCTCGTTCAGTACGAACCGGACTGCCTGCCCGCGGTGCTGGCACCGCTGCGGCCCGGTGGCCTGGTGTCCGTGCTGGCGATCAACCGGCACTCCGCCCCGCTGGTCACGGCGGTCCGGTCGCTGGACCTCACCGGAGCGCTCGCCGCGTTGGACACGGCCACCGCGCACACGACGACGTTCGACCAGGACATCCGGCTGTTCACGTTCGCCGAGATCGTCGCCGAACTGCGCGGGTGCGAGGTGCTGGGGCACTACGGCATCCGCAGCGTGTGCGACTACATCGCCGACGACGACCTGAAGCACCGGTCGTACGAGGAGCTGGAGGCCTTGGAGCTCGCACTCACCGGCCGCGAGCCGTACATGCACACCGCGCGGCTCTTCCAGGTGATCGCTCAGCTCAGCTGAGGCAGCTGCCGTTCGAGCACCTCGAGGTGGGTGCGCGCCTCGTCCAGCTCCGGGTGGTCGAACATCTGCAGCGCGACCCGGCCGACCTCGTTCTCGAACTGGTGGAAGTCGTGCGCGGCCCGGAGCAACCGCTGGTAGACCGGGTGCTGGCGGTCGACCGCCCCGAGCGCACGGCCCAGCTGCGCGATGCCGCGGACGTCGTCGAGCTCCTTGGCCAGCTGCTCGCTGATCCGGATCAGCCAGTCCTTGGCCGCCGACTTCGGCACGGTCTGGACGGCGGCGGCGACCCGGCGGCTGGACTCCGCACACCGTTCGACCAGCTCGGACCACATGTCGTAGGGCTGCTGCGGGATCGGCAGGTGAACCGGCCTCGACTGCGCCGGGCGGACCGCGCGGCGAACGAAACCGACGGCGATGCCGACCATGGTGCCGGGGAGACCACCGAACAGCAGGGCGAAGAGCCCGAGCACGATGAAGGTGATGTAGGCCGGGTTAGGGGTCTTGTCCGGGGCGGACTGATCGACGATGACCGCGAAGACACCGACGAGCACGGTGCCGGCAACGGCACCCCAGAACGCTGAGCGGACGACGACCCCCATGGCCGTGATCGTGCCATGTTCACCGCGCGTTCGTCGGGAAACTCAGGCGTCGAAGTCGACCGTCACGCACTCGCTGGTGGGCAACGCCTGGCAGGTAAGCACAAAACCGGCGGCCACTTCGGACTCGTCGAGGGCGTAGTTGCGGCGCATCTCGACGGAGCCGTCCGCGACCAGTGCCCGGCAGGTGCCGCAGACGCCGCCCTTGCACGCGAACGGCAGATCGGCGCGGACGCGTTGCGCGGCGTCCAGGATCGGCTCGCCCGCGGGCAGCGGCAGGGTGGTCGACTTGCCGTCGAGGATCACCGTCACGGAGGCGACAGCGTCCACCACGGCCTCTTTGCGAACCGGGGGCGGCGGGGGCTCGTCGACGTAGAAGAGCTCGTGGTGCACGCGGTCGGAGGAGACGCCACGGTCGCGCAGCACGGCGGTGGCGTCCTGCACCATCTCGTAGGGGCCGCACAGCCACCACTCGTCGATGCCGTCGAACGGGACGACGGTGCCGAACAGCGCGGAAAGCTTCTCGGCGTTCAGCCGGCCGGTGAACAGCTCCACGTCGCGGGGTTCGCGGGACAGGACGTGGATCAGCTGGAACGTGGCCGGGTAGCGGTCCTTCAGGTCGGCCAGCTCGTCGGCGAACATCACCGTGTTCGTGCTGCGGTTGCCGTACATGAGGGTCACGCGGGCGCCGGTGGCCAGCACGGTCGCGGCGATCGACAGGGCCGGGGTGATGCCGGAGCCCGCGACCACGAAGCCGTGGTGGGCGCCCACGCCGGTCGGCGTGAACTTGCCCAGCGGCGGCAGGACCTCGACGACGTCACCGGGGGCGACGCGGTCGACCAGCCACGTGGAGAACTGGCCACCGTCCACGCGGCGCACACCGATGCGGGGTGCGGCGCCGGCGGGGGCGCAGATCGAGTACGAGCGGCGTTCGTCGCCCTGGCGCAGGGTCAGGTACTGGCCCGCGCCGAAGTCGAAGTCGGTGGCGAGGTCCGCGGGCACGTCGAAGGTGACGGCCACGGCGTCGTCGCAGAGGGGGTCGACGCGGGCGACCGTCAGCTTGTGGAAGGCAGCCCCTCGCTTCCCAGTCTTGGGCGGCACTCAGATCTCCTTGACGTGCTCGAACGGTTCGGAGCAGGTGTGGCAGCGGCGCAACGCCTTGCAGGCCGTGGAGCCGAACCGCGAGATCTCCGACGTGCTGAGGGAACCGCACTGCGGGCAGGCGACCTGACGTGACGGTGGCACCAGGTTCAACGGCACCGGGCCGGCGACGGACGGACCTACTCGTGCGGGCGGCGCGATGCCGGCCGAGCTGAGCTTCTCCCGACCCTCGTCGCTGATCCAGTCCGTGGTCCAGGCAGGCGAGAGCGACAGGCGCACCTCGACCTCCGCGAAACCCGCGGACAACAGCGAGTGGCGCAGGTCCGCGCCCATCTCGTCGATCGCGGGACAGCCCGAGTAGGTCGGGGTGATGGTGACGACGACGCGTCCGTCGGTTTCGGACACTTCGCGGAGCACGCCGAGGTCGGCCAGCGTGAGGACCGGGAGCTCCGGGTCCCGCACGGCCGACGCGATCTCTAGGGCCCGTATCGAAGTCCCGTTCGATGAGAGTCGCGCCTGAGGCCCGGCTATCGCGGACATGGACTTCGATACGGGCCCTGGTGCCGTCGTCACCAGACTGCTCCCGGCAGCGAGCGGTGCAGGTGCTGCATCTCGGCGAGCAGGAAGCCCATGGCCTCGGTGTGCACGCCGTCGCGACCTGCCATGCCCGCGACGCGCGCGGCCCTGGTGTCGGTGGGACGCGTCAGACCGGCGGCTCCGATGACGGCGTCGAGCACACCGTCCACTTCGGACTTGAGGGAGGCCGGGTCGACCGCGACGCCGGCGAGGCGGGCCTCAACGGCGTGCGTCGCGAAGAGCTCGTCCACGAACGGCCACACGCGCTCCAGAC
Organism: uncultured Actinomycetota bacterium; assembly: GCA_963771775.1. Lineage (GTDB taxonomy): Bacteria > Actinomycetota > Actinomycetes > Mycobacteriales > Pseudonocardiaceae > Lentzea. The sequence goes on from CAVYUS010000009.1 coordinate 39,699, forward strand.
CGGCCTGCATGCGGCGGTGCGACTCGTCGGTGCCGTCGCCGAGCCGCACGGTCCACTGGGCGGCGTGGTCGCGGTGGTAGGCCAGTTCCTTCAGGCCCTTCTCGGCGACGGCGGCCAGCACCGGGTCGGCCGAGCCGCGCAGGCGGGAGAACAGGGCCAGCCGCCACGACGAGAACACCAGCAGGCGCGCGATGGTCGTGCCGAAGTCGCCGCCGGGGCCGGGACCGCAGTCGATCTCGGCCAGGTGGACGTTGCGGAACTCGCGTTCGTCGCGCAGGTAGGCGAGATCGTCTTCCGACTTCCCGAGCACCTCGCCGGCGCGGGTCAGCAGCATGCGGGCCTGGCCGAGCAGGTCCAGTGCGATGTTGGCCAGCGCGATGTCCTCTTCCAGCTCCGGGGCGCGCGAGCACCACTCGGAGAGCCGCTGCGAGAAGATCAACGCGTCGTCGCCGAGCATCAGGCAGTAGGCCGCGAGAGCGTCCTGGTCGACGCCGGCCGGGATCTCGCGGTTCACGCCGACGAGCGCGTCCGAGAACCCGGTACCGAAAGCCCAGTGCGCGTCCTCGTGCCCGAGGAGCGACTCGTAGGCATTGTCGAAGCTCATAGGTGCGGCACGTCCTCGGGAATCGCGTAGAACGTCGGGTGCCGGTAGACCTTGTCGCCCGACGGCGCGAAGAACGGGTCCTTCTCGTCCGGCGACGACGCCGTGATGGCGGCCGCGGGCACGACCCAGATCGACACGCCCTCGTTGCGGCGCGTGTAGACGTCACGGGCGTTGCGCAGCGCCATCTCCGCGTCCGGCGCGTGCAGCGAACCGACGTGCACGTGGTTCAGGCCGCGCTTACCTCGCACGAACACTTCCCACAGCGGCCAAGACGTGCTCACGCGGCACCTTCCTTCACAGCCTGCTTCGCGGCGTGCGCGACGGCGGCATCGCGGACCCACGAGCCGTCCTCGTGCGCCTTGCGGCGGTGGGCGATGCGCTGCGCGTTGCAGACGCCGCCACCCTTGACGACCTGCCAGAACTCGTCCCAGTCCGGCTGGCCGAAGTCGTACTCGCCGCGCTCGGAGTTCCACTTGATCTCGGGGTCCGGGAACGTCACGCCGAGCTTCTCGGCCTGCGGCATGCTCATGTTCACGAACTTCTGCCGCAGCTCGTCGTTGGTGTCGCGCTTGATCCGCCACGCCATGGACTGCTCGGTGTTCGTGGACTCCGCGTCCGGCGGGCCGAACATCATCAGCGCCGGCCACCACCAGCGGTTCACCGAGTCCTGCACCATGTCGCGCTGCTGCTGGGTGCCGCTCATCATCGTCATGAGCAGCTCGTAGCCCTGACGCTGATGGAACGACTCTTCCTTGCAGATGCGGATCATGGCGCGCGCGTACGGCCCGTAGGACGTGCGGCAGAGCGGCACCTGGTTGCAGATCGCGGCGCCGTCGACCAGCCAGCCGATCACACCGACGTCCGCGAACGTCAGCGTCGGGTAGTTGAAGATCGAGGAGTACTTCTGGCGGCCCTCGATGAGCTTGAGCGTCAGGTCCTCGCGGTCGGCGCCGAGCGTCTCGGTCGCCGAGTACAGGTACAACCCGTGGCCGGCCTCGTCCTGCACCTTCGCCAGCAGGATCGCCTTGCGGCGCAGCGAGGGCGCGCGGCTGATCCAGTTGCCCTCCGGCTGCATCCCGATGATCTCGGAGTGCGCGTGCTGGGCGATCTGCCTGATCAGGGTCTTGCGGTAGCCGTCGGGCATCCAGTCGCGCGGCTCGATGCGCGATTCGGCCTGCACGGTGCGCTCGAAGCGCAGCTCCAGGTCATCCGCCATAGCCCCGATGTTACACCCGAGTCCCGAATCTGCGTAGAACTGTCACAACCGCTGCGATGACGATCCAGACGGCCAGGAGGAAGGTTCCGACGGGGAGCAGGCTCAGCACCGCCGTCCGCCCCGCCACGCGGACCAGTTCCGGGTTCGTCTGGTCGTACTCGACCCGCACGTTGTCCCCTGGTTGAAGCCCCGCCGGGTAGAGCACCCCCTGCGACGGGATGATCACGCGGCCGTCCGGTGTGGCGTAGCGCACAACCGTCCGGTTGAAGGCGACGGAGTCGACTTGCGCGACCGCCTGCCCCATCCGCCGTTCGATGGCCACGTCATCCCGCCAGCACGCGATGGGCAGCAACACGCACACGAGCGTGACCACCCCACCGACGACTAGCAATGCGCGACTGACCGCACGGCGGACGCGTACGCCGAGCGGCTGCTTGGTCACTGCGTCCTCCACCACAACTGAGAAGTCTAGAGCCGGGCGGGTGCCGCACTTTCAGGTTGAGGTCCATACAGTCGGGGCGTGACATCAGCACCCACATCGCGAGCACGGCAGCGAATCCGCGTCCGGTCGAGGCGGGACACCGCCGGTGACCTGCTCGGATCGCTGCCCGACCCGGAGCACGCGCTCGCCTGGGTGCGAGATGGTTCCGGCCTGGTCGGATGGGGTGAGGCCGCGCGCCTCGAGGTCAGCGGGCCGGACCGGTTCGAACAGGCCGACAAGTGGTGGCGCGAGTTCGTTTCCCAGCTGGAAGTGGACGACGAACTGGGCGTGCCGGGCAGCGGTCCCGTGGCCTTCGTGAGCATGGCGTTCGCCGACTCGCCGGGCGACTCGGTGCTGATCGTCCCCGAGGTCGTGGTCGGCCGCCGCAACGGCGAGCAGTGGATCACCTCGATCGGCGCGGCGGACACGTCCCCGCTCGTGGAGCCCCTGACGCGGCCTTCGACCGTCCGGTACGCGAACGGCCAACTGCCCGTCACGCAGTTCCGTGAAGCCGTCCGTGCCGCGGTGTCCCGGATGCGCGACGGCGAGCTCGGCAAGGTCGTGCTCGCACACGACCTCGTGGCCGTCACGGACAAGCGGCTCGACCAGCGGTTCGTGCTGCAGGGGCTGGCCCGGCGGTATCCGGAGTGCTGGGCCTACGCGGTGGACGGCCTGGTCGGCGCCACGCCTGAGCTGCTGCTGCGCCGCACCGGTTCGGTGGTGGACTCGCGGGTGCTGGCCGGTACGACGTGGCCGCACGACGGGGTCAGCGACGAGGAGCTTGCTTCGGCGTTGATGTCGTCGGAGAAGAACCTTGAGGAACACGACTACGCGATCACCTCTCTCGCGGAGACGCTTCGCCCTTTTTGCACGACGATGTCAGTGGAGGGGCCATCGGTCCTTCGGCTACCCAACGTCTCGCACCTCTCCAGCGACGTGATCGGCACGCTGGCGTCGTCGACGTCGTTGCTGCACCTCGGCGAGGCCGTGCACCCGACGGCCGCGGTGGGTGGGACGCCCCGGCTGGACGCCACGACGTTGATCAGCCAGCTGGAGGGCATGGACCGCGGGCGCTACGCCGGGCCGGTCGGGTGGATCGACGGCAACGGTGACGGCGAGCTCGGGATCGCGTTGCGGTGCGCGCAGATCACCGGGTCCACGGCGCGGTTGTTCGCCGGCTGCGGACTGGTGGCCGACTCGGATCCGGACATCGAGGTGCAGGAGGCGCACGCCAAGATGCGGCCGATGCGAGAGGCCCTCGAAGGCCTCTGACCTTGCCGGGTTCCGGCGTCGTCTGTGCTGTTCGGGCGTCTGCAAGTACTACCGACACATGATCGAATCGCCGCTGACTACACCCAACCAGTTCGCTGGGTGCGCACTGCCGCTCATGCTGACGCAGGGGTCCCCCTGAGCTGGGAACCCCTGCGTCATAACGTACTCAGCTGGTCTGACAGTGAGCTATTTCCGCGCGGCCTTGCTTGTGCGGCCTTGCTCCTGCGCGGCGTAACTCGTGCGCAGCGTTACTCCTGTGCGGCCTTACTTGTGCGCGTCCAGCAGCTCGTGCGTGAGCTCGATCTTGGCCCGGGACTTCGGCGCGACCGGCACCGACAGCGTCTTGGCCGCCACGTCCACGGCACGCCCAGGCGCCTCCGCAGGCTTGCCCTTGGTGAACAGCCACGTCTGGAACAGCTGGTCGAGCTGCTGCCCGGACACCCGCTCCGCCAGCGCGATGAACTCCTCGATGGTGGCGTCGGAGTACTTCTTCTCGGCGATCCAGGTCTTGAGGATCTCGAAGAACTTCTCGTCACCGACGGCCACGCGCAGGGCGTGCACGGTGAGCGCACCGCGGTCGTACACGGCGCTGTGGAAGACGTTCGAGGCACCGGGGTCGCCGGGCAGCACCTGCCAGAACTCGTCGTCGGCCGGGTAGGAGTCGTAGAGGAAGTCCGCGTTCTCCTGGGCCGTGCCCTCACCGACGTGCTCGGACCACAGGAACTCGGCGTAGGAGGCGAAGCCCTCGTTCAGCCAGATGTCGCGCCAGTGGTGCACCGACACGGAGTCACCGAACCACTGGTGGGCGACCTCGTGCGCGACGACGTAGGTGTTCGCGCCGCGGCGGAAGAACGCGTCGTCGTAGTTGGAGCGTGTCTGGTTCTCCAGTGCGTAGCCGAGGTCCGGCGTGACGACGCCGCCCTGCGCCTCGAACGGGTACGGGCCGAAGTTCTCCGCGAGGAACTCGGTGATCTCGGGCGTCCGCTCGATGCTGGCCTTGGAGGCGTCGGCGTGCTCGCCGAGGCGCTCGGAGTACGCGTTGACGTACGGCTGGCCGTTCGGCGTCGTGCCCTGACGGAGCTCGAACTGGCCGATGGTCAGGAACGTCAGGTAGGTCGCCTGCGGCTTGGTGCTGCGCCAGTTCCAGCGCGTCCAGCCGTTGATCTGGCGGGTCTGGCCGACGAAGGTGCCGTTCGAGATCGCCTCGACGCCGTTCGGGACGGCGACGTTGACGTCGAAGGTGGCCTTGTCGGTGGGGTGGTCGTTGGCCGGGTACCACCAGGCGGAGATCTCCGGCTCACCGATGGCGAGGGCACCGTCGGGAGTCTTCGTCCACGCCGTGAAACCGTTGCGGTCCTTCACGGCGGAGGGCGTGTCGGCGTAGGTGACGACGATGGTCAGGTCCTGGCCCTTGCGCACGCCGCCGCGCGGGGTGAGGGTCAGCTCGCCGTCGTCCGACACGAACGAGGCCGGCGCGTTGTTGACCCGGACCGACTTCACCTTGAGCAGGAAGTCCAGGTTGAACTGCGTGAGGTCCTCGGTGGCCTTGGCCAGGATCGTCGTCGTGCCCGACAGCTGGTCGCCGTTCGGGTTGTAGTTGAGCCTGATGTCGTAGTGGGAAACGTCGTATCCGCCGTTGCCGTACGTCGGGAAGTACGGGTCATCCACGCCGGGTGCACCCGGAGACGCCGCCAGCGCCGTCCCCGCGAAAAGCGTCATCGCGGCCGCGGACGCTACCGCGGCCGTCGCTTTGGATCTGATCGACATGCGCGCGACGCTAGCCACACATTTGAGGTGCGAACCACCGACTTACGTATGTTTCCTACTTTGTGAAAACGATTGACACCGTCGACTTGAGACGTTGGTGCAGCGCGCGCAGCTCGTCGCGTTTTGCCTGCACTTCCACCACTTGGACGCCCTTTGGTGCCGCAAGTGCACTACGGAGGTCCGCCTGGCTGTCCACTTTGGAGTGCGGAATTCGGTAGCCCGCGCACAAAGCGGTCAGATCCGCTCCGTGCGGCGTGCCGAAAATCCTTTCAAAACTTCCGCCGTGCTCCGGCGCGCCCTGTTCCAGCAACGAAAAGATGCCGCCGCCGTCGTCATTCAGCACGACGATGGTCAGATCCGGGCGGTGGTCGGCCAGCAGACCGTTGCTGTCGTGCAGGAACGTCAGGTCGCCCATCAGCGCGTATGCGGGACCCTGATGGGTCATCGCGAGGCCGAGGGCCGTGGACACGCTGCCGTCGATGCCCGCGGCACCCCGGTTGGCGTGCACGGTGATGTCCGCACGCCGCTCGCCCACGAAGTCGACGTCGCGGATCGGGTTCGACGACCCCACGAACAGCATCGCGCCCGCGGGCATCGCCTGGGTGAGATCGCGTGCCACGTGCAGACCGGTCGGCCACGGCTCGGCGTCGAGCAGGTCGTCGACGGCGGCGCTGACGTTCTTGACCGCGCTCTGCCAGGCGTGCACCCACTCCGCGTCGACCGCGGCGGGCTCCGGCAACCAGGTCGACGCGCGCGTTGCCGTGAACTGCATGTCCGGCCACTCGGCCCGGTCACCGACGGCGTGCACGAACCCGGTGTTGCGCAGCAGCGCCTGCTGGCCGCGCGCCAGCGTCACCCGGCCGACGACCAGCACCGCGTCCGGCCGGAGGTGCTCCGGCAGACCGGCGTTGAGCAGCAGCGAACCGTGCCGCAGGCCGTTCGGCGCGGTCGGTTCGGCGATCACCGGCCAGCCCAGTTCGGCGGCGCGGCGCAACCGCTCCGGACGGTCGTCGCCGAGCAGCACCAGCGTGCGGGCGGGCAGGTCCGACGGCCGGGTCTCGACGGCGGACGTACGGTCCGTGCGGGTCCATGGGCCGTTGCGCTCCGACGACGGCCACGCGTCGTCTTCAGGCGTGAGCGGCGGGCGGAACGGCACGTTGACGTGCGACGGCCCGTCCGCGGCGACGGCGCGGCAGATCAGCGACCGCGTCGTGGCCTCGTCCGCGGCCTCGGGCATGTGCAGCGTCTGGACGCCGAGGAGGTCGTGCTGGTTGATCGTCTGGCTGGAGCCGGTCCGGTACAGGTCGACCGGGCGGTCCGCCGTCAACGCGATCAACGGCACGTTCGTCAGCTGCGCCTCGATGACGGCCGGGTGCAGGTTCGCGACGGCGGTGCCGCTGGTGCACGTCACGACGGCCGGCGTGCCCGTCTTGGCGAGGCCGAGCGCGAGGAAGCCGCCGCTGCGCTCGTCGATCCGCACATGCACCCTGAGCAGGCCTTTTTGCTCGGCCTGGTGCAATGCGAACGACAACGGGGCGTTGCGCGAGCCGGGGCACAGCACGACGTCGCGGACGCCGTTGCGCACCAGCTCGTCGACGATCACCCTCGCCTGCGCGATGGACGGATTCACCCCGCAATTGTCCCTGCACCTGCTGAGAGGTCGCCCGCCGGTCTCAGCCGAGTGCGCCTAAAGTCTCGTTCCGTGGCAGATCAGGAGCTCTTCGACCCGTCGCTGTGGAAGTCCGTCGAGGGCTTCGACTTCACCGACATCACCTATCACCGCGCGATCGACCAGGGCACGGTGCGCATCGCGTTCAACCGGCCCGAGGTGCGCAACGCGTTCCGGCCCCACACCGTGGACGAGCTCTACCAGGCGCTCGACCACGCGCGGATGTCGTCCGACGTCGGCTGCGTGCTGCTGACCGGCAACGGGCCATCGCCACGCGACGGCGGCTGGGCCTTCTGCAGTGGCGGCGACCAGCGCATCCGCGGGCGCAGCGGCTACCAGTACGCGTCCGGCGAGACGGCCGCGTCGGTGGACCCGGCGCGGGCGGGACGGCTGCACATCCTGGAGTGCCAGCGGCTGATCAGGTTCATGCCGAAGGTCGTCATCGCGGTCGTGCCCGGCTGGGCGGCCGGTGGCGGGCACAGCCTGCACGTGGTGTGCGACCTCACGATCGCGAGCGCGGAGCACGCGAAGTTCAAGCAGACCGACGCGGACGTCGGCTCGTTCGACGGCGGCTACGGATCGGCGTACCTCGCGCGGCAGGTCGGGCAGAAGTTCGCCCGCGAGATCTTCTTCCTCGGCCGCACCTACTCCGCCGAGGACATGTACAAGATGGGCGCGGTCAACGAGGTCGTCCCGCACGCCGAGCTGGAGACCACGGCGCTGCAGTGGGCCCGCGAGATCAACGGGAAGTCGCCGACCGCACAGCGGATGCTCAAGTACGCGTTCAACCTGATCGATGACGGTCTGGTGGGACAGCAGATCTTCGCCGGTGAGACGACCCGGCTCGCGTACATGACCGACGAGGCCGTCGAGGGCCGCGACTCGTTCCTGGAGAAGCGCGACCCCGACTGGTCCAACTACCCGTACTACTTCTGATCGCCGTGCTCGACGAACTGCGCGCGGCACTCGCCGGTGGCGAACCCCTGGTGGACGGCCCGCTCGACGGCTGGGAGAAGCGGGCCGTGCTCGGCGTGCCCACCTCCGGGTCCACGGGCGAGCCGAAGACCGTGCTGCTCGACGCCGAGGCGCTGACCACGTCCGCGCAGGCCACCCACGAGCGGCTCGGCGGGCCCGGCACGTGGCTGCTGGCGTTGCCCACCGGCCACATCGCCGGGGTCCAGGTGCTGGTGCGCTCGCTGGTCGCGGGCACCACGCCGGGCGTGCTGGACATGACCAAGGGCTTCCGGGCCATGGGGTTCGCGCAGGCCGCCCGGCCGGTGCTGGCTCAGCCGGGCCGCCACTACACCGCGCTCGTGCCGACGCAGCTCTCCCGGCTCCTCGTGGGCGAGGGGCCGGGGCTCGCGGCGCTGCGGCAGTTCGACGGGGTGCTGATCGGCGGGGCCGCGACCCCGCCGAACCTCCTCCAGCAGGCCCGTGCGCTCGGCGTGCAGGTCGTCACGACGTACGGCATGAGCGAGACGGCCGGCGGGTGCGTCTACGACGGCGAGCCGCTGCGGGACGTGCACCTGCGCACCGACGACATGATCGAGATCAGCGGACCCGTGCTGGCGCTGGGCTATCGCGGCAGCCCGGAGCCGTTCGGCGAGTGGTTCCGCACCGGCGACCTCGGGCGGCTGCGCGACGGGCGGCTGGAGGTGCTCGGACGCGCGGACGACGTGATCGTCACGGGTGGCGAGAAGGTGCCGCCGGTGCTGGTGGAACGGGCTCTGGCGACCGTTGAGGGCGTGCTGGAGGCGTGTGTCGTCGGCGTGCCGGACGACGAGTGGGGGCAGGTTGTCGCCGCCGTTGTCGTCGCGCGCGGTGTGGAACCGTCGGTCGACGATCTGAAGGCCGCGGCGGCGCAGGCCGTGGGGCGGGCGGCGGCGCCCAAGCTCGTGCGGTTCGTGTCCGAGCTGCCGTTGCGCGGACCGGGCAAGGTCGACCGGGCAGCGGTGGTCGCTCTCTTTAGGTGAACCTTTACCGCTGAGGACAACTCTCCCCGCCAGGCACGCGGACTCGACCGCGTGCGCTAGCGATGGGGGCTTTCTCATGCGCTACCTGTTACCGCTGGTCGTCGGAGCCACGTTGGTGGCCGGACTGGCGTCCCCTGCCCAGGCAGCCGGAAACGAGTGGTCCGCTGACGTCAGCGGACGTGCCGTCACGTGGGGTGGTGCTCCGCGGATCGGCCTGGTCGAGCTCGGGTCGCACCGGCTCGCACAGCCCGCCAACACGGTCACGGCGGCGGTGACCGGCGATGGCCCAGTGGACGGTGCAGTCGACGTGCGAGGTCTGCGGCCGGACGGTCAGTGGACCGAGTGGTTCGAGGCGCCGGCCACGTTGCCGGTGACGACCTCCACCGTGCAGACGCGCGTGGTTCTGAGCAGTGGCAAGGCATCGCGCGTGAAGCTGACCGCCACCAACGTGCCTGGCGCTGCTGCCGCGGACGACGTCTCGATCATGGCTCCCGGCCGCGCGTACCGGGTCTACGCCACGCGTGAGGGCCTGGTCGGCGGCACCACGGCGAACGGCCACACGATCCGGTCGCGCGACCACTTCGTGGCGCTGCCGTCGCGGCGTGGCCTGGCGGGCAAGAACTCCGGCAACTACAGCGTGCAGGTGTGCGCGTCGAACGGCCGTTGCGAGTGGGCGCCCGTGTGGGACGTCGGCCCGTGGAACACCAAGGACGACTACTGGAACCCGTCCGCGACCCGCGAGATGTGGAAGAACCTGCCGCAGGGCAAGCCCGAGGCGCAGGCCGCGTACCAGGACGGCTACAACGGCGGCAAGGACCAGTACGACCGCAAGGTCGCGAACCCGGCGGGCATCGACCTCGCCGACGGCACGTTCTGGGACGGCCTCAAGCTGACCACGAACTCGTGGGTGACCGTGACGTACCTGTGGACCGGCTCCGGTCCTCTGGGGACGGTGCGCACCGCCGCGGCGAACGGCACCGTGAACGTCCGCAGCGGCGCGAACTCCTCGACCTCGCAGGTGGGTCTGGCCGCGAACTACGCCCAGGTCAGGGTCACCTGCCAGTTGACCGGCGAGTCGGTGACGGGCACGCAGGGCACCTCGAACATCTGGTACCGCATCGCGCCCGGCAAGCACGTCGCCAAGGCCTACGTCGCCGGCGTTTCCGGAGCGACTAGCTGCTGATACACCCCTTTGGCGGGTCCTCAGTAGCCATAGCGGAGGATGGAGCCATGGCCTCAGTCGTCCAGTGGATCCAGGGGACCCGCCCTCGCACCCTGCCGAACTCGATCGCACCGGTGATCGTGGGCGCGGCGGCGGCACACCACATCGACGAGTTCAGCCCGGTCTACACGGTTCTCGCGCTGGTCGTCTCGATCGCGCTGCAGATCGGTGTGAACTACGCCAACGACTACTCCGACGGCATCCGCGGCACGGACGACAACCGAGTCGGTCCCTTCCGGCTGACCGGTTCCGGTGCCGCGGAGCCCTCGTCCGTCCGGCTGGCGGCGTTCATCTCGCTGGGTGTCGGCGCGCTGGCCGGGATCGCGCTGGTCGTGTTGTCCGGGTACTGGTGGATGCTCGCGTTCGGCGCGGTGTGCATCGCCGGAGCGTGGTTCTACACGGGCGGCAGGCGTCCGTACGGCTACGCGGGCCTCGGCGAGATCGCGGTGTTCCTGTTCTTCGGCCCGGCCGCGGTGCTGGGCACGCTGTACGTGCAGAGCGGTGAGATCACCGGTATCGGCATCGGTTCGGCCATCGCGATGGGGTCGATCTCGGCCGCCGTGCTGGTGGCCAACAACCTGCGGGACATCCCGACGGATGCCGTGTCGGGCAAGCGAACCCTGGCCGTGGTGCTGGGCGACAAGGACACCCGCCGGCTGTACCTGGCGCTGGCGGCGGTGCCGTTCCTGATCGCGGTCGGGATGGCCGTGCGGGTGCCGTTCGCGTTGCTGGCGTTCCTTGCGGCGCCGGTGTTGCTGCCCGCGGTGCGCCGGGTGGCGTCAGGACGCGGTGGCCGTGAGCTGATCCCGGTGCTGCAGTTCACCGGGTTCGCGATGCTCGCCTGGGCGTTGCTGGTCAGCGCCGGCCTGGTGCTCGACTAGTGCCGCGAGGCGCCCTGCTGAGCGCCGGAAAACGCGGTTGTCGCGGCACTAGTTCACCAGGCGTCTTCGGTGAACTGGGTCGGTTCGTCGTCGTCGCGCCGCACGGGCCTGCGCGGCGGCGGAGGAGCCGTCTCACCTTTGATCAGCTCGTCGAGCCGGTCGCGGTCGGCCTCCAGTGCCTGCCGCACCAGCGGATCGTGGCCCGCCTCGCCGGTGAGGACCTGACGCCAGCTGAGGCCGGCGCCGCGGGCGATGCGGTCGGCCAGTTGCCGCATCGCCGGTGAGGCGTCGCTCGACTTGGCGAACTGCATCACCCTGCGAATGTCCTCAGTGGACGGTTCCCTGCCCTTGAGGCCCTGCTGCGCGGACCGCATCGCCCGCTCCGCCTCGGCGACGGCACTGGCCAGAGCGCCCTCCGCCGCGAGGATGTCCGCTGTGCGCCAGGCTGTCATCACCACTTGTCTTCCTCGAAGATGCCGGGGTCGTTCTCGTCGCCGTCGTCACCCTGACCTCTGCGCGGACCCTGCGCGTTCATGATCTCCTCGGCGGTCATGCCCTCCTGCAGCATCTGGAACGCCTGCTTCATCTTCTTGACGTTCTCCTGCTGCGCCGCCTGCACGTCCGGGTCGTTCGCCGCCTTGCCGGAGACGACGTCCTGCCACGTGAACTCGCCCGCGTCCACCTTGCGCTTCAACGCTTTCAGCTGCTCGGGCGCGTCCTTCTCCTGCGCCGCGCGTTCGACCTGCTGAGCGATCGCCTTGAAGTCGACCGGCGGGACCGGCGGCAGCGGCGTGTCCTTCAGCCGGTTCGCGAGGTCCTGCGCCTCCTTGAAGCGCGCGTCGACCTGCGCCTCGGCCGCGCGCAGGTCCGGCGTCTTCCAGCTGTCGTTGGGCGTGGTCATGAGTTCTCCGTCGCGAAAAGTCCCCGTTGGATCGGCCTGACCTCGTCGCGAACGTCGCTGAGCTCGTTGCGGGGGGCCAGGGTCCGCCACTGCCGGAAGTCTACTTCGGACAGTTCGAGCCGCTGGGCCGTTTCGTAGTTCTCGCCGATGAAGTGCAGCACCGCGTTCTCGCCCATGATGCCGAGGATCTCGAACTGCGCACCGCGGTAGGTGCAGAGTTTGCGGAGGTAGCCGAGCTCCTCGACCTGCACGTCCAGCACCTCGAGGAACCGTGCGCCGTCGCGTTCGGTGTAGCCCTCCGGAGCAGGCTGGCCGGCCAGCGGGTGCAGCAGGAGCCGTCCGGGCTGGGGGGCGAAGTCGACGTCGAAGTAGGTGCCGTTGTACTTCGCCATCAGTCCACGCCGGACGGTCGGGCGCAACGGAACCGGGTACTGCCAGTACCTTCCCGGCCCGAAGCCGACGTCACCGGTCGGGATCCAGCCGGTCTGGCGGTTCATGTATCTGCCGACGCTGCCCGCGGTGCCGTCCGGCTCGAAGCGCCAGAGCTCGGTGCCCGCCGGGAGCTCGGTCAGCTCCATGACGTACTCGGGGATCGGCTGCTCGCTCGGGGTGAAACCGGTGCCGGTGAACGGTGCCGGGTACACGCGCGACGTGCCCATCTTCTGCGCGCCTTCGAGCGTGGGGCCGCCGAAGCTGGTCTCGAAGAGCTCCGTGGTGTGCGCGTAGAAGCGCAGCAGGTACTGGGTGCCTTTCGGCCAGTTCTCCACCTTGTCGACGCCGAACGCCGCGGCGAACTGGTCCGCGGTGCCCTTCGGGAAGTCCTGGCCCCGCGTGACGAACCCGCCCGCGCGGTGCGGCTCGAACTTCCCGGGCACGACGACGTTGCCCAGGTAGAGCTGCGCGACCGCGGGGTGCACGATCTTCTGCAGGATGGTCTCCGGCCCGATGCCGGCCGCCTTCTGCAACACCTGTGGCGAGCTCATCCCCGGTTCTTCTCCTTCCACCGCGCCAGAAAGTCGGTGCGGTCGACGTGCACGTCCTCGAGCTCGTCCAGCGCGAGCCAGCCCTGGAACCAGTCGTACTGATTGCCGTCGAGGCCGTTCTTCTTGGCCCACCCGGCATCGCGCCCGTCATAACCGGCGAGCGCCCGGCCCCCCTCGACCCGGTCCACCACGAACGGCTGCCCGCGCCAGGTGGCCCGCGTCTTGTCGCGGTACCAGGCATCGAGCTCGGTGACCGGCACCTCGACGTCGCGGCCGGTGGCGTTCGCATAGCGCTCGGCCGGGATCTCCCGGAGGCGCACGAACCCGGCCGCCACGTCGACGGTGCTCGCGAGGTAGAGCTCGCCCCGGTACTCGGCCACCAGCTCGTTCGGGTACCTGGTCACCTCGACCATCGTCATGCCTTCTTCCAGCCGAGACCGCTCTCGTAGACCGCGTGCAGTCTCTCAGGTGAGCCGTCGGCGTTCAGCTGCCAGATCTCCGCCCGCTGCCCGAGCGACGACCCGCGCGGGGCCTGCCACTCCGGCACGCCACCGCCGGTGGACCCGCTGCCGGTGAACGGCGCCTGCATCCGCGTCTCGGTGGCCGTCCCGCCGGCCGAGGCCATCTGCTGGGCACTCGCGTCGTAGTGGGCCTGCTCCGCCGGTGACGCGTAGGTGTCCTTCTGCGGACCGCCGTAGGGAACGAACAGGTCGTCCACCGTGTCGCCCGGCTTCCAGCGCATCTGGTAGGCCTCCGGCTGGTTCTCCTTGATCGGGGACCAGCCCTTGTCGCCCATGCCGTCGTCCAGGGCCAGCCCGTCGCGGAGCCCCTGGGGGTTGTTCATGTCGACCACGTCGACACCCCTGGCGATCGACCCCTGCACGCCCTGCCACTGCTTGCTCGGGTCGTCGTTGAGGTAGCCGTCGAGCGCGCCCTGGCTCAGCACCTTGGTGACGATCTGGTCGCCACCGACCGGAATCTGGTTGCGGATGTCGGCCACGTGCTGGGCCTCGGCCGCGCTGAGCTCGGTCGTGGGCTTCTTGCTCAGCTCCTCGTAGCGCTCGCGGTCGGCCTCGGTGGGGAGCATGTGCTCCAGCTGCTGCTGGTACCCCTCACCTTGAGCACGGATCGCGTCCTCGCCGAACTGGGGCGCCATGTCGTGGGACCGCGGCGTGGGCTCGCCACCGTCCCCGCCGTCGCCCGCCCCGTCGCGTCCGCCGGTCGAGTCGCTGTCGTGCGGCTTGGCGTCGGTTTCGTGGTCGGTGGGGGTGGTGTCGCCGGGGTGCGGATCGTGCGGTTTGACGTCTTCGGCACCGCTGGTGTCGGTGTCGTGGGGCTTGGCACCGTCGACGTCGTGTGGCTTGGTGCCGGAATCGGACGGAGTCGTGTCGTGCGGCTTGGTGCTGTCGGGAGCGTCGTGGGGCTTGGTGTCCGTCGCCCCGTTGGGCGTGGTGTCGTGCGGCTTGGTACCCGAGTCGTGCGGGGTCGTGCCGCCGGAGCCGGCGGGCGTCGAGTGGTCCGTGCCCGTGCTCGGGCTCGCGTGGCCGGGAGGTGACGGTAGGCCGCCACCCGAGGTCGGAGCCGGGTGCCCGGGAGGCGAGGGCAGGCCGCCACCGGCACTGGGACTCGGGTGTCCCGGAGGCGAGGGCAGGCCGCCGCCCGAACCGGACGGGGTCGGGTGAGAGGGGCCGTCGCTGGGGCTGGTGTGGGAAGGAGGCGACGGGAGACCGCCGCCCGTGCCGGCCGGGGCGGGAGCGGTGGCCACGTTGGCGCTGGGCGGCTGATGTCCGGGAGGTGAGGGCAGTCCGCCACCGGCGCCGGGACTCTGGTGTCCGGGAGGCGAAGGCAGGCCACCACCGGAACCGCCTGGGGTCGCGTGCGTGCCGGGGCCGCCGGGCGTCGGGTGCGTGCCGGAGCCTGCTGGCGTCGGGTGCGCGCCACCGGTGCTCGAAGGGGAGTGCGAGCCGGAGCCTGCCGGGGGCGTTGGCAAACCGGTGCCCGACGGGGTGTGCGAGCCGGCACCTGCCGGCGTCGAGTGCGCGCCACCGGTGCCCGAAGGAGTGCCGGAGCCGGACGGGGGCGTTGGCAGGCCGGGGCCGGAGTGGCTGGGCGGAGTGGGCAGGCCCGAGCCGGAACCGCCGGCCGGTGGCCTTCCCGCACCCGCACCGGAGCCCGAACCCGAGGGCGAACCCGCGGACGGGAAGGCGGGCACACCTGCCCCGCCGGGGCGCGAGCTCGAACTGCGGGTGGAGTCGCCGCCGCCGGCGCCCGCCGGAGGGGCGCCCATCGGCATCGCGCCGCCGACCGGCGTCGAGTGGTGCGACGGCGGGGCGGCCGCGGGAGCGGACGTACCGGCCGCGTGGGTCATGTCGGGACGTACCGGGGCGGAGGGCGTCGGAGCGCCGCCGTGGGGCACGCCACCGGAACCACCCGAAGGCACGCCGGAGCCGCCCGAAGGCATACCGGAACCACCCGAGGGCATGCCGCCAGATCCGCCACCAGAACCACCGCCCACCGAAGGCGGAGCGGACACGCCGGGACCGGCCGCGGTCGCGGTGTGGGTGGCGGGCGCGTCGGGGCCGCCGGCCAACGTCGGAGGTGCGGAGACGGGGGCGCCGCCCGGTGTCACGGCGGAGACGGCGGCAGCCTTGGTGCCGTCGCCATCCGCGGCGCCTGGCGGGGTGTAGACCTCGCGAACCTGCGAGCCGATGTCGCGGCCGCGTTCACCGATCTCGGTGGCGGAGTCCTTGATGGACGTCATGTCGTCGTGGATGTCGTTGACGGAGTTGCGGACGTCGCGACCGGCCTCGGCCACCTCCTGGGTGGCGTTCATCGCCTCGGCCAGGGAGTCGGCGTCCTTCAGCTTGCCGATGGCCGAGAAGACGCGGCCGACGGCGTCGAACAGGGACTTGACGTCGGTGATGAGCTTCTTGACCGTGTCGATGATGTCCATGACGCGCCGGTAGATCTGGTACGCGTTCCAGACCATCTCGGCGGCCTTGATCCAGCCGGCCACCGGGAGCCAGACGGTGGCGGCGGCCTCGAGCAGCTTGTTGACGAGGTAGTCCAGCAGGCGCGCGGCCTGCTTGCCCAGGGCCTCGGCGCCGGACGCGACGGTGTCGAAGCCCTTCGCGATCAGCTGGGCGACGCCCATCTCCGCGAGCAGGCCTGCCTTCCAGCCCAGTGCGATGTACTTCTCGTGGGCGCGGGCGGCGTCGCCGTCCCAGTGGTCCCGGACCTTCCCCACCGCGTCGGTGAGGTTGTAGGAGACGTCGTTCATCGCGTTGCCGACCATGCGCCAGGCGTCGCCGTCGGCACGGATCTTCGTCCAGTCGCCGGTGATCGGCGTGATGATCGTCGCGACGAGGCTTTCGCCGGTCACGGCCTCGAAGACCCAGTTGACCGCCTGCACGCCCCAGCCCTGGTCCTGCAGGACGTCGTTCAGGGAGGCGCGGTCGACTTCCGGCTTCTGCAGGGACGCGGCGACCGGGCGCGGGTCCTGGTACGCGGTGCTCACTTCAGCAGCCCGTCGAAGATCGCCCGCTGGGCGCGGTCGACCGACTCGTAGAGGGCGGCTGTCGAGTCCATCGCGGTCGCCGTGCCCTCCAGCTTCGACTTGCCGAAGTCGAGCGTCTCGTCGAACAACGCCTGCACGAGGTCCACGCCCGGCTGCAGCAACGTGAGCAGGCCGGTGAAGCCGCTCTTGTCGCAGGCCGTGGTGTGGACGTACTTGCGGATCGTCTCGAACTCTTGGGCCTCGGTGCGCAGGTACTCGGCGTACGCGCGCAGTTCGGCCGCGTCGGTGAACAGCGACGTCACAGCGTCCCCCCTGCGGACTCAGGTGCTCAGGTCACGCTGTGACGCACAACTCTCGTCACCAGTTCCCCGTGCGGTGGAAGTTGTTCAGGCGTTCAAGGCACGGGCCGAGGTCCATGTCTTGAGCAGTCACCCATGAGTCGTCGTAATAGGTGTTCGCGTAACGCTCGCCACCATCACACAACAGCGTCACGACGCTCCCGCGCGAACGAGACTGCCGCATCTCGGCGATGATCTGGAACGCACCCCAGAGATTCGTCCCGGTCGACCCGCCGACGCGCCGGCCCAGCAGCTCCTCCACGTGCCGGATGGTCGCCACGGACGCCGCGTCCGGCACCTTGATCATGCGGTCGATCACCTGGCCGACGAACGACGGCTCCACCCGCGGCCGGCCGATGCCCTCGATCCGCGAGCCGCGCGTGCCCACCAGGTCCGGGTTGCTGTCGCGCCACGCGTCGAAGAAGACCGAGTGCTCGGGATCGACCACGGCGAGCCGGGTGTTCAGCTTCTGGTAGTGGATGTACCGGCCGATCGTGGCCGACGTGCCACCCGTGCCCGCGCCGACGACCACCCAGTCGGGTTCCGGCGAGGGTTCGAGCTTCATCTGGTCGAAGATCGACTCAGCGATGTTGTTGTTGCCCCGCCAGTCCGTGGCGCGCTCGGCGTGCGTGAACTGGTCCATGAAGTGGCCGCCGAGCTCAGCGGCCAGCCGCCGCGACTCGTCGTAGATCGTCGACGGGTCGTCGATGAAGTGGCACCGGCCGCCCTGCCGCTCGATCAGCGCGACCTTCTCCCCCGACGTCGACCGCGGCATCACAGCGATGAACGGCAGTCCCAGCAACCGCGCGAAGTAGGCCTCGGAGACCGCCGTCGAGCCCGAGGAAGCCTCGATCACGGGCGTACCACCGCTGATCCAGCCGTTGCAGATCGCGTAGAGGAACAACGACCTGGCCAGCCGGTGCTTCAACGAACCCGTGGGGTGCGTCGACTCGTCCTTCAGGTAGAGGTCGATGCCCCAGTCGAGCGGCAGCGGGTAGCGCAGCAGGTGCGTGTCGGCACTGCGGTTCGCGTCCGCCTCGATGATCTTGACGGCCTCGCACACCCAGTGCCTGGTCCTGCTGCAACAACGGTCAACCGAAGTACTCACAGCGGGCACGATAACCGCGTCCGGCCGTCATGCCTGGGTGAGAGGTCCCTCGTCACCGCGCAGCTCGGCGCGCAGCTTGTCGCGCTCGGCCCGGCGGGCTGCCTGGTGCTCGTTCAACCCGGCCGCCACCCGCTGCCGCAGCCCCTTGAACAGGAACAACGACGCCGGCAGCGCCACGACCACGCCGACGGCCAGCGCGGGCAGCAACGGAACGTTGAAGAACATGAGCGCGCCCGTCACCACCGCGACGAGACCGAGGCGGGCGAGGACGTAGAGCGTCACATCACGGGCGAGCACCCGTTCAGGTTACGTCGTCGTCCTCGTCGCTGGTGTTCGGCCGCCCTTCGAACCGCGTGGACAGCACCACGGTCGTGCGCGTCCGGGCAACGCCGGGGATGCGCCGCAACCGCCCGAGCGAGCGCTCCAGATCGTCCACCGTGGCCACCCGGACCTTCACGATGAACGACTCGTCGCCCGCCACCCGGTAGCAGGACTCGACCTCGACGAGCTCGCCCAGCGCGTCCGCGACCTCGTTGTCGTCCGCGGTGTCGGTGGGGTGGATGCCGATCAGCGCGGTCACGCCCAGCCCGACGGAGCTGGGGTCGACGACCGCGTGATAGCCGACGATCACGCCGCTGGACTCGAGCTTTCCGACCCGCTCGTGCACGGCGGAGGCGGACAGGCCGACCTTCCTGCCGAGATCGGCGTACGTGGCCCGGCCGTTGGCACGCAGAGCGGCGATGATCTGGCGATCAAGAGCATCCACCCGCGACACCCTATGCCCCACGGGTGCGCTCGGGGCTCGCGAGTTCGCGTCGGTCGTCCGGTTACCCCTTCGTCGCGGATTCGGCGAAGCCCACTCCGCGGCGAAGCGGTGGCCGGACGACCGACTTCCCGGCGAACTCGCCGCCGTCTGCGGAGCAGCGGCCACAGGCACAGTGGCATGTCCGAATCGCCCCGGTCGTCCCTTACTACCTCTTTACCAAAAAACAAGCGTTCGAGTACCTGAAGGGTGAGATGCCACGATCAGACCAGAACGTCTGATCTGAGGAGGACGAGTGACTGCAGCCACCGAGCGCCTGTTGACGCCTGGGGAAGTCGCCAATCTGTTCCGGGTCGACCCGAAGACCGTGACCCGATGGGCCACCGCAGGTCGCATCGGCTCGATCCGCACGCCTGGAGGACATCGCAGGTTCCGTGAGACCGAGGTGAAGGCTCTGCTCTCGGAGCTGACGACCGAGGCGACTGAACCCGTCCGCCACTGAAACCGTAGTTATCCCTGTGCCGCGGGTAATCTCGTGGCAAAGGGAGGTGGCGACCAGATGATCTACCTGCTGGCAGTGATCGGTGCGCTCACCGTGGCGGTGCTGGTGTGGCGAGCCTTCGCCCCACAGCACTCGGAGTACACACCGGGCCGCAAGGTGATCGCACCTGACGACGACCCGGAGTTCCTGCGCAAGCTCGACGAGAAGCGCAAGCGCGACGAGTGAACAGAAAAGGGGCCCTGTCACCAGGGCCCCTTCGCCACACGGAAGCGACCGGCTCAGGTGTTGGGGAAGTCGTCCGCGACGACCGCGGCGAGTTCCAGCAACGCCAGCCGGGTCTCCGGCGCGAGCTTGTCGAGGGCGATCTCGGCACCTTCTTCGAGGTGCTCGTCGAACGGCAGGCGGACCACGGCGCGGCACCTCTGCTGGAAGTGCGCGGAGAGCTTGTCGAGGTCGACCTTGCCCGACTTCGGGCGGACCGAGTTGATCACGCACACGGACTTCGCGACCAGGTCGCGGTAGCCGTGCGCCTCCAGCCAGTCGAGCGTGGCCGCCGAGGTCTGCGCGCCGTCGACCGAGCCGGACGACACGAGCACCAGCGAGTCCGCCTCCTCCAGCACGCCCTTCATCGCGGAGTGCATCAGGCCGGTGCCGCAGTCGGTGAGCACGAGGTTGTAGAAGTGCTCCAGCAACGCCACCGTGCGCCGGTAGTCCTCCTCGCTGAAGGCCTCCGACACCGCCGGGTCCTGCTCGGACGCCAGCACCTCAAGGCGGGCCGGCGACTGCGAGGTGTACGCGCGCACGTCGCTGTACTTCGTGATCCGCGTGGCGTCGCGCAGCAGGTGCCGCACGGTCGCCGTGGTCTCCCGCGGGATCTTCAACGCCAGCGTGCCGCGGTCCGGGTTCGCGTCGACCGCGATCACCCGGTCGCCGCGCAGTGACGAGAACGTCGAGCCCAGCGTGGTCGTCGTCGTGGTCTTGCCGACGCCGCCCTTCAGGGACAGCATCGCGATCTTGTAGCAACCACGCAGCGGCTGGTTGATCCGCGCGATCAGCTCACGTCGACGCAGGTCAGCGGGGCTCTCGCCGAGGTTGACCGCACCGCCGGTCATCGAGTGCAGCGACTTGCGCCAGCCGGAGGCCGGTGGGCGCTTCTCCTTCTTGATCAGCTGCTGCGACGACACTTCCTGCGCCTGCGAGCGGTACTGCTGCTGCGGGAAGTTGTTCGGGTACTGCGCGCCGGCGAACTGGCCGTACTGAGCCGTGTTGTGCGCACCGGACGGACCGCCGCTCACGCTGTACGGACCGGACTGACCACCGGGCACGGAATGAGCACCCGACTGGCCGCCCGCCACCTGGTAGGGACCGGAGCCGTCCACCGGGTACGAACCGGACTGGGAGCCGGGCACCTGGTAGGCACCGGACTGGTTACCGGGCACCTGGTACGGGCCCGACTGGTTGCCCACGTTGTACGGGCCTGATTGGCCGCCGCTGACGTGCTGCGGACCGGACTGCTGCGGGTCGAGGTAGGCCGTCTGCGGGTCGACGTACTGCGGGCCGGAGCCCTGTTCCTCGCCCGGTGGTTGCCATGTCACCGCTGTGGCCCTCCCTGAGCAAGAGGGACCAGGACTTCCCCGACCCCCAGGTTGCGACGGTACGCAACTCGCACCGGTTCCATCGACCTGGGGGGATAAGTCGTTAGAGACCCGCGTACGAATGCAACCCGCTAGTAACCAAGTTGATGAAGAACAGGTTGAAGACGTTCAGCGCGAAGCCCGCGACGTTGATCCAGGCGGCCCCACGACCGCGCCAACCGGCCGTCGCGCGTGCGTGCAAATACGCCGCGTAGACCACCCACGAGACGAACGCCACCGTCTCCTTCGGGTCCCAGCCCCAGAACCGGCCCCACGCGGCCTCCGCCCAGATCGCGCCGAGGATGATCCCTGCGGTGAACAGCGGGAACGCCAGCACGGTGGTCCGGTAGGACATCCGGTCCAGCACGTCGGCGGACGGCAGCTTCGGGAAGCGATCGGTCCTGCGGTCCTTGAGCAGGTAGAGGATCGAGGTGACCCCGGGGATCAGCAGCACACCGGACGAGATCGAGATCACCGACACGTGGATCACGAGCCAGTACGACCGCAACGCGGGCTGGACCGGCGCGGACTCGGCGTAGAGGACCGTGCCGCCGAGGAACAGCAGGACCAGGATCGGCGTCAGCACGAACGCGCCGAGGCGGCGGATCGGGAACTTCACCATCAGGACCAGCCACGTCACCACCGCGGCGAGGCACAGCAGCGACATGTACTCGTACATGTTGCCCCAGGGCGCGCGCCCGGCCGAGAGACCGCGCATCACCAGTGAACCGAGGTGCAGCAACGCGCCGAGGATCGTCAGCGCGGCACCCATGCGACCGATGCGCTCCGGCCTGCTCAGCTCGGTCTTGAACTTCGACGGCTCCGGCTCGACCATGCCCGGGACCGGCGCACCGGCTCCGACCAGCGCCTCCGCCCGGCGCGGGGCACGCGCGAACGCCTGCTCGACCGCGTAGAGCAGGACCGCGAAGAAGTAGACCCCGAGGGCGCTGCGGTACAGCCAGTCGCTGTACGTCGCGAGGGTCTCGTTGACCGGCATCAGGATCTCTCCTCGTTCAGAACAGCGCGGGCCAGCCGCGTGAACTCCTCGCCGTATCCGGCCTGGTCAGTGCGGGCGAGCCCACCGACCTCGACCAACGTACGCCCGTCCTCCCGGCGGGTCGCACGCACCCACACCCGCCGGCGCTTGACGGTCAGCGACACCCCGAGCCCGAGAATGATCAGGATCGCGAACACGAGCACGAACCCCTGCGTCGGGTCGTGCGACACCTGCAACGACACCCAGTCGCTCACGGAGTCGAACCGCACCTTGGTGCCGTCGTCGAGCGCGACCTCCTCGCCCAGCGCGAGGTTCTTGCGCGCGACCTTCTGCAACCGGCCCTGGTCGACCATCTTCTGGTCGATCGAGAAGATCGACTGACCGCGGCCGTCGTCCACGCCGAGGTCGCCCCGGTACACGTCGACGGCGACCATCGGATTGTTCAGGGCGGGAAACTTCGAGTTCAGGATGGTGCCGTGCAGCAACGGCGTCGGCGCGAGCAGCCCGGTCACCGCGATCTGCCCCTTGCGCCGCTGCTCGGAGTCCGTGACGCCCGGCGGGTCGAACTTCGTCGCTCCCTCGGAGGCCAGCGTGAGCTGGTCCGTCGGCAGCCACTGGATGCCCTGCGTGCGCTTCTCGCCGTTCGGGAACGTCACCGTGAACGTGGGCGTGTAGCCGTGGCCGAGCAGGTAGAGCCGGTCGCCCTCGGTGCGCAGCGGGTGGTTGACCTGCAGCGTGTACGGGCGCCAGTCGCCGCTGCGGAGGTCCTCGCCGCTCTGGTAGCGGATGTCGGCCTGGTAACCGACGGGCTGCCCGTTGTCGAGGTACTCGGCGGAGAACTTGCCGATCTCGACGCAGAACGGCGTGAGGTCGGTGCCGTCGACCCGCAGCCCAGGCCGGAACTGGTCGTAGTTGAAGATGCCGCCGTTGCAGAACTGGCCACCGTTGGCCTGGACGATGACCTGGCCCTCGTAGCTGAACATCTTGCCCAGCGCGAACGACACCAGCAGGCCCAGCAGCGCGAAGTGGAAGACCAGGTTGCCGGTCTCGCGCAGGAACCCGCGCTCGGCGCTGACCGTGTCCTCGCCGGCCTCCATCCGCCAGCCGCGCAGTGGTCTTCTTCGCCCTGGAGACAGCCTCTTCCGGCGTCACATCAAGGACAGCCTGCGCGTGGTGCGGCATGCGAGAGAGATTGCGCGGCGTCAGCACCGGCTTCGCGCGCATCTGCGTGAAGTACTCCCACGTGCGCGGGAGCAGACACCCGACGAGGGAGGTGAACAGCAGCAGGTAGATCGCGGCGAACCACGGCGTGGCGTAGACCTCGAAGAACCCGAGCTTGAGCAGCAGGTCGCCCCACCACCCGTTCCGGGCGACGTACTCGTCGACCTTCGCCGCGTTCAGCGACAACTGCGGCAGCAACGCACCGGGCATGGCCGCGAGCGCCAGCAGGAACAGCAGTGTCAGCGCGGTCCTCATCGACGTGAGGCCGCGCCACGTGTTGCGCAGGAAGGCGATCACTAGAGCGGCAACTCCACGACGTCGACGAACGAGTAGCGCAGCCACCCGACGAACTCGGCCCACAGCCCGGTGACCAGCGCGATGCCGACCAGGATCAGCAACACGCCACCGAAGATCTGCACCTGCCGCGCATGCGTGCGCAGCCACTTGGTGACGCCCAACGCCCACCGCGCACCAAGCGCCAGCACGACGAACGGCAACCCGAGCCCCAGGCAGTAGGCCAGCACCAGCACGGCCCCGCGCACCGTCGAAGACCCGACCTCGGTACTGCGCGCGACCGCGAGCACCCCGGCCAGCGTCGGCCCAAGGCACGGCGTCCACCCGAGCGCGAACACCGCCCCGAGCAACGGCGCCCCCAGCAACCCGGCCCTGGGCTTGGTGTGGAACCGCACGTCCCGCTGCAGCGCCGGAACGAGCCCGATGAACACCAGCCCCATCAGGATCGTGACAACCCCGCCGATGCGCTGGAACAGCTCAGCGTTGAGCAACAACGCGTCCGACGCGCCAAGGATGGTCATCGAGGCCAGCACGAACACAACCGTGAACCCGAGCACGAACAGCAACGAGGCCCCAGCCACCCGCAACCGCCCGGCCTTGGCCGGCTCGTTCGCCTCCACCCGAGGCGCCTCGGCCCCGACCAGCCCGGCCAGATACGCCAGATATCCCGGCACCAGCGGAACCACGCACGGCGAAGCGAACGAGATGAACCCGGCGAGCAAAGCAACCCCGGTGGCCAGCAGCAACGGCCCGGAGATCGCCAGATCGGTGGGATTCACACAACTCAGGGTAGGTAGTTGCCCGGATCACGTCCCGACCGGCATCCCTTTCACATCCCAGAGGACTGGACCATAAGTACCGACGATTGCCGCCTTGTGGGTGAGATCACGCTTGCCTAGCGTCAGCCCATGCATCGTTCCCGGCTGCTCCTCCCGGCGCTCACAGTCACCGCGCTGGCTCTGTTCGCCCAGGTACCAGCCGGTGGCGCCGCCCCGGTGACGGCGATGGCGTGGAGAGGTCTTCTCCGAAGACGGCTCCATCACCACGGCCCTCACCCCGAAAGCACCGGCCGGAGAAGACGACCGGGCTTCCGCGCAGCGGTCGCGGCCGAGGTCGATCCCGGTCCAGGTGACCGGCGACTCGTCCGAGCGCTTCGACCTGGTCTTCGTCGGCGACGGCTACACCGCCGACGACCTGGACGACCTACCCAAGAACGTCCAGAGCAAGTGGACCGAGCTCTCGGCCGTCGAGCCGTTCGCGTCCTACAAGGACTACTTCAACGTCTGGCAGGTCAACGTCGTCTCGCGCCGAGTCCGGTGTGGACAACGACCCGACCAGTCGGCCTCGACCGGGTCACCGCACTGGACATGGGCTTCTGGTGCCGGGGCATGGACGCCAACACCGAACGCCTGCTGTGCGTGAACGACGAGCCAAGGCCAAGGAGTTCGCCGCCCTCGCCCCGCAGGTCGACCAGATCATCGCCCTCGGCAACACCGCGAAGTACGGCGGCGCGGGCGGCAGCGGCATGGCCACCGCCGCCGGCTCGAACGCTCTGGCGGGCCAGATCGCGATCCACGAGCTGGGCCACTCCATCGGCGGCCTCGCCGACGAGTACGACTACCCGGACACCTACACCGGTGCCGAGCCGACCGAGCTCAACGTCACCAAGGATCCGACCGGTGCGCGAAGTGGTCGGCGCTACCTCGGCCAGCCGTCACCGGACGGCGGCGTGATCGGCGCGTTCGAGGGCGCCGCCTACTACAAGGGCGGCCTGTACCGCCCCACCGCCAACTCGATCATGCGAACCCTGGGCAAGCAGTTCAACTCGATCGGCCGGGACGCCATGATCAAAGCCTTCAAGGCCAAGATCCCGTCCCTGAACAACGCGCGCCCCCGAGCAGGCGACCGCTCCATGCGCCGCCTCAGCTGACCGGAGGCGAGCTCCACCGCGATGGCGGGGCCCCGCGTACCCTGGGATCACCCCTACTCGGGTCATTCCTTGGCCAGCTCGTCCAGCACCGGCTGCACGTCAGAAGCCAACACCGGCACCAGAAACACGGCAGCCACCTTGTGGTCCTTGTCCACCACGAACGTCGACGGCACAGCATTAGCCGGACACCCCGTTGAACACATTAATAAAACTACGCGCAGACCCATCGTAAATAGACGGATAAGTCAACGACCGATCCCGCATGAAATCCCGAGGATGATCAGGCGAAGTCTCCTTCACATCCACCCCCAGCACCTGCGCCCCACCGTCGAACAACTTCTGCATCTCAGGAGCCTCGGTCCGGCAGGGCCCACACCAGGCCCCCCAAATGTTGATCACAACAGGCTTCCCCGCGTAATCGGACAACCGAACCGTCTTGCCCTCCTCCATCAACGACTCGCCCTCAAGCCCGACGAGCGCCTTGCGATCAGCCCCGGAATACCGAAGCTTGACCTGCCCCCCAGGCGCGACCAGGTAGAACTCCCCAGCCCCAACCTGAGAAGCATCCTTACCGACAGCACACCCGGAAACCAGCAACAACAACACCAGGAACCGCTTCATGCCCCGGTCACCCGAGGATCAGTAGCCCCAACCGGCTCAGAGTAGTCAATCCGAACCAACTGCTCACCCTCGAACACCAACGACGTGAGCGAAGCCAACGAGCACTCCCGACGACGCGGGTCGTGCCACATCCGCTTCCCCTCCAAGAACCGCCGCACAGTCCAAATGGGCAACTGATGCGAAACACAAACCGCCTCATGCCCCTCAGCGGCCGCCCGGGCCTTCTGCACCGCCCCGAACATCCGATGAGCGATCTCGATGTACGGCTCACCCCAGGACGGCTTGAACGGGTTCACCAGCTTCGGCCAGTGCTGCGGCGACCGCAACGCACCGTCGCCGACCGCGACCTTCAACCCCTCGAACTGGTTGTCCGCCTCGATCAGCCGGTCGTCGGTCGCCAGCTCCAGCCGGTGCGAGTCGGCGATCGGGGAGGCGGTCTGCTGCGCCCGGTCCAGGGGCGACGCCACGACGTGCACGATGTCCTGGTCGGCCAGGTGCTCGGCCACGGTCAGCGCCTGCTTCTGCCCGCGCTCGGACAGCTTGAAGCCGGGGATGCGGCCGTACAGGATCCCGGTGGGGTTGTGCACCTCGCCGTGGCGGAGCAGGTGGACGACGGTGCGGGTCACTTGCGGGCCTCCTTGGCGGCGCGGGCCGCGTGCGGCAGCGCGTCGGCGATCACAGCGAACTCCTCTTCACCCATGGCGGCGTTGACGAACCACGCCTCGTACGCCGACGGCGGGGCGTACACGCCTCGTTCCAGCAGTGCGTGGAAGAACGGCGGGAAGCGCCACGTCTCGCATGCCTGCGCGCCCGCGTAGTCCCGCACCTCTGAAGAACCGAAGAACACGCTCACCAGGTTCCCAGCGAACTGCACGCGGTGCTCGACGCCGGCCTCGGTCAGCGCGGAGACGAACAGCGCGCCCAGCCGCGTGGCGTTGCGGTTCAGCGCCGCGTAGACCTCGTCGTCCGCGGCGCGCAGGGTCGCGAGGCCCGCGGCCACCGCGACGGGGTTACCGGACAGCGTGCCGGCCTGGTAGACGGGACCGGACGGGGCCAGCCGGGCCATCACGTCCGCGCGGCCGCCGAACGCCGCCGCGGGCAGGCCGCCGGACATGACCTTGCCGAAGGTGTAGAGGTCGCCGGCCACCCGCTCCAGGCCGAACCAGCCGGCCCGCGAGACGCGGAAGCCGGTCATGACCTCGTCCATGATCAGCAACGCGCCGGAGGCGTCGCAGATCTCGCGCAGCGAGGCGTTGAAGTCGGCCGACGGTGCGACCGCGCCCATGTTGCCCGCCGCGGCCTCGGTGATCACGCAGGCGATCTCGCCGGGGTTCTCGGCGAACGCCGCGCGCACGGCCTCGACGTCGTTGTACGGCAGCACGATCGTGTCCGCGGCCTGCGCGCCCGTGACGCCGGGCGAGGTCGGCAGCCCCAGCGTCGCGACGCCGGAGCCGGCCTGGGCCAGCAGCGCGTCGACGTGGCCGTGGTAGCAGCCGGCGAACTTGATGATCTTGCGCCGCTCGGTGAAGCCGCGGGCCAGGCGGATCGCGCTCATCGTGGCCTCGGTGCCCGAGTTCACGAGCCGCACCTGGCGGACCGGCTCGACCCGGTCGATGATCTCGGCCGCGAGGTCGATCTCACCCTCGGTCGGCGTGCCGAACGACAGGCCGTTCACGGCCGCCTTCTGCACGGCCTCGACCACGGCCGGGTGGGCGTGCCCGAGGATCATCGGGCCCCACGAGGCCACCAGGTCGACGTACCGGTTGCCGTCCGCGTCCCACAGGTGCGGGCCCTCGCCGCGGACCATGAACCGCGGGGTTCCGCCGACGGAGTGGAACGCCCGCACCGGCGAGTTGACCCCGCCGGGGGTCAGCGTGGACGCGCGCTCGAACAGGGCCTGGGATCGACTGGCAGTCACGTACTCCAGTCTCACACGTCCGCTTCGGACGCTTTCTGCGGCCGGGTGCGCACGGCCAGCACGACCTGGCGCACGGCGTCGAGCCCGAGGACCACGGCCAGCGTGATCGCCGCCACGGCCGTGCCCAGCCAGTTGCCGAGATAGCGCGTGGAGATCAACGGCTCGCGGCCCTCGATCGGGTACGCGAGGTGCACGATGCCGCGGTTCCAGCACCAGACGGCGCCGAACGCCAGCAAGACGACGGCGACGATCTCGCCCGCGGCGATCAGCGCGCGCTTGGGCTGGTGCAGGCCGGCAGGCGGGGCGGCTGGTGGCTCCTCGCCGGTCCCGGCATTCGAAGCCCCAGCATTCGAAGCCCCGGCGTTCGCGGCACCGGCGTCCGGCTCGGTCACGGCCTCTGTCACGTCGCTCACCCTCTCACGACCCGGCGCAGCCCGGCGAGCAAGGCTTCCGGATCGCGCGCCCAGCCCAGCACGACACTGCCGTCGAGCAGCCGCAACGGCACCGCGGTCGTCCCCTTGGGCACCGACCAGCCGCCGCCGAGCACCCGTGCCCCGGCCGGCGCGCCGACGTCCCGGCAGGCCTCGATGGTCGCGATCGGCAGCTTCTCCCGCCCGAACTGGGCTTCTTCGGCCGTCAGCACGACGCTGCCGGTCTTCACCCGGCCGTACACCCACAACACCGCGCCGAGCGTCAGCCCGAGCCCCACGATCGTCCACAGCAGCGCGGACGCGGGTCCGGTGATCAGCTCGATCAGGTAGCCGGCGACCGCGAACGCGGGCCCCCACAGGAGCGGCCACCAGCTGCTGCCGGACTCGCGGTACGAGCACTACCGGACGTACTTGTTCGAGGCCGGGAGGAACTGCAGCACGATGCGCCGCGATCGTCAGCCCGAGCACCACGATGCCGATCGCCACGCCGGCCTGCCAGACCGGTGCCTGCAGACCCAGCACCGTGATCGCGATCATCGACACGAACCCGAGCAGGCCGAGGATCGTGAGCGTGATGCGCGCCCAGTTGTGGCCGTTGCGCAGCACGATGGCGAACGCGATGTACGGCGCGGCCGCCACGAGCATGCCGAAGCCGGACAGGATCGCCCAGATCTGCACGGCCAGCTCGGGGGCCTCGTTGACGGTGGGATCCGCGCTGTCGCGGAGGTCCGCGGTGATCGACTCCATGTTGCTGAGCAGCAGCACCGGGATCACCGCGATGGACAGCACCGCGGCCACGATCCACACCCACATCGCCGTGGTGACGGTGGCGGGCCGCGGCGGCCTCATCTCCTGCGGCAGCACGGGTGGGAGCGGTGCCATGGCGAAGCTCGCCTGGCCGACGTGGCTCACCTGGTACGGCCCGGCCGGCTCCGGAGTCGCCGGATAGGGGCCCGCCGGGTACTGCCCGACCGGGTTCTGGCCCGTCGGATACTGGCCCACCGGGTTCTGGCCTGCCGGATACTGACTCGCCGGATATAGATCCGCCGGGTTCTGGTCAACCTGGTTCTGGCCCGCCGGGTTCTGCCAGGGCACCCCACCGCTCTGGGCGGGGTCCTGGTTCTGCCACGGGTTCTGGGGATCGGTCACTGCTCACGCACCTCCGCCAGCCACTGTGCCGTACGCGCCTGCCACGTGAAGACGATTGCGACAGAGATGAGCAGGAGTGTGACCAGGTTCGCCGCGCTGACGCCCACGCGCAGCAACCAGAGCATGTGCAGGATCGCGAGCAGCGACAACGCGACCCGCGCCCAGTTCTTCCGCTTGAGGAACACCCGGGTCAGCCAGCCGTAGGCCCCCGCGAAGAGCACCGCGACGACGCTCAGCGTCAGCAGGAAGTTCGTGGCCTCACCGGAGGTCATCTTGCCGACCCGCTGCACCTCGCCGTGCTGGAACCACAGCCCAACGGTGGTGAACAACACGAACACCGCGATCGCGAGCCACATGCCGACCGCGATGCGGACCTGCCTGGGAGCGTCGGTCACGTCAGCTGCTCGCGCTCGGCGAGGTAGTCGGTCGACTGCCGGAAGTAGAGCAGGACGAGCCCCGAGATGGCGACCAGCACCGCGATGATGGCGTACCCGTTCGCGATCAGCTGGAAGAACAGGTCGAGCAGCAACGCGATCATCAGGCCGGTGCGGCTCTTCTTCTTCCCCGCCTTCACCTTGCCCGCGAACCACACGGCGAGCACGGCCAGCACGACGGTGACGACCAGCGCGATGACGAGCGTCGCCGTCGCCGACGCCTCGATCATCTCCGGGGTCAGCTTCGGGTCGGTGTTCCTGCTCTTCACGGCATCGACCACGGCCTGCTTGTTGGCGAGCAGGAAGATCGAGGCCAGCACGCTGAGCGCCACGCCGGTCACGACGAGCCAGTAGCCCGCGGTGATGGTGCCGGGAGTGCCCGATTCCTTCGGAGACGTCACGGTCGGAACTTAGGGCCGCAGGAAGTTGCTGTCCACCGTGACGCGCTTCCTGAAGTGCGCGGACACCCGGTACATGAGCACGATCGCGGTGGTGTCCAGCGCCATCGTGATCACCGTGACGACCAGGTCGACCGGCCGCATGTCCACGCCGAGCGCCGCGGCGATCCCGCTGCCCCAGGCGATCAGCCGGAACAGTCCGAACACGACGGACGCGGTGCCGAGCACGGTCAGCACGATCCGGGCCCAGTTGCGCCCGCGCGCCATCGTGTTCGCCAGCCGCGTGTACGCGACGAGGACCGCGAGCGCGATGGCCAGCCCGAACATGATCCCGCCGTTGACGCCCGCGTCGATCTGGTCCTGGCCCAGTGCCGGGTTCTGCCGGCGTGCCTCGGCCACGAGCATCTCGCGGTCGAAGAGCTGCGCGACGAACCGCACCATGCCGATGCACGCGCTGGCGATCCACAGCCAGCGCGCGATGTTGATCAGCTTCGGCGGAGGCGGCGGAGGCTGCTTCTTCGCCGGCGGAGTCAGCGGTCCAGCCACCGCGCGGCTTCCACTGCCCAGTACGTCAGCACGATGTCCGCACCCGCACGCCGGATGGCCGTGAGCGACTCGAGGATCGAGCGCTCGCGGTCGATCCAGCCGTTCGCGGCGGCGGCCTCGATCATCGCGTACTCACCGGAGATCTGGTACGCCGCAACGGGAACGTCCGAGATCTCGGCAACGGTCTTCAGCACGTCCAGGTACAGCAGCGCCGGCTTGACCATGACCATGTCCGCGCCCTCGGCGAGGTCCAGCTGCACCTCGCGGATCGCCTCACGGGCGTTCGCGGGGTCCTGCTGATAGGTCTTGCGGTCGCCGACGAGCTGCGACTCCACGGCGTCGCGGAACGGGCCGAAGTACGCCGAGGCGTACTTGACCGAGTAGGCGAGGATGCCGGTGTCCTGCAGACCCGCCTCGTCCAGCGCGCTGCGGATGAAGCCGATCTGGCCGTCCATCATGCCGCTGGGGCCGACGACGTGAGCGCCCGCGCGGGCCTGCGCGACGGCCATCTCGCCGTAGACCTCAAGGGTCGCGTCGTTGTCGACCGTGCCGTCGGCGGCGAGCACGCCGCAGTGGCCGTGGTCGGTGAACTCGTCGAGGCAGCAGTCCGACATCAGGACCGTGCTGTCGCCCAGCTCCGCGCGGAGGTCGGCCAGCGCGGCGTTGAGGATGCCGTCCGGGTCGGTCCCACCGGAACCGACGGCGTCGCGCTCGGCGGGCACGCCGAACAGCATGATGCCGCCGACACCGGCCTGCACGGCCTCGACCGCGGCCTTGCGCAGCGAGTCACGGCTGTGCTGCAGGACGCCGGGCATGCTGCCGATCGCGGCAGGCTCGGTCAGGCCTTCCTTGACGAACATCGGCAGCACGAGCTGCCTCGGGCGCACCTCGGTCTCGGAGACCAGGCGGCGCATGGCGGGCGTCGTGCGCAGACGCCTCGGCCGGTGAAGTGGGTACACGGCGGACTCCCTGTGGAGAGAGTCGAAGGGGCCATCCCAGGATCTCGGATGGCCCCAACGGCTTCATGAACTAGCTGCGGCGCAGACGCTTGGTCTTGCGCGGAGGAGGCAGCGCTCCCTCGGCGCGCAACCGGGCGGCGTGGGCGGCCAGCGCGTCGACCAGCGCGGGCACGTTCGCCTCCTCGGGCTGCACGTCGACCCGGAGGCCGAACTCCCGCGCCGTCTCGGCGGTCTGCGGGCCGATGCACGCGACGAGCGTGCGGGCGTGCGGCTTACCCGCGATGCCGACCAGGTTCCGCACGGTCGACGACGAGGTGAAGCACACCGCGTCGAAGCCACCGGACTTGATCATCTCGCGGGTGTCGGCGGGCGGCGGGGCCGCACGGACAGTGCGGTACGCCGTCACGTCGTCGATCTCCCAGCCACGTTCGCGCAGGCCCGCGGCCAGCGTCTCGGTGGCGATGTCGGCCCGCGGCAGGAGCACGCGGTCGACCGGGTCGAGGATGTCGTCGTAGGGCGGGAAGTCGTTGAGGAGACCCTCGGACGACTGCTCACCGGACGGCACGAGCTCCGGGATGATGCCGAACGAGCGCACCTTCGCGGCCGTGGCCTCGCCGACGCAGGCGATCTTCACGCCGGAGAACGCACGGGCGTCCAGGCCGAACTCGCGGAACTTCTCCCACACGGCGCGCACGGCGTTGGTCGAGGTGAAGACGACCCACTGGTAGCGGCCGTCGACGAGACCCTTGACCGAACGTTCCATCTGCGCCGGGCTGCGGGGCGGCTCGACCGAGATGGTCGGCACCTCGACGGCAATGGCGCCGTGCGAGTGCAGACGCTCGGACATCGCGCCCGCCTGCTCCTTGGTGCGCGGCACCAGCACGCGCCAGCCGTAGAGCGCCCGCGACTCCCACCAGGAGAGCTTCGAACGCGCGGCGGCGGCGGCACCGACCGTGACCACCAGCGGGCCGCCCATGTCACCGGCGTCGGCAGCGACGGCGGCCAGCGTGGTGTCGATGGTGCGCTGCTGGAATCCGGTGCCCTCGGCGGTCACGGCGACCGGCGTCTGCGGCGCCAGGCCGTTCTCGACCAGGTTCGACGCGGCCTCGGCGAGGTGCGAGCCCATCGCGTGCAGGACGAGCGTGCCGGGCGCGGCGGCGAGGCCGGCCCAGTCGGTCACCGCAGCGCACGTCGACCTCGGTGTGCACGCCACCGAGCGCGACACCCGCATAGGCCGGGACCGCGGTGCCGGCAGGGCACGCCGGGCACGACGTCGAACGGGATCGTCGACTTCGCGACGGCCTGTGCTTCCTTCACGACCGAGTCGAGCGTCAGCGGGTCACCCGCGACGAGACGGACGACGGTCGCACCGTTGCGCGCCTCGGCCACCAGGTCCTTGGCCACGTCGGCGGCCTCGCCGACAGCGGGGCGGACCTCGACTCCCTCGGCCACGGTCGCGAGAACGTCCGCGGGGACGTCCGGGTCGGTGACCACGAGTTCAGCCCTGGTGAGCAAGTCGTGGGCCCGGACCGTGAGCAGCCCGGTGTCGCCTGGGCCGGAGCCCACGAAGGCGATGCGTCCGGGGGTCTTGCGTGCGCGGGTCATCAGGGCACTCCCCATCGATTACGCCTCTGGGCCGCTGAGCACTGCGGCCCCGAGGTCGAGCAACTCGGCGGCCAGCGCCCGGCCAAGTCCCTCAGCTTCGGTCAAGTCACCGGTGGCGGACGCACGGAGGAGATCGTTCTCCGGCGTCGCAGCGACCCCGCGCAGAGAAAGCCGATACACGACCTTCCCATCGTCGTCGAGGTCTTCCACCACATCGGCCAGCGCGCCGACCGGCGCGCTGCAGCCCGCTTCGAGCGCGGCCAGCATGGCGCGCTCAGCGGTCACAGCGGCCCGGCTGGCCGAATCGTCCAAAGTGGACTGGATCAGGTGCTCGGCGTCGACGTCGTCGACCCGGCACTCGACTGCCAACGCGCCCTGTGCGGGCGCGGGAAGCATCTGGATGGGCTCCAGGTTCTCGGTGATCTCGCTCGTGCGGCCGAGCCGCGAGATGCCGGCCCGAGCCAGCACCACGGCGTCGAGCTCGCCGTTGCGAACCTTGCCGATCCGCGTGTCCACGTTGCCGCGCAACGGAACGATGTTCAGCCCGAGGCCCAACGCCTCCAGCTGAGCGGCGCGGCGCGGCGAACCGGTGCCCACAGTGGACCCCGCCGGCAGCTCGCCGAGCGTGAGGCCGTCGCGCGCCACGAGAGCGTCGCGCGGGTCCTCGCGCTGGGGTACCGCCGCGAGCACCAGACGCTTGTCCGGCGCGGTCGGGAGGTCCTTGTAGGAGTGGACGGCGACGTCGATCTCGTCGTTGGCGAGGGCATCGCGCAACGCCGAGGTGAAC
The DNA here is from genome assembly GCA_963771775.1 of uncultured Actinomycetota bacterium. GTDB lineage: Bacteria > Actinomycetota > Actinomycetes > Mycobacteriales > Pseudonocardiaceae > Lentzea. The sequence continues at coordinate 73,820 of CAVYUS010000009.1, forward strand.
ACGCCGATGCCGATCTGCGCGATAGGCGCGTCGGAGAGGTCGCCCGGCGTCTTGATGACGACGATCTCGACCTGTGCTCCGGCAGCCTTCAGCGCCTCGGCGACCGTACCCGTCTGTGCGAGCGCCAATGCGCTGCCTCGGGTGCCGATCCTTAGGGTGCGGGTCACCGCGTTTCACCATCCACAGAAGACTTCTTGGTCTGGCTGACTGCCCCAGGGAGCCTGGGGGTCGAGCCCGAACAGTTCGCGGAGAGCCTCCGCGTAGCCCGTACCACCGGGTGAGGACGCGAGCTCCTTCACCCGGACGGTCGGCGTGTGCAGGAGCTTGTCTACAACGCGGCGTACCGTCTTGGCCAATTCACCGCGTGTCGCGGGGTCCAGTTCGGGAAGTCGCGAATCAAGGCGGAGCAGTTCGGCGTCGACCACCTCGGCCGCCCGCTTGCGCAGGGCCGTGACGGTGGGAGTGACCTCGGCGGAGCGCTGGCTCGCGAGGTAGGCCTTCACCTCGTCGGCGACCAGCTGGGCCGCCATCCGCGCGTCCACGCCCGCGGGGGCGTCCGAGAGGCGCCGCTGCAGCGTTTCCAGGTCCACCACACGAACGTTCGGCAGTTCGCCGGCGGCCGGGTCGACGTCCTTGGGCAGGCCCAGGTCGCACACGACGAGCGGCCGGGTGCGCGCGGTGATCATGTCCGCGCGGACCACCGTGTCGACCGACCCGGTGCACGCGAAGACGATGTCCGCGAGATCGATCTCGCCGGCGAGCCGGGTCAGGTCGACGGCCGTCGCGGGGACGCCTTCGGCCCTCAGCGACGTGGCCAACCGCACACCGTTGGCCTGCGTCCGGTTCGCGATGACGACCTCGCCGACGCCCGCCCGGCGCAGGTGCGCGGCGGCCAGGCCACCCATGGCACCGGCGCCGACGAGCAGCGCGCGCTTGCCGACGAGGGTGCCCAGCGCGGACTCGGCGTCACCGAGCGCCTCGGACACGACCGACGCGCCCGCGTGGTCGATGCCGGTCTCGGTGTGCACGCGCTTGCCGACGCGCAGCGCGTTCTGAGTGAGCTCGTGGACGGTCTTGCCGACGGCGCCCGCCTCGTCGGCCGCCGCGTACGCGTGACGCAGCTGACCGATGATCTGGGACTCGCCGACGACCATCGAGTCGAGGCCGGCCGCGACGGAGAACAGGTGCTCGACGGCGGCGGCGGCGTAATGCACGTAAAAGTGCTCGTACAGCGACTGGGCGTCGACCTGGGCGTGCTGCGCCAGGACCTCGACGACCTCGGACATGCCGCCGTGGAACGACTCGACGACGGCGTAGACCTCGACCCGGTTGCAGGTCGACAGGACCATCGCCTCGGAGACGCTGGGGGCGGCGAGCAGCTGGCCGAGCACCTTGGGCAGGTTCGGCTCGGCCACGGTGACGCGTTCGAGGACCGGGACTGGGGCGGTGCGGTGCGACAGACCGACTACGAGCACACTCATGCACTCACCACGTCTGCCGGAGCCGTCTGGCTCACGCTCACGGGCGAATCACCATCCCGTCCACACCGAGTCCGTTGTTGCCGACCGAGACACTTGGCAGCCTCGTCCGCACGCCGAGCGACGTGGAACGACAGGATCTGCATCTCGACCGCCAAGTCAACCTTGCGCACCTCGACGTTGTCTGGAACCTGAAGGACAACTGGTGCAAAGTTCAGAATGCACTGCACGCCCGCAGATACCAAACGGTCGCAAACCGACTGAGCGGCGGGCGGCGGCGTGGCGATGACACCGATCGAGACCTCGCGCTCCACGCAGACCGCGGTGATCTCGTCGATGTGGTTGACCGGAATGCCCCCAACAGGGATTCCGACAAGATCGGCGTCCACGTCGAAGAGCGCGGTGACCGGGAAACCGCGGCCGGGGAACCCGCCGTAGTTGGCGAGAGCGTGACCAAGGTTACCGATGCCGACGACCGCGACGGAGTGCTTGCGGGTGAGCCCGAGGATGCGCTCGATGTGGCTGACGAGCACCTCGACGTCGTAGCCGACGCCCCTCGTGCCGTACGAGCCGATGTAGCTCAGGTCCTTGCGGAGCTTGGCCGCGTTGACGCCGGCGGCCTGGCTGAGCTCTTCGCTGGAGACCGCGGTGATGCCCTGGTCGGCCATGCCGGACAGCACGCGGAGGTACACGGCGAGCCGGGCCACCGCCGCCTCGGGGATCGCACGTGCGCGCTCCCTGTCGGCAGGCTCCAGAGGGGTGGTGGTCGTCTCACCTTCGCCCCGCTGTGGTGCCACGCTCTCCGACCTCCGGGTGTGCTTCACCGCAGAGACCCGCGGCGCTGGTGATAAGCACACCGTACCGCTTGTGAACGCATGCACAAAGTCGGCGCGAAGTTGCCACAGCGCTGGTCACAGGGCGTGACCAGCGCTGCTTCACGTCTTGATCACTGTGCTCACTGTGGAGTGAGCACCTTGCCGATCACGAACACTGTGGCGTTCTTGGTCGGGATGTTGCCGCACAGGACCGGGACGCCGTTCACCGTGAGGTTGTCACCGGATCCCGCGATCTTGAGTTCGCCACCGTTCAGCGCCTTGACCGTCCCGGCCGCCGTCAGGCCCTTGGCGTCGTAGCGCTGGCCTACGACGTGGTACTGCAGGATCGGGGTGAGTGCCGCCGGGTTGCCCGCGAGCTCCTGGAACTTGGCGTCACCGAGCTCGGCGAACGCCGGGTCGGCCGGCGCGAACACGGTGATCGCCTGCTGCGAGTTCAGCGTGTCGACGAGGTTGGCCGCTTTCACAGCGGCGACGAGCTTGGTCAGCAACGGGTTGTTGCTCGCGGCGGTGGCCACCGGGTCCTCGGCCATGCCCTGCAGCGAGCCCTTGTTGCTCGCGTCCTGCGGGACGCCGGAACAGCCGGGACCGAACACGTCGGTCGTGCTGGTCATGCCGTCGGCCATCGGCGCGCTCGTGCTGGTGGGCGTGCTCGCGGTGGTGGTGCCCGTGCTTGCCTGGTCCATTCCGCTGCAGGCCGTGAGACCTGCAATTGCGATCGCAAATACGACTGCGGGGGTCTTTCGCACTTCGGATCACTCCCTGAATGTTCTCGACCTGTCTGCTGAACATTCGGGGTGGACTTGCTTCTGGTTCTAGTCGACGGTGAAAGAAATCGAATGCCACCCGGTCGCACCATCGGGAACCGGTTCCAGCCGCGCCTGGTCCTGGGTGTAACCGGATTTGTCGGTGGCACGGCACTCGACCGTGTGACTGCCGGGCCGGAGATCCAGTTCGATGCGCCACATCCGCCACGTGCTGTCACTGATGTCCGTGCCCAGCTGGGTCTCCTGCCACGGGCCGCCGTCCGCCCTGACCTCGACCTTGGCGACACCCGTCGGCTGCGCCCAAGCCGTTCCCGCGACGACCGTGCGGCCCTGAACCCGGCTCAGTCCCTTGGGCCGATCGATCCGCGACATGGTTTTGATCGGTGCCCGAACCCCCCAGCCACGTGGAATCCAGTAACCCTGTTCCTTGGCGAACGTCGTGACGTTCAGATCCGTCACCCATTTGGTCGCCGAAACGTAGCCGTAGAGTCCCGGGACCACGAGCCGCGCGGGAAACCCGTGTTCGGCCGGCAGTGCTTCGCCGTTCATGCCGATGGCGATGAGCCCGCGTTCCAGGACGTAGTCGAGCGGACTGCCCGCGGTGAAGCCGTCGTCGCTCGTGCTGAACAACTGGTCCGCGCCGGCCTTCACACCGGCCTCCCGCAGCACGTCGCCGATCCTGATGCCGATGAAGTTGGCGGTGGAGATGTACGGGCCGCCGACCTCGTTGGAGACGCAGGCCAGGGTGACCGTCTCCTCGACCAGGTCGCGCTTGCGGATCTCGTCGAAGGTCAGCACCATCGGCCGCTCGACCATGCCGTGCACCCGCAGCGCCCACTCCTCGGCCCGGATCCTGGGCACGCTCAGTGCCGTGTCGATCCGGTAGAAGTCCTTGTTGCCGGTGATGAAGCTCGGGGTGCCGTCCTTGACGAAGTCGGCGTTGATCGGGATCTCCGGGGCCGGCGTCTTCGGTTTCAGCTCGCCGATCGCCTGGCGCGACCCCTCGACGTCCGTACGGCTGCCGAAGACCTGGCCGGCGATGCCCGCGGCGGCCGCGAGCCCCGCCGTGATCAGGAAGTCGCGCCTGGTCTCGCTCGGCTCGGTCTCTTTGTGCAGGTAGCGGAACACGAAGACACCGGCGGCGAGGCTGGCGAGCGGCGCGAGAACGCTCAACTGACCGATATCCGGCCTGGCCAGCACGGCCGCGAGGCCCACGAGCCCGAGCACGACCGCGACCACCGTTCCCGGCGTGGGGCTGTTCCGGCTGGCCAGACCGGCCGCGACGCCGATCCCCGCGAGCACGATCGCCATGCCGATGAGCAGCACAAGCTTGTCGTAGGTGCCGAACGTGGTGACCGCGAAGTCCTTCAGCCACGACGGGGTGAGGTCGATCGCGGCGTTGCCCACGGCGAGGTAGGGCGAGGCCGTCAGGCCCACGAAGGCGGCCACCAGGTGCCCGGCCGCCAGCGCGGCGACGATGGCGAGCAGTCCGGCGAGGGCGGCCTTGGCGGGCTTCATGCTTCTAATTCGACACCGGCGAGCGCTTGGTTCGCCCGAGTCGTAAGGCCCCGGTAATCAGATCGGGTCTACTTCACCCGGCGGCGGTACGCCAGCGTCGCCGCCACCGCCCCGGCCAGGGCACCCGCGCCGAGCACCGACGGCACGCCGATCTTGGCGGCCTTGCGGCCCGTGCGGAAGTCGCGGATCTCCCAGCCCTTGCGGCGCGAGATCTCCCGCAGCTGCGAGTCCGGGTTGACCGCCACCGCCGTGCCGACGACCGAGAGCATCGGGACGTCGTTCGACGAGTCCGAGTAGGCCGTGCAGCGCCGCAGGTCGAGGCCCTCCTTGGCGGCCAGCGAGCGGACGGCCTGGGCCTTCGCCTTGCCGTGCAGGAGGTCGCCGACCAACCGGCCGGTGTAGACGCCGTCAGAGGACTCCGAGACCGTGCCCAGAGCTCCGGTGAGCCCGAGTCTGCGGGCGATGATCTGGGCCAGCTCGACCGGCGTCGCGGTGACGAGCCAGACCCGCTGACCTGCGTCGAGGTGCATCTGGGCGAGGGCCTGGGTGCCCTTCCAGATGCGGTCGGCCATCAGTTCGTCGTAGATCTCCTCGCCGAGCGAGACGAGCTCGGCGACGCTGCGGCCGGCCACGAAGGACAGGGCCTGCTCGCGGGAGGCCTTGACCGACTCGGGGTCCTCGCGGCCGCCGACGCGGAACTTCAGCTGCTGCCAGACGAAGCCCGCCAGGTCCGAGGACGAGAAGTACTTGCGCGCGGCAAGGCCACGGGCGAAGTGGAAGATCGACGCGCCCATCATCATCGTGTTGTCGACGTCGAAGAACGCGGCCGCGGTCAGGTCCGGCGGCACCGCCAGTGAGGCTTCGAGCTCAGGCGCCATCGCGGCAGCCTGGAACGCTGCCTCGGCCGAAGCCTCGCCGGCGAGTTCGGCCAGCCGGTCGCTCTCCACGTCACGCTTGCCTGCCATGTGACCAGCCTAGCGATCAGGTCCGGCCGCAAGCCCCCGACTCATCCGAAGCTGATGCCGGGTAGCAGCGGAAGCGAGATGCTCGGCAGCGGCAACGGCAGCGGGATGGTGATTCCGGGCTTGCCCGCGGCAGGCGGTGTGGAGGTACCCGGCGTCGACGCGGGCGGCGCCAAGCTCCCGGGGAGCCCCGACTGGGTGGGCTGCACGGACTGCTGCACGGAACCCGACGGCGCGGGCAGACCCGGTGCCGTCGGCTGCACGGAGGACGGATCGCGGCCGGACGACGAGTTCGGGTCCGTCACCACCGACGCACAGTCGTCCTTGGACGGCAGCGGGCCGAGGGAGTCCGACGTTCCGCTCACGATGACCGCGCAGTCGGCCCGCGCGGCCAGGTCGTGGGCGCGCTGGGCGATGCTCGCGAGCAGCCACATCGTCGTGTCGGCGTGCGCACCGGCGTCACCGGGCAGGCGGGGGCGCAACGTGCCGACCTTCACGTACTGGGCCAGTGCCCAGTCACGCAGCGACGGCAGTGCCGTCTCGTCGGACGACGTCGCGTAGGCCGTGAGCTGGCGGGTGCCTTCCACGGCGTCCGCGTCCAGGTCGGCCAGGGCGGTGAGGTGCGCCGGCGCCTCGGACGCGCGGTCCGCGAGCGTCTCCATCTCGGTGACTCGTGAGGCGGCGAACTCGAGGTGCTTCAGGGCGCGCGACTCGTCGCTGAACGTCAGGCCGAGCGAGGCGTCCTCCGCGGTGCGCTTGACGCCGTAGAGCGGATCTCCCGGGAGCGCGTCACGGCTGAGCAGCACGCTCATGCCGGCCAGCGACATCAGCAGGCACAGCACGGCGGCCGATGCGACCGCTAATCGTGCGCGCGCTCCCACCCGTCTTACCGACGAGAGCACCAAAGGCTTCTCCGGTGGGGGCGCGGTCAGGACGCGCTGCTTCATGCGTTCGCGCGTCTCGGCGTCAGGACCCACGTCCATGTGCCGGAGCAGCTCGACGATCGCGAGGTCGTCCTCGAAATCGTCAGCACCGACCGGCTGTGGACCGCCTTCCACCGCACGAGCGAACCGCTCGTGCTCCGTGTGCCGCCACCGCGGTGTTCTTCCCTTGCCGTCCATCTCAGCCCGAGTAACGAAGTTGATCTGCTTGGGGATACGCGCTTGCGACGGTGATCACCGCAACCACCCCGGAAGAATCTGCGCGAGCCGCCGTACGGCCCGGTGTTGCAACGCCTTCACAGCACCCTCGTTGCGGTCCATGAGCTGCGCGACCTCGGACACCGACTTGCCCTCGATGAACCTCAGTTGAATGCACTCCCGCTGGTCGTCTCCTAATTGAGAGACGCACCGGAGCAGCTCCGCGTTGGTCGCCTCGGTCATCACTTCCTGTTCGGGACCGCCGGTCTCCTCGCGGTTGTCCTGGAGCTCCGCGGTGGTGACCTCGAGCCGGTACCGGCTGGACTTCACGTGGTCGAACACGATGTTCCTGGCGATCGTGACGAACCACGCCCCGACGTCGCGGCCCTGGTAGCTGACCGATCCGATGCTGCGCAGCGCCCGCAGGAACGTCTCGCTGGTCACGTCCTCCGCGAACGCGCGATCGCCGCCCACCCGGAAGAGGACATAGCGAAAGACCATGTCGACGTACTGGTCGTAAAGCACTCCGAACGCCCCGGTGTCACCCTCTTGGGCGGCCTTGACGAGCTGCCACGGCTCGTCACTGGCGTTGTCGTGCTGACCTCCCGTCATGGTCCGGGTGGTCCTGATCGTGTTCGGTCGCGCCCGTGCGGTCATCGGCTGGCGGCACCTCCACAGAGTCGCCGTGGCGGCAGCATACGTGTGGTTACTCCGTAGTAGGTAGTTGATGGGTTGCGATACAGAGACGCACGAACCGCTTCTTCGTGACGCTGGCCACGCGTGGAAGACTGCTCGGAGCGTCCAGTTGTTCATGAGGAGGCCATGTTGACCGCCGCTCGCAATGTCGCAGATCTGGTCCGTGCATCGGCACAGCGGGGGCCAAGCCACGTCGCGCTGGTCGACGTCGCGAGCGCTGTGAGCCTCACGTGGGAAACCATCGACGGCGCCGTCGATGCTTTCGCCCGCCGTTTGGCCGATTCCGGTCTGGAACCCGGCGACCGGGTGGCGGTACGGCTCCCCACCAGCCCGGAGTTCGTGGTCGCGGTCTTCGGCGTACTGCGCGCGGGGGGCATCGTGGTGCCCACCGCACCCGGCAACCCGCCGCGTGAGCTCCAGCGCATCCTCGCCGACTCCGGCGCCGCGTTCCTGATCGGCGACGGCGAGGGCTCCGACGCCTCGGTGCTGGCGGCTCCCGACGTCACCGCTGTCGCCGAGCCCTTCGAGGCGGTGCGCGGCGGCGAGGACCTCGCGGTGCTGGGCTACACCTCGGGCACGTCCGGCGTGCCGCGCGGCGCGATGCTGTCGCACCGCGCGCTGCTCGCGAACGTCTCCCAGTGCGCCTCCCTGCGCCCCGCGCCGGTGACCGCGGGCGACCGGGTGCTGCTGGCACTGCCGTTGTTCCACGTCTACGGCCTCGGCCCCGGGCTGCTGCAGGTGGCCGGCGCCGGCGCCACCGCGATCCTGCTGGAACGCTTCGACGCCGCTTCGGCGCTGGACGTCATCGAGCAGCACCGGGTGACCACGATGGTCGGCGTGCCGCCCATGTACCGGGCGATCCTGGCCAACCCGATCGAGGTGCTGCGGGAGAAGCTGGCCACGGTCCGGCTCTTCACCTCCGGCGCGGCTCCGCTGCCGCCGGGGGTCATCTCGGAGATGCGGGCCGCAATCGGCATCCCGATCTACGAGGGCTACGGGCTGACCGAGACCGGGCCGGTGCTGACGTCCACGCTGGTCGGCGGCGTGCCCAAGCAGGGCTCCGTCGGGCAGGCGCTGCCCGGCGTCGAGATCCGCCTGGTCGACACCGACGGGTCGGTGCTCGACCTAGACGAGGACGAACCGGGCACGGGCCTGGTGTCCGCGAAGGGCGACAACCTCTTCTCCGGCTACTGGCCGGACGGGGCGCACGGGCCGGACGCATCCGGATGGTTCCGGACCGGGGACGTCGGCTTCATCGACGAGGACGGCGACCTGCACCTGGTCGACCGCGCCGGCGACCTGATCATCGTGAACGGGTTCAACGTCTACCCGCATGAGGTCGAGCAGGTCATCGGTGAGATGCCCGCTGTGGTCGAGGCCGCGGCGGTCGGTGTGCCGGATGAGCGGACTGGGGAGTCGGTGAAGGTCGTGCTCGTGTTGCGGGACGGAGAGACGTTGACTGCCGAGGACGTGGTTTCGCACTGTGCGGCTCGGTTGGCGAAGTTCAAGGTGCCTACGTTGGTGGAGTTCGCGCCTGGGTTGCCGCATTCGCCTACTGGGAAACTGGCTCGGGCTGTGTTGCGGAAGCCGTTGCTGGGGGCTTGAGGATGCGCCGCTTGAAGCTGTTGGGGGGCTGAGATGCACCACGTGACTGTGATGAGTCGGCAGTCTTGTCACTCTTGCCACGTTGCTGAGGCGGAGATCTCGCGGATTTGTGGCGAGGTTGGGGCTTCGTGGTCGGTTGAGGACGTGGACACCGATCCGGAGCTGCGGGCCGAGTATGGGGATCGGGTGCCGGTGTTTCTGATCGACGGCGTCGAGCACGGGTATTGGCAGGTGGAGGAGGAGCGGCTTCGGGCTGCTTTGGCGTAGGTGCTTGCGTTTGGCGGTGGGGTCAGGACGGCTCGCCTCCGGCTTCGCGGTTGAGGGCTAATGGCGTGTGCAAGTACTGCCAACCCATGATCGAACCGCCGCTACCTACCGCCAACTCGTCTTCGACTTCGCGGCAACGCGGGTGGTGTGGCGGGCGTGTTCCTCATGTCACTGCTTCCGCGTCTCGGGGGAGACGAACATGAGGAGATTCATCGGAACGACGTTGCTGGCGGTTGGTCTCATCGCGGCGGGAACGGTTACGGCCAGTGCTGCGCCGGTGCCCACGTGCAGATCGGTCGACCTGGACATCTCGGTCGGGCGCGAAGGTGGTGCGGCTGGGACCTGGTACCGGGAAATCAAGTTCACGATGCGTTCGTTGGGGGCCTGCGTGTTGAAGGGCTTTCCTGGCGTGTCCTACGTGGATCGGGCTGGGTTTCAGGTTGGCAGGGCTGCTCATCGCAACGGGGCCACCGGCGACCTGATCACGTTGGCTTACGGCGGGTCGGTGTCGGCTGATGTCGGGTTCGCCAGTGCGGGCAACTGGGATCCAGAGGTGTGCGAGCCGCAGTCCGTGTGGGGCATTCGGGTGTATCCGCCGGACGAGACGGTGCCGTTGTACGTCGGGTTTGTGGATGAGGTGGGGTGTGCTGGGGCGGTTGATCAGCTGAGCACCACGGCGGTCTACCAGGGGTGAGGTCAGGTCAGGCCCAGGTCGCGCCAGGCCTGTTCGCCTGCTGGCGTGAGGACGACGGCTCGGGTGGTGCCGATTCTGCGGATCCAGGCTCGGTCCAGGAACAGCGAGCAGAGGTGGGCACCGGCGGCGCCGGCCAGGTGAGGGACGCGTTCGGTCCAGTCCAGGCAGGCTCGGGCCAGCTGGCGTTTTGAGGGTTCGAAGCCGAGTTCCTTCAGCCAGACCATGCCGTGCGAGGTGACGGCGAGGTCGGCGGTCAGGACGCCCAGGTCTAGCAGGCCGGACTTCAGGGTGATGCCTAGTTTGCCGGCCAGGTGGTCGTAGCAGGTGCGGCCTCGGGTCATAGCCTCGGAAGCGGAGGCGGCGCGCAGGGTGCGAGGTGGAGAGGTGGGGGTGGCGAAGGCGGTCATCGTCTCCAGCAGTTCGGCCACGTGTGGGCCGGCCAGCGAGACGTACCTGTGGCGGCCCTGGCGGTGTTCGGTCAGGAGGCCGCCCTCGATCAGGCGGGTCAGGTGTTCGCTGGCGGTTGAGGGGGCCACGTGGGCTGTCTTGGCCAGTTCGGTGGCGGTCCACGCCCGGCCGTCCAGCAGGGCGGCGCAGAACGCTGCTCGCGTCTTGTCGGCCAGCAGGGTGGCCACCTGGGCTAGTGCCTCCATGTGGCCATTCTGCGGGCCGAACACTTCGGTCCGCGCCGAAGTGTTCCGGGCCTAGCGTCGAAGGCATGACCGAAGAGCTGCTGAGTCTGCCCGTTCCGCAGGTGGCCGCTGGCGAGACTGGGGTCGCCTGGCTGCGCGCCAACGTCGTCCGATTCAGCAACGGGGGCGAGCACGCACGCCGGAGGGCGCTCACGACGGAGTTGCTGCAGGACGTCGAGGCCACCACGCTCGACGAGTTGGCGGACGCGCTGGGGCTGTCTGGCTCGCTTGGGGACGTGGCCGAGATCGCGCCCTGCTACCAGCCGCACGAGCCGATCACCGCGGCGGCCGATGCTGCGGTGGAGCGGTTGGTTCGGGTGCGGGACGAGATCACGGCGGCGCGGATCGGGCTGCTTGTGCAGGCCTGGGCGGCCACGCATGCGCTCGCCGAGAACCTCAGGACTGGGAATCCCGCGCCGCCGGTTCCGATCACGCGGCGCGTAGGTGGGAGTGGGCTGATCGAGGTCAGCCTTGCGGAGCACCCGTTCGGGAGTGGTGCGCACGCCTGTCCTGGGCGGGAGCTGGGCAGCAGGATTGCCAAGAACATGGCGTTCCGGGCGATGCACCACCAGGACGAGCCGTTGGTGTTGCCGAACGCCTGGGACTTCACTAGTGCGGCTGCGCTGCACGCTGCGGGTTTTCGGGCCATCGGCACGACGAGTCTCGGGGTCGCTGCCGCGCACGGTATTCCGGACGGCGAGGGACTGGCCGGGGAAGAGGCCATCGCGCTGGCACGGTTGATCGGGGAGCTGCCGTGTCCGATCACCGTGGACCTGGAGTCCGGGTTCGGGAGGAGGCCGGACGAGGTGGCGGAGCTGGTGGCCGGGCTCGGGGTCGCGGGGGTGAACCTGGAGGACGGGCGGCCGCACGGGCTGGCCGCGCCCGAGGAGCAGGCTGCGTTGATCAGTGCGGTGAAGCAGCGGGCGCCCGGGGTGTTCCTGAACGCTCGCGTCGACACGCATTGGGTTGGTACGGCGATCGAGGAGACGGTGGAGCGGGCGCGCAGGTACGTGGACGCCGGTGCGGACGGGATCTTCGTGCCGGGCGTGACCGAGCCGGCGGACATCGCGGCGCTGGCCGGGCTGGCGCCGTTGAACGTGCTCGCGCAGCAGCGGACGCCGCGGGAGCTCGGGAACCTCGGGGTGAAGCGGATCAGTACCGGGTCGTTGCTGTTCCGGGCCGCGATGCACCACGCCGTCGCGACCGCGTTGGCGGTGCGCGACGGTGCGAACACCGGTCCGGCGTTCGGCTACGGCGAGGTGCAGGCGCTGGTCAGCCCAGGAACACGTTCCGGCGCTGGGTCAGCAGCCGGTACAGGGTCTGCTGGATCGTCTCGCGGACCTGGTCGGTGAGGTTGAAGACGAGCATCGGGTCGTCGGCCGCGTTCTCGCCGAACACGTCGGTGCGGATCGGCTCGCCGAACTCGATGTACCACTTGGAGGGCAGCGGGACGGCGCCCAGCGGGCCGAGCAGCGGGAAGAACGGCGTCACCGGGAAGTACGGGAAGCCGAACAGGCGCGCGAGGGCCTTGATGTCGCCGATCATCGGGTAGATCTCCTCGGCCCCGACGATCGAGCACGGGATGATCGGCGCACCGGTCTTCAGCGCCGCCGAGACGAAGCCGCCGCGGCCGAAGCGCTGCAGCTTGTAGCGGTCCTTGAACGGCTTGCCGATGCCCTTGAAGCCCTCCGGCCACACGCCGACGAGCTCACCGGACGACAGCAGCCGCTCGGCGTCGGGACTGCAGGCCAGCGTCTGGCCCGACTTGCGGGCCAGCGCGCCCAGCAGCGGCGTGCGGAACACCAGGTCCGCGCCGAGCATCCGCACGTGGCGCTGCGCCGGGTGCTCCGACGCGATGCCGTACGACGTCATCAGGGCGTCCAGGGGCAACGTGCCCGAGTGGTTCGCCACCAGCAGCGCGCCGCCGGCCATCGGGATGTTCTGCAGCCCGATGGTCTCGACCCGGAACCACTTCTCGTACAACGGCTTCAGCGGCGGCATGAGCACGTTGTCGGTGAGGTCGCGGTCGAAGCCGAACTCGTCGATCTGGTAGTCGCCCGAGAGCCGCCTGCGGGCGAACGCCAGCACGTCGGTCAGCCTGCGCTCCCAGTCCGATGTCTCGGGCTGCTGCTGCGCGGGCTCGGGGACCACCTCGACGTGGCGCGATCTGCGCGCGTCGCGTTCCGGGTCGTGCAGCGGGATAACGCGTGCTCCTGCCACTGCGTTCATCTCCTCAAAGCAAAGATCAGCGGAAACGAGCGGCTGCGTCGAGGATTCCCCGTTCCGCCGACGCAATCGTCTCCGGGTCGATGAGCGGGCGAAGGCCACGCCCGCTCACGTAGTCGTCGAACGCCTGCTGGGTGGTCCACCGCGGCGTGAACCCGAAGTCCTTCTTCAGCAGGGTGGTGTCGACCACGCGCCCCCAGTTGAGGAACCTCATCTGGTCGGGCGAGAAGTCGACGAGCCGGGCGCTCCGGAAGAAGCCGCCGACGGTGGGCACGGCCATGCTGGGCACCGGCAGGTTCAGCCTGCCCGCCCGGCGGATCGCCTGCGACAGCAGCAGCACGCCGTCGCCGCCCACGTTGAAGACACCTGGCAGGTCGTGCAGCGTCGCGCGCTCCAGGACCGCCAGGGCGTCCTCGGAGTGCAGCAGCTGCACACGAGCGTCGTAGCCCAGGACGGTGGGCACGACCGGAAGGGCGAAGTAGCGCGTCAGCACCGTGTCGATGCGCGGGCCGATGAAGTTCGTGAAGCGCAGCGTGGTGACGTTCACGTCCGGCCTGCGGCGGCCGAACCCGCGGACGTAGCCCTCGACCTCGACGGCGTCCTTGGCGTAGCCGGACGACGGCAGGTCCTTCGGGCCCATGTCCTCGGTGAACACCGCGGGGTCGCGCGAGCTGGTCCCGTACACGGCGCTGGTGGACTTCACGACGAGCTTCTGCACCTTGGGCGACTTCTGGCACGCGGCCAGCAGTTGCATGGTGCCGATGACGTTCATCTCCTTCATCACCGTGCGGCCGGTGGGCCCGGCCGGGCTGGCGGTGACGGAGGCGTGGACGACCGTGTCCACGTTCGCCGTGGAGATGACCTTGCTGATCAGCGGGTTGCGGATGTCCGCCCGCACGAACTCCGCCCGGCCCATCCGGCGCAGGAGGTCACGCGGCGGCGGCTCGGTGTCCACGCCGAGCACCCGCTCGATGTCCGGGTTGGCGGCGAACCGCGCGGCGAGATGGCCGCCGAGGAAGCGGCTGACTCCGGTGACGAGGACGACCTTGGGCGTCATGCGACTCCAAGCAGAAGGGCGTTGCGATCCGACGATGCTACAAGCCCAATCATGAACCGCAGGGGGCCGGAACGCCGTCTTGACGCAGGTCACGCAGGCTTTACGGGCTAATCACCCGATCGGCGGCGACCGTTCCCGTGTTTCCTGCGGCTCGTCTCAGTGGGTGAACTTCGTGCGAGCGCAAGCACCGGAGAAACGCAACCGCCGCCGGCCCTCTGAAGAGGACCGGCGGCGGCGAGAGCGCACACGAGGCTTACTTGCCGCGCTTCCTGCGCTGGACCCTGGTCTTGCGCAGCAGCTTGCGGTGCTTCTTCTTCGACATGCGCTTGCGGCGCTTCTTGATGACCGAGCCCATGCGGGTTCCTTAGCTCTAGACGTTGCTTTGACTGGCGCGCCCCAGCCTTGGCCGTGTCAAGCACGGCGCGCCGGTAAGCACGATCGGCCTACCAGTCTACCCGCTGGGGTTCGCCAGCCTTCAGCCAGCGTCGAAGTACGCGTTCTCGAGGTAGGCGTGCACCGCTTTTTCGGGCACCCGGAACGACTTGCCCACCCGCACCGCGGGTAGCTCACCGGAGTGCACGAGCCGATACACGGTCATCTTCGAGACCCGCATCATCGAGGCCACTTCAGCCACGGTCAGGAACTGCACCTGAGCGAGGCCTGTTCGTTCGTTCTCCTTCGCAGGCATGTATCACCGCATCCTTCGACACGTGTCGTGCCGTCGGTCTTCCCCACCGACGGTTCGACACGCACGTGCTGTCTTGAGAGTAGCGGGACTGGTGTGACTCCTGCGACGTCCGAGTGGTCAGTCTTCGTGCTGACGGCCCAGTTCGACGGAGCGATCGCGCGCCGACTCGATGGCGGCCAGCAGGGCGGCACGGACGCCGTGCTTCTCCAGCTCCCGGATCGCCATGATCGTCGTTCCCGCGGGTGAGGTGACCGCCTCGCGCAGGATGACCGGGTGCGAGGAGCCCTCGGCCAGCATCGTCGCCGCGCCCACCGCGGACTGGATGATCAAGGTGGACGCCAGGTCGCGCGGGATGCCGAGCAGGATGCCCGCGTCGATCATCGCCTCGACCAGGAAGAAGAAGTAGGCGGGCCCGGAGCCGGACAACGCCGTCACCGCGTCCTGCTGCGACTCCGGCACGACCGCGACCTTGCCCACGGTCGAGAGGAGCTCCTCGACGACCTTGAGGTGCTCCGGCGTGGCGTTGGAGCCGCCGGAAACGGCGCTCATCGCCTCACCGACGACCATCGGCGTGTTCGGCATGACCCGCACGACCGGCGTGCCCTCGGGCAGCCTGCGCTCGTACAGGGACGTCGGCAGGCCCGCGCACAACGACACGATGAGCGTGCCGGCCCGCAGGACCGGCTTCAGCTCCGTCAGCAACGGCTCGATGTCCTGCGGCTTGACCGCCACGACGAGCACGTCCGCCTTCGCCGCGGCACCGGCGATCGAGGTGCCCTCGATGCCGTACTGCTCGGTGAGCGAGGCGGAGCGTTCCTCGTGCTTCTCGGTGAACATCAGATCGGTGGCCGCGCGGCCGCCCTGCAGAAGCCCGGACAGCAGCGCCTCACCGATCTTGCCCGCGCCGAGCACCGCGATCTTCGTCATCGGTCAAGTCTCACACAGCAGGTGTCAACGCCAACTGCCGTGCCTGACACACCAGCCGGCCCGCCGAGTCGATCACCGTGGCGTCCTCGTCGAACCACTGGCCGTGCACCGCCTGGCAGGTGACGTGGATGCGCAGCCACCCCGGCGCCGGCCGGGCCCGCAGCAACGCCGTCAGCTGCACGGTCGGCGACCACCCGAAGCGGCCGAGGTTGAACGTCACCGGCATCGACAGGTCGCCCGCCAGCAGCGCGAAGTACGGGTCGGGCTGCTCGTCGATCGGCCGCGCCCAGAGCTTCAGCGTCAGCGGCCCGTCCGTGCGGCCGTCGAGGAACTTGGCGCTGTCCCGGTCGATCCGCAGGTCGCACAGGCTGCCGACCTTGTAGGTCCCGCCGGTCGGGAACGTCGCCAGCTCCACCGAACCGGGTGGCGGCGCGGCCGGGATCGACGGCAGGTTCACGTAGTCGGCCCGGTTCTCGGGGATGCGTCCCACGGTCACCGAGGCCTCGACGCAGACCTGACCGCGCTGCTCCAGGTTCACCGCGACGACCGTGGCCGTCCGTCCCGCCTTGCGCACTTCGGTGCGCACCAGCACCGGCCCGATCTCCGGCGCCCGCAGGAACTGGGCCGAGACCGCCAGCGGGTCACCGCCCGCGGTCTGGGCGGCCGCGCGCGTCATCACCGCGAGCAGGAAACCGCCGTGGGGTTTGGGTCCGACGGTCCATTCGGCGGGCAGCGTCGCGGTGAAGGTTCCGTCACCGAGTGAGCGCACCGCACTGGACTTCGTGAAGGTCATGAGCGGCTGGCCAGCGACCGCAGGAAAAAGGTCACGTTGGCAGGCCGTTCTGCAAGTCGCCGCATGAGATATCCGTACCACTGTTCGCCGTAGGGGACGTAAACGCGAGCTCCGAGCCGACGCTGCTCCTCCGGCCGGATGCCGTAGAGCATCTGGAACTCGAACCGAGTTTTGTCATACCAGCGCGCCCGCTCACCGATGATCTCGATCAACCGCGGGTCGTGCGTGGCGAACATCGGAAAACCCTCTCCGGCAAGGAGAACGTTCAGGCACCGCACGTAGTTCAGATCGACCTCGTGCGGGTCCTGGAACGAGACCTCCGGAGGCTCCGCGTAGGCACCCTTGCACAGCCGCACCCTGCTGCCGGGCCCAGCCAGCGCCTTGCAGTCGTCGAGCGTGCGGTGCAGGTACGCCTGCAGCACCGCGCCCACCCACGGCCACGTCCGCCGCAGCTCGTGCAGGATGCGCAGGGTCGAGTCGGTGGTGGTGTGGTCCTCCATGTCGAGCGTGACCGTGGTGCCGCACTGCTCGGCGGCGGCGCAGATCCGGCTGGCATTCGTCAGGGCGAGCGACTCGTCGAGCGCCTGACCGACGGCGGACAGCTTCACGCTGACCTCGGCCTGCCTGGCCAGTCCGGCGGCGTGCAGCGCGTCGAGCAGTTCGAGGTACGCCTGAACGGTCTGCTCGGCCTGGGTCTCGTCCGTGGTGTGCTCGCCGAGGTAGTCGAGCGTCACCGGCAGGCCGAGGTTCGCGCACGACCCTGACGGCGTCCGCGGTGGACTCGCCCGCGACGAACCTGCTGACCACGTCACGGCTGATAGGCGCGTTGGCGACGAGATGGCGGACAGTCTCGTTGCGAGACGCGGCCATGATCAACGTCCGCAGCGGGTTCACACCACGAACCCTAACCCGCACCGGTCCCCGACCTGTTACGACAGGGCCGAACGCCCCGTGCCGGTGCGGCCCTCGGTCGGCCAGTCCAGGTGCAGCCGCGCGAACAGCAACGCCTCCGCCAGCATCTCCCGCCGAGCCGCCGGAGTCCCGGCCCGCCGGGTGTTGACCTCCAGCACGACCTGCCCGTCGAACCCGCCGCGCGCCAGCATCTCGCACAGTTCGGCGCACGGCTGGTTTCCGCGCCCCGGCACCATGTGCTCGTCCTTCGGCGCACCGGACCCGTCGGCGAGGTGGATGTGCCGCAGCCCGTCGCCCATGCGCTTGGCCAGTTCCAGCGCGTCCATGTGCGCGGCGGCCGAGTGCGACAGGTCCAGGGTGTAGTTGCGGTGGCCCACGTCGGTCGGGTCGATCGACGGCTTGAACGCGGTCATCTGCACCGAGCGGCCACGGCCCAGGGGCCGCTTCACCGGGAACATGTTCTCCACCGCGATCGCCACCCCGCTCTCGTCCTCCAGCGAGGCCACGAGCTCGGCGAAACCGTCCGCGTACCGCCGCTGCCACCGGAACGGCGGGTGCAGCACCACGGTCGGGGCACCGAGATCGGCCGCCGCCTGGACGGACCGGCGCAGGCGTTCGACCGGGTCGGGTGACCAGACGCGTTGCGAGATCAGCAGGCAGGGCGCGTGCACGGCGAGCACCGGCTGGCCCGATCGGGACGACAGCCGGTCGACCGCGCGGATGTCCTGGGACACCGGGTCGGCCCACACCATCAGCTCGACGCCGTCGTAGCCCAGTTCGGAGGCGATCTCGAACGCCGCTCCCGCAGGCTGCGGGTAGACCGACGCGGTGGACAGCCCGACCGGGATGCGGGCGCTCAACTCTTCACCAGCAGCATCGCCGCTGGTGAAACGGTGACGATCAGGCCTACGAGCACGGCGAGGACGGTGGTCTGGAGGTCATCCGCTCGGCGGATCTTTCGAACCAGCAACACCAGACCCACGGTAACGGCCAGCGCTACTACGAGTGCCGCCGCGGGTATGGCGCGCCACAGGTAGTTGAAAGCGAGCCACAGGGCCGCGCCGCCGAGCACACCGACGGCCAGCTGGCCGATCATGACCAGCCATTCCTTGCCGGGCGAGCGCTGGGACTCCTCTTCGGGCTCGTCCGTGGCCTCGTCGGCGTCGTCGAGACCCGCGGGGCCCTCGTCCTCTTCGTCGTCATCGGCGAGGTAGTCGTCCTCGGCGCGATAGGCGGCGTACTCCTGCGAGTCGTCGTCCAGATACGGCGCCGGGTGCGCCGCGGTCGACTCCATCGGCGGCATGGACAGGTCCGTCTGCGCGGCCGCGATCTCGTCGTCACCGAACCAGTCGTCGGCTTCGACGTTCGGCAGCGGCTCCGGCAGCTTCGGCGGAGCGGGCGGCACGATCAGCACCGACTCGGTCTCGAGTGCGGCGATCTTGTCCACCGGCGCCGCGGCCGGGATGCGCGGAAGCTGCTCGGTCATCGCCTCACGGGGCGGCGGGCCGGGCTTGGGGGCCGGCACGGGCATCTGCACCGACGGCGGCACCGGCTTCGGCGGCACCGGCTTCGGCGGCCGGCTGATGTTCGTGCGCGACGGGGCCGGCGCGGGGGGCGCGTCCAGGCGTGCGTCGATCCGCGCGGCACCGGCGTCCGGGCGCGGCATGTCCGTGCGGGACGGCCCGTCGGGACGCGCGGCGTCGGGGCGCGGCAGGTCGGCACGCGACGGCTGGTCGCGGACCGGCGGCACCTGCCGGGTCTGCTCGGCGGCGGCCGGCGGAGCGGGTACGGGCGCCGGCGGACCGGGTCTGCGGACCGGCGGCGGCTGCACCGGCGGAGGGGCGACCGGCGGCTTCTGCTGGTACGCGGTGCGCTCGGCGGCAACGGGTGGCGCGGGTGGTGCATGGGGTTCGGGTGCCGCGCGGCGACCGGTGGGCGCCACGTCGTCCTCGCGGATGGCCATCAGGCGGCCGCTGTCGGACAGGACCCGTTCGATGATCGTCTGGGGCGCGGTCTCCGGCTGCTGGACGTCGTCCTCGTCATCGGCCGCGCGGCGGCGTCGCCGACGTGGCGCCGCCTCTGCACTGCCGCCGTATTGGGCGAGCAGTTCAGCGACTGTGCGCTGCGTGTGCTCCGATCCGCTCTCTCGACTCATCAACTCCACCGTGCCCCGGTCTGGCCAGTCCGTCCAGTATCGCTCTGGTCCGTCCCATCAGTGTGGTCCAGCCGCCGAAGGATGACACCCTCCCGAAGTGCCCAGGGGCAAATCTCCAGCTGCGTGAGTGACAGGGCTCGCATCGTTGCCTCCGCGACCAGAGCGCCCGCGACGAGCTGGTGCGCGCGAGACGTGCTCACGCCTTCCAGCTCCGCGAGATCACTGGCCGACATCCGGGAAATGAACGCGATCAGCTGCCGCAGGCCCGCGTCGGTGAGCACGCGACGTGCCCTGGGCCCGGCAGACGATGGCGCGGCCCCGGTGAGCCGCGCCAGCGTTCGGAAGGTTTTTGAGGTCGCAACCACCCGATCGGGTTCACCCGCCCGCTTCAGCTTCCGCGCGACGGGCGCGAGCTGCTCGGCCAGCCAGTCGGTGGTCTCGCGGACCTCCGAGCGCCGGGGCGGGTCCTTCTTGAACCGGGTTCTCGTCAACCGGCCCGCGCCCAGCGGCACGGAGAAGGCCATGTCGGGGTTCTCGTCACGACCGATCGCGAGCTCGAGCGAGCCGCCGCCGATGTCGAGGCAGAGCAGCTTGCCCGCGGACCAGCCGTACCAGCGGCGGACCGCGAGAAAGGTGAACTTCGCCTCGTCCTCGCCGGACAGGACCTTGAGGTCGACCCCGGTCTCGGAACGCACCCGGTCGAGCACGTCGGCGGAGTTGCCCGCCTCGCGCACCGCCGAGGTCGCGAACGCCATCAGGTCCTCACAGCCGGACCGTTTGGCCGACGCCTTCGCGGCGGCCACCGCACGGACCAGCTGGTCAGCCCCCGTCTTCGAGAGCATCCCCTCGTCGTCCAGCTGCTCGGCCAGACGCAGGATCGTCTTCTCGGACGTCATCGGGATCGGGTGGGCACCACGATGCGCGTCCACCACGAGGAGGTGAACGGTGTTGGAACCCACATCTAGGACGCCCAGGCGCACGCCGGAAACGGTACCTGGTCGTGTCCGTCAGGACTCGAACTTGTAACCGAGACCCCTCACGGTCACCAGGTGCCGTGGTGCCGACGGGTCCGGTTCGATCTTCGAGCGCAGTCGCTTGACGTGCACGTCCAGCGTTTTCGTGTCGCCGACGTAGTCAGCTCCCCACACGCGGTCGATCAACTGGCCCCTGGTCAGGACCCGGCCGACGTTGCGCAGCAGGTACTCGAGAAGGTCGAACTCCTTGAGCGGCAGGCTGATGTCCTGCCCGGCGACGGTGACGACGTGGCGTTCCACGTCCATCCGCACCGGGCCGGCCTCGAGGATCTGCGGGAGCAGGTCCTCGTTCTCGCCGCCGCGGCGCAGCACCGCGCGGATGCGGGCGATGAGCTCACGCGCCGAGTACGGCTTGGTGACGTAGTCGTCCGCGCCCAGCTCCAGGCCGACGACCTTGTCGATCTCGCTGTCCCGTGCGGTCACCATGATCACCGGGACGGCGGAGCGCAGCCGCAGCTGCTTGCAGACGTCCGTGCCGCTCATGCCGGGGAGCATGAGATCGAGCAGCACGATGTCGGCACCGTTGCGGTCGAACTCCTCGAGCGCCTCCTGGCCGGTGGCCGCGAGGGCCGCGGTGAACCCCTCCTTGCGCAGCAGGAAGGCGAGCGGATCGGCGAAGGACTCCTCGTCCTCCACGATGAGCACCCTGGTCACAGCTGTCCTCCATGGTCACCCGCGCCGGTGTGGACGAGGGTGGGATTGGGTTCGGTCACCGCGGGAATCCGCAGCGTGAAGGTGGACCCCGTTCCTGGCAGGCTCCACAGCTTCACCTCGCCGCCGTGGTTGGCGGCGACGTGCTTGACGATCGCGAGCCCGAGGCCGGTGCCGCCGGTCGCGCGCGATCGAGCCTTGTCGACCCGGTAGAACCGCTCGAAGACGCGGATCTGCTGCTCCTCGGCGATGCCGATGCCGCGGTCGGTCACCGCGATCTCGACGTGGCCGTCGACCAGCCGGCGGCTGACGCTCACCGGACTGCCCGGCGGCGAGTACGCCACCGCGTTGTCCAGGAGGTTCGTCAGTGCCGTGACCAGCAACGACCGGTCGCCCGGCACGACGAACCCGCTCGGTTCGTCGGTGGTGATCGAGATGTTGACCGACTCGGCGGCGAGCTTGGACCGCGACAGCGCCTCGTTGATCACGACGTCGATCTCGGTGTCGGACAGCTCCGGCAGCTTCTCCGCGCCCTGCAGCCGGGACAGCGCGATCAGCTCGGTGACCAGCGTGCCGAGGCGGGTGGCCTCCTGCATGATCTTCGCGCTGAACCGGCGGACCTCGTCCTGGTCGTCGCTCGCGTCCAGCACGGCCTCCGCGAGCAGCGCCAGCGCGCCGACCGGGGTCTTGAGCTCGTGGCTGACGTTCGCCACGAAGTCGCGCCTGGTCTTCTCCAGCCGCACGGACTCCGACTCGTCCGTGGCGTCGACCAGGATGAAGCTCTCGACGAGCTGGCGAACCTCGGCGTGCACGGCCTCGGGCTGTCTGCCACCGCGCTGGGTGTCGAGCGGCGACAGGTCGACGTAGACGATCTCGTCGCTGCTCCGGACGGCCTCGGCGGCCTTGCGGGCCCGGTCGTCGACGCGGTTGTTGCGGACGACGCCCAGCTCCTCGGCCCGCGGGTTGTGCAGCACCACGTCGCCGAAGTGGTTCAGCACCACGATGCCGTCGCGCGAGTCCTGGACGATCTGCTGGATGAGGTCGCCGACGGTCAGGCCTTCGGGCTTCGCGGGGCGCCGCGGGGCGGTGAACCTGCCGATGAGGAATGCGGCGATCGCGCCGATGAGCGCGAGGCCGATCGACACAGCGAGGTAACCCGTTGTGGTCACGGGCGAATGGTAAGCAGCTGGCAGGTGTCTTGGCCTAGTACATGAGCGTGAACCGTGACGCCCGCGACACCTGAGTGGACGGTTGTTCCGTCCCTGGTCAGGCCGCGTTCACCCAATCGTGATTTTGGAACGCACGCGGGGACCCTTCGTACTCTTTTCAAGTACGAAGGGTCCCCGCGTGAAACGTCAGCGACCCTGGTTGGCGACGGCCGCGATGGCGTCCTTCGCGGCGTCCGGGTCGAGGTACTCGCCGCCCGGCTTGAGGGGCTTGAGGTCCTCGTCGAGGTCGTAGCGCAGCGGGATGCCGGTCGGGATGTTGAGGCCCGCGATGGCCTCGTCCGAGACACCGTCGAGGTGCTTCACGAGCGCGCGCAGCGAGTTGCCGTGCGCGGCCACGAGGACCGTCTTACCGGTGCGCAGGTCCGGCACGATGCTCGACTCCCAGTACGGGATCATCCGCTTGACGACGTCCAGCAGGCACTCGGTCAGCGGCAGGTCGGGGCCGAGGTCCGCGTAGCGCGGGTCGGTGTCCTGGCTGAACTCGCTGCCCGGCTCGATGGGCGGCGGCGGGGTGTCGTAGGACCGGCGCCAGAGCATGAACTGCTCCTCGCCGTACTGCTCGAGCGTCTGCTTCTTGTTCTTGCCCTGCAACGCGCCGTAGTGGCGCTCGTTGAGGCGCCAGTCGCGGCGGACCGGGATCCAGTGCCGGTCGGCGGCGTCGAGCGCCAGGTTGGCGGTCATGATCGCCCGGCGCATCAGCGACGTGTGCAGGATCTCCGGCAGCACGCCCGCTTCGCGCAGCAGCTGGCCACCGCGGCGGGCCTCCCGCTCGCCCTTCTCCGACAGGGGAACGTCCACCCAGCCGGTGAACAGGTTCTCCGCATTCCACGTGCTCTCGCCGTGGCGGAGCAGCACCAAGGTTCCGACAGACATGGCCGCTAGCCTGCCATGCCGACCCTCCTGCCGTACCCCGGCCGGTCACCGTGATCCACGCCATGGGACACGGTCCCTAGGCTGCGCTCGATGAGTGCGGAAGCCAAGCGTTCGAGGGCGAGCATGTGCTGCGGACGTGCAGACGACGATGCTGTCGCCGCACGTCCACCAGCTGCTGGGCCGGCCGGCCGCTACCGGGCCTGGCTCACGAACGGGCTGAAGGCAACGCTGCTGACGGCCTGACTACTCGGCCAGTTCGGCCAGCACGTCCTCCGCATCGCTGCTGCCGGCCTCGGCGAGGCGGCGCAGTTCGACGAGATCACCGCGCTCCGCCGCCAGCTCCACGAGCACGTCCACGGCGTCGGAAGAACCACCATCAGCGAGCCGGCGCAGCTCGTCGAAGTCGCCGCGCTCACCGGCGAGTTCCACCAACTGATCGACAGCGTCACCGTCACCGGCCGCGGCACGCACCCGCAGCTCCGCCAGTTCGTCGTCCACACCGCCCACTTTCACCCAAGAACGCCGGGAGGCCTCGGCGCCATCCTGCCGAGGCCTCCCGAACGCCGCATCTCAGGCCTGTTCGCGGGCCCTGAGGTCCTTACGCAGGATCTTGCCCGCGGCCGACTTCGGGATCGCCTCGATGAACTCGACCACGCGGACCTTCTTGTGCGGGGCCACCTGCCCGGCCACGAACGCCATGATCGCGTCGGCGTCGAGGGACGACCCGGCCTGCCGGACCACGAAGGCCTTCGGGACCTCCTCGCCGTCCGCGTCACGCACGCCGATGACCGCCGCGTCGGCGATCTCCTCGTGGGTCAGCAGCACGGCTTCGAGCTCGGCCGGCGGGACCTGGTAGCCCTTGTACTTGATCAGTTCCTTGACCCGGTCGACGATCGAGACGATGCCCTCGGCGTCGATCACCGCCACGTCGCCGGTGTGCAGCCAGCCCTCGTCGTCGATGGTGGCGGCGGTGGCCTCGGGGTTGTTCAGGTAGCCCTTCATGATGTTCGGGCCCTTGCACCACAGCTCGCCGCGCTCACCCGCGCCGACGTCCTGCCCGGTGGCGGGGTCGACCAGGCGGCACTCCAGGTTCGGGAGGATCACGCCGACCGTGCCGATCGAGATGTCCTCGCGGCCGTCCGGGATGGCGTGGCTGACCGGTGACATCTCGGTCATGCCGTAGCCCTGCGAGACCTTGCAGCCGATGCGCTTCTTCACCGCGTCGGCGAGGTCCTCGTCCAGCGGCGCGGCGCCGGAGAAGAGCATCTTCATCGGGGAGAGGTCGTAGTTGTCGATGATCGGGTGCTTGGCCAGCGCCACCGCCACCGGCGGGGCGATGTAGACGCGGTCCGTCTTGTGCTCGGCGATCACCCGCAGGAACTCCGGCAGTTCGAACTTCGGCAGCGTCACGACGACACCGCCGATGTACAGGCCGTTGTTCATCAGCACCTGCATGCCGTAGATGTGGAAGAACGGCAGCACGGCGAGGATCCGGGTGTGCGGGCCGACGCCGCTCAGGATCGGCTGGCACTGCGCGATGTTCGCGACCAGGTTGCGGTGCGTCAGCATCACGCCCTTGGGCAACGCGGTCGTGCCGGACGAGTACGGCAGCACCGCGACGTCCTCGGCCGGGTTGATCTCGACCTCGGGCACCGGGTGGTCGTTCGCCAGCAGCTCGGGCAACGACGGGTAGCCCTCGGCGCCGTCGAGCACCACGACGTCGGTCACGCCGGCCTTCGCGGCACCGGGAGCGGCGTTCGGCAGCAGCACGGAGACCGTGAACAGCATCTTCGCGCCCGCGTCGTGCAGCTGGTGCGCGACCTCGTCGGGCGTGTAGAGGGCGTTGATCGTGGTCGCGGTGGCACCCGCGCGCAGGATGCCGTGGAAGACGACGGCGTAGTACGGCGTGTTCGGGCTGAGGATGCCGACCACGTCGCCCTTGCCGATGCCCCGCGCGGCCAGCGCGGCCGCCATGCGGTCGATGGCACCCGCGAGCTGCGCGTACGTCAGCGATGCACCGGACATGCCGTCGATCAGCGCAACGCGGTCCGCCCGGTCGGCGATGTCGCCGAACAACAGCTGGTGCAGCGACACGTCAGGGATCTCGACATCGGGGTACGGACTGCGAAAGACCATGCGGCGACCTCATTCACTCGCTGAACACCCAGCCTGTGGGGTCATCGTGATCCAGCCCACTGAGCAGGTCAAGAACACATGATCGCTACAGATGCGTTACTTAGCTCGTCTAAATACACTCGAATGGAGTAATGCAAGCACTTGTGAACGCAAGGATGTATCTGAGAAGTTGATACCGCCTCCGCGAGTCGGCTCCCACGCTTACTCGACCAGCGGACGGCGCAGGCGCGGTTCGTCTTCCCCCGTCGAATCGCGTGGCCCGCTAGGGATCCGCAGGCTCCCCCCGTCCACGGATCCACTACAGCGGGGACCTTTGACGCGGGACGGCTCGATGCGACTCCCCCTCTCTCCCGAGCCGTTCCGCGCTTACAAAGGGCAACTCTCAGTAGAGAGTGATCACGCTGCCTCATTCATTCGAGTGACACGCTTCCGGCGACGCAGCACGTAGATCACCACGGCCGCGGGGACACCCAGCACCAGCACGAACGGCAGCAGGCCGCCGACCGCCACGGTGATCCATCGGAACACCGTCACGAGCGCGTCCCACCCGGCCAGGAACGACCCGCCGAACCCCGCCTTCTGCTCCTTCGGCGGCGCGATCGGAGTGGTGCTGACCTGCACGGTCAGCGTCGCCATCGCGACCTTGCCCTGCAACGACGCGCTGCGCCGCTGCATCGACTCGAGCTCGCTCTGACGCTTGGTCAGCTCACCCTCGATCTGCGCGATCTCGGTGGTCGTCCCGGCCCGCTCGAACAGCACCCGCAGCCGGTCCACGCTGGCCTTCTGCGTCGCGATGCGGGCCTCGACGTCGACCAGCTGGTCGGTGACGTCCTCGCTGCGCACCTCGCTGCGAGTGACCTCGCCGACCTGCTTGTCCAGGCCTTTCACGAGGTTGTCCAGTTCTTTGGACGGCACACGCACGGTCACCGACCCGTAGCTCGAGGTCGTGTTCTCCTGCCCGGCGAACCCGCCGACGCCCTGCGCCCGGTCCTTCACCTGCCCGACGGCCTTGCGCACGTCGTCACTGCGCAGGTCGACCGTGGCGGTGCGCACCAACTGCCGTTCCTGCTCCTGCACCGGCTGCACGGCCGCAGGAGCGTTCTCCTGCCCCGGCTTCTGCTGCGGCGCCACCTTGTTCTGCGCCGCCTCCGGTGACGCGGCGTCGAAGCTCGCCCCGCCCGAATTGTTGCTGCCGCACCCCGTGGAAACCAGGGCCAGCAACGCGACTCCCACCCACAGCGCTGGTCTACCCATGCTCATCGGACGTTGCGGGGCAGGGTTGCGGTTGCCGCCTAGTCCGAAACGAGATGTTGGAAGGCCTGCAGGTTCGCGAGCGACTCGCCGCGCGACACCCGCCACGCCCACTCCCGCCGGATCGCGTCGGCGAACCCGATCTCCAGCAGCGGGTTGAAGTCCCCGTCCGCCGCCTCCAGCACCTGCCCGAGCACGCGGTCCAGCTCGTCCGGCGTCACGGCGTGCTTCCCGACCCGTCCGACCAGGTAGATGTCACCCTCGCCGTCGATCGTGTAGTGCACGCCGTAGAGGCGGGCGTTGCGGCGCAGCAGGAACCGGTAGACGTCCTCGAACGACTGGTCCGGACGCCGGCACACGAACGCCTCGACCAGCAGCGCGTGCGTCGTCTCGACCAGCCAGCAGTTGGTCTGCAGCTTCTTGGTGCCCGGCAACGTCACGAAGAACCGGCCGGGCTCCCGGCGGTCGTACTTCAGCTCCCGTTCGTCCAAAAAGGACTTGATCACAACATCGACACTTGCGTCGCTCAAGCGAAAACCTCCCGGCGGAACACGTCGGCCGCCTCCTGGTACCCCGCCAGCAGGGCATCAGTCGTGCGGTCCCACGAGAAGCGTCGCGCATGCCCGACCGCGTTGCTCGCCAGGTGCTCCCTGCGGGGCAACGCCACACCGCCGATCGCCGCGGCCCAGGCACCCGGCTCGTGCCCGTCCACGAGCACCCCGGACATCCCGTCGTTGACCGCCACCGGCAACCCGCCGACCGCCGCCGCGACCACCGGCGTCCCGCACGCCTGGGCCTCCAGCGCGACCAGCCCGAACGACTCGTTGTAACTGGGCACCGCCACCAGGTCGGCGGCCCGGTAGACCTCGGCCAGCGTCGGTCCCGGCTGCGGCGGCAGGAACCGCACGACGTCCGTGATCCCCAGCTGCCCGGCCAGCTCCTCCAGGGCCTTCGGCCGCTCGGTGCCGGAACCCGAAGGTCCGCCGACGATCAGCACCACGAGCCGCGACCGCAGTCCCGGATCGCGGACCAGCATCTCGGCGGCGGCGCGCAACAGCACGTCCGGCGCCTTCAGCGGCTGGATCCGGCCGACGAACGCCAGCACGATCGCGTCCTGCGCGATGCCGAACCAGTGCCGCGCCTTCGCCTGGTCGCCGGGCGTGAACCGGTCGAGGTCCACCCCGGGCGGCACGACGGCGACCTTGGCGGCGTCCGCGTCGTAGAGCTTGATCAGCTCGCTGGCCTCGATGTCGGTGTTCGCCACGAGCCGGTCCGACTCGGCGACGACCTGCTCCTCGCCGATCACCCGCATCCGCGGCTCCGGCGTGTCCCCTTCGGCCAGCGCCAGGTTCTTGACCTTGGCCAGCGTGTGCGCGGTGTGCACGAGCGGCACGCCCCACCGTTCCCGCGCGAGCCATCCGACCTGGCCGGACAGCCAGTAGTGCGAGTGGATCGCGTCGTAGTAGCCGGGCTCGTGCCGTGCCTCGGCGCGCAGGACACCCGCCGTGAACGCACAGAGCTGGCCAGGCAGTTCCTCCTTGCCCAGGCCCTCGAACGGCCCCGCCGCGACGTGCCGGACGCGCACGCCGGGCGCCAGCTCGGCGACCGGTGCCAGCTCCGAGGACGTGGCACGGGTGAAGATCTCCACCTCCACGCCCCGCTGGGCCATCCGCGTGGCCGTCTGCACGATGTAGACGTTCATCCCGCCCGCGTCACCGGTACCCGGCTGCTCGAGCGGCGACGTGTGGACCGAGAGCACCGCGACTCGCTTCATCGGGCGCTTCATCCGGTCACCCGCACCAGGTCGGCGGTGAACCGCGCGGGCCGCTCCAGGAAGGGCGCGTGGGCGGTGTCGGGATACCAGCTCAACTCGGCTCCGGGGATCAGGGCGGCGGAGTACTCGGCGGCGGCAGGAGCGACCACCTCGTCTTGAGTTCCGTGCACGACCAAGGCCGGCACGTCGACGGCCTTCAGCACATCAGCGCTGCCCACATCCCTGCGGAACAGCTCACCTCGCACTTTATGGCTCACGGACGTCGCTGAGGCTGTGAGCTTGTCAACGGTCTCATCAGGCAGTGCGGGTGCCATGGCCCGGCAGAACTTCACCAGGACCTCGTCGTCGGTGATCGCGGCGGGCAGCGCGGCGCGCATCACGGGCCCGGTCTCGCCTCCCTGGCGACCGCGGCCGATCTCGGTGATGGCCGCCACCAGCACCAGCGCGTTGATCTTCGCGGTGCCGTGGAAACGCAGGTAGTCGGCGAGCACGAGCCCGCCGTAGGACCACGCGACGACGGTCGCGGGCCCGGTGTGGTCGAGCACGGCTTGGAGGTCCGCGGCCCACTGCGCGGAATCGCGGTAGTCGCCGAAGTCGTCGGATTCGCCGTGTCCGCGCAGGTCAACGGCGTACGTGCGGAAATCGGGAAGATCCCAGACGGCGCCGGTCTGCGCCCAACCGTGGATCAAGACCACCGGTGGCGCGGCTGCTGGTCCTGCCGCACGGACGGCCAGTCGTCCCCCGCCGGCCGCCGTCACGTGTGTCAGATGCACACAAGTACGAACGACCTGGTCGGGGGCCGCATTCCCGCTGGCCCGAACGAAAAGCGGGGCCCCGCGTTTCCTCCTGGGAAACGCGGGGCCCCCGCGTGAGCTCAGGTCCGCCTACTTCACGGCGGACTTTTCCTTCCACTGGGCCCACGGGATCTGCCAGTCGTACCAGTCGAACTGCGCCGGCAGCGTCGTGATCGAGCCGGTCACCTCGACCGGGTCGCCGACCAGGGCCGAGTCGTAGTACGCCTTCGCGTCGGCTTCCAGCAGGTTCGCGCAGCCGTGCGAGGTGTTGTTCTTGCCGATGTTGCCCGCGTTGTCGTTGTTCTCGTGGATGAACTCGCCGTGGTTCGAGAACCGGACGGCCCACTTCTTCACGACGTTCGTGTAGCCGTAGCGCGGGTTGTCGAACGAGAACGTGTCGTTCTTCGCCATGACCACGAACGTGCCGTTCGGCGTGGTCAGCTCGGGGTCGGCGTCCTTGCCGAACGACGCCGGGTACGAGGCGACCTGCTGGCCGTCGCGCAGCACCACGAGTTGGTGCGTCGGGTTGTCGATCTTCACGACCTGGTTGCGGCCGATGTCGAACTCGCTGGTCACGTCGGCCTTGCCGAACGCACCGCCGCCGTAGTTCACGCCGTAGAGCTTGGCCTCGATCTTGATGTGCGTGTTCGCCGGCCAGTACTTCTCCGGCCGGTAGTGCACTTCCTGCGCGCTCAGCCAGGCCCAGGAACCCTGGACGTTCGCCGAGTTGGTGACCTTCAGCGCCTTCTCCACGGTGGCCTTGTCCTCGACCGGGGCCTCGAACTTGACCATGATCGGCGCCGCGACGCCGACCGTCTGGTTGTCACTCGGCCACAACGTCGCACGGGTCTGCGAACCCGGCGCCACGGTCGTGAACGAGCCCTTGAGCTCGACCGGCTTGCCGTCGGTGCCGACGGCCTTGCCCGAGAACGAGTAGCTCTTGCCGTAGCCCAGCGGCTCGGCGGTGGTCCAGCCCGACTTGTCCTCGGTCAGCGTGCCCTTGACGTCTTTGCCCTCTGGCGACTTCAGCGCCACGGACTCGAGCTTGCCGTCGACCACGGTGACCTGCACCGGGGTCGTGACCTGCACGTCCTTGGTGCCGTCGACCGGGGACAGGGTGACCTTCGCGGCCGGCAACGAGCTGTCCGCCTTCGGTGACCCCGCCTCGACACTCGAGCAGCCGGTCAGCAGCGTCAGACCGGCGACCAGCGCGGCAAGTGTTCTCTTCACGGTTTCGACCTCCCACCAAGCAGGACGTCCAGCACGACCGAAGGGTGCGAGTGACGTCGGTCACACGCCGTTCGGCCGCCTACGATCGAGGTCGTGAATCGACCTGTCGCAGTAGTGACCGGAGCAAGCGCGGGAATCGGCGAGGCCACCGCTAGGCGGTTGGCCGCCGAGGGCTTCCACGTCGTCCTCGGTGCACGTCGTCTGGACCTTCTCCACGTTATCGCGAAGGAGATCGACGGGACGGCCATCGAGCTGGACGTCACGGACGCCGACTCCGTCGCCGCCTTCGCCGACCGGGTACCCCAGGCGAACGTCCTCGTGAACAACGCGGGTGGTGCGCGCGGCCTCTCGACCGTCGCCGACGGTGATCCGGAGGAGTGGCGGTGGATGTGGGAGGCGAACGTCCTCGGCACCCTGCAGGTGACCAAGGCGTTCATCCCGAAGCTGATCGCGTCCGGCGACGGCCACATCGTGTCCGTGACGTCCGTCGCGGCGTTCGAGGCCTACGACAACGGCTCGGGGTACACGAGCGCCAAGCACGCCCAGTCGGCCCTGCACCGCACGCTCAGGGGCGAGCTGCTCGGCCAGCCGGTGCGGATCACCGAGATCCAGCCGGGCATGGTCGAGACCGAGTTCTCGGCGAACCGGTTCGGCGGGGACACCGAGCGCGCGGCCAAGGTCTACCAGGGCCTCACGCCGCTGACCGCCGACGACGTGGCGGACGTGATCTCGTTCGCGGTCACCCGGCCGTCGCACGTGAACCTGGACACGATCGTGCTCAGGCCTCGTGCTCAGGTTTCCGCGACTCGGGTACACCGGGAATGAGCAGTTCCACGTCCAGTTGACGCAGGACGGGCTCAATGGGGTTCGCGAACCCTGCCAGGAAAGATCCTGTTGAGCCCGATCCGGCGACGTACAGGCCCACGACGCGGTTGTCGGCGTCCACGAGCACCGCACCGGAGTCCCCGTGGTCTCCGAAGCGTCCGGACGAACGCACGCGGATCTGGTCGCGCAGGGTCCGGACGCCGAGTCCGTCGCCGAAGTCCAGCCGCAGCGTCGCGTCCGACGACGTGACCATGCCGTGGGTCAGACCCGTTGTGCGGCCGCGTTTGCGCACGGTGGAGCCGATCTTGGCCGGTGCCGTCCCGGTGAGCGCGCCGATGTCGAGCACCTCCGCGCGAAACGGCCGGTTGCCCATCCGCAGCCCCGCCGCGGCCACCGAACCGGCCAGTGCCGCGCGGTCCAGCACCGCCACCAGGTCGGCGCCGACCAGGCCACCGTCCACTCTGGACGGATGCAGGAACTCGTCACCCACCGACCAGGAGTCGTCGACGCAGCCGACGTGGAACGTGGTGAGCCCCAGGACTTTCCTGGCCTCGTCACGGGTCACCGCGAACGCGCCCAGCGTGCCGGCGATCACGTACTCGCCGGCGACCGGCACCTCCGGCGGTACGACCCGGATCGACCGCGCCGGACCGATGCTGATGCCACCGCGCAGCACCGGATGCCGTTCCGCCACAAGGTGCTGCTCAGTGGGCGACACCCGCGCGCGGTGCAGCACGATCGACTCCGCCACGACGTCGGTGGGCACGCCGCCGACCTCCGCCGGGATCTGCTGCGCGTGCAGAGGCCCCTTGGCGCACACGTAGACCACGATCGCGGCACGGCCCGTGGGACAGCCACCGATGTACTTCTCGCCGATGTCGACGCCGATCACGCCCGGCCGCTTGAGGAACTCGTCCTCCACCATGCGCTTGATCGGCCTGATGACCGCGAGCGCGCTCTCGTCGAGGTAGCTCATGGCGACCTCCGTTCCCCGCCTACCTCCATGAAACACGCCTAGTAGGCGGTTGGTCACATGGAGTCACCCGAACGGACTTACAGCTGAACGCCTACGAAGACGGGCTCCGGGTGCAGCTCGACGCCGAACGCCGCCCGCACTCCGTCGCGCACCTCGCGCGCCAGGTCGAGCAGGTCCTCGGTGGAGGCGCCGCCGCGATTCGTGAGGGCCAGCGTGTGCTTGCCGGACAGCGCCACCCGGCCGCCTGCACCGTGGTGGCCCCGGCGGAACCCGGCGCGTTCGATCAGCCACGCGGCGGAGAGCTTCCGGAAGCCCTGCCCGGCCGGGTAGACCGGCACGTTCACGTCGGCGCCGAGACGTTCGGCGATCCTGATCAGCACGCTCGTGAAGGTCGAGTCGTCGATGATCGGGTTGGTGAAGAACGAGCCGGCGCTCCACGTGTCGTGGTCCGCCGGGTCGAGCACCATGCCCTTGCCGCGGCGCAGCTCCAGCACGGCCTTGCGGGCCTCGTCGGCGGGCACACGATCACCTTGCGCCACACCGAGAACGCGCGCCAGCTCGGCGTAGCGGATCGGCGCGGACATGCCGCCGGCGGTCAGCGAGAACCTGGTGCGCAGCACGACCGCGTTGTCCGTGCCCTTCAGCACACTGGTGCGGTAGTCGAGGCCGAGCTTGGCGGCGGGCACCTGGTGCACCTTGCCGCTGCGGCGGTCCAGCAGGTCGACCGACTGCAGCACCTGGGAGATCTCGACGCCGTACGCGCCGACGTTCTGCACCGGCGTGGCGCCGTTGAGGCCGGGGATGCCGGAGAGGCATTCGAGGCCGCCCAGCCCCTGCGCGACCGCTTCGGCGACGACCGCGTCCCACTCCTCGCCCGCCTCGACGGTGAACTGGACGATGCCGCCGCCCAGCGGGTCGAGCCGGAAACCCTTGGTGGCGACGTGCACGACGGTGCCGTCGAAGCCGCCGTCGGAGATCACGAGGTTCGATCCGCCGCCGAGCACGAGGACTTTCTCGTCGGTGGCGGCGTCGGCTGTTCGCACGGCTTCGACCAGTTCAGCTGCGGTCGTGGCGTGGACGAACCGCGCGGCCGGTCCACCGAGTCGGAGCGTGGTGCGCTCGGCCAGAGGTACGGACTGCGTGGTGGTCACAGGCGTCAACGGTAGCCTCCGCGACATGGCACGCCGCATCGAGCACCACACCACGTCACCCCATTCGGCGGAGAAGGTCTTCGGCGCGATGGTCGACGAGACCTATCTGCGGGACCGGCTGGCCGCGATCGGCGGCACGAACGCCGAGCTCGTGTCGTTCTCCGCAACGGGTGAGAGCACGTCGTACGAGCTCAAGCAGGGTGTGCCTGCCGAGCACCTGCCCTCGATCGCGAAGTCGCTGCTCGGTGGCGACCTCGTGATCAAGCGCGTGGAGACCTGGGCCGCCGGTGCCGGCACGGTCGAGGTCACGCTGCACGGCGTGCCCGGCCGGCTGGACGGCGCGTTCACCATCACGGACAACGGTTCCGGCTCGAAAGTCACCCTCACGGGGGAGGCCAAGGTCAGCATCCCGCTGATGGGCGGCAAGCTCGAGAAGGTGATCGCCGAGCAGGTCGTCCTGCTGCTGGACAAGGAGAGCGAGTTCACCTCGCAATGGCTCGCAAACCGCGCCTAGCGGCCGGCCGGGCCCGCGCCCTCGGCGTTCCGACGCGCGGCACGACCAACCCGAACCGCCTGCGCCGCGTCGACCGGTGGATGACCGGAACCCTGGGCGACTTCCTGCGCTCCGCCGCCGACCCGCTGGTGGTCGACCTCGGGTACGGCGCGACGCCGATCACCACCGTCGAGATGGCCGCCCGCCTGCGGACCGTGCGCCCCGACGTGCGCGTGCTCGGGCTGGAGATCGACGCTGAACGGGTCGAAGCAGGCAAAGCCGTCGCTGCTCCACCGTTGCTGGACTTCCGGCGCGGTGGCTTCGAGCTGGCCGGTGCGCGGCCGGTGTTGTTGCGCGCGTTCAACGTGCTGCGCCAGTACACCGAGGAGCAGGCGTTCGAGGCGTGGGACACGATGCTGTCGCGGATGGCTCCCGGCGGGTTGATCGTCGAGGGCACCTGCGACGAGATCGGTCGCCGGTGCACGTGGGTGACGCTGTCGGCGGATGGGCCGTTGAGGTTCACGCTGGCCTGCAAGCCGTCCGGCATCGAGGTGCCTTCCGACCTCGCCGAGCGCCTGCCCAAGGCGCTGATCCACAAGAACGTGCCGGGCGAGCGCGTGCACGCGCTGCTGGCGGAGCTGGACGCGTGCTGGGCGACCGCCGCCCCCTTCGCGCCGTTCGGGCCGCGCGCCCGGTGGGTGGAGTCGGCGCGGCTGCTGGCTTCGCGCGGCTGGCCGGTGGTGGACGACCGCCGTCGTTGGCGGCTCGGGGAAATCTCGCTCGAATGGGCCGCCGTCGCACCCTAGGGTGGAGTCGTGGACTTCGTCTCGGAGATCGAGAAGCAGGCTGGCGCGATGCGGGCCGCCGCGGTGCAGGCAGGCCCGGACGCCCCGGTGCCGACGTGTCCCAAGTGGACGGTGCACGACCTGGTCGCGCACATGGCTCGGGTGCATTCCTGGGCGGGCAAGGCGTTGGTGACGCCGCCGTCCGACACGCCGCCGCGGCCGGACGAGCAACCGACGGCCGACGGTCCCTCCGACTGGGACGAGCTGCTCACGTGGTGGGACGAGCGGCTGGCGATCCTGCTGGACCGCCTGCACACGCTGGCCCCGGACACTCCCGCGTGGACGTTCAACGGCGAGAACGTGGCCGCGTTCTGGGCCCAGCGCCAGGCCCACGAGACCGCGATCCACCACCTCGACGCCCTGCACGCCCTCGGTGACGTGCCGTCGCTGCTGTGGTCGCCGGAGTTCGCCGCCGACGGCATCGACGAGTACTTCAACCGGATCATGCCGCGCGCGGTGTCGCGGGCGCCCATGGACGCGAGCGGCACGATCCTGTTCCACGCCGCCGACGCGGGCCGCACCTGGGAGCTGCTCCTGACGCCGGGCGAGCCAGTCGTCGTTGGTCCGGTGCGCGACTCCGCCGTGGACGAGGACACCACCGTGGCAGGCACGGCAGACGCCCTCTATCGCGCCGTGTGGGGCCGACCGAGCCACGCGATCGTGTCCGGCAACCGGGAACTGTTGGACGGCCTGCGCAGGCCGTGAGTACTTTTGCGGCGTGTCATCGCCTGAACGTCGCTATGTGATCACCTTCGGCTGCCCGGACCGCACCGGCATCATCGCGAGGATCTCGTCGTTCCTCGCGGAGCACGGCGGCTGGATCGTCGAGGCCGCGTACCACACCGACCCGGAGACGGGCTGGTTCTTCACGCGCCAGGAGGTCCGTGCGGACTCCCTGCCGTTCGACGTGGAAGAGCTGCGCACCCGCTTCGCCGAGGTGGCCCAGTCCCTGGGCGCGCAGTCGACGTGGACGGTGACCGACACGGGCTCCCTCAAGCGCGTGGTGATCCTGGTGTCCCGCGAGGGCCACTGCCTGTACGACCTGCTGGCACGCGTCGCGACCGGCGAACTGGAGGTCGAGGTGTCCGCCGTCATCGGCAACCACCCCGAACTCGGCGACATCACGCGCGCGCACGGCATCCCGTTCCACCACGTGCCGTTTCCCGCGAACGACCCCGAGGGCAAGCAGGCCGCGTTCGCCCAGCTGCGCCTCCTGGTCGAGAAGCACGACCCGCACGCCGTGGTGCTGGCCCGCTTCATGCAGATCCTGCCGCCGGAACTGTGCGCGGCCTGGACCGGCCGCACGATCAACATCCACCACAGCTTCCTGCCGTCGTTCATCGGCGCCCGGCCGTACCACCAGGCCCACCGGCGCGGCGTGAAGCTGGTCGGCGCCACCTGCCACTACGTGACGGCCGATCTGGACGCGGGGCCGATCATCGAGCAGGACGTGCTGCGGGTGCAGCACGGCGACTCCATCGCCGACATGGTGCGCAAAGGGCGGGACATCGAGAAGGTCGTGCTGGCGCGCGGGCTGCGGTGGCACCTGGAGGACCGCGTGCTGGTGCACGGCAACCAAACGGTGATCTTCTAGCTGACCGGCACGAACTCGACGATGAACTGGCCGAACTCATCCGAAGGCACGGCGGTGGGCGTTGACGGCCGTTCGTGCACCTTTGTGCGGACTTTGACCTTGTCCGGCGGATCGGGAAAGTCGGCGGTCGCCTCGTCACCGGTGCAGTCGAAGGCGCGTTTCTCGGTCCGCTTCTCCGCCTTGGCCGGTGTGATGTCCTGCACCTCGATCTCGAGCTCGTCGCTCGTCGCACACCGGTACCTGAACCGCAGTGCGCTCACCGGAGCAGGAACGTCCCACTCGGCTGCCCACGCCGTGTGCCGCCCCTGCACCCGGATGCCGTCCACCGCTGGTTCGGCGGCCAGCACGAACTGACGGTCGAGCACGCCGCGAAGGTGAACCAGTTCGGACTCGGTCAGCGGAGCGTTCCGCACCGGAAGCCGTGGCGGAACCTTGTGCGTGACCTCGTAGTAGGGCCCGACAACGCCTTCGCGGTTCGTCAGCACCAGCTCCAGATAGGCCGACGGGTTCAGCGGGGAGCCGTCCTCCTTCACCACCACGGCGCTGGTGAGCTTCCCGGTCTCGCACGCGACCGCGTCGACGTCGATCCACCGCTGCCGAAGGCCGGAGCCCTGGTTCGTCTCCGGGTACTTCGACAGGTCCGGGTGAGTAGCGGAGGTGATCTTGTTCCCGCGCCACGCCGACACCAACGTGAATCCGGATCCCCGCAGTCCCTCCGCGAAATAGCGGCACGCGCCGGTCAGGTCAGCCGGGGCACCCATGATCGGCACCTGGTACACCGGTTGCTTGTCGCCCGCGTCCGCACATTCGGCGAAGCCCTGACAACCCTTGTCATAGGTCGCGTTGGCCCGGTCCGCCGAACTGCCCGCCGGCAGCGGCGCCTGGGCCAGCACGTCTTCCAATGCTTTCCGTTGCTGCGCGATCTCGCTGTCACTGCGCCCGAAACACGCTGAAACCAACAGCACAACGGCGATCGCAAGAGATGAGCGAAGAGCCCGCACGGTCACCAGCTTTCCTTGCGGTAGACCGTCTTCTCGCTGAAGTCGTCGTCCTCGCGCTGTGGTTTCGCCGCAGGCCTCTGCTCCGGCGGTCCGGGTACCGACACGTCGGCGTCCAGCTCGTTCGCGTGGCTGCCGGCGACCTGGCGGAACTCGTCGAGCACGTTCGTCGCGGCCTGCTCGCGTGCGGTCCTCGTGAGAGCGAGGATCTTGGTCGCCAGCTCGGTGTTGCCCTCGATCTTGAGGTCGAGCAGCGCGCCGTTCGAGGCGACCGTGACGGTGACGGACTTGTCCTCGGTCGTCACAGTGGTGCCGGCGGATTCGAGGTTGCGTCGGAAGGCGGCGGCGTTGCGCTGCAGCTCGGCCGTCTTCGCCTCGAAGTCGGCGAGCCATTGGTCGGGCGTCATCGCGTGCTCATTTCTTGACGGGGCGGGGGCCGTACTTCTTTTCCATTGCGGCCGGATCGTCGAATTCGATCTTCTTGCTGTACACGACCTTGTCCTCATTCCACTTTCCCTCCACTGGAGGGTTTGCTTCGGAGAAGATCCTGACGTCCAACGATACATTCCACCAAGTACCGCGCCAGTAATCGCGCCGAGCGATTTCCTCCAGCTGCTCGGCCACAGAGGCGACAGACGCCGCCGGCACGGTCGCGTACGTGAAGAGCAGCTGCCCCTGGTCCAGCCCGTGCTTGTACTCATAGCTGGCAGCCTGAACCTCCGGCAGTTCCTGCCAGTCCGCCACGATCTGCTTGCCGACCGCTTCGACCTCCTCGTAGTACTGGTCGGTGATATTGCACCCGGCCAGCAGAAAAACGAGGGAAACCACAGCCAATACCTTACGGATGATCATTCACGCCCTCCCTCGCGACCTGATAGTTCTGGGTCACAGAGTTGGTGTCATCGCCACCGAAGAACACGCTGGCGCTTTCCTTGAACCGGTTGACAGAAGGGTCGGAGCCGTTGTCGAGCAGCCCCGCCGCCGCCGTGTAGTTCTTTTCGATCGAGTGGTTCCCACTGACCGTGCCCGTCTGATTTTCAAAGGTGACGGTCGTGCGGTTCGGACTACCCGGATTATCGCCGGCATCCAGGTGCGGAACAATGTCGTTGCGGTTCTCCAGTGACAGCATCTGAACGTTGGACGGAACATCGATGCGGCCGACCGGTGAACCTGCCGTGACCACGTGCGTCACGTTGTACCCGTTCGCAATTAGGCCGCTCGTCGCCTGAGCCGCCACGATCCCGCCCTGGCTGTGGCCGACGAGCATCACCGGAGCGGGGCTGTCAAGCGCGCCCGCCTTGCGCAACGCGTCCTGGATGCCTTGCTGCAGCACGGTGTTGTTGCCCGCCATCGCGTCCACGTTGACACCTGTGTCGTTCGCGCTCTGCGAATTCCAGGGCGCGTTCCAGTTCTTCGTGCCGGGGACGTCGACGACGTAGCCCGTCACGTTGCCGTTGATATCCTTGATGATCTTGACGTCGATGTTGCTCGGCCCAGGGTCGCCTGCGTCTGTTCCGGCGTTTCGCTTCGCCAGACCGTCCATCAGGTCCTGGAGGTTGTCCGGTGCGCCGTAATGGTGCGCTTCGCCGACTCTCGTGGTGACGGCCTCGCCGTCCGGGTAGGTCGCACCCAGCAGGTCCAGCGTGGTGGCGAGGTCGACCGGGATGCCGAGCGCGCTGAGCATGCCCGGTGACATGCCGATCAACGTGTCGACCGCGCCGGGATGGTCGACCAGCCACTTCTGCCAGTCGCCGCCGTAGTTCGCGTACACGTCGGCGGCGATCGCGCCGCCTCCGATCAGCGCGGCGCCGACCGGGTTGGCCGC
This sequence comes from uncultured Actinomycetota bacterium, assembly GCA_963771775.1. Classification (GTDB taxonomy): domain Bacteria; phylum Actinomycetota; class Actinomycetes; order Mycobacteriales; family Pseudonocardiaceae; genus Lentzea. Next base: position 112,908 of record CAVYUS010000009.1, read on the forward strand.
CACCGCCAGACCGGCGAACCACCGGCTGGCGTCCAGGCCCTTCGCCGCCAGCTCGTCGGCCATCTCGTAGGCGATCCGGGTGGCCTTCAGTGCCTCACCGCGCAGCCCTATGCCCGCGGAGGTGACGGTGAGCCCGTTCGGCCCGTCGAGCGCGACGGCCATCGCCGCCTCGAACTTGACCACACCGCCGGGGTTGAGCAGCGAGGAAGCCAGCACGTCCGGCTCGACCAGGAACTTGTGTCCGGCGGCCGCGATCTTGAGGGTGTCCTCGGCGACCTCACCGGTGAAGTCGCCCATGGCGGCCAGATCCTCGTACTTGGCCTCGAAGCCGCCCGCGCCGCCCTCGACCTCGATGTTCGAGATGGTCATGCCAGTGCTCCCGCCACCGCGGGCGCCACCCAGGTGCCCAGGTCCTCACGCTGAGCCGGCTGGATCCGCACCATCCGACGGCCCGACCCGTCCGGCTCGGGATCGAGAGCGCTCCAGCCGCCTGCCGTGTGCACCCAATTGACCTGGGACGTTCCGTTGCCACCGACGACGAGGCAGCGCAGTGCACCGTCCGTCTTGGTGGCGACGTTCTCGGCCAGCGACGCTTCGTCGCCGGAGAGGTTCAGCGCAGCCAGCACGGCAGCCGGTGCGTCCGGGTCGGCAGCGCGGAAGAGCCGCGCCGCACCCATCTCCTGCAACGCGGCCAACGGCAACCGGCCGCGGAGTGGTTCCGCTTCCTCGCCACCGCCGAGCCGCGACTCGAGACTCACGCCGACCGGGTCTGCCTGCGGCACCGCGCGGATCAGTTCCTTGCCCAGGTCGACCGATGCGAACATCGACAGCTCGACCGCGCCGTCACCCAATGCGAAAAGCGAGGCACCCAACAGCCCGTTGACCGCGTGGACACTGTGCGAGCTCTTGGCGCCGATAGACGCGATGGTGTCCAGCAAAACCGTTGGCCCAGCAAGGATCTGGAGGTTCCGCTCCACCGACGGGTGCACCTCGGCCTCGTCACCGACGCCGGTCACGACGCGCTTCTTGGTGAGAGCGGAC